>NZ_AP021874.1:0-4800000 GCF_009688945.1 Desulfosarcina alkanivorans
AATTTTGAGCCAAACGCCAGCTGTTTCAGTAAAGCGTGCGACCGTTGATACAAGTCGCTGAAGGGAATTTATTTTTTAAATGGACCGAATCTGGACGTCAGTGAAAACTCTGCTCAAGGAAAAAATTCCTGGTCACAGCTACCGAATGTGGATTGAACCCATTGCTTTTTTCGAAAAGAAAGCCGGTGCTGTTGTTCTGGCATGCCCCAATCAATTTTCAAAAAAGCGGATATCCGACCATTATGGCCACCTGATCGAAGACGCCTTCTCCAGTGAGGCCGGCAGGGCGGTCAAGGTCCGGTGGGTCGTCGGACCGACCCCGGCCGAATCCGTCCGGGAAGATCCGAAGGGCCGGCAGATGAAGCTGCCGGACATGGATCCTCCGGCCAACTGCGGGCATTTGCTGAGAAAAGATTTTACCTTCGATCAGTTCGTCGTGGGTAAAAACAGCGATTTTGCCTATTCTGCCGCCCTGTCCCTGGCCGCGCGCAACCAGGGGAACCAGAACGCGCTTTACCTGCTTTCAAAAACAGGGATGGGGAAAAGCCATCTCTCCCAGGCCGTGGGGCATCACATTCTGGACACCTTCCCCAGGGAGCGGGTCTATTATATCACGGCCGAAGATTTTATGAACGAGATGACCGATTCCTACCGGAGCAGCAATATTCATGGCTTCAAGGAAAAGTACCGCCAGAAATGCGATGTTCTTTTGCTTGAGGATGTTCACTTTCTAAGCGGGAAAAACGGGACCCAGGAAGAGCTGTCCAACACGCTCGAGTCGTTGATGAACGCCAATAAAAAGATCATTTATTCCAGCTGTTACCTGCCGTCCGATATCCCTAAACTGAATGACAAGCTCAAATCACGGCTTTCCTGTGGCCTGATTTCTAAAATCGACACCCCGGACTACAAGACCCGCCTGCGCATACTGAAACGAACGGCGGCAACCAGTAAATACACCATTTCAGACGAGGTCTGTCAATATCTTGCCTCAGAACTGACCGAGGACGTGAGACAACTGAAAAGCGGATTTATCGGGGTCACCGCCAAGGCCTCGCTGCTCGGATCGGAAGTGGACCTGGCCCTGGCCCGGAGCGTCGTAAAAAATATCGTCACCTCCCGGCAGGGCATCACCCTGGATTCGATCAAGCGTCTTGTATGTAAATACTACAATGTCAGCCTGACGGATCTGACCTCCCGATCCCGGCGGCAAGCCATAGTCCGGCCACGTCAGGTGGCCATGTATCTTTCCCGGCAATACACCGACCATTCGCTGCAGACCATTGGAAAAAGTTTCAACCGGTACCACGCAACCACCCTTCATGCCTTGAAGACCGTGGAGAAGGGCGTTCAGGAAAACGGCCCCTTTCAGAAGCATGTCGAGTTCCTCTCCGAACGACTGGAAAACGGAAAAGGCTGATTGGGCAGGATAATCCATGGCGATCCATCCCGACTGTCTGGAACAACTGGCGTGCATCGTCGGCAGATCTCATTTTTCCGCCAGAAGGGAAGATCGGGTCTGTTACGGTTACGATGCCACCGCCGCCGTTCATGTTCCTGACGCCGTGGTGTTTCCCGAGTCCGCCCAGCAGGTATCCCGGATCATGAAACTGGCCACCGCCTTCCGGACTCCCGTGATTCCCAGAGGGGGCGGCTCGGGCATGACCGGGGGCGCGCTGGCGGTCAACGGCGGTATTGTGATCGTTTTCAGCCGCATGAACCGGATTGTCGAAATTGACCGGGAAAACCTCGTGGCCCGCATGCAGCCCGGCGTGATCACCGCCCATTTTCAGCGTCACGTAAAACGCCATGGGCTTTTCTACCCACCGGATCCGTCCAGCGCCGCCTTTTCCACCATGGGCGGGAACCTGGCCGAATGCGCGGGAGGCCCCAAGGCCGTAAAATACGGTGTTACCCGGGACTATGTGCTGGGGCTCGAAGCCGTGCTGCCGACCGGCGAAATCGTCAAAACCGGCGTCCGCACCGCCAAGGGCGTGGTGGGATATGATCTGACGCGCCTGATTGTCGGATCCGAGGGCACCCTGGCCCTGATTACCGAAGCCACCGTAAAACTGCTGGCGCTTCCCGAAAGCGTGATGACCCTGACGGCGGCCTTTGCCCGCATGGAAACCGCAGCCCGTGCGGTTTCAGAAATCATCCGCAGCCATGTCGTTCCCCGTACCGTCGAATTCATGGACAATGCCTCCATCCGCCTGGCCGAGGGGTATCTGCGGGTGGGGCTGCCGGTGGATGCCGGTGCCCTGCTGATTATGGAGGTGGATGGCCGGCGTGCTGAAATCGCCGGGCTGGTAAGGTCCCTGAAAAATCTGAGCCGGAAACTCGGTGCGGTTTCCGTCACTGTGGCTGAAACGGACGAACAGGCACAACAATTGTGGCAGGCGAGGAAAGCCATTTCGCCGGCACTGTTCAAGCTGGCGCCGCACAAGATCAACGAGGATATTGTGGTTCCCCGCAGCCGGGTGCCTGACCTGGTGGCCAAAATCGATGAACTCAGACGCCGGACCGGACTGACCATGGTGGCCTTCGGCCATGCCGGCGACGGCAATATCCATTTCAACATCATGTTGGACAAGTCGGACAAAACGGCACTGGAGATGGCCAACCGTGCTGTAGAGACCCTTTTCGACACCACCCTGGCCCTGGGCGGCACGATTTCCGGAGAACACGGGGTGGGGGTCACAAAAGCCCCCTACTTACCCAAAGAGGTGGGGGACGATGCCATGTCGCTGATGAAACGGATCAAAAAGGCGTTTGATCCGCTGGGCCTCTTGAACCCCGGAAAAATCTTTCCTGAATCCCTTGAAATGGGTTGGGGGGAATCCTCTAAAAGGTGTCCGGGCGAAACCGGGGCGGGGTAGCGATTTCCTTAATTGACCTTGATAACCATTCCACTCGATGAAACCAGTTCTTCCAGAATTTCAAACCGTTCGTTCTGGTCGTGTTCGATGGCGCACCGCAGGTTCAGGGCACACCGAAAGCGGCAGATAGGATCGTTTTTCCGGTATCGGCCGAAACAGCCCACGTAATGATCCAACGAGAATTTCATTTCCTGCTCAGATGTCATTGGTCAATCCCATTACTTCAATAAGTTGAGAAGTTCATCATGGATGGCGCCGTTGGTGCTCACGATTTCATCGCTTTCGATGGCGTAGGGCGCACCCGAGAAAACCGACGTTCGGGCACCGGCCTCCCTGGCCACCAGAAACCCTGCGGCGGTGTCCCAGGGTTGGAGATGCTGTTCCCAGAAGCCGTCAAAGCGGCCATTGGCCACATAGCATAGATCCAGGGCGGCCGAACCCAGTCGCCGGATTCCCTGGGCGGCGGTCAGGCATCGGCCGAAACGGCCCATCATCCGATCGAATATGGTCGCATGGTCGTAAGGAAAGCCGGTGACCAGCAGGCTGTCGGCCAGCGTTGGGGTGGCGGAAACAAAAATCGGGGCTCCGTTGAGCTGGGCGCCCTGATCCTTGACCGCCACGAAAAGTTCGCCCAGAAGGGGCGCCAGGACAACCCCGGCCAGGATTTCCTCATTGGCGGCAAAAGCGATGGAGACACAAAACAGCGGCAGGTTGTGGGCAAAGTTGGTGGTGCCGTCCAACGGATCGATAATCCAGCGGCCACCGCCGCCCTCATGGGGCCCGCTTTCTTCAGCAAGGATGGCGTGCTCGGGAAAGGCGCGGGCGATCGTGTCGATGATGGCGGCTTCCGATTGGATGTCCGCTTCCGTGACCAGGTCAATGGCTCCTTTTTTGCGGACCGATCGAAGGTTTCCGAAATGTTCCCGGAGAACCTTGCCGCCGTTGAAGGCAGCGGCAATCCCCACGCGTCTGATCTGTTCCATGTCCATAAGGACCAAGACTTACAAATATTCCGAGACATCTGTCAACCCAATTGTCGCCGGAAGGATATCGCTCTGAAAGCAAATGGATTGGGGTTGCGTCGAGCCCCCTTCAGCGCTGGCTTCCATAGAGATGTTCCACGGCTGCTTCCATTTTTTCGGTCAGCGGCTTCAAGGTCGACCGGTTCAATGCGCTGACGGCGATGCCGTCGAGGCGACGGATCATTCCATCGTGGTCCAGCCGATCGATCCGGTCCATTTTGTTGAGCACCCGGATGGTGGGAATCCCGGAAAGATTGAGCTCGGAGAGGATGGTTTCCACGGAACGAACCTGGTCGGGGTGGCGAGGGTTGCTGATGTCGATCACGTGCAGCAGCAGATCGGCGTTTTCCAACTCTTCCAGGGTCGCTTTAAACGCGGCCATCAGTTCCTTGGGCAGGTCACGGATAAAACCGACGGTATCCGTGATGATCACTTCGATATCCCTGGGAAACCGCAGGCGGCGGCTGGACGGATCCAGGGTGGCGAACAGCTTGTTTTCGGCAAGCACCCGGCTCTGGGTCAGCTGATTGAGCAGTGTTGACTTGCCGGCGTTGGTGTAACCGATGATGGAGATGATGGGCAGGCCTTTTTTACTCCGCCGGCTTCGCTGCTGGCTGCGGTTTTTCTGGACCGTGGCCACCGCCTTTTCCAGACGCCGGATGCGTTCCCTGGCCCGCCTCCGGTTGATTTCCAGACGGGTTTCGCCCGGACCGCGTCCGCCGATGCCGCCGGTGAGTCGGGACATGGCGATGTCCTTGGTGACCAGTCGGGGGAGAATGTATTTCAGCTGGGCCAGTTCCACCTGCAGCTTGCCTTCCCGGGTCTGGGCCCGGCGGGCGAAAATGTCCAGTATCAATTGCGTCCGGTCGATCACTTTGATTTCGGTGCGGTCGGCGATGGAGCGGATCTGTGAGGGGTTGAGTTCCTGGTCAAAGACGATCAATGTGGCGCCCCGGTGAAGGGCCATGATGGACAGTTCATCCAGTTTGCCGCTGCCCATGAGAAAGCGGGGATTGGCTTTCTTGCGTTGCTGCAAAATGGTGTCGATAATTCTGATGTCGGCAGTACGGGCCAGTTCACTCAACTCGTCCAGCGAATCCAGGGCCTCTTTTCGCGGGCCGGTAAAGACACTGACCAGCAGGGCCTGTTCGGCGCCCGCCGGTCCGGTCGCGTCGCTTTTCTTCCGGGCCAGTTCGGCTTCCAACGCGAGGATCAGGTCGTGGCATCCGACTTCCGGCCGAAAGGGCGGGATCGGGTCCATGATCCGGTAGGGCGTCGATTCACTGGCGCCCGGAAGAATATGGGCCCAGTGGATGGCTGAAGGCAACCCTTCGGCGGTCATGGTGACGACGGCCATCAGGTCCAGCCGCAGAAGGGAAAGGTCGGTGAGGTCGTCCTGGGAAAGGGGGGCGTCGGACAGATGGGTGTGGACGCACCTCAGCCCCCGCAGTCGATCCGGCGCCAGCCGGTATCCCCTCAGGTCGGGAATCAGGATGCGATCCACTTCGCCGGTCAGTACCTTGGTGACCTTGCCGCTGCGGTCGATCAGCAGGCCGATCTGGCGTCCGGTTTCTGCAGAAAGGGCGCACAGGTCCCGACACAGTTCGTGAGAGACAATGGCCTGGGGCGCGACCCGTCGTCGGCTTAGATTCTCCAGCCGTTTGATCTGGCTGGTCTTGAGCCCTAACAGGTTGCCGAAGATATCTTTCATTCAGCCGCCAGGTTTTCGAACCGGGTGTAGGATTTCAAAAAGGCCAGGGGCGCCATGCCGGTGGGACCATTGCGCTGCTTTGCCAGAATGATTTCCGCCGTTCCCTGGTGCGGATTGTTCTCGTCGCGGTTATAGACTTCATCCCGGTAGATGAAGGCCACCAGGTCGGCATCCTGCTCCAGGGCGCCCGATTCTCTCAGGTCAGACAGTTGGGGGCGTTTGTCGCTTCGTTCTTCCAGTTTGCGGTTGAGCTGTGACAAGGCGATGACCGGTACGTTCAGTTCCTTGGCCAGGATTTTCAGGGAACGGGAGATATCCGAAATTTCAAGATCCCGCCGTTCGATATTGGCGTTGCCGCGCATGAGCTGAAGATAGTCGATAATGATCAGTCCCAGGCCCTTGTCCAATTTCATGCGCATGCATTTGGTGCGAATGGAGGTGGTCGAAATATCCGGCGAATCGTCGATATACAGCGGGGCTGCGGTGAGCCGGTCGGCGGCGTCGGTAATCCGGTTCCAGTCATCCTGGTTTAAAAAACCGCTGCGGATACGGGAAGAGTCCACGCGGGCCTCGGCGCAGAGCATGCGCATGGAGAGCTGCTCTTTGGACATTTCAAGTGAGAAGACGACCACCGGTACGTCACCTTCGATGGCGGCATTGCGGGCCATGTTCAGGGCAAAGGCGGTCTTGCCCATGGCCGGGCGGGCGGCCAGAATGATCAGGTCGGAATTCTGGAATCCGGAGGTGAGGGCGTCCAGCTTCGAAAAGCCGGTGGTGACACCGGTGACCAGGGCCCGGTTGCCCTGGCGCTCTTCCAAGGCGTCGATGTTGGATTCGATAATCTGGCTGATAGGGTAAAACGCCTGTTTGGTCTTTCCCTCGGAAAGCTCAAAAATGGCGCTCTGGGCGAACTCGATGACGCTTTCGACCTCTCCGCGGTCATCGAAACAGCGATTGGAGATGGTGTTGGCGCGTTCGATCAGACGCCTTAAAATGGCCTTGTCGTGAATGATCCGTGCATAATGATGGGCGTTGACCGCCATGGGCACCGCATCCACCAGGCGGGCCAGGTAGGCGGCTCCGCCGATTTTTTCCAGATCCCCCTTTTCCCTGAGCATGTTGCTCAAGGTCACCAGGTCCACCGGTTCGCTTTTGGCGTAAAGCGTTTCGATGGCGGAGAAGATGGTCTGGTGGGCGGTTTTGTAAAAGTCGTCGGCATTCAGGATTTCGAGAATGTCGATGAGCGTGCTGTTGTCGATCAGGATGGCGCTGAGAATCGATTCCTCCGCCTCAATGCTCTGGGGGGGAAGTTTCTGAAACGGCGGGGATTTGGTTACCGGGTTCAGGTTGTCGGGCATAGAAAAACAACTTTATGATGGAAGGCCGGAAGCCTCAAACCGCGTGGGCGTGAAGGCTTCCGGCGATCTGTTCTGGGTCACGCTTCTTCGGGGACGACTTCCACGGTGATTTCCGGTTTGACGCCCTGGTACACGCGGATAGGAACCTTGAAGGTGCCGATGGTTTTGATGGGCTCGTTGAGCAGCACCATGCGTTTTTCAACCTCGACGTCCTGTTTTTTCAGGGCATCTATAATATCCCGGACTGTCACCGAGCCATAGAGTTTGTCTGCCTCGTGGACCTTGGAGGCGATGGCGACCGTAATGGCTTCCAGACGGGTGGCCATCTCCTGAGCAAATTCTTTTTCCTTGGCGATCTGCAGTTCGAATTTGGCCTTTTCCTGTTCAAGCAGCTTGCGCTGCTGGTTGGTGGCCGGAACGGCTTTGCCCTGGGGGAGCAGATAGTTGCGGGCATACCCGTCCGCAACATTGACTTCGCTTCCGATGATGCCTAACGAACTGATGGTTTCCTTCAAAATGACTTTCATACTTAGCCTCCAAAAAAAGGACCGCCCGGATGTTACGATGGCAGGTCCGGTTCATGCTTATCGGTGTCAATTTTTCTAAAATTGATCCACATGTCAAATAGTCCGATGCAGATGATTACCAGCAGGAAGAGCTGTTGGAATGCGATCATCATGTACAGCACCACCCGGATGGTTCGCGGAAGTTTCTTTTTCTCAAAATAAAAGGAAACGATGGCGATACCCTGGAGGAAATAGATGGTCAGCAACACCAGCAGACCGTTAACGCCAACCAGCCGGAGTCCCGTTGCGGGCAGGAGCATGATCAGGCCGCAGCCGATGACCCCCCAAACCAGGGGGTCGGGTGCCCGCCAGCAGTTCAGGCGTCCGAAATCCGGAAAATAAAGGCCGCGCCGTTCCATGAGCGGTCGGGCGGCAATTAAATTGGTCCAGGCCACAAAAAGGGTGGACGCGACGGCCAGGGACGGCAATATCCGAACCAGCACATATTGAATCTGATCGAGGGAGCCGGAAATGGTGTCAATGGTTTCCTGCGGAATGCCTATACCTTTGTACAGGTCGAGGGATAAGGCCAGGTTGGTCGCCACGTAAGCGGACACCAGGGAGAAAAAACCCGTATTGCTGGCCAGGCTGTAGAGCAGGATCCCGATCAGACCGGCCCCTAATACCATACCACAGGCCCCCGCAACGGTCATCTCAACGGACAACTCTTTTTCGAACATCTCGCTCATGGCAAAACCCAGGAACATCAGTCCGGAAAAAAATAGAATGTCGACCGTGACGCCTCCCAGAACAACGCCCATCACCGCAATGGCAACCAGTGGCACAATTATGCCGAGGCGCCTGCCAAGCTTGGCCCGGTAGAAAAGAACCGGCAGGGGAATGAACATGGAGAAGACGAAACCCACCACGGGCATGAAGACCGACACGGAAAAGATCACGAGCGTGGCCATCACACCGGTAGCGATATCTTTCGACACTCCACTTTGAAATGGCAACAGCGCCATCCGCTTCTCCTGAAAATAGGCGTTTCAATCCTGCCGGGGGCGACCGGCAGGTTACAGATCAAAATTTCCGACATATGGCAGCAGTGCAATGGTGCGTGCACGCTTGATGGCATGGGTCAGGGCCCGCTGATGCTTGGCGCAGGCACCGGAGATCCGACGGGGAATGATCTTGCCCCTTTCGGTGGTGAAATATTTCAGCGTCTTGGGGTCTTTGTAATCGATGACAAGACTCTGGTCTGCACAGAATCGACACACTTTACGCCGGTGAAAAATTCTTCTTTTTTTTCTTCTGGGACGGGGTTTGGAAACGGCCATAGCTTACTCCTCTTCCTTTGCTTCAGTGGGTTCTTTGTCTTCGGTTGTCGTTTCGGTCTCAACAGCTTTTTCAGCCTTTTCAACCGCCGCCTGCTCTTCCGCTGCCGCTTTTTCCGCCAGGTCGGCCTTGATGGCCTCGAGATCGGCATCATCATCCTGCAGGACCGTCATGAATTTCATGACCTTGTCGTCAATGCGGAAAAATCGTTCCATCTCCTGAACCAGCGCCCCGTCACCGCAGAAATCCAGTCTTACATAGTGTCCCCGGTTCTTTTTCTTGATGTCGTAGGCCATTTTCTTGGTACCCCAGTCGTCCGTTTCGATCAAAAAACCGTCGTACTGGGGGATCAAGTCGTTTACCCGCTCCAAAATCGGCGCTTCAGCCTCTTTCGACAGGTCGGGGTCAATAATAACAATCGTTTCGTACCGCTTCATAAAACCTCCTTGTGGTTTAATAGCCCCGGCCGGGAGCCGGAGCAAGGATGCGTGATTCCAGCGGAATCAACAGAAATTAATCAAAATATCATCAACTGAAAAAAACTGTCAAGCGCATAGTTTAACGCACCACCCGTCCATCGGCGGCGGATATTTTTCCCTGCCGCCATAAAAAAAGGGGCGGATTAACCGTCCCTTAGGCGATTCATTGGTGGGCCGTGAAGGAATCGAACCTTCAACCTACTGATTAAGAGTCAGGTGCTCTGCCTAGTTGAGCTAACGGCCCTTGGATCTCTTCAAAACAAAAGCGCTTCTTACCAGCAGGGGTGCAGGTTGTCAATGCGTTTTTTTTATGCGGGTGAAAAACAAGGGGAACGGTTCTCCGGCCTAAGGGTATGTTTTGCTTCTGTTTCTGCGTTTTCGATCCCGCTTCCATTCATTTTTGCGTTGACGGGATCCTTTTGGGGGGCGGCTTCTGGTGGCCGGATCAACCGTCAGGTCCAAGGTGAACCCGCCTGGTGTTTTCGGGGCGCCTGCCGGTTGGAGGGTCTCTGTTTTTTTTGGCTCCGGCCGGTGCTTCGGCAACGGGGGGCCGCTCAAACTGCCTGCCGGCAGCCTGTCAGAAAGAAACAACTGACTGCCGAAACGCCATAGCGTGGCGCCGTTTTTTCGGGCGCTCTCGCAATTTACTGTCAGGATAACGGGGGCCGGGTCGATCCGCAGGCCAAGTCGCCGGGCCAGGGCCGTCTCGCCAGCCAGGATGATCCGGAGCCCGGAAGCGCCAGGTTGCAGGCCTTTTTCCATGACCAGGGGATAAGCGCGCCGGCGAACCGGGTGGTAGAGCAACTTGGGGAAGACATCGGTCGTCTCCGGTTGCGGGAGCCGGGATCGATCCACGGCTCGTATCCGGTTGTCATTTATTTCCACCGCCGGTGAGCGGCTGGCGTAGAGCACTTCACGAATGTGGCCCAAACGGACATGGCGCCAACCGGGTTCTTCGCCCAATGCTTTCAACAGGTCTTTGATTGTCACGTAGCCATGCGCGTCGGGAATCAGGGCGAACTCATCGGGTTGCCTGCCGAGGATGTAAACAAGCATTCTGGACAGCTTCTCGACGACCTGGCTGTGCTTCATCGCTGTATCCCTTTACGGGGGGAGGCGGAATCCGCTGCCTGCATTCAGGTGTTGACCTAACACCCGTTTGCCGATGGTTTCCAAACGTATCGACTCAAGGATAGTAACGTTTAAATGGCTTTCGTTTAAAATTTAACCGGTCCCGGATCCATTCTTCATCCTGTCGAATAAAGACCTCCGCCTTGACCCGCCAGCGCGGGTTTGGTAGTTTCCGCACCGATCCACCCAAAAGTCAACCGTTTTCATTCCGCTGCATAAGAAAGGACAAAAGATAATGAAAAAAGAAAACTCGACAGCATTGTTCAAAAGGGCTCAAGAACTGATTCCCGGCGGTGTAAACAGTCCGGTCCGGGCCTGCCGGTCCGTGGGGACGGACCCGCTGTTCATCAGTCGTGCCGACGGCTGTCGGTTGTTTGACGCTGACGGCAACCCTTACATCGATTACATCGGATCGTGGGGACCGATGATTCTGGGTCATCGGCATCCGGCGGTGATAGCTGCCATCTCGTCCGTTCTGGAACAGGGAACCAGCTATGGGGCGCCTACCGATCTGGAAGTCGAACTGGCCGGTATGGTCGTTGATGCGGTTGCCTCGGTGGATATGGTGCGAATGGTTAATTCGGGAACGGAGGCCACCATGAGCGCCATCCGGCTGGCGCGGGGATACACCGGTCGGGATAAAATCATCAAGTTTGATGGCTGCTACCACGGGCATGCCGATTCGCTGCTGGTGGAAGCCGGTTCCGGCGTCGCGACACTTCAGATCCCGGGCAGTCCGGGTGTGCCCGCCTCGTTCGTCGAGCACACCTTGTCATTGCCCTATAACGACATCGATACCGTGCGCAAGGTGATGGCCGAGCAGGGAGACCGGATTGCCTGCATCATCGTGGAACCGGTGGCCGGCAACATGGGCATGGTGCTGCCGGATGGCCAGTTTCTTGAAACCCTTCGTGAAACGACAGAAAAATATGGGGCCGTACTCATCTTTGATGAGGTGATGACCGGCTTCCGGGTTGCCTTTGGCGGTGCCCAGGCGCGGTTCGGCATTACCCCGGACCTGTCCTGCTTCGGCAAGATTATTGGCGGTGGCCTGCCGGTGGGGGCATATGGTGGCCGGCGCGAGATCATGGAATATATTGCCCCGCAGGGCCCTGTTTACCAGGCGGGCACCCTGTCGGGCAACCCATTGGCCATGGCTGCCGGCATCGCGACGTTGAACCAATTGAAAGAAGATGGCTTCTATGAACGGTTGGATGCTCGGGCGGACATGCTGATCAACGGGTTGAAGTCGATTGCAGAAAAGGCTCATATCCCTGTTTCCTGCAACAGGGCAGGCGCCATGCTGGGCCTGTTCTTTACCGACCGGCCGGTCAAAAATTTTGCCGATGCCAAAACCTCCGATCTCCGGCGCTTCTCCTCATATTACCAGGGGATGCTTGAAAACGGGGTTTATCTGGCGCCTTCCCAGTTCGAGGCCTTTTTTCTGTCAGCGGCCCACGACGACAATGCCATCGAACAAACCCTGGCTGCTGCGGAAACGGTATTCGGTCAACTATGATGCGGAGGATTTGAAAACTAAAAAACCCCCTGCCGTGGTTTTTCCCGGCAAGGGGTTTTTTGACTGTTCGGGGCGGTCTCTCAGGTTAGAAGGCATAACGCCAGCGGACCCACGGATTGAGAAGGTCCTCCTGCTGATCCGTGGGATCGAAAGCGGCTTCTCCCTGAACATAATCGAGAATGCATTCGACATCGATGTTCAGGGACGACCGGGGGGAGATGGACAGGCAGACACCGCGGATGTCATCGTTTTTCAACGGGACGGGGGTATTCGTGTTGATCAGGGCGCTTCGTGTTCCGGTGACCGAATACAAACCGGAACCGGAACCGGTGCAGCCCGATATGAAGATCGCCATCCCCGATAACATCAAGAAAACTGTTTTTTTCATTTTAGTAGCCTTCTTTTTTGTTTCTGGTCTCATCATGTTCATCTTCTCTGTGTCTTTTTGTGCCGCCTTTTGAATTGACTTGTATGTTTTTGTGCTGCTCGATTCGCCCTTCAGTTGAAAAAATACTTGGTGGGGTTCACGGCCACCCCATTCAAACGGACTTCGTAGTGAAGGTGGGGGCCGGTGCTCCGCCCCGTATTGCCCACCAGGGCGATGGTCTCACCCCGTTTGACGTACGTTCCCTTCTTCTTGAGTATCTTCTGGGCATGACCATATCGGGTCACCATTCCGAAGCCATGTTCGATGGTTACCATATTGCCCATCAGGCCCCTTTTGCCGGCATAGGTGACTAGACCGTCTGCCGGTGCGATGATCGGTGTGCCTGCATGGGTTGCAATATCAAGGCCGCGGTGAAACTCCCGACGACTGGTGAAGGGCGATTTCCTGTATCCGAAGCGCGATGACACCCACCCTTTCACCGGACGGATGGACGGGGTCGCGGCGAGTAAATTCCGTTTTCCTTCCAACTGTTTGAAAATATTAGAAAATGAATCGAGTTGGTTGTGTGACGCCTGGTCAATTTCATTGATTTCAGCGTGCATGTCCCTGACCAGTTCCTGGTAGTCCAGCTCCATCATGGCTGTCGGGTCCAGGTCTTCCGGATCTGATCCACCCACACCAAACAGGCTCGACCCATCCTTGCTGGTTTCCAAATTGGCGATAATCCGTATTTTTTGCTCGAATCTGTTGAGTTCGGCCAACTGGGTTTTTAACGATTCAATTTTTTGAGCAAAAGCAACGATCTGATCCTGTTGCTGAAGGACCCGCTCTTCCTGGGTTTGAAGGGCTGACCGGAGGCCGCGGACATCCTTCGTTTCGGTTTTCAACCGGTGGTAGGCGGAAATGCCAGCGTAAAGGGCAACGGCTATGCCCAGTAAGAAGAGGGCGCTCACAGGTAGCAGCATTCTGGGAATGCTCGCCTGCCTGACGGGAGTGCCCCTTGCATCGAAAACCAAAAGGGTCAGGTTCTTTTTCATGGTCACCATTACTGATCGCGCCTGCAAAGGCTTTAGTGCTGAAGGGTTGCGTGGTTGACCGGAACCAGGTCAATCGTACAATGGCCTTCGAATCGACCTTCCCTTTCGTTGGTAATGTGCCCGATCCGGGTCTCGATCTGCTTTTTGGGGCATTGGGTGTCGCTGCTGTAATAGGTCATGTTCAACACGCTGCCCGCTTTCAATTTAGGAAGGACGGCAGAGTTTTCCTTGACCACAACGAACATTGGATTCGATTCAGTGCGCCAAATTTTAAATTGATAGAGCGGGTGCGGGTCGTCTACAGCAAATTCAACGCTGTAATACCCAACAGGTTCCATTGACTTCTTAAACTTCCTGACGGTGCTGGTGTTCATTTGAATGGCAGTCATGATAATTCCTCCAGGATACAGTCATCTGCTCAGTGCCAATTATTGAATGGTTTACAAGCAATTATAGTGCCAGGGTTATTTCGAGAGGTCCTGGCAATGCATCCGGTCCAGACTGGGTATCGGCAGTTTAAGAAACGTCTTGAGTTGTTTCGAAAAAAAGGCGGGTTCAGGCCAGATCACGGATCTCATAGCGGGTGATCAGGCGTGAAAGGTAGGTTCGCTGGATATTCATAATTTTGGCGGCCTTGCTTCTATTGCCGCCGGTATGTTTCAGGTTGAGCAGAATAAATTCTTTCTTGAATTCATTGAGAGCGGCTTCAAGGGTCAACCCGAGTTTCAGGCCTGCGAATTTGGGCAGGGAGGCGCTGATCGGCAGATCTTCAGGCATGATTGTTTTTCCGTCCCCCATCACCACGGCCCGTTCGATGGCATTGCGCAGTTCACGGATATTGCCCGGCCAGTTATAGTGCACCATTTTGTCCATGGCTGCGTCGGAGATGGTCAGGCCCGACAGTCCGGTTTCCTTTTTAAACACATCGAGAAAGTGCGTGGTCAGAAAGGGAACATCTTCGAGGCGCTCTCTTAATGGCGGCATATTGAGTTGGACCACATTCAACCGGTAAAACAGATCCTCCCTGAATTTCCCGGCCTGAACCTCTTTGTCCAGCTTTTTATTCGTGGCGGACAACACGCGAACATCCACGGTAATGGGGGTGGTGCCCCCGACCCGGTAAAAAACGCCTTCCTGGAGAACGCGGAGCAGTTTGGCCTGGATGCCGGGTGCCATTTCCCCGATTTCGTCAAGAAAAAGCGTTCCTTCGTGGGCCGCTTCGAATTTTCCGAGCTTTCGGCCGGCCGCTCCGGTGAAAGCGCCCTTTTCATAGCCGAACAGTTCCGATTCCAAAAGGGTTTCGGGCAATGCCGCGCAGTTCAGGACAACCAGCGGTTTGTTTTTCCGAGGGCTTTCCCGGTGGATCAGGCGTGCCAGCAGTTCTTTACCCGTGCCGCTTTCGCCTTGAATCAAGGCGGTCGTTTTGGTGCGGGAGAGCTTCTGGGCGTCCTGAAGCACTTTTCCCAAAACCAGGCTTTTCCCGATAATCTGGTGTTTTTCTCCCAGTTCCTTCTTCAGGTCGATATTTTCCCGGCGAACCTGTTCAAGGTTGCGTGCGCTGCCGATGGCCAGGGCGGCGAGGCCGGAGAACTCTTCGAGAACCTCCATGTCCGCCTGGCTGAATTGGGTATGGTCCTTTTTGTTGATGACCTGGATGACACCGATGGTGCTTTTATTGATTTTCAGGGGAGCACAGGCCATGGAGCGCGTTTCATAATCGATACTGTCACTGATTTCCCGCATCCACCGCTCGTCCTGCTGGGCATCGGCAATCAGCAGGGGGCGGCCGGTTTTGGCCACATGGCCGGCGATCCCCTGGCCGATTTTCACCCTGAAATCCTTGACTGCTTCGCCTTTGGCACCGGTCGCCACTTTGAAATAGAGTGTGTTGGTTTTGGGGTCCAGCAGAAGGAGTGACGCGGCTTCGGCCTGCACGACGCCGGTGGCCGATTCGATAATCAATTGCAGGAGTTTATCCAAATCCTGTACGGATGAAACCCATGAGGAGATGGCCTTCAACTGGTCAATGGGTGCGTTGGCATCGCAGGTGTCTGTCTTCATAGCCTAATGATTTTCGTGGCGATTAAGCCGTTGGTTGGAAGAGCGGTTAATGTTGCCCAGGCAAGGCGGTGACAATTCGCCATTATATTAGCCCATACGACGTGTGTGTGTCAAATCAAATAATGGATATCATTAAAGATTGGACTGGGCCAAGGCAACGGCACGGGCCATTTCGACCAATGCATCACTGCTGGTGCGCCTGACAAAGGTGCCCTGGCCCGATCCGGTGGCCAGGCCGGCAAAAGGGTTGTCGGCCACGTTGATGTCAATCATCAGACCGCCATTTTTATATACGATGGCGGCGATATGGCTGGGCAAGTTGGTTGCGCCGGCGGTGCCCACGGTAATCAGCAGGCGCGTCCGTGCTGCCGTTTCCAGTGCGCTGTTAAATCGGTAGTGACGTTCGTTATAGGTTTCGTCGAACCAGAGTACATGCGGTCGGACCCAGCTGCCGCACGCGGGGCAGGTCAGGCGCCGCCGTTCATTTTCGGTCAGCCTGCCCCCTTTCGCTTTAGGCTTCAGGCCGGCGGGAAGGGGGAGGATGGAATCCGTGCAGCCCGATGCACAACGGGCCTGAAAAATATTGCCATGAATCTGTAGGGTCCGCGACAGGCTGTTTCCGGCGAGGATGTGCAGGTTGTCCACATTCTGGGTGATCAGGGTAAATCGGTTCCCCAGAAGGGATTCCATTTCTGCCAGGGCCAGATGGCCGGCGTTGGGCCGGGCCTTTTGGCAGAGGCCCATGCGATACAGGTACCACACCCAGACGGATTCGGGATCCACGTTGAACATGGCCCGGGTGGCCATTTCCTGGGGATGGTATTCCCGGGAACCGATGGTCCAGAATCCTTCCGGCCCCCTGAATGTGGGAATGCCGCTCTCAGCCGAGATGCCCGCGCCGGTGAGAACGGTGACGGGTTCATGGCGATGGATAACCTCGGTCAACAGATGTGTGGCGGATTCGATGCCCATTTGTTCTCACCTTGAAAGAAGGCGGCTACCATCCCGTCCATGGCCGGCAACGGGGATAACCTGTCTCTGGAACCACCGCTGCGCATGTTGCCCTTGCCGGCTGCCGTCGAAGCGATGCAAAACGGGACATGAACCGCTTGTGATTCGAAAGTAAATCGTTTACAAACAAGACCATCGGGCACGCTTTCGACAACCAGACCCATTGCAAATAAAGGACGCTGGCACCATGATTCTGCCGGAAAACAACCGAATCCCGGAGAAAGTGGACTCCATTCACCTGATTGCCGTATGCGGCACGGCCATGGGTGCCCTGGCCTGCATGCTCAAAGACATGGGCTACCGGGTTACCGGTTCGGACAGCCATGTCTATCCGCCAATGAGCCGTTTCCTTGAAGAAAACGGGGTCGCGGTCATGGCCGGGTTCGACGGATCCCACCTGTCCCATCGGCCGGATCTGGTTGTGGTCGGCAACGCCGTTTCCCGTGACAATGCGGAAGTGGTCGCCATCGGCGAGATGGCGCTGTGCTATTGCTCCATGCCCCAGGCGGTCAATCGCTTTGCTGCCGCCGGCAAGCGTCAGGTGCTGGTGGCCGGCACGCACGGAAAGACAACCACGTCCGCCATGCTGGCCTGGATTCTTTTTTCCGCTGGCCGGGATCCTTCGTTTATTATCGGCGGCATCCTGCCCAATTTTAAAAGCAACTACCGAACCGGGGCGGGAGACTGCATGGTTATCGAGGCGGATGAATACGATACCGCCTTTTTCGATAAAGGCCCCAAGTTTCTTCATTATACGCCGGATGCCGCTATCTTGACCAGTGTTGAATTCGATCATGCCGATATATATCGGGATCTGGACCACGTTCGAAGCGCATTCGGGCGTTTCCTCACGGCCTTCAAACCGGATTCGCTGCTGGTCAGCGTGGACGACGATCCCAATGTCAGCGGACTGGTTGGTCTGGCCTCGTGTAAACGGATGTCCTACGGTCTGGAGCCCGATTCTTCCTGGCGCATTGGCAGGGTTTTTATCGAGCCGCCCGCCACCCGTTTTGAAGCGTTTAAAAATGGTATGGACTTCGGGACGTTCCGAACGCGGATGATCGGTGCCCACAATTTGAAAAATGCGATCTCAGCCGTGGCGGTGGCGGATTACCTGGGCGTACCGTCCGGTCAAATTGCACGGGCGCTGGACAGTTTTGCCGGTGTTCGGCGCCGGCAGGAGATTCGCGGCGAGAAACGGGGCGTCATCGTGATGGACGATTTCGCGCACCACCCCACCGCAGTGAGGGAGACGGTGAAGGCGGTGAAATCCCATTTCTCCAAAAACCGGCTCGTTGCTGTTTTCGAACCACGAACCAATTCGAGCATGCGCAAGATTTTTCAGCAGGACTATGCCACCGTGTTCGATGCGGCGGATCGAATCTGCATCCGCAAGCCGCCGTTGCTGAAAAAAGTTCCCCGGGGGGAACGGTTTTCCAGTGAACGGCTCGTCGCCGATCTCAGGCGACGAGGAAAGGATGCGGTTTATTTTGAAGATACGGAATCCATCATTGATGACCTGTCCGAATCCTCGACCCGCGGCGATGTCATTCTGATTATGTCCAACGGGGGCTTTGACAATATCCACGAACGACTGCTCAAGGCGCTCTAGATCGAAAATTCGGTGCGCCGTGCCGGTTTATTGCACCTGAAAACCGGGCTCTTTGGGCCAGGTCAAGGGCGGTGGCAGTGCTGGTGGCATTTCAAAAGAATCCAGGAGCCAGAATTCAGCATCCAGAAGACAGTTTCGCCATCGGCTCCTTCCTTCGTATATAATTGCAGGCGCGCAGCGGCATCGATCGCCTTCTGATTCCTGATTTCTGATCGGGTCAGGATCCTTTGTTCGGGGCCAGCAGGGCGGATCGGTCAACTTTTTTTAATATCTGGTAGATATTTTAAAAAATATATTGTAATTAAAGAAAAATCCCCGTTGGGAAAAAGATCGGTCCATCGTGGGCCAACCGGTCGCATGCGGGCGGCGGTCTGATTCATGGAATCGAAAAAAATAAAAAGCCCATTGTGTTTTTAAAGAAATAAAAACAGGAATGTCGATACATGGCAGGCGATACCAAACCGGTTCAATTCCCCATGAGTGCGGCGGCATATGCAATGTTAAAAAAACGGGCCAAACACCTGGGCCTGTCGACCGGTAAATTGGTCGAAAATTTGCTGGCGGCAATGGAGCTTCGGCTCCAGCGGGCTTATGCCGCTGCGCATATTGATGAAACCCAGGTTTCCGAAAAATCTGATAAATTAATGATCGAAGCGATCCTGATCGGTGACGGGGAAGGGTGGGCCGATAACTGGGAAAACACGAAAATGGCCCAGTACCTTTCCTTTATCCGCAAGGATATCCTTGAGGATGCCAGCCACAACGCGACGTGGCGGCCTAAAATACACATTGCCGATGATGACGCGGAAAAGGACGACTGATTTACTAGTTTTGAATTGTTAAGGGTAGTCATAAGCGTTAACGATGTTTGCGCTGCGGTCGGCAAACGACCGCACTTGTTTTTATGACCGGAATCCATACGGCGTGCCTGAATCTTAAAAAATAATACATAACCAAATGTTAAGGGCTTTTCTGAATCCCTTCCTTTGCTCAACGCACATCCTGACCAGGCGCCTCCAAGCTATAAAACCCTTGACAATGCCATAGGTTTAAATTACTTGCAGGCCTCGTTTAAGACAAATTAAATCTATTTAATAACAAATAATTAAGACGAGTATACGTGCAGTCAGAGGCGGTTGGGTAGGTAAATGACACCCATCTTGGTCCGATTGCAACTCGGGGGCTTTGACAATCCATGAAATATGCCACCACGATTATCGGAACCGGCCGCGCATTTCCCGAAGGTCGGGTCACCAACGATCAAATTGTCGATCGACTGGAAAAGGACCATATTTCCACCAATGACCAGTGGATCCGTGAACGCACGGGTATTCAAGAACGTCGGTTTTCCGATCTGGCCAATCCCGACGAACACAACTCTTCGATGGGGGTGGCGGCGGCCAGGAAGGCTCTTGACATGGCCGGCCGGACTCCCGGAGACATCGACCAGATCATCTATGCGACCTGTACGCCGGACACCCTGATTCCATCGACGGCCTGCTGGCTGCAGCACAAAATCGGCGCTCCCCAGGCGTGGGCCATGGACATCAATGCGGCCTGTTCAGGCTTTGTCTACGGATTGGCCACGGCGGACCAGTTCATCCGGTCCGGGCAGACACGGACGGCATTGGTGGTGGGCGCGGAGGTGCTCAATCCGTTTATCAACTGGCAGGACAGGGGGTCTTGTATCCTGTTTGGCGACGGTGCCGGCGCGGCGGTGGTGGAACGCTGCGCACCGGATGCACCGGCCCGCATCCTGTCCAGCCATCTGCTGTCCGACGGCAACCTGTGGGAGTTGCTTTACATTCCCGCCGGCGGATCAAGCATGGAAGTGACCCCCGGCCGATTTTTCAAGAACCTGCATAAAATGCGGATGACCGGTAAGGAAATCTTCAAGGTGGCCGTGCGCACCCTGGCCGAATTTGCCAACCGTTCCCTCGAGAGCAACGGCTTCACCATGGCGGATGTGGACTGGTTTATTCCCCACCAGGCCAATTTCCGGATTATCGAGGCCGTGGCCAAGCGGCTGAAATGCCCCATGGAGAAAGTCGTGGTGAACGTGGACCGATACGGCAATACCTCGGCGGCAACCATCCCCACGGCGCTGGATGAGGCTGTCAGGGACGGCAGGATTAAAAAGGGGCAGTTGATCCTGCTGGATTCTTTTGGTGCCGGTCTTACCTATGGTGCTATTTTGATGCGGTGGTAGATGCCTGCCTGAAAGCCATGGTCTTGGGCAGTGTTATCGGCCGTCGCCGGATTACCAATGCGGCTTCCTCCCTGCGGCCCTGCCCGAACCATTGCTCCTGGCAGGTGAATTTTCTCCTTTCCGGTTTTCCCCGGTATCCTAAACCGGACATCAGTGAAATTACGGAGGTGGCTGTATGCTGCTCGATCGATTTTTTGAAAAAGGCCGGCAATTCTTAGGTTGCCGGGTGCCTGTCATGTGCGGTGCCATGACCTGGGTGAGTGATCCCCAACTGGTCAGCCACATGGGACGTTGTGGCGGGTTCGGCCTGTTGGCCGGCGGCAACGCCCCCGTCGATGTGCTTGAAAAGGAGATCGAAGCGACCCGCTCGCTCTCGGACCATCCGTTCGGCGTCAACCTGATCACCATTGCGCCGGCCTACCAGTCGCAGCTGGACATGGTGTGCGAGATGGGATGCCGCGTGGTCGTTTTTGCCGGTTCCATACCCAGGGAAAATGAAATTCAACGCGCCAAGGACAGCGGGGCACGGGTAATCTGTTTTGCACCGACCGAACAGCTGGCCCTGAAGCTGATCAAAATGGGGACCGATGCACTGATTCTGGAGGGGTCCGAAGCCGGTGGCCACATCGGTCCGGTGTCGCTGACCGTCCTGATCCAGCAGATCCTTTTCAACGTCGAGTCCGTCCCCATTTTTGTCGCCGGGGGAATCGCCACCGGCCGGATGATGGCCCACCTGTTGATGATGGGGGCGGCAGGTATCCAGATGGGCACGCGCTTCGTCATGTCCGAAGAGTGTGCCGTGCATGCCAAATTCAAAGAGACCTTCCGGCGGGCCAAGGCGCGCGATGCCGTTGCCACCCCCCAGTTTGACAGCCGCCTTCCGGTGATTCCCGTTCGCGCGCTGAAAAATGTGGGAACGAATGAATTCGGGAAACTGCAGTTAAACCTGATCAGAAAACTCGAAGACAACACCATCGATCGCATGGAAGCCCAGTACGAGGTGGAACGGTTCTGGATGGGGGCCTTGAAAAATGCCGTGGTTGACGGCGATATGAAAAAGGGATCCCTGATGGCCGGCCAGAGCGTGGGCCTGGCGGACAAAATCCTGCCGCTCCAGGGCATATTCGATGAACTGATCAACGATGCAGAGGATGAGATGCAGCGGCTTTCCAGGCGATTTGCCGGCTGAAGCGCTCCCGTTTCCCTGCCCGGCCGTTGCGATATGCGGTTGACATCCCGTCCTGAATCTGGTTAACCATTCTTCATTGAAAGGTTAACCAGATGGACGCCAAACAGAAGATTGTAACCATTTTAAGTCAGGCCAGGGATGTGGTCTCCGGTGAAACGCTCAGCACGGAGTTGGGCGTCAGCAGGGTCTCCGTCTGGAAACACATCAAAGGCCTCGTCCAGTCCGGCATACCCATCGTATCTTCCCCCAAAGGTTATTGTCTGCCCCGTGATCCAGACTGCCTGATGCCATGGGCATTCGATGAATGGCGGGACCGGATCCGTTATTTTCCCGAAACCACCTCCACCATGGATGAAGCCATGTCCCTGGCGCGGAAGGGGTGCCCCGATTTTACCGTGGCGGTGGCCCAGCGCCAGACCTGCGGACGGGGGCGCATGAAACGGATCTGGTTGTCTGCCGACGGCGGTCTTTATTTCACCGTCGTGGTTCGGCCGGATATTCCCATCATGATGGCCGGTCTGGTGAATCTGGCGGCGGCCCTCGACATGACCGAGCAGTTGAGGGCTTTGTATCATGTCGATGCACACGTCAAGTGGCCCAACGATATCCTGGTCGGCAACCATAAGATCTGCGGTGTGCTGTCCCAGATGGAAGCCGAAGGGGATCAGGTCGCCCATATGAACATCGGTGTGGGACTTAACGTCAACAACGCCCCGGAAACCGAAGAGCCCATCGCCGTTTCACTTCGAACGCTGATGGGGCGGACAGTGCCGCGGCGCGAGATCCTGACGGCTTTCCTGGAAGCGTTTGAGCGGCGGATCCGGGCCTTTGATCCCCATCAGGTGATCGACCAGTGGCAATCCTGCAATGTGACCCTTGGCCGCAAGGTAAGGGTGTTTACCGTCAAGGATCGGGTTGAGGGCACCGCCGAGGCGCTGGATGAACATGGGGGCCTGGTCCTGCGACTGGCCGACGGGAGCCGCCGGACCGTGGTATATGGAGACTGCTTTCACCGATAATCGGCAGGTTCTTACTGAAATGTCAACTTGCGGCCCAGGCCGGCGTTCTCGCGTTTTCACCATCCCCGACGTAGCGCTGCCGCGCCTGCGGTTTCGAAAACGCTGCGGCCTTGACCTGAACCACCATCTGACATTTCTGAAATAATATCAGGGAGTCAATGATGATTCTCAAGATTTTCCTAAAATATTGGGAGGACGCGTCCGGCCCCCTTGAATCCTTGAACCCTCGACCCCTTGAACCCTTTCTCAAATAACCACCGTAAGGAGAAACACATAATATGGATGCATCCGCCCGACAATTGAAACGCATGGTCTATGCGGCCCTCATGGCTGCCCTGACGGCTGCCGGCGCCTATATCGCCATTCCCATCGGCCCGGTGCCCATTGTCCTGCAAAACCTGTTCGTCATGCTGGCCGGACTGTTGCTGGGAGGCCGCTGGGGGCTGATCAGCGTGGGCGTTTATCTGCTGGCCGGCGCCGTGGGCCTGCCGGTCTTTGCCGGCGGTACCGGCGGTATCGGTAAATTCGTCGGCCCCACCGGCGGGTACCTGCTCGGATTTGCGGCCGCCGCCTACCTGGTCGGTATCATTTCCGAAAGGGGGCACGGGCGGTTGGCCGTCGATATCCTGGCCATGGTGGCCGGTACCCTGGCCGTATACGCCTTCGGGGTTTCCTGGCTCAAGGTGGTTACCGGAATGAGCCTTTCCAAGGCGGCTGGCGTGGGCATGCTGCCCTTTCTGATCGGCGATGCATTGAAAATTGCCGCTGCCATTCCCATCGCCCGGGCGCTTCGGCCCATGATCGATGGGCATTTTGGCGTCGTGCGGGCGGCTGGATAAACCGTGTCCATCATAAGCACCGCCAACCTCTGCCATCGCTTTGCCGATGGCACGCAGGGGCTCCAAAATGTAAGCCTCTCCTTCGAGGAGGGAGAATTCACCGTCATCGCCGGTGCCAACGGCTCGGGTAAAACCACACTGCTGCGCCACCTGAACGGCCTGCTTTTTCCCGAATCCGGGTCGGTGACCGTTTGCGGCAAGTCGGTTAAAAAAGATCCCCTGGCGGCCCGCCGGCAGGTGGGAATGGTTTTTCAGGATGCCGACAGCCAGATTGTCGGAGAAACGGTTTACGATGACGCGGCTTTCGGTCCGGAAAACCTGTCATTGGGGCGGCAACAGATCGACCGGCGGGTCCAACGGGCGCTGGCTGCGGTTGATCTTTCGGGGTTTGAAAACAAGCAGCCCCACCATCTGTCCGGGGGTGAAAAACGGCGCCTGGCCATCGCCGGGGTGCTGGCCATGGCCCCCCGTGTGCTCCTGATGGACGAACCCTTTTCCAACCTTGATTTTCCGGCCACCAGCCTGGTGCTCGACCAGATTCTCGAACTTCATAAAAGTGGCCATACCATCATCATTACCACCCATGACCTGGAAAAGGTGGTCGCCCATGCCCAGCGACTGGTGGTCATGGCCAACGGTCGTGTGGTCGAAGATGGTCGTCCGGCCGAGGTGATGGCGGGTATCGCGCGCTACGGCATCCGGCCGCCATGTTCCGTGCAGCTGGGCAAAGGCATCCTGCCATGGGTGAACTGACCACCATCGGTTTTTCTCCCGGCGATTCGCTGCTTCACCGGTTGGATCCGAGAACCAAACAGGCCCTGCTCATGGGCTTCAGCATGATGAGCCTCATGGGGGGGCTGGTTTTTTTGACGTCGCTTTCCGCTGTGATGATATGTTGCCTGAATGTTGCCGGATTACGTCCGGCCCGCCTGCTGGCTGAAATCCGCTATTTTCTTTTTTTTCTCTTCTTTGTCTTCGGGCTGCGATCGGTCACCTTCGATCATGGATGGGTGCCATCCATCTCTTTGGACCTGGCCGAAGACGCGTTGGTGGTCTGCTGGCGGCTGCTGCTGGTGGTGTGCATGGGGATCGTATTGATGGCCACCACCCGGACCGCCGACATCCGCGCCGCCCTGGTCTGGTTTTTGAGGCCGATTCCTCTCGTGAATGAAAGAATGGCCGCCACCATGGTGGGCCTGGTGGTGCGGTTTCTTCCGGTCATTCTTTTTCAGGCCGCTGAAATTTCCGATGCCCAGCGTGCCAGGGGGATCGAAAGGCGCAGGAACCCGATGGTCCGGCTCATGAGGTTCACCATCCCTTTGTTCCGTCGCGTGTTTTTAAGTGCCGACGAACTGGCGGTGGCCATGCAGGCCCGGTGCTACCATGAGCACCGCACCCTTCCGGAACTCGTTTTTAAACGGCGCGATGCCCTGGCCGCGGGGGCCGCGCTGCTTCTTTTTCTGACCGTGTTCTTCCCTTGAGTGAAAGCTTGCAGAAATTGTGTGCTTCCGGTTTATGGCCGTTGCCCGGCACACCCTGCGGACAGTGCTGCGGAATATCGGTATACCAAGGTTTGACACCGCATGGGCGGTGTTGTAAGGCATAGCAGCGAAAATCGACGGGTTCGTAAAAAAGCCGATATCTGCGTTACGCTTCATCCCTCGTCATTGCGGAGTACCGTCAGTACGCCTCATTCCTCGGGATTCGCAAGCCTTGATCTCGGCTTTTTTACGAACCCGTCGGAAAAGCGACTTCTAAGGAACTAATCAGAACTGGGTCGTTTTTCGTAGGAGCGGCTTCCAGCCGCGATGCATTCTGGACAATCGCGGCTGGAAGCCGCTCCTAGTGCGCCCGTGAGCGCACGATGTCAAAGAGGTGCAAGTCCTCTTCAGGCCTATCGCTCTCCGGGCCTGTAACCGAAGGTAACTGCGTCGCCGTGAGGCGGGGTGGGAAGCAACCGGAGGTGAACGACCAGTCCGTAGGATGACGAACTCGATTCGGCCGGGCGTTGCCGGCGAGCCTGCTTGGAGAATGGCGAAGCCTCTACCCGAAGAAAGGGGACCTGCCGAGCTAAGGGGTAGCGTGTTAAAGCTGGGACAGGGGGACGTCAGGTGGTTGGAGATGGAATGGTCGGAAGGCGTCGTGGGTAAAGCGGGGAGACCTGTCTGTGGGGTGATGTGGACAGGAGTCAGAGCCTTCATAGTACTGCAGCGGCGACTGTCGTGAGAAGCGCGGAGAGCAAACCCGTGCCGAGGGAAGGGAGGCAGGAAGGTGGATGTGTGAAATCCAGTAACAGGCAATGCACAAGCTACGTGTCGCCAGTGTCCCGTCGCGGCGGGACTAAACAAGGCACAGAAACCCGAAGTTGGGTGGAAGCCTCGATCTGGACAGAGCGCATGTTGGCGGCGCTGGAAAACGGCGTCAAAGGAGGCACATGGTTCAGCCTGATCGACAAGGTTGCCCGTCAGCGAACCCTTGAAATCGCGTGGCAGAAGGTCGCCGCAAACAAGGGGTCGGCAGGTGTGGACGGCCAGAGTATCGAACGGTTTGGGTACAAGGCGTCGGCTTACCTTGAGGAATTGTCGGAGTCGTTGAAATCGGGAACCTATCGCCCCCAGCCGGTCAAGCGCGTGGAGATCCCCAAGGGACCGGGTAAGACCCGCCCACTGGGAATTCCGGTGGTCAAGGACCGCATCGTGCAGACGGCGTTGAAGTTGGTGATAGAACCGATTTTCGAAAAGGAATTCGAGGAGACGAGCTTTGGCTTCCGACCGGGGCGCGGTTGCAAGAGCGCCCTTCGAGAGGTGGACCGCCTGATTAAGAATGGCTGCACCCATGTCGTGGATGCGGACCTGGCGAGCTACTTCGACACCATTGCCCATGACCGGTTGATGGCGCTGGTGGAAACGCGCATCAGCGACGGGCGGGTTCTCGACCTGATTCACGGGTATCTCAAACAGGATATCATCAGCGAGCTCAAGCGATGGACGCCGATTGGTGGCACGCCGCAAGGTGCGGTTATCAGCCCGCTGTTGGCGAACCTGTACCTGCATCCGCTGGACCGTCTGATGCGGTCCAAAGGGTACCGCATGGTGCGTTATGCCGATGACTTTGTCGTGATGTGCCCGAGCCCGGAGACGGCTCAATCGGCGCTGGCCGTTATAAACGCCTGGGTAGCGGCAAACGGTCTGACCTTGCATCCGGACAAAACCCACGTGGGGGATTGCACGGTACCGGGGCAAGGCTTCGAGTTTCTGGGATATCGGTTCGAGGCTGGAAGACGATGGGTCCGCCGCAAAAGTTTGAACGCCTTGCGGGATCGCATTCGGACCAAGACCCGGCGCACGCGAGGAAACAGCCTCAAACACATTATTGAGGACCTGAACCCGATGCTGCGTGGGTGGTTTGGTTATTTCAAACATGCGAATTCCAATGAGTTCAAATCGGTCGATGGATTTATCCGTCGTCGGCTTCGATCGGTGCTACGGAAACAGCAGAAGCGTCCTGGAATGGGTCAATGCCGTAAAGACCATACCCGCTGGCCGAATGCTTTCTTTGCTGAGCGTGGGCTTTTCACCATGACCGAAGCCCATGCACTGGCAAGCCAATCACGATGTTGAAACCACCGACTGGAGAGCCGTGTGCGGGAGAACCGCACGCACGGTTCGGAGGGCGGGGAGGGCGACGGCCCTTCCCGACCCCTATCGCCTTTTCGGTTCCTTTCGGATATTGGGTCATGCAGGGGCCTGAAAAGCTTTATACGAAATCGAGGCTGAGTGTTTCCGACAGGGCCGCTGGCCCTTTCAACAAGGAGTTCTGTTGTGAAAATAGTCATTGTCGGTGCCGGGGAAGTGGGATTCCACATTGCCAGCCGCCTGGCGCTGGAGAACAAGGATGTGGTGGTTATCGATTCCGATCAGCAGGCCTTGAAACGGCTCACTGAAAATGTCGATGTTCAGACCCTGGCCGGTTCGGGGAGCAGCCCCACCATCCTCGAGACCGCCGGTATCCGGGAAGCTGAGATCATTCTGGCGGTCACCGATTCCGACGAGGTCAACCTGGTGGCCTGTCTGGTGGCCGATACCCTGTCTCCCAGCACCAAGAAACTGGCCCGGCTGCGGGGGGCGGATTTCGACCGCTACCATGATGCCTTCAAGACCAGTGCACCCCATATCGATACGGTGATCAACCCCGATATCGAGGTGGTCCGGACCATCGAACGGCTCATGAGCGTTCCGGGAGCCGTGGACGTGGGGGAGTTTGCCGACGGCCGGATTAAATTCGTCGGCGTCTATCTGGAGCCCGGTTCCCGCCTGGCGGGCGTTCGGCTCGCCGACCTGCCCGCTGTTCTGAAAGACGAGCGGCCGCTGATCGCCGCGGTCGTGCGGGACGACCAGTTGATCATCCCCAAGGGGAACAATCACCTGCGTGCCGGGGACCTGGTCTACTTTATCAGCGAAGAAAAAAACCTGTTCAACCACCTTTCCATCTTCGACAAGCACGCCACACCCGTAAAACGCGTTATGATCATCGGCGGCGGGCGGATCGGTTATCGCCTGGCCAAACAGCTTGAGGCCCGGTCGCTTTCCTGCAAGGTCATTGAAAACCGGGCCGCCCGGTGCGATTTCCTGGCCGAGCGTCTGGATCGAACCGTCGTGCTCCATGGCGACGGATCGGACCAGAGCCTGCTGGTGGAGGAAAATATTCATGACACCGATCTGGTGGTGACCCTGACCAGCGACGAGGAAACCAACATCCTGGCGTCGCTGCTGGCCAAACGGCTGGGTGCCGCCAAGACCATCACCCAGATCAATAAATTCAGCTATTTTTCCCTCATGTCCACCATCGGCATCGAACAGGTGGTCAGCCCGCGGCTGTCGGCCATCAACTCCATCCTGCAGCATATCCGCCGGGGAAAGGTGCTGTCGGCCATCTCCATCAAGGGGGAAGAGGGGGAGGTGATGGAGGCCCTGGCCCTGCCCACCTCCGACATCGTGTCCAAACCCCTGAGAAAGATTGCTTTCCCCAAGGGGTCCATGGTGGCCGGGATCATCCGCAGGGAAAAGATCATCATTCCCACCGGCGAAAGCATCATCGAACCGGACGACCGGATCATCATTTTTGCGACCCGTGAAGCCATCCCCGGCGTCGAAAAGATCCTGGCCGTGAAACTGGAGTACATTTAAATGCGTTGGCGTTATATCCTGAACACCGTCGGGGTGCTGACCCTGTTCTTCGGTGCTACCATGGTGCTGCCGCTGGCCTTCGATCTGTTTGCCATGGATCGCAGCCTGATGCCGATGGTCAAAGCCATGGGGGTCACCCTGGCTGCCGGCGCCATCCTGACGCTGATCTTCAGGCACGAAAAGACCGAAACCATCAGCCAGCGGGAGGGCATGGCCATTGTGGCCGTGGGATGGACGGCCATCGGCCTGTTCGGGGCGCTGCCCTTTTATTTCTCCGGCGCCCCCTTTTGTTTTGTGGATGCGTTCTTCGAATCCGTTTCCGGATTTACGACCACCGGGTCGTCGATTCTGACGGACATCGAGGGGTTGAGCCGGGGGCTGCTGGTCTGGCGCAGCTTTATCCAGTGGCTGGGGGGAATGGGTATCATCGTCCTGTCCATCGCCATCCTTCCGTTTTTGGGGGTGGGCGGCATGCAATTGTACAAGGCTGAAGTGCCCAGCCCCGTGCCGGACAAGCTCAAACCCAGGATTCGTGACACCGCCGTCGTCCTGTGGAAGGTATACGCCCTGTTCACCGTGGCCGAAGCAGCGCTGCTGATGGCCGGCGGCATGAGCTTTTTCGATGCCCTCAACCATGCCTTCACCACCATGCCGACCGGCGGGTTTTCTACGAAAAACGCGTCTGTGGCCCACTTTGACAGTGTCTACATCGACGTGGTCATTACCGTTTTCATGCTTCTGGCCGGTATCAACTTCTCCCTTCATTATCAGCTCCTGAAGGGGCGGCCACTGGCCTTCTGGAAAGACTCGGAATGCCGGTTTTATCTGGCCATGTGCCTGATCCTGACCCTCGTGGTCGGGTTTAACATCTACCAGACGGCCTATGCGAATGCCGGTCAGGCCTTGCGCTACGCCGCCTTCCAGGTGATCTCCATCGTGACGACCACCGGGTATGCAACGGCCGACTATGAGATGTGGCCGGCCATGTCGCAGACCATCATCTTCCTGTGCATGTTCGTGGGCGCGTCGGCCGGGTCCACCGGCGGCGGCATGAAGTGTCTGCGCATCATGCTCTGCTTCAAGTATTGCTACAAAGAGCTTTTTGCCATGATTCACCCCCGGGCGGTCACCCACATCAAGATCGGCGGGAAAGCCGTGCCGGAAGATGTTGTCAGGAGCGTTCTCGGTTTTCTGGCGCTTTACATGGCCCTGTTTGCACTGTCCACGGTGCTGCTGGCCGGCATCGGGGTCGATTTTGTCACCGCCCTCGGGGCCGTTGCCGCCACCATCGGCAATATCGGGCCGGGGTTCGGGCTGGTGGGGCCGGTGGAAAATTTTTCCCAGATTCCCTATTGGGGAAAATGGCTGCTGTCGTGGTGCATGCTGCTGGGCCGCCTGGAAATATACACCCTGATTATTCTGGTCGTGCCTGAATTCTGGCGGAAATGACGGGGGAAGAAACGGATGCGGGGGGGGGCGGATGGGTGACGGGAGTGCCTGCTACGACCATCATCCGGGCCCCTTTTTATGGCCGCTGGGTCACGAATGCGCGATTTCGCCGGTACGCATCGATGATGATCCAAAAAATTATATTTTTTCCTAAATTTCATGTTGACAAAAAAGGGGCGGGCGTGTAGTTACGTTTTTTCCCTTCGGGGCCGTTAACTCAGTCGGTAGAGTATCTGCCTTTTAAGCAGAGAGTCGTTGGTTCGAGCCCAACACGGCCCACCAGAAAAGGAAAAGCATGCGTCCCCATCGTCTAGCCTGGCCCAGGACACCGGCCTTTCACGCCGGCGACAGGGGTTCGAATCCCCTTGGGGACGCCACTTAAAAATATATGTTACATCCCTATTCAACGGCCGTTTGCACAGATCGCTACTGTGTAGGCGGCTTTTTTGTTTCAAAATTGGAAATTTGATTTCCCCCCACATTTCCCCCCTTCAAAAATAAAAAAGCCAAAGCATGGCGGCCTTATTATCTTGACCTTGCTGGGTAACGTTGTTAATTGGCAAATGTTCACTTCGCCTATTCAGACCCAGATCCATTCAAATTGTGAATAGATGGGACCAGGGAGTCATAAATATGGTGAAAATTCCTACCGATCGAAAAATATTAAAAGTTATTCACGGCCTTTACTACAAAGAGTTTTGTTCATTTGATAAAGACAAACATTCTCGTAAAACAAAAATATTCGTTCCTATTGATTGCTCTGCAATTGCAAGGAAATTGAAAGTTGACGACGATATAATTTTTGGACGGCTATACTATCATTTAGATAAAAAATTCAGATATAAGCAAGACGATGGGTCAAACGTCCATCTCTTTGCTGTAGAAGTTGGCGGGGACAAGAACGCTATTAATTTCCCTCTTTTGTCAGCAGTGGTTGCAGATCTTCAACAATCGTATTTCAGATATAATCTGCCTTTAATTATTTCAATTGTTGCTTTGGCAGCTTCCTTTTTGGTTCCATATTTGGCCTATCTTAGGCCAGCTAAAGTCATTGGTTCTATTTCTCATGTGGTTACTTGGCGTTTTAGTAGCCTTAACAATGGTAAAATAACTGATAAAAAACTCACCCCATCGTTTTGGTTGGGTAATATCGGTGCCCGACCAATTATAATTGAAGACATACGTCTGCATTTAAAAGATTCGAATGGAATTGAGTGTAATGCATACCCAGTTAATTCCGTTCCACTGGAAGCAATCAACTATTCAACTGAGTTTAACGATTATGGCAAATTGTCCCTTGGCGGGCCCTTTCAGGGATTCAGTCTCGCACCATCAGAAAAATGGCAATCTACATACAACTATAGTGTGAAGGATGACTGTTTCAAAAAGATAAGAGGACTGACAAACGTTTATGTAGAGATTAAATCTAAAGGAAAAAATATTTGGGAGGAGGTTTTAAATGATAAGTTGTTAGTGGGGAATAATGGTTTTTCCCCTGGAAGAATGTTGGGCCCTGTTGAGTCGCGACATATATATACAGAAAAATGGAAACAGCGAAAAGAATAATATTATTAGAAAATTAGAGTGACAGTCTTCTAATAGGGAAGACGAAATTACCCCATATTTTATGTAGCTTTCAGCCGCCGGCTTTTTCGGTCAATGGCTTTCAACCGTTTCCGAATCAAAAGCAACTTTCCTTTAGCTTCAAGATCAAGCATGGTCGCCCGGTCATAGTTCCCGCTTTCCCTTTCGTCTTGCGCCAGGTCTAAAAATTCAATTGCCGGCCCGACACGTATATCCAACCCGGACAAAATAAATTGCCTGCCCCAGGTTGCAAGGAATCCTCAATCCTTGACGTTGCCGGTGATCATTGATATTTGGCAAATGATCATTTCTTAAAAATTGGGTGCCTTGTAGCCCTAAGGTCAGGGGTTCGATATAATTTTTTAATCGTCCTTCATCGCAAATTGTGGCTATTTGTTAGCCAAAACCTCTGATTCTTACCTTCTAAATAGTGGAATATTGTTATGGTTGAATTACAAAAATTCAGGCTCTATGGAGAAAATGATCCACAAGTGGAGGAAAAACTTCAACCTAATCTTGAACTAAGGGGGTGGCTTGATTTAGATAAAACAGAAAAGGCCAATGCTCTCCAATATATGATTAATACGGGTTGGATTGAAAAGTATTCCAAGGAGATTCTTGGTACAATATCATATCTTAACGAACATTATTTACGAATATGTCCTGGGAAAAATTTACACAAGATACCCCCAGAGCGTGGCAATAGAAGGGGGTCGGGTAATGAATATAAAAGAATAGATGCCGCGATTATAGATTTTAAGCAAATATTATTAAGTGAAAATAGTTCAGAGGAGCTGGTCTATTTAATGTTATCTAAATTTGCTGAAAATTATATTGATGAATATCATTATCGGATTACTGAAAAAGCTGAAATAGAGGAAGAACGAGATTCCAATATTAGAGAAGCTTTTAGACAATTCGATAGATTGTCAAACTGTTTAAACCATATATTCGATCAGTTCTCATTAAATGTAATTATTACTCGGATCGGACTTATTCCAAGGCAAGATATAAAAATTACAAAAAATATTTACACACCGGTACTAAACATTCTATCCGACCCAAAATGGAAGAGTTTAAACGGTGATTTATCTATAATGTTCTCCAATTATCGTGAACAGAACTATCCTGAAGTTATTACAATGGCGCATAGATCCGTTCAGAGATTTTTACAGATATTGGTTGGTGAAGAAGGAAAAAGTGGCAAGGGAGAGATGAAGAAGCTATTCGCAACAGTAAAGACTCAAGAATTAATTCCAATCAATCGTTTCACTGAACCATTAATAAAATTTTTCCAAGGATTTATTGTTTCTGAAAGAGCTACGAAAAGTACAGCAAAACCTACGGAAATTATTGCAACGTCATCAGATGCTCTTTTAATAATGAATTTAGTTATGGTTTTTTTTGCAACATTGTTTTCATCAAATCAATTAATTAACAAAAGTCATACCAACCAGTTTAAAAAAAGCGATGCAACACGGCCCAGGCATCGCCCAGGCCGTTGTGAATTCATTTTTTACCAGCCGTGGTCAGTCCAGTGGTACGATCATTTTCCATGCCATCCTGGGTTCTAACAGTACCATATGATACACCGGATTCCGCTATGAGGCTATCATATTGAACCTCAATTATGTTTTCTTAATTTGGTTCAATTTTTTACTCTATGTGATTGTGATATTTATCTACTATTACTATAATTGACTTGATGGTTGAGCCCATTGCGACTCATTGTCCGTTTAGGCAATTATCCATACATAATTTTGTCCAATATAACGAAACTTGTAATACGGTTTGATCGGACGGTTCACTCACCTATTTACATAAAAAATACGCAAATTCAATTAGTTCAACATCAAAGGTTAGCGCTTCACCAGCCAGCGGATGATTGGCATCAATGGTCACATTCTGGTCAGTAAGACGGGTTACCGTTGCTTTGACATCATTTCCGTTATTATCCTTAACCATAACTCTGCTGCCAACTTCAAGGTCTTCGTCTTGTTCAGGTAGAACATGCAGTGGAAGTTCTGATATTAGTTCAGGTCTTCTTTCCCCTACAACTTGCTCAGGTCGCAAATGGATTGTTTTTTGTTGGCCTTCCGACATTCCAATCAGGCTTTGCTCAAAACAATCGATGAGTTTTCCTTCTCCGATGGTAAGCTCAAGAGGTTCTTTCTCTCCTGTTGTGGTAATTTCGCTTCCATCATCAAAAGAACAAGTAAATTTAATCAGGACCGTATCTCCTTTTTGTGCGTTTCGCATTTAATCTCCTTTGTCGTTTGATAAATTATATTTGCGGCAGCAATAACCAATAATAAGGTTCCGGCTGATGGGCGAATCCTTTTATTCTGTTTCACCCGTTAAAAGATGATGTTAATTCTGACGATATTGATTATAGATGTTATATTGTGTGTGGTTAATCTTGCCTTCTGACAAAATTTCTTTTTCGTCAACCTCGACGGGTTCCGTGAAAAGATCATACTCCAAGGCTTTGACAACTCCTTGGGGCGTTATCATCAATGCTTGATCATTGTCTCGGACGTCCAGATGAATAAATGCCTGGCCGGTTTTTATATTATTGCAAATTTCCATGATTAATTGCTCTCCAGATTACCATATAGTGGCTATTTTCTTTTTCATCTTCGTTGAAATGCATTCGTTGAAATCAGGTCTTAATTTGTATCACCTCCCTATCGGGTTGATGAGGGAACCCATTTAAAGACGCCAGTTCATCTTTATCGCGGCTGAACGTTGGCGCGCTTTGAACATACAGCGCAATTAGATCGGCAACAGCGACCAAGGATGACATATGTGTTCGTTCATATCCATGCGAACCGTCGATACCAAAACCAATCAGGGTGGTACGGGTATCGTTACCGGCCTCAATGGCTGAAGCAGAATCACTGCGATAAAAACGAAAGACATCCTTTATGAGGCTAATACCGTGTTCCTCACAATCGCAAGCAGTTTGCGGTTCAGGTGATAATCAAAAGGGCCACTCTGATCCATCATTCCGACCGTAGCGCAAAATTCCGTTGCATTCTGATTGGGCGCAACTGGGGCATGATCGATTACCACCATCTCGGCAACATCACCATATACCGCCGCTGATGCTCCCGAACCGACTTCTTCGAAGATGGTAAAGATCAAATGACAATCAATCGGCAGATTAACCTGCGCTTGTTTGATGGCGTTGGCGACGGTTAGCAATATGGCTACGCCAGCCTTGTTGTCCAAATGGCGGGCATTGATGAATCCGCCAGGGGATATTTCCGGCATCGCGTCGAATGCCACAAAATCGCCTACCTGAATATCGTTTCTCAGCACAGCAATGTTTTCTGGACCTTTTTCATCCACACGAATCTCCACATGGTCCCAACTGATGGGTTGGGTATCAACCTGATCACCGTAGGCATGGCCGGATGATTTTAACGGTAGCACAGTACCTCTTTTTGGACCGTTTTCTGCGAATATGGTCACCCGCCCCCCCTCCGCAAAACGGGAGGACCAGTTACCGACCGGGGCGATTGCCAAGCGTCCGCTGGCCTTCACTTTTCGAACCATGGCGCCTAAAGTATCGAGGTGAACGGCAACGGCTCGGTCCAGCGTATCTCTAATGCGGCCTTTTAGTGTTGCCCGAATGGCTCCCCGCCGGGTGACATTATGGGCAATACCCAGGTTTTGCAGTTCTTGACCAACATAATGGACAATCTGATCGGTATAGCCGGATGGGCTGTGAATATTCAGCAGTTCGATGAGTGTCTGTTTCAGGTAGCCTGAATCAATGGGAACAAGGTTCACGGTTCATTTCTCCATTCGCGTCTACACAGCGGTTTGGGGAAAAAGCAGGTCTACAAATTTTTCCGCCGTTGGTTGCGGTTCATGGTTGGCCAATCCCGGGCGTTCGTTGGCTTCGATAATGACATGTTTGGCCCTTTTAAGGTCGGGAACAATCATGTCCAGTCCGGTTACCGGAATATCCAAAGCTTTGGCTGCCTTTTCAGCAGCCTCGCTCAACGCCGCGTGGATGATTCCCGTCACGTCGTCAATGGTTCCTCCGGTGTGCAGATTAGCGGTCTTACGCACCTTGATTTTCTTTTCCGCGGGGATCACTTGATCCAATTCGTAACCGGCCTGCCGGACGCAACGCCGAGTTTCATCGTCGGTCGGGATGGCGCTTTCCCCCTCGGTGGCGCTATCCCGCCGGCGATTGTATTTCTCAATCAATTCCATCACTGTATGCTGTCCGTTACCGATAATAACTGGCGGTCTGCGCACCGCCGCGGCAACGACCTTGTAATCAATGACGATCAAACGCAGATCTTCGCCGGACATATAGGATTCGAGAATCACGTCCGAGTAGAATTGACTTGCCCAGGCAACGGCCTTTTCCAACGCCTCCGGTGAGCGCACATCAACGCTGATTCCGTTGCCCTGTTCGCCGCGTGCTGGTTTGACGACCACCCGCTTCAAATCCTCCATGATGGCCGCGTTGGCGCCGGCATCGTCCAGGCTTGCCGGTAATTGTTGGGGCACGTTTAATCCCGCGGACTTCAGGACCCGATGTGTCAACCGCTTGTCGTCGCAGCGGCTCATGGCGATTGCCGACGTTAACTCGGTCAGCGATTCGCGGCAGATGATCGATCGGCCGCCGTGAATCAGTTTGAAATAGTTGTGCTCTTCATCGATCACCTCCACCCGAATGCCGCGTCGTCGGGCTTCATCGGTGATGATCCGGGCATAAAGGTTCAATTTTTCCTCTGGCGCGGAGGCTGTGAAAAACGGTTCGTTGATCTGGTTCTTGTGCTTTACGCAAAAGACCGGAACGCGTTGGAATCCAAGTTTTTCATATAGGGCAATGGCTTCGGTATTGTCATACATGACCGACAGGTCCAGGTAGCTGCGGCCACGGGCGTGGTAATGCTCCGCCAGCTGACGCACTAACGCTTCACCCACGCCCGGTGCATGGGCCTGAGGGTCGACTGCCAGACACCACAGGCTGACCCCGGATTCCGGATCGTTGAATGCCTCGACGTGATCCAGGCCGGTCACCGTGCCGATGATCTGTTTGCTTTCTATCTCTTCCGCCACCAGGTAGGTTCTCAAACGAGAAGCATTGCAATTTAATAAAAAGTCGGGATCGGTGGGAACCATTTTTCGGGAACGGTAGATTCGATTGACGGCCTCTGCATCCCTTTTCGTACTGAGTCGTTTTACGGTGAATGTCGGCCATCGTTTGCGTCCTGGACGATAATCATGAAACCACAGCCGATAGGTGTGAGAGGGGTCCATAAACAACTTGTCTGGTCCCATCGAAACCATGACATGGGGGTCTCGCAGATAGAAGGCGATATCGCGCTTGCCTGCCCCCTCCTGACAAATGGTATCGAACAGTTTTGAGTTGTCACAGAAGGTATGACCGAAAATAATCCTCCCCCAACCCATCTCCACGACCGCATCGCTTTTTAGGCTCACGGCATCGTGACCCGTCGCTGGTTGCCAGTTTTTTAAAGACAGGCTGGTCATGCGCTCCAGGCGGTCGCTACGATTGTGAGCATTCATTATCTTGTCCTCCTTCTTTAGGTGTCGGAAAGTCCTGGTCACGATAGGCACAGTTTATTGTTTACAGCCCATGAACAGACAGCCAATGCTCGAGTACCGCCATTTGCCATAGCTTGGAACCATTTAACGGGGTGATATGATCTTCGGGCTTTTCCAAAACATGATCCACATAGTCGGGATTAAAGAGCTTCCGTTGTCGGCTTTTCTCGGATCGTAGGGTATCGGAGACAAACGCCAGGTAGTCACCATCAATATATTTCAACGCCGGGACCGGGAAATAGCCTTTGGGGCGATCGATAACATCTGCCGGGATCACTGATCGTGCCGCCTCTTTGAGCACATGTTTGCCTCCGTTACCCACTTTCATTATCGCCGGGATCCGTGCAGCAAACTCCACCAGCTCGTGGTCAAGAAATGGCACGCGCGCTTCAAGGCCCCATGCCATGGTCATGTTGTCCACGCGCTTGACCGGGTCGTCGGTCAACATCACAGTGGTGTCGATACGCAGTGCACGATCCACCGGGGATTGCGCCCCGGGCTGGTCAAAGTGGCGGTGAACGAAATCAAGGCTATGGTCATCGCCCACAAAACGTGAATCGACGGCAGCGACATATTCCGTGTGTGGACGATCGAAAAAATGACCAACGTAGTCATAGAAACCGTCGCGACTGTCTATCAGCGGCGGATACCAGTGATAACCACCGAAAATTTCATCAGCCCCCTGACCGCTCTGAACGACCTTGACGTGTTGCGATACGGCCTCGCTGAGCAGGTAGAAACCAATGCAGTCGTGGCTGACCATTGGCTCACTCATGGCGCTGATACACCGCTCCAGAGATGGCAGCACTTGGTTGTCATGTGCCTCGATCTTATGGTGGTCGGTACTGTAATGGTTGGCGATGATATCCGAATAGGCGAATTCGTTTCCGTTTTCACCGTTGAGGTCTTTGAAGCCGATGGAAAAAGTGCTGACGTTCCACTGTCCGAGTTCTGCCAGAAGCCCCACGATCAAACTGGAATCGAGTCCTCCGGAGAGGAGCACGCCGACAGGGACATCGGCGGTGAGACGCCGCTTGATCGCCGAGCGAAGATATACCAGCAACAGCTCCGCCCAGTCCTCCAATTCATACTTTACCTCATCTGCAGATGGTGTGAAATCCAGCGACCAGTAAGCTTTTTCCTTTACGCTGCCATCCGGGACCACGGTCATTGTTGTGCCTGGCTTCAGTTTTTTTATGTCCTTAAGGATCGTATGCGGTGCTGGTACCACCGAATGGAAGGTCATGTAGTGATGCAGCGCTATAGGGTCGATGTCCTGGGAAATGTCGCCATAAACCAGCATTGCCGGAAGAGAAGATGCAAAACGAAAGGCGTTGGCCGTTCGGACATAGTACAAGGGTTTGATACCCAGTCGATCCCGAGCGATAAAGGTCTTGCCGCTGTCTCTCTGGACAATGGCAAATGCGAACATGCCGTTGAATCGCTTGACACAGCTCTCTCCCCAGGCGTGATAGGCCTTTAAGATGACTTCGGTATCTCCGTGAGAAAAAAAGCAGTAGCCTTCTTTCTCCAACTCCACACGCAGTTCTTGATAGTTATAAATAGCACCGTTGAATACGATGGAGAGCCCCAGAGTGTTGTCCACCATGGGCTGGTGGGCGCGTTCGCTAATGTCGATGATCTTCAATCGCCGATGTCCAATGGCGTTGCCGCCATGCACATGCAGGCCTAAAGCGTCGGGGCCGCGCTTTTTCATTATATTTGTCATCTTGATTACGGACTCAACATCTGACGGCTGACCATTGAAACTTATCTGTCCACAAATACCACACATGTTTTACATCACCCTTCTTGATGAATTTATAATCAATTTCATTAATTATGAAATACTTATCGTGCACTATTTATAAAGGCTAACATAGCAGGGCAAAATTCAAATGGGGGGATCTATGTATACCCGTCTCATGCATGCTGTATTGAATTTGAATGGGACAATTCACGGGCTCTGTGCTTGTGGAAGTCAGACAGGAAAATAGTTCGAGTGGGATAGGCAAAATCAATGTCATGTTTGTCGAACTGATTAAATATTTCCAAATTTATGGTCTGCTGAATGGTCATGTATGGGGTCTAATCGGGGGGGAGAGCACATAGTAGACGATTTCGAAAATGAGCGCGAATTCTGCGTAGCCTTTGAAATGGGCGCGATCAAATCGTACATAATGCTGATCATCAACGACTTTTCGAAGCATGTCGGCCGTTTTTTTTAAAATTTCATATTCCGTCTGATAAACGACTCCGATTGAAAAGACGACGCGTCGTTCTGTCATGCGCCAGTAATTACGGACCCGGGTAACCAGGAGATCATTGTTTGAAAAAAAAATCAGCTGTTTACCGGAAAGACTTCGAATTCGTGTAGTTTTTAAGCCTATGCATCGCGAATGCGATAAAGAAAGGAAGTTGATGTGAAAATCATCACATAAAATTGGTGTGGGGAGGTCTATTCTTGGCTTGGCCAACCTCATCTATGGCATAATATTTTAACCAATTCGCTGTCTCGGGAAAGAAATGTGCCAACCCTTCCAGAACGCCGGCGGCATAATTGCCGTTCATTTCCATAAAATTCCCCTTTGCCAAATAAAGCCGCTCTTGCAGTCCCATGCTTTTTAGTTTGTCGAAGGTGGCTTGATAAACATCGCGAGAAGCATTTTTTACTAAAATCACCGGCAATCCACTGGTCAGCGCGTCCAGGTCATTCCCGCTGTCACCGGCAAACACAGTACTCAACGAATCGATATTTTCCTGACTCATTAAAAATCGTATCGCCAGAAGCTTTGGGAGAATATAGAATCTCATTAGTTTGATTAACTTTACGAAAAATTTTAATTTGTATCTATGGGTTGACTACCCCATATTGACGACTGAATGCCATTCTGGCGATATGGGTTAGGTGAAATACCCCTATATTGCATATATAAATTGGAAACCAATCACTACAACTCAAGTTCTTTTCTTTTCGCCCACACCTGGGACAGTCGTTGAAATATTTCATATAGAAGCCCTTTTAGTCTTTGCCAGTTTGGCTTCAGTAGGTAGTTCAGCGGTCAAAGGTGATGAACGGTTTAGATTCGATGTAACTGTCGTCATTGAGCATCTCTTGTTTTTCGACATCGGGTGCAAAACCAAAGGCTTCCACTTCCTTACCGGCAACGCCCGGAAGAGAATGACTGACGGACGCAGGAAACGCTCCAGAAGAAGATTGCAGTCGGGTGATGATCGGTTTTTGAGGAATTCGAACGAATCTCATGATCTCTTCAATATAAATGTTAATCACATTAGCCATTTCCCTGACCTTGCTATTCTTATTTTTGATATGGGCTTCGAATTTTGATACTGCATCGTCAGGGGTTTGCGCATCTACAATGCTGCTAAAATAGCCATGCCGTTGATTACCGTCAGCGTCGATCTCATCAAAGGAAAAATAGCCGATGAATAACAAAGTACGCCTCCTTATGTTGAGGTTAATTTTAATATAGTTGAATTAGGTTAAACTCAAACACGATTCAACATCTATTGCTATTATGAATATACTGTAGTTTCTGACGGTCAAGACTGTATTTTTCACGCCGTTCGTTCGGCAAATGGCAGTTCTGTGTAATCATTTTTTATCGTGATGCCAATTACCACAAGCGGACCCAATGGAAGCGGCTGCTCTAAATCCGATCGATTGGTTGTAAGGTAGTGCGGATCCTGTATACACGATAGCTATCTTCAGAATAAATGATGCCCCCCATTTCATCCACCTAAGCTATAGTTCAAAATGGTCTAACAAACACAGGTATGCCCATCTGTTCGATGAATTGAGTTGGCGTTTGTCAACCAACGAATGCCCCCGATAATGAAAGGATCCTGAAATGCCCACAAGAGAAAGCTTTATCGAGTCATTGAAAGAGAATGTGGCAGTCTGGAAAGCCGAGGTAGAACGCTTGCAGGTGAATGCAGACCGGATCGACAATAAAGAAATGGGTCACTACAGTGCAACCATTAAGGAAATAATTGCAAAAATACAACAGGTTGAAAACCAGTTCACAGTCGAAGGCATTTCACGATCTGACACTTGGCAAGCGTTGAGAAAACGGTCAGAAGCAGCAGGAAGTGATATCGAGCTGCTTATCAATCAGGCTGCCCAACGTTTTCTTCCTGACATCGATTGACAATCGCAACACCTTTAATGGACTCAATTCCGAGGTGAAGGAGGCAGAATATGCCAAAAAGGGAAATTTTTGTAGAGAAATTCAAGGCCAAGCTTGACGGATGGAGCGCTGAATTGGACAGGCTGGAAAGCAAATCTGACGCCATCGATTTCAAGAACCGAGCCCGTTACCGGGCCACTATCCAGGAAGTCAAGGGACAGATTCAGCAGTTGGATAAAAAACTCATGGTCCTGAAAAATACAACCACGGATGCGTGGCAGGATCTAAAAAAACGTACCGAGCTTGCTTGGAATGAATTCGAATCCGGCGGCAAAGAGGCCCTGAAAAAAGTGACCGGCAACAATTACTAAACCGTGTCATCGCGCATGAGACCGCAGTAGACGGGGTGTTTGATATCAACCTCGATCCACTGTTGATCGAAAACCACATCAGGGAAGAAACTCCAATTTGCCAAAGAAGGAGTACTTAAAAATGCTGCGAAGTGTAAAAGATATTCGAGGGTATTTGTTAAAAGCCCAGGACGGTGAAATCGGAAAATGCAGCGACTTCCTGATAGATGACAAACAGTGGGTGGTTCGCTATATTGTTGTCGACACCATGAAATGGCTTCCAGGTCGCAAAGTGCTCATCTCACCTATATCAATCGGCGATGCGGAAGCTTTGAATCGCAGGTTGGATGTTGCTTTGACCAAAGATCAAATCAAAGAAGCACCACCACTTGACGCCGACGCACCTATTTCACGTCAGTACGAACTTGATTACAATAGATACCATGATTTGGCGAATTGCTGGGTAGGGACACCCGTGTGGGAACCCCACGTTCACCCTTTCCTGCTGCATCGGTCGAAGGCAGATAGCTATGTTTCCAAGATGGAAGCGGGCGACCCGCATCTGCGATCCGCAAAGGAGGTGATGGGCTATAATATCCAGGCCACAGATGCGCCCATTGGCCACATCGCGGATTTTATTGTCGACCAGGACACCTGGATCGTCCCCTATCTGGTCATCGACACCATCAATTGGCGGCCCACCAGCAAAAAAGTGCTGATAAAACCGGACTGGGTCGAAAAGGTGGGCTGGAGACGTAAGAAGTTGCTGCTGGATCTGACCAGCGATCAAATCAAAAACAGTCCCACATACGATCCATCCATGCCGGTGAATCAAGAATGCGAGGTCAGGCTGTATGATTATTATGGCCGGCCCTATGATCGGAAAAAGGAGGGGGTTCAATGAAGAACATCACCAGAATCCTTTGTCCTGTGGACTTTAGTGAACCATCTCATGCAGCCTTAAAATTCGCAGTCGAGCTGGCCGAGCATTTCTCGGCCAAGCCAATATTGTTCCACGCGATCACCGAAATTGATTTAACTCCGTCGCCGTCACATACCCTGACCCAACACATCATGGATCAAATTCCGCAAATTATGCAACAGATGAAAGAAAACGCGCAACGGGCCATTCAGGAGTTAATTGACAGCTTGATTGAGGACCGGGTTCAGTCGTTGAAGCTGGTTGAAATAGGGAATCCGCCAACCAGCATTGTCAATGTCGCCAAAGATGTAAAGGCGGATCTGATCATCATGGCTACCCATGGAAGGAGCGGCGTCAAAGGCCTGTTTTTTGGCTCCGTGGCCGAAAAAGTGGTCCGTACAGCAGATTGCCCAGTATTAACCATTAAACATCAGCCCGTTTGACGTAGGCTGAAAGATAAAATCTATCCTTGATATAGAAAGTGGCAAAGAGCCCTTGATTGTTTGGTATTCATGGTTCCGAACTTCACTATGAGTTTCTAAATGATAGTGGCTTAAATATATCAGACCACCAGGCAGACAGCAGTTATACCGGGTGCTGTAATGGAACATGTTCGGCCGCCTGTGGGGGAACCACCAGCCGAAGATTTAGGCAATGGTCCACGATTCGTTCCTGGAGAACGCATGAGACAGGCTTGAGCCGTTGTAATGGTGGCGACAGATTCTTGAATAATACCCACTTCATTTACAGTCTGGACCCCATTGTCTTATGCTCAACCGATACCTTACCTTAAATTATCAGTTTTTTAATAACGGGAGTATCCATGCTGACCCACCGAAAAGTTCTAATTCTCGACCCGTCTCCAATTTTTCGACAGACGCTTATGGAGGTTGTCCGGAAGAGTGTCGAACACGTCGAGATTAAAGAAGCCAATACCGCTATCCAGGCCAGGGATATCCTGCGAAATAAAGCTATGGATGTTTTATTTATGGATATCGCGCTTCCCGAGAGCAACGGCATTGAACTGATTGCGTCAATCAAGGACATACTTCCGAATATCATCATCGTCGTACTCACCAGTCATGATACGGCCGAGTATAAGGAGGCTTCACTGCTGAGCGGGGCCGACTACTTTCTGTCCAAGGAGCGTTCAGGCGGATTGCGTCTGATAGACGTCATACACACAACTCTTCCTAAGCAAACAATTGCCTCCTAATAATATATAATAGCAAGCATTGGCTGCAAACTTGCCATGATATGCAATATTCGGTATGCTAATATCTTAATGGTCGTTATGGTTGTGACTAAATTTGAAATAACAGGATACTCCCACGGCCAAGTCAATATCCACAATAGAATGGAAAGCCCGGGCATTGGATAAAATATATCGAATTTTCATCGTTGAGGATCATCAACTGTTTCGGGAGGGGCTCAAGTCCATGCTTAAAAACCGAGACGATGTGGAGATCATTGGTGAGGCACAAGATGGCCTGGAGGCGGTGAGGCAGATTCGAAAATCCAAGCCGGATCTGATCTTGTTGGACCTGTCCATGCCAAAGATGGGGGGTATTTCGGTGATGAAGGAGGTCAAAAGGGAGTTGCCGGACACACGAATTCTTGCCCTAACCATTCACGAATCCGATCAGTATGTTATTGAAGCCTTCGATGCGGGAACAGACGGGTACTGCATCAAGGATGCCAGTCGACAGGAGTTGATGCTGGCGTTGGACAGTGTATTGCAGGGCAAGACCTATATTAGCCCAGGTATCTCTGACCAGATCATGGAGGGCTTTTTAACCGGTCGAAAAAAAATGAAAGAGCACTCCCGCTGGGACACCATCACCCATCGAGAGCGAGAAGTACTTAAGCTGCTCGCCGAAGGTTACACCAATAAGGAAATAAGCGAATTTCTTAGCATCAGCGTAAAAACTGTGGAAAAACACCGCGCCAACCTGATTCGCAAACTCGACTTGCACAATGTCGCCCAGCTTACCGCCTATGCCATAGAAAAGGGCCTAATGGAGCCCAAAAAATAGCCGTGCTTTCGTGTTTTTACAATGCGTTAACAATTCTTTGACACGTACGATAATGCAATTTTTTCACAACAAAAACACATATAGATTGACCAACAACAGGTAAGAGCGATGTGTCTGTCCGATAAAACAAAACTGAGTGATCGGCATGTTCTTAACTTCCACATTAAAGCCCCATATTTTCAGGCACTCAATAACGCACCGATTCCAGTATTCATTATACGCGAAGATGGCCGGTTTCTTTTAATGAATCATGCATTCCAGACGGCGACCGGATATTCACCTGAAAGCATCCCCACCATCGAAGCTTGGACCGAGCATCTTAAAGGCAATTCAGATGACAACGTCGCCAATCGTTTTGCCAATTTATTCGAACCACACAAGATTGTAGCGCCATTTCGCGTAAAAGTAAGTACCGCGGATGACAAATCGCTGGTTTGGGAGCTTTTCAACGCACCACTTGGACAGACGGTGGACGGCCACCGTATGGTCATCAGCATTGCATCAGATGTTACTACCACTAATGTGGACCATCAGCGCTCTCTGGAAGACGTGAAGAACCGTCTGGAACAGGAAGTCACTAAACGGACCAAAGACCTGAATACGACCATACTCGCATTAGAAAAAGAAATTGCTGAAAGAAAACGCATGAGTGATGCGTTGACACGGTCTCAGGAGCGCCTGACAGAAATGTCCAGACGTACGTTATACCTATTAGAAGCTGATCGGCGCACTGTTTCCAAGGAACTCCATGATAGTATTGGCGCCAGTTTGGCGGCAATTAAATTCAGCCTCGAAGAAAAAGAGATGAAGCGGTTTGAGGCTCATGGTTGCCTGGATGATTCTTTGGAACAGGAAATAGCTTACCTTTTGGCGACTATCAAAGAAACCAAACGTATTTCCGCCTACCTTCGCCCAACAACCCTGGATGATTTAGGACTGATGGCTACCGTCCAATGGTATCTGCGGCAGTTCCAGCGCATGTATGGAAACATTCAAATTAATTACAAGGCGGAAATAAGCGAAGACGATGTTCCCGAGTCAATGAAAATTATCATTTATCGTATCATTCAAGAAGGCCTAAGCAATGCTGAAAAACATAGTGAGGCTAGTTCTGTCCGGCTCCATATGAAATTTGAAGATGGTGGACACGCCATCTCATTGTTTATCGAAGACGATGGCCGAGGCTTTGATGTCGCCGAGGTGCTCTCTACCAAAGATCCCCTCAGTGGATACGGCCTTACGGCCATGCGCGAGCGCTGTGAGGTTTTTGGTGGCTCTTTTAATATAGAATCCCGAATCGGACAAGGCACCAAGATAAATGCCGTTCTGCCGATAAAATGATTTCGTTTCCAGCCGTATCCAGCGATATGTTTCACAAATTTATCATGGTTTAATAATGTTATCACCGTTGTAACACCCTCATCTCGTCTTGGCCATGCCACCCCGATGTTACAAATTCAAATTGAAAATCGGTTAATGCCATACCATTTTGCAGATTGCGAATGCGGCAATTACCCTGTCAAATAAGATGAATATACATACATCAGCCTATAGCGGCGGTGAAATGCATGGATTAATATTAATCGCTAATGGGCCTGCACGATTGCACCTGCTATAGTCAGCAAGCGATACCTTAGAGAAATATGAGTTTGGGTAGCAGGCACTTTCTGTTGGGTCCGTATAGAAGCAAGATTTTGCCTAACAAGAAAGGCGAAGATTCAACTCCGAACAAAATGAACTATAAGGGCAGCGAAACATTTTTTTGCCAATCAAAAATACGCTGCCGGCATACTCGAAGGCATCGACCACTATCGCTTTATCGAAAAGGCTGAAATCAATGTGATTTGATTTAGGCGGCTGCTCAACACATAGTTGACAAATGGCTCATTTTCTGAACCAGGAAGTTGAATACCAATTTCAGATGGGAGGCTTATATGACGATTGGTTTTGATGAGATACAAGTGGATAAAACACTCAAGGGCACGATTGTGACCCTTCGGATAAAAGAGAAGCTATATAAAAAAGACTATCAAACCTTTGTTCCCATGATCGAGAGCCAGATTCAAAACAGCTGTCCAATAAGGCTGATGGTTGAATTGCACGACTTTGAGGGCTGGACTGCTGGTGCTTTGTGGGAGGATACCAAATTTACCGCCAAACATTATAAGGACATTGACCGATTGGCGGTTGTAGGCGAATCTCGATGGCCAAAAGGGGTTACCGTGTTTTCCAAGCCGTTCACCGCTGCCGACGTGCGTTATTTCGACATGCAGGAGATCGATAGCGCTCGAAAATGGATTCGAGGAGGGTGATTATTTACAGTTATTCCATTATTTTAGATCAAGTAAGCCTTGTGGCACAGTTTTGTCGGGTGAGCTTCATTTATTCCGGTTTATCTGACTCACAATAGCCAGTCTCCCAGGACGGGTAGGGGGTAACATTGCCGCGGTTACTACAACGTATGGACGGGAGTAAGGTTGTGCATGGCCTGTATTTAGGCGTTGATCGGATCCGTAGCGTTGTTAGGCAGAACATGGCCATCCTAAATACAGTCTGCTTCTTCATCCCTATCCGTTTGTAGGTTGGCCGGATAGTATCTTTGGGTAGAACATTTTTGGCCCTACACAAACTCAGAACGTACATTTGCATAACTGTTGGCTTTGTTAGATCAGCCCCACCATGATTGATTCAATAATCGAATTCCATCCTATTTTTGGATAGGGGGGCTAAGAATTACAGATCCCCCTCGGCCACACCTCGGAATGGCTTGGCTATATTAAAATGCTGTTATTATTTGTCAGAGATGACTGAACGCTGGCATTCTGGCAGAATACAGAAGGTTCATGTCATTAACCGATCAAGCATTGAGTCGTTGCAACCGTCTGCGTGCCGCCTGACGGACGTCTTTATCTGAATCGTTTTGAACGACCTTCATCAGCAAGTCCTTGTTGCCTTCTTCCATAACGGCCTTTTTTCTCACCCTCGGGTTTGAACGAGCGATTTTCGGCAAAAAAAGATCTCGAAACTTCATTTTTTAACCTCCTCCTTTTTCTTTTTGTGCTGAATTGTACAGATGTGTCTACCAATCATCAATGGGGTATAGACAGTATATGAAGGCGTTTTTATAGCTGATCGACTTTGTATCTGGCTGTTTTCTATTGATAAGTTCCTTGAACAAAAACAAACTGTATGAATCGAGATCATACTCAAAATACAGGCTTCACCCAATTGCCACCGACCTATAGCGTATGTATGGTAAGAATGTCTGAAGCTGTTTCGTCGGTTTTTTGCACGGTGAGCTTTAGAATGTCGGTATCAGTACATCAAAATCTAAAGAGACTGGAGGATTTTATTACACTTCAAAAAAAATACCGCTCCCACGCAATCAGCAAAGGGACTTTGGACATTGACGATTTGCTGTTTAATTGTTTTGGGTTTGCCTGCAATAACGTTGCAGTGGATCCATCGGACATCGAGATCCTAATCTCTTTGGAGCAACGCATGGCTGGCATGGTCTACTATCGAGATCCGGAGTGCACAAGAGAGAAAAGAATGAAACTGCTCACCGAAGGTATTTTTTCCATGTTGGAGCGGATCTCTCCTAAGGGAAGCTTTTTTGGAATCCACCCTGGCGATCCAGGACGTGTTGGATTTTGGCCTGACAGCCTGCGGTTTCAACCATAGCTGATTGGTGGATTGGTATCTTTATGACGATTCTGCGAAGCAGAATTAACATGTTTCGGAGCTTGGAGTTTTATACACTCTCATTTTCGACAATAGTTTTGATTATATCGTGTGTCAGTATCCCATGATGTGCAGCTTTAAAAAAATCAGTGTTTTTCTGACTACCATCGTGCTGCTGCATATGGCAGCAACATGCTGCGTTATATATGCGCTGTCTTCGTCCCTCAACCTGCGCTTGAACGACGGTAAGCGCACACTACAGATAGAAGCCAAGAATGCTGACTTAAAACAGGTTTTATGGAAGTTGGCCACCGTAGCCAATATTACGATCGAATACCCGGTGGCTTTGAAAAAGACGATCACCATACACAAAGATGATATTTCTCTTCGCGATGTATTGAAACGGATGTTGAAAGGAGTCAATTATGTCATTTTTTATTCCGGCCCCAATCCGAACCAAGTCGAGATTTCAAAAGTCAAGGTTATGGGAAAAGCAGGTCGAAGGAAGTCGAAAAGCATTAGGCAGAGACAATTAGCGGGACGAAAAAAATCCTATCAGAGAAAAATCGTTTCTCTGAAACGTCGATTATCGAAGATAGACGCCAACAGCAGGCGAGGAAAAAGCTATTTAAATCGTATCAAGCGTTTGGAGAAGACTATCCAGCAGCTTGAAAGACAAATGTATTGAAGATAAAAGCCAAGGCCGCCACCATTTGTAACATTAGCTGCCCAGCCAATCATAAAGATATTGGCGCGTCATCAATCCGATACCTTTCTTTGGCGCATTCTGCGATTACATTCAGATCAATATTCAGGTCTTTCTCAGGCGAGAGCACATCCAATCGATATTTCATTGAGCGTTTGCCTGGATTCGTAGGGGCGTATGTTCTCAGTATGCCCAATGCTCTTACGCCAGCATACTCTGCGAAGACATGCTCCTCGCCATATTCTATTTTTTTTCGTTTCAATTCACCCATGAGCTGTTTGTTGAGGCGTTCGAAAGTGAAGGTGCTGAATTCGCCGAACCTGCCGATTCCCAATATTCGAACCAATCCTGTAAGGCTGTTTTCTTTGTAACGAGTATCATGGCAGACGATCACATGTGGAGGATACAAGACCGTCCCATCCGACAATACTGAGTGCTCTGTCGCCGTATCCAAGCTCACAGCAAATTTTTTCAAACGGTGTTTGGACAGGCTATATTCTGTTTTGCAATATGCTAAATACATGTGGGGATCTATCAGACCAATGGAAACGCACGTGCTGATCCGCGTCCTGGATCCATATGGCGAAGCGATGTAGGTAGGGCAATGGCTGTGAATAATATCGTTGGCATCGATATCGATAGTTAATTTGCGGCCTATCTTTCTTTTGCGTTTGAAAGCTGCTGTTTTAAAGTTATTGATGCGTCGAGCCGCCCTAGTAAAAAAACCGCTGTCAAGATTGACGCTGCTGGCAAATCCATCCGGAAACAGGAGCGTGGCGTTATCGAATTGCATGCTTTCACGGATTTTTTCTCGAAAAAGGGATTCATCAAGCGATTCTATAGCCTCATAAGTGATTTCATTGTCGTCTACATCCTGATAGATCAGCCCACCCGGGATGAAAATGGCGCCTTTGTTATCCAGTTTTCCCGTGGCTCCTTCTTCATTAATACCCGGTAGTTGGCCCTGCTGGAGGCAAAATAACATTCGCCAGAGGGTATCCGTACGGACCGCAATGAGTTCTTTGAATAAGATGCTGCCGACTATATCTTTTCTATTAATCATTTACTTTTCCAATCTTCGGGCCGAGTCAATCAAGCTTAGTTTAGGAATCCATATGGGGCAAATAGTCATTCTCATTTCATAATTTACTTAATCTGTTAATCACATCATATAATCGAGCTTGTCAAGGGAACAGTTGTTACGCACTGATATCGTTTATGATAGCGCGAGCCCTACTACGAGAACCGACTAAGGGCAGACAAAAATAGTAGGATGGATTATGGAATCGTTCTAAAACGAAGCTCCCGGCTCGCGATTTAAAAAAACACGCAGGATTAAAATCCCGCCTAATTAAAGAAGACAGTTCGACCAACCCATCGCCAAGGAAGTTGGTCGTATGCTATGGCGCCAAGGGCAGATCGCTATGGGAACGCTGGTGGCAGCGCTGGGATTCACCATATTTCAGGTTCCCTTCAAGCTGGCCGCAGGAGGCATCACCGGTTTGGGCATTATCCTGAACGAATTTGCTCCCTTTCCGGTCGGTATGATTTGTCTTTTTTTGAACATACCGCTCATGGTATTAGGATTCTTCCAGCTTGGACGCTGGCGGTTCGTGGTCTCTACGGTGCTCTCCGTGATCTGTTTTTCCTTCTCGACGGACCTGTTCAATCTTTATTTGCCGACGGTTACCAAGAAATGGCCCATCACCGACGATTTGCTGCTTGCCTCCATCTATGCAGGAGTACTCTTTGGGGTCGGCATGGGCTTTGTTTATCGAGCAGGTGGAACCATTGGCGGCACATCCATACCAGTTCGAATTTTTTATGAACGTTTGGGGTTTCCCATGTCCCAGTCCTATCTTTTCAGCGACGGAGCCATTATTTTAATGACCGGAATGGTATTTCGCTGGGAGGTCGCCTTGCTATCGATTCTCACCTTGGTTCTTTCAGGGATCGTCTCCGACCTCGTTCTGGAAGGTGTCAGCCAGGTGCGAACCGTCACAATTGTCACACAAAAGCCCGAAGATGTTCGACTGGCGATCATCTATCAACTCAGGCGTGGTGTCAGCCTGTGGTCTATCGAGGGCGGGTATTCGAAAAGTGAGCGTACCATTGTAGGTTAGCGGGATCGAGGGTGGAGTAACCGGCAAGATAATCACAATCGTTGACAAACGGAAAAGAATTTTCGAATTAGATGAGCCTCCGGCAAGGGGGCTTTTTTTATGGATAAAGAAAAGGGGTGACGGTTGGCAGACCGGAGCACCCCAGAAAACCGGGTCGTATTATCGACCCCAACAAAGAATGGTCCGATGATACTTTCCGTTTGTGTAAAACTCAAGGATATTGATGAACAGGGACGCAATTTTTGTTGGCCAACACCTCGCGGATGCCCCAGGTGTGGTTCAACCCGAATATGGGGACACGGTTTCGTACTCGCCTATTTTGATGGATTTGCTTTTGGCGTATGGCTTCGAAGATACCGTTGCCCGGACTGTAATTGCATTATCAAAATGAAGCCCGAAGGTTATTTTAATCGTTTCCAGGTGCCGATTTTAACAATTTCCGATTGTTTGAAGCAACGCCTATCCAGCGGCAGATGGAACTCGAAGTTGTCTACATCCCGGCAGCGCCATTGGCTGGCCGCACTGAAACGAAAAGCCCTGGCCTGTTTCGGGATCGGAACCGATTTGCTTGCCGCCTTTTCCCTATTCCTGAATATGGGCCGGACACCTGTCAGTCGGACCATCTAATCCGGAGTTCTTTCCGTCATCGACAAACCTACCGAACAGTGCGCTCCCCGTACCGTGAGAAATGGTTTAAAGCCAGGGGAAACACAAAAAAGGAGGTTTGTATGACACAAGAAAAGGATGAGACCGTCGCTGTTTTCCGGTTCGGGGTCATTCACGAGTTTGTCGGCACGACGAACCTGACCAGAAGCGAGAAACGGCGACTGTTGAGGGAGAAGTGCGAGCGCAAATGGGTCATTCCCTATTCCAGCCGAACACGGATCAGCGAAAATACGATCTATCGCTGGATTCGACGTTACCAAAAAAGCAACGGCCGTATCGAATCGCTGTATCCCGGGAAAAGAGGCGATCAGGGTAGATCCCGAAACTTGGACGAAGAAACAGTCAACATCGTCCTTGCCACTAGACAAAGCCAGATGGCAACGCCAGTCCCGATGCTTTTGGAAAGTCTCAAACGCCAGACAATTGTTCCTGCAAGCTTTGGTCTTTCCACCCTCTATCGGCTGTTTCACCGACACGGGTTGATGGATCAATCCCCCAAACCGGAGGATCGAAGAAAGTACGAAGCCGAGCTGGTCAACGACATCTGGCAAAGCGATGTGATGCACGGACCCAAGGTGGTGGTCGATCAGAAAATGCGAAAAAGCTATTTGATCGCTTTTATCGACGATCATTCCCGATTGATCGTTTACGGCGGGTTCTACCTGTCGGAGAACCTGGCCAGTTTCATGGATGCTTTTGAAAAAGCACTTTCCAAACGAGGATTGCCGCGAAAACTGTACGTGGACAACGGCGCTGCCTATCGCAGCCGCAAACTCGAATTTACCTGTGCCTCACTGGCCATCGCCCTCATTCATGCAAGGCCGTACAAGCCCCAAGGCAAGGGCAAAATTGAGAGATTCTTCAAAACCGTTCGCGGTGGATTTTTACCTGCAGCCGATCTTTCCTCCCTGGAACGATTGAATCAGTCGTTTGCCCATTGGCTCGATACAGCCTATCACCAACGCATTCACAGCGCCACCGGCATGACGCCCTTTAACCGGTTCAGCAAAAACCTTGCCTGCATCCGAACGGCACCGAAGAACCTGAACGATCACTTTCGCACCGCCGTATACCGAACCGTCGCAAAGGATCGAACCGTCACACTCAACGGCAACCTGTTCGAAGCCCCGGTGGTATTGATCGGCAAGCGGGTGCTGATTTTGTATCACGAAAGCGAACCGAAAACGGCTGAGGTGTTTTTCAATCGGAAGTCCCACGGATTGTTGGTTCCCGTGGATCTGCATGTTAACTGCCGGGTAAAGCGGGACAAGAACATCAATACCCAACTCGAACCGGCCCACAAGACGGATTATCAGGGAGGCGGTCTATGGAAATGAATACGCCGTATCTGCCGTTCTTCGGTTTTGAGAAAGAGCCCTTCACGGCGGATATCGCGGTGACGGATATACTTGAAACGGATCAACTGGCGGCAGCGAAGAACCGTTTCGATTACAGTTTGGGGTTAGGGGCGATTTATCTGATCACCGGTGAGATCGGCTCCGGTAAATCCACAGCCATCCGTTATCTGGTAAACGGTCTGCATCCTTCCGAGTACAAGCTGGTCTACGTCACAGCCACGTCCGGTTCCATCCTGGAACTGTACCGCCTGATCATGGGAGAACTGGGAATGAAACCTGCCGGGACCTCCCGTGCGGCCATGACCGATGGAATCAAACGAGAAGTATTGGAATTGATCCACGGGAAAAAACAAAATGTCGTTCTGGTCATCGATGAAGCCTCTTTGCTCCGTCTGGAAGTCTTCGTGGAGCTGCATACGCTGTGTCAGTTCGAGATGGACTCAAAACCCTACCTGCCCATGGTACTGGCCGGACAAACTCATTTGATCGACAACCTGCGATATCCGGGTTGTCTTCCCCTGGCATCGCGGGTGGTGGCCAAAAGCCATTTCATCGGTTCCAAAAAAGAACAGATGCAAACCTATCTTCAGCATCATCTGACCATTGCCGGAATCGACCGGATGCTGTTCGAAGGTGATGCTATCACGGCCATCCACCAAGGATCGGGCGGCATCTTCAGGAAAGCCAACCACCTGGCTCGCGGTGCCCTGGTTGCCGCGGCAATGGGTCATGAAAAAACTGTCAACGCGGAACATGTGCGGCTTGCCGCATCCGAAATATTTTAGGAAAGGAGTCGATATGCCATCCCATCCGACCGCCGAAGATATCCGCCAAAAACTGGAGGCGCTTGTATTGGCCGCCATCTTAAATGTGCTCAACCGATTAACGGATGAGTTGTCTGTGGTAAGCCAGCAGAAAAAGATGAAATTTTAATCCGATTCGATACGGTTTGCCCGGTGAAACGGAGACAGGCTCTGCTGGGGAGCAACCTGTCAAGGGATAGCCGGGTGCAGGAGGCATTGAATAAAATGCCCAGAGGGGAGTAGCAAATCAGAAATGCTGCTCCCCTCATTTTATTCAAGCCTTCCTGCCCATGCCTTGAAAAACCCATAAGATTGGAGCGCGTAGCGCACCCTAATAGAGGTCCGACCAACGGTGGAAAGTCGTTGAAAACCGGTGGATATAAACAAAGTTCCAGTAAATTTGAAAACTTCGAAAACTCTTCAATTTAATCCGAAAATTGTCTTCCGTTGATTGCGGGAATCAACACCATGGTGTTCTGTACCATATTGCGATCCCGCGTGGCTTATTTGAAATACACCATCGCTACTGTGGATCCGGATGCTTTCATCATCATTGCAGTTATCGGAAGGCGGCATTTAACTCTCTAGCCAAGCAAGGCTGAACGCTCCTGGAATCCTACGTTCAGTGCAAATTTCATTCAAGACAACGAATCTGCGGTGGCTGCAGGGCTCGGTATTTCAGTGGATCCCAAATCAGCAGTAAGTAAGGATCTGAGGATTATGAGTAAAGGACTTTCCGAATTGGTTGCGACGAGCATTCAAGCTCATAATAACATTGTTGATTCCCATCCACTGATTGAACCATTTATTGATTTTTTCAAAGATGAATTGGTTGTAATTGAAGTGAGTTAGGTTTCATCCAAAACCAAGCCTTAATGACCATGGTCTTCGCCAAAAGTCTGGACAGTACGATCATTAACCCACTGGGTCGCCGCATGCCGCCAGCATCATCGCTGCCGAGGCCCTGGCCGGCAAGGACAATTTTTTCATGAACTACCTCAATGTTTCCCGGTCAGGTATTTTTGAGTGAATAGATTTTAATCTAATGTGAGAAATAACGTGAAGTGTAACGGTACAAGATAGATCAGATCATAAGACGTGAATCTATTTGCACTCGCTAAAAACCCAGATTCCTTGCCTTATGTTGCGAGTACACGTAACCCATTGAACTTTCGATGTATTTCAACAAGGTCTATCCAAATGCGATTTCTGCATGATATCAATGAATTGCGGATCATTTTGTGATTTTTTCAAAAAACAGTCAACATAATGTAGCTTCCATCGACATACCGTTAGATGGTCGGAAACCGGGTCGCACCCCGTCACAGTGTGTCCAACCAAGCCAACGTGTCCTGTTTGTTTTCCCAGTCGATTAATTCTTCCAGGCGGGGGTCCGGATTGAGCAGCGACTGGCTGTATCGGATAAACTGCTCCTGGATGCTTCGTTTGTGCGTCAGATCCATTTGCAGATAGGTCATTGTGGATTGGATATTTTCGTGACCTAATCGGTTTTTGATATCGGAGACTGGCTCTTTGGCGCAAAGCATTCTTACCGCACATGCATGGCGAAAGCTATGGGCCGGATTGATGTCTGCAAGGCGTTTCGGGTCCAGTACCCGCTGTAGATATTTTTTACAGATTCGATTGATCCCGTGCCGGGTAAAGCCGTCGCCGCGTTGGTTGATAAACAACCGCTGCCGGGACATTGGGTTCGGCTTTTTTCGGTAGCCGGTGATGTAGGTGTTGATCAAGTCGACCGTTTTCGGCCACAGTTGCATCTGGCGGAAGCGGTTGGCCTTGCCTAAGACGGCCAGTGTTTGATGATGGGGATCAAAGTATTCCAGGTTCAACGTCGCGACTTCACTGGCTCTGGCCCCTGAGTCATAAAGCAGATGCAATAAGGCATAGTCGCGCAACCCCTCGGATTTAGAAAGATCAACGGCTTGATAGACCTTAAGGATTTCATCGGGATACAAAAACCCGATCAACGGTCGTTGCGAGCGTTTCTGGGGAATAGAGAGGATCATGCCGGCCAGACGTCTTTTCTCCGGAACCATAAAGCGGATCATTTTGGCCAATGATTTGAGGGCCGCCAGCCGCTGGTTGCGTGTTGATGCCCGGTTGCCGCGTTTGGTTTGAAGATGGTCGAGAAAGTCCAGGATCAACGCACTGGTTAAATGATCGACTGTCAGCGATTTGATCTTAACGCCATGGTATGCGGCCGCATAGGGCAAGAATAGTTTAAAGGTGTCCCGGTACGCCTTTATCGTCTGCACACTGCAGCCCTTGATACGAGGCAGGTACTGCTCAAAAAATTGGTGTATACTTTGGTTAAGATTCATCGTTTTCGGGTGAGAACAAAATCCAACAGTTGTTCTCGTTGGTCGGCATCGACCATTTTCAGGTATTTGACGGTATGCTTGTACTCACTATGCCCCATATAGGCGGCCAGGACAGGCAGTGCTTGTTGGGGCGATCCTTGCCGGGATTTGACCTGCAAAAGGGTGTTGACAGCGAACGAATGCCTCAAGCTGTGTACGGTCGGGGCGCAAAAGTTGGTGCGGCCGACAACATGCCTTACCTGTTCAATACCGATGGTTCTGACGGATTGGTTAAAGATCAAGCGGATCCGTTCTGGAGTGAGGCCACCGTACCGGGACCCGGCCAGAAGATACGGGTTGTGAGCATCATCCATCAGGTTGCGACGCACATTCAGGTAGTTTTGCAGTTGGGTGTTTACCGCTGTCGGCACCGGTATCAGGCGGTCCTTTTTAAACTTGGTCTTTTCGATATAAAGGGTCCGCTCCGACTGGCGATAGTGATGCTTGAGCAATCGCACCGGTTCCGATATTCTCATCCCACAGCGGGCCAGCAGCAAGATCGCCAGATACACCGCCAAATCCTTCATGAAGCACCTGGGTTGCCTGCGGATCGTCCGGCATACAGCCAAAAGCAGCTGATCGACCTGCTTGGCAGAGAAGATAAAGGGGATGATCTCATTTTCCGACAACAGCGGGATGTCCTTTACCGGATTGACCGCATAATCCCCGCAGCGCACCAAATAGCCGAAGAACATCCGCACGGTGGAGATCACCCGGTTGATGCTGCGAGATTCGACCTTCAGATCGGCGCGTAACTCAAGAAAAAACGATGCCGGCAGAGCAGCCGGTTCTTTATGACGTTTGGCCAGATAACAATCAAAAGTCTTCAGGTGGGCATACAGCGCTTTGGTCGAGAACCCCAGGGACTGGCGGTAGGCCATATAATCGGTGAGCCGCGTTGCCAGAAAGCTGTTAAAGGGGGTCATCGAATAATACCTTTCGCATCAATTCGATATGGATGTGCAGATACTTTCGGGTGGACTCGATGCTGTCATGGCCCAGCATCTCTTTGACCTCGTAAATGGATGCACCGGCTTCCAACAGGTTTTGCGCATAGGTGTGGCGCAGCCAATAGGCGCTGGCGTCCAGGCCCGCAGCCCGCATACAGTTGCGGACGCAATGGCCGATGACATTGGGACTGAGCGGTCGATGAGGCGGATGCAGGGTTAAAAACAAAGCCCGGTGGTTGCTTTGGGCGCGACCGCCGATCAGGTAGGCGGCGACGGCTTTGATCGCTGCATCGGGCAACGGCAATTTGGCCGGACGGTTGTTTTTGCGATCCCGCAGGTAAACTTCCGCCTTGCCGAAGCTGATATCGTCCAATCTGAGCGATCGGATCTCGCAGGGACGCATCCCCAGCAGATAGGCCAGATGGATCATTGCGGCGGTTCGAAGTTCACTGGCCGTCGCATACCTTAAACTGGCAAACAGCTTATTGATTTCATCCTTGCGTAAGAACTTGGGCGGTTTTGGCTGGGCAAACAAGGGTGGTCCGGTGACCAGCGGCGCCAGGTCTTTGGCCAATAATCGGCGTTCGGCGAACAGGTAACGTAAAAATCCGCGCAGATAGGACCGATAAATCCTGCAGGAGGCAGTTGAAAACCCGTTTAAAAACGTCTTTAAAAATGCATCGATCTGCTCGATGCCGACCGCCCGCAGCTTGATCCGGTGCCGCTGGAGGTAGTGGGCAAAAGCGTTGAGCACGCGCCGGTTGGCCTTGATGGTGCGTTCAGGGGTTTGATGAAATTTTTTTCGAAAGCGCAGATAATCCTCGAACACGTCTGGTAAGTTCAAGGACGGTGTTGGATAGCGAATCGGTTGAGCAATTTTGCCCTGCGCGTAAAGATATCTCGACAGGTTGGTAACCGCGTGAGGAGGACTTTTGAAGCGCTTGATGGTCGCGAAAGTAAAAATGCCCTCCCATTCATAGCTTCCGGATTTGATGAAATCGATAAATTGGATCAATCGCCAGCGGTAATCTCTCTGGGTGCTCTGGGCATAGCCCTGGGTGGCCATCCACTGCCGATGGTTTTTGATGGCCTGTTTAAGGGCAATGACGACCCCTTCAGCAGTTGCCTGACGATTCTCCATCATGGCGTCATCCGCTTTAGCGATCGGTCGACAAGGCGGGCGATGGACACCGGCTGCTTTGTTGGTTTGCTGTCTACCTGCAATGTGGTTGGCGACAAAACGGGCGTTGCGGGAAGTTCGAGTACCTGGAAAACCGTGCCGTCAAAAGCGATCAGATCTTTGTCTATGAGCCCGTTTCTGGCGTTGATGTATTGGTCAAGATTCATCTGCAGCAAACTGCAAATTGTGTCGTAGCTGTAGAAAGAGAGTCCATGACGGTCTGAAGCGAGCACCAGCAAGAGGTAGAGAAGTATTTCCTTTTGCTGCAAAGATGACAAAAATCCCTGGGAAAGAAAACGGTGCGGGACAAAACTGAATCCACCATGGATGCGCCTGATACGATCAGGGTTGAGAACTTTCTTTTTAATCATCATGGCCACCTTTTCGATTGGGTTAACCATATCCGCGGCGAGGGAACGTCTCCACAATCCGGCCACGGATACCGCAAAAATGGCAAAATGGCCTTGTATCGATACGGCAGATACAGCTTTTTAGGCGGATGACTATCTTCATAGCCCATGGGCGCCGGGGTGTGGAAGTTGCATCATCCATGTTTTTTGGTTTTCTTTGCGCATTGCCGTGTCTGCGACGGTTTTCAGCTTCACAGTGGTTCTTTTTGCCCTTTTGGGTCCGGCGATATTTTCTTTGTGCTTTGCAATGGTTTTTGCGCTTTCCCGCACTACGGCATTCATCACAACAATAGGCCTGTCCTCTAAAACAGCTTCTGCAGATACAAAAAGTAAAATCGCACCATCGACATTGAATGAGAATCAGTAACACCTTGGGCATGCCTCCGGCCTTGCAAACAGCCGGAAGGTGCAATAGAAAGGAAGTATGGTGTGGGAGCTTCCGGATGCTTGCGGTAGCTCTTGCCTAAAGCCCGAAGGTGCCACTTCGGGCTTTTCTATCTATTCCCATTTAGAGTCGCAAATCGTGGGTCGAAGTACAAGAGATCCGGATAGTCAGAGCTATACAGGTATTCCTTCCAGTCGTCGTGAAACGATAGGGGGGAGGAATCAGATGAATGATATGGATTGTTGAATATTTTTGGAATTAGATGGAATGAAATGGGGAATGAAACCCACAACATAACCAAACTCACAACACAACTTGCCAATAGACAACCTCTGATCAGATTTTAATTGAACCCATTATTTTATGGTCCTGTAAAACTCCGCGCCGATTGTTGTTACATGTTGTAACTTTTGTATATCCAGTGATTCAGTTGGTGTATCCTAAATTGAGCGTGATTTTCAAATCTATCGCCTATTGTAAAATTCTTAGAATAAATGCAAAATTTTCTCAGCTTACTTGAAAATGTACAATTTTCCCGATAGATGCCGCTTCAAGGGGTGATGGCATCGCGTTGACAATGGGCAGGGCATTATATAAGACAGACAGCGTTCATTGCGAAGCGCTGGGCCTGATACCCCGTCGCTTGCGAAGATCGGATTGATTGCTTCCTTTGCTGATACCCCGTCCGCTTACGGCGGGGAGATTCATTTTGGGGGGCGGAACCAAAAAGGATGGCATCGTATGCTCAGCAGGAAACGGTCGGTTGCGGAAAACATCCTGATTCTGGGATTGGGCGGCGTGGGCACCTACCTGGCCAAACGGCTGGTTCATGAAGGCTATGCCGTTACCGCCATCGAACCGGACAGCAGGCTGATCCGCCATATAGACGGCTATCTGGATGCCCGGCTGATCCAGGGGTCGGCCATGAGCATCAACTGCTGGCGGGAAGCCGGCGCGGCAAACATCGACGTGCTGATTGCCGTCACCAACAACGATGCCGTCAACATGCTGGCGTCGATGATTGCCGACCGGTTCGGCATCCCCCTCAAGATCGCCCGCGTCCGGTCCATGGATTTTGACCGCAGCGATGCCGTGCTCAGCGCCGATGATCTGAAAATCGATCTGGTCATTCATCCGGAAGAGCTGGCGGCGCAGGAAATCGTCCGGCTGGTCGAGCGAACCGCCGGCAACGAGATCATTGATATTGCCGACGGCCAGACCCAGGTCATGGCCACCCGCGTTCACGACGAATCCCCCCTGGCCCACCAGAAACTGAAGACCCTGTCCATGACTCACAATACCTTCCCGTTCCGCGTTGTGGCCATTGCACGGGGGATTACCACCATCCTGCCCGGCGGCGACCATGAGATCCTTCCCCAGGACCAGGTGCTGATCATGGCGTCAAAGGAGGATCTGCCCAAGCTGATGGCCCTCACCGGGGTCAAGCAGCAGCGACGGCACCGGGTGATGATTCTGGGTGGCGGCCTGGTGGGGTGCCGTGTGGCCGAGTTGATGGGCAAGGATATCCGGGTGAAGATCGTTGAAAAAGACGAGCACCGGGCCGCCGAATTGTGCCACCACCTGAATAACACCGAGGTGCTTCATGGGGACGGCTCCGACGCCGAAGCCCTTGATCTGGCAGGATTGGCGGACATGGACACCTTCATCACGGCGACCGGTGAAAACGAAACCAACATCATGAGCTGCATGCTGGCCAAGCACCTGATGACGACCAGCAACGGGGATGCCCGCAACACGGAGCGCAAAACCATATCGATGGTCAACAAAGAGGAATATCTGGTGCTGGCCGCCACCAGCGGGTCGGACATCGCCCTGAACAAGAAAGTGCTGGCCGCCAACGAGATTCTGAAATTCATCCGTCGGGGTGAATTGCTGTCCGTCGCCCACCTGCACGGATTCGATGCGGAAGTCGTTGAAGTCAAAGCGATGCCGGGTTCTCCCATTACCCGGATCCCGCTCTCCAGAATCGACCCCTCCTTTCACGGGAAAATTCTCATCGGCGGTGTGTATCGCGATGAACAATGGAAAATTGCCGTGGGGGATACCCGCATCCTCGCCGACGAACGCGTGATCGTGGTCTGCAAGTCGCTGCATTTAAGGGATGTGCATAAGTTATTTTTAGGTTAGGATTCGAGGATTCAAGGGGTCGAGGGGAAGATGGCTTAAGGATTATCAAGATAAGAGCAAAAAAGTAAAACGATAGGCTCAGAGGAATGAGGGCCTAAGAAGGAAGTGAAATGCTGAAAAACTATGACGATCTGAAAGTCTGACAGAAAGCGTACCGTCTCTGCCTGGACATCTATCAATTTTCTAATACATTTCCTAAAGAAGAAAAATTCGCCCTCGGCACCCTATATTTTTTCAGCATTTTACCTGCCCCCTCGAATCCTCGACCCCTTGAACCCTTTTTTTCCATCATTTTTTCCAGAAGGAGGGGTAGAATATCACCAGGGCGGAAAACATCTCCAGCCGTCCCACCAGCATGTTCCAGGAGAGAAACCACTTGCCCGCATCGGAAATAAAGGCATAGTTTTCCGATGGCCCGATGGCGCCGAACCCCGGCCCGATGTTCATCAGTGTGGCGATGACCGAACTCATGGCCGTGACGTAATCCATGTCGTCGGTCAGCACCATCACGCATCCGCCCGCCAGCACCATGAAGATATTGACAATGAAATAGCAGACGGACAGGTAGATGATGGACTCGTCCACCGGCCGCTGGTTCAACCGCACGGAGATGACGGACATGGGCTGGAAAAAGATCTTTTTAATGGCCGCGGCCATGAACTTGCAAAGGACCACATAGTGAACGATCTTGATGCCGCTGGTGGTGGACCCGGCGCAGGCGCCGATAAAACACACGGCATACAGGAACATCTGCGCGGCCTGGGGCCATCGTTCGTAATCGGCAGTGGTAAAGCCGGTGGTGGTGAGCAGGCTGGTGACCTGGAAGGTCCCGTAGCGGATGGCATCCATCAGGCCGTAAGTGTTTTCCCTCCATAGAATCCAGGAGACCATGCCGCATAAAAAGAGCATCAGCGCCACGTACCATCGAAACTCCGTGTTGATCCGTACGCTCTGCCAATCCCCCCGCATCATCTGGTAGAACAGCACGAAAGTCATGCCGCCGAGAAACATGAACAGGATGATAATCCAGTCAAAATAGGCGTTGTTGTAGTGTCCGATGCTGGCGTTCCAGGGGGAGTATCCGGACGTGGATACAGTGCCGAAGGCGTGGCACAGGGAGTCGAACACGGACATGCCGCCGAAGCAGAGCAGAAGGGTCTCGGCCAGATTCAACCCCATGTAGATCATCCACAGGCGGACCATGGTGTCCCGGTTGCGGGCATGGAATTTTTCTTTGGTGATCACCTGGCCCGGCGAGGATTCCGCCCGGAAGATGCGAAGGCCCCCCATGCCGTGGGGCAGGAAGATCACCGTCAGGGTCAAAAAACCCATGCCGCCCAGAAGGTGGGTCTGGCTGCGCCAGAAAAGCAGCCCGTGGGGCACCACCTCGATATCCGTCAGGATCGTGGCGCCGCTGGTGGTGTATCCGGACATCATCTCGAAGAAAGCGTCGGTGAACGACGGGATGGACCCATGGATGATGAAGGGCAGGGCGCTCAGGGCGGAAACGACGACCCAGCCGAAAGCGGCGATGAATATGCCGTCTTTGATACCCAGGTTGTGGTGCTTCCGGTAGCGCCACCACAGCGGCAGGCCCAGTATGAGAATCAATATAGCGGAAATCAGCAGGGAGAAAAAATCCCCCTCGGCGTATATCAGCGAACAGATCAGGGGCAAGGTCAGGGAAAAGCCCGTGACCAGGAACAGCGTGCCGAAGACATGGAGTATGGAAAACAGGTGCATGGGATATCGTTGTTGGTGTTTTTTGGAAAGCAGCGTTCAGCGGCAACTCATATCCCAGGTGTCTGTAAAAAGCAAAATAACTGTGGAAAACAATGTTTCGTTGACACATTCATCCGGGTGCCGTTATTGTCGGCAATTCAAAAGCTTCAGTTCGGGCCGTCGTCGCTTGCCGGGGCTGATTCGACCATGTGCAGGACAATGAACCCAAAGACACACAACCTATTGGAGAAAGCGGTCCCATGAAAGCGGAACTTCTGGCAACCGGCGATGAGATCAGGTCCGGCGCCCTGGTGGACAGCAACTCGGCCCATATTGCCGAGCGCCTGGAGGAAAACGGTATCGACGTCCTGCGCCACACCAGCGTGGGGGACAATCTGGACACATTGGTATCCACCTTGCGTGAGATTGCCCGACGGGTGGATGTGGCCGTGGTGACCGGCGGTCTGGGGCCCACCACCGACGACCGGTCCGCCGAAGCGGCGGCGGAAGCGGCCGGTGTGCAACTGGCATTGGATGACAACGCCCTGGAAAACGTCGAAAGCTTCTTTAAGAAGTTCAACCGGCCCATGACCGCATCCAACCGAAAGCAGGCCATGCTTCCGCAGGGATCCACCGTCCTTCACAATCCCGTGGGGACGGCGCCCGGCTTTTCCCTGGCGATTGAACGGTGCCTGTTTTTCTTTTTACCGGGGGTGCCCTATGAGATGAAGCGGATGCTCAAGGGCCATGTGATCCCGGCCGTCAATGCCTTGCAGGGTGATGCGGTCATGCACAACCGGGTGAAAACCATCACCACCTTCGGCCTGCCCGAATCCCTGGCCGGGGAGAAGGTAGCCGGCGTGGAAGCCGCCTTTCCCGGCATTCAGCTGGGCCTGCGGGCCCATTTCCCCCAGATACAGGTCAAGCTTTACGGGCGTGAAAGCACCGCATCGGCTCTGGACCGGCGCCTGGCCGAAGCCGGGGACTGGGTCATGGAACGGCTGGGGGCCCATGTCATCTCCGAAAACGGCGAGACGATGGAGACCGTCGTGGGCAGGCTGCTGGTTCAACGGGCGGCCACCCTCGCCCTGGCGGAGAGCTGCACCGGCGGCCTTGTGGCCAACTGGCTGACCAACGTGGCCGGCAGTTCCGATTATTTTCTCTTTTCCGGCGTCACCTATTCGAACCGGGCCAAAATGGACGTGCTGTCGGTCAGGCCGGAAACCCTGGATACCTATGGCGCGGTCCACGAAGAAACGGCCCGGGAGATGGCCGACGGCGCCCGGCGGACGGCCGGGTCGACATACGGGCTTTCCACCAGCGGCATTGCCGGGCCTGACGGCGGCACCGCGGACAAGCCGGTGGGCACGGTGTGCATCGGTTTTTCCGGGCCGGGGGGATCCTATGGGAAGCGGTACTGTTTCCCTTTCGGAAAACGCCTGATGAACAAGAAGATCTTTGCCATGGCGGCGCTTGACCTGCTTAGAAAAGAGCTGTTGAAGACAGGTGGATAAAATAGCGCCCGAAGACGCCCCGTATCTTGATCCTGGAACTCGTCTGTGTGCCGGAACGATAAAGAAAATTAGCGATCCAATCACAATAACCAAAACACAAATGCCAAATACATCACAACGACCCAGATTCAAAATTCCAAACCTCGCGATCATGCCGTTAGAGAGTTGGCGTGTATTGGAGATTGGGTGCTTGTGAGTTGGTATTTCCGGCACGTTCGGGTTCGGTTAAACCCAACACGCTCAATAAACTCAACAAACGATAGAGGTTGTCAATGATTCTCCCCGTCATTCTTGCAGGCGGCAGCGGCACCCGGCTCTGGCCCCTTTCCCGGGCCCTTTACCCCAAGCAACTGATCAGCCTGGTTGACCGGCATACCATGCTTCAGAACACGATCCTGCGCCTGGATGGTCTGGACGGGGCCCAACACCCGATGGTGATCTGCAATGATGAATACCGGTTCATGGTGGCCGAACAGCTCCGCCAGATCGACATCAGGGCCGATTCGATCATCCTTGAACCGGTGGGCAGGAACACCGCGCCCGCCCTGGCCGTGGCAGCGATACGGGCCCTGGAAAAGGGCGATGACCCGGTGCTGTTAATCCTGCCCGCCGATCACCACATCCAGTTCACCGACCGGTTTCAACATATTTTGAAAGCCGGGGTCGAGCACGCCCTGGCCGGACGGTTGATCACCTTCGGGATCATTCCGCAAAAACCCGAAACCGGATACGGCTACATTAAAATGGGTGCGCCCCTGCCGTCGACCACCTCCGACCCGTCGTGCGTGACCATCGCCGCTTTCGTGGAAAAACCCGACCATGAGACGGCCAAACGGTATGTGGCCTCGAAAGACTACTGCTGGAACAGCGGCATGTTCATGTTCAAGGCGTCGCGGGTGCTGGAAGAGATGCAGGCCTTCGTCCCCGATATGGTCGCTGCCTGTCGTCTGGCAATCACCGCCGGCAAGTCCGATCTTGATTTTTTCCGGCTCGACGAAGCGGCTTTTTCAGCCTGCCCCAGCGATTCCATCGACTACGCCGTGATGGAAAAAACGGACAACGGCGCCATGCTGCCCATGGCAGCCGGCTGGAATGACCTGGGATCGTGGGAGGCCCTCTGGCAGGTGGGCGAAAAAGACGAACAGGACAATGTGGTCAAGGGGGATGTGGTGCTGCAGGACGTGGGAGATTCCTACCTGCACGCCGAAAGCCGGCTGCTTGCGGCCGTCGGGCTGAAAGATCACATCGTTGTCGAAACCTCGGATGCGGTCATGATTTCCCCCCGGGACCGGGTCCAGGATGTCAAGGGGCTGGTGGACCGGCTCAAGTCGGGCAACCGGGAAGAGACACGGACCCATAAGCGGAGCTACCGTCCCTGGGGCACGGTGGATCAGCTGGTGGCAGGCAACCGTTTCCAGGTGAATCGGATCACGGTCAAACCCGGCGGCGCCTTATCGCTCCAGAAACATTTCAACCGGTCCGAGCACTGGATCGTCGTCCGCGGGTCTGCCCTGGTCACGCGGGCAGACGACCAGTTTGTGCTCAAAGAGGACAGCTCCGCCTATATTTCCGCGGGCGTCGCCCACCGGCTGGAAAATCCGGGCAAGATTCCCCTGGAACTGATCGAGGTGCAGACGGGCGGCTATATCGGTGACGACGATATCGACCGCCTCGAGGATATTTACGGCCGGCACCGGAAGGCGGAGTAAGCTTTAGACGGCCATGCCCCATGGCATTGATGTTGAAAACGTCCACCATGGACGGTTGAACCTCGACCGGCCGGCCCGCCTCGCACGCCCTTTTCAGAGATAAAGGGCGGTACCCCCGATTCGACGTTTCGCCTTCGATGACCAATGCCTGATCTTCAGATTCACTCAGGCCATCTCCATCTTCAGTGCGATGCGGCGCAGGACTCCGGCAAAGGCACCATCCGGATCTTTTGCAACGCTGGGAACCAGGTCCCTGGCGCTCCGCTGGATCTGCCGTTTGAAAGGCACGCCTCCGAAATAGTTCAAATCGATGGAGAGCATCCGTCCGGTTACTTTTCTCAGGCGGGACACCAGTTCGTCAACCTGCTCCTGTGCCTCGAACATGGTGACGACCGTGCCTGGCCGGAAGTCGTTCAGCAACGCCTTGATCAGGCCCTGGTGGGAGGGCTTTTCCCGTTTAATCCGTTCGACCAGGTCGCTCATGTGACCGCCGGTGCCGGGTGTGCCGGAAAAGATAAAATTTTTGATCAACCGCTCAACGTCTTCATCCCGGAATTTCCGGTACTCGGATTCGGCACCGAACAGCCGGCTCAGCTTGCGATGCAGGGACATCTTGATGAACCCGTAGGCATCCAGGTAGGAAGCCGGATCGCAGGTGGTGAGGACGAAGCCCTGGTCCGCCGCCAGGAAGAAATCGAGGATGTTGTAAGTGGTGTCGCCCCCCAGGTCCAGGATGATATAGTCCGCGTCGATGGTTTTTAAGGCCCTTATCAGCTTCAGTTTCCGCGAAAAGTGAATGTTGGCCGCCCCCAGGCGCCCCCCTCCGCCGCCGATAAGGGACGGGCCGTATTTGGTGGGCGTCATGATTTCGTCGATGGTGGCGGCTTTCCGGGTCAGAAAATCATCGATCCGGTGGGTCAGCCCCCAGGCTCCCAGGTAAAGGTGAAGATTGGCGCTGCCCAGATCCAGGTCCACCACCACCGTTTTTTTTCCCAGCCGGGAAAGCAGGACTCCCAGGTTGGCCACGAACAGGCTTTTCCCAATGCCGCCTTTGGCACCGCCAACGGCGATCATCTTTCCGGGGCGCCCGGCGGACGGTTTTTTCGGTTCGTTTTTCCGGAGCATGGTTTCGTCTGTCTTACATCTCGAGGGTAGCGATAAACGGGACGATTTCCCGTATTCCCTAAACGATATTGGTTGGGATATCGGACAAACGGCAAAAAACTTTAAACGATGGGTAAGGATTTGCTGAGGGAGGACCCGGGGAGGCAGCGGGTTACCGACTGTGAACCAGCAGGGTGACCGGTCCGTCGTTGACGATGCTGACCTGCATTTCGGCACCGAAACGACCGGTCTGGACGCCCACGCCCAGGCTGATCACCTGGTCGATGAAATGCCGGTAGAGCCGCTGTGCCAGTACCGGTTCGGCGGCGTGGACGAAGGACGGCCGCCTGCCTTTGCGGCAGTCTCCCAGCAGGGTGAACTGGGAAATGACGATCATCTGGCCGCCCGTGTCCAGCAACGAGCGGTTCATCTTGCCCCGATCGTCTTCAAAGATGCGCAGGTTGGCCACCTTGGCGGCCAGGTAATCCGCATCGGCTTCCCCATCGCCATCGGCCACCCCCAACAGCACATTGAGGCCGGGACCGATGGCGCCCGCCACGGACCCGTCGATGCTGACGCTGCTGCTGGTTACCCGCTGGACCACGGCAATCATTGTCGATGCTTTCTACCGTCCCGATGCTTTTCGGAAGGCATCGGCAAAGGGGTTGTTAAAGGGCCGGGCGGCTGCCGGCCCGGGTGCGGTTTTGGTTTTGTTGCGGTGGCCGGGCGGATGCGTTCTCCGGGGACGTCGGGGTTGTGCCTTCGGCTGGGGTTTACTGCCCGGCTGGCTGCGCATGGACAGGGAGATGCGCTTGCGGGGCAGGTCGACCTCCATGACGGTGACGGTGACTTTCTGCTGGACGGCAACCACGTCGGCCGGTGTTTTTACGAAGCGGTCGCACAGTTCACTGATGTGTACCAACCCGTCCTGATGAACGCCGATGTCCACGAAGGCGCCGAAATTGGTGACATTGGTAATGATGCCGGGAAGCCGCATGCCCGGTTCGAGGTCCTCGATGGCAGCGACGTTCTCGTCAAATGAAAAAAGCTCGAAGGGTTCCCGGGGATCCCTGCCGGGTTTGGCCAGTTCATCGAGGATGTCGGTCAGGGTCGGCAGGCCGATGGTCCCGGTCACGTAGCGGGCCAGGTCGATTTTTTTGCGAAGGCCGGCGTCGCTCATCAGGTCGGATACGCTGCACCCCAGGTCGTCGGCCATGGTCTGGACCACCGGGTAGCTCTCCGGGTGGACGGCACTGGCATCCAGCGGATTTTCGCCATCCTTTATTCTCAGAAAACCGGCGCATTGTTCATAGGCTTTGGGGCCCAGCCGTTTGACCTTCCTCAGCATCTCGCGGCCGGTGAAGGCGCCATGTTCATCCCGGTAGGCAACGATGTTTCTGGCCAGCTGGGGACCCAGGCCGGACACATAGGTCAGCAACTGCACGCTGGCCTGGTTGACCTCCACCCCCACGCCATTGACGCAGCTGCCCACCACGTCGTCCAGTGACCCTTTCAGGGCGAACGGGTCGACGTCGTGCTGATACTGGCCGACGCCTATGGATTTGGGGTCGATTTTGACCAGTTCCGACAGGGGGTCCATCAGCCGGCGGCCGATGGAAACGGCGCCGCGAACGGTGAGGTCATGGTCGGGGAATTCCTGCCGGGCGATTTCCGATGCCGAATAAATCGAAGCGCCGCTTTCGTTGACCATGATGACGGGCAGGGTCTGCGCATCGACGGCCCCTTTGACGAAGGCCTGCGTTTCCCGGCCAGCGGTGCCATTGCCCACGGCCACGGCCTCGATGTCAAATTGCCTGCTCAGTTCCTGGATGGTCCGGGTCGCCGCTTCAGCCTGGCGGTCCGACCCGTGGGGGTAGACGGTGTCGTTGTGCAGCAGTTTGCCCTGGCGGTCCAGGCAGACCACTTTGCAGCCCGTGCGAAAACCCGGATCGATGCCCATCACCCGCTTGGCTCCCAGAGGGGACGCCAGCAGCAGTTGGCGCAGGTTGTCGGCAAAGACGCGGATGGCCTCGGCATCGGCCCGTTCCTTGAGCGCCACCCGGACCTCGGTCTCCATGGATCGGGACAGCAGGCGCTTGTAGGCATCGTGGGCCGCCGTGCGCACCTGATCGGCATCGGGGCCGTCTCCCTTGACAAAAAGATCTTCCAGTATGGCGATGGCCAGTTCCGCCTGGGGGGCGATGGACAGGCCGAGGATGTCTTCTTTTTCTCCGCGGCGCATGGCCAGAATGCGGTGGGACGGCACCTTGGACACGGCTTCCTCCCATTGGAAGTAGTCCTTGTACTTGGCGCCTTCGCTTTCCTTGCCGGCCACCACCTGGCTGCTGATGACCGCTTTTTCGAAGAACAGGTCCCGAACCCGCGACCGGACCTGCGGGTCCTCGTTAATCGTTTCGGCAATGATATCCCGTGCCCCGGCGAGGGCCTCGTCGACGCCGGCCACCTCTTTTTCAGGGTCGACGTAGCCGGCGGCCAGAGCGGCCGGATCAACGCCGTCCTGGGCCAGGATCGCCAGTGCCAGCGGTTCCAACCCTTTTTCACGGGCAATGGTGGCCTTGGTCCGTCGTTTGGGGCGGTAGGGCAGGTAGATGTCCTCGAGTCCGGTCATGGTCTCGGCGGCCAGCACCCGGGCCTCGAGGTCGTCGGTCAGATGCCCGTGCTGGTCGAGGGATTTGAGAATGGCTTCGCGCCGGCTGTCCAGTTCCTGCAACTGGGTCAGGCGGTCCCGGATGGCGGCCACCGCCACCTCGTCCAGGCTGCCGGTCGCCTCTTTGCGATAGCGGGCGATGAAAGGTACCGTGGCGCCATCTTCCAGAAGTTTGGCCACGGCCGTGGTCTGTGCGGCATCCAGATTCATTTCAGTGCAGATGACACTGATGTGGGAATGGGTTTCCGGGGTACTTGCGTGGGGTGCGCTCATAGGGTTTCTCTGGTTTCTTTGGTTTCTGGTTTCCGGGTTCTGAACTAAATGCCTTCAGCCTTCAACCGGCCCGCCTATTTGGGTTCATCCGGCGGCTGTTTGTGGCGGCAGTCGCGGTTGGGGCATACATGCAGGGTGCCGTCCCGCTTGGTTGTTTTTTCCACCATGTAAGCATTGCCGCAGACCGGGCAGGGGATGGCCACCGGTCGATCCCAGCTGGCAAAGCTGCATTTGGGATAACGGTTGCACCCGTAGAAAATCTTCCCCCGCTTGGAGGATTTTTCGACCACCTCGCCGTCACATCCTTTTTCAGGGCAGCGGACGCCGGTCGGTTTGGCGTTTGGCCCGCTGTTCAGTGACTGGGTGTGTTTGCATTCCGGGTAGCCGGTGCAGGCCAGAAAATCGCCATATCGTCCCCGTTTGACGACCATGGGTTTGCCGCACAGGTCGCAGACTTTGTCGGTCACTTCACTTTGAACCGGTGCCACGGGGGCAATGACCCCTTTTTCATCCCGCTCGTAGTCACTGGAATAGGTGCATTCAGGATACCCCGAGCATGCCAGGAAATGGCCATTTTTGCCCATCTTGATGCGCAGCGGGTTTTTTTTGCACAAGGGGCAGGTCAGGTCGGTGGGCATTCCCACCCCTTTGACGCTGAGCATGCTTTCGGCGGCTTCCGCCAGCTTCTTGCTGAAGGGGCCGTAAAACTGGTTGAGGATGGTCAGCGATTCCACCTCCGACTGCTCCACCCGGTCCAGATCGCTTTCCAGCCGGGCGGTGAATTCAACATCCAGGATTTCCGGGAAATTGTCGATGAGCAGGTCATTGACAATAAACCCCAGCTCCGTGGGCCTGAAATATCGCTTGACCAGTTCCACGTAGCCCTTGTCCCGAATGGTGGAGAGGATGGCGGCATAGGTGCTGGGCCGGCCGATGCCGTTTTCTTCCAGCTCCTTGACCAGGGAGGCTTCCGAAAATCGCGGCGGCGGTTGTGTGAAGTGCTGTTTGGGGTCCAGGCCCAGCAGTTCCAGCGGCGAATTTTCCGCCAGTTCCGGCAGCGGCTGGCTTTTTTTACTGCTTTCCGCCTCGTCGTCGGCGCTTTGGTACAGGGCCAGAAATCCGGGAAATTTCACCGACGATCCGCTGGCGGTGAAGGTGTAGTCGCCGGCGGTGATGGAGAGCGTCTTCTGGTCGATCAGGGCCTGGGCCATCTGCGAAGCTACAAACCGTTGCCAGATCATGGTGTACAAGGCCAATTGATCCTTGGACAGGTAGCGCTTGAGCTTGTCCGGCGTGTGGCCGACCGACGTGGGCCGAATGGCCTCATGGGCGTCCTGGGCCTTGTTTTTGTTTTTGAAAAATCGCGGCTTGCCAAGGGAGTAGTTGTTGCCGAAGCGTTCATGAATCCAATTCAGTGCCTCCTGGGCCGCTTCATCGGCAATCCGGGTGGAGTCCGTCCGCATGTAGGTGATCAGGCCGACGGGTTCCCCGGGGCCCAGGTCGATGCCTTCATAGAGCTGCTGGGCCACCATCATGGTCTTCTTGGCCGAAAAACGCAGTTTGCGGATCGCCTCCTGCTGCAGTTTGCTGGTGATGAAGGGGGGCAGGGGGTTGCGCCGGGTGGTTCGTTTGGCGATTTTGTCGACCACAAATGGCGCCGTTTCCAGATCCTTCAATATTCGGGTGGCGGCACCTTCGTCCGGTATCTCGATTTTCTCCCCGTTTTTGCGTACCAGCTTGGCTGCAAATGCCGGCGGCGTCTCTCCTTTGAGATTGGCAGTGATGGACCAGTACTCCACCGATGTGAACGCCTGGATGGCCCGCTCCCGGTCGCAGATAATCCGCACGGTGACGGACTGAACCCGGCCGGCGCTCAGCCCCCCTTTCACCTTGCGCCACAGCAGGGGCGAGATCTGGTACCCCACCAGCCGGTCCAGGATTCGGCGGGCCTGCTGGGCTTCATACTTGTCCCGGTCCAGATCCTGGGCCTTTTTCATGGCTTCGATAATCGCCTTTTTGGTCAGCTCGTGAAACAGCACCCGGTGAAAATGGCGACCCTTTTTCTTGAGCACATCGGCGGTATGCCAGGCAATGGCTTCCCCCTCGCGATCCGGGTCGGGGGCGAGATAGACATCCGTTGTATCGCCGGCGGCCGACTTCAACTGGCTCAGCACCTTCGATTTCCCGGGAATGGCACGGTAGTGCGGGGTAAAATCTTTTTCGATATCGATGCCCAGGTCCTTGCTGGGCAGATCCTTGATGTGGCCCACGGTGGCGGCGACGTTGTAGTCGTTGCCAAGATATTTTTTTATGGTTCTGACTTTTGTGGGCGATTCCACGACCACCAGGGGTTTAGTCACGTTGTGCCTCTTGGTTGTTTATTAGCGTTACGTAATGAGATTTTGGTACCTGTTTGCGAAATGTTGAAATTGGAAATTAGAAGTTGGGGAGAGATGACCAAATTTCTAATTTCCAATTTCAATCCATTAGCGGTTAGCACTTTTGCAGCCTCACGATCATTTCCTATCCATGCCGGGGGTCAGCGAAAACTGCTTCCCCGGGGACTGGACCACCAGACCTTTGAGTTCGAGCTGCAGCAGTATACCGGAGAGTCGGCCCGACGCAAGGGCCAGCCGACGGGCCAGGTCGTCGATGTGAACGGGCTCGGCTTCCAGACTATCGATAACCACGGCTTCCTCATCCGTCAATGGCGGCAGTGCCGGTGGCAAAGCGGACGGCATTGACCCGCCGGGCATCGGGATATGCTCGAATTCTTCGATGACGTCTCCGGCATGGTCCACCAGTTTGGCGCCCTGTTTGATCAGGGTATGCGTTCCCACACTTTTAAACGAGTGGATGTTTCCGGGGACGGCAAAGACCTCCCGGTTCTGTTCTGCGGCCAGGCGGGCGGTGATCAGTGAACCGCTTCGCCTGGTGGCTTCCACCACGACGGTTCCGTGGCACATACCGCTGATAATGCGGTTGCGGGCAGGAAAATGGTGGGCATCGGGACCGGTGTCCAGTGAAAATTCGCTGACCACGGCGCCGTTTTCCGCGATTTGGTGGAACAGCTGTGCATTTTCCCGGGGATAGATATGATTCAAGCCGGTGCCTAAAACGGAGACCGTGAACCCCCCGGCGGCGATCGCGCCGGCATGGGCGGCGGTGTCGACCCCCCGGGCCATACCGCTGACGATATTGACCTGTTGCCCGGCCAGATCCATGCAGAGCTGTCGCGTGGCGGAAATACCATATGCAGTGGCATTGCGGGAGCCTACGACAGCGATGTTCAGCCCGGTGGCGGGCAGGACGCCGTACACATACAGAAACGGCGGTGGATCCGGGATCTGGCACAGCAGGGCCGGGTAGCGCCGGTCCGTCAGGGTAACGATGGTGTACCCTTTTTGCCGGACCGCTTCCAGTTCCCGATCGACCGCATCCGTGGTCCGGTGACGTCGCATGGCTGAGACCAGCCGGGCGGTCACGCCCTTGACCGCCTGCAGTTCCGTGTCGTCTGCATCAAATACGGCTTCCGGTGATCCGAATCGTTCCACCAGCCGTCGAAACAACAGGTTGCCGACCCCCGGCACGCGCTTCAGGGCGAACCAGGGATGTAACCCGGACATCTATTTTCTCCGGGACTGCCAGGCCAGCAGGATGGGGCTGGCCACGTAGACGGACGAATAGGTACCGACCAGGATGCCGACCAGAAGGGCGAATGAAAAATCATGGATAATACCGCCCCCCAATACGAACAGGGCAACCACCACCACCAGGGTCGTCAGCGAGGTGAGGATGGTTCGGCTCAGGGTTTCATTGATGCTTTTGTTGACGATCGTGGTCATGGGCTCTTTGTGGTATTTGCGCAGGTTTTCACGGATGCGGTCAAAGACGATGATCGTGTCGTTGAGGGAATAGCCGATGATGGTCAGCAGCGCCGCCACGATGGGCAGGGTGAACTCCTTGTCGAAAATGGAGAAAATGCCCACGGTGATGGTGACGTCATGAATCAGGGCCACGATGGCGCCCATGGCATATTTGAATTCGAAAAACCAGAAGACCACCAGAGAGGCGATCAGGGCGGCCAGCATCAGAAAGGGAACGGAAACGTTGAACAGGGACAGCAGGTAGACCACCCCCATGATGGCCCCCGCCACGATAGCGCTCTTGGCCCATTTCAGTTCGAATCGGCCGGAGATGTAAACGGTGATGAAGAGCAGGGCGTAAAACATGGCAAACAGGGCTTTTTCCCTGAGATCCTGGCCCACCTGGGGGCCGACCATTTCCACCCGGCGGATTTCGACCGTTACACCGGTGGCCGCCTTGAGTTGCCGTTCGATGGTTTCGGAAAGGTCATCCATGGCCGAGATGGTCGCATCGGTGCGAATGAGATACTCATTGTCTTCTGCCTGGCCGAACTGCTGGACCGCCGATGCGGCCAGCTTCATGTTTTCCAGTCCCGATTTGATGCGGTCAATGGTCACGGGGGACTCGAATTTGACCTGGACCAGGGTGCCGCCGGCAAAGTCGATCCCGTAACGGGGGCCCTTGTGCCCGACCAATGTACCGATACTGGCCAGAATCATCGCTACCGAAAAAAAGAAGGCGATTTTGCGTTTTCCAATAAAGTCAATGTTGATACCCGGTTTGATAAACTGCATAAATCCATTCCTTGATGGTGGTTTTCCGTTGCCGGCCAAGGCGGTTGCCTGCTCGGACCGGAGCATCCGGATTAGATGCTGATGGTTCGAACTTTACGGCTGATCAGGAAATAATCGAAAATGGCGCGTGCCAGCACCAGTGCGGTGAACAGACTGGCCACCACCCCGAGACTCAACGTCACGGCAAATCCCTTGACCGGACCGGTGCCGAACTGAAACAGCACCAGGGCGGCGATCAGGGTGGTGACATTGGCATCCAGGATGGTCAGGGTCGCCCTGTCGTAACCGGCGTCCACGGCGGCCCTGGGCGTTTTTCCCAGGTTCATCTCTTCCCGTATTCGCTCGAAGATCAAGACGTTGGCGTCAACGGCCATGCCGATGGTCAGGATAATGCCGGCGATACCGGGGAGGGTGAGCGTCGCACCGAATCCGGCCAATCCGCCGGCGATGAGCAGGATGTTGAGCATCAGGGCAAAATCGGCCACGACGCCTGAACCCTTGTAGTAGACCGCCATGAAGAGAACCACGAGTATGCCGCCCATACACATGGAAAGCAGTCCCATGCGGATCGAGTCGGAACCCAGGGAGGGACCCACGGTGCGTTCTTCCAGGATCTGGACCGGCGCCGGCAGGGCACCGGCACGCAGTACGATGGCCAGGTCACGGGCTTCTTCGGTGGTGAAATTGCCGGTGATGCGGGCCTCACCACCGGCGATCTTTTCCTGGATGACCGGTGCCGAGTAGACATTGTCGTCCAGGACGATGGCCAGACGCTTTTTTACGTTCTCCGCAGTGATGCGTTCGAACAGCCGGGCGCCTTTTTTATCGAAGGTGATGGACACGTAGGGTTCATTGTACTGGCTGTCGATCTGCACCCGGGCGTCGGTCAGGTACGCACCGGTCAGGCTGGTGCGTTTTTTGACCAGAAAGGGAATCTTCTGGACGCGGCGGGTGGACGGATCTTCTTTGGTTTCGTAAAGGATTTCACTGCTGGCGGGAATGTTGCCGTTCAGGGCGGCGTCCACGTCGTGTTCTTCGTCGAGCAGTTTAAATTCCAGCAGGGCGGTCTTTCCGATCAGTTCCTTGGCCCGCTGGGTGTCCTTGATGCCCGGCAGCTGGATCAGAATGCGTCGTTCCCCTTGAATGCGGATGTCCGGTTCACTGACACCGAACTGGTCAATCCGGTTGCGGATGGTCTCCAATGCCTGCCCCACCGCCAGCTTGCGGATGTGATCGGTTTCTTCATCGGGAAGGTCCAGAACGATCTCCAGAACATTTTCCCTGACCGTCCGGTCGGCGATGCGCAGATCGCGGAATTCTTCATCCAGCAGTTCATCGAAACGCCGGATGTCGTCTTCCCCCGCCACTTTTACCGTCAGCTTGACGGTCTCCACCCGCTCGACGCCCAGGGTGCGGATGCGTTCTTTTTTCAGCATCTGGCGCAACTCCTGGCCCATGCGTTCAATGGTGTTCTCGACCGCTTTGTCCGCGTCCACTTCCAGGACCAGGTGCATGCCCCCCTGGAGATCGAGGCCCAGGTTGATCTTTTTATGGGGCCAGACGCCGGGTTGAAATGTCGGAATCACATAAATCACAGCGGCCACGATGACCGCCGCAATCACGATGAGTCTCCACGAAAGATTCTTCAACGCTTTGTTCCTTTCATGATCTACACGCCAAAGCCCCAGTCGCCGTGTCACCCTGTCGCCGCCCCCGGGAGGGCCGGGGGGCGAAACGGGTCGATGAGCCGGTGGCAATGGGGCTTTTTAGGAGAAAACGATTCGAATTTAGGCTTTGTCTTTCTTGTCTTTTTTAGACGCGGCCGGGGGGGAGCCGGCCTGCATGATTGCAGACACACTGCCCCGGTTCACTTTGACCCGCACTTTTTCGGCAATTTCAACCGTCAGGGCGGTTTCCGACACGCCGGTGATCCGCCCGTGAAGGCCGCCGCTGGTGACGATGCGGTCTCCGGTTTTCAGGTTGTCGATCATCTGCCGGTGTTCTTTGGTTTTTTTCTGCTGGGGACGGATCAGCAGAAAATAAAAAATAACGAACATGAGAATCAGCGGAATAAATGATGCAAATCCTCCTGAACCACCAGGGGCAGCAGCCCCACCCTGTCCCATTGCATAAGCGATATTCATCGGTGTCAACTCCTCCTGTCAAAATGTTCAAGTGTGGGCCGCACTTCCGAATAGAAAAGGTCCACTGACACCACACCTGTTTGGCAACTGTCAAAGTGGCGCTGGTATACTGCAAATCGCCCGCCTCGTCAATTGGTTCTTGCGGACGGCGATCAACCGTGGCCGGAAAAATGGCGGGAACAGCCTATGCAGATGAATTTTCCACGGCTTTGATCTTTTTGTCGTAGACGACCTCCATCTGGCCGGGAATCAAATCCACACGGGAGGTGATGGTGATGCCGATTGCCCGTTTGTCCTCCAGGTCGCTCAGTTCCTTGCGTTTTCGGTTGAGCAGATAAGACGCCACCGGTGCCGGCAATTGGGCGGCAACGTGCCGGACATCCGCTTTAAGGGTGTCCAGCTTCAGCTTCCTCAGAAAACTCAGGCCCAGTGATTCCGCGGACGGCACCTGGCCTTTGCCGCCGCAGCGTGAACAGGTTTCCATGCTGCTGAAATCTATGGATGGCCGCAGGCGCTGGCGGGAGAGTTCCAGCAGGCCGAACTTGGAAATCTTGCCGATTTTTACCCGGGCCCGGTCCTGTTTCATGCCGGCGCGAAGGGCTTTTTCCACCTGGTTGCGGTGCTTTTGCTCGCGCATATCGATGAAATCCACCACGATAAGCCCGCCCAGATCACGGATCCTGAGTTGACGGGCGATTTCCGGCGCCGCTTCCAGATTGGTCATCAAAGCGGTCTCTTCGACGTTTTTTTTCTGGGTGCCCTTGCCGGAGTTGACGTCGATGGCCACCAGTGCCTCGGTGCGTTCCAGCACGACCGATCCGCCTGACTTCAGTGTCACCCGGTTGTTGAAAATGGTGGCGATCTGGTCTTCCAGCTGGAACCGGGTAAAAATGGGCTTGTCCGATTTGTGCAGCTTGACGATGTTGGTCTGTTTGGGGGCAATGATTTGAACGAAGTTTTTCACCTCCTGGTGAACCGCTTCATCATCGATGAGAATTTCCTTGATGTCCGGCGTGAAATGATCGCGGATGGAACGGACGGCCAGGTTCCGATCCTTGTACAGGGCCGATGGTGCGGGCGCCTTGACGGCCCGCGCGGTGATGTTTTTCCACAGGCGCAGCAGATATTGAACATCCTTGGTCAGCATGGTCTTGGTGCATCCCTGGCCGGCGGTACGGATAATGATGCCGAATCCCTCGGGCAGATTCAGCTTCTCAACGATCTCCTTGAGGCGCTTGCGTTCGGTCTCATCGTCTATTTTGCGGGAGATGCCACGGCTGTCGCTTCCCGGCATCAGGACCGCATAGCGGCCGGGCAGGGATATGAATGTGGTGAGCATGGCCCCCTTTTTCATGATGGGGTCTTTGGTCACCTGAACCATCAGTTCCTGTCCGCGTTTGACGAGATTCTGGATGGTTTTGCCGTTGGCCGGCGGGCCCTGGAAGTAGTCGCTGTGGATCTCCTGTTTCTGAAGGAAGCCGTGACGCTCGACGCCCACGTCCACGAACACCGCCTGAAGGCTGGGTTCAATGCGGGTGATCACTCCTTTGTAGATGCTGCTGTGAAGGATTTCCCTGGCGGCGCTTTCTATGTGAAATTCTTCCAGGCGGCTGTCTTTGACAATGGCGAGACGGACCTCTTCCGGGTCCACTGCATTGATGAGAATTTTGCTGGTCATTCGTTGACGGTTGTATCCCTGTTGTTGTGGTGTTGATATTAAATTCGTATAAATAAAGAATTGTTACAGGCAAGTCAACGGAATTTTAGGCGCCGGCCCAAAAAAGGATGGGCAAAGGGCCGGGGGATCGGGCCCAGCGGGATGGTACCGTTTTTCGGGTGGCCGGGATTCGCGGCCCCATGCCCAATAACTTTCAACGTTCATGCGGTCCGCCTATCCCTTCTTGATCTTTACCGGGCTTTATGGCATGAGAGAGCACTCGATAAAAAACCAAATCAACAATGTTCGCAAGAAGATAGGAAGATTCATGGACTCACGGTATCATCCCCAGACAATCGAAACCAAGTGGCAGAAACGGTGGCAGGACGACAGGCTGTTCAATGTCACCGAGGTGCCGGATCAGAAAAAATACTACCTGCTGGAAATGTTTCCCTATCCGTCCGGCAAGATCCATATGGGACATGTGAGAAATTATACCATCGGGGACGTCGTGGCGCGTTACAAACGGATGCGCGGATTCAATGTCCTGCACCCCATGGGATGGGATGCCTTCGGCATGCCGGCGGAAAACGCGGCCATCGCCAACCATACCCATCCCGCCAAATGGACCTATGAAAATATCGACGCCATGCGGGCACAGCTCAAACGGCTGGGGTTCTCATACGACTGGAACCGGGAGCTGGCCACCTGCCGGCCCGAATATTACCGCTGGGAGCAATGGCTGTTCCTCAAGATGGTGGAAAAGGGGATGGCCTATCGCAAGGAGTCCTATGTGAACTGGTGCGAACCCTGTCAGACCGTGCTGGCCAACGAGCAGGTGGAAGCGGGCATGTGCTGGCGCTGCGGCAATCCGGTCCGCCAGAAGAAGTTGTGGCAGTGGTTCTTCAAGATTACCGACTTTGCCGAAGACCTGCTGGTGCACTGCGACATGCTTCCCGGCTGGCCGGACAAGGTGACCACCATGCAGCGAAACTGGATCGGCAAAAGCTTCGGCGCGGAGATCCGGTTTCCCGTGGAAGGCAGCGATTCGACCATCAGTGTGTTCACCACCCGGCAGGACACCGTTTTCGGGGCGACCTTCATGTGCCTGGCGCCCGAACACCCGCTGGTTCCCCAACTGGCGGCAGACACGGACCAGGCGGAGGCGGTGGCGGCGTTCGTCGAGCGCATCGCCCTCCAGGAACGCTCCAGCAAGGCCATCGAGAATTATGAAAAAGAAGGGGTGTTTACGGGTGCGTATTGCATCAATCCCATGAATGGGGTGCGCATGCCCATCTACACGGCCAACTTTGCCCTCATGGAGTATGGCACCGGTGCCGTCATGTCCGTTCCGGCGCATGACCAGCGGGATTTTGATTTTGCCAGAAAATACAAGCTGCCCATTGTGGTGGTGGTCAGCCCGCCGGATGAAAAACTGGACGGAAATACAATGGATGCCGCTTATTCCGGCGAGGGCACCATGGTCAACTCCGGTGATTTCGACGGTATGGGCAACCGGAAGGCCATGGAGGCCATCGCCGTGCTCATGGAGAAAAACGGCATCGGCAAGAAGACGATCAGTTTCCGCCTGAGGGATTGGGGCATCTCCCGGCAGCGATACTGGGGCGCGCCCATCCCCATGATCCACTGCGACAGCTGCGGGATTGTGCCCGTGCCCGAAGCCGACCTGCCCATCGTTCTGCCCGAAAACGCCGACCTGCTGGAGGGCGGCCGGTCGCCCTTGCCCGCCCTGGATGAATTTGTCCGCACCCGTTGCCCCCGGTGCGGGCGCGATGATGCCCGGCGTGAAACCGACACCATGGACACCTTCGTGGAGTCCTCCTGGTACTTCGAGCGCTACTGCAGCCCCCGGTGCGAAACCGATATGTTCGACAAGGATGCGGTCGACTACTGGATGCCGGTGGACCAGTACATCGGCGGGGTGGAGCATGCCATCCTGCACCTGCTTTATTCGCGCTACTTCACGCGGGTGCTCGCATCGCTGGGGCTGGTCGCCTTCAAGGAACCCTTCACCCGACTGCTGACCCAGGGCATGGTGTGCAAGGAAACCACGGCCTGTCCGGAGCACGGTTTTCTCTTTCCCGAGCAGGTGGTCGACACCGACGATGCCCGGCGAACCTGCCTGCAATGCGGCAAGCCGGTGACTGTCGGGCGGGTGGAAAAGATGTCCAAGTCGAAAAGGAACGTCATCGACCCCAACGTGCTGCTCGACCAGTACGGTGCCGACACCACACGGCTTTTTTGTCTTTTCGCCGCACCGCCGGAACGGGACCTGGAGTGGAGTGCCCAGGGCGTGGAGGGCAGCTACCGATTCTTACAGCGGGTCTGGCGGCTGGCCGACCGCTGGCTGCCGCTGCTGTCTGAACCGCTGCCCGCTGACAGGGATCCCCATCCCTCCAGTCCGGCCCTGAAAGAGTTGCACCGCAAAACCCATGAAACCATCAAGCGGGTCACCCAGGACATCGAGGAGCGCTTTCATTTCAACACGGTCATCAGCGCGGTGATGGAGCTGGTCAACGCCATGCAGGCCATCGACGAATCCGATGCGGCGGGCGACGGCTGCCGGACCCTCCGGCTGGCCCTGGAGACGACCGTGCTGCTCCTGTCTCCCATCGTTCCCCATTTTTGCGAAGAACTGTGGGAATCCCTGGGCCACCGCAGGAGCGTTCTGCTGAGTTCCTGGCCGACCTTCGACGATGCGGCTACGGTGAAAGACGAGGTCGTCGTGGTGGTCCAGGTGAACGGAAAACTGCGCAGCCGTTTTTCCGCCGCCCGCGATGCCGACGACGGGACGCTCGAGCGAGCGGCACGGGCCGACGAAAAAATCGTCCGTTTTATCCAGGACAAGCCGGTTAAAAAGGTTGTTGTGGTCAAGAACAAACTGGTTAATATTGTCATTTAACGAAGGGTTGCGCCTTAAGTTAAGGAATGGGACCGATTTGATTTAAATCGAATTGAACCGGCGCGTTAAACGACTGTTGGATCGCTTGGTGGCATAGGTTATCTTAATGGGAATGCGATAGCATGCATCAACTTAAACACTTGACGCTATCCACTGATGGAATGCGAATGAATAACAAGTGGACATTGGTATCGATTTTGACGGTTCTGCTGTTGCTGACCGCATGCGGCTACCACTTTGCCGGCGGCGGCAGTTTGCCCGCCGGTGTGAATCGGGTGTTCATCACTGTTATGGAGAACCGATCGTCTGAAACCGGTGTGGAGACCCTTTTCACCAACGACCTGATTTATGAATTCACCCGGAGTCGCAAGGAGAGCATCGCCCCGGACCGGTCTTCGGCCGACGGAATTCTGACCGGGACCATTGTCCGTCTTTCCGTGCAAAATGTTTCCCGTACCAGCGTTTCGACAGCGGTGACGCGACGGGTGACCGGTACGCTTGCATTGCGTCTGGAATCCCCGGATGGCCGGGTTCTCTGGTCCTCGGGGGATATTATCGAGCGTCAGGCGTATGATGTCGTGGACGGAAACAAAACGGCAACGGATCAGAACAAGTCTGATGCCATTGCCGTGCTTTCCAGTCGCCTGGCTGAATCTGCATTCAACCGGCTGACGGATGACTTCTGATGATCGGGAGCGACTTGGCCGCGGTCGAGGAAAATCATCGCAGGCGTCCACGACCGCTTCCTCTGGAATGCGGATACCGGGACGTGTTATGCCTGCTGGGCGTTGACCTGTCTGGCAAGACGGGAAATTTTGCGGGAAGCGGTCTTTTTGTGAAGCACGCCTTTTTTGGCCGCGTTATCGATGACGGATTTTGCAGCGTTGAGCCGTTCGCCGGCATTTCCCGCATCTTCCGTCACGGCGAGGCGCACATCCTTGACAACGTTTTTCACCCGGGTCTGTACCGCTTTGTTCCGCAGGCGCCGACGTTCGTTCTGGCCGGCGCGCTTCAATGCTGATTTATGGTTTGCCACCTTTTGTTACTCCTTTCGGAAATTAATAGGAAAAATACAAAACTTCCTGATAGCCAAAAAATTCGGGCAAGTCAAGGGTTTTTGTGCCTTCAAGGTAAGGCCGGTGCCACATGAAGTCCAACGCCGATCGCCAGACAACCAGTGAAAATCGAAAGGTCACCCGTGCCGCCGGCGTCGTCGGAGCGGCAACGCTGCTCAGCCGGATTTTCGGCTACGTGCGGGATATGGTACTGGCTTCTTTTTTTGGTGCCGGAATGGCGGCGGATGCCTTTATCGCCGCGTTTCGGATTCCCAATCTGCTGCGCCGGCTGTTCGGTGAGGGGTCGCTGAGTATCGCCTTCGTGCCCGTGTTTACGGAGGCCATGGCCAGCGGGGATCGCGACGACGGCCTGCGTCTGGCGGTGAGTGCGCTGAAATTGCTGCTGGTCTGCCTGTCGGTCGTGGCGGTGGTCGGGGTGGTGGTCGCACCGGCAATCATCCAGCTGGTTGCGCCCGGGTTCGCCCACACGCCTGAAAAGATGGCGCTGACGGTGATCCTGACCCGCATCATGTTCCCCTACGTGATCCTCATCGGTCTGGTGGCGCTGTGCATGGGCATCCTTAACGTGATGGGGCACTTTGCGGCGCCGGCCGTCGCACCGGTGCTGCTGAACCTTGCCATGATCGGCGCGGTGTTCGCCGTTTCCCGGTTTTCCGATTCGCAGACGGTTCGCGTCGTGGGACTGGCCGGCGGCGTGCTGGTGGGCGGGGTCATGCAGCTGGCCCTGCAGATACCTTTCCTGGTGAAGCATGGGGTGCGGTTCTGGAAACCATCCGGCATATGGCACCCGGGGATGAAGAAGGTCGGTATACTCATGCTGCCCACCATTTTCGGTGCGGCGGTCTACCAGATCAATATCCTGGTGGGAACCCTGTTGGCCTCCCTGCTTCCCGAGGGCAGTGTTTCCTACCTGTACTATGCCGACCGCCTGGTCCAATTCCCACTGGGTATCTTCGCCCAGGCGGCCGCGACGGCCGTTTTGCCCAGCCTTTCGCGACAGGCCGTGAATGGCGACCACGTGGGCATGGGAGACACCTTCGGACATGCCATGAGCCTGGTGCTGTTCATCACCATTCCGGCCATGGTGGGGCTGGTCGTCTTGCGTGACCCCATCGTCGCCCTGTTGTTCAAACGGGGCGCCTTTGACGCCCTGACCACGCGATTGACCTCCGATGCGCTTTTATATTATGCTCTAGGACTATGGGCGTTTTCTGCCGTTCGTATTGTGGTGTCGACATTCTACGCCCTGCAGGACACCCGGACACCGGTCAAATGCGCCACTATCGCCATCGCCGCCAACATTCTTTTCGGCATGGCGCTCATGGGCCCCATGAAGCATTGCGGGCTGGCCCTGGCAACCTCGCTGGCCTCCATGGTAAACTTGGTGCTTCTGGTCGTTGTGCTTAGAAAAAAGCTGGGGGTGATCCGGTGGCGGCTCATTTTTTTCACCTGCCTGAAAACGCTGGTTGCATCGGGCATCATGGCGCTGGGCGTGATGATGATATGCCACATTCTGATTCCCTTTGAAAACGGGGCGGGGTGGCTGCGGCTGCTGGCGGGAATCAGTGCGGGGGTCGTCGGTGGCAGCGTCGTTTTTTTTGCGGCGGCACGGATGATGAGAATGCCGGAATGGCAGATCGTGCGGGGGGTATTAAAAAGGAGTTGGAAGCGATCATGAACCTTCGCCAGAAAATTTTGTTTGCCGGCGCGGTGGTGGGGATGTTTCATCTGCTGCTGGTGATCGTTTTCGGCGACAAGGGGTTGGTGGAATTGTCGCGGCTGCGTGAAAAGGAGCAGTTCATGGCCCGGCAAAACGAAACCGTGGCCGGCGAGAACGTCAGCCTTTACCGAACCATCGGTCGTCTGAAGAACGATCCGGTCTACATCGAAAGCGTGGCCCGCAACGAATTGGGGATGGTCGGCAAGGATGACATCGTCATCCTGGGCCCGCGGAAAAAATAATCCGCCCCCTCTCGGCCGCCCCCCCGGGAGGTTTCATTTTCCCGCGGCCCCAATGCCCCGGGCCTCTGAGATAAAGGACAGCCAATGGACATGGATGGGGACAAGACCTTCTACACGATGACAATGGCCCGTGTTTATGCCGATCAGGGCCGGTATGAAGAGGCGGCCCGGATCTATCGTTATCTGCTCGACCAGACCCCCGACCGGACGGATCTCAGGCAGGCCCTGGATGCGGTTTCATCCATGCTGCCGGAGGCAGACGGGCAATGGCGTGACCTCACCGGTCTGGTCGAACAGTGGGTGCGGCTGATTCTCAGGCAAAAGGCGCTTCGGCGTCTTCAACAGATTTGTATTTCAACCACCGGCGCAGACCGTTAAACGGTTCTGGCCGGTAAACAGGCTTGTCAAGGAGCGAAAATGCGTGAATGGTGGAACCTGAAACGGAAATGGGCGTGGATCGTTGTCTTGACCTGCATGCTGCCGGTGATCGTGTCCGGTTGCGCTTCCACAAAAGGGGAATCAGCCGATCTGGATGCCGTTTCCGGTGCCGATAAGAACGACCCCCTCTACTATGATTTCGGAGACGTGCTGGTGCCGCGGGAGATGAAGGTTGATAAAAACGCCTCCTTCGTATTTCGTACGCCGGGACTGTCCGCCGGCGTGTTGTCCATGAAAGGCCGCGTGGACGGCCACTCCCTGATCACCTTTTTCGAGAACAACATGGCCAATGACAACTGGAGCCTGGTCAGTGCCTTCAAGTCTTTCCGCAACATCATGCTGTTCAAAAAGGAAAGCCGCTGGTGTGTGATCAACATTACCGAAAAAAGGCTGAACACCTACCTGGAAATCTGGGTTTCACCCACGGTCCAGGGGGCGGCCCCCAGCCTTTTTAAACAGGCCGGATGACGAATGGCGCCCATCGCTATGAAAAAAACCATTCTTCACGATAAAAATATTGTTCTGGGAGTATGCGGCGGCATCGCCGCATACAAAAGCGTCGACCTTCTCCGGCGGCTGGTAAAGCTGGGGGCGCGGGTGCGGGTGATCATGACCCGGAGTGCCGCCCGATTCGTGACACCCATGACTTTCTCGGTCCTGTCCGAAAACCAGGTGTGTGTCGACCTTTTCGATGAAACGGATGACGCCCCCATTCGCCATATCGCCTGGGCCGAAGCGGCCCAGGCCGTGGTGATTGCGCCGGCCACGGCCAACATGGTGGCCAAACTGGCCCACGGTATCGCCGACGATGCCCTGAGCACCTTCATGCTGGCCGTCACCTGTCCGGTAATGATCTGTCCTTCCATGAACTCGAACATGTTCGAACACCCCGCCCACCGGCGAAACCTCAAGCAGCTTGAATCGGACGGAAACCATATCCTCTCGCCCGGTGAAGGGGCGCTGGCCTGCGGCACGACCGGACCTGGCCGGCTGCCGGAGCCGCCCGAAATCGTGGACCGGCTGATCCGTTTCCTTTCCCCGGACGACCTGGCCGGGAAGAACCTGCTGGTCACCGCCGGTCCCACCCGTGAGGCCATCGATCCGGTGCGCTTCATCAGCAACCCGTCGTCGGGGAAGATGGGCTATGCCATTGCCCGGGCCGCCGAACATCGCGGTGCCCATGTGACGCTGGTCACCGGGCCGGTGTGCCTGGCACCACCGCTGAACGTCGAGGTGGTCCCTGTGGTGACGGTGGATGAGATGGCCGGGGCCGTCTTTTCGCGCATGGAAAAAGCCCACGTGATCGTCAAAGTCGCAGCCGTTTCAGACTACCGGCCCGTCAACACCGAAACCCACAAAATAAAAAAAGGTGAGGGTGAAATCCAGCTTGCCCTGGAACGCACCACGGACATACTCAAAACGATCGGCCGCCGAAAAAGAGACGGTCAGGTGGTGGTGGGATTTGCCGCTGAGACACGGGACATGGACACCTATGCCCGCAGGAAACTCGAGGAAAAGCGTCTGGACCTGATCGCCGCCAACCTCATCGGACCGCCGGATTCCGGGTTTGCCGCCGACACCAACCGCATGACCCTGTTTTTTGAAGATGGCCGCAAAACGGTCCTGGATGTCATGGACAAGGATGCCGTGGCTCACCTGATCCTGGATCAGGTGGTTGACCTGATGGGACGCAAAGGCGTCAGCGTCCGATGACCGATAAAACGCCACTGGTCGACATGATCCGGCACCTCCGGACCAGCCTGGCTCATCTCAAGGCAAACGGGTGCACCGGTTTTGATTGTTCACCACAGGGTCTGGAGACCCTGGCGCACCTGGGGGTGCCCTTGTCCGCGGGTCCGGCCGGGCAGGAAACGCTGGAAACCATTCGCGCCGATCTGGGGGACTGTACCCGGTGCCCGCTGTGCCGTTCAAGAACCCATATCGTGTTCGGTGAGGGAAACCCCGGCGCCCGGCTGGTATTCGTGGGCGAAGGACCCGGATTCGAGGAGGATCAGTCCGGTCACCCCTTTGTGGGGGCGGCCGGCCAGCTGTTGACCAAAATCATCGCAGCCATGAAGCTTTCCAGGGAGGAGGTTTACATCGGCAACATCGTCAAATGCCGTCCTCCCGGCAACCGTAACCCCCAACCCGATGAGATCAGCCGGTGCCTCCCGTTTCTCAAGCGCCAGCTTGCCGCCATCCGGCCCCGGGTCGTCTGTGCGCTGGGGAAAGTGGCCGCCCAGACCCTGCTGGAGGTCGACACGCCGATTTCCCGACTCAGGGGACATTTTCATGAGGCCCTGGGTGTCCCGGTTATGCCGACGTTCCATCCGGCTTATCTGCTTCGCAACCCGGAAAAGAAACGGGATGTGTGGAGCGATGTGCAGCAGATCATGAAAATGCTGGGGTAATATCCCCTGGCTGCTCCTTTGGGTCGTGAATTTTACCCTTTACCCCAAATTGCTTGTTCCTTCGCCTCCAAGGCGAACACAAGCCCGGCGTAATCAGGGCAATGGATTTCATCCCCAATCCTTACCTGCTGTAAAAGGGGTGTCATGCTATACCGAGCCATCATCGTTATTCTGCTCGTCGCGGTATCGTCCCTGCCGGCCGCCGGTGCGGCCCATGCGGGGCCGCTGCCCGTCTATCTGGTCCGGCTGACCGGCGCCGTCAGCCCCGGCAATGCCGATTTTCTGGGGTCGGCCATTCGCCGGGCCAACGCGGAAAGCGCCGGCTGCCTCATCGTGATGCTGGACACCCCCGGCGGGCTGGCCGAATCCATGCGCAAGATGGTCATGGCCATTTATGACAGCCGGATTCCGGTGGTGGTCTACGTGTCGCCGTCCGGTGCCAGGGCGGCATCCGCCGGCGTGATGATTACCATGGCCGCCGATGTGGCCGCCATGGCGCCGGGAACCCACATCGGTGCCGCGCACCCGGTCAACGCCGGCGGGAAGGACCTGGGGGAAACCATGGCCGAGAAGGTCACCAACGATATGGTGGCCTTCGTGAAAAGCATCGCTGAAAAACGGGGACGCAACGTTGAGTGGGCCGAGGAGGCGGTGCGTGAAAGCGTGTCGGTGACGGAAACCGAAGCCCTCGAGAAAAAGATCGTCGACCTGGTGGCCCGGGATCTGGATGACCTCATCGACCAGGTCCAGGGGCGTGAGATCGCGGACAAGGGGCGTGTCGACATTGACCCGGACAATCGGGTCTGGATTGCTGAATCCATGCGAACCCGGATCCTGAAGGCCCTCAGCGATCCCAACATCGCCTATATTCTGATGATGATCGGCCTGGCCGGCCTCTATTTCGAACTCTCCCACCCGGGTGTCATCCTGCCGGGGGTCATCGGCAGTATCGCTCTCGTCCTTGCCTTTTATTCATTTCAGACCTTGCCGGTAAACATCGCCGGCGTGCTGTTGATCGTGCTGGCAATCATTTTTTTCATTCTGGAAATGAAAATCGCCAGCTTCGGCCTGCTCAGTGTGGCCGGAATCATCAGCCTGCTGCTGGGATCGGTGATGCTGTTCGATCGGGTGGACGGCCGGATCGGGATCTCGTGGACCGTGATCGTTCCCACCATCTGCCTGGTGGGGGGCTTTTTCGCGGTGGTGGCCGGGCTGGTTTTCCGGTCCCGAACCCGGCGGCCCATGACGGGCGGTTCGGGGTTGATCGGAGAAGCCGGTGTGGTCAAGACACCGCTGACGCCTACCGGCCGGATACTGGTTCACGGTGAATTGTGGCTGGCCCGGTGTGCACGGCCGGTTGGGGTTGGCCAGCGGGTCCGGGTGACGGCCGTGGACGGCCTGACCCTGGACGTGGAGCCGGAGGCCCCGGTGGCCGAACCGTGATGACGCGGCGGTTCCTGATGAACATTGGACGATACGGGGTTGCATACCAGACCTCGTTGCCTTTATTCGCCCATTCGGGCCAAGAGACCTCAAGGAGGACGCCATGCTGCCATATATCGGAGCCATCGTACTGGTTGTTCTGTTCCTGTCCGCAGCGCTTCGAATCCTCAATGAATACGAAAGGGGGGTCATTTTCCGTCTTGGCCGGGTGATCCAGGCCAAGGGGCCGGGGCTGATCATCCTCATTCCCATCGTGGACAAGATGGTCAAGGTGAGCATGCGGCTGGTGGCCATGGATGTGGATCCCCAGGACGTGATCACCCGTGACAATGTGTCGGTGAAGGTCAATGCCGTGATTTACTTTCGGGTCATCGATCCCATCAAGGCCATCGTGGAGGTGGAAAAATACATCTACGCCATATCCCAGCTGGCCCAGACCACCCTGCGCAGCGTTTGCGGTCAGGCTGAGCTGGACGAGCTCCTCTCGGCCCGTGAAAAAATCAACGCCCAGCTCCAGGAGATCCTCGATACCCACACGGATCCCTGGGGCATCAAGGTGGCGACGGTGGAACTCAAACACATCGATCTGCCCCAGGAGATGCAGCGGGCCATGGCCAAGCAGGCCGAGGCCGAGCGGGAGCGGCGTGCCAAGGTGATCAACGCGGAGGGCGAATTCCAGGCCGCCGATCGCCTGGCCGCTGCCGCCAGGATCATCGACCAATACCCCACCGCCATCCAGCTGCGCTACCTGCAGACCATGCGGGAGATGTCCGCCGAGAACAACACGACCACCGTCTTCCCGCTTCCCCTGGACCTGTTCAGGCCGTTTATCCGGCTGGCGGAAAAGGGTAAAGGCGACTGACCCCCAAAAGGCCCGGTTCAACAACGGTCAGGCCCCGCTATTCGGACTTTTTGACGTGGTGAACCGGGTTCGATCCTTCCCGGGGAAGCCCCATACCCACAGAAGGTCGACTGTCCGATTGACATCCGACGGATCGGGTCAGGCCTTAAGGAGGATCCCGGCCGGCCCACCCATGACCCTTTGACCCTTATTTTGTTGATATCTGTATTGACATGCCCGGTCCAATGGGATTACAAAAATACCTTTTTGCCGATGACGGTGAATGTATTTTTAAACGGTTCCCATGGCCCCACGCGAGGAACAGGAAACGCCATGATCGACCCTGCGGCACTGGCTTTCGACATTGATGGTGTCATCGCTGACACCATGCACCTGTTTTTGGATATTCTAAGGGATCACTACGATGTTCACACGGTGCGGTACGAGGACATCACCTGCTACCGGCTGGACCACTGCCTGGATCTGGACGAGGCGGTCCTGGAGGGGGCGGTGGCCCGGATTCTCGACGGCGGATACCGGGCCACCCTGAAGCCCGTTCCCGGTGCCGGCCGGGTGCTGAGGCGCATCGCCGAGACCACGGGCCGCATCCTGATGGTGACGGCGCGGCCCGAGCCCGGCCCCATCACGAGCTGGATGAACCAGCTTCTCGACGGCCAGCATCACCGGGCGCGCATCGTCGCCACCGGTTCCTTTGAAGCCAAAACCGATGTGTTGCTGGAAAACGATATCAAGTGGTTCGTGGAAGACCGTCTGGACACCTGCCACCTGCTCAAGGCGGCGGGGATCACCCCCATCGTGTTCCGTCAGCCGTGGAACCAGGACGCCCACGATTATCTTCAGGTGGAATCATGGCCGGAACTCGCCCAGCGGATCGCATTCCCATGACCCGCCCCATGCTGACGGCACAGATCGACCTTTTCTTACAAGCCCTGGCTTCGGAAAAAGGCTACTCCACCCACACGATCCGGGCCTATGGACACGACCTGGCCGAGTTTGCCGGCTATGCCGCCGGCGGCGCGGGGTCGTCCGAAAAAAGAGCGACGCGGCCGCTGGCCGTTGCCGATATTGACAGCCTGACGATCCGGGGGTACCTGGGCCACCTGCACCGCAAGAACGAGAAAATTACCATCGCGCGGAAGCTGTCGGCCCTGAGATCTTTCTTTCGCCACCTGGTCAAACACCGACTGGCCGACGAGGATCCCACGGCTGCCATCCTGACCCCCAAGCACAGCCGGCGGATGCCTGCCTACCTGTCGGTTGACGACATGTTTCGCCTGCTGGATCAGGCGACCGACGACACGGTGCTGGGGCTGCGCAACCGGGCCCTGTTCGAAACCTTGTACGGGGCCGGCATCCGGGTTTCCGAGCTGACCGGCCTCAATGTATTTGATGTGGATTTTTCTTCCGGATGCCTGCGGGTGTCGGGTAAGGGGAACCGCGAGCGAATCGTTCCGGTGGGGGCCGGTGCCCTGGATCGCATCCAGGTTTACCGCGATGGCCTCTTTGCCCGGACCGGTATCGGCATGGCGACGGATGGCCCGCTGTTTTTAAACAAGAACAAGGGACGGCTTTCCGCCCGGTCCGTGGGCCGGATTCTGGAATCCCTGATTCGTAAATGCAGCCTGTCGGTGCCCGTATCCCCCCACGGGATCCGGCACAGTTTCGCCACGCACATGCTGGATGCAGGGGCGGACCTGCGGACGGTTCAGAAGCTGCTGGGCCACAAGAGCCTGTCCACCACCCAGAAATATACCCACGTGAGCATTGACCGGCTCATGGCGGCCTACGACCGGGCGCATCCCAGGAGATAGAAAGGACACGGATCCAACCATGACCCCGATACAACCTGAACAGCCCTTGCGGTTTCACGGCACCACCATCCTGGCGGTGCGTGGAGAGGATCGCGTCGTGATGGCCGGAGACGGCCAGGTCACCTTGAATAACACGGTGGTCAAACACAATGCCCGCAAGGTGCGTCGCATATACAAAGATACTATCCTGGTGGGGTTTGCCGGCGCCACCGCCGATGCCCTGACCCTGACCGAGAAGCTGGAGCAGAAGCTGGAGCGCTACAATGGGAACCTGACCCGCTCGGCCGTGGAACTGGCCCGGGACTGGCGGGCGGACAAGTACCTGCGTCGTCTGGAGGCCTTGATGATTGCCGTCGACGGCACCGCCATGCTGCTCATTTCGGGAAACGGCGATGTCATCGAGCCGGACGGCGGCATTGCGGCCATCGGTTCGGGAGGCGTGGCGGCCCAGGCGGCGGCAACGGCCCTTTTCGACCAGACCCGGCTGGACGTGCGCCGGATTGTCGAGGTGTCGATGTCCATTGCCGCCTCCCTGTGTGTGTATACCAACGATCGCATCACCATTGAAGAGCTATAAGTCCATGAAAGATCTGAAACCCGCTGATATCGTCGCTGAACTGGATAAATATATCATCGGCCAGCATGCGGCCAAGCGATCGGTTGCCATTGCCCTGAGAAACCGGTGGCGTCGCCGGCAGGTGCCCGATTCGCTGAAAGATGAAATCGCTCCAAAGAATATCATCCTGATCGGCCCCACCGGGGTCGGCAAGACGGAGATTGCCAGGCGGCTGTCCCGGCTCAGCGATTCGCCGTTCTCCAAGGTGGAGGCGTCCAAATTCACCGAAGTGGGATATGTGGGCCGGGACGTGGAATCCATGGTCCGTGACCTGGTGGAACTGACCGTCAATGCCGTCCGGTCGGCGCAGCAGGAGGCGGTCAAGGAAAAAGCGTGGCGAATCGCCGAAGAACGCATGCTGGATCTTCTGTTGCCCAAGGCCGATCACAATCGGCCGGACGCTGCCGGCGAAGGCGGCCTGGAAGTGGTGACCACCAGCGCAGACACGGCCTCATCGACACGGGAGAAACTGCGCAAGATGCTTCAGGCCGGCAAACTGGACAGCCGCTATGTCGACCTGGATGTGGCCGACCGCAGCATGCCCATGGTGGAGATCTTCTCCAATGTGGGCATGGAGGAGATGGGGATCAATTTCAAAGACATGCTGGGGCCCCTGATGCCCAAGAACACCCGCCGCCGCAAGATCAAGGTGCCTGAAGCCATGACGACCATGGCAGCGGAAGAGGCCCAGAACCTTGTGGATATGGAAGCGGTGATTCAGGAAGCGGTTAACCGGGTGGAACAGGCCGGCATCATTTTTCTGGATGAGATCGACAAAATCGCCGGCAACGGCAAGGGGCACGGTCCGGATGTCTCCCGGGAAGGGGTCCAGCGGGATCTGCTGCCCATTGTCGAAGGGTCCACGGTGAATACCAAGTACGGACCGGTGAAGACCGATCACATCCTGTTTATCGCCTCCGGCGCCTTTCATACCATCAAGCCCGCTGACCTGATTCCTGAACTCCAGGGGCGGTTTCCCATCCGGGTGACCCTGGACGCACTGACCCGCAAGGATTTCTTTCGCATTCTGACCGAGCCGAAAAACGCCCTGCTGCTTCAGTACATCGCCCTGCTCAAGACCGAAGGGGTCGAACTGGTTTTCTCAGACGATGCCGTGGCGCAGATCGCCGAGATTGCCGAAGAGGTGAATGTACGCACCGAAAACATCGGTGCCCGGCGTCTTCACACCCTCATGGAGCGGCTGCTGGAAGATATCCTCTTTGAAGCCCCCGATGTGCAGGATGCCCGCCTGACCGTTGATGCGGCCTATGTGGCGGACAAACTCAAGGCGATCAAGGACGATGAGGACCTGAGCCGGTATATCCTCTGAAGATTAATTATGAATCTTGAATGTTGAATGATTAATTGTTGATGGACCCCCTTAAGAGGATGGCGTCATCGGTTAAAAATTAATAATTCAACATTCAAAGTTAGTTTAGGAACAATCATGACTTCTGACCCCATGCCGGCCAATTCGACCGTCGCCGATATCCTCATCGAGGCCTTGCCCTACATCCGCAGGTTTTCCGGAATGACCGTGGTGGTGAAGTACGGCGGCCACGCCATGGTGGACGATCAGTTGAAAACCGATTTCGCCCGCGATATCACCCTGCTCAAGTTTATCGGCCTCAACCCGGTGGTGGTGCACGGCGGCGGCCCCCAGATCAACCGGGTTCTGGACCAGATGGGCATCCGCCCCCAGTTCGTGCGCGGCATGCGACTCACCGACGGTCCCACCATGGATGTGGTCGAGATGGTGCTGGGCGGCAAGGTGAACAAGGGGATCGTTGCCCAGATCAACCAGCAGGGGGGCAAGGCGGTGGGGCTCAGCGGAAAGGACGGCGGGCTGATCGAAGCCAGGAAGATGCGCATCGTCCATCAGGCCGATGCGGACAGTCCTCCGGAAATCATCGACCCGGGCATGGTGGGGGAGGTGACCCGGATCGACCCCGGCATCATCCATACCCTGTCCCAGCAGGGGTTTATTCCCATCATCGCTCCGGTCGGCGCCGGTGCGGCAGGGGAAACCTATAATATCAATGCCGATCTGGTGGCCAGTCACATTGCCGTGGCCCTGTCCGCCGGCCGGTTGATGCTGCTGACCGATGTGGACGGCGTGGTGGATGCACACGACCAGCTGATTTCTTCCATCGATGCGGCCACCATCGGCCGCATGATCGACGACGGCAGCATCAGCGGCGGCATGATTCCGAAGATCGAATATGCCCTGCACGCCATAAAAAACGGCGTGAAAAAGGTGCCCATCCTCAACGGCCGGCGCCGCCACGCCATTTTGCTGGAATTGTTCACCGATCGGGGGATCGGCACGGAGGTAATAGAGTAGCGTTTCAGGCCAACGGTGGAAGATTTCAGGGTTGATTCAAGGCGGCTCAACGTGTATCGACCCTAACTCAGAACTCAGAACTCAGAACTCAGAACTCAGAACTCAGAACTCAGAACTCAGAACTCAGAACTCAGAACTCAGAACTCAGAACTCAGAACTCAGAACTCAGGCCTTTTTTCGGAGAAGATAAATGACAGAGACGATTATGCACACGGCGGACCAGGTGATTGCTGCGACCTACAAACGGTTTCCCATCGTTCTCGAACGGGGCCGGGGATGCACGGTCTGGGACACCCGGGGGCGCCGCTACACGGATTTCGTCGCCGGCATCGCCGTGTGCTGCCTGGGGCATGCCCACCCGCGCATTGCCGATGCGGTGGCCCGGCAGGCCAGCCAGCTGGTGCACGTGTCCAACCTGTACTACACCATTCCCCAGACCGAACTGGCCCGGCTGCTGGTGGAACACAGCTTTGCCGACCGTGTCTTTTTCGGCAACTCCGGCGCCGAGGCCAACGAGGCCGCCATCAAGCTGGCCCGCAAATATTTCAACGACCGTGGCAAGCCGGAACGCACGCGCATCGTTTCCATGGAAAATTCCTTTCACGGGCGCACCATGGCCACCTTGTCGGCCACCGGTCAGGACAAGATCAAGAAGGGCTTCGACCCCGTGCTGGGGGGGTTTTCATTCGTGCCCTTCAACGACATCGACGCCCTGGCCGCGGCCATCGACGACCGCACCTGCGCCGTGATGCTCGAGCCCATTCAGGGAGAGGGGGGCATCCGGTGCCCGGATCCTCAATTTCTTCAGCAGGTCAGAGAGCTGTGCGACCGGCGGGAGGTGCTGATGATCCTGGACGAGATCCAGACGGGCATGGGCCGTACCGGCACCCTTTTCGCCCACGAGCATGACGGGGTCACACCGGACATCATGACCCTGGCCAAAGCCCTGGCCAACGGGCTTCCCATCGGCGCCATGCTGGCCACGGAACGGGTGGCGGCGGCCTTCGGATTCGGCGCGCACGCGTCCACTTTCGGAGGCACCCCCCTGGTAACGGCAGCGGCCCTGGAAACCCTGAAGATCCTTGTCGAGGAAAAGGTCGTCGAACGGTCCCGGGAAACCGGGGACTATTTCTGGGCCGCCCTCAACCAGCTCAAGCAGCGGCACAGCCGGATCACGGAGGTGCGGGGCAGGGGATTGATGCTGGGCCTCCAGCTGGATGGCCCGGCCGATGACCTGGTGCCGGTCTGCATGCAAAAAGGGTTTCTGGTCAACTGTGTGCAGGGGGACACGCTGCGTTTCGTGCCGCCCCTGATCGTCGAGAAAAATGAAATCGACCTGCTGATCCAGTGCCTGGATGAAGTGCTGGCGCAATAATTGACAGTTCCGTAAAAAGTCCGATATCTGCGTTACGCTTCATCCCTCGTCACTGCGGCGTACCATAAGTACGCCTCATTCCTCGGGATTCGCAAGCCTTGATCTCGAACTTTTTACGAAACTGTCTGAAATGTGACTTTTTACGAATTCGTCAATAATTGAGAATGATCAAAAAAATAAGACAAGGAGAACAATCGTGGCTGAGAAGATCAATAAAGTGGTGCTGGCCTATTCGGGGGGTCTGGATACATCGGTGATCCTGAGATGGCTCATCGAAACCTACGACTGCGAGGTGGTGACGTTTTCCGCCGACATCGGGCAGACCGATTCCCTGAACAATGTGGAGACCAACGCCATGAAGACCGGCGCGGTCAAGGCTTACGTGGATGACCTCAAGGAGACCTTCGTCAGGGATTACGTGTTCCCCGCATTTCGGGCCAACGTGATCTACGAGGGCCAGTACCTGATGGGGACCTCCATTGCCCGGCCGCTGATCGCCAAGCGCCAGATGGAGATCGCCGCCCTGGAAGGGGCCGATGCGGTCAGTCACGGCGCCACCGGCAAGGGAAACGACCAGGTCCGCTTTGAACTGGGGTACTATGCCATCGACCCGGACATTAAAATTGTGGCGCCCTGGCGCGAATGGGACCTGAACTCGCGGACCGCGCTGATGGCCTTTGCCGAAAAACACGGCATCCAGGTGCCCACCACCCATGCCAAACCATACAGCACGGACGGCAACCTGCTGCATATCAGCTACGAGGGCGGCATCCTGGAGGATCCCTGGGCCGGCCCGCCGGACGACATCTTTACCCTGACGGTTTCCCCCAAGGATGCTCCGGACGCCCCCGAGACCATCGAGATCACCTTCGAGGGCGGCGATCCGGTGGCCATCAACGGCACCGCCCTGTCACCGGCCAACCTGCTGGCCGAGTTGAACCGCCTGGGGGGCAAACACGGCATCGGCCGCATCGACATCGTGGAGAACCGGTTCGTGGGCATGAAATCCCGCGGGGTCTATGAAACGCCGGGCGGCACCATCCTGCGTCAGGCCCACCTGGCCATGGAATCCATCACCATGGACCGGGAGGTGATGAACCTGCGCGACTCCCAGATTCCCCGATACGCCCAGCTGATCTACAACGGTTTCTGGTTCTCTCCGGAGATGGAAGTCCTGCAGGGCATGATCGACAGTACGCAGAAACGGGTGTCCGGTGTGGTGCGCCTGGAGTTATACAAAGGAAACTGCACGGTGCGCGGCAGGAAGTCCGATCACTCCCTTTACAGTGAAGCCCACGCCACCTTTGAAGACGATGACGTATACAGCCAGGCCGATGCCGAAGGCTTTATCCGGCTCAATGCCCTGCGGCTGCGAATACGCAAACTGATGGAGCGGAAAGGGTAGGCACGGATCATGGCGGAAAAACTCTGGGACGGGCGGTTTTCGGAAAAAACGGACCAAAGCGTGGAGGCCTTTACCGCCTCCATCGCCTACGACCGGCGGCTTTATCCCTATGACATCGCCGGCAGCACGGCCCATTGCCAAATGCTTGCAAGGGCCGGCATCATTACCGATGACGAGGCCAATCGGCTGGTGACCGGGCTGGAGACCATCAAGGGGGAGCTGGATCGGGGCGAATTCGTCTTCGACGACAGCCTTGAAGACATCCACATGCACATCGAAGCCCGGCTGCTCGAGGTGGCGGGAAAGGTCGCCCAGAAGCTGCACACGGCCCGCAGCCGCAACGACCAGGTGGCCCTGGATGTGCGCATGTACCTGCGCGACGAGACCCGGCGGATCATCGAGCTGCTGCAGCGGCTGCGCACGGTGCTGGTGGATCTGGCCGACGGCCACCGGGACGTGGTCATGCCCGGGTACACCCACACCCAGCGGGCCCAGCCGGTGCTGTTTGCCCATCACATGATGGCCTATTACGAGATGTTTACCCGGGATCAGGCCCGCTTCGGCGACTGCCTGGGGCGCATCGACGTGATGCCGCTGGGAGCGGCTGCCCTGGCCGGCACCACCTATCCCATCGACCGGGCCTACGTGGCTCAGCTGCTTGAATTCTCATCGGTCAGCGCCAACAGCATGGATGCGGTGTCTGACCGGGATTTCGCCATGGAGTTCCTGGCGGCCGCCAGCATCGGCATGGTTCATCTGAGCCGGCTGTCCGAGGAACTGGTGCTGTGGTCCACGTCGGAGTTCGGTTTTATCACCCTCGCGGACGCCTTTGCCACGGGCAGCAGCATCATGCCCCAGAAAAAGAATCCCGACATCCCCGAGATCGTGCGCGGTAAAACCGGGCGGGTCTTCGGCGCCCTGACAGCCCTGCTGACCCTGATGAAGAGCCTGCCCATGGCCTACAACCGGGATATGCAGGAGGACAAGGAGCCGCTTTTCGATGCCGTGGACACGCTCAAGGCCTGCCTGCACATCAATGTGCAGATGATTCCGCGGATCACCGTCAACCGGGACACCATGCGCCGTGCCGCCTCCGTCGGGTTTCTCAACGCCACGGACATGGCCGACTACCTGGTCGGCCGGGGCATGCCCTTCCGCAAAGCCCATGCCTGTGTCGGCAACGCCGTGGCCTTTGCGCTGGACAAGGGATGTGAGCTGGACCAGCTGGCACTGGAGGAACTCAAACGGTTTTCGCCGTTGATCAATGCGGATATTTTCGACCACCTGACCCTGACGCACATGATCGATCGCCGGCAGAGCCTGGGAGGGACGGCAACAGAAAACGTGGCCCGGGCCATCGGTGACGCCCGCAAGGCCCTGGATGGTTAGCCCCGGAAAACCGACAGGTGATTGGCTCACCATTCGGGCGCTGCAGAAAACGACGCCTGCATCGGCCCGGCAGGCGGGGCATCATGCGTGGGCGCCGCCCCCAGCGAGGAATGAAAGACCGATGGTGGAAAAAATGTATCCCGTTACCAAACCGATCATCCTGGTCGGGCTGTTCTGGCTGATTGGTTTCAGCTTCATCGGCTGCGGTGTCAAGGGGCCGCCGGTGCCCCCGCGGAAGCCGTCGGTGCCGGCGGTCTCAAGCCTGGCCTACCAGGTGACGGATCAGTCGGTCTCCCTGTCCTGGTCGATGCCGGGGCCGCTCTCCGGGCGGCAGGCCAGACGGGCCGCCTTCGGCATCTACCGATCCCGAACCGCCCTCGAACAGCCGGCCTGCGACGGCTGTCCTCTCGTATTCGAAAAAGCGGCGACGGTTCCCTACGAGCTCACGCCGACCAACCGATATGCCGCCGATGTCCCCCTGGACCCCGGTTACCGCTATGTGTTCAAAGTGCGGCTGGAAACGGACGGCGGCATGGGCCCCGATTCCGATTCAGTCCAATTCGACCATTTGTCCCATGTCCCTTCCGGGAGTCTGGAGAGCCCATGAAACCCATTCCCTTTTTCAAGATGAGCGGCAGCGGCAATGACTTTATCATCATCGACAACCGGGCGGCAGTGGTGCCCGAAGACCGGCTGGAGCGTTTGGTTGTGGGCGCCTGCCGGCGAAAGATGTCGGTGGGCGCCGACGGGTTGATCCTGATCGAACCGTCGGACAGGGTTGATTTCAGGTGGCGGTTCTTCAATGCCGACGGCAGCCTGCCGGACATGTGCGGCAACGGCGCCCGCTGCGCCGCCCGATTTGCCTTTATCCACGGGATCGCCGACCGGCAGATGGCTTTCGACACCCTTGCCGGGACCATCGAAGCCACCGTGGGGGAACACGGGGTCAGGATCCGCATGACCGATCCCGCCCGCCTGAAAACCGGATTCCCGCTCGATCTGGATGGGAGAACGGTCATGGTGGGCAGCGTGAATACCGGTGTGCCCCACGTGGTGACCGTGGTGGATGACATCGAGGCCGTCGACGTCGTCCGGACGGGTCGCCTGATCCGTTTTCATCCCGATTTCGCCCCTGATGGCACCAATGCCAACTTCGTGGCTGACGGGCCCGGCGGACGGCTGCTGATCCGCACCTATGAACGCGGGGTCGAAGACGAAACCCTGGCCTGCGGTACGGGAAACGTGGCTGCGGCGCTGATTCTGGCCCACGACCGGGGGCTGGCCTCGCCCGTTTCGCTGACCACCCGCAGCGGGGGGCAGCTGACCGTTCATTTTACCATGAAGGGGGACCGCTGCACCGATGTGTTTCTGGAAGGGGACGCCCGCGTGATTTATCGCGGCGAACTGTGGGAGGAAGCATGGCTGACCTGAGCGATGAGCCTGTCGTTTACATTTCCGTTGGGTCCAACCTGGGGGACAAGCTGGAAAACTGTCTCAGCGGTATTGCCGCCCTGACCGACTCCGGGAAATCAACGCTCCTGGAAACTTCGCGGTTTTACCGGACCTCCCCGGTGGATTACACCGAGCAGGACTGGTTCGTCAATGCCGCCGTAAAAATAAGGACCACGCTGGCGCCGCTGAACCTGCTGGACGAATTGGTTGCCATCCAGCAGCGCCGGGGGCGAAAAGCAGATATGATTCGTTTCGGGCCGCGGGTGCTGGATCTGGATATTCTGATGTACGGCGACCGGGTGATCCGGACGCCGAGGCTGGAAATTCCCCATCCACGCATGCACAAAAGGGCCTTTGTCTTGCAGCCCATCTGTGATATAGACCCGACCATTATTCATCCCGCACTGGGGAAGACCGTCGGCGATCTGCTGGGCCGCCTGAACGATGACGATCAGCGGGTCGTCCCGCTGGACAACCCGCCCACACCGCTACAAGGCGGAATGCCGTGAAACTGCTGTTGCTGCTGATCATCGTCTACCTTGTTTACCGAGCCGGCAAATCGTGGCTGGTGCGGACCCTCCAGTCCGGTAACCAGAGCGGCTCCCCCAATGCCAGGATCGATGATGTGATGGTCCAGGATCCGGTATGCGGGATCTATTTTCCCCAGCGGGAAGGGGTTATGTTGCGACACGGCGGGCAAACCCATGTTTTTTGCTCCGAAGCCTGCCGCGACCGGTTCCTGGAAGCGCAGAAAGAGAAGTAACGGGCCGGAGGCGGTGCGCCCCGGTCTGTCAAGTGATTTGGATCGACATATCAATTGCCATGGAGTGATGAAACTCAAGAAGGAATCTGAAACAATGAAATTTTTTATCGATACCGCCAATGTTGACGAAATCAAGGAAGCCCATGCCATGGGCATGGTGGACGGGGTGACCACCAACCCCTCTCTGATCGCCAAGGAGGGACGTGTTTTCGAAGACGTCATTAAAGAAATCTGCGAAATCGTGGACGGCCCGATCAGCGCCGAGGTGATCAGCCTCGAGGCCGAGGGCATGGTCGCCGAGGCGCGTGAGCTGGCCAAAATACACCCCAACGTCGTCATCAAGGTTCCCATGACCGTTGATGGCCTCAAGGCCACACGCCAGCTCGCGCAAGAGAACATCAAGACCAACGTGACCCTGATCTTTTCACCCCTGCAGGCCCTGATGGCGGCCAAAGCCGGCGCAAGCTATGTGAGCCCCTTTGTCGGGCGGATAGACGACCTGTCCCAGGACGGGATGCAGCTTATCGAACAGATTGTTGAGATTTTTGCCAACTATGCATACGATACGGAGATCATCGTGGCCAGCGTCCGCAACCCTCTGCACGTGCTGGATTCAGCGCTGGCCGGAGCGGACATTGCCACGATTCCCTTCAAGGTGCTGAGTAAACTGGCAGCTCATCCGCTGACGGACAAGGGCATCCAATCCTTTCTCGCCGACTGGGAAAAGGCCAAAAAATAGCGGCGGGGACAGGCATCATCTCAAAGTACGCTGTTGAGGTGGCTTCGAATCTACAATGATGGAACCATCGGTCAACGCCAAATGAAAAACGAGCGAATCAACTCACTTCTCACCCATCCCAATACGCTGACGCTGTTCAGGATCGTTTCGGTGCCGATCATTGTGGTGCTGTTGATGATGCCCAACCGGTTCACGGCACTGCTGGCCGGGCTGATTTTCAGCGTCGCCGCCATTACCGACTATTTTGACGGGTATCTGGCCCGGCGCTACGGGCTGGTGTCCAACCTGGGCAAGGTGATGGACCCGGTAGCGGACAAGCTGCTGGTTTCCTGCTCGCTGATCATGCTTTCGGCCCTGGGATGGATGCCGGCCTGGGTCGCCTGTATCATTATCGGACGCGAGCTGGCGGTTACCGGATTGCGAAACATCATTGCCCAGAACAAAATGGACGTCTCCGCGTCCAGTCTGGGTAAATACAAAACCGGGTTCCAGATTGCCGCCATCATCCCCCTGATGTTCCACTATCCGGCCTTAGGGTTTGATTTTCAGGCCGTCGGCATGTTCTTTCTCTGGGGGGCGTTGGTGTTTACCCTGTGGTCAGGGGCCGATTACTTCCTGCGCTTCAGAAAATTACTCCGCGGGTGAACTTTTCTGTTGACAATGAGACCATTAATTTATAAAAGTGCCACTTCAACTGAGCGGGAATAACTCAGTGGTAGAGTGCGACCTTGCCAAGGTCGAAGTCGCGGGTTCAAATCCCGTTTCCCGCTCCATTTTTTTTTATACGGGCGGCATAGCCAAGTGGTAAGGCAGAGGTCTGCAAAACCTCCATTCACCAGTTCGAATCTGGTTGCCGCCTCCAAAAAAGCTAAAATGATCAGGGCTGAATGATTTTCAGCCCTTTTTTTATGGGGGCGCATGGGTTGCGGCCGGTTGCCAACCATCCAGTCCGTCAATGTCGGGATCCGATTCCTTCAAAAGCCGCTTATAATTGGGTCTTATAAGTGAATTCCTGATTATGATGCTGCACTTCTTTCGATATTTCGGCCAATGAATCGGGTTTGCTCAACGCAAACGTCTCACCCGCCGTGTCCCCTGTAGAACTGCCCAATGACATCCCTGCCTGTTTCCGCGTCCCTTTCGACACATACATCAACGGCATAATGGCGCAGCGGCCCTTGTCTTGATTGTCTAATGGGCAATCGTGTGGTATTCGAATTTCGATTTCAGCTGTGAATGGATTTGACGTATAATCCCGTTTCTCTCACCAAAAACCATACACCCTTCCATACAGGCACATGAAAAACGAATGCGAGCACACTCTCAAACAGGCGGCTTTGGCCCACGAGGAAGGCAGGCTTGCCGATGCGGAAAAAGCCTATCTGGAGATATTGAACCAAAAGCCGGATTCGGGATCCGTGCTGAACGCACTTGGAACGGTCTTTTTGGATCAGTCCCAACCGGATAAGGCAAAAACGGTTTTTGAAAAAGCGGCCGGCTTGAATCCTCCCCATCTATCGGCATGCTACAATCTTGGCAGACTCAAGCAGATCGAGGGAGACGATCAAGGGGCCATCAACCTTTACAGAGCCATCGTCAAGCAGCAGCCCCGATTTGGTTTGGCATGGAACAATATGGGGGTGGCGTACCGGGAAATCGGTGAGCCGGAGGAAGCCATCTCCTGTTTTCGGAGGGCAGTGGCCTTTGCCCCTGACATGGCGGAGGCATGGAACAACCTGGGTGTGGCACAGGATGCGTTTCATATGATTGAAAACGCCGCCAGGTCATACCGGAAGGCCATTGAGATAAAGCCCGATTATGCGTCCGCCCACTTCAACCTCGGCGTCTCTTTACAGAAACGCGAGCGGTTCGAGGACGCCGAGGACCATTACAACAAAGTGCTGGAGATCAAGCCGGGCGATGAGGCGGCCAATTTTATGCTCCAGAGCCTGGGGACTTCCGCAACACCCGATGCCGCCCCGGCACAGCATGTACGCAGGATTTTTGATCAGTGTGCCGGGACTTTTGAAAAGATCCTGGTAACGGGTCTGGAATACAGGACCCCTGAACTCCTGTTTAACCTTACGAGGCCGCGCCTGAAACAGAATCTGGCGGTTCTGGATCTCGGCTGCGGTACCGGGCTGGGCTCACAATTCTACCGGCCATATGCAAAATTGCTCATCGGTGTCGATGTGTCGCCCAGGATGCTCCAGAAGGCTTCGGAGAAAAATATCTACGACGATCTCATGGTCTTTGACATCCTTCAAGACTGGGCGTTTTCCCAACCATTCGATCTCATATACAGCTCTGACGTATTTGTCTATTTCGGGAATCTGGATCCGATCATCCGATCGGCATCATCCGCTCTTGTTCCCGGAGGGATCATTGCCTTTTCGGTGGAAAAACTGGAGGAGAACCGCACAGGGTATCAGCTGTTTCCCAGCGGACGCTACGCCCATTCACACCGGTATGTAAGAAACTGCCTGAAAAATCATGGATTCGCACCCGTAGCGGAAACCGACGCCGCGATCCGGAAGCAGTCAGGCGATGAGGTTCCGGGATTATTAATTGTGGCCGAAAAGGGCTGAAACAGAATTACCAAGCGTTCCCGCCTGCCGATCGTACAGTGCCACCGGAACCATGCATTTGCCGCCGGGCTTTTTAGCATCCGGTTCTATTTTTTCCATAAATCTGTTACATGGTTTTCATGGATACCTGCAAGCACACCGGACCTCACCGTTTCAGCATGCCTGCGTGGATAACCTGTGCCCCGTTCGAGCAAATGCTGGGCATGGAAATTGTCAAGGCGGAGGCCGGCGAGGCGATTCTGGCAATGCCTTTTGTTAAATCACTGGCTCAAGGCGCAGGCCTGATGCACGGTGGTGCGCTGGTCAGCCTGGCCGACACAGCTGTGGTGATGGCGATCAAGAGTATGGTGGCACCCGGAACCCATTTTGCCACGATAGCAATGGAAAATCGTTTTCTTCATCCCGTGAAACAGGGCATACTCCAGGCCAGAGCGAGGGCTGGCGAACGCGATGGGTCCACCATTAAAGGATCATGTGATATTTTTGATGAAAAAGGCCGCAAGGTCATGATATTTGGGTCGGTTTTTAAAATTGCCAGAGACGCCGAAATCAAAGGTGTCGTTTACGGGAAAGACTGACCTTTTTTCAGAACCATAACCTTCTCCCACCGTCCTGATCGATTTGGAACCGCGTGCCATTTTCAGACCCCCGCCTGTCCATATCGCCGGGCCAGGTCTTCATAGCGAAGGCCGGTGCCACCGAAGATATCCAGTGCGCTGCCCACCGTAAAGTCGATGTTCCCGTTTCCCATGGATTCGATCAGATCAATGTCACGCTGGTTGCAGATGCCGCCGGCATAGGTGACCGGCAGGCCCTCCCAGCGCCCCAGGTAGGCGACCAGGTCGGTTTCGATGCCGGCGCAGCGACCCTCCACATCCACGGCATGGATGAGAAATTCATCGCAGTAACCGGAAAGACGGTCCATGAGCCGGTAAGTGACCGCCTCGTCGGTGAATGTCTGCCAGCGATCGGTGGCCACCAGATAGGCGTCGCCGCGTTTGCGGCAGCTCAGGTCCAGCACCAGGCGCGATTTGCCGATGCGTCGGCTCAACGCTTTCAGGCGCGCCATCTGGATCTGTCCGTCGCTGAAGACCCAGGAGGTGACAATCACATGGCTGGCGCCGGCGTCCAACCATGGTCCGGCATTGTCGGCATTGATGCCGCCGCCCAGCTGCATGCCGCCGGGCCACCGGGAAAGGGCCGACCGGGCTGCCGTCATGTTGCCCCTGCCCAGCTGGATCACGTGGCCCCCCTTGAGATTGTCCCGGCGATACAGGTCGGCAAACCAGGCGGCCGGTTTTTCCGCCTGAAAGTTGGTTTTCAAATCATGGGATGCGCTGTCGGACAGGGTGGCACCGACGATTTGCTTTACCACGCCGCCGTGCAGATCGATACAGGGACGAAAGCGCATGAAATGCTCCTGGTTATTGGTCTGTCCTCAGAAAAGCGTTCGGTGGCCTGCGCCGCCTGACGGCAAGTCGGTGGTTCAATGCGTCGGGCGGTGGGATGTGGTTTTCCCGGCGCCCTGGATCCGCCATTCCTTGAATTTCCCGGGAACGGTCAGTCCTCTTCCGGGGACGCCAGCCGCTGCTGCTGGCGGTTCAGCAGATTCATGAATTGGTCCACGGGAACCGGATGGGCAAACAGAAAACCCTGCATGCTGTTGCAGCCGTAGCTGGCCAGAAAGTTTTTCTGCGCCTCGGTTTCCACCCCTTCGGCCACGGCGTCGATTTTCAGGTTGCGGGCCATGGCGATAATGGTTTTGATGATTTCCTGATCCCCTTTGCTGTTCATTGCATCGGATATGAACGAGCGGTCTATCTTCAGGGCGTCTATGGGAAACCGTTTCAGGTAGCTCAGAGAAGAATACCCGGTGCCGAAATCATCGATGGAGAAGGTGATTCCCCTGGCCCGCAGGGTTTTCATTTTGGCGATGCACACTTCGGGGTTCTGGATCACACTGCTTTCGGTAACCTCCAGCTTGAGGTACCGGGGGGGCAGACCGCTCTCTTCGATGATATCGATTACCATCTGTTCAAAATCTGACTCCTGAATCTGCCTGGCGGAGAGGTTCACGGCGACGAAAAGATCGGAATAGCCCATGTCATGCCATCGCTTGGTCTGGACGCATGCGGTCTGCAGCACCCATCGTCCCACGGGAACGATGATGCCGGTCTCTTCGGTGATGCGGATAAAATCGTCGGGGAGAATGAGTCCCAGTTCGGGGTGACGCCATCTGAGCAGGGCCTCCATCCCCAGGATACGATTATCCTCGTTGACCAGCGGCTGGTAGTAAAGCATCAGCTCGTTTCGGTCGAGGGCTTTTCTCAGGCTGCTTTCCATCTTCATGCGATGCAGCGCTTTGCGGTTCATCTCTTCGGTAAAGAACCGGTAGCCGCTTCCACCGTTATCTTTGGCCACGTACATCGCCATGTCCGCATTTTTCACCAGCCCTTCCACGTCCCAGCCGTCGTTGGGAAAAACACTGATGCCGATGCTGGTAGAGGTGAATATCTCGTTGCTGTTGAAGCAGAACGGACGCGCGATGGATTTCAGGATCTTGCGGGCCACCCGGGCCACGTCGATATCACGTCCCAGGTTGGTGAGGATTACCGTAAACTCATCTCCGCCGAGTCGGAACAGGTGGTCCGTTTCCCGAAGGCATCCCTTGAGCCGGGCGGCCACGCCTTGGAGCAGCTGGTCTCCGGTATCGTGGCCCAGGGCATCGTTGATCTGCTTGAATTTGTCCAGATCCAGAAACATCAGGGCCCATGCCCGGTCTGAATTGCGACGGCTCGATTGCTGGAGGAGGTCATCCAGGCACATATAGAATGATTTGCGGTTGGGGAGCCCGGTGAGCATGTCATGGTAGGCGACATAACGAAGTTCTTCGTCTTTTTTACGGCGTTCGCTGATATCCTGCAGGGTATTGACAAATCCCTCCGGCTTTCCGTCCGTATCGAAAAAAACTGCACCGCTGATGGAGACATCCACCAGTTGTCCGTATTTCGTGATTCGCTTGGTTTCGACTCCCGAAAAGGAGACCCCCTGCTGAATGTGGGACATGAACTCGTTGGTCTCGGGCCGGTTTTCTTCGGGGACGAAGTCAATGGTGCGGTTCCGGCATTCTTCCGGTTGCCATCCGAAGACACGGGTGAATGCCGGGTTCAGATAGATGACGCGGCCGGCCATGTCCCTGACGATTACCGGATCCGGCGCTGCTTCCAATACGGTGCGGTGGTGTTCCTCGCTCCTTTTCAGCGCCTCCTGGGCCTTTTTGCGTTCGGAAATATCCCGGTAAATGACATAGATGGCCGGTTCGTCATTTTCTGTCGCGATCGGTTTGGCAAGGATGGAGACATCCACCACTGTCCCGTCCTTTCTTCTTCTCTGGCTTTCCACCTCAAAGCAGTCACCGCCCATTGCCCGTGATGAAAGCGACAGGCTTTCCGCCTTCAACGCCTCCGGTACGATGAGTTTTTCCATCCGTCGACCGATACACGCTTGTTGGGAATATTGGAAAAGGCGGCAAAACTCTTCATTTACACGGATCACCCGGTCTTCCAGGTCGAGGATGACGATGGCCTCAGGGGCAATGTCAATCAGTTGTTCCGCATACCCCTTTTGATTGTATAGTCTTCTTTCCGCCTTTCGTTGTTCGGTGACGTCCCTGATGACACTCTGGTATCCATATATGCTGCCGTCAGGATTATCCAGGCGCATGGTGGTCACCAGGCAGTGTTTGAGCTGGTCGCGGCGGTCCAGAAAAATGACCGATGCATTGTGGACGAGACCGGTTTCATCCACCTGGCTGATCAACCGTGCACGGTCTGCCCTGTTGGCGTAAAAGGAGGTGATTTTTGAATCACGCAGTTCGGATTCTGAAATATCCAGAAAGCCCAGCGCCGCCGAATTGAAATCCAGGATCGTTCCATCCGGCGTACTGACAACCACCGCATCGGGAGAACGTTCGAAAAGGATGCGATAACGGTCCTGGGCAACCCTGGCATCACTGCCGGCCTTTGGGGAGTCGGTGCGGTTTGGTTCACTCGATAAGGTTTTCATTTCGATAAGGTTTCTAACAAAAAAGCACCGGCCTTGGCAAGTGGATAAAACGCCGCTTTCACAGGCGTTGGCGCATGATCGTTGACAAGGTGAGAACAATTGCCTACCTATTGAATACCAGGCAAAAAAAACGTTTCCGGATGGGAGCGCCCCGTTCAGGGCAGGATCGGTGCTGGCGGGTGCGGGCCCGAAGGGCCGAGCGCTTTTTCGCTTCCCTTTCCGAGCCACTGATGAAAGGACGCACATGGATAATCAAGACTGGACCCGGGATCGACTCCTGAAGACATCGGGCGGCTATTGGGCCGCCTGTGCGCTGCACAGCGCCGTGGCGCTGGACCTGTTCACCCGTATCGGCGATGCCAGGGTGGGCGGGCAGACCCTCGCCGAATGGATCGACGCACCGGTGGATGCCGTCAACCGCCTGCTGGATGCCGTGGCCGCCATGGGCCTGCTGATCAAGGACGGGGACGGCTGTTATGCCAATACCGAGGCCAGCAGGGTATTCCTGTGCGCCGATTCGGATCGCTTCATCGGATACATCATCCGGCATCACCACCATCTGATGGCATCCTGGGCCCGGCTGCCGGAGGCGGTTCTCAGCGGAAAACCGATCCGCCTGCCTGTTCGCGAGAAAGGCGCTGAGGCCCGTGAGGCGTTTCTCATGGGGATGTTCAACCTGGCCATGCAGCTGGCACCGCGACTGGTGCCCCTTGTCGATCTTTCCGGATGCCGGACGCTTCTGGACCTGGGGGGAGGGCCCGGCACCTACGCCATCCACTTTTGCCGCCAGAATCCCGGGCTCACCGCAACCGTTATGGATTTGCCGACCACCCGGCCGTTTGCGGAGAAAACCATACGGAGGCTGGGCATGGAGGAACGGGTTTCCTTTGTTTCCGGCGATTATCTGCAGGACGGCGTCCCCGGTCGTTACGACGCGGTGTGGATGTCCCATATTCTCCATGGCGAGTCGGCGGACGGCTGCGCCCGAATTGTGGACAAGGCTGTACAATGCCTGAATCCCGGCGGTGTCGCGGTTGTGCATGAGTTTATTCTGGACGACACCATGGACCGGCCGCTGTTTCCCGCCCTTTTTTCCCTGAACATGCTCTTGGGCACCGAAGGGGGCCGGGCATACAGCCAGGGGCAGATTATTGACCTGCTGGAAACGGCAGGGCTGGCGGACGTTCGTCGGCTGGATTTTTCGGGACCCAATGACTCCGGCCTGGTCCGTGGGGAGAAGCCGGCCTGATGGGGCCTGAACGGATGGGAGATATCGCGACCATCGATTCGGAACAATGGCGGCAAACGGTGATCCGGGGCGCCCTGGTCTGGGGGGTGGCGGTTTCCGACGCGCAGGCCCGAATCATGGGGCGACACGCGCTGGAACTGCTCCATTGGAACCGCACCACCAACCTGACGGCCATCACCGATCCGCTGGCGGTGGCGGTGAAGCACTATGTTGATGCCGTGGCCGTCGTGCCCTGGATCCACCGGGGGGCGCGAATACTGGATGCCGGATCCGGTGGCGGATTTCCCGGGATTCCCCTCAACATCCTGCGGCCGGATCTGTCTGTGACCCTGGTGGACAGTGTGCGTAAAAAGGTCTCTTTTCTCAAGTATGCCATTCGCACCTTGAATTTGAACGGAATCACGGCCGTTCATGGACGTCTGGAAGACCTTGGCCCGTCGCCCCCGTACCGTGGAAGCTATGATCTGGTGGTGTGTCGGGCATTTTCTTCACTGGAAGATTTCGCCGGACGGACGCTGCCTTTCCTCTCTCCGGGTGGCAGCCTGCTGGCAATGAAGGGCCCCCAGTCGGATCCCGATCAGGAAAATGAAAACCACAAGGATGACGGGCCCATCGTTCTCGGCGGCACATCCTTTTCCGTGCGCCGCCATCGATACCGGCTGCCGTTCCTGGATGCGCAACGCAGCCTGGTTCGGCTCACGCCGGTATCCGGGGCCTGAGGACAGCGCTCCGCCATCCCTATTTGTTCAGTTCAGTTGTCGGTCATTACAGAATAAAAGACTTGACGCTGCATCCGTCGGTTGATTCTTTTTATCCGCCCTTCGCCCTCGGTTTACTTCAACGACCGGACATAGGACTGAAGCGTGTAAAGGGCATCCTGGCATTGTTTGCGGGCGGCAATACCCTTGGCAGCCGCCAGCGCACCGGCCGGGGTGGTGATGTCCGGGATCTGGTACCGGATCGCGGTTTTTCGGATGTAGGCGTCATCCTGGTGGCTTTGACGGCCGCTGGGCGTGTTGACCACCAGGGCCACCTCGCCGGTTTTGATGCCATCCACCAGGTCGGGGCGGCCGAATCCGAGCTTTTTGACCAACTGGGCGTCGATGCCGTTTTTTTTGAGGAAGGCGTGGGTGCCGCGGGTGGCCTGGATGTCGAATCCCATTTCCCTGAACAGCCTGGCCGGTTCCAGAATGCTTGGTTTGTCTGCGTCGGTGACCGTGATCAGCACCTTTCCCGATAAGGGCAATGGGGGCGCGGCAGCCTCCTGGGAGGTGAAATAGGCCGTCCCGAAAACATCGGCCAGCGTCAGGACCTGACCGGTGGATCGCATTCGGGGCCCCAGCAGCGGGTCCGTTTCTGTGAAGGTGTCAAAGGGAAACACCGATGACCGGATGCCATAATGGGGCAGCAGCCGGCGGGGCAGGTCCATTTCGTCAAGGGACATGCCCAGCATGATTTCCACCGCCCGCTCGGCCATGGGAACGTTGCAGATGGTGGAGATCAGGGGCAGGGTCCGGCAGGCCCACGGGCGGGCTTCCAGCAGGTAGACCGTGTCATTGTATACGGCAAAACGGGTGTTGAGCACGCCTTTCACGTTCAGTTCCAACGCAACTTTGTTCACGATGGCCCTGATGGTTTCCACGTGGCGCGGTGGGGTGCTGTAGGGGGGGACCACGATGGCCGCATCTCCCGAATGCACGCCGGCCAACTCGATGTGCTCCATGACCGCCGGCAGATAAACTGCCCTGCCGTCGCAAAGCGCATCGGCCTCCACCTCGATGGCGTATTCCAGGAATTGCTCGAGCATGATCGGCGATTCGGGTGAAACCGCCGTATCGATTACATGGTGTTCCATCATGCGGGCATCCATGACGATGGTCCGTCGCTTGGCCAGCCGGTCCGCAGCGGGGCGGGCCACCAGGGGGTAGCCGATGGACTCGGCCATATTCATGGCCTGTTCCGGCGTATCGGCGACGCCCAATTGGGGGTGGGGAATGCCCAGCCCTGTCAGCAATTCGCTGAATCGCAGGCGGTCCTGTGAAAGGGCAGCCTGTTCGTGTGCCGTTCCCCATACCGGAACGCCGTCCGCCACCAGTTCCCGGGCCAGGTCCATGGCCCCATGACCCCCGAACTGGAGAATCACGCCTTCGGGACGCTCCGACCGGCAGACGGCCTTGATGTCGGTGGCCGTCAGGGGGTCGACGTAAATACGGTCCGCGTCGTTCAGCCCGCATGCCGAGGCAGGGTTGCCGCTGATCATGGCAACGCTGCGGCCGGCTGCGCGCAGAGCTCTGGCGCCGTGAACGCAGCAGTGGTCCAGCTCGATATTCTGGCCGATGCGTCCGGACCCGGGACAAACGAGAAGGACGGTCTTGCCCATGGGGGCATGGGGTGCCATGCCGTTTGCCGACGTATTGAACCAGACGGGTGAATATGCGGGATCGCCCGATGCATGGGGCCTGATCCGCACGCCGGCATCGGACAGCAGATCACCGATCGACGGGGCGGGCATGTCCAGCAAAAGGGACAATCCGTCTTCGGAAAATCCCGCCGCAACCGCATTTTCAATCAAGGATGGCGGCGGCATTTTTCCCGCCCCGGCGGCCAGCTGCTGTTCCATTTCAGCCAAGTCGGCCAACTGGCGGATCCATTCTATGCCGATTCCCGTGATGTCGGCCACTGCCTCCGGTCCGGCGCCTTTTTTCAGGGCCTCATGAATCAATTGCAGCCGGTCGGGTGAGGGCACCACCAGCCTGCGCATGAGGGTGTCGGCGTCAAGCGGGGCCAGCTCCGGCCGACCACCCAGAATGGGGTGTTTCGGGGATCGGGAACGCACAGCCTTTTGCAGGGCTTCCAAAAAGCTGCGGCCCAAGCCCATGACCGCTCCGGTTGATTTCATGCGGGCATCCAGCCGGTTGGCTTCCCCCGGAAAACGATCGAATTCCCAGCGGGGGAGGCGAACGGCGACCACTTCTCCCGTCTCGGGGCCTGCACTCGAAAAATCGATTTCGGTCCGGAGTTCGTCCAGGCCCGCGCCCAGTGAAAGCCTGGCGTGGAGGGTGGGCAGGGGGATGCCGAAAGCCTTGGAGAAAAAGGCGGCCGTAGCCGAAAACCGGGGATTCACGGCCAGAACGAATACCTGGTCCCTTTCCGGCGCCACGGCGAATTTTACGTGCACGGCTCCGGTCACCTCGATGTGTCCGGCCAGTTTGAAGGCCGCCGACGCGATCTGCCGGCGGGTCCCGGCGTTGATGGTGGCCGGAGGAATGACGACGGTCGAGTCACCACTGTGAACGCCAACGGAATCCAGGTTTTCGGCCATGCCGACCAGGATCATTTGATTGTCACGGTCCCGCAGCATTTCCACTTCAATTTCGCGATATCCGGACAGCGCCTGTTCGATCCGAAAATCGCCTGTCGTGTCTGCGGGTAGCCGTCCGCCGGCGGCAAGCATCCTGAGTTCTTCCACATTGAAAGCGATGCCATAGCGCTGGGGCCGATCCGGTTCGGCGGCGCGGACGAAGACGGGGTATCCAATCCTTTCGGCAATGGTTGCCGCATCGGACAGGTTGCCGGCCGATTGTCCGTCCGGTGCGGCAAGTCCCAGTTCCGCGACAAGCTTGCAAAATGCCGTTGGCGTATCAGTGGCCGCCAGGGTCTTCTCGGAAATACCAAGAAGGTGGATGTGGTTGTCCCGCAGCAGGCCGCTGCCAACAAACGCGTTTGCCAGGGCCAATGCGGTCGTTCCGCCAACCGTGGGGAGGAGGGCGTCGGGCTTTTCCCTCAGGATGACTTCCATCACGGCCCCGACCGTCAACGGCACCAGGTACGTGCGATCGGCGGTCTCTATGTCTGCAGCCAGGGCTGACGGGTCGCAATGCACCATCACCGTCTGAATCCCGGCTTTTCTGAAAATTTCACAGGCCCGGCAGGCAGCGTCGTCGAAAGCGCCGGGCTGGCCGATTCTGACGGGTCCGGAACCGATGATAAGGACTTTTTTCATGGAGGGGGTCGGCATATTAACTCCTCAAAGGGGGCGCTGGTTGTTTTTTCATAAAGGATTGCCCAATCGATCCCATCGGCCGCCGCCCGTTCTGCCAGCTGCAATGGCCGGGGAGATCGATCCGGTATCCACCGTTGAAGGTCTCCGTGACTATCACTCAGAGGGATCAGGGATCCAGATGGCCGTCATCGACCGCTTTTTCTATCAGTGAACGGGCAAAGGTCCACAGGTCGGGGGCGCCGTCGGCAATTTTCCGGTTTCTGTCGATTACCTGGGACTTGACAATGCCGTGTCGCTTCCACATCTGCCCGTCGGTAAACACGTTGTGCATTAACGGCTGAAGGCGGTCCAGGGCGTTGGCAAATTTGGACTCAGGCGTTTCTGATGCCTCGAATTCATCCCACAGGGCCCGGATTCCGGCCGCCTGATCCGGCGGAAGGAGGTTGAAAATGCGCTCGGCCGCCGCTGTTTCCCGTTGGGTCTTGTCCCGGTAGCCGGCCTCGTCGTAACAGTAGGTGTCGCCGGCATCGATCTCCACCAGGTCGTGAATCAGGACCATGCGAACCACATGCAGCAGGTTGAGAGTTTTGTCGCCCGCATACTCCCCCAGCAGCAGGGCCATCAGGGCGAGATGCCAGGAGTGCTCGGCATCGTTTTCCCGGCGCGATGCATCGGTGAGCAGGGTCTGACGGTCGATGGTTTTGAGCTTGTCCGCTTCGCGAACAAATGCGATTTGCTGTTCCAGTCGTTTGGGATTCATTTTCCACTCGTTTTTGAATTGCTGTGGGCTGAAGACCAAAACCGCATATTGACCCAAAACCGGGCAGTTTTCAAGGCACAAAATCGGTAATCCCGCCTTTCTATTGGCTTGACATGAACCGGCTTTCCAAGTAGAAAACTCTGTTTACTGTGAAAATTCCCATACGGAGGCATCGATGGATTACAAGAAGACCCTGAATCTTCCAAAAACCGGCTTTCCCATGAAAGCGAACCTGGCCGGCCGCGAACCCAACCAGCTGGAAGCCTGGGAAACCATGGGGTTGTATGACCGCATCCGGCAGTCGTCCCAGGGGCGACCCGCCTTTGTGCTGCACGACGGTCCGCCATACGCCAATGGTCATATTCACATTGGAACGGCGATGAACAAGATCCTCAAGGACATCATTCTGCGTTCACGGCAGATGGCCGGCTTCAACGCCGCCTACGTTCCCGGCTGGGATTGCCACGGCCTGCCCATCGAACACAACGTGGACAAGGAGCTGGGATCCAGGAAAAAGGAAATGACCCAGGCCCAGGTCCGTCGGAAGTGCCGGGCCTACGCCGAAAAGTTTATCGACATTCAGCGGGACGAATTCAAGCGCCTCGGCGTGATGGGTGAGTGGGACAACCCCTACCTGACCATGAATTACCGTTATGAGGCCATCATTGCCAGGGAATTGTTCAAATTTGCCCTGGACGGGAGCCTGTTTCGCAGCAAGAAACCGATCCACTGGTGCTGCAGCTGCAAAACCGCCCTGGCCGAAGCCGAGATCGAATACCACGATGAGAGCTCGCCTTCTGTGTATGTCAAGTTCGCCCTGAAAGACGACCCCGCCGACATTGATGAGCTGCTGGCCGGCCGGGAGGTTTCCGTGGTGATCTGGACCACCACGCCCTGGACGCTGCCGGCCAACCTGGCCGTGGCCCTGCACCCCGACTTCGAATACGCGGCCGTGGAAACCGGCGATGGACAGGTGCTCATCCTGGCCCGCGAACTGGTGGACGACTGCATGAAGATTTTCGGCATTGCCGACTACGGCATCGTGGCCGATCTCAAGGCGCAGGATCTGGAAAACAAACGCTGTCGTCATCCCTTCTACGATCGGGATTCCCTGATCATCCTGGGCGACCATGTGACCCTGGAAGCGGGCACCGGCTGCGTCCACACGGCTCCCGGCCATGGCCGCGAGGACTACGACGTGGGATTGCAGTACGGGCTGGACGCCTATTCTCCGGTCAATGACAACGGCGTGTTTACCGACGAGGTGGAGCGGTATGCCGGGCAGTTCGTATTCAAGGCCAACGACGACATCATTCAGACGCTGACCGACAAGGGCGTGCTTCTGGCCAGAGATGACATCAGCCACAGTTATCCCCACTGCTGGCGCTGCAAACGGCCGGTGATTTTCCGGGCCACCCCCCAGTGGTTCATTTCCATGGAGAACACCGGGCTGCGAAAAAAATCCCTCCAGGCGATCGACCAGGTCCAGTGGATTCCCCACTGGGGCCGGGAACGCATCTACGGCATGATCGAAAACCGGCCGGATTGGTGCGTGTCCCGCCAGCGGGCCTGGGGCGCTCCCATCACGGTTTTCATTTGCGAGAAATGTGACACCGTCCACATGGACGAGGCCGCCATGAACCATGTGTTCGACCAGTTTGCGGCACACGGGGCCGATGTGTGGTTTGAAAAGGAGGCGTCTGAACTGCTTCCCGAAGGCACGGTCTGTAAACACTGCGGCGGTTCGTCCTTCGCCAGGGAGACCGATATCCTCGACGTCTGGTTCGATTCCGGGGTGAGCCATGCTGCGGTGCTCGAAGACCGGGATTACCTGCGGTGGCCCGCGGATCTGTACCTGGAAGGCAGCGATCAGCACCGGGGCTGGTTTCACAGCGCCCTGCTCACTGCGGTGGGCACCCGCGGACAGGCCCCCTACCGGGCCGTCCTGACCCACGGTTTTGTGGTCGATGCGGCAGGCAAGAAGATGTCCAAATCCATCGGCAACGTGGTGGCCCCCAAGACGGTGATCAACCGATACGGGGCGGAGATCCTGCGCATGTGGGTGTCGGCATCCGACTACCGCGACGATGTGAGAATTTCCGACAATATTCTCAAGCAGCTCAGCGATGCCTACCGCCGCATCCGCAACACCAGCCGGTTTCTGCTGGGCAACCTGAATGATTTTTCACCGGAAAGCGACAGTGTGCCGGTCGATCAGATGCTGGAGATCGACCGCTTTGCCCTGCACACGCTTCAGGCGCTGGTGGAACGGGCGCTCAAGGCCTACGACGCCTACGAGTTCCACGTGATCTACCACCGGCTTTACAACTACTGCACCGTTGACCTCTCTTCGTTCTACCTGGATATTCTCAAGGACCGGCTCTACACCAGCCCGGCGGCTTCCACGGCGCGCCGCAGCGCCCAGACGGCCATGTATGCCATCCTGGATGCCATCGCCCGGGTGATGGCGCCGATCATGCCGTTTACGGCAGAGGAGATCTGGAAGCATATGCCGGCGGTTTCCGGAAGGGCGGAAAGCATCCACCTGGTTACCTTCCCCAAGCCGGACAGCGGTCTGAAGGATGACGAACTGGCCACCCGCTGGGAAACGCTGATCAGTGTGCGGGCCGAGGTGACCAAGGCCCTGGAGAAGGCCCGCGCGGAAAAAGTGATCGGCCATTCCCTGGATTCGGCGGTCACGGTGGGGCTCAGCGACGACTTGTTTGCCGTGTTGTCCCCTTTTCAGGAGGACCTTCGATCCATTCTCATCGTTTCACGGGCGGCCATGACCGCCGGAGAAATTCCCGGTGCCTATGCCGGCCAGGAGACCGAGGGCGTCTGGGTGAAAGTGGAACCGGCCGGCGGTGAAAAATGCCAGCGGTGCTGGGTCTATGACGACAGCGTGGGGAAAATCGCCGATCACCCCACCATCTGCAGCCGCTGCAGCGGTGCCCTGGCACAGATGGGCGACCTGGATGCGTCAGCGTGATAACTGTATTATGAATGCCACAACCTCGAAACCTGTAAAATCCGGCAACCGGTCGGAAGCGCCCGGCAAAAAGCCGGCCCCCACGCCGCCGATTCCCTCGTTGGGTGCCAAGCCGTTTTTGCTGATTGCCGGTCTGGTGGTCGTGATCGATCAGATCACCAAGGGGCTGGTCCTGGCCAACATGCCGATCTACCATTCCATTACGGTGATCCCGGGTTTTTTCAACCTGACGCATATCCGTAATCCCGGAGGGGCCTTCGGGTTCATGGCCGCCGGCAGCCAGGGGCTTCGCAACCTGCTTTTCCTCGGCGTGTCGGCCATCGCCATGGGGCTGATCGTTTTCTTTTATCGAAGCACGCCAAAAAGCCACCCCGTTCTGGCCTCGGCCATGGCCATGATTTTCGGAGGCGCCGTCGGCAACCTCATCGACCGGTTGCGGTTCGGCGAGGTGGTCGATTTTCTGGACATGTATGTGGGGGCCTACCACTGGCCGGCCTTCAATGTTGCCGACAGCGCCATCACGGTGGGCATTACCGTATTCATCGCCCATGTGGTGCTGGGAAAAATGCCCGATTAGCCGATAGCTGATTGCTGATAGCTCATAGGGTGAGGACTCGGGCCTTCTCTATCAGCCATGAGCTATCAGCCACGAGCTATCAGCCACGAGCTATTTACTATGCCGACTGTCGCCTACCATGCCCTGTCCGACCATCTGAGCCGCACGCCGGCGGTCGACTGGCCGCCGGTCACCCTGATCTGCGGTGAAGAGATGCTTTGTAAAAGGGCCTTCGAAAATGTGCTCGACGTTCTGATGCCCGAATCTGACCGGGCCCTCGGGGTTGAGACCTTCGATGGCGGGGAGGACAGCATCGCTGCCGTGCTGTCCAGCATGAACACCTATGCCCTGCTTTCAACGGCCAAGGTGGTGGTGCTGCGTGATGCCCGTCTGTTTTATTCGGCCAGGGCCCAGCAGGGGCTTCGCGAGAAGGTGGTCGCGGCGGCGCAAAGCGGGGACATGAAAAAGGCATCACGGTCGTTTTGCAACCTGATGGGCCTTGCCGGGCTGGCCCTCGATGACCTGACCACACCCGCAATGCGCAACAAGGTGGTGGCGGACATCGACGGCGAACCGCCGGCGTGGTTTCCCCAATTGCTCGACTACTGCCGTGAGAAAGGGCTTCGCATCCCGGACCGGCACGATGATGGGGACCTGCTGAACGCGTCCATGCAAAAAGGTTTTCCCGACGGGCACCGCCTCGTGGTGACCACTGACTTTGTCGACCGCCGCAAAGCCCTGTACAAAGCCATCGATCAGGCCGGCCTGGTGGTGGATTGCACCGTTCCCAAAGGGGAAACACGGGCGGATCGCATGGCCCGGGATGCGGTGACCAAAGCGACCATGGATGCCGCCCTGGCACAGGCGGGCAAGCGGATGGCCGGTGATGCGCGTCAGCGGTTGATGCAGTGGACCGGTTTCGATCTTCGCACCCTTTCGGGCAGCCTGGCAAAACTGATCAGTTTTACCGGCGATCGCAAGACGATCACCGACGCGGATGTGACAGCGGTACTGCATCGCACCCGCAAGGACCCCATCTTCGAATTCACCAATGCGGTTGCCGACCGCGACCTGTCGGCCATCCTGTTTTTACTGAACAACCTGCTCCACGACGGCATGCATCCGCTGCAGCTGCTGGCGGCAGTGGCCAACCAGATTCGTCGCCTGTTGCTGGCCAAAGACTTCATCGCGCGGGACGGGGGCCGTTTTTGGTCGGCCGGCATGTCGTTTCCCCAGTTCAAAACCGCCGCGTTCAAGGCGGTTCAGGCGGACGACGGGTCGTTTACGGCAATTGCGCAGGGGTGGGACTCGATCCTGGATCCTGCGGTCGATGGGAAAAAGAAGAAAAAAGCGGCCGCCAGCGACCTGGTTCTGGCCAAGAATCCCAAAAGCCCTTTTCCCGTTTTCCAGACCCTCAAAAAAGCGGATGCCTTTGCATGGGACACCCTGGTCGCGGCGATGATCGATTTGAGCGAGATCGATCTGCGGATGAAATCCACCTCTCAGGATCCCCGCATGTTGCTGGAAACCTTTTTGGTCAAGCTGTGCCGAAAATAAGGTGGGCCGCCTGAGGGACAACGACAATAGGGTAAAGGCAAGGCCTGCTGACGGTTTAAAGGGCCGCAATTCACCCAACGACGAATGACATCGATTTCATTACGGTTTTTTCGCTTTGAGCGGAATAGCTGATAGCAGATAGCTCATAGCTGATAGGGGAAGGATCAGGGCCTTTTCTATGAGCAATGAGCACGAGCTATGAACTATGAGCGGCTACCTTGAGGTCAACGATGGGGTTTTTGAAAAATCAGCAGGTCAAGGTCGCCGTCCGCCTGTTGGCCTGGCAGTATGAAAAAAATGGCCAATCCGTGCCGGACAGAGTCCTTTTGGAACCTCGCGCCCGGAAACTTGTGGATGATGCCCATCGCATTGCCCGGGAACGGGGGGGGAATGTGCTTTCCATACTGAAATCGATGGTGGCGGAGATGCGCGGGCGTTAGCCTGTCAGACGACAGGCAAGTACCGGCCCATTATTGAAACTGACAAATCTGCAATTTCTAACCGGCGGTTATTTCAATTCTGTCCCATCCCCCGCTGTTTTTTCCCCGCCTGTTTTTCCGTTTTACAGGCAAGCCGCAGCCGCCCGGCGATTATTGGAACTCCCGACATCCTGGCATGTTGGTTGCTGTCTATACCCAAACCGGGCAGGAGCGGGTATGCCTGCCTGCCGCCCGCCCGACAGGAGGGGGCATGGCAAAATGACATTGAAAAACACAAGTGCCCGTGTTAGTTAGGCAGTCTAACCCCATCGGGGCGTTTTTCCCCCAACTTAAGATCGCGAACGTTATAACTTGAACCGAATGGTGCCTTCTTTCCGTCCATCTTCAATTTGGTGCAGCGACCGCGGAATACCGGCGGGAGCCACCCGGGTGCCGTGAATATGAATGGAGACGCGGACCTCTTTCGCTCAATTTATTTCGTTCCCAATCCCAACCCACCCAATCGGCAGTAAAAGGAGGAGTGACATGCGTAAAATCTCAGTTGGTCTCGTATTATCTGTGGTCGCGTTAATGGTTTTCACGTTCGCGGCGGCCGATGCAGGCGCAGCGGATACCATCAAGATCGGTTTCAACATCCCCCTGACCGGCGACAACCCCGACGTGGGCGCGTCGTCCAAAAATGCTGCCGAGATGTACCTGAAAAAAAATCCCACCGTTGAGGTCGGCGGCAAATCCTACGCCCTGAAGTTCGTTTTTGACGATAACGAGTACAAGGCTGAATCTGCCGTCAAGGTCAGCACCAAGCTGATTACCGAAGAGGGTGTGCTGGGCATCGTCGGCCCCCAGTCTTCCAGCCAGGCCGTACCGGCCGGTGAGGTGGCCAACAACTTCGCCACGCCCATGATCAGCCCCTGGTCAACCAACCCCAACACCACCCTGGACCGTCCGTTTGTTTTCCGGGGCTGTTTCCTCGATCCCTTCCAGGGTCCGGTGGCCGCCAATTTCGCCACCGATGAACTGGGTGCCAAGAAAGCCGCGGTGCTTTACGACATCGCAGCCGACTATCCCAAAGGCCTGGCCGAGTTTTTCAAGGCCGCTTTCGAGGAAATCCACGGGCCCGGTTCCGTTGTGGCCTTCGAGAGCTTTACCACCGGTGACAAGGACTTTTCCGCCCAGATGACCAATATCATGATGGCGGGCGCCGATGTGCTCTTCACCCCCCAGTACTACAGTGAAGTGCCCCTGATCGTCCGCGCCGCCAAAGAGATGGGTTGGACCAAGCCGATCCTCGGGTCCGACTCCTGGGGGAGCGGCGACCTGATGGGGCTGTGCGGGGACGAATGCAAGGGGTACTATTTCTCCACCCACTATGCCGCCGCCGGCGCCAAGGGTGAAACCAAAGCCTTTATCGATGAATACACCGCCAAATACGGCAAGACACCCGACGACGTGGCCGCCCTGACTTGGGATTCACTGGGATTGATGATCCAGGCCATTAAAGACACGGGCGGGCTTTCCGGTGATGTGAAAAAAGACCGCGCCAAGGTCAAAGATGCCCTGGCAGGCATCAAGAACTACCCCGGCATCACCGGCGGCATGACGTTCACCGCCGACGGTGATCCGAAAAAATGTGCCGTGGTGGTCCAGATCAACGACGAGGGCAAGTTCGCCTTCTTCAAATCCGTCTGCCCCAAATAGTGCCATCCAGAAAAGGCATCCTGCGGCCCGGTTCTGCGGTCTCGAGTTATTGAAATCCTCGACGCAGCCCTTCTGCGCCTGCGGTTCCAATAACCCTGCGGCCATGATCTGAACCGCAACCTGCCATTTCTGAACGAGCACTGAACATGACCCGAAACAGATAAACTCGCCGGCCGCTTCCTTCCCGGGAGGCGGCCGGTTCGCCAGACCCAACGAAAAAGGGAGCGGGTGCGCCTGTTTCCCTTTCCTTTTGACGGGAGCCGCTTTCCATGACGTTTAACTTTTTCATGCAGAATCTGGTCAATGCCCTGCAGTGGGGCAGCTTCTATGCCCTGATCGCACTCGGATACTCCATGGTGTACAGCATCCTCATGCTGTTCAACTTTGCCCACGGGGATATTTTTATGGTGGGCGCCTACATCGGGCTTGGCGTTTCACTGGGGCTGCTGTCCCTTTTCGGTACCGGTGCGGCCGCCGTTTTACCCGGCTGGCTGATACTGGTGCTCACCCTGTTGGTTTCCATGTTTCTGACCGCCTTCGTGGGAATCATCGTCGAGCGGGTGGGGTATCGACCGTTGCGGGAGGCGCCGCGGGCGTCCGCGGCCATCACCGGCCTGATGATCGGCATTATCCTGGAAACCGCCAATATCCTTTTTCTGGGCGGCTCGCGCCTTAAATTTCCCCAACTCATCGAATCGGTCACCTACAATATCGGCGGTGTGTACGTGACCAACAAGAAGATCATGATCGTACTGGTCTCCATCGGGCTGATGCTGGCCCTGCACCAGCTGATCAACCGGACCAAGTGGGGCATGGCCATGCGGGCCATGGCCTACGATTATGTGGTGGTCCCCCTGGTGGGCGTGCCCATGAACACCATTGCCGCCATGACCTTTGCCATCGGTTCGGCACTGGCCGCCGCCGCCGGCATTCTCTTTGGCCTGGCCTACCCGGTCCTGGATCCCTACATGGGGGTCAGCTTCGGCTGGAAAGCCTTCGTGGCCGCCATTCTCGGGGGACGGGGATCCATCATGGGGGCCTGTGTCGCCGGCTTCATGCTCGGCTTCATCGAGATCATGACCGTGCCTGCCATCATGATCGTAAACCGATTGTTCTCGCTCAGTATCGGGTCCAACCTGCGTGATCTGATCGCCTATTCCATCGTCCTGGTGATTCTGATTTTCAGGCCACACGGACTTTTCGGGCAGGCATACAGTTCGAAACTGAGACTCTAACTCTCATCCTGGTTTTTTTTGCTGACAAGGAAACGTTACCATGGACGACACACACGCACCGAAACAGACCGGCGGTATGTTTTACCGGGTGGGCCTGTTTTTCAAACCGGTGCCGCTTTTGGGATATCTTCTCGGATTTATGGTCTGCGTGGTCTGGGAGCAACTGGCCGGCGAAGGGCTGACGTCGCTGTTGGGACTGCCCAAGATGCCGGTGCTTTTCGGTCTTCTCACCACCTTTAAAGTGCTGGCCGGGGTTGTCAATTTTCTCATCAAGGGAGACGCCTTCAACTGGGCGACCCTGGTGCAGATTCCCGGGGCGGTCGCCTACCTGAGCGCCATCTACCTGATCCCGCTGGCCCTCGTCGCCCGGGCGGTGGTCAGGCCGGCCAATGCGCTGGCCCGTTACCTGCAGGGGCTGCCCCTTCCGGTCACCGCCTTTGTTCAGTTGGGACTGATGTATGCGGCACTGCACATCTGGGCCGAGATGAGCGACTACCGGTTGATTTTCCTCAAATTGACCCTGATTGCCGTTCTGTTCACCCTGAGCCTGAACATCATCAACGGGTATATGGGTGAATTCTCATGCTCGCACCCCGGCTTCATGGCCATCGGCGCCTACATGTCCAGCCTGTTCACCGTGGGGCTCTTCTCCAGCGACAAGGTGCTGGGCGAGGCGGTATTCACATTTTCCACCGCCTACCTGAGTTTTCCGCTGGCGCTCATTTTCGGTGGTTTGATGGCGGCGGTCGGCGCCCTGATCATCGCCATCCCCTCATTCAAAACCCGTGGGGATTACCTGGCCATCATCAGTCTGGCGTTTCTGTTCATCGTGAAGAGCTTTTTTGAGAACATACAGGCATTGGGCGGCAGCCGGGGCATTTCCGGACAGCCGGACTGGGCGACCCTGCCGGTGATTTTCATCACCATGGCCTTCGGCGTCTGGACGATCAACAACTTCGTGACCTCGACCATGGGCAAGGCCCTCAATGCGGTACGCGATGATGAAACCGCGGCCGAAGCCATGACCGTGGACACCCGTAAAACCAAGATGGCGGCCTTCATGTTCGGTGCATTCTGGGCCGGCGTGTCCGGCGGCCTGCTGGCCCACGTGCTGCGTTATGTGAACCCGGCCATGTTCAGCGTCCAGAAACTGGCGGAAGTGCTGGCCATGGTCTATTTCGGCGGCCTGAACTCCGTTTACGGCTCCATCGTGGGGGCGGTGTCCATCAGCCTGCTGGGAGAGGCCCTCCGTCCCCTGGAAATTCTTAAATGGATTGTCATTCCGCTGTTGCTCATCCTGGTGATGATTTACCGGCCCACCGGCCTTATCGCCTTCAAGGAATTCGATGTCCGGCAGGTGTTCGGACCCAAGGAGGTGGACTGATATGCCGCTGCTTCACGTTTCTGACATGAGTCACAATTTCGGCGGACTGCAGGCCGTTTCGGAATACAACCTCAGCCTGGACCCGGGTCAGATTACCGGCCTCATCGGCCCCAACGGTGCCGGAAAGACCACCATCTTCAACCTGATTACCGGCATTTATCGTCCCACCCGGGGGTCGGTCCGCTTCGACGGCGAGGAACTCGTCGGCAAGAAACCCAACGAGACCGCTGCCATGGGGCTTGCGCGCACCTTTCAGGAGATGAAGCTCTGGCGCCACATGACCGTGCTGGACCACATCAAGATGGCCCGTTATTCCAAGCTTTCCTACGGGCTCATGGGGGCCTTTCTGGACACCCCCAGGCGCCGGCGGGAGGAGCGTCATGCCACGGAACTTTCCATGGAATACCTGGAAATGTTCGCCGTTGACCAGTTTGCCGGCCAGTTGGTGGTCAACCTGCCCTACGGCGCCCAGCGCCGCGTGGAAATGGCGCGGGCAATGGTGATCGAGCCCAAGGTGCTGCTGCTGGACGAACCCACGGTCGGCATGACGCCTGACGAGATGATGTCCATGATCGAGGTGGTCCGCAAGGCCCATGAGCGATTCAACCTGGCCATTTTCCTGATCGAACACCGGCTGAAAGTGGTCCACGAACTGTGTCAGCACGTACAGGCCCTGGTGTTCGGCAAGGTCCTTGTGGAGGGCGCGCCCAACGAAGTTCAGAATCATCCCAAGGTCATCGAGGCCTACATAGGCGAACAGGAGGTGGAATTCTGATGCTGCTCAACGTGGAAAACCTCCGGGTGTCATACGGAAAAATAAAAGCCCTGCACGGGATCAGCTTCAATATCGATGCCGGCGAGATCGTCACCATCATCGGCGCCAACGGTGCCGGGAAAAGCACGACCCTGCGGGCCGTTTCCCGAATGGTGCCGGTGGGGAAGGGATCCGCCATGACCTGCATGGGAAAGGACCTGCTCTCCTTTGCGGCCGACAAGGTGGTCAGCCAGCTGGGCATCACCCATGTCCCGGAAGGCCGCCGTCTGTTCGGCAACCTGACGGTGATGGAGAACCTTCAGCTGGCAACATTCGCCCGAAAGGACCGCGACAATGTGAGAAAGGACATCCGCCGGGTGTTCGAAATTTTTCCCCGGCTGGAAGAACGAAAATCACAGGCTTCGGGCACCATGAGCGGCGGCGAGCAGCAGATGCTGGCCATTGGCCGGGCGTTCATGAGCGGTCGACGGCTGATGCTTCTCGACGAACCCTCCATGGGGTTGTCGCCGCTGCTGATGATGAATGTGTTCCAGGCCCTCAAGGAAATCAACCGGCAGGAGGGGACCGCCATCCTCCTGGTGGAGCAGAATGCCCGGCTGGCCTTGAAATTTTCACAAAAAGGGTATGTCCTGGAAAACGGAAACCTGGTGCTGGAGGGCGATTCCGAGACCCTGATCAATGATCCCGAGGTGAAGAAAGCCTATTTGGGTGGATGAGCGGATCGATGAGGAGGGTTTGAGATTTGGATATTGCAATTTGTTGGAGCTTTGCTATTAGGTGTCTGTTTTTTCGATTGCAATGACTGTAATCCGTTATTCCCGGCCTATCCGGGTTAAGGAGTCCTCATGCTTCGTGCAGCAGTAATCGGCGCCTCCGGCTACGCCGGTGCCGAACTGGTCCGTATTCTTACCGGGCATTCCCGGGTGTCCCTGTCCGTCGTTACTTCCCGTCAATACGCTGGGGTCGCCTATGACAGCATCTACCCGGCCCTCAGCGGCGTTGTCGGTCTGAATTGCGATGACAACGATCCGGCAACCGTATGTGACAACAGCGATGTGGTGTTCCTGGCTCTGCCTCACAAAGTTTCCATGGGCATGGTGCCGGCCCTTCTGGATGCCGGAAAGCGGGTGGTGGACCTGTCCGCCGATTTCAGATTTAAGAGCCGCGATGCCTACGAGGCGCACTACCAGCCGCACAGCTGTGCCCATCTCATGGAGCGGTCGGTTTACGGACTCTGCGAGCGCTACGGATCCCAGGTGGTGTCGGCGGACCTGATCGGCAATCCGGGCTGCTACCCCACCAGCGTTCTGCTGCCGCTGCTTCCCCTGATCGAGGAGAAACTGGTGGACCCGGCCACCATCATCGCGGACTGCAAGTCCGGTGTCAGCGGTGCCGGCCGCGGGGCCAGCCAGACCACGCATTTCTGTCACGTCAATGAGTCGTTCAAGGCTTACAAGGTCGGGGGACACCGTCACACCCCGGAGATTGAGGAACAACTCTCCCGGTGCGCGGGCGTGCCGGTAAAAATCACATTCGTACCCCACCTGGTGCCCATGACCCGGGGGATGGAAAGCACGGTTTACGCGACGCTTTCCCCCGGCGTCGATGACGGGCGGATCCGTCAGTGCCTGGAATCGGCGTACCGCGGCACGCCTTTCATCCGCCTGATGCCCCGTGGTCGATTTCCCGATACCCTGCACGTACGGGGAACCAACTTCTGCGACATTGGCTGGGTGGTGGATCCCGGCAGCGGCCGGCTGATCCTGATGTCGGTGATCGACAACCTGGTCAAGGGCGCAGCCGGGCAGGCCGTCCAGAACATGAACCTGATGTTCGGCTTCGATGAAACCACCGGTTTGGACGGCGTTGCCTATCCCTTGTAGCCGTCATGATCGTTTTATTGACATCCCCGCTGTTTTGGACTAAACAAGTGGCGTTCTCACAATCTGCCTGAACGGGGGCAAAATCCGCATCCCCATGACTTTGCATTTTACCTGCAATCGTTTTTTGAAAGCACCAACGGCTTTTCATTAAAGAACAAACATACCGAAACCATCAATGTGAAAGGAGACTGGAGATGACAGCAACGCTTATCAAGGGTACCGTGATCCGGGAGCAGATCCTCGAGGAAATTACTGCCGAAGTGAAACAGATCAAGGAAAAACACGGCGTGGTTCCCGGGCTGGTCACCATTCTCGTGGGGGAGAGCCCCGCATCCATTTCCTACGTGACCCTGAAGATCAAGACGGCTCACCGCGTGGGTTTCAAGGAAATTCAGGACAACCAGTCGGTGGACATCTCGGAGGCGGACCTGCTTGCACTGATCGACAAGTACAACAAGGACGAGAGCATCAACGGAATCCTGGTTCAGCTTCCGCTGCCCAAACACATTGATGAGAAAAAAGTTCTCAACGCCATCGATCCGGACAAGGATGTCGACGGCTTTCATCCGGTCAACGTGGGCCGGCTGATGATCGGCGGCGACGAAGTCAAGTTCCCGCCGTGCACCCCTGCAGGAATCCAGGAGATGATCGTACGCGCCGGCGTTGAAACCAGCGGGGCCGAGGTCGTCGTGGTGGGCCGGTCCAACATCGTGGGCAAACCCATTGCCAACATGATGGTCCAAAAAGGCCCCGGTGCCAACTCGACGGTCACCATCGTCCACACCCGGACCAAGGACCTGGCCGCCCACTGCAAGCGGGCCGACATCCTGATCGTCGCCGCCGGTGTGCCTGACCTGGTCAAACCCGAATGGATCAAGCCCGGTGCCTGTGTCATCGATGTCGGTGTGAACCGTGTGGGTGAGAAGATCAGTGAAAAGACCGGTAAAAAAATAGCGATCCTCAAGGGTGATGTGGACTTTGATGCCGCCAAGGAAATCGCCGGCTCCATCACCCCGGTTCCCGGTGGCGTCGGGCCCATGACCATCACCATGCTCATGCTCAATACGTTGAAATCACTCAAGTTCAAACTGGGCATCGCCTAAGGTCCCGGGAAGTACTTGCCCACCCTTTGGCATGCACTTATTTGTCAATTAAAAAGGGTGGTTAAAAAGAAAATGAAAGCTGCCATGGTATTGACAGGATGTCTCTATCATGGTAGCTTTTTATTTTGACTGCCGGTCAATTCGATTTAACTTTCCGGAATTTAACGTAAAAGGTAAATTTTCGATCCCGGTGTGAGAGGCCAATGGCAAAGAAACTGTCGTTTATCATTTTGAGCAATTCAGGAACGACCGTCAAGCGGCTTGCGATTCCTGTCTCCCTGCTTGCGGCACTGGCGCTGGTTGTCGTCTCCGGAGCGGCGGCTGTCGGCATCTCCCTTTACAAATACCGCATCCTTCAACAATCCCTTGCCGCCAATCAGCGGATGGGCCGGACCATTGACGACCAGCAGGAGGTAATCGGGCAGCAGCGGCTGCAGCTGCAGTCGTTTGCCCGTGAAATCAACGGCCTCAAGGAACAACTGGTCAAGCTGGACAATTTCGAAAAGAAGATCCGCGTCGTCGCCAACCTGGCACCCGGTCAGGTCGACGACAACCTTTTCGGTGTGGGCGGCGCCGCTCCCGAAGACCTTGATCCCCAGCTGGATCTGACCCAGCGTCACGAGGGGCTCATGCGGGAAATGCACCGGCATGTCGATGAACTGGATCAGGCTTCCCAGCGCCAGGCGGAGAATCTCGGCAGCCTGCTGGACAATCTGGAAGGGCAGCGTAACCTGCTGGCGGCAACACCGGCCATTCGCCCCACCAGCGGTTGGATCACCTCCCGTTTCGGCCGCCGGGTATCCCCGTTCACCGGCAAAAAGGAATTGCACAAAGGGATGGACATCGCCAACCGGAAAGGCACCGCCATCCTGGCGACGGCAAACGGGGTGGTTTCCTACGCGGGCAAGAAAGGCGCCATGGGCAATATCGTTGTCGTCGATCACGGCCATGGCATTGTCACGCGGTACGCCCATTTGAGCAAAACATTGAAGAAGCGTGGTGAAAAAGTGAAGCGGGGCGACATTATCGCCCAGATGGGAAACAGCGGCCGGAGTACCGGCCCCCACCTGCATTATGAAGTTCACCTGAACGGGGTGCCTGTCAATCCATCCAAGTATATCCTGAACTGATTTTTTCATATCCATTCTTTCCACCGGTGACTGCCTGTTTCCCCATCCCGGCACGGGTAATATCCCTTTGCGCTTGAGCAGCCGCAAAAAATGGTTTAGGATGCCACCGCAAAACAACCGAAAGATGCACGACGACATGCAGGTCGTGTCCACTTTTCCCGAATGAAACGCTATCCATCTCAAAAACTGGAGATTGAATACCGATGATCGGTAAATGGTTGACCCAGATGTTCGGCAGCAAAAATGAACGTGAATTGAAAAAGCTGCAGCCGCTTGTGGACGCTGTCAATGTTCTGGAACCGGACATAAAGGCAATGAGCGACCAGGAGCTCAAGGACCAGACGCCGCGGTTCAAGACCCGCCTTGAAAACGGAGAACCGCTGGATGACCTGCTGCCGGAAGCCTTTGCCACGGTTCGGGAAGGCTCCGTAAGGGCCCTGGGAATGCGACACTACGACGTTCAACTCATCGGCGGCATGGTGCTTCACGGCGGTAAGATTGCCGAAATGAAAACCGGTGAAGGCAAAACCCTGGTGGCCACCCTGCCGGCCTATCTAAACGCCCTGACCGGTCGCGGGGTGCATGTGATCACGGTCAACGATTACCTGGCCCGGCGCGATACGGAATGGATGGGCCAGATCTACCGGTTTCTGGGGCTGAGCGTGGGGACGATTCAGCACGGTCTCGACGACCGGCAGCGCAAGGAATCCTATGGCGCGGACATCACCTACGGCACCAATAACGAATTCGGTTTCGATTACCTCCGGGACAACATGAAGTTTGACGGACAGTCCCTGGTCCAGCGGGACTTGAATTTTGCCATCGTGGATGAAGTTGACAGTATCCTGGTGGACGAGGCCAGAACGCCGCTGATCATATCCGGCCCGGCCGAGAAATCGACCCAGCTCTACTACCAGGTCAATGGCATCGTTCCCAAATTCAAAGCGGAAGTGGACTACAAGATCGATGAAAAGGCCAGAAGTGCCGCCCTCACCGAAGAGGGGGTGGCCCACGCCGAGCAGATGCTGGGCGTGGACAACCTCTACGACCCCGGCAATATCGAATTGCTTCACCACACCAACCAGGCACTGAAAGCCCACACCCTGTTCAAAAGGGATGTGGACTACATCGTCAAGGACGGCGAGGTGATCATTGTCGATGAGTTCACCGGACGTCTCATGCCCGGCCGCCGCTACAGCGAGGGGTTGCACCAGGCACTGGAGGCCAAGGAGAACGTCAAGATCGAGAACGAGAACCAGACCCTGGCCACCATCACCTTTCAGAATTATTTCCGGATGTACGACAAGCTGTCGGGGATGACCGGCACGGCGGACACGGAAGCGGCGGAGTTCAAGAAGATCTACAACCTTGACGTGTCGGTGATTCCCACGAACATGCCCATGGTGCGAAAAGACTTTCCCGATGTGATCTACAAGACCCGCCGGGAAAAGTTCGATGCCGCCATCGAAGAGATCAAGGCGCTCAACAAAAAGGGGCAGCCGGTGCTGGTGGGCACGGTTTCCATCGATATTTCCGAGCAGCTGGCCAAGAAATTGAAGAAGCAGGGCATTCCCCACGAGGTGCTCAACGCCAAGAACCACGAAAAGGAAGCAGAGATCATTTCCATGGCCGGGCAGAAAGGGGCCGTGACCATTTCCACCAACATGGCCGGGCGCGGTACCGACATCGTTCTTGGCGAGGGGGTGATCGAACTGGGGGGGCTGCATATCCTGGGAACGGAACGGCATGAGAGCCGGCGTATCGACAACCAGCTGCGTGGCCGCTCCGGACGCCAGGGGGACCCGGGTTCCTCCCGCTTCTACCTGGCCCTGGAAGACGACCTGCTCCGTATTTTCGGCGGTGAGCGCATCACCGGCATCATGGAGCGGCTGGGCATGGAAGAGGGCGAGCCCATCGAGCACAACCTGATCAGCCGCGCCATCGAGAATGCCCAGTCCAAGGTGGAGGCGCACAACTTCGATATCCGCAAGCACCTCCTGGAATACGACGATGTCATGAATCAGCAGCGCGAGGTGATCTACAAGCAGCGCCGTGACCTGCTTACCGGCGTCGACCTGAAGTCCACCATCGACGATATCATGATGGAAAGCGCTGAAACCATAGCCCATAAGTTTGCCGATGAGCGAGCCCTTCCCGAGGATTGGGACTGGGAGGCCGTATCGGACGATGTGTTCCAGCAGTTCAACTTCAGGCTGTCCAAAATGGATGAAAACACCCTGGACGGTCTCAATGAAGACGGCCTGGCCCAGGCCATATACGAGGAGGCCCACGCGATATATGAGGAGAAGGCCGCCATGCTGGGCGGGGGGGAAGATTTCCGCCAGCTGGAGCGCATGATCATGCTCCAGACCGTGGACAATTTGTGGAAGGACCACCTGCTGTCCATGGATCACCTCAAAGAAGGCATCGGGCTTCGCGGCTACGCCCAGCAGAACCCGTTGCTGGTCTACAAAAAAGAGGGTTTCGAGATGTTCCAGGAGACCATCGACCGCATCAAGTCGGAGACCCTGGGCATCCTTTTCCGCATTCAGCTGGCCGAACCGGAGCATATCGAAAACCTTCAAAAACCCAAAGAGCAGGACCTGACCTTTTCCGGCAGCGGTGATGCCCCGGCAGCCAAAAAACCGGTCAAGCGCGAGTCGCAAAAAGTGGGTCGCAATGCCCCGTGTCCGTGCGGGAGCGGGAAGAAATACAAGAAATGCTGCGGCAGATAGGGGCCCTCCGGAAAGGGCATCTTGCGGCCCAGATCGGCGTTTTCGTGCTTATGAAATCCTCGACGTAGCAGCTGCTACGCCTGCGGTTTCAAAAATCCTGCGGCCTTGATCTGAGCCACAATCTACCCTTTCCGAAAGGTCCCTGGTTCAGATTTTGAACCTTTTCTACGAGCCACGAGCCGGAATAGCTGATAGCTGATTGCTTATAGCTCATAGGGGAAGGATTCGGGCCTTTTCCATCAGCCATGAGCTATCAGCTATCAGCCATCAGCTATGAGCTATCAACGATGAGCTTTTCAACAACCATCGGTATCCTGTCCGACACCCATGGCCTGCTTCGTCCGGAAGTCGTAGAGGCGCTGGGCGGCTGCGACCGTATCCTGCACGCCGGCGATATCGGTGAAAACGATGTGCTTGATCGGCTGAAACGGATTGCCCCCGTAGTGGCCGTTCGAGGCAACATGGACTACGGTTCATGGTCCAACTCCTTGCCGGTCAGGGAAATGGTGGAGATCGAGGGCATTTTTTTTTACCTGCTTCATGATCTGAACCAGTTGGACCTGGAACCCGCTGCCGCCGGGATCCATCTGGTCGTCAGCGGGCACACCCACCAGCCCCAGCTGCTGAAAAAAGAGGGCGTTACCTATCTCAATCCGGGAAGCGCCGGCCACCGTCGGTTCGACTATCCGGTTTCCGTCGCCATCGTCCGTATCGAAAATGGCGCCGCGATTCCCCGCATCGTTAAGCTTGACCTCTAGCCGCCTGCATCCTCCGGATTGCCGGATGGCATGGGAGAACCCGCAGACCCGCAAGTCAGGCCCGCTTCCGAATTCTCGGCAAAGAAATGCACTTTACAATCCATATTGGCGGTGATTATAATTAATGGTCAGACATCAGGCTGAACATTGAAAATGATCCGGGCGTGAACGAATCGGTGTTACCGGCGACACTGGACGCGGTCGTTGCAACCAAACTTATTTAATTTATTAAACCATGGCCCGTTACCAGACCGACCAACAAGAAAGTTCAGAAATCCGGGACAGGACCAAAGAACCCCCCATGTACCGGGTCCTGTTGCACAATGACGATTACACCACCATGGAGTTCGTCGTGGAGGTACTGATGTACGTGTTCAGCAAATCCCCCGAATCGGCGGCAAAGATCATGATGAATGTGCATCAGAAAGGCATCGGCGTTTGCGGGGTCTACACCCATGAAATAGCTGAAACCAAGGTTGATACGGTTCATAATCTTGCCCGTGAAAGCGGTTATCCGCTGCGTTGCAGCATGGAACAGGAATAAAATATGATTAGTAAAGAACTCAGCGCCACGTTAGGCTTCGCGGTTCGAGAGGCCAAAAAACGGCGGCATGAATATGTCAGTGTCGAACACGTGCTTTTTGCCATCCTGCACGACAGCTCAGGTCTCGACATCGTGGAGAAATGCGGTGGCAGTGTGGAGAGCATCAAGTCCAACCTGGAGATGTTTTTCAATGAAAACATGGAGATTCTCCCTGAAGAGAGCGAGTATGTGCTCCAGCAGACCATCGGGTTTCAGCGGGTGATTCAGCGGGCGGTCAACCATGTGCGCTCCGCCGAAAAAAAAGAGGTGGCCGTCAGCGATATCCTGGCCTCCATTTTCATGGAGAAAGACTCCCACGCCGTGTTTTTTTTGAACGAAGAGGGGATTTCCCGCCTGGATGTGCTCCGGGTGATCTCCAGTGATTTTCCTTCGGACGTTGCTGAAAGCGAGCCCGAGACGTCCACGCCCGCCGAACAGAAGACCCCCAAGAAAAAAGCCAGTCCCCTGGAAGCCTACACGGTGAATCTCATTGATCGGGCCGCCAAAGGCAAACTGGACCCGCTGATCGGGCGCGAACTGGAGATGGAGCGCACCATGCAGGTGCTCTGCCGCCGTCGGAAAAACAACCCCATTTTCGTGGGTGACCCGGGCGTGGGCAAGACCGCCATGGCCGAAGGGCTGGCCCAGCAGATCTGGGAGGGGGATGTGCCGGACCTGCTCAAAGAGGTGCGGATTTATTCGCTGGACCTGGGCGGCATGCTGGCCGGGTCCAAATTCAGGGGAGATTTCGAGCAGCGCCTCAAGGGCGTGGTGCAGGAACTGAAAAAACGTAAAAACGCCATCCTGTTCATCGATGAAATCCATACCATCGTGGGGGCCGGCGCCACCAGCAGCGGGTCCATGGACGCCAGCAATATCCTGAAGCCGTTTCTGTCGACCGGAGAGCTGCGCTGCATCGGTTCCACGACCTACGAGGAATACAAGAATCATTTCGAGAAGGACCGTGCCCTGTCCAGAAGATTCGAAAAGATCGATATCATGGAACCGCCGGTCAAGGAATCCATCAAGATCCTCAAAGGCCTGCGCTCACGATACGAGGAACACCACGAAATCGAATACACGGATGCGTCCCTCAAGGCGGCCTGTGAGCTGTCGGCCAAGTACATCAACGACCGGTTCCTGCCCGACAAGGCCATCGATGTCATCGACGAGGCCGGTGCCGCCATCCGACTGAGCGGTGCCGCCAACCGCAAGAAAATTCACCCGTCGGACATCGAAAAGATCGTGGCCAAAATCGCACGCATTCCGGCCGTGAATGTCTCCACCCCGGACAAGGCCAAACTGGAAAACCTGGGCGGCGAGCTGCGCCGGGTGGTATACGGCCAGGACGATGCCATTGATGCCCTGGTGACCGCCATCAAGCGCTCCCGGGCCGGCCTGGGCCAGCCGGAGAAACCCGTGGGGTCATTCCTCTTTACCGGGCCCACCGGTGTCGGCAAGACCGAAGTGGCCCGCCAGGTGGCCGGCCTCCTTGATGTGGAATTCATGCGCTACGACATGAGTGAATACATGGAAAAGCATGCCGTGGCCCGGCTGATCGGTGCCCCTCCCGGGTACATCGGCTTCGACCAGGGCGGACTGCTTACCGACGGTGTCCGCAAACACCCCTATTGTGTATTGCTCCTGGACGAAATCGAAAAAGCCCACGAAGACCTGTTCAACATCCTGCTGCAGGTGCTCGATCACGCCACCCTGACGGACAACAACGGCAAGAAGGCGGATTTCCGCAATGTCATCGTCATGATGACCTCCAATGCCGGATCGCGCGAAATGACCAGCGCCACCATCGGTTTCGGCGACCCCAAAAGCGATTCCACCGGCAAGGGTCAGAAAGCCATCGAAAAAATCTTCAGCCCGGAGTTCAGAAACCGCCTGGACGGCATCATCACCTTCAATGCCCTCGACCGCGACATCATGCGCTTGATCGTCGACAAGTTCATGAAAGAATTCGCTGACCAGCTGGCGATCAAGAAGGTCTCCATGGCGTACTCGGAGGCGGTGAGAACCTACCTGGCCAGAAAAGGCCACGACCCCCAATACGGCGCCCGGCCGCTGGCCCGCGTCATTCAGACAGAGATCAAGGACAGGTTGGCGGATGAAATCCTCTTCGGTCAATTGGAGAAGGGAGGGGATGTTAAGTTGGATGTGAAGGGGGATGAACTGGTGTTCCGATATAGCTGATAGCTCATGGCTCATAGCTGATGGCTGACGCATATAATAATTTTGAATTTTTAGTTTTGAATTTTTAATTGGTAAACGGAGGCGGGGCCCAAAATTCAGAGGATCAAACAATAAAAATGAAGATGTGCAGTTTTGTAAAATTGGGTTTTGCTTCCACTGCTCAATTAAAAATTGAAAATTCAAAATTAGAAATTGGCACCCGGTTTGATCCCGCCAACCCCAGGTCCACAAAGCCCCTTCGGCCTAAAAGCCTAAGGCCTTCAGCCTAACCCCATGCCCGTCTTCACCCTCTCCAAGCGGCTCTCCTTTCCCCCGCCTCACCTGGCCATCAAAGAAGGGCTGTTGGCCGTCGGCGGCGACCTGAGCCCCGAGCGGCTTATCCTTGCCTATCGCAACGGCATTTTCCCCTGGTACAGCCCGGGCGACCCCATTCTCTGGTGGTCACCCGACCCGCGACTGGTCCTTTACCCTGATGAGCTTTACGTCTCGAAATCCCTGCGCAGGGTCATCAGGAGAAAACGTTTTCACATTACCTTCGACGAAGCCTTCGACTCGGTGATCCGGGAATGTGCCGAAGTGAAACGCTCATATGGAGAAGGCACCTGGATTACCGAAGAGATGAAGGACGCCTATTGCGAACTCCACCGGCAGGGCTATGCCCATTCGGTGGAGGCCTGGCAGGGCGACAGCCTCGTCGGCGGGCTATACGGCATTGCCATCGGTCACGCTTTTTTCGGGGAGTCCATGTTCAGCCGGGTCAGCAACGCTTCCAAGGTGGCTTTTGTTTCTCTCGTTGAGAATCTCAGAAAATTGAATTTCAAGTTGATTGACTGCCAGGTGAAAACGGATCATCTGATACGCTTTGGCGCCCGTGAGATACCGCGGAAATTGTTTCTGGAACAGGTGGAAAAGGCGGTTGATCGCTCATAGTTCAAAGCTCTGTCCAGACGGTAACCCTTGAAGAGTATCTCTTTTTTATCAAATCCCATGGCCTGAGTGGTGTCGGGATCGGCTGTGTCTATGGGGATCTACGCTATCTGTTTACCAGCCTGCCCCACGCCCTGATCGAAGCTGACTTTCTGAATCTTTTTCCGAACCATGTTAACCAGTCCACTGTTGATGCCTCCGGTAGCGGGACGGTTGGTTAGACGCTTACTTTCCATAGATCCAGCCGATCAAGCGATGGCTTCAGTTTCAGGCTAATTGTTTCCTTTGTGTGTCCATGGAAAATTAATCAGTTTTATCTCCTCAGTTCATCGACTCTGCGTGCTATGTATTCCTTTTCACAATCGCTTACCGAATATAACCTTTTTTATATAAACCATGGTGAGGTTTCGAGAAATTATCTCCACATTAATGAATAGAAGATATATAAAGCTTTGATTATATTGTAAATAAACATATTTACGAATGTTGTTTATCTCTTGGCATATTGTTTGTAATGAGGAAAGCGAGTTTTGGGGTTTTCATGCTTAAGTCGGCTATCGCTTAAAATGTATATTTTTCCAAGGCGCATAATTATTAAATGGTTCCAGCCAGAAAGGAGGATAATCGCGCATTTTGTCTGATACTTTTTTTATTGTTTTACTCGCTTAGATTCCAACATTTGAGGGTGTTATGAAAAAGTTCTTTTTAGTTCTTATTTCCCTGTTATTTGTCGTCGGCAGTGCCTATGCAACTCCAATGTATTTAGGTGCGACCTATGCTGACTTTGGCTTGGAGGGTAATCCTCCACTACCGACTGAGACGGGTTACTACATTTGGTCAAACGACGATGCAAGAACGAGTTGGTCGGTTCGCTGGACTGGAAATAACAATGGTACTGATTATGACTGGGTAGATTGGTTCGGATCAATTGAAATAGGGGGGGGCTTGAACCTTGAGACCACTACTGAAGTGCTCTTTGATTCAGGACATATAGACAATATGGTAACATCTTACATCCCCTATTTTGGTGACCTTATCACGTTTGAAGGGTATGCAGGAAATCATTGGGATGGCTTCGATTTTACTATATCCGGAGACGCCGGCGTTAATGTTATTGGTTTCAACCTGGGTAATTCTCTGTGGGATCTTACGCCTGGAACTTCGGAGGATAACCTTGGAATGGGAATTTTTATCGGCCAAGATGGTGCTTCCCCCAATGTTTTGATTTCAAATCTATTGGACGATCAAGGAGAAATAATTGGTGTAACGCAAAATTTTGAGATTCCGGCCCCTGTTCCAGAACCTGCCACTATGTTGTTGCTCGGCGTTGGTCTGGTTGGAATGGCCGCCACATCCCGGAAGAAGATCTTCAAGGAATAAGAAGATTCTTGTTATAGAGTGGTCGCAGCGCAATCGTAAAAACAGAACTGCCCGGACCGGAAACGGCCGGGCAGTCTTGTTCTCAAGGATTCAAAGCCATCATTTCCACATGGCCGCTGGCAGAAAAACACTTAGGGTATTTTAACACCGCCACTCCAAGAGCGTGGAGGGTATGAAAAAAAATACACAATTACCCACGAAAGATGATATTTATTACATAATTAAGCCGTCAAATTAAAATAGCCTATTTTCACTTTTTTTATTAACTGTCTGTTATTATGATAAAGACATTAAAATTTTTTAATTTTTCTTGTTGGCATATCTTATGAATTTGTAATAAGGACACAATTTCCATTAACCTATTTCATTATTTTGGGGTTTCTTTGATAAAAAATTGAAACCCTCAGCTTAGGTCTAACCAGCCGACTGAGGTGTTCCATGAAAAACATCTTACTTATCTTAATATCTTTCTCCGTCTTGCTTGTTTCTTCAGGTTTTTCCGCTGCCTTCCCCTGGGCAGTGGCGGATCTCATTCATGAGCCGGCATCACTGCTATTGTTGGGCACCGGTCTTATCGGAATTGCAGCTGTTTCAAGGGGCAATGTCTTCAGGTAAGGGGACTGTATCCCTGTGTCTGCTTCCCGATCTTGGAATCAACTGCCTTGCTGACTTGCTTTTCGCAGGGACACTTCATTTGCGGCTTGGTTAAGGACAATGGAATAGTTTCCAGGTGAACTCATCAGGCATGTGGAATAGACCTTGATGGATTCGCAAGAGATCGAAATTATTATTTTTTTGTCGTCCCCGCGAAGGCGGGGATCCAGTGTCTTCAGGTATTTATAGATTCCGGCCTTGCGCGGGAATGACATGTATGGAGACTTTCTACAAGGGCATCAACCTTTACGAGCGCGTTTTAAATGCTTTGGATGATTATAGATGGCGCATGCCGTGAATAGTCCATTTTCCAGATAAACGATGGCGGAAGGTAATTCAGGCGATACCATTAAAAATTTCTCAGAAATCATTCTTATCGCAGGTTGCCCACCCGTAAAAATGAATACCACATCTGATATAATATTTATCAATACATCAATTCAGAACTCCTCATTTCTCTTTGTAGGTAACCCTTGCAACAATTTCTCAATAGCTATAACCTTTATTACATAAAAAACACGCCCAAAAAATATAAAATTCAACGCCATCCCCATACCGATAACACCACAAGCCTTTAATTTAAAATTAAAAATTCATCATTCAAAATAATTTCGCTCCCTTGGTATGTTGTTTGAATAATCGGGAGTCGGCCCCGCTTACAATTTTAATCTGCTCGTTGAATTTTTCAGAAAATTCATGGATTTCAGCGGCCAAAAAAAATGATTGTTTCAATCAGAAAGGAGGAGAGAGGGGATACGGGTGTGAATTGTGATCTCAAATTAATATTCCACTAACGGTAATTGAGGTGAATAATGAAAAAGATTTTAATGGTTTTAGTCTCAATTTTAATAGCGATTAGTTTTTCTGGAATTGCTGGTGCTGTGAGCTACAGCTTTGAAGACAACATTGATGACTGGTATGGAGCAGATTTTGTATATTTAGATGAGGATCTTGATATAAGTAATGTCATATTTGATAGCGTCACAGGCATTACAAGTGTGGGCACTCCCTACAGATATGTCCACAATATTAATTCTCAGGTTGATTTTGATGCAGGCCATTTGGTTACAGATGCCAATCTCTCTGTTGGTTTTGTGGGCGCTGACATAGCTGAGTTTAGTTTTCGCTATGGTGGAGACGGTAGTGGATGGCTCTTGGGTGATTGGAACAACAACGAGAATGTTCGATTTAAGCTTGATGGAGGCGCCTGGACTCAATTGGGTGAAGTCGATAACGGAGAAGCTATTGCAGACCTCGTGTTGGATATTGGGTTGTTAAACGATAATGGAAGATTGGCGGTCAAAATTGATGTCTATAATGCTCTGGGAACCGGAGACATCGGTCTAGACTATTCTTACCTTTCGGGGCATGCAGCCGCCCCAGTCCCCGAACCAGCTACCATGCTGCTTCTGGGCTCTGGCTTGGTCGGCCTTGCCGTCACCTCCCGGAAAAAGATCTTCAAGAAAAAATAAGATCCTTGCGGTAACGGCAAATCGATCGTAAAAACGACTGCCCGAACCGGTAACGGCCGGGCAGTTTTTTTATCATAGTAGGTTGTTTGTGGTGGGCCGGACATAAATCAATGTTGAATTTTGAATTCAAAGTTTCTCGCCTGCTTCGATCGAGAACCAGAGACGCAGAGTGGGAAGGGCAATTCAGAATGATGAGTGTTGAATTTTGAATTGTTTCTTTGCGGGTCCGAAATTTTAGCGAGAGACTTGTATCCCTTGAAAAACATCATCTGCCCTTATCCGTGTCCCATTCACCTAATCGCTCATCCCGGCCTTTAATGATTGTCTATGTTCCTTCACTCATACCTTTCCCTACTGGTTTGCCCTCCCACTTTGATATCATTTTGTCGCCATTAGGAAACGTCCAAACAGTGTATCCTGTCATTGTGCCTTTTCCAGTTTTGATATTTATGTCCATTAGCCCCTTGACCCTACAGCAGGAATGAATAAGTCCACAATACGCGATGAAATGATGTCAAGGTGGTACTTCTTGGAATTATCCAAGAAAAAGGGTGCTGTCAAATACTGGACCACTGAGATCCACTGGCCATGGTGCTATGGTAGTTTTTACCTGCCACCCAACAGACAGCCGGCTCACATTGCCTGATTCTCTTGATGCCGTATCTTAAACCAATCAAGAAGGCATTCAACAACCAACATACAATCAAAACAATGAGGTGGTACCATGGCCGAAAATAAAGTGCAGGATTACAGTGACGACAGGAATGAAGGACACGTTGACACCCGTGAAGCCAATTTTGAGTGTGAGGATAAAGATCCGAACCTGGGCTGTGACATGGGAATTGATGTAGCTGGATAACAAAAAAGGACGGTGGCCTATGATAGGAACGACGCTGACGATAATCACACTTGCATACTTCATCAATCGCTGCATCGCCGGTGCCAATTGCAAGATCTGAGGGCATAATTAACGGCAGAGCTTCGATAATTGGGTATTAGAAGTTAAATCCGCTGACACGCGGTACATGGCAGAGCCTCTAACGGGGCTCTGACTTTTTGGAGGGTTGTTGTTAAATTGTTATTCAATCAATTTTCCGGGCCCCTTTATCTGAAAAATTGAGGACTTGCAGAGAAAGAACGCTGCAAGCCCTCTGTTGTTCATAAAAGGGAGGTTCTCTTTTGGATTTAGCTGCCGGTGGGCTGTTTCTCTACCGAAGCGGATAAGACACCTTCTTTGAACGCATCTATCCCTATGTCATCAAGCATGAATCCGATTCGATAGCGGCGTGAGTGGGTTTTGTAGTAAGAGATGGTCCTGGCCACCATGTCGAGGGCGTCATCCCAACTGAGATCTTCGAACAGGAGTTCGGCCAACCGCGGTTTGATGCCTCCCATTCCGCCGACCTGAAGGTTCCAGCCCTGCTTGGTTCCGTACAGGGAGAGATCCTTGATGCAGTTTTCGCCGCATTGGATCTTGCAGCCGCTCACGGCCATCTTCATTTTGCTGGGCAGGGTCATGCCATGGTAACGTTCATCGATTTTTTTACCCATCCTGATGCTGTCCTGTTTGGCCAGGCGGCAGTGCTCGATGCCCGGACATACCTTGACGCTGCGAACGCAGAGACCGACGGCATGGCCTTTGTCAAATCCCAGCGCGTCCCAGATGGCATCGATGTCTTCTTCCTCGATGCCTAAAAGGGCAATGCGGGCGGCGCTGGTGATCTTCAGTGTCGGAATATTGTATTGGCGGGCGACCTCTGCAAATTTTTCCAGTATCTCCGGCGTGACGAGACCGCATGGCAGGTGGGGGGCAATACCGTAGGTTTTTTTATCTCTCTGTAATATAGCGCCTTTCTGGCCATCCTTGAGCATGAACGCCTCCTTTTTGGGCGATGCCTGAAATATGTGAGAAGGTGAGCGGAACACAATGACGCATTATGATATGTTCAGGGTCCCGCCTTGATCTTTTCCATACGCGAATATGTCAAAACGATCTTTTGGTGTCAATCAGGCAAAACCGGTGACGGGAACCCGTCGGGAAAAGTTACACAATCCTGTGCATCAAGGCGGTGCTCACTGCAGGCAGGCTGTTTCATGCGACCAGGAACCCGTTTGGCCGATAAGTGACAGTGCCGCCCTTTATCGGGACCCTCTCAATCACGGCTTTACGGGTTCCATCGGATGGTTTGGCGTTCAAAATCAATCGTATATTTCAATCCGCCAAGAAAATTCATTCCCAGCAAACCGTTGTAATTCCCGTCGGCAGAACCATGATAGTCGATGATGTCGGCCCTCAGGTTCTCCTTCGTATTGCTTCCAACGGTTACATAACTGAGTCGGGTCGTTCTCGTAGGAATCTTTACGCCACCCACCCCCTCGCCTTGAGATTCTTTGAAATCATCTATTTCCAACTGGTCGGCCACGTTCTGGTGCAATACGATACTGCTTGCCCCCGTGTCCAGAAGAAGGGTGGTCTGTACCTCCCTGCCATCGTATGCCAGAATCACCGGAACGAATACCTTGTTGTTTTTTATCGCAACCCTGGTTTCCAGCACGTCCCCGGTTTCAGCCGGGGGGCTGCCAAAAGAAGCGTTGATGTCGATCATTTTACTTTTTTGACCAGGCCGATACACCTGGATTTGCGTTAAAAGATAGGGGGGCTCTGACGGGTTGCCCGCGAATTTCGGATTGGACTTCCAGACCAATGCGAAGTTGTGCGGCTTGAGAATGGTTTTCAGGCCTTCTTCCAGGTTCCTGTTGTCGAAGGATGCGCTAACAGGCGGGTTGATCGATGGGGCCATGCGCACGATGATGTCATGATCGGCGGCAATTTGCTTTAAAAGATCCTGTAGTGGAACCTGGTCGGCTTCAATAGATAGCTTATGGTTCTTTATCTCAATCTGAAAGGCATGACCGGGCCCGCCAAGGATTATGCTCAAAATTATCGCAATGACTGGATTCAGCCTTTGTATGAAGGGGCCCCATTGCATCATCTCTGCTTTATCCTCTCAAACGTTTTTCTCATGCGGAATTCAATGGGTTCCTGAGAATCCCCTTCCATCGGGAAACCCAACCGTCATCATCGTGTTGCGGCGCCGGCCGTTCATGGCGATATGGATATCCATTATAGAAGAGTCGCACCTGTATCCGTTTCGGTTACATCCGTAAAAATACCCGCCATGCAACCCGGTCAGGGGCGATGACGATATCGGTGGTGGTGGGCGTCGCCGATCTGAATCAGGAACCTGTCCATGGCGGTTGTTTCCGCCTTTAGCGGGATACATGCAGACCGGTCCAGTGGAACAGAGCTTTACGGTTTTTCTGCGATTTTTGGACGTTGTGGGGTGCAGGTTGGCAGGGGGGCGGATGAATTCACGGGAATGTCCGCAACTAAGTGGTGCGACTGCGGGGAATATACTGATAACGCCTTGATATATCAACTGGTAGCTGGTACTTAGGCAATCAGTATGGCATCCAATATACTCGCAGAAGGGCTATCAGGCTTTTAAAATGAATCCGAATGATCTCGTCCATAAAAAACTGGAACACGAACTGTCGCTGTACAAGATGATGGTCAATGCTTCTCTCGATTCCATCACCCTTATAGATCGGGACTATAAATATTGCATCGTTACCGATGCTTACACGAGGGCCCGCCAGTTAAAAAAAGAGGAGATCCTGAATCATACCGTGGCCGATGTCTGGGGAAAGAAAATATTCCAGGAAATCATAAAACAAAAACTGGACGAGTGTTTCAGCGGCAAAACAGTGTCCCATATCGCGGCATACGAGTTTAACAGGAATGAGATCAACTATATTGAAACCGTCTATACGCCATGCTTTACTTCCGGTTCAATAGCATCCCATGCCGTCGTCATTTCCCACAACATCACCGAATTGAAGAAAAGCCAGGAAAAAATAGAGGCCCTGGCCTATTATGATTCTTTGACCCATCTTCCCAGCCGTCCTTTATTCCTGGACCGCCTGTATCACGAAATAACCATCGCCAAAAGGAAAGGCACTTCGGTCGCCGTCTTTTTTTTCGACCTGGATGAATTCAAAAAGACCAACGATACGTTCGGTCATTCCGCCGGAGATAAACTTCTTGCCGGTGTGGGCGACCGGCTGAAAAAATATTTGCGGGAAACCGACACGATCGCAAGGCCCGGCGGAACCATAAACCTGGATGAAAAGAACAATTCTGACTACCTTGCCCGCATCGGTGGGGATGAATTTACCTTCATCATTCCTGATATTTCTGACAAACGGATCACGACCGGGATTGCTGAAAGAATCCTGACCCTATTCGAAGCGCCCTTCGAGATATCCGACCGGGAGGTGTTCATATCGACCAGTATTGGAATCGCCTTTTATCCGGATGATGGCAATGACGTTGAAACGGTGCTCAAAAATGCCGACACCGCAATGTATAAGGCCAAGGAAAGGGGCAAGAATACGTATCAGTATTATTCGCGGGAAATGAATCAAAAAGCCAAAGCGCGTACATTCGTAGAGACGAAATTACGGTACGCCGTTAAAAACAGTGAACTGCAGCTGTACTACCAGCCGCAGTACAATATAGAGAATTCTCAAATGACAGGGGTGGAGGCCTTAATTCGATGGGATGACAAGGACATGGGGCTGATATCTCCCAAAGATTTCATTCCATTGGCAGAAGAAACGGGGCTGATTATCGAGATTGGGGACTGGGTCCTTCAATCCGCCTGTCATCAGGGCAGAATCTGGCAGGATCAGGGGATTAACAACCTGAACCTGTGTGTGAATCTATCGGTCCGCCAATTTTTTGATCCCCACCTGGTGGACAAGATAAAATCCGCTGTCGAGAACAGCGGGTTCGATCCCGCCTGCCTGGAACTTGAGATAACGGAAACGGCAATGCTGCACAACACCGACAGGGCCGTGCTGATAATGAAGGAACTCAAAGAGATGGGGATCAAGATCGCTTTGGACGACTTCGGCACCGGATACTCTTCACTGGTCCATCTGAAACTGTTTCATGTCGATACGTTGAAGATCGACCAGGTTTTTATCCGGAACGCGGATTTGAAGGGGCGCGATGGTGCCATTATCTCCTCTATGATCGATATGTGTCATAAACTTCAGATCAAGGCTGTAGCAGAAGGTGTGGAAACCATAGAGAGCCTGACGTTTCTGAAAGAACGGAGATGCCATCTTGCCCAGGGTTTTTTCTTCAGCCCCCCACTGCCGGTCGACAAGTTTGAGGATCTGCTCTGTTTAAAGAACTGACGTCCGGCCCGGGGTCTTATCTGCCGCATATGGGATTGAGGCACCCTCTGCCTTTCAGAAAAACAGCTGTCCGATCGTCTCCCCCCTGAGTCGGGGCGCGTTGACTCGTCCGGGAGCAGACGTCGTTCCGGCGCAAACCACAGTTGATCGAAACCTGAAAGCAGGTAAAAACTTAGAAATGAGCAAACTGAATGCCTATTTCCGACTATGCCGGCCCCACCAATACCTGAAGAATGGTTTCATCTGGCTGCCCATTTTTTTCGGCAACGAGCTAACCAGCAGTCATGCGCTCTTTCTGACGTCCATCTCCTTTGCCGCCTTTTGCCTGATTGCCAGCGCTTCCTATGCAATCAACGATCTGAAAGACATGGACGATGACCGGAGCCACCCGGTTAAAAAGAAACGGCCCCTGGCCAGCGGCGATTTGAAGAAGAACGAAGCCGCCCTGGCCGCCCTGGTGTTGTTTGCCGGGGGCATGGTCCTTGCCATGCTTCTGCTGCCGGTGGCCTGTGTGTATATTCTCATCGCCTACGTACTGCTCAATATTGCCTACTCCCAGCGGCTCAAACATCTTCCCATCGTTGACATCTTCTGTATCGCCATCGGTTTCGTGCTGCGTATTCTCGCCGGCGGCATGGCCGCCCGGATCTACATCAGCCCGTGGATCGTGACGATGACCTTTTTGCTGGCCCTTTTCCTGGCTCTGGCCAAACGCAGGGATGATCTGTTGCTGGCCAGTCAGGGAAACCCGGTGCGAAGGGCCATTGACGGCTACAATCTGGAATTTATTTCCCTGGCCATGGGGATTATGGCTTCGGTGGTCATCGTGGCTTATCTGCTGTACACGATTTCACCGGAAGTGGTTGCCAGACACGGCACGGGAAAACTCTATATTTCCGGTATCTGGGTGCTGCTGGGGTTACTGCGTTACCTGCAGATTTCCTTTGTGGGAGGAAAGAGCGGCTCCCCCACCCGGGTGCTGATCAAGGACAGATCGCTTCAGGCCGTGATCGGGCTGTGGCTGGCAAACCTGTTTTTTTTACTTTACTGGAAGGGCGAATGGTTTTGAAAGAGACCGATTGAAATGAAACTTCACGGTTGGGGCAGATACCCGGTGGTCGAGGCAAAGGTGCCTACCTTTGAGACGGCGGACCAGGCTTCCCGGCTGCTGGCCCGGCCCGGTCCTTGGATTGCCCACGGTCTGGGAAAAAGCTACGGTGACAGCGCCTTGAATCAACAGGTGCTGATGACCCGGCGATTCAACAAACTGCTGGATTTCGACCCTGAAAAAGGGGTGGTCACCTGCGAAAGCGGCATCACCCTGGCCGAACTCATTCATGTTTTCCTGCCCAGGGGGTGGCTTCTCCAGGTGGTCCCCGGCACCAAGCTGATCACCGTGGGCGGTGCCATCGCTTCGGATGTACATGGCAAAAACCATCATCTGGTCGGTTGTTTCAGCGGTTCGGTCATCAACCTGACACTCATGTTCCCCGATGGAACCATCCGTTCCTGCGGCCCCTGTGAAAATCAGGACCTGTTTCACGCGACCTGCGGCGGCATGGGGCTCACCGGACTGATCCTGCACGCCACCCTTCAGCTGCAGCGGGTTCACAGCGCCTTTGTCAGGGAAGGCGTGCTGCGCTGCCGCAACCTGATCGAGGCCTGCGAGCAATTTGAAGCGCATCGGCACAGCACCTACTCGGTGGCCTGGCTGGACTGCCTGGCCAAAGGAGAAAATCTGGGGCGTTCGGTTCTGATGATCGGCGATCATGCCCAGGATGGCCGGTTGGCGCCGGCCCTGCCCAGGCCCGTTTCCATTCCCGTCGAATGGCCCGGTTTTGTTTTGAACAGGTATTCGATTTCGCTTTTCAATCACTTATACTTCAATTCGCATTCGAGCCGGTTGGATCGCCAGCTGAAACCCATCGATTCCTTTTTCTTTCCTCTCGACCGTATCACGGACTGGCACCGGATATACGGCCGGCAAGGCTTCATCCAATACCAGTTTGTACTGCCTGAAAACGCAAGTGCTGAAGGCTTCAGCGCGATCCTGAAGACGGTGGCACAATCCGGCATCGGTTCCTTCCTGGCGGTTCTCAAACGCTTGGGGCCGGAAAATGAGAATTTTCTCTCCTTTCCCATGGAAGGCTACACCCTGGCCCTGGATTTTAAGCGCCGCCCCCAAGTCTTTCCCTTGCTTGATGAATTGGATCGCATGGTGGTGGACCACGGCGGGCGCCTGTACCTGGCCAAGGATGCGCGCATGCAGGCGTCAATTTTTTCGAGAGGATATCCTGAGTTAAAAACATTCAGAGAAATTCGACGCAAGTACCGCCTGGCGGAGAAACTGCACTCGTTGCAGTCCATACGGTTGGGGCTATAGTATGAATCTTTTGATTTTAGGCGGAAACTCGGATGTGGCCTATGCCCTGGCCCGGTTATTTGCCGAGAGGGCCGGCGCAGGGATCGTGCTGGCGTCTCGAAATCTGGAACTGCTGGATAAAAAAGCCAAAGATCTGGAGATCCGATACAACCAATCCGTTCGGGCCGTCTATTTTGACGCCGCCGACACCGACACGCATCGGGAATTTTATGACAGCCTCAATCCCAAGCCCGACGGGGTGGTGGCGGCTTTTGGCTATCTTGGCGACCAGGGCAGGGCGCAGTCCGATTTTCAGGAGGCCCAACAGATTATTCAGACCAACTTTATCGGTGCCGTCTCCATTCTGGAGATCGTTGCCGCCGATTTTGAGAAACGTGGACAGGGCGTTATCGTCGGTATGGGATCCGTGGCCGGCGAACGCGGGCGCCAAAACAATTATATATACGGCGCCGCCAAGGGGGCTTTCAACATTTATCTCAGCGGCCTGCGCAGCCGTTTAAGCAAGCGCCGGGTGCATGTCATGACCGTTCTGCCCGGTTTCATGGACACCAAGATGACCCGGAAGATGAAACTGCCGGGATTGCTGACAGCCACTCCCGAACAGGCGGCGGCGGATATTTTCAACGCCTTTAACAACTCAAAAGAGGTCGTCTACACCCGATGGTTCTGGCGCTGGATCATGGCTGTCATTAAGGTGATACCGGAGTCTATCTTCAAGCGCCTGTCCCTCTGAGATCGAAGTCCACAGCCCCTGCCCGATTTTCTGAATTTCTCCTTCGTTTCAAGACGTCAGCGTGGCATTGTCTGAAATGACAAGATGGCGGGGAGCCGCTTTTTTCTTGATTTTTAAGAATTTACTAAAGTAGAATCATTTTCCAAACACCTGAACTTGAAGCTGACTCACGTTTCGTCACGCCTGCGGAATTCACTCTGCCAGAACTGATTACTCAGTCTTTTGCATTTTTCATCTCAGCTGTTGCCTGACTTTGCGACGCACAGGCACTTGCATTCGCTGGAAACCGTTCTGTCGGAAACCGTCTGAAAATCCGCCACCACCGGCTGCTGAAGGAAAACAATGAAATCACAGAATGTGAAAGACAAGAAGTTTGAAACACAAGACAGAAACCTGTTCGAGATCTGGGATGAAATTCAATCTGTGCAGGCGGCTTTCTGCTTTCCCCAGGAAATTTCAGCGTATTATATGTCCCCAAGCTGGATCAGAACAGCAGAGACCGTACTTGATGTCGGCACCGGAAACGGCTGTTTTTTAAACATGGTTTCAGAACATTTTCCCGGGAAGTCCTACACGGGCGTCGATATATCCAAAGAACTCATCGAAAAAGCCATCCGGGATCAAGGGACTTCAAACATAACCTATAAGGTGCAGAACTATTTTGACGTCGAGAACCGATTTGATTTTGTTGTCATGCGGCTTTTCTGGCAGCACCTGACGCTAAAAGAAGTAACAGAGGCACTGGCAAAACTTGAAGAAATAACCAGACCGGGCTCAACCGTTCTGATAAGCGACTCCTGGGACGCGGCACGTATTTTCGAACCCGATTTGCCCGAATTCCGTAAAATTATTTCGGCGTATACCCAACAGCAGATCGAAAACGATAAAGACCGGGATATCGTCGAAAGACTGCTGAAAGAATTTGCACAGAGACATAGGTGGAAAGTGGAAAGCGACCTGAAAATAATCATGCCATCAACCGTGAACGATAATCTGAAACTTTTTCATCGGGCCTACAGCTTGTGGATCAAATTATTTGAATGCCTTGGCGACCTCAACATTGATTATGCTGCGGCCAGACAGGAACTCGAAAACTGGAAAAAAGATTTTTCGGCCTACACCCAAGCCGGGCTTCGAATTATTCGACTGGAACGCCTTGGTTCGTGAAGGATAATATGTTGTCTGTCTCAATCTGCGACATAACTTTCAACCTGGTCCAAAAGACGTATCTCGGATACGAAAGAGGCTGCCATGGACGCTCAGAAATATGGAATCTTTATCAGTCATCGACTTGAAGATCGTAATCTTGCCCTGGCCGTCAGCGGGATATTGAGGCTGCTGGGCAATAAAAAGTTGGAGCCGTTCGTCTGTACAGATATTCCGGGCGGCAGGGAATGGCGTGATTGGATCGATGAAAAAATCGGTAAAACAGATATCCTGCTGTTTCTTTACACGGAAGAAAGTTTTGACTGGATGTGGTGTTTTTACGAAATCGGTTTGTTCAGGCATCCCAGCGACCCCAATCCGGGTCCTATCATTTGCATCCGGAATTCATCCATAACAAGCCTGCCGTCGCCACTTGAAAAGTATCAAGCCTATGAGGCAACAGAAGCGGATGTAAAGCAATTTCTGGAAGACCTTCTCTACAAAGGCACATTTACCAATGGCGATCGAATAAACCCGGAAGTTTTTGCAAACGATAATTACGCGCTGGCGATTCAGGATTTTTTAAATGCGTTTAAGCCGTCAAAAATTGAGAAAAAATTCTATGCAAAAAGAGCGGTCTTCGATCTTGGGAATTTTGATCAGGATACCAATGACGAAGAGGACAATACGGTAACGGTTGTCAGTGATCCCTATACCATGGAAGAAATTTTTTTATCATCCGGGAAAATTACCCGCTGGCAGGATCTATACGAAAAATTCAAGAAAGAAGACCAGGCCGCCTGGATCGATCAAATTAGGGAAACCATAGAAAATATAAAAAAGGGCGATGCGATTGGCTATGTAATGAAACCATTCATTTCACGGGATCATAAAAAATATATTCCAGTCCTTACGCGTGTCGAGCAAATGCCTTCCGAGGATAGAAAAACAATAATTCCGCTAAAAATATATGTTATTTTTATCCCTTGCTCTGATGTTGAAGAGAACTGTGACCTGGTGGATTTCAGTTATGCCAGCGACCCGAAATATCTTCTTGAATTATGGAAGACCATAATGCCTACCAGTATTATCCGCGTCAGATGGAAGGGGAAATCATCTCCTATCAGATACTCAATAGATGATTTGGTCGACACGCCGGTTGCTTATGCCATCAATCCATCCTTTGCAGATTTATATAATTTCAACTATCAGGAATTTCCTGATCCTGATGGCGATAATCCCCTGACTGCCGACAGTCTGCTGAAGCTGATCGAGGAATTTATTGTTGACGGGGACGCATACATCCAGAAAATAGTCGACGACCAGGCGGAAATTTCTCAACGGATAATATTTGAAGGCAGTAACGCCTTTGCCAAGGTACCCTTGAAGTTTAACGACAAGCACCCCCTATACCCGAATTCATCTTATCTTCCCTGTCTCGTAAGTAAAAGTACGATTGGAGACATCAACGGTCCGCATTTGACCTACCTGGGGGTTGTTTATGTAAGAGGCGACTGGGCGGTATGACCGCCGCGATGCCTTAAACGGTTTCAGTCGGATTTCACCGTCGCTTCACCGGACCCCCGCCATGATCTGCTGATCGTGGAAAAATAAGATGGGGTTGTCAGGCCTGATTTCCAACTCATGAGAAAAGCAGTGGGATCGGGTAGCCCGCCGGTATCCGTGGTCAACCCTGTTCCGGACAGCCGCCCGCGGTGATTTCGAGGCACCGCGCTGAATCGCATTGTCTTATGTGGATTGGGGCCTATCGATTGATCTCATGAACAATCTCCGGGAATTGCCCCGTATTGGATTTCAAGGACTCAAGAAGCTCGTCAAAAGCGACAGCAAATCCATTTGAATCGCTGCGGACCACCCTTCCGGAGACCTTGACGGTATTGTCAAATCGAAACAGCGGGAATTCGATTATGATGGGCTGGCCTTCGGCGATTTTTCGCGATGTCCTGACGAACAGGCCCCCGGCACCGATGTTCTTGATGATATCCCGGTGCGTTCCCTCTTTTACGGTGTATTTCGCGATGATATAGGACGTGCGGCGCGAGTGTTTGTGTCGTTTCGACTGCGGTTTCATTTATTTCCCGTTCACCTTGTCGCGCAGCTTGCCGGAACACTTGAAGGTCACCACCCGCCGTGCCGGCAGGATCGCCTCCTCACCGGTGGCGGGATTCCGGCCTTTGCGTTCCGCTTTTTCCTTGACGCAGAATTTTCCAAATCCACTGACCAGGACATCATCACCGGATTCCAGGGATGCCTTGATCAGTTCAAGCAGGGTCTCCGTGATTTCAACGGATTGATTCTTGAGGAATCCGAGTTGATCCTGCATCTGTTCGACGATGGTTTGTTTTGTCAGGGTCATGGGTGGGTCTCCGAATTACTTGGGGCACGGTCAGGAGCAGCGCGCCAACGATTATGCCGATGATTGAAAAAAGCCTGTATGCCTGATCCGAGACATTCTCAAACAGCCAATCAGGCATTCCGCTGTAGTTTTTTACGTTCAATAAGCGATGCATGCCAAACCAAGCAGATCAATGACGCTTTCATCCTGATGTCCTCTTTCGCTCAGCGGGTGGGGCTGCGGCAGGTGCAACCGATACACGTTCGCAAATATCTCTTTCCTTGTCAAGGGCTTGGTATCGCTTGACAATATGGGTGATCGCGGATCCGGGGCAGCCGTTTGATTTATCCGAACGGCCGGTTCCCTGTGTCGGAAGATGCCCCATAGGAAACTGGCAGGATGCAGCGGATTGCATTTGCCTGGGGGATGACCGGGCCAAGGGCGTCAAACGCATGGCCTTCAGGCAGTCCTGTTGTCCATTGTATATCCCATAATTTCCTGACAATGGCGGGGAGAACGAAAGGCTGGATTCGTAACCATTATGTGGTTTCTGGATCTATTATCGGACACTGATGCTTTTAAAGGAAAATGCGATTTTTCCCCAGAAAACACAGGGGCTCAATATGCCTGAAAAACCTTCCTATGAACAACTGGAAAAAAGAATCCGTGAGCTGGAGCGCGCCGAATCAGAGCGTAAGATCGCTGTGGAAGCCTTACGGGAGAGTGAGGCCAGGTTCCGGCTGCTTTACGAAAGAGCACCTGTCGGCTATCAGTCATTGGACGGTGACGGACAATTTATCGAAGTCAATCAAGCCTGGCTCGATACGTTCGGGTATAAAAAAGAGGAGGTCATCGGTAAATCCTTCAGCGAATTTCTGCACCCGGACTGGGCGGACCATTTCAAACATAATTTTCCGCGTTTCAAAGCGGTTGGTGAGATTTTGGGCGTTGAATTTGAAATGGTCAAAAAAAATGGCTCCACCATCTGGGTTTCCTTTAACGGCAGGGTCGTCAAGGACCGCTACGATAACTTCCAGCAAACCCATTGCGTGCTGCACGACATCACCGAGCAACGGACCGCGGAGCAGGCTATTCATGAGAGCGAAGAAAAATACCGCCGCCTGGCCGAAGAATGCCCGATATCGATCATGACATTTGACCACAGCGGCATGGTCACCTTTGTCAACAAATGGCATCTTGAGAAATTTGCGGGGGGCAAACACCCGGCGTCCTTTTTTGTCGGACAGAAAATCACCGAGTTGCCGGGCATTGTGGGCGCTGGGGTCGCAGATGCACTGGGCAAGGTCTTCGAGGGCAGGCATGTGGTGTTGGATTGTGTGTATTTTCCATTTTTTACGGGTGGACACGCCGGATACCAGAGCATAAAGGCCGTACCGATTTACAAAGACGGCCAGTTCGTCAGCGGCATCCTGATCCGGGAAGATGTGACCGGGCAAAAACTGGCCGAGGAGGCACTCAAGGAAAGCGAGGCCAAATATCGGGTCATCATGGAGTCGATGAATGACCCGATCTACATCTGTTCTGCAGATTTCCGGGTGGAATACATGAACCCTGCCATGATCAAGATGGCCGGCCGCCATGCCATCGGCGAATCTTGCCATAATGTCATTCACGGACTTGATGAAAAATGTCCGACATGCATTCATCAAAAAGTGATGGCAGGGGAAAGCATCACCAGGGAGGTTGAGCTTTTAAAGGAAAACCGAACGTTCAGTGTGTCGAACTCGCCCATTTTCCACGCCGATGGATCCGTTTCCAAACTGACCGTTTTCCGGGATGTGACCAATGTAAAAATAATGGAAAACTGTATCCTGCAGTCCCAGAAGCTGGAAGCCATCGGAACGCTGGCCGGTGGCATCGCCCATGATTTCAACAATATTCTTTCCGCCGTGATCGGGTATACCGAGATCGCACTGGACGATGAAATGCCGCTGGACGCCCCGGCCAGGAACAGCCTTGAGAATGTCCTCAAAGCAGGTTTGCGTGCCAAAGACCTGGTTAAACAGATCCTGGCCTTCAGCCGCCAGACCCAGTATGAGAAAAAACCGATCAGCCTGGGCCCCATCGTTCAGGAGGTATTAAAGCTGATCCGGGCCTCCCTGCCGACCAATATTGAAATCCGGCAACGAGGGCTCGGGGGCGGCAGCACGGTTTTTGGGGACCCGATCCAGATTCACCAGGTGCTGATGAACCTGTGCACCAACGCGGGGCATGCCATGCGAAATAGCGGCGGCCTTCTGGAGGTGGGGCTGTCAAGGGTCGAATACAGCCCTTCCGACATAACGAAACCCATGGACGTGAAACCCGGGGCCTATGTGGAATTGACCGTTGCGGACAGCGGCCCCGGGATGTCGCCGACCGTTCGGGAACAGATTTTCAATCCGTTTTTCACCACCAAGGCCAAGGAGGAGGGCACCGGGCTGGGCCTGTCCGTGGCCCATGGCATCGTCAAGGAGCATGACGGCGCGATTCGGGTCGACAGCCAACCGGGTGCAGGAACCACCTTCAGCATATTTTTGCCGCTTCTGGCCGACGCCAAAGAAACGGATGCCGCTCCCGAGGAACCATTGCCGCCCGGTACCGAACGCATCCTGGTGGTCGACGATGAAAAAGCCATTGCCAACGTGTCCAAAATGATATTGGAACGGCTCGGCTACCGGGTGACGGCCGTGTCGAGCAGCCTGGACGCCCTCGACCGGTTTGCCGGGCATCCAGCCGACTTTGATCTTGTCATCACCGACCAGACCATGCCCGTGATCACCGGAGATCAATTGGCGTTAAAGATCTGGGCCCTTCGACCGGATATCCCCGTTATCCTGTGCACCGGATTCAGCCATGTGGTCGACGAAGTCCATGCCAGAAAAATAGGAATCCGGGATTTCATCATGAAACCGGTTGTCCGCCGTGACCTTGCCGTTAACGTCCGGCGGGTCCTGGACGAAGGATAAAATTAACAAGCCCATGGCGAAGATACTGCTCATCGATGATGATCACATGCTGTGCGAAATGGTGTGCCGGAAACTGCACACGCTCGGGCACGAAACCGTCAGCGCCCATACATTGTCCCACGGACTAGAGGCGGCTTTCGGGGCCACGTTTGACCTGCTGCTGCTGGACGTTCGCCTGCCCGACGGCAGCGGACTCGAAGCACTGCCCCAATTCAGGGCAACCGAGTATCGGCCTGAAGTGATCATCATCACCGGCGAAGGGGACCCTGAAGGTGCCGAACTGGCCCTTGAGATCGGAGCCTGGGATTACATTGAAAAACCGCTTTCCATGCGGGAAATTACCCTGCAGATAACGCGTGCGCTGGAATACCGCCATGAAAAAATGGTTTGCCGGCCGGCACGGCTATTGAGAAAGGACGGCATTATTGGCAGTGATCCCAAACTTGAAATGTGCCTGGAATCGGTCGCCCGGAGTGCCATTACCGTTGCCCCTGTGTTGATTACCGGCGAGACCGGCACCGGCAAGGAGCTTTTTGCCAGAGCCGTGCATGACAACAGTCGCCGGGCGTCTGGTCCTTTCGTGGTGCTCGATTGTGCCACCGTTCCTGAAAAATTGGTCGAAAGCATGCTTTTCGGGCACCATCAAGGCGCCTTTACCGGGGCGGATAGAACCCGTGATGGTCTGATTTTGCAGGCGGACAACGGCACTCTTTTCATGGACGAAGTCGGGGAACTGCCTCCACCGATCCAGAAAGCCTTTTTGCGGGTGCTGCAGGAACGTCGCTTCCGGCCGGTTGGCGGCAGCCGGGAGCTGACAAGCGACTTCAGGTTAATCGCTGCCACCAACCGGGATCTTGAAACCATGGTGCAGGGCGGGCAGTTTCGCAAAGACCTCCTTTTCCGGCTCAAGGCGTCCGCTATTCACCTGCCGCCGCTCAAAGAGAGACCGACGGACATCGAAGTCCTGGCGCTGCACTACATAAACGTTTTATGTAAACGCTACGGTTCGGTCCTGAAGGGGGTTTCCCCGGAATTTATGCAAACCCTTCAGGATTATGTGTGGCCCGGTAATGTCCGCGAACTGATAAATGCAATCGACTGTGCCATTGCCAATGCGCAGGGGCATGAAGTCTTGTTTCCCATACACCTTCCGACAGCCATGCGAATCTGCCTTAAGCGCCAGACGATCCGTAAAAATGCGGCCATGGCTGTTTCCAGGGCAGGCACGAAAACACAGGAATCCCAACTTCCCAGTTTGAAATCGTCACTTGAAGAAACGGAGAAGTGGTACCTTCAATCCTTGATGATCCGTGTCCACGGTGACATCAAAGCGGCGTGCCGCGTTTCAGGCCTGTCCCGTTCAGGGTTATACGCCCGCCTAAAGAAATACAGCATCGCACGCCCTGCCTGATTTTTTTTGTCACTTTTTCCTGCAGATCGTCCTGTCCAGATATTGGGACGCGTCCACAGATGGGGACAACCGGCGTCCAGGGACTTGGACGACTGCCTCTCGTCATTGCTGTCAGGCACATCCAAAATATTTTATAACTTTTTTGAAACAATACAAAAAATTGCTTCTTGGCAGGGCGGGGGAATTGTTGGCACATGATTTGATCTCCAATTGGATAACTATTCACGTTCGGTGATTCACACATTCAAATGGGGTTTCAAAAAATGAAAAAACTTACCATCGGAATGAAAATCGGGGGCGGTTTTGCTTTGGTCCTGTCGCTGCTCGTTATTTCGTCCCTGGTGTCATGGCGCGGCATCGACCACATGCTGCAAGGCTTTGTCTCCTATCGCGGTCTTGCGCGAGACACCAATCTTTCGGGGCGCCTGCAGGCCAACATGCTTATGGTTCGCATGAACGTCAAAGACTTCATCATTACCGGAAGCGACGAGGATGTTCAGCAGTACCATCACTACCTGGAAAAGATGAACACGTTTCTGGAAGATGCCCAAAAGGAGATCCGGGATCCGGAACGGGCTGAAAAAATAGCTTTTATATCCAAAGTGGTCGGAGAGTACGAACAGGGATTCGACAAAGTTGTCGGCTACAACCAAGAACGCAACCGGATGGTTAATGATGTTCTGAACGTCATCGGGCCACAAAACGAAAAAGACCTGACCCGTGTCATGACTTCCGCTGAGCATGACGGCGATGCGCAGGTCGCCTTTCAGGCCGGCATGGCCCTGCGAAAATTGCTGTTGGGTCGCCTTTACGGGGTCAAGTTCCTGGATACCAATGCCAAGGCCGATGCGGACCGGGCGCTGGCCGAGCTTGAAGGCGCCGACGAAAACATGAAGGCCCTGGACACGCTCATCGAGAACCCAAAGCGGCGGGCGCTTCTGAAAAAGATTGAAGCGGCCGATGAGCGGTATCGCGCCACATTCAAACAATTAAATGCGCTTATCGTCGCGCGCAACGAAATCATCACAGGAACTCTGGACCGCATCGGCCCTGAGATCGCCAAGGCCGTCGAGGACGTGAAACTCTCCGTCAAAGCAGAGCAGGATGAACTGGGGCCGAGACTTCAGGCGGCAAGCCGCCGGCTGGTAACCATCGTGCTGGTGGTTTCGCTCATCGCCCTTGCCGCAGGAGCGGTGATAACCGTTTTGATTACCCGGGCCATCACCGTGCCAGTGTCCAGGGCTGTCATTTTTGCCGAGAACATGGCGAAAGGCGACCTCAGGCAGACCGTTGCGATCAATCGGCGGGATGAAATCGGAACGCTGGCCAGGGCATTGAACAACATGGCATTGAACCTGAGAAAAATGTTTAAGGAGGTCTCGGGGGGCGTGGAAACCCTGTCGTCATCATCGACTGAGCTTTCTGCCATCTCCCAGCAGATGGCCTCCAGCGCTGAACAGACCTCCGGCAAATCCAATCAGGTGGCCGCCGCTTCGGAACAGATGAGCGCCAACATGAACAGTGTGGCGGCCGCTTCGGAGCAGGCTTCCGCCAACGTCCAGATGGTTGCCGCCGCTTCCGAGCAGATGAGTGCTACCATCAACGAGATTGCCGGTAATACGGAAAAGGGGCGCATGATTACCGGTAACGCCGTCTCCCAGGCGAAAAACGTTTCGGCCCGCGTCGCCGAACTCGGCAAGGCGGCCGTGGATGTGGGCAAGGTCACCGAAACCATCAACGATATCTCAGAGCAGACCAACCTTTTGGCCCTCAACGCCACCATCGAAGCCGCCCGGGCTGGCGAAGCCGGAAAGGGGTTTGCCGTCGTGGCAAACGAAATCAAGGAACTGGCCAAACAGACCGCCGAGGCCACCCAGGACATCCGCCTGAAAATCGAAGGCATTCAGGGCTCGACCGAAGGCACTGTGGCTGAGATCAATCAGATCGAAACCGTGATAAACGATATCAACGAGATCGTGGCCACCATCGCCACAGCTGTTGAAGAACAATCGACCTCGACCCAAGAGATCGCCAGCAATGTCAGCCAGGCGGCCCAGGGGATTCAGGACGTCAACGAGAATGTCGCTGAGAGTTCGACGGTATCTGCGGGCATCGCCACCGATGTGCTGGAAGTGAACCAGGCCGCCGGTGAGATGGCCGATGGCAGCATCCAGGTCAACACCAGTGCAAGAGAACTGTCCAGACTTTCCGAAAGTCTCCAGCAGATGGTGGATCAATTTAAAATCTGACCGTTCTTCTGAACGCACGAAATGAAATGAAAAGTGAAGGGAACTCCAAGGAATTCAAAAGATAAAAGTGCTGCCAGCGACCTATGCCCGGCGGATCACCCATGAGGCCAATGTCGATTCATCTGTTACCAGGTCCGGGAGCGCACGATATCCGTCGTGGAAAAGAGGGGGGGCTTGAATTCGGCCGGTTCAAACCGGTGGCTGACGGCATCATGCTCGACTGGCAGGATCATCTGGCCCGGCTCATGAAAGAAGGGCGGTTTAACCTGTATCCACCCGGCTCGTGTGCGAAAACCGGTCAACTGCCCCTCTTTTTTGAGGTTCCTATATGGCCCCCTTCAGTATCAGCCTTGCCGATACAACCACCAGGAAGATCCCCAGCACGCGCCGAAACCGGATCTCCGAAATGCGGTGGAAGGTATGGTTGCCTAAATAAATGCCGGCGAGCATGGAGGGGAACATCAGCAGGCCCCAGATAAAAATTCTTTTCTCAAAGAGGCCGTTGACGATAAAGGTGGCCGTCTGTGCCAGTGCCGCGGGGATAAAAATGAGAACCAGCAGCCTTCTGAGGTGGCGCTTGTCGAGATGCCGGCTGAAGTAAAGGATCAACGGGGGCGCGTTGATGCCGATGAACCCGCCGCAAAAGCCGGCCAGGGTGCCCACGCCCAGATCCATCGCTTTTGCGCCGGCGGGAGGATGCCCGGTGTCCCGGGACGGCGGAACCCGAAAAAGAAACCACAGGGCCGTCAGCAGAAAAGCCGCTCCCAGAATTAACTGAAATTGATGGTTGGGGATATGTTTGAGGGCCGCGGCGCCCGATACGGAACCGGCCACCATGAGTGCCGCGATGGGCATCCAGTATCGCGGAGCCAGGCGGACCGGATCGATCCGAACCATGCTGAACCCGCCAAAGATGTTGATGAACGACGCCAGCACGATGGTCAGTTTGGGTTCCATGATCAGAGAACACAGGGCGACAATCACCGTCGTGGTGCCTGTTCCGGTGACCCCTTTGAGGAAAAAGGCAAGCATGCCGATCATTGGGATGAAGATATGGTTTATGCGTCACCTCCGGTGGTTCCATGGGGTGGGAAGCGGCCATGACAGGCTGGAACACCCGTTTTGTCGACGCGTGCATCCCCCAATCTTTTTTTGGCGGCTTCATCTGCCCGGACGATATTCCGATCCATGGCGCCGATCAAGGATTTAATGGCCTGGCGCATCGTTGCGGACGCTCATTGTTTTTGGCGAAACACCGCCGCCGGTCCCTGATTCACATGCATGCCCCGCTGGTGTGATGATCCCGTACGGCCCTTCGCCGTTGTCAAAATCACTGCCCGGCAGCGGTCCGGTCCCCCTCCAGGACCGCCCGGACCTTGCCGGTCAGGGATTGGACCGAAAACGGTTTCTGGAGGAAATGGACATCGTTTTCGATAATGCCCTGGTGGATGATCACATCGGCCGTATACCCAGACATATACAGGACCTTGAGATTCGGTATGAGTGTGTCGATGCGCGCTTTTAACTCCTTTCCGTTCATTTCCGGCATGACCACGTCCGTGACCAGCAGGTGAATCGAATCCCTGTTGAGCGATGCCTGTTTGATCGCTTCCGAAGGGTTGCGGGCCGCAAGGACCGTGTATCCGTATCGCTCGAGCATGTCCTTGCACAGGTCGAGGATGGATTGCTCATCTTCCACCACCAACAGGGTCTCCGTTCCCCTGGCGACGGCCCGGCGTTCGGGTTCTCCTTCTTCCTGGACGGGCGAGGCCGTTCGGGGGAGGTAGATCCGGAAGGTGGTGCCGCGTCCCGGTTCGCTCTGAACGCTGATATGGCCATTGTTCTGCCTCACGATCCCATACACCGTCGCCAGGCCCAGCCCGGTCCCCCGGCCGACCTCTTTGGTCGTAAAAAACGGTTCGAAAAGATTCTCAATCGTCGCCTCGTCCATGCCGCTGCCCTTGTCACTGACCGCCAGCATCGCAAACCGGCCTTGAATACAGCCTGCATGGGTGGCGCAGTGTTGTTCGTCGACCACCACGTTTTCAGTCTGGATGGTGATTTTTCCCACCCCGACGGCCGCATCCCGCGCGTTAACGCACAGATTGGTCAGGATCTGATCGATCTGGGCGGGATCGATCTTGACCGCCCACAGGTTGGCTCCGGGCATCCAGGAAAGATCCATGTCTTCGCCGATAAGCCGCCGGAGCATCTTGAGCATGCCCGATATGGTGTCGTTCAGGTCAAGCACCTTGGGCCTTGCCGGCTGCCTTCTTGCAAAGGCCAGCAACTGCCCGGTGAGATCCGCCGACCGCTGCGCCGCTTCGCTGATTTGCCTGAGATCGTGACGTGCCGGGTGGGAGGGGGTTATCTGCATCGTTGCCAGTTCGGCATGGCCCATGATGACGCCCAGCATATTGTTGAAATCATGCGCGATGCCGCCTGCCAGGGTGCCGATGGCTTCCATTTTCCGGGATTTTATCAATTGCTGCTCAAACAGCTTGCGCTCCTTGTAGACCGAATCGAATTCCTCTTTGATGAGAAGGATGGATTGATACAGGAAATAGAGCGGATGATCCTCGGCCATATCGAAATCGGAATCGATCCCCTCCACATCCCAGTTGACCCGGCCGATCAAGGCCATCAGGTTTTCGATCTCTTCGTAATGCAGAACGACCGGCTTTTTTCTTTCTTTTTGCGGCGCTGTCCCGGAGACGGGTCCGGACCGGTCGTCGCGGATTAAGCGGAATGCATGGCTGATATCCCCGGCGATTCTCGTTTTAAAGGGCAGGGACGGTCGGTTCAGATGCAGGGCGGTTTTCATGAATGTATTGGCACCATATACGATATACATACTGATCGGAGACCGCTGGTGCCATTCTTTCAGGGACTGCACGTACTTTATGCGTGCCGATCGGCTTCCTCCCTCGAGCCGGCCGGCATCGACGACCATGTATCGGATGCCGCCATTTCCGGACAGCGTCCGGTTGCAGAGGTCGCGGGTACGCCCGATGAGAGGAAGGTGCTGGAATTCAAGGCGTCCCGTCGACGTCGAATGCAAAATGCACTGGTCAATCAGCACCATCTCGTTGGCGAACGTTGGTGTCCGCACGTTCCAGGCCTCGTCTGCAAGAACTTCAACCGGCCTCAGATGACGCTCTTCAGGATCATGGCGGCCGGAAATATCTATCGGGAGGCCTGCGGCCGGCCGTTCCTTTTTGCCGTTGATCTTCAATGCCAGGTTGACCGCTTCCCGGTAGTTCCCGGCGACATGAATGTATTTGCCGGTGGTGTTGAATCGTTTGCCGATCTTTACCGCGATGGACAGGGGATGGGACAAGTTGCAGAAAATTAAGTTCAACCCTCTGCTGTTATCGTTCAGTGCACGGGAGAAATTTCTTCGCGCTTCCGATTCCGAACCCGTTAAAAAGGTATAGTCTTCAATTTGAACGTATGGGCCCCGGCCTCCTGAGACAAGGCCGGCGATTTTGTCGTTGAGCGCCAGCGAGTTGCGTACGCCTTCCACATCCGCATACCCTTCGGGCGCGCTGTAGATGATGGAATCATCGATGACCCGGAAATTGGCAGTGAAGGTGCTGCTGACTTGTTGATTATTCCATTGCGGATCGGAGAGAACCTCGAGCCCTGTCACCGGACAATAAAATGTCATGGGGATATCCTGTTTTTTCCGATTGGTTCTGCTCGGGCGCACCTGCATTGCGGCATTGGGGAGGCAAACATCCGGGACGATAACCCGTCACATGAAAAAATGGCCACCCGTCGGGCTGGAAGGGGGCGCCGGAAATGGTCACCGCCCGGACACCCGGACCCGGCTCCCGGGTGCCTCGTCGTCAAGCGGCCCTTATCCTTTTACCTTCCAGAATTGGCGGAATTCGTCAAGGAAGGATTGGCTGCCTGATCCTTCCGGTGAAGACAGGCCGCCGCCGTCTCCCTGTCATCCGGCTTCTGATGTCTTGCCTCAGCCCGGATACAAGGGGCCTCCGATCGGTCGGGGCGGCAGCCGGCCGGGAAAAAACCGGGAGAAGATGAATACAAATGCATGGGAGTTGTGATATGACCCCATGGAATCCGGCCATTGTGGTGAGGCCCTGTTTGCGCAGCCGGGGCCGGTCGTGCCGGAGTGAGAAATACTGACTGAACGGACCTGCCCGGAGGAGCCTGAAAAATGAAATCGTTCATACCCGCTGAAGACCAGGCCCGGCGGCTGCTGGCCGTCGCCCTTGGAGGTGAAGACGCCGATCTGGCCGTGGTCAATGCCCGCATGGTCAATGTCTACACTGGAGAAATTCTGGACGGGAGCCAGATTGCGGTCAGCGAAAAGTGGATCGCTTATGTGGGCCGGGATGCGTCTGCCAGCATCGGCCCCCGGACGCAGGTTCTCGATGCCGGTGGAAAGATCGTGATCCCCGGCCTCATCGAAGGCCATACCCACCTGGTCTGGCTGGCGTCGGTTTCCGAATACCTGCGGTACCTGGTGCCCGGCGGCACCACCACCGTGATCTCGGAGACCCTGGAGGCCTATCCTGTGGCCGGTGTCGAGGGCGTGGTCGATGTGCTGGCATCGTTTGCGGACCAGCCGATCAAGCTATTCGGCACGGCGCCGGCCATGGTGTCCGTCAGCCGGGCGACGGCGGGGATTGCCGACCGGGACCTGGCGTTGCTGGTTTCCCGTGAGGATGTGCTGGGGCTGGGCGAGTCATACTGGCAGGCGCTGATGCAGCAGCCCGACTCGCTGCTGCCGGCCTATGCCGCCGTGCGCGGGCAGCGCAAGACCCTGGAGGGCCACTCGGCCGGTGCCAGTGAGAAAAAACTGAACGCCTATGTGGCCGCAGGCATTTCATCATGCCACGAACCCATCAGCGCCCCGGACGTCCTGGATCGTATCCGGCTGGGCCTGCATGTGATGATCCGGGAAGGCAGCATCCGGCGCGACCTGGCGGCCATTTCAAAGATCACCGGGACCGGTGTGGATACCCGGCGGTTGATCCTGTCGACCGATGGCGTGGCCCCCGACGACCTGATTGCCAGAGGCGGACTGGACCATGTGCTCCAGAAAGCCATCGACTGCGGATTCGATCCGGTCGCCGCCGTGCAGATGGCGACCCTCAACGTGGCCGAACATTTCGGCATCGACGGCATGACGGGCGGCATTGCCCCCGGCCGCTGCGCCGACATGCTGGTCCTGCCGGACCTCGGAACCATCGATCCGCAGTGGGTGATCAGCAACGGCCGGGTGGTGGCCGAAGGGGGACATATGCTCGTGGCGCCGCGGGTGCACGCCTACTCGGCGCAAAGCCGCACCACGGTTCACCTCGACGCCGCCATGGACCCCGGGCGTTTTGCCATCCCGGCGCCCGGCCATCCGTCGACGGCCTCCGTTCGGGTGATCGACATGGTCAGCGACCTGGTGACGCGGGCGGCCGCCTTTGACATGCCGGTGGTCGACGGCCGGATCCCATGCGACCCGGCGCGGGATATCCTCAAGGCGGCGGCAATCGATCGGACCCGCCGCCCGGGCCGGACCTTCACCGGCCTGATTCACGGCTTCGGTCTGGCCCGCGGCGCCCTGGCCGCAAGCAGTGCCTGGGATACCTGCGACATCATCGTGGTGGGTACCGACGACACGGATATGGCCCTGGCGGTGAACCGGATCTCCGACATGCAGGGCGGGGCCGTGCTGTGCGACGGCGGCAGGGTGGTCCAGGAGATTCCCATGCCGGTCCTGGGCGTTATTTCCGACCTGCCCATGGAGACCCTTGCCGGTCGTCTGGCGGACCTGAAGGCCGCCGTCCGGGAACGGGGATGCCCGTTTCCCGACCCGCTCCTGTCGCTGATCGCCCTGACCGGGGCGGCGATTCCCTTTTTCCGCATCTGTGAAGAGGGGCTGGTGGACCTGAAGACCGGCCGGACGGCCGGATGCCTGTCCGACCCCGCTTCCGTTGACAGCGGCTGACCCGGATGCCAGACGGTCAGGCGGTATCGCCGGCGGCTTTGCGGAGCAGGATCACGTCATCGGCGATCATGTGGAGGCGGGCATCGAAACGCCGGGCGAGGTAGGCAAATGTGGCGCGGCTGTAAAAACAGACGTGGGTTACATCTCGAATATAGTGCCATTTGGCGAAGGCGTGGCGGTCGATCACCAGTTTGGTCATCATCCCCAGCCAGCCGTTCGGGGCCAGCATCCGGAACAGTGCTTCAAACTCCCTGCCGGGGGCGTGCAGGTGTTCCACGACTTCAGTGGCACAGATGAAGTCATAGGTCCTGTCGAACACGGAGGGGTCGTTGCAGTAAAACGGGTCATACAGATCGACCTCATGCCCCTGTTCCTCCAGCAGGACCGACAGGGTCGGTCCCGGCCCGCAGCCAAAATCCAGCCCCTTTTGCCCGGGCTTCAGACGCTTTGCCAGGGGCCTGGCCAACCGGGACAGGAATCGGCGATACCCCGGGTCTCCCGCATCGTTTTGGTGCAGATCGTAGACGGCTTTTTCCACTTCGGGGCCGGGCCGGTAGCATCGGGGGACAAAGACCAGTCGGCAATGCCGGCAGCGCAGGTAGCGCCTTCGCTGGTCTTCGAAGAATAAATCCGCACGTTCACCGCGGCACAGGGGGCAGCGGGGCGTATTCAATGGGGTCGGCATCTTTGACAACCGGTCAGATGAGCCGGCGTTTTTTAGCCATCAGCATCATCTGCTCGGCCATGCTGGTGGGCGGGATGCGGCAGTCCGCACCGGCTTTCGGGATCAGCCGGAGTGCTTCCGTGGGGCAGGTGACGACACACAGGCCGCATCCGATGCAGCGGTCCGGATCGACCCGGACCGTCTCTTCCATGCCCATGGTCAGGGCACCCATCTGGCAGCGCGCCAGGCAGGCTTCACAGCCCGTGCAATCATCGCTTGACACCTCTCGGCCAGGTGGTTGGCCATCACCAGCTCCACCGGCCTGGGATGCTTGTTCAGGGCGGTCAGCACGCCGCAGCAGTTGCACATGCCGGAAGGGTTCTGGGCGGTTGCCGGCTGGGTGACCAGCCCGGCTTCCCGGCACTGGTCCATGATCGCCACGGCTTCCTCCAGGGACACCTCCCGGCCCATGTCGCGATCAAGGTAGTACTGCCCCATGGAACCGAACATGAAACAGGCCTCCAGGGGTTTGCCGCACCCCTGGTCGACCACCTGCATGCGTTTTCGGCAGATGCAGTCGGTCACCACGATACGCGGCTTGCTTTTGAGGATTTGAACGGCATCGTCATAGCTGGCCACATGGTGCCGTGCATCGATGGACCGGTGGACGGGGATGGGGCGCAGAAAGCAGTCCGCGCCGGCCTGCATGGCGTTTTCGAATCCCTCCTCGAAATACTGCCCCACCATTTCAGCCAGTTCCCGATCGAGATTTTTGACTTGGAACTCGAACAGGCCGTGCACGAACGGGATCGCGCCGTAGCGGTCGCCGGCATCGTTTCTGATGCGGAACAGCAGCCCCCGCTCGGCCATGTCGTCCAGCCGGGCCGCCACGTCGTCAGCCGGGCGGCCCAGTCGCTCGGCCACCGATTCCGGGGTCTCGAGCATATGGCTCAGAGCCAGAAACATCGCCGCGTCCTCCTCGGAAAACAGATAGCGCAGAATATCGATTTCGATTCCTGAAGCCGTGGCGGGGAATCCCATGGAATAAAGATCGAGCCGTTCCTGCAACGTACGGAAAATGGGGGCGGTCATGACGACTCCTCTGGTCGGTAAACGATCGGTTGTCGGACGGGCGTGCTGGCTATGCGAACTAATGGAAACCGTGACGGTTGTCAATGGCTGGCCACCGGGGTCAGACCGGGGGTGCGGCCGCGACGTTATCATAGTCGAAGGTGAAGTGGTTGCCGGCAAACAGATCCCGGCAGGCCGCGACGACGTCGGCGTCGTATTGGGTGCCTTTGTGCTGGGCCAGCTTCGCCAGGGCCGCTTTGATTCCGCGGGCCGGCCGATAGGGCCGGAAAGAGCTGTTGGCTTCGGTGACATCGGCAACGGCCAATATCTTCGCCTCCTGCAGAATCTCGTCGCCGCAAAGTCCCTGCGGGTAGCCCGAGCCGTCCAGCCGTTCATGATGCTGGAGCACCATCCGGGCCACGGGCCAGGGGAAGGGGATGCCCTTCAGGATGTCAAAGCTGACCTGGGGATGAATTTTGATCATTTCGAACTCGGCCGGCAGCAGGCTGCCGGCCCGGCTGAGAATCGAGACGGGGATGCGGATCTTGCCCACGTCGTGCAGGAGTCCGGCAATCCGAAGCCCTTCGATCGTTTCCGCTTCAAGCCCCATCCGGCCTGCAATCGCACAGGCCAGCTGGGCCACCCGCTGCTGGTGGCCGGCCGTATAGGGATCCCTGATTTCAACCATCAGCGCCATGCTGCGGATACTGGCGTCGAGCATTTCGTGGATTTCGGCTGTTTTCTGTTCCACCTGGTGCGCCAGCTGTTCATTTTGGGTTTCCAGCTGCTGGCGCATCGCTTCGAGGGAGACGTGCGTTCGAATCCTCGCCTTGACCTCCGCCGCGTGAAAGGGCTTGGTGATATAGTCTACCGCTCCCAGTTCAAAGCCCTTCGTTTTGCTCTCGGTTTCACTCATGGCGGTGATGAAAATGACCGGAATGGGCGCGGTATCCGGGTTGGCTTTCAATCGCGCACAGACTTCGTAGCCGCTCATCCGGGGCATCATGATGTCCAGCAGCACCACATCCGGTTTATGTTTGACCGCATACGCCAGGGCGTTGGGGCCGTTTTTGGCGATGCCCAGACGGTACTCGGCCGTCAGGGTGTTGACCAGCAGGTCAATGTTGGTCGGGTTGTCGTCCACGATCAGGACCAAGGGGCGTGATGGTTTCATGGGGCTCCTGTCAGCTTGCGCGAATCCTGCGGATGGTTTCCAGCGCCTGGTCGTAGTCGTAGCGCCTGACCTGTTGTTCCAGCGTGTCCAGATCGGTCGCGTCGACCCCTTCGCCTCCGGCATGGTGTTGCCTGACCGCAGGCATGGTTTTCAAAATGGCTTCCGGGTCGGCCCGGTCGATGGCGTCGGCCAGCCGGGCCAGGAGGTCGTCAAGGGGCATGCCGGTTTCGGCGGACGCCTCGGGGAGGGCATCGCCGGGCCCGGTTTCCGTCAGCGAGGCGATCGATTCGAGCACCTGATTCAAACTGGCCGACACGCCGGCCACCAGGCCTTCGAGATGAGACGGCCGGACGTCCGTCGCCGGGATGCCGTCACAGGCGGTTTCAAGCGCACCGGCCGCCTGGTGCAGCCGGTGGGCGCCAATGTTGGCGGCGCTTCCCTTCAGGCCATGGGCCAGCTGACGCATCATCTCCAGGTCGTTGCCGGTGAGGGCGCGGTTCATTTCGCCGGCGGTATCCCGGTTGTCCGCACCAAACCCGATCAGGATGCGTCTTAGCGTGGGGCCGTCCAAATCCAGGGTTTCCCTTGCCCGGGCAATGTCGATCCCGGGCAGCCGGGACGGAAGGCGGCCACGGTGGTCAATCGGCGGCCCGGACGGCTGACGACGGGCGTCCGGGGATCCTTTTCCAGCGCCGGTCCCTGCGTCTTCCGCTGCCGTGGATGCCGACGCGTGCTCGCGGGTCCGCAACAATCGCCAGAGGGTGTGGAACAGGCGATCCTGGTTGACCGGTTTGGCGATGTAGCCATCCATTCCCGCGTCAAGGCACTTCTCCTCGTCGCCTTTCATGGCATGGGCCGTCATGGCAATAATGGGAAGGGACGCGCCCCGGGGCAGTTCACGAATCCGCCGGGTGGCTTCGTAGCCGTTCATCCGGGGCATCTGAATGTCCATCAGTACGGCATCGAACGGCGCGCGCCGGACGGCCTGCACGGCCGCTTCACCGTTGCTGACGATGGAGACGGCGATGCCGGCCCCTTCGAGTATGGCCTGGGCCACCTGCTGGTTGGTGGGGTTGTCTTCGGCCACCAGAATCCGGATTCCTTTCAATGGCGCACGATAGATGGAGGCCCTGGTCGTAAACGGTTTCTTCCAGCCGGCCGCCTTGACGCCGCTTTTGCCGAAACCGTCCATGATGGCGTCGAACAGGGTCGACGGGTAAATGGGTTTGGTCAGAAATCCGTTGATGCCCTCTTTTTCCGCCTTGATGCGCTGTTCCTGGCCGCCGAAAGCCGTCATCATGATGATGGGCATGGCCAGCTTCAACTCCCGGCGGATCATTCTGGAGGCCTCGATGCCATCCATCCCGGGCATCCGCCAGTCCATCATGATCAGTTCGATCGGATTGTTGCGCATCATGTTGTCTTTCAGCCGGCTCAGGGCCTCCGGCCCGGAAGAGAGGGCCTCCACCCTGAATCCCAGAGAGACCAGCATTTTGCGCATGATGGTCCTGCTGTCGGCCAGGTCGTCGACCACGAGCACGTTCAGGCCCTGAATGTCAGGGGGCACTTCCAGTTTGACCACCGGCCTGTCCTCGGGACGACGCAACCGCACCGTAAAGAAAAAGGTGCTGCCCCGGCCCACCTCGGATTGCACGCCGATGTCGCCACCCATCATCGTTACCAGCTGTTTGCAGATGCTCAACCCCAGGCCGGTGCCTTCGTATTGCCGCGTCGAGGAGGTATCCGCCTGGCTGAAGGGATCGAAAAGCCGATCGATGTATTCGGGGGCGATGCCGGTGCCCGTATCCTTGACCGAAAAGGCCAGCACCACCCCGTCCGCCGGCACATCGTCCATCGGTTCCGATGGTTCCCGGACATCCAGCAGGATCACGCCGCCCGGTTCGGTGAACTTTATGGCGTTGCTGATCAGGTTGGTCAGGATCTGCTGCAGGCGCAGGGGGTCGCCGCTGACGGTTTTCGGGGTGTCCGGGTCGATATCGACCAGCAGTTCGATGCCTTTTTCGGACGCCTTGCCGAGGAACACTTCCAGGACCCGGTCAAAGACTTCATTCAGCCTGAACGTGCGTTCCCTCAGTTCGTACCTGCCGGCTTCGATCTTGGAAAAATCCAGGATGTCGTTGATAATGCCCAGCAGCGAGTAGGCTGAACTCTGGATGATTTTCAGGTAGTGGGCGACACGGGGGGCCACCGCTTCGCCCAGGGCCAGATCCGTGGCGGCAATGACGCCGTTCATGGGGGTCCGGATTTCGTGGCTCATGTTGGCCAAAAACTCGCTCTTGGCCCGGGTGGCGGTTTCGGCCAGCTCCTTGGCCTGCTTCAGTTCCCGGTCCGTTTTCTGGTGCCGTTTCATTTCAACCATCAGGCGAACATGGGAGGCCTTGATCCTGCGGTTGAGTTTCAGGACCACCAGGGTAAAGGCACCCAGGAGGCAAAAGGCCGCACAGGCAAAAAAAATCAAATGCCCGTAGCTGTGCAGTACATCCGCGAAGGAGATTTCCCCCGGGTCCGCGTATGGCCCTGCGTTCAATTCCTTCAGGCAGTCGTGAACCGGCTGATAGTTCAGCGGGGTGGTCCACCCCGCACAACCGGCCGCCCGTGCCACAGGTGAATCCGGCGGCATCTGCAGCAGCGCCACGGCCACTTTTTCCGCCAGCCCGTCGGAGGTATGCCTGACCTTGGCCATGGGCCATCCGGGGTATTCGCGCGTGCTGCAGGAATAAGGCCTCGGCGTGCCCTTGTCATCCCGCAGCGGAATCACAAAATAATCGGCCAGGTCAATCCGGCCCCGGGCGCTGAGATCTTCCAGCGTATGGGTTCTCACCGTTCCGGCGTCGACCTGGCGGTCCCGGACCGCCGCCACCACCCGGTCGTGGGTTTCGTCAAAATGAAGTGCCTTGAAATCGCGGTGGGGATCGATCCCGTTCGCCTGGAATTCCCGCCAGGCCATGAGCCACCCGCCCAGTGAGAATTCGGAAACCGCCATGAAGGATTTACCCTTGAGATCGTCGAGGGTGCGAATATCTGTTCGATCGCTGCGGCAGAAAATCACGCCGCCGTAGCGGGTATACACGCCGCTGGCGTGCCGTTCTTTGAGTGTCGCGATGCGATTGGCCCCGTACCAGTGCTCCACGCCCACGTAAAATGCCGAATTGGCCAGGATGAAGTCAACCGCTCCCTTTTCCACCTGCGAATAGATCTGGTCATGGGCCAGGGGAACGATGGTGAACGGGGGGCCGGCAACCTGCCGGGTGAGGTAGTCGGCCGTGGGCGACCAGCGGGCCAGGCATTGCTGCCGCCCCCGGATGGCCAGCACGCCGATGGTCAGCGGCGTGTCTTCGGCCCCAGCGGCGCCCACGGCCAGGTTTCCGACGGCCAGGACCGAAAACAGGACGACGGCCAGCACGCCGATTCCGTATTTATGGGGGTCGCATCGCTTCATCGAACCTGGTTCCCGGCTTAATTTTTCTGTCGGCCTGCTGGTGGTGCCGTCGGGCATGACGGCCGGGGCGGACCATCCGGTTGCCGCAAGGCGGGCGCAGCAGGATGTGGCCATGGATATCCCGGCAATCACACTCTTTAAAGATACTTTCTGGCGGCTGAAAACACAACCTCCTTCCCGGGCAGGACGCTGCATCCGAATCCGGATGCCAGGACGGCAACTGTCGCGGCGTTGCGATTGCGGGGAGGCGGGCACGCGAGCCGAAAGCCATGAACGTGGCGGCTGGGATGGAGAAACAAAAAAAAGGGGAAGCGCCGGCATGCATCCGGCGTTTCCCCTCGTTGGTGCGGTCTCGGGTGGGGTGAGCGGTTACTGGTGGTCAGGAGCGGCTTCGGGGGCCTCGATGGCGTCCTCGCTGGCCGGAGCCCCGGCTTCAGCCTGACGGGCGGCCTCCGCCTCGGCTTCAGCATCGGCGGCGGCCTGCTCGGCTTCCGCTTCGGCGGCGGCAGCCTGTTCTTCCAGCATGGTGATCGTCGCCAGGTGGGCGGCAATCTTCTGTGCGTTGATTTCTTCCTGGGCCTTGTCCGTGGTCAGCTTGTCGGCATCTTTGAGAAAGCCGATGGCCGCGGTCAGGTCCTCAATCGTTCCCCTGCTGGCGGCCACGTCGGCCTTGTAGGTGAGAATCAACCGGTCGATGTTATCGAGCCGGACGTAGGCGGCGTCCCTAAGGGCGCTGGTTGATCCGTATTCAAGGGCGGTTTTCAGGGTGGCCTTGATGCCTTCGAAATCCGGAATGCCGGGTACGTCCAGAAGGGCGTCTGCCTTGTCGATGTAGTACGCGAAAACCAGCGGGTAGACATCATCCGAACGGTAAGTGCCTTTTAGGTCTTCAGGCGCCGGGACGCCGGGCAGGGCGATCAGCATCTTTTTGCCCAGGGGTGCGAATTTGCCTTTCCAGACCTCCAGGGCGCCCTGGTTTTCCGCCAGGTAATATTTGAAAGAGTTGGACGCGCTGGCGCCCACCACCAGCAGGATCAGGAACGCCAGGCCGGCGGCAAGCAGCTTGATGGAATTGTCCACCGGGTCCGACGGCTTTTGGGCCTTGGCCGGGGCCTTGGCCGTTTCGTAGGAAACCGATACATCGGACTTCTGGGCGGCGGCATTCTTGATCGCTTCCGCCTTCTCCGCGGCGGCCTTCTCCGCAGCGGCCTTCTCTGCGGCGGCCTTCTCTGCAGCAGCCTTCTCCGCGGCGGCCTTCTCTGCAGCAGCCTTCTCCGCGGCGGCTTTTTCCGCGGCGGCCTTCTCCGCGGCGGCCTTCTCTGCAGCAGCCTTCTCCGCGGCGGCCTTCTCTGCAGCAGCCTTCTCCGCGGCGGCCTTCTCCGCGGCGGCCTTCTCCGCAGCGGCCTTCTCCGCGGCGGCCTTCTCCGCGGCGGCCTTCTCCGCGGCGGCCTTCTCCGCGGCGGCCTTCTCTGCAGCAGCCTTCTCCGCGGCGGCCTTCTCTGCAGCAGCCTTCTCCGCAGCGGCCTTCTCTGCAGCAGCCTTCTCTGCGGCGGCTTTCAAATCCTTTTCACTGTATACGTTGGCCAGAAGCCCTTTAATGCGCTGGGTATCATCGGCGTTAAACCCGGCCAGGCGTTCGGGTGCCGTGAATGTCGACTTGGCGACCATCTTGGCGGGCACGGTATACAAAACGGTGGGGGTAACGATATCAAATTTTTTCTTCAAAAGGTCCTTCACCGAAACCGGCTTTTTCTTGGGAGCGGTCTTTTTCGGCGCTGCTTTTTTTGCCGGTTTGGGGGTCGGTTTGGACTTGGCTGCCGGTTTCGGCTTCTCTGGAGCGGCTTTCTTAGCCGGCGCTTTTTTCTTCGGTTTGGCCTTTGAAGCCGCTTTTTTCGGCGCACGCTTCTTTTTTGAAGTCGATTTGATGAGACTCTTTTTCCCCATGAAAAACCCCTTTGAATTTGTATTTGGATTGGCCTATAGTGAAACGGAGTGACAACAACCGCTTATAATGGATTGCGTGCTGATTGTAAATGATTTTTTGGGCGTCTGCCGGGGCGGTAAACACCCGTCAACGCCGGGAATAAGATGATTATGAAGCCATCGCTGCAGGACAGGAAGCGCCTGTTGACAGAGGGGCTGAAGAAATTTGACCGTCTCGCGGTGGCGCTCTCCGGAGGTGTGGACAGCGCATTGCTGCTGGCCGAAGCCCGGGCCGTTCTGGGCAGCCGGTTGATCGCCGTTACGGCGCGTTCGCCCATCCACCCGGAGCAGGAAGTGGCCGATGCCGAAGCGATCGCCGGCCATCTGGGTGTTGATCATCTCATCGTCGATTCCGGTGAACTCCGCCGGGCCGACTTTCTTGCCAATACCCCGGAGCGGTGCTACATCTGCAAAACCTCCGTGTTCGGGCTATTGCTGGCGGTCGTCAGGGAAAAAGGATTCAACCATCTGGCCCACGGCGCCAATGCCGACGATCCGGGCGATTATCGCCCCGGGTTGAAAGCGGCGCGGGAACTGGGGGTGGTTGCACCCCTGATGGATGCGGGATTTTCCAAGGCGGATATCCGTCTTGTTGCCAGGCAGCGGGGTTTGTTCGTCTGGGACAAGCCCGCCATGGCCTGCCTTGCCACCCGTTTTCCATACGGCACCGCCATCAGCACCACCGCGCTCGAGCAGGTCAGCCGCGCCGAACAGGTGCTGTCCGATGAAGGCTTCTCCGGTTGTCGCGTGCGCCATCACGGGGATGTCGCCCGCATCGAAGTGCCGGTGGACCAGCTATTGAAACTGGTTGCCGGGCCGTTGCGCCGCCGGATTGTCGACCGGTTCAGGAATATCGGATTTCTGCATGTATCCGTGGACCTGGAAGGCCATGTGTCCGGGAGCATGAACCGGTCGCTGGGCGACAACCCTGCGGCCGAATCCCGGTGACGGTGACGGGCCGGGCAAGCGGGCGGCGGGTTGATTTGACCTTCATCGCATCCTCGTTTACAAAGACCTCCCTGGACGGAATCGGGACCCGAGCGAATAATGATTCTGATTTTTCATTGATCTTCAAGAGGAAACCATGACCGATCTTCTCGTTAAACTGTATGACCTGCCCGATGTGGGCCCCTGCCTGGCGGCCCTGGCGGACCAAGACATCGTCGTGCGCCGGGCCATGGCCAGTGAACAGCGCCTGGTGGTCGGGTGGGTGCAGAAAGTGTTCGGCGACGGGTGGGCCGCCGAGTGCAATGTGGCCTTTTCCCGCCAGCCGCTGGCCTGCATGATTTCCGTTTCCGGGGGCCGGATGACCGGCTTTGCCTGCCATGACAGCACCTGTCTCAATTTTTTCGGTCCCATCGGCATCGATCCCGCCTTTCGCCACAAGGGCATCGGGCAAGCGCTTTTGCTGGCCACCTTGAACGACATGGCCCATGCCGGCTATGCATACGCCATTATCGGCGGCGCCGGGCCGATGACCTTTTTTGAAAATTGCGTCGGGGCCTTTCCCATACCCGGATCGACCCCGGGGATATACCGGCCGCCCATAAAAAAAACCTAACCCGGCCGCAAGCGCCGTTTTCACTTTTCATAGGGAAGGTGACATGTCCTTTACCTGGTTCGTGGGCGCCCGCTATCTCAGGGCCCGGCAAAAACAGGCTTTCATTTCGCTGATTACGTTTCTGGCCACTGCCGGCATCGCCGTGGGGGTCATGGCCCTGATCGTCGTCATCGCCGTGATGACCGGCTTTGAAGCGGAACTGCAAAACCGCATCCTGGGCATCGAATCCCACGTGCTGGTGATGCGGTACGGAGAAACGGTTTCGGACATCGATGCCACCGTCGCCGCCATCGAATCCATCGACGGGGTCCGCTCGGCTTCTCCGTTCGTTTATACCCAGGTGATGCTGCGGAGCCCCCACGGGGTGACGGGGGCGGTGTTGAAAGCGCTGGATCCATCGCGACCGGGGCCGCCCATTGTCGTCCGGCACAACAGGCCCCTCGCCCGGGTGCTCAACGATGCGGCCCCCGACGAATCCGCCGGAAAGGCTCCCGGCCTGATCGTCGGGGGCGTGACCGCCGAAAAGCTGCAGGTTGCCGTCGGCGATCCCATTTTTCTCATATCGCCATTGGGAAAGGGGGCCGGGGCCAGCCAGATGCCGACGGTGATGCGGTTCTCCGTCGCCGGCATTTTCGAAACCGGAATGAACGAATATGACGGGGCCATGTCCTTCGTCCGGCTGGATGTCGCCCAGCGGCTGCTTCAGATGCCGGGGCAGGCCACGGGCCTGGAGGTGCGCGTCGACGATATTTATCAGGCCAGGACCCTTGCCGACGATATCGTCGCCAGCATCGGTTTTCCATTCTGGGCGCGGGACTGGATGCAGATGAACCGCAACCTGTTTTCCATGCTGCGGCTTCAAAAGACGGTGATGTTCATTATCCTGACGCTCATCGTTCTCGTGGCCGCCTTTAACATCGCCAGCGCCCTGATCATGATGGTCATGGAAAAGACACGGGATATCGCCATTTTAAAGACCCTCGGGGCCACCAATCGGCACATCCGCCGGATTTTCGTTTTCAAGGGGCTGGTGATCGGCTGTCTGGGAACGGTGGTTGGCGGTTTGATGGGCTTTGTCGTCTGCAGCATTCTGAAACGGTACCCGTTCATTAAACTGCCCGGCGATGTCTATTTTCTGACGACCCTGCCGGTGAGCCTGCAGCCGTTGGATGTGATCATCATCGGCCTGTCCACGGTGGTGATCTGTTTTCTGGCCACGCTCTACCCGGCAACCAGCGCGTCGGCCCTGGATCCGGTGGACGGGATTCGCTACGGTTGAGCATTGCCCGTTGGCGTGAATCTTGCTCTGAATTCAGTGTAAGGAATCCATGTCCCTTAACCTGTTTTCAGAAAGAGACGCCCATGAATGAAAAAGCATACTGGTTCAACTATCAGATCGAACTGGAGGACGGCCAGCGGTCCCGTTTTCACATCGCACTGGATCCGGTGACCCTGACCATGACGCCGGCGTCTCCTGAACCTTATCCACCGTGGGCCCGGCTTTCCTACCGGCAATGCCGGGGATGCCCGCTCTCCCCGAATACGGACCGGTATTGTCCCATTGCCGTGAACATCACGGACCTGGTCGAACGGTTCAAGGATATCGTTTCCCATAATAACTGTATGGTCGTCTGTGAGACCCGTGACCGGACCTATTCCAAAAAAACGTCGGCCATGGAGGGGCTGACCTCGGTATTCGGGATCGTGATGGCCACCAGCAATTGCCCGGTGATGAATTTTCTCAAACCCATGGCCCGCTTTCACCTGCCTTTTTCGTCGGTCGAAGAGACAACGGCCCGCAGTACGTCCCTGTTCCTGCTGGGCCAGTATTTCGAATATAAAAAGGGGCGGGTCGGCAGCTTTGACTTCGATCAACTCGAGCGGAGCTATGCCCGGGTGCAGCGGGTCAACGAAGGCCTTCTGGCGCGCATCCGCAGCCTGGGAAACCGGGACGCGGATAAAAACGCCATTATCACCCTGCACTCCCTGTCCCAGTTTCTCTCCATGGAGATGGACTTCAGCCTGACCACCATCGCCCACCTGTTTGAAAGGGGGGCGGATGGCTGATGGCGTTTCACGGGATGCTGGCCGGTTCATGCGCCGGTGGCGTGTCGCTTGCCTGATCTGGATCCTGATGCCCCTGATGGCCGCCGGGTGCGCCACCACCACGCCACCGGACCCCGGGCCGTCCCGTTCGCCGGCAGGCCGCCTCCGGCCTGAGCAGGTGCTGCGCGCCGGCATCCGGCCCTGGCTGGGTACGCCGCACCGGATGGGCGGCTTGAGCCGCCGGGGTATCGACTGCTCGGGACTGGTGGTGGTCCTGTACGATGACCTGTTCGACCGGCGGTTGCCCCGGACCACCACGGCACTTTTGCGCAGCGGCCGGCGGGTGGAAAAGGCGCAACTGACCGCCGGCGATCTTGTTTTTTTCACCCCCCGGTCAAAGGTCCGCCACGTCGGCATCTATCTGGGACATGGTGAATTCGTGCACACATCCACCCGCTACGGGGTGGTGGTTTCACGAATGAACGACGGCTACTGGCGCCGCTGCTACCTGACCGGCCGGCGGCTGTTGTAGGCCGATCGGCCGATACCCCTTGCAATTCGCGGTCGATCTTCGTATATTGCTGCGGGCCCTGAAACAGGCCCGCTTTTTTTATACAGATGATCATCGGTGCATGTGCACCGGTCAAATAACCGTTTGAAGCGATGAAAGGAATTGCAGGTTAGCTGAATTTTGATAAAAAAACTGATTAACGCCATACGGGGCAGGCTATTCGACAACCATCGCCCCGACACTGCCGAACCCTCTGGAAAGAACGGCTCACCGACACCCGCAGCAAAATCGGATCTTCGCACCGGCCCAAAGCAAACGCCCGCCGCACGCCGCAGACCCAAAGGTACGGATGAAAAACGTAAGGCTGCGCCCGAAAGACCGCTGCGGAAAAAGACGGACCGGGCACCCGCACCGGCCGTCACGTGGCACCCGGATCAGTTCCAGGTGCCCCCGGAACCGGGCAAGACCCGGTTCCACGATCTGGATCTCCCCGATCCGGTGCTGCATGCCGTCGCCGATGTCGGATTCCAATACTGCACGCCCATCCAGGCCGAGATCATGCCGGCAACCCTCAAGGGCCGGGATGCGTTCGGCCGGGCCCAGACCGGCACCGGCAAAACCGCCGCCTTTCTCATTACTGTGCTTACCCGGATGCTGGCCAATCCCCTCAAGGGGAAAAGACCCCCCGGTACCCCCCGGGTGCTGATCATTGCGCCGACCCGTGAACTGGTCCTGCAGATTGCCGATGAAGCCCACCTTCTCGCCGCCCATTGTCACTTTACCATCGTGAGCGTATTCGGCGGGATGGACTACGAAAAGCAGCGACGGCAGCTGCACGGCCGGCCGGTGGACATTGTGGTGGCCACGCCGGGACGCCTGCTGGATTTCAAGCGCCGCAGGGACCTGGACCTGAAGCGGGTTGAGATGCTGATTCTGGATGAGGCCGATCGCATGCTCGACATGGGATTCATCCCCGATGTGCGCCAGATTGTCTACAGCACACCCCACAAGGATAAGCGCCAGACCCTGTTTTTCAGTGCCACGCTCACACCGGACGTCACACGGCTGAGTGCAAGCTGGACGCGGGACCCGGTGTCCGTCGAGATCGAACCGGAACAGGTGGCCGTGGACACCGTGAACCAGGTGGTCTACATCGTCACCACCGATGAAAAATTTGCCCTGACCTACAACATCATCACCCGCAAGAATCTTCAGCGCGTGCTGGTCTTCTGCAACCGGCGTGATGAGACCCGGCGCCTGGCGGAAACGCTGGACCGCTACCGGATCAACTGTGCGGTCCTGTCCGGCGAGGTGCCGCAGAAAAAGCGGATCCGGACGCTGGAACAATTCAAGGCCGGAAAGATCCGCGTACTGGTGGCCACCGATGTGGCCGGACGGGGCATTCACATCGAAGACATGGATTATGTCGTTAATTTTACGCTGCCCCGTGATCCCGAAGACTATGTTCATCGAATAGGACGAACGGGCCGGGCCGGTGCGGCCGGAACCTCCATCAGCTTTGCCTGCGAGGAGGATTCCTTCTACCTGCCGGCCATCGAGGAGTTCATCGGCCGGCCGCTTCACTGCATTCCGCCGGAAGATCACTATCTGGAACTGCCTCCGGCCCCGCGACGGCGCAAACCCAGCTCCCAGGGCAAGCCCGGACACGGTCCCGGCAGGGGCGGGCAGGGGAGACGACGACGGCGACCGAGCCAGGGCGGCGGCGGTCCCAAACGGCAATATGGCAAGCGTGGCGGCCGCCCCAAGCGCTCCGGAGCCGGAAAGCCGAGAAGGACGCCGCCTGCATGACCCCACGTGACTGCATGATCAATGTCATGGCCGATCTTATCGGACTGGACGAGACCTACACGGGAGACCGGCTCAACGACCCAGCCGTCTGGGACCGGTTCATGGACGAGCTGTTCAGGCGCATGGACGCGGTCGAGGACGAGGGCATACGGCAGACGCTGAACAGCATCGACACCGATGAGTTTCAATCCTGGATCGATGAGCCCGGTTTCTGGTCAGCCATCCAGGCGGAGATCGCCCGCCGCCTGAACGTGGTGAAAACCCTCCTGCCATCCCGGAACCAGGGGCATTGCTGACGTCTGTTGCGCGACCCCGACATCGGCTTCATTGACCCTCTCCCGCAGGTGACCCATCCATGAGCGACGATCGCAAAACCCATCGTTATTTTGCCCAGATTGCCGACGGCCTCGAAACCACCGGGGCGGTAGAACTGGCTGAACTGGGCGCGACCGACACCCGCCCGGCCCGCCGGGGCATCCATTTCCAGGCAGATCGGGCTTCACTTTACCGCATCAATTACTGCACCCGATTGTGCACCCGGGTGCTGGCGCCGATCCAGTCATTTGCCTGCCCTGACGCTGCGGCCATCTACCGGGCGGCCCGCGGCATCGACTGGTCCCTGTTCTTCAGGGTGGATCAGACCTTCGCCGTTTTTGCCAGCACCGCCGGCAGCACCGTCCCCCATTCCCAGTTTGCAGGCCTGAAGCTAAAAGATGCGGTGGTTGACCAATTCCGCGACCGGTTCGGCCGGCGGCCGGATGTGGACCCCAAAACCCCCGATCTGTGGATCAACCTGCATGTGGAAAAGGACAGGGGAACCGTCAGCATCGACACCTCCGGCGGCAGCCTGCACCGCCGCGGATACCGGACGCGCAGTGTCGACGCCCCCATGCAGGAGACCGTTGCCGCCGCCATGGTGCGCCTGTCCGGGTGGGACGGCCGGGTCCCGCTGGCGGACCCCATGTGCGGGTCGGGCACCCTGGTGGTCGAGGCGACCCTGGCCTATTGCCGTATTCCCGCCGGATACCTGCGCCCCCGCTTTGGTTTTCAGCAGCTTCCGGACTACGATCCGCAGTTGTGGAAAATCGTCAAAGAGCAGGCGGACAGCCGGATCCGGCCGCTGCCGGAACGGCTTTTTTACGCCAGCGACATCGATCCCCGGGCAGTGTCGGCGACCCGGGCCAACTGCAAAATGATCCCCCAGGCACGCAGGGTCAACGTCCTGCGGGTCGATTTTCGGCAGATCGAATCGCTGGAGAACCGGATCATCCTGTGCAATCCGCCATACGGCATCCGCATGAACGCCCAGGACGGCCTGGACGAGACCTACCGGCAACTGGGCGACTTTTTCAAACAGCGCTGCAAGGGATCGACGGCGTATGTGTATTTCGGCAACCGGGAGATGATCAAACGCATCGGGTTGAAGCCGTCCTGGAAGAAGCCGCTGAGAAACGGCGGGCTGGATGGACGGCTGGTTAAGTATGAGATGTACTGAGGATTGGCGGATTCGTAAAAAAGCCGATATCTGCGTTACGCTTCATCCCTCGTCACTGCGGAGTACCGTAAGTACACCTCATTCCTCGGGATTCGCAAGCCTTGATCTCGGCTTTTTTACGAACCCGTCGATAATGCGATTTTTGTTTTGATGGGATTGAGGGATTGAAACGACAGGCCGGCGGGACCTTGATTTTAATGAACATATCCGATTAGCGAGAAAATGGCACTGATAACCCTTCGTGATGTCAGCATGAGTTTCGGCGCTCAGCCCCTGCTGGAGCGGTTGAACCTGACGGTGGCCGCCGGCGAGCGGATCTGCCTGATGGGCCGGAACGGTGTGGGCAAAACCACCCTGATGGGGATTGTCGCCGGCAGCCTGACACCGGACAGCGGCGAGGTCATGCGATCCCAGGGGGTCACGGTGAGCAGCCTGCCTCAGGAGGTCCCCGAACATCTGGAGGGTACCGTCTTCGACGTGATCTGCCGGGGAATGGGGCCGCGGGGGGAGCGATTGGCCCGATATCGCCGCATGTGTGATTTGAGTGCGTCCGACAACGACCCGGGCGCTTTCACGCCGGTAAAGCTGGCCGCCCTGCAGCAGACCATCGACAGCGAGGACGGGTGGCAGGTCGAGCAGCAGGTGGCGCGCATCATTTCCCGGATGGGGCTGGCCGCCGATGGCGATGTGAGGTCGTTTTCCGCCGGCATGAAACGGCAGGTGCTGCTGGCCGCGGCACTGGTGGCGCAACCGGATATCCTGTTGCTCGACGAACCCACCAACCACCTGGACATGGCGGCCATCGACTGGCTTGAGACGGTGCTGCTCAAGTGGCGCGGCACCCTGATCATGATCACCCACGACCGGATGATGATCCGCCGCCTGGGCACGCGCATCCTGGAAATCGACCGCGGCATCCTGCATTCCTGGGATTGTGACTACACCACCTACCTGAAACGCAGCAGGGAGCGCTTCGAGGCCGAAGAAAAGGGCAACCGCCGCTTCGACAAGCGGCTTTCCGCCGAGGAGGCCTGGATCCGCCAGGGGATCAAGGCCCGCCGCACCCGCAACGAAGGGCGGGTGCGGGCATTGAAGAAGCTGCGGGAAATTCGCCGCAGCCGCCGGGACCGCACCGGCAGGGTGCGCATGGCCCTGGATGAAGCCGAACGCAGCGGTAAAACCGTCGTCGAGGCAAAGGGCCTGACCTTCACCTACGGGGACCGGCCCATCGTCGAGGATTTTTCCTGCACCGTCATGCGGGGGGACCGTATCGGCATCCTGGGGCCCAACGGGGCCGGCAAATCGACCCTGATTCGCCTGCTGCTGGGGGAATTGCCGCCCCGCCGCGGCAGCATTAAACGCGGAACCAACCTGGAGGTGCTCTATTTTGATCAGCTGCGGGGGCAGCTGGATGAGAACAAGACCGTGCAGGAAAATATCTCAGCGGGCAGCGACATGCTGGAGGTCGGCGGACGGCGGCGCCACATCATCGGATACCTCAAGGACTTTCTTTTTTCTCCCGAAAGGTCCCGTACCCCCGTGTGGGTGCTCTCTGGAGGTGAGAAGAATCGCCTGCTGCTGGCCAAACTTTTCGCCCGCCCCGCCAACGTTCTGGTTCTGGATGAACCCACCAACGACCTGGATGTGGAAACCCTGGAGCTGCTGGAAGAGCTGCTGCTGGAATACAGCGGCACCGTGCTGCTGGTCAGCCACGACCGGACATTTGTCAACAACGTGGTCACCAGCACGCTGGTTTTCGAAGGGCCCGGACGGATTGAAGGCTATGCCGGCGGGTACGACGACTGGCTGAGCCAGCGGCCGGCATCCGCCGTTCCGGTGCCTGAAAAACCGAAAAAGCAGGCACCGGATCGGCCCGGGAACGGAGACCCGCCGCCGGCAACGGCCCGCCAAAAACTCGGATACATGCAGCAGCGCGAACTGGAAGCGCTGCCCGGGCGGATCGAATCCCTGGAAGACCGGCAGCAGGAACTGTTCGCGACCATGTCCGATCCGGATTTTTACCGGCAGGACGGTGAGCATATCGCCCGGGTGAAAAATGAACTGGCCCGGGTGGAAAAGGATCTGGAGTCCGCATTCAGCCGATGGGAAGACCTGGAATCCCGCTAAGGCGGCTCACCTGCCGGACCGGAATGCCCGCACTTGGAAAAAACCTGAATACATTCAGGAACCGGTCCTCGTGGGCAGATCCCCATAGGCGGTCATGGCCTTCAGGCTGTGGGCCTTGAGAATTGCCCGGATGATCGCCCGGCTCAGGCAGTCGGCCATGGCGCGGCCCAGGTCGTTGATGGCCTGGGCCCGGGGCGCGGCAAAAAAACCCGGCGTTTCCGGAAGGCGCTGTTTGCCGGTGCCCAGGCAGAAGATGGTGTCGCCGTCGAACATGGTGTGGGCCGGGCGAATGGCCCGGGCCAGCCCGTCCTGGGCCATTTGGGCCAGTTTTTGGGCCTGGGCTTTGGTCAGCTCGGCATCCGTGGCCACGACACCGATGGTGGTGTTGGCGGCTGCCGAACCGACGGGCGCAGCCGGCAGCTGCACCGCACGGCGTCCCGTTTGACCGAACTCGGCCTGCAGTTCGAGACGGATTTCCCAGGGGCGCCCGGTGGCCGGATCGACCACGCTGCCCAGGGCGTTGACCGCGACGATTGCCCCCACCGTCAGGCCGGAAGGGAGTACTTCGCTGGCCGAACCGATGCCGCCCTTGATGCCGCCCGAAAGCGCGCCGGTGCCGGCGCCCACCGTTCCCTGCGCATCGTTGTCCGGGCCGGCATCACGGCAGGCGGAACGGCCCCACGCGCCGGAGACCGGGGGGAGATAGGCCGTGCCGCGGCCCAGGTCGAAGAGGGCGGCCGCCGGCACGATGGGGGCCACATGGCTGTCCGCCAGCGGAAACCCCCACCCTTTTTCGGATAGCCACCCGACCACCCCGTCCACCGCCGCCAGCCCGTACAGGGACCCCCCGCACAAACCGACGGCATTGACCTTCTCAACCAGGTTGTGGGGCGCCAGCAGATCCGTTTCCCGGGTGCCCGGGGCGGACCCGCGTACATCCACCCCGCCCGTGGCGCCTTCCGGGCAGACGATTACCGTGAAGCCCGACGCCGCCTCGGGGTCGCTGTAATGCCCCACCCAGATGCCGTCTACATCGCAAATGGTATTGCGCGTGCCGGTGGTGCTCATTCAGGGTCCTTTCCCTTCTCTGAGAAATGATTGTACCCGCCGGAAAGAGGGGTTTGCCGTCCATCGGGAAACGTCAGCATCCGCCCTGACGCCGCGTCCGTAACCGCACCTACCGTGGTCACCTGAATTCCCTGGTCGTCCAGCCGCTGCCTGTTTCCCGGAGAAATGGAAAAGAGCAGTTCGAAATCCTCACCCCCGGACAATGCGAAATCGAGGGGATGATTCCCGGTCAGCCGGGCGGCCTCGCGCACCGAAGGATGGATGGGGATGTCGGCTACGACGATGTCCGCACCGGTGCCGCTCCGGTCGCAGATATGATTGACCTCGGCCGCCAGGCCGTCGCTGATGTCGATCATGGCCCTGGCCAGGGGAGCGATCCCCGCGGACACGTCCAGCCGGCACCCGGGGGCCAGGTGTCTGTCTTTCAGGTATGGCGGCGGCTCGAGCCCGGCGGACAGCATGGCCAGGCCGGCGGCGGACCCCCCTAAGGGGCCGGTAACACAAAGGTATTCGGCGGGGGTGGCGTGGCTTCTCAGCCGCAGGTTTGGCGGTGCGACCCGGCCCAGCATGGTGATGCTGATGGTGACCGCCTGTGCATGGGTGGTGTCACCCCCGGCAAGCACCACGCCGTAGCGGCGGCAGGCATCGGCCATTCCCCGGTAGAGGGCATCCACCCAGGCCACCTCGGTGTCTGCAGCCAGGGCCAGGGAAACGAACATGAACGTGGGGGTGCCCCCCATGGCGGCAATGTCGCTGACATTGCAGGCCACGGCCTTGATGCCGATCTGTTCCGGCGTGGCCCAGTCCCGCCGGAAGTGGCTGGATTCCACCAGCATGTCCGTGGTGACCAGCAGGCAATCCGCATCCGGGGAAGAGCCCTCGATGACGGCGGCATCGTCACCGATGCCGGCCAGCAGATCGGGATGGGTGATGGGGGATTGCCGGGCCAGCCGGTCGATCAGCGCAAACTCGCCGCCGATGTCATGAATTCTCATCCGATGCGGTCTCCAGCAGTTCCCTGATTTTCGTGGACAGTGAGGTCAGGCGGAAGGGTTTCTGGATGAACCCGTTGCATTGCCGCATCAGGTTCCGGGCAACTTCTCCGTTTTGGCTGTATCCGCTGGACAGCAGGATACGGACGGATGGATCCAGCTCCTTTAACCGTCGGACAGTGACGTCGACTCCCGGTCCGGGCATGATCATATCCATGATCACAAGGCTGATGCTGCCGGCCGCTTTCCTGAACCGGGCCACGGCCTCATCACTGTCACCGGCCGTGACCACCGCGTACCCCAGCAGGGCCAGCATTTCCCGGCCCACTTCGAGAAAATCCGGTTCGTCATCGACGATCATCAGGGTTTCCGTGCCTTTTTCCATGGACGTGTCTATGGCGGATGCGGCTTCTTCCGCGTTGTCGGAAGCCGGAAGCAGCACGTTGAACTGGGCCCCTTCTCCCGGCGCACTGTAGACCTCGATATACCCCTTGTGATTTTTGACGATCCCGTAGGTCGAGGCCAGCCCGAGTCCGGTGCCCTGTCCCTGTGCCTTGGTGGTGAAAAAAGGCTCGAAGATCTGCCGCTGGGTCTGGGGATCCATGCCGTGACCGGTGTCCCGCACCGAGAGCATGGCATAGTGGCCGGGGATGATTTCGTACGTCCGGGTGTCATTTTCGCACAGGTCGGTGGCATGGGTTTCGATGAACAGGGTGCCGCCCCCGGGCATGGCATGGACCGCATTGATCAGCAGGTTCAGCAGCACCTGCTCGATCTGGGTCCGGTCCCCCCTGACGGCTGGTGTCGCAGGACTGAAACGGGTTTGAATGTCGATCTGACGCTGGGTCTGGCCGAACATTTCCAGAGCGCCTTCGACCAGTCGATTCAGTTTGATTTCGCTGATTTCCGTTTGTCCGCCCCGGGCATACCCGAGCAGCTGGCCGGAGAGATTGGCGCCCCGCTGGACGATCTGATTGATGATGGCCAGTCGCTTCTGGTGAGAGCTGTTGGGGGAGAGCTGGTGGCGGATGATCTCCACGTTGCCCTGGATACCGGCAAGCATATTGTTGAAGTCATGGGCAATGCCGCCGGCCAGGGTTCCCACGGCCTCCATCTTCTGTGACTGAATCAGCTGCCGTTCGGTTTTCTTGCGGTTGGTGATGTCCCTCACGCTGACCACCCGGCAGGGCCGGCCTGCCAGTTCTCCGGGGCAGGCGCGCAGTTCCGCGGGAAACAATCGCCCGGTGGCCGAGCGGATCTTGATTTCGTAGATCGCGTCATCATTGGAATGAATGTTTTGCCTGACCCGCTCCATGTCCTCGGGTGAGACGAAACGGCCGATGACGTCCTTTCCGATCAACTGCTCACGGGGGCACTCGATCAGGTCGGCAAAGGCGTCGTTGACTTCGATGGCAATTCCCTTGTCGTGAAACAGGATGCCCTCCGTGGACACTTCTGAGAACAGGCGGTACCGGTCAAGGCTCTCCGCCAGCGCATGCTGGGCCTTTTTGCGTTCTTCCACCTCTTTTCTCAGCCGGTTGTTCTGCTCCTGGACCTTGGCGGTGAGTTCAAGCCTGGCTTTTTCCAGGACCGCTTCAAACGCTTTTCGATCGGTAATGTCGTTGCCCACGCACAAGATATGCGCGACCTTGCCGGTTTCGTCCCGAAACGCGCGGTTGGACCAGACCACCCAGACGCGGTCTCCGTTTTTGCGGCGGTTTTCATTGATCTGATGGGAATAGTTGTCCGGCCGGCACAGCAGATCGTCGATCATGGCCGCCAGGTCGTTTCCGGTGTGGTCCGTTTCGGGGATGATCGTCCCCACGGCATGGCGGCCGATAAGCTCGGACGCCCGGTAGCCGAAAAAATTCAATCCGAAAGGGTTGAGAAAAATCACGCGGCCCTCGCTGTCCAGGCGTAAGACGATGCTGCTGGCATTCGCCAGGGAGATGGATTCGGCGTCGGGCAGCGTATTTGAAGCGGTTTTGTCTGAAGTCATGGTCTGCGATGGCCTGCAAGCGGTGGTTGGCCTGTCCGGCGTTTAAGCAGTTTTAACCTGTTTTCGGCCACCTTCGCAAGAACTTTAGGAACTTAGCTCACAATTACACCTCTAATTCCTTCCTTGCCGATGTCGATCCGCAACTGGATCCCGGTTCCCGTCGCGGCGGCTTTTTGCTTGCGAAACCGGCCAGCTCAGGGGTAGACTGATAACCACCTGTCGGCAGGGACCCGGTCTGAACAAAAAAATGGATTTCGAACTGCAGGAGCGTCGTCCTCATAATGATTATCCCGTACAATCAAATTGTTCCCACCATCGGAAAGCACGTTTTCATTGCTCCCACGGCGGTGGTGATCGGCGATGTCACCATTGGTGACGGCGCCAGCATCTGGTTCAACGCAGTACTCAGGGGAGACATGGCGCCGATTGTCGTCGGCGCTCATTCCAACATTCAGGACAACTGCACCATTCATACTGATTTCGGCAAGCCGGCCGTTATCGGGGATCGCGTAACCGTGGGGCACAATGCGGTGATCCATGGATGCACCATCGACAACGGCAGTCTCGTGGGCATCGGTGCCATTGTGCTCAATGATGCCCATGTGATGGAACACACCGTGGTGGCCGCCGGTTCCGTGGTCCGTGAAGGTGCCCGGGTGGGCCCCCGGCAACTGGTCGCCGGTGCGCCGGCCGGGTTGAAAAAGGAACTGGGTGACCTGCCCATGGACCGGTTCGAACGCTCGTACCGGCAATACCTGACGCTTGCCGGTTCGTACCTGGATCAAAAGATCTGACAGGTGCCGATGGTAACGGCACCGGGGAATCCGGACGCCGGGAACCCGGGTTCTCCAGTGGGGCTCGCCTTCGACGATATCATTTCCAGGCGGTTCCCCAGGGCGGTTTTTTACGGCTCCCCGGGATCGTCCGCCGATTGGTTTGCCGGCCCCTTCGATAACCGCTCAACGCCCACGCCTTCCGGGCTGGTGAATGGATGTCTCATGGACCACTCAGCATCTTTGCCCGACGACCACGAGCCGGAACCGGGGAGGGTCACCATTTTTGAAATGGACGCCAGGGGCCGTTTTATCCGCGTCAACCCCAGGGGGCTGGAGCGATTCGGATACAGCCGGCAGGATGTTGAGGCCGGGGCCGGCACCATCGACATGGTCGTTCCCGAGGACCATCAGCGGGTGCTCGAGAGCATTGCCGGAACCCTTGCCGGCCAGCCGGTCTGCCACAACGAGGTCACCTGCCTTCGCAAAGACGGGTCCACCTTTCCGGCGCTTTTCTGCGCCGCCGCCAGGTTCCGGGGAAGGCGGCCGGCGGCCGTGCTGGGAATCCTCATCGAAAATACCCGCCAGAAGGCGCTCGAAACCGACATCGTCCGTCTCCGCATGGTTGAAATGGAATTGGGACGGGCCAAAAGGTCGCTTGAGGGCCGGGTCAGGGCCCGGACGCGGGAGCTGCGTGAGACCCGGAAGGCCATGCGGGCCCTGGTCCGTGAAAAAAGCCGGACGGAACGGGCCTTGAGACGGCTTGAAACTGAACTGGCGTCGAAATCGGGAAAACTGGAAGACCTGAACACGGCCCTGCGGTTCCTGCTGAAGGTAAAGGATCGGGAAAAAACCGGGACCGAGGAAAAGATGATGGCCGATCTCAGGGACCGGGTTTTCCCCTACCTGAGAAAACTGGAGCGAAAGGCCCGGGAACCGGAAATTCGTGCCCTGGCCACTGTCGTGGACAACCACCTGAAAGCGATCATTTCCCCTTTTTGCCGGCGCCTGGGCTGTCCGTCCATCAACCTGACACCCGCGGAGCTCAATGTCGCCCTGATGGTCAGGGCGGGAAAAAGCACCCGGCAGATTGCCGACTCCCTCAACGTGGCCTACAAAACAGTGGAAACCCACCGGGTCCGTATCCGCAAAAAGCTCGGGTTGACGCACCGGAGGCGGAACCTTCGCACCTGCCTCATGACCCTGGGGACCACCGACCCGCGACATAAGGCAATGGGAGATATCTTCACGGGCCCGTTCCCGGCCGAATCTCTCCGTGGGCGCGATCGACGCCGGCCCGGTATCCCGGGCGGGTCAATCACCCACCCCCCGAACCCCACCGGTGAACAAAACATGCCTTGACAGCTGCTGAAATCCCACTTAAAATTCGGTTGTTGAGCATTGATGCATACACCCGATCACCCTTATTCCGACCCGCACCGCTTCACAGCGCCCAGCTGAATGCTTTTTCTCCTTCCCGACACGTTGATGCCCCTGACCATGGCTGTTTTCAAGGATGTGAGAAATGAAAATAATCATAAAAATGTGCCTAACCGGCTCCCGGAAAGCGGCATGCATTCCGGGAGCCTGGTCACGGCATGGGGGATAGGCCCCCGCCGACCGTATCTGTGTGTACAGGATCCTGGAAAAAAGGAGGCACATCATGAAATTTTCCGATATTTTCGTTCCCCGCTGGCAAAATTCCAACCCCGAGGTGCGCAAGCGGGCCGTGGAGCGGCTCAAGGACACCAAGCTGCTGGCACAGATTGCTGAAATGGATGACGATTCCGGCGTCTGCCAGGCTGCACGACTGCGGCTGGACAGACTCCAGGTGAAAGAAACCGTGACATGATGGGAACGTTCGTGAACGGTCAATCAGGTCCGGGTGGAAACGGATGCACCCGGACCTGAAATGGGTTGCCGGTCCTGCCAGGCGCCCATCCCCGGCGGACATTTCGTCCGGCGTCCGCTTTCCGGTCAACAGCGGCCTCCCCGCAGTATCCGCCCAATGCATGCGCCAGGATGGCGGCATGCATCGATCCCGATCCTGAAAACCCGTTCCTGTGCGGCCGGGAGACTGTCGACGAACTCAGGAGAGCTTTTCGGCCAGGTGCATCATCGCTTCCAGGTAGCGATCGAGACCGCGCATGAAAATGTCGTTATGGTTGGCGCCGGGGATTTTAACCAGGACTTTATCCTCGGCACCGCTGGCCGCGAACAGCGCCTTGCCGTCGGTGAAAGGGATGATATGATCGAATTCGGCGTGAATGATCACCGTCGGTCCGCTGAAGGTCCGGATTTTATCCACGTTGGCGAATCCGCTGGACTCATCGAACCCGATACGGTCCGGATCCACCCCTAACAGCCGCAGCAGCGGCCCCGCCCATGCAAATCCACTTTCGATTACCAGTCCGTCTATGCGTTCGCCCCGTGTGGCGGCCAGCTCCAGGGCCGACGCGCTGCCCAGCGAACGCCCCATGACGATCAGCGGACCGGCGAATCGGTTTTCCACTTTCCAGTCCTCTGCAAACTCGAAGATCCGATGGCAGTCGGCCATCATGGCCGCCACCGTCGGATTGCCGTCCGAAAAGCCGTAGCCCCGGTAGTCCACCACCATGAGGTTGATGCCCAGCCGGTTGAACAGGGGGCCGACGTCGTCGTAATCGGAAACGATCTCCCCGTTACCGTGAAAAAAAAGAACACACGGGCCGTTGGCGTGGGCCATGTGGAAACGGGCCCCGACGTGAACGTCGCCTTCAACCGGAATCCGTATCTCCCGGGTGCCCGCACGGTCATCCACGGATCTGTCCGTTTTTCGCGGGTGAAAAAGAAGCGTCAGTACGTCGGGTCTGTCCAGGGCCGTAAAGTCGGCGGGCGTTTTCCGGGGCATGGGGGGCCTCCTGGCCGGCGGTGAGCCGGCAGTTGTCGGTTGGCGGAATCCTGCCGGCAGCCGTTTACGGGGTTTCCGGCCGGGTGGCGGCTCAGCAACCCCGGGCGTGCAGGTGCAGCCATTATCACCCCCCGGCAGCGGTTGCGTCAAGGGCGGAACAGATGTTTCGCCCTACGCGGATCCAAGCATGGTTAACGTTTACAACCATCGATGAAAAGGGTAAATAGGGGCTGTTGTCCATAGAAAGCAGACGCCATGAAAATTCTCTCTGTTTCCGATATCGTCGTTCCCGAATTGTCCGATCAGATGGATGCGGAGCAGTTCCAGGGGGTCGATCTGGTCCTGAGTTGCGGTGATTTGCCACCGGAATATCTGACCTCCATTCGTGAAAACCTGGATGCCCCCCTGTTTTATGTGCGCGGCAACCATGACATCCGCTATAAAACCGCCCCCCCGGTGGGGTGCGTGAACCTTCACCAGCGGCGGGTTTTATTCAAGGGGTTTCGCATCATGGGCCTGGAAGGATCGCGATGGTACAACGGCGGGCCGATTCAGTACCGGGATTACCAGATGCAGCAGATGATCTGGCGCATGATGCCGGGGCTGTGGTTCAGGGGCGGGGTGGACATTGTGATCACCCATGCGCCGCCCCGTCACGTCCACGACATGGAAGACCGCTGCCACCGGGGTTTCAAGAGCTTTTTGAAGCTTATCAGCCGATTCAAGCCGCGTTATTTTATCCATGGCCACATTCACGCCCACTTCACCGATCCCGCCCAGCGGGTGACCCTTTTGGGGGATACCCGGGTCATCAACACCTTCGCCTTTCATCTCATGGAGGTCAGTCATGAGTAAGTTTATGGAATTTTTAAAAAGGATTGGCTTTGTCAAGCATAACAGCGAAGCCAAATGTTTCCGGGCCAATCAGGAATGCGAAGGCGCCTTCGACCATATTGACCGGGGGATCTGCAGCGTCCCCCTGTCGCAGATCGTCGGCAGTGTGGGGCGATACCATGATTTCGACAGCCAGTTCAAACTCAAGGAACACGTGCCACCGGACCGGTTCGTCAGCGTCAAGCAGGCCATGCGCCAGGGAAAATCCCTGCCGCCGGTCAAACTCTACCAGATCAAGGATGAATACTACGTCCTGGACGGCAACCACCGCATTGCCGCGGCCAAGGAATTCGGCCGTTCGGACATTATGGCCAAGATCGTCGAGTTCATTCCTTCCAGCAATACCCTCGAGAACATCATTTACCGGGAAAAAAAAGAGTTTGTGGAGCAGACCGGGTTGTCGTACCCCATCGACATCACCGAGGTGGGCCAGTTTCCCTACCTGCTCGAACAGGTGGAATCCCACCGGACCTTTCTGGCCGGCAGGGAAAAGCCCGGTGCGACGCTGAAACAGGCCGCAGAAGACTGGTACAACACCATCTATCTGCCCATGGCCGGGATCATCGAAAAGGGACACTTTCTCGCGTCGTTCCCCGGACGCACCCTGGACGACCTGTACGCCTATATTTCCTTTCACCAGTGGGAGAAGGGCCGCACGCGCCACTACGGCATCGGCATCGACAAGCTCATTCCCAAAGACATGGAGGCATTCAGAGAGAAAATGGCCAATACGCATAAGGATGAATATCCGGAGATGCTGCGCAGCATCACGGCCTTTATCACCATGAATGTTGAAGCCAAGCGGGAGTTGAAAATCATTGACAAGCTATTCGCCCTGTCCGAAGTCAAGGAGGTTCACTCCATCCACGGAAGCATCGACATCCTGGTCAAGATTGTCCTGACCCGGGACCTGCTCTCCTCGGACGCCGAGGTCATCGGACAGTTCGTGCACCAGAAAATCCGCCAGATCGATGGGATCCTGTCCACCCAGACATTGATTCCGGGCGAGTCCAGAATGAAGCATTAACACCACCTCTGTGCAATGGCCAGGCGTTGCCGGTGCAGGGGGGATCAGAAATCCCGGGCGGACGGTTGCAGGGAACAGCGAAGGACTGATGATTTCGACTGTCGTGACACAGATGTTTACCAGCTATCCGGAATCGGTGCCAGGGAGCATGACCCGGGCCGGTGTGGCACAACTGCTGGCAGCGGATCAGCCGGTGATGCTCAAGCCCAATCTGGTCAACGACTCGCCCCACCCGGTGACCACGCCGCCGGCATTGTGCGAGGCCGTGATCAACGTGGTCAGGCAATACACCCGCGGGGCTGTCGTGATCGCCGAAGGGTGCGGCGACGCCGGTCTGGAAACCCCGGAGGTGTTTGCCCGGCTCGGATACCGGTCATTGGCGCGTCGACTCGATGTCGATCTGATCGATCTCAACACGGCCCCTTTGATTCGGCGGACGGACGAGACCTGTGACCGGCTCCCGGAAATATGGCTGCCTGAAGCGGTGTTCAGCCACCTGCTGATATCACTGCCGGTCCTCAAAGCCCACAGCCTGTGCCGGTTCACCGGAAGTATGAAAAACATGATGGGGCTGGTCCCGCCCGATCACTACGCGGGGCGCTTCGGCAGCTGGAAAAAGGCCGCCTTTCACCACCGGTTGGATCAGGCCATTATTGATCTCAACCGCTACCGGAAACCTGATTTTACCGTCATGGACGCCACCGTCGGCCTTGCTGACTACCATCTGGGCGGCGCCCGCTGCGATCCACCGGTGAACCGCATCCTTTCCGGTGCCGATGCCCGCAGTGTGGACCGTGAGGCCGCAGGGTTGCTGGGCATGGACTGGACGTCCGTCGGCCACCTGGCCTGAGGACCGCCGGCCGGGACGCCCTTCCCCGGGCACACGTGGCTCAAAGGCGGGCGGTCCGGCTGTTTTTCGCGGCGCCGCCGACTGTTGGCCGGTTTAAACACCGATGAAACGTTCTGCCAGGGATGCCGCTACGCGCCTGCCCTGACCGGCACCGGGATCGGTATGACGAGCGGATATCCATTCTCCAACACGGAACCGCAGAATGATGAAGGAAGGCATGCCGCCGTTTGTCGGTGATGACGACGCCTCACGGATCTACTCACCGGGTGGTCCAGCACGTCGACCGGCCCTTCGCTCCCTAACGTCTGTGCGATGATGGCCCGGCTTTTTTCGGAGATTTCCCGGGGTGCCGGCTGCTTGTCGTATGCCTGGTGAATGTAGGCCGCTTCCATGCGGTCGATGGCTGCAACCGGATCCGCGCACGAATCGGCGGCGAAGCGCCAGCTGCCGATGGACGACCCCAGCAGATGCAGCGGTTCCCGACGCTCCCGGAACCAGATGCCGAACAGCACGCGGTCCAGATGGCCTAAAATCAGCCATTTGGGGCCGCCGGCGGCCCCGGCCACGACTTTGACATGGTCCGGTGAAAGCCCCTGGCTGCGGATGCTTTCCAGGGCCCGCCTGCCGGCCAGAAAGACCAGCCGTTCCCCGGACGCCCTCATCGGCCTTTTTTGACCAGCCGGATACGGTGGGTCTGCTGCAGGGTCTGCCAGATTCGCCTCATGATTTCCTTTCCGGTTTCCGGATCATCACCGACGTCCCTGCCCAGGTACACATCGAAGGCGTACTGCAGGTAGGGCAGGCTTTTTTCGTCCATGTTGGCAATCAGCGATTTTTCCTTCAGGGACATGCCGGACAGAATATCCGCGACCATCCGGTCCATGTCCGCCGGCGGAAGGGGGTGGTTTTTCATCTCCGGCGCCGTCAGGAACCCTGAAAGAGGGTCTTGGATTTCCACGGATCGGGCGCCTCATCGGATTTCTGATGGTAGGGCGCGTTCTCGTAATCCACGGCGGCGATGTGCGCACACATGGCGCCCACTTTTTTTACCACCACCTGGTGCTCGGGGTGCGCCTGGTAGTGCTGCAGGGTGTCGAGGTTGGCAAATACCGACACCAGTGCAAAATCATAGGACCGTTCGGACCGGACGATATCCCGGCCGAAATCGTAGCTTTGGATTTCATTGATACAATCGGGCAGGCGGTTCAGCAGCGCCTCCAGTTCATCGATCGCTTCAGCGGTGACGTCGGGTTTGAATTTCATCATCACGACATGAGTAATCATTTTTTATATCCCTTCTTGAATTCTCATACGGTTGCCTGAACCGTGCTAGTCTGGTTCAAATTATACCACAGCCTGAACGGAACCTGAACCCCATTGTGGGAAATCACCGCCTATAAAAGGAAAAACAATAATGATCGCGCCTCTGGACAGCGATCCGAATTCATCCTATAAAAGGACCGTTCGGGCCCTCCACGGGGCTGTTCTCCGAACACGACAACCAGCAGAAAGTGAGAAGATATGACCCTGACGGATACGGATCGACAGGTCGCATCCATCATTATGGCCGCCGGAAGAGGCAGCCGGATGAAAGGATATGAGGGCAACAAAACGCTGCTGCCCCTGCAGCCGGGCAGCTCCATTTTCAAGGGCCGCCATCCCATTATCAGGCACCTGATGGAGAACCTGCCTGCCGGCGCCACCTCTTTGATTGTCAACCATTGCAAGGACGAGGTCATGGCGGCCACCCGGGACAGCGGCGCCGTTTACTGCGATCAGCCGGTGCTCAACGGTACCGGCGGGGCCATCCTTGCCGCCGGGGATTTCGTGGCCTCGCAACCTGCCCGGCATGTGATTATCACCATGGGGGATGTCCCCTTCGTGAAAAAGAAGACATACGAGAAGCTGGTCGACGGCCTGGATGCCCACCATCTGATGATCCTCGGTTTTTCACCCCGGGACAAAAAGCAATACGGGGTGCTGGAGATCGAACAGGGCCGGGTGAGAAAAATCACCGAGTGGAAATTCTGGAAGGACTATCCCCCCCACATCCAGGACCGGCTGACCGTCTGCAACTCAGGAATTTATGCCGCCCGCCAATCGGCCCTGGTCGACTATCTTCCCGTCCTGGCATCCCGTCCCCAGGTCGTGCAAAAAGAAATCGACGGGAAAATCACCGACATCGAGGAATTCTTCTTCACCGACCTGATCGAATACATGGTCCGGGACGGCAAACGGGTCGGGTTCCATGTGGTCGAGGACGCCTCCGAAACCATGGGGGTCGATGACGTGGCCGCCCTGGAAAAGGCGCAGGCCCTTTTCGCCGGTCCGGCGGCAACAGGGTAGCGAAGGGTAGGTGATCTGCTCAAGGCGGGCAACATGCCGCCGGGGAACGTCGACGGCCGCCGGCCACATGGCCTGAAAGAGCGGCAGCGCCGTTATGCCCGCCGGAACACGGCGGCTCGCCTGGCGCCTGAAAAGCCGTTTTACTCCTACATCCCCATGTAGGCTTTGCGGACCTGCTCGGAGTCGAGCAGCGATTCGGCCGGTCCGGATTCGACGATGCGTCCGGTCTGCAGGACGTAACCGCGGTGGGCGATTTCCAGCGCCTCCTGGACCATCTGCTCCACAAGCAGAATCGTGACGCCGTTCCGGTTCACCTGAACGATGGTGTCCATCATTTTTTCCACCAGTGCCGGCATCAGGCCCAGCGACATTTCGTCCAGCATCAGCAGTCTGGGCTTTGACATCATGCCGCGGGCAATGGCCAGCATCTGCTGTTCGCCGCCGCTCAGGGTTTCTGCGACCTGCGAGGACCGGGATTCCAGCACGGGAAAAAGACGGTATAGTTCTTCGATCCGCCCTTCGATTTCATGTTTGTCCTTTTCCATGTAAGCGCCCAGGACCAGGTTTTCCCGGACGGTCAGCTTGGAAAAGAGGCGGCGGCCTTCGGGCACATAGCTGATGCCCCGGCGCAGCACCATGTGGGCCGGCAGCCGTGAGATGTCTTCTCCGTTGAAATGGATGCTTCCCGCGGTGGGCTTCATCAGCCCGGCGATGGTGCGCATGGTGCTGGTCTTTCCGGCGCCGTTGGCACCGACGATGGCCACCAGTTCGCCGGGGTTGATATCCAGCGAGATGCCGTGGATGACCGGAACACCGTCATATCCGGTGAGAATGTTGTCGACTTTCAGGATCGGGTCCGTCATGGTTGCACCTTACTTGCGCCTGGCTTTTATTCGCTTGCTGAATTTTTGTCCGAAGTAGGCCTCGATGACCCGTTCATCGTCGATGATATGTTCGGGCGGGCCTTCGGCGATTTTGCTGCCGCCGTCCAGGACCACCATCTTGTCGGCGATGGGCATGATGGCCTCCATGATATGCTCCACCACCAGCAAGGTGATGCCATCGGCCCGGATGCGCCGGATCAGGTCGACGGAATCCTTGACCTCCGTCGAGGTCAGGCCGGCCATGGCCTCGTCCAGCATCAGCAATTTGGGGCCGGTGGCCAGGGCACGGGCCATCTCCAGCCGTTTTTTCCCGCCGATGGTCAGGTCTCCGGCCGGTCTGTCGATCATGTCGCCCAGATGGCAGGCCTCGAGGCAGCGCCGCGCGACGGCAGTGGCCCGGCCGGTTCCGGATTCGCGCAGGAATGCGCCCACCAGCACATTGTCCAGCACGGTCATATCCTTGAGGGGATGGACCACCTGAAATGTGCGCACCGCGCCCAGCCGGGCGATCCGGTGGGCCGGCAGCCGCGTGATGTCCCGGCCGTCAAACCGGACGCTGCCGGCGGATGGCTGGTACACGCCGGAAATACAATTGAACAGGGTGGTCTTGCCTGCGCCGTTGGGGCCGATCAACCCGACGATGGTGCCGGGCTCGATATCGAAGGAGACATTGTCGTTGGCCACCAGCGAACCGAATTTCATAGTCAGGTTGCGTACTTCGATCAGCGCCACGTTATGCCCCCCCTTTAGCGGACGTTCGCTTGAACCGTTTTTTGAGATCCCGCAGAATACCCATGATGCCCATGGGCTGCTTGATGACCACGACCACGATCAGCAGGCCGAAAACGATCAGGTCCACACCGCCGCCCAGTCCCCCCCATAAGGCCCGGGTGTATTCCTGCAGGGGGATCAGGACGGCCGCGCCCAGCAGGGGGCCGGCCATGGTGCCGATCCCGCCGAGGATGGTGATGAGCACGAATTTCATGGCCATTTCCAGGGACATGACCATGGGCGGGTCGACCCGCAGGTTGTACTGGGCATAGAAACCGCCGCAAAGGGCGGTGAGAAAAGCGGACAGGCCGAAGGCGGCCAGCTTGATCCGGGTGCTGTCGACACCCAGTGATTCAGCGGTTTCCTGGCCTTCGCGCACCGCCCGCAGGTAATAGCCGAAACGATGCTTCTCGATCCAGCGGACCACGCCGAAGATGATTCCGAACAGGATCAGGGCCCCGTAATAATAACCGTTTTTGGATTCATACCACATGAAATTGAGGGTGCCTTCATCCACCAGGGGGTAGTCGAGGCCCAGGGCGCCGCCCACCCAGTACCAGACCATGAAAAGACGATTGAAAATCTCTACGATGGCGAACGTGGCGATGGCGAAATAATGGCCCGAGAGTTTGAAGCAGGGGTAGCTGATCGCCACGGCGACGACCGCGGCGACCGCGGCGGCGATGATGACCCCGGGCCAGGGCACCAGTTCGTAGGTGACCACTGCCATGCCCGCTCCGTAGGCACCGATTCCGAAGAATACCGAATGGCCGAAAGAGGTTTGCCCGCAGTACCCGCCCAGGATGTTCCAGGCCTGGGACATGCTGGCGAACAGCAGGATCAGAATCAGCACATGCATGGTGAAGGTGCTTGTGATCAGGCCGGGAACCACGGGCAGCAGGGCAAAGACAGCGACCAGCGCGCACCAGAAAACATCTTTTTTATCTATCGTCATATTCTGCATGTCATCACCACCCGAAAAAGCCTTTGGGCCGAAACATCACGACCACCAGGTAAAGGCCGAAGACCGCCACATACTTGAATACCGGTGCGATGTAAAAGCCGCACAGCGATTCAACCAGCCCGATCAGCAGGGCTGCCAGCAGGGCCCCCGGAATACTGCCGAAGCCCCCCATGGCCACACAGACAAAGGCCAGCAGGCCAAACAGGGTGCCCACTTCCGGGTGTACCGCCATGTACGATGGCATCAGGCCCCCGGCGACACCCACACAGGCCCCGCCCAGCCCGAAGACCAGCACATAGATCCCTTCCGTGTTGATCCCCATCAGTTCGGCCGCTTCCTTGTCCATGGCCGTTGCCTGGATGGCCCACCCCAGGCGGGTTCTGTGAACCATCACGTAGACCACGGCCACAACGACGAGAGCAAAAATACCGGTTACCAGCTGGGGGACCGGAAGCAGCACCCCACCCAGGTTCATTGTCTTGCCGGTGAGCCAGCTGTCGGACAGCAGCCTGAAGTTGGGGGAAAAGCGGTTCAGACAGACGTTTTTCAGCACCATGGAGAGCCCGAAGGTGGCCAGCAGGGCCGACATGGCGGACTTGCCGATGGTGTGGCTGATGATCAGTTTGTAGGTCAGCGCACCGACAATGAACAGGAACGCCCCTGATGCCACCAGTGAGAGCAGCGGATCCACATTGAGCAGAAAACCAAGCCAGTAGCTGAGGTACATGGCCACCATGAGAAATTCGCCATGTGCGAAATTGATGACATCCATGACGCCCCAGATCAGGCTCAGGCCAACGGCAACGAGGGCATAGAGCATCCCGTTGACGAGACCGTCAAGGATGAGCTGAATCAGCATCTCCATAACGTCCTCGAATAAATAAGGGGTGGACGATCGGCCGCCGGCGAAAGGCGCGGGATGCGCGCTATGATTCCGGTTTCCGGTGATGCCGCGGCGGCCCGATCAGCGAAGGCGGCAGCGTTCCGGGAGCTGCCGCCCCGCCGGTATCGTATCCATTTGCCATTGCCGGCATACCACCGGCGGACAGGTGCTTACCGGTCACCCCACGGGATCATGGGAAACACCGGCCGGGTGTCGGCCAGGTCGGCCGGAAAGACCCGTTTGTAGGCGCCGCCCTGAAGCTGGGTGATCAGGCTTTTGGCCTTGATGTTCTGTCCGCCTTCGGCAAAAGCGACTTTGCCGCCCAGGGAGAGAGGCGACTCCCATTCGTTGGCATAAAGGGTCTGGGCCACTTTCTCGTGGTCCAGGGTGCCCGCCTTTTCTATCGCCTGGGCCAGGACAAACATGGCCACGGCCTCCTGGATGCTGTCGCTGTCAAAGGGCACACTGGGATTGGTTTTCTTTTTGTAGATTTTTTCCACGGCAGCCACTGCAGGCATCAGTTCGGCGAACTCGGGTGAGTAGCCGGTGCCGCCCATGAAATAGTTGGCGTCCGGGCCGAGCTGTTTGGTGATCACCGGGTCCTGGTAGCCGGTGCAGTAGTTCATCGCCACCTTGGGCAGCCAGTTCATCTGTTTCATGGTGCGCACCCACAGGGTATAGTCGCCGCCCAGGCAGGCGCCGTAGATCACGTCGGGATCGTTGGCCTTGAGGGTCCGCACTTCGCTGTTGAGGTTGGTGGCACCCGGGCTGAAGGGAACGTCGGCCACAATTTTGAACCCGGCGGCCTTGGCGGCTTTTTTACCTTCGTCGGCCGCGTGCTTGCCGAATTCGCTGTTCTCGTAAATCAGGCCAACGGTTTCCAGCCCGGCATTGCCGGCGTGGTTCAACCATTCCGTGACTTCCACAAATTCCATGGATTCGGTCTCGTCCGTGGGGGCCATGCGGAAAAACCGTTTGAATTTGCGTTTGGTGAGCGCGGCCGAACTGGAGCAGCCGCACATGAATATCTTTTTCTTGCGCTCGGCCACGAAGCTGGCCGGTTTGGTTACCGAACTGTTGTAGGAACCGATAATGGCGTATACGCCTTCCTGATTGAACAACCGTTCCGCCTCGGATTTGCCCACATCCGGTTTGCCCTGGTGATCGGCGTGCACCAGTTCGATGCGATAGCCGTCCAGGATGCCTTTCTGTGCTGCCAGCGGAACGTTGATATCCGGGTACTGGTTGTTGATTACTTCCGCGGCCGTCGCCACCGATGCCTGGCATCGTTGTCCGGCCAGGGCGCACGGTCCGGTCAGGGGAAACAGGGTTCCGATCTTGATGACCTTTTCCCCGGCCAGTACGGTTGTACCGGCGAATCCGACGGCCAGCGCGGCTGTCAACAGCATAAGAACCATTGCCTTCGCGATTCTGAAACGCTTCATGTCTACTCCTCCGAATAAATGGGTTGCCAATCGATACTTGCCTGCTGCAGCGACGTCCCTGCCTGCCCCCTGCGACCGACCGCCGACAGGCAGTATTGCCCATGGTCGGGAAGCCGGCAGAGGGTGAGCGGCCAATAACAATTTTTGCCATGGTAGTAAAGGAGAAATCCATCATAACACGCTGAAAACATATAAAAATAAATCAATAATTGCTATCAGCGACAATTAAAAAGTGAGAATATAATTAAAAACGGAATATGCTGTCTGAAGTCGATTTATCGGCTAAATCCGGGACAGCGCGTGTGGCGATTTCCAAGCAGGCGTGGGATAATTTTATTTGACCCTTGACCATCCGGACGTTTCCATCCTATTCATTAGTATCACATACATTTGTCGCCCCTCCTTCCCCACATCCATGCGGCTAAAGCGATTTCCTGCATCCGAAGGCATCGGCTGACCGTTCAGACGAACTGGCACTATTTATAACCTTTTCAACGAATGCACAGGAGGCCCATATGCAGTTGACATCCCCGAATTTTGCAGACCGGAAACCTATGTCCAGGGAGCACACCTGCGATGGAAAAAACATTTCCCCTGCACTGGAATGGTCCGGCGTTCCGCAGGGAACCAGAAGTTTGGTTCTGATTGTCGACGATCCAGATGCGCCTGATCCGGCCCACCCGAAAATGACCTGGGTGCATTGGGTGCTCTACAATATTCCGGCAACGGCAAGCGCCCTGCCGGAAGGTGTGGCGGACAAGGACCTTCCCGAGGGGACCTTGCAGGGCATCAATGACTGGAAAAAGACAGGCTACGGCGGCCCATGTCCGCCGATCGGGGAACACCGGTATTTTCATAAACTGTATGCGGTGGATGTCATTCTTCCGGACCTGATGCGTCCGACCAAAGGCAAACTCGAAAAAGCCATGGACGGGCACGTCCTTTCAAAGGCGGAGCTGGTTGGTCTGTACGAACGATAACCGATACGGGGAAAGGAAAATGGAAGAAAAGATGACCCGGTCTTATCGCCTGGCAGAGAAATTTTCCCAGCTTTTCGACCTGGAAAGCAAAATCGATACGGTGCTTTCCGCTTCCCTTTACTACCTCAATCAGTTTATGGATTCCGAGAGATCCTCGATATTTATATTTCAGCCGTGGAATCAGAAACTGACCATTTTTTCATCCCTCGATCTGGAAAAGCATGAAGTCAGCATTCCAAAATCCTGTGGGGTGGCCGGGCGTGTGTTTGTCGATCGCCAACCGGCAGTCGTCAATCATGCCTATGCGGACAACCGTTTTTACAGGGAGGTGGATGAGATGACCGGTTTCAAGACGCGCAATCTGGTCTGCACGCCCCTGCTCGATCCCAGGGACCATTGTCTGGGCACCCTGCAATCCTTGAACAAGAACGGGGGGGACTTTTCCGCCGACGACCTCGAATTGTTGAACCTGGCTGCGCGCATGATGGCTGTGGCCATCAATAACAGCAGGCAGTATAACGAGCTTGTCGTTACCAATGAAGCCCGCAGAAAATTATTAAGGAAACTGACTGAAAGCAGCAGTAATATCTTTGACAAGGCGTAAACGCTGATGCATTGACGTCGTCGACGTCAATGCCATGAAGGGGCGTTGCTGTAATTTTATGGTACGTAGAATGGTATTGGGTAAATTTCCAATGGGTTAGGAGCCAAAGGAGAAAGAAACCCAATTGAACCTGCGTTACCGGATGTCAGCTTCAAGACTCATTTTATTCCTCGCCGGGTGCTTCGTGCTCCTGTGGTTTTGCGGTTTTCCGGCCATGGCGTCCGAGCGCTTTGTGAAAAACAGCAACGGGACCGTCACCGACAATAAAACCGGCCTGATGTGGGCGCCAACAGACAATGGCGCCCCGATCAACTGGATGGATGCACTGTCGTACTGCCGTGAATACCGCGGGGGCGGTCATACCGACTGGCGAATGCCGACCCTGGATGAGCTTTCCAGCCTGTATGACCCCCAAACAGGCAGCATGCACGGCTACCCTGTTTCCGAACCGATCCAAATCACGGCTGCCAGTTGCTGGGCGTCAGAGACCCGTGGGAAAAAGGCCGCCCGATTCAATTTCACCTACGGTACCATCTACTGGCTCCGCCAACCTTATTCCGGTCCGACGCGAGTCCTGCCCGTCCGGAATTTAAGATAGAGCAGCGTCCGGCACTGCTGCCTTTCCGCTACCCTCCCCATTGTTCGGGTCATGGCCTGACTGAAAACATCATTCATCCCGTCCTGGCGCGGATAGAAGGCGCGCCCCCGGGCACCAGAGGCATTTCCCTGTTTCTGGTCCCCAAGTTCCTGGTCAACGAAGATGGCAGCCTTGGAGAGGCCAATGACATTACGTCCCGTGCCATTGACCTGGCTGCGGTTTCCGCCGACGAGGAAACGTCTCAATACTACTCGGGTGATACGTCGATGCTGGATTTGTCGGAAGCCTCCCTGGGTGTCGGTTGATCAGCGTCTGTGCCGCCCCGAGTCCCCAGCGCGGGGAGACGGGAAAACCGTCAGGCGCTTGAACGATCTGACCGGATCGGGACAAAAATTGGCGCAGAAGCGATCTGGGCGGCGATGCATTGACAGTTCCGTAAAAAGTACGATAGCTGCGGTATGCGTCATCCCTCGTCACCGCGGCGTACCGTCAGTACGCCTCATTCCTCACGATTTGCAAGCCTTGATCTCGAACTTTTTACAAAACTGTCTGAAATGTGACTTTTTACGAAGCCATCACATTGGAAAGCCCTGAAATCTTCCCATGCAATGAGTTTACCCCCTTTGCCTGTTTCCGGACGGGCATGGACCATAAATGGCCTGCCCGTCAGACCTGCTCCATCATCCGCCGGGCCTTCCGGTGTGCCAGTTCAAAGGGATCCTCATCGGTTGGTACCGCCGCCGGCCGGTCTGGCGTTGGAACGATGAAAAAATAGAGCGTCTGCACCAGGAAAAACAACCAGATGCTGATGCCCCAGGTGACGGTGGCGCCGGGCCCCAGCAGTGCCACCAGGCCCGCACCGCCCGAAACGGTGATGATTTCGGCGGCAACGGCACGCACCGGGGTTGCGGAAAAGCAGATCCCGCTTCGGATCCAGCCCAGAACGCCCAGGCCCAGGAAGAAGAAGCTCGGGTAGCCACCCGGCCACAGGGCCGCGCCCAGCAACAGGGCAAGGGGGAAGACAATGGCGGACAGCCCCTTGCCGCTCCATCGCGCCAGCAGGACCGCGTAGAAGAACAGATCCGCCCAAAGGGCCAGTTTGAAGGCCACGGGCCAGCCGGTCAGCCCTGCCAGCAGCCAGGTGGCGGGCATCACCAGCAGGGCGCTGATGAATCCATAGACGAGGGTGGTGCGAACGGCCCGTTTCATGAGATGCCTCCTTCCCGAAGCGCTTCTTTGCGTTCGAGCAGTTCCAGTTCGATTTCCTCATCCAACGGACTGTCGGCATAGGCGGCGCCGGTGCTCGGAACCGCATCCGTGTCGAACAGGCGATCCACATGCCGGCGGCAATAGGCATCGGCCCCGGCTTTGAGGGTTTCATACTGGAGCCGCTGCTGGCCGAGGGTTTCCGCCAGTTGCGATTTCTCATCAGATATCGTGTCGGCCTGTTCCTTCAGGTGCCGGGACGCCGTTTCAAGGGTGCGGCGCCTGCGGATCAGCACACGCGCGATGTCGTCCTTCTCCTTTTTCAGGGCCAGAACCAGATCCCGTTCCAGCTTGTCCATCTCCTCGCCGTGGCGGACGATCTGACGGGTCAGGCGGCCATGGCGTTCGGCCAGCCCGGCCACCTGCCGCTCCTTGTGCTCCAGGCTGGTTTCCATCTCCCTCAGGTACTGCTTGAGCAGCAGGCCCTTGTCTTCCAGTTGGTCCATCACGCCGTGGACATCGGCCTTGCACAGTCTCAACAGGCGGGTCATGATTCCCATCGCTGCCTCCTTGAATTAAGTGTTGATGGTGACGGCTGAAGAAATAAAGGGGACGACATTTTTTCCCTCAGCCTTTTCACCGATACCGTATAGGGGGTCCATCTATTGGTTCCGTCTCATTTTGTAGCCGTCGTACTGCATCGACTTGGACACCTGTTTTTTCTTTTCGGCCACGGCAGCCGGTGCACCGGTAAACGTTTCAGCCACCTGCCGGCGAAGGTCCTGTACATCGCTGCTCAGGTTGTCGGCCACCTTGCCCGAGCCGACCACCGTGTTGATGGCTTCCTGTTTGGACTCATACGCCTGGATGCGCGCCTGGGCCCGGTCCTTTTTCCCGTCACGGATATCGGCTGCCACCGCTTCCTTCAGTTGGCTGAATTCCTCCCGGACCACCTGTTCCGCCCAGAAATCCTTTTTGATGCTGGCCATCACCGCCGCCGGATCCGGCACGCAGGCAACGGTCAGGGGGCGGGGTGCGTTAACGGTGTGGGACTCATCCTGGTGCCGGTACGTCAGCCCAACGCGGCCCAGAGTGATTTCTTTTTCAACATCCGTGGGAACCTGGAAGGTCAGGAAGAGCGTCCTGCTCTGGCCGGACAGCAGGTTGCCCGGACGGACCACCGCCGTGCCCCTGTCATGGTGGACGGGGTAACCGCCGGCACTGATCAGACGAACGCCGGGTTCCAGGGGAATGCGGATGGCCACATCGGCGGCGGCGACCTGGCGTGCGGACTGCAGCTCCTCTTCAAATACCCGGGCGAACGTCCGGGGGTCCTCCAGGAAATGATAGTGGCCGGCACCCTGGTCGGCGATCGCGGTCATCAGTGTTTCGTTGAAATCCAGCCCGACCCCGGCGGTGCTGATGGTAAAGCGGTTCTCAACCGCGGCCGATGCCATGCGTCCCAGTGCAACCGGGTCGGTGACGCCCTGGTTGGCCAGCCCGTCGGAGATCAGGATCACCCTGCGCTGGCGGTCGCCGGCGGGAGTGCGCATCAGCAGATCGATGCCCCGGCTCAACCCGCCGCCCAGGTTGGTGCCCCCGCCGGCATGCAGCTGCCGGACCGCCAGGGCCAGCTGCCGCCGATTGGTTTCGGTCAGGGGCACCAGGGTGGACCGGGTCTGTACGCCGCTGGAATAGGTCACCAGCCCCAGGCGGTCCCCGGGGCCCATCTGATCCAGCAGGCGGATCACCGCCTGGCGGGCATCTTCCAGCTTCCGCCCTTCCATGGAACCGCTGCGGTCCAGCACAATCACCAGGTCGGCGGCCTGGACCGGACGGTTGTCAAGGACCGGCAGGCGGGCCGCCGTGAGGTTCAGGGAGACCGTTACCCTGCCGTCGGCGCCTTTGAGCACCTTGTCCTGAACGACCTCTGTGGAGACGGTTACCTGTCTATCCACTGCCGGGCCCGCGACGGGCGGCACGGGGGAAACCTCTGCGTCCATGGCTTTCATGGCCGCCAGCGCAGCGGTTGTGGCCATGATCAGGCCCAGGATCGTCAACAGGCTTTTTTTTACGGGGGACATGAGCATTCTCCTTTTTTTGGGTTGATAGACGGGGTGTTGCCGTCACGATGATTCATGATTGGGATGGTAAACCAATCCGTGGGAAATACAATTCAAACAAATGCAAAAGGTTAGCAGCTTTTTTTTGCATAAGTTTTACTTTGAATGCCCGGGGGTTTGATGGTAGGGAAGGACAGCATGAATGACGATCCGGAGAAAGGAGACACCATGGAACCGCCCAAAGCCCGCGTACTGGTTGTGGAGGATGACCCGGCCATTTTAAGGGGACTTTGCGATGTGATGGTTTTCAACGGATACGGCGTGGAGGGCGTCGCCGACGGCACCGAGGGCTGTCAAGCCGCATTGAGCGGGCAGTATGACCTGGTGATGCTGGACGTGATGCTGCCCGGTATGGACGGTTTTTCCATCTGCCGCGAAATTCGCCGCCACCGGCCGGCCCAGCCGGTGATCATCCTCACGGCCAAGGGGGCCGAAGACGACGTGGTGACCGGATTCAGGGCCGGAGCGGACGATTATGTGAGCAAACCCTTTTCGCTTAGAGAACTGATGGTGCGCGTGGAGGCCGTGCTCAGAAGAAGTGGAAAACCCACGGGAGATGAGCAGATCCGTTATGCCGATATCCTGTTTGACGGCCTCACCCTTCAGGCGACCTGCCGGGACCGGTCCCAGGCACTGACCCGCCGGGAAATGGACATTATGGTCTACCTGTTCCGTCATCGGGACCGCATCGTTTCCAAGGCTGATCTGCTCAGCGAAGTCTGGCACTACACGGATCCGAATGTGGAAACCCGCACCGTGGACATCCATATGCTCAAGTTGAGAAAAAAGATTGCCTCTCTGGCCGGTTCGCGCAGCCTGATCCAGACGGTTCGCGGGGAGGGATATCGACTGGAGCCTGAACGTTGAAGCACCTGCGCCTTTATATGATCCTTTTTTGCGTACTGGTTTCCCTGCCGCTGGCCTTTGTGGCCTGGCGGACATACGGGGCGCTCGACCGGGAAGCCCGGGAGCAGGTGCGCTTTTTTTCGGAACGGCTGCTGGACGGGATCGAAGCCGAACTGGCCGACCTGGTCCGGCGGGAAGAGAACCGGGCCGTGGACGAATACGGCCATACCCTGGCTCAGGAGGACGGCACGGCAAGGTCTCCACTGGCCCGCATGCCCGAGGAAACGTTCATCCTGGGGTACTTCCAGAACAACCCGGACGGTTCCTTCCAGACCCCGCTGGCGACCGGGGCGGGCCCCGTGCCTGCCGGTATTGCCGAACGGGTCCGACAGCTCCAGGCGATCAACGCGATCTTCAATCAGCGCAAGTTCGTCGCACGGATGCCGGCGGCTGAACCGGCCGGGCCGCCTGAGCCGGCCGCGGTCGCCAAAGAAGAGCAATCCTCATTTGCCGGCCGTTACCTGAAACGCTCCGAGCTGAAAAAAACCAGAAATGTACTCGGGCAGGAAAAAGCCCGCGTCCAGGAGATCACAGCCGGCCAGGCCCTGAATCTGGCCCGCAGGGAGTCCGAATCTCCGGCGCGGGTCGCAGAGGAACGCACTGCCGACGACCTGGCGCCGTATGCGGCTCAAACCGCATCCGACGGCATGCTTCCTTCGGCCGTTGACAATCCGGCCGAAGTGTTACCACGACAGTGGGACACACCGGGCAACGTGACGGAACCAACGGAGACCGGCCGGTTCCAGGTGGAGGTCGCCCCCCTGCAGGCGGTCGCCGTCGACGACGGGCAATTGTTTATTTTCCGTCGCATCGGCATCGGCGGTCAGATTTACCGCCAGGGATTCGTGCTCCGGCTGCAGCCTTTTCTCGACCACCTTTTTGCCGTTCACTACGACGCCCAGCCCATCGCCCGCTATGCGCGCCTGACCCTGGCGGCGGCCGGGTTCCATGGGCTGCGCGCCCGCACCGGGGCCAACGGCGGCTTGGCGGGGGGGGCGGCGGTCGCCGGGAGGACGTTTCCCGCCCCCTTCGGTTTCCTGTCTGCGGACATGCGCGCCGTGTCGCTGCCATCATCCCCGGCGCGGCAGACCCTGACCCTGGCCCTGGCGGTTCTGGGGCTGGTGATGGTGGCCGGTCTGGTGACCCTGTATCACAGCGCGCGGAGCATCGTGGATCTGTCCGAGCGGCGTTCCCAGTTCGTATCCGCCGTGACCCATGAACTCAAGACCCCCCTGACCAACATCCGCATGTACATCGAGATGCTGGAACAGGGCATTGCCGCCACCCCGGAGCGGGAGCAGGAATACTTCGGCATACTGAACTCGGAGAGCGCCCGGCTGTCCGGGCTGATCAACAACGTGCTGGAACTGTCCCGGCTGGAACAACAGACCCGCCGGTTCGACCTCGCGGAGGGGGATCTGTCCGACGTGCTCGCCGACGTGCGGTCGGTGATGGCAGAAAGCCTGGCCCGGGAGGGATACGACCTGGCCATAGAGTCCGGCCGGCTGCCGGTATTCGCCTACGACCGGGAGGTGCTGGTCCAGGTCCTGATCAACCTGATGGAAAACAGTATCAAGTTCGGCCGGCATCTGCCGGAGAAACGTATCGGCATCGCCGCCCATGCGGTGGACGGATGGATACGGCTGACCGTCGCCGATACGGGGCCGGGCATTCCCCATCGATCGCTGAAAAAGGTGTTCGATGATTTCTACCGGGTGGACAATGACCTGGCCCGCACCACCGGCGGCACGGGGATTGGATTGGCCCTGGTCAAGAAATTCATCCTTGCCATGGGCGGCCGGGTGCGGGCGGCGAACAACGATGGTCCCGGCTGCACGATCACCCTGATCCTGCCGGCCCGTCGGAAATGACACTTTTTGCGGGGGCATCAGACTTGAAACGTGTGGGATCCATGGAGCAGAAAAAGAACGGGCTGCAGGCCATCTACGACGACTTCGAAGCCGCTGCCGCACCCTATAAAGCCGAAGCGGCCTGCGGCAAAGGGTGTGCGTTCTGCTGCACGGACGCGGGCGGCATTCATATCACCACCCTGGAGGGCCTGGTGATCCGGGATTGCATCAACCGATTGCCCCGTTCCAGGCAGGTGGCCCTTAAAAAAGCCCTGGCCGCCGACATGAAACGGCGGGAAGCGAAAAAAAAGAGCGCCTGCCCCCTGCTGATGAAAAACCGGGCCTGCATGATTTACCGGCTGCGCCCGTTTGCCTGCCGGCGCATCTACTCGCTGGAGCGGTGCGGCCCGAACCGGCACCCGGTGCTCAGCCGTCAGGTGATGGCCCTGGGCGACGCGGCCATCCGGTCCCTGCAGCAGCTGGACGATACCGGCTACAGCGGCCACCTTGCCTACATCCTTTTCATGCTGGAGACGCCTGCTTTCCTGGATACCTATCTGGCCGGCGAATACCGGCCCGAGGCGATCATGCAGTTCGGGAAAAGTCATGGGATTGTGATCAATCGGCTGGCGGGACAGGGCAGGGCGGAAAAAGAGGGTTGACCGTCGCGGGGCAACGGCGCCCGGGAAGATGACCGTTTTCAGCCTTCCTTGCCGCAGCCGTCCCCCCGGTCATCGTTTTCCCACCAGAGACCGCATGCACACCAGCCCGACCGCCGGGCCGGCGGCCAGCGGAACCAGGAGGACCGGCGGCGGCACCACGGCCGACAGCCATTGAATCAGGGAGAGGCTGACCACGGTGATGGAAAATCCGATGCTGTTGACCAGGGTCAGCGCGCTGCCCACCAGGTCGCGGGGCGCCGTGTGGGCGATGATGGTGGAAAATTGAGGTGAATCCCCCACCACGGCCATTCCCCAGAGCAGCAGGAAGGGCAGGAAAAGGGCCGGCGGGGCCCGGTAAAAAAGGGGGGACATCAGGCAGCAGGCGCCGGATACGGACAGCTGGACGGCCGCCACCGTTGCACTGCCCGCACGCCGGGAGACCCTTCCTCCGGCAACGCACCCCAGGCTGCCCGCAGCGATGGCCAGAAAACTCCACACGGAAACATTCAACGACAGGTCGGGTGTCCGGGATACATAGGCGGTCAGGAAAACCGGCATGAAGGCCCACAGGGTGTAAAGCTCCCACATGTGGCCGAAGTAGCCGCAGGCGGCGGCCCGAAGGGGGCGGTGGCCGAACAGGGCCGCCACCGCCATGGGGTTGAAGCGGGTGCCGCGCGCCAGATAGGGGCCGTCCGGAACCAGGACCGCCATCGATATCCCGCCCAGCAGGCAGACGCCCGAAGAGAGGATGATCGTGGCCTGCCAGGGCAGCGATGACATTCCCCCCTTGAGGAGGTGGGGAAAGGCCGTCCCCAGAACCAGGGCCCCGATGAGAAATCCCATGGCGTTGCCCAGGCCCTTTTTGTACCATCCCGCCGCGATCTTCATGCCCACCGGGTAGATGCCCGCCAGGAAAAATCCGGTCATGACGCGAAGGGCCAGCAGTCCCGACGGGCCGGTGTCCACCAGACCGGTGGACAGATTGGAAAGGGCCCCCGCCACGGCACAGAGCAGAAAGACCCGTCTCGGAGAATAGCGGTCGGAAACGGCAAAGAAGGCGAAAACCAGCGTACCGGCGATAAATCCCAGTTGAACGGCGCTGGTCACCCAGCCGGCCATGGACGAGGGTGCGGGCCAGCGCTGCATCAGATCGGGAAGGACCGCATTTCCCGAAAACCAGATGGCGGTGCCGGCAAACTGGGCGAACACGATGACCGGCAGGGTCCATGCCGGTCGTTTGATCATGGCCGCCCCGGCCGGCCGCATTTTATGAAGGCGCTGCATCGGGAGGCTGCCATGGCCCCGGCGCCGCTCATATGGCGTCCAGGGCCTGATTCAGGTCATCGATGATCGTCTGCACCGCTTCGATTCCCACGGAGAGACGCACCAGGCTTTCGCTGACGCCGGCCTTTTCACGGGCCTCGGGGCTCAGGGCCGCATGGGTGTTGGTCATGGGCTGGTTGGCCAGGCTGGTGACGCCTCCCAGGCTGGTGGCCAGCTTGATGGTTTTGAGCCGGTCCATCACCGCCTTGGTGCCGTCGAAGTCCGAGGCCACCTCGAAGCTGAGCATGCCGCCGAAACCGCTCATGCGGGCCCTGGCGATGTCGTGGTCCGGATGGGAGGCCAGCCCCGGGTAGTGGACCGCGGTAATTTTGGGGTGCCTTTCCAGGAACCGGGCGATGGACATGGCGTTTTCATTGTGCTTTTCGATGCGAAGGGCCAGGGTCTGAAGGCCGCGATGGGTGAGAAATGCGGACATGGGGTCCATGACCCCGCCGAAAACTTTTCTCAGTTGCCAGATGCGGTCCGCGCAGGGCGCATTGCAGCAGACGAAGCCGGTGGTGATGTCATGGTGGCCGCCCAGGTATTTGGTGCCGCTGTGAATGACGGCATCGACCCCCCATTCCACGGGGTGCTGGTTGATCGGCGAGGCAAAGGTGGCATCCAGCAGCACCACGGCCCCCTTGTCATGAGCCGCACCGGCCAGGGTGGGGACATCCACCACCCGCAGCAGGGGGTTGGTGGGCGACTCCAGGTAGAGCAGCGTCAGGCCCTTGTCGATTTCGGCCAGGATCTGATCGGTTTTCCAGCAGTTGACATAGGTCGTGTCCACACCGAGCCCGGGCAGGATCGTATCCATCAGTTCAAAGGTCCCGCCGTATATTTCCCGGGTGGTCACGATGCGGTCGCCGGTTTTAACGTGGGCCATCACCGCCGTGGTAATGGCGGCCATGCCCGATCCGAAACCGATGGCCCGGTCGTACCCCTCCAGATCGGCCAGTGCCTTTTCCACCTCCACCACCGACGGGTTGTCCCAGCGGGAATAGATATATCCGCTGTGGTTCTGGACCACGTCGATCAGGTCGTCGGAATGGTCGAACTTATAGGTGGCCGTCATGTAGACCGGCGGGATTACGGGTTTGCCTTTCATTTCAAGAATTCCTTTCAACGTTGGCGCAGCCGGTTTGTATCGGCTGCGGTTGTGCAGGGTCGTCGATCCTGTCCGAAGCCGGTACGCTAAATGAAATGCGGCCATAATTCAATATGCAAATCGAGAAAATCCGATTGACTTTTAGGCCCAAAACATGCAGATGGCAAACCTGCGGCATTTTCTTTTGGACGCTGGTGGTATGGTTCCCACTGAAGTCGTGCGACACCGTTTCAACCGTTCATCTGATGATTGGCCGAGATCCACAACCTGCCTGTCTCAGGCCCTAACGCCATGTTTTTCCTGCATGGGAAGACATAGAAGAGGAGATCTGCAGATGAACGATCGCATGCAGGTGTTCACCAGGGACGAAGTCAACCTGATCCATGATGCTTCCATGGAGATCCTGGCTGAAACCGGTGTCAAATTCAATTCCGAAGAGGCGCTGGACCTGTTCCGGCAGAACGGATTCAAGGTCACCAACCCCCGGGTGTACTTCACCGAAAAAGAGGTGATGCGGGCCCTGGAAACGGTGCCCTCCCGGTTTATCGTTCACGCCCGCAACCCGAAATACAATGTGGCCATCGGCGAGGATGATTTCGTTTTTCTTCCCACCGCAGGGGCGCCCAACGTATCCAATGCCGACGGGATACGGCGGCCGGCGGTCATGGCGGATTATCACACCAGCTGCAAACTGGTGCAGACCTCCGACCAGCTGGACATGAACGGCTTTCTGACCGTCCAGCCCAATGATGTCCCCTCACAGATCGTCCACCTGGACATGATGCTGGCCAACCTGACCCTGTGTGACAAGGCCTTTCTGGCAGGCAGCAATTTCAGGCAGGCGGCGGCGGACTCGGTGGCGATGGCGGCGATTGCCTGGGGGGGCGTGGAAAAGCTGAGAAAACAGCCGGTGATGGCCGCGGTGGTGCATGCGGCCTCGCCCCTCAAGTACAGTCCCGAAATGGCGGAAATCATCATCGACATGGCCCGGCTGGGCCAGCCCCTGGTGATTACGGACATGGTCCTGGCCGGCACCAGCGGGCCGGTTTCCCTGCCGGGGCTCCTGGCCATGGCCAATGCCGAGATCCTGAGCGGCATCGTGCTCTCCCAGCTGTCCGGACCGGGGACGCCGGTTGTCTACGGCTCGGTTTCGGCGCCGTCCGATATGCGCACCGTCGCGTCGGCGGTGGGGGCGCCCGAAGCGGTGACCCTGGCCTCGGCGGTCATCCAGCTGGCGCGTCATTACCGCATCCCCTGCCGCACCGGCGGCATGCTGACCAATTCCCACTGTATGGATTCCCAGGCGGCGGCCGAAGGCACCCTGATGATGAGTACTGCCGTGAGAAACGGCGCCAATTTCATCCTTCATGCCTGCGGCCAGTTGGGATCCTATATCTCCATGAGCTTCGAAAAGTGGATCCTCGACGAGGAGGTGTGCCGCACCCTGCGGCGCGTGCTCACCGCCATGGACGTCAACGTGGAATCCATCGATGTGGCCACCATCAAGAGCCTGGGCAGTGACGGGAATTATCTCACCCATCCGACCACCTTCAAGCACTGCCGGAGCCTGTATCAGCCCCGGCTGTTCACCCGTGACGACTACCAGGCGTGGGAGCGGAAGGGGGCCCGCTGCGTGGCCGACCATACCGAACGGATGCTGGCCGATCGGCTGGCGACATATGAAAAGCCGCCCATCGACGAGGGACTCGAAGCGGCCCTGGCCGATTATACCCGCCGGCAGAAAAAACGGCTGATGGACAAGAAGTTCATTTTTTGAGAATTAAAAGCACCCCGGTAGGATAACCCGGGGTGCAGTTGAGCCGATTTCCAGACGCTCCGTTGCCAGGTTTACAAACAGGCCCTTCGCTCGGAGATCAGGAAACCGGGTTACAAGCTGAAGATATGGTCCAGCCGCTCGAGGTCATTGATCACCCGCCAGGCGCCGCCGCCGGTTTCGGTGATGGTCTGCCACCGATCGACCCGCTCCATATAATTTCTGGGATCGCGGATGTCGTCGCGCAGTTTGGTGACATTCAGGGCGATAATGTTGAATCCATCCAGTTGAAAAGGGACGTCCCGCACGTGGCCCCTGGCCAGTTCCTCTTTCAGGTCGGAAAAAATCAGAATGAATTTGCGGCCGGATCCCGCTTCGTTCAGGTATTCAACTGCCTGCAGGAGCCCACCGGAGATGTCCGTGTAACTGCTGCCGTCCACTGACTGGACAAAATCGGCCACCTGTTTCTGAAAGGCGCGTTTTTGCGTATTGGCCACCGACGGCCGTTGATCAAAGGTCACCTTGGCCAGGATGTCCTTTTCGCTGAAACTACCCGTGTCGATGCGTGCCACGGCCATGGTGTCCCCGGGAGCGAGGGAGCCCAGCAGGTAGTTGACGATGGCCCGCGCCTTGTTCAGTTCTTCGGTATAGGTGCCCGAGGTGTCCACCAGCATGTAGACCCCCCTGGAATGATCGACTTTTTGTGCACATCCGCCGACAAGCAGCACCGCTGCACTCAGGACGGCGGCAGCGGTCAGAAACGGGTTCAGTCTGCCGATTCTTTGCATGGTGCCGCCTCCTCGAGCATCGTCATGGGTGTTTTCTGTGAGGCCCGTGCCGCGTCCTTCGTTTTCTGCGAAGAGGGTGCCGCCGCGATTTTCCTGAGAATCAGCGCCTCAAGCCAAAGGGCCGGGAAGATCACCAGATCGTATACATTCACCACCAGCCGGCCCAGGTAATAGCCCAGGTTGCCGGTCAGGCGCAGGAGAAAAACCAGCAACCGCAGCGCCCATGCGCCGGCCATGCCGATTACGGTGCGCGATGACGAAATGAAGGTTTCAAAGGGCATGGCCACCGTGGTGAGAATAAAAGGCAGGATAAATCCCAGGATCATCTGGCCGATGGTGGGGATATTGCTGGCGGCCACCGCCGACGGCTCGATGCCGGCCAGGCTCTGTCGCAATGCCTCCATGTCCGCGGCAATGCGGTCGCGCATGAAGGCCAGTGATGACTCCACACCGGCCAGGATGGTGAGCATGACCAGCAGGATCCAGAAGAACCAGGTCCGCTTTCTGTCATCCAGGCAGCCGATCACGGAAAACAGGCGGGTAAACCGCAGGGCGTCCATGAGGAAAATGCCCACGACGACTTCCAGGCAGACGATGAACATGCCGGCCACATCGGATGTCCTGAACGCCCCGATGTAGCTGGCACCGCCCACCATCTCGGACATGGGCAGGGCCACCAGGTTGAAGTTGATGATGGCCCCGATGACGAACACGCCCAGAACCAGGCCGGAGGTGAAAAACTGGGTCAGGGAGGACGATGACAATTGCCGCTCGGCCATGTCGGTGTGCGCCTTGACGGTTTCGTAATCGGTCATGCAGCGGTCCACCGACCGTGAGCGGTCGGTCAGGTCGCTGATGGCTTTTTCGAGCCCCTTGAGGGTTTTGTCCGTGGCGCGCCACTGGGGGACCATGCGGGCCAGGATGCCGTGGCGGCCCGATACCGCTTTGCGATGGCCTTCCAGGGCGGTTCGGTGCTGTTCCTTCAGGGTGTTGTGGATATCTTCGAGAATATTGGCCACCACGGGGTCGCCGGACGGTTTGATTCCTGATATGGCATCGATCACCTTGACCCAGTCCGACAGGTCCGGCGGAATCTCCGAGGTTTTCTGATAATCGTCTTCCAGTTTCAGCAGGTTTTCCCGCAGCTGGCGCTGGAGTCGGGGGTAGGCCTCCAGGTTTCGCTCAACCGCCGTGCTGATGCGCTCGAACTCGCGTTCCGTCCGGCGCTCGGCGTGCTCGATACCGGCTGCCAGCAGCACCTCACGGTTGCGCGCTTCCAGGCGCTGCTGTGTCATTTTTACCGAAGCGGCCGCCACGCGCATGGCGTTGTAGATGACCCGGCCCAACGATTCCATGGAATCGTGGAAGGGGCGGCGGGCAAAATACATGGCAGCGATGCACAAAACCATCCACACCAGAACCGATAAAAACGGAACCGGTGTGATGTTGAACAAAAGGGTTGCATCTGGCATGATATCCTCCGTCTATTCAGGTTGGACCGACTGTCCAGGTTCAGACTCCGCTTTATCAGGGGGCCTTCGGGCTCGTGACGATATTCCTAAAGCGGTGGCCGCCGACGCGGCGGTGGTTCCCATTTTAAAAAAAAAGATGGCAGCGGTTGCCGAAAACATGCTCACAAACACACTAAGCAAGTCATGTGCCGTTTCGAAACCGGTAACCCGCCCGACCGGAACCGGCGCCGGGTTTCTTGAAATCAGGCAAAAACGGGATAACCCATTGAAAACACAGTGCGCCATATGATTCATGCGACGGCGTGAGGGACGGGCGGGGCCAATGGGCGGGTGGCGGCAGGACAATACGACGGGTCGCCTGTGCATTAATTTGCACATTTGATTTTTCCATCAGACAAGAAAGAATTGGTGCTTCGGGAATGAAATTATCGGACAGCCTGTCATTGTTCAGCGACCGCCATCTCAGCGTATATCAACTCCGATATATCAACCGGGAGGGGCGCCGGGCGGGCTGGACCCTGGCTTCACGGGAGAGCGCCGGACCGAAATGCATGACCGGGCGGCTGAATTCGGCCGATGCCGTGGTGATCGTTCCCTACCACCGCGAGCGCCGGCAGCTGGTCATCATCCGGGAATTCAGGGTGGCACTGGGCGGCTTTCAGTACGGGTTTCCGGCCGGGCTCGTCGATCCGGGAGAATCGGTTGGGCAGGCCGTCGAACGGGAGCTGGCCGAAGAGACCGGGCTGAGGGTGCTGACGCATTTGCGGCAAAGCCCGGTGGTCTTCACCTCGTCGGGCATCACCGACGAATCCGTGGTCATGGCCTATGTGGAATGCGGGGGCGACCCCTCGGATGCGGGAAACAGCGCTTCTGAGGTCATTGAGACCCATTTTGTGGGACCGGGCGAGGCGGGCCGCCTGTGCCGGGACGACAGCATTTTGATGGACGTCAAGACATGGCTGGTGCTGACCGGGTTTGCCGCCAGCGGATCCATCTGAAACCGTCTGCGCAAACGGGTCTGTTGCCGGTAAAAAAGGGTGGGGCGCAAGACCGGACCGGCCCTGTTTTAAGAGCCGATGGCAGCCTCGGATCTGTCGTGGATCGCCGCTGGAGCCAGGGCAGGGACGGGACCCAAAGGCATTTAGGCGATGGCCCCAACATTCCGATTGCATCCTTGGTGGTATTGGTGTAATCAACTTTTTTTTTGAATGGTAAGACGATCGGTTCGACCGCCGGTTGGCCAGCTTCAGGCGATTCGGCATCGCTATTTTAAAAAATGAGTAAAAGGATACCATGGCACTTAGCAAACTGGAAATTCAGCAGATGCTGCGCGAAATGAATGTCAAATTCGGTGCAGATGAACCCCTCGACGCACTGAAACAGCGTTTGCAGAAGGAAAACCACAGTTTGTGGCTCAAGTCGGTGGCCGGAAGCCGGACCGCCAACGGCAGATCCGACAACGTCGTGGTCAGGAGGCGCAGAAAATCGGACCAGCCGCAGGAGACGATCGTCGACCCGCCGGACACCTCTGGAAAATCGGAATCCTTCAAAAAAATCGGCACACGGCGTGAAACCGACTACTCACGCCGCAACGGGCACCCCTATCAGCCGCAAACCATTGAAAAACCGGCGCCCGGAAAACCGTGGAAAGCTGCGGCGGACGGCACCGAACCGTTCAACCGCAAAAAGCGGGTCTTCGATTCGGTGCTGAAGCGTGCCCGCAGGTGCTGTGAACACTGTGGCCGGGGTGCCGAGGAAACATCCGGGACGACGGACCTGGAACCGTTTCACATCCTGCCCTTGTCCGAAGGCGGGGAACACTCCATCAAAAATGTTGTCGCCTTATGCCCGGCCTGTATGGAAATTCTGCAGGGCAAACCGGATCCCAAAGTTCTCAAAGAACTGAAGCGAAAGACGCGAAGCCGGATATACGATTCCCTGCAGGTGGTGAAGAAAAAAAAGATCCATTCCCGGCGGCGGCATCCCGGCCGGCGGAAGCAGGGGCAGGGGGACTGAATCGTCGTAATCGGCGGCGAGGATGGCGTCCGGGGGCGAAGGCGCTGCTCCGATTTCCTGCGCATACCCGCCAACCGACTTATTCAATGAGGATCCCCTGCTGATCCGGATAATCATAGATTTGCCTGATGCACGGCAATGCCCATTCAAGCCCGGCGACATCCAGTCGGACTGAAAACCCCGGTGGACGCCTAACTGGTCAGGAACAACCGGTGTAATTGCCCGATTCTGCTTTACTACATGCCGTTCCACGGAGGGGGTCTGCTGTTTGGAGCCAACGCTAACGTATTGCCGGCGTATGCCGATTTTTTATGAATGGTCTTCATGATTGATTTTCTCATTTTTTGATTCGAATGCCTTTGCAAAGAGATATGAAAACCGATACGATTCAATAATTTTTGGAGGCTTCTGGAATTGAAAGAAAGCCTGCACAACATGGAATCGAAGTACTAAGTCCTTGAATCGATACAGATACTCGACTTGGAATGGATAAAGGGAAGAGACCGTTGTGGGGGAGAGGCAATCTTGTACGGCAAGTTGATTCCAGAAGATGACGTGAAACAGCAGATCCGGATGAAACGAGCACTCCAGGCAGTGGGCGGGGGTGTCAGTCAGACGGTGGTATCCGTTATACTGTTTTTCTCAGGTGGATTCAGGATAGAGTGGCAGGGGTTTATCTGCCTGATGCTCTTTCTGTGGACTGGTCATGTAGCACTTCTTTTACTGATTCGCCTTGGTATAAACCGGCGCTTGTCCGATCCCAGCATGACCCGGGAGATGGTGATCTGGTCAATCCTGACGCTGCTGACAACCGTTTTCTTCATGGATCAGTTCCGCCCCCTCATGCTGATGTATTTCCCCATTATTCTTTTATACGGCGCCTTCAGCATGACCCCCAACCAGTACCGGGCTACGGCAGCGCTGATGATATTGGGGTATATCGGTGTCATTTTGACGGTTTATAAGCTTTATCCACGCATATTGAATATCGAATATGAAATCGTTGTCGCGCTTGTTTTTACATTGGTCATCGTTGCCTTCTCCTTTGTCAGTAATGAAATAAGCCTGCTAAGAAAAAAACTGCACCTGCGCAATGCCGAACTTGCCTCGGCAATTGAGAAAATAGAGAGAATGGCCACAACTGACGAACTTACCGGTTTAATCAACAGGCGGCATCTGATGTATGTGCTCAGACAACAGAAGTCGGTTGCCGATCGCGGCGGTATCAGCTTTTGTGTCTGTTTTTTCGATATAGACCGTTTCAAAAGAATCAACGACCACCTGGGGCACCATGTGGGCGATATCGTACTGAAGCGGTTTTCATCTGCGGTTCAGCCCTACCTGCGGACGTCAGACCTGTTTGCCCGTTTTGGAGGTGAAGAATTTGTTTTCGTGGCCATCGGTGTCGACCTTGACGGCGCAACGGTGGCCGCCGATCGAATCCGCAGGGCCATTCAAGCGCTTCGCTTCAAGGATGTGGCGCCGGACCTGGCGCTGACTGTTTCCGGCGGGGTGGCGCAATTCCGGTGCAATGAAAAAATTGAATCCGTTTTATCTCGTGCGGACCAGGCGTTGTATTTGGCCAAAAACAGAGGAAGAAACTGTATTAAAACCGAAGCCGACCTCGACGTCTGATGGCCGGGGTCGAATTGCCTCACCGGCCTCTCGGCCTGTTTAAACTCCGGTGAGACGTTCTGCCAGGGAAGTTGCCGCGCCCCCACCCGGACCTGCACCGGGATCGGTTTGACAATCGAATATCCGCTATCCGACAAGAAACCGCATAATGATGAATGGCGGCATGCTGTCTTTCATCATTCAACTCGTGATACGATGCCTTCCCTTTGCATTCCCGTTGACAGTTTTCGGGATATCTCTTGAAATGCGGTGTTTTTTGTTGTTATGGTCGACAATTATCAACAGCCCATGATCCATTCAACGTCCTGATACTCAACGTCGGTGCCAGGAACCGCGGCTCGAAACGACCGGTTTTCCTGAACCGGACTTCCCCTGACAAGCCAGCAGGCGCGTTACAGGAGGCGACAAACATGGAAAGATGGATTACGGCAAACCAGCTGCTAAAACGGTGGTCGGCTGGACCCTCGACGATCTTTAAAGCCGTCGAGGACGGTTTGTCGACCTATCGGGAATGGACGCAGGGCCGGCCAAAAGAAGTCGACATGAAAAATTTTGTCAGACACTTTTCCAGAATGCACGACAGCAGCGCGTTAGGAGACTGGTTTCCGGCAATGTTGTTCAAAATGAGCGATGTCGAGTCCTTCGAGGACGATCATTCCGAAGACGGCGGCGGCATGACCGCGAAAGATCGCCGAAACTATGGCCGGCTGAAAGCCGAAAGAGAGAATTTCACAGACGCCATATCAGCAGCAGTCAAAGGACTGATGCATTGCCAGGACAGAAACCCGCCCATAAGAAAAGCCGAGTTTAAAATTTTTATCCAGGAGGACTACCCGGGGCTGCCGGATACGTCGATCGGTGAGATCTGGAGAGCTATTCCGGGGAAATACAAACTATCCGGCCGGCCCCGGCTTGCTGCAAAAAAGTAAAAATCGAGAGAAATGAAAAACAGATGCACATGGTGTGGAAGCGATCCTCTATATATCGCCTACCATGATGATGAATGGGGCGTTCCTGTTCATGATGACCGGCGCCTGTTTGAATTCCTGATTCTGGAAGGCGCACAGGCCGGTTTGAGCTGGCTGACCATCCTGAAGAAACGGGAGAATTACAGGAATGCGTTTCACTCCTTCGATTGCGAGACAATCGCCAGTTATACGGAAACCGATGTCAGCCGCCTGCTTTCCGACTCCGGCATTGTGCGCAATCGCCTGAAGATTGAATCGGCCATCAGGAACGCCCGGGGTGTTATCAAGATACAAGATGAGTTTGGCTCGTTGGACGCCTATCTCTGGCGCTATGTGGAAGGTGTCCCCAAACCAAACGAATGGAAATCCATGGCAGAGCTTCCCGCGAAAACGGAAATATCCGATATGATGAGCAAGGATTTAAAAAAGCGTGGATTCAACTTTGTCGGTCCAACGATCTGCTACGCATTTATGCAGGCAGTCGGCATGGTGAACGATCACACAACGGATTGTTTTCGACACGAGGAACTCAGGACATTTGTCGGGCCATGAAAATTCAACCTGCGCGATAAACCCTGCCGCTGATTAACAGATGTTGGAAATCCGGAGAAACATCATTGACAGTATCAGATGACTTTCTTGAATATGTTCTTGATCAACTCTCGGCGTGGAGCGGCGTCACTGCACGAAGAATGTTCGGCGGTGCCGGACTCTATCGTGACGGCAGGATGTTTGGTCTGGTCGCTGACGATGTTGCCTATTTGAAGGTTGATGAAACAAACAAAGACAAATTTTTGGCGGCAGGGTCATCAGCTTTCAGACCGTACCCAGATAAGCCAACAATCATGTCATATTTTGAAATACCCCCGGATATCCTGGAGGATCCAGAGGCATTGATAAGATGGGCCGAAGAATCACTGTCCATCCAGAAGAAACGGAAATGACGTTCCCAGTACGGAAATGACAGAAACACTTTCACTGCAACAAGCCAGAAAGCTGGTGTTGCTGTCACAGCGGCTGCCGCCGGCAAAGCAGGCCGGTCGAGCCATTGCAGCCACATTGTCAGCGATTGAACACCTTGGCTACATCCAGATCGATACGATAACGGCAATTCGGCGTGCCCATCACCATACCCTGTGGAACCGCAACCCCCGCTACAAAACGTCCCACCTCAATCAGCTGGTCGCCGATAAACAGGTTTTCGAATACTGGGCCCACGCTGCCGCCTACCTGCCCATGCGCGACTACCGGTACAGCTTGCCCCGCAAACAGGCAATCGCAAACGGTGATCTGAATCACTGGTATGAACGCGATGAGCGGTTAATGAATTCGGTGCTCGATCGCATTGCTTCCGAAGGCCCTTTGATGGCCAAAGACTTTGAGCATGCCGGAAAAAAGACCGCCGAATGGACGAGCAAACCCGCAAAACGCGCCCTGGAATATCTGTTTATGCAAGGAGAACTCATGGTTCCCTGCCGGGTTAATTTCCACAAGGTTTATGACCTCACCGAACGGGTATTGCCTGAAGACACTGACACCACCGTGCCCAATCCGGAGGAATATGCCCGTTTTCTGATTGTCCGATACCTGCGGGCAAACGGACTGGGAAAGTCTGCCGAAATCGCCTATTTGCTGAAAAACACCAAACCGCTTGTTTGGGCTGCCTTGCAGGAAATGGTTTCGAGCAAAGAATTATTACCGATCAGGGCCGGCGGCAGCGGTTATTACGCGTTACCAGCATCCCTGGACCTGCTGAGCAGACCGCTGGCTCGCAGCAAGCTTAAAATACTCTCGCCATTTGATAATCTGCTTATCCAGCGCAATCGCATGCAGGTGCTGTTCGGCTTTGACTATCTGGTTGAATGCTATGTCCCCGAGGCAAAACGTCAATACGGCTATTTCTCGCTACCCGTTTTATGGGACGGGAAACTGGTTGCACGAATGGACTGCAAAACCGAGAGAAAAAAATCACTTCTGCATATTCATCATCTTGCCCTGGAACCCCGCCTCAGAAAAATTGATGCCTTTAGCCTTGCCCTGCATAAAGAGCTTGCACCGTTCCTCCAGTTTAATAACTGTAACCATCTCCGGTTACACCGAACCACCCCTGCCAATTTAAAACCCGTGCTGCAAACCGTACTCGACAGTTTAACGATTTGAAATTTTTGCCCTGGGCAGACGGCTCCAGGGGACAGATGACGAGAGCCTGCGTTAAAACAAACGCAAACGAGGGCATGCGTCGGGTTGGAGCAGGGATTTAGGCATTGACATATCGACCGCCTGCGGTAAGGATGACGGCTTACTGATGATGCCGCGCACTGTTGAGTGTGACAATCTCTGTGTTCCTTTTTTCTGACGCTGAATCTGAAACGGAGGAATTGATGAGAAGAAAAGCAATTCATGTCATGTTGGTTTTGTGGTTGGCGATGTTTTGTGCGTCTACGGCAGCCCTTGCCCAGAATGGAGGCCAAAACCGTTTAGCAGACGCCCTGAAAGAACTGAACGAAGAAGTAAAGGCTGTTTCTGCCAGGCTTTAGGCGCTTAAACACCAGCAGGCAATACTGATGGAAGACGCCGGCCTCGCAAAGCAAAACGATCCACGACACCTATCGGTGAGTAAAGACAGCGATACACCCGGAACATCCGACGGCACATCCATTCGTCTGGAAGCAAGCCTCATTAATCTCAAACCGAATATTAACGCATTGGATTACGCGATAGATGACCCGGACAGTTCCGGAGACCCGAACGGAGAACTTTTTCGGGTGGAACCGGACGAAGAAACCGGTTACAGATATGCTTTCTGGGTCAATACGCCAAAGTTGCCATTTGAGATCGGCATCCGTCACTCCGATCTGGACGGAACGTGGCATTCGGAAAGGGAGGATGATGGGGCTGGGGCGCTCTGGCATACCCGCATGCACCCTGATTCCAGCATCGACAGCGCGATCACCAGTGCCGATGCGACCTATGACCTGGATTACCAGGTAACCGACATCGAAGCCAGAAAACACTTTACACTGTTTGACAGCGTAGACGGCGCTTTTCTCGGCGGCATCCGGTTTGCCCGAATTGAGAGTAAATTCTATGTCGACTATGTCGATGGCGGCAATGAGGCGCGCTTTAATGAGGAAAGCAAGACAAGCGGATTCGGTCCATATATCGGATTTGAGAGCGGCTGGCAGTTACCATACGGATTTCGTCTGGACGGAATGATCAACTTCTGTCTTCTGCATAGTGATACAGATTTTGAAGCGAATGATGATGTAGACGAAGGGAAAATCACCTCCACGGAAAAAAACATGGTGTTTCAGGGCGTTGTCTACACACTCGGTCTTGAAAAACGGTTTTAGCCCACCGGGAGGCTGTTGAAATGCCGGCAGCGTCGTGTCTGTATAACGCCCGGCAGGGAAGGTGGGTTTATCCGTCCCTGTTCTGACCGGCCGAACCGACAGATACGGATCCGCATGTCCGGTGGTGTGCAAGGGGGGGCGTGAGGCCTCCCCCCATGCCTGTATGACGATGCGCCTGTCGGGTAGATTTGGGGAGTATTAACGATATAGGAAGCATTTGCTGTTTCTCCTTCAGTCCGGGAGAAGACAGCATGATCCAGGTACAACCTGCCGGTATGGCGAAAGTGCTTCCGCAGGTTGGTCAATGGGCAAATTCCGGATCATACCTTATTTTGTAATCAGCCATTTTTCTACGGCGAAGCCATCCCAATGCTTGGGAGTCGACAGTCATGCTGATCCTTTGAATATCCTGAGGGCAGCCCGCATGGTAAAGCCGGTCAAGGCCAGGAACAACAGGCCCAATCCAATGGGAACGATGATCTGCATGGGAAACAGGCGTAGCCCGTCCGGAGTGGTCGAGTTGAGTTCACGGGACATGATGGCCAGATCAGTTGTGGTATGGATGAGAAAGCCGATTAAGGCCAGTGAAATCAGCCCGCAAGCCAAGTCGAGCCAGGACCTGAAGGTGGCGGGCAGCCGGTCGTAAAAGAACTTGATGCGGATGTGCTTGTCTGCGGCCAGCGTGTGGCCAGCGCTCATGATAACGATGAGGAGCACGAGATAAGCGCAAACCGAGTCGCTCCAACCGGGAGTCCAACCGAAGCCGTAGCGCAGCACAGCACCAGAGGTGACCAGCACGACCATGGCGCAGAAAGCGATATTTGCGACGACACTGCCACTTTTAAGCACGATTTTTTCAAATTGCCGGCAAAAAGCAACGAATGACGAATTTTTCATGGATGGTTTTCCTTAGTTTCGTTTCCATGGCCTGACCGGCAGGCGCCTTTCCAGTGGCGATACCACCGGGGCGAAACCTGCCGGCCCCAATTTCGACCATTCGGCTGCAACGCAATGTCAGTTGGTCTCGTCCGGGAGATAAGGTGCAATGATTTCAGCCATTTTTTTCACATTCGGATTTTCAGAGCCGGCGACGAATTCCTTGTAAGCCGTCAGTGCCGCCTGCTGGGACCGTTTCATGTCCGCATCGCTGAAATACCGGATCGTCATGCCTTTTTCACGCATCTTTGCCAAATAGGCCTCCTCGGTCCTGGGGTCCGTGGCCTCGCAGGCCCCCTTGCGAGAGGCATCCAGGGCGGTTTCGCGGACGATCTGCTGCAGGTCTGCGGGGAGCTTGTCCCAGTGCTTTTTGCTCACCAGGATTTCACAGGTCCACAGCACGGTCCCCGGGTACCCGACCGGGTAATAATACTTGGCCACCTCATACAGCGAGCGGCCGACCACGGTACGCGGCGACGTGTCCACACCGTCGATGACGCCGGTTTTCAGGGCCTGGTACAATTCGCCCATCGGCATGAACACTGCCGAAGCGCCGCGCAGTTCGAAGACCCGTTTGGAGTCCGGTGCGGAGACCCGGATCTTCTTGCCGGCAAAGTCTTCCCAGCCGCTGCCGTCGATATTGGTGACGATGCCGTCGTTGGTGTTGTAAAGCGGATATCCGCCAAGCAGTTCGATGCCCCAGCTGTTGTTGAAGATTTCCTGGCGGGCGGGGGCCAAAAGGTTGTGAATGGCCCACCGCTGGCTGCGGTCACGCCAGAGATAGAAGCGTGAGTCGAGGCTCAGGGACGGTGCATCGCCGGCCTGGAACTCGGACATCCCCATGGCCATGTGAACGACTCCCGACTTCAGTGCACGATAGAGTCCCGTCGGGGGGATGCCGAGGGAACCGCCGGGAAAAAGCTGGATTTCGAGACGGCCACCGCTGCGGGCTTTGACCTGGTCGCAAAACCATTGAAAGTTTTTCACTTCACCGGTTTTTTCGTTGAGGATCGCATCAGCACGCCATTTGAAAGTGTCAGCCGCCGTTGCGGGCGAAAAACCTGTCAACAGCAGGCCGGTTACCAGGATCGCAGACAGAGCCAGATGAAACGTCTTCATGTTCTCTCCTTCGTATAAATGGGGTTATTGAATTTCGAATCCAAACAATCGAGGCAGAAATGTCGCGATCTGCGGGAAGCAGATCAGGATGACGACAAACCCGCCCAGAATCCAGAAAAACGGCCAGACACCGCGCACGACGTCTTCCAGAGTGACGTCGTCACCTTCAGTGATCGCCTGGATCACATACAGGTTGAGTCCCACCGGCGGGGTCAACTGGCCGATTTCTATCAACACTACAATCACGACCGCAAACCAGATCCCGCCGAAGCCAAAGGTGGTGACAATCGGAAAGACGAACGGCAGGGTCATGACCATGAAGGAAATGCCGTCGAACAGGCACCCCAGCAGCAGATACATCACGACCAGGCCCACCATGACCACCATCGGCGCAACGTTGAGCCCGCCGATGGTAAGACTGAGGCTGCGGGGCAGCCCGACCAGGGCCGCTGATTTGGCCAGCAGCATTGCACCGCAGACGACGAGCAAAAGCATACAGAAGGTGTGGGTGGATTCCTGTACGCTCTCGACAATCTGCTTAAAGGATAGGTCGCCGTACAACGCGCCCACGACGATCGAGCCGAAAACGCCGATGCCGCTGGCTTCGGTGGCGGTGCTCCAACCGGCCAAAATCGGCAGCAGCACCACGCCAATGAGCAGCACGATGGGCCAGATGCCGATGAGCCGCTTGAGCGCCGGCAGTAGCGGCTCCACCGAGTCGCTACGCGGGGCGAATTCCGGATTGCGGATGCATTTGACGGCCACATAAATCGAGAACAGCACCGCCAGCAGGATCCCGGGACCGATACCCGCCGCAAAGAGGGCGCCCACTGAGGTTTCTGTCAGGGCGCCGTAGATGATAAAGGCGGAACTGGGAGGAATCATGATGCCGAGGGTACCGCCGGCGGCGACGGTGCCCATCGTCAGGCCGAAATTGTACCTGCGTTTCTTCAACTCCGGAAAGGCGCTGCTGCCCACGACCGCGGTCGTTGCCGCGCTGGCTCCAAAGATCGATGCGAAAAGGGCACAGATGGCGATGTTGGTATGCAAGAGTCCCCCGGGGATCCGCTCCATCAGCGGTGCCATACAGCTGTATGCCTTCTGGCTGATACCGCTTTTTAAAATGATCTGTCCCATCAGGATGAAACACCCCACGGCCACCAGGGCGTACATTTGGATCGACCCCCAGACCGCAGCCCCCATCATGGACTGGGCCTGGCCCGCCAGAAAATAGTAGACGATGAAAGAGGTCGCACCGACGGCGACGAAAACGAAAACACCGCCGAACACCAGGGCAAAGAGTGGGACCAGAAGGACAATCCATTCCATAAAATAACCTCGCTACTCAAAAATGCCGCTATGCGGCCGACCGGCTAAATGTGTTTGCCGTACAGGAACGCCCAGTTCCCGGGGTGAATGGTCGTGTAGCACCAGTAGCCGATGATCACACCGTCGAAGGGCGCCACGACCTCGCCTACCTTCTCACCGAACAGGTTGTGCACTTCGGAGAGCACCTCGCCCTCGCGGCATTCGTCGAGCGCCTTTTTGAGGGGCTTGTGGATGCCGCCCTGGTCGGTGTGCAGATAGCGCAGTTCAACATCGATCTGGTCGGCTACGGTCGGGACCTTACCCTGGAGCATGCCGAAGCGCACCATGACGTTCTTGATGCCGTTGCTGCAGATGTCCACGTAATACTGCCGGTGTTCGTGTCGCACGCAGTGGCCGCCGATTTCAGGAATGATCGCCGGCACCCCGAATTTCTGGGCCTCAACCGTCGTGATGCCGCTGAACGGCAGGTTCTGCTGGCGCCACAGGACCTTGACGCCAAAGGCCTTGGCCATTTCATAGGTGACTTTCCCCACTTCGGTGTCCGGCGGCAGGTAGGCGGCCAGCGGATCGAGGTACAAGGAGTTGCCCCCACCGTGAAAACTGATGACATAGTCCGCCTTGCGGATGAAGTTGTGCATATAAAAATGGGCGATGCGCGAGGTGATCAGGCCTTTCTCGTTGCCCGGGTAGGCGCGGTTGAGGTCCTGGTACGACCAGTCAATCGGTGCGATGCGCATACCCGCGTTGAATGCCTCCAGGTTCAGGGCCGGAATGCCGACCAGGGTCCCCTTGACCTGCTCGGGGTTCAATTCGTTCAGCGCCTGGATGATGCCTTCCGAGCCCTCGTATTCGTCTCCGTGGTTGCAGGCATCGACCAGCAAAAGGGGCCCTTCGTCCTTGCCGCAGATGATAAAATAAGGAATCCGGACCATCGACCCGTCGACCTTTTGGGCGATGTCTATGAATCCGTGCTTTTTCGTAGACCGTTCGGAGATCAGTTCCTGCAAGTCGAATTGAATGTTGTTTGACATTGTTTCACTCCTCTTTGACAAATTGGGTAAAATCGGTGGTTTGCCGGCTGGTTGCCGTCCCCGCACCGTTGTCGAATCTGTTTTAACGGCCGCTTTTCGCCTACCCGGCGACCGGCAGTTTCAGCAGCAGCTCGACAATGCCGCTGTCTGTCCCCGCCAGGGCGCAATGATTGAAGGGTTCGAGGACCTTCACCAGTTCCGGCAGCTTCACGGGGACGAGCCCCTGAGTGTCGTGAATGCCGCCGCCGCTGAGAACCAGCATGGCGGTGGTGTATGCCTGGGCGGCCGCCGTGCTGACCTTCAGGCCGCAGGATTCCTTGGCCCCGTCACAAACCATGCCGAGAAGCGCGGCCACAAAGGTCGATACCGCACGTTCCGCCTGGATGGCCGTGCCCTGCAGCAGGCGCACAATCCCGGCCGCGGCGCCGGCACCGGCGGCCACGGCACAGCCACAGGTGGGGGTCAGACGGCCGATATAGGCCTTCAGGTAGCCGCAGACCATGTGGCTCAACGCCACAGCTTCGGCAAGTTCCCTCGACGAGGAGCCCTGATCTCCGGCAACGATGGCCAATGGTATGATGGCCGTGAGGCCGTGGTTGCCGCTGCCCGAGCTGCTCATGACAGGCATGCAGGCACCGGTCATGCGCAGATCTGATGCGGCGCCGGTCATGCATGTAATCAAGCCAATCAGGCCGGCCCGCTCTCGATCCAGGGCCGGCACGGATCCGAACTTCAGCCCCGCTGTGCTGCTGATGCCTTGCTCGGCAATCGCCATGTTCATTTCGACCCCTTCGAGCATCCGGGCCTCGAGCAAGTCGTCAATCTCGCCGGATAGTTGCCAGATGTCTTCAAAATCGAGCTGTTTCAATTGCTCCCGGGGATCGTCCGGTGTGTCATCCGCCATTTCTGCGGCTTTAAAAATGTTCTGTCCGTCGACTGTGATGCACGCTACGCGGTCGTGCCGCCCGGCGATAGTGCAGGCACTGGTTCGACCGGCGGCATACAGGGTTACCTCTGCCCATACCGAAGGGGCGTCCTGTTCTACGATTTCGGAAACACCTCCGCGTTCGAAGATTTCGCGAGCCCGCTGCAGCGCGGTTGCCGAGATCTGGCTCAGGGCGGTCAGGCCAAAATCGGGATCACCGCCCACGGCACCGAGGGCCGCCGCCATAGCGTTGCCGCGAATGCCGTCAACGCCCGGAAGTCCCACGGAACGACCATTTTTGAACAGATTGACGGATGAACGGACGCAGATCCTTTCTGCCTCAGCGTCAAGTTCACGGGCGGCCACGGCAGCCGCAAATGCCACGGCTCCGGGTTCCGTGCATCCCAAAGCGGGTTTGACTTCATTTTTGAAGAACCGGTGTAAATCCATATTTTTATTTTGCCTTTCAATCAGATGCGAACAGGCGGCTGGGCCTGCTGCCGCCCCTGAGTCAAAGCAGAGATCGTGCCACTCAACAAAAATCAGGATAACGAGCTATATTTATAAGAATATATTAGCGTTGGACATGTGGGACGTATGCGCATGGCTATTGTCAAACTTTCAGAATTGAAATATAGACAAGCTTTTTTCTCGAAAATGAAAAACAAGCGCCACCGTATAAAGCTCAGATTTTGTCCCAAGGAACCGCAACAAACCTGAGGAACAGCACCATGAAAAACTTCAGCCCTTCGTGGGCGGCTCCACCACAAATACGCATCGACGCCGACAACGGTTCCTTGTCTTGCTGGCAGGCAATCCATCCTATCATAGAGACTTTAGGCGAATTATTAGGTGTGGAAATCGCTATCATCAATCTTGATTACCTTTGCGTAGCCGGAACGGGGCCATATACAAAAGGGCTCGGCTTCAGGGTGCCGAAAGACACGGCCTTGGGGTACGGACTGCGATCACATGCAGGATCGATGCTGTTGCATCCTGGATCGGATGAAACCTGCCGCTCGTGTCCGATAAGAAATGATTGCCGAGATCAGGCGAATTACACAGGGCCACTCTATCTGGACGGCCAGATGATAGGTGCGATGCAGATCGTTGCATTTGACCAGCACCAGCGATCGATTTTGGTTGAAAAAGCAGAATCTGGCTTCTTCCTGGTTCGTCGGCTCATTGAACAACTCTATCGAGTCGGAGTTCTTCGCCCATTCGCTGAATCCGAGGAGAATCAAGCGACGGAACGGTGCGCCTTTCCCCGAGTGGGACAACTTGAGAACATCATCGGTGAAAGCCCGGCGATGATCACCCTGAAAGAGCATATCCTTAAAACCGCCGCCTGCGATTCAATCGCGTTGGTTCAAGGGGAATCGGGGACAGGCAAAGAACTGATAGCCCAGGCCATTCACAAATGCAGTGCCCGCGCAAGAGGTCCCTTCATCGCCATCAACTGCGGCGCGATCCCCGATGCGCTCCTCGAGAGTGAATTGTTTGGCTACGAAGGGGGCGCCTTCTCCGGCGCCAACGCCCAGGGCCGCAAAGGGCTGTTGGAAATGGCCCATGGTGGAACCGTTTTTTTTGATGAAATTTCCGAGTTGCCTTACCCGCTGCAGGTCAAGCTGCTACGCGTACTGCAGGAACGCTCGTTTCGCCGGATCGGCGGTCAATGCTTGATACAATTCGACTCACGGGTGATTGCCGCCAGCAATCAAAACCTTAGCGACCTGGTGCAGACCGGTAAATTCCGAAAGGACCTTTACTACCGGCTCAACGTTGTACCAATAACGGCACCACCGCTTCGGGAACGCAGGGAGGATATCGGTCTACTCGTGGATTATTTCATAAAGGCTTTTTCTACAGAGGCCTCAGGTAAGATCACCGGCGCCACCAGACAGTTAATGAGGCGTTTTGAAGGGTATGCCTGGCCGGGAAACGTGCGCGAGTTAAGAAATTTCATCGAGTACGGTGTGAATTTCTGCCCACCAGGTTTACTTACCCTCGAGCACCTGGCGCATCGCTTTGAAAACTTACTCCCCGTTGCTGGCGGGACAGAGCCGGATAGCGGCCGCGAGATGGATGAACGGAAAGCCGACGTGGTGAGGCTTTACCATGCCCGCAAAAGCGTGGAACTGGATCAGGTCATGAGAGCCTTGGCGATTCACGGGAGCACTGTTAAGGGGAAAAAGTCTGCGGCCCGGCAACTTGGTATCAGCCTTTCAACGCTCTACCGGATTTTGCGGGCGCAGACCGAGCCGAAGCCGGGGTCGTGCTAACCAATTGACATTGCATAGATATTGGCTAAAAAGACCTTCCATGCAAGCTTGATCCACAGTTTTTATCCCTGAAAACACCTGATTAAGGAAAGCGTTGTAAAATGGCCCGTGCAAAAAGACATTGTGTTCCCGGTCATGCATGGCATCTCACCCACAGGTGTCACAAGAGAGCCTTCCTACCAAAATAAGGAAAACCAGTGCTTATTGTCCTGTCAGTCGGGCAACTCTGTCCCTTGGTTCATGATATCCAGATATCCTGTGTAACTGAAAATCCGATTTCGTTTGAGGGAGGTCAGTTCACGGACAACCCCCAACCGTTGCAGATGGTCCAGGGATTTGTTGACCGTGGCCGGCGTGATACCTGTTTGAGTTTCCGGTAATTTCCGGGGACGGGCCAAGTCAACTAATTAAAATAAAAGTTAAATTGTTATAAAAGATGGCCGAAATACCCTCTATATTGAGATTTTTAGCGTCAAAAATTGCGATATAGGATGGTTTAATGGCACGGGCTAAACGACATTATGTTCCGGATCAAATCTGGCACATTACCCAAAGATGCCATAAACGTGAATTCCTGCTGAAATTTAAACAGGACCGTCACCGTTGGATTCAGTGGCTCTTCGAAGCGAAAAGGCGTTTCGGGCTGGTGGTATTAAACTATGCGGTGACATCAAATCATATCCACTTGATCGTGAAAGACGACAGCGATCACAGGACTATCCCACAAGCAGTTGGGCTGATCGCCGGAAGAACCGCCCAGGAATATAACCGTCGGAAACACCGGAAAGGGGCCTTTTGGGAAGATCGATACCATTCAACCGCAGTTGAAACCGGTGAACATCTGCTGCGGTGTCTGGTATACATCGATTTGAATATGGTTCGTGCCGGGGTTGTCGACCATCCATCGAAATGGCCTTATGGTGGGTATAATGAAATCCAGAAGCCACGGCGAAAAAATATCATCATTGCTTACCAAAGGCTGCGGGAGTTGGCTGGATTCAAGGATTATGGAACTTTCGCCTCAGCCCACTTGAAATGGGTTCAATCCGCCCTAAAAGACATTGACGCCAAACGGGCAAGCCGATGGACGGAAAGTATTGCCGTGGGGAGCAGACCGTTTATCGAACGCATTAAAAACGCCATGGGGGCGATGGCAAAGGGCCGCTCCATCCAGCCCACCGAAGGGGCATTTGAATTGCGGGAAGAACAATCCGCCTATAATTCGATTTTTGACCCCAAAAATCGCGATATAGACCCCAATTAAGCCCTCTATTACAATTATTATTTTTTAATTCCTGGTGTTTAGCTTGGCCCGTCCCTGATCCCGTTCTGGTGTTTAGCTTGGCCCGTCCCTGATCCTCTAATGTTCCGGATCAAATCTGGCACATTACCCAAAGATGCCATAAACGTGAATTCCTGCTGAAATTTAAACAGGACCGTCACCGTTGGATTCAGTGGCTCTTCGAAGCGAAAAGGCGTTTCGGGCTGGTGGTATTAAACTATGCGGTGACATCAAATCATATCCACTTGATCGTGAAAGACGACAGCGATCACAGGACTATCCCACAAGCAGTTGGGCTGATCGCCGGAAGAACCGCCCAGGAATATAACCGTCGGAAACACCGGAAAGGGTCCTTTTGGGAAGATCGATACCATTCAACCGCAGTTGAAACCGGTGAACATCTGCTGCGGTGTCTGGTATACATCGATTTGAATATGGTTCGTGCCGGGGTTGTCGACCATCCATCGAAATGGCCTTATGGTGGGTATAATGAAATCCAGAAGCCACGGCGAAAAAATATCATCATTGCTTACCAAAGGCTGCGGGAGTTGGCTGGATTCAAGGATTATGGAACTTTCGCCTCAGCCCACTTGAAATGGGTTCAATCCGCCCTAAAAGACATTGACGCCAAACGGGCAAGCCGATGGACGGAAAGTATTGCCGTGGGGAGCAGACCGTTTATCGAACGCATTAAAAACGCCATGGGGGCGATGGCAAAGGGCCGCTCCATCCAGCCCACCGAAGGGGCATTTGAATTGCGGGAAGCACAATCCGCCTATAATTCGATTTTTGACCCCAAAAATCGCGATATAGACCCCAATTAAGCCCTCTATTACAATTATTATTTTTTAATTCCTGGTGTTTAGCTTGGCCCGTCCCTGATCCTCTACCGAACAGTGCGCTCCCCGTACCGTGAGAAATGGTTTAAAGCCAGGGGAAACACAAAAAAGGAGGTTTGTATGACACAAGAAAAGGATGAGACCGTCGCTGTTTTCCGGTTCGGGGTCATTCACGAGTTTGTCGGCACGACGAACCTGACCAGAAGCGAGAAACGGCGACTGTTGAGGGAGAAGTGCGAGCGCAAATGGGTCATTCCCTATTCCAGCCGAACACGGATCAGCGAAAATACGATCTATCGCTGGATTCGACGTTACCAAAAAAGCAACGGCCGTATCGAATCGCTGTATCCCGGGAAAAGAGGCGATCAGGGTAGATCCCGAAACTTGGACGAAGAAACAGTCAACATCGTCCTTGCCACTAGACAAAGCCAGATGGCAACGCCAGTCCCGATGCTTTTGGAAAGTCTCAAACGCCAGACAATTGTTCCTGCAAGCTTTGGTCTTTCCACCCTCTATCGGCTGTTTCACCGACACGGGTTGATGGATCAATCCCCCAAACCGGAGGATCGAAGAAAGTACGAAGCCGAGCTGGTCAACGACATCTGGCAAAGCGATGTGATGCACGGACCCAAGGTGGTGGTCGATCAGAAAATGCGAAAAAGCTATTTGATCGCTTTTATCGACGATCATTCCCGATTGATCGTTTACGGCGGGTTCTACCTGTCGGAGAACCTGGCCAGTTTCATGGATGCTTTTGAAAAAGCACTTTCCAAACGAGGATTGCCGCGAAAACTGTACGTGGACAACGGCGCTGCCTATCGCAGCCGCAAACTCGAATTTACCTGTGCCTCACTGGCCATCGCCCTCATTCATGCAAGGCCGTACAAGCCCCAGGGCAAGGGCAAAATTGAGAGATTCTTCAAAACCGTTCGCGGTGGATTTTTACCTGCAGCCGATCTTTCCTCCCTGGAACGATTGAATCAGTCGTTTGCCCATTGGCTCGATACAGCCTATCACCAACGCATTCACAGCGCCACCGGCATGACGCCCTTTAACCGGTTCAGCAAAAACCTTGCCTGCATCCGAACGGCACCGAAGAACCTGAACGATCACTTTCGCACCGCCGTATACCGAACCGTCGCAAAGGATCGAACCGTCACACTCAACGGCAACCTGTTCGAAGCCCCGGTGGTATTGATCGGCAAGCGGGTGCTGATTTTGTATCACGAAAGCGAACCGAAAACGGCTGAGGTGTTTTTCAATCGGAAGTCCCACGGATTGTTGGTTCCCGTGGATCTGCATGTTAACTGCCGGGTAAAGCGGGACAAGAACATCAATACCCAACTCGAACCGGCCCACAAGACGGATTATCAGGGAGGCGGTCTATGGAAATGAATACGCCGTATCTGCCGTTCTTCGGTTTTGAGAAAGAGCCCTTCACGGCGGATATCGCGGTGACGGATATACTTGAAACGGATCAACTGGCGGCAGCGAAGAACCGTTTCGATTACAGTTTGGGGTTAGGGGCGATTTATCTGATCACCGGTGAGATCGGCTCCGGTAAATCCACAGCCATCCGTTATCTGGTAAACGGTCTGCATCCTTCCGAGTACAAGCTGGTCTACGTCACAGCCACGTCCGGTTCCATCCTGGAACTGTACCGCCTGATCATGGGAGAACTGGGAATGAAACCTGCCGGGACCTCCCGTGCGGCCATGACCGATGGAATCAAACGAGAAGTATTGGAATTGATCCACGGGAAAAAACAAAATGTCGTTCTGGTCATCGATGAAGCCTCTTTGCTCCGTCTGGAAGTCTTCGTGGAGCTGCATACGCTGTGTCAGTTCGAGATGGACTCAAAACCCTACCTGCCCATGGTACTGGCCGGACAAACTCATTTGATCGACAACCTGCGATATCCGGGTTGTCTTCCCCTGGCATCGCGGGTGGTGGCCAAAAGCCATTTCATCGGTTCCAAAAAAGAACAGATGCAAACCTATCTTCAGCATCATCTGACCATTGCCGGAATCGACCGGATGCTGTTCGAAGGTGATGCTATCACGGCCATCCACCAAGGATCGGGCGGCATCTTCAGGAAAGCCAACCACCTGGCTCGCGGTGCCCTGGTTGCCGCGGCAATGGGTCATGAAAAAACTGTCAACGCGGAACATGTGCGGCTTGCCGCATCCGAAATATTTTAGGAAAGGAGTCGATATGCCATCCCATCCGACCGCCGAAGATATCCGCCAAAAACTGGAGGCGCTTGTATTGGCCGCCATCTTAAATGTGCTCAACCGATTAACGGATGAGTTGTCTGTGGTAAGCCAGCAGAAAAAGATGAAATTTTAATCCGATTCGATACGGTTTGCCCGGTGAAACGGAGACAGGCTCTGCTGGGGAGCAACCTGTCAAGGGATAGCCGGGTGCAGGAGGCATTGAATAAAATGCCCAGAGGGGAGTAGCAAATCAGAAATGCTGCTCCCCTCATTTTATTCAAGCCTTCCTGCCCATGCCTTGAAAAACCCATAAGATTGGAGCGCGTAGCGCACCCTAATAGAGGTCCGACCAACGGTGGAAAGTCGTTGAAAACCGGTGGATATAAACAAAGTTCCAGTAAATTTGAAAACTTCGAAAACTCTTCAATTTAATCCGAAAATTGTCTTCCGTTGATTGCGGGAATCAACAGCCGGATGGCCTTTTTTACCGCTGCTGCAATCTCAACGCAGGCTTCGAATTCATTCTCGACAGGCTGCGATGGGCGCGGTTCCGCGTCCATAACCTCCAGGATTTCCTGTTTGGCGCTGATGTAGGCATCGACCTTTTCCTCAAACATGAAGTTGAAGGTCATCTGGTTGGGGTCGGGTGAAGTTCGCTTTGCCATTGACGGGCGCCTCCTGCTGGCGTAATAGATTGACTTGTCAACCTATGGGCGGGTCTATTTTTTGCGCCGGTCTAGACGTTGACCGGTATGTTGACGCGGGATAAGGTCGGATCATCAGGCACACTGCGAATCGCTATTGCGCTGATAATACTCAGGCCATACGTTCTCAACGCACTTTCCGATGGCCGCAGCTACCGCACGCCTAACATGATCCGAAACGCACTGATTGCCGATGACCCGGTTCACCTGGGACCGGGATACACCGCAATCCCTTGCAATGTCCGCCTGAGATATTCCGGCTTTCATGAGTTCGATTTTAATTTCGAGAGGTTTCATGATTGCTCCCTAAACCTTTTGAAGGTTGGCTCCTTTTTTAGGGTTTATGTTGCGCGGATGGTGTTAACTAAATACCTGAATAACCACGTATGGCGTTATGTGCCAAGATAAAAAATCACATATAGAGTTTGGCAAGCGGCTGCAAAAGATAAGGAAAAAGCTCGGCCTTAAACAACCAGAAATGGCTGAATCTCTTGATATAGCGACGAGCACATACCAATACTATGAGAGGGGCGAACGTGAAGCGCCTTTCACAATAATAAAGAAATTAACCACATTTGGCGTTAATTCTTCTTGGTTGATCACTGGTAAGAAAGAAACCAATTTTGATATTGGAAATAATGAGTCAAAAGAAGGCAAAACAGACGGTAAGCCGCCTCATTCTGCTATCATTCACAACTTTCAACAAAATGAGTTTGCCGGGGATATCCTATATGGCCTGTTGAAACTTGGACAATTCAAACCTGAAGCGCTGCAGGAAGTGAGCGATTTTATAAAATTCAAGATTGCCATGTATGATCGTCGCCATGGCGAACGTCGTCGACAAGACGCTTCAAATTTCAATCCAGATGAGGAACGCCGCTCTGGCCAAGAACGCAGAAAAGCGGCGGGGAGCTAACGCTTGTCAGGAGCAGACATGGCCCCGCCTGGCAAGCGGATAAAAAAATTGGAGGCCAGGCAATTATTCTCGCTCCAGAAAAGTTCACCAAATCCAATGGAGAACTCCTTCGCTGGCCCAAATTTCACGACGGCTGTGTCGATTCGATAATTACTGGCAGCGGGCTCATCGAAAAATGCTTGGTCAAGGGTGATTACCCGGCAAATATCAGTCCTAACTATTTTGTGGGAAAGTCTCTGGATGACATCCAGGGAATTGTGGACGGCATACCATCAATTAAGGAGGCCGTCCTTTCTACGATCCGAATGGGCAGTGGGGTGCCTGTACAATGTACCATCAAAGGTCATCGCAGGATCGGCATGACAATATTCATGCATCACCGGTACGCACTTCTGCGGCTCTTCGCGCAGAGAATTTGATTCAAATCCTTCCTGTTAAAAACTGATACATTTTTGTTGAGGTAATCGTTGTCTTCGGCGCGATATTTTATTGAAAACATTTTAGCTAAAAATGCCATTAAGAAACTACTCTCAAAAGAAATTTACACGATAATCAGTGAGGCTAAAACTGATAGCATATTTTTCGAAAAAAGTTTTCACCATCAAGGAGTTTAAATTGTGGTTACAGAACCCATCCAGATAACTGAACTTTCCAAATACTTAGAAGTCGCGCGGGAAAAATATGATGCATGCATGTCAAGGATGGATCTACCTATACAGATAGATGGTGAAAATGCAGTAGCAAGATTCAAATATGTTAAATTTGATAAAAATGGACAACCCAAATTCAAGGATCTTGCCGAGTGCCTTGCAGATCATATCACTCAATATTGTTTTTCAGTACGACGTAGGCAGAGGGCAATGTCCGAGGCCGACCGCAATAGGCTATATCGAGAGGCAAAGAAGCTTATGAGGTCATATGCGACAAGTGGTGAGGCTGGAGAACTTTTGCTTTATTTCTTACTTGAAGCGGTTTTGGAGGCACCCCAACTCGTAGCAAAAATGGACCTTAAAACAAGCACTGCCATGGAAATCCATGGATCAGATGGCATCCATATGCGTTGGGATGATTCAGCGAATTGCATGGACATCTATTTCGGTGAAGCAAAATTATATTCTAATATATCAAAGGCTCTTGATAGTGCTTTTGAAAGCATCACCAGTTTTCATAATAATAGGCAAACAGATCGAGAACTAAACATTGTAACTAGTCATTGTAAATGGGCAGATAAAAAGACAAAAAATATTGTATTACGCTATGTTGATCGATTAGATCCAATTGATGATTGCCGATTTAATCATGCGTGCCTCATTGGTTATGATTGGAAAAAATATAAGAAATTAAATGATAACCAAAGAACCACTTTCTTAACAAATTTTATCGAAGATTACAGTAAAGACATACCTCGTTTGATAAAACTTTTGAAAAGGAGATTCGAAAAATTTGAATTCTGTGAATTCAAATTTGAAATATTTTTTCTTCCTTTTAGGAGCGTTCAAGAGTTTAGAGATGAATTTACTAAAGCGTTATAAAAGAGATTAAAATGCCCACAGGATTAGACCTTAAATTAGAAACCTTATATGAACGCCTTATTGTTCACCACGTTAGACACCAACTCCCGGGAAATGCACTTTCAGAAGACGAGGCAATGTCTCAGTATGATTATAACCGACTAATGTCATTTGCATCTTGGTTAGCGCTTAAAGAAGATCAGGGTGACCAGGCAAAAGCATACGAGATAGCAACTCGAACAGCTGAAATGATACAGAATTCTAATGAGCCGCTGCTAAAAGCTGCTGCTGTCATTCTCTCGCGATTAGGAAATTTTCCTGGCCGACAACTTCTTCAAAAGCGTTTCAATTGTTTCGAAAATAAAAAAGATTCTTCATCGATGTATTTGGGATTCGAGACTATTGCTCGTGAGTGTGAAAACACGGTAGAGGTTACTCCCAATAAGCCCTTCCTTCTAACCAACTTTCAGAAAAGACTTTTTGACGGTCTTTCAACAGGACTTTCGCTAAGTGTTTCTGCACCGACCTCAGCAGGTAAATCCTTCGTTTTGTGTCTCGATACCATACGCAGGTTGAGAGAAAACGCAGGGGCGAGTATCGTTTTTGTAGTACCAACAAGAGCATTAATTCGCCAAATAGCTGATAAAATATCAAGGGAGCTTAAAGAGGCTGGGTTGAGTCAAGTTCCCGTTCGTTGTGTCCCACTTCCAATTGAAAGGTCCGAAGCAAAATGCGGCATAGTCTATGTGCTAACACAAGAACGTTTGCTTAGTTTGCTGTTCAGTGACCAAGGGCAACAGTGGATAACAACTTTGATAATAGACGAAGCGCAGGGCGTTAAAGATGGATCCCGTGGGATTCTTCTGCAATCCGCCATAGAAGAAGTCCATGATCGTTTCCCGACGGCTGAAATAATTTTTTCTAGTCCATTAATTAGGAACCCTGAATACTTATTGATGCTTTTTAATACATCAGATTCAGGTGCATACTTTACTGAAATACACTCTCCAGTTTCACAGAATATTATTCTATTGTCGGATGTTAAAGGGAAGCCATCACAGGCAAATTTTGAATTGTTAATGAATTCGAAACGTGCTGATCTGGGTTTATGGGATTTAACTTTTCGACTCCGTGGTCCCAAATTTGTACAACAAGCCGCCCTCGCAAGGGCAATTACACAAAAAAACGATTGCACAATATTATATGCTAATTTCCCCAAAAACACTGAAAAACTCGCAGATGCTTTACTTTCTGATGATAGTAATGAGATTCAAATAGAGCAAGAGGTTTTGGAGTTTATCGATTTTTTAAAAGAACATATCCATCCCAAATATCCTTTGATTAATCACTTGCCACATGGTGTTGCATATCATTATGGTTTTATGCCAGGAATTGTAAGATCACGTGTCGAAGATCTTTTTATATCAGGAAAGCTAAGGTTCATATGCTGTACGTCGACCCTCCTTCAAGGAGTCAATTTACCGGCGAGAAATATAATTATCGAGAATCCACGTAAAGGTTTGGGAGTCCCAATGCAGAGAGGGGACTTCCTTAACTTGGCTGGCCGCGCTGGCCGCTTATTGGAAGAATTTCACGGAAACATATGGTGTATTCGCGGTGATGAATGGGATCTGCCTGAGGGAAGCAACGAACCATGTTTCCAAGGAGAGATACTACAAGAGGTCTCATCTGCCTTTGAAAAAGTGTTATCTGATGGTGGAACATTGGTTCAAAAAACCCTTGATGGAGAGGTTTTACCCGAAAAAGAGAATGACTTGGCAATTGGAGCACTGGGAAAATTGTTTGCTGATTTTATTCAAGTCGATAAAGATTTGGATACTTCAAGGTATTCTAACGACAACAATAAGGAAAAGTTAAAGGAAACCAAAGAAAAATGCGCAGCAATTAAAGTTGATATGCCTAATTGGGTTTTTAAAAGAAACCCCACAATACATCCTGCTCGATTACAACAACTTCACGATCACCTAATTATACAGCCTGATATTGAAGAGTGGATCCCATTGCTACCACATGAAACTGGTTTTAATATGCGGATGAAACGCATATTTAGGGCAGTTGAAATTAATTTGAGTTTAGTCGATAATGAAAGCTATACTTTTGATGCTTGGTTAGCCTCACAGTGGGTTCATGATCAACCATTACGAGCGATAATTGAAAATCAAATCAGAAGAAAAAATGATCCTCCCCGTGACGTAATCTATGATATTCTTGATGCACTTGAAAATAGGATACGATATCGCTATGTGAAACACACTCGTGCTTACCAAGATGTTTTAATCGTAATTTTAGAGGATTCAGGAAAATCTGATCTGATAGAAACTGTCCGACCACTTCATCTTTTTCTGGAATGTGGTGCATCTAGCACAGTCGCCTTGAATTTGATGAGTCTTGGAATATCAAGAACAACATCTCTCTTGTTGAAGGGAGTTATCCAATTCCCTGAAGAGTCCTCCCCCGAAGAATGTTTTGATGTTTTGCGCAGGATCAATTTAAATAACCTAAACATTTCGTCCTTATGCAAACGAGAACTGATTAATATAGTTGGATCAAAAATTTAAATAATTTCTATCGGGAGGGAATTCAATTCAACCAATAGAGTTCCCATATGTATAAAAAGCCTCTTTGGCATTGCACCAGCTAAAAAACCAACAGGGGTACCTTTCCCATCAAAACGCTAAATTCTGAACTGTTTCTGCCGATATAGCCCCATAGTAGAGGGAAACAAGTCCTTTTTTTATTTGGTTGATTCTTTTCTGTTTTCCACCATTGCGGACGGATCAGAAAACAGCTTAACGGTGCTATTCCCGCTTCTCAACTTCGGGCAAGGTCCCTACCTTGGGTCTTGGCCATTTTTTTAATCGCTGGTCAGTTGTTCTGGAAAAGATTCTCTCGATAGGCAAACTTGGTTAGGACGTTAGGAAGGTGCAAGAATGAAATTTAGGAAGCAAAAATCCCCAAATTTCATTTCCCACTTTCGGTTTTCACGCTAAAACCCTTTTATATTGATTTTATATGATATTTTTAATTTCACACCGTTTTGAACCCATTTCCCCGCGTTTCCGGACTTTTTTTCCATGGTGACCATCGCCTGGTGGGCATAAAACCCGAAATAAGCCCCCGGATATAAAGCCTCAACGTCTATTTAAGCCCCATTAAATAGACATTCAACCATTATTAAATCCGGCCCAAAAACACCCTAAAAACCGGTTTTGGTTTCATTCTTTCAATCCGGGTTTCATCGCTGCACAACATCACGCAACGCCACGACATCACAACACATCCCACTGGATCCCGCCCTGTCCCGGCCAATCCCGGGTGGTTTCAAACCAAGTGCCAGATCACAAATGACAAAAAGCAATTAACTTGAGGTACCCAGAGTTACCTCCTATCGGTATATATAGGGTATAAATAAGAAAGGGGTTACAGATCTTTTCATCTGTAACCCCTTGTGATTATTGGTACGCCCGGCCCGATTCGAACGGGCGGCCTACGGATTCGAAGTCCGGCGATACAACTTTCAAAATAAACTCACAAGTTGTTTCTACGATAAAACTCAAAATCTGTTTTTTGGAAAATTAAATTGGGTTGGCAGTAAGACTACCGTGCAAAAAGTTGATTCAAATCGATTCCAATTATGCCGAACAACCCGAACAACATCCGAACAACAAAAAAAGGATGTTAAAATTAATTAACATCCCTATTTTATTACCAAATTTTGGTGGAGGGCTCGCCGCCTTCCAAAAACTTAGTCTCCCCAGCGCCGATACATTAAAAGTCCTTTATTTACAATGCCTTGAGAACCTCTGAGTCACGTTCTCCGCATCCCTACGGGGGAAATCCTTTTCTCCACATTTTCCCCAAACAGAGAACGGACGTGGGTTCGATTCCCGTTTGCATATCAAACGCGGTGATATCGCAACTCAAGTCTCCATTATTTCGTTCTCTTTGTTTATGCATGACCCTCCCCGTGAGCAACCCTTTTTATAACCGTTCTCGTTCTCCCGCAGTTAACTGAGAACCTCTCGATATCAATGGGTTATTAAAAATCCAGTCGTTTAGTGTCAGACGGAAGCGTTTTTAACGTGGACTTCCTTGAGGGAAGGATATCCACGAAACGCACGCGTCGCGTTGAGCAGTGCTAGCAGGGCGGTACCCATATCAGCGAAAACAGCCTCCCACATGGTAGCCAAACCAAAGGACCCGAACAATATGAATATCCCCTTAATGGTCAGTGCCAGCACGATATTCTGCAAAACAATTTTTCGGGTGTTCTTAGCGATGCTGACGGCATCGGCCATTTTTGTCGGAGCGTCGGTCATCAGCACCACATCGGCGGTTTCGATGGCGGCGTCTGAACCGAGGGCACCCATGGCCACCCCCACATCTGCCCGGGCCAAGACCGGCGCATCGTTGATGCCATCTCCCACAAAGGCGACCTTTCCGTCCTCTTTGGTTTCCGCGAGGATTTGTTCGAAAATTCGGACCTTGTCTTCCGGTAGCAATTCGGCATGAAATTGATCCAGATTGAGAGCCTTGGCAACGCTTGCAGCTGCGCACGCGTTGTCGCCCGTTAACATCACAAGCTTCGAAACCCCATCTGATCGCAGCCGCTCCATTGCCAGCTTGGCATCCGGTTTGAGTTGGTCACCGATTAAGATGTGACCGGCATATTGATTATCCACCACTACATGGGCAACGGTGCTGTCAAAGTCACATTTTCCATGATCGATCTGTCTTTCATGCAAAAGCGCATCGTTACCGACGGCGATGCTTTTCCCGTCAAAGACAGCCTTGACCCCCTTTCCGGAAATGGCGACGTGATTGCTCACCAGCGATTCATCAATGGCAAGACCTTTACTCGTCATCGCCTCTACGATGGACTTGCCAATGGGATGATCGGAGTGCAGTTCCACGGCTGCGGCCATTTGCAGTACCTGGTCCGACGAAAATCCATTGTCGGTAACGACACGATCCACCGTAAAAACGCCGCGTGTCAAAGTGCCGGTCTTGTCAAAAACCACTGTTTTGACTTTTGAAAGGGCATCGATGAACATTGATCCCTTGATCAGGATTCCACTGCGCGAGGCCCGGCCGATTCCACCGAAATAACCCAAGGGGATGCTGACCACCAGGGCACAGGGGCACGAGATCACCAGCAACACCAAGGCGCGATAGATCCAGGTCGAGAATTGGGCGTCATTTATGAGTAGAGGCGGAACCAGGGCGATAGCCGCCGCAATGGCCACCACCACCGGCGTATAATAACGGGCAAAGGTGGTGATAAACTTTTCAGTGGCGGCCTTGCGCGCGGCCGCACTTTCAACCAACTCCAATACCCGTGCAATCGAAGACGCTTCAAAAGGCTTTGTGACCCGAACCGTCAGCGCCGATGCCGTGTTGATGCTACCGGCCAAGACGGTATCGCCCGGGCGCGTTTGAACCGGAACCGGTTCGCCAGTCAAAGGCGAGGTGTCCACCTGCGAGACTCCTTCAATCACCGTACCGTCCAAAGCGACTTTCTCGCCGGGCTTGACCAGGATGATTTCGCCCACCTTGACCTTTTCGGGAGAGGTTTCCTTTAGACCACCCTCAGTCTTAAGCAAGGCCCGGTTCGGCCTGGCAGCCAGCAGCCCGCGAACCGAACGCCGTGATTTGGAAACTGCCATGTCCTGCAGCAGTTCGCCAACCTTGAAAAACAGCATCACACCGACTGCCTCGGACAGGGCGTGTATGGCCATGGCACCGGTCGTGGCGATGACCATAAGCACATTCTCATCAAAAAACTGCCCTCGCCGCAGCGTCCGCAGCGCACCGATTAAAACGCTCCAGCCGGCCAGCAAGTAAGCGGCAATCACGATGGGATATTCCACCCACGCCCACGGCCGCTGGTGCAATTGGTCTTCAAAAAACAGGTGAATCGCGAAGATAATACCAGCGATGATGATGATTCCGACTTGCTTTTGAAAATTGCCCGCCTCCGTTGATTCATGGTCATCCGCTTTCGAGCCCTGCAGGGTGGGCTCGATCTTGACGTCGGGTTCAATGCGCGCAACCGCTGCCAGAGCCTTCGAGATATCGGCCGCCCTCAAGTGCAGGGTGAGATTGGCAAAATCAACAACCGCCGCTTCAACTCCTTCGGTATTCTGCAGTTCCCTCTCTATCTTGGCCGCGCAGGCGGCGCAGTCAAGATTTTGAACGCGAAATCTCTTTTCCTGAACAGTTTCCATATTGCGACTCTCCTCGGCTATCGGTCGTTTCCCGCCGCTCGAGTGAGCTTATATTGTTTGGGGCAATCTCCAGAAAAAAGCCTATCGGCATCCCTTCGGAGAAAACCGCGCTTAATGATTAAGTTGGCCGTTCGAGATATATCATACGCCACCCGCCTTATCTCAAGGGTGTTGCGATGACTGTCCCAAATCACGTATTTTGCACGCGGATCGCCATCCCTGGGCTGTCCGACGGCACCGACATTGACGATATACCGATAATCCGAATCGAGTTTAATAGTTTCCTGCTGCAATGTATCGAATTGAAGATCCTTTCCATCATAACCCATGAGCATCAGGCGGTGGGTGTGTCCGGCAAAGGCAATGTCGAAACTGTTGGATGCAAAGGTTTCTTTAATCTCTGACAAACTCATATGGTTCAAGTAAATAGTCGGCGAATCAGGCGGACAGCCGTGTACCATCAGCGCGCCATTCATTTCTCGATAATACGGAAGGTTTTTAATATAGAGCAAAGACGCAGGTGTGAGATATTTCTGGGTCTGCTCCAGCGATACAATTGCCTGCGGTGAAAAATCGTCACGATAATCCCTATCGATCAGAGCAATCTCGTGGTTGCCTACGATATTGGGGATGCGAAATTTTTCCAACAGGACGAGAGCCTCTTCCGGTTGTGGGCCATATCCAATGACATCTCCCAAACTGACAATTTGGTCGACACCTGATCGCTCGATATCATCCAGGCAGCGGACAAGTGCCTCCAGGTTGCCATGAATGTCAGATATCACCGCTATTCTCATTGTCCTTGCTTTCTCGCTCATTCCGCCGAATTGTCGACAGCGGCGTTCTTTACAGTCCTGAAACCAATCTCCTCGAATCCTTCCCAGGGGAAACGCTCAACGACCGCGGGTAAAGAATTTTTATCCTTCGGAGCCCCCTCAACGCCACCGATAACCGCATAGCGATTTGTTTTCGAGGCGTCCGTCGATGGCTGGCCCTGCTGCTCTATGTAAACCCATTCGCCGATCTCATGGTTCAATCCCTTTATGCCCAACAGGTTCGGAGAAAAAGATGCGGCTGATAACAGAAATTCAGAACTCTTTGGTTCAGCTTTATCTTTGGCGCTCGGATTTGGCTCATGAGAAGCGCTGCTCCAATTTTCCGTTTCGCCCTGCCAGTCTCCCATCATACGCATCATGCCCCCCATCGGCTGGGTATTCACTTCCGCTGAGGGTTCTGCATTCACTTCCGAGCTGTCCGCTCCCTTGACCATTGTAAAGAGCATTTCCATTTCTGTCGGCAATCGTCTGCCGAAGTAGTTTGCAAAGGCCGAAGCGCCATAACCGGTAACGCGCAAAGCAGGACTAGAGGCATAGGCCGGATCACTGACATGAAATTCGTTGTTTCGGTAGACAATCGGCTCGTATCCCGCGCGCACCTCTCCCAACAAGAACCAGTTTGCACCACTGCCTTTCACCACACCGCTTTCTATGCTGATTTGTGAAAGATTGTGATTCAAAAAATCGACGAACTGCTGGTTGGTAACGAAAAACTCGTCCATGTAAAACGGTTCGATCCGGATCGATTGATCGCTGCTCCCATCCAATACCGCAGGGATCGAAAATGGTCCCCCTTGGATGAGGTGCTGTTTTCCAAGGTGCTCAGACGCGAAAGAATCCTTTTCGACGTTCGCCAGTCTTGCGGTAGTCTCGTTTTCCGGTCCTGTCTGGGTTTGGTGCTGGCCGGGAGCTGTCGAAATGCCACCCTTCGGTGGACCCAAGCCGGGTTCACCAATAAAATGCCAGACGGCCATCGACATGACCGACAGCACGGCGACAATGATACCTGTCCATATCCATCTCGGTTTCGTAAATAGGGAGGCTGATCGTTGCCGAGGAGATTTCGCATCCGCTTTATCGGACACCAACCCGTGGATCACGCGTTCAAGCTGTCCGAGCATGTCCCGGACGGATTCCGTTCGCTCGTCTCTGCTCTCAGCCGTAGCCATTTGAATGATTCGATCCAGCTCCTTAAAAAAAGGCGATTCGGTTTTGGCCAGCTTTGCGCTTTTAAACGGCGTTCCAGACTTGATTTTGCCGTCAACGGCTTCAAAGAGTATTTTCCCCAGGGAATAGACATCCGCGCGCTGGTCGGCTCGTTTGAAATCGAAAAAATGCTCCGGAGACATGTAATGCGGCGAGCCTTTCACGTCCATGGATTGGGTTACCGGCTTCAGCCGGCTCGAACGCGCCAGACCGAAATCGGCGATTTTGGGCGTGTCCTGGTCCATGAGGACATTTTCAGGTTTAAGATCGCGGTGCACAACGCCGTTTTCGTGCAGTGCCATCACACCCGTCAGTACTGGTAAAAAATACCGTTTCACCCAGGCTATGAAAAGATCCTCCTCCGGATAGAAGCCTTCCTCTGACATGGAGTCTCTAAGAGACCCGCCTGGAATATATTCCATGGCGATGTACTCTATGGATGCGTCTTGATCACATTTTTTTACGGTAATGGCATCGTGATCGAAAACCTGTAAAATATTCGGGTGCCGAATCTGGGCCATGGCCTGGACTTCCCGTCTGAAACGCTGGACCAGGGTTTCGGCCTCTTCGTCGCCCTCGTCAATGGATTCAAGCCATTCCCGTGAAACGACTTTGATCGCAACATCGCGATTCAGGTTGCTCTGGTGCGCCCGATAGACCTCGCCCATCCCGCCCTTGCCAATAAAGCCGAGGATTACCCATTTGTTGTTGAGGACCTCGCCGATCTTGAGCGTGGTTTTACAAGTCGTTGTCATATCATGTGCTTTCAATTCCATTATCGTTTTAATCCCCCGGCACCGATTCGCCCTCTCAGCGACTGAATCGTTCCGGACTGTTTGTCGATCAAGACCTCATCAATGACGGTGCCATCCTTTTCAACAAGCCGGGCAATGTAATATCGGCCGGTGTTTCTCAAATCCTTCAGGCCGTATTTTTCCCATTGATCGTCGTCAAGATGCCGATTGATAATGATTTTGGCAGTGGCGGTTCCCATGCCGTCAAAATATCTCGTCAGGGGATCTTGCCCATCCTCTATTGTTTCTTCATCAGTCGATTTTTCGGTCTTGCTTTTTTGATTAACGTTTTTTGATTGCATGTCAGGCACTTCCTTTCGAGCTTCGCAGTAAAGAATAACGTTTATGGCTGGGACAGGATTTGCCTCATTTTGACAAACTCTTCCCGCGAAATTTCCCCCTTGGCGAATCGCGCCTTCAAAATCGCCTCGGAATCGGAACGATCCCGGAACGGCCCCTGCGAGGCTTGGGTTTGCGACCTGAAGATACGAATTACGACATAAACAATTAAGAAAAGAGCCAAGCCCCATATCAGCAGGGACAATAAATTACCTGGGAAAAAGCCGCCCCACCAGCCGCCCGCCATTGGTCCATAATCACAGCCCCACATGATCGGTCCTCCTAATGTCTTTAATATGGCAATCGGTTTCGATTCGGCTGCCTCATCTGCTTTCAACTAAACTGAATATTCATGGTGCCATTCGTTATTGCCTTACTGAATAACAAATTTCGTGCCACAAAACCATAAAAAGGTGTAAGTATTTGATTAAATATAATTTTCTGGTATCAGAACAAGAAACTAAAGACCCTTGAGGAACATATTGGCGGGGCCATATTACCCAGCATGTCTGCACATGGAGATCGACCTGTTGCTAAAATACCCACTCATGCGTATACTGTTTAGGAGACAGGAAAATAATGAGGATGCCATGATTTCAAAAACAAGTCACCGCAGTCGGACAAGCCTGCACACATCGCCTTGGATTATCATTGGATCGGTGTCAATTCTGCTTATCGTCGTGGTGGTCCTGGCATATCAGAACTACAGCCGCGAAAAAAAATACATGTCCCGGATCTTAAGCGAAAAAGGGGCTGCCATTATCAAGGCGGTGGAAGCCGGAGCCCGTACGGGAATGATGGGGATGATGTGGGGCGGGCAGCAGGTACAGACCTTGCTCGAAGAGACCGCACGGCTCCCGGATGTATTCTACATCTCGGTGGTCAATAGCAATGGCTTGGTTCTGGCCAGCAGCAATCGCGGCTTGATCGGCACGCAAATGAGCGGCGGTCTTCCTGAAAAAGGACTTAATCAACCCGAGGCAACCAACTGGCGGTACAAGCGCATTGATGATCAGCGCAACGCGTTTGAGGTTTACCGGTCTTTTCGGCCGGTCTCCCATCGGGATACATGGATGGGCGATCGGATGAGACACATGATGCGAGGGCGCGGCATGATGATGGGGCCTGATAACGACTGGTTCCTGCCTTCCGCAAGCGGCGACAGCGACCAAATCATACTGGTTGGTTTGGACCCTCAACCATTTGAAGAAGGGCGTAAAGAGGACATCCGCAACACGGCCATTATATCAGGTGTCCTGATTCTGCTGGGGCTGGCCGGCTTTATTTCGATGTTCTGGATGCAAGGATACCGCTCGGCCAAAAAATCACTTCAGGACACCAGCGCCATAAAAGACCAAGTTGTAACCAGCCTTCCTGTGGGGTTGATTGCCACGGACAAAGACGGGAAAATCGCATTTTACAATAGCGCCGCCGAGCGGATCACCGGGCTTGACTTGGCCCAGGCGCGGGGGAAAGAACCCGACAGCGTTCTGCCAAGTCATTTATGTGGGTTGAAGGAGTCCCTGGATCTTGGGGAGTCGATAAACGAAAAAGAAATGGAATGTGAGTTCACCGAAAACAAGATTGTCCCGGTGAGCATCAGCGCCTCGGAAATTATCAACGAAGAAGGCCAGTTTGTCGGCCAGGTTTTGATTATTCGCGATCTTGGCGAGGTACGCCGCCTTCAGGGTGAAATCCGCCGCAAGGAGAAACTGGCGGCGATCGGCGGTCTTGCCGCCGGCGTGGCCCATGAAATCCGAAACCCGTTGAGTTCCATCAAAGGCATCGCTTCCTACTACAAGAGCAAGTTCGAGGACGGCAGCGAGGACAAAGAGATGGCCGGGGTCATGATCGAGGAGGTGGATCGCCTCAGCCGAGTCATCAGCGAGCTGCTGGAGTTCGCCAGGCCGACGAAATTAAACAAGAAGCTATCCGATATGAATGAACTGCTGAAACATTCAACCCGGCTGGTCGAGCAGGAAGCAGCGGCGAAAAAAGTCGATATTCAACTCAATCTTACATCCGATTCCATTGAGGCCGATGTCGATCCGGATCGTCTGACCCAGTGCTTTTTGAATCTGTTTCTGAATGCCTTGCAAGCCATGGAAAGCGGCGGCCGGTTGACCGTTTCCAGCTCCACAGGCGCAAACGGGAATGTTGCAATTGACATCAAGGATAACGGCTCGGGGATATCCGCAGAAGGTCTCAGCAAGATATTCGACCCCTATTTTACCACCAAACCAAAAGGCACCGGCTTGGGCTTGGCGATTGTGCACAAGATTATCGAAGCCCACCAGGGGCAAATCAAAGTTCGAAGCACCAGTGGTCAGGGCACCGTGTTCTCGATTGCCCTGCCGCTTGGGGACAGCGAAATGAGGTTATCATGACCATACAAAACCCTTCTCACATTCTGATTGTCGACGACGATCTAAACCACTTGAAAACGCTTCAAACCATCGTCAGAAGTTGGGGCTACAAGGTGTCCACGGCCGACGACGGGGTCAAGGCCGTTGAAAGTGTCAAGGAAAAACCGTTCGCCCTGATCTTGATGGATGTGCGCATGGCTCAGATGAGCGGCATCGAGGCCCTGAAGCAAATTAAACAGTACAATCCGGCCATACCGATTCTCATCATGACTGCATACTCTTCGGTTGATTCGGCGGTAGAGGCCTTAAAATCCGGGGCATACGATTATTTGACCAAACCCCTGGACTTTGAAGTGCTCAAAATCAGCCTGGCGCGTGCTTTGGAGCATTCCGGCCTCAAGGCGGAAAATGCGACCTTAAAATCAAAGATGAGCGCTGATTACGAGCTGGAAAATATTATCGGAAGAAGCCGGCCGATGAAGGAACTGGTCGACATGATGGCCATGGTTGCACCATCGGAGGCAACCGTGCTGATCACCGGGGAAAGCGGGACCGGCAAAGAGCTGATCGCCAAATCCATCCATCACAACAGCCAGCGCAAGGATCGCCCCATGGTGGTGGTCAATTGCGCGGCACTTACCGAGACATTGCTGGAATCGGAGCTGTTCGGCCATGAAAAAGGTGCGTTTACCGGTGCCGATAAACGCCGCGAAGGCAGATTCAAGCAGGCTGACAAGGGAACCATTTTTCTGGATGAGATCGGCGAAACCTCCGCCGCGATGCAGGCCAAGCTGCTGAGGGTCATTCAAGAGCGGGAAATCCAGCGGGTCGGCGGGGAAGAGACGTTAAGCGTGGATGTGCGGATTCTTGCCGCAACCAACCGGAACCTTGAGGATGAAGTCAAAGAAGGAAAATTCCGTGAAGACCTTTTTTATCGGTTGAACGTCGTCACCCTGCGCATCCCGCCGCTGCGCGAGCGTCAAGATGATACTCCTTTACTTGCCCAGCATTTCTTGGAGAAGTACGCGAAAAAAAATCACAAGCAGGTCAAAGGCTTTTCTCCGTTGGCAATGGATATGCTGCTAAAATACGCTTGGCCCGGCAATGTCAGGGAACTTGAAAACGTCATTGAGCGCGCCGTGATTCTCCTGCCGGATGAACACATCACAGAGAAAGAGCTGCCTGTCACCATCACCTCAAGTTATGCCGAGAAAAGCGAATGGGTGGCTCCGCCCCCACCGGTTGCAGCCAATCGCCCCCTGGACGAAGTTGAAAAGGAGGCGATTTTGGCCACACTTGAAGACAGTGGCGGGAATAAAAGTGAAACCGCACGCAGGCTCGGAATCAACCGCAAAACCCTTCACAAGAAACTCAAAGATTATGGAATAGATTGAGATTCCTAATGAAAGCGAATTCTTAACGGTCCATAAACTGCCCCTTTTAACCCCACAATGCAATTCGGGACAGACTAAAGTGGGTATTATTGAACCACATCCCCACCTGCATGCCTTAATCCGACCTACCCTACTGCATACTTAATATTTTAAAATCTAAGTTATTACAGGTACATATATTAATTTTGAGCCGGAATGGCAGAGTATTGGCATCATGTTTGCTCTATTCCTAAGACAAAGCCAAACGGCTTTCAGAAAGCGGCCGCTTTTTTGATTGGGAACAACTAATCGCAACGTATTACATAATGGAGGTACAAAATGAAACGAAATACCAAAGGGATTATGACGCTGGCCGTATTGGCCGTGTTTGGATTCTCGACCCTCGTGTTTGCCGGTTGGGGCGATGGATACGGCCACATGATGGGACCGGGTATGATGGGACCGGGCTGGCAGCAGGGGAATGGCTATTACGGAAATCTCTCCGCCGATGAAATCGCAAAACTGGATCAGCAGCGCGCAGAATTCTTCCGGGCGACAGAAAATACCAGGCAACAACTGTATGAGAAGAATCTGGCTCTGCAAAGCGAACTGGCGAAGGAAAATCCGGACACCGCCAAGGCATCAAGGCTTCAAAGCGAAATTTCCAAGCTGCAAAGCGACCTTGATCAAAAACGATTGGAGTATGATATCCAGGCCCGCAAATCAGCACCCAACTATAACCGCGGCTATAGAGGAGGATATGGTTCGATGATGGGTTACGGCCCCCGCGGTGGCGGATATTGCCGGTGGTAAACCAAGACGCAACGAAAAGCGTATGACAGGGCGGCGAACGCCGCCCTGTCATACATGAAACCAGCAGGGAATCCATAGGCGACTGCATCAAAGGACGACTCGATAGGATCGATAGAAAGGTGAGCTGATGAAAAGGAATTTTTTGAAAACGGCGATAAGGCCAATCATGCTTGTTGCGATAATAGGACTTGCATTAGCGGTGCTGGCAGGCTGCGGAATTGGCCATGGGCCATACCGGCATGGTTACAATAATTATCATGGTGCCGGAAGCGGCGATGATTACCGCAATAGTGGCTCCCACGGGGCTATTTACGGCCCCGACGGTAGTGGCTACCACCGACACAGACCTGCTGGCTACGGGGACGGCCGAGGCGGATACTGTGGGTGGTGATCGAGTTTATTCGCCCCAATATGAATAATCATCGAGGAGAAAGCTATGATCATTAAATATGTTTATAACAAAGTGTTGATGGGGCTTCTCGCGATATGGAGTCTGAACAATTTTATGTTAAGTCCCGCATTCGCCCAATCCGGCGGGTACCGAAACTGGCACATGGGGCGCTGGATGATGGGCGACTGGGGAATGGGGTGGTTCGGTATGATATTCATGTTACTTTTTTGGGTTTTAGTCATCGTCGGAGTCGTTTTTCTGATTCGCTGGCTGGTTCAAAACACGGGCGGCAGAGGCTCCTCCGGTGTCGGCACAGGTTCTCAGGCAATGGATATTTTAAAGGAACGCTATGCCAAGGGAGAAATCACCCACGATGAATTTGAGTCCATGAAAAAAGAGATCCTTAGATAGCCCTACAGGAGACCGACTATGAGAAACAGAAACACAGACCTGGGATTCGATGGCGGGCATTCCAGAAGGCAATTTTTGAAGTTGGCCGGCTATGGGACCATAGGATTGATGGCAGGCGGGCTCTGGCCTGGATTCGATGGTTTCGCAGCCGGACAAGCTCCTGATACAGAATTCATCCCCGACCTCGACATCACCCTTTCCGCCCGCTCCGGCGAGGTCGCTGTTTTACCGGGAGATCCCACTGGGGTTTGGCGCTACCATGCGACGGTGCACAAAGGCGACCGTGCCCGAATCGTTGAAATTCCAAGCAGCTATCTTGGTCCGATCATCAAAGTCCATCAGGGCGAGAAAATACGGATTCGCTTCAATAATGCCATTCCGGAAGAGTCTATCGTGCACTGGCACGGCCTTCATGTGCCCGCGATCATGGACGGACACCCGCGCTATGTCGTTCCGCAGGGGGAATCCTACTTGTATGAGTTCGAAGTCAAGAACAGAGCCGGTACCTATTGGTATCATCCACACCCCCACGGCAGAACCGGCCCACAGGTGTATCGTGGTTTGGCAGGCCTTTTTCTTGTGTCCGACGAGGAAGAGCAAGCTGTTGGCTTGCCCGATGGCGAATATGATGTTCCACTGGTGATTCAGGACCGAACATTCGATTCAGGCAATCAGCTGGTGTACATGTCGGGCCACAGAATGGAGCGGATGACCGGTTTTTTGGGCGATATGATAATGATAAACGGGCTGCCGGATTTCACGCTCCCCGTATCGACCGGTGCCTATCGGTTACGCTTGCTGAACGGCTCTAATTCACGAATTTATAAGTTGGCGTGGGAAGACGGCCGGCCGCTGACCATTATTGGTACGGACGGTGGATTGCTGGAAAGGCCGGTCTTCAGAAAGTATGCGTTTTTAAGCCCGGGAGAACGGTTGGAGATCTGGGCCGATTTCAGCGATAATCCGGTCGGCTATACGACATCCCTTTTAAGCCTTCCCTTCGATGTCGGTGGCATGGGCGGGGGGCGAATGGGCCGCGGCATGATGATGGGCGGACGAATGGGCCAAAATCAACGCCTTCCAAATGGTGTGGCTTTTTCCGTGTTTAAGGTGAAGGTGGCCCAGCCTGTGAAAACAGATTACCGTCTCCCGGACACACTTTCCGAGATCGGGCCTGTCCGACCTGATGACGCAGCGAATTTTTTTCGTCCACGGCAGTTCTATCTCACGATGCGGCATATGCAATGGACGATCAACGGGCGGGTGTTTCAAATGGAGGAGGTGGCAGACGACGAGATTGTCCAACTGGGCTCAACGGAGATTTGGGAATTCAACAACACCGGGGGTGGTATGATGAATATGATGAACATGCCCCATCCCATTCACCTGCATGGCAAGCAGTTCCGCGTTATTGAACGCAGCGGCGTTGCACATGAAGGCTATGTGGATGAAGGATGGAAAGACACGGTTTTGCTGATGCCCGGTGAGCGGATCAAAATATTGGTTGATTTTGACGATTATCCGGGAATGTTTCTGTACCATTGCCACAATTTGGAGCACGAAGATATGGGTATGATGCGCAATTATTTTGTGAGGAAATCTTAAAAATTGATGAAAGATCATGCTCTTCGTGGTTTTCCACCTTGAGCAAAAATCTCCAATTCTCCAGCAAGTTGATTGAGCTCTTCCTGTGCCTTTCCTATGATCAGGCTTGAGCATTCCATACAGTAATTGTTCTTTGCCATGTTTTCCTTAATCACCAAGCACTTGTCGCCTTTGCATATCACGTGTCCCTTGTTACGGGAGCACTGCCGCCGACGCTGAGCGGTTTCGAAGCAGGCGGATACGAGAAGGCGCTTTAGTTTAGGCATAGGTCATCTCCTTGAAAGGCGCTCCTGGATTTCTCCTTGGACCTCGTCCCCAATCTGATCTATCTGTTCAAGGACTTCCTCCAATCGCTCTAGCGGAATCTCGCCGCGCGTTCCGCCGTCGGCCTCAAGCCGCTCATTGACGGAGCGGTTCACGATCTGGATGACCGCCGCGAAATTGTTGACGCTTCGAAGCTCAGGATAGGCCAACGCAATGTTGCGTCCATTAATCGAAGCGCCAATCGCGGTCACGACGCGGTTAGCCAGGGTCCGGGAACGTTCATTCAGCCTTCGTCGGGCTTCCTGGCGTCGACGCTGGGGAGTTACTGGAATCTCACGGGGCTCCATGCCTTCACGGGTCCGAGCCTGGATGAGTCGCTGGCGGAGGTTGTCTCGGGATAGTCCGAGCGTTTCCGGATCAAGACCACGTCTCCGAAATTCCTCTATCAGGTCGTCGATCACTGCATCGTCCATTGGGTCCAGGTATGCCTGCTCAATGAAGTGACTGATAATTTCGTCCTGGACCACCATATCCGGTGTGAGGCGTCTCCTTTGGCCAGGTTCATCCGCAGGAGGGCGCTCATCTCCCGATTCAAGCCAGCCCTGGATAAGTTCCTGGTCCTCCTGATCAATTCGCCTGAAATCATCCCAATGGCGGTCGATGTTCAGTCCCACATGGGAAACCGCAATTCCTCTATTATCCGTGTGCTGCGGGTTGTTCTGGTGGATGACCCTCATCACCCTTCCGATGAACTGGACATAGGGAGATAGCGACCGGAAGGGTTGGAAAATTGCGGCCACGCTGAGATTTGGGTGGTCGAATCCCTCGCCGAGCATTCGAACCTGAACGATGCAGTCGATACGGCTTCGCCGCAGATCTTGGAGCACTTCCTCGACCTGGTCCGCCGGCATGTTGCTGTGAATTTCACGCGCGTTCAAGCCGCGCTCTGCATAGAGCGAACGGACTTGGCGGGAATGGTCCACTGAGCAGGCAACAGCGATCAATTGATGGAAGGTTCCAGACTGTCGTAGATGCTGAAGCCATTGGATGCTGGCGTCCACAATAGACCGGTTGCATTCCGGGGCCAGGGCCACACCGCGGCTGAACCATTCCTCGTCCCGTAGCTGAAGGACCTCATCAAGGGTGTGATGTCTGGAATCCCCTCGATAGGTGAAGGATATCTCCTGCGGAGCAACGTTCACCGCAGTGATCTGCTTGATATACCCACGCACCATGGCTGTGCGGAAGGGGTAAGCGTAGACCACCTCACCAGCAATCTCGCGACCGTCGCCCCTAAAGGGCGTGGCGGTTAGACTCACGACCTTGGCGTTGGGGAACCGCTCAAACACGCGCTCCCAGCTTCTGGCCACATTGTGGTGACCCTCGTCAACCATGATAAGGTCAAAAAAATCATCCGGGAAAGCAGGCAGCCATCGATCAGCCCGACTCGCCAGTTGCTGGATGTTGGTTACAACGATATGGGAATTCTCACAGTCATGAATATTTGCATCCTGACCGTCCAGGACGGCGGTATATGGACCATGATTTACATCAGTGAGGACACGTGTGTAGGTCCAGAAGCAGTCCCGCCCGGCAATGTCGAAGGCCGTGGAGATGCCCCGGCGTATCTCAAGGTTCGGAGCGATCACCAAGACACGACCCTGGGCGATACCGAAGGGAAGCAGCGCCATAAGCCCCGTTTTTCCGCAACCCACTGGAATCTGGAGAATGGCGTGCTCGGAACTGTTCCGAAAGTGCTGGCGCGTACGGAACCATCCCTCGACCTGGGGATCGCGCAGGTCGGGATTACCCTGGATATACGCCTGGGTGTCATTAAAGAAACGTGCTATATCTTCATTTGTCATTTGCGACTTCAGCCTCCTCCTTGATCTTTTCGTAGACCTCCTTAAGGGGATGTTTGTTGACCGCCTCCCGGAACTAATCCTCATTCGTGAATTTTGGTGTAATCTCTTGGTCCTGGTCCATTCGGTTTATGAAGCGCCCTCCAAAGCCTTACATGAAATGTAGCCAACGTTTTCCAGCGTGTTGCCTTCCTCTATTCCACATTGTCATTTAACCCCAATCCCCTCAAAGCCGCGCGGATGTCGTCTGTTTGCCGTTCGCCAAGGCCTCCTTCTGGTGAGGACTCAACATTCACCGTAATCTTAAGACCGCCAGCTGATACGAGTTTTGAAAGCACCTTCGTGTAAAAATTCATCCATTTTTGAGGCGGGATTTCGCCTGACCATTTCATTGTCTGTTCAGACGGAGGTGTAGTAGGTGTTGGCTTTTCTCCTGCAGGACTTGGTTCCTTGGCTACAGAGACACTGGCCTCGCCCTTTACACCCATGGCCTTTACAATCACAAGAAACCGTCCCTCGTCTTCCCCTGCCTGAAAGACGCCCTGCTCATCCATGACGCCACCGGTCGCGTTCCACTCGAGATCCGAACATTCGAAGTCACGGCCAAACTGATCCAATCCTTTTGCACTGAAGGTTTGCTTTGTCCCCGGTTTCATCTGCGCATATTCGGGGGTGACAAGGATACGAGTCAGTTCCGGCGGCTTGATGTGTTTCTCCGCATCTTCTGCGGTGATGATGAAGACATCATCTGAAATCTCGACATCGTTCTCATTAAGGGATTGTTTATAGATGAAGGGATCATATCCGTCCGTTCCCTGGGACACATAGGCCATTTGCCCTTCTGAAACACCCCGGGCAATGGCCCCTTTGACGGCCTCAACGCTCAGTAAACGAGGGAATAGCGGGGATGCGAAGAACGTATCCCTGACATCCTTTGTGCTCCACTCAGGCTTTGCGGGCGGCCAGTTCTTGAGCAAAAACCTCGGGCTGACCGCCTTCACAATCTCGTCATTCTGTCGCAATGTGGATAGAATCAACTTTGTTGGCGACTCGGCAGAACTTGATGTTACCAATCCGAGATCGACCGTTTTCAGCGCACCGTCTTTTCCCAGAAGCATAACCTTATTGTAACTGCGCCAGACGCTTTCCTTCAAGTCCCGGCGCGCGCGCTTCAAATGCTCGGCCAATTGTCGCCGCTGACCGTCGTCGAGGTTCATCGTACCTTTTTCGGCATCGATTGCCTCCCATGCCAACAATTTACGGGCGTCATCCCGCATGACGTCCGCGTTGTCCGGCACCACCCATATCAAAGCGCTTTTGAAGGTGCGCATGGAGCTGCCGGATTCTTTTGTCATGGCGGTGATTTCGGAAACAAGTTCCGGTGTATCTCGCAAGGATTTCTCTGGCGGACCGATTACGAGTGTAATAACAGGCCGGTTGGGAATTTGTCCGCTTTTCTCGGGAAAGAATACACGCTCCAGCCCATCTGCGTTGGCAAATACCTTTTCGACCTGCTCACGCACCAACCGCGCAACATCCTCTTCTTTAACCCCGGCGCGCCGATCCGAATAGCGCTTGTTGAGGTTCTCCATCATGCTGAAGTAGTAGCTGTTGCGCTCAAGGGTCAGGTAGTAGCATCGGTCGGTTAATGACTCCAGAGCGGTTTCGACATTCCCAATATCAATGGTCGGTCCGGCAACGGCCAGCCGTAGTTCAGGAACCGTCGCCGACTGCCTGTTCTCGCCCTGCCCACCGTTCGACTCAAAGAACACAGCCGTGGCGGATTTCTGGTGGACGCATGCCTTGCGAAGTGTCTCTTCCGCTTCCTTGTCCAGGAGCACGGCATGCGATCCCTTGCTACCCGCAATGTCGGTTGCGACGGCTCCCTCCAATCGAGACTCGCCGAGTTGTTCAAATACCGCGGTGCGAAACTGAGAATCACCCAGCGGTGCGGAACCCAGGCCAATCAGCAATTCCCTCTGTGCCCCTTTGAATCCGCTCTGGAAAGCATGGGAAACCCACAGGGCCAGAAGCCGCAGGACACCACGGGTTTGCTGAAAACGCGGTAGTTCGCGCCACTTGCGCTCGAAAACCGAGATCACCATCGGGTGGAAGGGATAGGTCGCCTCGAATGCGTCCTGGGCATGATCGGTGAACCAGTTGGGGACCTGGTTGCGGTTGTCCTGAATCCAATCGGCGTGTTCCCTGCATGCGTTCGAGGCATCTCTTGGCAACAAAAGCCTTCCTTCCGCGCCAACGGCCCGGAGGTCCCACTCGAACAAGCGCCGACGGATGATTTCGGACATCTCATTCTCGGCGGACATAATGACCGGCTTACCCTTGCGGTCCAGCATCTTCTTGAGACGCGTATAGTCCGCTTCGTCGTCTGCCCCCATTTCCAGTTCCGACGCGGGAATCGACACCACGGTGACCACACGATCCATCCCCGAGATTTCCTCGGAGAGCTTCATCAAGAAGTTATACATCTCCCCGGCGTGCTTGGTTTTTCGCTCGGGGCTGACGTAGTTCATGACTTCGTCAATTAGCAGCAGGGCGGGTTTATCGTCTGGGATCATCTTCCTGATGACATCGCCTGCCGGGGCTATCCCTTGCGCATCGTGTTCGCGCACAACATCAAAAGAAGCTTCCCCGCCCAGTTGCCACGCTAGCTCGCCCCATGGCGTACGGCGCTGAAGCGTGCCGTCGTCGCCACCGCGCCCAGTCAGCACATCAAAGCGTGTTCCGACGAAAATTCCGACATTCGCTTTTGGAATCTCGCTGACGTCCCCGGCTTGGAGAATGGATTGCACACCCATAAATGCCTTAGCCGCACCACCGGATGTCGCCAGATGATAGAGCAGCGCCAGGGAGTGGGTCTTACCACCACCGAATTGCGTTGTCATGTTATACAGGGCTGACGCCTCGGTGTTAATACCGTTCAGGCGGCGCAACACTTCTCCCGAAACGGCTCTCAGGTTCCGTGTCAAGAAGGTCCGCTCGAAAAACCGCACCGGGTCTTGATAGTCGGGATGGGCGTCACCGTCGCGAATATGATCCAAATGAACCGCGAATTCAGAGGCATCCAAGGGGCGGCCCTCCCGCAAGTCCTCGCGGGGGTTGACCACTTTGTACCAAGGCTTCAATTTGGGCATGAGTCGTTCCTTTATCCTTTAGAATCCAAGTCCTTTTTTACGTGCCAGCACGCCGTCCACCCATCGTTTTTCGTTGGTGTGTGACGGATAGAGAGCCGAGAGCGCCTGGGCGAGAGTCCAAAACTGCGGATTCGTGCCGATGCCGTCGTCCACCAAAAAGCGCTTGAGAGCCGCGCCCCGACCCGCCGTGAATAGTAGCATCGCCTGGTGTAACTGGTCCAACGCTGTTTTGCCCGCCGGAGGCCGCTCGAGTTCAGCCCGTTCCGCCACGGTTTCTTCTTCGTCGGGTACTCCCAGGAGGGAGAACAGGTCTTGCTGGACCGGACCATCCTTTTTCTTGCAGCGTTTGGTTGTCGCGCGGACGTCCTCTTTGCCGAAGAGATAGCGCGCCCGCGACTCCGCTGACAGCAGCATCGCCTTGTCTCCTTTAACCTCGACCAAGTGGGTCAGATTCTCCAGGTGACAGCCCAGCCCCTGGGCGATCTTTCGGGCTGCATCATATTCGAGGGTGTAACCCGGCAGGCTCGTAGCCTTCTCGTTGTCCGCGCCATTGCCGTTCGCTTCGGTGCGTAAGGTCCAGAGCCACATGGCCGTCAGTCGGGCATCCTCCTCGAAGCCGCTGGCGTTCGCGCCTTCAAAGATCATATTGAGCGCCTGCCGCGCCACCTCAGCCCAAATCTGTTCCAGATATTCGCGCAACGGCACAACCTCACCGCTGGCCTTTTCGACCGAGGAGTAGCGGGAGAATATCTCAAGCGCCGGTCCCAGGCACGCAAAAATAGCGTCCGCGCCCACCACGCCTTCCGACGCTAAACGGGGCAGCCAGTCCGCGATGCGTCCCGGTAGTTCCGAAAGCACATCCCGCCAGTCACCTACACGTTCGATCACGTTGCCGTCTTCGTCTTCTCGGGGGCGGCAGACGATGTGAACAGACGAACCGAGTGCTGCCGATTCTTGCGCTCGCTGTCTAGATGGCCGCTCTGTTTGAATTGGCCAACTTCCAGTAACAATCCATCCAGAATCAATCAGGCCCGTGACCAGGGCTTCCCAGCCTTCTGTAGTTTTATTCGCGAAGACAATAGTTCCAACGCTGTTTGGTTTGGAAATATCGCGTCCCCGTGAGAATACGGTGGACATCTGCTCTTGAAAATACTGGTGATCCTTAACTACTCCATCTTCACCATGAACCACATTGTATAGAACAATTTCCTCAGATTTTGGGACAGTGCCACCATCATAGTCCATCGCGCTGTCAGAAAGAGCACGTTTCGTCCAAATATAAAAAAAATCAGACAAATCAGAGTATGGAAAAGCGTCGTAATATGGTGGATCTGTAAAGAAAAAGTCGACCGAGTCAGTTGGCAGAGGTACTGTCTGGGCAGAAACTCGCTGAACTGTGGCTGGAGTGATACCTCCAGCAACAAGGCCCCGGACGACATTGTTTATCCACTTCATTTGCCCCTGCCAACTTCCACTTGCGCTAGCAATCGCCACTGTCTCAGCAAAATCGAGATTAACAGGCATACGATTCTGCCCACCATTCGCTGCTGCAACCGTTAGCCTGGTCGGGAGCCAACGGCAGTTTGACATGCAGAGATCATTAACACGCCCAACGCCTAGTGCGAGGATCGATTGGACCTCAGTGCGCTCCGAGCAATCCTGCACCAACCTTGAGAGGGTGGTCATCGATAGAAGCTGGCGTGGGGTATATAGATCGCTGAATGTATCAATGCCATAATTTCTCTGCGAAAAGGCCCGGCCAGCACCGGAACCTATGCCTGGGGGTGTCGGTTCCTCTGGTACAAAACTGTGTTTCCCAGTGTATGCAGCCTTTCGGCGCTCGAGTTCACTGGCAGATTTTCGAATGGCGTCAAGGTCGCGATCTCCGGGTAGACGGTAGAAACGCCCCTTCTGACCAGGCCGTGTGGTGACCACGGCGAACAGTCGGGCGTCGTTGGCGCCGCCTTTACGTGGTTTTAGTTGAGCGCGGACCGACTTGACGGGGGTGGTAAAACCGCAGCAAGGGCAGGTGGCTGAACCACGCGCCACCGTGGCGTCGAACTTAGGCTTCTCACAGGCCATTTCAGGCTTGTCCTGATAGACCCAATTCCCGTTCTCTTTCTTAATGATGACAAAGTCGCAGCGTTTCTCATCAGGCTTGGGCACAATCTGTACAGCGATAGATTTCTCGCCCTTCTTCGCCAACCATAGCGACCGCATGAGCGGTACTTCCGCACCGCAACCTGGCCCTTCGCAGGTAATCGTTCGCGCCCAGAGGTAAGCAATCGGTGTCGCTCCGTCTTCATCCTTCGGATAGAACTCGGCCAGTTCCTTCTCTGCCTGCTCCTTGATCCATTGACCCCACTTTTCGACTTCGTCGGCCAGGCGCTGTCCATACTTCGGAATGTATTCGAGCACGACCTTGTTTAGCAGGACGGCCACGGGGTTCAAATCACTGGCAAAGGCATCGGCCCCGCAGCGTAGCCCTTCTAACGGAATTGCGCCTCCTCCGGCGAAGGGATCAACAAGCAACGGTCGGGGTGCATCCTTAATGGCGTCATTGAGGCTTTCAACGCTGATTGATTCGGGAAGGGCAAAGGTGCTATTGTCTTCCAGCGCGTAATGCGCAGCCACAGTCAGCGTTCGTGCCACGGCCAGGTAGGCAGGATCAGTCGAGTTATCCCAATTGGCAAAGTCTGCGATAAAATCGAGCATCACCTTACGCAATTCCGCCGCATCATCGAGGCAGTGCGGTGTCCTGGTAATCTTGTTGAACCGCAGATAACTGTCTGTACTGCACTTTTGCAGGTGACTTTCGCCCCAATATGCCATCAACCGTTTGGCAACATTGATGAACCACGGTGGACAGATATCATCACATGGATCGGGCCACAACGAAGCGCACACCACTGCCCGGCACGCTGCCAACGGCCGCCGCGCCCACCAGATATGGAGTGTAGAAATATGCCCATGACGAATCGACTTCTCCCGCCGTGCATGCGCCGAAATCCGTTTGATAGGCAAATCCACTTCTATTAGTCGTTTGGGGTAGGTCACAGATGCTTCTCCTTCGGCTTTCTCAATCGGTACAAGTTCTTTTTTCGTCTCTGGATTCGTGTGCTATGGGAATAGATTCACTGGCCTCTTTCTGCGGTTCTGTACGTGCGAGAGCGGCGAGTACCTCAGCCACATTCGGTTTGCCTGACTTCCGGCTTCTGCTTAGCGGCTTTGCATGCAATTCCCGCAAGGATATCTTGATGTCTTCCTGCATATCTCCGTAGTTCAGGTAGAAAATTCTGCCACAAATTCCCGCTGTCCTGTTACGCGCAAAGCCCGACAACCATTTGGGGGACGGGTCGGAAATCAGTGCCGCATCCGCGAGTGATAGCTTAATTGCCGTTGCTTTCCCGACACCGCCCGGATACCACTTTTGCTGCGGTTTGGCCGCTGAAAGTACAGTCACCCGGTCTTCGTCCCACACGTCCTGTAAATCGCGCCGGATGTTGAACAAAAGAATGCCTTCTACAAGACAAATGATGACATGCGCACCCTGTTCCAGCGCAGTGCGGATGACGGGGCGGTCCGCCTTTGCGGAATATCCGGTCAAGATACGGACGCCTGGATTGGTCAGTTCCTTCACGCAGGCTACGACACCCTGTATTTCGCGCTCGGACGGTTTAATCGATGGGATTACCGCCACCATGGGGCCGCTCAGTGCTTCCACATCCCCCCTTAGATAAACGGTTGCACCTGATCTGCCGCGCAACGTCTCGGGATAGCCGGGATCGCCAGATTGCAGTCGTTTGATACCGAGTTCCTTTAAACGGGCGAGGGTTGACTCGTCCAGGCGCTCGCCGGCCGCGTGGGAAGACGATGGTTCAAACACGATAATCTCGGCGGCCAAATCGCCAAGAGCCGCCTCTATCATTTTCTGGACGCGTAACCAGTCCAGTCCGCCGTGCCCACAGCCTAAGGCAGGAAGGGCAACGCGCACCTCACCGTGTTTCTCGACAAACTCACGCAGCCATCGCAAACCCTTCTCGACGTACTCGTACTCGGAAGGTTGCCTCCAGTGATCTTTCGTCGGCAGGTTGACAACCGTGACAACTTCGTCGAACTCACTCTTTTCCCAAACGTGGGGCTTTCCTGGTCGGACCTCACCCGCCTTGCATGCCTTTGCGTACTTCTTGAACATTTCCGGGTATCGGTTCTTGAACGCCAGGGCCACGCCCGCACCCATTACGCCAACACAGTTCACCGTATTGATGCGGATGTCCGCAGGTGTGTCAAAGATATCACCTTGTGCGTAGCGGATCATCTATTCCTCGTCCTCCAAATTTTCCAATACCCAATCCCGCAGATCGGGCAGACCTGCCTTAATTCTTTCGAGCCATCCGGGATGTGAAGAGATCATCCTGGCCAATCCACCTTCTGGAATAAGGCTCTCAACGTCCGCGCAATTCAAAGCTGCGAGCATATCGAAGTCTTCAGCGCACTCGAGCACTTCGAGAAGTTGCTGCCGGTCGCGTCCCTTGCCTACGATATCACCGATCAAGTCATGGTAAGCGACGAGTAAAATTACCTGTCGAACCTCTTCCTCATCGATTGTTTCGATATCTTCGGTCAGAATCCTTTGAACCAGTGAAATTGCCCTCGCGGGATGATCCGCGTCGACTCTTTGACGCCCTTGATCGTCTCGCGGGCTTTTTCCCTTGCCTATATCATGAAGATATGCGGCAAATTCGACCAAAACCTTTTCTCGGTCGGATAGCGCTTCAAAGAGGTCAGAGTTTCTCAGCTTATCGACCACGGTCCGGGTATGCGCCCCGACATCCTCACGATGCTCCTGGTTCGCGGTGGGCAGATCGTTGATTTCAGCGAGCTCCGGCAAAGCGCAGAAGTCATCATCGAGCTCATCAACAGCGTCCTCAATACTATCGAACATTGCTTCATCCGGAGATTCTTCACTCCGGGTCTCCATCACTTCCTTTGCAGCCGCTTCATATTGATTTCGGAGACATATCGGTCCCGTGACGATCGATACCCTTCCCCCTTTGTCGTAAAAATTGATATAGTAGAAGTGCCTTCCCCTGTGGCCATCGAATACAATAGCGGGAGGGTCTATGTCGGCTTCGGCGTAAATCTCTTCAACCTTTTCCTTAACCATATCATTCCAGACAATGATGTGGTCGATTTTCGACACTTTTAAACGCCTATGAATCAACGCCTCAGCCATACGCGCGTGGCGAGCATCATCAGACGGGCTACCCCATTTCTTGGAATCGATATTCGCCCAGTCGAGGTTTGCGAGATCTGAAGGGTCTGAGTAAAATGTTGGAGGTACAGCAGTATTTGCCGAGGCATTAGTGAAAACGGCTTTAGGCAAAGCCAATACGTCAATGGGAACACCAAGATAAAGCAGATAGAGTTGATCAACGTTCTTTGCGTTTACGACCGAAAGAAGCATGGGAGACCTGGAACAGAAATAGAAAGGTACGTAGTCGTGCACAACGCCGCCGGGTCCAACTGGAACGTCCATCACTGCCCGACGGTCCTGAATACTGCTAGATGCAATGGAGATATGGGAAATTCCGCGCCGCTCCTTTTCGTTGTATGACAGGAGGCCGTGCTGCAAAATGTCCGGCAGATTTTCCAGATGCGTAAACTGGTAGATATGGCGGCTCTTGTGTTCATCAGGTATCGACATATCTCAGCCCTCCTCCGCCCGCAAAATATCCTGCGGTCCGACATGGTAATGTTCTATCTTGACGAGGGGTTTCCACCCAAGGCGAGCAGGATTTCGAATGATGTGCAATTCCGGATTAGTGGCGCAGTTGAAGACGACGTAGAGCCAGAAGTCACCTTGGAGCCGTTCGGCGGTCTGAAATTCATTGGTCGTAAGAGCCACCTCGCCGATGTGGGAACGGCCTTTGACTTCGATGAATCGAACTTCAACAGAGGTCTGCGGGTCTTCGGAATGGGGCCGACGCGAGATGAGGTCGAAGCCACGATTCTCACTTTCAACGCTCTGCACCTTCCATCCACGGGCCTCTTCGTGGGCAATGACAGTTTCCACGGCAACACGCTCGATTTCTGGATCGCTTACCATGGGCTTTATGTCAGGAGCCTCACGGTCCGGGTGCGGCAATACCCAAGCGGAGGCGAAACGGTGAATGTTACTGATGGTACATTCACGCTCCTGGAGCAGCTCGGCCCGACGGGTTTCGAGACGATTATTCAGTTCATCGAGACGGTCCTCAGTCATCTTGAGACGCCCCTCAAGGCCGATTTCATTAGTGCCCGCCTCTTTCTGGTTCATCAATTCGGCGAATTGGCACTGCACCTTGTCGATGACCGCGTTGAGACTGATTTCCATGTGTTCGGAAATCCTACGCGTTTCCTGCTCCCGGCGACCTATTTCCGCTTTAAGTAGGGGTTGTAAGGCTTGCTCATGGAGCGCAATTTCCAGAGCGGTAGCGTCGGGCGGTGTCAACCCCGCCGGGATTTCGGTGCCTTTGGGCGCAAGAGACAGGTCAAGAAAAATGGTGGGTTGCTTGACCATCATACGACCGTTGAAGTCAGTCTGTACGGCAAACAGGCGCTTGTGAAGCACATTGGCCCGCCCATCCCGCACCTCCGCTGAGAAAACGTCCAGATGCGCGGGGTTTGATGCGTGCAAATCGTAGAATACAGCGCCGCGTGAATGGCAATCTCTCACATCGCGCTCAATAAAAACGCGGATGCACTCAAACAATGGATGGCCGGGTGTCACCCACTCGAGGGTTGGATCTTCTTGAAGCTCCTCTTTGTCAAAGACGATGTGCTTGTATTCTCTGCCCAGGCGGCCGAATTGTGGCTCGAGTTCATTGGCAAGCGGCATCAGATTGCGGGGCAGACGCCCAATGCGGTAAACGTGTCGGTTCTGCTGCTGTGCTTTGGGTGAAACGCCGGCCAGCGGTGCAGCCCCCAGGAAGAAACCCTCAATGACTTCCGGAACAAGACGGCGTTCTTTCGCCTCTTCGGACTTTCCGACGATGGCCGATAGGTTCAGGCTTCGTTTGGCCAGTCCCTCCAGCGTGGATTCCGTGATCTCGCGCAGGCGTTCGGTATCCACCTGTTCAATGATGCGTGATTTGATGAGTTCCTCGGTCATCTGGTTGTGCGCATACATGTCCCGGAGCATCCGCTCGATTTGGTTGGCAGGAAAGACGTCGCCCAGGACATTGAAGACCTTGCCTGTGCGGTTCGGGTCCAGATCGGCTTCGATCTTATCAATCCGCTCAAAGAGTTTTTCGAAAACCCTGCCTTCACGGGTGTTCGTCGCCACAAAGTTTTGGATATAGCAGTCCTTTTCCTGACCGTAGCGATGGATACGCCCCATACGCTGCTCTAATCGATTCGGGTTCCACGGGATGTCGTAGTTGATCATGTACCAGCAGAACTGAAGGTTGATGCCCTCACCGGCAGCCTCTGTGGCCACGAGAATCTGGCAATCCTCCCTGAACTCTCGTTCTGCATAGATACGGGTCCCAGGGGTGTTCCGGTCTCCGATCTTCATACCACCATGGATTTGCGTGGCGTTGAATCCCCATTCTCGTAACTTCCCGAGAGGGCGCCCGTCGTGGCCGTCAGCCACGAGATAGTCCAGTGTGTCTTTATGTTCGGTAAATATGAGCAGCTTCATCCGAGGGTCATCAAAGAAATTCTCGTCGGTCAGGAAGGATTTCAGCCGAACGAGTTTTGACTCCACTTCCCGTTTTTCCAGCGCACACGCCTTCTCGACCAGGTTTTCGAGTTCAACGATATCATCGCGAAGGGCTTGGGGGTCGATGGAAATGACGGCTGCTTCGGCGGCTTCCAGAACGGATTGCTGCATGTCCTCGGGCAGATCTTCGAAATCGTCCGGTATTTTCTTCTCAATTTGCTTTTGCCGGTATTCTTCAGGGTTCTCAAGAATCCAGCGACGCTTTTGTATCATTCTTTCCAGGGTGCGCCGGACGGCATAAATGCTCGATGCGAAACGCCTTTGAAGCATGGCCATTGTAAATCCGACAGCCCTGGCTGCCGCCGTGTTCTGTTCCGACGCACGAATGGATTGGTCTTCAACATATTGGGTTAACGCATCGTAGAAATCCAGTTCCTCATCGTCTATTTCGAATCCGGCAGTGTGGACAATTCGCTTGGTGAACAGGCTCTTCGATTTTCCGGTTTTTTGATCAGGGAAGGTGACCAGCGCTTCCTTGACGCGGCGCAAATAAAACGGAGCCTCATTACGTTCCATAGCGAGGTGTATGCTCTTTACGTCGGCATACACGTCCGGATCGAGCAGCCGCAGGAATAACGAGAAGTTCTTGGGATCGCCTTTGTGCGGTGTCGCAGTCATTAAAAGGTAATGGTCCGTCCTACGCGACAACGACTCCCCTAATTGATAAGCCAGCGTCTTTTTGTCCTCGCCATAGGCGCTCATTTTGTGTGCTTCATCGACAATGACCAGATCCCAGTGGCTGCGCATCAAACTGTCTTTTGCATCCTCGATGCGGGACACCCAGGAAACGGATGTGATCACCAGGTCTATATCCTGCCAGGGATTTGCGCCGTAATTGGCCCGAAGCAAGTCGCTCCGGATCACTGTGAAGTCCTCGCGGAAACGGTCTTTGAGTTCACGCTGCCACTGAAAGGAAAGATTGGCGGGGGTGACGATCAACACGCGTCGAATCAGTCCACGAACTTTCAATTCTTTGACAAGTAATCCTGCCATGATCGTTTTTCCAGCGCCGGGGTCGTCGGCGAGTAAAAACCGGATGCGTGGGAGTTTGAGAAAGTAATCATAAACAGCTTCGAGCTGGTGCGGCAGGGGGTCTACGCGAGCGATGGAAAGACTGAAGTAGGGGTCATACTCATATGCCAGACCTAAACGAATAGATTCAATCCCAAGCCGAAAACGCTCCGGATCGCCATCGTATGGCTTTGAATCCGGCGAAACTTCGAGTGTCGCTATCTGTTCCGGGGACAGAACGGGCTGATGAACTTTGCCTGAATCCAGCCCTTCCGCGATAACTTTAACCGAGCTTCCCATTGGAATAACGGCAATGATTTTGACGGGTTCAGGAAATACTGGCCCGTATGCGATAGCATTTGGTTTGAGTTGTTCAAGATTCATGTCTTACCATGTCCCTTTTCGGTGATCATACTCGCTTGTTGCATTGTATCTGTCCGCGCTGATCTTCCATCAATTTCCCGTGGAGTCCTTCTGCCGGCCAGAACCAGAGCCCGCTATGTTTGCCCCTCCAGCTTCGACCCACGCGTCAACTTGATCTCTCTTGAATTTCCAGAGACGACCCATACGATGAGCAGGCATGTTATGCTTATCGATCCACCGGTATACGGTGTCACTGCTGACCCCGAGGTACTTGCCTATTTCATCTACTGATAACCAACGGTCTTCCATCTCGGCCATTTCTTGTGCTCCTCATGGGCGATTCTGTTAATAACCACATTCGCCGGAGGCGAAAACGGGATAGCTGGGCACAGCTCTCCCAATTTAAACCTTCGGTTAATATACATGGGTAAATACCCGCTGTCAATTGTTTTCATCAGGATAAAGCCGCACAAATAGGTTTAAGCGCGCCCCCATTGACCTTTGGCGACTCTTTGCTGGTGAGGTCGGCATTGCATCCGTTAGAATTAGGCAGGTGTGATGTGTGGTTTCACGCTATTCCCTGGAAATGGAAACCGGAAGGAAAAGAACACCGATCAGGTTCGTTCCCATGCTGTTCCGGTGTGTTTCTCCCATTTTCCGCCACCGGCTAGATCGGTGTTAAACCACTCATCTCCCAGAGCTGGGTTGGGGATGGCCGCGTCCCGCTCGGCCTCGGAGCCTTGACCGCGGCGAACGGATCTGCGGGCTGTGAGCCCCTGCCCCAAATGATCGGACCCGAGCAGGTCCTGCCAGCCGAGCGAGGCTGCCCTGAGACGCGAAACAAAGGTCCGATAGGAATCGGCGTCGCGAGCGGAGCGGTAAAGGAGCAGGGAACCGTCAGCGTCAATAGCGAGGCTGGGCGTGTAGCAACGTTCGAGGAAGGGCCCGTCACCCGCCTGAAACACGGGATTGAAAGAAGCCTTTGTCCAGTGGATTCGGTCCCAGGACCAGGCGTAACCGATGCCGGCGTTTCCTGCCGCGCCGCCGGAGTAGAGCATCCACCAGCGTCCGTCAGCCAGGCGCTCCACGTGGCAGGAGGAGACGTAGCCGTTCACCCCTTCCCAATCCTGAGCATCGATCAGTCCGGAGAGGATCGGCGTGTCCCCATAGAGTTGCCAGTCCATCCCGCCGTCAGAATAGCCCAAACCGAGACTGTCGTTGCCGCCCGTCGAGGCGATGAAAAGCATGGCGTAGCGCCAGGTGAAAGGTTTGCCGGGAATGGAGGTCGGTTCCGGGTTGTACCAGAGGAATGACGGCCCGTAGTGACCGCGGTTCCAGACAGCCTCGGTTCCCTCGGTAACCAGGTTGCCTGTGCAAGCCGCATCCTCGGTGAACACAGAGGCGTCTGCCTGCGGATTGCAGACAGCGATACGCAGACCGGCCATAGCATAGGGCTGGTTCAGAACGTCCGGGTCCCAGTAGAGAATCCTCAGGCGGTCAGAGGCTTCCAGGGCGCAGACGACATGGTAGCCGTTGGTCGCGATACCGGTGATCTCTTTCTCGTTATCCCATGTGATCCCGTCATCGGAAAAGGCGCAGCTCATGCCAGCACCGTCAGCGTAGTAGGCGACGAAATCCCGAAGCCCGGTCCCGTCGTGAAATCCACTGGGAGAACGAAGGACACGGACGTAATAGGCCCTGTCCGCCGTAATGGGCAGTGCATGGGGATAGTGATGATCGAACACGACCGGTGGCATGCCCTCTGGGGCTTCCGCACCTGAAGGGACGAGCAGGAGTCCGAGATCGAGGGCCCGGACAAGGTCCTCGGTCATGGCTGGTAGGCTTGTTGTTTTTCCCGGTCCGAGCGTGCCCGGCAGGCCGGGGAGTTCCAAAATGGTGTCGGTGTTGCTTTGAATTGTAATGGTCATGGTCATATCCTCTCAGAGTGGCTGACGCCGGAATCCAACAGCTTCCGGTTAATCCGCTTGGTTTCGGTTTCTTCCTGCTGAATGCGCTTCATGATCTCGGTAAAGGCCTCAGCCTCTTTGCTGGGAAGATCGAGCTCCGTTTCTATCCGCTGAAGCCTTGCATTCAGGTTCGCAATCAATTCAAGTGCGTTGTCGCGGATGACGCCGTCGCGTTTCTCACGCGGGGAAGGGATAAACTCGGTCAGTCCGCCTTGTTGTCTTACGATCATGGGCATTTCTCCATCAGCTCAACGTTGCCCCGAGGGTGTGAATCCGGGGATAGACCAGGTTGTTACCGGTCATTTCCGCCTTGTAGCGGACCTCGGTTCCGCTCGGATCGGAGAATGTCCGGGTGAGCGTGTACTCGGTCCACTCCTGATCGATTTCGCGTGTTGTCTCGATTGACATGGGCTCCCAGGTCGCGCCGTCGTCGTTGGAGGTGAACCAGTTGAGGCTGGTACCGCTGGGGATGTTCATCTGCGTGTAGACCTTGGTGGATTCCACTCCCTGGGTCAGTTCGTTCTCTCTGGAGATGTAAGCCCCGGTCGTGTTGTTCAAATGCCCGATCAGGTTCACGTCCTTGTAGTTCAACGCAGGCGAATCATTGACCGCGGTACTTTCAAAAAGCGCCCGCAGCAACACATCGTTTGCGATGTTCGGCAGGTTTTCCTCCTCGGCGGGTACGATAGCGTCCCAGGTGGTTCCACCATCCGTGGAATATTCCCAGACGATGCCGGTGCCTTCCGGGATGGCCGAGTATTCATCAAGATTGAGCTCGCTGAACTGCGCACCGGTGACAGGCTGGAATCGAACCTCGCCGGACGGCTGGAAATCGTATCCGTAAATCTTTACTGTAAGATCGGAACCGTTGAGCGGGGTCCAGGTCTCGGCATTGGAGCTTTCCAAAAGCACACCCTGGGCATAGGTCTGCTGGGTGATGACGCCGTTTTGCCCCATCTGTCCCAGCGTGGCGATGCGCACGCGATAGTTGGTACTGTTGGTGAGCAGCACCACCGCGTAGCTGGTGTTCGCCTCGGCGTAGAATGGGTCGTCGAAGGTGATCTTGGTTTCGCCACTCAGGCTGATCTCATCGGAAGAGACCACCTTCTCGGCCATAACCACTTCGTTGGGCAGGCCGGTGGTGACACCGCGAATCTGAACCGTCACCGGGATGGACGCGTCCTTTTGAGTGAAATGAACGCCCACAGCCGAGACGACACGGTTCTGGGTAAAACTGAAGGTCTGGGCCAGCGGGTCGCGCCTGCGCCATCGCCATCTCCAACGCCACACCGTCCGAACGACCGGCACCCGGACGATACGCGGCGGAACCCGTTGCACGATGGTTTGTCTGCGCACAATGGTGCGGTTGACCACAATGCGCTGGATTCGTGTGATGACCAGCGGATCGTTGACCTGCAGGTTGGTCTGGGCCGAATAGGTGCCGTCGGTTACTTCGACAATCCGGTCGCCATTACGGACATTGGTTGGGATAACAAAGGATGCGTTCACCCGTCCGGCAGCGTCAGCCGTGAGGTTGGAAGCGACCACTTGTCCGTCGCAGCGTACGGTGACATCTGTTGCGCTGGGCGTGAAGTTGGAACCGACCACGGCGATACCGGTCTGTCCCCGGCGTCCGATGTTCGGTGTGATCTCCACCGCGGCATCGGGCTTTTCAAAGACCGCATAAGGATTGATGTTCTTCTCCTCGGACCAGTCGGCCTGTTCGATCAGGACCTCCTCAGTGCCGGGAAGCAGCACCAGGCTTCCCTTGAACAGCGCGTCACTTGCGCCCAGGTCGACTTCGAGCAGGTTGGGTGTGGAAACACGATCCGGTCCCACAAATTGACTCACGCCGTCAATCCTGGCGCTCCATTCGCTGTGATAGATATCGGACTGGGCATCATTGGAGAAATCGTCCGAGTAGACGCCTTTCTTGGTTTGCGCGTCCCGGTTCTGCAGCTCGTTGTTCATCTGGAACTGGGCGTCGTTGTACTTGAGGTCTTCCACGTCATTGATGATCTCGTGGATCTGGTCCATGGTGACGCGGGTCAAACCGAAGTTGATGATGTCCATCTCAACCGAATTGGGCGGACAGTCGACGCTGCAAAGCCCCAGTGTGCCTTCGGGCACGACCGGCAGTTTTGGAAAATCAGCCGGCGCACCTTCCAGTCGTTTTATCTCACTGGTCGTTGCGTAGATGATGTCTTTGCGACCCAAGTAGTAGTCGTAATCGACGCTGCAGTTTGAGCCGTCCACCGGGTCGTCGCCGAGTCCGGTCCGGCCGAAGTTGACCAGACTCAAATTGCCCAGAGCCACCTGCACCGGTGACATGGTCAGACCGCTGGTATTGGATGCGGGTGGGTTACCGCCAACAATCTCGTCCACGCCGTCATCGACGTAGGTGGTGACCCCGGAAGCGACCTCCTTGAGAAGCTGAAAATCAGCCCGGTCGGAGTTCTGCGAACCACGATAGACGCGATAGCCGGTGGCTCCATTGACCGGCAACCAGGACAGCTTGTTGATTTCACCGGCCAGGGTATCGCGGGAAACGACATCAGCTGGGTCATATTCGGTCTCGCCGGAAGCGTCCAGAACCGTAACCTGGTAAAAATGTTCCCCAGCCGCAGGATGACCCGACTCACCAAACCAACCACCGTCCACATAATCCGTGCCTTTGACCATCTGCTTGGTATAGGTCCAGCGCACGGTGTAGGTGGTGCCGATGGCCGGTTCGCTGCCTGTCCCGAGCCAGTCCACATAATTCCCGGACTGCTGCCAGTCCACGCCTTCCTGAAAAACGGTCGCGCCCTGGCTCACCTCGAGAATATCCACCACCGGATTCGGGGCCAGCAGATCCTCGCCGCCTCCCACCGAGCCGCGAGTGATGTTGGAGACAATCTCGACAATGGCCTCGACCTGGGTACTTTCCTTCAATGGTGTGCTGTTGAGTGCGTAACGCCGAGTGCCGACGTTGTACGTCTTCTGCTCACCGCGCACCGATTTGGTGGCGACGGATTTGGGAACCATCGTGGTTGTCGGCAGATCCTTCTGCAGGCGGAATCCCTGTATGTAGGCCCGCCCTGCGTTGGTGATGACTTCGACGTTGTCGCTATCGTTATCACCGATGAAACTGTCCAGCCCCTTCACCAGGTAGCTGCCAGCCTGGTCGAAGGTTCGTTCAGCCAGATTCTGGAGCAGCGAGTTCAACCCCTCCGCCGCGGCAAAGGAAAGCTGATCCTCGGTAATGGAAGAAACCGTAATGCGACTGCCGGGAATCGTCCCCAGGAGATCCCGGAGGTACATGTTGGACTTTTCCTGGACCGTGGCGGTGACGTCACCGGTTTCCCGGTCGAACTTGTAAATGGGAACGACTTTGCGCTCGAGAACGTTATTGGGCAACGTCTCACCGCTCGTGTCATGGTCTTTCAGTGTCAAAACCCATTTTTCACGCTCGGCGGTGGGCTCGCCCGTGGCCGGATTGATGAGCGCCGCGTCCTGGTTGTAACCGTAGTTGTATTTGAGCAGCTCGACGTAAACGTAGTCCACACCCGATGTCTTGGCGGGATCGTAGGTCAGAACCGCGCCCGGAATCTGCTCAAGATAACCGTCGACATAGACAATCCCTTCGGCCACGGTCACTACATTGTCGATGACCGACACCCCGAGCCCGCTGATGACCGCCCCCTCCTTGAAGAGCATGTCGGCGATCTTCTTGCGCTCGAGGTTGATGATCTCCTGCTGCTCGTTCAATTCCGAGTCGAGCAGGTCACGGTCCTGGTGGTAGCGGATCTGTTTATAGTTTTTTGTCGGGTCGAATGTATCGCGCGAGATGGACATGGTTGTTCCTCCTAAATTTTGATGACCCCGACCAGCTCCACCCGCGTATCGGAGGTCTTGTTGAAGTCGGGGATGTTTTTCACTTCGTACAGGTACCCGGACGTGAGCACTTCACCGCTCGGATTGGTGTCCGGGTGGTAAACACCATTCGCCGCGTAATCCGATTGAAGACCATCGATATAGGCCACATCACCACCGAAGAATCCGTACTCCCGGATGGTAATGCCGTTGGCCTCACTTTCCTCGAAACGGAAAAACACACCGATGGTCTGGGTCTCCTCGGCGGTCTCGATGTAATGGATACCGTTGACGACCAGCGTCCCCTCCGAGTCTTCTTTGAGGAATGTGCGCTTGTAGTGCTTCTTTCTCGCCCGTTCGGTTTTAAGCGCCGTCTGGTCGATATCCGGCGCGGGCGGGTTGAGCGGGTCGATAAATGTGGCGTCACCGTCGCCGATGGCGCAGTGCGTGATTCCGTCGATGGGCTCTCCCATCAGCAGCCTCGCGGTGAGGATGCGGCCGGTTTTAACAATAAGTCCCAGTGACATATGTATTCCTCCTTCAGGTCTGGATCGCGTGGCTTTCGTTGATCAGCACAGCGAAGATTGTTTGTCCGATGTCAAAATCGCTTTCCAGCTGATGAACCACGCGTTGTTCGGTGTCCGTGTGACGTTCGATGGCGGCCGAAACCGCTTGCCGTGTATCGCCGTTGATTGAAAATGGGCGTATCACCAGCACGGAGATGTCTGTTTCGTATTGAGGGAAACGGACAACCCACATGCGGGCATCGAATTCCCGCAGCAGTGAATGCACAATCCTGGCTTGCGAGTCGGCTTCGACGGTAAATGGCGTCCATATCCGCATGGCGGTATTTGCATTGTTTCTCACCGTTCGTATCGAACTCGTCGCACCGACGGCCTCAAAAACAGCCGCCGGAAGGACCGGTCCCTGGGCGCGATTCATCGGGACCACACGTCCGGCGTGTGGTTGTAGTGTGAAACGATTGCCGTTATGGGTTGCCACGTCTCAGCCTCCCGCGAATTCGATATGCCACGCCGATCATCCGGGACGTCCGAAATTGTGGTACGACCCGTGCGGCTTTCTTGATTATTGCCTTCTTATTTCCTTGTCTTACAGCCATCTCTCTACTCCTTCACCGCGCACCACCCCGGTCCGGAGATATTGAATATCCGGTAGGTCATTCCGCTCATGTCGAGCACATCCTCTGAATCAGCGGCTCCGCTTCCGATGGCGTAGACTTCGATTAATTCGCCGCGCAGCTCTTTGTAGGCGCTTGATGTATGGGCTACGAGCCATGGAAACATGGTGAGCAGGCCGTAACGCTTGTCCGGGTTTGACGCGGTGTGAAAATTGCCGTGCGCCGCCGCCGATGATCCGGTTTGACCAGAGGTACTGGACCAGCCGTCGAACTTGTTCAGGGCATAGAAACTTCCCGGCGATTGGTAGCGCCCGATGATGACCGGTTGGGGGTCCTCGCCGATCTTCGCACCCACCGCATAGGCGTTTGCCAGACTCGCCACTGTTACCGTGTTGGGCGTAACGCCTGTATCCACGGCGGTGATCTGAACCCTTTCGATTCCAGCGTCGTCTTTGATCTGGTAATATCCATCCACGGTGAATATCGAGGCGTCGTTTACCTGCAGGACGACGTCGCTTCCGGGAGCGGCTGCGGTCTGGGTCACTGCCACCACGCCGGACCAGAATCTGTTGATCAATCCGCTGTAGTGGCCGTAGTAGGTTGCCGCCACCTTCGTGACCACGAATACATGATCGAGGTCGGCGAAGAACCAGTACAGAAACTGCGAAGCGTCCACGGTGCGGATATAGGTGTAGCTGTTGTGGTAAGCCTCTTTTACGCCCGCGTGTGCTGTTGCGTCCCAGAAAAGGCTTCCGCGTACGGCGATCCGGTCGGTATTCGTGTCGTCGATGAACTGCAGGTAAATGTCCTCGATGCCGGACTCGCCGACTGATTTCAGAACGTGGTAGGGATCGGGCTGTGCAGATCCGTCATCGTGGAGCGTCCACCCGACAACGGTCGTCAGAAAGTCTTTCAGCTTCACCAGGAAATCGGCGGTGTTGTCTGCGGTGCCGGATGTGCTGTGATAGGCCATTTATTCCTCCTACAGGATCGGGTTCTCTGTACCGGTGACACGGAGCCTGAGATCCGTCTTGTTCTGTACAGGTGTTCCGGCGGGCACGATGCAGCGCCTCCATAGCGAGACAGTGACGTTGTGCGCCTTGTCGCCCATGTTGAGCGGCGCGCCGGGAGTGGCTGTGTCCAGTTCCGCTTGGATCAGCGCCAGCGCATACCAGTCCGATTCGTCTCCGCCTACGGTATCCACCGGTTCAATTATCAGTCCCGTGTAGTCGTATCCGGAGTAGATTGCGGCACCGGCGTCATGCGCAGCTGGGGCTGTTCCCCCGTAACCGCGCTCCACACCGAGCGTCGTGGTTCCAGCGCCGCTCAAAACACGCAGTTGTTCGTTGTCGATGATGATGACTTCACCGTCGGCGAAGCGGGGCTCATCCAGCTGCAGTGAGGTTTCTCCCGAAGCCAAAGCAACAGCCAGAGTTGTCTGCTCGTTGGCGAGGAAAAGTTCCTTGTCTTTTGATTCGCCGTCGGTCCCGTTGTAGGTGTCGTCATCGGGGTTCGAGAGGTCGCCCTCGGATACCTGCTGGACCAGGGTGATGTCTTCATATAAGTGAATCGCCATAAAATCCTCCTATGCCGCCGGCCATTGCGTGACGGTGTACTGATTGGCTGCCGCGTCGATCCCGGTCTGGACTTCCGCGTGTTGGTCCTTTTGCCGGAAGCGCCAGCGCAGGCACGGCTCGGACAAGCGAAAACCGGAGCCGTTCAGCGGCATGTGGCCCAACCGCATCGGCCGGGTACGATCCACCGAAAGGCGGAGCCCCGTGTGGTTAAGCCTGCGGTTGTTGAGAAGCAGTGTCTCCACGCGTCGGCGGCGGGGAATGCCTGTATCCACGGTCAGCTCGAACGATGCCCGAGCCTCGGTGATGTATGCGTCGGTGATTTCAGTTGAGTTCAGGGTCCGGCTGTTCAATGAAAATCCGGGGCGACGGGCACGCCAGCGGTCCACCACGTCCCAGGCCCCAGAGACCTCCGACCAGTCCGCATGGGCATAGGCAGTAATGAACAGATGCCTGCCGGCAGCCGCGCCGGACACCTTGTCCATACCGTTCACGCAGGAATGCCCCAATCTGAACCAGTGAGAAAGTCGTGAACGGCGACCGTAACGATGGGTCCGCCGGTTCCCCTGATTTTCCGATTCGCTATGAAGCGCCTCGGATAACAGATCTTTCTGCCGGAATTTTATCTTGCAGGCCGGAGCGGATTGATTGAGTCGAGACCGGTTCAGATCCTGACCCGCCAGTCGCAAGACCGGCGTTGTGGTATCAGATGTTGGTTTGGTATCGATCCCGCAGCAGACGGCGAACTTCCGCTCGCTTATCCAGAGATTGGGCAGCCGGTCGGAATTGAGCGGTACACTATTCAACCGGAACCGCGGTGTGCGACCGTGCCAGCGTGAGAGACATACACCGGCCCGTTCAATATCCTGCAGGAGCGTTGTGCCGTCTGTAATCCGCCACAATCCCCAGGTCTTGTTCTTGCGGGTCAGGTGGTAGTCGGTGTTCAGCGCGTTGTGATTGACTACGAAAGTTTCATGCAGATGACCCAGACAGACGCGCTCCACCACCTTTTTGATAACCGCCTCAAAATCCGATTCCATCGACAGCAGCGAGTAGAGCCACTGCAGAAAAAAGACCCTGGTACTTGCCGGGTGATGGAATTCCAGTGCCGGACGAACGCCTTGTACGATGTTGTCGCTTTCGATGCGGTAGACACCGAGGCTGTAGATCAGTCCGGGCAGCTTTGAACGTCCCACCAGTGAACGTCGATTAAGCCGCAACGCCTTGCGGAAGGTTTCTTCTATACCTCCCTGCCAACCGATGTCAGTGAGAGACCGGCTGATCGCCGGGATAGTCCCTTTACGCCGATAGATCTCCACGGCCTCACGAATGAGCCTGCGCTGGGTCGGAGCGTCGGCGAGGGGATCGAAGCGATGTCCCACGATCTCTCCGAGGAAAGGGAGAAACCTGTCTTCGCAGCGGTCGACGTCAAAGAGTTCTGGAAATCTATCGATCAGTTCCTTGATCTCATCGAAACTGGCCGCAGGGACATTGAGAAGAGTCTGCAGATCGCCCGAGCCGTCACGTTCGCGGTAAAGCGGCGGCAGGAGGTCGATGAGTTTCTTCTCGAAGTACGATGCCATCAAACAGCCCTCCTGACATCGATATTAAGTATGCCGAGGACGGCGATTTCACCGGCTCGGATTTCAATATCCTGCTGCGGAGTGAACATCTTCACATGGCTCACACCGCGCACGCCGTCGATAGTGGAAACCAGGTCGGAGAAATGCACCGGTACGCCGAAATTCATCCGATCAAAGGCAAAAAAATCCTCCAGCGCCTGCTCGACCCGGCTGTGCACCAGATCCAGGTCTTCTCCCGCATAGGCGAATATCTCCGCGTCGATAACCACGGGTCGATATACCGGCTCAAAGAGATTGATCTCTACTGTGATGACCTTGCGCGATTCCAGATATTGGGCAAGGTCCTCTTTAAGAAGTGGTGAGGGTGGCCCACCGCCGTCCGGGGCGACAGCCAGGTTGACCTGGTAATAACGGATATTTCCGCAGTCGTTGACATCGAGAATCTGTGCCTTGGCGACACCGGGATAGCCCTCCGCCAGCGACTGATAGTCTTCCTTGGTGACCGCCTTCCACAGGGAACGCACTTCGGCCGGGGCTTGCTTGCGGGCGTGTTCCAGGCTCTCGCGGTCGGTTCCGCCGGTGGCCGGTACCGGATTGTCGACCGTGAGAGCGACTTGTTGACTGTCGAGATAAACGGGTGTCAGCAGTTCGCTGACCAGATTCGATCCGATGTTCCCGGACGCGCCCAGGGTTTCGAGATACGCCACCTCGATTTCCACTCCGGCGGTGGGAACTACCCCGCGTACGCCGTCACCAAAGACGATACTGGTCTTGTCCAGGGCGTCTGTGTCGGATTGAAAGTGAGGGGATTCTACTTCGCTTTCCTGGAAGTGAAGGACCTCTATCCACTCCTGGTCTTGTATCCGGATGCGGATGCTCCCTTGAGCGACCGCCGTCCCGGTGAGATTGATCGTCTGGCCCGGCTCGCCTGTGCCGGAAAAGGTTTCAGTTTTGCGAATCCCCTGGCGCGCGCCCACTTCGACCGCCATCCGGCCAGTCGGGATGGTGGCGTCTTTGGTCGTCTCAAACTCGACATCTTCGTCTTCCAGACGGGCCCTGCACGCCGTTCCTTCCGGTATGACCAGATCCGCGTCAAGGGGCGCAGCCAGGGAGAAACGCAAATCGGTTGTGGCAGCCACCGGCGAGTCCAACCGGTAGCTGATAAGTTTGCAAAGGTTGATGACGTTTTGCCGCTGGCGGGCGGTGGGCAGAAAGGCTTCGGCAGCCTGGGCGTCCAGATAGTACGCCAGCATATCGCCGACGCCGCAGAAAAGTTCGAGCAGAACGACACCGAGGTCGGACGCGTTGAAGTCCGTCCAACGGTCTGTCAGCTGCGGCACCCGCGCCAGAAGTTCCCGACGCAGGGAGTCGTAGTCCTTGTTTGTATAAGCGATACTTGCTCTGCCCATTTCCGGTCACCTGTCGGTTTTAGCAACATGGACTCCTCAAGCTGTCGCAAATGACAGAGAGGACCCGCTTGTTACTTACCCCTAAACGAGGCGATTTTGGTTTTGAACAGAAGTATTCTGGTAAAACATGGTAGAGAAATCGGGTTCTGCTGAGAATTTGATACTATTTCTGCAGACAAGCTATCCTGACCGAATTTGTTGTGGTCATATGCGCATTTTAGCCTGTTTTAGCGCACACCTCTCCACCGGTTTTACTCCAAATTTTATTTTCCCTGCGGGTTATTCGATAACCGGCGCTTTGCGGCACCGTTCAAACAACTCCGGCAAGCGTAGGTTTTCCAGGCAGGTCCTAGTCACCTTTAAGACCGTTTGCTCACTGTGGAAAACGATTTTACCGGCGATATCGATCAGCCGTCTACGCACCGTGGAGGCATAGGAACCAATCGATAATACCGGCGCACTGACATCTTCTTTAAACGACTCGAGCAGAAAATGACCGACCAGCATCATATAATACCAGGCTGCATTGGGGGCGAATCGTTTGAAAGGCAGTTGTTCGTGACCGAAATCCTTCAACGCCCGGTTGGCCAATTCGTCGCTGCCGCGTTCATGATAGCAGGCGACGAGCCCATTGGTGGTCAGATATTCCACCGCTCCGGCGTTTTCCAGCATACCGTCGATCGCCTGACCTTGACCGATGTTGGTGACGATGATGGTGTCAGGCCGAAATCCCGGAAGGTAAAGCTGTTTGCTGTTATCGTGCATCAACCGACAAAAAATCGCGCGGCGGAATTGTTTCCAGTTGCCTTGCCGGATACCGAACTCGGCGTATTTCCAGGCTTTCTTCTTTCCGGATTCGAACCGTTTCCATTTGGACGCATCCCAGTTGTCCGCCATTTGCTTGATGTCTTTATACACTTTGCCGCCGCAGACATAACCGACATGAAGCCTTTCGCAAAGCTCGAAGATTTTCTGGTCGAAAAACCCGCTGTCCATGCGGATGATAATCGGCACATCCCCACGGTAGTCGCATCTGATTTTAAGAACCATGTGCCGGATCATATTCAGGACCGTATCGCCATGATTGGAATGTTTGTCCCCACTGCGAAACACCGCATCGACAATCAAACGTCCCCAATTCATTTGCAGGGGTTGAAAGCCCTTTTTCTTCTTGTAGGTGGGCTTCACGCCGTGCCGGCATTTTGCATCGTCATTGTCCATGACCATCGTATCGATACCCAATTCGATCACATCGGGTTGCGTAATCCGCAGACGCCAGATGAAAAGGGCCTGCAAAAGGCGCCGGAACAAAAACACGCGAGTCCAGGCGAATGCTTTGAAAAAACGTTTGATTTGATGAGAAGAGGCCATGTCTTCAGTTGGCGTCTCTATGCTGCCGGCATAGCCCTCATCGCGAGAAATCTGGTCGAAATATGCCAGGCGCCGACTGGTCCCATCGGCGAAAAAGCAGAGCACTTGTTTGAAAAGTTCTGTAATGGCAAGGCCTTTTCGGTTCTTGCGGATGGATCCAAACCAGCGGTCGAACCAGCCAAAAACCTGAATGCCGTGCATATACGCCACGAACAGGGCCAGCCCGGCTCTTCCGGTCAACCGGTCGGACGTCGTTTCGATGCGTTGGATTTTGAGTTCACTTTGTCGGTAGTTTTTGCTATGCTTACTCATAGAGTCCTTTACCTATTGGGTGTGTTTACGCTTGTTGTAAACATGGTGGTTTTTAACAAGTATTATAACACATTATCCAATTTTAGAGGACTCTTTTTTTGTGAAAATCGCGTATTTTAGGTTACCGGCAATGGCGCGGAACTGTCGGGGAGCGGATACTTGAAGCGGCTCGCGGTGGAAGGGGTATACCAGGTTTCCTTCCACCTGGCTCTGGATAACGCGGTAGGAGATACGGACCGGCAAAATGTGACGGTCGATATTCTGCGAAGAATCGTCAAAGGACACGTCGGTGATGACCACCCGCTTTTCCCAGCGCTTGACGGCGTCGATGACGTAATGGCGGATCAGGCCTTTCAGAACTTCATCGTTGGGTTCAAAGATGAGATCCTTGAGCCGGGAGCCGAATTCGGGGCGCATGAATCGTTCACCCGGGCGGGTGCCGAGGATCTGGAGGATGCTCTCGTGGATGTGTTCATGTTCCAGCGAGGTGGCTGATGAGACCTGCGCCCCACCCGAGCGTTGCCGGAATCTGAAGGGAAATTTCAGCCCTTTTCCAAGAAAGTTGAATCCCATCATTCACGCTCCTCACAAATCACAGGAGCAACATCGTCGTTACCGTATTCTTCTCCGGTTCCTGCGTTTTCCGGAAAATGAATGACGAGGTCCAGACCGTTCGCCATGGAAAGATGGATCGTACCGTCGGCTTCAATGATTCCTTTGTGACCGCTTTCGGCTGCGGTGAATCCCTTGGCTCCGCCGGGAACCAGATGCACCTGAATATCCTCACCGACACCTTCGATACGAACGATGGCGAGAATATCGACGGTACCGGCAGGGTTGCCGACAACGGCGGTACGTTCGTCGTGAGAGACATCGAGACGGTATCCGCCCGGCAATTCAACCCGATAACGGCCTTGGGCCGTCTGGACCGGGTCGATATCAAGAGGCAAACCCTCGATTCCGGCGGCTTCATGCGTAACGCGGATCGTTTCCGGTTTAAGTATGAGTTCCCGACTGTCAGGAAGCGTCACGATACCACCGCTGGCAGGTTCAAGGGTGACGGCGGTTCCATCCCGGCTGATAGAGACAAGGCTGCCGTCTGCATTCACCCGCACAAGCACGCCGTCAGCCAGGGTGAAGATACGTCCGCCGTCCGGAAGATCCCGAACGATAGTTCCTTCCGGCATGGATACAAAAGGGTGAAAATCCGGCGGATCGGGTTGTTCGACCTGTTGAATATATTCCTGGGCGCTTTCCGCGTGGGCCTCCAATACGGTCTGGGCTTCGGCGCGGATCGCCTCCGAAGCGTTGTGGCTCTGCTCCAGGATATCCTTGATCGCGGAGACGCTGTTCTTGACCTGGAGAAGATAAGGTTCTTCTTCCTCGCCGGTCACGCCAAGGCCGAAGGCTAATAACCGCGCCAGCGTCATGATTTCATAGTGGGACAACGATGAACTGGTTTGTTCTATGATCGGCCCACCTTCCTCACCGTATCCGTAACCGTCTCCATATCCTGATCCTTCTTCATCCCAGAGGGCCATACCACGCGTCTCCTTTATGACGGTTCACCATATCCGCCGCCATATTCCTCGATCACTTCAATCTCTACGTAACGAATGCTGTCCCGCGACGGAGAATCGTAAACCATGATGATCGTGGCTCCCGTGCGCCAACCGAGCCGGACGCGTCCTTCCCAATCGACCCAGGCGATACTGGAATCGGCAGTCTCATATTGCAATTCGCCTTTTGGCGTTCCGCGAATCGAGAGGGGAACCGACATGGACCACCAACTGCGCGTCACCTTGATTTTTTTTGGAAACACATCCCAGTAATAAAACCCCAAATCTTGGTAATTCATCCGTCGAACCTCAGTTGTCAGTGGTGTCCAGGCTGCCGGTGACAATGACCGCGCCGCAGGCGGTGACGTCGCCGATGCGCGCGTTGGGCATACCTTCAGTGGTCGTATCGAGGCTTCCGGTAACAATGGGCGTGACCCCATGACCTGGAATAGGACATGCGTGCAAATCACCCAATCGTGCAGCGGGCCTACCGTTGACCACCGTTCTCATTGCGCCGGTGATGATCACACCGCCGTGGCTGGAAATGTCACCGAGTCTGGCTTGCGGTCTGGCCATGATCATTTCCCCGTCATCACGCGAATCAAAAAGCCGACCACACCGCCCACGGCTCCGCTGATGGCGAGTACCAGCCCTACCACCTTCCACATGGTCTCGACACCCATCTTCTGATTAAGACCTGTTTGCAGGTTTTTGATGTCGTCACTGTGACGACGCAGATCACCCTGGATGTTGCGGACCACAAGATCGACGTTCTCCTTGTCCGATTTTTTTTCGATCTCGCGCTCGATTTTTTCCAACCGCGCTTGGATTTCCCGGCGGTGATCTTCAAGAATCGCTCTGAACTCGGCTCGCCAGGAGTCGAAGGTGCGCGCCAGGAGACGCTCATTTTGCTCCCAGTTGCACGGTGTTTGGCCGTGATCGTGTTCATCCATCGGGTTCTCTCCTTTTTAGCGAAAAGCGTTCTCGAATTTGAAGATCGACCTCGAAGCGATCCGCCAGCCCCCTGCGCTTCAGAGTATTAGCAATGGCTTCCCGAGACCAGTGGACCTGTTCCAGCCGCATCTCATGGGAAATAGACCGGGGATGAACCCGGTATTGGTAAAGCGGCTTTTGAATGTGACGAATTTCAGTGACTTCAGATAAACGCATGCATAGGTCATAGTCTTCGGCGCACCTGAAATCGGGATCGATACCGCCCGCTTGCTCGAAAACGGAACGGCGTATGAGCCGAAAATGGAAAGTCATAAAATCGAGAAGCAACCGGTCCTTGCTATACGGAATACGACACCGCCGACCGTGTCCCTTAACCCGCCCGACAGTGTCAATGAGCTGGTAAGCTGTATAGACCATCCCCACCGACGTATCACCATCCAGGACCGCGACCGTTTCTTCCAATGCTGTGGGTGACAAAAGGTCATCGCTATCCACCCAGCACAGGTAGGCCCCGAAGGTATCCGCCACGGCGGCCTTCAAGGATTTAACGGCCCCCCGGTGATCGCATGCGGCGACACGGACGCGTCTGTCCTTCTTTGCATATTCGATGGCGATTTGGGCGGTCTTGTCGGTGGAGCCGTCATCCCAGACCAGTAGATCGAAGTCCGTATAAGTCTGAGCAAGCACGCTTTCGATGGCTTGGCCGATATATTGTTCTCGGTTGTAGCCCCTGATTATTACCGACACTGATGGATACATAAGATTTCCCCTCATGTGTTGATCAAGACCTTGTTGCTGGAGCGAACGATGATGTTGCCCATAACGCCGTCCATGAGGATGACGCTGCCGGATTTGTCGGTGGCCTGTATTCGTTCTCGCCCCGCGGCCGCGTTCATGACCACCACCTGGCCGGCCTTGTCGGTCAGCTGGATCTTTTCAGCACCGCTGGTGGAATCGATGAGAATCTCCTGAGTACCGCAAAGCCCCCAGATATGAACTTTTTCCCGTCCCTTGGTGGTATCGATGAGAATCTTCTGCCAGCGGGCCCGGGTCTTGTCGCAGGATTGGATATGGATTTTCTCCTTATCTTTCCATGCCTCCCACCGCATGAACTGACGGCAGAGATCGGTGATTTCGATACGGCCATGCTGGTCCTTGATGTCGGCGTCGATGTCCAGTTGATCACCTCGCTCGGCGTCCTTGGTCCCCCGTCGTCGGGAGTTGCCGGTTTGAGCATTCCGCTTTACCCGGCAATCCATGTGAAGGATTTGCCCGGCGCGGTCGATGATCTTTAAAAATTCCTCTTCATCCCGGTCGTCAAGCACAATGGTGTGGCCGGTCTCGGTTTTGAGCAGTACCTTGCGGCGCGGGCAGTAATATGGCGGATGGCCGTGGTATTTCTTATGTTCGAGGTTATCGTGGCTGTCGGGTTTGTGTTCGACTTTATCCTCACAGTCACGGCAGGTGGGGTCGCTGCAGACGCGTTTCGACTCCTCAGGCTGTTCACCGGGATTGCTCTTTGCCAGCCACACGCCCGACCAGATGGGGAACTGGACCTTGCCGCCTTCGAACTCCGCCCATACCGATGCCCCTTCTTCGGGAACAAGAAACACGCCGATGTCCTCGTTACCGCCGTAGGGAAAGCATGGCGATGCCCAGTCCGACCAATTCTCCTTGCCGGTACCAAGCACCGCCGGCACTTCCAAACGGCAGCGCCCGAGACGTTCGGGGTCGTTGTTATCGCGCACAAAACCCCGGTATTTGCCGTACCAGCGGTTCTTGTAACGCTCCTCATGTTGTCGGTCCTGGGTTTCGATCACAGACAATCCTCCCGCTTATTTCAGTGGCAGAACGCCGCGCAGTACCTCTCGCACCACACGGGTCGCAAGTCCATCAGCCTTCTTTTTCGGATCGGCCTTGGTCACCGCGTGACGAAGGGCATCCTTGGCCGCCGTCTGGAGATTGATTTCCTTAGTTGCGACTCCACTTTTCACCTCTTTTGCTCCCATTCGCTCAATGACACCGATAACCGCATCCAACGCCGCGGCCTTGGCCCGGCCCCACGAAGTCAGTTTGATAATCGCCAGAAGCGTCGCGAGAAAAGTCCCGATGAGCTCCTTGTGGTCCAAAATAAAGGTCAGAATCTGTTCAAGCTGTTGCATGGTCGTTTCCTCCTGTGTTTTTCAGCGCTTCTGCAAGCGCAACGTATTTCCCGTCGAGCTGTCCCCAGCGGGCTCGTCCGTCTCGCACATCCACATGAATAAATCCCTTATCCGGATAGACGCCGATTCCGCCGTTGTGAAAGGCCTCAATATCTTCGGCCAAGCGATACATCTCGGCCGGAGTCATTCCTATCACTACGATGTCCGCCGCGGTTCCGAGCAGATGCTGACTTCGGGTTGCTCCGCCTATCGCCCGATTGTGTTCCGAACAGCGGTAACCGCTGGTGACTCGAACCGGCAGACCTGCGAGATCGCGCAGCTCCTGCAGCGCATCCACCAGCCGCTGGTTGATCTCGGCCCGGTCGCAGCATCGACATGCGAATTCATGCCGTGAAAAGTTCTTGCTTAGATCTCCCATTTATTTCGCCTCCTTACCGTCGTTGCCCGCTATCCGCGTCGATGGTCACCATCTGAGGCGGTTCTTCCTGGGGTGTCAGCGGCGCTTCCTGATCGTTTTGCTTGCCCTTGGCCTCAATCGACTTGTCGCCGGCTCCTTTACCCAGGGCGTTTTTCTTGAGTTTGAGTTCGCACTGATATCCACCGTCACCGATGGCGTGGCGGATCGAATGGCAGTAATAGATTCCGGAGAACTTCTGACCGACGCCCTTGACTTCCACGTTCTGTTTGGCCCGCAGTACGGGAATGCCGATGGTGACGGCGACGGCCTCGACCTGGCGGAGCTCGGCTTCCTTGAACTTGCCTTCGGCCAGGTCCTGGGCGGGTTCCTGACGCGGCTCTTCGTGGAAGCCTTCGGAACGTTCAAAGCTGGGAACGATTTGTCCCGACTCCTGTTCCTTAAAGGCTCCCTCGCCGGTATTTCCGTCGACCAGGTAGGTGCGCTTACCGAGAGACGTGCGCTCCGGCGTGGTCTCGTTGTTGGCGGTATGTTCCACGGGCTCTTTCTTGCGTGGATTGACGCCGGTGGTCTTGGTCTCCGTTCCGGCTCCTTTTGCCCCCTGTGATTGGGTGGACGGGCGGAAGGAACGGAGCACGCCCTTACGTTCGGTGAAGTATTCAAGGACCGCGGCGGGCTTTTTCTCCAGCTCGCGGGGATGAAAGTGCAGTTCGTCGTCCTGGATGTAAAAGGCGTAGCCCGTAACTCCGTCGCCATCCTGTTCACGGGCTTTGATTGCGAGTTCCTTGAGAAACTGGGCGTCGGAGATGTTGCTTTGCGCGACCCGCAGATGTTGTCCCTTGGTGGGCTTCACCACCGACGTCAGCCCGTTGGCGGAGCTAATCTCCTCAGCGATCTCCGAGTAGAGGATGCCCGGAGCGGGCTTTTTCCAAACCTTCTGGTTCTCTTTGCCTGCCAGTTTGAAACCCTTGTCATAGGCCTTGATGCGAATGGTTGGATCGCCGCTCTCTGGAAAGTCGTAATCGATGTCCTTGATGACTGCCTTTTTGCGCGGGGAGAGGTTGTCGACATATCCGAAGCGCGCGACGATCTCGTTGCCCTCCTGGAACAACGGATCATCCACAAACTGCAGGTTGCGGTTCGTGACCGACAACTCCAGGACATCGAGTTCCTCCTCGTTGTCCTCAAAGACGAATGAGGTTATCTCCTGCGTGATGTCCGCCGATAATGTCTGTCCCTCGATCTGAATCAGGAACGTCGGTTTGAATGTGTCGAAATCCATGCGCCTAACTCCGGTTGTACCGCCGGCATGGCGGTCTTCACCGGATACTTACCGGAGCCTGGGAAAAGTTGTCGGCGCGAATGGAATGAAAGGCTTGAGTCAGCTCAGCAGACGCATCAGAACATGTTCAACGGACGGAATACGAAGCACGGTGCCGGGTTCGATCTCCAGGGGGAAAAAGATGTCGTTGTAATCGCAGATGATCCACCACAGACCGGCACGGTCCAGGTAGCGGTGGGCCAGCAGATCCAGCCTGTCGCCCTCGACCACCGTGTGGAAGCGATCATCGGGACGGGGAGTTGTATCGACGCGCGGACGGACTCCCAGAAACTCATCATCATGATCCGTGTAAAGGATGCCCGCTGCATAGCGGGAACGACGTCCGATCATCCGCGCACCTCCGAGTAATCCACCGACTCGTCGATGTACTCCTCGAGCACCATGTCGACTTCGGCATGTTGGGGAAGTAGATTGTCCCTGTCGAACAGGTGAAAAAAGCGCGCCTTGACCTGCCTGACCACGCAGAGCACACCGGGATAAAGATCACCAAACATGAACAGCACACGGTGCGGCGCGTTCTTGAGCATCGTTCCTGCATGCTCCGGGTAGAGGAGCGAGCGCAGCCAGTCCACCGATTCCTTGACCGGTCCCTTGAAGAATAGAATCTTGAAGCTGATCTTACGGGGCTCGCCGGCCACATATTGGTAGCGGGGATGGCTCATCCCTGGAATCTTGATGGCGGCGTAAGCGGTGCTTTTGTCGTCCACGATATCGTTGGGGTTGTATTGGAAATCCAGGTAGTCACCCGTATCCACATCCACGATGTATGCTGCGATCTCTTTCTGGTCCCAGGCCACGATCAAAACTCCTCGATCTCAATCACGGTCTTGCCCAAGTTAAGGGCGTGGTCCATCTCTCTGCGCATGCCGCTGGAAACCCCATCTCCGATATAGGCCCAGACCTCGTCACAGCTTTTCATGAAAATCAGTCCACAGGAGATGCCGATCTCCCGCTCCGACGCCTTTTCATCGTCAAGGAAGCGGGTAAACAAAAGATGGGGTGCGAAAGGAGAAAAACCGCGCTCCACAGCCTTGCGGCACAAGCGCTCGGCGACAGTTACATTGCGGGTGACGTCTCCCGCATATCGACTGCAAATGAATATTTTTTTCATGCTATCCTCACAGCGTTTCGTAATTCTTGATTTTGCGCTCACGCAGATCGCGATAGACCGATTGGGCAACCTGACGTCCATCGAGCAAGGTGGTCACCGAGACGTCGATGGGCCGTTCCGCGAGCGCGTCGAATTTGCTCAGGATGGCCTCCAATACCGGCAGGAGGTTCTCTCCGGTGGACGACTGCGTGAAACCGTTATTTCCTGCTCCAAGGACACCTCTGGTCTCGCCGAGAAGACGCGATTGTTCAGGAGGCGCAGCCTCCGGTCTCGTTTCCATGATCGCCGGTTCGGTTCCGAAGAGAGGCGTTCCCGCCGAAGGGATTTCACCAGCTACAACCGGCGTAAGCGCCAGTGTCCCGGCCAGCATCGATGGTACGGCTACACGTCCCAACATATCGTTCATGAAACCGAAGGCTCCAGCGATTGCCTTAGCAGGAACCGTCGCGGCCTTGGCGATCCCTCCAGCCAGCGCTTCCAGTAGTGCTGATCCGCTACGAGTCAGATTGGCCAGCGGACCTTCCTTGGCGTCGGAAAACGGCAACAGATCGCGAACAAAAGACAGGGCCGACTTGGCCGCCCGGTACGGTGCGGTGACCGCCGATTTGATCCCTTCTCCCACCGTGGTGAGAATGGCTTTCCCGCTTTCAAACGCGGTGCCTGCCAGGTTGGATACAGTGGACGTCACGGAATCCCACGCTCCCGAGGCGGCGTTCTTTACCTTTTCCCAGGCGGAAGATGCGACTGAAGCCAGCCCCTCGAACGGAGCTTTGATCCACTCCCAGGCGCTTTGCGACATTGATCTGAGACCGTCCCAGGCCATGGATGCGGCGTTGGTGATGTGACTCCACGCACTTGAAGCCGCATCGGCGATCCAGGTAAAGGGTGCGCTCACGAAGGACCACGCCGACTGAGCAAGGTTGCCGATCCCGTTCCACAATTCACTCGCGGTGGAACGAATCCCGTCCCAGACGCTTCCGGCTACATTACCGATCCAGTTAAACGGCGCGGCCACGGCATCAAACGCCGCTGCGCCGAGACCCTTGATCCCGTTCCAAGTGGAAGCGACCACGCCAGTGACGCCGCGCCACGCGGACGCGGCCAACTCGACGCCTTTTCGAAACGGCCAGGTCAGCGCCGAGAGGATGCCGGAGCCCAAGGACTTGATGCCTTGCCATACCCAGCGAACAGCGGAGAACATCCCCTTGAGCGCCACACCGAGTATCTTGCCCGGCAACGAAAGGACTCCCAGCATACCTTTGGCGAGAGTCTTGAGAATCGCCGCCCCGGAATTGCTCAGACTGGACAAAGGTCCTGTCTCGGCATCTGAGAACGGCAGCAGCTTTCTGAGCCAACCGAGCGCCTTCTTGAGAAGTTCGAAAGGATAGGTCACCGCCGACCAGAGACCTTTTCCCAGGGCGATCAATAGCCGTTTGCCGGCTTCGAAAAAGGTCGTGTCGCCCGAGAAAAAGCTCCGCACCGCCCCGAAAACATCCCTCAAAGTTCGCACCAGCGGCAGGTCCATGAACACGGCGACCAGCGACGATGCGATGGCGGTGAAGAACCGTCCGATAGACGAGAACAATCCCTTGATAAAATTCCAGACACCGACGATCACATCCCGGGCCCACAGAAACGGTGTGGCCAGGAAATTAAAAACGGTGCTGCCTATGGACTTTAATCCGTCGACTACTGAGAGGTCGCCGGTGAGCACTTGCCAGACTGTGTAAACCACCCGGCCGACCATGCGGAGCGCCTGGACCAGGAGGCGGATCGGCAGGAAAAACTTGTAGATGAACTTCCCGGCCTCGATGAAAGCCGTGACAATGGTCTTGCCCAGCCAGACGACCGCGCGCACCACCCAGGTGACGATCTTGACGACCGCCACCAGGTTGTAGATTACGAACTTGAGCAGATACGCGCCCACCTTGGCGATGACACCCAAAACCGTGCCGAGCGTTTCTCCCAAACTTCGATAGGATGAAGCGTCGGCGGAAGATGCCGCCAAGCCGAAGATTTCCAGAACCGAAAAGACCGCCTTGTAGAGAGCGCCGTATGCCTGCATGAGCGCACTAACCGCCGGTTCAAGAATCGCCCGGATCTTTCCGAACGCGTTGGAAAAGGCTTGCCATAAACCTGTCAGGAATTGGCGCACCCGGTAATAGATACGGAACACCGTAATTACGAGTCCCATCAATCCGGCCGCCTCTAACTTTTTGGCCAGCTCAGCCGACATCCGTCCGGACCCTCCGCTCAGGGAAGAGATCAGCTCACGGATACCGCCCACGACGAGTTTTACCTTTTCCCACGCTCCAAAAATCGTGTCGCGGATGCCGCCGAAGTTGGTCTCCCACGCCCGTTTGAGCAAATAGACGGCCAGCACCACGCCTCCGATGATGGCCACAACCGGCAGAAAATAGGTAGCGAACACCGACCCGACACCGGCCACAGCCGCTCCCATGGCCGCGAGACCGGCCTTGATGGCGGGAAGCATCAAACCGATGGTCCCCGCGGCGGCGATCACGCCGCCCACAACCACGAGCACCGCACCAAGGGCCATGGACAGGGTGAGAACAACCCTGGTCAATCCCGGCATGGACTTGGCCAGTTTCTGAAAGAAGAGCACGGCTTTGGAAATGCCCTGAATAATCGGTGTGACCACCGGGAGCAGTGTGCGGCCGAGGATTTCAGACAGGTTACTGATCTGCTGCCACAGGAGCTTGAACTGGCTGCCGATGTCCATGTTCATCGCCTGGGCCATCTCTTCGGTGACGGCGGTGCCGGTCTTCATGGCCCGCGCGACGGACTGAATATTGGTCTCCAGCGCCCCTACGCCCTGGGACATCTGTAAAAGGAACTTGACGGCTTCGTCGGAACCAAAGGCTTTCTTGATCTCCACCTGGGCCGCGGCCTGGGACAGGTCGGGGAAACGCCCTTTGATCTCCTGGAGGATGGGGATAATCCCTTTCAATCGTCCCGTGGAATCGATAAACGAAAGCCCGAGCTTCTCGCCGGCCTCGGCGGCTTTCATGATGAATGCCTTGTACAAGGTTCCGGCTTCCGAGCCGGGCATGGTGGTCTGGAGTTGCCCGAGTATGGCGAGTTGTTCCTGCAATGGGACATTGGAAGAGGCGGCCACCGCGCCGATGTTCTTGATGGCGTCGGCCATCTGGCGGCCATTGGTCTTGAAGGAAGCGACCGTCTGGGCCATGGCTCCGGCGAAGGTCTTCGCCCACTGCGCGTCCGACATATCCTGCATGATGGGCTTGAAAATGCCGTAGGCCGTGGTGAAGGTGCCGACCATCTCTTCGGTGGTCGCCTTGGTGGCTTTGCCGGTAAGGGCGGCCATGGCGGTGAACGATCCGACCGCTTCGTCGGTCAACCCGGATAAAGCGGAGCGGACGTCATAAGCGGCGGTGATGAATTCGGCCTTGGTCGATCCGGACCAGGTGTTGGTGAAGGATTCCGCGGCGTCTTCAATAGCCCGCAGATCCTTGACTCCGAGGGAGGACAGTTCACCGAGTGCTTTCTGGGTGGCTGCCGTGGATGCTACGAGACCGACCGGCAAGGCCATGAGCGCCAGACCCGCGCCGATCATCATGGTGCCTTTCTGGATACGGTCGAGGTTGCGCGTCATACGCTCGCTGGAAGCGGCGACTGTGGCGTCCAAGGACTGCATGGACGTCTGGACCCGGGCCGCGTTCTGCGAAAACCCGTCCTTCATCGAAACAACGACACCGAGTCCAAGATCTTCGTTCATGTGCGATTGCGCTCCAGTTCCTCACGTTCAAAAGCAAGCTGCCGCTCCATGGCTTCCACGAATTCGTGGCGGACCCGAAGCGGCAGCGCCCGTGTTTCCGAATAACTCCAATGGAGCCCGCCGTAAGCGAGAAAGAAGATGTCTCTTACAAGCGAACTCCGGGGAACAAAAAACCCGGTTCAGCCTCCAGACGCGTGCGGATACGGATACCGCAGGTCTCGCACTCGGTCTCCACGGTGGTATCGACGCCTGCGTCAACCCGCAGCATTTCCTGCCGCAGGGCGCTGCGGTCGCGCAGGGACATATCGTTCATCAGCTTCTTGCTCGGGGCCGCGCCATCGATGTCGATGAGACGGATCAGCATGGCCGAAGAGATGGACGGTTCTTTGAGCGCGGCCAGTCTTTTTTCCTTTTGTCCGTCCAGATAACCGAATCGCACCTTGCGTTTCGAACCGGGCAGGTCAAAGGTGAACTCCCGTTCTTCACCGTAAGGTGTAACCTCCAGATCATCCATGTTGACAGTCACGATGTTCGCGGCACGACAGGCTGTATTGGGACAGAGCAGTTCCAGCTCCGCCTCATCCCCGAGAGATATCTGCCGCAGCTTGACCAGGATAAACAGACGGTCTCCGGACAGAAGGTCGAGCACGTCTTTCATAGACGGCTCCTCGATCTCTCCCAGCCGGACGGTACAGTTCCTGAGCACTTGGTTTACAGCGTCACCGTTCCTGATGAGCCTTTGATTGGTAAGCAGTTCCTCCTCGGCTCCGGTCATTTCTCTGAGCTCGACTTCAGTTCCGCTTGGCAGTTCAAATATGTGCATGGCTTATCTCCTTGAATCAGGTCCAGTACTGGTAACTGATGGTGAGTTTTTCGATGGTGTTGTCCGTGTTCGCGCCCTCGAGTTCGTCGTATTCCAGGACCTTGACCCACGCTCCGTGCAGGGTCCACCGCCGGGTTTCGTTCCCGGCGCGGTCGTAACGGACGATGTCGATGTCGCGCATATAGTCGTTGGGCAATCCGCCCACAACAGCGTTGACATCCACCTGTTTCTTGGTCCATTCCCGCGCGGCCTCGTCGGAACCATCCTGCAGGATGCCTTTTTCAAGGGTGATGTCCTCGAACTTCACCCGCCCGGCGACCTTCTGGTCGAACATTGAACCGGCCGGTGCAAAAGCCACTTCCTCGAATTCGGTCTTGGGCTCCTGGCCTTTCTTGAAGAGCGCCACATCGAAACCGTTGACCTCGATGGCGAACTGCCAGTTCTGATACAGGCTCTTGGGCATATTTCCGCTACGCATGGGCTACCTCCTTACGCTGTCTTGAAGATTTCTTTGAAGTCGGCCCCGGTGGCGGTGAGCACGAAATTGAGTTCGATGAATTCAGCCGTCTTCGTGGGCTTGACGAAGATGCGGGCCACCAGCTCGTTGCGGTCGATGACCGCCGGGGTGTTGGTTTCCTCGTCGCACTGGACCGCAAAGTCATAGAACCCGCCCTTGTCCTTGATGTCCTGTAGAAAGGGATTGATCAGCCGGATCAGGGCCCGCCATGTCTGCGGATTGTTGGGTTCGAAGACCACGAAACGAGAGGATTCGGCGATGGCCTCCTCGATATACATCATCAGCCGCCGGACGTTTACGCGGTCCAGAGCGGAGGGTTGACTCTGCAAGGTCTTCTGTCCCCAGATGTTGATTCCGGTGTCGGGGAAAGATGCAATCACGTTGACACCCTCGGGGTAGATCACGTCCCTTTCACCCCGGCTGGCCTTGTAACCGAGCGACAGGGCGTTGAAGATTCGTCCGCGGTCGATGCCGGCGGGGGCATACCAGACATAGGTTTTCTGGTCGCTTCGCGCGTAACATCCGGCCACGGCCCCGGAGGGTGGAATCAGCTTTTTCTTGCCGGTAACCGGGTCGCTGATCTCAAGCCATGGGTAGTAGAGGGCCGCATAGGACGAGTTGAACGCCGCGTGCGAATACATGCCCTGGCCTTTGCGGAAATTGACTGTTTCAAGTGGTTCAAGATGGATGGGCGCTTCAGCGACGAGCATCAGGTCTTTGCGGTTTTCGGCATAGGTGATTCCGGCATGAATCACGTTGGCAGTGGTTACGCCGGGAGCCATAAGCATGTTCAGGGCGTCGATCTCGTCAAAAGCGTAGAATCCGGTGTGCTGCGAGGGGTCTCCGATGTAATCGATGTCATTCAAATCGACCAGCCCGTCGTCGCCGCCGAATAAACTGAATCCGCCCTTCGCAGGCCGATCATCCGGTGTGCCGGACAGGGGGCCGAGATCCTCGACGCTGATAAACTCGGAGCGCTCGTTGATCGCCAGCTCCACATGATTCGACGCCGATTCATCCATGGACAGGTCTTTGAAAACTTCGACGACCTCGTCTTTAAATCGGACGACGAGATTGAATCCCGTGGCAGGATCAAGCGTGCCGTCCTCAATTTGAACGCTGAGACGATCACCCCAGACGCCTTCGTTAACCGCGAGCATGCGGAGGGTGTCCTGGGCGTCCTGTCCGCCTGCAAGGTTCGCGGACGCTGCCGATTGTACGATGCCCGTATCCTCTGTGGTTGCTTGAACCAGGGCGTCCGCCTCCGGCTTCGCGGCAATTGCCTGGGCGACCTGGTCCGCGGTGGCGGCCGGATCGCCGGCGCTGTCCGTGGCCAGATTGACGGTGATTGCCTGACCTGTAACATCCACGGAAAGTTGTGTGTCGGTTCCCGAAGCGACGAGCTCTATAGAGATACCGTTTCCATCGACACCAGCCTGACGCGCAAGCCAGGTGATGCGATCCGTCCCGGCGGTGCCGGTTTCCAGCATCGCGGCTACAGCTCGCCGGTCCTTCAGCGTCACCGATGATTTCACGGCGGTGAGGCTGCTCTTGTCGGTGGGATCTGTCAGGTGGGCGATCCGATTCACATAGAGAACCGAGCCGCCGTTATCGAAGAAGGCCCTTGCGGCGTAGGCCAGATAACCGGCCTGCAGGTAGGAGCCGAACTTGTTGATGAACTGTTCCCAACTGGTGACCAGCACGGGCTTGTTGATCGGGCCTCGTTCGGCCACACCCACCATGCCGCAGGATGATGTGGAAATCTGTTTGACGTAATAACTGAAATCGATCTCGCGCGTGTAAACGCCCGGGGAAAGATAGGTGGCCATGATTTACCTCCGTTTCGTGCGCCGGGACGTTGGGGTTCCATCGCCCTTTGGTTTTGTCTTGGTCTTTTTCGCGGGAGACTTGCCTGTTTTCGCTGAGGCTTCCGGCGGTTTTGCCGTCTCGGTCAATAAAATCAGCCCCCGCTTTGCCGCGGCTTCGATTTCAGGTGACAGCTGTTCATTGCCTATTGATTTGCGTTCACGCGGGTTCAGATGCAGTCCTTGTCCATCGCCCGCGAGGTGAAACGTGAGCGGTTGGAAAAGTAGATTCTTGATTTCAATCATTTTGGTTTCTCCTCGTTTATGGTGTGTAGAGACGGTCCTCTTCGACACCGTCACGGAATTCGAACTTGCGGTCCTTGATGAGCGGACCGACTTCAACAGCCCCGTCATACACGGGGCAATCTTCGATACGGCAGCGACCGGAACTCTGGCGAAGATCTGAAAGATTCACTCTGCGCAAACCGCCCAGGGCGGTGAGTTCAGTGAGATTGAGCGATCCGCGGTCCTCCACGGTCAAAACCGGATGGCGCTGATAAAAACGGGCGACTTTTTCCTGGAGATCAAGCAGCTCGCCTTCATGCGCGGCGGTGACGACGACATCGAAGTCGAGGTGGTAAAGACGCGGATAGCGGCATTCTTCATAGCTCAGGTTTGGGACATCTTTTTCCACCATGCGGGCCTGGGTTCGGCGGTCGCCGTTTTCGATCAGCGTTGGTCCCTGCAGGATCAGGCTCGGGACATTGGGTACTTCGAACACATCGTCCGCGGCCACGAGTACCGCATCGGGGTCGATCTCGGCCTTTGTCAGGCGAATAAAGCTTTCAACAACTGTTCGAACGGTTTCCAACGATGCACCTCCGGTTATCCGGTTTCTTCTGGCTGTTACCTACCGGAACCTGTGCGGAAGTGTCGGAGTCGTCAGAGAACAGAGTGAATGGCCTGCCGGTAATTTTCGATAATCCGCTTGCGGTATTTCTGCATGGTGGGATGGAGAAACGGTCTGGGCGGGATCACAATCACCGCTCCATTGGGATGTTGGATAGTAGCTCCGTATTCCATTACCGCTCCGATATTGACCATGTCCTCACCGTCCTTGTTGACGGTGCCTCGCAGAAGTCCGACAAAGGCACGGTCGGCCATGATCTTTTGGGTGATGGCGTTGACCAGGAATCCGGTATCGATCAGGGCTTTGCTGGAGCCCTTGCGTTTGATAGTGCTTTCGGCGAGTTTGGCGAATGGTTTTCCGCCGGGAGCCTGGCTGCGGATGCCGCGTTTGATCTCCCGAACAAGCAGGATGGCGTTCTTGATGGTCGCTTGACGAAGCGCCAGGGCCAGTCGGGCACCGGGGGCATTGGCCAATTTCGCCCGGGCCTTGTCCCAGTCTCCGAATCGCTTAACTCCCATGGAGACGAACCAATTTGAGAACCTTGTGGGTCACCACGCCGAACAAACGCTCATCCTCAATGGTCTGAACACGAAACTCATCCGCTTCACTTCGGATGTGGTCTTCCTGCCGGATATCCATGTCCGGCAAAACGCAGGCGACGGCGTCGATTTTATTGCTCAGGTCTTCCGGTGGTGTCTCCACAAACTCCAGAGGGAACGGTCCGACTTCTTCGTATGTCGCGTCATCCGAACCGTAAAGCCGTTCACCGGGTTGACTTCGAAGCAGTACCGCCTCTTGTCCAGAGGCCAGAATCAAGTCCTGTACATCTTCCGCCGCCGAGATCTTTTCGTTATCGGTCAGCAGATTCACAAGTCGCCTCCCTGCTCGTAAATGACCGGTTTCATATCAGAAGGCGAAATGATGTAGTCCTCGGGGCTCGCCGCGGCCCCCGGCTTGATTTCGCTCAGGCGTTGCTTGTAAAGAGCCTTGAGGTCCTCCTCGAGTTTCGCCCAATGCTCGGGCTGCTTGGTCTTGTCGACCCGTTTGTCGCCGCTGGAAAACGAAAAGGTGTTCGCTGTGGTCGCACGCATGACCTGGCAGGCGTGTATCTGCCCGAGCAGCAGAAGCAGCTCGCGCGTTTCGCCTTCGGGGTCCGGTACGACCTCGTCACCTACAACGGATAGCGATATCTCCAGATCACGGGCCAGGCGGTAGACGCCTTTATGGATGCACCGCTGAAGTACATCATCCGCGAAAAGAGCGCTTTCAGGATCGGCCAGATCGATGCGAAGCGTGAGAACGAGGTCAGCTATCGCCACCTTCCACCTCCACCAAGCGCTTCTTCAGCGCATCGATAACCGTGCGTCGTTTTTCATTGGCGAGATGGGATTTGAGCCTGGCGGTGTCGTTTTCACCACCGACCTTGGAGATAGCCTCGGCCGCCGGGAGTTTTGACCAGTCAAGGTCCGTCTCACCGTCTGTTTCTTCCTTGGGTTTGATATTCGTGTCCGTGGGCGGATCTTCATCTTTTTCCGGCCTGGCGAGCAGGCCGGCTGAGATCGCTCGTTCCATGTGGGGTGTCAGCTCCTCGACTTCTTTTACACGCCCCGGCTCAAGTCGAAGTCCAGCATCGGCGATGACCAGGATTCCCGGTCGGACGTTTTTAACTTTGAACATAATAAGGCCCCTCCATTAGCCGAGAACCTTGATTTTTGCCATGATATCCGGACGCGTGATGCCTTGGCCCAGCTCGGACCATACCAGCCAACCGGTCTTGAAACGGGTCTTCTGCTCAATAGCCTCGGTCTTGATGTTTTCGCGCACCGGCATCTTGCCGACTTCCTCATCAGGAATAAGGAGAACCTCGTCCAGGGACTGGGCCGCAGTGAGCAGGATACCGCCGGTGCCGTAGTTCTTGATGACACCCTTGGCGCGCAGCTCGGCCTTGGTCTGGGGGTCGAGGTTCCAACTGCGAAGGTCGTTGAACCGCCGGCCTCGCATGACGATGTACTTCACCGACATCTCCATGTCCTCGATAATGGAGATCGCCTCGTTGAGCGCCTCCTCGGTGAGGCTCGTGCCGGTCACTTCCACCGTGTTGGCCGCCGGAACCGCGGACGAGATCACGGTAATGCTCCGTTTATCGATCTCTTTGCGGATTTCATCGGCAGCGGATGTCTGGATATCCATCAGGGTACCGATGTTGCCGTTCTTGAGCACCGAAACATCGACCATTGGCGCGGAGTGGATGCGGTGGGTTGGGAACTCCACTTCATCCTTTCCCAGCTCCTGCTCTTGGGCCTCGCCCTCGTTGCTGATCCAGTAGGCCTTAACTTTCGGCTTTTTCTGGTACAGCGGCCGTTCTCCCTTCGGCAGGGTATGACGGGTGAGCAGGAGAGATGAAATCTCCTTGCGTTTGATCTCCTGTTCAATGGGAGCGGCAATGGCGGCGGCCAGAGCCCGCATCCCTTCCGGAGACTCCAGCGCCTCGGACATGAGGCGGGCCATGGTCTCCATATATTCCTGGCTGTGTACGTTCACTTGAGTCTTCTCCATTTTAGGTCTCCTCCTGTAATTAGATGACAAGCCGGAACTTCAGCGTTCCGCCGGAGACGGAGACGGCCCGCGCGATAACCTCTTCACCGGATTGAATACCCGAGGTGAGGACGCCGGTGGCCGAAACCTTCAGGTCGTCGCCCGGATTGACGGTGCCCTCGAAAGCGTCGGTCTCGTACACGCCGCCCATGCAGTAAATGCCGGGCATCTCTCCGTTCTTGTAGTCTTTGATCAGAATGCCGAAGGACTTGATGGTCGGATCGGTGTTCACGGCGAACAGATCGTCGCCGACGATCCTCACCACCTGACCGAGTTGGCCGTCCCCCTGCATGTAGCCGTCGCCGTAAGCGAGGCCGCGATGGTTTGGGTTGATGTAAGGCATGGTCTATCCTCCTTATTAATTGGTTTGAACCGGTTCGCCGGTCATCAGACCCACGCGTTGGTTATAAGCGGCCATGAAGCCGGTCTTGAGCTTGTCTTCGAGGCTTTTCTTCCCGTCGTCCACGTCCCTGGGTCGCACGCCCGCGTCGCTGCGCATCCGAGGATCGTCTCTCTCGTCATCCGCTTTCGCCTGCTTTTTCCCGGCGTTGTTTTCGGGTTTATTCCCGCCGTCTTTGGCCTTCTCGGCGTCCGCCTTGATCATCCGATCAAAGGCGTCCTCGGTAGCGCTGAAGGCATCGTCGGAAAGCCCGGCCAGCCGGGTTAACTCGTTCGTACGGTCTTCATCGCTATCAAAGGTGATGCCGTGCTTTTCCACTTTGCTCAGGAGCTTTTGGGCTCTTGCACGGTTGGCCGCGGCTTTTTGCTCCGCTTCCATTTCTTCCACCTGCTTTTGCAGGGTGAGCACCTGTTGTTTGAGCTCCTTGTTCTCCTTTTCCAGCTCCTTGAGTCGAGCCTTATCATCAGTGGTGCCACCACCGCCGTCTTCGGTCTTCTTGGCGGCTTCAGCCGCCTCGTCTTTCGCTTTTTGTTTCTCGTCCATCGTCGGACCTCCTTCGTTAAGAGTTTCGGAAACCTCGCCCCGTTCAGAGGCGACCTGGGTGATACGTGCGTTTTCATCAGCGCCCTTGCGGTCAAGAAGGCCGAGGCCGGTGAATGTCACACCGTGAAGAATCTCAAAGACGGGCTTTCCCTGGAATGCGCCGCCTTTGTGTTTGCGCAGGTGAATGCAGTAGTCGTTTTTCGACTGCACCCGCTTGCCGCAAATGGAGCACTCACCCTCTTCGTAATCGCATTCCATCGAGACCTGGGTGATGATTCCCTTCCGGATCAGCTTGTAGGCCAGTTGGGAATGCGGGCTGTCCGAGATAAAGAGTTCACCGGCACACTCGATTCGCCCGCCGTTTTCGTCTTCGATGAAGTCGGCCGACACGATGCCGCCGACGATGTCCGTGAATTCCTGGGAATGTTTGAGATCGATCTTCTTGTTGACGGCTGTGGTGTAACGGGCCGCCAGTTCATCAGAGGTGAAATGGTCACCGTTCTTGTTGGTCCCGGCGCGACAGAGAACAAAGGTAAACTGCGGATCACCGGTTTCCTTCACCACATCCAGCGCTTCCGCGCTGAGGACCGTCGGCACAGGCGCATCGATCTCCACCGGAAAGGAGGTGTGGCAGGCCGCGGCGGAGGATGAACCAGACGAACGAGATGTGCTGCGTGGTTTAGTTGAGACGAACAGCAGCTCCCGGGCATGTTTTCCTTCCCGGCCGATGTCCTTGGCGATGTTGTAATCCACCTCCATACCGCGCACGCGAACCAGGCCGTAGTGCTCGGATAGAATCTCTCGGATTTCCGCTTCACGAGGAAATGCTCTGTCGCGGTATGACAAAAGGACCGTTCCATACTTGCCACGGGCGTCTGCGGCCAGCGTCTCCATCATGGACCGGATGGATTCCTTGGTGTACCTGGTGCGGGACGGGAAATTCTTGCGGGGGTTGGAATGAATTTTCTTGTCCGCCCAGCGGGTCATCAAACCTTCGATGAAATGAAGGGAATCCTCGTAATCGTTGCTGCCGAATTCGGTCACGTACGGCGGATCGAGATACAGGACATCCGAACCATAGCGCCGGACCGCTTCGGTCGCGTCCAGGTTGAACGCCTTACACTCTTTGCCGTTGTCAAACACTAGATTGTTGAGCTGGCGGACGGTACGCTTGAATGACTCGATAAATTTCGACAGCGGAGGATTGGAAAGCTGGGACTGTTCCAGGCTCGCCTCGGATTCCAGGTCGGCTTTGCGATGCATCTTCGAGCGGGAAAACTGCCCGAAGGCGCTCTTAGCCTTGACGGTACTCCCGAGCGCGGCGAGAGCCAGGTCTTTCTTATATCCGTGAAGCTTCTGGATATTGGCCCACACCTGGTCGAGCCAACGGAGCACCGGCTTGGTGTAGTAATAGCCGTAGAATTGATCGACGATGAAGGTGCCGGCGTCCGGGTTGGGGGCGAGTAACCTCTCCACATCCTCGTCAGTCAGCTTCTCGCGGGAATTTTCGACCACCGCCTTGGCAAGGTGATAAGGGAACCGCAACAGGTCGTTAGCAATAACCTTCATTCCCTTGCGTTTGAAGTGGTAAGCCACGTTCGCTCCGCCGGAAAAGGCGTCGAGAAAACTCTCAGCGTTCTTGGGGAGCTGGCTTTCAATCCAGCCGAGCATCAGGTATTTGCTGCCCATAAAACCGGTGACTCGGACGGTGTCCGCCTTGCCCGCCTGGCAAGACAGCAGGTCCAAGGAATCACCGAGTGGCGCATCGGCCAAAGCGCAGATATTTTCTTCCACGCGCAGAGCAGCCTCGGTCGCCGTGGAGGCTTCGTGTTTCTTGATCCACTCCTTGGCTTTCTCAATCGTCCAACCGTCCGGGTTGCGCTCGGTTTTACGAACAAACCGGTAGGCCTGGAGCACCATTGAGCGGGGATTATCGTCTTCGGGAACGAATTCCTTTTTGAATCTGCCGATTATGATGGAGACTCCGTCGACGCCCTCGAGCGTCTTATGCCGAAAACTGTCGGGCTCGAATTGCTTCGGGTCCTTGGCATGGTAGCGGATCTCGTTTTCGGTCTCTTCCCAGACCGCCTGTGTTTTGATGTTTTCAGCAGCGGCATCCGCTTTTGCGGACCGACCTTTACTGTGTTTACAGATAAAAAGCCGCTCTTTGGCGTGGGAAGCGTCCCCGTGCCGCGAGGTGATGGAATAATGGTGATCGCGGGAACGCATCGCCGGCTCGAAACCGTAAGTTGTTATGATTCCCCGCATCTCCCGCTCATTGGGATACGCGTGGTCTCGGTACGAAATCAGCCAGTTTGGGATGTGCTGGGCGTTGCCGAGGAAAGTCTCGAAGAACTCCTTGGCGTTGGTTCGGGAAACGGTTTGATGGTCCGTCTTGTAGTGCTTGGTCTTTGAACCCTCGACCAGGGTCAAACCGTCCCAATACGTCATCAGCCCTTCCACAAAGTGGTAGGACTTCTCGTAATTGGTGGTCGAGAACTCGGTGGCATACGGTGGATCGAAGTAGGCCAGGTCCACACGCACCTCGGACAACAGCCCGTTCACGTCCTTCCGGTAGGCCTTGCACTCTTTGCCGTTGTCGAAAACAAGCGCGTTGATGCGGACCACATTCTTGCGGAACCGCTCCTTGAACTCTTCCGGAGTGTCTTCGCGTTTTCCGTAGCGGGTTGAGGAGGAAAAATGGCCGAATCCGCCCTTGCCCGACATGCAGGTCTTGCCCAGGGCGAATAAGGCGATGTCCTTCTTGAACCCGGATAATTTGTCTATATTGGCCCGGATGGTGTCGATCAGTCCGTGGACGCCCTTGGCGAAGAATATCCCTTTGAAATTGTTGCGGATAAAGGAACCCGCCTTGGCGTTGCCGGCCAGGAGCGCTTCCAGTTCCTCGTCGGTGAGACGGACATTGCGGTTTTCAACGATGGCCCGAGCCGCGTGATAACAGTAACGAAGCCGGTCGTTGGCCAGGACACGCAATCCCTTGGTCTTGTACATATAAGCCACGACAGCCGAACCTGAAAACGCGTCCAGAATGGAGCCCACACCTTCCGGCGTGTGTTTCCAGATCCAGTCGACCAGCTTTTGCTTCGAGCCGATGTAATTGGTGATGTATTTTGGCCGTTTGGCCGGTGACGCCTCATCTGTGACAGCCTCCTTGGCCTGGGCTTCAAGGGTTTCGAAGTCCAGATCAAGAGCGGCATCAGTCTCAAGCAGAAACGCCAGTCGGTCACGGTCGGTGGCAAAAAGCTCCATTCGTATCTCCGGTCATGTCGCGACAATCTTCAGCTCTCCGCCCCGCGGAGCGGGTGCAAGAAAGCCCTGTCGCTGGATACCTACCGGAGGCCGTCGAAAAGTGTCGGGAAGATGGCCGGGATGGGATGAGGAGCGCGAATCTCAGTCGTATAAATGGATCACGCGGTTCCTTTGGGAATCTTAATCGTTTTCAGAGCTTCTCTGGTAACCGTTTGAGCGGCTTCCTCTCTTGCCGCTTTTTCAATCGCCTTGATAAGTTGCTGCTTATTCTTGGTCGTGGCGATGTGATATCTTTGCTGGGCTTCAATCAGGGACTTGCCTTTGAGTCCAGAATGGTCCACTTCTGGTTCCAGCTTATCGAGCAAGTCGATCACGTCCTGTCTTATCATGTAGATTGAAACGCCCTTTGTCCGGGCAACCTCCTGCAGTTCGTCCATAGTCAGTACATGAAGTCCTTCACCTTTTTTCAAGCGCTCGGATACAATCTGCGCCTTTTTCAGTGCCCTTTGCTTCTTGGCCAGGAGTTTAACCAGGTCATCCTTGGTTCGCAGCAGGCCGATTTTGTGTTCTTTTAGCTTCGCCTTCAGTACGGCTCCGGTGAGATCCGAATGGTCGAAGCCCGGCTCGACCTGGTCGAGCAGTTTGATGAAGTCGGCCTTGGTGCGGGCGATGGAGACGCCGTTTTGCTTCGATAGGGTCTGGAGCTGCTTCACGGTGAGGGTTTTCAGGTCCGCGACCTTCCCGCTCTCGAAGGCGGCCTTTAGCTTGGTGTCCTCCTTGGACTTCGCCTTTGCTTGTTTTTCGATGGCCTGGGGAGGGAGGATGCATGCATCAGGTTCAGCCGCAGCCTTCGCGCCCAACTCACCACCGCAAATCACCAGCGGCCAAGCCACCACGCTGGTGCAGCGACAGTTGGGATGGGCGGGCTGACGGGGAAACCTGCCTGTATCGAAAACCTTTCCGTCCAGCGGGCCACAGATCGGGCAGACCCGCTCATCCTCCATGGTCATCCATTCGAGCTTGCGAACACCGACCTGGTCGTGGAATTTGATCCGCCCCTGGTTATGGGCCCTCAGCACCTCAGTGCGTGCGATTACCTCCATACGGTACTGAGCCTTGGTGAACACTTTGGAACCCGCGTGGCGGAAGGATTCCGGGTCCTTCACAACACGTCCGAGATCGCGGGCGATGTCTTCGACACCTTTGCCGGTGGCGATACCGTTCATCACGGTCCGTTTGATACCGTCAGCCAATTCGCGGTGGACGTCTCCGGCAAGCACCATGTTGTAGTTGGTCATGAAATCGAGAGCGTCGGTGTTGACAAGGGTGAAGACGCGGGTGGCGAGCTTGTCGATGCCATTGGGAGTCAAGTCACGGTAAAACGGCAACTGGGCTACAGCGAATTCATCGATGCCGCGGTAGATGCCCTGGCGGAAGGAAGCCTTCGCCGTCTTTCGGAAAAGTAAAGTCTGGTCCTGGTGAAGCCGGGATGTGGTTTCACGGATATCGGCCTGGAGCTTCTTGAGTCCTTCGACAGCGGACAGCTTGTTGTCGGGAAGTGAGCCGAGGCTTTTATATCTGAGAATGGCCCGACGCACCTCGTCTTCGGCGTCGGTGAGCATGGCGGTTAATTCGGCGACCGTCTGCTCCGTGTACAGATTCCTTGCTCGCACGCTTTTCTCTGTGGCCCGGCGGATGGCCTCGGCCTGGGAAACAGGTTTCTTCGCTGCGAGCGCACCAATCATTTCTCGCACTCCCGGCAAGCCGTCGTCTGCTCTGGCACTTCACCTTCCTGATCGGATGGGATTTCCGAAGGAACGGTCTTGGAGTCGAAGAAGCGGCACACCGGGGTGTCGAAGGTGGTTTCGTTTCGCTGGACACGGCAGTGGTTGCGTTCGTCATCGAAATGCGCGCAGTCGTCACAGACGGCATCCCCTCTATCACCCCGGGCGAAAGGACCAGCCCAAGACGCCTCCGTCCGGCTTCCGGTGGGATTCTTTGCCGGGTCGAGACCGAGCATCTCTTGTGCGGTCTCAACACCCATGATTCCCGCCAAGACCATGTCGGCGATGGGCTTGACCTGTTTTTCATCCAGCAGGTCCACCGAGCGTTTCTCGTTTTCACGGTTGGCCGATTCGATATCCGGATCGAGGTCCATCTTTAGTTGGAGGCTGGAGCGGCTGATCAGTTTGCGGTCGTAGAGCTCGATGAGCAGACGCTTGACATCCACCGCGTCCGAGAGATCGAGGTCGTTGAACAGGAACTGGAGTGTCTTGTCTTCGTAACCTTTAAGCTCCGCCCAGTCGTCGAAAATCCAGGCAAGAATGTTCCGTGCGGCCTGTTTGATCTCCCGGATCATCACGAGCATCTTTTGGAGACTCACCGAGGCGGTGGCGAAATTCGGACCGTCACCGGTGACCAGGGAACGCGAGAGCCCCAGGGCCACGATAATATCTTCCTTTACCTCCTTGACCTTGTCTTCAACGTTGAGGACCTGCCCCTCGGTGCCGTGAGTTTCGACCGTGACATAAAAAGGCACGACCAACCCGCTTTTGAGGTCCATCTTGTTGACCATGTTGCGGACTTGTTCCAGCATCTTCTGATCGGGCATGACCATCTTTTGGCCGAAAGCGCCGCCGACCTTGAGCAGGCGGAATGGTGTGGCCCAACGCTTGGCGATGGCTTGTTCAGCCCGGCGGTAGTCACGCAACAATTCAATGGACTGGAAGGCGGGCAGGACCAGCGAGTTGCCCCGTGGGGAAAATGAAGGCGCGTCCCATTTGAGGTGGAGTACCTGATCGACCGGCAGTTCCAGACCTTCACCGATTCCGGGATTATCGTCAGGAAACTGGCGGGCCTCCATCATCTGTCCCTGGGCATACTTGACCTTCACGGAAACCGGATTGACGCATATGACCTCTTCCAGATCCTTACCGTTTTTGGTGTAGCGCTTGAACCCGACGGCGTCGCCTTTGACCAACAGTTGGAGAATCATGTCCTTGACGAATGCGGAGATGTTCAGCCGGTCGGCCAGGGAAGCGGCATCGTTCTTCACATTCTCATCGTCGCTGGTAATTTTGATTTCATCGCCTACAGCGAAGGTACGCCAGGAGTTGACGCAGTTTTTAACCAGCGGCTCTTCGATGTAATACTCCCAAGCCTTGCGCGCCCGTTCCTCCCAGGTTGCGGGTATGGCCTCAGTTGCGTTTACCTTGCTGAAGACCGAAGGGTCCAGGGCCGCCGCCGTAGCCAGAGGTGCGATTACCAATCCATCGGTTGATGAATTGGTAGTGGGACCGTTGCCATCGGCGGTAGTGGCGATTTCATCTGAAGTTGTGCGCTCGTTTTGTCTCTCCACCAGTATCCTCGCGTATTCTTGGCCTGCGGGTGCGACATCTGCGCCGTGTGGCGAGATGAAGCTCGTCCTGGGGTTATCTACCGGAGGCGGGGAAGAAACGTCGGTTGGGCGGGTATGTGATGTCGGTTCAGATAAACACCGGGTCTGTCAGGATAGGTATCAGGGAAACGGTCTCCTCTCCGATCTGATCGAGATTGGCCTGTTCCCGGGCCAGCAGAGCACAGCGGACGGCATCGATAATGTGGTCGTTGCCTTTGGAATAGATAACCCGGCCATCACGCAGCGTGTAGGTGTGGGTGGTGAATTGATCCTCCAATTCCAGGTCCTCCGCCGGAAAGACAATTCGCCGACGCTGGAGCGCTCCGTTGATGAGGCTGGTCATGAACTCCTTGGTGCGCTTTCTTACCTCTTTCCCATCCCGCACGGCCAGGGTCGTCATCCCTCCGAAATCGTAGCCGCGCAATCTACCCTCCAGTTGGAGATCTTTGTATTTGTCCAGTGTGTGAAGCTCCTGCACCACGGCCAGACCGTTGCCGCCGTTGTCCACCCCGATGCCGGTGGCGGTGTAGTATCGGTCCAGCAGCGCGATGGTCTGGGCGATGTGCGGGTAAGCCACGTGTTTCATATGAACGCGTAGGACGAGTTTAATGATTCGGCGCTCGCCCAGTTCCAGCTCCTGGAACACGACGAGTTCGGTCGGATCGTTGGTGTAACCAAGATCGCCGCCGATCCAGAACACGCCTGTCTGGGGTACAAGATTGAGTAGCGCCTCCAGCCGATCGTGCGATTCTTCTTCGGTATCGCAACCACTCAGCTCTTCGCCCGTGATAATCACTTTCTGATATTCCAGAAGTTCCTGGCGGCAGAAATTCAGATATTCAATATTGAAGGCCCCATACGACGGCTTGCCGTGTTCGCCGGCCACTTCATGCTGCCACCCGGCGCTGTCCCGGCCGCCGTAAAACTCCAACAGCTCCGCTTCGCGTTCCTCAGACCATATCGGGTTGAGCCAGGAGGGCCATCGAAACACCTTGAACTGCGTTGAGGTGGTCAGGCGATAGTATGTGCTGTTCCGCATCCCGTTCGGTGTGGAATAGATTCGCAGCTTACCTCCGGATTTCAAACACTGACGCAGCGCCTTCCACGCCCGCTCTGTGAGCCAGGCCCCTTCATCCACCCAGACACGTTCGACGTGAAGTGAGCGAAACGCGTCGCCGTATGCTCCGGCCGGGCGGAAATAGAGAATGGTGCCGTTGGTGAATTCGAGCCGGAAGTATGGTTTGCGATGGATCTTGGGTTTGCCGTATTTGCTCAGAGCGATACTGGCCATGAGATCCGGGTTAGTGTCCAATTGGAACTCGATCTCCTCGGCAATACTGTCGAGATGCCCCTGGTGCGGTGCGGCGATCAGTCCTTGGCCTCCACGGGTGGTAAAGGCGAAGTGGAGCGCGTCGGTACCGATGCAGACACTCTTGCCGACGTCACGTCCATCCAGGTGGATGATGTTCTTGTCCGGGCACAGCAGATCCTCCACCTGGTGCGGCCAGTATGTTCTTCGGCTGCCGTCGCGATTGCCCAGGTATGCCTGACCCCAGAGCACGGGGTCGGCCAGAGTCTGAGCCAGCTTACGGTCCTTGGCGGATATCCGCGCCATCAAGCCAACCTCGCTACAAAAAATGCCCACGGTACCGTTTCAACTAATATGGCCAGGGAGGCTGCTAAAATCGCAACTACGATGGCCCGCAATATAAGCTCCAATTCCTTTTTCATGAATGCCGTCCTCTCACTGCAAATACTTGTACATTCTTTAAGTAACCTGTGAATACGCCTTGACTTCCTTCGCACACGAAGCCTGTATGTGGATGTGCAATAACGTTGTAAATCAATGTGTTATAGAAATTTACAAACAATAACGGAGACAAGCCATGCACCGCAGAACCAGCAATAAAGACGCCCAGAAGGCATATCGAAAAAAACAGGAAGAGATCACAAAACTGATGGTCAGCATCCAGAGAAAGCTGAGACGGCATGCCGGGGAATCCGTTCATTGGGGTCACGTTGGCGACCTTGGCCATGTTGAAGAGCTGCTTAGCCAGATCGATGAATTCCTTGGATAAACCATCACAAACAAAAAAGGAGGTACTATTATGATGGAATCTACACTGCACGAGGCCGCGAAGGCCTACATTGAACATCTGAGGACCCAGGGCAAGACGGAGCGGACCATCTACACCTATGGAAAGGATTTCGAACAGATCGAAGCCTTCTTCGGTGCTGAGCGAAAGCTCACCAGCATCCTCGTTCCCCACGTTGGGAAATTCTTCAAATCCGATGTGCTCCTGAAACTGCAAAACGGAAAGGAACGGGCCAAGCCCACGGTGGATAAAACCAAGCGTGTGCTGCGCATGTTCCTTATCTGGGCTAAAGAGACCGGTCGCATCGATAAACTGCCTCTGCCCAAGGGAACCCCCATGGGCCGGAGCGTAAAGAAAGGAGACAAGAAAAATGACGAACACAGCCAACATTCCGCTCCAACTCCTGCCCAGGCCTGAGCCTTTTGGGCAGGCGGTGGAAGCCTTCGGCAGAAGGCTCGCCGCCGATGGTCGCTCGCCGAACACAATCAATGCATACATGCGAGACCTGAAATGCTTCGCGGGGGTGCTCTCGGTCCGGCATCCGGGAATTGCTGTCAATGGGGTGACGACAGGTATGATCGATGAGGCGTTGACGGCACCGGCGGTTTTGCGCACTGTTTCAGACACGCCTCGCTCACCGGCTTCACTCCACCGCTTCAAAGCGGCGGTCAGGTCCTTCTTCACGTGGCTGGAGGAGACAGGCCAAGCTTCGGAGAATCCAGCCAGGTCGGTGACGCTGCACAGGATTCCACGCACACCACCATCCTTTTTGACTGAGGCTGAGAAGCGAAGACTGCTCAAGGAACTTCGCGGGCGGTCTTCGACATTGGCCATCCGGGACCGGGCCGTCATTGAGCTGTTCCTCGGCACAGGAATCAGGCTGCAGGAGCTTGTCGACCTGGACATCGATGACGTTGACCTTGACGCCAAGCATTTGCACGTTCGCGCCAAGGGTGATGTTCCACAGGTGAAATTCTTGAAGTCCAAACTTCGATCCCTCCTACGCGGTTACCTGAAAGAACGCCGCCGTCAGGGTGACTGGGAATGCCGGGCGCTGTTCCTCTCTAACCGCGGAACACGCCTTTGTGAGCGTCAGGTTGCCCGAAGGCTTGAGCACTGGCTCAAGGCCGCGGGGATCGAAAAGCAGCTTACTCCGCATTCGCTGCGGCACACGTTCGCCACCCACCTTTACAGCCGAACCGGCGACATCCTGGTTGTCCAGCGCGCCCTCGGGCATCGCGACCTGTCTACCACTCAGATCTACACCCACCTTGTGGACGGGGTGCTCGAAGACGCCATCGAAAGGCTGTGACCGGTCTTCCGGTCCGGGAATACGGCGGTCCTTCGGGACCGCGTTCTCGTTCCAGGCTCCAAGAAGGCAATGACAGTATTGAGTGACAGTAGGCTCACAGTGACGCGCCTGAACACAATTCAGGATCATGATTGGATCATTACTGCGCAGCATCATGGGTGATGGGAAAAAATGATTGACTGATGTTTCCCGTTTCTGCGGCTTTCGGAATGTCAGAGAACACGTCTTATCTGACATTCCGGCAAACTGAAGCGCCGTAAATCCGCGTGACTGGCGCTCTCTTTTCTGGATGGCTCTGGTGTTATCCGACATTATTTCTGCGTTTTCTTTTTCTTAGCCGACTTCTTGGTTGGTTTCTTTTGTGACTCGGCCAGTTTTTCAAGCAGGGCGGTGGCCCATTCGGCCGGAGTGGTTTCCGGTCCCTTGGCGGCTTCACCCTCGCGGGCGATCTTGGTGGCCTTCAGGTCCTTGAGATGACAGCGGATCATGCGGTCGAGCTTCTCCGCGGCGTCCCAGTCGCCGGATTCCTGGGCCCGGCCCAGCTTGAGAAAGTAGACGGCCACCAATTCGACCTGCATGAAGTCAGAGCTCTTGTTGAACACAAAGTCCTGATAGAGTTGGCCGATGATGGTCTCGAACAACGGACGCTCCTCGGGTGAGAGGAACCGGTCGGCATAGATGCCGTGGCGCAAGCTGTTCTGGTTACCAGGAAGCGCTCCCGAGCCGACGCGTGCCTTAGCCGAACTGCGCACCTCCTCTTCGGATGCCGCGTTACGGTGCCAGCGGTCGAGCTGACCCGCATCCTGTTTTCCAATCTTGTTTTCTGCCTTGTCGTCAGCCATGATCTCCGCCGTTTTCGTTTTGGCACTTCGGGGTTCGGGGCGGGAGGCGAATTTCGCCCCCTGTCGCAGCCTCACGGATGTCCCCACGATTACTTACCGGAAGCCGTTTCAACCTGTCGGATCTCGGACTCTCTTCTGCGGTTGGCGAGGATTTGATTGACCCGTCGGGTGGTGACGCCGGCCAGGTGGGCGATCTCCTTGGTATTGACACCCTGTTCATGAAGGGCGATGACGAGTTGACGGCGCTCCTTGTAAAACCGGCTTGGGCATGGAATCCAAAGCACGCCGGTGTGATATTTCTGGACATCCTCGAGCAGTTCCTTGGGCAGAATCTTTCCCGCGTTGGCGTATCTTTTCATTTGTCAGTCTCCACTTTCTTTAACCATGGCTGCGAAACGTCCGGGTTGTGAAACCGCAGCGTGCTGGGACGCGGCGTGTTAGCGCCATGGATGATCTCGATGGATTGTTTTGTAACCGCTCCGATTTCCCGGTCCTCATCGACAAAGCAGACCAGTCCGTAATCCTGGCCGCAGGGAAACCGAAACCGTCCCTGGTTCTGATACAGCCGGGCTTCGGACCAACCGCAGGCCATGGCTTCATCGCGAATGGCGTCAACCTTGGCTACAGCCCGAGAAGTCACCGGCTGCTTACACTTCCAGGCTTCTTCCGCGGGATAAATCCAGTCTTTTTCTTGATGTATGGCAGGAACCTGGTAGGTCCTCGGATTCATGCCGCGTATGGCCTCCTGCAGGGCGTCTTCACCGAACTCCTCGATAGCCAACTTTTGTATCCGGTTGAATCGTTCCCGCAGGAGGTTCCATCGGTTGTCCGATAGTTTGCCGACCTTATGAGCGTTACCGGCGGCCGCCATCCTGGAACGAAGCCAGGCGAAATATTCGGGATCGAGACGGCGATAGATTTTTCCTTCGTATTCGATATCCCGATTTCCGCCTTCCTCGTATTCGAGGTGTCGAGACTCCAGATCGGTAGCCACGCAAAGGACTTCTGGAACAACGGATACTTCCTCGACCGGCGGATCAGGGCTCTGAACGGGGCACTCATCCTCCTTGCCGAGGTGAGCGATCATCGTTTTCATCAAACTCATAGGCGCATCTCCGGAAGTTGGGATTTACTGTTCTTCCCGTTACATACCGGAGCGAACGCGATACCGCCGGATTGCGAAGGTGCGAAGGTATCCTGCCGTCCTAAACACCTTCGCAGGGACCTTCGCAGTGCTGTAAGTGATTGATAAGATAGATAGATAAGATAAATAGAAGGTGAAGGTGCGAAGGGTGTAGAAGGTATTACTCTCGTGCGGACAGAAAAAAACACGGGTAGATCGGAGAATGTCTGACCGGTAAGACGTGTGATATTTTTTTTCGACAGAAGGGTGCGGACCCCTGAAACCCTTCGCACCTTCGCACAATCGGCGCAACTGTTTGAAATAACGGACGTTAAAGCTGCGAAGGTATATAAGGGTATGCGAAGGGTACCCTTCGCAATATCGTTCCGGGAAAGAAAAGGTGATCAGGCGATGTAGGTGATGTCGTAGGTGGCGGTGCGCCGGACGGAATGATTGGGCCGGTTGACCGTAATATCGAACCCGACCTGCCGGATGGTGTCCAGGTCGTTCGAGAACCGTTGGGCGAATTGTTGAACGGAGTTCATGTGGAAGGACAGGCCAAAATCCTTGGCCAGCCTTTTGATGGCGATGAAGAGGTCGCGAGCCAGGGCATCCTTGATGGTTTCCTCGTCCAGAAAATCCAGTTGATATCGTTCAAGGAAGGCGGCTTTGTTGGTCTTTGCCACATTGAGCGCGGTACTTTCCCGGTCGGCCTCCAACGCGTGGCGGTAAGCCTTGAAGAGCGCTGCCAGGACCGTGGCGATAGGATTTGATTCCCGGGCTGTTTCCATGCTGATTCTGTTGAGCGAAGCGATCCGGTCGAGAAACTGCCGGGGCATGGTTTCAAGCGCCTGGTCGATCTCTTCCTGGGGTTCACCGGCCAGCATCATCAAGTACATCAGGCTGAGATAGTCGTTGCAGCGGCGTTTGCCGTGATTACCCAGAGTCTTGTGAAGAAGGCGCATGACCTTCTCCTGTCCCCCGGCGTTGATCATGGCCAGAACCTGTTGCGTTCGCTTCATCAGCGCCGAGATGATCAGATCCCGGTGTTCGCGAATGGCTGCCAGAACCTTTGCCTCCAGAAAACAGTCACTGGCCTGCTCGTCCAGGTCGAAGCGGATGATAAAGGATCGAGAGAGTATCTCCGCCAATTCGCCTCCGAGTGGTTCGATACCGGTGGTGTTCAGCAAACACTTGGTGCGCTCGATGACAGTCTCGGTGTCGGTGCCGCTTTTGCGCTTTTCCTTGGCGATCCCGGTGATGCTGGTGAGGATGAAGGTTGTCAGGTCCTCGGTCATCTGTTTGACTTCAATGTTGTCGAGGACGATGAGCGGATTCTGCGAACCGTCGGTGTAATTGGCCGCGTCGGTGCTCTTCTTCTGCTGGGGCTCGCCATAAAGCAGCGCCGATATCAATTTGCTGGCCGTGGTCTTGCCCGAGCCGGCCGGACCTTCGAAGCGTGTCATCGGTCGTGTCCCAGCGAAGTCGATCAGCAAAAAACAGGACAGCCAGGAAAGGATCAGGTAACGGTCGCCCGGTGGACAGGTCATATTGCCGAGGATGAGTTCGCTCAGCAATTGGTCGGCCGCGTCCGGGTCGGCATCAGGCAGAAATCGGATGGGCTCCAGCTTGCGGGAGCTGTCCAGGATCACTCCGTCGGCGTTTCCGCCGTTCTTGAGTATCTCGATACCGCCCGGTGTGATCTTGGCTATCTCATGGTTGGGATTGTTGAGGTTGAAATACACCGTACAGTCGCCCACGTTGGTGTGCAGCCACGAAAAGTGGTCCCGAACCGGGCCTCGCTCGACGGCGAGGTTCGCCAGCACCTCGTAGAAGGTCCGGCCGCCGCCGGTGGTCTGAACAAGCCCCGTATGTTTGTAGATGACCGAGGAGTAGAGCCTCTTGCGCCCCCGGTCCGAGGTGTCCATCCAGAATATGGCGTCCTCGAAAAACATGAACGGCTCGCCCTGTGGCGTGCGAAAGAAACGGGCTCCATTGGCGGTGAACCAGTCGTAAGCGGCCTCGGCCACGCGGGGATAATCCGGCGATCCGGATTCCTCCTCCGTTTCAAACATGATCTGCTCTATCCGGGCCCGGCAGGAGCCGGCTGGCGCGCATGGTGTTCGTTTTTCCCGTTTCTTTTCCTGCTTGGTCTGAGCGCGTTTTTCCTTTTGTAGCATGCGAACTTGGTCGCGCAGAACGGCGAGGGAGAGATTGGATTTCCCGAAATGCTCCTGGATGAGTTTTAAATGCCGGTTCTGCTCCAGAGGAACAAGCTGCGCCACTTCGCGTAACACCGGCTCCAGTGACCGATTTCTTTCCTCCTCGGACACGTCGGCGGGCAGGCTTGAAATCCCGAACTCCAGCGGCATCTTTGCCTCGGCGATAAGTCCCTCGAAATCCGTTGCGGTGTGCCCGGCGGCGAAATAATCGTTGACATCGATCTTGGCCGCGGCCAGAAGTTCTTTAGCTTCCTTGATCTCTTTTTCCGGGCGTCCGGCAAGACGCTTGGTGAGATCTCGCGGACCCACCGCGGTATCCAGACCGAAACGCTCTTTGAGCTCTTTTCGTGCGTTTTCCCGATGCTCATCAAGGGGTAAGACCACCAGCCTGGTTTGGATCTTGTACCCGGCGAGAACGGACGCGGTTTTAAGCGCACCGTGCAATCCGGCCTGGGAAATCTCGTTGTCTTGGCAGATGTAGACGGTCTTGACGGTGCGCAGGCGCGGAAGCAGCCGTTCCCAGTCGGCGGCCCGGATACGGACCGTGACCGGCGACACCGCTGCGAACCCATGCTCCATGAGTGAAATGCAATCGGTGACACCCTCGGTGATGATCAGCCGCTCAGGATTGGCGAGAAGACAATCCTCGTTGAAGAGATAGCCGTTGTTGATACAGGGGGCGATGTGCTTGTTCGAGCTGTCGTTATGGACCGGGAGCTTCTTGTATTTGCCATGTTCCCAGTTCCGATCCGGAGTCCACGGCGTTTTGCGGCCGATCATGAAGACCACGCGACCGCGGCTCCAATAAGGGAATACGATCCGTTTTTCAAAGAATGGAAAAAGGCCGTCCTGTCCAGTCGGGCGGAACGCGCCCGTCGCGGATAGCTCCCGCAAGCTGAAGCCGTGATCCTTGTTGGTCAGGGTGGCGATGACACCTTCACGGTTTTCCGTATCTCCATTGTTGTCCGCATAGCCGATCAGCAGGCTCTCGATGGTCTCATCCGTGATCCCGTACTGAGAATGGAGCCATTGAAAAACCTCGGGGTTTTCCTTGAGCCGATGGTGATAGAACGAAGCGAGGTGGGTCAGTGCGGATTGAACACGCAGCTCCAGACTCCGCGCCGCTTCAGCTTCCGCCATTTGCTCCGGAGACAACCCATAGCTGGATAACGAGGGAAGACCCGCCTTGACGGCCAGGAAATCGCGGGCACCCTGGTGGCTTTCCGGCATGGGACCGGATTGACCCCGCGTTACCACGCCGTCATTGATGAACTCCACCAACTGCAATACATCGCCGCCCAAGCCACAGCCGAAACAGTACCATCCCTGCTTGTCCAGCATGACATGAAGCGACCGATGAGACTGGCTCTTGTGGTTCGGGCAATCGCACTGAAGAAGGTTGGCAGACTCCTGCACGACTCTGCCGCCCAAAAGTTCTCTCGCCACGAGGCCGATGTCGATCCCGGTGACGAGTCGATAATACTCCTTGACGTTATTCGATTGCTCCGATGCCATTCCGGCTCCGCTTCCACATGTTTTCATATCTGCAGCTCAACCGAAACAGCCGGATCGTTTGTGGTCCCAGCCTGGTCGGGTATAAGCAGCAGCGAAAGGAATGTCTTTCGTTCATCCTGCCGGCGCTTTCGGGCGCAATTCTGTATTCCCCACCGGTCTCCAATGACAACGGCCGTTTTCCTGGCTCGGGTGACGCCGGTATATAAAAGGTTGCGGTGATGCATAAACGAGTGCGCCTTATGAACCACAACAATGGCGCACGGAAATTCTGAGCCTTGGGCCTTGTGTATCGTGAGCGCGTAAGCCAACTGCAGGTCCTGCATATTCGGCGAGCCCGATTCGATATCTACCGGCACGCCATCGAATTCGATGGCCATTGAACCGTCGCGGTCTATACGGATCACATTGCCCATTGCGCCGTTCATCACGCCGAGGTCGTAATTGTTTCGGGTTTGGATCACCTTGTCGTGAAGCAGGAACTTTGGTCTTCGGCCCGGTTTCGGAACCGGTGCTTCAACGTCCCAGAGTTTCTTTTGGATCAACCTTTGAAGTTCTGTGTTGAGTGACTTGGTCCCGAGCGGGCCCTTGTGTGTCGGCGTCAGTACCTGGACGTCTTCTCGAAGGTCGTAGCGCAGCCGTTCATCCAGTACATTTTCGAACAGCTCGAGGAGGAAGCGTTGGGCGTCAGTCTGATCCGTAAACTGATCCACCACGTACCACGCCCGGCGACTGGAGTCTTCCGGCTCGCTGGTCTTGCGGATCTCCCCGCTCAAGACGGCAATACAGTTTTCCTTGAGTACCCCTGCTTGTCGCACAACCGTGTCCAGCAAAACCATCGGAACGGCTCGTGACTGAGTGAGATCCCGAAGCATATTCCCCGGTCCCACCGGGGGCAGCTGGTTATGGTCTCCCACGAGAACCACCGCTGTGCGCTCAAGATCGATGGTTCTGAACAAGTGCCAGGCCAGCGGAATGTCGACCATAGAGACTTCGTCGATGATGATGACATCGGCGTCGATTGGATCTTCGGGGCCACGCACGTATGTCTTGCCGTTGAATCCCAGCAGCCGGTGGATGGTGCTCGCGGAATGTCCGACGACCTGCTCAAGTCGCTTGGCTGCCTTCCCGGTCGGGGCTGATAGGACCACTCGAAGCTCGTGTTCCTCGAATATGTTGGTTACGGCTGAAACGGTGAATGTCTTGCCGCTACCGGCACCGCCGGAGATGACGGAAATGGAGTTTTTCAAAACGGTGTAAACGGCATCCCGCTGACCCTGGTTGAGTTGCGGTGCTACTCGTGAAATCAGTGATCGCAGGTCATCCCCATCGTCGAAGTGGGGATTTGCCTGTTTCCCGTTTGCGAGAGTCGCCGCCAGATCCTCTTCCATTCGGCGAATCTCGGGTTTTGCCACGAGGAACCGTCCCCCCCAGGAGGTACACGAGAGCGAGCCGTCCTCTATGAGTGCGTCCAGCGACTTTTCAATCCGTTCACGGCTGTCGAGGACATCCATGACAAGCAACGTATTCGCCCGGTCAACCAATTCCTCGTACTCGACCCAGCAGTCACCGTCATTGAGGGACTCTTCAACACAATGAAGCAACCCTGCCCGGATGCGAGTGTCATGCTCCTTGGGCGTACCCATCTTGCGGGCGATCTTGTCGACCCGTTTGAATCCGAAGCCGCGCACCTCCCGAACAATGAGGTAAGGATCGGCCTTGAGCATGCCGAGAACGTTGTTGCCGAGCTTCTTGACCAGGCTTGTCACCTGGTGGTGGGTCAGACCGAAAGCGGCCAGCCAGGTGATCGCTTTATTGACCTCCCTGGTTTTTTGCCATTCATCACGCAATCTTTCGACCGCAGCCAGCGGGAGTTTCGCAGCCTCGGCCACGGATTCCGATCGTTCAAGGAGCGCCTGGTCGAAATCATGTCCGAAGCGCTCGGCGATAAGTCGTGCCTTGACCGGCCCGATGCCTTTGATCTCTGGATGATTGGCCAGGTAGTGGGCGAGTCCGTCCGTGTCCAGCTCGAGGTCGTATTCCATGGCTTCGACATCGAATTGGCGACCGTACTTGGGATGGATGATCCAGTGGCCGCGGAGGACAACCGGCTCGTGCTCACGCACAAACAGTCGGCCCGCGAATTGGATCTCTTCGCCGGAGGAGGTTGCCAGCCTGCCAGCGGAAAACCGCGGCCCGGCGTAGAATACTGCTTCGACGCGACCGCGTATGGTTACTTGATCTCTGGTTGTTTTTCTTCGCATCGTCTCGATACCTTCCGGTGAAATCGCAATAGGAATTCCTCCACAAATCGGCAGGCGACCTGCCGGTCGGAGCAAAAGAAGACCGGGATTTGGAAGTCGACGACGATGGAAATAACGGTTCCAAGGACCGCGTTTGGATGGGCTCCTGATCGGTAACGTCCGGTCAGGACATCACGCAGGTCGGATTCGACCACGACGCACGCGGCTTCGTACTCTTCGAGACGCTGAAGCTCCCTGTAAAACCGCTTTCTTTGGCGGATGACGGTGGAGACGAAATCCTCGAGGGTTTTTCGCTCCACCGCCACAGAGTCTTCGAATCCTTCAATCGAGTAGTCGCCGGCTGGAAGTGCTCGGCGGACCACTTCGCAGCTGGCACCGAAGGCGTAGGGCTCCTGTTCCCGCGTATCGACGACGACGGTAATCCGGTCCACGTTAAAACGGGGTCAGGGCGTCTTTGGCGGCTGTGTCGTACTCGTCGCCGCCGTCTTCGAGCACAATGCGCTTGTTGAGATAGACGTTTTCGTTTTCACCCCGCGTACGCTTGGTTACTTCGAGCTTGATGTTGATCAGTTTCTCGAGGTTGGCCGGAAGGTCCGAGATCTTCTCAAGGCTCAGGCCGCAGGTGTGCAGGTCGGTCTTGAGCCACTTGATATTTTCGCGGGAGACCATGACGTTGTTCCGCCAGAGCAGACGTCCCCGGAACCGGGGCGCAATGATGCGCAGGGTCCACTTGAGCATGGGATTGCCCGAGGTCTTTGCGCGCGTCAGTTCCGCCCGCTCGACGTTCACCTGGTACTTGCCGTCGGGAATCGGCTCAAACTCATGATCTTCAACTTCCGCTTCGGCGAAATCATCGTCGAACTGTGCGAGATCGATGTCGTCCTGGCCGTAGCCTTGGTCATGGTTTTCGTAGTTATCGTTTTGCATGTTTCTATCCTCCAATCAGGGTTTTATTTTCCGGCGGAGGCAGGCACCTTGCTCTGCTTGTCCCCGGAGCCGACTTGAGATCGCGAGGCACTCGCCTTGGACGCGGTCGCCGGCATGTTGAACACTTCAATGAACTTGCTGAAATCGAGATCGATGGTCTCGGGCAGACGTCCGGTACGGTCACCGGCCTCATAGTTGGGACTCGGTTTGGTCCGCATCACACGGCGGTACGTGGGATTTCCGTCGTCGTCCTTGGTTATCTCGAGGTCGCAGAAGAGAATGAGGTCGACCATGCCGAGCACGATCTTCCGGGCCTTGTCGGGAAGAGTCGGAACAATGCGCGTGTGTTTGCCTGTTCGGGTCTCGATCTCTTTTTCCACCGAATGCGAAACAAGAAAAAGGCCGTATGACATGAAGGCCATCTTGGTCAAAACGCGGTGGAACTCGTTGTTGATCAGGGCCCAGCCTTTGCCGTAGCCGAGATCGGATTCGTGCTCGATCTTGAATTTCTTGCAGATGTACTCGCTGCACATCCGGTAGGCGTTGTCGACCGTGTCGATAATGATGGTCTTAAACGGGTGTTTGCCTTCGGCGATATCTCCGCAGGCGGTAAGCAAATCATCCCAGCTGCTTATCGGTACCTGATAGACATCCAGGGCGTTGAGTCCGGGTTCGGTCGCCAGGAACAGCGCGCCGTCGGACTGCGAGCACCAGGTTGATTTGCCGATCTTGCTGCGGCCGTAGATGAGTACCGTGAGGTCGGCCAGGTCTTGTTTGGGTTGGGTTTTCTTCGTTGGTAGCATATTTATCTCCTTTTCATTGGTCCTCAGAATGCCGGGGACTCTTCGATTGATTCCCCGTCCCGCAGCTCTTCATGCGGAGGGACTTGTTGGTACAGGTTCTCAATGACGTTGGGACTGCCGTCGGAACGGCATAGCGGGAAGTAGGCGCAAGGCCGGTGGTAGTGGAAACAAAAGCCGGTGTTGCGGTAAAAAACGCCGCGTCTCCGCGCGTCCAGGAAAGCCTGGGTCAGTTCCCAGAGATCCTCCTGCAACGACCTGAACTGATCGCGGGAGATGTAAAGGGTTTCCCGGTGGAACATTCCGAGGTCCGCGTACTTGACGCGCAATCGTTCCTGGAATGTTTCGTCCGATTCAGGCAGTTTCCGTTTGGCCGAACTCTTGCCGGTCTTTGACTTGGCGATAAGAATCCGGCGGCGTTCCTCAAACTCCGCCTCTGTCTCGCCGCGGCCTTGCTGAAGCCGGGCTTTGACCAGGATGTTGTAAAGAATGCCCGCGATACGGAACCCTTGGGTCTGCTCGATATACCAGGCGTAAAGAATGATCTGGAAATCGGTCCACAGCCGCTCCAGATAATCAGCATCGATCTGTGAGGCGGTCTTGTGTTCCAGTAGAAAGAACTCGTCGCCGATCCGGACAACGCCGTCAACTTTCCCAGCCAGGACGAAGCTTCTGGATGAAGCACGCGTGGCGGGGTTGACGATTTTTCCTTTGAAGGTCTTCTCCAGCGCGACGACCTCGAACTCCTCGGTCTGGTAGCGCGCGGCGTAGCCCTTCATCATGGCCGTGGCCAGGTGCCAATCTCGTTGTTCCCGGTCTTCCTGGGCCCGGTTGGGGCACGCGCGGTCGATGAAATCCAGCACCTGTTTCAGGTCCCGATCACGGTGCCAAATCTCCAGGCATTCATGGATCAAGGAACCGAAATTAAGGTTGTGATTTCGCTCCAGCGGAACGAGTTCACGCTGGTAACGCCAGTCGCAGGCCTTCCGGCAGTTGCGGAAGAGGCTCCACATCGAGTAAGTGGTCAGCATTGGAGTATTCATCACGCGGCCCCCGTTGCCTGAAGGCCGGTGTCCTGTTCATTGCCATGGCCCAGACGCTCGACCTTGAAAGCCTCCTCGCCGAACTCGCGAGTAAGAAACCCCGTGAAGATCCGGGCGATGTGACGGCCCACCTCGGTACCGGCGTCGACGACACAAGACCTCTTTTTTTCTTGCAGGCAGAATGATGCGTCCAGCCGAACCAGGGAGCGCCCGTGCAGGCTTTCCGTCGCAAGGACAGCGAGGAGCAAAGACTCCTCCACGTCTCTGAGCGGAACGTCCGCGGTAAAGTTGTATCTGTAAATTTCTCTGTTCATGAGTTTGCCTCCGTTCCCTTCGGTTAACTGTTTTTGAAGGGGCGCGCCCGGGTCCGATGTTTCGATAGCTGTTTCGCTTTCTCCAAACATCCGACCCGCTCCTTACCTACCGGAACCGGTCCAAGAGCGTCGGGCGATCACAGGTAATCCTTCAGCCCCGCGTCCTCGAACAGCGTCCGCAGTTTCTTGATGGACTCGTAGATGGTTCCCCGCGGAATACCTGTGTCGCGGGAGATATCTGTGACACTCTCGACCTGGAGGCGCTTGCACAGCTTGCGTAGTTCAGGCGGCAGTTTTTCGACGGCGCTGCGGACGTCGATGGACAGCCCCCGTAAATCGGATATGGGGCGGGAGAGTTTGCCGGTGCGTTGCAGGTAGTCGTCCTGGTTGATGGTGTCTATCCGCTCGACGGAACCGCCTTCTTCGTTTTCAAAGCGGTCGTTCAATGAAAAGGAGCAAAGTCGGTAATCCCGCATCCCGGCTTTTTGCGCCTCGATGATCGTGGCGACCTTGTGCTCGACCACCCGGGCGATGAACGTGTTGCGCTGGGCACGTTCGGGTTTGAACTTCGGTAAGCGGCGGAGCAGATCGAACACCATCTCCTGCTCCAGGTCCTGGCGGTCCGATTCGGTGAACCCAACCCGTCCAACCAGTTGTCTTGCCTTGTACCTGATGATCCGGACGGCATAGTCGTCTATGCCCTGATAGCGATTTTCGTAACCCATTTGAGCCTCCTCGGGGCCGAGGAGGAGCTCGTGTGGGTGCCGACATTCGCCGGGAGAGACGCGTTACCTGTGCCTTGCGGAGGTGTTGCGAGTTCGCCGGTTCTGGCGACACCCACAACGACCTCCGCTCTGCGGCCGGTCTGTTGTCTGGTGACCTTGTTTTGTGGTTCCGGGCCCTATGCCCGAACCGTTTCTTTCACACTCATGCGGAAGGGAAGTCCGTGCTTGATATCCAGACTCAGCACCGTTCCGTTCCCCAGGCGGTCGAGCTGTGCGAAAAGCTGGGTAGCCTGGGATTTCAAGGCGAAGTCTTCGACCGATACCTCTTGTCTCGGGCCATTTTCTCCGCCGAACTTGATCTCACGAACCACTTGCGGAGGCGGATCGAAACCCGGTTCACCGTCACGCACGGTCAGCTCTTCGATCCGCCCGAAATTGATTCTCTGCATCAGCTCCAGCAGGCGTCTCCGCCCTGGAGACAGCGATGCCTTTGTTGCCACTTTGGTCATGCCGAACCTCCTTTCGCGCCTCGCGGCGCATAAAAAAGCCCCTGGGAGGTAGGTCCGGCGAAGGGGTCCTCCCAGGGGCACTCACCCGGTCTCCCGAGCGATGTTTTACGGGGTGAAGGTTTCGCCGAACCTGTCACCCTTCTTTGGCGAAATTTCGTTGGGACTCTCGATGGAGGCAGACTGAAGAATGGGAAGGCTGGCTAATTACTCAGGAAAACAGGGGGATAAGGGAATTAGAGGAGGGAAATTTTTCTTAATTTTTTTTACCGCCCCCGGTGAAATTTCGTTGGCTTCGGTGATTTCACCGGAAACGGGCACAAAAAAAGCCGCCCGCTAAGGTCGGCCCATGTGTCGGTTTAATATGTGGTTTATGGTCAGGCTGAAGTGAAACCGAACATGGCCCGTTGCTCATCCCAGTCCGTGGGGAAGGTTTTGGTCAGTTTGGCCAACGACAGACCGGTCGGCTCCTCACCGTTCAGGATTGCCTCGACGATGTCGGGGGCGAGCGTGGACAGCTTCAAGATGCGGGCGACATAGGAGTTATCCACATCCAGGTTCATCGCGAGATCACTGATGGACTTGACCTCGCCGCTCTCAAGGATATCCGCCCAGGAGGACGCTCGGGCCAGTGCCTGCACGATGGCGGTCTGCACCATTTCTGGGCTGTCAGGAACATCGCCGTCAAGGGCTTTGGGAGCGATGATGACCTTCCGTCCGCGCATCCGGCGGATCAACATCGGAATGTGGATATGCAGATTGCCGGTCTCGGTAACAGTGATGGTCGGTTGTATGTTCATTTGCCGTTCCTCCGTTCCTTGACTTCACACGCCAGTCCGGTCAGCTCGGTGATGAGGCTCGTCAAGCCGTTGGTTTTCAATTCCATATCGATGCCGGTTTCCCTGATTTTCACGCTCTCTACCAGCATTTTCACAAGCCGATTACGCTCCAGGGGAAACAGGTCTTCCCAGAAGGTCTCGATGCTCTCAAAGGCTTCCGACACATCCCGCTCCGTTACCTGGCCGCTCTCAAACACCCGCAATCCGGCTGACACGTTTGTCAGATGCCGGGTCAGGGTTACCGCTCGCCGGTTGATCGTGGCCAGTTTTTCCTCCCGGTCGGGTTCGTTCTCGTCGGGCGACATTAATTCAAGGGCCTGTTTACGAACCAGCGTAAGGTCTTCTTCAAGCTGCTCTTTCTGTTTCGTCAGCCTGTCCCGTTCGGCTTCTTCCATCTCCTTGGCCGCGAAGTAGGTTTTGGCCACCAGCGTCGGGGTTCGGAATACAGCGCCCAGTTGTTCGAGCACAGCCTTCTCGATATCCCCTGCGGGTACCCGTTTCAACGGGCAGCGACTGACAGCCCGCTTGGCGTCCTTTTCACAGATGTAGTAGGTGTAGCGCCGTTCGCCTTTTTGAGTGTAGGTCGGCCCCATCGAGCAGTCACAATGACCACAACGAATCACTCCCTGCAGCGGGGAGATCATCTTGCTTCGGGCTTTGGTTTGCTTGGCCCTGGTATTCTCAGAGAGAATCGACTGGACCTTGTCCCACAGTTCCTTCTCGATAATGGCCTGGTGCTCTCCGGGATAGCTATTCCCTTTGTGGACCACTTCGCCGTTGTAGATCCGGTTACCAAGCAAACGGTAGATATGGCCGGTATTCCATTCGGCCCCTTTCCGTTCTTTTCCTTTCTTCGTGGTCCATGATTTGGTTTTGTATCCCTGTTCATTGAGCTCTTGGGCCAGCATTCTGGCCGATGCCAGCTGTGTGAATCGCCGGAAGATGTGCTGAACCAGGGGTGCTTCGTCCGGGTTGGTCAGCAGCTTCTTGTTTTCCCGATCCACGTCGTATCCGAGTATGGCCGGGCCGCCGCAGTATTTGCCCCGCCGCTTCGCCGCCGCCACCTTATCCCTGATACGCTCGGCGATGACCTCACGCTCGTATTGCGCAAAGGTTATCAGAATGCCGAGAAACATCCGACCGGTCGGGTCGGTGGTGTTGAAGTGCTCGGTAACCGAGACGAAATTTATACCCTTCTCATTGAACAGATCTACCATTTTCATAAAGTCGAGCAACGAACGTGAAAGGCGGTCGATTTTGTAAACCACGATTACATCCACTTTCCCGTCGTCCACGTCATCGAGGAGCCGCTTTAGCGCCGGACGTTCCATGTTGCCGCCGGAGAATCCACCATCGTCATAGCGGTCCGGCAACCCCTGCCAACCCTGCATTCGTTGGCTTTCGATATACGATTCTGAAGCCTCCCGCTGGGCGTCCAGCGAGTTGAATTCCTGCTCCAGGCCTTCCTCATGACTTTTGCGGGTGTAGATGGCGCAGCGCAGCGGCTTCTTCCGGGTGGATGTTGTATTGACGTTATCAAGCATTCTTGCCACCTCTGTTCTTTTTGCCGTAGCTTTTTTTCAGGCCGAAAAAGACCTTGCCGTTCCAGCGGGTGCCGGTGATTTCCCGAGCCACCGCGCTGAGAGAACGAAAGACCCGGCCGTCGTATTCAAAGCCCTTTTCCCGGGCGGTGACCTCGTATCGACGGTCATTCCAGACCCGCACGAACCGTGTTCCCGGCAGGATGTTTTTATTGGATTTGCGCTCCTCGGACACCTTGCCCTCGACCGTGGCCACCGGATCGTCCTGAGAGATTTGCCTCAGACGTGTCTTGGCGGTTTTAGACAGGCCACCGTAAAAGAGCTCCTGGATGCGATAGGCCAGGCGCTTGATGAGGAACTGCTTCTTGTAGCGGGGCGGGTCGCTGCCATAGAGGTCGATCCATTTCTCACGAAGTTGCTCCAGCGTCAGAGTCTGGAGCGTTGCCAGTTGCCGCAGGACGGAATTCCGGGCCCTTTCATCATTTTTCCCGTTGCGGGCTGGTTCTTGTAAGTCATTCATATACAACTCCTTATCCAAGGTTTCGGACGCGTTTGTCATGAATGAATGCTCGATTTCCGCAACAAATCAAGTCCTTCTCCGGTTGTTCCGGAAGATTCTTCGATATCCTCCAAGTTATTACTGGAAAATGCTTTGCGGACCTTTGAGCGCAGTACGGCAACCGCCAGAATTGAGGCGATGACATCCAGCCGGTTGCCAGGCGAAAGTCTCTTCGGATCAGGCTGTACGCCTGCTTCGAAAGGTATGGGGCTGGTAGTTTCAAGGGATAGATCGGCATCCAACATCGGTTCCTCCGGCGAATGTGACCGGGTTGTCGGTGTGGATGCCGGGATACCGTCATGCGGTTGAGATGCGTGGTTGCCGGCACCCACAACCGCCTGAGCTCTGCTCCCGGTCAGCTGTCTGGTTTCTAACTGCTCGTCCGGGCGCGATGCCCGGCTCTGTCAGTGGTTACATACCGAGAGCGTTCCCCGACTGTCGGAAATCCGGCTTTATAAGACTTCTTGACCTGATAGGTATCAGGTTGTATATTGGATCTTTATGCGGCCCAGTGGGCCTTTTCCTCTTTCTGAAAAATGGAATGAGCCATGGGCAGAAGTAAGACAGAGAAAATTACACCGCTGCAGCGGGAAACCCTCGAAGAGATGTGCCGCTATATCGACGCGAAGGGATATCCGCCGACGGTGAAGGAACTGAGCGTGATCCTTGGTATCAGCCATTCAAGCGTGCATGAACGCATTAACCAGCTGGTTCGAAAGGGATATTTAAAGCGTGAAGGCCGTAAGGCGCGCGGCTTGACCGTGGTCAAGCGGCCAAAGGATATGGCTGCCGATCTGGTGGCGGTGGCCGTGGTCAGAACAGTCTCAGCGAATGAGCCCGTCCTGGCCAAGGAGAACATCATCGGCGAAGTTCTGGTCGACGCCGCCACTGTCAAATCCGGAGAATTTTTCGCGCTCCGCGCTTTGGATGACAGCATGACGGACGCGGGAATAAACGACGGCGACCTGATCATCGTAAGACGTCAGCAGTTGGCGGAAGATGGGGACATTGTTGTGGCGGTGCTGAATGGAGAAACCACCGTGAAACGGTTGAAGATGGAAGCCAAACGAATCGCGCTTGTGCCAGAGAATCGCAGGCTGGCCCCGGTCACGATCCGGCCGGAGGATGACCTACGGATACTGGGCAAGGTTGTGGGTAGGAAAAATAAATGAGAGCGCCAAATAAAGGAAGGCTGACAAACTAAAGCAGGAGACGACAATGGCAACTTTCAATCTGCGCCGCTTTTCGAAGCCTGGGATGCTCAGGAGGATCGATCCAGAGCACTTGATCGCATTTCTTGAACCGTATGCGGACTATTTTTCAAATCGCGGCGTGGAGTTGCCAACGACTGGAAGCGGGGATGAACTGGATTACAAAGCGCTGAGCCAGGCTCTACTCAATCCGAATGCGTCCACCCCGGATGACTTGGCCGAGGCTTTATATTACGTGAACGAGATGTCCACTCAGGAAGGATTCGACTCCCTCCAGGAGGCCATTGCTGATACTGATTTAGATGTGGTAATCGGCGAGAACGCCGCTCACGCGGACCTGGCAATTCAGGTATGGATGCAGGACCGAGAACTCGTCGAACGGCTTCACGCCGAACAGTTCCTCTTTCGACCTCGCTCATTCGAATACTTCAAAACCAACAACGGTTCCGTCCCGGAATTTAAAGTACCTCCAGCTGAGACGATTCGAGCGCTGGAGGCCGAGTTGGACGAATGGTTCGCCAAAAAACGCCGGGGGAAACATTCAAAGGTCTATGTGTTTCCCAAAGAGGATTACACCTGGTTTCTGGTGCGCCACGGCAAACCTTATGCCCGTGAATCCGTGATAGAGGCAGGTGAGTCTGCGGCCCAGTATTTCCGTCCTGAAAAGTTCGATGTCATCGTGTACAACCCGGTTCATGGTGAAATTCGGATGAACGCCGAAACCAAGGGCGAGAAGGATCTCTATCGCACCAAGTTCGGCAAGTATTTCTTTGGTGATAGTGAATTTTTCAACGGCAAGAGCAAATTCACCCTCGAACCGTTAAGGGAGATCGGCGAAGATTCCATCCTTTGCGATGACATCGACGGTATGGAATGGGTGCGTCTCAAGGAGTATCAGATATACCACGGTGGTTCACAGAAAGATGTGGAGATCAGAAAGGCCGAGGATATCTTCGCCTCTTTACGTGAGCGAGAACGGTCGATTCCTCAAGGCGGCCCCCTTATAAGAGCCAGCTTTCTCATCAAGTTCAAAGACTCCAAGAACGCCAGGACATTGACCATCAGCTCCGGAAACCGGGCGCAGTTCAAGCGGGACGATGACGCTGAAATCATCGAGCAGTGGATGACCAACCGGGGTTTTATTGTCATGGATTCGGAGGATGGCGGTGAGTGATTGTCTGCTCTGGCAATACCTGGAAGATCTGCCCGGGCAAGCCGCCCCCCTGGTCGAGTGGCATCAGCATCTTGACGGGTGGTCTGGGTTCCAGAATTTCCAAAACCGCTACCTCAAATTGACCAGAAATCATGCAACGGCCGTGGATTGCGCGACGCAATGTGGTCTGGGGTGCCCGCGGAAGGTTGTAACGCACGCCCCCAACGATATCGTGGCCGTCTGTCCGGAGCGGGAGGAGCAGCCGTACCCGCTCAAGCGGCAGGACACTCTCATCTATTCAGTGAATCGACCTTCCCTGCACAAGGATATCTGTTCGGCGTTGGGGATCGATCACCGCGAAAGCAGGGTTGACGGCTGCCGGCACACATGGCGACTGGGTGATTTTGTACCCACGGCCGGACTGGTCTTTCCCGTATTCCTGACTCAGCAGGAAGGTCAGGACGAACTGCTTGAAATCGTGAAGAATCTTTGCCTGCTCCATGCCGATCCCTTTGTGCTCCTGACACCGACCCGGCGACGGTTGTCCCCTCCAGCCGAACAGATGCTGGCTCAACGCAAAGCCGTCTTCCTGGCGCTGGAAAATGAGATGCCGTTCGACGTGCAAGGCTGCCTTCAGGTACGCCGGACTCCCGACGATTTGTTCGCTCCGTTTCACGAGGAAATCCCCGAGCCTGGCTCCGGTGGCATGGTTCATTTCGATACACCGGCTGGAATCAGTTGGGGCAGAATCACAATCAAGTTCGTCGATGGGCATACGGTCTCAATCCACACCACGAAATCACACGGCCGATACAATTACACACAGATGGGGATGGCCAATACCCGAAACGGGAATCCCACTGTCCATTGGACACTGTTGCTGGACTTTGCAGAAAATCGTGGTGTCATAGATAATACCAGCCCCAAGGATACCCCGTTCCATAACATGCCAAAACGCAAGCAGGACCTATCTAAAAAGCTGAGGCAATTTTTCCGGCTTGAAGATGAACCCATCGAATATCTGAAGGAAGAAGGTTGTTACCGCTGCCATTTCACGATCAAACCAGAGGGAGATGATGAATTTGCATAACGACCATCTCTGCCACTTTGATTTTGAAAAATCTATGCCTTCCTCAATTAAAAGGGCTGCGGACTGGGCATGGACCTGTCTTGAACGCCTTTCCTCATCTTTCTGTTCTTCTTTTTGCCAGCCAGAAACTAAATGCGAACTGCAGCATCATCTAAAAGCAAGTCATAATATCGAGTTCGAGGAGGCTCAAAAGACTTTCCATCAGGCACTGGCATATCTACCTGTAATTGATGTTGCCAATGATGAATGCCCCGCCTGCTTGGTTACGAATGCCCTCAAAACATTTCCCTTAATTGCTTCCAAATCAGAAATCGCTCCGGTTTCTGAACTCAAAATGAACGGAGTGGACTGCTATCCCGAAGTTGTCCCAATGGGATTAGATACAAAGAGGTCTTTCCCTTGCTGTGTAATAAATACATGGATTGGAGACTCAGAGCACGAAATAGAAAATCAATGCCGGGAAATGGCTCTTTTAAACTTGGACCTTGATGAGTTGCCATCAATGCCTCCATGGGAATACGAAAACATCGAACATGCGTTTCTGCCCGGGCAGGCCGTTGTAAAACGACTGTGGGCAATCAAGCAGGGTGAACCTGAAGAGGAGGTCAAGAAAAGTGAACTCTTTCGGCACAACCTGACGAATGCTGTTGCTGCAACGATATGTTTGAGAGATTTGGTGAGAATAAAATGCTTTTACCCAGATGCAATACCAGAAGGTGATTTTGACTCTTTAATGGACTCCCTTACTGAGTGGATAAACTGTTCTGTTGAAAAGGAGCCTTTGCTAAAGAAAATATCCGACGAATTATTTAAGATCGAAACATCTGAAGCTTCATCTTATTTGGATTCTCTTTCAGCATTTTATTCAGTGATGTTGCTTCACCATCCCGACATGCCTTTGATCGATAGCGATCCGGGTAAAACAAAGGATACTATTTCGAAGATCATGAACAAATGCATCGAGGAATCCTTGCAACCGATCAAAGACGCTGGTGAATATGTAATTAATGCAAAGCTGAAAAGTTGCATATATCCAACGCCAGAAGGCCAGCAGCAATATCGTTCTACATCCAGGTATTTTATGATGCTTAGAGAGTACTGGATGCTTTGCCAAAGAGCTATCACAGATCGTACTTGCCATCATGTGGCTTGGCACCCGTACCCACTGTCAACCCTTGTGACCAATTTGAAGCACCGAATTGATACCTGCATCAAAGGGATGTCGGAAACCGGATTCGAATTTAACGAGAATATCAAGAGTGACATGGAAGAGCTGGTTGAGGCTCTTTTACTCTGGGATGTTGATGAAATCAGTATAGGTGGCGAGGAGTTATTAAACAAGATCCAGACTGTAACTTTGTGGTTGGAAGAGACTGACATTAAACTTGGGCGATGCCTTGTGGCGATGATTCCTGAAGAGCAGACTTATATTGAATATGCAAGGCAGCTTTTTGAGAATTACGATAATGATGCCAAGACATCGTTTAAGAGGATGTTGGATAACGCGGATAAACAAGCGGCAAAACAAAAGAAAAACATTACAGAAGGTTCCCAAAAAGAAAAAACTACAGAATGCTTTCCGACGCCAGACGGGACAAGATGGTCCGATATAAAAATCCAGTTTAGAAACGGGCACACGGTTACGATTTGGGCCGGTGGCCAAAGCGGGAGGTATACCTATTATCAAATGGGCATGTACAGCAAGAAGAATGGAGACTGTACCGTACAGTGGAAGCTCCTGGAAGCATTTGCCAATTCCAGAGGCGAAATCGATTGGCGCAGCCCCTTAGCAACAGACAAATTGAAGAAACAGAAGCAAGAACTGTCAAGGCGCTTGCGGGAATTTTTCCGTCTCAAGGAGGACCCCATCGAGTGGGTCAAGGGCGAAAAATGTTATCGTTGCCGGTTCCGAATCCTCCCTGAAGGAGCCGACGAGTATTGAGCATTCCCTGCCGGGAAATCCACATTAATCCCATTTCTTAAATCCTGCGAGGGACTTTTTGTTCGAAAATTAGGGTGCTTTTTCACACCACAGGCCGTGTTTCCATAACTCCCCAAACAGGCCGATGGCTTAAGTTATTGATATAAATAAGATTGACTAACCGGACGAGCTTCAGACTTCGTCCTGAGAAAACAGAGAATCCAGGGTCGAACAGAGAATGAAAGGCTGGAGAATGATGGAAATGGGGTGGCAGGAGAGGGGTCTGGCGTCGATGTAAAAACCGCCCAAACCCTTTGAAAACAAGGGGAAATAGAAAACCCGTCGCCCCCGAGAGTGGTCTCGGAGAGACGGGTTTGTCTTTTGTAAATGGTGGAGGGAATGCCGACCTACCACAAAACAGTCTCAAAGCCCGCGCTCCTCGTAACTCCTTGATAATAAATGCCGAAGTCATCTCGCACAACCACTTCCCGACAACCCGACCAGAGAAACGATTTTCTCCCCTGATTTCCCGGCACCGGACGAGGGTGACGAGTTTGCAGTAAAAACCGAATACCTGGCATCGAGCCGTAACAACTTCGAATCCGATTTTCGGACGCCGGTTCGGTTCCCAAAATGGGAATCGAATTGAGGTGCGCATCACCCCTTCGGCGGATACGGATCGTTCCCGTGACTGTCCTTGTTCTGGATCTTCCCGTCCTTGCCATGGATGTAGAACTCGGTGCCTTGGTTCTGGCTGATCTTGCGCCCGGCATCGACGGCATCCTGCTTCTTGTCGAAGTGCCCGCTGCTACGGGTCGCGCCGTCTTTTTTGACGTCCCAGCCGCCGTCGGCGTTGGGCACGACATGATGTGATCCTGGTTTCTTTGGCATGGTCGCCTCCTGTCTACTTGTGAAAATTTCCCGAAGAGATTTGCAGTATGTACATCAGCCACGAATCGGTTTTGAGGAGAATGGCCCTGAGCTGCTCATCAGTCAGCTCTGTTTCCAATTCGTGGACCCGGTTGAACAGCTCGATCAGCTTCACCAGCGCCCGGGTATCGTGTATCAGGAAGTCGGTCAGCGGATCGTTGTTCAGCTCCCGGCAGACATAAAGCACCCTGGCTCGACGAGTAGGCTTGCCGTCATGTAGCAGGTCCTTCTGATTGGACACCCCCGGAATCCACGCTGCGACCAGAGCATCGGGTGCCAATCGCCTGAGCAGATGGTTCCACAGCTCCCTGAGCGAGCTCAGAATGTGCCTGGCCCGGTCGGCATTGTTACCATAAAGGGCATCCCGAGCGCCGATGTACGGCCGAGCAAGCTCTGGATCGACCTGCTGCAGAAGAGCGATGCAGCCCGATGTTTCCAGCTCTGCTTCGGCGACAAGCTGAATTTCCGTTTCGGCCTCGTCCTCATCCCAGTCGTCCCAGGGGCGAAGGGTCTCGAGCGCGAAGCTGGTGGTGTAGATCTCACGAGTAGCCCCCGGCAAAACGAAGGCAGGCAGCCGCGTGATGTCCGAGATCTCCCGTAGAGACTCTGCCAAACCCCCATACGATGCTGCCACATGTGCTAAGTGGAATAAGATCGAGCATCGAATGTTTTCCTTTATCACTCAAAACTGGCGCGGCCGTCCCCTTGTCAGCTATGAGGCGATTATCAACCTGATCGGAAGCACTACCACTACCTCAGGGCTGCGTATCAAGGCCAAGTTGAATCGCCGAAAATACAAAACCGGATTAAAAGTCTCCAATGCAGAGTTGGCCAAGATAAATATTAAGCCCGCCAAATTTCATGGAGATTGGAACTATAAAATACTTCCAGGAATGACATAAACTGTTCAAGTTATTTATGCGCAGGCCCTTACCACCCAAACCATGCGGCGCAAGGGAGAGGTCGTGTGGCGGGTGGTGCAGGCATATATAACCCGATGGAAAGTAGAAGAAACAATTCGGTTCATAAAACAGAGCTATGACCTTGAAGATGTGCGGGTAATGACATATGAGCGACTGAAAAACATGGCCACTTTGGTTCTGGCGGCTTCGTTCTTCCCCAGCGTCCATTCCGGAGCCAAGGCCAAGCTGGAGGTCCTGGCCCTTCACGTGCTCAACGCCGCCGATCGCATCTTCGGAATCCCCAATTTCAGCTATTATGCTGCGTATTCCGCTCAATCTGACCACTCATTCCGGAGGATAGTGACCAGTCATTCCGCTCCAAAGTGACCACCCGTTCCGCTGCATTGTGACCACCTGTTCCGCTGGATAGTGACCACGTGGTCGGAGCGAAGCGACGCTGGTTTTTCCTACCTCCCAGACTTGTCTGTTTTCGTCAAGGACGAACGGATTTTTCTCATGGACTCTCCTTTCAGATTGATTCTGTGAGCGTTGTGAACCAGACGATCCAAAATGGCGTCGGCCAGAGTGGGATCACCGATATGCGCGATCCAGTTTTCCACAGGAACCTGGGTGGCGATGATGGTGGAGGAGATCGACTGCCGATCTTCCAGCACCTCTAAAAGATCCCGGCGCTCGGGATCGGTCATCGGGGCGATGCAGAAATCGTCGATGACCAGGACCTTGATCTTTGACAATCGATTCATCAGTTTGGGGTAGGAGCCGTCGGCCCGGGCAATGGCAACCTCCTGGTACAGCCGCGGAGCCCTTTTGTACATGGCGGCAAAACCGTTGCGGCAGGCGCTGTTGGCGATGGCACAGGCCAGATAGGTTTTGCCGACACCGGTGGGGCCGAGGATGATCGCATTCTGGGCCTTCTTGATCCAGTCGCTGCCGGCCAGCCTCACCACCAGGGATTTATCCAGGGCGCGGGGCGTCTTGAAGTCAACATTCTCGATACAGGCACAGTCCCTGAGTTTGGCGGTTCGCAGCAGCCGGGTCATGCGGCGGTCCTCTTTAAAGGTCCACTGCCGATCCACCAGCATGGCAAAACGGTCTTCAAAGCTCAGCTCTCCCAGATCCGGTTTACCCATCTGCTCGGCAAAGGCATCGGCCATGGCGGTCAGTTTCATATCGCAAAGCTTGTCTATGGTCTGCTGGGTCATCATGGGTGAGTCTCCTTCTGAAGGTAATAACGCGAGCCTCGGATATTGGGATGAGAGACGCTGCTGTCCTTGGACGGTGGCGTCAGCGGTTGCTTGTCGAGCCCGTTTTTGAGGATGGATTCGACATTGTGATAGGTATAGGCGCCGATGGCCACCGCTCGTTCGCAGGCCTTTTCCAGTCTGTCGGGACTGTAGCGTTTGCCCAGGCGCATCACTCCCAGACAGGATCGGAAGCCCTGCTCCGGATGCGGCTTGCGCCGCATGATTTCGGCAACCATTTGTTGGGTATACGGCCCCGTCTTTCCGGCCCAATGGATAATCCGTGAAGGCGTCCATTGCAGATGGCGCTGATGGGATTTGGGCATGTGTTCGGCTAAAGTGGTGTGACCGTATTTGCGGTGACTTCTATGGTGGCTGGCCACCCGGCGGTTTTTGTGAAAGACCGCGATGGCCGTGGCCGTCATGCTCACGTCGAGCTTCTGTCCCCGCAACTGGTAGGGAACGCTGTAATAGTGGCGGTCCACCTCCACATGGTAATCGATGTTGGCGGTCGCCTTTTTCCACTGGGCGAACTCGTATCGATGGGCAGGCAGCGGGGCCAGCGCCGGCCTGTCGACGGTCTCGAAAAGATGGTGACGGGATGCCTTCATCCGTTGCAGCGGGCGCTGGTTGAACAGCACCAGCTTCTCAGCGATCGCCTGATTGAGTTCAGCCAAAGAGAAGAATCGGTGGTTCCTCAATGCGGCCAGTATCCAGCGTTCGGCGATCAATACGGAGGTCTCCACCTTGGCCTTGTCCTTGGGCTTTCCGGGCCTTGCCGGAATGACCGTGGTGCCATAGTGGCGGGCCAGATCCATGTAGGTCGGGTTGACATCCGGTTCGTAGCGGCACGGATGGGTGACCCCGCTTTTCAAATTGTCGGGGACCAGGATTTGGGGAACCCCGCCGAAGAACTCCAGGGCACGAAGATGGGATTTGATCCAGTCGGGCAGTTTCTGGGACGCGGTGGCTTCAGCAAAGCTGTAGTTGCTGGCGCCCAGCGTGGCGACAAAAATCTGGGCCTCGAACGCGACCGCTCCCGTTCCGGGGTTGTAGATGGGCACCGTCTGTCCGGCATAATCGACGAACAGCTTTTCACCGGCCAGATGTTCCTGCCGCATACTGATGTCGAGGCCCTTGCGCCATTTGTGATACAGCTCGCAAAAATAGCTGTACTGGTACCCTTGCGGATTGTCCTGCTTGTATTCGTACCACAGCAGCTGCAAGGTGACGTGTTTGCGTTTGAGTTCCTTGAACAGATGCTCCATCGGCGGCATGGCTGGTTTCTGGGCCACAGCCCGATCGACCTTTTGGTATAGGCGCCGTTCAAGTTCCCCGTCGTCGATACCGTCTGGCAGCGGCCAGGTGATCCCGGCCTTTTCGGCCAGTGCAAGGTATTTCCCCACGGTGACATGGGACATGGCACAGCTCTTGGCAATCTTTCGGTTAGTCAACTGGTGCTCGTATTTGAGCCGCAGTACCTCTTTGAACTTTCGCATGGATAATCGATCCTTTGCCATCAATCCCCCTCACGGATAAAAATGAGGAGGATTATCGTTAACGGGTCAATTTATCCAGCGTCGCTTGGCTTGCTGAAAAAGTGGTCACTATGTTCCGGAATCGGTGGACAGTATGCTCCGGAATGGGTGGTCACAATGCAGCGGAATGAGTGGACAGTTTCCAGCGGAATGGGTGGTCACTTTGCGGCGGAATACGCAATTATGCCCTGGTTTATGGAATTAAGGAGGTATTGACCAAGGCGGGAAAGGGGGTATATGCAGCCGACAAAGATCCTAAAGGTAACATCGAGCAACTCGTACTGTTCGACCTGTGATCATTTTGGGGAAACCCCAGATAAGCCTACCTTTCAACAAGTCATTAAAGAACAGTTCGTTCCGGCAAGGGGAAACGAGGTTAAAGGCCGTTTCCAGGTCTCGCCCCTCCAGTTTGCACAGGACCAGATGGACTTGTCCACGTGCGATACACACAGGCAAGGCGCGGACCTCTTTTGTCGTCCAACATGAATATTGAGTGCATCCATCTCCACCGTATGATCCTTTCAGGTCGGTTAAAGACGGTTATATTTGATCGGGTCACTAAGCCATTCTTTTCGCCTAAGGGGGTTCGGGCTATTCTTTTCATATAATGACGTCCTCACACTTATTCAAACGACTCAGTTGTTATCTTCGTTGACGCCACCAGCTTATTCGGGCTTCAAGATGATTTAACATTCTCTACATCCTCCCGCTTCTCATGATCGATATCAGCAGCCAGAAGCCCATGGCACCTGCAACCAAGAAACCGATCAGGCCGATAACAGGGATTTCATGCCACTTGGGCGGAATCCCCGAAAGCACAATAAGGCCCGAGCCGATCACCAGGGATGCCAGGACAACGGAAAAGGAGAGCCGGTTGCTGATCCGGTCATTGGCGGCGATCATCGGTTCCAGTCCACGATGTTCAAACTCCATTTTGACCTTGCCCTGTCTGGCCAATTTGAGAATTGTTCGAACCTCTCCTGGGATATCCTTTAAAAGGTGGAAAAGATCGGTCCCGGAATTTGCCATGTCTTTGGTGATTCGTCGGGGGTGGATACGGTTTAACTGAATGCGCTTCATGAATGGAGCGGCCTGTTCGATAACATCCAAATCCGGATCGAGCGCTCGGCCGAGTCCTTCCACTGTACTCAAGGCCTTGATCATCAAGAACAGATCAGGCGGAATACCGAGACGATGTCTTTTCGCCATCTCCAGAAGCTGGTGCAACAGCGGTCCCAGTTCCACATCCTTTAAGGGACGGTAGCAATGTTGATCCATAAACTCGGCCGTATCTCTTTGAAGGGCAGGATAATCCGGACCCTCCTCCGAAAGCGTGAGCCTTAGCAGGGCTTTTGCCGCCTCTCGCTCATCCCGATGGACGATACTCATGATCAAATCGGCGAAACGTTCCCGAGCTTCCAATTCCAGTCGTCCCATCATGCCGAAGTCTATATAGCAGATGACATTGTCCGGAAGGACAAAGATGTTGCCCGGGTGGGGATCGGCATGAAAAAAACCATGCTCAAAGATCTGCTTCATGATCAAAACGAGGCCCTTTTTGGCGATTTTGATCCGGTCAAGCCCCTCTTTTTCCAACCGGTCAATGTCGGAGGCCTTAACGCCGTCTATATGTTCCATGGTAAGAACCCGTGATGTCGTTGCTTCGCGATAGACCTGGGGCACATAAACCGCATGCTCATCCTCAAATTGCCTGGCAAATCGCTCCATGTACGCAGCTTCCAGGGTGTAATCAAGCTCCCTCTCCAACGTATGGGCAAATTCTTCCACAACCCTTGTGGGACGCTGGATATCCCATCCTTCCAAATGACGCTCCATTAAGCCTGCCAGGTGCATCATGATCTCCAGGTCCACTTTAATAATACGCCGGATACCCGGCCGTTGAATTTTGACGACTACATTTTTTCCATCGAGCGTTCTCGCTTGGTGGACCTGACCGATAGAGGCGGCGGCAAGAGGTTGCTTTTCAAAACTCGAAAAAACCTGATCAATCGATTTTTGGAGTTCCTCTTTGACAACTGCTTCCACCTCCGGGAATGGAAACGGCGGCACTTCATCCTGAAGCTTAGGAAGCTCCTGAATAAACTCTACTGGCAACAGGTCAGGCCGGGTGGAGAGAATCTGGCCCATTTTGATGAAGGTAGGGCCCAGTTCTTCCAATACCATCCTTACCCGAACCGCACGGGAGAGCGTCTCTATTTTTTCCCGGTGTTTTCGGGAGAACAACTGCAACCCGATTTCCAGGTACTGTTCGATCTTAAGCGCGTCAACCATGTCTCCAAAACCATATTTTAAAAGCACCGTTAGAATCTGGCGGTAACGCTGCATGTGGCGGTAGGTTCGCCCAACACTTCCGATTTTTAAAATTGCCAAATTATCCTCCTTTCCCGGAAACAGGTTCAAGCTGGACCCTTGTTTTGTTATACCCTTACTCAGTATGTAAAGGAAAGGGTAATGGAGCCGAAAACCTGATCGTCTTCTTGCCCTTCGAACTCTTTTGTCCGCAAAACGTGGGTGTAGCAAAGCTTGAAGCGATGAATGATCAATCCGACGCCTGCTCCAATATCAGCCACAAAATTTTTTTTATCAACGCTGTGACTGTCGGTAAAGGTGTTTCCGTTCAGAAAGATGTTATGCAGCACGGCACACCCGTCAGCCGCGGCAAAAACATACAGACCGAATCCCTGGTCACTGGAGACGCGCGGGTCCTGTGCATTCAGAGGGGCATTGGGATCCCCGGACGGTCGGATTAGAGACGTCCCGAAATCCCAGGGGATATTCCATCCCAGCCGGGCTTCCATTCCAGCATTGGCATAGGTGTAAACATTGCCCAGTGCGCCGCCTATATGAGGAATGACATCAAAACCAAGTTTCCCGATATCCCTATCATACAGAAACCGCCATTTTCGTTCGTATATAACGGCAAGTCCGGGTTCGTTTTTAATTTGATTGTCCCAGCCATTCGGACGTTGAGAACCTACCAATTCATGGACCAATTTTTGCGTCTGTTCGGCGAAGGATGCAGGGCCTACCATGCCGAGCTGGATCTCCATCGAATCCAAACGGCGCTCATTTTTACTGTGCAAACCGATGCCGAAGTAGGTCCATCCCGAATATGGGCGGTCATCTTCAAGCAGATCTTCAGCCTCGATATCTTCAGGTGTATACATGTTCTGTCCGATGGAGAGAACGACATTGCGCTGCAAGCCCGTCTCATTGATGAAAGGCAGCCGACGGATGAGCGGCAAACTCCACTCCGGCAGCCTGCCACTCTCTGCATAACCTGTCAAATCATGTGAAATCCAGGACAGCTTTACACCGTTGGTGTAGCCCTGGTCGGTATCCGCAAACAGATCGTTTTCAAAATAAAAACTGAATGTCCGTGAATTTTCCGCAGCTTCACACGGTTTATCCCCAAAAACAAGTGCAATGCTCATTGGCAGCATCAGCAGTACCAAATATTTGAATGCAGTTCGTTTCACAGTTTCAGCTGTCACTATAAGTCCTTGATCCTCAATCGCTTTATCTTGCCATGAAAATGCTGGGTTGAGTCGCTACTGGTTGTCCTTTTCTTTTTGAAGAGCGTCTTTTGCCCCCTTCCACATTCCCGAGATGGCCCCTTTTGCAACGTCCACGGATCTTTTTCCAAGCTCCATCGCTTCATCGGCCATGGCGCGGGCTAGTTTGTCGGCGCTGTTCACGCTCGTTTGGACGGCTTCTTTTCCGGCTTTCTTCAGCCTTCCGGCGACTTTTTCCGCTGCGTGGCCGGTTTTTTCCCTTAGCACGGAAGTCGTTCTTTCAGTTTGTTCAACCAGATCAAGCAATACTGCCTTTGCTGTTTCTCCAGATCGTTTTGCCACCCTGCCGGCAGTCTCCAGGAGAAGTTCCTCGATTGCCTCAAGATCTTCCTTTGTCCGGGCAAGATCATCGTGGACAAATTCCTTAGTCTTGTCTCCAATAGACTCTACCGCTGACACGATTCCTTTTTGGGCACCTTCAAAGGCACCATGGGCAACATCCTTGACCTCTTGACCCGCTTCCTCCGCGGCCTCCACTGCGCCGGACATGACTTTTTCGGCAATTATCTTCACCCGGTCAGCGGTGAACCGCCTCTCTTTAAGCGCCCTTTCCGTGGCATCCCTGGCAATTTTAGTGACGGTCTCTTTCACATTCTCGCCGGTCTCGATAGCCTGTTTGACCGCCTCTTTAACCATCTCCCTGGTCAAACCTAATAGTTCCGTACTATTCAGTTTGATGTCGGTTGAAACAGATTCGATCTGAGTGCGGATCTCTTCGGAAAATACTTCACCCGCCTCTTTTGCTCCCTGGAGGGCATCCCTTACAGATTGGGCCAGTTCGGTTTTTTCTGCTGCGAGTTTTTCTTCAACTTCACGCATCTTTTTTCTGACAACATCGACAGCCTGATCCTTATGGACACGGACACCTTCTACGGCTCCTTCCAGAGCAGCCTTGATATTCTCCGCCGCATCCGCTTCGGCAGCCCTTAATCCTTCCACGGCGGCAGACACGGCATCCTTCACGATGGGCCGGATTGCTTCCGCGCCACCTTTGCCTTCGGATACGGCATCGGCCACCGCCTTTCTGACAATTTCATGAATCTTTTTCGAGGTAATCTTTCCTGTCTCCTTAGCAATCTTTACTTCTTCAACAATACGGTCCTTCACTTGATTCTCCGACATGGTTTGTACCTCCTAAAATTTAATGATGTTGATGGTTACAAGCTGATTCTACGCCTGATTTTCCGCGCTTTTTCCCAAAGTCCCAGACCGGACACCCAGGCCCTCCATTTTTCAACCTCCAGTGATGCGTAATTGTTGAACATATACAGTTCTTGCGCCCATACAGTGGGAATGGTAAAGCGCTGCAATGTTTCCGGCCCGACCAACGTCCCCACCTCGCAGGCCACCTGTTCCCGTGCCGCTGTTACCATGAAGTGGAGCCGGTTCAGCAAATTGACCTCGCTTGCCCCCGCATCCATGTCGAGAGAAAGCAGATTCAAATGAGGGAACATCTCCCTGAGTTTATTCTCCATCCCCTTTCCGGTAATGTGATTGGCAATGCAGCCGAAGGGCTGGAGACAGATGATGTTGCCGATCCCTTCATTGAGCATGGCGATCATTTCGGCGGTGAGAAGCCATCCTTCGCCAAACTGGTTGGCCAGGCTGACAACCTCGTCGGTTATTTCAGCCAATTCTCTCAAGTCATGAGCCTTTTTATAAAAGCGAAATCCCTGCATAACCCGCTCGATTTGGCCGATGTGGTATTTTGAGTATATCTCCAGCAACCTGTACTTGATACGATCTACCAAAGAACGTTTAAAAAAGGCCTTTTGGTCGTAGGTTTCATTGATAAAGCGCTGGGCGAAAAAACTCTGTATAGGAGGAAGAACCACTTCCACCCCCTGGCCGGACAGCCAGTCGATGATATTTCCGTTGGAGAAGAAGTTATATTTAACGAAGATCTCTCCAACAATCCCGATTCTTGGGACAGTCTTGTCGTTGATCTCAATCAGGTTGAAGTCCGCCACAGCTTTTTTCAGAAGATGGAGAAGATAATAATAATCTGCTTTCTCGATGCCTGTCTCCATTTCGGAGAGGTATTTTTCATGCAGGTTTTTTGATGTCCCGGGCACCTTTTCCCTGACCATTGTGGATAGATGCATCCTGGCCAGGGGATCGGCGAAAATAATTCCCAAGCCCATCCGTTTTATCAGCCCCATTTTATCTATTTTAAACCACGGCTGGGGATTGATTTCCTCATTGGATATGGCGATTACCGGAACCTCATCCAGGCCGGCGGCGGCCAGTCCTTTTCTGATAAGCGACACGTATGAGGATGCTCGGCATTGACCACCGGTCTGGGTCAGAATAACAGCGGTATTTTCAGGATCGTAGCGGCCTGAATGGAAGGCCTTGATGATATCGCCGGCAACCAGGATAGAGGGGTAGCACATGTCGTTGTTGATGGTTTTCAGACCCCATTCAACCGAGGCCTTATCCTGGGGCGGGAGGACTTCAACCCGGTAACCGAGGGGCCTGAAGGCAGACGGGATCAGCGGTGAATAGAAGGGTGAAAAATAGGGGGCGATCAGGGTTCTTTTTCTATCTTCGTCCACAACCGTTCGGTCTGTTTTTATTGTGCCGATGTCTGTGGCCCTTGTTTTACCGTTCTTTTCTTTCACTGCCTCCAGCATGGAGCGCAGCCTGATCCTGACGGCGCCCAGGTTGGCGATTTCATCCATCTTAATCAAGGCATGGATTTTTCCACCGTAACGCAAAATTTCTTTGACCTCGTCGGCCGAAACCGCATCCGGCCCGCACCCGAAGGAGGTCAACTGAACCATTTGGGCATTGGCCGTGTTCGTTACCCACCCGGCAGCTGCGTACAGTCTGTTTGCATAGCTCCACTGGGTCAGGACATTGACATCTTCCAGTGAGACAGCATCTGCATTCAAGGGAACAGCCGTTTCACTGATGACGTCCACTCCCAGTTCCGTCAACAGATTCGGAATACCGTGGTTGATAAGCGGGTCTACATGGTAGGGCCGGCCGGCAAGAACAATAGTTGTCCGTCCCCCGGCATCCGCCTTGCTCAGCATGGTTTTCGCCATGGACCTGAGTTGTTTCCTGTAATTCGACTGTGCCTCTATCCCCTTTTCGACGCCTTCTGACACCGTCCGGTAATTGATTCCAGACTGATTGAAGAACAGATAAAGCTGATCCTTCAGCAGATTGAAATTCTTAAAGCTGATGACCGGGTTATCCAGGGGAATTCCAAATTTTTGCTCAGGGTTAACCGCACTTTTCAGCAGGTCGGGATATCCGGTAACCACCGGGCAATTATAAGTATTTAAAGCATTTTCGTATTCTTCCTGCTCATAGACCACGGTAGGGTAGAATATCCGGTCGACTTTTTTTCCAACAAGGCCGAAAACGTGACCATGGGCAAGCTTGGCGGGAAAACAGATGTTTTCCGACATGACAGTGGCAGATCCCTTTTCGTAAAGCTTGAAACCGGATTCAGAAGAGAGAACCACTCTGAACCCGCACGTGATCAAAAAGGCACACCAAAAGGGAAAGTTTTCATACATGTTCAGGCAGCGGGGAATGCCGTAGGTGAGAATCGGCTCGCCCTCGGGTTCCATGTCTCGTTCAAACAAGAGCTTTATCTGATCATCGATCAGGTTCTTTCCTTTGCGTTGTACATCCGGATTGTTGCTGAAACACCGCTCGCATCGGTTCCCCGTATAAAAATGGTTTCCGTTGTTGAAAGTCAGCTTCAACACAGTACACTTGTTTTCGCAGCCCTTGCAGCGGATCTCCTTTTTTGAAAAATCACTTCCCATCACCAACTTTTCGAGGAACAAACTATTTGCCTCCTGCAACACGATTGGCGTCTCTGAATTCTTAAGTGGTGTTTGATGTAGAGCGGCAGGTTTCACAAGATTCGCACGATGATTTGAAAGGGCTGTCAAGGCCGCACCATATGCTCCCATCAGCTCGGAAATATCCGGCCTTATAACCTCCTTGTTCAGCAGTACCTCCAATGCTCGTAATACGGCTGGATTCCTAAATGTTCCGCCCTGAACCACGATTTTGTTCCCCAGGACATCGACGTCCTTTAGCTTCAGCACCTTGTACATGGCGTTTTTAATAACCGAATACGCCAAACCGGCCGAAATATCGGAGACGGTCGCTCCTTCCCGAAGGGCCTGCTTAACTTTGGAGTTCATGAAGACGGTGCAGCGAGTTCCCAGATCAAAGGGTGCATTGTTATCACATGCAATCTCTGCGAATTCCTGGACACTATACCCAAGCGAACGGGCAAACGTCTCAATAAAGGAACCGCATCCTGATGAACAGGCTTCATTGACCTGAATTTCAGCCACGGCGTGATCATGAATATAGATCGCCTTCATGTCCTGCCCGCCGATATCCAGAATAAAGGAGACATCCGGTTCAAAGCGCCGCGCCGCCCGGTAATGCGCCATGGTCTCAACCACGCCGTCATTCAACCCAAAGGCGGCTCTTATAAGGCTTTCACCATAGCCGGTGGCAGCCGTTCTGACGATCCGCGGGTGAAAGCCGACAGAAACAAACTTTTCCCTGAATTCGGCCAATCCCTTTTTTACCGCCTGAACGGGATCGCCATTGTTGGAGCCGTAATAGCCCAGAACCAGTTTGCCTTCCTCATCGACAAGGACGATCTTGGTGGTGGTTGATCCCGAATCCACACCTAAAAAAAGATCTTTTCCCTTTGCTTCAGGCAGGTCAATCCTGGAAATCTGCTTCCGCGCATGCCTTTTTTGCCATATCTCAAATTCGCATTTGTCCGCAAACAGGGTGGGCAGCCTTTTGGCGATGCTGTTGGTTACACGTCTGATGCCGTTCTCGGACATGGATAAAAAGCTGCTGATCCGGTTTCGGCATGGTTTGCCATTGCGCACCATGGCCGCTCCCATGGCAGGAAGCAGTTCCGGATGATCCGGAATGACCAGGTCATTCGGATCCTCAATGCCAAGCAGATTTGTAAAGGCTTTCCGCAGATTCCGGTTAAAAGTCAGCGGACCACCTCCCATAAGTATTTTTCTTTCCATTTTCCGTCCACGGGACAATGCGGTGATCACCTGAAGGGCAACCGCATGAAATATTGAAGCCGCAATATCTTCTCTGGATACATGACGGCTTAGCAGGGCCTGAATATCGGTTTTGGCAAAAACGCCGCACCGGGATGCAATGGGATAAATATTCGAAGATGTTTCAGCCAGGGCATTCAGTTCCGATACATCGACATCCAGAAGAACCGCCATTTGATCAATGAAAGCGCCGGTGCCCCCGGCGCAACTTCCGTTCATCCGGATATCGGGACGACCAGTATCGTCGAAAAATATGATTTTGGAGTCTTCGCCGCCGATTTCTATAAAAGTTCTGACTCCGGGAAAAAACTTTTCAATGAAGTGCGCAGAGGCCACCACTTCCTGCACAAATGGCAGCCCGAAGACTTCGGCCGCGCCCATCCCGGCAGATCCGGTAACCGCCAAATCAAGTTCCACGTCGCCCAGTTCCTCAAGGGCATCATTGAAAATACGGCGTGTTGTTTCCACGGTTTTGCCCTGATGACGACAGTAGCGGAAAAACACCATGCCGCCTTCTTTATCCAGGACGACCGCCTTGGCCGTTGTTGAACCTATGTCAATCCCGGTAAAATAGAGATTGTTCGCCTTTTCTGTCATCTCTTTTTATCTCCTGATTCCGAACCAACGCAAACGGCGGCTGCCTTTGCGTGTTTGTCTTGTTTCTTCACGCTCAAATAATCTCTTGCAGAGCAAAATGTATCCACCAGTGAAACGACAAGCGACTCCCTATAACGCGGTGGAACAATAGTAAGCGGCCACATGTGTTTTTTGATAATATCCGCTTCTTTTTCGGTAAGGCTGGTAATTTGGCGAGCATTCTTAAGCGCGATATTGTGGTGCCGGAAACCGTGTAACCTTGGTCCTTCATGCAGCCAGTCATAATAGAAAAGATCGTGCAACAGAGCACCCCGGACAATCGCTTCACTGTCCAGGGAAAGTCGTTTGCCCCAGAGAAAGCTCAGGTATGCTACCTCTTTGACATGCTCCAATCTGGTCTTTCCCCTGTGATGTTCATACTGCGACAGTTTGGCAACCTCAGGCAGCTCAAGAAGCGGCCTTGCCGTGTCGATGAATTGTGTCTCCAGCAAGGTTTTCTCTTTCGGTGCCAGGCAGAGGAAATGCCTGATTGCCACCGCCAGGAAATCCATCAACATTATTGAAACCGTCACTCCCGCAAATAAGCCTTTGAAAGCCGGTGAAAACAGGATGAGCATGCTTTGATACGGGGGTAATAAAAGATATTCAAAGGCAAAGGCCAGCAATATCCAGTAGATGGAAAATTTGAGGCAGATGTGCCCCCTATAGTTAAAGCGTTGATCCGAATAGTCCCAAAGACGGGGCTGAGAAAAATATTCTCCAATAAGTCCGCAACCGAGTTCAAGTCCGGTGGTGATGATTAAATAGGCAAGTGCTTTAGTCAACACATAGGAACCCTGCAGCATGGAAACCGCCACCATGAGTATCAGGGCACCCGTACCGTAAAGAGGAAGATACGGTCCCTTCAAGAGGCCGGGGTTGACGAACCGTTTGTCACGCACGGAACGATAGGAGACCTCCAGCATCCATCCAAGAATGGAAAAAAAGGAGAAAGAAAAGAACATGTTTACAACATCGGCCGTCATTTTGCTCTACCTCGGTGAACCAGCGAATACACTAACGGCACCAGAATCAATGTTACAAGGCCACTAACTAATAATCCCCCGATGACCGTGATGCCCAGCGCGTTCCAGATTTCAGAGCCTTCCCCCCTGGAAAGAGCCAATGGGACCATGCCGAATATTGTGGTCAAACTCGTCATGAGCACCGGCCTCAGGCGTGTTCTTCCTCCCATGACCACCGCTTCGTTTAGCGTCATGCCCTGCGCTCTCAGTTGCTTGGTATAGTCCACGAGCACAATGGCGTTCTTTACAACAATGCCCATGAGCATGATCACCCCTATGAAGCTCATCAGGTTGAGCGGGGTGGCCGTAAAAACGAAGGCCCAGATCACTCCGACAAAGGCGAAAGGAACCGAAAACATGATGATGAATGGATCAACGAAATCCTCGAATTCCCCTGCCATGACCATATATACAAGGACTATTCCCAGAATCAAAAGGAGGGTCAGATCACGGAACGCTTTTCGCTGTTCCTCCACCTCCCCGCCCCATTCGGTGGAAACGCCGGGAGGCAGGTCAAGAGAGGCCATCTTTTCTCGAACATCCCGTACCACATCCCCCAGAACCCTCCCCTGGACGCCCGCCTGAACCTTTGTGACGCGGGTCCTGTTTTTCCGGTCGATCTCCACAGGCCCGAAGGTTTCACGAACAGACGCGACGTTTCGGAGCTTAATGGTCTGGCCGGTCAGGGTGGAGATGGGGGTTTCCCCGATTTCACGAATCGTTTCCCGCTGGTCCTTTTTTAGTCGCAACTCAATGTCGAAGTCGTCACCCGCCTCCCGGAACTTCGTATCATCGAATCCATAGTAGTTGGTCCTCAATGCGTCGGCGACAAGCGCCACATTCAATCCCAGCGATGCCGCCTTGTCCCGGTCAAGAAAAAGCCGTACTTCCGGCCGTGGTCTCTTTCTGCTGACAGAGACATCCACTGCGCCGGGTGTGGCTTCCACGATGCGTTGTATTTCTGCGGCGGCTTTGTCGGTCGCTTCGATATCATGGCCCAGAATATCAATGCTGATAGGCCGGCCGCCTCCCAGGAACGCCTTTTGGATGGCGCTTACGGCACTGGCGGAAAATTTCTCAACGTCCGGCAGTTTTATGACCTGCTCACGAAGCTCCGAAGCGATCTCCTTGGCATGGCGACTCCGTTCTTTCTTATCAATGAGACGCCCTCCGATGCGACCGATGCCGGCTCCCTCTTCAAAACCGAGGGCCGTTAAAAAACCTTTCTTGGTCTGACCCGCCAGGGCATAAGTTGCTTCCATTTCCGGAATGGCGTTCACCGCTTTGAGCATTTCTTCCGTGGTTCCGGCCGTGACCTCCACTCGGGTACCCTGCGCCATCTCCAGGACCACCTCCACTTCCCCGGAATCCACTTCCGGAAAAAATTCCGTACCGACCAAAGGAATCAGGGCCAGACTGCCGAAAAACACAATAATTATAAGTGAAAGCAAAACGGTGCGGTGCCTTAGTCCCCATCCCAGGATGTGAGAATATTTGGCTTCGATTTCATTCAGCAAACGCTCGCTCCATACAAATACCAGATTGAGCTTTCTTTGGTCGCGTGAACGGAGCAAACGGGAAGCAGCCATGGGGGTCAACGTCAATGAAATGAAAAGCGAGGCCAGAATCGTGATCAAGATTATGAACGCCAACTGCCCGAAGATGATGCCGGCGATCCCTTTCACCAAGAGAAGAGGGGCGAAGACAGCCACGATGGTCAATGTTGATGCAGCTACCGCCATACCCACTTCTGATGTTCCCTCCACGGCGGCCAACATCGGAGGCTTGCCATCGTCCACATGCCGTACGATGTTTTCAAGCACTACGATGGCATCGTCCACCACCATTCCCACGGCAATGGCAAGGCTCATCAGGGAAATGACATTGATGGTGTATCCCATGATAAAGAGCCCAATAAAGGCAACGATGATGGAGAATGGAATTGCCATTGTGACAACCAGGCTGGTACGAAACCGCCGGAGAAACAGGAAACAGACGACAATAACCAAAAGACCTCCGGCGACGGCGGCTTCGGTCAAACTATTGATCATTGCATAAATATGATCGGAGTTATCCAGAATCCCGTGGATTTCGATGTCCGCCGGCACCTCTGTTTTCAGTGTTTTGAGGCGATTTTTTATGCCTTCGATCACGTTGACGGTGTTGGCGCCGGACTGCTTCTGAATAATCAAGGCAACCGCAGGAAGCTTGCCGGACCGCGCCCACTCCTGCGGCTCCTCGAAGGCATCGGTGACCGTGGCCACATCCCTGAGTCGCACAAGCGCGTCGCCGTTGCTTCCGATCACCGTATTGGCGATCTCCGCTGTATCCCGATAGCGACCCGCCACCCTGATCTGGAGTTCGTTCCTCCCGATCTTGGCGGTGCCCACCGGAAGGTTTAGGTTTTCAGCGGCAAGAACATTTCTGATCTGCTGGACGGAAATGTGATAAGCCTCTATTGCTTCGCGATCGAAATGCACATTGATCTGTCTTTCCTGACCACCGATATAAACGACAGCGCCCACACCAGGCACGCGCTTCAACGGATCGGCGATCTGCTTGTCCACAATCCTGTAAAGATCGGGACTGCTTTCTTCCGCCGTCACCGTCATGACGAGCACCGGCACCATGGAACTGCTGAACTTGAAGATAAAGGGGTCTTTCGCTCCATCGGCAAGGTCCGGCTTGGCGAGATCGATCTTCTCCCGGATATCGTTGACCGCGACATCCAGGTCGGTGCCCCATTCGAATATGCAATTGACGATGGCGATGTTGTCTTTTGACTTTGACTCCAGCCGGTCGAGATTCGGTGTGGTTGAAAGCTGGTCTTCCAGGTATTTGGTCACCTCCGACTCAACATCCGTGGCGGAAGCCCCCGGATAGGGTGTGATTACACTCACCGCTGGTGGTTCGATATCAGGCAATAAGTCAAGGTTGAGTTTGAAAAAGGCGACGCAACCCAGCAATGTAATGGCAGCGAAAACCATAACGGTCGTGACCGGCCGGCGGACGGATATCTCCGGTAATTTCATTTCTGTTCCCCTTGCTTGTCGTCACCGTCAGCTTCAAAAAAGTCGATTTCCATCTCAAGATCCCGAAGGCATTTGCCTTGCTCGTGCGAACATATCCTGGCCCAGGCAATAACGCTGATCCAACCTGCTGCGGTAAGAGAAAGGATAGTGGCGGTTTTTCCATGAAAATGGGTTGTGATGGCCCAGATTGCCAGCGCACCGGCTATGATCGCAACAATCAGCCAGACGAATAAATGACAGTTGCACGGATCACGATCAGGGACCGGAGGAGAGAACCAAATTTGTTCCCCGATTTCAGTTCGTTCGAATTCTGCGTCATCAAGGTTTGTTTCAATTATCCTGTTCTTGAACTTGACAACGACGATCTTCCTTTCGGGCCGACCACCGAATGATTCCATCCTTCTTTTCTCGATCACTTCTCCTTTGACCTTCAGAGAATGCAGACGATCAACGAGGCGTTTCTCTTGTAACGCGCAAATATTAATTCCCATCATCCGTCCTCCCCGAAAAAATATCTCTTGGCAAATCTCTCTTGACAGCACACTTCCATCTTTCTTTGAGTTGCGTCATGGTTTCCCGGTACCCCTCGGCAATGGCCTCCTCGGCCCGATGGAATTCCAGAAAACGGATATCTCCCAGCTTTGGCTGAATCAGCAGATCCGGCGGATCGGTTGCCAATCTTGTTGCGGTTATCTGCACTTCCATGATGTTGATTGCAGTCGTCAACACATCAAAGATGTTCGGCACAGGATCCTTGTGCAGCCACTGGCGCACTTGCGATAACGCGGGCGAACTGAATTCGTTGAACCTGTTGGTCAAATCCTGCAGGATTTTCCATTTTTGGGGAGGGGGTTGATCAACCACATTCTCCAACGATGGATCAACCGGAGCGATGCCGGTCGCACTCCTTTTATCGATAATGTCATGGTTCAAATCAACAGCGATGACGTAATCCGCTCCCATTTTCCTGACAGCGCTCACCGGCACGGGGTTGACCAGCCCCCCATCCACCAGAAATCTACCTTTTTTCTTAACCGGCGTAAAAATGCCTGGAACCGAGATGCTCGCGCGGATTGCATCGATTAGATCCTCTCCGCTTAAAGCGACCTCATTCCCCGTAGTCAAATCGGTGGCGACGGCACAATACGGAATGGTTAGTTCTTCAATGCTTATCTCCCGGACATGGGTACGAAAGAAATCGGTGATTTTTCCTCCATCAATGAGTCCGGACCTCGGGAAAGTCACATCCAGAAAGGAAACGATTTGTTTCCAGTTGAGTTGACGGGCAAAATCTTCCAGTACATCCAATTTGTTAAGGGCATGCGCGGCCCCTACCAAAGAGCCAATACTGGTACCGGCTACGCATTTGGTTTCTACCCCTGCGTCAGCCAATGCCCGTATCACACCGATATGGGCCCATCCTCGCGCGGAGCCGCTGCCCAGCGCCAGGCCGATATTCTTCGGAAAACCGGAGTTATGGCCTGGCATACTCACCACCGATCCACTTGAGAAGTTGTCCGCTGGGGCCTATCCGTTTCATTCTTGTTCCATATCCTTTTCTATTGCCTTCCTGACCCGTTCAACAAGTTTGTCCCTTGTTTCATATGTATATTCATTAACGGGAATGGGCTTATGGATTATCAATTTCATATCGCCCGGTAAGATCCGCAGGCTTTCCTTGGGTAATATCTTTCTTCCTCCCGTCACGGTTACGGGAAGTACCGGCACCCCTGTCTCCAATGCCATAACGAAACCACCTTTTTTAAAACTTTGGAGTTTGCCATCCGGACTCCTCGTGCCTTCGGGGAAGAAGACCACAGAAGAACCGGCCCGTATCTTCTCACTATCTTCTCGCAAGCAATCCCGAATACGGGTATCTTTCTGAGTTCCATCTTCATAACCCATTTCAGCGGCAGGGGCAGATACCCTATCAGTGCGAACACATCATAGTAACTCTGGTGATTCGCCATCGTTATATATGACTGATTTTCATCTATAAATTCATGTCCGCTCACTGACATGGAAACCCCCGACAGCGCGAGATTCAACCTGCCCCAGAATCTGCTTATATGGTCTGCCCCATTCTGAGAATTAAAATACGCGGCAACTGCGGCCATGGTGGAGGCAACGACGGTATTCAATGCAATCAACACGATATTAACCTGGCAATTAAATAGATAAAGATTAAGCAGCATAAGCAATCTTTGGATGCTTAAAGTATTTTTTAACACGGCCAGGGAGTTTTTGAAGTTTTCTCAAATGTGAAATCGCTTTTTGGCTGAGTTCTTTTTTAGTTCTGGCGGGAACACCGGAATGTACGCCAGCTTTCAGGTCACAGTTCAAATATTCATCAGGGTTCAGTTCTGGTGAATACGATGGAAGAAAGAAGAGTTCGATCTCGCTTTCATGTTCTTCGAGCCAGTCTTTAACGATGTAGCTATGATGAACCTTCAAATTATCTACAATCAGAAAGATTTTCCTGTCAGCGCCTTTGATCAACCGCTCCATGAACTTGATCATCGTTTGAGAGTTCATCTTGTTTTTGTAGACCATGAAGCGAACTTTCCCCTGATTGGTGACCGAAGAGATCAAATTGACACGCTGGCATCTTGGATGAAGCTTTATAGCGGGTGTTTCTCCACGAGGAGCATAGCTCCTGCCATGGTAGCTGTCGTTGCACAGGCCGGTTTCGTCTCCCCAATGGATCTCTGCTTTTTCTTTTTTGGCGCGCTTGGCAATTTCTGGATATTCAGTGTCCAGCCACGCTTTTACCGCCTTTGGATTTTGTTTGTACGCTGTTTTCAATGGCTTTTGGGGTGTAAAGCCCCATCTTTTCAAATAATGCCCTACAGTTCGGATCGGCATCTCAACGGCCCAAAGCTGCTTGATGAGTTGCTGAACGGCAATGCGTGTCCACAAAGCAAAGGGCAGTTTCATTTGATCCGGGCACCTATCTCGTATTGCTTTTTGCAGTTCTTTTTCCTGCTCTTGCGTCAATGTGCGGCAGCTGCCCTTGGGGCGGCCTCGCTTTTTTATGGTTACTGCCGATCTGCCGTTTCGAAGATACGCCTTGTACCATTTGCAAACGGTAGTTTCGTGAACACCGGTAATCTCAGCGATTTCGCAGTACTTTCTTCCGGCTTTCCTAAGCCGGATCGCCTGATTCCGGAGCTGTTGCTGGGCCTCTGTGCTAAGTTTTCTCGCATCTGTCTTTTCCATGCAAAACTACATAGCACATTTTACTAATATATTGGAGTATTAATTGGCCGGGTTAATAAGAATCGGGCGATAGGCAGAAAAAGCGAAACGACGCACCTTCTTTTTTGCCTGCTCTCCTGTAAATTTATAAGAGGCAAAATCAATACGCGGCGTGTTACACATCATTATTCTCCTCTTTGAACTCTTTCGGATTGGGGTTCATGTAACGCGCAGTAAGGCCATTGCTGGTGCCGGCTATGCCTTGACTTCTATGCCTGCGTCAGCCAGCGCCCGTATTACGCCGACATGGGCCCATCCCCGTGCAGAGCCGCTGCCCAGCGCCAGGCCGATATTCTTCGGAAAACCGGAGTTATTCCCTGACATACTCACCGCCGATCTACTTGAGAAGTTGTTCCCCTAGATTTATCCGTCTCATTCTTGTTCGGAATATCTTGCACGTTTACCTCCATGCCTGACTGCAAACGCCCCGCTCCGCTGGTAACAACTTTGTCATCCTCAACCAAGCCGTCTGTCACTTCGGCATATTGGTTATCCGTGGCACTAATTTCGACCGTTCGCTTATGGGCCTTATTTCCTTCCACAACAAAAACGTAATAGGTGCCGCTGCCGGGAAGTCGTTGTAAGGCGTCACGGGGGACGGCAAGGGACCTTCTTTTCTCTACCGAAAGCTTCACCCTGGCATACATTCCGTCCACCAACTTCCCGGACGGATTCGGCACCTCGATTCTCACGCGGAAAGTACGCGTCTTTCGGTCCACCATTGGATTGACAACGGTTACTTTTCCTGAATACTCATGCCCCGGGAAAGCGTCTATCGTAATCAGCGCTACAGTTCCAATGGCAAGCCGGCCAATGTCTGCTTCCGGCAAATCGACATCCAAGTTCAGAGATGTTTGGCCCACGATTAGCAGAAGTCGGCTACCGGGGGCGACCGCCTGACCGATTTCCACATTTCTCTCCACTACAGTGCCGCCGATAGGCGATCGGATATCTGCATCCTTGAGATGTTCCAGCGCTGTCTCCAAGGCGGCCTTTGCCCGGTCTCTCTGGGCTTTGGCGTAGAACACCGCTTCCTTGGCGCTTTTGAAGGCCGCTTCTGCCGCGTCAAAGCGACTTTGCGGAATCACCTTTTCTTCCAGCAGTTCGATCGCGCGGCGGTATTCTTTCTCGGCCTGTTCAAACTGGGCATCAGCCTGCGGGATTGCTGCTTGCGCAGCCGCAAGCGCTGCCTGCGCCTGTTTGACGCCAAGATCAAAGTTTGTTCTGTCCAATTTAATAACGACCTCACCGGCTACGACAGGGTCCCCGATATCAACCAGCACCTGGTTTACCGGCCCCGCCACTTTGGGACTTAGCAGACTTGTCTCTCGGGCTTTGAGGGTACCGACGGCGTCGGTATCATCCGTGAATTCGTGCTGGACAACAGCTGCAATTGTGACAGGTATCACTTTGTCGACCGTATCCACGGCCACGTCTTTTTGCCATTGTTTCTTGGAAACCTGGACAACCAGGAGCGCAATAACAGCCGCTGCAATAACAATCGAAACATGTGCTCCCCACCGTTTCATTCGGCAAACTCCTTTTCTTTGATATCAAGCCGTTCCACCATTACAACGACTGCGTTATTAAGGGCAGCCAATGCAATGTTGTAATCAGAAATAGCCTGGGTGTGATTCGCTTCAGCTCGACTTAAGGCCGTACTGGCGTCTAATACATAGGTATTTGTGCCTTCTCCTGCCCGGTATCCGGATCTTGCCTGGCGGTAAGCCTCCATGGCTGACTTGAGTGCACTCTCAGCCGCCTCGATATTTTTTTCCGCTTTCCCAAGATCCAGGAAAGCCCGGCGTATCTCAAGACGAATGTGATCTGTCATTTTATCTCGCTGGATTCTCGTCTGCTCTTGTTGTGATCTCACCTCTCGGGCGGCACTGACTTCGTCAGTAAATTCGTGCGAGGCAACAGCTGCTATTTTGACAGGCAACGTTTTATCGACCGTATCTATGTCCACGCCCTTTTGCCATTGCTTCCTGGAAATCTGGACAACCAGGAGCGCAATAACAGCAGCCGCAATAGCAATCGATATATAGACTCCTCTTCGTTTCATTTAGCAGACTCCTTTTCCTCGCTATCAGGCGGCTCTATCACAATTACGCCCACTGCTCGATGAAGGGCGGCAAGGGCAACGTTGTAATCAAAAAGAGCCTGCGTGTGATTCGCTTCAGCTCGACTTAAGGCCGTGCGGACGTCTAACACGTCGGTGTTTGTGCCTTCTCCTGCCCGGTATCTGGCTCTTGCCTGGCGGTAAGCCTCCTTGGCTGTCTTCAGTGCACTCTCAGCCGCATCGATATTCTTTTCTGCTTTCCCTATGTTCAGGAAAGCCTGGCGTACCTCAAGACGAATGCGATCTGTCGTTTTATCTCGCTGGATACTTACCTGAGCCCGTTGTGATCTCGCCTCTCTGACCTTGGCAGCGGTTTTCCCCCAATTCCAGAGGGGAAGCTGTGCCCCTATTCCGACCGTCCAGTGGTCACCGCCTTCCAGATCCCGAAAATCGCCTTCCATATATTCGTAACGCCCTTCCAAGGCAATTGTAGGCAGGTATTCGCCTTTGGCCGCCTTGAGCGCCTGTTCTGCCGCTGCTACCTTGGAATCGATTGCGGAAAGTTCAGGACGTTGTGAAAGGGCCAACTCGGTGAGAGACGAAAGATCCGCTTCCGGCCTGGGCGACAGCGCCAAGGCTTCCGTGAGCTTGACCGATTCAGTAAGGGGGATGCTCAGCAAATGCTTAAGTGCAGAGTATGCCAAGTCGACAGCGTTGTCAGCGCCATTCAGCTCCTTGCGGGCATTGGCAAGTTCCGTTCGGGTGCGAAGCAGGTCAATTTCCGGATTCGCCCCTTTCTCCACCAGAATCGCCACGTCATGTTCATGCATCTCAAGAAGATCGACGGCCTCCACGGCAACACCTTGAAACGCTTCGGCCAATTGTGCGGTTCGATAAGCGCGTGTGACTTGGAAAACGACTTCCTCTTCAAGCGCTCTGTTTTCTTGAGCTTGAGCGTCTCGTGAATACTGGGACGCCTTGCGCGCCGCATCTAATCGCCCTCCCGTGAAAATGGGCTGCCGGATGACAAGCCCCGCCTTGTATTGGTCACGATCCATGAAGGTCAATGATTGCGGCCCCATTGCAAAGCTCAACTCCTCGTCCAGTCGTGTATAGGAAGCCTCCGCCCCCAAAAATGGGAGCATAGCCGATCTGGCCTGAGTTATCTTTGTATCGGCTTGAGTCAGGACTTCCCGGGTAAGGCGGATATCGTAATTCTGTTGCAACGCTATTTTCAGGCAATCACTTAACGACAGGTGTATGTACCCATCCTTTTCGAGCTTGCGAAGCGCTTCAGCGGGAGCAGAAGGACGGTGGCCTTCTATTTCCTTCGATTGTGCTGCGATTGCATCGGAATAGCCGCGGGGCGGATCGGCGGCAGCACCAATAGAAACACAACCCGCTGTCAGCAGCAATCCACCCCCCGCAAAAAGCATAACGATGGTGCGAACTGTCGTCCTTAAGGCTTTTTTCATTCGGCCATCACCCCTTTGAGAAACATGTCCCCGATCACCGGGGCATTCGCCTCGTATGAATGCCGTTCCGGATCTTCCAGCCAACAGAGGAGAAAAGCGTTGGTGATTCCCTCCAGGGCCACGGCCATATAGTAGGGATTCAGATCGCGAAGCATATTTTTGCGGATACCCTTTTTCAGTGTCGAAGCCAGTTGCTCTATCAATTCGTCATAAAGATTGCGGATGTCCTGGTCGAGACCAGACTTGATGTTGAAACTCGCCCCCCGAGTTTCAGCAAAATAGAGCCGCAACGTGGCAACGTCATCAGCAAAGACACCCGCTTTAGCGGAAATGTAGTCTTTGAGAATAGTCAGAACGTCACCTTCCCGTGAAAGGACACCGCTCAGGGTATGGTGATATTCCGCTGCCTTTTCCATTATGAGGGCCTTGTAGAGGTGCTCCTTGTTTTTGAAGAATTTGTAAAGCGTTCCGATGGCAAACTCTGCTCTCTTTGCAATCTCGTGCATGGATACGTTGTGGTATCCCTTCTCCGAGAAAAGCTCGAGTGCAGCTGCAAGCATCTGGCGACGATACCGAAGTTTTTCCCTTTCACGACGTGTGAGATTCTTGTTTTGCATTACCAGACCTCCGTTTCCTTAGGGGTAGCACAGATAATACGTGACGTCATGATTAGCAATATGACGTCACGTTCACCATGTTAATAGTGAACACGTTGGCTCTTTTTGTCAAGCGGAAAAACCAATAATAATCCGGATAAGGTCGCAAAGGTCTGCTCACGGGCGTAACCACTGGCCACTGGCAACTCTCTCCGCGTAAGACGGGCATGGCATCCAGTAGGTCCAGGCTGGAATCGAGGTGCGCCCGCACAGCACCGCCACCATCACCCGCTGGTACATGCTATGTCCGCCGGGCCGAAATCCTTCCAGCCGGTCGATGGGCGGCAGGTCGCGCTGCGGATCGGTGAAAGTCATCAGTTCCCCATGGATCAGATCCCAGTCGCCGGTCGGGCGGCCGAAGCGCGGCGTGCCGATCTCCTGCTGTCTGCGGGCGTCGGCCAGTGGATCGGCGGTGCCCCGGCCCAGGATCAGGCCCTCTGGCACTTCGAGCGCCGGGAAACCGGCGTGGAGGTGGTAGAGCCTGCCCCAGACCACGGCCGGTTCGATGCTGCGAGCCTGGGCGCAGAAGCGTTGATGGTTCCAGTAGCCCCGTTTCAGGGTGCCGTAGACGAAGAGCCGCAACAATTGCTGATTGGGGATTTCGGATTGAGGATTGATTGAAAATGTCATATGTTGCCTCCATGGATGCTGATGAGTTCAAAAACAGAACCAGAACTTTCGCGATCAGGGTGATCCGGTTGGTGGAAGCGTTGCCGAAAAACCAGACCGCGAAAGTGATTGGAAACCAGTTGCTTCGCTGTGGCACCTCGGTTGGCGCGAACTATCGAGCATCCTGTCGCGCCAAATCCCCAGCCGACTTCATCGCTAAGATGGCCATCGTCGAGGAAGAATGCGATGAATCCATCTACTGGATGGAGCTGATCGCCGAAGCCGGATTAATGAACGAGAAGCGCTTGACCGATCTGAAAAACGAAGCAAATGAAATCCTTTCCATGGTCGTCGCCTCCATAAAAACCGCCCGCTCCCGCAAGTAATCCGCAGTCCGCAATCCGAAATCATCAATCAGCTCGTCCCTTTGCGCTCCTGGGGGATGAAGCGGAACTCGCTGTTTTCGATGGCCCGCACATCCGCGTGGTGGATGGTGAGCATGGTCATGGGCGGCACCTCCAGCTCGCGCCAGCCCTTCTCGTTGTCCACGGCGAAGTCGATGAAAGCGGCCTCCGAGGCGTAGAGCACCACCCGGTGCTGGCGGTGGATGCGCAGGCAGAGTGGCTTGTTGCCCTTGAGCACGGTGATGGTGCCGGGGTCGAGGCGTGAGGTCAGCACGGCGCTCATTTGGCCGCGACAGAGGGCAAGCGCCTTCTTCAGCCCCTCCTGGTCGATGGGGCCTTCTGGCGCGAAGCGGTCGGCCAGGCGGAAGATCAGCTCGCTGTCCACCTCTGCGTAGCGCGGCAGCCTAAGGCGGCGGAACAGATAATCGGCGTTGTAGATGGTGCCGTTGTGAGTGCCGATGACGATCCCGGACCGGATGGGATGGTTGTTGCGGTTGTTGAACTCGTTGCCCCGGGTGCGCCAGCGGGTATGTCCCATGAGGATGGTGGTCTCGTTGTCGACCTGTCCGAGCAGCTCCTGGAACGGCTTCTCGTAGACCAGCTCGTGCGCCCGCATCGGCCGCTTGAAGATGCGGTGGCGGCCGTCGGTCTTGAGCCAGGCCAGACCGGAGGCGTGTGGGCCGCGCTCCTCGCTGTGCAGCAGCATGCGGATAAAGACCTCGCGCAGGTAATCCCGCTCGTCGGGCCGTCTGCGCTTGCGGCCGAAGATGATGCCTACTTGTCCGCACATGGAGCCGGGTCCTCCTTGCCGCCGAAGTTCTTGCCGAGCGGTCTCGTCCCTTCGAGGACAAAGGCCGCGTATTCGCGCCGGTGGTCCGCCAGCCATTCGGCCACCTCCGGGTAACCAATCTCGGCGGTCAACCGGGTCACCTCCGGGTGGTCGAGCATGTTGGTGCGCCCGGAGAGCCGCACCGTCTCCAGGGCTTCGAGGAAGCGTTCCGGCCAGGGATCGCTGGCCTTGTCGTCGGGCAGAAACTCGATCAGGCCGTGCCGGGCCAGACGGGTAAGAAACTCGGCCGCCGCAGCGGCGGCGTTCTCCGGCAACGGCTGGGTCGGCCCACCTTCGATGCCGGAGAGCACCTCGGTCATGTAGTCCCGGGGTGCTCGGCTGGCGGTAAACGGCGTCTGGCCGCGCATCAGCTCGACAACTTCGAGGCAGTCGGCGGCTTGCAGGGTTTCCCCGCTGCCGGGGATCGGCTCGCCGTCCAGCGTGGTGGAGCGGATCAGAATCTTCATTGGGCACCTCCTTAAACAGTGAGGCCGGGAACTTGCCCGGCCTCGTTGGTGAGAGTGGTGGTTGTTTCGTCCGGAAGGACGTCCTGCGGCTTTGGGCGTCCGTTCTTGAAGGCTGCGTCGCCGGGCATGTTGGCCATCAGATGCTTGCGGGCGGTCTTGAACTCGTCGCCGATCAGGCCGAGGTGGAGCAGGAAGACCCGGAAGTCGTACTTGGCGCTCTGGGGATCGAAATCCCGCTTGCGGCTGGAGGCTGCCCGACCGTTGAGCGCCTTGGCGGCGACGGCGAGGCAGAATTGCAGGTAGGCCTTGATCCGCCCCGCGTGGAGGGTCGCCTCGAACCAGCGGAACTCCACCGTGCCCCGGTACCAGACGTTGTGCAGGTTGACCCCGTGGTAGCGGCTGTTGTCGTAGTGCTGGGGCTGGCGGTTGTGGTAGCCGTACCAGATGCGGTTGAGCTGGTCCTTGGTACGAGGGCGATGCTGTTCGATGCGCTGGATCAGCTCGTCGCTGACCGGTCGGGTGTAGCGGTTGAGCCGGTCGCGGCTGATGCCGAGGGCGTGGAGGATCAGCGGCTCCTGCTTGTAGATGATCTTGGCCAGGTTACCCAGGTGCCTGCCGTCGAAGGGCGCGGCGTCGATATGGATGTGGATGCCGCACTGGCTGTTGATCTTGCCACCGGCGCGGCGGACGGCCCGGACCACCTCCTGCAGTTGCGGGATGTCGTCGTAGCCGAGCACCGGACTCACCACCTCGGCCCGCAGATGGGCCGGGACGCTGGTCAGGGAGGCGTCCCCCACCACCTTCCAGACGCGGCCGCGCAGGTCCTCGACCTCCCAGGGGTCATAGCTGCTGGGGATGCCGACATGGCGGACCGTGCCGCCCACCACCGAGTGGATGGCCCAGGCGATCTGCTCCCGGGTGCGTTTTACAGTCTCGATCTCGATCCCGTAGTGGATCTCTTTCAGGTTCATGCGTGCCTCCGTCGTTCGTGGCGCTTATAAGTCGTTGTCTGGCAAGGCTTTTCAGCCTCCGATTACACCATGAATGAATGCTTCTTTCCGGACACAAATCAAGTAGAAGAACAGCCGAAGACGACATTTAACACGTTTTTTTCAATAACTTGCGAGCTTGGACGGATTGGGCGGCGCACAGGCGGCAGAAACCCCGGAACGGGCTGGCCGTATCCGGGGTTTCTGGGTTGGCGGTGGCAGTGAGCCGGTCAGCCGGAGGCGGTATCGGAGGTGATCAGGCTGGCGTGCAGCTCGAGGTTGCGCGACTCATCGGCCCGCATCCGCGCCAGCAGCGCCGTGAAGGCCTCCGCTTCGTCGGTCGGGAGCTTTGATGCCCGTTCCAGCCGCGCCAGGCGCTGGTGCAGATTCTCCAGCAGTCCCAGGGCGTGGTCGCGGATCAGGCCGTCGCGCTTCTCCTGCGGCGTGGGGATGAACTCGGTCAGGCCGCCTTTGCGTCGAACGATCATGGCCGTGCCTCCTTAGCTCAGGGTCGCGCCCAGCGAATGGATGCGCGGGTAGATCAGCGGCGTGCCGGTCATCTCGGCCTTGTAGCGGACCTTGTTGCCGGTGTTGTCCGTGAAGGTTCGCACCAGGGTGTACTCGGTCCAGTTCTCGTCGATGGGCCGGGTGTCCTGGATGGTCATCGCCTCCCAGGTCAGGCCGCCGTCGTTGCTGGCGAACCATTGCAGGGTGGTGCCGCTGGGGATTTGCATCTGCACATAGGCCTTGGTCGATTCCACCCCCTGGGTCAGCTCATTCTCGCGGGTCAGGTAGGCCCCGGTGGTCTTGTTGAGGTAGCCCACCAGGTTGACGTCGCGGAAGTTGATGGCCGGGGTGTCGTTGGAAAGCGAGCTGCTCAGACGCACGCGGATCTGGACCCGGGTGGCGAGGTTGGGCAGCCGTTCCTCCTCGGCGGGAACCATGGCGTCCCAGGTCACGCCGCCGTCGGTGGAGTATTCCCAGTCGAGGCCGGTGCCCTGGGGGATGGCCGAGTATTCGTCGAGGTTGATGTCGGAGAACTGCACGCCGGTGATCGGCTGGAAGCGGATCATCCCCTCGGATTGGAAGTTGTAGCCATAGATCTTCATCGCCAGGTCGGAGCCGTTGAGCGGCGTCCAGGTCTCGGCATTGGAGCTCTCCAGCAGCACACCTTCCATGTAGGTCTGCCGGGTGATGATGCCCCAGCGGCCCATCTTGCCGAGGGTGGCGGTGCGGACCTTGTAATTGGTGCTGTTGGTCAGCAGCACCACGGAATAGCTGGTGTTGGCCTCGGCGTAGAACGGGTCGTCGAAGCGAATGCGGGTCTCGCCGCTCAGGCTGATCTCGTTCGGGGCCAGCACCTTCTCGGCGAACACTACGCCGTTGGGCAGACCGGTGGTGACGCCGCGAATCTGCACGGTGACCGGGATGCTCGGGTCCCTGGCGGTGAACTGCAGCCCGATGCTGGAGATCACCTGGTTTTGGGTGAAACTGAAGGTCTGGGCCAGCGGATCGCGGGGTACGAAGATGGTCTGAGTGCGCCAGACCACCTGCACCACGGGCACGCGGATGATGCGGTTCTCGATGATGCGCTCGATGCGGGTAATGACCAGCGGATCGTTAATCTGCAGGCTGGCCCGGGCCGAGTAGACGCCGTCGGCCATCTCCACGATGCGGTTGCCGTTGCGGGCGTTGGTCGGAATGGTGAAGGAGGCGCTGACCCGACCGGCCTCGTCGCTGATCAGGTTGCTGGCCATCACCTGGCCGTCGCAGCGCAGCACGATGCCGGACTTGCTCGGGGTGAAGTTGATGCCGGTGACGGCGATGCCGGTCTGGCCGCGCCGCCCGAGGTTGGGCGTGATCTGCAGCATGGCCGGGGGCTTGTCGAACACCGCGTAGGGGTTGATGTTGCGCTCCTCGGACCAGTCGTTCTGCTCCACCAGCACGGTCTCGTTGCCCGGCAGCAGCGCCAGGCTGCCGAAGAAGCTCGCGTTGCTGCCCGCCTGATCGACCGAGAGCACGGTGGAGTGCGGAATGCGGTCCGGCGCGACGAAGCGAGCAATCTCGTTCACCCGGGCGTCCCATTCGGCGTGGTAGATGTCCGACTGGGCGGTGTTCGAGAAGTCGTCCGAGTAGATGCCTTTCTTGGTCTGGGCGTCCCGGTTCTGCAGCTCGTTGTTCATCTGGTACTGGGCATCGTTGTATTTCAGGTCCTCGACGTCCTGAATGATGTCGTGGATCTGGTCCATGGTGATGCGGGTCAGGCCGAAGTTGCGGATCTCCATGTCGGTGGAGTTGGGCGGGCAGTCGATGCTGCACAGCCCCAGGGCGTTTTCCGGGACGATGGGCAGCTTCGGGAAATCCGCCGGAGCCCCTTCGAGCCGCTTGATCTCGGTGGTGGTGGCGTAAACGATGTCGCGGCGGCCGAGGTAATAGTCGTAGTCCAGGCTGCAGTTGGAGCCGTTCACCGGTTGGTCGCCGAGGCTGCCTCGGCCGAAGTTGATCACGTTGAGGTTGCCCAGCTCGAGCTGGACCGGCGACATGGTGAGTCCGGCCGTGTTGGTGGCCGGAGGCGAAGCGGTGCCGATCTCCTCGACGCCGTCATCGACATAGGAGAGCGCCTCGCTGCCCAGTTCCATCAGTCGCTTGTAGTCGGTGCGTGCGCCGTTGGTGGCGGCCCGGTAGACGCGATAGCCGGTCGCGCCGCTGACCGGTAGCCAGGAGAGCTTGTTCATCTCCCCGGCGGTGGTGGCCCGGGCAACGACCGCAGCGGCGTTGAAGGCCGTCTCGCCGGTGGCGTTGTAGGCGGTCACCAGATAGAAATAGTTTCCGGCCGCCGGATGGTTGGCCTGTCCGAACCAGCCGCTGTCCACGTAGTCGGTGCCCTTGACCATCTGCTTGGTGTAGGTCCAGCGCACCGTGTAGGTGGTGCCGATGGCCGGTTCGTTACCGGAGCCGAGCCAGTCGACATGGTTGCCCGACTGCTGCCAGTCCACGCCCTCCTGGAAGATGGTCGCTCCCTGGCTGACCTCGAGGATGTCCACTACGGGATTGGGATCGAGCAGGTCTTCGCCGCCGCCCACCGAGCCGCGAGTGACGTTGCGGGTAATCTCGACGATGGCCTCCACCTGGGTCGTCTCCTTGAGCGGGGTGGAGTTGACCGGATAGCGGCGCTTGTTGATATCGAAGGTCTTCTGCTCGCCGCGCACCGACTTGGTGGCGATGGATTTGGGCACCAGGGTCGAGGTGGGCAGATCGCGCTGATGCCGGAAGCCCTGGATGTAGGCGCGTCCGGCGTTGGTGATCGCCTCCACGCTGTCTTCGTCGACGCCGCCGATAAAGGTGTCGAAGCCACGCACCAGGTAGCTTCCGGCCTGGTCGAAGGTGCGCTCGGCCAGGTTCTGAATCAGGGAATTGAGTCCCTCGGCGGCGGCGAAGGAGAGCTGGTCCTCGGTGATCGATGAGACGGTGATCCGGCTGCCCGGCAGCGTGCCCAGCAGATCCCGCAGGTAGAGGTTGGACTTCTCCTGCACCGTGGGCGTGACGTCGGCGCTCTCGCGGTCGAACTTGTAGATCGGGATCACCCGGCGCTCGGCCACGTTGTTGGGCAGCGTCTGGCCGCTGGTGTCCGTCGCCTTGAGGGAGAGCGCCCATTTTTCCCGCTCGGCGGTGGGCTCGCCGGTGGCCGGATTGATCAGGGCCGGGTCCTGGGTGTAGCCGTAGTTGTACTTCAGCAGCTCCACGTAAACGTAATCGGCCCCGCTGGTGGTGGCCGGATCATAGGTCAGAGTCGCGCCGCTCACCTGTTCCAGATGGCCGTCGATGTAGACCACGCCCGGAGCCAGGGTCAGGACGTTGGCGGCCGCGCTGACCTCGAGGCCCATGATGATGGAGCCTTCCTTGAACAGGATGTCGGCGATCTTGCGCCGCTCCAGGTTGATGATGTCCTGCTGCTCGTTGAGTTCGGAATCCAGCAGGTCGCGATCCTGATGGTAGCGGATGCGCTTGTAGTTCTTGGTCGGGTCGAATGTCTCGCGTGAGATGCTCATGATTGAATCCTCCAGTTAGATCTTGATGATCCCGACCAGCTCCACGCGGGTGTCGGAAATCTTGTTGAAGTCGGGAATGTTCTTCACCTCGTACAGGTAGCCCGGACGCAGCACCTCGCCGGTCGGGTTGGTGTCCTGATGGAACACGCCGCCCATGGCGAGATCCCCGGTGGTGCTGGCCACGTACTGCACGTCGCCGCCGAAGAAGCCGTATTCGCGGATGGTGATGCCGTTGGCCTCGGCCTCGTCGAAGCGAAAAAAGATGCCGATGGTGTTGGTCTCCTCGCCGGTTTCGATGTAGCGCACGCCGTTGACCAGCAGCGCCCCCTCGGCGTCCTCCTTGAGGAAGGTCCGCTTGTAGTAGCGCTTGCGGGCGCGTTCGTTTCTGAGGCCGGTCTGGCCTATGTCCGGCGCGGGCGGATTCTGCGGGTCGGTGAAGCTGGCATCCCCGTCGCCGATGGCGCAGTGGGTGATGCCGTCCACGGCCTGGCCGAGGAGGAGTTTGGCCGTCAGTATCCGGCCGGTTTTGACGATGAGTCCCAGTGCCATTGCTGTTCTCCTTTAGGTCTGAATTTCGTGGTCTTGATCGATGAGCACCGCGAACAGGATCTGGCGCGTGTCGGCCAGCAGCCCGGCCGGGATCGCGATGCGCTGAACGGTGTCGAATCGGCTGATGTGTGCGCCGGACGTCCGGACGCTGGTGTCGATACTCCGCAGCCAGGGGCGCGTCACCCGCACCGCCGCGTCAACATCGACGCCCAGACGGCCATGGATGACGAGCCACAGGTCGGCGCTCCGGTTCAGGTGGTTGTTCACGCGAAGCGCGAGGTCGGATCGACGTTCGAGCCGATGGGCGACCCGCACCGCGCTGTCGGCCTGGACCATCACCGTTCGCCTGGCCGGTGCCCCGGAAAACAGCTCGAAAAGCGCTCCGGGTTGCGCCGCTCCAATGGCGAGCAGTTCCGGTCGCCGGATGCCTCTGCGGGTGGTGATTGATGCCAGTTGTCCCTTATGCACGGCCACGGCGAATCCTCCCGCTGAGCTTGAGCGCCTGACCACGGTTCATGGACACAAGCGTTTCCGGACGACGCTGACCGGTGATCCTGGTGACGGCTTTGAGCTTTCCGCTATGCGTTGCCATGGCGTTACTCCTTCACCGCGCACCAGCCGCCGGTGGTCAGGTTGAACACGCGGTAGCTGTCCGTTCCGATCTGAATGGTGTCTTCCGAGGCGACGTTGCCGCCGCCCACGGCGAAGATCTCGATGAGTTCGCCACGCAGTTCCTGGTAGGCGGCGGAGCCTGACATCGAGGCGAGCCAGGGAAAGAGGATGGTGGTGCCGTAGCGCATCTCTGGATCGGTTTCGCCCTGGAGCCCACCGTGGGCCGCGCCGCAGCGGCCCTGCTGGCCGGACGCGGAGGTCCAGCCGTCGAACTTGTTCACGGCGTAGAAGGTGCCCGGCGCGTTGTAGTAGCTGTTGACGACCGGCTGCGGGTCCTCGCCGATCTTGGCTCCCGAGGCGTAATCCCGAACGAGGGTTTCGACGGTGATGGTGTTTGGCGTGACGGCGGTGTCGATGGCGCTTACCCGCACGCGTTCGATGCCCGCGTCGTCCTTGATCACATAGTCCTGTCCGGGCGTGACCACGGTGGCGTCGTTGACCTGAAGCACCACGCCGCTTCCGGCGGTGACCGCCGCCTGCGTGAGCGCGATGGCCCCGGACCAGAACCGTTTCAGCAAGCCGCTGTAATGGCCGTAGTAGGTGGAGACGAGCTTGGTCACCACAAAGACGTGATCCAGGTCGGCGAACAGCCAGAAGATGAAGTCGGCGCTGTCCTCCACCCGCAGGTAGGTGTAGCTGGTGTGCGAAGCCTCGTTGACGCCGGTGTGGGTGGCCGCGTCCCAATACTGGAATGCCGCGACGTGAATCCGCCCGGAGGTGGTGCTGATACGGAACTGCAGATAGACGTCCTCGGCCCCGGATTCCCCGTGAGACTTGAAGACGAAATACGGCTGCGGGTCGGCCGACTGGTCGTCATGCAGGGTCCAGCCGGTGGTGGTCACCAGGAAGGTCCGCAGTTGATTGAGCAGGTCGAGCCGACCGTGGGCGAGTCCTTGAATACTGTGGTATGCCATGGCGGCCTCCTTAGAGAATCGGGTTTTCCGTGCCGGTCAGGCGCAGCTTGATGTCGAGTTTGTTTTGCACTGGGGTGCCCGGGAGCACGGTGCAACGCCGCCAGAAAGACAGCGTCTGCTGGAAGGCCTTGTCACCGAGATTGAGCGGTGCGCCCTGGGTGGCGGTGTCGAGTCCGGCCTGGGTCAGGGCCAGGCGGTACCAGACCGATTCGTCGGTGCCGGTCTCATCAATGGGATCGAGCACCAGCCCGGTGTAGTCGTAGCCGGAATAGACGGTCGTTCCGGCGTCGTGCGCGGCCGGAGCGGTGTTGGCCACGCCCCGCTGCACGGTGAGATTGGCGGTGCCGCCGCCGCTTTCGATGAGCATCTGCTCGCCGTCGATGATGATGAGTTCGCCGTCGGCAAAGCGCGGTTCGGCCAGGGCGATGGCGGTCTGCGCCGCGTCTATGGCCGAGGCGAGGCTCGTCTGCTCGTTGGCGACGTAGAGCTGCCGATCCTTGATGTCGCCGTCGGTGCCGTTGTAGCTCTCGGCCTCGGGGCGGCTGAAATCCCCCTCGGAAATCTGCTGGGTCAGCGCTTCGTCAAGATAGAGGTGAATCGCCATGGGTTCTCCTTCAGGTGGGCCACTGGGTGGCGCGATAGTTATTGGTGGCGGCCTCGAACCCGGCCTGCGTGGGCGCGTGCAGGTCCTGCTGACGGAACAGCCAACGGTAGGACGGCCGCGACCAGCGGAATCCGGCCTGGTTGAGGCGCATGCGGCTGACGCGCATCGGGCGGGTCCGGTCCACGGAGAGGCGCAGGCCGGTGGTGTTGAGCGGGCTCGCGCCCAGCTTCATGGTCTCGACCCGATGGCGCTGGAGAGAGCCCGTGTCCACGTAGACTTCAAGCGAGGCCCGTTCGCCGGTCAGATTCGCATTGCTCAGATACCGGGTGTTCAGGGTGTTCGCGTTGAGCCGGAACACAGGCCCTCTCCGCCGCCATCGGTCGATCCGGTCGACGGCCAGGGTGACGTCCGCGTCGCAGCCAGCGGTGGAGGCGAGCAGCAGATTGCTGATGCCGCCCTGGTTGGCGGTGAGATCGAGACCGTCGTTGAGCCTGGCACGGCCAAGCTGGAAGCAGAGGCGGTGACGAGATTCCAGCGGCAGGCGCAGGTCGTACTTGGCCTCCGCCCGTTCGACCGGTTCCGCTTGCGTGTCGAAAAAGAAGTCCTTCTGCCGAAAGCAGTAGCGCAGCGCGGTCTCGCCATGGGTCAGCGGCTTGCGGTTGAGATGGCTCTCGCCCAGCCCGAAGCCACTTTCCAGCACATCCCCTTCGAAGTCGCGGCCGGTGTAGATGGGCGTGCAGAAGGAAACCCGATCCTCGCCGACACGGGTGTACGGCAGCCGCCAGTCGTTGAGGGCCTTGTGGTTCAGGCGCATCCGGTTCTGGCGGCCGTGAAAACGGGAGACCTTCACGGCGGCCTGGTCGATTTCCGGGACCATTTCCGTGGTACTGGTGAGCTGCAGCAGCTCCCAGGCCCTCTGCTTGTTGGTCAGGTGACGGCAGGAACCGAGCGAGGAGCGGCCAAGGACGAAGGTCTCGTCGAGAAACGCCAGCACGATCCGGCGCACGGCGTTGGCGTGCCCGAAGTCGAGCATTGCGCCGCCTTCGATCCATTCCAGGAGGAACTGGAACCAGAAACAGCGCGTGCCCGCCGGGTGGTGAAATACCAGAGCGTCGCGCAGCCCCTCGGTCTGGTTGAGACAAAGCACGCGAAAAGCGCCGAGGCTGAACACCAGCCCGGGTAGTTTGGCGCTGCTGAGTCGGGAGCGGGCATTGAGACGCAGCGCCGAGCGGAAGGTTTCCTGGAGTTCCCCCTGCCAACCGAGCGCGTTAAAGTCGCGTTCGATGGCCGGAATGGTGCCCTTGCGGCGATAGATTTCGACCGCCTCCCGCACGCGGCGGCGCTGGCAGTCCGGCGAACAGGTGCCGTCCACTTCGAGGCCGACCAGTCTCGCCAGCAGCGGCAGGAAGCGCTCGTCGCAGTGATCGACATCGAAAATGGTCGGGAAGTCGTCGATGGCCTGCTTGAGCTCGTCCAGCGTCCCGGCGGGAAGGCTCAGAAAGGTGCGCAGGTCACCGGCTTCGTCGTTGTGCTCGTAAAGCGGCGGCAGCAGGCCGAGCAGATTGTCCTTGAACCAATCAGACATCAACCGGCCCTCCGCAGATCGAGGTTGACGGTGCCGAGAACCGGGATTTCGCCGTGGCGCAGCTCGATATCCTGCTGCGGCGCGTAGAGATGCATGTGGCTGACGCCGCGCACTCCGTCGATCAGGGCGACGAGGTCGGAGAAGTGAATGGTCTGGCCGAAGGAGACCCGGTCGAAGGAAAAGAAATCGGTGAGCGAGGCTTCGATGCGGCTGCGCACGTTTTCCAGCGGTTCACCGGGCCAGACGTAGACCTCGGCGTCGATGGAAACGGGCCGGTAGATCGGGTCGAACAGGTTGATCTCGACCGTGATGACCTTGCGGCGTTCGAGAAACTCCGCGAGGTCCCGCTTGAGCAGCGCCGAGGGCATGCCGCCGCCATTGGGGGCGATGGCCAGTTGGACGTTGTAATAGCGGATGTTCTGACAGGCATTGGTGTCGAGCACCTTGGCCTTGGCGACGCCGGGGTAGCCCTCGGCGAGGGCCTGGTAATCCTCCAGGGTGACGGCCTTCCAGAGACTGCGCAGCTCCGCCGGTGCCTGTCGGCGGGCGTGTTCGAGTGCTTCCCGCGAAGCGCCACCGGTGGCGGGCACCGGGTTGGTGACGGTCAGGGAGACCTGGCCTCCGTCAAGGTAGATCGGGCTCAGCAGTTGAGTGATCCGGTTCGGACCGAGATTGCCCTGGTCCCCGATGGTCTGCAGATAGCTGACGGCGATGGCGCTTCCCTGAGCGGGTACAGCGCCGCTTTGCCCGTCGCCGAAAATCAGGGTGGAGATGTCGAGGGCGTCCAGGTCGGCCATGAAATGACGGCTGTCGGCCAGGCTGTCCTGAAAATGATCGACCTCGCTCCAGGCGTCGTCCCCCACCGTAACGGTGATGGTGCCCTGGGCGATGACGTCGCCGGTCAGGCGGATGCGCTGGAATGGCAGCCCCGTCGAAGTGAAGGTCTCGGTGCGGCGCACGCCTTGCCGACCTGGGATGTCCACCGAGAGTAGGCCTCGCGGGATCAAGCCGTCCTCGACCGTCTCGAAATCCGCCTCGCCGTCACTCAGCAATGCGCGGCAGGCCGTCCCCGCCGGAATGGTCAGATCCTTGCCAAGCGGGGCGGAGAGCCGGAAGCGCAGCGTGGTGGTGGAGGACACCGGCGAATCCAGCCGGTAGCCGATGAGTTTGCAGAGGTTGATGACGTTCTGGCGCTGGCGGGCCGTGGGCAGAAAGGCCTCCGCCGCCTGGGCGTCCAGGTAATAGGCCAGCATGTCGCCCACGCCGCAGAACAGATCGAGCAGGACGACGCCGAGATCGGAGTGATTGAAATCGGTCCAGCGGTCGGTGAGCTGCGGGATTTTCGCCAACAACTCCTGGCGGATCGATTCATAATCCTTGTTGATGTATCCGATGCTTGCGCGGCCCATGGTTTCTCCGGTTTTCGGCGGTTATGCGAGAGCGCCTGATGCTCTCGCCACGCCGGTTACTTACCGGAAGGGGCCTGGATGTGTCGGAGGCGGGATGCCTCAGAGCGGGCCGCGCAGTTGCCAGACGGGATTGGGCTGTCCGGAGGTGTTGTTGAGGTAGTGGGATTCTTTCTTGCCCTCGAAATAGAACAGACCGATGCGGCCCGGCTCCAACGTGGTGATCCGGTGAACGGTGCCAGCGGCGTTGTCTTCCGCCTGACTCTGTGTGTCGAATCCCAGACCGCTCGCGGCCAGATAGAGGGCGTGCTCGGCCTGGGGCGCTTCGGTTTCGAGCGCTCCCTCAAATGTCAGGTAATGGCCGTGGTTGTCACCTGGATCGCTGACGATCCACTTGCCGTTGCGGTCCTGATAGGCTCCCTCGATGTAGGCGACTTCGTATTCTCCCGCTGGCCAGATGAAGGAATCATCTGGATCAGGGCTCATCTCGGCTGCGTCGAACCAGAGCAGATTGAACAGCGAGCGAACGTCCGGCGACAGGCGCACGCTGCGCACCGGCGGCGGTTCCGGCTCGGGCTCCGGCTGGGGATAGCTGGGTGCGGGATTGTTCGGGTCTTCTCTGTAGAAGGGATAGACCAGGTTGCCGTCCACCTGGCTCTGGATCACCCGGTAGGCGATATGCACCAGCAGCAGGTTGCCGTCGATGTTCAGCGGCCGGTCGTCGAAGCGCACCTCAGTGATGATCACCCGCTTTTCCCAGCGCTTGATGGCGTCGATCACGTAATGGCGCAGCAGGCCCTTGAGCACCTCGTCGTTCTGTTCGAACACCAGATCCTTCAGCCGGGAGCCGAACTCCGGATTCATGAAACGTTCGCCGATCCGGGTGCCGAGGATCTGCAGGATGCTTTCGCGGATATGCTCGTGCTCACGTGAGGTGGCGGTCGAGACCTGGGTGCCGCCGGATAGCGACTGAAACCGGAACGGGTAACGCAACCCCTTGCCTAGAAAGTCGTAGCTCATCAGGCACGCTCCTCGCAGTCGATGCCGCACTGTCCCGAGCAGCCATTTTCCGGTGCGCCGTCGTCGACGGCTTCTCCCAGGAATCGGATCACCAGATCCAGTCCGCTCTTGAGTCCCAGATGGATGGTGCCGTCCGCCTCGATCAGTCCGCCGTGGCCGGACTGGCCGCACTGGAATCCCTTGGCTCCGCCGGAGAGCAGACGGACAGCGATGGTTTCGCCGATGCCCTCGATGCGGCCGATGCCGATGATGTCGATAGGTCCGGCCGGGTTGATCAGGGTGATGAACCGCTCCCGGTGATCGACGTCGAGGCGGATGCCCTCGGGCAGAACCACCGCGAAGCGTTCCGCGCCCATGGCGGTCGGCTCGATCCCGGCAGGCAGTCCGCTGATACCGGCTGCCTCCTGGGTCGAACGCAGATAGGACTCGACCAGGGTGTAAAGGCGTCCCGGGGCGACCTCGATTGCCGTGCCGGGTCCGGGAGTGACGACCTGCTGTTCCCCTGCGTCGATGACGCAGATTCGCTGATCGTCAGTGGTCCGCAGGATCATGCCGTCGGGCAAGGTGAATAGCCGGTTGCCGTCCGGCAGATCACGGGGCTCGGTGCCCGCTGGTAGTTCGACGAAGGGATAGAAATCGGGCTCCGGCTCGACCTGTACCTGATCCAAATACTCCTGGGTCTTGGCCTGCTGGGCTTCCAGATAGGCCTGGGCCTGGCCGCGCATCGCCTCCGAGGCAGCGTGACCGGCCTCCAGCAACGTGCGGATGCCGGAAAGTTCTTCACGGATGCCGGACAGGTGATCGCAGAGCGCTCGCAGCACATACTGCTGTTCGCCGGAATCGGTCTGTTCGATGGTGGCCTGCAAGTCGGCGGGTTCTTCGGAAATCATGGAAAACCTCCATTACATGCCGACATTGGCGGGTTGGGATTGATAGCTCATGGCGTTGACCGGCGTCACTGTCCCGGTCGCGCCGTCGATTTCGAATACGGTCCAGACCGTGCCCGGGGCGTTGGGAACGGTGAAGGTCTGCTCACGGCCATCGCTCAGGAACACTTTCACCGATGCTCCGGACTGCGCCAGGCCGGTGCTCGGATTGGCGTTGCGGTTGGTGTAGTCGTGGACCGCGTAACGGTAGACGCCGGGGATGAGCCGATGGATGGTGATGGTCTCCGGCCCGTAGGAACTGGTGTCGTCCACGTCCAATTCCGCCGCCTCGTTTTCGATGGTGTGGGAATAGAACACATGGAAGCGACTGCCCGATGGCGTCGGTCCGGTGAGATGGGAATCGAGATCCCGGGGGTTCAGGCCCCACTGCAACACGATGCGAGCGACCTGGCCGTCGAGCTCGGGCGAGAGAACGATCTGGATGTCGCCGGAGGTGTTGGGGTCGGCGTTCACCCAGCCATGCCAGGCGATGTATCCCGGCGCGGTGACCTCCACGTAATAGAACCCCTCGGGTACGGACAGCTCGAACCCGCCATAGGCGTTGGCGAAGGTCTGGTACGCAGCCGGGCCGGTTTCCGAGCGGCGGAATTCGATCAGCGCGTTGCCGACACCGCTGGTGTTGAGGGCGTTGACCACCGTGCCACTGAGGAAAACCGATGCTCCGCTGGCAAAGTCCGGGTGGTCGGCGAACCAGGACGGATCGCGGACCTCCACCAGTACATGGCGGAGGCTGTCCAGGACCGAGGATCGCCAGACCATGAGCACGGCGTTGCCGATGGTCCAGCCGCAGCGAATGACGCCATCCGGCCCGATCTCCGCGACCTCCGGATTGCTGGAGGCAAAGACCGGGACGTTCACGTCGCCGCGCAGGGAGAGCGGAATCCGTTGCTCGAACTCGCCAGCGGAGAGGCGGATGGAGCGAGGCTGTGCCTCCCAGTGGCTGAAGGCTGCCGGGGCATCCGTCATGAAGGTACCTCCACCGGTGCGGAGACGCCGCCGCCATAGACCTCGACCTGAACGTGCCGCAGGCTGAGCCGCTCGGGCGAATCCCAGACCAGAATCATGGCCGCTCCGGGAACGAAGCCGCATTCGACATTGCCGTCCTGATCGACACTGGCCACGTCGGGATTGGACGATTCGAACACCGGCGCTTCGGGCAGACCCCGGATCGAGAGCGGAATGCGCTGAACGAATGGGGATCGCGAGACCCGGATCAGTTTCGGGAAAACATCCCAGTAGTGCGGTTCCTGCGGCTGTTCGAGATTGTTCATCGCGTCCCCCTCAGTTGTCGATGGTGTCGGGACTGCCAGTGACGATGATGGCTCCGCAGGCGGTGATGTCGCCGATGCGGGCGTTGGGCAATCCTTCGGTGATGGTGTCGAAGCTACCGGTCACAATGGGCGTCACGCCATGCCCAGGGATGGGACAGACGTGCAGGTCCCCCATGCGGGCCACCGGCATGCCGTTGTCCAGCGTTCGGCTTGCCCCGGTGATGATGACGCCGCCGTGACTGCTGATGTCGCCAAGTCGAGCCTGGGAGCTCATGGGTTCACCTTCAGCAGCAGATGGATCAGAAAGCCGATGAGTCCGCCGATGGTGCTGCCGATGGTCAACACCAGGCCGACGATCTTCCACATGGTCTCGGTCCCCATCTTGGAGCCGACCCGGGCGTGCAGCCGGTCGATCTCCTCGGCGTGCCGGTGCAGATCGGAATAGATCGAGCGGACCAGTAGCTCGACGTTTTCCTTGTCCGATTTCTTCTCGATTTCGCGCTCGATCTTCTCGAGGCGATCCTGGATTTCCCGGCGGTGGTTTTCGAGGATGCTGCGGAATTCCTCCCGCCAATGCTCGAATGTCCGGGCCAGCAATTCCTCGCTGGCCGAGAGTCCGGAGGGCGTTGTTGTTCTTTCTCCCATGCAATGCTTCCTTCAGGTGTTGATCAAGACGGTGTTCGTCGAGCGAATGATGATGTTTCCGGCCACCCCATCCATAAACACGAGGCTGCCGGACTTGTCGGTGGCGCTGATGCTCTCCTGGCCGGGCGCGGCGTTCATGCGCACAACCTGACCGGCCTTGTCGGTGAGCCGGATCTGTTCGGCGGCGGCGGTGGAATCGACGAGGATTTCCTGAGTGCCGTTGAGCCCCCAGATGTGAACCTTCTCCCGGCCCTTGGTGGTGTCGATGAGGATCTTCTGCCAGCGGGAGCGGCCCTTGTCGCACGAGAGGATGTGGACCTTCTCCTTGTCCTGCCAGGCTTCGAGGATCACCTGCTGGCGGCAGAGGTCGGTGAGCTGGATGCGGGCGCGGGAGCCGACGATCTGCGAGGCGATGTCGAGCTGGTCGCCTTTCTCGGCGTTCTTCGTGCCTCGACGCAGGGCGTTGCCGCTCTGCATCTCCGGCTTCACCTTCCCTTCCATGGTGAGGATCTGTCCGGCGCGGTCGATGATCCGCAGCAGCTCGTCGCCGTCGCGGTCATCGGCCAGGATGGTGTGGCCGGTTTCGGTCTTGAGCAGGACCTTCAGGCGCGGGCAGTAATACGGTGGATGGCCGTGGTACTTCTTGTGTTCGAGATCGTCATGCCGGTTGGCCTGATGCTCGACCTTGTCCTCGCAGTCATGGCAGAAGGCATTCGCGCAGGTGCGCTTGGATTCCTCGGGCTGCTCGCCGGGATTGCTCTTGGCCAGCCAGACCCCGGTCCAGATCGGATACTGGACAACGCCGCCCTCGAACTCGGCCCAGACCGAGGCCCCTTCCTCGGGGACCAGGAACATGCCGGTGTCGTCGTTGCCGCCGAAGGGAAAACAGGGCGCGGCCCATTCGGACCAGTTCTCTCGCCCGCTGCCGAGCACGGCGGGGATTTCCAGCCGGACCCGGCCGAGGCGTTCGGGGTCGTTGTTGTCACGCACGAAGGCCCGGTACTTGCCGTACCAGCGGTTGCGGTAGCGCTCTTCGGATTGACGGTCGCGGGTTTCAAGCATGCTCCGTCTCCCGCTTTCGACTGGCGTCCCAGGCCAGCCAGCCGCCCAGCCGAACCGCCCAATACATGATCTGGCGTTTCCACAGAGGCACGCCCAGGGCCGCCATCAGTTCGAGAAAGACGCGGTCGGCCGCAGGCCGCGAGACCTTGCCGGTGTGGTAGAGGTAGTCGTGAACGACGGCCGCCGGGGAATATCTCCCCCAGGGCGGCACCACGCGCCAGAACAGGCGCGGCACCGAGGCGAAGTCGGTCTCGAACCCAGCGGGCACTTCGATGATGCGGCCAGCGCCGGTGCGGACACGGAACGGCTGGGTCAGCCTCGCGGTCATTCCATTGGGCAGGATCTCCACCCGAAGCGGCCCGGAGAGACCCAGCGCGGTGCCGGAAAACAGGGTCTTGGTTTGGGCGCTCATGACCGCCACCTCGCCTTGCCCGACTGGCGCACGTCGAGATGGACCCAGGAGGCGTAGACGCCGATGCCGCCCTCGTGAAAAAGCGGAATCTCCTCGGCGATGACCGCCAGTTCCTCGGGCGAAACGCCTGCCGGACAGCTCACGTCGGCCGCCATGCCCAGCGTGTGGAAACTTTGCTCCGCGCCGCCCACCGCCTTGTTGTGCCGGTTGCAACGGAAGCCGCTGGTGATGGACAGCGGTTTTCCGATGCGGTCGCGCAACGTCTGCAGGGCGTCGACCAGATCGGGATGGACCGCAGCCGAATGGCCGCAGCAGTTTGTGCCCTTGCACGCGAATTCTGAACGGTTGAAATTCTTGCTGAGATCACCCATTGCCGCCTCCTTGTGTGACCGCGCCGGAGTCCGCGTCGATGGTCACCATGGCTGGCGGCTCGTTTTGCGGCGTGGGCGGGGCCTCCTTGTCGTTGGGTTTGCCCTGGGACTCGGCGGACTTGTTGCCCGCGCCCTTGCCGAGGGCGTTCTTCTTGAGTTTGAGTTCGCAGAGATAGCCAGCGCCGCTGATGCTGTGGCGCACCGAGTGGCAGTAGTAGATGCCGGAAAACTTCCGTCCCACGCCCTTGATCTCGACGTTCTTCTTGGCGCGTAGCTGGGGAATGCCGATGGTGGCCGCGTCCGCCTCGACCTGGCGCAGCTCGGCCTCGCGGAATTTGCCTTCGGCGCTGTCCTGGGCGGGCTCCTGGCGCGGCTCTTCGTGAAAGCCTTCGGAACGGTCGAAGCTGGGCACGATCTGCCCCGTCTCCTGTTCCTTGAAGCTGCCTTCGCCGGTGTTGCCGTCGACCAGATAGGTCCGTTTGCCCAGGGCCGTCCGCTCGGGCGTGCTGGCGTTGTTGGCCTTGTGCTCGACCACGTCCTTCTTGCGCGGGTCGATACCGACCGTCTTGGTCTCGACACCCGCGCCCTTGGCTCCCTGGGATTGGGTGCTGGGGCGGAACGAGCGCAGCAGGCCCTTGGTGTCGGTGAAATATTCAAGGGTCAGAAGCGGCGTCTGGTCGAGCTCGCGGGGATGGAAATGGAGTTCGTCGTCCTGGATGTAGAAGACATAGCCGCTCACGCCGTCGCCATCGCGGTCGCGGGCCTTTTCCGCCAGTTCCTTGAGGAATTGGGCGTCCGAGATGTTGCTCTGGGTGACGCGGAGATGGGTTCCCTTGGTGGCCGTGACCACCGGGGTGAGGCCATTGGCGGCGGCGATCTGTTCGGCGATTTCCGAATAGAGGATGCCGGGAGCGGGTTTTTGCCAGACCTTCTGGTTCTCCTTGCCCGCGAGTTTGAAGCCCTTGTCGTAGGCCTTGATGCGGATGGTCGGATCGCCGTTTTCCGGGAAGTCGTAATCGATGTCCTTGATGACCGCCTTCTTGCGCGGAGAGAGGTTTCCCACGTAGCCGAAGCGGGCAACGATCTCGTTGCCTTCCTGGAACAGCGGATCGTCGACGAACTGCAGGTTGCGGTCGGTCACCGACAGTTCGAGGACATCCAGCTCCTCCTCGTTGTCGGTGAAGACGAACGAAGTGATCTCCTGGGTAATGTCCTTCGAGAGGTCTTGCCCCTCGATCTGAATCAGAAATGTCGGCTTGAAGGTATCCAGATCCATGCGTATCTCCGGCGGTTCGCAGTTCCCTGCTTACTTACCGGAAGGCATGGCGAGGTGTCGGACGCTTCAGTCGAGCAGGCGCATTTGGACGTGTTCGCGAGAGGGAATGCGCAGGGCCAGGCCGGGCTCGAGCGCCAACGGGAAAAAGAGGTCGTTGTAATCACAGATGATCCACCAGAGCTTGGCGTCACCCAGATAGCGGTGCGCGAGCAGATCGAGACGGTCGCCCTCGACTACGGTGTGCAGGCGGTCGTCATATCTCGGAGTAGTGTCGATGCGCTGGCGCATGCCGAGGGAGGTACCGTCACTGTCCCGGTAGAGAACGCAGCGGGCGTAGCGGGAATCACGGCCGATCATGAACGTACCTCCGACCAGTTGATGGAACGGTCCACATATTCTTCGAGGACGATGTCCACCTCGGCCCGTTGCGGCAGCAGGTTGTCCCGGTCGAACAGACCGAAGAAACGCGCCTTCACCTGGCGGACGATGCAGGTCACGCCCGGGTAGAGATCGCCGAAGATCAGCAGCACACGGTGCGGCGCGTTCTTGAGCATGGTTCCGGCGTGCTCCGGATATTGCAGCGAGCGGAGCCAGTCGACCTTCTGTTTGACCGGCCCCTTGAACAGCTCGACCTTGAAGGCGATCCGGCGCGGTTCCCCGGCGACGTATTGGTAGCGCGGGTGGCTCATGCCGGGGATCTTGATTGTCGCGTAGTCGGTCGACTTCTCGTCGCTGATGGAGTTGGGGTTGTACTGGAATTCGAGCCGCTCCCCCGTGTCGGCGTCCACCAGATATCCCTTGATGGGCTGTTGATCCCAGGCCATCCTTACACCTCGACAATCTTGATGATTGGCTTGCCCAGTTGCCCGGCCCGGTCGAGTTCCCGCCGCATGCCGTTGGAAATGCCGTTGCCGGTGAACGCCCACACCTCGTCGCAACATTCCATGTAGGCCAGGCCGCAGGCGATGCCCGTCTCCCGCTGCTCGGGAACGCTGTCGTCGGTGAAGGTCGGATACAGCAGATGCGGCGCGAACGGCGCGTGACCGCTTCTCATGACCTGGCGGCAAAGTGCCTCGGCGACCTTGACGTTTCGGGTTATGTCGCCCGCGAACGGGCTGCAGACAAAGATGCGTTTCATCGGTCCTCTCACAGGGTTTCGTAGTTTCTGATCTTCCGCTCCCGCAGGTCCTTGTAGACGGCCTCGGCCACCTTCCGGCCATCGATGTTGGTGGTCACGCTCAGTTCCACCGGCCGGTCGGCCAGGCCATCGAGGCGCGAGAGCAGGGATTCCAGCAGTTCGCGCACTCCCGGACCGGCTTCCTCTCCGCGCATGGATGTCGCGGGAGCGGTGCGGGCCGAAGCGATCAACCGCTCGGAAGGCACCGTCTCGGTGAGTCCGGATTGCAGGGGCTTCACTATCGGAGTCGGCGCGGTTGTCTTGGGCCGCTCGATCCCGGCCGGAGCCAGAGAGACATCTCCGTTTTCCAGTGCCGGTTCCACCGCGAACGGCTGGATATAGCTCTTACTTACCGGCTCGACGGCCGCCGCGACGGTCTGCACGATGCCGTTCATCGGTTGCGGAGGCGGCGCGGCAGTGGCCATGACCGGCTGGAGAATCAGCATGGCGCTCAGGGCCTTGGGCACCAGGCGTTCGTCCAGACGCGGTACGAGACTGAGCACGCTTTCGATGATGCGTTGCCCAATCGATTCGGCGGGCGGCGCGGCTCCGAGTGTTTGCTTCTGCTCGGCCACCTGCGGAATCGGGGTCCGGACTCCCAGCATGGCGCGAGCGGAGGAGAGCAAACCGTTGGCGATCCCGGCACTGCGATCATTGATCGCCTGAATGCCCGCGCTCGCGCCACTGGAAAGCCTCTGCCAGAGGGTTTGCCCCTCGGCACCGGCGTTGGTAAAGATTCGACCGACAGCGCCGGGGACGGCAGACAGCGTGGCAACGATCCGGTCGCGGAGATTGACGGCTCCCGTGGCCAGCGCGTCCCAGGTATTGACCTGGGGCGGCTTGAGCGCCAGTTCGGGCGTGTTGCCAAACAGGGATTGTTTGAGACCGCCGAAAATGGCCCCGGCCTTGGCCGCGACGGTTTGTGCGCTGGAGGTCAGACCGTCCCAGAGTTTTCCAGCCATCCGGAAAGGAGCCGAGGCGGCGTCCATGAGGTTTCCGCCCGCCGTCTTGATCTGCTGCCAGGCTCCCGCAGCGGCCGAGAGAATCCCGCGAGCGGCGAAGCCGAACACTTTCGCGGGCAGCGACTGGGTAAGGCTCATGCCGTCGGCGAGGGTCTTGAGCAGCGCGGAGCCGGAGGCGGTCAGGCTGGCGAGTGGTCCCTCGCGGGCATCGGAGAACGGCAGCAGATTGCGCAGCTTGCCGAGGGCGTTCTTGAGCATGGTGAAGGGATAGGTCACCGCCGACCAGATCCCTTCGCCCAGGGTGATCAGCAGCTTTTTGCCCGCCTCGAAGAAGGTGGTGTTTCCGGCGAAGAAGGAGCGCACGGTGGCAAACAGCTCACGCAGGGTGCTGATAATCGGCAGATTCAGAATCGCCTGGCCGATCTGTCCGGCGGCGTCGGCCACCAGGCGTCCGATGGAGGTGAATATCCCGGAAATGAAATTCCAGACACCGACCACCACATCCCGCGCCCAGCGGAACGGGGTGGCAAGAAAGTCGTAGACCGCGCCGCCAATTGCCTTGAGACCGTCCAGCAGGGAGATGTCGCCGGTCAGCACCTGCCAGACCGCATAGACGATCTTCCCGGCGGCCATGAAGGCCTCGCCGATCATGCGCACGGGCAACAGGAACTTGTAGATGAACTTGGTCGCTCCGATCAGTGATCCGACGATGGCCTTGCCGACCCAGACCACGCTGCGCACCACCACCGCCAGGGCTCGCACGATGAGCGACAGGTTCCAGGCCACGATCTTCAGGGCGAACGCCAACCCCTGCAGAAGCACACCGGCGACGGTGCCGATAACCGTGCCGAAGGTGCGCCAGGACGACCCATCGGTGGCGCTGGCGGCCACGCCGAAGATCTCCACCACCGAAAAGACTGCGCTGGCCAGCGCCGCATAGGCACTCATCAGGGTGCGGACGGTGGGTTCGAGGATGGCGCGGATGCGGCCAAAGGCATGGGAGAACGCGCCCCACAATCCGGCCAGAGCCTCACGAACGCGGTAATAGGCTTTGAAGACGGTGACCACGAAGCCCAGCAGTCCGGCGGATTCGAGCTTCTGGGCCAGTTCGGCCGACATCTGCCCGACGCCGCCGCTGAGCGAACCCGCCAGCTCTCTGATCCCCTGGAAGACCAGCGAGACCTTGTTCCAGGCCCCGGTGATGATCTCCTGAATGCCGCCGAAGTTGGTTTCCCAGGCGCGTTTGAGCAGATATACCGACAAGATCACGCCCGCGATAATCGCGGTGACGGGCAAAAAATAGGTCGCAACCGCCGAACCCACCCCGGCGAGCGCGGCGCTGATGGCCACGAACCCGGCCTTGATGGCTGGAAGCATGAGTCCCACCATGCCCACGGCGGCGGTGACGGCTCCGGCCACGACCAGAATGGTGCCGAGGGCCATGGACAGTCCCAGGACCACCCGGGTCACGCCCGGCATCGATTTGGCCATGCGTTGCAGGAACAGAATGAAGCGGGAGACGCCGTTGATCACAGGCGTCACCACCGGTAGCAGAGTGCGCCCCAGGATTTCGCTGAGGTTGGCCATCTGCTGGCGCAGGAGCAGGAACCGGGCTCCGATGTCCTGGTTCATGGCGTCGGCCATCTGTTCGGTGACCGCCGTGCCGGTCTTCATGGCCCGGCCCACCGACTGGATATTGCCTTCGAGGCTCTCCATGCCCGCCGACATCTGCAGCAGGAACTTGACCGCCTCGTCGGAGCCGAAGGCCTTCTTCAGCTTTACCTGGGCGGCGGCGTTGGAGAGATCGGGGAACTGGCGCTTGATCTCCTGCAGGATGGGAACCACGCCCTTGAGACGGCCGCTGGTGTCGGTGAAGGACAGGCCAAGCTCGTCACCGGCCTCGGCCGCCTTCATGATGAACGCCTTGTACAGCGTGCCCGCCTCGGAGCCGGGCATGGTGGTCTGGAGCTGGCCGAGCACGGCGAGCTGCTCGTTCAGCGGAATATTGCTCGCGGCCGCCACCGCGCCGATGTTCTTGATGGCGTCGGCCATCTGGGTGCCGTTGGTCTTGAACGAGGCCACGGTCTGCGCCATGGCTCCGGAAAAGGCGGTCGCCCATTCCATGTCGTTCATGTCGGCCATGATGGGCTTGAAGATCCCGTAGGCCGTGGTGAAGGTGCCGACCATTTCCTGGGTGGTGGCCTTGGTCGCCTTGGCGGTCATGGCGGCCATGGAGGTGAAGACGCCCACGGCCTCGTCGCTGAGGTTGGACAGGGCCGATTTCACGTCGTAGGTGGCGGTGATGAAGGCGGCCTTGTCGGCACCGGACCATTGGTTGGTGAAGGATTCTGCGGCGTCCTCGATGGCCCGGAGATCCTGCACGCCCAAGGACGCCAGCTCTCCCAGGGCCTTCTGGGTCGCGGCGGTGGAGGCGACCAAGGCGGCGGGCATTGCCATCAGGGCCAGTCCCGCCCCCAGCATCATGGTCCCTTGCTGGATACGGTCCAGGTTGCGAGTCATCCGCTCGCTGGCATCCGCCACGGTGGAATCGAGGTCCATCATGGAACCACGGATGCGCTGCGCGTTCTGCGAGAACGCATCCTTCATCGATACCACTATGCCCAGTCCGAGATCGCCGTTCATCTATCGCCGTTCCGTTTGCTCACGTTCAAAATCAAGCTGCCGCTCGAGGGCCTCGACGAACTGACGCCGGACCCTGAGCGGCAGCGAGCGGGTTTCCGACCAGCCCCAGTGCAGTCCGCCGTAAGCGAGAAAGAATGCGTCGCTTACAAGCGAACTCCGGGGAACAAAAAAGCCGGTTCGGCCTCCAGCCGGGTACGGATCTTGGTGCCGCAGCCATCGCATTCGGTCTCGACCGAGGTGTCGATTCCTGCGTCGACCCGCGACATCTCCTGCCGCAGCGCGTTGCGGTCGCGCATCGACATTTCCGCCAGGCTCTTCTTGGAGGGAGCCTTGCCGTCGATGTCGAGGACGCGGATGAGCATGGCCGAGGTGATGTTGGGCTCGCGCAGGCTAGCCAGACGCTTTTCCTTGTGGCCGTCGAGATATCCGAAGCGCACGGTTTTCTTCGAGCCGGGCAGCTTGAAGGCGAACTCCCGCTCCTCGCCGTAGGGGGTGACCTTGAGATCCTCGAGATTGATGGTCACAAAGTTGCTCATGCGGCAGGCGCTGTTCAGGCAGCTCAGCTCCAGCTCCACCTCGTCGCCGAGGGAAATCTGGCGCAGGCGGACCAGGGCGAACAGCCGGTCACCCGAGAGCAGGTTCATCACCTCGGCGAGATCGGGATCGGTCTTCTCGCCCAGCCGGACGAAACAGTTGCGGAGCACCTGGTTGATCGCCTCTCCGGAACGGATCAGGCGCTGGTTGGTGAGCAGTTCTTCCTCGGCCCCGGTCATTTCCCGAAGCTCGAGTTCAGTGCCGCTTGGCAGTTCAAAGCTGTACATGGTCGATCCTCCGGTTTAGGTCCAGTATTGGAAGCAGATGGTGAGCTTCTCGATGGTGTTCTCGGTGTTGCCGCCTTCGAGCTCGTCGTATTCGAGCGCCTTCACCCAAGCCCCGTGCAGGGTCCAGCGGCGGGTCTCGTTGCCGGTGCGGTCGTAGCGGACAACGTCGATGTCGCGCATGTAGTCGGCCGGAAGGCCGCCGGTGACGGCGTTCACGTCCACCTGTTTCTTGATCCATTCGCGGGCCGCCTCGTCGGAGCCGTCCTGCAGTGTGCCTTTCTCGAGGGTGATGTCCTCGAACTTGACCCGCCCTGCCACCTTTTGGTCGAACATCGAACCGGCCGGGGCAAAGGCCACTTCCTCGAATTCGGTTTTTGGCTCCTGTCCCTTGTGGAACAGGGCCACGTCGAAGCCGTTTACCTCGATGGCGAATTGCCAGTTCTGGTAAAGGCTCTTGGGCATATTTCCGCTTCTCATAGCCGTGTTCTCCCGTTAGATGATTTCTTTGAAGTCCGCGCCGGTGCTGGTCAGGATGAAGTTCAGCTCGATGAACTCCGCCGTCTTGGTCGGCTTGACGAACACGCGGGCCACCATTTCGTTGCGGTCGATGACCGCCGGGGAATTGGTCTCCTCGTCGCACTGGAAGGCGAAGTCGTAGAGGCCGCCCTTGTCCTTGATGTCCTGCAGAAAGGGATTGATCAGGCGGCCGAGGGCACGCCAGGTCTGGGGATGGTTCGGCTCGAATACCACGAAGCGGGAGGATTCCGAGATGGCTTCCTCCATGAACATCATCAGGCGGCGGACGTTGATGCGGTCCACGGCCGAGGGCTGGCTTTGCAGCGTCTTCTGGCCCCAGATGTTGATGCCGGTGTCGGGGAACACGGCGATGACGTTGACCCCTTCCGGATAGAGCACATCGCGCTCGCCACGGCTGGTCTTGTAGGCCAGGGAGAGCGTGTTGAAGATGCGGCCACGGTCGATACCGGCGGGCGCGTTCCAGACGTTGGTCTTCTGGTCGCTGCGGGCGATGCAGCCCGCCACCGCGCCGCAGGGCGGCACCAGTTTCTTGCGCGAGTTGACCGGATCGCTGATCTCCAGCCAGGGGTAGTAGAGCGCCGCGTAGGAGGAGTTGAAAGCCGCGTGGCTGTACATCCCTTGTCCCTTGCGGAAGTCGACCGCTTCGAGCGGCTCCAGGTGCATGGGCGTGTCGGCGATGAACAGCAGGTCCTTGCGCCCCTCGGCATAGGCGATTCCGGCGTTGATCACCGGCACCGTGGTGACGCCGGGGACCATCAGCAGGTTCAGGGCGTCGATCTCGTCAAAGCCATAGAGGCCGGTATGCTGCGAGGGATCGCCGATGAAGTCCGCATCGGCCAGATCGGTCAGACCATTGTCGCCGCCGCTGAGCGTGAACACGCCCAATGCCGGACGGTCGCTGGGCGTTCCCATTGCTGCGGCCAGATCCTGGACCAAGATGAAATCCGAGCGGTCGTTGATCGCCAGCTCCACATGGTTCGGCAGCGTCTCGTCCATGCTCAGATCCTTGAACACCTCGACCACATCGCCTTTGTGCCGGACCACCAGGTTGAAATGGTTGGCCGGGTCAAGGGAACCGTCCTCGATGGAAACGGAGAGCCGGTCGCCCCAGACGCCTTCGTTCACGGCCTCGATCCGCAGGGCGTCGGCGGGCGTCGCCTCCCGGTTCTGCAGCACGATGGAAGACTTCAGCGCCGTCAGGGTGTCCCGGTCGGTGGGATCGGTGAGATGGGCAATACGGGTGACATAGAGGACCGAGCCGCCGTTGTCGAAAAACGCCCGGGCGGCGTAGGCCAGATAGCTTTCATTGATGTAGGAGCCGAAACGGTTGATGAACTGTTCCCAGCTCGTCACCAGCACGGGCTTGTTGATCGGGCCTTTCTCGGCCACTCCGACCATGGCAGCCGACGAGGTCGAGATCTGCTTCACATAGAAACTGAAGTCCGTTTCCCGGGTGTAAATCCCGGGCGATAGATAGGTCGGCATGGTTATTTCCTCCGCTTGCTGGTGGTCTTGGCCTCATCGGCTGCGGCGTCATCGGTTGCCGTGGGCTTTTCCGGTTCCGGTTCCGCGCCGCCGGTCAGGTCGGTGATGCGCACCAGGCCGCGTTTTCCGGCGGTCTTGATCTCGGCGGAGAGGTCCTTGCGGGCGATGCTCTTGCGCTCTCGCGGCCCGAGGTGGAGAGTTCCCTGGCCGGAGAGGTTGAACGTCAGGGGTTGGAACTGCAGGTTTCTGATCTCGATCACGGTAGTTCTCCTTTACGGTTGAATGGTTCGTTGCTCTGTCACGTCGCCGTGAAACTGGAAGGTCCGGTCCCGGATCAGCCGACCGTCGCGCAGGTCGCCGTCGTACACCGGGCAGGATTCGATGCGGATGCGTCCGGAGCTTTGCCGGAGGTTGGAGAGGTTCACCCGGGCCAGGCCGCCCAGAGGAATCAGCTCGGTAAGGTTCAGGCTGCCCTGGTCGGCGATGGCGATCTCCGGGTAAAGCTGGAGAAACCGCGACACCGATTCGTGAAAACCAAGCAGTTCGGCCTCCCGGTCCACGGTCACCACCAGGTCGAAATCGAGGTGATAGAGACGGGGAAACCGGCACTCCTCGAAACTCAGCTCCGCGACATTCTTCTCGAACAGGCGGCTCTGGCTGCGGCGGAAACGGTCTTCCGCCAGCTTCGGCCCCTGGAGGATGACGCTGGGGGTACGCTGGACCTCGAACAGGTCATCCGGGAACACCAGCACGGTGTCCGGGTGGATGGCCTGTTTGGCCAGGCGGATCAGGATTTCTGTGACGGTCTGTATCGTGCTCAAAGGACGCCTCCGTTTTCTGCCTGGTTACTTACCGGAAGCGCTGGCGATGTGTCGGAGGCTCAAAGCGCGGAGCGGATCGCCTCGCGATAGTTCTGGAGGATCTGCTCGCGGTACTTATCCATCACCGGATGCAGAAAGGGTCTGGCGGGGATGATGATGGTCGCGCCGTTCGGATGTTTGATGGTGGCCCCGTACTCCATGACGGCACCGATGTTCACCATGTCTTCCCCGTCCTTGTTAACGGTGCCGCGCAGCAGGCCGACGAACGCCTTGTCGGCCATGATCTTCTGGGTGATGGTGTTGACGAGAAAGCCGGTGTCGATGAGCGCCTTGCTGGAACCTTTGCGCTCGATGGTGCTCTCGGCGAGTTTCACGAAGGCCTGTCCGCCCGGGGCCTGGGAGCGAATCCCCCGCTGGATCTCGCGCACCAGAAAAAGGGCGTTGCGGATCGTGGCCTGACGCAGGGCCGTGGCCAGGCGCGGCCCCATGCCGGTGGTCAGCTTGGCGCGGGCCTTGTCCCAGTCACCGGTCCGCCTAACGCCCATTGAGCTTCACCAGTTGCAGGTTCTTGTGAGTGACGGTGCCGAAGAAGTGTTCTTCTTCCACACTCTGTATGCGATAGGTTTCCCTGTCGGTGGCCAGGCGGTCTTCACCCCGGACATCGGCATCCGGAAGGACACAGGCGAGCGCGTCGATCTTGCCGCTCAGCTCCTCCGGCGGGGTTTCGTTCAGTTCGAGGGGGATGACGGAGATTTCCGTGTATTCGGCATCGTCGGTGCCGTAGAGCCGCTCGCCGGGAACCACGCGCAGGATGCGTGCGGTCTGGCCCGAGGAGAGGATCAGCCGGGCGACATCGGCCACGGCTTCGGCGCGTTCCCGGTCATTCAACAACATCGAGATCGATCCCTTGTTCGTAGATGACCGGCGTAAGGCCGCTCGGGGTCAGGATGTAGGCTTCCTGATCGAGCTGGGTGGCCGGACGCAGCTCGGTGAGCCGCTGCCGGTAGTCGGCGAGCAGATCGGCCTCGAGCTTGGCCCAGTGGCCGGGCTGTCCGGTTTTGTCCACTCTCTTGTCGCCGCTGGAAAAGGAGAAGGCGTTGGCGGTGGCCGAACGCATGACCTGGCAGGCGTGGATCTGCGCCATGATCACCAGGAGCTCGCGGACCTCGCCGGTGGGATCGGGGGTGATCTCTCCGACCGTGATCGTCAGCGATTGGTCGAGGTCACGGCCGACCCGGAAAACGGCTTTCCGGACGCATCTCTCCAGAGTCTGGTCCTCGAAGAGAGATGCGCCCGGATCGGACAGGTCGAGCCGCAGGTCGGCGATCAGGTCACTCAGCAGCACCTTGCAGGCCCTCCAGACGGCTCTTGAGCGCGTCGATCACCGTGCGGCGTTTTTCGGTTTCCATGTAGCCCTTGAGGGTCTCCGGATTGGCCTCCTCGTTGACCTTGGAAATCGCGTCGGTGGCGGAGAGCTTGCTCAGGTCCACCGGTTCCGCGTCCTGGTCTGGCTCTGGAGGGGCGAGCGGTTCCTGCTTCGGTTTGTCGGCCATGGCCAGGCGGCCGTTCTTGAGCGCCGCCTGGATCTGCTTGGTGAGGCGTTCCACCTCGACTACCTGGCCGGGCTTGAGTTTCAGCCCGGCGTCGGGGATCACCAGAACGCCGGGACGGATGTTCTTGATTCGATTCATTTCACGTCACCTCCCGGATTACGGAACCAGTTTGACCTTGGCCATGATGTCAGGGCGGGTAATGCCCTGGCCGATTTCGGACCACACCAGCCAGCCGGTCTTGAAGCGAGTTTTCTGATCGATGGACTCCGTCTTCAGGTTTTCGCGCACCGGCATCTTTCCGACCTCTTCATCCGGGACGATGATGATCTCGTCCAGCGGCATGGAGGCGGTCAGCAGAATGCCGCCGGTTCCGTAGTTCTTGATGACACCCTTCTGGCGCAGCTCGAGCTTGGTCTGGGGATCGAGGTTCCAGCCGCGCATGTCGTTGAACCGGCGGCCGCGCATGACGATGTACTTCACCGACAGCTCCAGGTCCTCGATGATCGAGATGGCCTCGTTCAGCGCCTCTTCGGTGAGCAGGTCGCCGGTGACCTCGATGGTGTTGGTCGCCGGGATGGCCGAGGAGAGCACCGAGATGGTGCGGCGGTCCATCTCCTTGCGGATAGCGTCGGCGGCGCTGGTCTGGATGTCCATCAGCGTGCCGATGTTGCCGTTCTTGAGGACGGACACGTCCACCATCGGATTGGAGTGGATGCGATTGGTTGGGAACTCGACTTCGTCCTTGCCCACCTCCTGCTCCTGGGCGTCGCCGTCCTTGCTGATCCAGTGGGCCTTGACGGTCGGTTTCTTCTGGTAAACCGGACGTTCGCCCTTGGGCAGCGTGTGCTTGGTGAGCAGCAGCGAGGAGATCTCCTTGCGCTTGATCTCCTGTTCGATGGGCGCGGCAATGGCGGCGGCAAGCGCCCGCATGCCTTCGGGCGACTCGAGAGCCTCGCTCATGAGCCGCGCCATGGTTTCCATGTATTCCTGGGAGTGGATCTTCAACTGATTGGTTTTCATGTGCGTTGGCTCCTTGGGTTAGACGAGCAGGCGGAATTTGAGGACGCCGCTCTGTACGGAAATGGCGTGGGCGACGACGTGCTCTCCGGCCGCGACGCCGTTGGTCAGCCGACCGCTCGCCGAAACTTTCAGGTCGTCTCCGGCGACGACGGTCCCTTCGAAGGCGTCAGTCTCGTAAACGCCGCCGTCGCAGTAGATGCCGGGCATTTCGCCACCGGCGTAATCCTTGATCAGGATGCCGAAGGAGCGCTTGGTGGGATCGGTGTTGACGGCGAACAGGTCGTCTCCGACCACGCGGACCGCCTGGCCCAGCTGGCCGTCGCCCTGGATGTGGCCGTCGCCATAGGCGAGGCTGCGGTGACACGGATTGATGAATGACATGGTGTTTCCTCCTTATGCGTTGATTTGCGAGTGTTCGGGAGAGTCCTCGCCGACACGGTTGCGGTAAGCGGCCATGAACCCGTCGCGCAGACGGTCCTCGAGGGACACCTTGCGGTCGTCCACATCGTGGGGCCGGACACCGGCGTCGCTGCGCAGCGGGGTTTCCGTCGATGCCTTGGCGGCGGGCTTGCCGCCCTGGTCGCTGTCAGCGGGTTTCTCTTCCTTGTCCTTGTCCGCCTTGGCCGACTTGGGCAGGCGCTCATAAGCGGCTTCGGTGGCGGCGAAGGCTTCGTCGGACAGTTCAGCCAGGCGTTTCAGCTCGGCTTCCCGGTCCTCATCGGACGCAAAGGAGAGCCCCTGCTTCTCCAGACGGGTGAGCAGCTTCTTGGCCCTGGAGCGGCAGGCGGCCGCCTTTTGTTCGGCTTCCAGTTCCTGGACTCGTTTCTGCAGCTCGGCCACCTGGGCCTTGAGCTGCCGGTTTTCCTTTTCCAGGTCGGTAACGCGGGCAGGATCGCCTTCCTGCTGGGCCGGTTTCTTCTTGGCCGCTTCGACGGCCGGTTCATCTGTAGGTTTGGTTTTGTCTTCCATCGTGGAATCTCCTTCGGGTTGGGATTGGTCGGGCTGGCTCTGAAGGGACGCCACCTGCAGAATCCTGGCGTTCTCGTCCGCGCCTTTGCGGTCGAGCAGTCCCAGTCCGGTGAAAGTGACGCCGTGCAGAATCTCGAAAACGGGTTGGCCGCCCACATCACGGCCCTTGAATTTGCGCAGGTGGGTGCAGTAGTCGGCCTTGTTCTGGAAGCGCTTGTGGCAGACCGAGCATTCGCCTTCCTGGTAGTCGCACTCCATGGAGACCTGGGAGATGATCCCGCGCTTCATCAGCTTGTAGGCCAGCCGGGCGGCCGGGGTGTCGTGGACATACAGCTCGCCGACGCATTCCACGCGGCCGCCGTTGTCGTCCTCCAGGTAGTCGGCGGCGACGATGCCGCCCACGATGTCGTTGAACTCCTGCGAATGCTGCAGATCGACCTTCTTGTTCACGGCCGTCATGTGCCGACCGGACAACTCCTCGGCGGTGAAGTGGTCGCCGTTCTTGTTGGTCCCGGTTCGGCAGAGCACGAAGCTGAACTGGGGGTCGCCCGCCGAACCGACATCCATGGCCTCGGTCGCGAGGCGTTCACCATCGCCCAGCCGGATGTCCACGGGGATGCTGGTGTGGAAGTTCGCGGCGGCGGCCATCGGAACGGGTTTCTCCTCCCGTTCGGCGCTGGCCTTGGCCCCGGGAGCGCAGACGAACAGACGTTCTTTGGCGTTGGAAGCCTCGCCGTGCTTGGAGGTGATGGCGTAGTGGTGATCCTTGGACTTCATCCGGCTCTGTTTGCCGAAGGAGCCGATGATCCGCTTCATCTCCTGCTCGTTGGGATAGGCGTGATCGCGGTAGGAAATCAGCCAGTGCGGAATGTGTTTGGCATTGCCGAGAAAGGTCTGGAAGAATTCGCTGGCGTTGGCCTTGGTGACGGTCTTGTGGTCGGTCTCGTAATACTTGACCTTGGTGTCGGACTTGATTTCGAGCCCTTCCCAATAGGTCATGAGCCCCTCCACGAAGTGGTAGGCCCGCTCGTAGTTGGTAGTCGAAAACTCGGTGGCGTAGGGCGGATCGAAGTAGGCCAGATCCGCCTTGGCTTTCGGCAGCAGGTCGTTGATGTCCTGCCGGTGGGCCTTGTTCTCCTTGTCGTTGTCGAAGACCAGGGCGTTGATGCGCTGCAGGTTCTTGCGCAGACGATCCTTGAATTCGTCTGGGGTGTCCTGGCGGCGGCCATAGTCGGTGGACGACGAGAAGTGGCCGAAGCCGCCCTTGCCGCTCATGCAGGTCTTGCCGAGGCCGAAAAGGGCGATGTCTTTCTTGAAGCCGGAGAGCTTGTCGCAGTTGGCGCGGATGGTGTCGATCAGCGCATGGACGCCCTTGGCGAAGAAGATGCCCTTGAAGTTGTCCTGAACGAAGCTGCCCGCCTTGGCGTTGTCGGCCAGGAGCGCCTCGATCTCGTCCTCGCTCAGGCGAACCGAGTTGTTCTCGATGATCGCCTTGGCGGCGTGGTGGCAGTAGCGGAGCCGGTCGTTGGCGATGACCTGGAGGCCCTTGGTCTTGTACATGTAGGCCACGACCGCAGACCCCGAAAAGGCGTCGAGCACGGTGCCAACGCCTTCCGGGGTATGCTTCCAGATCCAGTCGACGAGCTTCTGCTTACTGCCGATGTAGTTGGTGATGTACTTGGGGCGCTTCTCGGGAGGGAGCTCTTCAGGAGCGGACTGTTCGGCGGCCTCGGTCCCGAGCGCATCGGGATCGAGAGTCAGCGCCGCATCGGTCTCCAGTAGAAACGCCAGCCTTTCCAGGTCTGTGGCGAACAGTTCCATCAACGTCTCCGGTCAGTTTGCTGTGCTCTCCGCGACCTGCGGGGAGCGTTCAGCGGTTACTTACCGGAAGCGTCGGCGATGTGTCGGAGGGTGACGGAGAATTTCAGCGGGTGGGGTTCAGCCGGGCCAGAACGGCCTTGCCGCAGGCGTCGAGGGAGGGGTATTCGTCGCTCTCGGTGATCTCGGAAAAGACCCCGTCATAGGGGGAGCGGGACAGCCGGTGATATTCGAGAAAATTCGCCGGAAGCGAGGTGGCCTCGGCCTCGACCAGACGGTTGACCACCCAGGCGGCCTCGTCCTTGCGGTCGGCAAGCCCGTTCGGCCCCCGGTCGAGGTAGTACATCTCCACATCCAGACCGGGACCCGGCCCCTGAACCCAGACGCCCACGGGCACGTATTCCGGGACGGTGGCTTGCCGGTCGGCCATTATCGAGTCGATCATATAGCGCAGTTTCATGACCAGTCCTCCGCGATCCGGAGATGCTCTGCCAGAAGCTGGGCGTCGATCCGGTGGAATCTTTCGGCGTTTTTTTGTCGGTAGGCGATCCAGCGTTGCCAGTCCGCCGCGAGCTCGGGCTCCGAGACCGGCTCCATCATTTCGACATGGTGAATCCGGCCCAGATCGTCGGTCAGCTCGACAATCAGCCAGCCTTCGGCCTCCTTGCCGTCATGTTCGGCCATCAGGGTGTCTTCGACCCGGACATCGACCACTTTGATGGTGTGGGCGTGCTGGAACCCCTCGTCGTAGCCGAGCGCCTTCCACAACAGCCAGAAATCGGTGCGCAGATGGTTGCCAGCAGCGTCGAAATGGGGGGCGATCCGGGTGACGGTGAAGCTGTCCACCAGGGTGTCCAGAAAGAGATCCCCGGATTCTCTGACCGTCATGCGGCTGCCCCGGCTGTTGAACCAGTGCAGCGATTCCTGCAGCCGCCGTTTCTCCTGTTCGATAAAGTCCTTCATGGTCATTGTTTGCGTTTGCTCCAGCTTTGCGAGGTATGGACGATATCCTCCACCTTGCGCCCGTCGGGTAGTTTCTTGATGCCGCGCCGGGTGAAACTCTGAATGATCTCCCGGCGTTCGTTCTCACTTCTGCTCACGATGAACTCGATGTTGTCCAGCAGCGTCACCGAGTATTTGAAGATGGTCTCGTTGCCGTGGCGCTGCGAGAACCGCTTCCAGTCGTCGATGCTGGCCCCCCGGTTGCGTTGCACGTAGTCGTCGATCACCTTGCCGTAGGCGTCATGGTCGTAGCTGATGGCGTCCATGCGCCGCAGCATCTGTTTCTTGAAGTAGAGCGCCGGTGAAGCATCGCTGGCCGGTTGCTTCTTGATCCGGGTGAAAAAGTAGCTCGCGCCGCCGGTCTGCATGTCGGCCACCGGAGACATGCCGCCCGGAGCCACACCCATGCGCATCTTCTCGACCGTGCTGACCATGGCTCCGTTGTTCTCCATGATCGAGTCGATGAAGCCGGTCATGCTCTCGCCGTTGGTCAGATCATGGACCAGCGAATAGCCTTTCATCTGTTTTTCAAGATCTTCCTCGGTGATATCGAACCGGAACTGGTGCCGGTATCCGCCCTTGGCGTCGCGGTCCAGAAAACCTGCCTGGTATTCGCCCAGCGGGTTGTATCCGGAAAGCTGGGTGATGTCCTGGACGCCAAATTCCTTTTGCCAATAGCCGCGCAGGGCCTGGACCCGCTCGGGGGTGGTGGCGTTGCGGTCGTCGAGAGATTTCTGCAGCCGCTTGTAGTCGGCGCTCTTGTCGGTCTTGCGGATGTAGGCGAGCTTCTCCAGGTACATCTGTTCGGCGTTTTCCGCCGTGGCCACCCGGGTATCGATCCCGAGCTGTTCGAGCTTTTCCAGCATCGCCTCGACCCGTCCGGGGGTGGTGTCGCCGTCCAGGATCATTTCCAGCTCGCCTCGCTGAGCGTAAAGGTTAGTGTCAGTCCAAGGCCGATAGCGGACCCGGGTGCCGTCCTCGAAGGTGACGGTGTACTGGTGCCCGTCCTGCATGCGGGAGTTGTGATTGAACAGCGTCCGGTTGTCGACGTCGTCGGCCTCGACGCTGATGGTGCCGGAACCGATCCTGCGCTTGGTATGGGTCACCTTGCCGCGTTCCACCCTGAACGGCGGTTTCTCCTTGGGTTTCTGCGTATCGAGCTTGGGCAGATACTGCTCGAAAATGCCGTTGGTGGCCCGGTCCCAATCGACGGACTCCTCGATCTCCTTGACCCATTTCAGGTAGTGGTCCGCCATCTCCTTGACCTTGGGGTCGGCGCTCTTTTGCAGGGCTTCCAGTTTCTTGCGCAGGCGCAGGGCCTTGTCGATCTTGGTCCGGTTGTACTTGCCGTCGCCCACGTGGAAATTGACGTTCTTGACGGCGTCCAGAACGGTCTCGAAGAAGCTGTCTTCGTTTAGCGGTTGCCCCTTTTCTCCGGTGGTGGTCTGCACGTACTTGCGCAGCAGCTCGTCGATGCGGCGGTCGGTGTCCGGCCGGATCTTCATCTTGATCGCGGTGCGCTTCTTCCCCTTGAAGGTCTCGGTGAAGATCAGCGCGTTCTGATCTTCCACGTCGCCGCTGTCGAAGGGCAGCGTCTTGCCCTGCCAGCCGAGTTTGCGGGCCTCCTCGACCAGGGCTTCCTCGGCGGAGGAGAGCAGCTTTTTCTTGCCGGTGGCGGCCGTCAGCTTGTCGAAACGGAAGCCCCGATCCCCCAGCACATCGGCGTAATAAGCCTCGAAGTCCCGTCGAAGATTGTGCTTTCGTTCCAGGGCCAGATCGTAGAAATGCCTCAGCCCGGCCGGGTCCTTGGCGAACCGGCCCTCGGCGTAGGGGCGCAGCAGATCGAGATAATCCTCGTCGGCGATCTTTTCGACTTCGTGGATGTAGCGAAGCGTCGCGTTCGGATCGACCCGCACCTTCCCTTCCTTAGCCGTCCGGAATACCTTGTTGTAAAACGGCTCTTCCTCGCCGCACACCCCGTTGGGGTGATAATCGAGCGAGAGTTTGTCCTGTCCCAGGAACTTGAAGGCCTGGCCTTTGTCGATGCCGTAGACGCGACCGTCCCGGGCACGGATGAACTGCTTGGAATGTCCGTCGTGGTTGGCGATCAGCCAGTCGACCACATGCTCGCGCTGGATCTGCTCCAGTTCGATGGTGGTCAGATCCTGGGGCAGGATGTTGCGAAAATCGAAGTCGTCCCGCAGATCGGTGCGCCATTTCTGGATGGAGCCGGTGCGGCCGTTCAATTGGATGGTGCGCACCTCGATGGAATGGGGGTCGATCAGGCGGCCAATCTTGTAGGCTGCTTCCTCTCCGAAGGCGATGAACTCATCGTCCTTGCGGCCAATGGGCTTGAACAGCCATTTGTCGCCGTTTTCGTCGGTCCAGAACTCCTTTTCATGTGCGCCGCCGACAGCGGCCTTGCCGGTTTTCTTGAATTTTGACGGCAGACCTTTCTGCTGCCACGCTGAATCGACTGTGGCGAACTCCGCGCCTTTCTTGCCGATCTTGGCCTCGGGCGGCTTGACCGGGCTCGGCTGTGGAGCCGGTTTCGGCGGATCTTTCTTCGGCGTGGCGGGCTTGGCAGGAGCGGTTTTCTTCTTGCCGCCATGCTTTTCGGCCCATGCGGCGTGCTTGGTGTCGATGCTGGCCTGAACCGCCTTGATTTTCGCCGGGTCGGTCTCGGTGAAGAGCGTGGTCAGCTCGTCTTTGTTGGCCCACTGCCAATACTGGACCTTGGTCTCCTTGGCGAGCGTCTTGAGCTCTGCCGATTTCAGTTTTCCGACCTGATCCTGGAAGAGCTGTTTTTTGAGGGCGATTTCCTTGCTGTGGGCCGCAAGCAGTTCCTGGGGCAGATCGGTGCCGCCGGAAACCGCCTGTTCCGCCTTGGCAATCGCGTCGAGGAAATCCTTGTAGCCGGTCGGCGTGTCGGGAACGACCACGGCCTTGGCGGCGTCTTCGAGGGCCGTTTTCTGTTTCAGGATCAACTTCTGCTTGGCCTCGTCGACCGCCTTTTTCTTGACCGACTCGGCCATGTCGGCACCGGCCTTCTTCTGTAGCGCCTCGACGAGCTGCTGTTTGTTCTTGAGGATGCCGATGCCGTGCTTCTGTTTGGCCGCCGCGAGTTTCTTGCCCATCAGGCCGCTGTGATCCACGCCGGGCTCCAGCTTGTCGAGCAGCTCGATGGTCTCCTGTTTGGTCATATTGAGGGAGATGCCGTTCTCCTTCGCCATCTCCTTGAGCTGCTGGGCGGTCATGCCCTCCAGCCCCTCGGCGGGAGGGATCTTCGCCATCTGGGCGGCGAGCAGCTTGGCCTGTTTGAGTTCCGCCTGCTTCAATCCCAGCAGCTCGACCAGTTCTTCCTTGGTCCGCAGCAGGCCGATCTTGTGTTCCTTGAGCTTGGCGGTGAGCGCCGCTCCGGCCAGGTCGCCGTGATCGATGCCCGGTTCGGCCAGATCGAGCAGCTTGATGAAATCGGCCTTGGTCCGGGCGATGGCCACACCGTTCTGTTTCGCCATGGTCTGGAGCTGTTTGACCGTCAGCGAGCCGAGGTCGGCGATGTCGCCGTTTTCGAAGGCGCTCTTGAGCTTGGCGTTCTCCTTGGCCTGGGTGTCGGCCATACCTTCCAGCACGTGGGGCGGGAGAATGCAGGCATCCCCCTGCGATGCCTGGGCGGCGGCCTTGGTGGCCATCTCGCTGCCGCAAACAGTCATCGGCCATGCCACGACATTGGTGCAGCGGCAGTGCGGATGCGCGGGTTGCTGAGGGAACTTGTCGATGGGAAAGGTCTTGCCGTCCAGCCCGCCGCAGACCGGGCACATGCGCTCGTCTTCCATGGCCAGCCACTCCAGCTTCTGGATGCCGACCCGCTCGTGAAACTTGAGCCTGCCCATATTGTGGGCGCGGAGGACCTCAGTGCGGGCGATCATCTCCATGCGGTACTGGGCCTTGCTGAACACCCGGCTTCCGGCCTGGCGAAAGGAATCCTTGTCGACGATCACCTTGCCCATGTCCCGGACGATGTCGTCGGCTCCCTTGCCCGTGGCGATGCCGTTCAGGATGGTGCGCTTGATGCCGCCTGCGAGTTCACGGTGAACGTCACCGGCGAGCGCGAGGTTGTACTGCGCCATGAAGTCGAGGGCATTGGTGTCGACGATGGTGAACACCTTGGTGGCCAGCTTATCGATGCCTTCTGGCTTGAGGTCGGCGTAGAACGGAAGCGCCGCGTCGGCGAGCTCTCCGATTCCCTGCTGGATGCCGAGCTTGAAGGAGTCCTTGGTCGTCTTGCGAAAGACCAGGGTCTGCTCCCGTCTGAGCCGCTTCATGGTGTCGTCGAGTTCGAGCTGGAGCTTTTCCAGCCCCTTGAGCGCGGCGAGCTTGTTGTCCGGCAGGGAGCCGAGGGAGCGGTACTGGAGAATGGCGCGGGCGACCTCGTCTTCGGCCTGTTTCAGCGCCTGAGTGAGCTGGGCCGTGACCTGGTCGTTGTAGCGGTTGCGGGCCGTCAGGCTTTTCAGGGTGGCCGCCTGGATTCGCTGCTCGAGGTCCGGCGGCATCAGCGGGGCTCCCGGCGGTCGATGAAACGACAGGCCGGGGCGTCGAAGGTGCGCTCGCTGTTGTGGACCCGGCAGTGGTTGGTGTCAGCAATGAAGTGGCTGCACTCGTCGCACACGGCCGCATCGCCGGTGGACTCCAGATCGCCCGACCAGACCAAAGCCGCCTCCGCCGTGGGTTCATCGTCCTCGGCCGGAATCCCGAGCATCTTCCGGGCGCGAGGCACGCTGAGGATGCCGGAGACGACCATATCCACCACCGGCTTCACCTGCTTCTCGTCCATCAGGTCGATCTGCTTACGTTCGGTCTCGCGGTTGGCGGCCTCGATGTCCGGGTCCAGGTCCATCTTGAGTTGAAGGCTGGAGCGGCTGATGAGCTTGCGGTCGTAGAGTTCGATGAGGAGCTTCTTGAAATCGACCGCGTCGCTGGGGTCGAGGTCGTTGAAGATGAACTGGATGCTTTTGTCGCCGTGGCCGTTCAGCTCCATCCAGTCGTCGAACACCCAGTCGAGGAGCTTGCGTGCGGCCTGTTTGATCTCGCGGATCATGACCATCATCTTCTGCATGCTCACCGAGGCGGTGGCGAAATTCGGGCCGTCTCCGGTTACCAGCGAGCGTGACAGCCCCAGGGCCACCACGATGTCTTCCTTCACCTCTTTGACCTTGTCCTCGACGTTGAGGACCTGACCGTCGGTGCCGTGGGTTTCGACGTTGACGTAGAACGGGACCACCAGGCCGCTTTTCATGTCCATCTTGTTGACCATGTCGCGAACCTGTTCGAGCATCCGCTGGTCCGGCATCACCATCTTCTGGCCGAACGCGCCGCCCACCTTGAGCAGGCGAAAGGGCGTGGCCCAGCGCTTGGCGATGGCCTGTTCGGCCCGGCGGTAGTCGCGCAGCAGTTCGATGGCCTGAAAGGCGGGAAGCACGAGGGAGTTACCCCGGGGCGAAAAGGCCGGAGCATCCCATTTGAGGTGGACCACCTGTTCAATCGGTAGGTAGATTTCCTCTCCACCCCCAGGAGTTTCTTCAGGGAATTGCCGGGCCTCGATCAGCTCGCCCTGGGCGTATTTGACTTTGACCGAAACCGGGTTGACGCAGACCAGTTCCTCGATGTCCTGGCCGGACTTGGTGAAGCGCTTGAAGCCGATGGCGTCACCTTTCACCAGGAGCTGAAGAACCATGTCCTTGATGAATTGCGTGATGTTCAACCGCCAGGCGGCCTCCAGTGCCTGCTCCTTGAGGGTCTCGTCATCGCTGGTGATTTTGATCTCGTCGCCCACGGCGAAGGTGCGCCAAGAGTTGACGCAGTTCTTCACCAGCGGCTCCTCGACGTAGTATTCCCAGGCCTTACGGGCGCGTTCTTCCCAGGTGGCCGGAATAGCCTCGGCGGCGTTGACCTTGCTGAAGGCCGCCGAGTCGAGCGCGGCCGCTGCGGCCAGCGGCGCGATGACAAAGCCGGTGGTGTCCAGGCTTTCGAGTTGTTCGTCCTGATGGGCGGTGCTTTCCACGTGATCCTCTCGGTAGTTTCGGCCATGACAGCCGCACATCCGGCCCGTGTGGGCCGAACCCGGCTCGATGCTGGTTACTTACCGGAGCGGGGTGGAAAGCGTCGGAGGACGCGATCAGATGAAGACCGGATTGGTGAGGACCGGCTTGAGCGAAACCACTTCTTCGCCGACCGGGTCGAGGTTGCCTTCCTCCCGGATCAGCATGGCGCAGCGCACCGCGTCGATGATGTGATCGTTGCCCTTGGAATAGATGATCTTGCCGTCCCGCAGGGTGTAGGTGTGGGTGGTGAACTGGTCTTCCACCTCCAGATCGTCCGATGGAAAAATGAGCTGCTTGCGCTGTAATGCCCCGTTGATGAGGCTGGTCATCAGCTCCTTGGTCCGCTTCTTGATTTCCTTGCCGCCCCGCACCGCCAGCCGGGTCATACCGCCGAAGTCGTATCCCTTGAGCCTGCCTTCCAGCTCCAGCCCTTTGTATTTGTCCAGGGTGAGCAATTCTTGAACCACCGCCAGACCGTTTCCGCCGTTGTCCACGCCGATGCCCGCCGGGGTGTAGTAACGCTCCAGCAGCGCGATGATCTGGGCGATGTGCGGATAGGAAACGTGTTCAAGATGCACGCGCAAGATCATCTTCAGCAGCGTCCGCTCGCCGATCTCCATCTCCTGGAATACGACGATCTCGGTGGGGTCGTTGGTGTAGCCCAGGTCGCCGCCGACCCAGAACTGTCCGCTGCGGGGCGTGAGGTTGAGCAGCATCTCCAGCCGGTCATGGGCCGCTTCCTCGGTGTCGCAATCGCGCAGCTCGGAATCGGTGATGACGATCTTCTGATACTCCAGCAGATCCTGCCGACAGAGGTTGAACTGTTCGACATTGAAGGCCCCATAGGAGGGCTTGCCGTGTTCACCGGCCACCTCGTGCTGCCAGCCGGAGCTGTCGCGGCCGCCGTAGAATTCCAGCAGTTCGGCCTCGCGATCCTCGGTCCACAGGGGGTTGAGCCAGGACGGCCAGCGGAACACATGGAACTGCTCCGATGAGGTGAGCCGGTAATAGGTGGTGTCGCGCAGGCCGTTGGGCGTGGAGTAGATGCGTAGCGTCCCCCCGGCCTTGAGGCACTGACGCAGCGCCTTCCAGGCCCGCTCGGTCAGCCAGGCTCCTTCATCGACCCAGACGCGGCCCACGTGCAGGGACCGGAAGGCGTCGCCATAGGCCCCGGCCGGGCGGAAATAGAGCACCGAACCGTTGGTGAACTCCAGCCGGAAGTAGGGTTTGCGGTGGATCTTGGGCTTGCCGTACTTGGTCAGGGCGATGCTGTTCATCAGATCCGGGTTGGTGTCGAGCTGGAACTCGATCTCCTCGATGATGGTATCGAGGTGCCCCTGGTGCGGAGCCGCGATGAGGCCCTGGCCGCCTCGGGTGGTGAAGGCGTAATGGAGCGCGTCGGTCGAGAGCACGATGGACTTGCCCACGTCCCGGCCGTCGAGGTGGATGATGTTCTTGGCAGGGCAACGCAGGTCCTCCACCTGGTGCGGCCAGTAGTCGCGGCCTGAGCCATCCCGGTTGTAGAGGTAGGCTTGCCCCCACAACACGGGATCGCTAAGGGTCGCCGCGAGTTTGCGCTCCTTGTCGGTTACCGCCATCAGTGCATTCCTGTCCTCAAGGCGTTGCCGAGGATGGTGCCCACCAGTTCCGTCAGGATCTGCTGCACGGCCAGGGTGTTCTTCCGGTCGTGGACAGCTTCCTGAATGTCGATGATGGCCTGGTCCAACTCCGCCCAGGCCAGGTACTGCTGCTGGGCCGCTTCCAGACGGCCGAGGGCGTTCTCTATCCGTCCCGCCGCCAGCTCGGTGCCGATTTCGACCAGGGCCTCACCGGCCTGGCGGACGGCATCGCTGTTCTCCTGAAGAATCTCTTTCATTGGTCTGCCTCCTGGTTCGCGCCGTTGGCCCACTGGTCAAGGGCGTCTACGGCGGTCTGCAGGCGCAGACCGACTCCGGTCAGGCGCTCGGCGTCCGGGTGGCCGACTTCGCGCAGCGCCTTGTTGGCCTCGGTCACGTACTCGGGTGTGTGGCGGTTGACGGTGGCCACCGCCGACTGGATCTGAGCCGGTGGCCGGTAGGTGGCGCAGCCGGTCATGATTCCGGCCAGGGCCAGTGGGATGGTCCATTCGAGGGTCTTCTTCAACATGTTGATCTCCTTTGGGTTATGGGTTTGGGGCACATGCAGAAAGATCTCTGCAAACACTTGATTTCCAACGAAATAGAAGCGTCATTGGATGTGACGCGGGATGGTCCCGCATCCACGAAAACCGGAACCGGAGACAGGCCATGACCTACGACAGAAACCGCCAGCAGGCACTCAAGGCGTACCGAGAAAAGCAGGAGAACATCACCCGGCTGATAGAGGGCATTCGCGGCAAGCTCGAAGTGGACGCGAAGCAGCCGGACATCACCTGGGCGAGCGTCGGCTCCCTCGGTCACGTCGAGGAACTGCTGCGGGAGCTGGACGAGTTCCTGTCCTGAACACACCGGGCCACCGACAAAGGAGACATCGACATGACCGAATGCACCGTGCATCAAGCCGCCGAGGCTTTCATCGGCCACCTGCGAGAATCCGGAAAGAAGGAGCGGACCCTCTACACCTACCGGAAGGACCTCGACGCGGTGGAGGCCTTCTTCGGCGCGGATCGCCAGCTCGCCGAGATCCGGCTCCCCCAGGTCGGAAAGTTCTACAAGTCCGACCTGCTGCTCAAACTCCCTGACGGCAAGGAGCGGGCCGAACGCACCGTCGCCAAGACCGTCCGGGTGTTCCGCATGATGATGGTCTGGGCCAGAGAGTCGGGGCGCATCGAGGAGCTGCCTTTGCCCAAGAGCACGCCCATGGGTCACAGCCGGGTGAAGGAGTCCAGCGATGAGCATCCGAACGGCTGACCTCGACCTGACGGGCGCGACAGAGGCGTTCTGTGCCCGCCTGTCGGCCGAAGGACGCTCCCCTGCGACCATAGCCGCATACCGCCGGGACCTCGCCCTGGTGGCCCGCGTGACCGGGGAGCTGGCCCCGGGGATCGTCTGCAGGGAGGTCACGGTCGGGCTCCTCGACCAGGTGTTTTCCGCCGGGGCGGTCACCGAGAGTGAGCGAGGCCCACGCTCGGCGGCCTCGCTCCATCGGATGAAGGCGGCGGTGAGGGCCTTTTTCGCCTGGGCCGCCGAGACGGGCGTGGTTGGTGACAACCCGGCCCGGTCCATCCGCATGCATCGGCTGCCGAGAAAGCTGCCGGTCTTCCTGACCACCGCCGAAAAGAAACGTCTGCTCAAGGAGCTCAAGGGGCGGACCGATTTCTCCACGCTGCGCGACCGCGCCATGATCGAGGTGTTGCTGGGCACGGGGATCAGGCTTGGCGAGCTGGCCGCGCTCGACATGGATGACATCGACCTCGACGCCAAGCATCTGCGGGTGCGGGCCAAGGGGAATGTGCCGCAGGTCAAGTTCATCAAGACCGACCTCCGCACATTGCTGCGCCGTTTCCTGGCCGAGCGTCGTCGACACGGCCGCCCAGAAATGGAAGCCCTGTTCCTGTCGAACCGGGACGGCAGACTCTGCCAGCGGCAGATAGCCAACCGGCTCGCCCACTGGCTGCGGAAGGCCGGGATCGAAAAGGAACTGACGCCGCACGGGCTGCGGCATACCTTCGCCACCCACCTCTACGGCGCGACCAATGACCTGCTCGTGGTGCAGCGGGCCTTGGGGCACCGGGACGTGTCCACCACCCAGATCTACACCCACCTCGTGGACGGTCAGCTCGAGGAAGCCCTCGAACGCCTTTGATCCTTCCGGACCCGACGATGGGAGCGGCCTCGGCTGCTCCTGTTTTCGTTGGGCGAGACAGTGTCGAAGACAGTGAATGACAGTGCCCGCAGAAGAACACATCCGCCGATGATGAATGATCATGACGGAGGGTCTCTACCTCCCGGGCGGATCGGGAAATTTCGATTGACCGGAATTTCTCCTTCGCTGTCTGTCGGCCGCACATGGCAATATCTGCTTGGCTTATGCGGCTCGGCTTGTGCGCACACATGCCAAGCGGATATCGGGAGCTGCAGGAGGAAGTCGAGGAGTGGAAATGATGATCGACGGCCGGTGAATGCCGATTCCGAAAGTGCAAGGAACACGTCTTATCCGCAATTCCTGGTGAAGCAGTCTGCCGTAAGTCGCCGTGTGCCGGGGTCATCGGAAAAGCCCTCCATGGTGTTATCCGCAATTCTTTCCACGTTTTTTACGGCTGGAGGTCTTACCGGACGGAGCAGCGGCGGCCTCGGCCACCTTCTCGAGCAGCGCCGCCGCCCATTCCGCCGGAGAGGTCTGGGGGCCTTGCGGCTCCTCACCCTCGCGGGCGATCTTGGTGGTCTTGAGATCCTTCATGTGGCAGCGGATCATGCGGTCGAGCTTCTCGGCGGCGTCCGTGTTCCCCTCGATCTGGGCGCGGACCAGCTTCACCGAATAGACGCCCACCAGCTCCACCTGCAGGAAGTCGCTGGACTTGTTGAACTCGAAGTCCTGGTTGAGGCGGTCGATGATCGCGTCGAACATGACCTTCTCTTCCGGCGTCAGGCAGCGGTCGGCGAAGATGCCGTGACGCAGCCGGTTCTGGTTGCCCTCGGGCGCACCAGGCCCGCGCCGGGGCGGTTCGGTCTTGCCCTCGTTGCGATGCCAGCGGTCCAGCGTCTCTTTGTCCGGTTTGTTCAGTGCCACGTGGAAATCCTGCCGAATATTGTTTTCCCAAGCCGGGATGCGGGGCGGGAGGCCGATTTAGCCTCCAAACGCGCTCCCGCTGGTTCAGGGGTTACTTACCGGAAGCGGCGGCCAACTGTCGGTCCCGGTCCTGCTTTCGTTCGGCGGCGATGATCTGGTTGACGCGGCGGGTAGTCACTCCGGCGAGGTTGGAGATCTCCTGGCTGCTGATCCCCTGCAGATGAAGGGCAAGCACCAGGTCGCGGCGTTCCTGGTAGAAGCGGCTCGGTGCCGGGACCCAGAGAATTCCGGTGTAATGCTTCTGGATCTGATCGAAGAGTTCCTCGGGCAGGACATCCTTGGCGTTGGCGTAGCGTTTCTTTTTTTTCACGTCTCAATCCTCCATTTTCTTCATCCACGGCTGCGGCACCTCCGGGTTGTAGAATCGCAGCGTGCTGGGACGCCCGGACTTCGGCCCGTGGATAATTTCAATAAAACGCTCGGTGACCTCGCCAATCTCCTGATCGCCATCGACGAAACAGACCAGGCCGTAGTCCTCGCCGCAGGGAAACCGAAACCGGCCCTGGTTCTGATAGAGGCGTGCCTCGGACCAGCCCTTGGGCAGGGCCTCCTCACGGATGGCATCGACCTTGGCGACTGCCTGGGAAGTCACCGGCTGCTTACATTTCCAAGCTTGGTTCCCGGGATAAATCCAGTCCTTTGTGGCAACTACGACAGGTTTCTCCTGGGCCTCGGGACGAAGCGCGGGTGGCCGATAGTTCTTCGTGGAAAAGGAATGCAGTACCCCCTGCAGGTTTTCCTTGCCGAACTCCCGGATGGCCAGCTCCTGCAGGGCGTTGAATCGCTGCCGCAGCGTATTCCAGGCATCCTCGGGGAGCTTTCCGGCCTTGTGCGCGGCTTGGGCGGTGACCATGCGGGAACGTAGCCAGGCAAAGTATTCAGGCGACAGACGGCGACACAGCGTGCCGTTGATCTCCCTGTCTTCAGGCCAGTCGCGGGCGTCCTCGATCTTGTGAACGTCGAGCCCGGTGGAGACATAGATGGCGGGCTGCGGTGGTTGCGGTGGTAATGATGGGGTTTCACATCCAGCCGAGGCGTCCTGCCCTCCGGCGGTGTGCTTGATCATGGTTTTCAGAAGGCTCATGGCTTCAGGCTCCAGAAATACGGGTTAATCGCTTTTTCTGTTACTTACCGGAGCAGCCCTGAAACCGTCGGTGACCATCTGCTGCGGTGGATACGTGCGGTGGCTGCGGTGGTCGTGCGGTGGAAGGTTTTCTCGTCCCACCGCAGGGGATGGTTCTTTGTTTGTTATTTGTTTTTAGATAGTTATGAAGAAAGAGAAGATAGAGTGCGGTGGTTGCGGTGGTATTTGGGGAATGTCTCTCTCGCTGGGTCGGAATTTCTCTAGCGGGGGACGCCGGGTTGGTAGGAAGAAAAAAAATTTCAGCCCATAGGGGGTGAGACCTCTGGATTGACCACCGCAACCACCGCAAAGGCCATGAAAGCTCTGTCTGGTAAGGGTTTGGCGTGCGGTGGTCATCCACCGCAAGGGACAGCGGTGTTCACCGCACCACCGCAAAAGAAAAGGACGCCCGAGAGCGTCCTGGATGATTGGGTCAGTATGGCGTGGAATCAGAGGTTGGCGTTCTTGACGATCCGGTATTCGAAGTTCTTGGTGTGGGCGTTGCGCTGCCGGTCGATGTCAAACCCGGCGTCCCGTATGACGTCCAGGTCGTTGCTGATGCGCCGACCGAGCTGGGCGGGCTTCTTGTATTCGAACTCGAGGTTGAATTCCCGGCCGACCCTGCGTAGCGCCGCGAGCAGCCGTCCCGCCGACACCGGTTCCATAGTGTTCTCGTTCTCGAACCTCACCTGATAGCGTTCGATGAACCCCACCACGTGGTTTGCCCGGTCGTCCTCGCCGTAGCGGGCCTTCTCGTCCAGTTCCACCGCGTTCCGGTAGGCATGGAAGAGCGACGCCAGCGCCGTGGCAATGGGGTTCGACTCCCGCGCCATCTCCTGGCTGGTGTCGTTGATGGAATGAATCTGCTCGATGAACAGCGGGCTTAGATCCTCGAGTCCGGTGGTCACCTCGTGTTCCTCGGACCCGGCCAGCATCATCAGGTACATCAGGCTCAGATAATCGTTGCAACGGCGCTTGCCATGGGTCGGCATGGTTCGGTGCAGCAGACGCATGACCTGTTTCTGGGCTCCGTCCCGGATCATCGCCAGAACATGACTGGTTCGCTTCATAATGGCCGAGATGATCAGGTCCCGGTTCTGCTGGATGGCGGAAATGACCTCCGATTCCAGAAAGCAGTCGCTTGCCTGGTTGGCGAGGTCGAAGTTGATGACGAAGGACCTCGACAGTATCTCCGAAAGCTCCCCGCACAGCGGCTCGATGCCGGTGGTGTTCAGCAGGCATTTGGTCCGCTCGGTGATGGTCTCGCTGTCGGTGCCGCTCTTGCGCTTCTCTTTGGCGATGCCGGTGATGCTGGTCAGCATGAAGGTGGTCAGATCCTCGGTCATCTGCTTGACCTCGATGTTGTCGAGGACGATGAGCGGGTTCTGCGAGCCATCGGTGTAGTTCGCCGCGTCGGTGGCCTTCTTGTGCTGGGGCTCGCCGTAAAGCAGCGTTGAAGTGATCTTGCTGGCGGTGGTCTTTCCCGATCCGGCCGAGCCCTCGAATCGGGTCATGGGCCGTGTCCCGGCGAAGTCGATCAGCAGGAAACAGGAGAGCCAGGAAAGGATGAGAAAGCGATCCCCCTGCGGGCAGGTCATGTTGCTCACGAGCAGATCGACCAGGAGCCGGTCCGCCTCTTCGAGGTCGGCGTCGGGCAGGAATTTCAGCGGCTTCATCTTGCGCGAGCCGTCCAGGATGATGCCGTCCTCGTTGCCGCCGTTCTTCATGATCTGAATCTCGTCCGGGGTGATCTTGGCGATCTCGTGCTCCGGATTGTTCAGGTTGAAATAGACGGTGTAGGAGGCCACATCGGTGTGCAGCCAGGAAAAATGGTCGCGCACCTGGCCACGGATCATCGCCAGGCTGGGTAGTACCTCGAAAAATGTCCGTCCGCCGTTGGAGGTCGGCACCATGCCCGTATGCTTATAGAGCATGGCCGCGTAATGGCGCTTGCGGCCCCGGTCCGGTGAATCCATCCAATAGATGGCGTTGTCGAAATACATGAACGGCTCGCCCGGCAGGGTGTGAAAGAACTGGGCACCGTTGGAGGTGAACCAGTCGTAGGCGGCCTCGGCGGCCAGGGTGTAGTCGGGAGCGCCGTTCTCCAGTTCCGTGTCGATCAACACCTCGTCAACCCGGGCGCGGCATGATCCGGGCATCGCGCCGGACATCCGCTTGGCCTTTTTCTTTTCGTTGCGGAACTCGACCTTTCGGTCCTTCTGGATGGCGCGGATTTGTTCCTTCAGGGTGGCCATGGAGACGCCACCACCGATGCGCTCCTGCACCAGCTTCAGCAGACGGGCCTGTTCCAGCGGAGACTGCTCGGAAATCTCCCCCAGGATCGGCTCGAGCAGGCGGTTGCGTTCCTCCTCTTCAGCGCCCTCGGGCAGCGAGCGCACGCCGAACTCGATGGGCGTGCTGGCCTCGGCGAGCAGACGTTCGAAATCCTCCCGGGTATGCCCGGCGGCAATGTAATCGTTGACGTCGATCTTGGCAGTGGCGAGAAGCGCCTCGACCGCCTGGACTTCCTCGGCGGGACGTCCCGCCAGCAGCTTGGCCAGCTCCTTCGCCCCCACGCTCGCCGTCAGGCCGAAGCGTTCGGTCAGCTCCTGCCGGGCCGAGTTCTGTGTCTCCGACAAGGGCAGCGTCACCAGCCGGGTGTCGATCTTGTGTTCGGCCAGGGTACGGGCGGTTTGCAGCGCCCCCTTGAGACCGGCTTGGGAGAGTTCGTTGTCCTGACAGATGTAGACGGTTTCGACGCCGCGCAGCTTGGGGATCAGGCGCTCCCAATCGGCGGCCCGGATGCGGACGGTGACCGGAGATACGGTGGGCAGGCCCAGTTGCATCAGCGCCAGGCAATCGGTCACCCCCTCGGTGATGATCACCTTGCCGGGCCTCGCCAGCAGGCAGTCCTCGTTGAACAGCAGCGCGTTGTTGATGAAGTCGGCGACGTAAGGCCGTTGGTGTTCGTCGTGAACCGGCAGTTTCTTGTATTTCCCTTGCTCCCAGCCCACGTCCGGGGTCCACGGCGTCTTGCGGCCGATCATGAACACCACCCGGCCACGGCTCCAGTAGGGAAAGACGATCCGGCGCTCGAAAAATGGCGTCAGGCCGTCCTGGCTGGTGGGACGGAAAGCGCCGGTGGCGGCGAGCTCCCGCTTGGAGAAACCGTCCTCACCCCCGGTCAGTTGGGCGACCGCGCCGGACGCGTTGTCCGCGTAGCCGATCAGGAGATCGTCGATGGTCTCCTCGCTCAGGGCGTATTTGGATTTCAGCCAGTCGAGGACCTCCGGCGACTCTTTGAGTCTGGCGTGGTAAAGCCTGGCCAGCGAGGTCAGCGCGTCCTTGACCCGCAGTTCGAAGGCGCGGTCGGCCTCCGTCTGGGCGAGACGCTCCTGGCTGAGGCCATAGCGCGACAGCGGCGGCAAGCCCGCCTTCTTGGCGAGATAGTCCCGGGCCTGACGGTGGCTGTCGGGCATCGGACCGGATTGCCCGGCGGTGACCGAGCCCGTCTGAATGAACTCAACGAGCTGCAGCACATCACCGCCGACTCCGCAGCCGAAGCAGTACCAGCCCTGCTTGTCGAGCATCACGTGCAGCGACAGACGCGACTGGCTCTGATGGTTGGGGCAGTCGCACATCAAGCGCTGGCCGGTCTCTTGGGTGATCCGTCCCGGCAGGAGTTCCCGGGCCACGTCACCGATGTCCATCTCGGTGACGAGCCGGTAATACTCCCTGACGTTATCCGTTCCGCCCATACTCATTCGGCCTCCGCGACACGGGCGAAATCGGCCTCCGCGTGCTGGGCGGCGTCCAGAAACAGGGGCAGAAAGGTCCGACGGTCATCCACCTGGCAACGCTTGGCGCAATTCTGGATGCCCCAATGGTCGCCCAGGACAATGGCGGTGCGCCGGGCGCGGGTCACCCCGGTGTAGAGCAGATTGCGGTGGTGCATGAAGGAATGCGCCTTGTGGACCACCACCACGGCGCAGGGGAATTCGGACCCCTGGGTTTTGTGGATGGTGAGCGCATAGGCGAGCTGCAGGTCCTGAAGGTCGGGCGAACCCTTTTCCATCTCCACCGGCATGCCGTCGAAGTCGATGACCAGGGTGCCGTTCGCGAGGACATCGACCACATAGCCGATGGCACCATTCATCACGTTCAGGTCGTAGTTGTTCCGGGTCTGGATGACCTTGTCGTGATTGAGAAACGGGGCGCGGCGGCCCATAGCGACCGGCGGTACCTCGGCGTTCCAGAGCTTGCGCTGGATGAGCCGCTGCAGTTCCTCGTTCAGTTCCTTGGTGCCGAGCGGCCCCTTGTGGGTCGGCGTCAGCACCTGCACGTCCTTGATGATGTCGAACCCCAGGGCGTCGAGCCGCTCCTGAAACAGCTCCAGCAGGAACGAGCGTGCCGCCATCGGATCGGTGAACTGATCCACCAGGTACCAATCCCGGCATCCGGTCACCGATGCCTCGCTGGTCTTGCGCACCTCGCCCTTGAGAACGGCGGTGCAGTTCTCCTTAAGGACGCCAGCCTGGCGAACGACCTTGTCGAGGATGACCGTGGGGATGGCGCGTGTCTGGATCAGATCTCGAAGGATGTTTCCGGGTCCCACCGGCGGAAGCTGGTTGTGGTCACCGACCAGCAGCACCGTGGTCCGTGACAGGTCGACCGCCTCGAACAGGTGCCAGGCCAGCGGCACGTCGACCATCGAAAACTCGTCGACCACCAAGACGTCGGCATCGATGGGATTCTCCTTGCTGCGCGAGAAACCCTTGCCGTCATAGCCGAGCAGACGGTGAATGGTGGTGCCGCTGCGACCGCTGACTTCCTCCAGGCGCTTGGCGGCCTTGCCGGTCGGCGCGGCGAGCACGACCTCCAGGTCGCTCTCCTCGCAGATGGTGTTGATGACCGAAATGGTGTAGCTCTTGCCCGAACCGGCTCCACCCGAAATCAGGCTGATGCTGTGCTGGAGGGCCGAGCGGACCGCGTCGAGCTGCTTCTCGTTCAGCGTTGATGCGCAGCGCCGAATCAGGGCATCGAGTTTCTTGACGGACTGGAAATGAGGATTCGGTGTTTCGGCCTGGCCGAACAACAAGGCCAGCTCCCGCTCCATGCGGACGATCTCCGGCAGAGCGACCACGAAACGTCCGCCGTGGGAATCGCAGGCAAGCGCCTGTTCTTCGATGAGCGCGTCGAGGGCGCTCTCGATGCGGACCCGGCTGTCCAGGGCATCCATGACCAGCAGCAGATTGGCCTGATCCACCAGATCCTCGTATTCGATCCAGCAGTGGCCATTGTCCAGGGCATCACGGACGCAAAACAGCATTCCGGCCCGGATACGGGGAACGTGGTCCTTTGGGGTTCCCAGCTTGCGGGCGATCTTGTCGACCTTCTTGAAGCCGAATCCCCGGATCTCCCGAATGAGGATGTACGGGTCTTCTTTCAGAATATCGAGGCAATTGCCGCCGAGTCTTTCGACCAGGGTGGTGACCTGATGATGGGTCAGGCCGAATGCCGAAAGCCAGGCCATGACGGTGTTGACGCTGCGGTTCTTCAACCATTCGTCACGCAGCCGCTTGGCTGCATCCAGGGGCAGCCGGGCTTTGAGGGCGATGCGCTCAGGGTCACTCAAAAGGGTTTCTTCAAAGGCGTCGCCGAAACTCTCGACGATCAATCTGGCCTTGGCCGGACCAATGCCCTTGATCTCCGGATGGTTGGCCAGATAGTGGATCAGCCCTTCCGGATCGAGTTCGAGGTCGTGCTCCATCCCGTCGACCTTGAACTGACGGCCGTATTTGGGATGGGTGGACCACGACCCGAGCAGGACCACAGGCTGATTTTCCCGGGCGAACAAATTGCCCGCGAACTGGACTTCCTCACCGGTCGGGGTGAGCAGTCGGCCTGCGGAGAACTTGGGTCCGGCATAGTAAACGCGCTCTATTCTTCCCCGGAGTCGCGCCGGGTTACTCTCATTTCTTTTTGGCATCTCGCGATCCTCCGGTGAAAACGTGTCAGGTACTCCTCGACAAAACGGCAGGCGGCCTGCCGGTCCGAGCAGAAGTAGACGGGGACACCGAAGTCGACGACGATGGAGGCGACCGTTCCGATCAGCGCGTGCGGGTGGGCATCGCTGCGGTAGCGGCCATCGACCAGATCGCGAAAGTTGCATTCGACAACCACACAGGCGGATTCGTAGGCGGAGAGCTTTTCCAGTTCGCGGTGGAACCGCTTTCGCCCCCGGATGACGGTGGAGACGAAATCCGTCAGGGATTTACGCTCCACCGCCACCCGTTCCTCGAGGCCAACCAGCGAGTAATCACCGGCGGGCAGCGCCTTGCGAACCGCCGAAACCTTGTCGCTATCGAAGCTGTAGGGCTCCTGTTCGCGGGTGTCGACGACAACGGTGATCCGGTCCATCATCAGAACGGGATCATGTCGTCCATCGCCGCGCCGGGAGCCCCGGCATCGTCGGCCATGACAATGCGACGGTTGAAGTAGATGTTCTCGTTTTCACCGCGAGTGCGTTTGGTCACCTCCAGCTTGATATTGAGAAGCTGCTCGAGGTGGCCCGGCAGGTCGGAGAGCTTCTGAAGCTGCAGCCCGCAGGTGTAGAGGTCCTGCTTGAGCCACTTGATGTTCTCGTTGCTGGCCATGACGTTGTTGCGCCAGAGCAGACGGCCCTTGTAGGTCGGAGCGAGAATGCGCAGGGTCCACTTGAGCATGGGGTTGCCCGAGGTCTGGGCGCGGGTCAGTTCGACCCGGTCGACATTGACCTGGTACTTGCCGTCGGGGACGGCCTCGAACTCGCGTTCCTCGACTTCGGCGGTTTCAAAGGCGTCGTCGAACTGCGCCAGGTCGAGGTTGCTGCTGGATTGGTTTTCGTAGTGTTCCATGGTCGGCTCTCCTTACTGTTGAGGTTTCGCCGCCGCACTCGCGGTCGGCTCCGGCTTCGGCCGGGCGGCACTCGCCGCAGCTCCGGTTGCCGTGTTGTTGAACGCTTTCACGAAGCTCGAAAAATCGAGGGGGATGACTTCGGGGAGTCGGCCGGTGCGGTCACCGGCGTCGTAGTTGGGACTGGGCTTGGTGCGCATCACGCGCTGCCATACCGGCTTGCCGTCCTCGCCGGTTTTCATGTCCAGGTCGCAGAACAGGATCAGGTCCACCAGACCGGTGACCAGCTTCCGCGCCTTTTCCGGCAGCGTCGGCACGATGCGGGTGTGTTTGCCGGTCCGGGTCTCAATGTCCCGCTCCTGGGAGTGGGAGATCAGGATTAGCCCGTAGGGCAGGAAGGCGAGCTTGTTGATGACGCGCTGGAACTCGTTGTTGATCAGCGCGTAGCCCTTGCCGTAGCCCAGGTCGGATTCGTGCTCGATCTTGAATTTCTTGCAGACGTAGTCCGAGCACATCTTGTAGGCGTTATCCACCGTGTCGACGACGATGGTCTTGAACTCGTGCTTGCCCTCGGCGATTTCGGCGCAAGCCTGCAAGAGGTCGTCCCAGCAGGTGATCGGGGTCTGGAACACCTCCAGGGCGTTCAGACCCGGCTCGGTCGCCAGGAACAGTGCGTCATCGGCCTTGGAGCACCAGGTGCTCTTGCCGATCTTGCTCGGGCCGTACACCAGGGCGGTGAGATCCGAGAGCGTGTGTTTGGGTTTGCTTTTGGTCTTGGGAAGCATGGCTTCGTCTCCTTATGGTTGGGATTTCAGAACACCGGAGCGGCGTCTTCACCGGCTCCGTCCCGCAGCTCTTCGTGCGGGGCGATCCGTTGGAAATGGTTTTCGATGACGTTGGGGTTGCCGCCCGAGCGGCAGAGCTGGAAGTAGGCGCAGGGCCTTCCGTACTGGAAGCAGTAGCTGGTGTTGCGGTAGAAGATGTCGCGCCGACGGGCGTCGAGCATGGCCTTGGAGAGTTCCCACAGCTCCGCCCGCAGTTCCTCGAACTGGTCGTGGGAGATGTAGAGCACCTCGCGATGAAACATGCCCGGCTCGAGGTACTTCTCCTGGAGCCGTTGCTGGAAGGTTTCGTCGTCCTCCGGCAGCTTGCGCTTGGCGCTGCTCTTGCCGGTTTTCGACTTGGCGATCAGCTCCGCCCGGCGGGTCTCGAATTCGGCTTCGGTCTCACCCTTGCCCTGACGCAACTTGGCCTTGACCAGGACGTTGTAGATGATGCCGCTGACCGTGATGCCGAGGGTCTGCTCCAGGTACCAGGCGTAGAGGATGATCTGGAAATCGGTCCACAGCCGCTCCAGGTAGCTGGCGTCGATCTGCGAGGCGGTTTTGTGTTCCAGTAGGAAATACTGGCCATCCTGACGGACGATGCCGTCCACCTTCCCGGCGAGAATGAAACTGCGCGAGGTCGCCCCGGTCGCCGGGTTGACGATGGGACCTTCGAAGGTTTTCTCGAGCGCGACGACCTCGAACTCTTCGGCCGGGTAGTGTTCCGCATAGGCGCTCATCATGGCCCGGGCGAGATGCCAGTCGGCCTGTTGATGGTCGTCCTGCGCCCGGTTCGGATAGGTCCGGTCGATGTGGTCGAGGACCTTGGCCAGATTCCGCTCGCCGTGCCAGCACTCCAGGCAGTCGTGGATGACCGAGCCGAAGGCCAGATTGGGGTCGCGCTCGAGCGGCACCAGCTCGTCGATGTAGCGCCACTTGCAGGCCATGCGGCAGTTGCGGAACAGCCGCCACATGGAATAGGTGGTGGTCATCAGCTCGCTCATACCGCCACCCCCGCTTCGGCGGCGGGCGCTGCGCGATGCTTGGAGGCACAGGCGCAACCCGACGGCTGGGTACGTTCGATCAGGACCGAGCGTTCGCCGTATTCCTTGGTGGCGAAGCCGGTGAAAATGCGGGCGAGGTCGCTGCCGACATCGGTGGAGGCGTCGATCACGCAGGTGCGTCGGGCCTTGTCCAGATTGAACCGGCTCTCCATCCGCACACGGGAACGGCCATGCAGGCTTTCGACGGCCAGCATCGCCAGCATGAAAGTGTCTTCCAGTTCCTGGGCCGGGACCGACTCGTCAAAACGGTACTTGTAGGTGTCGTGAGTCATGGTTGAACTCCTCTTTTGTTCAGGTTCTGATTTCCGAGGCCCCGGATAGCCGCACCATGCGGCACGGTGCTTACTTACCGGAGGCGGAGCCGATGCGTCGGAGATCACAGGTAGTCCGTCAGGCCAGCCTCGATGAACGCCTCCCGCAGCTTGCTCAGCCGGTCGTAGAGGGTGGTTCTAGGAATGCCCATTTCCCGGGCGATTTCGGCCATGGTGCTGTCGTGTAGGCGCACGCACAGATCCCGGAGATCCTCCGGTAGCGAGGCGATGGCCCGGTCGAGATCCATGCGGATCTCATGGGTGAGACGCTCCCTTGTCTCGCGGGGGCCGCTTCCCAGAGAGCCTTCGCTGTCCAGGAAGTCGATCCGCTCGGTGGTGTCGCCTTCGCCGTTGTCGAGGGGTTCGTTGAGTGAGGTTTGGCAGAGCCGCCAGTCCCGGCATTGGGCGAACCGGGCCTCCAAAATAGTGGAGATGTGACGTTCGACGATCCGGGCCATGAAGGTGGTCTTCTTGGCCTTGGCGGGATTGAAATGCCGCATCCGCTGCAGCAGATCGATCATCAGTTCCTGTTCGAGGTCGGGTCTGTCGTCCTCGGTGAATCCGGCCTTGCCTACGAGTTGACGTGCTTTGTGCCGAATGAGGTCGGCGGCATACTTGTCGATGCCGTCGTAAGAATTTTGTGAAACCATCGGGGCCTCCTCGGAGCGAGGAGGAGGTCCGCGTGGGTGTCGGCACGGGCCAGATCACAGGACAAAGCTGTCGCGTGGGCGAAGGGGTCGCAGGTACGCCGCCAATTGCCGTATTCGGCTCGGCGACACCCACAACAGCCTCCGCCATGCGTCCAGCTTGTTGTCCAGTGTCTAAGGGTTCAGGTCGTTACATGTTCAGGCTGCCCGTTCCTCGATGCGCATCAGAAACGGGAGACCGTGCTTGATCTCGAGCAGGCAGACTTTTCCGCTGCCCATCTGCGCGAGGTGCTCCAGTAGCGCCACGACCTCTTGCTTGAGGATGAAGTCATCTTGGTCGCGCTCGGGCCGGGGACCGCTCTGTCCAGCCAGCTTGATCTCGCGCTCGATGACCGTGTCAGGGGTGAGTTCCGGCTCGCCGTCGCGGACCGGAATGTTGGTGATGCGGCCGAAGTTGATGTCCTGCATCAACTCGATGAGTCGCCGCTTCGGTGGGGTGAGGTGTGCTTTGTTGACTTGTGCCACTGCCAGTCTCCTTGTTCGGAAGTTCTGGCACGCCCGGTGGCCAACCCTGTGCTGACCAATAAAAAACGCCGGATCGCGCCTTCATTGGGGAAGGCGCTACATCCGGCGTCGCAATGGCTACATTTGGCGTAGCGGAAATATTTTTTAGTTTTTTCTTCCTGGGTGGCCCCGGGTCACTCGTTGACTATCGGGCGGACCTCCCAAACGATCTCCTCTTCGGTCCGGTAGACCGGTTCGTTGCCGCACTTGATGGACTCCTTCAGGTGGGCGGCCAGCGGCTTGTCATACTTTTCCAGATACGTGATGGCCCGGTTCACGGCACTCCGGAAGGCGTCGCGGATGTTCTTCCGCTTGTCGTTGGATTTCCGGAGTTTGCCACCCAGACCAACCGCCTCGTTGATTGCGGCGGTGATCTGGGTCATTTCGTTCTCGAGCCGCTGGATTTCGGCATCGTTGTTTTCTGCCCGGGCTTCTTCAATTTCCCGAAGAAGCTCGTGAGCCGTCTCCCGGTATTGCTCGACGGCCTTGCGGTCGGCAACGAAGCCGGTATCACCCAACGGAACCCCCTGGGTGACCTGAAAACCTTCATCGGTCTCATTGGAGTTCAGGACCGCGTTGCAGCTATCGATGGCGAACCCGCAGACGATCTCGTAGACCGAGGTTTCCTTGTTCGGCCTTGCCAGGAGGAAATTGATGTACTCGGCCCCTTTATCAACACCCGTCACAAGCACTTCGGCGTTGCCGTTAAAGCGTGCCGCCCAGACACCCCCGCGCTTCCTGAAGTAGTTGTCCGGCTGCTTCTGCTCAACCGGAATGGCGGGGACGGAGATTACCGATCCCGATTCATAGACCGTCCTGAGTAGGCAGTCTCCCGGCAAGGTGCGTTGGCGGATGGCGGTGATGTTGCGGCCAACCATTGTGTCCATTGCATCGCAGACCTCCTTGGCGTGGCGCTTGTAAAGGTCATAGACCTTCTGGGCCACTTTTCCGGAGTTCCCATTAAGGTAGCGGAAGACCCGACTGACCTCGCTGAATCGGGCGATAAACTGGGTGATGTCGTCCTGCTCGCGTACCTGATTGGCACGCTCCAGGTACGCGGCTGTCATGATCTTGTCCTCGTCCTTGCTTCGGCTTTGGGTGAAGATGTCGGCTTTATAGGCTTCCACTGGGTCATATTGATCGGCTTTTGCCGCAATCATGGCAAAACGCCTGTCGATACACTGGGAACACGTTCCGCAATGCGTATGTTGATTGGTCATCTCCCAGGTATGGGTGCAGGTGGTCGATGCCGCGATCATGTCCTGGCATCCTGCCTTGGTGATCACCTCGATGACACCGGCCTTGGTTTTCCAGATGTAGGGATTCTCAATCGTGAACGGTTCGCCAGCCACCAGGCTGATGATTTCCTGAAAACCTCGGATCACCCTGGGGTGGGTGGTGCGTGTTGCCCGGCCGCCGACTACCTGAGCGCAGACCGGCAGATTCAAACTGATGACCCCGTTTTCGTAAAAACGGACGCTTTTCAGATTGAGCATTTTTGCGATGGTCGCCCCGATAGACACATAGAGGAAGGATCGGCTGCGCTGGGTGTACTCGTAGTTCAGCCCCTTGTTCTTGTTGACCCGGACGCCGATGTGTAGCGGGGCGTTTTCCCCAGCCTTGTCGGCAATCATCTTTTCCAGTCGCCGGTGGCGCGTGTTGAGCTTCGGTGTCGACTTGTGGGTAACAAGGACGACCTTGTGTTTTTCATTCAGAACTTCATCGATGGCTCCCGCCAGCGAGTCCAGCCCACCTGAAAACATCACTACCTGTTCCGGATAGCCGAAGAGCCGTCCGTCATCATCAAATTTCAGATATCCCTGGAATGCCTGAGCCTCTTTCAGTTTGACGAACTCGAAGTGATAGTTGTCGTCAGACAAGAAACCAAGCGTGGAGCGCAGCGCCTGGTGGATATCGTCTCCGTTCCAAAAATCTGGCTTCCGCACCGGGATGATGAAGTGCAGATCCCTGCGCCAGCCATGGCCAAAAGAATCGACGTCGTCGGCCCCTCGTGGGATGGCCTGATCGGCACTGTAAACGTAGGTGGCGATTTCGAGCAGGTCCTGGAAAGAATCAGGCACGTCCTTGCTCATCTTTTTGTGGATGTCTTCAATGCGTAGGGTGATCTTGTCCGGCCCATCCTTGCCCCAAAGGCGCAGGCGCAGATCACGGTCAGGATTTTCTTCAATCCCATCGGTCGGTGCGTTCCCACAGATGATATATCGTTTATCTTGCATCGGCTCGCGCTCCTTCTTTTAGCTCGTCCTTCATCTTTTTCAGCGCGTAAGAGGCGAAGCCATTGGAAGACTCCCTGGAGATGTCACCACCTTCTTCGTACCTGTGCTTCGAAAACCAATCTGCTGAAAACTGCTCGACGATCAGGGACGCCTCTTTACAGTGCGTGTTCAGAGCCTTCTCGAATTGTCCCATTTCATTCATGGTGGCAAAGCGCTGGCCCTCGCCCAGATGGGTAGCCAGCGTTTTTGAGAGGAAGTAGTTCATGCTCTCGTTGGTCAGCTTGGCGAAGAAAGTCCGCGACAGCTCTCCGAACTCCCGCTTTTTCCCGAGCGCTGCCAGTGCGGCCCGAACATCATCTGGCCCGGGGGCGAAGAGAGACGGCAGTTTTGGTGAGATGTGCTCTACCAGGGCTCCGACCAATGCACGCTGAGACATTTCACCGAGGTCGGATCGGCCACCGTTGGACTCCAATTTGTTATCCAGGGCCTCGGAGACTGCGGCTGCAAGATCGGGAAGAGATGTATCCTGCGGCAGGTTGACGCCGAGGGATTGGAGATGCTCGCCGAGGTTCTCCTTTTTTGCGGCAATGGCGAGTTGCGTCATCAACCAGACCGCCTCGGTGAACCCCTTATCGTTGAGCACGAAGGTGAATGCTTTATCGGCTGCCCGGATTGTTGCGTTTGCGATTTGGGACACGTCGGCACCGGCCGTGATCAGGCCGACCACCTCTTTCCATGCCCTCGACCTCGGAAGGCTTCCAAGTCTGACGTGCCCCATGTCGATCTCCTTATTTTTCGCGACCCAGCATCGTTATTCGGGCCTCCTGATGACGACGATGCTTCGGGCCTTACGAGCTTCTTTCTTCAGATAGCCTTTCCGTACCAGTTGAGCGATCTGCTCGTGGGCGCTCGCGTGGCTGATACCAAGGACTTCCGACAATTCTTTCACCGTTGGCGGCAACCCCTTTTCATCGATGATTTGGCAAATGACCCTCAGCGTGTTTGCTTGTGGGTCGGTTATTTCCGATACCTTTTTCTTTCCCATGGCGATTGCTCCGTGTCGTAGCCACTGAGCGGATTAAGCCCAATTTATGACCACAAAATATACGACCTGATGAACATCAGGTCAATCAAAAAAACAGGACTTGTCGTCTGATTCCGTCATCTTGCACGTCCCTCCGGTAGGTAACGAACGCAAGTCCGGTTCAAGCCGGATGTAACCAGATAACCGACCAGAGGCGGAGCTGAGGCGGTTGTGGGTGCCATAGAACGCGCATCCCGACCGCCGCCGTTTTCTGGCATCCACGCCATCCAGCCCCCCGGTCCAACCGGAGGTGTTCGATGTTGGATGTACAGGAAATGAATGATGGGCCAGGGACGGATGACCTTGGCAAAAACGGCAAACCCGGCCGCCTGTCGGGTGAGGCGAGGCTCCAGTCAGCCGCCTCCATTCTGGCCACGGCGATCCTGCGCCGAATGGCAAAAAACGCCTGTGTGGGCAATGAGTTAGAGGTTTTCGAAGATTCTTCCCCTGTGCTCGGAGAAGGACTTGATTCATTGCCGGAACAGAGCATTCATTCATGACAACTCGTCCGGAAACCAAAATAAGGAGTTGAAAATGAATGAGTTACAGAACGCCGCCACCGGCGGCAAGATCCAGGACCGAACCCGAAACTCAGTCCTTCGGCAGATGGCCCTGCTGCAATCCATGTCCCTGGAGCAGCTCCGGGAAAAATGGCTCGACCTCTACGGCGAAGAGCCGCCCCAGTACAAAAAGCAATTCCTCATCAAGCGGCTGGCTTATCGCATCCAGGAGCTTTTCTACGGCGGGCTGTCCGAGCAGGCCAAGGTCCATCTCCAGCAGGCCGCCAAGGAGGACCCGGTCGCCACTGTCAATCGACGCATCCCAGAAGAGCGGAAATCGAACGAGGCGATCCTGCCCGGGACCAGACTGGTGCGGGTCTGGAACGACCGTCGCTATGAGGTGATCGTCCTTGCCGATTGCTACGAATTCGAAGGTCGCACCTTCCGGTCGCTCAGCGCGGTGGCCAGGGAGATCACTGGAACGCGCTGGAACGGCAAAGTCTTTTTCGGACTGAAGAAGGTTTACGGCAGAAAAGCCGAGGGAGGTTCGGATGCTTGATAACAGCAATGTCGCGCCGGGCAAAGACAAGACCCTGCGCTGTGCCATCTACACCCGCAAGAGCCACGAGGAAGGGCTCGAACAGGAGTTCAACTCGTTGGATGCGCAACGGGAATCGGCGGAACACTATATCGAAGCCCAGAGGATGCGTGGCTGGACGGCTCTGCCGGATCGCTATGACGATGGTGGTTTCTCGGGCGGGAACATGGAGCGTCCGGGGCTACGCCGCCTGCTGGCGGATATCGACGCCGGGAAGATTGACGTGATCGTGGTCTACAAGGTCGACCGCCTGTCCCGCTCGCTGCTGGACTTCATGAAGATGATTGACCTCTTCAACGAGAAGGGTGTCAGCTTCGTCTCGGTCACCCAGCACTTCAGCACCACCGACCCCACCGGCCGGATGTTTCTCGGCATCCTGATTACCTTCGCCCAGTACGAGCGGGAGGTCATCGCCGAACGTATCCGGGACAAGGTGGCGGCAGCCAAGCGCCGGGGGAAATACTGCGGCGGCGTGCCCATCATCGGATACGACGTCGACCGGGAAAATAAGAAGCTGCTGATCAACCCCGATGAAGCCAGAACGGTGCAGTACATCTTCCGCCGATTCATCCAGATCGGCTCGGCCAAGAAGCTGGGCCAAGAGCTGAACGAACAGGGTTACCGCACCAAGGCCTGGACCACCAAGAAAGGCAAAGTGCGCGAGGGCTCCGAATGGAACACCGCCCATATCTACCGGCTGCTGAACAACCGGATCTATATCGGCGAGATCGCCCACAAGGATCGCAGCTACCCTGGTGAGCACGAAGGGATCATCGACCGGGCGACATGGGACAAGGTTAAGGCCATTCTGGAGGACAACAAACCGGTCAAGGTTTCCATGGCCAGAACCAAAATGGTCGCCCCGCTGAAAGGCGTCATCCGCTGCGGCCACTGCGGCTGCTCGATGGGACCGACCTACGCCCGCAAGAACGGCCGCCACTACACCTATTACATCTGCCAGAAAGACAGCAAGCGGACCGTGAGCCGATGCCCGCTCAAGCGGATTCCCGCCGGGGACATCGAGCAGGCGGTAATCGAGCAGTTGAGCGCCGTGTTCCGCACGCCGACGCTGGTGGCCAAGACCTACTTCGCGGCCCGGGACATCGAGCAGGTAGAGCGGGAGAGATTGTTCAAGCAGAAAGCCCAACTCGAGATGGAGCTGTCGCAGGCGCGGGAGCAGGCACTCGAACTGATGAAACCCGGCAGCGATCAGCCGGGCAAGACCGAGATGCTGACGACGGTCAATCGCCAGGCGGTCGAGCTCTCGAAACAACTGACGCACGTGAGCGAGCGCTGCAGAGCCTACCAGGGGAACAGCATCACGGAACAGGATGTGTCGGAGGCCTTCCAGAATGTCGAGGGCTTCTGGGAAGACCTTTTCCCGGTGGAGCGAAACCGGCTGATTCGCCTCCTGGTGGATAAGGTCGAGATCCGCGAGACCGGAATCGATATGGAGCTGCGCACCAACGGGCTGACAACACTCATCGCCGAGCTGGCTGGTCTGGCATGCGAAGTCACCGAACGGAGGGTAAGCCGATGAAAATGAAGCCGACCATTACTGTTGCCGACAACGGCAACCTGCAGATCCACATCCCGATGCTGATCCGGCGCATGCGCGGCCGCAAGACGGTCATCGCTCCCCAGGCCCTGGATGGAGAAATCACCGGAGCGCAGGAACCGGTGCAGTCCGCCATCCTCCAGGCATTGGGAAGGGCCTTTTCCTGGGCCGACATCCTCGAATCCGGCCAGATCAAGTCCATCAGCGAGCTTGCCCGTACCCTCGACGTCGATGGCTCGTATGTGGCCCGCATCCTCAAGCTGACGACTCTGGCCCCCGACATCGTCGAAGCCCTGATCAACGGCGAGGAACCCAATGGGCTCTCGCTGGCCAAGCTGACCCAGACCTTCCCCGAGGACTGGACCGAGCAGCGCCGCCAGTTCGGCTTCGCCACCGACTGACGACCGGACCGGAGACCACCACAGAGAGCCGACCATCAGCGTCGGCTTTTTTACTTTAGGGGGCAGGAAACCGGAGTTGACCACGCTTCTTTTCATGGCCGAAGCGGGCGATTTCGAAAAAAACGTCCGGTTGCGGCATCGAGCGATGACCTAAGACAACCGCCAAAAACGGCAACCAGCCGCAAACCCATATCAATCAAGGATGTAGCTTTCCGGACGAGCTTCGGACTTGGTCCGGAGAAAACAGAGAATTAGGGGCCAAACAGAGAAAGAAAGGCTGGAAGATGGGGAGAATCGATGGTGCGGAGAGGTGCTTTGGAAAGATGTGAAACGGGCGCAAACCCTTTAGAAACAAGGGGAAAAAGAAAACCCGTCACCCCGGAGAATGACACCAGAGAGACGGGTTTGTCTTTTGTAAATGGTGGAGGCGGCGGGAGTCGAACCCGCGTCCGAAAAGTGCCTGTTCAGACATGGTAGATTCCGGTTCCGGCTGACCACTATCGTGAAATCAGGTTCTGGTAGCCCTCCAAAACCTCGTTCCACCGGCGCACATTTCCCTCATCCTCGGAGCCCCTTACCCCGTTTTTCGTAAAGAAGGCGATGGCATTGTCGTAGTTGGCCTTGGAGATGGACTCCTTGAGCCGGATTTCGCCCTGGCGGTGCATGCGGTTGCCGATGGCCAGCATCTTTTTGAGCATTTTGGGCTTGTCGTGGTGGTTGCGGCGGTTCTTGGCAAAATAGACCAGTGCCGTGCGGTAGGATTCCAGGAAGGGTTCGACATACCCGGCAAAGAAAACCAGCTTGCGAAAGCCTTCCGAAGAGAGGTTGTAGGTGTCCGGCATGACCGGGTGGGGAACCAGGATGGCATTGTCGATTAAGGCTTTGACGGTTTTGCGGACGATATAGGCCGGGGGATGGTCCGGGTCGGGATTGAATTCCTCGCCGAACAGGTCCTGGAGGCGCCGATAGGTGTCGTGCAGGTCCGCCGCCGAAAATTGAAAGGCGTCCTTTTCCAGTATGGCCAGGGCCGTGAAGGCCGGCGGGATGAAGTGGCAGATGCTGATGTTCTTGTAGTAGTCCAGCGCATTGCGACGGTTCTCAACGATGCGGTAGGCATCCTGGCGAACCTGGCCTTTGGTTTTGTCATCCACCCGCTGGATGAATTTGCGCCGCTGGTAATGAAACAGGGCACCCTGCACGGCGGGCGGGTGACCGTCGGCAAGGGTGCCGGCGATGCACGATCCCTGGGCACAGAACAGGTTCATGGCGGCCTCGACGCGAAAGTTCAATTCCTTGCGGGAAACCAGCTCCCTTCCGCCCGACAGCAGTGCGCCGGCGACCAGGGACTGGGGCGTGACCACGGTCTGCCGGTCGATGGCGTTCATCACCCGGGCGCCGATATCCCGGCACAGACTGTTTTGCTGCTTCGAGGACAGCACGGCGCCGGTCAGCGCCTGTTCGGCCAATACGTCGCTCAGGGGCAGCGGCCGTCCGAAATTCAGGTGCACCTTGCCGTAGCGGTTTTTGAGCAGGCGTTTGGCCTTGAGCATCTGCCGGAAGTTCTCAGGCGATTTCTTGCCCCCGCTGATTTCATGCAGATAGGATCCTTCATCCGGGATGCGGTCGTAGGCGATGAACACCGGCACAAAGATCAGGTCCCGGCAGGCCCCGGCAAAATAGGCGTGCAGCAGGATGGAGAGCATGCCCAGCTGGGGATGTAGCAGCTTGCCGCTGCGGCTGCGTGTGCCTTCGATGTAGACGGCGAGGTTGAAGCCTTCCTTGAGCACCTGGAAGATATAGGCGGAAAACACCTTGGCGTAGAACACGGCGCCCTTGAAGCTCCGGCGGACAAAAAAGGCCCCCACCCGCCGGAACAGCGGCGCCATGGGCCAGAAGGCCAGGTTCTTTCCGGCAAACACATGGGGGCAGGGCATGTGGTTGTCGTAAAGGGTAAAGGAGAGCAGCAGCGAGTCCATATGGCTTTTATGGGCGGGCATGAAAACGATCGGGCCTTTACGGGCGCTTCGCTTGATGTCCGACAGCGCCTCGCTGCTGAAGCTGACCGACTCGAACAGGGTCGCCAGCAATCGCTGGGTGACCCGGTGGATGATATTGATGAAAGCGGGGCTGTAGTTGGCGGCAATCTCGTCCACATAGCCCATGGCCTCGCGATGGGCCCGGAAGGTCGTCATCTTGCGGCGTCTGGCATAGCTGCCCATGAACTGGCGCAACTCCTCAGCGGTGAGGATTTCCTGCTTGATCTCCTCCGGCGGTTTGATGGAGGGGCCGGTGATGCTTTTTCTGTGGGCGTTGATCTGGCTGAGCAGATCCCGTCGCAGCTTCAGGGCCAGGTACTCGGAGCTGCGCTCCCGGTTGTCCCTCGAGTCCAGGAACTGTTTGAGGTTGATCGGGTCGGACACCTCGATAAAGATGTTGCCCGGTTTCCTGAACAGGGTGGCCAGGCGCCGTAATTTCCCCGGTTTTTGCGGTGAACCGAAAAAAATGTCCGTCAGGGTGGGCCAGGTGGACGCCGGGTGGTTGCTGAAAAACATCAACTGCGGGATGATGCAGATGGGCCGGTCCAGGGTCCGCTGGAGGTCGACCAGGTGGCGGATGGGGTCGGTCTTGGACTTGATGAACCGGCGGTAGAAATCGCGTTTTTCCACCAGCGGCAGAAACGCCGTGGTGCCCCTGTCGATTTCGTCCCGGATGAACCCGCTGCGGTAAGGATCCCGGAACGAAAAATGGCGCAGGAAGAATCGCATCTGGGCGATGGCGATGCGCAGCATCCGGCCCACGGGCTGCCAGACCCTGACGCTGCAGTCCAGGCCCAGCCGGGGGCAGGGCAGTCCGGCCTGCATGTAACGGGTGTAATAGCACAGGAATTCGAAGTAGCTTTTGGTTTTGGAGGCGTAGACGATGACGGCGTTGTCGGGAAGCCCGCCGAGGGTCGTTTTCAGTTCCGGGTTCAGACCGATGCCTGAGAAGAGGCGGCGCAGAATGAACATGGAGAAAATGCCGGTCCGCGGGGGCAGCCAGCAGGTGAAAAGGTTTTCCGTTCCTGATGACACGTGGTGTATGAATCTGCTGAGGCGGGATGATTTATTCATGGGCGCGGTTATATCAAATCTACAGAAAAAGGCCACTGTCTAAGTGCGGGTGAAAAATGATTACTTTCGGGAACAATGATCATCCCCCTGCAGGTGCCGCCCTGAGACCCTGTATCGCGCCTGAAAACCGGGTTTTTGGGGCCAGGTCTCGGGCAGTACCGGTGGCTGCAGGCATTACCAAAGAATCCGGGAGCCGGAATTCAGCATCCGGAAGCGGGGGGCATCGGATCATTTCTTCTCATATTCTCAGGCGCAGCAGGGACATCCTGATGCTTCCGGCTTCTCATATGAAACGTCCTCGCTTTCAAGTTGCCGGGTAACGCCTGGAGCGCAACTTTGCTGACAGCGCGTTTCATCGGTGTTTAAACCGGCCGACGGCCGGGGGGCACTGAATCCGGCCTTCTGCTGCCTGGGCGATCATCGATCAGGCGGCTGCCGCCCTTTGCTTGGGCAAAACAGCGCCCGGCCCCTGGGTCAGGATCCGTTACGTTCTCCGGGCACCGGCCGCAAGAACGGTTCCAGGGGCATGCGCAGGTCCGTGTTGTCGCGAACCGGGTTGGATGTATCCGGGTGGGCCCCGTACAGGTAGCGCACGGAAAAGTTTTGTGGCACCTCGTCTTCCAGCCGGATATGGATGGTGCGGCCATCGCCGCGGGATACGGCGGCAATGGGCAGCCGCCGGCCGCCGGCGTAAACGTCGAAGCCGGTGATGTCCGACCAGGGCGTGAAGTCGGTGCCGCCGCGGTGCCGGATGGCGACCCGGATGGTCCGGTCCGACGCCCTGGTGACATCCGCCACGGCAGGGCCGCGGTGGAAGGCGGCTTTGTCCAGCAGGTAGAGGATGGTCCGGGCCGTCCGGGCACCCAGGACGGCGTAGGATGCCGGCGCCAGATGCTGGCGTCCGCGGTTCTCCAGGTCGATGGACAGGGCTGCCAGGTGGCATTCCTCGATGGTCTCCAGGGCATCCATCTGGGCATCCCGGATCCATTGGCAGGTGACGTCCCTGCCGGTGGGCCGCCTGACCAGAGGGATCATCAGAAAGGGAAGCTGGGGGCGGGACGACCCGTTTTCGATGTCGGCGCGGACCTGATCGTCCACCAGGCGTTCAAGGGCCGTCCGGTACTCCTCCCGTGACACGGTTCCCCGGGCCGCATCGGCTTCGCCCTGCATCCACACCACGTATTCCACCGCCCCGCCGGTGGTGTTGACCCCGTCTACGAACTGCCGGTAAATGCTGCCGGGCCCGGTGTCCAGCCAGAAGCCGCTGCCCCATTCCGCCTTGGCGGTCAGGCCGGTGCCGTTGACCGAATAGTCCAGCAGCCCCACGGGGATCCTCAACGCCGAGGCCAGTCGATTGCCGGCTGCAAGTGCGCCGTTGCCCGCGTTCTCGGGCGTGACCCACCGGCCGTTGCGGTGAAGCATGACCAGGGGGGAGGGGCGGTGGTCGCGCCCCGTATGGAACCACTCGCGCATGTTGGACTGGCCGATGCAGGCGACCAGCATGCCGACCCCCCATGGGTTGCGGCCTTTTTTGACCACCCACGGGGTGATGCCGCTGCGAACCTGCAGCCGGTACCATCCCCCCTGGGGGACCTGGTGCAGAATGCCGGTAAAGAGCCCGTTTTCCGGTGAACCGTCCACCACGGTCCAAGGCACCACCACCCTGTCGCTGCCGGCATCGACCACCCGGGCCTGGACCGGACCCGTTACGCCGGCATAGGTCCCGCTGACAACGATGTCCGCCTCTTTTCCCCGGCGCTGAAAGATGCGGCCCGCTTCGATATCGGTCAGGGCGAGGTCGGGCATTTCCTCGGTGGGATGGGACACGGTGCGGGCCTCCGCGTCGAAAGCCGGAACGGCGGCCGGTGGTGCCTCCGTCACTATTTCCATCCCGCTGTAGATATCCCCGCTGATCACCGTTTCTTCCGGAACCGCCGGTGCTGGCGGCGGGTGTTTGCCGTAAAAACTCAACAATTCGGCTTTTTCCAGGGTGAACACGCCCGGGTGCCGGCTGGGGTTGATCTGCAATTCCACCGAATCGTCGAACGGCAGGGGAACGATCAGGTGGCGGGTCTCCCGGTTCAACGCCCTATGGGTCCATCCGGCCCGGTCCGGCAGGGTCCTGACGGTAATCGTGCCCTGGTGGGTGGGCGGAAACGTCAGTTTGACCATCCTGAATACACCAGGGGTCGACCCGTCCACCGACGGCAGCCTGAAAAAAGCAGCCTCGCCCGAGGATCGGATCTGGAGCCCGCCGGGGGTGACGTCCAGTGCACACTGGGTCACCGGCGAGGCCTGGTCCATGGCCAGGTCCCGCGCGACCACGCCGCGCATCCGCGGGGATGCCGCGGCATAAAGGGCCTCCAGGTCCAGGTGAAGCCGATCGAGCCCGGTTTCACCGCTTTCCAGAACGACCAGGTCACTGTTGCCGGCCATGACATTCTGCCCGAAGGTGGGTTCCCGGGTCGCATCGATGATCGTCATGGCGTTAAAGGCGTGGGTGATAAACGGCAGCAGTCGATTCAGACAGTGGTCGCCGTAGACCACGGCCACCGGACCGGTGACGGCGTGGGGGCCGGCGGCAGGGCCCGCCAGCGGCGCTTTCTCGCGGGGCTGTTGGCCCAGGAGAAGGCGGTAGAGGTCATCGTCCGCAGGCGGACAGGGTGTCGTCGGGCGCGCGGCCGATGCCGGTTTGGCCGAATCCAGGGCGGCCAGGAGCTGTTCGGCGGCCGCCGCGGCGCCACCGCAGGTCCACAGCAGGGAGTGCCTGCCATAGACCTCGATGCCGCTGAGTTTGGCCTTTTTCAAGGCCGGTCCCAGCCTGACCAGCCCCGTCATGGGGTGACGCCCATGGGCGTCGAGCAGGGCCCGGTAAAACGGGTCGGGTATCCCCGGGTCCCCGGCGGCCAGATACTCCGGGTAGATGGCGGCCTTGCCGGGAACCACGGTGAACAGGAAGCGGCGTCCCGTGGCGGTGATCATTTTTTCGACGGCGTGAAGCTTCAGCAATTGCCCGTTGGCCGCCTGTCGGGCGTCTCCGGGCGGCGACGCCGCCGGGATGGGTCTACCGGGGTAGAGCCAGCCGTGAATGCCGATGTGCACGGCCGTTTCGGTGGCGGAGAACAGGTGGTAGTTCAGCCAGTTGTGAAATATTTTAAGTGATTTTCCGGCGGGAATGGACTCCCGGAACCACCCTTCGACCGCCTGGTAATAGTCCCGGTCGGCCCACATGGCGGACTCGGGGCGGGGAAAGCCCTGGCGGACGGTATTGTCCCCATTGGCGTGGAGGCGGTCCACCAGCCAGAGGCCCACCGGTGCCGTCAGCAGGATGACAAAGCATATGGAGAAAAGTTTTTTCACCGTATCGATCAAAACCGGTAGTAAATGAAAGGATTCTGGCTGCCCGAGGCCATAATGGCCATGCACCAGGGCAACAGCACCATGAACAGGACAATGCCGACCGTGGCGGCCACAAAGGGGCGCGTGTCCAGCAATGGCCCGTCATCCTGGCCTGATGACGGCAGGATCAGGGTCGTGGCCGCGAAGAGCATGAGCAGCGTGTTCTTCAGGTCCATCAGGCCGGCCACCGCGGCGGGCATGTCACGGGCGGTCAGGGTGAACATGGCCGTGAAGAACCGGGCGGCCTGGCCGGGGTCGTCGCATCGGAAAATGACCCAGCCGCAGACCACCACCAGCAGCGTCGCCAGGCGCCGCAATCCGCGCAGCCGGTTTTCGGGAATCCGGCGCAGTCCCATGATCCGTTCGATCACGAGAAACAGGCCGTGGTAGGCGCCCCAGATCACAAAGGTCCAGTTGGCGCCGTGCCAGAAACCGCACAGGAGGAAGACGACGGTCAGGTTGAGGTAGGTGCGGGCCGCCCCCTTGCGGTTGCCCCCCATCGGGATGTACAGGTAGTCCCGGAACCATCGGCTCAGGGAGATGTGCCACCGGCGCCAGAAATCAGTCAGGCTGACGGCACTGTATGGGCGGTTGAAATTTTCCAGGAAACGGAAACCGAAAAGCATGCCCAGGCCGATGGCCATGTCCGAATAGGCCGAGAAATCCAGATAGATCTGAAGGGTGTAGGCCAGGGCGCCCATCCATGCGACGGCGGTGTCCAGTTCACCGGGGGACAGGCTGAAAATGACGTCGGCGAAGCGTCCGCAGGTGTCGGCCAGGATCACCTTCTTGCACAGGCCCCAGCAGAAACGGACGGCGCCTGCATAAAACAGCGTCCAGGATTCCACCCGGCTTCCGATCTGGCCGTAAATATCCCGAAAGCGCACAATGGGGCCGGCCACCAGCTGGGGGAACAGGGCCACATACATGGAAAAATCGATCAGGCTGGCAATGGGCCGGCATCGTCCCCGGTAGACATCGATGGTGTAGCTCAGCTTCTGGAAGGTGAAAAAGGAGATGCCCACCGGCAGGGCCACCGCTTCCCACCCGGACAGGTCGATGCCCATCCGGGCCAGATATCCGGCGGTTTCGGCCACCATGAAGTTGGCATATTTAAACCAGGCCAGCAGGCCCAGGTTGACCAGCAGGGACAGGATCAGCCACCATCGTTTCCGCCGTTCACACCGGTCCATCAGGCGGCCCATGGCGTAGTCGAACACGGTGGAACCGGCCAGGAACAGGATGAATCCGGGGGCCCCGAAAAGATAGAACAGGTAGGACAGGATCAGCAGGGCCAGGTTGCGCAGGCGGTTGCCGAGCAGCACGTACTGGCCGTAGTAACCCAGGATGGCCAGCGGCAGAAAGGCGAAAAGAAAAAAAATACTCGAAAAGACCATGCGGCGATTCAGACTTCAGGGGGACTCGGGTTAAGGCGGACGGGCCGGCATGAATGCCTCGGCCGGGCGCTCAGGGCGCATCGGCGGCAGTCACCCCGCCACCGTTACGCGTCTTCGGTCGGCGCCAGCGACAGGGGGGCCTGGGCGGGCGCTTCGCTTTCCAGGCGGTCCACGTTCTGGAAGCCCCTGGGCAGTTTTTTTCCACGGCGGCCGCGCTCACCCATATACTGGGAAAGGTTGCCGCAGGTCAGTTTAAAAAACCGTTTCCCGGCAAAAATGGTCAGGGCGCCTTCTTGCGGGACCAGGCACAGATGGGCCAGCAGTTCCTTGCGTTCCCGGGCCCGCTTGGCGGGAATCTGGATGATCTTGTTGCCTTTCCCCTTGGCAATGGCCGGAAGCTTGTCCAGGGGGAAGACCAGCATGCGCCCTTCGTTGGTGACGGCCGCCAGCAGGCTGTCGGCAGTGCCCTCCAGCAGGATGGGCAGCAGCGGCCGGGCCCCCTTGGGCAGCGTAAGGATGGCCTTGCCTTTGGTGTTGCGGGTCACCAGATCTTCAAAACGGGTGATGAACCCGTAGCCGGCATCGCTGGCCATCAGCAATTGCTGATGGGGCGGGGCCATGATCACGGCGGTGAAGGTGGCGCCGGGCGGCAGGACAAAGCGGCCGGTAAGCGGCTCGCCGTACCCGCGGGCCGAAGGCAGGGTATGGGCGGACAGGCTGTAGCTCCGTCCGGTTTCGTCAACAAAAACAGCCGGCTGGTTGCTTTTGCCCCGGGCGGCGTCCAGGTAGCGGTCCCCGGGGCGGTAGACCGCCTCACGGGGATCGATCTCGTGGCCTTTGGCCGCGCGCACCCAGCCGTTGGCGGACAGGATGACGGTTACCGGTTCGACCGGGGCCAGCTGCTCTTCGGAAATGGCCTGGGCGCCTTCGCGCCGGACGATCGCCGTGCGCCGGTCGTCCCCATAGGCTTTGGCGTCCGCCCGAAGCTCTTTTTTGATCAGGGTTTTGAGCCGGGCCGGGGACCCCAGCGTTTTTTCCAGGAACTGACGCTCTTTGTCCAGTTCCTCCTGCTCGGACCGGATTTTCATCTCCTCGAGGCGGGCCAGGTGGCGCAGGCGCAATTGAAGGATGGCCTCGGCCTGGGCATCGGAAAGATTGAAGCGGTCCATCAGCACCGGCTTGGGTTTGTCCTCGCTGCGGATGATGCGGATCACTTCGTCCAGATTCAGGTAGGCCAGCAGCAATCCGTCCAGGATATGCAGGCGCTCTCTGACTTTTTCAAGTCGAAATTCCAAACGATCCCGGACGGTTTTAGTGCGAAAGGTGATCCACTCCGACAGCAGTTCGACAAGGCCTTTGACACCGGGCTTCCGGTCCAGGCCGATGATGTTCATGTTGACCCGGAAGGTTTTTTCCATTTCCGTGGTGGCGAACAGGTGGGCCATGAGCGCATCCCTGTCGACCCGGTTGGAGCGGGGAACGATCACGAGGCGGATGGGGTCTTCGTGGTCCGATTCGTCCCGAAGATCCGCCACCATGGGCAGCTTTTTCTTGTTCATCTGGCCGGCGATCTGCTCCAGCACCTTGGCCGGCGACACATGGTGGGGCAGGGCGTTGATGACGATGTCGCCGTTTTCCAGTTCATAGGTGGCCCGCATGCGGATGACGCCTTTGCCGGATCGATAGAGTGCTGCGATTTCCGATTTTGGCGTGATGATCTCGGCGCCGGAAGGGAAGTCCGGGCCCTGGATGTGGTTGCACAGGTCCTCGGTGCCGGCACCCGGATGGTCGATCAGGTGAATGCAGGCGTCGACGACTTCCCTGATGTTGTGGGGCGGTATGTCCGTGGCCATGCCCACGGCGATGCCGGTGGTGCCGTTGAGCAGGATGTTGGGAAGGCGGGCCGGCAGCACCCGCGGTTCCCTGAGCGTGCCGTCGAAGTTGGGCATCCATTGGACCGTTCCCATGCCGGTCTCGGCCAGCAGCACCTCGGAGTAGGCGGAGAGCCGGGCCTCGGTGTAGCGCATGGCGGCAAAGGATTTGGGGTCGTCGGGTGCCCCCCAGTTCCCCTGGCCGTCTACCAGCGGGTAGCGGTAGGAGAAGGGCTGGGCCATGAGCACCATGGCCTCGTAGCAGGCGGTGTCGCCGTGGGGGTGAAACTTGCCGAGTACGTCGCCCACGGTGCGGGCGGATTTTTTGTGCTTGGACGATGCCTTCAGGCCCAGTTCGCTCATGGCGTAGACGATGCGCCGCTGAACGGGTTTCAGACCGTCGCCGATGTGGGGCAGGGCCCGGTCCATGATGACGTACATGGCGTAGTCCAGATAGGCCTGCCGGGAAAACTGCTGCAGGGGCATCTGTTCGTTGCCCTCGATGTGCGGGGAGGCATGATTGCTCATATTAATTATACTTTCAATACCTTATGTATTTTTGTTTCATTGCTGCATTAAAAAAGGGGGCTGGCCGGGAAAAGCGAACCGCAGAATGCCCACTATCCAACTACGAATGTCCAATGCGGTTATCGTCTTGCGTTTTCCCTTGAATCCCTGACCCCTTCTTTAATCCACTTCGGCCAGGTCGCCGCTGTCTTCGATCCACTGGCGGCGGTCGGCGGCCCGCTTTTTGGCCAGGAGCATGTCCAGCGTTGAAAAGGCCGCCTCGTCTTCGTCCACCGTCAGTTGGACCAGACGTCGGGTGTCCGGTGCCATGGTGGTCTCCCGCAGCTGCATGGGGTTCATTTCACCCAATCCCTTGAATCGCTGGACGTTGATCCTGCCATTGGGCTTTTTCTTTTCCATGCGGCGGATAATGGCGCTTTTCTCCGCTTCGTCCAGGGCGTAATGCACCGTCTTGGCCATGTCGATGCGGTAGAGCGGGGGCATGGCCACGAACACATGGCCGGTTTTGACCAGCGGGGTGAAGTGTTGCAGAAAGAGCGCGCACAGCAGGGTGGCAATGTGCAGGCCGTCTGAATCCGCGTCGGCCAGGATGCAGATCTTGCCGTAGCGCAGCCCGTTGAGGTGCTGGGACCCCGGATCCACACCGATGGCCACGGCAATGTCGTGCACTTCTTTGGACCCCAGAATCTGGGCCGAATCGACTTCCCAGGTGTTGAGGATTTTGCCGCGAAGCGGCATCACCGCCTGGGTCTGCCGGTCCCTGGCCTGCTTGGCCGATCCGCCGGCCGAATCCCCTTCCACGAGAAACAATTCGCTTTGCCGCGCGTCCTGGCTGACGCAGTCGGCCAGTTTGCCGGGCAGGGCCGGCCCGGCGGTGACTTTTTTGCGCACGATTTTCTTTCCGGCTTTGAGCCGGTTGCGGGCACTTTCGATGGCCATTTCCGCCAGGCGCTCACCGGCTTCGGTGTGGTGGTTCAGCCACAGGCTGAATGCGTCCTTGACCACCCCGTTGACAAAGGAGGCGCACTGCCGGGAAGAGAGCCGCTCCTTGGTCTGTCCGGAAAATTGAGGGTCGGTCATCTTGGCCGACAATACATAGGCGCAGCGGTCCCAGATATCATCGGGGGCCAGTTTGATGCCCCGGGGGATCAGTTTGCGAAACTCGCAGAATTCCCGGATGGCTGCCAATAGCCCGGAACGGAAACCGTTGACGTGGGTGCCGCCCTGGGGGGTGGGGATGAGGTTGACGTAACTTTCGGTGATGGTTTCGCCGCCTTCGGGCTGCCACACCACGGCCCATGAAACCGCTTCACCGTCGCCATCCAGTTTGCCCACGAAGGGCTCGTCGGGGATCAGGTCGCAACCCTGCAGGCCATCGGCCAGGTATGCCTTCAGGCCGTCCGCGTAATGCCACTGGTCTTTTTCGCCGCTTTTTTCATCGGTAAAGGTAACCGTCAGCCCAGGACAGAGCACCGCCTTGGCCCGCAGGGTGTGGCGCAGCCTGCGGACGGAGAAACGGACCGTGTCGAAATAGGCCGGATCGGGCCAGAAACGGATGAAGGTACCGGTGTTGCGCTGGCCAACGGATCCGGTGATTTCCAGGTCCTGCTGCTTCCGGCCGTCGGCAAAGCTGATGAAATGCTTGTTGCCGTCGCGCTTGATTTCCACTTCCAGGCGGGATGAGAGGGCATTGACGACGGAGACGCCCACACCGTGAAGGCCGCCGGAGAACTGGTAGTCCTTGTTGGAAAACTTGGCCCCGGCGTGCAGCTTGAGCAGGATCACCTCCACGCCGCTGATGCCTTCTTCCGGGTGGATGTCCGTGGGCATGCCGCGGCCGTCATCGGCCGCGCTCAATGAGCCGTCGGCATGCAAAATGACGTCGATACGGCTGGCATAACCGGCAATGGCCTCGTCCACGCCATTGTCGATCACCTCCTGGGCGAGGTGGTTGGGCCGTCCGGTGTCGGTATACATGCCCGGCCGTCGGCGGACCGGGTCAAGCCCCCTGAGGACCTCCAGGGAAGCGGCGTTGTAATCCCGCTGATGGGAGCCGTTGGTGTTGAACAGATGGTCGCTTTTGATGGGAATACCTCCGGGCAACGATCGGATTGCAAAGCGACCCCATGTTTTCCCGGCGGATCAGAAAATGCCGGATGGGGCCGCTGATTGATTCATTTTCATTTCGACAGGGTCGCCCCAGGGGGAGCGCCGCCGCCAACTCTAAAATTAATTGATCCCTTTATCATGTATATCAACTAAAAAATCAATACTGTATGTGGTGGTAAAATGCGAATTCAACCGCTACGGCGGTATTGCTTCTCAACGGCCGGGAACGGCTGCCGGAGCCTTTTGCCGGGTACGGGAGACCGGATACCCCTTCAAGGGTGGGAAATATCGTCAGAGGCCGCCGAAGCTGCATCTGACGGGTCTTCAACGTCGGGCGCTTCAGCTTCGGGCGGCTTTCCCGCTTCAGGCGGCTCGCCGGCGCCTGGAGGCGCTTCCATGTCAGGCTGTTCTTCGAGTCGCGACCGGCTGAGCTCTTCGATTTCCCGGGGGGTGGGCAGGTCCTTGAGGTCTTTGAGTTCAAAGACTTCCAGGAAATGTTTGGTGGTGGCATAAATCAAGGGACGCCCGGGGATTTCCTTGCGTCCCAGCACCCGGATCAGTTTGCGCTCCATGAGCATGCGGAGGACACCGCCGCTGTCCACGCCCCGGATATGTTCGATGTCGCTGCGGATGATGGGCTGGTTGTAAGCGATGATGGCCAGGGTCTCCAACGCCGCCTTGCTCAGTCGCGGGGCGTTGGGGCGGATCAGGCGCTTGATCCATTCGTTGTAACGGCCCTGGGTGCGGAACTGATACCCGCCGGCCACCTGCTTGAGGACGAAGCCGCCATCGCGCTGTTCAAACTCGGCCATCAATGCCTCAACGGCGGCCCTGATCGAAGCGGTGTCCTCACCGTCGAGAATACCCTTCAACTGTTCCATCGTCAGCGGTGTTTCCGAGACGAAGAGCAGGCTTTCAATGATGTCTTTGAGGCGTTGAGGCATGCTTCGCTGTTCTGTGTCCATCCCTAACCATCATCCTGCGGACCGGTTGCGCGCGTTCCCGGTTTTTATCCCCGCCACCATCTGCCCGCCTACTGATAGAAAACCCGGATAATCCCCGTGGGCACGTGCTGGGCGATGCGGAGGAGGTTGAGTTTGGCCATTTCCAGGATCGCCAGGAAGGTGACGATGATGTCGGACCGTTCACGACCCTCGGCAAACAGCTCGTCGAAGGTCATGGAGGTTCTGGCTTCCAGCAGTTCCGTTAATTGGGTTATCCGTTCCTGGACCGATACACGGTTTCGTGTCAGATCGACCCGGTGTCCCGGGGTCACCTTGTCCAGAATATTCTGAAACGCGTCAATCAGCTCGAACAGGCCGATACGGATCACCTGGTCGTCTTCGACGCCGTCCAGGATATCGGTGTCCGGTTTTCGGGTAAATGTCTTTTCTCCCAGCAGGTTGCGTTCCGCCAGCTGTTCGGCCGCCGATTTGATCCGCAGGTATTCGAGCAGCGGCCTGGTAATCTCCAGGCGGGGGTCCTCTTCTTCCTCTTCACCGATCTGTGCCGGCAGGAGCATCCTGGATTTGATATGGGTAAGTGTGGATGCCATCAGGACAAAGTCACCGGCAAAGTCGATGTTCATCTGTTGCATCCATTCCAGGTATGCCAGGTATTGCTCCGTGATCCGTGAAATGGGGATGTCGTAAATGTCAACTTCCGCTTTCTTGATCAGGTGGACCAGAAGGTCCATGGGGCCTTCGAAAACATCCTGGAGTTTGACCCGATACCGATCGTCCTCCGAAGGGCCGGGCACCGCTTCCGTCACGTTGTCCATCATTTCCTGATCCTGACTGCACGGGGATCTTCATCGTCGCTGCCCAGGGCGCCGCACCGGTTGCCCGAGTGAAGCGGACCCGTGGGGCGCATGCCGCTTACAATCCATTTCCTGGGACGCATTGGAACCTCTCTTGATCGGTGCGCCGGCCGCCGCCGGGAACCGATGGTTTCGGCTACGGGTTCGTAATTTTAAACCCGTAATATTATCCATAAGAAATCATGCAATCAAGAAAAAAAGGGGCTCACGGCTGGCGGGACTGCTGGGTTTGCCTTTTTGCCAAAACGGTCCGGATGCAGCAGGCATCAGCCAGGGGGGGGATGAACCCCTTATGCCGCGCTGTTGCCGCCCGTTTTCCGATCGACTGAAATTTCAGGTTGTTTCGTCCGGATCCGTGCGACGCGCTCCCTGGCGAAGTTGAACTCATCCTCCCGGGTTCTGAGCACGCCATTGAGCTTGGCCTCCAGCACCGCCTGCAGGATTTTACTGTATATCGGGCCCGGCTTGATATCCATCTTCAGCAGGTCTTTTCCGGAAATGGTGATGGTGACATTTCGCAGCTGGGTGTGGTAATGCGAAATTCTTTTTTTGGCCATCCTGGACGTGGTGCATACCATCATATACAATATCATTTCCGTTTTGAACCCTTTGAGCAGGTTGTAGACGTCTGCATGGGTCATGCGTTTACGCCGCTCCAGCAGGGAGAGTTGTTTTTCCGTGCTGAGGCGGTTTTCACCGAACATTTTGGCATACCGCGGCGCGATGGTCAGGTGGGTGCAGATTTCGCGGGTGGCTTTCAGGCCGCAATGGCGGATCAGGGTCATGAAATGCACGGCCCAGCGCTCGTAGGTTTCATCGATAAAGAGCAGGTCGTGCCAGTCGGTCACCTTTTTTGCGGTGTCGAGCAGGGTTTTAAAATCGGTTTCAATTATCAAGTCCGGATGAATGACCCGCAAAAGGTCATAGTCCAGAAGCCTCAAAATCGTCGGTGCCGGGTTTTCTTCCTTTAGAATCAGCTTGAGTTCCGCGTAGACCCGTTTGCCGGCAAGGCGCTTGAAAAAATTCATTTTCACGGCATTGTCGATAAGGCTGGATGTGAGTTTGCCGATGGTGAAACCGAACCGTTGCTCGAATCGCAGGGCCCGGAATACCCGCGTGGGGTCTTCCACGAAACTCATGTTGTGCAGCACCCGCAACACCTTGTCCTTGATGTCCTTCTGACTGGAGAAAAAATCGATGAGTCTGCCGAAATTACCCGGGTTGAGTTGGATGGCAAGGGTGTTGATGGTGAAATCCCTGCGAAACATGTCCATTTTGATGGAGCTCATTTCAACCACCGGCAGGGATGCCGGAAACTGGTAGTATTCCATCCGCGCAGAGGCCACGTCTATTTTAAAACCATCGGGAAATATGATGACGGCCGTTCCGAATTTTTCATGGGTGTGGATCCTGGCCCCGGATTCACGGGCAAATGTCCTGGCGAATTCGATCCCGTTTCCTTCGATGACGATATCGATATCCTCATTGGAGCGATAGAGGAACAGGTCCCGGACAAATCCGCCCACGACGTAAGCATTGCAGTCAAGGCGGCTGGCCGCTTCCCCCAGCTGGCAGAGGGTGTCCAGGATGGATTTGGGGAGGCGTTCACGCATGAAATTGACCACCACCCGTGATCGTTTGTTGCTGGCGTTGCCGTTCAGCCGCGGAAATTCATGATTGGAGGGCCTGCTTTGCTGAACCAGCGTATTGAGCAGGTCCGTGCGGGTGATGACCCCCAGCACCCTTTCGTTTTCCATGACCGGCAGTATCCGCTGCTTGTTGCCGATAATCTTGTCCTGGATCTCCACGATATCGGCGTCCGGATGCACGTGGGAGATTTCCATACTCATGTATTCGCGAATCGGAATGGTATCGAGATCGTGAAACAGGGCCTTTTCGATGACCTGCCGGGTGATGTAACCGGTAAAACCGCTGTTGCCGGATCGATCCCGGCCAACGAGCAGGGCATTGATGTTGTATCGGGTCAGCAGGGCCTTGGCCTCCTTGCAGGTGGTGTCTCCCGCAGCCATGATGGCCGGCGAAGACATCAGATCCCGGGCCAGACGCCGGGGATTGATTTTTGCGTGCAGGGCCTCGAAAAGCAGTTGCTCGGTCTGGGCGATGGTTTTGCCCTTCACCGTCGCGGCGGCGGCTGACGGGTGCCCCCCTCCGCCGATCTGTCCCAGGATTTCACCTACGTCCACATCATCCGTCCGGCTTCTGGCGACCACGTACACCTTGTTCTCCATCAGCGCCAGGGCGAAAACGGCATCGATGTTTTCCATTTTTGCCATTTTCTGGACCAGGAAAGAAAAATCAGGGAAATAATTGTCCGTCGTCACGCCGGTCAGCGCGATGTCAACGCCGTTGATGGTATAGTGTCGCGACGCCTGGATCATGTCGTTGAGCAGCCCGATCTGTTCGGGATTGAATTCCCGGGTGATCATCGTGGAAATGACATTCAGATTGGCGCCCCGGGACAGCAGATAGGCTGCCGCCTTGAAATCACGTTCCGTCGTCGAGGGAAAAGAGAAAGAACCGGTGTCCTCATAGATCCCCAGGCACATGATGGTGGCTTCCTCGGCGGTGATGGGGATATTTTTTTCCCGGAGAATACCCGTCAGGATGGTGACCGTGGCCCCGGTCAACATATGACACTCCCGGTCCGCGGGAATATCGTCGTCTTTTTTCGGGTGGTGATCGTAAATATGGATTTCCAGCCCGGGATTGTCCAGAATCCGGCGCAGATCGCCGATCCGGTTTCGACGCTTGGTGTCAACCAGAACCAGTCTGGTGACCGCTGAGAAATCGAGTTCTCCCAGTTCGGCGATGTTGAACAGATACACCATGGACTGGATGAAGAAATTTCTCAGGTTTTTTTCCTGGGACCCCGGAAATACCACCCGTGCTTCGGGGTAGAGCTTCTGGGCGGCAAGCATCGACGCCATGGCATCGAAATCTGCGTTCACGTGGCTGGTGATAATGGTCAGGGGCCTATTCTCTTTTTCGTTTTTACCCGTCATCGCTTTGTATCTGTCCGAGCCTGTTTAAGAGGTGGTATCGGCTGCGCCGCCGAAGAGGGGCATTTTTCCCGGCATTGGAGATTCACCCGAAAATGAATCCCCGGCGGGCTGCCCTTTTCCCGGGGAGGAAATTTATGCCTGCATTGATCCGGCCCCCCAATCTTCCGATTGTCGACCGGCACGTTTTTTGGTGCACAGCAGAAAACAACTGAATATTACGCCGTTGGTTTCGTTTTTGCAAGCTAAGTGGGCCGGGGGTTTTCATTTTCAGCGCCGGGGGGCAGGGTCACCAATACCCCGATATTAATAAAGTTATTGTTGTAACAGGCAGTTTGTGGTAGCAAGATGACGACAAATTCAATGAATAAGACGATGAAGAAAGAGTGCACTTTAAAATACAAGACCCTCTTCGGGCCTGTTCCGTCAAGGCGCCTGGGCATCTCCCTCGGGGTGGATCTCATGCGCCACAAAACCTGCAGCCTGGATTGTGTATATTGTGAATGCGGTGCGACCACCCGCCTGACCCTGAAAAGAAGCGAATACGTTTCCGTGGATCGGGTCAAAGAGGAACTGGCGGACTACCTCTCCCGGAATAAAAAGATAGACCACATCACCTTTTCAGGCTCCGGTGAACCGACTTTGAATGAGGGCATCGGTGACGTCATTCGCTTTCTCAAATCGGACTATCCCCAGTATAAAGTGGCCCTGCTGACCAACAGCACGCTCTTCGGACGGCTTGATGTAAGGCGCCAGGTAAAGGACGCCGATGTGGTCATGGCGTCCCTGGACGCGGCGACAGAGGCCCTTTTCAAGCGGGTGAACCGCCCTCATCCCGAACTGGATCTCCACGGAATGATCAATGGCATTTCAGCATTCAGGAAAATGTATCATGGCCGGTTGCTGATGGAGATTTTCATCGTTCAGGGAAGCAATGATTCTGCCGAAGAACTGACGGCGCTGAAACGGATTCTGGGATGCATTCGCGCCGATGGGGTTCTTTTGAACACCCTTGACCGGCCGGGTACGGAAACCTGGGTTGCGCCGGTCGGGGCGAATCGGCTGAAAGATATTTCAGATTTTCTTGAAGGTGCCGAAATTGTCAGATATAAAGCTGGTCCAACTGAAATCACGGCACGGCATGACGACTTGATGGCCCGCCTGGTTTCAACGGTTCGAAGACGGCCCTATACTGCCCGGGATGTTTCACAGATCATCGGGCTTGATGTTGAAACGGTGCAGCCGGTTCTGGATCAATTGGTCGCTTCCAATCAACTGGTCACAAGACAGATGGATCGCGGTTGCTTTTACACCGTTTCTTGAGCCAGACGACGCTATCGAAATATCCGTTCATCACTTTTGTACGCCAGCGGCAACTGTTCATTCAGGGACACAGGGGGATGTTATGCCGATTTATCTGTGGGAAGGAAAAAACAGAAACAATATCGCTCAGAAAGGCGAGATGGAGGCGTCCAGTGAGGACCTGGTGCGCTCCAATCTCAACAGGCTGCGGATAACGCCGACCAAAATCAAGAAAAAACCCAAAGACCTTTTTGAAAATATCGCCTTTCTTCAGCCGAGTGTAACCCAGCGGGACGTGATATTGTTCTGTCGACAATTCTCGACAATGATCGATGCGGGGCTGCCCATCATTCAATGCATGGATATTCTGCACGCCCAGCAGGAAAATGCCACCTTCAAAAAGATGCTGAAAAGTATCAAGGAACAGGTGGAAAGCGGCTCCACGCTGGCCGACGCCCTGAAAAAATATCCCAAACAATTTGATGATCTGTTCGTGAATATGGTTGCCGCCGGCGAGGCGGGAGGTATTCTGGATACCATTTTAAGGCGGCTGTCCGCATACATGGAAAAGGCGGCCAAATTGAAAAGCCAGGTCAAAGGGGCCATGACCTACCCGATCGTAACCATGATCATCGCAGTTGCCGTCGTTGCGATCATTCTGGTGTTTGTCATCCCCGTATTCCAGGAAATGTTTGCCGACATGGGCGGCACCCTTCCGACCCCCACGCTCATCGTCGTTGCCATGAGTGAATTTGTAAAATCCAAAATCCATTGGATCATTATCGGTATTGTTATTTTTATTTTTGCATTCAAAAAATATTACAATACCGAGAAAGGCCGGAAATTCGTCGATGCCGCCGTGCTTAAACTGCCGGTATTCGGCCTGTTGATCCGCAAAGTGGCGGTCTCCAAATTTACCCGCACCATGGGAACCATGCTCTCCAGCGGCGTCGCCATCCTGGAAGCCCTGGACATCGTCGCCAAAACATCAGGCAACAAGAGCGTCGAGCGGGCCATCTACAATGTCCGCAGCGGTATTGCCGAAGGCCGTACCATGGCTGACCCGCTGGCCGAAAGCGGCGTGTTTCCCGCCATGGTGTGCCAGATGATTTCAGTTGGTGAATCCACCGGCGCCCTTGATGCCATGCTCCAGAAAATTGCGGATTTCTACGAAGAAGAGGTCGACCAGGCGGTAGAAAATTTAACGTCGCTGATCGAACCGTTCATGCTTGTTTTCTTGGGCGTGGTCATCGGCGGGCTCGTCATTTCCATGTATCTGCCTGTTTTTAAAATGGCCGGGAATCTTTAATTTTTTGGTGGTTTTTAAGGATAATCGCAAGCCATCGCAAGAAGAACCGATCGCGGAGAGGATCAGCGGCGCTTTTGACTAAGAGCACGCCGGTATATGCGTTTCACTCATAAATGTTGACATCCTGCCTTGTCTGACGTCTTGCCCAATTACCCGATCGATAGGGATACGGTTAACCGTAAGCTCAAATGGCTGATGTCCATTCGTCTGCTTTTTGCCCTGCTGCTGATGGGGTCGACGATTGCCTACCAGATCGGGAATCAGGTCTATACCTTTGAAGCACCGGTGACCTTCCTGTATGGCCTGTCGGGAACCATTCTGTTCCTGTCCGCCGTATACGGGGTTCTGCAGCCAACCGTCAAACGACACCAGCTCCTTTTCATATATGGGCAGATTACCATCGATGCATTGTGCATCAGCCTGATCGTTTTTGTGACCGGTGGATACGCCAGCGTATTCTCATTTTTATACATCGTGGTGGTCATCTATTCCAGCGTGTTTGTTTTCAGGCGCGGCAGCCTCCTGGTGGCACTGTTCTGCAGTGTTCAGTTTGCCGTACTGCTGATTTTAGAGTTAAACGGAACCATTGATCCCGCCGGTTTTGGCGGTACCATAGCCGGTGCCACCCCAACGGGCATCCAGGTGTTTCAAAAAAGTGCCATTCTGACTGCCGCATGTTTTTCCGTTGCATTTTTAAGCGGTTATCTTTCTGATCAGGAACGACGGTCCAAGGTTGAACTGGCAGCCATGGAGGCACATCTCGACCGGGTACAAAACCTGGCACAGATTGGCGAAATGGCCGCCGGACTGGCCCACGAAATCAAAAACCCGCTGGCCTCATTATCGGGCGCCATCCAGATCCTCAAAGGTGAAATGGAAAATGACAGGGACAATATGCGGTTGATGCACATTGTCCTCAGGGAAACGGACCGATTGAGCAGCCTGGTCAATAATTTTCTCACGTTTGCCAGGCCGGTTGCCGGCCAATCCCAATTTGTGAATCTGGGAGACGCCTTGAATGAGATTGTCACCCTTTTTGAGAAAGATGATTCTGTCGACCAGCGGGTCAAGACGGATCTGGACATTGCCTCGGATGCGATTATAGAAATCGACCCCCTGCAGCTTCATCAGGTGGTATGGAATCTGCTGCTCAATGCAGCGGAGTCGATTAGCGGCGAAGGCACCATTAGGATTTCCATACAAAAACATAATAATGATCGCGTCAAGGTTGAAATTGCCGACGATGGGTATGGCATGGATGCGCAAACCATCAAATCTATTTTCAATCCATTTTTTACTACCAAACCGAAAGGCTCCGGTCTTGGCCTTTCAATCGTTTACCGTATCCTGGAAACATATGATTGCCGCATGGACGTGCAGAGCAAGCCCGGCGCAGGCAGTATATTCAGCATGTATTTCAAGATGATCGATCCCGCCACCATCGCATGACAGGCCAGACCCTTCTGTTGGCTGTCTACATTAGTGTACGTTCTCGTCTGCCTGAGTTGTGCATTTTTCAATACATTTCCCCGATCGGATAGCGGATGTCCTTTCCTTTGTCATTCCCATAAATGAAGGGGTTGGCGTTTTCTCCAGCATCTCCGGTGTTCTCTCCGATAAATATTAATAATGGTACAGACGATGCATATCTGTTGCTGACATTGTTTGAAAAGACAGTGGCTCGAAAAAGGCAAAGCACCTGAAAGGGTGTGACGCAAAGCCAACGGCCTGAAACCGGAAAGAATGGAAATGGCGGCAGGGCTGCCGAGCGAACACAGCATCTTTCCAATCCGCTGTTGATCGCAAGGCGAAAAAAAATTGGGAGATGCCGAAATGAAACCTACCACGCGCTCTTTTCTGAAAGTTCTTTTTGCTTCCCTCGTATGCATTGCTGGCAGTGCAACCGTGGTGCTCAGCGCAAATGTCACCCTGCGCTGGGATGCCAATGTGCCGGCACCCGAGGGGTACCGGGTCTTCGCACGGGAAAGCAGCCAGGCCTTCAATTACTCGAATCCGATCTGGGAAGAAAACAGCACCACCTGCACGCTTATCGGTCTCACCGAAGGGGTGACCTACCATTTTGTTGTTCGCGCATTTGACGGCGACCTGGAAAGCGCCGACTCTGCGGAAGTTACCTACACGCCTGCCGTGGATGTCCCCAATCAGGCGCCCAGTGCTGACGCCGGATCGAATCAGACGGTGTATGAAAACGAACCGGTCATCCTCGATGGCTCCGCTTCAAGCGATACGGACGGAAGCGTAACCGGTTACCACTGGGTGCAGACCGCCGGTGCCGGGGTCGACATCCAGAATGACGCTGCTGCACGGACATCCTTTACTGCACCGGTCGTCGGCCTCGACGGTGACATCCTGTCCTTCAGGCTGACCGTAAGCGACAATGACGGCATGTCGTCCACCGCCAATACCCTCATCACCGTACTCAAGTCCGCAAGTACCGATATCGACGGCGACAATGTGCCTGATGTCCTGGACGTGTTCCCCAACGATCCCGCAGAATGGGCGGACAACGACGGCGACGGAACCGGTGACAACCAGGACCCGGACGATGATGATGACGGAATGACCGATGAATGGGAAATCGCCTATGGTCTGGATCCGCTCAATGATGACTCCGCGCTGGATTCGGATGGCGATGGTGTATCCAATTTCATGGAGTTCACGTCCGATACGAATCCAACGGCTGCGCCGACCAATGCCGCGCCGGATGCACCGGTGGTCGACGCCGCCATGCAGGTTGAACGGGTCGGGCTCACGCCGGTACTTGTCTCCGGGACCTATTTTGATGCTGACCACGATGATCATTTCCGGTCCCAATGGCAGATCAGCACAGAGTCCGATTTTGAGACGCTGATTCTGGATGAAACCAGCGAGACCCAACTGACCGCATACACCGTCGGCGACCTGGTGCTGGATGGTGAAACGGTCTATTACTGGCGGGTCAGGTTTGTCGACGCGCGCAACGGGTTGTCGGACTGGTCAGACACCTCCATCTTCACGACGGTCGACAGTACCGATGACGCCAATACCAATGGGATCCCGGACACTCAGGAAGTCGATGCCTCGGTCGATGTGAACGAAAACGGAATTTTCGATTACCTTGAAGACAACATCATGGCCGTCAATACGGTAGAGGGGCAATCCATAGTCGGCGTCGAGGTCGTTACCGAAAAGGTTTCCCTGATTTCGGTTAAATCGCTTCCCACCGACACGTTGGCGGACCAGTCCGTGAAAATGGGGTTCGGCCTGGTTGGTTTCAAACTGTATCTGCAACAGGGGCTCGACACCGCTACCGTCAGAATCTATTTTTCAACACCTGTGCCCGGAGATGCCAGGCTTTACAAGTATATCGCTGATACCGGATGGCAGGAATACGCCAATGCCGTTTTCGCGCCTGACGGAAAGAGTGTTGCCCTGGTCCTTGAAGATGGTGGCACGGGCGACGAGGATGGCGTAAAAAATGGTGTGATTGTCGATCCTTCAGGGATTTCCTACACGGATCCCGTATCATCCGACTCGGCATCCGTCTCGACAGGCTCGGCCTCCTCTGACGGCGGTGGCGGTGGGGGGTGTTTTATCTCTGCCGGCACCAGCGATAGGAACATGTTCGGCGCCATCGCTTCGAACGCTGCCTTGCCGGTGGTGCTGATGATATTGGCGACGGGGGGTGTTCTTGCTGCAGCATGCCGCCGGACCCCCGGCAACCTGTAGATCACCCGGCAGGTGCGCGAATGCATCTGCATGGCAACCCGCCTGAAAAATGGAATACCCTTGACGACGAAGGCCGCGTCAGGGGTGTTTCATTTTAGCCAGCCATATTCATCCGGTCAGATCAGATCCAATGCGATGGCTGCGACACGGTCGGACGCGCCGGCCCCTCCCAGCTTGTCTTTCATGCTCAGCAGCTGCTTTTTTATCTGTTCCAGCCGGGCCGGGTCGGCAACCATATCGTTTACTGTTTCCGCGATGGTTTGGGGCGAGGCGTCGTCCTGGATGAGTTCGGGCAGCACTTCTTTTCTGGCAATGAGGTTGACGATGCCGATGTGCTTGACTTTGATGAGACGTTTTCCCAGCCAGTAACTCAACGGCGAGACCTTATACACAATCACCGTTGGGACACCATAGAGGGCCGCCTCCAGAGTGACCGTTCCGGATGCCGCCACCAGTAACTGACTCTGGGTGAATACCTGAACCACTGAGCCTTTGACAATACTGATTTCATGCGGCCCGGCATATTGGCGGACAACACCCTGCAGCAGCTGTTCGTCTATGGATTCGGCGCATGAAACCACGAACCTTGCCGCCGGCAGGTCGCGTTTAATGATTCCGGCTGCTTTGAGCATGACGGGAAGCAGCGTCGTGACTTCTTTTTCCCTGGATCCGGGAATCAATCCAATGACCGGTCCTCCTGAAGGCGTTTCCGGCGGCCGGGGGGCCGTTTCCGGGACAATTCTATCCAGCAGGGGATGCCCGACAAAGGTGACGGGTACCCGGTGCTTTCGATAAAACGGTGCTTCGAACGGCAGAATCACTGCCATGTGATCGACCAGTCGTTTGATTTTTTTGACCCGGTTTTGGCGCCACGCCCATATTTGGGGGCTGATATAGTATAAAACCGGAATGTTAAGTTTTTTGGCCGCCGCGGCAACATGAAAGTTGAAGTCCGGATAATCGATCAGGATCAGCAGGTCCGGTCTGATTGTTCTCAGGGCCTTTTTTACGATGGCCATCGCTCGATAGACCGTTCCCAGTTTGGCAATTACCTCCGTGATGCCCACCACGGAAAGTGTGTTGGCGTCGACAATGAGCCGGACGCCTTTCTCGCGCATGGCGCTGCCGCCGACGCCGAAAAGCAGGGCGTCTCCGGCCCGGCGCTTGATGGCCTGGGCCAGTTTGGCACCGTGCATATCGCCCGAGGCTTCACCGGCGATGATCATGATTCGTTCGGGTGTCGTCATTTTAGATTGGATGATGGGGGTCAACACACAAGGTGCTGGCTGGTTTCCTGAATCTGCTCCATGATGGACAAGGCCGTTTTAAGTGCATCCCGGCCCATCTGCCCGGTGACATCCGGCTGCCGGCGGTTTTTGACGGCTTGCACAAACGACTTCAGTTCATCATCCAGCGCATCGCCCTTGTCAAAAGTCATTTCTTCAATGCCCATTCCGGGGATGATGCCGCCGGACTGGCTGCTGTCTGGCTGCACAATGGTAATTTTATGGTTGGCAAAGTCAATGGAAATGTAGGCATCTTTTTGGAAAAGCCTGAGTTTTCGCTCATTTTTGGCAGAAATCCGGCTGGCCGTAACATTGGCCACGGCCCCGTTGGCAAACTCCAGGCGGGCATTTGCAATATCGATATTCCCGGATATTACGGAAATGCCGGCCGCGTGGACTGATTTGATATTGGAGCGGACCAGGTTTAAGATCAGATCGATATCATGGATCATCAGATCGAGAACCACGCTCACATCGGTACAGCGTCCCTGAAAGAGGCTGAGTCGATGGGATTCGATGAACCGGGGCCGGGTGATTTTTCCTGCAAGAGCGACGACAGCCGGGTTGAACCGTTCCAGATGGCCGACCTGAATGATCAGCCCTCTGGATTCGGCAATCTCGATCAGTTCATCCGCATCTTCAAGAACGCTGGTGATCGGCTTTTCGATGAGGACATCAACGTCCTGCAGCAGAAAATCTTTGGCGATTTTAAAATGCGCCGGCGTCGGCGCCGCAATACTGATGGCATCCACTTTTCCGAAGAGTGCCTGGTGATCGTGATAATGGGCGGTCCCATTGTCACGGGCGACCTGACGCGCATGATCCCGGTCGATGTCGACGACGCCCACCAGTTCAACATCCGGCATATGGTGATATTTTTGGGCGTGGAATTTGCCCAGATAGCCAACCCCCACCACACCGATTCGTAATTTTTCCATTTGAGATTCCGTTTTTTCCCCAATAGGTTTAATCCGGCTCAGGCCACAGGCGCCCTTATTCACATACAATCGCAATCCCGTTGGCGTTGGCAAGGCCGATCATCTCCGAACGGTCAAAGACAACGGTCCTTTCGGCCTCGATGGCCAGTGCACGGACATCGCACCGGATCATTGTTTCAATGGTTTTTACGCCCACCGAGGGGACATCGAAACGAAAATCCTGATTCGGCTTGCAGACTTTGACAAGTACCGCTTCACCTTTGCCCAGCTTGCCGCCCCTCCGGATGGTTTCATCGGTGCCTTCAATGGCCTCGACGGCGAGAACGGACCCGCCCCCGACGATCACACTCTGCCCGATGTCCAGGCGGCCAATTTCACGTGCAATGGAAAACCCCAGGCGGATGTCTTTTTTTTCTGCCCGTGACGGTTTTCTTTTCGTCCAGACACCCCGACCGGCGAGCAATTCAGGCAGGAGGAGGGTCGAGGGTTCAATCTTGATGCCTTCTTTCTCAAGCCCGTCCGCAAAGGCGCGCATAATGGCATCATCGTGCGTGTGCCGCATCCCTGCTATAATCGATATGGCTTTCATATCCGGTTTTACATCGGTAAAAATCCGTGTCTTGCGGACGGCTCCCAACATGACTGCCCGGTTGACATGGTTCTGCTTAAAGAACTTGATGAGGCGTTTGACCTGCCCCAGGTGCAGCCACTGAATTTTTTCCGACAACAGGGCGAGTTCTTTGTCGGCTTCGTTGACGTAGGCCGCGGTGTATACACTGAGACCTTTTCTTTTGGCGGCTTCAGAAAAAAGCCTGGGGAACTGGCCGCTCCCCGCTATGAGTCCTATCTTTTCACCCATTGCGTTGGCATCCCCTGATGTTCTCGTCCGGCCGGGCCTGCTGGCGTCTAACGGGTCACCCCTCTGGAGGATGCTTTGATAAAGCCGATAAAGGTTTCGACTTCAGGCACCATTTCCACCTCGGCATGCACACGTTCGATGGCTTCGTTGAGGGTCAGCCCGTAACGGAAAAGTATCCGGTAGGTTTTCTTCAGTGCGGAGAGCGCCTGGTTGGAAAAACCATGGCGTTTCAGGCCAACGCGGTTAAGACCATGCAGTACGGCCCGATCTCCGGCGGCAATCACATAAGGCGGTACATCCTTGACCACGGCGGATTTGCCGCCGACAAAGGCGTAGTCGCCGACCCGGACGAACTGATGGATGGCCACCAGACCACCGACAGTGGCGTGATCGCCGATGACGATATGGCCGGCCAATGTGGTGTTGTTGGCAAGCACCACCATCTTTCCGACGCGGCAGTCGTGGGCAATATGCGTATAGGCCATCAAAAAGGATTTCTCACCCACTTCCGTGATTCCACCCCCCGTTTCGGTTCCCCGGTGAATCGTGACAAACTCCCTGATGGTAACTTCCGGCCCGATTTTTACAACGCTTTTCTCACCCCCGAACTTGAGGTCCTGGGGAATGGCACCGATGGCTGCATATTGAAAAATGCGGCATCCGGGACCGATGGTGACATGGGGGTCAATCACCACATGGGGGCCGATCCACGTTCCTTTGCCGATGGTAACATCGTCACCGATGATTGAGTAGGCGCCGATTTCAACGCCGTCGGCGACGTTTGCGCCTGGACTGAGGATTGCAGTTGGGTGTATCATTTTAGTCTCCATAAGCGGCCATCAGCTGTGCTTCGGCCACGATTTTCCCATCGACCTTGGCGACACCGGCCATTTTTACGACTTTGGATCTCAGTTTCAGCATTTCCAGCTCCAGAATCAGCTGATCTCCCGGCACGACCGGCTTCCTGAAGCGTACCTTGTCAAAGCCCATAAAGTAGATGAGCTTGCCCTGGTTTTCCGGTGGCAGGGACCGGATGACAAGCACGCCGCCGGCCTGTCCCATGGCTTCGACGATGAGGACGCCCGGCATGATGGGGGTGTCGGGAAAATGCCCCTGAAAAAAAGGCTCATTGACCGTTACATTTTTCAGGGCGGTGATTCTCTCGTTTATGACCAACTCAACCACCCGGTCCACCAGTAAAAATGGGTAGCGGTGGGGAAGGTCCTTCAAAATTGACTTGACGTCGATGATGTTTTCCATTGGGGGGGCTCCGTTTGGCTCAGCGCGACTCTGCCTTCTTTTCGAGGTCGGCGATTTTTTTCTCCAGATCGGAAATTTTTTTCTTCATTTCGGGCAGTGATGGAATGACACGTTGTACCCTCAGCCAGGTCCTGTGGGGCATGGAGGGAGTGCCTGACGAAACCACGTTTCCATCTGAAATGGGTTTTCCGACGCCGGTCATCGGTCCGACGGTAACATGATTGCCGATGCGCAAATGACCGGAAATGCCTGCCTGGCCGGCTAAAATACAATGATGCCCGATGGCGGTGCTGCCGGCGATTCCCACTTGGGCGATAATGAGACTGTCTTCCCCGATCACCACATTGTGGGCAATATGGACCAGATTGTCCGTTTTCACCCCGCGCTGAATCCAGGTTTTCCCGAAGGTCGCCCGATCGATGGCATTGCATGCGCCGATCTCGACATCATCGTCAATTTGCACAATGCCGATCTGGGGCACTTTGCAGTAGCTTCCGTCATCCGGTACAAACCCGTATCCATCACTGCCGATGACGGTTCCCGGGTGAAGGGTCACGCGGTTTCCAATCCGGCACCCGTTCATGATGGTCACATTGGGATGGATGAGGACCTGGTCGCCGATCACCACATCGTCCCCGATGAATACGCCGTTTTGAATGATCGCGTCGTCACCGATGGTCACGCGGCTGCCAATGGTTGCAAACGCACCGATAAACGCCCTTGCACCGGTGTGGACCCCGTCACCCAATGACGCCCTCGGGTCAATGCCGGGAGAAGGGGAGATCGCCGGGTGATACAACGCCACCACTTTGGCGAATGCCCGCGGCGGGTTGGCCACCCGGATCAGGTTTTTCCCCGGGACTTCGAACCCTTCGGGAACGAAAATGGCCCCGGCCTTGGTGTCGGCGATTCTATTTAGATATTTTTTGCCACCCGCAAGGGTGATCTGGTCATCATCCGCCGTCTCAAAAGAATCGACGCCCCGGATTTTTTTGCTTTTGTCGCCGATGGCCTCACCATTGGTCGCCTCGGCGAGGTCCTCGAGAGAATATTGTGTCGGCACGGTCCTTACCTGGTTTTATTGCTTCTTGGTTTTGGTGTACTGGGCATTGTATTTTTTTATCACTTGATCGGTTATATCGATGGTGCCGGGTGAGTAGAGAACCCCCCGCTTGTCCATGATCAGCAGATAGCCTCCCGATTTTCCGATCTCATCTATGATTTTAAGTGTCTCGGATTGAAGTCCGGCCATCAGTTTTTTCTGAATGCCCTGTAACTCCACCTCGTATTTCTTCTGCAGCGTCTTGATATCATTGACCTTGATCCTGAATTCACGTTCTTTCTCTTCACGCATTTCTTTGCTCATCACCAGGGCCTCACGCTCGAGGCGCTTCTTGAGCTCCTCAATTTCCGCCCCTTTCCCCTTGAGTTCGGTTTCCATTTTTTTACCCTGCTGGGTGATCTGGGCCTTTATTTCCTTTCCGGCATCTGAGTTCTCAAACAACCGTTGGAACTCGACAACGCCAATTTTGGCCACATCCGCACAAAAGCCGGAGCCGGCTGCGAAAAAGACAGCGAAAACTGTCAGGGTGATCCATTTTTTAACAGCTTGCATACATTCCCCTTTCTGCACCTTCAATTTTTTAATAATTTTGGCCGCACATTTAACATTTTATGGCGCGTTTGATCAAACGATAAAGTTCATGCGCCTCAGAAGGCCCCCCCCATGGAAAACTCCCAGTTGACCCCTGAATCTTCTCCATTGTCTTTCTCGGGATCCAGGATATGACCCCCTTCAATACGAATCGGACCGATGGGTGAATACCATCGAATGCCATATCCGGCGGCTTGGCGGAGGTTTCCGAAGTCAATCGGATCATCGGGCCCGAAAACATTTCCGGTATCGTAGAAAACGACACCGACGATGCCCAGGTCCTTGAACAGGGGGTAGGTGAGTTCAAAATTGAACTGGACGTATTTTTCGCCGCCCTCCTCCGTTTCTTCACCGTCGCTGTTGGTCCCTTTGATGTTGATGTCCTGAAAACCAAACCCCCGGACGGAATTCAATCCGCCCAGATAAAATTTTTCATAATCGGGCAATGTGTACCCCGAAATTTCACGCACATAACCCGACTCTCCGTGGAAAAAGGTTACCAACCCTTTGTAAACCGGAATATACCACCCCAGTTGGCCCACGACCTTGTGAAAGCCGATATCTCCACCGATTCCTGCATACGAGTAAGAGATGCTGTGGTCCTGTCCCTGCGTGGTGTTGAACGCGCGGTCACGTGAATCATAATTCACCCCCGTCGTGACGGCACTGGTCGCGAGGGTCCCTTCCAGTTCCCTGATATTGTCCGAGGCGTCTTCCGTGATCTCGGAAATGTCCGTGTTGTCATATCGGTAGGAGATGGATGCGCGGGTATAATCAAATATGGGGTAACTGATTCCAACGGCCCCCCCCATGCTGGTTTTGTCGTAGGTGTCATAATCCCTTTGGGTCCGATAGATGTTGATGGTGCCGGACAGCGGAATGTCGAACATCCAGGGCTCGGTGAAGCTCAGGTTGTATAAATCCGATGACCCGCCCACCTGGCCACTGAGCTTGAGAATCTGCCCGCGCCCGAAAAGGTTGCGCTGGGATATGGAACCGGTCATAAAAACGTCGTCCACCGTACTGTAACCGGCGCCGAATGTGAATGTCCCGGTGGGTTTTTCCACGACTTCGACGTTCACATTCATCTTGTCGTCGGCACTGCCTTTGGGCGTATCCACCTTGACATCCTCAAAAAAATCCAGGCGATGGAGATTCCGTACGCTTCGTTTGAGCCGGCTGCCGCTGTAAACGCCCTGCTCATGGATGCGCAGTTCTCTGCGTATGACTTTGTCACGGGTACGGGTGTTGCCGGAGATGTCGATGTTCCCAAAATAGACCTTGTCGCGCTTGGTTATGGTGTAGGTGATGTCCACCAGGTGTGTTTCCGGATGCTCACGGGTCAACGGGGATATGTCCGCATAGGCGAAGCCTGCATCGGCGTAGAGGTCGGTCAGGGCGACGATATCTTTCCTGACCGTTTCCCGGTTGAAGAAGGGCTCTTTCGCAATCTTAAGCCTCGGCATCAGGCTCGTTTTTGGCAGGATCAGTTCTCCATCCATATCGATGGTGCCCACTTTGAACCGTTCGCCCTCTTCAATCTTGAATGTGATATAGATCCACTGGTCCTCGAATTCCACCACCGGGTCGGCAACTTTGGCGTGGATAAAGCCATTGATCTGGTAGTAAGCCATGAGGCGGGCGGCGTCCTGGTTCAGATCTTCCCGGTTCAACTCCCCGGAAGACGTGATCCAGGAGAAAAACCCCTTTTCCGATGTACTGATGGTCTTCTTCAGCTTCTTGTCGGTAAAGGTGGTATTGCCCTGAAAGGCGATTCCTTTGATTTTTACTTTCTCGCCTTCTTCGATGGAAAATTCGATGTCCGCCTGGTTGTTGTCCCGTTCGTGGACGATATGGTCAATTTTTATATTGTGGTAGTTTTTCTCCTTATACATGGCCTGAAGTTGGTCAATATTGGACTTGACGGTAAAAATGTTCAGGATGGAACCTGTGCTGATACTCAAATTCTCCCGAAGCTTTTCATCATCGAAAACACGATTGCCGGTGAAGGATATTTTTCGGATGGTGGGCTTTTCCTTGACATGAAAAACGATGGCTTTGCCGCCTTCACCGGCTTCGGCCTCGACGCGGATATCCTCGAAATAGCCCATTTTATAGATATTTTTCATGTCTTTGGACACTTCGCCGGCACGCAGCACATCGCCCGCTTTTATGCGGATGACCCTTTCGATGGCATCCGCTTCGATACGCTTGTTTCCGGTGACCCGCACCTGGGTAACCAACTCGCGGCGAAACAGCTGCCTGGCCAGTTTCTCAGCCGCCTTTTGGGTGATGGTGCGCAGGTTCTGCATGCCGGTGCCCGCCTCATAAAGTGAGAACGCGGGCGTGGCGCCCACCGTTGCCACCATGCTGATATCGAGGCTGATGTTATCCCCGATGCGGGTCATACTTCCCCAGATGACATTGTCGGCGCCGGCATTGAGGCCCGTTTCCTTCAGGGCTTCGGCATCGGATGTCATGGCCGGTAACGCGGAGAGGGGCCCGTTATCGATTGCCACCGACACGGCCCCCTCTTTCTCCAGGTGTGCGATGATGGCCTTCGGTATGTCCTGTTTCAGGTAGGACAGGTCCTGGCTGGCATGAATCTCAAAGGGCAACACCAGCACACGAACCGATTCCACGGCAGCCGCAGACCGGGGCATCAGGAAAAGGGGAAAAAACAGCACCGCCAGATATCGCCTCAACATCAAACCTCCCTATCCAATAGTAGTCGCATCAAAATTTTATCCATCCTTCAATGGAATTCCCGGAGCGCCCCGTTGGCGATGGTTACCCGCCGGGATACCAGGGCGGCCAGTTCCAGGTTGTGGGTGACAACGATCAGGGACATCCCCATTTCCTGGTTCAGTTCCATCAGGAGCGTGTGGACCTGATCACTGTTTTTTCGGTCCAGGTTGCCCGTCGGTTCATCCGCCAGCAGAATGGAAGGCTTCAGCACCAGGGCCCGGGCAAGGGCCACCCGCTGCTGTTCACCCCCGGAGAGTTGACTGGCCCGATGGGAAAGGCGCTCTTTCAGGCCGACCCGGACCAGAATCGCTTCGGCGGCCTCCGCGGCCGTTTTTTTGGCCACACCCCCGATCATCGCCGGCATCATGGTGTTCTCCAAAGCGGAGAATTCGGGCAGCAGGTGGTGAAACTGGAACACGAAACCGATCGTCCGGTTTCGAAAACGGGCCAGGCGGCTGTCATCGAGCCTCAGCACATCATTTCCCGAGTATTCAAGTTTGCCGGTATCCGGGCGGTCCAGGGTCCCGAGAACATGAAGGAGGGTGGACTTGCCGATACCCGACGCCCCCACGATGCCGATGGTTTCTCCGAGGTCAAGTGTAAACGAGAGCCGGTCGAGCACCACGATGCGGTCGCCGCTGTGATTATACTTTTTGCTGATGTCAGACGCCTTGATCAGCGGTTTCTTGGGGCGCCGTTGAACACGGGGCGCCGCCGTTGCCGCCTGAGCGGTATCATTATCCATGGCGGATGGCCTCCACCGGATCAATGCCCGCTGCCTGGCGGGCCGGGTAGATGGTTGCGGCAACGCAGATAAACAGTGCGCTGAATGCGATCAACAGGACGTCCGATGGCTTCAGGTTTACCGGCAGTGCACTGATATAGTAAACGTCGGCCGGGAGTTGAATGAAAGAATACCGTTTGAGCAGGGTGCAGCCCACCACCCCTGCCGAGGTGCCCAGGGCCGTCCCCACCAGACCGATCATCAGCCCCTTGATCACAAAAATACGGCTGATGGACCGGGCCGTTGCCCCCATGGTTTTGAGAATGGCGATGTCTTTTCGTTTTTCCATGACCATCATGACCAGGGAGCCGGCAATATTGAATGCGGCCACCAGGACGATCAGGGCCAGGATGATGAACATGACGGTCTTTTCCAGCCGAAGGGCCGAAAAAAGGTTGCGGTTCATCTGTTTCCAGTCCTCGATGGTGTAACCGTTGCCCAGGATCGGTGCCAGTGCCGTGGAAATCTTTTTGGCCCGATCCATATCCTCGAGACGGATCTCTATTCCGCTGACCGACGCAGGCATTCGCAGCATTTTCTGAGCCTGTTCCAGGTCGACGAACGAAAGGGTGCCATCAAATTCATACATTCCGGATTCAAACCGGTCGACAACCTGAAATTTGACCATGGCGGGGATATGGCCGGCCGGAGAAAGCATTCCCCGCGGTGAGATGATGTAGACCGTGTCACCGCGAATCACGCCCAGATTGGCTGCCAGTTCCTTGCCCAGAATGATTCCGGGCAGGGGCTTGCTTCCCCGCGGTGCATCCTTTGCGGCAGACGGCCTTGCCAGAAGGCCGGCATCCACTCCGGCGATGCCGATATCTCCGCGGGCGGCATGGATGCCTTTCAGGATGGCGCCCGCAGTCCGGGCCGACGTTCTCAGGACCACCTGGGTGGTGATATAGGCCGATGCCCGTTCTATGCCTCCGACGGATTCCAGTTTTTTCAACACCTGGTCGTAATCGGTGAAACGGCCCTGTTTCGGTGTGACCACCAGGTGCGGCCGGATGCCCATGATCCGTGATTTGAGATCGGTCTCAAATCCGGCCATGACGGCAATGACGACGATCAGTGCCATCACCCCGACGGTGACACCGGCAATGGAAAGCGCCGTGATCAGCGAGATAAATGCCCGCTTCTGGCGGGTTCTGAGGTAACGCCCGGATACAAATGTCACAAATGACATGGCATTAGCCGTGCTGATGGTGGTTGGTTCTTATCGGCGATAACCCTGGCCTGCCTTTGTTGAAAGTGGATCTTCGATTCTCGATTAAACCCCTGCCCTGGGCTTCATGTGAGGAAAAAGGATGACCTCTCTGATAGAGGGGGCATCCGTCAGCAGCATCACCAGACGGTCTATCCCAATTCCCTGGCCTGCCGTAGGCGGCATCCCGTATTCCAGGGCTTCGATGTAATCGTCATCCATGAAGTGCGCTTCACTGTCACCGGCGTTTCGATCTTCCACCTGCTGCATGAACCTTCCGCGCTGGTCGTCCGGGTCATTGAGTTCGGAGAACCCGTTGGCGATTTCCCGCCCGGCGATGAACAGTTCAAACCGTTCGGTCAGGTCCGGGTGGGTGTCACTTCTTCTGGACAGGGGCGACACTTCCGCAGGGTAGCCGGTGATAAAGGTGGGCTGGATCAGCTTGGGTTCCACAAGGGCATCGAACAGCTTGGTCAGCACTTTTCCCAGGCGGCCGGTTTTCGTGACGGTGATGCCCTGTGCGGCTGCAAATTCAAGCAGCCGGTCTTTTTCGGAAAACAAGGCCGGGTCGACGCCGCCGATCTGTTCCAGTGCATCGAACAGCGAAATTCGTTTCCATGCGCCTCCCAGCTCAATTTCATTGCCCTGGTAGGTGACGGCCGTGCCGCCGGTCACCGTTTCGGCAATTTGGGCAAACATCTTTTCGGTGAGGTCCATCAGGTCTTCATGAGTGGCGTAGGCCTGGTAAAATTCCACCATGGTAAATTCCGGGTTGTGCTGGGTGGAAACGCCTTCGTTTCTGAAATTGCGGTTGATTTCAAACACCCTTTCAAACCCGCCCACCACCAGACGTTTGAGATACAGTTCCGGTGCAATGCGCAGATACAGGTCCATGTCCAGCGCATTGTGGTGAGTCTTAAAGGGGGTGGCCTCGGCCCCGCCCGGAATCGGCTGCATCATGGGCGTCTCCACTTCCAGAAAGTCCCGGGACAGGAAAAACGTCCGCATGGCCTGAATGATCCGGCTGCGTTTGATGAAAATATCCTGAACGTCCGGGTTCATGATCAAGTCGATGTATCGCTGCCGGTATCGTTTTTCAGGATCCTTGAGCCCGTGAAATTTTTCAGGAAGGGGCCTGGTGGACTTGCAGACGAGCTCAATGGTGGTCGCCAGAATGGTCCATTCGCCGGTCTTGGTCCGGAACAGCGCGCCTTCAATTTTTACGAAATCACCGAGGTCGAGGCGTTTGAACAGGTCATAGGCCGGTTCCCCCACTTTGTCTTTGCGCACATAGGCCTGGACAACGCCGGTTCGGTCCTTGAATCGGATAAAAGCGGATTTGCCGAAACGATTGATGGCCATCATTCGTCCCGCCACGGTGAAACGGGCGGCGTCCTCTTGCTGCTCCTCCGGCAGGCGTTGAATATGTTCGATGATATCCCTGATGGTATGGCCGACGTCGATGCCGTTGGGGAACAGATTGATTCCGTCCGCCTTCAGTCCGTCGGCCTTTTCTTTTCGCTTGCTCAGCAAGTCTTTTGCATTGTCCATGGTCACTCCGATAGATGGTCGCTTCTTGTCAATTTTCGTATTGGAACGCTGTCGTCCGCTGTTGGTCGATCATCACTTCAAAAAAAGGCTGATATTGCCCCCATTTTCATCCGGCACGGGCTGACGTGTGCCATCGAAAATGGTAAACCACTTTTGCTATCTTATTTGCAGGGTTGTGTCAAGGATTGCGACCGGCACTGAACCCCCGCCGGTCGGTTTGTGAAAAGGATTGGAGGGCAATCTTCACTCCATCGTGAGGTCCATCACCCGGAAGGCATACGAGATGGCTGGAAAAAGGTAAAGACAGGGGCGGGGTTTCCCACTGTAAAACAGACGGAGACCGGCGGACCGCGCCGGAAAAGCGTCGGCAGGTCACCCCCACCCGACCGTCCTGGTGGCTGCTGAACGCCCCTGCGGATGGAATCGGGCAGGCGGCGGTGGACGACCCCCGGCCGAGGCAGGGGATCGATGGTGGATGATCGGGTGTCAGCAGCAGCCGCCCGAGTCGTCGCAGCCACACCCGCCGCTGGAACAGTGGGATCCGCATCCTGCCTGCTGCTGCGTGGCGGTCTCGCTGATGGCCACCACTTCAACTTTAAAGGTTAAAGACTGGCCGGCCAGGGGGTGGTTCAGGTCAAAGGTCACTTTTTCGTCGTCAATGCTGTCGACCCGGGCCGGTATCTGCTGTCCCTGAGGGGTGCGCAACATCAGGGTTTGTCCCACTTCGGGCTGCATCCCGTCGGGTATATCGGATTTGGGAAAATCGTGCATCTGGTCTTCATCCCGGTGTCCATAGGCTTCTTCCGGAGAAAGGGTGAAGGTTTTGGTTTCGTTGAGGGACATGCCCATGAGAGCGGACTCGAAGCCGGGGATCACATTGCCCGATCCCATCTGAACCTCCAGGGGCTGGCGGCCTTCGCTGGTATCGAATACCTCGCCATTGCTCAGCGTCCCCTTGTAATCGACGCTCACGAATAGATTGTTTTCGACTTTTTCCATTTGTTGCTCCTTTGAATGCGATAGTTAATTGAGCCCCAAGATTGCGATGAATCCGCTAAAGTCAAGGAATTATTCAGCCGCCGGACCTTACGCCCCCGTGGTTCGCGGGTTTGTACGTGGACGGTCGGGACGTTCGAGACGGGCCGTGACTTCTTGACAGTCAGCACAGTTGCTGTAAATTCAGATACCGACTCTTTTATTGCCGGAGGTGCAGCATGCGTATCGAAAAGGACTCCATGGGAGAGAAACAGATTCCCGAAGACGCCTGGTATGGCATTCATACATCCCGTTCCATGGAAAATTTCAACGTTGCCGGAGAAGTACTGCCCCTGGAAATCATTTACGCCATCGTCCGCTTGAAAGCGGCCTGTGCCACTGCCAACCAGCGGCTCGGGCTACTCGACCAGGACCGGTCCCGGGCCATTCGCAGGGCCTGCGACGCAATTCTTCTCGGGATGCACGACGACCAGTTCCCCATCGATATTTTCCAGGCCGGATCGGGCACCTCCTCCCAGATGAATGTCAACGAAGTGATTGCCAATCTGGCCGTGGTCGAACTGGGGGGGAAACCCGGGGACCGGCAGACGGTTCACCCCAACGACCATGTGAACAAAGGGCAGTCCACCAACAATGTATTTCCTTCGGCCATCCGGGTTGCCTGTCTGCTGCTGACCCAACGGCTGGATGCGGCACTGGACCGGACGATCGCATCATTGGGGGGCAAGGCGCACGAATTTGCCCATGTCCCCAAAAGCGGTCGTACCCACCTGCAGGATGCGGTGCCCATCACTCTGGGACAGACGTTTTCCGGTTACGCCCGGGCGCTGGAAAAGGCGAAACGGCGAATCACCGCTGCCGGCGCGAGCCTTCTGGAAATTGGCATCGGCGGCAACGCGGTGGGCACCGGGATCAATACCAAGCCGGCTTTTCGATCCCATATTGTGGCGGCGTTGAGCGATGCCACCGGGTTGCCCTTCGAGGTGCCGGGCAATGGCGTCGAGATCACCCAGTTCATGACCGACATGGGGCAGGTGTCTGCGGCCCTCAAGCTTCTGTCCTTGGATCTTTTAAAGATCGCCAACGACCTGCGGCTGCTGTCATCCGGACCCAACACCGGCATTGGCGAGATTCGGCTGCCGGCAGTGGAACCGGGTTCCTCCATTATGCCGGGCAAGGTCAACCCCAGCATCTGCGAGGCGGCCAACATGGCCTGTATCCAGGTGGTGGGATACGATTCCGGCGTCGCCATGGCATGCGGGCTGGGCCAGCTGGAACTCAATACCCATATGCCGCTGATCGGTGCGAACCTGGTCAAGTCCTTCAATATCCTGATTCGGACCTGCACCATGCTGGATGAACGGTGCATCCGGGGAATCGAGGCGGATGAAACGCGGTGCCGGAAAAATTTTGAAGCCAGCGCCGGCCTGGCCACCATCCTCAACCCGACATTGGGATATGATCGGGTGGCCGCGCTGGTCAAGGAAGGTCTTGCCGGCGGGAAATCATTGAAGGCCCTGGTGCTGGAAAAGAAACTGATGTCCGAACAGGATCTGGAACGTCTGCTGGCCGGAGCGTTTGGACCCGTTCCCTGATCGGTCTGGGTGCTATCCCCGAAATTTCAGGCTGACCGGCTGAATTCCATCCGGTTTTTCTGATCTACGATCTACGAGCGAAAATGGCCATATTCTTTTCCAGCATGGCGCCGGCCATGAGATCTGCCATGGCGGACCGGTAGTGGTCCAGGTCGATGCCGGGAATCATCCGGCGCTGTTGGATGTTTGCCAGAACGGCCATGTTCTGCATGCGGATGTCGGGCAGGTCTGCCCGGAAAACCGATGTGAGCGCAACGTCACGCCTGCGGCAAAGCGCTTCGATTTCCTTTTCGGTTACTTCAGCCGCTTCATTCAGCCGCACGGGAAGCGGCTGCCATGCGGTGTTGTAATAGATTAACTGGCCCCTGGTTTTCAGCATGGTGGCCGTCGCCCGAAGCGCTTCATGCCGCTCCAGCGAGATCACCAGATCCGCCCGCCCGGCAGGAATCAGCGGCGAGAACAAATTATCGCCGATGCGTATATGGGAGACAACGATACCGCCGCGCTGGGCCAGCCCGTGGGTGTCCACACTCTTCACCGCATGGCCGGCGTGATCGGCTGCCCGCAGGATGATTTCACTGATCAGGCCGATGCCCTGGCCGCCAACGCCGGTCAGATAAATGTTGAACGCCTTCATGCCGCACCCCCTTTCCCTTTTTTGCCCGCAGGGACAATGGCCCCTGACGGGCAGGTCTGGATGCAGGAGCCGTCGCCGATGCAAAGGTCGGTGTTGACGGTGACACGGCCATCGGCGTCCCGGGTGAATGTCGGGCAGCCAAAGGTTTGGACACAGGTATGGATCCGTTCGCAGACCGCTTGGTCGATCTCTACATGCTTTTGCTGAAAACCGGGCTTTCTTCTTTGCTCACGGGTGAATTTCAGCATGCAGGGATGGCGGGCGATCACCACGCTGAATTCCTCGATCCCCGTCGCCTCGGTCACCCGTTCAATCAGTTTGGCCTGCTGGTAGGTGTCCACTTCAAAAATATGTTTGACGCCCAGGCCTTCCAGTACCTGACGGACGGGAATCTTGTCGGTCGCCCGGTTGATGTTTTTCCCGCTGGCCGGATGGTCCTGGTGGCCGGTCATGGCGGTCGTTCCGTTTTCCATGAGAATCAGCGTGATGGGGTGCCGGTTGAAAATGGCATTGGTGATCCCGGGCAGGGCGGCATGGAAGAACGTCGAGTCGCCCATGAAGGCCACCACCTTGCGGCTGGTGTTGAACAGGCGCAGTCCGCTGCCCATGGCCGGCGATGCGCCCATGCACATGAGCAGTTGCCCCATTTCGTACGGCGGCAGGAACCCCAGGGTATGGCAGCCGATATCCGCCACGGTGATATCGGTTGGCGAGAGCGCTTGCTTGATGGCATGAAAGGCGCTGCGATGGCCGCACCCCGGGCACATCTGGGCCGGCCGGTGGGGCGCCGGGTCGGCTGCCGCCGCCGCAGGCTGCGGTGCCGTCATGTCCGGCCAGACGGACGACAGCACCTGTTGCACCTTGTCCGGGGTGTACTCGCCGATCCAATCCTGTGGTTCGGCCTTTCCAGAGATTATGACCTGCAGCCCTTCGTCAAAGGCGATGGCCTTGATCTGGTTCTCAAGCACGTCATCCAGCTCTTCGAGAATTTTGATCTCCTGGTGGCTGGAGAGGAACCGAATGATTTGCCGTCGGGGCAGGGGGTGGACGTAGGCCAGTTTCAGGATGTCGGGTTTCTCATCCGCCCCTTCCAGCACTTCCATCAGCGAGAGAAAGGGAAGCCCCATGGTGATGACCCCGCGTTTTGGGTTGCCGGCGTCTACCAAACGGGTCAATCCCGTGCTTTCGGCATGTTCGCGGACCCGGGCCAGTCTGGCCAGGGCCGTGCGTTTTTGTTCGATGGCCAGGGCCGTGATGGGAATGTAGGGACCATTGGCCGGATCGAACCGTGGCGTGTCGTCCGGCTTGCCCGGGTTCCAGGGGCCGAATGCCACCTTTTCTTTGGCGTGGCAGACATGGGTGGTAAGCCGCAGGATGACCGGCATGCGATGCCGTTGGGACAGGCGGGCCGCTTCGAGGTAAAATCGGTAGACCTCGGACGGATCGGCCGGCTCGAGTACCGGAGTATAGCTCATGAGCGCATAGTGGCGGTTGTCCTGCTCGTTCTGGGAGGAGTTGGCCCCAGGATCGTCCCCCAGAATGACGACCATGCCCCCGATGATGTTCATCAGGCTCAGCTGCACAAACGTATCCGCGGCCACATTCAAGCCGACACTTTTGAAAAAAACCGTGGAGAGGTGCCCGTTGACCGCGGCCCCGTAGGCCAGTTCCGTGGCCACCTTTTCGTTGGTGGAAAATTCAAAGTAAAAGGGACGATCAGGGACGGGGATGGCCTGGATGGCCGTCGCGATTTCCGGGGTGGGGGATCCCGGGTAGGCGCTGACTACCCGCGTGCCCGCCTCAACCATGGCCCGGACGATGGCCGTGTTGCCCATTACAATTTCAGAGAAAGCGTCGCGCCTGAGCAGCATGTCCCCCATTTTTTTCATGGTGCCTCTCCTGTTTTCCTGATGGATACCGGTAGCCGTTTCAAAAAAAGGGAAAGACTTTCCGGTGGATGGATGGTGAGCAGACCCGTATGAAATCTATGGCGAAGCGGCCGGTTTGTCAAACCGTGGCCGACACCCGGATTCAGCCGGTTACCGGTCTGCGGCGGACGGGCATGGTCATGCAGCGCGCGCCGCCCCCCCCGCGGGGCAGTTCCGAACCGTCCAGGGTGATGGCACACCGTCCCAGATCCTTCAACTGCCGCCTTCCCGAGATGATTTCGTCGGCCGGCAGGACGTCGAATCCGTTGTTGTTCATCTCCTCCATGGTGTGTACATTGCGGGCGTAGCCGACGACCTTGCCCGGGGCCAGGGCAAAGAAATTGGCCCCGGAATGCCACTGCTCCCGCTCCTGGATCCACAGATCGTCGACCCCGCCGCAGCATACCGGTGTCAGATCCATGCCTACCCCCCGCAGGGCCTCGATGAGGCTTTTCTCTTCCCGGATACGGGTCACGCGGCCGTTTTCAACTGTGATATGAATGGCCTGATACTTGCTGGGCTGGAGCATGAGCGGGCCGAACACCATGCAGTGGCACTGGTCCAGCAGGGTGAACACCATATCCAGATGAATGAAGGATTCCGGGCTGTGGGGCAGTTCCTGTACAAGGAGATGGCGTTCCCGGTCCCTCTGGGCCTTGAGCCTTTCGATGATAAAATCAATGCCCTGGGTCGAGGTGCGGCTGCCGTTGCCGATCACCAGGACGTCGTCCCGGGCCACGAGCACGTCACCGCCTTCGATGGTGGCGGCCGGGTCCGGATGCTTTTGCGCAAGGGGATTGACCGTGCGGGCGCTGAGCCGGGGGCAGTGATTGAAGATGGCCTCCATGATGATGGATTCACGGGACCGCACCGGCTTGGCCATCCGGCCAATGAGGATTTCGTCCGTTATCGCCATGGCGGCATCACGGGTGAAGAAAAAATTGTGAAGCGGTGGCAGGGAGTACCGTTCTCTGGAAAGAAATCGGGTCAGGTTGTCCCGCGGCTGAACCACGCCTTCGATGAACTGCCTGGCAAGCGTTTTTTCCGTAAGCGCCAGCAGGTCGTCGCAAAGGTCCAGGCATCCCTCCGCCTCACAGATGGTCATCACCAGGGACGATTTGACCGCCGGCTCCGCCAGAACCGATTCGAGCAGATCCCGGACCTGGTAAGTTTCGGTTACGGTGTCCAGCAGGTCCGCCAACTGGGCATATTCTTTCTGTGCCACCGACAGATTGAGGATGTCGCTGTACAGGGCCCGCTCCGCATTCCGGGGGGTCATATTTTCCACTTCCGGACCGGGCGTGTGCAGGACGACCCCTTCAAGTCCGCCGATTTCAGAATTGACGCCGATTTTCATATTATTCAACCCTCGCATGACGAATGGGGAGGATGTCGCATGACGAATTCCAGTAAGGGATACCTAACAGAAAAAAAGAGAAAAGAAAATGCGTGTGCCCGCTATTGGCAATGATGCGGTTTCACCGCCTTGACATCCATCGCCCCGGGAAATATTCTGACGGTTGAATCCAACAAGCTACAGACGCGTAGGAGGATCCCATGGAAAAAAAAGCCAGGGCGCACCTGATTGTCCACGGGCGGGTTCAGGGTGTCTGCTTCAGGATGGAAACCCGGAAGGCGGCAGCGGTCTTCGATGTCTGCGGATGGGTCAGAAACCAGCCTGACGGTACCGTCGAAACCGTCGTCGAAGGCGACCGAGCCGATGTGACCTCCCTGATCAACTGGTGCAGAAGCGGGCCGCCCGCCTCCAGCGTGGAAAAGGTGGACATCACCTGGCAGGAGTACCGGGGCGAGTTTGGAGAGTTCAGTATTCGATACTAACGTGACGACAATTTCCGGAGGGAGACATGGCCGTGATCACGACGCTTCAAAAAGCCGACAAATTTGAAATTGAGAAATATAAGCCGCCCAAGGATATCCGTTCCCTTTCCAAGACGCATGTGCCCTACAGCGGGTCCCCGCAAAAACATCCGCTGGAGCCGGACCAGATCATCTTGATTCCCGATCCGTATAACCCCAAAAGCCCTTACCTGGAATTCAGTAAAAACGATATCACCCATGTGGAAAAGCTGGCCAATGTGGTAAACATGGCCGGCGAGACGGTAACCATGGCCAGAATCTGGGTGAAAAAGGGCAGCCTTGCCATTCACTGCACCCCGTTTCAGGTGACGTCACTGTAGACCATTCGACGTTCGTGCTTCACCTCGGCTGAAGGCGGAATGCGCATGCTTCGGGCGTTGCAGACTCTTGGCTGCCGGATATTCCACGGATTCATCACCGCGGCGGCGGCAAGATGGTCTCCACTCTGCTGATGCGGTCGTCATTTGATGGTGTTCTGCCGGTGGCCTGATTTGCAAAAAACGGCTTGATAGGGCATTATGGCCTTTGCGGAACCGGTTTCCCGGTTCGCTTTTCGCCCAATCCACGATTTTTATCTTCGTCCGTTTCGAAGCCCTCATGGCAGGCTCGACACCCGATTGCCGGTTCAAAGGAGGTCACGTGATCGTCGTTGTTGGTGAGATTCTGATCGACATGTTCCGGGACTATCAGCGGATCGGCGGTGCCCCGTTCAACTTTGCCTTTCATCTCAAACGCCTCGGGTTTCCGGTGCGGTTTCTCACCCGTGTGGGGGATGATCGGCACGGGAGACGGATTTTGGGCATGCTGAGACAAAACGGCTTCAGCGAAGCCGACATCCAGATAGACCCGCGGCATCCCACGGGAACGGTTCACGTGGACCTGGATGAACACCGTGTTCCCCGTTTCGATATTTGTGAGAACGTTGCCTACGACCATCTGGATCTGGACATCGCCGGCCTGTCGGATGCGCACGGTGTCGAGATGATTTATTTCGGTACCCTGATCCAGCGAACCGATCACGGTTGCCGGCAGGTCCAACGGTTTCTTGACCGCCGGGAACCCGGTACCGGCTGTTTTTGCGACATCAACATGCGGCCGCCTCACGTCAATGCCCGCGCCGTGTCCGGATCCCTTTACCACGCGGATCTGCTCAAATTAAACGCGTCGGAACTGACTGCGGTTCAACAGGCCTTTGATGGCCCCGTCGCCACCGGCGAACTGATTCCCTGGCTGATGGAAAGGTTTTCGATCAGTACGCTGGCGCTCACTCGAGGCAGTCATGGCAGCAGCCTGTATCACCGCCACATGGAAATCAGCCGTCCCGCCGAGTCGACAAAAGTCATTCTTGATACGGTCGGTGCCGGTGACGGGTATGCCGCACTGCTTGCTGCCGGCCGACTCCTCGGCCGTCCCTGGGACCTGACCGTCGAGCAAGCCACCCGATTCGCCGGGCGCATATGCGGCATCCGCGGTGCGATTCCCGATGACGAGGCTTTCTACGACGATTTCCGACAGCCAATGAAGACGGATTCGTAAAAAATCCGATATCTGCGTTACGCTTCATCCCTCGTCACTGCCGAGTACGGTAAGGACGCCTCATTCCACGGGATTCGCAATCTTTGATCTCGGTTTTCCACGAACCCGCCGGGTAAATGATTTTTTTACGAGGGCATCAATGAAAGGACGTCCCCATGACCGATAAAGGACTCTGCATCCACTTGTTCAGCCTGCATGGACTGATTCGATCCAAAAACCTGGAAATGGGAAGAGATGCGGATACGGGGGGGCAGGTCAAGTATGTTATGGAACTGGGCACCAGCCTGAGCCGCAGGGCGGATGTCAGACGGGTGGACCTGTTCACGCGCCTGATTGCCGACAAACGCGTCAGTTCGGATTACAGCGAGTCCATCGAGGCCGTCAGCGACAAGTTCCGCATTGTTCGCATTCAGTGCGGGGGGCGAAAATATATGCGCAAGGAACTGCTCTGGCCCTACCTCGAAGAGTATGTGGACAAGACAATCAAGTTTATCAAGCGTCACCGGGCCATGCCGGATATCGTTCATGGGCATTATCCTGACGGGGGGTACGTCGGCATGCAACTGGCCGATATACTGGGGTTGCCATTCGTTTATACCGGCCACTCCCTTGGCCGTGCCAAGCTGGCCAGGCTCATGGACCAGGGAATGACAGAGGCGGAAATAATCCGAAAATTCAAAATCGATCGCCGAATCGATGCGGAAGAGCAAATCCTGGCGCGGGCAGACCTGGTGGTCACCAGCACCCACCATGAAATCCGGGAGCAATACGGGCTGTACCGGAATAAGGATGTTCCCCGATATCGGGTCGTGCCGCCCGGCATCGACATCGACACCTTCTACCCCTATTACCATGACAACCCCGATGATGCGCAGCAGTCAGAGAATGCGCGCTATGCCCAGGCTTCCATGCTCAAGGAATTAAACCGCTTTTTCATGAGCCCGGAAAAACCACTGATCCTGGCCTTGAGCCGGCCGGATAAACGCAAAAATATTTCCGGGCTGGTCAAGGCCTACGGCATGGACCTCGAGCTGCAGAGCATGGCCAACCTTGCCGTGTTCGCCGGCTTGCGAAAGGACATCGATGCCATGGCGGACAACGAGCGCGGGGTCCTCACCGAAATGCTGCTGGGCATGGACAAATACGACCTGTACGGGAAAATGGCCATTCCCAAAAAACACGATTTCGAGTACGAAGTGCCGGCCCTGTATCGGATCGCCGCCGAAAGAAGCGGGGTGTTCATCAACCCGGCCCTGACGGAACCGTTCGGCCTCACCCTGCTCGAGGCCTCCGCGACCGGCCTGCCCATCGTGGCCACTGACGACGGCGGCCCCAACGACATTATCCGCAACTGCGAAAACGGCCTCCTCGTGAATGTCGCCGACACGGGACAGATGTCTTCGGCCTTGCGCAAGATTATCGCGGATACGGATTTGTGGGAGCGCTATTCGAAAAACGGGGTCATGAACGTGCGCAAGCACTATACCTGGCAAAGCCATACCCGCGACTACACCGCCGCCATTAAAAAGCTGACCACCGGAAATCAGGGATCCAACCTGGCGACCGCAAAGCCCAAAAATTCCGTCGGGCGCCGCCTGATGAAGCTCAGTCATGTCCTGATTACCGATATCGACAATACGCTGATCGGTTCGGATAACACCCGGTTGGAAAAGCTGGTGCGGCTGTTGAATCGGCACCAGGACCGCATCGGCTTCGGGGTGGCCACCGGGCGGACTTCCGACTCAGCCCGGACTATTCTCGAAAAATACGGGATCCCCCATCCGGATCTCATTATCTGTTCGGTGGGCAGCGCCCTTTTCTACGGCAGGAGCCAGCAGCCCAGCCTCGGATGGGCCAGCCATATTGCCAGTCGATGGAACCGGGGAAAAATCGTCGACCTGCTCAAGGATATCGATTTCCTGGAATACCAGGAAGAAGAGACCCAGCGCAGATTCAAGGTCAGTTACTACATGGAACCGGCCAAAGACCGCCTGGCGGTCATCCATAACCGCCTGCTCCATCACCGTTGCCGGTACAACCTGATTTATTCCCATGATCGCTACCTGGATATCCTGCCCTACCGGGCTTCCAAGGGGAAGGCCATCCGCTACCTGAGCTACAAATGGGATATCCCGTTGAGGAATTTTCTGGTCTGCGGCGATTCCGGAAACGATGAAGAGATGCTGCGCGGCGAACCCCGTGCCGTGGTGGTGGCCAACTTCAGCCATGAACTGAAGGAGTTGAAGGGCAGCCGGAATGTCTATTTCGCCGACCGCGCCTGTGCCGGTGGCATCATAGAAGGATTGCAGCACTACCGTTTCATTGACGAGGCGATAGGAGGTTAAGCGATGACCCTTAAAAACAGCGTACAATTGATCGTGTATCCCGACAGTCTCGGCGGCGATCTTGCCGAGTTGCACTTCGTGCTGCGCCGCTACCTGCGTCGGGCGATCGGCGGCATTCACCTGTTGCCGTTCTACCCGTCTTCGGCGGATCGTGGATTTGCCCCGTTAACCTATGACGAGGTGGATCCGGCATTCGGTACCTGGAGGGATATCGAACTGATCGGGCGCGAATTCGACCTGATCATCGATTTCATGGTCAATCATATTTCCAGGCAATCCGCCTATTTTCAGGATTATTTCGAAAAAGGATCCGACTCGGAGTATGCCGATATGTTCCTGAGCTTCAACAAGCTGGCCCCGAACGGTGAAATCGATGCTGCGGATCTGGCCAGGGTCTATACCCGAAAACCCCGCCCGCCGTATACCATTGTGCAGCGCGCCGACGGCTCCAAGGAGAAGGTCTGGTGCACCTTTGACTATGAGCAGATCGATCTAGACTGGGATTCGCCCAAAACCCATGAAGTGATGCGCCGTTTCCTGATCCAGCTGTCGCGGACCCGCGCGAAAATGATCCGTATGGATGCCTTTGCCTATTGTACCATAAAAATCGGCACCAACTGCTTTTTTCTGGAGCCCCAGGTATGGCAGCTGCTCGAGTGGCTTCAGGATTACGTCTCTCCCTTTGACGTGGAAATTCTTCCCGAAGTTCATGAGCACTACAGTTATCACCAGAGAATTTCCGAACACGGATACTGGACCTATGATTTCTCGCTGCCCATGCTGGTGCTGCATACCCTTTATCATCACACCAGCCGGGTGCTCAAACAATGGCTGGCGATCTGCCCGAGAAGACAGGTAACCACCCTGGACACCCACGACGGGATTGGCGTGGTGGACGTGCAGGACCTGCTTTCACCTGAAGAACTCGAGCGGACCCTCGACGGCCTGGATGAAAAGGGTGCCAACACCCGCAAGATTTTTTCCGGACCCGAATTCCAGAACCTGGACATCTATCAGGTGAACTGCACCTATTATTCCGCCCTGGAATGCAACGACGATTCCTATATCGCGGCACGGGCCATTCAATTTTTCACGCCGGGGATTCCGCAGGTCTACTACGTGGGCCTGCTGGCCGGGGAAAATGACATCGAACTGGTGCAGCAGACCAAAAACGGCCGGGACATCAACCGGCATAACTTCACGTTGGACGAAATTGCCCGGGACATACAAAAACCGGTGGTGCAGCGCCTGCTGCGGCTCATGGAATTCAGGAGCCGCTACCCGGCTTTTGAGGGCCGGTTTGCCATCGAAGACGCGCCCGACGATCAGCTCCGACTCTCCTGGACGCAGCTCCCTTGCCGGGCGGTGCTTCAGATCAGTTTGCGAACCTATGCAACACGGATCACTTACTTCGATGAGGAAAAAGAATCGATGGCCGAGTTCGTGGCGTGAAATGATGCAGGCCGCGGCTTGGCAGCGGGCATCACGGGCATGTCCGGTTGCCGGCCGAAAAACCCCTCAGGCGCCGGTCGCCTTATCGCCCGTATCCGGACAGGCGCAGGCGTTCGCGTCCGGCACCTTGCGGTCTCCGGTCTTCCCCGGTTCAACGGCATCGTCGAAATCCATGTGCATGGTGACATCGCTGCCGCCGCTGACGGTCGTTTGGGCGTTGGGATAGCGTTTTTTAAAGACGTGGAGCATGGCGGTGTTTTCGCGCAGGACCGTTGCGGAAAAGGATTTGAAATGATTCTCTTTGGCGATGCGTTCCAGGTCGGCCAGCAGGTGGGATGCGATGCCCATACCCTGAAAATCCTCACGAACGACAAAGGCGACTTCTGCCTGGGTTTCGCTTTCATCCGCATAGGATCCGATGGCGATGATTTCCTGGTGGCCGCCCCTGCGCACCAGGCCGATCATGGACATGTTTTTGCGGTAGTCCACGCTGGCCCATTGCTTCTGCACCACCTCGTGGGAGAAGAGCTTCATTTTATAGAAAAAGCGGAAATAAATCGTTTTTTCCTGGAGCGAGTAAAAGAAGTTGCGGTAGGCAAATTCGTCCGACGGCAACAGCGGACGGAACTCGACCGCTTTTCCGTTTTTCAGGGTCAGGCGGTTTTTGTAGCCCTCGATGAAAATCAGGTCGTCCTGGGAGGGGGGCAGCTGATCCGAAAAGATGTAGTGCCGGGTTTTGGCGACGTCGATGAGTTCTTCCCTGAATTTGGGGTGGGCGATCTGGGCCAGCTCCATGACCCGCTGATAGATGCTCCTGCCCTGAAGCTCGGCGATGCCGTATTCGGTGACCACGAAGTTCACATCCCCCCTGGTGGTGGCCACTCCGGCCCCTTCACTCAAATGGGGAACGATCCGGGACACCTTGCCGTTTTGTGCCGTGGAGGGCATGGCGATGATTGAAAAGCCGCCTTTGGACATGGCGCTGCCCCTCAGAAAATCCACCTGGTCGCCGATACCGCTGTAGAACAGATGGCCCATGGAGTCGGAGCACACCTGTCCGGTGAGATCCACCTCCAGTGCGGAGCTGATGGAGATCAGGTTGTCGTTTCGGGCAATGACGGTGGGGTCGTTGACGAAGGCCGATGAACGGAAGTAAAACATGGGGTTGTTGTCCACATATCGGTAGAGCTTTTCCGATCCCATGCACAGCGATGCCACCACCCGGCCGGGGAGCAGGGTCTTTTTGCGGTTGGTGATCACTTTTTTCTCTAAAAGCGGCAGGACACCGTCGGTGATCAGCTGTGTGTGGATGCCCAGATCGTTCTTGTTGGTCAGTTGCTGCAGGATGGCATAGGGAAGGTGGCCGAACCCGATCTGAAGGGTCGCGCCGTCTTCCACCAGCTGGTTGACATAAAAACCGATGCGGCTGGCGATCTCAGAATTCTTGATGCTGGGCAGGGCTTCGACCAGCGGTTCCTCATACTCGACCAGGTAATCGATGTCATCGATATGGACGACACTGTCGCCCCAGGTCCTCGGCATGCGGGGGTTGACCTGGGCGATGACCATTCTGGCATTCTGCATGCCGGCGAGCGTGATGTCGATGGACACCCCGAGGCTGCAGTAGCCGTGCCTGTCAGGCGGACTGACCTGTATCAGGGCCACGTCCAGGCCGATACGCTGGTTGGCAAAGTATCGGGGGATCTGGGACAGATAGGTGGGGATGTAGTCGATCTTGCCTTCGAATGCCGCTTTTCTCATGGAGCTGCTGATGAAAAACAGCTTCAGGGAGAATCGTTTCAGAAACCGGGGATTGTCCACATAGTCGGAAAATGTCCAGGACAGCATCTGGTAAACCATGATGTCCTGCATGCTCAGATCTTCAACCATGGTCCGGATCAGGTGCTGGGGTTCACCGCATCCGGTGCCGATGAACACCCGACTCCCATTTTTTATTTTGGCGATGGCGGTTTCAGCATCCATCAGCTTGTCCGGACATACGGTTTTCAGATCCATCCTTTTCCTCCCCGATTTTTCTCAACCCATTAAACGGTAAGCGGAACCGATTTTCCACAACCCTGATAAACGGAACGCTAAAGCATGCTATTCCATCGTAAAATCCTCCCATAGTCAAGCAGACAGTTCGGGCAGTGGAATTGCCGCTGAAGTCACCCGCAACTGTGTTTCGATGGCATAGGGCCAGCCACGGCGGTACGGCCCTTCTTTCCGGTTTTCCACGGCCCGGATCCCGGGCACGGTTTCCATAAAACTGTTGACAGGATCGGGGCGGGTTCATAATTTCAGACCTCTGATGTTTGAACCCATCGTTTTTCCATGGAAAGGCAGGAAGCGAATCGTGAAAGTCATACAATATCGTCAGGAACCGGAAACCCGTTTTGACAACCAGATGGTCAAGGGCGTTGCCGGCCGGGTGGTCATCGGCAAGGCGGACGGCGCTCCCAACTTTTGCATGCGTGTCTTTGAACTGGACAAGGGCGGTTATACCCCGAAGCACCAGCATGACTGGGAACATGAGATTTTTTTCCATGCCGGTCAGGGGGAATTGTGGCAAAATGGCAGCTGGGTTCCGGTGACGCCGGGCAGTGTGGCCTTTATACCCGGCAATGAGGAACACCAGATCAGGAATTCCGGTGACGACCGGCTGACTTTTGTCTGCCTGGTGCCATCCGGTGCGCCGGAATTGTAGCATGGCCGAACCTTACCGGAACCCCTTGTCCACGGTGGACATCATTATCGAGGTGGAAGGCGGCATCGTTCTTATTCAGCGAAAGAATCCGCCTTTCGGGTGGGCCATCCCCGGCGGTTTTCTGGACTGGGGGGAAACCGTGGAGGCCTGCGCTGTCCGTGAGGCACGAGAGGAGACGGGGCTTGCGGTCCGGCTCGAGGATCTTTTATACGTTTATTCGAACCCGGATCGGGACCCGAGGCACCACACGATTACCACGGTGTTTGTGGCATCGGCCGACGGCCGGCCGGTGGCCGCGGACGATGCCAAAGATGCCGGCGTATTCACCGTCGGCCGTCTGCCTGCACCCCTGGCTTTCGACCACGGTCAGATCCTGAAAGACTATTTTCGCTATCGACGCGGCGAGGCGAAAAGGGATATCTTTCGCAGCCATTTCCGGCAGCCCGGCAGAGGTTGACCGGGCGTTCCCTGACTTGCGGCCGTTTGCGGTTCTTCTCATGCGGGAGGTGCCATGAAACCACGCCCTGCATCCATCGGAAACCGACCTTTTGCCTCCCTGGGCAAGCGCCTGGACCTGATGAAGGTTCGCCTGCCCCAAGTCCATCTCCCCGAACCGCCATCACGGCCGCTGACCCCCGCTGAAGAAAAGGCCATGTTCAAAGCTGCCATGGCCGATGTCGCGCCCCTGGACCGAAGGGGACGGACCGCACCCCGGGTGCCGGCAGCCAAAGCGCCGACGCTTCCCGCTGAAGATCCCGATGCCGACGCGAAACGTCGGCTCAAGCTGCTCGTGGAGACCGGTGAGGGCTTTGTGCTTACCCATACCGCTGAATATGTGCAAGGCGCCTGTTCGTGGGTTGCCCCCGAGGTGTTTCGCCGGTTGCATGGCGGGCATTTTTCCATCCAGGGCCATGTGGATCTGCACGGCATGGGGGTCGAAACCGCCAGGGCGGACTTTGATCGGTTCATGAAACGCTCGGTGGCATTGGGACGGCGGGCCGTGCTGGTCGTTCATGGCCGGGGGCGCTGCTCTCCGGGTCCGCCGGTACTCAAGCGAAACCTCTTCGATTGGCTGACACGGGGACACTGGAAACGCTGGGTCATTGCCTTTACCAGCGCCAGAGCCTGTGACGGGGGAACCGGGGCCACTTACGTGTTGCTGAGAAGTCACCCCCGATCCGGCAAGCGGGCTTGACGCCGATGGGGTCCGGCCGACCGACACCGGTCGTCGTGGCCTGCCGTTCCATGTCGTCTGGTGGTGAAAAGGGCTTGACTCGTATTGGCCAAAAACATACATAGTGTCCTGGCTGAACTTGACAATATAAAAATTACAATGAGTTATATGTATTTTAGGGCAACCTGAACGCCGTTGTCCCGAGGCCTGCGATGAACTTTCCCGTTTTTCCCGAAACCGTTGACTCCCTGTGGCTGGATATGCGGCTGGCCACCATGGCCGGCCATACCCCATACGGTTTGATGGCCGACAGTGCCATGGCCGTGGACGCCGGGCGCATCGTCTGGCTGGGGCCACAGGCCAGGCTTCCCGCGGATGCGGCGGCGAAAGCCCGGGCGGTGCACCACCTTGAAGGTGCCTGCGTCACGCCCGGGCTGATCGACTGCCACACTCACCTCGTTTATGCCGGCAGCCGGGCCGGGGAATTTGAAATGCGGCTGAACGGTGCCTCCTATGAAGAAATCGCCCGTGCCGGCGGCGGTATTCTCAGCACGGTCAATGCGGTGCGAAACGCTTCGGAGGCGGACCTCTTCGATCAGTCCGCCCTGCGGTTGGCGGCCATGCAGGCGGAAGGCGTCACCACCGTGGAGATCAAGTCGGGCTACGGCCTGAATACGCCAACCGAATTGAAGATGCTCCGGGTGGCCCGGCGACTGGACCAGGCATTCCCGACTTCCGTTACGGCGACTTTTCTGGGTGCCCATGCCCTTCCGCCGGAATACACGGGGCGGCCGGATGCCTATATCGATCTGGTGGTTGACGAGATGATGCCTGCTGTGGCCGCCGATGGCCTGGCCCAGGCGGTGGATGTCTTCTGCGAGCGGATTGCTTTCACCCCGGCCCAGACCGAACGGGTCCTGTCCGCGGCCCGACGGCTCAACCTCGGGGTTAAACTGCATGCCGAACAACTCAGTGACAGCAAGGGGGCCGCCATGGCTGCCCGTTTCGGTGCCCTGAGCGCAGACCACCTTGAGTATTTAGACGCGGCCGGCGCAAAGGCCATGGCCGCGGCCGGCACCGTGGCGGTGCTGTTGCCCGGTGCTTTTTATTTTCTCAAGGAGACCCGGACGCCGCCGGTGGACCTGCTGCGCCGGCAAGGCGTCGCCATGGCCCTTGCCACGGATTGCAACCCCGGCACCAGTCCCACCACGTCACCATTGCTCATGATGAATATGGGCTGTGTCTGTTTTGGCCTTACACCGGCCGAGTCCCTGGCCGGCTTTACCCGCCACGCTGCCCGTGCCCTGGGCCTCCGGGACCGGGGAACCCTCGAGGTCGGCAAACAGGCCGATTTTGTCGTCTGGAATGTCGATGAACCGGCTGAACTGGCTTACCGCATGGGCGGCAATCCTTGCCGCATGACCGTCAAGGAGGGAGCGATTGTCCGTGTGTCGTCCGACGCCACGGCGGCCGGGCGGTGAGAAGAGCGCCAACGGCCACCCGGTGCACCCCGGGGGCACGGGACAGGCATGCCGGTGATGGCATGACGGTCCCATGTGTGTTCGACCATGGGCGAGAGCACGATCGCAGGACCGGTTTACACCGTTCAGCCCGCCGGCAGGGTGCAACGCCGCCCGGGTATCCTTTTCCATCAACCTGTACCACGGGACAGACATCAACATGCGGGAACTGATTTCGATATACCTCACATTTACCGCCGTTCTGGTTGTTTACGGCGCGCAGGTCTGACCGTTTTTGGACGGCCTCGGGTATACAAAGGCCGTATTGATCTCATACGGACCCATTCTTGCCGTACTGCCGGTACGACTTTGGTTTTTCCACCGGTCGGATGCCCTGCTGTCGGAGGCCACACCGTCGCTCCAGCGGGTATTCCGTCAACCGTGGCTGGCATTTGCAGCCGATCTCACGGCCTGGACCGCAGCCGGAATCGTGATGGTTTTTATCTATTACGTTTTCTTCATCCCATACGCATCGACCGGTATCAAGGTGTTGGCCGCCTGCCTGGCCTTCGGGATGTTCAGCGGCATGCTCGGCTACCTTTCCGTCGAACGCCGCATTGTCAATCAACTCAAGGGGCAGAAAACCTTTTCACTGCCCTCGGGAAAGCTGCTGACGGTAAGCAAGAAGATTTTTGTCCTGATCGTAACGGTGGTGGGAATGATGGCCCTTTCCATTTTACTGATGGTCCTCCTGGATGTTTACTACCTGATCGGCCAGGATCTTTCCCGCCCCGACATTTACTGGGGAATCTTCAAGGAGATCGCATTCGCCCTGTTTGTTCTGCTGGGGATTTCCCTTGTCATCGTCCGCCGCTACGCCGCCAACCTGACCGAAATCCTGGATGCCCAGCTGGCTGCCATGGACGAAATCAGCCGGGGCAATCTCGAAAAACAGGTGCCGATCCTTTCCAGTGACGAATTTGCCCGGGTGGCCGAAAAAACCAACCAGATGATGGTGGGCCTGCAGGAAAGGGATTTCTGCCGATCCAGCTTCGACCAGTATGTCTCTCCTGAAATCAGCCGTAAAATCCTCAACGACGCCATCGCCCCGTCAGGGGAAATGGTCGATGTGACCATCCTGTTCTGCGATATGCGCAATTTTACCGGGTTTGCGGAACAGCGGAGCCCGCATTCGGTCGTTGAACTGATGAATCGCTATTTTACCGAGATGGAGGGGGTCATCAGCAAACATGGCGGCGTGGTGCTCCAGTTCATCGGTGACGAAATTGAGGCCGTATTCGGCGCGCCCGAATCCGACGACCGCCATCCCGACCATGCCGTATCTGCCGCATGTGCCATGCGTGCAGCGCTTCGGTCACTCAATGCGGAACGCCGGGGCAGGGGAGAACCGGAGATTCGTCACGGTATCGGGATTCACAGTGGGCATGTTCTGGCCGGCAACGTGGGCAGTTCGAAGCGCAAGACCTACAGCATGCTTGGCGATACCGTCAACCTGGCCTCAAGGCTCCAGGACCTCAACAAGAAACTGGAGACGGAAATCCTGATCAGCGGGGAGACCCGCAAACGGCTGATCGAATCGAATGCGCGGCTGAAACCGATGGGACGGCATGCGGTCAAGGGGAAAATCGAAACCGTGGATGTTTTCGCGGTGGATTAACCCCTATTTATCCTCCCATTTCAAAAGAAAAATCAAAACCGTCATTTGAACCGCTGTTTTCTCGGCAGGAAAAAACGAACCGTTGCGGCCCGGGTAAAAGGCACTTCGGACTTAAAAAGGAGACGTTGCATGACCATTCAGGCCCAAGTGAAATGGATCGATAATCTGCAATTCGTGGCCCGGGCGGGCAAGGGGCCGTCGGTGGTGATCGACACACCGGAAAGCGGTGGCGGCGCCAGTCCCATGGCGCTTATGCTCATGGGCATTGCCGGCTGCACGGCCGTCGACGTAATGACGATCTTAAAGAAAAAACGTCAGAAGGTTAACGGTTTCGAGGTCGATATCTCCGGGGAGCGCAGCGATGAATACCCGAGGCGCTACACCGCTATCGACATCACTTACGTGATTCATGGAACGGATATCAGCCCTGCCGGCGTGAGACAGGCAATCGACTTGTCGGAGAAAAAATACTGCGGCGCCATGGCCTCGATCAATGCCCGGATAACCCATTCGTACAGGATCGAACCGCCGGAATAAATCCATGCGGAAACGGCCTTGTCTTTTCGTGCCCCTTTCTGCGGCGCTCCGGACGGTGGTGAATTGGAAAAATCTATTGTCTGGCGGCCATTTGTCGTGTAATGGTGCTGGCCTTGTCCAAGAAACCCATTAACCGAAGAGGAATGCAATGATTACCCTGCTGGACTATGGGGCTGGAAATGTGCGCAGTGTGATTAACGCCGTCGAAAAGCTGGGCGAACGGGTCGTGGTCGCCGGAACCGGGCGGGACATCCTGAACGCAGAAAAGCTGCTTTTTCCAGGTGTTGGCAACTTCGGCAGCATGATGCAGATTTTGCGGCACAAGCGATTTGTCGACCCCTTGCTGGCATTTTTGAAGTCCGGACGGCCGTTTCTCGGCATCTGCGTGGGCATGCAGGCGCTGTTCGAGGGCAGTGAGGAATCTCCCGGAGAGAAGGGGCTGGGTTTTTTCCCCGGCCGGGTGAAACGCTTCGACGTTGATCGGGCTGTGCCGCATATCGGCTGGAACGGCATCAGCGTCAAGCAGCCCACCGACCTGTTTTTCGGTTTGGACGGTGACGAGAAATTCTACTTTGTCCACTCGTATCACGTGGTGGCCGATGATCCGGGTGTGGTGCTCACCACCACCGATTACGGGTACCCGTTTGTGAGCGCCGTCCAGAAGGGAAACCTGCAGGGGACCCAGTTTCATCCCGAGAAAAGTGGCGCTTCCGGATTGACGTTGCTGGAAAATTTCATCCGCAAGGATCGGGAGCTTGCCATTCCCGGCAAAAGCCCGTCGCAAACCCGCCTGGCCAAGCGCATCATCGCCTGCCTGGATGTTCGTGCCAACGAACAGGGGGATCTGGTGGTCACCAAGGGGGACCAGTACGATGTCCGGGAGGGGGGCAACGTACGCAACCTGGGCAAGCCCGTTGAGTTGGCCGGTCGCTACTTTGAAGAGGGCGCCGACGAGGTGACCTTCCTCAATATCACCGGGTTCCGGGATTTTCCATTGGAGGACATGCCCATGATGCGGGTGCTGGAAGAAACGTCCAGGAACGTTTTCGTACCGCTGACCATCGGCGGCGGCATCCGGGATTTTACCGACAAAAACGGCCGGACCTACACGGCACTGGAGGTGGCCGCCGCCTACTTCCGATCCGGAGCGGACAAGATCTCCGTCGGCAGCGATGCGGTGACCATTGCCGAAGCGTACCTGAGAGGTGGCCAAAAGACCGGTCAGAGCGCCATCGAACAGATCTCCTGCGTGTACGGCAATCAGGCCGTCGTTATTTCCATCGATCCCCGGCGCGTGTATGTCGATTCGCCGGACCAGACCACGCATCCCACCGTCGAAACGACCATCCCCGGGCCCGGGGGGCAGCGATATTGCTGGTTTCAGTGCACTGTGAAAGGGGGGCGGGAAGGGCGGGATATGGATGCCGTGACGCTGGCACGAACCTGTGAGGAACTGGGCGCCGGTGAGATCCTGCTCAATTGCATCGACCGTGACGGTACCAACACAGGCTTTGACATTGAACTGATCAACGCCGTGAAAGGGGCGGTCAGCATCCCTGTGATCGCTTCCAGCGGTGCCGGGTGCGAGGCCCATTTTGCCGAGGTGTTCGAACGGACCGATGCCGAATCCGCACTGGCCGCCGGCATCTTTCACCGGCGCGAAGTGCCCATCGCCGCCGTCAAGGCATACCTGAAGGGGAAGGTGGAGGTTCGGCTGTAGCTGATTGGCCGGGGCCACCGCTTAACCGCATTTGGAACGATCACCTGTTTTTCGCGGGCGTGGCCTGCTGCTGCAATTGCCGGGAGATGGCCGGATGCCGGTTGATGTGGGCGCGCGGGCCATGTCTGAACAATCCATCCCCATCAGGGCTGCCAGATGCGGTGACCCTGGTCGGGTGAATTGGATGGGTCACGGGACCGGTTGACAGGGCCAATGCTATCCGCCCTTTTTTTCCTGACGGATAAATACCAGCCCATCCTTGGTCCGCAACCCGCAACCCGCTATACCCTGCCCGTGTAACACCCCTCGTAATCCAGCGTGGTCAGGGGACCCCTCTTCCCATTGAAAACCGCGGCCACCACCTCTCCAATAAACAGGGAATGGTTGCCGGGCGCCAGGTGTCGGACGATGCGGCATTCCAGGCAGCCAATGCAATCGGACAGGATCGGACAACCGGTTACGCCATCGCTCCAGGCGATGGACTTGAATTTTTCCACGGGATCCGGTCCCTTGAAGCGACCCAGAAGACCCTTTTGCTCCCGGGCGAGAATGTGCAGGGCAAACCGGCCGCTTTTTTCCAGCAGTTCGTGGGAATAGCGGTTGGGGTGGACGGCCGCCATGATTAACGGCGGATCAAACGACACCTGGCTGACCCAGGAAGCGATCATGCCGTTGATGGCCTCCTCAAACCGGGTGGTCAGGACGTAAATCCCGTAGGTCATGTGGGCCATGTCATTCATGAGATGCTCTCTCATCGTTCCCCGCTTTCATTTATTGGTACAACAATTGCTTAAGAATTGTGGCTGCCTGTCGGGCCATTACGGGCTGGATCGCTTTAAAAAAAGCGAATCATGCCTCGTGGATCCAACACAATGGTCCGCTTGGGCATCTGATCGATCGGGTAATCATCATGAACGGGCATCGGCCCGAAACAGAACGGAGGTCCCAGTTATGGTAAAGCGAATTCCCCTAATCATGTTGCTGGCACTGGCAGTTTTTCTGGCCGGCGTGACATCCCTTTATGCCCAGCAGGAAATCAGATTTGGCGTGCTTGCCAAGCGGGGGGTGCCCAAGGCCTTTGAGCAATGGGGACCCACCGCCGACTACCTGTCCAAAAAACTGTCTGTCAACTGCCAGCTGGTGCCGCTGAAGTTCGTGGAAATAGAGCCCGCGCTGAAAAATGGGGAGATTCATTTTCTACTGGCCAATTCCGCGTTTTATGCCCGGTTCGAGAAAAAATACAACCTCAAAGCCGTCTGCACCATGATCAACCGTAAAAAAGGCACCGCCCTGGAAGAGTTCGGCGGCGTGTTGTTCTCCCGAAGCGGCAGTTCGATCCGGAATATTCAGGATATTAAGGGCAAGAAACTGATGTGTGTCAAATACTCGTCTTTTGGCGGCGCCCAAATGGCCTGGAGGCTCCTTCTTGAATCGGGGGTGGACCCGAAAAAAGATTGTACCGCCTTCCTTCAGGGCGGGACCCATGACAATGTTGTGCTTGCTGTAAAAAACAGGAAGGCAGACGTGGGAACCGTCCGGTCGGACACCCTGGAGCGCATGGAGGCCGAGGGCAAGATCAAGATGAGTGATTTCAGGATCATCAACCAGATAAAAGACAGCTATCCCTTTGTCCACAGCACCCGCCTCTACCCCGAGTGGCCCGTTGCAGCGTGTTCCATAACGGATCGAAAACTGGCCAAAAAAGTCGCCAAGGCGCTGATCCTCTTGAACTTTTCCCATGAGGCCATGGTCGCATCAAAGGTCTATAAATGGACCTACCCGGCAAATTATGCGGATGTGACCGAATGTCTCCGCGTCATTGATGCCAATTAACGGGTGCTGGCCGCCATTTTTTTCGATCGCGTCCGCGCGGAAACGATGCATTCGGGTTGACGTGCTGTGGCGGCGATGGGCGAACCGATCTCCTGTCGTGGTGTGCCCGATACCCTTTGAACCGGGCCTGCGCAAGCAGGCCCGGTTCCTTTCATTAAAAAGCCCATCCGGCAGGTCCGCCCCGTCCGCCCCGGGTGTCCTCCGTTGCGGCCCTCATTTTGAAGCAAAGTATAAAAAATTGCCAAATTTTGTCTCGACGCTGACAAAATTTTGTACCGGTACCGCCCTTTGGCGCCTGATGGGGGCGGGTCGTGAAATCCGAACCGACCTTTTCTTCAGGAAAATGGTCTCGGTTTTTTAGACCCAACGTCCATCGCGGGCGATCGCGGGGTCACCTGCGGCATTGTTTCCTGAATCGTTTTCGTGGCGGTGTCCGCATGGGGATGTCCGGCAGGACCTCCTGGAATTCCTCGGCAATAACAGCGTATCCGATGTCGTTGGCATGAATATTCTGGAATGCGCACATCCACGTCCACGCACAAACCAGATCCACGCTGTCCGGGATTCCATTGGGCGAACCGCCAGGACCGGATAGATCGGTATCCAGATCATAAGACATGAAAGCGCCGGCCACATCGGCGACCGGTATGCCGTAGGCGGCATAAACGGCCTCCAGTGTCAGATTAACAGCCAGCTGAAACCCTATGGTGGATTCGGCGAATTCCGGATCCACGAAGAAAGCGGCCAGGAGCGGATTGTAATAATTCATCCCCACAATCGGTACCCCGGGGGCCGCATCACGCAGTGTTTCGATGATATGGGCCAAATCCAGCGACAACTGGTCCAGGGTGTCCTGCAGGCATACTGGATCAACAACGGCTCCATCCACACACTGCAGCACATCGTTCGCCCCGATATCGATGGTGATCAGACCCGTGAACTTGCCATGGGCATGAAGGAACCTTACTGCCTGGTCAAGCTGTGATCCTTGCGGGTAATCACAACGCCCGCCGTATATGAGGGTCCCGGCGGTCTCTCCGGGACAACCCAGATTGACGTGGCGAATTTTGGCGAGGTCCATTTCCCGCCGGAGGATGCCGGCCAGTTCACTCGGGTAGCTGACATCGGATATGATGCTCTCTCCTGTCAGTGGGTCGGCCTGTACGCCGGCCGCAAGGGACGTCCCTATGGACAGGTAGTAAACCGGCGTGTTCTTGCGGGCATTTTTGGATTTTGCCAATGCCGGAAAGTTCCAGGCGCCAATCAGGAAAACCGATGAGAAAATGACAGCGGTCAATTTTCTGAACATGATCTCCTCCTTTGGTTTTTCATAAATTTATCCTGCCAGCCACCATGGTGCTGATGGAGATTTTATTGAATCGTTGCTGAGTGTTGCCATGCAAAGAAAACGGAGGGTATAAGCGGAATATATCTTTGATTGTTCAAATTGTCAAGAATCACAAAGCGTTGACAGTCCGTGTGATCTTGGCGGACTTGTTGCCGAGCAGCCGGCCTTGCAGAAAAAGAGAATAATAAATTTTTCGGGACCGTTACCGTATTCCTGGTTGGGGGGCGGCAGATGTTCACGAGGTGCCAATGAAAGACATCGTCCAGGAGTGATATTCCAACGGCGAGGTCTGCAGCAAATAGCATCCGCGACGATTAACATCGCATGCGACGGCATCAGCCGAAACACCATCAGCGTCGTCTGTGCCCTTTTTGAGGATGCTTGAAAACTGAAAAACAGGATGCGGCCCCGTGCGGCTCCTTTACTGCCGGCAACTATAATCTTGCGGTGGAGCCGTAGTCGATGGAAAGGGTCGCACCGGTTATGGGGCGAGCCTGATCAGAAGCCAGGTAGAGGATCAGGGAGGCCACCTCTTCAGGGATGATGAAACGGGCTTTTTCTCCCTGGGGGTACCGCGCGAGAAGATCCTTGAAATATCCTTCGGGGTCCCCGCCGCCATACGTATCTGCCTGGTATTGCAGCATGGGAGACATAATGTCGGAAGGGCAGACGGCATTGACGCGCACCTGATCGGGGGCCAGTTCAATGGCCAGGGCTTTGGTCAGCAAATTCACCCCGCCCTTGCTGGCACAGTAGATGGCTGCCCCCTTGTCACCGAGCACGCCGGCATCGGAGCTCAGATTGACGATGCAGCCGGTCGTTTTCTTGAGTTCCGGAATTGCACGGGAACACATGAAATACGTGCCCTTGAGGTTGACATCCATCACCCGGTCCCACTCTTTTTCAGTACTCAGGTGGCTGTCTCCCTCCACCCACACCCCTGCGGTGTTGACCAGCACATCCAGGCGGCCGAACTGCTGGACGGTTCGTGTAACCGATTTTTCGCAGTCAGACACTCGGGTTACGTCGCTGACCAAAGTCGCTATGGTGCCGGTTGTCCCTTCACGGGCCGATAATCGTTTGCGGGTTTCTTCAAGCCCCCGGACATTGATGTCCGTGAGCATGACGTGTGCCCCTTCAGACAGAAAACGCGTTGCCGTGGCCGCGCCGACACCGCCGCCGCCACCAGTAATCAGGACGACCTTCCCTTGATATGCCGGAGTTTCCATAGCATTTTCCTCTTCAATAGTACTTGTCACTGGGGCCCTTGTACTCCTGGATCGTGTTGCCGCCGTCGATTACGAACATCTGGCCGGTAATGTAGGTGGCTTCGTCTGAGGCCAGAAAGGCGATCAAATCGGCTACTTCATCCGGTGTGCCGGCGCGTCGCATGGGCGTATTTTCGGCGGCGATTTTCTCCTTTTCCGTGGACGATTCCGTAGCGATCCATCCTGGCGCGACGCTGTTGACCGTTATTCCGCAGCCGGCAACCTCGATGGCCAGCGCCCGGCTCATTCCCACCATGGCAGCCTTTGCTGCGCCGTAGGCCCCTTCACCGGGATTGCTGACCAGGGGGCCGGTGACCGAAGCGACATTGACGATACGGCCGTAGTTGTGTTTGATCATCCCCGGCAGCGCGCTATGGGTGACGTTGAAACAGGTGTTCAGGTTGCGATCGATAGTCTTGTCCCAGTCTGCCGGGCTCAGGCCACTTATTTCTGCAATCGTCTCGGGATCGCCGACCTGGGCCATGCCGGCGTTGTTCACCAGGATATCCAGACGCCCAAAGCGAGACCGAATGCGTTCGACCAGACGTTCGACCTGAGAACGGTCGGTGAGGTCGGCCACGTAGGCCCGGACCCGCTGGTTGGCCGGTTCAATGGCAGCCTGCCGCTGGTTGATGCGGTCGGTGGTGGCGGTGATGGCCACACCTGCACCGCAGGCGAACAGCAGTCGGGCGGTCGCAAAGCCGATGCCCGTTTCACTGCCGCAGCCGGTGACAAGGGCCACGCGTCCTTTAAAGCGTTTGGTGTTTACCTTCACGAAGAACTCCCCGTTGTTGGATTGATTTTTTTTCTCAATGAGAACGATTCCTGCCGGAAAGTACCGACAGTTCCTGCATACAGGCATCCCACCCCTTCACCAGACAATCGATATCCTCTTCTGTGGCCATGGGCGGAACCAGCATCATGTTGTGGAAGGGGGTAATAAGGAGCCCCCGGTTGGCCAGGAAAAGATGGGTGTAGTAAATCATGGGCCAGTCGAACGCGGCTTTGGCCTCGCTTCCGCAGGTGGGCAGCCGGGGCACGAACTGGAGCTCGGCACGGGCCCCGCAGCGGGTGACACTCCAGGGCAGATCGTACTTTTCGATTGAGGCCTCCAGGCCGTCTGCCATGCGGTTGGCACCGGCAATCATTTTTTCAAAAGCCGTTTGTGTGGCGGCGTGCTTCAGGGTGGCCCGCAGGGCATTTATCGCAAGGGCGTTGCCTGAAAGCGTTCCGCCGATGCCCATAGGATCGGACAGACCCTTGTGCCCGAATGAGGCATTGATTTTTTCGGAAATGGCAGCGGTGAAGCCATAAACCGCCACCGGGACGCCTCCTGCAATGCATTTGCCCAAGGTGACGAAATCGGGTTCAAGTCCGTGGGCGGCCGTATACCCGCCGGGTCCCGAGGACAATGTATGGGTCTCGTCAATGATCAGATAGGTACCGGTGCGGGTGCACAGCTCACGCAGTTTTGCATGGTAGCCCGGAGCGGGTAAAACCATCCCGCAGTTGGTCATGACCGGCTCGGCCAGAACACAGGCGACATCTTCGTGTGCAAGGGCCTCCTCGAGGGCATCGGGATCATTGAACTCCACGACGCGGGTCAGGGCTTCCTTGGGGATGCCCGGATTGATGTCGTATTCCGAACGGAGAGCCAGGCGGCCGTCCGGCCCAAAGTGAACCAGGGCTTCGTCGATGCTGCCATGGTAGCATTCGTTGAAAACCAGGATTTTGGGTCTGTGGGTCAGGGTCCGGCAGATGCGGATCACGTATCGGTTGGCCTCGGTGGCGGTCATGGCCACCTGCCAGTAAGGCAGGCCGAAGCGGGATTTGAGTTCACGCCCCACCCACACGGCGTCTTTCGTGGGCAGCATGGTGGTGATTCCCCGATGTATCTGCCGGGTGACCGCCTCCGCCGTCGGTGCCGGGGAGTGGCCGAACATGGCACCCGTGTCCCCGAGGCAGAAGTCGATATAGGTGTTGCCGTCCACGTCTTTTATGCGGTTTTCCGATGCATGGTCAATGAAAAGAGGGTAGGCGGTCCCCCAGTCGCCCATCCAGGGCATGGGAACGCCGTTGAGCAGAACTTCTCCGGCTTGGCGGAAAGCCGCTTTCGATCCCGGCGTGCGCTTTTCGAATCGGGCCGCTTCCCGTTGCATGAGTTCTTCCAGCTGTTGATCGCTGATGATTCTTTGAAATGTCATTTGATCCTCATCTTTGGCTATACGAAAGTTCAGTCAATATGTGTTGGTTATACGTCCGTTCAGTGGTATGTGTCAAGACAAAACCAATGTGCATGCCATCCATAGACAAGGTGTTTTGACGGGAGAAGCCATGGCCGGCAATGAAAAACGAACCCGCCTGACGCGGGTCGAGCAGAAAAAAGCGACCCGCAGGAAACTGATCCGTACCACCATCGCGATAATTGCCGCAGAGGGGCTTTCGCGCGTGACCCTCCCCAAAGTGGCCAAACAGGCCGGGCTATCGCGGGGAATATGCAATTTTCATTTCAAAACCAAGGATCAGTTGCTGCTGGAAACGTTTCAGACGGTTTACCGGGAACACGAACGTGCCTGGAAGGATGCACTGTCCGATCAGCACGTGCCCCCGGTTCGTCGGCTGAAACGTTTTATCCGGGTGCTGCTGCTTCCGCCGGTGGCCGATTTTGAGAAAGTCGCCGTCTGGCTGGCCTTCTGGGGCGAAGCGGCCAACAGGCAGACCTACCTGGATTTGTGCACGGCCATGGACAAGGCTTTTGAGAATGGCGTCGCCGCCGTCCTGGGTGAAATCGGGCCGCCTCTTGCGGGGGGAAGCGGCATGGATATGGGTGCCATTGCTGTGGCGCTTACCGGGATGATTGACGGTTTCTGGGTCCAATATCTCATCGCTCCGGGCAGACTGAGTCCCGAGCATGCCATCTCCGCCTGTTTTGCCTATCTGTCGCGTTTTTATCCGGAGTTCGGCAAGGCCGATCGTGCATAACCGTTGGATCGCGAAGGTTTTGAGGCTTCAATGGGTTACTTCGGCAGTCATGTCACGTCACGATGTAAAAAACCAATCCAGTAAAATCTCGCGCGTTTTTTCTATCAGCATGGCGGAAAACCGCTCCAGGCGTGAGGACTTGAGATTCCAGCTGTGCCAGTAGAGCTTCAGCTTGACGTAATGAGGCGGCGCGAGGTCGATGAGGGTGCCTTCTGTCAACGCTTCGTCGGCCGTGATGTCGCACATGCCGCAGGCCAGGCCTGAAACGATAAAATCGGTAAAGCGTTCCACCGCCGGGAAGTAATGGACCGTCAGTTGCTCCGGACATTGACCCAGCACGATCTCGATCAGCCTTTTATGGCTGGCATCCTTACGGTTGTATACCAATATCGGCGCCTGGCCGATGTTTTCCAGACTCAATCCTCCCGGTAGCCATTCACGGGCGAATTGGGGAGTGCCCAACAGATGGTAATTGATCGAACCGAGGTAGGCGACGCGGTGCCGAACGTCGTCGAGGTGGAATGGTCTGCACGGGAAACGGCGCGACACCGGCATGGCGGGGTAGGAATCCCAGATTGTTGTGCGGAATGGAAACCTTGCTGAAAACGTGGTCGCAATCAGCGGAATGGGGGGGCACGTTGCGGGGAAATACGCAGTAACCCCGTCCAGACTGATTAATCACCCAATGGGATCACAACGACCTTATTGTTTATTTTTTCTGCTCCATAGTCTCTCAAATCAACCACATTTGATGGGTCTGTTGCGTCATATGAACGGACAATACCGTATCTTGAGCAAATGACATTATGAAAAATTCGTTTTCATTGTCGCCACCATCATCTGTGATGACAAAATGAATTTTCAGGAATTGACGTTGTTATAGGTCTGCGTGCCGATTTTGGCACCGCTGACCACTTCCTTGCCGACCGCCATCCTATAAATAACCCGGCCTTCCCAAATATCGCCGACACCTTGTCTAAAGCTCCAGTTACCAATTGGTATTTTCATATATGGGTTGGTAATTTTATCAGAATCCGGCCCAAATTCATATGCGAAAGCAGGAAATATCAAAAGAAAACAGCTTGTAACCATAGCAATAAGTGTCTTCATTTCTCCTTCCTTCATTGGATATTATCATCATAAATTTTATTCCATAGACCGAACTTGGTTGTTCTGAAAGCCGACATGGGGGTATTCCTGATTGGGTGATGTCTTTTCAGAAGGTTTAGAAACATTCCCGTCCGCTTGCCATCGTGGGGCGGGAATTGGACGCGTCATCTCAAATGGTTGACGAAAGCCTCTTTTATAAAGGGAAAGTTTTCTTCAGGCACGCCCCAGCGCAGATAAACCTCCTCCCACCCGGAAAGGAACACTTCTTTCAAGCGTTCAATCACCTGCCGGCCGTCCGCCGTTGCAAGGCCAAAGACCGGACTGACGGACAAAGCGTTTTCCAGGGTCGCCAGCCGGCTGCCATCCTTGCCCACGCCGAGCGTCAAATTGCGCGGCATTTTCGGCCCCATGTCGGGCTGAGGAACGACATCATAAGCCGGGGACAGTCGCCACCCGAGGCCGGGCAGATAAATGAATCCGTGATTGCGTATATGGTCATCGGCGTTGTTACACAGGATGTTGAACACCATCCGCATGAAAAACTGCCTCAGATCGTCCTGGACGGCTGGGGCGGCAATGTGTTTTCGCATCTGAGCGGCGATTTCCTGGTAACTGCCAGTGGCGAGATCGTCGGTTGCCAACAAGGTTGCAGCCGAGATGAAGGGGATCGGATTGCCGGCCGAGTCACGATCAAACCGCTCGATCAGAAACACGTCCCGATTTCCCACCATCAGGGTTTTGGAATTCGGCACATCGATACCGCAGCGTGCGGCAAGCCGAAGCGTGGCGTGTTCGATCCGGCAGGTGTTCCACGCTTCACGCTCCCGTCCGAATTTGGCGATCCATCGGCGGCCTTGATGCACGGTCGGCGCTTTGGGTTGAGCGCCCCCCAATGAAGATCCCCGCAATAGAAAACGGCGATGCCGGGGCGGAAGATTCTCCCCCTTGTCAATCCGGTCCACCGCAGCGATCATGTCGCCCAGATCGAGTGTCGCGCCCTGGGGCGGATAGTTGGGCCATCCCGGATTGATGGGCGCGGGGCCTTCCTCCAGGGAGCGTCCGAAGCCAAGCGCACCGGTTCTGTCTTCGACCGGCAGGGCCGTGAGGTATTGGAATTCGCCTGGTGACTGAGGCTCGGCTGCCCTGGCAAGCAGGTGCCGCCCCCACCCATCGGGGGCCGTATCACGAATCGCTCCGAAAAGTGGTGAGGCGGGCCTGGACCGGAAGAGATTCTCTCCTAAGGGAAGCTGGACCGGGTCAATGGCGATGGCATCCCGGCGCTGCAGGTATCTTTTGCCGTACTGGAACGTGGCGTGAACTTCCCGGCGGTCTTCGATGATGGTCAAGTAGCCACAGGGCACCCACTGGCCGCCCAGATGGATAAACACATAAGCGCTGTTTTCATTTGCCATGATTGATTATCCCACAATCAGAAATCCAGATCGACTTTGCCGCGGCCAGGGCGGATACGCTGTTTTTTTTCATGGCCTTGACGGTCGATAAGATTTCCCACCGCATCGGATTCGGGGCTGGCCAGGTGATCCAGGTCGTTTTCCAGCCCGAGGGCTAAAAGCGCTGCCGCCAGAACGCCGAGACTTACCCCGGGGTCGCCGGATTCGAGCCTGCCCATCGTCTTGCGGGTCACGAACATGCGCCCGGCCATTTCCTTCATGGTCATCCCGCGCCGCTTGCGAGCCAGCTTGATCTGTTGCCCCACCTCGACCAGTTTCTGCCTCAACGACAGGGGCAATCCGTCTTTTCCAAGCGATTTATGTGTCATATAATACCCTGAAAATTGTTTAATGAGTATTAAATAACGCTTTAAGTCTATTGTCAAGCGGTCAGTCAACCATCAGATTTGGCCTGCTTCGATGATTTACCCGCCGGTGTTTTCCTGCGAGTGTGGTTAATCGGCGCAGGCAGGTTAATTTTTAGCCCGTTTCTCTTGATAAGAACGATTTCATGCCTTAGAGTGAATTATGAAATTGCCGGGCTTCAACAAACATAGAATGCCATGACTTGGTTTTGACCAGTCGACGGCCATATTTAACAATGGGGGCTCCGAGCAATTCATCAAAGGCTTCTGGGGGTATTGGCTCCATTCTTAGCCCTGGGAGCCTTTGTAATGCATTTCCAATATGGTCAGTACGTTACCACGAAAAAGGCAGAGCCCCGTTAGAGGCTCTGCCGTGAACCGCCATGTCAGCGAATTCAATTTTTACTGCCTGCTTTTCGAAGCTCTGCCGTTAAGCCAGTTCACACCGGACATTGAGGGGGATTCTATGAATTAACCATTCCGCAGTCCTGAGCCATTTCTTCTTTTCAACCATTTTCATGCTGAAACGGTAGACACTGCAGTAAATTTTGTCAGGAACAACGTTAATCGGTCCCAATTCAGACATTTTCAGACCCGCCCGATAATAAAGCTTATTGCGATTGAGACGGTATGCGAGGTTGCGTATAAGCATCAAAACGGCCTTCCTCAGACGTTTCATCTTGTTCAACCCATCACATCAATTCCCAAATCACATCCCAGGTGAGGGTCTTTGTTTTCACACTCAAAGTTGGCTTCACGGGTATCGACATGTCCTTCGCTATTGTCTTCAAAGTAATCCTGAGTTCTATTTTCGGCCATGGTGTCACCTCATTGGCTGATTGTTGTATTGGTGTTTCGTTTTGCTTAGACCCATTGTACTGCATGCAACGGTTTCGGCAATGTGAGCCGGTTGGCTGTTGGATGGTAGGTGGAATCTATCATCCCTTTGAATCAGTGTCCATCCGGAAACGTAACTTTCCGTTATCAACGATATGGCCTGGTAATTCTCGATAGTACGGTCACATCAAATCACATTCATCTGCTTGCGGCAGATGATGGAGGCCGCAGGCAAACCGGATCTCATCTGGTCGTCCAGATCCATCAGATGGCCATGTAACCAAAAACTTCCCGATCAGCCAGAGCATCAATGGTGCCACGGAACAGGCAGTACACCATAGGGTGACCTACTACACCTCCAATCGATTCCCACAAATAGACGAGGCCCACAATTGGGCCTCGCCTTCCCATGAAATTTACCTGAAATAAAGTTAGTGTACCTTCAGCAGAGTATAAAGCATTGCCCATGCCAACATCCTTGGTCGACTCTTAGCACTTGTAAATATGAGAGATATTTTCAAATGAACGCAATGCGGCACATCTGGTATGTGCCTTTTTGTTTACGCAGGATTGATACGGGTGTGTAATTTATTCGATGATTTCAAGAACAGCACGTTTTTTCATCTTGGAGGATACCGCACTTAAAATAGTCCGCATAGCCATAGCTGTTCTGCCTTGCTTGCCGATGACCTTCCCTAAATCTTCTTTGGCCACAGTGAGTTCCAAAACAATAGTATGGTCGCCTGGCACTTCCGCAACACCTACCTGCTCGGGCCTGTTTACCAATGACTTCGCAATAAGGGTAATCAGCTCTTTCATCGCCTGCTCCTTCCATTGGATATCGCAGCTACGTAATGTATGCTGCTTATGGGCATTCAACATGGCTATGCTATCTGTTGGTAATAGCATGCTGGCATAAATATTCGGGATGTCCAAATTATTAGCAGGTTCCATACCAGTATTGGAGTGGGTGTTGTGATGAAGAAAGCCCCAGCAGAAGACGGTTGTTGATTCCCGCAATCAACGGAAGACAATTTTCGGATTAAATTGAAGAGTTTTCGAAGTTTTCAAATTTACTGGAACTTTGTTTATATCCACCGGTTTTCAACGACTTTCCACCGTTGGTCGGACCTCTATTAGGGTGCGCTACGCGCTCCAATCTTATGGGTTTTTCAAGGCATGGGCAGGAAGGCTTGAATAAAATGAGGGGAGCAGCATTTCTGATTTGCTACTCCCCTCTGGGCATTTTATTCAATGCCTCCTGCACCCGGCTATCCCTTGACAGGTTGCTCCCCAGCAGAGCCTGTCTCCGTTTCACCGGGCAAACCGTATCGAATCGGATTAAAATTTCATCTTTTTCTGCTGGCTTACCACAGACAACTCATCCGTTAATCGGTTGAGCACATTTAAGATGGCGGCCAATACAAGCGCCTCCAGTTTTTGGCGGATATCTTCGGCGGTCGGATGGGATGGCATATCGACTCCTTTCCTAAAATATTTCGGATGCGGCAAGCCGCACATGTTCCGCGTTGACAGTTTTTTCATGACCCATTGCCGCGGCAACCAGGGCACCGCGAGCCAGGTGGTTGGCTTTCCTGAAGATGCCGCCCGATCCTTGGTGGATGGCCGTGATAGCATCACCTTCGAACAGCATCCGGTCGATTCCGGCAATGGTCAGATGATGCTGAAGATAGGTTTGCATCTGTTCTTTTTTGGAACCGATGAAATGGCTTTTGGCCACCACCCGCGATGCCAGGGGAAGACAACCCGGATATCGCAGGTTGTCGATCAAATGAGTTTGTCCGGCCAGTACCATGGGCAGGTAGGGTTTTGAGTCCATCTCGAACTGACACAGCGTATGCAGCTCCACGAAGACTTCCAGACGGAGCAAAGAGGCTTCATCGATGACCAGAACGACATTTTGTTTTTTCCCGTGGATCAATTCCAATACTTCTCGTTTGATTCCATCGGTCATGGCCGCACGGGAGGTCCCGGCAGGTTTCATTCCCAGTTCTCCCATGATCAGGCGGTACAGTTCCAGGATGGAACCGGACGTGGCTGTGACGTAGACCAGCTTGTACTCGGAAGGATGCAGACCGTTTACCAGATAACGGATGGCTGTGGATTTACCGGAGCCGATCTCACCGGTGATCAGATAAATCGCCCCTAACCCCAAACTGTAATCGAAACGGTTCTTCGCTGCCGCCAGTTGATCCGTTTCAAGTATATCCGTCACCGCGATATCCGCCGTGAAGGGCTCTTTCTCAAAACCGAAGAACGGCAGATACGGCGTATTCATTTCCATAGACCGCCTCCCTGATAATCCGTCTTGTGGGCCGGTTCGAGTTGGGTATTGATGTTCTTGTCCCGCTTTACCCGGCAGTTAACATGCAGATCCACGGGAACCAACAATCCGTGGGACTTCCGATTGAAAAACACCTCAGCCGTTTTCGGTTCGCTTTCGTGATACAAAATCAGCACCCGCTTGCCGATCAATACCACCGGGGCTTCGAACAGGTTGCCGTTGAGTGTGACGGTTCGATCCTTTGCGACGGTTCGGTATACGGCGGTGCGAAAGTGATCGTTCAGGTTCTTCGGTGCCGTTCGGATGCAGGCAAGGTTTTTGCTGAACCGGTTAAAGGGCGTCATGCCGGTGGCGCTGTGAATGCGTTGGTGATAGGCTGTATCGAGCCAATGGGCAAACGACTGATTCAATCGTTCCAGGGAGGAAAGATCGGCTGCAGGTAAAAATCCACCGCGAACGGTTTTGAAGAATCTCTCAATTTTGCCCTTGCCCTGGGGCTTGTACGGCCTTGCATGAATGAGGGCGATGGCCAGTGAGGCACAGGTAAATTCGAGTTTGCGGCTGCGATAGGCAGCGCCGTTGTCCACGTACAGTTTTCGCGGCAATCCTCGTTTGGAAAGTGCTTTTTCAAAAGCATCCATGAAACTGGCCAGGTTCTCCGACAGGTAGAACCCGCCGTAAACGATCAATCGGGAATGATCGTCGATAAAAGCGATCAAATAGCTTTTTCGCATTTTCTGATCGACCACCACCTTGGGTCCGTGCATCACATCGCTTTGCCAGATGTCGTTGACCAGCTCGGCTTCGTACTTTCTTCGATCCTCCGGTTTGGGGGATTGATCCATCAACCCGTGTCGGTGAAACAGCCGATAGAGGGTGGAAAGACCAAAGCTTGCAGGAACAATTGTCTGGCGTTTGAGACTTTCCAAAAGCATCGGGACTGGCGTTGCCATCTGGCTTTGTCTAGTGGCAAGGACGATGTTGACTGTTTCTTCGTCCAAGTTTCGGGATCTACCCTGATCGCCTCTTTTCCCGGGATACAGCGATTCGATACGGCCGTTGCTTTTTTGGTAACGTCGAATCCAGCGATAGATCGTATTTTCGCTGATCCGTGTTCGGCTGGAATAGGGAATGACCCATTTGCGCTCGCACTTCTCCCTCAACAGTCGCCGTTTCTCGCTTCTGGTCAGGTTCGTCGTGCCGACAAACTCGTGAATGACCCCGAACCGGAAAACAGCGACGGTCTCATCCTTTTCTTGTGTCATACAAACCTCCTTTTTTGTGTTTCCCCTAGCTTTAAACCATTTCTCACGGTACGGGGAGCGCACTGTTCGGTAGGTTTGTCGATGACGGAAAGAACTCCGGATTAGATGGTCCGACTGACAGGTGTCCGGCCCATATTCAGGAATAGGGAAAAGGCGGCAAGCAAATCGGTTCCGATCCCGAAACAGGCCAGGGCTTTTCGTTTCAGTGCGGCCAGCCAATGGCGCTGCCGGGATGTAGACAACTTCGAGTTCCATCTGCCGCTGGATAGGCGTTGCTTCAAACAATCGGAAATTGTTAAAATCGGCACCTGGAAACGATTAAAATAACCTTCGGGCTTCATTTTGATAATGCAATTACAGTCCGGGCAACGGTATCTTCGAAGCCATACGCCAAAAGCAAATCCATCAAAATAGGCGAGTACGAAACCGTGTCCCCATATTCGGGTTGAACCACACCTGGGGCATCCGCGAGGTGTTGGCCAACAAAAATTGCGTCCCTGTTCATCAATATCCTTGAGTTTTACACAAACGGAAAGTATCATCGGACCATTCTTTGTTGGGGTCGATAATACGACCCGGTTTTCTGGGGTGCTCCGGTCTGCCAACCGTCACCCCTTTTCTTTATCCATAAAAAAAGCCCCCTTGCCGGAGGCTCATCTAATTCGAAAATTCTTTTCCGTTTGTCAACGATTGTGATTATCTTGCCGGTTACTCCACCCTCGATCCCGCTAACCTACACGGTCTGCTGGGGCTTCGGAGGATTGTGCGGGTGGAATGGAGGTAGATGGTAATTCCACTGACCCTGTAGACCCTGTCTAACCCAATTGGTTACAGAGGATTTTTTAACAGTGGGTGCCCTGGTACACGGCTGTAAAGCTTGTATACTTTTCCAAACTGAGGAAGCATTATCATTGGGTGCCACAGCAGAAGAGATTCTTGAAGCCTGCGCTGTAGCGATTTCCTTAGGAGGCACTATGGGGGCCGGAGAGACCACACGAGTCGTCCAACTTTTAGAGGAGAAAGGACTCCTGGAGGAGCTAAAAAAGGATAGTTAATTTTCGTGCAGGTTACTCCAATGAATTAAAGGATTGGGTAAGGTCGGCCTAGTAGGTATGGCATAAAACAAGCCGAATATGATCAGCATAATAAGATTGAAAAAAATGAAACAGTTTTGATTTGTTACATAAATGACACTCCTGTTTCCAGTGGGTGCTTCAAAAAAGTTGATGAAGACACCATAGAAATCAAACGAATGTATGTCGATCCATCACATAGAAGAAAAGGAATTTCTTCTAAACTTCTGTCAGAACTTGAGTCTTGGGCTAAGGAGTTAAACTTTGCTATATCACTTCTTGAAACCGGGAAAGGCCAACCAGAGGCAATAGGTTTATATACAAAAGCAGGGTATAAAATTACAGAGAATTATGGGTCTTATATAGGCATTGAAAACAGTATTTGCATGAAAAAAGGTATGTATTCACGGGGTAATTTGATCGTCGAGTTATCTTCGTAACTCTCCGAAAATACAACACAAATCCAATTCCTTACAACTGCCTGAAATAATTAAAAAAATCTAGATTTTTCTTTTTGGTTGTGGTAAAGTGTTTTTCATGGCACTCAAAAGACCCTTTTCTGAACTCGATTGGCAACTGACACCGGAGCCGGTACGGCATTACATTGTCCCTAAAGCGAGCCGATTGGTGACGCAGCCACACGCATCGTACACCGCTGGGGGGAAATAAAAACCCCGCGCTTACGCAGTTCGTTGCTGGCACGGACCTGCCCATGAGCTGGCTGCTCAACGGCATAGGCCACGACAGCAGCCTCGGTCGTTTCGTCTGTGCGGTTCTTGATACTGGGTTTGCGGCGCTTTCGATCGACGAGGGCATCGATGCCGCCAGCTTCAACAGCGTTCTGGTAGCGGTTAAAGGTGTCACGGGAAAGCCCCATGATCCGGCAGGCTTTGGATTCGTTGCCAAGCTCCTCGGCCAGTTCAACAATCCGATCTTGTGTTTGATAACGGTTTTGGTACCATTCAGCATAGGAGGGTTACCTCCTATGGTTTTGATGGTTTTGGTTGGCACCTTCATCAAAACCGGTAACCCTCACTTTTTCAAGTGCGGTGTCAGATCAAATCGAAACTAATCCAGCTTACTGATAAACCTCTTGAGCTTGACTTGTTCAACCTTATCATATCCAAACCAATCCAAGGCGCCATTGTCATCATTATCGACAACCCTCACCGTGAAATTCCCTCTCGTATTTACGGAGGCGAACACCTCTGCAACCTGTTTGATGATTGGGTCTTTGATCAGGATTACCATTCGGACATCCCTGTCTATGGATCTTTCCCTTTCAAGTTCTGACAGCCGCAAAAGACCTTCAACAGTAAGCTTGCTGACATCTTCAGTACGTCGTAAATCCAGAATCTCTCTTACGTATTCCAATCCTTTCGTTTCGATTTGAAACGCCAGAACCAGTAAATGGAGTTCCTTGTCATCCAGCGAGCCTGTGACTTGTGTATACGAAAAATTGAGTTCACTGAGAATGTTCATCGTGTATGCCATCGGAATTACCCATGCCTGTGAGATTGAAGGGTCAGTGAGTACCGAAAATATCTCCAGTAAGAATGTGGAAATTTAAGCACAGCAGTTTATGCCGTGTCAATCTGGTTTGGGTGGAGGTAATTGGGCGGGGGTGCTGCTGGATTGCGTATTCCGCTCAAACTGACCAGTCATTCCGGAGGAAAGTGACCACCCGTTCCGCTTTATTGTGACCAGTTGTTCCGCTGCAAACTGTCCACCTCATCGGAGCGAAGCGACCCCGGTTTTTCCCTATCTTCCAGACTTGGTGGATTTCGTCAAGGATGTCGTATCATTCAGGATCCATCAGAAAGGAAGGTTTAAGCTATAGTGACAAGGGGTAAGAAGGGTGAAGGAGGAGAGGGAGGATAAAACAAAACGGGGTGCTGCGATTCGCAACACCCCGTTTTTAAATATTATTTGTGGTGCCGAGGGCGGGACTTGAACCCGCACGGCCGTGGGCCACTACCCCCTCAAGATAGCGTGTCTACCAGATTCCACCACCTCGGCAAGTTTACCATTTTTATTCTGACTTCGAACCGCCGTCAGACGCGCTGTCATCCGTTTGCGACGGTTGCTCAATGGGCGCCTCGACATCCGAGACCACCGATTTGGTGATCTTGCCGCCGGATATGTAGGCCAGGGTCAGGGATGTCAGCATGAATACGATGGCCGCGGCCGTCGTTGCTTTGCTTAAAAAAGTGGACGCCCCGGTGCTTCCAAATAAGGTCTGGCTGGAACCGCCGCCAAAAGCGGCTCCCATGTCCGCACCTTTTCCGGTTTGGAGCAGTACGATCATGATCAGGGCGATGCAAACGACCACATGAGTAACTATCAACAAGATGGACATTGGTTATCGTCTTTTTTTGAGTCCGTTATTCGTTGTAAAAAACCAGCTTGCTGAACGTTTCGGGGTCCAGGCTGGCTCCACCGACCAGGGCGCCATCCACATCCGGCATCTCCATGAGTGCCCGGACGTTATCCGGCTTGACACTTCCTCCGTAAAGGATGCGAACGGTGTCGGCAAACGGTTTTCCAAACAGCGTTTCGAGCAGCGACCGGATGAACTGGTGCGCCTCCTGGGCTTGTTCCCGGGTGGCGGTCTTTCCGGTACCGATGGCCCATACCGGTTCGTAGGCGATAACGATACGGGTCAGGGCTTCAGAAACAAAATCTTTTAGACCAACTCGAACCTGTTTGTCAAGCACAGAAAATGTGTCGCCGGCTTCTCGCTGCGCCTCTGATTCGCCGATACAGAAGACCGGGATGAGGTCCGCCGAAAGCGCGGCCTGGATTTTCCGATTGACGGTTTCATCGGTCTCGCCAAAAAACTGCCGCCGTTCCGAGTGACCGATGATCACATGGCTGCATCCGGCGTCCACCAGCATTTCCGATGATATCTTGCCGGTGAAGGCGCCCTGCTTTTCATAGAAAAGATCCTGCGCGCCGACTGCGATGGCACTTCCCTTGAGGGTTTGGGCCACCTGGTAAAGGGCCGTATAGGTGGGGGCGATCATGATCTCGACATCTCTGGCCGCGTCGACAAGGCGTTTCAGCTTTCCGGCGGCTTCCACGGCCTGGGTGCCGGTCTTATGCATTTTCCAATTGCCTGCAATCAATGGCGTTCGACTGCTCATCGCAATTATTCTCCTTCTGTTAGAGCTGTTTGCCGATCATGGCGGCCAAATCGACCATGCGGTTGGAGTAGCCGCTTTCGTTGTCGTACCAGGAGAGCACCTTGACCATGTCATCAACCACATAAGTGGTGGGCGCATCAACAACCGATGACAACGGGCAGCCATTGAAATCAGTGGAGACCAGCGGCAACTCACTGTAACCCAAGATGCCTTTGAGGGAACCGTCGGCCGCTTCCCGGATGGCTTCATTGACGTCCGACTTGGTGACACCCGTTTTTTCCACGTTGATCACCACATCGACAATGGAAACATTTGGGGTCGGTACACGGATGGCCAGGCCGTTGAGTTTACCCTCCAGTTCGGGGAGCACCAGGGCGACGGCTTTGGCGGCCCCGGTGGTCGTGGGAATCATGGACAGGGCCGCGGCTCTGGCCCGGCGAAGGTCTTTGTGGGGAAAGTCCAGCAGCCGCTGATCACCCGTGTAGGAATGGATGGTTGTCATGAGGCCGCTTTTGACGCCGAAGTTTTCCAGCATGACCTTGGCAACCGGTGCCAGGCAGTTGGTGGTGCACGACGCATTGGAGATGATGTGGTGCTGCTTCGGATCGTACTTGTTGGCGTTGACGCCCATGACGACGGTGATGTCCGGATCCTGGGCGGGGGCCGAGATGATCACTTTGCGGGCGCCTGCATTCAGGTGCTTGGCCGCACCGTCGCGGTCTCTGAAGAGGCCGGTACATTCGCAGACAATGTCCACCCCGAAATCGTTCCAGGCCAGTTTTTCAGGATCTTTGACGGCCGTGTAGGCGATGGATTTGCCGTCGACTTCGATGGCCCCGTTTCTGGCCTCGATATCCACATCCAGTTTGGTGTGCACCGAGTCATATTTCAGCAGGTGGGCCATGGTCGCCGCATCGGTCAGGTCATTGATGGCCACCACCTCGATCTCAGGATGGTTCATGGCGGCCCGAAATACCACGCGGCCGATCCTGCCAAAACCGTTGATGCCGATTTTTATGCTCATCTTTCCTCCTTTATGGTTGGTGCGAACCTTGAGTGGTTAGGTGTTCAAGAAACGTGTGGCGGTCTGCCCATTGGACTCCGTCAGGTGATTCGGATGGTTTTGGGGGGGCGTTGGGCGTTGGGGAAAACTCGCACAGCCGGCAATCGCCGGCCCTGGTCATCGGAAACCCGGAAAATGATCGCTGACAATCCGCTTGCCTGCATCGGGTCGCCTACCCCCTCTTGTTGCCTTTCAATATCGCGCTGGCCAGGGAGATGCTTTTTTTTCCGAACGCTTCAAGATTGGCTGCCAGTTCCGAAAGGGATTGATTTTTTCGTGCGCTTGCCGCCCGGATAAGAATGGGCAGGTTGACTCCGGATATCACCTCGATACGACCCTCCTCGAGAAACGAGTAGCTCAGGTTGGACGGCGTCCCGCCGAACATGTCCGTCAGGATGAGAACCCCGTCGTCGCTTTTCAATTGTTTCATGCTGTCGGCAATTTTTTTGCGCAACTTGTCTGCGTTTTCGTTCAGGTCGATGGACACGGCGATCATGGCCTCGGGCCGTTCGCCAAGAATGAAATCCGCCGCCTCGAGCAGTGCATCTCCGAGCCGGCAATGAGTTACCACTAAAACGCCAATCATATCTGCCTGTCTTTCATTGGTTAAATTGGGTAACGGAACCGCCTGCCGCTTTCACTTTGAAAGGGACTTGTCAATGTCGCGATGGGTCAGTTCCGTTGTTCGACCCGATGCCTGAATGTGCTCATGCAGTTGTCCGGCGATCACAACGGACCTGTGGCGCCCTCCTGTGCAACCGATGGCAATGGTGAGGTATGATTTTCCTTCGTTTTCATATTGGGGAATCAAAATATCCAGTAGATCGAAATATTTGTGTAAAAATAAACAGGTTTGGTCATTATTCAAGACAAAAGATCGAATTTTTTCCGTTTCTCCGCTCAAGGGGCGCAGTGATTCCACAAAATACGGGTTTTTTAAAAAACGGACATCCATGACGAGGTCGGCATGAACCGGCAGGCCGAATTTAAACCCAAAAGAAAGGACCTGGACCTGCATCGGTCCGTGTTGCGTGCCGGCGTCTGCTATTTTCCGGATGATCGATTTGAGTTCGTGGACATTCAGATCCGACGTGTCGATGATGTGATCCGCCTGGCGGCGCAAGGCTGCCAGCAAGGTTTTTTCTGCTTGGATCGCATCGTAAACCCCGGTTACCCCTGCCATCGGATGGCGGCGGCGGGTCTGGCTGTAACGTCTCAGCAGGGTTTTTTCATCGGCTTCGACAAAGATGATGCGAACATGAAATCCGTGGGCTTTCAATTGGTGGAGGACGGTTTCGTACCGGCGGATAAAATTGTTTTCCCGCAGATCCATGCCGAAAACCAGGCCGAGAACATGGGCAAACTTGTCCTTGGACAAATTCAGGAATTCGGGCAGCAGGGCAACCGGCATGTTGTCCACGCAGTAATGGCCGGAATCCTCGAAGGCTGCCAGGGCCGTGCTCTTTCCGGCGCCGGATCGTCCGGTGATGATGGTGATGGGTGTCGATTTCACAGCGCGGCCCTCATGTGGCTAAAGGGAGCACCGATGATGGCGGGTGAGCGGCAGCCGGCTAAAAATCGTCATCATCTTCACCGATGATGGCAATGATTTCATCGGCGCTGGTGGCCTTCATCATCATTTCCTTTAACGGCTCTTTCTTCAGCAGTCGGGAGACCCGAGCCAGCAGCTTGAGGTGAAGGTCGGTTGAATGTTCGGGGGTGATAAGCAAGAAAAAAAGATAGGTGGGGCGGCCGTCCATGGACTCGAAGTCAACGCCCTGACGGCTCAAACCAAATCCGAGGACCAGTTTCTCCAGATTTTTCAACTTGCCGTGCGGTATGCCGATGCCGCCGCCGATGCCGGTACTGCCCAGTCGTTCCCGTTCCATGAGCACCCGGACCATATCGTTGTGGTCGATGCCGGTGATGCGGGCTGCCGGGGCCACCAATTCATTCAATATGCCGATTTTATCCCTTGACTTCAGGTTTACCAGTATCGCTTCTTTTTCAAGGACATCCAATATTTTCATCGCTGCACCACCCGGTCGGGCATTTCCCCGTTGTCTGGTTCGTTGGTTATCGAGCTGTTTCCAATGGCTTCAAATCAATCTCACGCTGGGGCTCGTGGCGACCAGGCATCGGTGGGCCCGACATCACTGCAACCCGCCCTGCCCGGACATACCGGTGTCCATGCCGTCTGTTCCCTCCTATGCGCGGGGTTGGATCAATCCGTAGTTGCCGTCTTTTTGCCGGTACAAAACGTTGACCGTTTCCGTCCGTGCATTGGTGAACACCAGGAAGCTGTTATTGATCAGGTCCATCTGCATTACCGCTTCATCCACATCCATGGGTTTGTATTCGATATGCTGGACCCGTACCCGGGGCTGGCCGGACACCTCATCTCCCCCTTGATCGGATGCCCGGGAACCGGTTTTCCCTTTGGACCGGAAGGCCCGGCTTTTCTGCTTGTTCTTTTTTATCTGGACTTCAAGTTTGTCGAGCACCATGTCGATGGCTGAATACATCTCCTCGGTTTCCTCCTTGCCGTTGATGGTCAGCCTGTCTCCCATGATATTGATTTCGGCGCTATGGCGAAATTTTTCTATGGAAAGGACCACGCTGGCTTCCGCAGGACCGTTGAAATATTTTTCCATTCGGTCCAGTTTTTCTCTGACATAGGATTTGAGGGCGTCGGAGGGTTCGAGGTTTTTGAACCTGACGGATGTGTTCATGCGGGGTGCCTCCTTTTGTGAATGTCCTATCGACGGGGGCCAGCGCCCGGACTCAAGGGCGCCGCCTGCCGGTTTTTAAAAACAGGGGAGGTGAGGAACTGGGGACCGGGTACCGACGCAGCCATTAAAACTGCTTTCGCTTGCTGGAGGACAAAATGCCCATCATCTCCCGGTATTTGGCTACCGTACGACGGGCGATGTCAATGTTGTCAGCCTTGAGCATCTCGGCCATTTTACTGTCGCTGAATGGCTTTTTGGGGTTTTCCCCTTCGATGAGTTTTTTTATTTTGGCCTGTACGCTGGCTGAGGCGATATCCTCGCCATGCACCCGTTTGATTGAACTGTTGAAAAAATATTTTAGTTCATAAATGCCCTGGGGGGTGTGGGCGTATTTGTTGGTCGTGACCCGGCTTATGGTGGATTCGTGCATGCCGATATCTTCGGCAACGTCCCTGAGGACCATCGGCTTTAGATGAACCACCCCTTTTTCGAAAAAATCCCGTTGGAACTTGAGGATGCTTTCCATAACCTTGTAAATGGTTTTCTGGCGCTGGTGGATGCTGCGGATCAGCCAGGCCGCAGATCGCATTTTGTCCCGGATGTAATCCTTGGCATTGGTGCTGACTTCATTTTTGCGGGTGATGGCCTGCTTGTAAAACGGATTGACCCGAAGTTTGGGCATGCCGTCATCATTCAGAACGATGACAAAATTACCCTCGCTTTTGTACACATAAATGTCAGGGATGATATAGTGCGGGGTTTCTTCGTTGAACTGTCGTCCGGGTTTGGGCTCCAGCGCCCGGATAACACTGACGGCCGCAACGACCTCCTTGATTTTGACTTTCAGGGCCTTGCAGATGGCCTTGTAGTTTTTGTTCTCCAGATTTTTCAGGTGATCGGAGATGATATCGGTGACCAGGCTGTTTTCCAGCTTCAGCAACTGGGCCTGGAGAAGGAGGCACTCCCGCAGGTCCCTGGCGCAAATCCCCACCGGGTCAAAGGACTGCATGGTTTCCAGGACGTCCTCCACCATCTCGATGGAAATGCCGCTCTGTTCGCTGAGGGTCTCCACGGACGCCTGTAGATAGCCATCCCGGTTCAGGTTGCCGATAATCAGGCTGCCCACCTGCTTTTCGATATCGGTTGGCGAGAGCATCAACAACTGCCACAGCAGGTGATCGCTGAGCGATTCTTTGGAAGAGACGAAGGCTTCGTATTGCGGGGCTTCCCGGCTCTCGGATTCGAAATTGACTTTTCCCGGCGAGTTGTACTCGTCGATGTAATTGCTCCAGTCGATCTCATCGTTGATTTTCTCATCGATGGTGACTTCGCGGGCCTCTTCGACGGCGGGTGCAGGCGTCTCTTCAGGTTCACCTTCCTTGGACCGGTCGGGTGTTTCCTGAATTTCCTCCAGGGTGGGATTCTCTTCCAGCTCCTGCCGGATCGTGTCCACCAGTTCAAGCCGGGACAACTGCAGCAGCTTGATCGCCATCTGAAGCTGTGGCGTCATGATGAGCTGCTGAGTCAGTTTGAGTTGTTGTCTGAGTTCAATTGCCATCTTAGAGTCTGAATTCTTCTCCTAAGTAAATTCGCCGGGCGATCGTGCTTGAAGCGATCTGTTCCGGCGATCCGGATTCAATCACTCTGCCTTCGCTCAAAATAAATGCCATGTCGCATGCGCCCAGGGTTTCCCGGACATTGTGATCGGAGATCAGGATGCCGATCTTCCGGTCTTTCAAATGAGCGATGATTTTTTTAATGTCGATCACGGCCAGGGGATCGATGCCTGCAAAGGGCTCGTCCAGCAACATGAACGCCGGCTCCGTGGCCAGTGCCCGGGTAATCTCCAGGCGACGCCGTTCGCCACCGGAGAGCACCGCCGCTTTGGATTCCGCCACGTGTGCGATTCCCAACTCCGCCATGAGGCTGTCTGTGCGCTCGTGGCGTTGCCGGCGGGTCAGGGGCAGCGTTTCCAGAATCGCCAGGATATTCTGACGGACGGTCAACTTCCTGAAAATGGAAGCTTCCTGGGGCAGATACCCGACCCCTGTTCTCGCCCGGATGTGCATGGGGTATTCGGTAATGTCCATGTCATCGAGAAAGACCTGGCCGCCGTCCGGTTTGACCAACCCAACGGTCATGTAAAACGTGGTGGTTTTTCCTGCGCCGTTGGGCCCCAGCAGGCCGATGACCTGACCGCTTTCCACGTCCAGGCTGACCCGATCCACCACTTTACGGCCCCGGTAAACCTTGACCAACTCGCGAACGGAAAGGATAGCCATCAACTGTTTCCCACGGGGCAAATGGTCACGGGGCTACTCCAATCCGGATTCTTCCGGGAGGATGACGGCTTTGACGCGACCGTTGGTTCCTCCCTCTACGGTAAACCGGCCATCGTTCCGGTAGAAGGTGATGGTTTCACCGGTGATGGTATTGTCGCCGCTGGTTACCGAGGCTCCCGGTCCGGTCAGGGTCAGCATGCGCTGTGCTGTTATATATACTGCCTGCCGGGCAACGGCAAGCCTATTGTCGAATTTAATTTCCACGTTTCCGGTGGCGACCAGCTTCTCCAATGACTGGTCGGGGGAGGCATCTGCGGATTCGGATTCGCCTCCAAAAAATATTTTAAGGCTGTCGGCGTTGATCCGCGTTTCTCCCTGGCGGGCCTGGACATTCCCAATGAATTCGGCGTTGTTGTTGGCACTGTCCGATATGAGCCGGTCGGCGGTGATGTGGATCTTTTTGTCTTCCGGGGCAGCCGCTGCCTTATTGGGGGCATTGGTGCCGGCCATGACGATGCCGGGCATGGGATAAAGCAGCGCCAGGCCAAGCAGGATCGCCGGCATCATTGCGAACGGGTTTTTAAAACTGAAGATCTTCACTGATGGTTCCCTCCACACCGCCTTCAAAACGGGTGACGCTGGTATCAAGGTTCATGACCATGGTATCCGCACGCAGGGTGAACGACTCTCCGGATAAGGTCACCGGGGTTTCGGAGCGCAGATCCCTTGATTCGGGGTCGTAGTCGAGTGTTTGGCTTCGGAACCGGTACCGGCTGGTACTGGCCGATACGGCACCCGTCACTTGAATGCGGCTGGAATCCGTATGGATGGTGCCCCGATCAGCGGTCAGGTGGACGTTGTCTCCGTCCTCCATAAAAAACTCCACATCGGGACCGGCCAGCAGCATGGTTTTCTCTTTTTCGACCAGGGTTGCCGATTCCGCATCCAGGCGCCACTCCCGGATGCCGTTTTTCATGGCGGTCTGATGGATTTTACTCAACTGCATGTCTGCTTCTTTTTTCACCCGATCCAACAGCAGGTCGGGATTCCGGGTTATTCGGCGATACCCGATAAACACGATTGCAACGGCCACCAGGGTCAGCACGACGATGCTCAGCAGGGCGCGCTTGATCAGGCGTCGGTGCCTCATGGAAACAGCCTGCTGAGCAACGGTTCCCAATCTCCCCTGGCTTTGAGAATCCGTTCGCTGACTTCACGCACCGCACCCTGGCCGCCTTTTGCCCGGGTGGTTATCACGGCCGCCTGTTTTACCAGATCGTGGGCGTCACCGACGGCAATGGGCACGCCCACCCGGCGCATGATGGGCAGGTCCGGCAAATCATCTCCCACAAATGCCGTTGCTGCCGCCGCGATACCGGTTTCTTCCAAGATGTCCGCCAGTGCCGCCGCTTTGTCGCGAATGCCGTCCCGGACCAGAGTCAGCCCCAGGTTGCGGCAGCGGTGCACCAGCGCCATGGATCGCCGGCCGGTGACGATGCCCACCTGGATGCCTGCCTCCAGGAGCATGCGGATGCCCAGACCGTCCCGCACATGAAACGCCTTGGTCTCCTGGCCGGCATCGTTGTAGATTACCTCCCCCTGAGTGAGGACGCCGTCCACATCCAGAAGGATCAGTGCAATGGGTTTCAATCGGGTATCAGTCATGGGATGTTGTCGAGTCAAGTTGCTAGGGCGGCTTTAATGGCCTTCAACTGTGCCAGCAGGTCGGGCAGTTGGTCTAATCGGAGTGAGTTGGGCCCGTCGCAAAGGGCGTTGTCCGGATCTTCGTGAACTTCCAGGAAAACGCCGTCGGCGCCGGCCGCAATGGCTGCTCTTGCCAGGACCGGGGCAAACTCGCGCTGGCCGCCGGAACGGGTTCCCGCACCGCCGGGCAACTGTACACTGTGGGTGGCGTCAAAGACGACCGGACACCCCGTCTGCTGCATGATCTGGATGCCCCTGAAGTCAACCACCAGATTGTTGTATCCGAACATGACACCGCGTTCGGTGATCATGGGCCGGACCCCGGACACCGAACGAATTTTTTCGATGATGTTGGCCATGTCCCACGGGGCCAGGAACTGGCCTTTTTTCACATTCACCGGTTTGCCGGTTTTTGCCACGGCAAGGATCAGGTCGGTCTGGCGGCAGAGAAATGCCGGAATCTGGATGACATCAAGGACCTGGGCCGCCGCCTCGACTTCGTTGATCCGGTGGACATCCGACAGGACCGGGACACCCAGCGTCTCTTTGACTTTGGCCAGCACGCGCAAGCCGTCGGTTATGCCCGGCCCCCTGAATGATGTGATGGCCGTTCGGTTGGCCTTGTCGTAGGACGCCTTGAAAGTGAAGTCAATGCCGAGGCTGTCCGTGATGGATTTAAGGCGTTCGGCGATTCGAAGGGTGACGGCCTCGTCCTCGATAACGCAAGGGCCGCTGACCAGGAAAAAGGAGCTGTCAGGTTTCATTCAATCTCTTCTTTAAGGGTTTTTGGAAACATGTTTTCTTATGTATCCTCAGGTGGTTAAAAAGTCAAGGTGCGAAAAAGTTTGCCTTGATTACCGGTGGCTTAACTGGTATTGTCCTCCATTTATAAGATAGCTGAAGAACTAAAAAACAATCAATCCTGAAAGGGACGCGTCGTTGAATAAAAAAGGAAGATCGCTAAAGCCGGTCCTGTTGATCATTGTAATGCTGCTGGTCAGTATTCCTGCCGTATGGCTGGCCATTATCCGCATGGAAGGAACGCCACCCGCCCTTGATATCGAACTCAAGTCGCCTTTTATCGGCGCTTCGCGTGACGTCAGTGTTTCCGTTGAGGATGCGGGCAGCGGCGTCCGAAAAGTATGGATGAGCCTGCTGGTGGATGGCCGGGAAGTGGAAATCCTTCAGCGGACGTTTCCATCTGCCGGTTTTTTCGCCGGCGGCAAGGAAAAATCAGTGCAGGTGAAAGCAACGGTTTCCCCACAGGTCCTGGGACTTGCAGACGGGAAGGGGGTTCTGCGTGTGGTGGCCTGGGATTTTTCGTTGCGCAAATGGGGAAAGGGCAACCAAATCTACCTGGAAAAAGAGATTCAAATTGACACCAGGCCGCCGACCGTCGATCTGATCAGCCGGGCCCACAACCTCTCCCAGGGCGGCAGCGGTGTGGCGCTCTACCGGCTTTCGGAAGATTGCCCGGTCAGCGGGGTCACGGTAGGCGATCATTTTTTCCCCGGATATGGCGGTCATTTCAGCGACCCATCCCTCCACATGGCCTTTTTTGCCCTGGATTACCAGCAGGGCAGGGGAACCCGGCTGGCGGTTACGGCAGAGGATTTTGCCGGCAACCGTTCCACGACCGGACTTGTCCATCACATTAATGCCCGGTCGTTCAGAAAAGACACCATCAATTTGTCAGATAATTTTTTCAATGCCAAAATGCCTGATTTCGAGCGCTATTTTCCCGAATCAGCCAGCGGCAGCCGCGTGGACCTTTTTCTCAAAGTCAACCGGGAACTGCGGCTCAGGGACAGTGAGGCCATCTATCGGATTACATCCCGGACGGAGAAAGAGATTCTGTGGGACGGCCCCTTTCTGCGGCTGCCCCGGTCCGCCAACCGTGCCCGTTTTGCCGATCACCGGACCTATTTTTACGGCGGCAAGGTGATCGACCGGCAGGTACACATGGGGATCGACCTGGCTGCCACGGCCCAATCCCCGGTGCCGGCGGCCAACCGCGGGAAAGTGGCATTCGCCGGGGACCAGGGCATCTATGGCAACACGGTAATCCTCGACCACGGATTCGGACTGTTCACGCTGTACGCGCACCTGAGCCAGATCAATGTGGCCGAGGGGCAGATGGTCGAAAAAGCGGAAATCCTCGGCAAGACCGGCAAGACGGGACTTGCCGGTGGTGACCACCTGCACTACAGCACGCTGGTCCAGCAGACTTATGTCAACCCGGTGGAGTGGTGGGACGCCGCATGGATTCAAAACAACATCAGCGCCAAGATCAATGACGCGGGACCCCAATAGGAGCAGGCTACGGCATGGGAACCTTCAAAGTCCGGAAATCCTACCGGCAGATCAACGATAAAATCAGGTCCGGCGATGTGGTTGTCGTCACCGCCGAAGAGATGATCGATATTGTTGCCGACAACGGCCCTGAAGAGGCTGCCCGGCAGGTGGATGTTGTCACCACGGGCACCTTTGCACCCATGTGTTCGTCGGGTGCGTTCATCAATTTCGGTCACTCGACGCCGGGAACCAAGGCCAGCAAGGTCTGGATCAACAATGTGCCGGCATACGGCGGAATCGCCGCGGTGGATTGTTATATCGGGGCCACCGAACCTTGCGAGGACGACCCGTTGAACAAGGTCTATCCCGGGGAGTTTATCTACGGCGGCGGTCATGTCATCCAGGATCTGGTCGCCGGGAAAAAGATGCATTTCAAGGCCATCGGCTATGGCACGGACTGCTATCCCAACCGGGAATATGAAAAGGTCGTCGACCTTGAATCGTTGCCTCAAGCCACCTTGTGCAACCCCAGAAACGCCTACCAGAACTACAATTGTGCGGTCAATTTGACCAACAAGACGGTTTATACCTACATGGGGGCGCTGAAACCCAAAGGGGGAAACGCCAATTACTGCTCGGCCGGACAGTTGAGCCCGCTGTTCAACGATCCCTTTTACCGGACGATCGGACTGGGTACGCGGATTTTCCTTGGGGGCGGTGTCGGTTACGTGACCTGGCACGGTACCCAGCATCGGGCCGGGGTGAACCGGGCCGAAAACGGCACTCCGCTGACCCCGGCAGGTACCCTGTGGGTCATGGGGGACATGAAACAGATGCGCCCGGACTGGCTCGTCGGCGTCAGCATCCAGGGGTACGGATGCTCACTGGCGGTGGGGCTGGGCGTCCCCATCCCCATTCTCAATGAAGAAATGGCTGCATTCACAGCGGTTTCGGACGCAGAACTGTATACCCAGATCGTGGATTACGGCAGCGATTATCCCCAGGGACGGCCCAGCCAGTTGGGACAGGTCAGCTATGCGGAATTGAAAAGCGGGGTCATCACCCTGAAGGGCAGGCAGGTGCCCACCGTCCCGCTTTCCAGTATGGTCAAGGCCCGACAGATTGCCGAGACGTTGAAACAATGGATTGCATCGGGAACATTTGAATTGGGGGAACCACAATTTACCCTCCCTGCGTCCTGATGCCCGGGCGGACCCCGGCTGTAACAAGGGAACCGTGATGGCCAGGCCCCTTCGCGTTTTTATTGCCGTTCCGATTCCAGGTATGTTGGCAGCTTTTTTACAGCATATCCAGCGGCAGCTTCGGTCTCCGGAAATGGATGTCCGATGGCTGGCGGTAAAAAACATTCACCTGACCTTGAAATTCCTCGGGGATATCGACGCCCGGAGGATTCCGGCGGTGGCCGCCCGGATGGACGCGGCCGTCGGGCAGGTTCCACCGTTTCACCTGAGGGCCAGGGGGGCCGGTGTGTTTCCGAACCGGCGCCATGCGCGCGTGTTGTGGGTGGGGGTGGACGGTGATCTTGACCGCCTGGATAAGACGCAGGCGGCACTTGAATCCAGTCTGGAGGGCATTGGATTCAAGAGAGAGCCCCGGCGATTTCACCCTCACCTGACCATCGGCCGGACCCGGCGGCGGATTGACGCCCCAACCCTCGGTGCATCGCTGGCGCTTCTGGAAGATGCCGCCTCCGATTCGTTCCTGGTGGACCGACTGGGGCTGTTCAGAAGCGATCTCAAACCTGCCGGGGCCGAGTATACCCTGCTGCATTCATCGCCGCTGGCGGTTTAACAGCCGCCGGACGGTGCACGGCCACCGGCCGCCGGACAACGGTCCCGCGAGCCGAACCGTTACGACAATACCTGCCCTTCTGGCGGATACGGCCGGAGGGCACTCACTATGATTTTACACCGTTCCATCTATAGGGGAGGATTTGCATGACCATTTCACCGGACAAAGCCAAGGCCGTGGACTCTGCCATGGGACAGATCGAGCGCCAGTTCGGCAAGGGCGCCATCATGAAGCTGGGGGCACGCCCCATCGAAAACATTCCCGTGATTTCCACCGGATCCATTGAACTGGACCGGGCGCTGGGCATCGGCGGGCTTCCCCGCGGACGCGTGATCGAAATTTTCGGTCCCGAGTCGTCGGGAAAGACGACCCTGGCGCTTCACGCCGTGGCCAATGCCCAGAAACAGGGCGGCATTGCGGCGTTCATCGATGCCGAACATGCCCTGGACACGGTTTATGCCCGCAAACTGGGGGTCAATTGTGACGAACTGCTGGTCTCTCAACCCGATACCGGTGAACAGGCTCTCGAAATCGCCGACATGCTGGTGCGCAGCGGCGCCATTGACGTGATGGTCGTCGACAGTGTGGCGGCACTGGTTCCCCGGGCGGAGATCGAAGGTGAAATGGGTGACTCCCACATGGGGCTCCAGGCCCGCCTCATGTCCCAGGCGCTGAGAAAACTGACCGGAACGATCGGCAAGACCATGACCTCGGTGATTTTCATCAACCAGATCCGCATGAAGATCGGTGTCATGTTCGGCAACCCGGAGACCACCACCGGCGGTAACGCCCTGAAGTTTTATTCTTCCGTTCGGCTGGATATCCGGCGCATCGGTGCCATCAAGGACGGGCAGGACGTGGTGGGGAACCGGACCCGGGTCAAGGTGGTCAAAAATAAAATGGCTCCGCCTTTCAAGGAAGCGGAATTTGACATCATGTACGGTGAGGGCATCTCCCGGGCCGGGGACCTGCTGGACGTTGGTGTCAGTGCCGGGATTATCGATAAAAGCGGTTCCTGGTACGCATACAGCGGCGAGCGTATCGGCCAGGGGCGTGAAAATGTGAAAAAATTCTTCCAGGACAATCCCGACCTCTTCGGCACGGTGGAGGCAAAGGTGCGCGAGGCGGTGGGCCTGCTGCCGCCCGAAGCGGGCGCGGAAGTGAAAACGGAAAAGAAAGGCAAAAAATAGCCACTGACGCCACATCGGGCCAGAAGCTGGCCCGGAACCGACGACTCAGTTTCTAGGAGATGGACATGACCGGTAACGAGATCCGACAGCGATACCTCGACTATTTTCAAAAACACGGCCACCGGGTGGTCCGCAGCTCGTCCCTGATTCCCCAGGACGATCCGACGCTGCTGTTCACCAATGCGGGCATGGTACAGTTCAAACGCACGTTTCTGGGAGAGGAGAAGCGGGACTATCTTCGCGCCACCACCTCCCAGAAGTGTGTGAGGGCCGGCGGTAAGCACAACGATCTGGAGAATGTGGGCTATACGGCACGCCATCACACGTTTTTCGAGATGCTGGGCAATTTTTCGTTCGGCGACTACTTCAAGGAAAAAGCCGTGGATTTTGCGTGGGACCTGCTGACCAACGGTTACGGACTTCCGGCCGACAAATTGTGGGCATCGGTCTACCTGGACGACGACGATGCATACGACCTGTGGCACAAGCGCATCGGAATACCCGAATCACGGATGATCCGGCTGGGGGAGGAGGAGAATTTCTGGGCCATGGGCGACACCGGCCCCTGCGGCCCTTGCAGCGAGATCCATCTGGATCGGGGGGCCGAGCACGGCTGCGGCCGGCCTGATTGTGATGTGGCCTGCGACTGCGACCGGTTTCTGGAGATCTGGAACCTGGTTTTCATGCAGTTCAACCGCGATGCGTCGGGAACCATGACGCCCCTTCCCAAACCCAGCATCGATACCGGTTTGGGACTCGAGCGGATGGCCTCGATCATTCAGGATGTCAACACCAACTTCGAGACCGACCTGATCTACCCCATCATCCAGCGGGCCGAGGCGCTGGCCGAGAAACCCTACGGCCAGAGCGAGTCCGACGATGTGGCCATGAAAGTCATCGCCGACCACAGCCGGGCGGCCGCCTTTCTCATCGGCGACGGGGTGCTGCCGTCCAACGAAGGCCGGGGGTATGTGCTGCGCCGGATCATGCGGCGGGCCATCCGTTACGGGCGCAACATCGGTTTGACCAAGCCCTTTCTCCATGAAACCGCACGGGTGGTGTTTGACATCATGGCGCCGGCCTACCCCGATCTCAAAGCGGCCGCGGCCTTTATCACCAACGTCATCGAGAACGAAGAGGTTCGCTTTTCGGAAACCCTGGACAACGGGCTGCGGGTGCTCAACGACACCCTGGACGAGATTCGGGCCACGGGGGCGACCCAGGTTCCGGGAGACCTGATCTTCAAACTGTACGATACCTTCGGATTTCCCGTGGACATCGTGCGCGACGTGGTGCGGGACGAGGGCCTGACCCTGGATACCGAGGGGTTCGACACCTGCATGGACCGCCAGCGCAGGCAGTCACGCTCCAAAATCACCTTCACCGGCATCTCCGACGCGTACCGCCAATTGAGTGCGGCCGGCGAGAAACCCGAATTTGTGGGGTACGGCACCCTGGCCTGTGAAGCCCGGGTGGTGCTGGTCGTGCGGGACGGCGAGGGGGTCGATTCCGCCGATGCGGGGCAAACGGTAGAGGTGGTGACCACGGCCACGCCGTTTTATGGGGAGGCTGGCGGGCAGGTGGGCGACCACGGGACCATCACGGCGCCGGGCATGGAACTGACCGTCACCGATACCGTTAAAGATCCCACCGGCATCATCATCCACAAGGGGATTGTAGAAACCGGCCGGCTGGAAAACGGGCAGACGGTCATGCTTGCCGTGGATGGCGACCACCGTGCCGCCGTTGCCCTCAATCACACGGCCACCCATATTCTCCATGCGGCCCTCCGGCATGAACTGGGGGATCATGTCAAACAGGCCGGATCCATGGTGGCATCGGAACGGCTGCGGTTCGACTTCACCCACTTCTCCCAGATCGCCCCTGACGCCCTGGAGCGTATCGAGAACTTTGTCAACCGGCGAATCCGACAAAATGTTCCCGTGGCGGTCGAGGAGATGGACATGGACCAGGCCATGGAATCCGGTGCCACGGCCCTGTTCGAGGAAAAATACGGAGACCGGGTTCGCGTCGTCAACCTGGACACCTTCAGCCGTGAGCTTTGTGGCGGCACCCATACCAGCCGAACCGGCAATATCGGGCTGTTTAAAATCCTTTCGGAATCCAGCGTGGCTTCCGGGGTCCGGCGGATCGAAGCCCTTACGGGGACTGCCGCACTGGACCATGTTCAGGAGACCAGTCGAATTGTTCACCAGCTGGGCCACCTGGTGAAAGACAAACCCGACAGCGTGGTCAAGCGGGTCGAGTCGCTGATGACATCACTGAAAAGTCTTGAAAAAGAGACCGAGCGGTTAAAAACCCAATTGGCCGAAATTCAGGCTGACGGCAGCGGCGAAGAAGTGGTCGACATCAACGGGGTTTCCGCGATTATCCGGCAGGTCTCCGTTGAAAAACCGTCTGCCATGCGGGAACTGGCCGATCGATTCAAGGACCGCATCGGTTCGGGCATCGTGGTTTTAGGGTGCGAAACCGGCGGCAAGGCCCTGCTGATTGTCGTGGTGACCAAGGATCTCAGCCACCGTTTCCATGCGGGCAACATGATCAAAACGATCGCCAAGGTGGTGGGTGGCGGTGGCGGCGGGCGGCCCGACATGGCCCAGGCCGGCGGCACACAGCCCCAGAACCTGACGCAGGCCCTCGAAGCCGCCCGTGAACTGATCCAGAAGGGATAGACGCTGAACCTTTTTACGGGGCACCGATAAACGACACCCGCACCGGCTATTGGGCCAGGCGGGTGTTTCTTTTGGGATTGCTTGGGGGGCGGTCCAGACGGGGACTTTTGTGGCGTCGGGGCTATCCGTTTTCCTTGAGGGCCACTTCGATGACCAGTTCCCCTTTGTCAGTGATGCAGGGAATGGAAATGATGGGCAGACCCGAGGGGTAGGACACCTTGTGCTTGCCGATCACCACGCTGGGCACGCTGATGGAGGTGCCCTCGGATGGAAAATCGGTTTTGGCGTTTCCGGCGATCATATTGGCGATTTCACCGATGGCGTCCGTGCAGTCGTCGTCCAGTTCGGTCACTTCGTCGCCAATGAGTGCCGACACGAGCTGCAGGGCAATATCCTTGGACAGGTTGATGACCACGCAACCGGTCACGGTCCCCGAAAGGCCGATGATGCCGCTGATTTCATACTGCGGGACGTTGTCTTTCTTCAGGCTGGGTTTGCCCAGCTTGAAGGGAACCTCGATCATGGTGTTGAAAATTTTTTTGACCGCATTGACAAAGGGGTTGATGTATTTGACGTCCATTTTTTCCCCATAAGATGGTTGATTGGCATCGGCGCGCGATCGGTCCGGCGCCTGCTGCCGTTGGCTGATCGGCCGTACAGAGCTTTTATCGGCCGCTTTTTTCCTGACTTTACCCCGGATTGAAAAAAAAAGGCAGGCAGACGACGGGGCTGCCCGGAGCGACGATCATGCCTCGAGCACGTCGATCATGCTGAAGACCCGGCCCTGCTGGCCCGATTCGAGTTTTCCCTGCAGGTAACAGACCGCATCCAGGGTCCCTTCCGCGTATATGTCGCGGCCGTTGACGTTGTGCTGGAATTCAAACACAACGGTTTTGTCCGGCGATGTCAGCCGATACGTGTGCCATCCATGACCCGAAAGGTAGGCCTCCGGAATGTTCCACCGGTCGCGTTGAACCGTCGGGTCCCTTTCCATGGCGATGGCTTCCGTCGAAAAATCGACTCCCATGCGGTTGAAATAGGAGACCATGGCCTTGGCCGTACCGCTGGTGTCGGCCTTGCCGGCCTGGTGGCTTTCCCGGACGGAAAGGGTGTAGCCCTTGAAAAGGCCGGGGAAGGTCTCGGCGGCATGGGCCATCATGGCCTGAAACCCAACGATCTGCTTGGCCATATTGGGCGCAATGACGGCACAGGTTTTGGATTCAGCCACTGTTTCGGCCAGCTTTTTCCGATCGCCGCCGGTGGTTCCCATGACAAACGGCAGACCGCGGCTGCAGTAGAATGCGGCGTTGTCCGTGACGGCCGATGGATGGGTGAAGTCCACGCTGATGAACCGGCCGTGCACCGCGGCAAGGTCATCGATTCTCTTCTCCCGGTCGGCCGGTTTGATCAATTCGATGGCCGTGCCGGAAATGGTATGCTGGTCTGCGTCTATTTCCGGGCCGGTGAGAGAATGGGGAAGCAGGGAGACCCGGGGGTCCGCCATGGCATGGCCGGCGATGATGGATGCGACGTTTCCCGGCAGTCCGTTGATCATTATCTTTATCGGATTCAATTGACAGCTCCTTTTCCTGCGGTTTATGAAATGGCCCCGAAAACGCTATGCCGAACTCGGCGGCCTGCATGTGCGGTTCGTATGCACGAGCCCCGGGGCAGGTTCACCCCTCAACGGAAACGCGCCATTTCCAGTTATCTTAAACGGAGCGTTTTGGCAATGCGGGTCAAGCGGGGAAACCTGCTTCCATCGGCCCCACGGATGTGGTCCGCCAGCATGGCCGCGGCCGCGGGGATCCATCGTTCAAAGGCCTGTTTTTGTTTGACCCGGGACAGGAATCCGAAAGCCCCCAGCATTTGAAGGTTCCGCGTGACCGTGCAGTAGCGGTAGCCGCGAATGAAAGGGTCCGGGTCGCATTTCAATCGCCTGGCCGCCCGACCGGCGGCATAGTTCAGCAGCCGCTGCTGGAGTTCGGGATCCAGACCCGCATAGGGATCGATCAGCAGGGAGGCCAGGTCATACTGGACGGGACCGGTCCGCGCGCCCTGAAAGTCGATCAGATAGCAGCGGTCATCCCGGACCATGATGTTGCGGGATTGAAAATCCCGATGAATCAGTCCGGCGACGCCGTGGTTGACGGTGCATCGGGCCAGGCGTGCAAATTCCGCCGCCAGATCATCATAATCGACCCCCATCCCCAGGTAGCCGTTTAAGAATGCCTCCACAAAATAGCGGCACTCCTTGTCCAGGATCAGTTCGCTATCGTAGGACTCGCTCTGGCAGGTCCAGGCCGGGTCAAAGCCCCGGGCCCCTTTTTCAGTCAGGTCGAGCAGGATGTCGATGACCTTGCGGTAAACCGTCTCGATGCAACCCGTGTCCGATGCCTGCCGCACCACCTGCTGAAGGTGAACGTCGCCCAGATCTTCCAGGAAGACCAGTCCGCTGAATCCGTCGTGGACATGTATACGGGGGACGGGCAGGCCGCAGTCCCGGAGGTGCCGGCCAATTCTGACAAAGGCGTTCACCTCGCTGCCCGGCAGCGTGGGGGTGATGCCGTGGTCTGCCAGGATCATCCGGCGTCTGCCGCGGGTCAGGCGAAACCAGACCCGGTCGGACCCGTCGCCGGTCAGTCGCCGGCATTTCACGTCTGCAGACGGATCCGGATCGTCGGGGAAGGCCGATTGAAAGGCGCCGGGCGCCATGGCATCGACCACGGCCTCCCGGTAGCGCTCCGGGTTTCCCATGTCCTGCCAGTAATGACCGCAGACCACATGGGCCCGGATAGGAACGCCTTCGTCGAGCATCTGCCGGTAAACGGAAATGATATCACAGAACGTGCCATCGGGTATTTGTTCAACGACTGCGGGGTTCAGGACGTGAATACCGGTAAACGCCAGTTTGCGCTGCCCGGTATGGTCGGCCGGCGCGGCGTAGCGTTCAAACCCGGCTATACGGCTTCGGCCGTCCACCCACACCTGGTTGAAGGGCGCACGGTCATGCATGACCAGGGTCACCGGTGCACCGTGCATGCAATGGCTGCGATAAATCTTGGCCATATCGATGTCAGTGACGATATCCGCGTTGACCACCATGAACGCCTCGTCGTCCCAATAGTCGGCCAGGTGACGAATGGCACCCCCGGTACCTAAAATTTCCGGTTCCCGGCTCAAGGTCACCGGCACGCCGAAGTCGTTTTCCGCCAGATAGGATTGGATCCGATGGGCCAGGTGGTGGGCGTTGACCGCGATGCCCCGACAACCGGCCCGCTTCAGGCGGGCGATCATTCGTCCCAGCACCGGGATGCCGCCAACCGGAAACAGGGCTTTGGGTGTCGCAAGGGTGTGGGGCGCCAGCCGGGTGCCGAATCCGGCGGCCAGGATCAGCGCTTTCATGCGTTCAACAGGTTCAGGTAGGTTTGAATCACCGATTCAAAATGGGTGATGCGTTCCTCGTTTTCATGATTTTTGATGCCATTGGTGGAAAAATAGCTGATGCCGTTGGCATAGTTGACCTTGGACACCGATTCGACAAGGTCGATTTCCTTGTTTTTTACCATCTGGAGGCCCAGGTTTTGTATTTTTTTAAGTTTGTCCTTGGTGTCCAGTTTCTCCTTGCGGTTGGTCCGCAAAAAATGGAGTACCACCGCATAGGACTGGAAATAGGGCTTCAAGAAGGCAGCGAACAGCTTCAGTTTACGGTAGCCCGAGGAGGTGATCTGGTAACTGTCCGGGATGGTCGGGTGGGGCATGAGTATGGCGTCATCGATAAAGGATTTGATGGTTTTTCTCACATAATGGACCGCTGGCCGGTCCAGGTCAAAGGCGAACTCATATTTGAAGAAATCCTGAAAAAATTGATATTCATGGTGCAGATCGGCGGCGTTGAACTGGAACGCGTCTTTTTTCAGGATGGCCAGTGCGGTAAAGGCCGCGGGTACAAAATAGGATATGCAGTTGTTCTTGTAATACTCCAGGAGGGTCCTTTTGGCCGGGTTGACGGCGAAGTCGGCCTGATCGTCCGGCAGATCCTTGTCCCCCGGCGCTTTTTCCAGCAGTTTGCGAGACAGGTAGCGGTCGATGGCATATTCTATGGCCCCGTCCGGGTTGAGAATAATCGTATCCGCCAACTTGGCGTCCTGTGACGAGGCGAAGGTCAGGTAGGTGTTGACCGCCTCTATCAGTTCCTTCTGGGTGAAGCGGGTTCGGGAAATATTCAATGTGGCGGCGGCCACCAGCCCATGGGGGGTAGCCACGGTCTGCTTGTCGATGGCATTGATGATCCGCCAGCCCAGATTTCTGCAAAGGGCGTTCACCTCTTTGGTCGGCATCCGGTCCAGGGGCACAGGGCTGTCGGCCAGCAGGTCGCGGATGGAAATGGGGGTATGAAAGTTGATATAGATTTTGCCGTACCGTTTTTTCAGGAAGCGCCGGGCACGAATGACCTGGCTGAGGTTTTCAGCCTCCTTTTTTCCGCCTTCCACTTCGTGAACGTAGGCGTGCTCTTCGATAATCCGGTCGTAGCCGATGTAAACAGGAACGAATGTCATGTTCTCGCAGGCCCCGTTGCGGTAAGCATTCAGCAGGATGGAAATCAATCCCAGCTTGGGCATGAGCAGTTTGCCGGTCCGGCTTCTCCCGCCCTCGATGAAGAGCTCGATGTTGAAGCCCTCTTCCAGCAGTTTGTGGATGTACGCGGAAAAAATGCGGGAATAAAGGACCGCGCCCCTGAATGTGCGGCGCAGGAAAAAAGCCCCTCCGCCACGAAAAATCGGTCCCAGGGGCCAGAAAGAGAGGTTTTTGCCGGCGGCGATATGGGGGCAGGGCATGTTGTTATGATAGAGGATATAGGACAGGATCAGGTAGTCGATATGGCTTTTGTGGCAGGGAATCAGAACCAGCGGCCCGTTCATGGACATGGCCTTGACCTTGGCCAGCCCGGCTTTGTCGATGACCGCTCCGTCGAACATGGAGTTGATGATCCATCCCACCACCGATGACATGATGCGGATTACAGCCGGGCTGTAGCGCGCAGCAATCTCATCCAGATAGCCGTCGGCTTTTTTCCTGATCTTGGAAATAGGCTCCTGACGGGCAGCGGCATGTTTTTTGATAAACGTCTGCACCCGGTCGCTGGTAAGAATGGATTCTTTCAGTTCTTCTCCGGATTTCAGCACCGGACCGGTGATGCTCTGGCGATGGCGATTGTGCTGAAGCAGGAGCTGACGGCGCAACTGAAGGGCCTGGTGGCCGGTGGTCCTCTCGGCATGAACCGGTTGGCTGAGCCATTGCCTCAGGTTCAGGGGCTGAGAAAGCTCAACAAAAATTCTGCCCGGATAACGGATCAGGGTGACAATTTTCCTCAGTTTGCCCGGACGCTGGGACGTGCCGAAAAAGGTGTCCAGCAGGCTGGGCACTGCAGGCAGCGGTTTTTTCCCGAAGAACATCAGCTGCGGAACGAGGTAAACGGGCCGGTCGATTTTTTTTTGCATCTCGATCAGGTAGACCAGCGGGTCCGTTCTCTCTTTGACGAATCGGCGATAAAATCCCTTTTTCTCGACCAGGGTGAGCATGGCACATCCTGAATCGAGAAGGGCGCGGTGGTAGTAATCACTGCGGTAGGGATCCTTGATCCGGCGACGCTGAACCAGTTCATCCAGATAGGATAGGCAGATGCGGAATATTCGCGACAGGGGCTGCCAGAAATAAATGTCGGAATCGAAGGCCAGTTGCGGCTGCGGCAGTCGCAGTTGACGGTACCGGGTATGCGAAAAGAGAAATTCAAACCGGCTTTTGTATTTGGCCGTGTAAACGATGATCGCGTCATCGGGAATGTTTCTGACAATGTCCGACTGCTCTCCGCCCATAAAAACGCCGGTAAACAGGCGGTCGAGAAAAAATGCGGAGAGGACCCCGGTGGCGGAAGGCAAAAAACAGAAATAATGGTCGTGTGAATTTTTTAGCAGTCGGCTGATCCAATGTCTAATCTTCAGCACAATCGAAGAAATGGGGTGTTTTTTTTGATTGTTCATAATTTTAGAGCGTTAGATTCCAGAAGGGTATAAGTTGATGATAATTTGAAAAAATAACAGAAGCATGGAGCCTTTGCAACGCCATATTCGTCGGAGAAAAATATACTTGCGCTGGTCCGGCTTCTATGTTATTGCCATAGAACTTGATAGCGTCACCATTAAGTAGCTATCTAATTGAAATTCCATTAATATCCCAAGCCGAAAATCAACCGGCAAATGTCGGAGAAAACAAAGAAAAGCGTCAAGCACGCCGGACCATTGCGGCAATGCGCACATGGATCGGCCGATAAAGCCATTTTAATCGGATTAACTATAAAAAAGGTTACGAAGGAGGACGATTCTCTATGAAAACGTTAATTGGTGGAGCAGTGGCAGCAGTTCTCGGCCTGATCGGCCTGTCGGTATGGTTTGGTGAATTCCTTCAGCTTCTGGCAGGCGCGATTCCGGTGATGCTCCTGCTGGGCGGCGGGCTTGCCCTCTATCTGGGATTTGATGAACTCAAAGACACCTGGAAAAAAGATGACACTGTCGCCGACGCCGCCGATGACGACTCCGAAAAGTACAAAAAAGAGATCGATGAACTCAAAAAAGAGATCGAAACGCTGAAAACCGAAAAGTAATCCTGCCTGACCCTGAATTAGAAAACTCTGCCCCGATTGGTCGCCGACCGGTCGGGGCTTTTGTTTTGCATCCGTTTTCAGCCCACTCCCCTGCAGTCAATTCATACCGGATCCCTGTTTGACAACAATGGCTTTGCGCGCTAGCTTGAAACTGGTCCGGGCGCTTGCAGGACGGCCGGCAGCCCCGGAAGCATTACGACTGACGTCACGGTGAAACCGAATCCTCTGGTCCTGTGCGGGGGAGGCGGTAAGCATACAGGAATTAAAAAACGCGACTGTCCATCCTTCAGGGGCGGATTCGCTGAAAGCGGGATTCCATGTTTCCCAAAATAGTTGACATAGAACTGCCCATAACCATTGACGACGCAGTAACCATGCTTCTGGACGACTTGCCGCTGCTGGACCGGACGCGTCTGTCGTCAATGACTCCGGACGAGCTGGACTTGATCAATCGACTGGTCGGGCTTCATATTGCCCGGGATTTTCTTTTGTGGAGCGGCAATCACGAGTTGCTGCACGCCTGCCTGGAAGCCGCCCGCAATTCGGGTGAAGAGGCGGATCCGACGCTGGTGATCATTCGTGCCATGTGGGAAAAGCTGCAACAGACCCACGTGTTGCGATTGGTCCGATAGAAGACGATTGCCGCCACCCCGGCTGACGGCAGTTTCAATCGTAAAGACGCACGGCCCTGAAGCGATCCCGGTAGTCGGACAGCGGCTCCTCCCATCCTGCAACGATATCCGAAAGGGGGACGCCGGCTTCGATCTGGGAACGGATCTGCCGGTCTCCCAGTATCAAGTCCATGGGAAGGCGTTCGTATTCGTATTCATAAGGCGGCTGTTTGTATGCAAATCGGTCGGTGTAGGCAAGGTATATGGCCTGATAGAGGCACAGGGAAAGGGCGTAGGGCAAATAGGCCCCCGGATCGGTGACATGGATTTGAAATCCCCTGCACCGATGCCCGGCCCATTTGTTGGCGGTGGGCTCAAACTCGACGGGCCGGAGTACGGCCCCGCTTAAAAATGTCCGATCGATGGTTTTCATCAGGCGCCCGGGTTCGATGAACGGTGCACCGAAAAGTTCGAACGGCTGGGTGGTTCCCCGGCCTTCGGAAATGTTGGTCCCTTCCCATATCACCTGTCCCGGGTAGACCATGGCCGACTCCGGCGTGGGCAGGTTGGGCGAGGGAGCCACCCACGGCAGGCCGGTCCGCCTGAAGTTCATTTCTCTGGCCCATCCCTGCATACAGATTACCTCGAGATCGCAGTCGATGCCAAAATGGGTGTTGAACAACAGCCCCAACTCCCCGATGGTCAGGCCATGGCGCATGGGAATGGGGTAACGGCCGACAAATGAAGAACAGTCGGAGGCGAGCAGATTGCCTTCGACCCGAAAGCCGCCCACGGGGTTGGGGCGGTCCAGAATGATTATTTTCTTTCCGAATCGCCGTGCGGCTTCCATGCAGTGGGCCAGGGTGTAGATAAAGGTGTAAACCCGGGTGCCCACATCCTGAAGGTCAACCAGCAAGATGTCGATGGGGTCCATCATGGTTCGGGTGGGAACCCGCGTTTGTCCGTACAGGGAGAATACCGCCAGGCCGGTTGCCGGGTCCGACCGGTCAACGGATTCAATCATGTTGTCCTGCTTTTCAGCAAAAAAACCATGTTGGGGGGCATAAAGCGCCTTGAGCTGACCGGGACAATCCCGGTTTATCAGTTGGCGCGCATGAACCAGGTGGCGGTCCACCGATGCAGGATTGCACAGTAATCCCAGCCGCTGACCCTTCACCGATCGTGGACGGGCGCCTATAAAGACCTCCAACCCTGTTTTTACCGTCGCCATTCGAAAAAATCCTTATCCGAGGTTCCCCCAGCCGTACCCTGTATCTACCATATGGTGTCTTTCAGGGAAAGGTGAAAGGTCCCGAACAGCGGTAAACCCCTTGACACAACTTGAATTTAAAAATATGTAATTCCTTCCTGTTTATGTCTTTCCGATAACCGGACGCCCCATTCCGACATCTTCTGGCTTTTTTCGCCATGTGCCGGCCGGCGCTGTTCATGAACAATAAAAGGACGCATCGTCAGTTGAAACTGGAACTCAGTGGAATCGTCATCATTGTCGGCGCATACGGAAGTGGAAAAACCGAGGTGTCCATCAACCTGGCCGTTCACATGAACGCAGCGGGCACAGCGGTCCGGCTGGCGGATCTGGACCTGGTGAATCCTTATTTCAGAACCCGTGAAGCGCGCCACCTGCTGCACCGGCTGGGCATTGATCTGGTGCTGCCGCCTGCCCAATACATGCAGGCCGATCTGCCCATCCTGACCCCTGAAGTTTCCGGTATGCTTCGACATCCGTCAGGACTGACCTTGCTTGATGTGGGGGGCGATGATGTGGGCGCAACGGTTTTGGCCGCACTGGCCGATCCGCTGGCGGGCCAGTCGGTACAGGTGCTTCAGGTGATCAATCCCAATCGCCCGTATACCGATACGGTCGACGGATGCCTGAAGATCCGGCGGGAGATTGAAGCCAAGGCCAAAATGACCGTTACCGGCATCATCGGTAATGCCAACCTCATGGAAGACACCACCGAGCAGGACATCCTGGAAGGATACAATTTTTCCCGACAGGTGGCCCGGGCCGGAAACGTTCCCCTGGCGTTCATTACCTCGCCGGTGGGGCTGTTGACCCGGTTGGATAAAAAGGATATCCAGTGTCCGGTCCTGGCGCTGAAACGGCAACTGGTGCCTCCCTGGAAACAGGCAGAAACGCTGGGCGATCCGGATTAGGCCAGGTCGGCCCGGTGGGTATCGGGATCGGGCTCCGGTTGCCGCAGCCGGGTGACACGGTATTCTTGATTTTCCAGAGGAACCTAAATTTTTCGCGATAAGGAGCATCTGTCAATGGCGTATCAACACAACATCGAAAAGGATCGATGCAAGGGTTGCGGCCTGTGCATCACCGTATGCCCAAAAAATGTTCTGGAAATATCTCCCGATGTGAATGCGAAAGGCTATTTCCCTGCTTTTCAGGCGCGTCCGGAAGATTGCATCCACTGCACCATGTGCTGCATCATGTGTCCGGATGTGGCCATCACCATCACTGAAACCGAAGAACCCAGCGCCTAAGGGCGTTTAACGGAGGAGCAGCATGGCAAAGGTATTGATGAAGGGAAACGAGGCCATCGGTGAAGCAGCCATCAGGGCCGGTTGCCTGAACTACTTCGCCTACCCCATCACCCCGCAGTCCGAAGTGGCTGAATATTTAGTCCGTCGTATGCCCGAGGTGGGCGGGTCTTTTTTGCAGGGCGAGAGCGAGGTGGCCGTCGGGTATATGCTATTCGGGGCTGCCGGCGCCGGCGCCCGGGTGTTTACCACCTCGTCGAGCCCGGGCATCAGCCTCATGAGCGAAGCCATCAGCTATATTACCGCGGCCCAGTGCCCGGCCGTATTTGTGAACATCATGCGCGGCGGGCCGGGGCTGGGGGGGATACTGCCCTCCCAGGCGGACTATCTCCAGGCGACCAAGGGCATCGGTCACGGCGACTGCCGATTGCTGGTGATGGCGCCGGCCAGTGTCCAGGAAGCGGTGGAGATGGTGATGGAATCTTTTCCCCTGGCCGAGAAGTATCGCAACCCGGTGATGATCCTGGGCGACGGGCTCATCGGGCAGATGATGGAGCCGGTGGAATTTCCAGATCATCTGAAAACCGAGCCGTCCAACAAGGATGCCTGGGCGTCAAACGGCATGGACCATCGCAACAGCAGCACCCGTAACCTGGTCAAATCGCTGTTTCTGGATCCGACCCAGCTGAACGACAACAATCTTCAGCTCAAGGCCAAGTATGATCGCATGCGTGCCGAGGAAGTGCGTTACGAATCCTATAACACCGACGGCGATTACAAGGGCCTCATCGTCAGCTACGGCACCATGAGCCGGGTCTGCCGGACGGCCATCGACATGCTCAAGGCCGACGGCATCGAAGTCGCCATGCTCCGCCCCCAAACCCTTTTTCCATTTCCCGAAAAAGCCGTTGAGGATGCGGCCCTGAAACCGTCGTGTTCCCACGTGATGAGCATCGAGATGAGCATGGGGCAGATGGTGGAGGATGTAGAGCGCTGCGTCAAAGGCCGGCTGCCGGTCAGTTGGTACGGCAAATGCGGCGGCGATATTCCCACCCCGGAAGAGGTCATCGACATGGTCAAGGAACGTATCGCCTGATCGACCGGCAAACTCAGCGGATTCAGGCTTACCAGCAAGGAGTACATGTAAAATGGGAAAGACCTTTAAAAAACCAGAAGTCCTCACCGATGCCCACACCCACTACTGCCCGGGATGCACCCACGGGGTCATCCATCGCCTGGTGGCCGAGACGATCGATGAACTGGGCATCCGCGGCCGTACGGTGGGCATCGCCCCCGTGGGGTGTGCCGTTCTGGCGTACAATTACTTTGATTGCGATTTTCAGGAGGCGGCCCACGGCCGCGCACCGGCCATGGCCACCGGCATCAAGCGGGTGCGGCCCGACCTGATGGTGTTCACTTACCAGGGGGACGGCGACCTGGCCAGTATCGGGATGGGTGAGATCATCCACGCGGCCAACCGGGGCGAAAAGTTTACCACCATTTTCGTCAACAATGCCATTTACGGAATGACCGGCGGCCAGATGGCTCCGACAACCATGCCGGACCAGCGGACCTCCACCTCGCCTTTCGGCAGGAACGTCGAGGATGTGGGGATGCCCGTCAAAATGGCCGAACTTCTGGCTGCGCTGCAGACCCCGGCCTATATCACCCGCCAGACCGTCATTAAACCCAAGTATATAAATAAAGCAAAAAAGGCAATAAAACAGGCGTTTACTTATCAAATGGAGAACAAGTGCTTTAGCCTTGTCGAGGTGGTCAGCACCTGTCCCACCAATTGGGGCATGACGCCGGTAGAGGCGGTGGATTGGACTGAAAAGACCCTATTGGCATATTACCAGCCGGGGGACTACAAAGTTCCGGCATAATCGTTGACGTGCGATGCCGGATGTGACTGAAGGAGGCAGAATGCAGAGCGAAATCATGTTCGCCGGATTTGGTGGGCAGGGCATCTTGTTAATCGGGAAGGTTTTGGCCCATGCAGCCATGGAGGAAGGTTTCGAGGTGGCGTGGGTTCCTTCCTACGGGCCCGAAATGAGGGGCGGCACGGCATATTGCACCGTGGTGATCAGCGACCGTCCCATCGGTTCGCCGATCATTAAAAATCCGCTGCACCTGGTGGCCATGAACGGCCCCTCGCTTGAAAAATTTGCTCCCACGGTGAAAAAAGACGGGATTATTTTCGTCAACAGTTCGCTGATTTCCTTTGGGGCAAACCGTGAGGATGTGGATGAACTGCGGGTACCGGCAGTGGATATCGCCAAGGATCTGGGTACGGTCAAGGCCGCCAACATCGTGGCCCTTTCCGCCTTCGTGGCGCGAAGCGGCGTCGTGTCCATTGAAACCCTCAAGGATTGCATCAAAGGTGAGTTCAGCAAGAAACCCAAACTGATTCCTCTGAATATGAAGGCCGTCGACGCAGGCATAGAGGCGGCCCGGAAATAGATGCACCTTCGCCGCGGTGACGTCGCGGTGCGATGACAAACCCACACCAACGGCCGGGCCACGTGCCCGGCTGTTTCGTTCGACCAGTGGTGGACCATGAAACTGACGATTCCCGATTATATCCAATCCATTGATCCCTATGTTCCCGGCAAACCGCTGGAAGCCCTGGAACGGGAATACGGTATCAGCGATTCGGTCAAGCTGGCCTCCAATGAAAACCCCCTGGGGCCGTCTCCGAAAGCGGTGGCAGCCATCCGGGATTCCCTTGCCACGCTTCACCGCTATCCGGACGGCGCCGGTCACCGTCTGATCCGCAAGATTGCCGACGTCAACGGTGTGTCGCCGTCCAACGTGGTCATCGGCAACGGTTCGGATGACATCATCGCCCTGCTGGTGCGGGCGCTGGTCCGGCCCGGTGACCGGGTGATCGTCCCGCGTCCCTCATTTCTCATGTATGACATTACCGCCACCGCTGCCGGCGCCACGGTGGACGATGTGCCCCTGAGGGCCATGGCCATGGACCTTGACGCCATGGCCGGGCGGGTATGTGCCGACACCCGCCTGGTGTTCGTCTGCAATCCCAACAATCCCACGGGGACGGTCGTTTCCCGAAGCGATTTCCAACGTTTCATGGACCGGCTGCCCGAAGATGTGGTCGTGGTGGTGGACGAGGCCTATATCGAATTCGCCAGAAACGGCGATTGCCTGAAAACAGGGCAGCCGGCGGATCTGAACCGGCCGCTGGTGACCCTGCGGACCTTTTCAAAGGCCTATGGTCTGGCCGGCCTGCGGGTCGGGTACGGCATCATGCCGGCCGCCCTGGCGGAGGTGCTCAACCGCGTCCGGCAGCCCTTCAACGTCAATGCCGTGGCCCAGGCGGCGGCTGCTGCTGCCCTGGATGACCGTGACTTTCTCGAGCAGACGGTCAGTCTGGTTCATCGGGGACTCGACGACATGTATGCCGCATTGGACCGGCTGGGCCTTCACTATTTCAAAAGCGAGGCCAATTTTTTTCTCATCGATGTGGGGCGGTCGGCGGAAGCCGTTTTCGAGAAAATGCTGAGACAGGGTGTGATCGTCAGGTCCATGCACGCCTATGGCTTTCCTACCTTCATTCGAATCAACGTGGGCCTGGAATCCGAAAACCGGCGCTTTGTCAGGGCACTGGAATCGGTCCTTCAAGAATAGACTGTCGCTGGCGGTTTTGGACGGGAAACGGAGAATGGCGACTCAACGACTGCTGCTGATTACCATCGATGGGCCTGCCGGTGCCGGAAAGACCACGGTCAGCCGGATGCTGGCCCGGAAACTGGGATACCGCTACCTGGACACCGGGGCCCTATATCGGGCCGTCGCCTGGACCGCCCGTTCCGCCGACGTCCGGCCGGACGATGACCGGGGGCTGGGTGATGTCTGCGCCTTGCTGCACCTGCGTATCGAGGGCAGCCGGCTGGTTGCCGGCGGCGAGGATATCACCGACCGGATCCGCACGCCGGAAATCACCATGCTGGCATCGGCGGTGTCGGCCCGGCCGGTGGTGAGGCAGGCCCTGCTGGACATTCAGCGGGACATGGGGCGCGACGGCGGGCTCGTGGCCGAGGGCCGCGATATGGGAACGGTGGTGTTTCCGGATGCGGATTTCAAGTTCTTTCTCGATGCCACCGTTCGACAGCGGGCGATGCGTCGCTACCGGCAATATGGGCGTGAAAAGGGGCAGTCCCTCAGCCGGATCGAGGCGGATATCCGTCGCCGGGATGCCAACGACAGCAGCAGGGATATCGCCCCCCTGAAGGCGGCCGACGATGCGCTGACCATCGATTCGACCGCCATGACCGCCCGGCAGGTGGTCGACCTGATGATGGCGCACATGGCCGGGCGCCCTGCCTGAAAGTTCTCGCGGAATCCGCCGGTGAGGTCTGGGCGCCATGCCCCGAATGGGGGTGCGTATGGTAAAATTACTTTTTTATTGCATTTTGCCTCGCCTTTCTGTATTGTCCGTAGGCTATACTGCATGCGGTTGCATTTGCAGTAAAATAAAATGAGGCTAAGGGGGTAATCATCAGTCAATGGACAACTTTTTAGACAACGAATCAACCGAAGAAACGATCGAGAAAGACAGCGTCACCGGCGAAAGCATGGCCGAACTCATGGATCTCTATGAGGAGAGCTTCAAGCGTTTTGCCGAGGGTGAGGTGGTCAACGGAAAAATCATCTCCGTGGACAAAGACCATGTCCTGGTGGATATCGGCTACAAATCGGAAGGCCAGATCCGCATACGGGAATTCGAGGTCGATGGTGAAGTTACCGCAAAGGTGGGCGACACCGTCGAAGTCATGGTCGAATGGTGGGACGACGAGAACGAAGTGGTCGTTCTGTCCAAGGAGAAAGCAGAGAAAGTCAAGGTCTGGGACGATATCAAAACGCGTCACGAGGCCGACGACACCATCGCCGGAACGATCACCAACCGCGTCAAAGGCGGGTTTTCCGTGGACATCGGGGTTCAGGCGTTTCTGCCCGGATCCCAGGCGGATCTTCGCCCCATCCGCAACCTGGATGAAATGGTCGGCAAGGAATTCGATTTCAAAATCCTCAAATACAATCGCAAGCGCAGCAATATCGTGCTTTCCCGGCGGGTACTGCTTGAAGAAGAGCGTGAGGAAAAGCGGGCCAAAACCCTGGCCACCATCCACGAAGGAAAGGTGGTTGGCGGTATCGTCAAAAACCTCACCGAATACGGCGTGTTCGTTGACCTGGGCGGTGTGGACGGATTGTTGCACATTACCGATATCTCCTGGGGGCGGGTCAAACACCCCTCCGAACTGTTTACCGTGGGGGATGAGATCAACGTCAAGATCCTGAGCCTGGATCTCGAGCGTGAGCGTGTCTCCCTGGGCATGAAGCAGCTTACCGAAGATCCCTGGGCCAGTGCCATCGACAAGTATCCGGTGGGATCGCGCATCAGCGGGAAGGTGGTGAGCCTGACCGATTACGGTGCCTTCGTCGAACTGGAAGAGGGTATTGAAGGCTTGATTCACGTCTCTGAAATGTCCTGGACCCGCAAGGTCCGCCACCCCTCCAAGGTGGTCTCCGTGGGTGAGATCGTGGACGCACTGGTTCTGGACATCAAACCGGAAAACAGGCGCATTTCTCTGGGCATGAAGCAGGCCGCACCCAACCCCTGGGATGTGATCAGCGACAAATACCCGGTCGGCACCACCATCGAAGGGAAAATCAAGAACATCACCGATTTCGGTCTCTTCATCGGGATCGACGAAGGCATCGACGGCCTGGTCCATATCTCTGACATTTCCTGGACCAAACGAATCAAGCACCCTTCCGAGATGTTCAAGAAGGGCGATGTGATTCAGGCCATCGTTCTGGAAATCGACAAGGCGCAGGAACGCTTCTCTCTCGGCATCAAGCAGTTGCAGGCCGACCCGTGGGATACGGTTGCCGAGCGCTATGAGGTGGGCAAGGAAATCACCGGCACCGTCACCAATGTGACCGACTTCGGCGTTTTTGTCGAACTGGAAGAGGGGATCGAAGGGCTGGTGCATGTCTCCGAGATCAGCAAGGAAAAGATCAAAACCCCGGTGGGCCAGTTTGAAGTCGGCGTGGTGCTGACCGCCAAAGTCATGAATATCAACAGTGACGAGCGGCGTATCGGCCTCTCCATCAAACGGCTTGATATGGAAGATGATCAGGAACTGCTGACCGAGTACGTCAACAACATGGGACCGGTCACCTCCAGTTTCGGTGAAATCCTTCGCGAGAACCTGCAGGAAAAGCTTAACAACGACGACCAATAAAGTCGATTGTTCCATTCCATGAATGCCGGCGGTTCGCCCGAAAGGGGCCGTCGGCATTCATCGTCATGGGCCATGAGGCCTCGTTCGCACGACCGCTGCCGTCCGCAACTTCTTTTCCGATGCGCTTCTCGACGTGTTGCACCTGGTCCCGAAAAAATCCGGCCGGGGAATCCCAACTTCCCCCGGACGGCTCATGAACAAAGGAACCCGCCATGTTTTCAAGACGCCACCCCTATCTTTTCTTTTTTCTGATTTCCCTGGCGCTTTTCACCGGCCTGGTGCTTGGCGCCATGGCGCTGGCAGGATGGATGGGCAGTCGATCCGGTGATTTCAGCGGTGAAGCGGTGGGCGTCGTCGAGATTGAAGGGGCCATCGCCGATTCACGGGACATCCTCGAGCATATCCGCCAGTTCAGGGAAGATGAAGACATCAAGGCCATCGTCGTCCGGATCGATTCCCCCGGCGGGGCCGTCGGTCCATCCCAGGAGATATACCGCGAAATCCGAAAGACCGTCGACACCAAGAAGGTGGTTGCCTCCATGGGGGCCGTGGCCGCATCCGGCGGTTACTACATCGCCTGTGCGGCGGATGGCATCGTTGCGAACCCCGGAACGATCACCGGCAGTATCGGCGTGATCATGGGGTATACCAACTTCAGACAGTTGCTGGACAAGATCGGCATGGTCCCCGTGGTAATCAAGAGCGGTCCCTACAAGGACACCGGATCGCCAACCCGGGAAATGCGGGAGGACGAACGTGAACTCCTCCAGTCCATCACCAGCGGCATCCACGAACAATTCGTTACGGCCATTGCCGAAGGCAGGCGGATGGACCGCGCCCAGGTGGCCCAGGTGGCTGACGGGCGAATTTTTACCGGGGAAGATGCCAAGGCGCGGGGGCTGGTGGACCGGCTTGGTAATTTTGAAGATGCCCTTGCATGGGCCGGCCAGCTGGGCGGCATCGACGGTTCCGTCGTTCCGGTATACGCCCGTGAAGAAAAACTCTCCCTGTTGCGCTATCTGATGTCGTCATCGCTCTCGGATTTGATTTCAAAGGTGGTGCATCCCGGCATCTATGCCGAATACCGCTACCTGCCCCAAGGACGGTGACCCTGCCGGCGTGGCTGGCGGATAAAGGAATGCGTATGCGAATCATCGCTGTGGCCATGGCCAAAGGCGGCGTCGGAAAAACCACTACGGCGGTCAATCTGGCCCACGGGCTCGCCCTGGCGGGTCAGCGGGTGCTGCTGGTGGATTGCGACACCCAGGCACAGACCACCACCTTTCTCGGGGTGTCCCCCCCTTACGGGCTGTACGAGTTTATCACCGGGCATGACGGCGCCGGACAGGCGGTTTTAAAAAAAGAGGCCGTGCACGCAGCCCGCAAAAACCTGTGGGTGCTGGCCGGCGGCATCAAACTGGTGGAACTTAAAAACTGGCTGGGGGAGCAGGCCCGCGACCGGCGGCATGCCATATTGCGTCAGAGCTTGAAACCGGGAAACCAGGGGCTGGACTACCTCATTTTCGATTGCGCGCCCGGCTGGGACGTCCTCAGTGTAAACATCCTCATGGCTGCCAACGAGGTGCTGTGCCCGGTGGCCCTCCAGGGGCCGGCCCTGGAGGGGCTCAAGACCTTCTTCGGCTATCTGGTTTCCGTCCAGCAGCTGAATAAATCCCTTCGGCTCAGGTATATCCTGCCCACCATGTTTGACCGCCGCACCCGCCAGAGCCATGATATTTATCACCGGCTCAGGCGCCTGTTTCGCAAACAGATCTGCGATCCCATCTACCACAATGTGCGTTTGTGTGAGGCGCCGGTGGCCGGGCGGAGTATTTTCGAATTTGCCGGCAGCGCATCGGGCGCCCGCGATTATCGCAAACTGGCAGAAAGGTTGATCGATGACGGCATCAGACAAGAAGACCAGCCCTGATTTTTTTGACGAAACCCCTCTGGATCCGGTTTCGGTGGCAACTGGGCGCCCGGCATCCAGGTCGGTGGTTTCCAAGGCGGCGGTGCCCAAAAGAAAGGCCGGTTTCTACTTCACCGAAGCCCTGCTGGACCGGTTTACCCGAAAATTCCACCAGTTGAAGCTCGACGGCGTTCCCATCGAAAACAAATCCGATCTGGCTGAGATGGCACTTCATTTTGCACTGGACGACCTGGATCGAAAAGATGCCAGCCGGTTGCTCGAACGGTTTCTAAACCGCTGACGTCAAGGGGTCAGAACTGGCTGATATCCCCCAGTCCTTCACGGATGATTTCCGGCACGTCGTCCTCCAGGGACACCACGCTGGACGGCCTGCCCGGTACCGGTCCGCCGTCGATGACGGCATCCAGCCTCGACCCGAAATGATCGTCGATCAGGGAGGCATCCTGAAAGACCTCGCCATCCGGCATGGTGGCGCTGGTTGAAATCACGGGGTTGCCCAAAGCCTGCACCAGGGACAGGCAGATATTGTTGGCCGGTACGCGGATGCCGGCTGTTTTGCGTTTGGTGAGCATGATCTTAGGCACCAGTTTGGATCCGGGCAGAATGAACGTATACGGGCCGGGCAGCAACCGTCTCATGGTCTTGTAGGCATAGTTGGAGACCTTGGCATACTGGCTGATGTTTTTCAGGTCGGCGCAGATGAAACTGAACGGCTGGTTCTTGTGGCGCTGCTTGAGCTGGTAGATTTTTTCGATGGCCCGCTTGTTCATGATATCGCATCCGATGCCGTAATAGGTATCGGTTGGATAGGCGATCAACCCTCCTTGCTTCAATATATCCGCCACCCGGCTGATCAGCCGCTGCTGGGGATTGTCTGCGTTGATGGAAAACAGCATGGCGGTGTCAGGCTCCTGTTGATAAAAAAGAGGGCTGGGTGACGGCGGCCGGCAGCGGCCTGCAGTACCCGTTTCGACAGAACGAAGGCCTGAATCTATTACGGTCGGTCGGGGGTGTCAAGCGGACAAATAAAGATTGATAAAGCGCCCCTCATTTGTTAGTTTCACCGCTTAATCGGTTTCCGGCCCGATGCTAACGTGAGCCTCCTTTAAAGGAAATCATCGCCTGCTTGCCGAAACCTGTGCGAGGTCCGTCTATAGGGCTTTTGACGGTCCACTCACCGGACCGACCCGACTGTCGACGCATGTTACCTTAACCACCACCGCCGACCCGGCCAACTTCCACACGATGCGGAGGATCCCATGAGCAATTTGATCGCAGAGGAAGCTTTTTCCTTTGATGATGTCCTGCTGACCCCAAGCTATTCAGATATCCTTCCCAAGGATGTCGATACCCGTACCCGCCTGACCCGTGAGCTGACACTGAACATCCCCATTGTCAGTGCGGCCATGGATACGGTGACCGAAGCCCAGAGCGCCATCACCATGGCCCGCGAAGGGGGGATCGGCTTTATCCACCGCAATATGAGCGTCGAAAGCCAGGCCATGGAGGTTGACCAGGTAAAAAAATCGGAAAGCGGAATGATCGTGGACCCGCTGACCATCGGGCCCGACCGGCCCATTGAGGAGGTCATGGCATTGATGGCCCGTTACCGGATTTCCGGCGTGCCGGTCACCCGGGGCGATCAGCTGGTGGGCATCGTCACCAACCGGGACCTCCGTTTCGAGACGGACATGACCAAAAAAGTCAGCGATGTCATGACCAGCGAAAAGCTGGTGACGGTCAACGAAGGCATCAGTCTGGAAGAATCCAAGAAGATGCTTCACGCGCATCGTATCGAGAAGCTGCTGGTGGTCGACAAGACCGGGCGCCTGACCGGAATGATCACCATCAAGGATATCGAGAAAATCAAAAAATATCCCAATGCCTGCAAGGATGCCATGGGACGGCTGCGGGCGGGCGCAGCCATCGGCGTGGGCGAAGACATGATGCCCCGGGCCGAGGCCCTGGTGGCGGCCGGGGCCGATGTCATCGTGATCGATACCTCCCACGGTCATTCAGGCAACGTTATCCGGGCGGTGGAGCGCCTGAAGGGGGCGTTTCCCAGGATGCAGCTCATCGCCGGCAACGTGGGGACCGGAGAAGGCGCCCAGGCGCTTATCGATGCCGGTGTGGATGCGGTCAAGATCGGTATCGGGCCGGGTTCCATCTGCACCACGCGTATTGTGGCCGGTATCGGTGTGCCCCAGATTTCAGCGATCATGAACTGCCGCAAGGTTTCCGAGAAGACCGGAGTCCCCCTGGTTGCCGATGGCGGGATCAAGTATTCCGGGGACATCACCAAAGCCATCGGCGCCGGTGCCCACACCATCATGATCGGTGGCCTTTTCGCCGGAACGGAGGAGAGCCCCGGGGAGACGATTCTTTTCCAGGGCAGAAGCTACAAGGTCTATCGGGGCATGGGATCCCTGGAGGCGATGAAAAAAGGCAGCAAGGACCGCTACTACCAGACCGAGCAGGAGTCCGATGACAAACTGGTGCCCGAGGGCATCGTCGGCCGGGTGCCTTTTCGGGGGACCCTTTCCGCCAATATTCTCCAGCTTGTCGGCGGGCTCAAGGCCGGTATGGGGTATGTGGGGTGCCGGACAATCGAAGAACTTCGCCGGAACGCGCGCTTTGTGAGAATCAGTGCCGCCGGCATGCGTGAGAGCCATGTCCACGACGTGATCATCACCAAGGAGGCCCCCAACTACAGGGTGGACAACTAGTGACACAAGCAACTTCCAATTTCGTCCATCTCCATGTCCACACCCAGTACAGCCTGCTGGACGGGGCCATCCGGCTGGAAGACCTGCTGAAAAAAGCCAAGTCCTACGGCATGCCGGCGGTCGCCCTTACCGACCACGGCACCATGTTCGGTGCGCTGGACTTTTACCAGCAGGCCACCTCCGCCGGCATCAAGCCCATTGTGGGCTGCGAATGCTACGTGGCCCCGCGGACCCTGGCCGACAAAACCCCTCTGGACAAGCAGGGAACCCGGCACATGGTCCTGCTGGCCGAAAACCAGCAGGGATACCGCAACCTGTGCAAACTGGCCACCATCGGCCAGCTCCAGGGCTACTACTACAAGCCCCGCATCGACAAAACGGTGCTGGCAGACCATGCCGAAGGCCTCATCGCCCTGTCCGCCTGCCTCAAAGGGGACATCCCCCAGTACATACTGGCCAACCGGATGGACAAGGCCGAGGAGGCGGCCCGGTATTACCAGAGGATATTCGGTGAGGGTAATTTTTACCTGGAACTGCAGAACAACGGCATTCCGGCCCAGGAGAAAGTCAACCAGGGCCTGATCGAACTGGCCGACACGCTGTCCATCCCGCTGGTGGCCACCAACGACTGCCACTATCTCAACCGGCAGGACGCCAAGGCCCACGAGATCCTGCTGTGCATCCAGACCCAGAAGACCATCACCGATCCCGACCGGTTCATTTTCGATTCGGACCAGCTCTATTTCAAATCTTCCGAGGAGATGATCGGCTATTTCGGCGATGTTCCCGGCGCCATCGAAAATACGGTGGCCATTGCCGACCGGTGCTACATCGAGTTCGATTTCAAGACCTACCATTTTCCCCAGTTCGATGCCGAATCGGGAAAGACCGCCGACCAGCTGTTCGAGGAGCAGGTGCGCGAAGGCTATGAACGTCGCATGGCGGTGGTGCGGGAAAAGAATCCGGACCTGGACGAGGCGGTCTACCGTGAACGGCTCGACTACGAGATCAAGACCATCATCGAAATGGGATTCCCCGGGTATTTTCTCATCGTGGCCGACTTTATCGGCTACGCCAAGGAAAACGGCATTCCGGTGGGCCCCGGCCGCGGATCGGCTGCCGGCAGCCTGGTTTCCTTTGCCATGTTCATCACCGATCTGGATCCCATCGAGCATGGCCTCATCTTCGAGCGTTTTTTGAACCCGTCGCGCATCAGCATGCCTGATATCGACGTGGATTTCTGCATCCACGGCCGCGAGCGGGTCTACAATTACGTGGTCGAACGTTACGGCGGCGGCGATTACGTGGCCCAGATCATCACCTTCGGAAAAATGAAGGCCAAACTGGTGATTCGCGATGTGGGGCGTGCGCTGGGACTGCCCCTGGCGGAGGTGGACACTATCGCCAAGCTGATTCCCGACAGCCTGAAGATGACCATTGGCAAGGCCCTGAAGGAAGAGCCCAAACTGGCAGACATGGTGGCGTCGGATCCGCGCTTCGCCGAACTGATCGAAATCAGCCAGGCACTGGAAGGGCTTTCCCGGCATGCTTCCACCCATGCGGCCGGCGTGGTGATCGGTGATAAACCCCTGGTCGAGTACCTGCCCCTGTACAAGGGTAAAAAAGGGGAAGTCGTCACCCAGTTCGATGGCAAGAAGGTCGAGGATATCGGCCTGGTGAAATTCGATTTTCTGGGCCTGCGCAACCTGACCGTCATCGATCACGCGCTGAAGAGTATCGCCCACCAGGGGAAAACCGTTCCGGATCTGGCCCATCTGCCCATTGACGACCGGAAAACCTTCGACCTGCTCCAGAGCGGGGACACTACCGGGGTGTTCCAGCTGGAATCCAGCGGCATGAAAAACCTGCTGGTACGGATGCGCCCGGAGTGCTTTGACGACCTTACCGCACTGGTGGCCCTGTATCGTCCCGGTCCGCTGGACAGCGGCATGGTGGACGATTTCGTGGATCGCAAGCACGGAAAAAAGGAGGTGGCCTACCCGGTGGACGCCCTGGAACCGATCCTCAAGGAAACATACGGGGTCATCGTCTACCAGGAGCAGGTCATGCAGGTGGCAGGCGCACTGGCCGGCTATACCATGGCCGATGCGGACAGCCTGCGCAAGGCCATCGGCAAGAAGATCACAGCCCTGATGGCCAAACACCGGGAGAAGTTCATCAGCGGTGCGGTGGAAAACGGTGTGGACAAAACCATCGCCACGGAACTGTTCGACCTGATCGAAAAATTCGGCGGCTATGGATTCAATAAATCCCACAGTGCCGCCTACGCCCTGATCGCCTACCAGACGGCCTACCTCAAGGCCCATTTTCCCGTTGAATTCATGGCCGCGCTGCTGACCAGCGAAATCGACACCATCGACGGCGTCGTCAAGTTTATCAATGAGTGCCGGACCCACACCATCGAAGTGCTGCCGCCGGACATCAACGAGAGCAGCACGATGTTCACCGCCGTCGACGGCCGCATCCGTTTTGGCCTGGCGGCGGTCAAGAACGTGGGGGAAGCCGCCGTCGACCTGATTATCAAGGAGCGCGAAGAAAACGGAAAATTCACATCGCTGTTCGATTTCTGCCAGCGCGTGGACCTGACCAAGGTCAACAAACGGGTGCTGGAAAGCCTGATCCGGTGCGGTGCGCTGGATTCGACGGGGGTTTTCCGCTCCCGCCTCATGGCCGTGCTCGAAGATGCCCTGGATTTCGGCCAGCGCATTCAACGGGAAAAGAACAGTGCCCAGATGAGCCTGTTCGACACCGGCTCCGGAGACGGACCGGCCATCAATCAGCCGGTTGTGCCATCCATCGACGAATGGGACGAGCGGGAAAAGCTGCAGCAGGAAAAAGAGACGCTGGGCTTTTACGTTACCGGCCACCCGCTGGACCAGTACAAGGAAACCCTGGAAAAATTCACCAACGTCGACGCCCTGAGCCTCCGTGAAGCGGCCGACAAGAGTGCGGTCCGTATCGGCGGCACCGTCAGCAGTTCCAAGGTGATCCGCACCCGCAAGGAAGAACTCATGGGATTCGCCACGGTGGAAGACCTGAACGGCACCGTTGAAGTGGTTGTTTTCCCTTCCGTATACGCCGACTGCGCCGAGCTGCTGGCAGCGGATACGCCGGTGCTGGTGCAGGGCCAGGCCCAGGTCGAGGACAACGGCGTCAAGATTCTGGCCGATGCCATCATTCCCATGGACCAGGCCGAAGCCACCTGGACCGTGGAGGTTCGCCTGATGGTGGATCCGGCCGCTTCCGACCGGGAAACCCTGGAACGGGTTCACCGGACGTTGAAGCGGTACCCGGGGCCCTGCAAGGGGTTTGTCCACGTCTGCCTGAAGGATCAGGCCGAGGCCATCGTCTCCATGACCGAATCCCTGCGAATCCGCTACTGCGACGCCATGATTCGCGAGGTCAACGCCATTTTCGGATACGATGCCGTGCAGACCCGCTGCATCGATGCCGCCGGCGCCATGAGAAACAGTGAACTCAACGGGCGGCGGAACAATGGCCGTCACTATTCCCGAAACTGATGGGGGATTGCCGGCCCCGCTCATAATGACGATACGATTCTCTTTCCCCAAAAGGAAGAACACCGTGAAAGTACCCCTGCTGGACCTCAAAGCTCAATACCGGACCATCAAGGACCGGATCCTGGACGTCACCCACGAGATTTTCGAAAGCCAGTATTTCATCCTTGGTCCCCAGGTGGCGGCCCTGGAAAAAAAGATCGCCGGTTATTGCCACGTCGACCATGCCGTGGGGGTTTCCTCCGGGACCGACGCCCTGATCCTGTCGCTGATGGCCGCCGGCATCGGACCCGGGGATCGGGTGATCTCCACGCCGTATACTTTTTTTGCCACCGCCGGTGCCATTGCCCGGGTGGGGGCTACGCCGGTCTTTGTGGACATCGATCCGGACAGCTACAACCTTTCCTGCGACAGGCTCCAGGAGGCCGTTGGTGCCATGACCGCCCACCAGCTGAAAACGGTCAAGGCCATTATTCCCGTGCATCTGTATGGCCAGTGCGCCGACATGGACCCCATCCTGGAACTGGCCGCGGCCCACGGCTGGGTGGTCATCGAAGACGCCGCCCAGGCCATCGGCGCCGAATACAAGGGGCGACGGGCGGGCAGTATGGGAGACTACGGCTGCTTCTCGTTCTTTCCTTCCAAGAACCTGGGGGCTTTCGGTGACGGCGGCATCGTGACGGCCAGCGACCCGAAGGTCTGGGAGCAGCTTGAAATCATGAGGGTTCACGGCGCCAGCCCCAAATATTATCACCGGGTGGTGGGCGGCAATTTCCGTCTGGACGCCCTTCAGGCCGCCATCGTGGCGGTCAAACTGGAATTCCTGGACGGCTGGACGGCTGGACGGCAGGACAATGCCGCCCGCTATCGGGAGTTGTTCGCATCGGCCGGTCTGGCGGATCGGGTCGGCCTGCCGGTGGAAAGAGAGAACCGGCACATCTACAACCAATTTGTTATCCGGGTTGACACCGGTCGGGACGACCTGAAGGCCTATCTCGGCGAGCAGGGGATCGGGACCGAAGTGTACTATCCGGTGCCCCTGCATCTTCAGGCCTGTTTTTCGGGGCTGGGCCATGCCGCCGGCGATTTCCCGGTTTCCGAACGGGCGGCCAGCCAGACCCTGGCCCTTCCGATCTATCCCGAACTGACCGGCGCCCAGCAAGCCTACGTGGTGGAACAGATCGTTGCTTTTTTTAACCGTTAGGATGGTCCCGTGGCGGATGAACTCAGATTAGGCTATTCCCCCTGTCCCAACGATACCTTCATGTTCAACGCCATTGCCGGCGGTGATGTGGGGGTCGCCGGATACCGGATGACACCGGTGCTCCACGATGTGGAGACACTCAACGAAATGGCGCGAAGGGACACCCTGGAAGTCACCAAGCTTTCCTTTTACGCCTGGCTCAAGGTCAAGGAGCGCTACCGTCTGCTTGACAGCGGGGCCGCCATGGGGTTCGGCTGCGGTCCGGTGCTGATTGCCAAAAAAAACGTCAGCCGGTCGGACATCCATCGCTGCCGGGTGGTGCTGCCCGGGCAGTGGACGACGGCGCACCTGTTATTCCGGCTGTGGGCGCCGGACGCCCGCCAGCGGATGTTTACCACCTACGATCGGATTTTTGAGACCGTTGCCTCCGGGCAGGCCGACTGCGGGGTGGTCATTCACGAAAGCCGGTTCACCTTCCAGTCGGCCGGGTTTTCCCTGGTGGCGGATCTGGGAAACTGGTGGCAGGAACGGACGGGGTTGCCCATTCCGCTGGGCGGCATCGCCGCCCGGAAAAACCTGGGGGAACCGCTGATCGCCGAGGTCGACGCGGCGGTGGCCAAAAGCATCCAGCGGGCCATGGACCACCCCGCCAAGGCGCTGCCTTACATTCGGCAGCATGCCCGGGAAATGGATGAGGGCGTGCTTCAGGCGCATATCCGTACCTTCGTGAATGATTTCAGCCTCCGGCTGCCGGCCCAGGGCCATCGGGCGGTTGAGACGCTGGAATCCATGGCCCGCGATGCCGGTGCAATCTGATGGTGGGCGTCGTTTATGCCACCCGGCGCGAGGCCGGCCCCCTGCTGTCCGTGATGTCAGCCGTGCCGCATGCCCGCCGTCCGTTTCTTACGTTTCAGGGCGCCGCTGACCGTGGGACGCCATGCATCGTGGTGGTCAGCGGCATGGGCAAGGTGGCGGCAACCGCGGCGGCAGCGCATCTGGTGACGGTCCACGGGGTGGCGATGCTGGTCAGCGCCGGTCTGTGCGGCCGGTTGACCCCGGACCTGCGCTGGTCCGTCGGCGATCTCTTTCGAATCAGTACCGCCGTTGAAGGCGACTGCGATCGGTTCGGCCGGGCAGAGCCGCCCGTAAGCTGCGATGCCGGCTGGTTTGGCCGATTGGCGCCCGCCCGGCTGGTGACCTGCGACCGGCCCGTATTCGACGCCGCCCAGCGCAGCCGCTTGTCCGGAATCGGGGACCTGGTGGACATGGAGGGCGCCGCCGTGGCCCGTGTGGCCGGGCTTTACGGCATCGGGTGTGCAATGGTAAAAGGCATCAGTGACGCTGCCGATGAAAAGGGGAGGCGGGAACTGGGCCGCAACATCGATCGGGTATCGGAACGTATTGCCCGTTTCCTGGCGCCTGAATTGTCGACAACCCGAAACAGTGAATCTCATGAAATCTGAATCCACACTGCAAAATGTCCTGAACTTCACCAAAATCGAGCACACGGCGTTCAGCCTGCCGCTTATCCTTACCGGTGCCTGGATGGGCGCGGGGAACCGGTTCCCGTCCACCACCGTGATGGTGCTGGTCGTTGTTGCCGCCGTGGGCGCCCGTGTTTTCGGCATGGCCATGAACCGCGTCTTCGATCGGCATATCGACCGGTTGAATCCTCGCACCGCCGGCCGGGAACTGCCCTCGGGCAAAATGACCGTGTCCATGGCCATGGCCATCGCCTTCGGCGGACTGATGGTCTATATGTCGGCCTGCTGGATTCTCGGCGGGTGGTGCCTGATGCTGTCACCGATCCCGCTGGTGCCGCTGCTGGCCTATTCACTGCTCAAGCGGTTCACCCCCCTTTGTCATTTCGGCATCGGGCTTTGCCTGGCGCTGGCCCCGCTGGGCGCTTATGTGGCTGCCGCCGGTCACCCCGGGTTTTCCGCAGCCGTGGTTCTTTTTTCCGGGTTTGTTTTTTTCTGGCTGAGCGGCGCGGATATCGTCTATGCGCTCATGGACGTCGACAATGACCGGCTAAACGATATTCACAGCCTGCCGGCATGGCTGGGCGTCAGCGGCGCCCTGCGGGTGGCGGCGGGCATTCACCTGCTGGCCTGGTTCATTCTGGCAGGGGTCGTTCGGATCATGGGCGGCGGACCGGCCGCCTGGATGGCCCTGGCCACCGCGGCCGTCTTTCTCGGGCTGATGTACGTTCCCGCCATCCCGCTGCCCAAACGATTTTTTCCCATTTCCACCATTGCCGGCATTGCCGGTTCGGTGGCCCCCATGATCGCCTGACCGGGGAAACGAAAGGATGAGCAACATGGCCGCATCACCGGGTGCACATTTGATTCTTGGGGTCACCGGGGCTTCGGGCATGCACGCCTCGCGTCTGCTGGTGGAAAAATCCAGCTGGCCCATAGACCTGGTCACCAGTCGGTGGGGCCGGGAGGTTGCCGGCACCGAGATCGGCGGTATCGACGCCATTGAAGCGAAAGCGGCCCGGGTATTTGCACCGGACGACCTATACGCACCGCTGTCGTCCGGGTCGGTGCCGTCCGCCGGGATGGTGGTGCTGCCCTGTTCGGCGCACACCCTGGCCCAGATGGCGGCCGGTCTGGGGGACAGCCTGATCACCCGGGCGGCCCACTGCCAGATGAAAGAACGCCGGCCCCTGATCGTCTGCCTGCGCGAAGCACCGCTGACCCTGATCGACCTGGAAAATGCCCGGCGGATCGCCGCGGCCGGTGCCGTGATCATGCCCATGTGCCCACCCTTTTTCATGTTTGCCGGATCCGATCCCCAATCGGTGTCCATGGATGCCCTCCTGGAGGCCTTCGTTGATCGGGTGCTGGCCCTGGTGGGCCAGCAAGCGGCCCGCACCTGGGAGGACGTCCGTTGAGTTTTATCGACCTGCGCGACTTTCTGGCCCATCTGGAGAAAGCAGGGGACCTGGCCCGCATCCGGGTGCCCGTGGACGCCGACCAGGAGATGACCATCATCCAGCACCGGGCCATGGCGGCCGGGGGGCCGGCGCTTCTTTTTGAAAATGTGGTCGGCTCCCCTTATCGCGTGGTCACCAGTCTGTTCGGCACCCGCCGACGGACCGACCTGGCTTTCGGCGGCGATCCGGCCGCACTGGGTCAGCGGGTGCTGCGCCTCTCCAGAACCCTGATGCCGCCGAGCGTCAAAGGCATGGTCAGGGCCCGGCGCGATCTGCTGGCCCTTTCAACCGCACGCATGCGCAAGGTGGGCAACGGTCCGATCATGGACACCGTGGCCGACCCGCCCGATTTGAATCGGCTGCCGGTGCTTACCTGCTGGCCCGATGACGGCGGGCCCTTTTTCACCCTTCCGCTGGTGCACACCACCGATCCGGACAACGGGTCGGGCAATCTGGGCATCTATCGGCTGCAGCGATTCGATGGCCGCAGTACCGGCATGCACTGGCAGATCGAAAAAGGCGGCGGCTTCCACTTTCACCGGGCCTCGTCCATGAACCGGCCCCTGCCGGTGAGCGTGATTCTCGGCGGTCCGCCGTCGCTGATCGCCGCGGCCGTGACCGCGCTGCCCGAAGGGATTGACGAACGGCTGCTGGCGGCCTACATGATGAACCGGCCCCTGGACGTCATCCACCGCAGTGCCACCGGCCACCGGGTGCCTGCCCGGGCCGAATTCATTCTCGAAGGCACCGTGACCCCCGGCGACATGCAATGGGAGGGGCCTTTCGGCGATCACTTCGGCCACTACTCCCATGCGGCGGACTACCCGGTGTTCCGGGTCCGTCGGGTACTGGCACGCAAGGACGCCATTTTTCCGGCCACGGTGGTCGGCAAACCGGTTCAGGAGGATTTCTACATGGGGGAGGCCATCCAGGAGATGACCCTGCCCCTGCTGAAAATCATCCGACCGGCGGTTGCCGACCTGTGGGCTTACCCGGAAACGGGTTTTCACGCCCTGGCGGTGATGTCGGTGGACGAACGGTATCCCCGAGAGGCGCTCAAGCACACCCTGGGGATGCTGGGAGAGGGCCAGGTATCGTTGACCAAGGTGATGATCACCGTAGACCGCCGGGTGAATGTGCGGGACATGGCGGCGGTGAGCCACGCCTTGTGGCGGCACCTGGATGCACGGTCCGGTATTCACCTGCTGGCGCCCACGGCCCAGGATACCCTGGACTTCACCGGACCGGCCATGAACACCGGCAGCCGCCTGATTCTCATGGCCACCGGGGGGGATGGCCGACCCCTTCGGGGCGAACCGCCCCGGCATGTTCCCGCGCCGGCCGACCTGCATCCGCACGTGCGCGACACGGCCGCCCTCGGCCCCGCCTTTCTGATGGTTCAGGTGAAGGCGGCCTGCCGGGACATCGCGCCTCTTCGCCGGCAGCTGCGGCACCACCGGTCAGCCAGGGATTACCTGTTTCATATCATCGTCTCCGACGATGTCCCCCTGACGGATCGAACCCTCATGCTGTGGGGCTGGTTTACCCGTTTCGACCCGCTGGCGGATCTTTATCCGGCCGGTCGGACCGTTGTCGGCAACCGGCTGATTTTCGATTTTCCCATTACCATTGACGCCCGCTGGAAAACAGGGTATCCCAAGCCCGTTGAATTTGATCCGGACGTTGAAAAGCGGGTGGACCGGATGTGGAAGACGCTCGGCCTGCCTGATTGCTGAACCAGAAAAGCCCGGCCGTTCAAGGGGCGGTTGGACCGATAGGAACCCTCTGCCATGGGCAACCTGATATTTGAGCAGGCGCTGGAAAAAGGATCCCGCTGTGAGCGGCTCACGCGCGCAGAGGCTTACCGCCTGGCCGATGCGATCACTCCGGACCGGCTTCACCGGTTGGGAGCGGCGGCGCTGGAAAACCGTCAACGACGGTTTGGACGGCGGGCCACATATGTGTTCAACCTGCAGATCAACCCCTCGAACATCTGCGGCAGCGGATGCACCTTCTGCAATTACGCCGCCTCAAAAAACGCCCCCCATGCCTATGTGCTGGAAGAACCGGAAATTTTCGAGAAGGTGCAGCGCCTCGGGCCCACCGAAGCCCACATTGTCGGCGGGTTGAACCAGATCTGGAACTACCGGCGCAACCTGGAACTGGTGCGGTCCCTGCGTTCCCGGTTTGCGGGATTGCATATCAAGGCGTACACGGCCGTGGAGATCGACTATTTTGCCCAAACCGCCGGCTTGTCCACATCGACGGTGCTGGACCAGCTCAAGGAGGCCGGCATGGACGCCATGCCCGGCGGCGGCGCGGAGATCTTTTCCGATCGGCTCTACCGGCAGCACTGGAAAAACAAGACCAGCCCCGAAGGCTGGGTCCGCATTCACCAGCTGGCCCACGGCAAGGGAATCCCCACCAACGCCACCATGCTGTTCGGGTTTGGCGATACCTGGGACGAGCGCATCGAGCACCTGCTGATTCTCAGGCGGGCCCAGGACGTGTCCGGCGGTTTTGCCTGTTTTATTCCCCTGCCTTTTCAGCCGGGCAGCGGTCACTTCATCGAAGACGGCCCCACGCCGCTGGAAACCCTCGCGGTGCTGGCCATCTCGCGGCTGGTGCTGGACAATATCCCCCATTTGAAATCCTACTGGCCCATGACCGGTCTTGAAACCGGGGCGGCCGGATTGAGCTGGGGGGCCGACGACATGGACGGCACCATCAGCGAAGAGAGAATTGCCCATCTGGCCGGTGCCGCCACGCCGGTAGGCCTGGCACGGAACAAGATGGTGGACACCATCAGTACGGCCGGATTCGTCCCCGTTGAGCGGGACGGGTTGTTCTCCCCTAAAGGAGAAGGGCAATGACCGTCCCGGTGGCCATGATACCCTATACCAACATGGCCCCTTACCGGCAGCTGGGTGAACCCGAGGGGTGCCGGTTTGTGCCGATGGTTCCCAGGGCGAGCATTGCGGCGCTGCTTTCGGGGGACGTGGCCGCGGCCGCCGTGCCGGTCGGCGGACTGAACGCCCTGGACGGCGTGGTGGAAACGGTGGGACGCTTCGGCATTGCCGCCGATGGCGACGTCATGAGCGTGCTCCTTTTCTCACGCCTTCCCTTTGACGCGATGCATCGTCCACAGACCATCCGTATCACCGGAGAGACGGCCTCCAGCGTCCGGCTGCTGTATCTGCTGCTGGGGCAATGCCACGGGTTCGACAGGCTCCCTTACCTGGCCGCCGACGGCCAGGTGCCGGACGGTGAACTTCTGATCGGTGACCGGGCGCTGGTCAGGGGCCAGGCGGCCGGCGGCGCAGGATCGATTTACATCACTGATCTTTCCCGCCGGTGGCGAGACATCCACGGGCTTCCCTTTGTCTTTGCCCGCTGGGTGGTGAGAAAAGATGCCCCCGGGCCGGTCAAATCGGCCATCGCCCGCTGGCTTGACGAATTCATGGATCGCGAGGCATCCCTCGTGGAACAGGCCGTACCGGCGGCCGCCGCCGCACTCGACCTCGCTCCCGACATCGTCCGGCGCTACTTTTCCGTCATCCGCCGGTGCCTCGGCGACCGGGACATCCAAGGGCAGGAACTGTTTTTCAGGACCATCGGGCGGCTTGGCCGGTCACCCCTTTTCCGAACCGCTCCATGAGATGAACGATGCGAGAATACGACCATGACAACAGCCATGACATTGCCGGAGACATCTGAACGATACGATCGCAGGCAGGCACTGGAACTGCTTGCCGATCTGCCCATGGGAGAGTTGATGGCCCTGGCGCACCGGGAGCGGGTTCGCCGTTTTCCAGGGAAAACGGTGACCTTTGTTGTGGACACCAATCCCAATTACACCAACGTCTGTGCCACCGGATGTGCCTTTTGTGCGTTTTTCCGGCAGCCCGGGGATGCGGACGCCTATCTGCTCGACCCCCGTGAGGTGGCCCAAAGGGTGAAAATCGCCGCCGATAAAGGGGCCACCACCGTACTGCTGCAAGGCGGCCATCATCCCCGGGTCGGCCTGAAAGACTGGCAGGCCTACATCGAAGCCATTCACAGCGCCTGTCCGCAGGTGCATATCCATCCGTTCAGCCCGGCGGAAATCGCCTTCATGGCAGAGAAGACGCACTGCCCGGTTTCCGAGGTGCTTCAGGCACTCTGGGACGCCGGCATTCGCACCATCCCCGGCGGAGGGGCAGAAATTCTCACCGAATCGGTCCGCAGGGTCATCGCTCCCCGGAAAGCCGGCACGGAGCAATGGCTCGACGTTTGTGAACAGGCCCATCGTATCGGATTCAAAACCACCGCCACCATGATGTACGGTCATGTGGAGACCGACGGCGACATCATCGCGCATCTCCTCCGGTTGCGGGAACTCCAGGACCGTACCCAAGGATTCACCAGTTTTATCCCCTGGTCCTTCAAGCCGGGCCAAAGCCCCCTGGCCAGGCGGGTGAAACACCCCGTGCACCCGGCCAGATACGTGCGGATCATCGCCGTGGCCCGCCTGGTGCTGGACAATTTCCCCCACATCCAGAGTTCCTGGTTTTCAGAGAATATTCCGGCCGGGCAACTCGGGCTTCTGGCAGGCGCCGATGACTTCGGGGGCGTGCTGGTGGAAGAGCATGTGCACAGGGAGGCCGGGCACGACCGCCAGGCCACGGTGGCGAATGTGGTGACCATCATTCGCCGGGCCGGTTTCATCCCTGCAAGAAGGGACTCCCATTATCGGATTCGGGAAACCTTCGACCCGCCGGTGACGGTCGGCACCGGCGGCGGGGCCTGATTGCAGCAAATCAAACCTCGGGTTATGTGCGAGCGGCACGAAGCGGTCCGGACCGATCCGGCGAGACATTCAATCCGCGAACGATTTTTCGAACAGCGAACATCGAACGTCCAATGCCGAAGGATGTGATCGCTTCGCTCCGTCGTTTGATAAAAAACGAGTTCATTGGCTGCCGCTAGTGAAGGGTGGTTTGAACACAGATTTTTGGGCCGGCGAGAAATTTTTCCCGAGCCGCCATCTATACTGGTGGAAGGGTTCCCGGCCGGTTGCGCCTATCCGCGGAATGCTTCTTCCGCTTCCATTTCCAACATCTCCGGACAGTCCGAATAGCGCGGGGAATAGTGAAACAGGCTGTATTGCTTCACCCGGCAGGCCCGGGCCAGTCGGCCGGCCTGGCGGGCCGTGAGGTGATTTTTCCGGCGGGCGATATCCCGGTCGTTGTCGGAAAAGGCCGCCTCCACGAACAGATGGTCCGCGCCTTGGGCCAGCGCGACCATTTTTTTCATGTTTTCGGGGGTTCCTGCCGCATCGGCAATGTACGCCAGGCGCTGCCCCGGTGAAACGCGGGCGATGGCCGCTTTCAGCGCTCCCAGGGACATGCCTTCCAGAGACGGCCCGGCCGTTGCCGGTATCCTGACGATCGTGTCCGGATTGGCGCCTTCGTACAGCAGGGCCTTGAATCGGTTCAGCCAGGGGCCCGGTGGCACCCGCAGGCGATCCAGCGCCGACTTGATGATATTGATGCGAAAACGTTCGTCCAGACGGAACGCGAGGACGGGCGTTCCGTGGTCAAGGTGAACGGCCCGCACGGTCAGGGCCGGTTCCCTTAACGCAATGCCGTCAAAGGGGGACTCCCGGATGCCGCCATCGGCCAGAAAACCGGTCTGGCAGGGGTATTGGCACGAGAGGGCGCGGTCCGGATGAATTTCGGTGGCATGCAGGGTGAATCGGTTGGCGTAGCCTTCAACAAGGTTCCAGCAGTAACCGGCCAGTTTGCCCGACAGGTTGGCCAGAAATCCCCGGGGCCCGTAAAGGAAGAGATCCTTGTCCCGGCCCAGCAGTATGCGCAGCACGCGGTCAAAGCCTGCAAAATGGTCCATATGCGTGTGGGTAATGAAAATATGGCTGATTTTGAGGATGTCGCGGGGGGCCAGGGCAGTGATATCTCCCAGATCGAACAGCAGGGCCCGATGCTGGTGGCGGAAGGGGACAAACAGGGCCGGATCGTCAAAGGGGCCGTTGACCAGACGCGGAAGGAAACTCGGGCCCATGCAGCGGCTCAGGGCAGGATCTGGGCCACCTGCTTATGAATACACAGGTAGATATCCGCATCCGAGCCGAAAATGTCCACAACGGATTTATGGTTGATGAGCTTTTCTATAACGAATGCGGTGAGGTACAGGCTGACCACATTGGGTTGCTGGACCAGGTTCCGGAAAGGCGCAATCTGATAGTCCACGTCGAACTCGTCAGCATGGGAGAGGGTTTCCAGACACTGGACGAGCTGCTCTTCCAGCGCATTTTTATTGTTGGTCTCCACAAGGTGTTCTTCCACCAGCTTCATGGCAATGGGACTGGCAAACCGGGCCGGGTCCTCCCTGACCATATTGATGGCAAGCCGCCGAGCATGTTCTTTGGAAGACTCGATTCTGGACAGAATGCTGGATTCGCGGTTGCTGGGTCTAAACACTTTTGCCATGGCTGGTCACCTGTTGTTAATGGATTGGTTACGCGCTTTCTCAGTAATCTTTATAAATAAGATATTCAGGGCAATGCAAGTAAAAAAGGGGCATGTCGATTTAAAAAATCGACGCCCGCGGGGGACGGGCAGCACCGGCTGCACGCCACCGAACCGGCGTCAGGATTCCGGGGCGAGATCTTCGACCATCAGCTGGAGGCGTTTTCTCCCCTTCCAGTAATTCCACTGTGGGCGATAGGCAATTTTTTCCAACCGGTTGGATGGCATCGGGCCGCCGGTAATATTGAACTGGATGGCCGGAAGCGTGTCTCCGGTGCCGGTTCCGCACTCCAGGACCATACGGCGATGGCGGTCACCGACCGGTTTGCAGGCGTGAACCCGAACCCCGGTATCCATAAACAGGGGGTAGGGGTTGCCCTGGCCGAATGGACCGAGCCGCTCCAGGCTGGCCATCAGCGCCGGGGTGACCTGCCCGAGGGGGACCCGGGCGTCTATCGACAGCTTCGGTTCGACATCCTGATCGGTCATCATCCGGCCTACAATCGTTTCCAGCCGGTCCTTGAATGCCTTCGTGTTGGCGGATTTGAGGGACAGCCCGGCGGCCAGGGGATGCCCGCCGAAACGATCCAGGAGATCCCTGCACTGCTCGAGCGCCGCGGACAGATCGATACCGTCAATGCTGCGGCCCGATCCCTTGCTCGTGCCGTTTCGGGAACTGATGACCACGGCGGGGCGATTGAATTGCCGGACGAGCCGGGCCGCGACGATGCCCAGAATGCCCTCGTGCCAGCGGTCGCCATCGACCACCAGAACCGACCGGTCCAACCGGCCGGGAAAGGACGTCAGCCGGTCCATGATGGACTCCAGCAGTTGGTTTTCCATGGTTTGCCGCCGGCTGTTGAGCCGGCAAAGGGCTCTGGCCAGGCGGGCGGCTTTTGGCCGGCTGTCGGCCAGCAGCAGTTCGCAGGCCATCCGCGCGTGGGCCAGACGGCCGGCCGCATTGAGACGGGGCGCCAGCTTGAAGGCGATGGATTCGGCGTCGACCGGTGTGCCCGGCGAACCGCTCATGCGCATCAATGCGTCGATACCGGGCCGTGCGTGCCGGTTGATCTGTTGAAGGCCGGCTGCGGTCAGGGTCCGGTTTTCACCGATCAGGGGGACGACATCGGCGACGGTGCCCAGCGCCACCAGATCACACAGCCTTTTCAGGTTCGGCTCCCTGCGGTGTTTCCAGAAACCCGCTGTCCTCAAATGGGTTCGCAGGGCGATGACCAGGTAAAAAGCGACCCCCACACCGGCCAGGGGCGCCAGATTCGACCGGCTGTCTTCCCGTTGGGGATTGACGACGGCGAGGGCCGCATCGGGCAGTTGGATGACGGGATGATGATCGGTGACGATGGTATGGATGCCGGCTTTGCGGGCCAGGGTGATGGCCTCGCCGCTGCCGGACCCGCAGTCGGCGGTAATGATCAGGTCCGTGCCGGTGGCCATGGCCCGGGTCCTGATGAAATCGGCTCCCAGACCATAGCCGTCGGCAATCCGATGGGGGATGTAATAGCTGACCCGTGCACCGCAGCGTCTGAGAAAGGCGACCAGCAGGGCGGTGGCGGTAATGCCGTCCGCATCGTAATCGCCGTACACGAGGATTTTCTGGCCCGCTGCCAGCCCCCGGTGGATTCGACGGACGGCGGCCTCCATACCGGGCAGTTCCTGTGGCGGCGTCAGGCTGCTCAGGGACGGATTCATAAAACGGCTGGCCTCTTCACCGGATCCCACGCCGCGAATGGCCAGAAGCCTTGCAATCAATGGGCTGCAGCCGAGCTGGCGAGACAGGGTGCGAACGGTTTCCGGGCGTGGATTGTGAATCTGCCATTGTTTTTTCATAGATGGGGCATATCTTATTAATCTTGCGTGAACAAGAACGAAAGCGCGTGGCTTGTTTCGAAGCCGGCCGGCTGGCCCCACGGCAAGAACAGACCTTGTGATGGAGGTGACGCCGGCCCCTGATGAAGACCGGCATCCTGCCGGCCAGATTCGGGTTGTCAACGGGAAAGTACAGGTGATAGAGGACATTGGAAACCACGAAGCGATGCTTCCGTGTGGACCGGCGGCAGATCAGCTATGTCAAATTCATTCTGGAGGCCTATGACAACGTGGCCGTCATGTCCACCCTGGATTCCCGTGAGGCCGTGATTCAGGTCACGATCGCTCCGGGCTGCGAAACCATGGTGGACGGCATCATTCAGGGCCTGGCCGGCGAAATCGGCGTGATGCCGGTAGAAGGTGCACCGGCGGCCGGCATGTCTGGTAAACAGGCAATCCGGATGCCGGACAAAATGAAACAGGTGGAAATTGAACCGAAGGGGTCGCTATTCCAAATGAAGGAGAAACTGCTTTATATCAGTACCATCGGCTGTCAGATGAACGTTTACGACGCCAATCAGATCGCCGGTGTACTGGCACCGATGGGATATACCGGAACCGACACCATCGAATCGGCGGACATGGTGATTGTCAACACCTGCACGATTCGTGAAAAAGCCGAGCAGAAAGCCTTCAGTTTTCTCGGGCGGCTGGCCAAAATCAAATCCGCCAACCCGTCGCTGATCGTTGCGGTGGGGGGGTGCGTGGCCCAGCAGGAAGGCGATGCCATTTTAAAACGTATGCCTCACGTGGATCTGGTGTTCGGGACCCATGCCATCTTCCGGCTGCCGGAGATGGTCCGGCGTATCGAGTCGTCCCGGTGCCGCATCGTCGACGTGCGCATGTCGGACACCATTGAATTCGATGCCCCGGTGGACGGCCCGCTGACCGACGGTCAGATTTCCGCATTCGTCACCATCATGCGCGGCTGCGACAACTACTGCACCTATTGTGTGGTGCCCCACGTTCGCGGACGGGAGGCCAGCCGCCATCCGGACCGCATCCTCGAAGAGATCCGGATGCGGGTGGACCGGGGCGTGCGTGAAGTGACCCTGCTGGGGCAAAATGTCAACAGCTACGGTAACAAGGAAGGTTTATGCAGCTTTTCCGAATTGCTGGCGCGGGTGAACGGCATCGAGGACCTGGGCCGTATCCGTTTTACCACCTCGCACCCCAAGGACCTTTCCGATGAGCTGATTGACGCGTTCGGCCGTCTGGAGAAGCTTTGCCACCACATGCACCTGCCGGTTCAGTCCGGCGACGATGAAATATTGAAACGCATGAACCGCAGATACACCCGCAGCGCTTACCTCGAGAAGATCGACCGGCTCAGGGCGGTATGCCCCGACATTGCCGTGACTTCGGATTTCATCGTGGGGTTTCCCGGTGAAACGGACCGCCAGTTTCAGGCCACCCTGGACCTGATCGAAACCGTCCGCTATGACGGGGTCTTCGCCTTTATGTACTCGGATCGACCCAATGCCCCGGCCACCGCCTTTTCCGGCAAAATCGACGAACCCACCAAAAAGCGGCGCCTGCAGGCGCTCCTGGATCTTCAGGGACGCATCACACGGGAGAAGCACCAGGCCATGGTCGGGCAGATCCGCCGTATTCTGGTGGAGGGGCCCGGCCGGGAGATGGAATCCGGGGACGCGGACATGGCATCCTCCCGGGTGCAATGGACCGGCCGCTCCTCATCGAACCACATCATTCATTTTGCCGTGCCGGAGGCCCAGCGGGATAAGAAAGAACTGTTGACAGGGGCATTTGCGGATATCATGATAGAAGGTGCTTACGCCCACTCGCTGAGGGGGCGCTTGATAGACGGTCCGATAATGGCCACACCGGGAAAAGGAGAAACCAGCGTTGCTGCATAAGGTAAATATTGCGGGTCTGGCCATGGATCCGGCTTCCAACACGCCCATCATTCTTCTGAAAACCGAGGACGGGGACAAGACCCTGCCCATCTGGATCGGACTGCTGGAGGCAACCTCCATTGCCTCCGCGCTTCAGGAAATCCAGTTTGATCGCCCCATGACCCATGACCTGTTCAAAAACCTGGCCCAGGTGCTCAATGTGCATATCAGCCGGATCGACATCTGTGACCTGAAGGACAACACCTTTTTCGCAGAAATCCATTTTGAATCCGAAGAGCGTTCGTTTACCATGGATGCCCGCCCCAGCGATGCCATTGCGCTGGCACTGCGTTACCACGCCCCCATTTTCGTCGATGAACGCGTCATGGAGAAATCTAAGGTCGGCAAATCCGGAGAGGCGCTGGACGACAGCGAAGAGGGAAAGAAGTGGGCCGACTATCTCGAAAAACTGTCCCCCGAGGATTTTGGAAAGTACAAAGTCTGACCGTCCCGTAAAAAGTCCGATATCTGCGTCAGGCTTCATCCCTCGCCACTGCGGCGTTGCCTACGCAGGCCTCTTATCATTTCTCGGAATTCGCAAGCCTTGATCTCGAACTGTTTACGAAACTGTTTGAAAACCGCTTTCCCCGACTCGCGCCGGCAGGTCCTCCCGGCGCGGAATTCAATAGGTAAAACACCCGTTCTCGTATACGGTCGTCCGCTGACCGTCCGCCAGGTGTGCCACCACCCGTTTTTTTTCCGTGTTGACCAGGTCCCAGTGTAGCGCCGAGTCGTTAAACCCCAGTCGTGTTTTTTCCGCCCTGGTGAGCGACTGCACATCTCCGCTGAAGGTGTCCGCGTAGCTGGCCCCAAGGGCCACATGACAATTCCCCCAGCGGCCGCCGAAATTTTCATCGAAAAGGGTATTGGCCATGAACCGGTTGATTTTGGAAAAACGCCGATCCGTCAATGAAAATTCGCCCAGCCGGGAGGCGCCGCGGTCCATCTTCAGCTGCTTTTTGACGAACGCGGCGCCGGATTCGGATGAGACCGCCACCGCCACCCCTTTTTCAAAAGTCAGCTTCACGCCTTTGACCAGGTTCCCGCTGCGGTACGACGGCTGATCGGCAAAATACACACCGCTGGTTCCCCGCCAGTCCGGGGAGACAAACAGTTCGAAGCTGGGGATGTTGTGCCCCGAGATCCCGATCCATTGCCGCTGCTCGCCCGGGGTGATCTTCAGGTCGACGTTGGCCGACTCCACGTGGTAGTATTTCACCGACATGCTGTTCAACCAGCGTTTTATCCGGGCGGCATTCCTGAATACTTCTTTCCAGTGCACCACGGGTTCACGGCGGTTGAGGTAACAGGCGCTGACGATCTGCTTGGCGTAGTCCTCATGGGACAGGCCGGCGTGGTGGGCCAGTTCAGGGGTGGGGAGCATACACAGGGTCCAGCCGAAGAGACCGGCCTGCTCGCGTTCTTCGAGAATATCCCGCAAAAACTTTTTGGCCAGGGTGAACCGGCTGATCTTCTTGGGGTCGATGGCGCTCAAATGGGTAAGGGACGCCGGGGCGTGGAGGAAAATGGAACCATTGAGGCTGCGGTACAGTTCCGCTTCGCCGGGCGGGTCGAAAACCAGTTGGCGGCGATTGGCCAGGCCGAAGAAATTTTTTTCCATTTCCGGGGTCGGGTTCATGCGGCGTACCGGGTTCATCCCCATTTCCAGAAGCCGGCGCTCAAGAATCTCCGCCAGGCGAATCGCATCGAGGTTAAAGCGCACCAGGATCACATCCCCTTTTTTGTAGGGCCTGCTCCTGGCGGTACGGAGCCCCCACAGCAAGACCTCGGCGTATCTTTTCAGTTGCGTATCGGTGAGCATGTGATCTCCCTCGGGTTTCAGTGGTTGTCCTTTAGAAAATAGCGGTGGTATTCCGGTTCAGAGAGGTGTTTTCGCAGCAGTCCGGAAAGCAGGTCAAAAATGGATTGTCGTTCTTCGTCGGTAAGCCGCTTTCGCAGCAGGGCCATCAACTGATCGTCGGAAAATTTCTGCAGGTAGTAGATTACGGTATCCATGTCGGATTCCCGGTTGAGGCCGAACCCGATAAAGCCTTCGAATTCCTCGATAAATCGGTGCGCATGTGCTGCCATGGTGTTTCCTGCCGGTTGTGTTGAAAGATGGGCGTACAATAGTTGAAAATACCGGAGAGGTCAACTCGGGCGGAACGCCAGGACCGGCCGGCCCACGCCCGCGGGCAGCGAATGGGCCGGGCCGCATCCCTGACGGATGGCAGCGGCAGGATCGTCAATGCATCCGGCCCCGCGCCTCAGGGGATACCGCGCCAGTCGTCCGCATGCGCGCTGCAATTGCGCCTGCCATGACAAACCGCGGAATTGGGGTTGATGTCAAATGCCCTTTTGGTTTATAGAGAGGTAAATTCATTGGGCATTTATAAACCCCTCACAATCGGATCAACGGATGCGGCGGAGGCACGGGCATGAAGTGGAAGGATGACGGCAGTGGAAAAGATGTAAATCCCGATGGGAGCGATCCCTATTACGAAGATGACGGCTACGCCGCTTTCAAGGAAAAAGGGATTCAAAAAAAAGGGATTTTATCTGGTAATCCGGTTCGTTACCTCTACTGGGGATTGGGTATCGCCGTCGTTGCCGGCGTCGTACTGCTGGTGATGCTGCTGTTTTCCAACATCAACGAACCCGCAGACCTGGCACGAATCAACGAACTTGAACAGAAAATCGAGAGCCTGGAGAAGCGTCTGGAAAAAATTGACGGGGTGGATGAGAAAGTGACCCGGATCTGGGAGCAGGCCAAGTCTTTTGAGAAGTTCAAAACCCGGTTCGATCGATCGGAAGCGTCCATGTCGCTGAGAATGGACCACCTGGCCATGAGCCTGGATGCCCTGCAAAAGAAAACCGATGAAACCTTGAAGAGGGTCGACCTCATCGAAAAGGCGCCCGCACCGGTCAGCCCGCCGCCGGTCAAGCAAACAGCGGTCAAAAAACCTTCGTCGCCAAAAGTCCATACCGTGGCGGCCGGCGATACCCTTTACAACATCAGCCGGCGCTATGATCTTTCTGTGGAAGAACTGAGAGCCATCAACAAATTGAAAAAAGGGGCGGTGCTTCATGTGGGACAGACGCTCATGGTGAGTCGCCCGGGAGATTGAGAGACCTGGCCGGTTTGGCCGGTTGTCCTGCGGCGCCCTTAAACCCAGACGGAGAAACAGAACCTTCCATGAATGACTATTTTGCCCGTTTCAGCGAATCCCCCGCCAGCTTCAAGAAAAGTTTTTACATGTTGGTCGTGGCCTGGATCTGCCATCCGGTTTTCATCTATTCCATATTCTGGGCCAGGGACGCGGTTGCCGGATCGGATAAAGATATCATGAAGATGGCCATTGTCAGCATCTGCCTGTGCTTTCTGCTTTTCCTGATCAAGAAATGGGCCCGTGCCCTTGTGGTCGTTGGGAACGCCTTTATCCTCATCAACGACTTTTTTTATTTTTTTATTACTTCGCAGCATACGATTTCAACCATCCTTTGCGTGACGGTGGTGTTGTTTACCATTATGGGGACCTATTGGCTTTTCGTGAAAGACTCCCGTGATTATTTCACCCGCGTCAATCCGAAACAGGAACCGCCTGAAACCCCGGGGACGGGGACCGGGCCATCGCACCGCCGTCCATCGAAATGACAAGACATTGCCGATTGTTCCCGCCTGGCAGAGAATCGGTTTCGCCGTGCTGCGCCCGACTGCCAGTGCCGTCCGGTGGCTGATCCGAAGGCAGCCGGGAGAATTGGCTTGACAATGGAGGGCGGAAAGATTAACAGCTCATAATCGAGCATATGCTATATTGGAGGGCTCATGGGAAGACCCAGAAAAGACAGACTCGTCGCATTCAATCCTAAAATCAGCTTTTTCAAGCCACGGGGCATCCCCATGGTTGACCTTGCCGAGGTGTGCATTACTGTGGATGAACGGGAAGCACTCCGGCTTGCCGACCTGGACGGGTTGTCCCATGAAGATTCCGGGCAATGCATGGGTGTGTCGCGGGCGACTTTCGGTCGAATTCTCCACAAGGCGAGACAGACCGTCGCCGATGCGCTGATTAACGGAAAAGCCATTAAAGTCGATGGCGGTAACTACAAAATGGTTGATGAAAAACGCCAGTTCTTATGCCGAAAATGCCACCATCAGTGGGATGAACCACTGGGTACCGGTCGGCCGGAATCCTGCCCGGAGTGCGGACAGGATGACTTCCACCGTTTTCTGGGACAGTAGACGACCGAACCGGTTCGACAGCAGTTTTGGGTCGGCCGCATTCCTGAAGCATCCGGCGGGTGCCGGGGCAAGAAGCGGCTGTCAATGGGCTGGCCTGACTTGGAGATGAAACATGGTAGAAATTCAAAGCAGCATGGAAACCGCGAAACAGCAGGCCAACCCGCAGGCTCAGCGAGACGCCGAGGTCAAGGGAACGCTGGGCCGCATCAAGCATAAATTCATTATCATGAGCGGGAAGGGCGGTGTCGGTAAAACCAGCACCTCCGTAAACCTTTCCCTGGCCCTGGCCGCATTGGGCCACCAGGTGGGAATCATGGATGTGGATCTTCATGGTCCCGATGTTCCCCGGATGCTGGGACTGGCGGGCATGCTCGACCTGGGACCCAACCGGAAACTCAACCCCATGCGGTATTCGGAAAACCTGGGTGCCGTTTCCATCGAGTCCCTGACGCCAACCAAGGACGAGGCCATCATCTGGCGCGGGCCGGTCAAATTTTCCGCCATCCAGCAGTTTATCGGCGACGTGGAATGGGGGAATCTGGACTTTCTGCTCATCGACGCCCCTCCGGGAACCGGCGATGAACCATTGACGGTTGCCCAGACCATTCCCGATGCCAAAGCCATCATTGTCACCACGCCTCAGGAGGTTTCCCTGGCAGATGTCAGGAAATCCATTAATTTCTGCAAGGTTGTCAAGATGGAGATATTCGGGCTCATCGAGAACATGAGCGGATTTGCCTGTCCCCACTGTCAGTCGGTTATTGACCTGTTTGGCTCCGGGGGCGGTGAAAAAACGGCTGTTTCAGCAGGCATTCCTTTTCTGGGAAGGATTCCCTTCGACCAGAAAATGGTGGAATGCGGAGACGCCGGGGTCTCCTATCAGAAACAGCACAAAGACACCCCGGTGTCCGATGCATTCAGGGACGTGGCCCAGAAAATGGCCCTTCTGCTGAGCTAAGGCCCCCATCGATTCAACTGGCCATTCCGGCTTTTTGCACCTGTCCGGCCGCAACGCCGGCCGGACGGTCCTGCACCCCCTGTCGAGGGGGTGCTGCAACCCGCATTCGACATGGAATCCGGTGCCATCTGAACCCGAACGGTTGATGGTGCCGGAATGGCATCTTCGGTCAATCGCTTCGTTCCTTCTCCCTTCCCTTCAGTCTCCCGGATGGCCGGGACATTTTCCTCACGGCCTTGCGCCACTGCCGTTACAACGGACGGTGGCCGCTGACCACGGTGCCGGACCGGGGTCGCCAGGTGGCCCCGGAGTTGTATAACATACTTGAATAAAATGATATCACGGTCAGCCGGAAGTTGACATGGACGCGTGTTGATGCTTTAATTACCCATGTTTTCGACCGGTGATCCAAGACGTGGTCCTTGTAAACAACCGCACCCGCACATTCCGGAACCCTTTACCTTTTCCCAAAGGAATGACCCCAATGAAGACGAACATCCTTCGCTTTCTTTCGGCCATGCCGCATTTCTCATTTCTCACAAAGGATGAGCTGGACATTGTGGTGTCCAGGGCCGTCGTGGTTCGTCTGTCCAAAGGGCAGCAGGTTGCCGTCCAGGGAGAGACGCGGATCGAAAGGGTGCTGGTGGTCATGAAGGGACAGCTTTCCCTTTACCGGGACGAACAGGGGCAGCAGAAACTGACCGGATACATAAAAAAAGGAGAAGTGTTCGGAGGCATCACGGTGATGCTCAATGCGGGCATCAGCCTGCGGACGACGAAAGCGGACACCGATGTGGATGCCATCAGCATCCCGGATACCGTGATCATGGAGGCGTGCACCCGAAACAAGGCCTTTTACGAATACTTTCTGGACAATTTCAGTCACAACATATTTGATAAATCACTGGAGTCGATTACCAGGGCCGGGCAATCGCGTCTTTTTCTGTCCGGCATCGATCCGTTCACTTTTCTGCCGGAAGAAGAAATTGCCCATGCCGCCGGATCGCTCTCCCGCGTTTCGTACCCGAAGGGAACCGTCCTGTTCGTTCAGGGAAAGACCCGCGTGGGCTACCTCTACATGCTCCAATCCGGAGCTGCTGAACGCTATTACGAAGAAAACGGCGAAAAAAAGATGCGGGGGATCTTGTCCGAAGGGGATATTTACGGCGGAATTTCCATGCTCTTGAATGACGGCCTGTCCGTTCGAACCATGGAAGTGATCGAAGATTCCACCTTTTGTGTTCTGCCCAGCCAGGTGTTTTATGATATTTGCCGGAAACACAGTTCGTTTTCCGATTTTTTTTCAGACACTTTTGGAAAACGGATGCTCAGCCGATCCTATGCGGCGATCATTGCAAAAACCCTTCACCCCAAAGAAGACAGCCTCCAGTTTTTCAATCAGCCCCTGTCCCAGATCTACTCACGGAATCCGGTGTTCTGCGATGCCGATGCGAGCATCCGGGAGACCGCCATCATCATGTCGCGCCAGAAGAGCAGTTATGCATTCATCCGATCGGCAAACCCGGCGAAGGTCGGGATCGTCACCGAAAAAGATTTTTCCCGCAAGGTGATTGCTCGCGGCTATCCCATTGACAATCCGGTGGCGGATATCATGTCGGCGCCCCTGCGGTCGATATCGGAAAAAGCCCTGGTGTTCGAGGCAATGATGACCATGATGGAGGAAGATTTTCAGCATGTGGGCGTCGTGGATGGCGGCGATAACATCATTGGCATGCTGTCCACCAAGGATATACTGGCATACCAGGGACAGAGCCCGCTGTTTCTGCTTCGGGAGATTCAGATCGCATCCGGGATGGATAAAATTATCGAAAAACACGACCAGTTGGCCGGCCTGGTGCGCAGTCTGATCCACAACGGCGCCACCGCCAGAAACGTCACCCGTTTTATCACCACCGTGTCCGATTCCATTCTGAACAAGCTCATGTCCATGACCCTCGATGAAATGGGGCCGCCGCCGGTTCCGTTTGTGTTTATGATCATGGGCAGCGAAGGCCGGCAGGAGCAGACCCTGAAGACCGACCAGGACAATGCCATCGTCTATCGGGATCCTGAACCGGCCGTCGCCGAGGCGGTGGGCCGCTATTTCCGGAAATTCGGTGACATCGCCTGCACCCTTTTGAACCAGGCCGGTTATGATTTCTGCACGGGGGATGTCATGGCCAAAAACCCGCATTGGTGCCAGCCGCTGTCCAGATGGAAGACCTACTTCAGCGAATGGATTCACGCCGCCGAAGCCGAGGACCTGCTTCAGGCCAGTATCTTCTTCGATTTCCGACGGGGGTTCGGTGAAGGCTCGTTAATCGAGGAATTGCGAACGCATCTGTTCGCATCCCTCGACGGGTGGTCCGGATTTTTCCGGCACCTGACTGAAAATGCCCTTAATTTCAAACCGCCCCTCGGTTTTTTCCGCAACTTTGTGGTGGAGTCCAAGGGCCGGCATCGCAATGCCTTCGACATCAAAAGCGCCATGACCCCGATTGTCGACTTTGCCCGGGTGTTTGCACTTAAAAACGGTATTGAAGAAACCAACACACTGGAACGGCTTGACCAGCTCAGGATCAGGAAAATTATTTCTGTGAAGGAATATGAGGAAATGGAAAAAGCATACAGCTTTCTCATGCAGCTGCGGTTTGTACGGCAGATCACGGCGGTGATGGACGATAATTCAAAGCCGGACAACTACATCAATCCAAAAAAACTCACCCACATCGAACAGACCATGTTAAAGGAGATCTTCAAGCGGGTGGAGAAATTTCAGGCCAAAATGAATTTTGAATTTATCGGCATCGCCTGACCGGCGATGCCGGATTGGCGAGATCGTGCAGATCGGTGAAGACATGGCAACGGAAAAGAAAATGAGTCGAGACGAACTGGTGGCGCGGATACAAAAGCTGGAAGCCAAGAACCGGGAACTTGCCCGGGTGCTGTCCAGGCGAAACGAAGATTACGACGCCTTGTGTAAAATGACGCAGCTTGTTGCCGATAACGCTCCGGACATGATCTGGGCCAAGGATATGGACAACTGCTTCCTGTTTGCCAACCGGGCCCTGTGCGACCGGTTGCTCATGTGCAAGAGCACCGAAGCCGTGGTCGGTAAAAATGACGTATATTTTGCCGATCTTGAACGGGCCAACGGCCAGCACCACACGTTTGGTGAGGTCTGTGTAAATTCGGACGAGATCGTAAAAAAAAAGAAAAAAGCCATGCGGTTTGTGGAAGATGGCCAGGTCCGGGGGCAGTATCTTGTTCTGGACGTCCACAAGGCGCCGCTGCTGGACGAATCCGGCCGGATGGTCGGTACCGTCGGCTGCGGGCGCGACATCACGCACGAGCGGCAGATCCGCAAAGACCTGAAAAAAAGCCGGGCCAGCCAGAAACTGCTAATGGAGACCGCCTCCGACTTCGCGGTTTTTCGCCTTATGGTGAACACGTCCCGCCCACGGGGCCTGAAAGTCGTTTTTGTCAGCCCTTCGGCAAAAGATATCGCCGGCATTACCCGGCCCATGCAAACCGAACGATGGTTTCAGATTCACGCGGACGACCGCAAAGCCACGCGCTACGCCTATGTCAGGGGATTCCGCGAATTCAAATTCAATCACCGGTTCCGGATCTTCCATCCCGTTCTTGCCAGTTGGCGCTGGATGCATGTCATCGCCACCGGTGTCCGGCAGGCCCGGGAATGCTATATCAACGGCATCTTTTTCGATATCACCGAACAGATGGAAAGCAACGCGGCGCTGGCCGCCAAAGGCCGTGAACTGGAGACCCGGACGGACAACCTTTCCGAGGTGAACACGGCCCTCAAGGTGCTGCTGAAAAAACGGGATGAAGACCGCAAGGCTCTTGAGGAAAAGGTGCTGTACAACGTTAAATCCCTCATCCGCCCCTACCTGAACAAAATGAAACGCAGCGGGCTGGACGCCAAGCAGAAGGCCTATCTCGAGATAATGGAATCCAACCTCAACGAGATCGTTTCGCCGCTGAGCCGTAAGCTTTCCTACGACTACCTGGGGTTCACGCCCACCGAAATCAAGGTCGCCACCATGGTCAAACAGGGGAAAAAGGCCCGGGAGATCGCTCGCCTGCTCGGAATTTCCACCCGGACGGTTGAAGGGTATCGCTATGCCATCCGCGATCGTCTCGGCATCAAAGGTAAAAAGGTGAATCTGCGGACCTACCTGCTCACCATCCGATAGCCGGCGGGAATTGGAATGAAGACGGTGCCGGCGGCTGATGACCGGGCTCGGAGGACCGCCGGGTCCGGGGGGCGGGAATTCGAAAAAGCGGTTTTGCCGCGGCGTCTGCCCGGCCTGTGAATGGATGGCCCCTAACGAAGCATATGGAGATACCAGTAGATGAGGTCCCGGCCGAAAAACAGGTAAATGGTTGCCCCCGTTGCCAGAAAGGGGCCGAAGGGAATGGCCAGCCGCATGCCCTTTCCGGACTGGATCATGGCCCATACGCCAACGATGGTGCCGATGGCCGACGCGGCGAAAAGGGTGAACAGAATACCCTGCCAACCGACCATGGCGCCGATCATGGCCAGCAGTTTGATATCCCCGCCCCCCATGCCCTCTCTCCCGGTGATCAGCTGGTACCCCCAGGCCACGGCCAGCAGGCTTCCGCCACCGGCCAGGATGCCGATTGCGCTGGAACGCCAGGTCATGGTGGGGACAAGCAGGGCGGCCAGAAAAAAAATCGGAATCCCCGGCAGTGAAATCGAGTCCGGAATAATGCGGTGGTCAAGGTCGATAAAGGTGACCGTGATCAGCGTGGCGATAAAAGCGAAGGCCACCAGCGCATGCAGCGTGGCCCCGAATGACAGCACGCAGGCCATGGCGAAGCATCCGCCCAGAAATTCGACAAACGGGTAACGGATCGCAATGGGTGTTTTACAGTTGCGGCATTTTCCCATGAGCAGCAGATAGCTGAGGATCGGGATGTTGTCGTAAAAAGGAATCATCGTTTTGCAGCGCGGGCAGCTAGACCCCGGATGAACGATGGACAAGCCGGCAGGAATGCGGTAGATGCACACGTTCAAGAAACTGCCGATACAGGCACCAAGGATAAAAGCCACGATGTTTACGGGTAGGGAGGGTGTCATGTCAGTCCGGTTTTTGTGTTGGGCGGCAGGACCCGAGCCTGGCCGAAACCATGGGTAAAACGATGGTCGGAACTCGGTGCCCCCGCCGAAGAAACCCACTCGGGTTTTATCATCTACGGCTTCTTAAAAGAACCGGCGGGCCATTGTCAAAGAAAAATTAAGTCTTATTTTAGATCACATTTTGCTCCACGACGCTTTCAGACGGGGTCGTGGATTAACACGGTATCGATATTTCAGGAGTGATGATGGGTGAAACGGACAAGGATGACCTGATCAGCATTATCGAGGAGGAGGAGCCGGAAGCGGTTATTCCAACGATTCTTCCCATGATGCCGGTAAGGGACGTGGTTATTTTTACGGATATGCTGCTGCCGCTGTTTGTGGGGCGTGAAAAGTCGGTCAACGCCATTGAAGAATCGATCGCAAAGGACCGGTATCTGTTTGTGGCCACGCAGATCGACCCGGGAATTGAAAAGCCCAAAACCGATGAGATCTACCGGATTGGAACGGTCAGCCGGATTCTGAGAATGCTCAAGCTGCCCGACGGTCGCGTCAAAGCACTGGTCCAGGGCATCGCCAAGGCCAGGATTGTCAAGTACGTACGCAAGCGGTCCCTTTTCCGCGTGAAGATCGAAATCATCGAGGATTCGGAAGCCGGCGAGGTCGATCTGGAAGCCGAGGCGCTGATGCGCAACGTGCGGGAATACAGTGAGAAGATCCTTACCCTGCGCGGGGAGTATACCAATGAGGTGGGATCAATTCTTACCAGCATCGAGGATCCCGGCCGCCTGGCGGATCTGGTGGCTTCCAACCTCCGGCTGAAGATTGATGAGGCCCAGGCGATCATCGAAATTATCGATCCCTGCGAGCGGCTGAAAAAAGTCAACGACCTGCTGTTTCGTGAAGTTGAACTCTCTTCGATGCAGGCGAAAATTCAGTCCGAGGTGAAGGATGAAATATCCAAAAGCCAGAAAGACTATTTCCTGCGCGAGCAGGTTCGGGCCATTCATAAGGAACTGGGCGAACTGGACGAGCGCACCCAGGAAATAGAGGCGTACAAGCGCAAGATCAAGCGCGCGCGGATGAGCCGGCAAGCCAAAGACGAGGCGGAGAAACAGCTTCGCCGCCTGGAGCAGATGCATCCCGATTCGGCCGAATCATCGGTGGTCCGGACCTATCTGGACTGGATGGTGGAACTGCCCTGGAGCAAGTCGACGACCGATGTCATTGATATCAAAAAGGCCAAATCGGTCCTGGATCAGGATCACTATGGCCTGAACCGGATCAAAGACCGCATCCTTGAATATCTGAGCGTGCGCAAGCTCAATCCCAAGACCAAGGGGCCCATCCTCTGCTTCGTGGGGCCTCCGGGTGTCGGCAAAACCTCGCTGGGCCGGGCCATCGCCAACGCCATGAAACGGAAATTCGTCCGCATTTCGCTGGGGGGGATCCGGGACGAAGCCGAGATCCGCGGGCATCGCCGCACTTACATCGGTGCGCTGCCCGGTCGAATCATCCAGGGACTGAAGCAGGCCGGTTCCAACAACCCGGTGTTCATGATGGATGAAATCGACAAGCTGGGGGCCGATTTTCGGGGAGACCCCTCTTCGGCGCTCCTGGAAGCGCTGGACCCCGAGCAGAATTCCGAATTCAGCGACCACTACCTCAACCTGCACTTTGACCTGTCCCGGGTCATGTTCATCCTGACCGCCAACATCTCCGATACGATTCCCTCGGCGCTGCTGGACCGCATGGAAGTGATCAACCTGTCCGGTTATACCGAAGACGAAAAGAAAATCATCGCCAAGACCCACCTGATCCCCAGGCAGGTCAAGGAGAACGGGATCAAGCCGCGCCAGATCCGTTTCAGCGATTCGGCGATCGTCCAGGTGATCGGCGAATATACTTCCGAGGCGGGACTGCGCAACCTCGAACGTGAACTGGGAACCCTTTGCCGCAAGGTGGCCCGGCGCATTGCAGAGGGGGAAAAAGGGCCGTTTCAGGTGACCCGCCTGTCCCTGGAAAAGTATCTGGGCCCGCCCAAATATTATCCGGAGCTGGACAAGGAGCACAGCCAGGTGGGGCTTTCCACCGGCCTTGCGTGGACCCAGGTCGGGGGTGAGGTGCTCTACGTGGAAGCTTCGCTGATCAACGGCAAGGGGGATATGATTCTTACCGGACAGCTGGGCGAGATCATGCAGGAGTCGGCCAGGGCGGCATTGAGCTATGCCCGGGCCAACATCGATCTGTTCAAGGTCAAGGATGCGATCTTCGACAACCGGGACATCCACATCCACGTACCGGCGGGGGCCATCCCCAAGGACGGGCCGTCGGCCGGCATTGCCATGGCCACCGCCTTGATCTCGGCCCTCACCGAACGGCCGGTCAGCAAGGATGTGGCCATGACCGGTGAGATTACCCTGCGGGGACGGGTGCTTCCCATCGGCGGGCTGAAGGAAAAAGCCCTTGGCGCCCTCCGTGCCGGCATCCAGACGGTGATCATTCCGGAAAAAAACAAGAAGGATCTGGTCGAAATCCCGAAAAACGTCAAGCGCAAGCTCAAATTCGTTCCCGTCCAGAACATGGACGAGGTGCTGGCGATCGCCCTGGAGCCCGCAGCGAAGAGAAAAGCCCCCAAGGGCAAAAAAATGCCTGCGGGTCAGCGACGACGATGATCCTGCTGGCCATCGATACGTCCACCACCAGCTGCAGTGTGGCCCTGTTCAGCGGCGACCGGCTGCTTGCGGAATCCGTTTTCACGGCAGGGAAAACCCACTCCCGGCACCTGCTGTCCATGGTTGACCGGATTCTTCACGAGGGGGGATGCAGGGTCTCGGATGTCGATGGCATTGCCGTCACCCGGGGCCCGGGAACCTTCACCGGATTAAGGATCGGGCTGGGCACGGTAAAAGGACTCGCGGCCGCCACCCGCGCACCGGTGGTGGGGGTCAGCAGCCTGGCGGCCCTGGCCTTTCCCCTTCGACTGGTCGATGGCCCCGTGATTGCCATGATCGATGCGAGACGCGGAGAAATATACCATGCCTGCTACGATGGCGGCACTGGCAAGGCCCGGCCGGCAGCACCGGCGATATCGGTGTGTGCACCCGAAACAGCGGCTGCGGCGCTTCCCGACAATGCCGTCCTGGTCGGTTCCGGAGCCGCACTGTACCGGGATGTGTTTGAATCCCGTTGCCCGCGCATCCGCTTCGCCGATCCTGCACAGCACATTATCCGGGCCGCATCGGTGGGTTTTCTGGCCATGGCGCGCTTCAACGAACAGGATGTGGATGCCATCGAGGCCCTGGTGCCCGACTATATCCGCAAGTCCGATGCCCAGATTCAAATGCCCTCGCCGGTATGACGGATGGTCCTGCCGTCAAAGGGAAAACGGGCAAATGCAGCCCGGTCAATCGGATGTCGGGTAGCTGTTGACATGGTTGCCGGCATTGGATATAGATAACCCTTTAAAAGGGTTGAATAATGCCTTTATCCGGCTGGAGTTGGTGCCGGGGAGAATGTTATGACACAATTGAACTGGTCTGATCCGCCAAGTCAGACTGCATTTCCAGTGGCAAAGGCCGGATATCCGTTTATCTTCGCATCCGCTTTTGCCACAGCTGTTTTTGCGCTGCTCGGCGTCGGATTCATGGCCGTTCTCGGGCTTTTCGCCACCGGTTTCATCTGTTTTTTCTTCCGCGACCCGGACCGGCTGGTGCCGGCCGGCGACGGGGTGATCGTTTCGCCGGCTGACGGCAAGGTGATCAAAGTGGAACCGGTGGACCAGACGGCCTATTTCGAAGGCGCCTGCACCCGGGTCAGCGTTTTCATGTCCGTCTTTAACGTCCACGTCAACCGGGTTCCCCACGAGGGGACGATCCGGAAGGTGACCTATTACCCGGGGAAGTTTTTTTCCGCCAACCTGGACAAGGCGTCGAAAGACAATGAGCACAACGCCCTGCTGCTGGAAAGCCCTGAGGGCAGGCCGGTGGGATTCGTCCAGATTGCCGGATTGATCGCCCGCCGCATTATCTGTGCGGTCCAGCCCGGTGACGTGCTGAAGCGCGGGCAGCGATTCGGCATGATCTGTTTCGGCTCACGGCTGGACATTTACCTGCCCCCCGAGGCGGAGATTCAGGTGGCTGTCGGCGACAAGGTTCAGGCCGGCAGCAGCATTCTTGGAAAATGGTAAATGGTCGGCAGGGCTCAATGCCGCCGTCTCGAGCGTGTCGCGTCGTTCCGGTCCATGACGTTCAACCTTTCGGTGACGGAAATGATCATACAGGCCCGTTCAAAGCGGTCGCGAAAGAGGGAAACGAGCCTGTAAAACCACTATAACCGATTACCGCCGAAAACACTCAATTCCCCAATGGCATGTGCCATGGGGATCTGTTTTTCTGTCACCGGACGAAAAATAAAACCGAAACCGAGAATCGTTTAGGAGTTGCCCATTGGATAGAATACCCATGACGAGAATAGGGTACGAAAAGCTCAAAAAAGAGCTGGAAAACCTTAAATCCATCGAACGGCCCGCTGTCATCAGGGCCATTGAAGAGGCCCGTTCCCATGGCGACCTGAGTGAAAATGCCGAGTATGATGCCGCCAAAGAACGCCAGGCCTTTATCGAGGGGCGGCTCAGCGAACTGGGATACAAACTGGGAAACGCGGAAATCATCGATGTGGACAACCAGCCCAAGGACCGGGCGGTTTTTGCCTGCACGGTGGTGCTTGAAAATGTGGATACCGGAGCGGAAGTCGAATACCAGCTGGTCGGCCCCGAGGAATCCGATATCGAAAAGGGCCGTATTTCGGTTACTTCACCACTGGGCAAGGCCATTATCGGCAAAAAACCCGGAGAAGAGATCGTTCTCAACGCACCGGCCGGCAAACGCGTCTATGAACTGGTGGAAATATTGTAATCAGGAGGAATATCGTGGCACGAATCACCGTTGAAGATTGTCTGGAAAAAGTACCGAATCGCTTTAAGCTGGTTCATATGGCTGCGGCACGGGTCCGTCAGATCCGTGAGGGGTCTGAATACCTGGTCAGTTCTCCGAAAAACGAGGATATTGTCGTCGCCCTTCGTGAGATCGCCGCCGGAAAGGTGGTGACCAAAGAAGACGCCGATAACTAGTGCCATCCACAAATGGCCAATGGGTCCGATACATGCGTCGCGCTCAATATTTTATCCCGGTGAGATCAACCCTATGCCTGCGGTAAAATTTTTCGCGCGTCCTGCTCTCGACCCAATTTGCCTGCTTCCGGACAGACACTGACTAACCCCGCGAACCCCGATTGGCCGACTTGCCCAAGTACAGCTATTCATACAAAGCACTGAACAGCCTGGTCGGAAAGGCGATCCACCGTTATGGCATGATCGAGGCGGGGGACCGGATCGCGGTGGGGGTATCCGGCGGGCAGGACAGCCTGATGCTGCTGTGGTCCCTGGGGGAGCGCCGAAAGCGGGTTCCGGTAGAATACGACCTGTTTCCCATTTATGTGGATCCCGGTTTCGACGGCGGTTTTGGTGAGGCCCTGGCCAGCACCTGCCGGGAATTTGGTTTCCCACTGACCGTCGACCGGACCGACCATGGCATCGTCGCCCACAGTGCCTCCAACCGTGAGAACCCCTGTTTTCTCTGTTCACGGCTTCGGCGAAAGCGGCTTTTCGAAATTGCCGACCGCCTGGGATGCACCAAGCTGGCCCTGGGACACAACAAAGACGATGTTATTGAAACGTTCTTTTTAAATGTTTGTTATGCCGGGGAAATCAGCACCATGGTACCCCGGCAGGAGCTGTTCGACGGTCGGTTCACCGTCATTCGTCCGCTGGCGATGGTTGATGAAAAGGCCATTCGCCGCCTGGCCGGGACGCTTGCCTTTCCCCTTTTCAATAATCCCTGTCCCTCGGCCGGCACGACCAAGCGATCGGAAATCAAGGCGATGCTCGAACGGCTCTACCGGTCCAACCGCAAGATCAAGGGCAACATCTACCGGGCCATGAGTCACGTAAAAATGGAGTACCTGTTGAAATAGAAATCGTTTGCCCTGCCGCTGCCATACCGGAAGATGCCCCGGCGCCGGGGTGTCAAGGAAGACGCCGCAGCAGGCCTTCAACCCTCTGATAATGCCGGGTAGCGTGCCCTGCGGGTATTGCAGCGCATGACCCCCGCCGTCAGGTAGGCAGATCATGAAAGATGTACAGAGCGAGCGCGATCACCGCAACATCCCGATCGACAAGGTAGGTATCAAGAACCTGCGCTATCCCATTCGCGTCAAAGACCGTCGCGATGGCTCCCAGAGCACCATTGCCTCCATCAACATGTACGTGGACCTGCCCCAGGAGTACAAGGGGACTCACATGAGCCGGTTCGTGGAGATGCTTCACCTGCTGAATCCGGAAATTTCGCTGAAGAAATTTTCCGTGCTGCTGGAAACCATGAAACATAACCTGGACGCCGCATCGGCCCATATCGAGGTGCGTTTTCCGTATTTTATCGAAAAACAGGCCCCGGTCAGCCATGCCCCGGGATTGATGGACTATAACTGCCGGATCATCGGATCCAGCAATTCCAAGGACGATGTCGATCTCATTTCCGAGGTCAACGTGCCCATTACCTCGGTCTGCCCCTGTTCCAAGGAGATTTCGGACTTCGGCGCCCACAATCAGCGCGGCATCGTCCAGCTTCAGACCCGGTTTAAAAAATTCATCTGGCTGGAGGACATGATCGAACTGATCGAATCCTGCGCCTCCTGCGATGTTTTTTCGGTGCTGAAGCGCGTGGATGAGAAAAACGTCACCGAGCGGGGCTTTTCCAACCCCAAATTCGTCGAGGATGTGGTCCGGGACATATCCGAACGGCTCAATGCCGACGACAACATCACCTGGTTTTCCGTCAGCGCCGAAAACTTCGAATCCATCCACAACCACAGTGCCTATGCCCAGATCACCAAAGGGCTCGCTCCGGACAGCTGAGGACTGAGGGCTGAGGCCAGGGGACATAGGTCGGAGGTCGGAGATCTGAACTCAGAACCCGGTCATCCGACCTCCGGGCCGTCTACCTGACGCTGGTTTCTATCTTCAGCTGGTACTTGTCTATCTTGGCATGCAGGGTGGGTCTGGACATGCCCAGCAGCCGGGCCGCCTGGGACCGGTTCCCGCCGGTCAGGTTCAACGCTTCCCCCACCAGTACCCCGCCGAAATGATCCATGCAGTTCTCGAACAGGTTTTCCTGCTCCCCTTTGGACAACAGGGTGCGAATCCAGGCACGAACCTGGTCGTCGCAGGCATCCTCGCTGAGATGATGGTTTTTGGCGTCATCGACGGTTGCCTGGGTAATGTCGGCCAGGCTCAACGGGGCGCCCCGGTTGAAAATCAGCGCTTTTTGAAGGGTGTTGGACAATTCCCGGATATTGCCCGGCCAGGGGCTGGAGACCAGCATGGACATGGCCTCCCGGGTGATTCCGGGGTTCTCGATGCCCAGTTCCGAGGCATAGCGGCTCAGGAAGTAGTCCGCCAGCAGGGGGATGTCACCGGTACGTTCACGCAGCGGAGGCAGCCAGATGGTGATGACCTTGAGGCGGTAGTAGAGATCCTCCCGGAACTGGCCGTCGGCGATCAGCCGTTCCAGGTTGCGGTTGGTCGCCGCGATGATGCGCACATCCACGGGAATGGTTTCACGGCCGCCCAGCCGTTCGATGCTTTTTTCCTGGAGGAGGCGCAGCATTTTGGCCTGCAGGTTCAAGGGCATATCGCCGATTTCGTCCAGGAATACCGTCCCTCCGGTGGCCTGCTCGATCTTGCCCACCCGGCGGTGGGTGGCACCGGTGAAGGCGCCTTTTTCATAACCGAACAGTTCGCTTTCCAGGAGGGTGTCGGGGATGGCCACGCAGTTGATCACCAGGAAGGGCTTGTCCGAGCGGACGCTGTGGTGGTACAGGGCCCGCGCCACGAGTTCCTTGCCTGAACCCGATTCCCCCCGGACCAGCACGGTGGCGTCGGTGGCCGATACCCGGCCGATGGCCTTGTATACTTCCTGCATGGCCGGACTTTTGCCGATAATGACCTCTCCCTTGATCTTATCCGGAGATGCGTCCATGTCCACGGGTGACCGCATGAACCGGCCGGCCTCCAGGGCCTGGCGAATGGTGGACAGTATCTGGGGGATGTCAAAGGGTTTGATGACATAGTCGAAGGCGCCCATCTTGGTGGCTTCGATGGCCGTCTCTGTGGTGCCGAAGGCGGTCATGATGATCACCGGCAGTTTGGGTTCGATGCGGTGAATCTGTCTGTAGGCTTCCAGGCCGTTCATCCCCGGCAGGCGAACGTCCAGCAGCACCAGATCGGGAATCGCCTCGGTGATCATGCGAATGCCCGATTCTCCCGATGGGGCGGTGCGGACCCCGTACCCTTCCTCTTTCAGCAGGCGCTCGAAACTGATGCGCAGCTGGTCGTCATCATCGATAATCATTATAGTGCTCACAGGTTTCCTCCTATGATGGGAAGTACGATGGAAAAGGTCGTCCCCCGGCCTTCCACCGAGGTGAGATCGACATGCCCGCCATGCTCCCGGATGATCCGGGCCACAATGCTCAACCCCAGCCCCGTGCCTTCTTCCTTGGTGGTGTAAAATGGATCGAATACTTTTTTGACGGCGGCCGGAGGGATTCCCGGCCCGTCGTCGGTGATACTGATTTCCGCCAGCTGACGGTTCGGCGGCGAGCCCAGCACCCGTTCATGGATGTCGATGGCACCGCCGCCGGTCATGGCTTCACAGGCGTTGACCACCAGGTTGACCAGCACTTCCTTGAACTGGTCCGGGTCGGCATTGATGGCCGGCAGTTCGCTGTTCCGGTGGATGGTTGCCTTGACGTTGTATGATTGCAGCCGGTAGCAGAGCAGCTTGACGGCGGTGTCCACAACGGTTGACGGGCTCACCGCCTGCATCTTCAGCCGGGGAGGGCGTGAGAATTCCAGGAAGTTCTGTACGATGGTGTCGATGTGGTCGATCTCCTCGGAGATGACATCGAAATCCTCCTTCTGGGTGCCGGACAGCTTTAGGGAGCGGTTCAGGGAAAACAGGCGCATCTTGACCGAGGTGAACGGGTTGCGAACGCTGTGGGCCATGCCGGCCGCCAGCTTGCCCACCATGGCCATCTTTTCGGAATGCAGCAGATTCTCCCGGCTTTTCTCCAGCTCCACCTGGGTTTGGCCGACGTCCTCAATGAGCCCCCTTACGCTCTGGCTGAGCGTCTGGACCACATCACCGGAAATTTCGACCGGGTTGCTGCCGCCGGTTTCCAGAAGCAGGGCGCGCAGCGGGTTGAGAATCTGATAGACCAGCAGGTAGGCCAGCAGAATCACCAGCAGGACGTGGGTGACGATGATCGCCATGGCGATGTCACGCAGGCGGGCCGCCTCGTCCAGGGCCTCCTGTTTGGCGGTCATGATGGAATGGGTGTGTTCCCGCTTGTATTCTTCACAGGACTGGAGGATGGCGAAAAAGCGGTTGCGTACATCCTGATGAAGCTTGGTGCCGAATTTGACCTGACCGGTCTTGTAGTACTCGATGACCTTGTCTTTTTCCCGGATGTAATCGTCGTACTGGGCGGCAATCCGGGCGATGGCCTGCACCTGTGCGGGGGACTTGGTCAGGGCGCGTGCCCGAACCAGCTGTTCCCGGAACACCCGACGATAGTCCTCCAGCTGGACCAGCCAGTCCGGGTTGCCGTCCTGAAAATAATAGGAGACAAACCCCTTCTGGTTGACCAGGGCGATTTCAAGGGATTCGGCACTCTGGAACGCCACCAGGTTTTCATCGGTGATGGTGGTCAGCACGCCTTCGATACTGTAGGAATACCACACCATCACCGTCGCCCCGGATAGGGTTACCAGAAAAATGGCGGCCAGCAGCAAATAGCCGCGGTTTTTAAGACTGATTCGAGCCCACATGCCTGTTCCTTTCCTCCGGGTGCGCGGACGGCGCGTTCAACATCGTTTCAATGCGTTCCAGAAGCAGCGTTCGATAGTGATCCACCATGGCCGGATTGGCCGCGATCATGTCCAGCTGGCGCGTGTGGATTGTCAGATATCCAAGAATTTTCAATTTGTCCACCATGATGTCGGCGCCGTGCTGGTCGATGCGCGCACGAAGGGCATCCTTGGTGATGTCGGTCCGAAACCCGTGGATGTCCAGAATGGTTTTGACCAGCCGCACCCGCTTCAGCCGCCGGCTGAAATCGGCAGCGCCCCCCTTGAACTGAAAACTGACGTAGTTTTCCGTGGAACGGTCTCCCACAAGCGCCTCGGTGATGGCAAAGTGGAACCCCAGACGGGACTGCAGGCTGCAGAAGTTCTTCGATATCATAAAATAATTGCGGTTGGCCATGGTTGTTCGCACCGTGGGCAGCAGGGCCTGGTTTCGCGTGGCCTGGAACATGACCGACGCGAACCCCTTGCCGTCCACCGGCGGCGGACCTTCCCAGGGGAAAGCGGTGATACCGTCCCACAGGGCACGCATGGGAATCGAGACCACATCCGAGAGGTTCACGCAACGGTCCATGGCCGCATCCGACCTGAAGCCGTCATCCAGGTTGAGTACCCACCACTGCATGGGAATATGGGCGCGCAGCTGTTTGGACGAACGTTCGGGAAACCGGTGGGCCTTGCCGAAGCGGAACATCTCGTGGACGCTTTTTTCGTGGCAGAACCGGGTGATGTCGTGAAGGGTCCGGCAATTGGAGGCCTTGAATGCCGGGCTGTCCGGGTCCAGCAGGTTCAGGGGGGTGATCAGCCCCGCGGCCCTTTCGAGGGCGGCGAACACCGGTGTGCCCGTCATCAGCGGTGTCGCGGTCCGGCGATGGTCCATGGCCAGCAGGGATTGCACCGTTCCTGCATAGATGCGGCATCCGTCGGCGTCTACGGTGAGGCGATCCTGGCCGTCTATCCGGTCCATGGCGCCGACGGCACCGAAAAGGGCAGGGACCTTGAATTCCCGGGCCACATTGGCCAGATGGCCGGTGAGGCTGCCTTTTTCACTGACCACGGCCGCGGCCCGTGGCAGCAGGGCGGCCCACCGGGCCAGGGCGCGGTCGGTGACCAGGATGGCCCCGTCCGGGAAGGCCAGGGCATCCACCTCTTTGGTGACCCGGAATGCCGGGCCAGATGCCACCCCGGGCGAGGCGGTCATGCCGCCGTTAAACAGTGACGGCGGCAGCGCACCCGGTCTGTCGCCGGCCGCGGGCGCTGCCGGTGACCCGGCCAAGACCTGAAGGGGACGGCTCTGCAGCAAAACGATATCCCCGGCCGAATCGATGGCCCATTCCATGTCCTGGGGGGTTCCGGCATACGCTTCGACCCGAAGGGCAAGGGCGGCCAGGTCGAGGGCCTGGGCATCGGTCAGGGAGGGGGTTTCCCGATCGGATCCGGTGTCGTCCAGGCGGCACACGCCTTCTTCCGGACGACAGACGTACTTCTGCTCCTTGACGGCGATGTCCCGTCCGGTCACCGTCAGGGCCGGGGAGCGGCTCACCCGGAAACGGTCCGCTGCCCCCGTGCCGTCGACCACCGCCGTGGGCAGGCCCCAGACGGCATTGATGGTGACCGCCTGATCCCGGATATCCAGGGGGTTGACCGAATAGAGGACGCCGCCGCAGACGGCATCGACCATCTCCATGACCCCCACGCACATTTCCGTATCCTCATGGGGAAGCCCGCGGCTGAAACGATAGGCCATCACCGCCGGTGAATAGGCAGCGGCCACGATCTGTTTATAGGCTTCGACCAGGTGCTCCGGGGAAATGTTGAGCGCGCTGTGATACAGGCCGGCGAAAGATGCCCCCTGACGGTCTTCATCGAGGGCGCTGCTGCGGACGGCCAGGTGAAGCGGCGCCCCCCGGCGGGCGGACAGTTGCCGGCAGGCTTCCATGATGGCCGATTCCAGATCGCCGGGAACCGCTGCGTCCTGGATCAGCTGGCGGATTTCCGCGCTGACGGTGTAAAGGTGATGGTGCCCCTTCTCCTCTGTTCGCTGGATACGTCGCTGGATCTCGATGCCCAGATCGCTGTGATCGAGAAAATGGCGGAACGCCCGGGCGGTGACCACAAAACCGTCCGGTACCCGAATGTGCAGGCGGTTGGCCATCTCGCCAAGGGTGGCCATCTTCATGCCTGCCTCGTCGGCACGGGTTTTGTCCAGTGTCGAAAGATCGACAACCAGGGGGCCCGACCCGCCGGTCTCCCGGTGGGTACCGGTCAGGGGGGCCAGTGCCTGACGGATCTGCGCCAGGCACGGCGAAAGGGCCTTGTATTTTCCAGGCGCCAGCCTGTGCAGGTGGTTGACCATCTGATAGACCCGGGTAAAGACCCCCATGGTGCGGGAGCGAATGAATTTCATGCCGAAGGGAAGGGTGCCCTCCAGGGCCTTTTCCAGTTCGGTCATGATTTCAAGGGCCTGGTTATTGGCATTTAACAGCAGTTTGAACGCGTGGTAGCGGGATTGGAATTCAAGCTGCAGGGACCGGGCATCGTCCGGTGCCGGGTGCCTCCCGTGGGGGTTAAACCAGTTGAGAAATTGTCGCCATCGGGCCATGGTGCCTTACCGTGTATGGATGATGAGCCCTGAAAATGGGATTCCCGCGTCCTCGTGCTTATAAGATGGCACGCCGGCCTTTCCTCTCAGGGAAAGAGGCCGGCGTGGGGGGTGATGAGGATCAACGGATGGTTTCGACCATCAATGTTCCAGCTGCAGGCCCGCGCCTTCGAACAGGTACATGATGCCGAAGCCATACCACAGGGTGTAGACCACGTAGAAAATCAGCGAGAAGAGCACCACGCCAAAGCGCTCGGAAATCTTCTGACCTTCAATACCATAATAATTGTAGGCCGTCTCCACCGCCTTTTTGTTGACCATTTCGGCGATCCTGGCGGCATTGAACTTCTTTTGCTGTTTCAGGTCGAAATCCATGGCCTTGAGGGCGCTCCACCAGTTGTAGAGCACCGCCTTTTCGGCATACCCGTATTTCGAGGACACCGATGCCCCATCGTTGTCGTACATGAACTGGGCATCGTCCAGGCAGTGGCCGAGGACCCGGACCATATTGCCGGTTACCGTAAGATGGGCGCCGTCCCGGCCGACCTGCGCGCCGGCTTTCATGAACAGGGGCACCGTCTGCTGGGCCTGAACCTCGCTTTTCATGGTCAGGGTGACGGTCATCTCCGGAGACTGGATGGTCTCAACCTCCGTGCGCACCGCATCGACATAGTAGGCCGATCCCTTGGAGATGGAATTGTAAAGGTTGTCGAGGTATTCCAATCCGTTCTTGCCGTCGAACAGGGGCATGAAGATGCAGATGAAGACGGCGGTGAACAGGATCATCAGGATGATGCCGGTATAAAATTTGGATTTGATGGCAATCATGCGTGTTCTCCCTCCCCCCTGAGTTGTCCGATGTTTTTGAAAAAGGTCCCGATCACCCAGATGCCGAAGCCGGCGATAACGATGAAAAAGGCCCAGATCCCAATGGTTTCCAGGGTGGCCCCCATCCCCTTGGAGATGCTGATCACCCCCATTTCTCCCAGCTTGGCCGGCAGGGCGAAAAACCGGTTGACGAACCCCGCCAGCACAGCCATGGCGTAAAAGCCGCGGATGGTGATCTCCGGGACCACCTTGGTGACCATGGCGCCGATCTGGATGCCCAGCAGGGACCCCAGCAGCATCCCCATGGCCAGGGTGTAGAAGATGAACCCGTAGATGGCGTACTGGCTGATGGAGGCGTAGCCGGCGGTGAACACGATCTGGAAGATGTCGGTGCCCACCGTGGTCATGGAAGAGACGCCCAGCATGTAGACGAAAATCGGGAAGGTGAGAAAACCGCCGCCCACGCCCATGATGCCGGCCGCCAGGCCCACCAGACCGCCGGAAAGGACCAGGAAGACCCAGGAGATGCGCCGGCCGCCGGGGGTGAAGTCGAAGTCGAATTTGACCATCGGGGGAATGACCACCGCCTGGAGTTTTTTAGGAAGGCCGCCCAGTTCGGCCACTTCTCCCCCGCCGCCGTGGCCGCCGACGGACGCTTCACCGGCGGCGGTGGCCCGGCGGGCCTTGAGAAAATCGAGCATGGCGTAACAGCCCAGAAAACCCAGCATGAGCGCATAAATCGTGGTGATGAAGGCATCGGAAAGCACCGGGTTCAACTCGTAGAGCACCCGGTTGACCAGCCCGCCGGCCGTGGCCCCGCCGATGGCTCCGATCAGGAAGACCACGGCCAGCGGCACGGATACATTGCCCAGTTTGCGGTGGATGATGCTGCCCATGATTGCCTTGGCAAAAATGTGGAACAGGTCCGTTCCCACGGCCAGGATGCCCTTGATGCCGGCGCTCATCAGGGCCGGTGCGATGATGAACCCGCCGCCGGCGCCGATGCACCCGGTGATCAGGCCGGCGCCCAGTCCGATGAGAATGGAAACGATGAAAATTCCGTTTGAGTAAAAGGCCGGGCTGTATGCTTTCTTGCCGCCGAGGATGTCGGGGATCGTGCTGCCCAATTGGTCGGCGAACACGAGTCCCCCCATGACGATCGGCACCGTCAGCAGCAGAAGCACCAGCACCCGTTTGCGGCTGCCGAGAAGATTGCCGGCCATCTTGATTTCCCAGCGTGCATGGGCCCTGGCCCCTGCCATCATGAATCTGCCCCATTGTCTAAAGAAGTTCATATCCTCCCTCACTTTTCCGGTTGAAGTTGTGTGCAAACCCCGGCAATCGGCCAGAACGAGGCCGAAGGGTCATGGTGGTCACGCGGCGTTACCCGAGTTCCCTGGACCGCTGACGGATCCTGCCTTCGTGGATCGTTTTCTTCTTGAAGGCGTCTTCGGCCTTGTAAAGCAGTTCGTCCATGTCCATGGGTTTCATCAGGTAGTCGAAAGCCCCCATCTCCATTCCTTCAATGGCCACCTCCATGCTGGCGTGGCCGGTAAGCATGATCACTTCCATCAGCGGGTGGCGTTTTTTGATCGCCCGGAGGGTTTCGACCCCGTCCATGCCGGGCATGCGCACATCCAGGATCACGACATCGGTGTCGTGGGTCTCCAGCCAGGCCAGCGCCGCCTCCCCGCTGCCGACCCCATGAACATCCACCTGGCGGCGCTTCATGCGCTTGAGCAGGGTGCCCAGAAAATCCGATTCGTCATCCACCAGAAGCAGTTTCATTTCTGTCATCCGTGTTCTCCTGTACGGTGAACCGCCTCGTTGATTTTTTCCACCAGTTCAGACAGTTCGTGTGGTTTGGTCAAATAATCGAACGCCCCGTAACGCATACCCTCGATGGATGCCTTCTTCGAACCGTGCCCGGTGAGCATGATCACCGGCATGTCCGGGTCCATTTTTTTGAAGATCTTCAGGATTTCGATGCCGTCCATGTCCTCCAGCTTCAGGTCCAGCACGGCCACATCAAAATCGGACCGCCTGAGCAGGCGGATGCCGTCGGATCCTGAAAAGGCCTGGGTGGCGTGGATGTTCCGCTTGGCCAGCCGTTTGGACAGCACCTCGACGAACCCCTTCTCGTCGTCCACCAGGAGCAGACGAATGGGGGGCTGGCTGATGTTGTCGCGGCGGCCTGGATTCATTTTCTCCATCGTGTCCGTCCAGCATGGGTGATTGGGTCCGGAATCAATGTCCGGCAATATCAGGCGCGTCTGGCCGTGATCTCCTTGATCCGGGCATTGATAATTTTCTCTTCCTGTTGGCGTTTCCTGGCGGCGGCCTCGGACACCTTGGTGATCAGGTGGTCCATGTCGCACGGCTTCAGCAGGTAGTCGAAGGCGCCCATTTTCATGCCTTCGATGGCCGATTCCACGGTTGCATGGCCGGTGAGCATGATCACTTCCACCAGCGGCACCTTGCGTTTGATTTCCTGGAGGGCTTCGATACCGTCCATGCCAGGCATCTTCACGTCCAGGATCACCACTTCCGCCTTGCTGCCGTCCATCAGCTGCTCGAGCGCATCCCGGCCGCTGAAGGCCTGTTCCACCACAAGATCCCGTCGTGTCAGGCGCTTGGTCATCGCCTCCACAAACGGAATCTCGTCGTCCACGAGCATAATGGTTGCAATTGCCATGGTTTGTTCTCCTTTGGTTGGTGTTGATGTCTAATTGAAGGTGTCGGATGTCGCCGTTTCTTCGTTTTCAGACGTCTCGTCCGCTTTCACCGGGATGCGGATCTCGAAGGTGGTGCCCGCATCCACGGCGCTCTGGACACTGATGGCCCCTCCCATTTTGTGGATGATGCCGTAGCAGATGGAAAGCCCCAGGCCGGTGCCGCTGCCCACCGGTTTGGTCGTAAAAAAAGGATCGAAAATTCGGGCCAGAATGGCCTTGGGAATACCGGGACCATTGTCCGAAACGCCGATCAGGATCTGCCCCCCCTCCTGACGGGCGCTGATCTTAAGGATCCCGCCGGTCTTGTCCATGGCATCCAGGGCGTTGTTGATCAGGTTGAGAAATACCTGCTGAAGCTCGGAGTGGGAGGCCGAGATGGCCGGCAGCCTGGGCTCGAGGTGGGAGACCAGTTCAACGTTGCTGTATTTGGCGCGCTGGGCCGACAGGGAGATCACCTCTTCGATGAGGGGCCCGATCTCGAAATCCTCGATGCGCGAGTCGGTCTTGCGTGCGAAACTGAGCAGCTTGTGGGTAATTTCCTTGCAGCGCCTGCCCTGGGTGCGGATCTGGTCCAGGGCGCGTGCGAACTCCTGAAGGTCCGATTCGGTTTCATAGGCCCCGTCTTCCATCAGGTCCTGCAGCCAGCCGGCCTCTTCCACCATGATGGCCACCGGGTTGTTGATCTCATGGGCGATGCCGGCGGCCAGTTCGCCGACCGAAGCCAGTTTCCCGGTCTCGATCACCTGGCGGTTCATGATCTCCTTTTCCTTGTCCGAGGTGGCGATGCGGCGCACCATCTTGCCGGACATGGAGACGGCCAGGGCCACGATGGCGATGCCGCCCAGGAAGAAAAAGACCACGGCGATGGCCTGGGCCGTGCGAAGGTCGGAATAGGCATCGCTGCTGGCCTGCTTGTAAACCAGCAGCCAGTCGCCGCCTTTGAGCAGGGCGGAGACATACAGGCTTTTTACGCCCGACCCGTCCAGGCGCTCCTGTATCTCCACTTCCTTGATCCCGCGTTCCAGGGTGGCGAAATAACGGGCGTAAATCTCCGGGTCCGGCGTAAAATCGAACAGCGGTTTGGTCTGGAACCGGCCTTTGCGGTTGAGGATATAGGCAAAGCCGGTCTCCCCGATGCGGATTTTTTCGACCAGGCGGTTGAATTCGACGAAATCGATGGTGGCCCGGATGATCCATTTTTGGCCCATGCAGGTTTTTCGGACCGAGATGATAAAATGGGGGGCCCCCCGCAGGCCCAGAAACACGTCGCTGGTGTAGTATCGGCTTTCAATGGCCTGCTTGAACCACTCCGCATCGGCGTAGCGGGCTTTCTCCAGCCGGAATGGGCCGGCGTAGGCCACCTGCTGGCCCTGTTCGTCAACCACGCCCAGATCCACGAATACGGGGCCGTATGCGCGCTGTAACCGTGCCAGGTGGCTGTCGACCAGGTTTTCCTGGCCGCAGCGGTCAAAGTCGATGCTGTCCGCAAGAAAACGGATGTTCTGCAGGCGCTCCTCCAGAAAACTGTCCATGTTCTGCTTGTGCTTGAGTACCAGTTCTCCCAGGTGGGCATAAATTTTTTCGTGATGGGAGGCACTGAACTGTTTCAGGTTGATCCCGGTGACCAGGAGCATGGGCGTCAGGGAGATGGCCATGACCAGCAGCACCATATTCCGGGTGAGCGACCGGTAGTAGGGACTCAGCGGTTTCGTATCTCGATTCATAGATCTACCTGGCGTTGAGAATTGCTCGGGAGGGAAAATCGTTCCCCCCTGCTACTTATCAAGTTCAATGCCAGTTCCGGAGAATTGAGTAAAAGTTCTAAACCGCAGGTATTGTGAGAAAAACGAGATCCTGGAAAGGATCGCTGCAGTTTGTAAAAAATATTGACTGTCAGGATATTTTACATGCTGTAAAGGGGGGTGACAGGCGGCGGATAAAACGGATCGGTGGCGCCGAGATGCTGAGGAGGTGACGCATCGGGCCGCCGGTGACGGCGGCGTCGTGCCGGGGGGGGATTTGGGGGCGCTCGACAATCACTTCGCAGTTGGGATCGGTCCGGCGGGATATTCAATCGGCAGAGAAGGTCTTTTTGAGGGCAGTCAGGAAAGGGTATCCAGCGGGCTTTTGACGGCGTCGACGTCTGTTTTCATGACATGGGTGTAAATTTCGGTGGTCTTGACATCCGCGTGGCCCATGAGTTCTTGAACCACCCGGATATTGGTGCCGCTTTCAAGCAGATGGGTTGCAAAACTGTGGCGCAGGGTGTGGCAGCCGGCTTTCTTGTGGATTTTTGCGAGCGTCAGTGCCCGTTTGACCGCCTTTTGAAGGCCGGATTCCAGAACGTGATGCCGCCTTGTTTCTCCTGAGCGGGGATCCCGGGACATCTGCTTTGCGGGAAAAACATACTGCCAGGCCGTCTCTTTGGCCGCATTCGGGTATTTGCGGCCAATCGCCGCCGGAAGGTACACCCCACCAAACCCTCGTCCGAGGTCGGCCTTGTGCAAGGCAACCACCGACGACACCTGCTCCTGCAATTCCCTTTTAATGGTTTCCGGCAGAATGACCGTACGGTCCCTGCCGCCTTTGGGACTGCGAATAAAAATTCGTCCCTGCCCGAAATCCACATCTTTGATCCTGAGGCGCACACACTCCATGAGCCGGAGGCCGCAGCCATACAGCAGTTTGGCCATCAGTGCATGCTTGCCTTTCATCTGGCCAAGCAGCCCCTCGACCTCCTTCCGGGTCAGCACGGTGGGCAGGTTCCTGCGGCGTTTCGTGCGGGTAGGGGCGATTCCCGGTCCCAGGTCGATGTCGAGGACTTTCCGGTATAGAAAGACAAGGGCATTCAGGGCCTGCTTCTGGGTGGCTGCCGCCACATTCCGTTTTTCCGCCAGGAAGCTCAAAAAGCGTTCAACTTCGGTTTTTCCCATATCCCGTGGATGGGTTTTCCCACCGTAGAACTTTACGTATTGAAGAACCCAGGATGTATAGGACTGCTCGGTTTTGTATGCATAATGGTAATACCGCAGCACCTCACGCACCTGATCCATCAGGCGGGATTCCGGGTTGGGTTTGAATTTTGGCTTGCTTTCCATTGTTGCGGAACATTATAAGGTTAGGCGGAATGTTTAAGCAAAGCATAAAAATCGTTGCAATACAAGCTGTTATTTTCCGTATTTTATACAAGATAGGGTAATATGTGGACTGCGTTTCCATATATATGCACCCATAGCGCGGAAAAGATTTCCATCTATCAACACTGATAAGCTGGACCGCTCCGCGCTCCAGCTTATCGTCGCCGGCTGCTTCGCCATGGGCCTGAACGTGTCGCGCTGCGCGCTCCACTTATCAGGCCCATGGAGCCGACTGCGATTCTCGCCTCCGGCCCGAAATAAAAACCATTTCGTCCCGGAGCCTGCGAGTCTCGCGCCTCATCCGGCGACGTTGGGCTTGTATTGAATGTAAAATTATGAAGTACCCTTCAGGAGAAGAAATAAAGCTATGGGATCGTGTCCAGATGTGGGACGGTTGCAAGGCTATTGTGGTTTTTTCAAATGACTCTAAGGAATATAGCCCTGCTTTCCCTGAGAAAGAATGGTCCTATCTTGGTAGCGGCGTTATGTTCGCAACTGATAAAGCTGGCTTGATATTTTCCTCGGAGGTCGATTCATGTACAGAACTTATAGGCAGGGGTAATCCTCCAAGTGATATAGAGTGGGCTCCATTCAAAGACTCCTGTTCTGCTCAAGGAGGTGCAAAACCACCTTCAGCGGAAGAATTGAATAAATGAAATGGCCCAACAAGCCTGTTCACTCCGACCGGAAGGGGCGTGCGCCTTTGCCATTGGCCATTGCAGGAGCTTTTCAGGCTTTTTACCATTTACATCATCTGTGTTCCCCTTCCGGCAGGTGACAGGCGGCGATAAGCTGGACCGCTCCGCGCTCCAGCTTATCGTCGCCGGCTGCTTCGCCATGGGCCTGAACGTGTCGCGCTGCGCGCTCCACTTATCAGGCCCATGGAGCCGACTGCGATTCTCGCCTCCGGCCCGAAATAAAAACCATTTCGTCCCGGAGCCTGCGAGTCTCGCGCCTCATCCGGCGACGTTATACGTCAAGTAAATAGGCTATATCGGAATGTAAAAAACAATTAGGAAAAAATCATGGTAGAGATTTCATTTCTTCACTTCACCGACTTACATTGGGGTCAACATGGCCTCGGACATTTTTGGCCTACCTACAAGACCAAACTTAAAGAAGACTTAAAGAAAATGCGAGAAAAGGTTGGAAGGAACTGGGATTTTGTCTTGTTCACTGGCGACTTGGCCTTCTCTGGGCAGAGCAACGAGTATGAGACCCTAACAGAAGTTTTGCAGGAGGTTTGGGAATGGTTTAAAGAAGACGGCTCTGAGCCATTTTTCATTCCTGTTCCGGGAAACCATGATCTCAGGCGATTAGATGATGCCAATCCAGTGGCCATTAGCTTAAGCTACTGGGAGGACAAGCCCAATCTGCGGGAAGAGTTTTGGAGCAACCCAAACTCCGAGTACCGAAAAACCCTGAGAGAAGCCTTCCATGGATATACAGAGTGGTTAGGCTCAAAGCCAGTACCCATGCCGGATAACTTCCAATCCGGCATTTTACCTGGTGATTTTTCGCTATCTATCTCTTTAAACGATTTCAAGCTTGGAATCATTGGCTTAAATTCCGCTTTTCTCCAGCTCACTCAAGAGGATTTTAGAGAAAAAATAGTACTCTCTGCTAAACAAATTATTCCTATTATGGATTCTTCTCCTGATGACTGGTGTAAAAAGCATCACTTTAACATTTTTATGACCCATCATAACCCTTCATGGCTTTCGGAGTCATCCTTGCGTGAGTTCAGGGCCGAAATCTATCCTCCAGACCGATTCAACCTTCACATTTTTGGTCATCTCCATGAGGCAATGGGCATTGAACTTTCGGAGGGTGGATCCACTTCAAGGAAATTTCGGCAAGGGCCTTCACTTTTAGGGCTTGAAAAATATGGTACCAGGGACGAAATTCGAACTCATGGCTACATTGCCAACAAGATTGAAATTCAAGGCCCCTCCGGCACGGAGCGATATTGGCCGCGCATCTTGGTTAAAAAGGCCGGGGGGTACCACGGATTTGATCCAGATACAAAATTCGAAAGAGATTCTGACGATTCGGTTTCCTCAGTTTTCAAGCTTACCCAGGATGAAGAAGCCGATTTAATAGAGAATGCTATAGAGAACAATCAAAATGAGTTTCAAAACATAGCCTCCGAGGATGAAGGAATTCACTCGATTGAAGAAAATGACGATTCTTTAGAGCAGGACCTCACCGCGAAAGACGAGGAAAAATCTACTACGCTCCCACGTTTTATTTGGAAGCTACATTCCCACCATCAGGCAATCCGTCAGGCTGAGCAAGCATCTCTTGAGAAAACCTTGCTTGAGAAACGATGTGGGATAATAGTTTCAGACTGGGGTCTTGGAAAAATTGGCTTCATTGGAACTGTATTGGCGCGACTTGAAAAATCTGATCCTGTTGAGGTTTTCAAAGTCTCATGCAGCGAAACAGAAACATTGGAGCAAATGGACACTATTTTTAGGCAGCAGCTCGGTTTCTCGTTTCAAGAAACAATGAATCTCCTATCAAATTTACCGAGACCTGTTCTTTTTATGGATGATTTTTCTCCTAATTTACTTGAAGAAATTAGAGGGAAAGAGCAACCAGGGGAAACATTTTTGCAGCCCCTTCTCGATTTTTGTCCAACTCTCTTGATAATTATAGCGATGCGACAAGCTCCAAAAAATCCCCTCTATGATGTAATTCACCTACGGGCTCTAGAAATTCCAGACACAAAACTTTATGCCCAAAAGCACGACATAACAGTGGAAGAATTAAAAGATCCCAACATAATCGAAGCTTTACATATGAAATCCGATGGTCTTCCAATGCATTTGGATATGATTATTGAGCAACTTCAAGTTAGTTCTCTAAATGAGATCCTGACATTAGACGATGGGGTTTCATCATTAGACAAAGAATCAGAGCCAGTACCTATCGCGCTCCAAAAGGCTGTGAGAAGCTTGGCCGAATCTAATGACAAGTATAAAAAACGAAGTGCCAAACTCCTTCAAGTCCTAAGTTTCCTCCCCGCAGGAGAAAGCCTTTCTGCGTTGAAGCGTGTATTTCCAACACAGCCATTTTATCCACAAAATGCTGTAGACCTATTTAAATTCGATTTAGTTCAAGCTGAAAATCCCATGGAATTTACAAAAACCGAAGACCATGCATCCGACCTCTTTCGTAGCGGAATCACAGGAGAAGAGAAAAGGCTTGTTGTTCCCAGACAAGTCCGCGATTATGTTAAATCGATAACGCCAGAGGCAGATTTAATTGATATCACAAGGGCGACGCTGTTTTTAATGTTCGGTGATAATTGGCTTAGTGGGAATGCGTTACTTCAGCCCAAAAGAAAACGGACTCTTCGAGGGGTAAGAGGTCTGGGGCCAGGAAATGAGCATGCAGTTGCAGTCAGTTATCTTAGGCAGTCGATTAAAGAAAATGAACCTGCAAAAATTAGAAAATCAATTAAGCTTGCAATCAGCTTAGCATCAGCCTATGCCGATGCTTCAAAATATCGTGATTGCGCTATTGTTGCGGACGAATATTTATCAATTACCACAGGGTTGTTAACAGAAGAGGAAAATAAGCACCTCTCCATTCTATTGGCGAGGGGGCTCAGAATGACAGGAAAAAGAAATAAGGCATTGGCATTACTTGATTCAGTAATTGAGAATAATGACGAATCGATAACTAAGGATGAAAGAGCAGAAATAGAGTTATTGCGAGCTTTAATTTTAGAAAAAAATCGAGACAAGGATGGTGCCCTTGAAGCAGCTAATCGCGTACTGAATCTTGCCTCAAAAGGCTCTGGGCGACATGACCATGCACTTAGTGTGATCATTGATATAGAAACTTGTGGCAAGGAAAGGATAGAAAATCTCGCAAGACACGAAAAAGCAGCCAGGGGTAGAGGCAACTTAGTTGTTGCGAACAATATCGCATTAGACATTTATTCGGAACTAACTGATGAGGATGCCAAGAGTGCAGCTCTTGAGAGCGTTATAAAGTGTAAAAAAGATCCTTACAACAAGATCAGGGCTTTGGTAAATAAGGCAAATTTAGCAAATAAGAATGGTTCTTCCATCTCTTTGAGTATTGCGGAGAAGGCGATGCTGAGGCAAGCGTACTCTTTTCTTTTTACTCAAAGATTAGGCAACCTTTTTGATGAATGCCACAAAGTATTGTGGAAATTATTTAAAATCGAGGATAATCTGAATTATCTCTTATTAATGTTCCGTTTAAGTTCTTTTGTATGGAGACTGCAAGGAAATATCGAGACAGAGAAGACATACGCAATTCAGATACGTGAAACCGCAGAAAAGGGTCTAATTCCAAAAGCCCAAAGGAAAGTTGTGATGGCTTTTGAGTATTTTAAAAAGAGATTGGGCTTTTTCATTTCTGATGTTAATTAAATAGTCGGTCGTCTTTACGTATAACATCTATATGGCCTCCGGTTGTCAAGGAAAAAACTTCTCCCATGGATCGGAATAATCAATTTCTAAGCGAACCTCTTCCGTCTCTTTTCTCGGATCCCTTGACAAGCAATTCGTTGGTTCCGGCTTGCGTCTTCGGTCGCGAGCGTCAGCGCGTTTGGATAACGCGTCTGCACCAAACATCTATCAGGATTGACTGATTTGCCAGATGGTTCTTTGACAATCAGCGTGCCACCTTAAGGCGGCTTCAGAATATATTTCGATTCCCTTATTCCGGCGCAGTCAAAGGTATCGGCTCGTCCGACGGGCGGACGTCCAGTTAGGGTGTCACTCGGATAAGGGGCAGAACACGATCACCACCGGTCAAGCTATCCGTATGCGTGGATGGAACCGAAAGGTGCCGCCAATCAAAGCATTGAGCTTCGGGCATCGGGTCCACTCTTTTTTCGCAGTCGGGCTGCATGTCTTAAATCGAGAGACTCAGATCCGCCCGTTTGATCTCAGTTATGCGATAAGTTGACACCTTCCGGTTCCACATCTATTGATCGAAGAATCGTTTCATGTTGAACGCCTCCTTGTTTTTGAGCATAAAGTAAATGGCCCGGCCCAGCTTGTGGGTGAAGATTCCCAGAGCCTTGCCTTTATTGTATTTGTGTTCCAGTTTGGAAACGAAATACTTTGCCTGGGATGAATCCCTGAGCATGAGGATCGCGGCTTCCTTGATCGCCCATTTGAGATGGTGGTTGCCGATCTTCTTGTTGCTGTGCCCGGCCCACTTGCCGTCGGACTCTTTTACCGGCCGGATCAGCCTGGCATAGGATGAGAAATCCTGTACCCTGGGAAACCGCCTGACATCATGGACCTCGTACAGGATTACCAGGGCCAGGATCTGCCCGACACCGGGGATTGAGCGCAGCAGATATAAAGTGTGGTAATCATGCTGGCGGGCGGTTTTTTCGATATGCCATTCAAGCTTTTTAAGAATCTGATTCATGGCATCGATCATGGCCAAGTCGACTTCGATGCTCTTTCTGACAGCCGGGTCTTCAAACCTTTCGGCGACACCGCCATGGTTGTATTTGCGTGACAATTTTTTCCTGAACGCCGGCAGGTTGTACTGGGTATTGGTGTTGTTAATATGGGCTACCAGTTCGCTGCATCGTCTCGACAGATACATGCGCCGGCGCAGCAGATCCCGTGTTGCCCGCCACTTGGCCGGATAGGGATAAGCGGTGGGAAAATTGCCGCCTTTGAGTAACATGGCGAGTTTGTAAGAATCGATTTTATCGTTTTTGGTTTTGCCGCCGTGGATGGCTTTCATGTATAATGCGTGTCCAAGGACGAAATCGATTTTGTGATCGGCGCACAGATCGGCCAGCCAGTACCAGCAGAAGACACATTCAACACCGACAACAACGTCTTCGATAAACGGGAACACCAGTTCGAAAAAGAGTTCCGGGTCGGTTTTGATATTCAGGTGAACAACAATTTTTCCTTTATGGTCGAGGATGCAGACATACATTTTCCTGGCATGCAGATCGACACCGCAGTAATACTTGTGCTGTCGGTTGTAAAATTTCATGATGTGCCTCCTTTTGCTTGGGTAAGTATTTGTTAGGGGTAACAAAAGTTTACCGTTGCAAGTGAAAGGGGGCAACCCATCATCATGTTTTCTGTTCGAGAATGGGGTATTAAAAAGCTCGTCGGAGAACAGGAAATATGATGATGGGTTTACACGACAGCCCCGTTTCTTTGGGAGGCCATAACTAGTATCAATGCAATTGACGCTGACTTTGAAAAAGCTGAAAATTTTTAGTAATGCAGTAAAATTGCATTGTAAAGTAAATATTATCATGTAGCGACTCGCAACTTTTTCAAAGCAGGTCATTGCAGACGTTGATCAGGCTGCGCTACGCCCGATAACCACGGAGTCGACCGGCAATTTTGCCCCAATAACCAATCACTACGTGCCTGTTATCAAGGCAAAATCGCCGGTCACCCCGGCCCGTTAAATGCCTCAAGGTATTCCCGTGGAAATTTTGAATAATAGAGAGTTGGCCATTGCTTTTTGGTTGATTGTCATCTTTGTCTATATGCTTATCTCTAAAAAAATGGGAGAGGTAAGAAAGTCGTTTAAGAGCCTTTTATCGGCTTTTTTTGCAAGGCAGATAGTATCAGTATTATTTTTGATGCTTATCTACATGGGCTTAATTGTTTATGTGTTGTCAAAATTTGGATTGTGGAACGTTGAACAGATAAAAAACACAGTTTTTTGGTGTGTTTCAGTAGGATTTTTATCTCTTTTTAAGCTGGAGACCATTAAAAAAGATAAAAGCTTTTTTATTAATTCCGTTATCAATAATCTAAAGTTGCTCGCTGTTATTCAGTTTATCATAGGTATATACACATTTCCGCTATTGATCGAGATTACAATTACACCAGTAATAGCGGGAATCGTAGCAATGACAGCTATTACAGATTCAGATCATAAGTATATTAAGGTCAAAAGACTGCTTGATACTTTATTATCAGCTTTTGGTTTTATTGTTATTTGCTACACAATTTTCATGTTGGCTACGCATTTTGGAGAAATCGCTAAAGAGAAAACGCTATTCGATTTTGTAATTCCTCCATTGTTAACTCTTTTATACCTCCCATTCATTGGTTGAAATGGGGTCGGGCCGCGCTAACATATTATAATCAAAAGGAATGAACCTAAAACACGCTATGAAAACCGGCCTATATTGCACTTTTTGGGTGCCAAAAAGAACATTTTAGCCATGGCAAGGGCAAAACGACACTATATCCCAGGACAAATTTGGCACATTACGCACCGGTGCCACAAACGGGAATTCCTGCTCAAGTTTGCTAAAGACAAGCGACGATGGCTGCAGTGGCTTTATGAAGCAAAAAAGCGATATGGGTTAGTGATCCTTAACTATACGGTTACATCGAATCATATTCATCTTCTCGTAGCTGATGATACGGACCGCAAGACAATACCCAATTCCATCAAACTGATTGCCGGCAGAACCGGGCAGGAATACAATCAACGGAAAAATCGAAAGGGGGCGTTTTGGGAAGACCGCTATCATGCAACGGCAATCGAAAACGGTGAACACCTGCTGAAGTGTATTGTATATATCGATTTGAATATGGTTCGGGCAGGGGTTGTGAACCACCCTTCCGAATGGCCTTACAGTGGCTATAATGAAATACAAAAGCCACGAAGGAAATTTGTCCTGATTCATTACGACAGGCTCAGACAACTCATGGGTTTCGATAGTTACCAGGAAGTACGGATCAACCAAAAAAAGTGGGTTGAAGCCTGCTTGAAAGAGAAAGGGGTCGGGCTAAGCTAACTATTAAAAATTATTTGCAATTCATATAATTCTTGACCAAAAAAACGGCCCTATATTGCATTTTTTAGGGGTAAAAAAGACGATATAGACGGATGGCCAGAGCAAAACGACATTATATTCCCGGGCAAGTTTGGCATATAACCCACCGATGCCATAAGAGAGAGTTTTTGCTCAAATTCTCAAGGGATCGTAACCGGTGGCTGCAGTTGCTTTATGAAGCGAGAAATCGTTTTGGGCTGTCAGTATTGAATTATGCCGTGACGTCGAACCATATTCATCTGCTGGTATCGGATGACGCGGGGCGGAAAGTCATACCCGATTCAATCAAAATGATAGCCGGTAGAACCGCTCAGGAATACAATCGACGAAAAAAGCGAAAAGGCGCGTTTTGGGAGGACCGGTATCACGCCACTGCTGTCGAGGGCGGTGAGCATCTATTGAGGTGCCTGGTATACATTGATCTCAACATGGTTCGTGCCGGTATCGTGGGACACCCTTCAGAGTGGGGTTATTCTGGTTACAACGAAATACAGAATCCAAAACGGAAACAAGTGCTGATAAATTATCAGAAGCTCAGGGAGTTGCTTGGATTCGGAACTTATGAAGAGGTCAAGTCCGCTCATGAAAAGTGGGTTGAAAGCAGCCTGGCTAACGGTGACACTGGTCGCGAAGAAAAATGGAGCCGAAGCATAGCCGTAGGAAGTAAAGATTTTATTGACAGAATAAAGACCAAGATGGGGATTATGGCTACGGGGCGCCAGAGAAGTGAAATCGGGGGATCCTATCAACTAAGGGAGGGGCAAACTGTCTATGGTGACCATTTTGGTGCCCAAAAGAGCAATATAGGCCCTGAAAATGCCTATTTTTGGAGCTAAAACATAAAAAATACTGTAGGTTAACTTGGCCCGACCCCATTTCGCCATTTCGCACGCCCATTTCGACCCATTTCGACATTACCAGACTGGGTTTAACCAGGGCTTCCAGTGTATCGCGAGGACCATGCGCCCACTGAAGCCCGCCGTAACGGCAATAAAAATGGAAATAATACGCACCAACAGCTCAAATCAAGACTTTAAAAAAATTTGCAACCAACTTGATAAGGAACTTAATGCAAGGTATGGGCATGAACAGGCAATTTACGACGAGCATAATATAATTGAAGAAAACAAAACAGTAATCGTTGGTTATATAAATGAAATTCCAATGGCCATTGGTTGCTTCAAACAATTAGATAAAGACATTATAGAAATCAAAAGAATGTATGTTTCTACTTTACAAAGAAAAAAAGGTTTTGCATTAAAAATTCTATCAGAGCTTGAAAAGTGGGCAAAGGAACTTGGGTATTCAACAGCAGTCTTGGAAACAGGCAAAAAACAACCTGAAGCAATAAGCCTGTATAAAAAAGCCAATTATGAAGTAACTGACAATTATGGCCCTTACGTTGGTATTGAGAATAGCGTATGTATGAAGAAAATCATGTTATAACATCTATATGGCCTCCGGTTGTCAAGGAAAAAACTTCTCCCATGGATCGGAATAATCAATTTCTAAGCGAACCTCTTCCGTCTCTTTTCTCGGATTCCTTGACAAGCAATTCGTTGGTTCCGGCTTGCGTCTTCGGTCGCGAGCGTCAGCGCGTTTGGATAACGCGTCTGCACCAAACATCTATCAGGATTGACTGATTTGCCAGATGGTTCTTTGACAATCAGCGTGCCACCTTAAGGCGGCTTCAGAATATATTTCGATTCCCTTATTCCGGCGCAGTCAAAGGTATCGGCTCGTCCGACGGGCGGACGTCCAGTTAGGGTGTCACTCGGATAAGGGGCAGAACACGATCACCACCGGTCAAGCTATCCGTATGCGTGGATGGAACCGAAAGGTGCCGCCAATCAAAGCATTGAGCTTCGGGCATCGGGTCCACTCTTTTTTCGCAGTCGGGCTGCATGTCTTAAATCGAGAGACTCAGATCCGCCCGTTTGATCTCAGTTATGCGATAAGTTGACACCTTCCGGTTCCACATCTATTGATCGAAGAATCGTTTCATGTTGAACGCCTCCTTGTTTTTGAGCATAAAGTAAATGGCCCGGCCCAGCTTGTGGGTGAAGATTCCCAGAGCCTTGCCTTTATTGTATTTGTGTTCCAGTTTGGAAACGAAATACTTTGCCTGGGATGAATCCCTGAGCATGAGGATCGCGGCTTCCTTGATCGCCCATTTGAGATGGTGGTTGCCGATCTTCTTGTTGCTGTGCCCGGCCCACTTGCCGTCGGACTCTTTTACCGGCCGGATCAGCCTGGCATAGGATGAGAAATCCTGTACCCTGGGAAACCGCCTGACATCATGGACCTCGTACAGGATTACCAGGGCCAGGATCTGCCCGACACCGGGGATTGAGCGCAGCAGATATAAAGTGTGGTAATCATGCTGGCGGGCGGTTTTTTCGATATGCCATTCAAGCTTTTTAAGAATCTGATTCATGGCATCGATCATGGCCAAGTCGACTTCGATGCTCTTTCTGACAGCCGGGTCTTCAAACCTTTCGGCGACACCGCCATGGTTGTATTTGCGTGACAATTTTTTCCTGAACGCCGGCAGGTTGTACTGGGTATTGGTGTTGTTAATATGGGCTACCAGTTCGCTGCATCGTCTCGACAGATACATGCGCCGGCGCAGCAGATCCCGTGTTGCCCGCCACTTGGCCGGATAGGGATAAGCGGTGGGAAAATTGCCGCCTTTGAGTAACATGGCGAGTTTGTAAGAATCGATTTTATCGTTTTTGGTTTTGCCGCCGTGGATGGCTTTCATGTATAATGCGTGTCCAAGGACGAAATCGATTTTGTGATCGGCGCACAGATCGGCCAGCCAGTACCAGCAGAAGACACATTCAACACCGACAACAACGTCTTCGATAAACGGGAACACCAGTTCGAAAAAGAGTTCCGGGTCGGTTTTGATATTCAGGTGAACAACAATTTTTCCTTTATGGTCGAGGATGCAGACATACATTTTCCTGGCATGCAGATCGACACCGCAGTAATACTTGTGCTGTCGGTTGTAAAATTTCATGATGTGCCTCCTTTTGCTTGGGTAAGTATTTGTTAGGGGTAACAAAAGTTTACCGTTGCAAGTGAAAGGGGGCAACCCATCATCATGTTTTCTGTTCGAGAATGGGGTATTAAAAAGCTCGTCGGAGAACAGGAAATATGATGATGGGTTTACACGACAGCCCCGTTTCTTTGGGAGGCCATAACTAGTATCAAATCGCTCCACCTGACCAGATTTACCGCCTAAAATCGGCGGTAAATCTGGCAGGTGAGCTCCAATGATAAGCTGGACCGCTCCGCGCTCCAGCTTATCGTCGCCGGCTGCTTCGCCATGGGCCTGAACGTGTCGCGCTGCGCGCTCCACTTATCAGGCCCATGGAGCCGACTGCGATTCTCGCCTCCGGCCCGAAATAAAAACCATTTCGTCCCGGAGCCTGCGAGTCTCGCGGCTCATCCGGCGACGTTAGCTGAATAGAGATTGGAGGCACACCTATATGATTATACGATTAGAAAGAAAAGACGATTACACCCAAGTTGAAGAACTTACAAGAGAAGCCTTTTGGAATTTATATTTTCCTGGATGTAATGAACACTATTTATGTCACATATTACGTGGGCATAAAGATTTTATCAGTGAACTTGATTATGTAGTAGAACTTGATGGTAAAATAGTTGCTTCCATTATGTATACACACTCTTATTTGATCAATAATGATGAAGAAACAGTTCAAACTGTATCTTTTGGCCCTCTCTGTGTTCATCCCGATTATCAACGAAAAGGTATTGGCTCGGCATTAATTGAAAAGACAAAATCATTGTACGCGTTCACGGGATATTCCCGTATGAATCAAATCCAGGAAAGGTCAGGCATTATATTACGAAAGTAGGAAGCAATACATTCCACGAGAAATGGGAACGTGGGCTTTTCATTTAAACGGCAGGTCTCTTTCAGTGACAAGATCCGCTCGACCCACCGATTACCCTTTTCGCTTTGGGTTCCCAGACTGCGTTTTCGCCACAGCACACCAAAACGTAAGGCCCGCTCAGCGCGATTATTTGTAGGTTCGACGCCATGGTGATCGAGAAAGGTCCACAGACTGTCCATTTCCCGTACGATCTGACGGGCAAGTCTACCAGCATCGGTCTTGTCCTCCTCCCAAAGGGAGACGGTGAACAAGAAGAACGTATAAAAATCCGACCACTGTTTTGAGTCGGGAGGTTCTTTGGCAAACGATACCAGTTGCCTCAGCCAGGCGGCGACGATTTCTCCGAAGCGGCGAAGGTCGGGTTTCTTTCTTTCCGTCAGGGCATCGGCCTTGCGGATCAGGTGAGCCAGGCAGGTTTGGCGGTGCACCCATTTTTGGTATAGGCCGTATCCATCACTGACCAGAATGCCGTTCCAATCCTGGATTAAGTTTTCGAAGGCCTCCTTAGACCGGTGTGGGTCGATACGATAAAATGCCACCCGTTCATTTACCATGGCCCACAGCCAGTGCAGATCATTTTGCTTAAACCAGGATGTTTCGTCGATGTAGTTACACCAAAAGCGTCGGGCGATCTGGCCGATGCGTTCGTAGACTGGCAATAGCGCATTTGAGGTGCGGTCGACAATTTTCTGGATGGTTCCGGTGGCAATGGGAATGTCTAATACAGATTCGCACAACTTTTTGACATCGTTTCGGCTCATGCCCTTGATGCCGCTCAGTTCACCGATAAAGGCGGTAAAACGAGGACCGTAACCGGTGGACATCTCAGGTGGCAGCATGGCTTTGACCACGTTACCGCAGTTAGGGCAATCGCATTGCTGGAGAAGATAGTGATTGACTTGCATTTCGATTTCGGGAAGCTCAATATGTTGATGTACGTAAAACGTTTTCATCTTTTCCTGATCGAAAGCCGAATGCCCGCATGAGCAACGTTGCGGGGTCAACCAATAGCTCTCGGTCGGGTCCAGCACTTGCTGCTGGTGCGGCTTATGGCCTTTCTGACCGCCTTTAGCCTTTTTGCTCTTTTTTTGCTTTCTCTTCTTCCTCGCAAAAGGTGGATCGGAAGACGGTGGCTTGCTGGAGTTGTGAGAATTTTTCCGGGTCCGAACCTCGAGCTTCTCGAGCCGTTTTTCGTGGAGTGCAATCCGCTGTTCCATATCGAAAAGCGTCCGTTCCAGAGCCATGATGTAATGACGCACCGGCTCTGGCGTCAGTTGCCAATCGAGTTCCGAAAAAGGTCTTTTGAGTGCCATGAAAAGCACCCTATCATAGCCAAAAAGAAAAATCTAGATTTATTTTGAATTATTCCAGATGGTTAGGAACCTTGCTTTTGTGTATTGATTTCGGGGACTTGCGAAGCCAATCGGACCATCAAAGTACCCCGTGAATGCTTACAAATCATTAGTTGCAAATATGGGAGTCCCAGCAATTATTATTTACGGCGATCCACACAATTATTGTAAGCATGGCTTTAAAAACGGTATTGACTATCAAGTAAGTAATATGGATGGGGAATATCCGTTTGGATTACTCGTTCTTGAACTTCAGCCAGGATTCTTTGGAAATAAAAAGTGGAAAATTAAGCAAAGTGATGCGTTTAATTTAGATCAAGACGAGGCAAATAAATTTGATAAAAAATTTCAAAAAAAAGAAAAGAAATATCAATATAGCCAAGAACTATTTAAAATGACCATAAGAGCTTACTTAAAAAATAACAGCTAACAAAACGTTTCACCATCGCTCCACTACGTTACGCTGGACGCGCGTGATCGCGCGCCGGTGAACTTACCGATAAGCTGGACCGCTCCGCGCTCCAGCTTATCGTCGCCGGCTGCTTCGCCATGGGCCTGAACGTGTCGCGCTGCGCGCTCCACTTATCAGGCCCATGGAGCCGACTGCGATTCTCGCCTCCGGCCCGAAATTAAAACCATTTCGTTCCGGAGGCTGCGAGTCTCGCGGCTCATCCGGCGACGTTAACTGATAATCGAAATAATATGGATAAGTCGGAAGTTTTAGAAACATTTAAGATGTCGTCATCTATGAGAGGCCTAATCATTGTGGGGCTATTACTATTTGGGATAGGCCTCGTTGCCAGCATCGTCATTCCAATATTTGACAAGCGAATATTTAATATTTTGTGGATTTGGATACCAATTATAATTGGATACGTTTTCTTTTTAAAATTATTCATTACAGCCTGGAAACAACGCAATAATTACATTGCAACAAATAATGATGGTATCTCTCTTTGTTCTCCTGAATCACAATTAGAATTTATAAGATGGTCTGATATTGATCGTTTTAAAGAAAATAACATTTTTGAGAGGCTAACAGTTATTGATAGGTTTGAAAAACATATAAATGTAGAATATGAGCTTGAGAATTTGAATAAATTTTTATCCATTCTGATTGCCAATATAGCTCACCTTAAAGAAAAATACTCGTCTTTGAAAATTTTTCATAGAACAATTCATCATCATACATTCTATATTGCTTTTACCCTGTTTCTGATTCCTTTTATTGTCTACAGCATTTATTCAGGTTTATACTTACCTTTTATATTTTTTACTGGTTTATTTGTCTTTTTTGTTTACCTTGCTCTTGCAGAGTTTATTAAAATCGAAATTAAAGATGATAGAATATTGATAGTCTATCCTATTTGGAAAAAAATCATAAATATATCAGACTTAGAGAGAGTCACAATTGAGAATTTTCGGGTTGGCGGTGGCAAAGCATCCCAATGCGTTTTTTTGAAAGTATCTGATGGAAAAAAAATAAAATTGAATTCTATTAAAGAAGGAACTATTCCTTTATATCTATCGATAAATAGAGAAGTGGTACAGGGAATCAGTTAACCTATCACTTAAGCGGGACCGGGAAAAGCGGCGGCATTTTGAAAGGTCATATTTTATTTAAAATCTGAAGTCTATTGAAAATATGTCAGGGCTTGTTTCCCGGCCCCTTAGTTCAAACGATAAGCTGGACCGCTCCGCGCTCCAGCTTATCGTCGCCGGCTGCTTCGCCATGGGCCTGAACGTGTCGCGCTGCGCGCTCCACTTATCAGGCCCATGGAGCCGACTGCGATTCTCGCCTCCGGCCCGAAATAAAAACCATTTCGTCCCGGAGCCTGCGAGTCTCGCGGCTCATCCGGCGACGTTAGCACCTCATAATTACCAATGGAGGCACAAAGAATGACATCAACAGATTCTACAAAAATAAAGCCGAAAGTCCATGATCTTAGTACATTTAAACAAATCATGGAAAGTCGTTCCCATCCTCTTGACATGCTTCGAGAAGCAATAAGCAATATGATGGCTCCAGAGGTAAAGGCATCTGAACTTAAAATTCAGCATTACAGTCATCCAGAACATAATGCATCATTTATATTAAAAGATGATGGCATAGGTATGACTTATACCGAAGATACCGATAACCCTGGCAGGTTGGATCGTTTTATTGGCTTGGCATTTTCCCGTGCTGCTGGACTTGAAGCTGACTATTGGGGCTGGAAGGGACTTGGTTCAAAATTGATGCTGAATTGTAACAAATTGGTTCTCGAAACATGGACAGGAAATAATAAAGACAAGTTCATTATTCTAAATATCATCAACCCAAGAAATTCTCTACTTTCAGAACCTCCTTTGGCACCTGATTATTATCTGACACAACGTGAATCTTTACCATCAGATACAAAAGGCACAAAAATAGAAGTCTTAGGATATGATGGCGGTCAAAAAATGTACTCTATTGACGAAATAGAAAGATATTTATATTGGAATACTGCTGTTGGAATAACAAAAGAAATCAATCACAAACCAAGAATATCACTCAAGGTGAATTCAGAAGAAAAAGAATTAGAAATTGGATACAAATTCATAACACCACAATTTTTGCTGGATGGCAAAAATGATTGGCGTACTGTTGTTATTGGAGAACCAATTTCTAAATCTAATAAAGTGGTTATTGACGGTAACGACAAAGAAATAAATGTCACTTTGAAAGGAGGATTCACTCTTGATACAGGGAAGTTTGGTTTATCTCCCCATCGTTACAACACTGGTTTAAGGTTATCTGTGAAGGGAATACCGTACTTTCAATTCCCTTTCTACGAATACAAGGGAAAGAAATTCCAACAATACAAAGACTTATGTAGTTTTGTGGTTGAGTGTGACGAAATTGAGTCTAAGCTAAATCTTGACAGAAGTAATATAAGCAATCAGATGGGTGATGATCCCGCTGTAAAGGCTTTCAGGAAATTAACATCAAAATGCTTCGATGAATTTACAGAATCATCATCATATAAAGAATTTGAGAAAAATAGAAAAAAAGAAGACGAAAGGAATAAAGCTGCTGCTGTCAGGAAACGTCAATCTGCTTTAAGTAAGCCAGACCAAGAGTACGCATGTATTGAATCTAATGGAGAAATTAAGCTAATCCATAGGGTTCCAGACAAATCAGAGATGCACACATTATGTATATTCTGGAAACTTGAAGCTTTAGGTAAATTGCCATTTGAGAATTTTATTACATGGGAACATACAAAAAAGGATGGCATAGATGTAATTGCATCATTCCAAATAGATGATGAATCATCATTAGAAAATTTTGTTCCTGTTGAGTTTGAGGCAACATTTGAAAATTACATCAATCATGGACACAACCCAAAGCAAACTAAATGCATAATATGTTGGGAAATAAATAATAAAGCTGTATTGCGTAAAATCAAAGATTATCTGTTCTATTATGATGTTGATGATACTTCAATTCCAGTATACGAAATCAAGTCTTTTCCTGAAATTCGAATACATAAATATTCAGAAGTGAGCTAAGTGCTAACAAAGCAAATGCACTCGGACTGCCAAAAGCTGCGCCGCTTCGCTCTGCACCTTTTGGCAGCCGGTGATTTGCGGGTTGGGCGGGTTAAATTTTGACCTACTCACATGATACAGCGAAGAGCCAATTATAATGTAAGATCTGAAGCGCTAATCGGTGCTCGAAAGGAGTACATCTGTGTATATTTCGAAAATTAAGCTGAAAAACTTCCGAAATTTCAGTGAAAGCGAACTTGTATTTAACGATGGCGTTAATGTTATCATAGGACACAACAATTCGGGTAAAACAAACCTGTTAAAAGCTTTATCCTTGATATTTGATAATAACACTTCAAAAAAGCTAACTGTCGATGATTTTAACCAATCGATTAGCGATTTTCAAAACCCACCGCGGATAGATATTTCAGCCATTATGAAACAGTCAGAAAAGCCTGAAAACGAAAACAAAGAAGATCAGAATACTGTTTCAACCTGGCTGTTAGACATCACCCCTCCTTATGAAGCGATGCTTACTTACTCATTCTTCCTTCCTGATCAGGAATTAGAAGAATACGAAAAAGAGCTTGAAAAGTTATCCAAATCAAACCCGACTGTCAAAGACTATTGGAGGATGATCAAAAGAAAGTTTATAAGAAAATATATTTCGAGAATATACGGAGGGAGGCTTGAATTAAACAATAGAGCTGAATCGGAAAAATTGGACAGATTTGATTTTCAATTTTTAGGTCCTGTAAGGGATGTGGAAAAGACCATGTTTACAGGCAGAAATCCTATGTTGAAAGAAATTTTGGATTACTTCCTCGACGATGATATAGCAAAAAATGACAAGTTGGATGAAGATCATAAACGAGAGGAAATCGATAAAAGGGAAAACCAATTTTATAATGATTCAAAAGCAGTCATCGATTTATTAAAAAGAAGGGTGGAAGTTAATTCGATTTTAGAATATTCGAGCGACACAGGCGCTTCATTGGGAGGGAAACCAAAGTTTGAAGGCGAAATTAGTGAATCAGAATTGCTTTCCGCCCTAAAGCTCTTGATTGAAAATAAGACAGGAATAACCATCCCAGCAACCCACAATGGGCTTGGGTACAATAACTTGATTTATGTCGCCTTAGTTTTAGCAAAAATGCAGATGGATTGTTCGAGCTATGTTGGAGTTGAAAATGCAAAAGTTTTTCCTATGCTAATCATTGAAGAACCGGAAGCGCATTTACATCCTGCAATGCAATTCAAGCTTTTAAAATTCCTGAAAGAGAATATTAATCAAGAGAAGCAAGTGCGACAGCTTTTCATCACAACCCACTCAACCCATATTACGGCAGCTGTTGCCCTTGATGAGATTATATGCATGTATGTTGATGATTCTGATACCCTATGCGTTTCTTATCCGGGAAATGTTTTTGATCTGACAAAAGATGAAGATAGAAAGTCAAAAGCATATGTGGAGCGTTTTTTAGATGCAACAAAATCCGATATGCTTTTTTCAGATAAAGTAATTTTAGTTGAAGGATTGGCTGAACAGATCTTGCTTGACTGCCTTAGCGAATATGAAAACAAACCTTTGGTTGACAGGCATATTTCCGTTGTGAACATTGGCGGCAGGTATTTTGAGCATTTTTTAAAGCTTTTCAATTTTGATAAAAAAGATGTTTTCAAAAAGCATGCAATTAATAGAATGGTCGCGTGCATTGTTGATTCCGACCCCACTCGCTTAGAAGATACAAAATGGAAAAAGTGCTTTCCTTTTGAAATTAAAGAAGATGAAAAACATAAAGGAATCGCAGATAATGTTAGTTCCTTAGAGAGTGATAAATCATCCAATATCAGTATCTTCTGCAATGAAACAGGGAAAGGTAAAACATTGGAATACGATATTGCTTTTGAAAATCCAGATTGCAAACTTCTTATTACAGACAGCGTCATTCCTATGCATAGAAAAATTATAGAGCAAATAATGGATAACTATTCAACTGCAAGTTTTAAATCCTTAAAAGAGACCCCAAATGTTGATGCTGATGTTTGCAATTTGCTTGAGGAAACTGGTTGGGATGAGGATGATAAGAAAAAAGGAATTGTCGCTTATCATTACTTTAAGGCTGTATCTAATGCAAAGGGCGAACATGCAATGCAGCTTGAATATAATTTAAGGAAAAATCTGGAAAGTGATAAGCCCGTATCATTCAATATTCCAACTAATTTTAATGAAGCAATAACCTGGATAAATGGATTATCACATGATTGACTGGGATAAATGCGAAACAATTGATTCTGATTCTGAGATACCAGATATAGAAAGACATTTCCGTGTTTTTGCCGGACCAGGTGCTGGAAAAACTCATTGGCTTATAAAACATATCAAGAATGTTGTAAAACTGAAATGGGGTCGGGCCGCGCTAACATATTATAATCAAAAGGAATGAACCTAAAACACGCTATGAAAACCGGCCTATATTGCACTTTTTGGGTGCCAAAAAGAACATTTTAGCCATGGCAAGGGCAAAACGACACTATATCCCAGGACAAATTTGGCACATTACGCACCGGTGCCACAAACGGGAATTCCTGCTCAAGTTTGCTAAAGACAAGCGACGATGGCTGCAGTGGCTTTATGAAGCAAAAAAGCGATATGGGTTAGTGATCCTTAACTATACGGTTACATTGTGAAATGGGGTCGGGCCGCGCTAACATATTATAATCAAAAGGAATGAACCTAAAACACGCTATGAAAACCGGCCTATATTGCACTTTTTGGGTGCCAAAAAGAACATTTTAGCCATGGCAAGGGCAAAACGACACTATATCCCAGGACAAATTTGGCACATTACGCACCGGTGCCACAAACGGGAATTCCTGCTCAAGTTTGCTAAAGACAAGCGACGATGGCTGCAGTGGCTTTATGAAGCAAAAAAGCGATATGGGTTAGTGATCCTTAACTATACGGTTACATCGAATCATATTCATCTTCTCGTAGCTGATGATACGGACCGCAAGACAATACCCAATTCCATCAAACTGATTGCCGGCAGAACCGGGCAGGAATACAATCAACGGAAAAATCGAAAGGGGGCGTTTTGGGAAGACCGCTTGGAGAAAGGGGTCGGGCCAAGCTAACTATTAAAAAATATTTGCAATTCATATAATTCTTGACCAAAAAACGGCCCTATATTGCATTTTTTAGGGGTAAAAAAGACGATATAGACGGATGGCCAGAGCAAAACGACATTATATTCCCGGGCAAGTTTGGCATATAACCCACCGATGCCATAAGAGAGAGTTTTTGCTCAAATTCTCAAGGGATCGTAACCGGTGGCTGCAGTTGCTTTATGAAGCGAGAAATCGTTTTGGGCTGTCAGTATTGAATTATGCCGTGACGTCGAACCATATTCATCTGCTGGTATCGGATGACGCGGGGCGGAAAGTCATACCCGATTCAATCAAAATGATAGCCGGTAGAACCGCTCAGGAATACAATCGACGAAAAAAGCGAAAAGGCGCGTTTTGGGAGGACCGGTATCACGCCACTGCTGTCGAGGGCGGTGAGCATCTATTGAGGTGCCTGGTATACATTGATCTCAACATGGTTCGTGCCGGTATCGTGGGACACCCTTCAGAGTGGGGTTATTCTGGTTACAACGAAATACAGAATCCAAAACGGAAACAAGTGCTGATAAATTATCAGAAGCTCAGGGAGTTGCTTGGATTCGGAACTTATGAAGAGGTCAAGTCCGCTCATGAAAAGTGGGTTGAAAGCAGCCTGGCTAACGGTGACACTGGTCGCGAAGAAAAATGGAGCCGAAGCATAGCCGTAGGAAGTAAAGATTTTATTGACAGAATAAAGACCAAGATGGGGATTATGGCTACGGGGCGCCAGAGAAGTGAAATCGGGGGATCCTATCAACTAAGGGAGGGGCAAACTGTCTATGGTGACCATTTTGGTGCCCAAAAGAGCAATATAGGCCCTGAAAATGCCTATTTTTGGAGCTAAAACATAAAAAATACTGTAGGTTAACTTGGCCCGACCCCATTTCGACCATTTCGATGATAATACGTTCGACGTTTCGATGGCACTACTGACCATCCATCACTGGTCAGATATCAGCAGGGGATTAAGCGAAATGCTTCGAGTCACAACAGAAAAAGTCATCCTTTTTACATGGATAGGATACGGTAATGATTTCTGGCTTGAGGAATATATTCCCGAAATTTGTGGCATTGATAAAGCACTTTTCCCTACTTTAATGGAAATGGAAAAAATGATTGGACCCATTACCGTGGAAACTGTTGAGATTCCGTATAATTGTACCGATGGATTTATGTGTGCTTATTGGCGAAGACCAAAATCATATCTGGATTCAGATGTTAGGAAAGCCATATCGACATTCTCTCGGGTAAACGAATTACAAAAGAGCTTACAGAACCTTGATGCTGATCTATCTAATGGAATCTGGGATAAAAAATATGGCCATTTACTTATGAAAGAGAGCATGGACTTCGGCTATCGTGTTGTCGTTCGAAATAAGGAAATCGCCCAACAACCGAATTAACGGCGGACTGGTAAAAGCCGCTCCGCTTCGCTATGCGCCTTCCGCCAACCGGTTATGCGAAGCGTTAGATGGAGAATATAATGCAAAAACTGACAATTCAGTGGCAAAGGCTACTTAACGATAAAAACCAAACCTGTCCACGGTGTAGTGAAACCGGAGAAACAGTGAATACTGGAGTTTTAAAACTCAAAAATGCGTTGGCCGAGTTGGGTATCGAAGTTGAATTGATACAAAAAGCTATAGATTTTTCAGTATTTGAAAACAATCCTCTCCAGTCAAACAGCATATTGATCAACGGCAAACTTCTTGAGGATTGGATAGGCGGTGAAACAGGCAAAAGCAAATGCTGTGATGTTTGCGGAGACTCCGAGTGCCGGACAATATCTTTCGGTGAAAATACATTTGAATCTATCCCGGAGAATTTAATCATCAAAGCAGGTCTACTGGCAGCAGCGGAACTTATTGAAAATTGAAAAAACCATATAGCAACCGCATTAACTCGGACTGGCCATTCCGCTTCGCTCCATTGCCAGCCGTTTATGCGGAGCGTTCAGCAGCAAAACAAGAACAATTGTTAATGAACATTTTGAAGATATGCAAAATGCTTTACAGGACTATTTAAAAGATTACAAATCGAGATTTATGCATTTTTTTAAACCTGATGAGTTTATTACAGGTGAATAATATGAATATGATTTTACGGTGTTTGATTTTAATAGCCCCTTTATTATTAGTCACGGGGCATACAGCTTCTGCTTCTGAAATAACTTTTTTAACTCATGGAGTTGAGGGTGCTACTTTTCTAGATGACAACGGGTTGCTTAGAGGAAAATATAAGAATGGTAAACGGGCGTTTACAATAGAATTAGTACTAAAAATGATGTCCATGCTCAATCATCCACCGTTATTTGAAATTGTCCCATTCAAAAGGGGTTTTATGTATGTGCAGAAAAAACCTGATTATGCCCTATTCAATGTTTCCAGAAAACCCGATCGTGAAAAAATGGTACAGTGGGTTGGCCCTCTACTAGACGAAGTCACTTTCCTTTATGAACTGGCAGACACGCCAACACCGGTTCTGTCACGTGATGATGCAAGAAAAGTCGATAAAATCTGCGTTCGAATGGGGACTGCTGACTATGAGGTTTTGGTTGAAGAAAATTTTAAAAATATTTATCAAAATTCTATCGGGGCAAACTGCTTTAAGATGTTGGTTATTGGGAGGGTTAATCTCGTTTCCAGTGATAAGCATTCTTTGAATAACAAACTGAAACAGGCTGGCATCCCTGAAGATAAAATTCGCCAGACACCTGTAATTGTACATAAATCCCAAGGGTATATTGCCTTTTCAAATAATATTCCCAAAGCTGTGATAGCGCAGTGGCAAAATGCCTTGGATTCCCTGAAGCAATCAGGAGAGTATGTCCAACTGGTAGAAAAATATCTTCTTACCGAGTGACCTGTCCAACGAATAAGGATAGGTCGTGAGAGCGCGAGCGAGCCACGATCTTATCCGGTGGTTGAACAAGCCCGATATTGAATGAGGATCTATTTATAAAGGAAATAGCTTTTCCGGAAGGATGTGGGCATCACAGTTCTTTGAAAATCGAAAAAGTGTATGGACGTACTTGTGCGGCTGCCTGGAACAGGCGTAAAAATCATCGAATTTTTTCATAAAGTCGGTGATTCCTCCTGTATTTCTCGTGAACAGCAGCCCACCGATGTTGTCGGTTATCCCGGTTTTAATCGAAAACCAATAATCACCATCGGTGATTTGCAACAAGGGCACGTAAAGGCCGGACGATCGCGAAGCGGAATTTCATAAATCGCCACATGCAAAACCAATTGGACCAGAGATAGGAGCTTTTTGGCATTGGCGTGTAAAAAGCCGTAGTCTCTCACTCTGCGAAAGCCCTTGGGGAGTACATGCTGCACGAGCAGGTAAATGAAATCCTCGCCGGGTAGTTTGCGGTATTTTATGGTTTCGGTTTCACTGTCGACATACCGAAAGGTAACTTTACCACTCCTGTTGGCGGTGATGTTCCTTTCGCTGATTACCCCTTTGTACAAGTATTTGGAAAGGTATTTGATGGACAACAGTGAGTTTGTCCGGGCAGCAACCAAAATGATCCCGCAAGCGCCGGATGGCCCTTGCGTATGCGTCCCGGGTCTTTTCACTCTTGCCCTGGAGCTTGAGCATTCGTAAATGGCGCTGATACAGTTTTTCGAATCGTTTGGTTTCTTTTGGGCCCATTGTATACTCCCTTCTTGTGATAACCGTCCGGAATTGGACGATTATGGAGAGTATACAGGTTTTGAATATTTTTTTCCGCCGCGTTAGCGGCTTCGTTCAACCAATCATTCCACTGGATTTCGCAAACAGCGCGAAACCAGTGAATTCAACGTTATAACGCAGAAAAAAGAGAAACGAAATTAGGATAGATTCCTATAAATATCTTTTCGGTGTCCGATTTTTACTATCAGAATTAGGAGAACGTCTTCTTGGACCTCGTAAATGATTCGGTAATCACCAACACGAACTTTGTGAAAAGGGTTGTTCCCCTTCATTTTAGTAATATCTGGACTTGGAAGACTTTTAGCCAGAAAATTAATTTTATCGATGATGCGTTTTCGTTCTGCCTTCGGTACCTTTTTAAGTGCTTTTGCCGCAGACCTTTTGACCTCTATCCGGTGACTCAAGACTCAAGTTCCTTTTTCAACTCTTCCCAGGGGATCGGTTCACCAGGTTCAGCCTTCGCCTTCCACGCATCCTCAATATCTATCTGGTCTTCTAATTCTTGCAAGAGCTTAAGTTCCTTCATTGAAACAAGAGCGGCGATTGGCTCTCCACGGCGTGTAAGAACAAAGGACTCGTTACCGAATGCTACCCTATTGATGATATTTGAAAATTTCTTTCTGGCATCGGCGGTTGTAATTTTGTTGAGCATAATAATCACCTCAAATGTACAAAATATTTAATATGTACAAAATGTATATATGATAATCCAAAATGTCAACAACAATAATTTATAATAATATCGATCACGACTGGTTGCTGCGGATGGTCCGGGAGCGGATCGACGATGCCGCCTTTCTGAACCTGATCCGCAAGTGGTTGAAGGCAGGCATCCTGGACACGGATGGGAAGATCATCCATCCGGAATCGGGAACGCCGCAAGGCGGAATCGTCTCCCCCGTGCTGGCCAACGTCTACCTTCACTTCGGTCTGGACCTGTGGTTCGAAAAACGGGTTAAAATCAACTGTAAGGGCAATGTATTTCTCCTCCGGTACGCTGACGACTTCATTTGCGCGTTTCAATATCGAGATGATGCCGAGCGGTTTTACCACGAACTACCCAAGAGGTTGGCCGAGTTCAATCTTACAGTGGCCCCGGAAAAGACCGCAATGTTACGCTTCAGCCGCTTCCACCCGGGAATGGAAAGGCGAATCGTCTTTCTGGGATTTGAAACCTACTGGATGGAGGACAGCAGCGGTGCTGTGAAAGTAAAACAGCGAACGGCACGCAAAAAGTTCCAAAGTGCCTGCAGGCGTATCAAGGAATGGATCAAGGAGAATCGGCATCTGAAAGGGCGCGAGTTTATAAAGGCGCTGAACCGCAGGTTGCAGGGGCATTACAATTATTACAACATCCCTGGTAATCTGGGTTCGATATGGCGCTTCTATTTCTGGGCATTGGAATGTGCATTCAAATGGCTGAATCGCCGGGGAGGCAAACGCAAGAGCTTCACCTGGAAGGTATTTAACAGGGCCATTGAACTATTAGGCATCGCCAAACCGAAGATGCGGATTGTCAACCGACAACATCGCGTGTTTGCCTGAACTTACGTCTTACGCGAAAGCGAGTACAACCGAGGAACCGGATGCGGGAAAACCGCACGTCCGGGTCTGTGCGGGGGGGGGCCGGGTAACTATCGTTCCTATCGTGAGATACATAAAAAATGAATAAAAATACAATAACTACAATCTTAATTCTTGCTATTATAGTTTTTACATTCACTACTATTAAATCACAAAGCCAAAGCTTAAATATGTCCCCGGAAATAAGGTATAAAATCAAAAAGAATGCTTTTAACGCTTATTTCAAGAAAATGAATCTTAATGTGCTAGCCGAAGAAGGTGTACGTGATATTAATATAATTAAATTAAAATCTTCGATAAAAGGTTTTGCTTCTAAAAACGAAGAAGTATATGAAGTAAGAATTAAAACCATTGGCAATGAACTTAGAGCAATATTGTATGTTAACTCAAAAGATAAAGTGCATTTTGTTTCTGGTCAATGGGATTAAAATAATTTAAAAATGTATAACAAATCGATTCAGGGGATTTTTATTTACGGCTGAAAAGCGCCGTAAATAAAAACCCCTGATCTCAAACGTTATCGCGTACAATAAATGAGGAGTATATGAAAAAATACCAAATTGCTCTGTCATTTGCAGGTGAAGATCGTGACTATGTTGAGAAAGTTGCAACCATTCTTCGTGAAAAAGGTGTTAATGTTTTTTACGACAAATTTGAAGAAACGAAACTATGGGGGAAAAATCTATACACTTATCTTAGTGATATTTATCAAAACAAGGCCCTTTTTACGGTCATTTTTGTTTCGAAAGCTTACAGGGACAAAATGTGGACCAACCATGAAAGAGAAAGTGCCCAAGCAAGAGCATTTACAGAAAGTAAAGAATATATTCTTCCGGCCATGTTTGATAATACGATCGAAATCCCGGGTTTATTGAAAACGACAGGGTATATAGATTTAAATGACTTATCACCGAACGACTTTGCTATCAAAATCATTGGCAAGTTGAAAAACGAAGGGTCTATGTCAACATCTGAGACATCAAAACCGAAAACAAATTCACCAGGCTTTATCCATCCCGAAAAAGACTTAAAAAAAATAATCGCTGAAGATGAGCTGTTTGATCGATACTTTTCAACAGATGACGAAACAAAGGGATTGATAAAGAATTTCGGTATTCAATACCACCAATACAGCAAGAAAAGTGTCCAAGAAGAAATTACCCTCCACTATTCTTTTCCTTTGATGACCAGAGCTTTAACAATGCCTTCATGTCTGTATTTTTTAAAAAATGGTTTTGAGCGTTGGAGCCAGTCTTATCGATTTTTTAAGGTTAAACCCGATGATGGTATAAAAATAGGAAAAGGATATCAAATACTGGAGGAGTTCAATAAAACTCCTTGGATACTGGTTCATTACAAATATTCTGGGGCCAGCTACCCATATTTAAAATTATTTTTTCTCAGAAAACATGAAAACTATAATACTAGTAACGCTCAGTATTTAACCATACATGCTAGGCCATTTGAAAGAAATAGTACAAAAATAACTTTAGAGTATCGGCATTGTTTCAAACCCAGTATTTTGAATTATTTGTTTGATCAGCTGGATAAAATCTTTGATAAGCAAAAAACCTTTGAGAATATAAATGGCCCAAACCTTAGTCGAAATTTAAAAACGATGGCAAAAGCCATCGACAAATTTGCTTACAATATTTTTCATTTTAAAAAGCTACTGATATACGAAAGTGAGGATACCCCTTATTGGCAGGAGTACATAGGCGGAGGAGACGGCTTTATTTATTATTATCGTAAGCATTCACGGGGTACTTTGATGGTCCGATTGGCTTCGCAAGTCCCCGAAATCAATACACAAAAGCAAGGTTCCTAACCATCTGGAATAATTCAAAATAAATCTAGATTTTTCTTTTTGGCTATGATAGGGTGCTTTTCATGGCACTCAAAAGACCTTTTTCGGAACTCGATTGGCAACTGACGCCAGAGCCGGTGCGTCATTACATCATGGCTCTGGAACGGACGCTTTTCGATATGGAACAGCGGATTGCACTCCACGAAAAACGGCTCGAGAAGCTCGAGGTTCGGACCCGGAAAAATTCTCACAACTCCAGCAAGCCACCGTCTTCCGATCCACCTTTTGCGAGGAAGAAGAGAAAGCAAAAAAAGAGCAAAAAGGCTAAAGGCGGTCAGAAAGGCCATAAGCCGCACCAGCAGCAAGTGCTGGACCCGACCGAGAGCTATTGGTTGACCCCGCAACGTTGCTCATGCGGGCATTCGGCTTTCGATCAGGAAAAGATGAAAACGTTTTACGTACATCAACATATTGAGCTTCCCGAAATCGAAATGCAAGTCAATCACTATCTTCTCCAGCAATGCGATTGCCCTAACTGCGGTAACGTGGTCAAAGCCATGCTGCCACCTGAGATGTCCACCGGTTACGGTCCTCGTTTTACCGCCTTTATCGGTGAACTGAGCGGCATCAAGGGCATGAGCCGAAACGATGTCAAAAAGTTGTGCGAATCTGTATTAGACATTCCCATTGCCACCGGAACCATCCAGAAAATTGTCGACCGCACCTCAAATGCGCTATTGCCAGTCTACGAACGCATCGGCCAGATCGCCCGACGCTTTTGGTGTAACTACATCGACGAAACATCCTGGTTTAAGCAAAATGATCTGCACTGGCTGTGGGCCATGGTAAATGAACGGGTGGCATTTTATCGTATCGACCCACACCGGTCTAAGGAGGCCTTCGAAAACTTAATCCAGGATTGGAACGGCATTCTGGTCAGTGATGGATACGGCCTATACCAAAAATGGGTGCACCGCCAAACCTGCCTGGCTCACCTGATCCGCAAGGCCGATGCCCTGACGGAAAGAAAGAAACCCGACCTTCGCCGCTTCGGAGAAATCGTCGCCGCCTGGCTGAGGCAACTGGTATCGTTTGCCAAAGAACCTCCCGACTCAAAACAGTGGTCGGATTTTTATACGTTCTTCTTGTTCACCGTCTCCCTTTGGGAGGAGGACAAGACCGATGCTGGTAGACTTGCCCGTCAGATCGTACGGGAAATGGACAGTCTGTGGACCTTTCTCGATCACCATGGCGTCGAACCTACAAATAATCGCGCTGAGCGGGCCTTACGTTTTGGTGTGCTGTGGCGAAAACGCAGTCTGGGAACCCAAAGCGAAAAGGGTAATCGGTGGGTCGAGCGGATCTTGTCACTGAAAGAGACCTGCCGTTTAAATGAAAAGCCCACGTTCCCATTTCTCGTGGAATGTATTGCTTCCTACTTTCGTAATATAATGCCTGACCTTTCCTGGATTTGATTCATACGGGAATATCCCGTGAACGCGTACTTATTATCCTGATTTGGACGGGAAAATAACGCCATATATAGGGCAGAAAGTTGAAGAGAGTGAAAGGGTTGGGTATGTGCATATTCCAGAGTCACATTCTACAAAGGAAGAGGCGAAAGAGGACAATTATATTCAAGTTGAAAAAGAAGGGTACATTTCTCATATAAAAAAAATTGATGGAGATAGGATAAATGGCGGAGATCATGTTTTCATTATTTGTAAAAGCCTTGAAGATGTTGACGCGTTTCAGAAAAAATATGGTTCTCACCAAAGATGATTAAAATAGCCATAGTAGCTAACCTTCCGTTTCACTGGACAAGCTGAAGCTTGCCTGTGAACTCAGCGTTAGGGTGAAATATCATGGATAAATATACTAAACATATTATCATTGGAGTTGTAGGCAATTATTTAATCATGACTATTGCATGCATTATTTTTAGCAAACCAGGGACATCAATTATTGCAAGCAGATTTGATGCCTGTATGCTGTGTATATTTGTAGGTTGGTTTTCAGTTATCCTCAATTTGATTTTTCCAGTAGTTCTCATAACAGTTTTTTTTGGAATAGCACGTTTAAAAAAATATAAATTATCTCCTTTTTTTATATCATCTTCTATGATCTTGTATCCGATATGGATGATTATATTTCAAAAAATGTTTGGATTTTATGAAAAATCTGGAGGATTGTGGCAGCCAGTTATTATCGGTGCAGTTAGTTTTTCATTAAGCTTTTTTCTTGATAGAAAATTGATAGTAAATAATAGAAATTAATGTATATATATACTATTCTTTGCAGTTTGCATTTCAATTGGGATTGGTGCACAATTAAACTGATGATATCTTATACGAGCCAAATAAATAGTTATGCAAATCTTATGTATCGTCATCAGTTTTTTTATAGTATGTCATTTGTCATGAAAGAGGTGCTTTATGACAGGACCACCCGAGAAAAATTGTAAGCTACTCGAAGAGAACTCATTTTTAAAACAAAAAATTCAAAATTTGGAGCAATCTTTATCCGAACGCAGGGGGGTAGAGGAATTGCTTCAGCTTGAACGCGAATTGTATATAGATTTGCTCAAATATCAACCTGCTGGGATATATCGTCTTCGCGTATTTACTAGTAAGAAACTCCCCAAGAGTGCATGGAGCAGTTCGGATAACCCTCCATATATTTTAGAGTTGGTTAATGATCGCTTCTGCGAAATTTTGAGGATTAACAGAGAAATATTTAAAAACAACCCCGGTATAATAATCGATTTGATTCATCCAGAAGACAAAGCAGAATTCATACGTGAAAACGAAGAATCAAATGCCAACATGAAGCCATTTATGTGGGAGGGGCGTTTATCTATTGGGGGAAAAATCCATTGGATACATTTCGAATCACTGCCACGATTAGTCGCAAACAAAGATGTTCTCTGGACAGGAATCCTCTATGATATCACAGAACGTAAAATACAAGATCAGGAGATGAAAGAGCTTGTTTTCAAACTTCAAAAAGCCTTAGAGGAAATCAAGACATTAAGAGGTATTGTCCCCATTTGCGCCAACTGTAAAAAGATACGAGACGATAAAGGATTCTGGGATCATGTTGAGATCTATGTGGCAAAACACACCGATGCTCAATTTTCCCACGGTATTTGTCCTAGTTGCGTGAAGAGCCTCTACCCTGAATTCTCTGAAAATGAAAATGCAGAGTTATGAATAGGATTCATTCGTGTTCAATCCACACTTTATTAAGAGTATACCAATAAAAAAGCACCCTTCATAAAATAAGTACCCAAAAATTAGATTTTATGGCAGCAATTTTTTACAAGTGAACTCTTCATGGTGCATCTCCATTGGTTTTGTTTGTGAATAACGTATAGAAGGTAAAAAGGTTACAGTTTATTTTTTTGAAGGGGATCTGCAAAACCATCGACAACTTTAGTTAAATCAGTAAAGGGGGCGCCCATTTGAACCCCATTTGCCCATTTGACGGAATGAAATAAATGAAAAATTTTTTGATTAGCTTTTTTGTTCTATTTGCGTTCGTCACACCGTGTTGTGCGCAAAACCAGACTGCTGACAATTTGAAAAGCTTTGATATGGTCTGGAAAACGGTGAACGAAAGCCATTTCGACCCGACCTTTGGCGGTATTGACTGGAAGGCCATGCGCGACCGCTATCATCCCCAAATAGTATCATCCAGCGGCATTGAAGATTTCAACCGGATAACCAATAACATGCTGTTTGAACTTAGATTGTCTCATCTTCTTGTCGCCACAGAAAAAATGCTAAAGACATACATGCCGACTCTGTTTTCAGAAGGCACCGTTGGCATCGATGTGCGATGGATGCAAAACAAGGTTGTCATCACTAAAATCAACCCCGGATGTCCAGCCCAAAAGGCCGGCTTGAAAACGGGGTATGAAATTAAGGAAATCGATGGCCGGGATGTCAATGAGATAATCCAGATCGCTGAAGTACTGCCACCATACAATGTCCGTAACCGCAGAGGCGGAATTTCAAACTTCATTATCGGTCATCTCAACGGCCCGCCGAATACCTTGGTTTCCATTCGCTATGTGGATGAAAATTCTTTGTTAAAGGAAGCAGCGATTTTGCGCCAGTCAAGAGGAACAGGCAAGATCATCAGTGATGCCATGCCGCCTGTTTTTATCGAATTCGAGGCCAAAAGGTTGGAGCGCAATATAGGGTACATCTGGTTCAACCATTTTGCAGACCCTGTGGATAAAGATTTTGTTCAAGCGCTTGAGATCATGCGGGATACGTGCGGGCTCATTTTCGATTTGCGTAGCAACCCTGGAGGAAATTTTCGTGTAGTGGATACTATTATTGAACAGTTGATTACCGCAAAAACACCACTATACCGATTCCGATTCAGAGAAAAAACTGTCGAAAGAAGTTTAAATCCTTCGAAACACCCGTATGAAAAACCAGTTGTCGTGCTGATTGATGTGACCAGCATGTCATCCAGCGAACATTTTGCGGCCTGCCTGAAGGCGATTGGACGTGCAGCTATTGTCGGAGAACGAAGTCCTGGCTATCTTTTGGGGTCCAAATGGATAAAACTGCCAAATGGCCTATCGTTTATGCATTCATTTCTACAACCAATTCCCTTCGATGGACAGATTGTTGAAGGCCATGGAATAAAGCCTGATCTTGAAATCGGACTCAACCGAAATGATTTGCTGAAGGGAAGAGATAATCAGCTGGAAGCCGCCATAGAGTATATTTTGGAAGAGAACCTACAATGAGGGTTAAATCCTTCGCGACGATCTATGAATGATCTTCAACCACAACCATCAGCTTCACAAGGATTCGGGCCACTTCGTGACCCTCACCTGTGAGCTGGCGCGTTATACAAAGGAATTGAAACAGATAATTGATGACTGGTTTAGGCTGGGAAGAAAATAAGCGTATTGGTATTTATGGAAATAAAGGGCCAACTGCAATTGTTTTGCATGGAGGACCGGGGGCATCAGGGAGCGCAGCACCTGTTGCTATAGGGCTTTCTTATCACTTCAGGGTATTGGAGCCTTGGCAGCGCCGCAGCAGTGACATCCCACTAACTGTTGCTGTTCATATTTCTGATATTTACGATTTAATAAAATCTTGCTGTAGTGATGAAAAACCAATCCTTGTGGGTGAATCCTGGGGCGCAATGCTTGCGTTGGCTTATGCCGCTGAATATCCTGAAACTGTTGGGCCTATTGCACTCATCGGTTGTGGTACTTTTGACAAAAAGGCTCGCGCAGAAGGAATTAAAATACGCCAAAATAGAATTAAAGATTATATAAAAAATCACCCGGAGCATCGTTCCGATCTGAAACTTTCGATTTCCGAACAAATAATGAAATGGCACGAAATGACAGATTCATACGAGTTGGATCCAATCAAAACCGAATATCCATTAACAGAGCCATTTGATATGAAAGCGCATACTGAGACATGGAGCGATATGTTACGTTCCCAGGATGAAGGGAAATATCCTCAGGCATTTACATCAATTAAATCCCCAGTAATTATGTTGCATGGTGCTTATGACCCGCATCCTGGAAAGCTCATAAGAAATAACCTGAGACAATATATACCTCAATTAGAATATTTTGAATTTGAAAAATGTGGTCACGCCCCCTCGGTTGAAAAATATGCAAAAGATGATTTTTTCAAAGTAATGCAAAACTGGTTGATGAATATGCCTGAATAACCGAGTACCGCGGTTGTTTCAACCCCGTGAACAGGTACAAAAAAATAGGAATTGAAAAATGGGCAGAGAATGCGGCAGGATGCTATTGAAGGCCTCGGTGATAGGAATGACGGAACATCTTAGAAAGACAAACCGGCGTTCATAACGGATGTGCCCGCCGGAGACGCAAAGCACATTTCGGCAGCGCAAAGGGGAAAAATGCAGCAGATCGTCAACGTTCCGGTTGTGGCCCTCGCCAACGCCATTCGTAATCGGGAGATTTCCTCGAACGGGACATATTTTCCCTTTTGGCGGGGTGCTGGATTCTTTTCAACAAATGGGGCCAATGGCCCGCTCCGTTGATGACCTCTCTTTGCTTCTGCCTCTTATCGCCGGTCCAGACCACATCGATCCCGGTTTGGTGCCAATGCCCCTGGATGATCCCAAAGCGGTGGCATTGACCGATCTCCGCGTTGCTTTCCATTCGGACAACGGAATCATCACTCCATCACCGGAAACAGCGAAAGTGGTACGTGATGCAGCGGCAATCCTTGATGATCGGGGTTTGATCATCAACGCGGTCCGCCCGCATGGCATCGAGCAGTCCTATGATCTGATGATCGGGCTGTTATCGGCGGACGGGGGGGCGTCGATCCGAAGATTGCTGCAGGACGCCGGCACAAAGGCGCATACCCTCCCGTGGCTGGGGCTCGCAGAGCCCGCCGATGCGACCCGGTTCGATGCACTGATGTTGAAATGGTCCCGATTTCGCAGCATTATGCTGTCATTTTTTAAAGACTACGATCTGATCCTGAGCCCCGTAAATGCCTTTCCGGCCATGCTGCCTGGATCATCGGGCGCTGATTTGGAGGCGTTCAGTTATACCATGGCCTACAATATGACCGGCTGGCCGGCTGCCGTTGTACGAGGCGGCACCTCCCCGGACGGGCTTCCCGTTGGCGTGCAAATAGTTGCCCATCCGTGGCGGGAAGACGTTGCCCTGGCCGTTGCCGGATATCTTGAAAAAGCGCTTGGTGGGTTTAACCCGCCCCCGATATAGTAAAAAATCGCGGGATCACTTTCCGGGGGGGCGCACGTCGACCGAAAACTGAACAGGGGCTGCCCGGACGCCGGCCAAATGGGGCGCGATCAGGCCGCGCGACCAGTTTTACCTTGGATTTAACCGCAGGCATATGGCTGATATTCCGAGGATAAAATTTTTCGCATAACGCAGATAGGGGGTCAAATACCCTTTTATGGATAAACACTGACGACACTTCATGGTATCATGGCACCGGAAGTTGATGCCGGCACCCCGGTAACGGCATACCATTTGGCTATCGCTTCAAGGGAAGCCACTTGAAGTGCCCGGCGTCAAGCGTTCCGACAGGAAAACGGGATCCTGTGATCCTGATGACAGATGAATTTTTTGAAAACACCGTTGACAGCGATCTTTATTTCCTCCTTTGAAAAGAAAGTTGTCCATACTGCATGCGCCATGGTGAAAACGACCGATACCGGTGTGTTCACCGCTGAGGAAAACATATGTGTCACCCGACGGCACGGATCGAGCGGTCGGTGACAAGGGCCGTCGTGCCGTCGGCGAAAGGGGGCGAATGCTGGCCACCAACTGGAGCACGTGGGTTGAAATGTTTCTGGGCCTGGCGGAAATCGGGCTGCTCGTAGCCGCCGTATACCTTATCATCGCCCAGTTCACGAGAAGCCGGGCGTCCATGTACATCGAGCGCTTCAACAGCAGTGATGCGATGGAGAGTCGCGTCGCCGTGGACCGCTGGCTGGAGGCCCATGTCACGGCCAAGGCCCGCCTGGAGGAACTGGAACGGGACCCCGCGCTCCGCACCCATCTCCGGCGGTTCACGAACCTGTTCCAGGAACTCGGTGCGGCTTACCAGTTCGGTGTCGCCCATCGGAAGACGGTTCGGGTGCTGTTCGATGCACTCGTCGTCATGTACTGGGAGCGATTGCGGTTCTGGGTCGAGGATTACCGGGCCAATTCCGACCCCACGCTTTATTCGAGATTCGAATATCTCTACAACGAGATCAGGACTCGCGAACGGAAGACGCGACCCCGGCTGGACTATGTCGTCGCGTACGGTTCGCTGATGAATCCGGCCAGTCTCAGTGCCGGGCTGGGCAGGGATGCCTCGATCGATGAACTCATCCCTATAGAGGTCGTGGATTGGGAACGACGATGGACCGTGGGAGAAACCGTCAGATTGTCGGGTGCGGGCCAGACGACCACCGCCGCATTCCTCAATCTCGAGCCCTCGCCCGGCCAGCGTACGGCGGCTGCAATGATCAGGGTGTCCCGCTCCGAACTGGCGCGGCTGACCGTTCGGGAGAAGAACTACGACGCGAGGGACCTCAGGGATGCCGTCCGGCTGATTGGTGGACGGCGCGTTGGTCCGGGCGCGGCCGTATGGTGCTTTGTCGGTCGAAGGCGGCATCGCGTGATCGCCGGGGACGATGACGTCGTTGTCCTGGAAGAATACGTCAGCAAGGTCGAACAGGCGGCGGAACGGATAGACCCGACGATGATTGCCGAGCTTCGCGCCTCTGTTGCCGCAGCCGGGTTCGAGCCGGCATCAGGGCCCTACCAGTTTGCCGATCCGGACCAGCGGTCGCTGGTTTGATCAACAGGGGGTATTGAAATGAACCACCACAAGGGCGTCACCGTGCCGGAGGGCAAAAAAACCGATCGGGCTGTCAAGGAAATATCCGACAGATACGAATGGTTGCTAAACTATATTCCCGGAATGGTTTTCGTTCTCGTACGGCATTCCGACGGGACCTATATGTTTTCCTACGTCAGCGATTCATCTTTCAAACTGTTTGATTTGGACCCCCAGGCGTTAACGCGTGACTGGACCCTTTTTTTTCGTCTCATTCATCCGGATGATCAAACAAGATTTCTCGAATCGGCCAGAATATCTGCTCAGACGATTCAACCCTGCAAAGAAAAATTACGTTTTATCGTTAACGGGGAAGCGCGCTGGTATGACTACCTGTCCCGTCCGCAACGTCAGCCCAACGGTGATACGTTCTGGGATGGCATTGTTCTGGAAGGGACGGATCCTGAAGGGACAGAAGCGGTCCTGCATGAAAAGGAGGAAATGTTTCCAGGCACCTCGAAACAGGATGCCGTGGGCATTGGCCATGTCGGGCTCGACGGTTCATGGCTTCACGTCAACCAACGATTATGCGATATGTTGGGCTATTCACGAGAAGAACTGATGAACCTCACCCTTCAGGATGTCACCCATGCCGATGGCCTGACAACGGATATCGACCACGTCCGGAAGATGCTCAAGGGAGAAATACAGACCTACGCAATTGAAAAACGCTGTGTCCACAAAAAGGGAACCCCGGTCTGGACCAATCTCACGGTTTCACTGGCAGGGCATAGGAAAGGGGACGCCAGCCATTTTCTTCTGTTAGTGGAGGATATTTCAGCCCGTAAGAATTCGGAAAAGATACAAAAAAACCATCTTTACCTGCTGACCAATCTGGAACGGATCAACCGGGTTGTCAGTTCCGCGATCAATCTTGAACAAATGATGCGGGATGTGCTCGAAGCCGTATTGTCAATATTCGACTGTGACAGGGCATTTCTCCTTTTTCCTTGCGACCCGGATTCTTCCTTCTGGCGGGTGCCCATGGAACGAACCGTACCGGGATATCCGGGTGCCGAGGCTTTAAACCGGGACTTTCCCATGCAGCCATGGGTTGTTGAAATCCTCCGGGTGTTGCTCGAAACTGACGGTGTTGCGGTATTTGGCCCGCAGGAGGGAGAACCCCTTCCTCCGGAGGGATGGGACCAGTTCCACATCCAGTCCGCTATGGCAATGGCTGTGTACCCCAAGGGGGATAAACCATGGATGTTCGGGATGCACCAGTGCGCTTTCCCGCGCATCTGGTCGGAGGATGAAAAGACATTATTCCGGGAAATCGGTCGCCGGATTTCCGATTCCCTGACCACACTCCAGGCGTTTCGTAAGCTGCAGAAAAGTGAAGACCGATTCCGTACGCTGGTGGAAAACCTTCCCGGTTGCGTTTATCGCTCTGAACTCAAAAACCCCTGGCGGCTGGAGTATGTCAGCGAGTCGGTTCTTGAACTTACCGGCTATTCCCCCAGTCAGTTTACAGAGACGAACGAGATCAATTTCGGCGACCTGATCCTGGATGAAGACCTGCAGGAGGTGGGCCGTCTTGTCGAGGAAGGGGTATCGAATCGAAGCCATTACGAAAGTGAATACCGGATCCGGCATGCCTCAGGCGATGTCCGGTGGGTTTTCGAGAAGGGGCGGGCCAGTTACGATGAGGGGGACAATCCCCGCTGGCTCGACGGTGTGATTGTTGATATCACGGAGAGAAAAAATATTGAAAACCGACTGCGAAACAGCGAGGCTCGACTGAAAGAAGCGCAGAAAATGGCTAAGCTTGGCCATTGGAAATTGGATGTCAAGACCGGCGATTGCGAATGGTCGGATGAAACTTACCGAATTTTCCGGCTTGACCCTGAAACATTCAAACCACAAATAGATTCGATTATGGCACTGTCTCCCTGGCCAGGCGACCATGAACGTGACCAGGAAATTATCAAAAGAGTGACAGAGAACCGCGAGCAGGGGTCGTTTGAACAGCGGTTCCTCCGCCCTGATGGCAGCATCGGCTATTACGTCTCGATTTTTCGCGGCGTTTTCGATGACCATGACAACCTTGTCCGAATTATGGGAACCATACAGGATGTCACCGAACAAAAACGAACCAATGAGGCATTGAAGAAAAGCGAGGCCACGCTCCGCAGCATCTTTGAAAGCTCTCCGATGCTGATGGGAATCGTCGAATTAACCGCGGATGACAAAATCGTTCATATCTACGACAATCCGGCAACCGCCCGGTTTTTTAATGTTGAATCCCAAGGTGCTGGAGAAATAGCTGCCGATGAGTTAGGGGCGCCTTCAGAAGCAATCAGCGAGTGGTTGGTACACTACCGCCAGAGCCAGAACGAGGGCAAACCGGTGCGCTTCGAATACATCCATCCCGCGCCGGACGGCCCGCTCTGGCTGTCGGCAACAGTCTCGACAATCGGCCCGGGCCGCAATGGACGCACACGGTTCAGTTACGTGGCCGAGGATATCACCGAGCGTAAGCAGGGAGAGGTGAAACTGCAGGAATATGCCGAAACCCAAGAGGTGCTGCTGCGGGAGGTCAATCATCGTGTCAAGAATAATCTGGCCGTGATCATCAGTATGCTGCACAAGGAGGAGGACCTTGCAAAACTCAAGGGCCAGACCGCCCCGCTCTCTCTCCTGCACGATCTGGAGGGGCGTATCAGAGGGCTGCTTACGGTTCACAGTATGTTTTCAGCAAGTAACTGGCAGCCGTTGTTTTTGAGCCAGCTTTGCAGACAGATCATTAAAGGGAATATTGACTCGAATACCGCAGCCATAAAACTATCTGTTTCAGCGTCGGACGTGCTGGTCGACAGCAACCAGGCCCACCATCTGAGTATGGTGATCAATGAGCTGACGACAAATACCCTAAAATATGCCATCCGTAAAGGAAACCGGTCCCGTATCGATGTTGATATTAAAGATGACGCCGGCAAGGTCTTTCTGACTTTCCGGGACAATGGCCCGGGGTATCCCGAAAATATCATTAAGGGAAACTATGCCGGCGCAAGTATTGGTTTTGAGCTTGTAACCGGAATCGTGAAAAAAAGCCTGCGCGGGACCATTTCGTTCAAAAATGAAAACGGCGCTGTTATTGAAATAGGATTTGACACGATCGGAAAATAAAAGGATGCCCTATGCCCATCGATAAAACCATTAAAATCCTTGTTGCGGAGGACGACTACCTTATCAGCGAGGACATCATCCGCGGGCTGAAGATGCAGGGGTATGCCAATATCATAGAGGCGGTTGACGGTGAAGATGCCTATGAAAAGACCTGCTCTGTGCACCCCGACATTGTTCTGATGGACATAATGATGCCGAGGCTTGACGGTATCGCGGCCGCGCAGAAAATCCAGGCGTGCTGCCCCACACCCATCGTCATTCTCACCGCATACGAATCGTCGGATTTCGTTATCAAAGCCCGTGCTGCGGGCGTGTCCGCATTTTTAACCAAACCTCCCCGGCAGGATGACCTTGAACGGGCTATCGTCATCGCCATGGCCCGTCACGCGGACCTGATGGAACTGCGCAGGCTGAACCAGGCGCTTGAACTGGCATTGGTGGAAATAAAAAGATTGCAAGGGATCCTGCCGATCTGTGCCAAATGCAAAAAAATAAGGGATGACAAGGGGTATTGGCAGCAGATTGAAGCCTATATCAGCGATCATTCCGAAGCCGAGTTCAGCCATAGCATATGTCCGGATTGTGCCAGGCAGCTCTATCCTGAATTGTGTGACCAGGATCAGCGTCCAACCGACGGATCCGGTTGACATTAAAAACCGTACCACCGATTTAAACGTTGGGAATAAGCAGCATGGCGCCGGTCAACCGTTATGCCCCTGCATTGAAGATGTGAAAATCGTATTTGAAGCCCAACCAGGGGAAAACGAGATCGCTTTCCCGGAGCAGAAATTATTCAGGTTCAACTGTTCACGCGTCGTCCCTTATTCATATGAGAATTTTATGATCAAAGCCATCTTCCATGAAATTGAAGGCCACGTATGAAAGCCGTTGTGTATGAACGATATGGACCGCCCGATGTCCTTGAAGTGAGGGAGGTGGCGAAACCGGTCCCCGGGGACCATGAGGTTCTGATCAAAACCTGTGCGACAACGGTGACCTCAGGGGACTGGCGGGCGCGCAGTCTCGATGTCCCTGTCGGCTTCGGGTTCATCTCGCGTTTGGTCTTTGGCGTATCCGGACCGAGGAACCCCGTTCTTGGAACGGAGCTTGCCGGTGTCGTTGAATCAGTCGGCAAAAGGGTAAGCCAATTCAAAGCCGGTGATCCGGTTTTTGCCTTCAGCGATGCCGGTATGGGCTGTCATGCCGAGTACAAATGCATGCCTGAAGACGGGGCGGTGGCGCCAAAACCCGCCACGCTGAGCTTCGATGAAGCCGCCGCTCTGTCTTTTGGCGGCACCACGGCGTTGGATTTCTTTAAAAGAGGAAAACTCCAAAGCGGCGAAACGGTGCTCGTCAATGGCGCTTCCGGAGGGGTGGGCACCGCCGCGGTGCAGCTGGCCAGGTATTTTGGCGCCCGCGTAACCGGGGTGTGCAGTACCGCGAACCTGGCGCTGGTGAAATCGCTGGGGGCCCATCGGGTGATCGATTACACCCGGGCGGATATCACCCAGCGCGACGAAACCTATGACGTCATTATGGATACCGCCGGCACGCTGCCGTTTCCCCGGGCCAGGGGGCTGTTGCGGGAACATGGCCGCCTTCTTCTGGTTCTCGGACGTCTGCCGGACATGCTTCGAATCCCCTGGGTGTCGATGACCAGCGGCAAAAAAATCATCGCCGGGCCGGCATCCGGGCGCCGGGCGGACCTGCTCGTCCTCGCCCGGCTGGCTGAGGCGGGAAAATATAAACCGGTGGTTGACCGGCGTTATCCGTTCGAGCAGATCGTGGACGCGCACCGCTACGTCGACACCGGGCACAAGCGGGGAAATGTGATCATCACCCTGGCGCATGACGGCTGAATGACGGTGCGACGATGACCCGGAGTGATCCTCACCATCCTGACCCCTGCGAAAGGAGACCTGCCTTGTCGATCCCCCTGACCCCGATGCCCGCCTGGCTGACCGGGTGGATGGCACTTCAGGGAATTCCCCGGTGGGGTGCCGCCGGACTGCGATATTTTTCCACCCCGCTGGATTGCACAGCAAAAGGCTTTCCCCTTGCCCTTGCCTGGGTGGTCCCCATGAATCCCCGAATCATGACCCGCATCCAGAACGGGCCGGACCGGGCCTACGCCGATGAATATGCCAGGGTGAATGGCCGCATCAATGACCTGTCTGGCGCCCGGTGGCCGAAATCAAAAAAAGAGGTCGTCGATCCATTGATATGGCCTTCGGTTGACAGGGCCGTCCCGTCGGGAGAAAATCCTGATGGACGGAGACCAAAGAACTATGAAAACGACACCATAAGGAGGGATTGGAATGAATACCATGGATGCGGATCTGGTTTCCCCATGCGGGTTGTACTGCGGCGTCTGCGCCATTCATATTGCCCATCGCGACAATAATGCAAAATTGAAGCAGCGCCTGGTGGGCCTATACAAGGGCGGCGTTGCCGGCAAAGGGGTGCTGCCCAACAGTGAAACGCTTACCGTGGATGGCATCCGATGCCGAGGCTGCCTGTCGGATGACCGGTTTATGCACTGTGAGCAGTGTGCGATCAGGGACTGCACGCAGGCCAGGGGCTACACGGGATGCCATCAATGCGATGACTTTCCCTGTCCGCACGTTGAAAATTTTCCCATGGCGATCGGAAAAAAAGTCATTTTACGGGCGGTCCCTCACCGGCGGAAAGTCGGAACGGAGAAATGGGTGCGCGATGAAAAGGCCCGCTACGTGTGTCCCGACTGCGGGCATACGGTTTTCCGGGGCGCAGTACGGTGCAATCGTTGCAGCGCAGCGTTGGATCTGGACTGATTGCCTCCGGCGGAAGTACCGTTTTCTTGTCAATCATGGCCTCGACGGACGCCTGCCGGTGTGGCAGGCACGGCACGACCGACACCCGATAATCATTACCGGCCGTCAACTCCCAATGGAAAGCGAGATCACCAGTGAGCCAAAAAACACATCTGTACGTCCTGTGGACCACCGACAATCCCATTACCGCAGAAAAAATGGTGTTCATGTACACGGTCAACTCCCTGGTTCACGGGTGGTGGGAAGCCGTCACCCTGATCATCTGGGGCGCCCCCGCGAAATTGGTGGGTGAGGATGAAACCGTTCAGAAAATGGTGGCCGATGCCCTGGACGCAGGCGTTCATGTATCGGCCTGCAAGGCTTGCGCGGATCAACTGGGGGTAACGGAAAGGCTGGAAAAGCTCAACATCGAGGTCAAGTATTGGGGCATTCCGCTGACTGACATCCTGAAAAGTGACCAGGCGCTGATAACCCTGTAAACCGGCATCGTTGACGCAGCCCCCCACACGCCCCGCTGGTTCCAAAAAATCAGTGGGGAGTGGCTACAGAGAAGCGGTACCATTTCGGCGTCGCTTCACAAAGGAAGAAGGACTGACCGTCAGTTCAGTCCTTCGTATCCCATGACGGGCCTGCAGCGAGGTCCTGTTCTCATCCCCCGATGGGCCGGATCCCCGCGGCCTTGCGTATATCGGACAGGAAAGGGACGCTGTGTTCCCTGGCCCGCCGGGCTCCCTTTTGAAGGACCGACTCGATGTACGCCGGGTCAGCGATCAGTTTTTCGTATTGTCGGCGGGGTGCTTCCAAAACCGCGTTGACGGTTTCAAAAAGAATCTGTTTCATTTCACCCCACGATATCCCTTCGGCGTAGCGGCGGCGCATGGCCGCTGTGGCGTTATCATCGGCAAAGGCCCGGTAGATGCCGAACAGGCTGCTGGTGTCCGTATCCTTCGGGGCTTCCGGCGGCGAGGTGTCGGTCTTGATTTTCATGATCAGCTTGCGCAGTTTTTTTTCGGGGAGGAACAGGGGAATGGTATTGTTGTAGCTCTTGCTCATTTTTCGGCCGTCCAGACCGGTCAGCACCGCTGTATTATCGTCAACCACCGCCTCGGGCGGGACAAGCAGTTCTCCGAAGTGATGGTTGAAACGCAGGGCGATGTCCCTGGCCATTTCAAGGTGCTGGATCTGGTCGCGGCCCACCGGTACCTTGGTCGCTTTAAACATCAGGATGTCAGCCGCCATGAGGATGGGATAACTGAACAGGCCCATGGTGACCCCTTTGTCCGGGTCCCGTGTGCCCGCGGTTTCATTCTCAGCGACGACGGCCTTGTAGGCGTGGGCCCGGTTCATCAGCCCCTTGGCGGTCATACAGGTCAGAATCCATGTCAATTCGGGGATTTCGGGGATGTCGCTCTGCCGGTAAAAGATGGCGTTGTCCGTATCCAGACCCAGGGCGATCCAGGCGGCCGCCACTTCCAGGCTGCTCTGGTTGACCCGTTCCGGGTCGTGGCATTTGATCAGGCTGTGGTAATCGGCCAGGAAATAAAAGCTTCTGACTTGCCTGTCCCGGCTGGCCTCGATGGCCGGCCGGATGGCGCCCACATAATTTCCCAGGTGCGGTGTGCCGGTGGTGGTGATGCCGGTCAGTATGGTTGTTTTGGACATGAACTTTCCCCGTTCTATTGGTAAATGGTTGGTTGATTCGGCCCGGCTCGGAATCGGATTCGATTGCCGGGCAAGGGACAAAGGGGTTTATACGGCAAATATCCTCGGGAAATCAAGGGGCGGTGTTTACTTTGGAGGCGTTCGGGCCTGCCAGGAACCCCGTGCGGGAGCGCGACCGCGCGTCCACAAGCCCCCCTAAGGCGCCATGGCCTTCGCAGGACGGTCTGCTGGACGGTGAGGGGCTATTAAGAGACAACCCGCGCAGGCGCTGGCAGGATGGTCGCACTCACCGGTTGTTGTTCAGCGGACGCCGTCCACCGTGGCCGTCCCCATAGGGTGTCGGAGGTGATACCATGCGCAGAGTCACATTGCTTGCCGTCGACGCGGCGATCAACCTGATCCTGGGGGTGGTGCTGATGGCCTTTCCCGACCGGCTGGTCGCGCTGCTGGGGGTTCCGCCGGCGCCCGGCCGATTTTATCCCAGCCTGCTGGGCGGGGTTTTGTTCGGAATCGGCATTGCCCTCCTGATCGAGCGGCGCCATGGGGCAGGAAACGGCAACGGCCTGGGGCTTGCCGGAGCGGTGGCCATCAACCTTTGCGGCGGCCTGGTGCTGGGTTTTTGGCTCGTATCCGGCGCTGTGTCACTGCCCATGCGCGGGGTGCTTTTTCTGGGGGCGATCGTTCTGCTCCTGCTCGGACTCAGCATGGCGGAACTCGCAAGGGGGGGATGGCGCCGGTGATACCGGTCCGGATCGATCCAGCCGGTATTTTTCCCGATCATAAATCCCGTCACCGTTCTCCCGATTTTTTCCCGCCTGAATGCCGGTACCGGCGGAATGAACCGTTTGTCGGCATGGCGGAAATCCTTGGTGGTCAGACCGTTTATTGCCGCTGCAGCCTGGTGATCGCCTCCGTCGCCTCCGCCTCCATCGCCGGCAATTGCTCCGCCGGCAGATTTTCAGCAATTCGGGCCAGAAGTTCCGGTGCCGTCGGCTCGTTGCCCATGGCCGCCGCCATGGCCCAGAAATAGGCCTCCTGATAGTCATGCGGATCCCGTGCCAGCCGGTAGCGTAATCGGGCAAGCTTGATCTGTGCCTCCACGCTGTTGCGCTCGGCCGCACGGCGATAAGACGCGATGGCCATATCCACCTCCTGGTCGGTGCTGTTTTCGCGGGCGCACCGGTCACCCAGTTGGATCAAGTCGGTCAGTCGGCCACTTTCAACGGCGCTTGCATAAAGAAGCGCCAATTTTTTCTTTTTCTCTTCGATCTGCGGATCGAGGGCGTTGATCCGGGCCAGCCGGGTTTCAATGTCCTTCCGGGTGATCGCCTTCAAGCCAATTTCATAGGGTTGGAAGACAACGGCCTGATCCGGGGGCAGCCCCTGCAGCAGCCGGGTGTACCAGTCGGATGCCCGGGCGATGCATTGCCTGAGGTCGGCGCCTTCACTGTTTCGTTGCCTTTCATAGTGGCCGGCCAGTTTGAATTGTGCGATCCGATCTCCGGCCGCGGCCATTTTCTGGGCGAGCAGCACCCATTTTTCCGGCCACGACGCCTTTTCCTCCCCATAGAAACCATCATAGATGTCCAGCAGAGCAAGCGCGGATGGCCGGTGCCCGTTACTCGCCGCCTGCTCATACCAATGGACCGCCTTTTCCAGGATCCGCATGTCGGGTTCAAAAAGATCTTCGGCTTCGGCCTCGTCTTTGTAGACCTGGGCCAGCCTGAACTGCGCCTCTGTATCGCCGGCGACGGCGGACTCCAGGAGCGACAGCTTTTCATCGCGGTCCACCGCCCCGGCCGCTGCCGCCCAGAAAAACAGGATCGAGAAAAACACCACGACAGGCTTCATGCCAACTCCTTTTTTTTCCGTTTTCCGCTGATCCGGATCCGGCCCGTTCAGCGGGTTCCGGCAGCCGGATCAGACCCAGCAGGGTTCGTTTATGGCGCCGAGAATATCCTCGGCGAAATAACGCAGGCTGCTGTAAAATGAAAATACCTGAACGAGCTTTTTTGAGTCGAACCTGCGTACCAACCCTTCTTTTCGAAGATTGAGAAGCCTGGCATCCAGTTCCGAAATGGCGCGCTGGAGGTCCTTTTTTCCGCTCAGGGGATCGTTTTTTGCCAGCAGAACAAGGGCATTCCCGCTTTTCCGGGCCAGTTTTTTCAGCTCCGGGGACATGATGATGTCATACCCGTGATCGTCAAGGGCGTTCAATGCACGGACCATATTGCGCAGATGCTCGACCGACCGGCTGATGACGGAGACTTTCAGGGCAAAATTTTCCCTGAATTTCTTATGGTAGATCAGCGATTCATGCCGCCGGGTTTTCTGCAGCAGGGCATGGTTGTTCCAGACATCGTTGACCAGTTCCGTTACCGCGGATTCGCCAACCTGCTGCTGCCTGGAAACAAAGGCCTCCACCAGTACGCCGCATTGATGCGCACACGTTTTGGCCTGGGTTACCAGTTTGATCCTGAGCACATCCACTTTTCTTTTCGGGAAAATCAATACCGAGACGGAAAAGGCACACAGAATGCCGATGCCGATTTCCAACACCCGTGATAGTCCGAAAATAAATACATCCTGGGTCTCCAGCCCCGTCATGACCACAATGACAACCGTGATGCCGGCCATCCGGTAACGCGTTTTATAGCGTGTGAGAAAACTGCATATGCCGATGGTCACGAATAGAGCGATGCCGACAAAAACCGGCGTTTTGGGAATCACCAGGATCACCAGGACACCCAGCATGGCTCCGATAAGGGTGCCGGTGAACCGGTACAGACACATTTCCACTGAATCGGCCACATAAACCTGCATCACGATGACGGTGGAGATGACCGCCCAGTATCCGAATTCAAGCGCCAGGACCGTCGTTATCCCATAGGCCAGCAGGGCTGCCAGCGCGGTCTTGAATCCATGTGTCACATGTGTTGACGAAATGTCCATGGTGCACCTTTGAATTTAAAAGCCGGCTTTCATACTGTATCTGTGGATGGAAGGCAAGCCATGTGATAAAATAAGATCCGATGCCGAAGCGGCACCAGGGGAGCGACAACCGCCACGCCCTTTTCAGACATCCGGACAGCCAGATATGACAGAAAACAACAGGATCCGCCTCAACATCTACCTGACCGTTTTCATCGGCCTTCTTTCCCTCGGTATCGCCGGCTTCATGCTCGTCGAACGGTTTTCGCTGACGGACGCGATCTATTTTTCCATTGTAACCATGGCCACGGTGGGTTACGGGGACATCCACCCCCAGAGCGATGTGGGGAAACTTCTGGCGCTGATTCTCATCGTGGGGGGCGTGGGCACCTTTCTGGGCGTGATCGCCAGCATTACCGACCTGTTTGTCAACCGGCGGGAAGAGGCATTCAGGCGACAGAAACGCAATATGGTGACCGGACTGTTCTTCAGTGAAATGGGCAGCGAGCTGCTGAAGCGGTTCAACCGCCTGGACCCGGAAACCAAAATCCTGCAGGACATCCTCCATATTTCGCAAAAATGGCACGACGGCGATTTTGAGCGGGCCCAACGGGCAATTCAGCAGCAGCCGCTGGTCATCGACCTGAGCAGGTGTGATTTGGGTACACTGCGGGACGGTCTGGAAAAAAAAGGCGACCTGCTGTTGCGGCTGATCGAAAATCCCGTGGTCCAGGAAGATGGGAACTTTACCGAGCTGCTGCGCGCCGTCTTTCACCTTCGCGACGAACTGTTGAACCGTCCCGATCTGGTCGGATTGCCCGCATCCGACCGAAAGCATCTGGAAAATGACATGGTTCGCATCTATGGCCTGTTGATCGTTGAATGGCTGCACTACATGCGCCATCTGAAAAAACGGTACGGGTATCTTTTCTCCCTGGCCGTGCGCACCAATCCATTTGACCCGACGGCGGATGTCGTTGTCCGGGAATAAGCGTCAGGCGGCCGGGCCGCAATTCAACAGGGGACTTCATCACCGGCAGTTTTGCTGCGGGCACGGACGGCAGGGGAGATGGTAATGACCAACGGCGGTAAACCGGCGCCAAAACGGCCCCCGCGGCAGGGGAAATTCACCGAGGGCCTGCTGGACAATGCGCGCATCCTCGACGCACTGGGCATCAGGGCCGGCCAGACCATCCTGGATGCCGGCTGCGGCAACGGCTATATGGCCAAACGGTTCTGGCATGCCGTCAGCCCATCCGGAAAGGTGATTGCCCTGGACCCGGACGAATCCCTGATCAGCATTCTGAAAAAAGAAACGCAAGGGACCCAGATTGATGCCATTACCGGCGATATCACCCGGCCCACCCGGATCGATTCATCATCGATAGACCTGGTCTACCTCTCGACGGTGGTACACGTCTTTTCCAAACGGCAGATGGGGGGATTCATAACGGAAGTTGAACGCCTTTTAAAACCCGACGGGGTGCTGGCCGTCGTGAATATAGAAAAGAAAGCGACCCCATTCGGACCGCCACTGGCGTCAAGGCTGTCGCCTGAGGCGTTAAAGAAAATAATTCCCCTGTCCGCCGGCGACACCATCACGGTGGGCCGGCATTTTTACATGCAGATTTTTCATAATGGGACCCCGAACGGGAAACGATGAACGGCAGCGCCCGGTTGGGGGATGATCGACGCAGAAGGTAAGATGAACGCTGCCGGATGACCCGGCGACAGAGAGACGAAATGCCCGAACTGCCCGAAGTTCAGACCATTGTTGATATCCTCAATCATCAGGAAGTCCCCGGCAACCCGATTTCCCGTGCGTCCGTCTACTGGGCCAAAACCATTGCCGGCCGCTCCCCGGAGGATTTTTGCGAGAAGATAACGGGGTGTACCATCCGGCCCATTCGCCGGCGGGGCAAATATATCGTATTGCCTTTATCCGGGGGCCTGACCCTGCTGGTTCACCTGCGCATGACCGGACGGCTGAACTGGGTGCCGGCGGACAGCGCCCGCAACCGGCATGAGCATGTGGTCCTGGACGTGGGCCCGATGCACAGCCTGCGATTTCAGGATACCCGCAAGTTCGGACGGATGGTGCTGACCCGGTCGCCGGAGACGCTCCTGAACCGGCTGGGTCCTGAACCACTGGATCGCCGTTTTACGGCCGGATGGTTCGCCGGCACGCTGCAGACCCGGCAGCGGCAGATCAAACCGCTGCTGCTGGACCAGGGATTCCTGGCCGGTCTGGGCAACATTTATGTCGATGAAGCCCTCTGGGAGGCCGGCATTCACCCCCAGCGCATCAGCCGGTCGCTGACCCGACGGGAGGTCGGCGCCCTGCATCGGGCCATCCCCCATGTCCTGCAAAAAGGCCTCAGGAACCTGGGCACTTCCCTGGGATCGGGGCGGGCCAACTTTTATTTTCCGGGAAACGGGACCGGGCGCAACGCCGAGGAACTCAATGTCTTCCGGCGCACCGGCGCGGCCTGCCCGCGCTGCGGCAGTGTTATCGTGCGCATTCGTGTGGCCCAGCGCAGCAGCCATATCTGCCCCCGGTGCCAGAAACGGCACGTCTGACGGCCATATGGCCGTGATGGGCACTTTTTTCACGTCAGTCCAGATACTTCAACCCGACCCCATATCGGCTGGCGGTGTCGCTTTTTATTTCTTTGCGCCATTTGACTTCCGCAAGAAAAATGGATCGAAATCCGCCCTCGGCAGCCTCCGGGAACCGGACATGGGGATATCGGGTGGTACGGACCACGAGGAAACTTCCCGGTTCGAATGCCCTGCGCGTGACGACATAGGACCCGTTTTCAGAGACATTTAACATGACGCCCCTGGAATCAGCGGTGCCGCGAATGCTGGAATAGGGCCTGCATTTCACCTCGGCCTCGGTGGGAAGGCGCATCCCGCGCCGAATGCGAGTCGGCTTTCCGGCAGGTGTGGTCATCATTCCTTGAAGACCTCGCTGAATCGTCCGGTCACCTCGATATCGGCAGTCCGGTGGTTTAAGCGGTTCATCCGGGGGATGAAGACGTCCAGGCCGAAGGCGTTGACGGTCCGCAGGCCATCCGTGTCGATGGCTATTTTTCTGGAGTTGCCGGCCGCCTTGTCGAGCCTGCAGATCAGTTCACAGGCTGCGGAGGCATCGAAATCGCCTGACAACAGCAACGATAGTGACCGGATATCTTTTCTCTTCGTACAGACCCGAAAATTTTTTGCCATAATCGTTCCTCCTTTCCAGCCGGAATCACCCCACACCCTGCCGGCGGTGAAACCTCCACACCGTAGGGAGAGAAGGGCGGTCGCTGGGGGCGGCCCGCTTTCGCCGGTTCCGGGTCTACTCTTTCTCGAACACCCGGCTGGGATAGCGGATCAGCTCCTGGATCTTGGCGTCCCGGATTTTTTTGTCGTGGGCGGACTTTTTCTCGAAGGCCTGGGCCATCTTGGAGAGCAGGTCGTCGAATTTCATGGGCTTGAGCAGGTAGTCGAAGGCGCCCTGTTTCATCCCCTCGATGCTGGTCTCGACGGACGCATGGCCGGTCAGCAGCAGCACTTCCACCAGGGGCTGGATGCGTTTGATTTCCCGAAGGGTCTCGATGCCGTCCATGCCGCCGGGCATCTTGATGTCCAGCAGCACCACGTCGTACAGCTCCTCTTTTAAAACGTCGAGGGCCGCTTCACCGCTGGCCACGCCCCTGGCGTCCAGTTTGCGCTTGTTGAGCCGGTTGACGATGGTTTCCAGAAAGTCGGTCTCATCATCCACCACCAGGATCCTGAAGGTATACATGTCGGTTTCTCCTTATTTTTTCTCGGGCAGAACCACCGGAAGGTGGACGATGAATTCGGTCCCCGCCCCATCGTTGTTTTTCACGGTGATCCGGCCACCCAGTTTTTCTATGATACTGTAGCTGATGGACAATCCCAGTCCGGTCCCCCTGCCGTCGTGCTTCGTCGTGAAAAACGGATCGAAAATCTTTTTCAGGATCGCCGGGTCGATACCGGGGCCGTCGTCCTGAATGATAATCCTGATCACATCCTTGTTCAATTGGGTGGTAATGTCGATGGTGCCGTCGCTGCCGATGGCGTCGACGGCATTGTTGATCAGGTTCATGAACACCTGCTGCAACTGGGACTGGTCGCTGGCGATGACCGGCAGCCGGTCGGCAAAGTGCTTGCGGATTTCGATGTCGTTGATGCGGGCATGGTTGGCCAGGATGTCGATGGTCTGGTCCAGAACCCGGTTGACCTCCACATCGTCGAGCCGAGGCTCCATGCGGCGGGCGAATCCCAGCATGGAATGGGTGATTTTTCTGGCCCGGTCCACATGCTCCTCGATCTTGGTGATCGAGGCGGCAAACTCCCTGTAGTTGTCGCTTTGCCGGAATTCCTCTTCGGCCAGCAGGTCTTCCATCCATCCGGCTTTTTCGCCGATCACCGCCAGCGGGTTGTTGATTTCGTGGGCGATGCCCGCGGCCATCTTGCCCAGGGCCGCCAGCTTGTCCTGTTGAATCAGCTGGCTGTTCAGTTCGTTCATCTCCCGGTCGGTGGCTTCCAGGTGGCCGACCAGGGTGTGGGAAATCAGCACGATGGCCAGGAAGATGACCAGGCAGCCCGTGGCGATAATGAGAATTTCCGTATTGCGGGCCTTGACCAGCCATCCGCGCTCCTGACCCGCAATCTGGCTGATGACCAGCATCCAGTCATTGTCCTTGAGCCAGGCGCCGCCAATGTAGCGGGTGTCGGCACCGGCCTGTTTGATTTCAATGACCGTGGTCCCCTCTCCGAACCGCTGCGTATCGATCCCCGACGGTCCGAGAATGGCCCCGTCGAACCGGGGGCTGGTCTGGAAGACGCCTTCCCGGTTCACGATATAGGCATCCCCGCTGGTGCCCACCTGGGCATTTCTCACCAGCCGGTTGAAAATTTCCGAATCGATGGTTGCCCGCAGGATCCAGCAATCGTTGTTGCAGGCCCCTTTGACGGCAATGATCACGTGGGGGACCTGCCGGAAGCCCATAAACACGTTGCTGATAAATTTCCCCTGGCGCAGGACCTCGTCGAACCAGGGCTGCTGGTAGTAGTTGAGCCCCTTGAGATTGTACGGTCCCGAGTAGGCCAGCTGGTTGCCTTTGTTGTCGATGACCCCCAGATCAACCAGCCCGAGCCCATCGGCGCGCTGGTTGATCTGCCAGAACAGGCGGCTGAGGTTTTCCTGATTGCTGAGTTCATCGAAGGACTGGGTCGCCACGATCATGGCCAGGATGGTGGTCCGCTCCCGGAGGAAGACCTCCACGGCGTTGCTCTGAGAGCGGGACAGGTGATGGATCTGATCCTCGATTCGCTCGGCGTAAAGCTTGCCGAACTGATAGTAGATGGCCATGCCCAGCAGAATCAGCGGGCCAATGGACACCGCCAGCGTGATGCTGATCAGCTTCAGTCGCAGATTTTTATAAAGCAGTCGTTTCATGTCGCTTCCATGGCCAGGACCCGGTTGCGGTGCAATGAACGCAGTCCCCTACCAGGCGATGAACCGCCAGTACCCCAACACTCCCCAGATCCAAAGCACCAGCCAGGCCAGAATGGTGACAGGCAGCCCGTATTTGACGAAATCCATCACATCCAGCAGGCGTTCGCCGGTCTCCGGGTCCTTGCCCATGCCGAAGCAGATGGCGTTGTTGGGGGTGCCGACCACCAGGAAATTGGCAAAAGAGGAGGAAAATGAGGTGATCAGCCCCACTTTCCACACACTCACATTGGCCAGGGTGGCCATGGGCAGGACGATGGGGCCCAGGGCCGCCACCGTGGCGCCGTCGCTCATGAAGTTGGTCATGGTGCCGGTGAGCAGGCTGACGCCGATGACCAGGCCGTCCCCGTGGGTGAGAAAATCGGGAAGCATGCCGACGAATGTACTGGCCAGCCACAGGGCGCCGCCGGTGAATTTGAGGGCCACGCCCATGGCGCAGGCGGCGGCGTACAGACCCACCACGTCAAAAGCCACACCGTTCTGGATGTCCTCCCAGCGAAGGATGCGGCACAGAAACATGGCCATGACCGCATACAGCGTGGGGCCGCCAAGTCCTGCGTGTTCGCCGAGCAGAATCCACGCGAGGATCAGCAGCACCAGGATGACCGCCATCATGGCTTCGCGTCCGCCGAACCGCGGCATGTTCTTCACCTCGGACTTGACCACCTTGGCGGGGTTGACGTCCTTGACCATGAATTTGGGTTTGCAGCGCAGGTACATGTACAGCCCGATCACCCAGGACATGACCGGCACGAAAGGCATGCCGGTTTTCATCCATTCCAGGAAACTGATGGGCATGCCGTACTCCGCCAGGTAGCCCACCATGATGGCGTTGCGACCGCCGGCCGCCGGTGAGCCGGGACCGCCGTGGTTGGCGGCAAAACAGACCCCCAGCAGCAGGAAAATGGCCAGGGCGCGGTCTTTCTTGACACCGTACATCTTGCAGGTAACCTTGTAAACACCCATCAGTACGGGAATCAGCAGGGCCACCAGGGCATGCTCGGACAGAAACCCGGCACTCATCGCCAGCATGGGCAAAAAAACAAATGCGAAGGCTTTGGTGCTTTTTATCCGGCTGAGCAGGATCAGGCCGATGCGCTTGTCAAGCCCTGTTTTGGCCACCCCCACGGCCACGGCGAGAATGCCGAAAATGAAAAATACGGCATCCTTCATGTACGCCTTGGAGATTTCATTGACCGGCAGGATGGCGAACAGGTAGAGCATGACGCCAACCATGATGTCGGTCGCTCCCAGCGGGAGGGACTCCGTCCCCCACAGAAACGCCGCCAGGAACAGGATGCAGACCGTGATTTTGGCCATCTGGGCGACCTCATAGTCGGTCAGCAGGGGGGAGACCTGGCCGTGGGCGTCGGCCTGGGTGGGCTCCGTCCCGTCCTGTGCCGCCTGAAAGGCAGCCGGGTGCAGCTTTTTATTCACCGTATCGGCGATGGTTTTGCAGCCACGGGCGAGGGTATACCCGTTGGGATTTTCCCGTTTGACCATGTCGATCATGCCATGGGGCGGCGGCAGCAGGACCAGGGCGGTGAACACCAGTGCGGCCAGAATCAACATGACGGGCTTATATCCCGGCTGGCTTTTCCAGGTCCAGTTCCGATCCCCCACTTCATCCATGAGCATCGGGTCGTATCCGTGCTCCACTGCGGTCTGATGTGACATTCCTCCTCCTTTTGGGCAAACACGGGCATGTGCGTTGTCATCGCGCCCAACACCAGTTGAGCGCCCAGTCGGGCGCACCGGGGCGGTCAGCCTTTACGTGAGCAATGGGTGTGCCATCGTGGAAAAGATGGGGGGGGAGAATAAAATGTATAAAATTACTATAGGATACAACCTTTGTTAAATCTGCGGGGGGGCATGGCGGGCTGGGCTTTTTGTCAGCATGTTTTACAGTGTGTAAAAGGGGCGGGCTGATCGGTGCGGCGAGGGGAGGCGGAACCGGTCCGGCCGGTTCGTCCAATGCCGCTTTGTTCTGTCATTTTTTAAGATCAATCGCCGAGACTTCGACATAGATGGTTTCATTTTTTTTCAATCCCCAGTGGCTTTTATACAGGTCGGCAAACCAGGTGAAAAACTCGGCCGAATAGGCGCCTTCGACGCCGATAACCCACCACCATCCTTCTTTTAACGCCGATGAGCTTTTCCCTACCGCCGGATGACGCCGGAATCCGGAAATGTTTCGACGCTCCATGATAAGCTCTCCAAATAATTTATTTTTTTCTGAAATGTTATTCTCTTTTTCATTATGGATCTGCCACGCATATTTCTCTTTTTTATTGGGAAACCGCTGAAGGTAGGGCGCCATACCCGCTTTGGTGCTGACCGAGGGGGTCCAGAATCCAAAACAAAATTTATTCCGTTTTACGATGGAATCCGTTCCGATCTGGATATTTCCCGTGAAAAGCCCCAGCGTCTTCAGGTTTTCCGGACGCGATTCCACAAGCACAATGTATGAAATCACAATAAACGCCGCACTCAGGATCAGAACCACGAACACCCCCTGCCACCGCCGGGGATAACTTAACTTTTGTCCAAGCAGTTCAATATCCGGGTTTCGGCGTATGATTTTTTCATTTTCATTCATGCCGACTCCTGCGCCGGGCGTTTCGACGGATGGCTGCCGGGATTATGGAACTCATAATGGAAACAGCATCCGAGACCTCAGTACTCGCATGAAAGGCCACTTTCATTGGGTTTTCCATTTTCTTCAGTTGGTCTCTATGGTTTTTTCTATCTGGGCCCATAGTCGATCGCTGAGTGACATCCCTTCCCGGGCAATAAAATCCTTGAGAAATACTACAGAATTGTTTTTTGCTCTCTTTTTAAACCCTTTTTTGCCGATACGTTCTTTTTGATGGTTTTTTTGCGTATAGCCTTCCTCGGATGGTGTTCTCATGGCCCTGTCCTCCGTGGCGTTGTCGGGCGGGTGGTATCGACTGCTGAAAAAACGGTGCTTTTCAGGGTTGAAGGCAGAAGAATTTGCGTGTCGCATCCGACACGGGCAGGAAAGCGCGTGTCACTATAGAATAAGGGACAATCGGTCAGGATCAGACTAAAGCACTGAAAAATAACAACGCAGGAATTGCGCCAAACGATCAATTCAGGTCCAACGTCTTAACATTTATGTGAATGCACGAATTTGATCTCTGTCGCTGAAGGGGAACTTTTCAGGCGGGAATGATATGTTGTAATAATGATGAAATACAATGAATCGGGTGTCGATAATTCGTAACGTCCGGATTGCCGGACATCTCAGGTTTTTCCTTAAATCACCGTCCGCCTGCAGCGGGCAGTTGGTTCAAGCCCCCTTTACAGGGGGCCGAACCACATCACCATGACTGTCGAACGATGAGCGTCCGGCATCGCATGCCGATGACGCCGGCTGCGTCCTTCAATCCATATTGAGCATCTTTTTCCCCATCCGGACTCGGTTTTCCAGGTCCGCATCCTCCAGTTCGTCGGCCACCTTTTCCAGGAAGTCCGGGATTTCAATCTCTTGCGGACATTTTTCCAGGCATTCGCCGCATTGAACGCATTGGGAGGCATATCCGGGCGTTTGGCCGATGATGCCGCTCATGCGTATGGCGTACATGAATTTGGCTTCTTCCGCATTGCCGAACATATGCATCTTGTTGTACACCTCGAAACAGGATGGAATGGAGACATCCGAAGGGCAGGGCATGCAATAACCGCATCCGGTGCAGCCCACTTTCATCAGTGTTTTGTACTTCCGGCTGGCCTCGTCAACCCGTTTTATTTCATCTTCCGTCAGAGAATTCGGCAGGGCCCGGGCTGCAATGGCCATATTTTCTTCGATGTGGGCTTCCTCGTTCATTCCGGAAAGCACGACGGTGACCTCGGGGTGGTTCCACACCCAGCGAAGCGCCCATTCCACCGGTGTCCGCGTTACCGGTGCCTGTTTCCAGACGGCGTCCACATCGGGAGGCGGTGCGGGCAGCCCCAGATTGCCGCCGCGCAGCGGCTCCATGATCACCACCCCCAGATCCCTGGCCGCGGCGTATTGCAGCCCTTGCCTGCCGGCCTGGTTTTCCTCATCGAGATAATTATACTGGATCTGGCAGAATTCCCAGGGGTAGCCATCCACGATCCTTTTGAAATCGTCAAGCCTGCCGTGAAAGGAAAATCCGGCATTGACAATCCGGCCGTCGGCCTTGGCCCGGTCAAGGAAATCAGCCACGCCGAGGGTGTTCAGCCGATCCCAGGGGGCACCGGCCAGCGCGTGAAGCAGGTAATAATCGATGCGATCGGTCTGGAGTTTTTCCAGCTGGGCGTTGAGGAATGTGTCCATATCCTCCCGGCTGTGGATCATCCAGGACGGCAGTTTGGTGGCAACCCTGACCCGGTCGCGGTAGCCGTCGGCCAGGGCGCGTCCGAGGACGGTCTCGCTCTCTCCGGCATGATAGGGCCAGGCCGTGTCCAGGTAATTGACCCCCCGATCGATGGCGCTGCGGATCTGGCGAATTGCCCGGGGTTCATCAATCTGTCCTGCCTTCGTCACGGGAAGGCGCATGCAGCCGAACCCCAGAATGGAGAGTTCGTCTCCGTTTTTGGGCATTTTTCGATAAAGCATGTGACTCTCCTTTTTAATCCATTTGGGTAAAACCGTAAGTCCCGGACGTTTCCATTTCCCGGCCCCGGGCCTGGATGTCTTTACGTCCGGACCGCGCCCGGTAGACAACCATCCACCATGGCCCGGATGTCTCTGTTTTCTAAAATGGGCGTGTCATGCACAGCGGTTCCGTGCAGTCCGGCATGCACAATGGCGGCTGCCAGATCCTCGGAGGGGATGCCGATATTGGGATAGATGTGCCGCAGCACCGGGTAAAGCATACGGCTGGCGGCATACATGAGATTGGGTTCCCGGCGCGGGGTGACGGGGTAGATGTATCCGGGCCGGAAGATGTGTACGCGTGGAAATCCGACGGCCAGCAGCCCGTTTTCGGCCATTCCCTTGTAGCGTGCAAAGGCCACCCGGCTTCGCTCGGCCGGGTCGGCCCCCTGCCCGCTGAGAAAACAGAAGGCGGCCCGGGGGCTTTGTCGATACAGTTCCGAGGCAAACGCCAGCGTATAGTCGACCGTGATCCGACGGAACGTTTCGTCGGGGACCGCACCGGTGTAAGCACCCAGACAATAGAAGGCCGCATCCTGACCGATGAACGCAGCGGCAATGGCGGCAAAATCCATGAAGTCTTCATGGAACAGTTCGTGAAGCCTGGGGTGCTGGATACCGACAGTCCGGCGTCCGATGACCGTCACCCTTGCAACCACCGAATTTTCCAGACACATACGAAGGGCGCATCCACCGACCATTCCGGTGGCGCCGGTGATGATGACACGTTTTGAACGCATTGCGTTTCTCCTGTAAAGCGACTGATGCCGGGCCCGGCTCCATTGCACGTTCATCTGTATCGCGGGATTCGTACAGGGTCGAATCGGCCGCCGAATGCCCTTTTTCAGATTGCGATTCTGACCTGCTGGCCGGCGATATTGTTGATGTCCCACAAATGCCCTGGCATGTAAAATACTCCTTAATTCTCTGAAATCCAGTCCATCTGCGCCGCCATTGCCTGCCGCCACCATCTGGCGGCGGGAATGGCGCTGTTGTAAATGGTGGTTTCACCGACTACCGGCGTCGCGATGCTGACATTCATGGCGTCTGCGGCGGCGGTTACGCGTTCCATGGGTTCGTACCAGGGGTGCAGGGCCAGGTTGAAGGTGCCCCAGTGGATGGGGTGCAGGATGCTGCCGCCCAGGTCCAGATGGGCCAGGACGGTCTGCTCGGGAAACATGTGCACCTGCGACCACGACCGGTTGTACGCCCCGCATTCGATGAAGGTCATGTCAAAGGGAGCGTATTTTCTGCCGATTTGTTTGAAACCGTCGAAATAGCCGGAGTCGCCGCTGTAAAAGAGGTTGTGATAAGGCGTTCTCACCACCCAGGAGACCCAGAGCGTCCGGTTGCGGTCGGTCAGCCCGCGCCCTGAAAAATGCTGGGCCGGCGTTGCCGTAATCGTGAGGGCCTCATCGATGGAGTATGTTTTCCACCAGTCGAGTTCGACGATTTTTTCTTCCGGTACGCCCCATTTGACCAGCCGGGCGCCCACTCGCAACGGAACGATGAATCGATTCGTCCTGCCCGTTAATTGCTGCACGGAATATTTGTTGAGATGGTCGTAGTGGTCATGGGATATAATGACCGCATCCACGGTTGACACCCGGTGGATGTCCAGCGGGACGGCGCCATTGAATCGCGACGGACCGATCACCGAGACCCGTTTTTCAAACACCGGATCGGTCAGCACCCGGTACCCGTCGATATTGACCATCAGGGATGAGTGACCCAGCCAGGTGACATTCAGATGTCCGCTGCCCGGACGGGCAAAGTGGGACAGGTCCACCGGCTGTGAGGGCAATTGGAATCCCGGTGTTCCGGCATTGGCATTGGAAAAATAATCCCAGGCGCCCGACACGAAATCGGATGCGGACATCTTCATCTCCACGGACCGGCTGTTGAATGGCCTTTCGTTGGTTTGAGATGATGGTAATGCCCTGCCTGAGACCAAATTTTTTGACTGCGTTGTCGTCGGCGACATACTATGAAGCACCAGCATGATAAAAACTCCCGTGATAATCGTTATGGTGACAGTGATGGGTCTCATCGGATACCTTCTTTTGATTTGGCCTGCGAATAAACGAATGATCGATTATAATCTGGCCAAAAAAATTACAATTTGATCGCGTCCCAGGCCATGGTAAAGGCGGTTTCAAGATCGTCGCTGTTCAGGGTCCAGCCATGGCACAGTCGTGGATTGGCAAGATAGGAAAGCGGATGAAACAGGAACGCCCCCAAAAGATTGCGATCGACATTTTTGATGATCTTCTGTTCGATTCCCCGCTGAAGGACGTCGATGAGGGGAATGAAATGCTTTTCCAGGGCCTCCCTGTCCACCAGTTCACTGTAGGGGGAGTTGGAAAATTGTTCGATAAATTGATAATACGGTTTGTTGTTGGAGAGCACCTTACATTCCGCACCCGTGAGAATCGATTTTAGGAAATTTTTTATCGTTCAAAAATAACCACATAGGCGATTTAACATATTGTATTTACTGTAAAATAAAAATACCTAGACATTTCAACTAGTTGCTGGTACGTTACCCCCAATCTTGACAACAACAGTTCAAAGGAGGGGACATGCCACCGCTTGACACTGAAAGTTTGACCATCACCGAGGTCAGGCATCTGCCGATCGTCAAGGCTTATGCACAAAAAATCGGTCTGGTGGAGACCATCGACCGGATGGTCGGTTCTCAAATGGAATTGAGCCCCGGCATGGCTGTATTCGGCATGGTGCTCGACACCCTTTCGGGACGGACACCGCTTTACCGTCTGACCGAATTTTTTGAAGAAAAGGATACGGAGCTTCTCCTGGGCACCGCTATCGAACCGGAACGCTTTTGCGATACCAACTTGGGCCGGTCCATGGATCAGATTTTCGAGACCGGTACCCAGAAGGTGTTTTCTCAGATCGCGCAGAATGCATTGACAGTTTTTGCCGTCGATCCGCGACGACTGCATTTCGATACGACCTCCGTGAGTGTATTCGGCGATTACCATCTGGTTGATCCACCGTTTGAGATCACCTATGGTTACAGCAAGGACAAACGACCGGACCTCAAACAGTTTCTGGTATCGATGCTGTGTGTCGACCGCAACATCCCCATTTTGGGGACCACGACGGACGGCAACGCTTCGGACAAGACCTTGAACAACGAACTGCTGACCAATATCTCCGCATACATGGCCAGACACGGGCTTGAACCGGGCGCGTACGTCTATGTGGCCGACTCTGCATTTGTCACCGAGGACAATCTGAAGAAAGCCGACAGGCGTCAGACCTGGTTTCTGACCCGCCTGCCGGCGACCTACAAAGAGTGCGGCCGGATCATTCGTGAAGCCGTGGCCGCCGATGACTGGATCGACATCGGCCGCCTGGCCGAAGAACGCGACCGCCCCAATCGCTCAGTTGCCCGCTATCGGGCCTATGACGGCACCGTCGAGCTTTACGGAAAAACCTACCGGGCGATCGTCGTGCATTCCAGCGCGCATGACAAGCGGCGTCATAAACGCATCGATCGCATGTTGAAACAGGACCGCAAGCAGCTTGAAAAAGACTGCAAAAAGCTCGCGGACACCGTGTACTATTGTCAGGCCGATGCGCAGGTCGCGTTAGACAAACTGATTCGTCAATCCGCGTCCAGCTACCACCGGCTTCAAGCTGGTGTTGAAAAAATCCCCAAATACGGTCGCGGCCGGCCTGCGGCCGGTAAGCCCCGAAAGGTTTTGCGCTACGAATATCGCGTAACGGCGACGGTTGTGGAAGCCCCGCAAAAAGTGCAACCGCTCAGGGAAGAAGCCGGTTGCTTTGTCCTGTTGACGAATCTTTTGGACCAACAAGGCGACTGGTCCGCCCCGGAACTGCTCTCCCTTTACAAGAGCCAGATCGGCATCGAGAAGAACTTCAGCTTCCTGAAGGACCCGGCCATCGTAAACAGCATTTTTCTGAAAAAGGCCCAGCGGATCGAAGTGTTGGGCCTGGTATTGCTGATCTCCCTTTTGATCTGGCGTTTGATGGAGCGTTCCATGCGCCAGTATGTCGAGACCAATGACTGTGAGTTGCCCGGTTGGGTGCGACGCAAAACCAGAAAGCCGACCAGCTTTATGATGACGACCAAGTTCTCTTCAATCATGGTCGTTTCCATCGGGAACCACAGACAGTTGGCAAAACCATTGAAAGCTGTTCAGCTTGAGTATTTGAAAGCGCTTGGCGTCACAACTGACACATTCACAGCCCCATAAAGCGATGAAAAATAGTCGAATCGTTGCTGCTTGGGGTGCGGAATGTACGGAGCACCAGAATTTTTGCAACCCTTTTTTTAGCTCATTTTTCAGACAACACTCCCCTGTGCCGATTTTAACCGGTTTTTTTTAAGACTATGAACCGGTATGCCGATCAAAAATAAATATCTACAGCTCAGCAAAACAGGTGGTTCACCCCGTCCACTAATGTCCGATTGTGGCAATCTGGTATGACGAGATCTCCTGTTGTTTTTGGGATCAGAGCACCTTGGAGCCATTAAATTTCGGACGGAACGGGTGGGCACTCTCCAACAAGCCGTCAGTCGATCCTATTCATCAAATCGCCTGCGGCAGCTATCTGGAGCCATCCCGTCGCCGAAGCTGAGAGCATCATCTTTTTACCGCCATTGCCGGCATCCGTCCGTGATTACATTTTTAGTTTTATCCCATATACCTCCTGTATGATATATCGCCATTGACCCAAAGGTTTGTCCCTGGCAAACGCTACATTAAGTCCGCCGGCTTTACTCCACTTGTCTCGAAGATATGACCACATGGCCAGGTAATAATCAGCACGACGCTCAGGCTTGATGTGAGTACTTCTCATATCTGGCGGCAGGTAAACCTGGGATGTGCGCATCATGCACATGGCCATGCGTACAAAGCGACGGGCTATCCCGAAGTCGGCATGCTGACCGGCAGCCTCGCGGCGACTGTAATCGTCTTTTAAATCCTTGGGACCATAACGGCCAATATGGAATGCCGATTGTACGACGTAGTCTTTGAGAATATGGTTGCTCCGTTTGCTGACGTGGCTCGTTATCGAAGGTCCCTGACTGCCGCCGGATTGTTTGACTGTGGGAACGATACCCGCATACGACGCCACTTGATCCGTCGACCGTTGAACCAGAGGGTCGCCGATCTCAGCAGCAACGCCTGCAGCCAGAACGATGCCGATACCTTTAATGCTGGTTAAAAAGGCACCCTGGGTCTGGGCCAACAGCTGCGCCATCTCATTCACCAATTGATGAGCACCTTCGAACAGACAGCGGTAATGCGTCACGTGGCTGGCCAAGGAGACCTGAAGCGCGGCGGTATATTCGTCTGGTGTCTTCAGGACCTGGGATGCGTAGTTCTGAAGCCTGGCTGCAACCTGTTCGGCTTTTTTAGTTCCCCGCTTTTCTAAGTTACGGATCAGGGCACCCCGCTGACGGCGACGGATCTGCGGTGCGCTGAAACGCTCCTGCATCAGGTATAACGAGCTGTTGGAAAAAGGACGGATCCCACTTTTCTTTTCATTCAGAAAGCCGGGGAAAAGCCGGTCGACAAGGGTGTGGATCCGGTTGCGGACTTCGGTCTTCATCTTGACCAGCTTCTTGCGATGGCGCACCAGGGTTCGCAGGTTGCGATACACCCCGGTCTGTGCCGGGCAACAGTTGGCCCTGCGGTTGAGCAGCATGGTGGCGATGCCCATCAGATCCAGCCGATCAGTGCTGGCCTGCAGGTTCTCGCGCTGCTTTTTGGCATCGTGGGCATTGACGTTGGCCACCAGCCACCCTTTGGACCGAATGGTGTTGGCAAAATTCTCAGCATACGAATTGACATCTTCTCCACCGAAAAAGACATGGTCGGACTGAATGTGACGATGCCGGCAAGAACGGTTGACCTGGCCGAGCAGATACTTGACCCCGTCGACGGAATTCTTGACTGAAAATGGCTTTCGGAGCACTTCGCCGTTTCCGTTACAGAACATGACCAGGTGATCCTTTTTGGCGTAATCGATGGGCACGCATATCAGTTTTGACAGGTTGCCTGCCTTTTCGAACAGGGCAGCCAGTTCTTGACTTCGATTCGGATAGATGCTTGACTTTTTCATGGTGGGGCTCCTTTCGTGTATGTGTTTCAGCTGCCTAACGGCAGACTGATAAACCACATTACCACCGGATCACTCCGGATGGTCCTTTACACAAAGGAGCTTCACCACTTTAAATTTGAAGAATGGGCAGAAGGCGGGGGGCAGAATTTCCAATGACGGCCCGAGTTACAAAGCAGTGCAGGCTCCGCGAGCTATCCCCTGCGGGCTCGCTCGCCTCCCCTCCATCTGTCACTCGGAAACGTACCAGCTATCTGTAACGTCGTTTCTCACCAGTGGAGGCCGATTTTTGCCAGAATATGGTGCAGAAGCTGGTTATGTTTCAGTTCTTCTTTTTATTTCTTCAATATTATCTAATGCCTTAAGATATATTTTCTTCCATGCTGTATGAATTTCTGAATCGACTAAGTGGACTATAGATTTATCTAAGTATAATAGAAATAATTCAGTGCGTTTTATACGGTCATTAATATTATACACCTCTTTAATTATATCTCTTGTGTTTTCATCCAATATCGGTGTGTCAACTATTGTAGCATCAATGTATTGAAAAACAGATATTAATTCAAAAATATGGAAACGGCCGAGCGAAGATATTTTAATGATATCTTCATCAGATAGTTCGCCTTTGCTAATAGTATTTATATAACGTCTATTGATCAATGCCTGAATTGAGTCCTTTGATATGCTATAAGAAAAACCCAAGGAGGCTAAATACGACATTAAATCAGCAGCTTTTGAATATGTATTAGTTAGGCCAACGTTAGGCGTTTTAGCCAGATAACGCAATATTGACATCTTTATAAAATGTTCAGACGGGTCTTCATATTGAATATCAAATAGATTGATGAAAGGAGATCTTGTAGGATCAAATTGCATATAGTCACCAAATAAGAGCGTCGTTACTCCTTCATAATCAGGAATATAATAATTCCCTGTTCTTTGAATTTTAATAAGTATTTTTTTAGTATCGAGATGGCCACTACATAGAATCCTTTTTGTAAAATCAAGCAACCTCCTGATATTCCCATTCGATATAGCTTCTAACATTGGAATAATGCCATGATTTTTCCATGCAGCGAATTCGCATGACTCGAATATTTTAGCAACACAGGCTAAATCTAAAGTGACATTTCTACCTGATACACTCAGGGAATTCGTCAAATTAAGAGATTCCCCTTTTGCTATCTGTTTTGCATATGAGAATCGTCGCTTTAAGACAAGGGATAGGTCAGGATTCCCAACTGTAAATGTTGTTGGGGCAATGGCATCTAAAACACCACTCTCCTGAGACTTATAGTATGTGATTGGTCTAAGGCATATAAAAACTAAACTTGCCCAGTCTCGAGCAATAGCTGATGCTTTCAGAAATGCTTCTTCTTGAATTTTCCAATACCGTCTGTCTAAGTTGTCAAAGAATAGAGCTAATGATATTCTTCTACCCCTTTTTAAATGATGAAATACTTTTGTTAGAAATATGTGTCTATTCGTAGTAAATTTTTCAATATTCTCAATTTCAAACTCAGCATATTTTTGTTGATTATTAGCTAAAAATTTTCCACGAGTTGTCTTTTTCAATCGTATTAAGTCTAAATTCAATACACCTCTGACAAAATTATCATCATGAATGTCAATGTCATAATGTTCCAATAATTGTCTTTCGACTTCATCATAAACAAAATCATAAATTTCTTCGTGGGAATCTGGTCTATCAAGAAAATTAAGCTCGATTTGTATGTAGTTTTCCAGATTGTTTTTTGCTGCTACGAAACGTAAATATTTCAAAAAAGACGATTTCCCTCTGCCAACTTCTCCTAAAATAATAAATGGTTTTTCTGCTGGTAAGTTTGCGAGTTCTTGAGGCAACTTTTCAATCGTTTCAATATTATATTCCGAGATTATATCGTCTTCTCTCTTTCGCTTTTCTATTAATTCTTTCGCAAGTGTTAATATATCATTATGCGAATGTGGATTTACGTAACATGTTTCTACAAAATCTTTTGAATTCTCTGATTGCGATAGTACCTGCCACACATAATCAAGTATGTAAGATAGTTCATTCTTAAATACATTACGATCTGACACTTGAGGATAGCCTGGAATCTGAGACGATAATTTTGCAGGAGCAGGAAGTTTTAGGTTGTCAAGCAATTCTCTACTGATTGTGTTGGACGATAGCCCTTCCCTGTTAAAACATTTACAAAATCTTGAAAATTTATTCTGAATGGCTTCAAAAGACTCAAAGACAAAAACTAAACGGTTCTCTAAGGGTTGGTTCGGTACAAAAGAAAGGGTAAACAACCATTGATGTCCATTTGAAATTGCAATATATTTTGAGCCCAATGTAGCAGCATAACCGCTTGCTTGCTCTAATGCTGCTGCGGCCTCCTTACATTCCTTTGCCAATAAACCAAACTGGTAAGGCCGATCCTTATATATTCTGTTAGGTAAAAGGAAATTAACCCCAGTTTTTTTTGCCTCTATTATTAACACCGGTTTGCCTGAAATATGAAAGACATAATCTGCAAATCCAGTAGTTCGGCAATATTTTTCAGTATCAACGTCATTTTTGTCCCATTGCAGAATATCAAACAGAACTTTATCAATAATGCGAAGCCTGGTTGAAGATTCATTTTGATCTCTGATTTGCTGATTTAATTCATCAAGAACTGCTGCATATTCTGTATATGCTATATCGATAGGGAAATCAGAAATCATAATTCGTATCCTTTGTTGATAAAAATTATTTATTCAGTAGAAATCTGTCTTTCTGCAAAAATGCTATTTCCCGAAAAGAATGAAATTCTTCTTCAGATAATTGATATTTTGGCCATTCTATCATGAACCTTTGTTTAGTCAATATAATAAGATCGATTGATTTGAAGCCGCATTTTGTACCTACTATATTCCGCTTTAGCGAATTTATTAGTGAATTATTAAGTTTTCCACATAAGCACAGCCTGTCTGTTATTAATGTCGGTTAGCCCTGTCAAATGCTGTGATAAACGGGATTGTGTAATCTCTTAGGAAATTGATCGCTGATAAAGATATGTACAGGATATCCTGAAAAAATGGAGACCTTCAATTACTGTGATTACATATAAAACTTACTGATCTTTTTTCGTATCATCGAAAAGAAATGCCTTCGCAATTTTTTTAAAACCGATTACATTTCCTTTATCATCCCGCGCAATCACGCTGATTTCATAACGGTTTCATATCGGAGAAAGGGGGAACAGGGCCGTTATAGCTTCCCTTTACGGCACCACGGGTGATGATGCCGGAATTGTCATTGTCCGCGTACCGGCTTCCGTGATCGAACCCTTTTAGGTTAAGGTCGTCCAGGATGACAAGAAAGCGTTTGGCGCCTTCTGGCATACCGGTCATCCGGATCTCCGGATTCGCCTGGGAACCTTTATCGATTTGCTGCCATTAGAAACCCTTCGGGATTGCCGATCTGAACGCATCTGCTGCGTCAACTGTCATCGCGAATAAGGCACTATCGCGCAATGACATCTTCATTTTACCTGCAGGAAGTTCAATAAAGATGAACAAATGCTGACATCAATACGTTTCAGAAATGATTTTTGAGCGTATGAAAAATAAGTATCGCCAACAGGTAGTGATGTCAATTTTAATTTCCATTGGAGGTGCGCTGTGGCTGACCGATCCCCTGAGGCCACAACGATCTTTTTTTAACGATCGACGGTTGGTGATCGATGTCGCCGCCGGCCAAATACTGACGGGTATTGACGTTTCAATCAAGTCCGGGAAGGGACCCGGAAACGGCACAGGAGCCAGGGGAAGCCGTTTCCGGGCAGGGGTGGGCTGGGGTGATCAGGGCAACAGCCGTTCCAATTCAAAGAAAAGATCCTGCTCGCGGATGACGCCGGCCACCTGGCCGTCGCGAAAAACGACCATGCGGCGGCAGCGGTTGTGGACCATCGCGTAAGCGGCCTCCATGAGGTTGGCCTGTGCGTCGATGCTCGGCGGGGCAGGCGACATGAGGTCACCCACGGGTGTGGATGCCAGTTGCCGGACCTCGCGGGTGAACATGCCCGTCCAGAACATGGGGGAGTATTGCAGGCTGTCCGCCGTGGAGGGCTTGGCGGCCGACAGATAGCCGGGCATGATGCCTTCGAGAAGATCCATGATGGACAGGATGCCCTTCAGGTTGCCGGCCGTGTCGAACACCAGCAAACTGCGGTGCCCGGTTTCCATGATCCGGCTGGTGTGCATCCGGGGGGTGAACGAGCGTTTAAGTTCGGCAACCCCCTCGGCAACGGTCCGGTTCTCGTTGAGCTGGGTATATTCCGCAAGGGGAATCATGACATCCTCGACCTTTCTTTCCTCGTCCCGGTCGATGGCCATGTCCTTCTGGGCGCTGGCATCCATGATGCGCGACGCCAGCAGATCGATGTCGCAGGGTTTGGACAGGTAGTCGAAGGCCCCATGAACCAGGGCTTTCTTCGCGCTCCGGTCGGCACCGTGGCCGGTGAGCATGATCACCGGCAAGCCCGGCGAGTGTTTCTGAATTTCCTCCAGGGTCTCGTTGCCGTCCATGTCCGGCATGCGGATGTCCAGGACCACCACGTCCGGGTGCTTGTCCATCTGAGACAGGGCCTCCCGGCCGTTGGCGGCCATGAGCGTTTCGAATCCTTTCTTCTCCAGTAATTTCCGGGTGGTCTCCCGGAATTGGGCTTCATCGTCAACCATCAGTACTCTGGTTTTTTTTGTCATCTTACCTGCCTCCTTTAAGGCGAAATCACAACGGCGGTCGTTGACCGACATCGGCGTCGGTGGCCGCTTTTTCCGGATTGACCAGCCGGTTACATGGGGAGTCCTCTCGCCAGGTTGACCAGCGGTATCATCGAATAAATTACCATCACCGTGGCCCCGAAGGTGAGCCCGACGATGATGGCGGCCCTGGCCCTGGTCATTCCCAATCCGTTGACCAGACCGGTTCCGATCAGCCACCACTTCCACGGTTCGGTAAAGATAAAGGCCGACGGGATCCACGCCAGGAGCAAAACGGCACCCGAACTCAATGAAAAGACATTCCACAGGCGCGAGAACGGGTAACGCCGGCCGGTCGATGCAACCACGGCCAGATAGCCGATGCCGGCGGCAATACCCACCATCCCGATGGCGTTGATGAACAGGATGGCTCCCCGGGTCAGCGTTGCCGTGCCGGGGGCCAGCAGGGTGCCGGTGGCGGAAAACAGGAGACCCGAAATGGCCAGGATGCCTACGGCCTGCCAACTGGAAATCTGCTCGAACCGGGTCGAAAAAAAAGTGCCCGGACGAATCAGCAGGGCCGTCAGCGTATGCGCATAAAATCTGGCAGAGAGGTGTTCCATTTACCATATTCCCGTTTTGTAGAGAATGCCGATGACCAGCATGATCATCGTCAGGATGAAGTAAAACCGCCTTTCCGCCTCTTTTGAAAACCACAGCCGGCTTCCCCGTAGGATCCGTTTCGGTTCGGGAGACCGTGGTTCAACCGTTTCATTTTTCATTTGATGCCTCCTGACCGTCAGCGTTTAAAACCCGGGCAGTTCGCTGAATCCCCTGAAAATCCAGTAGGCGCCGGTCATGACCAGCAGGGTGACATTGGCCATCAACCAGACGGGCAATCCGACTCGCAGATAATCTTTGGGCTCCAGATAACCACTGGCATAGACGATGGCATTGGGCGGCGTCCCGATGATCAGGCAGTAGGCGAATGACGAGGCCATGGCGGTGGCCATGGCCATAAATGGCAGGAAGGTGGTGCCCGGGTGCACCAGGCCGGCCATGTTCAGGGCGATGGGGCCCACCGCAGCGGCGGCCGGGCCATCGGCCATGAGGTTGGTGAGGATGGCCGTCAACCCGTTGCTGGTTGCCATCAGCGGCAGGCCGGCATCCATTCCCAGCGGCGCCAGTGCGTCGATGGCGCTGCGGGCCAGCCAGTACGCCGCCCCGGTGCTGTCCAGGGTCCGGCCGAAGATGATCGCCCCGGCATAGAGCCAGACGACTCCCCAGTCCACCTTCTCCTGGTAGTCGCGCCAGTTGACGATGCCGGCCAGCAGATAGGCCACCGCGCCGGCCACGGCGATCACACCGATCCCCAGGCGTACCGGGTAGATCCCCATATTATAGAACTCTTTTTCCGTGAACCAGCCGAAAACCATGATCAGGAATATCACCAGGGCGACGATCTGCTTTCGATTCCAGGGGCCCATGCGTCCGATTTCCTTCTGAAGGTGGTTCATGGCCGGCGCCAGGGAGGTGATGGTGGGCTTGAACCGCCAGTTGACCGTCAGCCAGGTCACCGGGATCATGATGAACAGGAAGGGGAAGCAATAGGTGATCCACTGAAAATAGCCGATGTCCATGCCGAACATGTCGGCCAGATAGGTCATCATGATCACGTTTCGGGCGCCGCCCGAAGGGGCGCCGGGTCCGCCGATATTGCAGGCCATGGCGATGGCGATCATCATCATTTTACCCAGTTCGGGGTCTTCGGGGACCTCTTTGGTCAGGCTGTTCTGATAAAGGAGCATCCCGATGGGCAGGAACATGGCCGCCAGGGCATGGTCGGAAATAAAGGCCGCCAGCGGGGAGATGATGATGAAAAAAATAAGCGTGATCCATCGCACGTTGGGAACCGCCAGTTTCCTGAACATCATCAGGCACACGCGCTTGTCCACGCCGGTTTTGACGAAGGCGGCGGCAAACATGAGGCTGCCCATGATGAACCAGCAGGCGTCATCCCAGTAGAGCATGGCCACCTGTTTGCGCGACGTCACCCCGGTGAAAACCAGAATCAGTCCGATACAGAACGACACGCCGGGCAGCGGGATGCATTCGGTGAGAAAGCACAGCACCACGAACACGCCCATGGCAATAGCCACCTTGATGTGCCAGGCGCCTTTGTCGGCCCTGGCCCTGTCCGCCGCGGAGAGATTTTCATACTTCAGCCCCTCCTTGCGGAGGGTCAGGGCTGCCTGCATCAGGGACAGGTAGGCCTCGTCGCTGATCCGGGTGTCGATGAATTCGTGAGCCTGCTTAAAATTGGCCGGGTCGGCGTCAATTTTGTTCTGACCGCACCATTTGATGTCCCGCTTGAGGTAGCGGCCACGGGACAGGGCGCCCTTGTTGAGGTTGTTCTCCATAATCTGTGCCGTCAGCAGCTGCCACTGCAGGGCATCCTCACTGGAGGTGTCGAAAAGCGCCCGGGTAATGTGTTCGACCACGGCCTTCGGGCCGACGTTGTATTCGGTGCCCACATCTTTCATCCCGTAGGGCGTGGGCATCAGAAGCAGCAAAAAGAAGAGCACGACGGGGATGCTGAACATCTTCCAGTCAACGTATTTGTCGTATCCGGTGACTTTTTTTACCTTTTTAGCCATTGGAAAACCCCTTGTTAATCGCCTGCCGCCGGGCAGGCGGTTGAAAATCGCCTGAGCATGTCATCGCCTTGATCGACGAGGGGTCGACGTTAAGGGTTACGGCTTCACCCACGCCGCCGCGGCGTTGTGTCGCCGGGTCGGTTGCAACCCTGGGGTAAACATGTCGACCGCCCGTCCATCAGGCATTTTTGAGCATTTCGCGGGGAGACTTCATCAGACCGCGCATGCGCGCCACGCGGATTTTTTCTTCGATATCCACCCGCCGGTTGAAGGCGTCGGTGGCTTTTTCGATGATATCCTCCAGGTTCGCCGGTTTCATCAGGTAGTCCACTGCGCCCGATTTCAGGCCTTCAATCGCCGATTCCACCGTGGCGTGGCCCGTGAGCATGATGACCTCCACCATGGGAAACTGCCGCTTGATTTCACGCAGGGTGGCGACACCATCCATGCCCGGCATCTTGACATCCAGAATCACCACGTGCACCGGATGCGTCCGCAGCATCTCGAGGGCTTGCGCGCCGCTGGACGCCGTCAATACGTCAAAGGCTTTTCTTTCAAGCAGTTTCCGGGTCGTGGAGAGGAACCGTTCCTCATCGTCCACCAGCATCATTTTTGGTTTTTCCATGTTTGTTAACTCCTGTTAGGCCGATGTGTTGCTCTCAACCGGTTGAAATGGGCACTCAATCATGCACCAGCGTCCGACGTCGGCAGCACGATGGAAAATGTGGCGCCTTTGTCCGCGGTACTTTCCACCGCCATTTGTCCACCCATCTGCTGGACAATGCCGTAACAGACGGAAAGTCCGAGCCCTGTCCCCTTGCCCACCGGTTTGGTGGTGAAGAACGGGGAAAAAATCTTCTTTATGTTCTCCGGCGAGATACCGGTGCCGTTATCGCTCACATCGATGGTTGCCGAGCCGTTGTTTCCGGTGAAAAGGTCCAGGGTGATGGCGCCTCCGGTGCTTCCCCGCTGCTCGATAATGGCATCAATGGCGTTGTTCAGCAGGTTCAGCAATACCTGCTGGAGACGGGATGCATCGGCGAGCACCCTGATCGGCCCTTCGGGCAGACGGCCTTCCATCCGGATGCCATGCACCTCGGCCTTTTTGTGCACCATCTCCATGATTTCAGGGATGACGGTCGTAAGGTCCAGCTCCTCGGGCCGGGATTCGTTTTGACGTCCGAATTTGAGGATGGCGGCGGTGATCCTGGCGCAACGGTCGATCTGCAGTTTGATCTGGTCGATGCTGTCGGAGACCTCGTCGTCCGGCTCGCCGGGTTGGAGTTGGCCGGATTCGAGCATTTCTGCGCGAAGGGTGCGGATCAATGACAATTCCGTGCTGATGATCTGAAGCGGATTGTTGATTTCATGGGCGAACCCGGCAGCCATCTCACCTAGTTCAGCCAAACGGGATGCGCCGATGAGCTGCTGGTTCAAAAGGGCTTTTTCTGCATCGGTCTGTTCCATTTTTCGGACGATGGCCCCGGTGAGGGTAAAGGCGGCTGCAATGATGCAGCCGCCGCCGATCATACAGATGAACAGGATCGGCATGCGGGCATTTTGCAGGGCCATGAACGCGTCTGTTTCTTCCTGCCGGACCACCAGCATCCAGTTCTGGTCTTTCAGCCAGGTGGTGGCATACAGGAAGGGCTCCTGGTCTCCCTGTTGGTGGATGAACGTGTGGATTTCCTGTCCGTTCAACGGACTGGGAATCTGTTCGCGGGGCGTCTCCATCAGGTCCCCGCCGCTGCGTCGATCGGTTTGAAGGACGCCGTTCCGGTTGAGCAGGTAGGCTTCGCCGGTTTTCCCGATGCGGATCTGGCGCACCAGGGTGTTGAAACGCAGGGAATCCACCGTGGCCCGGATCACCCAGGGGTTGTCATTTTTCCGCTTGGCGACGGCGATGATAAAGTGAGGAATGTTGCGATAGCCTAAAAAGACATCGCTGATGTAGATGCCCTTTTCAATGGTCTGCCGGAACCAGGCGGTGTCCCGGTACAGTTTGCCGGTGAGATTGTAAGGGCCGTGATAGGCCACGTGGACACCGGCGGCATCGAAAATGCCCAGATCGACAAATGCGCTGGATGTGAGCTGAAGCTGCCGGAATATGGACGACAGCCGTTCCGGCTTGACCAGTTCGTCGAAACTGTTGGTGTTGACGATCAGTTCCAGATCGTTTGTACGTTCACTCAAAAAAGACTCGATCATCTGGCGGTGATCCGCTGCGATCCGCTTCATGGCGGAAATGGTGCTGTCTTCGATGGAACGGGAAAACGAATGGTTCCCAATTCCCAGGGCCAGCAGGAAAGGGATGATCGGAACCAGGATCATGATGGCCAGGATGAATCGCCTGACACTGGTATATGGAGATTTCTCCATCCGGGAATACTTTCTGTTGAGGTTGTTTTGTATAGAGCAAGGCGGATGCCAAGGTCACCTTCATTGGGCATCGCAATGAAACAGAGTATAAACGAGGTGTTACAGGTGCCCGGAGGCGCCGTTGCCTGATCCGGTCTGTCGGCATTTTTTACAGGATGTAAATGCACGCCGATACGCGCACAAAAGGGTCCTTTTTATACCTACGGGAACGCCCGGGCGCGGCATCGCCTTCGTTTCCGGGGGCTATCCGTAAAAACCTCGGCCTCCCCCTGCTGCCGCGGCGCTGAAGCCCTCAGGCGTTTGCAGCGCCCGGGCTGCCCGGGGCACCTGAAAGGATGGTTTGTATGGTTTTTTTGAGGACCTCGATGCTTTGGCCGTTTTTTTCTACCAGGCGGACATTGCCCCCGGTGAAGTCACCGATGTTCTCGGTTCCGCGAACACAGTAGAGCACCACCGGCAACTGGGGAACCCGGTCCAGAATTTTTCTGAAGATGTCGATGGGCTCCATGCCTGGAATATCCGGATCGAAAATCAGCAAATCGACCCGCTTTTGACTGTAAACCTGTTCCAGCAGCTCTTTGCCGTTTTCGACCAGTCGGACCGTGCATCCGAAAGCGTCCAGTTCACGCCTGAGGAATTCCCTGATGTGCGGATTCCGGTCGGCGATGAGGATTATATAGGCTTTGTCCATGCCGGTTCTCCCATTATTGGGACCCAATCGTTCTTCAGTTTTCCAGCGGTGCGGAAAAAATCAAAGTCATCTTTGCAGGCCGGCATCAGTTGGCGGTTACATCCAGCGTATCACTGACCCCGCTTGAGACGACCATGCCTTCGTCAACGATGAAAAAACGAAACGCAAATGCCGCATCGGACGGCATATTGAGTTTGTAGGTCCGTTTTTCCAGACCATCCTCCGTCTTCTGGATGTCTACGGGCTCACCCCACGTGGTCTCCACGGCTTCAAGCGACATGGGGTGACGCTGATAGTACCGATGGCTGATTTCATTGATTTCAACCCTATTGACCGCGCTTTGCCCGGATTCGGCTTCAAATCCGGGTTCGGGGCTGATACGGCTGGCGACGACCAAGCCGTCCCTGACGATGAATTTACGGAACCTGAAGTCCGAGTATGGGTCATGGATTTCATAAACCCGGTACTGGGTGCCGTCATCCGCGTCCTGCACGCGCATCGGCTTGCCCCATGTCTGTTCCAGGTGGGCGACCGGTGTCTGATGCCGTTCGTAAAAAGCTTTGCTCAGGTCGCTGGCGACAAAGGCGACGGTTTTCCGGTGGATCCCCGGAGGAACGGTCTTGCCGGTATCCGTGATGCCGCTGGCCAGCACCCGGCCGTCCCGGATCAGAAAATAGCGGTATTTGAGATCGAAATCGGTACTTTGAATCAGGTAGGTGCGCTTTTCGATGCCGTCGTCCAGCCGGGTAATGTCAACCGGTGCCCCCCAAACCGATTCCACGTCCTGAACCGATCGGGGATGATGCGTGTAAAAGGACCGGCTCAAGGTGTCCGAGCACCCGACAAGGGCCAAAAGAAGAACCAGGCCCGTCACTGCCATCGCATAGGATTTTTTTCTTCTCATTATCTTACCTTTCGTCTACGTGATTGAGTTTGAGGAATATATGCCACCTCACTGCTGCCGGTTGTTGACACAGTGAGGACAAGCATTCCTTCCGGCGCTTCCGGTCAGGCGATAGAAGATCCTGCCGGCGGTGACCGGGTCATGTCCAGGTACAGGTCGAACTCTCCGGCTGAATCGGAGCGCTTGATGGTAAAGCCGAGCTTTCGTCCCAATGCCAGCATGCCTTTGTTCTCTGACAGCACCGTTCCCCATATGGACCTGATCCCGCGTTCTCTGGCGATGTCGAGGCAGGTGGTGAGAAGATGGGCGCCAATCCCCCGGCCGTGCCAAGGGTCCCCCACCAGGACGGCAAATTCCGCATCCCTGAGGTTATGCTGCAGGATGACGCGGGCTGCCCCCAGCATTCTTTCAGAGTCCCCGGATTCCTGGATGGCCACGAGGGCGATCTCCCGGTCGTAGTCGATCTGGGTAAATCGGGCCAGCATGGTGTGGGAAAGCTGTTTCATAGGAGAAAAGAAGCGGTAGTAGACACTCTGGGGGGACAGCGTGTCGAACAGTCCCTGGAGTAACGGCGCGTCTTCAGGGCGGGTGGGGCGGATCAGCAGTTCTCCGGTGTCCGGAAGTTGCACCCGGGATTCATACTGTGCCGGATAGGGACTGACGGCCAGATGCAGCGGGGCAGGGCAGGATGAGGGGGTGAGAACGAACCGGGCATCCACGGCGATCGGCTGCCCCCCGTGGATCACCATCGGGTTGATGTCCAGCTCGGCAATCTGGGGAAAATCGGTGACCAGCTGAGCCAGGCGGATCAGGATTTCTTCCATCCGTTCCCGATCGGCCGGCGGAAGGTTCCGGTATCCCCTGAGCAGCCGGTCGACACGGGTGCCCTCCATGAGCCGGGAGGCCAGCAGGCGATTCAAGGGGGGCAGGGCGATGGCGCTGTCGTCGAGCAGTTCGGCCAGGACGCCTCCCATACCGAACAGAATCACCGGGCCGAAGTCCGGATCGGTTTTGGCCCCAAGGATCAATTCGCAATCCGGTTTGGCGATCATGGGTTGGACGGTCACCCCGTCAACGGCCGCGTCGGGGAAGGCCCTGCGGATGTTGTCCATCAGGTCGGCCCAGGCCGTTTCAACGGCATCACGGGTGGTAAGGTCCAGTCGCACGCCGCCGGCGTCGCTTTTGTGGGAAATGTCCCTGGAAAGAATTTTCATGGCCACGGGATACCCGAATTGCTCTGCCAGAGCGGTGGCTTCATCTGGTGAAACCGCGACCGCTGTGGGATTGACGGGGATACCATAAGTGGCCAGCAGGAATTTGGACTCCGTTTCGGAGAGCAGGTTGCGGGGCGAGGTCGTGTGGTCGTCGATAAACCGCCCGGCGGCGGCCCGATCCACCCGGATGCGGGTGGACAGGCGCGGCGGGATCTGCTGGAGGATTTCGATCCCACGGGCATGGCGGTGCAGGTTCATGAATGCGCGCACGGCCCTTTCGGGCGTATCGAAAGTGGCGATGCCGGCCTGGTTCAGGATTTCCCGGCCGATATCCACATCCATGCCGCCCAGCCACGAGGTGATGATCGGCTTGGTGGTATCGTCGCGCAGGTCGCAAAGGGTACGGGCCACGGCGGCGGGATCGGTAATCGCCTGGGGCGCCAGCATGACCAGCAGGGCCTGTACCTCCCTGGCCCGGGAGAGGATCGACACGGCTGCCGCGTATCGTTCGGAAGTGGCATCGCCCAGCATATCCACGGGGTTCCCGTGGCTCCAATGGTCGGGCAGCACAGCATCGAGCGCTTCCATGGTTTCCGGTGACAGGGCTGCCGGCTCGACCCCGTAGTCGGAAAGCGCGTCCGCAGCCATGACGCCGGGCCCTCCGGCATTGGTCACAATGGCCAGGCCCGCTCCCCGGTAGCGGCCCTTGCGAGAAAGGATTTCTGCCGCATCGAAAAGTTCCTCGAAGGTTTTCACCCGGACGATACCGGCCCGCTGGAAGGCCGCATCGTATACCGCATCTTCACCGGCCATGGCGCCGGTATGGGACGCCGCTGCCGATGCGCCGGCTCCGGTTCTGCCTGCCTTGAGGGCAATGATGGGTTTAACCCGCCCCACCGCCCGGGCCGCACTCATGAAATTGCGGTGGCGGATCAGGCTTTCCACGTACATGACAATGCTGCCCACCTTCGGGTCCGCGCCCAGAAAATCGATGATATCGCCAAAATCCACGTCCAGCATGGAGCCCAGGCTGATGAAATAACTGAAGCCGATGCGCTCTTTTACGGAAGAATCCAGGATGGCCGTGCAGATGGCACCGCTTTGCGAAACAAACGCCAGCTTGCCGTCCAGGGGCATGCGGGCGGCAAAACTGGCATTCAGTCGGGACGCGCCGCACATGATGCCCAGGCAATTGGGGCCGATAATCCGCAAACCGGTCCCTGCGGCCCGATCCCGGATTTTCGCCTCCAGCTGCCGGCCCGCATGTCCGGTTTCTTTGCCGCCGGAGGAGATGATCACGGCACCGGCCGCCCCGGCCCGGATGGCGTCGGAGATGATCGGCGGTACGGTCTGCATGGGGGTGGCGACCACGACCAGATCCACCGGTTCCCCGATACGGTTCAACGCGGGGAAGGTTTTTTTCCCCATGACCGCCGGATAGCTGGGGTTGACCGGATAGATCCGGCCTTCATAGCCGGCTTCGATCAGATTGTTCATCACCGCACGCCCCACGGATCCCGGTCGCTCGGACGCCCCCACAACAGCAATGGATTCGGGATGAAAGAGGTTGTCCAGACGGTCAATACCCATGGTTTTCCTTAATCTTTTAAAATTGACAGCGTGTATGGGGTTTTTTTTTATTCGTGAACCGCGAACCGTGAACGATCAGGTCACAATCCACACCGTATCCATGCGGCCGGCATGAACCACCTTGTTGCTGACCCGGCCCATGAAAAAATCACCGACGCTGGACAATCCCCGCCGGCCCACCACAATCGTGCCCCAGTCACCCTGCTCGCCGGCTTTGACGATGGCACCGGCACGGCTCATCACCCCGGAAATGGTTTTGGTCGAGATGTTTTGGCTATCGAATCCGGCGGCGGTCAGCACCTTGATGGCCTCTGAGAAGACGGCTGCGCTGCCGGGGATGCCGTTTTCTTTGAACAGGTCCAGGTCCGTAGACGCGCTGCCGCGAACCACGTGAACCAGCCGTGCCGTGTAGTCACCGGCGGGTCCCAGGATATCGGCTACGAATCGCACCGCCCGGGCGGCACACGGAGAACCATCCACCGCAATCAGCACCTTTTTGTTGACCGGCTTTCTGCCGGCGATGAGCACCGGAATGAAGGAGAGCTTCTCGAGCAGTTTGTTGGTCACACTGCCCACGATGATGTTTTTCAGGGCGGTGGCGCCACGGCGGCGGATCAGCACGGCATCATAGCCTTTTTGAGCCTCGATGATGATATCCCGGGCCACGCCTTTTTTGCGGTTCTGGATTTTAACCTCCACCGCCGGTTCGGCATGGCCGGCATCCACCAGCATCTGGCTGGCCCTGTCCATATACGCACGTATGTCTTTTTTCTGCTGCGCTTCCCAACTGCGCACGTGGCGGACCACCTTGACGCTTTTGGGTTCCTTTTCGAGGTCGTAATACGCGTCCGGAATACTGTTGAACACGTGAAACAGAACGATTTTCATGCCGCTGAAGGCCGCTTCTTCACCCGCATAGCGAACGGTCTGCAGGGCCCGTTCGGATCCGTCCACAGCCAGTAGAAGCCGTTTTTGCCTGGGTGCCATAGATTTTCCTCCCGTGGTCGATCGCTCGACCGTATCAATAGTTGTCGAAAAGGGTGCGCCGGTTTTCGCGGTGGTCCACCAGGTACCGCAGTTTGGCCTTTTCCCTCAGTATTTTGAGCATTTCATCGATCCGATCCCTGGAAACGTCGTAGAATCGAAGGTAGACATTCCGGTATCCCTTGGGGGCCCGTTCGTAGGTGGAAAGAATGCTGGCCATCCGGCCGCCGAATTGTCGCACCACATTGACGATTTCCATGATCGATCCGGGCGTGTCCTCCAGGACAAAGGCCAGGTGGAACCCTCTTTTTTTCAAGCCGGTAATGTACAAGGTGGCCTTGAACATGTCTGTCTGGGTGACGACCCCGCAGAGGCGATCGTCATCATCTACCACGGGGACCCCGGAAATTTTCCGTTCGAGCATGACGTCCGCCGCCTCTTCCACGGTCCAGTTCTGGTGCACCGTAATGACATTTTTTGTCATTATTTCAGATATTTTTATCTTTGAAAGCAGATATAGCAGTTCGTGTACATCCAGGCTGGTGGCATCCGAAGCGGATGCCCGCTTCAAGTCGCGGTCACTGACAATCCCGCACAGGGTATCCTTGTCGACCACAGGCAGTCGCCTGATGTGGTTTTCCTTCATCAGGCGGCTGGCCCGATGCATGGAATCATTTTTTTCAATGGAAATAACCGGTTTGCTCATCCAGTGTCTGATCAGCATGTCTTTCCTCCTTTTTTCTTCCCCGGAAATACCAGGAGCGCGGAAAAATGAATGCCTTCTTGTTGCCGCCTCAGGGCAGTTCCTTGTATGTTGACGGGATGGTGACCAGCGGTATGGGGATCCGGCGGTACAGTTTGCGTGCCGTTGAACCCACAACCACATCGGCCAGATTGCTTCGACCCTTGGTGCCGACCACCATCAACTGCGGTTTTTCAGTTTCGATGACCGCGAGCAGTTCCCGGTAGGGGATGCCGGTCTGAACCAGATACTTGCAGTTGATCGTCCCGTTGGAAATTCCTTCGAAGAGGTCTTTCATCCGCGTTTTGCGTTCCTGCTCCAGTTCGGTGATGTAATCGGGGAAAGAAAACGATTCGTAACCGGCCATGGCACGCCCAACCATGTCGATGTCCCGCTGGTTGACCACATTGACCATCACCAGTTCCGCGTCCAGCCGCGCGGCCAGCCAGCAACTGTAGCGGATGATCGATGTTGAATAGTCGGATAAATCGACAGCGGCCATGATTTTCATCGTCTGCGTCATGGGGTGCTCCTTTCTATGTCGTTGCCCAGGGCTTGGGTTGATGCATTCCCTCCATAAGAAACCGTTGAGCAATGCCTATGCCATGTTGAAACGAGGGTGGAATTGTTTAAAAAACAATAAAAAAACAAAATGTTAAGGTGTGGTTAAGCGGCGGCTGAACACCCGCTTTTACTGGTGGCTGTCGGATCTTTTACCAAGGTGTAAAAGGGGGTTGGGCTTCCGGCGGGAAGGGAGGTCGGCACGGGGTCATCTTCTGTTTATCCAAGGATGCCCGCACACCAGAATATCTGTTTTCTTGTTTTCGTGTCTATCAGTTACAGACACCGTGGGCCTCGAGCAGTGCCAGCACTCCAGGGAAATCAATGCCTAAACGTTTGACGGTGGCCAGCGTGGGAATGCCGTCGGGCGTCCAGCCTCGGCGCTTGTACACCGCGTCCTTGAGTTTCTCGTACTTCTCTTCCCGGAACTTGCGCAGCAGGGCCACCTTGTCGGCCGTTCGCATGCCGGCGATATCCACCTTGTGGATCTCGACCAACTGGGTATCGTAGCGCTCCCGGCGGGAAAGGTATTCGTCTTCGGTGACCGGCCCCACGGCCCGGTAGGGGATGTCATCGTGTTTGCGCCGGCCGAAACCCATCTTGAGGTTGAAGATCCGCTGAAAGTTGTAGACCGCCTCGCTCATGGTGATCAGGTCCTCGGGGGCTGCCTGGCGGCCGGTGACCGCCGTGAAGTAGTCGGCGTACCAGACCACGTGCTTCATGACCTTGGCCGGCTCCATGGTGTCCTTGTTGTCTTCGGGAACGATGTCGTTCCAGGGCAGTTTGCACAAGCCGCACAGGCCGAACCAGGTGCGGAACATGGGGAACCAGTGCAGCGCTTCGGCTTTTTGTTCGAAGCTGGGCATGAAGTTGTGGACCATGTCCAGAAAGATCAGCCACGCCTCGTCGTGCTGGGGCCCCTTGAGGGTCAGGCCGTAGCCGCCCTGCTGGGCCAGGGATTCCTTGGTCATGTATTCGGAGAATTCCAGCCCTTTGGCTTCCATGCCGATGTCCTGAAGCATGGCGGCATCGGCGCCGAATTGTTCGGCGAAGATGCGCTTCATGCGTCGGATGCCCTGGCCGACGATTCGGCCGAAGCCTTCTCCGCGGGCCATCTGGTGAACCAGTTCCAGGGCGTTGATCCGGTTGCCGAAGCAAAGGTCCAGGCCGCCGGTGTGGTCGGCAGTGATCAGCCCCAGTTCGAAGCACTCCATGACGAAGGCAATGCCGGTGCCCACGCTGATGGTGTCCAGCCCGTAGGCGTCGCAATAGAAATTGATTTCCAGGATGGTGAAGGGGTCGAAAATGCCCAGGTTGGATCCGCAGCCGGCAATGGTTTCGTATTCCGGTCCGTCCACGAAGACCCGGCGGCCCTGGTAGGGGCCGGTGAAGGGAATGAAATTTTTGACCCCGTGTGCGCAGGCCACGGTGCAGCCCATCCAGCAGCCGTCATAGCCCGGATCGAACAGATGCTGATAGACCTCCCGGCCGATGAGGTTGGCCCGCGGATCCTGCCCGTAGCGGTAGTTGCACACCGGCAGGCAGTCGTGGTCGTTCATGATCGGCACCAGGTGGGTGGTGCCGATGCGGGCCATCTCGTTCTGCTTGGGGTCCAGGGCCTTGATCTCCTTGGCATGGGCCCGGGCCACGGTTTTCAGGGCGGCCTTGTCCGCCGGTTTGTTGGAATCCATGGAGACCGGTCCGCAGCGGGCCACGATGGCCTTGAGGCCCTTGTCGGCGAATACCGTACCGATGCCCCCGCGCCCGGCCTGCTTGTAGCGGCTTAACCGGCGGCCGGCATCGTACCAGGAAAAATTCAGGCACCCGAGGAGGGTGTGCCGGGCGCCGGGGCCGCTGCTAACCACGGAGATGCTGCGCGGGTTGCCCTGTCCGAAATGGTCGGTCAGGGCCGCCGTCAGCGCATAACCGTCGGATGGCAGCCCCTCGGCGGCGTAGATTTCGATCCTGCCGTCGATGCCGTCGATGAAAATTACCAGATCGCCGGCCGCCTTGCCCTGGACCGACAGGGCGTCGAAACCGGAGAACTTCAGATAGGGTCCGAAATATCCGCCCACATTGGCGTCCATCACTGAGCCGGTGGTCGGGGAGATGGATGTCACGATGCTTTTGCCGGAACCCGGATAGGCCGGGGTGCCGCCCATGGGGCCGGAGGCGATGCAGACGGCGTTTTCGGGATCGTTCCAGCGGGTTTTTCCGCTGACCGCCTGCCAGAGCAGCCAGAGGTCGAAGCCTTTGCCGCCGATGAACACCTGTTTCATTTTTTCGGTTACCGGTCGGATGCCGATGGTTGGTTTCGAAAGGTCGATATGCAGGGTATGATTGGTGTAGCCTTTTTCTGGGACCGGCGGTTTATAATCGATGCCGGTGAGACGCTGCAAATTGAAGGACGTCATTATTTCCTCCTTTGAAGGGCTCGGTGTGTCGTGAGTCTCGCTCAGACGGCCGGCTACTTCAGGGCTTCGTCGCCACCGAAATCCCGGTAGGGTGAAAATCCCGCCAGAATCACATGGTCATCGTCCGTCGTCTCATGGGAGACCATGCGGGCCACGACTTCGCCGACCCCCGGCCCCAGCATGAAGCCCTGGCCGCACATGCCGGTGGCGTGCAAAAGCCCTTTGACGGCCCGATTCCAGCCAACGATGGGCGATCCGTCCGGCGTCATGGGATAGAGCCCCCGCCAGACCCTTCGCACCCGCAGGTTTTTCAGCCGCGGCAGCAGGTTGACCATCCGGGAACAGACCTGGGGAAGAAATACCGATGTTTCGCGCATGTCCGTGCCCACGATGGGCGGGTCCGGCGTGATGCAGAACACCACCTGGCCGTGCCTGTTCTGGTAAAAGTAGTAGTTCTTCGATCCCGGCGCGGGCCGCAGATCCACCACCATGGTGGTAAAAAACGGCTGCACCGGTTCGGTGATGGCCCCTTCATGGCTGTCGGGATATACGGGAATCTCCACATCGACGCTGGTGCAAAGTTCCCGGGAACGGGGCCCGGCGGCGTCCACCACCACCGGGGCGGTGTACTGGGTGTGTTCCGTGGCCACCCCGATCACCTGACCGCCGGCGGCCATGATGCGCGCTGCCTTTTCCTTGAAAAGGAAGGTCACGCCCAGGGACAGGGCCCGCCGGTAAAAGGCGTTGATGGCCAACAGCGGCGAGGCCGAGCCGTCATCCGGGGAGTCGGTGCCGCCCAGCAGGCAGTCGGGGTTGATGCCGGGCACGACGGCCATGATTTTTTCCGGGCCGTGGAAGTCGACGTTCATGCCGTATTTTTGCTGGATCGGCAAAATTTTTTTCAACGCATCGGCTTCGGTTTCGCGGTAGGCCGGAAAGGTGTATCCCCCCTTGAGCCATTCGATATTGTCCCCGTAGCGCTCCTGCCAGGTGGAGAAAACCTCGAGGGACCGGAGGCTGGTCAGGATTTTGGCCGGGTCGGAGTGGGTTGCCCGGATACCGCCGATGGCGTGCTTGTTCTGGCCCTGGCCCGGCGACGGCCGCCAGTCCAGTACCGCGGTGCGGATGCCTTTTTCTCCCAGGGCCATGGCCACCGGAACACCGATGGAGCCGGCTCCGACAACGATGACGTCGTAATCATTCATGGCTTTCCTCCCCCTCTGTTCCTCCGGCCAGGCAGCCGATGGGCACTTCCACGAACAGCGGCCGATCGACGCGGTCGGTCACTTCCTCCAGATCGATGCCCTCTTCCTGGAAGATTCGCCAGATCATGGGCCGGCAGGTCTTGGAGCCGCAGGCGCCCATCCCGGCGCGGGTAATGGCCTTCAACTGGTTCATGTCGCGCAGGCCGCCGCTGATTTTCTCGCGGATCTCACCGGCCGTCACCCGTTCGCAGCGGCAGATCACGGCTTCATCCGGCAGCGGCTCCTTTTCGTAGATGTCCGAAGGTTCGATCTGTTTTTCCTGCACCCAGATCCCCACCGCCTGCTTGGCCACGGCCTTGTCCATCTCCACCTGGACCAGCAGGGTGCGGGGGTACTTTTTCTTGACCCGCACCTTTTTGACCTGGAAGTAGCCCAGAACGGCCCCGTCTTCGTCGGTTACCGGCACCCGCTGGCCGACTTCGACCTTTTCCCGCCAGACCTCGTAGGGCAGGGTTACCGTTGGATGGTTCGGATCTTTGCGGTAATCGACAAGGGTGATCGCCAGCCCGGGGCAGACCGCCACGCAGCTGCCGCATCCCGTGCAGGCGGAGCGGTCGGTGACATAGGGCAACCCGGTGATCCTGTCGTCCACCGTTCGGACGATGCCGGCCTTGCAAACCGAGGTGCAGGGGTTGCAGGGCACTTCCTGGAAGCAGTGGAATACCGGGAAGATGCCTTCTTCCTCCGTCGGTTTTTCCCGCGCGACGGGCGGGCCCGGCTTGGCCTTCAGGATGGCGGCTTTCTCGTCCCATTCCGTGGGAATTTCCCCCACGTCAAGGCCCAGTGCGCGGGCGATTCTGAGGCCTTCGATCTTGCCGGTGAACATGGCCGCCGATGCTTCGGCGATCTCCTGGGCGTCGCCGGCGGCATACACGTCCATGCCCCACTGTGCGGCCTTGTTGTAGAATTCGTTGACCTCGGCCAGGCCCACGGCGATGAGTACCGTATCCACCTCGAAGGTCTTGTGGGTCCCGGGCGTGATCTTCCAGTCCTTGTCCAACTGGGCGATGGTCACCGATTCGACCCGGTCGCCGCCGTGGGCCGCCACCACCGTGTGGCCGGTGAAGATCGGCACGCCCAGGCGCTTGAGTTTGTCGGCATGGACCTTGTAACCGCCGACCTGGGGCAGGGCCTCCACCAGGCAGGCCACCTCGATGCCGGCCTGGATGGCGTGGTAGCCGGCGATCAGGCCCACGTTGCCCCCGCCAACGATCAACACCTTTTCCGAAGCCTTGACCAGATCCCGGTTGACCAGGGTCTGAAAGGCACCGGCACCATAGACGCCGGGCAGGGTATTGCCCGGAAAAGAGAGCATTTTTTCCCTTGCCCCTGTGGCCACCAGAAGTTTTTCAGGCTTGATCAGGCGATAGGTGCGGCCCTGTACCGCACCGACGATGCCGTCCGCGAAGATGCCCACCACCGTCGTGTCCAGCCAGACTTTTACCGAACGGTGCCGGTCGATCTGTTCGGCCAGGATCCGGCCGATCTGGAATCCGCGCGTGCCGGCATAGGAGTCGGCCACCGATCCGAAAAACTTGTGGGTCTGCAGGACCAGTTTGCCTCCCAGCCGATGTTTGTCGTCAACGATCAAGGTGTCGACCCCATGCCGGCCCAGTTCGTTGGCGGCTGCCAATCCGGCCGGTCCCCCGCCGATGACGAGAACCGCCACCGATTCGACGGCAACGTCCTTGAGCGGCGGCACCCGGTCGTCAGCCGGAAGGGTAGGCAGGCCTTCCACACTCTCCACGGTCATGCCCGGTTTGAGCGGCGTCATGCATGATTTGACCGGTGTGCCGTCGGCAAGGACCAGACACTGGGAGCATTGCCCGTTGGCGCAAAAAATGCCCTGGGGGCTGTTGTCCTTGTGGTGATGGCCGAAAATGTGGACCCCGTTGGCAATCAGGGCCGAGGAGATCATTTCGCCTTCTAAGCCTTTGAGGGGCCGACCGTTCCAGGTAAACGAGATTTCCTGCTTGGTGGGGATTTCCAGAATTGGATGCCGGGTGATGCGATGTGTTTCCATGGCGGTTGTTCCATTTTTTATTGATTGCGTTAACGGTGCGCAGGCGCGTTGGTTTGCTTGAGGGCCGCGCCACCGAGATAGGCGGCCTGCACCTTCTCGTTGCCGCTGAGTTCGGACGCCGGGCCACTGATGGTGATGGTGCCGGTTTCTATGACATAACCGCGATCGGCCACCCGCAGCGCTTTGCGTGCGTTTTGCTCGACTAGGAGGATCGAAACGCCCTGGGCATTGATTTCCTCGATAATATCGAAAATCAGTTTAACGAAAATCGGGGACAGCCCCAGAGAAGGCTCGTCCAGCAAAAGTATGCTCGGCTCGCTCATCAGGGCGCGGCCGATGGCCAGCATTTGCTGTTCACCGCCGGAAAGGGTGCCGGAGAGTTGTCTGCGACGTTTGACCAGAATCGGAAACAACTCGAAAATGCGTTCTTTGGATTTTCGGATTCTCTCCTTCTGACGTCGATGCAGATAGGCCCCCAGGTTCAGATTTTCTTCGACCGTCAGCGTTGCGAATACCCGCCGTCCCTCGGGAGAATGAGAAATGCCGCGCATCATGATCTCATGGGCCGGCATGCCGTTGAGCAGCATGGCGCCATGGTTGATCCGGCCGGATTTGGGTATATTGAGTCCGGAAATAGCCCGCAGAAGTGTGCTTTTACCGGCGCCGTTGGCGCCCAGCACGGTGACGATTTCACCTTCGTTCAAACAGAGAGAAATTCCCTTGATTGCCTCTACGGACCCGTAGGCAATCCGCAGATCTTCAATTTGCAGTAAGGCTGTCGTCATTTCTCATTTCCCGTGTGAGTGACCGTTTCGTCTTCTTCCTTGCCCAGGTAGGCTTCAATGACCAGCGGATCATTGTAGATCGCTTCCGGACGGCCTTCGGCGATCTTTCTGCCTTCGTCCACCACGGTCACCCAATCGGATATGTCCATGACCACTTTCATGTCGTGTTCGATGATCAGCAGGGTCAAATCCTCTGCAATCAGGCTTTTGAGAAAGGCGATCAGGTCATCCGTCTCCTTGTGGTTCAGGCCGCTGCTGGGCTCGTCCAGAACCAGCAGCCTCGGGTTGCTCGCCAAAGCCCGCGCGATTTCCAGCAGGCGCTGGTTACCATAAGCCACATTTTTGGCCAGTTCGTTCTTGAAGGGCGCCATGCCCACCTGGCGAAGGCGGTCTTCACTCACCGCCAGGATGCGTTCTTCCTCCTGCCGCTGGCAACGGGTTTTGAATATGGACGCCCACATACCGGATGAAGCGCGGCAATGCTGCCCGGCCATGATATTTTCCAGACAGGTCATGTCCGGAAACAGCCGGATGTTCTGAAACGTCCTGGCGATTCCCAGGGCCACGATTTCATGAGGCTTCTTTCCGTCGATGATCCGGCCATTAAAATACACGTTCCCGCCGTCCGGACGGTATATACCGGTGACCACATTGAAGACGGTTGTCTTTCCGGCACCGTTCGGGCCGATGAGGCTGCTGATTTCACCCTTATGGACCTTGATGTCCAGTTCTCCGACAGCCGTCAGCCCGCCGAATTTTTTGGTGACCTGCCTGGTTTCCAGTACAATGTCAGCTTTGTCTTTTTTCATCGCTTCCGCTCGATTCAAAGGTTACCCGTGTGAATGCGGGGCTGCCTTTTGCGATAATTTCATACCCTGCACGGCATGACCCCGGCGGGCTTTCTGAATGGCGCCTCGTTTGCGTGGCCAGATGCCCCCCGGTCGAAAGATCATCATCAGGATCATCGCCAGGCCGAATATCAGCATTCGATACATGGCAAAGGGTCGAAAAATTTCCGGGAACAGGCTGATGGCCGCCGCTCCGATCAGGACTCCCGGAATGGACCCCATGCCGCCGATGAGAACAATGCAGAAAAGCAGGCACGATTCCATGAAACTGAAACTTTCCGGTGAAACAATCATGAGTTTGGCCGCATAGATGTTGCCGGCCGCACCGGCCAGTGCCGCTCCGATCACAAACGCCAGCAATTTATAGGCACGGACATTGACGCCGGAGGCCTCGGCGGCGATTTCATCTTCTCTGATATAATTCCAGGCGCGGCCGATCCGCGAGTGCTGAAGCTGGGTCAGCCCGACGATGGTGAGCAAGACAATGATCCAGACCAGAAAGTAAAATTTCAGGGAGGTGTCGATCACCAAGAGGGGGCCGACGGCCGGAAAGTCAATGCCGAAGACGCCATTGGGGCCCCCGGTCAGATCGAATGGGTTGTTGAGCAGCGAAATTCTGATGATTTCTCCCATTCCAATGGTCACGATGCACAGATAATCCCCCTTGAGGTGAATAATCGGCGAGCAGACCAGGTAGGCGAACAAGGCGGCGGCCAGTGCACTGACCGGCAGAAGAATCAGCACGGGAACCCCGTACACGGTGTTCAGGATGGCGGTTGTATAGGCCCCGATGGCGTAAAATCCGGCGTGCCCCAGGTCGAACAGCCCGACTTCACCTAAAACCACGTTCAGGCTCAGTCCCAGCAACGCATAAATTCCGAAGAAAAAGGCGGCGTCGATGTAGTAGTCGCTGACCAAAAAGGGGTACGCCAGGAAGGCGGCGCCAAGAACCATGAAGATCTGTTTCTTTGAATACCAAGACTTTTCTGACCACTCCGGTATGTTTGATTCCATGGGTATGCCTTTGAGATGGGATTATACCTTTTCAGCGATCTTCTCTCCGAAAATACCGGTCGGACGAAAAATGAGTACAAGAATGAGAATGAGAAAGACAAATACGTCTTTCCATGCAGTGGAAATGTAAGCACTGCCCATCATTTCCAGAATGCCGAGAATCAATCCGCCGAACATGGCTCCCGGCAAATTGCCGATGCCGCCGAGGATGGTGGCTGTAAAGGCTTTGAGACCGTAATTCCATCCCATGGTGAAGTTGATCTGGCGATAGAACATCCCGACCATCACACCGGTAACGGCGCCCAGTGCGGGGCCCAGTGTAAAAACAAAGAATATCACCTTGTTGAAATTGATTCCCATGAGCGATGCCGTATCCCGGTCCATTGCCGATGCGCGCACGGCGGCGCCGAAAGTCGTTTTCTGGATGAGGAAATACAGGATTCCCATCAAGATGAAGGCACTGGTGAGAATGACCAGCTGCAGGAGGGTGATGTGGATCCCCAACAGGTGAAGGTGAAGATTGGGGACCAGACGGGCCGGATAGGCCTGGAACCGTGGCCCCCAGATGAGCATAATGGCGTTTTGGATGACGATGGAGGCCCCCAGGGCGGATACCACCGCCGGCAGGCGCCCGGATGCGTAAATGGGACGGTAGGCGACCCGTTCGACCGCCATGCCGACCAGGGCCAGGCTGAGGGCGGCCACCACGGTGGCGACGGCGATACCCCCCCACAGCCCGAACATGGAACTGATCAGGGCGGAAGCCGTCACCAGCATGGTGTACCCCAGGTAGGAGCCCAGTGCAAAAAAATCGCCGTGGGCGAAATTGATCAGCTTGAGGACCCCGTAAACCATGGAATAGCCCAGTGCGATCAACCCGTAAAAGGCGCCGATGGTCAATCCGTTGATCAATTGTTCGACAATCACTTGCATGGGTTCTCTTCTTCCGTTTGGGTTGCGGTCACGGGTCGCGTGTCTTTAATTGGTGATATAATCAAACAGCCACCGTGCCCGTCATTCCGGCGTCGGCCGGAATCCACGTTGTTGGCGGGTGCCCCCGGCTTACTGCCTGCCGGGGCAGGCTTATCGCGTCCGGCATGACGCGGCCTTGCCGGTTGCCCATTTATGAATGGGCATCATTCGTCAATCACGATCCGGCCTTTGGCATCCACCACATAGAGGTAGAAGGGCACGCCTTCACGATCCCCCTGGGCCGTGAAACCGATTTTTCCGGTAACACCCGGTACCGCATCGACCTTGTCGCGCAGGTAGTTTGCCAGTATCTTCGAATCGGTGGATCCCGAATTGTCCACGGCATGGGCGATGATATTCAGGGCATCCGCGGCGTATACCGGCCAGGGGCTGGACGGGATTTCACCGTATTTGTCCCTGTATGCCTTCAAAAATTCCTTGGCCTCGGTGGAGGGCAGATCCTGGGGCAGGGGCTCGTTGGTCATGAAGCAGCCTTTTGCGATATCCAGGCCGGCAATTTTCACGAACTCATCGTTGATGGCCGCATTGCCGCCTACAAAGGGACAGGTGACACCTATTTCACGGGCCTGGGTGACCAGCAGCGCCGCCTCGGCATAGTAGCCGGTAAAATACCACAGGTCCGGATGGACTTCCCGCAACTGGGTCAGGGGGACATGAAAATCCTTTTCGCCGGGGGTGATGGCATCGAAATAGACCACCTCGGCCTTGCCGGTCTCCAGGAGGGGGGCCAGTCCTTTGCGGGCATCTTCGGCCAGGCCCTTCCCGAACGCCGTGTTGTCGTGCATGATGGCGATTTTCCTGGCATTGAACCGCTCCCCGGCCACTTTGGCAAAAAAATTACCCTGGGCATCGTCGCGGCCACAGGTTCTGAAAAAGAAGTTGAACCCCTTCTGGGTCAGCCTCACCGCTGTTACCCCATATCCGATATTGACTTTTTTTCTCTTCTCATAGATGGACATGGCTGCTTCACAGATGGACGAACCGTAGGTCGACACCGATGCGACCACGTCCCGCTGGCCGCAGAGCTTGGTGGCCGCCATGGCACCGCTTTTTGGCTGTCCTTCGTCGTCCATCACGCGGACTTCCACCTTCCGTCCTCCCAGGATGCCGCCTTTTTCATTAATGAGGGCGGCGGCAATTTCACAAGATTGCCTGGCCATCTGACCTTCGTAGGCCCACGGTCCCGTAATCGGCCCCTGGAGGCCGATGACGACCGGTTGGGATGCCGCCAGGGCTCCCGGTGCCATCATCAACAGGAAAAAAGACAGCGCCAATCCCAGGGGTTTCATGCATTCCAAAAATTTCATTTTTCCCTCCTTCTGTTGGGGTGTCAGGGCTGCGTCATTTTTTTGTTCTCAACAATATCTGAGCAATGTCGATCGATGTACGGCAAGCACCTCCGGTACTTTCTTCCCGGTCCGATGCTGCCGGGGGCTTCACCCTTTCACGATTGTCAGTTTTCTCATCCGTGATTGCCGGTGCCCCAATCGGGAAATGGTTTAAACGATCCCGTATCAGGCACGGCAAAACTTATACCATGTCCAAAAAAATGGGTGTATGTTAGGTAATGTATCGATTTGGTGAGGTATTTTCCGGTTTGAAAAGGTCCAGAAACCAGGGGGCGGGGCCACAGGGTGTCAGGCAAGTTTACAGTCTGTAAACACAGAACGTGATGAAGGCAAGGGAGAATTGATGGCTGAGGGAAGGGAAGCCGTTACGGGGGCGGATGCCGGCCGCGAGAAAAAAAGCGTGGATGACGGATCCTCATCCACGCTTTCAAGATGTCGTCCCGCCGGGGTGAACCGCCGATGGCAGGTGGTGTCAGTCGTCGATATTACAGCGCAGCAGAGCTGTTCTGACCACTTCGAAGATATCGCCGAACCGCAGGACGCCGGTAACGGCTTCACCGCGTTTGACAATCAGTGGCTGGTGGACGCCCATGACGTAGAGATTCAGCGCCTTTTCCAGCGTGTCGTCCTCGTGGAGGAATTCCACGCTTTGGGGGGCATGCATGACCTCGGCGACGGTTTTTTTGCTGCCGCGCTGGCAGATGGTCTGCTCCGGTTCCATCCACAGGTTGAACTCCTTGACCGCTTTCATGACGAATGCGTTGGTCAGGGTGCCGGCACCACTGCCGCCAGTCATTTTCTTGTAGTTGGGTTCCAGGGCTCTGAAAATGTCGATCATGGTGACTTTGCCCAAAAATGTACCGTCCTCATCTACGACGATGGCATCCCGATGGGCATGCTGGTCGGCCTGCCGGGACGATTCCAGGGCTTGGAGGACATCGACCAGCGTGTCGGTTTTTTTTACGGCCACATAATTGGAGATGGGAATCATCAAGTCCTTTACAAAAATTTTTTTCATTGGCTTACCTCCCTCTTATCGGTAACGCGCCAGACCGGGCCGCGGGCGTCAATGGAACGCAGCCCTGCCGGCAATGGCGGCAGGGCTGGTCGGATTGATTCTTGGTGACGGTCATTCCTGTCAGCCGCCGGTCGAAATAGGCATGCCCATGATGGGCCAGAGCACTTTGACGGCAAATGCGGTGACCACCATCAGAATAATACTGGCCGGTATTCCCCAAAGGAAAAATTCTCCGGTGGTGAACTGCTTGGAGTCGTAGGCGATGGCATTGGGGGCGGCGCCCACCAGCAGGAGGAAGGGCATGCCGGCCACCACCAGGGAGGCAAACAGAATGACCTCGCCGGATACGCCCAAGTAGGGGGCAATCACCAGGGCCACCGGCAGCGAGATGGCGATGGCTGCCACGTTCATGATGAAGTTGGTCATCATCATGACGAAAAAGGCGATGCTCATCACGAAGACGAATCCGGTGGATTCCTTGAACATGGTCAGCCAGTTCACGGCCATCCATTCGGCCGCGCCGGTCTGCCAGAGACAGAAACCGATGCTCATGGCGCCGGCAAACAACAGGATGATGTTCCAGGGAATCTCTTCCAGGTCATTGATATCCAAAAGACCGGTGGCAAAGAAGAGAACGGTTGATGTGAGCAATACGGCGGTCTTATGGGGCGGTGTGAAATCGGGCATGGTGGATTTCATCACGGCCGATACGCCCAGTACCAGAATGGCGGTCCCCACGATGACCGCGGCAATTACTTCACTTCTGGAGATGCGTCCCATCTCCTCGCTCAGCCGTTTGGCCTTTTCTCTCAGCCCGGGGATGGTCTTTTTTTCCGGTTTCATGACCACCATGAAAAAGCCCCACAGGAGGAAGGTCATCAGCCAGCCGATGGGCGCCATGTAGTAGGACAGTTCGAAGAAGCCCACGGTCTTTCCGGCGACCTCGTTGAAAAAGCCCAGGGCCACGGCGCCGCGGGCCGCGCCCAGCAGGGTGACGATGGAACCGGCGCCGGCAATGTAGGCCATACCGATAAAAAGGCCCTTGCCGAATTTGGTCGGCTTGTCCCCTTCACCGTACATGGCGTAGATGGCTACCAGCAGCGGATAGATGGTGGCCGCCACTGCCGTATGCGCCATGATGTGGGTCAGGGCAGCGGTGAGGACGAAACAGCCCAGATAGATCATGCTGGTTTTTTCACCCACGATGCCCAGCATCTTGTAGGCGATCCGGCGGGTCAGTCCGGTTTTGGTAAACACCAGGCCGACCACGATGGAACCGAAGATAAACAGCACGCTCGGGTCCATGAAATCCTTGAACGCATCCTTGGCCGGGCGGATAAAGAAAAGCACCTGCAGAATGCCGATGGTCAGGCTGGTCACGCCGATGGGCACCACCTCGAAGACCCACCAGGTGGCGGCCAGCAGAAACACCGCCAACGCGCCCTTTCCTTCCGGTGAGAGGGCAAAGGCTTTTCCTTCGGGGTCGAGGGCGGCCGGCCAGGGCGGCGAATAGTAAACAATGACGAACAGAATGATACCGATGGCCATAAACAGATATTTTTTCCAGCCAAGCCCGAGTGCCGGGGTCGCTGCTGCGTCGCTACTCATTTATACTCTCCTCTATTACAGACATAATTCTTGCAGGACTCAAGTCGTTTCCAGTTATAACGCACAGGCAATAATGGCATCGCAGACAACCTCAACCGCATCGGTGAGCCTCAACACACCGACTACGTGGTCATCTTTGGTCACCAGCAGGGACTGATGGTGGCCCAGGACGAGTTGATGAATGGCCTGGCCCAGGGGGGCATCCGGTTCGATCATCTGGCTCTCTTTGGGCGTGGCCATAAAGGTCTTGACTTTAATCTGTGCTGCTTTCTGGCATATCTGATCCATCGGGTCCTGCCACAGCTTCATGGATTCGAAGATGGCTTTCTGGTATTTGCGGGTGAATCCCATGTGCATGGGCCCCGTGTCGGAGAACATGTCATCATATTTGGGTTCGAGCGCTTTCAAAATGGCGTGCATATTGACTTTGCCGACGACATGCTGGTCAGCATCAATGATCAAAATCGCCCGGTGTCGAAATTTTTCCTGGTCAAAGTCCGCATGGGACCTTTTCAAGGCTGCCACAGCATCGCTGAGGGTGGCGTCTTCCGATACCGTCGCGTATTCCGACAACGGCACCATCAGGTCTTTTACCAGTTTTGTTTTCAATATGGTCCTCCTCTCTTCGTTATTATTCGATCGGGAATCGATACCCGTTTTAATCGCCTTGAATGGGGCGGAAGGAAGTAAAATTAGGAACGCCAGCGGTTGTCTACCATAGGGGCGGGGCAAGATCAAGAGATTGGTGCCGCCGGTAATTGGTCTGCCTGCTACGCCAGGGATCTATTGCTGTGAAGGCGGATCGGCGCGCACCATTGCCCTTCCGCAAACCAGAGCAGAAAAAGGTGGTCAACAGGGAACTGGAGCGGACCAACCTGACCGATCAGATGAACAAAAGGTTGCGATTGATTTGATGTTTCATTTATGGTAGTTAGCCGATATTCCAACGAAGATAGGCTTGCCTGCCAGACGATATTTCGTCAGGTGGGCCGAACCTTCCGGCATTTCGGAGGATTGATCGAACCGTCCGTTTTTCGGTTGGTATCACAAAAATAACAACAGGGAGGCGTTCAGTGAAAAACTTCTTCGTCAAGGACTTGATGGTTCCGATTTCGGAATACGCCACCGTTCCGGAAGGGGCCACCCTCTATGAGGCGGTGCTTGCATTGGAAAAAGCGCAGGAAAAGTATCAGCAAAGCCGCTACTCCCATCGTGCCGTTTTGATTCTGGACAGCAAAAAGCGGGTTATCGGAAAACTCAGCCAGATGGACTTTCTCTGTGCCCTCGAACCCAGTGATGCCAATCTGGAACAGATCAGAAAATTCAACCAGTTCGGGTTCACCCGCAAAGCCATCGCCCTTCAGCAGGAAGAATACTTGAAAAACTCTCCTCCGATCCTGGATGTGTATTCCGCGGCGGCGAAGTTGAACGTCACGGAACTCATGCAGCAGCCCACCGAGGGGGAGTACGTGGATGAAAACACATCCGTTGACATGGCGCTGCATCAGCTGACTGCTGGCTCAAACCTGTCGTTGCTGGTGACCCGGGGCGAGGATATCGTGGGTGTATTGCGGCTGGCGGATGTGTTTGCCGCGGTCTTCCATGCCATGAAGGATTCAGAAAATAAACTATCAGACGGGGCAACAGCATGAAAGAACTTGAAAAACTTTTCGATCGGATAATCCAGCGGGTGAACATCAACCTCCGGGAGCTTGAATTTGATGTCAATCCCGTGGTGAGCCAATTGGTTCCAACCGGACAGATGACCAAGTTTTATGCCTTTTACGGGATCACCCCGCACCATCCCCTGAACCTGATCTTCAAACATTCCAACCTCTCCGGCAGTTATTTTCTGGGGCGATGCCGGGTGACCAACTCCCTGCTTTACAAAAGCGACATCCGCGGCGACGAGTTGAAAAAAAAGGGCGACCTGTTTCAATACCAGGAGTTCAATATCCCGGTGGACCAGGATGAAGAGATCCGGATCGATGACAGTTTTCTGATCAAGACCCTGGTCCACAACTTTTCCCATGATCCGGAGACCCTGGAACGATTTTTTATCCGCGATACCGTTTCCACGCACTATGCCAACATCCACGGATCGCCTTCCGACGGCTGTTACCTGGGACCGTTTTCGACGGTGGACCTGACCACCATGAGAGACTGTGTCATCGGTGCTTACGCCTATGTGCAGGCCGGTGAAATCAGCCATCTGAATGTCGATCCGGGTACCGTATGGGTGCGTAAGCCGGGCGATTTCAACTTCATGTACCGCTATCCCCTGAGCCAGCTGAACAATTACATCTACTTTGCGGCCGGCAGTCCGCCCCAGGGCATTTTCATGGATTTTGTCGAAGATCGCAAGGAAGCCTTTCAACGGGTGTTCAATGTCGTCAATATCGAAAGCCCGGTGTCGGTTCCGGCCACGGCATCACTGGACCGCTTCGCCGTGATCAAACCCAAAACGAATATAGGGGATAACGTGCTGGTGGCCCAGCGTGCTTTTCTTCAGAACTCCACCCTCGGTAAAGGGGCCAACGCCCAGGAGAACTGCTACATTATCAATTCCACGCTGGAGGGAGAAAATGTGACGGCCCACGGGGCCAAGATTATCGACGCGGATATGGGCAACCATGTTTTTGTGGGATTCAACAGCTTTTTGCGGGGACGCCCGGATGCAAGGCTGACCATTGGAAAAGAGAGCGTTGTGATGCCCCACACCATCGTCGATATCAGAAAACCGTTGACGGTGCCGCCCGGCAGCCTGGTGTGGGGGTTGGTGAGAAACCAGGACGAACTCGAAGCCAACAGCATGTCACTGAAGGACTTTTCCAAAATAAAAACCCGTTTGAGCAAAGGCAACATGCTCTTCGAGGGCAGCGGGACCAGTTTCGTCACTGCCTTCCAGGAGCGGATTCACCACATTCTGGAAGCCAACGGCGCTTTTTACGATGGCAATCTGAATCGCGGGCACGCCCAGCGAAACCAGAATATTTCCTTCAATACCATCCAGCCCTACCCGGAAGGGGACAAGGAAGGGATGTACCCGACCATCATTATCCAGCCATAAAACAGCAGGGTCCTGTCTTTCAGGACAGGACCCTGCTGTTTTTATCCGTTTTCTTCTTGATGAAATCGTTAAAAGCGTTTCCAGGCCACACCTGGCCATATATCCGAAAGGAACCGAAAAGGCGTTGGAGCGGCTTCCAGCCGCGATGCAAAGGGATGATCGCGGCTGGAAGCCGCTCCAAGTGCGCCCGTGAGCGCACGATGTCAAAGAGGTGCAAGTTCTCTTCAGGCCTATCGCTCTCCGGGCCTGTAACCGAAGGTAACTGCGTCGCCGTGAGGCGGGGTGGGAAGCAACCGGAGGTGAACGACCAGTCCGTAGGATGACGAACTCGATTCGGCCGGGCGTTGCCGGCGAGCCTGCTTGGAGAATGGCGAAGCCTCTACCCGAAGAAAGGGGACCTGCCGAGCTAAGGGGTAGCGTGTTAAAGCTGGGACAGGGGGACGTCAGGTGGTTGGAGATGGAATGGTCGGAAGGCGTCGTGGGTAAAGCGGGGAGACCTGTCTGTGGGGTGATGTGGACAGGAGTCAGAGCCTTCATAGTACTGCAGCGGCGACTGTCGTGAGAAGCGCGGAGAGCAAACCCGTGCCGAGGGAAGGGAGGCAGGAAGGTGGATGTGTGAAATCCAGTAACAGGCAATGCACAAGCTACGTGTCGCCAGTGTCCCGTCGCGGCGGGACTAAACAAGGCACAGAAACCCGAAGTTGGGTGGAAGCCTCGATCTGGACAGAGCGCATGTTGGCGGCGCTGGAAAACGGCGTCAAAGGAGGCACATGGTTCAGCCTGATCGACAAGGTTGCCCGTCAGCGAACCCTTGAAATCGCGTGGCAGAAGGTCGCCGCAAACAAGGGGTCGGCAGGTGTGGACGGCCAGAGTATCGAACGGTTTGGGTACAAGGCGTCGGCTTACCTTGAGGAATTGTCGGAGTCGTTGAAATCGGGAACCTATCGCCCCCAGCCGGTCAAGCGCGTGGAGATTCCCAAGGGACCGGGTAAGACCCGCCCACTGGGAATTCCGGTGGTCAAGGACCGCATCGTGCAGACGGCGTTGAAGTTGGTGATAGAACCGATTTTCGAAAAGGAATTCGAGGAGACGAGCTTTGGCTTCCGACCGGGGCGCGGTTGCAAGAGCGCCCTTCGAGAGGTGGACCGCCTGATTAAGAATGGCTGCACCCATGTCGTGGATGCGGACCTGGCGAGCTACTTCGACACCATTGCCCATGACCGGTTGATGGCGCTGGTGGAAACGCGCATCAGCGACGGGCGGGTTCTCGACCTGATTCACGGGTATCTCAAACAGGATATCATCAGCGAGCTCAAGCGATGGACGCCGATTGGTGGCACGCCGCAAGGTGCGGTTATCAGCCCGCTGTTGGCGAACCTGTACCTGCATCCGCTGGACCGTCTGATGCGGTCCAAAGGGTACCGCATGGTGCGTTATGCCGATGACTTTGTCGTGATGTGCCCGAGCCCGGAGACGGCTCAATCGGCGCTGGCCGTTATAAACGCCTGGGTAGCGGCAAACGGTCTGACCTTGCATCCGGACAAAACCCACGTGGGGGATTGCACGGTACCGGGGCAAGGCTTCGAGTTTCTGGGATATCGGTTCGAGGCTGGAAGACGATGGGTCCGCCGCAAAAGTTTGAACGCCTTGCGGGATCGCATTCGGACCAAGACCCGGCGCACGCGAGGAAACAGCCTCAAACACATTATTGAGGACCTGAACCCGATGCTGCGTGGGTGGTTTGGTTATTTCAAACATGCGAATTCCAATGAGTTCAAATCGGTCGATGGATTTATCCGTCGTCGGCTTCGATCGGTGCTACGGAAACAGCAGAAGCGTCCTGGAATGGGTCAATGCCGTAAAGACCATACCCGCTGGCCGAATGCTTTCTTTGCTGAGCGTGGGCTTTTCACCATGACCGAAGCCCATGCACTGGCAAGCCAATCACGATGTTGAAACCACCGACTGGAGAGCCGTGTGCGGGAGAACCGCACGCACGGTTCGGAGGGCGGGGAGGGCGACGGCCCTTCCCGACCCCTATCGAAAAACGACCCAGTTCTGATAAGTTCCTTAAACGTAACCCTTGCAAAAACTTCCCGCTTTTTCCCTAAATTTCCTTGGTGTCCGTCCAGAAAGGGTAGATTTCGGTTCCCCGATAAACGGGATCTGCGACACGCCAGGGCCGCAGCGAGTTCGACACCGGAGGCGCAGCAGCGCTACGTCTATGATTTCAAAGGACGAGAACGCCGGCTTGGGGCAAAAGAGGCCTTTTCTATTTGAAAAAATTCAACAATGCATGCAAATTGGTCATCGGGTGAGGCGGGCAGCCGGGGATGAACAGATCCACCGGCAGCAGGCTATCCAGTCCTTCGGTGATTTCCTTGCTGCCCCGGAAGGGACCGCCGGAAAGGGTGCAGCTGCCGACGGCGATCACGACCCGGGGTTCGGGGGTGGCCTCATAGGTCTGCAGCAGGGCGGTTTTCATGTTGCGTGATATGGGGCCGGTCACAACAATGCCGTCGGCATGGCGCGGTGAGGCCACGAAGTTGATGCCGAATCGGGCCAGGTCGAAAAACGGGGTGGCCAGCACGTTCAGATCCGCCTCACAGGCATTGCAGCCGGCAGCCGACACCTGGCGAAGCTGGAGGGAGCGGCCAAACAGCTTTTTAAAATGCCCCCGGGAATGGTCGGCAAGTGCAGGGATGCTGCCCGTGGTGACGAGGTGCTCCTTTTCGGCAACGGCGATGGCAAAATCCTGGGTAAAGGTGATGAACCGGCCCTTGGCGACGCGTTCGCAGGTTCCGCAGAATACGCAGCGCCCCATGTCGATGGTCATGGCCGACGGATCGATGGCCGCCTGGGGGCAGGCTGCAGCGCAGGCGGCGGCCACGTCCGGCGGCGCATGGGGATCGATTTCCGGCCGACCCCGGTAGCGGGGCAGCAGCTTGACGGTTTCCTTGGGGTAGCGGGACGTTTTGCATCCCTGTTCGAACCTGTTTTTCAGCACGTTTAACATAATGGATTTGCTCTGCCGTTAGCGATGTTATCGAAATACAGCCGTTTTGATTTAAAGATCGAACCCGCAATAGGACAGGTTGTAACTTTTGTTGTTCAGGGGGAAATCGGAAATGCCCGTGTTTCTCAGGGACATGGAAAGGCCATTCCAGTTGTGGAATGAGGGATCCTTGATTTTGTACCGGCAGATCCCGCCGGCGTCATCGGTGAGCACGCAGTGGGACAGTTCTCCACGCCAGGCTTCGTTGATGGTGACCACCAGTGAACCGGGTGCCAGCGTGGAAACGCCGGGCACGTCGATGACTTCGGTTTCCACCGGGTCGGACAGCAGGGACTCGATGATTGCCATGGACTGCATCACCTCGTCCGCCCTGACCCTGGCCCGGGCATAGACATCTCCTGAGGATTCCGCATTCTCGGGGATATCGAGCCGGTCGTAATGCTCGGTGGGAAAGCACCGCCGCCCATCGTAGGGGTTGCCGCAGGCACGCCCCGCCGGGCCCACCAGCCCCAGTTTGTCAGCATCGGACCGGCTCACGGTGCCGCAGCCTTCAAAACGGGAGCGGACGCTGGAGGTGGAGAAGAGCAGGTCGATGGTGTGCTCGACCTGGGGCTTGAGTTCACTGATGCGGTCGGTCAGGTCGCGGCGGTTGGTGTCGTCCATGGGGAAGCGGACGCCGCCCGGTCGAACCAGGCCTTTGCCGAACCGGTTGCCGCACAGCAGCAGGGACATGTTGAGAAAATCGCCGCGCATGCGGCCGCAGTAATTGGCCGGCGGCAGAAAGGCCACGTCACCGCTCAGGGCGCCCAGGTCGCCCACATGGTTGGCGATGCGCTCCAGTTCCAACCCGATGGTACGGATGAGTTTAGCACCGTCATCGGTGCGGATGCCGGAAAGGGCCTCCATGGCCTGGGCATGGCAGAGGCTGTGGCCGACCGAGGTGTCCCCGGCAATATTTTCGGCGATGAACGGCAGCCGCCCGGCATCGGCCGACAGCAGCAGATCTTCAACACCCCGGTGCTGGTAGCCCAGCTGGATCTCCAGGTTCAGCACCCGTTCGCCGATACAGTTGAAGCGAAAATGGCCCGGCTCGATCACCCCGGCATGCACCGGCCCCACGGCCACCTCGTGGATCTCATCCCCCGCCACCGAATAGTAGTCATATCTTCCGGGGATATCTTCCGCATAGTCGTTGCCGAACACATCGCCGACGCCGCGGCAATTGGCGTGGTAACGAACCATTTTCAACCACGGATGGCCTTCGGGCCGGATCCCGTACTGCTCGGCAATTTCACGTTCGAACATGTGAAAGGGGGCACACCGGGCCGTCAACGACGGGTAGACCTCCGGGGCGTCACAGGTGGCGGCCATCAGCGCGTCGGTGCGCAGTACGGCAAGGAGCCGGAGGCTGTCTCCGGTCTGGAAGCCGAAAAACTGGACCACCTTGCCGCCGCCCGCGACGATGTTTACCGCCTGGGTGGAAAAGTCGTCAAAGGAGAGGTGGGGGATGCGTTCGATGGAGACGGCTTCCCCGTTGGATATGGTTTTGAAAGTCATGGTCATTAAAATCCTCCACCGATGGCATTCACCGCATGGATTATTGTCTGGTACAAGGTGTCCGGCATCCAGAAACAGAGCACCAGGGAGGTCAGCAGCAGTGCATATTGAGGCCAGACCAGGCTGGCTTCTTCTCTGATCCGGATGGTGGCGTCAGAGGTGTCGAAGGAAATTTTCATGATGTTGTTGGCAAAACCGGCAAAGATCACGCACAGGCTGAGGATGAAAAAAGCGGCTCCCACGTGGTTGCCGGTTCGAAAGGCCCCGATGATGATCAGCAGTTCCCCGATAAAGATCCCGAAGGGGGGGAATCCTGAAATACCGGCGAACCCGCCGAAAAAGGCCACGAAGGTTTTGGGCATGCGGCCCGCAAGGTTGCCGGTCCGGGCGATGAAACGGCTGCCGAATCCCAGAAGGATGTTGCCGGAGGTGAGAAAAAGGCTGGACTTGATCAGGCTGTGGTGGATCAGGCAGATCATGGCGCCATAGGCCCCCAGTCCGCCGATGCCGGTACCGAAGGCGATGATGCCCATGTTCTCGATGCTGGAATAGGCCAGCATCCGCTTGTATTCGGTCTGCTTGAGAATAAAGGTGGCTGCCGCCATGATCGATACCAGGCCGAAAACGATCAGGATGGGGCCTGAGAAATCGGCCAGGCCGGCGGCATGCATGACCTTGTTGGTTTTGAAAATACCCAGGTAGGCGCAGTTGAGCAATACGCCGGACAGCAGCGCCGAGGCCGGGCTGGGGGCCTCGCTGTGGGCGTCGGGCAGCCAGGTGTGCATGGGTGCCAGCCCCATTTTGGTGCCGTATCCGACCAGGATGAATACAAAACCGGCCTTGAGCCACACGGGGTCCATTTTCCGGGCCACCCCGGTCATGGCGGAGAACGAGATGGGTGCGTCCACCCGGCCCACATCCATGGCCACGGTGACCAGCACCGACCCCAGAAGCGCCATGGCGATGCCCACCGAGCAGATGAGCACATATTTCCAGGTGGCTTCCAGGGAGGCCGCCGACCGGTGCGTGTAGATCAACGGTGCACTGGCCAGGGTGGTGGCCTCGATGGCGATCCACATGACCATGATATGGTCGGAAAGGGTCACCATGGTCATGGTGGATAAAAACAGCAGCATCGACCCGGTGAAAATGTTCTCCGCCCGGATGTCGGAGGCCTTGAGATACGCGATGGTGTATATGGATATCAGGAAAAAGAGCAGGGAGATCACCAGCAGGGACAGCAGGCCTTCCGGCGTAACCGCAAAATAGTCGGGATACAGGGGGGGCAGCCGCCCGGCCCAGACGATGATGGACAGGATCAGGTGAACGCTGCCGGTGAGCACCAGCAGGCGCCTTCCGATTTTAGCCGGCAGAAAAAACGCGGCGGAGCCGGTAATAAACGGTATCAGAAAAACGATTTCAAGCATGAAGAGATCACCTATTCCTTTAAGGTTCGCAAGCGTGCCGTGTCCACGTCGTCAAAGGTCTGTTTGATATTCTGCAGGATGACGGCCATGATCATGACACCGGCCAGCACATCCAGCAGGATGCCGAACTCGACAATGTGGCGGGCCCGCATGGAAAAGCTGGTGCCCACCAGGTAGATGCCGTTTTCCATCATGATGTAGCCCAGAACCATGGCAATGGCGTTGCGGCGGGCCATGAGGAGAAACATGCCGGCCCCCAGAAGGGAGATGGCTGTGGGCAGGAGAAGGGCGCTGAGGCCGCTGTAGGGGACAATGATGCGATGGCTGGCAAAGGTGGCCCCGACGACCAGCAGCAGGCCGGCCAGGATGGAGGCATGGTAGCCGACGATGGGTTCCACCTCGCGTCCGATGGCGACGCGCTTGATGGCCAGGTAGATGCATCCGGGAATGACGATGCCGCGGATGGTCAGCGTCACGATGGTGAAGACAATGCCGCCCGTGGACATCTGGTGGCCGATGAAAAGGGGCACGATGCACACCACCACGCCCTGAAATGCCATGACTTTGATCAGGCCCGGAAGGCGGCTGGACCCGAATGAAAAGAGGATCGACAGCAGTGCCAGGGACAAAATGGTATCGACCGGATGAATCATTTTAAAAACTCCAGGGTGATAACGGTTGCAAAAAAGGCCAGGGCAAAGGAGGTGAGTACAAACTTGGGCACCAGGTCCATGCGGTAGCGGGCCATGATCGATTCAACGATCCCCACCGCGACGTATACCCCCAGCACCCCTGCTGAAAATACGGCCAGATTGGCTGCCGGGTGGCCCAGTTCAAAAGGGAAGGTCAGCCGGGCGACGATGGCGGCGTAGAAGAACATTTTGAGAAAGGCGCCCATTTCGATGAAACCGAAATCCGGACCGCTGTGATCGAGTACCATGACTTCGTGGATCATGGTCAGTTCCAGATGCGTGGCCGGGTCGTCCACCGGCACGCGGGCATTTTCGGTGAGCAGGATGATGAACAAAGCGATGATGATAAACAGCATGGGGGAGCCGGCCGCCTGCCAGAAACCGAAGGGCTGGTCGCCCGAAAAGTAGGCGGCCAGGTTCAGTTCGCCGGTGAGGCGGTAAAACAGGATCAGGATCATGAACATGCTGGCCTCGCAGATAATCGGGAAATAGGCCTCCCGGGCCGCCCCCATGCCTTCGAACGGGGAGGCGGTGTCCATGGCTGCGGCGATGGTGAAAAAACGGGCCAGGCCCAGCAGGTAGAGGATGAAGATCACGTCCCCGTGGAAGGACAGCACCGGGGGGTGGCCGGCGATGGGCAGGAAAAGCAGCGCCGTGGCGGCAGCGGCTAAGGAGATCATCGGGCCCAGCTTGAAAATAAAGGTCGTGCTGGTGCTGTATACCGAGCCCTTCCGGAACAGTTTGGCGAGCGTGTAGTAGTTGATCAGCACCGGGGAGCCCTTGCGGCCGCCGAAGAACGCTTTCACCTTGAAAATGACACCGGCAAAAAACGGTGCGGTCAGCAGGGCAAAGGCCCAGAGAAGAATGGATTTAGTCATAGGTTCTTTCCATAGCAATTATGAAACATCATTGTACCTGCTCGCGGAAATTGGAAACTGGAAATTTGGTCTTCATACTCTGGCGACTTTTCTGCAAATTTCTAATTTTCCATTTCAAGTTTCCACATCCTCAAACGAAAAACAGAAGGATAACGATGGCCAGCAGGATGTAGCCGATATACAGGTGAATATCGCCATGCTGAATCCAGCGCAATTTATCGAACAGCCAAAGCACCGGCTTCACGACCATGCGGTCCAGGTGACGTTCGACAATGTCATGGACGCGGCTGTGATAGTGGGTCGCCTCCGGAAACAGGCCGCTCACCGGCGGGTGGTTTTCTTCCAGCGGGGCTGCCGGTTTGAAAAATTCCAGTATGGATGCGGCATAGGACGTCCCGGTGTACTGCATGCGCGTGGTGGGCCGGGTAAACCCGCAGCCCCAGGTACCGCTTCGTCCGATGGCCTTTCCCTGATACAGGAATCGGCGAAGTGCCAGCAGAAGCAGCAACACGGCAAGGAAGAGCGTCGCCCCCAGGGTGATGTTGGCCGACATGCGGGCAAAGGGCTCAATGGGAATGCGTCCGTACTCAAGGCCGATTGCCGCCACGGCCTTCAGGGCCATGAACATGAAGGCGCCGGGGTAAATGCCGATGACCGCACAGGCGCCGGCCAGGATGGCCATGGGCAGCAGCATGGCCAGGCCTTTTTCATCAACTTCCTGCGCTGCAGGGCTTCTGGGTTCGCCCTGAAACACAACGCCCACGACTTTGGTAAAGCAGGCCAGGGCCAACCCGCCGATAACGGCCAGGCTGACAATGGCCAGCAGGCTGAGCACGAATACGGGCGCGTCGACGGCGATGCCCCTGAAGCCTCCCAGGTAGATGAAAAACTCACTGACGAACCCGTTGAATGGCGGCAGGCCGGCAATGGCCAGGGACCCGATCAGAAAGGTCACCCCGGTTACTTTCATGTGTTTGAGCAGGCCGCCCAGCGCGTCGATGGAACGCGTGCCGGTTTTGTGCAGCACCATGCCGGCGCCCATGAAGAGCAGAGATTTGAATATGGCATGGTTGAGTACATGCAGCAGGCCGCCGGAAAATCCCAATACCGCCATGATGGGATTCTTGGTCGCCACACCGATCATGCCGATACCGATGCCGATGAGAATAATGCCGATGTTTTCGACGCTGTGGTAGGCCAGGAGGCGCTTGAGATCATGCTGGCCCAGGGCGTAAACCACCCCCAGGATGCCCGAGACCATGCCGAAAACCAGAACCATGGTTCCCAGGGCCGGTGTCTGCAGGTTCAGGATCCCGTACATTCTCAGGATCCCGTAAATGCCGGTTTTAATCATCACGCCGGACATGACGGCGGAGATGTGAGAGGGGGCCGCCGGGTGGGCGTGGGGCAGCCATACATGAAAGGGGAAGACGCCGGCTTTGGAGCCGAATCCGATAAATGCCAGAACGAAAGCCAGCAGCCCGGCGTCATGGGAGAGACCGGCCGCATCGAACCCGAAGCTGCCGGTGTGGCCATACAGGACCCCGAAGGCGGCAAATATGAACATGGCCCCCACGTGGGAAAAGACAAAATAGAGATAGCCGGCTTTCCTGTTCTCCGGCGTCTGATGATCGAAGATCACCAGGAAGAACGAGGACAGGGACATGATTTCCCAGGCCAGCAGGAAGGTGATCATGTTGGCGGCGGCCACCACCAGGGCCATGGAGGCGACCAGAAGACTGAAAAAAAAGTAGTTGGCGGCGGTGCCCAGGGCCTTTTCCGGCTGGCTCATGTAGTGGAAGCTGTATACGGCCGCCAGCAGGCAGACGGCAAAGATGGCCAGCAGGAAGAATGCGCTCAGGCCGTCAATCCGGAACGAAAGGAAGAGCGTATTGAGATAGGCAAAAGAAGCGACGGCGGCAGTTCCGTCATGCGTCAGCCGGGACAGAGCGTCGAGCATGCCCAGACAGCAGCCGATGCTGATGCCCAGGACGCCGATGGTTTTCATCAGGGTGAATTGCCGGAACGATAAAAGAGGGAGTGCGCCGCCTGCAGCAATGATCAGAATTGACAGAAAAAATAGGTTCATATGTTCTCTTTGAGTCCTCCTGACCTTGCTGCCGGGCGGTATCATGGTGCTCACGGCACCCGATAAACGGGAATCAAGGCCTTTTTTCGCAGGGTATGGAGTGGGTACGGCTAGGGTGACGATCTCAGGATAATTTTGAGAACTTATTTCAAAACCATAGGCCGAGTCAATATCGGAATTAAAGAAATTTGTATGCCGGCGGTCTGGATGTCCCTGCACGGCGGGTTTGTCCGTATTTGCCATTTGTGATAGCGTTGATGTGCTTATTGCGTTTCCTTTTCATCAAGGGGGAGACAACATGCCGGAAAAAGAAAGCCTCTTTCTCACCCTGGACGACGCCCTGGATGCCCTTTGCAATGCGCTTTTGCAATACCCCTTTCAGTTGAATCTGATTTCAGCGTTATGGCCCATGATATTTGGCGACGGGACCTATGTCATGCCGGGCGCCGGCAGTCGATCGGTCTGGGCCAAAATTCCCGGATCGCGCAAACTGATCCTATGCCGTGACGATGAAATGACCCAGCGCATCGTGGGCCGGTTGAAGCGACTGCCACCGGAACCGGAACGGCTGGCCCGCCTCTGTGCACTGGTGTTCGGGGCCAGGGTCTGCGCCGACGTCGGAACGGACCCGGATCGACCCCCGGGGCTCCGGGTGGTCACCGATATGGCGGGCTTTGTCTGCCTTCAATGCGGTCACTGCTGCCGGACGTTGAGCTTCCATGACGGGTGCACCCGTTCCGACTATTACCGATGGCTGGAACTCGGGAGAACGGATATCCTCGACTGGGTGGGTACCGTGCGACGCCACGGACACGTCGCCGCCTGCCGGATCTGGATCGTCCCGGGAACCAACCGGTATGCCCGGAAGTGTCCCTGGCTGAAAAAATTGCCCGTGCGGGATCAGTATGCCTGCACCATTCATGAGGTCAGACCCGCGATCTGCAGGCAGTATCCCGGCAGCCGCAAGCATGCGCGCATGACCGGGTGCAGGGGGGTCTGAACCGGTCGGCGATACCCCGTTGCATGACCTTGAAAAATGTCGTATGAAAACGGCGCGACCCCTAACGGATATGGAGACCGCTGACAATGACCCCAGGCGCCTTTTCGACCGCACATGTTGACCCGTCCTTTAAAACCTGCAGCAATTGCGGAAAACACTGGGGACGTTTAAAGGATTTTATTCAGGATCCGGGTATCGAACTGACCGGATACATGCCGACGTTTGACGACTTGTCGACGGGACTGTTTTTGTTCAACCATCGTTGCGGAACCACGCTGGCATGCCAGGTCGCCCTGTTTGAGCATCTTTATGACGGGCCGGTCTATCGGACCCGAAAAAAAGGCACGACCGAGTGCCCGGGTTTTTGCCAGAACCAGACCGATTTCACTCCCTGTCCGACCGAATGCAACTGTGCATTTGTCAGGGACATTCTTCTCATGCTTAAACACTGGCCCAAATTCGAGCCGCCTGAAACCCCGACGGCCGGTGCTTCCCCCGACAGTGGAGATAATCAATGACAGACGGCACCTTTGAACGCGTCCAGCACTCCGACGACCGGATGTACGGTCCCACCAAATTGCTGCTTTGCGGCTTTTCCGGCGCCGCCCAGCCCAAATTCAAGGCCGTTCTTAAAATGGCCGGCCTCGGGGATACAGAGATCCTCTGGGCCAACGAATCTCACGAGAAGACACCCCTCACCGACCTGCTGGCCCTGCCGGATGGGAACGGGGCCGGCAAGGCATCGGAGCTTCCCCGTGCCATCATCGTTTCGGGCATTACGCAAAACCAGCTTCACGGCCTGATGAACCTGTGCCGTAAAACCGGCATGCAGCAATCCTTGTGGGCGGCCTTGACGCCGACTTCAGAAACGTGGGCCCTGGCCCGATTGCTGACTGAATTGCAGGCCGAGCGAAAAGCCCTGTCCGGGCGAAGGAAAAAAAAGTAACCCGGTAACTGGCCCCCAATTAGAAATTCCCATGACTCCGCGCGGGCGGCGCACCATCGATGCGGCATACGGGTTCGCGACGTTCTCCGGCCATCATGCCCGCACGCGGCAGCCCAATCTCCGCCATCCGTTTGGTTTGACTTGTGGCCCGGGGCACCGCTGCTTATTTTTACACTTTGAACCGTAACGAAAGGATCCCGTGATGATCTCAGGTCATGCGACACCTGAAGGCACGCAAATACGTGCCGGACAGTTTGCCGGTCTGGCATTCAACCCGCTGGGGGAAACGGGGCTGCGGGTCAGCGCTGCCGGATTCGGCTGCTATCGGGTCAATGCCGGGGTGACTGCCCATGCCGAAGCGCTCGAAAAAGCCCTGACCAGCGGCATCAACATTATCGATACCAGTGCCAATTACGCCGACGGCGGCTCGGAGCGGTTGATCGGCTCGGTACTCGCCGACCTGATCGACGCGGGACGGATCGCCCGCCAACAGGTGGTGGTGGTATCCAAGGGTGGCTATCTCCAGGGGCAAAACTATGTCATGAGCCAGCAGCGCAAACAGGACGGGAATCCGTTCGAGGACCTCGTGGAATACGCAGACGGCCTGGAGCACTGCATTCACCCGGATTTTCTCGACGACCAGATTGGCCGGACCCTGGACCGGCTGGGCCTTGGCACCCTTGACGGTTACCTGCTGCACAACCCGGAGTATTACCTGGGATGGGCACACAAGAACGGAATCGACCCTGATCGGGCAAGGCGGGAATACGGCCGGCGGATCGACCGGGCGTTCAGACACCTGGAGCGGGAAGTGCACCGGGGACGGATACGGTTTTACGGCATCAGTTCCAACACCTTTCCCGCACCTGGGGATGATCCGGAATTCACGGCGCTGGATCGTGTCTGGGAGACGGCTGCCGGCATCGGCGGGGGGCATCATTTTCGAATCGTTCAACTGCCCTTCAATCTGCTGGAAGCGGGGGCGGTCCTGGAGAAGAATCAGCAGGACCACCGGTCCGTTCTGGAAATGGCCATCGAAAAGCGGCTCGGGGTGATGGTCAACCGGCCCCTGAACGCATTTACAGGCAGGCGGATGGTGCGGCTGGCCAGCGTTGATGTGCGTGCCCGGATGGACTACAAAGAGATCATTCAATGCATCAAAGACCTGGCCCTGAGTGAAACCCGGCTGTGGCGGCGCATCCTCCCCGGCCTGGCCTCCGTGCCCCCCGGACTGCGAGCCCGGATCAAGCAGCAGGGCTGCTTTGCGGAAACGCTGAAACATAACTGGCGAAGTTTCGGCGCTTACGAGCGCTGGCGTGAAGCCAGGGACGGAATTTTCCTGCCCCGCATCCAGGGGGTCATGGATTTTTTGCTTCCCCTCGCCGACAACCAGCCTGACCTTGCCGACTGGATGACATCCCACGAAAAAATCCTCGACCGTGCGCTGCGTGCCGTGGCGTCCATCTATGCCGACGACGCGGTCGCCCTGGAGAAGAAAATTTTGAATATGATCGGGACGGCCGACGCTGCATGGGCCCGCCCCGGCACCTTGAGCCAGCGCGCCATCCGGGCGCTGCTATCGACTGCCGGCGTTTCCACCGTCCTGGTCGGGATGCGCAGGCCAGCCTATGTGGCTGACGTGCTGGCCGAACTCGGGAATCCGACCGGGCAGATCGATCGAAACGCCGCATGGGAGCACCTGAGGCAAGGCGCCGAGGGGCTGTTCACCACCTGATGCAGCGCACCCGCCGGATCGGGCCGACGGGCATTATTGGTGGCGCTGCTTACAATTTGCCCTGATTCTCGCTTTTTGATACAACACCGGCACTTCCGTCAGGCGCTGACATTCTTTCAACCCGTGCGCTGGAGATTTTTCATGGATACCGAAAAACACACGATTACCATGCTGGTGGAGAATGAACCCGGAGTAACGGCCCGTGTGTCCGGCCTGTTTGCCAGCCGCGGGTATAACATTGAAACCATCTGCGGCGCACCGACCGCCAACCCGGACATGTCCCGAATTACGATCACCACCAATACGACGCCGGACCAGATGGAACAGATCATGAAGCAGGTGCGGCGGCTGGTCAATGTGATCAAGGTCAGGGATATGACCGGAGACGACGCCGTCAGACGTGAAATGGCGCTGATCTGCGTCAAGGCAATGGCCTCGCATCGATCTGAGATTCAACGTATCGTGGAAAATTTCAGGGCGCGCATCGTCGATACGGGGTTGAACCACTATATCATCGAGGTCACGGGCAGATTGGAGAAGATCGAGGCCTTGATGAGGCTGCTGGAGCCCATGGGGATTAAAAAAGTGGCCCGTTCCGGTATGCTGGCCCTCTACCGGGAACCCGGATGAACAGGGAAAGGACGCATATGCTGCCGGGTATTCCGGATTACCGTTGTATCGTTCGCGAAAGGAAGCGCCTGTAAATGGGGACCGGTGAGTTCAGAAGACGGTATGAACGCAAAAACTATAACACCGATGTCGTTTTTTCCCTGCAGGGAAAGGCCTATGCCGGCACACTCAAGGATATCAGCATGGGTGGTGCATTCGTGATGACGCTGTCGGTAAACCAGGTATACAAAGGTGATGTGATCGTCATCAGTATTCCCTATACCAGTGGCCAGAAAAATATCAAACGCCGGGCAAAGGTGCTGTGGACCAGCGGGGAAGGGTTTGCCATTGAGTTCTTCTAACTGGCGGCCATTCGTGAACGGTTTCGTTCCCTGGCGTTCGCGTTATGTTCAAGCGGCCCGGCGACCGGCAGGAGCGTTTCACGGATCTGGTTCAGCAGGCGCTTGTTTTTCTCGATGATATCCCGCGCGCTGTCCAGCGCACTGGTGACGGTCTGGTGTTTCACGTGGGGACGGTAAATGGTCAGAAACATCCCGTCGTATCCGATTTCATCGATGGCCGATGTCAATCCCTTGACACGCAGGGTCAGGTAGTCCCTCATCATTTCCGGCCGGACGTAGTGCAGCACGGAAAGCTGTTCCCACTGATGGTGGATCCTGACGGAAGCGTCCTGAATATACAGTGCGGCCTTCTGGATGGTGCCCAATTGCCGGTCATCCGGGTCGAATAAAAAGGCGCGTTCAAGGTATTTGATGTCCTTGTAGGCCTGATCCAATTCGTGCCAGGCAAGATAGAGCGTCTCGATGTCCGGGGTCAAGTCTGCCAGTATCCTGTGCCCATCGAGCGTTCCCGGTTCCGGAGGGGCGGCCGCCGGACCCGTTGTGCAGCCGGTAAATACGGCAGCCAGCAGGAGAACGCCAATCCAACCGTTTGTCCAATGGTGCCTGGGAATCATGATCCACCTTTCCAGTCTCCACGCCAACGAATACGCCAGGCGCTGGGTTATCCCCATAGCGCGGGGAGTGTGCTGCCGGATGACTCATCGGACGCCTGGGACGACATCATCCAGCCGAGCTTAAGGTAAATACGAAAATGGATAAGGCAATCGATGGGTCATCCGGTGCTTTGCCGGCACCGCCTGCGCCCGGGGACATCGCCGGGAAAGGTTTCCACGGACCCCGGCCTGTTTCTGACAGTCCGGCCGTCAGGATTTCGGCTCCGGCCGATTTCGGCAGGGGAGAGGCAGATGATCCTGCGATCGAAGGCGGGGCGTTCCCGGGTGGCATCCCGGCGGCCGGTTCATGTTGCCGTTACAGGAAAACCGACCATTGGGGGCGACCGACGGCCGTCGAAAAACGATGACGGCGCCGGTGTCCGGTTCGGCTCAGCGGTCATTGATCACCCGGCTGAGTTTGGCGCTGAATTCAACCATTTCATAGGGTTTGGCCACTACTTCACGAAAGCCATAGTGCCCGTAGTCGGCGATTACCGGGTTGTCGGTGTAGCCGCTGGAAACGATGGCTTTCACGGCCGGGTCGATCGCTATCAGGCGTTTGATGGCCGCTTCCCCGCCCATGCCGCCTTTGACCGTCAGATCAAGGATCACCGCATCGTAAGGCGTTGACCGTTCGCGGGCGGCCTGGTATTTCCTGACCGCTTCCTGGCCCGTTTCGGCAAAATCGGCTTCGTACCCCAGGTGGCGAAGCATATTGCCGGTCAGTTCACGAATCATGGCCTCATCGTCCATCACCAGGATTCGGCCCTGACCCGAAACCGGTTGTTCCTTTTTTTCCGGCATTCGATTGACGCTGTCCGGCTGGACAGTTTTGGCGGCAGCCGATGAAGCGGGAAGCAGGATGTGAAAGGTGGTGCCGCTGCCGACCCGCGAGCAGACCGTGATGTCGCCGCCATGCCTGGCAATGATGGAGTGGGAGACGGAAAGCCCAAGGCCGGCTCTTTTATCGGGGCCTTCTCCCCTGGTGGAAAAATAGGGGTCGAAGATTTTATCGATGTGCCCGGCGGGAATGCCTGTTCCCTGATCCCTGATGGCGATATCGATGTATCTGCCGTGGGAGAGGGTGCTGTTGGGACTGTCGAGGATCATGTTTTCGAAGCTGATGAAAATAGTGCCCGACGACGGCATGGATTCTGCAGCATTGACGATCAGGTTGTGGATGGCCTGGCTGATCTGTCCGCGATCGATCAGTGCGGACCAAATGCCGTTGGACGGTCCCAATTCGCAGCGGATGGGGGTTCCGCTGAGAGAAAAGGCGGCCGTATTCCTGACCACCTCGACCATGTCCGTGGGCTGTTTGGCCGGTTGACCGCCCTTTGAAAACGTGATCAACCGCCGGGTCAGGGTTTTGGCCGCCCGTGACGCCGTCAGCGCCTGCTCCAGCAGACCGGTCAATTCCGAATCGGCCGCGACCTGCTCCAGGGCCAGGGAAATGTTGCCCATGATGGCGGTCAGCAGGTTGTTGTAGTCATGAGCGACGCCACCGGAGAAGGCTGCGATGGATTCCAGGTGGCGAATTTGCATTTTCAGGTTCTGTTGGTCCGTTGGACGGTTGTCAGGGGCATTCATTGGGGAGTCCAGTTCAGGCAAAAGGTTGTTATCGTTTGGCGGAAACCGCCATCCAGTATCTGTTCAGGGCTCAAGATCGCGGCGGCCCGGGGGGTGTTCCGCAGACAAATGGATTTGCGGCGCAGGCGTGAATGCCCGATCCGGGAAAGACCGGGCCGGAAGCCAGTCTTGATAGCCGTTAACGATAATTATCGGTCAGGTGACGGGCAACTTGAGGCAACCTGGAACGCGGCGGCATCCGCTGGCCGTAAGTATTCCGGGTTCCCTGAACGCATTGTGGCCGCAGGAAATATACCAGGGAAATTAATCGGGTGACGCTGCCAGGTGATTCGCGCGGCCTGAATCGGCAAGGTCGATTCAGGCTTTCCATGACAACCCATTGCTTTTAGGAGACCTTCAGATGGACCATATACGAAAACGTGTTCTGGTTACCGGCGGTGCAGGATTCCTGGGCTCCCACTTGTGTCAGGCGCTGGTCGATGCGGGTGACGATGTCCTTTGTGTGGACAATTATTTTACCGGGCAGAAAAAGAATATTGAAAGCCTGCTTGGCCGGCCGAATTTTGAATTGCTTCGGCACGACATTACATTCCCGTTATACGTTGAAGTGGATGAAATATACAACCTGGCCTGTCCGGCGTCCCCCATTCATTATCAGTTCGATCCGGTGCAAACCACGAAAACCAGTGTCCATGGGGCCATCAATGTCCTGGGGTTGGCCAAACGCACCAAGGCCAAGATTTTTCAAGCCTCGACCAGCGAGGTGTATGGCGATCCGAAAATTCATCCTCAAACCGAGGCTTACTGGGGGCACGTCAACCCCATCGGTTTCCGGGCCTGCTATGACGAAGGCAAACGGTGCGCCGAAACCCTGTTTTTCGATTATCACCGACAGCATCGGTTGACGATCAAGGTGGCTCGGATCTTTAACACCTATGGCCCGCGGATGCATCCCAATGACGGACGGGTGGTGTCCAATTTTATCGTCCAGGCCCTCAAGGGCGAGCCGATCACCATCTACGGCGACGGCACGCAAACACGTTCGTTTTGCTTTGTCGACGACATGATCGATGCCTTTATGGCATTCATGGCCACGGCCAAAGCCGTTACCGGTCCGATGAATCTGGGCAATCCCTCCGAATTCAGCATTCTGGAGTTGGCCGAAAAAATATTGGCGCTGACCCGATCCCGGTCGAAGATCATACACGAAGCGCTTCCCAAAGATGACCCCGTCCAGCGCAAACCCGATATCTCCCTGGCGCAACGGGAGATCGACTGGCAGCCCACGGTCGGTCTGGAAGAAGGGTTGGAAAGAACCATTTTTTACTTCAAAGGATTCTTATAAAACCAAAAATGGGGGAGTCGTGAAAATTTTGGTAACTGGCAGCGCCGGATATATTGGCTCACACGCCTGTATAAAGCTTCTTGAAGATGGCCACCGAGTTGTCGGCCTCGATAATTACAGTCGTGGAAATCCCGGTGCCACCACCGCCCTGGAACGGTTTCCCGGCTTTTCATTTGTTCAGGTTGACATCAGAGACCGATCTAAGCTTTTGAATGTTTTGAAAAAAAATGAAATCGAAGCAGTTATGCACTTTGCAGCCTATGCCTACGTTGGAGAGAGTTGTCACACGCCTTTGGCATATTACAACACTAACTTGGTCGGAAGTATTTCGCTTTTGTCTGCAATTGCTGAAGCTGGAGTCACCAGAATTGTTTTTTCAAGTACTTGTGCAACCTATGGGGAGCCTCCCGCCGACTTGATCCCAATCAGTGAGACTTGTGAGCAACGCCCGATCAATCCATACGGCCGTTCTAAACTGGCATTCGAGCAGGTCCTCAAAGATTTGGCTGAATCAGATGAAGCTCCGCATGGTTTTTGTTTTGCCATCCTCAGATATTTCAACATTGCAGGTGCGGACCCTCGCGGCCGGGTAGGTGAAGACCACCAACCCGAGACACATCTGATCCCCAGATGTTTGCAGGCGGCTTTAGACGATCACCAAGTGATCACCATTTTTGGAACGGATTATCCGACAGACGATGGCACCTGCATTCGTGACTATGTCCACGTCGATGATTTGGTTGATGCACATGTGAAAGTGCTTGAATCCTTGAAACCCGGTGACGGAAAAATATTCAATATCGGTACCGGCCGCGGTTATTCGGTATTAGACGTGATCCGTGCGTGTAAAAAAATTACCGGCGTTAATTTTAGAACCAATAATGGAATCCGTCGGAAGGGGGATCCGCCGGTCTTGTATGCAGATCCAACTTGCATTCAAAAAGAAATGGGATGGAGATCCAAATATACAGGGATTGAAACGATGATAGCGGACGCCTGGAAATGGATGCTGAAAAATCCGCATGGTTATAAAGAGGATGATTAGTTTAGGCTAAAGGATTGGTATTCTGTTGCCGATATTACGAACAATACCAATTGGCCGTATTCGCACCTTAAAGGAACCCAACGATGGAAGACGTCGGTATTATCGGGGCTGAAAACCTGTTTGTCAGTTCACTGGCCCAGCAAAGCCAACTGGATGCCATATCCAGCCAGGCGTTGAGCAAAGGGATCGATTTCTACCAGAAGAAAGAATACGAAAAAGCGGCCAGGGAATTCGAAAAATCGATTAACCTGTCCCCCACTTCGTCATTTACCGCCGATACCACCAAATACCTGTCCCAGGCCTATCTCAAACTGGAAAAACCGGACAAGGCCATCGAGGCCTATAACCGGGGCATTGAACTCAACCGGGACGACGATAATCTTCGATCCGCACTGGGCAATCTATTATATGCCGAAGAGCGGTACGACGACGCCGTGGTCCAGTATCGGGAGGCCGTGCGCATCAACCCCGGATTGTCCTCCAACCACTATTCGCTGGGGCAGGGGCTGATGAAGGCGGACAAGCTTGACCAGGCGGAAACCGAATTCCGTACGGTGTTGAGATTGGAACCCCACAGTCCGCACGGGAATTTCGGGTTGGGACTGACCTTCGCCAGGCAGGGGGAATTCGACGATGCCATCGAGCAGTTCGAAACCGTTATAAAAAAACAGGGCGACTATTATGACGCCTATGCCGAAATGGGCTATGTGTATGCGGATAAGGGGGAGATCGATGAGGCGGAGGAGATCGCAGAATTTCTCGAAGACACCGATGAAGATCTGGCGGAAACCCTGAGGATGTATATCAACAAGGTCGAACCGCCGAAGATCATGTTTTCCTGGGGGTCGGCCACATTCCGTTCCAAAATGCCGATGAACACCCCATTGTCGGCCCTGGATTCCTACCTGGAAACTCCGGGGGCCTCCAAATCGTTCACCATGAAATTTCAGTTCAACAAGGAAATGGATCGCTCGTCCATCCAGAATCCGCTGAACTGGTCCATCTCCCGTGCCCAGAGCGGCAACCTGGCCAAAACCTATAATTTTGGCAATGCGATAGCCGATACGGAGATCGCGCCGCCTGCTTTTCCCGATTACGTGATTTACGATGCCAAAACGCGTTCGGCGACCATCGGCTTTACCCTCACGCAGAATGAGGCGGGCGATGGCTCCATCGATCCGCAGCATATCGTGTTTGCCTTTGCCGGAAAAGACGCCGAAGGGATGAAAATCGATCCCGACCATGATGAATATACCGGATTCAGTGGGGTGGCCTGATCATGAATACCACATTGAGGTTGACTTATTATTTCTATATTGCTAATTTTCCATCGGATTAACTATCCACTCATTGAATGGACGTTTGTTTAAACAGGGTCTTTCTATCCAAACAGCTCTCGTAAAACCGCTGCACTCGGAAACCACACCTGCTCGGCCAACAAACTTCCGCGTTGATGCCACCCCTATCCGGGAATGTCGAAGATCGTGATAGAGCCGTTCGTATCCATGTTTCTCTCACCGACCAAAGCCTTCAGGCGCTTTTCCGTCCTGCTCGCGATTTACCATTCACCGGAGGTCAGCCAACAGCAGATCGGCAAGCGAACCCACCTGAGCAGTTCCATGGTGAACAATTATATCAAACAGCTCAAAAAGGAAGGGCATGTTTGTGTGCACGGAACCAACAACCGCAACCAGAGTTATTATCTGACCGCGTCCGGTCATCGTGAACTGGTTGAATCCCTGGTTCAGTATTCGGGAGAAGTCATCCGTTTGTACGCCAATGCCAAACAGGAATTTGCCAAGCTTCTCGGCGGTTTTTACCGGGAAGGGATTCGTACGGCGGTGCTTTTCGGGGCGGCGGAGACCGCCGAAGTGGTATATGCGGCCATGAAACGGACGCCTATCAGGGTCACCGGCATCGTGGACAGCGATCCGGGAAAACAGGGGCAGGCTTTTGACCGGCACATCATCAAGCCGCCTTCCAGTTTAATCCATCTGAGTCCCGATGCGGTGATCGTGACCTCCTTCGGTCAGCAGGAAGAGATATGTCAAACCATCAAGGCGCTGGTCGGTGATTCGATACCCATAAAACGATTGTCGATGATCGGTGCTGAAGAGGAAACCAATTAGGTGCATTCAAAAAAAACATCATTGGGAACAGAACTGCCGATAGTGCCCGGCGAACCTCTTCCGTCGGGGAAACGCATGGCATCCCTTCAAATCGGAGACAGCCGCATCGGCAGGGGCAGCCCGGTCTATGTCGTCGCGGAAATAGGGATCAACCACAACGGTGATGTGAACATTGCCAAGCAGCTCATCGATGCTGCCGTTGATGCGGGATGCAATGCGGTTAAATTTCAAAAAAGGACCCCCGATGCCTGCGTCCCCCAGAAACAGAAAATGCAGCGGCGCGATACGCCGTGGGGGCGGATGACCTATATCGATTACCGGCACCGGATGGAATTCGGTACACGGGCCTACACGGAAATCGACCGTTATTGCCGGAAAAAAAAGATGGCCTGGTTTGCCTCCTGCTGGGACATGGAGTCCCTGGCGTTCATGGACCAGTTCGAAACACCCTGCTACAAGGTGGCCTCTGCCTGCCTGACGGACGATACCCTGCTCGAGGGGATGTGCAGAAAGAACAAGCCGGTGGTCCTGTCGACCGGGATGTCGACGATGGAACAGATCCGCCGGGCCGTCAACCTCCTCGATGAAAACAATCTGCTCATGGTGCATACCACCAGCAGCTACCAGTTCAATCCGGATGAGGTCAACCTCAGGGTCATCGACAGTTTCCGGCGTGAATTCGGCTGCCCCGTGGGATACTCCGGCCATGAAATCGGGTATGCACCCACCCTGGCGGCGGTGGCCATCGGCGCCGTTTTTGTCGAACGGCATATCACCCTGGATCGATCCATGTGGGGCAGCGACCACCCGATCTCACTGGACCCCGATCAGTTAAAAAACATGGTGGCGGACATCCGGATTATTGAACGGGCGATGGGCAGCGGTGTCAAGCAGGTGTATGACAGCGAGCGCATTGCTTCCGAGAAACTCAGGAATTGCCGGGTGGTGTCGGGATAAAAACCACCGCACGGTTGTATCGGCACAAACGATGAAATCACAGGGGCGCCCGGGGAGCCGGGTGCGCCCCGTCGTGAAGAAAACGGAACCATCGCGGCGCAACCGTCGGTAGGGAACCGACCCGGCGGAGCTATGCCCACACCACTATGAAAATATTGATGATCGCCATCAACGACCCGGCGGGGACGGCCATCGAATTCACCAGGGCCATCAACAGCCACACCGAGCATTCCTGCCGGTTGATCACCAAGGAGATCCGCTACAACTTCATGTTCGAAAAGGATCTGCATTTGCCCTGGCTGGACCGGGAAGGGTGGGGGGAAGTGGAACATCTTCTCAAGACGAGTGATGTTTTTCATTTCCACATGACGGCGGATGAGTATATCGAACTGGGTGATTTCCGGCCGGTGGACTTCCTGAAAGGGAAAGCGATCCTCCACCATCATCACGGCCATCCGGATTTTCGGGGCCATCCGGATAAATATCGGGGAAAATACATTCGATTGAAGCGTCGGGCTATTGTCAGTACCCCGGATCTTCTCAAGCTGCTGCCCGAAGCCTCCTGGCAGCCGAACCTTGTTCCGATAAATGACCCCGATTATCTGCCGGTCCGGGAACCCGAGGGGGGTGAAATTCAAGTCTGCCACGCACCCACCCGGAAGGATCTGAAAAACACGGCTGAATTCCTGAGCGTGATGGAAGGCCTGAAAAGAAAAAATCCGAACATCTCCTGCCGCCTCATCGAAAACACTCCCCACCGCGAGTGTTTGCGCATCAAACAGGAGTGTCAGATTCATTTTGATCATATGCAGGGGTATTACGGGGTCTCCTCATTGGAATCCCTGAGCCAGGGTAAACCGGTCATCGCGGGGTTGGATGAATGGAATCAGTCGCATATCCGGGAGGTGACGGGCGGCTCAACGCTGCCCTGGGTTATCGCCCGAGACTCTGTAGAACTCGAGCAGTCGCTGGAGCGGCTTGTTGCCGAACCGAGTCTGAGGGCGCAGGCCGGAGAGCAGAGCCGGGCCTTCATGGTTTCGTGCTGGAATGAACGGATCATGGTAAAGAGATTGGCGAATGTTTACGAAAAGATCTGATGGCCCGGACCCACCAGGAGATGTCTGATTTGAGCGTGAAACCGGAAAATATTAGCGTCGTGGCGGTTATTCCCGCCCGGGGCGGATCCAAAGGTATCCCCCGAAAGAATATCGTCGATCTTTGCGGCAAACCGTTGATCGCGTATAGCATAGAGGTGGCTCTCAAGGCGAAGACCATAGACCGGGTGGTGGTATCCACTGACGATCAGGAGATCGCATCTGTTTCAAGAGCCTGGGGCGCCGAGGTGCCATTTATACGCCCTGAAAGCCTTTCCGGAGATTGTTCGGACATGGAAGCGGTTTTCAATCATGCCCTTTCTGTTCTGGCCGAGGAGGGGTACAACCCTGATATTTTGGTCCAATTATTTCCTACGCATCCATTTCGCACCCCTCGATTGGTTGATTTTCTGGTTAATAAAACCGCTCAAGGTTATGGGACGGTGAGGACCGTGAGAGCCAGAACTGTCAGTCCTGACAGTCATTATATTATCGAAGAGAACAAAACGAAACGTTTGTTGCCAATGGTAAGTGACCAACAAACGCACTACAACGAAATCCAATTTCGGGCTTATGGTGTTTTCATCTCAACAAACCTTCGGAATCCAAATTTGCACGGATTTTATCTCCACGTGCTGACGGATCCGGTTACCTTTGTTGATATCGACGAGCCCGAGGATCTTGAATTGGCAAGAGAAATCATCAACTCCAATTATTTTGATTTCGGCCTTCCATGATAATCATTATTCCTGTTTTTCCTGAAACTGAGGTCGAACGAAACCTGTGCCTATCCCGCGCAGGGGAGAAGAGTGCCCTTTCTGATTTCATTGAGCATTTGCGCATAGGGTGTCAATCCGCTGTCGTTCTTTTCAGCGATCGGGAAGAGTATCTGTGCCCCATGTCGTTCTCGACGGTTCAAATGCATATCGTTCCCGATGCCTCCCGTTCGAACGCCAACCCTTTTCTGCCCCCGGGAAGTGTTTTCTGTTTGGAATATATCGTTCAATATCACCCTGAACTTCTATCGCATGATTTGGCCGTTGTCGATTATCGTTATCCAGGGTTGAGCGTGGACGTGATAAAACATGCCCATGAAAATTTACGTCACTCATCTGCCTCCATTCTGGCCAGCCTTTGTACGGCGGTGGATCATCCGGCCCAGTTTGATGCCTATTACCGAATTGTCGAATTCGATTACCTGGCCATATTTGATTCTGACGCCCCGCCGGACAATCGATTCGCGGCTGACGATGCCGGGGACATCGGTGATGTCGGGATTTCCCTTGATGGAGACTTCTGTTGGTCAAAACCGCTGTTTTTTGACTGGTCGGCCCGTGGAATCGAAGCTGGCGTGATCGGTTCCCGAATCTTTGTTCGATTACAGGACACGGTTCAATCGCGCTTTTTCCCAAGAGACACACTTGCCGACACGAATCTGTCCGAGGATGTTCACTTCGGTGGATGGTTCTGGTTTGAAGGACCCTGTCGCGCCCGTCGTATACTCCGCCATGAGGAGTTTAAAAACCACGCAGTGCGTAATCTGCGGGGGGCATCCTTTTTAAAAAAAATCGATCATTCTCCCGTGATATTGTTTCGAGGCGAGGCAGATACTGTAGTGGAAATTTTCGTCAGATCCGACTTGGTTACTGCTGGGACGTTGATACGGATTTGGCCGTTGAACCAAGAGCCGGCAATACCACATGCCGAAAGTCAAGAAATTCACTGGAAGGGCTTATCCGACAGGCAAGAAACGTTTCGCCTGAAAGACTCAAAATACCTGGGCGGTATGGGAAGCATCAAACTTGAAGAAAAATGCCATGCGATGCTTATCGCTTTACTTCAGCCGGTGGATCAAGGAACCGCCGATGTCGTGGAGCCTTTGGAACTTGACTTGCAATTGTGGCAGGTGGATCGGGTTACGAAGAGAAGACGAAATGCTCTTTCCGGTAAGCCCATCATGGGGAGACAAGATTTCCCCGACGTCTATCATGCTTGTAGTGCCCTGACGATTTTTAAGAATGGTAATATTCCGGAAAAGAAATCTGGATTTTCCGGCGAAAGTCTTGAACCCTTTGTTTTACATGGAGGGGCGAGTATGAAAATTGTTTCTGAATTTGATCTGATCCGGTTTCAAGCCGCTAAAATGTATGGGCAACACGACTAATGGATACAGCGGACACCGAAATTCGAAATATAACGGAACAGATGGAACGCATTCTTGATGAACTGCTCAATGAATCAACATGGGTTGAATGCGATCATTCGTTCGGGAAAATTCAATCCCAATTCATGCAATTTGTCAGCAAGGTTGACAGCGAAATCGAAATCGCCAGTGTCGTTCGAGAAATTTTCAGTGCCCCCGGGAAAACCAATGGAAATGACCGATATGTTGAAGATATTGCAAGGCAAGTTTGTCACCAGGGATATTATCGTCAGACCCGGCTATATGATCTGGCTTTTCGATTTCAGGAAATGCGGCGTCAGTACTTGCTGAAAAAGTCGGACAAGCGAATTGCCGAGGGAAATGTGCAAGGGGCCCTTGATGTTTTGGAGATGCTTTTATCGCAGAATCCGTGTGACGATGATTTTATACAACGAGTCGAAAGCCTCCACTTGCAGAGTGTTTCTAAAAGCGGAAGTCGAAAGGATCTCAACACTATAAAATGTCACGTGGATGGTCTTCGCCAACGTTTTTACATAAAGCAAAAAGCGAAAATAGATGTCACACAGCTTTTTCGACCGCATCGGCACGATGGGGTCACCTTCATTTCAAACGCTCCGAACGGGATGTGGATCGCTGCCGGATGCAATTATGTGCTGCGCTGTAGTTTCAATGGACTTGCCATTGATCGCGTTGATTTTGGCCTAAACGAGAATTGCTGCATCTGGCAGGCCCATTTTTGTCCTCGAACCGGTTGCAACTACCTGTTGGCGAGACGCGGCAAGAGTGACGCTGAAACTATAAGGTTGTTTTTGAAGGTCATTCCACCCAAGGGGTTGAAGCTTTCGCACCCGCCAGATTGGCGTTTCTTGAAAAATCCGAGAGGGCTGTCCATTTCATCTGATGGGCGAATGGCCGTCGGTGATTTGGAAAACCGGCAGGTCCATCTGTTTTCAGCGGACCATAAGCGTGTTTTTACTATCGGCTTAAATGGCGATATGCCTTTGATGCTCAGGACTCCCACAGCCACTGGTTTTGTTGGCAGGGACTGTTTGCTGATTGGTGACCAGCAGATGGCATGTGTTTACAAAATCGATCTTGTCCGCAAGAAAGTGATTTGGACTTCAGCGATACCGAACGTCAGATACCTGAAACCTTTTGTAAATATAGATAGCCAAGGTGCTATCTATGTGGCAGGAGTTCTGGAAAATCGGCTCATCAAGATCTCCCCGGATGGAGAAATCCGATACCAACTCCCCCTGCCGACATTGGCCGCCAACGGTGTCTTTGCACATGACGACAAAATCTTCGTCCATGACAGTAAATGCTACGAAATCATCTCTTATGAGGTCGCCTAGCGCGCTTGAAGGGTGGGGCGATGATTTTCGGGCAGAAAATCCCACTGCGCGACTTATCGATGACGGTGGGTAGACGGATCGAACGGGCGATTACGGGCGCTGTCGCCACATCGTAAGTATTCTACGTTGGTTCAACTTGTGCAGTTGAAAGTTTCCTGTGGGGTGAGGCCATGACCATCGTTGAGTTGCTCGCTCGTCGTATTGATTTGACCAAAAGGCAGTTGGCGGGAAAGCGAATCGGTATACAGCCGGGTGAATTCGGACGGTTCAACCGAAATCTGAAAGGCCTGCTTTCGGGATTAGATATTGTAGGCATTCATGCTGAGCAAGGGGTGTTCGACCAGGGGTTCAAACGTTTTCCTAAGTTAGCTTCACTCGCGGAAAAGATCGATGTTCTTCTCAGTTTCGAATTTCACTCGGAGACTTTCTCTGAAACAGCAATAAATGGGATCGAAAAGATTTGCCTGTTGGATGAAAAGGATCCGAAAGGGTGGGTTGCACCCGATGTACCATACCAATTTGAAGTGTTTTCCTTTCCGGAGGTGCTTGGATCAGTGGCGCCACAAACCGTTTTGCATGAATTCCATGAAGAGAAATCACCGATTCCCGTCAAAAGAGAGATTGTCGGAAAATGTTTTGCTGATTGGAAACGAATCCAATGTTCAGATTTTGTTCGTGAAGAAAAAGAATCGGCAACTGTCGATCGTGCTGTATCCACACCCAGAGCCAGCGCGATTGGCAGAGAACCGAATTGGGTCTCCTGTGTGGACCGGTCGGGGTATTTTGCCTGGCAGTGTCCACATTGCGGAGATCTGTTGAAGAGTGACAAGAGCTATCCATTACTGGATGGCCGACAGGCTCCCGAGCTTCCGGTCTTTGTTGAGTTTACCTGCTGTGTCAACTCCTTTTATGTCATTTTAGGCGGAACCCCTGTAGAAGCGCTCGGGCTTTTCTGGCCAGACGAAAATCTGATTTTCGGCAGTAACGCTGGATTGGAATTGGTTTGCAAGACAACGGTGGAGAAAGATAAGTACACCGGCTGGATCAATACCCTCAAGCGATATTGCATATTTAAATGGGATGAGGCAAGAGTGTTTGAACGAAGTGATAATAAAAAAGACCTTGCCTTGGCCATTGGGTTTGGAGATCGACCGGAACGCGGATTGCCCTATCAACTGGCTGCAATTGAATGTAGTTGCAATGACAAAAAAAACCAAAACAATCCGTTGTGGTTAACCGGCCCCTATGATGTTCTTTGTGCCTATCCGCGTTTGATCGAAGGCTTTGTGCATAGAAAATTCGCTTCACGTTCCCTGGCACGTGCCAGCACCGACCTGTTTGGTCACGTGATGCAACAGAACTTGTTTTGTTTGCGTCCACATGCGTCGACCTCTGTGAGTTCGGCGATGCAAAAAAGGATCTATCAGGCCATAAAGGCAGAGTGCTCCACCGTTCTGCAAGAACGGCTGGATAAAATATTATCTTGTTTCCCTGTAATATGGATATGGACAGATGTTACCTCTCATGACTGGTTTCACCGTGTAAAACAAATCGCACATCACATCGATGGGTTGTTGGCGCGATATCATGATGCCCATATTTTGCTTTCAGGCCCCGGCTTGTCAACTCGCCATGCGGAGAAAATTAGAGGCTTAATTGCATCGCGGCATCGGGTGACGGATACTACCACTTGGGGTTTTCCCGAACTGTTTCTTGGCTGCCACTGGTGTGATTTTTTCATCGAAGACCCCGATGGGGCCTCTCTGTGGGATATCCATGTCAATTCGATCGGCTTGGCATCGTCAGATGGCAGTTTCCTGGAAACCGGGTCGGAGAACGCTACGGATGATCGAGCCTGTAGAGCTGAATCGCATCCGGCTGTGACGGACAGGCTCGCAATGATTGATCACGGGACGGCCTTACCCCTTTGTCCCTTTCCTCCCAGAGATAAGAAGCCTTTAGCGCTGGATTATCCTTTTGACATTTTGGAAGATCACCACAGCCTGCCGTGTACGGTGGAACATCTGGATTTTCGAACGCCGATCCGGCTTTTTTGCCGGTTTGCGTTTTCGGGGCGGCATAAGCCGGATGGGGTGAGTGGCCACCATGTCCATGGCAAAAATAGCCCTAAAGATGCCATTTTTCTGGATCGTATGGATACTTTGGGCGTGGGACCGACCAGCCGATGCAATGTGGCCTGTGCGTACTGTGCTTATCCACATAGCGGCCCCAATACAAGTCATATGCCGCAGTCGATAGTTGATAAGCTTGTTACTTTGGATGGATTCGGATTGAAACGGGTCTATTTTTGTGGACATGGCGAGCCTTCATTGCATCCGAGTTTTTGGGAATTCGTTTCCGCCTACAGCCAACAAGGTGTGATAACAGAGCTCAATACCAACGGGTATGTGTTGACTCATGATATCGATCGACTGGCGGTGTCCGGCCTCAATCATATACATCTTTCCATGCATGGTGGCACCGCATCGGTATATAATCGACTTATGCGTGGTAATAATTTCGACAGGATCATTCGGGGGCTCGGCGAGCTAAAGCAGATGCAGGGCAAGTCGTCCTGTGCTCCCCCCCGGGTATCTCGGCTTATTGCCATCGGTAGCACGGATTGTATGGAAACATTGCCGGATGTGTGCCGCATTGCCAGCAGGTTTGGAATCCCCACTGTTTTTTTGCACTCCTTAGCGGAGACGACTGCCTTTGCAAAAAACAAAAGTATTTTGCATGATTTTACCCCTCACCGTCAATTTTTACTTCGATCCATTCGGTCCGCGGCGAAAAATGGAGTCGACCTTATCCCCGATTTTGCCATTTCCCATGCCCTGAAGCATGACAACGATAGCGTCGACCGTGAAGGATGCTTTACCTCCCCCGGAGCCGGTGAGACCCTGGATTGTATCGACCCTTGGACCCGAATGGAAATTCTTCAAAACGGCAAGGCGAGGACCTGCGGTTATCCCGACCCTGCCAATTTCTTCAATATTTCTGATGAGCAATTTTTATGGCAGATCTGGAACCATGACTATCTGGTCAATATTCGTCGGATGCTACTATCCGGTGACCTCGCAGCGCCATGCAGCACGTGCAATTGCCGAGGACCAATTAAAGTAAGCGAATTCCGCAAGAAAGTGGAGCGGCTTTTGCGGTTATTATAGATATCGTCTGCTAGGTTATGGCGGTTCAACCCATTGCGCATCGATGCGAGTTGATATGACATTTTCCCGGGCACTCAAGGTCAAACTCATCGGATGGTATGGATTCAATGCCACCGGAGATGATTTGATGGCCGATTGTATTCGTAGGTTGTTTCAGGATTGCGCTGATCAGCTATCGCTTCGTCTCGAGTTTGACACCGATACAAAATGCCACCTGGCGATTGTTGGGGGAGGGACTATCATCGGCTGCGATTCCGCCGACATATGGCCTCAAATTGACGCCACCCCTGCTCCGCTTGCGGTGTTTGGCCCGGGATTTCGCGATATGGGCCCGGAGGCTTGCCGTCAATGGCAGGGTACCATGAAAACGATTTTTGAGAGGGCTGTCGTTGCAGGTGTGAGAGGGCCATTAACCGTAGCAGCGTTGAGGAAGTGGGACATTACATCTTCGGCTTCGGTCATCGGGGACCCGGCAATCGGATTCAGGCCGCTTGATACGAATCGGGTTAAATACCAAGAACTGGAATCGGGTACAGGTCGTCCCCTCCTCGGAATTTGTATCCGTCATCTGAAACAACCCGGTTTTGAAGAAAGATATCTGGATGCCCCAGAAACCTATGCCCGGTTCGCCAGTTTGATACCGGAGGTGTTGAGATATTACGATGCCTGCCCCGTGTTTTTTTCATTTTGTGAAAACGAATACGATTCCGACACAATGGGTGCGCGATACCTGAGAGATTTGCTGCCGGTTAAGTATCAGCATGCTCCCATTGTTGATTTTCATGCGGATCCAATGCGAGTTGCCTCATTGATTGCCAGACTGGACTATCTCGTATGTGAACGCATGCACCCGGCTATTTTGATGTGGACCTTGGGTAAACCCTGCCTGATGATTGATTATCAATACAGCAAGGCAGCAGATTTCCTGGCCGGTATCGGCATGTCCGAATTCTGTCTTCGCAGCGACCAATTGAATGTGGATGGATACATGGCGCGGTTGGCACGGCTGGAAAGCGTTCGTCAGAAGGTGGTCAGAGAAGCCAGGGTAACATTTTCCCGACAACAATCCTTACAGCGATCCCTGGCCATGAAGGCGATTGTCGAGGCGGTCGCATATGAACGAGCAGCATATGGAAAATCCATGTAAGATCATCTGCTTTGGTGATAGCATCACCCAGGCGTGGGCCCCGCTGTTTGCCGTTAGAATGGCAGAGCGGCATCCGGATTCATCCATCGAAACCATCAATATGGGCGTCGTCAGTGATACTACCGTACAAGGATTGAAACGGTTGGATCGGGTGATTTCCGAAAGTCCCCAGGTTGTTCTGATGGCCTTTGGAATGAACGACTGGCGAAAAGGTATAGATTTGCATCGGTTCAAAGAGAATTTGTCCCGCATGGCCAAACAGCTGCTACGCAATGACATTCGCCTGCTTTTGTTGACGATCACTCCCGATAACAATCTTGAGACCGGAATCAGCGGGGCCATACCCCTTTATAACCGTGAAATTGAGAATGTCGCCAATCGTAATGGATGTCGTGTGGTGGATCTGTTTTCTGCGTTCCGTGAAAAAATCAATCCGATTTCAGAAGCGCTTTACGATGAAATTCATCCCAATTCTCTGGGGGAACAGGTTATCGTCGACGAGTTGATGGATATCGTCCCCCTGAGTCAGACAGTCATTGTCTGGACTTACAACGGTGAATATTGTTTTTGCAATTATAATTGTCCCTATTGCTATGTTACATCGGAAGTAAACACCGGACATGCTTACGATGGACAAATCAGTCGTTGGCATGATGGCTTTCGAAGGCGTTTCGGATCAAGTCCCCTGGTTTTCTATCTCGCCTTTGGGGAACCTATGGCCGGAAAAGGGTTCTATGAAATACTGGACATGATCGCGTCTGAACCCACCTGGCAGGCACACATCACCACCAATCTTTCCATGCCATTAGAACGTTTTGTGAAAACCCGGATAGTGCGAGAAGGCCGGATGCAAGTTAACGCCTCCTTCCATCCCTCGCAGACCGATGGCGATGATTTTATCAAAAAGTTGACCTTTTTAAGAGCACATGGTGTCGAACCATCAGTGATTTATGTCATGTACCCGCCTCAAATGAAGAAATTTAAGGATTTTTTTGCTATCTGCGATGCTTTGGGCTTCTTCGTTCATGTTCGCCGATTTCGGGGGGATTGGCGGGGAAACGTCTATCCCCAGAGCTATACCGAGGAAGAAAGACGATTTGTCGCCCGCTTTTGTGATCGTCTCACAGTGCGGTACATGCTCAATGACTTCGAAGATCATTCAGCCAAAACGGCCAGTCAACTTTCCTATGCTGGAGTCAACTATATGATGGTAGACGATCGAGGAGATGTCTGGCGGTCTCCCGACTTCAAGGGGGACAAGCCTATGGGGAACCTATTTGAAGAAAACTTCAAGCCCTTGTACCGCCCGGCGGCTTATGGCGGCAGCTTTTTGGGGTCGGTCAACATTGTGGCTTCCATGAGGGAAACCGGCATCTATCAGTTGGAAGGCAACCATACATGGTGTTTTGCCAAAAATGGGGGCGTTTATCGAGATGCAAAAGGCCGGATTCACTATCCGTTGATGGTGTCCGATTTTGATGACTCGAGTTTGCGAAGGCAGCTCAATTGGCCGTTCATTGACAATAACCGAGGAGGGATCCGATGAATCGTCACTCTTCTCTCCACTACGATGTGCATCTTATATGGGATGTGATCAGCGCATGCAATTACCGATGTGATTATTGTTTGGCATCCCCATCAGGGATCAGTGAGCCGCCGGAGGCGGTGGACGCCAAGCGGGTGAAACAGGTGCTGGACGCCACCGGCCGGGTGTATGAGATTAACCTGGTGGGCGGGGAACCGACACTTTTAACCAATTTCGTTGACTTGCTTCGTTTGCTAACCCGGAATCATTATCTGTTCCTCTCCACCAACCTCTCTCGTTCTAAGGTTATTGCGAGGATGATCGAGGAGGTGGATCCATCACGGATTACAGGCATTGATGCTTCGTTTCATGTCGAGGAAAGAGAAAGGAGATCGTCTTTCGAACAGTTCGCACGATCTTTTCGCATGTTACGTGAGGCCGGTTTTCCCATTACGGCGAACTACGTGGCACACCCCCGTCTCCTGAACAGAATCGAATCGGATTTTGAGCGGATTCGGGATATGGGGGTAGAACTGAAGGCAACGCCGTTTATCGGGCATTGGGAGGGAAGGGCCTATCCTGAAGGATATTCCGAAGCCCACCGGCGGATGCTGTTCGACGAAGAAGTCTACGCCGGAAAGTGGGAAGCTTCCGTGGCAACCGGGGTCAGAAACCATTACTGCAATGCCGGTTATAACGTGTTCTGGGTGGCCAGGGACGGAACGATTTCCAAATGCACATCCTTTTTAAACCATACCTATGGAAATATCTATAAGGAGATGCATCCGCCGGATACAATGATGAAGATCTGCAACGCCGTTTCCTGCAGCTGTCCGTATTATTCGGTGCTCAGTCATTATTTCGAGAAAGCAAAAAAAGAGTGCGGGTTATCATAAGGTCCTATAAACGATAATATGGCAACCTGGTAGGTGTATTTGGGGGATGCGATGAATGTAATAATTTTATGCGGGGGGATGGGGACACGTCTGAGAGAAGAAACAGAGACGAAGCCCAAACCCATGATAAACGTTGGCGGTAAACCGATCCTGTGGCATATCATGAAAATCTATAGTCATTATGGATTTAAAGACTTCGTTTTGTGCCTCGGTTACAGAGGGGAAGTTATAAAAGACTATTTTTTAAACTACGAGGCGATGAATACGGATTTCACGATCGAGCTGGACAGTGGGGTTGTGACCTCCCACAACAATCACGAAGAGACAGGCTGGCAGGTCACTCTGGCCGATACCGGAGAAAAAGCCATGACCGGTGCCAGAATAAAAAAAATTGAAAAGTATATTGACGGAGACCTGTTCATGGTCACCTACGGGGATGGTCTTGCCGATATCGATATTCAAGATTTGGTGAAATTCCACAAGTCCCACGGCAGAATCGTAACCGTTACCGGCGTGAGGCCCGCCTCGAGGTTCGGAGAATTGGAGACCAATGGAGATGAGGTTTCAAAGTTTGGTGAAAAGCCCCAGACCAAAGAAGGTCTTGTCAATGGAGGTTTTTTTATTCTCGATACAAGGGTGTTCAGCTACCTTACTGAAGAAGATGATTGCATCTTTGAAGGCAAACCCCTCGAAAGGTTGGCGGCGGATGGTGAGCTGATGGTTTACCGGCACCCGGGTTTCTGGCAATGCATGGATACCTATCGGGATCTCCAGTTATTGAACAATCTGTGGGCAGGCCGGGCAGATGACAAGGAACTCTACTTTGACCGGATATCCAAAGGTCGCGGCGCGCCATGGAAGGTCTGGGGATGAAAACGCTTTTCGGCGGCATATATGACAAAAAGAGAGTTCTTGTAACCGGACATACAGGTTTCAAGGGGTCTTGGTTATCGCTCTGGTTGAATGAGTTGGGCGCGGAAGTTACAGGCTATGCACTGCCCCCCGATACGTCCCCAAGTCATTATGAATTGCTCGGACTCCCCGTCGAATCCCTTATCGGTGATGTGCGTGATCCGGAGGCATTTGCCGGCGTTATGGAAAGACGGCAGCCCGAGATTGTTTTCCACCTGGCCGCCCAGCCATTGGTTCGAAGGTCCTATAAAATTCCAAGAGAAACCTTCGAAACAAATATTATGGGTACGGTCAATGTGCTGGAGGCATGCCGCAAGACAGCTTCTGTGACGGCCATTATCAATGTCACGAGCGACAAGTGCTATGAAAACCGGGAGTGGGCCCGGGGTTACAAAGAGAATGACGCCATGGGCGGATTTGACCCTTACAGCGCGTCTAAGGGATGTTCGGAGCTGATTACCGGGGCTTATCGCAAGTCTTTTTTTACTTCCGACTGCCCGGACGACCGACGTATTCTCCTTGCCAGTGCACGGGCCGGAAATGTGATCGGCGGTGGTGACTGGGCCGAGGATCGTTTGGTGCCGGATTTAATCAGAGCCCTGGCAAACCGGGAAAAGGCCATTATCCGCAATCCGAATGCCACCAGACCTTGGCAGCATATCCTGGAACCGCTCAGCGGTTATCTTCAACTCGGGCAGATGTTGCTGCAGGGAAACGCAGTGTACGCAGATTCCTGGAATTTAGGGCCGAAGGATGAAACCGAAGTTACCGTGGGAGAGCTTGCGGAGCGATGCAGGAATTGCTGCCCGGGCATGGACTACGAGGTACGTCAGTGCGAGAAGGCCCTTCATGAAGCGGATTCACTGAAGCTTGACTGCTCGAAAGCGAACACCAAACTTCGCTGGAAGGGCGTCTGGGATAGTTCTACAGCTGTTGATAAAACAGTGAAATGGTATGGCGATTACTACGATAAAGGCATCGTCAACAGCATGAATGATATCGCCCAGTATGTGGCCGATGCAGAAAAAGACGGCATCGAATGGGTGAAAAATTGAAATTTACGGAATGCGGCATACCGGGTGTGGTTTTCATTGAGAATAGAATTCTGGAGGATCGCCGGGGGGCTTTTGTGAAGATATTCCATCAGGAGGCTTTTCACGGGGCCGGCATTGAGGATCAATTCCAGGAGTCCTATTATTCCATTTCCCGGAAGGGCGTCATCCGGGGGATGCATTTCCAGGCGCCGCCTGCGGACCATGCAAAGCTTGTTTACGTCATTTCGGGCGCTATTGTTGATGTGGTATTGGACATCAGAAGAGGAACTCCGACATACGGACGATTCGTCGCGTTTGACATCAATGAAGACAACCGGTGCGCCGTCTATGTGCCGCGCGGATGTGCGCACGGGTTTTGCGCACTGTCCGACCATGCCGTCGTAACTTATCTGCAGACCACTATGCACGCTCCCGAACACGACTCCGGGATCCATTTTGATTCTTTCGGCATGGATTGGCCGGAAAAGGATCCGACACTTTCCGATCGCGACAGCCAATTTCCCATGTTCAAAGATTTTATATCACCTTTCGCTGATTGATCTGATCATATGAAGATACTGATTACCGGCGCCACCGGGTTTGTCGGCAAGCATCTGATACCTGAACTGCTGAAAAAGGGGTATGAGTGTGCACTGCTGGGGCGGAAAATGGGCAGACTGGTTTCGTCTTATGGCCTGAACGCCACATTGATAGAATATGAACCACAATCTTTTGCTTACGTGAAAGATGTTCGTGATTTCAACCCCCGGGCGGCAATTCACCTTGCGGGATATCTGACCAGCAATGATGACAGGGAAACGGTTGAAGGACTTTTGGAGGCGAATATCGCTTTTTCAGCCCGGTTGTGCGGTGCCCTGGAGCAAACAGACGTAGGCCTGATCATCAATACGGGGAGTTTTTCCGAGTACAGTCATGGGGATGGCTCCCTTGAACCTGCCTATTTTTACTCCGCCACCAAAACGGCGGCAAGACATCTTGTCGAATATTTTGGCGGGAAGAATGGCTGGCGGGTTGTACATGTGGTTCCCTATACGATCTACGGGCCCGGCGGCACGGGGAAAAAGGTAATGGACTACCTGATTGATTCGACCCTGTCCGAAAAACCTGTAGACATGACGGATGGGGAGCAAATTCTTGATTTTATCTACATTGATGATCTGGTCGATTTTTACTGCAAACTGCTGGAAAACCGTCATGTCATCAGGCCCGGCGTTTCCGAATACCATATCGGCACCGGAAAGGGGACCCGTATAAGGAAACTGGCTGAAATCATACAGAATGTTTCAGGTAAAAAAGCGAATGTGTCTTGGGGCAAACGGGCCTACCGCCCAAGGGATATTTTTCATGCGGTGGCGCCCATTGAAAGCGCCGTGAAGGACATTGGGTGGTTTCCGAGGGTCGATCTCAAAGAGGGTGTCGAGCGGTTGATAGATTCATTGGGTCGGGATCAAAATGGATGAGACGTTAAAACTCAGAGAAGAGATACAGGAGAAGACCCGGCGCTATTTTGAATGTGCCTTTGGCCAGGACGCGGCGCCATTCAAGCCGGGGGAGACCCGCATAAATTATGCGGGGCGGGTGTTTGATGAGGATGAACTGGTTGCCCTGGTGGACTCAGCCCTGGAGTTCTGGCTTACCCATGGCCGCTATGCCGTTCAGTTTGAAAAGGCCTTATCCGACTATTTGGGAACGCGGTGGAGCCTGCTGGTAAATTCCGGTTCGTCAGCGAACCTGCTGGCGTTCATGGCCCTGACCTCACCGCTTCTGGGGGACAGACGCATCAAACGGGGGGATGAGGTCATCACCGTGGCGGCCGGTTTTCCCACAACGATATCGCCCATTGTTCAGTTTGGCGCGGTTCCGGTGTTCATCGACATTGAGGTCGAGACGGCGAATGTCAGGGTGAACGACCTCGATCAGGCGCTCTCCCCGAAGACAAAGGCGGTGATGCTTGCCCATACCCTGGGCAATCCGTTTGACCTGAGGGCTGTCAAGGACTTCTGCGACCGCAATGGCCTGTGGCTGATTGAAGACAATTGCGATGCCCTCGGCAGCCTGTACGACGGCAGACTCACCGGGACCTGGGGGGATATCGGCACCAGCAGTTTTTATCCGGCGCACCACATAACGACGGGCGAAGGCGGCGCCGTTTATACTGACAACCCCGATCTTAAAAAAATAATGCTTTCCCTGCGCGACTGGGGCCGGGATTGCTGCTGCGGGAGCGGAGTGGACAACACGTGCGGTAGACGTTTCTCGGGACAACATGGGACGCTTCCCTACGGATACGACCATAAATATGTCTACAGTCATTTCGGCTTCAACCTCAAGGCGACGGATCTTCAGGCGTCCATTGGATGCGCACAGCTTTCCAAGCTGCCGGGCTTCATTGAGAAACGGAGGGCAAACTTTAAAATTCTTTTTGCCGGGTTGAGGGATCTCGACCCGTTCTTCATTCTGCCGGTTGCAACGAAGGAGAGCGACCCATCGTGGTTCGGGTTTTTGATGACCCTGCGGGAAGATTGCCAATTCAGCCGGAATGATATCGTTTTATTCCTTGAAAAGCATCGAATTCAGACGCGGAATCTATTTGGGGGGAATATGGTCCGTCAGCCCGCTTTCTCCGATTTGTCCGAAGGCCGCGATTACCGTGTCGTGGAAAAACTCACAAACACGGACCGTGTCATGAATGACAGCTTCTGGATCGGCCTGTATCCCGGGATGGGCCGGGAATCACTCGATTACATGATCCGTGTGATCCGGGATTTCGTACACCGGCATGGTGGAAACGGATGATTGTCGTACTGGGCGCAGGCATTGCGGGCCTTTCAGCGGCCTACCATCTCGGATTGGCCGGCCGGGAAGCGGTTGTATATGAGAAAAGCGCCCGGTGGGGCGGGCTTTGCGACAGCTTCGAAGTGGATGGATTCAGGTTTGATCACGGTATCCATCTCTCCTTTACAAAGGACGATTATGTCCGGGAATTGTTCGGCAAGAGCTCAACTTTCCATTCCCATGCCCCCCGCATCGGCAACCTCTATAAACACATCTGGATCAAACATCCTGCGCAGAACAACCTGTGCCCGCTGAGTGTCTCCGAGAAGGTCAGGGTGATTAAAGATTTCGTGGAGAACGACAACCCGCGGGATAATATCCGGGATTACGAGATGTGGCTCCGCGCCCAGTACGGCAATTATTTCGCGGAGCATTTCCCAATGGCGTATACCCGGAAATACTGGACCGTGGACGCCCGCGATCTTGAACCGTCCTGGGTCGGGGAGAAAATGTACCGTCCGGAGCTCGAAGAAGTCCTTGCCGGGGCAATGACGCCGGAAACGCCCAATACCTATTATGCGGATGAAATGCGCTATCCCGTTAAGGGCGGGTACCGGTCGTTTTTGTCGCGGATGGCAAATGGCTGCGAGATCGGACTAGACAGCAGGGCGGTTTGCATTGATCTTCGGAACAGGAAAGTACTGTTTGAGGACGGTCGGGAGGTCCATTATGAATCCTTGATATCGAGCATCCCTTTGCCGGAGCTGATCGGGTTGATTGAAGATGCCCCCGCATCCGTTGCCGAAGCCGGCGCCAAGCTGACGGCAACGTCAAGCGCCCTCGTATCATTGGGGTTGAAAGGCAACACGATTCCGCCTTATTTGTGGTTTTATATCTACGACGAGGATTTTTTACCGGCACGCTGCTCATCACCCGGGCTCAAATCTCCCCAAAATGTGCCAGCCGGATGCAGTTCTTTGCAATTTGAAATTCATTTTTCAAAACACAGGAAGTTGGACCTTACCGGGGATGACCTTGTCGATCATGTCGTTGCAAAAGGGTCGGAACTCAACATACTGGATCGGAATGCCGTAATTGCCTCGGATTGTCGATGTATCCGCTATGCGAATGTTCTGTTCGAACACTCGAGGACGAATGCGTTGAGGACAATCCATTCCTATCTCGACGAAGTGGGAATAATATATTGCGGGCGGTTTGGAAAATGGGATTATTTGTGGAGCGATCAAAGTTTGATGAGCGGTAAACAGGCAGCTTTGAATAGAGATTTTTTAGAGAGGAAGTAAAAAAAGATGCTGCTGGCAAAGGCATTGACACACTCTCTTCCGGATGTGCCAGGTTGGGATTTAAACGCTGAGGGTGCCCTGGATCTTGATTCCCTGTCGGCTCTTGGATTTCCCGGCAAGTTGGCGGTCGGCGGCGTTCACCAGCCGGGAACAACACAATGCGTCTGCATCGGTCCCGGAGGTGGGGAAAGTGGTTACCCGGGGGATCTTCTGATCGCATTCGATGATTATGAACGGTTTGCTGATTCAAGGGAAATACCTTCGGAGAAAGAGATTCTCTCTCCCGTATTGCCGGCAGAGCAATCGCTGGCGCCTTTTCGGATTGCTGCCTACCCTGAGGAAAGATACCTGTTCACCCGGGGAAATTTACCCCTGCCCTGCCCGAAATGCGGTCGGATCGTCCATGCCGTCGGCAGGGGGCCCGTATCGAGCATGTCGGAATACTTCGAGTACGAATGCTGTCACCCGTTCTATTATTTCCGGCCCTTTCGGGAGTGGGCATTTGACAAGGCCGTGTATGACCCCGCGACAAACACCCTTTTCCACCACGGGCACCGGTATGCACGGCAGGAATTTCTGGTTCGCATGTTTGAGGATTTCAGGCGGAATCTGGCGGTATGCCTTCGGGGGATTTTTCAGGGGCGTGAGACCAGAAAACAGCAACTCCCCAACGATACGATACCGGTTCTTTTCGGACGCGGCGAATTCAACCCCGGGCACATCATTTTTGAAGACCTTGCCGGTGCTTTTTTACTGTGTGAGGCCATGGATGCATCCGGCGTCGATGGGAGGCTGGATATTCTTGTCAGTGAAAAGGCCAGATGGTATGAGCCGCTTTTAAAAATTCTTCCCGGCCATCGTGTCGCGAGGGTGACAAGGACCCCATCCGATTCGGCTGATATTACGTCCTGGCTTTGTGGAAGGGGGCTTCCATTGGTAAATCCCAAGGTCCATCCCTGCTGGCCTCATACCATCAATGGATGCCGGTATCTGGAAAAAATGTGCGCACGCATCACAGGACTTTCGGGGCGAAAGATATCTGACAGCGGCAGCAACGCCATGCGGGTGGTTTTTGTGATACGAACCCACAACCGGTGCTGGGAACCCCTGTTTGAAAATGTGCAGCAGGTCATCGGGTATATCGAGAGACATTACATCCCAGCCCATTTTGTTTTGCATGCCGTGGGTACAAATGACTCAGCCTGCGAGCCTTTTCGGAATTTGGCCGCACGGCGGAAAAACGTAACACTGCTCTTCGATGCGCCACTTCTGGACGTCCTGTCCCAGTACGGTGCGGCCGACCTCTGCGTAGGCCCCATTGGGAGTGGTTTCTGGTGGGCGGGGTTGTTTGGAGTGCCGAGTGTGACGATCCATCCGGAGAACAGGCCCGATACCGTAGAACAAGGGGAATGGATTTTGCCGCCACCGAAAGGACGCTGTTCTCCCTTCCTGGCCGTGGAACTGGGCCAGAGGTGTGTTGCTGTTGAAGAAAAAAATGCGAATCGCGAAACATACGGTGCGCTTCGAGCTCCGGTGGACAAGGTGCTCCGCGCTGTGGATGAAATTTTGAGGCCTACGCTTAAGCGGACGACGCCTAACCATAACCATAATGCAGCATTGTCTGGAACTGCTATAAATTAGGGTAGGCCGATAGGCGCGGGGGCCTTTTTATAATGTTTATCAGTAATTATATATTCAATAAAATTGTTGAAAAAGGCGAGGCGATTGAAAAAGTACAAATTTGCGAAAAAGAAAAAGTACTTTGCTATTCAAAAAAAGATACCAATGAGAACGCTTTGGAACTGTATCGGAACGTAAGAGACAGAATTTCGAGTAAGTTCGGTTTCGATGAATTTAGTGAACTGTTGCCGCCTTCATTGCCGCTGATACCATGCTTTGACCTTTCAAAAGACCATAATATCCGGCCTTGGGAAATAGAAATGCTTAACCAATATCTGAGGCAGCCCAGGGTGAAACAGTTTGAAGCCGTAGAGTGTACGGCCGGGACCTATGGTGAAAGTGGAAATGGTTTGGGAGGGGCTCAGTTGTGGGGAAACCGTGGGACTGATAGTTTAAAAACGATTAGTGCTCAGGAAGACGGCAAAACAGGGCTTTTACCGTCCCCCTTACTGCGGGATCCGGTGCAAAAGCAATATCTGAATACAGGAAAACTGCTTCTGCCTTGTCCAAAATGTGGGAAAGAAACAAATTTTCTCAGTAGAGGAATTCTTACAGGAGAATATGAATTTTACGAATATTTATGTTGTGGGTTCTTCTATTATATCCAACCATACAGAAAAATAAATGAGCCCTTAAGTTCTCTGGTGGATATGGATGGGCAGCGGATCTTTATAATAAGCAAATGCTTAAAACGCAGGCCAAAAAAATTCAATCATTTGTTGAGGGCCCATTTGTACATGGAAAACCAAATTATCCATGAGCTGAATTTGAAGGTGCTGGATTGTGGAAATAAGAAAAATGCAGAGCCCGTTGAAACGGATTCCAATTATGCCGTAAAAGATACAACAACAATTGTTTTTGGGAGATACAACAATAATCCAGGACATGTAATATTTGAGGATTTGGCTGGAATCATAGAATTCTGTGAACTGCTGAAAAGGAACCAAATTGCCAGAAAAATAAGAGTGTATATGGCTAGAGATTTCTTGTGGTTTAGAAAGCTGATCTCTCTTATCCCTATGGAATTTCTTGAAAAAGTTGTCGAGTTTCCTGGTGAAATTGATTCGATGGTGAAATTTTTAAATCGTTCCAATATCAATTTCGATAATTTACTGATGCCCGAGCCCTGGGCGAAAGACAGGAATACCAGAATCAGCACCCAAAAGATACTGAATGGGCTGGCTGATTTGTCAAATGGGAGCCTGCAGGCCAGATCTGATAAAAACAGGTCTGTTATTCTTCTGCACAGGTTTAATAATCGAAAATGGGGCCCAGTCGTCGAAAATACAATAGAATACGCCAAAAAGATCAGAAGAATTCTCCCTGACATCGAAATAGTTATCCATGGAGTATTTGTGACTGCGACGGAGGAGACCAGAAGGTTGGAGGAGACAGCTGGCACATCTGAAGGGCTTAGGGTGCTGTTCAATCCGGAACTGACAGTGCTACTGGACGAAATAGCAAACTCTTCCCTGTGCGTCGGGCCCATAGGTTCAGGGTTCTGGTGGCCGAGCATTTTTAATAAGCCCTGCGTTACATTGCATCCCAGGGGAGATTATTCAAACATTCACGCATACAACTGGATTGCGTCTCCCCCAAAAGGGGTGAAACCCGGATTTTTGTATTTACTTGATCATGAAAAATTTATTTGCATTGAAGAGGAGCGCAGCATTCCGAGGAACGTGTATGATGACTTGAATGTCGATGTGGAAAGGGTTCTGGAAAGCTCATTGAATTTGTTGAAGTAAAATTGATCTGGTGGCCTCCCAAGAATGCCAAGACGTTATGAAATTTCGCTATTTCGTTTTTTTCAATTATTTTGGCCGGGAAATACTGTTATGTATCATCGAGTAGAACGTTCATTGCCCATTACCGGTGATAGGTGGGCATCTCGCAGCATATAATCATATGGTTATGGATGGCACTCTTTTGCAAAATGTAATTATGGAGAAAGAGTATGGGCAAATTCTTAAATACGATACATGATATACAGGAAAATGCCAATTTAGCGATTTTTGGCGCAGGAAGCGCCGGAATCGAATTTAAAGAATATCTTCACCAGAAAAGAAAAGATGTATCGGTATCTTTTTTCATCGATTCATACAAACACGGAGTTGTTGACGATATTGAAGTCGTTAATCCAAGAATGATCAAAACGTATCAGGAGGAATACAATTGCAGTTTGATCATCATTGCTTCATGCTTTTCCCAAGAAATTGAAAAAATTCTGAAGGATTTGGGGATTGAAAATTATCGCATTGCCAATGCAACCCTTTTAGAACTTGACGATATCCTTCCCATGTTTCCCTTCGAATCTGATCGTGAGTTGTTGTTATCCTGTTTTGCCGGCTACTTAAATCGAGATGCACAGGTTTTTGAATCGTACTACCAAAATAAGGAAAGTGGTCATAATTTAAAACAATATGAAGAGTTTATAGATTTTTCTCAAATCAACACCGCTATCGATGCAGGAACTCATTGGGGCTATCATTTGAAGAAATTCTCAAAACGGATGCCGCCGGGAAGCCGATTGTTCGGTTTTGAGCCTGATTGGCAAATCATCAAGGGAGGACCACACTGGGAATATTTGCAATCGCAACAAAATATTTCGTTGTTTCCCCTCGCCTTATGGTCGAAGCCGGAAAAGTTGGACATATACGTTGATCCAGAGCATATGGGCAGATCAATTTGCCAAAGTTCATCCGAAAAACCGACGAATGCGGAGATGGCATCATGGAAACGAATAAGTATAGATGCGACTTCCGTCGACGCTTTCGCTCAAGAGCGCAATATCGAAGGTCTTGATTTCATCAAGATGGATATCGAAGGTGCGGAAATGCAGGCATTAAAGGGAGCGCAAGAGACTATCGACCGCTACCGGCCTTCCATGGCCGTTTGTATCTATCACAAGCTTTCAGATTTTTATGACATTCCCAAATTCATCCATCAATTTGGTGGATACCACTTCAGAATCGGCCATTATCATCCAGAATTCGCAGAAACAGTTTTATATGCCATTCCGGAACGGCACAAAACAATTTAAATCCTTCCAGAGCGTCCTCAATCAATTGGATTGTGGAGAATAGTGAATAATTGTCAAATGAATTTCCCGAAGCACGAAAAAGAACACCCCAATCCATATCCGCTGGTTGCGCCCCTTCCGGATGATCTCCAGTTCGGCCTTTCGAACGTCTGCAACCTGACCTGCGTGTTCTGCGGGGAGCACCGGATCGGCCATCCCGTGAAGGTGCGCCGGTTTTCTGCGGCCATGCGGCGGATGATGATGGGGCTGATTCCCCATGTCCGGGAGGCGGCCTTTCACGAAAACTCGGAGTTCTTTCTGGACCGGGATTTCGTACCGATTCTGGAACTGTGCAGCCGCCACGGCGTTACCCTCTCCCTGAACACCAATGCCAGCCGTCTGACCGCAGGGCAGATCGACGCCCTGGAAGACTACAAGGCCCATCTCAACATCGCCATCTCCCTGGACGCGGCCCGGCCTGCCACCTACGCGAAGCTGAGGGGAGGGCGTTTCGAAAAGGTATGGGACCATGCGCAGACCCTGGTGGATATTGTGAGGCGAAAACCGGCGTATCGATCCCGGGTCTGGTGCCCCACCCACACCACCGCCGCCTTCATCATCATGGGGGAGAACCGGTCCGAGGCCATGGAATTTTTAGAGATGGTGGACGCGGCGGGGTTCGACCGGGTTTCTTTCTACAGGCTCCACGACTCGGGGGACTGGCAATGCCGCCGGGGGGAGTTCGCGTTCGATTACCAGGCCCAGGGCTCCTGGAATTTCAAGGCGGAATATAATGAACTCGTCCGTGACTTAGAAACGGAAGCCCGGAAACGTGGCATTCTCTGCTGGCTTCCGGAGCCCTATCCCCTGGTGGAGGGGAAAGCGGACGACGGACCGACGGAAATACATGCCTCCCACCATCCCGAGGCTGTTCCGGTTTTGGGAAAGGAGCCGATCTGTCTGAAACCATGGACCGGCCGTTCGGTTATCCTGGCATCCGGGGCCCTGTATCCCTGTTGCCACGCCTGGGGACCCGAGGCGGAACTGGGGAACGTTTCGGACGGCGACTTTAATGCGGCATGGAATTCCGCCAAGGCCCAGGCACTTCGAAAGGCGCTTTGGGAGCATCGTTTTCCCAGAATGTGCCGCAATGGATCCTGCCCTGTCTACCGATCTTGGCTGCTGAGGAAGGGCGGTTGAGGATACTCGGCATCCTGGATAACCGGTTCTATCTGTCGGGGGTGAATGCCTACTGGGGCAGTATGGCCCGGGCGCTGGAGAATTTGGGGCACCGGGTTCACACCCTTGTGCTGGATGACGGTTCCTGCCCTTGGAATGCCCGGTTTTTTGATGCCCTGGCCGGCCAAATCCATCGCCTCCAGACGGAGCAGGCCCTTATGCGGACGCGAGCGGAAAGCCTGTTCCAGGAGATTCAGCCCGACATCGTGATTCACCACTACTCCGATCTCGGTATGGATTTAAGCGGGCGAGCCCGCAGCAATGCCCATGGTTCCGGTTGGAAAGATGTGTATATCTGCCACAGCGACGACCCCGATCATTACAACCGGGTTGAAAACCGCAAGGCAGACCTTTCCCATGTGATCTGTGTCAGCGAGGCCTGCCGGGAGCATGTTGTAGGGACTATCGGTGTTCATCCCGAAAACACCTCCCTGGCGCGGTATTCGTTTATGCCCCCCCGTGGGGACGGCGATGTCCTGGGGCGCAAGATCTGTGTTGCGAAGGCTTCCGGAAGGATCGGAATTCTGTACGCGGGCAGGCTGGAATCATATCAGAAAAGGGCCGGGGATCTGGCGCCCTTTGCCGAATCCCTGAAGCGGCTGGGGGTTCCTTTCAGGCTTCATATCGCCGGGTCGGGATCCCTTTCGGAAGGGCTCCGCAAGCGGCTTTCTTCCCTGGTTTCCGATGAGACGGTGATATTTCACGGATACCTGGCTCCGGATCGGCTGTTTCGGCTCATGGAAAATACGGACGTGTACCTGAGCTTCTCCGAATTCGAGGGCCTTTCCACCTCCCTTGTCCAGGCGATGCATTACGGGCTGGTGCCCCTGGTGACACGCACCAACAGCGGGAGCGATTTTCTGGCGCCCGGAAAAGAGGCGCTGTTTTTCGAAGCCGGTGATACCGAAGCGGCGGCCGGCCTTCTGAAAGATCTGTTTTCTGATTGCCAACGGCGGCGGCTGATGGCGTGCCGGGCGGCGGAGAAGATCGTCCGCCATTGCAGCCCGGAAAATACCGTCCTGCAGTTTTCCGCTTTCCTCGACAGGATGGGCGGGCTTTGCCCATGACGAATCGCATCCGGCTCGGTATTGTTCGAACCCGTTATGGGCACTGGTCCTCCCGAAGCGGGTACGGACTGCTTGGTGAGTATCTTCGGAAAACCGGCTGCTTCGACATTGTGGAGTTCGTGACGGAGGATTCGCCGGCGCACCGGAGACCCGGCGCGGAGCATGCCGTCTATTCGCAGATTCCGCCCTGGTATTCTTCCGGGGACCAGGAGACCGAATGCCGGGTTCAGGCCGCGGTTTCCGAAGGCCGCCTGGATATTGTCCATTTTCTAGACGGGGAGCATGGCTATTATTTTTCGGACCGTCTTGGCCAAAGCGGCAGCTGCCGGATTGTGGCAACCTATCATCAGCCGGAGCGGATCCTTCGGCGGGGGCGTTTCCTGGGTGACGGCAGGCAGCTGGAGGCCCTGGACCGCCTGGTGATTCTCTCCGAATCCCAGCGCCCCTTTTTTCAGACATTACTCCCCGACGCCCATATCGCCTGCATTCCCCATGGGGTCGACACCGATTTCTACATCCCCCCCGGAAAACGCCCGCATGCATCGCGTCCCCTGCAATGCCTGACGGTGGGGTTCTGGCTCCGGGATTTCGAAGTGATCTCCGGTGTCGCCTCCGCTTTTTACGGTCGGGATGACATCCAGTTTACACTCGTGGGGCTGGCAGCCGGCCGGGACAACGGCGCCATCGATCCCGGCGCTTTTAACCGCCTGCTGAAACTCCCGAATACCCGACTTCTCGACCGGATCAGCGACGACGAGCTTTTAAGGCAGTATCAGGATGCCGATCTCCTGTTTCTGCCCCTCCGGGACTGCACCGCCAACAACGTCCTGCTGGAGGGCATCGCCTCCGGTCTCCCGGTCGTCACATCGGATATTCCCGGGACGCGCTATTACCTGACCGATGGGTGCGCAAGCTTCTGCCCCGCCGGGGATGTGGACGCCTTCGCTCAGGCATTGCAGGATCTGAAACAGGATGACATTAAAAGAACCCAAATGGGAGCCGCCGCCCGGGCGCTTGCCGAATCGCGCTTCCGATGGGAGAAGATCGCGGGACACTACAACGAACTTTATATGTCGATGATGGACGGAACCCCCATGGCTTCACCGGAAAGGCGCGGCCGAAAGGAAAACGGAAAACGGGCCGTGTGCACGGTGATATCCTCGGACTATCTTCACCTGGCCCTGGCCCTCTATTATTCAATCCGGGAGCACACCGTATGCGACTTCTACGCCCTGGTGGCGGACAACCACTGGTCTCCCCGCCTTGTGGAAGGCCTGGCGGACCGGCTTCCTTCAGGGTTCCATCTGCTGACCCGGCAGGACATCGCCAGTGGCGCGTTTCACCTTGCGGATGAAGACAGCCTTCGGTGGGCGTTGAAACCGACCCTCATGCGGAATCTGCTCGAAGAGAAAAACCATGATGCCGTTATCTTTGCCGACAGCGATGTCTGCTTTTTCGATGATATCGGATTCCTGTTCGATGCACTTCGAACCCGTGCCATCCTGCTGGCGCCCCATTGGCGCCCCATCGATCCGGGCCTGAATGAGGTTCAGTTCCAGTGCAACCTGCAGCACGGGCTCTACAACGGCGGCTTTGTCGGCGCCGCCAAAAGGGGTGTCGAGGCGCTTCGGTGGTGGGAGGGCGTTTGCCGCTACCGCTGTGAAAAACGGGTGGCGGAGGGTTTTTTCGTCGACCAGAAATACCTCGATTTTCTTCCCGTTTACTTCGAGGGCGTTGAGGTGTTGAAGCACAAGGGCTGCAACGTGGCCGAGTGGAATGCCGAGCAGTTGCCCCGTGTGTCCCTGGACGGCATGGCCTTTGTGGATAACTGGCCGGTGGTGTTCATCCATTTTACGGGGCTTACGATCCGGAAAATCGAACAGGGTGATGACGCGGCGCTGCTGCCCTATCTGGAGCGGTACCGCATGTATCTCGAGCGGGCGGACCGGGAGATGGCCGAAAACCGGTGGCATCTGCTCGAAGAGGAAGCCCCGGAAGGCTTACGGGAGGATTCTCCTCGTATCCTTCTCAAGGCATCCGAAGATGCTTTCGCATGGTGCGCGGTGGTCAATTTCCTTGAGCTTCCCCATTTTCTGATCCAGTGGGAGTCCCTGAAGGCGCACACCAAAACACAGCCCCGGATCCTTGTGGGCTGCGCCGATCGTGAGAGCCGAAACTTTCTGGAGGGATTGGCCGTTCCCAATTTTCACATCCTTTCCTGGGAATCGCTCCAATGCCGTCGCCTGGCCAAGCAGCGGCAGCGGCACGAGGGAGACGATACCGGATTCCGGAAAATCGCCGTCCCCTTCTTCATCCGCCACTGCTGCACCCGTTTCGCCGGGAAAAAACTTCTCTACCTCGCCAACAACGTCGTCTTCACAGCTTCCCCCGGGGCCTGGTTCTCCGCGTTGGATGCCCGGCAGGGGAACGCGGTGCTTTTTACCCGGACGGCTTCTTCCTCCGATATCGCCGGGGCGGAGCCCACGCCGATTTTCCTGTGGTTGCAGGGAGAGGACCGGCTGAAACAGATTGACCGCTGGCAGACGCGGATGATCCGAAACACGAAGAAAAATCCCTTTTCCGCGGCCGGTTTGGGGGAAGAGACGGGGCGTGGCGGAGCGGCCCTGGGGAATTCGGGTCCGGAGCAGGGCATCGTTTTCGATCCGCTTCCCGCCGTTCGTCCGCCGTCAGCCGGCGTTTCCGAACCTGTTGCCGTCTGCTACGACGAGGCTGCCTTTCTGCTCCACGACTGGGACGTTTTTCACGGCCCGGCGGCGTCCGGGACCCAATCCCCGTCGCCGATGCAAAAGCGGCTGGCCGGTCTTATGGAAACGCTCCGGCAGTGTTACCATCTTTCCCGGTCCGGGGATCTGGATCCCTTTCTGGATGAGATTTCGAAACGGGACATGGCGATGCTGGCCAGCCGGCGGGGCATTTACCTGGAGGATTTCGGGAGGCGGATCCGTGAGCCCTGGTCCGGGGCGCTGTCCAGCACCATGAACGCATACCTGCTCTACCTCATGGCGGTCCACGACCGGGAGTCGGGACGTCTGGGCAGGGCACTCAGGCTTTTTCAAGGGGTGGCCGAAACCGCCACCCTCATGCCGGATCTATACCGGAGCAAGGCCCACCACCATCTGGGCCAGATGGCCGAGGAACGCGGCGAGGCCGGTCCGGCCCTTCACCATTATGGGGAATGCCTCAATCGGATGCCGCACCACGCGGAAGCGAAACAGCGGATAATGGCCCTTACGGAAAAACATGAAATCAATTCGTGACTGCCGGCGGATACGGCCGGCCCGCAGGACCGGTGATCCGTCATGCTGAATGTATGCACGGTCAGCACGCCGGATTATGTGGACCATACACTGGCCCTCCTTTACTCCATGGCGGCCTTTCGTCCTGTCAGGCTGCACTGCCTCGTGTCGGAGCGGCGCCGGGACCTGGAAGACATCGGCCGGTCGCTTCCGGTTGAAAACGGCGAACTTGTTTTTTATGCCCTTGACGATATCTACCGGGAGACGGATTTTGAAAAACTGCCAGGGGACAGGGACCGGCTCCGGTGGACTTCGAAATCTCGCCTCATGGCGCACCTGCTCCAATCGGGCGACATCCGCTCCCTGCTGTACCTCGACAACGACATGTGCTTTTTCGATGATTTCCAGTTCCTCTTCGATGAACTGGAATCCCATTCCCTGCTGCTGACGCCCCACTGGCGGCCCCTCGATCCGGAGGTCAACGAAACGCAGTTTTTCTGCAATTTCAGGGACGGCCTTTATAATGCCGGTTTTCTGGGGGCCAGTGTAGAGGGCCTGGACGCCCTGAACTGGTGGCACCGGGCCTGCCTGCATCGCTGCGAATTCGATTATGGGAACGGCTTTTTCGTGGACCAGCGGTATCTGGACGCCTTTCCCGTTTATTTCGAAGGCGTGAAGATTCTCAAGCATTTGGGGTGCAACGTGGCCCAGTGGAACGCTGATTTTCTCTGGCGGGAGGATAAGGATGGCCGGATATGGATCAACGGGGAGTGGCCCTTGGTCTTTATCCATTTCGCAGGCGTCACCATCGATAATATCGAGAACGGCACGGACGCTGCTTTGAAACCACAGCTTGCCGCCCATCGATTCTGGATCGAAAAGGCGGTTCGACAGATTTCGGATCATCGGCGGGCATGACGCCGCTGCTCATCAACACCTATGATACGCTGGGAGGGGCAGCCATCGCGGCCTTCCGGCTTCTCAAGGGCCTGAACCGGAACGGCGTTGCTGCGAAGATGCTGGTCCAGGAGAAACTGGGGGAATATCCGAACGTCGTGACCCCGCCCCGGGGGCGTTTTCGGAACGCGATGGTGGGCCTTCGCTCCCTGATCGACCAGCAGGCGTTGCGTACCCTCTATCCAAGGCGGCGGCAGGTTCCCTACTCCATCAACTGGCTCCCCGGGAGGCATGGGCGTGTTCTCCGGAAACTGGCCCCGCAGGTGATCAACCTGCACTGGATCAACGCCGGGTTTTTGAACCTCGGGATGATAGGCCGTATAAGGCAGCCCGTTGTCTGGACGCTTCACGATATGTGGCCCTTTACCGGTGTGTGTCACTACAGCGACGGCTGCCGGAAATTCCGGGATACCTGCGGCGCATGCCCCATGTTGGAGAGCGACAGGGCGTCGGACCTGAGCCGATGGAACTGGCGCCGGAAGCGTGACAGCATCGGGAAGATGGACCTGACCATCGTGACGCCGAGTCGGTGGCTTGCCGGTCTGGCGGGGGAGAGCAGGATTCTGGGACCTGTTCCCGTCGAGGTCATTCCCAATGGCGTTGACCTTGACGTTTTCAGGCCAGCGCCCAAAACCGCCGTCAGAAAACTGCTGGGACTCGACAGGGACAAAAAGGTGGTTCTTTTCGGCGGCGCCCATGCATTGACGGATCCGAGGAAGGGGGCCCGGTTCTTGAGCCATGCCCTCGAAATCATAAAAAACCGGGCACCGGAAACGCCGCTGCAGGTGCTGGTGTTCGGTGCGGAGATCCCCGAGACAGGACTGACCTTTCATTTCGAGACCCGGTACCTGGGATTTATCCGGGACGAACGGCTGCTGGCCCAGATGTATGCCGCAGCTGATGTTTATGTGACCCCCCCCACCGAAGAAAATCTGGCCAACACCGTTATCGAGGCGCTTGCCTGCGGAACACCGACGGTAGCCTTCGACGTCGGCGGCATGGCGGAGATGGTTCTCCACGGCAAAAACGGGTATCTGGCCCGGGCTTCGGATGCAACGGACCTGGCCCGGGGAATACAATGGGCCCTTGAAAGTACGGGCCGGCTGAAAAGGCTTTCCAGGGAAGCCCGGGAAACGGCCATCCGGAATTTTGACATTCTTGAAAGCGCCAGACGCTACCACCTGCTTTTTGAAAAGTTGGCATTTGAACGGAAACGGTAAGCGTATGAGAGAGGAAACAACTAACGTGGACAACCCGAAAGTATCTGTGATCATACCGACATACAACCAGGGAAAGTACCTGGCCGCATGCCTCGATTCGGTTTTTTTTCAGGACTATGCCAATATCGAAATCATTGTCGTGAACGATGCCTCCACCGACGGGACCCGGGATATTCTGGACGCCTACCGGGCGGCCGTAATCCATGAAACCGCTTCATACGCATCCTTCTGGAATGAAGGGAGCAACGAGATCGAACGAACCGTTCATCACCGCTACCCCCAGAAGGGGCGGGAACTCAAGGTTTTTCACAACGAAACCAACCTGGGTTCCACACGCACCTACAACCGGGGGTTTGACATGTGCACGGGAGCGTACTGCACCTATGTCGCCTCGGATGATCTTCTTCACCCCGGCATGGTTTCCACCCTCGTCGAGGTGTTGGAAACGGGGAATGTCGATTTCGCCTACTCGGATATGGTGGTTTTCGACGACGCGGGGCGCATTCTGAGGGAATTCAGACTCCCGGCGTACAGTTTTAAAAAATCCTTTTGCGACTGGTACCTTTGCGGTGTTTCGAAGATTTACCGGAAAAGTCTGCACGACCGGTTCGGCTATTATGATGAAGCATTTCTGGCGAATGATCACGAATGCTACCTCCGTTTTGCCATGGGCGGGGCAAGATTCCGGCATGTCCCGAAAGTGCTCTATTCGGTTCGGGACCATCGGCAGCGGTCCGTGGACGTTCATGCGCCGTCAAGCTGGAACAGGCTTCTGGACGAATCCCGCTCCCTGGTGAAGAAGGCCCGTGATCATTTCGCCGGCAGGAGGAAGGGGTAAGACGATATGGATATTTGTCTCGTGACGGGTTCCGCGGGGCTTGTGGGGTCGGAATGCGTCCGTTTTTTTTCGGCCAAAGGAATGCAGACCGTCGGCATCGACAACAATATGCGGGCCGTTTTTTTCGGGGATGATGCCTCCGTTTCATGGAATGTGAAACGGATAGGAGAAGAAATTCCCTCCCATGTGCATCACGAAGAGGACATTCGGGACGTTTCCGCCCTGGAAAGAATTTTAGGAGAATACCAGAACGACATCAGACTGGTGATTCACGCTGCGGCGCAGCCCTCCCATGACTGGGCCGCCGGGGATCCTTCCATGGATTTTACGATCAATGCGAACGGCACCCTGAACCTGCTGGAAGCGACCCGGAAATTCTGCCCGGATGCCGTATTCATTTATACGTCCACGAACAAGGTCTATGGGGATCTGCCCAACCACCTGCCCCTGGTGGAAAAGGAAAGCCGTTTCGAGATCGATGCCGGCCATCCGTATGCGGAATACGGGATCGATGAGTCCATGGGGATCGACCAGAACAAACACAGTGTTTTCGGCGCCTCCAAACTGGCGGCCGACATCATGGTCCAGGAGTATGGCCGGTATTTCAATATGAAAACGGGCTGCTTTCGTGGAGGATGCCTGACGGGACCGGCTCACAGCGGCACCCGGCTCCACGGTTTCCTGGCATATCTCATGAAATGCGCTGTCACTGGTGCGCACTACACCATTTATGGATATAAGGGTAAGCAGGTCCGGGACAATGTTCACAGCTTCGACCTGGCCAATATGTTCTGGCACTTTTACCGGTCCCCCCGGCCGGGAGAAGTATACAATGCCGGGGGAGGGCGCCACGCGAACTGTTCGATTCTCGAAGCCATCAGGCTTTGTGAGGCGATCACCGGCCAAAAAATCCGATTTTCCTATGAGGATCAGCATCGTAACGGAGATCATATCTGGTGGATCAGCGATGTCAGGAAATTTCAAAAGGATTTCCCTGGATGGGATTACAGCTATACTTTAGAGGACATTTTGACCGATTTGTACCGGCAGTTTCGGGAACGGTATTGATTCAAACCGCGTCAAACAGGAAAACAGCGGCTGTCTCGACGGGTATGAAAATCCCCGGGCTTCCGGCAGGAAGATGGGATCAATGAAAACTGTCATGATCGTCGGAGGTGCCGGATACATAGGCTTGCATATTTCTGCGGCCGGCTGATCGCTGATGGCCATGACGTTCTGTGCGTCGACAATTTCTATAAAGGCGCCAAGGAGAACATCCGAGACCTTCTCGGACATCCGTGCTTCGAACTGATGCGGCATGATGTCACCGTTCCATTAGACAGCCCTGCATCGGACTGGCAAAGAACAAATTACAATGGGAGCCAAGTGTGTCGCTGGAAACAGGCCTGATGAAAACCATCGAATACTTTCAACGCGTTTGTTGTTAGGATATCGGGGAGCATGTTTCATCGCCAAATAATCATAGCACAAAAAAATCATGCTTTTTACCATGTACCCTCCCTGGTGGTCGCCCCCGATGGCAGTGTCCTGGCCTTTTGCGAAGAACGCTGGCGGTCGCCGTGCGACGACACCGGCGAGTGCCACATCGTCATGAAAAAAAGCCGGGATCATGGGCAGACATGGGGGGACCTGGTCCATCTGAGACGGAAGCCGGGGGCCAAATATCACATGGGATCGGCTGTGGTCGACCCGCATGATGGCCGGGTGCTGCTGATGTGCGGGGGCGGGTGGCTGCAAAGTGCCGACCATGGCGATACATGGCAGGACTGGTCGCCGGTCGTTCACGATGTGGCCGGCGCCGAAAGGGGCGCTACCCATGGCTCCGCCCCCGGCATGGTCAAAGGATATGGTGCGCACCGGGGCCGCATCCTGTGGCCGGCACGCACCATCGTATCCACGGACGGGTACAATGACCTGTCCATTCCGGACCGCCGGCAAAAATGTTACAGCATGGTGCTGTACAGCGACGACCACGGGGCCACCATCCGCAGCTCCAATTACTTTTTGCAGGGGACCGGCGAGGCCTGTCTGGCGGAACGCATGAACGGAGATCTGTATGTCAATGCCAGGGCCTACTGGGGGGACCATCAGCGCAAAACCGCCGTCAGCCATGACGGCGGCGCCCGTTTCATGGAAACGCCGCCGGACAGCCGGTTGCGGGAAATGGACCAGGGCTGCAATGCCAGCCTGCTGCGCTACCCGCCGGCGTTGTGCGGAGGGCGCGATATACTCCTGTTCGCCAACCCGGATACCACCGGTGAATACCGCGAGCATGGGGTGGTGCATGCGAGTCTGGACGGGGGCAGAACATGGCCCGTGAAAAAAGAGGTCACCCCATGGGGTGCCTGGTTTGACTACTCAGCCATGACCGTGGGCCGGGACGGGACTGTTTTACTGATGTATAAAACCACGCCCGGCATGGCCGGCATCCCTTCATCTGCGGATGGATGCTGTTCGATGGCCCTGGCCCGGTTCGATCTGGATTGGATCGGCATCATGTAGTGCCGATAACGAGCAGACAGGTATTCCGGAAAGGCCGTGCATTCATGCATGGCCTTTTTTGGTATGGCCATTGCTTAAAATAACGGCGGCCTCTGTTTATTCGGTTCCGAAAAAGGTCGTATATTGGACAGGGACAACGAAAACCACTTGGAATAATATGAATTATTGTGGTTGCGGATTCTCCGGAACAGTTTTTTCTGCCATTTTCCCGGCAACGCAATGCCGGTATGGTGACGGAAATGGTGCATTGCGGCCGGGTAAAGCCATGAACCCAATACGGGTTGAGAACAGGTTGCCATGATGGATCGACATCAGGACCGCGGGGCGGCAGTGTTGGCACGTGCCGAAACCTTGCTGCAAAATGGCAATGCGGACGCTGCCGGAGCGCTATGCAGCAGCGTGCTGAGCGAAAATCCGAAACACATCGATGCCATTCATCTGTCCGCGCGCCTGGCATATGCCGGCGGCCGCATTAAAACGGCTGTCCGGCTGCTGCGAAACGCCATTCATCTGGCTCCGCAAAACAGCACCTACGCCTGTGACCTGGGGATTGCGCTGCAGGCGGAGGGCGACATGCGAGCGGCGCTGGCCTGTTTCCGCAGGGCCATCGACAATGACCCGGACCACTGGGAAGCCCATTTCAGGTGCGGGGTGATCGAACAGGAACACGGCAATCTCGACGCCGCCGCGTCCGACTACCGGCGGGTTGTCGACATCAACCCCGGGGTGGCCGAGGCCCACAATAACCTGGGGGCCATTTACAAGGCCCGTGGTGATTGGCCGGCGGCCATCGCCTGTTTTAACGCCGCGCTGAAAATTCTCCCCGATTTCATCGAGGCGTATCACAACCTGGCGGAGGTCCATGCAAAAAAAGGCGATTGGGAGGCAGCGGCCGGACACCTGGAGAAAATCCGGGCGCTGAAGCCCGACCGTCCGGACATCCTTATCCGGATCGGTGACCTGTTCAGGGACGCCGGCAAGCTGCCGGCCGCCATGGCGCAGTATCGGCAGGCATTGACGATGGCACCGGATCTGGCGGTGGCCCATTTCAAGCTCGGTTTCTGTCTCGGTGAACGGGAGCAATACGCCCAGGCCATGGACCACTATCGGCAGGCCATTCAATTCAAGCCCGATTCTCCCGAACCGTATATCAACCTGGGGAACCTTTTCGCCAAACTGGATCAGCCGGCCGAGGCCGCCCCGTGTTATCGCAAGGCGATCCGGCTGAAGCCGCAGGCCGTCAAACCCTATTATTTTCTGGGCTGTGTGCTCAGGGATAAGGGCGATCTGCAGCAATCCCTGACGGTCACCCAAAAGGCACTGGAAATCGATCCGTCCTATGCCGAGGCACGGTTCAGCCTGGCCCTGTCGCTTCTCCTGCGCGGCGACTATGCCAGCGGATGGCGCGCCTATGAGGCGCGCATGAAATTGAAAACGAGTCACGGCGATTACCCTTATCTGGGGAAGCGGCCCTTATGGGATGGCGGCGCGTTCAGGGGAAAAACCCTGCTGGTGCAGAGCGAGCAGGGATTCGGCGATATCCTGCAATTCGTTCGTTTCCTGCCTCTGGTGAAGCGGTCGGGCGGGCGGGTCATTTTTGAAACCTACGCGCCGTTGCGCGACCTGCTGCGGTCGTTTCCGGGGGTGGACCGGCTGACCTGCACTTCAGACGGCCTGATTCCCGGCGAGGCATTCGATCTTTATGTTCCCCTGATGAGTGTTCCGGCCCGACTGGGCACCCTTGTGGATACCATTCCGGCCGACGTGCCCTACCTTTTTGCCGACCGAGAAAAAGAACGGCTGTGGCGGTCACGTATCGATCCCCATGGCCTCCGGGTCGGAATCGTGTGGACCGGAAACCCCGATTACGACAAAGACAGGGCGCGTTCCTGCCGGCTGGCCGACTTCGAAAGCGTTTCCCGTCTTCAGGGGGTTCGGCTCTTCGGACTCCAGAAAGAGGTGTCCGAGGCGGACCGGTCCCTGGCCGATACCATGGGTATGTGTCTGCTGGGAGATTCGTTCCAGGACTTTTCAGACACCGCTGCAGCGATTCACCAGCTGGACCTGGTGATTTCGGTGGACACCGCCGTGGCCCATCTGGCCGGTGCCATGGGAAAGCCCACATGGATCCTATTGCCCAAAAGCCCGGACTTTCGATGGCTGACCCAACGTACGGACAGCCCATGGTATCCCACGGCCCGGCTCTATCGACAGGACAGACAAGGTGACTGGACCGCTCTGCTGGCAAGGGTCTGCCGGGATGTTGGCCTGCTGGCGACCGCCCGTCGATAGTCACCGGTCTTTTTCAATCCCTCCATTTTCCCACCCTCGATCGGCTTGCCGGTTCCCTCCTGTTCCACCCATTCCGGTATGGTGATTGCTTTATCCGCTGGTGGAGCCGTTTGCGGGCGATACCGGGTCAATTTCGTCAATAATATGGCCAATGACGTCGGAATGATGACTTCCGGATCATTGGATCACGCACTTTTTAACCTTGATCGACAGGGGTCGGGCGTCATGCAGGGATGTGACATTCAGCATAACCTCAAACGGGCGGTCGCCTTTCATCAGGGCGGAGAGATCGAAGCGGCCAGTCAGCTCTATCTGCGGATACTGGCGATCGAACCGGACAATGCACAGGCGCTTCACCTGATGGGCGTGGCGGCGTACCAGCAGGGCCGTTGCGATGCGGCCATCAACTTGATCGAGAAGGCCATCGAACGTGACGATACCTGTGCGGATTACCACAACAACCTGGGCAACGCCTGCCTGGAGGCCGGCAGGGCAGGAGAGGCGGCCGGCCATTACCGACACGCCATCCGCCTGCAGCCCGATTATGGCGAAGCCCATTTCGGACTCGGCAATGCCTGCTATCAAAACGGGGATCACCAGGAGGCCCTCAGCAGCTACGCGACCGCCGTTGCCCTGTCTCCCGGGTTCGCCGAAGCCCACAACAACATGGGAATCGTCCTGGGCGCCTCCGGACAGACGGGCCGGGCAATATCCGCCTTCCAAAATGCCCTCTTGGCCAATCCGGTATATATGGACGCCCTGCATAACCTGGCCGATGCCCTGACGCGTTCGGGGGATTATGGGCAAGCGGTCGCCGCATACGAAAAGATATTGCAAATGGCACCGGAGTCGGCCCGGATCCATGCGGCCATGGGGAATGCCAGGCATGCTCAGAAAAATTTTTCGGAAGCCATACGCTGCTATCGCCGGGCGTTGGCCATCGCGCCCGATCTCCCATCGGCACACAACGACCTGGGAACCGTGCACATGGACCTGGGCCAGCTTGACGCCGCCCGGCGCTGCTACCGGCAATGTCTTCGGCTGCAGCCGGACCACGCCGGTGCCTGCAACAACCTCGGGATTCTCTGCAAGCTGTCGGGAAAATACGATGAGGCCGTTCGATGGTACCGGCAGGCCATCCGGCTCAAACCGGATTTTGCAGACGCCTACTACAACCTCGGCCATGTTTTCGGCCGGCAAAAACAGATTCTCCCGGCCATCTCGTGTTACCGCAAGACCCTTTCGCTCAGGCCCGACCACATCCGCGCCCATGCGTACCTCATCCGGCAGCTTCAACACGGATGTATGTGGGCGGATCTGGCCGATGCCGTGCGGCAATTGCGGTCACTGACGGACGAACCGATCGGCAAGGGGGTCAATGCCGGGGTGATGCCGTTTCTGGCCTTTTCCATCTCCGATGATCCGCGTTATAATCTGGCCGTATCCCGGTCCTGGTGCCGTCGCGCCTTCAGCCACTTTCAACCGGTCCGGGGCCCTGAACAGGACCGGACTGACGCCGGAGGGCATTCGGACGACCGGATCTGCATCGGCTACCTCTCCGGTGATTTCAAAAACCATGCAACCGCCCATCTCATGGCCAGCCTGTTCCAAACCCACGACCGGTCCGGTTTTAAAATACATGCCTATTCATACGGTATCGATGATCGCAGTGATTACCGCAGGCGGATCGAAACCGGCTGCGACCGCTTCGTCGACATCCGGGCGTTGACCCATCGGGATGCCGCGCTGAGAATCGCCCGGGACGGCGTGGACATCCTGGTGGAACTGAAAGGCCACACCGAAGGCAACCGCATGGAGATCTGCGCGTATCGGCCCGCACCGATCCAGGTGGCCTATCTGGGGTTTCCGGGATCCTCCGGTGCGGACTTCATGGACTACATGATCAGCGATGCCGTCGTGACCCCCCCCGGCCATGCCGCCTGGTTTACCGAAAAGCTGGTAATGCTTCCGCACTCCTATCAGGTCAACGACCGGCTCCAAAAAATTTCTGCGGCGCCCGTCAGCCGGCGGGATGCAGGATTGCCGGATGCCGGGTGTGTGTTTTGTTCATTCAACGAACCCTATAAGATAGAGCCGGCGCTTTTCGACGTGTGGATGTCCATCCTGCGTCAGGTTCCTGACAGTGTCATGTGGCTGCTGGAGACCGCTGATGTCACCGGCGGGGAACTCAGGGAGCGGGCCCGGAAATGCGGCATTGCATCGAATCGCCTGGTGTTTGCCCGGAAAATATCGAAAAAGCGGCACCTGGCAAGGCTCAGGCTTGCCGATCTGGCGCTCGATACGCGAACCGTCAATGGGCACACCACCACCAGCGATGCCTTGTGGGCAGGTGTACCGGTGATATCGATGCTTGGTACGCATTTTGCTTCGAGAGTGTCTGCAAGCCTGTTGCATGCGGTCGGACTTGGCGATCTGGTTGCCGAATCAACGGCCGCATACGAAACGCTGGCGGTCACCCTGGCAGCCGATCCTGAAAAATTGGGGCGGCTCAAGGGGCGTCTCGAGAAGAACCGCTTACGCATGCCGCTGTTCGATACCGGTCGCTTCACCAGAAACCTTGAACGTGCATACCGTTTCATCTGGCGCCGGCACATGTGCGGGCAGCCGCCAATCTCGTTCAATGCCGGGGATGCCGGCAGGCCCGATTGAAAACTGTGCGCCAATAATCCAAAGGAGATGCAGCCTATGAAAACCGCAGAACGCATGATCGATGAAATCCAGCCGCTGGTGGAAAATGGATGGGACGACGCCGCCATGTCGGCATACGAAAAGCTGATCGAATCTTTTCCCGGACACGCCCAGGCGCATTTTGATCTGGCGATGCTGTACCTGAAGCACCAGCACGATGACCGGGCCTTGAGCCACCTGCAGGAATCGGTGGCACTGGCGCCTGACCAGGCGGACTACCTCAAAATGCTGGCCGATTTCTACTTTACCCGAAGCGAAGAGACTGAAAAGGCTTTACAGATTTATCGGCGCCTGGTCAAAATGGATCCGCAGAATCCGGAACTGCATACCATTGCCGGGAACCTGGCGGTGGCCCTGCACCAGTTTGATTTCGCCGTTGAGTGCTATCAGTCGGTTCTCGACATGGATCCCGAAAACGCCAATGCCCGCGACAATCTCGAAAAACTGAAGGCCCATCTGCAGCAGGGGGCGCCGGTCAGGACCGCAACGGCCGAGGAAATGTATGCGCAGGCCCGCGAACTGGCCGGATCCGGTGAGCGGGATCGTGCGGTCGAGGTGCTGGAACAATTGGTTCAGGCCCATTCCGATTTTGCCCTCGGACACAATGATCTGGGTGTCCTGTACAACCAGGCCGGAGATACGGAAAAAGCGCTGTATCATTACGAGCAGGCCCGGCAGGGCGATCCCGACAACCTGACCATCAAAAAGAATCTGGCCGAGTTCTACTTTATCCAGGCCGGCGACTTCCCGGCAGCCCTTGGCATCGGGCTGGACATCCTGAAACAGGATCCGGAAGACACGGAGACCCTGATGATGGCCGGGCACATCAACTTTGCCCTTGATCGTCCCCAGGACGCCAGGTTGTTTTACTCCCGGGTCCTGGAAATCGAACCCTGGCACTTCGAAGCCAGTGAATGCATGTCCAAAATGGACGACCATCACCAATCACCGGGAACGGCAGCCGTGCTTTGACCGGATGTGAACATCCAAGGAAACCGAAACCGATTAAACCAGATGGTGGACTGCTGATGGCCATACCATTCACAAATGAAGAACAGGCCGCTCCGATATTGGCCATGGCCGTTGCATGCCATCGAAACGGTGAGTTGGGCAAGGCTGCGCAACACTATTCAGAGATCCTTGACCGCTGGCCAGACCACCCCGATGCGCTTCATCTGCTCGGGGTGGTGTCTTTTCAGCGTGGAGATGCGGATCACGCGATTTCGCTGCTCGAGCGGGCCGTGGAGATGGACGCGTCTTCCCCCGCCTTTTACAACAACCTGGGAAATGCATACCGGCAGGCCGGGCGATACGAAAAGGCCCACAGGAGCTACCTTGAAGCGCTTAAAAGGGATCGGGGTTTTATGGAAGCCTATTTCGGTCTGGGACATACCCTGATGGAAGCCGGCCAGACCGAGCAGGCCCTTCGTGCTTACGAAATGGTCGTCGACCTGAAACCCGGATTTGCGCAAGGCCATTTCTTTATGGGCAACGCGCTCAAAGCCCTGGGCGGAGTCCACCTGGAGCGCGCCGCCTCGTGTTATCGCCAGGCGATTCAGTTAAACCCGGATGATCTGCCATCCCGACGTGAACTCGGCAGTCTTTATCTCGACCAATCGCAATGGCATCGCGCCATCGCGGTTTTCGGCGAGCTGCTGGAGATCCATCCAGGTTTACCGGAAATTCTGCTGGGGATGGGACATGCTTATCTGGGTGCGGGGAAAACCGGTGAGGCCATCGCTGCCTACCGTGAAGTGATTCGGTTGCATCCGCAGGAGGCTGATGCATGGAACAACCTCGGCCTCGCCTGCCAGGAAACAGGTGATTACCAAGCGGCGGAGTCAAGCTTTTTAAAATTGATCGAAATAAACCCCGAACAGGCCGGTGCCTATGTTCATCTGGGAAACCTGTATGACCGGCTCGGCCGCTTCGAACAGGCCATTTCAGCATATGACAGCGCCCTTGCCCTTGATCCTGAAAATCACAGGATCTACAACAACAAAGGACATGTGCTTGATCGATCCGGCCGGATAAGGCAGGCGATCGACTGCTATCAGCGTGCGCTTTCGCTTAGACCGGTTTACCCGGAGTGCCTGCATAATCTGGGGATTGCCGTTTTGAGGGATGGCCATCCGGGTGACGCCATGCGTTACTTTTCGCAGGCACTGGATGCGGATCCTGAAATGCTGCGGGTGCACAACAGCATCGGAAACGCATACAAGGCGCTGGGAAAAACGGAAGACGCGATCGGCCAGTATCGCCGAGCCATAGACAAGGCGCCCGATTTTTTGGAGGCCTGGCAAAACCTGGGATGCATTTACGCGGAATCGGGACAACCGGACAAGGCGGCGGCGTGCTATGATGAAGTTCTGAAAAAGAAAGGGGATTTCGGGCTTGAAGTCAAACGTGCCATGTTGCTGCCGCTGTTTTATGAATCAAACGATGACATCATTCGTTCACGAACCGATTTTATCCGGCGGGTAGACCGGCTGCTGGAAGGTCCTCCCAATCGGCTCGAGGATCCTTACCTTCAAATCCGCAATACCAACCACAACCTTGCCTTGCATGGCTTGAACGACCGCAGCATTCGTGAGAAAATTGCCCGGTTCTACCTCAAGAGCAGCCCCGGGCTGGCTTGGAGCTCCCCGACCCTCAAAAATACCCGCCAGGCCGGGGAAAAAATAAAAATAGGGTTTTTATCCAGATACTTATATAACCACACCATTGGAAACCTATATGAGGGCGTGATTGAACATCTGCCAAGGGATAAATTTCAAGTCATCGTATTTCGAATTCCAGAGAAGCAGGATCATGTTTCCACGGCGATTGACAGAAGTGTCGACGAGGTGGTGATTCTTCCGCAGGACCTGGTCCACGCACGGGAACAAGTTGCATCCCGCATGCTGGACATTCTGTTTTTTCCGGAAATAGGGATGGATGCCTTCACCTATTTTCTGGCTTTTTCACGACTTGCGCCGATTCAGATCAAACGCGGGTTTCCGGTTACATCGGGCATCCCCAATGTAGATTATTTTATTTCATGCGCTTTTTTCGAACCCCCGGAAGCTCAGGATCACTATTCGGAGGCGCTGATTCGATTGAAGCGATCCGGGTATTGCTATCGCCGGCCGAGGATTGACACCCCCCAGGTGAACCGGGAAACCTACGGGTTGCCAAGGCGAGGCCGTCTTTACGCCTGCCTCCAGAGTATCTTCAAATTCCATCCGGAATTCGACGCCCTGCTGGGAAAGATCCTGAAAAAAGACCCCGATGGCCATCTGGTACTGCTGGGCGGGCTCCACCACAACTGGCGCAATCGCTGGCTCGGGCGTTTCAAAAAACATCACGCCGACGTTTCCGACCGTATCGTGTTTTTACCCCAGCTGGGGCGCGAGGAGTTCATCTCCATGTTCACGATCGTCGATGCCGTGCTCGATACCATTCACTTCAGCGGCGGAAACACCTCTCTGGAGTGCTTTGCCAACAACGTTCCGGTGGTCACGTGGCCCAGCCCGTTCATGCGTGGCCGGCTGACCGCCGGATTTTACGGGATGATGGGGATCGAAGACTGTATCGCCGACGATTACGACCATTACGTTGATCTGGCACTTCGGCTTGCCAATGACAAACCCTGGAAAGAAAAGATATCGCAGCTTCTTGAAACGAAATCTGCCGTGTTGTTCGACGATTTTGAATCGGTCCGGGAACTGGAGGGCCTTTTTGAGAAGCTGGTGAAACAGCACCTGGTCGGCTAAAGCGCCATTAAGGGCCGTCAGACTGCCTCTGGTCCCGGGCGGGTCATGTTATTTTTTCCAGTAATGTCCGTGCCATTCGTTCCCAGGTGAATTTTTCAAGATCCCTTCCTGCCCGGCGGCCTTTTCTACCGGCAATTTCTCTGTGATGGTAGGCGACTTCGATGGTTTCGATCAGCTCTTCAAGAGATGGCTCCTCCCATCTGGCGATCCGTTGCTGTTTGGAATTGACGACGTTGAGGGGGCGCATGCGTTGGAGTAAGAACGAATTGTTTTCGTTGATGACATCCATGTGACCACTGGTATTGGACGCGATCACCGGTTTGGCGCATGCCATGTATTCCATCATGACGAGATTGGTGCCGCCTTCGCAACGATTCGGAAATACGCCGATATCGGTCTGGGCATACAGGTTTCTCAATTGATGGTTGGGAGCGATGTCGAGGGTGATGATCCGCGTCGCATCCAGGCCGTTGTCCGTGTATAGGCGTTTCATATTCTCCTGCCAGGATGCCGTCGAGGAATAGTTGAATCGGATATGGGAAGACAGCTGCATCATACGCATCGACTCGGGCCACAGGTTGAACCAGCAGTTTACCAGAAGAATATCCCGATATTTTTCCATCAACACCTTAATCGCCTTCAGCACCAGGTCCTGGCCTTTGCGGTACTCGAATTTGCCGCCTGAGAAAATAACGTACGATTCCTTAGGTTTGAGGTCTGTGATGGGGAAAAAACGCTGAGGGTCGATGCCTTGGAGAAGGACATCGGCATTGGCGATGCCGGCTTCGGTCATCCGGTCCCGGCACCAGGTCGAACCGCCAAATACCATGTCGTATCGCTCTGAATTTGTTTTGGAATCGGCGGTGAGTTCATTTTCAAAAAACGTGTAAGCGAAATTTGAGGTGCCACGTGCTTTTTCGTAAAGGGGGTATAGATTGACATCCGTCAATGCCTGGAAAACCTTCCCCTCGAGATTGGAATTTCCGGCCGATCCGTCCGACTCGGAAAGGATGTGGATATCTCTGAGTTTGGAGAGCTCTGAAATAAGGTACTCGCTGCAAACGCCCCACCCGAAATTTTTTCCTGATTTAAGGCCCAGATACAGTTTTTCTTTCCGCTTTGAAGGGCTGATCGACATGAAGGGCTTTCTCCATTGAATTGAGCAACGCGTATGCCTCCGTCTGGAAACCGAACAGTTGAGAACTCATTTCGATGAATCCGGTTGCGCATCAAAAGGGCGACAAGCATCGCTGAATTATCGTCCGGGAAATTTAAAATCGCCAAACAATTGACAGCGAAAGTCAGGTGTAAAAACTTGCGAATCGGCGAAGATCCGCTGCTTCCAAGGGAATTTATAAAATTAAGCGTCGGGCACGAATTTTGCTGAAATAGCTGCAGTAAAAATCTCCAGGTGCCGTGGACGAACATGTATCCGAATAATAGCACAGCCATTTTCCAACACAATAACGAAATGCTGAAACGTCGGTTTCCCGATGTTTATGCCGAGATTCTCAAGGCCGGCCGGCTGCCCTTCGAAACCACCATTTTCAAGACGGCCAAAGGGCATGTCAACATCGATTGTTCAGGAACCTTCGGGCGTCTGCCGTGGTACAACACGGATGACATCCCGGGCCAAACCAGGGCGTCGATGGCGGAATGGCGCCTTGCTGGAAACGACTACCTCATCTGCCTCGGCCTGGGACTCGGCTACCAGGCGCTTATGGCGGTGGACGCCTTCCAGAAGCAACCGTCCCACGGGCGGCCCGGAATCGTGGTGTTTGAGCGGTCCCCGGCGATGTTCAGGATAGTGATGCATCTGATGGATTTACGGCGCCTTCTCTCCTACGACGGTCTTCAATTGCATGTGGGTGATGGTTTTCGCGTGGACGATGTGATCGATCGCATGGCGATGGCTCTTTTTCTGGGCAAACAGCGCGTTGTCAGTGATGCCGCCTCCCGTAAAATATTTGGCGCGCCATTTCTAAGGCTTGAGAGGGATGTCCTCCAGTGCCTCGGCGCGACCCGGGATCTATGGCATACCGTAAAAGAGCTGGGACCTGAAATTTTCACCAACACCGTACAAAATCTGCCGACCCTATTTACCGGCCAGACGCTGGGCAGCGTGAGGGGGGCACTGCGTGGTCTGCCCGCCGTATGCGTAGCCGCCGGCCCCTCTCTGGATGCAGCCATACCATGGTTAAAAGCGATTGGGAACCGGGCCGTCATCATGGCCGTCGATTCGGCCATCCCCGCACTGGTTTCAGCCGGCATCCGGCCGCACATGGTCGTTACTGCGGACGTCAGAGATATCAATATCAGAAAATTTCGCGCCTACCTGGATGACCTGCGGGATGCGATCCTGGTCTACGCCGTAGAATCGAATCCGGACAATGTCCGAATGTTTCTGGGCGCTCGAAAACTGGCCGTATCCATCAATAATCCCATCCTGAACAGATGGCTGGGGCTCAGGTGGGATCTGCAGTGCGCACTGCCCGCCATGGCTACCGTTACCCATGCCGCCGTCTTTTCCGCAATGGAACTGGGCGCCGACCCAATCGTATTTGTCGGCATGGATATGGCTTTCCCCGATGGTCAATCCCACGCCGTCGATGCCATGCATCACTACCAGCTTTCACCCGAGGCCTTTATCCCCGTGGCGGGTGTTTCGGGGCGCCCGGTCCAAACCGACCGCCCTTTGAACAATTACCGGGTGCAACTCGAACGCGTGATTACCCGTCGACATGAACAATTCATCAATACCTCATTTACAGGTGCCCGGATTGCAGGAACCACGTCAAAAAGCCTTCAAGAGGTCTGCCAAACCCTGCTGCCATGCTCCCTGGACGTCTCCTCACGATTGAACCGGATCGACTGGAAACCGGTGCGGGATTGGGGGGAAATCGCCAGGGAACTGCACCATATGCGCGACGCGCTGGAAGACTTCATCATGGCATGCGGGCAGGGGAGGGGCTTGATCAATGGTGCGGCCGGTCATGGCGATGCGGCCCCTGTTGGCCGAAGCGATACCATCGACGCGTTTATCAACCGCTTTAACGGTAAATACCGGGACATGCTGGATCTGCTTTGGGGGACGCAATTGAAGGGTTTTCGAAGGGCCGAGAGACGCAGGACCCAGGATTCTCCTCCGGTCAGCGGAACCGCTTCCCTGTGGGTCGATGGAAAACCCCTATCCGTCTGGCGCGCCTTTTTCGATTCCCATGAGAACTCGGCAGTCGCCTTTCAAACGCATCTCAAATCGATTTGCCCATTTTTTGAATATATGGATCACCATTCAAGAGAAATGTCCGCAAACTTTTCTTCACGGCCCGGGTCAACGATGAACGCATTGGATACCGCCGGATTCCTGGCCGGAATGAAAGAAGTCCAGAAGGCGGAAGCCTGCTATCTGCAACACGTTCGCAGGTGGCCGGCAGATGTAACCGCCTGGAGGGGGTTGATCGGTATGTATGTCCGTTTCAACCTGTGGAAACCGGCAGCAAAAGCCATCGATCGGGCGATGTCAACAGGGGGGGGGAAGACCGAAATCGATTCCCTGAACAGAACGGTAACCAGGCGGATCGATGCCTTGCGGGAGCAGGCCGCCGATGCGCTGTCCAAAGATGATATTGAAACGGCGCGTATGTCCCTGCTCGAGTATCTGGCTGTATTTCCCGGCGATGAGAAGGCGCTGTCTCTCAGATCGGCGATTTACAAAAAGAGCCGACGATCACGGGATTCAAGGGCATCCAACGATACCGGGATGAATTGATGTTGATGCACACTGCCGACGTGTTCGTGTCGAAGGATGAACATGAGCGGCGATCTGAATGGTGCCGGGACTGGCTGGAGGAAATGCTTTCCACCGCCCCGATTAGGCAGAGCGACCGGCCGCCCTGCGTTGCCAACAAAAAGACGGTTGCAGTGCTGCCTGGCATTACCCGCAGTCTTGGCCGTGAAACCGGACAACCGGCGACTGAAGAAAGAAAAGGATGCTCTCAACCCTATCCTGCTGCCGGCGGTTAAGCTTAAGGGGATAAATCCATATGGGTCGGAACCTTTCAAAAAAAGTCCTGATCATTCAAGAAAACGGGCACCACGCGCGCAATCGTGACTTCCGTGAGTGCTTTTCACTGAAGCGTGCCATGGAAACATTTCATGTGGGGGCCGATGTCTGGGGAAAAGGCCATGCACGTTTTTCCATTCCCTTCGAACGTATCGTCGAGGATTATGATGCCGTCATCTCACTGGAAAACTACGATGACGGCTGGCACCCGGACCTGTCCCGTGTCAGGGTGCCCACGGTCTTCTGGTGCATTGACGCCCACATGGGACCGGAGCGATATGTTGCCTTTGCAAAAAAGAACCGCTTCGATTGGGTCTTCAATGCGACAAGCTGCTTCGTGGAAGATTTCAAGGCCGCTGCGGGTGAGAGCCTGTGGCTGCCCAATGCATACGACAGTTTTTTGATTGATAGATTGGTCAGCGTCCCGAAAACCATTCCACTCGGGTTTTGTGGAAATGTCGTCAACCGCGGGGAGTGGATCGACTACCTGAAAAAGCGATACGGTCTTCGCCATGATCGCATGGTCATCGGTGCCGACATGGTCAGGGCAGTGAATTCCTATCAAACCCATTGGAATCTGAATGTATCGATCGATATCAACTACCGAACTTTTGAGACCATGGGGTGCCGTACGCTCCTGCTGACCAATTATTCCCCGGACCTGCCCCATCTATTCGATTTGGACCGGCATCTCTTGTGCTATCGAAACAAAGCCGATTTGGACCATCTCATCGGTCAGGTCGTCTCGAATCCTGAGCATTTCGAAACAATAGCAGGAAATGGATACGATCATGTCAAAGCTCATCATACCTACGTCAACCGGGCCAGGACCATACTTGAGAAGATTGAGTTGATTTCATCGACCCATAACGATGATGGCGTCAATGTTCGACAATATAAAAAAAACGATTTGCCGGCCAGGATTTTCACTGCACAATATGGAGAAGAGGTTGTCCTCTGGAGATACTTTAAAAACAAGAAAAGAGGCTTTCTGGTGGATATCGGGGCTGCTGATGGCGTTCGATATTCAAATTCGAGGTACCTCATCAAATATTATGACTGGCGTGGCATTCTGGTGGAACCTCACCCTGAATTTGTCAAAAGATTGGCCCTTTTATACGATGATCAACCGGACATCTCCATCTGTCCCTATGCGATTGCAGAGAAGGAGGAAATCCGGCCATTTTTCATGTATGGCAAAGATAAACACGCACAGGTATCTACGCTGTCTGAAAATTTCAGAGACAGGGCCATTGCCAGGCATGGCGATAAATATCTTCCGCCGATAAAAATCCAGACGAAACCAATCCGAAATGTTCTCCAGGAATTAAATTCTCCCCGAGAGATCGATTTTATGTCCGTGGACTGTGAGGGAACAGATATGCAAGTGCTTCGTTCAATGGATTGGGAAAACTATCGGGTGAAATTGGTTTGTGTGGAACACTCGATGGAGAGAGACGGCTTGACGCAGTTCATGCAGCAAAAAGGGTTCGCTTTTTTTGATGCCACGGAGGGGAACAGTTTTTTTTTCAGGACAGGTTAATCCCGTATCGGTTCACGGAGGATGGGGTGCCGGAGAAGCGTGAAGGGCGTTACAATTTCTATCGGTAGCAGGACGGAGACCGCAATTTTATCTTGCTGTGATTTAATCTCTCAATCCTGTAAAAATTACAATGACCCAAGGAGACTCGGCCTTGAAAGTCCGAATAGACCACTACCCGCACGGGGACCTGATCATCTTTCATCATTTACTCGAAACCCGTTCGTTTGATCCCCGGGAACGGCTCTATCGTTTTATCGAGCCTTTGGAAAAATGCCAGATCCCTTTTGTGCTTGGCGTTTCTCCAGCTTTGATCAATCGCACATCCGACATTCATTTTTTAAGATCACTGAAATATTGTGAGATCGCCATGATGGGATTCAGTCATGGATGGCATGATTTCTCCGCGAATTGGTATGCGATTCAAGACCATCAATCCGCTGGTGGTGAATTTGCACAGGACGATCAAACCACGGTGTTCGAAAAACTGTCTCGAGGGGTGGATATCCTTTCCGAATTCAAGGTGGATACATTTATCGCACCGTTCAATGTGTACAATCAGTTTGTGCTGGATGCGTTGAACAGGCTGGGGTTCAAGACCGTTATGGGCGGGGCGGAAACTGTTAAGTATAACATGGACAAACTGGATCATGGAGACCTGGCACTGGATTTATGCCAGCCTCCTTTTTTTAATTCCAGTAAAAACCTTCTGGCTCATGTACACGATGCGCACAAAATGAAAAAAACCATTGGTCTTCAGTGGATTTATGAAGCCTCCGCAGACCTCGATCACTGGCGGAAGATCGCAGAAACGATCCGTCAACTGAATGCCGATGCCGATGTTTTCCATGGGAAGACCAAAAATCCTGAATCGACCCGGCGCACAGAGGCTGCAGTCGGTCAAAAAATACTTCAGCCCGTAAACCTGCCCATCGCCATCGTTACCGAAACCCTGAATTATGTATCGGGGGGCGTGCGGTGTATCGTTGAAGTCCTGAACCGCCTTTCAAGAAGAGGTTACCAGGCATCCTGCTATGTCACCAACCCCGACCTGAGATGTGAATGGCTGGACACCGATTTTCCGATCCTGCCGGTATCGGAATTCCATAAATTCGATGGGATTGCCATCAGCCCCTATTCGCCGACGGCCGAGATCGTGTCGCGTTCCAATGCCGCCGGTAAATTTTACTGGGTTCATTCGTATGAACCGAAGTTTCCCGAACTGACCGGACGCGCGGACGAATGGCGCATCATGTCCGAGGCATCCTACCGGTATGACAATCTCCAGTATTTTGCCGTATCCACCTACGTCAAAATGATCCTCGATCTGATATACAGAAGAAAGGTGTTGACGCCACTGGTGCCGGGGGGGGTGGATACGTCCCTGTTCAAGCCTGATGACAAGGAAGGTGGGCAGTTGAAGGTCATGTTTCTCAGCCGTGAACACCGGTTCCGGGGTGGTCACGAGATCATTGAGGCCCTGCAGACCGTTCATGACAATGGCATAAACGTGAATGCCTATGTAATGGGTGCACCGGTTGATATGGGGGGCATCCCCCATGAATACCATCCGCCTTTGCCCCAGAAAGAATTTGCGGCCCTTTTGGGGAAGATGGATGTTTTCGTTCATGCCAGCCACTTTGAAGGACTTCCCCTGCCTCCGCTGGAAGCCATGGCGTGCGGTTGCGCCGTGATTTCCACGAACGTCGGCGCCAGCGACTACCTGCTGGATGGATTCAATGCCATCGTGGTGCCTCCCGGACGCGCGAACAGGATCGCCGATGCCGTCAAATTGCTTGCACACGACCCTGACCTGCGCAGGCGTATCCAGAAACAGGGACTTGAAACCGTCAGAAGCAGTTATACCTGGGAACACACTACCGATCGACTGCTGGAAGCGTTGACGGAAGGCATTTCGCTGAGAAATTCCAGACCTGCCCCCCCCAGGCCGGAAGCGCCCTCCGGGCCTGTCCGTCGCAGGCGAAGCACGGCAGGCGGACGCAAGCCTTGCCGGGTCAGCGCCATCGTATCGGCGTACAACTCGGAAAAATTCATTCGCGGATGCCTTGACGATCTGGAATCACAGACGATCTCGGATCAATTGGAAATTGTGGTCGTCAATAGCGGCTCGCAGCAAAATGAGGAAGACATTGTCAGGGCGTACCAGGAACGATACCCAAACATAACCTATCTGAAGACCGGGCATCGGGAACCGGTATACCAGGCGTGGAACAGGGCCATCCGGGTTGCCAAAGGCAAGTACATCACCAATGCCAACACCGATGACCGCCATCGCAGGGATGCTTTTGAAGTCATGGCAAACGTGATGGACGCCCTGCCTGAAATTGCATTGGTCTACGCAGATGTGATCATTACGGAACAGGAGAATGAGACCTTCGACCAATGCACGCCTTCAGGCAGCTACCACTGGCGGGATTTCGACAGGCAATCCCTGCTGGAAGGCAGATGTTTTATCGGTCCGCAGCCCATGTGGCGCAAATCCGTTCATGATGAGTATGGGTTCTTCGATGAATCTTACATAACCTCCGGAGACTTTGAATTCTGGTTGCGGATATCCCAGAGTCACCGGTTCCTTCACTTGCCGGTGCAGCTGGGATTGTATTTGAACTCCCCGCAGAGCATCGAACATCGCAACCGCGAATTACAGCAAAAGGAAAACCGGCGTTTATTGGCCCTTTACCGGCAGGCACACGAAGACGCGCAAATTATACGGCGTCGGTTCGGCATGTCCGCCTCCCTGGTTGAACACAGGCCCGCTGGTAATTCCATGGGCGCGGATCCGGATGAACCAATGCCGGAAAAACTCATCCAACGGGTGCAATGCCATCGGCGAAAAGAGGAGTACGACCTGGCCACGACCATATTATCCAGGGCGATTAAACAAAACCCGGGCGCCAGGATCCTGTATGATCTACTTTGTGATATTTTGCTCGACACGGAGCAGTACGATGAGGTCCTCACGGTGGTGAAGCAAAACCGGGCGGGAAAGTGGGATCGTCGTGCCTTGGAATTGAGTGCCACCGCGCTTGAAAGAGCCGGGCGATATGCGGAGGCCCGAAACGTGCTGGACAAGGCATTTTTAAACGGCCATCGATCCGCCTGCCTTTTAACGCTCAAGGGGCTCGTCGCTCACCGGGATGGCGATCCGGACGCTGCCATGGCGTGCTTCAGACAGGCCATCCATCAGGACGCGGCCTATGGTCCGGCGTATGCGAACAGTGGATTGATGCACATCGAAAACGGGGATGCCGCCCGCGGCCTGATTCTGTTGGAAAAGGCATTTTTGAAAACGCCATGCGATCTCCAGGTCCTGACCGACTATCACACGGCGGTTTCCGCGTCAGGGGACTGCCAGGCTGCGGAACCCCATTTCCGAAAGGCGTTGGGGCAGAATCCGGATCATAAGAAATTGAACTATTTTTATATCGACATCCTTATCCAACAGCAAAAATTCCAAGACGCGATGGCGCAAATTGAACGTGCGATTGCCACATTCGGTGTCGGAGACGGTATTTTGGGGCCCGCAGTTAACATCAGAAACAAGATCGGCAAATCGGACTTGAACAGGGCCCCCGAGCACCAACGTATTTCGTTGTGCATGATTGTCAAAGATGAAGAAAACAATCTGGCCGGCGCCCTTTTGAGTGCAAAAGGGATCGCTGACGAAATGATTGTCGTGGACACGGGGTCCGGCGATCATACCCGGGACATCGCGCGAATTTTCGGGGCCACCGTCTATGATTTCGTTTGGAACGGCAATTTCGCTGATGCCAGGAACCGGGCGCTTTCCATGGCCTGCGGTGATTGGATTTTCGTTCTGGATGCAGACGAACAGGTTTCGCCCAGAGACCATGAAGCGATCAAGCGGTTGGTGGGCGCCAAGGACAACCGCATGCGTTCCTTTTCATTTGCCACCCGCAACTATGTGAACGACGTGGGGGTCGAAGGGTGGCAGGCGAATGACGGCGCGTACACCGAAGAGGCGGGCACCGGGTGGTATCCCAGCACCAAGGTCAGGCTGTTTCCCAACCTGCCATCCGTTCGTTTCGAGAATGCCGTCCATGAAAAAGTGGACGAGAGCCTGGAACGTTCGGCGATAGCGGTCTTGCCGTCGGAAATACCGATCCACCACTTCGGCGACCTGGATGCCGACCGCACCGCACGAAAAAAACGGGCCTATTATCAACTCGGGAAGACGAAACTGCTAACAGAGGGAAGTCAGGATGCGTTGGTCGAACATGCTATCCAGGCGGGCGAAACCGGAGATTTTGAAAACGCCATTGCCCTGTGGTCAAAAGTATTGGCAGCCGATCCCGGGTATGCCAAAGCCTACTTTAATCTGGGATACGCTTATATCCAGCTGGGCCAGTACAGAAACGCAAGGGCTGCATCGCTGAAGGCCCTTGAAATCGATCCGGACTTGAAAGAAGCCTCCCTGAACCTGTCACTTTGCGAATTGCGGACCGGCGATGTTGAACAATCAATTCAAATTCTGGAAAGGTTCCTCCAGCGGTTTCCTGACCACCCCATGGCAATGGGCAATCTCGGGGTGGCCTATTGTACGGGCGGCCAGAAAGAAAAGGGCAAGGACTATCTTAATCGGGTGGCGCGCATGGGGTTCGACAGCCGGGAATTTGTGGCCCGGCACGCAGCGGAGATGAGGACGGCCGGAAGGTCGGATCGGGAGGCGGCGCTGCTTGCGGCTGTCGCCTGACGCTCGACCGGCAGCGGTGTTATGACGCCGGCGTGACCTGGGTGAGGCGTTGATCCGGCGCCGGCTGTCTTCCGCTTATGGGGAGGCCAGCTGGGATCTGAAGGGCCAAAATAGGATACAATCGCTCTGTCATGCATCCGTTGAAGATGTAATCGAAGCAGGGCGGGGGACGGATAAAAAACAAAAAAGGGGGCCGGCAGGCTCCCTTTTTTTGATGGAAAAAATTTTGCCGCAGCAGTTATACGGCGCGAATATTTTGAACGGCTGCTGCCGGTTGGGCGCCGGTGCCGGGAGTGCTGCGCAGGCCGGCGGCAATGTTGAGATTGATGTTGATGACAATGGCCAGCTTGTCAGGCTCAGGATAGGCCATGATATTGAAGATGCGCTTGTCGATAAAGGCACTCAGACTCAAGAGACTTTCCCGAAGTTCCTTCGGCAGTTGGTTTTTTTCATCCAGGAGTTCACCCTGAATGATGCTCCACACCCGTTGATTGTAATTCAAGGCTTCATCCAGCCTGTCTTTCCGGTCAACGTCATCCCAGTGCTCCCGACAATAGTTCAACTTCAAGGCGGCTTCGGTGAGCACACGGGCCTCGGTTTCCCGCCCGGATATGGTCTCTTTCTCGATGCTCTGATAGGCTTGCAACGGGTTAGGATACACGTGAGATAACCTCCTGTTCATAGTCAATCAAGCTTTTGGCTGTTTTGAGCGCCGCATAATACTGGCACTTCAGGATCTGATCATTCATCTGGTCAACAATCGTGAGTGAACTGGGCGCCGCCTTGATAAATTCATTCACGAATTTCCAGTAATTCTTGTGGTGCAGGGTCAGATGGTTCTCATCGATGTACATCAGCTGGACGACGAAGTATATGCGGCGGGCCGGGGAATAGGCGTCCGATTCGTTCATGATGTCCTTGTCCCTGAGGATGGGGACCTTGTTTTCAAAGAATAACTCGGTTTTGGAGGAGCCATTGGTGACGACGGCGCCGCCGATGACGATGCGTTCGCCGGGTTTCAGAGAAATTTTAAGTGCCATTTTGAAAACCGTATGTGTTTTGTGGCGTCAGCGCCTATTGCATCTGCGTGATGCGGTTGGCATCCTGGGTCAACAGGTCGCGTTTGCGGTCCAGAATCGTCTGGGCGCCATTGAGCAAGTCCAAGGTGTTGCTAATCTGCTCATCGGTGGCATCTGCCGGCAGATCCGGAATGTCGAGCCCGTCCGGGCCCGGGTCGATCGGGAGCCGGTGAACATTGATTTCCATAAGGGTAAAACCAAGATTCACCTTCTGCAGCGGATGCTCATCATTTCCCGAAGCGGACAATATGCGTTGGGCCCCGCTGTCCTCCGGCGGGAATGAGAGCCTGTCGATCTGATGTCGCAATGCGGAAAAGCTTTTCAGTATGGCCACCCGTTCTTCGCTTCCCGGGGGAAAGGGCGGGTACTGTTTCATGATTTCCGAAAGCGACGATTTCATCTGTGCAATTCGTGCACCAATGTTTTTCATCGCCTCATCGGCGGTGCGGATGCTTTTAGCCGCACTGTTCATTACCGAGTCTACCGTTTTGAGTTTCCGGAGCGCATAACCGGCAGATGCGGTTTTCAGGTTGATGCCGTCATCCTTGAAACGGTCGGCGTCGACCGTTTTGCCAGGCTTCCGGTCGGCTGCCGCGTCATGGAGGTCATGTCGAATCGGATCTTTCGATAGCGCCTGCGGTTGGCTGTTTGTTATGCCCGCTATTTTCATCATGCGCCTTCCAGTATGAAAGTAAAATCAAAAGACACGTAAACGGAAACGCCGCATAGCCTGTTCACTGCAAGGTAAACGAGGGAGAGGTTACCCCCTCCCTCGCGTTGACTATCGGTGCGTTGTTGTAAAGTCAGGATTAGAACAACCTCAAAACCGCCTGCGCTGCCTGGGATGACATGGACAGGGAGGTGGTACCCAGCTGCTGACGCGTCTGGAGCATCAGCATGTTGGCGCCTTCTTCGTTCATGTCGGCCAGGGTCAGCTGGTCGGCACCGGTGTTCAGGGTGTTGATCATGTTGTTGGTAAAATCTTCACGGATGGAGATGGTGGAGAGGCTCGATGCCAGCTTCTGCGCTTCGGTTCTAAGGGTCTTGACCGCAGAGTCGATCTCCACGATGGCGCTTTCCATACCGCCTGATGTGTCAAAGTTCGCGGCGGCGATGGTCTTGGTGGTGCTGGCCGTTCTGATTTCACCGAGCTGTGACTTGGCGTCAATACCCTGAACGGACAGTTTGTTGCTGCCATTTTCGTCAAATTCCACCTGCAGCGCATCGTTGCCGAGCAGGTTCTTGCCGCCGTATTTGGAGTCTTCAGCCAAATTTTGAACCTGACCGCGGATGGCGTCGAACTGGGTTTTCAGATCGCTGGTGTTGTCGGAGGTCTTGGCCGCAGAGGCCAGTGACTTCATCTGGTCCAGCATGTCGTACATGGACTCGATACCCGTGTTGGCCGCTTCGATGGTTTTGATGGCTTCCTTCATGCCGTCTTTTTTGGCGGACAGGTCGCGGGCCCGGTCATTGTGGTCCTTGGCTTTGAAGAAGTTGACCGGATCGTCCAGGGCCGTGTTGACTTTCTTGCCGCTGGACAATTTCTTCTGGGTGTTCTCCATCAATGACGTGGTGTTCTGCAGACTGGTCAGGTTTGCTCTCATTCCTGCGGTTAATGCGATAGCCATGGTGTTTCTCCTTTTCTAGGGTTGGGTCCGGCATTCTTGCCGTTATGTGGTTTCGCAGGCGCATCTTTTAATAAGGTATGCTCAGACCTCCCTTCAACTTTATTTGCGCCTTACAACCCTATTATCGTTCTGTATTGGTTTTACTTTAGGAAAAAAAACGAAGGATCCAGCCATGCAGATTGGGGATCGAAGTGGTTGCTTGCAAAATGCAAAAAATTGCAAAATGCAAAAAAGGCGATCGACCTGGATTTTTCTGTATTCGAACCCGATGTGTCAGGGGGGGGCAAGGGGAAAAAACGTTTGACCGGGCAGTGGTTCGCTTTGATCCGGAAATGGTAATTTTTCAGAAGGGGGCATGAAGGGGGAAAATTTATACAATCGTTAGTATTTGCAATATGCAAAATAAAGGCATGGCAAAATCCGGCTGGTGCAAAAACAGGCGGAATCGATCCGGCAGGCAACCTTGCGTCGTGATTTTTTTTTGTTTCCGGTCATACAACCGGTAAGATGGTAACCCTGCCGGCGGTCAAGATATGGTGTAATCAATCGATGGGCAGCATACATTGATCGCTGGATTTCAAGAAAGATGACTGAATCGGCCGATTCCGGCAACATAATTGCTATAAGGAAAGCATCCGATAATTCCTTTAAAATAAAAATTTCAGAAGCAGGAGGTTTCTAAGTGCAAAACTCAGCAATGATCGATGGTAACGGTTTGGCTGGTGCTGTTGAGGATTCTGCTCCATCATCAAACGGGAATGAGGCCTTTAAAGGAATTGTTGGTGAAAGCAGTCAGATGCAGGAAATTTTTAGACTGGTCGAACGGGTCGCGGACAGCGACAGCACGATACTGATAAATGGTGAGACCGGGACGGGCAAGGGCTTGATTGCCCATGCCATCCACAAGCGGTCATACCGACGCGAAGAGCCCTTCGTGTCGATCAATTGCGGTGCCATTCCGGAAAACCTGCTGGAAAGCGAACTGTTCGGCCACATCAAGGGGGCGTTTACCGGCGCCACGGCCAACAAAGTCGGCAAATTCGAGGCCGCCGACGGCGGAACCATTTTTCTTGATGAGATCGGTGATATGAGCCAGGACCTTCAGGTGAAGATTTTGAAGGTACTTGAAGAACGCTGCTTCGAGCCGGTCGGCGGCTGCAAGACAATAAAGGTCAATGTCCGGATTGTCGCCGCCACGCACCGGGATCTGGAAGAGGAAGTGCAGAAGGGCAATTTCAGGGAGGACCTGTTTTACCGCCTTTTTGTCATTCCCATCAAACTCCCGGCACTCAGAGACCGGCGGTCGGATATTCCCCATTTTGTCGCCCATTTTATGAATGGCCTCAATCGAGGGAAAAAAACACGGGTGAATGGGATCTCCGACGAAGCACTGGATGTCATGATGCGGCATGCATGGCCCGGAAATGTTAGGGAACTGGCAAATCTGATGGAACGCCTGGTGGTCATCAAAGGTGACGGGGAGATCGATATCCATGACCTGCCTCCAAAAATGAGACAGGAAACACACAATGCCTGCTTTGCGGCCCCGGAAATTACCAGCGATGGCCTCTGCCTGAATACGGCCGTCAGTGAATTCGAAAAACGCCTGATTTACCAGTCCCTGGAAAAAACCAAATGGGTGAAGAACAGAGCCGCCAAGCTGCTTCATGTCAAACGGACCACCCTCGTTGAAAAAATTAAGCGATACGAACTGCAAAAATGTGCCTGATCGGTGTCATGGGCATGAACCGGTTATTACCTGTTCATCCGGCATCATCCGGACGCCCCCTCCAGCGATCTGGAAATCGACAACTGCCCCAATCGTGAAGCGACGCGTCTGGTTCGACTGCACGAACCGGACATCCCTTTCCCGCTGAGCCACCGTTCCCGGTGATGGCAGCGCATCGCGCAATCATTGCCCAATCTGCTCTGCATCCTGATGTCAAACGGGTGACGCCGTTCCATTGGTTTGACATTTTTTCTTTCCCACCACAGTCAGCCATTAGTCTGTCCCTCACTTTATAATACGCGTATTTTTAAAAAATATAAGTAGTTATTGTTGACGTAAGTTTGTTTGCAACTGCGTTAATTCTCATGGCAACCAATTTGCAGACTCGAGAGACGTCATGGTCGAGCGAGACAGTCTATGCCGCTCCCGGTTCCCTTTTGGTTGGATGCAAAGAAACGCGATGAAAACGATTTCCGCCCTGCTGGTTGTCAACGATTCGGATCTGTGCCGACGGTTATGCGGTGTGCTCGAGAAAAACACCCGTCTGCAGTTCGAATCCTGCTCGTCTGCAAAAAAGGCGTTAGAAATTCTCCATCGTCGGCATTTTCAGATTCTGTATGCCGATTTGCATCTGGACGATATCTCCGGAGTGGAACTGACCGAACAGGTGAAGGGCCACTTTCCCGCCATGGACATCCTGGTCGGCTCGGCCGCAGGCACCGCGCAGGATGTGATTGATGCGATGCGTGCCGGCGCCTCAGAATTTATCATCGATCCTTTTGAACCGGAACTGATTGAGAACGCCTTCGGAAAGTCGGTCCGCAAATGTCTCGCGTCCTGTGATCGCGGCCCTGTCAGGCGGCACGCATCCAAAGCAATCATTACCCGGGACAAGGCGTTTCTCAATTTGCTCGGGATGGCCAGAAAAGTCGCTCCCAGCACGGCCACCATCATGGTTACGGGGGAAAGCGGAACGGGCAAGGAAATGCTGGCTGCATTCATCCACGCCAACAGCAGCCGCCGGAATGAACCTTATATGGCCATCAATTGTGCGGCTTTGCCTGAACACCTGGCGGAAAGTGAATTGTTCGGACATGAAAAAGGGGCGTTCACCGGCGCCATATCAAGAAAAATCGGCAAATTTGAAAGCGCCGGCAATGGAACGCTGGTCCTGGATGAAGTCACTGAAATGGCACTGCCGCTTCAGGCCAAGCTGCTGCGGGCCATTCAGGAACGGGAGATTATGAGGATCGGCGGCAACCGGAGTATCGAAATTGAAGCCCGGGTTGTTGCCATCAGCAACCAGAATATGAAAAAGGCGGTTTCATCCGGCAGTTTCCGGGAAGATCTTTTTTACCGGCTGAACGTCATTCCTTTGACGATTCCACCGCTTCGGGAACGGAAAAACGACATTCCCCTGCTTGCCGACTATTTTCTCAAACGCTTTTGCAGCCAGAATCAGAAGGCGATGGAAGGTATCTCCGACCGGGCCATGAGCCGGTTGGTGGCGCAACCCTGGCCGGGAAATGTTCGCGAGTTGGAAAACACCATAGAGCGCGGTGTGTTAATCGGCAGCGGGAAAGAACTCATGCCGGAGGACCTGATCCTGGATGAAACCGTTCTTCCTGCGTCCAGTCCGCCTTCTTTGGCGGCAGGTATGACCGTTCGGGAAATGGAAAAAGAGTTGATTTTCAACACGTTGGATGCCGTTAAGGAAAACCGGACCCACGCGGCGAAAATGCTGGGCATCAGTATCCGGACCCTTCGAAATAAGTTGAATGAGTATCGCGGGGAGATGGATCCGCCCGGAGCATGACAATGCCTTCATCGCCTGATTCTTCCCCATCGCCGTGCGGACCCGCGCTCCTGATGGCACACAAGGCCAACCGATGCCTCTGTGATGAAAGAAAGGCAATCGGCATCATGTGATGGTATATAAATTGCTCAGCTTGAAAATGAGACGATGAAGAGGAGCTTATCATGGACAACCATCCAGTCAATTTATTCAGCGGTACGATCGATACCTTATCCCGGTCACTGGACCTGAGGGCCCGTAAACATGAATTGATCCTCAACAATGTGGCCAATGCAGACACGCCCAATTACAAGCCGTTTGCCTTGAACGTTGAAGAAGCGCTTCAAAAGGATTCAACAGCGGCGCCTTATTCCCCCATGAAACGCACCGACGAACTGCACCTGCCGGGACGCAAGGAAGCTGATGCCTCCCCGGATGCGGTGCTGTCCGGTGCCGATGACCCGCTGCTTTTCCGCGGAGACCACAATGGCGTTGATATCGATGCCGAGATGACGGCGCTGGCCAAAAACAGCCTGCTGTACAAAGCGTCCGCCCAACTGGTTGCATCCAAACTCAGGGGATTGAAATCCGTCATTACAGGAGGACCCAAATAAAATGAATTTTCTCGACAGTCTGGCTATCAGTGCGACCGGTTTGAGCGCCCAGCGACTCAGAATGAATCTGATCTCGAGCAACATGGCCAATGTAAACACGACACGGACGGAAACCGGGGAACCCTATAAGCGCAGGGATGCCATTTTTGAAGCGGTCCAGGAAGGCGGCTTCCAGGCCGTGCTCGATGAGCAGGTCGATGAAGCGGGAGGCGGCGTCAAAGTGTCACGTATCGTCGAAGACAATAAACCCTTCGTGCAAAAATATGATCCCGGCCACCCGGATGCCGATGAAAACGGGTACATCCAGCTGCCCAATGTCAACATCGTTGAGGAGATGGTCAACATGATTTCGGCCAGCAGAAGCTTCGAGGCCAATGCAACGGCGGTTCGTGCCACCAAGGACATGGCCAGTCTCGCCCTGGAGATAGGGAAAAGCTCATGAACGATCTGACGATTTCAAAACTGCAGACTGTCCTGCCGTCGGCCAATGCTCCCGATAACAAGTCCGCCGAGGCATCGACCGCACCGTTCAGCGACTTCGTTCAACGATCCCTTGCTGACGTGAACCGGCAGATGCTGGATGCGGATGAATCCGTCGGCGATCTGGCCACCGGCAGGAATCAGGATATTCACAACACCATGATCGCCATGCAAAAAGCCGAAATCTCTTTCGAACTGGTGATGCAGGTCCGCAACAAACTGATTTCCGCTTACGATGAAATCCGGCGAATGTCCATTTAGTCAACGATTTGAGGAGCAGCGATGGCCTTTTCATTATCCACTTTGCCTCAGCAGTTAAAACTGGCTTTCAGGGGAATTTCGACCGGCAAACTGGTCGCCATGGCCATCCTGGTCGGCGGCACCATCGCCGGACTTGCATTTTTGCTCACCTGGTCCGAAACCGGTGACATGCACCCGTTGTACAGTAACCTGGCGCCCGAAGATGCTGCAGAAATCGTCGGTATGCTGAAAGACAAACAAATCCCTTACCAGCTCACCATGGATGGCACCGGGGTGCGCATCCCTTATGAAAAAATATATGAAACACGGCTGGAACTGGCCTCACAGGGATTGCCGCGCGGCACCGGGATCGGGTTCGAGGTTTTTGACGATACCAAGCTGGGCATGACCGAGTTTGTCCAGAATGTGAATTATCAGCGGGCCATTCAGGGAGAACTGAGTCGGACCATCAACACCCTGATGGAAGTGGAAAGCTCCCGGGTGCACATCGTCATGCCCGCCAGATCCCTGTTTATCGAAGAAGAAGAGGCGGCCACCGCATCCGTAATCCTCAAGTTGAGGCGCGGCAAGTATCTGAGCAAGGAGCAGATTCAGGGAATCGTCCATCTGATTTCTTCCAGTGTCTCCCGGTTGAAGCCGGAGGATGTCACCATTATAGACAACAGCGGTAAAATGCTGGCCGGATTCAAGGAGAAATCAACGGTCAGCCAGATTACGTCGAACCAGCTGGCTTTTCAGGAAAAAAAGGAGCGCCTCCTGGAAAATCGGGTCAAGACCATGCTGGAGAGTGTTCTCGGCCTGGATAAGGCCATTGTGCGCGTATCCTGCCTGCTCAACTTCACCCAGCAGGAGAAAACGGAAGAACTGTTCCTTCCGGACAACTCGGTGATCCGAAGCGAACAGGCATCCAGTTCGGTTTCAAACGATTCGGCGGCAGGCGCCGCCGGCATCCCCGGCCTCCAGGCCAACGTCGTTCCCGGCAATGCGGCCACGGCGGCAGCCGGCGGCCCCCGGAACAATCAGAAGCAGCAGTTTACCAAAAACTACGAAGTCGGGAAACTGACCAATCGACAGATCATGCCCATCGGCAGCATCCAGCGGCTGTCGGTGGCAGTGGTCGTCGATGGCACGTACCAGGAGCCTGAAGAGGGCGCCGAAGGGGAGCAGGCCCAATACGTTTCCAGAAGCACGGAAGAGATGGCCAAGCTTGAGAATATCGTCAAAAGCGCCGTTGATTTCGATGCATCGAGAGGCGATAAAATCGAAGTGGTCAATATCCCCTTTGAAGTGGCGGTGCCCTCCGAAATGCCATCTGAACCGGCGCCGGCCGGATGGATGGACGCCATCAAGACCCATCAGACATTGATCAAATATGCCGCGGCGGCGCTCTTTTTCCTCATGTCCTTCCTGATGATCATCAAGCCCCTGGCCCGATGGCTGACGTCCACGCCCATCGAGGAAATCCAGATGCTGGAGCAACTTCCGCAGACGCTCAAGGAGCTGGAGCGGCGATATGCGGAATCTGAAAAAGAGAACAGCTACACGCGTCAGATCGAAAACCTGATCAACGAAAATCGATCCGGCTCCACCCAGCTGATGAAAGCGTGGCTCAAAGAGACGTAGTGAAGGCATGCAGCGATAAGCGCCAAGCCTGAAAATTTAGGTTGCGAACCCGGAATCCAGAACCCAGAACCCGGAACCCAGACCATGGACCCCAGAAATCTCATCGGATCATTAAAAGCGGCCATTCTTGTCCATGCTTTGGGCTGGGACGTCATCTCACCGGTGATCGATCAGCTCAGCAAAGCCGAACGAAATTTGATTTTCAAACTCCAAACCAAGCTGCATTCCGTTTCTCCCGCGCTGGTTGAAAGTGTGGCCAAGGAATTCCTCGAAAAAGCGGCGCCGCCCAAACAGATCGAGAACAAGGACAAGGATCAAGGGGACGAATCCGCTGGCGACGACATCGATAACCGGCGGGAAAACAACCTCAAGGCCATACAGGCCATTCCTCCGGATTTGCTGATCCAGCTGATTCAAAATGAACATCCCCAAACCATATCCCTGATCATCGCCCATCTGCAGCCCCACATTGCCAGTGAAGTGATGGGACTTTTGCCTGATGAGTTGAAACCCGATGTGGCCTATCGTATTGCCAATCTGGATAAGGTGGCCTCCGGCATGCTGGAAGAGATTGACCACGCGTTTGAAGAAATTCTTTCCAACAAAGAGACGTCCACGACTCAAAAAGCCGGTGGCGTGCCGCGTCTGGCTGAAATCCTGAATATGATCGATGGCACTTCTGCGGAACAGATTATCGAGGACATCGAGGAAAACGATCCCGATATGGCTGAAGAGATCCGGCAGAACATGTTCATTTTCGACGACATCATTCTCGTGGATGACCGGGGGCTGCAAAAGGTGCTTCGTTCTGTAGAATCCCAGGAACTGGCGGTTGCACTTAAAGCGGCGGCAGACGAAGTCAAAGAGAAAATCTTTCGCAATATGTCCGAACGGGCGGCCGAAATACTCAAAGAGGAAATGGAAGTGTCCGGCGCTGTAAGGATCAAGGAAGTCACCGATGCGCAGCAGAAAATAACCAAAATCGTCCAGGACATGGAACGAAAGGGCGAGCTGGTCATCAGCGGACGGGGAGGGGAGGAGTTTGTTGGCTAACGCACCCAAGGACACGCAAGTCTCATCGGTTGATACGTGCGGATTATACTATTTTCCTGAAATTCCATGCGACTCGGAAAAAGGGGCTGCAGCCCCACCGGCCACCGGGCATTTCGTAAGCGGGACGCACGGCCCCGACAATGACCGCCCATCGCCGCATGAGGAGGTTCAGGATCCGGAGCAGATTCAGCATCTGGTCGAAGAAGCGTTCAACAACGGTCTCGATCAGGGCAAGGCGGCGGCGATTGCCGCCAACCGGGAAAACGTCGATCGTGCAACGGCTGCGCTCAAAGAAGCGGTGGCTGCTCTGGTGCGGGCACGGCAGCAGGACGTGGAACGCATGGAAACGGAAACGGTCCGGCTTGCCCTTGCGATTGCCAGGAGAATCATCGGTCACGAAAGCGACCAGGGTGCGGTGATCGCCCATGTGGTGAAAACGGCAATGGAGAAGGTGTCCGATCCACGTTATTTAACCTTGAAACTGAACCCTGAAGATATCGATGCCGTCAAGGCCTTTCAGCACGAATTACTGCCGGATGACGACGTCAGCGCCGATCTCCGCCTCGACGCCGATGAAAACATTCGCCGGGGAGGCTGCATTATTGAAACCAAGCTCGGCGATGTGGATGCCAGAATCGATCAACAGATAAAGATCATTGACGCATTGCTGACCGAAAACCTTCCCAAACGCCCTGCAGAAGGCTGAGACAGACACCATGTTCCTTCCATTTTCCACCGCCAAATATCATGACCTGGTCAATGGGGTGATGCCCATAAAAGCCAACGGACGCGTACAGAAGATCGTCGGGCTGGTCATCGAAGCCAGCGGTCCGGCCTCCCAGATCGGATGTGTGTGCGATATTACCACCGAAGGCGGCGTCGGCACGGTGAGTGCCGAGGTGCTGGGCTTCAAAGAAGACTCGGTGCTGCTGATGCCCCTGGAAGATATCCGCAGCCTTGGCCCCGGATGCAAGGTTACGGCGCGCAAAGAAACGGCGCATGTGGGGGTGGGAAAGGCCCTGCTTGGGCGGGTGATCGACGGATTGGGCAATCCAATCGACGGCAAAGGCCCGATCGAGGTCGATGATGCGTATCCGATATATGCCAATCCGGTGAACCCCCTGCTGAGAAACCGTATTCAGCAACCGCTGGACCTGGGGATCCGTGCCATTAACGGCCTGCTGACGGTGGGTTGCGGCCAGCGGATGGGTATTTTTGCCGGTTCCGGTGTCGGTAAAAGCGTATTGCTGGGAATGATCGCCCGCCGCACTTCCGCCGAGGTGAATGTCATCGCCCTGATCGGTGAGCGGGGCAGGGAACTCAATGAATTTATCCAGAAGGACCTTGGAGAGGAAGGGCTGAAAAAATCCGTTGTCGTTGTCGCCACCTCGGACCATCTGCCCCTGGTACGGCTGCGCGGGGGATTTATCGCCACCGCCATTGCCGAATATTTCAGGGACCAGGGCAGCCATGTCAACCTGATGATGGATTCGGTGACCCGACTGGCCATGGCCCAGCGCGAGATCGGCCTGTCTCTGGGTGAACCCCCCACGACCAAGGGGTACACCCCCTCCGTGTTTTCCATGCTTCCCAAACTGCTGGAGCGGGCCGGCACCTCATCGCACCGGGGAACCATTACCGGACTGTACACCGTCCTGGTGGAGGGCGATGACATGAACGAGCCCATCGCCGATGCGGCACGCTCCATTCTTGACGGTCACATTGTGCTTACCCGGGATCTGGCCAACCAGAACCACTACCCGGCTATCGATATCCTCAAAAGCATCAGCCGCGTGATGGAAGACATCACCGATCTGGAACACAAACATCATGCCGGCCGGATCAAGGAAGTGCTGGCCACCTTCCGCAAGGCCGAAGACCTCATCAACATCGGTGCCTATGCGGCCGGCAGCAACCCAAAGATCGACGAGGCCATCAGGATGATCGACCCGATCAATCGCTATCTCCGACAGGGAATCCACGAAGAGATGAACTTTGAGGAAAGTATCGATGTGATGAAATCCATGATGGGGTAATGACGGTCCGGTCAAACACAGCGCCCGGTTGGCCGATGGCGGAAGAGGCTGCAGGGATCGTCCCCGCCATCGACGGCAGCGCCTCCTCCCGGACCAGGAAAAAATCGCCAGCGGCGGTAAATCCTGCCGGCTCAAGGTGGCGTCAGGCAAACTGGAAATCAGCCGGATTTGGAAAAATTAAATGTCATAACGAATAGATAGGCTGGTTCGCGGCAATTGGCATTACGATTGCATTTTTTGGATCCCAACGCCGGTCCGGTCTTCCAGGACGCGACCAGGAAATACAGGGGCACATGTACACGTTCAAACTGCAAACGGTTTTAGATCATCGACAGTTTATCGAAGACAATCTGAAAAAGGAACATGCCCGGATCAGGCAGCAGGTCGTGACGGAACAGCAAAAACTGGAGTCGCTGAAGAGAAAAGAGATGGAGACACACGCCGCATTGAAGCTGGAACAGGAAAAGGGGCTTTCCAGTGCTCAGGTGGTCGCTTACCATGCTTATCTCAAACGGCTTTCAGACCATATGCGCACCCAGAAGACCGTCGTTTGCGAGAGCAGGAAAACGGAAGCCAAAAAGCAGGATGAATTGCTCGAAGCCATGAAGAAACGCCAGATTCTTGAAAAGCTGAAGGATCAGGAACACGACAGGTTCAACCAGATGGTTCTGGAAAAAGAAATGAAATTCATCGATGAAATTGCGGTCAATCAGTTTGTCCGTAAACAAATAGAAGAAAATGGAGGCGGCCAGTGATTCCATTCAGCGGGCTTTTGCAGGCCAACCCCTTTTCCGCACCCTCGGTTGGAGGAAAACCCGGCACCCCCATCGCCGCCGCAAAAGGGGGTGCCGACCATCAGGATCCGTTCGCCAGTTCCCAAGACGCTTCCGGCGCTTTTCCGCAATGGGTAAAAAAACTGGTGGATGACAATACCCTGGCAGCCCCGGATGGCGATGGCGCAGTGGATCTTGAGATGGAAAACGCGGAAGCCGATCTGTCCGCGCCCGATTCCTTGCCGGCTCCCTTTGCCGAATTAACGGAACAGCCGCCGGCTCCTGAGCATGAGTCCCGGTCCCTCGACGGGAACGGGTTGCAAGAGGGGCAGGCCATGATGCCAGCTGCCGTATCAGATGGCAACAATGGGGGGCAGGATGGCAGCCAGTCCGAAGATGAGCGTTCCCGCCAAGTCTGGCCGGCGCCTCGAGTGGACCAGGTCCTGAAAAAAGAAATACATGCCGGCGGCCACAATCAATCGGTTGTGGACCCGTCCAGAAAGCAAATGGACACCATCGGCAAACGCTCTCAACATGAAAAGGGCATGGAATCGCCGGCCAGAGACCCTTTCTCAAGTCTGGAAATGAAGGGCCAGGGGCCCATGGAAAAGGGCGCCCGGCAGGACATGCCGGTTGAAAAGACGGACCCGCAAGACGTCCTCACGGCAAGGGCGGGCAAGGAGGACGATCCATCTTCATTCAAACCGGTCGGACCGGCCCGGGAAATCGAAAAGACCAGCACTGGACAGGCGCGGCAACAGCGACCGTCAGAAAACGTCAGCCCCGGCCAGGTTGTTTCGCAGCGCCCGTCCGCCGGATTGGGAGTCGCTGAAAAAACCCTCGAGCCCGGCCCCGCACCCGGGCAGCCCCATGGGGGCAACACCCGGGCGTCTGAATCCATCTCCGGGATCGTCGCGGATGAAAAAACGGCTTCATCCGAGGATGATACGGCCAATTTTCAGGGCCGCGGGGAACGCAGGCAGACGCGGAAAATGGCCTTTGCCGAGGTCAGAGATGCCGAACTGCAAAAAAGTCCCTCCCTGGATTCCGTGAAAGGATCCGGCGCTGAACCCATCAAAACGGACACCGCTTTTCAGGACACTGCCAGGGCCGTGACCGTGGAGGCATCGACCACTGCGGGATCAACAGCCAGAAGCGGCCAGGCATCCCCATTGTCACGGCCGGAAGCATCGGGGGCCGGAACGTTTCAGAGTTCGGTGATGGATCAAATTGTCGAGAAAGCATCCCTGCATTCCATTCACGGGCGTTCCGAGGTCCGGATTCGATTAAAGCCTGATTTTTTAGGTAACGTACAGATGAATATCGCCACGGACAAAGAACAGGTGGTGGTGCGTATCACAACGGATCAGCCGGTGGTCAAGGACATCATCGAATCCCACCTGCATCACCTGAAGGCGGAACTTCAACACCAGGGGCTGACCATCGACAAATTCGAAGTGATGGTCAACTCGGATGCGGATCAGCAGCCCGGCCGCGATCCGTTTTCCCAGATGTCCAGGAACAATTCCTTCAACGATGGCCGGCGACAGGAACAGGACCAGAACCCGGAAAAGGGGAGACCCCGGGGCGGCAACGACGCCGACGATGATCCGGATGACCGGCCCGAAGGCGACGGGGTGAATTATTTCGCCTGAACCCAGGTAATGGAAGCATCGCAGTTATACCAAACGTATTCGGAGGTGACGGACAATGACGGTCATGAGTGTATCCGATGTATACAGCCAGGCCAGCACACCACAGACACAGGACAACAGCGTGATGGGAAAAGAGGATTTTCTCACCCTGCTGGTGGCCCAGTTGCAGCACCAGGACCCTTTGAATCCATCGGAGAGCACCGAATTCACGGCCCAGCTTGCCCAGTTCAGTTCCCTGGAGCAATTACAAAACATCGATGCCACGCTGAATGGATTTGAAGTCTATCAATCCACTTTGAACAACATCGAGTCATCCGGGTTCATCGGCAAGACGGTCACCGCCGCAGGCAGCATGATCGCCGTCAATGACGGCACCCCGGATCCCATCCGGTTTGATCTGGCCAATGGCGCAGAAAGTGTTTATGTCCAGGTCTACGACGGCTACGGGGATTTCGTGACCGATATCCAGGCGGGCGCCCTGCCGGCCGGTGAACAGCAGATGGCCTGGGATGGAGAGGATTCAACCGGTGCCGTCGTTGAGGATGGCATCTATACCTTTACGGTGATGGCGATGAACACCAATGGCGATGTCGTCCATTCAACCAGCTATACGACCGGTACCGTCACCGGTATCGATTACAAATCAGGTGCCACGAAACTGCTGATGAATGACCGGGAAATTCCCATCTCCTCGGTGATTCGCATCGAAGAAACGCCCAGTGAAGAAAACAGCCAAAGCTAATACCGTCAGAAAAGGAGAACAACCATGATCGGTTCATTGTATTCAGGAATTTCAGGATTGAAGGCCAACACCAGCGCCATGGCGGTCATCGGTGACAACATTGCCAATGTCGACACCACCGGATTCAAATCGTCCCGGGTCTCTTTCGCCAACATTTTCAGCTCCTCGCTCAGCCAGACCAACGTTCAGATCGGACGGGGCGTCTTCATGAACAGTGTCAACCCCCAGTGGGAATCCGGCTCCCTGGAAAACACCAACAGCGCTACGGATTTATCCGTCAATGGGTCCGGCATGTTTATCGTCGCCGACCCGAACAGTGGAACGCCCTACTATACCCGGGCCGGCAAATTCGACTGGAACAGCGAAGGGAATCTGGTCACGCCCGATGGATTCCTGGTCCAGGGGATCCCCATCGACCCTGACGGGGTGCGCGGCAGTATCGGAGACATCGTCCTTCCCAACGGCACCAGCGACCCCAACCCGACCAGCAATATCGCCTTCGGCTTGAACCTGAGCAATGATGCAGCAGTTGGCGACACCTTTACCAGTTCCATCACCACCTACGACTCATTGGGGTCGGAAGTCATCCTGGATATCGTTTTTACTCGTAATTCTCCTGGTTGGGATTGGGTTGTGAACCCCGACGTGGGCGCCTCGGCGACAACCGGTCATATCGAGTTTGATTCGGATGGGAATCTGGATCCGGCGGCCTCTTTCTACGATCCCGGCACCGGTGCCGTTTATGCCGACCCGGTCATCGACGTGACGGGCCTGGGCGGTGCGAATGATCTGGGGATCACCTGGACCTACCTGGATGCAGGCGCATCCGACGGCAGCATCACCGGTTACAGCGGCGAATCGACAAAGACCGCCCAGAGCCAGGACGGATACCCCTCGGGCAGTCTTCAGACCGTGGCCGTGGATGAGGACGGCTATTTTACCGGAATATACTCCAACGGGTCCATGATTCCGTTCGCCCAGCTCTCCCTGGCGGACTTTGCCAGCTATGCCGGCCTGGCCAAACAGGGCAGCAACCTGTATGCGGAGTCTCTGTCTTCGGGCCAGCCGCTGGTGGGACCGCCCAATACCGCCGGGCTGGGGTCGGTCGCCCCCAGCACCCTGGAAATGTCCAACGTGGACCTGGGCACGGAGTTTGTCGAGATGATCACCACCCAGCGGGCCTTCCAGGCCAATTCCAAAGTCATTACCACCAGTGACGAGATTCTGTCCGAGTTGCTGAATATCAAACGGTAGGTGACCCCCTGTTTTCCCGGTGGCTGTGGACAAAGGGCCTTTGAAGGCATTGGTTCACAGCCGCCGGACCTTTCTGAACTGTCCCGCCGGAAAATGCGGATCGGCTGTCTCTCCGGCAGCGCTCCGGCTGTCAAAGCCTTGACTCTTATCCGCCGATATTGACGCCCGGTTCGGATACCTTCCTGTGCCTTGTCCTCCAGCGCGATGCGCGCCGGTCACCCCATACGGTCCCCATGGGGCCGCTATTCCGCGATTCTGGAAATTCACCGAAGATAAAAAGCCGAGTGGCATGCAACATGCTTTCTACTCATGCAACTGAGCTGTTCAACAGGTAGTCTCGGGATTGAATAAACGATTCGGCGGAGGGTGAAGGATGTCGAAAACAGTGTTGATTGTCATCATTTCGGTAGCGGTCCTGTTCATGGGCATGGTGGGCGCAGGCTTTTTCATTCTCTGGAACAAGATTTCGCAGGTGCCGCCGGATCCGTCGACCATCGAGGAGATGCCCGTCGAGGAAGAGGAGAATACCATCGGCCCCCTGTATTCCCTGGATACCATGATTGTGAACCTGTCGGATCACGGAGGGAAACGGTATCTTCGCGTGACGATGGCCCTCGAGCTCAGCGACCCGGATGCCGTGGTCACCATCGAAAGCCGGTTGCCCCAGGTGCGGGATGCGATTCTGACGATTCTGCCCACCAAGACCTATGACGAGATCAGCACCACCGACGGTAAAATAGCCCTGCGAAACCAGGTCATCGAAAAGATCAACAGCCTGATTACCAAGGGGCGTGTGGACAACATCTATTTCACTGAATTCGTGGTTCAATAGGCAGCGATCATGGCCGACCAGATACTTTCACAGGAAGAGATCGATGCCCTGCTCACTGCAATGGACAGTGGCGAGATCGACGTTGTCGAAGAGAAGCAGGAGGTGGCGGTTGAAGTCCGCCCCTATGATCTGACCACCCAAAACATCATGCAGCGCGGTCAGTTCGATGCGCTCGAAGAGGTCTACGATAAATTCGTCAACCTGTTTCAGGCTTCCCTGTCCGGCCTTTTTCAGCGAACCATTTCGGTCAAGGTCATCTCGCGGGAAACCGTCAAATTCGGAGAGTTCATCAAGGCATTCTCGAATCCCACCGGTTTTATCATCTATGGCATGGAACCACTGATCGGATCGGCCCTCATGGCCTTCGAACCGAACCTGGTTTTCTCGCTGATCGATTGCATGTTCGGCGGTGAAGGCAAGCCCATGGAGAAAATCCGCGAGTTCACCATGCTCGAAAGACGGATGCTCAAGCGAATGGCCATGGCCGTTTTAAAGGACCTGGAAACGGCCTGGGAGTCGGCCTACAGGCTTCGGCTGGCACTGCGGAAAATTGAAACCAAACCGGAGTTCGTGTATCTGGTCAATCCCAGCGATCAGCTGATCATCGTTGTTTTTGCCATCAGCACCGAATCGTTTTCCGGAAACATTCACCTGTGCATGCCTTACCTCATGCTCGAACCGATCAAGGATCAGCTCAGTTCCAGCTTTCTGCGTGAAAAAGACCGGGCCAGTTCTTTTGGTGCTGAAATCCGAAGCCTGCTCGGACGTACCGAAGTCAATCTGGTGGCTGAGCTGGGCAGAACCGTCTATTCGGTGGAGGAAATTCTTAATTTTGAAGTGGACGACGTTCTTCGACTGAACACCGGGCCCCAGAACAACGTGGTCGTGAACATCGAACGCGTTCCCAAATACCTGGGAATGCCCGGCGTCGTGAAAGGCAGCAAGGCCGTTCAGATCACCGAAACCATCGACCCGGACCGGGGAAGGGGATGATCGATGGCCAACGCAATAAATCCTGCATCATCCGATTCCGGCGCCGGTCATCGACCGCTGAAACTGCCTACAGAACCTATGGGAGCCATTGATATGCCCGATACGACCAACAATCAACAGGCGGAAGCCACCGAGAACCTGGACCTGTTGCTGGATATCCCCCTGGAAATCACCATCGAATTGGGGCGAACGAAAATGTTGATCAATGACTTGCTTAAACTGGGCCAGGGCGCCGTCATCGAATTGCCCAAAGAAGCCGGTGATACGCTTGAAATTCTGGCCAACAACCGTCTGATTGCCAAAGGTGACGTCGTCGTGGTGAATAAAAAATACGGTGTCCGCCTCACCGAGGTGATCAGCCCCGTTGAACGACTGGAGAAACTGGGATGAATGGCATGCCGGATATGATGTCGGCCGGATTGAAAATGATTGCCTCGCTGGGCGTGGTGCTGGCCATGATCCTTTGTCTCCTGTACGGGGCCAGGAAACTCACCCGGCAGCGGACGGGGGGCGGCGGCGGACGCCGGATTGAGGTGCTGGAGAGCCATTACATGGGTGTGAAAAAGACGATCTCCCTGGTACGTGTGCCCGGAAAAGTACTGGTCTTGGGAATTACCGGGGACCGGATCAACCTGCTGGATACCCTTGATGACGACATCGTCCAGCAGCAGATCCCGGAAGACGAACCGAAATCCTTCGGACCGATCCTGTCCGACCGTCTGAAACGTATCGGCAGCGGCTTCAGGGGAAAGGGGAACGCGTGAGAACCGCACCCGACGTCCAGCCGGCGGCCCCCCGCGGCCGGAGGAATGCAGCCCTCAAGGTGGGCGTGCTGGTGCTCATCGTGATGGGTGTGGCCTTGGCGGCCGGCAGTGCATGGGGGCAGGCACCGGCACCGCTGATCAGCATCGGACTGGATCAGGAGGGAGAACAGGGTCAGGTCGCCGTCGTAATGCAGTTGTTCCTGCTCATGACGGTACTCTCCCTGGCACCGTCGATCCTGATCATGCTCACCTCCTTTACCCGCATCGCCATTGTTTTCTCACTGCTTCGGCAGGCCATGGGAACCAATCAACTGCCGCCCAACCAGGTGGTGATCGGTCTCTCGCTTTTTTTGACCTTTTACGTGATGGCCCCGGTGTGGCAGCAAGTGAATCAGGACGCCCTTCAACCGCTGATCGCCAAGGAAATCAACCAGACGCAGGCCCTGAAAAAGGCGCTGGAACCGATCCGCAACTTCATGATTTCCCAGACCCGGGAAAAGGATCTGGCACTGCTGGTAAGCATTGCCAAGATGAAGCGCCCCGCCAACGTTGGCGACGTTCCCACCACGGTGCTGATCCCGTCATTTATCATCAGCGAATTGAAGACGGCCTTTCAGATCGGATTCATGCTTTACGTGCCGTTTTTGATCATTGACATGGTGGTGGCCAGCGTTCTTTTGTCCATGGGGATGATGATGCTGCCGCCAATCATGGTATCACTGCCATTCAAACTGATGATTTTTGTGCTTGCCGACGGTTGGTTCCTGATTGTCGGATCCCTGGTAAAAAGTTTTGCCTGAAGGAGTATTTTCCCATGACCCCCGAATTCATCACCGGATTTTTCATGCAGGCTATCAAAACAGCCATCCTTCTCGCCGCCCCCATGCTCGCGGTGGGACTCATTACCGGCGTGCTGGTCAGCATGTTTCAGGCCGCCACGCAAATCAATGAAATGACCCTGGTGTTTGTGCCCAAGATGCTTGGCGTCGCTTTGGCGCTGCTATTTTTTTTCCCGTGGATGATGAAACTGATCATCGGGTTTACCCAGGATCTGTTGATCAACCTGCCCACTTACATTCGATGACCCGCGACATCCGAAAACGTGAAACGTTACGAAAATCACCGGCATAATGGATATGGCAGACGACTGGAGACCGAGGTGCCGGAAGGTTCCGGCAGTCGGCCCCTTTGCTGCCCGAACCCGCATGACCCCATGAGGCGGTAAGGATGGCGACGCTCAATATTCCCCTGGATGCATTCTACGGGGTCCTGCTGGTTTTTCTGCGGGTTGCCGCCATCGTTTTCAGTGCACCGATTCTGGATGCAGCCACGATTCCGGTTGTTTTCAAGGCCGGCCTGGCTTTTGCCGTCAGCGTCCTGATGCTGCCCGTGGTGGATGTGTTCGTTTCCACGGCGGATCTGAGCCTGATGACGTTTGTCATCGGGATTTTTTCAGAGGTGGCCATCGGTGTGACCATTGGGCTGTCGGTGAAGCTGCTTTTTACAGGCATCCAGATGGCCGGCCAGATCGTCGGTTTTCAGATGGGGGTTGCCATGGCCAATGTGGTCGATCCGGCCTCCAGCTCGCAGATTCCGATTCTGGCCCAGTTTTACAATCTGACGGCCATGCTGGTATTTCTGGCCATCAACGCCCACCACATGTTCTTTACCGCCCTGGTGGACAGTTATCGCGTCCTGCCGCCGCTGTCCCTGCACATGAATCCCCAGTTGGTGGATATGATGATGCGCCTGGCCGCCAACACGTTTGTCGTGGCCATCAAGGTGGGGGCGCCGCTGATAGCGGTGATGCTGGTGGTCAGTGTCGGCCTCGGCCTGGTGGCCAGGACCGTTCCCCAGATGCACATTTTCATCGTTGCCATGCCCTTGAAAATTTTGATCGGGCTGGTTTTCATGATGATCGTTGCCCCTTATCTGACCGCTTTTCTGATAGACCTGTTCTCATCTTATCGGGTGACTTTGTTCGACCTGATAAAAATAATGGCATTGGGAAGGTGACCGATGGCAGGTGGCTCCAGCCAGGACAAAACCGAACAGCCAACCGGGAAGAAGCTCTCGGATGCCCGCCAAAAAGGCAATGTGGCCCAGAGCCGCGAGGTCCCTTCGGTTTTGATTCTTTCGGGCAGTGTCGGTGTGCTGTTTTTTGCCGGGTCCTGGATGCTCGGCCGGCTGACCAATACCATGCGTGGTATGTATCAACAGGCCGGGACCCTGGATATGGTTCCCGAAACCATGCATACCCTGTTCTGGGATATTTTTATCAATACCGTTGTCATACTGGTTCCGCTGATGCTGGTGGTGATGACGGCGGGTGTCGTCGGCAATGTCGCCCAGTTCGGATTTCTCTTTACCGGAGAAAAACTGACTCCCAGTCTGGCCAAACTGAACCCCATCAGCGGGCTAAAGAAGTTGTTTTCCCTGCGGTCTCTGGTGGAGCTGGGAAAATCCATTATCAAACTGGTCATTATCAGCGGGGTTGCCTTCATCGTCCTCAGGCGCTACCTGGATCAGATCCCCGGCCTCATGCAGTTGAGCATCGGCAATATCCTGTCGTTTATCGGTCAGGTATCCTTCCAGATGTGTCTCTACACCTGCATGGTTCTCTTTCTCATGGCTGTTCTTGATTTTGCGTACACCAAATGGCAGCACCAGCAGGATCTGAAAATGACCAAACAGGAGGTCAAGGATGAATTCAAGCAGCGAGAGGGCGATCCGGCCGTAAAGGCCCGAATCCGGTCCGTTCAGCGTGAAATGGCACGCAAGCGGATGATGGAGGCGGTCCCCGAAGCCACCGTGGTGATTACCAACCCCACCCATCTGGCCATTGCCCTGAAATACGAAGAAGGCATGTCGGCGCCCGTCGTGGTGGCCAAGGGCGCCGGCTTTGTTGCCCGGAAAATCAAGGACATCGCCGCCGCAAACGATATCCCGCTGGTCGAAAACAAACCCCTGGCCAGGGCGATGTTCAAATCAACCGAGATCGGTGATTTCATCCCGGCGGACCTGTACCGGGCCGTCGCTGAAATTCTTGCCTATGTCTATCGGCTCAAGGGGCTCGTCAATGCATGACGCCACCGAACTCGGGATCCGACCCTGCCTGCAACTCGCCGTCGATTGGACGGCGCTCCCATCTTTTCGGGCCTTTATGCTTCCCGGGACAATAATTTGACGCTTATCCGCCACGAAGGCCTGTCCGGACCGTCAATCGGATGGGGCCAGGCGAATACAAAAAAACACAGAAATTAAAATTAGCCGTATTGTCAGGTAGTTCATTCCTATTATGCAGTTGTGTCCGATGGAACGCCCCGATAGGCATGGAATATGCTAATTTTGATTTCATCGTTTCCGCAATCAAGGAGTGGGCACACGCATCATGGAAATGGCCGAACGCAAACAATACCTCGACCGGTTCGCATTTGTTACCAACAATACCGATGTGTTGATGGGCTTTGCCGCCATGTCCATTCTTATGGTCATGGTCATTCCCATTCCGGCAATGATGCTGGATCTGTTTCTTTCTTTCAATATCACCCTGGCCCTGATCATCCTTCTGGTGGGAATGTATATCCTGAAGCCGCTGGACCTGTCCTCTTTTCCCTCGCTGCTGCTGCTGTCCACGCTGTTCCGGCTTTCCTTGAACGTGGCATCCACCCGGATGATCCTGCTTCACGGAAACGAGGGCACCCACGCCGCCGGCAAAGTGATCATGGCTTTCGGGAATTTTGTGGTCGGCGGCAACTATATCGTCGGATTTATCGTCTTTATCATCCTCGTGGTGATCAATTTCATGGTGATCACAAAGGGTGCCGGCAGGATTGCCGAAGTGGCCGCCCGTTTTACCCTGGACGCCATGCCGGGGAAACAGATGAGCATCGACGCCGACCTGAACGCCGGTCTCATCGATGAAACCCAGGCCCGGCAGCGGCGTCGGCAGATCAGCCGTGAGGCGGAGTATTACGGGGCCATGGATGGCGCCAATAAATTCGTGCGCGGTGACGCCGTTGCCGGCATCATCATTACCTTTGTCAATATCCTGGCCGGGCTGGCCATCGGTGTGTTTCAAAAGAATATGAATTTTGCCGACGCCGCTCAGACCTATACGCTGCTGACCGTGGGCGACGGGCTGGTCAGCCAGATTCCGGCGCTGATCATTTCCACGGCGGCGGGCATTGTCGTCACCCGTGCCGGTGCCGAAAAAAGCCTGGGCCTGGAAATCGGAAGCCAGCTGCTGGTTCAACCCCGTGCGTTCGTGGTCGCCGCCGTGATGCTTTTCGGTTTCGGGCTGGTTCCCGGACTGCCGACCATCCCTTTTCTCATTTTATCGGCGACATCCGGTTTGGTGGCCTACCTGATATTCCAGATCGAACGGGCCAAGCTGGAAGCGGATCGGGATCTCGCCCTTCAGCAGGAACAGAAGGCCGAAGAGAAGCCCACGGAATCGTTCAAACCCTTGCCGCCCATTGATGTACTTGCCCTTGAGGTGGGGTATGGATTGATTCCGCTGGTGGATGTGGACCAGGATGGCGAACTGCTCGAGCGCATTAAATCCATCAGGCGGCAGATTGCCCAGGAGGTCGGCATTGTGGTGCCCTCCATTCACATTCAGGACAACATGAAACTCAAGCCGGGCGCCTATTCGATTCTGTTGAAGGGAATCGAAGTGGCCAGCGGTGATTTGATGATCAATCACCTCATGGCCATGAACCCGGGGGCCGCCGATGCAAGCATCAACGGTGTCGCCACCCGGGAGCCCACCTATGGCCTGGAGGCATTCTGGATCAAACCCTCGGCCCGTGAAGATGCCAGTGCCAAGGGGTATACCGTGGTGGACCTGGCAACCATCTTGACCACGCATCTTTCCGATGTCATTCGCCGCCATGCGCATGAACTGGTGGGCCGGCAGGAAGTCCAGAAGATGCTGGATACCCTGAAGGCCAGCCATCCCAAGGTGGTGGAAGAACTGGTCCCCAATCTTATTTCGCTGGGTGGCGTGGTGCGGGTGACGCAGAATCTTCTGCTTGAACAGGTGCCGGTGCGCGACCTGCTCACCATCATGGAGACCCTTGCCGACTGGGCTCCCACCACCAAGAAGCTCGACATCCTGACCGAGCACGTGCGCCAGGCTCTGGCCCGGACAATCACCAGCTTTTACCAGGCGCCTGACGGCAATCTGCATGTGCTCACGCTGGATCAGCGGGCAGAAAAGAAAATTGCCGAATCTCTCCAGCAGACCGACCAGGGGACCTTTCTGGCCATCGACCCGGCCTATGCCAAGTCGATCATGGACGACCTGTCGGTCAAGATGGAAGATTATAAATCCCTGGGCGTTCAGCCGTTGCTGGTTTGTTCCGCCCAGATCCGGAGCCATTTCAAAAAACTGGCCGACCGGTTCATTCCCGGTTTGTCGGTCCTTTCCTATGATGAGATCGTCAGCAGCGCCAAGATACAAATAGTCGGAACCGTGGAGGCATCAGATGCAGATTAAGCGCTTTGAAGCAGGGGATATGACCGAAGCCCTTCGCATGGTCAAACGCGAATTCGGCGACGAGGCCGTGATTCTGTCGGCCAAAGAAGTCCGACCCGGCGGCTTTTTCAGTGCGTTGAGAAAAAAGAGTGTCGAAATCACGGCCGCCACGGACTATCCGGCGGAGGATGCCAGCGGCAATGATTTCTCCGGGGTGCTGTCCCGGCATCTGGATGACGAGGCGCAGACCGACCGTGTTTCCCTGTCGTCGGTACCTCGCATGTTTACCCCGTTTGCTCCGGAAGCGTCACCATCGGTTCAGGAGGCGCCGGCGGCAACGGAACCGCCCCCCGCCCGGAGCGATCGAAGCGAAACCGCCCCGGAATCGGGTATGCCTGCTAACGGATTGGCCCCCAGACCGGCAGCAGCGACCTGCTTTTCAGACGAGGGCGAGGCGTCAACGGCCCCATGGGTCCGGTCTCTGGCGCTCAGCAATCTGGTCGCGGCCCCCTTTTACCGAAACGGCACCCAGCCGACAACCATCGCGATGGTCGGACCCTCGGGTGCGGGGAAAAGTACCATGGCGGCCAAACTGGCATGGCGTTGCCGGACCGTCGAGAAAAAACGGATCGGCCTGCTCAGCCTGGATCGATTCCGGTTCGGTGCCAACGCGATGCTCGAGCGGGTTGCACGGATCATGAAGCTGCCGTTCACGGTCATCTACGACGCCGGACAGTTGCAGTCGACGCTGGACGATCTGGCCGGCGTTGACGTGGTATTGATCGACACACCCGGAATCAGCGGCATGGACGCATCCATGATGGACGATATGGGCGCCTTGATCCGGTCGGTGGGTCCCGATGAAACCCATCTGGTGGCCAGTGCAACCGTCCGGGACGAGGTATTTTTGGCCGCTGTCGATGCCTTTTCTCAGCTGGGCGTGAATCGGCTGCTCCCAACGCGCATGGACGAGGTCATCGACGACCGATCCATGTTGACGCTGCTCGAGAAAGCCCGCCTGCCGGTATCTTTTTATGCCGACGGGCCCGATCTGTTCGATGGGCTGAAGGAAACCGCAACCGGCCGGATCGCCGCCGCCCCCCGGATCAAACCGTCACATGTGTCGGTGGCCCCCTTCGGGTCCAGAAAATACGAGGCCACCTCCCGACCGGCCGCCGGCGCCGGCAACCGGGAGGCCGGCCCTTACGTGGCCAACCGGAATTCCGAACTGTTTCACCATCCGGACTGCAAGTCGGTAAAACGGATCAACGCGCAGAATATCACCGCATTCAACAGCATTGAAGAAGCCATGGACGAAGGGTTCAGGCCGTGCCGGGCATGCTGCAACATCAGCATGGTCTCAAAACCGGTGATGCCCGCCTTTGGAAACACGCGCGCAAGCGCAATCTAACTCTGGAGAACAGACGGCAATGCCTAAAATCGACAAAACCGGACAGATCATCAGCCTGAACCTGAAAAGAAAACAGAAACATGCGACCATGAAAAAGAGTGCCCCCGGTCGGTCGCCGGCCAGGGTCATCGCCATCACCAGCGGAAAGGGCGGTGTTGGAAAAACCAACATTGTCGCCAACTTGGGCTATGCCCTGTGCAAGGCGGGCAACCGGGTGCTCATCTTCGATGCCGACCTCGGCCTCGGAAACCTGGATGTGTTGCTCGGATTGACCCCCCGTTACAATCTTTCCCACGTGATCGAAGGGAAGAAAGAACTGTCGGAGATCATTGTCAGCGGACCGGGGAACCTGAAAATTCTTCCGGCATCGTCGGGAATTCAGGAACTGACCAAGCTGACCGCCGTCCAGAAATTAGAGATTTACAACAAGCTCAACGCGTTGCTTATGAATTACGATATCGTTTTAATCGATACGGCCGCCGGAATTTCATCCAACGTCCTGTATTTCAATGTGTCGGCCAACGAAATCATGGTGGTGGTCACGCCGGAGCCCACTTCCATTACCGATGCCTACGCATTGATGAAAATCCTTTCGGTCAGATATCAGGAAAAGCGTTTCCGGTTGCTCGTCAACCTGGCCAAAAACGAAAAAGAGGCGGATGAAGTGAGCCGCCAGCTCTGTCTGGTGGCTGATCGTTTTCTCGATGTGTCCATCGACTATTTCGGGCACGTGCCCGTCGACGACAATGTCAAAGCCGGGGTCCGCAAACAAAAGGTGGTTTGTGAAATGGCCCCGATGACGCGGGCCAGTCGCAATTTTGCCGAACTGGCCCACAGGCTGGCCCGATCCGAGCCCATGATCTCCAGGTCTGAAAACCGGCCCCTGATCTGGCAGGATATCATTTGAACCCAGGCTTCCCGACAACCCGGCCCATGCCTGGAAGCCTATGGTTCACAAGGGACAGGCCAGAACAGCCTGCTGAAAAATTACCATTCACCCCGTGGCCGGTGAGTGGCCCCACAGCATAACGGAAGAATTCCTAAACGCGGAGTAAAAAAACATGGATCTGGCGCAATCGCGAGAAGAAAACTTTGGAAAAGACAGCCATTTGCTGCGAAATCAAATTGTCAACGAATACCTTCCCTACGTGAAGCGTATCGTGAACCGGATTGCGGTCCATCTGCCGGCGACCATTGAAGTGGATGACCTGATCAATGTCGGAATCATCGGATTGATTCAGGCCATCGAACGATACGATCCCACCCGGGACAATAAATTTATCACCTACGCGGTATTTCGCATCAAAGGGGCTGTGTTGAGCGAACTGCGGTCACGCGATTTTCTGGGGCGGACCACACGCAGAAAGATCCGGGATCTTGAAAAGGCCTATCTGAAGCTGGAACAGAAGCTGGGGCGTGAAGTGTCGGACGAGGAACTGGCCGAAGAGATGGATATGGATCTGGAGCAGTTATACAAAGTCAAGCGGATGTCCAGCATCTCTTTTGTCAGTTTCGAAGAGATCGGCTGTACGTCGCAGCATGATACGGCGCTTGCGACCGGTTCTCTGGCCTACGGCGATGCTGATGACGCCCTGTCCCTGACCACCATGAAGGAGATCAAGTCCACCATCGCCAAAAATATCGACCTGCTGCCGGAAAAGGAAAGACTCGTCGTCTCTCTTTACTATTCTGACGAATTGACCATGAAGGAGATCGGAAAGGTCATGAACATTACCGAATCCCGTGTGTCTCAGATCCATGCCCAGGCCATCATTCACCTGAGAGGCAAGCTGCGTCGGGAAGGGTTGCTCGAGGATTGACCGCTGCCGTCGAACCCCATCGCCCATTGCCAGAATGAACCGATAAGAAAGGGGTACCATGTTAAATGCCAGTTACGAAGTGTGCGGTATCGCCGTGGTCGTATTGCTGATCGGATACTGGACCATCAAATTCCGTGCTTTCCGGAAAAAAAACAAGATCGCCGGCGTGCCGGATCCTTCGGAATCCCAATCACCGCTCAATGAACACGATATCCATCATCGGGCGCTCATGTTTCTCATGACCCAGAAAACCGACTCCATGCTGGCCGCCTTGGCCGCCACCATCGAACAGGAACGACAAAAACTGGGCGTTGCCGTCAGGAATCCGTCGGTGGACGAAGCAATCGACGCTGTTCAACCCGAGGCCATGCCTGCTCCGGCCCAACGCCAGACGCCTTATGATCAAATCCTACCGATGGTACGAAACGGAATGACCGTATCGACCATCGCCCGGCAGCTGGCCCTGCCCGAAGCCGAGATTTCCATGGTCATGCGTTTGAACGCCGCCTGACGCCGTATCGCCTGTCCTTCCCCCGACAGGAAAAAAAGACCGGTCGGGCACATGTTGCCTACCGGTTTTTTGGGTTCAATCCGTTTCAATGATGGTTTCTCTTTTATTGGGGCCTGAAAACAGGGAGATTGGAAAACCCTTGTTGTGGCACTTAGGTTGCATAAAATCCTTTTCGATATGAATTCACCCGATCCCAAAGCTCCGGAGGAAACCCCATGAGTGGTGGCATGTACCTTGCGGCAGCCGGCGCCCTGGTTCAGCAGCTGCGTTTGGAAGTCCTTTCCAACAACCTGGCCAATATCAATACCGTCGGATACAAAAGCGAGCGTTCCCTGTTTCAGATTCCGGAAGAGCCCGACCCCCAGGTTTTCGAGACCCCCATTGAGGCGGTTCAGTCCCTGTCTCCCTATGCACCGCCTTTTACGACCGAAATAGATTTCAGCCAGGGGGGGATTCGCCAGACCGGCAACGCGCTGGATCTCGCCATCAACGGCGACGGTTTTTTCTCCATTCAAACCCCCGACGGTGTCCAGTACACCCGCCAGGGAAGTTTTACGCTGGATGGAGAGGGGGTGCTGGTTACATCCGACGGGTATCCGGTTCTGGGTGAGGGCGGTGAAATCACCCTGGAAGAAGGAACGGTGGAAATCGATACGGAAGGCGCCGTGTATGTGAATGGTGATGAAGTCGGCCGCCTGCAGATCACCGACTTTCTCGATCGGGGAGGTCTGAAAAAAGCGGGTAACGGCCGGTTTATCGCTTCGGAGACGGCGGTCCCGGCAGAGCGACCGGAGCGCACCACGGTTAGCCAGGGGGTCCTGGAAGGCGCCAACGTCAACCCGGTGCGCGCCATGACCGAGATGATTGAAACATCACGGGCTTTTGAAGCTTATCAGAAAGTCATCCAGACCGCCGATGAAGCCACAGCCAAGAGCATCAACGATGTGGGTAAAACCGCATAGAATCAATTTCCTATACGCCTGTGTGTGGTCCGATTCCCTTCGCAGGCCCCATGCAATGTATCGACATCACAGGAGGCACCCATGATCAGAAGCCTATGGTCCGCAGCCACCGGAATGCAGGCCCAGACCTTGAACATCGATGTGATTTCCAACAACCTGGCCAATGTCGGCACCTCCGGGTTCAAGAAAAGCCGGGCTGATTTCCAGGATCTGCTTTACCAGACCCTCCGATCGCCGGGTGTGTCATCCTCCGCCGATACGCAGGTGCCCACAGGCATTCAGGTGGGCCACGGCGTGCGTCCCGCCGCTACCCAGAAAATGTTCACCCAGGGGGAATTCAACCACACCCAGAATCAACTGGACATGGCCATTGAAGGCGGCGGGTTTTTCCAGGTGATCCAACCCAACGGAGAAACCGGGTACACCCGGGCGGGAACCTTCAAACTGGACAGCGACGGCCGGATGGTGACCTCGGACGGGTTTCCCATGGAACCGGAAATTACCATTCCGGCCGATGCCGTATCCGTTTCCATCGGGACCGACGGAACGGTATCCGTTTTGCTGGCGGGGGACAGCCAGGCGTCGGATGTGGGCAATATCGAACTGGCCAGTTTTGTGAACCCGGCCGGACTGAAAAGCATCGGCAGGAACCTGTTCATGCCTTCGGGCGCCTCGGGAGATGCCACCACCGGGACACCGGGCGAGGACAATTTCGGTACCATTGCCCAGGGATACCTGGAAATGTCCAATGTGAGCGTGGTGGATGAAATGGTCAACATGATTGTGGCCCAGCGGGCCTATGAAACCAACAGCAAAACCATTCAGGCTTCGGATGATATGCTTCAGACCGCAACCAACCTGAGAAGATAAAAAAGATGATGACTGACGATATCCAGGGATTTCAACCCATGGACACGCTGCGCCGCTACCTGTTCTTCATCCTTGCCGCATTGCTGTCCGCGCCGGCTGCGGTATACGCCGGCACGACCGGACTTACGCTGAAAGCCGCGGTCGTTGTCGATCGCGAGGCGGTTCGCCTGTCGGATATCGCGGCCGTCACCGATGGCCCCACTACGCCGTTGAAAACGGTGGGCGACATCGTCGTGGCCAAATCCCCCCCACCCGGACAGACCCGGTTCGTGGGCGTCGACTATATTCGTATCCGTCTCAAACAGGCCGGTGTCGATACGGCCGCGATGGTTTTCAATGGTCCCCGGGATGTACGCATTACCCGGGAGGCGGCGGCATTGCCCGTCGGCCGTATCGCACGGGCGGTGGAAGCAGCGATTCGCAGCCGGATGCCCTGGAAGGATGAAGATGTCGCCATCAGCGGCATCCGCTTTGATGAAAGCATTCAACTGCCCACCGGAAAGCTTGCCTATCGACTGGTTCCCGACCGTGACGAGGATTATATGGGGCGTACGACCCTGGACCTGCATCTTTTCGTGGACGGGGAGCCGGTGCGCAGAATCAAGGTGCAGGCGACCATCGCCGTGATGGCCGACGTGGTGTCGGTGGTCCGCCCACTGGGCAAACACCAGCATATCCGGCGGGCTGATCTGGCCGTGGAACGCCGTGATCTCGCGGGGCTGCCGGCGACGGTCGTCACCCGCATCGACGATGCGCTGGGGAATCGGGTGACACGAATGGTCTATCCGAATACCGTGCTTCAATCCACCATGATTGCCCGGCCGCCGCTGGTCAAACGGGGTGATGTCGTCAAGATTGTTGCCAGAACCGGTCTCATGACCATTACCGCCACGGGCATGGTCAAACAGAAGGGCTGCAGGGGCGAGATGATTCGGGTGATGAATACGGACTCCAATCGCATCGTCATGGCCCGGGTCACCGGGCCGGGCGCCGTTGAAGTCGACTTTTAACGAGGTGTAAGATGATTCCACGATTCACCACAGATCTTTCCGGCAGCGTCCTGAAACCCCTGGCGGTCATGCTGTTATTGGGCCTCGGGCTGTCCGGATGCGCCGGGTTTCCCGGAACGGGCAGCCCCGTTCAGTCCAAGGCCCCGAGTTTCGATACGGCCGAGCAGGCGGCACGGGTGCCGGTTCCAGACAGCGCGGCATCGCCTCCATCCGATGGCTCCCTGTGGCAGGACGGTGCGCCGCTGGTCTGCCTGTTCTCCGACCAGAAAGCCAGAACCGTTGGGGATATCGTCACCATTAAAATTTCTGAATCGTCGGCCGCCACCAACAAGGCCAGCACGGCGACCGATCGCAGTTCTTCCCTGAGCGCCAGTGTGGACGCGTTCTTTAACGCCGAAAAACGGTTTCCGGCCGATCAGCCGTTCTTCAATCCCTTTTCCAAAGTGGCCGGCGGCGTGGAGAGTGAATTTCAAGGCACCGGAACCACCAGGCGCAGTGGCGATCTGGATGCCTATATCACCGCGCTGGTGACGCAGGTGCTGCCCAACGGGAATCTAATGGTCACCGGCTCGCGCGAAGTGCTGATCAACAACGAAAATCAGATCATCCAGCTCACCGGCGTGGTCAGGCCGCGTGATATCAATGCCAAGAACCAGGTGCTTTCCACCTATATTGCCGACGCCCGGATCTCCTACAGCGGATCCGGCGTGGTCAACGACCGGCAGAAACCCGGCTGGCTGACCAATATCGTGAATACGGTGTGGCCTTTTTAATCGTGAGGATCGGCGCATATATGAAAACGAGACGAACCGTATTTTGGGCGCTGTTGGCCGTTGCCGGGATGGGATGGCATAGTATGGCCGGTGCCGCCAGGCTCAAGGACATCGCCGAAATCAACGGTGTCCGCAAGAACCAGCTGGTGGGATACGGCCTTGTGGTGGGACTGGATGGGTCCGGTGACGGGAAAAAGGCCACCTTTACGGTACAATCCATGGCCTCCATGCTGGAAAAAATGGGGGTGACCGTCGACCAGAAGGATATCCAGGTGAAAAATGTCGCCGCTGTCATGGTCACGGCCACGCTGCAGCCCTTTGCCAGGCGGGGAAACCGGATGGATGTGCTGGTCAGCTCCATTGGCGACGCCAAAAACCTTCAGGGCGGAACGCTCATGATGACGCCCCTGAAGGGCGTTGACGGCCGGATATACGCCGTGGCCCAGGGGCCTGTGAACACCGGTGGATTTGGCGCCGGCGGGGCCGCATCCTCGGTGGTGAAGAACTTTCCCACCGTGGGCCGGGTGCTGTCAGGAGCCATCATCGAACGGGAGGTCCCCAATAATTTCGGCGACCGTGATCGCCTGATGTTCAGCCTGCACAACCCTGACTTTACCACCGCCGACCGGGTGGTCAACGTCATCAACGCCCAATTCCCCGAACCCCTGGCACGGGCACAGGACGCCGGGACGATCGAGATCAGGGTCCCGGATCGATACATGGGCAACACGGTTTCCCTGCTGGCCTCGCTAGGTGCGCTGGAGGTGGAGACCGACAATGACGCCAAGGTGGTGATCAATGAGCGCACCGGAACGGTCGTCATGGGTGACCAAGTCCGGATTTCAACCATTGCCATCGCGCACGGCAATTTAAGCATTGTGGTTCAGGAAAATGTCAATGTCTCCCAGCCGCTGCCTTTTTCCGAAGGACAGACGGTGGCCTCGCCGAACACCCGGATCAATGTTCAGGAAGATGGCAACCAGCTGGTGGTGGTTCCCAGAGGCGTAAGTATCGGGCAGGTGGTCAATGCGCTCAATGCCCTGGGGGTTACCCCCCGGGACCTGATTGCCATTTTCCAGGCCATCAAGGCGGCCGGCGCACTCCAGGCCGATCTGGAGGTGATCTGATGTCTGATTTAAAACCCATGGGAGCGGCGTCCACAATTTTTCAACTGCAGGCCTCCAGGGCCGACCGAACCCTTTCAACCGCCACTTCGGCCGCCCGCCGCACCGCTGATTCAGATGCCGACCTAAAAGCGGCCAGCCGGCAGTTCGAATCTCTACTGCTCAATTTTATGCTCAAGGAAATGCGGGCCACCGTTCCTGAATCCGCCTTGTTTCCCCAATCGATGGCCGATGAGATCTTTACGGGCATGCTGGATGAGCAGATCGCGGGGGAAATGGCGCAAAACGGCGGCATCGGAATTTCACGAATGATTTTCAACCAGCTCAAAGGAGAAAAATAAGGCGCCGGGGGGCACCATCCAAGGACGTTGAATCGGGGGATTAAAGCCATCGCCGCAAATGGCCGATAACACAGGCAGTGCCACCATGATCGGCGATCGTGGCGAATAAGATCAATCGGAACCAGGAGATCTTTAATGATAATTCCCCAAAAGGGCCCGCTGCAATTTCTGCCCGACCGCAGGCGGCCGGCCCATTTATCGGTGCCATGCCATCTCCGAAGGGACAATTTGCCGGCAAGTCCGCCTGGACGGGACACCGTCACTCTGACGGAAAAAGGACGCGACACCGGAAGCGCCGTGCAACAGGCGAAAATGCCCGGTGAAAATCGTGAAGACCGGGTCGCGTTTTTAAGACGCCAGATTGAAGCAGGTGCCTACCGGGTGAGCGGGAGTCGGATTGCGGCCAGCATGGTCGACGAGACCCTGGAAAATAACATGGTTCTGAAACAGATTGAAACCAATGGATGACGACAACCCAAAGGATGCCCCATGAATGTGATGATATCCACCCTGCTATCCATTTTGGACGAAGAGACGTCTTGTTACCGGGAAATGGAAAACCTGTTGGCCGATGAAGAAGAATCGATTTCTTTTTCCAGAAAGGACCGTTTCGATACGGTCCAGCTGAAAAAAGATGCCCTGCTGTTCAAACTCCAGCAGTTTGAGCAAAAAAGAAAACCCATGATTGACCGCTTGGCCGACGGATACGGAACCGGCGGACAGCCGCTTACCATAAGCCGGCTGGCCAGATATGTGGCGCCGCCATATGATGAAAGGCTGCTTGAACGTGCCGATCGCCTGCGATCGGTCATCGGCGCGGTTCAAGAGAAAAACAGGCGCAACCAGTTGCTGATCAATCACTACCTGGACCTGATAAAGGGATCGCTGAACCTCCTGACCCGCCACCTCGAAGACAACCCGGTCTATCAAAAACCGGGGACCCGTCAACCGTCGGCAGGCTACCCGTGTGGCGGCGGGCGCCTGATCTGTGGAACCGTTTGAAGTTGGATAACTAACCGGAGGGATACCCGCCATGGCCAACATGATATACGGCATGCTCAACGTTGCCCAGACCGCGCTGCTGACGCAGCAGAAAGCGTTGGACATCACGGCCAACAACATTGCCAATGTGAATACCGAAGGCTACTCCAGGCAGCGGCTCAACATGGAGCAAAACGAACCCGTTCGTTATGAGGGCGGAACCCTGAGCACCGGCGTGCGTGCCAACCGGACCATCCAGCGGATATACGACCGCTTCCTGGCCGCCCAGATGGAAGCGGCGGCGTCACAGGAGGGGCGGTGGCAGGCCCAGCAGGAGACCCTGGAAAAAGCCGAACTGATGTTCGACGATGCTTCGGGCTATGGGTTGAACGGCGCCATGAATGAATTCTGGAATTCCTGGCAGGAACTGGCCAACAATCCGTCAGGATATACGGAGCGGGCAGCGCTGCTGGCCAATTCCGAAAACCTGACCCTGGTATTCAATAAATTGTCCAGGGACCTGACCCAGGTCCAGTCGGACAGCGATGCCAGTATCAAAGGGGCGGTGGATGATATCAACACCCTGACCGGCGAAATTGCGGAACTGAACCTGAAAATTGCCGAAGTTGAAGCCGGAAACGAACACAGTGCCAACGATTTCAGGGATCAGCGCGATATGAAGCTCAAGACGCTTTCCGGTTTGATCGATGTAAACAGTTTCGAGGATGCCGACGGGTTTTTGACCGTTGTCAGCACCAACGGGCACACGCTTGTGGACCGGACCAGTTCGTGGGACCTGACCACCGGAACGAATGCCGACGGGTTTGAGGATGTTTTCTGGGAGAGCAGCAGCGGGACCCTGGACAATATCACCGATGATATTTCAACCGGAAAACTCAAGGGCTGGATAGAATCCAGGGATACGATTATTCCGGATTATCTGACCCGTCTGGACGATATGGCCGTTGCCATGGCCACCGCGGTAAACAGCCAGCACAACAGCGGCCTTGACCTCAACGGGGATGCCGGTCTGGATTTTTTCTCGCCCTTTACCGGTGCGGCGGACATTACGGTCAATGGTGCGATTGCCGGCGATACCAACCTGATTGCTGCGGCGATGAACGGTCCGACGGTTTTTGAGAACCCCCCCGGCGGCAACAGCAATGCCATTGCCATGGCAGAAATCCAGAACCAGTTGCTGATGAGCGGGAACAGTGCCACCATCGATGATTCCTACAGCGGCCTGGTCAGTGACGTGGGCCGGCTGGTTTCACAGGCCAGTGTCAATGCGGACCATCAATCCACGGTGTCGCTGCAGTTGGCCACCTACCGGGAAGAGGTGTCCGGTGTCTCCATGGATGAAGAAATGGTCAACATGGTCCAGTTCCAAAGCGCCTACACGGCGGCCGCCAAACTGGTGTCCGCCGTCGACGAAATGCTCCAGACGCTTGTCGCCATGGTATAACAATCGAATGGGAGTCCAGGATGAGAATCAGTAACCGGATTATGGCAGACCACATAAAGGCCAACCTGTCCAAACAGAGCAGCCAACTCATGAAAACGCAACTGAAGCTGGCTTCCGGAAAAGAGATCAACAAACCTTCCGACGATCCCGTAGGGATGGGCAAGGTGCTCGATTATCGAACGACATTGTCGACCATCGATCAGTACCGCGACAATATTCTGGATGCTAAAACCAGAGTGGAATTCACCGAAGCCATTCTCGATCAGGCCCAGGATATGATCCGCCAGGCCAAGAATATTGCCTCCAACCCGGATACGGAAAGCAAGGTCGCATTGGCCCAGGAAATCGATAATATCCGCGAGCAGGTGCTGGGGCTGGCCAACTCCAAATATGGAACCAATTATATCTTTTCAGGCCATGTGACCGATACGGCCCCGTTTGATACGGCTGCACCCTATGCCTACAATGGAGACAACGGCAGCCACCAGGTCATCGTGGGGGAGGGGATCACGATTCCGATCGAAACCGACGGTGAACAGATATTCATCGAGGGGGCGGACAATCTTTTCGCGGTGCTCGACAGCCTGGAATCGACCTTGCTCGCCGACCCGTTCGACCGGACGGCGGTCCAGGCCCATGTGGATCCGTTAACCCGCATTGACGATCAGATTCAGCTGGTGCGCAGCAACCTGTCTTTCGACTACCTGCGCCTGGAGAGAACCGAGACGTTCTGGTACAATATGAGCAATTCCGTCGAAACCATGCGCGCCGACGTCGAAGACGTTGATATCACCAAAACCGCTATCGACATGCAGGTCCAGCAGACGGCCTACGAAGTTCTTCTGGCGACTTCAGCAAGCGTCATTCAACCCACCCTGGTGGATTTTCTCGGATAGATCATTTCGAACGGGACATGTCAGGGCGGCGGGGAAGGGTGCCGACGACGATTTCCACGCGCCGGTTCTTGCGCCGGCCCTCCGCCGTGAGATTGTCAGCGATGGGGCGGAATTCGCCAAACCCCATGGTGGCGACCCGTTTGGGGTCGATGGCAGACTGGTCCAGCAGGAACTGTGCGACGGTGGCGGCGCGGGCGATGGACAGCTTGAGATTGGATTGGAACGGGCCGCCCCTGACGGGAACGTCGTCCGTGTGGCCGGCAATGACGATATCGCCAGCGGTTTCGCTCGTTAAAATCTGGCCGATCCGGAGGATCAAGGGCTTGAGTTCGGTCTTGATTTCGGCTTTTCCCGAGTCGAATGTGCTCTCTCCCATCATGCGGATGACGACCCGATTGTTTCCGGCTTCGATTTCGATGTCGTTTTCTATCCGTCCGTAGAGTTCATCGAAGTTTTCTTCCAGTTCCCTGCCGATAAACTCCTTTACCCGTGTGGCGATGGCTTCCTGATCAAAGTCCTTGGCGATCATTTTCAGGCCATGGCGGGGTGATTCAGAAACATTTTTTTTGCGTTGCATGCCGAACGCTTTTTCCATGGAGCCGGCCACCTGTTTATATTTCTGACGATCGATTTCGGAGAAAGAGAGCAGCAGCACGAAGAAACAGAGCAGCAGGCTCATCAGGTCGCCGAAGGTGCACATCCACATGGGGGCGCCTTTTACACATGGGGGACATTCCTGTACATCGTTACTCATCGGTCACCTGCCAGTTACTCGGGATTGCCGTTTTCAGCCTCAGCCTGCTGCCGTTCCTTGGGCGAGAGGAAAATTTTGAGGGACTCTTCCAGTACCATGGGGGACACGCCACGGTTGATGGCAATGGCGGCCTCCACGATGATGCTTTTGTTCAGGCGTTCCTGCTCGCTTCTCAATGCCAGCTTGTCGGCAATGGGCAGGGCGATCAGGTTGGCGATGACCGCACCGTAAAGGGTGGTCAGCAGGGCCACCGCCATGGACGGTCCGATGCTGGCCGGATCCGACATGGAGGAAAGCATCTGGACCAGGCCGATCAGGGTGCCGACCATGCCGAATGCCGGAGCGGAATCGCCCATCCCTTTAAAAACATTCTGGCCGGTGGCATGCCGCTGCCCCATCAGGCGAATATCCTTTTGGAGCATGTCGGCGATGAGTCCTTCGTCATAACCGTCGGACAGATATCGCAGGGCCTTGACGGAAAAGGGATCGGTCGGTGTCTCCTTCTCCAGGGCGATGAGCCCCTCTTTTTTGGCAATGCGCGTGAATTCAACCATCTCGCTGATGATGTTTTCCGGTGATTCCATTTTTGCCAGAAAGGCCTTCATGGCCACACCGATGGAGCCGATGACATCAGCCATGGTGAATTTGATGAAGGTGGCCGCCAGGGTCCCGCCGACAACGATCAACAGGCCGGGGATGTTGATGAAAACCAGCGCGCTGCCGCCGATGACAATGGAGACCAGAATCAGTGCGCTGCCGCTGACCAGGCCTATGATCGTTGCAAGATCCATTTATTCCCTCACGGACGATTTGCGTATCAGCACTTTGTCGGTGATGGTGCCGATGGTATGGTACTGTCTGAGTTTCTCGATACCGTAGTCGTCGAGTGCCGTGCCGGCCGCCATGACAAAGGCACCGGTCTTCATGCGGACGTTGGCCGCCAGCACCATGCCGGCCGTCAATTCATCCAGCGATCGTTCCTCATCCGTCTGCCTGGCAAGGTCATGCTGCCGGGCCACATTGACCTCCAGCAGCAGCGCCACCACCTGGGGTGACAGCAGGTACCCGTTGATTCGCTGCAGCCGTTCAGGGATGTCATCAAGGGCGATCTTTCCCCTGTGGATCATGTTGTCGTAAATGGATGCCGCCGATATCAGCTGCGCCCCGACGGGAATGTCATCGCCGGCCAAGCCGTCGGGAAATCCTTTGCCATTGATCTGTTCGTGGTGCATCCCCACCAGGAGGGCTGCCGGTTTCATGATTTCTATTTCACCGAGAATGCGTGCCCCCATGGCGGCGTGGGATTGGTACAGCTGCCGTTCGTCATTGATCATTTCCGTGCGGCTTTTGTTCAGGATGCCCTTGGGGATGCCTACCATGCCGATATCGTGGAGGAGGGCGGCCGTTTCGATGACCGGGATTTCGGCATCACCGACGCCGGGGTGCCGACGGGCCAGTTCGACGGCCAGTTGTGCCGTGCGCCGGCAGTGTCCGCCCAGGTCATCGTCAACCACTTCCATCAGCTGTGAGAACATGCGGATGGTCTGGACGTGGTTGGCGGTGATGATCTCGATTTTTCGGTTGAGCATCCGTTCCAGGTTGACGATGCGGACACCGATTTCGATTCTGGCGCGAAGGGCGTCCAGGTCGATGGGCTTGGTGATGTAGTCATCCACACCGCTTTCCAGGCCGCGGACGATATCCGCCTGCGAATCCTGGGCACTGATCAATATCAGATAGATGTATCCGGAATCCTGCCGGTCTCGAATTCGGCGGCACAGTTCAAGGCCGTCCAGTTCCGGCATCATCCAGTCGCTGACCACCACATCGATGGGGGTGCTGCAGATGGTTTTCCAGGCGGATTGGCCATCGGCCGCCCGATGAATCGTATGGCCCCATGCACCTGCCCGTTCACACAGAAGTTTCAGGGTTACTGGATCGTCGTCGGCTATCAGGATGTTCATGGTATGGCCGTTTCAGTTAACACGTTCGCTCTGGATGATCGTTGAAAGTTCTCTCGATCACCTGTGAATTGCCGTGCCGGTGGGGTCCCCGGCGGCATTGCCGGCAATTCCCTTTGATGTAAGTTCATATCGGCAGACCCATTTAAAACTTAAATAATGAATTTCCAGTATTTTAATCCCTTCGGGAGCACGGCGGCGAACCTTGGTCGGGACGAATCCCCGGTGGGAATTGTCTTCTTGACAAGGATGTCGCCGAACCGGTAGGAACAGACGATTCCGAAACGATTTGCCAGCCATCCGATTCCGTCCATCCGCATGCCATGAAACGCGTTGGAGAACACACAGGAGAGCCTGCCATGGAAATAGATTGCCTTTTCTGCAAAATTGCCAACGGCCAGACGGCTACCGATTTTCTTTTCGAGAACGACAAGCTGGTGGTTTTCAGGGACATCAATCCCCACGCCCCCGTGCACCTGCTGATCGTTCCCAAACGGCATATCCGCAGCATCAACGATCTGACCGAGGGGGACAATGCCATTTTGGCGGAAATGATCACCACCGCCAGACGAATGGCGAAAAAGGAGCGTGTCGACGCTTCCGGATACAAGCTGCTTTTTAATGTGGAAAAAGGGGGGGGGCAGGTGATTTTTCATCTGCACCTGCACCTGATCGGTGGATGGAAAAAATGAGGCTTTGTTCAAGGTAAGCGAAAAAGGAAATTCCGATGCAAGTTGTGGTGATCATTCCATCGCGATACGGGTCCAGTCGATTTGATGGCAAACCCCTGGCGACCATTTGCGGAAAACCGATGATCCAGTGGGTGTATCAACAGGCCACGAAGGCCGATTGTGTCGCTTCCGTACATGTGGCTACCGATGACCCAAGAATCCGGGACGCGGTCCGCGGCTTCGGCGGAAACGTCGTCATGACGTCGTCGCAGTGCCGTTCCGGTACGGATCGGGTGGCTGAAGCGGCCCAGCGGCTACGCCTGGAGATGACGGATGTCGTGGTCAACATCCAGGGTGACCAGCCGATGGTGGATCCGAGATGCTTTGACGCCGTGGTCAAGCCTTTTTACGAGGACCCGTCGATCAAGATGAGCACGCTGGCCTTTGCCATTGTGGACGAACGCGAGATTACCGATCCCAAGGATGTAAAGGTTACCTTCGACAACAACAGTGACGCCCTTTACTTCTCCAGGGCGACCATTCCTTTCGGACGGGACGGGGGGGGCGGATACGACGTCTACAAGCACCTGGGGGTCTATGCCTATACCCATGAATTCCTGAACTGCTTCCGGTCTCTTGCGCCCGGGAGGCTCGAGGAGATCGAAAAACTCGAGCAGCTTCGCGCCATGGAGCACGGGCATCGCATCCGGGTGGTTGTCACGCCCTATGATTCTCCCGAGGTTGACCTGCCCATCGATATTGCCCGTGTCGAGGAAAAGATGAGGGCCATGGGAGCGTGCGGGAAATCCGATCGAAACGCTTGAAAAAAATTAAAATATGAGGCAGTCGCGGTGCCTTCTGCTACTCAATCGTCTGCTCTTCGATGCCTGTAGAACCGGTATTGCCGGCCGGCGGGGGGGGGGAGACCGATGCAGTTGGCACGGGGGATGACGCCTGACCCGCCTGATCATTCAGTCGCTGATTCAATGCGTCAACCTGCTTGCGCATGGCGGTCAGTTTTTTCTCCACCTCGCGGATTTTCTCCTTGACCATCTCCTGAAGGCCCAGCCGCTCCAACCCCAAAGCCAGATTCATGGATTCCCGGCTCATTTTTTCCGACTCCAGCTGCCGGGATTTTTTTTCGATCGCCGCCAGTCGGCCCTGGTCCTTTTTCAAACCATCCGCCATGAGTTGAACCTGGGTCGCCAGTTCATCGTCGAACTTGTCGAAGGCGGTGTTCAGGTCCGCCATGTCCTTTTGCAGGGCGGCAATGGCGGCATCCGTTTTTTGGGTCACCGCCTTAATGGCGGACCGGTCCGCCTTGTCATCGGCGATCCGGTTGAACGCGGCGGTCGATTTCTGCAGGTTGACCTGCAGGGCGGCGGTGGCCTTTTTCAGCTCGTTGGTATTCTCCGCAAGCCGGGCGTCGAGTTTCGCCTGTTTGAGAGAAAGGTTGGAAAAACGGGACTCCAGGTCCTTGGAGAGGTTCTGGACTCCCATGGACCCGGTGTTTTGGGTGTTGATGACCCGGTTCTTGATATCCAGGTACGCCACGGCCAGGACAATCACCAGCAGGCAGGGGATCAAAACCGCCACGAGTGTAATCCGGGTGCTCAATTTCTCGATACGCAAATTTTCCGCATCCGCCATGTACATGGATTCCGGCTCCGCGTCCCCGCTGCGTATCGTGAACCGGGAGTTATCGTCTTTTTCGATCATCGTCTGCCTATTCCCATTCAATGGTGCTTGGCGGCTTGGAACTGATATCGTATACGACGCGGTTGACACCCCGCACTTCGTTGATGATCCGGTTGGAAATGTTTCCCAGAAGCTTGTGGGGAAGCCTGGCCCAGTCTGCGGTCATGGCGTCCTTGCTCGTCACCGCCCGAATGGCGACGATGTTTTCATAGGTCCTGCCGTCTCCCATGATGCCCACGCTCTTGATAGGCAGCAAAACAGCAAAAGACTGCCAGAGTTTACGGTAGTAACCGGAGGCGCGAATCTCTTCCTGAAGCACTGCATCCACTTCACGCAGCACTTCCAGACGTTTTTTGGTGATTTCGCCGATGACCCGTATGGCCAGACCCGGCCCCGGAAATGGCTGCCGCCACACCAGATCATCGTCGAGGCCCAATGTCCTGCCCAGCTTTCGCACCTCATCCTTAAACAGATACTTTAAGGGTTCCACCAGCTTGAGCTTCATTTTTTTAGGCAGGCCGCCGACATTGTGATGGGATTTAATGACCGACGTGGGGCCCCCGAAGGCTGATTGGGATTCAATGATATCCGGATAGAGGGTTCCCTGGGCCAGAAAATCGGCGTCTTTTATTTTCAGTGCTTCGGCCTCGAAAACGTCCATGAATTCCTTGCCGATGATTTTGCGTTTGCGCTCCGGGTCGGACACCTTGGACAGGGCCTTGATGAATCGCGTGGCGGACTTGACAAAACGGATATTGATTTTCAGGTGGCTTTTGAGCTTCCGCTTCAGCTGGTCGGCCTCGTTTTTTCGCAGCAGGCCGTTGTCCACGAAGATACAGGTGAGGTTTGTGCCGATGGCCCGGTGGATCAGAAGTGCGGTCACCGATGAGTCCACCCCGCCGGAGAGGCCCAGGATCACTTTCTTGTCCCCCACGGTCTCGCGGATCTGTTCGACGGTATCCCGGGCAAAGGATTTCATGGTCCACGACGGTTTACAGCCGCAGATGTCAAAGAGATAATTACGGATTATTTTGCGCCCTTTGGCGGTGTGTTCCACTTCCGGATGAAATTGAACCCCAAAGAATTTTTTACGGGTGCTGGCCATGGCGGCCACTTTGGTATTGGCGGTTGAGGCACTGATGGTAAACCCTTTGGGGAGGGTCTCGATGGAATCCCCATGGCTCATCCAGGTGACCGTTTCTTTACCGATACCGGCAAAAAGGCCTTTTTGCTGCCTGGCGGTCAGCGCGGCAAACCCGTACTCGCGTTTGCTGGCCTGTTTGACTTTGCCGCCCAGGGTATCCACCATGAAGTGCATTCCGTAACAGATGCCCAGTATCGGAATGCCCAGCTTGAAGATGCCGGCATCTACCCGGGGGCTGTTTTTTTCATAGATACTCGACGGCCCCCCGGACAGGATGATGCCTTCGGGCGACCAGGCGCGGATCTGCTCAGCCGTAACGGTCGGGGGTTCTATCTGACAGTATACGCGGCACTCGCGCACCCGACGGGCGATTAGCTGATTGAACTGGGAGCCGAAATCAATGATGACAATCATGGGTATTCTCCAGGGTAAAACGTCGCAAATATTCTATAATTCAACAATTTAAACAATTTTCGGGGTCATAACACTATCGGGTGAAAAAGGCAACCGGACGAAACGCCGGCCGTGACCCGGGATCGGGAGAAGAAATCAAGGAGGACTCCCGGGAACTGACCGGCATCCGGTCCAGGCTGTGGATAAAGGGGTGTCGGGTTGAAAAATATTGCATCAGCGACTATAACCGTTGCCGGCTCGATTTCAATGGGTTTCCCGGTGTGACGACAGGAACGCCTGACCCGGGGGCAACATGGCGGCAACAGGACCTGAATCCGGTTTCTCTGACTATGCACGAAGGCAAGTTCGACATAAGGTGGTTATTCGCGATCGTGGTGGGCGTTTTCCTGGTGCTGTCCGGCTGCGACGGGCAACTGACCCAAAACGACCTGGAAGCGCTTCAATCCCGGGGCGAATTGGTGCTGATCACCCGCAATAACTCGGCCTGCTATTACGAAGGGCCCCATGGTCCCGCCGGTTTTGAGCATGATCTGGCCAAGGCATTTGCCGATCAACTCGGTGTAACCCTTCGCATACGGATAATCGAAGAGGAAGCGGACATGATTGCCGCCCTCAGGTCCGGAGTGGGGGATATCATTGCCGCCGGCATCCCCTTTGGCGGGCAGACGGCCTCGCTGCTGTCATTGGGGCCGGGATACCTGGAGGTCGAACAACTGGTGGTCGGACGTCGCGGCGGACCGGACATCTCCAGCGAGAAAGCCCTTGAAGCCTATACCCTCTGGATGACCGGCAGCAGTGCCCGTATTGAATTCCTGGAATCATTACGCCGGACATTGCCAGGGGTGAGCTGGAAAATCCTGAACGAATACAGCGCTGAAGACTTACTCCAGATGGTCTGGAACCGATCACTGCCCCTGACGCTGGTGGACTCCAACATCATGTCCATGAACCATCATTATTATCCCGAACTGACCGTTCTGTTGTCCCTGGGATCCCCCCGGCAGCTGAAATGGGCCGCGGACCCTCGAAATCGCCAGCTCAGGCAGGCCATCAATGGGTGGTTTGACCGTCAATCCACCCGGCAAACGATCAAGGGACTGGTCAATCACTACTACAGCCATCTGGAATCCTTTGATTACGTCGATTTGGCCAGGTACCGCCGGCGGATCAAATCCCGGCTGCCCAAATACCGGGCCTACTTCGAAGCGGCGGCCGGCAAATACGACCTGGACTGGCGTCTGTTGGCGTCGCTGGCCTATCAGGAGTCCCATTGGAACCCCCGGGCAGAGAGCTATACCGGTGTGCGGGGCATCATGATGCTTACCCGCGAAACGGCGGCGGCCATGGGGGTGGAAGACCGGGTGGATGTGGAGAGCGCCATTTTTGCCGGCGCCCGTTACCTGGGGCGTCTGCATCGACAGGTCGGCGAGACGGTTCCCGAGCCAGACCGAACCCTCATGGCACTGGCAGCCTACAACATCGGATTCGGGCACCTCCAGGATGCCAGGATCCTTGCCGGTCGGCTGGGAAAGCCGGAAAACAGCTGGCATGGCGTCCGCTCGGTGCTCCCGCTGCTTCAGCAGAAAAAATATTACCGGACGCTGGCGCATCGATACGCCCGGGGTAACGAAGCCGTCATTTACGTGGATCGCATCCGGACCTACCATAAAATGCTTCAGCCGGCTCTGGACGCCATGGCGCCCGATGTGGCCGGGGAGAGCGAATCCATACTTTTTCCGGGGCTATAGGTGTCCTCCCGGGATGGGCGCCCGGCGATACGATTTGCACAACCGCAATGAATGTGGTAGTGACGGCCACCGGTTGGAGGCGGAACGGTGTTTTTAACCATTGAGGAATGTTCAGGATAATGCCAGGAACCATCGTCCAGATCTATGAGATCCAGACCCCGGATGAAGCCCGCGCCATGATCGGGCTGGGGGTGGATCACATTGGCAGCGTGGTCACGTCGCAACACCGCCGCCACGACCCGGTTCTCCGAGAAACCGTTTCGGTGGTTCGCCAGATGGGCGCTGTCAGCAGCCTGATTCCGCTGTACAAGGACCCGGAGGCCATTTTCGACACCCTGGATTATTACCGGCCGCATATCGTTCATTTTTGTGACGCGCTGAACGACAACGGCGATCATTCGGTCGACGCCGCGCTCGAACTGCAGGCGGCGGTGAGGACCCGTTTCCCGGATATTCGCATCATGCGCTCCATTCCAATCGGGCAAACGGGGGCGGCCATCGGAGAGGCGGTATTGTCGCTTGCCGGCAGGCTGGAACCGCTAAGCGATTTCTTTCTGACCGATACGGTAATCACGGGTGCGCCGGGCGCCGCCGATGCCGATCAGCCGGTAGCCGGTTTCGTCGGGATTACCGGTCTTACATGTGACTGGTCAGTGGCCGCCCGGTTGGTGGAAGTAAGCCGCATTCCGGTGGTTCTTGCCGGAGGCGTGTCACCGGAGAATGTGGCCGACGGCATCCGGCAGGTTCGTCCCTTCGGCGTGGACAGCTGCACGTGCACCAATGCCGTCGATCAGCAATGCCGCCCCATTCGTTTTCAAAAAGACCCGGCACGGGTCGGTGCATTGGTATCGGCGGCGCGCAAGGCCGACGACATCAACCAGGGCTGATTTGCCGATAGTCACATCAGCGGCCATCTCTTGACCGGGATGGCATTGCCGGCTGGATGGAAGCATACTCAGATAAAATGTAACATTCCCAAGGGAGGGGTAAACCCTATGTACGAGAGCAGTGATTTGCGAAAAGGGCTGAAAATAGAGATCGACGGCGATCCCTATGTGGTCGTCCAGTTCGAGTTTGTCAAACCGGGAAAAGGGCAGGCATTGTACAAATGCCGCCTGAAGAACATGATCAGCGGATCGCAGTTCGACAAGACCTACCGGTCCGGTGAGAAATTCAAGGAGGCCAACCTGGAAGAGGTGGAGATGGAATATCTCTACTTCGACGGGAGCGCTTACTGCTTCATGAATTCGGCCAACTATGAACAGGAGTTCCTGTCCGAAGATCAGGTGGGCGACGCCAAACCCCTGCTCAAGGAAAACACCGTCTGCAACGTCCTCATGTTCGAAAAAAAAGCCCTGGCCGTCTCTTTGCCCAATTTCGTCGAACTGACCATCACCGATGCGGAACCCTGGGCAAAAGGGGATACCGCCGCCGGTTCCACCAAGCCGGCCACCCTTGAAACCGGCCACGTGGTCCAGGTCCCCCCCTTTGTCAACGAGGGGGAGAAGATCCGCATCGATACACGAACCGGACAGTATGTGGAGCGGGTAAAGTAAGACCGGAGGTCGGAGAACCGGGAACCAATACACCGATGCTTTTTTATCGGACTTCGGGCATCAGTCCGCCATCTTCCGATGTAATACGATATCCCCATACCAGGCGGTGGCCGATTCCCCCGTATTGTCGGTGTCGCTCATCACGGCGATCCCGGAAATGCGCGGCGGGTCGGTGCCGAAGGCGCGCTCAAAGTCATCGGCAATGTTCCTCCGGGCCGTTCGCCAGCGGTCCAGGTGATCCGGTCCGCTTTCCACCACGATCAATTGCAGGCGGTCGGTATAGGGACTCGGGTGGACCGATCCGACCTCGGCCCGGTTGCCCCACACATAGGCCAGCGCCGCCTCCGGCGGCGTCTGTCCATAGAGCATTTTAATCGCCCCCGTTCTGGCCCGCTGGAAAAAGGAAAGGTGGCCCGGGTCCCGGGCAAACGTGATATATATCCGGGCTGCATAATCATCCCCCGATTTCTGTTTCACATTTCCCTTTGAAATCGTATTGCTGATTTTCCATTCCCAGGTGAGCACCGGACAGTCCGCAGGATCGAGATCCACTTTTTTCACCATGCCGGAAGCGGACGCCCTGCTGTCTGCCCGCAACACCGTTCGGCCGTTGTCTTCGACCAGCGCATAGCGGGTGTGGGAGGTTATTTTGCTGAAGGTCATCGGTTCCCAGCCTGTCAACGGGGCTCCCGGCGCCATCTGTGAAAACCGGCCCACATGGATCGCATGGTCGTCGGCCCCGCCGGCGATCCCCGCGGCCAGGACCATCGTCATCCATAGGAGCCATCGGTTCAACGCGCTATCCTCCATCATATTCCTGGTAAATGACGTGCCCGCAGGCTTTGCAATGGGATGCGTCATCTTTCCGGGCAGAGTGGTGCAGTCGATCAGGTAGAACTGGAGGGCGGCTCTGAAACCCACGTGCCCTGGCGGGTGCTGGACGGGGGGCTTCGGGTGGCGCATCTATCCATCGGCCTGGGCGGCGAGAGCCTGCACCAGGTAACGTTTGATCCGGTTGCCGTCCATCTCTTTGACCACGACCTTGTGGCCGTCGATGGTGAAGGCTTCGTCCTCCTCAGGAATTCTTCCGATTCGGTCAAGTATGTATCCGGAAAAGGTGTCATATTCCTTGGATTCGGGGATATGCATGCCGGTCTTTTCGTTGACTTCATCGATGTCAGATTTGCCGAGCACCATCCATTCTTTCGCTTTTTTGCTGATGATGTGCGGCTCCTCTTTGTCGGTCTCATCACGGATTTCGCCCACCAGTTCCTCGAGGGCGTCTTCAAGGGTGATCAGGCCGGAGACGCCGCCATATTCGTCGACGATGATGGCCATGTGGTTTTTGCGGGCCTTGAACTGGTGGAGCATGCGGTCCAGTTTTTTGTTCTCGGGAACAAAATAGGGCCGGCGCATGATGGTGCGGACATTCACCGGCGTTTCCGACGTGGCCTGGTGCATGAAGATGTCCTTGATGTTTAAAATGCCCACCACGTGGTCGATGTCGCCTTCGATCACCGGAATGCGGGTAAACCCCGATTCGGCGATGGCCTTGAAATCAAGCGGGAGGTCCGCATCCACGACGAACATGTCGGCACGGGGGGTCATGATCTCCGACGTACTGGTGTCGTCCAGTTCAAAAACGTTATGAATCATCTCCCGCTCTTCTTCCTTGATCTCCCCCTGCTCTTCCACCACCTCTACGAACGTGATCAGCTCCTCCTCGGTGGCCGAGGGCGTTTTGCTCATTTTTCCGGTGATGCGGGGAATGAAATTGAGGAACAGGATGATCGGCAAAAAAAGGACGGACATCCAGTAAATGGGGAAAATGGTCAGCTTGGCAATGATGATGTTGTTGCGGGTGGCAAAGGATTTGGGTATCACCTCGCCGAAAACCAGTATGAGGAACGTCATGACCCCGGTGGACAGACCCACGGCGTAATTGGCGGACATGCCGATGGTCAGCGACGTGGCGATGGCCGATGCCGCCACATTGACCACGTTGTTGCCGATCAGGATGGTGGTCAGCAGTTTATGGGGATCGTCCTTCATCCGTTTGATCAACTGATGGGAACGGATGTTGTCTTTGGCCAGATGCCTGGCGCGGGTCTGGCTGATGGAAAACAGGGCCGTCTCTGCGGATGAAAAAAAACCGGAAAGCAGCAGCAGGACAAAAAGCAGGAATAATTGATTCGCCATCATCCGCTGACTCCTGCCCCCGAGATGGGGTCGATCGGAGAATGGCAATGCCGGTGGTTTGAATAAGCGATACTGAAAAAGCGACTAAACGTGCAGTTGCCTGATAACCCGGAATCCGGGCCGGCTAAAAAGGGGTCGTCCAACGTTGCTGCCTTCCTCTTGAAATGGGAATTGATGTCATGCGATAGTGGCCCTTCCCCGGCAAGGGGAGGGGCGCATTTTCGGTGAGAAATCGTCAATTCTTGCCTTAAGGTTAACCGATGCGTACCACAATGGCCGAATGAGCCTAACTATAGCGTATTTTTTCAGTTTTTCAAGAAAATATGCGCATTAAATGTCATCTGCGGCAGATCACGGGTACCCGACCATGAAAAACGGCCATCCGGTCCATGATTACGTCACTGCACTCAAAAACGCCAGAAGTTTCGACGGGCAGGTGGTCTACCACCGGGAATTTGATCCCGCGGCACCGACATTCGGCAAACCGGAGAAAACCTGGCCGGTTTCGATCGGCGATCTTCTCGGATCGATGGGGATTGACCGGCTGTATGCCCACCAGGTCCAGACCATCGACCGGGTACGGGCCGGCATCCACACCGTCGCGGCCACCCGCACGGCATCCGGAAAGACCCTGACGTACGCATTGCCGGTTTTCGAAGCCGTGGTTGATGATGCATCGACCTGCGCGTTGTTCATCTACCCATTGAAGGCCCTTGCCCAGGACCAGCTCAAAGCGATCAACGGCATGTCCGCCCACCTTCCCGGCACCCTTTTCCGGGCGGACATTTACGATGGCGACACCTCGGCCTACCGGCGCAAGAAAATTCGCGACAACCCGCCCCATGTGCTGATGACCAATCCGGAGATGATTCACCTCTCCGTTTTGCCCCATCACGAACGCTGGGCCGACCTGCTCGGACGGTTGCGGTTTGTGGTGGTGGACGAAGTACACACGTACCGGGGCATGTTGGGTTCCCACATGGCCCAGGTCTTCCGCCGTCTGCAACGCATGTGCCGTCATTATGGTCAGTCGCCCACATTCGTTTTCACCTCGGCCACCGTGGCCAACCCTGAAGAACTGGCCGGACAGCTGACCGGATTGCCTGTCGAAACAGTAACGGAGAGCACCGCAGGCGCCGGACGGCGGCATTTAATCCTGATTGAGCCGGTGGACGGTCCGCTGGCGGCGACCATGACCCTGCTCAAATCGGCCCTGAATCGCGGACTTCGTACCATCGTTTACACCCAGTCCCGCAAGCTGGCAGAGCTTCTGGCCATCTGGGCAAAAAACCGGTCCGGACCGTTTGCCGATCGGATCAGTGCCTATCGGGCCGGGTTTCTCCCCGAAGAACGGCGTGAAATCGAATCCAGACTGGCCTCAGGTGAGTTGCTGGCGGTCATCACCACCAGTGCGCTGGAACTGGGGATCGACATCGGCAGCCTGGATCTCTGCCTGCTGGTGGGATATCCCGGATCGATTGTGGCCACCTGGCAGCGCGGCGGCCGGGTGGGGCGCAGCGGGCAGGAGTCGGCGGTCGTGATGGTGGCCGGAGAGGATGCCCTGGATCAGTTTTTTGTCAACAATCCGGAACAGCTGGTGATGCGGCCACCGGAAGCGGCCGTGATCAATCCCTACAACCCCGATGTCCTGTCCCGCCATCTGACCTGCGCCGCAGCCGAACTGCCCCTTGCCGTGGACGATCCCCTGCTGCAGCCGGAAGCGGTGCACGGCTGCCTCCGGCAGCTGTTGGCCGACGGCGCGCTCTATCTGAGCGCCGACGGCACCACTTGCTACTCGCCCATGAAAAATCCGCATCGGCATGTGAATCTGCGGGGGGCGGGTTCCCGTTATACCATCGTCAATGCGTCCGACAACACGCGGCTGGGTGAAATCGACGGGTTCCGGGTATTCCGTGAAACCCATCCCGGCGCCATCTATCTGCACCGGGGAAAATCTTTTCTGGTGGACGCCCTGGAGCCGGAAACCAAAAAGATCCATGTCAGACGCACCCGGGTGAATTTTCACACCCGGGTGCGGTCACACAAAGATACATTGATTCTTGATATAATGGATCAGAAGGCGGTCTACGGCACGAACATGGCGGTCGGCAGACTCCGTGTCACCGAGCAGGTCACCGGCTATGACCGCATTGAGACAAGAACCGGCAAGGTGCTTGAACGGATTCCCCTCGATCTGCCGCCCATGGTATTTGAAACCCAGGGACTCTGGTTCATCGTCCCGGCTGGGTTGACCGCCATGGCGCAGACCGCCCGCGTTCATGTCATGGGCGGGCTGCATGCCCTTGAGCATGCGGCCATCGGTGTTTTTCCACTGCTGGTGCTGGCGGACCGCAACGATCTGGGGGGCATTTCCACACCGTTTCATCCCCAGCTGGAAAGCGCCGGAATTTTTATCTACGACGGATTGCCCGGCGGCGCCGGGATATGCGCCCAGGCCTTTTCCGATGGCCCCGGGCTGCTTGATGCCACCCTGGCGGCCATATCGGGCTGTCCGTGCAAAACCGGCTGTCCCAGTTGCGTCCATTCGCCCAAATGCGGCTCGGGAAACCGACCCATCGACAAGGCGGCGGCCATGTTCTTACTCAGGGCCCTGATTTCCGGCACGACGCCACCGGCGAGACAGGTCATCCACCTGCCGATGGTTGAGGGGAACGCCGACGATGGTGATGAACCTGTTCCTGTTACCGATTCGCCCCGTGAACCCGGCAGCTACGGCGTCCTCGACATCGAGACCCAGCGGTCTGCCCGGGAGGTGGGCGGGTGGCATCACGCCGAACGGATGCGGGTGAGCTGCGTCGTTCTTTATGATTCACGCACGGACGACTATTACGAGTTCGTCGAAGGCCAGGTGCCTGCCCTGCTGGAACACATCCGGCAACTGGACAAGGTGGTCGGTTTCAACATCAAACGTTTCGATTACCGGGTGCTCTCCGCTTACACCGACCTTGATTTCAGGCGGATTCCCACCCTGGACATCCTGGAGAAGGTCAAGGCGCAACTGGGATACCGGCTATCGCTGGACCACCTGGCATCGGTCACCCTCAATACCGGCAAAACCGCAGACGGACTGGATGCTCTGAAGTGGTGGCGGGAGGGGAAGATGGCCAGAATTCTCGAATACTGCCGCTCGGACGTTGCCATTACCCGGGATTTATACCGGTTCGGTCTGGCGCATCGATACCTGCTGTTTAAAAACAAGGCCAAGCAAACCGTGAGGTTACCGGTCGACTGGTAGAAATGGCTCCATAGCGCCGTCTAAGCTTCGCCGACTGCGTTACAGGCCTCCTTAGCCTGCTTACATACTTTTGATTGGCTCCGCTTTTGCGTCGGCCGGTGCCTTGCCGGCGAAGCTGATCCAGCGTTCAGAATCCACTTTTTCCGAAATGCGTTCCGTTCACCCGGGAATCCAGGCGGCGGAAAAGGCCAGCAGAAACTGGGCGGCGTAGTACAGGGGCAGCCCCGCCGCCCGATTCAGGTGGGCGCTGACCACGAATCGCTGGCGGGCCACGAAAAGATCCGACAGGTAGAACAGGATGGCACCGGCAAAAACGGTGCCCCGTGCCGCCCACGGCAGGGTCGATACGCCGAGCATGCCGCATGCCCCGCAGACCATGATGCTGATAATCACGATATAGGCCAGCACGGGAACCGTCATGTCGCCCAGATGGGGCGCCAACCATCGCCAGGTGAAGATGGCCGACAGGAACAACAGGACCATCCCCACCGCCATGGGCGGCCCGGTGGTGCCGACCAGAAAAAAGGCGATGGCGTACATGATGTGCCCCAGAAGGAAGCTGACCAGTCCGGAAAGAAAGGCTTTCCGGGATCCGATGGCCAGGAGGACGTCGCCGCCCAGACAAAACAGCAACGCGAAGAGGACCATGCGGCCAAAGCCCGGGTGCTGAACCGGCTGGATGGTCCAGGCAACGATAAACAACAGCGACAGCGGTGTCTTGAACAGCAGGATCCTTACCGGGTTTTCCGTTTTCTCCGCCTCGATCAGCCCGAACAAAAGCGCCACTGCCAGTGCCAGAATCAAACCGACTGTCATTTTTTTCTCCTCAATGCCTTGGTAAAAAGCTTTTTCAGGCCACACATGCCCATATATCCGAAAGGAACCGAAATGGCGTAAGAGCGGCTTCCAGCCGCGGTCATTCCATTGCATCGCGGATGGAAGCCGCTCTTACGAAAAACGACCCTGTTTGGATTAACGGTTCTTCAGGCGCCAATGGAATGTGGTTTTTGCGGCCCTGTAGATAAAAATAACTTTGTTGTCATATCAGGATGTTAGCGTTTCGCTTGGTGTACATCGCATTTCCGACGGGTCTGTAAAAAAGCCGGGCCCCAGCTGAACACCAGACCGGACTGGAAGCTTGCCCTGATGGCATCGGCAGGTCATGGGGCCGCATAGGGGGTCGGGTCGGGCACCCCGGCAGCGGCAAATCCGTTTTTGCGCAGGATGCACGAATCGCATCTGGCACAGGCCAGTCCCTCTGCCGTCGGGTCATAGCAGCTGTGGGTCATGCCGTAATCCACGCCCAGGTCGGTCCCGGCCCGAATGATCTGGGCTTTGGTCATTTCGATCAGCGGCGCGTGAATGTGAAACCGCCCCTTGCCTTCCACCGCCGTTTTGGTAGCCAGGTTGGCCATGGTTTCGAAGGCCCGGATATATTCCGGACGGCAGTCGGGGTAGCCGCTGTAGTCGACGGCGTTGACACCGATGAAGATGTCCCAGGCCTCCAGCACCTCAGCCCAGGCCAGCGCATAGGAGAGGAAGATCGTGTTTCGCGCCGGTACATAGGTGACGGGGATGGCGTCGGCCATATCCGCTTCCGCCCGGGACTTGGGTACGGCGATGTCGTCGGTCAGGGCCGAGCCGCCGATCGGTTTCAGATCCACCCGGGAGACCAGATGCCGTTTGACTCCCATTGCCGCAGCCACCTTTTCGGCGGCCTGAAGCTCGAAATCATGGCGCTGGCCATAAAAAAAACTGAGGCTGTAGAGCGTGTATCCACGGTTGCGGGCCATGGCCAGCACCGTGGTGGAGTCCAGGCCCCCGCTGGACAGGACGACGGCTTTTTTATTGGGATTCATCGTTGGGGTTCCTCGGGTTGACATGTTGGGTTCACCTGGCGGTATATGAAGGCGATTCAATCGCTTACACCCCGCGTTCCCGGTCGGGCCAGATCAACCGGTGCAATTGAACCTGAAGCCTGGCCCCCAGCCGGGCGTCCAGTATCCATCGGGCCAGTCGATCCGCGGGCAAACGACCGGATACGGGCGAAAACAGAACCCGTTCCGGAGGCAGCGATGCCGGCAGGCGGGATACCATGTGTCGGGCGAAAAGGAAATCCTTTCGGTCGCCGATGACGAACTTTACCTGGTCGTTTGGGGTCAGCCGCTTCAGGTTGGCCGGATCGTTGCTGGCTTCTTCACCGCTGGAGGGGCACTTGATGTCCATGATCCGGCTGCATCGGCGGTCCACCCGGTCGATGTCCAGGGATCCGTTGGTTTCCACCAGCAAGGTGTATCCGGCTTCAAGCAGCGCACCGGCCAGGGCCGGTGTTCCCGACTGGTTCAGGGGTTCCCCGCCGGTGATTTCCACCAGGCTGCAGCCGTATTGCCGCACCCGCTCGACGACAGATGCACGGGACATGGTGCGGCCGTCGTGGAAGGCGTACCGGGTGTCGCAATAGCTGCAGCGCAGGTTGCATCCGGTCAGGCGGACGAACACGCAGGGAAGACCGGCATGTACGGATTCCCCCTGAATGCTGTAAAAGATCTCATTTACCTTGAGGTTCATGGTCGTAACGCCTATATTTATTTATACATGGCCCGCAATTCAGCGGACCATGTATACCAAGAGGCCACCGGTTAGTAAACCTCCCTTTGACGGGAAGATTCAGGATTGATCATGCCCATTTACCGTCTCGAAAATGTTATCCAGCCCTATGCCTGGGGATCGACAACCGCCATTGCCGATCTGCTCGGGCTGCCCGCCCCCTCACTTGAGCCCCAGGCGGAACTGTGGATGGGCACGCATCCCAAAGGCCCGTCTTCCGTGGTTTCGAATGCCGGCCGGATTTCGGTGCAGCAGTTGATCGAGCGAAACCCCCACGACATCCTGGGCCCCGAAACCGCCGTGCGCTTCGGCAATGCCCTGCCGTATCTGTTCAAGGTGCTGGCGGCCGCCCGGCCGCTTTCCATCCAGGCCCATCCCAGCAAGGCCCAGGCAAAAGCGGGGTTCTCAAGGGAGAATCGGGAGGGGAAGCCCCTGGATGCACCGGACCGCAACTATCGGGACGGGAACCACAAGCCGGAAATCATCTGCGCCCTGACCCCATTCTGGGGCCTGAACGGGTTCCGGAGCGCGTCGGCCGCCGTCAAGCTGCTGGCTCCCGTATGTCCCGGGGTTCTCGAGGCAGGGCTTCAGGGGATGACCGCTTCTCGGGAGCAGGGGCTGAAGCCATTTTTCACGGCCATGATGACGCTGTCTGACGGTCAGCGGCGGGCGGCTGCCCTGGAGGTGCTGGACCGGGCAGCGCCCCGGGCGGATTCATCTCCGGTTTACCGGTGGATGCTTGACCTGGCACACGCCTATCCGGCCGATATGGGCATTTTGGGTCCGGCATTGATGAACCTGGTCTGCCTGTCGCCGGGGCAGGCCATGTATCTGCCCGCCGGCCAGCTTCATGCCTACCTGGGTGGTGTGGGGATCGAGCTGATGGCCAATTCGGACAATGTGCTCAGGGGAGGCCTGACTCCCAAGCATGTGGATGTGCCCGAACTGCTCAGGGTGGTCCGTTTTGCAGAAACCCCCGTCAGGATTCTCGAGCCGGTTTCCCTGGGGCCTTGCGAATCCGGCTTCGATTGTCCGGCGGAGGAATTTTCTCTGGGGCGCATTGAGACCACCCGCGACAAGGAATACGTCTCACCTTCAACGAGAAGTGTGGAAATTCTCCTTTGCACCGCCGGCCAGGGCCGGCTCGTCCACGGCGGCCGTGGAGAAAGCCTTTCCGTGAAAAAAGGGGACAGCTTCCTGGTGCCGGCCAGCCTCGGATCCTATTCGGTTCGCGGCAGCGTTACCCTTTACCGGGCAGCGGTGCCCCTGACATCCGGGCATCAATAATTGTCAAGGTTGCGGGCAAATTCGTCGAAACCGGTTTCCAGAAGAAATTTCGAGATCAGGTCCGACAGCGAATCGGCCGTGTCCACCCGATACCGGCCGCGTTCATCTGCACCGGCTTTCTTTTTTGCGTTGGCGACCACCGCTTGGAGGGATGTCGCAGACAGTTCAATATTGACGTGAACCCTGACCATCGGGCTGTTTTCCGGCATGGTTGCACCTCGTCGATTAACGGCTGATTCTATTTAGGCGTTTCAATTTTTACGATTCGGGTAACGGGCAGGCCGCCCATATCATCTTGTTTCGACTGACTGATGCCGGCCTTCGATGAAAGATCTGAAAGCCGGGTGAAAAAGTTCTGGAAAAACTGCCCCTGGCGGTCGACGCCCATCACCATCTGGTCGATGAGTGATTTGGGCAGTTGACCGACGGCATCTTTGGTGATCCAGATTTCCCCCTTTGCGGCGACGGCGGAAAGAAGGGACGATTGGTCGGAAGCACCGCCGGGAATCATGAGTTCCATTGAGCCGGCCGGTTCCGGTGCCGACAGGTCATCCGTTCCGTGGCTGATGCCGACGTTCATGCAGATTTCGTAAGCCCACCCCATTTCCGGCTTTGATTTTTCCTGCAGGGATTGCATACGGTCGTTTAACCGCGTGGCACAGCAGATGGCGCTGAAGATCGGATTCCTTCCGGCATTTTTGGTAAACATATAGAGGAGTTCAGCCCCCTGACCGCCTGCCCGGACGCCGCCGAGGGATTTTGCCGCGCCATCGGCTTCCTCCCCGATCCGATTCATCAATTTGAAAAACACATCGGGGAGCATGCTCTCGGCGATGCGGTGAGACGCGTTCAGCCGTGCTGACAATATGCAGATGGCTTTTTTCTCGTCAGTGGATTCAACAGTCCCGGCGATGGCGTCAGGCTTCCTGTCGCCGGTCGCCATGGGATGCCAGAGATCCTTGCGGATCAGGAAGAGGGTGCCTTCTCCGGAAGCGATGCCAAAAATACGCAGGGGCGGTTCGGTGCCGGCTTCATTTCCCATGAGCATGCAGCTGTCAATCTGAAACGGGTGAACCGCTTCGGTGTCGGATGACCGGATGTCCATGTGGGCGGTGTGTTCTCCAGAGAGAAAAACGGTTCCCGAATCAAAGGTGTCCCGGGGCGTCAGGCGGCGCAGCAGAACGTATACGAATGAAAAAAAGGTCTGCCAGTCACACAGTGCGTCCCTGATGGCAGGCTTGATCAGCAGGCTGAACACATTGGCGGTGGAACCGGATTCACGTTCCCGTGCCAGGGCCCGCGAAAAGGCGTCTGCACCGCCCGGGGCGATCCAGCGAAGGCATAATTCTCTGTCTACGAAGAAAGCGGGTTCGCCGATCTGATCCGATGAAAAGGAGATCGGCCCGAAAGCCGACCCGGTTTTCAGGGACGGACGGTGCCCGGACGCGTCGGGGCCGGCGGGCGTGGATGACGCTGAAGGCGGAGCCGCTCCGGAATCCGGCTGGTCCTCAGAAATAGGCCCGGTGTGCATGTTGAATCGTTGGGCGATTTCGTCCATCGGGTGGCTGGCGGGCGCGTTTTCCTCTGACATGGTGGCTCGTTTCTGTGTGGTGATGGCCGCGTGCAGTCGGGCCCTGTTTTCCGGGTTTTTGGGAAACGAGGCCCTCGGGATCAGGTCAGATGGCACGGTGATTCAGGGAGTCCGCCACCATGCAATCTGACACCCGTTTATCGGGGAAATGGGAAAAATCGTCAAGGAAAAAAGATCCCTCCGGCGGGCCCATTTTTTCAGCGGCATTCGGCATTCCATTGACAATCAACGGCTTATCTCCTAAACCCGGACAGCGACGCATTGCCGTAAATGAAAAACCTCAACGTGCGGTCCTCGAAATGAACGAATACCAGCAGGAGCAGCTCGACGCATTGAAAATGGTCAGGCACGGACTGATGCAGCTCGGCGAGGCCCGGAGAAAAAAACTCATCGAAACGGTGGGTGACTACATGCAGTTCAGGCGGTTGGTGGATGATTTCCTGAACCGCTACTTCAATGAGATCTGTACCCGGACCTGCTACCAGAGCCGGACCAGTGCCTGTTGCGCCAGGGACAGTATCATTACCTTTTTTGCCGATACGGTGATCGACGCCCTGCACGCGACGCCGGCGCAGCTGGATCGACTGGAGACGAAACTGTGCCGGGTGAACGCGGGGCATCGTTGCGTCTATCTGGGAAGCGAAGGCTGTGTCTGGACGGTTCGGCCTGTGGTCTGCGCCATGTTTCTGTGCGACCGTGCCATGGACACCGTATTCAGACGCGCCCCCGAGGCGAAAGGTCTGTGGGCGTCCCTGCGCCGGCAGGAAAAAAAGTTCAAATGGCCGGACCGTCCGGTGCTTTTTGACGACCTGGAAAAGGTGTTCCTCGATATGGGCTGCCAGTCCACGCTCATGCACCTGAATCTGAGTCCGGGACTGCTGCGGGTCAAGAAAAATGCCGGGTTGATGTAATCCGTCCTATTGCGTCATCATCTTGCGAATCACCGCGGGCAGGATCCCGCCGTTTTCGAAATATTCCACATCCACTTCCGTATCCAGGCGGGAAATGGCCGTAAAATTGATTTCACTGCCGTCCGGTTTGACGGCCTTGACCGCCAGTTCCTTTCTGGGCGTCATGCCGGCAATCCCGGAAATGGAAAAGGTTTCCGACCCGTCCAGCCCAAGGCTCTGGGCGTTTTCCCCGTCGGCAAACACCAGCGGAAGCACGCCCATCCCCACCAGGTTGTTGCGGTGGATGCGCTCGTAAGACTGGGCGATGACCGCCCTGATGCCCAGCAGGGCGGTACCTTTGGCGGCCCAGTCCCGAGAGGACCCCGTGCCGTATTCCTTGCCTCCCAGTACAACCAACGGGGTTCCTTCGGCCTTGTAGGCCATGGCCGCGTCGTAGTTGAACATCTCCTCGCCCTCTGGAAATTTCAGGGTGAAACTGCCCTGTTTGGGCGCCACCAGCTGGTTGTTGATACGGATGTTGCCGAAAGTGCCGCGCATCATCACCTCGTGATTGCCCCGGCGGGAGCCGTATGAGTTGAAGTCCTCCTTTGGGACGCCGTTTTCAATCAGGTAGCGCCCGGCCGGATAGTCTTCGGGAATGGCGCCGGCCGGTGATATATGGTCCGTCGTGACCGTGTCCCCGAGGAGCAGAAAAGCTCGCGCACCGCTGATATCCTCCGGTTGCCGGGCGGTCAGTGAGAATCCGTCGAAGTAGGGCGGGTTCTTGATGTAGGTGGAGGCACCGTTCCAGGCGAAGGTCGTGCTCTCGGCGATGTCGAGGGCTTCCCAGAAACGGTCGCCGTCGAAGATGCGTGCATATTCTTTTTCGAAAAATGCCTGTTTGACGTGGGTCCTGACCAGTTCGTCGATCTGGTCCTGTGACGGCCACAGGTCCTCCAGGTAAATGGGCTGCCCGTTGGGGTCGATGCCCACCGGCTCCAGGGTCAGGTCGATGTCCACCCGGCCGGCCAGTGCAAAAATGACCACCAGCATGGGCGATGCCAGGAAATTGGACTTGATGTTCTGGTGGATGCGGGCTTCAAAATTGCGGTTGCCCGACAGCACGGCGGCGACATTCAGGTCGTTTTCCTTGATGGTCTTCTCGATATCGGGGTGCAGCGGGCCGCTGTTGCCGATGCAGGTGGTGCAGCCAAAGGCCGCCAGATGAAACCCCAGGGCATCGAAGTAGGGCACCAGACCGGCAGCTTCCAGATAATCCATGACCACTTTGGACCCCGGGGCCAGGGAGGTTTTTACGAAGGACGGGACTTTAAGGCCCCTTGAAACGGCATTCTTGGCGATCAGGCCGGCTCCCATGAGCACGTGGGGGTTGGAGGTGTTGGTACAGGAGGTGATGGCGGCGATCACGATGTTACCGTCGCCGATTTTCATCGGGCGGCCGTTGAATTCCATGTCGAACTGGCGCCGGGCCACCGGACGGCAACGCCTGGCACGCACTGTCTGACAACCGGATTCATCATGAAATTCAGATATATGCTTGACTTCGGCATCGCGGTCGTATTCGCATCCCAGGATGTCGGCGAAGGATTTTTTGAGTCCGGGCAGGGAGATGCGGTCCTGGGGCCTTGCCGGGCCGGCCAGGGACGGCTGCACGGTCGACAGGTCCAGTTCCACCATCTGGGAAAACTCGGGGTCCGAATCACCGGTGTAAAACATGCCGGTGGCTCTGGTATACGCCTCCACCACCCGGGCACGGTCGGTTCGGCCGGTCAGACGGAGATAGTCGATCGTTTTCTCATCGACCGGGAAAAAACCCAGTGTGGCCCCGTACTCCGGTGTCATGTTGGCGATGGTGGCCCGATCGGTGACCGACAGGCCTTTCATGCCTGAACCGAAGTACTCCACGAATTTTTCGACCACGTTGATCCGGCGCAGCATCTCGGTGATGGTGAGCACCAGGTCGGTGGCGGTGACGCCCTCTTTCAGTCTGCCGGTGAGTTTGACGCCCACCACCTCGGGGATTGACATGTAATAAGGCTGGCCCAGCATGACGGCCTCGGCTTCGATGCCGCCCACGCCCCACCCCATGACGCCGATGCCGTTGATCATGGGGGTATGGGAGTCCGTGCCCACCACGGTGTCCGGGCAGGCGACGGCATTGCCGTTTTCATCCCGGGTGATCACCACCCGGCCGAGGTTTTCCAGGTTGACCTGGTGGCAGATGCCCGAATTGGGGGGGACCACTTTGAAATTGGCAAAACTTTTCTGGGCCCACTTGAGCAGTTCGTAGCGTTCGCCGTTGCGGCTGTATTCCAGGGCCACATTTTTTTCCAGGGCGTCGTCGGTGCCGAAGCAATCCACCTGGATGGAGTGATCCACCACCAGTTCCGTGGGAACCAGAGGGTTGACCCGCGCGGGGTCTTTGCCCAGGGCGGCCACCGCATCGCGCATGGCGGCCAGGTCCACCACCGCCGGCACGCCGGTAAAGTCCTGCATGAGCACCCGTGCCGGGTGGTAGGGGATTTCCACCGGTTCCTCGTAGCGTTTTTGCCAGCGGACGATATTTGCAAGATCTTCTTCCGTGACCACGCGGCCGTCAAACTTGCGCAGCAGGTTCTCCACCAGGATCTTGATGGAGCAGGGCAATCGTTCGATGGATACCCCGGTGTCGGCGGCAAACCGGTTGAAGTCATAAAAGGTATAAGTCTTTCCATCGACGGGCAGTGACTTCGAATAATCGGTGTTTTTCATGGCAAGGTCCTTTTCGGGTTGCTTGGAACTTGAACGTGGTCGAAAGAAAAATGTGACGAATGGCCTGAAACACTTGTCTGCGAAACGGGGATCTGCTGGGAAATGATCAGATTGCCCTAAATCTAAAGAAAATCGCCGGGCAGGGCAAGAAAAAAAGGGAAGAAAAAATGGCCGTCTGAACAACCGGGCAGGAAAATGGCCGCCTTGTGGACGACGGTTTCCACCGGTAGTTGGTTTGACGCTTGACAAAAAAACTGCCATGGACCATGTGGGGGGGGCTGCGAAAGCAGCACAGGAAGGCCGATTCTAATAATCAACAGGGGGAAAAGGTTACGGATGGCCGTGAAAAAGAAACAGATTATCGAATGCGAGGTCATCGATGTGGCCTTCGGCGGCAAGGGACTGGCCAAGATCGACGGTTTTGCCGTCTTCATCGATCAGACCGTTACCGGGGATCGGGTCGCCGCCCGCATCATCCGGAAAAAACGCAACTACGCCGAGGCCGTGGTCCAGGAACTGCTGACGCCCTCGCCCCTGCGCGTGGCGCCGCCGTGTCCCTACAGCGGATTTTGCGGGGGATGCAAATGGCAGTTTATCGATTACCCGCACCAGCTGGATTTGAAACGCCGCCATGTGGCCGAATCACTGGAACACATCGCAATGCTGGGCGGAACCGCCGTTCATCCGACCCTGCCGTCGGATCATGTATTCGGCTACCGCAATAAAATGGAGTTTTCCTGCTCGGACCGCCGCTGGCTGATGCCCCACGAAATGGGAACGGACGCGGATATCAGCTTTGCCCTCGGACTGCATGTGCCCGGCACCTTCCACAAGGTGCTGGACACCCGGGCCTGTCTGTTGCAGCCGGAGGCGGGAAACCGGATACTCGATGCCGTGCGCACTTACATGCGTGCCTCTGACCGGCCGGTATACGGGCTGCGCACCCACGAAGGCTTCTGGCGGTTTCTCATGCTCCGGCATTCGGCGGCCCATGACCGGTGGATGGTCAACGTCGTCACCGCCGCGGAGGATCGTGAGGCGGTCCAGCCCCTGGCCGATCTCGTCCGGGATCAATTTCCCGAAGTGGTTTCCGTGGTCAACAACATTACCGCCAGACGCTCGGGCGTGGCCATCGGCGAGCGGGAAATCCACCTGGCCGGCGAGCCGGTCCTAACGGACCGGATCGGTGATTTTGATTTCGATATTTCGGCCAATTCTTTTTTTCAGACCAACACCCGTGGTGCACAGAGACTCTACGAAACGGTGGGGCGCTACGCTGCCCTGGAGGGTCATGAAACGGTTCTGGATCTGTACTGCGGCACCGGCACCATTGCCATCTGGCTGGCCCGTATGGCCGGTGAGGTGATCGGGCTGGAGCTGGTAGCCAGTGCCGTGGCCGATGCCCGCAAGAACTGCCGCACCAACGGCATCGACAACTGCCGGTTTATCCTCGGGGATATCAAGGATACCCTGGCGTCCATCGAAACGGTTCCGGACCTGCTGGTTATCGATCCTCCCCGCGCCGGAATGCACAAAGATGTGGTCGGGCAGGTGGTTAAAATGGCACCGGAGAAAATTGTCTATGTCTCCTGCAATCCGGCCACCCTGGCCAGGGATGTACTGGCACTCAAGGAGATCTACGACGTGGAAGCGGTGCAGCCGGTGGACATGTTCCCCCACACCTTTCATATCGAATCCGTGGCCCGGCTGGTGAAAAAAAAGGGATGAAATCGATCTTAAAAACGTCCATGGGGAAATATCGGAAGCCATCGACGATGAGTGGCGGCGAGGGGGCTGTGGATGAAATTCGGGAGGGTTGTCTGACGGCGGCGGACGGTTTGTCAGAATCGATACCTCTGGAAAAGAGTTGTTAATTTAAGTTAACTGCGTTAATGATTCTACCCGTAGCAACGGCATCCCGGAACGGATGGTGGCATTGAGGCCATTTAACTGAACCTGCAGGAGCGCACCCATGTCGACATTTCAGAAATTACGTAAAGAAGAGCGTGAAACGCGAAAAAGCCTGATCATCGATGCTGCCATGGACCTGTTCAGTCAAAAAGATTTTCACAATATCGGCATGCGGGATATTGCCAAACGGGCCGGCATATCGGCCGCCGCCATTTATCGCTATTTTCCCAGCCGTGACGACGTCTTCGTTGAGGCCCTGGTCCGCCACATGAAAGTGGTGGAGGAACTGTTTGAAAAAAGGGTTAAAGAGGGCCGCACCTCACTGGAAGAACTGGCCATGGGAAGTGTGGACTATCTGCTGGAAAATGAATCCGTATTCCAGATGATGGGCCATTTTATGATTTCCGGTCAAATCCAGCCCAAGGCGCTGGAGCGATATAACACCATGCAGCGCAATTTTCTCGACATTTTGGAAAAGGTGAACAATCAGACCGATATCGGCATGAACAACCGCCTGGTCACGCACGCCATCTATGCGTCCGTGACCGGCGTGGTCATGTCTTTCAGAAATTATCCAGGCCGATCGCCCGAGGAGATCAAACGCCACATTCATCGCCTTGTCCGTATCCTCAGCAGCGTTTTTACGACGGGCAGCATTCCCGAAAACCTCAGTCGATAGGATCGGACCGGATTTTTCCCCTCCCGCCGAAAGCTGAATCCCGGAATGATCGACATGCAGCCGGGCTCTCAGATTCGAGCTGTTTGCCAGGCAGGTGTAAATTATGCTGATCGCAAGATATGTGCTGCTGGTGTGCATGACCGCGGCAGTGATCGCCTGTTCGCCAAAAACGATCATGGTCGGTCAAATGACCGATCTGGTGGACGACGGCATGATCGCTTTCGAGCGTGACGACGATCTGCAGCTGTTAGAAAACGCCATCCCGGCCAACATCAAACTGCTGGAGGCCCTGCTGGCGAACAGCCCCGATAATCGCCGGCTGATCACCCTGCTGTCCCGGTTTTACGGAAGCTATGCATTCGGGTTTGTGGAAACCCGGCTGGAGGAGCGGTTATTCGCTGGCCCTGCCGGCAGATCACGGGGGCCGGAGACCGATCGGCTGAAAGATCAGCTGAACCGCTGCTACCTGAAGGGTGCCGGCTATGCCCTGATGGCCCTGGAAAAAAGTGTGCCGGGTGCGGCGGACGCATTCCGCCAGGTCGATACCATCGGGCCCTATCTGGAACGGCTGGGAGACCGCCAGGTGGCAGCGCTTTTCTGGTACGGATTCAACCTCGGGGCCTGGGTCAACCGCAACCTCGATTCCGTGCGGGCCGTATCCCGGGCACACCTGGCCCGTCAGGTCATGGAGCGGGTGGCAGAAATAAATCCCGTCTATCACCACGCAGGTGCCCATCTTTTCCTGATGGCCTATTTCGGTTCCCGGCCGCCCATGATGGGCGGCAGCCAGGAGAAAGCCCGCGGGCACTATCGGCGATTGAAACAGATTGCCGGCGACGCATACCTGCTGGCGGACCTTTTTTATGGCCGCTACTGTCTGCCACAGCAGCAGGCCAGGGACGCCTTTGTCGATCTGATGCAGCGGATCGTCGACCATCCAACCGGTGAGTGTGATGTTTCCCTTTACAATGCCATTGCCGGTCGCCGGGCCGCCATTTATCTTTCCGCCGTGGATTTGCTGTTTGAATGAACATCGAAATATGAGATAGATAAGACTGCGATGGGGATCTGAAGTGAATTTTCCCGACTATCCCTGAAGCACCAGCCCTTCTCCCGCTTCCGGTCCATCCATCCCCCATAGCTCGGTCATCGGAGGGGTTGCATGAAACGCGTCCTTGTTTTTTTCAGCATGATCGTCTGGCTGCTCCTGTCCTGCAGCGCATCGGTGCTTGCCGGTCCCGTTGAAATCAAAATTGCCGTGGTAATGCCCGAGGGCAGTACCTGGACCAACACCCTGCATGCCTTTGCCGATTCGGTAAAAAAAGAAACCCGTGGCGATGCGGCCATTAAAATCTATGCCGGCGGTGTCAGCGGCGACGAGGTGGATGTGCTCAGGAAGATGCGCGCCAATCGCCTCCATGCCGGCGGGTTTTCCGGGGTGGGCCTGGGGCTTGTCCTGCCGGAGATACGTGTTCTCGAAGCACCCCTGCTTTTCGACACGCCCGAAGAGATCGATTTCGTCAAAGAAGCGCTGTTCGATGATTTTTCCGCCCGATTTGACGAGAAGGGATATGTCCTGCTGGGATTTGCCGAAGCCGGCTTCGTCTACCTGTTTTCCAAACAGCGCATCGACAGCCTGGACAACCTTCAACAAACCAAAATGTGGGTGTGGAAAGGGGACCGGGTCGCAGAAAATTTCCTGGATGCCTTCGGCGTCCCGGCCTATCCTCTTCAACTGGCCGACGTCAATACCGGACTTGAGACGGGGATGATTGATTCATTTTATTCTCCGCCACTTGCATCGGTCGCCTTCCAGTGGTACGCGAGGGTCAGATACATGCTCGATTTTCCCATGGTCAACAGTACCGGTGCCCTGTTGATGACTAAACGCGCCTTCCTGCGCCTGAGCCCCGAAAATCGGGAAATCGTGCGCCGCCTGGCCAGAACCTACTGCGACAGACTGGTCGCGCTGACCCGCAGGGACAACGCCGAGGCGCTTCAGGTGCTAGGTGAGGCCGGAATTGAACTGATCCCGCCGACCCGTGAGCAGGTTGCATCGTTCAGAAAAAGCGCTGAAAAGAATTACCGGACCAGTATCCCGTCCCTATATTCGGAGGAATTGTTCGACCGGGTCCGCGGATTGATTGACGACCATCGGAAGACGGAAAAATGATCAACACCATCCGACGGCTGGACGACGCCATGGCGTCGATCGAAAAAAGCGCTGTCCTGCTGTGCTTTTCAATCCTGGTCCTTTTTATCGTCATCACCATCCTCTCCCGTAATGTTTGGCATCTCCCCTCCCATCAGCTTTTCGAAGCAGGACCCCGCCTGGTCCTCTGGCTGGCATTACTGGGCGCCTCCCTGGCGTTGAAACGGCAGCGGCATATCCGGCTGGAACTGGCGCTGCGCCACTGCAGCCCGCGCGTCCGCACGGGTGCTGGGGTTGTGTCCGGCCTTTTCGGGGCTTTGGTGATGGGCGTCCTTTTTGCCGCTTCGCTGGCCTTCGTCCAAAATGAAATCGCCATGTTCGGTGCCTGGGGGCGGCTCTCGGTTATTTTCCCGATTTTCTTCGGGATGGCGGCGTTTCGCTACCTGGCCGGCATCCTTTACCGATTGGCGCCCGAACCCACCCGGCAGGCCAGACCGATCCGATGAGCTGGCTCGGCGTCGCCATTGTTGTCATTCTGGCCATGGCCCTTCTGGAAACCCCGGTATTTACGGTGATTGCCGCGCTGTCCATCGCCTGCCTCTACCTTGTGGACCACGACTGGCTCTCGCTTCAGATGATTTTGATCGAAATGAACCGATTGGGGGCCATGCCGGTTCTGGTTGCCCTTCCGCTGTTTACCCTTGTGGGCTGCCTGCTCACCGAAACCCGCGCACCCCGGCGCATCATGAATTTCATTGAAGCGCTCCTGGGGTGGCTGCCCGGCGGACTGGCCATGGCGGCACTTTGTTCCTGCGCCTTTTTTACCGCACTGACCGGAGCCAGCGGGGTTACCATTGTGGCCATGGGCGGCCTGCTTTATCCGGTGATGCGCGGTAAAGGATACGCCGATCGATTCACCCTGGGGCTGCTGACCACCTCGGGCAGCCTGGGATTGCTCTTCCCGCCCAGCCTGGCCGTGATTTTGTATGGTGTGGTGGCCCAGACGGATATCGGGCTGATCTTCAAGGCCGCCCTGGTCCCCGGGGCCTTTCTTGTCGTGGTGCTTTGCGGCTATGCGTTTTTTATAAAGTGGCCGGACGGCCGGCCGGGCCCCCGTCCACGGATCTCTTTCAAGCGGTTGAATTCCGTTTTTTGGGAAGCCGCCTGGGACTGGCCCTTGATCGGCATTATTCTGGCCGGGGTGTATGGTGGCTTCGTCACCATTGCCGAGGTCTCCGCCGTCGTGTTGATTTACGTGGTCGTGGTGGAGTGCTTTGTTCTGAAAGAGGTTTCCTTTTTCAAGGAACTGCCGGCGATCATCGTCGAAAGTGCGGTGCTGTCCGGTGCCATTATCGTGATCCTGGGTGTCGCCCTGGGATTTACCGGTTTTCTGGTAGACCAACAGATTCCCGGCCGGATCCTTGAATCCCTGACCGCTTTCAGTGACAGCAAACTGTTTTTCCTGGCCGGATTGAACCTGTTCCTGCTGGGCGTTGGCTGCATCATGGATATTTTTTCAGCGATTGTGATCGTGGTGCCCATTATCGTGCCCATTGCCATGTCATACGGGGTGGACCCCATCCACCTGTGCATCATCTTCCTGGTGAATCTGGAAATTGGGTATTCCACCCCACCGGTGGGCATCAACCTGTTCATTTCAAGCCTGAAATTCGAAAAACCCGTGACGCTGATTTACCGGGCCTCATTTCCGTACCTGATGCTTTTGCTCGGGGTGCTTGTCGTTATTACTTATGTGCCGTGGCTGAGTTTGTTTCTGGTGCGTTAGCCCCTGATGGCATCTGCCGGATATGGGTGACATTGCCGGTATTTGCTGATATGAAGTCCATGATCGACTCCCGGCCGGGTCAGGGGTCAGGCTTCCGTCGGGGGATGCACCCGGCTGGCCTTAACATGGATGAACTCGAACATGACGGATTTCGGCCTGCACCATCATGAGCCCGCTGAGCATGGACACAGACGAAAAAATTGGTAAAAGCCGGACGCAGTTGAAAAGAGAGGCCGCCGCCCTCCAGAAACTGGGTGAAAAGCTGGTTACGCTTTCGGAGGAGCAGTTAAGCCGGATGGCGCTGCCCGATGCGTTGATGGCAGCCATCACGGTGATACGGCCCATGACATCCCGAGGCGCCCGGCGGCGTCAGCTGCAGTATATCGGCACCATCATGCGAAGCGTGGATACGGAACCCATCGAAAAGGCGCTCCTGGAAATAGAACAGGGCGACTATCGGCGGGCCAAAGCATTCCATCGTATCGAAAGCTGGCGGGACCGGCTGGTGGCCGGAGAGGATGCTGTGTTGGAAAAGATTCTGGAAACCTTCCCCGATGCGGATCGCCAGCGTCTGGGCCAGCTGGTGCGCAGTGCCCGCAGGGAGAAGAAAAAAAGCGCCCCGCCGAAATCGGCCCGCAACCTGTTTCGTTATCTGAAAGACCTGGATGCCGGCGGGTAACCATTTTTCCGCAGGGGCTAAAACGCACCCAGCTGGCAGTTGCAGATTTTGATTCCCAGGGCCTCACAGGCGTTGGACACCTCTATTTTGGCCAGGTTGAGTCGTTTGGCCACCCCCCAGGCCGCTTCACAGCTGATCCGATCCCCATCCATGGCGGCGCCGATGGCTTTTTCGAGCTCCTTCCCCACCGGTGTTGAGGCATCGACGGCTTTCCCTTTTTTGGACCCGTATCCATACAGCCCCAACTGGCACTTGCAGATCCGTTTTTCGAGCAGGTCGATGTTCATGCCCACCATTTTCGGCGGGCAGGCGTGCCTTTTGGCGATCATGTGGGCGGCCGCACAGGTGATGCGCCCATCCTTTTCCTTTTCGAGGATCTCGTCGGCAATGGCGGTATCTATTTTTCCGTCCGGATGTTTGGCTCCGTAGTGGCCGGCATCTTCATGTGCCATGTTGCACCTCGCTTGGGTTCGCGTTTCGTTAACGGTTCGGACGACGATCGGGTTGCCCCCTTGGCGGGGCCAACGGGTTATGGTTTGTTTTTCATCCCGGCCAGCACCCAGTGGGCACACCACCCGACGACAACCGGTCCGAGACCGATAACGGCGAAGGGGATGGCGGCCTGCTGCCAGGGCTGGAAATAGGCGGCACAGGCCAGCGGCCAGAGGACCGACACCACGATGGCCAGGCGAAGCGTCCAGGAAAATCTGAGGCCCGGTCGACGCAGAAGCACCCTTGGCGGTGACGGACGCGGTTTGATCATCCGGGGAACCAGAAATATTCCCAGCACGACCAGTACGATAAGCAGAATTTCCTGTATCCCTGAAAACATGGGGTCCTTTACCGGGCTGTCTTAACGGGTTGCTGGCAAGGGCAACTTCTGTAGCATAAACCCAATGGTTAGGCAATCATTGGTCAATGCCGGCGTCCAGGGAATCGTTGCCGGAAAGACCTTCGCGTTTCACGGCGGCGGGGATAAGCCAATGTCCGGTGAATGGGTTTCGCCGGTTCTTGAAGTTTTCCTGCATCGGTTCGATAGTAGTATACAGACAGGGTCCTTTTTGGAGCCCTGCCATATAAAATAAAAACGGATCAAAGGATTGGGGACATGGACATCCGGTGTACGCTGAATCTGCCCCAGCGGATCAATGAATCTGGGCGGGCCGCGACGGTGCCCCTGGCGTTGCGCGCCGGCGATGTCCTGTCGGCATCGGTACTGGATGTGGAAAAAGGCAACGATGCCCTGCTGTCTTTCGATGGGTTCAAGGCCTATGCACGTATGCCCCTGCCCATGGTCGCCGGCCAGGACGTGCAGATCCGGGTGGATCCCACAGCGGACCGCCTGCGCATGGTCATGATACCCGAAAGCGGCATGCCGACCAACGCTGAGGACGTCGACCGTCTGGAAATTCGATGGTTCGAACCGGTATCAGACACCCCCTCTCTTTTCGCCCATTCCCGTTTCCTGCTCCCCGGGAGGTCTTTCCAGGCGCGCATCACGGGGTTTGAAAAAAACGGCCGGACGCTGGTGGATTTCGGACAATTCAAAGCTTTGGCAAAAATCGACGTCCCGGTCAGCCGGGGGCAGACCATCACCCTTAAGGTGGTGAACAGTGAACATGGCGGCACCTTCACCGTGGCGCCCGACGGGCGATCGTCAGGCATCAACCCCGCGGCACCGTCAATGGCGGGCCTGGTCAGCGTCCGGGGAGAGGAGGGAGGGGCGCCTGCCAAAACCGTCGGCCCGACAGCGCCGCCAACGGTTGCCGATGCGGCGGTCGTGCGTGAACAGATTCAGTACTTGCGTCATCGGGCGGTACAACCGGAGAAGGCGGTTTCGGTACCCTTTCCGTCCGGGCTGAAAGCCGCCCTGACCCATCTCGATCAGGCCCTCCAACCGGCAAATGCGACAGGGAACCCGACGACGCTGGCGGCCAGGGTCCGGGAGTTTGTCGAAAATTCAGGCCTTTATTTTGAAAAACGACTGGAGTCGGTCATCCGCGGCCTTCAGGACGGGCCGGCGTCGAGGACGACAGGCGAATTGGCCGCGCAACCGGCCATCCGTGACGTGATGCTGAAGGATCTAAAGCCCAACCTGTTGATCCTGAAACAGTTTCTTGATTTGCAGCCCATGGACACGCCGGGGGCGGATCGGCACCTGCTGGAGACGCTGAAACAGGTGGTTCAACGGGCGGTTACCAACATCGAGCATCAACAAACCATGGCCACCGAAAAGCCTGTCGACCCGGACCTTTTTCAGGCCTTCTCCCACCTGCTGTTCCTGAGCGACACCCCCCGCAATGCCCGTCTCAAGGTGTTTTACGCCAAGAAAGCACGGGACGACGCCCAAAAGCCCCCCCGGGTTGCCCTGCTGCTGGAAATGGACACCCTTGGCACGGTTCGCAGCGATTTATGGATGGTCGGAAAGGACCTGAACATCACTTTTTTCGTTCAGGACACCGGTGCCAAGACGGCCATTGAGACCGGGTGTCACTGTATCGGTCAGAAGCTGGACAATATCTTCCATACCGTTGCCGTCAGGGTGGTGGTCAACAAGAAAAAAATTGATGAATTTGAAGACGACGATCCGGCCCCCTGCGATGGACGACTGGTGGACCTGAACATATGAACGAACAACGGAGCAAAAGGGCGGCTGCGTTAAAATATGACCAGGCCGGGAAAATGGCCCCCCGGGTGGTGGCCAAGGGCAAGGGACGCATTGCCGAGCAGATCATCCAGGTGGCAAGGGAAAACAACGTTCCCCTTCATGAGGACCCCAATCTGGCCAATGTGCTCGAAGCCATGGAACTGGAGTCTGAAATTCCAGCCGAATTATACCGCGCCGTGGCCGAAGTGCTGGTGTTTATCTATCGGCTGAACGGCAAACTCCGATCGTGAACGGTGACCGGGTATTAGTCGGGTGTCCATCCAGAAATGAGGGATTTGGGTCCAGATCAAGGCATGCGAAAAATTTAACCGCCCCGTATGGATCACGGGATGCCCCACAGGCATATCTTTGATATTCCGAGGATTAAATTTTTCGCATAACGCAGATACCGGGCAAAAAAACCATTTATGGATAGGCACTAGTCGAACAACGGCAGTTGACCGGTTGGCTCTGATGGGGATGCTTTCGGTACAGATGCCGGTTGACCGCCGGCCGGCACCTCAGGCCGGTCGTAGGTGACCGAGAACCGGCCTGGCTGTGTTTGCTCAACGGTCGCGGGCAGCGGGATCATCAGTTCGCTTTCCTGGCGGGTGATCACCGGAAATCCGTAGACCCGGTTGATGTGTTTGACCGCTTTGCCTGCCGTTTCCCGGTCTCCGATAAATTGCCGATGATTTTCGAATCGCTGGCCGATGCGCTGACGCCCCTGTTCGATGGCCCCTTTGCATTGTTCTTCTATCAGCGGCCTGAAGGCGTCGTCCGTCTCGTAGCCCACGCTGTTTCGGCCGGCGGTGGCCGCGGCGAACAGGGTGGTTCCGGTGCCCAGGAAGGGATCGAGCACCGTATCGCCCATGACGGAAAACATGGATATCAGGCGGTAGGGCAGTTCAAAGGGAAAGGCTCCGCTGCGCTGCCGCAATTGCCTGTCGCCGGTTTTCTGCCGGGTGCCCTTCAGATCCATCCATACGTCCGAGAACCACTGGTTGCGTTCCTCCCAGAAGTAGGCGCTTTGCCGGCGGTTGGCCTTCTCCGCCCGGGTATTGAACAGTCGTTTGCCGCCCTTTCGAAATATCAGGATGTGCTCGTGCTCCAGGGTCACATAGGCCCCCGGGGGCATCATGCCCGACCCCATGAATTTGTTGGGGGCATTGGTCTGCTTGCGCCACAGGATATTCGGCAGGTTGGAAAACCCAAGATCCAGCATCCGTGAAAGGATGCGGCTGTGATTGGGGTAGATGGAAAACTGGCCACCCATGGTCCGGGTGGCGTCACCGATGTTGATGCAGGCGATGCCACCGGGAACCAGCACCCGATATAGTTCCTCCCACACCCGGTCCAACTGCCGGTGCATCAGTTCAAATGCCCGCATACCGGCCTGGTTGTCCATGGCCTCCCGGGTAGCGGCCTGCCGGCAGAACAGGGGGTCCCACATCTCGATCATGGGATAGGGAGGAGAGGTCACCACCAGGTGAACGCTCCGGGTGGCGACGTCGTTCATTTTTTCAGCATCGTCAAAGTGGGTGAGATGATGGGTTACCATGGGCGTGCGTTTCCTTTTGTGGGCAGTGTCATCGCATAAACGGCGGCTTCTTTCAATCCTGACATACCATCCTGAAGATGGGGGAGCGGAAAACCGCTTTTCTCCGATCAGGGCGGCTAATTGTTCGTCCACGGCATCGCACCGTTTACCGGTTGACCATCCATGCCCTGACGGGTGGGAGAAAAAAGCTTATGAAATCATCAAAATTTTATAAAAAAGGTGTAAAAAACAGAACAAATAAGGTTTTAACCACTTGTAAACATATTTAAATTGGTTTTGATGAAATAAGCACGAATTTGCCTTGCACCTTGACTTTCCTTTTAAAATCGAAGAAATATACCCTTCGTGCCGGACTCAGGCGGCAGTGACCTATCCAGTTCGTCATTATCAGACGGTTTCCCTTAAATAAATACATGTATGGCATTTGAATGGAATCGATCCGGGGAAAGGCCGGGTGGCGGCATTATCAGAATAATTAAAGCGCAGGTCAGTTGTTTTCAGCGGAAACAGACAGCAGTTCACTTACATGCAGACCATGGAGGAAACGGAAAAATGATCAAGGTGCTTGTCAGCGATGCCCTCGGTGACGCGGGAATTCAGATCTTCGAAGAGACAGAAGGCATCGATGTGGATGTCAACACAGGGCTTTCTCCCCGGGAACTGATTGGAACCATAGGCGACTACGATGCGCTGGTCATCCGCAGCGCCACACGGGTAACCGAGGAGGTGCTCGACGCGGGGAAAAAACTGAAAGTGGTGGGGCGCGCCGGCATCGGCCTGGACAATGTGGATATCGCCGCGGCCACCAAGCGGGGCGTGGTTGTCATGAACACCCCCACGGGCAACGTGGTGACCACCGCCGAGCATGCCATTGCCATGATGATGGCCCTGACCCGCAACATTCCCCAGGGCACCCTGTCGTTGAAAGCCGGTCGCTGGGACAAGAAGAAGCTGCAGGGCAGGGAAGTGTACAATAAAATCCTGGGGGTTATCGGTTTCGGAAAAATCGGATCCATTGTGGCGGACCGGGCCAAGGGGCTTCGCATGCAGGTGGTGATCTACGATCCATTTGTCGCACCCGAACAGATTGAAAAGGCCGGTTTCGAAAGTGTGACCCTGGATGAGCTGTACCGGCGGGCCGACTATATTTCAGTTCACGTTCCCAAGCTCAAGGAGACCACCGGCCTGCTGAACAAAGCCGCCTTCGACAAGATGAAAGACGGTGTGATGATCATGAACTGCGCCCGTGGCGGCATCGTCGACGAAGATGATCTTCACGAGGCCATGAAATCCGGTCGGGTGGCCGGAGCGGCGCTGGATGTGTTCGAAGCCGAACCTCCCGGCGAGTGCCGCCTGTTCGAACTGGACCGGATCATCTGTACCCCCCACCTGGGTGCATCCACGCGGGAAGCCCAGACCAATGTTGCCGTGGCCGTGGCCCGGCAGATTATCAGCTACCTGACCAGCGGCACCGTCATCAATGCCGTCAATGTGCCCTCCGTGGCCGGGGACCTGCTGAAAAAAATCGGCCCCTATATGGAAGTGGGCGACCGGATGGGCTGCCTGCAGGCCCAGTTGGCCGATGGTCCGGTAAAGGCCCTGACCATTGAATATACCGGTGATTTCAAAGGGATGGACATGGCTCCGGTATCCACGGCGATTTTGAAGGGCCTGCTCACCCCCATGGTCAAATATGCGGTCAACTTTGTCAACGCACCGCTGGTGGCCAAGGAAATGGGCATCAAGGTCACCGAGTCCACCACCTCGGAAGCCGAAGACTACACGCATCTGATCACCCTGAAGGTAGGCACCGATGCCGGTGAAAACGTCGTGGCCGGAACGATCATCGGCCGGAGCGACATCAAAGTGGTCAAGATCAACAATTTCCGCCTGGAACTGGTGCCGGAAGGCCACATCCTGCTGATTTTCAACCATGACCGGCCCGGCGCCATCGGCGGTATCGGAACCACCCTGGGACGCCACAACATCAATATCGGCCGGATGCACGTGGGGCAGGAAAAGGACGGCGACCACAATATCATTTTCCTGCAGACCGATACGCCGGTCCCCTCCGATGTGATCGAAGAATTGCGTTCGGCGCAGATGGTCAACTCGGTGACGCCGTTGGAACTGTAATCTCTGTTTTGGCTTCGGTTACTAACCAGACGGTTTCCGGGCGCAAGATGAATAAATTTTCCTGCCGTAAGCGACGGGGGTGATACCCCCCCGTCGCTCACCCATCCCTGCCTTGTTTCGTTTTTCAGAAGATATTGCAAAAAAACAATCCGTTTAAAAAACATCAACGTTTGATGATTATTGGTGTGTCCGGTAGAATTGCATCAGATATTTTTGTAGTGGGCTATCAGTCGGTATTGCATAACAGGAAACCGGGGAAAAAGATGCCGCTCCTTTTAGAGAACCTGATCGCCATCGACCGCATGCAAACGCTTTTCGATGCTTTTTATAACGCCACAAACATCGGGGCCGCGATTATCTCGCTGGACGGCAAAATTCTGGTCAGTTCGGGGTGGCAGATCATCTGTAGAGAATTTCATCGCCGGAATCCTGAATCAGAAAAAATGTGTGTCCAGAGCGATACCCGTGTCTATAAAAAAATGATGTGCGGCAGGGGGCAGGCGGTTTATCGCTGCCCCCACGGTCTTATCGACGCAGCCATTCCGATCGTTATCAACGATCGTCACATGGGCAGCCTCTTCACCGGTCAATTCCTCTTCGAAGCCCCCGATGCAGAAACGCTTGAACGGTTTAAAAGACAGGCCTCCAAATGGGGATTTGATCGAGATGCGTACATGGCCGCCTTGTCGGCGGTTCCAATTGTTCCGGAAGATCGGGTTGAGTCAATTCTCCATTATCTGAAGCAACTTTCAGAATTGATAGGAGAAATGGGACTGGCCCATATTGAGCTCGAAGTGCGTAAGAATACCATTCTTGATACCAACGCCGCGCTTAAACGTGAAACCCGGCGGAGGTTGAGAGAAACCCAAAAATATGCCCAGATTCTTGAGGGAAATCCCATCCCCACCTTTGTCATCGATGCCGACAGCAAGATCACCCACTGGAACCGGGCCTGCGAAATGCTGACCGGCATCCCGGCAGCCGATATGATCGGCACCGGCAACCATCGTGAAGCCTTTTATGTCCGACGGCGCGAATTGATGGCCGACCTGATTGTCAGGAGGGCGGGCACCTATGATTTTTCCATGCTTTACGGAGGGAAATTTAAAGGTTCCCAATTGATAAAAAATGGTTACGAAGGTGAGGAATTCTTTCCCAAACTTGGAGAGAACGGGAAATGGCTGTTTTTTACCGCGGCCCCACTTAAAGATGACCACGGCAATGTCATCGGTGCCATCGAAACGATTCAGGACATTACCGACCGAAGACTGGCAGATCAGGCGTTGCGCACCAGCGAGGCGCGCTACCACCAGCTTTTTGAATTTGCCAATGATGCCATTTTTATTCTCAAGAACGAGTCGATTGTCGATTGCAACCGCAAAGCCCTGGACCTGTTCAAGAGTTCCCGACAGGAAATGCTTGGCTTGTCACCCCTCGATCTTTCGACCAGGACCCAGACCGACGGCGTGTTGTCAAAAGATGAAGCCAGTCGAAAATTGGAATTGCTGCTTCACGATGTTCCCCAATTTTTCGAATGGCGATTAAAGAGAAAGGATGGGTCGCAATTTGATGCGGAGGTCAGCCTGACTCGATTTTACATCACCGGCACCCCCCATGGACTGGCCATCATTCGTGATATCACCGGTCGCAAAAAAATGATCCAAGCGCTGGAGGACCGCCAACGCGCATTGGATGATAAGACAAGCTATCTTGAAAAGGTCAACCAGGCCCTGAAAGCCTCGCTTGATCATCGAGAGGTTGAAAAACGAGCGGTGGAAGAAAGTATGCTGGTTATTTTGAAACGTTTCGTCTTTCCGTATATCGAAGAACTGGGTGGATGCCAACTCAGCACGGATGCCAAAGCCTACGTGAATATCATCGAGACGAACCTGAAAGACATTGTTTCTCGATTTTCCCAAACCGTTTTTTCCAAATACCTCAATTTTACCCCCACTGAAGTTCGCATTGCCGATTTTATCCGTGGTGGCAAGAACTCCAAAGAAATTGCCCAACTGCTGGGACTGTCCCCCAGTTCAGTTCAATGGCATCGTAAAAACATCAGGGAAAAACTGGGTTTGACCAACAAAAAGGTGAACCTGTATACCTATCTGATTTCATTGGCTGAATAATTTTTCGAACCCGTCGGAAATGCGACTCTTTACGAGTGCATCCATATTAATTATCCTCGCCCTTTAAACAAAAAGGGTGTTTTTACCCCCCAATACCCCCCTTATTATTCATCGTTAAGGATTCATCTCAGGCGTCGATACCACCAACTGAATACAAAAATGAAGAATTCTGCAGCGTTTTCAAATCATTTAATCCGATCCCCAAGGAGCCTGACAAATGAAAATCAATTTACAATCCATATCTTCAAAGCTGATTCTGGGCGGCGTGACCGTTGTCCTGATTCCTTTAATCATCGTGGGTTATCTTTCCTTCTCTAAATCTGAGACAGCGCTTCAGGCGGTGTCGATGAATCAGGCCCAGGGCATTGCATCGGACCTTGCACGATTGACACAAAACATCCTTGAATCTGAAAAAAATACCGCGGCGGCCATGGCCGGTCAAAAACAGATCATGGATCTGGCCGAGTCGGTCCATGTGTCGGGACTGGAGGTCTCCAACAATCAATCCGCAACTTTTTTCAAGTCGCTGAAGCGGCAGTTTTCAAAAATGGGAAATCATTACCAAGGCGTTTATATCACTGATGCCAAAGGCCAGATTTTTACAGGTGTTCTCGAAAGTGGCGACGTTTATGAGGGCATCAACATTGCCAACCGTGATTTTTTCCAGAAGGCAAAAAACAGCAGCCAGGCAATAATCAGCGAGATGACCATCAGCAAAGCCACGGGAAAACCGATCGTGATGGCATGTTCGCCGATCAAGTCCGGTGGTGGTGCGTTTTTAGGGGTATTGGGGACGGTGATCAAAGCGGATTATTTCACCAGCCTGGTCGCCAAACGTAAAATTGGGCAGACCGGTTATGGATACATGATTGACCAGAAAGGTCTCATTCTGGCACATCCAAAAACCGAGCATGTTCTCAAACTTGATGTTTCCGGCATCGGTGAGATGGCCGAGATCAACAAAAACATGATGGCCGGTGATACCGGCGTCGAAGAATACACCTTCAAGGGAGTCAGTAAAATCGCGGGGTTCGCCCCGGTAGGTGTCAACGGCTGGTCCATCGGCGCCACCCAGGATCAGGCTGAATTCCTCGCCGCATCGTTTTCCATCCGCAATTCCAACATCGTGGTCGCCCTCCTTGCCGGCTTGATTACCGGCATCGTTGTCCTGTTTGCCGCCCGCTCCATCGTCCGCCCAGTCAATGCTGCCGTGGCCGGTCTCAAGGACATCGCCCAGGGTGAAGGTGACCTGACCATGCGACTTGAAGCTGTCAGCCGGGACGAGGTCGGCGAACTGGCCCGCTGGTTCAACGTCTTCATCGAAAAACTGCAGGGCATCATCAGGGATATTGCCGGCGGTGTGGAAACCCTCTCGTCATCCTCTACGGAGCTTTCCGCCATATCCGAACAGATGACCCAGGGCATTGAAAATGTGTCCGACAAGTCCAACACCGTATCCGCCGCATCCGAAGAGATGAGCGCCAACATGAATAATGTGGCCGCAGCCATGGAGCAAAGTACCACCAACACCAACATGGTGGCCACGGCATCCGAAGAGATGTCCGCCACCATCGACGAGATTGCCCGGAATGCAGAAAAAGCACGGGGCATCTCCGATGAGGCGGCGAACAAGGCATCCACCGCATCGACGAACATGGATCAACTGGGAACCGCGGCCAAATCCATCGGCAAGGTCATCGAGACCATCACCGATATTTCCGAACAGGTCAACCTGCTGGCCCTCAATGCCACCATTGAGGCGGCCCGTGCGGGTGAAGCCGGAAAGGGCTTTGCGGTCGTGGCCAACGAGATCAAGGAACTGGCCAAACAGACCGCCGCCGCCACCCAGGACATCAAGGGTAAGATCGAAAGCATTCAGGGGACCACGTCAACCACAGTCGCTCAGATCGCTGAAATTACCGGGGTTATTACCGATGTCAACGACGTGGTGGGCACCATCGCCACCGCGGTCGAACAGCAATCGGCAGCCACCAAAGAGATCGTCACCAATGTGGCCCAGGCGTCACAGGGGATCCAGGAGGTCAACGAAAACGTTAACCAGAGCTCTTCGGTATCCGTTGAAATTTCAAAAGATATTGCCGGTGTGAGCGTGTCCATGAATGAGATGTCCACCAGTAGCAGCCAGGTCAACCTCAGCGCCAGGGAGTTGTCCCAGCTTTCGGAGAACCTCAAACAGTTGGTAGACCAGTTCAAGATATGATTTGCTGCGAAGGCAGCGGGAACCTTGCCCGGTTCCCGCTGCCTGTTATTTTGTCCTCCACGGGGGTGTTGTCGGCCTGGCGGTCCCTGCACTACGGGGAACAAACTCCCCGGTCCCACATGTCATCTGCCCAAGTTGCCACCCAAAAGAGCGTCATCTGTCCCCAAAAAATTTATCGGTTGCTCAAGCGGAGGAACCGGGCAGCTCATTTTCATCGATGACGCTGTTTTTCAACACCCCGATCCCTTCGATTTCCACTTCAACCGTGTCGCCGTGAGTGATGGGCCCCACGCCGGAAGGGGTGCCGGTGAGGATGATGTCGCCGGGCATCAGGGTGAAATTTTTGGAAACGAAGGCGATGATCTCGGGTATTTTGAATATCATCTGGCGGGTATTGCCTTCCTGGACCGTCTTTCCGTTCAGCCGGCAGCAGATGTCCAGGTTATGCGGGTCCGGCATGTCAGCGGCCAGAACCACCCGGGGGCCGATCGGACCGAAGGTGTCGAAGGATTTACCGCGGGACCAACCGGTGCGGTCCCCGTTCTGGATGTTTCGCTGGCTGATATCGTTCATGCAGGTGTAGCCCAGAACAACGTCCATGGCCGCTTCGACGGCGACATTTTTGCAGCGGTCCCTGATGATCAGCGCCAGTTCCGCCTCGTAGTCGGTGCGCAGGGTCTTGAATCCGTATTCCCTGATGAATTTTGGGATGACGATGGGGTCTTCCGGGCCGACAAGGACATTGGGCGTCTTGGGAAAAAGCAGGGGCTCGCTGGGCACCTCATCGGTAAACCCCTTTACCTTGACCGAAACGCTTTCGGCAATGTGGGCCCGATAGTTCAGTCCCAAAGCAATCAGCTTGGTTGGGTTGATGGAGACGGTGTCACGGCTGTTTTTAATGGGTAGATTGATCATTGTTTGTGTCTTTAATAACAGATGGTAATACGTTGTTTTGAAAGGCATGGATGAGGGTTTCATCGATGGTGGCTTCGTAGCCGGTCAGGGTGGCCACCACCTGCTGGTCATCATCGAGGAAGGTGAAATCGGCAATCATCTTGCGGTGACTGAGCGTGGTTACGGTCATCACTGCCGTTACCCCCGTTGACGGGAACGACGGGCGATACTGGCGGTAGGCCCGGGCATAACTGGGCAGGCATACCTTGCCGGTCTGCTCGAAGCTCCAGAGGATGGCCATCTGAAAGGCCCCGTCCAACACCATGGGGTCCGCCATCCAGCGATCCCGGATGGGATCCTGCATCCACGCCTCGGGTTTGGGCGCGTTGGCCAGCCGGGCCGTCAGGCCGTGGTCGCTATAGTCGTCAATGGCCTTGATGGCACGCAGGTGGTCACCGTGAAAGAGGATATTCGTATAGACGCTGTCCAGATCCTTTGGATAGGCCCGGTTGCCGTTTTTGCCGTTGCCCGTGTAAACCGGCGCATCGGGCAGCCGGTCCACCAGAAGCGCCCGTGCCCGGGAATGGATTACATCCTTACCGTTTTTCACACCGTTTCTCAGTTCGACATCCACCTGCCAGGCATGGTCGGTTTTTTTGGCTTTACCGGCCATGAGGCGGACCAACTTGTGCTCCTGTTCGATACGGATGCCGCTCAGCAACCGGAAATCGTCGATGCCGTGCAACAAAAACCCGGGATTTTCCTTCAGGGCGCCGTGGCCGATCCATTCGGAGATCAGGGCAAAAGGCACCACCGGCTTGCCGCCGATGATATGGGAGGCCAGCACCGGATAGCGATGAAGGTCAAGTTCCCGGCGTTCCAGCAAGGCCAGGGGGGGGGCGGCGGGCAGGTCCGGCCGCTCGTCGGCCTCGGTGGTCAGCATGCTGCCGATGAGCACTTCCACGGGGCTGGGATCACCGTTTTGCATTTCCGCGACCATCATACGGGCGCCGGTTTCGATCGGAATCAGGCCGATCTCCATGTTATCAAAGGCTTTTTTAAGGGCCGGGGTCACCATGCCGCCGTCCCACGGCCCCCAGTTGATGGCCGTGACGCGGCATCCGGGGCGCTGCATGGATTCCACCCGGGCCATCTTGTTGAGCGCTTCGTTGGCCATGGCATAGTCGCACTGGCCAGTGTTTCCCGTGCGCGCGCTGACCGATGAAAACAGGATCATGTGGCGAAGGGATGTCGCGCCAAAGACCGCCAGCAGGTTTTTCAGGCCGTCAACCTTGGTGGCATACACCTGGCGGAACTGCTCGACGGTTTTGTCCACAATCAATCGGTCGTGAAGCACGCCGGCGCCGTGAACCAGGCCGGTGGTGGGGCCCATCTGGCTGTGAATGGCGTCAACGGCCGCCTTCAGGCTGTCCCGATCGGTCACGTCGGCGCAGTAATAAATGGCGTTGACACCGGATGCCTTGAGCGCTTCCATCGTCCGGGTGATGGCCAGGTTGGCCGTTTGCCTGCGGTATTCCGCTTCCAGCGCTCTGGGTGTCGGCGTGGTCTCGGTAAAGGCATGCCGGACGATGGCTTTTTTCATGGCCGCTTCACCGTCTGCCTCCCGAAGCCAGGCGGGTATGGCAAACGGGGGGGCCGAGCGACCGATCAGGGCCACTGATGCACCGCTGGTGCGAGCCAGGGCCAGGGCACAAGCAGCCGTTACCCCGCGTGCACCGCCGGTAACCACGACCACATCGGTATGGTCCAGCCGGATCGGTCCGTCGACGGTCTGGGTTGGAACCGGCTTCAGCGTCACGCGGCGATCCGGGTTCAACCCGATTTCCACCGGATCGTGATCGCAGACGGTCAGCAGTTCGGCAACAACCTGCCGGCAAGCCTCGTCGGGGGCCGAAAAGTCAGGCGCCAGGTCTATGGCCCGGCAGACCACCGAATCCCATTCCAGGGAGGCGGTTTTGGCCAGGCCGGCAAGGGCCCCCTGTTCCGGATCGGTAAAGGCGTTTCCCGTGAACCCGAAGGCGCCGTCCATGCCGGTGATTACGGCAAACAGCGCATCGCCGCCGGTCGATGCCTTGCGCAGTTCCGGTGCGGCATGTTTGGCCGCCAGAAACGCGCTTTCCGGATCGGTGGGGCCCCATATGATCAAGCCAGCCATACCCTCATATTGCGATGGGGTGTCCACCGCGGTGGAAGAAAGCAGGCGCGCTGCAATGCGGTTTTCCGCCAACCGGCTGACCGTGGTTTGCCCAATGGCGCGGTCGTCTGCCATGACGCCGATCCAGCGGTGCGGATCGATGTGCACGGCACGGCCGCTAGATTTGGGCGAGGCAATCATATCGATGATCTGGCGAGGGACGGTGTCTGAAGGATCGGTCTGCGGATGAGGGTCGGATGCCGGCGAATGGCCGGCGGTATCCTGCGACGGCTTCGGGGTGCCGGCGCACAGGAACGCTCCGATCTGTCCGAGGGTTTTCAGTGTGCCGACCATGTCCGGGGTGACCTGGGGCAGGTGGGGCATGCGTTCTTCCATGGCGGACAGAATCTCGACCCGCTTGATGGAATCGATGCCCAGGTCCGCCTCGATGTCCATGTCCATGCCCAGCATCTCTTCGGGATACCCGGTCAGCTCGGAAACGATGGACACCAGGGTGCGTTGAACCGTTTGTGAATCGTCGGCGGACGGTTCACCTGCCGCGGCCTGCGGGGCAGCGGCCGTGGCGCCGGCGCACAGGAACGCTCCGATCTGTCCGAGGGTTTTCAGTGTGCCGACCATGTCCGGGGTGACCTGGGGCAGGTGGGGCATGCGTTCTTCCATGGCGGACAGAATCTCGACCCGCTTGATGGAATCGATGCCCAGGTCCGCCTCGATGTCCATGTCCATGCCCAGCATCTCTTCGGGATACCCGGTCAGCTCGGAAACGATGGACACCAGGGTGCGTTGAACCGTTTGTGAATCGTCGGCGGACGGTTCACCTGCCGCGGCCTGCGGGGCAGCGGCCGTGGCGCCGGCGCTCAGGAACGCTCCGATCTGTCCGAGGGTTTTCAGTGTGCCGACCATGTCCGGGGTGACCTGGGGCAGGTGGGGCATGCGTTCTTCCATGGCGGACAGAATCTCGACCCGCTTGATGGAATCGATGCCCAGGTCCGCCTCGATGTCCATGTCCATGCCCAGCATCTCTTCGGGATACCCGGTCAGTTCGGAAACGATGGACACCAGGGTGTTGGTGATGGCCTCCGGGGCAGTGGCCGGTGTCCCATTGGGGAAGACCGGTGCCGGTGGTTGCCGGGTTTCGGGCGAATCGTCTGCTTCAGAGGCCGGAGCAGCAGGGACCGGGGCAACCGGGGGAGGGGCAACGGCGGTTGAAGGGGAGTGGCTCGCACCCTGCGCCGGTGGGGTGGCTGTCGGTTCCGTAGTCACCGCCGGCGGTTGGGCGTCCGTGGCAGCCGGTAGAGGATGACCCGGCGCGATGCCCACGAGCATCCGGGTGCTGGCCATCATTTCCTGCAGGGTTCTGCTGGCCTGTGCCTGGGTTTCCAGAAATGTCTGATGGGCACGGGCCGTCTGCTGCTGAAGGGACTGGATCGATTCCAGGCCCTTTTGGACGATGGCCAATGCCTCGTTCATATGGGTTCCGGCAGCCGGCTTGATGGGACGCTGCGGGGCAACCGTGTTGGCCGGGGGTGTTGCCGGTCTGTTTCCGTTCATGGGTTTTCGTGTGTCCGCGGTCGAGGGGGATTGAGGCCTGGCTGGTGTTGATACAGCCTTGGAGGCACGATCCACGGTCGGGGGCATGACCGTCGGCCCGGCGATGGGGGACCGCTTCTTTTTCCGGGGCGTCCGGTAGTTGGCCCCGGACAGCGGAACCACCATTTTCTGAGGCCGCGGCGCCGGAAGCGCATTTTCCCAGCGGTTGAGGTCCACGTCAACACCCAGGGCAGCCAGGTGGCCGATGGCATGGGCAAGATCCATGATGCCGGAATTTTTGCCGCAAGACCGGTCAAGGGCGATAACCGTGGCATCCCTGTCTTTGAGGATTGCCCGAACGAGCCCGGACAGCACCGCTTTGGGCCCCACCTCGACGAATGTGCGCACACCGGCGTCGTACAGGTGCTCGACGATCGGTTGAAACTGAACGGACGATGTCAGCTGCCGGCCGAGCAGCTTGGCGGCCTGTGACGGGTCGGACGGGTAGGGCACGCCCGTCACGTTGGCGTAAACCGGCGTTTTGGTGGGGGTGAACGTCGCCCCACCCACGATTCGGGAAAACGGTTTTTTAGCCCCTTCCACCAATGGGCTGTGAAACGCGGCCGCCACCGGCAGCCGGATGGCCCGGTATCCTTTTTGTGCGCATGCTGCCTCAGCCGACTCGATGGCCTCGGTCGTTCCGGACAATACCCCCTGCTCGGGGCTGTTGATGTTGGCCAGGACCACGCCGGGAATCGCTTCGACCATTGCCGCCAACCGGTCAACGGGCGCTTTTACCGCCAGCATGGAGCCCGCATCGCCGTCCTTTCCGGCATCGGCCATCATGCGGCCGCGGGTGACGCTCAGGTTCAGGAGGGTGTTCCGGTCGATCCACCCGGCAGCGTAAAGTGCCGGCAGTTCTCCGTAGCTGTGCCCGCAGGTGGCGTCCGGCCGCAGGTTGAACTCATCGAGCACCGAAAGCATGGCCAGGCTGATCGCGCCGATGGCGGGCTGGGCCACATCGGTGCGGCGAAGGTCGTCCGCCTGTTTCGAGTCGTCGGAAAACGCCGGGCGCGGAAAAATGATTTCTCCCAGGGACGGTGTCCGGTCAAACTGGCTGCTGGCCGTTTCAACGGCCTCCATGGCGCCTGGAAAGCAGCAGGCCAGGTCCCTGCCCATATGCGGATACTGGCTTCCCTGGCCGGGAAACATGAATGCGATTTTTCCGGTCGTCCGCTGTTTTGCACTATAGTAGATGCCCTGAGCGGTTAACACCGTCGATTCGCCCCCGCCGACCAGATCAATGGCCGATTGAAAGCGCTCCTGCAGGATTTTGCGGTCAAGGGTGGTGTCCACGACCATGATCAGCCGGCATGGATGGCTGGCGGAAAAACGGGTTCGCGTCTCCCTTGCGGTGCGGGAGAACTGCAGCGGGTCGACGGCCTCTTCGAAACGGGCCCCCATTTGCCGAATGCTGTCTGTGACGGTCCGGGCATCCGGACCCGAGAATGCCAGGATCTCTATCGATCCATCCCAGGCGATCTCTTTTTTATCGCTCTGGTATTCTTCGAGCACCACGTGGAAATTGCTGCCGCCAAAACCAAAGGAACTGACACCGCCGCGCCGCGGGTGGTCCTTGGTCGACAACCAGGGGCGGGGGGAGGTGTTCAGGTAAAAGGGACTGGATTCAATACCCAGTTTCGGATCGGGGTTGTCCGCCTTGATGGTGGGGGGCAGTACCTTGTTGTATAGGGAGAGTGCCGATTTGATCAGCCCGGCGGAACCGGCCGCCGCTTTGGTATGGCCGATCATCGATTTGACCGACCCCAGGGCACAGCGGTTGCCGTTGGGGTTTACCGCGCCGAACACCGTTTTCAGGGCGGTGAATTCCATTTCGTCTCCCACCCGGGTACCGGTGCCGTGGGCTTCAACCAGTTCCACCGTATCCGGTCGAATACCGGCATTGCGGTAAGCTTCCAGCAGGGCACGGGCCTGCCCCTCCGGGCGCGGCGCATAGATGCTTTGCGATTTGCCGTCGCTGGAGGAACCGATGCCGCGAATGAGGGCATAGATGCGGTCGCCGTCACGCTCGGCATCGTCGAGCCGTTTCAACACCAGAATACCGATGCCTTCCCCCAGCACCGTGCCGTCCGCATCTGCGGAAAAGGGGCGGGCGTCCCCGCTGTGGGACAACACACCGGTTTTGGAGAAGCACATGTGCATGAAAATATCATTGATCGTATCGACACCGCCGGTGACCACCATATTGCTTTTGCCGGTATGCAGTTCCATCAGTCCCAGGTGAAGGGCGCTCAGGCTGCTGGCACAGGCGGCATCCACCACGCAGTTGGTGCCGCCCAGATTCAGGCGGTTGCAGATGCGACCGGCGACCACGTTACCCAGCAGACCGGGGAAGGAATTTTCCTGCCAGGGGACATAACTGTCCGAAATGTCATCGACGATAGCCGATTTTTGCTGGTCGCTGAGGCCTTTGTCTTCGAGGGCTTTACGCCACAGGGGATGCCCCAGACGGGATCCCAGGGAAATGACCAGTTCCTGGGTGCCGGTAACGCCGAGAATCACCGAGGTGTGCTCGCGGTCAAAGTCCCGTTCGTCGCCGTAACCGGCATCGGACAACGCCATTTTGGTGGCCACCAGGCCCAGCAGCTGGGAGGTGTCCGTGGCTTCCAGGGCTGCGGGTGGAATGCCGAATTCGGTGGGGTCGAAGGACACGCTGGGAAGAAAGCCGCCACGGTTGCAATAAATGTGGTCCGGGCGTTTGGGATCGGCATCGTAATAGTCGTTCAACTGGCAGTGGGTTTCCGGCGGGGCACTGATGCAGTCGATTCCATTGAGCAGGGTCCGCCAGTAATCCTTGAGGTTTCTCGATCCGGCAAACATGCCGCCCATGCCGATGATGGCTACCGGTTGCTGGTCATATCTTTTTTCTGTGGTCATTTTTTATGTCTGGATAGGGGTTGGTGTTGTCTTTGTGGCCGTGGACGGAGCAAACAGCGATCCGCGGTCCTTTGGGGCCGTTTCAGCCAAGTAAAAAACCGAAAGCAGAATATAATTCATCATTGCATAAAATACAAGGGATTGACACGACGGGTTTGGGTTGTTAGGTAGGTATAACAACTTATTAAGGTAACCCGTTATGATTCATTACTATACCAATCGGGAATTGTCCGAGAAACTTGAGATTAATCTGGCACGCTGGAAAAGGTGGTCAAGATCTTTTCTGCCACCGGATCCGCTGGGCGGGATGCAATCGGGCTATGCCCGGCAGTATACCTTCAAAGACTTGTTAAAGGTTTTTCTGGGCGGGCATCTGATCTCTCATTTGAGATTATCTGTGCAGGACAGCCGGAAGGTGCTGGCCGATTTGGCCCCGTGGCTGAAAAAAGCGGGCTTTTTCGACATGAATGGATCGCTCGGGGCGGAATCGCAAAAAACGGAGCCCCCCCAACCCTATCGTATCTATTTTTGTCCATTACCCCGGGCAGAGACCCGAAACGGTTCGAATTTCGGCTATCTTATCCGGAGATCCGTCAGTGTTGACTCCGATGAGTCGGCGCCCGGCCACCGGGTCACGGAAAGGGTTGCAGAGACCCTGATCCATTCCGGGGCGCCGGACGGCCGGACCTTTTTAACGGATCCGAACGTGCGCATCATCAACATTTCGGCTCTGGTGGACCTGCTGGTGGACAGGCTCCACAGGAAAAACCAGTGATATCGGCTTGCGATGATGTCAGGGACCGAATCTGCGCTTCGGTGAGAGGGGTAAGGGTGTCTTTCACCGCAGACAGGTCGACGCCCTGATTTTTCAACATCCCCAGTCGGGCGATCACGGCGGCACCGTATAACAGGTTCATGGCAACGCTGACCGTTTTCCGGTTTTCCGGCCGTTCCAGAATGGATCCCCTGGCCCATTCGTTGAACGCGCCCATGGCCGGTCCACACCAGATCTGGTAATCGATGACCCGGTCCGGTTCACCGCTTTTGGCCCACAACGACGCCCGCCCCAGGTAAGAGCGGAATACGAGCGCCATTTTGTGTTTGGGATCTTTTTCGGCCCGATCCACCTGGTCCGGGTCCCGCTGGCTGAAAAACGCCCGGGTGTTTTCCCACTCATGGTCGAAGGAACATTTCAGGAACGTGTCTTCCACCAGTTTTCGCTGGCTCTCGGGCACATCATCGAAACGGTCGTAAGTCCGGTAGATATCGTACAGCTTGGATCCCCGCATGGAAAACATGGTGCCCCGCTTGAGCACCTGAACCTTGACGCCCATCTCGAACATGTCGGCCGCCGGGGCCATGATGATATCCGCCTGGCGGGATTCGGCCAGCATCTTTTTGACCATCGGGGAGGTGTCCGCTTCCACACAGGACTGATTGACGGAACCGGTAAGAATGTATGCCGCACCCATGGCAAATGCGGCGGCTGCCGATTCGGGCGTGGCGATGCCGCCGGCTAACCCCACCCGAAGGTCCATGGCATAATCGTGCGCCCGGCTCATTTCATCCCGCAGGGCTTTCATAGTGGGAAACAGGCACAGGGCGGGGCGGTTATCGGTGTGGCCGCCCGAGTCGGCTTCGGCGGTCAGGTCCTGGGCCATTGGAATCCGGCGGGCCAGTTCAGCCTGGTCGGCGGTGATGCTGCCCTGTTCCATGAGGCGTTGAAGATGTTTTTCCGCCGGCGGGGAAAAGAATTTCCGGGCGACCTCTTCGCGGGATACCTTGGCGATGATCCGGTTGGGGCAGATGATTTCGCCCTGGTCATTCCGGTGAATGCCATGGATGCGGTACTGGACCAGCGGCGTCGTCAGGTCCAGATAGGCGGATGCGGAGACCAGGCGGACGCCCCTGGCCAGGTACAGGTCCACGGTTTTTTGCTCCAGGGCCATATCATTGGGGCTATGAATCAGGTTGAATCCATAGGGGAGGCGGCCAAGGCTGGATTGAAGCCTGTCGATGGCCGATTCTATCTGTTCGATGGACAGTCCGCCGGCACCGAAAAAACCGATCATGCCGTTCTGGCCGGCAGCTTCCACCATGGCTGCCGACGTGATGCCGTTGGCCATGGCCCCGCATACATAGGCAAACCGCAACCCGTGGTCCGATTTGAAACCCGGGTCACCGAGGGATTCCAGGGCAAGGGGAGGGGCCCATCCCAGCAGTCGGCGGCTGTCGGCAGCCGGTCGTTCGATCGTTCCGAGGGTGGCGATGCCATCCTGGGCCACACCGATACGGCCGTCCATCTCCAGTACGTAAACAGGCCGTTCAAGATGGTAAACCGCTTTACAGACCGCCTGGTGGCCGGTGGCGGGCGACAGCCGGTCCGGTTTCCAGCAGCCGTGGGCGATTATCGATGGTTCCGTTTGGTTCACGAGGTATCCCCTTTTGGCCGGTCGTTTCTAATAAACTGTAATTGTTGTTGAATGCGCCTTTTAAACCAGGCCCAATTATCCGACCTGTCGGCATCTGTCAACCCGTTCGAAAAATGAACCCCGGCATCCATACGCGCATCGATCATAACAGATTGGAAAAGCTTATCTTTTTACATCGCCGGCGGCCATCTGTTCCAGTTGGTCCATCACACCGGCAACGGCAAGGCCAATGGCACGGTTGTCGGGCAGCGACCTGGCGATGGCGTCCAGGTCGCCTCTTTTTTGGGCTTGTACGAATGTTTCTTGGAAATGGAGGTCGAAAACCCAGCTGAGTTGGAGCAATTTGAAATCATTCAGGTTTTTCATGTGTTGAAATCCGGCCATCTGTTTTCGGGCAATCGCTTTGACGATGGCTTCATCCCATGCAGGGGTGTCGGGCAGATGCTGGACGATGGCCGGTTCGGGGTGCTGATCGAAACGGTAGTAGTCGGCGAACACTTTCCAGATATCCAGCTTGTCGGCATCGCGGATTAAACGCATGAAAACCAGGGATTCGGGGGGCCGGTTCCGGGGCAGGGCAGGCGCGTTGTGAAAGCGGACCGCATCGATGATCGTGTCCGTATCATCGGCAGACAGGTCCTTCAGAACGCCCGCAGCCTTCAATACATCAATGCCCAATGCCGCGTGGTTGGCCGATTGCCGGTCATTGAAGGTTCCATAACGGGTGTACTGCGCAAAGCGCCCGACATCGTGAAGCAGCCCAATGGCCTCGGCAATACGCATTTGGCCGCGGGTCAGATGGATGGCGCGGCCCAGTTGGCAGATGTTTTCACAAACCCGTGCCGTGTGGTCGATTTTCAACACCAGCGGGCTGTCTGCAGCCGCTTCGCCGGTGAGAAAGGAGCGGGCGTAGTCGGCGAACCACGATTTCAGGTGAGTCAGTTGATCGTTTCGCATAACGGAATGGCGTTATCCTCTGGGGTGGTATTTCTTATGGGCTTCGACCAACTGCCGCTGGGCCACATGGGTGTAAATCTGGGTGGTGGCGATATCCGCATGGCCCAGCATCATCTGGACGGCACGAAGGTCGGCACCGCCTTCGAGCAAATGGGTGGCAAAAGAGTGCCTTAAGCTATGGGGGGTTACCTTTTTATTTAACCCGGCCAGGCGGCCGTAGCGGCCGATCAGGTGCCAGAAACTCTGCCGGGTCATGGGGCCTCCACGGCGGGTGACAAACAGGTAAGCGCTGGAACGGTTTTTAAGCAGCAACGGCCGTGACTGGTCCACATACTTGCGGATGGCGGCCAGGGCCACCCGGCCCACGGGAACCACCCGTTCCCTGGCGCCTTTTCCGAAAACACGGACGAACCCGGCCTCCTGATTGACGCCGGTCATTTCCAGAAGGATCAGTTCGGACACCCGCAGCCCGGCCCCGTAAAGCAGTTCCAGCATGGCGGCATCCCGAAGGCCTTCGGGCCGGCCCAGGTCCGGTGTCGCCATCAACGCCTCCACATCGGCCACGGTCAGTACATCGGGCAGGTGCATGCCGGTTTTGGGCAGGTCGACCTGTAGCGTCGGATTGTTTTCGATAATCTTTTCATGGGTCAAAAACTTGAAAAAGCCCCGCAGGCTGACCAGGTGGCGCGCCCGTGAACGGGCGCTCAGTCCCCGTGCCCTCAGATGGATCAGGTAGGACAGGATCAATCCCGTGTCGATCCCGGAAACCGTGCTCGCTTTCTGTTTTTTCAAAAAACGGCCGAATTCGATCAGATCCCTGCGGTATGCGTTGATGGTTTTTTCACTCAGGCCTTTTTCCACCACCAGAAACGTCTGGTACTGCTCCATGCGCTGCCGGTAGTCCGGGTTGCAGTCCATGGTCTACACCCTGATCCGGGGGGTGAAGGGTGCGGGATCGTTGAGCACCTGGGCGCCATCGGGGCGGACCACGATCTGGTTTTCCATGCGGATTCCTCCCCAGCCGGGAATGTAGATGCCCGGTTCGACGGTAACGATCATCCCGGCTTCCAGCCGGTCGTTCTTGATCGGGCTCAGCCGGGGACGTTCATGGACCGCCAGTCCGGTACCGTGGCCCAGGCTGTGGCCGAATTTGCCGGCAAATCCGTTTCGGCTGATATGGTCCCTGGCAACCTTGTCTATCCCTGTGCCGCCGGCACCGGCCCTGATGGCGGCAATGGCCAGGTCGCGGGCCTCGACCACCGTATCGTAGACCTTCAAAAAATGGTCGTCCGGTGGGCCCATCACCACCGTTCGGGTCGTGTCCGAGCAGTATTCATCCACACGGGCGCCCCAGTCGATGAGGATGGGTTCTCCCGGTGCCAGCCTGCGGTCCGTGGGAACGGCGTGGGGCAGGGCACTGTTGGGGCCGGACGCCACGATAACGGGAAACGACAGCCCCTGGGCGCCGGCTTCGCGCATGGTTTTTTCCATGGACCAGGCCACCTGCTTTTCGGTCATGCCCGGCCGGAGGGCATCGATGGTCCGAGCGAACGCGTTTTCAGCCAGCCGCAGGGCCGCGACAGTCCGCTGGATCTCCTCCTCGGATTTGATTTGCCGCAGCGACTCCACCATGTTTTCCGTGGGCGTCAGCGCCACCTTCGGATTCATTTTGGCGAGCGCATCGGCGTAGGCTGTGTAATTTTTCTGGGAAATCCGGACGCTCTCGACGCCGAGACGCCGAATGCCCAGGCTGGCGGCGATTTCCGGCAATTCTTTTTCGAGGCCTTTGGGGTAGCAGACAACGTCGAATCCGGGCGCCTGGCTTTGGGCCTGCAATTCGTAACGGCTGTCGGTGGCCAGCACCAGATGGCGGTCGGAGATGATCAACACGCCCGCGGATTCGTCGAACTGGGTGTCCTCTCCGGTAAAACCGCTCAGGTAATAACGGTTTTCCTGGATCGATACCATCAGTGCGTCCAGTTCCTTTTCGACCAGCATCTGCCTGATCGCTGCAATGCGTTTTTCGATTGTCGAATTCAAGGATGATCCTTTCGTCAGGTGGTGACCCTGCGCAATGGATTGACAGCGTTGCCCCCTTTTTATTATGATTGAATTCTCTTTTCAACCCACGCCGTCATCTTTAATTGTGTTGGATTCGGGTGCTTTTTTACCCGAAGCGCCCCTGGAGGTCAGGATGAAGATCGATACCCATCGTCATATCGACCAGACGCTGTGCGGCCGCCCGCTGTCCGTAGAAGACGGAAGCAGTCTGGTCGAGCTGGTCACCACGGACCGGATGGCTGCCGACGACCGCGGACTGGTTCACGGCGGATTTATTTTCGGTGCCGCCGACTATGCCGCCATGATCGCTGTCAATCATCCCCATGTGGTCCTCGGGGCATCGGATGTGAAGTTTCTCAAACCGGTGCGCACGGGGGAGACGGTGGTCGCACGCGCCCGGGTCCGGGAGGTCAAAGGGAAAAAATATTGGGTCTCCGTGAGTGTGAGCAAGGATGACGAAGAGGTCTTTCAGGGAATGTTCACCTGTTTTGTATTGGACACGCATGTACTGGAATGAGGACTGAGACAACCCTATCTTCAACAGGCATTGAAAGGATTCCTGATGGCAAAGAAAATTGGTGTGCTATTGTCCGGATGCGGTGTTTTTGATGGTGCCGAAATCCACGAAGCGGTATTGACCCTTTTGTTTCTGGATCGGGCGGGGGCATCCATACGGTGCATGGCTCCGGATACGGATCAGCTGCACGTCATCAATCACTTGACCCAGCAGACCTCCGATGAACGGCGAAATGTGCTTGTGGAATCGGCCCGCATCGCCCGTGGGGAAATCGTGGACCTGAGCACGGTGGCCGCCGACGACATCGATGCGCTGATCATCCCCGGCGGGTTCGGAGCGGCCAAGAACCTGAGTGATTTTGCGGTCAACGGGCCCGGGGCCCAGGTTCATCCCCAGGTGCAGCGGCTGCTGGGCGAAATGGTGGACCGGTCCAAACCCATTGGCGCCATCTGCATCGCTCCGGCAACGGTCGTGTGCGCCCTGTCCGGGCGATCTCCCCGCGTAACCATCGGAAACGACGTCGGAACGGCTGCGGCCATCGCCTCCATGGGCGGTGAGCATGCCGACTGCGGCGTTGCGGATATCTGTGTCGATGAAAGCAACCGGATCGTTACGACACCGGCCTACATGCTCGGACCCGGCATCAAGGACGTGGCCACGGGTATTGAAAAACTGGTCGACAAGGTGCTGTCCCTGTGCTGACCCTTCCATTTTAACCGGCCAAAGAACGGGCCCCGGATTCCTTACAGATCCGGGGCCTGTCCGTGATTCGCGTGAAGATGCCTGCGGTTTTTTCAACCGTTGCGGCCAGGCCCGGGATCGCTGCCGACCGTCTCGGGATGATCGCTGACCGGGACGTCGCCGCTCCTTCCATCCGGAATGATTCACGCATTCAGATGGGTGCGGCTATCGTGAACATGGTCTTCTCACCGGCGTTATTAATCCATAGTAGATCATAATTACAACCGCCGGGCACCTGGCCCTGACCGTTGCCCTGACCGGGAAAATGAGGTAGGGTTCGAATCTGATTCAAAATCAGAATCTTGTTTGATTCAGTTCGCGGGTGCACGGCGGAAGCGACAACATATGGGGAACCTTACATGAAGACCATCATCGGAACCAGCAATCGGATTATCGAGGTGAACCTGTCAACCGGGAAGACCACCGAGTTTCAAGTGGACGACAATGACCGGCGGCGTTTTCTGGGAGGCAAGGGACTGGGCCTCAAACTGCTTTATGACCGAATGGCGCCGGGAATCGACCCGTTGGGGGAGGAAAACTACCTGGCCTTCATGATGGGTGTGCTGATGGGCACCGGCGCCCCCTGCACGGGGCGTTTCTCAGCCGTTACCAAATCCCCCCTGACCGGCATCATGGTGCATTCGTCCTGTGGCGGTCCGTTCGGGATGGCCCTGAAAACCGCCGGGTTCGACGGGTTGCTGGTCACCGGCAGGGCGCCGTCACCGGTGGTCCTTGACATTGATGAACACGGGGCACGGATCGTGGACGGGGCCCATTGCTGGGGGATGGATACCCGCGACGCCCAGGAACAGTTGAACCCGGATGGAAACGCCGGGGTTCTGGCGATCGGACCGGCCGGTGAAAACCGGGTCCCCATCGCCAACGTGACCTCCGGGCATCGTTATCTCGGGCGCGGCGGCCTGGGCGCGGTGATGGGGTCCAAGAATCTGAAAGGCGTCGTTGCCCGGGGAAAAGCGGTAAAAATCGTCCCCGCGAACATGAAACTGTTCAGCCGCGCCAAAAAACGGGCGGGCAGCTATATCAACAACAACCCGGTGACCGCCGACGATTACCGCCATTACGGCACCAGCAGCCACGTAAACTGGTGCAATGACAACGGCATTCTGCCGGTCAACAATTTCCAGGGAGGCAGCCATCCCCGGGCCGGGCAGGTGTCCGGGGAGGCCATGCGGCAGCGTTACAACGCCAGGCCCAGCACCTGTAAACCCTGTTCCATCATGTGCGGGCACAAGGGTACCCATGCGGACGGGAGCGTTCATCAGATTCCCGAATATGAAACCGTCGGCCTGCTGGGCCCCAATCTGGGTATTTTCGATCCGGATACGATCACCGGATTCAGTGACCGCTGCAATCTGTTGGGACTCGACACCATCTCCGCCGGGGCCGTTTTGGCCTGGTGCATGGAAGCCGGTCAAAAAGGCCTGATCAGTACCGGGTTGGCATTCGGATCCGATCAGGGGATCCTCCAGGCCCTGGATGACATGGCCCATCGCCGGGGGTTCGGCGACGAGATGGCCAACGGTACCCGGCGATTGTCCCAACGATACGGCGGTGCAGATTTCGCTATCCAGATCAAGGGGCTGGAGATGCCTGCCTACGACCCAAGGGGATCCTGGGGCCAGGGGCTGGCCTATGCGGTGGCCAACCGGGGCGCCTGTCATCTGTCGGCCACCACCTTTGCCCTCGAAGTGACCTTTGGTTTTCTCAATCCCTATACCGTCCGCGCCAAAGCCCGCTTCGTCAAGTTTTTTGAGAACCTGTACGCGGCGGTCAACTCCCTGCACACCTGCCAGTTTACCGCCTACGCCTATGTGCTGGAGCCCCCCATCGTGAAATACACCCCCAAATGGTTGCTCGGCCTGACGATGCAGTACCTGCCGGGAGTGGCCATCATGCTCATGGACGTCAGCATTTTTTCCAAACTCTGGCGATCGGTGACGGGACTCCGGCTGAACCAGTGGCAGATGCTCAGGGCCGGCGCGCGGATCCATGTGCTCGAGCGCATCATGAACACCGGAGAGGGCATTTCCCGGAAAGACGATATCCTGCCCAGGCGCTTTCTGGTCGAAGGGCGGGGATGCGACACCCGAAAACGAACGGTTCCCCTGCAGCCGATGCTCGATGCCTATTACCGGGTGCGGGGATATGATGCCCAGGGCATTCCCACCCCGAAAACATGCCGTGGCCTGGGTATCGACGCCAAAAGCCAAATCGCCACGGACCCGCGCATGGGCCATTTCAGGATGGTGTCACCCGGCGGCAAGCCTTTCAAACGGGCCTACCTGGCCATCATGCTCCTGGCCGTCGGGCGCGCCATCCAGGCTGCCTCCCGGGTGGATCGGGAGGTTCGGCGCGCCTTCGACACCATTCCGGACGGATTTACCTTCGCCCTGGCCGTTGCACCACAGGGCCCGGCCATGGTGGTGGGCAAAAACCGGGCAGGCCAGGTGAAATACCTGGGCGGCGACCCGGGAGAACGCTTCGTCGACCTGAGGCTGACCATTAAGAACATCGAGGCGGCGATCCTGCTTTTCACCTTTCAGGAATCCACGGTTACGGCCGTGGCCAGGGACCGGATGATCGTGGATGGGGATATCCCCGCCGCCTGCACGGTGGTTCGCATTCTGGATATGGTGGAGGTGTTTCTTCTGCCCCGGTTGCTGGCTTCACTGGCGGTAAGGCGATACCCCCGATGGCCGCCCCTGCGCAAATATGGGGGTCGGCTTCTGATATACCTGCGGACGGTTGCAGGCTTTTAAGCCATGGCCGTGAATCGCGGCGCTGTTTTTATCAAGGAGAATACGATGCAGCTACCCGGTGAATTTTCCTTTTCCTGCCCATTGAAAATCAACTGTGGCCGCCATTCACTGGCCCACCTGCCCGTCGAACTGTCCGCGGTCGGCGCCAGCGCACCACTGATACTGGCCAACCGTGACCGGGTTGGTAAAAAACGGGTCAAAACGGTGGTCGATGCATTCAAAACATCCGGATTGACGCTGGGCGTTTACGACCGGTTGAGCGGCGAACCGGACCCGGAGATGATATCCTTACTGGCGCGGATGTACCGTGACGGCGGCTGTGACAGCGTCGTTGCCGTGGGCAGCGGTTCGGTGGTGGATACGGCCAAATGCCTGAACCTGATCGTTTCGGCGGGGGACGGCGGGGATGCCGCTGGCCAGGAGAGAAACGATGCGGACCCGGGGCCGCTGCGGCCGTTGATGATGGTTGCCACGCCCGGCGGAAACGGCGACGAAGCGACAGGCTATGCCAGCGACGGCAGCCGCCGTCTGTGTTCCCGGCGGCTGATTCCAGCCGCGGCGTTTATCGACCCGGCGATGATGGACGGGCAAGACAGCCGGGAGGTCGCCGATGGGGCGCTGATTGCGCTGGTCCACGCCGTGGAGGCCTTTCTGGATGACGCTGCCGGACCGATGTGCCGCGCATATGCCCACACGGCTATCGGCCTGATAACCCAATACCTGCCCCCGGCCCTGGGAAAAACCGAGCGTAAAAAAAGCCTCTGTGCGGTGGTCAACGGACAGGTGGCCGCAGGTTGCGCGTTTTCTGCCGTATCGCCGGGGATTTGCCACACCCTGGCTCTCGGGCTGAACGAACCGGGGGGACCTCCCCGGGGATTTTTGATGGCCATGCTGCTGCCGTATCTGTTGGCAGAGGCCGGAAACACCGGTTCGGATCAAGTGGGCCAGCTGCTCTACCCCATGGTGGGCACGGACCTTTTCGCGATGACAGCGCCCGACTTGAAAACGCCGCGCACCATTGCCCTGCTGTGGGAGTTTTTCGATGGCCTCAACGCCCGTCTGGATTCGAAGATTCCAGCGTCCCTGGATCAGGCCGGATTGACGGAAGAACAGATCCAGCGTGCCCGCTCCCGGGGCGAACGCGGCCGCATCGATGATTGCCTGGAACGCATTATCGAAACCGCCCGGGCGGGTGAGGGCGTCATGACCGGATGACGCGGCCGGCCGCAGGCTGAATTTAACGACTCTCTTTCACAGGAGCTGACCATGCATTTCCCGGGCTACTACGAATTTTTCTGCCCCGTTAACACCGTCGCCGGCCACCAGGCCTTGGAAAAGATACCCCGACTGGTTCAACGGCTGGGTGCCAGGCGCCCCATGATCATCACGGACAAGGGGGTTGCTGCGGCCGGGCTGGTGGATATCGTTTCGGACGCCATCACCCCGGGCATCCACATCGGAGCCGTGGAAGACGACGTTCCCCCGGATTCCGACCTGAAAGCCGTTCACCGCCTTGCCGCTGTGTACCGGGAAAAGGGCTGTGATGCCATTGTGGCCGTGGGAGGCGGTTCGGTGATGGATACGGCCAAAGGTGTGAATATCATCGTATCTGAAGATGCCGATGACCTGATGCAGTTTTCCGGTGCCGGCAGGCTGACGCGGCCGCTGAAACCGCTGGTGGCTGTTCCGACCACCGCCGGCACCGGCTCCGAGGTTACGCTGGTGGCGGTGATTGCCGACCATGAGCGAAATTTGAAAATGCTTTTCACTTCCTATTTCCTGCTGCCCGATGCGGCCGTCCTGGATCCGCGCATGACCCTGACGCTGCCGCCGGCTGTTACGGCGGCCACGGCCATGGATGCACTGACCCATGCCATCGAGGCCTACACCTGCCTGGCCAAGAATCCGGTAAGCGATGCCCACGCCCTGATGGCCGTTGAATTGATTGGTCAAAATTTAATGAGTGTGATAAAGGAGCCGGACGATGCCGATGGCCGACTGGCGCTGGCCGTGGGGGCCAACCTTGCCGGGGTGGCTTTCTCCAATGCCATGGTCGGCATGGTCCACACGCTGGGCCATTCGGTGGGAGCGGTATGCGGTGTGCCACATGGCGCCTGCATGGCCATTTTGCTGCCCTATGGTCTGGAGTACAACATGCATAAAAACAGCCATCTGGCCGCTCAGCTGTTGCTTCCCCTGGCCGGGGTGCAGACTTATGCGCGCACCCCGGCCCATCTTCGTGCGCAGCAGCTCGTTGCTGTCATACGGCAGTTGAACCAGCGCCTTCATCAGCAGACCGGCGGGCGGCACGCCCGTTTTTTCAAGGAAATTACGGGGCCGGACGGCAACGCCAGCGTGCCGGTGGAAAAGTTGAACGACATTGCGGATAAAGCCATGGGGGACGGCTCCATTTTTTACAATCCCGAGGAAATAGACCGTGACGATCTGATCATGGTCATGTCACACGCGTGGGAGGGAACCCCGCTCGATCGAAATCTCGTCAGAAGAGGCAGCCTTCAGATCCGATGACCACCACCAACAAAGACACGTATAATCGAACCTATCCCATTTCGTGGGAACAACTGCAACGGGACGCAAGGGCGCTCTCATGGCGCCTGATTGAACTGGGTCCCTGGCAGGGCATCATTGCCATTACCCGTGGCGGGCTGGTTCCGGCCGCCATCATTGCCAGGGAACTGGATATCCGCCTGGTTGACACCGTCTGCATTGCCAGTTACGCTGGGCGGCGTCGGGGACAGATCCAGGTGCTCAAAGCCACCTCCGGGGACGGGGACGGCTGGCTGCTGATCGATGATCTGGTGGATACCGGCAAGACGGCCAGGCTGGTCCGCGAAATGATTCCCAAGGCTCATTTTGCCACCGTATACGCCAAGCCGGCCGGACGCCCCCTGGTGGACACCTTTATGACCGAGGTCAGCCAGGATACCTGGATCCTGTTCCCCTGGGATTCCGAAATTCAGTTTGCAAAACCCATTGCAGGACGAAAACAGCAGGACGTGTAGCCATGATGCCCGCTTTATGGACCAAGGAGACCGTTGCAATGCGAATCAGGGTGATCGTTTTCATCGCAGCCGTTGTGATGACGGGCTGTGTCCATCTGGACATTCAAAAAAATATCGACGCGCTGGGTCGGATAGAGCCGGGCGACACCCAGGCGGCCGTTTTTGAAACCATGGGCCCCCCCGATCTCAGAAACGATATCAACGACCGCCGCTTCGTGGTCTTTTACCAGACCAAAACCGGCAAGGCCGACGGGACAACGCCCTTGACCGCGCTGTGCACACCGATCGCTTTCGAGAACGGGAAGGTGGTCGAGGTCGGAAATGATTTGACCGATCAGTGGACCCGGGAGGAAGAAGAACGCCAACGACAGGCAGAGATTGCAGAAAAAGCCCGGCGGGAAGCGAAAATGGCCGAATTGGCCCGGCAACGGGCGGAAACCGAACGCCGGGATAAAATCGCCGCCCTCGAAAAAAAAGTGAAACCCGTACCCGTCTCCAATGCCGCGTTGAACCTGAAGTTATATCGCCAGTTAAGGGATCTGGATCCGGATAATTCCCGATACCAGAAAAAAGTGGCCTTTTACGAAGAACGGCTGGTCCGGCAAAAAAAAGCGCGGCAGGATCGCGCCGCCCGCAAGGCCAAAGAAAGGCAGCGGCGTGAATGGGAACAGGCCCGGGATACACGCAATAAGCAGCTGCGGCATTATACCGGCAACGGCACTGCCGAGATGGCCGTGCACGACATGGGCAGCGGATCCCTCTACGTATGGGTGAAAAACGTGAGCCAGCAGATTATCACCACCCACCCCGACTATTTCACCCTTTTGGACAGTGACCGCAACCCGGCCAGGTGTGAGATCAGCGACAGCCTGGACAGCGTCCTGGAGCCCGGCGGCATTTCCCACGGCAAGATTGATTTCAGCAGGGAGGTCCAGCCCGGCGAGTTGATCTTCCAGAACCGGGAATCGGGACGGATCAGCAAACTGTTTCAATAAACAGTTCCAGTCAACAGACCCTTTCCGAAAAGAAAACCGCACGGCCCCTCCACGGGATGTGCGGTTTTTACGTTTCAACGGGGCTTTATCTGTAAGCGTTTGCGGGGTTGAAGCGATCAACGTGTTGAAAACACCAAACGGCAGGCGTTTACACGGTGCCGCAGATGCAAGGCGGCGGGCATGCAGGCGCGCTGCTTGTACTTCAAAAGCCCGGCAACGGAGCAGATGCGGTACCCTGTGAACGCTTGCCGTTATTTCATCAACCCGGGCAGGAACAGGGCGATCTGGGGAAAGGGGATCATCAGCGCCACCCCCGCAACCAGAGCGACCAGCAAGGGTATGACCCCTTTGAAAATGACCTCCAGGGGGACGGTCCGCGCCACGCCGGAGACCACATAGACATTGACGCCCACCGGCGGGGTGATGACCCCGATCTGGGTGACCAGAACGATAATGACGCCGAACCACATGGGGTCGTAACCCATTGAGATGATGACCGGATAAAAGATGGGCACGGTCAGCATGATAAAGGCCAGGGCATCGATAAAACAGCCTCCCACCAGGTAGACGCCGATAATCAGGGCCATGATGAGATAAGGCGGCAGGTTGAAGCCGGTCACCCAGCTGGCCACATCGAAAGGGATCCGGGTGATGGCCAGAAAATGGCCGAAAATGGTGGCGCCGGCCACGATCACCAGGACCATGCAGGATATACGGGTGGTTTCAAAAAGTGCCTGGATGAAGCCTTTTACGGTGATGTTTCTACGCGCAGTGGCGATGATCAGGGTCCCCATGGCACCAATGGCGCCGGCTTCCGTCGGCGTGAAGATGCCGAAGAAGAGACCGCCCATGACAAGGGCAAACAGGATCAGGGTTTCCACCAGACCGGCCAGGGATGCCAGCTTCTCCTTCAAGGTGGTACGGGGTCCCCGGGGGGCTACTTCCGGCCGCAGGGTGGCCCAGACGACCACGGCCAGGATAAACAGCCCGGTGAGCATGACGCCGGGCACGATGCCGGCCATGAACAGCTTGCCGATGGACTGCTCGGTCATGATGCCGTAAATGATGAAAATGACGCTGGGCGGGATCAGGATGCCCAGGCTGCCACCGGCGGCCACGACGCCGGTGGCCAGACTGTCCTGGTAGTTGTATTTTTTCATTTCCGGCAGAGTGACGGCGGCCATGGTGGCGGCGGTGGCGTTGGTGGACCCGCAGATGGCCGAAAAACCCGTGCAGGCACCCAGCGTGGCCACGGCCATGCCGCCGGGCCAGTGGCCGATGAACGTGTAGGCCACCTTGAACAGCCGGCTGCTGATCCCCGAATGAAAGGCGATCTGGCCCATCAGGATAAACAGCGGAATGACGGTCAGGTTATAAGAACCGAAGACATCGAACAGATCTTTGGCCATTAGGTTGAGGGCCGCGTCCACGGTGACGATATAACCAAAACCGGCCACGCCCAGAAGGGCCATTAGAAAACCAACGGGCATTTTGGTAAAGATCAGGACAAACAACAAAATGAGGCCGGCGATGCCGGCCATAGTGGGACTCATCGACAATTCCTTACTGTGTTATGGCTTTGGGTATCCCTCAACGTTGGTCTAAACGGGCGTCCTGAAAGTTTTCAGCGACCATGACGCACAATGGACGTATAGCACCACACTCAGCATGGCACATCCGATGGCGATGCCGAGAACGAACGGGTGGATAGGCATCTGCAGTGTCATGGACACCTCGCCGCTGGCCTTCAGATCGCGCGAGTACAGCAGGCACTGGCGACCCAGAACGGTGAACAGCAGTGCGCAGATGCCGGCATTGATGGCTTCAACGGCATGCTGCAGCCGTTTGGGGAAACGCTGTACCAAAAAATCGACGGCGATGTGCCCGTGGTCGACGGAAGTGCGGGCCAGGGAAAAAGAAACGAAGACGGCGCCCAGCATACCCACGATTTCGTAAGTGCCGGGAATGGGGTGACGAAAAAAGCGCAATACCACATCCAGGCAGGTCAGCGCCATCATCCCCACCACAGCGGCGGCGGCAATGCCGTTGAAAAACGAGGCCAGTCGGCCAACCAGGCGTTCAATCCGATTCAATGCATCGCTCCCGATTATTTTAGGCCGTCGATAGCGCCGGTGAGCATCTGGACCGTTTTCCGTCCATCCAGATTTTTGGCGTCCGCCCCTGAAATGTAGGCGTCAATGATGGGGCGCACTTTTTCTTTCCAGCGGAGGGTTTCATCGTTGTCCATCTGCAGGATCTCGTTGCCCAGGCTGGTGGCATACGTGCGCCCTTCCTGGTCGCCCTGGTCCCATCGCTTCCCGTGAACATCGATCCACTTGCGGCTGGTCGCTTCGAAGATGTCCCGGACTTCCGGGCTCAGCTGATTCCATTTGGCCTTGTTCATCACCACAAACATGGCCGTCGTGTATCCCACACCGTTACAGTCCGTGGTGTATTTGACCACTTCTGCCTGGCGCCACCCCTTGAGCACCTCGATCGGGCCGAAGGTGCCTTCTACCACGCCCTTTTGCAGGGATTCATAAGTATCGCCCTGGGGCATGGCCACGGGAACGGCGCCCAGGGCCTCGACCACTTTGGCGCTGAGCCCGGTGGACCTGATCTTCATGTTCTGCAGGTCGGCCAGGGTGCTGACCGGTTTGCGGGTGTGCAGCAGCCCGGGGCCGTGGGCGTGCAGGTAAAGCACTTTGACGTCATCCAGTTCAGCCGGTTTGAATGTTTCGTAAAAGGCATTGGCGGTCCGGGTGGCGGCCAGGCCGCTGGGGTAGCCCAGGGGAAGGTCGAGGGCCTCCATGACCGGGAAACGCCCCCGGGTGTAGGCGAAGCAGGACATGCCGATATCCGAAATGCCCTTGACGACGCCGTCGTAGCACTGGTTGGCCTTGGTGAGGGTCCCGCCCGGAAATACGGTGATTTTGACCTTGCCGTCCGTCAGGCGTTCGATTTCCCTGGCCCATTCCATGCCTGCCAGGCACTGGCCATGGGTGGGGGGAAAAAATATGCTGTATGTCAGATGGATCGGTTTTGCCACGACGACAGCAGGAAACATGGCGGTTGTTCCAATCACGATGACGACCAGGCTCAAAACGAACAGGCGAACAGATTTCATCGGCGCTCCTTTGTATTCTGCCATAACATGACAAATTGACATTGAACATCGGGGAAATAATCGCGTATATTCATAGATCCGATGCAGAAAAGCTTAAGATCACCAGCCGGTGCACCAGCCTATGAAAATAGATAGCAACTTGATATAAAAGGCCATCGGTGTCAACCGGTTTTTGGATAAATGGCAGCCGGACCCCGTCCTGATAAAAAATCCGGCATGCCTGGAAAGGATCGTGTCCGTGGCCAAGCTCAGATTCCCCGTTACCCGGGCCGTTCGGTTTTTGCGGTCGAAACAGGTCGATTTCAAACCCTTTCTTTACAGCTATGCCGATCATGGCGGGGCCCGGCAGGCCGCTTCGGAACTGCAGGTTCCCGAAGGGCGTGTCGTCAAGACGCTGGTGATGGAAACCGGCGGTGGGGCGCCCCTGCTCGCCCTCATGCATGGTGACCGGGCGGTTTCCACGAGGCGGCTGGCCCGGTTCATCGGGTCGAAAAAGGTGGTTCCGGTAACGCCGCAAAGCGCCTTGCGGTGCACCGGCTACCAGGTGGGGGGCATCAGTCCCTTCGGCACCCGCCAGGCGTTGCCCGTCTATGTCCAGGCCACCGTGCTGAAGATGAAAACGATTTTTATCAACGGCGGAAAACGGGGCTTTCTGGTCGAGGTCGAACCGGGGGTCCTGCTGAAAACCCTTTCCGCAACTCCCGTTGACATGTCGACAACGCTGCAATGACGGCCCGGGGCAATTTTGCCATTGCATGCTGAAATCCCAAACGGGGTGACCCTGTCCATACGGGCCGTTATTCTCACGGCCCTTGCCATAAGGTCGTGGGTTGATTTATAATTGATCGAAAAACGAGGAAACGGCACCCGTCAAGGCGACTGAACCCCGTCAGGAGTACCTTCCCTTGGCCACCATCCTGCACAGAAAAGGAAACCCATGCCACGCACTGACCTGGACGATCTGGAAACCATCTGCCAACGCATCAGCCTCAATATTCCTGAAGACTGCCCGTGGCGGTGGGACAAGGAGTTCAACCTGGCGCTGACGGTGATTGACCGGAAAGATGAAATCATGGTCGAACTCCCGTTGACGCTTGAATTTTCACACAAATGGGATTTTGCCACCATCAACGATGCCGAGGCCCCCATCCGTGATTTTTTTCAGGCTGGATTCGGTGTCGTACCGGGCCAGAAAGTGTTCACCATGGATCCTTTTCAAGGCGTGGTGCTTTACGCCGCCTGGTGGCCCTGGGGTGACGATGAGCGGATTTCCCTTCGCCTGGGGCTGGTTTCGGTCTCGGGTGAAAAGATGGATAAATCCGAGGTGAAAAGCCTGATCTGCAGTTGGTTGAATCTGGAATGACGACCGGTCCCGGGTCATTTCACCCGTGAAAGGGAGGCGAGTGGCGGCAGCCGGTGCTTTTTGATCTTGTTTCGCAAGGTGGTGTGGGAAACGCCCAGGCGACCGGCGGCCTGGCGGATGCTTCTGGCCGTTTTGAGCGCATTGACGACAATCCGCCGTTCCAGTGCGTCCAGTTGGAGGGTGAGCGGACCTCCATCGTTTGCCGGTTTGGCGGTTCTGTTCCCGGAAGGTGCCGGGGCGGCCAGGTCGAAACTGAACAGGATCGATTCAACACCGATTTTCTTGGTGTCGCACAAAATGGCGGCCCGTTCGATTACGTTTTTCAGCTCGCGGACATTCCCCGGCCAGCTGTGGTGAACCAGCTTTTCCAGTGCACCGGATGAGAGGTGTTGCAGATCGCTGCCCAGCCTGCAGTTGATCTGAAAGAGAAAATGGTCCGCCAACGCCCGGATGTCTTCGGTCCGGGCATTCAAGGGCGGCAAGTGGATGGGCAGCACATTGATGCGGTAATACAGATCCTGCCTGAAGTCTCCGGATTCCACCAGCCGTTCCAGATTCCGGTTGGTGGCGGTGATAATGCGTGCATCCACTTCGATTTCCGATCGCCCCCCGATTCGCCTGACGCGCTTTTCCTGGATGGCCCGCAGGATTTTGGCCTGTGGACCCGGCGGAAGATCGGCGATTTCGTCAAGGAAAAGCGTTCCGCCGCCGGCCTGCTCGAACAGGCCGGCGCGGCCGCTTTTTTGTGCACCGGTAAAGGCGCCGCTCTCGTAGCCGAACAATTCGCTTTCCAGGAGTGCGTCGGGGATGGCAGCGCAATTGACGGGAATAAACGCACCGGTCCGGCCGCTTTCGGCATGGATTGCCCTGGCGAAAAGTTCCTTGCCGGTGCCACTTTGGCCGCGAATGGATACGATGGAGGGGGTCGGCGCGATTTTACGGGCAAAAGAAATGGCCTGTATAACCGACGGTGTGTTTCCCACAAACGCATCGAAGGAGACGTTTTCCGGCTGGGAGACTTCTTCAACCAGGGCTTTGATCTCTTTCATGTCTTTCATGATCTCAACGGCACCGATGATTCGTCCGGTCGAATCGGCAATCGGTCGGGCACTGGTGAAAAACTCGAACTGCCCGTTGTTCGTGGACACGCTGCGCCGGATGCGCGAATAGGATTTGCCCTCAAGGCAGGAAAGCAGGTGGGCGTCCATGGCCGCCAGCTGATCGATCCGCCGTCCGATCAGATCGCGATGGTGGCAGTTGAGAATGGTACGTGCCAACTGGTTGATGGTGGTAATTTTTCCTTTGGCATCGATGGAAACGATGCCGTCGCTGACATTGTCCAGCACCGTATGAAACGTATTCTGGCGGTTTTCGTTGGGCATGGTCTTGATAAAACGAATGGACTGAAGCCCGTCGAGGCCGGACAGGGTTTCGAGGATTTCCCCGGCGGTCATTTCCTGCAGCACCGGGGCGACCGCCAGGTATACATCGGCCAGTTGCTGCCTGCGTTCAACTTCCATGGAAAGGATGTTCATGGACCGGTCGGCGAGGCGTCTGGAGATATCGGCCACAATGCCGATGCGATCCAGAAACAGCAGGTTCAGCTTATACGATTGGCTTTCCATGGCGGCTCCGGTCTTCGGGGGGCTTTCACGAATTCGTCATCCGTTGGTGGACTATAGAAACTCATGGGCCCGTATGCAAGTGACAAATCGGCCACACTGATTATGGTAGGGACTGGTTCAGTGTCTATTGGTCGGGGTAACCATCGGTCTTCGTGGCTGCACAAAACCCGTGACGAAACCTTACAGGCGATGATATTCATGCGGTTTGTTATTTTTTTGCTGCTCTCGCTTTCCGGATCAGCGCTTTGTGCCGGAATCACCGCTGCTCATGATCGTGCAGACGGGCTGCTCGGTGCACTGGTGCTGGAATCACCGGTTCGGCTGTGTGGGGAGCCGGTACCCGTTGAAGACCCCCTGGTGGTGGAACGGTTCGAAAAGGAGATGCTGGTATCCATGGGCAATCGCCCCCAGGTGATCCTCTGGCTCAAGAGAACCCGGCGATACTTTCCCTTTATCGAGCAAATGATAGAAAAAAACGGTCTTCCTGGCGATATCAAGTATCTGGCTGTTGCCGAAAGCGCACTGAGGATGCATGCCGGTTCCCCGAAAGGGGCCATGGGTGTATGGCAATTGATGCCCCAGACCGCCAGGAAATACGGGCTGGTGGTTGATTCGGATTTCGACGAGCGCCGCAATCTCTATCTCAGTACGCCGGCGGCGATGGCCTACCTCAAGGATCTTTTCGAGCGCTTCGGTTCATGGAGCCTTTCCCTGGCTGCCTACAATATGGGTGAAGAAGGCCTTGAAGCGGAGATCCTGGAGCAGGGCACCACCGATTACTACCGGCTTTACCTTCCCCTGGAAACCCAGCGTTTCGTTTTTCGGATCCTGGCCATCAAACGAATTATCGAAGCCCCGCAGAAACATGGATTCACGCTTGCCAGAAGTGATTTCTATTCCCCGATACCTTCTACAGCCGTATCCATCGATGCCTTCAAGGATCTGCCCCTGCGCCTGGTCGCCGACGCGGCGGGAACCGATTTCAAAACGATCAAGGACCTGAACCCGGAACTGCGGGGACACTACCTGGCAGCCGGGACCCGTATGGTCCATATTCCCGTCGATGGGGAAAACGGATTTCAGGCTCGGCTGGCAGCCGGTATCCAGGCGGACACCACCCTGCGCAGCCAGCGTATCTACGTGGTCCAAAAAGGTGACAGCCTTTCCGGTATCGCCCAAAAATTCGATGTGCCCCTCGCCGCGCTGCTCATCTGGAATCGTATCGGAATCAAACGGGTGATCCATCCCGGCCAGCGGCTGGTTGTTTTTCCTTCGGCAGCGAAAAATGGAAACGGATTCGACACGGCGGATGGAGACGCTGACGGATGATAGAAAAAATTATAGCCAGTGGGCAGACCGGTGTTGCGGCCGCCGCCCTGGACATCGCCATCAAGCTGGGGTTGGCTTATGGCGGATGGTGCCGGGAAGGTGAACCGGCGGCGGAAAAGTATCGGCTGAAGCGGCTGCCCGGGGCCTGCGTTTCCGATGTCGTCGAAAAAGCGGTCGGCGCCGGTCACGGAACCCTGTATTTTGCCGAGGGAGAAAAGATATCCCTGCGACTGGAAGCCACCAAAAAAATCATTTTTCGCATGAACAAGCCACTGCTGGTTTTAAACCTTGCCCGTGAAATGGGTTTCACCGCGTCCCGGCGGGCGGCCGAGTGGATCACCGAAAACCGGATCAAGGTGTTGCACGTGGACGGGGAAGCGGATTCCAGGCCGGAAAGGGTGGCCAGCATACTGGAGGCGACTTTTTTTCTTGGTATGATGGAACCCGGGATAACCACGCCGTTGCAGGCGAAGAACCAACGGAATCGAAAGGTTGAGCGGGGTGTCGCCGTGGAAAGCATTGCCGAGGCGGTCGATCATCTGGAGAAGGCAATGTCTCTCAAGGACCGGGCCACCATCGCCAATATGGCTGCAGGAGAACTGGTTTCCCTGCACGGTTCGCTGGGTGAATACATCAATCGCCATTTTGATCTGTTCGCTGCCGGCAGTGTGCTTTTAACCGACTGCCGCCGGCGTTCCGGCCGGTGGGAACTGCCGGCCACCGACGCGGCCGCCGTAATTATCCGCGACCTCTGGGATCGGTTGCGAACCACTTACCGGCTGCGGGTCGTGAAATGAGCGCGAACACCGACACAACACGGGCCATGCCCTTGATTCCCCGGTCTCCCGAGACATTTCTCCGCCTCGTTCAGCAACGGCTTCATCGCCAGTCTCCGGAAGCCCTCGCGTTCAATACCAATGGCGACCTGCGGCGAATCTCCGCGGTGCTTTTCCTGCTGACCCAGGGGGCCACCGGTGAACCGTACCTGATTCTGAACAAACGCTCCCAGCAGGTTACCCAACCCGGCGACCTTTGCTGCCCGGGCGGCGGCATCTCGCCGGCACTGGATTTTTGGCTGGCCAGAGGGCTCAATCTTCCGGCAACACCGCTGGCCCGCTGGCCCCACAGAAAATGGTGGCGGCGTTACCGAAGGTCTGATTTCCGCAAGCTGGCGCTCCTGCTGGCGGCCGGTTTGCGGGAAGGGGTGGAAGAGATGCGGCTCAATCCGTTTGGGGTCCGTTTTCTGGGGCCCATGGCCGCCCAGCACCTGGTCATGTTCAAGCGTGCCATTTACCCGCTGGCCGGATGGGTGAACCGCCAGCACCGGTTTTTCCCCAACTGGGAGGTGGCCAAGATCGTCCGCATCCCTTTGTCGACGTTCTTCGAACCGGCCAATTATGCACGCTATCGCCTGTCGTTCAGGTCACCTGCGCCCGGTGAGCCGGACATGCCCTATCGGGACATGCCCTGTTTTGTCCACCGTCACCACGGCCGGGATGAGCTGCTGTGGGGGGCGACCTATCGGATCACCGAAGGGTTTTTAAAAACCATTTTCGATTTTGCCCCCCCCCCGATGGCATCGTTGCCGGTAATCCACCGCCGGTTGGACAGCCGCTACCTGAAGGGCCGGTCCCCGTCTTGATCGAGGGCCGGTCCGTTTGCACGGATCGTGGGGGCGGTTGATTTTTAAGCGGCGGTGGTGTAGAGGATCCGTTTTGAAATCCGCCAGTGCAGAAGAGGTATTGAGATGACCGCCAAAAAAGTTAACGTTCAGACCATTGGCAGATCCCGGGAGGAATCAGTGGTGCTGGTCCTGAAGCGATATGCGGACGGCTGGTCCTATGAGGTCCAGGATTTAGGCTCGGGACCGCTTCCGTTGCCCTGGCGGACAGAAACGCCGGACGGGGCCGAAGAGAAACTCAACGCCAGTTATGATCCTGAGGTCTGGACGTTAACCGTGCTCGAAGAAGGCTGAACTGCCGCCGGCTACCCGCGTCATGAATGAAAACGCCCGATGTTGAGGAAAACCAGCCATGTCCGTACGACCATTCGAACCGTTTTTCCCTAACCACGTCCTGGCCGACATTTTCCCGCCGGATCGTGCCGATCGATTTTTCGAAGCCCTCCTGGGCGACGCGTCCGAAGGCGCCTATGATATCTCTCTTGCCTTTGTCGACGGAACCGATGACCGCATCGATTTCGAATTTCAACTCAAAAAACGCCCCGGGAGATGCCTGGCCTGCAACCTGACCCACGGCCTGCCCGACGTATTCCTACGGCATCCGGTCATCGATATTGCCGGTGTCGTCAGGCGGATCGACGAACGGATATCCAACGGGAAACGATGCGGTGGGTGGGTCCTCGGCCGCACCCGGGATATCTCCAGTGCCATGCATGTAATCCCCCTGACCGTGAACCTGGTCCATGAGGCGCCGGCAGACCCCGTGTGACGCCGGTTGACGGGGTACACAGGCGGCCCCGGCGCCCGGGTCAGGCGATATCCGGCCGGACACGGCCGTTCAGAACGGCTTCCAGGGTGGCCGCCAGTTGATCAATCTGATACGGTTTCTGGATAAATCCGTCCCCGGCCATTCCCAGTGCGTCTTCTCCCAGGCCATTGAGGCTGTATCCGCTGGACAGGATCACCTTGATGTCCGGGCGGATCTTTTTCAATTGCTCCAGCACCTGGCGACCGCTCAGGTCGGGCATGATCATATCCAGCAGCACCCCTTCAATCCGGTTTTTCTCCTCTTCGAACCGGGCAATGGCCTGGTGGCCGTCAATAGCGGTGATCACCTGGTAGCCCAGATCCTGAAGAATGTCCGTCAGGGCCTTCAGGATATAGGGTTCGTCATCCACCACCAGCAGCATGCCCGAGCCGTTTCGCGGCCTGGAAGGGGCCGCAGGGGATAACCGTTCAGGCTGGCGGGATTCCGCCGGCAGGTAAATCGTGAACGTCGACCCCCGGCCCGGCTGGCTTTTTACATCGATGATGCCGCCGTGGTTTTTGATGATGCCGAATGCCGAGGCCAGGCCCAGGCCGGTTCCGCGGCCCATTTTCTTTGTGGTGAAAAAAGGCTCGAAAATCCGCTTCATGACGTCCGGTTCGATGCCCTTGCCATGATCCTGGACCATGACGGAGACAAAGGGTCCGGGCTTGATCCCGAAGGGGGTGGTGAAGTCAGCATCCAACACAACGTTGCTCGTCGACAGGATCATGGTCATCTCATCGGTCATGGCCTGCCAGGCGTTCACGTAAAGGTTGACCAGCACCTGGTCGATCTGTCCCTGATCGGCATCCACCGTCCAGATATCATTCTGATAGCGGGCCCGGATCTTGATTTCTTTTTTGGTGCGGCCGAACATGTCGGCGGTCCGCTGGACCGTATCATTCAGATTGACGGCCGTAACCTGGTACTTGCCCCCGCGGGCATATCCGAGCAGCTGGCGGGTCAGGGTGGCCCCGCTCTCCACACATTGTTCGATGGCGCGCAGGTAGTCCGACAGGGGGCTGACCGCGTCGATCTTGGCGGTGAGCAGGGAGACATTTCCCGTAATGCCCATGAGCAGGTTGTTGAAATCGTGAGCGATGCCTCCAGCCAGTGTGCCGACCGCCTCCATGCGCTGGGCATGGTTGAGTTGTCCCTGAAGGGTTTCCTTCTCCTTTTGTGCGGCGATTTTCGCCGTTACATCCCTGGCCAGCCCGCGAAAACCGGTGACGGCACCCGAGGGATGCCGCATGAGCGTCGCACTCAGTTCCAGCACTTTGGTGCGTCCCTTTCGGGTGATCACGGGATAGGTGAGGACCCTCACCGGAACGCCGGACCGTACCATTTTTTTGAAGGCCTGGATGATTTCCCTTGTGGACTGGTGTGCAGAAAAATGCCTGAAATGCATGCCGGAGAGGTCGTCGACGGCATAGCCCATGATCCGGCATGCGGCATCGTTGACAAAAACCAGGGTGCCGGTGTGGTCCATCTCAAAATAGGCCTCTTCGATGGTGTCCAGAATCGTTCGGTATTTTTCCTCGCTGACCCGAAGCTGTTTTTCAGTCGCTCTGCGCCGCTCGACCTGGGCAATCAGGCCGTCGTTGGCTTTTTGCAGTTCAAGGGTGCGCTCCTTGACCAGGGCTTCCAGCTGATTTTTGTATCGCAACAGTTCCTGTTCAGCCGTTTTCCGGTCGTGGATGTCACGCAGGGATCCGATGATGCGATAGGGTTTCCCCGACCGGGTATACAGCATCATGGCGTTCAGGGCGCAATGTCTCAACCGGCTGTCCTTATCCTGGAAGACCACTTCATGGTCGTTGATGCGCCGCTGGTCCTTGAGCGTTTTAACCATGTTCTGTCTCATTCCGGGATCGGAATTTATCTGGAGCAGCTTTTTCCCAACCAGTTCATGTCGATGGTACTGAGAGATCTTTTCAATGGACGGGCTGATTTCGATCAGGACGCCATTGAGCGAAGCTTCGTAGTAGACGTCCTGTATGTTGTTGAAAATGCCTTGATATTTTTTTTGGCTGCGCTCCACGGCCGTCTTCATCTCCGAAAACGCCTTGGCGGTTTCCTGAATCTCCTTATAGGCCGAGTGCAACTGCGGCAGGGGCGCGGACTGGCCTTTTTTCATCTGCCTGGCAGTGCGACCCAGCAGCGCAATGGGCCGGATGACCCCCCGGGCCAGGAGAAACCCCATGAAGGTGGCAAACAGGGAGATGACCATGGTGACCAGGATATTGTAAAGGCGGTTGGATTTGATGTCGCCCAGGTAATCGTCCTCCGGGAGATAAACACCGATAATCCAGGGCCACTGGGAGTCTGAAAATGGCGAGAACATGGCGTGGTACACATGGCCCTCGTGGTCGAACCGTGAAAATCGCGACCCGTCCATGACCAGCATCCCCGATGGGTCCGTCTGAATTTGTGCGGCTTCGAAGGCTTTCTGGCTGTGCGGGTCGTCCAGTTCATGGATTTTTACCAGACGGGCGATGCCGTCTGGTGACGCTTCCCTGATGCTCAATTTGTCCAGATCACCGAAGGCCACGACGTCGGCATTGCGGTTGAGCATAAATGCCTTGCCGTGCTTGCCGATCTTCAAGTTGGCAATGAATACCGACAGCTGGTCGATTTCGATATCCACTCCGACAACCCCCATGAGTTCCCCGGACGGACCGAAAAAGGGCCCGGCGATGGTGATGCCGGGCTTCTGGGAGGTGAAAAAAATATAGGGATCCGTCCAGACGATGCGGTTTTCTGCAACCGCTTTCTGATACCAGGGCCGCTTCCTCGGATCGTAGGTGTCGGAATCGCTGGTTTCCGTTTCAATCATGTTGAAAAGGGGGTCGCGGTAAACCAGTCGGACCGATTTGTCCCGGTCGGTATTCAGGATCACTTTGGTGCGAAAGCCCCCTTTGGCCCTGGCATCAAAATGGCGGACGTCATAAAAATTTCCCTGTGGCGTCCCCACATAAATGCCGGCAAAATGGGGGTTGACGGAGAGTTGCTCATGGAGATAGCGTTCCAGCGCGTGGGCCTTGCCGGACTGGCTGCCGACCACGTTGGATGCCAGCAACTGCCTGGTCAGGGCGGCAGCACCATGGGCATGGAGCAGATGGCGCTGGGACTGTTCCATGGCCAGTTCGGCGATATTCTGCATGATATCCCGGGCATGCTGGCGCAGGACGTCCTGGGATGTGAGGTAGGAAGAGGTCGTGGTGATCAGATGGGTTCCCCAGATCAGGCCCAGAAAACCGGCGATAAGCGCCCAGCGAATAGAAATTTTAATCTGCATATTGGAATTGACCGTATCGCTTCAGAAGGTTAGGGCATTTGGACAGAATTTTAGACCCCTGTTCGTCATTGTACCAGCATGGGGTTGTGTTTCAGTTTCCCTGCAATGAGAGCCTGTCCAGGATAATTTATGCGGGGCGCCTTCAGGTTTCAAGCGAAAAATCACAAAGCCGGCTTCAGGGGAGGAATAACCGTTGAAAAGCGTTTAAAAAAGAACTACATATGAACGAGGCGGTCCGTTAAAGGGAGCGCCGCTCATCGTTCGTTGAAGGGGCAGGACCGTCCCGTCTTTAAGGCACTCGATTTCGTGTTGTGGGGGAATAATGAGAAAAACGACCTTCTGTCTGCTGGTGATAGCGGTGGCTGCCGTGTGCGGCTGTTCCGGGCATCCGGCCGGAAACACCGCCGGCGTTGCGGTATTGTTCGCGGATGATCCGCATGTCTTTGACCCGGCCGTGCTGTATCGGGGAACGGTCGTCGGCCGGCTGCTCTCACGGCAATGGGGCAACGGCGTCACCCGGCTGTATATCGCCCCGGAAACCCCCTATGCAGACCTGATAGCAACCAACATGGCGATCGTGGTAAAGGCCGGCCGCATGCACCTGGTCACCCTGGGCGGGGTCGGCGAACCGGTGCCCGCTGACGCAGGCATCTGTGGATTCGTAAATACATTTTCATATCGGTGGTTTAAATTCAAACACCTGATCAATAGCGTCACGATGGCTGCCAACCGGCGGGCCATGCGCCTGCAGCATCGATCCGGTCTGGCAGGATGACCGGCGGCAACAAGGCCTGCGCTTCAGCGGGCTTCAGGGGACGGGTCCTTCTGGTTTCCGCTCCCTGGCCCCTGTTTAACCGTCCATCCCTGCCTCTGGGCGCCTTGAAAGCCTACCTGGCCGCAACCCTGCCCGGTCTGCAAATCCAGGCCAGCCACCTTTTTCTTCAGGTGGCCAACGAATTGGGATACGAGCGATACCAGGACGTCTCCCGCCGGGTCTGGCGTGCAGAAGCCGTCTTTTCGGCCCTGCAGTATCCGGATCGGGCCCACCGGGCCGAATCCCTGTACACCAGCACCCTGAAGCGCGGGCATCGTGCCCCCCGGGATTTTCAGCAGCTGGTGACGCAGGTAAAGGTGATCATCGACAGCTGGCTCAGCCGGGTCGCGTGGTCCGAACTGGACCTGGCCGGTTTTTCGATCTCTTTTTGCCAGGTCACCGCGTCGCTTTACCTGATTTCGCGAATAAAGGCGATCTGTCCGTCCCTGCCGGTGGTGGTGGGCGGGTCTTCCTTTTCGGGTGAACGCTCGGCCGATCTGCTGACCCTGTTTCCTTCCATCGATTACCTGGTGGTAGGGGAGGGGGAACGCCCTCTGGCCGGACTCTTGCGCCACCTGCTGGATCCCGGACGCCGGCCCGTGGCGGCCCTTCCGCAAGGGGTTTTCTCGTTAAAGGAAAGGGCCGGCGGGAAAGATGGATTTTCCCAGCTCAGCCGTCTGGACCGGTTGCCCGTGCCGGACTACGACGACTACTTCAGCCTGCTGAACGGTTTTGCCGCCCGGCAGCGCTTCTTTCCCACACTTCCCCTCGAGGCCTCCAGGGGATGCTGGTGGCACCGTCCGGATGTCCGGTCCCGTTTCAGGGGATGTGCGTTTTGCAACCTGAACCTTCAGTGGCAGGGATATCGCACCAAACGGCCGGACCAGGTGGTTCGGGAGGTGGACGTCCTGGTCCGGCGGCATCAGGTGCTCTCCCTGGCCTTTGCCGACAACGCCTTTCCGCCCCAGCATGCCGGAGCCGTATTCGACGGCATCCGGGACCTGGGCCGGGACCTGTCCATCTTTACCGAATTGCGGGCCAACACCCCGCCGGCGCTGCTCCACAAGATGCAGCAGGCCGGTGTGGATACGGTACAGGTGGGCATCGAGGCCCTGTCCACCTCGCTTCTGGCCAAGATGAACAAGGGGCTTCGTGCCATCGACAACCTGTGCCTGATGAAGCAGTGCGAAGCCCTGGGCATCGTCAACGCCTCCAACCTGATGCTTCACTTTCCTGGCAGCGATGACACCGAGGTCAGCCAGACCCTTCGTGCGCTTGAATTCGCGCGCTGGTACCGCCCCCTGAAACCCGTCGGCTTCTGGCTGGGCCTGGAAAGTCCGGTCTACCGGTTTGCCCGGCGGTTCCATATCCGGGCCGTGTTCAATCATCCGCATTTAAAAAAGCTTTTCCCGGAATCGGTGGCTGCACGGGTCCGGTTCATGATCCAGGGATACCGCGGCGACAAGAAACGGCAGCAGGTCCGATGGCGGTCTGTGGAAGCCGAAATGCGCCGGTGGAATAACGACTACGCCGTCATGCAGCAACAGACCGGCGGCAGACCGGCGCTGTCCCTGCGGGAGGGCCGCCGGTTTTTACTGGTCGATCAGCATTTCCCGGATCGACCCACCGCCAGGCACCGGCTCACGGGAATCTCAGCCGATCTCTACCGATACTGCCATATCCCGCGATCCCTCACCCAGGTGGCCGGAACCTTTCCCGCCCACAGCCGGGAACAGATCCGCGTGTTTTTTGAAAGTATGGTGGCCAAGCGGCTGATGTTTGCGGAAAACGATTGCTACCTCAGCCTGGCTGCACCCGCTTCGTGGAGGACGGAATCATGAAACAACTGATTCTGGCCCCCCTGCGCGGCTTTACCGATGCGGCATTCAGAAACACCTTCCAGCACCATTTCAAGGGTGTGGCCGAGGCGGTGGCGCCCTTTGTTACATCGATAAGAGGACGTCGCATCAAGGCTTCCCACCTGCTGGATCTGGTGCCAGAGGACAATCGGATCATGCCGGTGGTGCCCCAGATCCTGAGCAATCAGCCGGACGAATTCATCTGCCTGGCCAACACCCTGTTTCGACGGGGCTATCGTGAAATCAACTGGAATTTGGGGTGTCCATACCCCATGGTCGCTAAAAAAATGCGCGGTTCCGGCCTGCTGCCCCATCCGGACGAAATTGACCGCATGCTCGAAAAAACGATAGGTCAAATTGACGCCCGCCTATCTGTCAAGACCCGTCTGGGACGTTTTTCAGCGGACGAAATGGACCAATTGATCCCCGTGTTCAATCGATATCCCCTTTCGCGGGTGATCGTCCATCCGCGCACAGGTGTCCAGATGTATACGGGAGGGGTCGATCTGAAGGCTTTCGAAACCTGCCTGAACCATATCAATCATCCCGTGGTCTACAACGGGGACATCAACAGCCTTGACTTCTTTCAGGCACTGGAAGCCCGATTCCCCGACGTGTCCGGCTGGATGCTGGGCAGGGGCCTTATCGCCAACCCGTTTTTAGCGGAGATGATCCAGGGCGGATTCCGGCAGGGCCATCGCGAAATCTCCCGTTTTGCCCGGTTTCACGACGACCTGCTGGCGGAATATGGCCGGCGGTTTTCCGGCCCCGCCCATGTTCTGGACCGCATGAAGGGATTTTGGCGCTATTTTGCAGATGGGTTTGCTGATGGTCGTAAGATACTGAAACGTATACGCAAAGCAGGTTCTCTGGTGCGGTATCGCCAGGTCGTGGCCAGCGTGGTGAACGATCAGGCGCCCGTGGCGTGACAGGGGTCCGCCTCAGACGCCGTGTTCGGCGCAAATTCCGAATCGGCAGGCCCTTTTTACAAGCGATTGTGAAACGGCCCAAAATAAACTATACTGGCACATATTCCACCGGACCGCATTATACGATCATCAATTGACCTTCCGAACTGGTATGAACATGGCCGGAACCTTTTATCCGTTTCTGGAGGCCGCCGCATGGATCGAAAGAAAATCCTGATTATCGATGACGAATTGAGTATTCTGGTTCCGCTGCAATTTCTCATGGAAAAGGAAGGCTATGAGACCAAACTGGCCCAAAGCGGCAAGGAAGCCATCGAAAAAATTTCCGTGATCCGGCCCGACCTGATTCTTCTGGACATCATGCTTCCCGACCTTGACGGATATGAGATCTACCAGATGATCCGGCAGCGCGCCGAATGGGAATCCATCCGGGTCATTTTCCTGACGGCCAAAAACCGGGACGCCGACATGGCCAAGGGCCTCGCCATGGGAGCCGACGCCTACATTACCAAACCGTTTTCCAATATCGAGCTGGTCGAAAAAATCCGGGAACTGATCGGCCCGGGAAGATGATGACCCGCGGCCGTAAATGGCGTCGCCGGCGGCCATCCATGGCAGGCATTCGTTTAATGTCGGGAAAAACAACGGATCGCAAGTGATCGGATCGGGTGGGGCATGTCTTAAGCCCCATATGGAACATTCGGGTTTGCGGACGCCGGCAGAGGCCTCACACCAGGGTCATCAGGTAGTCGCGAAGCTGGATCCGCTGGTTGGTCAGTCCCAGTTTTTTACGCAGGCGGTTTCGGTGGGCCTCTATGGTTTTTGCCGATGCGTTCAGGATCTGGGCGATCTCTTTGGTCGTTTTATCTTTGCGAACCAAGTCGGCGATCTGGATTTCCGTGGGCGTCAGATCGAAAAATTTCATGGGAAGCTGTCTGAGAAAAGGGGATACGATGTTGGCAATGTTGGATTGAATGATATTCACGTAAGTGGCCTGTTTTTCATCCAGTTTGCTGTGGCTCAGTTTTTCCAGAAACGGCACTACCAGGTCCTTGACATTGGCCACGATGATATCTTCCATGTGAACCTGGTCTTCCTCTCTGTTTTTCAAGAGCACATTCAATGCAGTGTTGACCTCCTTCAATGCGGTGCTCTTGTCCTTTAATTCCTTCTCGTTTTTTTTGAGCTTTCTTTGCGCTCGTTTTCGTTCGACAATTTCACGATTGGCCCGCTCGAAGAGCTGGGCGTTCTCAATGGCTGTGGCCGACGCATCGGCCAATGCTTCAAGCAGGGTCCCGTGGGATTCATCAAAACGGCCCACCTGCTTGTCCACCAACTGTAGGGCGCCGATGACCGCACCTTTTACCCGCATGGGCACACTGATGATGGAACGCAGTTCCACCTTCATCTTGTCGGCCACCTCCCGGAAATGTCGCATATCTTCCCGTGTGTCCGGCAAAACCACGCTTTCACCATAGGAGCTGACCCATCCGGCAATGCCTTCACCCGGTTCCAGCCGCCAGTTTTTGACGATGTTGCGCTGGAAACCGGCTGCCTGCCGGCAGACGACCTCATCGGTCTCCGGGTCCTTGATCCAGATGGAACTGCCGACGACGCCGAACAGGCTGCGGATGGCCTCCAGGATGGTTGACAGCACACGATCCAGTTCAAGGCTGGAATTGATGGATAAGAACGCCCGGTTGATCAGTTCCAGCTCATCGTTTTTTTGCTTCAATTCCTCATTTTTTTGTCGCAGTTTCCGGTTTTCGGACTCCAGGCGCTTGGCATTCAACGTCTTTGTGCCTGAAGCCGGAGGAGATACGTGTTTTTTGGGTTTAGGCATACGGACCTGTGGGGTTCAATCGGAGATGCGATTGGTGACGAGTAGAAACGTAATGCTGCCGACACCTGCAAGTAGGACCATCATCGACTGGAAAAGTCAATTAAAAATCTCACCGTGGCCACTTTTTGAGCACCCTGCCCGGCAGCCGGACATCTGGTTGTGTTTGCAACCGGATTGGGTTAAGGTAACTCCGCTCAAAGATGCTTCAGACAGTGGTCAGTCGTTCTCACGTGGTAAACTTCTCACCCGACACAGGATCGAAAGGAGCAGACAGACATGAAAAAGACGTTACTGGCGGCGTTGGTGGCACTCTTGTCCACAGCAATTCTTTCATGCGGCGGAAAATACGATGACGTTGACAGGACGCTGAGCGACTATGCCGATGCCATGGAAGATTATGTCTCCCGGATGGATAAGGCGGACAACGCCGATGCCGTTGTCAAAGCCATGAACGATTATACCCGGAAAATGAAATCTCTGGCTCCCCGGCTCAAGGAAATGAACGAGAAGTTTCCCGAACTTGCCTCGGGCAAGGACTTCCCCAAAGAACTGGAAAAGATTTCCAAACGAATGGAGGACCTGAGCCAGAAAGTCCAGACGACCATGATGAAAACCATGAAATTCATGATGGACCCCGACGTGCAGAAAGCCATGACCGATCAAGCCCATGCCATGGCGCAGGTCTCCCAGTAGGATGGCACGCCCGGGCGATGGCCTGGTGGCCGGCCACCAGGCCATCGCCGACCGGCTGGTGGCCGGTCTCAGCCGGTTGACGTTCGCAGCACCCGTGACCCACACGTATAATCCGCTGATTTACGCCCGCAGTGGATATGATCGCTATGTGGCCTGTTTCGGCGGCACTGTCAGGCCCGTGGTGCTGGTGGGGATGAACCCCGGACCCTTTGGCATGGCCCAGACCGGCGTGCCCTTTGGCGACGTGGAGATGGTGACGGGCTGGATGGGCATTGAGGCCCGTGTGGCCGCACCGGCATCGCCCCACCCCAAACGGCCGATATCAGGATTCTCCTGTACGCGCCGGGAGGTCAGCGGCAGTCGGCTGTGGGGATGGGCCCGACAGCGATTCGGGACCCCGGCCGCTTTTTTTGAGCGGTTTTTTGTCGTCAATTACTGCCCGCTGGTGTTCATGGAGGCCAGCGGGCGAAACCGGACCCCGGACAAACTGCCGGCGGTTGAAAAAAAACGCCTGTTCCGGGTTTGCGACCGGGCGCTTGCGGAATCAATCGACATATTAAAACCGCAATGGGTGGTGGGAATCGGCGCCTTTGCCGAAAAACGGATTCACGCCGCCTTGAAGGGATCGAATCTGACGATCGGCAGGATGACCCACCCCAGCCCGGCCAACCCCAGGGCCAATCGGGGCTGGGCGCCGCTGGTCGAGTCCGAACTGTCGGCCATGGGAATCGATCTGCCCGGGCAGGAAGAAACAGGCGCCGGATGAATGCGGGCCTTATATTGAATTCAGGTGACGTTTCCGAACCGGAAACACGGGATTAAATCCCTCAGCCACCGGCCGACGGCTTGCAGGGCGGGGGCGCGAATCCTCCGGAACCGGAGGGTATCCCGTTGGGCCGGACGGCGCCGGCGGACATCAGTTTTTCCACATCATGGCAGTTGCACGCCGGGCAGACCGGCGGTTCGGTATCCGAGGCGAAAACCAGTTGCTCGAACTGATGGCAACATGCCTTGCATTGGTACTCGAAGATCGGCATTTTCCTGCTCCTTGTTGGTAAGGCCATTACAATAATCGTCGCACCACGCAAGTCAAGTCGAATTTCTCATCCGCTGACCAAAAAACAACATCGCGCCATGGCGGCCGTTGATCCACCATCGGAAAAAGCGGTTGACAACAAGGGTGATGGATGCCATATCCAAAGCATCCGTTCAGGCAGTAAGCAACAGGAAACGCAGAATAAGATGGATTTAACGATGATAGGGAAACGTTGGTTCTGGTGGTGGCGCACAACAGTCGGCTGTGCCTGCCGGATCCCTGTTGCATAAGACGCATCTGGCGTCAATGACAAGCAAACGGACCAACGGGCCACCATCCGGCGGTCCGTTTCTGGTTTAAATGGGCCGCGGGGAAAACCCGGGCCTTTTTTTTTCCGGCCAGGACGCGTGGTTCGGTCCCCAATCCAAAGGAGTCCAAACATGCTGGTCGTGATGGATAAAACAGCGACATCGGAACAGATCGAAAAGGTGGTCAAGGTCATTGAATCCCGTGGATGCACGGCCCGACCCATTCCCGGTGGTGATCGCGTCTCCATCGGCGTGCTGAACAACCAGGGGCCCGTGGATGCCGCCCTGTTTATCGGTTTGGCGGGGGTCAAGGATGCGGTGCCAATTACCAAGCCCTACAAACTGGTGAGCCGGGAGACGAAAACCGAGGATACCCTGATACCGGTGGGTGAGACGATCATCGGCAACGGGCACATGACGCTCATCGCCGGTCCCTGCGCCATCGAAAGTGAGGTCCAGGCCCTGGCCATTGCCGCCCATGTTAAAAAGGCCGGTGCCCACCTGTTCCGGGGCGGCGCCTTCAAGCCGCGAACCTCCCCCTATTCCTTCCAGGGACTCGGGGAGGAGGGGCTCAGGATCCTGGCCAGGGTGCGGGAGACCACCGGCCTGCCGGTGGTGACCGAGGTGATGGATTTCCAGACCTTCGACCTGGTCGAACACTATGCCGATGTGGTCCAGATCGGCACCCGCAACATGCAGAATTTCAGCCTGCTCAAACGGGCAGGGGAGTCCTACCGGCCCATTCTGCTCAAGCGGGGCATGGCCGCCACCATCGAAGAGTGGCTCATGGCCGCAGAATACATCATGGCCCGGGGCAACCACCAGGTGATCCTGTGTGAACGGGGGGTGCGTACCTTTGTTCACCACAGCCGCAACACCCTGGACCTGTCCGCCATTCCGGTGGTCAAAAAAGAGAGCCACCTGCCCATCGTGGTGGATCCCAGCCATGCCGCCGGCCGGCGGGACCAGGTGCTGCCCCTTTCCCGGGCCTCGGTGGCCGCCAACGCCCACGGCCTTATGGTAGAAGTTCACCATCAGCCGGACCAGGCCTTAAGTGATGGGGCACAGAGCCTCTATCCCGAACAATTCGCGACCCTTTGCCGGCAAGTCAAGGCCATCTTCAAGGTCTGCGGAGGAAACGAATCCTTTTAGGCCGGCGATGGCCATGGCGCTGCGCCACCGACGCGAGCGGCGTTGCATGTGGCGGATCAGGAAGCGGAACAGGAATAACGAAGTCTTTTCCAGACCCGGGGAGGTCCTTATGAAAATATGGAAAACCATCTTTTTGCTGGCTGCCGTGCTGGCGGTATCGGCATGCACCCAGGAGTCGCAGAACAAGATCGGCCGATCCATACAGAACTGGACCGGCACGGACGGTGTGCTGGAGGTCTACGCCGGCGAAAAACTGGTTCGCCGCTTCATCAACGTGGACAAGTTGTCCACGGCTTTCGGGACCTCGGACGATGAACCGCGCCCCTACCGCTTCGGCTACGGGTACATGGATGCCAACCTGAACATGGTCAAGGATCCGGGCGAGCGAAAGGTCTATTTCGAGTTCTCCGATTATGCGACCAGTTACGTCTTTTTCGAAAACCCGCGCTGATCGATCTATTTCCTGGATCCGCGCTGAACGTAGCGGGCCTTGACGCCCAGGGTGACCTTGCGCAGGCGGATGGATTTGGGTGTGATCTCCACCCGTTCGTCGTCCCGGATGAAATTGATGGCCTGCTCCAGGGTCATGGGCTTGATGGGAGCCAGGATCACGTTGTCATCCTTGCCGGACGCCCGCATGTTGGTCAATTTCTTTTCTTTGGTGGGATTGACGTTGATGTCCCGCTCCCGGTTGTGCTCGCCAATCACCATCCCCTCGTAAACCGGCTCGCCGGGCAGGACGAACAGCCGGCCCCGGGGTTCCAGGTTGTACAGGGCATAGGGCACGGCATGCCCCTGCCGGTCCGATACGATGGATCCGGTAAAGCGGCTGGGGAAATCGCCCCGGTGGGGTTCGTACCCCATGAAGTAGGAGTTCATGATGCCGGTTCCCCGGGTGTCGGTCAGGAATTCGTCACGGTAGCCGATCAGGGCACGGGAGGGGATTGAAAATTCGATGCGCACCCGGCCCGTGCCGGTGTTGGCAAGGTTCATCATTTTGCCTTTACGGACGGACAGCTTTTCGGTCACCACGCCCATGAAGGCCTCACCGCAGTCGATGAAGAGCCGTTCGATGGGCTCCTTGACGACCCCGTCCTCCTGTTTCAGGATCACTTCAGGCCGGCCGACACAAAATTCGTAGCCTTCCCGGCGCATGGTCTCGATGAGGATGGCCAGCTGAAATTCGCCGCGGCCTTTGACCACCATGGAGTCCCGGTCCCCGTTGGTCTCCACCTGGATGGCCACGTTGAGCAGGGTCTCCTTGAGCAGGCGTTCCCGGATTTTTGCCGACTGTACATATTGCCCCTCCCTGCCGCCAAGGGGGCCGTTGTTGATGGTGAACAGCATGGACACCGTGGGCGGGTCCACGGTGATGCGGGGCAGGGCGAAAGGCGCATCCTCGGTACAGATGGTGTCGCCGATGGTCACTTCGTCGATGCCGGACAGGATGGCGATTTCACCGGCGCTCACGGCAGATACCGGCGTGATGTCCATGCCTTCGTAAATTTGCAGGCGGGTGACCTTCAAGGGGCGCTGGTTGCCCCCGGCATCGATGCAGATCAGCCGATGCCGGGATTCGGCGCTGCCTCCCACCACCCGGCCCACCGCCAGCCGTCCCAGGTAATCCGAATACCCCAGGTCGGATACCAGCATCTGGAAGGGCGCTTCCGGTGAAAAACGGGGCGGCGGGATTTCCCCCACAATAGCGTCAAGCAGCAGGTGGAGATCCTCTTCCAGGTCGTCCGGTGACGTCCCGGCCACGCCGTCCCTGCCGATGGCGTATAACAGCGGGAACTCCAGCTGGTCCTCGCTGGCATCGAGATCGATGAGCAGATCATACACCTGATCCAGCACCGCCTCCGATCGGGCGTCCTTGCGGTCCACCTTGTTGATCACCACGATAATTTTCAGTTTGGACTGCAGGGCTTTCTGCAGCACGAAACGGGTCTGAGGCAACGGGCCTTCGGAGGCGTCCACCAGCAGGATGGCGCCGTCCACCATGGACAGGGCACGCTCCACTTCACCGCCGAAATCGGCATGGCCCGGCGTGTCCACGATGTTGATTTTGACGCCCCGATAAACGACGGAGCAATTTTTGGCGGCAATGGTGATGCCGCGTTCGCGTTCCAGGTCCATGCTGTCCATGACCCGTTCGTCCACCTTCTGGCCCTGGCGAAACAGGCCGCTCTGGCGGAACATGGCATCCACCAGGGTCGTTTTACCGTGGTCGACGTGGGCGATGATGGCAATGTTGCGAAGTTTTTCGTTTGATACCAAAGAAGGCATATCTGCTCGTTTCGTGAAATTGAGGTTTGCGCCCGGTTTTTTGGGACAAACGCCAATATAGCCATCCGGCCGTTCAATACAAGGCGGCCACACCGCTTTTTTTAACATTCCGTGGGGTCTTCCTGCGCAGGATCACCGACCTGCAGGTTTGTCCTGAACAGGCTGCATGGCAGGGTTACAGGGGGCTGGATGCTGATTCTGCGGAAGTCACGGCATAAAATAGCTTTATTGTAGTCACAAAATAGCCTTGACCATGCGATGCAAGGGTGAGATAAAAGAAGACGACTTCCCCAGACCGGTTCTCACCCGATTCATAAGCAACAAATTTAATAAATTAATTTCAGCGATCACCACCATGTCGACGCAAGGAAAAAGGAGGAGAGATGGCGAAGATTGAAACCGTAGGCATCGTAGGCTTCGGCGTTATGGGAGCGGCCATTGGGCTCAACGCAGCATCGTCCGGATACCGGGTCATCTACAAGGAACTGAACGAAGAACTGGTCCGCTCCATGTACGACCGATGGGTCACGGGTTCGCTTGAAAAACGGGTCGCCAAAGGAAAGATGACCCGCCAGGAGATGGACCAGATCGCCGGAATGATCTCGGGAACGGCCAGCTATGCGGACCTGGCACCCTGTGATCTGGTCATCGAGGCGGCAGTGGAAAAAATGGACCTGAAGATCCAGGTTTTTAAGGAACTGGACGCGGTGTGCCGTCCGGACGCCATACTGGTCAGCAACACCTCCACCTTTTTAATCGAACGGCTGATGGCATCGGTTTCCAATCCATCGCGCACCGCCGGTCTGCATTATTTCTTCCCTGCCAACATCAACCGGCTGGTGGAGGTGATCCGCCAGAAAGCAACCAGTGACGAGACCTTCGACCTGCTGATGGCCTTTGCGGAAAAAAACCGCAAGGTCCCCATTGCCGTGAAGGATTTTCCCGGTTTTGCCATCAATCCGGTATTCATTTCCAGCTACATGATGCTGGATTCTTTTTACGGGGATACATACAACGCCGCCACATTAGAGCATATTTCACAACGGGCGCTGGGTGTTCGTTTCGGCATCATGTGGGTTCAGAACGGATCCGGCCTGGGAACCTGCTACCACGCCGCGGTTTCTATGAACGACTACCTTGCCGACACGGATGTGGGCTATCCGGCGGTGCCGGATCAGCTCAAGGCCCAGTTCGAAAGCGGCAATCCCTGGAATCTTGAAGACGGACCGGTGGCCGGCCAAGACCTGCACGCTGACGTCAAGGATCGTCTGCTGGGATCCATTTTTACCATTTCAACCCATCTCATCGAAAAAAACGTCGTTTCCATGAAAGACCTGGAACTGGGGATCTGCACTGCACTGGCCTGGCCCAAAGGGCCTTTTGCCATGATGAACGCCATGGGTATGGAAGAAACGTCCCGTCTGGTCCGGCTCACGGTTGAAAGCGGTGAATTCAGGATGCCCGACACTTTTGCCGGCGGGACGCCGTCTCCCTGGCAACTATAGACCAGCAAGAAGCTTGGCGGCCCGCACGGGTCGATTATACAAAGGGCCCGGAAATGTTTTTCCGGGCCCTTTTTCCATCAGCATCGACAGCCGTCGTCATCCGCGCGGGAAACCGATGGTCGCTGTGGCCCGGTTTACCGGAATGAAACAGGGGGGGACAGACGGTGGCCGATCAATGCCGTTTCAACCGGCAGACCCCTTTGGGGGAATGGCTGGGAAGGGGCCTGCCGGTCTCTTCCAGGACGGTTCTGCTCACAACCGGTCGCGGACCGGAGGGCTTTTCAGATCGTATCTGCTCGCGCTGTTCAGCCATCAACAAGGGGGGATCGATGGTGCAGTGAAGGCTGATGCAGGTCCGGTTGGCCTCTTCACGAACCACCACACCGTTTATCGGAGCCGTTCGGCCACTGTCGAAGATGATTTCGCCCTGGACCGTCTGGCCGAGCGAATATATGCCCGTGCAACCCAGACCGATACCGGCTTCCGAGATATCCCTGACGGCACAGGTGACTGCGGGCCCCGGCTGGCTCTCACTGATTTTCTCGATGAAAACGGGATGTGACAGCCGGTCAAACTGCATGCGGTAATGGTCGCGTTTCTGGCCGGACGGCATTTTGGCAGTAGACGTGGATGATACCGGCGGCTTGCGGAGCGATCGGGTCAACCGATACAGGGTGATCACCGTGAGGATGGCGCTGATGGTCAGGATAACCGCCAGATAATAGCGGGCGTGGGGGGTGGCACCTGAAAACCGTGTCAGGCGAACCCACAGCGTGACCGCGAATATGGCCGGGCTGATGACCAGTGTGACGAGATTCAATTTCACCGTTAAGATCCTGTCAGAATCAATACCACGGGGATTGCCGCTGTCATACCGGGCGATCTTTTTCCAACGCCCGAGATAACCTTATGATCGGCCTTTTTTCAAAATTCTTGAGCGGATCTTATTCCCTTGCGTCGCAATTGCTGCCGGCCGGTTTTTTCAGACAGACTGATTTTGGACATCGCCAACGGGCAATTCATGACTATATTAGGCTTAACACGCACCGGGGTGTTCACATTATTCAAAAACAGGAAAACAGGGGCGCATGGCACAACAGGATTACTACGAGGTACTGGGGATCGATCGCGAAGCGGATGCCAGGACAATCAAGGAGGCCTATCGGGAACTGGCCTTTAAATACCACCCGGATCGCAATGATAAGAATCCGGAAACTGCTGAGATGATGAAACGGGTCAATGAGGCCTACGCGGTGCTCTCCAATGTTGAAAAAAGACGAGATTACGACAGCATGCGAAATCGTTTCGGCGACAATGCATACGGTCAGTTCCGAAACGCCTATACCGAGCAGGATATCTTCAACGGTTCTGACGTTCACCAGATATTCGAGGAAATGGCCCGCTCGTTCGGCCTTCGGGGTGTGGATTCCATATTCAGCGACTTTTACGGTTCAGGGTACAAGCAATTTGAATTCAAGCAGCATGGCCTTCACGGCAAAGGATTCATATACCGCGGCGGATTCGGTAAGCGACGGGGTAAAGCAATGGCGGGAGGGGCGCCTCCCGGTGTTGGCAAACTGGCCACGTATCTGCTGCAAAAGGTTACCGGGGTCAGCCTGCCGCAAGCGGGGACGGACATTCACGACACCATCCGGCTGGGCAGGGAGTTTGCCCGGACCGGCGGGCCCTATCCCTACCACCACCACCGGCGGTCAAAAAAGCTGGTGGTCAACATCCCCTCCGGGACCAGGGAGGGCCAGCAGATCCGGCTCTCCGGCATGGGGGCACCCGGCAAGAACGGCGGGCCGACCGGCGACCTCTACCTGAAGGTAAAAATAAAACAGCCGATTTTGAAAAAAGCAAAGGATTTTATTGTCTCGGTTATCGGCCGATGATAGACTGAAGGTCAGAAGCGGTCAGTGCATCGGCTGATCTCCCGTGGATGTAAAAAAAGACAGTCGTTACCATTTCCAAAGCGAAATAACGACACCTATCACTCCCCGTCGGTCCAGCATGACAAGGGGATTGCACAACGGTGGTGAACGGACCGGACAACCGCGAAAGGAGGACGTATTATGCAAATTTTGGTCACCTTTAAAAACGTAGACTCCTCTGGCTACCTGAAAACCTACCTCGAAGAAAAGCTCACGCGACTTGAAAAAATCATGCCCCATCCCGGAACTGCCGATGTGGTTTTCCAGGAAGAGAAACTGAGAAAAATCGTGGACGTCAACCTCAACGGGAAGGGATTTGAAGTCCACGCCAAGGAAGAGAGCGGCGCCTGGAATGAAGCCATTGACCTGGTGGTGGACAAAGCCAAGAAACAGTTGATCAGAAACAAGGAGAAAATCCAGTCGCATCGGGTAGACACGAGTCTTATCGGTGAACCAACCGCCTGATCCGCATATCAGGACCGCCTGATAAATTGATCCGGACTTCAGAAAGCCTCCCTGTGATACCATTCGGGGAGGCTTTTTCAGGTCAGGTGCCCGTTGCCGCCGAAAACCGTTGGCAGGCATATCCCGCAGAACCGGCTTAAACCGGTTCCCCGTGGTCAACCGCGTTTCGGCCTCAGGCGAGGGGAAGGAACCGGCGTGAACCCGATGACGAAGAATCTAACGTTCGGATTCAAGGCGCATCGACGGCTGCATACGGGTGGTCTGTGGGCGTTGTTGGCGTCAGCTTCTGATCAGGTGTTTGAGCTCGGAACGCTCGAGGTTGGCGGCATCCACCATGGTGTTGCCGCCGGCATCGATGCAGCCGGAGAGCCGGCCGGCTGCGATCCACCGGCGAACCCCTTTTTCGGTAAGATAGGTCATCCGGGCAAACGTTTTTACATCGTATGTTTGGCCGGCCGCAGCGGGTGTGTCAAAAATCGGACCGAGGTCCCCGGGTGCGTCGGCACGGGATTTCCTGGCCAGAACCGCGGGATTTTTGATTTCCTCCGGTTCGATGGCCCATTTCCCGCCGCGTTTCTCACCGCGGAGGAATCCCTTGCGCAGCATATTGGTGATGGTGGAAACCGCGATTCCCGTCATTTCAGAAAATTCACCGGTGGTCAGGGTTTTTCCATTTTCGGTCATGCAACCAACTCCTTTTGAGGTTTTACAGCCCTTTCATGTCCCAATCGCTCAGGCCATGCTTTCGGTAATCTGGCTGACCGCTTCACGGGTTGCTTCGGTATATTGCTCCAAATCTTCTTCATCCAGGGAGAGAAATGTCAGTGCCTCCGGATCCAGTTCATACCGGGCCGCATCCATGCTGCTGCCGATGCCGCTTTGCTGGGCGATGAAATTGGCGGTGTGAACGATATAGGCCAGCTGGTTGTCCCCGGAAGCACCGGGATCGTGGTGAAACCGCATGGCGCTGACATGGTTTTCCGGAAGTTTCCATTTGGTGCACAGGTCGGAGGCCAGCTCCGTGTGGTCGAATCCGAGGACCTGCTTTTCCACTTCCAGAAACGTGACGCCGGCGTTGAGTGCCTGATCCACCTGGGGCTTGCGTTCCAGGATATATTTATCCAGGGCCAGTTTGCCTGCGTCGTGGATCAGGCCGACGGAAAAGGCGTCGTTTTCCAGCGCCGGCGCGCGGTCCTTGGCGATCAGCCGTGAACACAGGGCCACGGCCAGGGAGTGCTGCCACAGGGTGCCGGATCCCATGCGATACCCTTTGAGGTGGCTTCCCAGCAGGCTGGTGGCCGATACCATGGTGATGAGCTGTTCCAGGGTCTTGTGGCCCAGAACGACGGTGGCCTGGTGGATGGAGGAAACCATTCCGGACAACCCGTAATAGGCGGAGTTGGCCACCTGCAGGACCTTGGCTGCAATGGCCTGATCCGTTTCGATCACCTCGGCGATATCCTTAAAGCCGGATCGTTCGTCGGCCATGACCTCGCGGGCCTTGTAGATGATTTTGGGCATGGGCGGCAGGTCTTTGATGCTGTTCAGGATTTTTCTTTTCAGGTCGCTGCCGTCCAGTTCGTCGGAAGATTTTTCGGCAATGGGGGTATACACCACCTTCCCCTCGGATGCATCGGGCGCAGCAGCCGGTTGCTCGGTGACGGGTTCCGGTTTTTCTCTCAGGTCCAGCGTGATTTTTGATTTGCAGCCGGGGCAGGGGAAAGAGACCTTTTTGCCGGTAGGCAGGCGGTCGTCGGGAAGCTCGAAGGCTTTATCGCAATTTTCACATTCGACTTTCATGGAACACCTTTCTCGGACACTTCAGGGGGTCTGTCAGTTCAGTGGATCAAATTTGAGTATACCGGTTTCGATTGATTTTGACCAGAATCAAATGTCGGATTGCCACAAGGCGACGGAGCAATGCCCCGTTGGTTTCTTCATCGGCAACGCCTTCAAAAACTTAATGCCGGCCCGGAAAACTTCTCCCAGGAAACCTGAAAAAACGGGCCGGAATGGCGTGGTTTTTTCGTCCGTGTTTAAAACGGCGGGCTTTTATGCTATGAGGCGTCCAGTATTTTCCCATCCTGAAACCCATTTCAAACCGGAGACGATACCGCCATGCATGTCAGCCTGATGGTTGCCATTACCGTAGACGGAAAGATCGCGCGGGACGTCGATCATTTTCCCGACTGGACCGGAAAAGCCGACAAGCGGCTTTACGTCCAGGTTACCAAAAAAGCCGGCGTGATGATCATGGGGTCGACCACCTTCGACACCATCGGGCGGGTGCTTCCCGGACGTAAAACCGTGGTCATGACGCGCAACGCCGATCGCCGGTCCGACCGGGAGGATCTGGTCTTCACCCAGGATCCTGCCGAGAAGGTTCTTGATCGCCTGGCCGGCCAGGGCTACACGGAAGCCGTGGTGGTGGGCGGCGCCAAGATCAACCATCTGTTTGCCGCCAAAGGCCTGATCGATGAACTGATCCTGACCGTTTCCCCATTGGCGTTCGGCACCGGGCTCAGCGTCTTTTCGGATGCCGTGGACCTGAAGCTTAACCTGAAAGAATTCCGGCAGCTGGACGAAAACACCCTGTGCCTGCGCTATCTGGTTGACCGCTGACACCGGATGTCCGAAGTCTGATGTCCGAGGGCCGAACTCCGACTTCCGTATTCTGACCTCAGATTCCTGGCTGCCGGTTCATGGCGTCCAGCACCCGATAAAGCCCCTGGGTGCCCAGGTTTTCCCATCCCATGGCCATGGCCGACACATAAAACTGGTGCACCAGGGCCAACCCGGGCAGCGACAGGCGCATGCGGCGGGCCTCCTCCAGTGCGATGCCCATGTCCTTGACAAAGTGTTTGACATAGAAGCCGGGGGCGAAATCCCCATCGGCAATTCTGCGCCCCAGGTTGTTGATGGACCACGAGCTGGCCGCCCCTTGTCCGATCACATCGATGACCCGGTGGGCATCCATACCGGCCCGCCGGCAGTACAGGAGCGATTCCACCACGCCGATCATGGTGCCGGCAATAAGGATCTGATTGGTCATTTTGGTATGCTGTCCGGCACCGGCCCCGCCCATCAGGCTGATGGTTTTTCCCAGGACCTCGAAAAGGGGCCTGACCGCATCGAACACCGGACGGTCGCCGCCAACCATGATCGCCAGGGTGGCTTCACGGGCCCCCACGTCCCCGCCGGAAACCGGTGCGTCCAGGGTGTTGACCCCTTTTGAGGCCCCCTCCTGGAAGATGGTCCGGGCCAGGTCAGGGCTGGAGGTGGTCATGTCCACCAGGGTATCGCCCGGCCTGGTTCCCGCCAGCACACCGTCATCCCCCAGGATCACTTCCCGGACGTCATCCGGGAAGCCGACCATGGTGAATACGATGTCACTGTCCCGGGCCACGGCCCCGGGCGTGTCGGCCCAGACGGCGCCCTTGTCCAAAAGCGTTGAGGCCTTGTCGCGGGTCCGGTTAAAAACGGTCAGGCCGTGTCCGGCCTCCAGCAGGTGGCTGCACATGGATAGGCCCATTACGCCGGTTCCGATCCATCCGATGCGTTGGCTGGTCATGAGGGTCTCCTTATGGAAAAAAGGTCATTGGATGTTGAAAATAAAAAAAGGGGCACGATTGGCAATCGTAACCCCTTTGGATCGAATTGGTCGGGACAGCAGGATTTGAACCTGCGACCCCAGCGTCCCGAACGCTGTGCTCTACCAGACTGAGCCATGTCCCGATGGATGGTGCTTGTATGTCAAGGCATGTAAAAAGTCAATAGGTTGAATATCGTTTAGGATGCCTTTTTTTTTCCGTTGAAGGGGTTGTTCAAAATGATGGTTTCATCTCTTCCCGGGCCCACGGAAACAATCTGGATCGGCACCCCGGTCAGGGACTCGATGCGCGCCAGGTATTGTCGGGCCAGATCGGGCAGGTCCTCGAATCGCCGCACCCCGCGAATATCCTCACGCCAGCCGGGCAGGGTTTCGTACACCGGCGCGCAGGCGGCCAGGTGGTTGAGGTTGGCCGGTACGTCGTCGATCTGACGGCCGTCCAGGGTATAGGCCGTGCAGACCTTCAGTTCATCCAGTTCACTGAGCACATCCAGTTTGGTGATGGCCAGGCCGGTGAGGCCGTTGAGCCGTACCGCATTGTTAAGGATGACCGTATCCAGCCAGCCGCAGCGCCGCCGCCGCCCGGTGGTGGCACCGAATTCGTCACCGGTTTTTTGAATCCGGTCCCCGATGTCGTCGAAAAGCTCGGACGGAAATGGTCCGGCGCCCACGCGGGTGGTGTAGGCCTTGACGATGCCGACCACGCCGTTGATGTCCTTGGGGCCCACGCCGCTGCCGCAGCAGGCATTGCCCGAGGCGGTGTTGGAGGAGGTGACAAAGGGGTAGGTGCCGTGATCGATGTCCAGGTGGGTGCCCTGGGCGCCTTCGAACAGGATCTGCCGGCCGGCCTTGCCGGCCTCCTGCAAGGCCACGGAAACGTTCTTGACATAGGGCCGAAGCCGGTCGGCGAATCGGGCGTACTGGCTGTAGATGGATTCGAGATCGACGGTGTCGGTCTCGAGAAATTTGTCAAGGTAAAAATTCTTTTCGGGAACGATGGATTCCAGCCGCTCCCGGAAGGCGTCCGGATCGATCAGGTCCACGAAACGGACACCGCGGCGGGTGGCCTTGTCTTCGTAGCAGGGGCCGATGCCCCGGCCGGTGGTGCCGATCTTTTTGTCGCCTTTCATTTTCTCACGGCCATGGTCCACCAGCTTGTGATAGGGCATGATGACATGGGCCCTGTCGCTGATCATGAGCATCTCCGGTCCGGCGGCAATGCCTTTGGCGGCCAGGTAATCGATTTCGCTGATCAGGACCTCCGGATCCACGACAACGCCGTTGCCGATCCCGCAGATTTTTTTCTGCAGGATGCCCGAGGGGATCAGGTGGCTGATGAATTGTTCTCCCTCAACCACCATGGTGTGGCCGGCATTGTTGCCGCCCTGAAAACGCACCACCACGTCGGCGTCGGCGGCCAGCAGATCCACGATCTTCCCTTTTCCTTCATCGCCCCATTGGGTTCCAACAATTGCGATATTTGCCACTTGATGCTCCTTCGTTGATAATGTGGACCGGAAGAGAGGGGGCACCGACGCTCCCGGCCTGTCTCACCTGCGCTTGCGCCGGTCGCGAAAAAAAGACTGCATCAACGCCCGGCAGCGGTCCCGGTAAATTCCCTGTATGATTTCGACTTGATGGTTCAACCGGATGTCCTGCCCTAAGTCGTAAAGGCTTCCAGCGGCCCCCCATTTGGGATCGAAGGCCCCGAAAACCACCGTTTTCACCCGGGCGTGGACGATAGCGCCCATACACATGGCACAAGGTTCAACCGTAACATACAAGGTTGTGCTTAACAAACGATAATTTTGTATCCGGCGGCCGGCGGCGCGCAGCACGTTGATCTCGGCGTGGGCCGTCGGATCGCAGCTGCTGACGGTCCGGTTGTGATCCCGGGCGATCACCTGGCCGTCGGCATCCACGATCACCGCGCCCACCGGGACTTCTTCCATCCGGGCGCCGGCAAGGGCCTGATCGATGGCCATCTGCATGAAGTGTTCGTGAGTCTGGTCCATGGCAGCACAGTGTATCGTTTTTTGGGCTTTGATCAATAGCTATTTGGCGGCCAACCGGGAACCATTGTTAAGGTGAAGTTCCCAAAGCCTGGATGAAACCGTAAGGGTGTGGGTCTGGTTGAAATCCCGAGATCAGGGATTGTTAGTGCCGGAAAGAAAAGGGGTACGAATGTTGTCATGCCGCAACGGGGTATGAAGCGGAACACAGATATCGGATTTTCAGGTGACCGTCCGGTTAAAGAATGTATTGACATGCTTCTCCGTTTGGCTTAAGAAGCAGTCCAACTTTGAGCGCCTGTAGCTCAGCTGGATAGAGTGCCGGACTACGAATCCGTAGGTCGCAGGTTCGAATCCTGCCAGGCGCGCCAGAATCGCAAAGGATCATAAATCCTTCAAGCCTCCAAGACACAATCTTGGGGGCTTTTTTTATGGGAGCAACATAGCGTCAATTTTGTGATCTGGCACTTGGTTTGAAACCAGGCGGGATTGGCTGGGATCGGGTGGGATGTGCCATGAAGTCGTTGGGTTGTGCGGGATTGTGTGGCGTGGAGGTGCGGATCTGTGTGATGGTCACCATGGAAAAAAAGTCCGGAAACGCGGGGAAATGGGTGCAAAAAGGTGTGAAAATAAAAATATCCAATCAAATCAATAAAAAAGGGTTTTATCGTGGAAACCGAAAGTGGGAAATGAAATCTGGGGATTTTGCTTCATGAATTTCATTCTTGCGCCTTCCTGACGTCTGATCAAGTTTGCCTGCCAAGAGAATCTTTTCCAGAACAACTGACCTGCGATTTAAAAAAATGGAAAAGACCCAGGGTAGGACGTCTTGTCCAAAGTTGAGAAGTCGGAAGAGCACCGTTAAGATTTCTTATTATCCGTCCACAATGGTGGAAGCCAGAAAAAAATCAATACAATTGACCAGGGTATTGTGTCCCTCTACTATGGGGCTATATCGGCAAAAACAGTTCAGGTTTTTTTGATATCACATTGGAAGAGTGGCACTTGCCAAAAGTCATGATGTCTAAAAGAAGTCTGATATGATCATATAATTGCAATGTGTTGGAGAGCACCAGAATTTTTGCAACCCTTTTTTTGACCCATTTTTCAGACAACACTCCCCCTGTGCCGATTTTAACCGGTTTTTTTAAAGACCATAAACCGGGATGTCGATAAAAAAACAAACCTCTCCAACTCAGCAAAACAGGTGGTTCACCCCGTCCACTAATGTCCGATTGTGGCAATCTGGTATGACGAGATCTCCTTTTGGTAATGGGATCAGAGCACCTTGGAGCCATTTAAGGTCGTACGGAACGGGTGGGCACTCTCCAACAAGCCGTCAGTCGATCCTGTTAATCAAATCGCATGCGGCAGTTATCAGGAACCATCCCGTCATGAAATCAGCCAAAAGCATGGAAATGGCGATTGATGGAATACAGAAAGATGAAAAAAAGCTCGTTGATTTATTATCAAGAGTCAATGGTGGTGTGGTAGAGATTCCTCAGCTTGACATTTCCAAAAAAAATAGGGATAGGCGCATTGATAAAATTTGCCTCTCCATATCCATTTTGAAACAAAAGTATCCATATCTTGAGATGGTTCCTTGGGCTTTATTACGTTTCATAGCGATTAGCAAATTTCGTTACGGAGTGCGCAGTATAGTGCACTTTCTGGATTTCATTCCGGGCAACCTTGATATCGAAGAGAAGCTTGAAATAGATGATTTCTTTTTGCGTACGCGTTCACGGGATATTCCCGTATGAATCAAATCCAGGAAAGGTCAGGCATTATATTACGAAAGTAGGAAGCAATACATTCCACGAGAAATGGGAACGTGGGCTTTTCATTTAAACGGCAGGTCTCTTTCAGTGACAAGATCCGCTCGACCCACCGATTACCCTTTTCGCTTTGGGTTCCCAGACTGCGTTTTCGCCACAGCACACCAAAACGTAAGGCCCGCTCAGCGCGATTATTTGTAGGTTCGACGCCATGGTGATCGAGAAAGGTCCACAGACTGTCCATTTCCCGTACGATCTGACGGGCAAGTCTACCAGCATCGGTCTTGTCCTCTTCCCAAAGGGAGACGGTGAACAAGAAGAACGTATAAAAATCCGACCACTGTTTTGAGTCGGGAGGTTCTTTGGCAAACGATACCAGTTGCCTCAGCCAGGCGGCGACGATTTCTCCGAAGCGGCGAAGGTCGGGTTTCTTTCTTTCCGTCAGGGCATCGGCCTTGCGGATCAGGTGAGCCAGGCAGGTTTGGCGGTGCACCCATTTTTGGTATAGGCCGTATCCATCACTGACCAGAATGCCGTTCCAATCCTGGATTAAGTTTTCGAAGGCCTCCTTAGACCGGTGTGGGTCGATACGATAAAATGCCACCCGTTCATTTACCATGGCCCACAGCCAGTGCAGATCATTTTGCTTAAACCAGGATGTTTCGTCGATGTAGTTACACCAAAAGCGTCGGGCGATCTGGCCGATGCGTTCGTAGACTGGCAATAGCGCATTTGAGGTGCGGTCGACAATTTTCTGGATGGTTCCGGTGGCAATGGGAATGTCTAATACAGATTCGCACAACTTTTTGACATCGTTTCGGCTCATGCCCTTGATGCCGCTCAGTTCACCGATAAAGGCGGTAAAACGAGGACCGTAACCGGTGGACATCTCAGGTGGCAGCATGGCTTTGACCACGTTACCGCAGTTAGGGCAATCGCATTGCTGGAGAAGATAGTGATTGACTTGCATTTCGATTTCGGGAAGCTCAATATGTTGATGTACGTAAAACGTTTTCATCTTTTCCTGATCGAAAGCCGAATGCCCGCATGAGCAACGTTGCGGGGTCAACCAATAGCTCTCGGTCGGGTCCAGCACTTGCTGCTGGTGCGGCTTATGGCCTTTCTGACCGCCTTTAGCCTTTTTGCTCTTTTTTTGCTTTCTCTTCTTCCTCGCAAAAGGTGGATCGGAAGACGGTGGCTTGCTGGAGTTGTGAGAATTTTTCCGGGTCCGAACCTCGAGCTTCTCGAGCCGTTTTTCGTGAAGTGCAATCCGCTGTTCCATATCGAAAAGCGTCCGTTCCAGAGCCATGATGTAATGACGCACCGGCTCTGGCGTCAGTTGCCAATCGAGTTCCGAAAAAGGTCTTTTGAGTGCCATGAAAAGCACCCTATCATAGCCAAAAAGAAAAATCTAGATTTATTTTGAATTATTCCAGATGGTTAGGGACCTTACTTTTGTGTATTGATTTCGGGGACTTGCGAAGCCAATCGGACCATCAAAGTACCCCGTGAATGCTTACCTTTTTGCCATTAAATACTGTCAATGATTTGAAGAAATCAAGTTTGTCATATCATCTAATTTCAGAGGAAGATCCAGAAGATATAGTAAAGGTATGGAATGATATTGTAGAATGCCAGACATTAATACGTTTTGAACAGGATGAGAAAGATTACTGAACGGCTATGATATAACATCTCTAATTCAGCCGACGCAAAAAGCTGCGCGGCTGATTAGCCCGTTACCACCACAAATTGTCAAAGAGCGAAGAAAGCCGGGTCAATCTCGGCTTTTTTTATTTCCAGAGGGTATTAAGCCCTTAGGACTAAGTTACTCCAATCCGATTGACTGTGGTCCAGATTTCTGGCCCTCGCGTTTGACATAGTGCCCGTTACCGGGCATGCCCCCAAGCCTTAACTATCTGAAATGGTATGATTGTGTCGATTATTCTTGACATTATCCCAAATGCCTGCTGAGTTATGCAGCATTGCTGGCCTTTTTTGATGATCTCACACGCTCATTTCTCTATACATAATTGACTCTCTGAATGGTCACCCAGAAAATTTGGGAGACACTTACCCTTCCGATACCTGCGTTGGATTTCATGTGTTTATTGGCCAGAATGTGCAGTGATTATCTATGTTATAATTGAAACTATATCAATGTATCGAAGGTTTTGCATTGTAGATTTATTAGCGTCGTTAAGTTTTGGATTATTTTTATCGACCACAACATATGGTATCAGTGATTTTGCATATTTGGCGAATAATGTGTCTGTAATTGATCCTTTTCCTGTTTTTGAGTTTGACGCAAGTTCTGTGGTAGGTTGAACTTCTCTAACTTTTTTGATTATTTGGTGCACTAAAAAGACATCAATATAACATTTCCGTATGGTACAGAAATAAGAGTTGGTATAAATGGCAAAAGGATATAGACATCTATGAACGACTCCAGCATAATATTCGATCAAACAGAGTTGGATTATTTTTTTGATCAGCTTGAGCGTGACAATCACGAGTTTGAGCAAAGAATTGGCTACAGTGATTACAAGGGAAAGACCGTTCTGGATATTGGATGCGGACACGGTGCTCTTTCTGTTTATATTGCCAGTCTGGGTGCAAAACGGGTTGTGGGAGTTGATATCAATAGGTCCCGTATAGAATTCGCCAAGAGAATTATAGAATTCAAGTATCCTGAATACAGTTCTGTAATAAATTTTGAGTGCTGTCCCCTTGTAGAAATTAGCGGGAAATTCGACATAGCAATTTCAAAGGATTCATTCGAGCATATTGAAGACCTTCCGGCAATGATGCGTGACATTGCCGCACGACTTCACGAAGGCGGCTTGTTGATAACCGGTTTCAGCCCACTATATTTCAGTCCCTTCGGCGATCATGGACGCTATACAGGGAGAAAGGGTAGAAGAATAATTCCATGGCTTCCAGCAATGCTTCCAGAGCCTCTGCTATTTCTATTATCATCGCATTTACGGAAGGTTCAGGTCCGATCAGCTGCAGACGTTTGGCTTAACAAACTTACGCCCAAGCAGTTTCGAAAAATAGTGTCTGACCAAGGCTGGGTGCCGGACATGATTGAATACAACAAAGGCGAACGGCTGGGAATGCCTCTGATGAGGTTATTGCGTCAAATACCTATTCTTGAGAAGTTCTTTACAGTAAGCATATATGCCCAGTTGCGAACTCCTCATAACCGCCAGATATAGGAATCTTGTGCATTCTTAGCATTCTGTCGAGAATAAGATTGTCATAGGAACACATAAAAGCGCAAAACAAAGGCAGCCAAGGATTCTCAAGTGGGTCGTTTCGTCAAAAGTGTATAGAGCAATCTGCAAAGTATACCGCCCAAGAATGCCTTCCCATTGACAGCTTGGATGTTACCGCGCCGATCGGCGAGATGGGCAAGGAGAAGATCGGGTTTCAGGTGTGCGGCATGCCTGGTTTTGTGCCCGATGTATAGGAACAGCAGCAGGGACCGGGGGTAAATAGGTCGGTAGCCCTAAGGGGGTCGTACCCTTTTGAAATAAAAAAGTCAGGATTGATTCGGTTTTCATCGCTTTTTGAAAAATTGTGTTGGCAACGCTGTAAATCACCGGCAGAAAAAAGCAGAGCAACGAGGTATGAGGACCGGCGCTTTTTTTACTCAGAGTGCATTTTTCTTGTCGGGCGATCCATTATCGCTGATTATATGCAGATCTCAACACGCGTAGCGCTTTTACGCTTGCTGTCCTTTTGGCTACTGCCAAAGGTGTGCCATTACGATTTTTGCTTCTCCCATCGATATCTGCACCCTTTTCAAGCAAAAGCAAGACGACTTTCGCTTGGTCTCTTGCTGCAGCCAGGTAAAGTGGTGTGCGTCCATTCTTATCGATAGGATCAACGTTTGCCCCAGATTCAAGGAGCAAGCGAGCAATTTCGGTACTGCCTAAAGCAGCTGCTATGTGAAGTGGTGTACGAGAGTCATCCCCGTTCACGGCGTTAACGTCGGCATGATGATCGAGAAGGATGCGGACGCAATCAATATGATCTTTCCACACTGCGGAGTGGAGAGGCGTATTTGCATTTTTACCCCGTTTGTTGACGTCGGCACCTTGGTCGATTGCTTCACGAAGCTTTTCAGCCATTCCCAGTTCGGCCGCAGTATTGATATCGGGGCCACCAAAGCCAAAAAGTGTAAGGCTCAAGCAAATGGTGAGGGCGGCTAATTGCCAGGATATTTTGCGCATGGGCTATTCCTTTGTTTTTAGGTTATGCACGATTCAAAACTGTCTAATCAACACAATTTTTCAATGAAGGTCAATACAATTTGATATCAATGCAGACGTTTATAGATGCAAAGCTGCGAGTATCGGTCGAAAGTTTTAACACTTTAGCGATAGTGTTGAATTATGCTTCCGTAACGAATCTCATTAAATTAAGCTTATGATGTAATGACATAAAAATTACCATATTTTGTTGTTTGTTTGATATATCGCTCTCCTCCTCCTCAAAGATCTAATTAAATCCAACCTACCAAAGTCGATATTCTGTTACAATACATCACCTTAAACCTATTCGACTTGTTGGCACGATCTCTGCTCATATAAAATTACCAAAGCCTGTTTTATCACGTTTGTTTTAAGCAGAGAGTTCGTATTTTTTACATCTAATCAAAGAGAGGTTGATATGTCTGAGAGAACAGATTCAACCAAACTTAAATTCTACTTTTTGGGTGCTGCCGTTATCATTTTTATCATAGCAGTCTTTGCCTTTATCATCTCAAAACAGCAGCGGGCAGGATCTCTCACAATTAAAATTGGTGATAACGAAGCGACGATGAATATTGATGAAAACAGGATTGATTTTATTGCTCTTATAAAAAATATGATGGAAAATGAAGAAAATAAAAGCGGCACTTTGGCAATTCTCAGAGATTCGTATGGCCTTTACAGGAAAGACAGCCTCTTGTTGTTGGATGACATAAGAAAACGAACAGGAAAAGACGATTTTTCCAAAGGCCTCAGGGAGCTGCTTTTCAATTTGACGGGCCCATTTAAACGAGAATATCATCGCTATTACAATATAGAACTGCGTGAAGTTGTAGAGGCCATAAACAAGCTGGATTATGAACATGTTGTATCAAAAAAATTCAGAGAGCTGAGTGACAATGAAGAGGGTATTTTTGAAAAGCGTCCTATTGACATTCAAATAGTATTTTCCAATTCCTATAGTATCCCCGAGGGAGAGGCTGCAATAATTAGAGGAAGAGGTTGTGATATTTTTGGAAGAGAGTGGCTGTTGCTTAACAAAGACAACCCTCTTCTTTCTCCACTTTCGGTTATCGTTGTCCACGAATTTCCTAATATCTATCCAGGCGAACAGCCTTGTATTATTATAAATACAAGTGACGCTAAAACTTTTTTAGGTGAGAATGCCGTTTGTGAAAAAAGATACAATGCCAAATTATTTCCGGTTAAAAAGGGTTACGTGGTTTCTCCAGTCAGACCACAGGCGGTTGTCAATGCTTCCGGTAAAAAGGCTTCTAAGAAAATGGTCAGTATAAAACAACATTCAATTTATTGACTGACTACATGCATGGGGCAAAAAGTGTTCGACGCTTTTTATGAAAGGAGAAAAAAATGAAATATTTTATAGTGGCATTATTTGTATTTCTCGTTTCTTCAACCGCATACGGAAATTGTACATACAACGGTGTTTCTTATCCTACAGGAACTGTTCTTGGACCGTTGGTGTGTTCGCCTGACGGCACGTGGCGGCAACGTTAAATGCCATCTCTGACTATAAACAGACAGCAAGCAGTATCAACTGCTTACTGTTGATGCGGTCCTGTGATTTCTGAAAGACGCCTACCTCATTTTTATTCAAGCAGGTTTGCCGGGGACGCCATCGCTGGTCCCAGCCTGCTGCGCAGCCACGCAATAACTGGATACGGACATGAATCGCAAGTGTGTCCGCTGCCTGGAAGAAAAGCCACGGACCAGTTGCCGGTGATCGACCGGACTATGGCGGCGGCATCCTCCCACGCGCCGCCCCTGTCTGGAGCAGGGGCGGTGTCCCTTTAACCCAGGGCTTTCCGACGGTGACCCCTCGGGCCGGTGGCTTTACCTCAAATAAATTCGACACCGAACCCGGCATTGTTCAGCCATTGAATGCTCCCTCTGCGTTTGACATTTTTCTGGCCGGAGGAAAAAGGGATGCTGAGGGTGACAATATCTTTAAGGGAAAATTGATTGACGCAGTAAGTTTCAACATAGGCACCGCCAAGGCTGACATCTTTCAGGCTGCCTGCGTACAACCGGTTCGCATGGTGAAAAACGATCTCTGCCGGATACTTTTTCCTTTCGTGAAATCGTCGGTAATCGTTGTGGGCAAGCGCGAAATCTTTTTCCATTTTTTTCCTTGTTCACTGATATGTTGGAATCAGGAAGTGTCGATCGTCGATGATTCTGTCTGCCTGACTGGAGACCCGGTTCCTTCCGTTTGATATCTCCGCCATCCGGAAATCTGGCTGCGATTCTGGTCAGCAATACGTATGCCAGAATCGATATAGCAAGTAAATCCGTTTGGTTATAATTTGGTGGAGACGTGTGCTCGATGAAATATCAGCATCTTGGGAGGATTACGCGGCCAATCATAACCTTTTTTACACAAATGTTGAGAAAAGAGAGAGAAATGAGGAAAAAGAAGGTGGCCAGAGCAGCTTTGGATGGTGACACAGAAGGGGGAATTGGCACCGGTTTTTTACGGATCCGTCCATGTTACATTCGGCACTCCCGCCAGGGCTGGACCACCAGGATCAGACCCGCCGCCAGAAAGTACATCATGCCGAGCAGGGAAAAGACCAGGGTGTAGTTGCCTCCGGTGGCATCCAGGATCTGCCCGCTCAGCCATGGGCCAAGGGGCCCGGCCACGAACCCGTATGCGGTAAAGATCAGGCCGAAGACCGCACCGAAGTGCCCCATGCCGAAACAATCGACGGCAAGCGGGCCGGAGACGGCAAACAGGGTCCCGAACGCAAAACCGATGACTGCTGCCAGCGCAGCCCACAGCCAAAGGCCCGTTGGATACGGCATGACCAGATAGGCCAGACCCGCGCAGAGAAAACTGATCGCCATGGTTCTGGATCGCCCGATCCGGTCCGAAAAATAACCACTGATCAACCGGCCGAAGCCATTCGTCAGGTTGAACGCCGTGAGCAGGACAACGGCCCTGGACAGGCTCAAGCCCCGGGCCAGGCCGAACCCGCTGGCCAGCACCAGCATGCTGGCCCCGGCGGCGCCGGCGAAGACCCAGGTGAACCAGAGGCACCAGAACTCCCGGGTTCTCAGGGCCTCCTTCACCGACCGGCTGGCATTGTCCGTCGATGCCGCGGATGCCGCTGTGGGTTGGTCGGCCGCCGGAAAACGGATCAGGGCGGAGGCGACCAGGCCGATGGAAAGCGCTGCACAACCTGCCCCCAGGGTCAACCGTTCATAGCCCCATTTGGACAAAAGGAGAGTAAAAACCGGTGAGATGGCGGCCGCCGAAAGCCCGAACGACATATTGAAAAATCCCGCGACCAGGCCCCGCCTTTCCGGATACCAGCGTTGCACCACCGTCAACCCCGGCAGGTATACAAAGGCCGACGAGGCGCCGATGGAAAAGGCCCAGATGTATACCTCGGTCATATTTCCGGCCTGGCTCAGCCAGAGGGTGCTGCCGCCTCCGGTCACGGCGCCGAAAGCAGCCAGTTTTCCCGGTCCGTATGTCTCCTGCCAGCGCCCGCACAGGTACATGAAGCAGGTCGCGCCGGCGAGAATGAAGAACACCGTTCCGCCCACCGCGCCTCCGTCGGCATTGAATGCCTGCTGCCAGTGCTGGCGAAGCATGCCGGGGAATCCGAAAATGAACGAACCCGGCCAGAAAACAGCACAGGCGCTTGCAATCAGGACGTATGATCGGGCGATTTTGGGTGGCATGCAAACTCCTGTGTCCTTGACGAATCAGCACATCCCTGCCAGGACATCTACCATCTTTCCGGGATGCTTCGCAAACCTGCCCGGCAACCCCTGTTCTAAATTGCTTTTCCTGCTTGACGCGATGACAGATCGGTAAGGTGCCATGCTGTCCTTTAAAATCAACGAATCGAGGCGCATTCGACTTTGCAGTGCACCTTGTGAAGATCTTTCTGTAAATTTTCGCTAAAACGGTTTTTCAGCCACCCGGTGGACCGCTCACTGGGCATGACTGCTGGCTTCTACTGCAAATTGATAGGTTTTAACTACCACCTGCCGATCAAACGGCTCACATTGCCCGAATTTACAGAAGTCGTATTTTGACTGTCAGGAATTCTTGGCAGCAACGACCAACCCAACGAGGTGATGTCATGGCCGAAAAAAATATACATGATTACTCTGATGACGGGAGCGACGGACACGTGGATACGCGTGAAGCCAATTTTAGTTGTGAAAATCCGGACAAGCATCTGGGATGCGACCCGGGTGTCGATGTGATGGGGTAGCCGATATGAAACGCCTTAAAAAAGTCATACTGCTGCCGCTGAGGAGTCTTGCCTATCGCCGGAACCACCTGAAACTGTACTACTGGTCTGATCAAGCCCTGTACGAACTGCGAAATGTGCACCTCATGCCCGACTTCTACTACCGCTGGCTCTTCCGATTCTCCATGCGGATGGTTCATATTGCCAGGTTCCGGCGGTTCGCCGACAAGGCGATCCATACCATTCCCTACCGCGTTCGCTTCGATGTGGCCTGATCCGACAATCTCAGTGCGCCGGAAACGCAGCAGATCATGTTTCAAGATAAAGCAGGGGCCTGCAATGGTCCCTGTTTCTTTTCAGGGTCAGCGGATGCGTTTTTACGTTGCAGGTACTTCGGATGGATAAGAATCGCCAACCCGCCGTCATTCCCGCTTCAAACCCCCGTCCCCGTTTATTTCCCCGGTTACCCTTTAATGTCCGTGCGCCGCTTCCTGACGGATAAAGGCACCTCCTGTATGGTTTTTCCGCTGTGGGCTCAAGACCCGGATTGAAACGGCCGATATCGGTTCAACCCGGACCGGCCTGGGAACCTCCGTCTTGTGCAGCATGCGGCAGCGCACGGAAGGCCGTCCGGGGGGAAAAACCCCATTGTTGACGACAACAACCGGAACAGGGAATCTCAATTTGAAGCCAATCAGCAGAGCCATTGTCCTGGCAGGCCTCATGGCCTGCTTCAGCACATTGTTTTTTTCGTCTGACGGCCTTGCGCAAGCGGTCACACCGGAAAAAACCGAAACGATCGCACAGGCCCGGTCGACCGTCCTGTTGGAAGGACGCGTGTCAGCAGCCCACCTGACCGGGGAAGCCCGGGAATACGTATACGATGCGTCATGGGAGGGAGAAAAGGGAAGCGAGCTGATATGGCAGATAAAAAATGTCTATATGGTCGGCCTCGGGCTCACCGTTCAACCCTTCAAACGCCTGGCATTCAACGCTGACGGGTGGTTCAACGTGAACGACGGCACGGGCGAAATGGACGATTACGACTGGTTCATCCGCCACGAGGACTGGACGCACTGGTCGCACAGTGCCCAGGTCGAACTCGACAAGGGCCGCATCCTGGATGTCAATGCGCAAATCACCCTCGCCGAACCGGGGGGATTCACCCTGGCCGCCATTGTCGGCTACCGGTATGACAACTGGAAATGGACGGATTATGGCGACGGGGTCTTTATCTATTCAGTCAACGGTTTTCGGGATACCGTCGGCTATCTTCCGGGCGACGAACCGGGCATTTCCTACGAGCAGACGTACCAGACGCCTTACCTCGGCATCGGCATCAGCGGGCATTTCAACCGATTGACGCTGCAGGCCAGACTGACCGGAAGCACCCTGGTCAAAAATGAAGCCGTGGATCATCACTATCACCGGGATATGGTTTTTTACGACAGTTTTGAAAACGGCGATATGATCGCCCTGGACATCAGCGGCGCCTGCCAGTTGACGGACCATTGGGGGATCCGGCTGGGATATGCCTACCAGCGGTACTGCGAGACGACGGGCGACACCCGGGTCGTTTATGGTGATGGAACCACGGAGAGATATCTCAATGAGGCGGGGGCCGAACTCGAATACCACAATGTCTCGGTGTCTTTCCTCTATTCGTTTTAATCCGCAGGGTCGTTGAACACCAGGGACGCCTCCGGGACGCGACCCTGACCGCCGTCATGCCGGGGATGTGCGGTTGACCCTTCATACCGGCCGGTTATCCATCGTTGTGCGAACCCGTTTTCATTTCCAGAATGCGGTGGAAATCTTTGTACTCGCCGACCGCCTGCTGCTGGGCCGATTCCCGAATGGTGTTGAACCGGTCGAAATGTCTGAAAACCCTGGCGACCAGGGTTGCGTCCAGCTCGTCCCTGTCGCTCATGGACTGCAGGACCGCCATGGTGCCTTTCGTGTCCATCCCCTTGCGATAGGGCCTGTCTTCCGTCAGTGCCGTGAACACGTCGGCAACGGCCATGATCCTGGCGCCGAGGGGCAGATCGTCGCCGCCGAGTCCGAAAGGATATCCGGTGCCGTTGAGCCGTTCCTGGTGCAGCGAGCCCCATTGGTTGACCGGGCGCAGCGCTTCGAAGGGTTCCAGGGCCTGGTAGGTATGATACACGTGGGCGCGCATGATGAATTGTTCATTCTCGGTCAGCCGGCCGCGTTTTTCGATGATTTCCGACGGAATGGCCAGTTTGCCGAGGTCATGAAGATAACCGGCGATTTCGATCAGCCTGCGTTCACTTCTTGAAAATCCGGTCACCCTGGCCAGTTCGACGGCCACGGCGGCGACGCCACTGGAGTGCGTGGCCGTAAACTCACTTTTGAAATCGATCAGGCGGCACAGTAGTTTTGAAAATTCTACCAGATCCTGTGCTGACAATTCCCTTGCCGGGAAGGGGACCGTTCTCTTGAGGACGGTCTCCATGGGGTCGGATGCCGCATCCAGCCAGACGTACGCCCGGTGTTTCATGGCCATCAGGGCGTCGACATGCTCGGGGACGAAGACCTCGCCGCTTCGTCTGGAAATGGACGCGCAGATGTCGCCAACCTGGGCCAGGACCGGTTCACGCCCGGAAATCAGGACCGCCACGCGATCCGCCAGGTGGAGAAGGTGGCTGCCGGCGGGCACCTGCACACCATCCTGGAAGGCGCCGCCGCCGTTTTTCCACGGGAGGTGATGAAATTTGATCAGCCCGGCGATGGATGCAAACGGCTCGAACGGCTCGAGGATAAGACAGCCGGCCATGGCGTGCTCTCCGGGCCGGGCATCCTCGAACGCCAGCAGGTCCAGCCGTTCCTGTAACGAAAAGGCGCCGATATCATGAAGCAATCCGGCAATACAGATATCGAATTTGTCTTCATCCGGCAATGCCAGCGCATCCGCCAGCCGATAGGCCCAATAGGCAACCTGCATATGGTGCTGGCCAACGGCTGCATTCATCAAATCAACGACCTTGGCGATGGACATCGCCAGATCGGCAAGGTTCACGCGAAGTCTCTGGTTAAACATGGGCCCTCAATCCGGAATCATCCGTTTCCCAAAAAGTATAGAAATGTTCCCCGGTTCCGTCAACACAAGAACCGGTGATGCCCTTCGGCGACGAGAATCTTTGCCGGAATTTTCAGTCACTATCCTGGCGACACCCTCGACCCGGCGATCCGGCATCCCGGGCGCCGGCATCAGTCAGGATGGGCAGTCCGGATATTCCATCCACTGGTAGCTTCTGCCTGCCATCAGCCGATCAACCGCCTCTCATTGCACCCATCCGCAGATGCTGTATGTTCCGTACAGATAAACGAAACAATCAATCAGCATCAAACCGGCCCGGAGGCGATGCCATGGCCGAAAATAAAACCCAGGATTACTTTGACGGCAACAGTGATGGGCACGTTGACACCCGCGAAGCCAATTTTCAGTGCGAGAACCCGGACAGGCATCTGGGCTGCGACCCGGGCATCGATGTGATGGGTTAATCGAAAGAAAGGTGCCCCCATGACAGAAGTTCTGCTGACCCTTTTCATACTTGGCTGTTACATCAACAGTTGCACCGCTGGACGGCCATCACCGGCTGCCTGTAAAAATCCAGGGCATGATCGACGGCAGCGCTTCGAATAAATGGCCAGTCGATTGATCTAAAGAGCAGGGTATCAGGCAGAGCCGCTAACGGGGCTCTGCCTTTTTGGGTTGTGGCGGACGGGTCTGCCATCCGGTGCATGTCCATGCCCCGGAGTTCGTTTCCGGGGTTCGTTTCCGGGGTGACGGAGCTTGCAAAAAGGGGCCGACGCACCCAAACCTGAGTCGCGCGCTTCCCGTTTTCACAGATGACCCAAACCTCCTGTTCTCATGGAACCGTGTCTGAACTCGATGACAAAAATCTGACCCCCTTACCGGTAAAGGAGCCCGTATGATTGACCTATTGGAAAAAATCGACAGTTTTGTCTGGGGACTCCCGACGATTGTTCTGCTGGTGGGTACGGGGGTTTTTATCACCGGGTTGCTGAAAGTGATCCAGTTCCGCCACTTTGCCTATGCCTGGAAACTGATATCCGGCAAATACGACAACCCGGAGGATGAAGGGGAGGTCACCCATTTCCAGGCCCTGTCAACGGCCCTTTCCGCCACCATCGGCACCGGTAATATTGCCGGGGTCGGAACGGCCGTGGCCATCGGGGGCCCGGGGGCCATTTTCTGGATGTGGGTCACCGCCATTTTCGGTATGGGACTCAAGTACGCGGAATGCCTTTTATCGCTGAACTTCAGAAAAGTTCATTCCGACGGCACCACCGGCGGCGGCCCCATGTACTACCTGGAACATGGCCTGGGTCAAAAATGGCTGGGGGTGACCTTTGCCGTGTTTGCCGCCATTGCTTCGTTTGGCATCGGCAACATGGTTCAGGCCAACTCCGTGGCCGAACCCCTGCTGGACACCTTCGGCGTGCCCAAACTCGTTACCGGGCTCGTCATTGCGGTGCTGTGCTTTGCCGTTATCGTGGGCGGCGTCAAACGCATTGGTGCCGTTTCAAGCAAAGTGGTTCCGGCCATGGCGGTATTTTATATCGTCGGCGCCCTGCTGGTCATTTTCTCTCACCTGGGCCAAGTGCCGGCCGCCTTTGCCCGGATCTTCCACGATGCCTTTTCCGGAACCGCTGCCACCGGCGGATTTGTCGGCGCCGGCGTGGCCCAGGCCATCCGCTTCGGTGTGGCCCGGGGGGTCTTTTCCAACGAAGCCGGCCTGGGGTCGGCACCGATTGCCCATGGGGCGGCCCAGACCCAGGAACCGGTCCGGGAAGGGCTGGTCGCCATGCTGGGGCCGTTTATCGACACCCTGGTCATCTGTACCATGACCGGCCTGGTGATCATTCTGACCGGTGCCTTCACGCTGACCGGTGCCGACGGCACCGGCCTGACCGGCGCGGTACTGACCAAAACCGCTTTTCAGAACGGAATGCCCTTTGCGGGCGGCCAGTATATCGTCACCATCGGCATCATCTTTTTTGCTTTTTCGACGGTCATCGGCTGGTCTTACTACGGGGATCGCTGTATCGACTACCTGTTCGGCCAGAAAGCGGTGCTGCCCTACCGCATCATCTACTGCCTGATCATACCGGTGGGCGCCACCATCAAGCTGTCCCTGGTCTGGACCATATCGGATATTTTCAACGCCCTCATGGCCTGGCCCAACCTGGTCGGCCTGATCTTCCTGAGTCCGGTGGTCGTTAAAATGACCAGAGAATATTTTGCCGACCCCAAACGCGTGAACCCGTTCGGCAACCACTGACATATAACAGAGCGTCCGTCCAGAAACAGGCAAACCGGCCATTTATGGATGGACACGACCGGGGATGGAAAAGTCCTGCTGTCCCACGGCGGCAGGTGGGCTTTGAAGGGGACTCCCGTTCCAACCGCTACAACGGCTACCGGGGATTTCCCGAACGGTTGACCGGCATACCGGCACCCCCCTCCGTATCCTGGAAAGATGCCGGCCTGCCCATGAAAACCCGCATCGATCCTGTTCCATAATGACGAATACTGCAGCTTCCTGAAAACAATAAGGCGCCGGGAGAGGTGAACGGGTGGCAAACACCGGCCACCCCAGTTGAATACATATTAGAAAAAAGGCAGCGCCGCCGACGGGGCGATGCCTTTTTAAGGCGGCGTCGCGGTGCATCGGGCCACCCGCGCGCCGTCAGCATCCGGTTGGTCTTCACAGGCCGGGCATCCCTGCAAGGGGCAGGGCAGCCCCAAATTTGACACCGTGATCCGGCCTGAAGTACCTTCGGGGTATGGGGGAACCGGCCGTGGGGACTGCCCACGCAGGCCGTGTCCGGGATGACCGGCGCATCGGGATGCGCCCCATTTTTTAACGTTATCCTTCCGGGAGGTGAATGTCGGCATGGGAGGCGAGCTGATGACCGGGTGGTGCGGAACCGTTCTGGATGTCAACCTGACAACCGGGTGCATCACCCGTTGCCGGCTGGACAGGGACCTGGCGCGTCTTTTTCTGGGAGGGCGCGGGCTGAATGCCTGGACCCTGTTTGACCGGGTGCCGCCGGGTGCCGATCCCCTGGGGCCTGAAAACGTGCTCTGCCTGGCCCCCGGAACCCTGACGGCAACCTTGCTGTGCCTGTCCAGCCGCCTGCATGTCTCCACCCTGTCACCCTACAGCGGCATTCTGGGGGACGGCAACGCGGGAGGGGCATTTGCCCATACCCTGAAACGGGCAGGGTACGACCAGATCGTCGTCAGCGGTCGGGCCGAGGCACCGGTTTACCTGTGGATCGAGGACGACCGGGCGGCACTGCTGCCGGCCGACGACCTGTGGGGCACCAGTGTGTGGGACGCCACGGACCGTCTGACCGATCGCCACGGCAACCGCACCAGTGTGGCCTGCATCGGCCAGGCCGGGGAAAATTTGGTGCGCCAGGCCTCCACCATGGTGGACAAATACGCCTCGGCGGCCCGCGGCAGCGGCGCCGTCTGGGGCAGCAAACGGCTGAAAGCCATCGTGGTGCACGGCAGCCGGCCGGTAACCCTTCATGACCGGGACCGGTTTGTGTCCCTTGCCCGGGCCGACCGCAAATACCTGGCCACCGATTCGGTGCAGCAGGAGGTGGCCGCCGTATACGGCTCCCATTACGGAATGACCCACTGGTTTCCGGGCTACCGCCATTTCCAATCGGAACTGCCGGCCGACGCCGTCCCCCGTGCCCTGCGTCCCGAGGCGTGGAAACAATACGAGGTGGGCCGCTCGGGCTGCCGGAGCTGTCACATCAAATGCAAGAACATCTATGAAATCCCCGGGGGACGCAGAAAAGGGGAACGCGGCGAGGCCCTCGAATACGAGGCCATTTACTGCCTGGGCACCAACTGCGGCATCGAAGATCCCGTGGCCATCATGGAAATGGAAAACCTGGCGGACCTTTACGGCATCGATGTCATCGCGCTGGGCAACACCATCGCCCTGGCCAAGGACCTGTACCACCGGGGGATCATTACCGATGCCCTCACCGACGGCCTGCCGCTGGCCTGGGAAAATGCAGACGCCCAGGTTGAATTGATACACAAAACGGTGTTGCGCCAGGGATTCGGCAACCTGATCGCCGAGGGACTCTACAGCCTGGCCAGGCACATCGGCCGCGGCGCCATGGACTATTGCTATCACGTCAAAGGGCTCAGCCGCGGCCCCCACCCGCCCGGGTTCTATGCCCTGGCCCACGCCGTTTCCAGCCGCGGGGCGGATCACCTGCGGGGACGGAGCTGGAGTGTGGGCGACAACTCGCCGGAGGAAATCCTCACCACCCTGGTCGATCGGCGCATCCTGACGGACGATCCGGTGCATTCCATCACGGCCGGCCAGCGGGCCACCGCGATCGCCGACGCCATCGGCCGGTGCAAGGGGGCCGTCAACTCGTGGGTCTGCGCGGTGCCCCTGATCTGGAAATCAGCGCTTTGGGACGGGCTGGCGGAACTGCTTGAGGCGGCCACCGGCATCGATTTCAAGCGGGAGGACATCGTCGACACGGCCGATCGCATCCAGGCCGTGGAGCGGGCCTTCAACGTCCGGCAGGGCATCACCATCGCGCACGACGGGCTGCCCCAGAAACCCGAGGTAAAAGAGAGCCCCGAAGGTGAAAAACAGCGCGAGGCCCATTTCCGCATGCTGCGTCGCTACTACCGGCGGCATGGCTATGACCCCGATACCGGCATTCCCCTGACGGAAACCCTGGAGAGACTGAAGATTCCCGATGTCGGCACCCGAATCGCCGCCGACGGTCCCTACCCACCGTGGGATGGCCCGCCGCTTTGGGATCTGGACGCCTATCCCCGTGGGGGAACGCGGGTGTAGGGCGTTGACGATGCCCCATGCACCTTATTGGTAGTTTTCACCTGCCACCATCCGATCAACCGGCTCACATTGCCTGATTCCGGCCCTGCTTTATCTTATACTCAGGTCAGACAGAACGCTGGCCCATTCAAATAAAACAATCAGAGAGGTGATATCATGAGCGAAAATAAAGTGCAGGACTACAGCGACGACAGAAACGAAGGCCACGTGGACACCCGCGAAGCCAATTTCGAGTGTGAAAACAAAGACAAGCACCTGGGTTGCGATCCGGGAATCGATGTTGCAGGCTAACTGAAAGGACGGTGCCCCATGATAGGAATTTTGTTGACGCTTTTCATCCTTGGCTACTTCATCAACAGCTGCATAGCCGGTTGGTCGTCATCAGATGCTTCCTGCAAAATTTAGGGCATGATTGACGGCAGAGCTTCGAATTAACAGGCATATATATTTGTCCGCCTGACCGGGCGGCAGTCAGGGCAGAGCCTCTAACGGGGCTCTGCCTTTTTTGGTGCGCCGGGCTCAAGTGCCCATCCCCGGAAAGTCTGATGTAGCCCTCCGGTTGCGCATTTCACCGCCCCTGTGCGCCAGGCCGTAAAGGCCCTTCGGGCCGGTTTTTTTTGCCACCAGACGCTGTCGTCCCGGAAGCGGCGAAGCGGATATGGGGGATCCGGAAAACCGGTTTCAGGTATAGCGCGCGCCAGCAGCAGCGTTTCCGCATCCTCTCAAACGGTCTTGTAGATCCCGCGCTGCACGTTCTTGATCTTGCCCTGGTTTTTCAGCCTGAAGGTGACGTTGTGAACCTTGCGCTGGTCATAACCGGTCGCCTTCATCAGGGCGGAGGTATCCATTCCCCGCGCCGATTTCAGGAGGATGTCGTAAATAATCCGTGTGGACGGGATCCGCTTGATCTGCTTCACCACGCCATCCACCACCAGTACTTTTTTCCTGGCCGGTGATCGTCTGGCCTTGATGACGGTTGACGGCGCCTCCCGGGCGGGCATTTCCATCCCGGTTGCGATGCGGTCGAGATTGCTGGAAATCTGCTGGATGCTTTTGGCGATGGACCGGAGTGATTCATTTATACCAGTTGTGTTATCTGTGGTTTCCATTTTCTGTATATGCTTTCTCGCTCTGGCGTGCAAAGCGTTATGGTGTCGTTGGGATCCTTCAGGGACCGAACCGCTTCCGGGCGCGTTCATCGGGTCAACGTGACCGGGCTGGGCCGATCGGTTTCAGGGCAGTGCCGATACCATGAAAACCGGTTGTCCGTGAATGGGCGTTATCATGTATAAATTAAGCAGCAGGACGGCACATGTCAAAGATTAAGCCTTTACAATGATTGTAGATCGGAGAAAACGACCCGATCCGGTGGGGGCCGGCCGGGATTGCCGGAAGGACGGGCGGAACTGCCTGACGCCCCAAGGCCCTGGTTCAGGTTCCGGTCGGCGGGATGGGGATGCTTTTGCCAGATCTCGGCCTTGTCATTGATCTGTTCGGACAGTTGATATATAAATATCCGTCCGTGTATGGGGTGCCTGTTGCAACCCGCGCTGCCTGCAGCGTGGATCAGCGGGCGCACCGGCGTTTAACCCGCAGCAACGATCAGGTGACATAGTGCTTGAAGAAGTCGGAAAAATTCTCAGTACACGATGGTTCGATTTCGTGGCCAACTCGATTTCTTCCATCGTGCTGCTCAGGGACCCGGTCGGCGATTGGAACTTTGCCGATTTCAAGGTCGTGTATGCCAATATAACGGCCAGGGCAATGATGCCCCGTGAGGTCGACAACAGCCTGATGGTCGGGGGTGCCGCCCGGATGAATGCCGTCACCAGCCACTGGAAGACCATTCAGCGGCGTGTCGAGGCGGGCGAGACCAGCTTCATCGGCCCGTTTCCCTACACCACGGAAAACGCGGACGGCATCACGGTCCATCTTGAATTCAACGTCATGTACGTGGGCGTGGTTCAGGGCCAGCGTGTTTTCTGGGTCACCACCCTGGACAAAACGGCCGAGGAGTACCGGCGCCGAATGGAAATCGCCGGCCACGCACCGGTAAAGACGCCCCTGGAGCGGCTGTCCGACCGGGAGCGGTCGGTCGCGGAACTCATCATCCGGGGGTTGTCCACCAAACAGATCGCGGCCGAACTGGGCGTATCCGATCGAACCGTCGACAACCATCGCGCCAACATCCGCAGGAAATTGAACCTCACCGACAGAAGCGTCTCGATCTATAACTACCTAAGCAATCCGTCCAATACCTGAGTATTTTTTGAGCATTGCCGGCAAGCCCCCAATTTAGTAGCTAAAATCATTTAAAATCTGATTCGAAATAAAACCGGCCCCGGGATGACCGGGACCGTCACCCGCGCGCTGCGCAGGGCGATGTTGGCCAGGTGCCCAAAAATGAATGACCCATGCACTGAGTCGGGGGACGGGTGAACAGGAAACAATCCATTTTCAAGACGGCCGCCCACCTGTTTGCCACCCAGGGCTACGATGCCACCTCCACCTTGCAGATTGCCAGGCAGGTCGGCGTCACCGAACCCGACGTATTCGATTGCTATGATGGCAAGGACACTCTCTTTGTCGCCATTTTCCAGGAGGCGGCCTCCAGGTATCTGGCGCGCATTGAGTCGATCGACCGATCCGGCCGGACCGCCATCCAATGCCTGGGGGCGCTGATCAGGGCCCACTTTTCCATCGTGGCCGAAGAGCCCGAACTGATGCGCATCTACCTGCGCTCCTGTCCGGCCCGGCTGGACTATCCGGGAAGTTCATGCACCATGACCCTTCGCCACACCCGGTACAAGCTCAAAGAAACGACGGAAGCCATCCTCAGAAAAGGGGCCGCTTCCGGCGAATTCGTCAAGCTGGACCTGGAGGCCGGTGCGAAGTTGCTTGTGGCCCTGTTGGACGGTCTGATGCATCAACAGGTGGAAGGGACCGATAACTCCAATCGGGTGGAACGCGCGGCGCTCGCGTTTTGCCGCAAGGCGCTGGTGTCGCGGGGATGAACTGGAAACCATGGCGTGGTGGCCTTGCCCGGGTGCCGGAAGGCCGGACGCGGTAAAGCCCCTGACAACCCGAAAGCCCCGATGCGGTTCGGACCGGCCCGGCGAGACATTCAGTCCGCGAACGATTTTATGAACATCGGACAGTGAACATCCAACATCCAACGTCCAACGTCGAATGATGTGATCGCTTCGCTCCGCCGTTTGATAAAAAAACAATCTCCCGCAGAGGCGCAGCGACCACAGAGAGCAAAGATGGATCAGGTTGATTCGTTTGATTAGTTGGTTAGTCGTATGGGTTCACTTGATATCCCCATGCAGACCGCGTCAGGGTTTTTGCTGTCTGGGGATCAGGTTTTCCCCGGCCAGATGCGCATGAATCTTCTGGGGAGTGAAGTTGATCATATTTTTAGACAGTTTGTGGAGTCGGAATCCATGCCGGGCCTGGTCATCCAGCTCCGGATACAAAAACCTGCGCATCCTGACAGAAGCCGCCAGGATCACTGTACCCGCTCCTTCAGATTTTCTTTGCTTGTGGATGCGTTTGAGGACCCGGGTTGCAAAACGGCGTCGCAACTCATCCAGATGCTGATCCCGTTTGTCATCATAGCCATGGACACCGCCACCCTGGGGAGCCGCGCCACGCCCGGTTTTGGAATCCGCGAAATTATCCCTGGCCGATTGGATATCGGCGTTTACGAGTTCTGCATGTGGTTTTAATCGGGGTCCGGACTCGATTTTGGGAAACTTCGCCGGCTCGAGTGTAAAAAAACGTGCCGACGCACGGTTCACCACTACAATCAGATTGTCGCTCATCGGGTCCCTCCTTTTTTAAGGGTACATGGGCAGGCAAATGATCGAATAACGGATCAGTGCATCCCAAACTGAGCGTTTCAAATTTTTACAGATTGAATAACCGGTTTTTACAGTTTGCCATTGTGGCTTGCTGCACTTGAAAAAATTGAAACCCGTTGGGATTGCCGATCTCACCGCATAACCGGTGTCAGCTGGCATCCCGCACAGGCGACTGCAGATAAATGCCGGCTTCCCCGGTTTTGCGGCAAGCTTGACAATCGCTCAGTTTGGAGCCTGGCAGGATGCATCAGCATTGGGATGAAATATCACCGTAACATTAATGGGCAAATGGGGATTCAGGTGTAAAATGGGTGAATGTGAATCAGCATCGACGGCAAGGCAAGCGTATACCAGTATTTCCCACCACTGTTTCAAGTTTAGTTTTAACTGATTTACACTGTCAATATCATTAAATCACGTTTTTATGGAAGCCATAACAACCGGCCTTATTAACCGGCCTGTTTTGGCCTGAAAGATTAAGATTCAGAACCACGGAACACAGCGGATACACGGAAAAATAAATTAATTGCAGTGAATTATGGCCACTCAATCCGTGAACGACTTTTCGAACCGTGAACATCGAACGTCGAATGATGTGATCGCTTCGCTCCGTCTTTGATAAAAAAATCTCTCGCAGAGCCGCAGCGCCCACAGAGAGGAACACCGGTAATGGTTGGGCTGATGCCCAAAAAATAAACGATAAAAAAAGAACCAAACATTATCCCTACAACGTTACTTATGAATTTTTAATTTGTAATTTCTCCCAAGGTCTGCCATACTACGCAACAACCCTTTAATAAAGGAGGCAGACCATGCTACCAGTCACGCGGTGCGACGAACACCTTTACCCGGTTCCAAAATTCGATCTTGGGAAAGGCGATGTTAAAGATTTTATGAATGAACTCAAAGGATTTCACGAACAGTTCTACGATTGTTTTCAACGCAGCGAATCCAGAGAGCACTTTCTAAAATTTATGGCCGGACAATTCAGCCCGCTTGAGCGTAAATCCATCGAGCCTATCGCGCTGGCCGTGAAAGATGGCAATGTCAGGGCGATGCAACGTTTTGTCAGCGATGCGCCATGGGCCGACGATAAAATATTAACCAAGTATCGTAGTTTTGTTAACGATGACCTTGGTAGTCCTGACGGTGCCTTGATCTTCGACGAAAGCAGCTTTGTTAAAAAGGGCCAGGACTCTATCGGCGTGGCCAAACAATACTGCGGAACCATCGGAAAAGTCGAAAACTGCCAGGTTGGCGTCTTCGCCGCCTACGTATCGGAAAACGGATATGCAATGGTCGACAAGCGGCTATTTCTCCCCGAAAAATGGTTCACCGACGATTACATCGAGCGCCGGAAAAAGTGCAATCTGCCTGAAGATACGGTTTTCCTGACTAAACCCCAACTGGCTGTTGAGATGCTCAGCGCTGTCAATCAAGAAAACGTCCTGCCTTTCAAGTATGTGCTTGGCGATTCCATATACGGGATCAGCCCTGATTTTATCGCCGCGGTTGAGTCCTTGCCGGACAAAACCTACCTCGTATCGGTTCCCAAAGATACACGATGCTGGCTGAAACGACCGATGACCATTACCCGATCGTATCGCTGGGGTGGGAAAACCAGGACCAAGACGCTTTTGGTCGATCCTGATAGCAAACCGTTGACCGTGGAAGAACTGGCCCGGAACATCAACGATTATTTTTGGTATCGTCGGCAGGTGTCCGAAGGCACCAAAGGACCCATCGTTTATGAGTTTACCCGTCGCCGGGTCATCCTGTCCGCTGAAGGGCTTCCTCAGAAAACCGTATGGCTGCTAATCCGACGTAGCCTTGGCGATGATCCGCAATACAGTTATTTCATCAGCAATGCGTCATCGAGCACGAGGCTGAAAACACTCGTATGGCTCAGCGGCCTGCGTTGGGCAATCGAGCAGTGTTTTGAGGAGGCCAAAACCGAGTTGGGCATGGATCACTACGAGGTGCGCAAGTTTCCTGGATGGCAGCACCACATGCTAACGTGCATGCTGGCCCATTTTTTCCTCTGGCACCTGAAAATCAGGATGGGAAAAAAAAGCGCCATCTATTACGCTGTCGCAGCTTAAGATCCTTATCAAACTCATTTTGCCAATGAAACGGCACACGCTTGAAAGCCTACTCGAACAGGTTGCTTGGATACAGGCCCGGAACCATCAGGCCTACTTGTCACATCGAAAAAGACGCATGCGTGAAATTTTCAAAGAACACTAAGTTACGTTGTAGGGTTATAATGGTTCGATTTTATAATTTTATGGTGCGTGCTGGTGTCTTGGCCAGGACTTGACCGTGGGGTCGTTCAAGGAATCGGTAAAATCTTCTCACTTCTAAGGAATTAATCAGAACTGGGTCGTTTTTCGTAGGAGCGGCTTCCAGCCGCGATGCAATGGGATGATCGCGGCTGGAAGCCGCTCCTAGTGCGCCCGTGAGCGCACGATGTCAAAGAGGTGCAAGTCCTCTTCAGGCCTATCGCTCTCCGGGCCTGTAACCGAAGGTAACTGCGTCGCCGTGAGGCGGGGTGGGAAGCAACCGGAGGTGAACGACCAGTCCGTAGGATGACGAACTCGATTCGGCCGGGCGTTGCCGGCGAGCCTGCTTGGAGAATGGCGAAGCCTCTACCCGAAGAAAGGGGACCTGCCGAGCTAAGGGGTAGCGTGTTAAAGCTGGGACAGGGGGACGTCAGGTGGTTGGAGATGGAATGGTCGGAAGGCGTCGTGGGTAAAGCGGGGAGACCTGTCTGTGGGGTGATGTGGACAGGAGTCAGAGCCTTCATAGTACTGCAGCGGCGACTGTCGTGAGAAGCGCGGAGAGCAAACCCGTGCCGAGGGAAGGGAGGCAGGAAGGTGGATGTGTGAAATCCAGTAACAGGCAATGCACAAGCTACGTGTCGCCAGTGTCCCGTCGCGGCGGGAGTAAAGATCCACACCCAGAGGGTGTGGCTTTGAAAAATCCCCCCATAGGGGGGACAAAGCCCTGCCCCCCAATAGGGGGCGGGCCGTGGGAGTTGCGCCGCCGTTATGATCCCTAATCGATCAGCTGCAACTGTTCCATTAACTGCTCTTTCTTTTCCTGGTAGCGGACATACTTGCGTATCATGTCCGCATCCAAGCCCACTGTGTCAACACAGTAACCCTTGGACCAGAAATGATTGCCCCAGTATACCTGCTTGCGTAGATGCCGGAACTGCCGGAATATCCGCATCGAGCTTTGCCCTTTCAACCGCCCCATCAATGTGGATATCGCAAGCTTGGGCGGAACCATCACAATCAAATGAACATGGTCTGGCTGCACGTTCAGTTCCACAACTTCGCAACTGGAAAACCCGCATATTGCATGAATACTGGCTTCACAGGATTCCTTTATTGCGCCGGTCAATACCCGATAGCGGTACTTCGGAACCCATACAATATGATACTGGCAATGCCATATCGTGTGTGATAACTTACGGAATCTGCTCACTGCTCCCTCCTTACGTGTCGATGTTGCGGCAACAACTCGATGTAAGGATAGCAGTGAGCGGCCTTTTCGGCCATTCCCATCCGGGACCGGCATAGCCAGTCCCCTATACCCCACCCAAAGGGCGGGGGTTTCTACAGCGATCTAATGTTGATTCCCGCAATCAACGGAAGACAATTTTCGGATTAAATTGAAGAGTTTTCGAAGTTTTCAAATTTACTGGAACTTTGTTTATATCCACCGGTTTTCAACGACTTTCCACCGTTGGTCGGACCTCTATTAGGGTGCGCTACGCGCTCCAATCTTATGGGTTTTTCAAGGCATGGGCAGGAAGGCTTGAATAAAATGAGGGGAGCAGCATTTCTGATTTGCTACTCCCCTCTGGGCATTTTATTCAATGCCTCCTGCACCCGGCTATCCCTTGACAGGTTGCTCCCCAGCAGAGCCTGTCTCCGTTTCACCGGGCAAACCGTATCGAATCGGATTAAAATTTCATCTTTTTCTGCTGGCTTACCACAGACAACTCATCCGTTAATCGGTTGAGCACATTTAAGATGGCGGCCAATACAAGCGCCTCCAGTTTTTGGCGGATATCTTCGGCGGTCGGATGGGATGGCATATCGACTCCTTTCCTAAAATATTTCGGATGCGGCAAGCCGCACATGTTCCGCGTTGACAGTTTTTTCATGACCCATTGCCGCGGCAACCAGGGCACCGCGAGCCAGGTGGTTGGCTTTCCTGAAGATGCCGCCCGATCCTTGGTGGATGGCCGTGATAGCATCACCTTCGAACAGCATCCGGTCGATTCCGGCAATGGTCAGATGATGCTGAAGATAGGTTTGCATCTGTTCTTTTTTGGAACCGATGAAATGGCTTTTGGCCACCACCCGCGATGCCAGGGGAAGACAACCCGGATATCGCAGGTTGTCGATCAAATGAGTTTGTCCGGCCAGTACCATGGGCAGGTAGGGTTTTGAGTCCATCTCGAACTGACACAGCGTATGCAGCTCCACGAAGACTTCCAGACGGAGCAAAGAGGCTTCATCGATGACCAGAACGACATTTTGTTTTTTCCCGTGGATCAATTCCAATACTTCTCGTTTGATTCCATCGGTCATGGCCGCACGGGAGGTCCCGGCAGGTTTCATTCCCAGTTCTCCCATGATCAGGCGGTACAGTTCCAGGATGGAACCGGACGTGGCTGTGACGTAGACCAGCTTGTACTCGGAAGGATGCAGACCGTTTACCAGATAACGGATGGCTGTGGATTTACCGGAGCCGATCTCACCGGTGATCAGATAAATCGCCCCTAACCCCAAACTGTAATCGAAACGGTTCTTCGCTGCCGCCAGTTGATCCGTTTCAAGTATATCCGTCACCGCGATATCCGCCGTGAAGGGCTCTTTCTCAAAACCGAAGAACGGCAGATACGGCGTATTCATTTCCATAGACCGCCTCCCTGATAATCCGTCTTGTGGGCCGGTTCGAGTTGGGTATTGATGTTCTTGTCCCGCTTTACCCGGCAGTTAACATGCAGATCCACGGGAACCAACAATCCGTGGGACTTCCGATTGAAAAACACCTCAGCCGTTTTCGGTTCGCTTTCGTGATACAAAATCAGCACCCGCTTGCCGATCAATACCACCGGGGCTTCGAACAGGTTGCCGTTGAGTGTGACGGTTCGATCCTTTGCGACGGTTCGGTATACGGCGGTGCGAAAGTGATCGTTCAGGTTCTTCGGTGCCGTTCGGATGCAGGCAAGGTTTTTGCTGAACCGGTTAAAGGGCGTCATGCCGGTGGCGCTGTGAATGCGTTGGTGATAGGCTGTATCGAGCCAATGGGCAAACGACTGATTCAATCGTTCCAGGGAGGAAAGATCGGCTGCAGGTAAAAATCCACCGCGAACGGTTTTGAAGAATCTCTCAATTTTGCCCTTGCCCTGGGGCTTGTACGGCCTTGCATGAATGAGGGCGATGGCCAGTGAGGCACAGGTAAATTCGAGTTTGCGGCTGCGATAGGCAGCGCCGTTGTCCACGTACAGTTTTCGCGGCAATCCTCGTTTGGAAAGTGCTTTTTCAAAAGCATCCATGAAACTGGCCAGGTTCTCCGACAGGTAGAACCCGCCGTAAACGATCAATCGGGAATGATCGTCGATAAAAGCGATCAAATAGCTTTTTCGCATTTTCTGATCGACCACCACCTTGGGTCCGTGCATCACATCGCTTTGCCAGATGTCGTTGACCAGCTCGGCTTCGTACTTTCTTCGATCCTCCGGTTTGGGGGATTGATCCATCAACCCGTGTCGGTGAAACAGCCGATAGAGGGTGGAAAGACCAAAGCTTGCAGGAACAATTGTCTGGCGTTTGAGACTTTCCAAAAGCATCGGGACTGGCGTTGCCATCTGGCTTTGTCTAGTGGCAAGGACGATGTTGACTGTTTCTTCGTCCAAGTTTCGGGATCTACCCTGATCGCCTCTTTTCCCGGGATACAGCGATTCGATACGGCCGTTGCTTTTTTGGTAACGTCGAATCCAGCGATAGATCGTATTTTCGCTGATCCGTGTTCGGCTGGAATAGGGAATGACCCATTTGCGCTCGCACTTCTCCCTCAACAGTCGCCGTTTCTCGCTTCTGGTCAGGTTCGTCGTGCCGACAAACTCGTGAATGACCCCGAACCGGAAAACAGCGACGGTCTCATCCTTTTCTTGTGTCATACAAACCTCCTTTTTTGTGTTTCCCCTAGCTTTAAACCATTTCTCACGGTACGGGGAGCGCACTGTTCGGTAGGTTTGTCGATGACGGAAAGAACTCCGGATTAGATGGTCCGACTGACAGGTGTCCGGCCCATATTCAGGAATAGGGAAAAGGCGGCAAGCAAATCGGTTCCGATCCCGAAACAGGCCAGGGCTTTTCGTTTCAGTGCGGCCAGCCAATGGCGCTGCCGGGATGTAGACAACTTCGAGTTCCATCTGCCGCTGGATAGGCGTTGCTTCAAACAATCGGAAATTGTTAAAATCGGCACCTGGAAACGATTAAAATAACCTTCGGGCTTCATTTTGATAATGCAATTACAGTCCGGGCAACGGTATCTTCGAAGCCATACGCCAAAAGCAAATCCATCAAAATAGGCGAGTACGAAACCGTGTCCCCATATTCGGGTTGAACCACACCTGGGGCATCCGCGAGGTGTTGGCCAACAAAAATTGCGTCCCTGTTCATCAATATCCTTGAGTTTTACACAAACGGAAAGTATCATCGGACCATTCTTTGTTGGGGTCGATAATACGACCCGGTTTTCTGGGGTGCTCCGGTCTGCCAACCGTCACCCCTTTTCTTTATCCATAAAAAAAGCCCCCTTGCCGGAGGCTCATCTAATTCGAAAATTCTTTTCCGTTTGTCAACGATTGTGATTATCTTGCCGGTTACTCCACCCTCGATCCCGCTAACCTACACTAAACAAGGCACAGAAACCCGAAGTTGGGTGGAAGCCTCGATCTGGACAGAGCGCATGTTGGCGGCGCTGGAAAACGGCGTCAAAGGAGGCACATGGTTCAGCCTGATCGACAAGGTTGCCCGTCAGCGAACCCTTGAAATCGCGTGGCAGAAGGTCGCCGCAAACAAGGGGTCGGCAGGTGTGGACGGCCAGAGTATCGAACGGTTTGGGTACAAGGCGTCGGCTTACCTTGAGGAATTGTCGGAGTCGTTGAAATCGGGAACCTATCGCCCCCAGCCGGTCAAGCGCGTGGAGATCCCCAAGGGACCGGGTAAGACCCGCCCACTGGGAATTCCGGTGGTCAAGGACCGCATCGTGCAGACGGCGTTGAAGTTGGTGATAGAACCGATTTTCGAAAAGGAATTCGAGGAGACGAGCTTTGGCTTCCGACCGGGGTGCGGTTGCAAGAGCGCCCTTCGAGAGGTGGACCGCCTGATTAAGAATGGCTGCACCCATGTCGTGGATGCGGACCTGGCGAGCTACTTCGACACCATTGCCCATGACCGGTTGATGGCGCTGGTGGAAACGCGCATCAGCGACGGGCGGGTTCTCGACCTGATTCACGGGTATCTCAAACAGGATATCATCAGCGAGCTCAAGCGATGGACGCCGATTGGTGGCACGCCGCAAGGTGCGGTTATCAGCCCGCTGTTGGCGAACCTGTACCTGCATCCGCTGGACCGTCTGATGCGGTCCAAAGGGTACCGCATGGTGCGTTATGCCGATGACTTTGTCGTGATGTGCCCGAGCCCGGAGACGGCTCAATCGGCGCTGGCCGTTATAAACGCCTGGGTAGCGGCAAACGGTCTGACCTTGCATCCGGACAAAACCCACGTGGGGGATTGCACGGTACCGGGGCAAGGCTTCGAGTTTCTGGGATATCGGTTCGAGGCTGGAAGACGATGGGTCCGCCGCAAAAGTTTGAACGCCTTGCGGGATCGCATTCGGACCAAGACCCGGCGCACGCGAGGAAACAGCCTCAAACACATTATTGAGGACCTGAACCCGATGCTGCGTGGGTGGTTTGGTTATTTCAAACATGCGAATTCCAATGAGTTCAAATCGGTCGATGGATTTATCCGTCGTCGGCTTCGATCGGTGCTACGGAAACAGCAGAAGCGTCCTGGAATGGGTCAATGCCGTAAAGACCATACCCGCTGGCCGAATGCTTTCTTTGCTGAGCGTGGGCTTTTCACCATGACCGAAGCCCATGCACTGGCAAGCCAATCACGATGTTGAAACCACCGACTGGAGAGCCGTGTGCGGGAGAACCGCACGCACGGTTCGGAGGGCGGGGAGGGCGACGGCCCTTCCCGACCCCTATCGCCTTTTCGGTTCCTTCCGGACATATGGCCATGCGTGGCCTGGAAAAGCTTTTTACCCTTACGGGAACGCTGGGGTTCAGAATGGATGGAGGAAAGGTCAAACGGAGACTTGCCCCCACTTCTTGTTCAACCGTAATCCAGCGATCAGTGTTGTGCCTCCATGCTTTTCGTTGCCGGAGGTGCCGTGGAAAGCGGCTGGATGGCATCCCGGGCCGCCGACTCGGATAGTATGGCAAAATAGAAATCCCGGCGCAACTGAACGTTCATCCAGGAATCCGATGAAACCCCGAATGCCTTGGCGAGCCGGAACGCAGTGCCTGACCTTATACCGTGCTTGCCGTTGATGATCTCATTGATGCGCTGATACCGTGGTTAAAAGATTATGCCTTTTCCCTGATCCAATTCGGCATGACCATGCGGACATTTCCTGCGAGCCGGTCAGCATCAAGACGGTAGACGACCTGTTCGATGCACCATTTCCCCAAACAACCATCGCGCCAATATCCCCTCAACGTCTCAATACCTATGCAATTCGACCAATACTTAGGCAATAATTGAGCATTGCCAGGTATGCAGGGATTTTGTAGATTGGTCCGAGCCATAAATGGTCAATTTCCGGACGGATACTTTAGAAAAACATTAAAAATCTGATTTCAGAAAAAGCCAACCCCACAAGGTCGAGGGGGCGGAAAGCCACGAGTCATGGGTCCATGGCAGTCGGGTTGCCTGATAACGCATTGGATAATTGCAGCCGGGCTTCCTGTGAAAAGGGGTTCGGCTTTTTTGGTCTGCGGCATCGTAAAAGAAAATTGGTTAAATCCATAATTTTAATCCATTAGCTTCGAGGCGGTTGACTCCCGGATTAGCATCCACTAAATTGCACTTGGCTGTTTTGTTCCACAATTCAGAACCTGAATCACGCATGCACTGAATTTGGGGTAGGGTGAACAAAAGAGAAACCATCTTCAAGACGGGCATCCGCCTGTTTGCCGCCCAGGGCTACGAAGCGCCCACCACCCTGCAGATCGCCAGGGACGTGGGGGGCACCGAACCGGCCGTATTTTACCCTTTCAAGAGCAAGACCGCTTTTTTTCTCCACCATTCTCGAACAGGCCATCAGCGTCAGTGATGAAAAATACTTGACAATGGACCGCCTTTTAATCATTCTTTATTCGCGAATCGCGAACATAGAATGGAGGTGCAATGGTACTTAAACCCCAGGATGTGTTGGTTTTGGCAAAACTTTTCGTAATCGGTGGGGATAAGTGGTCCTACGGGCGGATGGCAACCACATTGTGGATGAGTCCGTCCGAAGTCCATGCAGGTGTCAAGCGGCTCATCAAAGCGCGCTTGGCATCGGACCAGCAAAACCGCATTACCCCCAATGTACGCAACCTGGAGTCGTTTCTGCTCCATGGGCTAACTTATGTTTTTGTCCCTGATCTTGGAGAAATAACCAGAGGCATGCCGACGGGCTATGCGGGGCCGGTGTTGTCGCCATTTTTCCAGGCTGGCGAGGATTTGCCCCCGGTATGGCCGGACCCGGATGGTGAGGTTCGGGGCCAGTCATTCTCACCGCTATATAAATCTGTACCCAAAGCGGCGCGTGAAGACGAGCGGTTGTATGAACTGCTGAGCCTGATCGATGCCATCCGTGGTGGACGGGCACGGGAGTGGCAGATGGCGTATGGTGAAATTAAAAAACGGATGGGTGTGGAAGTTTGAAGTGTGAAGGGAAAAGTGTGAAGTTAAAAGTTCGAAAAACATGCCATTTTTCAAACTTCGAACTTTACCCTTCAAACTTTATCACCGCGGGCGAGATCGAAAAATACGGCACCGGTTTTATCCGTATTCGGCAATGGCTGAAAGCTTATCCGGATGTTGGGTATGAGATCAGCGAAATGGGGGACTTTTTTAGAATCGAGGTGGTTCAGGCGACCGAAAAGGACCTAAAAAATAGAGTGGGGTTGCCTGAAAAGTTGCCTGGAAAGTTGCCTGGAAAGTTGCCTGAAAAGCTGTCTGATCTGCAAAGGAGCATTGTGGCGCAGATGCAAAGCAATCCCAAAATTGCCTACGACCAGCTGGCCAAAGCAACCCAAAAATCAAGAGAGGCCATTCGAAAAAACATCGGCCGATTGAAGACGTTGGGCATTGTTAAACGCATCGGGCCGGACAAAGGTGGCCATTGGAAGGTGTTGTTGCCGGAATAGTGAAGAGGGAAGGGCGAACTGCGGGACTCACGGTAAGGCGCGAAGAACGCAAAGAAGGGCTTTTAAAATTTTATCTTAGCGGCTTGGCGTCTTTGCGTGAGATAAAAAAACGTTTTTGCGTGAGAACAACAACCAGACGATCTTTGACCCCATCTGACAAAATGCCGTGGTAGCCTCCGGGAAAAATCAAAATGGAGGGTACACCATGGAGTCAGTTGTTTCTTTTTTACAGGATGGTCGTCCGGTTAAAAAACAGGTCTTTAGAAATTTGAGTATATTCCCGATATTGTTTCCGGGAATCATCGAACCATATTACCTGACGCTGGAACAGGCCATCGACAATGAGACACTGGTGGTCACAGAAGTGGATGCGTCGGGTAATGTAAACCGGTTGAAGATCAGGAACTAATGCCGTGGGATAAAGTGCGACTTTGACGTTAATGTCTATACAATGGATTAAGAGCGGATTTGATATCTTTTATGATGTGGAACTTTGAATCGGGTGGAATGAAGTTTAAAAAGCAAGGGCGTTTCACAGTCCATCGAGAAATAAACGCAATCATTTTGACTTGGTGATAAAATGAAAATCGATCTAAAAAAAATGGACGAGTTTCTTGAAACGCACATACGGCCGCTCTGGAACGATAAAGGTATGGATTACCCTTACCGGGTAGGTGGAGGTGAAGTTTATCTGCACGATGAAGTTTTGGCCAAAGCCCAACCGTTGATGGTCCTGGAGAGAATTAAAAAGTACCCGAAGGACAGTCTGCACGGTGCGCTTAAAGCCCATGACAATTTGCTGTCTCAATTCGAGTGGAGCCGGGCCAAAGATTTCATCCTTAACACCCCGGAACAAGAGTTGAGCGAGAACGTTCTTCGACTTTTCGACGACTCCACAGATTTCCAGGAACGGCTGGACCATTTTCTGGAATGGAGCATGGTCAGCCCTTCGCCGGACAGCGAGAATAAAATGGGAATCAATCCGACTGTTTGCAGCTTTTTTTTAGCGATGCATGATCCCGTGCAATATGCTTTCTGCAAACCGATGACCTACCAGGCCTTGGCAAAACTGCTATTGGTTGACGAAGATCCGCTAAACGAACCGGTTCAGCGAATTGTTCAATGCACCGCTTTTTATAAAACGGTCCTCCGTGAACTGGAAGAAAGGTATGGGCTGAAAAATGGCAACCTTCTGGATGTCCATTCATTGGCCTATACCTTAAAAGACCTTCAATCAAATGCAGTATCCAGTCCTGATGCGAGCACCAAAGAAAAACAACTGATCGAACAAATCCGCCAAACGGACGATTACAAAGATTTCAAAAAGGTTCAGCTTGAGCCGAAAATTGATCGGGAACGCCGGGCATGGGAACTGCTCGAGAAATACCGTGGTGCCTACACGCAGGAGGCATTGAACGAAATATTCGACACTGTGGACTTAAATCCCAACAATGTCCGATGGTTTGGCTCACTGCTGGCCCACCCGAACCGGAATCTTATTTTTGGCACACCCACAGATGATTTGAATGGCTGGATCGAAAAACTTCTTTTTTCAGAATTGCCAGTTGAAAAAGCCCTGGACGATTGCCTGGGGAAGGGGAAATTCAAAGGCGCCGGAAATGGCTTGGCGACATTGCTTCTCTATTTAAAAAACCCCGATGAAAATGTTGTCTGGGTGCCCGCTACCGAGAAGGGACTTGCCTATTTGGGGCGCATTAAACCGGGTAAAGCCGTGTCGGTCGGTAAGAAGTATCTATCATTTCGTAAAGAGGCAATCGATTTTCGAAAACAGCATCAGATCGAGGATCGCGAACTGGATTGGTATCTTTCTTATATTTCCAAGCATTTTGGGGATGCGAATACACAAGATGACACTGGCACAATTCGCTATTGGACTTACGCACCGGGAAGGGATGCAACGTTCTGGGAAAGCCATTATTCCAATGGGATTATGACCATCGGTTGGGATTTCCTTGGCGATTTAACCAATATCGATGACAAAGAAACAATCCGCTCCAAGATGCAGGCCGAATACGGCGACAAAAGTTCCCACATGAATAGTGTACTGGCGTGTTATGACTTCGGTAACACAATTAAGCCGGGTGATTTTGTTTTCGCAAAAAAGGGGAAAAGCCAACTCCTTGGATACGGCATTGTTCAGTCGGATTATTATTTTGACGAGCACAGACCTGAACACAAACATGTGCGGAAGGTGAAATGGATTAAAAAGGGCGTCTGGGATACTTCCGGCAATCAGATGGCCCTTAAGACACTGACCGACATCACCAATTATCCTGATTTCGTTGACTATCTCAAGGGTGTAATCGGTCCCGTTGATCGGAATTCTGGATCTGATCGCTACGATAAAGAAAATGAACTGCAATCCATTTTTCTCAGCGACAAGAATTTTGACCGAATCCTGAGTTTGCTGGAATACAAAAAGAATGTCATCCTTCAAGGGCCTCCGGGAGTCGGCAAGACATTTATCGCCAGGCATTTAGCCTGGGCAATGCTTGGGGCTAAGGATGAGTCTCGAACCGGGATGGTTCAATTTCACCAGTCCTATGCCTATGAAGACTTCATCCAGGGTTTCCGACCAGATGAAAACGGAAATTTCATTCTGAAAAACGGTGTGTTCTTCGATTTTTGTCGTAAAGCCGGCCGTGATCGGGATAACCCATACTTTTTTGTCATCGACGAAATCAACCGTGGTAATCTGAGCAAGATCTTCGGTGAATTGATGATGCTCATCGAAGCGGACAAGCGTGACGGATACGCCCTTCCGCTAACATACGCACAGGACAGCGGCGAAACCTTTACCGTACCCTCCAATGTTCACTTGATCGGAACAATGAACACCGCCGACCGGTCCCTGGCCATGGTCGATTATGCACTCAGGCGCCGGTTTTGTTTTGTGGATCTGCAACCGGCCTTCAACTCCGATAAGTTCAATACCTTCCTTAAAGACCGGATCGGTATTCCACCGGCATTGATTGCGCGTATCAATGCCAGAATTGGAGCGTTGAATACAATCATCAGTGATGAAACCAAGAATCTGGGGCCCGGTTTCTGCATCGGGCACAGTTATTTCTGTTCCGAAAATGGAACAGGGGACCTCGATGACAACTGGTACCGGCGCATCATCGAGTATGAAATCGCTCCCTTGCTCAAGGAATACTGGTTTGACAATCCATCAAACGCGGACAAACAGATTGACCTCTTGCTGGAATAGCTGACAAGTGGAAATACCGATAAAAAATCTATATTTTCTCTTGTGCTATGCATGGGACCGGCTTGAAGAGCGTGACCTCGTAGACGTTTCCAGTGAGGATGCCAGCAGCCTGCTGAACCTTTTTTCAAGGGTGTTGACCGGTGGTTCCCTATACCTTCTTCATCGCGGCTTGGATCGCGGCTACCTTGCCATTGAGGAGGATCTTGCTGGGATTCGTGGAAAAATCGATTTTTCTACGACAATGAAACGGCAGTTGATCAGAAACGCCAAGTTGAATTGCCAGTTCGACGAGTTGAGTCATGATGTGGTTCATAACCGAATATTGAAGACCACCGTTGCGCGACTGGCCTCAAGTTCAGATGTCGACAAGACGTATCGCTCAGATCTGGCGGATATTCATCGGCGGATGTCCAATATCAAAGAGACACATCTTCGCGCAGACCTCTTCGCGCGTGTTCAGCTTCACCGCAACAATGCGCTTTATGGGTTCCTGATGAATGTGTGTGAAATGGTTTACAACTATTATCTGGCGTCTCAACGGGAGGGCGACGCCAGCTTCCGTGATTTTTTCCGGGATGAAGATAAGATGGCCATCGTGTTTGAGAATTTTGTCTGCAATTTTCTACGGACTGAATTACAGGGCAAATACCCGGGGTACCGCGTCAAGGGGGCGGAGTACATCGATTGGGATGCACAGGCGATGGGCAGCAAGGCCGCTGCGCTGCTCCCCAAGATGAAGACCGATATATCCATGGTTACCCCGAACGGCTATCTGATTATCGACACCAAATATTACCGCAACGCCTTCACAGGGCAGTTTAACGATAAGCTGCATTCGTCTAATCTGTACCAATTGTTTTCCTATTTGCGGAATACCGCCGCGAAAGGCCCGGAGTATGAAAATTGCGGGGGTATGCTTCTGTATCCGACAGTCCAGAAGGAACTCTGCCTGCGATATGAAATCCAAGGCCATCGGGTTGCAGTCAATACCATTGACCTGTCCATGGATTGGCGGAAGATCCACGATAGTCTGATTGGGATGGTGTTGGCTTTTGGTGATTTTGATTGTGAGGCGGCATGATATGGCGAAATACAATAAGTGTTTGGTACAAAAAGAAAAGTAGTAAATAGTGCAAACCATTCTGTCCAATTTTTAAGACTTTATGAAAAGATCATACTACTCAAATTCAGTCGAAGCATTTTTAAAAGATTCTGAGAGTGCTATTTTAGGGGAGTTGGCTATACGCCATGACTTTACTCTCGAGGACTTGCAGAAAAATGCTTGGATTGCCCAAATACGAATTCTGAAAAAGATTCTCAAGCCATATAATGGAGATGCTCATATCTATTTTGAATATTCGATTCCCCGGATGGGGAAGCGTGCTGATGTCATTCTCCTCATCAATGGTCTCATATTTGTCATAGAGTTCAAGGTCGGAGATATTAGCTATTCCAATCACGCCATCGAACAAGTGTTAGACTATTCTTTAGACCTGAAAAATTTCCATGAGCAGAGTCATCATAGGCGCATCATTCCTGTCGTTGTGGCAACGGAAGCTAATGCAACCAAAAATAGACATCGTGTATATGATGATCTTGTTTCTTTTCCGCTTAAAGCGAACAAGGATAACCTATTGTCGGTTCTCCTTGAGGTCACTTCTACATCAAATGAAAGCAAAATCGATGTGGCAACCTGGGAGTCATCTCTATACAAACCAACACCGACCATTATCGAAGCTGCACAGGCATTATACAAAGGTCACAGTGTTCAAGAAATATCACGTTCGGACTCTGGAGCAATTAATTTAAGCAAGACATCGGATGCCATCGATAAAATCATCAACCAGTCAAAGAAAGAAAATAAAAAATCGATTTGCTTTATAACCGGGGTGCCAGGTGCTGGAAAAACTTTGGCTGGTTTGAATATTGCCAACAAAAGGCACAAATTTGATGAAGGAGAACACGCTGTTTTCCTTTCTGGAAATGGCCCTTTAGTCCAGGTTTTACAAGAAGCGCTAGCTCGAAACGAGGTCAAGGACTCAAAAGGCAGTCAATCTCGAATAACAAAAAAGGCAGCTTTATCCAAAACAAAAGCATTTATCCAGAACATTCACCATTTCCGAGACGATGCGATTCAAAATCAAGAGCCTTCAATTGAAGCGGTCGTAATTTTCGATGAAGCCCAAAGAGCCTGGACTCTGGAACAGACCCATTCGTTTATGAGCCGGAAAAAAGGGATTCATGATTTTACAATGTCTGAGCCAGATTTTTTAATTAGCGTTCTGGATCGTCATACGGATTGGGCCGTTGTTATATGCTTGATTGGTGGCGGTCAAGAGATCAATACAGGCGAGGCCGGGTTACCAGAATGGTTTTCTGCCATTGAAAAGAAATACCGATATTGGAATGTTTTCGTATCTGACATGCTTGTTGATGAAGAATACACTGGCAATGAAGAACTCTATTCAAGAATTGAGAATTCCAAACTGAATATTCAGAAGGAACTGCATCTTTCTGTTTCGGTGCGATCGTATAGATCCGAACGGGTTTCTGAACTGGTAAAAAAAGTTTTGGACAACAAAAAAGATGATGCCAGGAGGCTGTGGGCGGAAATCCAAGAAAAATATCCGATTTGCCTTACTCGGGACATCGCAAAGGCAAAACGGTGGTTAAGAAAAAAGGCTAGGGGAAGTGAACGTATCGGAATCACAGCTTCTTCCGGGGCCTACCGTTTGAGACCCTTTGGAATTAATGTCAAAAACAGCATTGACCCTAAATATTGGTTTTTAAATGACAAGAACGATGTACGGTCTTCCTATTATCTCGAGGAAGCTGCTACTGAGTTTGATATCCAGGGTCTTGAACTGGAATGGAGTTGCGTTGCCTGGGACGCTGACTTTCGAATAAAGGGGGACCATTGGGAGTATAAAAACTTCAGGGGGACTGCTTGGCAAAATGTGAACGATGTTACCCGAAGACAATATCTCAAAAACGCCTATCGGGTATTACTAACAAGGGCCAGGCAAGGAATGATACTTTTTGTCCCAGAAGGGGATGATAGTGATAGGACAAGACCTTGTGAATACTATGATCCTACCTTTTATTATTTCAAAGAAATTGGTTTCCATGTTGTGTAAGTGCTTTGAGCCTTGCTCCGATTGTGAATAGTGTCTGAGAATCGGACCAAACTGGATTGCCGATTATCAAGTCTTAAGGAAAAAAGTAGGGGGTTTTTTGCGATTAAACCGATGCGTTCGGGGGAAAGAAGGAAAAAATCGATATGACCGGCGGAATATTCTTAATCAACAAAGACGAAACATTGGTCGAGATGACCGAGCAGGCCTATGACTCGGAAGATGTGCTTCAGGCAATGCTTGAAAAACACCCCAACCTCCTGGCCGGTGAGCAGGTCGACAGTGACAATCCCAGACGTTGGTTGCTAATATCGCGGGAAATGCACGTGCCAGGTTCCGAAGATACGCTGGGCCGCTTTTCGCTTGACCATTTGTTCCTGGATCAGGACGGTATTCCCACGCTGGTCGAGGTTAAACGCAGCAGCGATACCCGCATCCGACGGGAAGTCGTCGGACAGATGCTGGATTACGCGGCCAATGCGGTCGTCTATTGGCCGATTGAACTGGTGATGTCCAAATTTGAACAGACCTGTGAGCATAGATCAACATTGCCCGCCGATCTGTTAGCAACCTGCCTGGACCCTGCTTGCGATGAAGAAACCTTCTGGCAAAAGGTTAAAGACAACCTCAGGAATGGCAAAATCCGGTTGGTGTTTGTTGCCGACGAAATCCCTGCCGAACTCAAACGCATCATCGAGTTTTTAAACGAACAAATGGACCCGGCTGAAGTCTTGGGTATCGAGATCCGTCAGTTCACCGGAGAGGGCCTTAAGACCTTGGTACCGCGTGTCATCGGCCAGACCCAATCCGCAATTCAGAAAAAACAGGGACAATCTTACAAGAGAATCATCAACCAGCATGAATTTCTCAATAACCTGAACGACGGCGGTCTCAAAGCCTTCAATCTGATATTCGAAACCGCGAAAGAAAAGAAACTGACTGTAAAATGGGGTACTGTTGGATTTTCTTTGAATGTAAGAAAGGAGGGACTCACTATCCCTGTCCTTTACGGATACGGCCCGAATGCAGTGCATGGGCAATCCGTGATTACCAGCTTCTATGGTCAGGGGAGTATTCTGAAGAAATTGGATTGCGATGAGTCCGTGATATCGAATAAGGTTACCAACGACTTTTCTGACCTGTTTGCCATCCAAAGTGGCAATGATTTTAAATTGTCCATCGGCGACCATTTTTCTGACGATCAAGCCAGTCAACTGGCCTTATGGCTGGAGGGAATGACTGATTTCATCAGCAAAACGCCCTTGCGGTAACGGTGAATTGAACCGTGGTCGGACCAAGCAGCATGACTCATCATCGAGGTTTCAGGACAAAAATAGGCCTATAATTTGGTCTTAAAACGATGTTTTCGGGGGCGAGAAGGGCGGTTTAAGGGGATATGGACTTGTTTGAAGAACAACTTTCACCGGTTTGGAGATGACCGACAGATGACACACAATTCAATCAAAACCTGCCCCGAGTGCGGCCAGCAATTGCGGTTCCCAAAGGACGTCGGCGGGGTCCTGATGGAATGCCCGAATTGCGGAGCCCGGTTCAAACCAGACTTCAAGCTTGGCAAGCAGGTGCGTCCCAGCTCCAAAAGCGTTTTTGTCCAGATTTTTGAATTGCCGTCTACGCTCTTGCGATACCTTGGTAGATGGATCGGGATGTAGCGCCCTCCGAAGTGTGAAGTGTGAACTGCAGGTTTCACGCGAAGGCGCTAAGGCGCAAAAAACGCTGAGTCCAACAGGGTTCAGCTAAGACCTGTTCCCATAATTTAACGCTCCATAAAAATTGAACGATGGATCTTAGAAAACGATTCAACGACATCACCGTCTGGGAAAAGGGCGGCCAGCGGGCACCGCACAAACCGTTGCTGGCGTTGTATGCGCTTGGCCGGTGTTTGCGCGGGGAGGGCGGCTGGTCGCATTAGCGGATGTCGACCGGGATCTGCGCAAACTGCTTGAGGGGTTCGGGCCGACGCGAAAAAGCCATCATCCCGAATATCCCTTCTGGCGGCTGCGCCACGACGGATTGTGGGAACTGACCAACGCCGGGAAAGTGGTGTCTCGCAGGGGAAACACCGATGCCCGCAAAAGCGAATTGCTCAAGCACGATGTCCATGGCGGATTCCCGCAGGAAGTTTACGATGCCCTTCGTCGGGACTCCCGACAGAAATCGGGTCGGGCCGCGCTATGTAATTGATAATTAGCAAATTTCAGCAAAAATCAGGCCTTTTTTAGGTCTTAAACGAACACTTTTGGTGGTAAAAAAGGCGCTTTAACAAATTCCAATTGAAGAATGGATTCCTATGGCAAACGGTTCAGACGCTAACTCATCCCTTGCAGTTCTGATCGATGCAGACAATGCAAACCCCTCAATCATTGAGGGGCTGCTGGCCGAGGTCGCTAAGCTTGGACTGGCAAGTGTGAAACGAATATATGGAGATTGGACAACCCCGGATTTAGGGTCCTGGAAAGCCTCACTTTTAGAATTTTCGATTCAGCCGATACAACAATTCAGATACACAACGGGAAAGAATGCGACCGATAGTGCAATGATCATCGATGCGATGGATCTGCTGTACACAGGCAATTTTTCAGGATTCTGTCTGGTTTCCAGTGATAGCGATTTTACCCGGTTGGCATCTCGAATCCGCGAGACTGGCAGGTGGGTATACGGCTTTGGGGAGCGAAAAACGCCGCGTGCGTTTGTGACTGCCTGTGATCGATTCATATATACCGAAGTATTTGTTAACTCTAAAGATGATGTCACCGCCAAGGTTTTGAAACCACATTCAGACAAAGAACTCCGCAGCGACACCAAGCTTGTAAATCTGGTGCGCTCGGCAATCGAAGCGGCATCGGATGAGGCGGGATGGGCACAGTTGTCTCCGGTCGGGAGCTATATCAACAAAACTGCCAACGATTTCGACCCGCGAAATTACGGCTTTTCCAAGCTCAGTGAAATGATCACCGCAATAGGACTGTTTGATATTGAGCGAAGAGAGAATTGCGTCTATGTGAAGGATGCCCGCAGGAAAGCCAAGTCATGCGCCTAGTTTTTTCTTCAACTGAGACCCTTTCACCATCGAATCAAATGCAACCGAGCGATACCCGCACCTGGCATGAGGTTGTCGGCCAGATGCTCGAATGGAAATAGTTCATTTCAGGAGTTCAGAATTAGCGACTCTATGGAGATACGAATAAAAGCGGGGTCGGGCCAAGCTGAATTAGCGATTATTAATGATTCAGGACAAAAAAGAGGGTCCTGTTTTGGGATTAAACCGATTTTTTTAGGAAAAAAAAGGCCGATTTAAAAGGTACTTGACAATTCGGTTGTCAGCGATTGAAGATCGCGCCGGGGATGTCGACCAGCGGCGGGTATCGGCGCTGCGAGTTATTAGCGTCCAGATATACCCATCCGCATTACGGCGCCAGAACACTGGCCGCCGTCGGCGTTAGAAATGCGTCTGAAATCGGTGGTAAATCGTAAAAACTGAGGGCATCTGCGAGGCTTAACCCTCCAGGAGAAAGGAATCAGTAAAGGAAAGCGGGTTTTTGGTGAATATGCGAGGACAGGCGCGTGCGTTGCTCAAACAGACACTGGACGATCCAAATGCGGATTTCAGAGATGGTCAGTGGGAATGCATCGCAGCTTTGCTGGAGCGACGACGCTTGTTGGTGGTCCAGCGCACCGGCTGGGGAAAGAGCATGGTCTACTTCCTGGCCGCCCATATGCTTCGTGATCAAGGTGCCGGTGCGGCCCTGCTGATTTCCCCGCTGCTTTCCCTAATGCGCAACCAGATTCTCGCAGCCGAACGCATCGGCATTCGAGCGGCCACCATCAACTCATCCAATCGTGATGATTGGGAACAGGTCAGGCAGCAGTTGCACGACGGTCTTGTGGATATTCTGCTAATTTCCCCTGAAAGACTGGCCAACGATGATTTCCGGGAGAAAGTCCTGCTGCCGGTGGCGGATAAAGTCGGGCTGTTCGTGGTGGACGAGGCCCATTGTATCTCCGATTGGGGGCACGACTTCCGGCCGGACTACCGCCGCATCGTACGGGTGCTGCAAGCCTTGCCATCAACTATTCCAGTATTGGCCACCACGGCAACGGCCAACAATCGCGTAGTCCGTGATGTGGCCAATCAACTCGGCAACCTGCAGATCGAACGCGGACCGCTTGTACGTGAATCGTTGCGCCTTCAGAACATCTGGCTTCCCAGCCCGGTGGCCCGTATGGCCTGGCTGGCCGAGCAACTGTCGCGCATACCGGGAACTGGTATCATATACACTCTTACCATTCGGGATGCGGAACGGGTGGCCCAATGGCTCCGGCAAAACCACATTGATGCCTGGGCCTACCACTCCAACGTGGAGAGTCGTGAGGAACTGGAAACCCGTCTTCTGAACAATCAAATCAAGGCCCTTGTGGCTACTGTGGCCCTTGGGATGGGCTTCGACAAACCGGACCTGGGGTTCGTGATCCATTTTCAAAGGCCGGGTTCCGTGGTGCACTACTACCAGCAGGTGGGCCGAGCCGGACGCGCATTGGATTCAGCATTCGGGGTGCTGCTTGGCGGCTACGAGGATAAGGATATCACCGATTTTTTTATCAGGAAAGCATTCCCGCCCCAGATGCACGTCGAACGGATCCTGTCGGCCCTCAACGCGGCGGATGATGGCCTTTCCATCCCCATGCTCGAACAGCAGCTGAATCTTAAAAGAGGGGATATCTCCAAGACACTCAAATATCTTTCCGTGGAATCGCCGGCACCGGTCGTCAAACAAGGACCCCGATGGTACGCCACCCCCGTAGACTATGACATGAATATAGAGGCCATCGATCAACTGTGCAGCTTGCGTCGGGCCGAACAACAGGAAATGCTCGACTACATGCAGACCGGTGATTGTCTGATGCAATTTCTGGCCAGGGCGTTGGACGATCCCCATGCCGAGCCATGCGGCAGGTGCGTCAATTGTGTGGGAAATCCGCTATTACCCGCCGATGTTGACACCGCTCTTGCCAATGCGGCGGCCCAATTCCTGCGCCGCAGCTACCAGACCATTGAACCACGCAAACAATGGCCCGGCGGTACAGCATTTCCGGCATACGGATTTTCAGGTAGAATAGCCCGGGATCAGCTCGCCGAGGAAGGGCGGACCTTATGCCTGTGGGGTGATGCCGGCTGGGGCGAGATGGTCAAGCAGGGCAAATTTCGTGATGAGCGATTAGGTGATGATCTGGTAGAGGCTTGTGCCAAAATGATAGAAATGTGGCAGCCGCAACCTTCCCCCCAATGGCTGACCTGTGTGCCGTCATTGAGACGGGCCGGTTTGGTGCCTGATTTTGCCAGGCGTTTAGCTGGCCGATTGGGCATTCCCTTTCTGGATGTGGTGAGAAAAATCAGGGACAATCATCCCCAGAAGGAGATGCAGAACAGTTACCTCCAGGCTAACAACCTGGATGGGGTTTTTGAAATCGATGATTTGCCGCTGCCCGATGGGGCGGTATTGTTAATCGACGATCTGGTGGATTCACGCTGGACGTTTACGGTCATCGCCGCGCTGCTTAAACGCGCTGGCTGTCCGTCCGTGTTCCCCATGGCCGTGGCCATGAGTTCACCAAGGGGTTCGTAAAATATGGTTACCGACATGCAACACCTTACGGAAGACGCAAAAGCGATCCTTCTCTTATGCGGTCGTTTCAACAGCGATAAAAACACCAAGGCGGAAAAGCCGCTGAGTTTGGGAGAGTACAATCGATTGGCCGACTGGATGGTGAAGGGCAAGCTGCGGCCGGCCGATTTGCTGAAATCGCCTCCCGATACGGAGACATTGGGCGCAACAGTAAAAATCGACGCTTTGCGAATTCAGGGGCTTCTCTCACGGGGGGCTGCCATGGCCCTGGCCGTTGAAAAATGGAGCCACAGCGGCATCTGGATCGTTTGTCGCAGCGATGCACAGTATCCTTCGCGCCTGAAAAAACATTTAAAGCGCCAGGCGCCGCCGGTTTTGTTCGGCGTGGGAGATATCGGTTTGCTGAGCCCGGGTGGTCTTGCGATTGTCGGGTCGCGCAACGTGGACGACGAGGGTGAGGCCTTTACCCGCAAGGTAGCCCGAGCTTGTGTGGACGCTGACATGGCAGTGGTTTCCGGAGGTGCCCGGGGGGTGGACCAGGTGGCCATGTTATCCGCCTTGGCAGCCGGTGGCAAGGCCGTTGGCATTTTGGCGGACAGCCTGCAGAAAGCCGCACTGGCGGGAAAATACCGGCAAGCCATTCGGGAGAAACGATTGGTGTTGGTGTCTCCATTTCATCCCGGTTCCCGTTTCAATGTGGGCAACGCCATGGGGCGCAATAAGTATATTTATGCGCTTGCCGATTTTGCGCTGATCATCAGTGCGGAAATCAAAAAGGGCGGTACCTGGGCCGGCGCCACGGAAGAATTGAAACGCGAGGAACGCCGACCGGTATTTGTGCGCACAGGCAAAGGCGTGCCGCCAGGCAATCCAGCACTGCTTGAGATGGGGGCTCAACCCTTTCCCGAGCCTCCATGGAAGGGCGATGTAAAAAATTTGCTCGCGGAAGCCGAGCCACCTGTTCCAGGTGTCCGAAAACCATCGCAGCGATCTCTTTTTGGCGGTGAAAGACGATCGGCAGCGGTAGCCATGGTCAAAGAGGAACCGGCTGCCTTTAAAGAGGCCCCTGAAAAAACAGGGATATCGCCGATCGCTGCTGCAGCCGATGGCGAGTCTGAGCCAAGGCTTAGCATTTACGATGCGGCTCTGCCGGTTTTGCTGGCTGCCATGGAAAACTGGATATCCTCGGCGGATCTGGCCGGGAAACTGGATGTGCGTAAGGGACAATTGGATGACTGGCTGAAACGGGCCGTGGAAGAGGGTGTTATTGAAAAAAAGACGCGTCCGGTTCGTTTTCGTAGAAAACAGGAAACGCAATGAAGATACAAAACTATTTTTGAAGTGGGGACGCCGCACCAACACTAAGAAATGAAAAAAAAGGCCTAAAAAGAGGGGCCATATCGGGAATAGTGGTCTCACGCAAAGCCGCGAAGAATGCTAAGAAAAAGAAAATGGATACCCATCCTATAGGTTTCTTTTGTTGGATAGCCACGATGAGGTAATTGCAGGAGAATATAACATGGATTTGAATGCCGAACAGAAACGCATCGCAACATTGGAACCCAAAGGACACCAGCTACTGAAAGGTGTTGCGGGATCGGGGAAAACGTCCGTGGGGCTTTACCGGGTCCATTTTCTGTTGAACAACTATTGTTTTGGCAAAGATGACGCTATCCTCCTGGCGACTTACAATCGCACACTGATCAAATACATGGCTTATCTCTACGGGAAGATGGCGGAATCCGAGCAAGGTGAGTTGTCGACGCTTTTTGACACACCAAACAGAAAAGTCGACATCAAGACCGTTGATAGTCTGATGGTAAACCATTTCGATGCGCACGCAGCTGAACATAAAGAAAAGTTTCAACTGGGTCTGCCTCAAAACAAGAGCTATCAGATTATCAGCGAGGGGATTACAAAGCTCAAAAAAAATTTCCCGGACGTCGGTATCCTGAATCAGAAAAATACCGGGTTTCTGTTGCAGGAGATCAACTGGATAAAAGACTGCCTGTACCTTGAAGAAGAGGAATATCAAGGGGCTGATCGAAAAGGAATGGTTAAATCCCAAGCCGAAAACAAGCCGCAACGCCTTCAAAAGAATTCCCCTACCCGAAAAGCCATCTTTGAACTGATGCGGTTTTATGACCAGGCACTTCGCAAGATGGGCAAAATTTCCTTCAGCGGCATGCGCATCAGGGCGCTGGAGCAGGCACGAAAAGCGCCACAGGTCCGATACACGCATGTCATCATCGATGAGAGCCAGGACCTCACGCGCAGCCAGTTGCTGTTTTTAAAGGCAATATGCAATCAAAAAGAGTATTCGAGTTTTGTGTTTATTGCGGATACGGCCCAGAATATTTACCCGCAATCCTGGTTGGGAAGCGGTAACAGTTTTGCCAGCATCGGCTTCAGCATGCAGGGCCGAAGCCATTCACTGAGCAAAAATTATCGCACCACCACGCAAATATCGAAGGCGGCCTACAGCCTGATCGAGCATTGCGCTGAAATCGTCGAGGATGAGAATTACGTCAAACCGGCACTGATCGATAAACACGGCGTTTACCCGGTCTGCAAACAGTTTTCCGATGAGCGCTCTCAAGCCGATTATCTTGCCGCAGAGATCAAACGGTTGACTGCGGAACACGATCGAAGCGACATGGTGATTCTGGGCCGTTTTAAACGGCAGCTCGACCAGATCAAAACGATGCTGGCCCAAAAAGGAATCGCGTGCAGTGATTTTAACGACAAAGATCTGGGGTTCGACTCCGGCGATGTAAAGCTGATTACCCTGCACTCCATCAAGGGGCTCGAATTCCCCATTGTCTTTATGGTCGGGCTAAACGAGGGCGTTATCCCGTACCTGCCGGATGCCGATGAAGAAGGCCGGCATGACGATGAGGTAAAGGAAAGAAAGCTGTTTTATGTGGGAATGACACGCGCCACGGAAAAACTCTATATGCTCAGTAGCGGCAAGGGGTCACCCTTTCTCATGGATATTGCCCCTCGTTTGACGAGGATCGACAGTGGGGTAAAAATGCGGCGGTTTTACAATGTCGCCGTGGATGATTTCCGGTTCAAAGGTCGGATCACCAACATTCATGGCGCCGAAGAGAAGGTCCGGCAGTGGATCCTTGCTGAACTGGTTGAAACCTATAAATACCCGCTTGCAAACATCGCCATAGAATATCCGGTCAAGGCATTTTCCAAAACCGGGTATGTGGACATCGCCGTCCATGTGAACCGTTCGGGAAGTGACGAACCCTTTCTTTTTGTCGAGACAAAACGACGAGGCCACAGCCTGGAGGATGCGTGTGAGCAAGTTAGAAGCTATATGAACCATTGTCCCCCCTGTGAATATGCGGCCGTCACGGACGGCATGAGCCTGCGGGTGATGGGCCGTCAGGGCAATCCGGTAAATGATTTGCCCGAATTCCGTGAAATGTGGGCCCTTTCGAACAGCGTCCAGGTTTTCTTTCATCACCTGAAAAGAAGGCAGAAAGCGCAGCTCTGCTTCGATCCCAATGACCCCACCACCGTTGAAGTCGACGTCAATGGAATGTCGAAACTGTTGAAGGCCGATCAACTCGAAAAAATCCCTCTGTATGGAAGCATCGCGGCGGGGCAGCCCATTCACATGAATTCCGAGCTCGATGAAACCTTCTACCTGCCTAAAGCGTGGGTTCGGGGGGCCGACTATTTCGCGCTGAAGGTGCGGGGGGACAGCATGGTCGGCGCCGGCATCGACAATGGGGATACGGTACTGGTGAGATCGCAGCCGTCTGCGGATAATCTCGATATTGTGGTGGCCGCATTGAATGAGGACGCAACCCTCAAGCGGTTCAGTAAAATGGGGGACAATGCCATTCTTCAGGCTGAAAACCCGAATTACGACCCAATTCTGTTATCCCTTGATCAGCTCCAGATCCTTGGGATTGCAGTGGGCGTGGTCAAAAATGGTATTCACAAATGAGGATTTCTTCAAAACGTGTTCAGTCGTTTGAGAACAATAGAAATGCCAGTCGATGAATACCTGAAAAAATTTTCGCACCTCAACACCGATAAGAGCCGTCGGCGCTGGTCGGAAGCGACCTGCCATCGCGCGCCCCACAAGCCTTTTCTCCTGCTGTCTATCATGGACCTGATCGCCCAGGGACAGATCATCGAAAATTTTTTCGAGCCGTCGTTTGAACTGGTCGACACTTGGAATGGGTATTGGCAAGCCATCATGCCGATCAACAAGCATTCGACCATGGCCTATCCGTTTCCGCGCCTGCAGTCCGATGGATTCTGGCACCGTGTCGCCAATCCCGGCTATGACGCAGATGCCGATTACAACGTCAGTTCCATGGCCAGACTTCGTGAGATCTATGTCGGGGCCCGGCTGGACGATCGCCTCTTTGCCCTTTTGATGGACCCGGTAACCAGGGAACTGCTTCGATCCACCCTGATCCAGACCTATTTTTCTGCGGAGGTCCAGCCGTTTCTGGAAGACCAGGCGTTCGTCAACCTGGCCGCGTTCACCTACGCCAAGGATGTGATTGCCGGCATCAAAGAGAGCACCGAGAGCTTTGCCCAGGGGGCGCCCGAAATCCATCGGGTGCGTGACCAGGGGTTCCGGCGGGCCATCGTCAGCCTCTACGACCACCGCTGCGCATTATGCGGCATCCGTATGCGCACGCCCGAAGGGCACACCGTGGTGGAGGCCGCCCACATTGTACCCTGGAGCGAGAGCCACGACGATCTGCCCGCCAACGGCCTGTGCCTGTGCCGGTTGTGCCACTGGTCCTTCGACGAAGGCCTGATGAGTGTCGGCAGGAAATACGAGGTGCTGGTTTCCGAACGGGTGCGTATCGACAGCAATATGCCGGGGCACGTTCTTACGCTCAGGGACCGACCCATTTTCAAACCGGAGGCCGAACGCTTCTGGCCGGGACAGGAAAACCTGACCCGGCATCGGACGTCCTGTTTTGTTTAACACGTCTCACGCAAAGGCGCGAATGCGCAAAGAAGGGCGAACTGCAGGGCTCACGCGAAGCCGCAAAGGGAAGAAAGTTTGAAGTTTGAAGAGAGAAGTTTGAAATGCAGGCGGATTTACCGAGTTTGACACGTACCGTAAATTCTTGTGAGGTGCTTATGGCCAAATCAAAACCACACAAATGGACGTTTGCGGCACGGTTCCGGACGAACGCCTTCGGATGGCGGGGGTCCCGTCTGGCTTGCCAACGCATCAAGGAGGCCGTTTCCGAAATCAGGAAGGTTGTTCGAAAAGATCCGCTGCTGGGGGCTGAAGGTGCCGTCAGGTTGATGGAAAAGCTCTGGCCGGCGCTCCAGCATGTTGATTCTTCGTCCGGTGCCCTGGGTTCCGCCGTATACAAAGCGGCAGAGGAACTGGTCGACTGGGTGACCAAAGCCCCTGCTGACGAAAAGACCAGGGCGAAGTGGCTGGATCGGCTCTGGGATGCGTTCAACGATGACGGCGTCGGCTTTCTCGATGTCCTGGGTGAACGCTGGGGCGAGGTATGCGTTTCCCCTGCAGTTGCCTCCCAGTGGGCGGATGAACTGCTGCCGATCGTCAGGCGAACCTGGGAAGAATCGAAGCAGGGAAGCGCTTCCTATTTCAATGGAACGCCGGCCTGCCTTTCCTGCCTGCTGGCGGCCGGTAGATACCAGGAGCTTCTGGATTTCATCGAACGGGCCCCGCGCGTTTCATGGAGCAATCGCAAGTACGGTGTCGATGCGCTTGTCGCCATGGGAAAAAAGGGCGAATCCATCAAATATGCCAAAGCGTCATGCGGGTTCATGGACGATCCTTTCACCATCGATCGGGTGTGTGAAGATATTCTGATTTCATCGGGGCTATATGAAGAGGCATACCGGCAATACGGTCTGCGAACGAATCGGGGCGGTACGAACCTGGCGACGTTTCGAAACATCGCCAAAAAATATCCGATGATGGAAAAGACGAAAATTCTCGAGGACCTGATCGAAACGACACCCGGTGAGGAGGGCAAGTGGTTTGCAACGGCCAAATCACTGGGCATGCTGCCGCTGGCCATGGAGCTTTGCTACCGCAGCCCATGCGATCCCAGGACGCTGAATCGGGCGGCCAGGGATTTCCAGGAAAAAGAACCGAAGTTCGCACTGGGTGCGGCTTTGGCCTCGTTGCAATGGATGTCGCAGGGTTATGGATATGAAATCACCGCATCCGATGTCCTGTCAGCATACGAGTATGCCATGAAGGCCGCGGAAACGCTCGGTCGGAAAGAGCAGGTGGTCGTGGATATCAAGGAAATCATCGGCCGGGACCGATCGTCGGATAGGTTTGTCCAGGATGTGCTCGGCCGGTTTATCCGATGAATAGACCTTATTTCGAGCTTCTGGGTCGGACCGAGCTGGATAAACGCGTACCGGATTATCGTTCAAAGAACCGATCCGGACCTTCTCGAGAGCCACCCATGCCAGATTTGAAATGCATTTGAAATTTGAATATTGGGATTTGTTTGTATTTTGGTGCTTGTCATTTGGGATTTTTTTATTGCGTTTCAACTCGAATGAAAACGTACAAGTTTCATCCGTGTTCAAACCTCGTTCAACGGGGCGGCGGTGCTGACTTCGGCGTCTTGACGGATAATCTATTAGGTTATAACATGTGTGGTAACAAATAACTGTGAGGTGAAGCGATGATTGAATTGAAAGTCAGAAAAATCGGAAACTCCCTTGGGATTGTCTTGCCCAAGGAGGTACTGGCCCGGTTGAAGGTCTCTCAAGGTGAGTCTGTATATTTAACGGATTCGGAGAACGGCGGGTACCGTGTGACAGCGCTGAACAAGAATTTTGCCGACCAGATGGCCGAGGCGGAGCGGATCATGCACGAGGACCGCGACCTGCTGCATGAATTGGCCAAACGATGAACATCCGCTGGATCGAATCGGGTGTGGTACTGGCTGTGCATGATGTCCAAATCGCCGAACACGGCGGTGTTGCCGGCATCCGGGACTTCGGTTTGCTTGAAAGTGCCCTGGCACGACCGAAAAATCGTTTTGGATACACGAATGCCGATCTGTTCGATCTTGCCGCCTCCTATGGCTTTGGCATTGCCCGCAATCATCCATTTATAGACGGCAACAAGCGCACGGCCTATGTCGTCACACGACTTTTTCTTCGATTGAATGGCCTCGACTTAACTGCACCCCCAGCCGAGAGAGTCTTGATTTTTGAGCGGGTCGGGCATGGCTCGGTATCCGAGAAGGACTTGGGCGCCTGGATCAGAGCCAATGGAATTTAGACCGATGGATGAAATCAAATGATTGTCGATCAATAGCTGCAAAAAATTTTCCCGCCTCAACACCGACCGAAACCGAAAACGCTGGTCGTTGACCACCTGCCATCGCGCGCCCATGGCCCCGATTTGTTCGTATCGGCCTTCTGCGTTCAAATTCATTTACCCAATTAAAACGCGAGTTATTTAAACCTAATACAAAATTAGTCGCTAGTTTTTTGCCCAAAGGATTAAAACATGGAGTATTTGCACGGTTGTTTAGAGAGGAACGTCGAACCAGGCCTTGAGAAAAGAGGAGGGTGATCGGGGTCGGATCAAGCGGAACAAGCGATTGACAAAGATTCTGGAGAAAAATAGGTCCCTATTTTTGTTAAAACGATGTTTTCGGGTTCGAAAAGGGCGGTTTAAGGAAATATTAGGGATTGCAAACCATGAAGGCATGTTATTATGGTTAAAATCCAGAAAACTTTAAGATCCTTGATAGCTTTTTTGATCGGTTTATTGAGGAGGCAAACATTTAGCTGAATTATATATTCCGTATGTTTAGAATTCTGCTGGTATGTTAACCGGTCCATGAAAAAGAGCGGGGAATAGGATAGATGCCGGATATTGAGAATAACGAGAGAGACGTCGAACTGATAGAAGCGCACAGCTTCGATGAAGCCCTGTCAGAATGCATGGCATTGAGGAAACAAAAATATTGGTCCTTCAGGGGACAGCGCAACCGTAAATGGTTTGCCGAACCTCACAGCGGCGATATGACAACTGCAGATCTTGCTAAAAATATACGCAATTTCAAAGCCCGCAGCATGGAATTTCCCCGACCCGATTATATCGAAGACACCAACAGCAAGGAAATCAAAGAATGGCGTTGGCTTTTCTACGCGCAGCATCATCGGCTTAAAACGCAGCTTCTTGACTGGACGTCCAATCCGCTGGTGGCGCTTTACTTTGCTGTTGAAGAGATTCTCTCTCGGCCTGAAAAAGATATTAGCGGTGCCGTCTGGGCGATTCATGTGAAAGATCCCAAGAAGTTTAAATGGGAACCAGATCTGGAATCCATCAGCCCTCATAATTTAGACGACTGGATTATGATCCGGCCACCGGTCGTCACTCATCGGATCGCCAGACAGTCCGGGCTTTTTACATTTCATCCTGAAAGACAGCTTCAAGGAATGGAACCATTTTGCACCGGTGACGATGAAAAAAAATTCAAAAAAATCGAGATCGTTTCTCCGCAAAACCGCAATGACCTTGACCTTTGCAAAGCGATCAGAAAAGAGTTGGGGTTTATGAACATTCACCATGCGTCCCTGTTTCCCCATCCAGATGGCGTGGCCAATTTCATCAATGACGAGCTGCCTGCGCTTTCCCCTCCGTCTGACAGATAGGCAGTGCCAATAGTGAGGTGCGGGTATGGCCGGAAGACCGATTGATTCTGAAACGCTGGCGGCGGTGGTTGCCGGCTGCCCGAAAAACATGTTGCGGCCCAAGGCTTTTTTTGTATCATGGCATGGCGTGATGACCCTTGCTTACGAGGGGTTCAGTCAATGCGTCCTGGACTTGAAAGCCAGCTTAGAAGCCCCGTTCCCATCGATGCCGACGGAAAATGAGGGTTCTAAATGGCCGAAAACGACGCTGGGAGCGTTGAATGAGGGGCGCGTGTTGACCCTGGAGGAGCTGGAGCAGCTAAATGCCTTGTGTGCCAGGCACAACGACTGGTTTACAACAACCCAACCCATGCGTCTCACCATCGAAGCCTTAAATTATGTCCACTACGACTGTCGAAGCCTGGAGCGCATATCAACAGACGAGACAATGGCCTTGAGACAAAACACACCGCCAGAGTATGAACCGCCGGATGTTCATAGACATGCTGTTGATTCTGTCCTCAATCAGTTTACCAGGGAAAATCTGGCCAACTATATCGACAAGGTCCAGGAAGATGGGCATCGGGAGCATCACTACCGATCGGATAACCGGGGCGCATCCTTGATTTATCAATTGCCATCCGAGAGCCAATTAATCGATCGAATAAACAGGTTCACCACCGATATCGATGTTCTATTGCCAGGCTACTATGCATGGTTTCATCCCCAGAGCTACCATGTTACCATCCGGTCGCTGCAAGAAGAATGAGAATGGACGTTATCCATATTTTCGACCAATCCACTTTTCATCTTTTTGATCTCTGTTAACGAGATCAGTCGGTCACCCTGAAAGGTTATTGTCCTCAGGTCAGCCGGCGCTGCCGTGGTATCGAATCAAAAGCGGTTGAAGGGCAGGGCGGGCGAAATTGATACGCCTCACGCAAAGCCGCGAAGGACGCTAAGGAAAAGAAAATGGATACCGATGGGTGAAATAAAATGTCTGTTGATGAATACCTGGCGTTACGTTGACGGATGAATTTGCAACAAGGAAAAACTGAGATGAGCGACACCCAAGGGATAGATCAATATCTGGAACCCACCTATTTTGTGGACAGCCATTCACCGGCGGTCATCTCCTATGCCCGCGAGCGTTGCCTCGGCAAACGGACGGATGTGGAAAAGGCCATTGCCCTTTACTACGGCGTTCGGGACGACATTCGCTATGATCCCTACAGTATGGAGGACAAACCGGAGGCAGTCACAGCCAGCGCGGTGCTGAAAAGACGCGCCGGCTTCTGCGTTCCCAAAGCGGTGCTGTTGACTGCGGTGCTTCGCTCCCGGAACATTCCGGCCCGCCTTGGGTTTGCCGACGTGCGCAACCATCTGGTGACCCAACGTCTGAAAGCAATGATGGAGACCGACCTGTTCGTCTATCATGGCTATGTTGAAATCTTCCTGAACGGTCAGTGGGTGAAAGCAACCCCGGCCTTCAACCTCACGCTGTGCCTGAATTTCAACGTCAAGCCCCTGGAGTTCGACGGTGTTCACGATTCCCTGTTTCATGAATTTGACACCCGGGGCCAGCGCCACATGGAATACGTCAATGACCACGGCACATTCGCCGACTTGCCGTACGACCAGATTTATGGGGCCTTTCGACGCCATTATCCGAAAATCCTGACCCGGAATGCAGACCGCAATGCGGACGCATTCGGCCGCGAAGCCCTGGACGAGCGTTCCCGGGGAGGTGGTCGTTTTAATAACTGATTCCGGCACCGTGAAAAATGTCATTAAAAATTACGGGTTGCAGGCCAAGAAACAAACAGAACTGACGCGTTTGCCTGCCCGATCCGATGAAACGCCTGCCCGCCATGGCGACAGGTCTGCCTGGGAACGGACTTTGCATTGGTTGTTGGCCGCGGTCGATATTGCCAGGCGCCACTGCACGAACCCGTCGGCCGTCAGGTGCGCAGCACGCCAGGGGACAGACATGGCAGGGCAGAATGAACAGGTCCTGCTGAAAAGACATACGACCATAGACATCCCTGAGTGTGCGCATATTTTGTAATTTTCGGGCAGGCTTGGTATATTTTATCAGACGATCCAGTTCCACTGAATTGTGAAATCTATTTTTTTTCATTAAAGATCAAGGCGCTGTGATCCTCATGCGAACACTTGAACCGTCCCCCCTGGCCAACCGGTTTTTTCTTGCGATTGTGCTGACGGCCATCCTCTTTGCGACGGGCTGTGCCGATATGCGCGGACGTCTGGCCCGGTCGCTCCCGCTGCACGGAACCCCGGATGACGCGATTGAACGGAATGATTTTGTGGTCGCCGGCGACGGGGACGTCATTGGCCGCCTGGCGACGATGGGGCTTGAAAGGGGCGATACCCTGCCGGATATTGCGCGGCACTTCAGCCTGGGCATCAACGACATCAGCGCCGCCAATCCGGGCGTCGATATGTGGGTGCCCGGGGCCCGGGAGCGAATCCTGCTGCCCCTGAATTTCATCCTGCCCGACACCCGGCGCAACGGGATCGTGATCAACCTGGCCACCATGCGGCTCTTTTATTATCACAAAAATGGCAACCGGCTGGCCGTGTCGACCTACCCGGTCGGCGTCGGCACCGAAGAGCGGCCCACCCCCATGGGTGAAATGGTCATCACGCGCAAAAAACACCGGCCGACCTGGTATGTCCCCGCCTCGATTGCCGCAGACCATCGGAAAAAGGGCGATCCCCTGCCGTCCGAGGTGCCCCCGGGGCCGTTGAATCCATTGGGTGAATATGCGCTCTACCTGAGCGAGCCCAGTTATCTGATCCACGGTACCAATAAACCGGCCAGTATCGGTCTCAGGGCAACCAACGGCTGCATCAGGCTCTATCCGGAAGATATCGAGCGCCTTTTCGAAAAAGCCCCGGTGAAAACAGCGGTCCTTATTGTCAACCAGCCCTATCTGGTCGGCCGGCGTGACGGCGTCGTCTACCTGGAAGCGAATATGCCGTTCCAGGAATCAGGCACTGCCAACTGGAAGACGGCCTATGCAAAACTGAAACGGTTCGAGACGCAGTCGGGAATCCAGCTGGACTGGAAAAAGGTCAAGGCGGTCGTGATCGAGGCCCGCGGGATCCCCGTGCCCGTATCCGTGGATCGGGGTGGCGCTGTTACGGCTGCTGCGCAGCCCGTCAGACTCAGGCACCCGGGCCGTCTGGTCGGCCAACCGGAAATACCGGCATTCGATACGGATGCGTGGTATGTTCTGGCGGCCAGCTTGCGTGACAGGACCGATGCCCGGAGGCTGGCGGCCATTATCAACCACCAGGGGCCGCCCATTCCTGCCAGAGTGCTGTCCGAGGGCGATCGGCACCGTGTACTGGCAGGCCCCTTCGATAGCCGGCGTGCGGCCAGGGACGCCGCCAGACGCCTGAAAATCGATCTGGAACTGGACGCGGTTCCGTTTGAAAGCTGAAAACGGGTCATGTTTTTTAAAGCGCAGTGTATCATCGCGCCGACGGTTGCCTGCGCGATGATGCGCAGAACACAGGTAGACGCAAACGAGAGGAGATTTCTGATTATGAAGAAGATGATTGCAGGGCTTTGCATGATGTCTGTACTCGCGATGGGTCTCGGGGGGTGTGCGACGCAAAAAGACCTCCAGGCCGTTCAGGCCCGGGAAAAGGCGATTGCCGCGAAAGCCGATCAGGCGGCCCAGGATGCGGAGCAGGCCAGGATGGCCGCTGACGAGGCCATCGCCAAGGCGAACGCAGCCATCGAGCGTGCCGAAGCGGCTGAACAGCGAGCCATCGAAAGAGAGCGACTCGCGGCGGAAAAGGAAAAAATGGCTGAGGAAAAGGCCAGGGAAGCCGATGCGATGTTCAAGAAATCAATGAAGAAGTAAGTCGCCAGGACCCGAGGAAGCGGCCGGTCAGTACAGCCCGGCCACTTCCTTCGTATCCATCCGCAAACAGCATCTTTCGGCCCCGGCGGCGTTCCTGTTCGTCTGCCATCCTCGACATAGCGCCGCTATGCCTGCGGTGTCTTCCTCGCTCGGTCCTTGCCGGGAACCAGAATCTGCCATTTGTGGATAGATACTTTTTTAATCTGTGTGTATCGGATTTACCGGAAAGAGAACTGACGTTGCGACCCTCACGACCATCATCGACACGCGCCCGAACGCTTCGGCATGCAAGGCCGAGAGGCGCAGGCGGGGTTCTGCGCCGCGTTGCCGTCGGTATCATGCTCATCCCGATGCTTGCCGGCGGATGCAGCCACATGGATGAACGCGTCCTTTCCCGGGAGGCCAATCACCTGTTCAACCAGGGGGATTACGCGGCCGCTTTAGGTAAATACGCGCAAATCATGGAAACGCATCCCGAGGCGGCGGACCGCGTTCTCTTCGAGATGGGGGTGGTCCATGCCTATCCCCATAACGCGCACAAGGACTACCGGCAATCCCTCGAATGCTTTCAGAAAGTCGTCCGCGATTACCCGGACAGCGACTACCGGCACGACAGCCAGATGATGATCCTTCAAATTCATAACGTCGTCATCAAGGATGAAAAAATCGCTGCCCGGCAGGCCGCGCTGGACCGTTCCCGGCAGGCGCTGGAAAGCAAAACGGATGAGGTCGCCGAACTCAAGGAAACGGTTGCCGCGCTCGAAGCGAAGGTTTTCGCCGTCAGGATGGAACCGGCCGATAAGGTACTGATCGAAAAGCAGGCGCGGCAATTGACGTTGATCGCAAAGGGCGAAGTGATCAAAACATACACCATTGCCCTGGGAGGCAACCCGGTTGGCCCCAAAGAACGGGAGGGCGACAACAAGACCCCGGAGGGGATCTACTTTATCGACTCGCGAAACGGCAACAGCGGTTATCACCTGTCGCTGCATATTTCCTACCCCAACGAGCTGGACAGCATGCGGGCCAGGGACCGTGGTGTCCGTCCGGGCGGCGATATCATGATCCACGGCATTAAAAACGGTTTCTCGCCGGTCGGCACCTCCCATGCCGAAAGCGATTGGACCCAGGGGTGCATCGCGGTGACCAATCAGGAAATGGAGGAGATCTATAAGCTGGTGCCAGACGGCACGCTGGTCGAGATTACACCATAGACACTGCTGTTTTTTCCATGGGACTCACGCTAAGCCGCGAAGGCGCGAAGGTTTAGAGAAATGATGAATCGGGGTGTGCTGAATTCAGCGTCTTCTGTCAGACCAATAATTTCAGTCGTTCAGGCGAGGGCATGAACAGGACCTTTTTTTTCTTTGCGGCTTGGCGTCTTTGCGTGAGCCAAAAACAAGCGTCTTTGCGTGAAATAACATCAGCGTGAGGTGTAAATTGAAAGACATCGAGGCCATCCCATGAAAAATCCCGTGCCGCGCACCGCCGCCATCCACGATCTGTCCGGCTTTGGCCGGGCCTCCCTGACCGTCGTCATCCCCATCCTGTCCTGCATGGGCGTCCAGGTCTGCCCCCTGCCCACGGCCGTGCTGTCCACGCACACGGGCGGTTTCGAAGATTTCAGCTTCAGGGACCTGACCGCCACCATGGAAGACATTGTCGCCCACTGGCGGCAACTGGATGTGGATTTCGACGCGATTTACAGCGGTTTTCTGGGCTCGCCGCAGCAGGAGGCCATTGTGGCCGGCTTCATCGACACCTTTTCCCGCCCGGATCAGCTTGTGGTGGTCGATCCGGTCATGGGGGACAACGGCAAGCCATACAAGACCATGACGCCCGAGATAATCAGGGGCATGCGCAGCCTGATCGCCAAGGCAGATGTCATCACGCCCAATTTTACCGAGGCGGCGTTTTTGCTCGATGAACCCGTACCCCGGACCATTTCCCCGGAACGCATCAAGTCATGGATGCTGCGCCTTTCGGACAAGGGGCCCGGCAAAGTCATCATTACCAGCCTGCCGGTGCCCGAAAAGCAGAAGACCTCGGCCGTCATCGCCTGCGACCGCGAAGACGGGCGCTTCTGGAAAATCGACTGCCATTACATCCCGGCGTACTACCCGGGCACCGGCGATGCCTTCGCCAGCGTCATCGTCGGCAGCCTGCTGCAGGGCGACAGCCTGCCCATCGCGCTGGATCGGGCCGTGCAGTTCGTTTCCACGGCCATCCGCACGACCTTCGGCTACTCCTACCCCGCCCGCAACGGGGTCATCCTGGAACGCGTTCTGCCCAGCCTGAATGCGCCCGTGACCGCCAGCAGCTACGAAATCGTCGAATAGCCCCCCCCGAAGCACGGCCGGCGTGAAGAAGGGCGACCTGCGGGGCTCACGCAAAGCCGCAAAGAAGACCGTCGTGGATACAAAGCATAATTGTCCCTGATGTGATCAGCCGTTGTGCGGTCATCGATGCATGGCTGTGTCGATGTTTTAAACGCTTCGCGGCTTTGCGCCTTTGCGTGAGATAATAGAAGATCAAGGGCTCATCCGAAGCCGCAACGAAGGCCCTCTTTATCCGAACGATGCCTACGAATTGTTTTCGATCACCGAGTCGCTTACCGTGATCGGCGTGTCGCTGTGCATGGAGATGCCGTCGTAAACCGGGTACCAGGAACCGCCGATATTGTCCGTTATGCTGGAATCGTCGATGACGATGTCGCCCGTGTGGTCATTGGAGACAAAGAAGATGGCCGAGCCGTGGGCATTGACGTCGTTGTAGGCGATGCGCGAGCCGAGAACGGTCAGGGTCATCGTGTTGCCGTCATTGTAGATGGCGCCGCCGCTGCCGCCGCCCGGCGTTCCGGATTGGGCCGGATTGGCGCCGTAGCCGACGGCGCTGTTGTAGGAAAACAGGCTGTTGATGAGGGTCCATGAGACGCCGATGCTGCTGATGGCGCCGCCGTTGGATCCCAGGTTGCCGTATCCTTCGGCACCGCCGAAGGTGCAATTGACGATATAGACGGGCAGGCCTTCGTACTGGCTGAACACCCGGATGGCGCCGCCGCCCACATCGGGGCCCTCGTCGGCGCAGACATTGTTGAAAAAGCGGCAGTTGACGGCCTTGAACCGTCCCCCGCGCACCCAGATGGCCCCGCCGCCGTCATATTCGGTTTCAGCGGTGGCATTGCCGTTTACAAAGGTGAGGTTCTGCACCGTCAGTCGCGGATGGTCCTGGTTCTGGCAATGATCGGTGGTCCAGACCTGATCCTCATCGCAGGTGTTCATGTACAACAGGCGGGTCAGCCCCCCGCCGCTGAGCGACACCAGGCCGCCGCCATCGATGACGATGTCGGGGTCGGCATCGTTGAACACCCTGGCCGGTTCCGGGAGCGTTATGGTGACCGGATCGGGACCGCAGTCGAACACAATGGTTCCCCCCCGGGCCACGGCATCGATAAAGGCCTCGGCGCTGCAGCTCTCCGGCGTCCCGTCGCCGACAATCCGGTCGGGGGCGGTCACGTCTTCGAGGTTCGCTTCGGCGGGTATCGGTGCGGTCCCGTCCGGATTGCCGGCAGGCGGGCCGCCGTCCGGATTGACGGTCGGAAAATCGCCGGTCTGAGCGGAGGGCGCCTCCGTTCCGCCGCCGCCGGAGCCGCAGGCGGACATGAATATCAAAATCGCAGCCATGCACAGGGTGCCGAGGGGATGCCGTCTCAATCGTCTCAAAATGTTCTCCCGGGGGTCGGTCGTTGTCATGCGGTGCTTTCCGGTCCCTATCCCCAGCAAAGGTCAGGCCAAGGTGAACCGGAAATGCCAACGGGCGGTTTTTCTATAAGTTTCATGGTGTTCGGGATCTGACCGGTAACGGAACCAGGCGGGAAAAAGAGGCCATGGCAGACGAATGAACCGGTTTCGTAATCGGCGGATGCACTTTTTGTCACAGGCCCTGCCGGAGGCCAATGGGTTTTCCTGTCAACAGGCAGGATCGTGAACGATTCTCCCCGGGAGAAGAGATACTGGCCGGCACCGGTAAAATCGTCTTGACAGGTTACGGGCTGCCGGACGGTTAAACCAACAGAACTGACTTGTTTTCTTGACAAAAAAGGGCATCAAAGATACCTTTGACACCTTTTTTCCTGCGCTCGATCATGGACCTTCCGCCGCGATTGAAAAAGCGGCGTCGATGACAAGGAAAAAATTAATCAGGTTTCCACATCCCAAAATCAAAGCCCCCTGAAAGGAGGCGTCCTTGCTGACCGAAGAAGCCAACATTGCCGTGGTTGGGGCCGGTGCCATCGGCGGGGTAACGGCCGCATTTATCGAACAGGCCGGCTATGGCCTGGAACTCGTCTGTAAACACGCCGCCCTGGTCGATAAAATCACCGGGGAGGGCCTGAAGATCACCGGCATCCGGGGTGACCATTCGGTAAAGATGCGTGCGGTCGCGACCATCCGGGAACTGTCCGGACCCAAGGACCTGGTTTTTCTGGCCACCAAAGCCAACGATTGTGTCGCGGCGGCACAGGCCCTGATTCCCTTTTTAAAGCCCGAATCCGCGGTCGTTTCCCTTCAGAACGGCATCAGCGAACACGCCCTGGCCGACGTACTCGGAAAAGATCGGGTCATCGGCTGCGTGGTGGGGTGGGGCGCCAGCCACGATACCCCGGGCCAGCTTGAAGTGACGTCGGAAGGGGAGTTCGTCATCGGAAACCCGGACGGCCGGCCCGATGACCGCCTTGCATTCGTTCAGCAGGTGCTGAACCGGGTCAATCCGACGCGCATTTCGATCAACATCATGGGCGAGCTGTATGCCAAACTGATCATCAACGCCTGCATCAACTCCCTCGGCGTCATCGGCGGAGCCAGGCTGGGGCGCCTGTTGGCCGACAAAAGGGCCCGAACGATCTTCATCCGGCTCATCGCCGAGGACATGGCCGTTGCCCGGGCGATGAACATCCAGGTCGAACCGGCTGCCGGCGGCAAGCTGGACTACCACAGGTTCCTGCGCGACGGCATGTGTGCCGGCATCAGGCGGCACCTGATCCTTCGCCTGATCGGCTTCAAGTACCGCCGAATCAAATCCTCGAGCCTGCAGTCCATCGAAAGGGGCCGCCGGTCGGAGATCGATTTTCTCAACGGCTACGTCTGCGAGAACGGCAGAACCCATGGTGTGCCGACGCCGGTCAACGACGCCGTCAGACAAATGGTGCACGAGATCGAGGCCGGCCGCACGACGATGTCCATGGACAACCTCGACAGGCTGATGGCTGTGAAAGGCCCCTCGACAACCCCATGATAAGGCGCTCTCCCCCCACATGATCAAGAAACGATTCGACGGCTGGCTGGTACTGATCTTTATCGCCCGCATCGCCCTTTATGCGAACTTCATGGTGTACGCCGCCTGTGTGCCGGTCCTTCTGGGCAAATGGGATATGTCGGCCACCCAGGCCGGCAGCATATCGTCCGCTTTCATGTTCGGCTACGCGGCGTCCCTGTTTGTGTTTGCCTGGCTCTCGGATCGATACGGGGCCAGGCGGCTATTCCTTTTTTCCGCAGTCCTGAGCGCCCTGTCGGCAATGGGATTCGGTTTTTTCGCCCAGTCCTACCTCACCGGCCTGGTCTTGTACGGCCTTGCCGCATCGACCCAGGGCGGCCTCTACACACCGGCAATCATACTTTTCTCGGAGCGCTATGATGCCTCGAAACGCGGCGGGGCGATGGGATACCTGATTGCCAGCACCTCCATCGGATACGCGTTTTCGCTGGTCGTCTCCGGGCTGTGCCTGGCCTGGGGCGGGTACCGCGTTGCGTTCATGGTGACCGGGTGCCTGCCCGTGGTCGGTATGCTCTTCTGCTGGCTGGCCCTGAGAACGACCCCCAACCGCACCCATGCGGGTGGCAGGCGCCCGGGCGTACCGGCTATTTTCCGGCGCAATCGCAACGTGGGCCTTTTGATCGCCGGTTATACCTTCCATGGCTGGGAATTGCTGGGCATGTGGACATGGACGCCGGCTTTCTTTGCCGCAGTCATCGCCGTCTCCGGCGATGGGTTCGGTGAAACGGCCCGTTTCGGGGCCTATCTCGTGGCGTCGATGCACCTCGTGGGCGCACTGGCATCGGTGTCGATGGGCCGGCTGGCGGACCTGCTGGGCCGGCGGATCGTTCTCGTCCAGGTGGCGACGGTCGGTGCCGGATTGTCGCTGGTGATCGGTTGGTTGACCTTTTTACCCGCGGGACTGCTGGTCTTTATCGGGCTGGTTTATTATTTTTTCGCCCTCGGCGATTCACCGGTACTGTCTACCGCACTGACCGAGGCCGTGGAACCGAACTGCCTCGGATCTGTTCTGGCCATCCGGGCGCTGCTGGGTTTCGGCGCCGGCGGAATCGCTCCAATCGCATTCGGTGCGGTGCTGGATCTGACCAATGCACCGGGTACCACGCCCGATACCTGGGGGTGGGCATTCATGGTTTTAGGGTGCGGCGGCGTTGCCGCCGCCCTCTGTGCCTCTTTTTACCGTGAATCCGGCAAAATGAGGCGGCCGATCAGAAGCCAATGAACCCGCCGGGGCAATGCAGACGGTGGCCACGCTGCCGCCGGAAGCGCAGGGAAGGGAGATTTTCCGAGCCACGGTGATCCGGACCTGTTTCCCCCGGAAGCGTCCCCGATGGAAAACGCCGCAAGGATTTCCGATCCCATTAACTGGTTGACAGGTCACTAAGATTATTTATAAAATTTGTTATATTCGGTTTCCGGCAAATCCAGGGCGCTCATGGGCTAAACCATCTGCCGCTCCGCTTCCGGGGCGTGTTGCCACGACCCGCGCACAGCAAAGAGGCGAAAAAGAGACAACCTGCCCCGCTGACCTGCCACCTGCCCGCAGATCCTGCTCCTTCAGCCACCATGGCCCCAGTGCCGCCCTCACCGGCGATTCACGCGACCTTTTCATTCGACAGATCGTGTCTGCCGTCAGCAGGCCGGTCCCACGACGCATCGGTCCAACCCACCCATCGGGGCGACATGAACGACTACACCATCATTCTTGCCGACGATCATGCCATGATGCGCGAAGGCATCAGGCAGCTGATCGACACCGTTGACGGGATCAAGGTCATCGGTGAAGCCGGAGACGGGCTCAGCCTGCTGAAGCTGCTGAAAAGGAAACGACCGGACATGGTGATTCTGGATGTCAGCATGCCGGAACTGCGCGGCATTGAAGCCACCCGTGAAATCCGTTCCCTGTATCCCGACATCGATGTGCTCATTCTGAGCATGCACAAACGGGAGGCGTTTCTTTCCAATGCGCTGGCTGCCGGTGCCAGAGGCTATCTGCTGAAAGAGGATTCGGGCAATGAACTGCTTCAGGCCATCGACCGGATCCGAAAAGGCCAGACCTACCTGTCAAGAAAACTGGCCAATGAATTTCCCTCGGCGATCATCTCCATCTGCCGGGGAGAGCACCAGCCCGATGCCGAACCCCTCACCCACCGTGAACGCCAGGTGCTGAAACTGATCGCCGAAGGGAACACCGACCGTCAGATCAGCGACCGCCTGTGCATCAGCGTTCGTACGGCCCATCGACACCATGCCAACATCCGGGCCAAACTCAATCTTAAACGCACCGCGGATCTGGTGCGATATGCCATCGCACAGGGATATATCGTCAGCCATCCCTGATCCGCCCGAGGCACCGCCGCCGTGGGTAAATTTACCCATGCACGACGGAATAATTGGTCAGTTTTGCGAATTGTCCCCCCGACGCCATCTGCCGTATACGGTATCCCAGTCATCACGCCTCTCTCGAAATGTTGCGCCCTCTGAACGCACCTGTAGAAAAAAAGAGTTCTTTTCAGGGACTGAAGACGTTGCCGGACGTTCAACCAGCGGCAACCCATGCAGACAACCCGAACCGCCTGATGGGGCCATTGGGATGGCGAGCCCGATTCTTACCGACGATCATCAGGCCCTGGCACAGCGATGACGGCAGGAAACCCCCGGGAAAGCCTAACGGCCCCGGAATGCGAACCCGGCGCCAAAGGAGGAGTCCAATGCCAGCGGCTCAATCCCGATCACCGCTTATCCCCGAAACCGTTCAGACCGGTCCCGCCGGCCACCCCGACATCCCCATGGGCTGGCCGGCGATGAACAGCGTCGCCCATCGAATCCTGATCGTGGACGACGATCCCTGCATCCTGCAGGTCGTGGAAAAAATGGTGCAGCACCTGGGGTGTCGTACCACCGCCGTGGCCACGGCGAAAAAGGCCCTGCGCGTGTTAAGCGAAAGCTTCCACGATGTGGTCCTGACCGACTACGGCATGCCGTGGATGGACGGCTGCCAGCTGGCGGCACGGGTAAAAACCGCACATCCCGGCATCCGGGTCATCATCATGACCGGCCATTGTGAAGCCGAAATCACCGACCGCCTGGAACGCCCCGGCCTCGTGGACGGCCTGCTGTTGAAACCCTTCAACCTGGACGCCCTTAGAAAAAAAATAGAAACCGCCATTACGATGGAATCAAGGAGCGTAAAAATGGGTATTCGCAGGAGGTCTCTGAAAAACAAACCGGTGGGCAAGGCCACCTTGGCGGCATCATGAACACACGGGGGGGAAAGGAACTCATCCGGCGGATCGAACCGCGTATACCCACTGCGGTGCCGGTCAACTGCCGGCCATTTGCAAGCAGCCATACCGGCCGGTCATCACATGGCGTCATGCGGAACTTTTCAGGCGGCGGACTGTATATCGAAACCTGCAGAGCGGTCAGGGCGGGGACCACCCTTATCGTCCGCATCATTCACTTTCCCTGCGGATGGACAGACAGCCTTCCCGAACACGGGCCGCGGACCATCTGCCTTGCGGAAGTCAAATGGCAGAAACAACTTCCCGGCGGACCTGTCCCCCGATACGGCATCGGGCTGCGGCATTGGTGAAATGAAATGGGGGCGGGAAGCGCCGGCCGCGATGGCCGTTGACGGCCTGCCGGGGCGATTCATGCCAGCCGCCGGGGGAGGGGAGGACTGGATCAGGTCCGTTGTCGTCCGGCGCATGGCGTCCTTCCGGGGGGCCGGCCTCCGTTCCCTCCAGGGCAGCCGATTGTGATCCGGGCGAAGATGTGTTATTTTTTTCACATTGCATCGCTTCCCGCCCCTGACAGCGCGCACCGGCTTCCAACCGGACCCGCAGCCATCTCTGCCTGTTTCTGAACGTCCGTTCGCAACCCGGGAACCGTCGATCCGGCAGCCTCGGCGCCGGAGGACACCGCATATCCGCCATAACAGATACTGCCTGCAGGGCCGCTTTTCAGGACGGGGCAATCGACGAGGGTTTCAATGAGCACGCATCTACCCGATAACAGATGGCCGCAGCCGTCCCCATCGCCTGCCGGTAAATTGCAGGCCCGCATCAACAGGTTGACGCGGGAAATCGATCGGCTGAAACAATCCGAGCAGGATCTGAGGGAGAAAAGCGATTTCTTGAACACCCTTCTGGAAACCATATCCAACCCGGTTTTCTACAAGGATGTGAACGGCAGGTACACGGGCTGCAACCGGGCATTCGAAGACTTTATCGGCCGTCCGCGCACTGACATCATCGGCAAGACCGTCTACGACCTGGCACCGGAAGACAACGCCAACCGGTACCATGAAAAAGACGCGGAACTGTTCCAACGACCCGGCACGCAGCGTTACGAATGGCGGGTCAGAAGGTACGACGGGGATTTGAGAGACGTCATTTTTGAAAAGGCCGCCATCATGGATGCCGGTGACAATGTGATCGGTCTGGTGGGCGTCATTTCGGACATCACCGAACACAAAAGGGCGGAAGAGGCGCTTCAGGAACGTGAAGCGACCCTGCAGGCCATTCTCTCCGCGTCTCCGGTGGGCATCTTTCTGGCGCACAACCGCATATTGGGCTGGACCAACCAGGCCATGAACCGGATCTGGGGATATGAGGACGGTTCCCTGCTCGGCAAAAGCACCCGCATCCTCTATCCGGATGACGATGAATATGAACGTGTCGGCCATCGGTTCTATTCCGAGATCGAAAACTTTGGGCTCGCCAGCATTGAAACCCGCTGGGTGACGCGGCAAAACGAGCAGATTCACTGCTACCTTCAAGGATGCCCCCTGGATCCGGCGGACCCGACCAGGGGCGTGATCGTCGTGGCGATCGACATTACCGAGCGGAAGCGGATCGAGGAGCAGGTCAAGCAGCTCAAAGAAAAGTACGAAGACCTCTACCACAATGCACCGACGATGTACCTGTCCCTGGACCCCCGGGGAATCATTGTCGAGTGCAACAATACCATCCTGGACACCCTCGGATACGCCAGAGACGCGTTTATGGGAAGGCCCATGGCCGAGTTTCTGACCGAAACGTCCGTGGCCAAAATGAAGGAAGACTTTCGGATCCTGCTCGATAGAGGAAAACTGATGGGTGTCGATCGTCAGCTGGTTGCCAGGGACGGGCTCATCATTGATGTCATCCTGAGCGTTACCATGGAATACGATGGGCGGGGCAACCCCAAAAAATCGCGTGCGGTCTTTGAGGATATTTCCAAACGCAAACGGGCCGAGGGGCTCGTTCACAATCTGACCCAGATGCTGATGCAGGCCCAGGAGCATGAACGCAAAATGATTTCATATGAGCTTCACGACTGCATCGCACAGAACCTTTCCCTTCTGAAGATCAATTATGATACGATTTTCAGCCATCAGCCGGCCATATCAGGCCCCATGAAATCGAAAATGGAAACCCATTCCAGGCTGATCGAACAGACCATTCAAACGGTCCGCGACCTGTCCTACGGGCTGAGTCCTCCCGGTATCGATGAAATCGGAATCGTCAGCACCCTGTCCCATTACTGCGAGGAGTTTTCCAGGAAATCAGGGCTGGCCATCCAATTTTTTCCGGTGGATATGGAGGGGGTCAAACCGGATCAGAAGACAACGATCAATTTATATCGCATTGTCCAGGAGAGCCTCAACAATGCCTGGAAACATGCAGGCGCCCGTCATATCACGGTTCAACTGACTGCCGCCGCCCCCGATATCCGGTTGCAGATCGAAGACGATGGGCACGGTTTCGACGTGCCGTCACGGGAGCACGCGCTGGCGGGAGAACAGCGAATGGGGCTTCGAATCATGCGGGAGCGGACCAGCCTCCTCAACGGCAGATTAGAGATTCGGTCTGATCCGGCCCGAGGCACCCGGATTTCGGTGACATGCCCCCTGGTTGAAACCCGCGGCAGGCGCGGAAAAAGCGGGCACGAGTGCCGATGACCGCCCGGCGGCGGATCGCCGGGAATTTCATCAGGCCGCCGCATTCCAACCCAATTCCGGGCGTTTCCGGCCGGGTCAGAAAAACCTTGATAATCCCGGGAAAAAGAGGTTTCCTGACGCCTGTGATTCCTGTCTGTCACCTGTCCGGGCCAGCCAACGGAACCTGTTCAAATGACCAAAGGGCTTATCTATTCCATCGCCGCGATACTCTACGTGCTTTTCCCGCGCGATCTGGTGCCGGACTTTCTGGCCGGATGGGGCTGGATCGATGATCTGATCGTGCTGTTCCTGCTCTGGCGGTTTTACCGGGGGCAGAGGCAGTTGCGGCCGTCCGGGAGCCGCTTTGATCCAGGCCGGAAAACGGCCGACGGGCGGCAATCCCGGGCCGCCGGAACAGAGGAGCGCGGCAGCCGGGATCCCTACAGGGTGCTGGAGATCGCGCCGGGCGCCTCCAGGGAAGCGATCCGGGCCGCCTACCGCCGTCTCGCCGCCCAATACCACCCGGACAAGGTCCAGCACCTGGGCAAAGAACTCCGGGCCCTGGCCGAAAAACGATTCAGGGAAATCCAGCAGGCGTATGATCAACTGACGGGACGGTGACGCCCCCCCCGGGGAAAACGGGCGGCCGGCGTAAGTTGGCCCGGCCCAGGAAGGGAGCGGTGAACAGGGTGCCAGGATGAAAATTATCGATTCAACCGTTGTCGTCAAAAGCAAATTCGTCACCATGGTTGCGGTGGATTACGAAGACCGAAAGGGCAATCGCAAGCGCTGGCACATGGTCAGCCGGGAGGCGTCGCCCAAATGCATTACCGGCAGGATCGAGCGCCCCGATGCGGCCGTCATCGTACCGTACCACCGGCAGGCGGACAGGCTGGTGGTGATCAGGGAGTTCCGTGTCCCCGTGGGCGGCTACCAGTACGGTTTTCCTGCCGGGCTTCTGGATCCGGGCGAAGCCCTGGCTGACGCCGCCGGCAGGGAGCTGCACGAGGAGACCGGGCTGGACCTGGTGCGCGTCTACCGCCACAGCCCTGCCATTTTTTCCTCAGCGGGAATTACCGACGAGGCCGTTGCGGTGATCTATGCCGAAGTCGCGGGAACCCCGAGCGTCCACGGCAACGGGGATTCGGAGGACATCCGGGTCTTCATGATGGACCGGGACCTGTTGCGTGGCCTGCTGACGCGCACGGACATTGTTTTCGGCGCACGGGCCTGGCTGGTCATGGACGCCTACGTGCGCCTGGGCAGCGGCTATCTGACCGACAGCTGAACCCTGTAGCGCGTCCGACGCGCTGACGCTGCCGGGGCGGCAGCCGTGTCAGCGCCGCGGCCATGATCGGACGCACGGCGCCAATCCAGAGGCAATCAGGAGCCAGACGCCATGATGCTTGCCGTCGACGTCCACTACCGGAAGGACCACGCCCATGTTGCCGGCATCCTGTATGGCAGCTGGTCTTCGCCGCATCCTGTCAGGATCTGCTGCAGCGAGGTGAAAAGGGTTCGGGAATACGTGCCGGGGCAATTCTACAGGCGGGAGCTTCCCTGCATTCTCACGCTTGTCCGCGACCACGGGTTGTCGCCCGGCACGATCGTCATCGACGGGTATGTTTACCTCGACGGCGTGGCAACGCCCGGGCTGGGCAAACACCTCTACGATGCCCTGAAGGGTGCGGCCGTGGTGGTGGGCGTCGCCAAAAACAGGCTGCCCGGTGTCGGCCGCGGCCATGAAATCCTGCGCGGCGGCAGTTCCCGGCCGCTTTACGTCACGGCCGCCGGCATGAAACTGGCGCGTGCCCGGGCACACATCGTGTCCATGCACGGCAGCCACCGGATTCCAACCCTGCTCAAAGCGGCCGACCGGGCCTGCCGGCGGCGGTGACCGGCGGTCCCGGCAATCACCGCCGGCCCGCGGCGAATGCGGCCCGGGGCCGCGGGCGAAAGGCTGATGAGCGGCGGCTGTGCTTAAATGAAGCCGGGCTGGGACCGGGCTGGCTTCAAACCGCAGGCCGGGCGTTATGGACAACGGCGGGCCGGTCTCGATCACCCTCGCCAAACGGGGTTGGCTGGATGGTCGACGGCAACGGCCGATATGAAATGGAGGCGATTTCGATGCTCGAATCGACGCAACCATCGCTCCTGATCGTAGAGACACGCTCACGTTCCGACATCGTTGTGGGGGCGCCCCATCACGCCCCGGCCGGCACACCCGGTCTGCCCTGTCCCGAGCACAGCGACTCGGACGAAAATACCGGATTCATCGGCCGCCGACTGGCCGAACAGCTCGACTGCTGCGGCGTCATCGCCTGCAATGCCACCATCGACCCGAATAAACACCGGTCCAGCGACTACAGCCTGCAGATTGCGACATGGCGCCCCCGGGTGCTGGTTGAAATCCACGGTCACGGTAAGATCAGGTCGCCCTACGACGTCGAGATCTCCTGCGGCTCAGCCGAATTCACCACCTGGTCCGAGCGGCTGGCCGCCGGTATCCGCCGGAGAATCTCAGCGGACCCCGAACTGGCCGATCTGACCGTCTGCGGCCGTTTCAGCGACATCTATTTCAGGGCGACCAGGACGCTGACGATTACCGATACCCGATGGCTGGCCTACCACATCGAGCTGTCGTCACGGCTGAGAAAGCCCGTCACCGGGCGCACCGGACCGCCCACCGGGCCGGCCTACCGGTTCATCGGGTACCTGGCCGCCGCTCTGTCTGAAGAACACGGATAGATGAAAACGACCTCAAGGGGGGCTGAAGACCTTCCGTGCGAAACGCATGACGGATACGGTTCTTCGCACCCATACAGGCACCGCAAGCGTGTAATTTCAACCTCTTGAACCTTCCGATGTTCCGCGACGCGGGTGTGCACACCGGACCGTACTGTCCGTCCGGCATGCTGCATATTCCCGGCTGGCATCAAAGCACTCAGCGCAGGCCAGTTCCCATGCCGTCTGCATATCAAACGCATCGAGCCAGGGTAAAATGCGAAACGAGAGCCCAAAAGCAAACCGGGATCCCAGGGGGGCGCAGAACCTTGCGTGTTACTATGTAAGCCGAACATCCGGCGGCGTCCCCGGAAGGCGTCGCACCAGACATCCCGAAAACTGTCACAGTGGTTCCCCGGCTTTCAATATACGGGAGCGACTCGAAAGGTTTTCCTGATCGTGAATCGATTTTTTTCACTTGCTTGAATTTCGCTGATTCGGTCCATAGGTTAACCCATGGAGAGACGCCCATCGAATCAACCTTATCCAAACAGGAGGAGGGCAGATGAAAGCGGAAAAGGATCTTTTCGATATTTTTGAAAAGGACAGGAGTTATCAGTACATCATGAAACGGCTGCTGGAAGCGTCCATGGAAGAGTCCTACAACTCGATCATGATCACCGAAGCCGGGCCGGGGTATCCGATCATCTACGTCAACCCGGCATTCAGCGAACTGACCGGGTACGCTCCCCGCGAGGTGATGGGGAAATCGCCGTCGATCCTGCAGGGACCGAAAACAGACAAGGCGGTCATCGATCGGCTGGACACGGATCTTGCCCGGGGGAAGGTATTTCACGGACAGGCCATCAACTACCGCAAGGACGGGTCGGAGTTCATGATGCAGTGGAAAATCGCTCCCATCCGCAACGAAAAGGATGAGACCACCCACTACCTGGCCATCCAGAAACTCGTTTTCAAATAGGACCGGGGCCGCCCGGTGTTCCGTTTTTTCCGGTTCTCCGTTCCTGTTCCGCAACCGTTCTCCATTCGTTCTCATGGGGCAGATGGCCTGTCCCGAACCACGGACCGGCGGGATTCAGCCCGTCTCCGGGGCCAGGGCCTGTGCAAAGGTCATCCCGGCCGAGATGGCCCGGCCCTGGCGGTCCGCGTCCGGGTCGCAGGCCGCGATGGCGGCGGCCTGGATGGTGAAGGTCTCCCCGATGGCCTGCAGCGCCGCGACGACCTGCGCCACGGTCAACCCGCCGTCCGGGGCAAAGGCTTTGCTGCGGGCTTCGCCCGGTTCGACAATATCCATGTCCACGTGCACGTAGACCCGGTCCGTGTGCCGCCGGAGACGCCGGAGCGCCGGCTCGAGTCCCCGGCGAACGCCCAGTGCCTGCAGCGCGGCCGGATCCACCAGCGACGCCCCGCAGTCGGAGAAACGCGCGACCTCCCGGGCATCCAGATCCCGTGCGCCGATGTGCACCATCCGGTTTCCGGCCACCGGGATGAAACCGGGGATGGTGTCGAGCAATCCCTGCCAGCAGTCCCCGGCGGTCAGCGCCAGCGCCATGCCGTCCAGGTAGCCGCTGGTGGAGGTCTCGGGTGTGTTGAAATTCCCGTGCGCATCGAACCAGACAACGCCCAGGTCCGCCCGTTGGATGCCGGCGATGGTGCCGACGCAGTGGTTGCAGTTACCGGCAAGGACCAGCGGAAATTTTTCATCGTCAAGCGCTGCCCGGACCTGCCGGGCCAGCAGGCGATTCACGTCAAAGGCCGTTTTTACGGGGTTCATGGGGTCGGCCTCCGTCTGGAGGCACACCACTTCGACCCCGTGTCCCCCCTTCTGCAGAAGGCCGGCCATCCCCTGGTCGACGAATCGCAGCGGCCCCTTTCAGAGGCGGACGCCCCGGTGTCCCGAATCGTATGGCACCTGGATGAGTTGAATAGACATCGGTTGCCCCTCCTTTGTTATCAGGCCGGCAGCGTAAGATTGGAATTGATTCCCGGGAGCCCCATCGGTTATCCTGTTGGCGCTCCAGGCTGTCATAGCATAAAACGGCCGCGGCTGCCGGGTCGGAATTGCGTCCTTCAATCGGAGGGCAGGGCAGCCTGCCGACAGGGCCAGTGGGGCCCAAACTCAGACCGGGACACCTTTGCAAGGGGGAAACGCATCTGATGTCATCGAAGCGGGACGCGCGGCATGGCAACGGGCTGAAACGGTGCGGCATCGTTACGGGGATGCCTTCCCGGCGTTCGCGCACGGTCGGGTGCCTGCTGGGTGGCGCGGTGGGCGATGCCCTGGGCGCCCCGGTCGAATTTCTGGCCATAGAGGAGATCCGCAGGCGCTATGGCCCTGCCGGCGTGACCCGGTTCGAACCGGCCTACGGCCGCAGGGGCGCGATCACCGACGACACCCAGATGACCCTGTTTACCGCCGAAGGGTTGATCCTCTCCCGGGTGAGATCGGAATATGCCCACGGCGGTCTGGCCACACAGGCCGTCTACCACGCCTGCCTGAGGTGGCTCTTCACCCAGGACCTGCAGGGCCAGTCCGGGCTGATCAGGACCCATGGCAGCTGCGCGGTCGTCGACGGCATGCTCACCGGCCACCGGGAGCTGTTCGCACGGCGGGCGCCCGGCCAGTCCTGCCTGTCCGTCCTGCGGTCCGGCAGGATGGGCACCCTGGACCAGCCCGTCAACGACAGCAAAGGCGGCGGCGGGGTCATGCGGGTGGCGCCCGTGGGCCTGGTGTTTGCGGATGCGCAAAAAGCATTCCGGTTGGGCTGTGACGCCGCCGCCATTACCCACGGCCACCCGACCGGCTATCTGGCCGCCGGGTTTCTGTGCGCCCTGGTTTCACGCCTGACCGCCGGCGATCCGATCGATGCGGCCGTCTCCGAAGCACGCCGCATCCTGGTCACATACGAGGGCCATGACGAATGCCGCCAGGCGGTTGACCTGGCGGTTGCCCTGTCCGGCCACGGGAAGCCGTCACCGCAGGCCGTGGAAACCCTGGGGGCCGGCCGGACCGCCGGGGAGGCGCTGGCCATCGGCCTGTATGCGGCGCTGGCTGCGGGCCGGGATTTCAGGCAGGGGGTGCTGCTGGCGGTCAACCATTCCGGTGACAGCGATTCGACCGGGTCGATCGCCGGCCAGATCATGGCGACGCGATATGGCGTTGAGGTGATCCCCGATGACTGGCTGGCCGGGCTGGAGCTCAAGAATGTGATCGTTGAGGTCGCCACGGATCTGCTGGATCAGTTCACCGGACGGTAGCAGGCCGCCACCCCGTTGGAGCGGCTGCTCCGTTCAGGGGTCCATGGGGTTTTGGGCGGCAGGAAAACTGGAAGTCGGAAGCGGCAGCGGGAAGGCGCGGCGTCGGAGCGGAACTGCGGGAACATGCCCCGGTCAGGGATGGTTCCGGTCCAGGCGGCATTCCTTGAGCAGGTATTTGGATATTTTCAGATTTTTCAGGGGGACGCTGGACCACTTGCTGACCCGGACCCAGTTTTTGCGGTTTTCGTCGCCGGACCTTCTTTCCGGCGCGCAGCGCCGGTCGCGTTGCCTGAAAAAGAGCCCCTTGATGGAAAAACGCCGCCTTCGGTCCTTGCCCGTCCGTCTTTCAATGAATGATCGATTGCTTTTTGGCATTGGGGACTCCTCCGTTCATCGGATCATCGAACAGTCACACCCTGGCCGCCGTGATAATTGACGGTCCTGTTGAAATAAAATAAGCACCCCTGCCTGATTTCAAGCCGTCTCCGGCCTGAACGGGGTCGTACGCTTCATTCATGGGCCGGGGCTACCTGCCCTTGTTTTTTCGCCGATCTCCCTTCCTTTTGTCAACATCGGGGTCGAGCATGGTAGGGATCCTGCGCCTGTCTTTTCCGCTTCGCTGATCATATTCATCATAGTTGGTTGGCGTCGGGTGGTGGTCTATCCTGTCGATCATGGTGCTGTATCCTTGCTGATCCGTCCGGATTCGTTCGAATGCATTCAGAGATTCCGCTGCGCTGTTTTACCGCCGAAGGCCAACGGCCCCTAGCGGCGGCCGGCCGTCGGGCCATCATGCCCAATTGATCCAGCAAACGTCATGCCATGTTAAATAAAGGCCGGAACAGGTCTCCGGACCAGGGTGGACGGCCCCATCACCCCCCCCACCTTGTGTGTTTGCCACACGGGGGGCAATGCTTGCCGAAACGACCATATCAGCCATAACTATTGAATAGTAATCGCTAATTAAGCGAATGGCAATAATCATCGAAAGCGCATTCGTCCGTTTTTCGAGCCTGGGGGGCAGCCGAAATCGGATCGAATTGCCCACGACGTCGGGCAGGAAAGTAGGAAGAAAAGTTCTTAACTTATGGGAGAAAAAATTCAGAATCCCGTCCCGGTGGACCCGGGACGGGCCGCCATCAGGCCTCGGCAACGATCGCTTCGATCTTTTCCCAGATGAACTGGGCCACCTCCTCGGCCGAATTCGTTTCGATCACGGCCAGATCGTCGCACAGGGACGCGATTTCCGCTTCGGGGAGGTCGGTCATCTTGTTGACCAGGAAAGCGTCCACCTCTCCGCCGACCGGCAGGAGTCCGCAGGCGCCGACGGCGCCGATGAATTCGCCGTCCACGACAATGGGCACCACGATTTTCATCAGACCGGCATCGCACTCCTCGATGACCGGCCGATGCTCCTCCCTGGCCTGGTTGGCCAGGTTCATGTGGGCCACGGCACAGATGAAGGACTGGCCTTTGTCCGTTGCCTTGATGGCCGGGCACAGCCGGTTGACCCAGATTTTGTTGTCGGTGATACGGATGCCGTCGGTGTTGAAGACATTGGACTCCAGTCCCGAACGTTCGTGAATTTCGTTTTCCAGCTGGGCCCATTTTTCCAGGGGCAGAAGATCAGTCAGTTCCACGGTCACACTCCTTGGTTGGCATTCGCAGGTCAGGCATGTTGCTTAGCATTTTTTTATGCGGATTGGGAAGTGCTTTCCGCCAGCCAGGCCTCCAGCCGCCGCATTCCTTCGTCGATGGAAATCCCGGCCGTATACCCCAGGTCCCTTTTGGCCGCCGAGATGTCGAACCAGTGGGCGGTGGCCAGCTCCCGGGCCACGAAGCGGGTCATCCGGGGTTCACCGGACAGGCCGAAGGTGCGGTAGGCCCACTCCAGCAGGGCACCGATGCAATAGGCCGCCCGGGGTGAAATCGTCCGGGTCAGGGCGGGCTTGCCCCCGGCAGCCAGAATCCGGTCGACCATTTCCCACAGGCGGATGGGCGCGTCGTCGCTGATAAAGTAGACCTTTCCGGAAACGGCCGGGTTTCGGTCCATCGCCTCCATGGCCAGGACGTGGGCCCGGGCGGCGTTGTCCACGTAGATCGTGTCCACGCGGTTTTGCCCGTCACCGACCCGGCGCAGGCTGGCGGCGCGGGCGATGATCCGCGGCACCAGGTGGTTGTCCTCGGGCCCCCAGATCAGGTGGGGCCGCAGGGCGACGGTCTTCAGCTCCCGGTCGGCGGCGGCCATCACGGCCTGCTCGGCCAGGGCCTTGGTCTGCGGGTAAGGCGCATGGAACCGGGACGGGTAGGGGGCCGACTCGTCCACCCCCTGCATGTCCGAGCCGTCGAACACCACGCTGGGGCTGCTGGTGTGCACCAGCATGGGCACCCGGCAGGATCGGCAGGCGGTGATGACATGTTGGGTGCCGGTCACGTTGGTGCGGAAAAAATCGTCGGCCCGGCCCCACACCCCGGTCTTGGCGGCCACGTGAAAAACGACGTCCCGGCCCCGGGCGGCATCTTTGACGGCACCGGCATTGCCGATGTCGCCGCGCAGCTGGTCGACGCCCAGGGCCTCCAGTTCCGGGTAGGACCTCCTGGAAAGGCTGGCCACCCGGTGGCCACCGGCCACCAGCTGCCGGACGATGGCCTTGCCCAGAAAGCCGCCACCGCCGGTGACGAGGATGGATTTGGGGGGCGTGCGGGTTGTTGCATTCATAATGGGTTCTTCCGGAGTCATTATAATATCAAAAAGTTAGGGACTCACATGTTAAGTGTTAAGCAAAGGAACCAACAAGAAAAAATTTCGACTGTTTACGGACCCGTCACATTTTCTTTTCCGCCCATACGGCCAGCTTCTCCCTGAAAATCTTGGAGTTGTGGCGGATATCCACGGGAAAGGCCCGCTTGAACAGAATGGTCTCGATATCTTCGGTGATCGGGCTGGCCTTGGCCAGTGCCAGCAGTTCCTGCTGCAGTCCTTTTTTATTCCTGCCGCTGTCGCCGGGCTCCAGTTCGATACAGATCACCGGCCGCTGGCGTCCCTGGGGCCCCACGCCCACCAGGGCACTGCGGAACACCCGGGAGTGGTTGTTGAAAATGGCTTCGCAGGGAATGGTGAACATGGTTTTGTTTCCGGCGACCACCCGGTGGTTTTTTCGGCCGCAGAACCAGATGCGGTTTTTCTTGTCCATCCATCCCAGGTCGCCCATGCGGTGCCAGAAGGTGTCGCCGTCGCCAATCTTGGCCCGGGCATCGTCGTCGGGACGCTCGAAATAGCCGCGGGTGACCTGGTCTCCGCGCACGGTGATCTCCCCGATCTCGCCGTCCGCCAGGGCCAGGTCATCGGTCCAGCGGGCGATGGGCCCGTCGGTGATGCGAATGATGCGCACGTCGATGCCGGAAATCGGCCGGCCCACACACATGCCGAAACCCTGCTCGCTGAGCGACCGGGTTTCGTTGAGAATCCGCTCGCTGCCGAAGGAGCTGACCGGCATGGCCTCGGTGGCGCCGTACCCGGTATGGATCTGGGCGTCATCGGTCAGCATGGTGCAGAATTGCTCGATGTTGGCCGGCGTGGCCGGCGCGCCTGCCGAGATGACCCGCTTCAGCGTTGGCAGCCGGATGCCGTTTTCCTTGCCGTGGCGGCCCACGCGGTTGAGCAGGGCAGGGGAGGCGAACATATTGGTGACCCCGTGGTTGACGATGGCTTCGATGATCTTGTCCGGGTTGACCCGGGCCGGTTTGGTGGGGTCCATGTCCGGGATGATGGCCGTCATCCCCAGGGCCGGATCGAACAGGGCGAACAGCGGGAAGGTGGGCAGGTCGATCTCCCCCGGGGTGATGCCGAACTGGGCGCGGATGTTGCGGACCTGGGCATCGAAGACCCCGTGGGTGTAAAACACGCCCTTGGCCGGACCGGTGCTGCCGGTGGTGAAGAGGATGGCGGCGATTTCATTGGCCTGGGTGTCGGCCATGGGGTAGGGCTCCCAGTGGCTGCTGCGCACCTGCCGGAGGGTGCGCCCCCCCCAGAACCAGCGGCTGCCCACGGTGATGAAGGTGTTGACGCTTTTGAAATAGGCGGGCGCCAGGGTGCGCAGTACGTGGGCCGCGGGGATGCCGATCAGGGCGCGGGCCCGGCTCTCCTTCAGGCAGTTCAGCATGCGGGACACGCCCATGCCCGGATCCACCACCACGGGCACAGCCCCCACCTTGAACAGGGCAAACACCAGGGCAAAAAAATCCAGGCTGGGTTTGACCATCAGGATGGTGCGCACGCCGCGGCTGACGCCCGCATCGTCAAGCCCGCGGGCCAGGCAGTCCGACTCGATATCCAGCTGGCGGAAGGTGAGGTGGGTGTAGGCCGCCCGGCCTTCGGCATCCCTGCCGCACGGGCAGACCACGGCCCGCTGGTAAGGCTGGCTGCGGGCCATCCGGCGCAGGTAGGTGGCCACGTTGACGATGCTGCGGGCGGGTTTCTCCGGTTTCAATGCCATACGACGATCCCTTTTTTCCTCAATCCCTGACCGGATGGCGATCCAGAAAATCCCGGACCAGCCCGATGATCCGGTCGGGCACATCCTCCATCAGGTAGTGGCCGGCGTCGTCGAACAGGTGGTGTTCCGCTTCGGGAAAACGACGGCGCCATTCGTTGTAATAGTCCACGTCGAAGACGAAATCATGACGCCCCCACAGGATCAGCATGGGGATGCGGGCCAGGGTGGACAGCTGCCGGTCCACCCGGTCCACGATGTCGAATCCGGGGTCTCCGGGCGACAGGGGAATATCCTGTACGAAGCGCAGGGTGGCCAGGCGGTGCCGGGGGCAGTTGTAAGGCGCCAGCAGCCCCCTTCTGGCGTGCGCCGCCAGTCGTTTGCGCGGCGCCATGACGATGGCGCCGCGGGCAAACAGGTTGCCGTGGAGCACAGCGGGGCGGGCAAAGGCGCTCAGGTTGCGGACGATCCACAACCTCAGGGGAATCCGTTTGCGGCCCGGCGGGAAAAACGCGGCGGTGTTGGTGACGATGATCCGCGCCACCCGGCCGGGGTTGGCCACGGCCCAGGCCATGGCGATCATGCCGCCCCAGTCGTGGACCAGAAGGGTGACCCGTTCCAGGTGGAGATGGTCCATCAGAGCCGAAAAATCGGCCACCCGGCTGCGCAGGCGGTAATCGTACCGGTCCTCACCGGGTTTGTCCGACAGGCCGCATCCCATGTGATCCGGCGCGATGGTACGGCAGTCGGGGGAGAGGGCGCCGATGATGCGGCGAAAGAAAAACGACCAGGTCGGATTGCCGTGCACCATGACCACCGGGTCGCCCGTCCCCTGGTCGACGAAGTGATAGCGCAGCCCGTCACGGTCCAGGACATGGGACTGGAACGGGTAGTGGGGACAGTAGTCGCCGGGGTCGATCGGTCGGGTGGTATCGGGCATGGTCACGGGTTCCCTGCTGTTTCAATATCCGTAAGGGGGGTGTCGGCCGCTGGTACCAGCGACAGTTCAAAATTTTCCATTTTATAGATCGGCAGGCCGTCCACACTCAGCAGGCCGTCGGCCCGGAGGGTCGGCGAGGGCCCGTCGGTGATGCCCGTAATCAGTGCCTGGACGACCACGGTTCGGTTTTTCGGGACGATCTGACCGCGATAGGACCAGCTGTGGCGGCTGCCGGTGGCCATGCGGAACCGGTGGGACGCCGCCAGATGCGGCCAGCGCTGCAAGGCCGCCGTTTTGATCAGCTGCAGAAAGGATTCCAGGCCCAGGCTTCCCGGGCAGACCGGGTCCTGGTAGAAATGGGCCCGGAAGAACCACTCGTCCGGGTCCACCTGCTTGGTGCCGCGAATATACCCCAGGCCGTCGGGCCCGCCGTCCGGAAGGCAGGCCTCGATGCCGTCGACCATCATCAGGGCCTTGGCGGGAAGCTGCAGTCCGTCGACGGTTACGGGCGCGCCGGCCGCCGCATCCGGCGTTCGGGGGGCATCCATGGCCAGGCGGATGGCCCCGCCCGAGCGATTCGCCCAGGCCGCCATGGCCGCGACCATGGGATCGGCCTCCCCCAGGCCCTTTTGCTGATCGAGGGCCGCGGCGGAAAAGAAACCGAAGTAGGTGTCGCCGGTGTAGACCGGAAGATCGCCGGCCAGGACCTGGAAATCGAAGTTTTCGATGATCATGTCCGCCGCCTCGCTGACCTTGGTCAACCGGCAGCGCATGGTCAGGGTGCCGGTGTCGGGCGTTACCTGACGATGCAGGACCGCGCTGCCCCCCAGATTGCGAAATTTCAGGTCGCGATCGCTGCGCAGGGCCGATCCGGCATAGGCCGCCAGCCACCCGCAGGGCTGCAGGGCGATTTCCAGCAGCACGCAAAAAGGCATGACGCCGGAGCGGTCGGCGGCAAAATACCATTCATCGACCGGGATGTCGTATTGGGCGGTCACCCAGCCGCCGGCGGCCAGCACCCACGGTTCCGGTTCCGTGTGCACGACCCGGTCCATGAAGCAGTAGGGCGGGCCCGGCAGGCGGGCGATCCGTCGGTCCGCGTCGAAGATGCGGTAGCGATCCCCGAATGCGTCGGAGGGATTGCCCACGGCAAAGGCCAGGATGGACGCCCGGTCGTAAAGGGGGGCGGCCGGTGGTGCCGGCAGGCGCTCCGGGCTCTGCCAGCGGGCCTCGATCCCGTCGCGGTCGATCCCGGTCATCTGCAGGGACATGTCCTTGAAAAAGACGATGGGGCGGCCGTCGGCGAACATGTGCGCGTCGGCCACGACAAAGGGTTCCGGGCCGTAACCGATCCGGCTGATCTGGATTTCGTAGTGCACGTGGCGGGTGGCTGGTGTGACCGGGCCGCGGCACTTGAGCCGGGCGGCGTTGCCGATCACCGGCTCGTAGCAGACGCCGGGCCGGTCGGTCACCCAGCCCATGCGCTGGAGAAAGACCCGCAGGGTGTGGGCGCAGCACTCGTACATGAGGGTGCCGGGCATGACCATGTCGTCCACGAAATGACAGACCAGGAACCAGTCGTCGGGACGGATGTCCGCTTCGGCCCGGATCAGGCCCAGACCATAGCGGCCGCCCGTCGGGTCAAGATCGAGGATGCGGTGGATCAGGCGCATGCGGCCGCCGGGAAGACGCAGGGACTCGGCCAGCTCCACACCGGCGAAGGCCTCTCCGAAACAGCCGGCCAGGTCACCGCGGCGAAGGGCGTCCACCTGGTCGTCCGAATAGGATTCCCTGGCCATGGACACCGGCGGCTGCCAATTCGGGGGACACGTGCCGGCTGCCGGCTGCCTTTCGGCATCGGTCAGAATGATGCCGCCGGAATTGGCCACCTCGGCCTCGGTAAAAAAGCCGGCGCAGCCGTCGTGCATGGTGATCAGGTGTTCGCTGCCGACGTAGCCTTCGAAGCGGAAGAAAAACATCCAGGTCTCACCCTGGCGCACGAAACGGTCGATGGCGATCTCGTAGCGGATGACATCCCCGGGCCGCGGCAACCCCCGGTGGAAGACCACCACGGCGTCCAGCAGGCGGTAGGCCCGCTCTCCCTTCACCTGGTGATCGATTCCCAGGTACGAACTCAAAAACAGGTCCGCCTGGCCGGCCTCCACGCTGATGCACACCGGTACGCGGTCACCGTCCAGGTACCAGGCGCCGGGACGCACGTCGTGCTCGGTGACCACCCGGCCCGAGCCCATGGAGAGCATCTCCCCCTGAACCGAGACGATGCGGTCCACCAGCATCAGCGGTTCGTCGGGCAGGCGGACCCGCACCCGGTGGGTGTCCACCACGTCAAAGGCCGGCCCCAATACCTGGCCCACGCGACCGACGGCAAAGGCCATGCACATGTCACGGTCATAGGCGGGGGGGGCGGCCGGGGGCGCCGGCACCGGTCCGGGCGGCAGATCGCCCTGCACACGGGCGCCCGCGCCAAGCAGCCGGTTCTGAAGGTCGAAGGTGTCGGCGAAGGCCCCGGTCAGTTCCCGGGACAGCTCGAGAAACCGCTGGTGGGCGTCGGCCGTGAGTTCCATGTTCTCCCGGGCCGTCTCCAGCAAGGCTTCCATGGGCGTCGCCGCCGGTCTATGCGGCGCATGCTCCGGCGACGGCGGCCCCTGATCCGCATCCGGCGCGGCCGGCCGGTCGTCGGTTCGGCCAGGGGCGTCCGGCAAGGATTCAGCCGGAACGGGCCCGGCGGCCGTTTCCGGAAGCGCCGGACAGGGCATATGGCCGCCCACGGACACCTGCACCGCCTCTGCCTCCCGGAGGACCGGTGCGGCGCCGTCCGGCTCGACGTCCGCATACAGTGCGCCCAGGTCCATGGGCACCCGTTCGGCCGCCAGTCGGGCCAGGCATCGCAGCAGCGAGGTGATTTCATCCGCATTGCCCTGATTGGCGGCCACGGCCAGGTGGGGCTGCCCGACCAGGATGCGGTCGATCATGCGGGTGCAGGACCCCCGGGGACCGGCCTCGATGAACACGTCGATGCCATCCCTGTGGGCACGCTTAATCGTCCGCGTGAAGTCGAAACCATCAACCGCCTGTTTTTCTATTGAATCCGCAACTCGATCAGCGGTTGCCGCATAGGGGGCGGCCCAGCTGCAGCTGTACACCGTCAGCCCCGGTCTGGCCGTGGTCGGGAACCGATGCAGGCGGCGGTAGGCCTCGGCCACCGGGCGGGCGGCATCGCAGTGAACGGTCACCACGCCGTCCAGGTAAACCGCCTGGCAGCCCATGGCCGCGATGGCCCGGGCCACCGCCGTCGCCAGCCCGCCGATGACGCATTCGTCGGGCGAATTGACGATCAGCAGGCGCGCCCGGTCAATGTCGGCCAGGACCTTTCTTACCCGGTCGGCCGGTCGGTTGACCACCGCCACCCGCCAGTCCACCGGTTCATGCGCACCCAGCTTCCATGCCCGGCGCAGGGAGCGGCACGGGCCGGCAAGCCCGGTGGTGAACAGGTCGGTCTCCTGCATGCGTGCCAGCATGTCCCCCCGGTCGGCCCACACCCCCTGGGCGAACAGGCCCGCCGATTCCCCCAGGCTGTAGCCGATGACGGCATCCGCACGGATACGAAAGCGATCGAGCACACGGGTCATCAGGTCGCCGAACACCACCTGCCCGAAAATCATGTTCAGGGGATCGTCCTTGAGCCGGGAGACGGCCTCGGCCTCCCATCCCGGTTGCCACGAGTGCCGCCAGGGCATCAGGTGCCAGGGACGGAACTGGGTCTTCAATCGGGTGGTGGCCTCGTCCATGGCGTCCACGACGCCGGGAAATCCCAGGGCCAGTCCGCGGCCCATGCCCAGGTAATGGTTGCCCGATCCCGGGTAGACCATGGCGACCCGGGCGTCAGCGCCCAGGGGGCGGCCGCGGTGATACACCCGCCTGGACAGCGGATCGGCATCGCCGGCGTCGATGGCCCGCCGGGCCTCATCGAGCAATGCAGCGGGATCCTCCCCCGTCTTCAGGATCAGGGCCACGGCCAGGCGATGGGCCGACCGGGGCGGATGGGCGTGCATCCATCCGGCGGCGGCGGCCGCCGCCGGCATGTCGCCAACGGCCCGGGACAGGTAGGGGCCCAGTGCCGACAGGCGATGTGACAATTGTTGTCCATCGTTTCCGGTGACCACGACCAAACCGGCGCGACCGTCGAGGGCCGGCGTGGCCGCCGGACGCCGGGCACCCGACCGGTCACCTTCATGGGCCTGGAGCAGCACATGGCTGCAGGTGCCGTCCATGGTGATCGCGGCGCAGCAGGCCGTGCGGGGGCCCCGGTTCCGGTCCCGATACCAGGGCAGCGCCCGATCCGGCACGTGAAAGCGGTCCGGAAAACCGGAAGGGTCGGCCGGCCGGCGAAAACCGACCAGGGGCGGCAAGGTGCGATGGTGCAGGCACAAGGCGGTTTTGGCCAGGGATGCCAGGCCGTCGGCAGCACCGGTGTACCCGATGACAGGCTTGGTGGATCCCAGGGCGATGCCCCGGGACGGGTCATGGGGGCCGGGTTCGGAAAAATAGCCGCCCAGGGCGTTCAGCTCCATCGCATCCCGATGGGGAATCCCCGCGCCGTGGGCCTCCACGTAGGACACGGAACCGGCGGGAACATCGGTGCGGCGGAAACAGCGGTCCAGGCTGCGGCGGTAGGTCTCCTTGCTCACCCGCCCCCCTGACGGGTCATCCCCACCGGCGCTGCCGATGCCGCGGATCACGGCATAGATCCGGTCCCCGTCTGCGCGGGCACGGTCCAGGGGCTTGAGCACCATGGCCACCGCCCCGTCGCCGGGCAGGGTGCCGTCGGCGTCCCTGTCGAAGGGCCTGACCGCCCGGGTCCGGGAAAAGGGCGCCAGCCGGTCGATGCGCACCACATTGCGCCCTTCTGCGGCCAGGTCGACCGCGCCGACCAGCATGGTGTCCACCGCCTTTTGCTGCAGCAGGTCAACGGCAGCCCTGAGCGCCTTGATCCCCGAAGCGGAATCGCCGGCGACCACGAAACCGGGGCCGCCCAGGCGAAATTCACGGGCCATGCGGCTGGCGACGATGCCTCCCAGGGCCCCCACGACGCGCGGCGGGGTGAGGGGCGGCCCGCACGCGTCCCGCAGGCGCGCCAGCCATCGGTCCATGGCGGCCGTGTCCAGTTCCAGCCCGTGGGTCCGGTTCCAGCGGCGCACCTCGTTGAAAAGCTGCCAGCGCAGGTGGTAGTTGGTGGCTTCGAAATCGAACCCGATACCGACCACCACCCCCATGCGTTCCCGGCTCTCCCGCAGGGGCAGGCCGGCATCGGTCAGGGCACCGGCGCCTACCTTGAGGGCCAGCAGCTGCTGGGGCAAAATGGCGTTGATTTCATTGGGCGGGATCTGAAACTCCCCGATGCCGATGGAAAGGCGGTCGATATACGCCCCGCGGGGATCCAAGCCGTCGAGAAGGTCGATGTAGGCCGCATCCATCCCCTTCCAGCGGCCGGAGGGGCGGGCGGCGATGGCACTTCGACCTTGAAAAACAGCTTTTTCATATGATTTCAAATCGCCCAGCGAGCCCAGGGTCACATCCATGCCCACGACGGCCACCGGACAGGGGGGCGCTTTTACGGACAGCGCATGGCCGGAGACAGGGGGGGCCTGCACGGGCCGACGGGAGGCCTCCTGCAGGGGCCACGCTTCAAACAGGATATGGGCGTTGATGCCGCCAAAGCCGAAGGCGCTGACCGCGGCCCGCCGCGGCCGTCCGGTCGAGCGGGCCTGCCAGGGGGCCGGCCGGGTCTGCACCCGGAATGGACTGTCCGCCAATGGACTGGTTTCAGGGGGATTTTCAAAATTGATGGCCGGGGGCAGGGTCCGGTGCCGCATGGCCAGCAGGGTTTTGATCATGCCCGCCGCACCGGCGGCGGTCAGCAGGTGCCCGATCATGGATTTGACGGAACCGATGGCACAGGTTCCCGCACCTGCAGGGGCTTCCTGCCAGAGTTCTATCAGGCTTTCGATTTCCGTGGTGTCGCCGGCACGGGTGCCGGTGCCGTGGCATTCGATGTGGTCCACATCCCCAGGCTGCCAGCCGGCCGACCGGTAGGCCGCCTGCATGGCGCGGACCTGCCCCCTGCGTTCCGGGGCCAGCAGGTTGCCGCGCATGTCATTGGACAGCCCGATGCCGTGGATCACGCCGTGAACGGCGTCCCCGTGCTCGATGGCGTCGGCCAGGCGCTTCAATACCAGGATGCCCACCCCTTCGCCCACGACCAGGCCGTCCGCCCGACGGTCGAAGGGCGCGCAGCGTCCCGACGGAGACAGGGCCTGGAGCTGGCTGAACCCGGTCTGGGTGTAGAGGCATTCGGGTCGCGACACCCCTCCGGTGACGACCATGTCCGCCCGGTTGCCTGCCAGGGCGTCGCAGGCCAGCTTGACCGCATAGATGGACGACGCACAGGCCGCATCCAGGGTAAAGCTGTCCCCCCCGAACCCCAGTTCGGCGGCCAGGAGCGCCGCCGGCAGGCCGTCCACCCGGCTGGCCAGGGCCGCGATGGGCGACACGGCGGTCGAAGAGGTGCCGCCAGGGGCAAACAGGCGGTCTTCAATGGCCCTGCCCAGGGTCTGCCGGGAAAACGCCGAGGCGCCGTCCGTGGGCAGGGCGATGGCTGCCAGGATGGTGTCGACCCGCCGGGGATCCACCGCTGCGGCGGCACAGCCGCTGACAGCCCGTTTTCCGGCGGTGAGGGTCAGCTGATACAGGGGGTCCAGGCCACGGGTTATCTCCGGGTCCAGTGAGAAGGCATCCGGATCGAAGGAAAAACCGTTGATCAGGCAGGCGTGGCGCGAATAGGGACGATCCGGTGTCAGGCCGGTCCGCAGGCGGTCGGCGGGAGGGGCGATCCAGCGGCTCTCCGGCACCGGTGCCGACTGGTCGATCCCGTTGACGATGTTGTGCCAGAACGCGTCGAGGTTCAGCGCGCCGGGAAAGATCCCGTCCATTCCGACGACGGCGATAAGGGACTGTCTATGCATACCTGCAACATTTGCGATTATGGGTGAAAAGGGCTGTCCTAAGACGCGACAACCATACGATTGACTGCCTTTTTCACTTAGTTGTCAAAACATGCAAACATACAGGCTTGTCGATCATAACGCAAGAATCAGTTGTGTCGGGCCGCCTCGAAAAAGGCCACCGGAGGGCCGGGAATTGCTTTGACAGCAGCATCGGCTGCCGTTATGGTATATTCAAGGAGGTGAACCATGAAAGTCAATTTTCAGCGTATCCTCTGCGCCACCGACCTTTCCACCTATTCCAATTCAGCTGTCATTCAAGCCATCGACATGGCCAGGGAGTTTGGAGCGACCCTTTTCATCTGCCACGTGATCGACCTGCCCCTGGTCACCATGCACGGCGCGGCCTTCGTCTACCCTGAGGAGCAGATCGAGGAGATGAAGACCGGTGCCCTGGATCAGATCAAGGAGCTGGTGGCGGACAGTGCATTGAAATGGGAAGCGGTGGTGGAAACCGGCCCGGTCTCCAGCACCCTGTGCCGTCTGGCCGCCGAAAAACTGGCCGATCTGACCATCGTCTCCACCCACGGACGCACCGGAATCAAACGGCTGTTTCTCGGCTCCGTCACCGAAAGGGTGCTGCGAACCATCGGATGCCCGCTGCTGGTGGTCACGCCGCCCGAAAAAGCGGACATACCGGTGAAACAGTTCAAGGGATTCGGCTTCAAGCAGATCCTGGTGGGGTGCGATTTCTCGGCCGACTCGGGGCGGGCGGTGGAATACGGGTTCAGCCTGGCCCAGGAGTTCGAAGCCGTCATCCACCTGGTGCATGTGGTCGAGCCGTTTGTCTATCGGGATACCATGCTGCCGGATGCCACGAAAACGGAGGCGCTCACCGAGGTGGCCACCGGTTGCCGGCAGCGCCTGGAGGCCCTGGTCCCGGCCGAGGCCCACAACTGGTGCCGGATCGAAATTTCCTGCGAAGCGGGCAAACCCTTTCAGACGCTTAAAACCTACGCCGGGAGCCACGGGGTGGACCTGATCGTACTTGGCGTCAGGGGCCATTCCCTGGTGGAGACCATGCTGCTGGGGTCGACCACTGACCGGGTGATCCGGGGCGTGGCCTGCCCGGTGCTGTCCGTCTGCCCCCCCTGAGCCGGCTGGCTTACGACTGGCTTTTCTTTTTAAGCCATCGATGAACGGGTCCGTTCTGGTTTTGCCGGGCGGAGGATTCCGTCTGCCTGGCGTGGATCAGGGCCAGCATGGCCGCATGTGCGGTTTGTCTCAGTTTTTCATCCCGGATGGCCAGCAGGACCGCTTTTCGCCAATGGATCAGGGCCCCCAGCAGGATCATGATACCCAACCCGCCGATCAGCAGGACATAAAGGGCGCTCTGCAGCGATATGATACTGGCGATGGAAAAAAAGAGAACCGTGGCCGATGCGGCCCAGACGTAAGACCGTATCCGTCCGGCGAGGAAATCGTGGTGGGTGAGGGTCCAGATACAGACCCGGGCGAGGATGAATCGGGGTTTGGGTGGCTTGATTGGTTTCATGGCAGACCTCCTTTGCTTATGTCATCGTTGACGGTCCTCCTTTCTTCAAAGCCTTTTAAACAGCATTTCAAATCGGTAACGATCAAGGCGCCCTCATTTCCGGTCGGACGCTGGGCAGTGTCCGTCCGGAAACAGGCAGATTGGCCATTTATGGATGGGCACTAAGTAAATAATAGAGTCGGGGACACCGGCTGTCAATTCACAAGAGGGCACCGGTCCGTGGGCGATCAACCGGCGATGCCCTGAAATCACAACCGCCTATTTCCGGCCGGCGGGCAATCTGAAGACAAAGGGCAGTCCGATGAAGCCGGCGACGGAAAAAATAACGAAGGCCGCTTTCAGGCCGATCAAATCCCCTGCCATTCCGACGACCACCACCACGGCCGATCGGGAAAGAAACGAAATCATCATGAAGAGCCCATTGGCGGCCGAGGGGCTCGTGACGGCGTTTTCCTGAACCAGGGCCAGCATTACCGGCGTGGTAGACAACAAGGTGAACCCGTTGAGCAGCAAAAGGGCATAGGCGGCCCAGCCATCCACCCAGACGAAACCCAGCAGGGAAACCGGTGCACCGATCAGGCTCATGGCCAGCATCCGGCGCCGGCCGAACCGATCGCTCAGGCTTCCGGCCACCACGACGCCGGCGACCCCGGCGGTTTCAAAAATGGTCAGACCCGCTCCCGCCAGCCAAATATTGCCGGTATTCATGGCGATAAAGGTGGGCAGGAAGGATGCCATGCAGGCGTACATGAAGCCGCTGGTCACCAGAATCCCGGATATGGGTATGAGAATATGGCGCATGCTGCGCCAGGTCTGCATCAACGGAACCGGTGCGGCAGCGGTTTGGGTGAGCGGCATATCCCGGGTGGCCACGAAAAGCAGGCCGGAGCAGACGAAACTGACCCCCATAACCGGGTAAAACCCGTCCAGGCCCATCAGGGCAACGATTCCCACCGCCACCATCGGCCCCACCGCACGGGCCGTCTCCCCGCCGACCATGAAAAAAGACATCCCCAACCCTTTTCGGCTGCCCGACATGCGGGCCACCACCACCGGTGCCGGCACATGAAAGACGGAGGCGCTGATGCCGGCAAACACCATCAGGACCAGCAGCATGGCGTAGGTGGGCGCCACGCCGATCAGGCTCATGGGAACGGCGGTCAGCGCCGGCGCCAGGACCAGAAACCAGCGTACGCTGATGCGGTCGGCCAGTGAACCGATCCACGGATTGATCAGCGCCGGCACCTGCATGGCCGTGGAAAGCAGACCGGCCTGCGTAAGGCTCAGGGACAGTTTTTCGATCAGCAGCGGCAGCAGCGGGGCCAGGAAACCGGAATAGACATCGTGGATGAAATGGCCGACGGAAACGGCGATGACGCCCGGCAAGTTGAACCGGCCGGTCGTTGTCGGTGCCGGTTTGGCGGAGGGGGTGTCGTTCATTGGGCCTTTTGCATCATAGGGTTGACAGGGCCATGCATCGACGCAATCGATCGGCATGGTGACGGGATTGTCCCTTGCGGACCGGAAGCGGGCATGGCATCGCACAGGACCTATACCGGTTTAACGCGTTGCGGTCAACGGGACATCAAGCGGTTGCGATTTACCGGCCGGTGCGGTATTGGATATGGCCTTGCGTCACCACCACACCACTGAAAAGGAGTATGGAACCGTATGAGGGTCATTAAGATCGGCGGCGGATGCCTGAACGGGAATGGCACCATCGAAACCATCATGGCACTTCTGGCCGAGCGTGGAAAGGGCAATGTCATCGTCGTGAGCGCCCTCAAGGGCATAACCGATTTTCTTGTCGAGGGCATGAAATCGGCCCTTTCGGACGAGGCCGCCATCCCGGGCGTCATGTCCCGCTACCGGTCCCGTCACACGGACGTGGCGCGCCACCTGATCGGCAACCGGCAGGCATTGAGCCGGACCGCCAAGGTCCTGTCCCACTCCTTCAGCCAGTTGGAGCGGCTGTTCTACGGCCTCAGTTTCACCCGGGAAAGCACCCCGCGCCTGTACGACACCATCGTCAGTTTTGGCGAGCGAACCTGTGCCCAGCTGCTGGCCGCGGCCATGCAAAGCCGCGGCGTGAATGCAGTGAGCGCCATGCCCCACCGGATCGGATTGGTCACCGACGGCAAATTCGGGGATGCGACCGCCGACCTCAAGGCCAGCGCCGCCAATTTCGACGAACACCTGCGCCCGCTGGCCACAGAAGATGCCGTCGTTTTCATGCCCGGTTTTTACGGGGTGGGCCCCCGGGGCGACATCACCACTTTCGGCCGGGGCGGCAGCGATTACTCGGCGGCCGTGGCGGCCGCGGCACTGGGCGCCGAAGCGCTTGAAATATGGAAAGATGTGGACGGGTTCATGAGTGCGGACCCGCGATTTGTCCCCGAATCCCGGCTGATTCCCGAACTGTCCTACGAAGAAGCGGCCGAACTGGCCTATTTCGGTGCCACGATTCTGCACCCCCGGACCATGGAACCGGTGCGATTGAGAAAAATTCCGGTGACGATCCGCAATACCGTCAACCCGGATGCCGAGGGCACCCGCATCAGGGGCAAAAGCCCCCAGCCCGGCAGCGTGATCAAAAGCGTGGCCTTCGATACCGGCATCGGCCTGCTCAACATCTATGCCTCCGGTGTGGGCGCGCGCATGGGCATCCTGGCCCAGGTGGCCACCGCCATGACCGATGGGGGCATCAATATCCGGTCCGTGGTCACCTCCCAGACCTGCATCAGTCTGCTGCTGTCCCGCGGCGACCTGGACGCGGGGCGCCAGGCCCTCATGTCCCTGCGCCCCCGGCCATTCCGGCGCATCGAAAAGGTGACGGATGTGGCCCTGATCAGTATCGTGGGCGAGGGCCTGTCCCGCAAAAAAGGCATCGCGGCCCAATGCTTTACGGCGGTGGCCGGGTGCAGTGTGAACGTGAATATGATTGCCTTTGGTCCGTCTCGGGCAGCGCTTTACTTCCTGGTGCGCGAAAAGAACCTGAGGCGGGCCGTGGTTTCCATACACAGCACTTTTTTTTCGACGCCCCGCTGCAGTTGAACGGCTGCGCCCGCCGGCCTTCCCGACCGGTTAACCGTCCCCCTGACCGGCTTATGAGCCGTCAAGTCAGGTGAGGACAGCGTTGTTTTTGCCCGGAAAACGGTTATCTTCTTATTGTTGCACGTACCTGTCACCATGTGGTGCGGCGCAATGCAATCTGGGCCTGGCCTGGGCGCCGGACGCAAAAAACGGTCCGGACAGGCCCCCACCCATGAACGTCGACGAGGACGCAACCCGAATGTACCTTGCCCGGTTGCCGGATAAGTCCCGCGGCTGGCGATACATGGTCCGGCAGTCCTATTTCACCGGCCACTGCTATCGGAGCCGGGATCTGCTTGACCTGGGAGATGACCCCTCGCGGTTTATCGTCTATCCGGGGGGAAACGGTTTTTACATCGATACGGCGGTGGAAGAGGCCATTGCCGAGATGGGGGTGGCGGTCTCGCAGGAGGACCTGGAACCGATTTTCATGCCGTTTCTGCCTCCGCACATCCGGCGGGTAATCGACGGATTCGACCGGAAATCGCGCTCGGCGGCGCCTGCCGGCGGCTGCACCCCGGCGGACGACCTGCATCGTTTCGACCGCTACCGGCTCCATTTTTTAAAGCAGGGCCGGGTGGATTCGAGGAGCCTGGGATGCACGCCGGATCGATTCTACGCCAGCCTTCAGCACAAATCGCGGGACGAGATCGAGCACGATTTTATGGCGGCGGAACGAATTCTCGACGCCGGGGAACTGGCCAGCTATACGTACCAGATTTTCGACCTGCAGCAATACTTCACCGAACGGTTTGCGCGCAGCCACCCCGAGGGCCTCGATCAGGACCGCCTGGACCGCTGTTTCATGGACGCCCTGTGCCGCCTCAACGGCGATGAATCGTTCTGGAAGGGCAGCGACGCGGAATCCGGCCTCAGGGAACACCTGGTGCGCTACGCGGTCATGTTTTTCGACCATCCCTTTCCCTCCCGCGATCCCTTTCACGATTTTTTGCGCGATTTCATGAACCGGCATCGTATTCATCGGCCGCCTGAGAGTGTTCAGGTCAGCCTGGCTGAATCCGCCCGGCTGCTGGGGGTCAGCGTGGATGTGCTCAAGAAAATGGGTTGCCGGGCCCTGACGCGGCAGTACCGCAAACTGGCCCTGAGGCATCATCCCGACAAGGGGGGAGACCCGGAAACATTCGTCCGCCTCAGCGCGGCATATGACAAATTATTGAAAGCCAAACAAAAGAGGCGCCGGTAAGCCCACCGGCGCCTCCGGGGTGACAGGGATCCAGACGGGTCAGGGTTGCGGGGGTGCCGGAGGAGGGGTGATGCTGATTTTCTCCTCGTATGTGGACAGCAGAAACAGGGTCGCCAGGGGTTGGGTAAACAGCACGCCGATAAATACCGTTCCGCCGATCATGGTAATGGCCATGAAGATCACCACCACCACCACATGGTCGACCAGGTCTCCCCGCCGCCCCATGGCATAGCTTTCCTTTACGGCATCGACAATCCCCATGTTCCTGTCGGTCATCAGCGGCATCATGTAGATACAGCAGAAGGTGACGGCCACGACGATGAAAATGCCGGGCAGAAACAGCAGCATGAAGCCGATGGAGGTGGCCACGAATACCGCGAAACCAAATCCCAGCAAGGGCAGAAACAGGTTCATGTGGGCGAACAGGTCCTGAACCCTGGGCTCACGGCCGTTGCGCACGAGTTGCAGCAGGCTCTGGGTATAACCGGCCAGGGTAACCGGTGCCAGAATTCCCAGGGTTAAGGAACTCACGGCCACCATGACCAGGGTCATGAGAATCAGTGAGACGACGTTGCCGAGGGTCAGATTCCAGGCAGTTTCGATGTGGCGCTTAAAATCCATGGGCTCTCCTGAATGGGTAAAGGTTAACCTTACAGTTAATTAAAACAATCTTAACCATAAATAATAATTAGAAAAACGTAATTTTTGAATTGCAATTTTCCGGCTGGAAAGGCTGGTGGGATATACCGGTTTTGCACGGGTGTTGTCAACCATCAACAGGGGCCGCCCCCGGCGTGGGCCGGCGGGGCGGTGCCTGCCCCCCCCTATCGGTCCAGACGGCCGTCCAGTATGCGCCTCATCGCTTCCCGTTCGGCTTTTGCCCGGGCCAGTCTGCGCTTCAGCGGGTCCCGTTGGGCAGGCAGGGCGCCTGACAATTCCTTTTCCAGGCGATCCACCTCCTGCTGGCGACGGTACAGATCCCTGGCAATGAGTCGTAAGGACATGGCGCGCGTCCCTTTTCCATTGCGGTTGAACCGGGTTTGAAGGCAACCCTGTCACCTCTTGTCATCGGAAAAAGACAGGGTTTTGAGTACGGCAAACGGGTTGGCTTCGTCCCGGGAGGGGCAACGGCAGGGTGCCTGGTTGAGATTGGCGCCGCATTGGCTGCACAACCCCTCGCAGGTGTCACGGCAGACCGGTTTGAAGGGCAGGGCCATGATGACCTGCTGGGCAACCTCATCGGCAAGATCGACGCTGTCCCCGCTGTAGCCGATCACGTCCATCTCATCGGCCGACAGTTCGATGTCCTCCCCCGCACCGGTATCGTTCATGGATGGCTGCTGCGGTGCGGCTGTGGCGGAGAAATCGGCCGACAGGGGCAGGTCGAACCGCTCGAGGCAGCGACTGCACGGCATGCGCACCGCGGTGGTGACGGTACCGTCGATCCGGATGGTTTCACCGGCCAGCATCGCGTGAAGGCGCAGCCGGACCGGCCGGGTAAAACGGATATCCCCCTCGCTGGAAACGGCATGAAGCAGGGGAAGCAGGGCTGCCTCCACCGTTTCATCCATATCCAGTCCCCGTTCAGTGATACTGCCGATCGGAATCCGCAACATATTTTAAGACAACACGGTTAAAGCAGGTTGACGGGACGTCCCCGGCAGCGCTCCAACGCATGAAACGGCCAGGGACGTGTTTCTGTCTTCGACGATTACAACTTTTTCGCATTGGCTGCAAGATAATCGGCAACCCCCTGGGTGTCGGGGGTCATGCCGTCGTCACCCCGGTTCCAGCCGGCGGGGCAGACCTCACCGTTTTCTTCGGTGAACTGGAGGGCGTCGACCATGCGCAGCATTTCGTCCACATTCCGGCCCAGCGGCAGGTTGTTGACCACCTGGTGCTGTACCATGCCATCCCGGTCAACGAGAAAGGACGCTCTCATGGCCACGCCGACATCGGGGTGTTCGATACCATAGGCGCGGGTAATTTCGTGCTTCACGTCGGCCACCATGGGAAACCGGACCGCTCCGATACCGCCTTCGTCCACCGCCGTGGTCCGCCAGGCGAAATGGGTGAACTGGGAATCGATGGACACCCCCACCACCTCAACGCCTCGTTTTTTAAACGCCTCCATGCGCCGGTCATGGGCCAGGATTTCGGTTGGGCAGACAAAGGTAAAATCCAGGGGCCAGAAAAAAAGGACCGCATACCGACCTTTGAGGTCGGAAAATTTGAACGCCTCGACAATTTCACCGCTGGGCAATACCGCCGGGGCGGTAAAATCCGGGGCGGGCTTTCCTACAAGAACACTCATTGTTGATCTCCTTTTCGTGTAACCCGATGAGATTCATCGGTGGCGTGTTGAACTGGAACTATTCAGATAATGATTCCATATGCCTGCATGTCAAGCCGATCAACACCGGGTTCGCGTCCATCCGGAAACCGGCGGACGGGTACTCAAGGAGGGGCCATCCCGGGCGGGGCAGGCCGGAGGATAGCGCCTACGGCGGGGGCTCCCGTCGGATTCTGCCTTCTATCCGGTCGGTTATCACCTTTTGATGCCCGATGGTGTCCACCACTAACTCCCGCAGCGTCAGGCCGGTCCGGACTGCCGGCCGGTCCCGGAAAACCATGTATCCGTCTCCGCCGGCGTACAGGAAATCGGTGATGGCCACGCGATAGGTGGCCTCGGGATCAAGCGGACGGCGGTCGGGTGACAGCATGATGCGCTGCGCCCGGCCATCGGCAATCGTGAAGTGGACGCCGGAAACATGGAGAAACCCACCGTCTTCTTCCAGTCGCCGCCCCCGGGCAGACCGGTCGAGGGCCGCCTGCAGAGCCTTGCCGGGCAGGTCGATGGTGACCAGCTCGTTGGCGTAGGGCATGGCCCTGTACACGTCGGCTACGGTGATGTCACCCCTGTCGATGCTGGCCCTCAGGCTGCCGGCGTTGACCAGGGCGACCTGGGCACCGGTATGACGGCGCATGACGTCGGTGACGAAATTGCCCAGGTTGGTTTCTTCCCAGCGAATCCGCTCCCGTTCTCCGTCAAGAAAGACCGCCGCCCGGCCGATGATCCGGTTGAACCGCGCATCCATCCGGCCGGCGTAGTGATCGACGATCGCCGCGACCTCCCTGTCTGCAGGAATGTCGGCGGTCACGGGGATATAGCTGGATCGGATCAACCGGGCCTGGCCGGTGTCCGTATCCACCTGAAAGTCCAGGCGGCCGAGATAGCGCCCTTTTTCAAACGCCTGGAATATCGGAACGTTTCCTGACCTCTGGTGGGGCGACAGCAGGATCTGGTCGTGCCCGCCGATGATGGCGGCCAGCCGGGGCATGGCCCCGGCCGTGTGTCGATCGGTCTGGTGTCGGCAGTGGGAAAGCAGGATAACCGGTTCTCCGGGTGACAGCCGTCCGAGCGCATCGACGGCCGACCGGGTGGGGTCCAGTACGGCCAGACCGGCGATATTGCCGGGACTCGTGCTGGTGGTCAGGTCGCGGGTGGTGACACCGATCACCGCCAGGCGGACCCCCTGGGAAATGGGAATCCAGACATGAGGCCGTGCCAGCAGCCGGCCGGTTTCCCGGTAAACGATGTTGGCGCTGAGGAAGGGAAAGGACGCCTGTTCCTGCAATCGCAGGAAATTGTCCAGTCCGAAGTCGAATTCATGATTGCCGATGACGGCGGCGTCCACACCCATGCGGTTGAAACAGGCAAGGTCCGCTTCGCCTTTGAAGGTCGTGGACATGGGGGTGCCCTGGAGGATGTCCCCGGCGATGAGCAAAATCGTTTTGGCGCCGGCCTGTGCATTTTCCGCCCGGATGGTGTTGACCAGTGTTGCCAGACGGGCGATCCCGCCGACTTCGGTTTTTCCCCGGTCGGTGTTCACGGAAAACGGACGCAGATGTCCGTGAAGGTCATTAAAAAAAAGCACGGTAAACGCCGGGGGCGCCGCTTCATGAACAACGGGGAGGGCGGTGCAGGAAACGAGGGTCAGTATGAGCAGGGCGGCGGCGGCACGCACTGACGGTTTCATGGATGGTTCCCCTGATGTGGTGTGGCGGCTGTCAGCAGGTGGGCAGGCCGGTTGCGTCCGGTTCGGCGATGAGGGTGGGGGCCGGGCAAGGGTCTGATTTGAAACAGGTCAACTGCCATTTGTCCTGCCGGGGATCGTGACGAATGATATACATGCCCCTGTCGTCGCCGATAACCTTGAAATAACGGTGATCCGGCGCCAGCCAACGGTCCTGAACCGCGACAACCGCGATGCGGCGTTCTCCCATCGTCAGTTGCCGCGGCGTCTCTTCGCCACGGTAGCCGGCATGGCAATCGACCCGGATTTCCATCTATCTGCCGGGAACGATGATGCGGGAGTCGTCGCGTTGTTTTTTCTGCTGTTCCTCCTCCTGCATCTTCCTGATCTGCTGAACCATCTGAGCCATTTCCTGCTCCATGGCTTTAGGGAAGGCCTCGATGGCTTCGCCCAGGTTGTTGGCCGCCAGCTTGGCCTGCAGGGGAAGCGGTCCCTGGGGGGTCATGATTTGTGTGTGGCCGTAAAATACTGGCGCCCGGCCGGGATCGTCCTTCCCGTCCGCCCCCACCGGTATCATTCGCCGAATGGATGCCACCTTGAGATCGGTGATCGCGTCCTCTCTGTAAAGATTGTCAGTATCTACCTTAAAATCAAATTGTTCGTTCTGCGCCATGAATGTTCTCCATTAATTGGGGTAAATTTACTTCGGGCAAACAGCGGGACAACCGTATCTGATTTTCAAGCGGGTGTCACGGTGTTTATCAAAACATTCGCTGCGGTTGAAGTTTCAGCCCCCCCGTCCTATATTGAGTCTCGGTATGCAAATCGAAACAGACACATCGCCCCCCGGCGGAAACAACCTGAAAACCCGAATGACCGCCATTTGCGTCTCGCTGCTGGTTTCGGTGGCGTTGATGGCCGCCAAGTTTTACACCTTTCACCTGACCCAGTCCTCGGCGGTGCTGTCCGACGCCCTCGAGTCCATCATCAATGTGGTGGCGGCCGCCTTTGCCGTCGTGAGCATCTGGATGGCCGCCCAGCCGCCGGATGCCGACCATCCCTACGGGCACGGGAAAATCGAGTATTTTTCCGCCGGCTTTGAGGGGGCGCTGATCATTTTTGCCGCCATCGGGATATTCAAAACCGGGATATCGCACCTGCTCACGCCCACGCCCCTTGCCAACCTGAATGCGGGCCTGGCCATTCTTGCAGGCGCGGCCGTGATCAACCTGATGCTTGGCGTCGGGCTGGTTCGGGTGGGAAAAAGGGTTCAGTCCCTGACCCTGGTCGCCGATGGCAGGCACGTGCTCACCGACGTGTACACGTCCGGGGGGGTGGTTCTCGGCCTGCTGCTGGTTCAATGGACCGGCTGGCTCTGGCTGGATGGCGGCATTGCCTGTCTGGTGGGCATCCATATTCTGCTGACCGGGACCCGGCTGGTCCGCCAGAGTTTTTCCGGACTGATGGACGCATCCGATCCGGAACTGCTGGACACGATTTCCAGGCTGCTGGAAACCCACCGCCAGCCCTTCTGGATCGATGTGCACCAACTGAGGGCATGGCGCAGCGGCAGCTTTGTCCACATTGATCTTCACCTGGTGCTTCCGAGGGACTGTCTGCTGGACGCCGCCCATGGCGAAGCCAAGGCCCTGGAACAGCTTTTGATCCGCCACTTCGAAGGCAATGCCGGGGTGTTGGTGCACATGGACCCCTGCGACGACGCCGAATGCCCGGCATGCCGCCAGCATCGATGCGATCTGCGAACCCGGGAGCCGGTCGCGGCGCCTGCGTGGAACCGGCAAACGCTTACCGCGAACAAATCCGGCCGACCGGTCAAAGGATGACGGCCGCGGGTCAGGCACCCGCATCCATCGGCGGTGGCGGTTCCAGCGGCAGGGTAAAATAAAAGGTGGCCCCTTTTCCCGGAGCGCTTTTCACCTCCAGTTCACCGTGGTGGTACTGGATGATCTGGCGTGTGATCGAAAGCCCCAGCCCGGTCCCGGGCGGGCGGCCGCGGGCTGGATCCACAACCTGCAGAAATTTATCGAATATCTGGATCTGGTCAGCCTCGCTGATGCCGATTCCGTTATCCGTAACGGAAACAATCAGTCGGTCGTCGCCGTATTCCAGCCGGATATCGATTTCTCCCCGTTCCGGGTCACAGAATTTAACGGCATTGGAAATCAGGTTCACCATGGCCTGAATCAGCTGGTCACGATCTCCCTGGATGGGGTGCGACGTCTCCGGCAGATGGACCTGCATTCGGATCTGCCGGTCATCGACCAGCTGGCCCGTTGCGCTGACCGCCTCCTGGACCACATCCTTCAGATCCAACCGGTTAATATTCCACGGCGTTCGTCCCGATTCCAGTTTCTGAAAGTCGAGCACCTGGGTGATCAATCGGGTCAGCCGCCGGGTTTCTCGGATGATGATGCCCGAAAATTCCCGCTGGCGATCCGGGGACGTGTCCGGATAATCATGCAGGATTTCCGCCAGGGAACGGATGGCCGTCAACGGGGTCCGCAGTTCGTGGGAGACCGTTGAAATAAAATCGTCCTTCATCCGATCCAGTTCCTGGAGCCGCTGGTTGGCCGCCCGCAGTTCCGCCGTGGCCCGTTCCAGTTCATGGCTGTATACGATGGCCTGGCGGGTTTCATCCAGAATGCCCATCACCTCTTCGATTCCAAGCGGCTCCTCCTTGACCATGGACGCGACCATTACCCGGGCAGATGCCGACCCGATGGCCCCGGCCAGCATTTTCTCAATATGGTTGACCAGACCGGGGTCCCGGGTGAGGGACTGATCCCAGTCGATGCCATAGTCCATGGCGTAATTGTCCAGGGCCGCCTCGGTCCGTTCCTTCCCCAGAAACCGTTCGAGCATGGAGACCAGGTCCGGCAGGTAGGCGGTGCCCCGCCAGACGGAAGAATCATGAACCCGTCCCATGTATCGGTATACATCCACAAACATGGCCGCCTGGGTATGCTCCCTGGCCGAAGGCCGGCTGAACAGGGAGCCGGCCAGGTAACACCCCACGTTGGCCAGCATGCTCCAGAACACGGCATGGGTGATGCGGTCGAACACGTCCAGGCCGAACAGTTCGAAGGGTTTGAGAAAAGCGATGCCCAGCGGCCCGTACTCCAGAAAATCCTGGGGCATCAGCCCCGCACCGGCCAGGGAGGGGAGGAACAGGGTATAAAACCAGACCAGAAAGCCGGCCACCAGTCCCAGCAGGGCACCGGTGCGGGTGCCGCCCTTCCAGAAGATGCCGATGAGCAGGGCCGGGGCAAACTGGGCGACGGCGGCGAAAGAGACCAGGCCGATGGAAACCAGCGTGTAGTATTCTCCGGCAAAGTGGAAATAGGTATAGCCCAGAAGCAGCACCAGGATAATGCTCAATCGCCGGATGGTCAGCAGAATGCTGCTCAAGTCCTCCCGCTGGGCCAGTTTGAGCGACGGCATGTGGAGCAGAACGGGCATGACCAGATCGTTGCAGATCATGGTGGAAAGGGCCACGGTTTCCACGATGACCATTCCCGTCGCCGCCGACATCCCGCCGATGAACACAAGCAGGGTCAGGTATACCTGATGGTGGGCCATGGGCAGGGTCAGAACGAACATGTCTGCGTCATGCCCGCCGATGCCGAAGGTTAACATGCCGGCGAAGGCCACCGGCAGCACGAAAATGTTAATGGCCACCAGGTATAGCGGGAAAAGCCAGATGGCTTTGTTCAGGTGGGCTTCGTTGACATTTTCCACGACCATGACCTGGAACTGGCGCGGAAGGAAGACAATCGCCATCATGGAGAGGAAAATGTGGGCCAGCCAGCTGGAAAAGGCACCGGCGTCCGTGGGCAGGGTCATCAGCAGCCGAAGCGCCGGGGAGGCCAGGGCTTTTTGGCCAAGGTCGCCAAATCCGTTGAACATGAAAAAGGTCACAAAGGTCCCCACGGCCAGAAACGCCACCAGTTTGACAATCGATTCCAGGGCAATGGCCGCAACCAGCCCTTCATGGCGCTCGGTGGCCTCGAGATTCCGCGTGCCGAACAGCGTGGCGAATACCGCCAGAAAGAGGGCCACGTAGAAGGTGGTGTCGCTCCAGATCGAGAAACCGCCGGAATAGGACAACGGTTTTATCGATGGATATTGATGAATCATGATGAAGCTGGTGGATATGGCCTTCAGCTGCAGGGAAATATAGGGAATGATCCCCAGCACGGCGATCACCGTGACCACGCCGGCCAGCGTCATGCTTTTTCCGTAGCGTGATCCGATAAAGTCGGCGATGGAGGTAATGCGGTGGATTTTGGAAATGCGGACGATTTTTTTCAATACCAGCCACCCCAGCGTGGCCATCAGGGTGGGCCCCAGGTAGATGGTCAAAAAGGCCGGTCCCGCCGAGGCGGCTCGCCCCACGCTGCCGTAGAAGGTCCACGCGGTGCAATAGACGGCCAGCGAGAGGGCGTAAATATATGGGTTGCTGATGATGCTCCGACCGATATCGGCCCGCTTGTCACCATAATAGGCAATGCCGAACAGGACCCCGATGTAACAGAGGGACACAAAGATGACGGTTTCCGTTTCCAGCATGCAGATCCCTTTTACCAGCGATGGTCCGGAAGCTGAGTGTCCGGTTTGGCCTGGCTGATGATCAGTGTCAGAAAGATGATGGTTGACCAGGCGGCAAACAGGTATAGATAAAGCACGGGAAAACCAAGGAGTATGTCAGGCCGGTTGAACAGGGAGAGCAGGGGAAAATTGAACAGCAGCATGCCCAGCAAAAACAGCCCCACCAGACGCCTGCCGTTGATGTTTTCACGGGTCATGGCACAGTTCCTTTCGACCGAGGGGCCGCTCAATGGGAAACGTGGTTCGGGGAATGGCTTGCGTTTACCGGTAACGGTGAGGATCCATCGTATCACCGGAGGCTTATAATGTCCAGCCGGTCTGCGATGGGGAGAAACTGCGAATGGGGACGCACGGAGGCCGGGCAGACAGGGATCCGCCGCCCCCACCCGACCGCGGCGTGCTTCAGGGTCTCATCTGTCTTCCATGACGAGGCCGGCAGGCAGGGATTCGCCGAAAATGGTGTTCCGTTCTTTTTGTTTTCTGGCGGATTGCCGGGTGATGCGCGCCACCTGATCGGGAAAATCACCTGCGGCGTCCATCCACCCGGCGGCCTGACCGCTGATCGTCACAGGGATATCGCGCAGGGGGTCACCGGTTTTCCGGCACAACTGGGAGAGCATCTCCGCCACCGGCTTGGGGTTTTTCCAGGTCCGGCCGAGAATCGTTTCGACCCAGCCGCCGACTTCGGCGGGCGGGGCCACCCGGTCGATGGAGCCGTAGAGCAGGTCGCGGGCGCCGATTCGAGCCAGGGCCCACAGCAGTTGCGGCTGCGGTTTCTTGGCTTTGAACTGCCGGATCAACTGGCGCCCCAGGGTGATTTTATCATTGACGTGCAGGCGCTCCATGCTGGCCGTGGCCATCCAGATTTCAGTGAATTCCTGACGGGAGACGCGGGATCCTTTTTTTACCACCAGCGCAGGGTACAGATCCTGGAAAAACTGGCGCTGCTGGCCGGGGGTGAGACCGGCGGCCACCCGCCGCCACATGATCCACCATTCGGCGCGGACTTGAGGGGCATTGGCGTGGACGGGCCCTTTTTTGTATATTTTCCATAGCCGTTTGACCCGATGGGGGTCAAAGCCCTCTCCCATTCCCGGCCGCAGGCAAAATCCGAGCAGGTTCATCCACCGGCTTTCCGCAACCGGGGACAGGGTTCTGGCCGCCATGTCATCGAGCAGGGTGTCGGCCAGGTCCCGCAGCAGGCCGAGCGGCCAACGGTCCCGGGGGCAGTGGATCGCTTCGGCAATGTCCGATATCAGGCGGGGCAGCCGGGAGGGATCGCCATCCGGTGAAAATGCCGACAGCACCACCTGTCTGGCCGCATCGATCCGGCCGGCTTCGAACACATCGGTTTCGGCCACCGCATCGGGCGTTTCGGCGCCCCGCAACTGGAATCGCAGCTGCCATCGGTGAGAGGTGGCCCGGGACCGGCACCAGACCTCCAGGGTGCCCGCCTCGGTGTAGGTCGCCTCCAGGCCCACGGCGATTTCCGAACGGACCCCCTTGTCCCCGAACTGGATCACGGTATTCAGAGCGGGCAGGGCGGTGAGGGTGTCGTCGACGTCCACCAGGTCACCGCTGCGGTCACCGGACCGGAAACTGGAACTGAACAGGTCGATGGACACCGGCTGGTTGGCAAGAACCTTGAAGGCCCGGTCCGGCAATGCGATGGCGCTGCCTTCCTCGAGACCCCGCTCCACCAGGCACACGGCTTTCTTTTTTCCGTCCTGACCCTGATCGTTCCCGGCGGCCACCCCGATATAAAAACTGCGGGGACTGCCGCTGCCGACCCGGACGCCGATGCCGGATTTGACCATCCCGTAATAGGCGGCACCCAGGGATACGGCCAGGTCCATTTCGCGGTTATGCAGGACTGTCGCTTTCGAATCACTGGAAAACCACCGGCCCACCGCTTCCCGGACACGGTTTTGAACCACACGAGATTTCAGCGCCCCCCCGTTGAAAAGAATCAGGTCGGGGCAGGGCACGGGCTTGCCGACGGCGGCGGACACGTCCGCCCGATGGCGGTCGAGGAAACGGACCAGGTGACCGGTGACGGCGGTGTCCGCTTCATAGGGAAGGCCCCATGAGGCATTGCCGTCCGGCGTTTCCGTGTCGCTGCAGGTTCCGGAGAGCGGGAAAAACTGGTCCAGGACGATCGCTTCAATCTCACGGCGGTCGACCCGGGCGGTCAGGGTGCCGGCAATCAGGCTGGAACCGCTGCCCATCAGGGTGATCCGGCCGCTGTCGGTGATTCCGTCCAGAATTTTTTCTTTGGCCTGCCGGCATTGGTGACAAAGCGTTTTCCAGGCATCCCGGCCCATGGCTGCCGGCGATTTCCCCAAGCGGCGGGCAACGCTGCGGGCGATGGCGAAATCCATGTTATCGCCGCCCAGAATCAGGTGGTCGCCCACGGCAATGCGCTCGAAACGGGGGCTGCCGTCCACGTCCCGCAGGGAGATAAGGGTAAAGTCCGTGGTGCCGCCGCCCACGTCGCAAACCAGGATCAGCTGGCCGGGCGCGACATGATCGGGCCAGTCCGTTTCGTGCCGGATCAGCCAGCTGTAAAATGCAGCCAGGGGTTCCTCCAGCAGGATGACATCGGGGAGACCGGCCAGCCGTGCGGCTTCCAGCGTCAGGTCCCGGGCCACCTCGTCAAAGGAGGCGGGAATGGTGACGATCACCGCCTGGCGCTCCAGGTAGTCTTCCTCGGCGTCCCCCATGGCCACGTTCCAGGCTTTTCTGACATGCTTGAGGAAGGCTGCCGATGCGTGAACCGGCGACACCTTGACGACCTCCTCCCCGGCCCCCCAGGGCAGGATTCGGGCCCGGGTGTCCACCTGTTTGTTGCACAACCAGCTTTTGGCCGAAGAAACCAGGCGTGCCGGAACCTTGGCCCCGTGATCCCGGGCAAAGGCCCCCGCAAAATTTTGATCATCCCGGCTGCGCTGATCGATCGTCCACGGGGCGGCCCGGTCCTGGTCGGCGATGTCGTATTCACCGGGAATATACAAAAATGAGGGCAGGACAGGAAGCGCGGCGAATTCACCGGGACCGGTCAGTTGATGAACCGGAAATTTCCGGATGACCGGCCTGCCGCCATCGGACGCCGTCAGGTCCACAAAGGATACGGCGCTGTTGGTGGTGCCCAGATCGATGCCGACGACAAAGCGATGTTCTGAGGTCAAAAATGGACTCCTTGGTTCGTGCCCATCCATAAATGGCCAATTTGTCCGATACCTGCGTTGCGCTCAGAATTTTACCCTCGGAATATCCGCCATATGCCTGTGGGACATCCCGTGTTCCATACGGGGCGGTAAAATTTTTCCCGCGCGTTCCTGTCCCGCCTGATTTCCAGCGGGAGATCTCGGCCCTATTTGCCCATTTATGGACGAACACCAGTTCACTGGATTTCAACTTCTGCCGGCGCAATGATATTCGGGTTTTCCGTGTCGGACAACTTGGGCAGTCGAATGGCGTGCAATTGCCATCCCCGGTGGCGCAAAATGCCCGTAAAAGGGGGGTGCCCGACCACATTGCCGACCAGTTTGACGGCCTGCTGGTCGAATCCGGGGGCGATCTCGACGGTTTCGCCTTCGGACGATTTCATCACCGGTTCCGGCGACAGGTAGCGGTCCACGGTTTTTCGGCAGTTTTCATGAATGCTGCGCACGGCGGCGCCAATCTGGTCGTCTTCGTAACGGGAAAGGTCTTCCTGCAAGAAATCCATCAGCCGGCCCTGGCGTTGAAGCACGGCAAACAAATGCACGAACATGCGTTTTTCTTTGTTTTTGCGGTTTTTCGCATCCGCTTCGGATTCCCTGGTTGCGGAAGGCTCTTTCTTTTCAACCGCCGGCAAAACCGATTGGCCGGCCAGGAGTTGCGACAGGGTATTTTTCTGGAACATCCACTGCAACAGTCCGTAAAAAAAAAGAAAAACGAACATGGCGCCGTAATCGAAGAGATTCGGGGGGGTGCCCGCGCCTTCCAGTTGCCAGTAAAAGGCGGCAACGACGGCAAACAGAACCGTGGAAAAAAAACAGGACTGGACCAGGGTTCGCCCGTAAAAGGACTTGTACAGCTTAGGATGTTTCATCTTTTTCCTGCCTGTCATCGTCATGGGGTTGGGGGATCCGCCCGCAGCGCAGAGACGAACCGGGAACCGGGCGAAGCGGATCCACAGCCTGGTTTGGCCTTGTGCGGACCGACAGGTTATGGTAATCATAAAGGCAGAAATATCAAGAGACGCGATCCGGATTGACTGGTCCAGAAAAGGGCGCCGCCGGCATATGATCCACGCAATCATATCGTTAACAGCAATGGCAAACAACTACAGACATCGTTTTGATTTTGATATCGGGCACCTGGTCAAGAGTCCGTGCCGGGAGTGCATCGACCGCCATCTGTTCCCCGGCTGCATGGACAACTGTCTGCCGCTGGACAAGATCCGTACGGTACTGGCCAACAGCATTGCCTGTTCGCGGTCTTACCCGTCCACGGAATCCTACGCGATCTTTCAGGAATCCGGCGAAAAAAAATAGAACCACCTTCGCATCAAAGCAGCCCGCCTGAACCATTCTTCATAAGCAATAATATCTATAATACTAATAAGTTAAAAACTTTTACCTCAGGTTCTCGGTTAGGCCTGAACAGGGGGACGCCATGGGAGATTACCGCTTTTTTCATCAACGACAGCACCGGCGTCTGGTCGAACGCGCCCTTTATCTGGATCGCGAGGATTGTCATCTGAGACACCTGATTCGCGGCGACCGCCGAATGGCCGATTTCAGCGCTGCCGGCGGGGGCATTTTTTACGACTACTCCCGCCAGCGCGTTGACGAGGCCACCATGGCGCTTTTATTTGAACTGGCCGAGGCCGCCGCCGCCACGGATCGGTTTGCCGACATGGCCCATGGCAAAAAAGTCAACGTCACAGAAAACCGCGCCGCCCTTCACATGGCCGCCAGAAGCTTCAGCGACCATCCGGTCCGTGTGGACGGCCATGACATCAAGCCGGATCTGAAGGCGGTTCGGAATCAGATAAAAACGTTCTGCGACGCGGTGCACGGGGGCGAGATCACCGGCAGCACCGGCCGGTCCTTCCGTCATGTCGTGGTGGTGGGGATCGGCGGCAGTTACCTGGGAACGGAGTTCGTGGCCAGGGCGCTCGAAGCGTTCGCCGACCGGGACGTGTCATTGGAATTTCTGTCCAATGTGGATATTCATAACTTTGCATCGATCTGGTCGCGGGTGGACGCGGAACGGACATTGTGGGTCGTCATCTCCAAAAGTTACACCACCGCCGAAACCATGGCCAACGAAGACCTGATCCGCCGAACCATGCAAGAGCGCCGTCTGGACCCGTCCAAACACCTGGTCACCGTCACCAGCAAGGGCAGTCCGGGGGACGGGGACGCCGGCCGGGGCCTGGCGTCCTTCCACATGTTCGATTTCATCGGCGGGCGCTACAGTGTCACCTCCGCGGTCGGCGGGGTGCCGCTCGGCCTGTACCTGGGGTATGATCGATTCGAACGGTTCCTGAAAGGCGCCGAAGCGATGGACCGCCACGCCCTGGAAGCCCCTCCGGAGCAGAACCTTCCCCTGATTGCCGCCCTGCTGACCGTATGGAACACCAGTTTCCTGGGCTATCCCCAGACTGCTATCATTCCTTACGCGTCTCCCCTGTCAAGGCTGACCCCGCATGTCCAGCAGCTGAACATGGAAAGCAACGGGAAATCGGTGGATGCGCTGGGCCGGCCCCTGGCCCAACCGGCCGGTACGGTGGTCTTCGGTGAACCGGGCACCAATGCCCAGCACTCGTTCTTCCAGCTCGCCCATCAGGGGAAGGCCTTTCCCATCGACTTTATCGGCGTGCTGAACCCGCAATACCGGATGGATGAAGGCGCATTCAAGGGCGTCGGGCACCAGCAGGAGTTGTGGGCCAACCTGCTGGCCCAGGCCACGGCCCTGGCCATGGGGCAGGCCAGCGGGGATCCGGCCAGGTCCTTTTCCGGGAACCGGCCATCCTCCATCATCGTTCTGGAAAACCTGGATCCGGAAGATGTGGGCCGGCTGCTGGCATTTTACGAGGCCAGGACCATCTTCGAGGCCTTCATCTGGGGAATCAACCCCTTCGACCAGTTCGGCGTGGAACTGGGCAAGGTGACGGCCGGCGTGATTCGTGGGGAAATGGCGGCCCGCAACCAGAATCCGGAACATGACTTCGACGCGGTCGATGCCATCAACCGCCGTTATCTTCGAATGATCTTCAGCGGCAGGCTTCCCGGATGACCGTGCTCCGGTGCCGCTGTTTCCGGAACGGAAGACAGGGGACGGAGGTGTCCGCCCCCTTCGTATTAACCGGTAAACCGATAAAGCACCGATCCCCAGGTAACCCCGGCGCCGAGCCCCAGGAACATCACCGTGCTGCCGGCGCCCAGCAGGCCTTTTTCGATGGCTTCGTCCAGTGCCAGCGGAATGCTGGCCGCCGTCGTGTTTCCGTATCGCTGAATATTGTTGTAAACCCTTGAATCCGGAAGGTCCAGGGCCTTGGCGAAGGCCTGGTTGATCCTCAGGTTGGCCTGGTGCGGAATGAACAGATCCACCGCGTCCAGGTCGATTTCCGCTTTTTTCAGCGCCTCGCCGGCCACCTCGGGAAGCCGCCGGACGGCATTTTTAAAAATATTCCTGCCGTCCATGGCTGGAAAATGCAGTCCCGCTTCAAGCATCTTTTCATCCAGCCGGGGGTTTTCCCGGGATGCCGGTGCGAAGGTCATGAGACTTTCGGCCAGCGACCCGTCGGTGTGCAGGCATGACGCCAGAACCCCCGCCTTGACATCCGTTTCCATGCGCTCCAGGCAGACCGCCGCCGCCCCGTCTCCGAAAATCACGGCCACGTCGCGTCCCCGGGTTGAAATGTCCAGGCCCGTGCTGTGCACCTCGGCGCCCACCAGGAGAACGCGCTTGGCCATACTGCTTCGAATATAGGCATCGGCGGTGGCCATACCGTACAGAAAACCGGTGCACTGCTGGCGGATGTCCAGCGTGGGTGTGGCGTTGAGCCCCAGTTTATTGGCAAGCAGACATCCGGATCCGGGGAAAAATAGGTCCGGGCTCAGTGTGGCAAATATGATCAGATCAATATCTTCAGGCCCCCATCCGGCGCGATCCATGGCAATCCGTGACGCTTCCAGACCCAGGTCGGAGGCACCGACGCCACCCGATTCGGGGACCCAGTACCGCTGTTCAATACCGGTCCGCTGAAGAATCCACTCATTGGAGGTGTCCATCACCCTGGCCAGGTCGTCGTTGGTTACCAGGCGGGGCGGAACATAACGGCCGGTCCCTTTGATAACGGTTTTTTTCATGGTTGTGCTCTCCTTGGTCCAGTATTTCCCGTTTTGCGGCTGTGCGCCCAGCTGATTGACTTGCCCCGAAACATACCTTTTGATCGCAAAATGATCAAGAAATTTATCACGTTATGCTCGCACCTCGTTTCTTTCGATCTCCGTGCGCCGATAGGGAAGGGGGGCTTTCGGCCCCCCTTGGGGGCGTCGTTCCTTTTCTCCCTCAAGACAAATGAAATGTCCGGCGGCATCATGAACCGGGCAAAGATGTCCTGCGTCCGAAAATATCAGGAAACAGATAAAATCCTTAAGTTTGGTCGGCATATCGACGATAACGTAACTGAAAATTATCAGCCGCTGCGATACCCGACGACAATTGCGAGCGACTCTCCGGCGCGTCATGCAATGGGGCAGAAAAATTCAGAGTCTATTCCAACGTTGCTGCCTATGAAGGAAAAACCTAAAAATCCGTCTCCGGAAACCAAGGCACCGACCACCGCACCAAAGGCGGGGGGGGCGGGCGGAAATGGCCCCGTCGACAGTCCGGAAAGCATGAGCGCCGAAGAAATGGCGACCTTCGAGAATATCATGGGGGAAATAGAAGGCCAGGAGGCGGACAAGCTGTCCGCCGGTGCCGAAGACGATGCGGGCCTCGACGAGGATCAGCAGAAAGCCTTCGAAAGCATCATGGCCCAGATCGAGGGGGAGGCGGCCGGTGATGGCGATGCTGCAGCGCCCGCTGCCTCCCGGGAGGAACCGGAACGACCGGAAGCGACGGATGAGGATGATTTTGCCGCCGAACTGGAAAAGGTGGCCAAAGCGGCGGACACGGCCGAAGCGACCCCCTCCGCCGGCGCCGAAGACGATGCGGGCCTCGACGAGGATCAGCAGAAAGCCTTCGAAAGCATCATGGCCCAGATCGAGGGAGGGGCGGCCGGTGATGGCGATACTGCAGCGCCCGCTGCCTCCCGGGAGGAACCGGAACGACCGGAAGCGACGGATGAGGATGATTTTGCCGCCGAACTGGAAAAGGTGGCCAAAGCGGCGGACACGGCCGAAGCGACCCCCTCCGCCGGCGCCGAAGACGATGCGGGCCTCGACGAGGATCAGCAGAAAGCCTTCGAAAGCATCATGGCCCAGATCGAGGGAGGGGCGGCCGGTGATGGCGATGCTGCAGCGCCCGCTGCCTCCCGGGAGGAACCGGAACGACCGGAAGCGACGGATGAGGATGATTTTGCCGCCGAACTGGAAAAGGTGGCCAAAGCGGCGGACACGGCCGAAGCGACCCCCTCCGCCGGTGCCGCCGGTGGCGAGGGGCGTCTTGACGGGGATTTGCAGCAACCTGTTGAAGGCCAGACGGGATCCGGCGACGCCGACGACACTGACCCAGGGGCGCCGGATACGGATCCATCCGCTTCCGCTGACCTGATCGCGGGGCAGGCGACCGACGATAAGGATCCGACCGCAGCCGGCCTGGCAGATAAAGATGAAGATGAAGAATCACAGGATATCTCATCTGAAATTAAAGACATACTGAAAGAGATCACCTCGAGTGACGAGGAATCCGACCGCGGGGAAGCACCTGGCGAAGATATCGCCGTCCACCCCAAAAAAACCGCCCCCGCGGGTCAGGAGACGGCTTCTGCGATTTCCTCGTCCCCAATCAAGGAAGCGCCGGCGGGGCCATCCGAACCGGAGCCGGCAACCAAAGCCGCCTCGGCCCACCAGGGGCCGGCAAAAACACCCCCCGCACCGCGGGGAACCCGCCAGCAAAAAACCGCGCCCCTGCGGGAAGCCCCGGCATCGCACGCAGGCAGGAAAAAGAAAACCATCGCTGTTTCGGCCGCCATCCTGCTGGCGATCGCATTGGCAGGATATTATTATGGAGTCCCCAGCCGGCTGGTCGATGCAACGGATCCGTTACCGGCCCGGACTGCCGGTTCAATTTCAACAGCCGAAAACGCCGGGACAGCGCCGCCCGCTGCGCATCAGGGTCCGGCGCCCGTTGACGGCGGTCGGTCCGATGTGTCACGCCTTGAAGCCGCTGCCGGCAACATCGACCGCCTTCGCAGCGAGGTGCTCGACAAACGGGCTGAAATCGAGGAACTGCGCGCCTATTACCAGTCAGGTATCGATGCGGAAAAACAAGGTGTCGTCGATGCGGTTCGCAACACCGGCAGCCGCAAACGCACTTTAAAGGAAGCGCTGGCCGAACCGCGCATCGGTCTGGGTCTCGCGGCCATTCAGCGGCGCGAGACCTATATCCGGCGGCTGGCGGTTCCGGTCAGGGACCTTCTTCTTAACAGCGAATCACTGCTGTATCTGTCCCGCAAGGCCGGCCTGCTGGCCATGATGGCCGACAGAGCCAGCGATATCGACATCGATGGGTTTATCGCACAGGCCGATGAAATCATTGAGACACAACGCCGTGCATTGTCACAATTGAACATTGACGACGTTCCGGCGACACCGCCGTCCCTGGAAACGATCTGGCAGGATATCGCCAGACAGATACCGGCCGGCCCGGTCGCGCCCGGTAACGATCGCAGCGCCGCCGATACAGACAATGCGGCCGTCTGGAAACGAATCTGCGAAGGGGATTATTCCGAAAAACACCGGTTGACCGCGTTGTCCCCCCAGGCAGCCCGCTGCATGGCCAGATGGAAAGGCAAGGATTTGTTTCTCAATGGGGTGACCGACCTGTCGGCGGAAGCGGCCCGCGGCCTGGCCTCATGGGAAGGGGACTGGCTGGGGCTGAACGGGCTCAAGGAATTGCGGCCGGAAGCGGCGGTGCACCTGGCGCAGTGGAAAGGCAAAGGGCTCTCCCTCAATGGCCTTTCCCGTCTTTCTCCCCGGGTCGTGGCCATCTTGTCGGAATGGCAGGGAGAACAGATCGAGCTGGTCAATGTGAAGCACATGGCCCACTGGGAAAACCCCGGCACCCGGCTGTTTCTTTCCGAACAATTGACGCGCAGGCAAACCGGCTCAAGGAAGTAGACCGTGAAACTATCGCATCGATCAATCATTTGGGTCATCATTTTGCTGGTGGCGACCCTGCCCTCGACGGTGGCGGCCAAGGCCAAAGCGGAACAGCTCCGCCGGACCATGGCGGACATCGCCCTGCTCAACAGCCAGATGGCCCACCGAAAGGCGGAAGCTGCCGGCATCCGGGACGCACTGGCGGTTCGACTGGATGAAATCAAAACGGAAGCCTTGCGCGAAGTTCGGGAAAAAGGGCTCAAAACCGAAGCGGATGTATTGGCAAACCCGCGCGTCAGGTTCGATCTGATGCTGATGGCCGACGTCCAGGCCTATACCGGGCGGTATGGGCAAAAGATAGGCTACTACCGGGTGGCCTGCGACCGGCTCAGTTATCTGTACCAGCAGGCTGACGATGACCTCAAAATCATCAATACGCTTTCGGACCTGAAGATCGATGCGCTGATTTCCCAGGTGGAAAAGGTCCTCGACAGCTACCTTCCCGATGCCCAGACCATTGTCCTGAACCCGGGCACATTGAAAATCGATCCCCCTGAAAAAATCTGGAAGGCCCTTAAAAAGGGAAAATAACCGCTGGGGCCGGGCTTCAGCCGATGGACGGCATCAGGGCCCAGCGGATCACCGGGTGATCGACATCCGCAACCCGGTCGATGCAGAGGATGCCGCTGTTTTGCAGTTTAAACACCGTCCGGTCCGGATTGCCGGTGATCAGCAGGCCGGCCAACCGCTCCAGAAAGGGCAGATGCCCCACCAGCATGATGTCCTGATCCAGTCGAAGATGGTCCGCAAAACCACGGACATCATCCAGCGGTTTCATGCCGCCGGCCGGTGCCACCCCATCTTTGGGCGACAGTGCATGGGACAGGATCTCCGCCGTTTCCCGTGCCCGTTTTTTCCCGCTGTGAAGAATACGCGACACAGGCACCCGATAACCGGCCGCCACGTCGGCAATCCGCTGGGCTTCCATCTTTCCTTCGCCCGACAGGCCCTTTTCAGGATCCTCGGATGCTGCCAGGCATTTTCCGTGTTGAACGAGATAAACAGCCATATTTGTCTGCACCTTGCCTTTTTGGGGTATCTGATTTTACCAGCCGGCAGACCGGTTAAACCGCAATGCCTAAACCATCAGGTTCATCAGTTTATCGTGCAGGACCTCGTATGAGAAAAATTTTTCCCCGAGCATGTAGTTGTTGTCTACCATTTTTTTCCTGAGCGGTTCGTTCCGGAGAAGCTCCCGGGTCTGTTCGACCGCTTCATCGGTGACATAGCCGTCTATTTCAACGGCCTTGAAACCTTTGGGCTTGATATCGAAGGTGTAGATCGAATAGCGGTTGACCAGGATCGGCTTGCGAAAGTAGACGGCTTCCAGAAAGGCATTGCCGAACCCCTCGATGGTCGAGGGATACGTTATGAAATCGGCGTGATGGTATATGTCGTAAAGGGTGTAGATTTTACGGCCGTTCCGGGTTGTCCCGCGTTTGTCGTTGATGATCTTGGAGACGAACAGGGTGTTGACCTGCATGCGTTTGGAATAATCGATGATGCGCTGTTCGTAGTCGTGTCCTTCGTCTCCGGAGGCATGGGAGATGACCAGCCGGGCTTTCATTCCCAGCCGGCTGACCAGTTCGATGGCGTTTTCGATCCCCTTTCTTTTGACCACCCGGGTCGGCTGGAGAATCAGGCGTTCATCAGGCTCGAGTCCCAGCGCCTGACGGACATCGCCGGCATAGTCATCCGGCGGTAGCGGCGGATGTTTGAAGTCCATGACGTTGGGAATGATGGTGGCAGAGATACCGGTCCTGAGGGAAAGCTGATTGTCTGCCGAAGAACTGATGACCACATGGCGGATAGGCGGCAGATGCGGGGGGAAGGACATGTTTAAATAGTCCCAGACCGAATTGGTTTTGAACTGCTGGCGTTCCCAGAAAAAATCGTGGTGGTGCGCGATGGTCGGCAGCCCGGTTTCGGCGATGACTTCGGTAATGGCCAGGCCCAGGGGAATGTTAAGCGGGATGGTAAGCGAATTTTCAGGGATCAGCAGATCGATGTTGAATTTGGAAATAAAATCGTATAGCTGATTCTTAAGAAGCTCCTTTATCTCATGAATCTGCGTCGTCAGTTGACGATCCCGCACCCCGTTGGCCGAAGAACCGAAGGCCGTGTTGAAAATCGTCCGGATTTCCGGTTCCATGAAATGGGCCTTGGGGGCCAGAAAGGACTGTGACGGGTTCCGGTCCAGCTCCCCGGCGAAATAGAAACAATGAAACCGCTGATGCTCGAACACGTTGGCCCATTTTTCCGTTTCCAGCGACACCCCGTCGGTTCCGGCGAACCGGGTGGAGATGAACCCAATGTTATGAACATGGTTGAAGGGAATATACATGGCAGCACCTGCAGGGTTGAAAAAAAGAGGATTATAGAGGCAAAACGCTCAGGCAACACCTTGCCGTTAATTTAAAAAGACATCAAAAACATGAATCTGTCAACGGCTTAATACGGCATGATATCGATTCTACACCGGCTGTATGGACGGCAGGGGGGGGATGCCGCCCGGGAGCGGCTCGCCGCCGTGATGGATGCCTTTGCGCCTGAACGGCACCCCGGAGAAAAAGACCTTTTCGCCCCCACGGATGCCATCCTGATTACCTACGGCGACACCCTTTTTCGAAGCGGGGAGCGGCCCCTGAAAACCCTGAATCGCTTTTCCAGCGACTATTTCAGGGACGTGTTTTCAGGTATTCATATTCTGCCATTTTTCCCCTATTCATCAGACGATGGATTTTCGGTAACGGATTTTCATTCCGTCAGGCCCGACCTGGGCAGCTGGGCGGACATTCGGGCCATCGGCAAACGATTCAGGCTGATGGTCGATCTGGTGGCCAACCATGTGTCAGCCAAAAGCCGCTGGTTCCAGGCCTATCTGGCCGACAAAAAGGGATTTGACGACCTGGCCATCGAGGTCGATCCGTCGGCAGACCTGTCGGCGGTGATCCGACCCCGGGCCCTTCCGCTGCTGACGGCGTATACCAAAGGGTCGGGGCGCACGGTACACCTGTGGACGACCTTCAGCGCCGACCAGATCGACCTCAATTACCGCAGCATCGACGTGCTGGAAAACATGGTGCGGACGCTGCTCTTCTACGTATCCCAGGGCGCACGGATGATCCGGCTGGACGCCATTGCATACCTGTGGAAACAGATCGGAACGCCCTGCATCCACCTGCACCAGACCCACGACCTGGTCCGCCTGTTCCGCAGGGTTTTAAACCGGAAGGCTCCCGGGGTGGTTGTGGTCACCGAGACCAATGTGCCCCACGATGAAAATATCAGTTATTTCGGCGATGGTTCCGACCAGGCCCAGATGGTCTACAATTTCACCCTGCCGCCGCTCCTGCTTTATTCCCTGGCCACCGGCAAGGCCCGCGTGTTTTCCGATTGGGCGCAAACCCTGGTGACGCCATCGACCACAACGGCCTTTCTCAACTTCAGCGCTTCCCACGACGGCATCGGGGTGCGTCCCCTGGAAGGCATCCTGCCCTCGCCTGAGATTGCATGGCTGGCGGATCGAACTCGGAAAAACGGTGGCCGCGTTTCCGAAAAGCGCAACCCTGACGGCTCCAACAGCCCTTATGAGCTGAACATCACCTATCTGGATGCACTCAAAGATCCTTCCGGTGCAACCGATCCGCACCACATCCCCCGTTTCCTGGCCTCCCAGGCCGTGGTACTGGTGCTTCCCGGTGTTCCCGCGGTTTACATCCACAGCCTGCTGGGGTCAACCAACTGGACGGAGGGCATGCGGGCGACCGGGCAGGCCCGGACGATCAATCGGGCAAGGCTGCCGGTCGACGCCCTCGTTGCCGAACTGGACGATCCGCACAGCGTCCGGTCGCGAATTTTTTTCCCTTACCTGGAGATGATCCGTATCCGCTGCCGCCAGCCCGCTTTCCATCCCGGGGCGGACATGCAGATTCTGCATCTGGACGACCGGGTGTTCGCGGTCCAGCGCACGTGCCGGGAGCAGGTGCTGGTTGCGGTGACCAATTTTTCCGCCGCGTCCCTGACGGTCGGGTTGCCGACCGGTCATGGTGGCCATCGGTTCAGGGATCTTCTGAGCGGCCAACGGGTTGAGGGCCCATCGGTAACGCTCCGGGCATACCAGAGCGTGTGGCTGGCACCGTGACGGGCCATGGCGTCTTAACGGACGGGTGAAACACCGATCTGCAGGGTCACCGGCGTCATGCCCGACCCGACCCGGTTGACAAACCGCCCGGCGGATTCAACAATTAGACTGCACACCATCGTTGTTCCGACACATTTAATTTTCCATGGGGCAGTTGCAGGGGCACCATGAAGGTTGCGTTGGTCCACTACCATCTCAAAACCGGGGGCGTCACCACGGTGCTGTCGAGCCAGATCGCGGCACTTCGGAATGCATGCGAACTGATCGTCCTGACGGGAGACCGGGCGGCCGCCGGGCTGCCCTGCGAGGTGGCGGAGATCCCCGGACTGGGCTATGACAGGCCCGGCCGTTCCCAGCCGTCTCCGGACAGCGTTGCAGCGCGGATGATAAAGGTGCTGTCTGAAAAGTGGCCGGGCGGATGCGATGTGCTGCATATCCACAACCCGACACTGGCCAAAAACCGGTCATTCCTTCAGATCATAAAACGGCTGCAACAGTCCGGGATTACCCTTTTCCTTCAGATTCACGACTTCGCCGAAGACGGCCGGCCCGGCGTCTATTTCAGGGACGCCTATCCGGCGGATTGCCACTACGGCGTCATCAACGCCCGGGATGCCGGCATCCTGAAGGGGGCGGGGCTGAAGCCCCGGGGCGTCCATCTTCTTCCCAACGCGGTGGCCGGCCTGACCGCCGGCATGGACCGATCTCCGGAGCCACGGATTCTCTACCCGGTCCGCGCCATCCGTCGCAAGAACCTGGGCGAGGCCATCCTGCTGTCCATGTTTTTCAACGGCACGCAGCGCCTGGCCGTCACCCAGCCGCCCAACAGCCCGGCGGACGCGGCCAGCTACCGGGACTGGGTGGCCTGGGTGGAGAAAAACCGCCTGCACGTCGATTTCGAGGTCGGGAAAAACACCGACTTCGGCGCTCTCATGAACTCCGCCCGCTCGGTGGTCACCACCAGCATCACGGAAGGGTTCGGGCTTACCTTTCTCGAGCCCTGGACGGCGGGCAAACTGTTGTGGGGGCGGCGGATCAGGGGTATCTGTGATGATTTCGAGGCCCGCGGAATCCGGCTGGAAACCCTTTATGACCGGCTCGACGTTCCCCTGGCCTGGATCGACGGCGACGCCTTCTGCCGGGACTGGCACCAGGCCGTCGCCGGAGCGGCGGCCTGCTACGGCCACCGCATGGCTGCCGATACGGCGGATGCGGCCTTTGCCCGGATGACCCGCAACGGCCGGGTCGATTTCGGTTTGCTGAGTGAGACGTTCCAGCGCCAGGTGCTGGGCCGCCTGATCCGCGCCCCATCCGCCAGGGACGAACTGGTGGACCTAAATCCCTGCCTGGCCTGTCCCGGCGAGGTGCCCCACCCGTCAGCGATGGTTGAAGCCAACCGCCGGTTGATCCTGGCGCACTACGGCATGGAACAATACAGGCGTCGCCTCCTCTCCGTGTACGACCAGGTGGCCGGCCACAGGGTGGAACACCGCATAGACAAAGCCGTCCTGCGCGATGCGTTTTTCGATCTGGACCGCTTTTCCCTGCTCAAATGGGGCACCTATGTCCATTGAACCGGGGCGCCTGAACGCGCATATCCGCCCCTTGGCCCCGATTCCGACCGGGGTGGCCCCGGATCTGTCCGGCATGCAGCCGTTTTCAGCCGTTCTTTTTGACGTCTACGGCACTCTGATCATCAGCGGGGCAGGGGAACCCGGAGGCCATCGGAAAGCCACCGACGGTGTCGGCGACCTGCGGCCCCTGCTCAAACGCCACGGCATCGACCAGTCCCCTGAACAGCTGGTCGGCGCGCTTTATCGCACCATCCACCGGGATCATGATAATTCCCGCCGCAAGGGGATGGCGTTCCCGGAGGTGGACATTGTGCAGGTCTGGCGACGGGTGCTCGGTTCCAACGACCTGCCCCGGCTGAAAGATTTCGCCCTGGAATACGAGTTGATCGTCAACCCGGTCTACCCCATGCCGGGGTTAAGGGATCTGCTCGATGCCTGCCAGACCGGAAAGGTGCCCATGGGACTCATATCCAATGCCCAGTTTTACACGGTGTTGCTCCTCCGGCACATCCTCGGTGGCCCTCTCGAAAAACGAGGGTTTGATCCGCGACTGCTTTTTTTTTCCTGGCAGGAGGGGCATGCCAAACCGTCGGCGGTGATGTTCATGCGGGCCCGAAAAACCCTGTCGGACATGGGCATTGCCCCATCTTCTGTCCTGTACGTGGGCAACGACATGCAAAAGGACATCATTCCGGCCGGGAATGTCGGATTCAAGACCGGCCTTTTTGCCGGAGATCGACGATCCTGGCGCCCCATGGAAACGGCTGACGCCGGCAGGGGCCGTCAGCCGGACCTGGTGGTCACCGATCTCCGGCAATTGGTCCCCGGAGCCGCCAATCCTTAGACAGGAGGCCCTTATGGAAAAATATTTAAATCGGCTGCCCGCATTCGTGGACCGGATTCGCAAGATTCGCGAGATCATCATCAGCAATATCCTGCTGGTCGGGCAAATCCCCGCACCCACCTTCTCCGAGGGACGGCGGGCCAGGTGCCTGGTGGACCGCCTGGCCGATTTTCAGGTGGATGAATGCAGTATCGATGATTTCGGCAACCCCATCGGCGTGATCCGCGGCGGCTCTGCCGAAAACAGGTCCATTTTTGTCGTCGCCCATCTGGACACGTTTGCAAGCATAAAGGACGACCAGCATTACAAGGTAACCGATAGAATCATCGCCGGCAATGGCGTTTCGGACAACTCGGCCGCCGTCGGCGTCCTGGCATCCCTGCCGGAAGTTTTCAGACGCCTGGGACTGTCCTTTGAATCGGATATCGTCCTGGTGGCCCCCACGCAATCCCTGGGACGGGGAAACCTGCGGGGCATCCGCCGGTTGCTCCAGACATGGCCCACGCCGATTCGCGGCGCCATATGCCTGGAAAGCGTGGAACTGGGACGGCTCAATTACTATTCCGACGGTATGATCCGAGGCGAGATCAATTGCAGTATCGCCTCTGAAAAGCAATGGGGCCGGCACCACCAGCCCAACGCGATCATCGTCATCAACGAGGTCATCAATGCGATCCTGTCCCTGCGCCTGCCCCAGAAACCGCGGACCCAGATCGTCATCGGCAAGATCGCCGGCGGATTCAACCATGGCAAGATCGCCTATGACGCCACGCTGGGGTTCGAGATCCGAAGCGATTGCGACGAGATGGTCAAAGCCCTCTACGGCGATATCAGGGATATCGTCGATGACGTCAACAAGGCCTTCGCGGTCCATCTGAAGCTCAACCGCATCAGCAATCTGAATGCCACCCACCTGCCGTACAATCACCCGCTGGTCAAATGCGCGTCCCGCATCCTGAATCGCCTGGGCGTGGAAGCCGTGAGCGAGCCCAGTGAGACCGCCTTGTCGATTTTTCTGCACCGCAGGATTCCGGCAATCACACTGGGGCTGACCCGGGGGGACAATTTTCATCAGGACGGCGCCATGATCGAAATCGAACCCATGTTCAAGGGAATCTCACAGATACCGGCGCTGATCATGGCCATGGACAATGGGGTGTATGATGAATAAAACCTGGATCGAATCCAACACCTTTCACCATTCTGAATTTAAGGACCTCGAACGCCTGACGTCCGCCAAGCAAAGGAAAGGATTGTCCATTTCCCTTTGCCTGCCGACCCTGAACGAGGAAACGACCATCGCCAAGGAAATCGTCATCATGAAATCGGAACTCATGACGCGGTACCCGCTGATCGATGAAATTGTGGTCATCGATTCCGGTTCGACGGACCAGACCCGCCGGATTGCCCGGTCCTATGACGTGACGGTCTACAAGGCCGATGACATCCTGCCGCATCTCGAGAAGTTCAAGGGAAAAGGGGAGAACCTCTGGAAAGCCTTGTATGTGACCCGGGGCGATATCATCATTTACATCGATGCGGACATTAAAAACATTCACCATCGTTTTGCCTACGGGCTGCTGGGTCCGCTGCTGCTGTCGGACCATATTCGTTTTACCAAGGCCTTTTACGACCGGCCGATTTCCGTGGGGCGGAACAAGTGGCGCCCCACCGGAGGCGGCCGGGTGACGGAACTGGTGACCCGCCCGCTCTTTTCCATGTTCATGCCGGATCTGACCCAGTTCCTGCAGCCGCTTTCCGGCGAGTATGCCGGGTATCGCAGCATTTTCGAGGATATTCCCTTTCACATCGGCTACGGGGTGGAAACCGGCATGTTGATCGATATTCACGAGAGATGGGGCCTCGATGTGATGGCCCAGGTCGATCTTGACCGCCGGGTGCACAAAAATCAGGATACGAAGGCGCTCGGGCGCATGGCCTTCGTGATTATCAAGACGTTCATGAATCGCGTTGAAAAGCTTCAACGGCTGGACATCAAACAGGACGTCTTCGATGAGATGATCCAGTACAGCCTGGTCCGGGAAAAACTCCGTCCCGAAACCCATGTGCTGGCCCAGTACGAACGCCCGCCCATGATTCAGGTCCCTGAATACCTGGAAAAATTCCCGTCCGTCGGGGCCGGACCGTCGGGTATTCAGACGGGGGATAGGGACAAAAAATAGAACCGCCCTGATGCGTAAATCGGAAATCGTGCTTATTAATGAGCTTCTCAACGGGTTTCCGATGGTGCCGCCAGGAATCGGCATTGGCAGACGCACCTGGGCTGACATGACAGTCCGGCACCGGAACCGTCAACCATCACGCCCCTTTAACGGGCGTTTTTTATGATTGGAAAGGATGGATATGGCCGACAAGAAACCAGCCGGTTATGTCAAATCGGAAAAAGTCATCTGGTTTGTCGTGGCGTCTCTTCTGATCGGGTTTTTAAGCGGTGTGGCCTTCGGTGTCTACAAAAGCGGGTCCATCGCCGATCCCCATCAATCGGCACCCCCGGAAGGCATGGCGGATGCGCAGCGGCAGCAGACGATTGACGCGCTCAAGGCGAAGACCGAGCAGGATCCCGGGGATATCGAGGCCTGGATCGGTCTTGGCCATCAATATTTTGATGCCAACCGTCCGGACGATGCCATTGCGGCCTATGACCGGGCACTGGCCATCGACCCCCGCAATGCCAACGTCTGGACGGATCTGGGGGTCATGCACCGCAGAAACGGAAATCCGGAAAAGGCGGTGGAGGCCTTTGACCGGGCCATGGACATCGATGCCGCCCATGAAATTTCCCGATTCAACAAAGGGATCGTGCTTTTCCATGATCTCAAGGATGAAGCCGGTGCGCTGGAAGCGTGGGAATCGCTCCTGGCGATCAACCCGGATGCCACCTCGCCCGGCGGCCAGACCGTTCGCCAGCTGGTCGACCACATCAAAACGGATCACCAGGAGTAAAAATGGACAAAGCGGTCTGCAATCATTCGACCCTCGTCAGAAAGGGCAGGGTGTTTGACCTGTACGCCGAGAACATCACCCTGCCCAACGGCGTCACCACGGAGATGGAAATCATCAGGCATCCGGGCGCCGCGGCCATTGTAGCGCTCCTGGACGACCGCACGGTACTGCTCGTCCATCAATACCGGCATGCGGTCGGTGGCCCCATCTGGGAAATCCCCGCCGGGACATTGAATCCCGGAGAAGATCCGCGCCGGTGCGCCCAGCGGGAACTGGCCGAGGAGACCGGCTATTCGGCCAGCCACTTTGAACCGCTGGCGCAGATCACCCCGCTTCCTGCCTATTCTGACGAACGCATCCACCTGTTTCTGGCCACCGGCCTCGTCCGGGCGACCCAGAACCTGGATGAGGACGAACTGCTCTCGGTCCATGGCGTGCGTGTCAGCCGGGCGATCCAGATGATCTCGGACGGTAAGATACAGGATGCCAAATCCATTGCCGGGCTGCAGCTGGCCGCAGCCCGATTCCCGGGCGAGAAGGTCTGACAACGCCAGATGGAGAGACCTGCACGGCGGCGGCAGAAAATTGAAGTCCGCCTTCAAATCCGGACCGGTTGGCATGGCGGCAGCCGGACGCGGGGCCGATTGAAGGCCATCAGCGGCGGGGTCGGTCCCACCCCTTGAGCCCGCGCAGCAGGCAGAGCAGTCCCAGAAAGGACAGCCCCCCTGACACACAGCCCGTGGCAAGGATTCCGCCTTCCTGCCACACCGCGCCTCCTGTGAGCGCGCCCTGCACCCGCCCGAGGCCTGCCGTGGCAAAAAAAGCGGACATCATCGTTGCCCGCAGCCCCGGGAGCATCTCCGTGCACAGGGAGAGGCTGGTGACCAGGGTGAATTCATATATGAAAAAAAGAATGGCCAGGCCGGTCATGGCCGCCGTCAGGGATGTGTCCAGAAAAGGCAGCAGCAGATAGCTCACCACGGAAAGGGTCAGCCCGGCGATGACGGCGCGTTTTAATCCGAAACGATCGGAAAGTGCCGCGGTAACGCCTTCTCCCAACAGTTCCGCCACGCCGATGAGGCTGGTGCCCAGGCCCAGGGCAACGAGTCCCAGGCCGAAGCTTTCTTCCAGCCACGCCCCGTAAATGACAAAGAGGTTGTCGTTGGCCGCGCTGACAAAAAATGCGTATCCCAGGGCTCCCAGGGCGGGTCTGCTGGCCAACAGAACCGAATAGGCGCCCAGATAATCCATTGACGATGCTTTTTCGGCGCTGCTCTCATTCTCGTCGGGAATGATAAAAAACAGGGCCGTGGCGCCGATGCACCCCAGCGCCCCCATCACCAGGAACGGTGATCGCCACCCATACCGTTCCATGAGAAGGGCCACCACGGGAATGCCGATCAGAGTGCTGGCCGACCAGGATGTCTCCAGTATGCCGATCACCATGGCCCGCCGGTGAAAAGGAACCCGCCTGCCGGCCCAAGCCTGAACGGCAGGATCAAAAATGCTCTTGCCCAGTCCTGCCAGAAACAGGGCCACCAGAACGACGGCGTAGATGGGAAAACAGGCCGCCGCCAGCATGCCGAGTCCCAGCATGGCCATGCCGGCAACCATCATCTTGCGGTATCCCATGCGGTCGGACAGGGGGCCGACGAGAAGTCCCAGCAGGGAGGTGACCTGGTTGATGGCGATCAGGGATGTGATGGCGGCCAGGGAAACACCCAGTCCCCGGCTCAGCACCGGCGCGAAGGGGTAGGCAAACCGCCTGGCGGTATTGAGGACCAGGCGGAAAAAAGTGGTGCCGACGATGGGCAGCACCATGGATGGCGGCCGGCTGCCAGTTATCGCGCCCGTAACCGGTTTGGCGCGGGGCGTTTTCAATTCTCTGAAAACCGGGCGGCCACGATCAGGTCGATATGCTGCCGGTCGAACGCGTAGCGGGTATTGCAGTGGTGGCAGCAGATCTCGATGGGAAAGGGTCCTTTTTCCCGGATGTCCTTCAATTCGTCAATGGGCAGCAGGGTGAGCACATTCCGGATCTGATCCCGGCTGCAGTGGCAGACGAAACCGACTTCACGCCGGTCGATGAATCGTGGCGAATGGTCGCCCAGATGGTTTCGTATGAATTGTTCCGGTGCCGTTCCCCGGGCCAGGATATCGCCGATGGAGGGCAGGCCCACGACCTGTTCTTCGATCCGGCGGACCACGTCCTCATCGGCATCGGGCATGGCCTGCAGGAACAAGCCGCCCGCGGCGTCCATATTTCCCTGATTGTCGAACTTGACGCTGAGGCTGAACGACGTGGGGATCTGCTCGGAGGTAAGATAATAGTGGGCCAGGTCCTTGGCCAGACTGCCATGGGCCATCATGACCTTTCCGGTAAAGGGCTGTTTGGCATCGGCCAGCGTCCGTGTCACCGACAGGAACCCGGCGCCGAAAAAAGGTGACAGGTTGAAATCCTGCAGGGGTTTTTCAACGGGGATGGGCACCTGTTTCAAAAACCCGCGCACCTCACCCGCTGCATTGGCTTCCACGACCAGGCCCTTGACAGGGCCGGAGCAGTCCACCTGCAGGCTCAGTCGATCCCTGCCTTTCAGACCGGCACTCATCAGGCAGGCCCCCAGGTAGGCGTGTCCAAGCACCAGCGTTTCCAGAATGCCCAGCCGATGGCGTCGCCGCATTCGGTTGACCATCCGGGTGCCGTTGAGGATCGCCCCGCGGATGGTGTCGCCGGCCATCAAAAATGCGTGCAGCCGATCCGTTTCAACGTCCTTCAGGGACGACCGGCTGTTTTCAGGTTGTGTCTTTTTCATCGCTATGCGGATGGTTCTCCACGGGTCCGGGCCGGCATGGTTAACCGGGGGTCCCGGACCGGATTGATGGTTATCGGTGTTCCCGGGCCTTCGGGAACGACAACGACGTAAACAACGGCACCTTATTGCCGCCTGATTGCCTTTCGCGCGCTGTCGATACGCGTCTTCACCGTTTCCGTGTCCCGGATGCGGGACAGGTTGGCCAGCAGGCCGGACGCCTTGTCCGGTGATTCGCTGCGGCTGTCCAGCAGAAGACGGTACCAGTAGGGAATGTCGGAACCGTAACAGGACACCAGGTCCATGGCGTGCTTCCGGGCCTTGCGAAGCGTATCGCCTTTTTTCGACGGTGCGTTCCGGTTTTCCGGACCGCCGGCCGTCGCCATCGCCGCCTGGTACCGGACCAGTTCACGATCGAGCTTTCGCCGGGTAGCGATGTAGCGGGCGACAGGCTTGATCCAGAGCCTGGCGATGATATACCCAAGCAGACCGGCGAGGAAACTGGCGCCGGCGGCCACCAGCAGCGATGTGTCCATGGGTTTCCCTTTTAACCGGCGTGCCGTGATCGATAGCGATGGTATTCGACCATTCGCGCCACCGCCTTCACCGCACGTTCCGGTGTTTCGTAAAAAACGCCCTTGAGCTCGTGGCCCTTTACCCGGTAGACCGTGGCGTCTTTTTCATCGGTAAGCAGGCTCACCCCGAAAACCGGTTTGCCGTAGGTTTCCATCAGCCCGACAATCTGTTCGATATAGCTGCTTTCGAAATCGGAAAATGCGTCCACGGCATCGTCCAGGAATTCCCGTGTATAGGACGGGTCGGCGGCGCCCACCGAGTCGGCCAGGCGCTTGAGGAAAATTCGACGCCCCAGGATTCCCAGGTTGATGACCGCATCGCAGCCCTCCCATTGAAGCAGCGCCTCCATGACAGTCAAAGGGATGGACAGGTCGTTTTCCCCCACCAGGTCGATCGGGTTGGACCGGCTCCAGTAAGGCGGCAGAATCCGGTCGATGCGGGCGATCAGCTCCGGAGACAGTTCAGGCACCTCCAGATCGAACTGGCTGCACAGGTCGGCAGTAACCACCCCCCATCCGCCACCCAGTGTCATGATGGCCATGCGGTTTCCCCGGGGAAGGGGCAGGGAAGAAAAGGCGGCGGACAGGTCCAGCAGCTCCATGGGCTGGTCGACCTTGACGATGCCCGCCTGCCGGCAGACCGCATCGAACAGGCGGGCGTCGGATGCCATGGCGCCGGTATGGCTGGCGGCAGCCCGGTTTCCCGCCCGGGTCTGCCCGCCCTTGAGCAGGACAATGGGTTTTTTATGGCTCACGCGTCGGGCGCTCTCGAAAAAGCGGCGGCCCTGCTTGACGCTTTCGATGTAAAGCATCACGGTTCGGGTGAGCGCGTCCACTTCAAAACCTTCCAAGTAATCTTCGATGGTGATCATGGCTTCGTTGCCGGAGCCGGAAAAGGCACGGATGCCGAGGCCCTGCACTTCGGCAAAGGCGAGCAGCTGCGTCCCCATGTTTCCGGACTGGGCCACCACGGCGGTGGATCCGGCCAGCGGGTGGACGGACGTGCCCGTGCAGAAAAAATTGATGTGGGGGTTGCAGATCCCCATGGTGTTCGGTCCAAGGACGAGAATGCCGGCCGCCCGGGCCTCTGCGACCAGTTGTTTCTCCAGGGCCTTGCCCGCCGCACCGGTCTCCCCGAAACCCGATGTGATCAGCACCATGTTGGCGACCCCCTTGTTCTTGAGCTGGGGGATCAGGTCCATGATGCCGGCGGCAGGCACGGTAACCACCGCCAGATCCACCTCGCCGGGAATGTCGGCGACCGTCCTGAAAACCGGTTTTCCGGCGATGACGCCGCCCTTTGGGTTGACGGCATGGACCTCGCCCTTGAAACCGCCGCTGATGGCATTGCAGATCAGCATGTGCCCCCATTTGCCCATTTGGGCGGAAGCGCCGATGAAGGCCACCGACCGGGGGTAAAACAGGGCGTGGATCGCCGGTGGCGGAACCGGCGTGCCCGCCGTTGCCACGGGATCGGCCTCGGCCAGGGTAATCAGGGCGTCCACCGCCTTGAGCCGGCCAGAGGCCGTGGCGATGAGCGGATTGATGTCGATCTCGGCAATTTCGGGGAAATCCAATGCAATGGCGGAAAGTCCCATCAGCGTCTGGATCAGGCCGTCGCGATCCACGGGCTGATCCCCCCGGAAAGGCCCGATCAGCGATCGGGATCGAATGGATTCGAGCATGTCCGTCGCATCCTGGCGGGTGAGGGGGGCCAGTCGAAAAACGACATCCGACAGGGCCTCGGTAAGGATTCCGCCCAATCCGAAAAGAATCGCCGGGCCAAAGTGGGGATCACGGAAAAGTCCGGCCACGAACTCCCGTTTGCCTTGAATTTGTGGCTGGACGAGAAGCTTCGCTGCCGGGGCGGCCTGAAGGATCTGCGCCGCGGCTGCCGCGACGCCCTTTTCATCCGTCAGGTTCAGATGGACCAGCCCCCTTTCGGTTTTGTGCAGCAAATCGTCGCCGATTCCCTTGATAACCACGGGAAAGCCGAAACCGGCGGCTGCTGCGACCGCCTCGGCGGTGGTGGCAACAATGGTTTCGGCAACCACCGGCACGCCGTACTGTCCCAGGACCGACTTTGACGCTGCTTCCGTCAGAGCGGTTTTCCCGGACTGTAGGGTCTTTTTCAGTAATTCATGCAGATCCACGATGTCATCTCCTGACCGTCACCGGTTGGAAGTCCCGTATCCAGAATCGGCCCCTGAAGGGATTTGCAAAGGCCGGTACCCTTTCTACTTGAGGCTGCCGGACAAGGTCAAGGTTTAGTTCGTGCCCATCCACAAATGGTTATTCTGCCCGGGATCAAGGCGTGCGACACCTTGGAGAATGACGCCTGCTGACGGTATGCCGCAGTGACGGGGGATGAAGCGCAACACGGATATCGGTGTTTTTACGAATCCGTCAATATTGAATGGGCTGGCTGATGGCCACCGGCTGGTCGACGAAGGACTGATAGCCGAAATCATCGAAATAGACGTTCAAAGATCCGTTCCCGAAGGTGTGAAGACCCAGCGTGGCGCCCAATCCGGTCAGGGAGGGTTCGGTACTGCGAATGACGGTGTTTTCTGCCGCTGCCGAGGAGATGACGGAAACCGTTGGCAGATCGTCATTGACTGCATCCCATTGGATCAGGGTGAAATTGTCATTTTCCGCTGTCCAGGGCATCCCCTCGTCAGGCGGCCAGTTCAATTCCCCTGCGATGGGGTTGGCGCCTTTGTCACTGTCCAGCGGGTTGTCCGTCCGGGTGCCACACCCGGAATCAGTGCCATAATACGCTTTTATGAAATGATAGGCATCCTCGTAGGAACCGGTCACCGTGGCGACATCGGTTTTTCCGATCACCGAGATGTTCCCGATTTCAAAATTTCCGTTAACCTGGTCCAGCAACAGCGTTCCGCTATCCGGGTTATTGGTATTCATCAACGGATCGCCATAAACGCTGGCGGACGCACCGTTGGGTTGAAAGATACGGTCACCCGGTTCAATCGCCTCAAGGCCATTGTATTCAAATGTAAGCGACTTGGACGCCTTGAACCGGGAGAGCAGGGTAGCGTTTTGAATGTCAAAATCATCGGCCAGGATGTCTAATGTAAGGTCTATTTGCGGTGCAGGAACCGGCAGGGCAGGGGTGACGATTTGAAATGAAAGGACATAGGGCTGTCCTTGACTGCCCGTCACGTCATGTTCCATCGGGTTGGCGATATCAACAGGCGTCCAATTCACGCTACTGCCGAAAGCGACCGATAGAGAACTGCAATCTCCGGATGTGCATTCGACCACCAGTTCCAATTTCATTGTTTTGAAGTCACAGGGCAGCATCGGCAGTGACTCGATTGTGATCGAGGCGAACAGGTTAACCGGTCCACCGCTCCAATCGGCGTCGGACAAGGTGTCCGTTATTTGGGGAATTATGGTGATGTCTGAGATCTGTTTGACCGCCATCCATTGTTTGGCATCGCTGCCGGTGGACTGCCAAAGAACAATGGCTGTTTTTTTATCGTCTTCCAAAGGCTTCAATCTGTCGTATATGTTGTCGGATGGATCCCCTTTTCCGCTGCTCCGCTGAAATGACAGCCCATAGGTTTTATCGCCTCCCTCGGTCAGCCGGAAGCTGATGCCCGCATGATAGTATTCCGGCAACTCGGGCTCATACCCGATTTTGACCTGGGTGTCGAAGCGGTCGGGGTCGAATTGCACCGCATCGGTTGTCAGGGCGATCAGGCTGGCGCTGGGGATGTCTCCACCGGACGGGGTGACCCCGGTCACCCTGAGCACGTTGTTCCCTTCGAGGTCGGCAAGGTCATGGGCGCCAAGCAGGGATGGATTCCACTCGTCCAGGTCGTCGAAGGTTTCTTCAAAAACGATTCGCCGGGATTCTTTCTCTTCGGGGATCTGGACGTGGTAGACAATGTCGCGCGAGGCCCGGGTATCGCCACTGCCAACGACACCGTTGGATGTAATTTGGACAAACTTTTTCAGCCGGATCGCTTGACTGGCAGCCAGTGACAAATCGGCAAAATCCACACCGTCCGTCCGTCTGATGCCCACAAGGGTGTCCGGTTCGGCGGTTCGTTCACGGTAGGTATACGTATTTTCCAGCAATACAAAAGAACCGTTGCGCTCCGGGAACAGGTCTCCGGTACCCGCTGAGAGGCGGAGATCGCCGCCGTTTGAAAGCGTCTGGCCGGCGCTGGTTCGGGCCACCGGATACACCGGCGTATCGGCGCTGACCGTCAGCGGCAAGGACAGGCCGTTAAAGGAAATCTGCTGCCCGAGAATGGAAGCGCCGGAAAAGGTATACACGGTGCCCGCGATACTCAGGCTGCCGCCTGCCAGGGGAAATGAAACCCCGGGACTGCCGTAGATTCGTGTTTCCAGTGTGGTCGCGGCGGTGTGGTCCATGGCGGTGACAAAATAAAACGGATTGACGGAGACGGTAAAGTCCCCCCGGTTGTCCTGCAGGCGGTGGGTGACCCCGTGAAGGTTGTCGAGGGCTTCAAACTGGGCCGCTTCACCGGTTGCGTTGAGATATTGGCTGGCTGCGAACCGCAGGCCCGATTCCGCCAGATAATAGGCCTGGGCGGACCGCCCGGCGGTCGTGCGATGCAGTTGGGAAGAACTGATCATGGGGACGATGGCCGCACCCAGGGCGGCAAAGACCAGCATCGTGATGATAATGCCGATCAGCGCACTGCCGCGCGCCTGGGGATATGATCCGGAATCCGGCAGGGACGGGAATGCCGCGGCGTCTCCCATCTCACGGCAATGACGCCCCATCGGCGTGGACGGAAGCTGCCGGCCGCCTGCTTTGAAGAGACCGCAGCCCGCCCCCGCAAGAAGTATCCAGCCGATCAGCATTGCGGTCCGCTTCGGGTTGCACAGCCCGGCCAGGCTGCCCGCACCGGATCCGGCGGTTGCGATAAAACAGGAATATCGCCCACCGCTGGGCGGGGCGGCAGGCACGCTGGCGGCGCTGCCGCCGTAATTGTCGTTGTTTCTGAGGAACACCCGTGTCGTCAGGTTCATCGTCGTTCCGGCAGCCTCGGACCGGGCCAGTTTCAACGAGAATTCGATGGTTGACAGCTCGCGGATGTCCTCTCCCGCCCAATTGCTGTCGCCCTGGAAATAATTGAACGCCAATGAATCGACATGGTCGGTCAGGATGTCACCGTTGTTGTCCAGATAGGCGTCCGAGATTTCGCCGGGATCGTTGTACAGCCGGACGGTATCGCCGGCCCTGGCGATGGCCTGGCGCCGGCCGGTCGCGGAATAATAGACGATATAGGGCCTTGTGGCATTCCAGTCGTCGATATCCGTCAATTCGAGCAGTTCCCGCTGGATCCGGGTTCCCGCCAGCTGGATTTTCTCGGACAGGTCCACATTTTCACGCACGACGGCGTATCCGCTGATGGCCGACACAATTCCCATACCGGCTACCGATGCGAGTATGCCGGCAATCACCAGCGAAACGATGATCTCGATCAGCGTAAAACCGGCGTCCCGTCGAAGCGGGAGGGGAATGGAGGTTGCTGTTGCGGCTGCTTTCATCGAAATCCTCAGCGCATCATCGGGCAAACAGGGATGTCAGTGAATGGTCGCCCATGGATATCGTCACTTTCAGCAGTTTGCAATCCGTGTCGCAGGCGGCCTCTGAATTATCTTCAAATTTTATGTAGTCGTTTGCTACGACCGCGCAGGTGCCGTAAGACCCGGCCGCCACCCTGGCTTTAAAGGTGTCGAGAGGCGAGGTGGCGGTGAGCAGCAACTGCTTGTAGTCCGCATTCATGTTTTCCATGATGGCCTGCAGGGCCATGCCTTCCTGCATGGATAAGGCGGGCTCCGTGCTCCTCGATATGCTGGTTCCCATGAACTGCACCAGCATGACCGACAGGATGGCGGCAACGGTCAGGGTGATGATGATTTCGATCAGGGTGAAACCCGAGTCGTCAGGTCGAAGGGAATTCATGGGACAAACCCCGTGTTCCGGGTAATGACGATGGTTGTGGTTGCACCGGCACCGGCAGACAGCGTCAGGATCAAATCACCGGTCAGCAATTCCTTCCCCTCCGCGTCGGAGCAGGGGCGCCCGCGATCGTCAAAGGAAAGTGTTGTCGGTGTCAGCGCCAGCTGGTACCGGCTCAGGTCAACCGTCTCGGATGCTTCCCCGGGAAGTTTTCGTTTATGGCTCTCATTGTCGGGGTCGCCGTCGACAAAAAGCCAGTAGGCCTGCCCGTCGTCATCACAGTGTATCCCCCATGTTCGATCGGCGTTCATTGATCTGGACTGGGTATAGCGGATGTGAGATTTAATGACTTCGGTCTGGGCCGGAAGGTCGGTCAGGCCCACATCCCCGCGGCCGATAACCATTACGCTGATGATGCCGATGATGATCAGCACGACCAGCACCTCCAGGGTGGTGAATCCCCGCCGATCCCGAAGTTGGTATCCGCCCGGACATGAGGAAGGTTGCCCGGGATCGAGAGGTGTGAAATATTTTACCGGACGCATATCGTTGGTATTCCGAGGATAAAATTTTTCACCCAACAAGGATGGGCATTGATTGAGAAAATAAGCGCATGCCGTCTGAATATCAGATGTCAAGGCCGAATAAAACCTCAAATGAACCCCGCCGCCGGCACGCGAGGACTTTGAAACGAGGACCGGCAGGATGGACGGATCGCGCTTTTTCGCGACCCCTTAACGGCGGCAGCGATGACCGCCGGCGGGTTTTCCCCCGGGGAGACAATGGCCTGAAATGGCATCAGCCTGCCATAACATCCGCAACAAGGCGCTGATATCCTGATCTATATTGTTTTTCGTACCGTTTTGCCGTAATAGCCCTTCAGGGCCGACCGATCAATCCGTTGCCATGAGCGCCTAAAAAAAACAAGGATAAGGGCCGGATGTGAACCCATACCTTTCCGCAGCTTCTGCCAGACCGGATAACACCGTCAGCGTATCCGGCGATATGCATTTTCTTCAGGTCCGCCGTTCAACGGGACAGGCCCTGTCGGCGGTCCTGTTTTTCCTCCTCGTCCTTCTCATTGTTTACGCCCCTGGCTTTTCAGGCACCTGGATATACGATGATGCAGCCAACATTCTTGAGAATAAAAATGTTCATATGGCGCAAATCAACGCCGCATCCCTGAAAAAGACCTTTTTTCTGGAGTCGGAAAACCCGGAAAAGGCTCACAAGATCAGGCGCCCACTGGCCTATCTCAGCTTTGCACTGAACTGGTATTGGGGGAAGAACCAGGTGGTCGGATACCATGTGGTCAACTTCCTGATCCATCTGACGGCGACAACCTTTCTGTACCTTTTCATAAAAAAATCCCTGATGGTAATGCCCGGTTCCGACAACCGCCACCGTGACCGGGCCCACCTGACCGCTTTTTTATCCGCCCTCATCTGGGCAATTCATCCCGTCCAGGTGACGGCGGTGACCTATATTGTCCAGCGGATGGCCTCCATGGCCGGCATGTTCACCATCATGGGGATGTACGGGTATCTCCAGGCGCGAACCGCCGTGACACGGGCGGGCATGGCCGCAGGGTTCCTTGCATGCGGCTTCTGCGCCCTGTGTGCATTTGCATCCAAAGAAAACAGCGCCATGCTGCCGGCCTCCCTGTTTTTCTATGAGATCCTGATCCTTCGGGGGATGCCGCGTGCCGGTTTCAAAGAAATGCTGAAATGGGGCTTGCCGGCCCTGGCCATGGTGATCGTTGTCGGAATGCTGTACATCTCCCCCGGCAGCCTGTTGGACGGCTATGTGAATCGACCCTACACGCCTCTGGAAAGGGTGATGACCCAATCGCGGGTGATGTGGATCTACCTGAAGCTGCTGTTTTATCCGCTGCTTTCTGAAATGACCCTCGTTCATGATATTGACGTGTCGACCTCGTTCTGGTCGCCGTGGACAACCCCCCTGTCCATCATTCTGGTGTTCCTGGTTCTTTTTTTCTCCCTGTTCCGGCTTGCCGATCGCCATCCGTTTGCCGGGTTCGCGATCCTTTTCTTCTTCCTCAACCATGCCATCGAGGCATCCTTTATCGGACTTGAACTGATTTTCGAACACCGCAACTATATCCCTTCGATGATGCTGTTCTCCCTGCCGGTGATGCTGTTTGTCCACAGCCTGCGATATTTTGCCTACCATCGGAAACTCCAATTGCTGCTGCTCCTCGGCGGATCAGTGGTTCTGGCATCCATGGGGCATTCGACCCATGCCTACAACGGCCTGTTCCGCCACGGGCTGGTCTACTGGAAGGATAACGCCCGGAAATCGCCTGGATTGGGGGTTGTGCAAAACAACTACGCCGTTGAACTGATGAAGCGGGGCGAGTATGGCGAGGCCTTTGAACGGTTACAGCGCGCAAAGGCCTCGGGCCGGTATTTCAACCTTTCCCAGGAAGGGGTGACCGATTACAATCTGGGCCTGTATTACCAGTCGATCGAACAGGATCATGCGCGGGCCCTGGCCTGTTTTCAAAGGGCCGTTACCACTACCTTGAATTCAAAAAAAATGTGGGGGGCACTATGCAGGAGCTACCTGATCAACAACCACGTGGAAGCGGCCGTGGCGACCGTCCGGAAGGCCCTTGAAAAATGGCCGCAAGACGCCGTTTTTCTCACGATGATGAGTGAACTCCAATTGATGATGGGAAAGACCGGCACGGCGTTCGCGTACGCCCGGGAAGCCAGACGCCAACATCCCGGTTTTGAGGAACCACTGGCGATATTCGGTGAACTGTATCGTTTGAGGGGCAATTTACCGAAAGCGCGCTTTTTCTGGCAGGCCTATCACAAAAAACGCCCGGACAGTATGATCGCCGCATTGGTTCTGGTCGGATTGTACGATCAAACCGGAGACGACCGAAGGCTGGACCGTGTCGTTGCCGGTCTGATGGCGAAGAAAGGCGGTAAGCGGCTGGACCTCTGGCTGCAGGACCGTCTGGATGAGGAGAAACACCTGGACAGGGTGATCGCTATCCCGGCCCCGGACCATCTTTTTTCAGTGATTTCGTTTTCGCTGAAGCGGGCGGCCCAAAACGCGGAACACGGCCGCTGAACGGCAGCGACCGTATCCCCGCATCGAATTTTCAATGGCGATAAAAGGAATCAGGGGGACCCCGGGCGTGGAATCGTCCGCGTCTTTGATTGCCCGTCAAGCTGGGTCCCCGAATTTCCCGTTACCGTCAGCGTGATATTGTTTCCGCTGGAGACCGTGTCCAGGGTGAAATCACCGAGATTGGTCCCGATGGAATCATCAGCGTTGCTGTAGACGATCTGGCCCGGCGTATTGCCCTGAAGCAATTGTTTGGCAAAATGTTGATTCACCCGTCCGACGCCTTCACCCAGGGCCGCATCCAGGGCTTTGTCACGGGCTTCGCTTTGAAGATCAAAATATTTGGGAATGGCCACGGCGGCCAGTATTCCCAAGATGACCAGGACGGCAATTATTTCGACCAGGGTAAAACCCTTCTGGTTTCGGAGGATGTTTTCGTTTTTTCGTTCAGCAGCCATAGAACCTCGCCTCAGCAGGAGAAAAATTATAGTTTACGGAATCCGGAGCACAGTCGATGCCAAAAATATTGAAAAAGGCCTCATTGGCACTTAACTAACAGGAAAAACGGTAGATCAATATTTTTCAAACTATCCGCATCAATTTAATTTCAATAGATGACTTTGTGAAAAAAAGCAACTCCTACAATTATTGAAGGACGATGCTACAATAATTGAAGATCTTTTTTGTCTGTTCAGGTCTTGAAATCGGCAATATCGATCTGATGTTTCTTGATCCTGTGCCACAAGCTTCGCTCCTTGATGCCCAGGAGGGCAGCCGCCTTGACCTGCACCCCTCCTGATTGCCGAAGCGCATCTGCGATCATCCTGCGTTCATAATCTTTGATACGGCGATCTAAATCCACTTTTTCACCGGCGGCATCGGACAGGGTTTCATTCGTGTTAATGGTGGTGCCGGATATGGCTCCATTCCGTTTCAATGAAAAGGGCAGATGGACCGGAAGAATTTTGTCATCTGCCAGAACGGCGGCAGACTCCAGGGCATTTTTCAATTCCCTCACATTTCCAGGCCAGTCATTGGTCATCAGCAACTGCAGCGCTTCCGAAGAAATGGAAAGATCTTTTTTTCTTTGATTCAAAAATTTTTCGGCCAGCAGGGGAATGTCTTCGCGACGGTGTCTCAATGGCGGCAGCAGGATGGAGAAAACGTTAAGGCGATAAAACAGATCCTGGCGGAAAAGGCCGTTTTCGGCCATTTTTTCCAGATTGCGATTCGTTGCTGCAATGAAGCGGACGTCGACGGTAATCGGCTTGATGGCACCCACCCGTTCAATGGTGTTTTCCTCGATGGCGCGAAGGACCTTTGCCTGGGTTTCCAGCGGCATATCCCCGATTTCATCCAAAAAAAGCGTGCCCCCGTCAGCCAGTTCCAATTTCCCGGGTTTTCTTGTGTTTGCACCGGTAAAGGCGCCTTTTTCGTGGCCGAACAGCTCGCTTTCCAGCAACCCTTCCGGAATGGCCGCACAATTGATGGCGATGAAAGGATGGTCCTGCCGTTTGCTGTGCTGGTGAATACTGCGGGCGATCAGTTCCTTTCCGGTGCCGGTTTCCCCGGTCAGCAGTACCGTCGATTCCCTGGGGGCGACTTTGACAATCTGATTGAACACCCCGCGCATCACCTTGCTCTGGCCGACGATGTCCGGAAACAGCTGCCGGGCTTCCACCTTGCCGAGCAGTTCCGTAACCTGGTCGAACACCATGGCGAACCTGCCCATGTCATCGTCGGCGGAAGCGATGCGCGCCGTCGTGTGGACATTTTTAACCACGCCTAAATCTTTGGTTCTTATGACGAACCGTTTTACCGGATCGATCATGAATTTTACGATCAGGAGGCCGCAGATCAAGGTGAATGCGATCAACAGCACCCCCCACCCGAACACAGGCCATTGCGGGTCCATGGATTTGGAAAGATAAAAGGTCGTCGTATTGTAGGTGACGATGATCGACAATATGGCGATGCCGGCAAAAATGACCGGTATGAGGACGTACAGGCTGATGTTGAAACGAATATCTTTCATTACTTAACCATTTTCACAAGGTCCCACATGGGCAGATAAATGGCCAGTGCGAAGAAAAGAACCACCGCGGCCAGGCATACGGTCAATATCGGGCCAATGGAATCGGAGATCCGCTTCATGGCAAATTCGAGTTCGGCATCGTAATGGCCTGCCGCCTCGTGAAGCATTTCATCGAGGTTCCCCGATTCTTCACCGATGGCGACCATGTTGATGATGATCGGCGTAAAATACGGTGATGTGGCCAGCGGCCCTGCGATCCCGCGGCCCTCTTCCAGCCGTTCGGTGATGGTCGCGAAGGCTTTTGACAAAGCGGCATTGTTGATGGTCTGGGACAAAATAGACATGGTTTCCAGAACGGAGATGCCGCTGCTTTGCAGGATGGCAAAAATACTTGCAAACCGTGCCATGGCGGCCTTTCGCACCATCTCCCCCACCAGTGGCAGATGAAGGATCAGCCGATCCCGCCTGAATTTGCCGTTATCCGTGTTGAGGTAAATTTTGATTAAGGCCGCCATTGCGGCGACCAACAGGATCACCACCGGCCAGTAGGCGGCCAGAATCGCGTAAAATCTGATACAAATCAAGGTTGGAAGGGGCAACTGAAGACCGGACTTGAGAAAAATAGCGGCAAACTTGGGAATCACCATGGTCAGCAGGATCAGGAAGGCAACCACCAGGGAGACCATCACGATCACCGGGTATTGGAGGGCTGAACGGATATCGGAACGAATTTTATGGTCATGATCGAGGATGTAGATCAGGCGGTCCAGGACCTCGGGCAAGGCACCGCTGGTTTCGCCGGCATGGAGCATGCTGCAGTACAGGGGCGAAAAAACGGCGGGGTATTTCCTGAATCCGTCATACAGACTGCCGCCTTCACGGATATCCTGGGAAATGGATACGATGATTCGCTTCAGTTTGATGTTTTCGGTCTGGTTCTCGAGCACCTGGAGAAGCTTCAGCATGGGGACACCGGCACGGATCAGCGTCCTGAGCTGTTTCGTAAACAGGATCAGCTCGGGGATCCTGACCGGTGTGAGTTTCTCCCGCAGCTCGTTCATGAACGCCCCCATCCCCGACCGGGAGGCATCGCTAATTTTCTGGGGAATATACCCCCGGGCCACGAGGGCGCTGCTGGCACCTTCCGTGGATTCGGCGTCGATGGATCCGGAAACGGAGCTGCCGTTTTCGGTAATTGCCTGGTAATAGTATTTGGTCATGATCGTCGATCGGCCATCGTTTACATCATTACCGCAGAAACGGCTTCGTCGAGGGTGGTTTCCCCTTCGAGCACTTTCTGCATGGCATCGTCTTTCAGGGTGCGCAGGCTGCCCGATTCCCTGGCAGACCGCATGATTTCCTGGGCCGACGCCCGGCGCAGGATCATCTCCTGAACCATCTCGTCGATGACCAGGATTTCAAATATTCCGGTACGTCCTTTATACCCCTTGTCCATGCAGTTGAAGCAGCCTTTTCCCTGGACGAAATCAGCCCCCTGGACGTTGTCCAGCCCCCAGTATGAGAGCGCGGCGCGGGGCGGCTTCCAGGATCTTTTGCAATAGGGGCAGACCTTTCGCACCAATCGCTGGGCAATGGAAACCAGCATCACCGATGACACCAAAAACGGCTCGATGCCCATGTCGATAAAACGGGTAATGGCACCGGCCGCATCGTTGGTGTGGACCGTGCTGAGCACCCGGTGGCCGGTGAGGGCACTCTGAACGGCAATACCGGCGGTTTCCGAATCGCGGATCTCCCCGACCATGATGACATCCGGGTCCTGGCGCATGATGGATCGCAGCCCGCTGGCAAATGTCATCCCGGCCTTGCGGTTGAGCTGGATCTGACGGATCTTGTTGATCCGGTATTCGACCGGGTCCTCGATGGTGATGATGTTGATATCCGGCTGATTGATTTTTTTGAGTATGGAATACAAGGTGGTGCTCTTGCCGCTTCCCGTCGGCCCCGTGCTCAGGATCATGCCGTAGGGTTTGGTGATAATGGGCGCCAGTTTGCGGATATCCGCCTGGCTCATGCCCAGGTGTTCCAGCGAATAAACGCCGGCGCTGGTATCCAGCAGCCGCAGCACCATGTTTTCCCCGTATATGGTGGGGATGGTCGACGCCCGGATGTTGATCTCCTTGTTGTCCATGCGGATCGTAAAACGGCCGTCCTGGGGGATCCGGGAGAGGGAAATGTCCATGTTGGACAATATCTTCAGCCGTGAAATGATAAGAAGAATCAGTGATTTTGGGGGAGCGGGCACTTCATGCAGCTTGCCGTCCACCCGAAACCGGACCTGGACGAAGTCCTTTTCCGGCGAGATGTGGACGTCGCTGGCGCCCTCCCGGACCGCCTGGGATAAAATTGAGTTCACCAGGCGAATGACCGGCGCCTCCTCGGCCATATCGTGCAGGGAATTGACTTCCACATCCTCCGTCATGGCGGCGGATTCGGTGTCCTGGGCGCTTTCGATCTGCATTTCGCTCATGCCGTCCAGCACCCCGCCGATAGAGGAATAGGTGCCGAAAAGGCTGGATATCATGTGGTTGAGCTCCTGGTACGTGCAGATGACCGCCTCCACCTCGATGTTCGTGTACACCTCAATGGCGTCCAGCGCATTGATGTCCATGGGGTCGGTCATGGCGATTTTCAGCAGGTGGCTGGTCCTTTCAATGGGAACCAGTTGATGTTTCTGGCACATTTCCAGGGGGATGACATTGGCCAGGGTGATGTCAATGGGATAGGTCTCCGGCCGGTATTTTTCGATGACCAGCTGCCGGGAGACCAGGTTCACGATTTCCGAACTGCTGACAATCCCCTCCCGCACCAGGTATTCACCCAGTTTGATCCCACTGCGTTTGTGTTCGACAACCGCCTGCTTGAGCTCTTCTTCAGTCAGGAGGCCGCCGTCGATCAGCATTTCTCCGAGTTTCTTCTTTTCTTTCACGCATTCACCCGCTTCAATATCCTTTGCCCAGAACAGGGTCGCTAAAAAGAATGCTTTCCGATGGCCATCCGGATACGATTTCGGCGGAAACGGAAGGTTCGGCTGACAATTCCGCTTTCATGGCTTCGGCCGCGGAACGATTGAAAAAATAGCCGGAAACATAAATTCCATGTTCCATTCCGGCCTGAGGGGACCATGTCGAAATCATCCGCATCACCGGGCTTTCCTTTTTTTCAGCGGCCCTGACCCATCGGAAAGCAGCTTCCAGAGATTCGCTTTTTCCCAGCCTGATCCACCACAACGGGTATGGCCGCGGCTTATAGGGGATTTGAAATGCCGGGAAGGCGATGGTGTCTCCTGGACGAATGGCATCCGCATTACCGATGTGGGGGTTGGCTTGCAGCACGGCATTGAAATAGCGGCTGCGCAAATCCCCGTAAACCGTTTGAACCATCGATCCCAGCGTGTCGTTCTTTTTGACGCGCAATGCGCCGAGCAGTGAGGGGGGGGGCGGTAAGGGGATATCCGCCGTCCACTCCCGGACCGCCGATAAAGCGGCCTCCCCGACATTCCCCGGTGCCATTGACGCCTCGTGGCCGGCAGCCGATTCCTGAGGTGCGGGCGAAGGGATGCGGGTGCCGGCAACAACCCGCTTTTCATCGACGGGCGAAAGGGATACGTCCGGCTTTCCCGCTGTCATTGGCTGCGCGGTGTCAGCCGGCATGCCGGACGTTGAAGGGTGCTTTTCCCCCGTTTTTGCAGACGGCGGGTTGCCCTCCGGCAAGGAGAGCGACGGCAGCCAGCCCGGCGAAAACAGATGAACCGCACCCATGGCCACCGCAACGGCCAGTGCCAGCGTGACCGGGGCCCATGCCTTTCGACCCGCCCGCCTGTGCCGGACCAGTGAGCGCCCCATGCACGATCGGACCAGCCCCCAGCCGACACGGGTTCGGTTCTGGACGATCAGGGCCAGCATGCATTGGTGGCACAAGTTTATGATTTTACGGGGGAATCCGCCCGTCGCACGATAAATGGCCCGCAGGGCCAGCCAGGTGAACAACCGGGGGGGGCGGGGCTGGCCGCTGGCGCACCTGATCCGGAAATTGATCATCTCAGCGGTGTCGGCAAAACCCATCGGACCCAGAAAATGGATCAGGTTCACCCGGTCTGCCAGGTTGGCGCGACGGTCCAGGATGTCCTGAAATTCCTCCTGGGCGAACAAAACGATCTGAAGCAGTTTGTGGTCGTTGGTTTCATAGTTAAGAAATTCTCTGAGCACTTCCAGACAGAATTCCGGGAGTTTTTGACCTTCATCGATGATCAGGACGACCGTTTTGTCTTCGTGGACCCCTTTTTGAAAAAGGTGATGTTTGATCCGCTCTTTGCAATGATGCGCATCATCGCCTGAGACCTTCCTGCCGGCGATCATGGTGCAGATGCTTTCCAGAAAGGCCGCCGGGGAGGGGAATGACGGATCCAGGATCAGGTGGGATTCGATCGACCGATCCCGGGCCAACTTTTTCAGCAGCGTCCGGCACAGGGTGGTTTTCCCTGCGCCAACGGCACCGATGACGACGTTGAGCCCCCGCTTCAGCCGAAGGGCCAGTTCGAGCTTCTGCAGGCAGTCCACATGTTGCCGGGACTGGAAAAAAAAATTCGGGTCAGGGGAGTTGGCGAAGGGTTCCCGATCCAGATTGAGAATGGTGAAATAGTCCATAGCTGATGTTACCGGTAAAACCGATCTTCCTGTTTTCGTGCGGCTGTCACCGGACGAATGGGGTGCTATTGAACCGGAGCCGGCGTGCCCGCTGTCACCGGCGGCCGTCTTTTCAGGATGTGGGGCGTAATGAAGATTAAAAGCTCCTGCATCTGACGGTTACTGGATTCTCCCTTGAACAGGTATCCCAGACCGGGGACATGGCGAAGCCAGGGAAGACCGTAATCCAGGTCCCGGTCGGTCTGTTTGTTCAGCCCGCCGATGACTGTTGTCTGGCCATCAAAAAGAACCACATTGGTTTCGGCTTTTTTGGTGATCACCGTGGGGTTGCCCGAGACGGTGCGGGTAAAATCCAGCTCATCCTTGTTGGTGATGATATCCATTTTCAAGGTGTCGCCTTCGATGACATGGGGCGTCACCTCCAGCCGCAGAACGGCTTTTTTGTACTCGATCTGGACTTTGTTGTCGTCCACGGTCTGGAAGGGGACCTCGTCACCGCTTTCTATGATGGCGGTCTGGTTGTCCAGTGTGGTAATCGACGGTTTTGACAGGATATTGAGCTTGCCCTCCTCTTCGAGGGCATTGAGCTGGGCGGAAAGCAGCAGGTCGCCGGACTGAACGATCATGCCCAGCGCAAACCCGGCACCCTCCACCGAGGCACCCGATACGTCCGCGGGAAAATTCGACGCCCAGCCGGACGACGGGTCTACCGCCTCGCCGGCAGTCAGGCCGATGGCATCGCCGGCATTGGGAGTCACCCAATAATCATTGCCGGTATACAGCCCGCCCCATTGCACACCCAGTTCCCTGGCGGTTTCACTGGTGGCTTCGATGATATGCGCTTCAATCAGAACCTGGGCCGTGGGCTGGTCCAGTTCGGTGATCAATGCGATCATGCGTTCGAGATCGTTCCGGGTGGCCTGAATAATGAGCGCGTTGTTGTGTTCGTCCAGCAGCACCGATCCGAGTGGCTTCCCGTCGCCCACTTGGCTCAAAAACTTCTCCAGGTTGGTTTTTAATTTGGCGGCATCGGCGTAGTCGACGTGGATGATCTTGGTCAGCATCGGCTCCGACAGTTCCATTTCCCGTCGCTTGGACAGAATTTTCTGGTCGGCCTCCAGGCCGCGCACAATCGTTGCCTTGTCCTCCAGGGTCACGATGCGAAGCAGGTTGCCTTCCCAGGCGTAGGACAGGCCGTGCGTCTTCAGGATGCCTTCGAAAACCTGATTCCATGGAATCTTATCGACATTCAGGCTGGTGCCGCCCTTGACCGTGTCGTTGACAATGATGCTGATGCCCACGGAGCGCGCCAGCGCCCGCAGAAGCACGGCAATGTCCGCCTGGTGGATTTTGAGGGTCACCGGCTTGTCGGGCAGGGGCTTCACGGTTTCTGTTCCTACCGACCCGGCCGGGACGGATGGGGTCATGGCCTGGGGCATATCGATGATACGATGCTGCTCCGGCGGAGAAAACCCTTTCGATTCGGCAGCCCGGGCCCGCCACTGGTCGAAAACCGTCTCTTTCTGTTGAGCCTTTTGCTGAGCGCATCCGCTGAAACCGATCAACATGAATATGGATGCCAGCGCTACCGATACCCATTGGCTGCGAAAATTGGATAACATGGGGCTCCCTGGTGGTCTATCGTTTTTGTACCCGTCCGAACACTACTTTCCCATACCGGCTTCAAATTCCGTCAGTTTCAAGATAATCGTATCCGCTGCATTTCGTTTGCCGATTTCAACCTGATGCGGCTGGATGCGGCGAACGTAGTACCCCCGGCCGTCAATGGTCTCTCCCGATGCGTACTCCATACCGCCGATAATCGCCAGACGCCGGTTGCCCACCTCGAGAAATCCGGTGTATGCCAGGTCCGGCCGGCTGGCGGCCCCGGCAGGCGCACGGTCAGGATCGTTCGCCCGGCGGGTATCCGACAAAAGGGCCTCACCTTTTAAGAACGGGTCTTTTCCCCATTCTCGTTCGGCCCTGCGGATGGCAAACAATTCCCTGGCAAGTTTCGTATCCTCCTTGAAGGTTTTCACCACCTGCTGGACAAAATCACGCGTCCAGGCGTCAGATCGTATTTCGACGCCCCGTCTGCCGACCAACGCCCCGGGGTCGAAATACAGATACGCACCCAACAGCATGGTGACGGCCATCGCAGACAAAATGATTTTTTCCCTTTTAGACATGGCTATGGGCACCCGTCATTGAGAATCCGTATGCGCTGAATTGTGCAACAGTGAAACGGACAGCTTGATCCATTTGCCGTCATCGCTGTTTTTTACTTGAATGCGCTGAATCCGCTCCACGAAAGGCTGCTCGACGATGGTGTTGATCAGGGTCTGAAGGGGTGCGAACGGGCCACGAAAAATCACGTCGACAGTGAGCCGGCCGTCTCCCCTCTCATAGGCCCGGGCATCGGGGATCACCCCCTCGAGCACCACGCCGGCTGTAAGAGCCACCCTCTGAAAAAGGCTGGTCAGCCGACCGCCGTTTTTAATATCCAGCGTCTTTTTTTTCGGGGTTTTTAACCGGGTCGACGGTGCAAGGCGCACCCGTTCGATCAACTGCCCGTATACCGGTGCCAGTGTCTGCCGCAGGGCAATTTCTTCGTTCAGCAACGCGATCCGGCGGTCGTACTCCTTTATGCTGCGATGGTTCGGGTATATCACCATGAGCAGAAAGGCGAACACGCCCAGGGCACAGAGAATCACCAATATGGGGCTGCTTTGGTTTTTGGAGTCGGCCATGGCGTTCTCTTGTCGGTCCTTATTTCATCAACCCGGTCATGCCAGTTCAAAACGTATGGAGAACCGCAGCACTTGCCGGTCATCGAGGAACTGAAGGCGTTTGCTTTTTACAGCGGGTTTTTTGAACAGCGGAGACGCCTCCATGGTCAGCAGGTAACTCGCCAGGTCTGTTTCAAATCGGAGCCGGTCTCCCGTGACGATACCTTCCAGCTCCAATGTACGCGCGGGTTTCTTATTCGAATGCGTCGATGATGCATCCATATCGGCACGCAGGGCGATCAGCTGAATGTTGTCCGGAACCAGCGTGCTGACTTCTGAAATGACGGCGGAGCCATAGTAGCGACGGCTGAGTGTGGTGATGCGGTTTCGTTTCTGGTTCACCTTGGCATAAAGCGCCATGACCAGGTCCCGGGTCAGCGGAACATTGAACGCATCCCTTTTCTGGATCAACCGCTCCACTTCGGCGGCCTTGGCGGTGATGCGGTTTTCCTGCCACAGGAACCCGCATAACAAAAGGACAAGAACGCCGATACAGGCGGCGGAAATGCCGATCCTGATCTTGCGGGCCCGGTCCCTTTTTTCGCGATGACGATAGGTAAAGAGAAAGTTCGGCGTCAGGTCGTTTGAGGAAAGGGCGATGCCGATGGCAGGCACGAAGCTCTCTTTTATCGACGGGTTGGCCGGTATGGCCACTTCCCGGGTGAACGGATGCGGGTGCGGAAACGGGTTCAGAACATGGACCGGCACACCCAATTGTTCGCCGATGTGGGAAATGATGGCCGGGCTGCCTGTCACTCGGCCGGAAATGAGAAGTTCTCCCACACCCGAACGTTTGAAATGCATGCAGAAATGAGAGATCGTACGCTCCACCTGTTTGACCAGCCGTTCGACGGCCGGAAGAATGGCCTGAAAGATATCAACCGGTTTTTTCCCTTCCCCCGCCGGAGTCGCCTCAGTGGCGCCGTCGGTTTCCAGGTACCGATGGAAATCCTCATAGGCGGCGGCATCGTGTGCATCCATGTCGCCGTGGGGCAGGCTGTCCGTGTGGTCCCTGTCCGGCATCACCGGGATGTCGTCGGCCGACGGAGGCCGATAGTGGCTGGAGAGCGCGTCGATCATGCTGTGCATGCCGGCCTTGATTCCCCGTGACAGGATAAGGTCGCCGTCCGCGTAAATGGTGATGCGCGACCAGTCCCTTCCGATGAAAAGACAGCAGGTATTGTGCCCGCGGTATGGAACAACGCCGGTTCTCAGAAGGTTCTGAATGGCAAAGGGAACAATCGAAATGCCGGTAAGCGGGTAACCGGCCCTGGCAAAGAGCCGTTTCAGGGCCTGGGTTTCGGCGATGGGAATCGTAAATGTCATCACCTGGGTTTTGGTCATGCCGTTCTCGTGCACATCCCCCAGGATCCTGAAATCGAGCAGCATCTCCTTGTCGTTGAATTCGACCTCCTTGGAGAAGGTCCAGAAAACGGCATTGGGAATCTGTTTCTTGGGAAGCTTGGGAATGCGGATGTAACGGGTTTCCACTTTTGCCGACGCCACGCAGCACCAGATTTCATACCGTTTCAGTCCGGTGCAGGTCCGGGACAATATCTCCGAGAGCGATCTGGCCAGACCCGGGTTGTCGAATGCTGTGACCGGTTCGACGGAAGTGGCGGTGTAGTCTGTAAGCGTGTAGGCTTTATCCGAAATCCGGTTGATTTTGGCGATTTTGATGTCGCCGGTGCCGATTTCAACGCCGATGCCAATCGGTTTCTGGAAGGTCAGGGCGTCAAACAGTCCGGGCTTCGGAGACGCTTGGGCAGGAGGGGGGGCATTGCCTGACGGCGGCGGAGAGGGGGTATCACGGATCAGATCCAGCAGCTTTTCGGTGGAAGAGATCTCGTCCTTTCGTGCCAATGCAGTGCTCCGTATCGATTTGGCGGTTCCCGGATGAAGCGCGCGTTGCCGCCATCATCTGCCCGTCGGGCCTTTCCGGCAGAGAAGGGCAACGCGGTAGCACATTTAAAACGACCCGATGTTGAACTATTTCAACGGCATTTGTCAAGACTTAAAAACCGATGGCAATGGACTTATCATTTTTTTATTATTGGATATTTACCCGGCTGACGGGCTGTCGTGCCACTGGCGCCGGGTCAACATTCCACCGCTCGATTGATGTATTCCGATCATAAAACCATCTCCCCGGGCGCATTTGCTCTTGAAAAAAAAATCTCAGGCTTCTATTTTCATTGCTTCGGTCAGTCCCGTGCAGCCGTGCAGGTCAGTTGCAGCACCATTCAGCCGGCGAACCGGGTCCGACGAGAAACTTGTGTAATCCTTTTCCAGCAGAGCCACCGATGAAAACGCCCAACCGTTCTGTTCGACTGACCGACCACATGATGGTGATCGGGTTCACCCTGGCGGTAATCTACTGGATTCTCGACTCCTTCCTGTCCATTTTTACCACCTATGACAACTTGTTCGAACAACTGCTCGGGGTCAACCTGGACGAAGTGTGGACACGGCTGATCGTGCTGTGCCTCTTCGCCATTTTCGGGTCCCATGCCCAGTACACGATCAATGAACGCAAAAAGGCGGAAGCCACATTGGAGCGTGACGCCGCCACCCGCGAACGTTTTCAGCGGTTACTTTCACCGGATCTGGCCGAACGCGTGGTGTCGGGAGAACTGAAGGTGGAAAAAGGGGGCAAGGACCGGGTGGCAACGGTCCTTTTCGTGGACATCCGCGGGTTCACCACCATGAGTGAGAACAATAAGGCGTCGGAGGTGCTCCGCCTGCTCAACGAGTACTACGAAGTGCTGGTCGAAGTGGTATTCCGTCATGAAGGCACCGTGGATAAATTCATCGGCGATGAAATGATGGTCATCTGGGGAGCCCCCGTCGAGCACGACAACGACCCCCACCGGGCGGTGATGGCCGCCCTGGACATGCAAACGGCACTGGCCGGATTCAATCGAAAAAACATGGCCGAGGGAGGGCCGGAAATCAAAGTCGGCATCGGCATCAACACCGGCAACCTCATGGCAGGATATATCGGGTCCTCCCACACCATGAGCTATTCGGTTATCGGCGACACCGTCAACACCGCCTCCCGCCTCTGTTCTTCGGCGCTGCCGGGTCAGATTCTGGTCTCGGAAGAAACATGGGGCTTGGTTCAAGACCGGTTCGAGGCCGTACCTCTGGGAAAGGTCCGGGCCAGGGGCAAATTTAGACCGGTGAAGGCCTTTTCCGTTGTCGGCCCCAAGCCGCCTTCCGAATGATTGAGAGGCGCTTTTTCCAATCCCGAGGGGCGATGTGTCAACGTCGGGTGCAGCTTTACGCTTTGCGCCAGGTGTGCTATATATCAGCGTTTAACGGCAGTGCCGAATGAGAATAAACAGCTTATGACACGCATCGGTCTGGGATATGACATTCATCGGTTGGAACCGGGCAGAGAATTAGTGCTGGGTGGGGAAACGATCCCCTTTGACAAGGGCCTCGAGGGTCATTCCGACGCCGATGTCCTGGTGCATGCAGCCTGCGACGCCCTTCTGGGTGCAGCGGGAATGGGCGACATCGGCGACCATTTCCCCGATACCGACCCCCGCTATCGGGGCATCTACAGCATTGAACTGCTGACGTCCGTCTACCGCCGGATAAAAGCCCGCGGCTTTGCCCTGGTCAATATGGACGCCACCGTTTTTGCCCAGGCGCCCCGGCTGTCTCCCCATAAAGCACGGATGGCCCTGCGAATGGCCGACTGCATGTCCGTGGATCCCGGGACCATTAATATCAAGGCCACCACCACCGAAGGTCTCGGCGTCATTGGACGGGGTGATGGAATCGCCGCCATGTGCGTGGCCCTGCTTCAGACCACAACGCCGGCAGCCGGCAGATAACCCGTCGCGCGAGGTTTTTCAAAGATGGCCATGCGAATTTACAACACCCTGACAAAAACCAAGGAAACCTTTGAGCCGATGGTGCCCGGCCAGGTCAAGATGTATGTCTGCGGCCCCACCGTCTATGATTACTGCCACGTGGGACATGCCCGTTCGGTCGTGGTGTTTGACGTGGTCGTGCGCTACCTGCGGGCCATGGGGTATCAGGTGACCTATGTCCGCAACTTCACGGACGTGGATGACAAAATTATCAACCGGGCCGGGGAGGTGGGCATGGATGCTCGCCGGTTGGCCGAAAAGTATATCGCCGAGTTCTACCGTGATATGGACGCGCTGAATGTGATCCGCGCCGACCGGGAACCCAGGGTCACCGAGCATATCGACGACATTATCGGCATCGTGAAGACCCTGATTGACAAAAAGGCTGCCTATACCGCTGACGGCGACGTCTTTTACGCGGTGGAGACCTTTGGTGAATACGGCAAGCTGTCCGGTCGTAAACTGGCGGACATGGTGGCCGGGAGCCGCATAGAAATCAATGAAAACAAGCGCAATCCATTCGACTTCGTCCTGTGGAAAGCAGCCAAGCCGGGCGAACCGTCGTGGCCGAGTCCCTGGGGGAAAGGCCGGCCGGGATGGCATATCGAGTGTTCGGCAATGAGTTGCCGGTTTCTGGGTGAGACCTTCGATATCCACGGCGGCGGAAAGGATCTGATCTTTCCCCACCATGAAAATGAGATCGCCCAGTCCGAGGCCGCCCACGGCAAACCCTTCGCCCGCTATTGGATGCACAACGGGTTCGTGAACATCGACAACGAGAAAATGAGCAAGTCCTTGAACAATTTTCTGATGATCAGGGACATTCTGAACACCTACCATCCCGAAACCGTCCGCCTGTTCCTGCTTTCCAGCCATTACCGCAGCCCCATCGATTTTTCCGACCGCAATCTGAAAGAGTCGGAAAAGGCGCTGGACAAGGTTTACGGCCTGGTCAAACGCATCGACGAGGAAGCCGGCATCGCCGCCGGCACGTCGCCCGGCGGCGCCTACTGGCAAACCTTTTGCGAATCCATGAACGACGATTTCAACACCGCCAAAGGCGTCGGGATTCTCTTTAACCTGGTGAAGGAAGCCAATCGGATCGTGGACGGCGGCAAAGCCACCACGCCGGCCGATGGATCGCTCGCGACCCTGTCGGCCGACCTGGTCCGGATGGGCCAGGCACTCGGCATCCTCCAGCAGTCCTGGCAATCCTATTTCGAGCAGCGGAGCCGGACGCGGCTTCGGGACATGGCCATTTCAGCGGACGCCATCGACGCGCTGGTTGCCGAACGGACGGTGGCTCGCAGCGAAAAGAACTGGAAGCGGGCCGACGAGATCAGGCAGCAGCTGGAAAAAGACGGAATCATTCTCGAGGACAAGGCGGACGGGACCCGTTGGAAAGTCGCCACCTGATCGACCATGTCATCGTTTAAGCTGGTTTCCGAACATACGCCCTGCGGCGATCAACCCCAAGCCATCGATACCATTGCGGCCAGGATCCAGGAAGGCGCCCGGAGCCAGGTACTGCTGGGGGTCACCGGTTCCGGCAAAACCTTCACCATGGCCAACATCATCGCCCGGGTCAACCGGCCGGCGCTGATCCTGGCGCCCAACAAAACCCTGGCCGCCCAACTCTACAACGAATTCCGCCAGCTCTTTCCAGACAATGCGGTCGAATATTTTGTCAGCTACTACGACTACTACCAGCCCGAAGCCTACCTGCCGACCACCGACACGTATATCCAGAAAGACTCGTCCATCAATGAGTTGATCGATAAAATGCGTCATTCTGCCACGCGCAATGTGCTGTCGCGAACCGACGTGGTGGTCGTGGCCAGCGTGTCGTGCATTTTCGGCCTGGGGGCGCCGGAAGATTACCTTTCCATGCGCATCGACATCGAGGCCGGCATGGATCTGCCGCGGGAACGATTGCTCTACCAGCTGGTGTCGATCCATTACCAGCGAAACGATATGGATTTCCACCGCGGGGTTTTCCGGGTGCGTGGCGACCGCGTTGAAATCTTTCCCGCCTACGAGGAGGACAAGGCGATCCGGATCGATTATTTTGGTGATGAGATCGAGAATATCTTCGAATTCGATCCGCTCAAAGGGACCACGATGGGACACCTGGACAAGGTGACCCTGTTCCCGGCCAGCCACTACGTCACCCGCCGGGCGACCCTGGAGCGCGCCACCCGGACCATCGTCGAGGAACTCAAGGGCCGTGTCGATTTCTTTCGCGATGAAAACAAACTGATCGAAGCCCAGCGCATTGAAGAACGCACCCGCTTCGATCTGGAAATGATTCAGGAGATCGGCTACTGCAACGGTATTGAGAACTATTCCCGGCATCTGACCGGACGCTTGCCTGGCCAGCCGCCGCCGACACTGCTGGATTATTTCCCCAAGGATTTTCTCGTCTTCGTGGATGAGAGTCATATCGCCGTATCTCAGATTCGGGCCATGTACAAAGGGGACCGGTCCCGCAAGACAACCCTGGTCAACTATGGATTCCGGTTGCCGTCGGCCCTGGACAACCGGCCGCTGAAATTCGACGAATGGTCCCGGCGAATCCACCAGATCGTCTATGTGTCGGCCACACCGGCTGACTATGAACTGGCGGCCGCCGAAGGACAGGTGGTGGAGCAGATCGTTCGGCCCACCGGTCTCATCGACCCGAAAATACATGTGCGCCCTGCGCGTCACCAGGTGGATGACCTGTATGGGGAGATTCGTGACCGGCAGCAGCGCGGGGAACGGATTCTGGTGACCACCCTGACCAAACGGATGGCCGAAGACCTCACCGAGTATTATACGGATCTGGGGCTGGCCGTGCGATACCTGCATTCCGATATTTCCACCATGGAACGCATGGACATTATCCGGGACCTGCGGGTGGGCAAATTCGACGCCCTGATCGGCATCAATCTGCTGCGCGAAGGGCTGGATATTCCCGAGGTGTCCCTGGCGGCGATCCTCGATGCGGACAAGGAAGGCTTTCTGAGGTCCGCGCGCTCTCTGATCCAGACGTGCGGCCGTGCAGCCAGAAACGTCAACGGCACGGTCATCCTTTATGCCGACCGGATAACCGCTTCCATGCGGCAGGCCATCGAAGAAACCAGCCGGCGGCGGACCATTCAGCAGCGGTATAATCGAAAACACCACATCACCCCGAAAACCGTCCATAAAGCCATCACGGACATTTTCGACATGGCCTACGAACCGGCCGAGACCGAACCGGCACAGGTCGCCGAAGCGCCGGCTGCCTATGGCCCCGTCGACAATATCGAGTCCGCGATTCTTGATCTGGAAGCACAAATGCAGGCGGCGGCCAAGGAACTGGCCTTTGAACAGGCGGCCCGGATCCGGGACCGGATCAAGGCGCTGAGGAAACGGATGTTGTTTGAGTCGTAACCGTTGACAGTTCCGTAAAAAGTCCGATATCTGCCTTACGCTTGATCCCTGGTCACTGCGGCGTACCATAAGTACGCCTCATTTTTCGGGATTCGCAAACCTTGATCTCGAACTTTTTACAAAACTGCCTGAAATGTGACTTTTTACGAAGCCGTCAACCGTTGGTGACCGCCCATGGAAAAACCCTCAACCCAGCCGGATTCATCGACCCGGTTTGTCGAACTCATCAAGGGCGCCAGCGAAAGCCCCGGCGTCTATTTGATGAAGGACAGCCGCGGGAAAATCATATATGTGGGCAAAGCCATCAATCTTAAAAAACGGCTGTCGTCCTATTTCCAGCGACAGGACCAGCACAGTGCCAAGACGGCCCTGATGGTTGCGCGGGTGGCCGACATTGAAACCGTGGTGACGGCTTCCGAAAAAGAGGCCCTGATTCTTGAATCCAACCTGATCAAACGACACCGGCCACGATTCAATGTGGTCCTCAAGGACGATAAACGCTACCCCTCCATCCGCATCAACGTCAAAACCACCTATCCGAAAATCGAAATCGTCCGCCGGACACCCCGGGACGGCGCCGTGTATTTCGGACCGTTTTCTTCGGCCCTCGCCGTGCGGCAGACCGTCAAATTGATCAACAAAACCTTCCCCTTGAGAAAATGCAGCGATCGAACCCTGAGCCACCGGTCGCGACCGTGCATCCACCACCAGATGGGCCACTGTCTGGCGCCCTGCTGCCTGTCCGTGGATCCCGCCGCGTACCGCGCCATCGTCAAAGAAGTGATCCTGTTTTTAAAGGGGCGTACCCCCGAATTGATCAAGCGGGTGCGCCGGCATATGTTCAAGGCGTCCGCTGCACAGGATTTCGAAACGGCGGCGGTGCTGCGCGACCGCATGGTCGCCCTGGAAAAAACCCTGGAACGTCAGGTTACCGTAACCACCGACTTTCTGGACCGGGATGTGATCGGCACCAGTGGCAGCAGCGATTTCAGCATCCTGACGGTGATGACCCTTCGCCGCGGTTTTCTCCAGGGGGTCCGGCATTTTGAACTGACCCATGCGGCCGCCGAAAAGGGCGAACTGGTGGCCCAGTTTCTGGTGCAGTATTACCACCAGGCCCACAACATTCCCGTCGAGGTGCTGGTGCCCCGATTGCCGGAAAATTCCTCCCTGCTCGAAGAAACCTTGTCCGGATGGAAGAAACGGCGCGTGAGGATCCGACATCCCAGGCGGGGGGAAAAACGGCGCCTCCTTGAAATGGCCGAAGCCAATGCGAAAAATACGCTTCGTGAACGGATTCAGAAATCCACGGGCGAAGCCGCCGTACTCGACGCCTTGAAACGGCGCCTTCGTATGGACCGCAAGCCGTTGCGAATCGAGTGTTTTGACAATTCCAACCTGGCCGGTACGAATCCGGTGTCCGCCATGGTGGTTTTTGTCAACGGCCGCCCCCACAAAGCCGGCTACCGCAGGTACGCGATCCGAACGGTCGCTTCTCCGGATGACTACGCCAGCATGTCCGAAGTCCTGGCCAGACGATACGGAAAGATCGGCCCGGCCAACCCCGAACCCGACCTGCTGCTGGTGGACGGCGGGAAGGGGCAGGTGAACATCGCCATGGCCGTGCTGGCGCAACTGGGTTTGAGCGGGCGATTTGCCGTGGCCGGGATTGCCAAGAAAGATGCGGAGAAAAAAGAAACCGCGGATAAAATCTATCTGCCCAACCGGTCCAATCCCGTTGGTCTGGGTTCAGATGGCCGGCTGCTGCTGATGCTTCAGCAAATTCGTGACGAAGCCCATCGCTTTGCGATCACCTTTCAACGCAAACAACGCACCCGGGCGACGGTGCGATCCGCCCTGGACGCGGTTCCCGGGGTGGGCCCCAAACGGAAAGCCACGCTGCTCAAACATTTTGGAAGCATAAAAAAAATCCGGGCAGCCACTGTCCATGAACTCAGTGAACTGCCCGGTATCAATAAAAATCTGGCCGAAGCCATCAAAAGATCGTTATCTTGCGACTGATGAATTCGCCCGGTTTTTTCCCCGAGCCATCAATGCGTGTCATGTTCTTTCAGACATTCAGGCTGGGCGTTCCGATCGAGGCCGCAGCGTTTTGGAAACCGCTGGCGTAGCAACGCTGCGTCGAGGATTTTCAAAAATGCGAGAACGAAGATCCGGGCCGCAAGATGCTGTTTCCGGATGGACATCAGCCCAGTTTGGCCAGATCGTCTTTCAGCCCCTGGACGGCATCGGCCGATTTCATCAGCGCCGCCTTTTCATCATCGGTCAGGGTAATTTCGATAACCTGCTCCATACCGTTTTTCCCCAGTTTGACCGGTACGCCGATAAAGAGGTCGTTGATGCCGTATTCACCCTGGAGATAGGCGGCACAGGGCAGCACTTTTTTCTTGTCTTTCAGGATGGATTCCGCCATCTCAACGGCCGCGGAAGCCGGCGCGTAATAGGCACTGCCGGTTTTCAGCAGGCTGACAATCTCGGCGCCGCCATTGGCGGTGCGTTTCACCAGTTCATCGATGCGTTCCTTGGTCATCAGTTCGGTAATGGGAATTCCGGCCACGGTGGAGTAGCGGGGCAGGGGAACCATGGTATCGCCATGGCCGCCCAGGACGAAGGCGTGGGTATTTTCGACGGACACGTCGAGTTCCATGGCAATGAAGGCCCGGAAACGGGCGGAATCGAGCACACCAGCCATACCCAGAACCCGGTTCTTGGGAAATCCGGATGCCTCATAGGCCACGTGGCACATGGCATCCAGCGGGTTGCTGACAATAATCAGAACCGCCTCCGGAGAATGTTTGGCGATCTCCCGGGTGACGCTTTTGATGATGCCCGCGTTGGTGCTGATCAGGTCGTCCCGGCTCATCCCCGGTTTGCGGGGGATACCGGCGGTAATGATAACGATGTCGGAACCCGCCGTTTCTTCATAACCGTTGGTTCCGGTCAGTTTGGCATCATGTTTCTCGACGGGAGCGGCCTCTGTCAGGTCCAGTGCCTTGCCTTGGGGGACACCTTCGACAATGTCCACGAGCACTACATCGCAAAGCTCTTTTTCAGCCAGCCGCTGGGCAGCCGTGGCACCAACGTTTCCGGCGCCGACAACCGTAACTTTTTTGTCCATAACGTGCTCCTTTTGCAATTAAGGGGTTAGTATGCGGATTTTTTCAAACAGGGAAAAGGAGTAAGAGGAAACTTGATAGCACACCCCCGGCCAATGTCAATATGTTTGTTTTATAAATAGTTAGTTCTCAAATGTTGACAATAAAAGGGCAAACAGGATAAAACACCATTGGTGACAAAATGTTAGGTTCATTGGGAATCATTTCACGCCCAAGGGGGTGAAAAAAGAAAACGGAGTGAGCGATCCCTCCTTTTTTTCAGCAAAACGTCAACTCCGACACGCGATGGTCCGCACCACTTCTGATAGACTGTCAGCGAAGTACAGGATCGTGAATGGATATCAGCCTGCAAATTAAATCCCTGTTGAGTGAAGCCGAACTCTACCGCTCCCAGGGACTCTTTCCCGAAGCAAAAGAAAAATACATCGCAGCCTCGGCCATGATTCAGAAAATCCACCGGCTCAAAAACAAGGAAAGCCTGCTGAAGGCCATTTCGCTCAAGGTTCGATCTTTGGAAAAGAAGACCGAAAAAGTGGAAACCGGCCCCGCTTCACCGGAACTGTCTGAAAAAGGCCAGAACCTGATCAAGAACCTATTCGGTGAAAACGATCTTCAGAAGGCGGTCGCCCTGGCCCGGTTCGGGCAGTTTGAGCGGGCCATCGTCGAACTGACGGCCCTGTTGAAAGATGACGTCTACCGGGTGGATGCGGGAAAAAACATCATCCGGTGCAAGATGGCCATCGCTTCTGTGGAGGATGCCATCGACCAGTACAACCAGTGGTTTGCCGGGGACCTGTTCAGCGCCAACCAGTTGGAAGCCATCCGGACCTATCTTCAATCGGTTCTGGACCAGAAAGGCATCGACACGCCCCTGCCCATTCCGGTCGGCGAAAGGGACGAAATCGATGGCCAGGCCGATTCCGGCGGTATTGAGTTCAGCATGCCCGAACCCGAAGAGGAAATACTGGATATCACGTCCATCGGCATTACGTTTACCAATGGCGTCCAGAAAGGAAAGATGGTCGAATTCGATGTCAATTTCCAATCCGGCGACATGCTGAGCCTGATCATCTCAAAAAAGGACAGGGGCTTGATCGAAGATCTCGAAAACGGTGAAAAACTGGAGGACATCCAGTTTTACTCTCCCATTGCCATGTTCAAAGGGACGGCCACCATCGCCAACAAAACCCAAATCGATGCCGGCCCGAAACAGGGTGATTTTTGCCTCGATCTAAAAGTGACCAGCACTTGACAAGTTATGAATGCAGCGGTCTTTGACGGTGGACACCGTATTGCGGCTTAACAAGGGCTCCAGCGCTTTCTTCATTTTAACAGCTAAGGAAATTCTTTATGGCCATTTTCAACCTGAAAAAAAGGGAAATCGAATGTAAGGTCGTGTACTATGGGCCAGGTCGATGCGGAAAAACAACGAATCTCGAATATGTCTTCAAATCATACAAAAAACAGGTGACCGGAGAGATGGTCTCCATCAACACCGAGGGGGACCGGACCCTGTTTTTTGATTTTTTACCCATGGGCCTCGGGAAAATAAAGGGCTGCGACATACGGGTGCAACTCTACACCGTACCCGGCCAGGTGAAGTACAGCTCGACCCGGAAACTGGTATTGCGTGGTGTGGACGGAATCGTTTTTGTGGCGGATTCGCTGGAAGTCCGGCGGGAAAAAAATATGATCTCACTGAAAGACCTTCAGACGAACCTCAAAGAATATGGCAAAAGTATTTTCAAGGTGCCCCTGATCATCCAGTACAACAAAAGGGACCTTGCGGACGAAGGCATTCCGCTCATGTCCGTCGAACAGATGGAACGGGACCTGAACCGTCAGTTGAAGGTACCGTCTTTTCCGGGCAGTGCCGTCAAAGGCACCGGGGTGGGGGTGACACTGAAGGCGTGCCTGATGGAAACACTGAAATCGCTGCAAAAAGAATTCAAATGGGCAAAATAGAGGCCGGTCCTGGAGATGAATGAAAGCGTGGTGTTATCGGGAAGCCTGGGTTTCCTTTCGCTGGGAGATATCATCCAGCTGCTCGGTTCAAGCGGAAGTACGGGTGTTCTCCGGCTGATCAGCCGCTATGCGCCGGATCCCGGGTTTATCTATTTTATCGAGGGAAATCCGGTCAATGCCCAAAACGGGGATGCCGACGGACTCGATGCCCTCTACTCCCTTTTCGGCTGGGCGGACGGATCCTTTGAATTCACCCGGGAGGCCATACTGGCCGAAAAACGAATCACCAAAAGCCGCATGGGAATCATTTTGGAAGGGATGAAACTTCTGGATGACGGTCACACCAAAAAAGTCGGGCCGGCCGCCACTGCGGACAGGAACGCCGATATGAAGCACACCCTCCCGGCAACGGCAATTGTCAAAGGTCCCCTCGTGGATTACATGTACGTCGTCGATGAAGAGGACTTCTTCGATGGTGAGCATATCGTTGAAGAGGGAAAACACGGCAGCTGGATCTGGGTCATCCTGGAGGGCGTTGTCGACATCGTCAAGGAGGTGGCGTCGGGCACCATTCCCATTATCCGCATCGGCGACGGTTCCTTTATCGGCAGCATGGCCTCATTTCTGCTGCAGGGGCACATTCGCACCGCCACTGCCGTAGCGGTCGGCAATGTTCAGCTCGGCGTTCTGGATTCCCAGCGCCTGGCTCAGGAGTATGCCGGCATGTCACTGGAATTCAGGACCTTTCTCACCAGCCTGGACAAACGACTGAAACAGCTGACCGACCGCATCGTGGAGTATCATGATGGAAAGGTTCAGACGAACGAGATCCTGAAAGATAAAAAAGTGCTTATCCGGCAGGGAAAATCCGATGAGCAGCAGCTATACGTGGTCAAGCAGGGGCGGGCATCCGTGGTGCGGAACACCGAAAACGGTCCGGTCGTGCTGTGCCATCTTTACAAGGGCGATTTTTTTGGCAATGTACCTTTCCTGCATCTGGGACAGGAACCGGAAGGGGCCGCCATTTACAGCTCGGAAAATATCAAGATCGCCAAAATCGAAGCCGTGTCCCTGCAAAATGAATACAACCGGCTTTCGGCGACATTCAAAAATATTGTGGACAATATGGCGACCTGCATGACCGTCACCGCGGACATGGTCTGCAACGCCCGGACGGCAAAAATAGCGGCACCCAGGGATTCAAAGGTCCAGCAAGGCGGTTGAATGGCCCTATCCGTCATCGGCAACACCTGATGGAGGCGCAGTAAGCTACATTTTTGACGGGTTCGTAAAAAAGCCGGGATCTCTCCCGCTAAACGCCAAGCGGGACGGGAAGGCTCGGGAATCCCGAGGAATGCGGCCTACTGACGTGACGGTAAGCCGAAGTGACGAGGGAGGAAGCGCGACGCAGATATCGGCTTTTTTACGAATTCGGCAACACTTAGCATCGGGAGACCCCCAATGAACGAAAAAAGAAAACATTCCAGAGTGGACTCCATTTACCTGCTCAACTATGTGCATCTGGATAAAAACGATAAACAGTTGATGCAGGGAATGGGGCGCACGATCAACGTCTCCGAATCGGGGATCATGCTGGAAACCCACGTCGCATTCGGCGAGAACGATACCGTTGACGTCGTCGTGGGGCTCAAGGAAGACATGGTGACCATTCGTGGCAAGGTTATTTTTACCCGGACCGCCGAATCCGGCCGATACCAGTCCGGCATTCAGTTTCTGGTGATTGAAGACGCTTCCCTGGCTACCCTGCGCCGCTACATCGATGCCTTCAACGCCCTGTCCGCCAACGCATGATCCACAACCCCTCCGGCCGAAAAGGGCGCGCGCCCGAAGCTTTGCGGCCTGGATGAGAAAAGGAAAACAGGACATGACACATGTTGTTCGCGAAACGGATTTCCCCACTCTGAAACTGCTCCAGCGAGGCAAGGTCAGAGACATGTATGACATCGGCGATGCCTATCTGATGGTGGCCACGGACCGGATGTCCGCTTTTGATGTGGTTCTGCCCGATCCGATTCCGGACAAGGGCATCGTACTCACCCAGATATCTCTTTTCTGGTTCAACATCATGGCCCCGCTGGTGGACAACCATGTGATCACCGCTGACGTTTCCCGGTATCCCGCGTCCTGCCAACCCTATGCGGCGGATCTCGAGGGGCGCAGCATCCTCGTCAAAAAAGCCCGGCCCCTTCCGGTAGAGTGCGTGGTCCGCGGCTATATCACCGGATCCGGCTGGAAATCCTACCTCAAGGACGGCACGGTATGCGGAATCCGCCTGCCGGAAGGGCTGGTCGAATCCGACCGGCTGCCGGAACCGATCTTTACCCCCTCGACCAAAGAAGAGCTGGGTAAACATGACATCAATATTGATTTCGACGAGATGGTCAGGCGCATCGGCGCACCGCTGGCAGAACAGGTCCGCGACCTGTCACTGGCCATATATAAAAAAGGTGCCGGCATTGCGGCTGAAAAGGGGATCCTCATTGCTGACACCAAATTCGAATTCGGTATGGTAGACGATCGGTTGATCCTGATCGATGAGGTGTTGACCCCGGATTCCTCCCGGTTCTGGCCGGATGCCACCTATGCTCCGGGAGGATCTCAGAAAAGCTTCGACAAACAATATCTGCGTGACTACCTGCTGTCACTGGATTGGGATAAAACCCCCCCCGGTCCCCCGCTTCCCCAGGCGGTCATAGACAATACGCGTGCCAAATACGTTGAAGCCCTGACGCTTATTTCCGACGACCGACATGGACTATGAGATCAGCCCCGTTTCGGTCGATCAGATCGAAACGGGTGACCACACCTATAAAATCACCACCACCGCCGACGAAACCGGACTGGCGCTGTCAATCGGCGCCATTGGGCTGCTGCAGCCGCCGATACTCCTGAAAAAGGGTTGCGGCCACGTGGTGGTCGGCGGATTCCGACGGATTGCCGCGTGTGCCGCCTTGAACATGTCCGCTATTCCGGCCCGGATACTCCGGTCCGACGCGTCACCCCTCACATGCGCCCGGATCGCCATCAGCGATAATTCCTGGCAACGACCGCTGAACATCGTCGAACAATCCCGTGCCTATGCATTGGTCCGACGGTGTGCCGAAGGGTCATCAGACGGGCAGGAAATTATTGCGTCTGCCGGATTGCCCAGCAGCCATACCGCCATGGACCGGATCATGCCGGTTGCCGACATGCCGGCATCCATGCAGAACGCACTGCTCGAAGGCAGTATCGCGCTTCCCGTTGCCCTCCAGCTCATCCAATTGAACGAAGACGATGCCGGGGCACTCTGCAGCCTGTTCCGGACGCTTACCACCGGACTGAATGTCCAGCGGGAACTGGTGGACCTGATTTCCGAAATTTCTCTCCGGGACGATATTCCCATTGTCCGGTTGATGGCGCAGGATGATATTGCAGCGATCACCGGCAACGAAAACATGCCGGCGCCACAAAAGGTCGGCGAATTGAGAGGGTTGCTTAAAACCAGGCGTTATCCCGAGTTAAGCGAGGCTGAAGCGCTGTACCACCGGAATCTGAAATCCCTCAGGCTGGATCCCCGCATCCAGCTGCAGCCGCCGCGTTTTTTTGAAGGGAATACCTATCGCCTGTCATTACGCATCGATTCCCGGCAGCAGTTGAAAAGCCTGCAACCTGAATTGGATAAAATAGTCCGGCATCCCGCCCTGCTTCCCGAATAGCTATGGTGACGCCAGGGGGCACCGTTCAGTGCTCCCGGAAACGAAGTGGTGATCCGGCACGATGGCCGTTTGTCGTCTCTTCGCTTAATATACCCCCTTCCCGCGCATGCGCACGGCCTTTCCCGGTGCAGCCATCTTCTCTTCCCGCGGCAGGCCGTGGCCGGTCCGCATCATCGCCAAAGGTGAATAACCTACCGTTATAATATAATTTTATATCTGATTTGATGGACGTTCCCAAAGAACTGCACGGCGGTTAATAAAAACAGATAAAAAATATGGTTCTAAATTGATAAATTGAACAATTAATACTTGACAAATATCATGCAAGATATGTAACCTCGTATAAGAAATAAATGGAATTCATTAAATATGGGGATTAGAGAAAGAAAAGAAAGGGAACGGGAACGTCGCAGACAACAGATCATGGTTGCCGCCAAACGGGTGTTTACCGACAAAGGCTTCAGCAAGGCAACGATGGAAGACATCGCCAAAGAAGCGGAGTTGAGCCCCGGAACCCTTTATCTCTACTTCAAGAACAAGGATGAGCTCTACGCCTCCCTCTCCCTTCGAATCCTTCAATATCTCATGATCCGCCTGGAGCACGTCAATGCCGAACCGTTTACCGATGCGGCCCAGCGCCTCAACGCCCTGAAGGAGGCCATGTACGATGTCTACGAATTCGACCCGCTCATCCTTATCAACATGTTTCATATGCAATCCAGTGAAACGCTGAAAAATCTTTCTGCCGATCTCCTCAAACAGATTGAATCCCTTAGCCGGAATTCCCTGAAAGTCATGGCCAATATATTCGAAGACGGCATCCGCAGGAATATTTTTGTCGACAAGCATCCGACGGCCATTGCCGACATCCTCTGGTCACTTTTTTCAGGCATCGTGCTTTGGGAAACCAGCAAAAAAATCATCAATGGCCAGAAGGATTACTTAAAGGAAACCTTCGACACGGCCTTTGAAATTTTTTCCCGTGGAATTCTGCGTAATTAAACGGCGCACCAGCCTTTTGCTCAATCGATGACAACATTTAACGGAATCGTGAAAGGGGGGATCAAACCGGGGGAGGGAACTTCTTTCGAATGCCTTCAGCCGCACCAATCGATCACCACGCCTGGGGCGCAGGGGAAACTAGGTACCAGAAAGGCATTGAAAAGAAGCCGAGCAAAAAGCAATCCGACTGAAACTTCAACTTTAATTGGAGGAAAGTGACCCATGGCAGAAAAAGAAGTTGTCGAAACATCAGAGGCTCAAATTGCCGTACACTGGCAGGAAGAAGGATACTATTATCCGTCGACGGATTTTATCGCCCAGGCTAACATGTCGGACAAAGGCATCTACGATCGGTTCAGCCTGGACAATTTCCCCAACTGTTTCAAGGAATACGCCGATCTGCTGGATTGGTACGAATACTGGGATGAGATCCTGGATACCAGCGACGCGCCCTGCTTCAAATGGTTCAAGGGCGGCAAGATCAACGCCAGCTACAACTGTGTTGACCGTCACCTGAAAGATAACAAAAACAAGACCGCCATTCACTTCGTTCCCGAACCGCTTGAAGAAAAATACGAACACATCACCTACCAGGAACTCTATGTCCGCGTGAACGAATTCGCCGCCCTGCTCAGGGATTTTGCCGGATTGAAGCGCGGCGACCGCGTCACCCTGCATATGCCCATGGTCCCTGAACTGCCCATCACCATGCTGGCCTGCGCCCGGCTGGGCGTGATCCACTCCCAGGTGTTCGGCGGATTCAGCGGCACCGCCTGCGCCGACCGGATCGTCGACTCGGGCAGCAACGTCCTCATCACAATGGATGCCTACTACCGCAGCGGTACGCTCCTCGACCACAAGCAGAATGCCGATGTGGCAGTCGAACATGCCGCCAAGGACGGCCAGAAAGTGGACAAGGTGCTGGTCTGGCAGCGGTACGCCGGCAAGTACTCCGCTGATACACCGATGGTTGACGGGCGCGATTTCTTCGTCAATGACCTGCTCAAAAACTACTACGGCGCGCGGGTCGAACCGGAGCGCATGAACTCCGAGGATCCGCTCTTCCTCATGTACACCAGCGGGACCACCGGCAAACCCAAGGGCTGCCAGCACGGCACCGGCGGCTATCTCTCCTACGTCACCGGAACGTCCAAATACGTTCAGGATATCCATCCCGAAGACGTTTACTGGTGCATGGCCGACATCGGCTGGATCACCGGCCACTCCTATATCGTCTACGGTCCCCTGGCCAACTGCGCCTCGACGGTCATGTACGAAGGGGTGCCCACCTATCCGGATGCCGGACGCTCCTGGCGCATCGCCCAGGACCTGGATGTGAACATCTTCCACACGGCCCCCACGGCCATCCGCGCCCTGAGGAAAATCGGCCCGGACGAACCGGCCAAATACAACTACCATTTCAAGCACATGACCACCGTGGGCGAACCCATCGAGCCGGAAGTGTGGAAGTGGTACCACAAGGAAGTGGGCAAAGGTGAAGCCATCATCGTGGACACCTGGTGGCAGACGGAAACCGGCGGATTCCTGTGCAGCACCCTGCCGGCCATCACCCCCATGAAACCGGGCAGCGCCGGACCGGGCATGCCGGGAATCCATCCCATCATCTACGATGATGACGGCAATGTCGTTGCCCGGGGTGCCGGAAAAGCCGGCAACATCTGCATCCAGAACCCCTGGCCGGGCATGTTCATGACCATCTGGGGCGACCGGGAACGCTTCGTCGACACTTATTTCGCCCGCTACTGCAAGGATCCCAAAAGCACCGACTGGCGGGACTGGCCCTACCTGACCGGCGATGCCGCCGTTGAGGCCGAAGACGGCTACTTCCGGATCCTGGGCCGCATCGACGACGTCATCAACGTGTCCGGGCACCGCCTGGGAACCAAGGAGATCGAGTCGGCGGCCCTGGTCGTCCAGGAAGTCGCCGAAGCTGCCGTGGTGCCGGTCAATCACGAGATCAAGGGGAAAGAACCGGATCTGTACATAGCCCTCAAACCGGGCTTCGATGCCAGCGACGAAATGGCCAAGAAAATCTCCGACGCGATTTGCAACGAGATCGGAAAAATCGCCAAGCCGCGCAAGGTCTGGATCGTCAAGGACATGCCCAAAACCCGTTCCGGCAAAATCATGCGGCGCGTGCTGGGGGCCCTGTCCAACAACCGCGACGTGGGTGACGTCATGACCCTGGCCAACCCCGAAATCGTCGAAGAGATCAAGGAAATGGTCAAAAAATAACTTTCAAACCAAACGGTCCGGGTCGGAGGTCTCCTTCGCCCCGGACCGAAGGGGCCATGAAAGGAGGTGATGGGAGACCCTGAACGATCGGGGGAATCGATAACCTTTTTGGCGGCCGGTCAACTTCATTGACGAAAAGGCACAGGAGGAACTATTATGGGTGGAACCACGTGGGTTTATATCATGTTGGGTCTTTACATCATCTACTGTTTTTATTGGGGGCTTAAAGGGTATTTTACGGAAAAGACATCTTCCGGCTACGCCATCGCCGGACGGTCCATTCCCTTTTTCGCCTTCCTGCTGGCGGCAACGGCGGCGTCGTTTTCGGGATGGACCTTCATCGGCCATCCGGGCCTGATCTGGCGGGACGGCCTGGCCTATGCGTTTGCATCGTTTTACGTACTCACCATTCCCATCACCGGCACCTTCTTCTCCAAACGGACCTGGCTGATGGGCAAGCGCTACGGCTTCATCACGCCGGGCGACATGTACGCCTATTACTACAACTCTGAACCGCTGCGGTTCCTGGTCGTACTCACCGCGGTTCTCTACTCCATTTTTTACTCGGCCGTCCAGTTGATGGCCTCTGCGGCCCTGTTCAACGTCATCGCCGGGGTACCGGTGACCTTCGGTGCCATCTTCATGGCATTCATCGTCTGGTTCTATGTATGCACCGGCGGGTTGAAGGCCTCCACCTGGGTCGGCGTTATTCAGTTTGTACTGCTGGTGGGTGGTATCATCATCCTCGGCTTTTTCGTCATCACCGCACCGGAATTCGGCGGCTGGACCGGTTTCTCGAAAGCGGTGCATGCACTGGATGCCAAGCTTCTGGAAGTGCCCCGCGTGATCAACACGGTGGACTACCTGGGCGGCGCACCGGGTGAATCCGCATGGACGGCGGTCATGGTCCTGACGTACATGTTCGCACTGATGGGCATTCAAAGTTCGCCCGCTTTCACCATGTGGACCTTCGGCATCAAATCCCCCAAACCGCTGGCCTGGCAGCAAGCCTTCATGTCCACTTTCGTGGTCGGCTTTGCCCTGTTCTTTTTCACCGCATTCCAGGGAATGGGCGCCAAGGTGCTCGAACTGGCCGGAAACCCGGCCTTTGCCGACATCAACCAGGCGACGGTTGTACCCACACTGATGAAAAACTTTTTGCCCCCCTTCATGCTGGGCGTTGTTTTCATGGGTGCCATCGCGGCCATTCACTCCACGGCGGCCCCGTACATCGGCACCGGTGGATCCATCCTGCTGCGCGACGTTTACTGGCGCTACATCCGCAACCAGCAGGCCAGCCATGCGGAACAGATCTGGATGAACCGCGTGTTCGCCACCGTCCTCACCATCCTGGCACTGACCGTGGGCATGACATCCAAGGCGGCGCTGGTTATTCTCGGGGCGCTGGCCACGGCCTTCGGATTCGTCATGTACGTCCTGTTGCTGGGCGTGATCTGGGGCTTCAAGTTCCCGAGGGTTGGTGCCGTCCTGGGGGTACTGACCGGCATGATCGCCGTGTTCCTCACCTACAAAATCTGGCCCAACCCCCTTTCCATGCACTGCGCCTTCTGGGGTACCGCCAGTGGGCTCGTGGTTGCGTATCTCTGCAAAGGCTTCGGTATCAAGGATGACGAAGAAACGGCCAAGCGCCAGGCAGAAGTGCGCACCTTCCTCGACGATATCGATGAGCCCAGTGCATCGGGCAAGCAGTGGCGCAGCGTCATGAAGATTGCCACGCCCATCTGGTATTTCTTCGCCATCGGCCCCGCCTGCATCCTGGGCAACAAAGCCTTCTCCTTTGCCGGTTTTACACCATTGTGGTCCTGGCAGATCGCCTGGTGGATCCTGGGTATCGTGATGATGTGGGCCCTTTGCTTCAAGGCGGAAATGGCCACCACCAACGAGGTCCAGATCGAACGGGCTGAAAAGGAAACCAACATCGTCGTTAAAGAAGCCTGATGAGATCTTAATTCGAAAAGGAGGCATCAACCATGAAAAGAGAAGATCTGTGGATGATTATACTGGTCGCATTCTCCATCCTGTGGACGGCATCCTTCGGATGGGGACTGTTCGGATAGGCACAGGCAGCGGGTGACAGGTCCGGGCACCGGATGACGGTGCCCGGACACCCGGAATTGACCGGCGGCACAAGGGGGTCCGCCTCCTTGCGCCGCCATTGAAAAGCCGAAGCTTCACCTCAAAAGGACAAAGGACGGCACCATGTCACTAAAACCCAAACAGGTTACCTGCCAGTGCGGCCACACCTTCACTTCAAGCCGTGACCGCGCCTGGTGTGAGCACTGTGCCAGCGCGGTTTATTACCATGCGAAGGACAAAAACAAACACAAGCTGAACCACATTTACGTAACCGGCGTTATTGTCGCTGTCATCTCCTTTTTAACCTACGTTTTTATGGAACTCATCGCATCACCGCTGCTGTCATTGTAACGTGTCGGATTGACGGCGATGCGTTGCGGTATGGTCGGCAGCTTCGTGACCTGGCGGTCTATTTCTGCCGCGGTACCGCAACGGCCGCAATCACCTTCTGCATTCAAACATCCATCGGATGCTCCGTTCGGAGAATAACCGTCGCAAACCATTGTGTTCTTGAAATCCTGTCAAATCGTGGATATGGATTACTATGGCCAACAAAATTCTCATTGTCGATGACGAGCCGAGTATCACCGTTCCGTTGAAGTTCCTGATGGAACAGAATCAGTTCGAGGTCATGGTCGTCCACAGCGGTGAAGATGCACTGGCCGTGATTGACGAGTTCGAACCCGATCTGGTTTTACTGGATGTCATGCTGCCTGCCGTTGACGGTTTTCAGGTCTGCCAGAACGTGAAAGCGGACCCCCGCCGAAAAACCATCAAAGTGGTATTTCTTTCCGCCATGACGCGTGATCTGGATATCGCCAAGGGCAATACGCTGGGGGCGGACGCCTACATCACCAAACCTTTTTCCAATGCCGACGTGGTCAGGCAGGTCAAAGACCTTCTTTCCGGATGAGACTGAACAATAAATTCTGGCTGTTCGCGATTGTCTGCATGGCGTTCACCACCGCGATTGCACTGACCCTGGCGGTGCTTTTCTGGCGGCAGCTCAACCCGTCGGAGCAGGTCTTGCTGATACGCCTTTTCAAAGAGCAATTCTGGTACTTCTTCAGCACCGGTGTATTCCTGTTCGCGGCATTCGGGTTTACCCTGGACTGGTTTTTCCGTTTCTACATCATTCCCCTGAATCAGCTCATCGAAGAAACCCGGGTAATGAGCACCGTCAACCCCGCCCATCGCCTGAAAATTGACGGCAGCCGCGAGGTGACGGCCATTGCCGAGCTGATCAACGCCTATGGGGACCGGCATGAAGCCGCCAGGCACCTGGTTGACCAGACCGTGGAATCGGCAAAGGCAAAAACCGAAGCGGAAAAAAACATTCTGGCGACGATCATGTCCGAGCTGACCCAGGGCGTGCTGATATGTGACACGGTCGGTCGCATCTTGTTGTACAACCGCCAGGCACAGCGGGTGCTGAACAAAGTTCAACGGCCGGACGTCCCGGACCGGGACGATGACGCGGCCGGCGAGGTGCCCGATGGCTTCATCGGCTTGCACCGAAGCATCTATTCGCTGATTGACAGAAACCTGATCCAGTTTGCGCTCAAAGATATTCAACGCAAACTGGATCAGGATAAAGCAAACAAATCATCACACTTTGTCGTGGTGACCCGGAACCGGCGGCAACTCCGTGTGGAAACCCTCCCCATCATGGACGAGGATAAACGTTTTGCCGGTTTCGTTCTCATATTTTCAGACATCACCCATCAATTGGAGAATGCCGGCCGGCTGAACCAGCACTTGAAGAACATGGCCAAATCCCTTCGTTCTTCCATTGCCGCCATCCACTCCACCGTTGATCTGATGATTCGATTCCCCGATATGGCGGCCGACGAAAAAAAAGCGTTCCTCGGCATCATCTCCGATGAAACCCAGTCATTGAGCCGTCTGCTGAGAACGGAACTGACGGGGACCAGCAACTATGCCAAATCCCGCTGGCCCCTTTCTCCGATCCTGGCCACCGATTTCATTTCCACCCTCAAGGACGAGGCGCTGGCCATTGCCGATCTCACGGTCGAGGTGGCTGAATGCGATGCACGGTGCATGATCCGGGTGGACCATTTTTCCCTGGTTCTGGCCATGGAATTCGTCCTCGAATGCCTGAAAAAAGAATGCCAGGCAGATTGTGATCGTATTCGGTTGACCGCACCGGGGAATCTGGTACAGGTAGATTTGATCTGGCAGGGGAAGCCGGTAAAGATTGAAACCCTGCGCCAGTGGAATGAATGTCCGCTGGCCGGATCACAGGGCGGGTATCCGCTGACCTTGAAGGAGGTGCTGGAACATCATCATGCAGAAATCTGGCCGCATACGGAAGATCCTTCCGGAACGGAAACCTGCCTCCGGCTGTTTATCCCCATGGTGCATTCGGAAGGGGCCCCGGAAGATATCCGCAAAGTCACCCTGCTGCCCAAAGGCCGTCCGGAATTTTACGATTTTGACCTGTTCAACCAGGCCGGTCAAACCCCGGAAATGGAAAACCGGATGCTCGGTGAACTGACCTATACCGTGTTCGACACGGAAACCACGGGACTGGATCCGCGGGGTGGCGATGAAATCATCTCCATCGGCGCCATCCGCCTGGTCAACGGCCGGTTGCTGCATACGGAAACCATCAATCAGCTGGTCGATCCCCGCCGGGCGGTTCCCGCCGAATCCTTCAAATATCACGGTATCGATGACGCGATGCTCGCTGGAAAACCGCCAATCGAAAAAGCACTCTCTTTTTTGCACCGATTTGCCCAGAATACCGTCCTGGTGGCTCACAATGCCGCCTTTGACATGCGAATGCTGCAGATGAAGGAAAAAACGACCGGAATTCGATTTGAAAACCCGGTACTCGACACCATGCATCTGTCGGCGTTCCTCCACGCCTCGCACAATGATCATACCCTGGATACCATTGCCGGGCGGCTTGGCGTGGCCCTGACCCAGCGGCACGATGCCCTTGGAGATGCCATCGCCACCGGCGAGGTGTTCCTCAAAATGATCCCCCTCCTCAACGAAAAAGGGATTTATACACTTAAAGACGCCCTGACCGCCTCGCAACGGACCTACTATGCCAGACTCAAATATTAATCGATCAATTTCTAAAAAATGGTGAGAAAAACCGCCGTGATACTGAAAAAACTGTTTGTCGACGCCCATATCGCCTCGCATCCCGACACCCGACGGATGTGCCGGCGGATCGGCCTGCCCGCCGAACCTGTCGAGGACCCGGTTTCGCTGTATCAATGGATCAACAGCGCAGCCGATCCGGTCGCCCGGGGCAAGCAGGTGCTCTTCCTGACCCGCAACAAAGGCGGCTTTTTGAAACCCTGTCCGGGTACCCGTGAATACACCTGCTGCGACTACCAGATCCTCCACGTGGCCTCCTTTTGCACCATGGACTGCTCCTATTGCATTCTACAGAGCTATTTCCATCCGCCGCTGCTTCAGTTTTTCGTAAACCGTGAAGATCTGGACAGGGAACTGACCGATCTTTTCGCCCAGAAAAAGACGGTCAGCCGCGTGGGAACCGGGGAGTTTACCGACAGCCTCATATGGGAGCCCTGGACGGACCTGACCGATTACCTGGTCTCCCGTTTTGCCGCCCAGGACAAGGCGGTGCTTGAACTGAAAACCAAGACGGTCAACATTGAAGGTCTCGAGGGACTGCATCACCGCCGAAAAACCATTTTGTCCTGGTCCTTGAACACACCGGCCGTCATGAAAGTTGAAGAACGACGCACCGCCTCGCTGGAGGCACGCCTGAACGCAGCGGAACAATGCCAGAAATGGGGATATCCCCTGGCCTTTCATTTCGACCCGATGGTGATCTACAAAAATTGTGAGGACGATTACCGCCAGGTGGTCAAACAATTGTTCGCGCGCATCCGTGCTGAAAATATTGTCTGGATCAGCCTGGGAACCTTTCGCTTCATGCCAACGCTCAAACCGATGATTGCCCGGCGGTTTCCGGCGTCCAAAATTGTCTATGGTGAATTCATAACCGGTCTGGACAATAAAATGCGCTACTTCAAACCGCTTCGCATCGCCCTGTACCAGCAGATGGCGTCCTGGATTCGGGATGCGGCACCGGAAGTCACCCTCTATTTCTGCATGGAAGACCGGGACGTGTGGGAAAAAACAATGGGATTCGTGCCGCCACCGGACGGTGGCCTGGGGCGAATGCTCGACCGAAGCGCCGTTAACGTCTGTGATCTGACCCCATGAACGACCGGACCGGCCCGTTAAAAAAGGCCATCCCATACGGCGTTTGCCTGATCGTGCTGACGCTTGCCGTCCCGGTTGCCTTTTGTGAAACGGCCACCTGGGTCACTGTCCGGTGGGTGGCCGACGGGGATACCATCATTTTGCAGGACGGCCGCCATGTCCGCTACATCGGCATCGACACGCCCGAAACCGACCATGGCCACCAAGGGGCCGAACCCATGGGGGGCGAAGCCCGTTGCCTGAATCGCCGGCTGGTCCAGGGACACCAGCTCCGGCTGGTTTACGACCGTGACAAAAAGGATCGTTACGGCAGGACCCTGGCTTATGTGTATCGACGTGACGGTCGGTTCGTGAATGCCGAACTGCTGAAACGCGGATTGGCCCACGTTCTGGTCCGTTCACCGAATACCGCTAAAATGAAAGCGCTGATCGATGCCCAGCGCACGGCCATGGAAGAGGGCAGGGGAATATGGCGTTTTCTGGATAGAAGTGAGACCCCGCCCCGCCCCTGTCCGGCGAACCGGCGTTCCATGCGATTCCACGCCCCTGAGTGTCCCATGGGTAAAAAAATTTCGCCAAAAAACCGGGTATGGTTTTCCAGCCCATGGGAGGCATTCTGGTCCGGCTTCGCACCGGCGAAGGAATGCATCCCATTCCCGCCGCCGCAAGGCCCCTGAACGGCATAATCGGTCAACGGAAAAGGACGGGGGCAGCGCCGGGCCCACCCGGGCCCAAATCCTGACGTACCGGCATGCCAACCAGAAAGGGGGAGGGCCGCAGCCCTCCCCCTGTAAACAAAAATGTCTGTTTTTAAATTTTTGACGAAGCCGGCTACTCTTCCTGCTCGGCCTTGATCTGTTCGATCACTTTGTTGGCGATCTGGGCCGGCACCTCGTCGTACCGCAGGAACTCCATGGCGTACATACCGCGGCCGCCGGTCATGGACCGCAGGTCCGGTGCATAGGTCTGGAATTCGGCCAGCGGCACTTCCGCATTGATGACCTGGTTTTTCCCGGCGGAATCCATGCCGAGAACCCGTCCGCGCCGGCTGTTCATGTCACCCATAATGTCGCCCATGTATTCGTCCGGGGTGGTCACGGTAACCTTCATGATCGGTTCCAGCAGAACCGGTTTGGCCTCTTCGCAGGCTTTCTTGTAGGCCAGGGAACCGGCGACCTTGAAGGCCATTTCAGAGGAATCCACGGCGTGATAGCTGCCGAAATCCACGGTGGCGCGAAAATCCACGCAGGGGGCGCCGATGAGCGGCCCTTTCTGGCAGGCCTCCACGATGCCCTTTTCAACGGCCGGAATGTAGTTTTTGGGGATCACCCCGCCGACGATCGCATCCACGAATTCAAATCCGGAACCGCGGGGGAGGGGCTCCATGACAATCCAGCAGTCGCCGTACTGGCCGTGCCCCCCGGATTGTTTTTTATGTTTGCCCTGGACGCGGACCTTTTTCTTGATGGTTTCCCGGTAAGGAATTTTGGGCGTTTTCAGCAGGACGTCGACATTGAACTTCCGTTTGAGCTTTTCAATGGTGCTCTCGATGTGAACCTGGCCCAGCCCGGAAAGCAGGATCTCCTTGGTTTCCGCGTTTCGCTCCAGCTTCAGGGCGGTGTCCTCTTCCAGAAGCTTGGTCAGGGAAATGTATATTTTGTCCTCATCGCCGGTGGCCTTGGATTCCAGGGCAAAGGAGATCAGGGTCGGCATGGGGTCGGCGCAGGTATATCGGATCTTGTTGCCGTCGTCGCACAGCGTGTCACCGGTTTTGGTCTCCTTGAGCTTGGCCACGGCCACAATGGATCCGGGTCCGGCTTCCGTCGCCGGCTTCTGTTCTTTGCCGGCAATGGTGAGCAGCTGATTGAACCGCTCCTTGTTTTCCTTGGTCGAATTGTAAAAATTGCCGTCGCTGCCCAGCTTTCCGGAAACCACCTTGAAAATGGTCAGCCGGCCGGCATAGGGATCGGCCACGGTCTTGATCACAAATGCGGAAAAAGGCGCATCCGGATCCGCGGCCCGTTCGGTAGCCTCGTCGTTGGCCGGGTTCACCCCTTGTCTGGGTGGGCTTTCCAGGGGTGAGGGCAGACAGGTGACCATGAAATCCATGAGCAGGTCGATGCCGATGTTACCGGTGGCTGAGCCACAAAGCACGGGGGCGAAGGTGCGGGACAGGATCCCTTCCTTCAATGTGTCCCGGAGTTCCTGGTTGGTAATGGTCTCCCCTTCCAGGTAGCGTTCGATGAGTGCGTCGTCAGCCTCGGCCACATTTTCGATCAGGGTTTCCCGCTCGGTTTCCACCATGTCCTGCATGTCGGCCGGGATGTCAATCTGGGTGGCGTTGCCGCTGTCGTCGTAGCGGTATGCTTTCATCCCGACCAGGTCCACGATGCCGTTAAAATCCGCTTCGGTACCGATGGGAAGCTGAAGAATAATCGGCTTGGGCGACAGACACTGGACCGCATCCTCGACGGTGCGGCTGAAATCGGCACGCTCACGGTCCAGTTTGTTGATGAAAATGGCACAGGGCAGTCCGTATTCGGATGCGAAATCATTAACCTGCTCGGTCTGCACCTTGACGCCGTCAACGGCATCCACAAGAATGAGGGCGGTATCGGCCGCCTGCATGCACAGCTTGGCGTCCGAGATGAAGTTCTGGTCGCCGGGCGTGTCGATCAGACTGATGGTGTGTTTTTTCCAGGGCAGTTGAAAAAAGCCGCTGGAAAGACTGGCCTGCCGCTTGAGTTCTTCCGGTTCGAAATCCATCACTGTGTTGCCGTCTTCCACGCGTCCGACGCGGGTGGTCATGCCGGCCTTGTTTATCATGATTTCAGCAAGGGAGGTTTTCCCCGACCCCCCATGGGCAACCAGGGCAACATTTCTTAAGGTTTCATTCATTTGGCCCACTCAAGCTCCTCTCTCCATTGAATTTTCTGCACGGTCGGCAGATTTTGGTTTAAGCCAGCAATATTAGATCGGAGGCCGGAAAAAATCAAGTTCAAAAACCTGATTACCGGCCATGGGAATAAAATAAATTCCAGCAAATTGCGCCGGATCGGGGGCAGACGAAGGGGTTGCCGTGGAAAGCGGAATTCTCTCCGATATGCCCGGCAGGCGGGTTGTCTATTTTTCGTCCCTGTCCCCGGTGGATGGGTCACCCGATGGTTGCAGCAGGATGATGAACTCCCGGTTTCCCTTGGGACCCAGGACAGGGGAGGGGATTACCGGTCCGCAGACCATGGCCTGGCGGGAAAAGAAACGTCGCAGGTCGTCGATGATTTCAGCATGAAGGGCCGGGTCTCTGACCACGCCCCCCTTGCCGACCCGGCCTTTGCCGGCTTCGAACTGGGGTTTGATCAGGGCAAGGATGCGTCCGCCGGGCTTCAGAAACCGCACGATGGCCGGGACGACGATCTTGAGCGAAATAAACGAGGTGTCGATGGTGACCAGATCAACGGGCTCGGTGATGGTTTCCGGATTTATCTTACGGATGTTGGTCCGTTCGATGACGATCACCCGGTCATCCTGCCTCAGCGGCCAGGCCAGCTGGCCATATCCCACATCCACGGCAAATACTTTGGCGGCACCATGCTGCAGCAGGCAATCGGTAAAACCGCCGGTCGATGCGCCCACGTCGAGGCAGACCATTGCGGTGCAGTCGATATGATTGGCCGTCAAGGCCGCTTCGAGCTTCAATCCTCCGCGGCTCACGTAAGGCATGTCGTCGCCCTTCAGCGTGACCCCGGCGTCCTCGGAAAACCGGGAGCCGGGCTTGTCACAGGGCAGGTGGTTCACCAGGACCCGGCCGGCCATGATCAGGGCTTTGGCACGTTCCCGGCTCTGGCAGAGCCCCTTTTCAACGAGCAGCGCATCGATGCGTTTTTTAATGGCCATCGATTCTTCCCCCGCCATTCAGCCGACGCTGGCCCCCTTGAATTCCAGGCCCGGTGAATCTTTCATCTCGAGGGCGGCGTTGATAATGGCCGATGCATCCACCTGGTATTTACCGCGCAGCAGATCCTGGGGCCCGTGCTCGACAAATTGATCATTTATCCCCAGGCGTCTGACGGCGACGTCCTTGATGCCGGCGTCGTTGAGCAATTCGAGAATCGCGCTGCCGAAACCACCCTGAACCGTATTTTCTTCAACAGTGAGGACATACCGATGGCGGCGTGCCTGGGCGCCAATCAGTTCACGGTCCAGCGGTTTGATGAACCGGGCATTGACCACGGTGGCCTGAACATGGTGGTTTTCCGCCAGGAGGGCCGCGGCGCACACCGCTTCGCTCACCATGCTGCCCACGGCCAGGATCAACAGGTCGTCGCCATGGCTCAAGATTTCAGCCCGGCCGATGGGAATGGGGCTGAAGGCGTCGTCCAGTTCCGCCCCGGTCCCCCGTCCCCGTGGGTAGCGCAGGGCAATCGGGCCGTCGTGGGCCACGGCGGTGGCCAGCATGTGGCGCAGCTCATTTTCGTCTTTGGGGGCCATGACCACCATGTTGGGAATGGTTCGCAAAAACGAGATGTCAAACAACCCGTGATGGGTGGGGCCGTCTTCGCCGACGATCCCCCCCCGGTCAAGGGCGAAAACCACCGGCAGGTTTTCGATGCAGACGTCATGGATGATCTGATCGTAGGCGCGCTGCAAAAACGTGGAATAAATGGCCACCACCGGACGGAACCCCTCGCTGGCCATTCCGGCGGCGAAAGTGACACCGTGCTGTTCGGCAATACCGACATCGAAAAAACGGTCCGGGTAGGCCTTGGAAAAGGGCACCAGTCCGGTTCCTTCGGGCATGGCGGCGGTAACGGCGATGACCTTTTCGTTCTCTTTGGCCAGGTCAACCATCGTTTTCCCGAAAATATCGGTGTAGCTGGGAACGGTTGAGGATGATTTCCGGCAGATCCCCGTATCCACGTCAAAAGATCCCACGCCGTGAAAATAAACGGGATTCTGCTCCGCCTTTCGGTATCCCTTGCCTTTTTTGGTAATCACGTGAAGGAGGACGGGTTCATCCATTTTTTTGATATTATTGAGAATGTCAATCAAGTGGTCCAGGTTGTGCCCGTCGATGGGGCCGAAATACTCGAAATTGAAGGCCTCAAACAGCATTCCCGGCGTCACGAAGGTTTTAAAGGACTCTTCACTTCGTTTGGCCAGCTGGTACATGTTCTCGCCGATTCGGGGCAGGGATTTAAGGAATTCGCCGAACTCCTTGCGCATCACCTGGAGCCTGGAGGCGGAAAATGTCCGGCTGAGCAGGGAAGAAAGGGCGCCCACATTTTGTGAAATGGACATTTCATTGTCGTTCAGGATGACAATCAGGTCTTTGTCCTTGTGCGTGTCTCCCGTCTGGTTCAGCCCCTCGTAAGCCAGGCCTGCAGTCAGCGACCCGTCCCCGATCACCGCCACCACTTTGGACGTGTCTTTTTTCAGCCGTTTCGCACAGGCAATACCCAGACCGGCCGAAATGGATGTGCTGCTGTGCCCGGTGGTAAAGGCATCGTAAGGGCTTTCACTGCGCTTGGTAAAACCGGAAAGGCCGCCGTGGCGCCGCAGCGTGGGGAACCGGTCGCGCCGGCCGGTAAGCAGTTTATGGGCGTAGGTCTGATGGCCCACGTCCCACAGGATTTTATCCGTCGGCGTGTCGAACACATAGTGCAGGGCGATACCCAGTTCAACGGCACCCAGGCTGGACGCCAGATGCCCGCCGGAGGTGGATACGACATCGACGATGGTTTTTCGGATTTCTTTCGCCAGATCAGGCAGTTCTGATCGGCCCAATCTTTTCAGATCAGCGGGCGAGTCTATTTTTTTCAGCAGTTTTGAGGATGGGTGCAAGGTTCCGGCTCCCTGAATTTATCGGTTCCGTTCAATGACATAATGCGCGATGGCGCGAAGGGAATCCGCTTTGTTATCAAAAGTGTCCAGCGCCTTCAAGGCATTGTCGACCAGTTGCGCGGCCAGCGTCCGGGCGCCGTCAAGCCCCATCAGCGACGGGTAGGTGTTTTTCCCCCGGATCCGGTCGGTGCCGACAGCCTTGCCCAGGCGCTGCGGATCTCCGGTCACGTTGAGAAGATCATCGGCGACCTGAAAGGCCAGGCCGATATTTTGTGCATAAACGTGCAGGGCGTTCTGATGGCGACTGGAGGCGCCGCCCACCAGCGCGCCGACCCCCACTGCGGCTTCGATCAACCGTCCGGTTTTGAGGCGGTGAAGGCGTTCCAGTTCAGGTTCGGAAACCAGGGTGCCCTCAAAGGCCATATCCTGCATCTGCCCTTCAATCATGCCTCTGAAACCGACTGCCGAAGCGACACGGGCAATGGCCGTCATCCATTTGAGCCCTTCGTGCGGGGTGCGTTGGCCGCCCGTGGTCGCCAGAATTTCGAAAGCCAGGGTCAGCAGGGCATCGCCTGCCAGAATCGCCGTCGCTTCATCGAACCGGACGTGGCAGGTGGGTTTGCCGCGTCTTTTTTCATCGTCGTCCATTGCCGGCAGGTCGTCATGGATCAGCGAATAGGTGTGGATCAGCTCCAGGGCGCAGGCAAGCGGAAGGACGGACGACCGGCTGCCGCCGACGGTTTCGGCCGCCGCCACGCACAATACGGGCCGAAGCCGCTTTCCGCCGGCCATTACGGAGTAGGCCATGGCCTGTGAAATTCGCGTGGGGGGCGATAGGTCGACCAGAAAACGGCGCAGCCTTTCATCCACCTCCTGACGAACCGCCTCCAGATAGGATTTCAGATCGAACATAGGGCCGACACCTAATCCCGGGGGGCAAACGGTTGTTCTTCGGGCTGGCCCGAATCGTCAGCCATCAGCACCGTTACCCGCTTTTCGGCTTCATCCAGCGTCTCCGCGCAATACCGGGACAGCTTGATACCGGCTTCGAATTTTTCAAGGGCTTTTTCCAATGGCAGGTCCCCGGATTCGAGCGCCTTGACGATTTTTTCCAGGTCTTTGATCGATTTTTCGAAACTCGGTTTTGCCTTGGGTGACATGGGAATCCGTTTATCCTTTGTAGGGTGTTGATATTTTCCGAAGCGGCCGGATGGGGCGCCGTCTCTTATCAGTGGCCATCGGCCGCTCTGCCTTTTACGTCGACCGTCAGTCGACCCTGGCCGAGCATGATTTCGAGGCGCTGGTCCATTTTTACCTGCCTGGCACTGCGAACGATGGATTGACCGGGCAGCGTTCGGGTGATGCTGTAACCGCGCTGCAGTATGGCCATGGGGTTGAGCGCTTCGAGCATGGCTGCATTTCCTTCCGTCGCTGCCCGCCCGTCCCGAATGATCTGAATCATCCGGGCGCACATGGATACCCGGCACTGGCGGACCCGATCTTTCATCGTGGCCGCCGTTTTTCCCGGCGACAGGTTGATCAGCATATGGTGGCCGAAAGCGGCATGATCCCGTTTGCGCGCCAAAATGTCCGTGACCGTTGCCACAAGACGCATGGAATAGTCATCCAGCCGCAAGCGCATATCCTGCAGACGGCGCTGGGGATGCACGATCCGGTTCGTAAATTCTAGAACCAGTTTCTCTAATAATTCCAATTTAAAACTGATCGTTTTATAAAGTTTTTGATTAATTTCATCGAGCCCTTTTTTAAGCTTTTCTTTTGATGGCACAATGATTTCTGCAGCTGCGGACGGCGTCGGCGCCCGAAGATCGGCGACAAAATCGGCGATGGTAAAATCGGTTTCGTGACCGACGGCCGAAACGACCGGGATGCGGGAGGAAAATATGGCGCGGGCGACGCGCTCGTCGTTAAATGCGCACAGGTCTTCAATGGAACCGCCGCCACGGGCCAGAACGATGACATCCGTCTTCCCGATGGTATTGACAAGGTCAAGGGCACGAACGATCTCCTCGGGTGAACGCTCACCCTGAACGCTGGCCGGAACCACTTCCAGGGCCATATTGGGAAAACGTCTTTGTGCCACATTGATGAAATCCCGAACGGCGGCGCCGGTCGGCGATGTCACGATGGATATTTTTTTGGGCACCAGCGGCAGCGCCTGTTTATGCCCTTCGTCGAACAGCCCCTCATCCGACAGCTGTTGTTTCAATTTTTCAAAAGCGATCTGAAGGCCGCCGATGCCCTTGGGCTCCAGGTATTCCAGGATGACCTGGTAGGCCCCCCGGGGTTCGTAGACGCTGATGCGTCCCAGGCCGATGACGGACAAACCGTCTTCGGGCTTGAACTTGAGAGCGCGGGCCTGTGTACGAAACATCACGGCGCCGATCTGCGAGCGTGCGTCCTTCAAGGTGAAGTAACAATGCCCTGAAGAAGGGGTTCTGAAATTTGATATTTCTCCTGTTATCCATATGAAAGGAAACGAACCTTCAAGTAATTTCTTGATTTTTTGATTCAGCTCGGTGACTTCGTAGACATGTCGCTGGGAATTCGTGGGCGCTGGACTGATTGGCGTCATAGGGGCATTCTGAAGTTGAGGTCTGAGATTGCGTTGGAAAGGACAGTCGCTTAACGTCCGATAAGATATATTATGTAAAATTAAAGCTGGCGATCATGACCGTCCGGGGTTGTCGCCTTCACGCCGATCGAATTTTTTCAGTATGTCCCGAACAGCCGGTACCACGAAAAGATTTTCATGGGGCAACCCGGCGAGTGCCCGTGCCAGCACCATGGTCTTTTTGTGCAGGGTGATGTTTTTATCGATAATACAGTGCATTTTCCCTCTGATCAGGCAGAATCCGCTTTTGACGGGTATGCCGCTGCCGCGGAAACTCTGTTCGGAAACCGTTACGCCGAGTTTTTCCGATAAATCCTTCAGCTCCTGGTAGATCTGTTCAGGTTTCATGGCAACGATGGACTTTTAGATTGATACCCTGGTAAAAAGTCGCATTTCCGACGGGTCCGGATAGTTTTTAAAGTACCGTTCATATCAGCTTTATGCTTGAAAATAAAGCAGCCTGTGTTATATTCCACTGGTACGCAGCAAGGAATGAAAACAATTAAATTCATTAAGATACGGAGGTTTTCAATGCAGTCGATTCCAATGGAAAGAACCCAGGCACAAGTTCAGGTGAACGCCTTTGTGCGCAGCGTCTACAACTGGATGGCGATCGGTCTGGCCCTGACCGGCGCGGTGGCGTGGTTTGTGGCCCATAACGAACCGGTGCTCCGCTTTGTTTACCAGGCGCGCTGGATCTTCTTTATCGGCGAACTGGCCCTGGTTTTCATGCTGGCCGGCCGGGTGCACAAGATGAAGGCATCCACCGCCACGGGTATGTTCATGTTTTACGCAGCGCTGAACGGGGCAACCATGGCGTTCATTTTTCTGGCGTACACCATGTCATCCATCGCCTCCACATTTATGATCTGCGCCGGGACGTTTGCCGTCTGCAGTGTTTTCGGGTGGGTCACCAAACGTGACCTCACCGGTCTCGGCAGCTTCATGTTCATGGGGCTGATCGGTATCATCATCGCGTCCGTCATCAACATTTTCCTGAAAAGTCCGGCCATGCAGATGGTCATCAGTTACATCGGCGTGCTGGTCTTTACCGGCCTGACCGCCTATGACACCCAGAAACTGAAAGCCATGGCCATGTCCCAGCCGGCCGGCCTGGACGGGGCCGTGGTCAGAAAAGGCGCCATCATCGGAGCCTTGACCCTCTACCTTGATTTCATCCTGATGTTCCAGTACCTCCTGATGATTTTCGGCGGAAACCGCGATTAAAAAAAAATCCCCTGATTCAGGCCAGATGCCTGGACCAGGGGATTTTTAGGTTTCAACGCCGCTATCGGATTTTTAAGGAAGCCTTCTACCTTCTACCTTCTACCTTCTACCTTCTACCTTCTACCTTCTACCTTCTACCTTCTACCTTCTACCTTCTACCTTTTACCTTCAACCGACCTCGTCACCCGTTGCCCAGCTCCTGTTCGACCACCCTTGCAATCTGCCGGCACAAGGCGTTGGTTTCCTGCTCGGTGGGGCCTTCCACCATCACACGACATTGCGGTTGGGTGCCCGAATAGCGCACCAGCACCCGCCCCTGTTCACCGAGTTGGTTTTCAACGGTTTCGATGACCTGCATGACCGGACCGATCGTACCGATTTCCGGTTTGGCGCGCACATCCACGTTGATCAATCGCTGGGGAAACACGGTCATGACCGTGGAAAGCTCGGAAAGCGGTCTGCCCGAGGATTGCATGGCTTCCACGAGTTTCAGGGCCGCCAGCATCCCGTCACCCGTTGTATGGTGGTTTAAAAAAATCATGTGTCCGGAATCTTCACCCCCCAGGACGGCATCCGCCGCGACCATTTCCTGCATGACGTAGCGGTCGCCGACCCTGGCCTGGATGTGATCGATGCCCATTTTTTTCAGAGCGGCACCGAAACCCAGGTTGCTCATCACCGTGGTGACGACCACCGGATTGGCCAGCTGCCCCTTTTCTTTCATGTCCCGGGCACAGATCGCCATGACCTGGTCACCGGAAAGCACCGTCCCTTTTTCATCCACGGCAATCAGCCGGTCGGCGTCGCCATCGAAGGCCAGTCCCAGGGCGGCACCGTCCTTCACAACCCTCTCGGCCAGCGCCTCCGGATGCTGGGACCCGCAACCGTCGTTGATGTTGATTCCGTCCGGGCTGCAGCCCATGGTTTTCACTGAGGCGCCCAGTTCCCGGAAAAGCACCGGCGCGATATCACTGGCGGCACCATTGGAGCCGTCGACCACCAGCTTCATGCCGGCCAGTGAGATCCCGTCGGAAAGGCAGCCCCCGACAAACCGGCGATATTGGCCGCGGGCATCGTCGAGGTGATGGACGGTGCCCACCTGTCGGATGGCCGCGCTTTCAGCCAGCAGCGGCCCCGGGTTTCGGATCAGCGCCTCAATGCCGGCTTCGGCCTCGTCGGACAGTTTATACCCGTCACGCCTGAACAGTTTTATCCCATTGTCGTAATAGGGATTGTGGGAGGCGGAAATCACGATGCCGGCGTCAAATCCACGGGCCGCGGCGAGGAAGGCCACCGCCGGCGTGGGTATGACACCGGCCAGGTAGACGTCTTTTCCCATGGAACAGATACCGGCCGCCAGGGCACTGACCAGCATGTTGCCGGAGATGCGGGTATCCTGGCCGATGACGAAACGGTTGGATCCGCCCGTGGCCGTGTTTTCAAAAAATGCGGCAATGGCCCTTCCGGCTGTCAACGCGGTCTCACAATCCAGCGGGTACTGATTGGCCATGCCCCTGATGCCGTCGGTTCCGAATAAGTCTCCCACTGATGTGTCCTCTGTATTCTTTGACAGTTCCGTAAAAAGTCCGATATCTGCGTTACGCTTCATCCCTCGTCACTGCGGCGTACCATAAGTACGCCTCATTCATCGGGATTCGCAAGCCTTGATCTCGAACTTTTTACAAAACTATCTGAAATGTGACTTTTTACGAATCCGTATTCTTTAAGTGTCCGCTATCTTCTCGTGTGGACCTAACGGATCGACGGAAACAGGTCCAGCAATTTTTCGGTGACCCGGTCGACAATCTGTTGCAGCCAGTCCGTCCCCGCCCCGGTTTCATCCCCATCCAGGCTGCGGATCACCGCGATGTAATTGCCGCCAGCCGGGTCGGCCTTCTTCTGGAGGCAGGACAGAAACGGCCGGTTCACATAGGCGTCCATGCGGTCCATGCAGCTGCCGATCAGTTCCCCTGCCTGAATGCAGTTCCCGGCCAGTTCCTCTTTCTGCCGGACGAGGGAAGCGGCGGCGCTGGCGCCCATCTGCCGGAGGTACAGGTCCCTGGATGCGGCCAACTTTTCACAAAAGCCGACAAACCGCCGGACGCGTTCGGACACGGCAAGCCGCAGGGTGTCGGTCAGGCCGTCGTAAAGGGGTTGGGGAAAACGGTCTCCGACGAACAGCCGACGGACATGGGTGTACCAGGCCATCAGGGCCACCAGGTTGGCCATGTAGACGATGTTGCTGACGGCCTGCCGTTTTACGGAACGGTATATCCCGGTGGAATAGGGAACGCTCCCTCCCCTGCCCCCGCCTTCGAATACCAGACGGTCCGGTTTGAGCTGGTCCTTGCGGTACACCGATCCGGCAGCGATCACGGTGCCGTAGGCAATTCGGCAGGGCCCCACCAACCCCCCCTGCCCGCCCAGAAAAATAGGGTTCTGATTGAGCATCACCCCCCTGGGCACATCCCCCATCAGGGATGCCGTGGCCTTGTCCTGGTTGGGTGTATAATTGAAATGAATGTAGGAACTGCCCACCTCGCTGTGATTCTTCCGGCTGGTCCCGCCGGCCATGAAACAGTCGCAGAAATTGATCAGGCTGCCCAGGGTCACAAATGGAAACAGGATGGTCTGCTTCAATCCCACGGTATGGGCAATGCTGGCCTGTTCTTCGAAAATGGTGCCCTCACGGACATGGGCGCCGGAACCGGCTTGGGCGCCTTCCAGGAATACCGCTTTTTGAAAAAAGCCCCCCTTCAGCCTGACCCGGGGGCCGACCTGGCAGTCATCGATGGTAACGGGCGCCTCGCGGCCCAGTTCAGCGCCTGCACAGACCAGCGTGTTGCCGCCGAAGAGTTTGCATCCGGCGTGGATGACCACGCCGTCGCCGGAAATCCTGTCGATATCGACATCGTCGCCGATCTCCACGCTTTCAGGGGCAGGCAGTTGAACGCCTTTTTCGATCAGGGCTTGTGTGCGCATGCTTTTTTACCATAAAATTATTATAGTTATTCAAATTTCAGACAAACTGGAGGATGCCATCTTTATTTTAGATATCGTTCTGAATAGGAAATTATTTTTTCGACACTATTTAGCAATGGGGGTGTCAATTCCAACACGCTTTCAAAGATCGAATAAATGGTGTCTGATTTATATTCATGCGCAATTTCGTTCCTCAACAATCGGATATGAATAAAATCTTCTGCGCTTTCAATAATCCCTTTTTTTTCAGCACGATTTATTCTGTCCCTGACGGTTCCGGAATTTTCCAGATCCAGTACATCAAAATATCTAAACACTTTTTGTATTATGATATCGCTGAGTCTGGCAAACCTTCCGGTTAAGGCCTCAAAACTCTCCAGTTCTTCTTCTGACAAATCCGCCGATACTCCAATCTTGGCGCATTTGGTATATGAATAAGTCAACACGTCGGTTGCTTTGTTTAATTCGTCCAACTCCTTTTGCATTGATTCTTTTACATTTTTCAATTCAAGCGAACTCCCTTTTTCAATGCAACCCTGACAAACGGGTCCTTGCTATCCTTTGCAATGATCAGATCAACCTTCTGCTCTTCTATTTTTTCAAATAAAACAGCCTTGATCTTCAGTTTATCCCTGAACGTCAACCGACTGGAAAAAATCAGGAGGTCGATATCCCCGCCTTTTTGGCGGTCATCAACCCTCGATCCAAACAGGTAAATCCTGGCTTCAGGATCGAAGCGAAGAACCGCGTCAACCACAGCCGATTTTTCCTCAGGCGACAATCTCATGATTCATTTTAACAGAATTTCAATGGTTTACCAGCCAATTTTCGACAGGCTCCAATTGTATGGAAAATTTCCTGAGAAACAGTCCATTTTGACGACAATACCGGACGGCCGCATCGAAAGCCTTTTCATTTTCATCGGCCGTGCTGTTAAACGAGAGCAGAACTCCCCGGACCGGATGCTTTTTTCTCAGCTCCGATAATTGATCAAAACTGCCCCAGATGGGATACCCTTGAATTTTTTTGCCGATTTTCAGCGGGTTGTCGTCGATGAACCCCACCGGATTGATATTCAGCGCTTTGTTGTTCAGGATTTCCCGCAATAACAGTTCCCCGCCCTGCCCGGCCCCGTAAATGACCACATGATCCCCGGCCAGTGTTTTCCGTTTCATGGTTTCCGTAAACAGCCGGAACGATCCCCGGGTGCCCAGCAAAAATGCGGTCGTAAGGATCCAGTCCAGCACGAAGACGCCTTTGGAGAAATCCTGGAAGCGGAATAAAACGGTGACACCGGATATCGCGATCACCGTCGCCAGAAAGGAACTGCGGCCATACTGAAACACATCGCGGGTGCTGATGTATTGCCAGAACCCGCTATAGATTCCTGACATGTAAAAAATAATCAGCTTGACGGCGATGATTACGGGCAGCGATTTCAGGAACACCTGGAAATAATAATTGAAATCCTGACCACTGAAACGGAGCCGGTAAGCCAGATAGTATGAAAAGGCGACCAGGCCGAAGTCAAGGATGACCATCATTATCTGACGCTTGTAGGTCAACTCGAGCAGAACCGGTGTGAATTTGCGCCCGCGCAAAACGGAAAATTCCTTCTCCGGATAAACGCGCAACTGGGCCAGGTAGATTCCCATGAGGATGATGGCCAATACGACGGGGATAATCACTGCCGGGGAGGTCATGGTATCGCTGCGACTGACAAAAATTCCGGCGATGCCGGAAACCGCGCCAATCCCGTAAAGGAAAAGAACGGCGCTTTTTTCACTGAGCCCCATCAGAACCAGGCGATGGGAGGTGTGGTCCCTCCCCCCGGTGGAGGCCTTGCGGCCGCTCAGCAACCGGATCACCGTCACCAGCGTGGTGTCCAGCAGGGGCACCATCAAAATTAAAAGGGGCACCGCAAAAGCGGAAAGACGGCTTCCTGCGGCAAACCCGCCATGATGCAGGCTCAGCACCGCCATGGCAAAACCGATGACCAGGCTGCCGCAGTCTCCCATGAAGATGGACGCCGGGTTGAAATTATAAACCAGAAAGGCGCCACAGGAACCGGCGATGACCACGGCCACGAAAAAAGCAGCCGGGTCGAAACCGGCATATAATCCCGCCATGGACAAGGCGGCGACCATGGCCACACCGGCACACAGCCCGTCCATGTTATCGAGCAGGTTAAAGGCGTTGGTAATGCCCACAATCCAGACAAGGGTCACCATGGTATCCAGGGTCAGGGATACAAACCAGCCCAGCCGGAAACCCAGAAACACCACCATGCTGGCGACAATAATCTGACCGATCAGCTTGTTCTGGGGCTTGAGGCTGATAAAATCGTCGGCCAGCCCCAATAAAAAAAGAATTGCCGCCCCCATCCCGATCACGGCGGCGATGGATGGAAGGGGCGCGCCGCGTCCCGGTAGAGCGATTGCCGTCCAGAGGGTGTAAAAATCTGCGACGATGAACAGCGGCACGGCCAGTCCGATAAAAATGGCGATACCGCCGAAAAGGGCGGTGGTTTTTTTGTGCCAGCGGTCTTCCCTGGGCCTGGCCACCCACCCTTTTTTAATGGCCACAAAGCGCACGACGGGCGTCATTGCAAGGCTGATGAGAAATGCGGTCAGACCGAGGAGTAAGGAGGTTTCCATGATGAAGCATCGAGCCAATTATGAATTTTTAATTTTATATCTTTTATTGCGCCTGAAAAACAGGGTCCTTTGGGCCAGGTCAAGGGCAGTGGGCGATACCTGAAGGCAGTGAAAAAGAATCCAGGAGCCAGAATTCAGAACCCGGAAGAAGGTTTCGCGATTGGCTCATTCCTTCATTCAGAATTCATCATTAAAAATTGACAGTCTCGTTAAAAGTCGAAAATCCCTTTTTGCTGTCGTCCCCGCGAAGCCTTCCAGCCGTGTCATTCACGCGCAACCGGATTCACTTTGATTTGATGTACGCAATCACCTGAGACAGGATAAAATCCAGACTCTTGTCCGGCGCAAAGCCGGTCAGCCGCTCCAGTTTTTCCGTGCTGGGCACCCGTCGCTGCATGTCCTCGAAGTCTTTTCCAAAGGCCTCGTCATAGGGAATCAGCTGGATCGTGGATGTCGAGCCGGTCATGTCGATGATCTTGCGGGCCAGGTCCAGGATGGAAATCTCCTCGATGCCGCCGACGTTGGTCACCTGGCCGGTGGCCTTTTCGGACGCCATCAGTTTCATCAGCGCGGAGACCACATCCTTGACGTAGGTAAAGGTTCGCGTCTGGGTGCCGTCGCCGAACACGGTGATGGGCTCATTTTTTAACGCCTGGGTGACGAACCGGGGGATTACCATTCCATAGGCGCCTGTCTGCCGCGGGCCCACCGTGTTGAACAGGCGGGTAATGACCACCTCGAGCCCGTTGGTCCGGTGATGGGCCAGCGCCGTGAATTCATCCATCAATTTGGACGCGGCATAGCTCCATCGAAATTTGCTCGAGGGGCCGTAGATGATGTTGTCCGTCTCCACCAGGGGGGCGTGCAGGTGCTTTCCGTAAACTTCGGAGGTAGAGGCAATCAACACCCGCTTTTTAAATTTGTTGCACATCTCGAGGATTTTTTCAGTCCCCTGGATGTTGGTAACGATGGATTCCAGCGGTTTGTCCAGAATCGTCTGCACCCCGACGGCGGCGGCCATGTGGTAGACGACATCGCAGATACCGGTCAGTTCCAGCATCATGTCATGGTTTAATATCGTATTGATGTGGACGAAAATCCTGTTTTTATAGGCCGGATTGTCCTGAAGAAAGCGGATGTTGTCCATGGACCCGGTGGAAAGGTCGTCAATGATATAGACATCGTCACCGCGTTCAAGGTGGCTTTCCGCAAGATGGGACCCGATGAATCCGGCTCCGCCGGTAATTAAAACACGCATTTAAATCTCCCTTATTGATAAGTCCAACAACTTTCGAAACAGAAGTTTATCTCTAATATCTGAAAATATTTATGATGGCAATTTTTTATGGGCAAATTGGCAAGGACATCATATCTGATACAGCCCTTAATTAGTGTCGATCGATAAATGATGGATTTTCATAGCCGAGAAGAAGTAAAAATATTGACAGAGCTTTCAGCGGAACACTTTTTCCTGATCAATCCATTGAATTACTGTTATTTTACCAAAATCGGCTTAATCCAAGCGCACTTGTTCTGCCAGTCTGCAAAATGATGCCAAGCCGGGCCAGTTCTCAAGTGGCTGGCTTGGCCCTGGCGATGGTCAGCAAGTTCGCGGCCACAATCGACGACCAGACATAGGATTTAAACGAGTCCCATCCTTTCCAGGTACATCGGGAAAGGCCAAGACAACGCTTCAGCTTTATTACGGGTAGTTATTCCCGTGGATGAGCACTAATTAGCGAATTGATTCTTACTTTAACCATCGTTCCCGCCACATTTCCCACATTAGTAATGTCCACAGCCGGTGCTGATGATTATATAATCCGAGTTGATGTTCGCTTAAAAACCGTTGAACTAATTGGCAATCCAGCAATCCTTCGACTTTCAGGCGATCGAATGACAGATAATCATTTAAGAGTTCCTTCAACTCTTTCCTGAACCATTGGGCGATGGGGACTCCAAATCCCATTTTAGGCCGGTCAACCAGCTGTCGCGGAACATACTTGCACAACAATTCCGTTAATAGATATTTCCCTTTCCCATCTCTAATCTTTAACGACATCGGCAATTGGGAAGTGAATTCAACCACCCTGTGATCCAGCAGCGGCACTCGTACCTCAAGACTGGCAGCCATACTCGCACGGTCCACTTTGGTCAACATATCATCGGGCAAGTATGTCTGTTGATCCACCATCATTAATCGCTGGATTGTATCTATCTGTGTATACGATGAAAAAATATTTTCATAGTTACCTTGCGGCACACAGCATCCGGTTAAACTAAAAATATCGTCCTTAGACCAGATGGAAACTGTCGCCCGGTATAAATCGGGCAGCTCAGAATGACTAAGCTGATTAACCAGTTTTTGCCATTTATCAGAAAAATTCTCCACTCTCATTCGCTGCGGCAGAATGTTCCAGACCTTCTTATAAAAAGAGTGAAGTTTCGAAATGGGAATCTTTCCTATGTGATTGCCTATCCGTTTGCGGATGCTTCTTGGTAAGCAGTTTATATAACGCGCCACGGCCGCCGTCATCCAATAACGGACATAACCGGCGAATTGTTCATCCCCACCATCCCCAGACAGCGCCACCGTTACCTGTCTGCGTGTAAGCATACTGACCAAATATGTTGGGATCGATGAAGAATCGCCAAATGGCTCGTCATAAATTTCTGGTAATTGCGGAATGACCTGTAAGGCATCTTGCGATGAGGCATAAAGCTCCGTGTGGTCAGTGCCAAGATGATTGGCTATCTCTCGGGCCCAAGGCGCTTCATTGTAACCTTTTTCTTCAAAGCCGATACTAAAGGTTTTTACCGGAGACCGGTTCACTTTCTGCATCAACGCGACGACTATGGACGAATCAACGCCTCCACTGAGCAAAGCACCCAATGGGACGTCGCTAATCAGTCGGTCGGAAACCGCCTGCGTTAACAGGCGGTCAAGCCTTGAAATTGCATCATTTTCTGACATTCGATTTGAGGTTAGGACTTCACTTTCACTTCCGGGGATTTTCCACCACTGCCTTTTGGTTAACGCCTTTCCATCAAAGATAAGAAAATGTCCTGGTTCCAGCTTAAATGTATTTTCAAAAATGGTTTTTGGAGCTGGGACATATTGATAATGAAGGTATAAGTGAAACGCGTCTGGATCTGCCTGACGTTGAAATACGGGAAATGCCATTAACGATTTCAACTCCGACCCGAATATGAAAGTTCCCTCTTTAAAATAGTAATAAAGCGGTTTGATTCCCAATCGGTCACGGGCGATAAAAAACTTTTGACTGGTTTTATCCCAAATGGCAAAGGCAAACATGCCAATGAACCGATCCAAACATGCTGGGCCCCATTGTCGATAAGAATTCAGCACAACCTCAGTGTCGCTATTGCTTCTGAAAAAAAAACCTAATGTTTGTAGTTCTTTTCTTAAATCCTTAAAATTATATATTTCGCCATTAAAAACAATTGTGAAACAATGATCTGCGCTTTCCATGGGCTGATGTCCAGCAAATGAAAGATCAATAATGGAAAGTCTTCGATGACCTATGCCAATGCCATCTGATTGGCTGACCGCAACCCCGAAATCATCGGGTCCCCGACGGGACAATGATTGAACCGCAGCAGGCAGGTAATTCGACAACAATTCAAAATTTTCTTGTGAAAAAAAACCGACGATACCGCACATATTTATTCTTGTGTACTTTCAATTTTGTAAATTTCGTTATGATTTATTGTATGAGTGAAATTTTAAAGCCGCTTTTTGTATTGCAAAAAGAAATATTAAAATCGATATCAAGACGGGTGAATAGAAATATGTCTCTGTCATATTAATCGCTAACAAAGAAATTATAGCAACAAATGTTCCGCGTTCATATCCATAGCCTTCAATTATAATTAACCTTTTGAAAATAACACAAAAATATTTATAAAAGACAATAACAAATATAACCATTCCAAATAGACCGAAGTCCCCAAAAAGTGATATATAAAAATTATGTGAAGTAAGCCATGTTCCATAACTGGTAGTTGTAGAACTTCCATGGAAACCGGAACCAAATAATTTGGTCAAAAAATGACAATCATTTAATGATTCTATTCCTTGTTGCCAAAATTCTGAACGATTACTCGTAAGACGTTTTGAGAACCCATCACCTCCAATACCAAAACATTCAGCAACCGACTTTATGGTGCTGTCCGGAGAAAGAACGTATGAAGATAAAAAATAAAGGCATCCGATAAAAAAGGGGATGCATAAAAGCTTGATTAAACTTTTTAATTTAAATTTCCCCGCTAATAAATAACGAAAAAAATCAATTAGCCAAATGACAAAAATTCCAATAATAAGGCCAATAATTGCAGCACGAGACACTGTTAATGCCAGTCCGACTATCACAACAACTTTTACGACGATAGACCATTTCTGTTTCAAACCGAACAACAAAAGGGCAGAAAACACAGACAATATTGCACCGGCCATATTCGGCCCTTCGCTAAATCCCGTTCCCCGTGTTACATTAAAGCCTGGGCAATTTCGATGGTACCAAAGGACTTGATGAGGATATATCGGACCAGTCCATACCGATATGACAACACCAATTGAATAAATTAAACCAAAAGTAATCAATATGGTTGACAATGTACTGAGTTGCCCGAAGTCCATAATTCTTTGCATATAGTTGCATAACAATAGTCCACCCAAGAAGCAATAAATCAATAATTGAGAGGCATAAGCAATGCTTGAAATTTTCATTGAAGCGATTGAAATTAAAAACGTGTAAATTGCAAAGCAACATAGAATTTTAACTCCTGAAGGAAACACAGAAATATGGAAACAGTTTTTATATACCAAGATGAGCCATAAAAAAAGTCCAAAAATTCCAAGTCCCAAACTAGACTTTTCAGGAAGAAAGCTTAAAAAAGAAATAGGAATTTTAGGAAAAAAAAGCATCATTATAAAAAAAACCACAAAACCTATATGGTATAATTTCATCATTGATGGACCAGTAAAAATGTGGTCTGATTTGTGATGATTTAATCCGACTTCGGTTGGTTTTAATGCAATGGTAATAAGGGACGGCAACAAAACAGGCGCTATTTTCAAAATGATGACAATGTTTCTGATAGCCTTAAAACGGCCGTTTCTGAATAATTTCGAATGCTTTTCATTTTTTCATACAATTTGTTTTTACACGCCTGCTCATCTTGGATCAATTTTTTAAAGGTTTTCCACAAAGAGGTATCATTAGTTTCCTGTGAGTCCAGTACATAATTGAGATGACCAAATAGGTCTTTGTTTATACCTTTGGCTTTTACGCTATAAGCAATTGAAATTGTAGGGATACAACTTGACATAGCTGCAATTGTCGAATGAGTTCGGGCACCGATCATAAATCGGCATTTACCAATTACATATTTGATTTGAGATGCATTTAAAGAATCATCCATCATCTCTATACGTTTATGATAGTGTTTCAAATTTTTAAATATTGGATTCATGAAGACAGCATCATTATTATTGCTATCGTTGTCTGTAATAACATGCGGAATTAGCAGAACCGAAAAATTTGTTTCTTTAAAAATCTGATTAATAAAATGGCTCAAATCCTTTCGCAAATCGTTCCCTGCTTTTCGATATCTATTAATAACTGAACTTATATTGATTCCCAATACGCCATCACCTGGTTCTCCTGGCCAGAAATTTTCTATATCCACGGGTTCTTCCTTAAGAAGAAATGCAGGATCTGGAACCCGAATAACGTTGGTCAAACCAAATGCACTGCAAAGATACGATTCAGAAACCGATTCCCTTACCGCAATCAAACGCATCCTTTTCAAATGATCTTTTATAATTGGTACAAAATAAGGTTCAGCATCAAAGGGGCCAACCGACGCACCCCACAAAACTACCGGCTTTCCCATGTCCATTGCATGGCCATCCATTGCTAACAACGGTGTTGGCAGGCGATAATCTAAAGAATAGTTATCCCCTCCAACCGAAAAGACAGCATCAACCCCTGAAAGCATATCTCTATAAGCTCGCGGCAGTGGAAACGGCCACCCCGCTTTTTTTAATGATGGGATTGGCAATCGCTGCAGATTGACCCAGTAACGGGCAAAAGATGGAAAACCGGAAGGAACGAATCGCACACCGTCTTCATTTGCATCCGGCCACTGACCTTCGTCATAGGAAAGGCTATCACTTGGGACCAGGATCTCGACATTTTTAAACGCTCTATTTAGAAGTCCGGCGGTACTGCGAACAATGGCTTCACATCCTCGGTTGTGGAAAGATCTCTGGCCGGTCAAAAAAATTTTTTTCATCTTCTCATCTTTTAAAAAGCAAAAATAGTTTTGATGGATGTTTCAGCACGCGAAAAACCCTTGCGGACAAACGTGAAAATATCAGCGGAATGCTCAATAACAAAAATGAACGTTGGAACTCAACCATGTTTTTCCCCTTCGTCCTTTGCCAGTTTGTCTTGCTGGATCGCTGAATCTTATACCGTGTTTCGATTTGCCATCTAAATTTTTTAAAAATATTGCCGTCTGGATCGATACGCTTGTGCGGCACCCGGATGGATTTGATCTTTGCTCGAAAAAGTCTTCCTGCCAATACTGTTCGCTTATTGTGAACCCCTCCCTTCTGGCTTTGAAGAATTTTTTGTTTTGGGATTGAAAAAAGGTGACACGTATTTCTCTTTTTCCCTTTAAGTAGTATCTCCGCCAAATCCGGATGTCTAACCACCATCATCGAATAACCCTTGGGATCACGCTCATATTCAGGCAACCAGGCATCCATGAAGGAAATATCGCCAAGTTCAGCAAAAATATCGTCACAATAATTGCAAGCATTAATTTGGAAATAACCGTCAATCCATATATTGCTGATGCGGGAAAATGGGATATCCTTTCCCACGCGCCCATCGTCTGTAATTGCGCGAAATTGATAGTTACCTGCCCGGTTTGTGTTAACCTTACGCCTGTAATCGGTCAAGCATACATCCTCCGGATCCAACCCCGAGAGACGGATAAGATATTCCGTATAAAAACGGTTTGGGAGGTGACCGCAAGTCAAGCCCATAGTATAGATGACCCTGCGGCGCAAACGAGGCATTAATTCCATGGCCAAGTGCAGTCCTTTTAGAAAGCAGGGAAGACCAACGACACAATAACGTCGTTCATCTTCGCGTGAATTCATTCTGGCAACTACCTCAGACATGTCTACCGGATAATAGCGTGAACCTGCCGCATTTCTGATATCTGTCGTTTTATCAAGAATATCATATTGAAACAATCGTTCTTGATGGCCGGTTGGCCTGACGCAAATAGCCGCATCGATTATATTTTCTTTTAAAAGTGTCTCAAGCATCCACGTCGCCATTCCCCCAGATGTGCCATTATCTCGTTGACCATCGATACAGGAATATCCGACAAATGTATCGAGATACCAGCCTATTTTCTGGCATTGATATATTTCAACGGCTTTACCGAACCGCAATTTTGCCAAACGCTCCTCGCTGTTGCTTTGAGGGCCAAAAGGACAAACCTCCAAGCATACCCGGCAATGGGAGGGGCAGTCCCTAATTTGCAGAGGTACCAGATCACCATTTTCTTCCCAACCCATGTGCAGGTTCTTTGAAGGACAACAGCCAGCACAAATACCGCAACCTACACATAGCCCATTATCAACCACCTCAGATATCACCTGCTTACCCATCATTACCAATTTTCCTATATCGCAGTGTCCAACCCCGCCAGGCCTCATTGCCAAACACCCTTTTTTTTACGGCAAGGAGGTAAGCACAAAGAATAACGGTTTCACTGGCAACAGTAGCTGCCGCTGCACCATAATAAGAAAAAAGGGGGATTAGAATAATGTTGAGAAGAATGTTAACAGCCGCTGCAACGCCCATGTAACAAACTTTATGCCGCATGTGATCTTGGGTCACAAGTGTCCCCCCTACACTGGTAGCTAAAAATCTTAGAGGAACACAAACAGCAAGTACTAAAACGATTCTACCGGCTTCAGAATACACCTTGCCGAACAGAAGAGGAACTGCCCATGGAGCCAACATCAAAACAACAACCATGACAATCAAGCCAGTCGTAAGCATAACACCGCAGCCAAATCGAAAAACAGCCAAAAATTGTTGGCGATCATGCTCTGCCCAGCGATGCTGTTTGTGTAGAAGGTACTTTTGATAAACGACCCCTGGTAACATATAAACCGCCGCCATAGTTGCATAAGCCACATTATACAATCCCGCAATTTCTGGTCCGCGCATCCATTTTAATAGCAATATGTCGCTTTGGAAATAGATGAGATAAAAAATACCGGCAATAGCAAACGGCCATGCACCGGCAAAAACATCCCGAACCCGCGGCGAAGGCAGTCCTATTTGAATTTCTTTGTTGTGTCCAACGAGGTTGAAATTCGCTTTAAACATGCCCGCGATCAAAGGAGCACCGATAGCCATAATGGTTATTGCCACTCCCAAAAAACCGCCCCCAACAATATAAAGGGCGCCGCCTGAAAACATAGCCATAAGGGCCACAATTAGCCGCCCGGCCTGAGGCAACATCAACCATAGGGTTAGAGTGACATAGCGTTCTTCAAGCTGAAGTCTGGCACTGACTAGATCGACAACAGCAAACATACCAATCATAGGCGTAAGCCACCAGATCAGAGAGAAACCATTTCCGGAACGATCTATCGAAGAGTAGGTAAAAAGTAGACCACACGCAGTCAGACAAGAAATTACCACAATACGCAATGATGACTTCAACCACTCTTTCCCTGACCATCCTTTTTCCCCAAAGATTTTCAACCAAAAAGGGCCGATTCCAAAACTGGCTATGGCCCCAAGCATGGTCACAGCAACTAAAGAAGATGCCAAAATACCGTAATCAAAAGGGGTCAAGGCTCGTGCAAAAATTACTTGGGCAATAAACACAAATCCTGCACCACTGATGGTTCCAATCCAAAGAAAGGAAATACTTTTAATAGCGTTCAGAAGGACCTCTTTTTAATCTCAGGTTATCTGGAGTCAGAATAAACGGTATTTCTGTGGGCGTTTCAATTAGAGCCTCCCTACCTTAATCGAGAGCGCTGGAGTACCAACTTGTAAAAAAGAAACCTTTTAATAAATTTCATTAAGGACAATACAATCAGTCCGTTGAGCATCAGGATAGTGATGAATCCCTTTTGGTATAATTTAATATAAGTGTCAATTTCACCCTTTTCCATCTTCCACAAATTCCCGCTAAGCCCCCCATCACCATAAAGCGCTTTAAAGGCAAAGGCTAAGGGTAAGGAAATAAAAACGCCTTTATTCCCATTAAAGATGGTTTCCAGCCACAACAAATAGTCTTCCGAATGTCTTTTTTCAGGATCAAATCGCAACCCAATGGTTCTGCGAAGCATAACTGTTGAAGTCTTAAACTGGTTAGCAATCAAATTTTTTAATGGGCGTATTTTCCTGACATGCCACCCTTCATTTATTACAGGCGTCCGAATTGAAGAAAAAGTTTCTACGATCTGATGGCCGGAAATAGCAATATCCGAGTTTTTCGTCATCCATTGATATTGGATTTCAAGTTTTCGGGGGTGCCATGCATCATCCGCATCCAAAAAAGCAATGTAATCTTGCGTTGCCGCGTTCCACCCTTCATTTCTTGCAGCACTAGGCCCTTTCTGGCAGGGAAAATGGATTGTAACTATTTTCCCAGACAAAGCACTATCCATGCAAACTTTAGATAGTTTTTTTGTTTCATCAAGTGTATTGCCGTCATTTATAATTATAATTTCTGTAGGTTGAACTGTTTGATGTTCAATGGATAATAACGCTCTTCGCAATGTATATTGGCATCGAAAGCATGGGATTATAACTGAAACAGGTGCGGAATAAATTTTCATTGAATAGATTTAATCCTTCATTCAGGAATCAAAATTATTTTTCATAAAGGATTCGATGGTCTTTTACCGTTATTCATAAAAACAAAATGGGGAAAGCACTGAAGCCGTCCCCATGGTGTATGGCACCAAGTCATGAACCCGCTGATTTTAGTTTCGGTATGGTGTCCTGCCGATCATCAATTTTTCATATAACAAATCGATATCATATATTAAACGTTCGATCGAATAGTTTTTGATAACGAAATCTCTGGCTGTTGTCAATCTACAATTATCGGACAAGTAGTCACTATCAGTTATATATTTCAATGCATTTGAAAACGCAATCGAATCGTCTTTGGGACAAAGAACTCCTCGCTCACAGATTTTAAAACCAGAACCATCAGGCTGGTCCGATTCGATCCGCCCCAGCAGATCCTTTATCCCCCCCACCCCGGTGGTGACGACAGGCACCGAAGCGGCCATCGCTTCGATGATTGAAACCGGTGTCCCTTCATTCAACGAGGTCAGTGCCAGAACGTTCAAATCGGCGTATATCATGGGAATATTCTTTTCCCACCCATAAAACACCACATGATCCTTCAAACCCATCTCAAGCGAATAAAGCTCCAAAGGTCGCCTGAGTTCACCATCCCCGACAATTATAAACTTAACCTTTTTGTCCTTCGCGTTCTTTAAATAGTTCTTTGCCGCGTCGAGAAACATCTTATGATTTTTTATCGGCACCAAACGTCCTATGAGTCCGATCAGTAACGTGTCATCCGAGACTCCGATTTGATGGCGCAAAGTCCCCTTTAGCTTATTCGCTTGAACAAACGGATTCAAATCAAATCCCAAATTGATCAGAAAAATCTTGGATGAATCCGCCACCTTATATTTTTTGGAAAGCTCCCATTTCTGTGTACTGCTGATAGCGACGATTCCATCGGACACTTTTGCAAGCAACCTTTCAATGATTAAAAAAATATAGGTCTTTATCGGTGTGAAGTAGGAATCCAGCACATGCCCGTGAAATGTATGCACCATTATAATTTTCTTTTTTAAAAACATGTTGCAGATAAAGACAGCAAATCGTGAAATGGTACCCGCTTTCGACAAGTGTGAATGCACAACATCGGGTTTAAAACGGTTGATGGTAGACATGATTTTCAATAATGCCATTAAATCCTTTAACGGATTCAACTCGCGTTGAAGTTCCGGTATGGCGATTATATCGGCCATGTAAGATTGAATGATATAGCTCATATCCCCTTCGTTTGCCGAAAGGGAACCTGCAATTAACTTCGTTTCGTATTTTGTGTTACTCAAGCCTTCGGTTAAGTTTTTAACATGTATGGATGGACCACCGACATTGAGGCGTGAGATAATTCGTAGCACTCTAATTTTTTGATTATTAGGCTTTGACACTGTTTTTTTCTTCTACAGTCTGTTGGAACACATAAAAACCTATGCACTCCGTATTTGATGAAATGGCGTTATTCATTGTGCTGATTCACGCGGAAACCCGCCCGTTGGCATAGTTCGTCCCGCTTGGATTCCTCCAGATCGGCCTGGATCATCTCCTGCACGAGGCTTTCAAAGGAAATCTCCGGTTCCCATCCCAGTTTCTCTTTGGCCTTTGTCGGGTCGCCATGCAGGGTTTCGACTTCAGTGGGTCTGAAATATGTCGGATCAACGAAAACGATGGTTTTCCCGTTGGCCATGTTGATCCCCTTCTCATGGATGCCCTCCCCTTCCCATCGAATGGCAAGCCCCAACGCCTTGCCGGCCAGTTCGATAAACTCGCGAACCGAATGTTGCTCACCGGTGGCGATAACAAAATCCTCCGGGCGTTCCTGCTGGAGCATGAGCCATTGCATTTTGACGTAATCCCGGGCATGTCCCCAGTCACGAAGCGCGTTCAGGTTCCCGATATAAAGACATTCCTGAAGCCCCAGAAAAATGCGTGAAAGCGCTCTAGTAATTTTTCGGGTAACGAAGGTCTCTCCCCGTATGGGGGACTCGTGGTTGAACAGGATTCCGTTGCACGCATAGATGTTGTAGGCCTCCCGATAGTTTACGGTGATCCAGTAGGCGTAAAGCTTTGCACATGCGTATGGTGATCGGGGGTAAAAAGGCGTTTTTTCGGTCTGGGGCGTCTCCTGGACCTTCCCATATAACTCCGAGGTGGATGCCTGGTAAAACCGGGTTTTCTTTTCGAGTCCCAGCAGGCGGATTCCTTCAAGAAGACGCATCGCGCCGAGGCCATCGACATCGGCCGTGTATTCCGGCGTCTCGAAAGACACCTGGACATGGCTTTGGGCGGCAAGGTTGTATACTTCATCCGGCTGGGTCTGCTGCAAAACACGGATAAGGTTGGTGCCGTCAGTAAGATCCCCGTAATGCAGGATCATCTTTCGTCCTTTTTTGTGGGGATCTTCGTAGAGGTGGTCGATTCGGTCAGTATTGAACGACGATGCCCGGCGCTTGAGGCCGTGGACCTCGTAACCCTTTTCGAGAAGTAGTTCTGCCAGATAGGCCCCATCCTGCCCGGTAATTCCTGTGATGAGCGCGGTTTTATTTTTCATATGAGTTTTTATCCTCAATCAAGAAGTAAAAGATTTACAGCTGGTGCGCCAGCTTTTCTCATAATGTAAACATCATCAAAACATACGGTGCAGATTCCATTGCCGCTCTGGCTTCGTATTCCAATTCCTTTAAATATGTCGTCAGGAGGCTCCAAGGCGACAGGAAAATAGAATTGCAGTCCTCCTTGCCCCTCTACCTCATAATTGGCTTGTTTTAGGGATAAAACCATCGACATTGTGAACGATTGGCCCAGTATCGGGATCTCTCTTTCCAAACTCCCCCAGAAAAAATCAGATCTGAGTTCATACTCCGGAGGGGGGTCTAAAATAGCCAGCGATGAAGATATAAAATCTCGGTCCCCTCTTATTTCATAGCTGTCCAATAATAATCACCGAGGTACTTTCCGAGAAAGCTTGTTAAACGGACACTGACATCGCCATTAATGGATTGAACAGAGATAGTTGCCTTAATACCGATAATCACACTTGTCCAAAAACAGATTTGAATGGAAATAGTTCGATGAGCACTTGAAGAAAAACCTCCCAGTAAGGCATGGTTTAATCGCCAAAAGAAACCGTTAGCCAAACAAATGAGGCAAACAGATGGTACGCCATGCAAGCTTATTCAGTCAACTGGTTGCTTTGTTTCATCGAGGTCACTTTTTCAATCTGGTTTTCCGCCATCAAGCCGAGCGGTACGCCAAAGGCTTCGGCAACTGGGATCATTATGTAGCCATGCTTTTCTGTCAACTCGCTCAAGCAAAGAGTCTACGTGAAATCTGTGGCGGATTGTCCTGTTGCCTTGGAAAACTTCGTCACCTGGGGGTGAAAAAGGCCCCTAACAATTCCACGCTGTCCTATGCCAATGCCCATCGTCCCTGGCAGATGTATCGCGATCTGTTTTATCAGACGCTTGCCGTGTGCAAGATGGCTGGTCCGGGCAAACACCGGTTCCGGTTCAAAAACAAACTGCTGTCGCTGGACAGTTCGACTATCTCACTGTGTCTTTCACTTTTTCCCTGGGCCAAGTTCCGCCGGGCCAAAGAAGCCGTCAAGCTTCACCTGCCATTGGATCATGACGGGTATCTGCCGACCTATGCCTATATTTCCAACGGCAAAAAGCATGATGTCACCATCGCCCGTAAATCGCTCTGGCACCGTATTCAATCGTTGCCATGGATCGGGGATACAACGATTATCGACTATATGCGTACTGGACAGAAAATCGGATCTACTTTGCCACCCGCCTAAAGAACAACGCCGATTACACCGTGCTTGAAGAACGATAGACCCCTTTCAATCGAAATATCCTGGCCGACGAACTGATCCGGCAAATAGAGTCGTTCTTCAAGGCACTCAAACAGCACCTGAATGTGAAAACCTTTGTCGGAACCAGCGAGAACGCGCTGTATATCCAAATTTGTACAGCATTGATCGCCATGCTGCTAATCAAGTACCTGAAGTTTAAGTCCCGATTCAATTGGTCGTTGTCAAATCTGGTGGCTTTTCTCAGATGGAATCTTTTTACTTACAGGAATTTATGGGAGTGGATTGATAGACCCTTTGATGTCCTCCCCGTAAAGGCTGAGCCTGTCCAATATCTGCTTCCGTTTAAGGGAATTGGACAGCACCAATTGAAAACGGAAACCTGATCCTGAAATTTGGGTCCTTGGTAACTTAAACGATTGAAATATCAAAGAGTGATTTCAGAAATCTGATTATCTTGGACAGCTTTGACCGATAATATTCGAAGGCTTTTTAGGCTCCTCGCCGTTTCATGTGGGTAAGTCAAAATTCAACTTGCCTGAAATGAGATAAATCATAGTAATGAGGTTTCGTTTTGTTCGATAGCCTCGGGCTCTGGCCTTGGCAGCCTGGATCAGGCTATTAATTCCTTCCAGGATGCCGTTATTGATTTTAGAAGTAAACCATCGCAAGACGCCGTCCCAGTGGTTCTTGATGGTTTTAGCGGCATTGATGATCGGCTCCAAACGGCTGTGAGTCGCCCAGAAGTACCATTTCTTTAAGAAGGCTTCAGCAAACTCGAAAGGTTGTTGGTACATCTCCTGGAAATTGAGTTTGATGTGGTAAGCCCGGCTGGTTTTGAGGTTAAGTTTTTTGATCGTTAATTGTTCAAGCAGGTCGCTCTGTGACGCCTTGAGATTGGGTTGATTCTTTAACCAGATATAACGACTGCCTTTAAGCTCAGGACGGTCCTTGATCTCTTCTCGTCGAACTTGGTCAACGGCATCGTTTAGGATCTTTATTACGTGGAACTTTTCGAAGGTCAGGTGTGCTTCTGGAAACTGTTTTTCAACACCGCTGATAAATGCCAGGGACATGTCGCAACACATCTCCTCAATGGCGCCAGGATCGCCACCGTGTTCGATTAGGTCTTGTTTAAACCGTTGCACCGTTGAAGCATCCTTGCCATCAGTAGCGAACAGAACTCTGGATTCATCAAGGTCCACAAACAGGCTCACATAGTTGTGGCCGCGCCGACGGGAGGTTTCATCCACACCCAATTGCTTGACCTGGCTTTGATCAGCGTCTTTTCGGGCCTTGTCAACATAGTGGTGTAGGATACGCCATAACCGAGTATCGTGCTCGTTAACGAAGGTGGCGATGGTTTTTACCGGCATGGCTTTGGCCAGCACCATGATCATCGCTTCAAACAACAGCGTGAAGCCGCTGCCGGGTCTGGCCCAGGGGACATCGACAAGGTGGGTGCCACACTTGTCACAATCGATCCTGGCAACTCTGACGGTCAAATACGCCTCGTGCTGGAAAAAGTTCAGGTGCCGCCAGGTTTTCTCAGTGGGGTCGTAAGCCTTAAGAGCAATCTGCCCACAGGTGGGACAGGTGAAGGTGCTCCCTTTGGGGAAATCAAGGCAGATGTCCAGACGCTCCTTATCGGAGTCAAATTCCGCTGCGGACACCTGCCAGGGTGGTGCCAGACCAAGAGCAATTTGAAGGAGTTCTGTGTCTTTCATAGTGTAAATCAAATATCACTTGTACGGTAAGTCAATCAACCGGCTACCCATACGAAACAGCGAGAAACCTAAATAGTCTTCCGTTCGTCTAAGGGTTACTGTTGGACACGATTTAACCCTACAACGTAACTTAGTGTTCTTTGAAAATTTCACGCATGCGTCTTTTTCGATGTGACAAGTAGGCCCGATGGTTCCGGGCCTGTATCCAAGCAACCTGTTCGAGTAGGCTTTCAAGCGTGTGCCGTTTCATTGGCAAAATGAGTTTGATAAGGATCTTAAGCTGCGACAGCGTAATAGATGGCGCTTTTTTTTCCCATCCTGATTTTCAGGTGCCAGAGGAAAAAATGGGCCAGCATGCACGTTAGCATGTGGTGCTGCCATCCAGGAAACTTGCGCACCTCGTAGTGATCCATGCCCAACTCGGTTTTGGCCTCCTCAAAACACTGCTCGATTGCCCAACGCAGGCCGCTGAGCCATACGAGTGTTTTCAGCCTCGTGCTCGATGACGCATTGCTGATGAAATAACTGTATTGCGGATCATCGCCAAGGCTACGTCGGATTAGCAGCCATACGGTTTTCTGAGGAAGCCCTTCAGCGGACAGGATGACCCGGCGACGGGTAAACTCATAAACGATGGGTCCTTTGGTGCCTTCGGACACCTGCCGACGATACCAAAAATAATCGTTGATGTTCCGGGCCAGTTCTTCCACGGTCAACGGTTTGCTATCAGGATCGACCAAAAGCGTCTTTGTCCGGGTTTTCCCACCCCAGCGATACGATCGGGTAATGGTCATCGGTCGTTTCAGCCAGCATCGTGTATCTTTGGGAACCGATACGAGGTAGGTTTTGTCCGGCAAGGACTCAACCGCGGCGATAAAATCAGGGCTGATCCCGTATATGGAATCGCCAAGCACATACTTGAAAGGCAGGACGTTTTCTTGATTGACAGCGCTGAGCATCTCAACAGCCAGTTGGGGTTTAGTCAGGAAAACCGTATCTTCAGGCAGATTGCACTTTTTCCGGCGCTCGATGTAATCGTCGGTGAACCATTTTTCGGGGAGAAATAGCCGCTTGTCGACCATTGCATATCCGTTTTCCGATACGTAGGCGGCGAAGACGCCAACCTGGCAGTTTTCGACTTTTCCGATGGTTCCGCAGTATTGTTTGGCCACGCCGATAGAGTCCTGGCCCTTTTTAACAAAGCTGCTTTCGTCGAAGATCAAGGCACCGTCAGGACTACCAAGGTCATCGTTAACAAAACTACGATACTTGGTTAATATTTTATCGTCGGCCCATGGCGCATCGCTGACAAAACGTTGCATCGCCCTGACATTGCCATCTTTCACGGCCAGCGCGATAGGCTCGATGGATTTATGCTCAAGCGGGCTGAATTGTCCGGCCATAAATTTTAGAAAGTGCTCTCTGGATTCGCTGCGTTGAAAACAATCGTAGAACTGTTCGTGAAATCCTTTGAGTTCATTCATAAAATCTTTAACATCGCCTTTCCCAAGATCGAATTTTGGAACCGGGTAAAGGTGTTCGTCGCACCGCGTGACTGGTAGCATGGTCTGCCTCCTTTATTAAAGGGTTGTTGCGTAGTATGGCAGACCTTGGGAGAAATTACAAATTAAAAATTCATAAGTAACGTTGTAGGGTTAATATATAGAGAAGCCAGCATTGATCGAACAGGGCCATCAGTGGTCATTTAGCTTTAGAACGTCTTTGTATAATTCCAGTGTCTTTCGAACCATTTTTTCTGCCGAAAACATTTCTTTCACTCTTGTGCAGCCACAAGAACCTAAGCGAACGCGCATTTCAGGATTATTGACAAGATAGTTAATGGCGTCAGACAATGCAGTTACATTATCGGGCTGGATTGTTATTCCCGTCTGTTGGTTAATATTAACAAAGCTCGTCCCTGTTCCTAATTCAGCACAGATTACCGGTTTACCGCAACACATGGCTTCAACCTGCACCATTCCGAACGCCTCACTCCTGAGATGAGAGGGCAATACAAAAACATCACAGGCCTTGTAGTATGCATTGACCGCTTCGTCTGTCAGTTCACCCAAAAAATGGATTTTGTCGTCTAAATGATGGGTTGCAACAAGGCTTCGCAGGCGCTGTTCTTCAGGTCCGACGCCGATCAAAAGAAGTCTTGCCTTCACCTTTTCCATCGCAGGAATCAGGTAATGCAGGCCTTTGTAATGACGAAACCGGCCGACAAATAAAATCAGGGGAATGTTCCCATTTTCATTTTTAATCTTTTCTATCCTCGGGCCATCACTATTGGCTGAAAATCGCTTTACATCGATCCCCAAAGGAATGACGGTACACTTATCTTTAAAAGCGTTGAGGACCTTCGATGTTTGAATATAGTCTGGTGATGTTGCAATGATCCTGTCCGCCGCCTCCAGAAAGCGTTTTCTGAACGGCGAATAGAGCTTGCCCAGTTTATCCTGCCGGATGATGTCGCTGTGATACGTGACAACCAGCTTCTTTTTTAAATTGCTGAAAAAATATGAAAATTCAGCGGTTGGGTTAGGATGGTGGAAATGGATGATGTCCGCAGCCTGGCCTAACCGATTCAAATGGCAATAAAATGTCGGCGTCAGCGGGGCGGAGTAAAATCGTCCCAACTGAGGCGCCTTGGAGACGGTGATGCCATTATGTTTTTCTACCTGGCTACGGTGACTGGTGTTTGCCACCAGCACTTGAACATCCACCCCTTTGCCTTTCAAACCGTTTAACAGGAGATTCAGGTGACATTCGATCCCACCTTTTACAGGAGGATAATAGTCTTTATAAACATGTAGAATTTTCAAAAAGATACACCTTATGGATTATCACATTTGTCCAAAAACAGATTTGAATGGAAGTAGTTCGATGAGCACTTGAAGAAAAACCTCCCAGTAAGGCATGGTTTAATCGCCAAAAGAAACCGTTAGCCAAACAAAGGAGGCAAACAGATGGTACGCCATGCAAGCTTGTTCAGTCAACTGGTTGCTTTGTTTCATCGAGGTCACTTTTTCAATCTGGTTTTCCGCCATCAAGCCGAGCGGTACGCCAAAGGCTTCGGCAACTGGGATCATTATGTAGCCATGCTTTTCTGTCAACTCGCTCAAGCAAAGAGTCTACGTGAAATCTGTGGCGGATTGTCCTGTTGCCTTGGAAAACTTCGTCACCTGGGGGTGAAAAAGGCCCCTAACAATTCCACGCTGTCCTATGCCAATGCCCATCGTCCCTGGCAGATGTATCGCGATCTGTTTTATCAGACGCTTGCCGTGTGCAAGATGGCTGGTCCGGGCAAACACCGGTTCCGGTTCAAAAACAAACTGCTGTCGCTGGACAGTTCGACTATCTCACTGTGTCTTTCACTTTTTCCCTGGGCCAAGTTCCGCCGGGCCAAAGAAGCCGTCAAGCTTCACCTGCCATTGGATCATGACGGGTATCTGCCGACCTATGCCTATATTTCCAACGGCAAAAAGCATGATGTCACCATCGCCCGTAAATCGCTCTGGCACCGTATTCAATCGTTGCCATGGATCGGGGATACAACGATTATCGACTATATGCGTACTGGACAGAAAATCGGATCTACTTTGTCACCCGCCTAAAGAACAACGCCGATTACACCGTGCTTGAAGAACGATAGACCCCTTTCAATCGAAATATCCTGGCCGACGAACTGATCCGGCAAATAGAGTCGTTCTTCAAGGCACTCAAACAGCACCTGAATGTGAAAACCTTTGTCGGAACCAGCGAGAACGCGCTGTATATCCAAATTTGTACAGCATTGATCGCCATGCTGCTAATCAAGTACCTGAAGTTTAAGTCCCGATTCAATTGGTCGTTGTCAAATCTGGTGGCTTTTCTCAGATGGAATCTTTTTACTTACAGGAATTTATGGGAGTGGATTGATAGACCCTTTGATGTCCTCCCCGTAAAGGCTGAGCCTGTCCAATATCTGCTTCCGTTTAAGGGAATTGGACAGCACCAATTGAAAACGGAAACCTGATCCTGAAATTTGGGTCCTTGGTAACTTAAACGATTGAAATATCAAAGAGTGATTTCAGAAATCTGATTATCTTGGACAGCTTTGATGGATTATATCGAATCAAATGATTTTTCTCAAAATTAGTCAATGAACTACCCCGCCGCAAGCAACGGGGTATCGGGAGTCAGAAAAGCTCCAGTTGTTTATGCACCAATTTTTGTTTGTGTAATTGCTTATAGGGGCCGTGTTTACCATGCCTTTGGATATATTGACGGATTACATCTTCATCAGCATGTTCACCAACTGTCGATACAAAATAGCCGTCTGTCCAAAACTCGCCACCCCATAATTGCTCTTTCACAAATGAAACGGCTGAAATATCTCCCAGGCGATAATTCTTTTGATCTTCGTCACTATTTTCGTCGGACTATAGGTTGGTACAGATTGGATTAAAAAATGGACGTGATCCCCTTCTGTGCCAATTCCCAGAAACCGTATTTCAAACCGCTTGGAAATTTCTATGCAAACGTCCTTCAGGACCGCATCTACTTCATCGGTGATTACCAAACGTGGAACTATTCTATCATCAGCACGATTCAGCCAACTCAATCAGAATCCCGGCCTTTGTTCCTGATAATTATTTTACCCGAACCACGCACATTGACATCGTTTATCCCGTTTTTCTCCTTATGGATCGAAGAACCAAAAAATGTGGATGAGGTTGGTCAAATCGGTAAGACCGCTTTAACAGGATGTTGAAAAACTATTGCACTTGTCAATACGGTGTTAAAATTCATCTCAAAATGCTCACTTATCACTACCTAAACGAGGCGATTTTGGTTTTGAACAGAAGTATCCTGGTAAAACACGGTAGAAAAAGCGGAATCGGCTGAGAATTTGAGACTATTTCTCCGGACAAGCCGTCCTGACCGAGTTTATTTCAGGCATATGTTCACATTTCTCTGCTTTTACGCGCACCCCTCCGCCGGTTTTACTCCGAATTTTGTTTTCCTGCCGGTTATGCGATAACCGGCGCTGTGCGGCACCGTTCGAACAGGTCCGGCAAGCGGAGGCTTGCCGCACAGGCCTTGGATACCTTCAAAATCGTTTCTCCACTGTGGGATACAATCTTGCCGGCGATATCGATCAGCCGTCTGCGCACCGTGGAGGCATAGGAACCGATCGATAATACCGGCGCACTGACATCTTGTTTAAACGATTCGAGCAGAAAATGACCGACCAGCATCATATAGTACCAGGCTGCATTGGGAGCGAATCGTTTGAAAGGCAGTTGTTCGTGACCGAAATCCTTCAACGCCCGGTTGGCCAATTCGTCGCTGCCGCGTTCATGATAGCAGGCGACGAGCCCATTGGTGGTCAGATATTCCACCGCCCCAGCTTTTTCCAGCATACCGTCGATCGCCTGGCCTTGACCGATGTTGGTGATAATGACGGTATCAGGGCGAAAGCCGGGAAGGTAAAGCTGTTTGCTGTCATCGTGCATCAACCGACAAAAAATCGCGCGGCGGAACCGTTTCCAGTTGCCTTGCCGGCAACCGAACTCGGCATATTGCCAGGCTTTCTTCTTGCCGGATTCGAACCGTTTCCACTTGGACGAATCCCAGTTGTCCGCCATATGCTTGATGTCTTTATACACCTTGCCGCCGCAGGCATAACCGACATGAAGCGTTTCGCAAATCTCGAAGATTTTCTGGTCGAAAAACCCGCTGTCCATGCGGATGATAATCGGCACATCCCCACGGTATTCGCATCTGATTTTAAGAACCATGTGCCGGATCATATTCAGGACCGTATCGCCGTGATTGGAATGTTTGTCCCCACTACGAAACACCGCATCGACAATGAAGCGCCCCCAATTCATCTGCAGGGGTTGAAAGCCCTTTTTCTTCTTGTATGTGGGCTTCACGCCGTGCCGGCATTTTGCATCGTCATTGTCCATGACCATCGTATCGATACCCAATTCGATCACATCGGGTTGCGTAATCCGCAGACGCCAGATGAAAAGGGTCTGCAAAAGGCGGCGGAACAAAAAGACGCGCGTCCAGGCGAATGCTTTGAAAAAGCGTTTGATTTGATGAGAAGAGGCCATGTCTTCGATTGGCGTCTCAATGCTGCCGGCATAGCCTTCATCACGGGAAATCTGGTCGAAGTATGCCAGGCGCCGACTGGTTCCATCGGCAAAAAAGCAGAGAACTTGTTTGAAAAGCTCTGTAATCTCAATTCCTTTTCGGTTTTTTCGGATGGATCCGAACCAGCGGTCGAACCAGCCAAAAACTTGAATGCCGTGCATATACGCCACGAACAGGGCCAGCCCGGCTCTTCCGGTCAACCGGTCGGAAGTCGTTTCGATGCGTCGAATTTTGAGTTCATTTTGTCGGTAGTTTTTGCTATGCTTGCTCATAGAGTCCTTTACCTATTGGGTGTGTTTACGCTTGTTGTAAACTTGGCGGTTTTTAACAAGCATTATAACACGTTATCCAATTTTAAAGGACTCTTTTTTTATGAAAATCGCGTATTTTAGGCACTAATAAACTGCGCTTTCTCGCCGACTTTTTCCTTGTCTGCCCTGCGCTCATGACATTTTTCAACATCCTGTTGATGCAGAGAAATTTATGGGTTTTTTCGCGGGGAGGGGGGTGGTAGAGGTGGTCGATGTATTCAACGTTGAAAGGCACTTAGCTTTATCTATTAATCCTGCATGGACAATTCAGCATCCACCATCATCCGCGCAACATCGCACATGTCATAACTCGCCCGCCAACCAAGAAAACTATCTACCTTTGACGGTTTTGCCCGGCTTATGAGGATATCAGTAGGTCGTAGAAGTTTGTTATCATTTGAAGTATACCGTTCCCAGTCAAGGTTGAGATGCTCAAAAACTGCCTGCACAAATTCACGCAGGGCATACGTTTTGCCGGTGGCCACGATATAGTCTTCCGGTTCATCCCGTTGCAGCATCAGCCACATGGCCTTCACATATTCCGGCGCCCAGCCCCAATCTCTTGCGATATCGATATTCCCGAGTTTGAGTTCAGAACAGCGCCCGGCGGCGATGTCAACGGCAGCTTTAACAATCTTTTGGGTGACGAATCGCTTCGGCCGCAAGGGAGATTCATGGTTAAAGAGGATCCCCGAACAGGTAAAGATCCCATACGCCTCCCGGTAATTAGCCGTCTGCCAGAATGCAGCGGCTTTGGCCGCCGCATAAGGGCTGCGGGGTCGAAAAGGCGTGGTTTCCGTTGCCGCATCGCCATTGGTATTGCCGAAACATTCACTGGACGATGCATTATACAGCTTGGCCGGCAATTTCAGGAATCGCAATGCCTCCAAGAGGTTCAAGGTCCCGATGGTAATGCTTTCAAATGTTTCCATCGGTTGTTCAAATGACAGGCCCACGGATGTCTGGCCGGCCAGATTATATATCTCTTCAGGCGATATTCTGCTTAAGACCTGGATTACACTTCTGAAATCATTCAGCGTCATGGACGCTACGCTAACTTGGTCTCGAATCCCCAATTGATGAAGGTTATGGAAGGATGAGATTTGTGCGTCACGTGAAGTGCCCCAGACCTCATACCCTTTTTCTAATAACAATTTGGCCAGATACGATCCATCTTGGCCGGAAACACCTATGATCATAGCCTTTTTGTTGGAATATGCTTTTTTTTCAGTTTCCATATGGCATTTCAATCTTTTCCCTTTTTTATCATTGATAGTGCATTAAGCTCCTTTTACACATCGCTTTGAACCATACCGCATAGGGTTGGGCCAACCACCACTTTATTGGCACGCGACCATAATGCTTGCGCACCACCTGTATTGCCTCCTGATAGTGCTGTCGTCGATGGTTTTTGGTCTTGGTAAAAATATGGTCGCGATTGACCGCAACATAATCATCGAAAAACTGCAATTTTCCCAACCGCTTGTACAGCCTCCACCACAAGTCGTAATCCATCGCCATAAACAGGTCTTCGTCAAGCCCCCCCACATCTTCCCACGCTGACCGTCGAATCAGTGTTGCCGGCTGGGAAACGATGCAGCGTAAGGCCAGACGATGTTCATTGAAAGGCTCTACCCATACAGGATAGCGCTTCTCACTTTTTTTTCGGACGTTCCATGAACGACCGTAAACTGCAGGTGCCTCAGCGTGCCTTTCCAACTCTTTCACCAATTTGGATAAGCCGTTCGGCAACAGCCAATCATCACTATTCAACCAGCACACGTAACGCGCATGGCCCCTAGCGATGCCTTCATTAATTGCCGCAGCCTGCCCGTTATCGATATGGCTGCGCCAGCCATGCAGTCGATGCTCCCATTTTCGAATTACCTTTATGGAGTCATCAGACGACCCACCGTCTATCACAAATACTTCAACAGGTACGTTCTGCTTAAATATCGAGGCCAGCGCATCATCCAAGAATTCTCCTTGGTTAAAAGAAGGTACCGCGATCGTCACCAGCGAGTTCGGCATGGCTAACCAACCTCCTTGCTGAGGAAATCGGCATAGGCCATCGCGATGCCATTGCGAAGAGACGTTTGCGGTTTCCAACCCAACGCCCGCATTCTGTCAATGTTTAAAAGTTTGCGTGGCGTGCCATCCGGCTTATCTGTATCAAAAGCGACATCACCATTGAAACCTACGACATCAATTACGGACTGTGCCAATTCACCGATGGTTATATCTTCACCCGTTCCGATATTGTAGATCCCGTCAGAAATATCCAATTCCATGAGAAAAATGCAGGCATTTGCCATATCGTCAACGTATAAAAACTCACGCATCGGTTTACCGGATCCCCAAACAACCACTTCTTTATCACCTCTGATCTTGGCTTCATGCGCTTTGCGAATCAGCGCCGGTAGAACATGGCTGTTCTCCAGGTCATAATTGTCATCAGGGCCGAATAGATTGGTCGGCATAACCGAAACGTACTGGGTACCGTACTGGCGATTATAACTTTCACACATTTTAATTCCGGCAATTTTAGCGATGGCGTATGGTTCGTTAGTTTGCTCCAGCGGACCGGTCAGCAAATATTCCTCTTTGATCGGTTGGGGACAATCACGGGGATAAATGCAACTGGAACCGAGAAACAAAATTCTTTTAACGCCCGCCTGCCATGCGGCGTGAATAAGGTTCAACTCAATCATTAAATTTTGATAAATAAACTCAGCCCGATAGGTATTGTTAGCATGGATGCCGCCAACTTTGGCGGCGGAGAGAAAAATGTATCCCGGTTTTTCTGTTTTTAAGAATTCGTTAACCGCACTTTGGTCAGTAAGATCTAATTCTGCGTGAGTTCGTGTCAGCAGATTCGAATAACCTGCGGAAGACAGTTGACGACATATCGCTGACCCGACCATGCCCCGATGCCCGGCAATATATATTTTGGTTTTCTTGTCAATCATGTTTTCCCTTCTTGTCAATCCGAGTAATCCGTTTGGGAGAAGCAACGGCCTCCTCATAAAGTGCCAGAAGCGATCCAGCGCTGTGTTTCCAGTCAAACAGTGCCGACCGTTCTCGAGAAGCAGTTCGCATTCCACAACACGTTTCCGTTTGGGCAGACAAATTCAACATCGCCTGAATCCATGCGTCTGTATTTTCCGGATCGAGCAAAATGGCCGCGTTACCGGCCACCTCAGGAATGGAAGATGTGTTTGATGCAATTGTTGCTGCGCCAAACTGCATTCCCTCAAGGACAGGAAGGCCAAATCCTTCAAAAAGTGATGGGTAAAGGTTGGCGTAACAATTACGATACAACCAGATCAATTCCTCGTCCGATATATAACCCGTCATTATTACATGATCTGAAATACCCAGGTATTGAAGATGTTGTTGAAAATCTTCCATCAACCAGCCTTTTCCCCCTGCCAGCACTAATGGATAAGTTTTGCCACCACGTGTGAGATAGCGCGCGTAGGCTTCGGTCAGGAATCGCTGGTTTTTTCGGGGTTCTATAGTGCCGACATTGAGCCAAAAACCGCCCGAAACAACATTATCGAGTGCCTTTGGGCGTTTTCCTTTAGCATTGGAATCCGCAAAGCGTGAACATGGGTAAATCACACGAATGCGTTCCTTCGGAAAGTGTGGGAACAGTTTTAGATAATGCGCTCGCGTAGCCTCCGAAATAGCTACTACCCAATCGGCAGCAATCGCCGAGCGGAAGACGCCATCGAAACAACCCAACCGATTGGCCTCGGTTGTCCAAGATGAATTTATAATAAAACCCATGTCATAGAAAGTGTATATTAAACGACTTGATGTTAGCTGAACGGGGCACCAAAAGTTGTTGGAATGAATTATATCCGGTTTTCCTATAGCGGCCTCTGTGTCAAATCCCGTCCAGAATACACGCGCGGTTTCTCGCGAAAAATGCCTGGGCCCGTATCGTACGCCCCTACCCTTATAAGGTTTAAGGATAGGCATAAATATATCAAAATAAAAATCACCAAAGCTTGGAAAAAGCGAATAACGATGCTCCGGAAAAAGTTCGAGCATGGCTTTTAACAACGCATGGGCAAAATATCCGCAACCGGCTTTGGTGGGGCCTGTTTGGGAAATGTCAAAACCAATATGCATGTGCCGAATCACAGCCAATCTATGATAACCAGTTGTGCCTTTTGCATTGCTGATGATAAAGATGGGCATTGTCTATAAGAAACACTGAGACTATGGCCATAATTTAGCTTTGTCACTTAGAAACCAGATCAATCCTTTTAAGCATTATGCCCAATGTTCGCCAATCTCGTGAACCTGATAGTTTATAAGGTGATGTAGCATTTGGAACCGAGATGGAAATCTCTTGGGTCAACAACTCATTATTTAGCGGTACAGATACTTTATGGGTGCCGAAAGAATTTGCCACAATCGTTTTATTCCAACTACCGCTTAATTCAATGCTACTAAATTTGATGGATACTGGTCGGTTTTTGCTGGCACCGAAGACATTAAACTTGATTAATGCATTGCAATTTTTGGTCTCACAATCTTTAGGGATAGGTAGCGTTACCTTTGAATCTGCTTTAGACCAAACGTGATTAGTCTCTAAACCGTGCCATCCTTTTCGAAGGAGTAATGAACTCTCTTTATGAACGGAATTAAAAACTATCGGATAACAAATCTTGTCAAATAAGGTGTCTAAAACAGCCTTACGCGTCGAGTCTTCTGCGTATTCCGAACTCAGCCGGATCAATGTGAATAAATTCGAATCATCCACACTAAAATAGGGTGAATTTTTTACAGCATCGATGACACCAGATAGTTTTTCTTTCTGTTTTGTTAAACAGTCTGTCCCTAAATGACAAGGCCAGTGGTGGGAAGCCCAAAGCATGTCAAAATAAGGAAAGACAACAACATCAGTAGTCCTCTCAAGTAGCATTTTTAGTATCGTAGGGATTTTATCAGTATCGATTTCACCCCTCACCGCTATCATATCCTGTGGCCAATTCTTTTGTGCTTCTAGTAGATTCTTATCACCACCGATATTGAACGTAAAGAATCCTGTTCTTGGAGCCAGATAGTTTGCGATAAAATCATTGCCCCAAGGTAAAAAAACAACTGTTTCATCTTTTTTTATGTGTTGTCGAAGTTTCGAAACAAGATCCCTGTCAATTTCATGAAACATATTTCTCATAGAAATTCCATGTTGCCAGCTATACGATAAATTCGGTATGTTTAGTACGATCAGAACTACCAAGGTCGACAACCATAAGCCAACTCCATGTTTCCTCCGTGCGCTATCGGCCATTCGGAGCATAACCAAGAGCCAGAGAGCAAAAACGCCTAGCGCGGACCAACGGTAGGATGCTCGCATTACATTAAAACCCGGTAATCTTTTAGAAATCCATTCATTTCCGGTGGGCATGACAGCATGTTCGGCCGACATTAAAACACTTTTCTCTTTAGGATGCGTTAGTTGAAGAGACTCTGGTTTGGTAGAATTTATTTTTAACGAAGGCCCGAGTGCCATGTAGAAGCCAAACAGCGCGACCAGTAGGATACCTGTGGCAGTTTTAGTCTGCCTTCTGACGCTCTTCCAAGCGATAAGCCCAGCCAGTATTACAGGGAGTGAAAAAGTAGTGATCCATACTGTCGAATCACCAAAATAAACCGTATTGCTGCGTTTTATGCTCATGCCAATGATATCCGGCAACCAGTGAATGCCTTTGGTCGGAATTGCAAGAAAGGACAAGTCAAGGCCCCATCCCCTGAAAATATCAATTGATTGTGGATAAAAATTTGATTTGCCGATATATGAACTATAAAGAAAATACGCTATCGTAAAACTGACAATGTGAACCAAAAATGCAACTCGCAAAATGGTTTTTTGCTTTTCTGGATAAGTTATCACCGCGTATACAAATAGAATGCTCACGCCCGCTGCAAACATCATGAACGTGTAACCATCCATGAAGACCGCGATCAAGGCCGCAATAAAATAGATTGCAATTGTTGGAGGTGAAAGTTCTTCTTCAGAGTCGTTAAAAAATAATTTCAAGGCGGCTAAAAAATAGAACGGCAACAAAGCAACACCGATTGAAAACATGGTAAGATTGGCACTTCCCCAGACAATTGGCATACTCATCCAAGCTACGGCTCCGAGTAAAGAGGCCAATCTTGAAGACCCATATCGCCTGGCAATTCGATAAGCAGAGAAGAAAGCCAACAATAACCAGAGGTCGGCCATTCCAGCATAAGCATCACTGGGATGTAAGCCCATTCGAATCAGCAAACTAACCGGCCAGGCACCTGCTAATCCGAATGCCATGGCCGCGGGCTTGGGAAGCCCAAAGTCATGAGCATGAATGGAGAATACGGAGTCGTTTGCAAACGACTGTGAAAATCCCGTCGCCCACACAACATGGCCAAGAGTTGGAAGTTTTAAAAAAGGAATTGCCCCATATAAGGATAGTGCAAAAGAAAATGCGGCGATCGCAAAGAGTATCTCACAAGTATTCCAATTCTTATCTTTATTCATAAATTTTATAGACTCTTGAATTCAGCGCAATGCTTGTTTGTAAATGAAAAAAAGGGAAGGTATATTCAAGAATACGATTCTCTATTAAGCTCAAGTGACAACAAGGTACTCAGATATGGGGACCATATCCCATTTGATTGTGTTCCAAACGATCCTTGAAGATTGAACCACCTGCTGGACGATACGCATGAATTTTTTACCGATGTTTCTTGATTTGCGGCGATTGAATCGAAAGACATACTCATCCAGATAATTCTGAAGGTGTTTCGGTTCAAAACATCCCTGAAAGGTTCCTCTGATCAGTCATTTGACCAAGGTTATCACCAAGTGAACACCGCACTAGTTTTCGTGATCGTTGCTCTTGCTCTGGTTTGTTGTTTCGCGGCGGTACTGCTCTTTATCAATGATGTTATAGCTTGGCCATTTATCTGTGGCGATGGTTGCACCGGGCTCGATATTGTCGAGAATGAAGGTCTACAACGAATACCCTGAACAGTCCAAGGCGACATGTAAACGAATGCGACCCATTCGTTTTTCGATGCTTCACCGTTCAACGGCAATAGCGACAATGGTTTTGCCTTCAGCCCCGCGGCCCCGTTTACCGGATTGTTTACCGCCGAGGACAAATTCGTCAACTTCAACGCGCCCGGATAGCTTTTCACGCTCATGACGGATGTCACAACGACGGAGCTTTTGAAGCCAGGTCCAAGCGGATTGATAACTGCCAAAGCCTATCAGTTCCTTGAGGTTCACCGCGTTGATGCCGGATTTCCGGGTGGTGAACCACCACATGGCTTTGAACCAATAAATGATTGGTGTTTTGGAACTGTCCATCATGGTTCCGGCCGTTAACGAATGCTGGAGCTCGCATTGCGTGCAAATATACAGAGTGCTTGAACTCAGCCAGTACTGCTTATCGCCACATTTTTTACACACAAAGCCATCTGGCCATTTTTGCTTGAACAGATAACCGAAACAGGCTTCCGGTTTTGAAAAACGTTGATCGAATTCGATCTCAGATTTTGGGAAATCCCCGGTAATGGTAAAGTCTGTCATGGCGGCCTCTTTCTGTTGGTTATGAGGCCAGCATAACACCGGCTTGTGACAGATACGGTCACAACTGGCTTACTGGAACTTTATAGAGAGCGAAATCAAGAATTCCGGTTTGTCGACAAAGCTATCAAAAAAAAGACGAAATCCCCCGTCACCGTCATCACCCGCCCCAATATCACCGCAAGTAATAAATCTGCCTCGCCTACGATCCCCTTAAGTAAAAACAGAAGCACCAATTCCCTAACCCCCACGCCTGCGGGCGCACCAGGGGTTATCAGACCCACCAGCCATGCCAACACATAAGCCCCGCACAAAGAAAACCAAGGAGCATCGCTAATTCCAGGGCTTACGACCATCAGTTGAATTATCCCTAAAAACAACAATCCCGAGATAGCCAAAAAAACCACATATAAGCCAAACGCACGAGTAAATTGTGGCCCGATGAAACGCCAAAAAAGAGCGGCTGCGATCCCCATCACCGCTGGAAAACCAAGGGCGCCTACTTTCGTTGGGAAGTTTGTATGGATCAGCGGCAGGGTCAGTACGATGAATAGTACAGCAGTGGAGGAGATTAAAACCAGTTCCCATACAGCAGATTTTATTAGAGGGCTGGCGCGGACCCCATCCTTCATTCCAATGGCCTGTCGGCCTGCAAGATGAAAAATATTTCCGGGTACATATTTGGCGATTTGAGAAAGGCCGTACGTCCTAATCGCCCAGAGGCGAGAAGTGCCGGCGCCGAACTGTCCCAACAAATTCCGCCAGGCCAATGCGAGCATCAAGTTGGAAAGGCCATAGATTATGGCAAATCCGCCCAGCACAGACCACGCAGTTAAATTAAAACGGGCGAAATCAATATCGGTGCCGTAGTCACATAACTGAAGGGCAACGAAGATAAGTCCCAGAACAGCCAGGATACTGCCGCCCCAGTCTATACAACGTTTCAGGATTGGGTGCATGACTATTATGTCAGTGATTTGAGCGACACAGCAACATGGTCCATGGTATTGGGTTTCTCACTTCTATTACCTCGAAGTATTTCGCTACCAGTCGCACAAATCCATCCTTTGACCAGTGCTGAATATGCCCTGGTGTATTCCCCCAATCCCATAGGTATTTCCCTCGTGCTATATTGAGTCCGCGCCAGAGTGGTTCACGAGGCACACTCACAATCAGATGCCGATCAACCACTCGCTGGAGTGCCTGTAGACCGGCCTCAGGTTGTTCTAAGTGTTCGATAACTTCGCAACAGACAACAAGATCAGAGCTGTCTCTCCCTGACTCCAAATCATAAATGCTACGAATATTAAACAACGAAGCGGACAAACCACGTTTCGTTGCATTTGTACGGGCAATTTTAATGACATGGGAAGAGAAATCACATCCCCGTGTGACCAAGCCCTGCTCTCTCCAACGCAGCACCCAATAGCCCTCACCGCAACCGATTTCATGTATTTCGGTGGGGGAGACCTTGGCGACAAGTTCGGATAATGCCGATTCAAATCCTTCCATAATCATTTTTACGATCGGATTCTTCGAGCTGTATTTGTCATACGTATTACCGACGATGATCCCGTTTTCTTTGGTTCCGCCTGAAATTTTCAAATTCATGAGTGGTCCTTTAAGAAGTGAGATTTGATTCGCTCCTCTCAATACCACCGATCGATAATCGTAGAAAGTCACATTTACGATTCTCAGAATCAAGATTGTTGTTGTGAAATCGTACTGCCGTCTTGACTCGAACATCCTCGATCAATTTGCGATTCGCCGCTAATAAATCAGCAACAAAGGCGATCAATATAGTCTGGAAGCCCATTCCCATCAATAAAGCAGCCAGGATAAGCGACTGTATATGCCCCTCGCCTTCACCACCAAAGTATTTCCACAAAAAACGTAATCCGATCAGGAAACCCGCACTTGAAAGCACGGCACCGATAGTACCGAAAAAACGAAACGGTCGGTAGATGATAAAAATTCGGATGATGGTGACAATACTCCGTTTGATATATGATGGTATACTTTTCATCAACCGGGATGGGCGCAAGTCTTCATTGACCCTGATAGGGACAGAGGTGATCGCCATGTTTTTCTGTCCTGCTTGTATTATTGTTTCCAATGTATAAGTGTAGTCGTTGAAAACCATGATCCTCTGTGCAGCGGAACGGCTGATAGCTCTAAAACCGCTGGTTGCATCTGGTGTGTTTGTCTTGCTTGCCAACCGAACGACCAAACTCCCGAGCTTTTGCAGCAGTTTCTTGATCGATGAGAAATGTTCGATGGTTTCGATAGGCCTGGCACCAACAACGATGTCTGCGCTCTGCGCGAGGATGGGTGTGACCAGTGATGGAATATCGTCGGCGTTGTACTGATTATCGGCGTCTGTATTAACAATCACATCAGCTCCGAGGCACAAGCATGTATCCAATCCGGTCATAAAAGCATGCGCCAAGCCCCGGTTGTGAGTGTGACGCACCACATGGTCCACACCATTTTCCTGTGCAATGCGCACGGTGTCATCTATGCTACCGTCATCGATAACGAGCCATTCGACGATATCGAAAGGGGGAATTTTCCGCGGTAAAGCAGCCAATGCGATCGATAAAGTCCCCGCTTCATTGTAACAAGGAATCTGAATGATTAGTTTCAACATATACTCCTAATTGTCTTCTTTTTAGAAAATATCCGCATGCACACTTGTTCAAAAACAGATTTGAATGGAAGTAGTTCGATGAGCACTTGAAAAAAAGCCTCCCAGCAAGGCATGGTTTAATCGCCAAAAGAAACCGTTAGCCAAACAAAGGAGGCAAAAAGATGGTACGCTATGCAAGCTTGTTCAGTCAACTGGTTGCTTTGTTTCATCGAGGTCACTTTTTCAATCTGGTTTTCCGCCATCAAGCCGAGCGGTACGCCAAAGGCTTCGGCAGTTGGGATCATTTTGTAGCCATGCTTTTCTGTCAACTCGCTCAAGCAAAGAGATCTTTGCACAACCTATGGAAATTTAGGCATCAGATCTATCCGCCGCACCCACCGGTTGTGCCTCTAGTTCATTTTAACTCAATATATCAGTGTGTTATCGTATTTTACGCTTGCTTTTTATTGTAGCCTGTGATACATATCTTTCAATATTACAAATACTTGGAGGATATTCATGGGCTACAAATAAATGAGCAACTCCCTCGGATTCGCTGACCTGGCACTCGCAAGCTCACTCAAACATAACCGCAGCCTAAAACTGATGCACACGCTCAATGACCCCATCGAGTGGAAGCGCGTTGAACAGATCCTTATAGCTCATTATACCGTGGGCACCAGCGGTGAAGGTGCTGACGCCTATCCCCCGCTGCTTCTATTCAAATGCATGCTCCTTCAAAAATGGCTCCGGATCAACTCCGATCCCGAACTCGAAAACCAGATCAATGACCGGCTGTCGTTTAAAAAGTTTCTGGGGCTCTCCTTTGATCGGCCCTCCCCCGATCATTCCACCTTTTCCCGATTCAGATCCCGGCTGTCAAAAAATGCCATGGATCAGATCAACTCTGAAATCCTGCGCCAGTTCGAAACCAAGGGACTGACCATCAATGAAGGCATCGCCGTCAACGCCAGACTCGTAAAATCCGCCAGCAGGCCCATCAGCAAAAAAGAAATTGATGAACTCAAGAAAAAACGGGCCACACCACAAGGTAAACTCGATAAAAACGGCAAACCCAAAAAATTCTGCAGGGACCTAGATTCAAACTGGGTCATCTAAAACGATATTCCCCACTATATCCTCAAAGAACATGCCTCCGTGGACACCAACCACGGCTTCATTCTGGCAACCACCCTGTCCGAGGCTTCGGTCAACGACACCAACTATCTCGATTACTGCACCGTGTTCAACAAACATAACAAAACGCCCATCAAAAAGGTCTATGCCGATAAGGGATATGCCGGGAAACCCAACCGTGACTTTCTGGCCGGAAACAAAATTGCCGATGGCATCATGCGAAAGGACTCAACCACGGCAAAGCTCACGGATCTTGAAATCCAACGCAACAAGAAGATCTCCAAGGTTCGCTACATTGTCGAACAATACTTCGGAATCAGTCATCTGAAGGATAACGCCCAACGGGCCCGGTTCCCGTAAATCGATAAAAACCGACTGGATGGCTGGTATCGACAGGCGGCCTACAATATTCAAAAGGGGCTTAAAATCCTGAAACTGGCCACCGTGTAGGTGGATCGGTGCGCCCGGAAGATCATTTCTGGGTTAAGCACCTTGAGATCAGCCCTCAAAAGGGCTCAATGGGCGGCCTGATAGTGACATATCTCCTGATTTTGATCGTTGCGGTTGCTATCTTCTCCTCGCCGCTTTCGAAAAAATTAATCGGCCATATAAAATGAGAGGGGGATCCTGATCTTCAAACCTCTCGCGCTGTATATCCAGATTTGTACAGCATTGATCGCCATGCTGCTAATCAAGTACCTGAAGTTTAAGTCCCGATTCAATTGGTCGTTGTCAAATCTGGTGGCTTTTCTCAGATGGAATCTTTTTACTTACAGGAATTTATGGGAGTGGATTGATAGACCCTTTGATGTCCTCCCCGTAAAGGCTGAGCCTGTCCAATATCTGCTTCCGTTTAAGGGAATTGGACAGCACCAATTGAAAACGGAAACCTGATCCTGAAATTTGGGTCCTTGGTAACTTAAACGATTGAAATATCAAAGAGTGATTTCGGAAATCTGATTATCTTGGACAGCTTTGATCCGCATGAAACAATTGGATCATGAAAGCTTCCTGCCAAAATACTGCCCACCAAACAAAGAAAAAATAAAATACGAATCCAGTTTGAGCTTTCGCAACAGCTATAAAAATTTACCCAAGAATAAGGTCATGGTTCGAAAACTATAAAAAATATCGTTCCTGTCTGGAAATGCATTTTTTGTATTCATCGATAGTGACCCTATTTCAGCATTTGACTTAACAATTTTATGGATATATTATGATTCCAAAAGAATGAAGCCCACATGGTTAAAAAACCCAAAAGAATAGTCTTTTGAATCAAGCGTTGTTTAGGGAAATACTCTTGTACCACCACATGTGCATAATTAATCAACCATCGATTCGGCACCCTGCCAAACAACAACTTAAACATATCGTTTATTTCCTTGTGCACCTTCAAACACGAACCCAATGTTTTATTATCAGCGTATAGTCTGGAGCCAGCAAGTTTTTCTGAGAGATAGCCAAAATGCACACCAGCATTACCAAGTCGCAACCAATATTCATAATCCATACAATAGGTTAACGACTCATTAAACAACCCGTTTGTTTCCAGTACGCGACGACGTAAGAACAGGGCCGGCTGGCAAATGTAGCAGGTTTCTTTCAGACGCTCAAAGTCCCAAGGTTCTGTCGGATAGTTTTCGAAGGCGTTGTCATCAAGGTCGATATGGTCGGCCATGCCATAGACCACGTCAATTCTTGGGTGGGCGCTAAAGTAGGCAGCTACTGCAGCTATAGCACCGGGGTAGTAGATATCATCAGAATTCAGCCAGCCAATAATCTCCCCTTCAGTCGCGCAGATCCCTTTATTGACCGCATTAGTTTGGCCCTCATCTTTTTCTGATACCCAGCGTACCGCTGGAATAAACTGCTTAAGAATTTCAATGGTTCCATCTGTGCTACCGCCATCGTATACCACATGTTCAATTTCAGCGCCTGTTTGGCTTGCCACGCTTTGCAACGTACGCTCGATGAACTTTCCCTGATTATACGAAGGAGTAATGATGCTGAACTTCATTAACATTTTCCATCAATGCATGCAATATAAAGCTTTTTAACGCAATAAATGGCCAAAACTATTTTGAAGTTATTCAAGGTCAGGTGTTGAGATTACCGGATAGCACCGATATGAAAACACCCCAGTAATCAGAAGCCATAAGTTCAGTGTCGGAAAACAACTCTGATTGCCGGTAGCCATCCTCGACAAGTTGGTTCCGTAGTGCCTTATCGTTTACCAAGGCAATCAATGCTTGGGCGATATCCAGCGGTCTTTTTGGGTCAAAAAATACGGCCGCACTACCTGCCACCTCAGGCAACGAAGTTACGTTGCTGCATGCCACAGGCACTCCAACTGCCATAGCCTCAATGACCGGCAGACCGAAGCCTTCATATAATGAAGGAAATATCAATCCGCCGGCATTATTTAGCAATATCGAAAATTCAAAGTTGTTTAAATAGCCAGCAAAGGCAACCCTATGTGCAAGGCTGAATGCCCCAACTGCATTCTGAATAAAATCTTTTCGTGCATTTGGTGCTCCGGTAAAAACCAATTTTATATCTTGCGGCAACCCTTGGGCACATGCCATCCCGAACGCCGTAATTAACATTTCATGGTTCTTGTGCTTCCAAAAATTTGCCGGATAGAGCAAATAGCGCTGTGGAGAAACCTCCAGTCTTTTTAAAATCTCGGTATCAGCAGTTTCGGTTGAAGAAATACGCTGGGCCATTTTTGAGTGTATGGTTCTGATTTTGTTAGAAGCTAAATTACAATAGGCTATTGCGGAATTCCTCGAATAATCTGAAACCGCAACAAGCATGGTGGCTTTGCGGCATGCATTCAAGAAAGTGCTTTTTCGATAAGCTACATCTTCTGGTTCAAAAAACTGGGGGTAGCCAGCGAATTGAAGATCATGTATGGTGCAAACTGTTGGAACATTTCGATCGAAAAACGTTGGCGCCGTGAAAGGGCAAAAAAGTAGATCCGCGCCTATTTGCTGTAAAATTCGCCGCCTGCCAGCACGCTTGAGAAACCCGCTTACGATATAGGCACCTTGAGCCAATCGTCGCCTGAAAAAGCCTGGAAGCCGAGGCTTCAAGTTTGAATAAAAACCCTTGACATGGGTATGGCTGACTGCCGACCCGGGCGTCCCGAAGACCATCATTCGCCGTACGTTCTCGATGTCAAGATTAGCAAGTTCGTCGTGCGATGCCGCCTGGGTAAGCAGGATGAATTCAGCCTGAGGGGCGAGTCGGGCAAGACCGCGTATCAATTCAACCGCGAAGACTTTCGCCCCCCCATTCTCACCACCTGGGAGGATGGGGGTTATGTCGATGACGACGGTTGGCGAAGCCAAATTCGTTCCAGATTTATAATCCAGGTTATCTTTCAATGCTTGTAAAGTAATACTGACAAACCTTTGGTCATTAGTTCATCTCTTGACAGTCCAGTTTTTTTAACAGCGGCAATTAATTGTTCCTCGTTTCGAACCTCGTCCAACAATGGAGCAATCCACTCGACTTGCATTGGACAATCATATAGAGTTTTTTGTATTTCTTTGATGCCTTTTCGGTTAAGGACGTTGTCTTCGTATATCCATTCACAGGCTTCGTGAACACTAAGCGGCGCACCTTGAGGCCAGCAAGAGTTCAAGTATTCCATCATTTCGTTTTTTGACCACAATAAGTGGGCCCAATCAGGCACAAGCTTAGAAATCTTCCCTAAGTGGTGGAGATGATGCCCATAGGAACATGTCCATATTGGTTCAAAACTGATAAGCGCAACCCCTTCTCGCCTGAGTACACGATGAAATTCAGATAAGGCAATGCCAAGATTACCAATATGCTCAAACGTCGACATTGTGACAATTGCATCAAACTCATTGTCATTAAAAGACAATGATTCGGCATTCATATATGTCAACCTGCCATGACCCGTCTTTGTTTTTATTGCAAGGTCTTCACTAATATCCAGGCCGATGCCAACATAGTCTAAAACACCTAAAGCTAACGATTTTTCTAATGCATACCCATGGGGAGAAGCGCCAACATCAAGAACTCTGAGCCCTGACAAAGGTCGAATACTATTTAATGAATTGATTATTGAATGATTGTATTGGCGTATCGCGTCAAGCATCTCAGAATTCGGTTGAGTTGCATTATAGGCATCAACGGTTTTAATATAAGCAACCAATTCAGGACAGTTCTCCGAGTTTGTGGTGCGGAGGAATAAATTACGAAGTTTTGAGGTCCAAGTAATTGCTCTTGAGGATGTGTTATTCATAAGAGTACCATTAATTTTTATCGATCTCCACGCTGCCTAACCGCAGTGACAGTTTGCGTTCGTCCTCCCCTCCGAATAAATCGAAAGGCACGAAACAGGAATTGGTTCTAAGTTCCAACGATATCATTTGGCCCCGGTAGGGCGCCACATCGGCAGATAGAGAAAAGTCGGCCGCTTCAGTGATCCTCTTTGATTCAGCCAGTGTGCCGTTTATGAATAGTTGAACTTTTATTTTTCGATGGGTTGGTTGAGGGTAATGTGTGGCAGTAACCACTACCCTTTTCCCATCTTCTAAAACTGAAATCTGTTCGCGATATATCGGTCCGATCCAGTCGTCAGCATAGCGACCGGAAAAGCCTTCATCGATCACTGCAAGCCGTTCGAATAACCTTACTCCCTTTGCTGTTAACCAGCCATAGAAAAGTCGATCCCGCGCCATCCGTGGCGAGGCGATGAGGGTCGCAGAAAACTGAGCAGCAGCGGCAAGGTATCGCCGGTTGGTGAATGCGGTTTCCGCGCGACGGGCATGATGGCGAGCACGCTCGTGCAGTTGTCGATTGTGCAGCCAGTATGAAAACTCACAGCGCCATCGCAATGGCGACAACCATGTCCCCCAGTGTTTCCGACTGACCTTGATCGAAAGTTCGAGCACCTCAGCCTCGGTCCGTTGCGATGATTTGGAGTTATCGTGCATGCGATAGGTGCTGAATACCTCATCAACACAGTGAAAGGAGTAGTGCCGGCTGAAGCGGCAGAACAAATCGTAATCAAGGGCATGATGTTCATCGACATCAAGACCACCGCAACGTTCCCATACAGCGCGGTGCCAAAAAACCGACGGCTGAGGAATGGTATTGTAACCACGTTTCCAGATTGCCAAAAGGTCGAAATGGCTCACATATTCGGCGGGATGTTCGATGCCAACGTAACGCGAGCCTTCGCCGGTAAACACACACCGCCCCATAATCACATGGCAACCTCTGGCCGCATCAATCTCTACGGCAACACGATGAAGAATTCGCGGGAAATACGTATCGTCAGAATTCAGAAAAGCCATTATTTCGCCGCTGGCTCGCACAAACCCCCGATTCAGGGCATCGGCCTGGCCTGAATCCTTTTCTACAAACAATTGAAAAATCGCCGGAAATCGGCGAACAAAGTTTTCTGCTATGACTATCGAACCGTCAGTGGAGCCACCATCCTGGATGATCACCTCCAAGGATGGGTAATCCTGATCGACAATGCTCTGAAGAGTTTCTGTCAGGTATTGGGCTTGGTTAAACGAAGGTACAACAATCGATATGGTGGGCAATGGCTTCATAATTTAGCAATTGTAACATTCATTGTACACACGCTGGTAAATCGACATGGTCTGGATAGCACTGCGACGTGCAGAAAACACTGGGCGACGGCGGACCGCCGCCTCGGAAAGCGCCAATCGCAGTTCTGACTTGGTGGCGACATCAAACAAACTGGTTGCGATCTGGTCGACGTTAGTCGGATCGAAGGTGAGTGCCGCCTCTCCTGCCAGTTCCGGAAGTGAAGTCACATCAGAACACAATACAGGCTTACCAGCAATGATAGCTTCTGCCACGGGCATGCCATAACCTTCAAACAGGGACGGGAACACTAATGCCAGGCACCCTTGAAAGAGGGCCCGTATTTCAAGCGGCGAGCGAAAGCCAAGGTGCATCACCCGAGAGGATAGATTGTTGTCGCGAATCATTAACGCGGCAGGATGGTCGGCCGAAAAGGGGCGTCCTGACATCACCAATTTGATGTCAGCCGGCAGTTCTGACACGATACGCGAAAATGCATCGACCAGCCTTGCATGGTTCTTGTGCAGCCAGCAATGCGCGGGGAAAAAAAAGAATGGGGAGGACAGGTTCATCCTTTTAAGCAAATCGACCCTTGCCGACGAACTTAAAGGCTGCCATACATTGCGACTTGGAATAATCCAAACAGTGCTCATTTTCTCAAGCGGAATACCATATTGGCGATGTACATCCTGACGGGTAAATTCCGAAATACAAATGATGTGCATGGCGCGCTCAGCCGATTCGCGGTACAAACGTTCCCTTTCCGCGTATTCATCCTGAGTGAAAAACTGTGGATAGTGCAAGTGTTGCAGATCATTAATCGTCAGTACACCTGGAAAACCGATCATGTCCGGATGGGTGTAACCGGCCAATGAATGAACGATGTCGAAATCCAGTTTATTGTAGGCTGCCAGTGAACGCATCGGCGGCGTCAATACTGGGTACATGCCGAAACCTTCGGCCAGTTTATTGACCACAAATGAACGGGCAACCTCGAACTGCCTCGACAGGGGGTCGGAGTAGTGTCGCTTTATCTGAAAGCCTGAAGGTAGGTCCCATTCGGTGCAGGCGCTGCGGGGAGCGAAAATACGATAGGCATTTTTTCTGTCCAATTGGCCTATGGCAGCCACCAATTCGTAGGTGGCCTGTTCTATACCACCGGCCTTGCCTAGCTCCATCCATCGAAGATCATACAACAGTTTATACGGGCGTTGTTTTTTTATCTGTATGGCCCGTTCGACCAATGCCTGGAATTTTGGCGCCGCAGAAGCAATGGAGTTGTAGCTTTCCACCTGGTTTTTTGCGGCTTGCGCTACAGATGCTTCTTTCGGCGACTGGAGTACTGCTGTGACCCGCCGGGCAAAATCAGCAGGTGTGTCCTCAAGCCAGCAGTGCGTTCCGTTTTTTGCGCCTGTTCCTTCTGCTGCCATCGTGGTACATACAACAGGAACACGCATTGACCAGGCTTCAAAGAATTTTTGCCTCACCCCACCGCCATAGCGCATCGGTACCACATACACTGCAGCGTCCCAGAAATACGGGCGGATATCCGGTACATTCTCATGGAGTTCACACTGGGGATTCGACTGAATCGCCTCCACTATCAGTTTTGCTGGAATCATGCCCACTACCTGAAAAATTGCTTGTGGGCATTGCTGATGCACCAGCGGCCAAATTTCCTGTAAAAAAAAAAGTACCGCATCAACATTGGGTGGGTGCGATAAATGGCCGGTAAAAAGCACCACCAGTCCCGGTTTATGCTTCCAATCATTCGGCCGCGGGATATAGTAATTTGTGTCTACCGGGATGGGCGCGACATATGCTTCTGCCTTCATTCGAAAAATTCGTTGCGCGCGTTGACAGTCCAGTTCCGACACAAAGCCAACCACATCGACGTGTTCCGCTATTCTTTGCTCCTGATTAAAAACCGCCTTTATTTCTTTGGGTGCCGTGGGAGTTTCCCCTGGCAAGGGAATGACACGCTCAAGGTAATCCGAGCGTACATCATGAAAGTATACCAATCTGGCTCCACAAGCCGGCAAATAATCCAACCATGGCTCAATACCGGTTTGGATCAAAACCATGGCACCCCATTGACCATGGCTAAGGGCGCATAATAGTTGTGGGGCACAATTGGCAAGAATCGATAGTTTATCAAAAGCATCATGCGGCTGAGCTTCGATTTTAAGTAATTTTTTTAGCACCCACCAGCGCAATCGACCTGGCATGCGCCTAAACCATGGCCTAAGCTTTCCCTGAAAAGCAGAAGAAACCAGAAGCGGTACTTCAGCGGCATGGCGGGGCCAGAAATACGAACGGAAAAGAAATGCCTCGAGGTTAGCCACACCTTGTTCAGGAAAAGTGCTGTAGCAAGGGGCCAATACCGCAACATCATGATCACCGGCAAGGTAACGAAGATTGAAAAAATCAACTCCCATTTTCCCGGGGAAATAAGGCAGGTCGGTTGTGAGGACGAGAATTTTGGCCATTGTTATTTGCGATTCATCGGAACAAGTCCAGCTTTAATGCCTGTTCTGACCAACCAATTCGCACCAAGGCTGGCACGATCCGCCTCGCTGGCTTCCAGTTGGGATACCAGCTGCGCTTTATCGGCTTCAAGCTGAACAATCCGCTCCAGCTGTTTGCCCTGGGTTTCGATCACTTCAAGCCGTGCAGCGCGATCCGCCTCGCTGGCTTCCAGTTGGGATACCAGCTGCGCTTTATCGGCTTCAAGTTGAGCAATCCGCTCCAGCTGTTTGCCCTGGGTTTCGATCACTTCAAGCCGCGCAGCACGATCCGCCTCGCTGGCTTCCAGTTGGGAAATCAGCTGGGCTTTATCGGCTTCAAGTTGAGCAATCCGCTCCAGCTGTTTGCCCTGGGTTTCGATCACTTCAAGCCGCGCAGCGCGATCCACCTCGCTGGATTCCAGTTGGGATACCAGCTGCGCTTTATCGGCTTCAAGCTGAACAATCCGCTCCAGCTGTTTGCCCTGGGTTTCGATCACTTCAAACTGTGCAGCGCGATCCACCTCGCTGGCTTCCAGTTGGGAAATCAGCTGGGCTTTATCGGCTTCAAGTTGAGCAATCCGTTCCAGCTGTTTGCCCTGGGTTTCGATCACTTCAAGCCGCGCAGCGCGATCCACCTCGCTGGATTCCAGTTGGGATACCAGCTGCGCTTTATCGGCCTTTAACTGCGCCAAGGTCACTGATTCACGGGCATAAATATCCAATAGGGCAAGCGCCAACCGACCGTTGGAGCTACTTGTCAAGGCAGCTTCAATCTCTTTTGTTGAATGAGTCGAAAACGGCAATTGGCTTACCACAAAAAACATATCGTAATGGCCGAAAATCGCGTCTTCAAACTGGATATTTTCGGCACCTAACTGCTGGAACAGTCGGGTGGCCGAAAGATCGCTGAATAAATAGAGGTGTTCATCAGCTTTTAACTGCTCAAGAAAGGCGGCATCTGTTTCAATCAAATCCGTGTATTCCGTCCCTCTCTTGAACTGCGGGGTTTGGATGAGCAACAATCCTTCCGGCTTTAGTAGACGCAGGCAGTGGGACATAGTTGCAACCGGGTCGTGCAAGTGTTCCATCACATCCATCATGGCGATGACATCTAAACTGCCTGCTGGAATTTTGAGGGTTTCTACAGGGCCTACAGAAATTGGCACGTCAAAGGTTCTTTGGCCGAATTCAACAACCCAGGGACTCAATTCAATACCGGATGCATCATATCCGGCCTGCCGAAGCAGGGCGACAAAACTGCCGTGCGTACAACCAATTTCCAACGCCCTGCCAGGTGGCAAGCGATATTTTAGCAGCGTTTTTAGCCAGTGCAGGTTTCGTTCGATGAGATCTTTCCGGGCACGGACATGAATGTCATCGTAGCCATACGCCGCCTGCTGGTGCTCAAGCCAGTATTTTTTTCCATAGAAGCCTCTCTCGTCGTCGCTGACCATCAAGTGTTCAGCCGGCATGTCGTTGAGATTCACTAGTGTTTCGCAATTGTGGCATTGGCCATACATCGGGCCAAAGGGGGTAAGGTCTTCATTGCCACACCAGCAAACACGCATGATTACCACCTTGGTTTACGGATTAGGAATACCGCACCACTGCAATCTTGCCAGTCAGTTTCCATTTCCAGTAATCCGGCAAATATCTTGCGGAACGCCCCCGGGAAATTGGCGCTGTCCGACAGGAAAGAAAAAATCACATCACCTAATTCACCCCCGCCCGCCTGTTTGACGTGCCAGAGACTATCCATCAGCAGAAATATACCGCTGTTGTGTTTCGGCAGAATGGGATAGTGTTCCTCGGCCAATAGGCCGGCCCGGTTGAACTTTTTCTCCCACTCCTCCACAGATAATGGGTTCGCCAAGTGGTGGTAATCGAGAAAATCTTTTTGAAGCGTTATCCCCGCGTCGTCAAAGCCTGCCATGGAAACAAGCTTGGGCAACAGCGACCACTGGATGAAACGGTCCGTCACCACGCTGCACAACAAGGTGCCACCCGGCTTTAGGCATCGATGAATTTCGGCCAGCACTGCATTTAAACGATCCATGTGTTCTAGAGAACAGTTTGCGAAAACATGGTCGAAACTGGCATCTGGCTCGGGAACATTGTGTGCTAACACGGTGTGGACATTTCGATACACTCCACTCTTTCGCCCCAGTTCAACAATACCTGGGTTATTGTCCACACCGACCACGTCCGTGGCCTGCGGCCATATTAACCTAAAATAGCGGCCATCGCCACAGCCAAGATCAAGGATGCGACCATCGAGTTGATGATGCTGGTAAGCCGCGTATTCCCATGAGCGCCAGTGGCTCATGGAAGGAATGTGTGGATAAAGAGTGCTGACAACATCGTAGCCACTCAATATTTCCGAGGAAACCATTGTTTTTATCTGCATGTTAGTCCGAAGAATTGGTTTCAAATTCAAAATCGAACTTACCAGGCAGATCTGCTACCCCATGGTGTGTTAATTGAGAGCCTTCCCGTGCAGACCTCCACCCGATAGTGATCACGCCAGCCCTTGGTAGATGACAAATTCGTATGACGCGTGCAAACAACTCCTCATGACTTAACCTGGACATTTTTTTATAGCTTTCGGGGTCAATAGAAGCCAGGCCCAGTTCATAAGAATAGTCGCCGAGTTCCAATTTGAGTTCAACATGTTGACGACACCGAATGATTGAGCCTGCAGGCAAAAAGTCTGGAGCATTACCACCATATTCCAATGACCCTTTGCCATGCACGTTGATGCCTCGTTCATTCTGAAGAACGAGCCCGCCGAGAGGCACCGCGATGGACTTGGATAACAGAAATTCATAATAAAAAACAGCCACCTCACCTTGAGCAAAACTACTGCATGAAACGCCGGTTTCATCACAAACCGTGTAGCGAAGGCACTTGCCAGATCCATTGCCAACCTGAGGGCGTTCTAACCCACTTTGAAATGATGCGTCTTTCGGCCAAAACGTTGGTGAGCTATCCGGCGAGCAGGAATCTTGCATAGAAAGAACTGATTCCTCAACAGAACCTTTCCTATTCTCACATCCTGCAGGTTGGTGGAGCAAGTAATAATATTTGGTGGCCTCCGATGCCGGGCCTGTAAACAACTGCTTGCCTTGATCAAGAAGAATGGCACGGTCACAAAATTGTTCGACTTCCGTCATCGCATGAGAAACCAAAAATATTGCCGCTCCGGAATTTCTAAGTCGTTCAAGGACAGAATAACACTTTTGCCGGAAAAACACATCCCCCACTGCCAGAGCCTCATCAATGATGACAATCGAGGCATTGATGTGCGCCTGAACCGCAAAGGCAAGGCGCAAAAACATACCGCTGGAGAATGTTTTTACAGGTTGGTCGATGAACTCGCCAATGTCGGCGAAGTCAACGATCTGATCATACCGGGCTTCGATTTCTTTTTTGGAGAGTCCCAGAATGCGCCCATTCAAAAAAACGTTATCGCGCCCAGAAAAATCAGGATTAAAGCCACTTCCAAGTTCCAGCAGTGCGGCGATGCGGCCATTTACCGTCACGTTACCACTTGTTCGCGCCAAAGTTCCTGCTATGATTTGGAGAAGGGTACTTTTGCCGCTTCCATTACGGCCAATGATGCCGAATGTTTCGCCAAACCGCACGCCAAAAGAGACATCGTTAAGTGCCCAAAAGTCCCTGAAATATTGCCTGGGCGGCTTGCCGACCTTACTTTGCAGGCGCGGCAGGATAAATTGTTTGAGCCGGTCACGGGGTGTGTCGTAAATCTCGTATCGTTTGCTGAGATTGGAAACCTGAACAGCAAAATCTTCAGAGGACATCAGCAAATCCCTTACGTGTTTTTTGGAACCACCAGTACCCTATCCATCCCACCATAAAACTCGCGGTTATATAAATGCCCAAGCCATTCCAATCGGGAAACTGCCCGTAAAGAAGAACTTTCCTCGCCTGTTCGATAATAAAAGTGAGTGGATTTAAAAGAATAAACATATGATATTTTTGTGGTAATGCAGACATCGGATAAAACACAGGCGCCAAAAACAGCATCATTGTGGTGATGATACTGATAGTCTGGCCAACATCGCGTAAAAAAACCCCCAATGACGCAAGCAACCAGGCAAATCCCAAAGAAACCAAAATTAAAGGGGAAAAAACTATCGGGACAAAAAGGATCGTCCAGTGGAGAAAACCGTTGAGTAGAATGAACGCGCCTAAAAGAACGATTAAACTAACCATTGTATTAAACAACGCCGAACACATAGCAACTACAGGCAGTATCTCCAGTGGGAAAACAACCTTCTTTACATAGTTGACATTGCTCAGCATAAGATTGGGTGCACGATTTAGCACTTCCGAAAAAAGGGCATGGACAATAAGTCCTACAAAAAGCACCACGGCGAATTCGGTTTTGCTTTCTTCATTGCCAATCCCCCAACGCGCTTTAAAAACGACTGAAAAAACGAAAGTGTAGATGGCCAGCATGAGTATAGGATTAAACAATGACCAACTCATGCCAAGGAATGACCCCTTGTACCTTCCCACAATTTCGCGTTTAACCATTTGACTGATGAGGCCCCTGTTTTTCCAAATATCTCGAATTAGGGCTATCGGCGAGTTCGGGTTTCCTGAATGAGGAGTCATTTAAAAATCTCTAATTCATGAATTCGAAAGACCAGAATTTTTTATAGCGAAGAGGTCGATACTATTTTGGCTACTAAAAATAATATCAAGTACCGACTCATTGTAGCTTTCAAAAAAAACCCTGTGGTCGCCGAATAAAGTCGGTTCGATGATGAGGACATCCGGTATGTGGTAGGAATGGTTTTCATGGATAACCGCGTAATTGGTTACTCACCAGCTTCGCTCGAAAACACAGCGGCGAAAAGTGAAATGGCTTGGTTAATTGCCGGCACTTTCATAGAAAACTTTGCCGACCCGTATAATATGGTCAATCAAATTCGGTTGTTTGATATGGTATAAATGGAAAGATCAACGGTGTAGGGAAGCAGTAAATCATCCAACTCAAGGCTAATTTTGTTTAATAGATGTAGATTCAATCTATTTACTTTTAGCGTTAAATCAATATCAGATCCCGGTTTAAAATTTCCTTTTGCCCTCGAGCCATACAATATGACCGTTTCAATCTCTTGGGGTTGAATTCCCCGAAGCTTTGCTTCGAATAGTCAAATGATACAGTTAGAGCTGTTTTGATACCCCGTCAACTCTGCTGCGGGGTAGTTCATTTTCATCTTAGTGAGAAAATATTCGGGCTATCTTTTCAACAACTTCTTTTTTTAGTCCATGTGCATAAAAGGTCGAACTCAATCCGTGCCGGTTTTCAAAATATCCAGCCGCGTTTCCAATTGTTGAAAAAGTGAAAAATAGTCGTCCTTAACGGCCTTGCAGATTTCTTCGGCAGATTCTTTGTTAGAGGTATGCGTTGAATCCAGTGAATAATTTTTTGGTTCAACCATACCTGATACCCTAACGTTCAATTGATCATTGGCGCTAAAAGTGAAACGACCGCCCTGCCCTACTCACCGGCGCTGCCCCCCAGCAAACTCTGATTTTCGAGGAAACCTTTTCCCATACTTTCATGAGGCCCTGATTTATTTTTCAAAATTTTCAACAGGTATTGCCCATACCCGTTTTTGCCCATGGGCTTGCCGATCGTTTCGAGCTGCTCGTCGGCAATATAGCCAGACCGCCAAGCAATCTCCTCAGGACACGCAATTTTCAGTCCCTGCCGGCGCTCAAGGATTTCCGCGAACCGGGAGGCTTCCAGCAGCGAGGCGTGGGTGCCCGTATCCAGCCAGGCGTAGCCCCTTCCCATGAGTGAAACCTCGAGTTTTCCCATTTCGAGATAGCGCTGGTTGACATCGGTAATTTCCAGTTCGCCGCATGCCGATGGCTTGATGTCACGGGCGATCTCAACCACCTGATCGTCGTAAAAGTAGAGACCGGTGACGGCAAAATCCGATTTCGGGTGTTTCGGTTTTTCCTTGATACCGGTCACCGTCCCGTTTTCGTCAAAGGAAACCACGCCGTATCGTTGGGAGTCGGCCACCTGGTAGGCAAAAACCGTCGACCGGTCGATTTTATGATTGGCTGCGGTCAGATCATTGGAAAGGTCATGTCCGTGAAAAATGCTGTCCCCCAGAACCAGTGCACTGGGTTTGGAGCCGATAAAATCACTGCCAATGATAAATGCCTGGGCCAATCCCTCGGGCCGGGGGTGCACCGCATAGGAAATGTTGAGCCCCCACTAGCTGCCATCTTTCAATAACTGCTCAAACCGGAGAGTATCCTGGGTAGTCGAGATGACGAGAATGTCCCGGATGCCGGCTATTATGAGTGTGGTCAAGGGGTAATATAGATCATTGGTTTATCAAAATCGGCAGCAACTGTTTGGAAATGGCAATGGTGATGGGATACAGCCGGGTACCGCTGCCGCCAGCGAGAATGATGCCTTTGCGTTGCATGGTCTTCCTTTGTGTTCGTCCGAAAACGAGATTTCTGGAGCCAAATCAGGGCTTGTGAAAAAAACTATCGTAGACGAAATGATCAAACTGGATATCGGGCAAAATTTCCATTTCTGATCGGGGCGCCCCTATGGTCGTTGCCCGTAGCTCGTTTCAATCCAGTTCTGATAGGCAACGCTGGTGACGTTTTTCACCCATTGTGCGTTGTCCAGGTACCACTGAACAGTTTTTCGGATCCCGGTTTCAAATGTTTCCTCGGGCGCCCATCCGATCTCGTCGGTAATCTTCGATGCGTCGATGGCGTATCGCTGATCGTGCCCGGGCCGGTCCTTGACAAAGGTGATCAGGGTGTCATGGCGCCGTAGATCAGCAAAGGGCAATATGTCGTCCAGAATGGCGCACACGGTAAGGATTACCTCCAGATTGGTTTTTTCGCTGTTTCCGCCGACGTTGTATACCGCACCGGGTCGCCCCTTATCCATGACGGCCATGATCGCCCGGCAATGATCGGTCACAAAAAGCCAGTCGCGGATGTTGAGGCCGTCGCCGTATACCGGAATCGGCTTTCCCTGCAATGCATGGTGAACGACCAGGGGGATGAGTTTTTCCGGAAATTGCCAGGGCCCATAGTTGTTGGAGCAATTGGTGGTCAGCGTCGGCAGTCCGTAGGTATGATGATACGACCGAACCAGATGGTTCGACGACGCTTTGGATGCCGAATAGGGGCTGTTGGGCGAATATGGCGTCGTCTCTGAAAATGCGGGGTCATCATTTCTCAGAGAACCATAGACCTCGTCGGTGGACACATGCAGGAATCGAAATGCGGATCGTTCTTCATCAGGCAATCCCTCCCAATAGCTGCGCACCGCCTGCAATAAATTAAAAGTGCCGACCACATTGGTCTGGATAAAATCATCCGGTGTTGAAATGGATCGATCGACATGACTTTCAGCGGCAAAGTTGACAACTGCCCACGGGCGATAATCGTCGAGAAGCGCGTCAACCCGCTGCCGATCGCCGATGTCGCCCTGTATAAAAACATGACGGGGGTCTTTCGCCAATGCCTCCAGATTCTCAAGATTGCCGGCATAAGTCAATTTATCCAGGTTGACGACGATACCCTCGCCTGTCTCTAACCAGGTGTGAACGAAATTGGCACCGATGAAGCCGGCGCCACCGGTGACGAGGATGGTTGAATTGGGGTTCATGTTGGTTTAGGGTTATCCTCAATCAAAAAAAGCGGCTTGTTAAACAACCTCTGAGTTAACCGTTAATCTCCCATCGATGACCGCTTTTATTATTCAATGGTCGATCGGTTCAGTTCAGAAAACGAATTTTATCCATGGATACACCAGCGGACTGGATTGTTTTGATTGCCTCATCATAATTTCCGGAAACGGTGATGACAACGATATCATAATCCATTTGTTTGAGCCGGGTTGCTGTTTTTACAGCCAAATGAGAAAACCGTTCACCCGCCATGGACGGGTCGACAACATCAATCAGATCTAATTGGGTCCCTTCCATCGAATGGTGTGCAAGTTCACATAGCTCACCCGTACCATAAAAAATAACCCGACGGGCCCCTTCCCCCTCAAGCATGGTGAAAAACTTTTGCAGCCTGTTTTTCGCCGTCTTGTAAATCTGAAAAGAACTCAGAATATACTCGTAAGTTAACCGTGTTTTTTCCATTGCTCCGGACGGCGTCAGAATATATTTAATCCGATTACCGGGAAGTGTGGTTACCTTGCAATAGCCTTTTTTTACCAACCGCTTAATAAATGAATTCACCAACCCTAAAGAGATGTTAAGAGTGTCCGAGAAATAACGCTGGGAAGTTTCCTTTTCTTCAGCGATTATTTCTAGTAAAAGCAGTGTATTAGAACTTTTTAAATTCATTTTCCGTGGTTTTGAACATAGCTCCGCCGGGTGAATTACGAGATGGTCCCGTAAATCCCGGAGAACTCTGATGGAATAATTTGTCGGGTAGGCTTTTTGAAGCGATAATGGTTGAAGCGTTCAAATATTGAACACAAAAAAGGGAGAAGGTCAACCGTTAATCGATTTGATGGCAGGGCGATCTCATGTAACATTGGCACCGGACATGCTGTCCTTTTGAAAGTGGTGATAGATCGCCTTTCTTATAATTTCAACTACCCGTAAATACGCATTATATGAATGGTAAAAATAACTTTCTGAAATGATAAGATAAATATAGACTTTTTTTTCCGCCTTTGTGACAACTACCTAAATAAATGCCCCCCGCAGCAAGCAGCAGGGGATTACAGTGTGTGTGGATTTTTTTTGATAACAATTCCGTGGCGTTAAGCCCCGGTTTTCTTTCTATTGTCATATTTTAAGCAGTTTTGCAAAAAACCTCATTTTTCCAGTATGTTACATTCAAAAAGGATTTTTTCTACCAGTTTTGATAGATAGTCAGGAATCTAATTCGGGTCGCACTTTAAGTGGCCCGTTTTTTTATTGTGTCTCTAATAATACCTCGGTAGCTTAGTGGTTTATGATAGCTATCCCATGCTTATAAGGATTCAAAGCCGTATGGTTCGATTAGAGTGGCACATAGCCAATGGTTTTATCATTTGGCGAATGAATACATTGACCCGCAGTTTGCTAAAGGCTATACCAGATCAGTAATTTCCGAATAGGCACTTGCACGTAACCATCCGAATATATTTTGCAAAGATTTCATTATTAACTTGACAACATAAGGCCAATATGCGGCGCGACTTTGTATAACTCATCATTACAGGAGGTTATACATGCCGCGCTCGTTTCACCCATGTAATAAGCCCAGTTCCATTTCTTTTGGTTCTTCCGGTTTAAGCGTATTTTCGAACAACTGGCAGAAATTCAGGTAGAATAGGAATTCATCCAACTAAATCGTACTTTCAAGTTGAAAAAATGTGGACAATCAGGTTTCCAAAAGGTGTTCGCCAAAACATCCAGAAAAAGGAGACCTTCATGTCCACAAGCCTTTTGTAGCATGGATTCGGCCTTCGTGGCTATCGTTACATTCGTACTGAATACATTAATGGTCATGTCTACTTCACCGTGGAAATGAAACCTGAATCTCCCCCGAAAACAAAGACCTAAAAGAAAAGGGAAACCGGGGCGGAGAACGACCCCGTATCCATTCGAATTTCGGCTCAAAGTCGTGAAGCTGTTTTTGGAAGACGGCTACCCCGTTGTATTGATTGCCCAGCAGTTCGGTATCAGCCATCACAGCATTCGACGTTGGAGTAAACGTTATCGGGAGAACGGCGAGCAAGGGCTTATTGCCAAGAATCGGAAGCCCTGCGGGTTGTTACCCAAAGCATCGTTACGCTTAAAAAAGAAAATCCTGGCTATGGGGGCAGACGCATTGCCGATGTCCAGAAACGGTTTTTCCTGATCCGCACCACCCCCTCGACCGTTCAGCGGACGCTGGTTGATAAAGGGTTGAACACCCAGGTAAAAAAGAAGCCCGGAAAGAATCCCGCCAAACCGCGTTTTTTCGAACGGGCCAGACCCAACCAGATGTGGCAGAGCGACATCCTGACGTTTCGCCTGGCCGGAAAGAATGCTTACCTGATCGGTTATCTGGATGATTACAGCCGCTATGTCACCGGCCTGGGGTTTTACCGCAGCCAGACCGCCGAGAACGTGATCGAAACCTATCGTCGTGCTGTGGGCGAGTACGGTGTTCCCTAAAAGATGCTCACCGACAACGGCCGTCAGTATTCCAACTGGCGGTGCATCACCCGGTTCGAAAAAGAACTATCCACATTGAAAGAAATATATAGGTGTTGTGAAATTATTTACTCATTCTATAGCATATTACATACCACTTTGTAGCAACGCAACTTTGCAGTTTATTTAACAAATTAATATCATACAGAATATTAATACGACACCGCAACATGAAAGTGGCATTAAATTTGCTTTTTAATCCTAAATCCTTCTATTGGATATTTATTTAAAACAAAATCTTTTTTACTTTTTTAAGAGGAGAAGTTATGTAAAAAAAATTTACGCTTCTCTATATAGCTCAAGTGGCAACAAAGTAGTCAAAAATGGGGACCATATCCCATTTGATTGTGTTCCAAACGATCCTTGAAGATTGAACCACCTACTGGACGATACGCATGAATTTTTTACCGATGTTTCTTGATTTGCGGCGATTGAATCGAAAGACATACTCATCCAGATAATTCTGAAGGTGTTTCGGTTCAAAACATCCCTGAAAGGTTCCTCTGATCAGTCATTTGACCAAGGTTATCACCAAGTGAACACCGCACTAGTTTTCGTGATCGTTGCTCTTGCTCTGGTTTGTTGTTTCGCGGCGGTACTGCTCTTTATCAATGATGTTATAGCTTGGCCATTTATCTGTGGCGATGGTTGCACCGGGCTCGATATTGTCGAGAATGAAGGTCTACAACGAATACCCTGAACAGTCCAAGGCGACATGTAAACGAATGCGACCCATTCGTTTTTCGATGCTTCACCGTTCAACGGCAATAGCGACAATGGTTTTGCCTTCAGCCCCGCGGCCCCGTTTACCGGATTGTTTACCGCCGAGGACAAATTCGTCAACTTCAACGCGCCCGGATAGCTTTTCACGCTCATGACGGATGTCACAACGACGGAGCTTTTGAAGCCAGGTCCAAGCGGATTGATAACTGCCAAAGCCTATCAGTTCCTTGAGGTTCACCGCGTTGATGCCGGATTTCCGGGTGGTGAACCACCACATGGCTTTGAACCAATAAATGATTGGTGTTTTGGAACTGTCCATCATGGTTCCGGCCGTTAACGAATGCTGGAGCTCGCATTGCGTGCAAATATACAGAGTGCTTGAACTCAGCCAGTACTGCTTATCGCCACATTTTTTACACACAAAGCCATCTGGCCATTTTTGCTTGAACAGATAACCGAAACAGGCTTCCGGTTTTGAAAAACGTTGATCGAATTCGATCTCAGATTTTGGGAAATCCCCGGTAATGGTAAAGTCTGTCATGGCGGCCTCTTTCTGTTGGTTATGAGGCCAGCATAACACCGGCTTGTGACAGATACGGTCACAACTGGCTTACTGGAACTTCATAGAGAAGCTCAAATTTTTTTACATTATTAATAAACTTGGTTCAAGGCATTTTTAACGTTAAGACCAAAACATGAACAGAGAAGAAAAAAAATGAAGAGCTACAAGAAATTTCTGGTGTTTGCGCTAATCACAGATGAGCCTAAATTGCTGATATCTGTTAAATCTCGCAGGTTTTAAGACCAAGGAAAACGTTGACTTTTTACAAAAAGTATGTGTAGGTTTAAAAATGAAGGATGTTGGAAATAAATATTTTACTTTTGGGGGAAGTGTCTTTTCCGAGGCATAAAAATGATTCACAAGACGATTTCCATATTGGTTTTTTTGACCTTGGTGATGATGCTCACGACTGCAATAAATACTTCTCAAAGCTGGGGAACTGCAGATAGTTCTGACGCACCTACTCTTACATTGAATATCAAAGATGAGCCATTAAAGACTGTCTTTGAGAAATTTTCCAGGGCGACCGGTTACCAAATTTCTATTGACGAGGAATGGACGGACTTGATTGTTTCAGCATCTTTAAAAAATGCCTCACTTTATGAGAGCACAAGGAGGATTCTTACCAATCAAAATCATGCTATCATCATCAACGATATTGAAAAAAAACTTACTGTTACTATATACGACAAGCGTGTACTATCGAAAATTCAGAAGAAAGTAGGCTCAGATTTTCAACAGATTGTTGATTTTAGAGACTTGGAGGTTATACCGCCTGATAAGCCAGGAGGTCGAGGGATTACACAAAGAGAATTGGATGTCATACTGGCCCGTGAGAACAATATCGACCCGCTGGATGTGGAGGTGATACCACCCAAAAATCCAGGAGAAATAGGGGTTACGCAAAGAGAACTGGATGTCATACTGGCCCGTGAGAACAATATCGACCCGCTGGATGTGGAGGTGATACCACCCAAAAATCCAGGAGAGCGAGGTGTTACGCAGAGAGAATTGGATGCCATACTTGATAGTGGAAAGACAATCGACCCGTTGGATGTGGAGGTGATACCACCCAAAATTCCAGGAGAAAAAGGGATTACGCAAAGAGAATTAAATGCCATTTTGGCACGTGAAAACAAGATCAATCCGCTGGATCTGGAGGTAATACCACCCAAAAATCCAGGAGAGAGAGGTGTTACGCAGAGAGAATTGGACGCCATGAGGGCAAATGATAATCAGAAATGACTTTGTTCAAAGCAGAAAGGAGGCTTTGCGGTAGCTGAAAAACAGTTATCAAGTTATATTATACCTAACAATACTTATTTCGATATATCAATGTAGAAAGACCGGTGAAAAATTTAAATTTCTAACAATGGAGGACACTATCATGAGTTCAAAGAAAGTTATTGTAATTGGCCTTATCGTTTGTAGCGTAATTCTTTTTTCATCAATCAATGTCATGGCAGCAGCTAACTGGTTCTCTGCCACAGTAGATTCGTCAACTGCAGGAACAACTTTTCAATGTGAACTAACAGGTACTGAGGAAGGCGGAGGTACTAGAACGTTTACAAAAAAAACCTTTTTATTATATTCGCCGTTAAAAAATTCTATGCTTGCTGTCCTCCTTTCGGCTCAATCCATTGGATCATCTGTTAGAGTTTATGTTGATCCTGAAGTTGGTACATTCCCTACGATTTATGGTATTGGATTGCAAAGCCAGTAATGAATGTTTTCATACATTTCGATGATCCGTTGTTGCGGATTGAATCAATAAAAAAATAGAAAGAAAAATGATGGTACCGTAAAAAGTCGTTTCCATAAAAAAGAAGTGCAACACATAGCAATGGGAACATTCTTACTTCTATCACATAATGTGGTTACAAACTATTCTTCTGACTTTTTACGGTTCCATGAAAGATTGAATAAATCATCGCTGGTTCTTAATAGGGCACTTTTTGTTCTTTTGTAATGCTGTTTTACGTGTATTCGGAAAAGGTTGCCATAATTCAAAGGCAGAGTCAAATTCTGACTCTGCCTTTGACAGGGCGATCGCACGTAACATTGGCACCGGACATGCTATCCATTTGCAAGTCAATGTCATTAACTTAACCGATCGGCTTGTATTGGAGAAAATATCTTCTTGGCTTGGCTTTATGATTTCGCGGATATTTTCTTCCCGGTCTGACCGGTTCTATGGTTCTTTGAAAAACTCAACTTTCGGGGTTACGCTGAGGCTGTCACCCTGTCGCTCTTTGACAAGCCGACATATTGCAGAGCGCTTTCAATGATGGCATCAAATATGTCTGATGCAGTTTTCTCACAATAACTGCCGATTTTTCTCAACCGCTCACCTGCAAGTGTTAATATCCGGTAGAGGGCTTCAATAAAGGAAATGTCTGCCATTTCATCGCAGCAGGCATAAAACAGATCGCCAAATGTGCGATGGTCTGTCTCCATGCGGCACTGATATGCCAGGAACATGTACCGCATGAACACGATGCTGGTATGGGCAATCAATGCATCGAAGTCCCGACATTGGATCTCTTTGGCCAGTTTCAGATGCTGCTTGGCCATTTTGAAGAACACTTCGATGTCCCAGCGCTTCCCGTAAATGCGGATGATCTCTTCGTTCGCCAGTTCAATGTCTGTAGACATCAAGGCCAGCCAGTCTTTCTTACGCCGGTCTTGAACGAAGACCAGTTTGACGTCGGGTCCATCTTTCAGCGTTACGATGGCGCTGGCCTTTATCCTGGCGCGACCCCGACGCTTTTTGAGCTTCCGGTAAATGGCCATCAGGTCCATTTGATGCCCGCCGTAGCTGTAATGAATTTTTGGCGTCTTTTTCACCATACCGATGACATCGATATGATCGCATAACGTAGCGACTGTGGCCGGCATGGTAAACCAACTGTCCATGAGCAGGTATTTCGCCTGGATGCCTGCAGCCAGGATACGTTTGACCATGGTTTCCAAGTGATCGGTTGCCTTAATCGTCGCTTCTTTTCGCCGCTGCCAGGCACAGCAGCGTTTGTCCATGGATTTATAGCTTTCACAAAGTCGGTTTTTAACATCACGTGACGAAAGCAAGGCAAAATCCATCGGCAGACAACTGACACCATCGGACCAGCAGACCGTGAGCATGCGAAACCCTTTCAGGAAACGTCCGCTGCTATGGTCCCAAACCCGAGACAAGAGTTCGACCATCTTCGATCGGGAACGATCATATGGGCTGTCATCCACTATCAGCACGGACTCCCGAGATTCATTGGTCAGCCGATTGAAAAACCGTTGAAGTCGGGTACCCAAAAGCAACAACAGCCGCCTCCAGTTGGACGTACGTCCTTTGAGAAGTTCGTAGGCAGCATCTTTACCAAAGGCGAGTTCATCGTTGATCACAATGCCTCGGAAAAAGTTCTTGCCCACAAAAGGCAATGTGAAAATGGCCATTATCAAAGAACGAACACTGTGCCCGCGACGTTTTCGGATACCGCACCGATGCAAAGTGGAAGTAATCTTGAATCGGTTGAAAAAGTCGTCGATTTTACCAAGAATGCGGATGTCGGCTTGTGTTTGTGGATCAATGCTGCTATGAATCATTTGAGCCCTTTCCTTTTGATATTATTGTGTTTATTCGCAAATTCACTATAAATCAAAAGACTGGGCTCTTCAACTCTTTTCTTAAATTAATTCATAACTTTACCCTGTTTTAAATGCTTCTGCCAGCCAACCCCGAAAGTTGAGTGAAAAATATGTTGCAGATCAGCGACCAAGCGACTGATTTGCTTGGCGGTATCATGGAACAACAATGCAATCACCCCTTTGCTCTTTGAAAACGCCTGGGTGAAATTGATCTGGTATCGATACTTTGTAAAGATCCACACCCGGAGGGTGTGGCTTTGAAAAATCCCCCCATAGGGGGGACAAAGCCCTGCCCCCCAATAGAGGGCGGGCTGTGGGAGTTGCGCCGCCGGTATGGTCCCTAATCAATCAGCTGCAACTGTTCCATTAACTGCTCTTTCTTTTCCTGGTAGCGGACATACTTGCGTATCATGTCCGCATCCAAGCCAACTGTGTCAACACAGTAGCCCTTGAACCAAAAATGATTGCCCCAGTAAATCTGCTTGCGTAGATGCCGGAACTGCCGGAAAATCCGCATCGAACACTGACCTTTCAATCGCCCCATTAATGTGGATATCGCAATTTTGGGCGGAACCATCACAATCAGATGAACATGGTCCGGCTGCACGTTCAGTTCCACCACTTCGCAACTGGAAAACCCGCTTATTGCATGAATGCTGGCTTCACAGGATTCCTTTATTGCGCCGGTCAATACCCGGTAACGGTACTTCGGAACCCATACAATATGATACTGACAATGCCATATCGTGTGTGATAACTTACGGAATCTGCTCACTGCTCCCTCCTTACGTGTCGATGTTGCGGCAACAACTCGATGTAAGGATAGCAGTGAGCGGCCTTTTCGGCCATTCCCATCCGGGACCGGCGTAGCCAGTCCCCTTTACCCCACCCAAAGGGCGGGGGTTTCTACAGCGATCTAAAGCTGTTGTTTTTATCCAAACGGTCTTGGACCGGAAAGGCCATCATCCAGACCAGATTTTTGGCGAAAACTTTCGCATGAAAATCCTGATACACGGAAAGGGCTGATTTCCCGGAAAAGTTTTCCAGTTCCATCCGACACTTGATGGTCTTGTAGTCCTCTTCGATCGGCCATCTTTGATGATACAGACCATTGAATATGTCGATGGAATACTGATGCGTGTCCGTCAGCGAAGTGATCAGAACGGCGACGTTTCCATCGTTTTCAATGCGAATCAGGCGCAGCTTCAGTGGCGTCATGCCCAGTCCCATTTGTTTGCATCGAGCCACCGATGTGGCAGGAACGGCCAGGTCGATGATTTTCTCGGACAAACCGGAACGGAAAAACTTTCGCACTGCTTTCCATTTGGTGCAGGATACGCGGGCACAGAAATTGGCGTTCATGGAAAGGATTGAATTGAACAGCCACCAGGCTGGATAGCCCCTGTCGAGCAGAATCAGATCGTTTGGCATGACGTTGAGCAGATGCTGGGCTGCCAACTCGCGTTCACCGATGCTTTTGGGTTTGATGATGGCATCGACGGTGATCTTGTTAAGGACATCGAAAAGCTGTGAAACCCTGGCCATAGGAGAAGGCGCTCCCTGGCGACCGTTCCATACGCCGAAGTGCTGAGTTATATCGTCTGTCATCGGCACACGGGAGGTCGAACCATCAATGGCCAACAATCGAAAGCCAAACCATGTCCGGGGATTGAAGTGTATTTCAAAATGGTTGACCAGATGCCGGTTGAGTTCGACAAAGGCACCGAACTTGAGCTTCATTCGCGCTTTGGCCAAAGCAACTTTTGACACGACCCGCTTGGCCACATCGAAACGCCAAATGGTCTTGAAGAACTTATCGAGTTCATCCTGGTATGAGCCACGGACAAAATTGATGAGAAACACGATCAGAATGTGGAAGGGTAGTTTTCTCTGTCGAGAAAAATCTTTAGGATGCTGTCGATGACGGGCCAAAAAATCAGGCGAAGTGATAATTTGGTTAATAAATTCAATTACCTTGGCACATGTATTGGAAATCAGGTTCTGTGCCAACTTCACCAAAATTGTTGATAATTTTCGGCATGGTATGCTCCTTTCATAGAGATAACTGGCTGTTATTATTGAAAGTGAGTATACCATGTCGAGTCACCGATATCAATTATTTTTGCAATATATTTAATAAGTTAAATGCTAATTAGACGTCTTAAGTTAATTAGTGTCCATCCATAAATGGTGATTCTCAGAGCCGAGTCGCAAAAAATATGGAGCAGTAGAATCCTCGGCAGGATATTTCTCACCATCGTTACATTGAGTTGTGACTAATCAATCAAAATCGGCTTAATCCAAGCGCACTTGTTCAACCAGTTTTTAAGATGCGGAAGCGGTTAAGCTCTCAAGTGGCTGGCTTGGCCCTGGCGATGGTCAGCAAGTTCGCGGCCACAATCGACGACCAGACATAGGATTTAAACGAGTCCCATCCTTTCCAGGTACATCGGGAAAGGCCAAGACAACGCTTCAGCCAGGAAATGCCAGCTTCAATTCCGGCTCGAAAACGGCGTAACCTGCGATAAACATACTGGCTGCGGCACATGTCGGTTTCTGATAGACCTCGCTTTTTGGCAAAACAGACGTCTTTGATCTTACGCGATTTGGCCTGTTTCAAGTTCTCCTTGGATGCAAAACCGCCATCGAAGCTGGCCTTGAGGGGATAACGGCCATAGATCTGTTTTTGCCGGTCCAGCATGGGTATGGTCAGATCCGTGTCGGCTGGATTACCTTCGGTGACTACACAGTCCAGAATCAGGTTCGAAGCGCCGCCGGTCAGACAGATTTTGTGGCCAAACAGCGTATCGCGTCGATCCTTGACGATGATGTCGGTATGTGGCTCGAACACCGATACCACCTTGTCTTTGGCATCGACAGTTTCTCCATGAAGAACCCGGCGTTCGGTCTGGTGGATCACCCTACGGGTCAAGTCAACAAAATGTTCGATCTGGAAGCCAAGTGCCATGGCCAGAGGGTCTATGGTCCCACCGGTGTTGATCGCAGCGACAGCCCTGTGGGCGTACCCGACCACTTTGCGACTGGTTTTGAGCAGATCCACATAGGCGGCCTTACGCGTGATCTTGCGTTTGGCATTCATCACCGCCAGCATCCGACGTTTGGCAACACGGGTATGGTTATGGAAACCAGGAACGTTAACCCAAAAATCTTCCCGGCAGCGGTCGACCAGCCTTGTCAGCACCCGAACACCATCCCACAACAGGTTGGAGTCGGTGGGGTGATGGATGTGGGTTTCAACGCATGTGCAATCCACACGGACTTGACGACCCTTTTCAATGCTCTTTTGTTTCGCATATCCCAAAAGGTCCGTGTTGATCAGTTCCCAGGTGATGTCCGATATGGCTTTGATGTTCTTGTTCAGCGCAGATTTCTTGTATCCCTTGTCGGCGATGCCGATACGGCAAAACCAGCTCAATGCCTGCGAATCGACGATATGAAAGGCCAAGTCTTCATACGTAAAACCGAAAAGGACTTTCACAATGGCACAACGAAGCGCCTGGTCAGCACTCATGCCACCGGCACCTTTTCGATAGGCGACCAACTTGCCCTTGTTCAAATCTTGAAGAACGCGATCGCAGATGATAGGGTGCCCATCAATGATGTCACTGATGGCTGTGAGTTCTTTTGCTTGGGCGTGGTCTTTTATCTGAGGCATCAGCGGCATCTGTTTTTGCCATTTTTCGCGCATTTTGTGTTTCGCCTTTTTCTTTCTTTTGTAATGATATTGGTTGTTTGGAGACTTTCAATATACTACAACGAGAAAAATAAAGCTACAACAAAATGCGCGTTTCTTATTTATTACGGGTAGTTATTCCCGTGGATGGACACTAGGCTAATGCCCAAAGATCAAAAGATAAAAAACGGAACCAAAACAATTGCGGGTGTTGGGTGATTTTATGTGGATCATCTGGTGGTGCTGCAGGGGGTTCGGTGTTGCCCGGCGTTCCCTCTTTCAAAGCAACGCCGGGCAGCACTCAGTTAAACAACAATCCGGTTTTTGTTCGCCTCCCAGGTTTTCTTGCCGATCCCTTTGACCTTCATGATATCTTCGGCTTTTTCAAATTTACCGTTGGCTTCCCGGTACTGGACGATCCGCTCGGCGAATTTGGCACCGACCCGGTCCAGCTGCATCAGCTGTTCAACCGGAGCGGTGTTGATATTGATCTTCTCCATAGCGGATACGCAACAGGTACCGGTGAAGATGATCGCGAGTGAAATCAGAACGGTGAGAAAAAACTTTTTCTTGAACCTGGTCATTAGACCCTCCTGTGAATAAAAGATTGATGATATTGCCATGCCAGTCATGGACAAACGTGTTTGGTGATAATCACAGAGGTGAAACGGGAACAGGAGGTCAGATCTGATCAGGAGCGAAAATCCAACGAAGGTGAACCGCAGGACCGGTTGAACGTATGTTGAACGTGACGGATGGTAAAGCAGGTTCGATACCAAAAAATTAGGAGGGAACCATGCGGCCGCCTTGACTTTTTTCCGCAGATCGTGACATATAGGCAACCATTAAATTTTCTTACTAAAAATAAGGTCCGGCATTCTTTTCTGGATGGTCCCGGGGCGTGATGCCCCGCCCTTGTGTCCGGGAGTGACTGTATACAATTTTGCCCTTTTCACGAAAACGTTTATGGAAAAGTATAAAATTCTTTTTGTTGACGATGACCGGCAGATCCTTTCCATTGTTGAAGAGTATCTGGGGCGATGGGGATTCAATGTCGCCACTGAATCGAGCGGCCGGAGGGCCATCGAGATGGTTCAGAAGAACCATTTCAGTGTGGTTTTTACGGATCTGATCATGCCCGACATCAGCGGCCTGGACCTGCTGAAACAAATCAAAAGCATCGCTCCCGAAACGGAAGTCATCGTTGTTTCCGGCTATGGTACCATCGAAGCCGCCATTGAGGCGGTGAAGCTGGGAAGTTACGACTTTCTCCAGAAACCGATCAACTTCGACCGCTTTAAAATCCTGATCGATCGCATCCTGGAAAAACAGAAGCTGAAAGAAGAGAACGAACGCATTCGCACCCGGCTGAAGGAAAGATACAAATATGATGAACTGGTGGGCATGTCCCCCAAAATGCAGGACCTCTACCAGATCATCGATAAAATCAGTTTCAGCAGCCCGACCGTCCTGATCGAGGGAGAAAGCGGTACCGGAAAAGAGTTGACCGCCAACGTCATCCACAATAACAGTGATCGCAGGCAGGGCCCGTTCATCCCCTTGAATTGCGGCGCCATATCGGAAAGCCTGCTGGAAAGAGAACTTTTCGGCCATGTAAAAGGCGCTTTTACGGGTGCATCCAAAGATTCCATCGGTTTGTTCAAAGCCGCCGATGGCGGGACGATCTTTCTGGACGAGATCGGTGAGGTCTCGCCGTCGGTCCAGGTCAGCCTGCTGCGTGTACTGCAGGAAAAAAAGGTCCGCCCGGTCGGAGATACGCGGGAAACCGAAGTCGATGTGCGCGTCATTGCCGCCACCAATAAAAAACTGGATGAGGCCATCAAGCGAAAAACCTTCAGAGAAGACCTGTATTACCGGCTCAACGTCATTTCCATCACGATGCCGCCCCTGCGGGACATTCGGGAAGACATTCCCCTGCTGGTCGGCCACCTGATCAAAAAACACAACCGTGAGGGGGCCGGAACCGCGCCTGAAGTCACCCCCGATGCCATGGCCATGCTGATGGGTTACCGATGGCCGGGAAACGTCAGGCAGCTTGAAAACGTGATTGAAAGGGCCTTTGCGCTAGGCATTACCGATGTCCTTGACGTGGCTGATTTACCGGCTGATATCACTCGTCAATCAGACAAGAAGGTGGCCTCGGGTGTCGAATACAATTTAAAAACCCTGGAGATGAAAACCATCCGGCTGGCCCTTGAAAAAGCAGGCGGGAACAAGGCAGAGGCGGCCAAACTGCTGGGCATAAACACCACAACGGTCTATCGTAAAATGGCCAAATACGATATGCTGGAAACTTAGTACCCCTATTCATAAATACGATGGCATTCAATTGCCGCTGCATCCCGACTCGCTGTGTTGCTCGGCGCCCCAATAGCGCTGCTATTGTCGCTTCTCCCGCCTTGCGATCCGGGCGCCTCGGCAATCTCGGTGCGTCACCGTATTTACGAACATGGGTACTTGGACAGCCTTGACGGGTTCGTAAAAAACGTTTTCAGGCCATCCACGGCCACATAACCGGAAGAAACCGAAAGGCCGCAGGAGCGGCGTCAATCCGCGATTATCCCGGTTCATCGCGGCTGGAAGCCGCTCCTGCGAAAAAAGACCCTGTTTGGATTCACAGGTCCTTGGACCCCGAAATCGGTTTTTTTGCGAACGCGTTAATTTTTGCTGTTTCTGGACGGACATCTAATGGAAAGGGATACCTGAAATGTCTGACGGACTCGATGTAATCGTCGTTGATGACGACCCGGATGTGTGCGAGCTGGTTTCAGCGACAATCAAGCGTTTTTACACGTGGGGGAAGGTGCTTTCATTTACGGACGCCAAAGCGGCCACGTCCTATTGCCATGGCAGGGATATCGGGGTGGCCATTTTCGTGGTCGATGTCTTTCTCGGCGGTGCCAGCGGTTTTTATTTTCTGGACGCCATCGAAAAAAAATTCCCCACCGCCCATTCGGATGCCATTATTATCACCGGAAACGCCAGTGACGACATCGTCAATATGTGTGTGGCGTCGGATGTGAATCATCTCCTGGAAAAGCCGATCAGGCCCTACGCGCTGCAGCTTGCCGTTCGTGCCATTGCCGAAAAATACCTGAAGTTTGCCAAAAAGCTGTTCCAGGATCCGGACTTCGCCAAAAGCATTCCCCGGTTTTAACCGTTTCGAAGCCATCGCGCCCGGTGAGTGCCGGACGGTCACGGGTCAACCATTGTTATAGTGACCACCATTGAATTTGGCGATCTCCATCGATGACAGCATCAACGACTGGTTGACGATGGTTCGCAGGCTTTCCTGCCCCTCTAAAGAAGTGGAAATCCCACTGAGGGCGTCCTTTTCCGATGCCATCCGGTCGACCAGCGGCTGGATGTCTTTCAAGGTGGCCCCCTTTTCAATCAATTGTTGCTGATAGGCCTCCATCGTATCGATCAGGCGCTGGACCCGGTCAACGACCTGGCCCGCTGACGGCGGCGGCGCCGTTGTAAATCGCGCCGGACGAAGCTCTGAAACCGGTTGCGCTGACACCGCGCCGGCACCCCCGGTTGACGTGGAATCAACCGCCTTTCGGAAGATTGAATCAAATTCGCCTTTTTTTACGTTTGAGCGCCTGGCTGACGGGTTGCCTTCGGTGATGTTCAAAATCGTTTTGTCTGGGTCGATGCTTACCATGGGAGTCTCCCGAAAATAGATCATGTTCATTGCGCTGAAAAAAAAATTGTCGCCTGCTGCGGTCCCGACCGAGCCGACCGCTTGCGGACGGCAACATCGTTGACAGCAATAATCATGCAAACAAGAAAAAATTTGTGTCCTGCCCCCGCTTTTTTTCCCTCCAGGGCGTATACAGATGGTCACAGCTGTGTTGGTTTTTTGCAATCCCCTGCCATGTCTAAATTCAACCGACTGTAATAACAGTGTATATTTTTTATCGTGCCCGTCCTTTTCACAAACCGGCCATTGGCCGATGGGGCTTTGAGATAGGAAATTCAATCGGATCCGATTTCAACACCGCCGCGTGTCAACCCGCCATATGAGCCGCACCCTGTCCCGGCAGGGAAGGTTTTAACATCTGCATCGGCAGATTTTTCCTCCCGCGGCCAAATGCACGAAGACCATCCAATGGGAGGCGCCATCGTGCCAATCTTTGTCATCATGCAGTCAAAGGATTCGGATTAAATATTTCATCCTTTTGATTATATTATATATATAAACATCAATGAAACCGGCACAGCATTTGCTGATCAGTAGTGTCCGCCCTGAAACGAAAAAGGGTCGGAATCAGGACCCGCGACCACTTTTACCCCCCGTATGAATCACGGGAGGTCCCACAGGCATATCGTTGTATGCAGCGGATATGACGTTTGCCAAATCCGGATCAGGGCAACGGGTTCCCTTGGGGGCGGGCAGGAACAGACGCGATACCCATTACCAATCAAAGGATTGAAGGACGAATATGATGTCACCATTGAATTCGGCCATTTCGGCAATCTCGGCATTTTCGGTTAAAATGAAAGTGACCGCCAACAACGTCGCCAATGTGAATTCAGACGGCTTTAAAAAAAGCCGCACGACATTTACGGAAGGCCTGTCCGGTGGCGTCGAAGCGGAGGTCGATATCGTCGATACGCCCGGCACCGTCAAGCGGGTCGAAGAAAATGGCGGGACCCGAGACGTTGAACCATCGAACGTCGATCTTGCACAGGAATTGACCGATTCGATAGCGACCCGTTCAGGATACAAAGCCAATCTCAAGACCATCCAGACCGATGATGAAATGCGTGGCACCCTTTTGGACACGATTGGATAGCCCGGGGTCAAAAAATGTGCTTCCCGCCTTGATGAAATCCTGATCATGCCGATAACCGGTTTGAGCACAATCGACAACAGTGCGCCACACCGAAACGATTTCAGCCACCGATGAACCGCTGGCCGAGAAAGGATGATCAGGAATTTGACTTCCGAATCACGCCCCTCCTTCACAGGATTCTGGATTGCGCTGGTCCTCTTGACAAGTGCGGTGGTCTGGAACCATTCAGCCCTGGCCGCCGCCGAGCCGGATCGATTCAACGCGTTGTACGTCCCCCCCCATAAAATCACCCGGCGGACCTTCGATGAGATTGTCCATTACGCCGCCCTGACGCCGGTCAATGCCGTCGTATTGCATGTCAAAACCCCCAGGGGCAAGCTGCTGTGGCCGTCCGGCAATGCCATGGCCGTCCAGATGGGTGTCGCCGCCGGGCATTCGGGCCTTTCAAGGCATGTGGCCCGGTTAAAAAAAGACAACATCCGCACCATTGCCAAACTGGATGTGTTTGCCGATCACCAACTGGCTGCAACGATGCCGTCGCTGAGCGTCATGGATGCGTCTACGGGTTCTCCGTGGACCGACGCCAATGGCCTTCACTGGTCCAATCCAAGCGACCGCCGGGTCTGGGCGTACAACATTGCCCTGTGCAGAGAACTGGCGCGCATGGGCGTTGATGAAATCCAGTTCGACTACGTCCGTTTTCCCAGTGACGGCGATCTCTCAAGGATCCACTACCCCGGCACCCTGCCCGGTTTTTCGAAATCGGAATGCATCGCGTCCTTTCTCGAAGAAGCCTACCGTGAATTGAAACCGCTGGGGGTGAGCGTCTCCGCAGACATCTTCGGATTGACCGCCTGGAAAACCGATGACTTCGGTGTCGGGCAGGTCCTGGAGAAAATGGCCCCCCACCTGGATGTCATCTGCCCCATGTTCTATCCGTCCCACTTCCCGGCCGGATTCCTGGGCAAAAAAACACCGGGAGAATTCCCGGCAGTGATCATGGAAGCCAGCATGCGCAGCATGATGAACCGGACGGGCAAGCCGATCCGGCCCTGGATCCAAGGCTTCTGGTACCCGCCCCGGCAAATCGGCGCCCAGATCGAGGGCATTGAAAAGGCATCGGGCCAAAGCTGGTCAATCTGGAACCCGAGCGGCCGCTACGGTTTGTCCTACCAGGCCATGGCGGAGCGGTCCGGCGTGTGTCTGTCACGGCCGACCTTTTATCCGTCGGTGGCGGATCTGTTGTCAAAAGACGACCGGTCCATACGCGGGCAACGTACCGTGGTCAACTTTACCAGTTTTAAAATGGGCTACTCCATTCTCTCACTCGAAGCGTCCGAAAACGGGATCCGTTCGCGCTATTCCTCACCGGCGGCCATCGTGGCGACGATCGAAGAGAGCATCATGGATCACATTCTGAAAAAACGGGAAATCCCCTTCAGGCCCGATGCCGATCCGTATGTCAAACGCAGACTGGTCAGCGACCTGCTGTGCGCCGATCTGGGCAAAGATGCACGCCGGATGCGGCCGGAACCCATCTATATCGACTGGGCAAACGATTGTCTGTTTTCCACCTCGGGCATCCCGCAGCCCCGCCTGGACGTGTATGCGCAGGTCGCCCGCCAGCCCGTTCTCGATGACACCGCCGGCATGACCCCCCAGGAGGCCCTCGAACTCGCATCGGCCGCCGACACTATTTTCGGCGCGGCGGAAAGCGCCTTTCCATTCCAACGCTGATCCGTTGAGGGGGAGTGCCGGTGGGTTGACAAAGGGCCACGTTTCTCCTATTAAGTTAACCTTGACGTAAAGGTTAACTATTGGCGGACTCGTAAAAAGTCGAAATCACCGACCACCCGCAAAGCGGGTGGTTTGATGAAGCCCCCTCGAAGGGGGCTGAAAACCAGATCAGTAAACGTCGAGTACCGAACGTCATACATTGAGCAATGTTGTTTCTCTCGCCCGCTTCGCTCGAGGGCGCAGAGACGCAGAGGTGTAGGATTTTTGAAAAGAAACCAAATGAAGGGCAAATGTTTGGGTCCCGTTTTTTATCTTTTCTGCTGTTTCTCTCTGTGTGCTCTGCGACTCTGCGAGAGATTGTTTTTATCAAACGACCAAGCGAAGCGATCGCCGCATTCGACGTTCGATGTTCATAAAATTACCGATTGAACGTCTCGCCGGACCGGTCCGAACCGCTTCGAGTCGCTCGGGCATAGCCCGAGGTTTAATTTACTGCAATCAGTTGGTGCCCATCCGGAAATGGCCGACTTACCGGCCGACGGATGGACGCGACCTCACCCGTCAGGGTAGCCGTGAAAAAAACGACCTACGCCATATCCGACCTCTCCGCCGAACTTTCCATAACCAGCCGGGCGATCCGATTTTACGAAGAAAAAGGGCTGATCCAGCCCCTTCGCACGACGGGCAACCAGCGCAGGTATACCCGGAAAGACCGGACCCGCCTGAAACTGATCCTGAGGGGAAAACGGTTCGGTTACACCCTCGACGAGATCGCCAGAATGATCGGCCTGGCGGACGTGGACATCAACGAGATCGACCAAATCAGAAACGCATTGGCCTACGGTGACAAAAAACTGGCCGAAATCAGGCATCGCAGGAAGGAGTTGGAAGACATGGAAGCGGATATGATCAGGGTGAGGCAACGCCTGACGACCCGGCTGAAAGAGCTTGAAAAGGAAAAGAACCATGTTTGAGCATCTGCTGTCCGACCCGGCAAAGGCCTTCCGCGAGGAAGTCAGGGATCTGGTCAAATGGGTACCCCGCCAGATGATCCTGGACATGGACCAGGACCGCATCCAGTTCCCCCGGGCGTTTCTTGAGGAAGCCGGAAGGCGCAACCTCATGGGGTGCCGGTATCCGAAACAATGGGGCGGCCGGGACATGGACTGGGTAACGACGGCCATGGCCATGGAAGAGGTCGGAACCCTGGGGTATATCTTTGCCTGCGTATTCGGCGTCGGCGCCGAACTGGTCTGCGATGCCATCATCCGCCATGGCACGGACGATCAGAAGGAAAGGTACGTCAAACCCCTGCTCCGGGGGGAATTGTTTGCCGCCGAATGCCTCACCGAACCGCGGGGCGGGTCCGACTTTTTCGGCACGACCACGACGGCCGTGGAGGACGGCGACCATTTTCTGCTGAACGGACAGAAACGGTTTATCGTGGGGGCCCAGGGCGCTGATTTTTTCCTGGTGTATGCCAAAACGGCGTCCGACCGCAAACCCCATGAATCCCTCACCTGCTTTATTGTCGATCGGGATACGGGGGTGCAGACCGAATACCTCTACGGACTCATGGGCTGCCGCGGCGGCGGGGCCGGCCGGATCGTGTTCAGGGACGTTCGGGTGCCCCGGGCCAACGTGGTGGGAACCGTCAACGGCGCCTATGCGGTTTTCAATACGATGATGATCCCCGAACGACTGGGAACGGCCGCCATGACCATCGGCGCGGCCAGACCGGCACTGGATGTGGCCACGCGCTATTCCAGCCGGCGAAAAGCGTTCGGCGCCACCATCAACACCTTCCAGGGGGTCAGTTTCCAGGTCGCCGAAGCCGCCATGCTGCTGGACGCGGCACGGGCGATGGTCTACGCCACCTGCACGGCGGTGGACCGTGGCGAGCCGCCCGGGACGACCCGCCGACTGATTTCCGAGACCAAAAAGTTCGTCACCGAATCGTGCCAGCAGGTGGCCCACAATGCCATGCAGGTCATGGGCGGCATTGGCTACACCAACGTCTTTCCGGTGGAACGCATCGTGCGCGACCTCCGGCTGGCGTCCATCTGGACCGGCACCAATGAAGTGATGTCCATGATTATCGCCAACGAATGGTACCGCACCCATGCCGGGCAGGCATCGGATACCGGCGCCAGGAATTGGGAAATGGATGCGGACCAGGCGGAGGCGGTGGATGAAAAGATTTACGAATAACCCGGTGCCCATCCACAACCGGTCGGGCCGGCCATGCAGGGAGACGCGCACCTGAGATGAATATCGTCAAACTTCATCGTTTCAATGCCGGGGTGACGGCATTGGAAATGGGTTACGGCATGGTGGGGCGGCCGCTGATGAACGTGCACTGCTATCTGGTGGGCGACACGCTCATCGACAGCGGCCAGACCCGGATGGCCCGGACCGTGAAGACATTCATACGGGGCCATCGAATCCGTCGGCTTCTGCTGACCCACCATCACGAAGACCACAGCGGCAACGCGGCCCTGGTGGCCGGGGCATGCGGTGCGACCGTCCTGGGACACCCCCTGACCGCCCGCAAGATGGTCCATATCCATCCCATTTTGCCCTACCAGCACTTCATATGGGGACGGGCCCGGCGGGTGGACGTGTCCCCCCTGCCCGCGGTTGTGGAATCCGACGGGTACCGCTTTATCCCCATTCACACGCCGGGCCACAGCAGGGATCACACGGTTTACCTGGAGCCAGGCAACGGGTGGCTTTTCTGCGGCGATCTGTATCTGGGAGACCGGATCAAATTTTTCCGATCCGATGAAAAAATCGATCTGCAGATCCGCTCGCTCCGGGCTGTCCTGCGATACGATTTCGAAGCGCTCTTTTGCGGCCACAACCCGGTGCTGAACAACGGCAGGCGCCGGCTGCGCGCCAAACTGGCCTACCTCGAGGACATTGCCGGCACGGTGCGCTCGCTGATGGCGCGGGGTCTGCCGGAAAGGGAAATCATCCGGCGGCTGGATCGAAAGCAGGACCGGCTGGTGAAAACCATCACCATGGGCAACGTCAGCTTTGCCAACATGGTTCGATCCGCCATCCATGCCGCTTGACCGGGACGAAGAGGCTCTATTTGCAGTAAAAAAAATTCGGGCTCTGCCCGAGCGACCCGAAGCGCGTCGGACCGTGCCGGCGAGATATTCAACCAGCAGAAGCTTTTGTTGAACATTGAACGTCGAATGCGGAGAACACTCCACTTGGTCGTTTGATAAAAAAAACAATCTCTCGCAGAGCCGCAGAGACCACAGAGAGAGCGTTTTATATGGGCTGCGCCCAAAAAACCAAAACAGGGTTTCAATCCATTCCTCTTGATTTCGTTCCTCAAAAATCAACCCCTCTGCGTCTCTGCGTCCTCTAACGAAGTGGGCGAGAGAAAAAAACTAAAATTTGCGTTTCCGCGTCTCTGCACCCTCGAGCGAAGCCCCGCAATGCACGACAGGCTGGGCGAGAGAAAAAACATCGGTCAATGTCGGAGGGCCGGTGTTCGACGCTTATTGATCTGGTTTTCAGCCCCCTTCGAGGGGGCTTCATCCAATCACCCGTTTGCGGGTGATTGGGTGATTGACAACCGTTGTGACAAGGGGTGATGCCCAGGTCAGAAGGCGGGCGGGCGGAACAGCGGCGGCTACTTGATCCCCCGGCTGTCCTTGATCTGCTCCCACGCGTCCTGGATTTCACGAAATTTATCATGGGCGAAACGGGTGAATTCATCGGGCAGCCCCTTGGCGGCGATCTTGTCCGGGTGGTACTCCTGAACGCGCCGGCGATAGCAGCGTTTCACCTGGTCATCGGAATCATTCGGGCTGCATCCCAGCACGGCGTAGGCCTTGTCCGCTGTCGGCACATATTGCGATTTCAGCTGCTCGTAGCGCAGGGTATTGAAATTGAAAGTTTTCACGGCGGAAAGGATCAGCATTTCCTCCCCACGGGTCATCCGCCCGTCCGACACCGCCACCCGCAGCAGGATGTCGATCATGAGTTCCAGCATCTGGGGCTGATGGTGAAACTGGCCATAAAACTGACCGGCAAAATCGTCAAACGTCCCCGGGGCGTTCAGGGCCGTCCGGAAAATATTCACGGCCGCATTCCGGCTTTCCCCATCCAGCCGCAAATCGTTTTCCATGAACGCCTGAATGGAATCAACCTCCTCTTTTTTCACCCGGCCATCCGCCTGGGCCAGTTTGGCCAGCATGGAGAACGCCGCCACGAAAAAGGTCAGCTGATGATGCTCGACGGTTGACAGCCGCTGGCGGCTGCCGGCGGCGGCATCGAGTTCGGCTCCCGTATCGAAAGCGTGTCCGAATGCGGCCCCGAATATGGCCCCCAAAGGCCCGCCAAAGGCAAATCCGATGGTTCCGCCGACCAGTTTTCCCATCCATCCCATGGGCTGTTTCTCCTGTTTCGTTTCGCTGAAAGGCATCCATCCGGCGGAGGTCGATCCGCCTGGCGGCTGCGTTCTGCTCGAGGGCCTCAAATACCACAAAAGGCAAGGGTTGCCAACCACGGGATCATTTGATCCGCATGCCCGCAGGCGCCAGAAAGAGCTTGAATTGCATCCAATTAGTTTGTATTGTCAACAGTTGCTGCGTTCCAGCCAACATCTCCAATACTGTTCCACGAAAGGTTATCGCCTATGTTGACATGGTGGACCAATATGGAATCCGTCGCCGCCCTGAGCAACTGGATGCTGATGTCAACGGTTGTTTTTGCGGTGCTGACGGGAATCCTGGCGTTTCTGACCATCGGAAAATCCAAACGTCTCGTCAACCGCCTCTCAGAAGACATTCTATCCTCCCGGAAACAAATCAAATCCCTGGAAAAGACGGCTGAAGAAATCCGCAGGGAACTGCTGAAAACCCAGCAGCATCAGGACATCAATCAACTCAAACTGAAAACCAGCAACTCATCCGCCCAGGAATTGCGCCAGGAATTGCTGGATGCCAGAAAGCGCCTGGAGATCGCCGAAGCGGCCATCAAAGAGCACCAGGCCCGGGAATCAGAGGATGGTGACGGAAGCGAAACCATGCTGACCCTCGACCTGGAGCTGGAGCCCGAGGGCAGCCTTTCGGACAACCAGCGCGAACAGCTGATCGCGCTGCTCGACCCGGGGCCCAAGGGGAATGTCGACATCTTTTGCGTCATGGATGACGACGGCTCGGAACTGACGGCCAAACAGCTGGATGAAGTCCTGACGGCTGACGGCTGGAAAACCAATGGCGTTGCCCGGAGTGCCTTTTCCAATCCGCCGAAAGGCCTCCTTCTGGCGGTAAACAGCAAGGAGACGGCGCCCTCGTATGCCTCGTTCCTGCAGCGGGTGTTTTCCACCATCGGCATGGATGTTTCCGCCAGGATTGATAAAAAATACCGTGAATGGTCCCTGACCGTGATCGTGGGCTCCACTGACGGCTGATCCCCGCGCGGCAATCATCGACCGGACTGTTGACCCATCGTCGACACGACCATTAACTCCATTTTCGGGAAAGCGCCCATGACGGCTGATATCGCAACCGAGAAAAAACCCGCCGGCACGAATGCCCTCTTGTCGACCCTGACCCTGGCGTGTGCCGCGTTCACACTTTGTTTTGCCCTGCTTTCAATGATCGTCGGCAACCGGTTCGCCGCCCTCCATGAGGATTGGATGGAGACGGAAAAAGCCGCCGTCACATCAGAAGCCGCATCGATGGGGGAGATGACGCTTGCGCTGAAAACCGCCGCGAGCGAACTTGAAACCGCACGCCTGGCGCTGGACAAAGAGAAGGCAGCCGGCGGCCGACTCCGAAAGCAGCTCGCCGTTGCCATGAAGGATCTCGAATCGGCCAGGGCCAATCTGGCCAAGGCCAACCAGACCATCGACAACCTCCAGTCCGTGAAACCGGTAGAATCGACACCGCCCGCGGAAAGCGACGCGGCCGCCCCCCTGCCCGCCGCCGCCGCTTCCCCGGAAAACGCACCACCGCAAGCCCCCCCGGCTCAGCCGGCATCGCCGCCTGCCGGCGATCCCGCCGGGCTGCCGGACTCGCCCCAATCACCTGAAAACGCACCCGCTGCCACCGAACCGGAAGGCGTGGCGGCACCGCAGCCCCAGGCCGGCCTTGCCGCACCTGCTGCGGATGCACCCGTCGCTTCCGATGTCTCCAGCCCCATCACCGAAGAGGCCCTTCCGGACGTGTCCCGGGAATCGCCGGCGGCTTCACCGGCCGCGGATTGATCACCCCGGGAGGACGATCGGACAGGCAGCGGGAAGGATGGGTTCATGCACCGAAAGTGGATAACGGCAATACTGTTCATCTGCCTGCCGGCGATGCAGCCACCATCGATCGGGGCCATGACCGCGGCACAGATTGTGGCCGCCAGTTTCAATTACATGCGCGGCGATGCATCCGTCTCCACGGTGGCCATGACCATCGTTCGTCCCGGCTGGCAGCGAGAGATGGTCATGGATGCATGGACGCAGGGCCAGTCGGACAGCCTCATCCGCATTCAGCGCCCGGCCAAAGACAGGGGGAACGGCACGCTGAAAAAAGGTGCCGGGATGTGGACGTACAATCCCAAGGTGAACCGCACCATCAAACTGCCGCCGTCCATGATGTCCCAGTCCTGGATGGGATCGGATTTTTCCAACAATGATCTGGCCAAATCCGACAGCCTCCTTCACGATTACACCCACACGCTGAAAGAGACGATCGAGAAGGACGGGCACCGCGTCCACCTGATCGAATCGACACCCAAACCCGAGGCGCCTGTGGTGTGGGGCCTCCAGCGGCTGGCCATCCGCGGCGATTTCATCCTCCTGTCGCAAACCTTCTTCGACGAAGACCGCCTGCCGGTAAAAACCATGACCTGCCATGACATCCGTGAAATGAGCGACCGGCTTTTCCCCTCCCGCTGGCGGATGCAGAAAACCGGGGCCAAAGATGAATACACAGAACTGGTGTATCGTCGCCTGACCTTCAAAGCGCGCCTGTCGCCGACCATCTTCACCCTTTCATCACTGAAAACCGGGCGGAAGTAGACCGGCCATGGGAATGATGCAACACATGGCCTGGCGCAATGTGTGGCGCAACCCCCGGCGTTCCCTTTTGACCATGGGTGCCATCGCCTTTGCCTGTGTGCTCCTGATTTTCATGCTTTCCCTGCAGTTCGGCGCCTACGAAACGATGATCAACGCGTCCCTTCGCATCCGCACCGGACACCTGCAGATCCAGGCCGCCGGTTATCACGAAAAGCGGCAGATGCGCGACACGGTTGACCGCCCGGGCGAAATCAACGCCCTTTTAAACGATATCTCCGGCATCCGCGCCACCACCATGCGGGGCAACGGCTTTGCCCTGGTCTCTTCCAACGACCGCAGCGTCGGCATTTTTATTTCGGGGGTAGACCCCCTCAACGAACCCCGGGTGACGGCGATGGCCGACTGGATCCGTTCGGGCGACTGGTTCTCCGCCGCAGCCGGCCTGGAAGCCGTCCTGGGCCATCTTCTGGCCAGGCGCCTGAACGTAACCGTCGGCGATGAACTGACATTACTGGGTCAGGGCCGGGACGGATCCATCGCCGCCGGGATGGTCACGGTCCGGGGAATCTTTTCCTCGGGCATCGACGCGGTGGATCGCGACACCATGGTCATGCCGCTGACCGCGTTTCAGGACCTGTTCGCAATGGGGGAAAGCGTTCACGAAATCGTGGTCGTCGCCGCGCTTCTGGAAGACGCGGCGCCCATCCAGCAAAAGGTCCGGGCGCGACTGCCGTCCCGCGCATCCGGAGGACCGCTGCGGGTGCTGGACTGGAAGACACTCAATCCGGGCCTGATGGACAGCATCGCCATGGACCTGTCCATGGGCGTCATCATGTATGGGGTGCTGATCATCGTGGTGGCCTTCAGCATCTTCAACACCTTCCTGATGGTCATTTTTGAACGCACCCGCGAGTTCGGGGTACTCATGGCCCTGGGAACCACACCGGGCCGCCTGGTCCGGCTGGTGCTGGGTGAATCCCTGTGGATCGCACTGGTGGGGGTCGCCGCCGGGGTGGCCGCCGGAACCCTGCTCACCGGCTATTTCCAGGCGCACGGCATTGACCTGACCGGCGGGAGCGACCTGCTCGCCCAATATGGCATGTCCGGCATGATGTATCCGCGGCTCTCCATGATATCGGTATCGGCAGGCCCCCTGACGGTACTCCTGATCACCTTCCTGGCGGCCCTTTTCCCGGCCTTCAGGGTCAGCCGCCTCAAACCGGTGGCTGCAATCGCCCACGGTTGAGGGCGGAAGGAAAAACCATGCTGGCTCAGATGGCCTGGAGGAATATCTGGCGCAACCCCCGACGGACGCTGGTGGTGCTGGCGGCCATCGTCGTCGGCATCTGGAGCATGGTCGTTCTCGGTGCCCTGATGCGGGGCATGGAAACCGGCATGCTGGAAAACGGCATCCGCACCTTGACCGGCAACATTAAAATCCAGCACCGGGCCTACCGCCAGGACCCGTCGATTGCCAACAGCATCACCGCCCTGCCCCCCATCGAGGCGGTACTCTCCCGAACCCTGCCCGACGGCACGGCCTGGAGCCCGCGCATCCGCCTCGCCGCCATGGCAGCCAACGCCCGGCATGCCAAGGGGGTGACCCTGGTCGGCGTGGACCCGCAGAGGGAAAAGCGGGTGTCGTTCATCGGCACGGCGGTCGCCCGGGGACACTATCTTTCATCGACGGACACCAATCGGATTCTGATCGGTCAGGCGCTGGCCGATGACATGCAGACCCGGGTCGGCAAACGGTTGATCATCACCACGCGGGACGCAGCGGGGCAGCTGGCATCCAAGGCCTTCACCATCAAGGGAATTTTTCAGTCGGAAATGCAGGCCACGGAAAAAGCATTCGTATTTGCCCCCCTGGCGGTTATCGACCCCTTTCTGGCCATGCAGGGGCGCATCAGTGAAATATCCATCAGCCTGCCCGGCCGCCTGACCGGCAGCCGCGCCGAATCGGACCTGGCCGGGTCAATTGCCGACCGGCTGTCTGACCGGCCGCTTTCCGTCGACACCTGGGACCGTCTGCTGCCCATGCTCAAGGCATACCTCGAACTGTCGGACCAGTTCATCTGGATCTGGTTTCTGGTGACCTTCGTGGCCATGGGGTTCGGCATTGTCAACACCACCCTCATGGCCGTTTTCGAACGGATCAGGGAATTCGGGCTGCTCAAGGCCCTGGGCGTCAGGCCGGCCGGCATTCTCGCGGGGATCCTCTGCGAAACGGCCATCCTGATCGCCGCCGGCCTGATCGCCGGGAACCTGCTGGGGGCCGCCACCGTCCTGTTTCTGCAGGACGGCATCGATTTGTCGCGGTTTGCATCGGGAACTGAAATGTGGGGCATCTCCCGCATGATATTCCCGGACGTGCGGGCCCTCGACGTGGCCGTCGCCAACCTGGTGGTGTTCGTGTTGGGATTGGCGGTGAGCCTTTACCCGGCCGCCAAGGCATGCCGCATTACCCCGGTTCAGGCCCTGGCTCACCATTGAGCGACGGTGGCAGGCCCGGAAAACCACCCCATGACGGGGTGAAGGGAAAAAAGTATGGTCCGCTGCAGCAACATACGCAAATCCTACGTCCAGGGCAAAGTGACGGTGAGCGCCCTGAAAGCGGTGAACCTGACGGTCGAGGCCGGTGAATTTCTCGCCCTGGCCGGGCCCAGCGGATCGGGCAAGACCACCCTGCTCAATCTCATCGGAGGGCTGGACCTGCCCGACGCCGGAACCATCCGGGTGGACGGGACCGCCCTGAACCGCCTGACACCCGCCGGGCTGGCCCGACTGCGCCTGACGCGCATCGGTTTCATCTTTCAGGCATTCAATCTCATACCGGTGCTGACCGCGGCGGAAAATGTGGCCTATGTCATGCACCTTCAAGGAGTTGACGCCGGAACACGCCGCCGGCGGGCACTGGCCATTCTGGATGAAGTCGGACTGGGCGATATGGGAGACCGGCGACCGGCCGAACTTTCCGGCGGCCAGCAGCAGCGGGTGGCCGTGGCGCGGGCCATTGTTTCCGGTCCGGCCATTGTGCTGGCTGACGAACCCACGGCCAACCTCGATTCGGCGACCGGCGAGGCCCTGTTGACCCTGATGGAAAGGATGAACCGGGAAAAAGGGGCGACCTTTATTTTTTCCACCCATGATCAAATGGTGATGGATCACGCCCATCGGCTCGTCCATATCCGCGATGGACGGATTGAAGATGACACCAGACGACAGACCTGACGATCCGGAAACCCAATGACCCCCTTCCGGACCTTACGCAATTTTCTGCTGTCCGCCATGCTGGCGGTTGTCCTGACCCCCTGCCCGCTGGCGGCATTCGATGCCGGCATGCAGTGGGGCGGGCATCTCAAGGCCCTTGGCGACCTGCGCTGGCCTGAAGCGCATGCCTTTCCGGACGTGGATCCCCCGGCGCCCCTGACCGACGGGACCCTGGAGTTCCGGCTCACCCAATTGACATCGCTGCCGTGGGCGATCGACCTGGAAACGCACTACGAAGCCATCTGTCACGGCGGCGATGGGGTCCGCAACGCGCGTATGGTTGACCTGGCAATGCCCGGCACCCCCCTGCCCCTCCCGCTGCCGGACCCCGACCGCCTTGACCGCCGGCGGCTGATGGATCTGACCGCGACCCTGGACACGGGCAGCAGCCATATCTGTTACCACCGCCTGGACCGGCTCAACCTGACCGTGCTGCCCGATTGGGGAATGGTTCGCGTCGGCCGGCAGGCCGTTACCTGGGGCGATGGGTTTGTGTTCAATCCAATGGACCTGTTCAATCCGTTTGCGCCCACCGACATCGAACGGGACTACAAAACCGGCGACGACATGGCCCTCACCCAGGTTCTGTTCGAAAACGGCGACGACCTTCAGGCGCTGGTGGCTCCACGGCGGGATCCGGAGACCGGCGATGTCAGCAGCGACCACCAGTCCCTGGCCGTCAAGGCCCATATCCGCATCGGCGGACGCGACCTCGACCTGATGGCATCCCGGCACTACCGGGATGTTGTCGGCGGGTGGGGGCTTTCCGGTTATGCCGGCGACGCCGCCTGGCGCATCAATGCCACCTGGACCGATCTCGACCACCCTGCCGCCCGCAGGGATGACTACCTCTCGCTGGTGGCCAATGTGGATTTCTCATGGGTCTGGTGGCAGCACAACTTCTACGGCTTTGTGGAATATTATTTCAACGGCCTGGGAGACACGGACTACCCCGCCGCGCTGGCGGATCCTGCCGTCGTCGAACGGATCGATCGCGGAGAACTGTTCGTTTTAGGAAAAAACTACCTCACCGGCCAGCTCCAGGCGGAAGTGCACCCCCTGTTCAACCTGTTTTTCAATGTGATCCTCAATGCCGCCGATCCGTCGGCGGTGATGCAGGCTTGGGGCCAGTGGGACGCCGCCGAGAACCTGAGGGTTGTGGTGGGCGCCAAGCTCGCCGCGGGTGCAGACGGAACGGAATTCGGCGGGTTCGACCTGCCTGAAACCGGCATCCGCATCGGCGTCGCCGATACCGTGTATTCCAGAATTACCTTGTTCTTCTGAGCATTTACATCCATATTCGCCCATGCTATAGAAAATCGGCGGCATGGTTTGGTTCATGTTTTTAAATTCACGGCCGATAATCGAGGCAACGCCACGTTTTCAACACGGAACAGGAGAATCTGCCCATGAAAGCTGACAACCGGATATTTCTTGAAAATCTGGAATGGTTTGATGAAAGCGGCCGGGAACTGGTCCACCGCCTGCCCGAAAAAGGGTCCGGCGAAATCAAATGGGGGGCCCAGCTCACCGTAAGGGAAAGTCAGGCCGGCGTCTTTTACTACAAGGGAAAAGCCGTCGAAGCCTTTGGCCCCGGTCGCCACACCCTGAAAACCGGCAATATCCCCATCCTCACCAAGATCGCCAGCCTGCCCTGGGGAATGACCAGCCCGTTGAGGGCGGAGATGTATTTCGTCAACATGAAGGTCTTCACCAACCTGAAATGGGGAACCCGGGACCCGGTGGCCTTCAAGGATGACGAACTGGGACTGATCCGGCTGCGGGCCTTCGGGGTCTTCAACCTGCGGGTGGTCCAGCCGGTGCTGTTCATCAACACCATGGTGGGCACCCAGGGAATGTTTACGACGGAAGAGATAGAGGAATACCTCAATCGGGTAATCGTCTCCCGCTTCAACGACTACATGGGCGAAACCATCGACTCGATCCTCAACCTGCCGGCCAAATACGACGAGCTGTCCGAAGGCCTGGCCAAGCGCCTCGAAGGGGATTTCAGGCACTTCGGTCTGGGCCTGACCCACCTGTACATGAATGCCATCACGCCGCCACCGGATGTGCAGAAGGCCATCGACGACCGCAGCCGCATGGGCGTCTTCGAAGACATGAACAAGCTCATGCAGATGAAATCGGCCATGGCCATGGAAAAGGCGTCGGAAGCCGACGGCGATGGCAGTATGGGCATGGGGACCAGCCTGGGGCTGATGATGCCGGCCATGTTTGCCCAGTATTTCAATGGCGCCGGAAAAGGCCCGCAGGGCGGCGCCCCGCCCGCCCAGCAGCAGGCCACCTGCCAGGAGTGTCAATGCAGTATCCCGCTGGCAGCCAAGTTCTGCCCCATGTGCGGCCACCAGCAGCTGGTTTTCGTCCAGTGCGGCAACTGCGGCAAAAACCTGGCGCCCAATGCAAAATTCTGCTCGCGCTGCGGTCATCCCACGGAAGAAAAACCCAAACCCGTCTTTTGCGCGAAGTGCGGCGCCGAAAACCTGGCCGGGGCCAAATTCTGCACCCGGTGCGGAGAGAAATATTAATTTTCTCATCGACCATCAGTGCCCCCAGTGCGGCGCGCCGGCAGAACTCGACGAGACGGACCGTCTTTTTCAATGTGCGTTCTGCAAGGTAAAATCCTACCTCGTGGAGCAGGGATATTTCCGCTACCTGCTGCCCCATCGGGCGCCCGAAGGCCGGGACCTGGTGTATTTCCCCTACTGGCGCTTCAAGGGCATGCTCTTTTCCTGTCTGCCCGCCGGCATCCAGAACCGGTTTCTGGATGTCAGCCAGCAGGCGGCGCCATCGCCCCTTTTTCCCGCATCGGTCGGACTTCGCAGCCAGGCCATGAAACTCCGTTTTGTCAGCCCGGAGACCAAAGGATGGTTCATCAGCCCCTCCCGGCCCTTTCGCGGCGTCATGGAGACCTTTCTTGGCCGCTTCAACCGCGACACACCCGGGCCGATCCTGCACCAGGCCCATATCGGCGAGTCCGTCAGCCTGATTTACGCCCCTTTTTACGCGGACCACCGGATCATGGACGCGGTGCTGAATCAGCCGGTGTCCGGCCCCCTGGATGAGCCCTTCGAAGCCAGCCGGCTGCCCGGGGGACCGGCGGACTGGCGCATCCGTTTCATCCCGACCCTGTGCCCGAACTGCGGCTGGGACATGCAGGGGCGCCGGGATGCCCTGGTACTGCACTGCAGCAACTGCGACGCCATGTGGCGGGCGTCCCGACAGGGCATGACCCGCGTCAACGCAGCCCATATGCCGGGGCCCGAAAACGAAAACATCATCTACCTGCCCTTCTGGCGCATCAAGGCCGATATCTCCGGCATCGGCCTTGACCATTATGCGGATCTGGTCAAGGTAGCCAACCTTCCCAAAGTGATTCAGCCCGGCTGGGACCGGGTTCCCTTCCACTTCTGGGGGCCGGCCTTCAAGGTGCGCCCCCAGAGCTTTCTGCGGTTGACCCACCATATCACCCTCGCCCAGCCCCGGGACCACCTGGCGGCCCACCTGCCCAAAGGGACGACCTACCCGGTCAACCTGCCGGTGTCCGAATCCGTCGAAACCCTCAAATTGAACCTGGCCGGCATCATCCGGCCCAAACGTGCGGTGCAGGACCGCATCGCCGACATCCAGGTCAAGCCGAACCGCTACCTGCTGGTCTACCTCCCCTTTGAAGTGCGCCACCACGACCTGGTCCAGACGACGTTCAACGTTGCCGTAAATCGGAACCAGCTGGCACTGGCGAGCAATCTGTAATACTCACCCGGATGACCGCACCCAGGTGTGCCGGATGGATTTTCCCTTGAAACCGCACCCTTTTCATGTTTGAATAGTCCTGTTTTCAGACTGCCCGATGTCGACCGGTACAGGTATACAGATGACGGGGCATGTTCTCGTCCACGAATCATCTTTTCCTGATTGCTCCGTTCATCACAACCCATTGATTTCCCATTGTCAGGACGATCGCAGTGGCGTCGACCGCTTGCACGGCGCCTTCCCATAAAATGCCGGCAGTTCATGAGCCCAACCCGGACGGGGCGCCCCAAGGGGTGTTTCCTGAAACCAAAGGAGCAGAAATGGCCACACCGCTACCCAGTCAATTGCTGCGGCGATCCTTCGTAAAAACCGTCCTGCGCCGCCTCATTGCAGCCATCACCGTGGTCGGGTTGATCTACGGCCTGATTGCCGTTGTTTATGCCACCAAGACCATCTTCAAGGTCAAGATGAACTATGCGGTTGTTCTGGAACGGTTCGGCGGGATCCGCCAGGCGGTCACGGATGTGGGCTGGCACGCCCGTCTGCCCTACTTCACGCGCATCGAGCAGGAAGTGCCGCTGATGAACCAGACCCTCCAGCTGGGCGGCACCCCGGCCCCCATGCGAATCATTTCCAAGGGCAACGTGGCCCTGTGGACGTCCGGAGTTCTCACCTATCGCATCCGCAATCTGAATACGTGGGCCATCGAGAACCTGAGCCCCCTGGATTTGCTCCAGGGAGACTACGACGGCATCGTCAAGGACATCCTCCAGGCCCAGCAGGTGGACCGGTTGATCAGCGACCGTGAATCCATCAAGGAGGCGATTTTCACGGCGTTGAAGTCACGCCCCATCAATATCGGCGGCCCCACGATTGAAAAAAAATATGGGGTCGAGGTCGTCAGTTTCGTGCTCAAGGAGACCCGTTTCGGAGACAAACTCGTGGAAGCCTCCGAAGAAAAAAAGCGCCGGGAGCTGATTGCCGAAGCCGATAATTATGCAGCGGACCAGGAGGCCAGCCGGATCCGCAAGCTCTACGCCGCCTATCTGGACGGCATCCAGAACCTGCAGCATTCGCTGGGCAGGGATGACGGATCCTCGGACACGGCACTGCTTCAGTTCCTCACGCAGCAGAAATGGGCCACCGCATATGAAAAACAACAGCTAGGCCAGAACACCGTGGTCATCCAGAATACCCGTGATGACACGCCGGCAGTCACCCTCCCCGCTTTCAATGCCCCCAACCGTTCCGAGGGAGAAGAAGATGACCAGACGGCTGACTAGAGAGATCACCTACGTCCAACTGACGGAAAGCCGGATCCGGGAGATCAAGGACCTCGTGGCCGCCTGGCCTCAGGAGACCAAAGCCTTCATGCGGGCCCGCCTCAATCAATACCGGCCGCCCATGGGATTGATCAACACGGTCCTGGAGACCTTTCTCTCCTTTTTTGTAGAAGCCCCTGAAAAAACCTTCAACGTCCTCAAAGACCCGGATATCCTCACCGACTGGCAGATGCGGTTCGAGATTTCGGGCCATACCAACCCCCAGGAGGCCTGGAACAAAATCCTCGAAAAGGAGGTATCCGCCAAAGACTATCGTTACCTGATCTCTCTTCTGGACAAAGAACTGGTCGACGTCCATATCCCCGTCGAACTCTACGACCTGTTCGAGAAAGTCTATCGCGCCCACCTCCGAAAAGAGTACATTTCGGATGCCAGCGTTCCCAAAGCGTCCCTGCTCCTGTTTGTCGGCCCGTCCGGGAGCGGAAAAACGTCCACCGTCAACCAGGCCATTGACCGGATCATTTTCGGAAACGACGTATTGCCGGAAGTGGATCTTCATCAAAAAAAAGAAGAAGTGCTCGCCGGTGAACCCTTTTGGAAAACCATTGAAGAAATCGATCCGACGCTGGCCATTGAAATGTCCCGGCGAAAGAAACTGAAGTTTTACAAGCGTCTGTCCAGGATCCCCCTGTTGCGGCGAATCCTGAAAAAAAGGATCGGGCAGGGGCTGTCCAAACTCCAGGAACAGGGTATCTGGGTGGACTATGCCATGGTCACCCCCAATGATTTCCAGACCGCGCTGGCCGGTGAACCCGGCAACTATTTTAAAAAAGCCCTGGGCGACCCCCGGAAAACGTCGATCCGGCATGTCGAAGAGGCCCACAGCGCTTTCGGGAAAGCCACCGGCCGGGATTCCGGCGTTGCCCGCCAGCAACGGACCCTCGTGGACACCTCCAATATCGTTCTGGACGAAATCATCAGCGGCAAAAGGGATTGCCTGCTCATCGCCACCACGGATCAGCCCGAACGCTTCGACGGCGCCATCTACCGCCGATTTGTGGAAAAAGGCAGCATCATCAACATTTCCGATTACTGGACCAATCCGGAGAACCTCAAGGAAGTGGTGCGGCTCGAACTGCTCAGGAACGACATCCTGGTGGCGTCCGACCAGAACGAAAACGCATGCCAGTCAGCCAAATGCCTGCTGCCGAAAGACGTATCGGAGACGGTGGACAAGCTCTACGCCATTTTCAGGGAACGCACGTTGAAAGTGATCCCCTCCTACGTGCGAAAACTGGTCCATTCCATCATCCAGATCAAGGGGGATTTCAACGCCTCCTACCTGGACGATGCCATGCTGGTGAGAAAAGCCTTTGAACTGGTGGCCCAGAACTCCTACGGCGATCTTTACAAAAAAGTGGTCGGCCGCATGGATCGGGATGTCAAATGGGAAGCCTACGTGGGAAGCATCAAGGACATCTTTTCGGAGATGACCAATAATTGCCTGTATTACAATGTCAGCGAAGAAAAAGGCGTGGTGCTCAACGGCCCGCCGGGAAGCGGCAAAACCTTTCTGGTGCGCACCTGGCTGAGCGAGAACACCGAGGTTCACGACATCGCCACCAGCGCCAGCGCCCTGCAGGACCCGGCCAACCCCGTCGACGGCGCGGTGGACAACCTGGAAAAAGTATACGACATCGCCAAAATGATCGCACCGACCGTGGTTTTCTTCGATGAAGGGGATGCCCTGGCACCCAAACGCAGCGGTACCGGCGGCAATCCGTCTGACAAACTGACCAATAAATTCCTGAATCTGATCGATGGGGAAACACCGCTGCACAAAGTGTTCACCGTGCTCACCACCAACCGCCTGGATATTCTGGATCCGGCCCTGATTCGTTCCAAGCGCCTGAAGGTACAGGAGATCAAGGGCCTGCTGAAGAAAAAGGATATCGCTCAAATCGTGGAAAACGCGTTGACGGAGATTCCCCTGGCACCGGATCTGGACACGGACCGTATCGTCGAGGCGGCCAAGGGCATCTGCAATACGCCGGCGGATTACGCCGCCTTTGTCGAAAAAGCCAGGTCCCTGCGCAATACGGAGTTCGAGGTCATCCAGCGCCTCCGTCAGATTCGCCATGACCCCATAAAAGCCCGGGAAAATTTCGTCAAATTCAACTTCAAGACGCTCATGGGAATCCTGGAAGCGGCCGATCGGGAAAGCCGGCTGAAAAAAGCCGCCCGGGGTGCGCCTGAACGGTTCCTGGACAACTATGAAGCGATTTTAAAATTGCTGAAACCGATCGAAGGGCCGCAGGACTATCCCATGGTCGCCAGCCATCTCAAGTCGGCCCGGCACGAAATCTCGGAAAGTCCGACCAAAAAGGGCAAGGTGGTGCTCGATGACTTCCTGGAGGCGGAGTTGAGCCAGGAGCCTCAAGTGGGGTTCATCATCGGCGTGGGCGCCAACGACGTGACCGGCGTTCTTTTGCCCATCGCCACCAGCCTCACCTACAGCCTGTCTTCGGAAAAGGTCATGGTCACCGGCGCGGTGTCATCATCGTCTTCGGCCGGCGCCCAGATGGAAATGGCCGTCCAGATGACCCAGCAGAGCGCCCATGAAGCCCTGACCATGGTCAAAAACTACCTGCAGGACATGGACCCCAAGGTCAGCGCCGCCCGGCTGCTCGGCGAGTTCCTGGACAAGTATACCATCCACCACCAGCTGCTTTCCGCGTCCTACAGCGTGGGCGGACCGTCTGCGGGATACGCCCTGGCCATCAACACCCTGTCGGCGCTGATGCACCTCCCCGTGTACCATGACTTCGGCATCACGGGGGCGCCCTGGACCAAAGGCGTCAAACGCGGCGAGGTGGGCGGTTCGGTCATCATCGGCGGCCAGCGTAAAAAAACGGAAAAGGTGCTCATGTACCTCCGGCGCATGTACATGCCGTTAAAAAATTACATGGATCTCGAACAGGAGTTCCTGGTCAACTATTGGGACCAGGACAAGGATATTCTCGGGGTCACCCATTTCGGCGATCTGGTGCCCGAAGTGATCTGGCTGGACCCTGAGTACGAACAGGTCATTCAGGACCTGATTGCCCTCAGGATCCGATACAAAAGGGAGAAATACCAGGGGCAGCGGCCCGATGAAGCGATCAAAGCGGAGATCCTGAAAAAGAAAGAAATTCTGAAAATCCGTGCCGAAAAAGAGATTAAAAACCGCCTGATTGCCCTGCGCCGCTACCTGAGAAGCCCGGCAAAGGATCCTCACCTGTCACTGGAAGAAATATACCGCCGGCGGGAATCGCCCCTGAACCGTATGGCCGATCCGGTCAAGCGGTTGCTCCAGAAAGTGCGTTCACGAAAGAAAAAATTGACCGCTTCGTAAAAAGCTTTTTCAGGCCACCCATGGCCATATATCCCAATATCCGAAAGGAACCGAAAAGGCGTGGGAGCGGCTTCCAGCCGCGATCATCCCATTGCATCGCGGCTGGAAGCCGCTCCCACGAAAAAAGACGCGATTCTGATTGGTTCCTCACAAATCCGGTGACTGCGTTAGGCCTCATTCCTCGACACGAAAGATCCTGGCCCAAAGAACCAGGCGTTGCTTGTCCTTTGAAAAGGGGCGGTAGCCGCCTGACGGTTAATCGGGCAACCAGAATTCAGTGCCGCCGCCCCGTTGAACGAGGTCTGAACACGGATGAAACTTGTGCGTTTTCATACACGTTGAAGAGCAGTTAAAATTCCCGAATAAAAGGCCCGTCATTGGCCAGCGGGGTCCAGGCCGATCTCTCGCCCTTCGACCACCCGGCAGACGATCTGATGGAGCGCATCCGGCACGTGCGCCACCGGCCCCTTGACCGCCATGAAATCCGCCCGCATTCCCGGGGCAAGCTTGCCTCTTTCGGGCAGGCCCATGAGCAGCGCGCCGTTCCGGCTGGCGCATCGAATGGCCCCTTCCACGCTGTATCCCGCTGAGATGAAGAGCCTGAGTTCCTCCTGTACCGACGATCCGTGATGCACGCCCGGACTGCCGGCATCGGTTCCCAGGGCAAGGGTCACCCCCATTTCCCTGGCGGCATGGATCTGCGCCAGCTGGTGCTCCAGGTTCTTTCTGGACACGTCGGCAAAAGAGGGATCGCTTCGGTGTCCCTGATTTTTCAGGTAATCGCCATAGGCCTTCATGGTCACGGCCGTCGGCACCCAGACCACGCCGGTATCGGCCAGCCGGCGCATGTTTTCCTTCCCCATGAAAAACCCGTGCTCGATGCTGCTGCACCCGGCAAGAACAGCCAGCTTGACCGGTTGGTGGCCATTGGCGTGGACCATGGTGGACAGCCCCCGTTTTCTGGCTTCCGCAACCACCGCCGCCAATTCGCTCTCATCGAACTGCGGCGCAGATTCCACACCGAACTGGGTCAGACTGTTCAGGCCCGAATTGACCAATTTCAGATGGTCCCGCCGCGTATTTTCACCGAAGGCACTCTGGACCAGGGTCTTTCCGGCTTCCACCGGAATGCCGATCAGTTTGCCATATCGGCCCGGTGCGTGGCGGGCCCGGCCCGGGGATGCGACGGTAACCGTCGTCGGAGAACGCGGGTCCGCGTCCCCCTTGTACCTCAGGGTATCGCCATTGTGGTCTCCGCCGTCGCGAACGGCCAGCACGCCGCACCTCAGGTGCTGGCGAAGGTGCTTGGCAATCGTGTCACGGCGGTCCGCGTAGGTGCTGGTCAGCTGCTTGCGGCGTAAAGCCGGCGTGGTGGTGCCGGACATCACCAGATGAACATGGCTGTCGACCAACGCCGGAAACACCGTGCACGCCGAGAGATCGACAATGGTCATTCCTTGTGGCTGCGGCGTTTCGGCGTTCGAGATTCGCTGGATCCGCCCCGCGTTGACAGTAATGATCCGATTTTCGACGGCCGGCGTTCCGGTCCCGTCAACGAGCCATCCAACCCGGTAACCGATAGTCGTTGAAGTCATAGTGAACACAGGTGCCAGGATTGATGCCGATGGGTTATGGGCGATTGGATCCCGCTCCGAATACGATCTGACCGGCCTTTCGCCCCGAAATTATCAATTCTTTCCCTATAGCCGACCCGCCTTCGGACTTCAACCCCTGCCGCAGGCCAAAAGGTCAATCAAGGGGAATGTCCCCGTTTTCCAGACGGCGGACAAAGGGCAGGTCCGCCGGGGTAAACGGATAATCGGCCAGCTGGCCGGGAAATACCCACCGGACGGCCTGATGGGAGATCAGCCTGAGCGGCCTGCCATTCCACGATACCCGATAGGCCATCAGGTCGATGGAGATATGATCGTAATGATAAACGCAGGATCCGAGGAACCGGCCGACAGCGGCATCCATGGCCAGTTCCTCACGAAGTTCCCGCTTCAGGCACTGCTCCGGGGTCTCGCCGGCTTCCATTTTACCGCCGGGGAATTCCCACATGCCTGCCAGCCGGTCGTTCGGGCGTCGCTGGGCGATCAATATGGTGCCGTCGTGAATAATGATGGCGGCGGTAACCCTCAGGATGGATGTCATGGCGTTAACGGGTCGTTGGTCCAATGCGGGCTCAAGACGGCCCGCAAATCATAACCGGCCTGCAGGTCACCGGCAACCGACGCAATCATAATGCCCCGGTGCCATTGAACACACAGGCCGGCAGACTATTCATCCAGAAAAATATAACCGTCTTTATCGCGTTCCACGCGCGTGATTCCGGGATGCCTGCTCTCCAGCGCTTTCAAAATGGCATCCCGGTTCCTGACTTTACGAATCAGCCGATCCCTTTCGGTGGCCAGATCAATGGATTCCAGCGCACGCAGGATGGTGAGCTTGAGATCCTGATCGTCCCAGGGTTTTTGAATAAATTTATAAACGCCGGCGTCGTTGATCGCCTCCATCACGATTTCCACCTTGGCCTGTCCGGTGAGCATGATGCCCAGGATATGAGGGTGATCTGCTTTCACGGCCTTGAGAAATTCGAGACCGTTCATGCCGGGCATGTTATAGTCGCTGATGATCAGGCTGACTTCCCTGGCCTCCAGAATGTTGAGCGCGTCGGCGCCGCTCTCGGCTGTAAACAGGGTATACGGCTCTTTTCTCAGCGCTCGCTGGAAAGCCTTGAGCACACTGGGTTCATCGTCAACCATGAGAATCGCGTGTTGTGACATGTCTGTTCCTTTCAATGGACCGGCCGCCGGTCGGTGCGTTCAGGTATATGTATTCGGATAGCCTCTTTTTACGCCATTCGCCCCGGCGTGACAACCTGTCCGCCGGCGAATCATGGGGCGCCAGCCGCCGCTGACAGGGTCATGATAACCCCCTGCCCCTGATACCTGCCGGTCAGGGGAATCAATTCCATTTTAAATGACCGGCCATCGTTGCTGGCTCCTGAAATGGTGCATTTTTTCAATGTTGTCAAACAATTGCCCACCTGCAACCTCACATCGGCATCGAAGAATTCGTTCACGTTGCCACCCAATTGGATGGCGTGTCCGCCCCCCAATCGCCGATGAAGGGCCTTGTTGGCCATGACCACCATCATTTCCGAACTGATGCCCATGATCGGAACCGGCAGGTCATCCAGGATGGCATGCGAAACCTGGAGGGCCCGGTTCTGAAATTCCAGGTTCCGGGTACGCTCCAGAATGATGTTTTCCAGATTCTCGTTGACCCGTTTCAGTTCCTGATTCTGCTGCAACACCTGATCGTGGAGGCGCTTGTTGTCCTGTACCAGATCATACTGCTCCATCGCCTGCCGGATTTCCAGCTTGAGGTTCTGGTCATTCCACGGCTTGAGGAAAAACTTGTACAGATGGCCCTCGTTGATCGCCTCGCTGATACTGTCCACGTCTGTGTATCCGGTAAGAATGATCCGGATGGCTTCCGGGTAGGCGTCTTTGACCTTCTTTAAGAATTCGGTGCCGTTCATCTCCGGCATGCGCTGGTCCGATACCACCACATGGACTTCATTTTCGGAAAGGATTTTCAGGCCTTCTCTCCCGCTGTTACCCGTCAACACCCTGAACGTTTCTTTGCGCAGCAGTCGTTTGAGCGCGTTGAGGATATTCTGCTCATCATCGATGCATAACAATGTACGTTCTTTTTTTTCCATCTTGCTATCCCTTGTTGAAAAAGTCACAGGCCAGGGTCATTTCCTGCCTGGCCTGGGGAAACCAGGCGGCGCTCTCTTTAAGCGTCCCGGTCACGGGTCCGCGAATACCCTCAGGAATCACTCCGGGTTCGATCCGGCAGCCCGGGATGCTGTCCATTACGTTGACCAGGGTATCGGCGACGGACACCAGGCCGGCCAGGTTGTCGTCAGCGCCCCTGGCACAGGCGCCGTGATGGTTTTTAATGGACCGTCTCAAAGGTTCCGGTAACATCCACCTCCGGGCCAGGACGCTGCCGATAAGGTGATGGGGATAGGTGTCTCCGTTTTTTTCGGCTGCGGAAAATGTCATATCCCCGGATGCGGTTGCGCCAATCAGTTCGACGAACACGTCCGGGAAATGGTTGACCAGTATAATCTTGCCGATGTCATGGACCAGTCCCGCCGTGAAGGCCTCTTCCGGAAGGGCCAGCCTGGTTCGGGACGCCAGATGCCGACTGATCACGGCCACGCTGATGGAATGGGTCCAGAAGCGGGAGATATCGAACCCGTCGAAGGTGGCGCTGGTTTTCAGGCAGTCGATGACCGAAACCGTCACAACGGCATGTTGAACCGTACTGTAGCCCATCAGCGTCACGGCATGGCGCAGGCTGGCGATCCTGCTTTTAAATCCGTAAAAGGAAGAATTCACCAGGCGCAGCATCTTAAGGGCCAGGGACTGGTCTTTCTCCAGCATGCCCACCAGGTTTTCGATTGGCGTGTTCACGTCCTGGAGCATGCGGTTGATCTCCATGGCAACCGACGGCAGGGTGGGCAGGTCAGTGATGGATTCGATTTTTTTAATCATCTGTTGTCTGTTCATGGCCGATCCTCTTTTTCCGCATTCCCGGGGGACGGCATCGTGACCGCGATGGCACCGTCGATCATCCCGCGATGGCCGATGGATTGAATGCTCTGGACAGCGCCGTCACCGAGCGTCGTTCCCCGTGTGAGCAAAAGCCGGCCGTCCTGCAGCCGCAGGTCTTCCATCAGCACCATGCCTTCTTTCAGCAGGTTAAACGCCAACTGGTAGATGTTGTTTTTTCCCGGGTCACTGCCGATGCTCGCTAAAAAGTGGCGAACGATCGTCCCGTCGTACCGTTTCCCGGCACCGGCGATGATCATCCTTTCGGCAACCTCCCGCCGCATCTCCGGTCCGTCGGCAATCTCCACCGCAGACACAGCGTCATGGCTCAGGTAGCGACGGGCGGCGTAAAGCAGACGCTTCACCCCCTTTGGCCACAGATGCAGGACGGCGCAATAATCGGCGGCCACGGCCAGGATTCTGGCACCCGTCGGCAGGTCCCCGCCCATGATCCCATTGGGAAAACCCGATCCGTCGAGGTTCTCGTGGTGGGCGCCGACGATTTCACTGATGGCCTTGAGTCCTTCAACCGACGACAGTGACAACGCGGCAATCTCCGGATGCTGTCGGTAGGCATCGAACTCCTCGGCAGACATGGACCGTTCATCTTTTTCCAGAAGCGTTTCGGGCATGCCCAGCAGGCCGATATCATGAACCAGGCCGGCCATTTCCACGCGGTTCTGCGCATCCTCATCAAGTCCGGCTTCGACGGCGATCCCCCTGGCCACGTGGGCCGTCGCCTTCATATAACTGCCCAGCCCGGGGTTGCTTGACGCCACCAGCGACACCAGGAGGCGAATGGTTCCCATGAGACTCTTTTCGAGCCCGATGTTCATGTTCTGCAGCATCTTGTTCTGGTATTTCAACGCCCAGGTCCGCTCGTTGACCGTCTCTTCCAGCCGCCTGTTCAAATCGGCCAGTTTCCGGTTCTGCCGGCCGGTCAATTGTGTCAAGCGGCGGTTTTCCAGTTTCAGTTCCACCTGGTACAGGGCCTCACGGGCAAGCAAAAGGATCTCCGCATCGTTCCAGGGCTTGGACAGATATTTGTGAATGTTGCCCTGGTTGACCGCATCCACAACCGCATCCATATCGGAATAGCCTGTCAGCAAAAACCTTATGGCCCGGGGGCAGATGTCCATGGACCGCTCCAGAAAAACGGCCCCGTTCATGGCGGGCATCCGCTGGTCAGAAATGATCAGGGATACCGCTTCCCGCTCCCGTTGAAGCAGATCCAGGGCCTGCTGGCCGCCTTCGGCCGTCAGGATCCGGTATCCTTCCCGCCGGAACAGCCGTTTCAGGGCTTTGAGGATTGAGGGTTCATCATCAACCAGCAAAAGCGTGTGATCGTATTTCAGGTCCATCGAAGCTCTCCGACAGGATGATTATCCCGAAACCGGCGACGGTTCGGATGCAATGGCTGCCGATTCCGGCGATGAAAGGACCGGCAGTTGAACGATAAAGGTCGTCCCTTTGCCGACCTCGCTCTCCACGCGGATGTCCCCATGGTGTTTCATGATGATGTTGTACGCGATATTCATACCCAGCCCCGTGCCCTTACCCACATCCTTGGTGGTAAAAAAAGGATCGAAAATCTTGTTCAGTACCGCTTTGGAGATGCCGCAGCCCGTGTCACTGATGCGGATTTCCACCCGGTCGTCCACCGGCGCCGTAGCGATTTTGATTTCCCCCGATTTCTCGATGGCCTGGGCCGCGTTGACCAGGATGTTCATGAAAACCTGGTTGAGTTGCTGGGGATAGGCATGCACGAACGGTAAATCACCGAGTTCCTTTACAATGGTGGCTTTGTATTTGAGCTCGTTGTTCACCACGTTCAAGGTGGATTCGATGCCGGCGTTAATGTCCGTCTCGGTCATCCTGTCTTCGCCCGGGTGGGCAAAATGCTTCAGGTCGTCGACAATTTTCTTGATCCTGTCCGTCCCCTCCTGGCAATCGCCGATCAGTTCCCCCACGTCCTCCTGGATGAAATCGATATCCACCTCTTCTTCAACGGTCTCTACCTGTCTGATCAGATTGACGACAGGTTCGGGCAGCTGTCCGCAAGGCAATTCCTTAAGTGCCGATTTCAGCTGCTGGTAGTCCCCGATCAGTCGGTTCATGTCGCCCTGGTAGTCTCCCAGGGTCTTCAGGTTGCTGCTCACGAAACCGGTCGGGTTGTTGATTTCGTGGGCCACGCCGGCAGCCAGCTGGCCGATGGAGGCCATCTTTTCTGATTGCAGCATCTGGGCCTGGGTATGTTCCAGCCGCTCAAGCGCATTTTCAAGGGAGTGATTCTTTTTCAGCATTTCCCGGGAAATTTTGGTCAGCTTCTGGTTCAACTTTTTAATTTCTTCATTGTGCTGGTGGGCCTCGGTGATATCTCTCGAAACGAAGGTGATCTGGCGGACCTGGCCGTCTTCCTCCTTCACCGGAAGGGCGATTCGCTCCTTGATGATCTCCTTTCCATCCTCGGTGCTGAATCGGTCCAGATAAAACTGCCGCGATCCGGTCTCGAGACACGAACCGACCAGTGATGCCAACTGCCGGTTATAAAAGTCGGAATTGCCTTTTTCGCTGAGCTTGCAGCATGACAAGGCGACATGGTCGTCAAAATTGCCCTTAATGGCGTCCAGGGCCGATTTGTTCAGGGAAACCACATTCAATTCCCGGTCTACGGTAAGAATTTCTTCCGGGAGGGCGTCGAATACGATCCGAATCTTGTTGCGGCTGCTGATTAATGTTTCCTGGAGGGTCTTGTGCGTGTCCTCCAGTTGAATCACCCGCTTTCCGGTATTGAGCCTGGCTTGAAACTCACGGATGTCGTAGGGTTTGGCCACATAGTCGTCGGCGCCGGCGGCAAAGGTTTCCAGAATATCCGCTTTGCGATCTTTGGCCGTCATGATGATCACATAGGTGTAGGTATCGCCGGGGAATTCCCGAATCCGCCGGCACAACTCCAGGCCGGTCAGTTCCGGCATCATCCAGTCACTGACTACGATTCGCGGCCGTTCCTTTTCGAACAGGTCCCAGGCCTGGGCGCCTGTGGCGGCGGTCAGAACGGACTTCTCCATCTTGGTCAACACTTTCTTGAGAAGCGCCATGGAGACGGGATCATCTTCCACAATCATGATTTTCATCGTTATCCTCCAGGTACACGAATCGAAGCGGTCCAGGTTGTTAATCCGGCAGCGTGGCGAAACATACTGTCCCCTTTCACCCCGACTCAGACACCTTGTTCCAGTCCCGGATCCATCCGGGCATCCGGATCAGTGGAGCAATCCGGCCATGACGGCTTCATCCACCTGATCGGTCTCCAGGCCATCACGGGTTGCGATGGCTTTGGCCAGGGAACCGGTTTTCAGGCTGTGACGGTATATATCCTCAACCAATTTTTCCATCATCCGAAAGGCTTCAGACCCCTTGTCGATAAGTTGAACATGATATCGGCGAGGGGACAATTAACTTTAGTCTATCAAAGTGTCTGCAGTTGCGTTCGGCTGCGTTGCGTTGTGCGACAGCCCGAATGCCTCCCCGGCAGGATGTTGCACATGGGGGTTCAAAAAAGTTTCCGGGATTGGTATGTATCTGCCGGGCGTGGGCCAGGCCGTCACCACCTGAACCCGCCCCGCGCCGATGCATGCGGGAGGAATCGGTCCGAATCAGCGCCCCATGGGACCGTGCAGACCCTATCGGACACCGATGCTGGAACAGGAATGGTGCCCGTGGGGTGGCCCGAGAAAACCCCACGATCAACCCAAGGCATGGCCAAGGTACCCATATGAGGGAATTCGGATAGACCCAGAAGCGGCACTGCAGTCCGAAACCGTGACCATTGTCTGCCGGCAGACCCTGTTTACGGTGACGGTCTCGGCCCACCCTTATGGAGAATATGTGCTGACCATCACCAAACTGTGAACGCCCCGCCACCGGTCGAATCGAGGAGGACCGTGATGCACAATAAACTCGACGAATTGAATCAAAAACTATATGAAACCCGACAGGTCCTCGAATCCATGGCAATGGAGCTGCGATTCCGCGGCTGTGACGACAACCATAAACTGATCAGGCAGGCACGTGAGCTGAGCCAATGGCTTCAGCGGCGCAATGGCCAGGATTAATCTGGAGGCCTTTTGATTCGAATGATTAGACGTATACCCGGCCGGTGCTCCTGGACGGCAATGTTGCTGTCCCTGCTGATTGCCGCCGACTCCGCAACCGCCGCCGGCCTGTCCGGCATACCGACGGCAGAGGCCGGTCCCACGAGCACCGATGTCATCCTGCTGGTGTCGTACATCCTGCTGGCACTGGTGTTTTCCTTTCTCTGCAGCGTGGCTGAAGCGGTGCTGTTGAGCATTACCCCCGCTTACATCGCCGGCCTTCGCGACGGAAAGCCCAAGCTGGCCGTGCTGTTGAAACGATTGAAACAGGACAACGTGGACCAATCCCTGGCTGCCATCCTGACTTTGAACACCATTGCCCACACGGTGGGCGCCATCGGCTCGGGATCCAAGGCGACCGTGGTGTTCGGCAGCGCATGGTTCGGCCTGTTTTCCGCCTTGATGACCCTGATGATCCTGTTCCTGTCCGAAATCATACCTAAAACCATCGGTGCGGTCTATTGGCGGGCCCTGGCCAGGCCCATGGCCAGATTCGTCCGCATTCTGATCTGGACCCTGTATCCGTTAATCTGGATATCGGAAGCCCTGACCCGGCTGATTGCCCGCGGCAAAAGCGCCCACGTGTTCAATCGCGATGAGTTTCTCGCCATGGCCGGCATCGGGGAACGCGCCGGGAAAATCGATCCTCGCGAATCACGGATCATCCGCAACCTGTTCCGGTTCGGTTCCCTCTCGGCCAAAGACATCATGACGCCGCGTACCGTGATTTCAGCCCTGCCCCGGGACCTGTCGGTCAACGAGGCATTGGAAAGCGAACCCGCCGTAACCTTCACGCGTCTGCCGCTTTATGATACGGACCTGGATCACATCGACGGTTTCATTCTCAGGGGCGACCTGCTGCTCTCCAAGGCACGGGACCAGGGCGAGGTCAAACTCGACACGTTAAAACGGGCCATCGGGACCGTACCCGTCAAGATGACCCTGTCCAACCTGCTCGAATTTTTTCTCGACCAGCACCAGCACATTGCCCTGGTTATCGATGAATATGGCGGGACCAGCGGCCTGGTGACCATCGAAGATGTGGTTGAAACCTTGCTGGGAATGGAAATTGTCGACGAACTGGACCCGGTCGCGGACATGCAGGCCCTGGCGCGCCGGCAATGGGCCAGGCGGGCCAGGGCGCTGGGCCTGAGCGTCGATGCCGATGGACGCTGGCCGGATTCGGAAGGCGAGAAAAAATAACCCGTACGCGGCGCTCATTGCGCCCGCGCCGGTTCCGGACATGGCCGGTGGCCCACCGCGATGCTGTCCGAAAGAACACGATGGAAACGGCCTTGCCGGCAACCCTCAGCAAAGGATGAAACCCATATGCTCCCGGATGTTTCCGAAATGCTCCTCCCCACGGCGATCATCGACAGTGATCACGAAAAGGTAATGGCCTTCACCCGCTCTCATGCCGGTGCTGCGGCAAGCCCCAGGGATCAGGCCGTCCGGCTCTTTTACGCCGTTCGTGACGGCATCCGCTACGCCCCCTATTCCATCGATCTGACGGTGCAGGGGATGCGGGCCAGCACGGCACTGGCCACCGGCCGGGGATGGTGCGTGCCCAAGGCGGTGCTCCTGGCCGCCTGCTGCCGGGCCCTGAAGATTCCCGCCAGGCTGGGTTTTGCGGATGTCAGGAACCACCTGACCACCCAACGGCTGCGTAAACTGATGAAAACGGATATTTTTTTCTGGCATGGATACACGTCCCTGTTTATCGGGGGCAGATGGGTCAAGGCCACACCGGCATTCAACATCGAACTGTGCGAGCGGTTCCATTTGAAACCTCTCGATTTTGACGGCCGCGCCGATTCCATCTATCACCCCTTTGACCAGCTGGGCAATGCGCATATGGCGTATATCCGTCACCGGGGCGAATTTGCAGACGTCCCCCTCGATCGCATCATCGACACGCTGCAACGCAGCTATGGCCCGCTGCTGTCCCCGGCACCCGTTGACTTTTACGACGACGTCGACAGGGAAAGGCCGGCCGGGTAACCGCCGCCGGCCGGTGCACGGCTTTTTCAGCGGTCAAGGGGGCATCCTGTTGTGTTCCTGCAATTTCAACATCAGCCGCTTTTTGTGGTTTTCATTTTCACCCCATTAATGGTATATGCTCTTTTTCGACACGATACCCCATCGGATTCACAAGAATGAGAAGGAGCGCCCCATGGAAAAAGAAGCAGCCCAGGCCATGAAACTTTTTCTGGATGAATGGCAGGACACAGCGGAAAAAACCAAAGCCGTCTTTTCGCACTTAAAAGCCTATCTGGAAAAAAAGGAAGGCACCGCCTTTGACTTTATCCCCAGGCCCGGCGTAACGTATTCCCTGAGAGCGGTGCACACCAACCAGCGCAAGAAGTCGCTTTTTGTGATGGTCGACGTGATCGAAGACGCTCCCCGCTGGCTGTCGGTCTGCTTTTACGGCGAGATGATCAGCGACCCGGAAGAAAATGGCGATTTCGTCCCCGAGGGCTTGCTGGGCGAGGATGCCGTCTGCTTCGATGTGGACGCATGGGATGACCGCCTGATCGCCTACGTGAAAGCCCGCATGGATGAAGCCTGGCAGTTTGCCCGCAACGGATAGGCCCGGAACCATCGTGGGGGCATCCCCCTGAGGAGCGATATGAACCGGCATCAGCATCGGCCGCTGAAAATCCTTCATGTACTGAGCCAGCGCCCTGACGCCACCGGAAGCGGCATCTACCTCCAGGCGATGCTGCGCGAAGCGTCAGACCGCGGCCACACCAACTTTCTGTTGGCCGGCGTCCCCTCGGGCTGGTCGCAGCGTTTGGACGGCATCGACGACGACCGCTGTCGTTTCGTCACCTTCAGCAGCGATGCCATCGCCTATCCCATCGCGGGCATGAGCGACGTCATGCCCTATGAAAGCACCCGGTTCCGCGACCTTTCCCCGGACGACCTAAAAGCCTACGAGACCGCCTTTGCCCGCGGTATCCGGGCGGCGGCAGTCACCTTTCGGCCGGATCTCATCCACAGCCATCACCTGTGGATCCTCACCGCACTGGGCCGACACCTGCTTCCGGACATCCCGATGGTGACCACTTGCCACGGCACCGACCTGCGCCAGTTCCAGACCTGTCCGCACCTTCAAGGGCAGGTACTGGCCGGGTGCCGCGGTCTGGATGCCGTCATGGCACTGAGTGCTGAACAGAAGGAAGAAATCGTGCAACGCTATGGCCTGCTTCCGGAAAAAGTACATGTGATCGGCGCGGGATACGACAGCAGACGGTTTGTGCAATCCACCAAACCGGATCCGCAGCCGGTTCAGTTGATTTATGCGGGCAAGCTCTGCCGGGCCAAAGGGGTACCCTGGCTGCTGCGGGCACTGTCGACAATTGAAGCGCCGGACTGGCACCTCAACCTGGTGGGCGGGGGCAGTGGCGAGGAGCAAGCCCGATGTCTGCGGCTGGCCGAACGCCTGGGAGACCGGGTCACGGTTTATGGCGCCGTGAGCCAGCCCCGCCTGGCCGAAATCATGGCCAGGTCGCATCTTTTCGTGCTGTCATCCTTTTTCGAGGGGTTGCCGCTGGTGATGCTGGAAGCCCTGGCCAGCGGCTGCAGGGTTGTCGCCACCCGACTGCCCGGCGTAACGGCAGTCATGGACGGCCTGGACACAGACGCGATCGATCTGGTGCGCCCCCCCCGGCTGCGCAATGTCGATCAGCCCTTGCCCGAGGACGAGGGGCGGTTCCAGGCGGACCTGAAGCAGGCCCTTGTCCGTCAGATCATCGCCGCCGGCCGGCAGCCCCAAATCGACCTGCGACCTGTGGCGGAGCGGATCGCCGCTTTTTCATGGGGCGGGATCTTTGACAGGGTTCAGGCGGTCTACGACGCGGTCGGCGGATGACCGGCCCCGGGCCCGCTCAGATGCTCTCCATATCGAATTCTTCAAAACCATACCAGAAACCGGTGTTGTTCAGATGATCCAGTTCAAACTGCACCGCTTCGACGTGGTTGTCCTCGATTTCCAGAAAACGCTCAAACATGGCACGAGAATTGTCGGGCACCCGATCGATCAGTTCCCGGTAGAACCGGCTGGTTTCGATTTCCATTTCCAGTGCCCGTGAAAGCATCTGCTGCTTCAATCCCCGGGCATCCTCGCCCAGCTTCGCTTGCAGGGCGGCCGCCGCCCTGCGGATGGCCCGCTTGTCGGGAATCGTCGACGCCAGCGTCGCGGCCGTCAATTCGCCGCGCTGTTGCCATTCATCGAGCCGGCGCTCCAGGTAATCCACGTGACGCTGCTCGTCGTCGGCCAGCGCCTTAAAAATCTTTTTACCGGCGGGGTCATCGGTGCGGGCCACCGCCTCGATGTACAAATCCCTGATTCGGTTTTCGAATTCCAATGCGGACTTGATGGCTGTTTCCAGTTTCATGACGTCTCCTTTAACGGACTGGGAATCTGGCAGATCGGAATCGGCAGCATCTTGTGCCGGTTCATCCGGTTGAACCGGTTGAAGATGGCCAGGACCTCCCGCTGCCGGGGTTCCAGGGCCTGCTCGTCGCCGTTGCCGTCCATGAATGCCATGGCCCACTCCAGTTCGTCATAGCTGGCACCGATCTGGTTTTCGTCCGACCGGTTGTCACTCCACAAACCGTCTGTGGGCGCGGCCTGAATGATTTCATCGATAATGCCCATCGCTTCTGCCAGCCGGTAAACCTCCGATTTCATCAGGTCGGCGATGGGCGACAGATCCACCCCGCCGTCACCGTACTTGGTAAAAAAACCCACGCCGAAATCCTCGACCCTGTTGCCCGTGCCCGCCACCAGCATGCGGTGGTGGGTGGAAAAACCATACAGCGTCAGCATGCGCAGCCGGCTCCGGGTGTTGGCCATGGTCAAATCGTCCTGAATCGCATCGGGAAAAACGTCCTGCATGGATTTAAATGCGGGGGTCAGGTCAACCGTCACCCCTTCTGCGTTGGTGAAGCGGTCTCGAAGCCAGAGGATGTGACGGTCCGATCGCCCCACCTGATCCGGCGCCTGGTGGATCGGCATATTCAACACCTTGACCGGATGGCCGGTCATGGCACACAAGGTGGACGTCACCGCCGAGTCGATGCCGCCGGAAACGCCGACCACAAAGCCTTTCATTCCCGACTGGTCGAGATAACGGGTGAGCCATTGGACAATATGATCGATGACAGCCTGGGTTTGCATGGACCGGTTCCTTCACTGTTAAGGTTGACGGATTCGTAAAAAAGCCGATATCTGCGATAGGCGCGATGCCCGGTCCCGGAAATATTCCGGCAGGCGTCCTCCCGCCGCCCGTCAGTCCGGCAGCAGATCGTAAAAATAAATCATGGCATCGGATCGGGTGATGATACCGATGAGTCGCCCCGCTTCGACCACGGGCAGCCGGCCGACGTCGTGCCGCACCATCGTCCGGGCCGCCTGAATGGGACTTTTTCCCGGTTCGATGGTGATGACCCGGGTGCTCATAAACGCCTTGACCGGGGCCTGCAGCTGCCCCTCTTTGCGTATTTTCTTAAAATCCCGGCGGGATATGACGCCCACCAGCCGATCCCCATCCACCACCGGAAGTCCGGTGCACCCCCGCCGACGAAGCATCCGGGCCACCTCGGCCATGGAGGTGTCCGATGGCACGGTAAAAACGGGGAAGGACATCAAATCGCTGATCTGAACCGAGGACTGCTGGTTACCCTCCAGCAGATCGATGATCATCTGCCCGGCCACATCGGGGTTCACGTCGCGCAGCATGGCACTGCCGGCGCCGGGATGGCCGCCGCCGCCCATGCTTTTCATCAACTCGCCGACATCCACCGCGTCGGTGTCACTCCGGCCGATGACCATGCATCTGCACCTGCCTTTCTTTGCCTGGCTGACGAACAGGCCGAAAGCGGCATCCACATTGACGATGTCCCGGTACATCCGCACCACCAGGGCCAGATTGCCCACGTGGCCGTCGATATGGATCCGGCTGATGCTGACGGAATGGCCGTTTATTTTCATCCGGCTGGTGTTCTTCAGCATCTCGAACAGCACGTCCTTCTGCTTTTCACCGTATGCGGGCCGCAGGAATTTAGCGACCAGGGCCAGATCCGCCTTTCGGTCCAGCAGCCAGCCGGCGGCATAGGCATCTTCAGCCGTGCAGGAGGAGAATGTCAGGTTGCCGGTATCCTCGTACAGGCCGGCTAAAAACAGCGTGGCCTGAATGGGCGTGATCAGCTTGCGCATGGCTTTGAGCTGGCGCACCATCAGGGTCACCGTGGCACCGACAGCTTCCTGGCATTTCCAGTCGGCATCGATATCGCCCCCCGTGTGGTGATCCCACACCAGCACTTCCAGGTCGGTCCGTTGCCTCAACTTGGCGATGGGGCCCAACCGCGACCAGTTGGGCGTGTCCACGACGATGAGCCGGCTGACCTTGCCGGTTTCGATGTTCCAGCGATCCACGTAGTCGAAAACCTCTTTGTGAATGGACATGAAGGCCCGCACATTGGGATTGATCGTCTTGGGAACGGCGGCGACGGCTTCGGGGTATATCAGCGTAGCGGCAACCAGGGATGCAAAGGCATCGAAGTCGCTGTTCTTATGGGTGGTGATGATTTGGGTCATGGATCAATCGTCGGTCACAAGCTGCGGTCTCTTGTTGAAAAGCGTTTATTCCGGAGGATCCCAGTCCAGGGAGGCCGGAGGGGCCGTTTCCGCGGAAGGTTCGTCCAGCTGCAGCGGCACCCCGTGGCGGGCCTTGTATTCCAGGGCCAGGCGATGCTTTTCGATTTCCATGCGGCTTTCAATGCTCTTTCGGGCCAGCAGATAGCGAAGGTAGACAATCCACAGGCCGATGCCCACCACCACCGTGCCGATACCGATGAACACCCATTTGAAACGGATGACGACATCGATTCCGGTGCGCCCGAGGTAGGTGATCATGTTGGGAATGATCCAGTAGGAAATCACACCGATAAAAATCAAAAAACCGATGATAAAGATATTCATCCGGCTGATGCGGAACAGAATCGACTCCAGGCGGGATTCATAGCCCGGTTCACAGGCCGGCCTGGCGTCATCCCCCTGCAGTTCGCTGCCGTGAAAAATGGCCACATACGCCTTCACGACGAAGCCGAAGAGCAGCATGGCCCCGACGGGGATGCCGATGGCCGCCACGAACCAGGCCCTGAAGGGGAACGGATGCTCCCGGGTTTCCAGGCGGACATCGTAGTTCTCGAAAGGCCCGAAGGTTTTCTCGAAATAGTACTTGTTGAATTCACTCAGGTTTTTGCCGCTGGTTTCGTGGATGACATGGCCATTGCCATCGATGACCTGCAGCCATGATTTCCGCCCCGATTTCATGGCCGCCAGGGCGAAGATCTCCAGTTCCAGCAGGAACAGCCCGACGATAATGATGATGAAAAGGGTCTTGTGTTCCTGGATCAAATGGCTGACTTGCTTCGTCTTCACAATCGGCTTCCCTGCAAGCCCGCTCACCGTCGCGGGCTTCCATACGGTGGTGAAATAGCTGTTTTACCCGTTGCCGCCGTAAAAATGAACCGACGGACCGTGCTCTCAGATTGGCCTGTAATCTACCACAGCGGTGCTTTTGGGCACAATCTTTTTTCAAATCAAGCCAATGGGATTATTCGGTTCCCCTGTATTGACACCCACTCCCAATTGTTCGATAAGGATGCTTCATTGTCATCCGTCAACGTATGGGGAGCCTGTTACATGAAAAAAATGATCATTTCGGTCCTGGGCAAGGACCGCCCCGGCATCATCGCCGCCGTCACCCGCATTCTGTTCGAACAGGACTGCAACATTGAAAATGTCAGCCAGACGATCCTGCAAAACGAATTTTCCGGCATTTTCATCGTCAGCGTTCCCAAAGCCCTGTCCGAAAGCGACCTGCACGGCCACCTGGACGACGGGCTCTCGCCCATGGGTCTGCATGTCTTCGAGAAACCGCTCTCGGACACGGATGCGTCAACGATGGCTGCCGACAGCGAACCCTTTGTGGTGGTCACCAAAGGCCCCGACCGGAAGGGACTGGTGGCGGCCATTACCGCCATCCTGGCCGGCCATCGCGTCAATGTAACCAACCTGCAGGCCGTCTTCAAAGGCGGCGACGATCCCAATGCCAACATCATGATCTACGAGGTCGACATTCCCACCGATACCAGCCACCAGGCCCTTCGACGGGACCTGCGTGAAAAGGCATTGGAATTGTCGCTGGACCTGTCCATCCAGCACAAACTGATCTTTGAAGCCATCAATCGCGTATAAGGAACCTATGCCATGTTCAGTGAACGAGAAATTCTCTCCGTCGTGGAGATGCTCAAAAATGAAAATCTGGATGTCCGGACCGTCACACTGGGGCTCAGCCTGCTGGATTGCGCCAGCGACGACATCGGACGATTCACGGAAAATATCCATACCCGCATCACCACCGCAGCCCGGCATCTGGTGCAGACCTGCGACGAGGTGGGAGACAAGTACGGCATCCCGGTCGTCAACAAACGCATTTCAGTGAGCCCCATCGCTGTCGCCGCGGCACCCTTCGATGCCAGCCAGATGCTGGACGTGGCCACGGCCCTCAACGAAGCCGCCATCGATGCCCGTGTGGATTTTATCGGCGGATTTACCGCCCTGGTGGAAAAAGGCATGGCCAGAGGGGACCGGGCCCTGATCGAGGCCCTGCCCCAGGCACTGACCGACACCCAGCGGGTGTGTGCGTCGATCAACGTGGCTTCCACGCGGGCGGGAATCAATATGGATGCCGTCCTGCTTATGGGGCGTAAAATCAAGGAAGCGGCCGGACTGACTGCGGACCGCGATGGCCTGGCTTGTGCCAAGCTGTGCGTGTTCGCCAACATCCCCCAGGATATTCCCTTCATGGCCGGCGCCTACCTGGGGGTCGGCGAAGCCGATGCGGTGATCAACGTGGGAGTCAGCGGGCCTGGGGTGGTCAAAAGGGCCATCGACCGTGCCGTAACCGCGAATCCGGGACTTAATTTAGGGCAACTGAGCGATATCATAAAAAATACCGCCTATAAAGTAACTCGCGTCGGAGAGCTCATCGGCCGGGAGGTGGCCCAGCGGATGGGCATCGGTTTCGGTGTCGTTGACCTCTCCCTGGCCCCCACGCCCAATGTGGGGGACAGTGTGGGGGAAATTTTCCAGAGCATGGGGCTTACGGCCATTGGCGTACCGGGGAGCACGGTAGCCCTGGCCATGTTAAACGATGCGGTCAAAAAAGGCGGTGCCTTTGCCAGTTCCCATGTAGGGGGGCTGAGCGGCGCCTTCATCCCGGTGAGCGAGGACCTGAACATCTCACAGGCAGCCTCCCAGGGACACCTCTCCATCGAAAAACTGGAGGCCATGACCTGTGTCTGTTCGGTAGGGCTTGACATGGTGGCCATTCCCGGCGACACCAGCGAAGAGACCCTGGCTGCCATCATCGCCGATGAAATGGCCATCGGCGTCATCAACAAAAAAACCACCGCCACGCGGTTGATCCCCGTACCCGGAAAAAAAGCGGGGGATCACGCCTTTTTCGGCGGCCTGCTGGGTGAATCCATCATCATGCCGGTTAACAACGCCACCGGTGGCAATCCGTTCCTGATCCGCGGGGGATTGATTCCATCGCCCATACACAGTTTAGTTAATTAGGGGATTGGGCTTGGTTTGTATTTTGGTGCTAGTTATTCGGGAATTTTAATTGTTCTTCAACCTGTATGAAAACGCACAGGTTTCATCAGTGTTCAGACCTCGTTCAACGGGGCGGCGCCCCCGACCTCTGACCTCCGTTTTATTTGTACCAGGAAAACAACGCTGCGCCGACCAGTAAAAAAGCGAGGGTCATGGCGCACAGGATGGTCATTTCCGGGGTCACCGCGAGCAGCCCGGCCCCCTCGTTCATCACTTTGCGTGCCGCAGTCAACACGTGGGTCAGGGGAAAAATCTTGGCCGCCGCCTTGAGCCACGCCGGCGCGCCTTCAATGGAAAACCAGACCTCGGACAGAAACATCATGGGCCAGCAGATAAAATTGAGGATGCCGTTGGCAAACTCTTCGCTGGTCCCGCGGGAGGCAATCACCAGACCCAGGGCGGTCATGCAGACGCTGCCCGCCAGGAACACGAGGAACAGATCCAGCAAACGCCCATAGACCTTGAAATCGAGAATCAGATCGCATCCCACCCAAACCATGACCAGGGTGAACATGAGCAGGAAAATACGGGACAGCAACTGGGCGCTGAGGTATTCGAAAGCGGTCAACGGCGTTGCTTTGAGGCGTTTGAGCACGCCGTTTTTACGATAGCGCACCACCACCCACCCCACCCCGTACAGGGCGCTGAACATCATGTTCATGCCCAGCACCCCGGGAAACAGCCAGTCGATGTAGCGGATCGGAACGCCCTGAACGTCCCTTTTTTCGAACCGGTCGCCGGCAGGCGGGACCGCCAGGGCCCCCTTGAGGAGCCGCTCCGCAATCGCCCCGGAAGGCGACGCATCACTGACCCAGTAGCGCACGGGCCGGGTTCCCGCCTCGACGAGCAGGTCTATTTTATGGTGTTTGAGTTTGTCCATCCCCTGGGCGTAGGTGTCGAACCCCACCAGGGAAATGGCCTTGAAGGCAGCAAACGAATCGGGAAGGTTGTCGATCGACCCGTTGACGGCAGCCCCATGGGGGACCGGAAACACACCCACCTTGAACGGGGAGGCGTAGTCTCCCTTGAAAATCACACCAAAACCGAGGATGATCAGGAAGGGAAAAAGGAAATTCCATCCGAACGCCTCGCGATCCCTGAAAAATTCGCGGTTCCTGGCCCTGAAAACGGCCCACAATCGTTTAAAACGCATACCGGCTCCCGATTATTCCCGCAGGCTTCGCCCGGTCAGCTTCAGGAAAACATCCTCCAGGGTCGGTGTCCTGACATTGACACCACGCATATCCACCCCGCTGGACAGCAACTGTCCGACAACCGCGTTGACGTTTTCCGTACGAATCTGAACCCGCTCTCCCCGTTCCCTGACAAACCCCTGCAGGGCCGGGATCTTTTCCGGAAACCGGTCTTTGGGAACCGACACGGTGGCCCGCCTGCAATGGGTGTGGATCATATCGTGGGGGGCACCGCGGGCAATGATTCCGCCCTTGTCCATGATGGCGATGTCGTCACAGAGCTTTTCCGCCTCCTCCATATAATGCGTGGTCAGCACGATGGTGCGGCCCTGGGATTTTACCGCTTTGATGATATCCCACAGGTTGCGCCGGGCCTGGGGGTCCAGACCGGTGGAGGGTTCGTCCAGAAACACCAGTTCGGGCCGGTTCAAAAGGGCCAGCGCCAGCAGCAGGCGCTGTTTCTGTCCGCCGGAAATCTTGTCGTTGGGCTGGTCTTTGACCTCCTCCAGGTGGCACAGCCCGATCAAATGGCCGATGGTCTCGGTGTGGTCGTAAAGCCGGCTGAAGGTTTCCAGGGTTTCGGCGACCGTCAGGTACGACAGCAGGGCCGTCTGCTGGAACATGATGCCGACCTCCTGCCGGAACTGCGCCGCCCGGCGCTTGCCTTTGTAGAGAACGGTCCCGGAAGTGGGGGCAATGATGTCCTCGACAATCTCGATGAGTGTGGTCTTGCCGGCACCGTTGGGCCCCAGCAGCCCGAAACAGCTGCCTCGCCCGATGGTCTGGCTTACGCCGTCCACAGCCACCACCTGCTTGTACTGCTTGCGGATGTCAACAATCTCCAGAAGCGGGTTCACTGATCGCATCGCTTTCACGAGTCGACTCCGAAGTCAACATCGATTTGAAAGAATCTTATTTAATAAAAAGGAGTTGCAGCCGTTTGGCAGTTGACAGGCCACAAAGGTTTTTTTATAGTCCCAAGCAGCATGCAAATCAAGACGGATTATGACATGGCCGCGGGTAAGCCTGGATTGCAGTGAAGATCAGATCACGCCGACGGACAGGAAAACAGGCGCACATGGAACGTAAAACCCATTTCACCCTCAGCATCATCCTGACCGTCGGGCTCGTTATGGCCGGTACGTGCGGCTACATGTTCATCGAGGGATGGGCGTTCGATGACGCCTTTTACATGACCATCATCACCCTGGCCACCGTCGGTTACGGGGAAGTGCACCAGATCAGCGACCTCGGCCGGATCTTCACCATCATCCTCATCGTATCGGGGGTCGGCTATTTCATGTATGTGGTCGGCCTGATCGTACAATTTCTGGTCGAAGACCGTATACGCGTCATTCTCGGGAGGCGTAAATTGGACAAGCGGATCGCCAAGCTGAAGAATCACTATATCATCTGCGGGTATGGCCGAATCGGCCGCGTTCTGTCACGTTATCTGACCGAGCGATACCTGAATGTGGTCATCATCGAAAAAAATAAGGGGCGCCAGGCGACCATGAACGAAGACGGCGTCCTCTACCTGCTCGGCGAAGCCACGGATGAAAGCCTCCTGATCCGGGCAGGCATCCGGTCGGCCAAAGGGATGATCACCGCCGTGGCCACCGATGCGGACAACGTTTTTCTGACCCTGATCGCCAGACAGCTCAACCCCGACCTGTTTATCGTCGCCCGGGCCATCCAGAACACCGCCAAGCGGACCCTACAGGCGGCAGGCGCCGCCAAGGTGATTTCACCCTACGACCTTGGGGCCCGGCGAATGGCCCATGCGATCCTGCGTCCAACGGTGATCAAATTCCTCGAACTGGCCTTTACCGATGAAAGCACTGACATTATGATGGAGGAAATCCGGGTACGGCCCACCTCGCGATTGCTGAACGTGGCACTCAAGGATTCGGGTATCCGCCAGCAGCTGGACCTGATCATTCTCACCATCAAAAAAGCCGACAACACATTGATCTTCAACCCCAAAGCCGACACCCGCATAGAGACCGACGACACCCTGGTCGTGGTTGGCCAGGCCAAAAGTGTCAATCAGCTCGAACAGATGATGCACAATTAAAAAAAACGGTTGGAGAGGTAACCATGGCACCCTTTGCCCCCGCCTATCTTGAGGCCCTGAAAACCGGGATTCTGGAACGCAGGGTCAACCAGGCACGTAAGGCGCTGACCGGCTGCACCTTGTGTCCGCGCCGCTGCGGTGTGGACCGAACGGCCGGTGAAACCGGAATCTGCGATACCGGCCTGCGGGCCGTCGTGGCCTCCTATAATGCCCATTTCGGTGAAGAGGCGCCCCTGGTGGGACGCAGCGGGTCGGGCGCCATTTTTTTCACCCATTGCAACCTGCGGTGCAACTTCTGCCAGAACTATGAGATCAGCCAGCTGGGAGCGGGCCGCAAAATGGACGACGACCAGCTGGCATCAATCATGCTCGACCTTCAGCAGGCCGGATGCCACAACATCAATCTGGTCACCCCGAGCCACGTGGTGCCACAGATTCTATCGGCCGTCCATCTGGCTGCCCAGCGGGGTCTGACGCTCCCCCTGGTCTATAATTCCAGCGGCTACGATTCCGTGGAAACCTTGAAGATGCTCGATGGTATCGTCGACATCTACATGCCGGATTTCAAATTCTGGGACCCCAAAGTGGCCCTGGACACCTGCAATGCCCCCGATTACCCTGAGGTGGCCAGACTCGCATTGGTCGAAATGCAACGCCAGGTCGGGGACCTGCACATCGACCCGACCAGCGGTCTGGCCGTCAAAGGGGTTCTGGTGCGCCATCTGGTCCTGCCCGGCGGACTGGCGGGAACGGCCAACATCATGGAGTTCCTGGCCAATTCATTGTCCCGGAATACCTATGTGAACGTGATGGCGCAATATCGTCCCTGTGGCAAGGCCAGGGAAATGCCGGCACTGGCCGTGGCCCTGAGTCCCGCAGAATACGACCAGGCCGTCAGGGACACCCGGGCGTCAGGCATCTCCCGCCTGGACAAGCCCCGCCGGGTGTTCGAACTGTGGTAGAAATGGGTAAGCATTCACAGGGCACCGCATCTGCTTCGTTACCGGGCATTTGAAGGTCAGACAGGTCGTCTGCATGCCCGAGGCCTTGCATCTGCGGGCCCCTGTAAACGCTACTGTTGGGTGGTTTCAACATATTAGTCGTTCCAACGCCTTGAAAAGTTTCAAAATAATTATGTTCGACGTTTATCAAAATTATAGGAGACCCTGATATGAAACGATGTCTTGTGACCGTACTGTTGATCCTGCTGGTTGCCACAGGGTCGGTACATGCTTCCGATGCAATGCCCCGGGTGAAGCTGATCACCAGCCAGGGTGAAATAGTGCTGGAACTGGACCGGACGGCCGCTCCACGAACCGTGGACAATTTTCTGGATTACGTTGGCGCCGGTTTTTACGACGGCACCATCTTTCATCGGGTGATCTCCGGATTTATGATCCAGGGCGGTGGATTTGATGCCCAAATGAACCGCAGGCCGACCCGCCCCCCCATTCCCAACGAAGCCGATAACCGGCTGCCGAACCGGACCGGCACCATTGCCATGGCGCGGACATCAGATCCCCATTCCGCCACGGCCCAGTTCTTCATCAACGTCAAGGACAACGGTTTTCTGGATCATCGTGGCAAAACGGCCAAGGGATGGGGGTATTGTGTATTCGGCAAGGTGGTGTCAGGGATGAACGTGGTGCGAGCCATAGAAAAGGTGCCCACCACCTCCCATTCGGGCATGCGGGACGTGCCCCGGACACCCGTGCTCATCCAGCGGATGTCGGTGGTCCCTGCCACGGCGGTCAGGGGCGGCAGCGAGTAATCCTTTCACACGGCGGCGCAAAATCACCCGCCACTCGCACAGAGGAATGGGCGTACTGACGGCGCGCCGCAGTGACGAGGGATAAAGCCTAACGCAACCGTCGGCTTTCTTCCGACCCCGTCATACTTGACAACGGCCGGGGACTATTTTAGCCTGAAGATACGCCTCGATCCTTTCTGCCGGACCGCACTTACCGGCCCGTTCGGCCGGACGCAGGCCCATCACCCCGGCACCATTGCCCGGTTATCGATTGAACGTGGTGATCGGCATCTTCCACCGGCAAACAGGCGTGGGATCGCAGAATGTTAGACCAAGCACCGGAGGCCCCTTTTCCTTTCCGGCCGCTGGCGCCGAACCGTGGCCGGAATGGGGAATCTTTCCTCCTTTTTCGGGATTGGCGGAGGAAACGCTTTGCCATCATCGCTGTGGAATCCGACGGTTTCTGTATCCCACGCTTGTTTCATCTGGCCCCTGCCCCCCCATACACCCGCTGCCGGGCCTTTGCCGCCGCTGCCAGCGGGGCCACCCGCTCGTCTATGTAGTCATAGACCCGGGCCCGGGCCTTGCCTCGGGCAGGCCGCAAAATCCGCCCGAGATACTGCATCACCCGCCCACTGAACCGGATGGGGGTGGCCATGAACAGGGTGGACAGATCCGGACAGTCGAAGCCTTCTCCGATCAGTTGGCCGGTGGCAATAAGGACCTTGACCCGCCCCTGGTTGAGACGGTCCAGCACCGTTTTCCGCGCCTCGTTGTTCAGGTCCCCGGTGAGCAGTTCCGAATGGACATCAAATTTATACCGCAGGATCCCCTGAAGGGTCTCGCAGTGTTTTTTCCGATCGGAAAGCACCAGGCAGATTCCTTTGCCGGAGCGCACCTCTTTTTCCACATCCGATGCGATCAGCCGGTTGCGATCGTCATCGGCGGTCAACTCGGAAAGCATGCGCGAGTAATCATTGACCGGGTCGAAGTAGGGTTCAAAGTCAGTCGTCCGGACAACGATGTCAGCCTTTAGAATATGGCCCTTTTCTTCCAGCCCGGCCTTGTCCACTTCGTGGTGGACATCCCCGAGATGCCAGAAAATGAGTTTGGAGAGCTTGTCCCGCCGCCATGGGGTGGCCGACAGGCCCAGCATATAGTGACAGTCAAAGGCCGTCACCGCCTCGGTGAAGGTCCGACTGGGGGCCCGGTGGCATTCATCGACGACGATGTGGCCCGTGTGGGGTGCGACCTGGTCCGTGACCCGGTAAAGGGATTGAACCAGCGCCACGGTAATCCGGTCGCCGATTTTTTTCTTTCCGGCACCGATCAGGCCCACCTGGTCAGACGGGATCCCCAGAAACTGCTCGATACGCCGGATCCACTGAAAGGCCAGATCCTTGGTGTGAACCACCACAACGGCCGGTTGACGCCGCCGGGCAATCAGATGGAGTCCCATAACGGTTTTGCCGCTTCCTGTCGGGGCACTCAATGTGCCGAAATCCTTTTTCACCATTTCGGCCACCCCCACCGACTGGAATGGCTTGAGCTGGCCGTTGAAATCAAAGTCCACGGCCGGCATCAGTCGACGCCGATCATCCAGGCGATAGTCGTAGTTTTCCCGTTTGAGCAGAAGTAGCAACTGGCGGGCGTATCCGCGGGGAAGAACAATCCCGGTTTTGCCGAATCGCCGGTAAAAGCGAAGGGTCTTTTTCGTTCCCCGGTTCCAGCGGCCCATGCGTTGATTTTCAAGCCATTTGGGATTGACCATCTGAAACCGTTCCACCAGGTTGTCCAGCAGCATGGCGGGGGTGTGGTTCAATTTCAGCGAACGGTCAATGGTGATTCGCAACCGGTCCTTTTCAGGTTTCGCAGCACACAAAACGGTTTCTCGCCATATCAATGAAAGAATCGAAGGTAAACGGGAATCATGAAGGCGACAATGATCAATATGCCTGGAATCGTAAGGTAGGGGGCGTACCACGGCTTTCCGGCCATTTTGGCCTTTCTGGCTTCGCGAAGGAACCAGTTTCCCAGAAAAAGTGCCGCGACAAGAACCGGAATCGCTTTAAGCATGGACATGTCCGAACGAATGCTCCTGATCGTCTAAATTGATGAATCGGCAAGCAGCGCCATTCTCAAGGTGATATGGCGACCATCTTTCCAGGGCCAGAATTTGGCGATAATCGCACCGTTTTCAACACTTTTTTCAAAAAGGGTCTGTTCGACACGAATACTGCCGGTTCCCTCGGTGAGTTCCAAGTCCTTGGACGTCGGCACCTTGCCGCTGGGTTTTACCGGGTCGCCAAGAAAGGCGGCCAGGATGCGCGTCCATTCGGCGATATCCCTTTCGAAAAAAACCAGCTCAAAAAGGTCATCACGATCACACCGTTTTTCATGGACTTCCAGATGAACACAACAGTCCGTAATGTCTCGAAGCTTCATCGGCAAGGCCCTTTTTCTACTGGTAAGGTCCGGCTCATTTTCATCGGAAACCCGCCAAAATGGCGTCTGCACTATAGTTCACCGGCCGACATCTGTCAAAAGCATAAATGGAATTCATGTTTCGAATGAGAATAAGATCATGATTTTTTTGATGAAACGTTTCACGTGAAAACACATTGGGTGGGGGTGGGCGCGTAAAATCGGCACAATTTGTGGGCTACCCGCCAGTGGACATCAGCCGGCTGGTGATCAAACCGTGAAAGAAATGGCCATCCGGGGCCGAGAAACGCCATCCCAGGTGAACATGGCAATTGGCACAGACCCCGATCCGCCAGACGTAACCGGCAAACCAGGTGAACTCAGGCGACGAAGGTCCCAGGTAGCCGCATCCCCAGGCCTCCCGATAACAGGCAATTTCAAAAATGATGCCTTCCGGGTTGGCGAAGCTGTGCACATGGGCACCGTTAACCTCCTTGCGCTGGTCGTGGGAAGTGATTTCGTGCAGGCATTGCCTGCAGACAATCACAGGCCGGGTTGCCGCAACGGTCCGGTCTTCAGGGTCACCGACAGGTTCGCCGCCGGTCGTTTCCGGTTTGGGGTCCGGTCGAAACAGATAGACGACGGGGTGTGGCAGGAAGGAAAGCGACCCGCGGCCGTCACCTTTTGCAATCGTGCCGTTCATGGTCATCGGCCGGCCTTGTGACTCCGGGTATAAAATTCAGGAGATGCCGTCATTCCCGGGATGATGAGATATCCGGAATTTTGGTGGATATCATCGTTGGTTCGGATGCGCCCCGGCTCAACGCCAGATCACCGGGACAGAACGCATTCAGGTTGAGCAGAAGGCCAACATCAGCGGAGGGGATGCGGATCGGATGTCCCGTGCGGGTGCTGCTGAACTGGCGTGACCGGCCGGTTTGCGTGGCGGGTCGCCTAAACCGAGTCATCCGGGCAGCCCACTGGCATCCAATGCGGTGCAGCGGGCAAGGCACTCAATGGTTGACGTTGTCCACCCTCTCCTTCAGTTCCTTGCCACATCTGAAAAAAGGCAGTCGTTTGGATTTGACCAGCACGGAATCGCCGGTTTTCGGGTTGCGTCCCTTGTAGGAACCATACCGTTTTACAAAAATGCTGCCGAATCCCCTGATCTCGACACGGTCACCGTTGACCAGCGCGTTGGTCATTTCACCGAAAAAAAGATCAATCACCCGCTCCGCCTTTTCCCGGGTAAAACCGTTTTTTCTTTTCAATGCGTCGATCAGATCCCCTTTGTTCATATGCGGCCCCCTTGGTATCATGAATTATATCAGCATCGTAAAAGTTTATTATCGCCTTGTCAACGGCCAGATACGCCTGCAGCCGTTTTTATTGGGACCGCATCGCCGAAGGAAGGGGCCATGTCATCCCCCCTGCAAATCCATGGGGGTGAACTTCACCCCCACGCCGCCGGATCCGGTCCAGGCGATGACCCCCGAGACCTCCACCGGCGGATCGAGATAATGCAACGGGAATTTCAACCGAACCGATTCACCGACACTGAATTTTTTTTGGGTTTCAACAAATGCGCCGGAGCGGTTCAGATTTCTTATGAGTGCGGAATCCACATTCCCGAAATAGCTGAACTCCGAGGCGATCAGGCATTGATTGCGTGTCTCCGATCGATCATGGGCCATGACGGCATCCGAGGTCAGCCCCAGCCACCTGCCCACAGTCACCAGCCACCGTTCGATTCCCATAGCCTGCCTTTCGTCAATTGAATTGGCGTTCAACGTTACTTAGCAAGTCATGGGCCATGTCTTATAATTTTATATATTCATATAATAAACGGTTTGTTATGCCGAATCTAAGACTATGTAATGAATTACACCCGTACATTCATATCACAATGTTTGGGAAGTTTATTACTCAAAAGGCAACCCGTTTTCCGTAATCGGTGACGGGTCTCCGGAGACCGCGCGAATTGCATTCGCCAATACCGGTTTCCCGAGGCGCTGTCACCCCGGCGTCAGTGCATCAGTCCGGATTGTCGCTGAACTTTCCGTTTCAGGGCCGTTTGGAATGCAGCCGCCGTCCCATAGACAATCAGCCGCCGGGAGGCACGTGTGGCCGCCGTGTAAATGATTTCGCGGGTCAGCAGGCGGTGCCCCGCGTCGTCGGGCAGGCACAGCAGCGTATCGTTAAATTCCGAACCCTGGCTTTTGTGGACGGTCATGGCAAAAGCAAGGTCCCAGTCGGACAGGGCAGAGGCGGGAAACCACACCACCCCGCCGGCGCGTTTGAATCCAGCCCGATAGCTGCCGTCCGCCTGACGCAGCACCACCCCCACATCACCGTTGTACAGGTCGCGGGTGTAGTCGTTGCGGGTAATCATCAGCAAGGCACCATTGAACAGCCGGCTTTCGGGTGGACGGCCTGGATCGAGGATCCGGCGCAGGCCGGCGGCAATCCGGTCGTTGATCGATCGTGCGCCGGTGCGGCCGTGACGCAGAACGGTCAATATCCGACATCGGACCGCATGGTCAAAAAGCAGGGCGAGCATCTCGTTTCGTTCTTCCGCGTGGATGGCTTCCGGTGGGTCCAGCGGCCGGCCAAGCCGGTTGACGAGGTCCACGTAACTGTCAGCGGCACCTTTTTTCTGCACATACTGGTGCATGACCCAATGGTCCAGATGACGGTTCATCACATCCCCGTCTCCGGCGGACACAAAGGCCCATTGCCCGCTCTTGAGATTTAGGGCGTGGCCCATACCCACGGGGCGCAACGGCACCGAACGGCCGCTGTTGATGGCCTGTGCCAGTTTCAGCAGTTCCCCCGAAGCGCGGTAGACATTGCGCAACACCACAAAATGCCGGACGAAGGCGCCGCCGGCGTCCGGACTCATGTCTGCCAGCACCGACCCCGCCTCTACCGAAGGCAGCTGATCCTTGTCACCGAGCAGAATCAAGCGGGTATGATCCGGATCGATGGCCTGAAAAAGCCGGTCCATCATGACCACATCCACCATGGAAACTTCGTCCAGCACGACCACCTCGGCCGGAATGGAACGCCGGGCGCCGTAAAGAAAACCGCCGTTTCGACTGCGGACGACCAGGAGCTTGTGCAGGGTCGATCCACTCAATTGCCCCAGGCGCCGGTCACCGCTGTCGGGAACGGCGATGGTGGCAAGATTGGCGACCAGTGCCTCCGTCATTCGTTGCGCGGCACGTCCCGTGGGGGCGGCCAGCTTTATCCGCGAGGGGTCGGTACCGGTTCGCACCATGGCCCTGAGCAGGTTCACCAGCAGGGAGGTTTTCCCGGTTCCCGGCCCGCCTGAAACCACAAGGATGGGGACCTTCAGGGCGGCCCGGATGGCCTCGAGCTGGCAGGGGTCCCGTACGATCGGGTCGCCACCGGCCTCTTTGCGGATAACCGCCTCGTCCCGGTATAGCGAATCGATGGCCGTCACGATGGCGTCATCGGACAGCTTCCGGCCGCCCGGATGCGACAAAAAGGAAAAAAGCCGCTGCTTGAGGCGTTGTTCGTGAAAATGAAATTTCTGAAAATACAGCAACCGGTGACCGGTGGCATCGTCCAGCACCAGGGGTTTGAAGCCGCCGCCGGCCCGGTCGATCAGGGCATCGTAATCGCCATTTTCCAGACGACGCATAAATCGGGCAACCCATGCGGTCACGGCCGGATCGGCAGCTTTCAGCAGGTGCTCCCGCAACCGGTCCATGTCCAGATCCAGGCAAAGGCTGCCCTCCCCAAGGGCCGCAAACATCAGGCCCAGCATGGCGACGAGCCCCCCATCGTCAGGTTCAGGTCCGTAGCGGGCCAGGTCCCTGATGGTCATCAGGTCCAGGTCGGAAAGATCCAGGTCCGCCAACAGGGATCGCAGGGCCGTCGCACCGGTGCTTCCCGCAGCGATGCCGAAACGTCGGAGCCTGTCGATCTGGGGGTCGCTTAACCCGTTCACCATTGAATCCCCGCGATCTGTTGGTTTATGATTTCCTGGAGGCGTTCCAGAGGCAGCAGTTGTTCCGGAGGAACATGAAAGACACCATCTGCCCCCCCTGCCCCCATGCCCCGGATAAAGAGGTAAAATACCCCGCCGAAATGGCGATGGGGGTCAAAACGGTCCCCAAGCTGGTGCTTGAGCCATCTCAGAACAGCGACGGTGTACAACTGGTACTGGAGGTCGTAGCCGGCTGCGGCCATCTCTCCGGCCATGTCGTCCTGTCCATATCCTCCCGACAGCCGGTTGGATTTCCAGTCAGCGATACAATACCGGCCCTGCCATCTAAAAACCAGATCGACAAACCCACGGATCATCATCTCCCGGCAGCGGCCGGCCGACAGGGTGCACCCGGGTACCGGCGTCCCACCGGGCTCCGATGTCGCCAGGGGAAAATAGAATTCCATTTCGTGCCTCCGCCGGGACGGGGTCAGGCGTCCAAGGACCAGGGAACGGCCATCCAGGTCAATGGGCATGCGCAGGGTGGCGGCGACCATCCGTGCGATCGGCGCCGTCCAGAGCGGTTCGATCCGGTAGAGCGCCATGGCCGATCGAATGATGTTTCGGGAAGCATCGTGAGCCAGAATGTCCGTGGGCCCCGCCACCACGGTCTGAAAATCGATGTTTTCAAAAATATGGTGAAACATGGACCCCATGCGCGCGCCCCCGGGAAGCCCGTCGGACACGTCCGGGTCCGCCGGTCCGGTCGATGGGGCTGCAGCGGGTTCGTCGTCCTCGTGCCCCATCCCGTCAACGAGGCGGAAGGAAGCCGGCTGGTGGTCATGGCCGACAGGCGACCGGCGAATCCACCGGCCGATACTGGAAAAGGATTCCAGGGAGACTTTCCGGCCCCGGAAATCGTTCGTACCGGGCAGCAGTGCGCCGGTCGGCAAATTCAGTCGGGCCTTGGTTCCGTCGTCCCCGCGGCGCGTCCGCTCATGGGGCGACGGGGCCGTGCTGCCGGCGTCGTGCCACGCACCGGAGGGCAGCGCACCGGAGGCATTTTTAAATGCCTGTTCGACACTGGTTGAGACGAACCGGCAAACCGGCCCCAGCCATCCATAGTTTCGGCCGTCGGGAAAATAAGGAATGTAAAGCTTTAGCCGTGCTCGTGTAAATGCCACATAATATAGGCGTTTATTTTCATCAATATTCTCTTTTTCCGCCTGCTCCCGGCCGGTGGCCGCCGTCAGGTCGATCACCCGCCGGCACACCCTCTCGGGGCGCCCGGCATCCAGGGCGTGATATACCTGCAATCCGCTGTCATTGCGTACGGTCAATCCGCCGGCGATAAAAACCACCGGGAATTCCAGCCCCTTGCTGACATGCATGGTCAGAATCTGGACTTTGTCGCCCTCGTCTTCGATCTGGTGTATGTCGGCGTCGGGTCCGGCGCCGACGCCGGTCAGGCGAAGGCTGTCCAGCAGGGCCACCAAGCCGCCCCCGTCCAGGTTCCGGGAATACGCCGCCTCTTCCAGAAAATCGAACAGCTGCTGAAGATTGGTTTCGGTGCGCTCCCAGCCGGCATCCGTGCAGTGACGCAGTGTCAGGCCGGAGTCTTCCATCACCGACTGGAAAAGCGGCCCCCAGCGTCTGTCCCGTGCATCGGCGTGCCAGCGCTCCAGCAGTCGCAGACTGGCATGCGCCGCCGGCAGTTCGCGCCATGCTCCCAGGCCCGCCGGAGACATGTCGAAAAAAGGAGTCAGCAGGGCCATCCGAACCGTGGCGGCATGTTGGGGCGTCCAGACCGCACGGAGCACCATGCTGAGCCAATGGGCCTGGCGGCATTGAAACAGGCCGGGCTTACGGTAATAGGCAAAGGGGATCGACGATTCAACAAGCAATGGTTCGATCAGGGCAAATTCCGACTGGCTTCTCACCAGGATCGCAATATCGCCGAAATGCAGCGCCCGGTCGCGCCCCTCGCCGTCGGCAATGCGGATGCCCCCCTGCCCCACCAGATAGCGGATCTCCCGGCAAATGGTTTCAGCCAGCAGGCGCTTGGCGCTCGCATGGCTTTTGGCCGAGGTCAGGTCGATGATATTGAACGGCGGGCGCTTCGACCGGTCGCAGCCGGTCTCGCAGGGCCCCGGTTGCGAATCCGGGGAAGCGGACGGTGCGTATCCGATGTCGAAAGGGCCCCGGTTTTCCCGGGTGCCAAACCAGTCTGCCTGGCCAAACATCCGGTTGAAGACGTCCACCAGTTCCGGGGTGCTGCGCCAGTTCACCCTCAGGTCATACAGGTTGGCCCGGCCCTTGCCGGCCAGGTTGGCCATCCGCTGTCGGGCTTCCAGGTAGGTGAATACGTCGGCGCCGCGAAAAGCGTAAATGGCCTGTTTGGGGTCACCGATCAAAAACAGCCGATTGTCCGGCGCATCGTGGCCATCATGCAGGAAAAGACGGCTGAAGATTCGCCATTGCACATCGTCGGTATCCTGGAACTCATCCACGAAAGCGACCCGGTAGCGGTTGCGAATTTTCCGGATGCCGTCGTCCGCACCGGCGCCGTCCAGGAAATCAGCCACCCGGCTGAGCATGTCCTGATAGCTGAGCCACCCGTTTCGCGTTTTGGTTTCTCTGGCGTCCTTTTGCAATCGGTCCACGGAATTCAGCATCAACACGTGGGAAAGGTCGCTGAACAGCCGGATCAAGGTGTCGAGCCGATCACGGATGGCCGCCAGGTGGGGGCATTCATGCAGGTTGTCCCCGGCCTTCAACCATTTTTCAGGGACCAGCCGGTCGATGTTGCGTCTGCCGGATGAATGGCGCGCCCCAAAGGCGGCGACCACCGCCTGGAACTCAACGAGCCGGCAGGTGCCGGGTCCAACGGTTTCCAGCGCCTGTTCGAGGGGCACCACCATATCGCGAAGGATAGCGGCCCGGGACCGTTTGTTGATGTTGAGCCGTCCGTATCCGTCAGCCAGCCGGGGCGGCGTCCCCACCAGGTCTTTGAGCGCCAGTATCGTCCTTTCAGCCGCCTGCCACAGGCTGTCCACATCCAGTGTGGCCGGATCGGGAATCACCTCTTCGCGGGAGGGATCACCGGACAGCCGCTGCGCCAATGCGGTGGCGGTTTCCACAAACGCGTCGGCACCTGCTGAATAGTTGGAAAGGGCCAGCAGCGTTTCCAGGCGGTGGCCGTATCGATGCGGCCAATCCGATCGCATCGCTTCGTGCAGGAGCTTCCCCAGCAGGGGGGCGTCGTCGACCACCTCCTGCACGAACAGGCTTCCGGTTTCAAAAGGAAATTCCTTCAACAGGGTGTGACAGAAACCGTGGATGGTATAGATGGCGGCATTGTCAAACCCATCCAGGCTCTCCCCCAGCTTTTGCCGGGCCATATCGGTCAGGTCCGGATCATGGTCCAGACTCTGCTCGATTTTCTGGCGAATGCGCACTTTCAGTTCGCTGGTGGCTTTTTCGGTAAAAGTCACCAGCAGAATATTCTCCAGTCCGACGTCGGGGTCTTCTTTCAACAGGCGGACCACCAGGTTCTCGATGGTATAGGTCTTTCCCGTCCCGGCAGATGCCTCCACCAGGGCGTGCCGGGAAAGATCCAGCCGATTGATGTCCTCGATCGGATGAAATGCCGGAGACAGTGAGTCCGTCATGGTAAAAACACCCTGAAACGCCGCCGGGCCCGATCCAGAATATCCGTGGTCAGGGTCGCCCCGGCCAGTTCGGCGTGCACATCCGCCTCCTCTTGCAGGCTTTCGGCCAGAGATTGGTAAAAGGCCCTGCGCCCGGCATCGTCGATCTCATCCTGAGCGACCAATGATCGCAGGTCCCGGTTGGCAAAAATGGTTTCGAAAGGCAGCCACACCAGCGGCGAGGGGCTGAAAAAGTCGCCGGCCAGCCCGGCCAGGTAGGCTGCGGACCGCCCCCGATCAAGCGTATATGTCAGATCCAGCACGTGCGCCCGGTAAATGATATGTACGGTCATCGGCTGGGTGTCGGACCAGGGCACCGGTCCACCGCCTGCAGAGGCGGCCAACAGGGTCAGCAGGGGGCCGATCACGTACTTGTCCGGGTTCTTGGCGGTTCTGTTGGACCCGGTGGTCACCAGGCAGTGCCAGGCCTCATCGTTGCCTTGCCAGACCCATGGCAGACTCCCGCTGATCCGGACGCGCTGCGGATACATGCGGGGATCCAGGCCGGCAAGATCGATTGAAACCGGATCCAGTCGAAGCGGGGTATCGCCGGTCTCAACGAAATCATCCATGGCCGACCCGACAATCACGGCGGAAAAAAACCGCCGGGCCGAGCGCATCTGTGCCACGAAAGGGAAAAGGCATTCGCCGAGCGCCAGAACCTCCTTTTTCAATACGGACCGGTCATGCACGGCAAAGGCGCCGGACGGGGTCCTGCTCTTGCGGGTCAAATCGGCATACGCCGATTCGAATTCCGCCGCCAGTGGTGCCGGAGAAGGCTGGCTGCATGATCCATCCAGCTGGGACCTCAGCCAGGATTGCACCGGTGCCGTGCGCAGCTGATAATCGACGGGAAACCCGGACGATAGGGGTTCGTCCTCCCTTTCAGCCAGTTCGGCGGTAGGGTCGGCCTGCTCACCGATGCCCAGGTGATAGCGCCCGACCAGCGCCACCGGGTCCAGCAGAAAGCGGCGGAGCAGGCCGATGGTCAGGTCGACGGCTTCGGGGAGGGCGTCGTCCGGCGAATCGTCCGGCAGCGAAAAATCCGGATCGTACCGGGCCGCCCGCTCCATTTCCGCGGATGTGGCCTGATGCGCAAATGCATCCCACAGTCCGCTGCGGCGATAGCAGCTGAGCCGCTGGACACTGCTGTGGTTGACCACTACATCCGACCCGTCTCCAGCGGCCGGCGGCGTCAGGTAAACCGGACTGTCCGCCTTGATGGGAACCCGGCAGACCCGGAAGGATTGACCGCCCAGGACCTCCTGCTCCACGAACCGCCGCAGCTGGTGAACCACCGAGCAGGGCGCCAGGTCACGGTCCTTTTGAAGATCACGGGACACATAGCTCAGGTAAAGTTTGTGGCGCACGGATACCAGGATTTCCAGAAACAGATAACGATTGCGCTCGGCGGGGGTAATGTCGCCGATGCGCCGTTTTCTGGCCCTTAAATCCAGCAGGCTTTCGGTCACCCGTCCGGGAAAACGGCCCTCTTCCAAACCCAGTACGTAGACCAGTTTGAAGGGAATGGGGCGCATGGGCATCAGGGCGGAAACCGTCACCCCGCCGGTAAGGTAGTCCCCCTGCCCGCCGGTGATCCCGTCCAGGTGAGATCTCACAAAGGCCCACAGCGCATCGGCGGTCAACGGTCGGCCGGGCTGCACCTGTGCCAGGGTATCGTAGCGCACAAAATCGTCAAAGGCACTGACCAGGGATTGAAACACCGCCTCCTCGCCGCGCATGTCCGCTGAAATCGCAGTAAACTGATCCAGCACACGGAAAAAGGCCTCCCGCCAGGCGTGCGCCGATGCGGATGCCATCGTGAGGGCTCCGACGGCCCCGGCCAGCGCTTCCACGAAACCGCAGAATTTCTCCACAAGCCGGTCGTCGCCCGTGTTGATATCCGCAAACGGCACCAGGCCCTTAAAATGGCGGTAGGGGTCACCGGCGACGGCATCCGGGCAGGTCATGATCCGGGAAATCCGCAGGCGCTCCAACCCCTGCCGCCAGGAAAAAAGCCCCCCCGAAGGGACCGCTTCATCCGGAGCCGCCGGCGCTTCAAAATCGTGAAAAATGCCCAGCGCGTCGGCCCAGCCGATCCATACGGCCAATGCCTCCGGCCCGTAGTCCCAGCGATGCATCACACAGGGGTTTCGCAGCAGGTCGAACACCTGTTTTCGGGTAAACCGCCCCCGGGACAAGTCCATGACCGCCAGTACGGCCTGGGCAAAAACGCTTTCCGTCCGGGCACTCGAATCCACCAGGTTATAGGCAATCCGGTCGGGCCGTCGGCTGAACACCGAGTCCACCACGGGCTTGTATCGCGCCATGTCCGAAACCATCACGGCAATATCGGTCATGCACAGCTCCGGATCCGCTTCCAGGTTGTGGAGGATGCTGTGGTAGACGGTTTCCACTTCACGCCGTATGCCCGGGCAGGCCGTGATCTGCAAAGACGTATCCTGGGCCAGCGGAAATGGGGCCGAAGCCGGCCTCTCCAGGGTGAGCAGGCTGTGGCCGATGGCACCGAGAACCGTGTCCGGTTCGGGGATTTCGGAAAAGCCGGCATGAAAATCGTAATCGGTCAGCTGGCACAGCAGGCGGGTGCTTTCCCTGCCGGGCTTGCCCCAAGCGGATAAAAGGGCATGCTCGGGTTCCGCAAAAAGATCGCCTGCGGACCATTCCGCATCACTGAGTTTCAGGCCGCTGACCTTTTGCCGTCGGATCCATTTTTTTTCAAAGGGGGTTTTGATGTCTTCCCAATATTCGCGCGACGGGTTGAGGCTGTATATGTGGATGTCAAAATAGGATCTGAGCCGGGCCAGCAGCTGCAAATGAAATGGGGATATCTGAGACAGCCCGAAAAAATGAACCCGAGCAGGCCTGGGGCCGCGATCCCGGCGCCCGGCGGCATCGGAAGCGAATACCTCCCGGGCATAGTCGGCCATGGAGCGAAGCGGACGGCCGGACAACCGGCCCAGCTGGTCTTTCAGGGAATACATCTTTCGGTAAATCCATCGCTGGCAGCCTTCCATGGCATCCTCCGGCGGGTCGCCGGCCAGCCAGCCCCGGATCATGTCCGAGCGGTGATATTCATATTCCTGGAACAATCGGGTCAGTTCCTCGGCGAGCTGCCAGCATCTGATTTCGAGATCGCTGCACATCCCGCCGCCTGCCGGACAAAGGTATTGGTTGATCGGGGCCAGTTCCGGCGCCTCCCGATCCGGTGCCATGAGAATGAAAAACAGCAGTATTTTCAGGGTATCACGGTCAAGCCGATCGGATGGGGGGGCCGAAACAGGTTCCAGGGACCGGATCATCTGCCACAATCCGGTTTCCAGGTACTGGAATTCCACATTCATGAAGATGTCTGATTGGCGGGCAAGGGTGAGCTTGATCCACTTGGACAGGTTCATATTGGGAACGACCACCACCGGTGGTTCCAGAATATCTGCACCGGTGCCGCCCGGCTTCAAGTTGTCGCGCAACTTTTCCGCCAGGGGCGCCAGTTGATTGCTGAAATACAGGTCAACACCCATGGATTGTGTTTCCGGTAAGCAGATCGCCGGTTGCCGGCGACGGGGTCCATCGGGAAAAAGATTAAAGACGAACGGCAAAATAACAGCCCGGGCCATATTTTGCAATTTCATTTAAAAAGGATTGGCAGGGGGTGAAGACACCGCGTCAGATGGAGACTCAATCCTCACGCATCTCGTTGACCACCTCTTCGACGACCGCTTTGCAAAAGTCCTCGCCGACAAGATCGACCCGTCCGTTTTCCTTGTCGTATCTGATGCGGCACCCGTATTCCTGAACCATGCTGTCCGCAATTTTCGCCACCACTTCCAGATTCCGGTTTTGTTTTTTGATTTCGAAAGGTTTCATATCGACAGGCCTCCTTCCTGGAGCCCCCGTGTTGATCGATTGCCCGAAAGGGGGGCATCATGCCTGGCAATCATCAGGACGGCGCATTCAATGGAGAAATCAGCATAAGTTATGCCAGCACTGAAGAATGAACCTTTTCTAATTGATATTAATGAAAATTTAAATTTTCCAGATTCACAGTCGGTCAAAAATGAGAAGAAAGAATTACCACATTGTGGTAAACTTTTCACATATTGCCCCCATCGTGCCAGCCCCATCCCCCGGAACGGCCTTGCTCCGGGGGATGGGCGTTACCGGCGTCAGGATCCGACCGGTTGCAGGACGGCCTTTACCTGCCGGCCACCCAAATGCGGTCCCTGGTCCAGTGACCGCGGTTGGTTTTCACCTTCATCCAGTGCCCCGGCACCCAGCGGCCTTTTCGGTTGTAGTGGCCCGGATTCCATATTTTTTCATAGGTGGGCGGCACCCAGGTCTTCTTCCATTCCCAATGGCCACATCGATGCCGGGCGCCGGCATGGGAACGCGGCCCCGGTTCTGGCGGCATATAAACCACCTGCGGCGAACGTTGCGCCTGATGGGCCTGGTAGATGGCATGACCCAGTATCGCGGCCCCCACCCCGATGGCAACCCCCTCCCAGCGGTGTCTCTGTTTGGCGCCTGCCAGGGCGGGTGACGGGAGCATGGTCATTGTGAAAACGGTGATAACCAGACCGGCAAGCAGCTTTTTCGTACCCATGGTGAATCTCCTTTCGCGTTGTTTTACTCCCTTAGACACCGTAAGGGACGAAAAGTTCACCCTGAGGCACGGGACCTGTAAAAAAAACCGGCTGCAAGAGGCACCGGCGAGTCTGCCGCGAATGGGGCCGGGATGGCCGTTGAGGTCTGTCCGCAGCCCTTAATGGCTGCTGGAAATTTTGAAGATGAGGTTGCCGTTTTTATATTTGGGACCACCGACAAAAAGGCTTCCCCGGTTGAGGAGTTGGATCTGGGTCTGAAAAACGGTCCGTTTCCGCTTCATCATCTGAAGCCCGATGTCCGCCCGCTTGCCGCTGATCTTGTGAGGGGTGATTTTAAGTCGCCGGTTCCCGGGCAGGGACACCATGCCGGACTGGCCGGATTGCAGGGTCAGGCGTTCGCTGCCCAGCAGGCGATAGGAGGTGTAATTAAACATGGATTGTAATTCACCGATGTACCGCGCCAGTTGCGGATCGACGACGGTGTCCTGGCGCGCGGCGAGAATGGTCTCAACGCTGATCCGACAGCTTTCTTTGGCCATCAGGGATCCGGGTACGCCGACCCAGGAAAGCATCAATACAGCAAACACCAGCACACAGGAGTATCTAAACCGCATTTTGATCACTTTCCACGTCCGGATCTTCATTGTACCAGAGTATGGTTTGTCGCGTTTCGGGAGTTTCGAAAATCATAACAGATGACACCGATCCTGTAAAAGAGTTTATGATTGCGCTGGGTGCCGGCGATGATTTGGCCACGAACGTGGGATAGGCGAAAAAAATCAGGATGCAGGCGGTGACGGCAGCCGGAATCGCGTATTTCAATGAGGCCCGAAACGTGGAGAAACCGCCCCGGGAACGATGCTGCCGAAGGGCTTTGGTCAGCACCTGTTTCTCGAGGGCCATAAAATCCACCGCATCGGTGGCCTGTTCAATCCGGTCGTGGAAATCCTGCGAGAAAGCGACCATGGCATCCGCCTGACGCCGACATGTCCGGCAATGCTCAAGATGGGCCGCCATGCGGGCCTTTTCTGCGGCATCCAGGTCACCGTCCAGATATCGATCCAGCAGGCCGCCATCGCAGTCGTTTCCAGGTGGCTGGGTCATTTTTCGTCCTCCATCAAGGGCTGCAGGATCTCCCTGAGCCGCTTGCGCGCATTGAACAGCCGGGATCTCACCGTTCCCAGTTTGATGCCGACGGCATCGGCAATCGCTTCGTAGGAGAGGCCCTCCAGTTCCCTGAGCACGAAAACCGTTCTGGTCTGCTCCGGCAGCTTCTTCAGGGCATCGTCGATCTGCTGACGGGTCTGGGCGCCGGCCACCCGGTTTTCGGGAGAGGGCAGATCGCTTTCGAGCGCTTTCCCCTGCTGATCGTCGGTGTCGTCCGAGGTGACGTGCAACCATCTGAACCGCCGCGCCCACCGCCGTTTCCAGTTCAGGCAGCGGTTGACCGTGATGCGGTGCAGCCAGGTGGTCAATGAGGCATCCCCTCTGAAATTACCGACACTTTGATAGACCTGCAGAAAAACTTCCTGCACAATGTCCTGGCTTTCTTCGGCATCGAGGGTGATTCCAAAGGCAATGGAAAAGAGCTTCCTGCGAAAACGGCGAACCAGCAGTTGGAACGCCCATTCATCGCCCCGCTGCAGCCTTAAGACCAGTTCCTCGTCATGCACGATTCTGTTTTGTATGGTTTTAGACACCGGTCAAAGGAAAAAGTTCAGTGTTTTTAGGTTTTAAGGCAGCGGCAGGAACCTGCGTCATCCTGATCCTCGGTAGCAAGACGCACCACCGGTGAATGACAAGGGGTCGATTGTGCGTTTTTAGCAAGCCGGAAAAGAGGTTGGATAATAGATGGATTTCCAATCCCGGTCAAATGAATTTTTGGCGTCCCGCCCAGTGCAGAAAAGCACGGGTGCGCCATCACCTCCCGTGCTTTTCCGGCCTATGCCTGCTGGATCGGGTCGATTATCCCTGGGCGTTTGGATTGATGCGGATTTCCACCCTGCGGTTCATCTGCCGCCCGACCGGTGTGGCGTTGGTCGCCACCGGCCGGCTCTCGCCGAAGCCGAGTATATTGATCCGCCGGGTCTGAACACCACGCTGCACCAGCAGGTTCCTGACGCTGTTGGCACGCCGTTCGGAAAGCTGCTGGTTGTATGTTTCAGAGCCGGTGCTGTCCGTATGGCCTTCCACAAGAATGGCGGTCTGGGGATACCTGATCATGATCTGGGCGATTCGGTCCAGTTCATTATACAGGCCGGGACGGACGACATCGGAATCCAGATCGAAGCTGACATCCCCTTTAAGGGTAATGGCAAGCAGTTCCCCCTCCCTTCTGACAGCAGCCGCTTCGGAAGCGGCCAGGGCGTCACGCATTTCCGCCTCCTGCCGGTCCATCATCTGGCCGACGCCTGCCCCCGCGGCAGCGCCCACGGCAGCACCGGCCGCCGCACCGATAAGGGTTCCCTCGGTATCCCGGCCAATCGCCTGGCCCAGCACGGCACCGGCCACCGCGCCGCCGGCGGCACCGTAGGCGGCGCCCTTGCCGGTTTTGGTCTGGGGGGCGGCACAACCGCTCAATACAAACATTCCTATCATCCCGATCAGGATCATTTTTTTCATCGCCTCGAATCTCCTCCTGCACGCTATAAAAAGAGAATTTTTATGGTGTTAACCGACGTCCTTCGCATGGCATCGGGTCGATGCCCGTCTGGCGCCTGTCAGGATAGCACCGGGTGCCAGACGGGCGTCAATATAAATCAGCCGATCGTGGATGTCTAAGCTTTTTTACCGGCCGGGGCATGGATCCCGTGGACACCCCGGCCGGCTGATCCTTTCGAGATGGGCATTACCTCCGCCGCCCGTCACGATCGCCATGATGGCGTCCCTGCCTCCCCGGCGATCCCGGGCCATGCCATTTCCAGGGTTTTGAGCCGCCACGGCCATGGCGGTTTCCATAGCGGGGGGCACCCTTGTAATGGTGTCCGCGTGACCGCCAATGGTTGTGGTGAGGCCCGTGGTGGCGCTTCCATTTACCGAAATGCCTTGGGGCATGTCGGTGACCGTCCCGGTAGTTGAAGGAAAATGCCACCGGCGGCCCACCGTGATATCCGTATGCATGGTGGTTGATGAGGGCACTGCCGACAACCGCCGCCCCGACGCCAATGGCCACCCCTTCCCATCGATGTCGCTGTTTTGACCCTGCCCAGGTTGAGGCGGCCGCCAGACAAACGCTGGCAACCGCGATGCCTGCTATAGTCAATGCCTTTCCGGTTTTCATGTTCAGCCTCCTTTGCAGTGGTTTGAAACAATAGACACCACCGCCTGGAAAAAGTTCATTTATCCGGGCGAACCGTTAAATTTTCTGGTGGCAGGAGGCTTTCCGAAGGGGGTACAAAAAAAGGAGGGCAGGCCTGGATCCGGGCCTGCCCAAGGAGGAGGGTAGATGAATAGCTTCAAAATACCCATGGTTCCATACTGCACACGATTGCCCAGCTGGGTACCGGACTAAAGCTAATACCTGCGCAACCGTTATGCAACGTCTTCACGATCCAGCCGTGAAATTCGCGACCAAAACAGTTTCCAAAGCTCCGACGCGATCGTCCGGCCGGTGTATCCAACGTCTTCAGCATTCACCCATGCACCCATTTGACGGAAGCCCCCATTTCAGCGATACTGCCCGTATAGCAGGGCGCAATGGGGGCCATTTTGAAACACCGGACCGGTCATACAACCGTCTTTTTAGCGACCATCATGGCGACGATCCTGTTCTCCGGCCATGGATCGATGTGCTCCCCCGACAAACTTCCAGCCGGTCGGCAATTACCGGAAACCGATGCGGTGAAGATAGAAAGGATTGGTCCTCAACGCCCCGGTGGACAAGGCTACCAGCTCGTTTATCGGGTCAACGTCCCCATTGCCGTTTACTGGAAATTCAAAACCGATTTCGACAACGCATTTTTAATTGAAAATAAATTCATCCGCGATCACCGCTTCATTTCCCAAGCGGGCAACACCGCGATTACCGAAAACAAGTATTCCTACGGGCCGGACGTCTTTTTCAGATGGCAGACCGAGCTTTCCCCGGCGGTCCATCGGCTTGACTTTTTGCTTCTGAACCCGGAGCAGTGCCAGCAGAGATATCATTATGGATTCATCCAACTCGCTGCTGAAGGTCAATCCACCCGTGTCACCCAGGTCGCTTTCTTTGATTTTTGGGGGGCTTCATTCTGGGCGCACTATCCGTGGCAGGGGGGCATGAGAGATTTTCTGGATTACACGGCCAGGTGGGAGCAGGCCACGGCACTGCGGTTGAAGGATCGCTACGGGGGCGCCAATGACAACCCGGAATAAGTCAGCCGGTCGATGGCTGCGGCCAGCCGTGGTTCGATCCATGGTGCCCGTGCTGCTGTGGATACTCCTTCAAGCCGGCTGTGCCGTGTGGCCCACGCCGACCCGGTCCATGCATGTCGGTGCATCCGGCCCTTTAGGCGATTGCGCCGATTTTTTTGCCGGCCTTGACCGGCAGGTTGCCATGTCCGATGCGGTGAATGCCGGGTACACCCGTGTAGATCAGTATCCCTACCTGCGGACGGACCGGTTCACCGCCTCATTCCAAAACGGGGTGGAAGACAGCCGTGCCTTTTCGGCCTGGGTCGACCGCATGCAGTCCCTCGATCAATCGGCGCGCCGGATGGAAATTGCCAGCCTGCCGGCATCGATCATCGCCGTCCTATCGCCAGTGAATGGCCGGAAGGCCCTCTTCGACAAGGTCACGACCTGCGGCAGCCTGATGAAAAACGCTGATTTGTCTAATGCCGGGAGCCGGGACTGGCTGCGACAAAATGCCGCGGCCCGGGATGAATACATCCCCCTTCGACGGATTCCTGTGATTTCGCAGATCACCGATATTTTCGTATCACGGGGTGTCGCCCAATGGCATGCGGAGGCACGTGCCCGGTTTTCCGCCAGGCCGCCCGCCGCCCGGCAAGCGGTCCGTTACGCCCCGGCAGGAAAACCCGAACCCGGGCCGGTTCATCGTATCGTTGGCCATGCCAAACGCGATGCGCTGGGTATTCCCGTCTACCCCGACGACGACCGAAGGCTGCTCTTTCGCACCTATGCCCCGCTATGGGAAGTGCCGGCCCAAGGCGATTTCGACCGTATCGGCACGCCTGAGTGGACCGCTGACGGCCGCATCCATGTGGATACCGGCGTTCCGCAAACCTACACCCGCCTGTCGTTCACCCGTTTCGACAAGACCGTTTTAACCCAGCTCAACTACGTCATCTGGTTTCCCTCCCGGCCCAAAAACGGTGTGCTCGATATCTACGGCGGGGCGATCGACGGACTCAATTACCGCGTCACGCTGGATAGGGCCGGGAAACCGATCCTCTACGAAACCATGCATAACTGCGGCTGCTACTACAAGGCCTATCCCACCAGCCGCTTACGGGCCCTTGAGGCAGCGGCCTATGCCGAGCCGCCCCTGATCTTCAACGCCAGGGAAATAGATGGTTCAAAGGAATGGATGGTCGTGGCCATGGCGCCCCGGACCCACGATGTGACCCACCTCTATCCCCTGCCCCGGGGGGGGCAATCCGAAGCCGTCGCCTACCATCTGGAGGATTATGATCAATTGAACCGTCTGCCGCAGACGAACGGCAACCGCAAAAGCATGTTCAACCGATATGGCATCGTTCCGGGAAGCGAACGGCTGGAGCGGTTTATCCTCTGGCCCACCGGGGTTCTGTCGCCGGGAGCCATGCGCCAGTGGGGAAAACATGCCGTGGCCTTTGTCGGCCGGCGGCATTTTGACGATCCGTTTTACCTGGACAACATGTTCCGTCCCAATCGTATTCCCTGATGCGGTTTTAAAGCTGCTGATGGGCGGCAAGGATGAGGGCTTCGGTTTCGTCCCAGCCGATACAGGCATCCGTGATGGAAACGAACGGGTTGAGGTCTTCTTTTCGGGTTTCACCGTATACAAAGGGCTGGCTGCCCGCCTCTATATTGCTCTCCAGCATCATGCCGCAGATGGCCCGGTTGGGCTTGATATGAACGCCGTTGGTATGGCCGACCCGCTGGATCAGCAGGTGGTTGAAGACTTCTCCCTGCTTATGGTAATCCTTGCCGCTGTTTTTATGCGAGCAGTCCACGATGACGGATTTTTGCAGGGACGGATGCCGGGACAGCATATCGCAGGCCTCGCCGATGCTCACCGGATCATAGTTGGGCCGTTTGCCGCCCCGCAACACGATATGGCAGTATCGATTGCCCCGCGAAATGACCCGTGAGGTGACCCCGAAAGGATCGTTTCCGACAAAGACCTGTGAACTGGAAGCCGCCAGGAGCGCATTGATGGCCGTATCCAGGTTCCCGTCGGTCCCGTTTTTAAACCCCACCGGCATGGAAAAGGCGCTGGCCCATTCCCGATGGTTCTGGGATTCGGTGGTCCGGGCGCCGATGCAGGCCCAGGTGATCAGGCCGGAGAGGCGTTCGGCCGCCGTCTGGCTCAAGATCTCCGTTCCTGCGGCCACCCCCATCTCATTGAGATCCATCAATATTTTCCGGGCTTTGCGCAATCCCTCATCGATGTCGAAAGATTTCCTGTCGATATGGGGGTCGGAGATGAGTCCTTTGAAGCCCACGTTGGTTCTCGGTTTTTCAAAATACACCCGCATGACCAACCTAATATTTTTTTTGACCTTCTCCTGCAGACCGGCCAGCCGCTGCCCGTATTCCAGAGCCTGTCGCCTGCTGATAATGGAGCACGGCCCGGTGATGATCAGCAGTCGGCTGTCCTTGCCGTCCAGGATGTTTTTGATATCCTGCCGGCCGTCGAGAACGGTTTGGGTCGCCTTCTCCGTCATCGGGAATTCTTCGCGAAGCTGGTCCGGGGTGATGATGGAGGTTCGTTCGAGCACATTTAAGTCGTAGGTTTTTTTCATATTCGTATGGGTCATATTAGGTTTTGGGTTAAGCTGTGCTCTCCGGGAACGGTTCGCCCCCGGCAGGGGGGACGCCGGTCAATCAGAGATGCCCTGGGCCCAGAGGTGCGTTCCTACCACAATCTCATTGGCAACTCAATCGTGCCGCCGTGTCCGACCGGGGAAACCGGCAAACTGGAAAAAGCCCGCAGACCAGGCGTTTTTCCCGGTGCCACCGGCCTGGCGGCCACCCAGCAAAACAGGTCCATGGGCAAAAAACAAACAGGAAAGGGTTTACAGATTGGGTATTCCGTAAACCCCTTTTAAAATGGTGCCTAGGGCCGGAATCGAACCGGCACGTCCTTTAAGAACGAGGGATTTTAAGTCCCTTGCGTCTACCAATTCCGCCACCCAGGCAATCGGTATTTTTTCCTGCGGAATCTTTAGCTTGTGCGGTCAAGGTCTGTGAGGCAGCTAATAACGGGTATCTGGTGAAATGTCAAGAAAATGGCTCAGCAGGGCCCTGTTAGGTGAGCCTTCTTTTCCAGGCGCATGAAGTTCACCACGCCATGACAACGACAGGCCGTTGCGATCATCATCGGCCGGTGACTGTTCCTGCAGGCCGTGTCCATTGCGGCCCTGAGGTCTGCGGGGTAAATGCCGCCCACGCCGGGCAGCAGCTGATGGCTGCGGATGACGATGGGCAGGGCCTCCTCGAAATCGAGCGTCCCCAGCAGCCGAAACAGGTCCATGGGCCTGGGTTTTCCCGTATGGGTGCATATCTTTTCCGGTTCAGGGCAGTTGTCCGGGCAGATGAAATCGGCATGACTGACATAGGCCTGACCGGCTTTCCCCCGCAAGGCATTCGGCATTCGGCAGAGCCATGATGGTAAAATCTCTACCGGCTGTATTTCAAACATTGTCTGCAGGTTAAGCGTCAACCATTCATAAACGACATGAATCGGAATGGCCGGAACGATCATATCCACCGGTGGCTGATCCGCCTTGAGCCCGTGATACAGCCACTGAATGCCCTCCTCGCGGATGACATGGATGTGGGGCCCCCTGATCGTGGACGGTTTGTCGTCCACCACGGTCAGAGAGGCACCGGGTATGTGCCGGGTGATCCGCTCTACGGCAATCCGCCCGAAACGGCCGGCACCGAGAATCCAGAAACGGCTGGGCTTTTGGGACAGGTCCCTTTGATCCTTGTTATTCTGCATGGCATTTGGTAGAAAACATTTTCATTTGCAATCGGTTTGAAAGATATGATTACAGATCCACAACTGATCCTGGCCTCCCAGTCCCCCCGTCGGCGATACCTTCTTGAACAGGCCGGGTTGACCTTCGCGGTGATCCCCGGCACCTTCGATGAGGATTCGGTCCAGTTAACAGACCCTGCCGACTATGTCAAAACCCTCGCCAAGGCCAAAGCCGATGAAATTGCCGGGCAATATCCGGACAGCTGGGTCATCGGTGCGGACACGATCGTGACCATCGACCGCTCCGTTCTGGGAAAGCCCGGAACACCGGATGACGCCAGGCATATGCTGGAAAAACTGAGCGGTCAGTCCCACTGCGTATTTACCGGCTATGCCATCGTCTGCAAAAACCAGGCGGCCTGCGTCTGTGACGCAGTCAAAACCGAAGTGCAGTTCAAGAACCTCACCCCGGACGAGATCGACTGGTACGTCCAGACCGGTGAACCCTTCGACAAGGCCGGGGCCTATGCCATCCAGGGGATGGGCACCTTCCTGGTCCGGCGGATCAACGGGTCCTACACCAACGTGGTGGGCCTGCCGGTGTGCGAGGTGATCGAGGCGCTGCTGGGGATGGGCGTCGTAACCATGAACGCAGCCAACGCGAAAGGACTCACGGTGTGAAGGAAGGTCTGGACCGGATCAGAAAACGCATCGCCGACGCAGCCGTCCGCTGCGGCCGTGAACCCGAAAGTGTCCGCCTGGTGGCGGTAAGCAAGACCAGGGGTGCCGACCTCGTGGCCCGGGCCATCGATGCCGGTGCCGCCATTTTGGGTGAAAACTACATCCAGGAAGCCCGGGACAAATTCAATGCCCTGTATGACCGCCCCGTGCAGTGGCACTTCATCGGGCACCTGCAATCCAACAAGGCCAAGTACGCCGTTCGCATGTTCGACCTGATCCATTCGGTGGACTCCCTCAAGCTGGCCAGGGCGCTGGACAAAGAAGCGCGCAAGAACGACAAGGTGCAGGAGATCCTCGTCCAGGTGAACATCAGCCGTGAGGCGTCCAAATCGGGAATCGAAGAATCCGGGGCCGTTGACCTGGTCACCCGGATCAGCGGGCTGGAAAACATCCGCGTAAAGGGCTTGATGACCATGCCCCCCTTTTTCGACGCACCCGAACAGGCCCGGCCGTTTTTTCGTGAGCTGGCCCGCCTGCGCGTCCGCATCGCCGACCAGGCGATCTCCGGCGTGAGCATGGATGAACTTTCAATGGGCATGACCGGCGATTTCGAGGTGGCGATCGACGAAGGCGCCACCCTGGTTCGCATCGGCACCGCCATTTTCGGACCCCGCCAATGAAACTGCTGATCCACATCTGTTGCGGCCCCTGCAGTATCCACCCGGTCAGGGTACTGCGCGACGACCACCATGAGGTCATGGGCTTTTTCTATCGCAACAACATCCACCCCTTTACCGAGTGCCTGCGGCGGGAGGAAACGCTGAGGACCTACGCCGATTCCATCGCCCTGAAGATGATTTATCAGCCCGGTTATGAACTGGAGGCGTTTTTGCGCAACGTGGCCTTCCGCGAGGCCGAGCGCTGTACCTATTGCTACCACGACCGGTTGACCACCACGGCCAATTTCGCCAAAAAAGGCAAATTCGACGGGTTTACCACCACCCTGCTTTACAGCCGTTTCCAGAAGCATGAGCAGATCCGCGCCATCGGCGAGGCCGTGGGAAAATCGGTGGGCGTGCCCTTCTACTACCGGGATTTTCGCGACGGCTGGAAAGCCGGCATTGACGAATCCCGCCGGCTGGGCATGTATCGTCAGCAATACTGCGGCTGCATCTACAGCGAGAAAGACCGCTACTATCGCCAACCCCAAAAAAAGGCGTCTCCATCCGGTGGCAGGAAAGGAACGACGACCCCCTGATGCCATCCCGCCAGGACCGCTGACACCATGTTCGGAAATTTCATCTATTTCATCGTTGCCCTGCTGGTCTATTCCACCTACCAACCGTCGGACCAGACCAACTTCCCGCCACTGGACACGCTGGTTTATTTCGTCATCACCGTCCTGCTCTTTTTCATCGTTTCCAGGCGACAGTTCACCCGTATAGCCGGTCTGGCCGCCAACCGGCGCCACGATGAACTGGACCGGCAGTTTTCATCTGCGGTGACCCGCCAGTCCATCATGGCCGTCGCCCTGTTCGCCGTGGATATCTACGGGCTCAACCTGTCTTCTTTCTTTACCGGTTTCCGGCTGTTCGAAGCCATCCCCACCGTAGAAGCGCTGATATTCATGGCCCTGTTCGTCGGCTACCTGGCCGTTGTCTGGTTCAACGCCCATGAAGCCTACCGGCGGATCTATCAGGCGGACCTGTCCCGCAACGCCTATGTGGCCTCCAATATCGCATTCAGCGTTCCCGTGCTGCTGCCCTGGCTGCTGCTCTCCGGTATCGCCGACCTGATTCTGGCCCTGCCCTTCAACCTGCCCCGCCGGGTGCTGACCTCCCCGGAAGGCGAAACGGCTTACTTTTTTATTTTCCTGTTTGCCGTTGCCGTTCTCGGCCCGCTGATCATCCAGAAATTCTGGCGCTGCCGGCCCCTGGAAGCCGGCTATTTCCGCCGACGCATCGAAGCCCTCTGCCGGCGGGCGGATCTGAAATATGCGGATATCCTCTACTGGCCCATTTTCGGCGGCCGCATGATCACTGCCGGGGTGATGGGACTGGTGGGCCGGTTCCGCTATATCCTCGTCACCGACGCCCTGCTGCGCATCCTGACCCCCGAGGAAGTCGACGCCGTCATCGCCCATGAAGTCGGTCACGTCAAAAAGCGGCATCTGCTTTTCTACCTGTTTTTCTTTATCGGCTATATGATCATCGCCTATGCCACCTTCGATCTCATCGTCTACCTGATCATCTTTTCCGAACCGGTCTACCGTTTCGTGTTCCTGACCGGCATCAGCCGCACCACCGTCACGACCGGACTGCTCAGCATGGCCATCATTTTCAATTTCCTGGTCTATTTCCGCTTCGTCTTCGGCTATTTCATGCGCAACTTCGAGCGCCAGGCCGATGCCTTTGTATACAGCCTTTTTGAAAATGCGGTACCGCTGATTTCAACGTTTGAAAAAATCGCTGCCGTATCCGGTCATTCGGCAGACAAGCCCAACTGGCACCACTTCAGCATCCGGCAACGGGTGGATTTTCTCGAACGTTGCGAGGCCGACCGCAGCTGGGTTCGACGCCACGACCACAAGGTGCGGGCCAGCATGGCCATCTATGTGGCCGCCATGCTGGTGGTGGGCGTTGCCGGCTACCAGCTCAACTTCGGCCAGACGGGCAAGCGGCTCAATGAAAAATTCTTTGAAACGGCCATCCAGAACGAGATTCGGCGCGACAGTGAGGGCAACGCCGGCCTTTACGGCATGCTGGGGGACCTGTATTTCGGCCGCAACAGCTACGAACAGGCCGTATCGGCCTACCGCACCGCCCTGGACCTGGACCCGTCCAGCGCCATCGTGCTGAACAACTTTGCATGGCTGCTGGCCACCTGCGAAAACCCGGTCTACCGCAACCCGCAACTGGCGTTGGAACTGGCCTCCAGGGCGGCGGCGATCGAACGGTCTCCGCACGTTTTAGACACCCTGGCCGAAAGCCTTTACATCAATGGACGCGTCGCCGAAGCCATCGAGGCCGCCGAGGCCGCACTGGAAGCGGCCACATCCAACCGCGCCTACTACAACGGGCAGCTGGAAAAATTCCAGGCTGCCCGTGACAATCCCATCATTGAATAGTTATTCAGTTTCTTTGTACAAAAGGGTTATTGAGGTTCAGATCAAGGCCGCAGGGTTTTCGAAACCGGAGGCGTAGCAGCGCTACGTCGAGGATTTCAAAATTACGAGAACGCAGTCCTGGGCCGAAAGATGCCGTTTATGGCGCTACTTGATGCAGACCTTCCGCACCTCCAGCAAATCACAATGCCCCTGAAAAATCTTGTCGATGCCGTCCTGTTTCAGGGTCCTCATGCCGTCATGGATGGCCTGACCACGAATTTTTGCCATTTCGGCCTTGGTCTGGATCAGCTTTTTCATGTCGTCGGTCCCCATGAGCAGTTCATGGATCCCCATTCGTCCCCGGTAGCCGGTATTGCCACAGAGGTCGCACCCTTCGGGCTTGTACAATTGCAGGTCGTCGTTGTATTCGATGTTGAGGGTGCTCTTGAAATCCTCCTCACCGTATTCGCGGACCAGTTCGTCGTACTCCTCCCTGCTCGGGTGATATTTGCGTTTGCAGGTTTTGCAAAGGGTCCGCACCAGCCGCTGGGCCAGGATGCACAGGATGGCATCGGCAAAATTGAACGGGTCCATCCCCATGTCCAGCAGGCGGGTGATGCTTTCCGGGGCACTGTTGGTGTGCAGGGTGGAGAAAACCAGATGACCGGTCAGGGAGGCCTCGATGCCGATGGAGGTGGTCTCCTTGTCACGCATTTCACCGACCATGATCACATCCGGGTCCGCGCGCAGGAATGCCCGCATGGCCGCCGCGAAATCGAATCCGATCTTGGGCTTGACCTGCACCTGTCGAAGCCCCCGCTGGGTGATTTCCACCGGGTCTTCCGCCGTCCAGATCTTGGTTTCGGTCTTGTTGATAAAGCTCAGGGCCGAGTGCAAGGTGGTGGTTTTACCTGAACCGGTCGGGCCACAGACAAAAATCAGCCCGTAGGGCTTGGTGACGACGCTGACGAAGTTCTTGTGGTTGCGTTTGGAAAATCCCATCTTATCCAGCGGGATGGGCTCGCCGGCGGCCAGAATACGCATGACCACGTCTTCGAGGCCGCCCTGGGTGGGAATGGTGGCCACGCGCAGCTCGATGTCCTTGCCGCCGTATTTCTTGAACTTGATCTTGCCGTCCTGGGGCAGCCGACGTTCGGCGATATCCAGGTCTGACATGATTTTGATTCTGGAGACGACCGCATTTTTGTAGGAAAAAGGAATGGTCTGGTAAATGGTGCACGAACCGTCCACCCGGATTCGGACCTGGGTGTTCATTTTACCCGGATAGGGCTCGATGTGAATATCCGAGGCATTGCGGCTGTATGCATCCAGGATGATCTTGTTGACCAGCTGGACCACCGCACTGTCCTCTTCGCCAACTCCGGTCTCGGCCTCTTCGACTTCATCGGACTCCACCTGAAGCTGGGAGAGGATGTCGTCGATTTCGGCCAGCTCTTTTTCATCCTGGGTGAATAATTTTATAAAATCAAGTATATCCTGCTTAAGGCTGACGTAAAACGTTACCGGTCGTCCCGGGAACAGGGCTTTGATCTCGTCGATTTTTTTCAGGTCGTGGGGATTGTCAACGGCGATGACGACCTTGTTGTCCTCACTTTTCAGGGGGACCCAGATGTTGTTTCTCATGAAGGGGACTTTCAAACCCGCCATGAGGTCGCCGGGGATGGGATAATTTCCGTTGTATTCGATGAAGTTGGTCTTGAAGTACTTTTCCAGGGCGCTGCCGATCTCCTTTTTGGGAATCTTGAAGTCCTTCATGAGGACGGCGGAGACCGGCTCTTTGCGCTGGCCCGCATCGGCAATGGCCTTGACCAGTTCTTTCTGGGTGAGCAGGTGGTTTTCCAGCAGATAGTCGTATTTGTTGGTACGCCCGCCCCTGGCGGCGATGCGCTTCTGGTTGTACAGCGCCACTCCCATGATTTTGGACAGTTCCTGGAGGGCCCTGGCCTCGACGCTGCCGAATTCACCGTCGCCCTTCCGGTTGATCAGTTCCAGAGTGCCCATGAGATACTTCTGGTAAACGATGGGATAGGCCAGAATCTCCTTGGTCCGATACCCGGTCCGCCGGTCCCAGCTGGAATCGAACTGGAGCTCCGGGTCGATGGCCGTCAATTCCTTCTGGTCGTAGGCGTCCTTGATGTTCACCAGGGTCTGCTTCAATGCGGCGTAACCGGCAATGCTGGTCTGGGCCACGGGTATCCGGATTTCAGCCACTTCGTTGCCGGACTTGAATCGCGACACCAGTTCCCGTTTGACGCCATCCACCACATAGACGGTGATCCGGTCTGCACCGAACAGTTCGCAGATCTCGTCTTTCAGGTTGATCAGCGCCTCTCCTAAATTGTTGGCGGCATTGAGCCGATTGCCGATAGCCTGTATCCTGGCCTGGTACTGGGCTTCAGAAATGGGGGCACTGTCCGTATCATCGAGGGTCAGGGAAATTTCTGCATTGGCCATAAATCATTACCTGCGGTTGGGTGGTTTCGTTGTCCGCAAACAGGCGGAACAACCGGTGGCGCCCTGGCGATCCATCACGGACGGCCTTTCCGGCGATACTGGTGGAACAATTTTTTGCATCCGCCCCCGATGAGAAAAATTCCGATAAAATAGAAACAGAACCGGATAAAGCCGGAGGCGGCTTCGAATCTGGGAATCTGCTCGATCGTGGGCATCACCTGGGGGATGCGATAGAAAACCCCCAGCCCGGCCAGTATCAACGCAACTGCCCAGATGATTTGGGCCTGATTCACCTGTTTATCGGCCATCGATCAACCTGATAGGAGCTGAAGCGAAGTTCTCCAAAAAGACGGGCTGTTTTTGTGAACAACGCCTAAGTGGTCGTGAATAGATGATTATATACCACATCATCCAGAAAAAAAGCACCCTATTTTTAACGTAACCCCCTATGATGGCAGCGAGTTCGACCGGCACCCGCCGCCCGCCACGGGCATGTCGGAATCAGAGGGAGTAAAGGCGCTGGCCGTCGATGACGTTGACCCCCTTGGATGCCAACAGCCGGATGGCCTCCTTTTCCTGCTCGATGCGGAAAATCATCACCGCATTATCGCCGGAAGAGCGCACGAAGGCGTACATGTACTCGACATTGAGCCCCGCATCGTGAAGCATGGTCAGAATGTCGTGAAGCCCACCGGGCCGGTCCGATACCTCCACGGCGACCACGTTGGTCTTCCCCACGGTAAACCCATGGTTCTTGAGGGTATGGCGAGCCTTTTCCGTGTCGTCCACGATCAGCCGCAATACGCCGAAATCCGACGTGTCGGCAAGGGCCAGTGCACGAATGTTGACTTCTGCTTCTGTCAAAATAGCGGTCACTTCCGAAAGCCGGCCGGATTTGTTTTCCAGAAAAACGGAAATCTGTTCAACCTGCATGCGTTCCTCCACTGTATTGTCGGTCATGGGATGGGTCTACTTGAGCCTTTAGCCTAGTTTTAAACTATCAAATCCTGCGATTGTCCACAACCCGAACCGCTTTGCCCTGACTTCTTTCAATCGCTTTGGGCTCGACCAGTTTAACCCGGGCGGACACGCCCAGCATTTCCTTGATGTTCTTTGTGATGCGCCGCTCCAGTTGCTGCAGCCCCTTCACCTCGTCGGTAAAGCTTCTTTCACCGACCTCGACCATGACGGTGAGCACATCCAGGTTGTCTTCACGGTCGACCACCAGCTGGTAATGGGGCAGCACATCGTCGGTCTCCATGAGCACACTCTCGATCTGGGAGGGAAACACATTGACCCCGCGGATAATCAACATGTCATCACTGCGGCCCGTTACGCGGTTCATGCGCACGTGGGTTCGTCCGCAGATGCACGGTTCGGGATTCAAGGAAGTGATGTCCCGCGTGCGATAGCGGATCACGGGAAAGGCCTCTTTGGTGAGCGAGGTGAACACCAGCTCGCCGGTTTCACCGTAAGGCAGGGGCTCGAGGGTGTTGGGGTCAACGATTTCCGGAATAAAATGGTCCTCGAACACATGGAGCCCTTTCTTGGCTTCGTGACATTCGATGGCCACCCCCGGCCCCATCACCTCGCTGAGTCCATAGATATCGACGGCAGTCAGGTCCAGCTTGCGTTCGATCTCCGCGCGCATTTTCTCGGACCAGGGCTCGGCTCCGAAAATGCCGAACTTGAATTTAAGCGAGTTGAAGGAAACGCCCATATCTTCGGCCACTTCGGCCAGGTGCAGGGCATAGGACGGCGTGGCGGTCATGATGGTGGGTCCGAAATCCCTCATGATCACCACCTGGCGTTTGGTGTTTCCTCCCGAAACCGGAATCACCGATGCGCCCAGGCGCTCCGCACCGTAGTGTACGCCCAGACCGCCGGTAAACAGACCGTATCCGTAGGCGTTGTGAATGATGTCGCCACGACCGGCGCCGCCGGCAGCCAATGCGCGGGCCATGAGCGTGGACCAGGTCCCCACGTCCCTGAGCGTATATCCCACCACCGTCGGCTGGCCGGTGGTGCCGGAGGAAGCATGGATACGGACCACGTTGTCCATGGGTACGGCAAACATGTTGAACGGGTAGTTGTCGCGAAGGTCCTGCTTGGTGGTGAACGGTATCCGTTTCAGATCTTCCAGGCGGCTGATGTCCGCCGGGACCATCCCGGCCTCCCTGAACTTTTTCCGGTAAAAGGGAACACTGGCGTAAACGCGTTCGAGGGTGGTTTGAAGCCGCCGGAGCTGTATCGCCTCCAAGGCCTCCCGGGGCATGGTTTCGTATTCGATGTCGTGAATCATTTGCCTGTTCTCCTTCTCACCGTGATGAGGGTAAAGGAACCGTCCGGTTCAATCATACCGTTGGGGATGGTACCCTGTTCCAATAAAAAAAGGCCGGGAGGATCACCCCACAGCCTTATATCAGCAATCGGCAATGGGAATCAGGCGGTTCGCCGTGTCCACCCATGGCCTGTTTCGATTATCTGCTAAACCGGTGTCGCCGTGCCATGGATAGACCTGCTAAAACTGAAGTCACCCACGGCACCGACGCATCGGAACCGTTCACGCGATCCGTTCATGATCCATCTGACCTCGTTGTGGCAAGGATGCGAATGGACCGGGGGCAATGCCACCGGCCTGCGTTGGATAAAATAATATGGTTTGGCGTGTCAAGAAAAAACATGCCCGCGGAGCAGCGGGGGCCATCCTCCATGGCCCCGTCGCCCCATGCGGCATCATCGACATGTCAACACCCGGTTCCAACCGGCGGGTCATTCGCCACGGATCACGGAGCTGCAGGCGTTTGGCATCTCCGTGCCCCTCTTATGCCTTGAGGGAGCCCTTGAACTGCGCCTTTCGCTTTTCGATGAACGCGCGGGTCCCCTCTTTGCCGTCTTCGCTGGCCATGCAGATGGCAAAGGCATCCGCCTCGATGTGGCAGCCGGTGGCCAGATCCACATTGAGCCCGCTGTTGACCGCCTGCTTGGCGGCTCTGAGGGAGACCTTGCCCTTGGCGGCAATTGCCCGCGCCGTCTTCAGGGCTTCCTCCATCAGCGACGACTGGGGAAAAACCCGGTTGACCATACCGATCTCCATGGCTTCGGCGGCAGAAATCATCTTTCCGGTAAAAATCATTTCCTTGGCCCGGTTGCTTCCGATGAGACGGGGCAGCCGCTGGGTGCCGCCGAATCCGGGGATAATGCCCAGCGTAATTTCGGGCAGTCCGAACATGGCGTTTTCCGAAGCGTAGATAAAATCACAGGCCAGGGCCATCTCGCTGCCGCCGCCCAGGGCAAACCCGTTGACCGCGGCAATCACCGGGATGGCCAATTCCTGAATCCGGCCGATGATCAGCTGCCCTTTGCGGGCAAACATCTTGCCCTGCAGGGTGTTGAAGGTGGCCAGTTCGGTGATGTCCGCCCCGGCCACAAAAGACTTTTCACCCGCACCGGTCAGGACCAGAACACGGATATCCTCGTCAGCCACGATTTCATCCATGGCCGCTGAGAGTTCGTCCAGCAGATCACCGTTTAATGCATTCAAGGCTTTAGGACGGTTGAACGTGATGGTGGCAATGCCTTCGGCTGCTTCAAAAATGATATTTTCGTAAGCCATGATTCCCTTCTCCTCCCTTTTTCCGGTTGACGGTTCACCTGCCGCCGGCAGGGTCATCCACGTGGCGGCGATGCTTATCCTTTCTGGTCCCTCCCGGCCGACGGATACTTGAAGGCGGTGGGACCAGTCTCTTTGATATACTTTCGAATCCCGCGAATGATGCCGTCGCAAAGTGCTTCCTGGTATTTGGCACTGGTCAGGCGCTTGCACTCCCGCGGATTGGAGATAAACGATGTTTCCACGAGCAGTGCCGGCATCTGTGCCCCCAGAAGGACATAAAAGGGCGCCTGTTTGACACCCTTGCTGCGAATGTGGCTGAAACGCTGTTTCAAATGCAGGCACATCTCAGACTGGACCATCGCTGCCAGCCGACTGGATTCATTGATTTTGGCGTTTTGCATCAAATCGTTTAAAATGGACTCCAGATCGCTGATATTTTTGGCCGACGTCGCATTTTCACGGGCAGCCACCCGGATGGCATCGTCGTCCGTGGCCAGGTTCAGGAAAAAGGTTTCAATGCCATACGCCCGCTTGTCTCTCACCGCGTTGGTGTGGATGGAAACGAAGAGGTCGGCGTTCTGGGTATTGGCGATGGCGGTCCGTTCCTCCAGGGTCAGGTACCGGTCGGTGGTGCGGGTCAGGACCGCATCGCATTTGAGATCGGTTTCCACCTTGCGGGCCAGACGCTTGGCAATCTGAAGCACGATATGCTTTTCATGCACCCCTTTGAGGTAACCCGGTGCCCCGTAATCCTTGCCCCCATGCCCCGGGTCGATGACGATACGGCTCACCCCCAGTGCCAGTTGCCGGGCGATGGCACCGGGCGGCAGTTTTCCCGTGGACGGTTTCACCGGGGAGGTGGATGGCCGGGCGGCCTGCTTGGCGGCGTCCAGTCCCCATACATCCAATACGATGCGAAACGGATTCTTGAGAGAAAATATCTTATAGTTCTTGAATGACTTGATATCCACGACGATCCGGACCGATTCGCCGGTGTACTGTCCGGCGCGCGCATCGCTGAGCAGTTCATCGTTGATGGGAACAAATTTCTGGATATTTTTGCCCAACCGGCTTCTACTCAAATCGATATAGAGCCGCTGGGGTTTTTTAATCGAGGGATCCTTTTTCAGCAACCGGTGGGAAAAACGCGTCTCGCGGTCGGCGTCGATAACGATTCGTGTGTAGCTGGGGTTGGACCAGAACCGCAGCCCCTGCACGGTGACCAGGCCGGTTCGCTGAACGTCGGCATCCGGGAAGACCGCGCTTGAATCGGAATGGCTGCCGGCAATGATATCGGCCAGGGGATCGGCAGCCTTATTTTTTTTCACCTTACCGGAGGTTGCCGTTCCGACCAGTTCGGCGCCCGCTTTACCGGCGAAAGTGCTGCCGGGAAAATCCCGTTTGACACGCCTGAAATAATCCATGGCCGCATCCCGGTCCGCCTTGCGGTGAGACACGTCTGCCAGGCCCTTGTAGAGCCGGCCGATCATATAAAGCGATTCGGCCGCATGGGGGCCCCGGGTGTCGGACCGGTAGGTTTTCTGAAAGCGGTCGATACATTTTTCCCATTGATCGCGATATTTCTGTTTGGCGGCGCTGCCCTTGAGCTGGTCGTAGGCGGCATACGCCTTTTTCAGATGACCGCCGGCAGCCGTCGATGCTGATGAGGGTGCCTTTTTTCCCAATCTGGTCAGCTGAGATCGGGATTTCGGCGTGTAGCGGCTTTTGGGAAACCGCTGGATAACCCGCCGAAAGGCGTCAACCGCTTCCTGCCGGTCAGCGGGCAGGTAGGAACGTTTGTGCAGTTCCAGATACAAAAGGCCCGAATGGTAGAGTCCGGCAGCAGCCCAGGGACCGGATGGATCGAGCCGGTATACCATCTGATATTTCTCGATACAGGCCAGCCATCGGTCCCGGTATTTCTGGTGGCGAATATTTTTCTTGAGCGCCGCGTAGGCGTTCTCAGCCCGGTAAAACTGCTGCTTGGGCGTCAGCGCCCAGGCCGAGCACACCAAAGCGGCATTGATGATCAACGAGAACGCCACCAATCGAAAGGCGGCCAAAAAGAAGGGTCTGTTTTCAGATTGATGCATATTCACTGGCGTATGGGTCAGTACACAACGGATTGTGACTTGATCTGCAATTCGTTTAGCGTGTTCAGCGCTTCCAGGGGTGTCATCCGGCTCACATCCAGCATCTGGATGGCTTCCACCAGCTTTCGCTCCGCGGGACTGAACAGCCCCAGCTGCACGTGTCCGTCTTTTTTCCCGCTTCCGGCGCCGGCCTCATCCTTTTCACCCGCCGCAAGATGTTTTCCGGCTTCGATCCTGGCAAGGATTTTTTTGGAACGCCTGATCACCGGTTCGGGAATCCCGGCCAGACGGGCGACCTGAATGCCGTAACTGCGATTGGTACCCCCTTTGACCAGTTTTCTCAAGAAAATGATCTCGTCGTTCCACTCCTTGACGGCGATGTTGTAGTTTTTCACCCGGTCAAGCTGGTTCTCCAGGTCGGTCAGTTCGTGATAGTGGGTGGCAAAAAGGGTTCGGGTACCGGTTCCGTTGAGACCGTGAAGGTACTCCGCCACCGCCCAGGCGATGCTCAACCCGTCATAGGTAGAGGTGCCGCGCCCGATTTCATCCAGGATCACCAGGCTGTCTGCCGTGGCGTTGTTCACGATATTGGCGGTCTCCTGCATTTCCACCATGAAGGTGCTCTGCCCGGCAGACAGGTTGTCCAGGGCCCCCACCCGTGTGAAAATTCGGTCGGTAATGCCAATATTGGCCTGCTGGGCCGGCACAAAAGATCCCATCTGGGCCATGATGGTCATCAGCGCCACCTGGCGCAGCACGGTGGATTTTCCCGCCATGTTGGGGCCGGTAATGATGAGGACCTGATTCTCCCGGTTGTCCATAACGATGGAATTGGGCACGAAGCGCTCGCCGGTGATCAGCTGTTCCACCACCGGATGACGCCCGTCGTGTATGTCAATGACGCCGTCGGTGTTGATGTCCGGTCGATGATAGCCGTTGTTCTGGGCGACCTCGGCGAACGTGGTCAGGCAATCCACCCGGGCAACGAAGCGGGCGATCGCCTGAATACCGCCGTGGTGGGCCTTGACCTGATCCCGGAGGGCCATAAAAATATCCTGCTCCATGGCGGCCCGCTGGTCCTCGGCGCCCAGTACCCGGGATTCGAAATGTTTCAGATCGTCGGTGATGTAGCGCTCTGCGTTGACCAGGGTCTGTTTGCGCACATAGTGATCGGGAACCCGTTGGCTGTGGGCGCGCGGGACCTCGATGTAGTAGCCGAAGACCTTGTTGAAGCGTACTTTTAAGGAATTGATTCCGGTGGCGTCCCGCTCCTTGGCCTCCAGCTCCGCCAGCCACCCTTTGCCATCCCGGCTGATACGGATCAACTCGTCCAGTTCCTGATCGTATCCCGTTCGGATCATCCCCCCTTCGGTGATCGTCGGCGGGGCATCTTCGCGGATGGCGCGATCGATCAGGCCGGCCAGTTCATCGAGCGCAGCGGTATCACCGTCGTAGGCATACAAGGGGACTGAAAAACGGGAAAGGGTGTCGAAAATGCCGGCCAGGGCCTGGATGGATCCCTTCAGAGCGGTCAGATCGCGGGCGTTGCCGTGCCCCATGGAAAGCTTGCCGCCCAGTCGCTCGAGATCCCGGACGGGCTTGAGGCGCTCCCGCAGGTCCCTGCGCGCCTGCATCTGTTCGCCGGCTTCAGCCACCGCGTCAAACCGGGACTGAATGGCTTCCGGTTCCAGCAGCGGATAACGCAGCCAGTGGGCCAGCAGCCGGCCGCCCATTGCCGTGACCGTCTGGTCCAGAATGCCCAGCAGGGTCCCATGCCGGCTGCCGGTGCGGATATTTCCCGACAGTTCAAGATTCCGGCAGCTCTGGTCGTCCACCACGAGAAACTTCCCCAGAAAGTAGGTCTGGACCGCAGACAGGTGTTCAATCTTCTGGCGCTGGGTCTCACTCACATAGTGGATCAATGCGCCGGCCGCACCCACGCCGGCCTTCATGGAAGCGCATCCGAACCCTTCCAGTGAAAGCGTGTCGAATTGCTCCAGCAGCCGTTGGCGGCTGCCGGCATACTCGAAGGACCGGTCCTGCATGACGGTAACGGCATAATCGGGGGCGGCATCGAAAAAGGATGCAAAAGCGCCATCGGCCTTCAGGGATTCGGGAATCAGGATCTCACGGGGGGCAACCCGTCTGATTTCATCGATAATTGCGGCCACATCCGCCGTTTCGGTGAGACGAAAACTTCCCGTGGAAATATCCAGGCTGGCAAGACCGGTCGTCTGCTGGTGCCTGGACACGGCCAGTATGAAATTGTTGGCTTTTTCATCCAGCAGTTCATCCTCGATGATCATCCCGGGGGTCACGACCCGAACCACCTCGCGCTTGACCAGGCCCTTTGCTGCCCTGGGGTCTTCCACCTGATCGCAGATGGCCACCTTGTAGCCTTTTTCAATCAGTCGGGCGATATACCCCTGGGCAGCCCGGTAGGGCACCCCGCACATGGGAATCGGGGCATCATCATTTTTATTGCGGGAGGTCAGGGTGATTTCCAGCTCACGCGAGGCCAGCCGGGCATCTTCAAAAAACATCTCGAAGAAGTCACCCATGCGGTAGAACAGGAGAACATCCGGGTACCGCTCCTTGATGGAGAGGTATTGCTGCATCATGGGTGTCGCTTTAACAGGGGCCATTAAATCGGAAATAATTTATATCTGTTTTGGATAATGCGGCGGCGGGTGACGGAGGCGACCACCCGGGAAGGCAGGCGGATGACGGGACACGTTTTCATATTCGCCGTGGCCGACGGCACGATCCGGATCATTTCACTTCAGCAGCCACTTCCACGGGTTGACCTTCGACGGGTGTGGCCGACAGGGACTCAGCTTCACTTTGTTGAACGGACAGCTGTTTCTCCAGGGCGGTTACGGTTTCCACAAGGCTGGATTCTTTTGCCTTGAGGGTCTTGATAATTTTTGCGTCCGTAAAATGTTTGAACAGGTTGATGAAATAGGAGATCAAAATGCCTATCAGGAAAAAAGCCACAAAGAAAACGGCATTGGCCAGAAACGGTGTCTCATAATAAAAAAAGCCAAGGTTGAACATCAGCTGGCTTTCGGACATGAAAAAACCTTTGTTTTGAAAAATGACCAGCCCGACAAAGCCGAAGACGATGATCCAGAAGGCGATTTTCACCTTTTTCATTGCGTATTTCTCCTCCACTTGGTTTCCGTTGTGGGTTTGGCTGAATGTCTCGCCGGGTCTTGCGGTCCTTGTGGCCAAGGCAATGTTCCCGTCCATGAAACCCTTTGATTATCAAGCATCTCTATACTTTTCCACCCTAAAACTCAACCTTTTTTTCCTTCCAGAGGAACCAGCTCAATCTGCCCCCATGCCCCCATTTCAGGGCCTGTTACCACCACGATTCCCGACAGATCGGCAATCCGCCTGCCAAAGGCAATGGCCGGTTTGATATCCCCGGGCGAATGTATCCGGTTGCCGATGGCCGTGGCCGCGGCGTCTGCCAGGGCACAGGAACGGGCGACCACGCAGACGGCATCGGCGCTTCCGGCGGACAGGGAATGCCCCACCGTTGCCGAGGAGGTGCACAGACCGATGCCGCGGCCTGCATCCGGCAGCCGGATGCCCACTTTCATGCTCAAGGGGGAACGCCCCGCGAACAGACCGGCCACGACCGGCAAATCGGTTTTCAGGAAGACATCCCCCCCGTTTTCCACCACCACCCGCCTGCTGAAATCGAGCAGTCTACGCCCCACGTTTTCCGCCACGGCACCGGCAACGGCCGCCATGGGCCCCACCCCGGCGGCACGACCGGCACGGATCATGTCCCGAACCACGTCAGGCGCGGCCACCGGTTCATACCAGGGCGCCAGCGTGGTCGCAAAACGCGGATATTGTTTGATGTACCCTTCAATGTGCCCCCGGCATGCCAGCGTCTGTTCACGGGCGCGTGCTTCAAGCAGCCGGTCGGCCTGGATCATCAGGTCCGTCTCCTGGCAGATCACCTGAAAGGATTGCAACCCTTCCGTACCCACGAGACGGCGATAGGTCCGCTCACGATAGCTGGCCGGTGAAGGCGGTTGGTGGCCGGTTTGCTTTTTCATCAACCCGATGCGTCCTTTTTTCAGAGCTGGGTCCTGGGTCGCAGGCGTTCCGGAAACTGGTGCAAAAAATAACGATCGGTCATTCCGGCGATATAGTCACGGACGATTTCAGGGGGACTGTGATCGGCCATGTAGGACTCAGACATGTCCGCCAGAAACCGGGTAAAGATATCTGACCCGCGGTCGCCGGTTTCCAGTTCCTCCAGACGCATCTCGAAAAGCATGGTAAAAAGCCGCCGGATGGTTGCCGAATGGATCTTGCTCCTGGGGTTCATGTAGATGCGTTCCAGATTAAATTTTTTGAGAACTTTCAATGCATCGGAAATCTCCGGGCTGAACGCCACAAACTGATTATCGTGGCTGTTCTGAATGACATCGGTCACCAGACGATAGACAATGGTGCCGTTGGTGTTGCCCAGAATCCTGACGATGGATGGGGGGATATCACCGCGGTCGAGAATGCCCAGGCGGATGGCATCCTCCAGATCCCGGCCGATGTAGGCAATGGTGTCGGCCATCCGAACAACGCAGCCTTCCGTTGTCATGGGAATGAGCCGGTATTCCGGGTCGGTCTTCTTGGCCGTGACCTCCGCTTCGAAGGTGGCAAACGATTTATCGGGATCGGGTGCCAGCAGCTGGTTATGGATCTCGCCGTCATGGCAGAGAATACCGTCCAGGGTCTGCAGGCACAGGTTCCATCCCCGGCCCTTGCGCTCCAGCCGATCCAGGAATTGAATGCTCTGGACGTTGTGCAGAAAATTGCCGATACCGGCCTGCTGACATAACTCGGACAGGTAGCGCTCGCCTTCATGGCCGAATGGCGTATGGCCGATATCGTGCCCCAGCGCGACCGCCTCGATGAGGTCTTCGTTGAGCCGCAGAAACCGGCCGATGGTGCGGGCGATCTTGGAAACCAGCTGCACATGCAGCACCCGGTGGGTGATATGGTCGTTGGAAATCAGGTAAAAGACCTGAGTTTTGTCGATGTAGCGCGTGTATGCCCGGCTGTGAAGAATCCGATCGGCATCCAGCGAAAAGGCCTGCCGATATCCGGCCTCCGTATCGACGATGGGCTGGCGCCTGACTCCCGCGACACTGAAGGTCGCAGCCGGCGAAAAGATTTCCCGCTCCCTGTCGTTCAGGGATAATTTGAGACGGTCCAATACCGGCGGAATGGTGAATACATCAGATTTGTCCATCGTCGATCATTTTCTCCATTACCTGATAATAATTGATTCCAGCCGCACGGAACCCCTCTTTCCCGTATTTCATATTGGCCTCCAGCAGGATATAACGTCCCTCGTGACAGCAGATGTCCAGCCCGACATCATCCCACCCGCAGACACCGGCAGCCCGAAGGGCCAGGGAGAGGGCCGCCTCGGGCACCGAATCCAGGCTGATGCGGCCTCCCAGCGCCACATTGGTTCGAAACTCGCCGTCTCCGGCGATGCGCCAGTACGCATGGATCACCCGGCCGCCAACCACGACGACCCTGATATCCCGGTCGATGGGAAGGTACTGCTGAATGTAGGCCACGTGGCGATCATGGGTGTAGGCCTCCAGGTCAGTGTCGTTCCGGATCAGGAAGACGCCGCGTCCCATGGCCGACCCACGAGGCTCTTTGGCAATGCACGGAAAGGTGAAGTGTTTGGAAATGCTTGATTTCTGGCGGCTGCCGTAAAACACACGGGTCCGTGGATGGGGAAGACCGGCCAGCTGAAACAGGGCGCTCTGCTTGATTTTGTCCTGGACGCATTTGTAGGTATGATAGCTGGGGAACGTCAGCTTGCCGACGGAATCAAACAAATCCGCATAAAATACAGTTGGATAATATATTTTATCGGCCTCCCGAATCCACTGCGCCTCCCTTTCGCTGTAATCCGTAAAATTGGGGCGCACCCCGATGGTTCGGACATTGCGACATGACCGCAAGCGTGCCTCCAGGGCCAGAACCTGCCGTGCCACGGCTACAATCTGCCGACAATGGCCCGAACGACATCGTCAAGAGCCGCCATGAATGGTCCCCGGTTGTCCCCTGCGGCGAGGGGCGAGCCCTCATCGCAGCTCTTGACCACCTGCGGGTCGAAGGGCAGTGTCCCCAGAAAGTTCACGCCCATGGTTTCGGCGGTGAGACGACCGCCCCGGCTTTTAAACAGCTCGACGGTTTCTCCGCAGCACGGGCAGGCAAAAGGTCCCATGTTTTCCACCAGCCCCACCAGTTCCAGATTGACGGTCCGACAGAAATTGATGGACTTGCGCACATCGGCCAGGGCCACATCCTGTGGGGTGGTAACGATCAGGGCTTTGGCGCCGGTAATGGTCTGGGCGACGCTCAAGGGCTCGTCGCCGGTGCCCGGCGGGGAATCAACGACAAGGAAATCAAGAGATCCCCAGCGAACTTCGCCGATGAACTGCCGGATGATCCCCGTCTTGGCCGGCCCCCGCCAGATGACCGCCTGATCGGGGTCCGTCATCAAAGACTGCATGGAAACCACCTTCAAATGGTCTCCCACCGATTTGGGAATCACCTGCTGGTTGTCGTTGATATCCAGCAACCCGTTGAGGCCAAGCATACCGGCAATGCTGGGACCGTGAAGGTCAACGTCCAGCAGTCCCGTCGAAAAGCCCCGCCCGGCCAGCGCCACGGCCAGGTTGGTGGAAAAACTGGATTTTCCGACACCACCTTTTCCGCTCATGACGATCAGTTTGTTTTTTATTCTGGAAAGGGCATCGCCGATGTTCCGGTCCTGCGGGTCTGCTGCCCCCTGACGCCCGCATCCGCCGGCACCACACTCACCGTTTTTCGAAAATTCAGCACTCATGTTTGTTTCTTCTTTCTATTTGAAAATAGCGTCGAGCCGCTTGCCCATCCGCTGGCGATGACTTCCGGCCCAGTATATCCGCCGGCAGCTGTCGCACCGATGAAAGGCGCGGTGGCGTTGCCATACGTAGTCGGGCACCCGCCCCCTTGCCTCATCCCTGTCCAGCGGGGCAATAGCCGTGTTGCAGGCGATGCATCGGCTGAAAGGGCGGAGATCGTTTGGTTGGACGCCCAGTTCCCGCACCACCTGCATCATCTGCCGCAGGGGATCGTTGTCCCGGATAAACAGCAGGTGACGATGCTTGAACTTCTGCCTCACCGCCATGGTGCGGGTCAAGATGATACGCTGACCGTCAATGGTATTGAAAAAATCGCCGCACCGGTTTTGGTGCTGGCACAGGGTATCGAATCCGGCTGTTCGCAAGTGCCGCCCCAGTTTTCCGAGTGTGGCATCCGTCGCAAAACGCATACATCACCTCAAGATGGCGGCGGGTCCAGCTTGAACAGGCTTTCATCGAAGCGGACATTGGCTTCATACCGTTGCAGTGCAACCGACACCCGCTGCCCGGATTCAGCAGATAAATCAATCTGGGAGGGAAGAACGAATCCGTCAATGGTCTGCCGCCCGGACACCACCAGGGATCGAATCGGATGGTGATGAACGTCGAACCACACCGCTCGAACGGGATGCAAGGCCTCATCGAGGGTAATTTCCTGTCGGGTCCGGCCCCAACGATCGATCAGGGCCAGACGGGTCCGGGTGGCCCCATCATCGGGAATCAACCGGGCGGACAGGGCCGTGTCCAGGGGAATTCGCCCCACAAGCAATTCAAGCAGGTCCCCCACGGTGACATCGACCTTTATAATCCGCCGCAGGCTGCCGTTTCCGATCCGCTTTTTATGGTAGTCACGGGATGGGTAGGCGACGAGAAACAGATGATTTCCGTCGCTGCTGACGGTACCGGCCGACCCACCAAAGGGCGCAAACATGTCTATTCTCAGATGATCGGTCAATTGGCCTGCCACGGCCGCACGAAAGGATTGTTTCGGACGGTTCGGTTCGGAAAGGGTTATTTTTGCCACGCATCTGAAACCGGTCAAACCGGTATTGGCCGTCACCAGTGCGGCCTTGACCCGTTCAGCCGGTATATCCGGCTGAATTTCCGGCGGGATAAAACGTGTGCAGGCGGACGGCAGCCATGCCGCCAGGATCAGGATAACTGCAGCCGGCCCCATGGCAAGGGAAGGAAACCGGTCGGAAGACCGCCGCCAAAACGCGAAGACCGCCCGGATCATGGTGTCAACAGCCGGATTTTCTTTTCCACGGCCGCCTTGTCGGAATGTCCGTTTGCGATGGAATGACGATAGCTCTGCAGCGCCTTTTCCGTCATGCCGAGCTTGCTGTACACATCTCCCAGATGTTCTTTGACAATGGGATCGTCTGGAACCAGGCTGGCGGCGCGCTCCAGTAACGGCAACGCCTGCTCATATTCACCCCGTTTGAAAAAAACCCAGGCAAGACTGTCGGTAATATATCCGTCTCCGGGCTTCTGTTCGAGGGCTTTTCTGATCAGTTGCTCGGCTTCATCCAGATTGATCCCCATATCGGCATAGGTGTAGCCCAGATAGTTCAGGGCATTGGCGTTGGCGGGGTCAAAACGGAGGACCTGCCGCATGGCGGCGATGGAGTCGTCCTTCCGGCCCCATTTGTCATAAACCACCCCAAGGCGGAAATAGAGCCGGGAATTTATGGGATCCAGGCCAAGACCGTCTTTCAAGGCTTTTTCAGCCTTTCCGTAGGTCTCCATCTGCTCGTAAAAAGACCCCAGGTAGAGGAAGAATTCAGGATTTTGAGGATCTTTTTCGATGGTGTCCAGAAGGAAATCGACGGCCGCCTGGAGTTTGTCCATCTCCTGGTAAAGCAGGGCCGCGTGAACGGCCGCGTTCTGGAAAAACTGCGAACCCGGCGCCACTCGCTTCAACTGGGCGATGGCGGCATTCTTTTTCCCCATGCCATCCAGGGCCACGCCCGCCAGATAGTTGAGATCCGGGTTGTCCGCCCCCCCCGTGAGCATGCCCTGAATGATCGTGTCGGCAGCGTCGAATTTACGGGCATCCAGGTAGTCTCTGACCAGGACCCTCACCACGGCCTGATCGGACAGGCTCCGGGTCCCCAGGGAGGTGAAGATCTGCCGGGCGTCCTGCTTCAGCCCCTGCCGCTCGTATGCCTGCCCCAGGGCCATTTGGGCTTGAATGTTGTCGGGATCCTGCCCCAGGATGTCTGCATATGCAGCCGCGGCCTCCTGGTAATTGTGGTCGGCTTCGTGGAGCGCTCCCAGTTCAAAACGCGATTCCACCAGGTCGGGTTCGAGGGTCAGGGTTTTTTCGAAATAGGCCCTGGCCGCTTTGCGATCACCGTCGATGGCACTGATCCGGCCGAGGAAAAAATAACCGGCATAGGCGCCTGGAAAATGTTGGACCAGTTGCCCGTAGACCTGCTTTGCCTGGGGATATTGCTCCTGATCCATGTACATGCCCCCCAGTTGCAGGTAGATATTCTGCTGGGATGGATCCAGGGCGATGACCCGGGAAAAGGCCTTTATGGCCGCTTCCGGCTGGTTGAGATTCTGGTGGATCCGACCCGCCAGAATCAGCGCGTCGACATCGTCGGGATGACTGGCCAGCACGTCGTCCAGGAGCTTGAGCGCCGATGCGGTGTCTTTTTTCAACAACCAGAATCCGGCGAGTTCCCGTTTCAAATAGGCCGACTGCGGATCCAGGGCCATTGCCCGCTGCATGTTTTCGATGGCGCGATCCACATCTCCTTTTTTCAGGCTCAAATGCGCTTCCGAAAACAGGTAATAGGCATTCACCGGCCGTTTGCGCCGGTCCACCGCGGCTGTCCGATCCGAAGACCGTGACCCCATTGTCGTCAGGGCGCACCCGGCTGTAAACATAAGCAAAAACATGATTAAAAATAGCTTAACGACCGGTAATTTCATCTTATACCCTTCAACTCGCCCCCCCCGAAAGCAATCCGGCGGGCGGTCCTTTCAACCGATGACATGCAATTGAATCAGGCGGTTTGTCGCAACAGGGGGGGGCGATCAGGAAACACCTTCCGTGTAGGTTTCAAAGTCGGGAATTTCCTTTTTGAAATAATCCCTCATCTTTTTGACCACATTTTTTTCGACCTGCCGCACCCTTTCACGGGATATGCCGTATTTATCGCCAATCTCCTGAAGGGTAACCGGCGTGTCGGAAAAAATCCGTTTGTCGAATATCTCCAATTCCCGGTCGGTCATCTGGGTCCTGAATTCGGAAATTTTCTGGTTGAGCAGAGACGACATCTCTTTTTTGGCCACGGTTTCTTCGGCCGATTCTGATTCGGTGCTCATAAATTCGATCCGCTCCGTGTCAGAATCTTCTTTCAGCGGCGCATCCAGAGAGATATCCCACCCGTCCAGTCGTTGATCCATGTCCACAATTTCTCGTTCGGAAACGCCCAACCGCTGGGAAAGCAGTTTGGGTTTGGGGTCAAACCCTTCATCGATCAGTTTCTGCTTTTCTTTTTTCAACTTGAAAAAGAGTTTGCGCTGCCCCTGAGTGGTGCCGATTTTGACCAGCCGCCAGTTGTCCATGATGAACTTCAGAATATAGGCTTTGATCCAGAAGGAAGCATAATAGGAAAACTTGACATTCTTATAGGGATCAAACTTTTTCACGGCCTGCATCAGGCCGATGTTGCCCTCCTGAATCAGGTCCAGCAGGTTCTGCATCCATACCCGTTGAAATTCCAGTGCGATTTTTACCACCAACCGAAGGTTGGACGTCACCAGGCGGTAGGCTGCGTCCTGATCTCCCTGCTCCTGAACCCGCTTCCCCAGGGAAACCTCTTCCTCCCGGGTCAACAGATTGTACCTGCTGATCTCGGAAAGATAGCGCTGAAGCGGATCGTATTTGACAACGGCTTTGTCACTGGTCCGCCCGCTTGCCCGCGGGGCGGGTTTTTTCCTGGGTGCTGCCGCTGGTTTAACTTTTTTCTTTTTCATTCCAATACCCGGATTTGTCGATTTAAGCCGGTCATATCGCTGGCATTCAGTTGTTGTCAGGCCTTTTTCGTGTAGACAATTACCAGCCAGTATGTTACGGATGCCGTCTGTTCAGGCGCCTGTAGCTCAGCTGGATAGAGCAACGGACTTCTAATCCGTAGGCCGCAGGTTCGAATCCTGCCAGGCGCGCCACCCCCGATTCACCCCAGGAGGCCATCGCGCCTCCTTTTTTGTGCCTGCGGGCAAGATACCATCCGCAGGCTGTTCCAAAGTCTTTTAATATAGCATATACAAACACAATTTGAAAAACGTTAATTCGTTCGGCAAAAATCCCGAACGTCGTTTAAGTTTGGAAATTGGCCCTGTGGCAGGAATGGAAAAAGCTGAAAAATGAGGCGACAGCCAGCTGCATAAAGTGTCAGTTCTTATTCAGATGGCATGAATCGTTGCATCCTTGTTGAACTCGCCCAAGGATGCAACCCAAAAAGCGGACGGAAAGGCAGACAATGGTGTTCAATGGATCGGGTTGATTAGCCAGGCGGGTGGCGTGGATCTATTCCACGGGCCTGAGTTTAAGGATATTTTTGGCCCGTTCGATCAACTGTTCCCCTTTGAACGGTTTGACGATGTAATCCTTGACACCCATTTTTACGATCTGCATCACGTTTTCTTTGCCTGATTCGGCAGTGAGCATAATCACCGGAATATCCTTCAAATCACCCTCGGCTTTGAGTTTTCCAAGCATTTCGATGCCCGTCATCACCGGCATGGTGATATCGAGGATGATGAGATCGGGCATTTCCTTGGCCGCTATGGCCAACCCCTCCACGCCGTTTTCACCTTCATAAAGTTCACAATTATATGGTTTAAAGGCTTTTTTGACAATCATCCGAATGGTTTTACTGTCATCAACCGTAAGGATCTTGTACGCCATCTCTGACCTCCGGAATAATTTAAAATTTTGTTTCGTTAACTTTCGAATTAATAGTATCGGTTTTGTACGTTAATTCTTTAGCCAATTATAGAAAAAAATACGGGGACACACGTTCCTGCCGGCAGATGGGGCCCCGACCTTGAGCCGCTCGGCTGCCGGGCGTCTATTGAACATCAAAAAGCGCATTGATGTGCGCCATCTTCTTGCCGAAATTGTCCATCACCCCCTGAATACCGGCATTGTCCAGCCCTAATGATCGGGCAACCCGCCCATCTCCAGGATAAAACGGATCATCCACTCCCGGGCCGATCTCCATTTTGCGGCACATGGCATCGGCCAGGTGGACGACGGATGCTTCCATGAAGCATCCCTTGGCCTCCAGGGGCGCGTGGTAGAACCTGATGATACATTGTAGCGACCCGGGAAATTGCCATTTTCTGGCCACCATGGCGCCCACCTGGACATGGTCGTAACCCAGAACCTGCCGCTCCGCCTCAGGGAACGTGAGGGGCTGGGTCTTTACCCGATGCAGGATCTTTCCGGCGGCCGAACGGATATGCTGATCCAGGACCACTTTACCGATATCCCGCAGCAAGGCACCGGTGAAAATTAAACTTTTTTGTTTCAGTCCTTTTATCTGGGCCAGGTCACTGGCCATGATGGCGCCCGATACGGCGCCCTTCCAGAGTTCTCCGGCTTTCAACCCATATCCCTCGTGAGATCCGGAAAACCGCTCCGCGCAGCTGACCAGAAGAACCAGATCGACAACCTGGGACATTCCCAGATAAACGATGGCCTGTTTGGCGTCATGGATTTTACCCGGCAGGCCGTAATAGGCCGAATTTGCCAGTTTCAGAAGGTTGGCCGTCAACGCGGGCTCGTGGCGGATGATATCGGATAAATCGGACAACCCGCAATCGGGGTCATCCAGCAGGGCAATGACTTTTCCGGCAACCCCCGTCAGCGGTTTTAATTGATCGATCGCATCAATGATAGACTCAATGGTAGGCATCGTTTATGCTTTCACTTTCCCGGGTTGGCCTTCGGCGACCCCCGCCCTGTCCATCGGCGGGGCGACATGGTGGGACAGCATTTCCCGTAGCTGGCGTTTCTGCAAAGGATCGAGTTTTTTGAACCGGACGGCGTTGGTCCTGTATTTCAGGGGCTTTTTTCTGCCTTTACCGGGAGACTTGACCGGAATGGTCGCATAGGGAAGATTGTGCAGATAGATGCCCTTTTCGGCCATTAACAGATCGAGTTCGACATTTTCGGTGTTGGCGATACCGTTATAATCACAATCAAACCCGATTCCGCCAATGCTCAATTCGGTGACCTGCCCCATGGCTTCCGACTCGGATTTGTAAAGCACCATGGCAATCTCTCCGATGCTCATCTGTTCATGATTTCGCAAGGGGTTCAATTTACTTCTTAAAATGACAAATGTGCCACGGGGCATGGGATAACGCTTGTGTTTTCGACGTTCAGCCATGGAATCTCCTGCAGGTAATGGGTTTGAATGGAACAGCGTTCGGCGTTAAATATTTATGCAAATAATTTGCCAAAAATTTACCGCAACGATTCAATGGCAGGCAGGCTTGGAATGAACGCCGGCGGCAGTGCACCGGACCGTATCTTCAAGCCTGGCAGGGATATCCGGAACAGGTGATGAACAGTTGATTTCAATTGAAGCAATGAACAAAATATTGGCGCGGCCGACGTTTTTTTGATGACGGTGCCGCCGCAGCGCGGGGTGCCTTTTCAAAATGGAATCCATTGGGGATGGCCGCGGCCAGGCCTACCAGATTCGAGAGCGTTGATCGCCCGTTGCCATTGCATCCGGATGCTCCCTGAGCTTGTCATCCTGTGTGATGGGTCGCCGCTGATCCTTGATGTGCCCGTAGCTGAAATCATCATCGGTGCGCACCACATGCACCCTGGCCACCATACCAGGTTCAGGGGTGAACTGCTTTCCCTTGTAAACGACCGGCGCCTTTTCCTCGATAACGTCAAAAACGGTGCCGTCAACCACGCCCTGGAGGGCTCCCAGGTTGAGCAGCACCTGATTGCCGGTAACTTCGACCACAAAAGCCTGGAGGGGGAATTTTTCCATGATGCGGGTCATCAGCCGGCGGTTGATCTGGCTCAGGTCCTTTTGCAGGCGGGTGCCCCCCGAAAACTGATAATCAAGGAGTTCGACGGGCCGGAGATCTTTCGAAGTTAAAATTTTCAGGTTGCACAAAGGACCGGACGGCATCTGGTAAACCGATCCCTTGATCATCAACGAGGCCTGCATGGCCTGACTGAGCCGGGAAAGGATGTCATTGTCGGCCAGGGCATCGCGGTCGAGCCCCAATTCATCCATCACACCTGAAACAATCAGGTTGTCGACCACCAGCACCCGGCCCGATGCTCCCAGCTGCCGGGCCAGATAATCCTTTAGCAGGCCTGCAAAACCTGCACGCTGGGAAAGTCCACCGGACTCGGAAAGGTCGAAAAAGGCGACCCGGGTTGGCCTGGAGGTCCATGGGTCGTCGACGGGCACCTGTTCAAAACGGTTTTGCCGGTAGCGCTCGGCCACCTTCTTGACCGCTGCAGCCAACTCCTTCTGCTTCATCTGATCTTTTTGAATCATGAGCCTGCGCATGGCATTTTCAGCCAGCGCCCGGATAAAGGGATCGTGTTTATCGACGGCCTCTGCCTGGCGGTAGGTTTCCAGGGCTTTGTCCCACCGCTCTTCCTGCTCGAACGTCTGACCTTTGTTGGAGGTGGCTTCGATGTAATACGGGTCGATGCTGACGGCCTGATCGTAGAGTTCCCGCGATTTGGCGAAATCTCCGCGCTGGGCGTACAGCCGGCCCAGCTGGTTGTAGGCGACCGCTCTCTGAAACGGCGCCCCGCCAGGTTTTCTGGTGCCTTCCCGGTAGGCCGCCTCTGCACCTTTCTTATTGTTCTGCCGGTAAAGCTGATCGCCCTTGATAACATGCACGAGAGGCCGGTCTCCGGCCTGGGCCGCCACTTCCTTGGCCAGCTGGAGCGATTTTTCCGTCTGTCCCTTGTTTTTATATACCTGGGCAAGCCCCTCTTTTCCCAGGACGGCGTTGCTGCCTTTTTCTTTACTGAGTGAATAAAAGGTCTGCTCCGCTTCGTCCAGGTTCCCCTCCTGAATGGCGGCATAACCTTTGACGGTTCGGGCCTGGGCATTCCCGGGGTCGGATTTTTCGACCGTTTCGGTAATCGCACGGGCAATTTCTGGTTTTCTGCGCTGCAGGTTGCGTTCGGCCAGTCTGACCAGCATCACCTGGGTGGTTTTCCCGCCGCCCTGAAAAATATCGAGCATCGTCAACTCCGGTCCGACAATGCAGACGGTCGGCAGGATTCGCCGGGCATCAAACATGTCGCTGACCCCGGCACTGTCCAATAAAACGGGGAAAACCGTCTGCGTACGATCCTGGAAAGCGGCGACCTTCTGTTTCGAAGACCGGGTAATGGCCCACACGGTGAGGTCGGCATCCCGGTATTTGCGGGCCAGCCCGTCCAGGCTCAACAGCCCTTCAATACTGGGCCGGGAATCGGCATCGAAAAAATACAGAATCGTCATGGCCCGGCGCTTCATGCCGGAAAGCGGATAGGCCTGTCCGTTGATATCCTTCAAGGTGAACACCGGCACCCGGCTGCCGGTCTGCAGGGCGCTGTGGCCGATCCCGGGTGTCCCGCCCACGGCGATGACGGCGGCTGCCAGCAACCCGATGACCAATGGGCTGACCTTCATGACAAACCCTCCTGATGAAAAACTAGTTGATGGATACCAGCCGCACCTGCAGCGGCGTCGGACCTTCTTCACCGATCTGAATCCGGGCTTCCCATTCATAGTAATCGGGCAGGTTCAACCGGACTTCGTAACTGCCCGGCGCCAATGGGATATCCACCGGTGTGGTGCCTTTGAATGTGGAATCAATAAAAACCTGGGCACCATCAGGACTGCTGGTGACATCGAGTATGGAAGAAGCCACCGGTACTGCCGCAGGATCGGCAATGCCGGAGTCGTCTGCAGGTTTGAGGAAAAGGGAATAGCCGACGATACCGGCTGCCAGGAACAGGCCAAGGAGCACCAGAGCCGGACCGATCCTCTTTGAGCTGCCCGCTTTTTCCTGTGGGGCGGCGGTTTCCGCAAAAGGATGGGACGCCGCATCCAGGCAGCGGTTCAGGGCCGCCGCCATCGCATCGCCGGTTTGAAAACGGCCGGCCGGATCTTTGGAGAGGCTCTTCAGGATCAGGTCGGCCAGGGCACGGTTGCCAAAATTCCCGTTTTTCATCGGGTCTTCTGGTGGTTCATGGGTGATTGACCGGAAAATAGCGGCGATATTTCCACCGCCGAAGGGCCGTTTCCCCACCACCATCTCATAGGCAATCACCCCCAGGGCATACAGATCCGTCCGGCCATCGGCCTTCTGCCCCATGACCTGCTCAGGGGCCATGTACACCGGTGTGCCGAGGATGTCACCGGCCTGGGTTTGCTGGGCCGCATCGGGGTCCTCGATCCGGGCGATGCCGAAATCGGTCAGTTTGATCCGGTTGTCCGGGGTCAGGATAATGTTGGAGGGTTTGATGTCCCGGTGGGTGATGCCCCGACCGTGGGCGTATCCCAGCGCCTCGGCAACCTGGACACACAGGGCCACCGCTTCGTCTACCGGGAGGGTCTTTCCTTTGATCACCGCGTTCAGCGGCCGCCCTTCCAGATATTCCATGGCGATGTAAATGGTGTCATGGTCCTGCCCCACGTCGTATACGGTTACGATATTGGGGTGTGATATCCGGCCGATGGCCTTGGCCTCGCGCAGAAACCGGAGAACGAAGTCCTGGCTGACCACACGGTCCGATCGAAGCACCTTCAGGGCCACCATGCGGTCGATCTGCGGGTCGTGCGCCTGGTAAACCACGCCCATGGTTCCCCGGCCCAACTCTTTGACGATTTCGTAACGTCCGTATTTCATTTGATCTTCGATCGCGTTTGAAAGGGAAAAAATCGGAATGTCCGCATCAGGCGAGGGCGGACAGGACAACGGTTACGTTGTCTTTGCCACCGGCATCCTTGGCCAGTTGAATCAGCGCATCGGAGCGCTCGCGCAGCGTCCCGTCGGCAGACAGTGCTGACAGCACCGACGATTCTTCGACCATATCGGTCAGTCCGTCGCTGCACAACAGGAACAGGTCTCCGGAATGCTGCTTCCCTTTAAGGATATCCAGGGCAACGGTATCGTTGACCCCGACGGCTCTGAGAATGACGTTCCGCATGGCGTGCCGCCGGGCTTCCTCAGGGGTAATGATCCCCTGGTCCAGCTGTTCCTGAACGAGCGAGTGGTCTTTGGTCAGTTGCTTGAGGGTGTCGTTTTTCAGCCGGTAGGTTCTGGAGTCCCCCACATGCCCGATAATAAAATGTCCCTGGGAAAAAGCCAGCAATTCGGCGGTGCACCCCATTCCCTGATCATGCGGGTGGCTTCCGACGTGCTTGAGAATTTTATCGTTGGCCAGCTTGAAGGTCGTTTGCACCCGGGCAATGGTGTTCTCTTCGGACTTTCCGTCATGGCCTGCAAATACGGCTTTGGCCGTGTCCGCAAAAATCCGGCTGGCGACTTCTCCTGCCGCGGCCCCCCCCATACCGTCGGCAACCAGGCAGTAGTGGCATGCTTCGCAGACGTAAAAGACATCTTCGTTGTTGGCACGGACATTTCCGACGTCCGTAGCACCGTGGTAAGTGATCATCGGCGAGTCCTGTGGCACCTGTGTTTCACCTTTCAGATCGAATCGAGTTTCGGAAAAGCCGTCCGGGACGTTCCCGCTGCGTGCAGGCACCACTGAGGCCCTGCTGCCGGCAACACTGCTCAGACAACGGGTTCAGGCTCCGGTTCTTCAAAGTTTCCCCGCATGAACAGCGCCAGGTCCGAAGCATCGTAGGTAATGCCCAGGTGGTTTTTGAGCTTCAACAGATCGTCGTGAAGCTCCTGGGCAGTCTGGTATCGCTTGACGGTTGATTTTTCCAGACACTTCATGACGATATCGTTCAGCCCCTGGGGAATATCCGGACGCCTGGTGATAATCGGCGGGATGGTCATCTGCGGAATGGTACGAATGGCCTCAATGTCGTTGGCGAATCGATACAGACGGCTGCCCGACAGGATTTCATAAAAAACCAGTCCGAGGGCGTAGATGTCGATCTGGTGGTTCACGTCCTGCCCCATGGCCTGTTCGGGGGACAGATAGGAAAGTTTGCCCTTGATGACACCGGCCTGGGTCAAAGACGGCTCCGACGTGGCTTTGGAGATGCCAAAGTCGCTGAGTTTGACTTCGCCGTTCAGCGAGATGAGAATATTCTGCGGGCTGATATCCCGGTGGACGATGTTCAGCGGTGTGCCGGTCTTATCGTCTTTCCGGGAGTGGGAATACTGCAGGCCATTGCTGATCTTTAATACCAGAAACACCGCCATATCCACCGGCAGGCCCTTTTTCAAAAAGCCCATTATTTCCGCCAGGTTCTTTCCGTTAACATATTCCATGGCAATGAAGTAGGCATTCTGTATTTTTCCGAAATCGGCGATCTGGACCACGTTGGGATGTTGCAGGAGCGCAGCCAGTCGGGCCTCCCGGATAAACATATCGATGAAATCGCGATTGTCCGCCAGATGGGGCAGCACCTTTTTAACCGCAACCGTCTTCCTGAAACCGTCTTCCCGCAGATAATCGGCAAGATAAAGCTCCGCCATGCCGCCCTGGGCAATTTTGCGGGTCAGCAGGTAAGGCCCGATTCGGGTCATCCCCGCCATGGCTTTTTCCATGGCCATTTTTCTTTTTTTCAGGGTTCGCTCCACCAGAATCAAGGCCGCGGCAACAGCGGCCAGGCTGGCAAGCATAAACAGCACCATGTAAAGGCGGTAGGACTCGACCGCCGATGCCAGCTTCCCCCCCCCCCAGCCAATGGCCACCTTCCCTATTTTCACCCCGGAATAGGTGACGTCGTTTCTGAAAACGATGACCGGGGTCTGATCATCGTCTTTTCCCGAAACGATTTGAACGCCATTGATCGTTTCAACGGGGGCTTCCCCTTGCACCGGTTCCATCTGCCGGTTGATCTTAACCGGGTCGGAATGGGCAAGGATTTTGTCCTGATGGTCCAGTATGGCCGTGAAAAGGATTTCCGGGTTCTCCATCATTTCACGAATGGCAACGTTCAATGAGAGAATGTCGGTCGACAGAATCGGGGAACTGCTCTTGTCCGAAAGGCCGAGGGCCAGATCGATTCCCTTGTTGTAAAACGACTTTTCCGCGGTATCGATCTTCCCCTGGTAAATGAAAAACACGATCAGATTGAGGACGATCCAGACGGCCACGCCGACGGCGATATGCCGTTTGAACGGGGATCCGGACATGAATGCCTTGAGCCTGCTGGAAACGGAGTTGATGGTTGTGGTGGACAACTGCTTCATCCACATCATGGTTGTCGACGCTTTCTCACCCACGGGCATGCTCACTCTCCTTGCCATCCGGTCGATTCATTGTCGCGGCACGTCTTAGGGCTTGCGGAAAAAAAACTTCCCATTTCCGCATATCGGATTCCGCCCCTCTCTGGCCGATGCCTTACTCACAAAATCCGCGAAAGAGTTCACTGTCCCTGTGGTTTTGCTCCCTCGGATCGGCCAGGCCTGAACCCAATCCGAGCGCCAATTCTGCGAAGTTTTTTTTCCGCAAGCCCTTAATCACCGGCCAGTTTCTTGATGATGTCTGCACATCTGTGGATCATCTGCCGCCGGAGCCAGCCGAGGTCCTCACGGCGCGAAATTTCACGCAAATTGATCCCTTTGTCAATCAGCAACTGAGCGGATCCATTCTCCTTTCGCGCCGACCGGACGACCGGATACCGGTCCAGGTTGGCCTGAAGCAAAAATGAAGGATTCAGCGGCTTGTGGCTGCCACACACCGGGCAAATCAGTTCCCGGTCATCCTGCAAGCGGCCGTCAGCGTAGGCCCAGACACGAAAGCGCTCCTGCATGGCCGCCTTCAACGGCCTGACACCATGAAAATCCACGACCAGCAGAACAAATATGATCAGCAGAAAACTAATCACCGCCGATAAAAAAAACCCCGAGGTCAATCCGGCGGAGCCACCGGCATCCATTGCCAGAAAAACCGCACCTATTTTGGTGCCGGCATAGATGATGTCGGTAGAAAAGCAGACCGCACCGGTGCCATCGTCCAGGGTATGGGGCCAGAAACTGACGCCGTCCTTCAATGGTAACGCTTTTGACGGCATCCGCAACAGCTGGTCGGGATTGCTGTAGGCGATGATTTTGTTTTTGTGATCAATGATGGATACATTGACCACGCCTTTCATTCGGTGGACGTCCTGCGTCAGCCGGGTCAGGGCCTGGACATCCCGCTCAAGCAGGGGCAGCCCGGCTTGCTGGGCGCTGTTCAGGACAGTTTGAATCCCTTTGTCCCGGACCCGCTCCACCAGATTGTTTTCCTTGGCGGCAATGAACAGGTAAAAAAAAACGGCCACGACCCACCAGATGAACAGGCAGGTAAACCATCGGGTCTTTTTAATCCGTCCGGTCTTGTTTTCAGGCTTCACGTCAGCTTACCTCGGAGCTTGGAATCAGTGGGTGGTTGCGTCGGGCACGGCGATTTCAGGATCTGGAAAGGCCGGCTCGCCAAAGGGTCTGGCGGGCCAATACGCCACGGTCTGCCGCTGCTTCGAATGGAGCTAAAAGTATTATGATACCAGTGGATTGTCAAGCGACTTCTCCAGTACAGCAGCCAATTTGCGCCCCTTGCCCCGGGTAACCATCCCCACCGGCCGGGCCATTGACCAACGGCGATGGACATGGGATCGCAGGCTTTCAGATGGATCCGGGTCGGAATTGACTGCACCGGCGTCGGCTATTGAATTGTGGAGGTGGCTATGATAGGTAAGGCAAGGATATTCTTGGAAGATAGAACAGCGTGAGTCCCTTTCCACAACGACGCTGGTTCTCGCGGTTTTTCTCAGCTGACACCGGAGTTTCAACCATGGACCCGATTGGCTCACGCCCCGCACGCCTGTATGCCGGTTTCCTCTCGCTTGTCATCGGGCTCGCCGTTTTGGCGGGTTGCGCCGGACCTCGACCAGGCGCCGCCCCCCTGTTTTCCCGGCCCGACGTGTACCGTTCCGAGGAGCGCATTCTCCATCGCCTGAAACCCGGTGAGACACCAGAAATGCTTGCCGAAAAATACCTGGGTGAAGGGCAGTTGGCCTGGATGGTGGAAGACGCCAACCCCAAAGGGGCATTTCAGCCCGAGCAATTCATTGTGGTTCCCCTGGTGATCCCCAACCGTGCCGGCATCACCGCGGAAGGGTACCAGACCGTTCCCATACTGTGCTATCACCGTTTTGCCCCGTCGTGTGATTCACCGCTGTGCATGCCTGCGGACGTCTTTGAACGGCAGCTTCGGTATCTCAAGGAAAATGGCTACCGGGTGATCGGCCCTGAAGCACTGGCGGCGTTTCTGGATTATCGCCAGCCGATCCCCAAAAATGCGGTCATGATTTCCGTGGACGATGGCTATCGCTCGGTATATAATGTGGCCTACCCGATCCTAAAGAAATACGGGTTCACGGCGACCCTGTTCATTTACCTGGATTACGTGGGGGTGTCCAGCAAGGCCATTACATGGGACCAGTTGCGGGAATTGAAGCAAAATGGATTTTACATCGGCTCCCATTCAGTGGCCCACAGCGATCTTTCCAAACAGAAAAAGAACGAGGACGGCGAGGCCTACCTGGCCCGACTGAAAAAGGAAATATTCCGGTCCAAGCAGGTCATTGATGCGAAGCTCGGCCAGGACACCTTGATATTTTCCTACCCTTTCGGCCGGCGAAACCAGACGGTGGTGTCGCTGGCCCGTCAGGCCGGGTACAAAATCGCGGTGACCGTGGACCGGGGAAGCAACCCGTTTTTCGCCGATCCTTTTTTACTGAAACGCGACCAGATATTAAAGCGGGACATGAACCGTTTTGCCTCCCGTTTGAAAACGTTTAACTACTATCCACTAAAGTGAGCATGCCATGAATCGCAAACACCTATGTATCGGGTTGGGACTGCTTCTGCTGATCATGTGGGGATGTCAAACGCCCCAGGCGCCCCGGGAGAAGGACAAACAGGCCAATGCCTATATCGAACAGGCCCACGCCTATGAGGCTCAGGGGAACCTGGTGGAGGCACTGGAGCAGTACAAGCTGGCCGGTACCATCGAGCCCGATGAAACGATCATCATCGACAGCATTGAACGGCTCGAAAAAGAACTGGACCGGTTGGCTGAAACCCATTATCAGGCCGGCCTCCGTTTCAGGGACAAAGGCAAGTGGGACCTGGCCAAAAAAGAATTTTTAAAGGCGCTCCGATACCGGCCGGACCATGAAAAGGCCGCCGCCATGCTTCAACAACGCCAACCGGCGGGTGGAAAAAAGTTCATCACCCATCAAATTGCACCGGGGGAAAGCATCTCCAAACTGGCTCTCAAGTATTACGGCGATTATAAAAAATATCACCATATCGCCAATTTCAACAACATGTCAGATGCCACCCAGGTCAGGGTCGGCCAGCGAATCATGGTTCCGGCCATCGACGGTGTAACGGTTGAAGACCTGAATCGGATCAGCGCCGGCCCTTCAACATCTCCGGCCATGGTCGAAGGCGAGTACACCCTTCACCAGATCCAGCCGGGGGAAAGCCTGTCCAAAATCGCCAAGATGTATTACGGCGATGTCAAATTGTTCCATGTCATTGCCGAATATAATGGCATTGCCGACCCCACCAGCGTCAAGGTCGGACAAAAAGTGAAAGTGCCGCGGCTGGAAAGCCCGGCGGCGGCAGCCCCGGAAAAACCTTACCTGCCCGAGGCCGCCGAACCGGTCCCGGATGTCGCTTATGCGCCTGAAACCGATGAATCTGAACCCGTTGCCCCCACATCGGAACCGGCTCCTGAATCACCTGATACCCTTCAGCAGGAGGTGTCGGAGCCGGTGGACCAGGTGTCGGAATATCGGGAAACAGGCATATCCCTGTTCAATGAACAAAAATACGATGAAACCATCGTTGAATTGCAGAAGGTTCTCAGTGCCGCCCCGGACGATGCCGTGGCGATCGATTATATTTCCCGGTCATATGTCGCCCTGGGCAGAGAGCACCTCGCGGCCAATCGGATTGATGCGGCCAAGACGGCCATCACCACGGCCCTTGACTACGACGACAACTGCCGGGACTGCAATGACCTTCTGGACGCATGCCGGACGATGGAAGCCGATGCATTGAGGGCCAAGGGGGAACAGCAGTTCAACAGCAACCAATACGACAGGGCCGTCTCAACACTTGAACGCGCTCTGGCACTCGATCCGGATGATCCTTCAACCGCAGACCTGCTCTTTCAGACGAATTATCAAAAAGCCTTGATTCTTTTCAACAAACAGGACTATCTGGCGGCCAAGGCCTCCTTTGAGAAAGCGATCGCCATCAAACCGGATTGTAATGACTGCCGGCGCTATATCGAAGAAAGCATGGAAGCCTTCAAAGAGTTCCACTATAACGAGGGCATTGTTTTTTTCGGCCAGGAAAAACTGAAGCAGGCCATTGCCTCATGGGAAAAAGTCACGTCGGTCGACCCCGACTACAAGGATGTCCGGCAGAATCTGAAGAAGGCAACCCTGTTGAACGACCGGCTGGAACGGATTAAAAAAAGTACGGCGGAATGAGTCTTGAACGGACGAAAACCCCTTGACACAGATCACATCTTTGCGGCAATAGTCGACCGAATGAAAGCTTCCATCCTTGCAAGCCGCGGGAGATCTTCACCGCAGGGGGTTGACAATACCTTTGGGTTCGCTCGCCGTCGCGGTGCGAGAACTACTGCGTCACTGCCATAACAACAACCCGATAACCGACACATGCAGGTGGGTCCATATGCCCCAGATCCCGAATATCACCGTCCAGCTGGTTCACATACAGGGCTCATTGAAAGGGCAGATTCAGGATTTCTCACAATTTCCAGTTCATATCGGCCGGCACTCCTCCTGCCAGGTCCGTTTCGAAAAGGACATGACGACCATTTCCAGGCGTCACGCCCGCATTGAACGCCAGGGGAACCGGTTTCGTATCATCGACGCCAGTACCAACGGCACCTATGTCAACGGGAAGCGAATTGCCGATGTGTATCTCAGGGACGGCGATGTGATCACCTTTTCCGAAAACGGACCCAAAGCCAGCTTCCTGACCAAAATCGAAGCCGAAAAACAGCCCGTGTCCCCTGCCCCGTCGGCTCAGCCCGCACCCGCGGCACCGGTTCCGCCGCAGACGCCCAGACCGGTCCAGGTCCCTCCGGCAGCGGCACCGCCGGTCGTACCGCCGGTGGCCCCGCCATCGAGTCCCCAAGCCCCAAGTCCTGAACCCGGGCTGACCGTGGGACCGGATCTGGAAATCCCGGTGATCAGCACCAACGCACCGCTGGTCATCCAGTACGGCCCGACCCTTCAGTCATACAACCTGCTGCCGGTTTCCATCGGCACCGATCCGGCGTGTGATTTCGTGATCGCCAACACCGCACTGGCCGGGCGGCACGTCCAGATTTTCTTCAACGAGAATGACTATTACGCCAAGGATCTGACGGGAAGAAGCATGGTGTCCATCAATGGGCGACCGGTGGGAACGCAATCGGTACTGGCCCAGGGAGCTGGCACTGACCGACCAGGGGCCCAAATTCAGGTTCCTTGGTGGTGGAAGGCTGGCGGAAATACAAGATGTGGTGTCTGAGCCGTTGGACAAAACCGACGCCGACCCCAATATTCAGGGTTCGGACGCCGGTGTGCCGACTGCCGATAAAAAAGGCAAAAAATCCAATTCCCTGTTTAAGAGTTTCTTCAAATAACACCTTTCATTCTCAAAATCCCTTCTCTACGGTGACCGTCAGCTCGTTTCCCGTCATCAGGGCACCGGCATCCATGCTGGACTGGGGCCCCCAAATCGTTTGCGGTCGAGCCACCCACCCCATCTTGTATCAAACCGAACGTTACCATACCACATGTGGTATTTAGAGACTGCGCCTGAACCGGTTGCCGATAAGGCCCGAGATGCAGCTGCGGACCTGGCCTGCAGGGATGAATCGCCCTCGCGCAGTCGCGGCAGGGCCCCTCACCGGAACTCAGTCTGGATAATGTGAAGTGATTTTTTCGACCGCCTCAAGGGGAAACGATCACTTTGGTCTGGCTGGGCGCCACCTGGGCACCCGCCGGCATATTGGCGCTCATGCCGTTGTGGGCGGACATGCAGGTAAGGTGCACACAAGGCTGTCCCTGTATTTTTACCTTGGCACTTCCCTTTTTATAGGTCACCTTTCCCATGTTCATGCCCGATTTCACCCCCTTGTTAACGCCGGCCTCGTCTCCCATGGAGCGGGATATCTCCGATTTTTTGGTCACAACCGGTTTGCCGGTGAACTTGACCTTGGTGGATGTCTTTTTGGCCTGGTTGACCATACCGGTATTGGGATAGGGAACGGGCACCGGACTGGGCGCCGGCGGGGCCGGCGTCAGGCAGACGTCCGGCATGGCAAAGGTGTTGCCGCCCTGGGTTGTGGAAGCGGGGAATATGGGGGGCATCGTCACTCTCCTGGGGTTACGTATGGTAATTTCTGTGCAGGAGCCACGTCCTGAATCTATCCAAGGTGGATTTTTTCAGCTTTGACTTTGAAATCCTGATCGGATTTCATAATCGTTTTCCGGGCCTTCATATGGCTGGTCTTTTCGATCAGCGTACGCTGGCGCCCGGCCTTCAGCTGGCTGAGCTCCGAGATGGTCCGGTATACGTTTCTGGCTCTGGCCATCACCGTGTCGGCCGCCGATTCGATCTTGCGGGCAATGAACCTGACATCCCCCACGCGACCGATCATTTTTTTCCCCGCAATCCGTGTCTCCTGAAGAAACAGCTGCGCCCGCCGGGCGGTCAGGTCCAGCACCGGTGCAGCCAGAGCCATTTTCCGGGTTTTCATGGACAAGGTCGGCCCGGCACCGCCGTTGGGATCCTGAACGCCCATGTGGAGGTCATGCCTGCCGTTCAGGGCTACGCGATGGCCGTCCATACGGATATCCCGTGCAGCGTGAAACGCAATGCCGCCCCGGTCCGCTGCGAATTCAAGATTGCCCGATGGCGCATGGATCTTGACGGTACCGGTTTGGGACCGGTAGTCGACCAGAAGTTCATTTTCTCTGGTGTAGAGTTTCAGGGATTCGTCGTCAGGAGCCCCCTCGATTCGGGCAACCGACCCATCGGAGAGCCGGATCTTATCGGCCGGCTGCGGATCTTCAGGCCTGCAGGACAGAATACCGACGATGTAGGTCTCCCCGCCGGCGTCGGTCATGGTCAATACCTCATCGCCGGGCGTCATGGCCGGCCGCGGATATAAAGCCATGCGTGCGCGGCGGTCCGCCGTGTCATCCGCCCTCCGGATCCGCAGGCAGCCTTCCGGGTCGCAGGGCGCTTTGACCACTGCCGGTTCGATGGTCGGGGATATGTGGTGCAGGGGAACGATGGTTGCGGCTCGTGGCATTCGGGTTCTCCTTTTCGGTTGCTTTACACCTGCGCCTGAATGAATGCCCAGGTCGACAAAATCACGCTATCCTTGGGGCTCCGGAGGCGCCCACAGTTCTGCTTCAGCACGGTCCTTGTCCGTCGTTTCAGCCAGCTTGCGACTGGCCCCCCGCCAATTGGCCCCCCGGTCGTCGATCATGTGAAGGGTTGCCTGCAGCAGGTTGGCGTTGGACAGGTCGGCATCCTGCAAAACGGCATAGGAAAAGTCGGCATAGGGAACGGCAGCATGTTTGAAACCGGCACGGACCAGATTGGAGCGGGTGAATTCCACCCGGTCCATGCGCGCAGCGGCAAAATCCGCATCCTCAGCCATCGCGTCGGCAAAACAGGCGCACCTTAAATCGGCGGCATGAAACACCGTTTTCGTCAACAGCGCCTTGGTAAAATTGGCCGTATGGCAGTTGGCCTGTCTCAAACTGCCGCCGGAAAGGTCGGCAGCGGCAAAATTGGCCTGCTTGCAATTGGTGCGGTCCAAGACGGTATTTTTCAGGTTGCTGCCTTCAAAATCGCAGTCGGTGAAATCGCAGCCGGACAGATTCAGGCCTTCGAAGCGGCAATTTTTCATTTCGCAGGTTTTCATGATGGTGGCCGCCAGGGTCACGCGGGTAAAATCCACCGCCTCGAAATCAGCCCTCCGGATCTTGGCGTCCGTGAGGTTCATCCCGTTAAAGTCACATTGTTCCAGGTCGCAGCCATCCATAACGGCGTCTTTGAAACTGACATTGTTCAGGCAGGCCTGGGTAAAAATGGCGTCGGTGATCAGTGCTCTGGAAAAATCGGCCCCGGTAAGATCCGCACCTGTAAAATCGGCATCGTTCAGCTGGCAGCCGACGAATTTGGCATCCTGAAGCCGGGCTCCCGCAAAATCCGTGCCGGACAAGTCCATGCCGCTGAAATCGATGCCGGTGATGCGGCAATTGGTAATGGAAATGTTTTCAAGGTTTGAGCGTGAAAAACGGGCGCCGCTCAGATCCGAGTCCGCAAATACGGCATCGCTCAGGTCGCGGTAGGAGAGATCGAGGCCGGACAGGTTCGATTCGATGAATTGGCATTGCTGCAAATTGGCCGGCAGCTGCTTGACCGGCCGCAGGTCCGTGTTCTGGAACACCACCCCTTTAAAATTGGCAGTGGCGAAATCGCATCCGGCCAGTTCACATGCGATGATTTGGCTGCCGGCCATGTGGGCGGTCGTAAATCCGGCATCGGATAAATCGGTCCGGTCGAAAAGGGTCCGAATGAGCTGAGCCTTGCCGAAATCGGCTGCCGACAGGTCGCACTGGGAAAATCGGCTGTTTTCCAGGTCGGCTTCAACGAAGGATGCCGCTTTCATCACTGTCTTTGCGAATTCGCAGCCCCGGGCCGAAGCGCCGCTGAAATCGGCCCTGCGGAAAACGGAGACACCGCGCCTGAACCCCAGGATCCCGAGGCCCTTCAACTGATCGACGGCCAGCCCCGGAAGCTTGAGGTGTTCGAAGGAAACAATCGCCTGGGAGGAGTCCTTGACCGGGATGTTGTCCGAGAAAAACATCGCCCCGGTGAGCCTGGCCCGGGCAAACCTGGCCCCGCCGGCACTGGCGTTGATGATGATGGCGCCGGTGAGATCGGAACCGGAAAAGTCCGAGTCCTGTATGTCGCAATTATTGAACAGAATATCAGAAAGATGAGCATTCAAGAGCTGGATTCGCGACAGATTGCACGCGTTGAATTTGGTGCCCGGAAGTTGTGCGTCGGCCAGATGCATCCCTGCAAGGGTCTCTTCAGAGAAAAGCGCGCCCGCTATGACCTCTCCGGCCCTCAGCTGTTCGAGTAACGTATTAAAATCAGGGATTCCTTGCATTATCACCCTGCCCGGCTTCGGTTAAGTTGGGTCATCTTGAGATTGGCCTTCTCAAAGCGCGTCTGGTCGACGGTGGCATTCAGAAATTCAGCCCCGTAAAGGTTGGCATTGCGGCAATCGCAGCGTGTCAGGTCAGCCCCTTCGAAGCTGCTCTCCAGCAGGTTGGCATAGACCAGGTCCGCATTGGAAAGATCGGCTTTCTCGAAACGGGCATTTTTCAGGTCTGCGGCGCTCAGCCTGGCGGAACGCAGCCTGGCTTTGGAAAAACTGGCGCCCGCCATTCTGGCAAAAGAGAAATCAGCGTCCCTGAGATCGGCCGATTCCCAAATGGATTCTTCTGCTTTTACCTGCCTGAACGACCCGCCGTTAAACGCGCATTTTTCCGAGGCCCTCAGTTCGGTAAGGTCGGCGCCATCCATTACCACATCGGGTCCTTGCGCCGCTTCGAGCGTGGCTTCCACCAAATTCGCACCGGACAGGTTGGATTGAGCCAGATTGGCGGCCGACAGGTCAGCACCCGCCAGATCCGTATGGACCAAACTGGCGCCGGACAGATCGGCTTCAATGAAACTGGCCCCCGTGGCATCCGCCTTTTCAATTCTGGCCCGGGTCAACCGGGCACTGTCGAATACCGCATCGGTGATGGTGGCCCCGGTCATATCGATACCCGTGCAGTTGGCCATGGAAAAATCGGCGTCAGTCAAATTGGCCTTTTTGAAGCTGGCTCCCGAAAGGTCAACGTCAGCCATCACCGCGCCGGTCAGATCGGCCCCGTCGAATACGGCCCCGGAAAGATTGGCGCGGGTCATGACGGCCTCCTGCAGCATCCCGCCACTGAAATCAAGGCCGGACAGGTCCAGATCCTCAAGATTGAGGCCGGCAATATTTCCGGTATCGTTGAACCGGGCCGCAACGCTTTCCCGGGTGAGTTCGGGCGCCGGTGGATCCAATCGATCGAGCCCCAACTCCCGGAGAACCCGTTCCTCCTCCAGTTTGTCCGCCGCACTGGGCCCCTGCGGATGGTCCGGGTCCATTCCCGCTTCCTTCATGGCTTTGCAATAGGAAGCCTCGGCTTCGGCGATCAGCGTCTCGGTATCGTCACCGATTTCGGGGGCCGGCTCCTCCGGGGGCGCCGCCTCCTCCCACAAGGCCTCTTCTTCTCTCATCCTTTGATACAGCAAATTCTCATAGTAAGAGACGGGTTCAGGCGTGTGGCCGATCTGTTCAGAAGCGATCAGAATCTGCTCAACCTCTTCGAATTCCTCGGAGAGCACCCGGGTCCAACCGCGCCACACCAGCACGACCTTCTCATTGTCCATATCCACCCACAGGGTGTCCAGGTTCATCACCACTTCCGAAAACGGCTCTTTACCCGAACGGTCCGCAGCTGTGCAGTTCACAAAACAGCGCGTTTGGAGGCCGGCAAGCCGGGACCGGTAATCTTGACGCTCCCCATGGAGATTCTCGAAATAAAGCGCTTCATCACCCCGCAAGAATTGGGTCTGGAGCCCTTGGGGCGCCGCATTGAAATATCGCCAGTCCATGTCTTCCGCAAACCAGGGCCAGCGGGTTTTCAGGTACGACCCTTTGTAGGACCCCAGTTTGGATTTGCGCTGGGCCCATTCCCGATGAATCGGCCCGAACCCCGCCGGTTCCAGCCTGGAGAGCGGCGTGGCCATTTGTTCGCCGGGTTGCATGATATTCGGCAGGTACCTTCTGGTGACGGCGCCCCGGTCCTCCGTTTTGGCGTAACCCCTGCCGGTGGGATTTTCCTTGAACCCCTTGCCGCCGTAGCTGTAATCGTAGCGCAACGCCATTTTTTGAAAGGGCTCCGGGTCGGTGGCAATCGGTCCCATCCAGTAACGGTCCCCATATACGGTCAGCGAGCGAACCACATCGCCCACCTGAAAACTGACCCTGCGGGCCGGGGTCAAGGTGCCTTGGGGAGCATGGCAGTGCCCCGCAAGGCTCAGGTCAGCCAGAGGCTTGTAACAGGCGAAGTCGGTGGCATAGCGGGGGCCGCCCTGCATCTCCTCGTCGTCTTCATAATATTCATCCCCGGTGGGCAGTTGCTGTTCGGCGGAAAGCACCACCACCCCGTCAGGAACAAGGTCGAAAGTGCCTTTGACGATCAAGGTCAGCGAATGGCCCGGAAAGGGCATTCTCCCGGCCATGTATCCAAAAGTAAACGGCGTGTCGTTAATGATATCCACGGAATAGACCTATGGTTGCCTGTTGTTTTTTTTCACGCTCGCATTGGCCGCCTGGTTCAGCAAATCCGCAAACCGGACCAGGTCCGACAGGATCGGTTCGAGGATATCCGCCGGAATATAGTGCCCGTTGCCGTAGTTCATGGAACAGGCCACGTTGTCGAAACGCGCTTCGATAAATTCGCATCTCCGCTTCCACTTCCGGCGCAAAAGGTCGGCAAATTCGATCAGTTCAGCAGAAGCGGCAATTTTCTCGCCCACATCCGGGGGGGCCGTGCGCTCGGTGAAAAACCGGTCGAACCGGGCATCACCGGTATCGAAATTGGCGGTCTTGTAGATGTTGCTCAATTTCAAGTTGGGAATGTGGCGCATAAAAACGGTAACCGAAGCGCTTTCCGGCAAAACCTTGACGAAATGCCCTTTGAACTTTCCGGAATATTCGTTGAAGCTTCTCGGCGATGATCCGGGCTTCTCCTTTAATCCAAGATTTTTTGCAACTTCGGGCAGTTTTTTTTTGGCCATGAAACGGCCGACACCAAAAAAATCCATATGGCAAAAGTCTCCGAGAATAAAGGATCCTACCAGCAATGACAGAATAATGACGCACGTTGTGATTCCAGGTTTCACCGGCCTGACCCCGATCGGTGGCAAGAAAGATTGGAACAGGATGCCGCCGGAGGCGGCTTATCCAATATCCTTGATATTTTTGGCCGTAAATTTGCCCTTGACGGCCTTTACCTCGCTGGCGTTCAGGTTGATCCGTTTACCGGCCTGGATCACGATGCCGCCCGCGGCTTTGTATTCGCTGTTGGCCTTGGAATAAAAATTGAGATCGCTTCCCTGTTTGACCGTCACCTTGGTGCCCTTGGCATCGATCAGGGCGCCCTTGGCATCCAGTTTCAGTATGCCCTCTTTCCCTTTGCCGCCGGCCATTTCAATATAATCTTTGGATCCGTAAAAAAGATGCCCGTCGGACAATCTGTCCCGGTCGGCGTAGTTTTTCGTAACTTCCTTGGATTGATTAATGGTGACTTTGCCGCCGATCAACGTTTCGTGTTTTCCGCCTGCAAAAATTTCGCTTTGCAAGGCCACCGTATGGTTCTGTTTGATCCCCCCGAAAAATTCGTATGTCGCCCCGAGAATCGTATATTTGGCCTCACCGGAAATAAGATGCCGGTTATTGCTGTCGGTCTGGTATTGGATACTTTTACCCAGTTCGATAAACGAATTGTGGCTGGGTGAGGCCAACCTCATGAAGCCTGCCGCTGCATCCAGAACCACCTCATTGCCGTATTTATCCCTGATCTGGATCCCTTCGGCCTCTCTCATGAGGATTTCATTTCCGCAGGCCTGGGTAAGTTCGATATCAGGGCCGGAGGCCTTCATATGGATTTTGTTGCCGCACTCCTGTTTAATTTCGATATCGGGGCTGCTTTCGTGCAGGTAGATTTCATTGCCGTTGGCCTGCTTGATCTTGATGAACTTGTCCCCGTCCTTGTCCTCGATAACGATATCGTTGTCGTTCCAGCTGCGGATCACGCTCCTGGTCTTTTCGTCGGGCAGGACGTCGTGGGGCTGGTTGTTTCCGTTGTAGACCCGTCCGGTGATGATCGGCCGGTCCGGATCGCCCTCCTCGAAGTCGACGATCACCTCGTGGCCGATGTGCGGAATGAACATGGCCCCCCAGCCGGCCCCGGCCCACTGCTGGCTGACCCGGATCCAGCACGAACTGTTCTCGTCGTTGGCACCTTCCCGGTCCCAGATGAACTGGACCTTCACCCGGCCGTGTTCATCCGTGTAGATCTCCTCTCCGGCAGGCCCCACGACAATGGCGGGCTGGGTACCGTCAACGACCGGCTTGGCGGTCGTACGAGCCGGTCGGAAGGGCACATCCTGGGGAATACAGGTGAAACGGTTGGAATAGGTGGCCACCGATTCGGCACCGGCCAACCCCATCGGCTCCGCGGCTTCATGGGTGACGGATACCAGCACATAGGACCTCTCGTTCATATCGGACCGGTAGTAATCCTGAAGATCGAACTTGAACCCGCTTGAAAAATCCCGGCAGCGGCTTTCTCCGGTGATGGTCGTGACCTGCGCCTCCTCCTCCTGGATCCGGAAATTGGCCAGCCGGTCGCCTTCATCCCGTTTGGTATATTTTGCGGGATAGTCATAGACCTCGCGTTCACCGGAGCCCAGGGGCTGCTGGGTGGAGACATCCGTTTTCAGGTCCGCATTGGGCGCCTTGAAATTGTAGTCATTGACCGTGTATTTGGCGACGCGGATCTCCTGCACCATCTCCAGAAGGGTGATTTTGTCCTCACCGTCCAGCCCGGAATCGTCTGCCTGGTATTTTGCCTCCGCCTGGTTCGGACAGGCGTCATTCTCATTGGCAGAATCAGCGATGATCAGGGTGTGTTTTTTCTCTTCATGCTTGAAAAAATAAAATATGCCTTCCTGTTCCATCAACCGGGAAACGAAATTGAAGTCCGTTTCATGATACTGAACGCAATAATCCTTTTTCTCATAGGATCCGGACAGCTTGAGTTCATAGTCCGTGAAGCCCTGATCGTTAAAAACCTGTTCGATGATGTCCGGAATTGATTTTTTCTGGAATATTCTCGAGTCGGCGGTCCGGGTCAACATCCAGAATGCCGGCACCATGGTCGCCGTGTAGCTGGAGAATTTGGGTTTTTCCGACCCTTTTGCGGGCAGTCCGCTTTTTTGGGAAAACCTGGAAATCATGCCGTGAAAAAAGCGCTCCGTGTCGTCGTGAAGCTTGATTCTGACGGTTACCCGCTTACCGATGATTGCCTTGAAATCGATTTCATGGTCTTCGGAAAGAAGATCCAGATCGAACTCGAAAAGGCGTGATACCGCCTCTTTCCCCGAAAAGCGGGCTAGCATCAATACGTCTTCCCCCAATGGTGTGTCGATCGAAATCAATTTATTCTCTTGGGTATAGCCCATTGCGCATCTCCTTCAATATGTTTCAACAACGGCCGATGTGCCGGGGAAATCCAAATGGTGCCAGGGAGATCTATCGTGCTGCCGGCAGCGAAAATTCGTGGTCTGATTGCAATCCGCCGGGTCCGTATTTTTAGCAATAATTATTTAACTTGTCAATTTTATTGTTGTTTTGGAGGCTATTGCCTCCCTGAAGTCCCTGGTCCCATCAGACCGTCCAGGGACCCGCCAGCGGACTGGCGGTAGCGGCGACGGATTGAAAGCGCACCAGTTGAATCCGCCCCTCGTCCCTGAAGGAAACCAATGGCATCAGACCGCAGGCGACCATCTTCTCAATGGCCCGGTCACTCAGAAAGGCCTCCCCACATGGTTTGATGCCCCGCTCCCCCCTGTCGGTGAACACATGCAGGGGCAGATCGCTCACATCGCTGACGAGCCCCCGGGACCAGTCCCGGCCGTTTCGTGCAAATGTCCGACCAAAGACCAGAACCAGGGCAAAAACGGGGTTGGCCCACAGATAGTCTTCATGGTTTACGGGATCGTTCATCTCTTCAAACGCGAAGGCCTCCAGCGGATCGGTATCAGCGCCGTAAGGCCAGCGGACGATAAAACGGGGCAGCGCCAACCCGATCCAACGGGCTTCGGGCAAGGTTCGCAACACCTGCCAGGCCTGCCGGTCCGCCGGGTCCGGTTCCAGGGTCCAGTCTGACGGGTCCGGGGCCTCGAAAAGGGAAGGACAGCCGACAAAGCCGGGATCCGCCCCGCCGATAACGGCCGCACCCAGCATCTGTCCCATGGCCCCCATTCGAGCCAGCACCACGGCATCCGTTTTTGTGGGCAAGAAATGATACATCCCGGCGAGCAGGCTCCAGGATGCCTGTCCACCCTGCCGACGGAATGGCGCGGCCAGTTTATTATGCAAGGCGGTATCCCGAAGGTCCTCGCAGGCCGTTAAATCCGATGCCAGTTCGGTTTTGGTCACGTCCAGAAGGCAGACCTCCAATTTTTCGCCGGTTTCCAGGCGCCGGAGGCAATAATCCAGTCCGCGCCAGGCCGACTCGACAGCCTGAAAGTCTGGATGGTGCAAAAGTCTGCCCATTATTTCGGAGATCGTGCGGTCCACGGCGCCGACCATGGCGTCCTGCTCTTTGGCAATGTCCGGGACCAGGTGCGGGCTGACGATATCAGCCAGAAAGCGGTCCCAGTCCGTTTGCGGCCCGGTTTTGCCCGGGCCGGCAGATGCAGGCGCACTGGCATCCAGAACCTGATCGAGCAGGCCGGCATGAGTCTCGCCAGCAAAGTCCGGCTCCCGTGGCGACGAAATGGCCCCCTCGCTGCCCGTCTGCGAAGGTGTCTTGGCCTTGCCTGAAAACCGGGAGGCGATTTCGGCAAACGTTTCCGCTTTGATCACCCCCTTGCGCAAATCTTTCATCGACTTGAATAGTTGCGAACGACGATAGATCCGGTCCGGATGAAAATCATCCATTTCCGTGAAGGACAATTCCACGGGCGGCGCGCCGGAACCGGCGGCATCAAGGTTGAGGCTCACGGCCATTTTCTCCATCACTGCGTCAAGATTGTCCCGGTCCACCCGATGAATCCTGCGCCGGCCGATGTCCGGGTCCCGGCTGTCCACGCCCCGATTGGCCCGCCCGCTGAAATCGCCCAGGATGAGAATCCTGAACGATGAATCGGGCTGCGGTTTTAGACCGGTATCCTGAAGGGTGGTGGACATGGAAACGTCGATGCTGTCAAATGTGATGGGATCAGCCATAAATCCTCCTTGCATCGGGTCCAAAAGACGATTGGAAGTCAACTTAGTATCGGAACGCCCCTCCCCAATGCGCCCGTTTTTCCAATGGCTGAACCTTCGCGATCGACATGTGGTTGCAGGTTGGGTAGCTTTCCGCGATGAAGCTCGCGAGCCAGCCCCTGAAGTCCGAGATGTTGCCCTTGTAACAGCCGTAATTCGGATCGAAAAAGTAGGAGTGGCCGCTCAACCCGTGAAACAGCCCCGACGAGCGGCCCGACCGCCAGATTCCGAGGGAGTGGCCGCCGCCGTCACTGAAATAAATGCCCATGCTGTATGCCCGGCGTTTTTCATCCAGATAATCCACGAGGGCGGCCGCATTGGGCCGCGACCGATAATTGCCCTTGAGCTTGAGTCCACGAACGGCAAAGGTCACGGCCTCGTCCTTACCGGTGTCGAATTCATTCCCCGCTTTTTCGTAAAACCGCTGAAGCTTTTGCGCCTCTTGCTTGCACATCGTCTCCAATGTCTTCGACGACGCGTTCATCTCTGCCTTTTCATCGTGCATCATCGACAGCCAATAGGCGACCAGCGTCATGCAGACGCCCTGGTTGTCTGCAGGCAGATGGGAACTTTGATCGAACGTCCATATCGTTTTCATGTAATCCTCCTCTCAACTTACAGCGACGGTAAAAAACCCTTTCAAAGAGACAGCGCGAGACGATTGGCAACCACACCGCCTACGAGTCTGGCCGTTATTAAATCCAGTGCGCTATGGCCAGGCCTTCCGGTTTACCACTGTAACCAAATGCCCGGTTACCGGTTGCCCGCCTTCCTTACGCAGAAACACCGAATCCATGGTCTGCAATGTTAACCCGGCGGCCGCCAGCGCCGACCGTACATACCGGTCGGTATGGGCGTATCGCCCGTTCGCGGTCAGCTGCCATTTTTCGGTTTTAGGTTCAGCACGTTCCAGTGTAAGTGCCAATATGCCGTCCGGTTTCAAGGCACCTGCGGCAGCTTTCATCACCGGTTCGAGATCACCGAAATAGCACAAGGTGTCCGCCGACACGATCAAGTCATACTCGTTTTTCATATTATCTAAAAATTCAGTCAACTCCGCCAGGGCAAGCTCACTATACGAATTCCCTCCCTTTGCTCGTGCCAGCATGCCGGCGGACAGATCTACACCAACCAACTTGCGGGCGTAAGGTTTTAGCAACGGTCCGCACAGGCCGGTGCCGCAGCCAGCGTCGAGTATATCCAACGACGCATCCGGTACCGGAAGCACCGCGGAAAGGGCGTCGATCAGCAGTTGCGGTGCGCGGTAGTCAAGCTTTTCCAGCAAGTGCTCGTCAAAGCGGGTGGCCATTTCATCGAACGTCTTCCGGACAAAGGCATCGGGCGCTCGCCCGGGAGCATCCAGGCCCATACAGGCGGCCTGCTGGTAAAGCGCAATAGGATTCTGGGGGTCTTTTTCAAGCCACTCGTCGAAAACGCCGGCCGCCTCATCCGTGCGCCCGGCTTTTGTCAGCGTCCGGCTGAGCGCCTGCCAGGCGCCAACGTGTGCCTGATCCAGTTCAACTGCTTTGCGATAGGCCGCCAGCGCATCATCGACCTGCCCGCATTTTCGCAGGGCGTTGCCCAGGTTGTACCTGAAATTGGCAACATCCGGTGAGAGCTCGACGGCGCGATGGTAGGCATCCAATGCCTCAGCCATCGCTTTGCGGGCTGCCAGCACCACGCCCAGGTTGTTGAGGGCCGGGGCATGGTCGGGATTCAGGGCAACCGCGTTGCGATAGCAGGCCTCGGCATCGGGTAGCCGTCCCAGGCCATCCAACACATTGCCCAGGTTGTTGTGGGCATCGGCGTTGTCGGGATCGATTGCGAGGATGCGTTCGATCAACCCGGCGGCTTCCAGACTGCGCTGCTGATGATGGCAGAGCAGCCCGTAAAAGTTCAGCGTGTTGAGGTGATCCGGGGCCACGTCAAGGATACGTCGGTAGAGCAACTCGGCCGTGTCCAGATTGCTGCTCTGGTGAAGTTTGAGGGCCACGTCGAAGGTCTCTTCAACGCTCAGGGCAATGCTGCCCGTCGATGATTCCGGATGGATTCGTTTTTCGGTGGTCATCGGGATCCTGTTTCCTGGGTCAGCACCCACCTTCAGGCTGGTGCAAGGGTCACGACCAATCCGTTTACCGGTCGCCCCATCTCCTGGCGCAGAACGGCGGGGGTAATTGCCATGGGGGTCAAACATCCTTCCCGGGCGGCAAGCCGAAGGTAGCTCTCGCTGTGGACATAGCGCCCTTGGGGCAGCATGCGGTATTCGTCATTGCCTTCCGCCGGAGACAACGCGTCGCGTTCCACGGTGAAGATGAAGCGGCCATCTTTTTTCAGGACGCCGGCCGCGGCTTTGAACACCGCCTTGAGATCACCGAAATAACACAGGGTATCCGCAGAGACGACCACATCGTATTCCCTGTTGCAGCGATTGAGATATTCTGTCAGTTCGGCTTCTTCCAGGCGGTTGTAACTGCCCGTTTCGGCAGCCTGTTTGAGCATCCCGGCGGAAAGATCAATGCCGTCAAGCCGCCGGGCATAGGGTTTGATCAGGGGGCCGCACAACCCGGTGCCGCAGCCGGCATCCAGGATATCCAGGTCGCCGGCCGGCTGTATGTAGGCCTGGGACAATGCTTCGGCAACCCGGTCCGGCGCCTGGTAGCCAAGTATATTGAGGCTTTCCTCGAAACTGTCGGCAAACCGGTTGAACAGGCTTTTCACATAGTCGTCCGAAGCCCTCTCCGGGACGGCATCATCCGAACAGGCAGCCAGCAGGTGCAGGGCTTCGGGGTTTCCCGGATCTTCTTTCAGCCACTGGCGGTAATGTTTCACAGCCTCTTCTTTGCGCCCCAGGGTCATCAAGGCGATGCCCAGCATCACTTTGGAGCCGGCCTGCTCAGGATCCAGCACCATTGCCTGAAACAGATGGTCCACCGCCTCGGAGACCCGGCCCTGCTGGTAAAGCAGATTGCCCATGTTGCAGTGCAAAGGGAAAAAATCCGAACTGACCGTCAACCCCTCCCGAAACACCGCTTCGGCTTCCTCAAAATTCCCCAGGGCACGCAGCACCGTCCCCAGATTGTTGCAGGCGCCCAGATGGCCGGGGGCCAGTTCGATGGTCCGCCGGTAGCAGGCTTCGGCTTCAGTGAACCGCTCCTGCTCCTTGTAGATATTGCCCAGGTTGTTGTGGGCGTCCACATAATCCGGTGAAATCCCGAGGGCACAGGTAATCGATTGAATGGCCTCATCGGCCCGGCCGCGCTGGTAGTGCAGCACACCTAAAAAATGCAGGGCATCCGGATGGTTGGGAGCCACAGCCAGGACGTCTCGGTAGATGCCTTCCGCCTGATCGAGCTTGGATTGTTTCTGCAGGTCCATGGCCAGCCTTATGGCCTGGTCGATGGACAGGCGTCGATCAGCTGTTCCATCGCTTTGGTTCCTTTTGTTTCCGGCAGGGTCCATGGCAGCCTCAGCGTTACAACTTTGAAATGGTCAGCGCCGCCGGATCCGCACGAACGGGATCCTGAAGCGGATAATGACGAATCGTATGCCGCCGGACAAAAGCGGAACGGCTTATGCGGTTGTCCCTGCGAACCGCAACGAAAAGGCGCTCGATGTCATTTTCACGGATCATCCGCTCGGCCTGTTCCAGCCCCTTGCAGCGATAACCGTTGCAAATGGCGGCCCGCATCCATCGCGGCAGGGCACATCCCCGGTCGGTCTGATACACGCAGGCGCCGACGGCGGATCGGGTCGGGAGATGCACCGCATAGGCATAGACGATTTCAAGCGGGTCGGTGATGCGGCTGAGCGCAATGAAACGGCCTATGGCCGCCTCATCAAGGAATGCATGCTCATTGCCCTGGTGGCAGCAGGTCCCCCGACAGACGCCACACACATTCGCAGCCAGTACCGCCGGCGGCTGCAGATCGCTGGATTCCGTTTCTTGAGCACCCGTGACGGCGACGTTGCCGGCGTCGACAACTTTCAGGCTCAGATCGTAAAGAAAATTGATGTACGCCTGTTTGCGCGGCTGGGGCAGTCGGTCGATATCGACCGGATCGTCGGGGACCACGACCACGGGATAGGATTCGGGTGAACACTCCCCGACTGCCCCTGCCGCCACGCCTCGATGGGCGACCAGCGCCTTCTCGAGCAGCGCCTTCTTGCACTGCCACTGGTCACAGATCTGCCATGAGACCTGCTGGTGAAAGGTAAGCGGCTTGCCGCAGATCCGGCAACCGGCCGGCCTTCCCATGGGACCGAAGCGTATGGTGACATCATCAAGAGATGTCGTAAACAAACCCGTCTCCATCCATGGTGACCTCGACCTGTGAGATCTGTTCTCCCCGGGCCTGGCGGCTGAGCAGTTCGCGCGACATCTCCGGCAGCAGGGTGTTGGTCATGATATTGTCCGCATTGCGCGCCCCGGAGTCCACATCGGTGCACCGGCCCGCAATGGTGTCCACGACGGCGTCTTCGTATATGAATGCCACGTTGCGGTTTTCCTGCATGCGTTTGACGATGCGGTCGAGTTTGAGCCGAACGATCAGTTTCATGTTGTCGTCGGTGATCGGATAGTAGGGAACGATTTTCATGCGCCCCAGAAATGCCGGTTTGAAATGCTTGAGCAGTTCCGGTTTGACCATCTCTCCCATTCCGGCCGGATCAGGCATGGTTTCTTCGTCGGCGCACAGGTTCATGATCAGGTCGGTTCCCAGGTTGGAGGTCAGGATGATCAGGCAGTTCTTGAAGTCGATTCGCCGCCCCTCCCCGTCTTCCATGATGCCCTTGTCGAAAACCTGGAAGAACAGTTCCATGACGTCGGGGTGGGCCTTCTCGACCTCATCCAGCAAAACCACGCTGTAGGGTTTGCGGCGCACCGCCTCGGTGAGCACGCCCCCTTCGCCGTAGCCCACGTAGCCGGGGGGAGAGCCTTTGAGGCTGGAGACCGTGTGGGCCTCCTGGTATTCGCTCATGTTGATGCTGATCATGTTCTGTTCTCCGCCGTAAAGCAGTTCGGACAGGGCCAGGGCCGTCTCGGTCTTGCCCACGCCGCTGGGCCCCACGAGCATGAACACGCCCGTGGGCTTGGAGGGATCCTCGATGCCGGCATGGGCGGTCTGGATCACCTGCTCGATGGCGTCCAGTCCGTGATCCTGGCCGATGATGCGCGCTTTGAGGCGCTCGGAAAGGTTGAGCACCGTCTTGATCTCGTCGGTGAGCATGCGTCCGGTGGGGATGCCGGTCCAGCCGGAAACCACGGCGGACACGGTTTCCGAATCCACGGCGATCTGCACCAGCGGTTCCTCTGCCTGGCGTTTTTCCAGTTCGGCCTCCAGTTCCTTGAGCTGCTCCTGTCTGGCGGCGATTTCTTCTTTGGCCTCGTCACCTTTTTCCAGAAGGGCGTGGATCTCCTGATACAGGTCGCGAACCTGACCGGCCACCTCCATTTCGTTTCGCCACTTTTCCGTCAGTCTGTCCATTTCGGCCTGGGTGGCCTCCCGTTGTGCGGCCAGTTCGCCCAGACGATCTTCGTGGTCCCTGCCGATTGCCGTCTCACGGTTGAGGATCTTGATTTCCCGATCGATGTCGCCGATCTGCCGCTGGGCCTGTTCAACGGCCGGCGGGCTGGTGGTCAGCCCGATGGCCACACGTGCGCAGGCCGTGTCCAGCACGCTGACGGCCTTGTCCGGCAGCTGCCGCCCGGAAATATAGCGGCTGGAAAGGTGCACCGTGTCCGCCAGGGCGTCGTCGGTGATCATCACGTTGTGATGCTTTTCCAGAAAGGGACCGATGGCCCGCATCATCACCATGGCTTTCTCCTCATCGGGCTCCTCCACCTTGACCACCTGAAAGCGCCGGGCCATGGCCGCATCCTTTTCGAAATACTTTTTGTACTCGGCCCAGGTGGTGGCCGCGACGGTGCGCAGCTCGCCACGCGCCAGGGCCGGCTTGAGCAGGTTGGCCGCGTCGCCGGCCCCGGCCTGGCCACCGGCGCCGATGAGGGTGTGGGCCTCGTCGATGAACAGAATGATGGGAATCGGCGACGCCTTGACCTCGTTGATCACCCCTTTCAGCCGGTTTTCGAATTCCCCTTTTACGCCGGCCCCGGCCTGCAAAAGGCCAAGATCCAGGGTATGCAGGGCCACGTTCTGCAAAATGGGCGGCACGTCTCCCTCGGCAATACGCAGGGCAAAGCCCTCCACCACGGCGGTTTTTCCGACGCCGGCCTCGCCGGTAAGGATCGGGTTGTTCTGGCGCCGGCGGATCAGGATGTCCACCATCTGACGGATTTCGAAGTCGCGGCCCAGCACCGGGTCGATTTCTCCCTTTTTGGCCCGCTCGGTGAGGTTGACGGTATACTGGTCAAGGGCCTTGGTGCCGGCCGGGCCGCCCGGTTTTCCCCCTGCTGCGGGTGCAGACCCGGCGTCGGCGGCCGTGCCCACGTCCTCGCCGGACCCTTCCGTGAGATCAACGTAGCTGTCTTTGAGGGTTTCGACGGAAATCTTCTTTAGCGTGTCGGAGCTGGCGATCAGCATGCGGGAAAATTCATCGCTGTCCAGCAGGGCGAGCAGCACGTGACCGGAGCGCACCTGGGGCATCTGATACTCCACCGAGGCAAGCAGCCAGGCTTCTTTTATCATGCGCGGAATGCGCGGCGACAAGGCCGGGGTACGGGCGTTGCCCGTCTTGAAATTCTCGATGGCGCGGGTCAGGTCGGCCACCAGGTGGGCCTCGTTGATTTCGAAATGTTTGAGGATTTTCAGAAGGTCCGTGTCCGACATTTCCAGCAGTTTGATCAGGAAATGCTCAATGTCCACCTCGTAGTGAGTCTGGGAGAGGCAGAGGCCGGCGGCGGATTCCAGGGAACTGCGGCAGGTTTCGTTGAGTTTACCGATCAGGGACTTGAGATTGGATACGGCCATGGTTTTCTCCTTTAGTAGCTGGTGAACTGGTGAGCTTAGAACTTGACCAGTTTCAAATCATACTCCTGAAATGTAAAAAAGATGTCTTTTTCATAGGCATAACCCGGTGAGGAAACCCAGGTGGTCCAGCCGAGCATGGGGGCATCCGCCCCGGTGCTGCCCAACTGGCAAAGGGGCACGTCTTCTTTGCGCAGATAAATGCGGATTTCGAACTCGTATTCGATGCCCACCATATATCTGACCAGGGAAAAGATGGGGACCAGCAAATCCCCGATGGGCATCATGCGGGTAAATTTCTCTTTACCGACCGGACCGAGGTGGATCCGGAATTTGGTCTGGCTTTCCCAGACCTGGCTCCCGCAGATGGCATCGTCGCCCAGGGTGGCATTCGCTGCACCCAACTGCGTCTGGTCGGAAGGCTCGAGATCCACGATTCGTTCGATAAACTGCTCCACCCGCACCGGGGCGTCGGCGAAATAAGCCACGGCGGACTCGATGGCCACTGCCGAGGCAATTGGCCGGGAAAGCAACCCGCTGTAAAACGTCAGCGCCTCTTCCGGCAGGCCAATCATCTCCGTCAGCCCCGGCGTGCCCAGACCGGACAGGCTCAGCAGGTATCGTGAAAGCCGGTCCCGGGCACCCAGCTGGTAATTCTCCGGGAACCGGTGTTTTTTCCAGGCCAGGTAAAACAGGGTGATCAGACGGTGATGGAACAAATCCAGGAAATCGGCCAGGGTGTGGTCCTTCTCCCGATCACGGGCCAGAATCAACTGGGTGTACCATTGAGGCAGCACCCCGGATGGTCCGGTCAGTCCCAGAAAGGCCACCTCCATCGCCGGTGGCTCATCCGTCCCGCCATACCTTAAGTCGGAAATATCGCTGGGAGGAAACGAGAACCCCTTTTTGGCGCTGAATCGAACCGGTTCCTCGGAGGGCACCAACGCCACCCCCAGTTGCTTTCTGTTTTCGGAAAAGCGTTCCAGCAGGTAGACGGCCCGGTAAAAGGAGAACTCGTAAAACCGTTCAGAAAGCTGTTGGCTTAAATCAGGATCTGGTTTCCGCTTCGTGGCGGCCATATCTTTACCGCTTCCTCCTGTTGAAGGGTCTTCATAACCAACTGGGAAAATGAGTTGACGGATACATACTGGGACAAAAAACGCTCCAGGACACAGGCAAATAGAAATATGCCCGTGCCCACGTACTTGTCTTCATCGAAAGTAATCGTCACCTGGACGCCCCGGCAAAACGATCGTTTGATGCGCTTGGTAATATGCCGGCTGTTTACGGAAACAATCCCGCTGATCACCTGTTGGGTGGAAAGGGAGTTGTTAAAATCATATAGCCTTAAAATTTCCTTGAGGGCGTGCTCTCCCTTTTCAACAAGAGACATGTAATTGAGTGAGAAATGCGAAACCAACCGCCACTGCAGCGCGCTTCCGAGAAACGGGCGCCTTGTTGGTGTAGGTTTGAGCACACAGATCACTTTGGATACCGGCGCCGCCGTTTCCATGTTGAAGTCGCCACGGGCATCCCCGAACGGAAGCCTGGAGGGCAGGTCCCGATTGGTGCATGTGGCCCGCACGGTGAGAATGTCTTCCGCGGGGTCGGATGGTTTCAGGTTCAAATCTGAAAAAGAGAGAAACACATCCGTTCCCAAATCGCCTTTCTTGCCGGAAGGGCGGCGCTGGATATGCCAGAACGTCTGGGCTTCGCTGGTCTCGTCTTCAGCCAGGTGATGGCGCATGGAGTAAAATGGCCGGTACGTTTTCTGCCCCCCGGCAGATCCGGAAAGCGTCGCCGTCACCTTGTCGACGCTGTATACTTCGGTGGCTTTCTGGCGTCGAACGTCAGGTACCACCTGGTATTCGGTCTTACGATGTTCCACACGTATGGGCTCGGCAATGCGTTGAAAAAGGTTGGCGACGGGGGAGGCATTTAGCTGGAAGGTGTCCGCATTGACCACCAGGTCGGATTTTCCCAGTCGATTGAAAAAAAAGCGCACCGTCATCCGGTCTCCGGCAGCTGCGGTCTTAAGCTGATCCAGTCCGCCAAGATCAAAAAACAGGAATTTCTCCGGGAAACAAAAATATTCGAAAAGGAGCAGGTAGCCCGGAAAGGAGCGCTTGGAATAGGGAAGCATACCCTCTTTTTCAGCAAATCCCACAGGACGGATACAATTCGGCACCAACGGAATGACGACATTTTCGCCATCAGGCTTGCGGACCTCACATTCGATATGGCAGACATGGTTGAAAAGCAGCTCATACAAGTGAAACACATGCTGGTGGGGCCCGTTCAGAAAAAAACGCAAGGACTGCCAGTCGATCTTGGACAGGCTGAGTTTGTTGAAACTCTGCATGCTGATCGCTATGACTTGAACCGCCCCCTTAACCATTTTTTTCGGTTCTTCGATCTGAGCGTCAACCACCGATACTGGCCAGATCTGAACGGCCTGAGTGGTCGAAAACCGGCAGGGGGTGCCTCTCACCGGCTTGGAAAACAAGGCCGTCCCCTTGTCAATTCGATATCCGGCTTCCTGGATATTCTGTTTAACCGGATCGAACCGGACGATGGACATGGATGGAACCGGGTTGATGTAGTGGGGGTAGATAATATTGAGAAGCGATTCGGTAATCTCGGGGAAATCGTCATCAATTTTTTTGTGGATTCTACCGCTGATGAGAGCAAAAGCCTCGATCATCCGTTCCGTGTGCGGATCTTCGCACTTGTCTCCTTCAAGCAAAAGACGACCGGCAATTTTGGGATATTTCCGGGCAAACTCAGCTCCCATTTCTCGGATGAAAGTCAATTCACGTTCGTAATAGTCAAGGAGCCTGTCTTCCATAGAGCCTTTTTCAATCCATCTGATAAGAATTCAGTTTGCGGTTATACCGGAGGCGGCCGCCAATCCCGAGGGAGACGGCAGCAATGGTCGATGGGTGCAAACGCCTGATTCAAGGCACCATCGGATGGCGCCGTGACGATCGAAAACACCAATCGCCGATTACGACGTGTCAATGCTCGGTGGAAATGACAGCGGCAACGCGTTGCGGGTTGTGCGTGGTTTATCGCTTCAAAAACCGCTGCAGTTCGTCCGTGTGTTTGCATATCAGATCGACATCGCCATGCATCTCAGGCTGACACCACGTACTCTTTCCGGATTGCGTCAAAGTAAGTATCAAATGTCACCGGTTCCCGGAACGGATCCACGACCAGCATGGCGGAAATGCGAAAATTCAGATTTCGCTCCTTGTTGCTGCCGGTTTCCAGATCCACTTTTACATTCTTGAGCCGGGGTTCAAATCGTGCGATGGCCCGTTCCACATCCTTGCGGACGTTTTGCCTCATCTTCCGGCTGTCGGTGTTTTTTGCGGTAAAATCTTTCAGTCCGTAAGTTGCCACGGAATCTTCCAACTCGCGAAATCTGGGCGGCAGCACCGTAATATTGCGGCGGCTGTTGAGCAGGCTTTCAAGATCCCTGACCACAAAAGCCTTGATCTGCCGGACATCCAGGAGACGATACTGGACAGACTCACGGGTGTTTCCGGGGTCTTCATCGATGAGCCTGTCCAGTAAGGATGCCTGGGCATTTTCCATATGGTTCAGCCCTTACTTATACTCATTCTTAGCGATATCAAATTTAAACGGCATGGGATTGCCGGCGGTTCCGTCAGGCTTCTGGTCCGTGTAGGTATATTCGACTTCCGCAAAATTCAGAGAAACGTTTTCAGTCAACCGGTCTTCGCCGCCTGATCCGCCGGTGGAAACTGACGTCACCAGGACGTTCTTCATTTTGATGGTGATGTATTCCAACGGTTTCTTGCCCGCTTTTCTCACCACCAGATCAGCGGTTGGGAGCGCTTCACCGGTCGAACAGGCCCGCAACAGTCCGTTGGAGGCTTTGTCGACGTACTTCGTCACGCTGATGTCCTGAAACGATGCTTTTCCGGAACCGCCGCCGCCGCCCATGTGAAAGGTGCCGGACTGGCTCACGCCCCAGCTCCAGGCAAGCACGTCAATCTCATCTTTGTGCTTGTGGTCTTGAGATTCTCCCTTAATATCATTCGACAATTTAAGGAACATATCAACAGCCATGATCAACCTCCTTTTTAGGGTGTAACCAAACCACGGTTAGTAATAACGGTCAAAAATACGCGAACTTGCTCCGCTCTGAACTTTCGATTCCTTCCAGCCAGCACCTCCTTTCTGAAAAAGCGTTGCGAACGAGCAGGCAGGTTTATCCGCCGGCAGGGGGCGGCAGATCGGCGACCAACCGCAGGGAAACGCTGAGTTCATCCAGCTGGTAATGGGGTTTCAGGAAGGCCACAGCTCGGTAGGCCCCTGTTTTTCCGGGTATCTCGGTAACGTCCACCCGCGCTTCGCTGAGCGGGTACTTGGCCTTCATCTCCTGCCCGGCATTGGGATCACCGAGGGTGTAGTTGCTGATCCAGCGGTTGAGGAAATCCTGGGCATCGGCGCGGGTCATGAAACTGCCGATCTTATCCCGCATCATGGATTTGAGGTAGTGGGCAAACCGCGATGTGGCCATGATGTATTGGATCTGGGAGGAGAGCCGCGCATTGGCGTTGGCATCATCGGAGTCGTACACCTTGGGTTTATTGGCCGACTGGGTGCTGAAAAATGCCGCGAAGTCAGTCCCCTTGCAGTGAACCAGGGGCACGAAACCCAGATCGGCCAGTTCTTTCTCGCGCCGGTCGGTAATGGCGATTTCGGTCGGGCATTTGAGGGCCACATCGCCTTCATCGGTCTTGAAGGTATGCACGGGCAGGCCTTCCACCAGGCCGCCGCCCTCGACACCGCGGATGGCCGCGCACCAGCCGTACTTGGCGAAGGCATCCGTCATCCGGGCACCCAGGGCGTAAGCCGCATTGCCCCACAGGTATTTGCCGTGGTCGGTGCCGTCGACCTTTTCTTCGAAATCAAAGGCCTCGACCGGGATGTTGGCTTTTCCGTACGGTTGGCGCATCAGGATGTGCGGGACGCACATGGCCACGTACCTGGAATCTTCCGATTCCCGGAAAGAACGCCATTTGGCGTATTCCACGCTTTGAAAAATTTTGGACAGGTCCCGGGGGTTGCCCAGTTCGGTAAAAGAGTCCAGGTTGAACAGGCTGGATCCGGCAGCGGTACAGAACGGGGCGTGAGCCGCCGCGGCCACCTGGGACATTTTCTCCAGCAGGGCCATGTCCTGGGGGTGGTTGCCGAATTCGTAATCGCCGATCAGCGCCCCGTAGGATGCGCCGCCGAACATACCGAACTCTTCCTCGTAAATCTTTTTGAACATGGCTGACTGGTCGAACTCGCTGGCCTTTTCCATGTCCTTCAGCAGGTCTTTTTTATTGACGTTCATCACCCGGATTTTCATGCGTTCTCCGGTCTCGCTCCTGCTCACCAGATAGTGAAGCCCTCGCCAGGACCCCTCCAGCTTCTGGAATTCCTCGGCGTGCATCACTTCGTTGAGCTGATCGGATATCAGCTTGTCGATCTGGGCGATGCGGGCATTGATCATTGCTTCGGTATCTTTGGAGATGGTCATGGTCCCTTCCATGACCTGGCCCACGAATTCGCTGATCAAATCTTTGGCATAGGCTTTCTGGTTCTCCTCACGGGCCAATCGCCCTTCGTCAATGATCTGATCGAGCAGGCCCTTCTCTTCCTGGACGTCCTGGGCCCCTTCTGGCTGGGCCTGTTGTTCCTGATCTGCCATAGTATCCTCCGTCAAATCCTGGTCGCTGTGTCAAGCAGCCATTCTATAAAACGAAATCAAGTGCCGGACGGCTTGTGATGCGCCGTCGCTATTCCGATTTCTTCTCGACCCCGGCTTCTTCACCCAATTTTTCCAGGGAATCGGTGTTGGCAAGCACGTCCTGGAGCAATTCGTCCAGCTGGTCGTTGCCATCCAGTTTGGCCAGCAGGTCCGACAGCCGTTTTCGGGCCTCCACCAGCTTTCTGACCGGCGTCACCTGTTCGGCCACCCGTTCCGGATGAAAATCGTCCAGGGACTTGAAACGCAACTCCACTGCCATTTTCGAATCATCGTCGGTCAGCTTGTTATCCACGCGATAGGCCAGCCTCGGTTTCATACCGGCCAGCACCTGGTTGAAATTGTCGCGGTCGATCTCGACAAATTTGCGGTCTTTCACTTTCGGCAGCGGCTCATCGGGTTTTCCGGACAGATCGGCCAGAACCCCCACCACAAATGGAATTTCCTTCATTTCAATGGCGTCACCGATCTCTACGTCATAGGTGATCTGGACACGCGGTGATCGGACCCTGTCCAATGTGTGTTGCAAACTTTCCGGCATGGTGTTCCTCCTTTTGAATGTGGGGGCTATACGCCGACTTAAGGGTATTTCTTTTTAATAAGGATTGGCGCCGGCCCACCGATCAACGTCGGTGCTGCAGCGCCTTGGTCAAATCGATAGTGCACATTTTCTTGAAAATCTCTTCGGCCCGGTAATGGTCGTCGCTGCCCTCTTCTTCCTGGATGAGACAGCGGTACAAGGCGCCCAGTACATCGGCCACCCACACCGGTGATTCCCAGCGCTCCAGCCCCAACTCCTCCAACAGCGTGTTCAACTCTTCGGCAATGGGGCGGGCCAGGTCGGTCCGGTTGGCCTGGAGGCAGAGCTTGGCCATGAGCAGGCGGTAGCGGTTTCGTGAGCGGACACTGGAGACGCTGCACGAGGCGGCAAAGAGTATTTCCAGGGCCTTTTTTATTCCCTCGTTCTGGAGGGACGTCAGGGCGCTGTTCCATATGGCGTCCTCGTGAGGTTCGATATCGGATATCATTCCGACGACGATCTGGCCCTGCACCGATGCAGCCTTGACGACATTCGCGGATGAACCCGAGACGGGTGCCTCCGCCGCCGTTTCGGCCGTGCCGGCATCCCCTTCGTGTGCATCCGCCTCGTCCTGCGGTTCGGGATCGGGGTCAAGCTCAATTTTCTGCTTCAGCTGCTTGGCAATGAACCGCTGACAATCCTCAAGCGCCTGTTTGAATTCAGCCGTACGCGGTGCCTCGCTGCCAAACTTCTCGTCAAGCATGTTGTCAAAACGGGTGAAGGCGACGATGCACTGCTCGATCTGGCTGTTGAGGTCCGCATAAAAGGCTTTCGATGACCGGCTGGCTGCTTTTTCAAAATCTTCGATCCCCAGTTTTCCCTCGGCCATGGCCGATTCATCGGTGCCGACCTCGACGGCCTCCTGCCACTGGATCCATGCGTATCCGGCCACGGCTTCCGGATCGGTCAACGGCACCTGCTTCACGGCGAGCCACAATTTGTCGTTCATGAACTCCAGCGGACCGATCCGGTAGTCCAGGTCGTCGTCCTCGATCTCCGGATAGACGTTGTCCCAAAAGGTCTCCATCAGACCGGAAAGCAGCTCCAGCCCCGATTCCAGCCCGGGAAACCCCTCAATTTTGATGAGCGCCTCGATCAGCCAGACGGCAATCTGGATATCCTTGGTTTTTTCGGTGAGCGATTCGATGGCGATCTGTCTGACCGCCTCCCAGTCGGCTGTCTTGACCTCACGGTCCCATTCGCCGCGATCAAGATCGTCTTCCTCACGGCGGGCTTCCTTGATGGCGTCGTAGGTGGGCGTGTAACGCAGGTTCTCCCCGGCCGGATTTTCACCCTCGATGGGCGTCAGTAGTTTTTCCAGATCGATCAATGTGCCCCCCCTTTCTCGTCACCGTCTGTACCGGGAAGCGAGAAATAAACCTCTTTGATCTCCAAAATGGCGCGGTCCGTGCCGCCGACCTCATAAACATGCTGCCCGGACGCCTTGGCGAACGCCCCCCCCAGCGGCGTCCAGTCTGTCAGCCGCCCCAGGCGGATACGGTCGTCTTCGCTGGCAAAAGAGCCTGGATACAGGACCGGCAAAAAGCAGCCCATGGTAAGCCCCTCCCAGGTGGTGATGCGTCCTTTGGCCCAGATGAGGTCGATCAGGGTTTGGGGGGGGGAAACCACCAGCTCCCGGATGTTGGCGATGGGCACCCACAGGTAACGTTCATATTCGATCGCCTCAATGAAGTAGGACAGCCGGGTGTCCGTTTCCCGGAACCCGTTGAAAGGCTGACCGTTGATCGTTCCCTGAATGTCGGGCAGGCGCGCTTCGATACCGGCAAACAGTGTGGCGGCGTCATCGGCCTTGCTGTCGGCCAACAGCTCCAGGGCCAGGAAAAAATCGTCGCTGTACTCGGGAATATCAGGGAAAAATGTGGGCCGCTGTTCCATTCTGGACACAGCGAGGCGTTCTTTTTCCGCCTGGATCAGGTTCTGGTAGACGGCGGCGTTCATATCCGGCGATGCCTGCTGGGTGGCGGCGATATCCAGTTGCCGCCGGGCCTTGTCCCATTCACCGCATAGCAGCATGACCTGGAAAAGCAGGGATCTGGCCTGGGCGTCGCCGGGCGATTTTTTGATCTGGTCGACCAGCGCCGCTCTGGCGGCGTCGATCTGTGCGTCCATGATGAGTGCTTTGGGATCCATGCGTGCAGTTTCCTCACTCGTTAACTGCGGGCTCCCTTATTTTCGGGGGAACCGTCAGCCGGGTTGATGAAAGAACAGCAGGAAAAACGAGAATACCCTGGTGTAAATCTGCAATGCGAAAAGGACAGAATCGTTGGTGCTGATATCCGGGAAAAAATGAAAACTTGTTCTCATTGCGAATATAAGGTTTTTTCCAAAGGCTTTTTTACCATTTTCAATTAGAGACGTATAGGCTTTTTTTATAATTAAATCCGATCATATCGACCACAATTCGATAAAATCGTCGGCCATCAGCGGTCGTTGAAAAAAAACAATGAAAGATTTTTCCATGCTGCCACCCATGAATACCGTGCTCGGCGTTCCTGAAAAATGTCTTTTCAACGCCTGATGCCAGGCCCCCGCCAATATCAGTGGATCCTGACGTCCGCTGTGATCCAGTGGAATAATCAGTTTCTGTTCGGTCTCAAGCGTCCTGGCTTTTGCTCCGATCTCTGCCATGATCAGCTTGTGAAGCGGCTGGGCATCCCGGGTGCCCGGATCCTGAGGAATTCCCCTGAGCGATTCTTTCCACGCGGGTGCAGGTCTCTCCAGGCGCTGAAGATCGGCCTCCATCTGGCCAATGTTCTCCATCCGCCTGGCAGCTGAGTACTCCATTTTATCCCATGCAGCTGCCAGCACAAAAGGCAGCAGGTTCCAGTGTTTCTCCCAGTGGTCCAGGTGGCCCTCACCCATCAGCATCAGGGGGTACGGCCGGCCGACACCATCTCCGCTGCTCTTGCCGAGGCCGCAGACCAGGGATCCCTTTTTCATTCCCCTTGACCAGAATCGCCATGAGTAAACCCCTTTCCGGCGAACCGATTCCGGTAATCTTCCGAACCCGTTTTCCACCCATTGGGCGAACGCCCGGGCCAGAGGGGTTTGAAGGCTGATCTGAAAATAATCCCTTGCCGATGGATGTTTACCGAAGGCAGCCCACGACCATCGGTTCCGACCGATCATTTTCCCCAGCATGATGCAATTTCCTGGGGAACCCGTCCCGGTGAGGCCCGCAGCAGTCGAATCACTTTCTGGTGGCCGCTGAACTGATAACGCGGGGTTATGTATTTTATGCCCATCCGCTTGAGGGCGGACGCTGAATCGGGGAAATCGGACGGCCTGAATGTCCGCTGGCCGGTCTGAAAATCCTTCAGGAATTTAGCAAATCCTTGATATCCGCTGTAGACCCGGGTCAGCACAAGATTGCCGATTTCAATTTTAAAAATGACATCACCACAGTTTTGGGGCGACCATCGGAAGGTCTTTTTCACCGGATAATGGAGGTTGAGCAGTTTGTTCTTCTCATCACCGCATTGCAATTCCAGGGAAGTGGCATGGGGCTTGATGGCCGCATCCTTGTTGGCGTCCGTGGGATAGGCCTTGATGCTGACGCGGTATTCCGCCGCCACCGGCTTGGTCACACTTGCGCCGCGAGTCAGAAACGTCAAGAATCCCGTATCCAGATCCAGGGCGATTCCGTTGGCTTTTTTGGAATAGTAGCCCTTGCCGCGGCTTCTGCCGACAAAGGGTTCCGCTGGCCCCTTGAGAAATTTAATGGCATAGCCGTCCGAACCCATGAGCAGCTGATTCAAATTGGTACCCCGCGGCAGGTCCTGCACTTCAAGGTAGACATCCTTCTCCCACTTGCTTTGGAGATAGCATTGGGCTTCCCGGGCGGCGTACTGATGGTAAAACAGGATGGGCCCGCTGACCAGGTTCCAGAATATCGCCGTATCCTTGTTTTTCCGGCCCAGGGTCGTCTGGAGCTTTTTCTGGGCGGCCTGGGCTTTGAAAAAGGGCGATTCCCCTTCTGCAGGATCTCCTGCATAAAGATCGGAAGCCATCCTGAAGGCAATTTTCCGAGAATCGGTCATGGGCATCAGCAGGTTCAAGGCCTCCTGGTACTCGTTGAAGGCCTTGCCCGCTGCAATACGGTCTTCAAAACTGAACGCATCGGCGGCAGCCACTCCGGCACTGCTGCCCACCCGGCCTATTTTTGATGTCACTGACTGTGTGGCTTTTTTCAGGATGCCGGCGGCCGCCTTGCCCCCCTTGCTGTCGGCTTTGGCCTGGATGCGAACCTGATTGAAGCGGAACACCAGGTCCACCCAGGCCGGCCGTTTTTCCTGCTTTGCAACACCCTCAAGTTCGCGGGCCATGCTTTGCAGAAGCGCCAGGTATGGCCCTTTTTCCGACGGCAGGAGAGATCCGGCCAGTTTCCACTGCTCCCGGTCTTTCAGACGCTGGGGAGCGGCTGGGAAATCGGCGGCGAAGGCGCTCCAGGCATTGAGATGGGCGCGGGCATACCAGTTCTGGAAGTCCAGTTTCTGTGACCCGATGGCCAGCGGTTCGAACAATGCGCGCTCTATTTCTCCGAGATAGCCGTCCATCGCCGCCTGGCCTTTTACGGTAAATGCCGGGGCAACCACGATTTCATCGGATTCGGCCTCCAGGCCTGTCCAGTAGTCGGCCAGACGTATCCCGTCCACTTCACCATTGACATTCACCCAGTCCACCAGCCAGTTGAGCCGGGCACCGTCGAGGGTGAGAATATGCTTGAGCCAGGTTTGCAGATCCTTCAGCTCGTCGTTGAGAGAGGTATCCGATTCCCGCCAGAGCAGATAATACAGATACAGGTCGGAAAGCTTGCCGGATATTTCGTCGATGGTCTGCACCTCCAGCAGGGACGACGGGTACGGAGCGGCCGGCATTGCTCTGAGCGCCTCCAGGTCCGGCCCTTCCATGCGCAGTTTCAGCAGGTTGATCCGACGCGCCAGGTGCATGGCATGGTGCCCCATCACGCCGGAGGGGGTGGCCGCGCTGAATCGGGTCATCCGTACGCTCATGCGCTGGTCGAAATCCTTCAAAAAACCGGCTTTGAAGATATCGCAGTAGCGTTGCTTCAAGCCGGCTTCCACCCGGTTGCTTTCCGTAAGCCCCAACCGGGGAATCCACCAGTTTTCGTTTTGCACCTCTACCCGGCTCACGGCCTGGCGAAAACGGTCCAGCGTCAGAACATCGGTGGTGAGTTCCCCCTGGAGAACCGGCGGTTTGGAAAACTGACCGGATACGTCCCGAAGGGTCTTCAAGTTTTTCACGAAAGAAAAGCTCAGCAGGCCGCAGACGGCGATGATGACGGCCACCCAGGCCGTCAACCCGAGGCTTCTGGTCAACCGGCTCCACTCCATCGTTTTCTGGGTGGGGGCAAACAGGCCCCGATCCGCAGGCATAATGCGCGAGAAGAAATCATGCAGAAAAAGTCCCCGGTTGGTTCCCGGCAGAACCTCCTTTTCACCGATCAGCCCCATTGCATTGAGAAAATGGGAGTAAGGCGTGCCCTCCTGCCTTCCACTGGAGAAATAGATGCCCCGCAGGATCGGTGTTTCCTGGTAGGGGTTCTCCTGAAAGGCACCGCGCATGAAGGCATTCATGCCGGGTTCGAGTTTTTCGAACTCTTCCGGAAACATCAACAGGGCCGGATCGGCTTTTCTGGTTTTGGCGCCGGCCAGGTTCAGCATCAACAGCCGAAGTTCTTTCAGGCGGTCGGCCATGGAGCGGATGGTCTGCCCGAAAAACGTGTTCATGTCGGTGGACAGGGGATGGTTCAGGCGTCCCATGGCCTGCTGCAGAACCGGATCGTCAAGCTGATCGAAAAATTTGACCGCCCCCTGGATCAGGTCACACTTGGTCACCATGATGTATACGGGAAACTTGGCTCCCAGCACACGCATCAGCTCGTCAACCCGCTGGCGGATGCTTTTGCCGTCGCTTTCCAGTTTGCCGGCATCGCTCTCCATCAGTTGGTCCGCCGCCACGGCAACAACGAGTCCGTTAAGGGGCTCGCGCTTTCGGAACCTGGCCAGCATGGAGAGAAATCGTTGCCATTCGTCACGGTCCCGCCCCTGATCCACAGGAATCGCATAGCGACCGGCGGTATCGATGAGGATGGCCTGTTCGAAAAACCACCAGTCGCAGTTCCGGGTTCCGGAAATACCGGAAGCACGGGTGATCTCAGCAAAGGGCGAAGAAAGATCCGCACCTTTTATGGCCGTGGTTTTGCCGCAGCCGCTTTCACCGATGATCATATACCACGGCAGCACATACAGCGGGTTCCCGTATTTTTTCAGATGGGATTTGCGCAGGGCGTCGATGGCTTCTTTCCAGCGGGCCTGCATTTCCCGGGAACCGGCCTGTTCACCGGACGCGAGTCCCTTTATCCGTGAATCGTCCTGGGCGATGATCTGCTGAACAAATTTCTGTTCACTTTTTCGGGCCATGAGCTTTCTGATAAAAAGGACCCCAAGCAGGATGCCAGTCAGTCCAATGGCGAAAAAGATGCCCACCCACAGGGGCCATCCGATCATCAGGACCAGTCCGAAAACCAGCAGCAGCACCAGAGCGACCAGCAGCAGGAGCAGAAAGACCTTGAGTACGTTCATTATCAGTGATTTCATTTAAGGCCCCATATTGATAAGGGATTGTCCGATATTGCCGAGAATGAACCGATACACCAGGAAAAGCACACCGAAAAGCAGAACCGGCGCACCGGCACAGATCAGGGTGAAGGCGGAAAAGCGCTTCATTTTGGGTCCTGCCGCAGGCAGCTGGGTGCTCTCCGGCGCGTAGGCATCCGGAAAAAGGGTGGCCTGCTTCAGGTCCGGAAGCCCCATGGAACTGCCGGTGAGCAGCTTCAGATTCGAAATCTTGAGCTGTTCCAGCATAAAATCGTCGCCCTCGTTGCAGTATTGCCCTGTAAATCCCATGGCCAGGCAGAGGTAGTAAATCTCGCGCACATCCAGCTGATGGGGGCCGATGGCGTTCAAACGCTCGAAAAAAAGTTTTCCGGCATCGGCGGTGTTATAGTAGCGACGCTGCAGCTGTTCCCCCAGCCAGCGGTTCTTGCCCTCCCAACCGGAAGAGAGAACGGTCTCGTCGATCCAGGCAAAAACGGCAAAGCGGGCCAGATCATAGTCGGCGGACTGGAATCCGCCCTTCTGGCAGTTGGCTTCACTTTCTGCGATCAGCCTGCGGATATCCGCATCCACCTGTTCAAAAGAAGCCTGCCCTGCGGCTTCCGGCCGGATGACCAGGGCGGTGTAGGCAATCAGTTCGATGAAACAATCACTCAGGCGCATGGTTAAGTTCTCCCGACAGCCATCAGCTCAGCCTTCAGGTCTTCAGGGGCCGAATCCCAGTAAAGCGCCAGGTTGTTGCCATTTTGCACCTGGGCCCACGGATCACCATGATGGTCGATTTGAAAATAGAGGGTGTTCGCCCGCCGCGGCAGTTCCTGTGGAGGGGTCTGCAAATAGGTGAGTTTGATCCCCGGCAGTGAGCGGGCAATCAGGATCGGCAGGTATTCACGGGAACTGAATTTGGCGATCTGCTCCACGGACGCCAGCAAGGCCTGAGGATCGGACGCGGTCTCCAGTGCCAGATAGAACCGGTTGCGGCCTTCAAATATGGCCGGCGGCAGTTCGGTGGCATAGTAGGTGCCGTCAAACAAAAGAGGCATCATGTATTCGGGGCCGGCGGTGATCTCATCCAGCAGCTGGGTGATCAGGCGCTGGGCCGAGGAGAAGCAATTCCACAGATCCTGGTGCCGGTATGCGGGGACCAGTTCGGTGCCGTCGTCCAGCGCACCGGTAACGGAAATTCTTTCGGAAAACGTGGTCATTTCCCCGATCAGCTGGCGCAGCACGCCGTAGGCCGTCCAGGGATGGACCTGTCCGGCTTCGGTCAGATGGACCAGCATGGACACATAGCGATTCAAGCTTCGAAGGGCCAGCAGAAAGACCATGTCCCGGCTGCCGAATTCGGCCGTGTGGATGCCCCGGTCGCGCTTGTAGGCCTCCAGTTGCCGGCCGCGTGCGGAAATCTGATCGCGGACCTCCTTGATCAGGCGCTCCAGCGCCGGAACGGCTGCCAGATTCAGACACGGGGGGATATACTGTTCGCTCAGCACAATCGTATCGCCCTGCCGCTCCAGTCTGGCCAGGGGAATCAGCTCGTAATCCCCCAGCTGATCCGTTTCGGTTTCCCAGAAAAACTTCAACACCAGATGCAGATGCCGTATCTCGGCATTGGGACCGCTGCCGTGCTGATCCCGGACATCCTCCACCGCTTCGGTCGCCGCGAACCGGGTGGTCACGTCTTCAATCCGGCTCAAGTCCTCGACCACGGTAACGTTTTCTCCGCCAGGGCTCAATTTCTTCAATCCCAGATACACCATAAATGGCTTGCCACCGTCCTCCCAGGCACTTTCGAAGGAACGGGACTGAACCACGGCATTGTCCGGAATCACGGCATAGGTCGTGTCCTGAAAAAGGAAGGCGCCACCCGTCAGGCCGATGGACCGGTTCCCCAGGGCGGCCGACTTCACCGCCATACCGCTGACGCCCCAGAAATGGGGCGTCATTTTCTGGTGCAGCGGTTCGATCAATGCCTGGGTGTATCGATCCTGGAGCTGGAAATGCTGGGGCTGCAGAAACAGCCCCTGGTGCCAGTAAAGGGGTTTTTCCATCGGGCTATTTTCCTTCCGGCGTGGAGGTGGAAATGGTGGTGATCTGCTGCGGCCCGAGCACCAGCTCGACGCTCAAAGGAGCCGGCTTGCGCGTCTTTGTTTTCTTTATGAATCCTTTTTTCTCCGTATATTCGGGAATTTCCACCATCTTGACCATGCGGTCTTTTTCCAGGATATAGTATCCGGCCACGATGGCGACGTAGCGGGCACCATCGGCCCGGTCCAGGGTCATGTTGATGTCCTGCCCGGGCTGGATGATCATCCGCTTGGATGCGGCCGCACCGTCTCCGAAAAGGCTGCATTCGAGCAGTTTATACAACCCGTCCTGATCATTGGACAACTGGTTGAAGGTATTGGGATCGGACAACTGGTAGGCGCACAACAACAGCGTGTGCGCTTCGCCCTCGTCGAGGTTGAGTTGATCATCCGCCTTGATGTGCATGCGGATGGCCTCTTTTTCGTATGTCCACTCGGGAGGGGGGAGCTGTTTGGCGGCACATGCGGTTAGCATCAACAGCGACCCGGCAATCAATATGGAAATAAATCGTTTCACATCAGCCTCCTTATTTTCCGAATTTAGTCTGGCAGTTCTTTTCGAATTCTCTCAAAAAATCTTCCATGAAACGACCGGAACTGAACCATTTCTGGATTTTTTCGTAACGTTGTACGTATATTTCATACATTTCGGCCTTTTTCATCGGGCCGAATTTCAGCCCCCGCCCCACCTCGGCAGCCATTTTTTCCGGGTCCAGCACACCCAGCACCTGTTTGACCTTGGCATAGGCGGCCTCTTTGAAGGACTGCTGCGAAGTTAAAAAGGCGTTGCTGATCTGCCCCAGATAGGTTTCCAGGGAACTTCCCTCCCCTTCGCCTTCCAGGCGGAATCCGATCACCTGGCGGATCGTCTGCTCCGGCGAGCCCTCTCCGGTAAAGGTCATGTTGATCACGCTGATCAACTGATTGAGTGTATTGAAAATCGTGTTGAGCGATTCGGCGAGTTTTTCCAGCAGTTCACTGGAGGAGAGGTCGTCCATGGAGACCTTGCGCCCGAGCAGCAGCGAACAGACCCGGGTCAGGACGTCCTCATCGGTCTCATCGGTCATCAACGGCCGGCAGGTGTCTTGCGATCGGTCAATCAGCGCCTGCAGGGTTTCGATGCGCCTCTGGCGGTCAAACCCGGCCATCTGTCCGTCGAGATAGGCTTCCACCGAATCCGCCGAAGCATCGCCATCGGTTTCAAACCGGCTGGCAAGCGCTGAGGACATGCGGTTTATCAGATTCACATCGGTCATAGGTCGGCCTTTAGGGGTTCAGGGTTTGCGCGGCCCCATGGCTTCCAGGGACGCGCTAATCAAAACAGGGCCGTGTTTCGCAGGACCGGCTTCCGGCCGCGATGCGATGGGATGATCGGACGATCGCGGCTGGAAGCCGCTCCTGAAACCTTTCGGCTCCTTTCGAACATACGCTGAAAAAGCTTTTTACGGGCCCATCAAGCTGTCGCAATTACTCTTTTTTTACGTCCGATCGGATAATGATCGTCTGCTCCATGATCTCATCATCGTCATTTTCACGATCCGATGACCCGCCTCCGGGAACCTCGTGGGAGCGGGACTCCGGCACCCCATGGGGTGATGGCGGCAAGCCCGGCGGCGCGGCCTCCGGCGGCGGTCCCTGGTTTCCGACAGGTGCGGCTGGGCGCGGCGTTTCGATCAGGGTTGCCGCCAGATCATCATCCGCCGGAATCTCCGGGGGCGGTTCCATGGGATTCAATGCCGCCCTCCGGTCGGCCGGATTGATGATCAGGGTCGCGTCCAGGTCGTCATCCTCCCCCGCCTGCCCGAAAGCCGGCGGTTCCGGCGCACTGGACGGCGGGGATGATGCCGGTTGTTGGCCCCCCTCCCCCTGGATCAGGGTGGCCGGTGGAGGCCCGGTATTGAGAATCAGCGTTGATTCCAGATCCCCGTCAGCACCATCGAAGGATACGGGCGGTGAACCGGCAGCCTGCTGCTGAATCATCGTGGCCGCCAGGTCCTCATCTTCCCCAGCAGGCGGAGCTCCGGACGACGGCGATGGGGGAATGGACATCACCACCGTCTGCTCCATGTCATCGATGTCCGGCGGGACCGCAGGCGGTTCGGTGGCCGGCCCGGGCCGCAGTACAACCGTCTCTTCGATGTCATCCTCCCACTGAGCTTCCTGCGGCTGACCCTCAGGCGCATTGCCGCGGTTTACGACGTCAGCCGGCGGCGCTGCAGTGGATGCTGAAAAGACCACGGTCTCTTCCATATCCGCGTCCCAGTCAGCCGCTTCCGGCACCGGCACATCGGGATGCGTCATGGCAGGCGCGGCAGCCGGGGGCGGTTCACCCGATGAAGATGCATACACCACCGTTTCGTCCGCCTCCGGAAGGTCCGGCTGACCGGCCGTTACCCGGTCCGCAGCGGGTTCACCGGCAGCGGCGGCGGCTTCGGTCTTCCATTTTTCAAGGATGAGGCGCAGCACCGCGTCGATCCTGCCGGACGGTGCCGCCTTGATTTCGGCAGCGGACGCATCCTCGGCGCCGGAGAACATCTCATTCTTGATTCGCTCGCGCAACCCGTCACACGCAGCCATGAACGACGACGCCTCCCAGGCGACGCCGGTCTTCAAACCTGCGTGAACCAGCTGGAATCCGAGTCGCACCGCATCGGCCCAATACCCCTGCCAGCTCAAAGGGAGGCTGCGTTGCTCAGGCACCCAGAAGACCTGCCCGCTGCCGAATGTTCCGGCCGTATCCAGGCCGTCTATTTCCAACGATTCCACAGGGTGATCAGAGGTCAGGCCGTCGACCAGGCGGCCCACTTGAGTGAAAACGGCATCGGCCCCCTGACGGGAATTGACCAGCAGGGTCCGGAACCAGAGGGCCCCCAAAAAATGAAGACGGGGCGCCCGGGGCATGACGGGAGCGAAGGGGCTGTCCTGAAAACTGCCGATGGCATCCATGATGCGGGCCTTGAAATTCCAATATGCGGGAAGTCCCGTTCCCGGCGGGTGGAGATCCACGCCGATGCTCTCGAGGGACAGGTCAAATTCCTGTATGCCTGCAGATCCATCGGCCGGGATGAACTGGTGGCAGACCTGGGCCAGAAACGTCAGCTTAAGGTAGAGAATTTCCAGGAATTGCCGTTCCTGATCGCCAAAGAGAAATCCAGCCGGTCCACCGGCATCAACATCCGTTCCGCCTGAGATCATCGTGAGAAAATCGGCGGCACTCACGGAAGGCGACGGAAACATCATCATGTAAAACGGAAAAAAAGATAACGGTACGATGCGCTGGAGCGCCTGTGATTCAGGACCGAAGCAGGCTCCCCTGTCCGGGCATCCCCGGCAGGGCAGGTCACTCTCCTGCGGCAAACGGGCAGGCAGGTGTTTCCACTGGGCCACCAGTGCATCGGCATCCTGGACGAATTCCGGCATCTGCGCCGTTTTTTCAGGCACGTAAAACGGGGATGTGCCGGACGGGGCCGCACAGGACCGACAGTACAGAAAACGATCCAGGGAATCGGAATAGGCGGGCAGCCCTCTTTTTTTCAAAAGGGCATCGTCCCGGCAGAGCGTCAGCGCCGCCCCGCACTGCGGGCAGACCGGATGAAACCATTGTTGGGTGGTCTGGCAATAAAACAGGGACTGAAACGGCTGCAATCGGCCGTTTGCGTCTATCTGCCCCTTGAAAAAGACCGCCGGCGTGGCCGAGTCATTTTGAGTGTGGAAAACCAAGGCATTTTGCCAGGCCGCCTCCACAGCCAGGTTGGTGACCGGCACGAGAGACCCGGGTGTTTCGTATCGATCCCGCTGGAGGATCAGATGGACATCTCGAACACGGTGGCCGGCGTCGGTTTTGATGCGGCCCCGGAAGGTTCTGGAGTAAGGACTCGACCGAAAAGGGCGCTCCCGCCCACCGGTCCCGCCCCCTGAATGGAAATCAGGATCGAGCGCGAATCCGGACACAGCCGAATCAAGGCAATCGATCAAAGAGGGATAATTCTCAATTGGTTCCACGGTGGTATCCCCCATTTTTTCTCCCCGCCCTGAAAGCAGATCGTTCCGCTTGCGGGGAAATGGTGGTTTCACGTCAGCGACGCAGAGAAAAGGTCTGTCTGCGTTGGAACAGTTAGAAAAGCCCCTTGCGGGGCGTGGTCAGTCGGCCGGGAGCTTGGGTTTCTTAATTTGATAATTTGCCTATTAATTTTAAGCTTTTACAAAGTATTCAAAAATTGCTGGATTGTCAAGGCGGATTTAAAGGAGAAAATCCATTCAATTGGATAAAAAGGTGACAGAAGTGGCCATACCGCGCGCCCCAGACGTACGGCCCGCATTCGGATTCTTTGAATTTGCCGAACCCGTTGCATGAGGGACCTGCCGCCGGCCAGCCGCTCAATTGGGCTCCTTGCAGGAATCCATGGCGGAAATCGGCCTCACGGGGAGGTAAAAAGCTTGTCATTGCATGAATATATGGTTATGAACGACGCATTGTTGATAAGCCCCTAAATCAGATACGGGAGTCATTCATTGACAATTGAAATCAAACATGGCGGCAGGGCCGGGCCATCGGGCCACGGGAATTTTTTTTTCCTGTTTCTCACATGCGTTTTGCTTCTCGGCCTATATCTCAGATTGTTTATGGTGTCCGTGACTGAAATTGAGACACCATTTCGTGCAGATGCCAGACAATACACCGCTTATGCCTACAACCTTCGACTGCATGGAATCTATTCCAAGGACTTTGAATCATTAAAAGACGCTAACCATCAACCGGAACCGGACGCGTTTCGTTCTCCCGGATATCCGATTTTTCTCTATCCGTTTACCGCAACCCGGCAATTAGACCGGTTTGCCATTACTGTCTTTTATCTTCAAGCCATTTTGAGTACGGCAACCATCGCTGTTGTCTACTGCATCGGGCGGCGGGCGATCGGGCCTGTGGGCGCATCGGCCGCCGCCGCCCTGACGGCAATCAGCCCTCACCTCATCAATCTCAATGTCTACCTGTTGACCGAAACGCTTTTCACTTTTTTTCTGACCGGAGGGATTGCGTTTCTGGTTTCATCCATCAAATCGAACAGGGCCGGCCTCTGGTTGCTGTCGGGACTCACCTTGGGTTTCGCAGCACTGATCAAACCCACGCTCCAGTACTATGTTCTTTTTCTGATCGTGTTCATTCTCATCCACTCCGGATTTCAGCGCAGGATCAGAACCAGCCTCCTGGTTGGAATACCGTTCTCGATTTTATTTTCGCTCTGGCTGCTGCGCAACCTGGCGACCCTTGGCTATCTCTCCGACCCGACGCTGACCATCAACACCCTCCACCATGGCATGTACCCGCAATTCATGTACGATGGGCTGCCCCACACGTTTGGATATCCATACCGGTTCGATCCGGAGGGTAAGGCGATTGCCGGTTCCATGCAAAATGTCATCACAGCCATCGGCAACCGTTTTTGCGACCAGCCGCTGAAATATCTGGGCTGGTATCTGTCCAAACCGTTCTATTTCTTCGGCTGGGAAATGATTCAGGGCCGGGGCACGTTTATTTACCCGGTCCTGTCCTCCCCCTATCAGGCATCGCCAATGTTTGGTTTCATAGACGGTTTCATGCGTTGGGTGCACCCATTCATGGTCGGGTCGAGCATATTGGGGGCGATTCTTGTCTGGCTTCCGAAACACCGTCTGGCCATCGACCGGGAACATTTTCTACCGGCGCGTCTTCTATCTTTGACCTATGCCTATTTTATCCTGGTACACATTGCCGGGGCCCCCTTTCCGAGATATTCGATCCCCATCCGGCCGATGACCTACCTGTTGGCAATGATACCCGTTTGCCTCACCATCGCCGTTATTGAAAAAAAACGTTCCGCAACCCCGGAAAAGGGACAACCGTGACAGAATGGATGAAGCGCATATGAAAAACGCTCCTAAAACGCCGGCAACACTTTCCGTTATCATACCCTGCTTTGATGAAGGGGAAACCCTCAGCCGTTGCGTAAACCGGGTGCTTGAAATCGAGGATGAAACGCTCTCGACAGAAATCATCATCGTCGATGATCACTCGCGTGACAACAGCCTGGCTGTGGCCAGGAAGTTGGAAAAACGTCACAACGGCATCACCGTATTGAAGCACGACAGGAACAGAGGCAAAGGCGCAGCCTTGAGAACCGGGTTTGAGCGGGCCACGGGAGACTTCGTCGCCATACAGGATGCCGACCTGGAATACAATCCCATGGAACTGAAAAAACTGCTGGTTCCGCTGATCGGCAATCAGGCTGACGTGGTTATCGGGTCTCGGTTTCTATCTTCAGGCGCGCACCGCGTGCTCTATTACTGGCACTCGATCGGCAACCGCTTCCTGACCATGCTGTCCAACATGTTTACCGACCTCAACCTGACCGATATGGAGTCGTGCTACAAGGTTTTCAAAAGAGAAATCATTCAACGCGTTGACTTGAAGGAAAACCGTTTTGGATTCGAGCCCGAAATCGTGGCCAAAGTGGCCCAAATGCGGGTTCGCATCTTTGAAATCGGCATATCCTATTCCGGCAGGACCTATGAGGAAGGGAAAAAGATCGGTGTCAGAGACGGATTCCGGGCATTGTATTGCATATTGAAGTACAATGCCCATAAAGCCCCTGTTCCCATGCAGTTTCTGCTTTACATCTTTATCGGCGGATTTGCGGCACTATTCAACCTCGCATTGTTCCTGGCCATGTTCCATGCGGGCATCAATGCAACGGTTTCGGCACCGGTTGCTTTTTCGGCAGCGGCCATTGTCAACTATATATTGTGCGTGCTCATTCTGTTTAAGCACCAGGCCAAATGGAAGGCGCCATTGGAATGGCTGGCCTACGCGGGTGTTGTCGCCGGCGTCGCCTGTGTGGACCTGATGGTGACCAATTATTTACTGGGAATTCGATTATCGCCGATGATTTCAAAACTGAGTGCCACGGGTGTCGCGTTCATTTTGAATTTTCTGGGTCGGCGATTTTTTGTTTTCCCCGAGAAGCCCAGCGGTCCCTGGCGGCCTCAACGGCAATAACCGGGATGTAAAAATGAAGGTTGCCATGCTAGGTTCTTACCCGCCGCTTCGCGGCATCAGCAGTTATTGTTTTGAACTGGCGACATCCATCGCCGGCAGCGACTGCGAGGTGGAATTTCTTTCATTCAAACAGATGTATCCCGCCTTCCTGTACCCCGGCAGGGATCTCAAAGACGACGATACGTTCCCGTCCTGCCACGATCCGCACCTGCATGTAAAACGCAAAATGGCCTGGTACAACCCACTCGGATGGATTTCAGAGGGGTTGACCACCAATGCATCCATTTTACACGCACAATGGTGGAGCCTGCCCCTGGCTCCGGCTTACCTTTGTTTGTGCTGCCTGTTCAAAATCAGGCGAAAGCCGATCGTCTTTACCGTCCACAACGTAATGCCCCATGAACGATCCCCATGGTTTTACCACCTGTCACGCCTCTTGTTTTCCATGGGAGACCATTTTATCGTTCACTCGAGTCGAAACCGGAAGCAATTGGTTGATTTTTATGGAATTTCACCAGATGCCATCAGCCAGATCCCTCACGGTCCGCTCGATTTCCAGGTCAACCCCGATGCGGACAGGGAAAAGATCAGGACCGGACTGGGGTTCAAGCCCGCACACAAGGTCGTGCTGCTCTTCGGGGCCATCCGGCCCTATAAGGGAGTCGACACTGCCGTTAAGGCCTTTGCCCGGTTAAGAACGCGTATTCCGTCGGCACGCCTTCTGATAGTCGGAAAGTTGTGGCAGTCGTGGGCACCCTATGAAGAACTGATCGCGCATTGCGGCATCCCCGATCGGGTAAAAACCAGACTGGGGTATATTCCGTCCGCTGAGGTCCACCGCTACTTTTGCGCAGCCGATCTGGTCATTCTGCCCTACCATCATTTTGACAGCCAGTCCGGCGTGGGCGGTACGGCTGTTTCTTTTCGCAAGCCACTGATCGTCAGCAAAGTGGGCGGACTACCAGATCTGGTATTGGACACGGGTGCGATCATACCACCCATGGATAGTGAAGCCCTGTCAGAGGCCATTGCGCGTTGCCTTGAAAATTCCGCACGCCTATTGAAAATGGCCAATGATGCCGATAGGGTAGCCCAGACACTTTCTTGGACGACAATTGCGAAACGAACCATCAAGGTATATGAAAAACAAATCGCAAAAAGCAGGCATCGGTCTGCGCTAATCCCGACAGGAAACGCCCGTTGAGCTATTTCAAAGAAATCTTGCCCAAAATGATTCGCTATCGGCTCGCCCGGTCAGGCATCGCCAGCGCCGGTACGCCCCTTAACCTGACGTTTTCGGTGACCAATCTGTGCCAGTCTAAATGCAGGACCTGCAGCATCTGGCAGTTGTACCGCAAGCATCCGGAACGGCTGAAAACCGAACTGACCCTGAATGAAATTGAAAAGATTTTCAAATCCATGGGCCACGTTTACGTTTTCAACATCAGCGGCGGTGAACCCTTTCTCCGGTCCGACATCGCAGAAATCATCGAGCTCGCCTGCACCTATCTGACGCCCGGTATTGTGCACATCCCCACCAATGCCATTTCACCCGGACTGATCGTCAGGCGTGTCAGCAAAATCATCCGCTATCTCAAGGCCAATGCGCCCCATGTCCGTCTTACGATCAAGCCCAGCCTCGATCATATCGGCGAAAGGCACGATGCCATCAGGGGGGTCCCCGGAAATTTCGACAAAGTGATGTGGCTGTTCAACCGACTGAAAGCCTTGCAGCCCGACTATCCTCATCTTCATGTGGAATTGGGAACGGTTATCTCCCGCTGGAATGTCAACGACATTGATGAAATATCCCAATTTGTCATGAGCCTGGAAACGGACAGCTACCGCAACGAAATTGCGGAGCAGCGATCCGAAATGTTCAACCTGGACGATCCCATCACGCCAGATCCGCAGGAGTACCGCCGTGCCATCGATTTTTTTGTCGGGCAGATCAGAAAGGACATGAAAAAACGGGTGCTGTTTCAACGCATCACCAATGCATTCCGTCTGGTCTACTACCAGCTGGCCATTCGGATAATGGAACAGAAACGGCAGGTCATCCCGTGTTACGCAGGCATTTCCAATGCCCATATGACACCCTACGGCGACATCTGGGCCTGCTGCACCCTGGGCTACGACAAGCCCATGGGCAACCTGCGTGAATTCGCATATGACTTTAAACGCCTCTGGGGCAGCCAGGAGGCTGAAACAATTCGCCGATATATCAAAAAAGGAAACTGCGCCTGTCCGCTGGCCAACCAAACCTACTCGAACATTTTGATGCACCCGCCATCGCTGATACGTGCATTAAAGGAAATACTGATCGCCTGAAAGGAACACCCCCGGCACCCGTTATTTCCCTAAAGATGGCCGCCGGGGGAAAATGGATGACACATAAAGCCGCCACAGCGAGTATCCACCGCATGTTCGCCCTGATATCTGCATGCTTCGTAATCGTTATTTTGCTTGCATTCTTCTCCGGTCCGCTCCTGACGTGTATCGGCAAGGTCCCTGTTTTGGATGAACCGCCCACCGCTGCCGATGCGGTGGTTGTCCTGTATACCGGCGTTGAATATTACCCGAGGCTCATTGAAGCCGCCCGGATTTACAATGAAGGCCATGTAAAAAAGGTAGTGATCAACGGCAACCGGAAAACCGATGTGCTCAGGGGCATTGAAAAAATGGGTTTTGCCCCCAGCTGCCACTGGGCTGAAGATTATGTTCGCATTCTTGAATTGTTTGGCGTCCCACGCTCGAACATCATCACCATCAGTGCCGAAAATGTGTTTGATACGATCAGTGAAGCCAAAGCTGTGGGAAGCGCGCTGCTCGCCAGGAATATACATGCGATCATCCTTACCACCAGCAAATTCCACACCCGCCGGGCGCGGCACATATGGCAGGCCGCCTTCAAGCATGAAATTGATGTCACTGCTGTTGCAGCCAAGTCCGACCCGTACACGCCTTCCAGGTGGTGGAAAGAAGGACGCCAGATCCGCTGGGTGATGGCTGAATATGGCGCCTGGGGCTATTACTGGTGGCAGCGCATGATCAACCATACCATTGAAATGGGCAGGTGAAGGAGAAGACCGCTTGCAGATCTTAGTCACCGGGGCGACAGGTTTTATCGGAACGCATCTTGTCAGGCGTCTGCTGAGCGACGGGCATCGGGTGCGATGCCTGTCGAGGCATGTGGATGCGTCGAAGGGCATTCACGGGCATTCCAGCATTGAACATGTGAAGGCGGATATTACTGCGCCTGAGACGCTGGTCGATGCAACCAAAGGGGTTGATGTGGCATTTCATCTGGCTGCAGCCGGACATGTGTCCGCCGTTTCCGCTGAAGCCTTTGACCGTTTTTTCGAAGTCAACGTCCGGGGGACCAAAAATATAATTTCCGCCTGTGCAAAAAACGGCGTCCATCGCTTCATCCATTTCAGCAGTACGGCCGCGATGGGGTTGCCCGGGGCCGCTTTTATCAATGAGAAAACCCCCTGCAATCCGCAATCCCCCTACCAGAAAAGCAAATATTACAGTGAAATCGAAGCGCTGGAACATGGCAGGCGAACCGGTCTGGAGGTGATCGTGCTGCGCCCCTGCCTGGTATATGGTCCTGGCGGAGGAGACGAGTTCTTAAAGCTCTGCCGAATGATCAAGCGCGGTTTCTTTCCCAGAATTGGATTGGGGCCCAATTTAACCCCCATCGTTCATGTCGCTGACGTGGTGCAGGCGTCACTCAGGGCGATTCACCACGGACAGCCGGGGAAGGTTTATCTGATCGCGTCTAAAACATCCCCCCCGCTTCAAAGACTCCACCAGTTGATCATCAGGTCGCTGGCAATCAGGCGCGTCTACTTTTACGTACCGTTCTGGATTGCCTACGCATTGGCATTCCTGCTGGAAAAGGTGTCTGCGAAACGGGGCACCCCCCCATTGGTGTCAAGAAAAAATATGGTATCGGTGGTTACCGACAGAACCTTTGACATAAGCCGGGCGGAAGAAGAAATCGGCTACCACCCCGCGGTCTCCCTTGAAGACGGAATACGGGAAACGATTGGATGGTATAAGGCGAACCACCGGATTTAACGGTTGCTCACAAATCGCGTTTCAGGCGTGTATTTTTTTAAAATGAAAAATAAAGTCATTTTTATCTCTGGTTTATCCCATGTCGGCTCAACGCTGATTGATTTTACGCTGGGAACCCATCCGCGCATCATCGGCCTGGGTGAAATCTACACCGCTCTGCGTCCGGAACTCAACCGGATCAACCAGAACCTCACCTGCTCCTGCGGACAACCGGTGGACACATGTTTTTTCTGGAAAGAAGCAGCCAAACGCCTTCGCCCGGTCTTGAATGCCCCCATGGACCGGAAATATAAAATTGTTTTACAGACCTTTAATGATCTGTACGGGGATGACTATATCCTGGTGGACTCCTCCAAATCCATTGATGCCTTGAAATGTTTAACGCGAATTCCTGATTTAAACCTGAAGATCATCCACCTGCTGAGGGACGTGAGATCGTGGTCAATTTCACGGATCGATTACAGGAAACGGAAACCTGAAAACTATACATCCCGGGGATTTTACATCAACAAGTTATCCTATACGTTCGGAAAGAAAATTTTTCTGATTGGATTTTTAATTCCCTATATCACCAGGAGACCGTCCTTTTATTTTCTGTTATGGTACTTCCAGAACAAAAAAGCGATCTCCTACCTGAATGAGAACAAGCTGTCCTTTTTACAACTGGGATATGATGAATTAGGGCTGCGCCCCGGAAAAATGATTGATAATATCTTTTCGTATATCGATCAGAACGCAGATGAATGTCAATCATCTTCCGAATCGTCAAAAAGTCATGTTTTAATAGGCAATCCCAAAAAGTCAGATCCTGAAAGGCGCCGGGGTATACTTTACGACAACCGATGGATGTTCAGGAATGAATGGTTGATTTCCGCCGCTTTATTCAGACGGATAATGAAATTTAACGCTGATCAGGTGTATGGAAATATTCAAAAAGGTAATATCTGGTAGCAAGTCAGCCTTAAAGCAATTGAAATTCATACCATTCAACGTATCGAATGAGCGCCTAAATAATAATTATTAATGAATCTGGAAACTATCCATGGCCGGATTAAAAAATTCTAAAGACCGCATGAAACGTGACCGCGATTCACTCTTCACCCATTTTTTGGCAAGAACAGTTTCAATACGAATTACACCACAAATTGCTAAAACCGCAATATTTCCACTTCATGTAACACTTGCCGGTCTTTTTGTAGGACTCTTAGCGGCGTGGCAAGCCAGTCAGTCAAATTGGATAAATTTTCTAATCGCTGCAATATTTATAGAAACAGCACACATATTTGATTGCATTGACGGTGAATTGGCCCGCCTCACAAACCGTGGAAATCCTTTTGCTGCAGCTATGGATCCGATAACCGACCGAATCAAAGATATTTTTATTATTTTTGCGTCACTAATCCAGGCAGTGAATGCCTCAATTTTCGGTTGGCAGGATCAAATAATTTACAAACTGGCCTTTTTTACGGTGAGTATTTGGACCTTTTACATGTATATTGTTGACGCATTTTTAAATCCAAAGCGAAAAAAAAAGGGAACAACGAACAGAATATATATAGGTCTTTACGATTTATTCATATATGGAGCCATTTTTTTTCTTCTTTTAGATATATTTGAGTATTTCATAATTTATGTTTTTTCAATGTCTACCATTGGCGGTGTCATCCAGATTTTCAGATTACGTAAATTTTCAAAAGAATTATGATTCAATTTTAATTTAGTGCAGTTTGGTACCCTGCAATTATCTGTCGAGCACATTTTTCCCAAGAAAATTTTTTAGCCCTTTCAATTCCACTTTTAGCCAAATTTTTCCTTAAGCTTTCATCGTTAAAAATTTTATCCATTGCATTTATCATTTCATCTATATCCAACGGGTCTACAAGAATCCCTGAATTACCTGCGACCTCAGGCAGAGAACTCACTTTAGATGTGATAACAGGGACACCACATTGCATTGCTTCTAAAACAGGTAAACCAAAACCTTCATATAGTGACGGGTAGAGAAAACCAACCGCGCCGCTAATTAAAGGGGATAACATCCAATCCTTTACAAACCCAGTTAATATTACTTTATCTTTTAACATTGGGTCTGTATATATTTCATTAATCAATTTATCGATTAACCAACCTTTACGTCCGACAAGAAGTAACTTCGCTTGACTGTTTGACTTGGACAATTGAAGAAACTTTTTAAATGCTTGAACAGTGTAATTTAAATTTTTTCTCGGTTCTAAAGTTGCTATACTTAAAAAATATGGATTACCAGGAATATTCAGATATTTAAGCAGTTCAGATATTTTAAATTTATCTTTTACTGGTTTAAATTTAAAGGGGCATGCAGCTAAAGGTGTAACAAATATATGTTTTTCAGGAATATTCAAATGGTATCTGAGGTCATTTTTTGTATTTTGTGAAACAGCGAAAAACAAATCTTTATTTTTTGAAATTTTTTGAATACTTTTTAAAAAACTTCTCCTGTGAGATCTTTTAAAAAAACGGGGGACTACGAGCGGAGCCAAATCGTGGATTGTTCGGAATCTTTTAATTTTTTTTGTTTTAATAAATTCTGGTATAGGATAATATAGTGAGTGGAAGATATCAATATCTTTTGACATAGAATCATTTTTACATATTTTAAAAATTCTAGACCCAATTCTCATTATTGAAGATTTTTTTGGAAAATTTTCTAGTTTGTTGATTGACTGATAAAAGAAATTTTCTAACGATGAGTTCCTTGAGAAACAGTCAATTTTATATCCTTTATTTTCAAAATACGATTTTCCCCATTGAGTACCATGCGGATAAGTAAAAAAAGACAAATAAAAATTGACGTCTGAAAAATCTAACAAAGCCTTTGTTAATTCAGTGTTCACACGGAATAGCCCTGTCATATTTTTTCCATTTTTATTTTCAGCAAGTCCAATACCGACTGTCGAAACTTCAAGAGCAACATTAATGATAGTTTGGTTTTTATTATTAAAATATTTCATATGTTTTTTTATATTTTAATTAATTTCCCATTTCTATTCATCTTAATATTTGAAGCAAAACCCAAAAATTTTATTATAACCAATTTCTTTATTTAAAATCTGATATTTTTATACAATTTCATTGTAGATATTGAGATACTGTTCACAAATATTTTCAGGCGAAAATCGAAGCAAATTATTTTTGGTTCTCACGACTAAACTTTTAATATCTTTATCATTATTCATGAATTTATTAAGCAAATTAATTAAAGCTTCTTTATCATCAGGTGGGTATAAAAATCCATTTTTACCTTCCGAAATCAAATCGGCTATTCCTCCTGTTTTACTACCGATCACAGGGATTCCATTGCTAAATGCTTCTATGATTATTCTTCCAAACGGTTCGTTCCAAAGAGAGGGAACTACTAACAAATTTATTTTTTGAAAAAATAAATCCGCATTAATGTATCCATAAAATTGAGTATTGAGAGTATATTTCTTTTTTAATTTTTCAACATATTCTTTTTTACCGGTACCAGCAATATGAATGCGAAAACTTTTTCCCGCAATTTTCATGGCACAGTCTAAGAAAAACTCAACCCCTTTTTCTGGGGAAATTCTACCAAGATACCCAATATGTAAGTTTTTTGAACATTTCTTTAATTTTTCTTTTTGATTTTTTTTAATTGGGTTTGGAATTACAGACCGATTTTTAACGTTTTTAAAAAAGCCATGTTCTAAATGCCGATTCAAAATATATGTACTAACTCCGGTAACAGCATTTGGTATATTTGAAAAAATTTTCTTCGGTTCACTAATTAAAAAACATCGCTTACATTGATTCAAGCATCTTTTCTTTCTATACATCGTAGATAAATGACAGAGAAGATAATAATCGCGAAGTGTATGCACAATTGGAATTTCATATAATTTTGAAACCTTCCATATACAAACTGAAAATCCAGATAGATTATGGGTATGAATAATATCTGGTTTTTCAAAAGCAACAATTTCTTTTACTTTTTCATACATAAAATAGTTAAAAATATCTAACAAATGCCAACCAATTCGTAAAAATGGCTTTTTTTCCCCTTTGAAAGGGTAATAAAAGTTCCTTAAAGGAACATAATATACTTTTACACCGTTAATAAATGATTTACTTTGTTTTCTTTCATGTAAAGAAATTACGACAACATCATGTCCACTTAGGGTCAATGTTTCAGCTAATATCTGTAAACTTTGTTCCGCACCTCCTACAATATTTGGAAAGTAAAGTGTGTTTACAAATAGAACTTTCAATTATTTTAGCTCCAATTTATGTTCCGAAATGCACTACCCCGCGGCAAACCGCGAGGTATCAAAGCCCATTGTTTTTTAGCCATTTTATCGCAGCAAGCTACGGGGAATTAGACCCGAATAGAGATTTAAAGCTTGAATCAAAGTAAATTAATATTCATATTCGGGTATAAGATTACAATTATTCGGTGTTGAATAAGATATCCTCGCACTTACTAAAAACATCTTCAGGGGTTATAGAACGCAAACACTTATTATTTTTACAACTTATCTTTCCTGAATAAGGGATATAACATGGAGCGCAATTCATGGGATGTCTTATAACCTTAACTATTTGATTCTCATGCGCCCAAGGAGAATTTTTAATCTCATTGGTTGGACCGAAGATTCCTATTACGGGCGTTCCAACACCTGCTGCAATATGCATTGGCCCAGAGTCATTACTTACAAACAATTTCATTGTCGATATTAACGCTGCCGTTTCTTTAAGATTTAAAGTTCCAGCAAGATTTTTTACATAACCATCCATTTTATCAATAATTTTATTTATGTAATTTTTTTCTTCTTCTCCACCAACGATAACTATTTGTACAGAAAAATTCTTCGTTAATAAATTCCCTAGTTTTGCGAAATTTTCAGGCGGCCATCGTTTTTCTATCATATCCAAAAAAGACCCAGTGTGAAATCCAACGACATTTTTTTTATAATTTAAGCCATCATTTTTTAGCTTTTCTCTAACAGTATAAGGTAGGTTTTTTTTAAAATAGAAACAAGGCTTTATGATAAAATCAGTTATTCCAATTAATTTAAGAACACTTAAATAATTCAAAACTTCGTGTTTGTTTGAATCTGATAAAACACTTTTATGTAAAAGATAATTTACATCTTTTAATTTTCTATAGTTGTATTTAAAACCAATCCTATATTTAACTTTAGATAATGACATTAAACGTGGGAATTCGGCACTCATTGAAAAACTCAAACCTAAATCAATATTTGCATTTTTAAATATTTTAACAATATCAAAAAAAAGTTGACTTGAATTTTTTTGATTTTTATCATATTCGATAATTGTATCAAAAAGTCGGCTATCTGTGATAACTTCCTTTGTATTTCTTGGTGCTAATAAAAGTATAATGAATGAATCTGGAAAATTTATTTTCAAGTTCTCAAGAACAGGAGTAAATAATACCATATTCCCGATTCCATGGGGGAATATTACAAGAATATTTTTTGGAATTTTTTTATAAATTACCCGAGATTTCCTCGTGGGCATACAACTAAATATTTCATCTTTAAGATGAGTACCGAATCTTAAAAATTTTTCAATTAAATTTTTGTCATTTTTTTTCATTACTAATATGAGGTGTTTTTTAGAATTATAATTTTTCACTTATATTGCGTGAAATTATATTAGAAATAAAAACGAAATTGTCGCATTCGTTTATATGTCGTACTGGATTACTCAGGGTTTTATACGCTGAAGGCCTTCATTTTTGACAATATCGTTTTTTGCATAAGATCTCCGCAAATCAGTCCCAAAGATATAACATTATTGATAATTAACGCTATCCACGCTAAAAAATAAGTAAGAGCGGCTGAAATTAAAATTTTTCTTGTATTAACCTGCTAATATCTTTTTCATTTAAAATATCGTAAAATTTCATTTTTATAATTTGCCAATGTTTTACCAAAAATTTTAAAGTTTAAGTCAAATAATTCCCGATCATTTTTAAAAATATTTTTTATATAATCGACTCCATATAGATCTCTAAATCGAACCATTAAGTCAGAAAAATTCAAATTTTCATCATTACAAAAAGAACTTCCACCTCCCTCTCGTGTTTGTTTTTTAGACAATTCAATATTATTTATATTTAAATATTTTGCACAAGATGTTCGATATTTTTCATCAAAAACAAAATCGTTGTATGAAATTTTTATGCAATTTTCTCCTAAGTAACTAGTGATCCCTAAAAACTCTCTCGCATGTTTTTTCCATAAATCCTTTATTAAAAATGATACTCTTGAGCTCTCTTTGAAATGTAACAAACCGCGTCTCCTGCTAGCAAAACAATTGAAAATGTCTCTAAGGACCAATACATTATCATGTCTTCCTGAATGACCAATGTTTTTATTTACACAAAATACTTGCTCAATATCAGGGTCCTCAAAATTATAAGCCAGAAGGTGTCGTGGTAACATTTTTTTTACCATTGAATTGGGAAAGTATAGCAATGCACGATTTGATTTAAAAGGTGTCACTCCATTCATATTGAAAAACGGGTCACAATTCATTCTCACATCATTAAGAAATAAATAGGATTTTGAGCTATTATCTAAAATCCAATCTATTACTGCATGTTGACCGCTTCTCTTTAGAGAAAATATAGCAATCGATCTTTTTTGCCCAACTGATTTACTAACCAGTTTCGCCATAGTTTTATGAAATTTACTTTCTATTTTATTCATTTTCATTATACGTAATTATAAATTCTTTAATCAGGAGTTTTACAATTCTCAATCTGCGTCCTATACATAAGCATCTATCTTCATACCATTCTCTTTTTCTTTATGCTCAATTTTATATCATATAGAAAATTCTTTAAGAAATGTTTTGAACTCGGAAATAAAAAAAAGACAGATACATAAATAATTATAAAAACAATCCAGAGATAAAATAAAGCAATTAAATTTGTATTATTTTTAAAATAATTCATTGTAAATAAACAAAATGTTCCACCTGCTAAACTAGATATCATAGGTTGATAAATAGCCATCCAAATTGAATTTACTGTGATAGGACTTCCAGCACAAGCATACATAATTTGAGGTAATCGTTTTATCATTTCACTACAACTGAAAGCTACAGCAACACCTATTGTTCCCCATCTGATTCCGACTAAAAGAGCTACCATTGTTATAAATGATCCAAAAGATGCTGCCTTAAGCTGTTTTTTGCCTTGCCCCAGGGGGATAAAAATCCAACCGGTAACAACATTCAAAGTCCCAATCAAAGCCGCTGGTGCTAAAACTCTATATAGTATCACAGCGTCGTCCCACCCTGATCCCAATAATATTCCGATAATTTGATCTGCTGCTATGAAAGAAAATACAACTACCGGCATACCAACAAATGAAAGGTAGGAAATCCCTTTCAAATAGAATCGCCTAAAACGTTCAGGATCATTTTGCAGGCGGCTTAAGGCAGGCAATACGGCTACCGAAATAGGTCCATTAATTTGGGTAATAGGCATCATAAGCAATTGGTAAGCTTTTGAATATAGGCCTAAAGCGGTTGCTCCAAAAAGGGAACCTATCAATAGGTTGTCAAGATTTCTTATACAATAGATCAAAAAATTGCTAACAGTAAGGTTCCCACCAAAAACAACCATAGCCCGGATTTTTACACCTCGTTTCGGATAGTTAGGTCGCCATCTACATATAAACCAAACTAAGGCGGCGTTGACAGCTGCTTGACTTATATGCATACCGACTAAGGACCAAAAAGCAAACCCTTGTAAAGCCAAAAATATTGCGACAAGGGTGCTGAAAAATATACTGGCAATATTAATCAGCGCTAATGTGCCGAAACGCATTTGACGACGCAAAATGGCCTGATGTTGTATTGTCAAACCAGATAAAATGAATGATCCTGAAATAGCGACACTTATCCATGTCAATTGTGGTTCTTGGTAGAGCCATGCAATAATTGGAGATGACGCAATAATGATAGACATGCAAATGATACTTAAACCAACATTCAACCAAAAAAGAGTACTTACTTGGTCGTGAGTGATAACATCACGTTGAATCGTAGCCGTAGAAAATCCAGCATCTTTAAGTAAATTTGCAAAACCGATAAAAACAAGAACCATAGCAATTAGACCGAAATCCTTGGGAACAAGCAGTCTCGCAAGAATGGCGGTTGACCCTAATCGAAGAATAAAGATCATGAAATTAGCGAATACTGTAATAAGACCACCACGAATAGTTCGCCGCTTTAGATCCTTATGCGCGAATTCAGCACCAGGAAAAACTGAACATTGATCTTGGATAGAAATGTGAGGTTTTCCTAATTTCATTATTTTAGGATTATCGATAGAGTTCCACTTTTTGAAAACCCACACAAAAAAATTATTAATTATGAACAATTAGTTGAAGGGTGATTGGTAGCTCTTTTAGATTTTTTACGATTCTCTCCTATTGATGTCGCCGCTAAACTGCCGTACGCCTCTATCGCTGCTGCGTCGCTCAAACCGCATCTGGCAGATCTGCTCTGATATCAGTCCCATCATGAAAATGGTTACCGCCGCGGTAAACAGAAGTGCGCTCATATTCGTAAAGCGCCCCTCGGTTACATAAGAGTATAAGTAACGTGAACACCCCAATAAAACCATAAAAAAACTGACAGGCAAAAACACCCGTAATGGAGAATAAAGGGTACATATTTTGATAATTATCATCAAGAAACGTACACCATCTTTAACGATGCTGATGCTGCTTTTTCCCGATTTCCTTTTTTGTGTTTCGATGGGCAGATATTTCACGCTGCGTCCGTCGCGAAGCACGCCGAGGGTAATCGTGGTCGGGTATGAATAGGTATTGGGCAGCATATAAATATAACTTTTTGCGATATCGGCTTTAATCGCCCTGAATCCGGAAGTCAGGTCTTTGACTGAAAACTTGGTCACATAGGTTGCCAGCCAGTTGTAGACTTGGTTACCGATTGCGCGATTAAACGAGGCCTGCCCCCCCCGTGTTCTTTCTCCGACGACCATATCGTATTCCGGAAACAATTCAAGCATTCTGCCGATGTCTTCAGGTTTGTGCTGACCGTCACCATCGAGAAAAACAAGAATATCCCCGGTAGCTTTCCGAATCCCGGTTTTTACCGCCGCGCCATTTCCAATATTGTAAGGGTGGCTATAAACAATTGCGCCCGATTGATGGGCGACGCTGGCAGTATCGTCCGTGGAGCCATCATTGACGACCACAATTTCGAAACCCGGATGCAGGTGTTTGATTTTTGATATAACTGCTCCGATATTATCCCTTTCATTGAAAGTCGGGATTACGACAGAGACCTTGGTATCCATGTGGTTTTTACTCGATTGGGTTTACTTGGGAGTCACCGAAAAAAAATGGTCTCAAGTATTATAAATCAGTTCAAAAAAACCGTAGCCGCCATAATTTTTAACCTGTTTAGCACGTTTTTCAAGGAAAAGCCTTAACAATGCCCGTTTCTGGGGATCAAACTCATTTTCAATCCACGACTCAGACAAATCATAGCGCATCAGTAAATGGGTGATTCCCATATTCTCCAGAGAATCGCTTATCTGATCGATGCTGGCAGAAGAATGTACGGCACGTTTTAACACGTTTTTATCCGATCGTATGGGCCGGTCATAGTAATAAATTCTGTTTCCTATAAAAAGGCAGAGAACCAGCGCATCATCGGGCAGTTTTTGGTTGATATGTTTGACGATCTCATACTCTGGCCTGAATCTTGTGATGTATTGGTCTCGCCCGACCCGCCCGGATATATAACTGATCGGATCAATTTTTTGGTAAAGTCCGTAAAGGTAGTTGGCATTTATCAACAGCATGCCGGCAATAGCAGATAGGAGCGCTCCTTTTAAGAACCACCGATTCCATTTTTGGCCGGCTCGCGATCCAAAAAGGTGAAGTCTTTGAAGGCCGAACATGGAAAGAATGACCATTGGGGGAACAATCGGGCTGATCCACCTGATCCGCATATCGACCCTGAAGAAAACAAAAATCAAGTAAGCAAACGAAAAAATGGATAATATTTTAATGTCTGCCAGGTGACTGCCTGATTTGTTTAACCATGGGACCAATAAAAGCATCGGCAATATCAAAAGGAATGGATTTAACCGGCCGTCAAAATACTTGGGATCATCATCCTGCCCTTCAAAGAACACGCGCAAGGGTATCAATGATATCTGGCCAAAAGATTCCCCGTAGATCACCTTTCGTATGGCAAAATGTCCCCATTTGCCTGATTTGCGGACTTTTTTATCCAAGGTGACATCAGGTTGCCTGTTTTTTTCACCGGGTTGGTGCTGAAAAGACTGGAACCAACGATTGTACAGCGGAAAAACGGGATTGTTTGTTTGAATTGCATTTTTTACGAGCCATGGAGAAAACAGCATCAGCGAAACCAGAAAAAAAACAGAGCCAAACCCAAGCGCCCTGAATTGATTGGCCAGGCTTTTGTTGGATGCATCATTGCCGGTTCGTCTGAGGTATATAAACGGTACAGAGCAGGTTAAAAGAAAAAATACGACCATCCCATTATATTTGGTACCCAAGGCAAGTCCGCATGAAACGGCTGAAAATATTAAATATTTCCATTGATATCCCTGTTTTCTCCATTCAAGCAAAGATAACAGTGCCGCGGTGGAGAAAAAAATGAGCCCAAGGTCCACGTATACGGTCACAGACAATTTTACGATGACGGGAATGGAGAGAAAAAAAAGAGCGCCCAAAAGTCCGTAGCTTGTTTTCAGCCGGCTCCGCAGATAAAAAAAAATCAGGGACGCCGTGAGCAGCGCAAAGGAAAAATGGATATACTTGGGGGCAATGTCGTTCCCGAAAAAAAGTGGAATGGCATACAGCAGGTCGAGGTTCATCGGGTAATAGGAAAAAGGCACCGAAGGTATCTCGTATATGCCACCGTTTCTGAGCCACAGCTTGGGAACCGCCAGATGATGGGTCAGCGCGTCACGGCTGACGGGCGGGACGGTTGCCATGATGAGGATCACCAGCGTCAGGGCCGCAATCAGCAGGCAATACCCGAGCGAGACCCAGTTCTCTTTTTTACCGGCATTGATCTCCATGGCGTTGATAGTATGGTCCACCGTTTTTCAAAAATATTTTCTTAACAATTCCGCAGGAATCTGTCCAATATAAACGCGGCCGTCGATGACGAAACCGGGTGTGCCGGTCAATTTGTGTTTCATCCCGTCTTCAACATCTTTGATGAGTTTTTTCCACAGCAATTCATTGCCGAATACATTTCTGAAGGCTTCAAGATCAATATCCGCCTGTTCGGCCAGATCCTTAATTTTAACTTCCTTGGTATTTCGGGGAAGATTAAATATCAGATCATTCATTTCCCAGAATTTACCCTTTTCCGCCGCAAAAAGGGCGATTATGGAAAGATTGGCGGAGCCCGTATGGAAAGGCTGGCCGACAAGCGGATTAATGGCATGGTCCATTGGGAAATGGCGATGAACCAGCCTGATTTTACCGGAATTTTTTTCTATGATCCGGCGAAGGTAAAAATGCATTTTCCGACATTGAAAACAGCGATAGTCGGAAAATTCGACAATAACCATTTCCGGGTCTTCGGCACCAATCCACGGATGTCCGTCTTCAGTGATGCCGGTCGGTATTTTCCCCGACAAATCGGGAGGATTCATATGCCAGTAGGCTGGAAAAAATAGAACCATCAACGTGCCTGCGACGACAGACGTGAAAAAAAGCGGAAGGGCCGCCGGTTGGGCCATTAAATAACGGGTGTCCAGCGCCACTGCCTTTAGAACAGGCTCACATTGATACCTTTTGCGGATCAGCCATACGAAGTAGAGCAGCAACAGATTGACCGCATAGCTTAAAATGCACATGATGCAATAGCTGTGAATCATAAATGCGGAAATACCGGCAAGGACCATGCTGTAGGCTGAAAAGGCCAGGGAAATCAGGAAAAGAAGGGTCCAGGGGCGTTTGTTTTCAGCCTTCTCCGGCCACGCAAACACAAGCAGAACAATGAAAAATGCATACCCCAAAACACCCCAGACCGGAACGGGGACGTTGAACATGACGGCGTATGGGCTCTGGGATACCGTGTCGCAGTTAATCGCCCTCGAAATGGCGCAAAAGCTTTCGTAACCGATGTCTGTATATACCCGGTAATGGGAGACGGACAGATAAACGGAATCCATCAATCCGGTCAGCGCAATAACTGCAACCGTAAAATAATACCAGGGATAAGGCAGCCGGCGGATAGTTTTGTTTTTTTTGTTTGAATCCATAGGGTTACCGGAAGTTGCACCGAACAGGACAACGGCATGCATTGTCAGACAGGGTGTTGGGCATTATCGACAGACACGCCTGATTTTCTCTTGACGCATCCGTTCAGTTTTTAATTTACATGATTCTCTTTGTTTTTCCAGAACCGGGCCACGTCACGTAGCCTTCGATAGTCAGGGTTGCCCGGATATTGGTCAACGAGGATATCGGACTGCACCCGGGCCTCTTCAATTTTGCCGGATTTCAGCATGGCCTGGATCATATCATATCGAATCCTCCCAAAACCGGGATAAAGTTCAAGGGCATCTTGAAAATGGGCGACCGCCGTTTGATATTCGCCCTTACGAAAATGAATACTTCCGATATTGCCTTTGATATTCGCCCGGTTGAGCCTGCTTTCCCTCACATTTTGAGACGTCAGTGTCAGGCATCGATTAAAGGCCTCCAACGCTTGGTTGTATTGGGCTTCAGTAGGCTGGTCACTCCAGGCCAGGCTCAATGCAAAACGGAAATTGGCACGGTAATTCAAAGGCGCCTTGTGAACCGCATCCTCCCACAAGGTTACTTCCGTCGCCCATGCTTTGTTTCTGTGGTATGTACCGGCGCAGAAAAACACCACCAGTAGGGCCAGAGCGATCGTGATGGTGGCGGGAAGCCAATTGTTGCGATGCCGCAGTCTTTTTATCCATCCATATATTCCTGCGGAAAAGGGCAAAAATAAGAACAGGGATGGCAGGTAATTGCGATGTTCATATACAAGCTCAAGTGGCCAGATCGAAGATTCTACCGCATGGTTGACAAAGAAAAATAACGCGGCCAAGGAGACCAGGGGCATCCTCCTTGAAAAAAGCAGTGCAGCGGCGATGCTTGAAAAAACGATGAGCATCGCCGGCAGCGTCTGCCAGGGATTCCAGATAGAATCCGACAAGGCGACATCGTGGGCAATAGACAATCGCTGCGGCAGGGGAACGACGATTTGAGAAAGGTAGTGCAGAACAATCCGTGGCTGGGTCAACAGCCTTTCTTCCATGGTAAACGGACGACTGGCATATTTCCCGCGAATATAATCCAAAAAGGTGCCCTCTGCAAAAAACAAGGCCATCGACAACACCAGCACCCCCCCCACGAGGCCAACCCACGCTTGATGCTTCCTGATGAAACCGATTCGCGCCTTCTGCAACACAATCCACTCGAGCAGCAGCAAGGAGAAAGGCAACAGCACCGCATTTTCTTTGGATCCCAGCCCGAAAAGAAAACAGGCGAAGCCCATGCTGAAGAAAAGCCATCGTTTGCAGGCAACATGGGTGGTCCTGGCCTTGAGATAGCAGAGCATGCCAAGCAGGTAAAAAAGCGCCGCCATGATGGCCATTCGTTGAACGACATAGGTGACCGCCTGGGTCTGTATGGGATTGCTTGCCCACAATAAGGCGGCCAGAAGCGCTATTATGCGCCTGCCATTTTCAGCCTCTGTTTTTTTTGGTTGCCCCTGGCTGAGAATGGCGTGGCACATGAGGTAAAGCGCCCATGCGGTCGTGATATGAAGCACCATATTGACCACATGGTAGCCAAAAGGGTCCTGCTTTCCCATGTACCAGTTCAGCGCAAAGGTCAGGTTGGGCAGGGGGCGGAACAGTTTGTCCCCTCTTCCCTTATTGGCAAAAAGGGAATGGTACATGGTTTCTACAGATAACGAGTCGAGGTGCAGGGCCTGATTCCTGAGGATATTCGGCTCGTCATCAAATTGCCATTGCACGTGAAGGCTATTGGAATAAATCGTGACCAGTATGGCCGCCAGTATGGCGAGGCTGAAAGAATGGGAAATGGCCTTTTTTGGAAGAGGATTGATTTTCACATTCATTGTTGGCCTGCACATCGATGAATCGGTCAACCTCATGATGATATCATGGGCATGATAAAATAACGCGGGAAATGATGGGCGATTCGGATGGTTGAGAACAATAAACCAGGGTATTCAACTGTTGTGAATACCCAAAACGCAGGAACAAGAAAAAGGCACGTGGTCGCCCACGTGCCTTTTTTATTTTACGGATCTATCGTTATTCGGCTCTCATGAATTTGAAAGCGACATAGTCGGAGCCGTCAGCTGCGGAACCGGACCAGGTGTCCGTGTTGGCCAGACGGTAGTCGCCAGGGCAGCGTCCGCTTCCATCCTCGACCTGAATGTAAATGTTGTCAAGGTCACCGGCGATGGTACCTTCGTTGGCAGTGTTGGTGCCGAAACGGGTCAGGGTGACGGCATTTTCATTGGTCTGGTAGCTCAGATCGATTTGGGTTACATTTGCCTGTGTCGGCAGGGTGATGTGCCGGGCGATGGAAAAGTAATCGGAAAGGCCGGCTGCAATGGCATTGGCGTCGCTTTCGGCTGCAGAGCAGAACGATTTGTTACGATAGGCGATAAAGTTGGGAATGGCGATGGCGGCCAGGATACCGATGATGGCGATGACGATCATCAATTCGATCAGTGTAAAACCTTTGTTGTTCGTCTTTCTCATTTTGCTAAGCATGTGAACCCTCCTGAAAGTTGATAAATGTTGGTAAAATTAGTTCCACAATAAAATAAAAACTGTTCTTCAGCCTCCTTTTGTTGCAATTGAAGTAAGCACCCAACGTGCCAAATCCTGATTTTATTTGATTATTTTTCTATCTATCCGTAATCTATACTTTTTTATCTTATCCATGCCTTTTTTAACGCCCAACGGATTCTAATTTCGACCGATTCGGGTCAATTTTTGTTAAACCGTGCCAAAAAATGGCATTGTATATTTCAGTCTCGAACATTGGGTTGGAAACGGCCTGACCCTATTATCGCACCCTTCATTGAAAGGTTTAGTTTTTTCGAGTATATTCCACCAGGCAATACGGGTGAGAACAACCCCTCGAAGGACATCCTCGAGAGCTTTCCTTTAAAAGGATATTCCGGTCTGTTTAAACGCGTAACAAAATAGGGAACAAAAACCAGGGAGCGGGTCTGTATCTGTCGCTGAAGCGCTGCGGGAAAGGCGTATTTCTGTGTTACCGATTCATTATTCCGGCGGCACATAAATCCAATCGAAATCTCCGATAGCTAATTGGGGTTGAGTTTGTCAATGCGATATCTGAAGGATCTGAGACTCAGGCCGAGCAGGTCGGCCGCCTTGTTTTTGTTTCCGTCGGTACACTCCATGGCCTTTTCAATATAGGCCCTTTCAATTTCTTCAAGGATCGTGTCCAGCGACACGCCGCGGGACACTTCATCCAGGTCGAATCGACGGTTGCGGATCCCTTCGATCCACCGTTTCTTGTGGATCGACATGGCCAGGCTGTCCGGCAGCAGAATGTTGGTGTTGGACAGGGCCACACTTCTTTCAATCAGGTTTTCCAATTCGCGAATGTTGCCTGGAAAATCATATTTCTTAAGCAGATCAATGGCATAGGATGAAAATTTGGTGACCTGTTTTCCGAGTTCCTGGGAATATTTTTCCAGAAAATGCTGCGCCAGGGGCAACAGGTCACCCTTGCGTTCCCTCAACGGGGGAAGTTTGATTTCAATCACGTTCAGTCGGTAGAACAGGTCTTCACGGAAATTACCGGCGATGACCTCGTCCTCCAGTTTCTTGTTGGTGGCGGAGATGATCCGGATGTCCACCGACATGTCACGGGTGCCGCCCACCGGTCGAAAAACACGTTCCTGGACGGCCCTGAGCAGTTTGACCTGCATGGGAACGCTCAATTCGGCGACCTCGTCCAAAAACAGCGTTCCTTTGTGGGCAATTTCCATCAACCCCTGCTTATCTGTGCTGGCACCGGTAAAGGACCCTTTCCGATGCCCGAAGAATTCACTCTCGAGAAGCGTTTCGGGAATACCGCCACAGTTGATGGTCACAAAAGGCTCATCCGCCCGGTCGCTTTGTTCGTGTATGGCCTTGGCGATCAACTCTTTCCCCGTGCCGCTCTCACCGGTAATCAGGACACTGGACCGCGTTCTGGCCACCTGGCGGATCATTTCATAAATATGAAGCATTCGGGGGCTGTTGCCGACGATCTTTCCGAAATGGACACTCTCCTTTAATTCGTTGTCCAGGGCATGTTTTTCTTTTTCAAGGGTTTTTCGTTCCAATGCATTGGCAATGGTTTGAAGCAGTTCTTTATTTTCAAACGGTTTGGGGACATAATCGAAGGCACCCTGATTCATGGCTTCCACGGCGGTTTCGGTGGTCGCAAAAGCCGAGATCATGATCACCGTGACATGCGGATTTATCTTTTTCGATGCCTTGAGCACCTCCAGCCCCGTCATGTCCCCAAGGCGGATATCGCACAGCAACAGATCGTAATGCTCTTTTTTGACCTTGGAAAGCGCCTCTTTCCCGTTTGCGGCGCATATCACCCGATACCCCTTTTTCTCCAGCATGTATTCCAGGAGTTCGCGCATGCTCAGTTCATCGTCAACAACGAGGATGCTGTATTGCTTTTCAGCCATCAGATTGCTCCGGGTTTAATACCGATCTATTCAAGCAGATGCCCCAATCGACTCCATCGGACGCCAAAATTTTCCTTGTCCCACGACCAATAAATGATAAACGCCTTCCCTTTGACCGCCACCAGGTCGACAAATCCCCAGAACCGGCTGTCGTATGAAAAATCCCGGTTATCGCCCATCACAAAGAGCTTGCCTTGCGGCACTGTCACCGGCCCCAGATTATCCCTGGGTTGAGCCCGGGCGGCATATATTTTGGGATCTTTATAGACCCCGTGACTGTTTTGAACGCGGGAGCCGTTAACAAACAGCTTTTTATTGCGGATTTCGATGACGTCCCCGGGGATACCGATAACGCGCTTGATAAAATCTTTACTGGGATCTTCAGGGAATTCAAAAACGATAATATCGTCATGCTGCGGGTCTTTTATGGGAATGATCGATTTTTTGATAAAGGGCGCTTTGACGCCGTAGATAAACTTATTGACCAGGATGTGATCACCGATCAAAAGGGTGTCTTTCATCGACCCGGACGGGATTTTAAATGCCTGGACCACAAAGGTTCGGATGAACAGGGCCAGGATGACAGCGACAACGATCGCTTCGATATTTTCACGCAACGCCCCTTTTTTCTTGGGTGCCGCGTCGGTTTCTTCAGGCTTTTTCAAAGTGGGAGCAGGCCTTTCTTGTTGTTGAGTATGGTTTGTTTTCAGGTAAACAGATAAAGCCCCAATCGCAACAGGGCATTCGCGAACACGCCGGCGAGGATATCGTCCAGCATGATCCCCAGTCCTCCGGGTACTTTTTTATCAACCCATCGAATCGGGAAAGGCTTCAATATATCAAACACCCGGAACAATGCAAATCCCGAAAGGATGAAAACAGGGGTAAAAGGCAGGGCAAACAAGGTTACCGCCATACCGCAGATTTCATCCACCACGACCTGCTTGGGATCTTTTTGCAGCTCTATTTTTTCAGCAGCATGGGCAATCCATGTGGAGGCGACGACCAGTGCCGGCACCAGAACGAATGCCGGCTTGACGCCGGATAAAGAAATAAACCAGCACAGGGGTAGCGCCGCGAGGGAGCCAAAGGTTCCCGGTGCAATGGGGGAATACCCGATCAGGCCGCCTGTTGCCAAAAAAAGTATCGTCTTCTGTTTAATGGTCAACATGCACAGTCCATTAAAATAAAAGTTGAATGGAGACAACCTGCCGACCCCATGATCGGCGAGAAAACGATTTCATTCATCCCTTTTCACGGAAACGGGCCCGTCCTGCACGGCATGGACAACCGCATCATAGATGGCTTTCAAAGGGGCATCCTTTTCAAGGGCGACCTTCCTGCAGTCCTCGTATTCAGGGGCATATCGCTTGCGGCCGTCCGGAGCGGTGGTGCATTTGACCTGAATGTCCCCATACCCCGTCGTCACCGTGGCTATGGAACGTTTCAGGGTATGCCTGCAGGCCATGTGACAGCGAACGCCGATCGTGGTGGTTTCATTTAGAAGGCATCGGCTGATGGCGTCCTGTTTTCCGGGCAGGCACATCACTTCAACTTTTGTTCCCGGCCGGTTTTTTTTCATCATTATGGGCATATAGCTGACATCAAGCGCCCCCGTTGCAAACAGCCGTTCCATCAAATATCCGAAAATCTCCGGATTCATATCATCGATGTTGGTTTCCACCAGACACACATCCGCCCTGCCCCGCTGATCCTGCGATTCTGTTTTTTCCCCGAGGAAAACCCGCAGCAGGTTGGGCCCATCCTGACCGTCACGCTTGCCGCTTCCATAGCCGATGTGGGCGATTTCCATAGGGGGAGCCGGACCGAATGTTGCCGAAAGTGACGCAATGATTCCCGCCCCGGTGGGGGTAACCATCTCCCCGTCGGAGGAGCCGCCATAAACGGGCAGGCCTTTGAGAATTTCGAGGGTCGCCGGAGCCGGGACCGGCAGCTTGCCGTGGGCGCAATCCACAAAGCCGCTGCCCAGGGGCAAGGGCGAGGCGGAGACCGATTCTATGTTAAAATAGTCTAAACACAGGGCAGCCCCCACAATATCGACAATGCTGTCCACGGCGCCGACCTCATGGAAATGAACGTGCTCCTTTTCGCATCGGTGAATCCGTGCCTCCGCGTCGGCGATACGGCCGAAAATAGAAACGGCGAGGCGTTTGACCTTGTGGTCGAGTGAGCCGTTTTCAATCAGCTTTACGATGTCGCCATAATTTCTGGCGGGCGATGGGTCCTTTTCTATGACGGTGATCTGTTTGGCACCAATGGCGTTTCTTTTAACGTCTTCGGCAACAATTTCAACATTGCCGATCGCCAGGCCCTGTATCTTTTCCGACAGCCATTGGGAGGGCATCCCCATGTCCACGAAAGCCCCGAGGACCATATCGCCGCTGATTCCGGAAAAGCAGTCAAAATGGGCATGCATCATTCAATACCCGGGCTCTGCCATGTCGACCAAATTGCGGAATGATTGCCGGTCAACACCCGATCAGTGGCTGTTATAAAGTGTACCCGGCGCTTTTCCTGAACTTTTTTCATTCCCATAAAAGCGTTGACAAAACAGGCAATTTTCTTCATAAAAGTTTCCATTAAACGGAAGTGCGCAGCTTACTGGTGAGGCTCCCGGACTTCAAATCCGGTGTGGGGCGCTAATACCGTCCCGGGTGGGTTCGATTCCCATGCACTTCCGCCATTTTTTATCAGGCATGCAACACGCGTTTCCGGCTGCACCCGGCAGTTTCCTCGCGCTCTCCTATACTCCAGCGTCGACCATAATTCAAGGATATGATTTTATTTCAGATGGCCAAATGTTGAGCAACACGGAGCGCAGGTTGGATTTTGTTGTCGATGGCCTGAAATTATCCGGTGTACTCCATCTGCCCGAGCGTCCACCGTTGGCCGTGATCGTCGGCTGCCACGGGCTGATGGCCAACAAGAATTCCCCCAAACAGATTGAACTGGCCCGGGGCTGCCTCGCCAATGGCATGGCTTATTTCCGATTTGATCATCGGGGATGTGGCCAGAGTGACGGTGTTTTCGAAAAGGATACCACTCTGGAAAACCGCACCTCGGACCTGACGGCCGCTGTTCACGCAGTTGAAGGCCTGATGGGCAAAAAGATGCCCGTCGGCCTTTTCGGGAGCAGCTTGGGGGGGACGGTGTGCCTCACGGCCGCATCCGGGCTCTCGCCATTTGCCATCGTCACCCTTGCCGCGCCGGTTGAAAGCCGGTCCATCCGCATGCCTGAAGAGTCTCCGGAATCGTTGAAAAACGAGATCGGTGGAAAGCGGATGACGTTCAATATCGGCGGATTGATGACGGCCATCCATCACATCCTGGTCGTTCACGGCAGCAGCGATGAGACGGTTTCCGTTGAAAACGCCCGCACGATTTATCGGATGGCCGGGGAGCCCAGGAAAAAACTGATATTGAACGACGGGGATCACCGGATCAGCAACCGCACACACCAGGAAATATTCATTCAGGCAGCCTTGAAATGGTTTGTGGATTGCTGCCCGCCCCCCGCAAAATAAAAAAGCATCCCGCAGGCGATGCCTTATCTGTCTTCCATTTTTTATTAGTTAGTGCTCGTTCAGAAATAGGCAAATTGGGCCGAGATCAAGACGCGTGAAAAATTTTACCGCAGGCATATAGTTGATATTCCGAGGATAAAATTTTGAGCGCAACGCTGATATCGGACAAATTGGCCATTTATGGATGGGCGCTATTTACCGACTGATAGCGCTATGAATCAATTCTTTCTGATAAGGTGTCAGTTTTTTGGCAAAGCGGACGCCGATACCGTCTTGTTCAGTCCGGACGATGGTACCGGAGATTTTGAATGATTTTTGAAGCGACGGTACGGTAAAAATCAAGGATATTGATTGATTGGTGCGAAGCGGGGCAACCGTTTCAATAAACACGCCGCCGTTACTCAAGTTGTTGATAAAATCCTGATACACCCGATCTGACGTCGAATAATCCACCGGCAGGAAACAGGGGATTCTGGAATCCTCACGGTAATCCAACTGTTCCCACTCATTGAGCAGTGCCTCCAGCATTTTTTTCCGCTGGGGACTCAGCTTGGCTACGGCTTGAATCAAACGATCAGTCAGTTTTTTTTCATCTTCCAGAATATCGATATCACTCATAAGACACTTCCTATGAAAAAATTGTTGCGAAGATATACAGGCGGATCATTCAATTCTAAATTAGCACGAGGATAGGAATATATATAATTCATACGGGAATTTATGTCAACGATGAGAAACCGGCCACAAGGGTTCGGCGTCTTGTTTTTTATGCCGGCAATCGATGAACCCGTAAAAAGTTGCATTTCCGACGGATTCGTAAATGCTTTTTCAGGCCAAACATGACCATATGGCCAAAAGCAACCTAAAAGATGTTGGCGCGGCTTCCAGCTGCGATCATCCTATTGCTTCGCGGCTGAAAGCCGCGCCAACAAAAAAAGACCCAGTTCCGGTTAGTTCCTTAGACGCCCGAGATCAGGATTTGTGAATCCCGAGGATACCGCTACCGCGGGAGACGTAGGCATCGTACTGACTGAACGCCGCAGCGGCGGGGGATTGGAGGACAGCGCAGATAACGCCGTTTCTGTAAATTCGTCAATCACTGGTTTGGGGATATGATCTCAATGACCACCTTGCGTTGCGACCCGCTATCGGATGAGGGCGCATTACCAGGCCCAGTGGCCCCCGGTCCCATGGCAATCGTGCTGATGGTTGAGTCCATGACGCCCCGTCCGACCAGATAGGTTTTCACCATATCCGCCCGGAATTCAGACAGCTTCAGGTTGTAGGCCCGCACACCGGAACTGTCGGTATATCCCCTTAGAACTAGGGTCGCCCCCGGATTCTGAAGACAATATCGGGCGATCAATTCTAGGATGTCATAGGACTCACGGTCCAGTTTATTGGAGTTGAATCCGAAGCGAACCTCGGGGTAATCGCCAAATTTGGCTTTAATTTCCTGGAGAGAGATGCCAGCTGCGGACACGGTTTCGCCGTCAGCATCCATTGACGCGCGGGGCTGCTCCGTCCCACCTTCCGGCGCCGTACTTATTGGGGCAGGAGGCGATACGTCCGCGATTTCAGGCGTCGCTGAAGCATGGTTTTTCTGCGACGACTCCGGGGATTCCGCCTGCAGGCCGGCGACCGAACGCTCAGCGGATGGAGCAGAATGGTCAATTATTTCGCCTTTTTTATTAGGGTCATGGACGACCGCGCCGGTCCGTACAGCGTTTTCCTTTTGGATTTTTTTCGTTACAGCAATTTCGGTTTCATCGGGGGAGACACGCCCACGGTCGATCGCCGTCGTCCGCTGCTGGTTCATAATGAAGAGGGCAATCAGGCTGATCCAGATGACCAGTACCACGAAAAATGCAATCACCAGAGGGCGACTGAACTGTCTCCTCCCGTCATCAACCACTCCCGGCACGTTTTCCATCGATGCCGCGACTGCCGGTTTTTCGTCTGCCGCCTCGGGGGTGGCCATGCTTTTTTGTATGGGCGTACCATAGGGAATTTTCAGTTCCCTGGCGCACTCGCCGACGATTTTTTCATTGATCTTTCTTTTCTCTTTTACGTAGCCCGTCAGCAATGCCTGGTCACAGATGATATTGATCAGCCGGGGAAAGCCATTTGAGAATTTAAAGACCGATTTGATCGCCCCGGACGTGAAGATACTCTCAGTTGATCCGGCGACCTTGAGGCGAAACCGGATGTATTCATTCGTTTCCGATTCAGACAAGGCCGAAATGTTATAATTTATCGTGATACGCTGACGAATGGCACGGTTGCGGGGCCTGAGGATGATATCGTTGAATTCGCTCTGCCCGACGAAAAAAATATTGATCAGCTTGGTATTGAATTTTTCGATATTGGACAGCAGCCGGACCTCTTCCAGCAGTTTCTGGTTGAGATGCTGGCACTCATCGATAATGAGAAGCGTCTGTTTGTTCTGTTTGTGAACGCCGAGCAGATAGTTTTTCAGATAGATGAGAAAATCACCCTTGCTCTTGAAGCGTTTATCCATTTCAAAAGAATCGGCGACAAAGTTGAAAAAATCCATCTTTGCCAGGCCGGGGTCGGTGACCAGGGCCACAAGCACATCATCTCCCAGGCTGTCGATGAGGGCATTGAGAAGTGTTGTTTTTCCGGTCCCCACGTCACCGGTAAGCAGCAAAAACCCCTTGTTGTCAAGGATGCCGTATTTTAATACCGCCAGGGCTTCTTTGTGCTTTTCACCCAGCCACAAAAATTTCGGATCGGTGCTGATCTGAAAAGGTTTAAGGTGCAGCTTGTAAAAATCAAGATACATGGTAATTTCTTATTCAGCGTTTGTCGAGAAACGCCAGATCCTTGTTTTGGGTCAGTTTGGTGCCGATAACCAGGACCTCCACCCGGTTGCCGGCAAGCTTTCGGAAATACAACCGCCCCTTGTATGCGAAAATCACCTCGAAAACCGTTTCCCGGTTTTTTCTGCCAAAAACCTTGCGCTTGATTTGAACGATCGCGGGGTCGTCGTTGAGCTGGTGAACCACCTCTTCCGCCTTGATCTTCATCTCTTCGGTAAGCGCCACAAACCCTTCGATGGCCCTGTCATGAAAATCTGTTTTTTTATACAAGGTGCCGAACCGCTTTTTAACGACATCAACACCTTTGAGCGATTTTCGATTTTTGAGTTCATGGTCCCTTTCAAACTGCTTTATGGTTTCCCGTAAGGCATTGATCTCCTGAACCTGGTCGTCCTGCTGGGACAGGGTTTCGCTGATTTTTTCCTCCAGTGCCACCAGTTCGTCCATCATTTCGTCTTCGGTGGCGGTTGCCTTTTGGCGTTCATGATCCAGCTCCGTCTTCATCGAATTAATTTTTTCTGAAAGCAGGTCGCGCTGCGATTCAAGTCGTTCAAGCTGGACAAGGCGTTGTCGGCGCTCATCGGCCAGGCTGTCGATAATTCCCTGCCGGGCCCGCTCCTCTTCACCGATCCTTAACATGCCGCGCCGGTAAGACAGGAAAAAAACCAGCAGCGAGGCAGCGACACAGGCGAAAAGGATGCAGTTGGCAATCAGGGTATTGTGCTCGACGGTGACGTCAACGGTTTTTATCAACCCGTCATTGAGCATCCTGAAGTTCTCCCTGGCCACGTCAATGCTGCTGACCCCGCTGAAACCCGAACCCGGACCATCGTAGGCATCGGGGTACAGGTAGACGCCGTCGGCCGTTTTCACCGTTACATTGACACGCCCCCCCCAGCGGGGCAGTTTCCGGGTGGCCAGGAAGGCGTCGACGTTCTCCCGGATGACGTCCTGGAGCGTGACGCTGCCGTCGAACAGATAGCGGGTATCACCGGTATACATGGCCGCCAGTTCTTCATCGTACCGTGCACCCATGGTCTGTTCTATCTGCTGGATTGAGAAAACATAAACCAGCGGCGGTAAGAGGATGCACAGAATCAGTGTTTTAATGGGGAAATGGCGCATGGGTCTTCCTGAAAAGGGGTACCGATCGATTTTACATCTCGGACAACATCCGCTTCGCCTCATCGACACCGTCGAAGGTCGTGTCCAGTGCGAGCGCCTTTTCCAGGTAGGATTTGGCACGCTCCTTTTCACCTTTTTGAAACAAGGCGGCCCCCAGGTGGTAATTCACCGTGGCATTTTCAGGCAGCTTTTCCAGGCTGTCGGAAAATTCCTGGGCGGCATTTCCATACAGGCCTTTCTTGTAATAGATCCAGCCGAGCGTATCCATTACACTGGGGTCGTCGGGCAGCTTTTCCTTGGCAATCCTGGCGAAATTCAAGGCCTCATCGATCTGATCCTCACGGGATGACAGCAGGTAGGCCAGGTTATTGGCGGCCGGCGCAAACTGCGGATTGATTTCCAATGCGGCCCGGTAGTGCTTTTCCGACATATGATACTTTTTCTGCATATCATAGATGGTGCCCAGCAACATGTGGGGTCCGGCCTGGTCGGGATTTTTGGCCAGAATGGCATTGTATTGGTCGATGGCCTTCTGCTGTTTCTTACCGGACAGGTAGATCCTCGCCAGTGCATAGTATGGTGGCATAAAATCCGGATTGTCCGCTATGGCCCGCGAAAAGGCCTTTTCCGCAGCCTCGGTTCGCTTCTGGGCCAGGAACAGGCCTCCCTTCAGGTTGTTGATGACGGCCTGATGAACACGTGAATCACCGACTTTTTCCAACTGGTCGTCGCACGCTCTCAAGGCGATATCCAGTTCCCCTTTGGCGCCATAAACCAGGACCAGATTGGTGAATACATCCATCAGCATGGGATTGCGCGCCAGGGCGGCATTGAAGCTTTCCATGGCGCCGTCATAGTCTTTCAGCGATCGCTGCAGAAGTCCCAGCCGATAGTAGCCGGCGGGATTTTCCGGCTTTTCGGCGATGAGGGTTTTATAGGCCACTTCCGCTTCGGCGTTTTTCCCCTGGGCCATGAGCGCGTTGCCCAGCATCATCCGGGCGCGGTAATCCTTGGGGTTCAGGGCCAGGATCTCGGCACTCTCCTTCTGGGCCGTTTCGAAATCCCGTTCACGCAGGGCGATGTCTGCCAGCAGCATTTTGGCTTTCACCAGCTGGGGGTTGAGTTCGACCGATTTGACCAGGGAGGTCTTGGCCACCTGCATTTCCTCCTTGCCCAGGTGGGAAACGCCTTTCAGGTAATGGGCCCGGGAAGAGCGCGGTTCTTCCTTGATCAACTGGTCAAAGATGCCAATGGCCTCGGGGAAATCTTTATTGAAAACAGCAATTTCACCTTTCATCATCCGGGCGGGGAAAAAATTGGGCCGTTCTTCGAGCACCCGGGTCAGGTATCGTTCCGCCTCGTCCATCTGCTGGCGCTTTAAAAAGAAACCGGCCATGGTGGTCATGATATTGATGTCATCCGGCTTGACCGTCAGCGCCTTTTCATACATGCCAAGCGTCTGGTCCACGTTGCCCGACGCGTCGTAAAAGCCGGCGGCAACCATGTAAGGCTTGATTTCATCCGGACTGATCTCTATCGCCTTGAGATAGGCGCGTTCCGCCTCGTCCGGTTGTTTCATCTGAAAGAAGAAGTTGCCGAGAATGATGTACAGATCCGCATTGCCGGGATTTAATTCGATGCTCTTTTCAATCTGGGCCCGGGCCTCGTCAAAGGCCTTCCGGCCCGTGTAAAACCTTGCCAGTTCGAGCCGCGGCTTGATAGCTGCCGGGTCCAGGTGAACCGCACTCATCAATTGGGATTCGGCCTCGTCGAGTTTGCCCTGGCGTGCATATATGCGGGCCAGCCCCATGTAGGCACGACTTTGGGTGCTGTCCAGTTCGAGGATTTTTTCAAATACGGACGCGGCCTCGTAAAGGTTTTTTTCCAGGTCGTAGAGCCCGGCCATCAAAAACAGGGCCTCGATGTTGGTCGGCTCTTTGGCAAGCACCGCCTCGACTTTTTCACGGGATTCGTCCGTTTTCTTGCCCAGCATATAAAAGGTGGCCAGTTTGAGCGCCGCATCGATGTTTTCCGGGTCGAGTTTGGCCACCATGGTGTATTCCCTGAAGGCGCCCCGGGGATCCCCCAGTTTCAGGTAGGTTTCACCCAACCGTTCGTAGGCATCCACAAACTCCGGATCGATCTGTATGGCGTTGCGAAACTCCAGCTCGGCACTTTTATACTCCCCATTTTGAAAATAGGTCTCCCCTTTTTCAAAATGGGATATTTTTTTCTCTTCGTCGGATGAACACCCTGTAAGCACAAATACCGACACCATCATTACAGCCATGATTTCAGCCATGCGACGTTTCATTCAATCTCTCCCGTGATTGTATTTTTTCCAGCGCCCAGCGGCATATGAGCGAAACACCTTGGGGGCATAATACCGCATCTGGTATTCACGTAATAGCATGGATACTATATATGGTATTTGTCCAGTAAAGGTCATTTGGCCGGATTTCGTTTTACGCACTATTTTTACCATGATACCGGGCCGATCAATTCATTGAAAACGGTCGTCTGCCCCAATCCCGATCATCGGGCATGGATAGCCTCATAAAAACGCATTTTCAGGACATGACCCTATACCCACCTGAAAGGTATAGGGCAAACCGCCGACAATCGCAACCGGTTCAGTTGGGCCAGATCAATGCGCCTGCTTCAGGTGCCAGTTCCAAGCCGTCCGGATGATCGTTCGCAGGCTTGCATAGGCCGGCTTCCAGCCCAGTGCGTGTTTGATTTTCTCGGAACTGGCAACCAGAATCGCCGGGTCGCCGGGTCGCCGGGGACCGGTGACCACCGGGATCTCTTTTCCGGTTACGGACCGGGCGGCAGCGATCACTTCGTTCACCGAATACCCGTTGCTGCTCCCCAGGTTGTATGTTGCGCTGTCGGCACCCTGCATCAATGCATCCAGGGCCAGCAGGTGGGCCCTGGCCAGATCGTTGACATGCACGTAATCCCTGACGCAGGTACCATCGGTGGTGGCATAATCGGTGCCGAACACCCGGATATGGTCGATCAGGCCGCTGGCCGCCTGGAGAACGATGGGGATCAGGTGCGTTTCCGGATCGTGAAGCTCGCCGATATCGCCGGCGTCATCGGCACCGGCGGCATTGAAATAACGAAGCACCGTATGCTTGAGTCCGTATGCCGCATCGCAATCAGCCAGCAGGCGCTCCACGGCCAGCTTGGTGTTGCCATAAGGGTTGGTCGGCAGGCACGGATGGTCTTCGGTGATGGGAATCGCCGTCGGTTCGCCGTATACGGCGGCGGTGGATGAAAAAATGAACCGCCTGACATCGTGCCGTACCATGGCCTCCAGCAGGGTCAGCGTTTCGGCCAGGTTGTTGCGGTAATATACCAGCGGCTGGTTCACGGATTGGCCGACCTGGGAAAAGGCCGCAAAGTGCATGACCGCATCGAAATCGTGCCCGGCAAACAGGCGATCCAGCACTTCGGCGTCACCCAGGCTGCCCGGGACGAGTTCACCACCGGGAACCAGCTTGCGGTTGCCGGTGGACAGGTTGTCCAGTATGACGACGTCATACCGGGCCGCGAGCAGCTGGCGCACCATGTGCGAACCGATGTACCCTGCCCCGCCGACCACCAGAATGGTTCCATTTTTATTTGGCATGGCTTTGGTTTGTTGAGTTTGTTGAGTTTATTGAGTTTATTGAGTTTATTGGGTTTATTGAGTTTATTGAGTTTATTGAGTTTATTGAGTTTATTGAGTTTGTTGGGTTTGTTGGGTTTGTTGGGTTTGTTGGGTTTGTTGGGTTTGTTGGGTTTGTTGGGTTTATTGAGTTCGTTGGGTTCGTTGGGTTTATTGGGTTCGTTGGGTTCGTTGGGTTCGTTCGGCAGGCAACGGTTCGTCCTCTCGTCCTCTCGTCCTCTCGTCCCCTTGAATCCTTGAATCCTTGAATCCTTGAATCCTTGAATCCTTGAAGCCTTGAAGCCTCGAATCCTCGAATCCTCGAATCCTTGAATCCTTGAAGCCTCGAATCCTCGAATCCTCGGGCCCTCGGGCCCTCAGTTCCACTAAATGAATCGTTTCTGCCCGAGATAAATCAGTATCTCCTGGGCAGCCTCGTCGGGCGATTTGCCGGTGGTGTCCACCCGCACCTCAGGCGCCTCGGGAATCTCGTAGGGATCATCGATCCCCGTATATCCCTTGATCAGCCCGGCCCGGGCCTTGGCGTACATGCCTTTGCGGTCTCGTTTTTCACAGACATCCAGGGGCGTGGCCACGTGCACCTCGATGAACCCCCCGCAGGCTTCGATACTGGATCGGATTTCGGCCCGGGTGGCGGCGTAAGGGGCAATGGGCGCACAGATCGCCACGCCGCGATTCTTGGTGATCTCGCTGGCCACAAACCCGATGCGGCGCACATTGATATCCCGGTGCTCCTTGGAAAAAGAGAGTTCGTTGGAAAGATTCTGGCGCACGATGTCCCCGTCCAGCAGGGTGACCGGACGGTTCCCGATTTCCAGCATTTTGGCATACAGTACGCGGGCAATGGTCGATTTGCCGGCGCCGGAAAGGCCGGTGAAGAAAATGGTAAACCCCTGTTTTTTGGGCGGCGGATAGGCTTTTTTCAGTTCGCCCACCACTTCCGGAAAGGTGGCCCAGCGGGGGATTTTCCTGCCGGTCCGGATGCGTTCACGAATGTCCAGGCTGGAAAGCGAGATGGTTTCGGTGCCGTCTTCGATTTCATCCCTCGGGCAGAACTCATCTTCAAAGGGCAGATAGACCAGTTCGTCGAAGGGAACCACGGAGATTCCCAGTTCCTGTGCCGACGTTTTTACGAAGGACTGGGTTTCATCGCTGTCATAAAACGGCGCCATTCCATTTTGTCCACCCGGATCCGCGTGCCGGTGGCCGACGATAAAATGGCTGCATCCATAATTTTTTGCGATGATGCATTGAAGCAGCGCCTCCCGCGGGCCGGCCATGCGCATGGACATGGGCAGAAGGCTCATGAGTGAGGATTCCGGGGGGAAATAGCCAACCACGTGGCGGTAGCAGCGCACGCGGGTGTAATAATCGAAATCACCGGGGCCGGTCATCCCCACCCCGGGCAGCAGCAGCAGGTTGGCCCGGCTCTGGTGCATGGCCCGGATGGCCATTTCGAATTCCGGCCGATGGATGGTATTGGCCGTGTGAAAGCCGACGACGCGGTTCCACCCCAGCTTTTTGTAAAGACTGCGGACTTCCGGCGGTGTCATGCGCAGCTGCTTGAAGTCAAAATGAAGCGGCAGGCTCAGCACTTCCAGCGTGCCGCCGATGTAGTACTCGCCGGCATCCCGAAACAGGCCGGCGACCCCCGGGTGCGATCTCTCCGTGGTACCGAAAAGAAGCGTGGCCTCTTTTTCCTTGTCCGGCTTCCAGATGTCTTCCACATGCATAATGGCCAGGAGGAATCCCTCGGGGTCCCGAACCGCCACGGACTGCCCGGCCTCCAGCGGCCTGACCACCGTTTCGGAGACATCCAGGCAGATGGGAACCGGCCACATCGTCCCGTCCTGCAACTTCATGCGATCCAGGACGGACTCGTAATTGCTGCGGTTCATGAAACCGGTCAGGGGGGAAAAGGCCCCGGTGGTAAGCAGTTCAAAATCGCAGAGCTGGCGGTCATCCAGGGTGATGCTGGGAAGATCGGTGGAAACTTTTTTGAGCAATGCGGCCCGCTCCGGATCCACCAGCAAATTGACATAGTTTCCGCCGTGAAAGTACCGATCGGTTTTTTCCATTTCCGCCATAGGGCTGCACCGCCTTTTACCTGCAATCCGCTTCTAAATATGATTTCATCACCGGGGGGGGCATATCGCCGTCCCTTTTCAACTATCCTTCGATCTTCGTCTTTATATTGGTTTTTCATTAAACTATCAAGGATTTAACGGAATTTTGAATCAAATGGAAATTTCAGGGCCCATGTAAAGCCGGCACCGGTGGCCCAAAGCAGCAAATCGTGCATATCGTGAAAGCCTCTCAACGGGGCTTGGTCAGTAAATACAACACTGGCATCTGACTTGCTAAACACATCGTGCAAACTCGTTCCAAGCTCAAATGTTCCGAATCTGAATTGAACCACGCTGCATATCCCCGTTCCAGCTCACCTTCAATCAGCATGGCCGCTCCGCGTTAACGCACAACCGGCAGACATTTTTCCATAGCGCCGGTGCACAATCGTAGCCGTGGGTGTCTGATTTCAGGCACATTAATCGATCAATCCAATATGGTGGGGGCCGACATGCACAAATCACCCTTTCTCTTTTTTTTGGCGATTGTCTCTTTGCTTTTAATCGTGCCATCGGCTGTTGATGCAAGCACCCTGTACGACACCGGGAAACTGTCCATCAATGCCTGGCATGTTCATCTTTCCAGCCACACCTTTCGGTCGAACAATCCAAGCAGCGCCACCGTTAAGATCACAAGGAGCACACCCGGTTCGGAAATCCGATACGGATTTCTGATCTTCAACCGCAGGATGATCCCGTTGAAGCGATTTTTCAATGGGACAGACGTCAACTTTCAAAAGAAGATCCAATTACAGCACCGCAACCGCTTGCGCGTGTTTCTGGTCGGCTCCCCCGACGCATCGATCACCATCGGCATCCACGCTGATTCGGCCGATCCTCCAGGGATAGTGGATTTTTCAGCAACGCCTGAAACCATTACAACCGGAGCCGCCAGCACCCTCACCTGGTCCAGCGTCATGGCGGATGTCTGCATCATCGAACCGGCCATCGGGGTCGTTGATGCGAATGGCTCCCTGACGGTGTCCCCCGAATCGACGACAACTTACACACTGACGGCCAACGGATCGGGTGGCAGCGCATCATCCGAGGTTACGCTCACGGTAAAACCGCCGGCACCGACGATCGACTTGTCAGCGCTGCCAGCTGAAATCTTAAAAGGAGAATCGGCGACATTGGTTTGGCGCTCTGCCAATGCCGATTCTTGTGCCATCGAGCCGGGTATCGGCGGGGTGGATACACAGGGCTCGATCGATGTAAATCCCTCTGAGACGACCACTTATACCATTACGGCATCGGGTGACGGGGGGACGAATACGGACGGGGCTACGGTCACCGTTTACCAGCCGCCGACGATAAACGTCTCTGTATTCCCGCAGATCCTGTTTTTCGGTGAATCCGCCACCTTGTCGTGGCGCTCCGCCAATGCGGAGACCGCGACCATCGATCAGGGTGTGGGAACAGTTGAACCAAATGGTTCAACCACGGTTTTTCCCACCGGAGCCACGACCTATACCATTACGGTGTCAGGGCCCGGAGGCACGGCAAGTGCCCGGGCCCAGGTAATGGTGCAATCGGTTGTGGCCCCCCTGCCGGATGGGTCCTTCGGCCGGCAATACGAAGACCTGGTTCCATCGGATGCAACCCTCGAGGCCTATGATTCCTATCGTTTTTCGCTCATTACCGGTCTGGTTCTGGATTCGTCGGACCTACCCATTGAAGACGTGTCCGTAACCATTCACAATCATGCAGAATACGGAACCGCAACCACTGACGACCAGGGGCGCTTCACCCTGCCCGTAGAGGGTGGTTCCACCATGACGGTCGTCTATCAAAAAACTGGACTGATCACCTCTCACAGGCAGGTCTACGTTCCCTGGAACGACATTGCCATTGCCGATAGCGTCCAACTGATCGCAGAAGACACGGCGTCTACGACGGTCGCCTTCGACGGCAACCCGGATACGGTGGTGACCCACCGCAGCAAGCCGGTTGAAGACGAATTCGGAAGGCGCTCCGCCACCATGGTCTTCACCGGGGACAACCGGGCCTGGCGGGTGGATGAAAACGGCAACGATGTGCAGGAACTGTCCACCATCACCACCCGGGCTACCGAATTCGCAACACCCGAATCCATGCCGGCCAAACTGCCCCCCAACTCGGCTTACACCTATTGCGCCGAACTGAGTGTGGACGAAGCCGAGCGGGTTCGTTTCGACAAACCGGTGGTGCTTTGGGTGGAGAATTTCCTTGGATTCGATGTGGGGGAGATCGTTCCGGTAGGTTACTACGACAGGGATCGGGGAGTCTGGGTGCCTGAAGATAATGGTGTCGTTGTCAGGCTATTGGATGCCGATGGCGACGGCATCGTGGATGCGTTGGATACCAATGGCGATGATCTGCCTGACGACCTTGATGAAGATGGATCGTTCAGCGACGAAGTGAAGGGTTTGGGTGATTCTGATGCCTATCCGCCTGAGACTACATTTTGGCGGGTAACTGTTTCCCATTTTACGCCTTGGGACTGCAATTGGCCCTATGGACCGCCGGAAGACGCCATACCTCCCAATCCAGAGGGCGAGCCTGATATCGACCAACAGCTCGAGGACGACTGCAAAGGAAGCAACTGCTCATTCGTCGAGGAAAGAAGCCGAATTTTTCATGAAGACATTCCTGTCCCCGGCACGGATATGACGCTGCATTATGCCAGCAACCGGGTTAAAGGACATAAAACGATCATATCAGTACCTGCCAGCGGGCAAGCGATTCCTGACAGTCTGAAAAACATTATCGTGAAGGTTGAAATTGCCGGACGCCAGTTTAAGAAAATTCTCCCGCCTTTACCCAATCAGATAGTAAGTTTTTTATACAACCACCTGGATCATCTGAGCAGGCCGGCTAAAGGAATAACTGCCCATATCCATGTAGGATTTCTGTATAACGCAGTGTATTGGAAACCAATCGGATTCCAACGTGCATTTGCACGCGTCGGTGAAAATGCGACGCCCATTAAGGCCAGGCAAGAACTTGTTTCCTGGAGGCATAGTGAGCAAATTGTTCTTTCAAAAACAGAAGGAATTCTTGCCGAAGGGTGGACCCTATCTTCTCATCATCACGTTAATTCTTCTGGCCCATCAATAATCCATAAGGGAAATGGTTCAATCGCCAGAAATACGGTTCGGACAATCGAAACTGTCGCTGGCAATGGACAAGAAGGATTCTGTGGCGATGAAGGCATTGCGGCCGAGGCCTGTCTAAATTCTCCTTCTGATCTCATTGTGGATGCTACAGGCAACATATTTGCAGCAGATACAAAAAACAATCGAATTCGCAAAATAGATACAAACGGAATAATCACGACAGTTGCCGGAAATGGATCTGTTTATAACAGTGGAGACGGGCGCCAGGCCACTGAAACAGGACTCAACGCGCCTGTTGGGATTGCGGTCGACAGCAAAAGCAACTTGTATATCGCAGAATGGGGCAGTCCACGAATCAGAAAAGTTGATACCAGTGGAATGATCACGACTGTCGCTGGTAATGGACAAGAAGGGTTCAGTGGCGATGGCGGCATAGCCACTGAAGCGATGATTTCTGTACCCCACGACATAGCTGTTGACAATTCCGGCAACCTTTACATCGCTGACTTTTATAACCACCGAATTCGAAAGGTGGACACAAACGGGGTAATTACTACCGTGGCGGGAAATGGAAACATTGGCTACAGTGAGGGTGATAACGGACCTGCTATAGAAGCATCGATTGCATATCCCTACACGATCGAGGTTGATTCTGAAGGGAATCTGTTCATCATTGAAATGGGGCGAGGATGTATTCGTAAAGTTGATATCAGCGGAACAATAACTTCCGTTATTGGAAGTGGGTTTGGATTTTCTGGTGACGGTGGCCCGGCAACAGAAGCAAGATTTGATCATCCAACTGACATATCGTTAGATCCTGCGGGCAATTTTTATATATCCGATAGCCGCAACCACCGAATACGAATGGTGGATACCAGCGGAATCGTCACAACAATCGCCGGGAGCGGGGATTCTTTATTCAATGGCGACGGTGGTCCCGCGCTGCTTGCAGGGCTCATTTACCCATCCGGCGTTTCAATCAATAATGAAGGCGAATTACTCATCAGCAGCGCCCAGAGCAATCGCATCCGGAAAATAAGCATACTGCCGTCTTTAAAAAAACCCGCATCAGAAGGGAAAATTACCTTTGCTGAAGATGGCGGCAATGAAATTCGAATATCGAGTACGGGGCTGCACGAAGCCACAATGGACTTAGATACCGGAGTGCCGCTGCGCAATTTTGCATACGACGGCAGCGACAACCTGTTTGCCATTACCGATCAATTCGGAAACCAGACAACAATCAGTCGATATTATGACGGTACACCAGCATCAATTACCTCGCCGGACGGTCTAACGACCCAGCTTACGATCGATGCCGACAACCATCTGACCCACATTACCTATCCGGATGGAAGCGTTTACGAATTCGATTACACATATGACGGCTTGCTGACTGTCAAAACCGAACCGAACGGAAACCGGTATGAACATGTATTCGATGAAACCGGGAGATTGACAGATGCGATCGATGATGAAAATGGCCATTGGACTTACAACAGGGAAGCCCTGTCGAGCGGTGACGTCATCACCGAGGTGCTCACCGGTGAAGGCAACCTGACGACCTATACGGACCGTACCGAATCAACGGGCGCATACGCTTCGATTATCACAGATCCGACGGGTGCCCGGACACATTACAGTAGAAGTGGCGACGGGCTGACCGTGAACAAATCCCTGCCCTGCGGCATGGATCTTGGGTTTGAATATGATCTTGATTCCGAATACAAGTACAAATTTATCAAGAAAATGACCCATCGCACGCCCGCCGGGTTGGAACGGGTTACACTCAGGAGCAGGACCTATGGGGATACCGATCAGGACAGCATCCCGGACCTGATTACCGAAACCGTGGCTGTCAATGGAAGGCAGGTCTGCATTGAAAATGATGTTCTCCAATCCCGGAGGACGGTCACCACTCCTGCCGGCAGGACGGTTACGGTCAACTATGACACCGGGAACCTGTTAACCAGAAGTGTCAGGGTCCCGGATTTGTTTGACACAGAATATGACTATGATGGCAGAGGACGCTTGACCGCGATCATGACCCATACCCGCCAAACTCGTTTTACTTATGACGGCGCGGGGAATCTGGAAACCTATACCGATCCGCAAGGGTTGACGACCACATACGGCCATGATTCGCTTGGGCGGGTGACTGCCGTTTCCCGTCCGGACATGGGCGATCTGACCTTTTCCTATGATGCGAACGGCAATATGACGGTGCTCACCAACCCGTCCGCCATCAGTCATGAATTCGGGTTCAATGGCGTGAACCTGAAGGAAACCTACCAGGCCCCCATCAGCGGAAGTTACAGCTACCAGTATGACGCCGATCGCCGCCTGATACAAATCGCTTTTCCGTCGGGCAAACAGATCTTCAACATCTATGATACCGCCAGGCTGGCACAGGTCCAGACCCCGCAGGGCGATATCGATTATACCTACCTGTGCGGCACCACGATCGAATCGATAAAGAAGGGAACGGAGACTATCACCTATGGCTATGACGGCAGTCTGGTAACCGCCGAAACGGTCATCGGCACCCTGAATCAATCGTTGAACTGGACTTACGACAATGACTTCGATGTTACCGGTTTTACCTACGCCGGCGAAACGGTCGCATACGAGTATGACAATGACGGGCTGTTGACCAGAGCGGGTTCCTTTTCAATAATACGCAATGCTGACAATGGAATGCCGGAGGTAATAACCGGGGGTGCACTGGCCGTTGACCGCCACTTCAACGGTTACGGTGAGTTGGACGGCCAGCACGTGAGTGTGGGCGGGGGTACCGTTCTTCAATGGGACCTGGTCCGCGACAATGCCGGGCGGATCACCACCAAAACCGAAAGGGTTGCCGGCCTGACCAGCAGCTATGGGTATGCCTACGATCCAATGGGCCGCCTGGAAACCGTAACCAAAGACGGTAGCCTGGTGGAGAGCTACACCTATGATCTGAAGGGCACTCGTATTTCGGAAATGAACACGCTCAGGGGAATCGCCGGTCGCAATTTCAATTACTCCGATGAAGATCATTTGCTTACCGTCGGCGGCACAACCTACGAGTATGATCTTGATGGTTTCCTGACCAGCAAGACCGATGGGACTGAAATCACCGCTTATACCTATTCATTACGCGGCGAACTGCTCCATGTAGATTTGCCTGATGGACGGTTGGTATCCTACGACCATGATCCCCTTGGCCGCAGGATTGCCAAAAGTATAGACGGTAATATCGTGGAGAAGTATTTGTGGCAGGGGCTGACACGACTGCTGGCAGTTTATGACGGATCTGACAATCTGGTCCAGCAGTTCGAATATGCCGATGGCCGGTTGCCCGTTTCCATGACCCAGGCAGGAAGCATCTATTATCTGGCCTACAATCAGGTCGGTTCGCTCAAGGTCGTTACCGATGCGTCCGGCAATGTGATTAAACGCATCGATTACGATTCATTCGGCAACGTCCTCACCGATACCAACGCAGCACTGACGGTGCCTTTCGGCTTTGCCGGTGGATTGGCTGACAGGGATACCGGCCTTGTAAGATTCGGCTATCGCGATTATGATCCGGATACAGGTCGCTGGACTGCCAAAGACCCGATTGGTTTTGCCGGTGGAGATACGGATCTTTATGGGTATGTGCAAAGTAACCCGGTGAATTGGATTGATCCTTGGGGGCTAGAACGATGGCATGCACCTGACGGGTCACATACTGTTGGTAGGCCGGGGACACCCGTTCCACCAGGCGGGACTATCAGCTCTTTCATTGAGAATAATGTGGGAAGTGGGTATACGTTTGGTGAAACTCATGATGGTTGGGTTGGAGATCTTACAGAACATGGTATTCCTGACGTGATTGCGAATATACCGTCAATGCCACCTGCTTACTTATGGTCAATTTATAAGGATTTGTCAGAACTACCTATTGATGAGAGACCCCAAAATTTTCCTCTCTTTGAGATGAGGCATGATTTATGCGGAAAATAAAATTGTTTTTTCTTCTTAGTGCAACAATTCTTCTCGTTTTTCTTTCAGGGGGTTGTGGCCCTTTTGAATCTGGGGTTTTAGATAACGGTGCTTTAAACACAGGTGGGACAGACGACCCGCGACGATTAATTGAGGTAGCGTATGATAGAATGTATCGAGCAAACAGGGTTATAGGTGCAAGAAATGTATTAAAGAGAGCAATTGAAAGGTCAAAGCAGTCTAATGATTTATATGCCTTGGCTGTAAGCTACAATATGATGGGTTATACCTATATAGATAAGGAAAAAGACCCCAACACTGCTGAAAAATATTACAATAAAGCAATTAACGTAATTTCTGGTAATAATTTTTATTGTGAATTGGTACACTCTTATATTGGTTATGCGCTATCTAATAATTTAAGGGGTATTCCTGAAAATTCATGTGCTTACGAGATAAAAGCAAGAAACTTAATTGAAAAAATCAAACTTAATTATCAAAAAAAAGTTATTCTGTGTGAAGGCGGATTGGACAGTATCAATGTTGCAGAGAAAAGACTGATAGATTTAAGTAATTACTTAAACTGTGAAAAAAATGGGCCGTAGATTGGGCTGATTAACGAAGCCCGACGACCATCTAATGCTTGACGGCGTTTGAGGAAAGACCGATTTCTTCCTTAACCTCCGTTTTGTTTTTATACAATAGTCCCGATCTTTTATTGTTGAGCTTCAACACCTTTAATAAAGGTATCGACTGTTTTAAGAATTACTTTTTGTTTGGTTAGGACAAGGCGTCAATCATAAAGGGACGCTATAGATGAAGACATCTGTTATTTGTATCGCTGTAGTATTAGTTAGCTATGTTTCTTCATATTTGCATGTGGTTTATTCAGCTGACCGTATCGCTATATTGTTTGGCTACGCTGTTTCATTGGGAATATTACCATTTTTGTTTGGGGGGACTTTGGGCTGCATAGGCTTGCTTTTTACTGGACGAGGTCTGATTGAAGGTTTGAAAGTCCATTGGTGGATTCCTATTTTATGTTCCATCATTTCTTTGGTACCAATTGCATTTGTTATATGGCGTATGTCACAACCAGGTAATTAGTGTCAGGCTGGAAAGTCGAAAAAAAATGGACTAAGGGTTCGCACAAAAATAACATCGCAGAATTGGCGCTCGGATTTGGTTCAAGTTTGCTTGATCCAAAAGAGAAAAACCACAGGAATAGCGACCTATTTCGAGGATTTTGCAAATGAAATATCTGCCAAAAATGAGCAGAAGCAGAAATGCAAAAATGTTAAGTTATTTTGCGCGAACCTAAGTATAAAAAAGGACAACGGAGTCATCCATTAAAGGGCTTTTCAAATTAAAAAATTTGATTCATTCAAAGACTTTTATGGAGTTAAATTATACAAAAATAGGCGTGCAGTTCTTTTTTATTAAAATGTAAAAGTTCATATTTAATCTGGTTGAATCATCCACAATCTTTGATGGTAACGCATAATTTCCTCCCTATTTTGACGCGACTTTTAAGGAATATTATCGGTTAAAGAAAGAAATGGAAAACAACACTCCATGCAATTAATACAAAGATTTTTTTACTAATATGGAATTTTAAAGTGCTATTACTTATTCTACTTATTTTGCCTGTGCAACCTGTTTTATCAAGTGAAATTATGGAACCTGATCTGCTTGTAATATCTCCTGGAAATGAGATGATATATTTCGAAGCTGAGAATAAAAATTGGGGTCCATCTCGCCAGACCTTTTTTATTGAGCTGAATGATAAAGCTAAAAACCCAAAACAAATAGTTGAGGGACGGCGGCCATCTATTTCACCAAATGGGAATTTACTGTCTTTTTATCGCCACCCCAATGAGCTGTGGATATTGGAAATCAATAAACAGAAAAAATTTAGGATTGTTAGTGATTTCTCTGATTATCAACCTGCTGTTTGGATCTCTGATCGAAGTTTGTTATATACTGACAAAAATAATCATTTGACAAAATTTGATGTTATTTCAAAAAAAAAGAAGGATATCGGTTACGACAATGTCATTCCGTCGGCATTATCTCCCGATGAAAAACATGTCTTATGTGGAAGTTGGGACGGAAAAAAAAATATACTTATATACAATAAAAACTAATAATATAAAGCTTCTTAAAAAAAATAATTTATTTTCTATGGGGTCAAGTTTTGTATGGCGCAATGATGGAAAATCTTTTTTATACACCAGACAGACGTTTAGAAATCTTATTAAACTAAACGAGATTCCTAGTTTATTTCTTTATTCATTGGACGGAAAAGAAAAAAAACTAATAGACAAATACTCGTTTTTCGGAGGTGTTCAAATTAAGTAGATCGTAAGTTGGGCTTAGGAATGAAACTCCACATTGACCTTAAAAGTATAACAGAAATAGATTGATAAACTTCTTTCCTTCTTTAACCGCATTTTCCATTTTTAGATCAAAATATTTAGGGTTTGAGATGGCCAAGAAACAATTTTATTGTTAACTCTTAATTATTGACTCAACTTTCGGGATTCACTGAGAAGCCAATTGATCTGTTTTTGGAGATTCCCAAGGTCTTCAATGCCACATCCATAGCTACAAAGAAAAAGGCATCGAACGTTTGCTGACAATATGAACCGATAGACTTGATTCGATCTGCAGCCAATGCCAGAATCCGCAATAACGACTCAAGAAATGAAATATCTTGAATTTCCTCACAACATGCATGGAACAGATCTCCGAAACTTCGTTGGTCAATAGAAAGTCGACAGTGGTAGGACAAAAACATGTATCGTATAAACACGATACTCGTATGGCCAACCAGCGCATACAGCTTGCCCCCACAAACATAACCGACGTGAAGGGCTTCACACAGATTGAAAATCTTTTGGTCGAAAAAGCCGCTGTCCATGCGGATGATGATCGGCACATCCCACCGGTAGTGCCTTTTGATTTTGATCACCATATGCCGAATCATTTTCAACACGCTATCGCCGTGGTTGGAATGCTTGTCCCCACCACGAAACACCGCATCGACAATCAAGCGCCCCAGTTCATCTGCAGGGGCTGAAATCCCTTTTTCTTTTTGTAGGTCGGTTTGACGCCGTGGCGGCACAACGCATCGTCGTTATCCATGGCCATCGTATCCGTGTCCAATTTAAACGTTCTTCAGCCGAAGGCTGCGAAAATACCTGTCCGTGTCCGTCTGTGTTTGTCCGTGGCTAATTCATATTTGCCGATTGACAACGCCAAGTGAACGAATTAGAATACAAATAACAACAAAAGAAGATAGGTGAACGAAATGCACAAGACAGTGACGTTGCGACTTAAAGACGACGTATACAAAATCTTTTCCCAAATGGCTAAATCTGAAAATCGCTCTTTGTCCAACTTAATCGAGACGGCCGCACTAAAAAATATCCGCGAGCGGCAGTTTGTGGACGATGTTGAATTGGCTGAGATTCTCTCAAATGAAGACTTGCTTGAGCGTTTGAAGGAAGGCTCTATCGAGGCGAAACAATCGAAAGGCCGTTTTGTTGAATAGCTATCGCATTTTCGAAACTGATCGATTTCAGAAAGATCTTAAACAGATAGCCAAATCGGGCGCTCCAAATATTTTGTTAAAATTAAAGGAGTATGTCTATCCTCAACTTAAAGTGCATCCCAATTACGGCCCCAATATTAAAAAACTTAAAACCTATTCCCCTCCAACCTGGCGCTACCGCGTCGGATCATGGCGCTTCTTCTACGAAATTGACGAACAGGAGTATATTGTTTTCATGATTGCAGCCCATCACCGCAGCCAAGCCTATCATTAAAAGTATTTTTCGCCTGTTCTCTTTCTCTCCGCATCTCGAACGAAGTAGGCGGTGAAAAAAAGCAGGTAGCAGGCTGTAGGTAGAAGGTTTTTAGGGCTGGATGAATGCTATCTTTTCCTATCAGCTATCAGCTATCAGCAAACAGCTTTGAGCTAATCTGTCCGTGTTCGTTCGTGTGTGTCGGTGTATGAAAACAGGTAATAGGTAGAGGGCTGAAGATGTTTAGGCCTGGTTGAATCTGTCGTTTTCCAAGCCCTTTTTCCTGTCGTTTGATTTCCATCTCAGAAATTAAGTCAACACCCTCTGTGATCTCCGCATCTCGAACGAAGTGGGCGGTGAAAAAAAGCAGGTAGCAGGCTGTAGGTAGAAGGTTTTTAGGGCTTGATGAATGCTATCTTTTCCTATCAGCTGTGTGCCTGTGGCTAAAAAAAGGCAGAAGGATGAAGTTGTTGAGGTCTGGTTGAACCTGTCGTTTTCTAAGCCCTTTTTCCTGTCGCTTAATTTCCCTCTCAGAAATCAAATCTTTCCCCCTGCGTCCTCTTCGTCTCGAGCGCAGCGGGCGGTGAAAAAAAACAGGTATCAGGCTGTAGGTAGAAGGTTTTTAGGGCTGGATGAATTTTCCGCTTTTAAAACTCAACCAACGACATACAACAAACAACCCACGACTCTCAGAAATTTTCTGAGAGTCTCTTTAAAGAAAACAACCCATCCAGCCCCTTCACCGACTTCGGCTTCTTCTCATGCCTGCACTGAAAAAGATGCTTGAACTGCTGGTAAGTTCCGGAAACAAATTCCCGCGACCCAATAATCCCGGAATCCGTAAAATACCGCGTCCGATATAAAAACCGATCCGTACGACTGATCTCGAAGTTCCTGTTCCGTTCTTTGGTTACGATTTTTCCACAAATCGATCTATCATTACGTTTTGCATTCGAGATGATACCGAGGCGGCCAGGAGATGCGGCCGCAGATGTACATTCAGAGTACTTCGAGGAGTCATCGACGCCGCCAACAAAGGTAGCGCTTGAATGCGAATTGGAATGTGGCTTGGTCGGTGGTTTTATTGCCCCCGTCTCATATACATATTCCCGATACCGCCGAACCCGCTCTTTCCCGCTCTTGACGTTGAATTCCTTTAACCCGAAATCAGTAGAAAGAAATCCACCTTTGTTCTTCGACTGAATGTGATACCCCAATGAATTCCAGCGGTAATCTTCGGGCCGTTCCACGATGCCGGCCCGCACCGGATTAAGATCGATGTAGGCCAGGCAGTTGATCAGTGTCTCCCCCTCCTCGACGATCACGCTCTTGAACCGGTCGCCCCAGAAATAGCCCCGACGTCCATGGCGTTTGTTATAAAAGCGGGTAAAATTGACCTTGATTTCTCGAATAAACTCCGAAAGGCTGCCAAGCTTCTGCCGGATAAACGGCAACTGGCCATCATCAACAGGCGCCTTCTTTTCGCCATAAAAAAGTACCAACCGTTGTTTCACCGCCTCGTCCGAAAAACGGTCTTCAGGGATCATCTTGACCAATAGATGAAAGTGGTTCCCCATCAAAGCAAACCCATAGACCTCGGTGAAAAACAAACCAGACATCCGTTTGATTAATTCAAGCAGAAAATCCTTTTCGAAAGCCTCCAGCGGGAATCCGTCCAGCGCTGTCCTGGACATTACATGATAAACCGCTGTCTGATTTTGAACAATCATCCGGGATACGCGTGGCATGATTATCTTCCTTTTTTATCGCTTTTTTGATCAATCTTCAGGAGAAAGTTTGTTTTTACGCAGAAATTCAACCACAGCTTCTTGGAACAACTTGAAATCGTTGAGGTTGTCCTGAAGGAATCCATATATGGATTCTTGATCAATATCCCAATACAGATGAACCAGTCGGTTACGAAATCTTGCCATTTTTATCAACCGCTGCTTGAAATCATGATCCACCACACCCAACCGACCAAGCTCTTTAAAAATATCAGCATATGTTTCCGGCGTCGTGACCGGTTTCATAAATTGAAACAAGGAAATAAGTCGATTACCAATATTTATACAGCTTTCTATGGCCAACTGTAGAAATCGCTCGGTACTTCCCTGATAAAGAAGGCTGTCGGCAAACTCGGTATAAGGTATTTTTCTGGATTCCAATAAGAGCAAATAGTATTTATTCAGATGCTTCAAATGGTCCTTGATGCGATCATCCATGATAGCCGACACCTTTCAGGAATGCTGAATCAAACGCGTCTCTCACAAACTTGAAATCCAAATAGGACATCACCACTTGTTCGCGAAAATCGATTAGCGCCCCCCTGTCATTGCACAACAGAAGATTTCCAGTTTTAACGATATGAAATGCTATATTAGACGGAGCATGGTTCATAAATACCAAGTCGATCTCTTCGGTTTGTAATGATTCTGTGAACAAGCCAACAAGTTTTAAATGCTTGTCAAAACTATCCTTTTTACTCATCTGATAGGAAAGCAGGATTCCAAAATCAAGATCGCTCAATGGTTTGAGTGCATTTTTCGCCAAGCTACCGAACGAATATAGCGCGACAACATCATTGTCACCAGCCAGCGAATCAACGAGTTTGGGAATCCTTATTAGGATATCATCCGGTAATTTTCCATTTTCCCTTATCATTTCAATGTATTTTCCGGTTTTAGAATCACCTGAGTTGAGCCCAACGTTGCAAAAGATAGAGGGCATCAGGGCCGAGGCGTCAAGGGTGAAGTTGTAATCGGCTACCGCGATCCCTTGTCAACACGGGATCTGAAGTCCTCCAGCTTTCCTGAAAGGTAAACAAAATGAGAAAAACTGTACCGTTTTTGGAATTCACCATTCGTGACATCCAGAAAATGATAGAAGCTTGGTTATATTCATTATAATATCTTTTATTTATCTATCTCTTCCCATATTGTTTATGCAACATTGGGGTTGAGCGATTGTCGAGTTTGATGCAGGTGCAAGGAAGATGTCTTTCCGCTATAGTGGGCTATGCGGGAAGATATCTGAGGCCGCAGATGCGGTAAGATCGGCAATCCCAACGTATCCATTCATCCATTACATGGTAAACCGCTGTCTGATTATGGACAACCATCCGCGATACACGCGGCATGCTCCCCTCCCCTTTTCATAATTCATTCGATGTCCAGCATTCTTTTGCCCTATCAGCTATCAACCATGAGCTACCAGCTACCAGCTATGAGCTATGAGCTATGAGCTTTTGTGCCAATACAGCCAAACCGCTTCCTTCTCAATCGTATCCACAAATCGACCACCTTTTTTCCGCATATCTTGCCACTCTTCCGTCGTATAGATAAGGATATCGGTCGGTACCGGCAGCGTATCGAAGTCCCACGCAAGTGGCCTTTTTTCAAAAGGTATTGAAGACTCTTGTATAATAACGATGAGATCGAGGTCGCTTCCGACGCCCCAATTACCTTTAGCCAGCGATCCGAAATATCCCAGCTGGATGATTTCTGGATGTATTGCCCTCTGTTTTTTAAGCCATTGCCGAAGCGCTTTTATTACCTCGTCACGACGCGGCCATTTGAGCACCGGCGAATTCAATGATCTCACTGGCATATTTAATCCCATCTGCGCTTTGCAAAGATCCATAATGCTCAAATGGTGCTCCCTCGGGATGGCCATTGGCATATCTGGTCGGAATATAAAAGGCATCGAGCACTTTTGCTTTGTCTATCAGCTCTTGCGGAACGGCTATGGGCAGCTCTTTAAGCAAACGTGCGACAACATGCCCCCAAGCCTCTTGTGAAAGGCTCAAATGGATGGCCTTCACGGCCTTTTCGGCAGCCTGTTGGGCTGCGAAACAGGCCCATTCGTGACGATCCTCAGCCCTTGAAGATTTGGCTTGTTCCAAATCCCTTTTGGCTTGCTGGAACCAGTCTCTCGCCCGATCCGGCATTTGCGACCTCCGATAAAAAGTAAGCCAATCACCCTTAACAGATCATACGGCAAAATTATTTCAATTTTTATTGGGTGTCAATCAAATTGTATTAAGTACCTGTCCCTTTATTCTTTTATTGGGTGTCAATCAAATTGTATTAAGTACCTGTCCCTTTATTCTATTTTCAGGTAAGGTAGGCATCCCAAGTTTCACGCAATCAGCGTTGCGGCGTCCAAAGTACATCCTTTTTCCCTGACCACACCCTCATCCAGGCAATAAATTGGGAAACACCGGTAATTAAAAATAATTTGCATATTGAAGGGATCCTTCCATCTCCGCTTCCAAGCATACTGCCGATACCAATGAACAAGAAGGTCAAAAAGCCTAACATCGGGATCCAATAAATAGTTGAAGTTCGGATCAGATACATGTTCAGAACAAAAGCTGCAATAAACCAAAAAGGCATCGTCAATCGCAAGAGCTTGTGTGACCACATAAAGTATGCAAAAAATCCATGCTTTTTTATATTTAACAAATCTCGGTTGTGGTAAAGCGCCCAAATGGTACGAGTTGAAATACGAATCTGCCGGCGCATGGCTTGCTTGCCCTGGCTGGATGCCTCTTCGATGCAAGGAGCATTCGGTTCGATAATTACACGCTTACCACCACGAACGACTTGCAGGGGAATCACTAAATCGTTGATGTCCTGATTTGAAAGCGGATGATAGAGTTCCTTGCGCAAGGCAAAAATGGCTCCGTCGGCCCCTACACACGAAGCGACGGCGCTTTCATAAACTTTGGTCCATTTCTCCAGTTTCGAATATATACCAGTCGGTTCCAGATTTCCTTCACTGTCGATATAAAGCGTGCCACCGGTAACGAGTCCGATGGATTGATCTTTGAAATGCCTTACCATCCTTTTAAGAGAGCCTGCTGGAAACATGGAATTGGCATCGGTGAAGACCACTATTTCTCCGCTGACCTGAGGTATCACCTTGTTCAGGCAGGCTGTTTTTCCGATTCTTTCGAAAGCCATCAATTTAACCCGCGGGTCATCAAAAGCTTGTACAATTGTATTGGTGTCATCCGTTGATCCGTCAGAACTGACTATTATTTCAAGCATCTCCGAAGGATACTCCAAAGCAAGGGCATTGCGGATTTTTTTCTGAATCACAGCGGCTTCATTAAATGCGGAGATTACAATCGAAACACGAGGGAAATCGTTTCCGCGCTGCCAACTCTTTTTGAAAAACAAGGCCAGGCACCAAAGCATCGGTGGATAAATGGCATATGAATAAACACACATGAACACACAAAGGATGAACAGGACTTGCATCAACGCACCCTCTCTTTTCCTAATTCTGAATGTAAATCTGGTGCCAACGCTGGAATACCAACATCGCCCATATCAACGTATCATGGATTTCTTTTCCCTCAAAATGAGACTTGACGATATCTTGCACAACAGCGTGGTTCAACACACCAACGGTTTCGATGTTCTCTTTTGAAAGCATGTCGAGTGTGAATTTTTTCAAGTCTTTCTTGAGCCATTGGGTCATCGGGCCGACAAATCCTTGTTTGCGATGGTCGATGACTTGATCGGGTAACAGTGGACGAACAGCCTTTTTGAGAAGGTACTTTTTTTGGGACGCTTTAATTTTCAAATTGGAGGGTATTTTGGCGCAAAGTTCAATGATTTTGTGATCGATGAACGGTACGCGAACTTCAAGGGAATGATGCATGCTCATACGATCTGTTACACACAGAATATCTTCCGGCAGATATGTTTTTAAATCGCAGTAAAAAGCACGATTGAGCAAGTCCCCACGATTACCGCCAGCTTCTTTGGAATTGAATAAGGACACCATCCGTTCGAGATTGGCCGAAAAACCTGATGCCATACGACCGTTATTGTTTAAAAGTGCCTTACACTTTTCCTCTTCAATGATTGTCAAAAAACGATAGTAAGCGATATCTTCAGGCAAGGCACCCGCGCGGACGAAACGTTTCAAGTGGTTGATCGTATAGTGGCCATCGGCTCGTTCCGGCAACATATTTACCAGTAGTGGCAGCAACTGCTGGCGTAGCAGCAAAGGTAATAGGTTGTAAGTATTGCGCAGTTTCAATCCAAGATATCGTTCATAGCCTCCAAAGGCTTCATCCCCGCCCAATCCCGACAACGCAACGGTCACCAGTTGACGCGCCATCTTGCAGACGAAATAGGATGGGATGGCGGAGTCATCGGCAAAAGGCTCATCAAAAGCCCGGACGATGATGTCTATAATGCCTTGCGGTTCAGGTACCACGTTGAACTCAGAGTGGTTGGCCTGATAACGGTCGGCAACACTTCGGGCATATCCTCGTTCGTCCAGGTATCCGCCGACATCGCCACCAAAACCGATGCAAAAGGTATTTACCGGTTCACTGCTGGATTTGCTCATCAAGGCAACCACCGCGCTTGAATCGACCCCTCCACTGAGGAAGGCCCCCAAGGGAACCTCGCTCATCAAGCGCATACGAACCGCCTCTTCGAACAGGTGCATGAATTCTTCGATGAAATACGATTCGGATTTGCCGTACTCCGGTGCGAATTGCACATCCCAATATTGATTCAACCGTATTTTGCCTTGTTGCCAGGACAAGGTATAACCTGCCGGCAATTTGCGGATATGCTGGAAAATGGTGAGCGGAGCGGGGATGTACGATAGCGAGAAGTAACTTACCAACGCTTCGTCATCAATTTTTCGCGGAATGGATGGATCGGCAAGAATGGCCTTCATCTCGGAAGCGAAATAAAGACGCCCATTATACAGTGCATAGAACAGGGGCTTGATTCCTAAGCGATCGCGTGCGAGAAAAAGTTTCTTTTTTACCGAATCCCATATGGCAAAGGCAAACATACCCCTTAATCGATCAACACACTTTTCACCCCATTGCTCATAAGCATGCAGGATTGTTTCTGTATCGCTATTGGTTGTGAATTGGTGGCCGTAATGCAGCAGTTCTGATTTGATAGCCTTGTAGTTGTATATTTCACCGTTAAAGATAATACATTGGGATCGATCTTCGTTGAAAATGGGCTGTTGCCCCCCGGACAGATCGATGATGCTCAGCCGGCGATGCCCCATTCCGATGTGATTGTCTTTATAGTAGCCGCATTCGTCCGGTCCCCGATGGGCTATCGTATCAGTATATCCTTCAAGATCAAAATCATAACGATCTTGACTCGCTATTCCAAAAATACCACACATACCTAATCACCTGTGTATTCCCATCAGTATTTTAATTATGGTTATAGTGGTTTATGATATTCTGCAAAGCATCATCTAAGGAAACTGGATATTTCCATTCTAATTCCCTGCTGATCTTTCTGCCGTCATAAATAACTTTTTTTTGTGAGGATTCAAGGCGATACCGGGTTAGGAAAGGTTTAATTCGAAAAGCTTTAAAAAGTATCTCCTGAAGATAAACAAGTAAATATAAGATCGGATAAGGCAAATATAAGAATATGGCTCGCGGATAAATTTTTTCCAACAGTACTTCAATGTATTCTTTTTTAGTCAAACGATGTGGGTCGATTAAATTATAAATTTGATTGTTGGCTTCCTTTTTTTGAAGTGCCACGCAAATCGCATCCGCCACATTATCGACATAAACAAGAGGGAGTACGAATTTCCCATCACCAATCGTAATAAAAACTTTTCGTCCTACTGAAAACCCCATCATTGGCGAATATATCTCACCGTCAGGCCCAAAGATTGTTCCGGGTCGCAGGCAAACAATCGGGAAGGCGTCCTCTTTGATTGCATGCCGAATAGCTTTTTCAGCTTGAAATTTGGCGTACGAATATGCCCCACGCTCAAAAGGCATCTCTTCAAGTGGTGAATCTTCGGTGATTACATCACCCTTTTTTCGATTAAACACATCGTAGACATTGCAGGAACTTATGTATACAAGCTTCTCTATCGTGTTTTTCTTGCACAACTTCAAAACGCTTAAGGTGCCTTGTACGGTAATACGTTGGCCACCATCAACGCTACCATCCGTGTCGGCAGCGGCATGAACCACGAAGTCGACACCCTTAAAAGCAGCTTTTAGAGAGCTAACATCCTTTACATCACCAACGCAAAGTTCTGCCCCCAATTTTTTTATTTTATCTGCTCTGGATGTTGGCCGAACAAAAGCACGGACCTTAAAACGTTCATTAATTAACCTTTCGACCACTCTCGATCCAAGAAATCCCGTGCTTCCAGTGACCAAAACTGATTTGTATTTATTATCTTCACTCATAGGCAATTCTCTGCGCTAGCCTCATCGCTAAAGAGCCGATGGTCAAGCCGGTATTCGCATAGGAGTGCTCCTGGATCACCGATCCGTCGCAGACAGAAACATTGTCACACCCGTGCAATTTAAGATTTTTATCCACGAGACCTTCAGGTGGGTCTCCCATCGAAATAGTCCCTGAGTGGTGCGCAGCGGACCAAAGCCAATCTTCTGTAATTGGCATTTGAATAACGATCTCTTCCGCAATAGGCTTGAGCATTGATCTCAATTTATGTATTAAGCCATTGTAGATGTTAAGCTCCTCTTCACTTACATCCCAATCGACCTTGATGGTCCTGCCTTCATAGGAAACGCGGTTAAGGCTTCGCTTCTGCTCAAAAAGTAAAAGCAGGTTAAAAACTCCGCTACGAACCTGGGCTCCCAATAAGTGCGAATAAATTTCCGCCAAAATATCAGGGTGAAAAAGGTTCGGAGAAAAAGCGGCACGTATCCGCTCCGTGCCGCTGCTCGCTCCAAGCAATGATTTATACTTATAAATGGAGAGGCGGTTTTGCATGGTAAGCGCGGGTCTGAAAAAAGCGCAGCCAGTATAACGCCCGCAATTGCTCTTCAAACGTACCGCCGTTCGGCATAGGTAATCGCTCTCGTTCCAGCAAGCCAGTTTCTGAACGCTCGCCTTGAATTCGGGTTTGACTTTAACTTTACCAACAAATCCCATGGGATGGTCTATCAAACCCATCCCTGATTGGTCATAAGAGTACCCTGAGGCTGAAAGGATTTGGGCAACCAACCTGGGTGTGCCCAAGGTACCGGCACAGATAATCACTCTATCAGGGGAAACTGATTGGGCACCGTACTGATTTTCGAAACGGATATTTGCTACATGGCTATTTTCAATATTGAAATCAATACTACCAACGTTATAAAAAGCCTTCACCCGGTCATTGACCCTGAGTCCTGTATGCTGTTTGGGATACAGCAAACAGTCAACTCCATCTGAAAATTCTCCACTGCTTTCTGCGACCCTGGTCATTTCAACCAGCGAAGATTCGTAGACAGTTGAATATCTCTGACGTGGGAAAAAGAGTCTATTTGCGGCACGATCCAAATAAGGCATGGTTTCATTCAAAACTTGCCTGAAGGCAGTGGATTGAACATCCTTCTGGTCAATGGGAATAAGCCCGTTATCCCAAAGGTTGGTGGTCCCCCCCTGGCCAAGACAAAACGTCTTCACCGCCCCGAATTGTTTACCAATATATTCCACACCCGGGTAGGATATACCAGTTTTCTGTCCCAACTCAAGAAGCGTTACCTCACAGAAACCGGACAGCACATTGCAGATCAGGCTGCCCGCCAACCCACTGCCGATGACGACCACTTTTTTTTTCATCTATTCCACCATCAATATGCGCCAACCCAATTTAGAACAGAAAAACTTTCCTTTTTTAAACACTGCGACCATAGCAATTTGCACAATCTTGCACATCTCCAGTCTTATACCTTGCACCAATAACTCAACTCAAGCCAAAAAAATCTTCCACCCTGTGAATTTCCCCTGTAACAGTGGGCACCAAGGTAAGCCGCAAGTGGATAAATTTCGTATTCTTGCGGCGTTGTATAATCAAGCGCGGAATAACGCCTTTTTCGGTTGCAGTAGATTTCAATATATAGAAACAGATTGCTGATCGCTTCTGATCGGTTGAGCTACCGATGGTGATGCCATATAAATTGGGTTTTCAGAGGTGTCCACGGAATTGAGGGAAATGCATTTCATTTTTTACCCCTTTTGCCTGCAAGAGTGCAAAAAAGGTAACCCAGACCCGCCTGCTGTGGCAAGCGGAGTAGGCAAGCAACAAATTCTAAATCTTATTTTCAGGGAGGATTTTCTTGGTAAGATTGTCCCTGGCAAAAGTGCCGAAAGGCCATGCATCTGAAAGGTCCGTTGGTATTCTTAGAATTGACTACGGGATACCTTGTGCATCCGGCAGGCATATGACGTTGCCCAGCTTTTCAGTCAACTGTAGCAGGGTAAGGTGCTTTTGTGCTAACTTTGTTGATGCGGTCATCGTTTCCTCCTTTTGAATTAGATGTTTTGGGGAAAACAAATAATACCCGAGAGGACGACCGTGCGCCATCCCCAGCCTCTATGGGCTGGGGATGACGCTTCTCTCAAACTGTCCGGGAAGATCTTAACTTTTTCAAGATATAAACAGCGAGGGGAAAAACGTAAACTACAAGATTAGGGCACCGCCCCTAAAACCTTAGTTAATGGGATAATATGCCCAAATCGCTATTTTCGATTAAATCGTATGTAAATTTAAAGATCAATAAATACAAAAAATCCGAGCCCTGGAAGCATCGGATTTTTTGTAATGATATAGTGATATAATTCTAATTCACGAGGGTTACTCCAGATGGAGGATCTATTGTATTCCCGGTATCCTGTACAGACCAAATTGATAATTCATCCAGCCACATGGTTTGATTAACTGGAGAACCATCTCCTATCCAAGGAGCAAGTGCCAACTTGTCCCAAGTTGCACCCTCATAAGCACCTGCAGCGTAAAGCACAGTATTGCTATCAATCGCTAAACTGTCATTGACCCACAGCTTCATAATACCATCAAAGTTTGCCACACCTGATGAAAAAGTATTCATTTTTACATAGGCGGTAATCTTTGTCCATACGTTTGCTGGAATTGCTACTGTCTTGGGGTTCCATGTGCTCGCTGAGTACCAACCGCCGGAATCATAGCACGTCCCAGAGGTCGCCCCTGTAAGAGCATAGGGAGTGTCACAGTGATTTGCACTTCGACTCTCTGTCACCTCGGTCAGGTCGTTCGTCCCTGATACTGCCCTGACTAGATCCTGATGATGTATGACCGGATAATTTTTGCCGTTACTTACAATAGATTCAAAATATAGATTACTATTAGACCCTGCAAAGCCTTGATAAGCTGTATCTTCGCTTGAAAGAACATGTATTAAGTGAGGGTGCCACGCAAGTCCCGATCCCTGCCAGCCGGTATCATGCTTGACATAATATTCAATCAAAAACTCATCAACAGACTCATCAAGTACTCTACGGATCGTACTAAATCCTGTTGGCCTTGTGCTGCCTGTTGTCCATGTCCACCGTAGTGCGTTCCCCTGATACCCCCCTAGAGCTGTTCCAGTTGAATCGGTACCGTCATACCATCCTCGGCTCGACCAACTATTATTCTCAAACGATTCTGACATAATTTGAGTCTGCTTCATCAGCCCTGTAACTGGATCAACAGGATCATAAGAATTACAAGGCAAACAGCTACCACCACAATCAATTCCAGTCTCATCCCCATTTTGTACACCGTCTGAGCAAGTAGGGGCAGGGTCGGTGGTAATTGGTGTAGAGCCTAATGGTCCAATTCTCCCTGTTGAACTTATGGCAATATCATCAAAATCAACAGGTTGGCAACCGCTACTTGCAGCGACATCTTCTTGATTTGAACCAATCAGAATATGTCTGATCCCTAAGTTTCCCTGAGTAAATCCCCCCCAGTCAACATTATGTTCGTCAATAATTTTTCTATCATCAATCCACATTTCCATAATGCCGTTAGAGCCGTTTGTATCAATTTTTATATGGGCTTCGAAATAATGCCACTGCCCATCACCACCTTCATAAATACTTCGTCCCATAGTAGTAGCCCATCCTCCGCTACCAGTAGGCGAATTAGTAGTCAACATCCCCTGTTTTGCTGCTTTGAACCCATCCCCACCAGCCCATTCTAGGATGATTTCTGAGTCCACTGAGGTAGGATGTAGATAAATATAGATCAACTTGTCATAGTTCAATCGATCCCAAGACAAACCTTCCGGAACTCTCATGTACCAGCGGAACCAAATTTCATTGGGTTGCTCAGACAAAGTTAGATTAAGGCCTCCGCTGTTACTATTTGTTCCCGGCCCGTACCAGTGTCTTTGCCCCCTCCCACCGCCACCACTAGGATTATTTGCAGCAGAGGTTATCTGCTCATGGTTTCCACAGGAATCAGTCCACCCTCCCGCCTCTTGAAGCCCGTCACAATTAAGATCATCAGAACCCTGTATAAACTCTGGGCAGTCATAGGTAGTAGACCACGGCAGGTTAACGCCAGCAAAAACGCTAATAGGAAAAAACAAATACAGCATCGTAATTATCTGTAAGAACATAATACATTGAGAAATTTTTTTTAAATTCACCATATCAGAAATTGTCCTTTCAAAAGCATTGGTTAATATCTTGGATATGGTCAAGCACATATTGTGCCGCATATCATAAATATGAAAAATTTGTTTGAATGATTCACTTTGAATGTCTCACAACAATTTGATAATAATAGAAATTATGCCCATAAGAATTCAATGTTTTGTTAAATTTTGTACTATTGAAATATGTGTGATTAAAAATTGTAGCCTGCAAAAAAGCACGAAATAAGACTCTTTGAGACCGAAGGTGGACCCATCGGCTGGTCACCCTGTCAATGGGAATGAAAAGTGTACCAGAAATGGGAAAATAAAATTGTACCACCCTGGGGTTCATTGAAGCTCCTTTTTCCCATCCTCGGCTACCGGCCCGGACGATCCGGCGGTGGCGAAAGCGCTCTTTGAAAATGTGTGGCCCCGGAGTCGGTAGCTGTGGCCCTTGATATTGATCACCCGGCAATGGTGAAGTAGCCGGTCGAGAATGGCGGTGGCGATGACCTGCTCGCCGAACAGTTCCTGCCAATCCCCGAAACTCTTGTTAGAGGTGATCAGGGTCGATGACTTTTCGTAGCGGTAGGAGACGAACTGGAAAAACAGGTACGCCTCCTTCGTGTCGATGGGCAGATAGCCGACCTCATCGACCACAACCAACGGTGATGTCAGATACGCCTTACGCCGGGATTGGGGTTCCTTGAGCTTTTTCATCAACGTATCCATGGTGGTAAAGTACACCTTGAAACCGTGATGGCAGGCCTTGGTGGCCAGCGATATGGCCAGATGGGTTTTGCCTACACCCCGGCGGTCCCAGGAAGATCACATTTTCCTGCTTGCCGATGAAGTCCAGATCGAAAAGGGCCATCACTTCCTTTTTGTTCAGTTTGGGATGAAAGGTAAAATCATACTCCTCGATGGTCTTGGCTGAAGGCAACCCAGCAGTTTTCATGGCGGTCTGCACACGCCGTTTTTCCTTGGCGGCGACTTCTTCTTCCAGCAGTTGGTCCAGAAAGGAAAGATAGGAGCCTTTTTCGTCTTCGGCCTGGGCAACAACGGTATCGAGCATCTCGGCAGCCTGAGTGAGCTTCAATCGCTTGAGGTTGTCCTGGAGGCGGTCTGATTGCGTATTCCGCCGCATAGTGACCACCCATTCCGCTGGAAACTGTCCAGTCATTCCGCTGCATTGTGACCACCCATTCCGGAGGAAACTGTCCACCGATTCCGGAACATTGTGACCACCCATTCCGCTGATTGTGACCACCTTTTCAGCAAACGAAGCGACGCTGGATCAATTGACCCATTAACGATAATCCTCCCTATTTTAATCCGTGAGGGGGGTTTGATGGCAAAGGATCGATTATCCATGCGAAAGTTCAAAGAAGTGTTGAGGCTCAAGCACGATCACCAGTTGACCAACCATAAAATCGCCAAAAGTTGCGCCATGTCCCATGTCACCGTGGGCAAGTATCTTGATCTGGCTGGACAGGCTGGGATCACGTGGCCTCTGCCCGACGACATCGATGACAGCCAACTCGAACAGCGCCTTTATGCAAAGGTCTCGCGACCTCCTTCCGACAAACCGGTCATGCCGTCCATGCAGTACCTGTTTCAGGAACTGAAGAAGAAACATGTCACCATGCAACTGCTGTGGTACGAATACAAACAGGACAATCCGGACGGATACCAGTACAGCTATTTTTGCGAACTGTATCACCGCTGGAGCAAGGGGCTTGATATCAGCCTGCGCCAGGAGCATCGGGCCGGCGAGAAGGCGTTCATCGACTACCCCCTGTGTCAGGATAGTTGTCGCATGAACCAAAACCCATTATAAGAGGGGGTACAGGAGGTTCATGCATGCGATATTCACCAGAGCGAAAAGAGGCGGTCCTGAAAAAGATGATGCCGCCGCACAACCGGTCAATCGCCCAGTTGGCCATTGAAGAAGGCATCAGCGAAGCTACTTTATACAACTGGCGCAAAGAAGCCCGGATTAAAGGGATTTTGATGCCTGACGGGGATACCGGTCCCGAAGGGTGGAATGCCCGGGACAAGTTTGCCGCCGTCATGGAAAGTGCGTCCTTGAACGAACAGGACACCGCTCAATACTGCCGGCGCAAAGGCATCTATCCGCATCAACTGGAACAATGGCGAAACGCCTGTGAAGATGCCAACGACTGGGACCGTCAGGCCAATATCAAACTGAAGTCGGAACAAAAAACCAGCCGTAAACGCATCAAGGATCTCGAAAAAGAGCTCCGGCGCAAGGAGAAAGCCCTTGCCGAAACCGCCGCTTTATTGGTGCTGCAAAAAAAAGTACAGGCGATCTGGGGGGACCCCGAGGACGAATGATCAGCACCGCTGATCGCCGCAAAAACGTTGTGCTGATCAACACTGCACGTCATGATGGTACCCGCCTGGCCCCGGCTTGCCAGGTGGCCCTGGAGGCCGGGGACGGTCTCGAAACGGATGTAAGCTTGGCGCTGGAGTTTCTTCTTCAGCTTACGCACATGGATTTTGACGGTATCGTACTTGCCGGCATACCCCAGTTGCTTGATCCGATTGTAAATCCAGGTGGCGCGGTAATCGTCGTCTTCCAGGAAATCATCGATGACCTGGTAGTAAGGCGCCAGAATGCTCTCCCGGCGCTTACCTTTTTGGTACTGAGGTGTTTGCCCCTCATGGATGTACTTTTTAACCGTATTGCGGTGAACTGCGTATTCCGCCGCATAGTGACCACCCATTCCGCTGGAAACTGTCCACCGATTCCGGAACATAGTGACCACCCATTCCGCTGATTGTGACCACTTTTTCAGCAAGCCAAGCGACGCTGGATAAATTGACCCGTTAACGATAATCCTCCTCATTTTTATCCGTGAGGGGGATTGATGGCAAAGGATCGATTATCCATGCGAAAGTTCAAAGAGGTACTGCGGCTCAAATACGAGCACCAGTTGACTAACCGAAAGATTGCCAAGAGCTGTGCCATGTCCCATGTCACCGTGGGGAAATACCTTGCACTGGCCGAAAAGGCCGGGATCACCTGGCCGCTGCCAGACGGTATCGACGACGGGGAACTTGAACGGCGCCTATACCAAAAGGTCGATCGGGCTGTGGCCCAGAAACCGACCATGCCTCCGATGGAGGATTTATTCAAAGAACTCAAACGCAAGCACGTCACCTTGCAGCTTTTGTGGTACGAATACAAACAGACCCAACCGGATGGCTACCAGTACAGCTATTTTTGCGAGCTGTACCAAAAATGGCGCAAGGGCCTCGACATCAGTCTGCGCCAGGAGCATCTGGCCGGTGAAAAGCTATTCATCGATTATGCCGGACAGACGGTGCCCATCATCGATCCCGAAACGGGAGCGGTCGCGTTCGAGGCCCAGGTTTTTGTCGCCACGTTAGGCGCCAGCAACTACAGTTTTGCCGAGGCCACCGCATCCCAGAAACTGCCTGACTGGATCAAATCCCATCTTCGTGCCCTGGAGTTCTTCGGCGGTGTTCCCCAGATCCTGGTGCCCGACAATCTGAAAAGCGGGGTCACTCATCCGTGCCGCTACGAACCGGATGTCAACCCTACCTACATGGATCTGGCGCGCCATTATGGCACCACGGTCATTCCCGCCCGGCCCGGTAAGCCCAAAGACAAAGCCAAGGTTGAGTCATCCGTTTTGATCGTCGAACGCTGGATACTGGCAGCATTGAGGAACCACCAATTCTTCTCTTTGGCTGAACTCAATCAGGCCATTTCTGAGAAGTTGACGATCTTCAACCAGCGACCGCTGCAACGCATGAAGGCCTCCCGCCGCCATCTTTTTGAAACCATCGACAAACCGGTGTTGGCACCGCTACCCGCCCATCGATACGAGTTTGCCCAGTGGAAAAAAGCGACCGTAAACATCGATTACCATGTGGAGGTCGACCGACATTATTACAGTGTGCCACACCAGCTTCGGGGTCAGAAGCTCGACGTCAGCATGACCGCTACCACCATCGCGATCTTTCACAAAAATCGTCGGGTGGTCAGCCACCTGAGAAGCCATCGCAAATACGGCCATACTACGGTCACCGAACACATGCCCAAATCCCACCAGCGGCACCTTGCCTGGACGCCCTCCCGGATTATCAATTGGGCGGGGAAGACGGGGCCGAGTACGCAGCTCGTGGTTACCGAAATTATGCGGCGTAAAACGCATCCGGAGCAGGGCTTCAGATCCTGTCTGGGAGTGATGCGCCTGGGCAAACGCTACAGTCCCGACAGACTGGAAAAGGCTTGCGAACGAGCGGTGGCCATCGGTGCCTATACCCTCAGAAATGTCGAATCCATCCTTAAAAACGGGCTCGACAAGCAACCGCTGGCGCCACCGTCCAAAAGTCGCAGTGTCTCCCATCCCAATATCAGAGGCTCCCGTTATTACCACCAGAAGGAGAATCAACCATGATGACCCAGCAGACCATAGACAAACTTCACGATATGAAATTGACCGCCATGGCCGATGCTTTTGCCGAGCAGATGGGCAAACCGGATCTGGGAGAGCTGAGTTTTGAAGACCGTTTTGCCATGCTGGTGGATCGGCAATGGACCTTTAAAGAGGATCGCCGCATGACCCGGTTGCTGCGAATCGCCAAACTCAAAGACAGCGCCTGCATCGAAAATGTCGACTTCAAGACGCCCCGCGCCCTGGATAAATCCCTGGTGGTGAGACTGGCCGGCAGCGACTGGATCAAAAAGGCCCAGAATGCGATCATCCTCGGTCCCACCGGTGTCGGTAAAACCTATCTGGCCTGCGCCATCGCCAACAACGCCTGCCGCAATGGTTTTGCCGCCATGTACAAGCGGGCGCCGCGATTGTATCAGGAGGTGGCCATCGCCCGGGCCGATGGCTCCTACCCCAAGCTGATGAATCGATTGTCAAAGATCAAGGTCCTGATCATCGACGATTTTTGCATCGCTCCGATGACCGATCCGGAGCGCCGGGATCTGTTGGAGGTGTTGGAAGATCGGCAGTCGATCTCCTCCACCATCATCGCCACCCAGGTTCCCGTCGAAAACTGGATCGAGCATATCGGGGATCCCACCCTGGCCGATGCCATTTTGGACCGCCTGGTTCACAACGCCCACAGAATCAATCTGAAAGGAGAGTCCATGAGAAAAATCCGTTCGTCCTTGACGAAATCCGACAAGTCTGGGAGGTAGGAAAAACCAGCGTCGCTTCGCTCCGATGAAGTGGTCACTATCCAGCGGAACGGGTGGTCACAATGCAGCGGAACAGGTGGTCACTTTGGAGCGGAATGACTGGTCACTATCCTCCGGAATGAGTGGTCAGATTGAGCGGAATACGCAGTGAACGCCAAGTTTTCTGGCAATGGCCCGATCGGAATGCCCTTGCCGATGTAATGCAACAATGTCCATGTACACCTCCCATGCGATCATGGCGACTCCCTCCTTTAAGAGAGGAATCTACCATGGGTTGCCTTTCAAGGGTGGTACACTTTTCGTTCCCATTTTTGGTACATTATTGCATTTCCGGCGACACACCCATCAGTATTGACGGCTGGGCTCCTATCGGGACAACATCTTCATCCACCGCCGTGATTCGCGTCTCTTTCATAAATTCGGCTTTCTGGATTTTCGAAACTTGAAAAAAGGAAATCAATTTTTTTGACCTCTTCACTTATTTTATAATATAATTTCTTAGTTTTTGGAAAACAAATATCGCTTCTGTCAAAATCTATCAAAAACGGTTTATCTCCAAACGTTAATATATTACCAAACTTCAAATCATTTATTATAACTCCTTTTTCATGGATGTCGTTTAACAACAAGTAGAGATCTGGAATAAAATCATGTTTAATCACGTTGGCCATTAAGATCTTAAAAGAAGCATAATTAATTTCCTGATTAAAAGGATTTCCTGATTTTAATTTGTTGTAATTAACGTCTAACTGATATTGATCAGAGACTGAAATGCCATATCTAGTTAATTCAGAGCCTAAATTTTTCCCTGGGACGAAAGTTTGATAAGTTACTAAATTATATAGATTAAATTTTTTTAAATCAGGAGTGTCTTTAACATTCCTAAGGAAATATAGTACGAATAATTCAGAAAAAAACATCCTTGGTGAAGCATATTTTTTTTTAATTAAAACCTCACCTTTAAAAAGAACAATGCTAACCCTATTAGTAGATCTGCTTTTAAACTCGTTTTGCGTTACAATAAATTTTGAGAATAGAGGTATGTCTCCAATATAAGAGAAAATCTTATTGTCCTGATCATATTCTGCTATCAAAACTTCTTCATTGTTTTTATGGCTTAATAGTTCTTGTATTACCGCGTCGTTTAATCCCATACCATAAAACATATCTTCTGATCTAAAATGCGGTATTGATATTTTTCTGTTTATAAAATATATTCTTATTTTCAAGTAAATCATTAGGATGATAAATATGCTAATGAAATTAAATAAAAAAAATACTAATATTGCAGGAATTAAATGCATATTTATTGATATAGCTGCTATTGAAATTAAAATTACAAAAATTAATGCTAAAATAATCCTTTTGTAAGTCGTTCTTTGTAATATTTTGTTATAAAATATAATTAACATCACTACCTTTTCTTACTCAACTTTCGGGGTAAAAGACCAAGGGGGCAACAATGAGGACAACTCTATGAATTAACTTGAGAAAATACTTGAAGAGCCCAGCCTTTTGATTTATAGTGGATTCGCCAAAAAACACAATAATATCAAATGGAAAGGGCTCAAATGATTCATAGCAGCATTGATCCCCAACACAAGCCGACATCCGCGTTCTTGGTAAAATCGACGATTTTTTCAGCCGACAACATCATTGCCGAACGCTATGAACGTTAAAGCACGATCGTCACGTCCAACCTGGATGTGCCTGAATGGACCGACGCCTTCCCTAACCGGATCCTGGGGGCGGCCACAATCGACCGCCTGCGCCACGGCGCCTACAAGGTCGTACTGGAGGGAAAAAGCTACCGGTCACCGCGCCCATTAAAAACATCTATAATAAGGTCAAAAAACAGAAAAAAGTGAACCCCAAAAAGGAGGAGAAAAAGCCTGATTTAGAAACCGTTCCGGAATGTTATTCGGTCACTTTCCGGTGGCTCCATTACGGCGAAAATCGGTGGCCTCATTAAGGTGATCATTGCCAGTTGACCTGGCTAACGACGAAATCATTCGTATTTACGGCAAGCGTTGGGACATCGAAGTATTTTTCAAAATGGCCATACAACATCTGAAACTGGCCAAAGAGATCCAATGCCGGGACTTCGATGCATTGATCGCTCATACCAGCATTGTGTTCATGCGGTATATGTTCCCGGCATATCAATGCCGGATAGAAACAGATCACCGCACATTCGGCGATCTGTTTTATGCCTGCTGCGATGAAATGGCAGATATTTCCTTTGTCGAGGCTCTCTACCGTATATTGACACTTGCCGGTGAACGCTTGAAAGAATTCGCCAGTTATTGTGAGAAAACGGCATCAGCCATATTTGATGCCATCATTGGAACCGCCCTGCAGTATATCGGCTTGTCAAAGAGCAACGGGGTGACAACAGCGTTCGCTTAACCCCGAAAGTTGAGTTCTTAGTGATAAAATTGGGAGAATGTGGGCGCTGGTCCCAAAAAACTGGACAGTATGATAAGCTCTGAGTCAGCCAAAACAAAAGGAGCTGAACATGAGCACGAAGCGCAAAACCTACTCACCCCAGTTTAAGGCCAAGGTGGCCTTAGCGGCCCTGAAGAACGATGAGCCTATTGCTGAACTGGCTGCCCGTTTTAAGATCCATCCAACCATGATCAACAATTGGAAGCGGGCCCTGGCTGACAGTGCCGCTGACATTTTCGATAAAGGCCATAAGTCACAAAAGCAAAACGAGGCCCAAGTTGATAATTTGTACCGACAGATCGGCAAGCTGAAAGTTGAAAACGATTTTTTGGCAAAAAAGCTCAGTCTTTAAGCATCAAGCAGCGGAAGCAGATGGTGGACCCTAAGGATCCGAACCTGAGCATTGCCAGGCAGTGCCGGATCCTGAACATTCAGCGATCCACGTATTACTTTAGACCCAAGCCGATAAAGGCAGAGGATCTGGAGTTGATGCGGCTCATCGACGAACAATACCTGAAGACGCCCACCTGGGGCTCACGGTCGATGAGAAACCATTTGCGTAGGCTGGGCTATAAAATCAACCGAAAACGTGTTCAACGACTGATGCGCCTGATGGGCCTTGAGGCGATCTATCCTCGACCTAAAACCAGCCGGCCGCATCCGGAGCATAAGGTATACCCTTACCTGCTAAGGAACCTGGACATTACGCGGCCGAATCAGGTGTGGTGTACAGACATAACGTATATTCCCATGAAACGAGGTTTCATGTACTTGGTGGCCGTCATGGATTGGCACAGCCGCAAGGTGCTTTCCTGGAGGCTGTCCAATACCATGGAGACCGACTTTTGTCTTGAGGCGGTGGAGGAGGCTATCCGCCGCTACGGAACCCCGGAAATTTTCAACACCGATCAGGGCTCCCAGTTTACCAGTGATGATTTTACCGGCTTGCTAAAAGACCATGGCATTGCCATCAGTATGGACGGCAGAGGCCGTGCCCAAGACAACATTTTTATTGAAAGGCTATGGTGGACCCTGAAGTATAACTATGTCTATCTCCGCGCTTTTAACAATGGGTCCGACCTGCGGAAAGGCCTTCGCGGCTGGTTCTCATTTTACAACAAGGAGCGATTTCATCAGGCACTTGACAACCTGACCCCGGATGAGGTTTATTACGGCCTTCCTCATCCATTCGCGGAGGCTGCCTGAGGCCTCCCCTTAACGAATCGGCTCAGAGCTTATCCTATACGTCAGGTTGTCCAGCCTTTCGGGTCCATCGCCCATTCAGCGATCCACGTATTACTTTAGACCCAAGCCGATAAAGGCAGAGGATCTGGAGTTGATGCGGCTCATCGACGAACAATACCTGAAGACGCCCACCTGGGGCTCACGGTCGATGAGAAACCATTTGCGTAGGCTGGGCTATAAAATCAACCGAAAACGTGTTCAACGACTGATGCGCCTGATGGGCCTTGAGGCGATCTATCCTCGACCTAAAACCAGCCGGCCGCATCCGGAGCATAAGGTATACCCTTACCTGCTAAGGAACCTGGACATTACGCGGCCGAATCAGGTGTGGTGTACAGACATAACGTATATTCCCATGAAACGAGGTTTCATGTACTTGGTGGCCGTCATGGATTGGCACAGCCGCAAGGTGCTTTCCTGGAGGCTGTCCAATACCATGGAGACCGACTTTTGTCTTGAGGCGGTGGAGGAGGCTATCCGCCGCTACGGAACCCCGGAAATTTTCAACACCGATCAGGGCTCCCAGTTTACCAGTGATGATTTTACCGGCTTGCTAAAAGACCATGGCATTGCCATCAGTATGGACGGCAGAGGCCGTGCCCAAGACAACATTTTTATTGAAAGGCTATGGTGGACCCTGAAGTATAACTATGTCTATCTCCGCGCTTTTAACAATGGGTCCGACCTGCGGAAAGGCCTTCGCGGCTGGTTCTCATTTTACAACAAGGAGCGATTTCATCAGGCACTTGACAACCTGACCCCGGATGAGGTTTATTACGGCCTTCCTCATCCATTCGCGGAGGCTGCCTGAGGCCTCCCCTTAACGAATCGGCTCAGAGCTTATCCTATACGTCAGGTTGTCCAGCCTTTCGGGTCCATCGCCGTGACCCTTAATTTAACCTAACGTAAACGATTTCCACGAAAAAAGAGGTAAGCGTGCAGGGCTATCCCAGAGAGTCATGATATCGGCGGCGGCCCCCAAAAACTGGTCCATGTGCTAAGCTATAAGAGTAGCAGAAGAGAAAATGTGACTATGTATTGCTTGCCCTCATTTATTTCAGTACCAGCAATCAACCCTTGAGAGTGTGAGCAATTTTCTTAATCATATCGGCGAAACCCAGAGTAATTAATTTATGTGGTAAAACTTTAATCCCGTGTGAATGATTGACTTCTATAATTTCTTTTATTTCTTTTGCTATCTTATAGTATACAGATCTGACATAATGATTTATATTGTCTGTGTAGGATTCCTGTCCCACAATGAATTTATTCACATCAATCAAATGAGTATTACTATAATTTTGAACAAATTTTTGTAATGAAGAATTGAACTCCTTATGAACTTCTTCTCTTTTAGAATACGATTCACTTCTATTATTCTCATAAATTAGTTCAGAGCCATTTATAATAAGAAATAAGGTTTTTTCAGAAAGTAAAGACCGGATGAGTCGCAAATTATCGTAAAAATCTTCAGGGCTAATTCGACCGACAAACTCGTAATCTGTTGAGAATTTTTTCAAAAACTCTATATTAAAAGATACACCAGAGTTGAACACTTCGCCTTCAATGTATTTTGCCCAACACATTTCATCAGTCAAAGGCCATGCAGCCTCCCCAAACGCGACATACTGATTAAGGCTACCCATTTTCTTGTATACACCCAAATTTGCGTCGGTATGCAAACTATATACAAATACATCAAAATCGTTATTAAATAATTTCGTGTCGAAATAGTTCTCATCGACAAATATCAAATCATCTTTTATCTCGTCCTTAACTTCTTGAGAAAAGGTCAAACTTCCAATAATCCCGTAAGTATGATTGTGACCTTCAACTGACATTCCATTATTAGCGACATAGGTAAACTCTTCGACAATATTATTATCACCAAAAAAAGCCATTGTTTGGGATATATCGCAAGGTCCTTTAGCAATAATATTATATTTATCTCCGGAATTTTCTTTTAGCAGTGAAGATCTTGCATTAATCCAAGTAACAACGTTACGCTCTTTAAGGTTAATGGTTGTTTCACCTTGTCTGTCAAATTTGGGAAAACCAAGATATTCATATATATATTGCTCTACACCCATCCCCATAATCCTGCACGAAAATAAAAAATGCTCTAATTCATTGTTCTTTAATGCATAAAAACCAGTAATGCCATAATCACCAAATCTATCTTTTACATACATATACCTGCAATCATAGTCTTTATCTTTGAGAAGAATCTCTAACTCGTCGAGAGTCAATCTCTTTTTAGTATAATTTAGTTGATTAGTTCTATTAATTAGCTCTAGAAGTCGACCTTGAACAGCTGAGCAATCTTTATGTAAAGTTACTTTTATTTTGGATGCGTGCAAGAATTCGTTGTCATTATCAAACCGAGTCCTTTCTTTCGTTTTACTCTCTAAAACTTTGTATTGCCTGAGTCTTTTTAACTGCGGATCACTATCTTCAAAGCCCTTTATTTTATGAATTAGTTTAGGTATCTCTTTATCACTAGCAACCATCAGTTTTGGTAAATAGAATCGAGCTTCTTCAAGATTATGAGTATTATCATCAAGAAATAAAACATTTTCATCCCTGAGTTGCATGTCCTCAATAATTGCTTTAATCCTTTTAGCTTTTGAATCCCAATTAATTGATGGAAAAACGAAAGAATCCCAAACTCCATATTTGACTAATTCTTTTTTAGTTAGATCATAATCATTTTTGGAACATATAGAGTTTACAATACCACTTTTGTTGAGTTTAAATATTAATTCTCTATTTTCTTGAGGAAGAGTTGTGTTCTCCTCACTCAAAGTTCCTTTCCAAAATGTATCATCTAAATCCCAAATAATGAGCTTTATTTTCTCATAATTAATCAAATCGTCTTGTATTTGCATATCATTTTCTCCCGAAAGGCATATATATCAATCCCAAAACGCTCTTTTAATATTATTTATCCACGCTTGATGACTAAATTGATGCTCTAACAACCTTCTCGCATTTTTTTGAATTCTCATTTGATCATAGGAACCATTAATGACTCTATTAAGAATTTCAGAAAGTTCACCATCATCATCACTATTGAATAAAAAACCGGTTTCATTATCACTAATAATTTCAGACACACCTGTAACATCGCTCCCTATACATATTAATCCGGTAGATAGTGCTTCTAATAAACTCACAGGGAACCCTTCTGAGAAGGATGGAAGACAAAAAGCATCCATAGCACTTAGCATTGCAGGTACATCGTCTTGATATCCAGCAAAAATGACCTTATCAGTCAAATTTAATTGGGTAATGAGTTGCCTGACGGTTTTTTCAGAATTAACATTGTCATCATCAAAACCAGTACCTACAAATAGTAATCTTGCATGTGGTTGTATTTTATTAATTTTGGAAAATGCTTTAACCAAACATAGGTGATTTTTAACCATCCTGAAATTCGCAACAATTCCGATTACATAATTTTCTTTATTAATACCAAACAATGATCGAACTTCGTTTCTTTTTGAACAACTTTCAAAAACTTCTAAATCAACAGAGTTATATACTGTAACAAACTTTGTTGTTGATTTTTGGTACTTTTTGATAAATGATTTAGTAATTTTGTCCGACACACCAACAACCAAATGAACATGTCTCAGCATCTTCTCAAAGAGATATCTATGAAATGAATGATATATTCCATCTACCTCAGTTGTTGAGTGTTCAGTGTAGATAAGCCTTGTGTTACTCAAACAAGAAGGAAAAAACGAATAAAATAAAGATATATAGTGATGAGCATTAACAACTTTAATATTATTAGTAATTATTATTTTGTAGATCTTGTAAATAAGTAACACATCAAATCTATATTTTTTAGTAAGGCAAAACACCCTAACACCATGATTGGCAAATTTATCAATTAATGGGCCTGGGCAAAAGGATATTACGAAAACAGCATCTCCTCTTTTTTTAAAGTTTAGTGCCAGATCAAGAACAGTATTTTCAGATCCACCTGATTTGAGCTGTGGAAGAATAAAAAGAATGTTATTTTTTTTATTAACTTGCATCAGTATGAGTGATATTTTTTTATTATTAATCCGGTGGCAAATAGAGCTATGCTGAATATTTTATTTTAGAATTATTAAAATACTCCTTCACCCTCTCCCTGGCTTCTTCTGTAACATTCTCATATGCCCTCGAACCTTACTTTTGAGCTCTTTAAGGTTTCTGGATGGTGATGAACTACGAACCCCATTTTTGAGGAAACAGTTCATATATTCGTCCGGGTTTAACTCCGGCGTTTATATGTAATCAGATAGTTTTAATGTTCATTTAATTAATCAACCATTAATGTCTTTTAGTCCTCACCCACTTTTTACCACGATATAACCCTGTAATGCAGAGGATATCAATGACCGCTTTCCACACCAAAAAAAAGGGCACGTAAAGCACAGCTTTAGAAGTTTTAATCGGTGATCCAGCGATGAAAGCTCCGGTAACAAACAGGGTGAATTGAGCCATGATTAGAAGAAAAAAAGCTATAAGTAAAAACAGTTTCAGGTTGGTGGTGGGCAACAGCAAAGAGATGAAAAAGCCGACAAGCGTCAAGTTGATCAATAGTGAGTAGTTGGGGGTCAACAATGGCAAAGAAGCATCAACAACGTGCCAGTTTTTTTTGCGAAGACCTTTAAACAATAAAGGTAAACCCTGGGTCCAGGCAACGTAAAAGCGCCCACTCGACCAGCGCAGGCGTTGGCTGGTGGCTTGATTGAGGGATTTCGACTCTTGATGAAACACCTTGGCTTTGGCTGCAAAAGCGACCATCACGCCCGACTCTACCAGCTGTGCGTAATATTCCCAGTCTTCACCAACTGAGAAAGCAGTCCAACCCTTTTTTTTGAGAAGTTCAGCTCTAAAACAAAGGCCATTCCCCATTAAATAGGATGACAACCCAAGCCGATATTTCGCCTCGTGGTACAGCAGATTTCCAATGGTACGCGACACGTAAAGCAACTGGGTGAACCAGCTATCCGCACGATTACCAACGGCATTGTAGCATTGAATTGATTGCTCACCAGAATTGATCATCCTGTTCAACTCAGTCAAGATGTTGTTGCCTACATAGTTATCTGCATCTACAATTAATACAGCATCAAACTGGTCAAGGTCAATTCGCTGTAACGCCCAGGATAGTGCTTGCCCTTTACCGACATCAGCAGGGTCAGTGCGCTCCAGAACCTTAGCGCATAGGCTGGCCGCGATATCAGCGGTACTATCGCTACAGTTATCAGCAATAATATGGACAACATATTTGTCTCTTGGGTAATCTACATCAAGTAAACTTTGACATAAAATACCAATCAGTAGTTCTTCATTGTGGGCTGGCACCAGTACCGCAAAACGGTTAAGCGGTTGATCGCTTCCCATTTTTCGTTCTCTGGTGATATAAAACGAAATAGCCAAAATCAGAAGGTAAAAGGTTGTTATTGTCAGGTAGATTAATAACACCGATACCAGCAGCGTCGCTATCAGTTGAATAAAAAATATCATGTTATTTATTATTGACCTTTTTTTATATCAATCCTGTTCTCTTTTTAACAAACCCGAGAACCGTTGCAGTTTGAAATAATTAGAGAGTGCAAAAGGGAGTAGCCTTTGTTCAGCCAATCGAAAACCATGATAAAAACGGCTAACCAGATCATAATAGCCTGGATAATTGACAATTGTCGGGCGATAGGCTGATTTAAGATTATCAAGACTATCTGCTTTTGGATCAAAAGAATCAGTGCCTTGTGTCGAGCCAAAATCGACAAATTTACAGCCATGCTCCCGGGCAATCTTTATAGCTTTCCACAATAACAACTTGTTCGGCATAATTTTGCGATAATTATAATCGTTGGCCAGATACAAAGCCCAGGCTCTGTTGCCAACCATTGTAACGACCAGACCGGAGATCACTTCATCGTTGTAGATAGCCTTTAAAAAGAAGCCTCTACTCTGACCAACTGTATTGTTGTAAATGGAGTCATAGTAGTCTTTTGAGTGAATCAGCGAATTTCTTCGCAATTCTAAACCACAAATTAAGTTGAAAAAAATATCTTTGTCACCTGGTGAAGCATCAGTTCCAACAGAAACACCTGATTTTATGGATTTATTGATATTTTGCCTGTGAGTCCGTCGCATATTCTTGAACAACTGATCTTCACTCTCATTGAGCAATACTCTTGTTGAGTACAACGCCCTGTTCCAAGTAGTTACCCTATCAGGCAATTTTACAACACCATGGTTAAATAAACACTCCTCAACACCAGTAAAAATAGAAGCGGGTTCAGGATCAAACCTCAAACACAGCCCATTGTGTTGCATAACAACGTCTTTCAATCCGTCGAAAAGCGCTGCAACGTGGTCAGAATTGGACCAATCAACAACAGGTCCACGGCAACAATATAAAAGTGAAAAAGGAAGTTTTATAATGTTTCTGATGAGGATTAATGCCGTCGCAACGAAAGCGTCATTATATTTCAATGCGTAACAGGCATAATTCCACCCAGAGGCTTTCTTAATTTCACCCCAATGGGTTGTTTGTCTGAAATTTCCGTGTGGAAAATCACCAATAAAATTATTGAAAGCAGAAAACTCAGAATCAGAAACGCGAGAAAATTTATACATAAACATCCATCCAATTTATCAATATAGTCCGTGTACCCAACAACATGTACAAAAAACTTTCCATAATGTTCTGAAGTCATCATACGAAGCGTTTTTTTGTGAAATCATCTTTTCAATAGTATCAAGATTAAATAAATTCATATTTTTAACACTATCATCCAAAATAATTTCTTTAACGTATTCATGCCAGTCATTATAAAAGAGCCTCTGATAAGGAATGCCCACCCCATAGGACATTTTTTTTCTATTGGTTATGTTTTCAGGTAGAAACCCTTTAGCAGCTTCGTATAAAACTTTTTTCTCTTGTTTTTTATCGCCTATCTTCAACGAAACTGGCAAAGAAAACGCAAATTCAACAAGTTTGTGGTCTAAAAATGGAGATCTCACTTCAAGAGAGTTTGACATTCCGGAGATATCGGTTGCAATAGTGGTAGCCCACGCGTAATTAATAAACAAATCCTGAGCAAGAACTCCATCCATAAAACATTTTGGGTTTTGATCTATATAAAATTGATCTAGCAGTCCAGACAAGCAATAATTATCAATACTAATATTGAAAGTATCTGAAAATATCTTCTTCGAACGTGATCTGAAGTTCACCTGCTTCAAATAGCCACGTCTATGTGCTCGTGGAATCATTGCTAAACACATAGCTAATAAATACTTATTACTGAAATTACCTGTATATTTTTTAGATTTTATGCTGTTTCTCAAGGGACTTAAAAAGCTTAATGCCTCAACAAAGCGCAATCTATGATAGACATCATAACCACCAAAAATTTCGTCAGAACCATCACCTGATAAAGCAACAACAACTGACTTTCTTGTTTCACGGCATAACTGATAATGAGCTAGAGCATTGGGAATACAAAAGGGTTCATCATAATTCTTCATCAATTGAGGCATATAAACGATAAGCCCCTTATCGAAAAGAAGCTCCGTGTGCTTTGTTTGAAAGTGCTCTGCTACTTCTCGACTGAAATGATATTCAGGGTCAGAGGTATTATCGTCTTTATAGCCAATTGAAAAAGTCGATATTGGTTCATTCACCAATTGGCTAGCAAGGCCAACAATGTAACTAGAATCAAGCCCCCCTGAGAGGAACATCCCTAAAGGAACATCGCTACGCAACCTTAAGGAAACGGACTCTTTCAATAATTGCTTTAACTCATCAGAAGCTTGATCAAGACTGATTTCGTGTTTGTGTTGTAAATCAAGTTTCCAATATGTTCTGACATCATGAACCCCTTCACCATTAACTATCATATAGGACGATGGTGGCAACTTGAACACATCTTTAAACATCGTCTTTGGCCATGGCACGTGGTCATAGGCAAACACATCAGCAAAGTTATCATACTCAACATCGAAGTTGAGCCAGGGGAGTGATTTCAAAGCTTTCAGTTCAGAAGCAAAAACGAAACAACCTTGCTGGTTCGTATAGTAGAGTGGTTTTTTCCCAATGCGGTCCCTGGCGATAAATAATTGTTTTTTATTAGAATCCCAAATAGAAAAAGCAAACATTCCACGAAGATGAGCAAGGCATTCAATCCCGACTTCTTCATATAAGTGGATAATTACTTCTGTATCGGTTGTACTTTTGAACTGATGGCCTAAGTCAATCAACCATTGACGAAGATATTCAAAATTGTAAATTTCACCATTATATGTAATCCAGATTTTGCCATCCTCATTTGTCATTGGCTGCTTGCCAAGTGAGCTCAAATCGATTATTGATAGACGGGTGTGAGATAGTCCGATATTTTTATCAGCCCATGTCCCGGATGCATCAGGCCCCCTGTGTGACAACATGCCGTTCATTAGAAGTAAATCCTGAGGGTTTACGTTTTTTTCAGTTTTGTTGTAAATCCCAGCAATACCACACATTTTATCACCAATTGCCTAATTTAATTGCTTCTTAATTTTAGCCGGAGCGCCTGCAACCAAAGTATCTGCAGGAACATCATTCGTTACCACACTGCCTGCAGCCACAACAGCGTTATCGCCTATTGTCACATCACATAAAATAATCGCTGCGGCTGCAACATAAACATTATCGCCTATTATTACAGGTGCAACTTTTCTTGGAAAACGAGAGACGGTAGTCGATTCAAACAGTTGGGAGCCTGAGTCTTGATGTGTAAAAATACTACCCGCAATGATCGTTTTTTTACCGATTTTTATATCTCCTGTAAGGTCTAGTCGCGCTTCATGCGTCAGCACTGAATAATCTCCAATCTCCAACTTATCAAAACCCCAATGAGCTTGATTGGCAACACTAATATCCTCTATCCTGACTTTTGTACCTATCTTAGCACCCAACATGTAAAACACCCATGAACGCAGCTTAGGATGTGGAATTAACAACTGTAACTTCGAAACATAAAAACGAATACAATATAGAAAAAAAGAAGTTAGTTTTTTTATAATCGAACCTATGTTCACTCCCACTCTCCTGAAAGACTATCATAAGCTACAGGCTTGACCCCTCTATTTCTTATCATTTTATAGATAGCGTGACAAAGCCAGGTAAAAAAAGGCAATGGGTCATCCCAATAAAATTCATCTGTTTTCGTTTTATCAACAAGCAACTTTAAGTAATGCCCTGCTGCACTTGATTTGCTCTTACTTTTGCTTAAATATTCTGGCAGAACACGCATATCGCCCCAAAACCATCTTGAGATCACATCAACTTGGTAACTATCTGGCATAGCCTTGTTGCCAACGGCCAAATCGAGATACATACTTACAACATCAAGACTTGACAAAATGGCACTGTTGACACCTCCCCAGATCCGTGGATTAATTTCGATCAGATAAAACTCTCCTGTTTCAGCATGCCTAACGTACTCCACTTCCGCAATACCATGCCACCCGATACCATCAAACAATCGCTTAGAAATCTCTGTCATCGGGGTTGCTTCACACGACTTCCTCAGCACACCCGCCCCACCAGTAAGAGGGAAGTCTCGAATGTGGATATCGGCAAAGTCCTGAATAAATTGTCCATTCTGGTAGATAACGACATGAGAAAATTTTTCCTGTGTCGGAATCCATTCTTGCACAAGAACTCTTGTGATATCTACATTCAAATCCTTCAAATACGGCTTGATTTGTTCGTTGTAACAAGAATCAGGCTCAGGAAACAATATCCCCCAATTCCCCCCGCCCTGTCTCGGTTTTAAAACGACCTTGCCGGGTAACTGTTGTTTTATTTGATTGTAATCATCGAAATCTTTTATATATCGAGTGGTTGGAGTTTTAATCGAACGCTGCGTCAAGGCATCATAGAGCTTGTCTTTGTTGTGTACGGTCAAAAATGATTCGTAATCAGGAACAGCTACCCTCAAATGATTTTCTACTTGGCTTTTTCTTTTTGAAAAAAGAAAGGTTTCTTCATGTACGGGAAAAACAACGTCTATATTTAATTTTTTAACTTGTTCTAAAATCGTTTCAATAAAACCATCTGGATCAGAATACGGAGAGGGATAAATGAAATGTTCTGATTTTTTATTTGAAAAAAAACACATTGATTTTTTTATATAATCAGCAACTACAACATCATGCCCTTTTTTCTTTAATTCTCTGGTAATACAAAGGGCCATTCTGCTGTTTGCATTGGTGACAAGCACTCTCATGGGATCCTCACAATTATAGAATTGTTATTTCTATATACAATTTTTCAATATTAAGGCACCACTGCTCTGCATTATACTCAGCAGCTATAGTCTTTTGTGCTTCAGCACTTAATTCGCCTGTAAGTACTTGATCTTCAAATGCTCGCCGTATCGCCTTTGCAATTGTATCAACATTTCCAGGTTCTACCAACAATCCATTATGTTCACTGATAACAACTTTCGGCACCCCCCCCACTTTAGTTGCCACAACCGGCACACCTATCGCCATGGCCTCAAGTAACGCCAGGGGTGTACCTTCCGTCAGTGATGGCAATGTAAATAGATCAAAAGCCGACAACCAGCATTGCGTATCAGTCTGAAACCCTGCAAAGGTGACATTTTGTTTTATGCACCTTTGAATAACCTGTTTTAGGAGATTTGCTCTTTCGTCACCATCGCCTACAATCAATAACCGGATCGACAGTCCATCTTTTATCAAATCAGCAACCGCTTCAATGAGAAAGTGGACCCCCTTCTCGCGACTGAGGCGGCCTAAAAAGCCTACAACAAAATCACCATCATCAATCTGCAACTCTTTGCGCTTACTAACTCGCCACCTCGCTATCTCAATATCATCGGATGTTACTTCAACCGCGTTAGGAATAACTGTAATCTTCTGAGACCTTACCCCTGATGCAATTAATTGTCCTTTGATGCCTTCAGACACCGCTACCACCTGTTGACATAACTTTATAGCACATACATTCAATCGATTATACAGCCTTAATCTTTTGTCGTTGGTAATGAATCCATGGCAAGTCGTGATCGTTTTCATACTTAGTATTCTCGCCATAGGTATGGCGCAAATATCGGCAAAATAACCATGGGTGTGCACAAGGTCAAAATTACCGATCTTCAAAAGCTTCAATAGTCGCCAGGCTACTTTTGGTACCCGTAGAGGACCACCGCCTGGTTTCAAACTAACAGTAAGAGTGATGTATTCGTAACCCAGCTTTACAATCTCTTTTACGAATAGTGGAGGTTCTTCCCAAGGACGCAACAGCAGTATCGGGGTGATATCAAACTGATGACGATCAACCGTTTTTAAAAAGTTGAAGCTGACCTTTTCAGCGCCCCCATAGGTGATAGGCGTCAATATGTAAGCGACTTTAATAGTAGCCATAAGATCTTCGTTCAAGCCCTGTCTCGTTCTTTAAATAACCAATAAATCTCAGCCAACAACAATCCGACCAACACAGAAAGACAAATACGGATCGTGAGGAGCAGTGATTTAAACAAAAGAATCTGTGTTTCAAATTGTTCAAGAAAACCATCATCAACGTATATGTGGTAATATTGCCCGAACAATAGAGCTAAACCGTCATAAAGCATTTTTTCAAGCTTTGGGCTGCCAAAACTCAAATATACGATTTCAATAAAATTGAAATACCTTATTACGTCAGATGCTGGAGTGAAACCAAGATAAACCTGATCGAGATATTCTTCTGTATAGTAGGTGCGATAAAAGTCACCGGCCCTCTCATTGACCAAATTAAATGAGATTCTGTCCTTTTGATCTGTCAAATCGTCAATATCAGCAATTGATGCGCCAACCATCGGCACGCCACCACCGGCAAGGTCGACTACACCAACACCCTCCAATCCATTATGTTGATATGGTACCCGAACAGCCACATGACCGCCGCCAGAAAACAACCTCTGCGGCGGAAGAAAATGCACCAGTTCAAAATATATATTATTGCGGATAAAATGATAGCCTCCTCCAAACGAAAAATTTGAACAGTCTCCATTGCCCCCTACAATGGTTTGTTCAAATTTTTCCTCGGGCGAGACAGCATATAAATAGTAGCGCTTTTCCTGGTAAGGAATAGTTTGAAGGGTGTGTTGCACCGATAATAGATTGTTGATATTTTCGAATCGCTGATTATTAAATTGTCGTGAGGATGTTAGAGAATTAAATTTCTGGAATCTGTTCGGCTCCATCAATACTATAATTGAGCAGAAGATAAGGAGGGCAAACGTTACGAAAAAAACAACTCTTAGAGTCTTCATGATGAAAGTACCCTTTGCGTAACTTTTTCTTTACTTTGCCGTTGTAGCATCTGGTTAATGGCAGCCGATAAAGCAATATAAAAGACCCAATAAATAGAGAAGGCTTGGCTTAAAAACATTGCCGCCGTGAACATGCCGACAAAACCGATGACAAGAAATTCACATATTCTACTTAAAACAGGCTCACGGGTTTGATTTCTGCCCCTGACAAAAATCCGCAAGGCATTAAAGCTGAGGTATAGATAAAGACCCAAAGCAATAAAGCCAGCCTCAGTTCCAACCTCAATTAATGAGTTATGAGGCGATTGCCACCTAGCTGGCCCTGATCCAATTTCTTGCCGTTCATAACCAATGGCACGAGCAAAATTACCAACTCCCACTCCCGTTAGAGGATTGTCTATCATCATCCTGAGGCCAGTCTTCCAGATTTCAATTCTTCCTGTAGGGGACGTAAGATTATAATCATCCTCAATACTCATCAATGTAGAAAACCTTTCAAAATTAACTGGTGCCACAGAAATTATAAAAGCACCTATAACAAGAAGAGCTATCTTTATTGATTTGGATATTTTTTTTGACCAAAAAAATAATATAATCAAAGAAACAACCAAGGCAACAAAGCCGCCACGCGATTGCGTTAAAAATATCAACACCAGACCGGCAACAATAAAAATAAGAGCGGACAGCCTAATAAAAATACCATTTGAGCGGGTAATAAAAAATAAATTAAGAGGCAGAAAAACTAATGTAAAATACGCAAGGTCATTCGGATCGAAGGTCGTGCTGAAGAAAAGTCGCCTATCAGCACCTCCGCCAGCTAATGAAGCCATCAAACTATAAATACCGCAACCAGCGCAGGTCACGAAAATTACCTTAATAAGATGTTCAAGATTATTAGTAAATTTGTAAAAAAGAATAAAAAAAATAAACGTTATAAGATAACCCGGAAAAATAAAATTGAAAGAAACACGCACATGAACAGCGGTGGGTATACTCATGATAAACATTGCTACAAGAAAAAAATACAAACCTACCTGTTTTTCTTCAAACAACTTGAACATAGAGTTTTTTTTAGAGTATATCAAACTAAAAAAAATTATCAGTGCAGTAGAAACAAGTGCCGGCCTAAGTGGAAGTAGAAATGAAATATAATTTTGAGGTCGACATAGTAGAATAAATATCCACAAATAAAAGACATTGTATATAGCGTCTGTATTTTTATTGTTTGTTTTTAATATTATTTTTGATCTTGACCTATGGTTCATTTAGGACTTCTTTATGATTTTTTAGATAGTGCGAGAATACTTTTATATTGCGATTTTCCCAGACTCAAAGTCAGCCCTGTATATACAAACACACCTAAGGCTATCAAAGTCACCAGCGTAATAGGTTGAGACAAATTTTGTGGTAGCATCACACCGAAAACAGATACGCATAAATACATCAACAAAGAAAAAACAACGGGCTTCACTAATAATGACAGCACTTCAGTAAGCCTCCCACCTACAGCACGCATACAAATAAACATATTTAAAGAAAATATCACAGGAAATCCTAAGACCCAAGCGAAGCTGACACCAAAAAGCTCCCACCGAACACCAACAAATAAAGATAAAGAAATTATTAATAGAAAATTAATTTGGTTAATAATTAATAATTCAATTTTACCGACTCCGCCCAACAATGGTGCAATCAGAGTGTTAGCCATTCGCAATGGAATTACCAGTGCAATCAGTTGCAAGGGTACAGCCGCCAATTGCCACTGCTCTCCCAACACTACCACTACCAAACTCGGCGCTACACTGGAAATACCCCAGAAAATCGGAAAGCATACAAAAGCAACAATGCCTACGGATTTTAAAAATCCACGTTTCACCCGTTCCAGGTCATTTTGAATCTTCGAGTAAGCAGGAAAAGCTACTTCCTGGAGTATCGGTGACAACTTATCCATCAGCAACGACGCCAAATGCTTGGCTACACTGTAAAAACCCAACAGTTCTTTACCGAGTAGCTTTCCAATGATAAAAACATCGATAGAGGTAGATACTTGCCATATAAAATCGTTAACCGTAGCCTTCCCGCCAAAGGACAAAATACCCTTCATGCCAGTAAATCCAAACTGCGGACGGATAAATTTGCTAGAAGAAAAATTATAGATGACCATTTTACATGATTTTATGGCAAAAGTTCCCCACACTAGCGCCCAAACTCCTTTCCCTAAAATGGCAAGCGACAAGGTGACAACACAACCAACCAGAGCCGCAATACAATTAAGCAGGCCAATTTTTCTGAAATCCATTTCTCTTCTTAAAAGTGTCTGCGGAATAACCGTCAGGGCAATAAAAATAAAATTCAGAGACAACAACCGCATGATTGGTGTGATTTCATCTTCCCCGAAAAAAGTTGCGGTTACCGGGGATAGGATATAGCCAAGACAAAACAATAACAGGCCGATCTGCAGGATAAAGCCAAATGACTTTCCTAAGAGGCTCTCGTCCAGATATTTTCGTTGTATCAGGGCCACTCCAATGCCTAAATCTTTGAACCCATGCATGAATGTTAGCACTACTCCAGCCAAGGCCATCAAACCGTAATCAGCCGGAGTCAACAACCTCATAACAAAAATTGTAGATACCCACGTTATGATTTGGGCAGCGAACCTAAAGGTCGCACTCCACTTCAACCCGTTGATAACTTTATTTTTTAGTTCACTCATAATCCAGTTCTACCCCATCTTTCCCTCTGCCAGAACCATTGATAAAAACCAGTTGTTAATGTCCTTGTTTAGTACTGGATCAATCTGTTGATCCGTAAGCGTCTAAGCAACCGCCTTCCTTGTGAAAGCATTGATTGCGGTTTTGTTAACGCGGTTGGGAAGAAGATTCAGAAAGTCAGCCTCGCTCTGGGCGTGGGGCAGGTTGGTTGGAAAGTCCAAACACCAGATTGAGAAAGTATCGATACCAGATCAATTTCACCCAGGCGTTTTCAAAAAGCAAAGGGGTGATTGCACTGTTGTTCCATGATACCCCAAACGAATCAATCGCTTGGTTGCTGATCTGCAACATATTTTTCAAAGAACCATAGAACCGGTCAGACCGGGAAGAAAATATCCGCGAAATCATAAAGCCAAATCGAGAAGATACTTCCTTCAGTACAAACCGATCGGTTAAGTTAATGACATTGATCGTAAAATCTCAAAATCTTTTTTAAAAGTGCCTAGTATTTTTGATAATTATAGAAACTTTAGCAGTTCTAAAGACAATTCCCTACGAGAAAACGAAGCAAGAAAATCCTGAATATTATTGCCAGGAAAGTCTTTCCTATTCGAAATCACAGCTTTACCTAACCAAGAAGCAACTGAGCTAGCCGACTCATCTGTAATAACTGCAGAACTCGGACTATATTTCCTCACTATTCTGGCAACCTCACCTTCTGGAATTGTTGATAGAAGAGGTATATCTAGCGCAATCCCTTCAAAAAGCTTGGTGCTAATCATTGGTTGAATAATCCTCAACAACTGTATATGTGCACGTTTTATTTCAACCAAGATATCAACATATGGGATCCGTGGCTTCACATGAATGAGGTCACCTACATCCCATCGCTCAATAGAATCTTGGATACGTTCAATTTGTCCTCCATAAAATAGAAATTGAAACTCTTCACTGTTAATCATTCCTTCATTTTTCAAAATCCCTAACGCTTCAAAAAAATAATCAAAAGCAATATTATAGTAAAAATTACCAGTATAGATAATGGTAAATTTAGAGTTTTTTTCCTGTTCCTTAACTACAGACAAAAACTGATCATCAAATCCATTATAAATGGTTCTAATTTTTTCTCTTACTTCGGGGAATTGCTCAAGATACAACTCTTTTGTTTCTCCCGTTGTAACAATAAAAAGATCACTTAATTTCAATATAGATGCGACTATCAAACGGTCAATTAATTTACGAATAAGTGGTCCGCCATAAATTATATTATATTTAGCTCCATCTACCCCAAAAAGATCACGAAAATCCACAACTAAGGTCTTACCTGTCAATATCTTCAAAACCCATCCAATAATCCCCCCACTCACGGGACTTACAGAGACATAAATAATATCAATTCTTTCTCTAGTTATTATCCGGTAACCACTTATTATAGCTGGGATTATCCATCCAAAAAAAATATCCGGGACACAGAAAATGTCATAAAAATAATTATGTTTTAACTTGCCACCAAAAAGCCCAACAAGTCTGTCAAGAATACCATTCACACGGCCAAAAAATCTATAAACATTAAGAAGAGAATATGCATAAGTAACTGGGATATCTTCAGGAGGTTTGTCATCACCTAAAGAGCAATAGTACTTATCCGGATTTTTCACACTCAACACATGGGGATGCCAACCTTCTTTATGCCAATATTTGGCAAAAGCCACACTACGTTTACAACCAACATCTGTTAACGGTGGATAGTAGTAGCATATCATCAAAATTTTTTTTCCCATATTACTTACCAATCCTTTAAACCAAATACCCTTGGTATCAATAACTATCTTCTGCTGCAATTTTTCGGTTCATCACTGAAATGAGTACCTAAAGTAAAAAGATTGCGAAAAGACATGGCGTAAGACATTTTGTTTGGTGCCTAATCAAATAAAAAAATGGAGGTCTCAGCCATGTCTCAGTCTATACTTTTCCATGCTTTCGGCATCAAGGGTGTAACTTATCGTTCTACCAACCTTTTGGGCAACGCCATTTCTTACATATTCATCGTCAATACGTGCGGATTTTCCCGGGTTTACAAGGGATGGGAGTGCGCACTTCTCCAATCAACTGTTTGCAGGACTCGTCCATACACACGACTGGAAAATCCGGATCGTAAGGAAGGTGATATACCTCAAGTACGTCTTCCATCGCCGCCACAAATGCTGCACTTTATTTTGGAGGAATTTCCCAGTATTTTTTTTAGGGAGGCTTACATTCATTTTTTAAAATTCGTTGTACTGTCATGCGTGAAACTGATGGATCGAAATCAAGTTCAACCGCTTTATCAGCCAGAAATCTGACCGTCCAGCGACGATATCCTTCCGGGCCTCTGAACAGGCTAAGGCGATAATCTGTGCCTCAAATTTGATGGATCCGTAAAAAGTAGCAGCAACTTATCCACCTGAAAATATTGTTAAAATACACAATCAGGCATTGCTTTCTTCATCCCGCTGTGATATGTAAAACACTATATTTACAGCACGTTAACTTGGAGACTGCATGATTCGCATCAAGAACCACAAACAGCGACAACTGTTTGATCCATGGCGCCATTTAAGTGCTAAACGGCGCAAGATGCTCGACGAGGACTGGCCTGGTCTTTTTCGGGAACATCTGCTGGAAGAGCTTCCCGTAGATCGGATGTCGCCGCATTTTACGGATGGAATCGGAAGGCCCAGCAAGGAACTTCACACGGTACTGGGCCTGCTGCTTCTCCAGCAGACCATGGACCTCACTGACAAGGCCGCCATCGAACAGCTGGCTTTCAATATCCAGTGGCATTACGCGCTCAACATCCCGGAAGAGAGCGACGACGCCAAAACCATCAGTGAAAAGACCCTTTACTCAATGCGCCAGGTGATGATCGATAATCATCTTGACGAGACCATGTTCGATGCCATCGCCGACAAACTGGCCGTGGTGTTCGGCGTTGATACCAAAGACCAGCGCATCGATTCGGTGCACATCAAATCCAATATGCGCAGGCTCGGGCGGATCGGTATTTTCAGCCGGACGATTTTCAAGTTTTTGGTCAACCTCAAACGCCATCATCGGGCTCTTTTTGAAGCCATCGATGAGAAAACCATCACGCGCTATTGGGGAAAGAAAGCCCTGGCTGCCTTTGCCATGGTAAAACCTTCCGAATCCGAGAAAACACTGAAAACCGTCAGTGCCGACCTGTTTGATCTCATCGGGCGGTTCAAGGATCAACCGGCAGTCGTTTCCATGCACAGCTACAAGCTGATGCAACGGGTGCTGGCTGAGCAGTGCAATCTGAGCGGCGGCTCCGGCAAAAAAAAGGTGACCGTCAAAAATCCCGCCGAAATCCCGTCCGATTCGTTACAAAACCCCTCTGACCCGGATGCCACATACAGTGGACACAAGGGGCAGGGATATCAGGTCCAGGTCATGGAGACTTTCGACCGCGGTGAAGACGAAAAAGAGAAACAGCTGCAATTAAATCTGATTACCCACATCGACGTGCAATCGGCCTGCGAGAGTGACGCCCAGGCACTGATCCCGGCCATCGCCGATACCAAGGTGCGGGGGCTTGGCCCAGAGAAACTGCTGGCCGACCCCTTTACGGCAGCGATGACAACGAGCGGATTGCCAAGGTGGCCGATGTCGACCTGGTTGCCCCGGCATCCAAAGGGCGTCAAGAAGATCAGCTAAGCAAGTTCTCCTTCGATGAAAACGGTCTCGTCACCCAATGTCCCGCGGGCTATCGTCCAGATCAAACATCACCGAAAACGAAGCGCTCCAACTACAGTGCCGGCTTTGACCTGCAGCGCTGTCTCGCCTGCCCCTTGTTGGCCCAATGTCCGGTAAAGCCCGGCAAGAAGAAGGCTTATTTACGGTACAGTGCAAAGCGTTATCGCCTGGCAAAACGGCGAGCGTTGGAAGCCAGTGAAGCGTTCATTGACGACTATCGCTGGCGGGCCGGCGTGGAGGCGACCATGAGTGAGTTCGATCGACGGACAGGAGTAAAAAAACTCAGAGTCCGGAGGATGCCGGCCGTGCGGTTTTACGCCAGAATGAAGGCAACCGGCTTGAATATCCTTCGCGCGGGAGCCGTCCGCAAGGCCAGAAGAAAGGCCCGGGCGGCCAATGGTGCCTCTATTGGCTTTGTCGATATCTGTATCCATGCTGTCAAAGAGCGAATCCAACGATTTATAAAAGATCTTGGATCGGTTTTTCTCCAAACTAATCAGGCCGCCGATAATTATTGGAAGATGGCGGCATGAGTTTTTACGGGTCCATCAAATTTCCCGTCAAATATTATCACCACCCATCAGGCTGTCCAGCCTATGGGGTCCACCTACCATTTGTAATAAATCAATGTCACACTATTAAATAACCCCACTGGCAAAAGCCTGGCTAATATAAATAAGGATTTACTAGTAGTCATTCTCTATATGCTTATCTTCCAGCATGAGGCTATCCATAAAAAATTTGGCGGCCCAGTTTAGGTACTGATACTTGCCATACCCCCCGTTCACCGGGAACGAGCCCTTGATTCCCCCTCGAATTCCAGGGTTTCTATTTTCTAAATCTTGAGTAGATTTTAAGAACGCATTGGCTTTTGCGGCACCTTTCTTAAAATTATCATTTCCAGTATAGTCGTAGAGCAACCACCAGCAAATTGCTATTTGAGCAAGGCCGGTGAGGCAGATCCAGCTTTCGACCGGTTTCCATTTTTCGTTAAACCGGCCGGGCAGACTACCATCATGTTGTTGAACTTTTAATAATTCTTCGGCGGTTTTTTGTGCAGCTAAAATGTAAGACGGTTCATTTAAAGCCAAACCGATACCTAATATACCCTCAATAGTGTACCCTATTGTATGGGTCAAAGGATTTTTGTTATCATTTAGACAGTTGTTGTCAAACCAACCATTTTCATTTTGTTGCGTTAGTACCCAGTTCATATTCTTTTCGACAGCACTTAAAAGCTCTCTTTCTTGTGTCACATTAAATACTTTGCACATTCCCCATGCACTTCGTATATTGTAGGTATTCACTTTAAACTTGGCAAACGGAGAATGAAATTTTGCCCAGCACCCCTCTTCATCCTGAGCCTCCTTCATCCATTTTACTGCTTTTACGGCCGCATTCAAATACCTCTCATCATTTGATTCCTTATAAGCATCTATCCATCCAAAAAGATTTTGTCCTGTATTAAAAATTGTTGGAGCGACTGGGTTTGCATCAATTGTCCCAGCCATTACAGCACCGGACTCCAACTGGATTTCAATCTCCCAATCCGCCATTTCCAAAGCACGCTTAGAGAATTTATCATTGTTTGTTTTTTTCCCGTACTCAATCAGTGTTGGAATAATATAACCTGTCGTTTCCGGATAAGATGGCCCCCAGCCTTTTAACAGGCTGTACATCCTTGAAACCCCTTTATCTTCTGTTGCTTCCTGAGCCCGTAAAATCCACTCAGCGGCAGCTTGGAGATGAGAGTCATTATCGAACGTTTTATTAATTCCAAACCCTGCCTTATCTTTAACTAGCTCACGGATGCTTTGAAAGGATCTTCGCTTAAAGATCATAAAAAAATCTCCCTTCAGATATCATTTTATTCGCACACTCAAGCGCATCACTCGTCCGTATCACCCCAAGAGATGTATTGCCAATTTTGTCCCAAGAAAAACAACCTTTTTTTAAAAGCTCTTTTTCTAAAAGTAACGGTCGTCTTCTTGTTACAGCTTCGTCAGAAAAAGCCCTTGCTTTCACAATGATTTCCTGTCCCTCTTTATTAATAACTTTTAATTCATACTCTTTTTTGTCATAAAGAGGAAACGGTAGTTTTTCTTGAATTATATGCTCGATATGATGAAAAAAAGTCATTGTATTAAATTTGACATCAAAAAAAAGAATTTTGCCTTTTCTTCCGGCAATCTTTCCGAAAGGGCTTTTTCTACCACATGAAAAGACACAGTTTTCGTGCTCTTGAATAAACCAATCGGCATCTTTTCCCCAGACAATAATAGGGTGGCACGGATGCAGGCTGCGTGAAACATCTTTTTGGCGCCTGAAAATCTCAGATAATAACCCCATCTTCCCTGAAGTCTTACGAACATTGAAACTTTTATATTCCTTTAAATACTTTGACGTTGCACTCCGATATGGCATGGAAACCATAAGCAACGTCCCTTTAGTACCGACAACCTTTTTCAAGATTCTAATAACATCCTGAGGTGTCCCTATGAAACCATTCGAGTAAGACCAACCACTGTGAATTAGAACAGCGTCGCCCTTTTTTAATCCCACATCATGGAATTTTCTTTCCAATTTTTCTTGTGAGTAGGACATCGTAAGGTTTACAAACTTTTGCTTGATTCGGTTTAAATAAGATTTGATCTTCCTTTTTTGACCTGAAGATAGTTTACTCACTATAAAACTACGCATTTTCAAAATCTGCCTTATGGATTATAATATTTTCTTGGTTCAGATTTCCGATCCCCTGTTTTTCGGTTTCTTTTATAAATTTGAAAAAAGGGCCAGATTCAATTAACGGATTATTCATTTTTTGGTAACTAACACCATAATAATTATGCTCACCAGAAGGTGTCGCAGGCAACAGAACATCCCGAGCGGCTATAAAATCCAAAGAAACAGGATCTATACCGGCTAAGACGGTTTTTGTTTGTACTGACTTTTTCGTATTAACACGAGACCCCCAACCGACTATTTCAGCGGTGATAATATTTAAATCGGGCATCCGAACATTCCTCATAAAATATCCCAAGACACCTCCTGTATGGTGAAAATCCTTATAGCAATATTCAATGTAAGCTTTTTCCAACCCCAGGCGGGAAATTAAGCGCATAAACAACTTATTTTTCTTAAACCGAATTAACTCACTTACTCCAATATGATGGGTATTATATGTTCCTTCCGGCTCATTACCAGGAAATCCACAGGACATATCAACAACTCCCATCAGGTTTTTTACAGATGCCGTTAACCCAGAGTATAGACCATGATGGTTGAGAGCAGAAAAATTAATAAAACGTACTTTTCTATCTGAAAAGTAGGCTCCATCTTTCCAGGCACCGTTTTTAAAATCTACCGTTATCCCACTATGAGCTGACTTGAAGATCGGATATGTCATAAGACATTTACGCCCGTCAGGAGAGAGATAAAACTCATCATCCATCCAAACATATCCTTCACCGTCTTCAGGGCCATTTATTTTAGAATTTCCCTGGGCATCACCTTCCAAAGGCAACTCTGTTTGTCCCCCAACATGCCAGTGGGTCTTGGTGACGTTTTTATAGCCACGAACCTGATAATCTTGAATTAACTCGTTATAGTTGACGGAACCATTTCTTTTTTTTGTTGTCCATGCCCTTGAATTATCTTCCGCAAATTGATGATTATCGGCAATTATAATTTCACCGTCGAACCTACGAATGGATAAAACTGCATCCATGAAAGCCTTCATGGCATCGGTATTGGTCATACCCTGGGCCCACCATTGGGAATTCGGCTTGAGGATGACGATATCATGTCGCCCAACGATCGTCTCGATGCCACCCAGCCGCTCCAGTATGGCATTCATGTTGTTTTCCGGTGTGTCCCCCTTAGCCAAATAGACGGCCGAACGCCCATCCGGCTCCACACCCAAACGGCCTCCATTGCCTGTCAATGTTGTCGAGGATTTGGCTCCGGCAGACGCTGCATGGGCCAGACCTGATTGCTCCGTCATGCCAGCCTTTCCGGAAACGCGGCGCACGCCATTACGGACATGGCACCACACGCCCGTAGCCAAGGCAATGAACACCCCGGCAAAGACTTTGATAATGGTTCGTTTGCTCACCTTTCCAGCGGTCAGCGGGCAGGGGTTCGACTCCTGGTGTTCTTCGAGAGTGTGTTTATCCATGGTTTGTCAACTCCTCTAAGATTTTTTCAGCCGGTCATTCGAACGCTATGGTGCAGGATCTTTGCCGGCACATGACCATCAAGGATGTGGCCGATCATCTCAACGTCGGGTGTGTCATCATCAAAGATATACAGAAAAGGAATCTGGAAAAACGATTCTCCCATCCCAAACTGAAGCATCTCAGAAAGCTGGCCATCGATGAGATCTCCATTGGCGCAGGCCATAACTATCTGACCGTCGTTCTGGACCTGGATTCCGGTGCTGTCATTTTTGTAGGCGACGGAAAAGGATCCGATGCGCTCATTCCCTTCTGGCGTCGATTGAAGTGCTCGAAAGCCACCATTGAAGCGGTCGCCATCAATATGTCCCGGGTTTACATACAGGCTGTCCGGGAAAATCTTCCCAAGGCGGTCGTCGTCTTCGACCATTTTCACGTCATCAAACTCTATAATGATCGGCTTTCCGATTTTCGCCGCCAATTGTTCAATCAAATCGAAGACCCGCAAAAAAAACAAGTCGTCAAAGGGACTCGCTGGCTGTTGCTTGCGCCTGAAATTTCAAAAGGTAGTGCCAACAACTTTTTTGTGCCTTGTAGTAGCTTGAAATGAATGGGTATTAAAAAAACAACTGTCAAACTTGAGTCAAACTCAAAATTATGGCGCTTCATGAAACAAAGTACGCTTTAGTCGGATGAACCTAAATTTTATATGATTTTCATCAAAAAGCAGACAAATTACTGTGGATAAAGGGCATTATAATTCTAAGGAAATCTAATGATTTATTCTCTGGAGTATTTGTCTCAATAATAATTATACCTGCATTTTTTTTTCTTTTAAAAAAGGCATCCCAGAATGTATAAAATTTTCCGACAAATTGATTAGTAATTATCCTACCATTGATAAAATACCAAAAATAGATGTCTGTATCATTGGGAGCTTCTATCTTTTTTTTTTTTATCACTATTTTTTCATGTTTCAAAAAGACTGAAACTTTTGCCACCTCTTCATGCATCCATGCTCGACGATAGTCAATAAGTTTTTTTTTCCTACTCTGGCTCTCAAAATATCCAATATAAACCTCAAAACTGTTTCCTGCATTGTCCGAGTAATGCCTCATAATTTCTTCATCCGCTGCAAAGGGTCTGAGGCGCTTGTTGATTTGGTCAATTGTGTTACCTGTATAACCGCCTATCTGTATTGGTAGTGTGTCTAATGGGATTCTAAGTGGGATAGGGTTCGGTTTGGAAAAGTGAATTAACCCGAAAGTGAACGCAAACAAGGCCAGAGCAAGCAAAGCAGGTGACTTGCCTCTATGGATAGGATTCGTTTGAGGCTTTAAAGGCGCCTGCACTGCAGCTTTCGTTCCTACTTTAGAATCGGTAACGCTATTTATTTTACCAAAGTTTTTAATCAGTTGGTTGAATAAAATCAGCACGACCATACCGAAAAAGAAAACAAAGGAAACATATAAAGTTTCATTTGGCCCGTGCAGATCAGCCCCATGGTTGTACAATGCGTAAACTCCAATTAGGGCAACCCTCAATCCATTTGCCAAAATTCCAATTACAAAGGCCATTAGAACAACGAGGCCTCTTTTAACCAAGCTTTTTTGGCTCCAATAGGCTAATGGAACCGACAAGGTCACCAGTGAAATGATATGACTTATTCCGCTGCAAGCTCTGGCCACCTCCAAGGAGATGTGGGGAAGTTCTAACACGGTACCCGTTTTTAAGACTGGCATTCCAGTCAGAGACAGAAATATCGATGCAAGGGAGGCTGTTAGGTTTTGGAATTCATAGGCCATACTACCCAGACCAATTTCAATCAGCCCGGTCAAAAAAATCAGATATCCAACCGGTACGAAGAATGCTCTCAAAAAGGCATAGCCCAAGAACAACCAGATATAACCCAGTATCATGGGTATAACGGATAAATACTGGACAAGCATTGTATCACTAAGTTTTCCAGCAAACAGGAAAAAACTACCGGTCAAAACGATTACCGCACCCGACAAAGAAGAGGGCTTTATAGGCAACTTTCTTAATTCATTACGTTTATACCATATCAAATAAAGGCTAATTGCCAATATCAGAAACGAATGAGAGCCCTCGGGTGTGAATGCCTTTCTTATAAAGTGCTTTAAAGTCTCATAGTATAGAACTATAAAGGCAACGATAAAAATCAAAATAATTGGAATCACTTTGGATGTTTTTCGAGCCACTATTTATATGATCTCCGTGAAGCAGACGCTTGAATGGCTAAAGAAATTTGTGCTGCCATTTTATCATCGATTCCCATATGGGTGGGTACTGTAAACAACCTCTTGGAAATCTCAATGGCCCCCGGCGACGGTTGTGTATTCGGATGCATGTAGGACTTGATGGCCTTCTCGGCACCAATGGCGTAAGGATACATCCTCCTTAGGCCCAATTTCTTTAGAGTTAGCGGCAGATTCTGAAACGGCAACATGACAGGATAACGAACAGCCGAAATTGCATATTCGTCGCCTTTGATCTGCCAGTTTTGGTTTAACAATTGGGTATATATATCCGCTATACGACGCCTATGAGAGTTAAAATCATCGAGAACGGTTATCGCATCGGCCGCTATCCGTTCAGCCAATGAGGATATGTTGTTTACGGAGAAACCGGGATCGAAAACTGTTTTTCCGAGACCAAGGGGAAGCATCTCAGGCAACCAGTAAAATACCGGTTTAGACATTATCTTTACTGCTACGCAAAGGAACAAATCATCATAACCCTTTCCCGCATTTTCCCACCGAATTGTATTTAAAATCGCGGGATAATTTTTAGAAACCAACGCACCCCCATTGCCAACGGGAAGGGGCTTGCCCCGTCCAAAACTAAGAAGGCCGAAATCTCCAAAGGTGCCTGGTGGCATGCCATTTTTGACCCTTCCAAGTGACTGCGCAGCGTCCTCTATAAGGTAGGAACCATTCGCCCGGGCCATCTGCTTGAGTTCGTCCATCGGGCTTATTCTACCGAAAAGGTGCTGCGTAACAATAGCCAGTGTCTTTGTAGATATTGCTTTCTCGAGGGAATCTAAATCGGGTTGCAGGGTCTTGGGATCAAGATCATAGACCGTAATGGTTAAACCGGCTTTGGCAACAGCTGCAGCAACAGAATAGCAGGTATAACCAGGTATTAAAACCTCGGTGCGTTGTTTTTCGACCCCATACTGCTTGAGGGCTGCAATTAATTTGAAAAGCAGGGCCCTTGCACTTTGGCCCAGCACACAGTGATTGACGTTCATATAGCTGCAAAGGGCTTGCTTAAAGCTCTTCGGTTTTCTGCGGCAAGCACTCAGAATGACGCCCCACGGAATTTGTGTTTCAGCGGGGGGATACCAGGCTAAATTTCTTAAGAAATTTAGAGCCATAAGGTTTGAGCTTGAAGGTTTAAGTGACGAGATAAAGAACGCTGCCTGATGTTCACTTTAATCATATCTTATGCCCTATTCCTTACACCTAACACCTTATAACTTCTACCTTCCACCTTATACCTGCCCTTCACAAACTTATATATTTTCGGATATGTGGCCCTATCGTATTGGCCACCCCCAGCGGCAATTTTTGCCATATCGCAGCGGCAATCTCACGTTTTCGCGAATCAGTCGATGAAGGTTTATTTTCATCTTTTCCGTTACCAATATATTCGTACCAAACTAGCGGTTTTGGAAATGCGCCCCACTGTTTTTTAAACTTGTAGGTACCCTCACCTTCAGATGAACGTCCAAAATCAAAAAACGAATAACCATTATCAGCACTATACTGCAAAAAATTCAAGTAGAGCAGCATGTTGGGGCCCAACCGATTGTAATCTCTCAAAGTTGACGCCCACGGGATGGAAACGCCTTCACCGCCAAGCAGAATTATCCCCATCCCAATGGTTTTTCCTTGAAATTGAGCGAGCCCGAGTTTTGCTCGATCACCATAATTCATCAATACAGCTTTTAGGAAAAATTTTGAATGGACCGGAGACCCGAGTTCTCGCATATTTCTTGAGAAAACATTATAGGCAGCATCCATATCCGGTAGACTTCCCCAGCGAAATGTCACGCCGTTTTTTTCCGCCTTTCGTACCTGGCTGCGAAGTTTGGATTTGAAACTGCTCAAAAGTTTATCAGCCGAATCAGGTAAATCCAAAATCATACGGACTTTTCCTGTATTAAGTTCTTCTAATTGCAAATGCATTTCAGTGTTATGATACAGTTTTCCTCTGAAATTTAGGGAGTACGCTTTAACCGACTTTTTGAGTTGAATAGCCTGATATATTAAGAAATCTTGTATTTCTAAATTATCGGCCAAGCAGCAGCCGATATCACAAAATGGAAGACTAACCATATTGTTTATAAAAGGTAAAATACGAATGTTAACAAATGGCAAAACACCAACTATTTTTCGATCTTTTATAGCCATCAAGTAGAAAGTAGGATGTTTATAGGAAGATTCTACCGCTTTCTTCCATGCAAAAAGGTGATAAGGTGAACCTTTAGAATGGTTGAGAACGTATTCATCCCAATATTTTTGGTCTGAAAGCTTTGCCAAACGTATTTTTAAAATTTTATTGTTCATAAAATAATTGTGAAGATTAAAACACGAAAACGAATGATGATAATTATGTTATTAGTACGGTTACAAACGCAGTTCAACTTATTCAAGCCCCTAATTCTTCAATCTTTTCTTGTCAATTTTTCCACTACTGCTCTTAGGCAAAAAAGATACAAATTCGATATATTTAGGTAAAAGAACTGGTTCCAGTTTTTCTTTACAATAGCGCAGCACATCTTCCTTATTAAGCGAATTGTTTTTAGAAACAATAAAAGCCTTAATCGCTTGACCTAAAAGATTATCAGCTACCCCAATGACCGCAGCTTCTATAACATTTTCCAAACTGCAAATAATATTTTCTATCTCTTTCGGGCTTATGCGTTCCCCTTTGCTTTTGATCATATATTCTTTGCGACCAATAAAATAAAGGAAGCCATCTTCGTCGCGCTTGAACAAATCTCCGCTGTAAAGCAAGGTTTCTCCTCGATAGCGACCGGGTCGAAAAGTACGTGCTGTTTCTTCAGGGCAGTTCCAATAGCCTTGCATGACGTTTATACCTCGCACAACAAGTTCTCCGACTTTACCAGTTTCGACTTCATGACCATCTTCATCTACTACAAATACCTCCTCGTTGGGAATAGGAATACCGACAGATGTGGGTTTCGAAGTTAAATATTCTGGAGGCAGATAGGAGACACGCTTACACTCGGTGAGCCCGTACATAGAATAAATCTTAACATGAGGTAAAACGGATTGAAGCTTTTTAGTGTGAGCGATAGGAAGTGCGTCAGCTGTATTGGTTATGTAACGAAGAGAACCTAATTTTAATTTAGATAGGTCGAATTGTAGTAGCAACGCGGCTATAGTTGGTACAATAGGAATTCCTGTCACTTTCTCTTGTTCAATTTTTTTTAGGACACTATATGGGAATGTGAATGATTTTTCCAAAACCACGGTGCCACCAAATGACGCTGCCATAATTATTTGATATAGTCCATAGTCAAAAGATAGTGGAAGCATGTTTAGGATGACATCGTTTTTAGTGTTTCCCAGTACTGACGAGATACTCCGTGAAACATTTACTATATTATAATGTGCTGAAACCACACCTTTGGGTTCACCAGTTGATCCTGAGGTGTAGATAATAGTGGCTAAATCCACATCAATAGTTCGAGGTAGTGCACAATTGCTTCTACAAGTAACCGCATCTATCCATTGATGGCTAACTATGTTTAGCTCTTGTTCGCTTTCATCTTGGGCAAAATCATTTACCCAAAGAAGATTTAGTTTTGATCGTTCTTTAGTCGTAACTTTTGATAGGTCTTCCCTCTTTTTATTTCCAGCTATTAGAGCAGTAGCTCCAGAATCATTAAGAATATGACTCAATTTTGGCGCTTTAATATTTGGGTTCACAATAACGAATACAGCGCCTGCTTTCAAAACACCGAATATTGATATGACTGCTTCAATAGAGTTTTCAAGACAAATAATTATTCTTTCTTGGCGCTTTATCCCGATATCTATCAAAAAACGTGCAAGGTTGTTGGAAACATCATCTAGGTCATGGTAAGTAATACGTTGCTCACCAGATACTAGTGCGATCTTGTTTCTAAAATGAATAGCAGAGTTTTCTAGAAAATTGTGTACGAGCATATTGAATTTCACGTTCTTATTTTTTAAAGATTTTAACAAAATTGAGGATTCGGAATGAAAGAAATACGACGTTAATAGAATGCATTATTCGCATTAATAGCAGTTGATAAATGTGACACTCGGTTCAATTTTTGCGTTCATGATATAGGTATCAACTGCACGAATACAATGCCATTTTTCTGTGATGGTTAATACGAAAAATAGAGCCGCAATTAAATTTTTTCTAATATTCTGATTTTTAACTAAGTCAGGGGTCGGGGAGTTTATCCCAAGACCTGTTCTTTGATATTCCAAGTTGATCGGCCTTGCTTGAACGCTTGAAGCTGATGCATTTGGATGGTCAAACCCATGGCGGCAAACAACCAACGGTTGTTGGCGTCACCTCGCATCCAGCAACGGTCTAACTCGAAGATGTCTTTCACCAGACCTTGCATCGGCTCAACCTTATAGGCGCGTTCCCGGTAGATCTGTTTGTGTTTCGGTTTACTCATGAACGCGATCATCTTCTTGCGAGGCGTTGTCTTGTCCATGTTGGTGCGGCAACTGGTGATCAGGTTCATCTTTCGTTGCCTTTTGAACTCGCGGAACAGGTCAGCATCATCGGCTTTCGAGTCCATGGCGATGTAGTCCACATGATCTTTGACATGAAACGTTTCCAGCCACATGCGTTTGGCTTCGTTGGCGCTGTTGCGCATCCATACAAAGCAACCCAGCACCGGATGCTTATGTGAGGTCAGGGAAAACGATCCATGGCCGTACACCCAGCCAGCAGCCTGGGATTTGCACCAGGTGGCCTCTTTGTCGATGCCACGCAACCCCTTGGGGATAATACCCTGATCCTTTTGTTTTTTGTGCCAGACCGGACCCTTAGCTCTGTTCATCATCTTGTCGGCGCTGACCACCCGGTCTTTACTCAAGCTCAGGAAATAGCTGAAAAATAAACGCTGCTGGGTCTCCAGGGAAATGACGGATTTTTTTTAACCGGTCCCTAAGCTGTTTTTCACTGATGGGGGTCAGATCCATATCCGTTGCAATGATGTCCCAGTATTTGACAGCCATCTTGTGAATTTGCACGTAACTTTTGACTTTCAACTTAACCGACAGAATCGCAATGAACATGATCAGCCACTCTGGATATTTGAACGTGGGTCCGCGTTCACCCAACCGTTCCGGATCGGGGAAGTTGGTTTCATCGAGAAAGTCTCTAAAAGCCTCACGGGTTTCACGAATCCAACGGGTCGAGATCTTGTTTGCTTTTCTGGGCATGAATAATCTCCTTTGTTGTTGAAATTATTGAGATTATTCATAACAATTTTAAAGGCTTATGTCTAGTCAAAAATACTATTGAATATCAACGGGTTAGAGGATTTTAGCTGATCAGAAAAACTCCACTACCCCTCAACTAAGTCTTTCAGCCTTTTTATCCGTATCGATAAGCTCTATATTCATCCCATTTTTAGCATAAATAAATGCAATTTTCTAATTCTCAAAAGCTTCCCCCGGCTCGGGTTTCGCCAGAACACGAAGTCCAATATTCTTTAATCTCGAGATCTCATCATCTATTTGATTGCATTTGAAGCATAAATGATGAAGCCCCCCTCTTTTAAGCGCATGTTTATAAATGGGGGAGGTATCTGATGTTGGTTCAGTATGCTTTATAGCTATAGAATCCTCGTTTTGAAGGAAAACCACTTTTACCATTTGTCGTGTATTTTCGACAACCTTGGTTGCCTGTTTATATCCAAAGACTGTCTCCCAATGCGAAATTCCTTTTTCAATATCTTTTACTACAATTCCAATGTGGTCGATTATCATTAAGAAGTCTCCATTTTTTAAACAATCTTGAATCAACCTATGAATTTACGCTTTATCGCATCAACTACTCTTTTTGCTGTTTTTCCATCCCACATTTCCGGAACCTGACATTCGGTCAAATCATGAGACAAAATTAGCTCAGCTTTTTCCTTAATATCAGACACAAAACAAAGCTGGTTGGTGCCTTGGGTAACGGTAACCGGACGTTCTGTGTTGGGCCGCATGGTCAGGCAGGGAATACCCAGATAAGTTGTCTCTTCCTGAATCCCACCCGAATCGGTAATGGCCAGACGGCAGTTGAAGACCAGGCTCATGAAACGCACATAGTTCAGTGGTTCGGAAAGGATGATCGTTTCCGCCTTTTCCAGCATGTCCATCAAGCCGAAACCCTGCAGGTTCTTTCTCGTACGGGGGTGAACCGGAAAGATTAAAGGAAGTTGCTCAGAGATGCTGATCAATGAATCACAAAGCATTGACAATAATTTGGGATCGTCCACATTGGCGGGACGGTGGAAGGTCATGACCCCGTATTGACATTTTTTCAGTCCGTAGTCGGTAAAGGCATGCTGCCGTTCGATGGTCTGGCGCATCATTTCCAGAGAATCAATCATGATGTTACCGACACGGACGATTTTATCCTGAACGACTCCCTCTTTAATGAGGTTCTCATCACCATCCGGTGACGGCGTCCAAAGCACATCGGCCAACGCATCGGTGGCAATACGATTGACCTCTTCGGGCATGGTTCGGTCGAAGGATCGCAGGCCGGCCTCTAAGTGCGCGACAAGGGGTCGACGCAAATTTTGAATTTTTGATTTTGAATTTTTAATTGGGTAAGAGACCTTTACTGTGGCCAGTGTGCAAGCGACGGTGGAATTGACGTCACCGACCACGACCACCAGATCAGGCCTTTTTTCAAGTATGACCTTTTCGTAGGCCATCATGACGTTTCCGGTCTGTTCGGCATGGCTGCCGCTGCCGACACCCAGATGGATATGTGGAGCGGGAAGATTCAGATCCGTAAAAAACGCATCGGACATATTGAGGTCGTAGTGCTGCCCGGTATGAACGATAATCGGTTCCGCCCAATCTTCTTTTTTTAAGGCATGGTAGAGAGGCGCAATTTTCATGAAATTTGGTCTTGCTGCGGCGATCAGGTGAATTAGCATTTTTTTCTCTTTTTTTTTGGACACAGATAAACGCGGATGAACACGGATAAAAACATAAAGTTAGTCAGCTATCGCTGAAAGAAAAGCTTAACACTTTTTTTTGGCCGGAGGCCACGGCTGTAATGCTGTTGATCCGCTGTTTCCGTGTAAATCCGCGTACTATTCTATTTTTTGCTGTTATCGAACACTTTTCGGGTCAATTCCGGTTTCGGTCCAAAGTTAATCAGAAGGCCGACCTCTTTATCCGTGGCTTTTAGATAATTGAGCAACTGCGCTTCATCTTCCGGCATAAGGTATTTCTTTGCTTTGATTTCAACAATAACTTTTTCGTCGACGATCATGTCTGCGAAATATTGTCCAACGATCTGGTCGGAATAAATCACATTGATGGGGGACTGTTGGATTGTGGACAGGCCCTCCTTTTTTAATTCGATCATCATCGCATTTTCGTATACTTTTTCAAGGAATCCATATCCCAGCGCGTTGTATACCCGGTAAAATATTTTGATGATTTCTTCGGTGAGCGCTTGATGTTTCATTATTTTATGGGACACGGATCAACGCGGATGAACACGGATAGGACATTAAGTTGTCAGCTTCGCTGAAAGAAAAGATTAACGATTTTTTTTGGCCGAAGGCCACAGGTGTACTGTTGTTAATCCGCTGTTTCCTTGTAAATCCGTGTCCTATTCTATTTTAGTGAACGGTGTATCCTCGTTTTTCCAAGGCATCCGCCAATGCCACCCGCGCCCCCTCCTCCCCATGCACCAATTTCACCGAACCGGGTTTTTCGGGCATGGACGCAATCCAGTCAGCCAGCCCTTTCTGGTCGGCGTGGGCGGAATAGCCGGAAAGGGTGTGCACACTGGCCTTGATGGTTTTGCGTTCACCGTCGAGATCGACATAGCCGTCGGGCCTGTGGCTGTGACGCTGGATGGCCCGTCCGGGCGTGCCGGCAGCCTGGTAGCCGACGAAGAGGATATCATTTTTTGGATGGTCAATGCCTTTTTTCAGATGGTTGATGATCCTGCCGCCCGTGCACATGCCGCTGCCGGCCAGGATGATGGCCGGGCCTTTGGCATCGCAGAGCTTCAGGTGATCGCGGTGGTTTTCCACCGCGTAGAGGCCCTCAAAATCGATGGGGTGATCACCCCGCTCCTTCAGATCCCTCGCTTCTTTGTCCCAGTATTCGGACAGGCTGGAATAGATTTTGGTGATCTCTAAACCCAAGGGCGAGTCAACGAATACCGGCGGGCGCTGTTCACCCTGAAGATCGGGGAACATCTCCTGGTATGTGGGATCGGAAAAAATCCGATCCATTTCATAGATCAGCTCCTGGGTGCGCCCCAGGGAAAAGGCGGGGATGAAGACCTTGCCGTTGTCAGCCAATGCCCGGGTGAGGATTCCTCCCAGTTGTCGGATACGCTGATCCCGTGGTTCGTGCAGCCGGTCGCCGTAGGTGGACTCCATAACCACCAGATCGGATGTGTCCGGCGTTTCGGGATCGCGGAGAATGGGCGTATCCGCGGCACCGAGGTCTCCTGAAAAAAGCACCGACCACCCGGATCGCTGGTTCTGGAATCGGATAAAACTGGAGCCAAGGATGTGCCCTGCCCTTCCCATCTTGAATTGAATGCCCTTTTCCAGGTCGAAGTTCTCACCGAATTCAAACCCCCAGGACAGGTCGTCGATGGCTTTTTCGATGCTGCCGACGGCCTGCTCCGGCATCCCGGAAAACTTCATGGCGTCGCCCAGCATGGGGTAAAGCAGGGATTTGGTGGGGTGGGAGCAGATGATTTCGCCCCTGAAACCCTCCTGGATCAGTTCCGGCACGCGGCCGATGTGATCGATGTGGGCATGGGTAAGGAACAGGTAGTCGATCTCGGCCGGCTTCACCGACCATGAGGCAATCGGATTTTCTGCATCGCCGCCCTGTACCAGGCCACAGTCCACCATGATGGTCAGGCCGTTGGCCTGCAACAGGTGGCAGGAACCGGTGACGCAGTTTTCGGCGCCCAAATGCAGTAAATTAAAGACAGCGTTCAATTTAATGTTGAATTTTTAGTTTTGAATTTTGAATTAATGGATAACAAACTTTTTATCTCGCCCACTTCGTTAGAGGACGCGGAGACGCGGAGTTGGGTTTGATTTTTGAGAGGAAAATCAAACAGAAAAGGATTGGATCCTTTTTTTTGAACTTGGGCGGAGCCCACCTAAACCTTGCTTTCTCTGCGTTCTCTGCGGCTCTGCGAGAGACATTTTTTATTTTTGATTTACGATCCTGGTGATGCCTTCTTTCAACAATGTTTCATTAAAATTGATCATTAACCCGAGGGGTTTTCTAGATAATCGTAAATAGGTAAGCAATTGCTTTTTGTGGAACGATTTGACCATTTCAACCGACTTCAATTCAACAACGATAGCGTTTTCTGCAAGTATATCAATTCTGAAACCATCTTCGGTAATAATCTGATTTCGATAAACTACAGGCAACGAAACTTCTGATTCGCATTTTAAGCCAAGGACATCAAGCTCTATTGCCATGCATTTTTGATATACCGACTCCAACAACCCTGGCCCTAAAGCACTGTGTATGTTAATTGCCGCTTTGATAACTTGTGATGAAAGGGCATTTAATTCCATTGTTTTTATCTCTCGCTCACTTCGTTAGAGGGCGCAGAGACGCGGAGGGGGTTTGACCCAGTGAAGTTCGCTAAGCTTGTTCCTATCGGAAAGTTCACGGGTTAAAATGTCTGAAAGGAAAATCAAACGAAATAGGGTTCTATCAGTTTTAGATCTTTTCGGGCGAAGCCCACATAAAACTTTGCATCTCTGCGTGCTCTGCGACTCTGCGGTGAAGAGAAAATAAAACAGGTAGAATTCATACAGTCCTAAACCGCTTCAGCCAAAAGCCTTCTACCTGCCCTCCCCCATAGCTCCGCCTGGCCAATTACATGGGTAGGAAATGGTATAGATGGCCTCGCATTCGGACAAGGATGTCTGCATGCCACATGCCAAAACATATTGATTTAAATATCATATAATTAAGGAACCTTAATGATGGCATGCGTATTATTCCAATTTTTTGGATGTTTGCTATGCCAAGAAGATGACGCAAATGGTTTAACGTTCATCCTGTATTTTAAGTTTTTGGAACAATTTTAAACCGAGACTTTCTCTGCGATCTCTGCGGCTCTGCGAGAGGCTGGTTTTTTTAGTTTCACACTGCTGTGCTTGACATGTGTATGCATCAATTGTTAAAACTATGCATAAAAGGAGGTCTTGTCATGAGGACAACACTTGATTTACCCGAAGATTTAGTAGCAGAAGCGATGAAGGCGACCCATATCCGCACCAAGACCAAGGTCATCATTACTGCTCTGGAGGAATTGATTCGCAAATCAAAAATCGCCGAGTTAAAACAGTTCAAAGGCACCGTGGATGATTTGAACATTGATTTAAACGTGTTACGAGGCCGTTCATGACTGTTCTGGTCGATTCTTCGGTCTGGATAGACTATTTTAGAACGGGAAGGGGCGATAACAGACTCGATGGTTTGATTGATGAAAACATCGTCGCCATTAACGATCTGATCCTTTGCGAACTCGTCCCCTACCTTAAATTGCGCAATCAATCCAGAATTATTGAGCTTCTCAATACCATTGAGAGAACCAGTTTGACGATCGATTGGAATCAACTCATCGATTGGCAATACCGATGCTTGAAACAAGGCCTGAATGGTATCGGCATCCCGGATTTGATCATCGCCCAGAATACCATACAACATCGCTGCCTACTTTATTCACTGGATCGCCATTTTGAGATGATCAAAGATATTGTCAACATCAAGCTTTATTAGGTCGTGGGTTGTACGTTGTGGGTCGAAAAATTACCAGTTGTTTCTTTTTGGCCATCTCAGCCAAAAAGCAATCAAATAAACTCTGCGTCCTTTGCGTCTCTGCGGTGAGTACAAAGTTTAAATATCGATAGAATTCATTCAGCCCTGAAACGCTTCAGCCTTCAGCCTAACGACCTGTTTTCCTTCACCGCCCAGCCTGTCCCGCATCGCGGGGCTTCGCTCGAGGCGCAGAGAGCGCAAAGAGGGTTAATTTCTTAATTTCTGAGGGGGAAATTAAATGAAAAAACATGAATTAAACCGATACCATTCATCCAGTGCTAAATACCTAATGCCTAAAGCCTAAAAGCCTGTTATTTGCCACGGACTGATTAGCTGATAGCTGACAGGCTTTTGAATCATAGAATCGATAACATTTTGTTATCTTATGATGTTTTATCAATTATCGATTGGATGAATGTTTCAAGGTCTTTAATGTCCTTTTGGGCAACTTGATGAATCAAATTCAGGTTCAGCTTTCCGTATTCGTGAACAATCAAGTTTCTCAGGCCTATGGCTTTTACCATTTTTTCAGACAGATCGTTTTCCAGCAATCCATTCTCTTCGAGCATGTAAAACATTTCATTGCTGCTGCCGGGAACGCCATAGCCTTCATCGCTCACAATATGGGCGGCAATGTCGATGCAGTTCTGGATTGCCATCTGGAGATTGAAAATGACGATTTCCTGGCAATCGATATCGGATATAAAGGCCTCGACGTCGACATCTAGTTTTTCTTTGATCCTTTTGCAATGACGTTTAACAGTGCTGGCTTTTGCATAAATCAGTTCTTTGTCAACCATGGTGACCTTCCTCTATGATTTTACGGCGAAATCCAGATTGGGTCATTTTCAAGTAATAGCCAAAATCTGATATCATGGCATAACGATTCATCCTGAATCGCCTGAATGCGTCTTCGTCATTAATACAAATAACAATGCCCTTGCTGAAAACCTGTTTGAGAAGCAACTCGCCGGCGGTGTTCAATACCACCGTATGAACTTCTTTTCGAAGCAGCCGTCCCAAACCAGTCATGTATTGGCTTTGCAATTCGAATGCCTGCTGTAAAAAGCGGTGACGCAGAACGATACCCACATCTACATCGCTGTAGTGTCGCTCTTTTCCGCTGGCATGGGACCCGTAGAGGTAAATGGCGACAACCTCTTCACGGCTTTTGAAGTAGGAACCGATTTTTTCCTGAAGATCGGTCATTGATTTTTTTTCACCGCCCGCGTCGCTCGAGGCGCAGAGAGCGCAAAGAGGGTTAATTTTTAATTTCTGAGGGGGAAATTAAATGAAAGAACTTTAAAAACGGATTGTTCCTTATTTTCGCGCAAAGCCCGCATAAAAGTCGGCATCTCTGCGTTCTTTGCGTCTCTGCGGTGAGTACAAGGTTTAAAAATATCGATAGAATTCATTCAGCCCTAAAACGCTTCAGCTTTCAGCCGAACGACCTGTTTTCCTTCACCGCCCAGCCTGTCCCGCATCGCGGGGCTTCGCTCGAGACGCGGAGAACGCTGAGGTTTTGGGACACGGACCCAAAAGACTAATTTTGAATTAATGGGCCGATAACAACCTTCATTCACAACTTACAATTCATCGTTAAAAATAGGCCGTTACTCATTCTCGACCCAATTTTCAATCTTTAATCCATTCACCCGGCCGAATTCCCTTTGATTGTTGGTAACCAATGTCAGGTTCAGGCTCAGGGCATGGGCAGCGATAAACAGGTCATTGCCTCCAATGATCAGGCCTCTTTTTTCCAAGTCAGAACGGACATCACCGTATGCCATGGCAGCATCCTTATCAAAAGGTAAGACGTCGATAAGCTCACTCAATGCGTTTAACCGCCTGAGGTTTGCTTCTACATGCTGGCTTTTTTTGGCCCCGTTGATTAATTCGGCAAAAGTGATGACGGACATAACAACCATGCCGGGCTGGACCTTTTCGAGTCGTTTCAAGACAGAGATTGGTTTGCGTTTAATCGTGTAAATGCAAATATCCGTGTCCAGCATGACCGTCATAGGGGTTCCCGGTCTTGAATTGATGGTTGACAACGCCCTTGAACCATGAAGTCATCAGACATTTCGGTTAGCAGTTCGAAGGCTCTTGCCAGATTCTGCGGTTTGCGCTTTAAAATAATTTCATCACCCCGACGAAAAATCTGCACCTCCGAAGAATCAAACTGATAGGCCTTGGGTAGCCGAACCGCCTGGGAATTGCCGCTCCTGAATATTTTTGCGGTATCCATCTGTGCCTCCTGACGCCGAGCGCCTAAGTATATACATAATTGTATATACTTTTCGGGGGTTGTCAATTATTAATCAATCTCAATTTCCTTAATTTAAAATTCACAATTCATCATTCAAAATTGCTCTCTCTGCGTCTCTCTGCGGTGAATAAAATCGATAGAATTCATCCAACCCCAATAGCCTTCAGCCTATGGCCTAAAAACCTTTTTTTTGCCACCGACACACACTGACCTACAAGGACGAGTTCAGGGTAGCCTGCGGCTGAAAAAAACCGATAGAATTCATCCAGTGCTAAAAACCTAACGCCTACAGCCTTCTACCTGCTTCTATCGAAGCATGCCCACATTGACATCCGACTATAATCTGATTATTATAGCAATAATTATCAGAATTATGGAGGTTAATAATGATTCGTTCGACAGACTATCTTTCGGCAACGACCCTTTCAAAAAAAACATCAGCCACCTTAGACGCCCTTGCAAATGGGGATACGGATAAACTAATAATTTTGAAAAACAATACCCCAAAAGCCGTGCTGCTCTCCATGGAAAGCTACGAGGCCATGGAGCAAGAAATGGAAGACCTTCGGCTAATGGCTCTGGCCATGGCCCGGCTGGATAGCTTTAATGAGAAAAAGGCTTTGTCTCATGACTTCATTCTGGAAAAATTCGGCGCATGACATGGTCCATTCTCTATCATCATGGCGTTGAAGAGGATCTTGAGAGCATTGGTCCGTCTGCCGCACGACGCGTCGTGAAGGCCATCGATACAAAACTGACCGAACAGCCAATGCAGTTTGGGGCTCCTTTGTCGGGGAATCTTTCCGATTTCCGCAAACTGCGTGTCGGAGACTATCGCGTGGTTTATCAGGTGCATGAAAAAAGAGTTTTGGTTTACGTATTGGCAGTCGGTCCCCGGAGGGACAAGGAAATTTATCGCATGGCGGTTAAACGAAAATAAACGGAAGTTTTGGCGATAGGTCATAGGCAATAGGCTATTGGTTTGAAGAAAACCGAAATATCCATCCAGTCCTAATATCCTTCAGCCTACAGCCTAGCAACCTGCTTTTCTCCCATAGCTCCGCATGGCCAATTACATGGGTTTGGAAATGGTATAGATGACCTCGCATTCGGACAAGGATGAATGCAGGCCACATGCCAAAATATAACAATTTAAATATCATATGATTATGAAACCTTAATGATGGCATGCGTGTTATTCCGCTTTTTGGATGTTTGCCATGCCAAGAAAATGACGCAAATGGTTTAAAGTGCTGTCTGATTTTAAACTTTCTAAAAAAAATTAAAAAATAGAATCAGTGACTTTCTCTGCGGCTCTGGGAAAAATTATTTCATCTCGCTCACTTCGTTAGAGGGCGCTGAGGCGCGGAGGGGGTTTGATTTCTGAGAGGGAAATCAAACAAAATAGGATTCTATCGGTTTTAGGTCTTTTGGGCGAAGCCCGTTAAAAACGTCCTCTTTGTGTGCTCTGCGCCTCCGCAAAAAACATTATTTTTATCTCGCTCACTTCGTTAGAGGGCGCTGAGGCGCGGAGGGGGTTTGATTTCTGAGGGGAAAATCAAACATAAAAGGTATATATCCGTTTTAAGATCTTTTCGGGCGAAGCCCGTTAAAAACGTCCTCTTTGTGTGCTCTGCGCCTCCGCAAAAAACATTATTTTTATCTCGCCCGCTGCGCTCGAGGGCGCTGAGGCGCGGAGGGGGTTTGATTTCTGAGAGGGAAATCAAACAAAATAGGATTCTATCGGTTTTAGGTCTTTTGGGCGAAGCCCGTTAAAAAACGTCCTCTTTGTGTGCTCTGCGCCTCCGCGAGAAACATTATTTTTATCTCGCCCGCTGCGCTCGAGGCCGCAGAGACGCTGAGGGGTTGATTTCTGAGAGGGAAATCAAACAAAATAGGATTCTATCCGTTTTAAATCTTTTTGGGCGAAGCCCTTAAAACATGACTTTCCCTGTGAGCTCTGCGACTCTGCGTGAAACTTGTTTTTATTTTTGATTTACGATTCTGGAGATGCCTTCTTTTAACAATGTTTCATTAAAGTTGATCAATAGCCCGAGGGGTTTTCCGGATAATCGCAAATAGGTCAGCAATTGCTTTTTGTGCACCGACTTGACCATTTCAACGGACTTCAGTTCCACAACGATAGTTTTTTCTACAAGTATATCAATTCTGAAACCATCGTCTGTAATGATCTGATCTCGATAAACAACAGGCAACGGAACTTCTGTTTCGCATTTTAAGCCAAGAGCATCGAGTTCTATTGCCATGCATTTTTGATATACCGACTCCAACAACCCTGGCCCTAAAGCACTGTGTACGTTAATTGCCGCTTTGATGACTTGTGATGAAAGGGCATTGAGTTCAGTCATATTAGGCATTTATCTGAGCATAGCCCGCAAAAAAATCCCCTCTGTGTGCTCTGCGACTCTGCGAGAGACAATTTTTTATCTCGCCCGCTGCGCTCGAGGACTCAGAGACGCGGAGGGGTTGATTTCTGAGAGGGAAATCAAACAAAATAGGATTCTATCGGTTTTAGATCTTTTGGGCGTAGCCCGTTAAAAAACGTCCTCTTTGTGTGCTCTGCGACTCTGCGAGAGACATTTTTTCATCTCACCCGCTTCGCTCGAGGGCGCTGAGGCGCGGAGGGGGTTTGATTTCTGAGGGGAAAATCAAACATAAAAGGTATATATCCGTTTTAGATCTTTTGGGCGTAGCCCTTAAAAAAACGTCCTCTCTGTGTGCTCTGCGACTCTGCGAGAGACATTTTTTTATCTCGCCCGCTGCGCTCGAGGGCGCTGAGGCGCGGAGGGGGTTTGATTTCTGAGGGGAAAATCAAACATAAAAGGTATATATCCGTTTTAGATCTTTTGGGCGTAGCCCTTAAAAAAACGTCCTCTCTGTGTGCTCTGCGACTCTGCGGTGAAAAATTTTAAACAACCGTTCCGGTCAACCTTGCCATTGGCATTTTTAGGAAGCGCCCTGACGAAGCGCAATTCAGCCGGCATTTTATATTTGGGGAGCATCGACGCGCAATTTTCCATGATCGCCTCCGGAGAGGTATCGCCGTTCAGCGGCACGACCAGGGCGGCCAGCCGTTTACCAAGCAGGTCGTCATCGACACCCACCACCGACGCCTCAACGGCCAGTCCGGTGGCCAGCAGGGCGTCTTCTACCTCCTGGGGATTGATGCGGTGTCCGCCGACCTTGATCAGGTTGTCCTTGCGGCCTTGCAGAAAGATAAAGCCGTCCGCGTCCTTAAACCCAACATCACCGGTATGATATCCGTTTCCGTCCAGGGCTTGTGACGAGGCTGCCGGATCCCGCCAATATCCCTGCATGATATTGGGCCCACTGGCGACCACTTCGCCTTTGGCCCCCTGGGGTAATTCAAAGCCCTGATCGTCGAGGATTTTAACCGTCACGCCGGGGATGCCTTTGCCGATCGAATCGATTTTCTGCTCGAAGCGGTCGGGATCCAGCCAGGTCAGGCGGGCCGAGGCCTCGGTAGCACCGTACATGATGCAGATTCGGGTGTGACCGGGCAGCGTTTCCCGCAGGGCTGTCTTGACTGACCGGGCCATGTGGCCGCCGGCCTGGGTCACCATGCGCAGATGGCTGAGTCGCGGCCTGCTTTTTTTCAATGGCGATCGGTGCAGCAGGTAGGCGTAAGTGGACGGCACGCCGGAAAAAACGGTCACCCTTTCTTCGATCATCTGGTTGATCACCGTTGCCGGAAAGGCAAATTTATTGTTGATCACCAACGTTCCACCGGCAGCGACGATGGTGTTGAGCAGGGATTTGCCCATGACATAAAAGAACGGCAGCACCACCATCTGGATGTCGCTGTCTGTCAATTGCAGGTATTCGCAGATGGAATGGGTATTGGCGACAATGTTGCCGTGGGTGAGCATGACGCCTTTGGGTTTTCCGGTGGAGCCGGAGGTGTAAATGATGCTTCCCAAGTCAGAACTTGATACAGAAACAGCTTCCAACTCAATATCGTTACTGTTTGTTGGTTGTGGGTTGTTGGTTGTGGGTTGAATTGGTTCGTTGCGTTTGTTGAGTTCCTGGATTGCAGATTCTGAATTCTGACTTCTGAATTCTGAATTCTTGTTCCAATTATTGTTTGATTGGTTTGTGGTTTGTGGTTTGTGGTTTGTGGTTTGCTGAAATGAATAAACGTCTATTCCACAATTATCCCAATCAAATTTAGGATTGTGGATGATCAGGGTATCCAGGTTGGGGACACTGAGATCAGATGCCTGGAGCAGGCGTTCAAAACGTGCTGATGTAATAATTGCGGCGGGTTCGAGTTCGGCCAGCAATGGGATAAGACCATCGGGCTTGAGATCGGTGCCGAGCGGCACGGCGACGGCACCGGCTTTGAGGATGCCGTAGTAGGCGGTGACGTACTCGACACTGTTTTCCATCAGGATGACCACCCGGTCGCCCTTTTCTACACGCCGGCCCACGAGGAACGAGGCCAGTCGATCGGAATCCTTGTTCACCTGCCGGTAGGTGGCACGGGTCTTCTCGTGGATAATGGCCACCTTGTCGGGGTGACGGGCTGCGGAATTCTCTAAGAAATGATGGATTAGATTATTTTCCATTCACATACACAGGAATCAATCTCTCGCCCGCTACGCTCGAGAGCACAGAGGCGCTGAGTTGGGTTTGATTTCTGAGTGGGAAATCAAACAGGAAAGAATTTAAATCGTTTAAGAGCTCTTCGGGCGTAGCCAGCAAAAATGACCTTCTCTGTGATCTCTGCGACTCTGCGAGAAACATTTTTTTATCTCGCCCACTGCGTTCGAGGGCACAGAGACGCGGAGGGGATTTGATTTCTGAGTGGGAAATCAAAAATATTAGGATTTAGGCCGTTTAGATCTTCCGGGCGAAGCCCGTAAAAAACGTCCTCTCTGTGTGCTCTGCGTCTCTGCGAGAGGCTTCTTTTTTAAGCCATTTTTTGTTCTAAATAGGCAGTGACATTGTTGATGGAATCGAGGTTTTCAGGAATCAGTTCTTCGTCATCTACCTGAATTTCATAAGTCTCTTCGAGGAAGGTGACCAACTCGAGGACACCGGTGGAATCGATGATGCCCTCCTCCAGAAACGACGTGTCGTCCTTCAGGCCGTTGGCGTTGCCGAAGAGGAAGTTTTCGATGATGAATTCTCTGATTTTGCTTTGTACATCTGCCATTTGTTAGATCCCTTTTCGTTCAAAGTGTATAGTTGTTCATTTTCGTTTATCTCGCCCGCTGCGCTCGAGGGCGCAGAGGCGCTGAGGGATTTGATTTCTGAGACGGAAATCAAATGAAGAACATCGGAAATGTTATCTGTATCTGCTTTTTGGGCGGAGCCCACTAAAAACTATTGTTCCTCTCTGGGTGCTCTGCGTCTCTGCGAGAGGCATGATCGTTTTATCTCGCCCGCTACGCTCAAGTTTGATGAGGCGTGGAGCTGGTTTGATTTCTGAGGAGAAAATCAAACATAAAAGGAATGGATCCGTTTCTGATCTTTTCGGGCGAAGCCCGTAAAACATGACTTTCTCTGCGAAAAACTTGTTTTTATCTTTGATTTACGATTCTGGTTATGCCTTCTTTTAACAATGTTTCATTAAAGTTAATCAGCAAACCAAGTGGTTTTCCGGATATTCGCAAATAAGTCAGCAACTGCTTTTTGTGCACCGATTTGACCATTTCAACGGACTTAAGTTCAACGATAATGGTATTTTCAACAAGTATATCAATTCGGTGGCCATCATCGGTAATCTCTTGATCCCGATAAGTGATTGGTAGCGGGACTTCTGTTTCGTTTTTTAAGTTCATGGCATCAAGTTCTATTGCCATACACTTTTGATATACCGACTCCAACAACCCTGGCCCTAAAGCACTGTGTACGTTAATTGCCGCTTTGATGACTTGTGATGAAAGGGCATTGAGTTCAGTCATATTAGGTATTTATCTGGGCGAAGCCCGTAATAAACGTCCTCTCTGTGATCTCTGCGTCTCTGCGAGAAACATTTTTTATCTCTCGCCCGCTGCGCTCGAGGCCACAGAGACGCGGAGGGGTTGATTTCTGTAAAGCGAAATCAAACGAAAAGGAATGAAGTCCGTTTTAGATCTTTCGGGTGAAGCCCGCAAAAAACGTCCTCTTTGCGTGCTCTGCGACTCTGTGAAAAACACATTTTTTTATCTCGCCCGCTACGCTCGAGGCCACAGAGACGCGGAGGGGTTGATTTCTGAGTGGGAAATCAAAAAAAAACAGGATTCTATCCGTTTTAGATCTTTTCGGGCATAGCCCGTTTAAACACATCCTCTCTGTGTGCTCTGCGACTCTGCGAGAGACATTTTTTTCATCTCGCCCGCTGCGCTCGAGGGCTCAGAGACGCGGAGGGGATTTGATTTCTGAGTGGGAAATCAAAAATATTAGGATTTAGGCCGTTTTAGATCTTCCGGGCGAAGCCCGCAAAAAACGTCCTCTCTGTGTGCTCTGCGTCTCGAGCGAAGCGGGCGGTGAACCCTTATTTTATCTCTGGCACCTCTTCGATCAGTTGCGGTGATAAGTGCAGATACCGCGTCGTTGTGCGCTTGGTATCGATATCATCGTACACCCGCTGGACCTGATCCGGCGTCAGTCCTAATGTCTCGGCAATATCTGCTGGGCTGTAGCCATTGTTTTTGCCATACAGGCACAGGTCCATCCGGTCGTAGGGCAGTGAAAAATAGAACTCATCCTGCCCCTGGGGCATGGAATAGGTGTCTGTAGTCGGCGGCCGGTTGCGGATTTTCTCGGGCACCCCCAGGTAGGCGGCCATCTGGTAAACCTGGGTTTTGTAAAGGTGGGCAATGGGTTTGATGTCGGCGGCGCCGTCGCCGAGTTTGACAAAAAAACCCTGGTCGTACTCCAGGCGGTTGGGCGTGCCCACGACGGCATAATTGAACCGATCCGCGTAATAGTACTCGTACATCTTGCGCGTGCGCTGCTTGAAATTGGTGGCGGCAACGATTTCCAGGTAGGCCTTCAACGGCAGCCGCTTCTGTACCTGCGTGCCGTCCGGCTTCTGGGCAACAATGGAAAACAGGTTGAAGCCCTTGGATTCCATCACGTTGGGGATCACGATCTTGGACTTCCAACCGTCGCCGTATTCGGGAATGGCCTGGCGAACCGCATCGTCGTATCGCTGATAAAACCCCACGGCCTGAAGCACCCCGGAAATGTCTTCGTGAAACCATTTGACACCGAAGGTGTCGGCAACCGACTTGCTGAGATCAAGGGTCTCGTCCGAAGAATGCCGCTCGGGCATCAACAGGGTGACCACCCGGTCGGGCCCCAATGCCCTGGCTGCCAGGCCCACGGACACGCTGCTGTCGATCCCCCCGGACAAGGCGACAACCAACCCGCGGCGTTTGAGCTGTTTGGTCATCAGGGTCCGGATCTGACCACAGATCTTGTCCGCCTCTTTTTCCGTATCAAGATTCAAGATGCCTTTTGAAAAGGGTTGTTTCACGCTTGATTCCTTATCGTGGTGTGGGTTGATTGTTGATTGTCGAGGGTTGATTGTTGTGGGTCGTTTGCTGAAAAAAGGCGTCAAGTCGGATGCTTCTGTAAAATCGGTAGAATTCATACAGCCCTAAAACGCTTCAGCCTACAGCCTTCTACCTGCTTTTCTTCACCGCCCAGTTTATCCCGAGAATCGGGGTATGCCGGAAGAGAATTATACGGCAGGCGATGGGCCAGGGGCGATAGGCAATGGGTATCTGGCTATAATTGCTAACCTCAGTTTTTTTTTGATCGGGCCTTTATCAGGCTGCCGAGCATCCTTCCTATTGTGACAGCTTTTTCATCAAAATCTTGAAAACCGTCCTCCTTCAGATAATCAATCTGGTTCGCAATATCCAATTGGGTCCTTAATTCTGCAAGCGACCCCTTGGCCATGTAAAAAAATCGGATCGCATCCTTATCTGTATCACGTTCATCACCCTCGGCAATATTGCTTGGCACACTCACAGCCGACCGTCTCAATTGATCGGTCAAACCATAATCCCTTTTAAAACTACCATGTGTGGTAATCTTATAGACGTCAATTGCCAGATCTCTGGCTTTTTGCCACACAAATAGTTCTTTAAATCCCTTCCCCATTCTGTCGCTTATAGCCTCATACCAATTGCCTATTGCCCATCGCCTATAGCCTATAGCCAGATATTATCTTTCATTTAACACCGGCTGCCTTCCAATACTGATGTAAGAGAAGCCCATATCCTTCATGAAGGATCGCGAAAAGAGGTTTCTTCCATCGAAAATGACCGGTTCCTTGAGCATCTTTTTTATTCGGTTGAAATCCGGGTTGCGAAACTGGTTCCAATCGGTCACCACGGCAAGGGCATCGGCGCCATCGACGGGGTCGTACTGGTTGTCCATTACGGTCACCGAGGCATTGTCCTGAAGGATCTTTCTGGCATTGCCACCGGCCACGGGGTCGTAGGCCTTGACAGTCATCCCGGCATCGGTGAGGGATTGAATGACATCCAGGGCCGCCGACTCGCGCATGTCGTCGGTGTTGGCCTTGAAGGCCAGTCCCCACAAGGCGATGGTTTTACCTTCGACACCGCCCTTTTCCTGAAAGTGTTTTTTGATTTTTTCCGCCAGCATGCCTTTCTGGCGATTGTTGACCGCGTCCACGGCTTCCACAAGGCTTGGGGTACATCCATAGGCTTTGGCCGTATCGATCAGTGCGCGCACATCTTTTGGGAAGCAGGATCCGCCATAGCCCACCCCCGGATAAATAAAGTGGTATCCGATGCGCCGGTCGGAGCCGATGCCGGCGCGCACCTCCCGCACATCCGCACCCACCGTTTCACAGATATTGGCCACCTCGTTCATGAAGGAGATCTTGGTGGCCAGCATGCAGTTGGCAGCGTACTTGGTCATCTCGGCACTGCGGATGCCCATGACGATCATCTTGTCCCGGCTTCGGGCAAAGGGGGCATAGAGCGTTTCCAGTAGCTTGGCGGTCCTCACGTTATCCGTGCCCACGATCACGCGATCCGGCTTCAAAAAGTCGTTGACGGCATCTCCCTCCTTGAGAAACTCCGGATTCGAGACCACATCGAATTCAACGGTTACGCCTCTTTGTTTGACCTGTGACTGGATAATCTCATTGACCCGGTCGGCCGTGCCCACCGGCACAGTCGACTTGTTGATGATGATCTTGTAGTCGGAAATAAGCCGGCCGATCTGGGTGGCCACCTCGTCCACATAGGACAGGTCGCACGATCCATCCGGGTTTGACGGGGTTCCCACACAGCTGAAGACAAACAGGGCTTCATCCATGCCCTCTGCCAGATCGGTACTGAAGCGCAACCGCCCTTCTTCGACATTGCGGGCGACCAGGGGCTCCAGTCCGGGTTCAAAGATATGAATGTTGCCGGCCTTCAAATTATCGATGATGTCCGGGTTGACATCGATGCAGACCACATCGTTTCCCATTTCCGCAAGGCATGCGGCGGCTACGAGGCCGACGTAACCGGTTCCGACGATACAGATGTTCATGGAAAATCCTCTGGATTTTAGCCTATTAGGCTGTAGGAGGTTAGGCTGTAGCAACAGAGAGGCTGCAGGTTTTTAGACTGTAGGCTTTTAGATAGTAGACTATAGGGTTGTAGCCTATTTAGCTTGGGTTTTTTCGTAGTGATCGGATTAATCCACCGAGAACTTTTTGTGCCTCTATCATTTTATCCTCAATTCTCGATGAAATAGATTTATTAACGTATCCTAATCGATTGGCTAACCCAAATTGGTAGTGTAACTCTCTGAGAGAACCGAAAGCTATTTCAAGGAAACGAAGATATTCGACTTGGCTCTCACGAGCACAGCCCTCGACAATATTAGAAGGCACCGAAACAGCCGCTCTACGCATCTGGAATGTCAATCCATAAATTTCCTCTTTAGGAAAGTTACGTGTTGCTCGATAAATCTCAATAGCCAACTCGTCAGCGAGGTCAAACGCTCGGAGTTTTGTATGATCCCTCAATCCCTCAATACCCCTCCTACAGCCTAAATCCCTTCAGCCTTAATCCTATAGCCTACAGTCTCTCTTTTGCTACAGCCTTTCAATTGCTATCGCCTCCACATACTCCCCACACGTCACAAACCGGCAATCCCTGAAATCGCTTAGCATGCGCTCGATCTTACTTGCCGTGGATGCCAGGTTGACATAATGGCGGAATTTCAACAACGTCGGGGCGTTCTCGACCCGTGGCTGCCCGGGGTCGATTTCCCACGGGTGGAGGTAGAAACTGTAGGTGCCATCCATTTTTAAGATGCGCTGAATTCCTTTTCTGAAAACCAAATAAGGGATCAACCTGAAATAGCCGCCGCCGCCGAAGGGGAAAACGACAGGCTGTAGGCTATGGGCTATAGGCTTTAGGCAAAGGTTGCTGACTGGGATTTCGTAGAAACCATCCGATATCCGGAAAGCGATGCCTGCTTTACGGTACCCGCAGGTGGAAAGTTTGCCGTACCGGCCGTGTTTATCGAAGGAGTTGTAGCTGGCATCGTACAGGTAGCCGGCGTCTTCGATGACCTTGAGGATGTCGTTGTTGATCGAGAAACTGGGGGCCCGGTAGCCCTGAACCGGGCCGCCGATGATATCTTCGAGACGTTCCTTGCTATCGGTGAGATCTTTTTTCAGCGATTCGGCGCTCTCAGCGGTGCACAGGTGATGGTTGTTACCATGGGAGGCGACTTCGTGCCCACGCGAATGGATCTCACGGATCAGGCCGGGAAGCTTTTTGGCAATCCATCCAAGAACAAAAAAAGTGGCATGGACCGAGGGTTCATGGGGTGAATTGGTTTGTTGTTTTGATTCGTTAAAAACGTTGTCTGCGCCAGTTTCCCATTTTTCGGATTCTGACTCCTGACTCCTGACTCCTGAATTCTTGGTCCAAATATTGGTTACCCTTGAATCCCTGGATCCTTGAATCCTTGAACCCTCTTTACCCTCGTCCAACAGATCCAGCAGCCGATGGGTGTTTCTTTCCACCCTCAGTTCCCGTTCATTCCAGGTATCGAACGGAATCGACGTCTTGAAGTTTTCCACCTGGAACCAGTCTTCCACGTCGACGGTGAGAAGGAAACATTTTTGGGATTTGGCAGTCAATATGGGAATCCGGAATTCATAAACAACGTCTAATGATTTTGCACCGCAGAGACTTGATGTTGTTTGTTGGTTAAATTGGTTCTATTGGTTGATTGGTTTTCAGCCACGATCCTTACGCAACAACTATCTTTAAACCACAGCAATAAGGTATAGGGTTGTATAAGTAACAAGAAAAGAGATGATAGCAATACGTTCTGATGTTTCACCTAACACTTACTACCTTCCACCTACCACCTAAAACCGATACGGCTGAGGCGGGGCAAGCGTAAACATCAGCGATGCCCGATTTTCCACATAATCGTCCACATCAATAGACGAATCGACCATCCGGTAGGTGTATCCGGCCCTCATACTCAGCCAGCGCAGCAGTTGAAACGACAGACCGCAACCGGCCCGGAGGACATCCTCGCTTCTACTGGGCGTCGTGCTGAGGTAATCACGATTGCCGTAAACGCCTTCCACATCTCCTGTCAGCCGCTGCGTGAAGGCATAATCCGCGGAAAGTCCGGCTTCATAGTACTCGTAGACACCCAGATTTTCAGCTGTTACGGAGGTATAGTTGTATCCCCCTTCACCGGTAAAGCTGATGGACCCGCGCTGGAACCGTTTCGTGAGACTGATGTTGACCGGCGTCACCGACTCGCTGTCCCCATCATCCACGTCCAGATAAACATAATGAAGCCCCGCACTCAGATCCATGGTCGGGCCGATCGCGTAATCGATGCCCACAGCGCCGTCGTATACGTCGTAATCCACCTCGCTGTCCTCATCAGCCCGGTGCAGGGTCTGCTCATAGGCCAAATAACCGGTCAGGCGAGGATTAAAACGGTGGTTTCCCCGGAGGCGGCCGACAATTTCAGAGTAGTCGTCCACCCCATCATCGTAGCGGCCTTGATAGTAGTCCGCCCCGGCATCCAGCCCCCATCGTACATTGAACCAGTATGTCGCACCGGCACCGCCGCCATAATACTGACTGTCTTCAATGGTCGGGTCATCGTTTTCCAAAGAGCTGTACAGCCCCTCCGCGTACAGGGTATTGTCCGCACCGAACTGATGGTCGATCCTGGCGCTGGTGGAATTGCGCGTGTAGGGATTGCGGCTGCGCCGGATGGTCAAATCATCGTTATCGATCGGATCTTCGGTGTACAGAAAGGCATGGGTCAGGGACAACCGCGTATTGCGGCCGGACTGCCACCACCCGTCCGCCGTCGCGGCATGGCTCCAGTATGCATCATACGAATCGTCGTAGTAATCGACATGGGAAGCATCATAGCTCAGGGCCAAGCCCGCCGTTCTGCCGGAAAGATCGATGGTAATACCTGGCGTAATCGTAGTGATGGTGTCGGATTCCGTATCTGCGAAATCATCTGAAACGAGCCGCACGTTATCGGTGTATTCGACGCCGGCGCTCAACCGCGGCGTGATTTCCATCGCTGCATGCAGATAGGTCGTTGAGCAAAGCGACAAGGCCACTGCCAACACAATTCCGGATGTCTTTTTCATCGCAGCTTTTCCTTTGCATTGATTGTTGTGTGTTGTTTAACCTACAATTTATAATTTAGGTTTTTAGGCTGAAGCTGTTTAGGATGAAATGATGTCGTGCCGATTTTAGGTTTTTTATCTCGCCCACTTCGTTAGAGAGCGCAGAGGCGCGGAGTTGGATTTGATTTCTGAGAGGGAAATCAAACAAAATAGAATTGGATCTTTTTTTCTGTTCCTGGGCGCAGCCCAATTAAAAACTCGGTTTCTCTGTGATCTCTGCGACTCTGCGAGAGACATTTTTTTATCTCGCCCACTTCGTTAGAGAGCGCAGAGGCGCGGAGTTGGATTTGATTTCTGAGAGGGAAATCAAACAAAATAGAATTGGATCTTTTTTTCTGTTCCTGGGCGCAGCCCAATTAAAAACTCGGTTTCTCTGTGATCTCTGCGACTCTGCGAGAGACATTTTTTTATCTCGCCCACTTCGTTAGAGAGCGCAGAGGCGCGGAGTTGGATTTGATTTCTGAGAGGGAAATCAAACAAAATAGAATTGGATCTTTTTTTCTGTTCCTGGGCGCAGCCCACTTAAAAACTTGGTCTCTCTGTGATCTCTGCGACTCTGCGAGAGACATTTTTTTATCTCGCCCACTTCATTAGAGAGCGCAGAGGCGCGGAGTTGGATTTGATTTCTGAGAGGAAAATCAAACAAAATAAAATTGGATCTTTTTTTCTGTTCCTGGGCGCAGCCCACTTAAAAACTCGGTCTCTCTGTGATCTCTGCGACTCTGCGAGAGACATTTTTTTATCTCGCCCACTTCGTTAGAGAGCGCAGAGGCGCGGAGTTGGATTTGATTTCTGAGAGGAAAATCAAACAAAATAGAATTGGATCTTTTTTTCTGTTCCTGGGCGCAGCCCACTTAAAAACTTGGTCTCTCTGTGATCTCTGCGACTCTGCGAGAGACATTTTTTTATCTCGCCCACTTCGTTAGAGAGCGCAGAGGCGCGGAGTTGGATTTGATTTCTGAGAGGAAAATCAAACAAAATAGAATTGGATCTTTTTTTCTGTTCCTGGGCGCAGCCCACTTAAAAACTTGGTCTCTCTGTGATCTCTGCGACTCTGCGAGAGACATTTTTTGTCTTCCGCCTGCCTTCCTGCTTCTACGGCACAACAATGGTATCGTCGGCCTTGATTTCTACATTCTGGCTGAAATCCTTGCCTTTGACGATATCCTTGTAGTCAATCCGAATGACGGTTTCCTTGCCCTGATTGCGGCGAAAAAGGATGATCTCTTTCTTTGATGCCCATTCGGTAAACCCTCCGGCAAGCGTGAAGGCCTGGAGAACGGTCAGGTTCTTCGTGAGCGGGTATTCTCCCGTATTGACCACCTCGCCGAGAATATAAAACCGTTTGCTTGCCGCACTGCGAACGGTAACCGTCACATGCGGTTCGGCAACGAACTCCTTCAACCCGGCCTGAATGTCCAGCTTTAACTGGGTGGGTGTTTTCCCGGCGGCCATGACATCATCCAACAGGGGAAAGGATATGTTCCCGTCCAGCCTGACGATGATCTCCTCCCTGGAAAAATCAGGTTCTTTCCAGGTGACGATCTCGAGGATGTCCCCGTTGCCGATGAGATAAGATTGGGGTGGCGATTGGGAGAAGCAGAGTTGGGGGAGCGTGAGTATAAATATGGCAATCACGAATGTTAATCTTAGCATTTTGCGCATATTAATCTCCAACATTAATTTTGAATTTTTAGTTTTGAATTTTGAATTGCGGATGCTGGCCGTCTAATAGTGAAAGAATACTTAACCGGCACCTCGGCCTTTTGATGTTTTTACAATGGATGTGATGATGCGAATTATTTCCTCAGATTCATTGAGACGTTCCAAAATACAGCTAACATTTCCTAATTTTGTATCCCTTAAGAGTCTTAGCCAATAGTTCGTTTCCCGTGCCTCTTTCGATGCGATGGACATCTTGGATATGAAATCCTTGCGACTCTGGGCAGCAAGGGCCTCTTCCACATTGGCCCCGATACTGGTTCCGGAACGCACGATCTGTTTTGAAAGAACGAATTCGTTTTGTTTTAGCAACTCCTTGTACAAATGAACAATCTGGATAGCAAAGAGATATGATTTATCCTTGATTATATTCGGTTTTTCATTCATTGGATGCTTGAATCAGGCTCGACCCTCAATTCAAAATTCAAAATTATCAATTCAAAATTGATTACGATAGTAATCTTGGTACCATTCCACAAACTTCCCGATCCCATCCGGCACGGACGTCTCCGGCTTAAACCCCACATCATGGATCAGGTCGTCGACATCCGCATAGGTGGCGGGAACATCTCCGGGCTGAAGGTCCATGAAATTTTTTACCGCCTCTTTGCCCAGTGCCGTTTCGATGGCCTGGATGAAATCCATCAGTTCAACCGGGTTGTTGTTCCCGATGTTGTAGATCTTGTACTTGGCGTATGATGTTCCCGGATCCGGAGCGTCGCCGGTCCACTTCGGGTTGGGATCAGGAATATTTTCCATGACCCGAACCACCCCTTCGACGATATCGTCGATGTAGGTGAAGTCTCGCTTCATTTTTCCATGATTGAACACATCGATGGGTTTGCCTTCGAGAATGGCCCTGGTGAAGAGGAACAGGGCCATATCCGGTCGCCCCCAGGGGCCGTAAACCGTGAAAAACCGCAGCCCGGTACAGGGCAGGTCGAACAGATGGCTGTAAGTGTGGGCCATCAGCTCATTGGACTTTTTTGACGCCGCATACAGGGACACCGGGTGGTCCACGTTGTGGTGAACGGAAAAGGGCATGTTGGTGTTGGCCCCGTAAACCGAACTGGAGGAGGCAAATACGAGATGCTTGACGTCATGATACCGGCAGCATTCCAGAATATTGACGAATCCGACCAGGTTCGATTCGACATAGGCCTGCGGATTGGTCAGTGAGTACCGCACCCCCGCCTGAGCTGCCAGGTTGACAACCACATCCACACGGTTTTCCTTGAAAATCTGTTCCAGCCCCTCTCTGTCCGCCAGATCGGTTTTATAAAAGCTGAACAGGGGGTAGGCTTTCAGTATGTTCAGCCGCTCCTGCTTGAGCTGCGGATCATAGTAATCGTTGAGATTGTCTACCCCGAGAACATGGTGCCCGGCATCGAGAAGTCTTTTTGAAAGGTGGAAGCCGATGAAACCGGCGGCGCCGGTGATTAATGCGCACTGGTAATTGAATTGCATGGGGAAACCTTCAGTTTAAATAGTTGAATTGGCTGATGATAAGAAATGGTTATGATAATTTTGAATTTTTAGTTTTGAATTTTGAATTGTGGATGATGGCCGTTTAATAGTCGAAAAAAGCTAAGCGACAGTGAACATTTACAATCCATCATTCAAAATGCAAAATCTTCAATTCAAAATTGCTTTTCGCTACCTTCATTCAAAATGCAAAATCATCAATTCAAAATTGGATCGGCCATCGGCCGATCCACATAGCTCCGCCTGGTGGCATACAAGACCGAAATCTTGTTAACCACTTGTTAATATGTTTTTTTATATAACCGAGAGACAAAAACCGGAGTCTAATCTAATAGTTTTTAATGCACAATTTTTAATTGTGAGTTGCGGATCAAAAACAGTGTCTGATTACTTTCTTATTAATTCAAAATTTAAAATTATCAATTCAAAATTGCCCTACCTTGCCCCTTCTCCGAACAACACCGTCTTCACCGTACGCATAATCACCATCATGTCCATCAGGATGGACATGTTCTTGATGTAAAACAGGTCGTAATTCAGCTTCTCCTTGGCGTCTTCGACTGAGGCGCCGTAGGGGTAGCTGACCTGAGCCCATCCGGTGACACCGGGCTTGACCGAGAATCGCTCCGCATAGTAGGGAATCGCCTCTTCCAGTTCCTTGACGAAAAACTCCCGTTCAGGCCGCGGACCGACAAAACTCATTTCGCCTTTAATTACATTGAACAGCTGGGGGAACTCATCGATTCGCCACTTGCGGATGAACTTACCAATCCGCGTTACCCGGCTGTCGTTGGACTGGGCCCAGACCGGTCCGCTTTTCTTTTCCGCATCCTGGACCATGGATCGGAACTTGTGGACCATGTATGGTTTACGGTCCTCGCCCACGCGTTCCTGGGAAAAGAACACCGGCCCCTTCGAATCCAGCTTGATCAGGATGGCCACTGCAATCAGCACAGGTGCCAGCAGAATCAGCATGATGAAGGACAGAATCAAATCGCCGGTTCTTTTTAATACTTTCCGCAGCCAGGATTTTCTGAATCCTTCCGAGAAGATAAGCCAGCTGGGGTTGATTTTCTCGACAATCAATTTGCCGGTAAGCATCTCGTAAAAGCTGGTACCCTCTATGACCTCGATACCGTCAACACGGCACTGCAGCAGTTGCCGGATGGGAAAACCCTGCCGCCGCTCCTCGATGGCGACGACGATTTTGTCGATATTCAATGCCTTCGCGTTTTTACACAGATCGCTATAATCATTTCTGCAGATATTGACCGGCGTCTGGACCAGACACTCGCCATCGTACTCTTTTCCGTTAACGACAGCCGCCACCCGATAACCGCAATCCTTTTTGTCGAGTATCTCTTTGGCGATGTTCTTGGCCAGGTCACCGGATCCCAGCAGGACGATCTTCTTGTCGAAGAGTCCATGGTTAAGGACATGGGTGTAAGCTATCCGCCAGATCACGATGAAGCCCACGACAAAACAGATGCTGACGATGAATATTCCCCTGCCGATAATGCACACAGGGAATAAAAAATACACCAGAGCAAGGAATATCGCCGAGGCTCCCAGGGCCTGAAGCAGACGGATTAACAGTTCCTGATAGGAATTCGTCACGTTCAGATCATAAAGGTCATTATAATAAAGGCATAGCTGACAGACTGAAGCGATCAGGAGTGTCTTCAATACCAGCGCCTGGCTGTTAACAATAAATTCATTGCCGATGAGCAGCCAGCTGGCAATGATGACCGATAAGAATATGAACAGCCCCTCGCCGACGACAAAGAGTGCGTTTCGAACCGGATAGTATTGTTTGAAAAGTCGGAGCATAAGTGGAAAACTAATTTTGAATTTTTAGTTTTTAATGTTGAATTATAATCGGCACAAAAACCTTGATTAATAATTAATCATTCAACATTCAAAATTGATTTTTCTAATATTTTTTATACTTCTTATACTTCCCGTACCCATACCGTTCCGTGGTCGGTATCCGGTAGCCATTCATGACCACGCCGAGCACCTTCTCCCGGCCCAGTTGCTCCAACAGGTCCTTGATTGTATCTTTTGGTGTCACTCCGTATCTGACGACCAGAATAATTCCGTCGATGTATTTGGCCAATGCAGTGGTTTCCGCCGTCAACTGGGGCGGCGGTGAATCGACGATAATGTAGCGGTCGCTGTATCGGTTTTTAGCCTCTTTGAGCAGCTCCTTCATGGCCTGGCTGGACAACAGTTCCGATGGATTCTGCGGCGTCGGCCCGCCCGGCAGGATGGTCAGTTTGTCGACCACCGTTTTCTTGAGCAGGGATTCCAATGGCTTGTTATGGGCCAGATAGTCGCTCAGGCCCGCCACTCCCAGGCTGAACCCGAAACGCGAATGAATGCTCGGCCGTCTCATATCGCAGTCCATCAGAAGCACATGTTCTTCGATCCCCTGGGCAATGCTGATGGCAAGATTGGCAGCCACAAAGGACTTGCCGTCTCCCGGGATTGCGCTGGTCACCATGATGGACCGGGGCGGTTCTCCGGTCTTGGGAAAAAGGATGTTGGTTCGTAAAATTTTAAAGATTTCGGCCTCGACACTGGACGGGTCATGGTAGGTCACCAGGTGCGGATCGATCCGTCCGGCAGCATTCGGTTCCATCCCGGCAACGGTCGCGGGTGTTATGACCTTTATTGAATTGCCGCCAGCCTGATCGTCGACAGGTGTTGATCGGACGGCAGGCGCAACTTTCAGGCCCTTTGAACGTCCTGATTTTTCAAGGGCGTCGTGAATTTTTCCCATAAAAAGTCCTAACCATTTACAAGTTTTCTAACCAGTTCAAGCGTCGGCTCCACCCCTTTTTGGGTCAGGGCTGCAAAGCCGGCAAAAAGGATGAACGACATGAATCCGAAAGCGGTACAGGAGGCGTATTCAAACCGCCTGAGGATGCGGGATTTTCGGCTGATAATCTGGGGAACCGTACACAGCACCGGCAATTCCAAATCCTCTTCGATGTCCTCCGGGCGCTTGAAAGAGCTGTCCATATATTCCAGGAGAAAAATGATGCCGCCGCCAATGGCCAGTCCCGCACCGACAACCATGATGAACAGTTTCTGCATATCCGGTTTAACCGGTTTTTGCGGCATTTTGGCCGGGTCCAGGATTCTGAATTGTTCGCCTTTTTGTTTGCGTTCCATGTTTACCGCAATCTCTGCCTCCAGTTTTCGGGCAAGCAATGAATCATAGGTGGTCTGGATGTTCTGATAGTCCCTTCTCAGGGAAAGCAGTTCCTGTTCCCTTTTCGGGGTGTTTTCTACCCGCTTCTGATAGGTGCTGATTTGGCGTTTCGTATCTTCCACATCTGCCTGGAGCCGCCTCATTTCCTGGGTGATTTCTGCGTACTGGGTGCGATATTCAGGCGAAAGCGACACCGGTTGACGCCTTTCAGAATCAATTGTGGGGACATCACCGGGTTCGCTCTGCGCATCCGCTTGAGCCTGTTTTTCCATCTCAGCGATCCGCGCCTTCAACCGCACCACATCCGGGTGCCGCGCGGTATACCGGCTGAGAAGGCTTTCCAGCTGGGCTCTCATCTGGTCCACATCATTGGTCTCCTGCTGGCTGTCCTGACCGATGATAACCGTAGTGGATTGATCCCTCGACGTCGCCGCTTCGTTCTGCAACGTGACCAGCCGGATCTTGGCTTCACTGAGGTTTTGCTGGCTCTCACCCAGGTGTTCCTGCAAGCGGTCAAGGATTCTGAGGTTCGAATCCAACTGTTCAGGCAGTTCGCCCATATAAGATTCGCGGTAACGCTTCAACTGGGCTTCAACTTCTTCCAGACGGTGTTTCATGCTCTGGAGTTCCGCATCCAGAAAATCACTCGTACCGACCGCCTGGGCTTCCCGCACCCTCAGATTCTCATCGATGAAATAAGAGGCAAGCGCATTGGTCACTTTCATTACCGTTTGCGGGCTTTTACCCTGGAAGGTCAGCGAAAAGGAGTCCGTTCCGCGTCGCCTGTCGCTGGAGACATTGACCGATATTCTTTTTCGAAGGTTGTTGACCTTGTCCTCCATGTACATGGAGCTGCTGTCCGGATCTGTAAACAGCTTGAATTCAGTGATGATGTTTTCAAGGTTGGTCCGGCTCAACACCTGCTGGGACAAGGTGCTGATCCGTTCACTGGGGTCCGATTCCACAATGGACTGCACATAATTTTGCGGAACCCGCTGGGGTTGAATCAAAATCAGCGTGCTGGCTTCAAAAATTTTAGGAAGCGTTATTGACAGATAGATACCCGCAACCATGGCCAGCGCAAACGGAATCATAACGATCCAGCGGCGTTTGATGACCAGGTCGATGATATATTTGGGATCCATGGGTATGGGTTGGGAGGCCATATGTTTTTCCTTGAAAAACAATTTTGAATTCTAAATTTTTAATTATGAATTAAGGCATTTTATCGTTTTGAGATAGACAGAATACATTAATTCAAAATTCATCATTCAAAATTAAAAATTGGTTCGTTAATAGTCGGGGTGTTACCTGTTTAATTTTAAGGCTATTCGATCCACTTCATCAAACCAACTGGTATTCCTTCACCTTGTTCAGCATCGATTTGTAGCTGATATTCAGCAACCCTGCCGCTTTTTTGCAATTGCCGTTGGTTTGCGCCAGGGCCGCCTTTAAAAATTTTTTCTCGACCTGGATGACATATCGGTTTTTAGCCATCTTTAGCGAGACACCCCGGTTCTTCTCCAAAAAATCGTGGACTTCATCCGTATCGATGAGGCAATGGTGCAAAGGGTTGCCATCTCTTTTCATACCGGCATTGGCCATAAAGGGCGGCAAACTGGACCAACTGGTTTTGTCGGTAACCAGCAGATCCTGAACGGTGCGTTTAAGTTCGGACACGTTGCCCGGCCAGTGGTAACCCGTAAAAGATTCCACGATTTCATCCGGCAGCCGGAAGATACCGCCATTGAACCGGATGCCGTATCGGGCGGCAAAATACTCGGCCAAGGCACGTATATCCGCCGAATGTCCTCTGAGTGCCGGAACCGTCACTTTCAACACACTCAACCGATGGTAGAGGTCTTTTCTGAATGCGCCCTTTTCGGCCAGCGATTCAAGATCGCTTCCGGCAAGCGTTACAAATGGGGCGAAACCGTTGGCCTTCCTTTCGCAAATCCCATTCCCGTTGAACGTCTCCATGACCGACAACAATTGTGATTGAAGCGGCAATGGCAAATTTTCAATGTTTTCGATCACACGGACGCGGCCGCTTGCCGCATCGGGAGTGGCGGCGTCACCCCACGCGCATGTTTTTTGAATCCACTGCCCTGAAAGCTGACTGGCGTCAATAAAATCAATGGGCGCTGCTTTGGCAGCGGAACAACGATGGACCGCTCTGGCCATCAGCCGTTTGCCAACCCCTCGCTCCCCCTGAATAAGCACCGGATCTTTGGCCTGCCCGAGCAGAGGCAACTCCCGCATGATTTTTCTGCGTTCCGCCGATCCGGCAACCAAAACAGGGTGGTCACAAGCCTGTTTCGTGGCAGCCAGCAGTGAGATAGTATCCTGAAATGATTGGTCATCGGCAGGATAGCGTAAAAAAAACAGATTTACCAGCCAGTTGTTGTGGATGAAAGCTTCCACTTCTCTTTTTTTTGAAAGAACGATAACGGGAATATTTTTTCTGATTGCCTTGGCAACATTCACAAAATCCGATGCGATGTCGAAACAATCCGATCTTAACACTGCAAAAGATGGGCGGATATGATAAATATTTTCCAGGCACACCCATTTATCCCTGAAACAAATCGGCAACACACCGCAGAGTGAAAGACGATTGCGGATATCGTCCCTCCCTGTCTGGTCTTTATCCAGAACCACCGCGGTTGTTGGCAGCATTTTAATAATTCGCTTTTATTTAAAAAAATTAATGTTAGTTAAAAAAGACCATCCAGATTACCCGGCCGAAAGCCAGTTTCAACTTAAAAAACCGCTCTGACAGAAAATTCGAAAGCCTAACATTCAAATGAAGTGCCAAAAAATGCAGCCTTTTGAGATTAATGGTTTTTTTGTTATTAAAATTTTTATATGGCTGTTTTTAAACATTTTTTATTGTTTCGGGAGGAATATCCGAAAAGGCGGTTCGACGTATCTGTTTTTCAAAGATCCGTGAGAAAGTGGACTTGTATTACATATTATGAAAACTTTTTCCACTTTTGAAATAAAATTTATGAAAAAAATAGAAAAGCGCCTTGATGTCTTGATATCGGCAGGGAGAGGAGATTATTGAGGGAAAAATATTTATGGATTCGTAAAAACAGCGACTTTAAAGGAAGCGATAATCAAAAAAAGTCGTTTTTCGTTGGAGCCGCTTCCCTATCCGCGATGCAATGGGATAATCGCGGCTGGAAGCCGCTCCTACGCCTTTGATGTCAGACTTCAAACTCCTGGATTCTGGATTCTGCCCCCTCGCCCCTCGCCCCTCGCCCCTCGCCCCTCGCCCCTCGCCCCTCGCCCCTCCAACCTCCAACCTCCAACCTCCTCAATTCTGAAACAACGAAAAACAAAAATGGCCTTTCTCGGGTGAAAATGTGGTAAAAACTTGCCATTTCCCATGCATTCATATATAGCAGGGATCAATTAGGAAATTATCCTTCCCTATCTTTTCGAAAAACATAAGAGGCTGAAATGAAAAAGCCTTATAAACTTTTAATCATTGATGACGCCGAAGAAATCCTTACTGCGTTGACGAATTTTTTCACACAGAAAAAATACCACGTCACCTCTGCGGCCAACGGCCTGGAGGGGTTGAAACATATTGAAGCCGAAGATGCCGATTTCGACCTGATCATAACCGATCTGGTGCTGCCAAACATCAGCGGGGTGGCCATCATATCCATCGTGAAAAAAAGATTTCCGGATACACCGGTGATTGCCATCACCGGCTGGGGGGAGCACCCGGAGTCGCTGGCCAAAGAGGCCCATGCCGATTATGTGCTGGAGAAGCCGTTTAAACTGCCTGAGCTGGAACAACTGGTCAAGAAACTGATGAATCAATGAGTGACAAGTCAAAATCAAAAATGGGTCCACCCATTGTCGGTGTAAGCAAAAACATCGAGCGGGTTCGCGAACTGATTGAGCATGTGGCGCACACCGGGTTGAACACGGTTGTTTTTGGGGAAAGCGGCGTGGGCAAGGAGGTCGTTGCCCAGAACCTGTACCAGAAATCACCCCGCCTGGGTAAGCCTTTCATCAAGATCAACTGTGCCGCGCTGCCGGAAGGCCTGCTTGAAAGCGAGCTTTTCGGCTACGAGCGCGGCGCCTTCACCGGTGCGGAGCAACGGAAAAAAGGCAAGTTTCAGCTGGCCCACAGCGGGGTGCTGCTTCTGGATGAAATTGGCGACATGTCCCTTCCCCTCCAGGCAAAATTGCTGCACGTGCTGCAAAGCGGTGGTGAATTTTCACCGTTGGGGTCCGAAAAAGAGGTCCGGGCCGACACCTGGGTGATCGCCGCAACCAATCACGATCTTAAAAAGGATATCGAAGACGGAAAATTTCGGGAAGATCTCTATTACCGGCTCAATATCATTAAAACCTAAACGAGGCGATTTTGGTTTTGAACAGAAGTATTCTGGTAAAACATGGTAGAGAAATCGGGTTCTGCTGAGAATTTGATACTATTTCTGCAGACAAGCTATCCTGACCGAATTTGTTGTGGTCATATGCGCATTTTAGCCTGTTTTAGCGCACACCTCTCCACCGGTTTTACTCCAAATTTTATTTTCCCTGCGGGTTATTCGATAACCGGCGCTTTGCGGCACCGTTCAAACAACTCCGGCAAGCGTAGGTTTTCCAGGCAGGTCCTAGTCACCTTTAAGACCGTTTGCTCACTGTGGAAAACGATTTTACCGGCGATATCGATCAGCCGTCTACGCACCGTGGAGGCATAGGAACCAATCGATAATACCGGCGCACTGACATCTTCTTTAAACGACTCGAGCAGAAAATGACCGACCAGCATCATATAATACCAGGCTGCATTGGGGGCGAATCGTTTGAAAGGCAGTTGTTCGTGACCGAAATCCTTCAACGCCCGGTTGGCCAATTCGTCGCTGCCGCGTTCATGATAGCAGGCGACGAGCCCATTGGTGGTCAGATATTCCACCGCTCCGGCGTTTTCCAGCATACCGTCGATCGCCTGACCTTGACCGATGTTGGTGACGATGATGGTGTCAGGCCGAAATCCCGGAAGGTAAAGCTGTTTGCTGTTATCGTGCATCAACCGACAAAAAATCGCGCGGCGGAATTGTTTCCAGTTGCCTTGCCGGATACCGAACTCGGCGTATTTCCAGGCTTTCTTCTTTCCGGATTCGAACCGTTTCCATTTGGACGCATCCCAGTTGTCCGCCATTTGCTTGATGTCTTTATACACTTTGCCGCCGCAGACATAACCGACATGAAGCCTTTCGCAAAGCTCGAAGATTTTCTGGTCGAAAAACCCGCTGTCCATGCGGATGATAATCGGCACATCCCCACGGTAGTCGCATCTGATTTTAAGAACCATGTGCCGGATCATATTCAGGACCGTATCGCCATGATTGGAATGTTTGTCCCCACTGCGAAACACCGCATCGACAATCAAACGTCCCCAATTCATTTGCAGGGGTTGAAAGCCCTTTTTCTTCTTGTAGGTGGGCTTCACGCCGTGCCGGCATTTTGCATCGTCATTGTCCATGACCATCGTATCGATACCCAATTCGATCACATCGGGTTGCGTAATCCGCAGACGCCAGATGAAAAGGGCCTGCAAAAGGCGCCGGAACAAAAACACGCGAGTCCAGGCGAATGCTTTGAAAAAACGTTTGATTTGATGAGAAGAGGCCATGTCTTCAGTTGGCGTCTCTATGCTGCCGGCATAGCCCTCATCGCGAGAAATCTGGTCGAAATATGCCAGGCGCCGACTGGTCCCATCGGCGAAAAAGCAGAGCACTTGTTTGAAAAGTTCTGTAATGGCAAGGCCTTTTCGGTTCTTGCGGATGGATCCAAACCAGCGGTCGAACCAGCCAAAAACCTGAATGCCGTGCATATACGCCACGAACAGGGCCAGCCCGGCTCTTCCGGTCAACCGGTCGGACGTCGTTTCGATGCGTTGGATTTTGAGTTCACTTTGTCGGTAGTTTTTGCTATGCTTACTCATAGAGTCCTTTACCTATTGGGTGTGTTTACGCTTGTTGTAAACATGGTGGTTTTTAACAAGTATTATAACACATTATCCAATTTTAGAGGACTCTTTTTTTGTGAAAATCGCGTATTTTAGGTAAAATCTATCTGGCACCGCTGCGGGACCGGCCCGAGGATATTCCGCCGCTCATTGAGTTCTACATCAAAGAATACACGTCCATGCTCAACAACCGGCACCTCGAAAAACCGGGCGCCAAGGTGATCGACCGACTGTGCCAGTACAGTTGGCCGGGCAACGTCCGTGAGCTTCAAAACGTCCTCAAACGAATGCTGGTGTTAGGGGATTGCGACCAGATCACGGACGAGCTGTTCAACAGCGAACGGCTCGCTCCGTCCGACAACGGTCAAACGGATGAACTGAACCACAATGCATCGCTGGTCAAGATACTTGACCTGCAGGGTAAAAACTCACCGGACAACCAGACCTTTTCACTGAAAACGGCAAAAAAGAATGCGGTGGAGATGGTTGAACGGGAAATTATTTCGCACGTCCTCGACCGAACCGACTGGAACCGGAGCAAGGCATCCAAGATACTGAAAATCAGCTACAAGACACTGCTTTATAAAATCAGTGACCTGGGTATTATTCCACCGGGAAAATGATGGTGAAGGATTCGAGGATTCATGGGGTCGGGGGTTTCTCCTTCAGTGACCTTATCGTAAAAGAATTCAGAAGTCAGAAGCCAGGATTCAGCACAAAGGATTCGCCTTCTGCTCAGGTCTTGATTTAAAGGTGACGGAGCGCAGTGACATCCTTTTTTTATTCTGGCTCCTGGATTCTGGATTCTGACTCCTTAATTAAAAATTCAACCTTTTCCCTTTCACCCCCATCACCACCCTGAATCCCAAACCCGGGCCGTAAAGTTCGGGATCGAAACGAAATCGCCGGCTGCAGCGTGCGCTCCACGCAGCCAGATGCCAGCTGCCCCCGCGAATCACACCCGGTCTGTCCCGCCGCTGGTGCATACCGGGTCCTTTCTACCATGACGCCGGTAGGCTTCGGGATGGTAGATAGCCCGGCACCACTCCCACACGTTTCCACTCATGTCGTACAGCCCCAAACCATTGGGTGCCCTGCGGCCCACCGGTGCGGTTCCCCCGGTGCTGTTGTCCTCGAAACAGGCCACCGCCGCCGGGTCCTTTCCGCCGGCATACAATTCGTCCCGTCCGCCGCTGCGGGCGGCATATTCCCACTGCGCTTCCGAGGGCAGGTCGAAATGCACGCCGTGGTCCGCGGCTGCGTTGATTTTTTCAATAAATGCATGCACATCGGCCAGGGTCACCTGTTCCACCGGATGGTCGTCCCCGGCAACATTGGACGGATTCTCCGCCATCAGACATTTCCATTGGGCCTGGGTCACCGGGCAAGTGGCCATAAAAAAATCTGATAGCATCACCTCATGGACCGGTTTTTCATCCTCGACGCCTTGGTTGAACGTATCCCCCATTGAATTTGATATCATTCAATTCCATGGTATGGTCACGCCTCATTTTTTACTCGATTGGCTGCAGGTTCAACCCATTGCCGTATCATCTATACCATATTCACAGCCCCACCGAAGCTGTTGAACATCGGGTAATGATAATTATCATTGAATTATCCGGTGAACTGATCAACACCGGGAACACCAACAACCCCATCGAGACCCGAAAGGGTCACGAATGCATATAAATACCGGAGGATAACGCCATGGCTGACAAAAAAGACCATCGTAAAGACTGTGTCGACGCATGTGACAAGAAGTTCATCGAGTGTGTGGAAAACGGGCGGCAGGACTGCCTGGATCGATTTGGAAGTTGTTCTTCTGCCTGCAAGATATGACCCGGCTTCGCGGGAGGTTGATAGACGGCAGGCTGTGGGCTGTAGGCTATTAGCATCAAAATAAAATCATCCTGCTGTTTCTCTCTGTGTGCTCTGCGACTCTGCGAGAGATTGTTTTTTATCAAACGACCAAGCGAAGCGATCGCCGCATTCGACGTTCGATGTTCATAAAAATACCGATTGAACGTCTCGCCGGACCGGCCCGAACCTCTTCGGGTCGCTCGGGCATAGCCCGAGGTTTAATTTACTGCAATCAGCGAAAAACGTCGCCTGAATAAAGGCGGCGTTTTTTTTTGGCACACGGAGAAAAGGACCCTGCCCCCAAAAGAACCAAGCATTGTTTTGCCCTTGAAAAGGGAGGCAGGCACCTGGTTGATTGTCACTCAAGCAAAAAGAATTCAGAAGTCAGCGGTACCGCCAACCGCTGGCCGGTTTGAACACCGATGAAACGCTCTGTCGGATACGTCTCTACGTGTCCGTCCTGACCTTCACCGGGAACGGTTTGACAGGCGAATGCCCAATATCGAACAAGGAACCGCAGAATGATGAAGGAAGGAATGCTGTCCTTTATAATTGATATCGTGAAACAATACCTTCCCTGGATATTCGACATTGGATATTCTTCGGTTTGATTTTACATCCGTATTGCAGACCGGGTTGCGCTGCAGCGCCTTACCTGACAAATTGAAAGAGAGGAAGTTTCATAAACGGAGTAATGAGCCAATGGCGAATCCTTCTTCTGGATGCTGAATTCTGGCTCCTGGATTCTTCTTTTCCCATGCCTTCAGGCACAGCCATCGGCCCTTGACCTGGTCAAAAGGGTTCGCTTTTTCAGGCACAATAAAGTCAATCTGGCAGAAGACGATGATTGAAAACGTTCCCTCGCCCCTTTGGGGAGAGGGACAGGGTGAGGGGAATCAGATGGCGATCATGTTGAGAATCCGTTTCAATATCGCCTCGGTTTCCGTCAGCACTTCATGGTTCCAGAACCGCATGACCCTGTACCCCTTGGATTCAAGATAAGCGGTGCGAACCTCATCTTTTTCAGCCTGCAACCGATGCTGCCCGCCGTCCACTTCAATCACAAGTTGACGATCAATACAGACAAAGTCACAGATATAGGGGCCGACTGGGTGCGGCCGCCGGAACTTGCAGCCCGCGAGCGACCGATTGCGCAGAAGCTGCCACAGGCGGCGTTCAGCGTCCGTTTGTGTTTTACGAAGTTGTCTGGCGTTGTTTTTAGTTGAGTTCATTGCCTTTTTAATATCACCCCTCACCCCGGCCCTCTCCCCTCAAGGGGCGAGGGAGCGATACCAGCATCCCCGCAATTTTTACGAGGGCATCAGTTTTAATCTCCCTTCAACAACCCACCGGACCAGCCAACACAACCAATTCAACCAACCGACGCTTCTCATTCGACCACCTGACGGCAGCCGGTTTCGCGCGTGAACAGGAGCAAAATGAATGAAACCGCGATCCAGGCCAGCATCAATGAAAAACCGCTGTGGTAGGCGGCGACGCTGTATACGCGAACACCATCCGCTAAAGTTCCCGACCACATCCGGTCCAGCACCAGCCCGACAGCCGGCTGCAGGGCCATGGGCCCCGTCATCACCCCCATGTTGATCACGCCCGCTACCGTTCCCGACAAATGGGCGGGTACCGATTCCTTTGCGAAAGCGAAGCTGATTATCATGCATCCCGATGAAAATCCGGTGATCAGCATGACCGGGATCAGCATCGTCAGGGGGATGTCGGTTGCCAGAAGGATGACTGCCCAGCCGGCCACCGAAACCCCGCAGCCGGTCAGGTAAAGCGTTTTACGGTTGCCCATCCGATCGGACAGCCACCCGAAAAAAGGACCGCCGACCGCCCAGGCAACCAGCAGGGCCGACGTCAGGGTGGAAGCCGTGGCGGTCGACAGCCCATGGAGCGTAGTCAGATAGGGCACCCCCCACAGTCCGGAAAAGGTGAGTACGCACCCCACAATCCCACCCGGAATGACGAACAGCAGCCAGGTGTTGCGGTAGGCAAGCACCTGAGCGATCCCACCGACCATACCGGTTTCGGGCCGTGACGCCGAAACCGCCCCGACCGTTGACAGATCGCGATATCCCTTTTCCCGGGGCGTGTCCCTGACAAAAATCCAGGTACCGGTTCCGACGACCAGGGTGGCGACCGCAGAGAAGAGGACGACGCTGCGCCAGCCATACAGGTCCACCAGGCAGCGCAGCGGCGGTCCGGCGGATACGGCCCCGACAATGCCGAAAAAAAGCGCCAGCCCCGATACCAGCGCAAAGCGGCGGGGCGGGAACCAGTTGCCGGCCAATTTGAGAATCCCGACGAAGGCGACGGCAACCGACCCGCCAATCAGCAGCCGTCCGGCAGCCGCCCAGGCGATGTCCGGCGCCATGGCAAACATCACGGCGCCCACGGCGGCGACCATGCTTCCCAGGGTGAGCAGCCGGCGCGGTCCCCACCGGTCCGCGAGGATGCCCGTGGGAATCTGCATGGCCACATAACTGTAGAAATAAAATGCAGACAGGTTGCCCAGCGCAGCGGCACTGATCTGGAAGTCGCGCATCAACTCGCTGACGATCACCGCGGGTGCCACCCGGTGAAAGAATCCCAGCAGATAGAAGACCGCACCAAAGCTCCAGACAAACAGGCCGGCGGCCATGGAGGGGGGCACAGCGTCCTGCGGGTTTTGGGGGGTTGCTGGGTTCATTGAGTTTGTCGGGCTGGTTGGGTTGGCTTGGTTATAATTCTGAATTTTTAGTTTTGAATTTTTAATTGTTGAGCGGTTTCCCTTCCTAAATTCAAAATTAATCATTCAACATTCAAAATTACCCTCCCCTCCGGCACCCCGTCCGCTGAAATACGCGCAATCGCCACCTGCTGAAAGGTATTGAAAAATTCATCCGGTCCATCGATGTGCACGGGGATATAGTTTTCCGAAAAACCTTTCAGGCGTCCATCATTCCTGTCCCGGGCCTCTTCCACCAGCACCGATACCGTTCGGCCGACATGGCGCCCGTAAAAATGGCGGCGCTTGTCCGCTCCCAGCCGCCGCATCGCTTCGCACCGCTTTTTAATCACCGGCGAGGGGATCTGGTCTTTAAAGGTGAATGCCGGGGTCCCTTCCCGTGCCGAAAAGGGAAACACGTGCAGATAGGCTACGGGCAGCGAGCGGATCAGGCCAAGGGTGTTTTCAAATGCCTCATCCGTTTCGCCGGGGAAACCGATGAGGGTGTCCACCCCAATAGCGGCATCGGGCACCCGGCCGACGATGGAAAGGACCAGGTCCTTGAAAAAATCCCGGGTATAGGGCCGGTGCATCCGTTTTAAAATGCCGTCGTCACCGCTTTGAAGGGAGATATGAAAGTGGGGACAGAGCCGGCCGCGGACATCACCCTCCGTTGTTGCCAGACCGATAATATCGTCGGACAGCTCCGCCGGTTCGATGGAACTGACACGAACCCGGTCGATGGCACCGGCATCCCGGATTCGGCACAGCAGATCATACAACCCGGCCGCCGGTTTCAAATCCTGGCCGTAGCAGCCGATATGGATGCCGGTCAGCACCACCTCCCGGTACCCCAGCCGCCCCAGTTGTTCGATCTGCGCCAGGACCCGGTCCATGGGCAGGCTGCGGCTCCTTCCGCGTGCATGGGGCACGATGCAATAGGTGCAAAAGGCGTTGCAGCCGTCCTGAATCTTGAGGAACGGGCGGGTACGGCCGCCATGGGCGATTCCGGGCAACAGGTCGAACTGATCGACACCGGCGATGTCCGGACAAACGGCCGGCACAGCCTTTACCGGATGTTCAGGCAACCCGGAAAGAATCTGCCGGGGAATATCGCACTTGTCACGATTGCCGACAATCAGATCCACGCCGTCGATGGCGGCCAGCTCCGCCGGGGCAGTCTGGGCATGGCAGCCGGTGACCACGATGCGGGCCCCGGGATTGGCACGGATGGCCTGACGAACCGCCTGGCGGCTCTGCATGGCGGCTTTTCGTGTCACCGTGCAGGTATTGACAATGACCACGTCGGCCTGGCCGCCGTCACCGGAGGCGAAACCCTGGTCCGACGCCAGCAACGCGTTGCGAATGGCCTCCGACTCGCACTGGTTGACCTTGCAGCCAAGGGTTCGAATAAGGATTTTTTTCATAATTTATTATGTAGCATGGTATTTTGGACCAGGTCAGAAGTCGTAAATCAGCAAACTAATTTTGAATTTTTAGTTTTGAATTTTAAATTATTAAACGATATCTGTACCTTAATTAAAAATTTATAATTCAACATTCAAAATTATATATCTTCAGCCCAAACCGCTATTCAGCGGCAATCCACCCACCACCCAGCACCTCATCCCCCCGGTAAAAAACAGCCCCCTGCCCCGGTGTCACGGCCGCCTGGGGCTGATCGAACCGAACCACGGCGCCATCCCGTCCATCAGGCGACACGGCCGCGGCCACGGCCCGGTGACGGTATCGGATGCGTACATGGGCACGGAAGGCCTCCTCGGGTGCCCTGGCAATCCAGTTGATATCCCTGACCCGGCAGCTGTTGGTAGCCAGTTCATCCCTGGTTCCCACCACCAGGCGGTTTTGCCGGGCGTCGATTCGAACCACGTACCAGGCCTGGCTGGCCGGGCAGTTGATGCCCCGACGCTGGCCCACGGTATAGCGGTGCAGTCCGTGGTGGGTTCCGATCCGGTGACCGGCCGTGTCCACAATATCCCCCGCCTGCGGGCGAACCCCGCCGGCCTGAATCAGAAAATCGGCATAGGTGACATCCTTGATGAAGCAGACATCCTGGCTCTCTTTACGGGAGACCGGCTGCAGCCCTTTTTCGGCCGCCAGGGCCCTGACCCGGTCTTTGGTCCAGGTCCCCAAGGGAAAACAGGCCCGGGCCAGCTGGTCCTGCGTCAGGCGGGAGAGAAAATAGGATTGGTCCTTGCTTTCGTCAATGCCCCGGCGCAGCCGATACCGTCCCTGCCGATCTGCGTCCACCCGCGCATAATGACCGGTGGCCAGATGCGAGGCACCCAATTGACGCGCCTTTTCCAGCAGAACGCCAAATTTGATCAAAGGGTTGCACACCAGGCACGGATTAGGCGTTTCTCCGTCCTGATAGGCGGCAGCAAAATAATCAACGACCATTGTTTTGAACTGGGATTTCAGATCGATAACGGCGACCGGGATGTCCAGCGGCCTGAAAACCGCCTGGATCTCTTCGGATCCCGGTCCGGCGGGTTTTTCGAAACCGGTGAGGAAATGGATGCCGAAGACTTCGACCCCCTGCCGTTGGACCAGGTCGGCGCAAACCAGAGAATCGATGCCCCCGGAAACGGCAATGGCAACGGGCCCTGTCATTCAAAAAACAGTTGATCGGTGGGACGCACTTCCATGGCCCGGGGCGGGCAAGCGGTGACGCACAATTCGCAGACGCTGCACTTCTGCTGGTCGAATTCCACTTCCATCTCCGGTCGTTTGACGGACAGGGCGCCGGTGGGACACACGGCGGTACAGGATCCGCAGTGGGTGCATTTACTTTCGTTTCGCTTGATTTCCCGGGAGGCGTTCTGCACGTCCACCCCCTGGCGCTTCAGGTAGTTGACCCCCTCTTTGAAGTTCTTCCTGCTGCCGGAGACCTCCAGCACCATGAAGCCCTCCTTGCGGGGAAGAATCCCGGCATTGAGGATGTTGAACATCAGATCGTATTCCCGGGCCAGGCTGCAGACCAGCGGTTTCTGAACTTCCGTAACGGGAAACCGCAGTTTGAGTATTTTCGAATACACCGATCGTCTCCGTATATGTGCGTGGCGGTCCACTGAAATAAGGGGCGCTCACGCGTGTTCCAACCAAGAATATTTACTTTTTCCCTCAGGCTGTGTAATCTAATTTTTTAAAGATACGAAGTCAACCTTGATGAACGCCCATAAGGCTGTATTTCAGACGGTTTCGTAAAAAGCCCGTGATCAGGACTTGCAGCCCGCGGCAGCGAAAGCGTTTCCCGTCGCAGACGACGGGTTAGCCGAGCGCACGATAATAGATCATCATCCTTGCGGCAAACATTCATGTTCCATCCCGAAAAATGAGGTGGACTTAAGGGACTCCGCAGTGACGTGGGATAAAGCATAACGCAGATATCGGGTTTTTTCGGAACCGTCAATGAACCGCTTCGCATACCGCACCACCGGACTGGCCATAAAAACCATCGCCGGTCTGACCCGTGCACGCCTGAACATCCACGGCATGGAGAACATTCCGCACGGCCCCACCATTTTCGTCGTCAACCACTTCACCCGGATCGAAACCTTCCTGTTGCCCTACCACCTGCACCGGCTGACCGGAACACCAGTGTGGGCCCTGGCTGCGGCAGAGTTGTTTGTGGGTAAATTCGGGCGGTACCTCGAACAACTGGGCGCTGTTTCGACCCAGCAACCGGACCGTGACCGGTTGATGGTCAAAACCCTGCTCACGGCCGAGGCCTGCTGGATCGTTTTTCCCGAAGGCCGGATGGTCAAAAACAAAAAAATCATGGAGAAGGGCCGCTTCATGATCTCCTACGCCGGCGGCAAACACCCGCCCCACACCGGGGCCGCCACCCTGGCCCTGCGGACGGAATTTTACCGCCAGCGCATCGCAGGCCTGGCCCACAGCAACCCCGGGGAGGCCCGGCGACTGGCCGGCCTGTTCAAACTGCCCTCCGTGGACAGCATCAGCCGGCAACCCACCTGCATCGTGCCGGTCAACCTGACCTACTACCCGCTACGTGCCCGTGACAACGCCTTGAGCCGCCTGGCCGGCCACATGGTGGAAGACCTGCCGGATCGTGTGGCCGAGGAGATCATGACCGAAGGGGCCATGCTGCTGTCCGGGGTGGACATCGACATGCGCTTCGGCGACCCCATCGAAGTCACCGGGTGCCTTTCCTGCCAGACCGTCCAAAGTGATATCCGTTCATCCTCCCCCATCGGATTCGATGATCTGATCCCCTCGCGCAAGTTCATGCGGCGGGAGGCCCTGAAAATCATGCGGCGTTACATGGCTGCGATCTACCGGCTGACCACGGTCAACCACGATCACCTCTTTGCGTCCTGCCTGAAAAAAACACCGGTCAGCCGCATCAAGAAAGCCAATCTGAAACGCCGTGTGTTCCTGGCGTCACAGAGCGATGCAGGTTCGGGAAACGTTTATTTCCATAACAGTTTGGACAGGGACCAGGTGCACCTGCTCACCGACGACCGATTCCACAAATTCAGTGAATTCATGGACTTTGCCGAAGAAAAAAAGGTGGTCGCATCCTATGGCGCGATTCTGGAAAAGGATGCGGCCCGCATGGCAACGGTATTCGACTTTCATCGATCCCGGATCGACAACCCCATTGCGGTAATCGCCAATGAAGTGGAGCCGCTGACCCGGCTTCAGCGCCGCATTTCCCGCCTTTGCTGGCTGCCCGGATTCTGGCTGAAGCGCAAGGTCGCCCGGTTGCTGATCAAACGTGCATTGGATGATTTCAATCGCGATTTTGACACCTTTTTCGTCTCCGGAACATCCAAAGCCCGGGATGTGAGCCGCCCCTTCCTGATCAAGGGAGACCGCCGCCGGGTCGGTGTGGTGCTGGCCCATGGTTACATGGCCGCCCCGGCAGAAGTGCGGGGGCTGGCCGAGTATTTAGGCAAAATGGGGTTCTGGGTTTACGCACCCCGCCTGAAGGGACACGGCACCGCACCGGAGGACCTGGCCGGCTGCACATTCCAGGACTGGATCGATTCCATGGATGCCGGGTATGCGGTGGTCAGCAACCTGTGCCGCCGAGTGATCGCCGGGGGGTTTTCCACCGGCGCCGGCCTGGCCCTGGACCTTGCCCAGCGGGTGCCCGGGGTGGACGGCGTTTTTGCCGTCTCCACACCGCTGCGCCTTCAGGACCTGGCCGCCCGATTCGTTCCCGCCGTGGATGCGTGGAACCGTTTCATGGCACGGTTCAACATCGACGAGGCCCAAAAGACGTTTGTGGACAACCATCCGGAGAATCCGCATATCAATTATTTAAAGAACCCCATCTCCGGCGTTCGGGAACTGGAGCGGCTCATGTCGTCGCTGGAACCGCGCCTGCCGCAGATTACGGCGCCGGCCCTGGTCGTCCAGTCCAGGGAGGACCCGGTGGTCAATCCCAAGGGAACCGAGAAGATCTTCAGCCTGCTGGGGTCGACGGACAAACAGATGGTGCTGTTCAATTTTCAGCGCCACGGCATCCTGCTGGGCGAAGGCGCCGACCGGGTATACCGGACCATCGGCGACTTCTGTGAGCATATTCGAGAAAACTCCCGGTCGCCGGCCCCAACGGATAACGAAAAACAGGGAAATGATGGTAGAGGAAAGCAATTGAACGAGAAGTCAGGAGTCAGAAGCCAAGAGCCAGAAGGTCAATGACGTCGCTGCGCTCAAACCAATTTAAAAGAAAGCCTGAGCCAAAGGTGAATCCTTCTTCTGGATTCTGGATTCTGACCCCTGACTTCTGTTTTCTGACTCCTGACTTCTGAATTTTAAGGCATCACTTGCAGAACAGCCCGAAATGGATGTTATCGGTTTTCCTATGGGCTATCACCCATGAGCTAAGAGCTGAGACATGAACTGGATTGCCTGGACCATACTTTTTTTTCTGTCGGCCGATTTTCTGCTCCACCTGCTGGCCGATCGGCTGAACCTCGGCGCGATTTCTGATCGGATACCGCTGCCGTTCGAAGGCCGCTTCGATCCGCAGACATACCGGCAGTCCCAGGCCTACCTGCGCGCCAATACCCGTTTCGGGCAGACGACCGCTGCCGTTGATCTCCTGGTGCTGCTGGCCTTCTGGTTTGGCGGCGGTTTTGCCATCGTGGACGACTGGACCCGGTCACTCGGATGGGGGCCACTGGCCACCGGACTGGCCTACATCGGCCTTTTATCCGGGCTGAAAACCCTCGTGGACCAGCCCTTCCGTCTTTATGCCACCTTCGTCATCGAACAGCGTTTCGGATTCAATACAACCACCATCACCACCTGGGTGAAAGACCGGTTGAAGGGCCTTTTTCTGATCATCCTGCTGGGTGTGCCTCTGCTGTCAGGGGTCCTGGCTTTTTTCCATCACACCGGAACCACCGCCTGGATATGGTGCTGGGGGCTGGTCACCGCCTTCATGATCGTGGTCCAGTTTGTCGCGCCCACCTGGATCATGCCCCTTTTCAACCGCTTCGAGCCGTTGACCGACGGTGAACTCAAGGCGGCCATTATGGCATACGCCCGCTCCATCGGTTTTTCCCTGAACAACATCCAGGTCATGGACGGCTCCAGGCGCTCCTCCAAATCCAACGCATTCTTCACGGGATTTGGCCGCCATCGCCGCATCGTGCTTTTCGACACCCTGATTGCCCGGCATACCACCGACGAACTGGTGGCCGTGCTGGCCCATGAAATGGGCCATTACCAGATGCGACACATTTGGAAAATGATGGCGGCGGGTATCCTGCAAACCGGTGTACTGCTTTATTTCATGTCTCTGATAATCGGCACGCCGGCGCTGTTCGAGGCGTTTTTCGTCACGCACCCATCGATCCATGCCGGGCTGGTTTTCTTCGGCCTGCTTTACGCACCCGTGGATTTCTTCCTGGGTCTGCTCGTCCAGCATATTTCCCGCCGGCATGAGTTTGCGGCAGACCATTTTGCGGCCACCACCACCGGAGGCTCCCGCTCCATGGTGGAAGCCCTGAAGAAGCTCAGCGTTCACAACCTGTCCAACCTGACGCCCCACCCGCTGCATGTCTTTTTGAATTACTCCCATCCACCGGTGCTCGATCGGATCGCGGCACTGGAGGGCGGAAAGTCGGAGGACGGGAATTGAGGGATTGGGGGATTGAGAACAAATTTTGAATTCTTAATTTTGAATTTTTAATTGTTTTCAGATCGATTTTGAAACCTTAATTCAAAATTTCATCCAAGCCGCCTGAATACAAAAATTGAGGGCAAATTTTTAATTCTCAGTTTTAAATTTTTAATTGTTTTCAGATCGATTTTAAAACCTTAATTCAAAATTCAAAATTATCAATTCAAAATTCCATCTATCCAGCCTCCACCACAAATAAAAAACCGGTTCGATGCCAAGGGCACCAAGCCGGTTTTTGATTTTTATCTTGAAAGGATCTATCTGTGATCCTGAATCAGCATGGTAGACGGGTCAAGCAGCTGATCCCTGGTTTCCGCATCCCCGGGGCCGCCCTTCAGGCAGCGGATGTGAATCTTTTTTCCTTCGGGCTGAAGCTGGATGGCGGCGTCGAACAGGTCGGCAACCCCGGCCAGCTGAACCGGCATGCCGTCTTCACCGGGTGCTTCATGCCGGTGGGTCGTCACCGTAAACCACAGGTGAAGGCGGTGGTTCTCGGAAAAGGTTTTCAGGGTCTCCAGCGGCGTTCTCAGGCTTTCATCAAAGGGCAGTCCGTCGATGATCACCATATGGGGGTTGAAGATCTGCTGTTCCGTCAGATCCTTGACCCGCTCTTCCAGTTTGGGCACACTGAAGCCTTCCACCTTGAAGGTCATGATGAACCGGTTCATCTGGATGGATTCCCACAACTCCTTGATCTGCCGCACATGGTACTGATGGGCCAGGCTGTTGAGCACCTCCTGGTACCACAGGTTCACCTTGTCCACCGGATCGTTCAGGCTCACATGGAGGACATTTTTCTGCTGCAGCATGGTGTTGAGGGCCACCTGAACGATCAGGGCGGTCTTACCCACACCGGCACGGGCCAGCACGGCCCCGAAACCGCCCTGGGGGACAATGGCTTCGTTTTCGTGGCCCATCAGCCTCAGCGGGTTTCTGAGGATCAGGTCGTTTTTGAGCATATCCAGGTTCCTCTCTTTCAAATTGATGACCCTTGCCCTGGTGCGCCCCTGAGTCGTTGTTGCTGGGTGCTCTTTAAAAAGAGGCCCCTTTTGGGCGGATAAGGCCGGGAATGCGTATGGTTGCAAACGTGCCCGTCTGCGGGCAATTCTCCACTCGTCCGTATCTTCTGTGCGACTCACCGAATCCATTTCACTCCTTCATCGAAAAAGGTGATGCAGGAATTTCGTGATCAGGCGACGTTCTTTTTCTCTTCCTGACGCTTCTTGGCGATCTCTTCCGAAATGCTCTGGGGAACCTGACGGTAGGTGGCAAATTCCATGGTGAACTGGGCTTTCCCCTGGGTCAGGGAGCGCAGCACCGTCGAGTACCCGAACATCTCGGCCAGGGGGACCTGGGATTCGATGACGCACATGGGCCCCTCTTCCTGGGAGCCGACGATCATGCCGCGGCGCTGGTTCAGCGACCCCATGACGCCGCCCTGGAATTCGGTGGGCGTCTCCACGGCCACCTTCATGATCGGCTCGTGTATGACCGGCGCGGCCTTCATGTACCCCTCCAGGAAAGCACCCCGGGCGGCGGCCTGGAAGGCCATGTCCGACGAGTCCACGCTGTGGGCGGCGCCGTCGTCGATCACCACCTTGACCCCGGTGACCGGAAACTCCATCTTGGGCCCCTTGGCCAGGCAGTTTTTAAAACCCTTCTCACAAGCCGGGATATACGGCGTCGGGATGGAACCGCCGGTCACCTTGTTTTCAAAAACAAAATCCTCGCCCTCAACCGGCTCCATGTACCCGGCCACCCGGCCGAACTGGCCCGAACCGCCGGTCTGCTTCTTGTGGGTGTAGTTGAATTCGGCCCGGCGGGTAATGGTTTCCCGATAGGCGACCCGGGGCGCACCGGTGGTGACTTCGGCTTTGTACTCCCGGCGCATGCGTTCGATATACACTTCCAGGTGAAGCTCACCCATGCCGGATATGATCGTATCCCCGGTCTCTTCGCTCACATAGGTCTGGAAGGTGGGATCCTCCTTGGAAAAACGGTTCAGGGCCTTGGACATGTTGATTTCCGCCTTGTTGTCCTTGGGGACGATCGCCAGGGAAATCACCGGCTCCGGCACGTACATGGAGGTCATGGTCAGGTTGACGCCGGGATCGGTGAAGGTGTCGCCCGAGGCACAGTCCACGCCGAACAGGGCACCGATATAACCGGCGGAAATTTCGGTGATGTCTTCCATCTGGTTGGCATGCATGCGCACCAGGCGGCCGATCTTGACCTTTCTGCCGGTGCGCACATTCACCACCGTATCACCCTTGGCCAACCGGCCCTGGTAGACACGGATATAGGTGAGCTGGCCGTATTGACCGTCTTCCAGCTTGAAGGCCAGCGCCACGGTCGGCTTGCCGGAGTCGGACGTCAGCGTGATGGCGTCCTCGTCATGATCCAGATCCAGCGCCTGGTTGCTCACATCCGCCGGGCAGGGCAGCAATTGGGTGACCGCATCCAGCAGCGGCTGAACCGCCTTGTTCTTGTAGGCGGACCCCATGAAAACAGGCGTGATCTGTCGCTCCAGCGTCCCTTTTCGCACCGCGTCGAGGAGCATTTCTTCAGAAACCGGCGCCTCTTCGAGGACCGCTTCGGTCAGTTCGTCGGAGAACAGGGAGGCGGCGTCGATGAGGGCTTCCCGTTTTTCCGCGGCCAGCGCCGCCAGCGCTTCCGGGATTTCCTCCGTCCGGATCGTCTGGCCGTTGTCGCCGTCAAAGTAAAGGGCCTTCATGGTCACCAGGTCGACGACACCGTCATGATCGGCTTCGAGCCCGATGGGGATCTGCATGGCCACCGCATTGTGACCCAGCTTTTCCTTGAGCTGCCCGACTACGCGAAACGGATTGGCGCCGCTGCGGTCGCACTTGTTGATGAAGGCGATGCAGGGGACCTTGTAGCGCTTCATCTGCTGATCGACGGTGATGGACTGGCTTTGTACGCCGCCCACCGAGCAGAGAACGAGAATGGCGCCATCCAGTACGCGCAGGCTGCGTTCCACCTCGATGGTAAAATCCACATGGCCCGGCGTATCGATGATATTGATCTCATGTTTTTTCCACTCGCAGTAGGTGGCGGCGGAGGCAATGGTGATGCCGCGCTCTTTCTCGAGTTCCATGGAGTCCATGGTCGCCCCCACCCCGTCTTTTCCCTTGACGTCATGGATGGCGTGGATCCGCTCGGTATAGAACAGGATCCGCTCGGTAAGGGTGGTTTTTCCTGAATCGATATGGGCGCTGATGCCGATGTTTCTGATTTTGTCGATACGTGTTGCCATGATGTCCTCTGATTGTGAGCGCAGTGCGCGACCGGATGAAGCGCTCCAACGTTATGAATAAGGTGAAATAAAAAAAAGATCCCGCATTTGGCAATGACCGCACCAGATGGGGGACCTTCAACTACCGATCAGCTTGCTGGTGCGCTAATATAGTGTTGTTTCAAGGGATGTCAATAAAAATTATTCGTCCTAACCGGTTTCTCACATTCGACGTCTCGACACGATCGGTTGTTTCCGGGTCGGCGATGCAGCCCAAACGGCTGAATTGCCGTAAATCCGTTCATCGCTGACAGCGACGGCAACCACGTGTTGACGAACAAGGTAAAACCTGTCTATGGATAGTCTGTGTCTTATATAAGTTAAAAAGAACCGCAGAGTTTTCAATACCCATCAAAAACAATGTCAACAGTCTCGGTATGGACAAATTAGCGGCGGAAAACAAGGCCCTACGGGAAAAGCTGCGGCTTTTGGAGAAGGAAAAGGAATCCTGGCGAAAAACCCAGTTCATCGCCAATGCGGCCGATCAACTGCTCACCATGATCGATCGGAACTACCGGTACGAGAACGTCAACCGGGCCTATTGCCGGGCCCGGGGTCAGCGGCATGAAGATGTCGTCGGCAAATGCGTTGCCGACGTCTGGGGAAAGACGCAGTTCGAATCGATCATCAAACCCAAACTCGACAATTGTTTTTCAGGCAATGTGACCAGTTCCGAGGATTGGTTCAAATTCGACGGCAGGGAGCTGCGCTGTTTTCAGGTCACCTACAATCCTTACCGGAACGACAGCGGCAAAATTACCCACGCCGTCGTGGTTACCCACGACATCACGGCCCGGAAGCATGCCGAAGCCGGGATGAAAAGGGCCAACGACCGCCTCGAAAGGCGGGTTCAAATGCGCACGGAAGCGCTGGAGTCGGCCAACAATCAGCTGCGCAATGAGATAGAAGAACGCAATCGGGTGGAAAAAGCCCTTCGGGAAAGTGAGGATCGATACCGATCCGTTTCCCGGGACATGCCGGCGATGGTGTGCCGTTACCTGCCCGACGGCAACCTCACATTTGCCAACATCAGGTTCAAGAAACACTTCCAGGTTTCCGACGAGGCCCTGCTGGCCACCAATATCCTCACGTTTTTTTCCGATGCCGAAGGTCAGCGGATGAAAAAAAGACTGCAGCTGCTGCACCCGCAAAGGCCCATGGTCACATACGAACAGTGCACCCGGACAAAAACCGGAGAGACGCTGTGGCGGCAGTGGACGGACCGCGCCCTGTTCGACGAAATGGGCAACCCCATGGAGTACCAGAGCGTCAGCATCGATATCACCGAAAAAAAAAATGTGGAGAGCAAGCTCCAGCAGGCGCAGAAAATGGAGGCCATCGGCACCCTGGCCGGCGGCATTGCCCACGACTTCAACAACCTGCTCATGGGAATCCAGGGGAACATCTCCCTGATGTATCTGGATGTCAACAGCTGGCATCCGCTGTACGACAACATCCGCAGCATCGAGCAACTGGTGGACAGCGGCGCCAATCTGACCCGCCAGCTGCTGGGATTTGCCCGCGGCGGCAAATACGTGGTCAAGCCGGTGAACCTGAATACTGTGGTCGCCAAAACCGCATCCCTTTTCGGCAGGACCCGCAAATCCATTCGCATCCATGAGAACTATGAAACCGATGTCCGGATGGTTTCCGCCGACCGGGGTCAGATCGAACAGGTGCTGATCAACCTTTACCTCAACGCCTGGCAGGCCATGTCCGAAAAAGGGGACCTGTATCTCGAGACCCAGAATGTCACCATCGACGAAAAATTCGTCAAACCCTTTGAAATCAATTACGGCGATTATGTAAGGGTATCGGTGACCGACACGGGAAAAGGAATTGACCCGGCCATTTCCCATCGGATATTCGAACCCTTTTTCACCACCAAGGAGTTTGGCTGTGGCTCGGGCCTTGGCCTCGCCTCGGTGTTCGGCATCGTCAAGAATCATGACGGGATTGTCGATTTTGAAAGCCATCCCGGCCGCGGCACCACCTTCAGCGTCTACCTGCCCGTCTCCCGGGAAACCAGCAAGGCACCCGCGCCTCCGCCGGAGGGTATCTTGAAAGGCCCGGAAACCATTTTACTGGTGGACGACGAGCCCTATATCCTGGATGTCGGGGTAAAGATGCTCAAAAAAATGGGCTACACCGTTCTCAAGGCCTGCTGCGGAGAGGATGCGGTTCGCGTGTTCACCGAAGCCCACCAGCAGATCGACCTGGTGATCCTCGACATGATCATGCCGGATATCGGCGGCGGAGAGGTCTTTGACCGGCTGCGTGTGGTCAAGCCGTCGATCAAGGTGCTGCTGGCCAGCGGGTACAGCATGGGCGATGCCGCAGTCATCATCGAACGGGGATGCAACGGATTCATTCAAAAGCCCTTTGGCATGGAAAAGCTGTCCCACGCCATCCGTGAAGTGATCGACAACGGCCACCACCAGCCGGCGGTCTGAACGGCAAAACCGATTTTGGGCGTGTTGATTCAAAATTTGAAATTCATCATTCTAAATTTCGCCTCGTCGCCACCATGACCGTCCATCCCCACCCCCCGGCAGTGCCATCGCCGTCGGCCACCCTGATCCTGGCCCGGCAACAGGATGCCGGCCTGGAAGTCTATCTGCTGCGCCGCAGCGCAGCCAGCAGGTTTATGCCGGGGGTCTATGTCTTTCCCGGCGGCAACATGGACGCCGACGACAGGGATACGGCTTTCTGGCGAAAGCATGTGGATCTTGACGCAGACCAACTGGCCCGGATTCTGGACGGCCGCGTGGAAAAGATGCTCCCCTTCGCGGTGACGGCCATCAGGGAGACCTGGGAGGAAGCCGGGCTGCTGCTGGCCGACCCCATGAACCATCGTCCCTGTGACCGGGATAGAGAAAACGGCGGCCGGCCCTTTTCCAGCATCATCAGGGCCAACGGCCTTCGACTGGCCGTATCCAGATTAGGCTGCCGGCATCACTGGGTCACCCCGGAACTGATGCCAAAACGCTTCGACACCTTTTTTTTCGTGGCCCCGGTTGAAAAGGGTCAGCAATGCCGCCCGGACAACCACGAAACGGTTCACGGCACCTGGATCAATCCGAGAAAAGCCCTGGCGGAAAACCAGCGGGGCAGCCTGCCCCTGAGCCCCCCCACACTGGTGACCCTGCACCAGATGCTGCCTTTCGGCGATCTGGACGGGTTGATGACGGAAACCCGCAGCCGATCATGGCCGGTGCCGATCACGCCCCGCTTGTGGCTGCTGGAGGACAGCGCCCTGATTCTCGAACCCTGGGACCCGGAGTACGGCCGGGAAACCGTGTCCGTAAACGTTGATCGCCTGGAAACGGATGTCCTGCCGGTGGGAGCGCCATTTTCACGGCTATGGCACCACCGGGGTCGCTCGCTGCCGGTGAGATGCAGGGGGGAAGGCTGACGGGTTATGTTTGAATTGAAAATTTTGAATTTTGAATTAAGGTCGTCCGGGCGATCAAAAATTTAAAACTCAAAATTCATCATTCAAAATTGGTGGTGTTGTTCAAAGGCGCTTCAGGCTGATTTTTCCATCACTGGCGGCAGTTACCTGGAAGTCGTCATCACCCAAGCGAAAGCCCTTGCGGGCCTGTCGCTCCTCGATCTGGTGGGGGTAGCCGTAATGCGGGTCCAGTTCGAGGATGAACAGATCCATGTGAAGGGTGCCGCTGTGGCTGCCACGGTAGACGATGCGGGCGTTGCCTGCCCGGGCGCCATGATTTTTGGCAATGATGACGCGACCGTTTTTTTCCAGCACCCGATCCGGGAACTCAGCGGTCGCACCGGGGGATGACTGCCAGTAATAGTCCGGGTCCAATGCCCCGGCCCACAGGTACCAGACACATCCGAAAAAAAAGAGGCCGCAGGTCAGGAAGAAAACCACCGCCGGCCATTTGTGTTCATCGAAATTATTCACGGAGCAACCACCTTTCACAACAAAATTTGTTCCTCTTTCCAGAGAGGAACAAATCAAGGTATGCCCCTGAGCCATCTTTTTCAAGAAAAATCTGAACCAGTGCCCTGAATCCGCCATTGGGGCATTAGCCTGCGGAGGCGACCGATGCTGCGTGTTTTCCAGACCGATATCTCAGACCCGGCGCAATTCGTCGTCACCCTGGAACTGGTGCCCGGCCGCGAATCAACCGGGCGTTCGGTGGACACGGTGATGGGCATTGCCAAAGATGCCTTTGCCGACGGGCGCATTTCGGCAGTCTCCATTACGGACAACCCCGGCGGCAACCCGTCGTTGAGCCCCGATGCCATCGGCTACCGGATTTTTTCAATCGGCATGGATGTCATCGTTCACTTTACCTGCCGGGACATGAACCGCGTGGGCATGGAAAGCCGGGCCCTGCAGCTGGCCATGATGGGCATGAAAAATATCCTTGCCCTGACCGGCGATTATTCCGGCAAGGGATTCGGCGGGCAGGGGGCGCCGGTGTTCGACCTGGATTCCGTCAATCTGCAGATCATGCTCATGCTGATCAGCCGGCGCATGGCGGCCGCCGGCGACCCGGACGGGTTTTTCACCGGCTGCGCGGTCTCTCCGTTCAAGCACACGGAAGGCGAATGCGTGGCCCAGTACGCCAAGATGAGCCGGAAAGTAGCGGCAGGCGCGCAGTTCATCATTACCCAGTTGGGTTACGACGCCCGCAAGTTTCACGAGCTGATCGGTATTCAACGGCACATGTCGCTCCAGGTCCCTACACTGGGCTCGGTTTACGTCCTCACGCCCAACGCGGCACGCATCATGAACCGCGGCCGGGTTCCCGGTGCCGTGGTCAGCGACCCGCTCCTTGGTGCCGTACAGCGGGAATGGCAGGACAGGCGCCAGGGGAAACAAGCCGCCATCGAGCGGGCCGCCCGCCTGGGGGTGGTCATGCAGGGCCTGGGGTATCGGGGCATTCACCTCGGCGGCATCCACCACGATTTTTCGGCCGTGGGAATGATTTTAGACCGTATGGAGCAGATCAGGGAGCACTGGCAGGCGTTTCTGCCCCAGTTCAATTTTCCACACCCCGGCGGTTTTTATGCATTCCGCGAGAAACCGCCCCAGGCGGCCACCGTTCCCCGTTTCGGCCTGCACCCCCGGCCGGTGCCGGTCCTCGACCGGGCGCTCTATCCACTGATGCGGCATTCCCACGGCCTGTTTTTCAATTTTGATTCCCCGGCAGCCCCCTTTTTTAAAACCATCTGTAAAACCCTGGACAGCGGTTTGGTCGGCCGGCTGTTCATGCACCTGGCCGAACATCCCGTCAAGCGCATGCTGCTCGGATGCCAGCAATGCGGCGACTGCGCGATTCAGCACGTGGGGTTCCTGTGCCCCGAATCCGGATGCCCCAAACACACCCGCAACGGTGCCTGCGGCGGCAGCCGTGACGGCATGTGCGAGGTCAATCCGGACCGGCAATGTGTCTGGTACCGTGCCCACAGCCGGCTGGCAGCCCACGGGAACATCAAGTCCCTGTGCGAGGGGTGCGTCCCCCCGCGCATGTGGGAACTGAACCACACCTCCTCCTGGCTCAATTTTCATCTGGGGCGGGATCACCAGAGCAACGGCAGCGAGATTGCCGGATTTTGCCGCCAGGCCACCTGCCGGTTGCTGGCGGAGGAGTGAGAAATCAATTATGAACGTCATCGCAGACCTGTGCATCGTGCCCATCGGCGCAGGCGTATCCGTCTCGCCTTACATCGCCGCCTGTCAGCGGATTCTGACCGACGCCGGACTGGATATCCGGCTGCATGCTTACGGCACCAACATCGAAGGTGAATGGGAGGCCGTGTTTTCCGCCATTCGTCGCTGTCATGAACAGATCCACCGCATGGGGGCGCCACGGATCACCACCACTTTGAAATTCGGCACCCGCACCGACCGGGAGCAGCACATGGCCGACAAGGTGGAAAGTGTCGTCACCAAGCTCCATCAAGATGGACCGGAAGATTTTTTTTCGGAAATTCGCCGATCCTCCGGGTAGCTTAACAGTCGCCTGAGCCGGCGGTCGTATCCGCTTCGCCGGTCCCAGTTGGTTCGCTGTTCACGGGCAAACGGCACCGAAACCAGAAACCGCCGATCACGCACCCGGCGCCTGCCACCGTTGTCGGTGATCTCAATGGCCGTCAGAATTTTATCCATCCGTCACCTCCCCTGCCAGTGATCTCGAATCGGGCAAAACGGCGGGCCAGGAAGAACGCGCGAAGAGAGGACCGAATGACGGGGACAGGAACGAATACGAAAAGAGGACATCAGGGACAGAAGCGATTGGTATGGGCTGCCATCTCAGATAATAGTCGACCGGGCCGTATCTGTCAAAACGATTTCTGCTTTGGGTTGGCAAGCCCCCGGAACCAGAACCGGTACCCCTCACCCCAGCGTTGCAAACGCCTGTGCGCTTCAGCGCTGCGGCGACAAGGGTGACGCCGTCGTGTTTTATTACTGCGAACCCTTGGCAACAAAGGCGATGGCGTGCTCAGGTGTGCCCGTAAGGGCAAAAAAATAAAAAGCTCGGACAGGTTCCTTGAACAAACCGACGGTCAAGCCCTGCCCAAAACACAATAAGCACCATAACCTTTTGCATTCATAGTATTTTATTTCTTAACCAAATCTTTTTTATGAAACGGTGGGGGTTAAAAAATATGTCCGGTAACGGCATACCGCATGCGAAGCCATCCATCAGCGGAGATCCGGCAGCGGGTGAAGCAAGCAGCAGATGCCCCGCCGCAGGCAGGCTATAAAAAACGGCCGACGCCAGTCGAGAAAAAAGAAGGTCGCGCCGGACCGGTAACAATCTCCTGGCGTAGGATCGGCAGGCATCGCCTCCGGTTTCCAACGCCTCCGAAACCGCGGATGCGGCTTGCTGACCACTGATGACGGCATGGTACACCCCTTCCCCCAGTAACGGGTCGACCAGCCCGGCGGCATCCCCGACCAGAAGAATCCGGCCGTGGCCGGGGCGATATCGCCATCCGCCGAGTCCCAGGTGAAACCCGGCCACATGCATCGGCAACGGCCCGCCAATCCTCGCAGATGCATAGTCGAGCAAGTCCTGACGGGTAATCCTGACATCCGCCCTCGATGTATAGAGTCCAACATTGAGGTGCCCCGCTTTGGGAAAGACCCACCCATATCCGCCGGGTACCCGGCTGAAATCGAAACCCAGGCACCGCTCCCGGGTCGGGATCGATTCCACGATACCTTCAACGCCAAGGCCGGCCCGAATCTCCGGAAACCGCCCCGTCAGTTGCCGGACCCGGCTGTGAACACCGTCGGCACCGATTAAAAATCGGCAACGAATCCGGCCCCCATCGGTAACCAATGAAACGCCCCGAACCGTTTCCGCAACGTGATGGATGCGTCCCACGACCGCGAACCGGACGCCGGCCGCCATGGTCTGCCGAAGGCAATAATGATCGAAAGCCGATCGCTCGACCATATGGCAAACGGGATCGACACCGGAAAGCTGTCGCCGGTTGCGCATCCGGCAACTGATGGACAGGCTGCTCACCGTTTTGCGGATGACCGGATCAATCGGATACCGAAGGGCACGAACCGCCTTAACCGTCAGCCCGCCGGCACAGATTTTCCTGCGCGGGAATTCGGTCCGGTCCAACAAGAGCACCCGAGCACCCCTGATCGCCAGGTCATAGGCGGCGGCACACCCGCCCGGCCCGGCGCCGACGATCAGCACATCCGCCTTTCGTGAATCGGCTGGCCGGTCGACGAACGGGTCAGGGCACATGGTCGCTCCGCCTTGACTTAATCGTGGTCAAAAAAGCACCGCGAACTACCCGCGGGTAGTACAATGCCGGATAGTCGTTCAGGCGTTCCGGATCCATATGGTTGGTGGCGTAGGTGATGGCCAGGCCGTTCCCGGTCAGGAAACAATGGGGTTTGGCGGCATAGATCAGCACGCCTGGGATGGTTTTTTCCGGCGGCAGGTAAAACCGGGTCAAGGCCCCCCAGGGGCCCTGGGGAGAGGCTGCGGTTCTGAACCCCAGGTCGGCGGCACCGAAACCAATGGTCTGAATCTGTACGTAGCGATTGAGATGCGGTTCGTGGCAGACGCCGAATTCGCTCTGCGCATCGGCGAACAGAACGGCCGGCCCTGCCTGCATCCGGTTTTCCGCGAGCCAACCCGCATCGTCTCCGCACCACCACTGTGGATCCCGCAGGTCTCCGGCAGCGGCATTATTTTCCGGCCAGCGCGCCAGATAGGCGCGCTGGCCGGAAGCGTCGCAGCCATAGGCATAGACAAATCCGTCCCGGGCCAGGATGCCGCCGGTGCCCGGTATGATGCCAAACCGGGTCGGATCCCGTTTGGCCCGGAAGCTCCGCCACCGGTCCGGCGTTTCATCCGGATTGTCGACCATCACCGCCTGCCATCCGGTCAAGGCAAACCCCAATGGGTTGGGGGCGGTGTTGACCGCGGCAAGAAAAATAAGCAGGCGCGTGCCGATGCGAATCCCGTCACCGGGCCAGTACCACGTCGCGCCCCGTTCAGGAAAAAACGACGCCGGCTCGGCATGCTGCGCCCGTTTCCAGAAAAAAGCCATGCTGGCCCCTGCCGGGTCATATCCCTTCTGGATGCCGATACTGTTGCGGATCATCCCGGCCTGCCGGCGGCTGCCCTGCCCTTGGGCGTCCACCAGCGTGTCCCCGAACAGCCAGAGAACCCGGCCCTTCCCCAGGTCAACGCTATGGGCATCATCGGCGCCCATCCACCGGCCATCCTGACGGAAGAGACGCTCGGCCGCCGGCCATGGGCGCACCGATAAACGCGGGGTCGGTTCATCCGCAGCCGGGCCATCACTTCCCGCACAGGCGGTGCACACCGCCATCATGAACGACAGGAACAGGGCCCGCAGCCTTCCTGCCGGAATCATGGCCCGCCCGCCTGCAGTCATGATCAGGGCGCCGCCGCCCGGGGCGTCAAGGTCAGCACGGATCGTGCGTGCCCGTTGATCTCGCGATCACTGAACCACCAGTACATCTTGCGGCCGTCCATGAATGCCGCCACCTGGTCCTTGGCATGGGGGTGGAACACCCGACCGGCCACCCCGCCGGAGATCACCGCCAGCACCTTGTCCTCGTCGGCCAGGTCGGCAACCATGCGCAGGGCTGCGGAGACGCTTACCGAATACGGGTCATCGTATTCATATCTTCCCCGGTAGAGCGCCTCCACGGACCCGGATGCCGGATGCGTCCCTGCGCCCAGAAACCCCTTGCCGAATCCGTTTCGACGAATGGGACTGACGAACGTGTGCCGGTGCACGTTTCCCCACTGCCAGCGGTCCGGATGGCTTCCCAGGGAGGCCGACAGGCCGGCCTGAGCGTCCCTGGCCGCCCGGACCAGGATATCCCGCCTGGTTTCGACCCTCCCCTCGGTGGTCGTGTCATCGAACCAGTGGGCCAGGGCGTTGGTCAGCACCATCTGCTGAAACCGCTCCTGCCAGAAATACCAGACCTTGAGCATCTTTGCGGCCAGGTCGTCTCCCAGTTCATCGGCGAAGGTCAGCCAGGCGAAGCGTTCGTAGACGGCATGAAACACGGTGGCGCCCACGGCGTCGATGTCGTCATGCCGGTCCCACTGGTCCAGTATCTCGGCCAGTTCCCGGGTTTCCGGGCTGCCGTTCAGAACCGCTGCAATGTAGGGCACCAGTTTTTCGGCCATCAGGTTGCGGGTATCCCGCTGGTAATGCCAGTGATCGTCGACGCTTTTCTGTCCGGGGGCGTCCATCAGCGCCCTGAGCCGCCGGTATCGATAGGAGGGAGACTGGTAGGACGAGTAGTAATAGGGATAATCGTGCGTTACCGTGTGATGGTTGCAGGTGCCCACCCATCCCTTGTCCGGGTTGTAGGCGTGGGGCATCTGTTCGAAAGGCACAAAGCCGCGCCAGTTGTCACTGCTGTCGGTCACCGCCAGGGGAACGGTTCCGTCTCCGGCGGAACGAACGGGCAGCCGGCCCGAGACGTGCCAGCCGATGTTGCCGTCCGTATCGGCAAAAACGAAATTCAGCATGATGACATTGGCCCGGGCCAGCGCACGCCGGATGTCGGCCACATTCCGCGCGCTGATCATCCCGGTGACCCCGATGGCCGGGGCCATGGTTTCAAGGGGCGCCCACCTGAGGCTCATCACCGTGTCCGTTTCCAATCCCTTGAGCACATCGGATACCACCGGCCCCCGGCGGGTGTATCGCAGGGTCAACGATTCTTCCCTGAACCCTGATTCAGCATGCTTGTCCCGGATCCTCATGGTTTCCCGGACAACGGTAAACGGAATGGAGCGATCGCCCTCCAGGTAGTGCCCGGGGTTTTCCGGATCAACCGTTTCCACATACAGGTCCTGCATGTCGCCGTAGGCATTGGTAATTCCGACGGCAACATGCCGGTTGCGAAAAATCGGCATCAACGGCAGCCCCGGGATGTGAACACCGACGACCCGGCTGTCCGGCGTGAAGAGCCCGGCCGGATACCATGGGCCGGGAAGGATGCGGGTTTCCAGGTGGGGATCATTGCAGACGACCGGCATGCCGCCGGCGGACATCCGGGGACCGGCCACCCAGTTGTTGCTGCCCACTTCGAGGGGGCCCGCATCGAGAAAGCCCAGCAGGGCCGCATCTGTCCGGATATTGCTTGAAGCCGTCGGAGAAGCGGACAGCTTAGCCGGGGGGGGGGGCTCATCATCCGGGTTGATGTTCAACGGGAAAATTTCTCTGGCCCGCGCTTCCCCGAGCCGTTCCACGAGCATCTGGGCGACAATCTCGGTCTTCAGGTTGGCCGACGTATCCCAGCTCATGTAATACAGAATGGCCAGGCTGTCGGCAATCGACCACGGTTCCGGTGCCAGACCGGCCAGTTTGAATTCAAGCGGAAAAGAGTCCTGGCCGGTCCTGATGTAGGCATTGATGCCGTCCACATAATTCTGGAATAACCGACGGGGTTCCGGGGCCAGTATCCTGGCATGGGCGATGGCCTGCCGGTGCAGGCCGAGGGTCCGGTGCCGGATGTCCAGTTTTCTGGCTTTCTCTCCGGCCAGTTCGCAGATTCGGCCTTCGGCAAAAAGCCGTGTCAGGGTCATCTGGAACAACCGGTCCTGGGCGGTGACATACCCCAGGGCCCGCATGGCATCATCCATTGTATCGGCATGGATATAGGCCATGCCCTTATCATCCCGAACCACTTTTACGGGGGCATCGATGCCCGCCAGGACCAGGCTGCCCCCGGTCGGGTAACGGTTGAGTCCGGCACATCCGGCAAACACAGACAAGCTGAGCATCAGCGGCAACCAAAACCGGGCCATCAGGCGCATGGGGTCCTCCTGAAAAATCTGGGTGAATGGGGATGGAAAAACGCGGCGTTCTGCTTTTTCAATAATCCGTCAGGAACGGTAAAACTGCCGGATATAATCCTCGTAATAGGAAAAGGACCAGTGCCGGTGCTGCAGCAGGTCGGCAGCCGCCTGGCCGTCTCCGGCACGGATCAGTTCAACCAGCTGGCCATGTTCCCGGCAGTTGTGACGCTCCCATTCCCGAATGTAGCGCCGGCGGGGAAAATCGTACAGCCGCTGCTTGAAGGGCAGGACGATTTTTTTAATCTGCCGGTTGTCGGACAGGTCCAGAAAAAGGTTGTGAAAGGCAATGTTGGCCTCTAAAAATTCAGCATAATGACCGTCAAAATCGTCTTGTTCGATCAAGGCCGTCATGCCGTTGTTGATCGCCGTCATGGCATCGAGGCGATCGTCTGTGAACCGGTCGCAGACCGCCGCGATCACGGAGGCTTCCAGGGCCCCCACGATGCCATAGGCGTCGGCGACGTCCTGGAGGGTCAACCGGTTCATCAACACCCCCCGCCGGGGCAGGATGGTGACAAATCCTTCGCACTCCAGCTGGATAATCGCATCGCGAAGCGGCGTTTTGCTGATCCCCAGCCGCTCACTCAGTTCATTGAGCCGGATATATTCGTCGGGAACGATCCTGCCGCTTTGCATTTCAGCGCGAAGATACCGGTAGACCTGCTCCCGCAATGATCGCAGCTCAAAAGGGGTGGCCGCTTTTTTATCTGTTGGCGCAAGCACTTGTTTTTCTCATCCAAACACCGTTTCAATGCCTTTTTTCGTGGCATCGACCATCCGGTCGACCTCTTCTCTGGTGATGACCAGGGCCGGGGCATAGTACAATGTGGTGTTGAGTCCGGGCAGGCTGCTGTTGGTGCGGCCGAGCAGCACGCCCCGGGCCTTGACGGCATCCACCACCGCGGCCATCTGCGCCTCGCTGGGGGGCGCCTTGCCCTGCCTGTCGGTGACCAGTTCCACACCGCAGAACAGGCCTTTGCCGCGGACGTCCCCCACGACGGGAAGCGCCAGCAGTTCCCGGAGCCGTCCGAGCAGATAGTCGCCCATCACCCGGCTGTTTTCAACCAGGCCTTCGGCTTCCATGATGCGGATATTCTCCAGGGATGCCGCCATGACCCCGGCACAACCGCCATAGGTGGAAATATCCCGGAAAAAATGCATGCGCCTGTCCGGGTCGGCCGGATCGTTGAGAAAAAGGTCGTAGATGTGCTGTTTGACCACCGTGGCGGAGACGGGTTCATAGGCGCTGGCCATGCCTTTGGCCAGGGTGACCATGTCCGGATCCACGTCGAAATGCTGGTATCCGAAGAACTTGCCGGTTCGTCCGAAGCCGGCCACGACTTCGTCGATCACCAGGAAGACCCCGTATCGACTGCATATCTCCTGGAGTATGGGGAAATACTCATCGACGGGGATAATAATGCCGCCGCCGGCGGTAATGGGCTCCACGATCAACCCGCCCACGCTGTCCGGGCCCTCCTTGAGGATGATGTCCTCCACGGACCGGGCACACTGGATGTCGCAGTCCGGGTAGGTTCTGCCAAAGGGGCAGCGATAGCACAGGCAGTGGGGAATCTGGACGAACCCCTCCGGGAAAGGCCCGAAATCCTTTTTGCGCTCGGCCTGGCCTGAGGAAGCCAGCACGGCAATGGTGGTGCCATGGTAGTCCCGGTCGCGGTACAGAATCTTGTATTTGCCCCTGCGCGACGGATCGATGGTTGATGCCTGGCGGATGATCTTGTAACTTTTTTCGTTGGCCTCGGATCCGCTGTTGGAAAAATACACCTTTCCCATTGTCGTCATCATTTCCAGCAGCTTGCCGGAAAGCTTGATGGAAGGAATCGTGCCGACGCTGCCGGCGAAGTAGGCCATCTGCTTCATCTGGGCGGCCACGGCATCGGCAATGCTGTCCCGGCCGTACCCCACATTGACGCACCACACGCCGCCGGAGGTGGCATCCAGGTATTCCCGTCCCCGGATATCCGTAACCGTCAATCCCTTGCCGGACACGATGATCATCTGCTCCTGGGTCTGGAAACAGGCGTGGGGTTTGATGTGGTGCCACAGGTGATTCCTGTCGCCACCGATCATTTCATCCACACCGTAGTCTAAAACGTGCGACAATCGATCGTCCATCGGACACTCCTTTTTAACGGGTTGGTATCATCCGGTTGGGGTAACGCCGGTCGTATCGCAGGCTGCACATCTGATATATCAGATATCACCATAGAAAAGCAAGCCGCTGTCATCACCTGACCGGTGGCCGCTGGTTTTGGCATTTGACATCCCGGTGGATCTTGGGATACCAATCAGTGAATTGTGTCGTTAGGGATGCGGCCTTTTTCGGGCCGCATCCAAACTGCCATCTGCCTGTTCCAAGGACAAACAACCGATGACGTCAATAAATTCAAAAAACGTACTTAAAAAAGCCATTATCAACTGCCTGGCCGGCATCCCTATTTTTGCCGAACTGGATTCCGACGAATTGAACACGGTGGCGGACCACCTGCATGTATCCCGCCTCGAATCCGGAGATATCGTCTTCAGCGAAGGGGATCCGGGCGATGAAGTCTGTTTCGTGGTGGACGGCACCCTCGATGTGTTGAAACGCTATAATGGGAAAGTCGAAAAAAAAATCGCCATCAAAGCCCCGGGCGGCTCCATCGGAGAAATGGGCGTCATCGGCAATTTTTCCCGCACCGCCACGGTCAAAGCACAAACCGATGCCACCCTCCTCACGCTGACACGCAACCGGTTCGACCAGATCTGCAATGGGCACCCGAAAATAGGCGTTAAAATTCTAAGGGCCATCGCCCAATTGCTGAGCCTGCATCTGAGAGACACCTCCCAGGAACTGCTGGAACGCATCTCGCCGCGCAATTGATATTCATCCATCCGGCCAGGCGACACGCGGACGCCCCGATTTCAGGCGCCGATGCCACCGGTCTCCGATACAGCAGCAAGGCCGACGTTTCCTGAGCCGGCATCGTGATCAAATTATTTCTTGACTTTATACCGGCCCCGTCTTAATGGGTGACCCATTATACTTATTTACCATCGAGACGTTCGCCATACCATCGCACTACGGATGAAAACCATGTTTAAAAAAACCACCCAGCAACGGATTTTCGAGGACCTGGTCTCTCAGATCGAAGGGGCCATTCTCGACGGAAGCCTGAAAACCGGGGATCGGCTGCCGTCGCAACGGGACATGGTGGATATGTTCCAGACCAGCCGGGGGCCCCTTCGGGAGGCGTTGCGCGTGCTGGAGCAAAAGGGCCTCCTGGACATCAAGCGCGGCGTTCGCGGCGGGGCGGTGGTCAAGCGGCCGGGCATGACCCCGGTGGCGGAAAGCCTGGGCCTTTTGGTACGCCATCGAAAAATCACCCTGGCCGAACTCTCCGAATTCAGGGAGGGCGTGGAAGGCAACGTGGCGGCCATTGCCGCCCAGCGGGCCGGGTCGGCGGATATCCGCCGGCTCAAGGAATTGCTGGCCCAGTCCAAAAAACATGTCGACGCCGGTGTCGCGGCCTGGGAGCTGTTCTGCCAGGTGGACAACCGCATTCATGTGGCCATCGCCAAAGCCGCCGGCAACCGGGTTTACGAATTTGTCCTGCGCATGGTCCACGACAACATCCAGCAGTACTATGAGGTGCACCCCCTCAAGGATCCGAAGTTCATGGATGAAAACTACCAGGATCTGTGCGACATCGTAAAAGCGCTGGAAAAACAGCAGGCCACGGCCGTGCGCACACTCATGCAAAGCCACGTGCGCCGCTTCAACCGCTATATGAACAGCCAACAGCCATCCGGCAAGCCATCGGATCCAAAAGGAGGAACACCATGAAGACCCAGGATTATCTCGATCTCGAAAACGAATACGGCGCCCACAACTACAAACCCCTGGACGTGGTCCTGACCCGGGGGGAAGGCGTCTGGGTATGGGATGTGGACGGAAAGAAGTACCTGGACTGCCTGGCGGCCTACAGCGCGGTCAACCAGGGCCACTGCCACCCGGAGATCATGAAGACCATGATGGACCAGGCCCGGAAGCTGACCCTCACCTCGCGGGCTTTCCGCAACGATCAGCTGGGCTATTTTTACAAGGAGATCTGCGAATTGACCCGCTCCCACAAGGTGCTTCCCATGAACAGCGGCGCCGAAGCGGTGGAAACCGTCATCAAGGCGGTCAGAAAATGGAGCTACCAGGTCAAGGGCATCCCCGAGGATAAGGCGGAAATTATCGTCTGCGCCAACAATTTTCATGGCCGCACCATCACCATTGTGGGGTTTTCCACCGACCCCACGGCCCGCAGCGGGTTCGGCCCGTTCACCCCGGGCTTCAAGATCATCCCCTTTGGCGATGCCGACGCCCTGGAGGCGGCCATCACCCCCAACACCGCCGGTTTTCTGGTAGAACCCATCCAGGGCGAAGCCGGGGTCATCATTCCGCCGGACGGCTATCTCAAGGCCGCCCGGGAAATCTGCGACCGGCACAACGTGGTGCTGATTCTCGATGAAATCCAGACCGGCCTGGGACGCACCGGCCGCCTGCTGGCCGAGGCGCACGAAGGCATCGAGGCCGACCTCACCCTGGTGGGAAAAGCCTTGTCGGGCGGATTCTACCCGGTATCGGCCGTCCTTTCCAACAAGGAGGTCATGGATGTGCTGCAACCCGGCGAGCACGGCTCGACGTTTGGCGGCAACCCGCTGGCCTGCGCCATCGCCCGCACCGCCATGCGGGTGCTCATGGAAGAAAAGATGATTGAAAATGCCGATGAAATGGGCAATTATTTCCTGGCCGGCCTCAAAAAAATTCAAAACCCGCTGGTCAAGGAAGTCCGCGGCCGCGGACTGATGATTGCCATGGAGCTGGTTCCCGAAGCCGGCGGCGCCCGCCAATTCTGTTATCAACTGGCCGACAGGGGTATTCTTTGCAAGGAAACCCATGAGAATACCATCCGGTTTGCCCCGCCCCTGGTCATCAGTAAGGAAGATGTGGACTGGGCCCTGGAACAGATCGATGGTATTTTTTAGGAGGACAACCCGTGAAACGTGATTTTCTGCATGTTACCGATTTCACCGCTGACGAAATCCACGACACTTTTGCCCTGGCCAGGGAGGTCAAGGCGCGCTTCAAAGGGCGGGAGGATTACAAACCGTTCAAGGACCACACGATGGCCATGATCTTCGCCAAGCCGTCGGCCCGCACCCGCATTTCCTTTGAAACCGGATTTTTCCGGATGGGGGGCCACGCCCTGTACCTGGGGCCGTCGGACATCTCCATCGGCAAGCGCGAGGCGGTCAAGGACATCGCCCGGGTGGTGGCCCGCTACAACGACGTGATCATGGCGCGTCTGTTCGCCCACGAGCACGTGGTCGAGCTGGCCGAATACGCATCGGTTCCCGTCGTCAACGGCCTGACCGACTACAACCACCCCTGCCAGATCATGGCGGACATGTTCACCATCCTGGAGCACCGCGGGCACCTCAACGACCTGAAGGTGGTCTACGTGGGCGACGGCAACAACATTGTCCACTCCTGGCTGCGCCTGGCCCAACTGCTGCCCTTCCACTTTGTCTGTGCCTGCCCGGACGACTACGAGCCCGATGCGCAGACCATCGCCGACGCCCGGCAGGCCGGTCTGTCCGAAATAGAGATCAGCCATGAGCCGCTGAAGGCCGTCAAGGATGCCGACATTGTCTACACGGACGTGTGGGCCTCCATGGGGCAAAAGGATGAGGCCGAGGCACGCAAAGCCCGCTTCAAGGGGTTTCAGGTCAACGACCAAATGATGGCCGCGACCGGCAGGGAAAGCCTGTTCATGCACTGCCTGCCGGCCGAGCGCGGGGTAGAAACCACCGATTCGGTGCTCGAGTCCAAGGCGTCGATCATCTTCGACGAGGCCGAAAACCGCATGCACGCCCAAAATGCCATCCTCCTGAAGGTCTGCGGGAAAGCCTGACGGGCCCAAAAAATTCAGGAGACTGGAGTCAGGAGTCAGAAGACTGAAGAACATTGAGTTCACTTCGCTCCGTCGAATCGGAAAAATAGATATGAGCCGAAGGCGAATCCTCCTTCTGGATTCTGACTCCTGGCGTCTTGTGCAGCAACTGACGCCGAACCCGTATTTCGTATCGGATCTTGATAAAATGACCAAGCAACACCCCCAAAAAAAGCCCGTGCTGCTGGTGGCCCTGGGCGGCAACGCCCTGATCCGGAAAGGGCAGGTCGGAACCGTGGAGGAGCAGTTTGCGAACCTCAGGATCCCGATGGCCGAAATCGCCCGGCTATCGCAGGATTACCGGATCATCATCACCCACGGCAACGGCCCCCAGGTGGGCAACCTGCTGCTTCAACAGGAATGCTGCGATACGGTGCCCCGGCTGCCGCTCGAAATCCTCGTGGCCCAGACCCAGGGGCAGATCGGCTATATGATCGAATCCACCCTGGACGAAGCCCTCATGGCCATGGGCATCAACAGTCAGCCGCTGGTAAGCCTGATCAGCTATGTGGTGGTCGATGAAACCGACAAGGCCTTCAAATCCCCGTCCAAGCCCGTAGGACCGGTGTTTACCCGGGAAAAGGCCGCCACCCTGCCCTACCCAACGGTCGAAACGCCCAAAGGCTACCGGCGCGTGGTGGTGTCCCCCAAACCGGTGACCATCGTCGAAAAACGGGAAATCAGAACGTTGATCGATTCGGGATTTATCGTGGTCTGCTGCGGCGGCGGTGGCATTCCCGTGGTCCGCGCCGGGCGGACCTTTGACGGGGTGGATGCCGTGATCGACAAGGACCTGGCCAGTGCCCGCCTGGCCGAAGAAACCGGGGTGGACCTGTTCGTCATGGCCACGGATGTGGACGGGGTGGCCTTGAATTACGGCCAACCCGACGAACACTACCTGACCTCGTTGGATCTCGAGGCGGCGGCCAGGCACATTCTCGACGGCCATTTCTCGGCCGGTGCCATGCTGCCCAAAGTGGAGGCGGCCATGCAGTTCCTCGGCAGCGGCGGGAAACGGGCGGTGATCACCCGAGTCGACCGCATCGCCGATGCCGTTTCCGGAAAAGCAGGAACTGAATTCATAATTGAATCAGGTTATTAATATATAATTCCTCAACTGTCTGATTTATTTTCCAGATTGAGTATGGCAAGGTACAATCATTCCCCATTAATCAATCACCATCAACAACAAGGATGTCCCCATGGCTGATTTTACCCTGGACCACGTGATCGAGTCCCAGCAGTTCGACCGGAACCTGCTGGAGGTGGTTTTCCGGACCGCCGACCGGATGAAGGCGGACCTTTACGGTGAGCGCCGCCTGGCCAAGTCCCTGGAGGGAAGGATCATGGCCTCCCTGTTTTACGAACCCTCCACCCGAACCCGTTTTTCATTTGAAAGCGCCATGTTGCGCCTGGGTGGATCGGTGATAACGACGGAGAATGCCCGCGAGTTCTCCAGCGCCGCCAAAGGCGAGAGCCTCGCGGACTCCACCCGCATCATGAACGGCTACGCCGACGTGATCGTCATGCGCCACAACGAGGCCGGCAGTGCGGCGCATGCGGCGGAAATCTCCTGCATCCCGGTGATCAACGCCGGCGATGGCGCGGGACAGCACCCCACCCAGGCCCTGCTGGACATGTACACCATCGTGGATTCCTTTTCGGGCGCCGGCGGCCTGAAGATTGCCATGGTCGGCGACCTCCGCTACGGTCGGACGGTACGTTCCCTTTCTTACCTGCTCACCAAATACGAAGACGTGGAAATCATATTCGTGTCCCCACCGGTGTGCAAAATGGAGGGCGACATCAAGGCCTACCTGGACAGAAACAACGTCCCGTGGCGGGAAGAGACCGACCTGGCCGCCGTCGCCCCGGAGGTGGACTGCATTTACATGACCCGTATCCAGAAGGAACGGTTTCACAACCCCGAAGACTACCAGACGGCCGCCGGCAAATATATCCTTTCCCCGCAGCGGGTTCAGACCATGAAACCCGGTGCCATCATCATGCACCCGCTGCCCCGTGTGGACGAAATCCCCAAGGAAGTGGACGACGATCCCCGGGCACGCTATTTTCAACAGGCGCAAAACGGCCTTTACATTCGCATGGCCCTGCTGTACCTGCTGTTAAAAAAAGAGTAGCACGCATCCATCCACAAACGGCATCTTTTGGCCCGGGCCGGTCACGGTCCCGAAATCCTCGACGCAGCGCTGCTACGCCTCGGGTCTCAATACCGTTGTGGCCTTGGCCTGAACCAAAATCTGCCGTTTGTGGACGGACACGCCTGAGGCCAACTGGCTGTTTACTTATCCAGCGCTGGCTGCTCATCTTTTTTAACCTGCCGTTTTTCATGCCCCCGACATTTACACCATATATAGTATCACACATTATACAACCACCCCCTAAATTGTGCTTTCCGCTTTACAACCCGCGGCCATGGTGGTAATTAATGGCCAACGTCCGCCTCACCAGCGGCCGTTTCCCTGAATTTGACGACCATAAGGCAACCCTTCACCGTTTCGCCCCCGGGCGCAACAGCTGTTGCAATCGTTCGTCCGGCGTCAACCACCGGGCAGGCGATCAGGAGCAGGCAGCGATGAAATTAAAAAAACTGGATATTATCGGGTTCAAGTCTTTTTTCGAAAAGGCCAGCATCGCCTTCCCGCCGGGCATCTGCGCGGTGGTGGGACCCAACGGCTGCGGTAAGAGCAACGTGGTGGACGCCCTTCGCTGGGTCATGGGCGAACAGAGCATCAAACAACTTCGCGGCAAGGACAAGCAGGATATCATTTTTTCCGGGGCCAGCGGCAAACCGCCCCTGAACATGGCCGAGGTCTCCCTGACCCTGGTCAATGACAACGGCAGTATGCCTGAAGAATACAGGGACTTCAGCGAGGTCATGGTGACCCGTCGTCTCTATCGAAGCGGCGAAACCGGCTACCTGATCAACAAGCAGCCCTGCCGGCTCAAGGACATTCATAACATCTTCATGGGCAGCGGTGTGGGTGCCCGCACCTATGCCGTGATTCAGCAGGGAAACATCGGCGCCATCACCGATGCCGGACCCGACGAACGGCGGGTATTCATCGAGGAAGCGGCCGGCGTCACCCGCTACAAGATGCGCAAGACCGAGGCCCTGCGGAAGGTCAACGCCACCAACCAGAATCTGCTGCGGGTCAAGGATATCATCACCGAAATCGATCGCCAGATGTCCGGCCTCAAGCGCCAGGCGCGGAAGGCCGAACGGTTCAAAAGCTTGAAAGCGCAGGCCCGCCGGATCGACATCCGGCTTCTGCGCCACCACGATGCCGACCTGGGCCGGCAGATGGACGAGGCCGGCACCCTGCTCAAATCCCTGAAAGACGAGGACATCGGCCAGACGACCCGACTCAAAAAAATCGATGCGGCCATCGAGGCGATCAAACTGCGGCGGTCTGAAAAAGACCGGGACATCGCCACCCGCAAATCCCGGAAGTTCGAGATTCAGCGCAAGATCGACCGCATGGAGGCCGACCTGGCGCATATGAAGACCGATCGGGAGCGGCTGGTATGCGAAGTTGCCGAACTCGAGGCCGCCAGGACGGATCTGGAGGCCAAGAACAGCACCATCGTCTCGGAAATTGACCAGGTTCAGGTGCAGCACGAGCAACTGCAGTCCCAAATCAGCGAAACAAAGGCGACCATAGCGCAGGAAAACGCCGATTCATCCACCCTGCGCGGGCGCATCGACAGCTTGAACCGGACACTTGAAACCGGCAAGAGCGATCTGATGAAAATGGTGGCCGAGGAAGCCCGGGTCAAAAACACCCACCAGAACGCCGCCAACAACCGCGACAACCTCAAACGACGGCTCAGGCGCACCGACGAAGAGGCGGCCCTGGCCGACAAGACCGTCCGGGAGGCCGGCAGCCGCCGCGAAACGGCCGATGCCGAACTGGCCCAGGTCAAAAATGACATCCGGGAGCTGGAGGACCGGATCGCGTCGTTGAAGGCTGAACTGGACGCCGCCATCGCCTCGCTGTCCGCCCAGGTCAAAACCTCCCAGACCCTGGAAATGGAGCGCAACAAGGCTCGCAGCAGCCTGAGCACCCTGAAAAAAATGGAAGCGAACCTGGACTGGTACAAGGACGGCGTCAAGGCCGTTCTCAACGCCGCCGGGCAGGAGACACCGCCCTCGGCAGCGCCTGCCCCCCCCACCGGTATCGTCGGTCTGCTGGCCGACGTCATCGAACCGGCCCCCACCTATGAAACCGCCGTCGAAGCGGCACTGGGCGAGGCCCTGCAGTATATCCTGGTTCAGGACCAGCCATCCGGTGCCGGCGCCATCGGCTACCTCCGGCAGGCCCAGGCCGGACGGTGCGGGTTCATTCCTGTGGGCGCCGTGCGGGCCGTGGACGATCGGTCGGAAAAGCGCCCCGAAACCGGCCGTCTCCTGTTGAATCACGTCCGTATAAAGGACGGCTTCGAACCGGTAGCCGGCGCCCTGCTCGGACACGTGGCGGTGGTCGATACCCTGGATGAGGCCCGGGAGCTGTTCAACCGCAATGGCCGGGTGCAGACGGTGGTCACCCGAGGCGGCGACCTGCTGTCCCACCAGGGGGTGATGGTCGGTGGCAGCGCGGACAAATTGTCGGGTATCCTGGCCAAGAAGCAGGAAATCAAAACCCTGGCCGGGGAGTGCGACCGTCTGGACCGCCAAGTGACGGAGGCCCACAAGGTCCAGACGGAAATGGAAGTCCGGGTCCGCGGCCTCGAAAAGCAGCTGCAGGAAACCATTACCGAAAAAAACCACGCCGCCCAGGATGCCATGGAGGCGGAAAAAGCCCTTTACCGGGCCGACGAAGACCTGAAAAATGCGCGGCGGCATCTGGAGATTGTCCGGCTGGAGCAGGAACAGCTCATGGGCGAAGAGATGGACCTGGACGAAGAGATCGAGCGAACCAACGCGCTGCTTGAGACCATCGCCGCCAATGTCAGCGAGGCTCAGGAGCAGGTGGCACGTGCATCGGCCCAGATCGAGGACACCGCCTCGCGTCTGGAAGCCTTCAACCAGCGTATCGTGGACCTGAAACTCAAACTCACCTCGGCCGGCGCCAATCTGGACAACTGCACCGGAACGCTTCGCCGCCTGAAGGACTTCCAGTCGGACGGAATCCGGCGCCTCGAGCAGCTCTCCCGGGACATCGCCGCCAAAACAGAAAAAATCGAAGGAACCGGCAAGCGCAGCGACATCGTCATGCGTGACCTGGCCGCCCACTACGAGGCCCTCAAGGAACTGGACGCCCGCTTGAGCACGGACGAACGGGAGTTTGGTGACATCGACGCCCGGCTCAAAGAAAATGATGCCCGGATTTCCCGAATCCAGGACCAGCGCGAGTCGCTTCATCAGAAAATTCGCATGCTGGAAATGGATTTGGCCGAACGGCGGATCAAGCGCGAAAACCTGGAGAACCGGTGCCAGGAATATTACCACTGCACCATCGCAGCGCTCGAGAACACCGAAGACCGGCCGGAAGACGGTGCCGAAGCCAGTCCCGAGGAACTGGAAAAAAACCTTGCCACCATCCGCCAGAAGATCGTAAACATCGGAGACGTCAACCTGGAGGCCATACGGGAATTCGAGGAACAAAGGGAGCGCTACGACTTTCTGAGCGAACAGCGCGATGACCTGGTCAACGCCATCGACGGGCTGCACAAGGTCATCCGCAAGATCAACCGCATCACCCAGGAGCGCTTTCTGGACACCTTCAACCGCATCAATGAAAAACTCCAGGAAGTGTTTCCCCGGTTGTTTGAGGGCGGCAGTGCGCGGCTGGAATTGACCAATCCCGGCGAACCGCTGGAAACCGGCGTTGAGTTCATGGTTCACCCGCCGGGCAAAAAACTCACCCGCATGAGCCTGCTCTCCGGCGGCGAAAAAGCCCTGTCGGCCATCAGCTTCATCTTTTCCATCTTTTTGCTCAGACCGGCATCTTTTTGCCTCATGGACGAGATCGATGCCCCGCTGGACGACGCCAACGTCACGCGCTTCAACAACCTGATGAAGGTGATCGGCGAAAAATCCCAGATCATCATGATTACCCACAACAAGAACAGCATGGAATTTGCCGACACCCTGTTCGGCATCACCATGGAACAAAAGGGGCTGTCCAAGGTGGTATCGGTAAACCTGGACGGTGAAAACAAGAAAAAAGAACTGACCGCCGCCTGATAGCAAACGGCGTCTGCAACGCAGCATCGAAGGGTATCCATGGCATTCAACTGGTTTAAAAAGAAAAAAGACAAAACGGAGGCGGCCGAAAGTCCGGCTGTGCCTGTCGAGGAGGCCGTCGAGGCAGTCCCGGCGGATGAGACTGCCGAAGCGGACGCATCGGCCGGCCCGGCATCGGCTGCGCCGGCCGCGGCGGACCCGGAGGTCCTTGAGGACCGCACGCAGGGGCCATCGGCGGACGAGGCGCCCGAACCGGCACAGGCCGATCATGCACCCGCTGAAAAAACGGGCAAAGGCCTGTTCGCGCGACTCAAATCGGGACTGTCCAAAACCCGCCAAATCCTGACCACGGATATCGACGACCTGTTTCTCGGCAAAAAACTGGTTGATGACGACATGATCGAGGACCTGGAAGAGCTGTTGATTACCGCAGACATGGGCGTCGGGACCACCATGGAGATCATGGAAAAAATTGCCGGAAAACGGTCACGCATCGCCGGCGCCGGGGAATTGAAAAAGGTGTTGAAAGAAGAAATTCTGGCCTATTTCGATGCCCTGCCCGCGCCGGCGCCCGCAGCTGCGGCCAAGCCCCACGTGGTCATGGTGGTGGGCGTCAACGGCGTGGGCAAGACCACGACCATCGGCAAACTGGCGGCCCACGAGTCCCGCAAGGGGAAAAAAGTGCTGATCGCCGCCGCCGACACCTTCCGGGCGGCCGCCGTTGAACAGATTGCCATCTGGGCCGAACGGGCCGGTGCGGACATCGTGCGCCACAAGGACAATGCCGACCCGGCCGCCGTGGCCTACGACGGCATCGATGCCGCCATCTCCAGGGGAACGGACATCGTCTTCGTCGACACCGCCGGCCGCCTGCATACCAAAGTCAACCTGATGGAAGAGATCAAAAAGATCCGGCGCACCCTGGTCAAGCGCCTGCCCGACGCGCCCCATGAAGTGCTGCTCGTGCTCGACGCCACCACCGGCCAGAATGCCCTGTCACAGGCCAAACTGTTCGACGAGGCGCTGGGTGTCACCGGCATCGCACTGACCAAGCTGGACGGTACGGCCAAAGGCGGCATCGTGGTGAGCATCTGCAGCGGCCTGAACATTCCGCTCAAATACATCGGTGTGGGAGAGGGTGTGGAAGACCTCCAGGCGTTCGATCCGGAAAAATTCGTAGCGGCGTTGTTCTAAAGGGGTAGGGTTCAAGGGGTCGAGGAGTCGATAATTCAAGTGAAATGAGTGGCAGGAGGACAGGCTGAAAACGCCTGACGGCCAGGTCGGAACAAATGCTGTAATTTTCTATCAGCTATATCGCCCCCCGAATTCAATACGCCCAATGAATGATGTCCCTTGAACCCCTTGGCCCCTCGAACCCTCGAATCCTTGAACCCTATTATCCTATACACCGGCCATCTGGCCCGTCTTTCGATAAAACTGAAGGCCGATTATCCCCGACTTTTTGATCTGATTGGCCGCTTCAAAGGCCTGCAGGGTTTTCAAGGCATCGGCATCGATTCCCGGAACCGCCACCACCGGACAGATGTATTGTTCCCGTCGATTCGCCAACCCGGTCCCGTGAAGATCAGTCATGGTCAGGATGCCCAGCAGGCTGTACTGGCTGTCCGCTCCTGCCAGCACCGCCACAACCGAGGGATCGCACCTGATGTTGTTCAGGTAGAGATCCAGCGGGTTGCGGGTCCAGCGGGTGCTGAACACCCAGCGGCTGAGTTTTTTGGGATACCCGCTGAGTTGCCATTGCCTGGCCCGGCGGTTATTGACCACGGCCACGGCGGAAAAGTCGCAGGCCCGGCCGCCGTCCATGGTGGTATGCCGGTTATAACTCAGGTATCTCAGATTCTGCGTGGGTTTCGGCATGCCGCCGATGACCAGCACCTCTCTGAGCAGCGGAACGTTCGGCGTCACGACCCGCGTTACCGCCTGGATGAGGTCGTCGAGAAAATTATTTTTCATATCCTGCCACCTCCCCCGGTTCAGGCCATTTTCACGATTCAATTCAATTTCCAGAGGCGTTAACGCCCGTATGTGTTAACTGACATTTCCCCTGGCCATCCGTCAACGCTTTTTATGGCCGATCGGGAACACCCTCACCTTTTTTATGCGGTTTATCAAAGGGCGGCGGGCATTGAATGCGGCCCTTGCCGGCGGATAAAATCAATCACCTGCCGGGCATACATCTGCGGGTAATGTTCGAAAATATTGTGCCCGCACTTGGGAAACACCAGCAACTCCCCCCGGGTCAGATGGCGGTAAAAAGCCACCCCCTGTTCCACGTCAAAAAAGTAGCCCCGGTCCGGATACATCACCAGGGTCGGGCAGGCCACCTGGGAAATGACCGGCCGGAGATCGAAAAACCCCTTCTCACCGTAGCACCCGCCCCCTTGGGCGCAGATTTCGTAAAAGATCCGCCCCCGGTCCCTGCCATGCCAGTGGATGTATTTTTTCTTCAGTTCCGGATCCAGGTCGTCAAAGGCGGCCGGCAGTTTCCGGCGGTTGAACGCTTCAATGGGAATGATGCTGTGACACATGGTGCTGGCCGCCACAAGGGTCATGACCCGCCCGGGATAACGAACGGCGCAGTCCGCACCGACGACGCCGCCTTCGCACTGGCCGACGATGTGAAAACGGTCGATCCCCAGCCGGTCCACCAATTCGGCCATGGCGGACACACTTTTTTCACGAAACCCCGCATCCACATAGTCGCCGGCAAAGTCGGCACCACCGTCCGACCGGCCGTATCCGCACCGGTCGTACACCAGTACCCGAAAACCGGCCGCCACCAGCATGGGCCGGATCTCATCCCACATCATGCCGCAGGAAAACCCGTTGTGCAGCAGCACGACGGTCTGCCCTTCCCCGTGGAGTTCATAGTAGGTGTCCAGACCATTTATTTTCAGTGTTGGCATCATGCATTTCCCCGCAAAGCGTTACGGTTTGAATCATATTTCCAATATTAGTCCCACCGGACAGTGATCCGATCCAAAGATATCGTTGTCGATGAACGCGTCTTTCAACCATCCCTTCCGGATGATGTCCTCGGAAACGAAAAAGTAGTCGATGCGCCACCCGGCGTTGGTTTTGCGTGCATTGAAGCGATAAGACCACCATGAGTATTTCACCGTGTCGGGATATCGGTGACGGAACGTGTCGACGTAGCCCATGCCGACGATGCGGTCCAGCCACCGGCGTTCGACGGGCAGGAAACCGGAGCGTTTGGAATTGGGCCCGGGGTGCTTCAGGTCGATCTCGTTATGGGCCGTGTTGAAATCACCGGTGACAACCAGGCTTTTACCCTGTTTACGAAGCGCCTCGGCGTAGTCGAAAAAGGCCTGGTAGAAATCCAGCTTGTATTCGAGGCGCTCGTCGCTCATCTGGCCGTTGGGGAAATAGACGTTAAAAAATGTGAAGGCATCGAATTCCAATTCCAGGATGCGACCTTCATCGTCGAACCGGGGGATGCCGATGCCGTGGCGCACCGCATTGGGGGCCATGCGCGAATAGGCGGCCACGCCGCTGTAGCCTTTCTTCACCGTGGAAAAGGAGAACGCCGCCTGGTAGCCGTCGAGTTCCTTCATGGCCCGGGTCAGCTGAGGCTCCTGGAGCTTGGTTTCCTGAAGGCCGACGATGTCCGCATCCAGGCTGCCGATGGATGCCAGGAAATCTTTTTTCATGACGGCCCGGTAGCCGTTGACGTTCCAGGAGACCAGCTTGATGGTTTGTCTGGGCAAGGTTGCCTCCTCCTCGTCTCCATTTAAAAATTGCATCTTGCGGCCCAGGCCGGCGTTCTCGCCCTTTCCCAATCCTCGACGTAGCACCGCTGCGCCTGCGGCTGTGAAAACGGCTGCGGCCTTGGCCTGTCGTAAATCCCGCATCGCGGGGAACCACAATCACCCAATTTTGAATGGCAACGATTGTCTTTTTAATTTAGTTAAAAGATAAATTTAATTTAATCAAACGGTTATTGTAAACAGTGTAAGGTTATTCATTACTTTTCTTTGTCTGCATTTATCATCCGGCCGATCAACCGGTCAGCGGTGGCGGTCCACCCCGATTTGCGGGCACATGTCGGCGACCGGGCAGCGGCTGCAAAAAGGGGAAACGGGCCGGCACAGTACCTGGCCGAAAGCCACCAGCAGTTCATTGTAGCGCACCCAGTGCCGCCTGGGCAGCTTCTTTCTCAGGGCCAGTTCGGTCTTGTCCGCATTTTTGGTCTTCACGTAGCCGATGCGGTTGCTGATCCGGTGCACGTGGGTATCCACGCAGATGGCAGGGATTTTGAATCCCTCCACGAGGACCAGGTTGGCGGTCTTGCGGCCCACGCCGGGCAGGGCGGTGAGTTCCTCCAGGGTATCCGGCACCTTGCCCCCGTAACGGTCCAGCAGCAGGCGGCTGATGGCCAGCAAACGCCTGGCCTTGGTCGGATAAAACCCCACCGGATAGATCAGCCGTTCGATTTCCTGCGGCGTCAGCGCAACCATCGTTTCCGGGGTTCGGGCCGCACGCAGCAATCGTCGGGCCGCGACGCCGGTCACTTCGTCCTTGGTGCGCAGGGAAAGCAGGGTGGAAACCAGCACCTCAAAGGGGGTGGCGCCCCGGTTGGCGATGAAGGTGATGATGGGGGGGTCCCACTGGCGATAATTGGATTCGATGGTGGCCACAAAACGGTCGATATCGAGGATGCGCTTTCGGGTCATGGCAATCGGTTCTTTCCGGATTCATGGGAGAGACGGTGCATCAGGCAAGAACGGCAACGCAGTGGCATCATACACTCCCGGCCCCGCCAGGTAAAGGCCCAAGGATCGGCGTTTTTGTAAAGCAAAAAACGCATATAAAACTTTACATTGACATTTACATATTGCCTTTTATAATAAAAACCACGCAACCATCGAGACATGGAGGGGCAAAATGACACCCGAACTGACACCGGGACAGAAACGGCTTTTCGACTATCTGAAAACCGCCATTGAAGGCACCGGGACCGCTCCCAGTCTGCGCCAGGCGGCCGGAGACCTGGGGGTCAGCCATGCCGCCGTCTCCCAGGGGTTGAAGCTGCTGGAACAAAAAGGGGTGGTCAAACGCCAGGGCCGCTACAGCCGCACCCTTCACCTGATCGGCCCCACCGGTGAAACGGCGGCGGCCCAGCGATGGATCGAGGTGCCGGTGGTCGGCCGGGTGACCGCGGGCCTGCCCCTGTACGCCCAGCAGGAGTGGGAAGGCAGCCTGGTGCTGGACAGTGCCCTGTACCGGGGCCGGCACCTTTTCGCCCTTCGGGTCCAGGGGGATTCCATGCAGGGGGCAGGCATCCTGGACGGGGATATGGCCGTATGCACGCCGCGCCAGTACGCCGAAAACAACGAAATCGTGGTGGCCCTGATCCACGGGGAGGACGCCACGGTAAAACGGTTTTTTCTCCACCGGGACCACGTGGAACTGCGGCCGGAAAACCCCGATTTTCCGGTCATGCGCTACCGTTTCGACGAGGTGCTGGTTCAGGGACGGGTGATCGGGATCCAACGGGGATTAACGGGTATCCGATGACGCCTCACAAAAAGTCGAAAAATATTTTTTTAATAGGGTGTTAAGTTTTACATGTTAAGTGGTCAAGTTAAGGATTTGTATCGATCCCCATCCTTTGCTTAACACTTGATCCTAATACCAATAATTATTGACCGATCGAGAAATAGTGCCCATACATAACAGAAATAACACGTCCCCTTCCATTCTGGTCGGAACCAGCGGGTACGCCTACAGCGAGTGGGTGGATGCCGGCTTCTACCCGCCGGGCACCGGCACGGCCCGGATGCTGGCCCATTACGCCGGTGTCTTCCCGGTCAGCGAGATCAACTACACCTGGTACCAGATGCCCAAGGCACCGGCCATGGACCGCATGCGCCGCAGGGCACCGGAAGGGTTTCGCTTTGCCGCCAAGCTGACCCGCACCCTGACCCATGAGGTCGACGCCAACGGATGGCCGGCCCAGGCCGCCCGCTACCGGGAGGGCATCGCGCCGTTGGTGCAGTCGGGCCAGCTGCTGGCCGTGCTGGTTCAGCTGCCGCCTTTTTTCCGGCGCACCCCCCCAAACCGCACCTACCTGGCCCGGCTCCTGGACGCCCTTGCCGGCCTGCCCCTGGCCGTGGAGTTCCGGCATGCCTCCTGGGCCACGGACCGGGTGTTCGCCGGTCTCCACGCACGCCGGGTGGCCCTGGCCTGCGTGGACGCCCCGGAGCTAAATGACCTGTTCCCGCCGCTGGCCGTGGTCACCAGCCCGGACCTGTTCTACATCCGCTTTCACGGCCGCAATATCAACGGCTGGCGGTCGGCCAGCATGCAAAAACAGTTCGATTACGACTACAGCGACGACGAACTGGCCCAGTGGTCCCGGACCCGCATCCCCGAAATGGCCCGACAGGCGAAAACCGGCATCATTTTTTTCAACAACCACGTCCGCGGTCAGGCGCCGAAGAATGCGCGTGCGCTGATGGCGCAGCTGGCGGAAGAAGATGGATGAGGGATGACGCGTAACGCAGATATCGAATTTTTCACGAAACCGTCAGCTATGGAACGATCCATCATTCACATCAACGTCGCCGACTTCGCCGTGGCCGTGGAGCAGGTACTGGACCGCCGGCTCGTCGGCCGGCCGGTGATCATCGCCCCGCAAGGGGCCGCCCGGGCCGCGGTGGTCGACATGAGCGAAACGGCCTTCCAGGCCGGGGTGCGAAAGCACATGCCCCTGAACCGGGCCCTTCGCCGCTGCCGGGACGCCCGGGTGCTGCCGCCGCGCCCGGATCGTTACGGCCAGGCCATGGCCCGGATGCTCGATGCCGCCCTCCCCTGCTCTCCCCTGATCGAACCGGGCGACGGGGACGGGCACCTGTTCGTGGACGTCACCGGCAGCAGCCGCCTGCTGGGGCCGCCGGTGGACGTGGCCTGGCGGCTGGGCCGCCGGATCCGGCGGGACCTGGGGCTGGCGCCCATCTGGTCGCTGGCCACCAGCAAGCTGATCGCCAAAACCGCCACCCGGCTGGTCAAACCCCTGGGCGAATACATCGTGGAGCCGGGCGACGAAGCGGCATTTCTGGCGCCCCTGCCCCTCTTTCTGGTGCCCGGCATCGAACGTGCCGACCTGGATCGATTTAACGACTTCAACATCACCCGGGTCTTTCAGGCCAACGGGCTCACCGCCGATCAGATGCAGATCCTTTTGGGCCACGGGGGAGACGTTGTCCGCGACCGGCTTCACGGCATCGACCCGTCGCCTGTTCGCCCCGTGGACCAGCCGACGCCGCGGGTCGTCGGCTGCCGGGAATTCGGCGACGACACCAACCATCGCCCCCAGGTGGAAGGCAGCCTGTACCGTCTGGTGGAACAGGCCGGCCGGCAGCTGCGATGCCAGTCCCTGGCCGCCCGTCGGATCGGTCTGGTTCTGGAATACACCGACGGCGTCCGCCGGGTCCGCCAGACCCGTGCCAAACCGGCCACGGCCAATGATTTTTCGCTGTTCACCCATGCCCGGCGGTTGCTGATCCTGGCATGGACCCGCCGGGTCCGGCTGCGGTGCATGACCCTGGTCTGCGACCGCCTGACTTACCCGCCGGCCCAGCGCCTGCTGTTCGCGTCGGAGCGCGACATCGCCGAAAAGCAGGACCGGCTGGTGGCGGCCATGGATCGGATCCGCCGCCGCTTCGGCACCGGTGCACTGGCCATGGGACGGACACTGGCGGCGTAGGCCGGAGGCGGGACGGCAGACGAGGGACGATAACGCGAACGTGTGAGAACGAAAGGTGCAAGAACAATAACGGGCGTGGGACGCATTCGATCCTCCCCCGTCGGAGCGAAGCGGTCTTCCATCGTCCATCGGTTCACGGCATCCCTAGCGATCTTAACAATCTAAACGATAACAACGGATAAAACCATGGCCCAAAAACACCCCTATCGCCTGGGCATCGACCTGGGCGGCACCAAGATCGAAACCATCCTGCTGGATCCGGCGGGCCGCAGCCTGCTGCGGAAACGCGTGGCCACCCCGCGTGATCCGGAGGGAGCCGCCGAATACGAAAAAATCCGGCGTGCCGTGCACACCCTGATCCGGCAAACCCTGGAAAAGGTGCCCCGGGATCGGGCCTGCACCATTGGCGTGGGCATTCCCGGCACGATCAACAATCGAACCGGCCGGGTCCAGAACGCCAACACCACCGGGCTCATCGGGCACGCCTTCCAGCAGAACCTGGAGCGGCTGCTGGATCGTCCCATCGCCATGGAAAACGACGCCAACTGCTTCACCCTGGCCGAAGCCCGGCAGGGCGCCGCCAAAGGATATGGTCTGGTATTCGGCATCATCCTGGGCACCGGCTGCGGTGGCGGCATCAGCGTGGACGGCCGCATCCACACCGGCCGGCACCGCATCGGCGGCGAGTGGGGTCATTTCTCCGTGGACCCGGCGGGGACCCGCTGCTACTGCGGCAACCGGGGCTGCGTGGAAACCAAAATCAGCGGGGGCGGGGTGGCCCGATCCTTTTTCGTGCACACCGGCCGGCGGCTCACCCTGGAGCAGATCACCGACGGTTACCGGCAGGGCGATACCCAGTGTACGGCCGCTTTCAAACAGTTCCTGGACGATTTCGGCCGCTGCCTGGGAGGCCTGATCTCGGTCCTGGATCCCGATGCGGTCGTGCTGGGCGGCGGGGTCTCCAACATCGACGAACTCTACACCCTGGGAGTGGAACAGGTGCGCCGCTACGCCTTCCACGAACGGGTGGAGACGCCGATCCTGAAACATCAACTGGGCGATTCGGCCGGCGTGATCGGCGCCGCCTGGATCGGGAAATGAATTAGCTGGCAGCTCGTAGCTGATAGCTCATAGAAAAGGTATTCCATCGATTTTACAGAAGAATAAGCCGTACTCCGTCATTTGGCATTTTTATCGCTGCCAGACACCAATGACGGTTCCAACACCTGTCAGCCATCAGCTATGAGCGATCAGCTAATTCCCCTCACCGTCCGCTCCCATTACTCCCTCATGCAGGGCACCGATTCGCCGGCAGCCATCTGCCGGGCGGCCCGGCGCATGGGATACGACCGCCTGGCCCTCACGGACACGGACAACCTCTACGGCCTGTGGCCGTTTCTGCATGCCTGCCGCGAGGAGGGGATCACCCCCATCGTGGGCGCCGAAATCACCGACCCGAACCACAACCACCGCGCCGTCTGCCTGGCCAGGGATGCGGCCGGCTACGCCAACCTGTGCCGACTGATCACCCGGCGACACCGGGACCCGGCATTCGAACTGGCCGTCGCCCTGCCCGGCCTGGCTGACGGCCTGCTGGTGCTGGTCAACCAGGCCGGCCTGCTGGCAGCCTGGCACCGGGCCGGGGTTCACACGGCCGCGGCCCTGCCCCGGCACCCCCCATCCCCGTTCCACCCATTGGTCCGGACGGCCCGGCGGCTGGGCATCCCCGTGGTGGCCACGCCGGGCAGTTTCTTTCTGGAGCCGGACGGGTTTGCCGTGCACCGTCTGTTGCGGGCCATCGCCGGCAATACGGCCCTGTCCCGGCTGCCCCCCGGCGACACCGCGCCGTCCGATGCCTGGCTGGCCACGCCGGGGGAATATTGCCGGCGGTTCAACGGTTGCCGGGAAGCTGTAGAAAATACCATGGGCCTGGCCGACGAATTACGGTTCACCGGCCCCGGTTTCGGCCTGGTCATGCCGCCGTGGCGGGATAAAAATGGCCGCAGTGCCGACGACTGCCTGCGCCTGGCGGCCTATGCCGGCGCCCGGAAGCGTTACGGCGGTGAACTTGGCGAGGCCGTGGTGGAGCGACTGGAGCACGAGCTGGCCGTCATCGCCCGCATGGGGTTTTCGGCTTATTTCCTGGTGGTGAAAGAGATCGTCTCGCAGAGCCCGCGGACCTGCGGCCGGGGATCGGCGGCCGCCTCCCTGGTGGCCTACAGCCTGGGTATCACCAACGTCTGCCCGGTAAAGCACAACCTCTACTTCGGCCGGTTCCTCAACCCCGGGAGAAGCGACCCGCCGGACATCGACGTGGATTTTGCCTGGGACGAGCGGGACCCGGTCATCGACGGGGTGCTCGACCGTTTTGCCGGTCATGCGGCCATGGTTGCCAGCCACATCCGGTTCCAGCCGCGCATGGCCCTGCGGGAAACGGCCAGGGTGTTCGGCATGCCCAATGGCGAAATCGGCCGGATCACCCGGCGCCTGCCCGGGTTCTGGCACCGGGGGGAACTGGATGCCGGCCTGCTGGAAGGTCTGCGAAAGCGCCCGGAAACCCGCCTCCTGGACTTCGTCGAACCCTGGCCGCAGATCATGGCCCTGGCCCAGCGGATCATCGGAATCCCGCGCCACCTGTCCGTGCACCCCGGCGGCGTGGTCGTCACCCCGGCTCCCATGGACGGCTATGTCCCCGTGGAGAGGGCCCCCAAGGGGGTGCCCGTCATCCAGTGGGACAAGGACGGCGCCGAGGACGCCGGCCTGGTGAAGATCGACCTTCTGGGCAACCGCAGCCTGGGGGTGATCCGGGACGCCGTGGCCAACGTGGCGGCCAACGGCACCACTTTTGATGAGAACCGATGGGAGCCCGAGGATGATCCGGCCACCCGGGAAACCGTGGCCCTGGGCCGCACCATGGGCTGTTTTTACATCGAAAGCCCGGCCATGCGGCTGCTGCACCGGAAAGCCGGCAGCGGTGATTTCGATCATCTGGTGATCCACTCCTCCATCATCCGGCCGGCGGCCAACGTTTACATCCAGGAGTACCTGCGTCGCCTGCACGGCGGCAGCTGGGACCCCATCCACCCCCTGCTGGCCGACGTGCTGGACGAAACCTTCGGTATCATGGTTTACCAGGAGGATGTCTCCCGGGCGGCCGTGGCCCTGGCCGGGTTCTCCGATGCCGAGGCCGACGGCCTGCGCAAAATCATCGCCAAAAAGGACCGGCGGCGGCAATTGGCCGATTTCCGCGAGCGTTTCATGGCCGGGGCCGCTGGCCGGGGCGTATCGACGGACCAGGCCGACGCCGTCTGGCAGATGATGATGAGTTTTTCCGGGTACTCTTTCTGCAAGCCCCACAGCGCCTCCTACGCCCGGGTGTCCTTCCAGGCGGCGTTTCTCAAAACCCACCACCCGGCCGAGTTCATGGCCGCTGTCATCAGCAACCGGGGGGGGTTCTACAGCACCTTTGCCTACGTGTCCGAAGCCCGGCGCATGGGGCTGGCCGTCGACCCGCCGGACGTCGCCACCAGCCGGATCCGATGGACGGGCGACGGCCGGCGCCTGCGGGTGGGCCTGATGGCCGTCGGCGGACTGAGCGAGGCCACCATGGCGACCATTATGGCATGCCGGCAGCGGTCGGAATTCAGGGACCTGACCGATTTTCTGGACCGTGTGCATCCGGATGAAGATGAAGCCCGGGCATTGATTCACTGCGGCGCCCTGGACGCGCTGGACACCCATCGTTCACGGACCCGCCTGCTGTGGACCCTGGCCGGATGGCAGGCAAACCGGCGGCGGTCAAGGGGACAGGTGGACCTGTTCTCATCGCGACCTCTCGCGGGGCCTGAAACACCCCCCGCATTTCCACCGGAGGATGCCGCCACGCGCCTGCGCCGGGAATTCGCCGTCCTGGGATTCCTGTGCCGCCGGCATCCCATCACCCGGTTTGCCCATGTCATCAAGGCCCTGGACACGGTGAAGGCCGACCGGCTTCCGGGCCTGGTGGGCCGGCGGGTGCGCCTGGCCGCCTGGCTGATCACCGGCAAGGTGGTCCACACCCGCCACGGGGACCCCATGGAATTTCTGACGTTCGAGGATGAAACCGGCATCGTGGAAACCACCTTCTTCCCTGAGGCCTACCGGCGCTTCTGCCACACCATCGACCGGAACCGGCCTTACCTGCTGGCGGGAAAGGTGGAGGCGAACTGGGGTGCCGTGACCCTTACCGTGGATCATGCCCAGATGATACGGCGAAGGGGAAAACCGCCCTGAGCCACGGTCGTCGATGGAAAGGGTCGGCGCATGCAGCCCGTTTCGACAAGGCGCATCCCGGTGAAAAGCCATCGTGGACGCCAATTTGACATGCACTTTTTTATGCCTACCCTAAGATTACATCAAGTGTGGATGCCTATCAGTAAAGACGTGGTGCGAACGGCTCTGAGACAAACCATGCTGCCAATAGCAGGAACGCCGAAAATGATTTTTTGGGCCTGATAAGCCCGGAAGCGGTTCGGATGCGGTCGTTTATGGTTCATTGCCTGTTCGTACATACGGAACACGTCTTCCCCGTCGCGTTAACGGCCACCACCGCTTCACTCCGGTAAACCCCTGAAAATCCACATGCAGCCCATTCAAAAAGGGTTAGTATGCCCGGTTTACGGGCGCCCATGATCTATGACACCATGTCAGCGGCGGGGGCCCGGACGGATACCTTTCAATGAATATCATCGTCTGCGTGTGGCGGAGCGGAAATGAAAAACAATCCAAATAAAAAAAGAGGGCCAAAGCCTCGCGTGGAATTGACGGCCAGGGATCTTGAGCGTCTATTCGAAATTCATGGCACGGATTCAGCGGCGGCACTGGCAAAGCATACGGGCCTGACCTACATGCTGGTCTACAATATTGTCCATGGACGGGTGAACTCCGTCAGCAGCCGGAATTACCAGACACTTTTCGACTGTCCGGCCCCACCGCGTGAACCGTTGAAGGTGGACGGTGCGGCCTTCAGGGCCATGGCTGACATGTGGCTGGTCCTCAATGACGGAATCAGCAGGGCCGACCTTTACAGGGATCTGTTTGGATTGCCCCCCGGCCGGAGGGTCGACCACCGGATTTTCAATGGCCGGATCAATACCATCGACGCCCGGCTTGAGCATGCCATGCGCCGGAAATTTGCGGATGCGGGCGTGGACCGGCAGTTGCTCGACCGGTGGCTGGACGAGTTCGAAGAGGTGCCCCGCGACGAACGGGTCCCTTACGAGCGCATACGGCCGGTGCTGCGCTATCTGGAAGAACGCCTGGGCATACGCCCCACGTCGTTGTTGAATCAATCCGTCGCCAGATATGAGACCGGTATGCTCAAACGGGTTTCCCGGCGCGTCTATGATCGGGCCATGGCACTGAAACGGGAAACGGAAAAGGCCCTGGCAGGCCAAGGCCAAAAGGACATGGACAAGATCAAGGAGGCCGTTGTCGGGGGAAAATCCGGTTATACCCTCTATGCCGATATCAGGGAGGAGTTACACTTTCTTCGCAGGCATGCCAAAAAAAGCGCCAAACGTTATCTGGGAAGAGGCCTCTGGACCTATGAAACCGGAAAGGCCAAGCGGATCCGCAGTTGGCGGGCCCGTATGATCCAGGCGGACTGCGACCGGTTTATCCGTGAATCGCCGTCAACCCCCCTTTCCGACCTGCCGCCGTCCCGGCAGCAGGCGGGGGTTCGCACCCTGATTGACGTCCTGCTGGCCCGCACGGCCCAATTGCTTTCCGGGCAGGATGGCGTCGATTTCGAGAAACGAATCCTGACGCCGTCCCATCGGCGGGATGAATACAACAACCAGTATCATGGATTCACGCCGTTTGACATGGCCTCCAGCGTATTGGGGATGAATCGCAGAGCCTTCGATTTGATGGTCGCCAGAAACTGCGAGATTTTCAGGTCCGTGGGCAAATTCACGCAACGCTGGTATCTCTCCGACCTGTACCTGAGAGAGCTTTCAAGGCGAAAAAATTTCGATCTGATTTCAGCCAAATACGAGTTGATGGCCAAAACAATGGGACGGTCGCGGCAGGCCGGGACATGCATGAACTAGCCGGCAGGAAGGACCCCGGAATGTATCGGCCTGCTCGAGTGGACACGTTTCATTTTTTGTCCGGGCCCTATCAACTCGGGCGCCCCCCAGGGTTGCCGGTGATCGCAACCGCTTTGCGCTGGAGGCCCTTGAAGATCATTGGAGAAAATGCGCTGATGGCCGGCACCGGGGAGAGGGAATTCCGGTCACGACAGACGATCTTCGAGGCTGCCTCCGGCAGTTTGCCATACCACGATATGCGTTGTGACGATTTCTGTGAAACCTCTCCGGAGGACGAGGAGTCAAACCAATTCAATGGACGCTAAAAGCCGTGCCGCTGATTAAATCGTCAGGCCGGGGCAAACAAAAGGGAAAAATGCAGATCTTGACCTGGGCGGAAGATGGCGCGGTGCGCGTGGACATCGATGACTTCTGGCTCCCGTCGAACAACCCCGATTCCGAGTTGTGGTTCATGGATTGACGTTCGCCGCAACATATTGCCCCAACCAATCCGGGGAAGCCTACTTCGAGGCCCGTTTCACCGCGCGCTGAAGGGCAGCGGTGATTTTCTTGGCCGGCCAGGCCGTCACCGACCAGCCGATGGCCATGATCATCAGCCAGACCATGGCTTCCCCGCCCTGGCTCAGGTCCCGGCCCCGGGTCACCAGGGGGCCGAGCAAAACGGCGCAGATAAAACCGGCGGCAATGCGCCACGTGTCGGCTGAAAAAAGCAGGTAGAAAAAAACATAGGATATCGTAAACGGACGTTTTTGCATGTTCACTCCTCTGGCAACCATCGGATCTGATACGGCCGTTGCATAAAAGCTTTTCGCGGCTGCGTCAAGTGCGGCGAAGCAAAACGACGGGCCGTGAATTCCGGCCGGCTGCCCCCCTCCAGGGTCTGAATCTGGATTGACACCCTGGTGCTTTTCACCTATTAAGTGTCCATTCAGGGGCTCGTCAACCGGGAAAAACAATGGACTTAACGACAAGTTTAAACATACTGGGTCTGGATCCGACGGCGGATGAAGCGTCCGCCAAGCACGCCTACAAGGCGCAGGTACGTCGCTGGCATCCGGATCAGTTTCCCGAAGGGTCGCCCACCAAGGCCGGGGCGGAAGAGCAGCTGAAGCAGATCAATATCGCCTACGCCCGGGTCAAGGCACACCTGGCCTTCGTGCGTCCCGAGCCCAAGGCTGCCCCACCCCCGCCCCGCCAGCCGCAGGGCAGTGCCCCTCAAAACGATAATCCCGGCCAAAAACCCGAAAAGCGCTCCTGGGTCGATCATCTGTTCGACACCCTGAACGCCTTTGGGGGAAATCATGACGCCAAACGCGACCCGGCACCTGCAGACGCATCTCATGCCAGCCGTCGAAAAACCTTCGGGCAGGTTCTCGATGAAATGGCCGGCGGCAACATTTCCTCCCGACCGGGACGCCCGGGACGCCGGTCGAGAAAACCGGGTGCGGTCCCGTCTCGCAGCGCAGGCGGCTATGGGGGCTGCCGCCGCCGTGGCGGCACCGTGGGTGCTGTTGGCGGAGCGGAACGCCCGGGGCCGGTCAGACCGGTTCACCGGGTTCGGGGAATCGGCAGAAGCCGATAAGGTGTGTCGGCCCGTTTTTCAGAGCCCCTCATTCTTCCGATCGAAAAGATTCCAGCAAGGCCGCCAGCAGCCGCCACACCCTCTCCACGGACGGCAGGTACAGCCGTTCCGACGGCGAATGGGGATTTTCCATGGTGGGCCCCAGGGAAATCATATCCATGCCCGGGCACCGATCGCCGATCACGGCGCACTCCAGGCCCGCATGCATGATCTGAACAATGGGCGCGGCATCGAATAACTCCCGATAAAGCGCCGTGCAGCGCTTGAGCAGCGGCGATTCCCGGTTCATCGGCCATGACGGATAACCGGCGCCGGTATGTACGGTGGCACCGGAAAGACGCCCCGCCGCCTCGACCGTCCGGCATATGTCGTCCATCCGGGAAGGCACGGAACTTCGCTGGTTGGAGACCACCACCAGGGCATCGTTTTTTATCTCCACCATGGACAGGTTGGCGGACGTCCGAACCAGCAGCGGGAAATCTTCGGCCATTTCAACCGGGCCACTGGGCAGCGCTGCCAGCAGGTCCACCACCGTGGCCGTATCGTTTTCCGTGACGCCGCGGCCATCCTCAGCCGGCGGCCCTTTTTTTTCGATGTGAATGGTCACCCCGGGATCGGTCGTCCGGTACTCCCGTTCGATCGTCAGGGCCAGTGAACCGATTTCTCCCGCCAGCGCATCGATCCGGTCCCGACCACAGGCCACCACGGCGTCACAGGCACGGGGAATCACATTCCTGCCGGTGCCCCCCTTCAGGGAAGCCAGTCGTATCGGCGCCGCCGCAGCACCGGCGCTCAGCAGCCGGGCCATGACCTTGTTGGCATTGGCGCGGTGTTTGGCGATGTCGATGCCACTGTGCCCGCCTCGCATGCCCCGGGCGGACACGCCCAGCAGCTCGTATCCGCCGTCTATGGCCTGAAGATCCAGTTGTCGATCGATGGTGGTGTTTCGCCCCCCCGCGCACCCGACCACAAAAACACCTTCATCCTCCGAATCCAGGTTGACGAGGATTTTACCCCTCAGGAGGGAAGGCGTCATGTTCAGCACGCCGGTCAGGCCGGTCTCCTCCTCCACGGTAAAAAACAGTTCCAGAGCCGGGTGGGAGATGTCCGGATCATCCACCAGCGCAAGGGCAATGGCAATGGCAATCCCGTTGTCTGCTCCCAGGGTGGTCTCGCGGGCGCTGAGCCAGGAGCCCTCCCGGACCATACGGATCGGGTCTTTGGAAAAGTCGTGACCGGAGCCGGCCCGTTTTTCACAGACCATGTCCATGTGTCCCTGAAGAATGACGATGGGCGCCTGCTCGAACCCGTCTGAGGGCGGCACCCGCACCACCAGGTTGCCGGCGCTGTCTGTTTGCGCCTCCAGATCCCTGGACGCGGCCCACTGCCGAAGCCACCGGGAAACCTGCTGTTCCTGCTTCGAACAGCGGGGAATCCGGTTAATCCGTTCAAAAACATCGATGACCCTGCGGGTTGCCCTGTCCATGGATTTGTCTCCTTGGGTACTCGCCCCGTAATAACCGCCCTCATCAGGCTCCGGGGGCATGGACGCCTGTTTTTGGAAAAAAGGAGGTCAAGATTGAAAAAAAAAGGCCGATACGCACTACAGGACAACAACGACCTCACCTTTAGGGCCCAGGGACATCCGTGAACACCAAGCTACTGATGATCATTTCGTTTTTGTTTTATCTGTCCTGGAGGAAAGCTTCGGACAGCTTCCTTTTGTTCTGTGCGCTTTTTGCGGCCGGTCTGTGCGTTTGCGTAATGATCTACCGGATGGAAAACACCCGCATCGCAGCCGATGACGATGCCGACTGAGCCATTACGGCGAACGCATGTCAGCGGCGCTTTTCCAGGCAGTCCAGAGCGGCCCGGCAGTTGCCCGGTGCGGTCACCAGAAGGTGTTCGTCGATCCGTTCTCCGTTGAGATAGTCGTTGAGGTAAAACTTTTCGCCGCTGGCTTTATAGAGCCTCCCGCCGGCAGCCTCGACAATCATCCGGGTGGCAGCCAGGTCCTGGAAGGACTCGTTGGCCGTCACCGCCGCATCCGCTCTCCCCATGGCCACGTAACACAGGTGTGCGCCGGTACATCCCAGATTCCTGATCTTTCCCGGAAACCGGGAAACGTAGTGCTGGTGAAATCTCGAAAAGGTGAACATCAGGCTTTCATCGTCAAGGGGGCGGTCATCGGTCATCCGGATCCGGTTCTCTCCCCAGAAAGCCTTTCCTCCGGCCCGGGCATGAAACAGGTCCCCGGTGGCCGGCATGTAAAAAGCGCCGAACACCGGCCAGAAATTTTCCAAGAGCGCCAGAGACATTCCCCAGATGGGAATGCCGGCCTGGTAATTATCCACCCCGTCGATGGGGTCGAAGATCCACATGTATCGCCGGCTGTCATGGGTGTAGGCGGTATCCGGCGTTTTGCTGGTAAACATCCGGTGGTCCGGATACTGGTTGTCCACCGCCTGCCGGAAACGTTTGTTGATCTGCAGCTCGGCCTGCGTGACCAGTCCTTCATCGAACTTGGCCGGCCCCCGGCCCTTGCCATAGCTGTCCATTGCCGCCTGGCCGGCATCACGGATGGCGTTGATGGCAAACGCCGTCAAGGCTTCGATCCCATGGATTGGCTCCTGCTTCATGTCACCTCCTGGTTGTTGAGAAAACGGTTTCCCTGGTGAACAGACAGGGGAGGAACAAAAATAAAACCGACGCATTGTTCTGAATAAGGTATGGTTCTATTGATGGCGAGAGGCATAAAAAATCGTCATGCAACGAAGCTGCCGGCAAACAGCTGGCAATGGCTACAGGTGACCATCCAGATGTTAAGACAAAGAAAACAAAGCAGGTGGGAAACATCTTGGCAGCCCCGGTTTCCGGCTGGGGAAAACGGGGCGATGCCGGCTATTTTTTTTTCGACGAGGCGTACCCGTCAGCATACCATCCGCCGCCTTTCAGTTCGAAGCTGCACGCGGAAAGTATCTTCTTGGCTTTACCGTGGCATTTGGGGCACTCGACCGTTTTGGTATCCATCCGCACCAGCTCTTCGGTAATATGACCACATTTGCACTGGAACTCATAAACCGGCATCACTTTATCCTTTCTGGGTCGGGCACATGCCGCAGGCGCCCTGGGCGCCTGCCATGGTCCGCTTTTTTTTTGCAACTTAGTTCCGTTTTCCGATCATGTCAAGGCCCGATCACGACAGCCTTTCCGGCATCCGTGCGCCATGAAAACCGGCGGTCCCGGACCCTATGTCCGAGTCCGCCGATTGCATGGCGCGATCACGGCTGTCATTCCCGTTCGATCTTCAGCACCAGGTATCCGGCGTTGCGCCGTTTGACCAGCAGTTGAACGGTGTCACTGTCATCGTTCTTTTTCATCAGCCGGACAAAGCCCTTCCGGTCTTTCACGGCATTTCGATTGATCTCCTTGATAATATCGCCGGGACGCAGATCGGCCGCCTGGGCCAGGCTCTCGTCCTTCACATCCGTGACCAGCACGCCGTTTTCTTTAGCGTCGATGCCGAAGCGCCGGGCAATGTCCGAATCCAGATCGGTCACTTCGATGCCCAGCTCATCGTTTCCCCGACTCCGCGAGGCGACGATTTTCTCATCATCGTCCCGCTTGGCCAGCGTCACCGTCAGGCTTTTTTCCCGCCCGTCGCGTATCAGTTCGAGCCTGGTCTTGCTGCCCACCGGCGTGTTGGCGATCTTGGCGGACAGCTCCCGTCCGGTCGATACGCTTTTCCCGTCCACGGACAGAATGATGTCGTTGACTTTGACCCCGGCGTTGTCCGCCGGATCGCCTTCGAAGACCTGGGTGACCAGGACACCCTTTTCAGCCTTGAGGTCGTAGTACTCCGCCAGTTCCGGAGTCAGGTCCTGAATACCCACGCCCAGCCAGCCACGGGTGACTTCTCCATTGTCCTTGAGCTGGTCGATAATTCCTTTGGCCATGTTGATGGGAATGGCAAAGCCGATGCCTTGCCCGCTGGCGATAATGGCCGTATTGATACCCACCACCTCGCCATCCATATTGAGCAGCGGACCGCCGCTGTTGCCCGGGTTGATGGAAGCGTCGGTCTGGATAAAATCATCATAGGGTCCCGAACCGATGATGCGGCCCTTGGCACTGACGATACCTGCCGTGACGGTCTGCTCCAGGCCGAAAGGACTCCCGATGGCCACCACCCAGGTCCCCACTTTCAGTCGTTCGGAATTCCCAAGTTCGAGGGGTTTGAGATTTTTGGCCCCTTTGATGCGAATCAGGGCCAGGTCTGTCTTGGGATCACGCCCCACCATTTCTGCATCGAATTCCTTGTCATCCGACAGGATCACCTTGATCTGATCGGCATCCTCGATCACGTGATTGTTGGTAACAATAAACCCGTCGCCATCGATAATAAATCCGGAGCCCAGGCTGCGCTGCTTGAAATCCCGCTGGTGGCCATCTCCCTGGAACGGACCGAAAAATTCATCAAAGGGGTTTTGCTTGCCGCCGAAGGGGTTGCCGAAAAAATGCCGGAAAACAGGGCTGCCGCCTTTGATGGTTTTCACGGTTCGAATGTTTACCACTCCGGGTCTGGCGGCTTCGGCCAGTTCGCTGAAACTTTCCGGCGCGGAGAAGGCGTACGCCGTTCGAGTCCCCGGTGTGCCCGTGGATATCAATGCTGCCGCACCCAACACCCCTAAAAAAAGGAAAAACGTCTGAACCGCTTTTTTGATCTCGATCATATCCGACCTCCTTTTGAATCCTGAAAAGATTTCACGCACAAGGCATGGAACACGTGAACGATTTTAATGCGACCAACATAAACCGGCAGGCTTACGGCAAGATGACGGAAAGATTACCGATTGGTAATCATTGATGGCCGGTTAAAAGTCGCATTTCAGGCGGCTCCGTAAAAAGCCCCATGTCAAAACTTGCGAATCCAATGTAATGAAAAACACTTATGCATTCCCCGGGGACGTGGGATGGATCGTGACACCGATAGGGGACGGTTGGCGGGGCTGTCAAAGACTGGGCACCTGCCCATCTGTTCCGGCATTGGGCATTGGGGGTCAAGAGCGGTTGTCGGCGGGCGCGGCAGCCAGTTGTTCCTTCAGTGCCATGCCGATCTGCTCCATGCGGTAGGGTTTTTTGATGTACCGGCCGGCCCCCAGGCGCTGGGCCTCCAGCACACGCTGTGACTCGGAAAAGCCACTGGCGATAATGGCCTTCTGGCCTGGAGCGATGGCCAGAATCTGGCGATAGGTTTCCAGGCCGTCCATCTCGGGATCCATGATCATGTCCAGGACCAGGATATCCACCGCGGCCCTGCGGATGAAATCAACCGCGTCCTGTCCGCTGGCAACCGTATCAACCCGGTAATTCAAGCGGTTGAGCATGAATGCAGCCATGTCGCGCTGTTCTTTGATGTCATCCACCACCAGAACGGATTCGCCCGCGCCGCGGTATCGATCGAGGGGCAGGACCTCAGCCTCGGCTTCCAGATCCTGCCGGGAAACAGGAAAATAGAGGTCGAATACGGTCCCCCGGCCTTCCACACTGCGGGCGTCAATGAAACCATGGTGATCTTTCACGGTACCCCACACCACTGCCATTCCCAGACCGGTTCCGCTCCGGCCCATTTTTTTCTTGGTATAAAAGGGCTCAAAAACGCGTTCCAGGTTTCGCATCGGAATTCCGATACCGGTATCCGCCACCCGGAGGCGTACATATTCGCCTTCGGGAACGGTCTCGAATCCGTGCATCGGGCGGTCCATATAGCAGTTGCGGGTGCTGATGGTAATTTCCCCGACATGGGGAATGGCTTCAGCAGCATTGGTGACCAGGTTCATAACGGTTTTTCCAAGATGCACCGCGGAGCCGACAATATTGAACACCGTCGGCTCCAGATCCGCCCTTATCGTCACTTGAAAATGAACCGATTTGAGTTTGGCCAGTTCAGGGCTGTCCAGGTAGTCCCGGACGATGCGGTTCAGACTGACCACGTCGTTAACCGGCACCCCCCGCCGCGCCAGGGCCAGCATATCCTGAACAATGGCCGCGGCCTTCTCACCCGAGTTTTTGATGGTTTCAACGATGGTTCGCGCATCGCTGCCTTCGGGAATGTCCAAGAGCAGCAGTTCCGGGTAGCCCACCAGCCCCGACAGGATATTGTTCAGATCGTGGGCCACCCCCCCTGCGAGTGTGCCGATCGCCTCCATTTTCTGTGCCCGTTGAAGACGCGATTCCATTTCTTTCATGGCCGTGATATCCGTAGCGACCTGAAGTTGTGCAATACGGCCGTCTTCCCACACGATGGCCCGGGCATAGATGATGTACCAGCGGCCGTTGACCGGATTTTTTTCCTCCCAGGAACGGCCTTCCCCGGGTCGGCCGTTTTCGTCCACCAGCATGTGCGCCTTGCATTGCTGGCAGGGCTGCTCCTGCCCCATGACCGCCTGATGGCAGACCTGCCCCACGATATCGTCGCCATAGTTTTTTTTCATGTGCCGGTTGGCCAGCAGAATGCGCCTGCTTTCCATATCCGACAGGTGGATATCGGCATCAATGCTGTCGAGTATCGTTTCGAGCTGCTCGTGGCTGGCGCGGACCCGTCCCTCGGCCTGCTTTCTCTCGCGGATCTCTTTGTTCAGATCCCGGTTGATTCGCTGGAGCGCAGCAGTGCGCGCTTCCACCCGTTTTTCCAGGTTGCGGTTGATCTGCTCTGTCTTCTCTTTTTCCTTTTCCAACAGGTAATTCAGGAAAAAACTTTTGCGCTGGTGGATCTCGATGGAGTAGCAAATCAGCATCCCCAGCAGATTGATCCCCAGAAAATGGGCGCCGTAAATCAGTTGAATCACATCACTGGCATCCATAAGCCACATCATGGCTGCCTGGTAGCCGCCGACCACGAAAAAACCGGCAATCGAAGCGGTCACGAATCGGGCATGAATAAAGGTATATCCGAAAAAAACGCAAAAAATGGTACCGACTCCGTAAAAGTAGGATTCGGGCGCGGGCGTGATCACCACCATGGCTATGTAGGCAACGCCGGTGACTATGATATAGAAGGCATTGATCGGCTGCCAAAACCGCCGGTAAACATCGGTGTAGGAAAAAATCAACCCCACGAGAAACACGGGGCACACCATCACATAGCGAATGAACCACAACTGGAATTTCTGTTCCGGAAACACATAGGCGTCCAGGATGCCGAAAATGCTGAAAAAGAGAATTGCGTAGAGCTTGCACCGTCGCACATGATCCAGGGAATTGGAAAAGTAGGCGCGCCTGAAGGGCTTTTCCAGGGTTTGGTCCCGCCCCGTAAAATCCAGGGTCAACGGATTCAGGCTGACCTGGATCATGCTGTAGGGGATGGCAACATCGATTTTATTCTTGGCCAGGTTCATCGATCACCGCCGGGTATGGGTAAATCAAACGGCATGCAGGCAGCAGGGACAAGCCGGATTCAGGATATGGATTCGATTCATTTCAACGTCTTGCCATCGGGGGGCAGGCACAGGGTAAACGTACTTCCTTTTCCTAGTGTGCTCTCGGCATTAATTTCTCCGCCATGGGCAGTGGCAATTGCCCTGGCCAGACTCAATCCCAGCCCGTAACCTCCGGTTGCCCGGCTCTGGTCGCATCGAAAAAACCGGGCGAAAATTCTGGGCAGATCCCCGGCGCCGATCCCGATACCATCATCTTTTACGAAAATGTTAATCTTTTCAATACCTTTATCATGAACGCCACGAATGTCAATGTTGCCCGGCGCCGGTGTATACTTGATGGCATTGTCAACGAGGTTGGCCATCGCCCGTTGAAGCATCTTCAGGTCTCCCTGCACCATCAACGTCTCAGGAACGTCGCAGGTCAGGGCAAGCCCTTTGTCTTCAGCCAGGGGGCCAAAAAGCGCCACCGCCCCCCGGACCACGTCTGCCAGGTTCACCGGTTCCAGGGCGTCGCCACCGGCACCGGCGTCGGTTTTGGAGATGAACAGCATGGTATTGATCATATCCAGGAGCCGATCGCACTCTTCGATGGTGTTGCCGGCCAGGGTCAGGTCCCCCCCGCCGTCCGGGGCGCCGGAGATACTGAGTTCAGCCATCCCGCGAATTCGGGCCACCGGACTTTTCAGGTCATGGGCAATATTGTCACCCATCTCACGGATCCCGACGACCAGTTTTTCGATACGGTCCAGCATCTGGTTGAAGGTCAGTGCCAGCTGGTCGATCTCCTCGTGGCGTGCCATGATCGGTACCCGCCGGCCAAGTTCGGATTCGGAAATCTGCTGCGCCGTCCGGGTAACCGCTTCGACGCCGGAAAGGGCCCGCCTGGCCATGAACCAGCCGACCAGCACTGCCGTCAGAATCAACACGGACATGGTGACCAGAAAGATCTTCTTAAAGATGCCGATAAAGGCCGTATCGTTTTCCATGGAATAGCCCAGCTGGGCCACGACCCCCCTGCCGATGATACCATATACGATGCGCACCCGATCGGGGCGGCCGGGAATCGCCAGGGTTTCATAAACCCGCGAATGGCCCTTCACCAGCCGGTTGACGGCACGCCTGTTGATCCCGATCTCCTTCCAATAGGACATATTGGATGAAGAAAAAGCGACCCCGCTGGCATACAACAGGCGAAAGAAGATTTTCTTCTCACCAGCCGCCTGGGATTCCAGGAGCGCAGCGGCCTTGACCTCCTCAAGCCCCTGGATGTTGTAAATGGCGCCGAATTCAGAGATCTTTTCGGAAAGCCGGCTGTCCAGCCGCTGTCTCAGATGGGTGGAGATCAACACATAAAAGAAAACAAACGCCATGCATGACAGCAATGAGAAAATAACCCCGTACCACAGGGTTAAACGGAAGGAAAGAGTTCGGGGCAGTTTAAGCATTCCGGCGAAGGGCATACCCCACCCCGCGGACCGTATGGATCAGTTTTTCGTTGCTCCCCTTGTCCACCTTGTCGCGGAGCCGGCAGATCCGCGCCTCAACGACATTGGTCTGCGGATCGAAATGGTAATCCCAGACGTGCTCCATGATCATGGTCTTGGACACCACCCGGCCGGCGTTTCGCATGAGGTATTCCAGAAGGGAGTACTCCAGCGGCTGCAGATCGATCTTTACCCCGCCGCGGCGAACTTCGCGGGTCAGCATGTCGATGGTCAGATCGCCACAGGTCAGTCGGGTGGGCTCCTTGGCGCCGCTGGCACGCCGGATCAACGCCTGAACCCGGGCCAGCAGTTCCGAGAAGGCAAAGGGTTTGCTCAGATAGTCGTCACCGCCCGTTTGCAGTCCCCTGACCCGATCATCGATGGCACTTTTGGCGCTGAGAATAATCACCGGTGTCATAACCTTTTCCCGACGCATCCGCCCGATGAGAGACAGGCCGTCCAATCCGGGCAGCATGATGTCCACCACGGCGGCATCGTAGGGTTCGGTAAGCGCAAGGTCCAGCCCGGACGTTCCGTCCGGGGCGTGGTCGACCGCAAAGCCCTCGGCCTTGAACCCTTTTTTGACAAAGGAGGCTATTTTTTCGTCGTCTTCAATCAATAACAGTCGCATCGCGTTTTCCCATGTCGCTTCGCCCCGGAAACCAGTGCCGGTTTGGCCGGCCCCGGTATATTCGGCGCTGAAACAGCGGTTATCGGCACGTGTTTCCGGACGGCAACCCGCCCCACGGGGGCGTCTCTCCGTTGGCCCGGCCTTGATGCCCTGCAACCGGTTGCAACCCGGTGTCAAGAGGCGGCTGCTGACCAGACCGGGAGCAGTCCCAGTCGCGTTTTCCGGATGCCGGCATGCAATGAGAGTATAAACGTGTCTTTGCCCCTTGGCAAGCCGGGTATCGACAAAAATAGCATAAATGCAGGGTCTTATATCTACCCAGCAATTTTCTTGACAAAAGCGCCGGCCACTGAGACAGTGGTGCCCGTCCGAAGACGGTTAATTTACACGACATCCTGGCCACGCTTGAAATTTTATCTGCCGACGGTCAACCCGATGCCGGCGATTCAGTTTCCTCCCGGCCCGGATAGCGGCACCAGTTTGGCGTTTACGGACGGGATCCTTCACAACGACAGTTCAAACGGTGAAAAAATGAAGAAAAAACGGGTGGCCCTTCGATGGGAAGGGGCGTTTCTTGAGTTGTGCATGGGACGCATCACGGCGGACCAGCAAAATCATATGGATGCCCACGGCGCCGGCCTGAGCCGGGATGTCCAGTCCCTGTGGTACGAAAACCCGGAATTGTTGCGGTCGGTTTTCCAAGCGGACAACTGGTGGTCCGTGGATGACCTGGATCATGCCATGGGGCTCGTTTTTGCCGACCGGCCCACCCTCGATAAAGCACTGGCAACCATCGGCTTTGAAATCGACGGCACACCGGTATCCGTCGACCCCGATTCGCTGCAGCTGAGTTTTTATGCCCCTGAACCCATCGATCAACTGAAAAAGGATGACCGGGTCGTCTGCCATGGCATCCGCCGCCAGGCCGTATTGCACTTGGAGGCCGAAATTGCGCCACCCTTCGACCCGTCGGTGGTCGCCCTGTCCTTTCAGCACTATGCGGACTATGGCCACATCCTGATCGATATAGATATCGACGGACATGACGACGTCCGCTTCACCTGGGGGGACACGACCTATTTACCTCCCCGATTCCTGGGAAAGGAACATTTCGATGACACTTCAAGATAGGCTTAAAACAGATCTGAAATCGGCCATGAAGGCACGTGACGAGGCCAGAAAAGATACGCTCAGGGTCATCATGGGAGAAATGGCCCGCCTGGACCAGAAACAGTTTTCCGATGACGAAATCATCAAAATACTCAAAAAGCTGATTAAATCGGAAAAAGAGATGCTTGAAAAAAGCGGGCGGGGGGAAGAGACATCCGCCTTTATCGAAATTATCGAGGCCTACCTGCCTCAAATGGTTTCGGAAGATGAAATCCGCCGGTGGATCACCGCCAATATCGATTTTTCCGATTTCAAGAATAAAATGCAGGCCATGGGCCCCATCATGGCCCACTTTGGTGCGTCGGTCGACGGCAACGTCGTCAAGCAGGTGCTTCAACGGTTTTCCGTCTGACTCGGAAGGGTTGGATCAGCGTCGAAAAACAGGCCCGGGAAGGGCTTCCTGCCGGTGCCGTTGAACCATATCATATTGTCTAACCGGCCAGAATACCCACCACCGCGCCGGTCATACAGGTGGCCAGGGTGCCGGCAACGACCGACCGCAGGCCCAGGGAGACGATCTCGCTGCGCCGGCCCGGGGCCATGGTGCCCAGCCCGCCGATCATGATCCCCAGACTGCCGGGATTCGCAAACCCGCACATGGCGTAAGTCATGATCAGCATGCTGCGGTCGCTCAGTGTACCCGGCTGCAGCCGGCTGAGTTCCAGGTAGGCCAGGAATTCATTCAGGATGGTTTTGACGCCCATGAGGCCGCCGGCGGCCGGCGCCTCCTGCCAGGGCACCCCCATGAGCCAGGCCAACGGCGCCATGATCCGCCCCAGCACCCGCTGGAGAGTGATGGCCTGCCCCCCGATGTCGGGTAACAGCCCCAACAGCGTATTGGCCAGATGAACCAGGGCCACCAGCACAATCAGCATGGCGATGATGTTGATCAGCAGTTCGACGCCCTGGAGGGTACCCCGGGTGACGGCATCCATGCTGCCGGCGTCCGGCTGGTCCACCACCAGTTCGCCGCCGGTGGGTGAGGCGGTTTCGGGAACCATGACTTTGGCCACGGTGACCGCGGCCGGAACGCTGATGATGGAAGCGGTGAGGATATGGCCCATGACACCGGGAATGACGTCGCCCAGAATACTGGCGTAGAGCACCATCACGGTACCGGCGATGGTGGCCATACCCGCCGTCATGAGGGCAAACAGCTCGCTGCGGGTCATCTTCTCCAGGTACGGCCGCACAAAAAGCGGGGATTCGACCATGCCCACAAACACGTTGGCCGACACCCCCAATCCCTCGGCACCGCCCAGCCCCATGGTTTTTCGAAGACACCAGGAAAATCCACTGACCACCAGGGGAAGAACGCGCCAGTGAAACAACAGTGCGGACAAGGCGCTGATCACCAGAACCAGCGGCAGGGCCCGGAACGCCAGGATGAAGGAAGCACCTGGAAAGGCCTCGGCAAAGGGCAGCGCAGCGCCTCCGAGGAAACCGAACACAAACGAGGTGCCGGCCGTGGTGGCCGCCTCAAGGGCCATGACCCCGTCGTTCAGGATCATGAAAAATTGCCTGAAAACAGGCAGCCTCAGCAGGATCAGGCCCGTAACCAACTGGACGCCGATACCCGTTGCAATCAGTTTCAACGAAACCTGTCTGCGATGTTCCCCCATCAGCCACGCCAGAAGGAGAAACGCCGCCAGTCCGGCTACTCCCTGAAAAACCATGATATCTGTCCCCGGCCGCCCGATGGGACCGCAGCGGGATAAACACCCCGGAGGAGCCGTCATCCCTGCCGATGCCCTTACGTCACGGCGCCGCCTTGAGGGCCTGCCCGAAAACAAGGGGTGGGAGCTTGCATGGGCGGTTGAACACCCCTATCCGTTGTCCTGAACCAGTACCTTCGCGATCTGTATGTCATAGGCCCGGTTGGGATCGAAGCCACCGCGTTTATCGTACAGCACCCGGGCCTGCTGAATCGCACCATAGGGAACCCAGCCATGATCGTTCCAGATACTCGGGTCGTCCTCGTTTTTCATCCTGAATTCAACCTCCCCGCTCTTTTCGCGCACATACATGCGCACCCGTTTGTTTTCAGGGAAGGGATAGTAATAGATTCCGACTTTATCTTTCATGCCGCTGTTTGTCCTCCGGTATTGGGGAGCCGCTTTGGACCGGGCTTTCGTAATGCAGGCGCCCTCATCCGGGAAGCCCGCAGTCAAGGTTACGAGACGGACGGTCATGGACGCCGCCTAAAAAAGGTTGTTTTCCTTCAACACCGCCGCCGCCTGGCCGCCTATGCGGGTGACCCGGGTCAGGGCCTGGGTCAGGTGAAAGGTGGTTTCCTGCGGGACTCCGGAATTGATCATCACCAGTGCCATGTTGATTTTCTGACCGATCTCGTGCCAGCGGCGGTCATTGGTAACGCTGCCGGCCAGGTCCGATTCGTCGGCGACCATGTGGGCCAGGGTTTGAAGCAGGAGAACCCCCTGCTGCCGCCCCGGGCCCTCCATGGCGGCCACCTGGTCGGCAATCTGACAGATCCAGATCAATCCCGACTTCACCTTCTCACTCTGGGCGTACGCCGAGACGGCCCGTTTGATGTCGCCGGTGCGATCCCCCTGTCTTTCCCTGGCTCGATTATCCTTCACCACAGGCGCCTGCCTTTTTGACGGTTGGAGATGTTCTAACGAATATTTTATTTTTTTCAAAGTTTTTTCTTTTACAAATCAGGGTTCTGGGATAACTTTTTGAATTGTGTCCGTCTGCAATCAGGCCAGCGGGCCATTCATGGACGGGCACATCCCCCCCATTATCGATTGTCAGCCAGCACGGGAGTCATCCGGATGGACACGCAGAACCGATTGAAACACCTTGCCCTGCCGGCAAAGGAATACCCGCCCGATTACCGGGGTCGGCTTGCCGTCGAAACCCCTGCCGCCGGCCACCGGCCCGCCCGGGATGTCCTCAAGGAACGGGATCTTCAGCTTTCTGCCATTATTCAGGCATTTGACGGTTTCGTTTACGTGAGCACCAAGGACTACCGCGTGGAGTTCATGAACCAGCGGCTGATCCAGCGAACGGGTTATGACGGCACGGGCCATCGCTGCTACAAGGTGCTGCACAACCTGGACGAGGTGTGTCCCTGGTGCTGCAATGACCGGATATTCAAGGGCGAAACCGTTCGCTGGGAGATTAAGAGCCCCAAAGACCAGCGATGGTATTATGTGATCGACACCCCTTTGTTTCGTCGGGACGGGACCATTTCCAAATTCGGCATGATCGTTGACATTCATGAGCGCAAGGAAGCTGAACAGGAGCTGGAACGGCACCGCCGCAACCTGGAGGAACGGGTTCGCTCGCGGACACGTGACCTCACGCTGATCAACGAACACCTGCTCAATGAAATCGAGGACCGCAAGAAGATTGAAAAAACGTTAAGAGAAAGCCAGGAACGGCATCGCATCATATTCGACGGATCGCGGGATGCTATTTTCATCAGCGCGGCGGATGGGGCCATCCTGATTTTTAACCGCAGCGCCTCCCAGTTGACCGGATACGGGCCGGATGAACTCAAGCGGCTTAAACTCTTCGATCTGTATGCCAGGGTCGACCCCGAGCGACACAGTGACTACTTCAAACGGATCTGGTCTGGTCAATCCATCTCCGGCGAGGCCAGAATTGCCAGAAAAGACGGCCGCACCATCTATACGGAATTCAGCAGCCGCAAGATCGTGATCGCAGGCAAAGCCTGCGCCCACACCATAGCAAGGGATGTAACCGCCCGCAAAAAATCCGAAGCCGCCCTGCGTCGCAGCGAAGCCAAATACCGGGAACTGGTGCAAAATACCAACAGCATCATCATTCGATACGATCCCTTGGGGCACATCACCTTCTTCAATGAATATGCCCGGAGATTTTTCGGCTTTCCCGAGAAGGAGATCATTGGACGAAATATTCTGGGCAGCATCATTCCATGGCGTTCATCCGCCGGCCGGGACTATCGCTCCCTGATGATGGACTTCCTGAAATACCCGGAACGATACCCCACCAATGAAATCGAGAATGTCCGTCGCAATGGCTCGCGCGCCTGGATTGCCTGGACCAACAAACCCGTCCGCGACAAAACCGGCCGAATCAATGAGATCCTGAGCGTCGGCATCGATGTCACCCAGCGCAAACAGGCCCAGGACCAGGTACAGTCGCTCACCCATCAATTAATCAAAGCCCAGGAAAATGAGCGTTTGAAGATATCCAGGGACCTGCATGACCACATTGCCCAGGATCTGTCCACCCTGAAAATCAGCCTGGAAACCCTGTTCAAGGACCAGCCGGCAGCCATCACCAGCAAGGTTTCCCAGCTATCCGGCCTTCTGCAGCGGTCCATTGCCTCGGTCAGGGATATGGCCTATGACCTGCGCCCCCCCGGCCTGGACCAGCTGGGCCTGGTAAGAACCCTTTACCTGTATTGTGAGGATTTTTCCAAATCCAACGGCGTGGAAATTGATTTCGCGGCAGCCGGTGTGGATGAGCTTGACCTGGAATATGAAACGGAAATCAACATCTACCGGTTGATCCAGGAAGCCCTGAACAACATCAAACGGCATGCCGGTGCCGACCGGGCGACGATCCGGCTGGTCGCGTCTTCGCCGGATATCGTTATCCGCATCAAAGACAATGGCAAAGGCTTTGATGTGAATGACCGGCGAAGACGGGCATTGAAAGAAAAGCGAATGGGCCTGCAAAGCATGGTGGAACGGGTGGGTCTTCTGGGTGGAAAAATCAACATCCAGTCCAGACCCGCAAAAGGCACCTATATTCTGATAGAAATCCCATTGAAGGAGAAAGCCAGTGGCTTCCAAGAAGAGCATTCTGATCGTCGATGACCACCCGCTGTTCAGAGAAGGCCTGAAAGCCATCATTGCCGGCGACCCCAACTTTGTGGTCGAAGGCGAAGCCGGAAACGCACGCGATGGGTACGCCATGGCCAAAAAGATCAAGCCGGACGTGGCCCTGGTGGACATTTCGCTTCCCGATGAAAGCGGCATGCAGATCACCCGCCGGATCCGGGAGGCGCTCCCGGACACGCGGGTGATGATCGTCAGCATGCATTCGAAAATCGACTACATTGTGGAAGCGTTTCAAGCCGGTGCAACCGGGTACGTCGTCAAGGAATCCGCCGCCGGCAGGCTGGTCCAGGGGCTTCACTCCGTCACTGCAGGGGAGTATTTCCTGGACAGTTCTATTTCTCACGAAGTGGTGTCTCGGCTGATGAAATCGCCGGTTCGTGAGGCGCGGGTCAGCGATACGGACTATGGCCGGCTCACCCCCAGAGAACAGGAAATTATGCGACTGCTCGCCGAGGGCCATCCCAAATCGGAAATCGCCGACCAGCTTTGCATCAGCATAAAAACCGTCGAGAACCACCGGTCCAACATCATGAAAAAACTTGATCTGCACTCCGCCATGGACCTGGTGCGATATGCCGCCAAATTGGGGCTCATCGATATCGACCTTTGGAAAGAGTGACTCGTATCATCATCGACGCCGGGTCAGCCGCCCGCCGCCTCAAAGGACAACAAGGATTGAGCCCCCGGCAAGTCCTCAACCCGACGTCAATGCGAATCGTGCGTTCCCCCGCCCGAAGCACTCATCCCGGCGTCGCCAATAGGGTTCCCCTTCTCACCCCCCCCGCCTTTCCCGCACCCGGGATTTTCTCCCGGGATATGGTAAAAAATCCTAAAAAAATGAAGAAGCTGCCCTATAGACTTTTTGTTTTAAGCCGATATTATGGGTAACCAGAGAAGAGCCGGTGGCTAACGGGGTGGCATACCGGTTCATTTTGTGAGGATATCCGAAAAATATCCAGTGGACAGTCGACAGGTAGGTTACAACGGGTACCATCTTCTTTTAAATTCAAAAAATGGCAGGAAGATTGCCATGAAAGGAGAATAAGATGATATCTTCTCCATGCAAAACCTGTGAAAGAAGGAACGACCCGAAGGATGAATGTCTGAAAAACTGCAAAATCCTGCACGACGTTCAGGAATTTCATCTGATGACCGCAAAAAATATCTGTTACAGTGCCATCGATTGCACCGAGGAAAGCCGTTATCAAATCAAATCGCCCTCTTCTGCCGCCATGAGCCCGTATTAGCGCATCCGCCGGCCGCCGGTCAACGACGGTTCTCTGCACGTTGCGTCGGTCGCAGCCGGGAATTTGGCGAACGGTCCGTGCAGCAGGGATTGCCGGCAGTCTACCCGCAGCCATGCCGGTCATGGCGTCGACGCGTTTCAATCGTATCCGCCCGGCGGACAAACCCGGGTCATTGAAACGGCTCCTGTCCATGGCCGGTGCCGATCAGCGATTAAACATGTTAACACCAACCCCAAAAGAGCCACCGAAGATGGATCAGCATCGATCTTCCGTTCCAGAGAACCAGGTGCCTTATCGTTCCAGTGACCGATCCGGCGAGATGCCCCGGGCCAACTCCCCCGGAAAAAAGACCCCACGTGGCGGGCAGGTCGATGTTATCGCCATGGTCCGGAGTCTGCAGAGAACGGCGGGCATGACGGATTGTTTCCGAAGGGGCAATGCCGACTGTGACATGATCGACTGCGACTGGCGGGCGCATTGCCTGGGAACGCCGTCCGATCAGCCCCCCAACGGAACGCGGCCAAAAAAATAACAGCAAAGCGGCCAAGGTTGGATCCGGTGCCCGGCGGCGCATGATTGCACCGGCATCGCCCCTGTCAGACGGCGGATGACCAGAACCGGTGGAGGCGTGCGGCCAGTTGCCGTTCTGATCGAACGACTGCGGCGGACCAGTGAACGGGCAGCAGCTGCTGGTAGCCGGGGCTGAAAAATCGCCGGTCCACCAGCAAAATGGCACCACGATCCGTATGGGTCCGGATCACCCGACCGGCGGCCTGAAGCACCCGGTTGATGCCCGGATACCGGTATGCAAAGTCGAATCCAGCCCCCTGTCCATCGAAATACCGGCGAATCAGGTCCCTTTCCGGGCAGATGGCCGGCAATCCCACCCCCACAATGACGGCCCCGCTGAGCCGGTCGCCCACCAGATCGATCCCCTCTCCGAAAATCCCCCCCATGACGGCAAAACCGACCAGGGTCCGGTCGTTTTCTGCCGAAAAGCGCTCGAGAAACCGCGCCCGGCCGGCGTCATCCATTTCGCGGTCCTGCACCAGAACCTGGACGCCGTCCTCGGTTCCCTCAAATTGGCCGGCAACCATGTTCATGTATTCATAGGAGGGAAAAAAACACAGGTAGTTGCCTTTTCTGGAGCGGATAAACGTCCGCACCAATGCCCTGATGCGGTCCACACTCTGTTCCCGCTGGGCATAGTAGGTCGATATGCCCGTGGCGATGAGGACCTCCAGGTGCCGACGCGGGAAGGGAGACGGAACGGCCAGTCTGACAGCGGTCGGCTCGCATCCGAACAGGTCCTGAAAATAGGTTGCCGGCATCAGGGTGGCGGAAAAGAAAATGGTCGCCCGGGAGCGTTTCAATGCCCGTTTCAAGTGCCCGGAAGGGTCCAGGCAGAACAACTTGACCTGCAGGTCCCTGCCCGCCACCTGTCGGCAGGTGACGTAGCTGTCATCATACTGATCCCATACCCGCAAAAATCCACTGGTCCCGAAATAACGGTCCATGACGATGTCCCGATACGAGGCCGGCTGATTCCTGGCCAGCCAGCGTTCCGATACGCGTAAAAAGGCTCGCAGCAGGGGTTCCAGGCCATCGGGAAGCCGGGCCTCGGATTGAAAGCCACCGGCTTCCCGCGCGCCTTTTCCGGCATGGCGCATCCAGGTGTTGATCTTTCCCGCCGCCCGATACACCGCCGGCAGGTGAGATTTCACCGCCCGCCGGAGCTCGAGGAATTCGGATTTTCTCAATCGGGCGGAAAACATCTCACGGGAGCGATCCACCAGGTTGTGCGCCTCGTCCACCAGAAAGGCATACGCGCCGTGTTCCTCATCGAAGAACCGCTTCAGGTAAACACGGGGGTCGAAGGCGTAGTTATAGTCGCAGACAATGCAATCCGCCCACCGGGAAAGCTCCAGGGAGAATTCGAAAGGACAGACCCAATGGGACCGGGCCACGGTCTCGATGGCATCGCGGTCCAGATTGTCCAGGACAAAGGCGTCATCCATGGCGGCCTGCAGCCGATCGAAATGCCCGCGCGCATAGGCGCACACATCCGGGTTGCAGGTGGCATCGGGACAAAAACAGATTCGGTCCTTGGCGGTCAGGGAGACCCTTTTCAATCGAAGCCCCCTTTCCTGGAGAATAGACAGGGCCTTGAGGGCGGAAGCCTTGCCGGTGTTGCGGGCGGTGAGAAAAAAAATCCGATCGATGTGGCCCTCCCCCATGGTCTTGATCGCCGGAAACAGCGCGGCCATGGTCTTGCCGATTCCGGTGGAAGCCTGGATGAGCGCCTGGCCGCCGTCGCGGATGGCCCGGTAAACGGCCACCGCCATGGGCCGCTGGCCGGTTCGATAAGCGGGAAAGGGAAAATCCAGGGCAAGGATGCCGGCATCCCTGAGTTGACGCCACCGGGCGAGGGTCACGGCCCACTTCAGATAGCGGTCGACCAGCTGTTGAAAAAAAGATTCCAGCCGGTCAGCGGTCATCCGCTCGACCAGTTCCAGGGTGTCGCCGCTGTCCAGGTGATAATAAGTCAGTCGCGTGGTCACGGCCGGTATCCCCTGCTCCTTTGCCAGCAGGTAGGCGTAGACCTTGACCTGGCCCCAATGGCAGGGATCGGTGGCCTTTTCGATGGATTCCAGGTCCCGGGTGGTGGATTTGATCTCCTCGACGATGGTGCCGCCCTCATTGTCGAGAACACCATCGATGCGGCCGCCGACCTCCAGGATCAGATCCGCCGTTTCAACATCCAATGAAACCGGCACCTCGGCACGATACCCCTCGGGCCGCTGGCGCTGAATTTTCTGGTGGGCGCGAATGCCCTCGAGGGGGCGCCCGGGAGCGGCAAAACGCATATCCAGGTCGCCGGCTCGCAGTACAACGTCCACCAGGGTTCTGACAGCGATTTTATGCCGCTCTTTCAACAGGGCCGCCTCTTGTTTACGGTTCTCCTTGCCAATGACGCAAAGGCGCACTAGTGTAGAGGTCGAAACGGTTTTGGTCAAGCCGGAAGACCAGGAGCGTCCTGCGGCCGGCCATCGGTTAAAAAAGGGAGGTAAAATGGAATCACGCGTATTGGGAAGAACCACGATCCGCCTTTCCCCGATCATCATGGGCACCTGGCAGACCGGCAAAGCCATGTGGGCCGGGATCGATGACAAGGAGAGCGAGAAAGCCGTCCGGGCGGCCATGGATGCCGGCATCACCACCTTCGACACCGCAGAGGTCTATGGAAACGGACACTCGGAAAAAGTGCTGGGCAAGGCCATCGGCACCCGGCGGGGCGAGGCCGTGATCATGTCCAAGGTGTTTTCCAATCATCTGAAATACGACCAGGTCGTCGGTGCCTGCAACCGCTCCCTGAAAAACCTGGGAACCGACTACCTGGACCATTATCAGATTCACTGGCCCCCGGGCTCATTTGGCGGCAAGAAGGTTCCCCTGGAAGAGACCATGCGGGCACTGACGGACCTCAAAGACCAGGGGAAAATACGCGCCATCGGCGTATCCAACTTCTCTCTCGACCAGCTTAAAACCATCTGCGAAATAGGTCCCGTCGAAAGTCTCCAGCCGCCCTATTCGCTGCTGTGGCGACATGTGGAAACCGGGACCCTGGCCTGGTGCCAGCAAAATCACGTGACCATCCTGGCCTACTCGCCCATGGCACAGGGACTGCTAACCGGCAAGTTCGGTCCGGCCCACCAGTTTGAAAAAGGGGACCACCGCAGCAGCAATCGTCTGTTCCACGACGACGTCTATCCGCACGTCCAGCAGGCATTGGACGCCCTTCGCCCCATCGCCGAGGCTAAAGGCATCAGCATGGCCCAGCTGGCCCTGGCCTGGGTGATCGCCAAGCCCGGCGTCTGCGCCATCGCCGGAGCCCGCAACGCCAGACAGGCGGTCGACAACGCCCAGGCGGCAGAGGTCCTGCTCACGGATGCGGAACTGGCGGAGATGGATCGCATCAGTCGCCCGGTCACCGGTCTGATCGATGAGAATCCGGTGCAGTGGAAATGGTAGAAAGGACATCCATGGTCGACGGGCGCTCCTCCCGGAAAAAAGCCCTGCTGTGCCCGGGCTGCCGCAGGCTGGTGAGTGCCGACGAGACGACATGCCCCTTTTGCGGGTTGCCGAAACCGGGTTCCCGGTGGAAAAACACGGTTTTCACCCGGGTATTCGACAGCGGCGACCGGCTCGTCAATGCCATCATTGCAGCCAATGCCGTCATGTTCGTGCTCTCCCTGCTGATCAGCAGCCGAGGATTTCAGCTGTCGGGGAACCCGATGACCTTTCTCTCGCCGGACAGCCAGGGGCTCCTCCGGCTGGGGGCCACGGGCGCCATTCCCATCGATCGGCTGCACCACTGGTGGACACTGGGTTCCGCGTCCTTTCTTCACGGCGGAATCCTTCATATCGTGTTCAACATGCTGGCACTTCGCCAGATTGCCCCCCTGGTCATTCGTGAGTACGGCACCCATCGCATGGTGGTGATTTACACGCTAAGTGGTGTGGGCGGGTTTCTGCTTTCTTATCTGGCCGGGGTCAACTTCACCATCGGCGCGTCCTCGGCCGTTTGCGGTCTCATCGGGGCGGCGCTGTATTTCGGAAAAAGTCGCGGCGGCATCTATGGGCGGGCCATATACCGCCAGGTGGGTGGCTGGGCCCTGGGAATCGTCCTGTTCGGGCTGGTGGTGCCGGGAATCAACAACTGGGCACACGGGGGCGGCATGGCCGCCGGCATGCTTCTGGGGCTGCTCACCGGATACCACGAGCGCAAACGGGCAAACCGGCTTCACCGCCTTCTGGGGGTAATGTGCATGGCCGGCACCGCCCTCATTCTTTTATGGGCGGTATTCACGGGACTGGTCTCCCGAATATAGACGTTGGAGAGTGTTCATCCAGAAATAGGCAAATTGGGTCGAGATCAAGGCGCGCGAAAAATTTTACCGCAGGCATATGGCTGATATTCCGAGGATTAAATTTTGAGCGCAACGCAGATATCGAACAAATTGGCCTTTATGGGTGGGCACTAGGGGTGACCGATTGCTCCCTGTTGCGGCCAGAAGGCACGGGCCATCCGTGCGGTTTCTTCCGGTGCGCTGAAGGTGGCCATATCGCCCAGCATCACCTCGAAACCGGTGTGGTCGCTTCGGGTCCAGGGGGCATAGTTGGCGCGCACCAGCATAACGGCCCGCAACTCCAGGGCGGATTGCGGCGTTTCCATTGAGAACAGGCCGAAATTATACCCGTTGCGGTGCAGGCTGCGATACAGCTTTTGAATCCGGATCATGCCGTCGGCCAGGCAGCCCCATTCGCTTTCATCCAGGGTCAGCAGGGAGGTCCTGCCGGGATACACGGCCCAGACCTCGAAAAACCCTTCCGGCGCAAAGGCGGCCATCCATTCCCACGGCCCGGTACTGCCGATATACCGATCACCCGTCTCGATCTCCTGGGCCGCATAATCGCCCAGCATCCCCCCTTGCGACCCGCGCTGGTAATCACGGGCCCTGTCGACCAGAAACCGTTGGTGGTTGGCGCCGATCCGGTCGGCATGGATCTGCAGGTGGGGATGCACCATCGATCCGCCCGCCGATGGCAGGTGGTTTTGCGTGATGGCCATGAACGTCGCGACGGGATCGTGCCGTTGGACCCGCCTCAGATAATCGGCGCAATTGATCAGGCAGTCCGTGTAGGTGCCTGTTGCCGCCGTACCGATCTCAACGAAGTGGGTGTTGTCGAACAGGCTCACCGCGGAATAGGGGCCGTAAGGAAACAGGTTGGGAAACAAAAGCGAATCTCCCCGGGTCATCCGTCCATCCGGGTGGAGTTGAGAAATCATCCGGGGGGTGCGCACCAGCACCTGGGGCCGGCAAAATGGACAGTGCGCCGTTTCCCCGGCATCCGGCGGCGCCGCCGGCAACCGGTCCGCCCCCGCCTCTTTTTCATCTGCCCGGCTGAAGGCAATTCGACTGGTGCGGCCGGAAATGGGGTTCCTGCGGATCTGAATGATACGATCGGCGGGCCCGCCGGAAGGCGCCAGAAGGCGGGCCCGGACGTTGTCAATCGTGAACCGGTCGGCCGAAACCGAAGTTGTCTTCACGGCATGCTCCCGGGATAATAGGTTGCACGGAACGCAGACATCGGGCCAGACGATTAATCGTATATGCCCCCATACCTATCACATGGCCGGCGTGACTTCAAACCACCCCATCCCGCACAGCAGGCAAGTGCATGCAATGTTAAAAGAATACAGCCCGGCAGGCCATGGTGGTCATCACGACGGATCAGGGGCGCCGGGGCAGCACCCGACCGGCACAGATGACGGCCATCCGGTCTCATGGGCCACCATGTCCTTTTTGCGGGTTTGCCGGCTATTGATTTTTTGCGCCACCCATACTAAATCTATTTTGTTGTAGTGATCGGCGACATCCAAAGGAGGCCAAAATGGTTAAAGCGCCATTGAAGTACCACCTGATCAACCCAGTCAAAATCAAAACCGACCAGTCGGACCTGGATTTCATGGCCGCCCAGTCCATGGCCGATGAAAAGGTTAAATCATTGTGTCCGGATCCCATGCTGGTTTCATGGTATAACGCCACAACCGGAGAATCGTATCCGGACGTTGACTGCGCTGGTGCCGGCACGCCCGGGTGGCTTAACCATGCGAAATCCCGCAATTGCGATATGACCGTTGACATAAATGACGAGCAGTTCGTGTTCATATACCGGACGCAGCCATAGCCCCGCCACCTTTTTATTTCCGGTACCGAAAGATTGATGCCCCCGTAAAAATCGGCATTTCAGACGGATTTGCTGAAAAACCGGGATCAAGGCCCGCGGTCCGGGATAGCGAGCATTTCTCCCGTCTGTGAGCGAACTGGCAATCGATCATCATCCTTACGGCGGACATTCAGAGAACGCCCGATCCCGAAGAATGAGGCCTGCTGACGGTGTGCCGTCAGTCACGGGGGATGAAGCCTGACGCAGGTCATCGGCTTTCTTACCAATCCGTCAGAGGAGTCCCGATTATAGGGAGAAAGGAACACCATGAGCGAAAACGCATTTCAGGATGCCTACCCCGATGAATTGAGCCACTGCTATGGATGCGGGCGGCTGAATGCCGACGGGCTGCAGTTGAAAAGTTATTGGGACGGAGATGAGACCGTTGCCAGATTTAGGCCGCGCCCCAGCCACATGGCCATACCCGGCTATGTCTATGGCGGCCTGCTGGCCTCTTTAATTGACTGCCACGGTACCGGTTCGGCATCGGCCGCCGCCAGCCGTGCCCGTCCCGACGAGGCGCCGCTCCGTTTCGTCACCGCGTCGTTGCATGTGGACTACCTGCGCCCGACACCCATTGATGCCGAACTGGAAATCCGGGGGGTGATCAAGGAACTGAAGGAAAAAAAAGTGGTGGTTGCGGAAACCGTTTCGGCCAACGGGGAAATATGTGCCAGAGGCGAGGTGGTGGCGGTTCGGATGCCGGAACACATGTTTCGCTGATGGCCTGCACCCGTTGACAAAAGCAGGATGCGGCTTTTTCCGGAGAAGGGTTGCCCGGGCAGGCGCCCCCGGTTCATTGCAGGGACCAAACGGCGCCGCCCCGGCTTGAGGGATTTTTCACCAAGGGAACCTGAATGCACATGTTTTCACTGGACCGCTTTCATCAGGCCTACGACACGGTCACCCAGCCGGTAACGATCAACGGCCAGCCACTGGAACTGCTGACCCCTGCGTCCATCGACCGGTTCATCGACCCGGCCGACACGATGCAGAATTTTCCTTTATGGGCCAAGATCTGGGAGGCCTCTATCCTCCTGGCAAGCCACCTTTCCGGTCTGCCGCCGAACCCGCTCAAAACCATGCTGGAAATCGGGTCCGGATTAGGGCTGGTGGGCATTGCCGCCGCCAAAGCGGGCCATTGCATCACCATGAGCGAGTGCAATCCCGACGCCTTGAATTTTGCACGGGCCAATGCCCTGGTCAACGGCTGCCCATCGCTATCCATAGAAAGGCTGGACTGGCAGGCCCCGCAACTGGAGAACCGGTTCGACTATATCGTAGGCTCCGAAATCGTCTACCAGTCCGAAACCATCGATTACCTCGAAGCCCTGTTCGACCGTTATCTCAACCCGGGGGGAACCATCATTCTGGCCGAGGCGGTGCGCGGCACCGGCGTCGATTTCTGGGAGCGGATGCGCCACCGCTACGAAGTAAAGGCGCGACGGCAGGCCCTTCGCTCCGACGAGGGCACCCGGCATCTGGTTCTGTTTTGCCTGCAGCCCAAGGCCGCGGAAAGCTGACAGCCAATGGCCAGAGGCGACCAACTCAGCCGTCAGTGGAAAATCATCCACACCCTTATCGCATCCACGGCGGGTAAAACCGTTCCCGACCTGGCGGACGAGCTGGGCTGCACCCCGCGAACGGTTTACCGCGATCTGGAGGCGCTTCAGGCCGGCGGGTTTCCCATCACCACGGAAACCCGTGACAACCGGAGTTTCTGGCTGATCCTCAACGCCAACCGCCAGCAGGTCCCCCTGGCATTCAGCATCCCGGAACTGATGGCCCTGTACTTCGGCAAGGACATGCTGAGGACCTACCGGGGAACCGTCTTTTACGACGCCATCGAATCCCTGTTGTCCAAAATCAAGGCCACCTTGCCCCCCCCATACATCGACTACCTGGACCGGGTCCGGAACCGGGTCGATGCCGGCCCGGCCCCCAGAAAGGACTACACCCCCTTCGGAGCCATTATTGCAGATCTCAACCGGGCGATCATCGAAGAGAAAAAAATCCGCATGGCCTACTTTTCCATGAGCCGCCGGAAGGAAAGCCGCCGGACGGTTCACCCCTATCGACTTCGCCATATGGAGGACACCCTATACCTGATCGGCTACTGCAGCCTTCGAAAAGGGGTGCGGACATTTGCCGTGGATCGGATCCAAAGCGTCTCCGTGACCGATGAAGGGTTTCATATCCCTGCGGAATTCGACGTGCAGGCCTTTATGCAGGACAGCTTCGGCATCTACGAGGGTCCGCCGGTGACGGTGAAAATCCGCTTTTTGAAATCCGTGGCCGGCTACGTTCGCGAACGCATCTGGCACCGGAGCCAGCACCTTTCGGAACAGGCGGACGGGTCCGTGATTTTCACCGCCACCGTGGCCGGCATCGAGGAAATCAGCCACTGGGTCCTGCGGTGGGGTGCCGGGGCGCAGGTACTGGCCCCGGACGATCTTTGCCGGGCCATCAGCCGTCATGCGACAGCCATGGCGGCTCACTATCAGGGGGGAACCGGCGATATAAACCGCAGAAAACCGGCAAGCGGCAGGCCCCATGGAAGATCGGACGAATGACCCTTTTCCGGTTACGACAGCCGGTCGTCACCCAAAGGGATGGAACAACGGAACAGGCGGCGGAGGTGCCATGCAGGATCTGAAAATCGCACTGATTCAAGCGGATCTGGTATGGGAAGATCCAGAGGCCAACCTTCACCGCTTCCGGGAAAAGATCGATCGGGTTCCTGCCGGCGTTCACCTCATCGTGCTGCCGGAGATGTTCTCCACAGGATTCTCCATGTCCCCCGCGCGCCTTGCCCATCAAGTGGACGGACAGACGGTAGGCTGGATGAAAGACCGTTCACGGGAAACCGGGGCCCACCTCACCGGCAGCCTGATCATCGAAGAAAAAGGCCATTTTTACAACCGCCTGTTCTGGGTCACGCCCGACGGCGGCGAATACCGTTACGATAAAAAACATCTGTTCCGCTACGCCGGCGAGGAAAAGGTGTATTCACCCGGTGACGGGCATCTGCTGGTGAGATGCCACGGCTGGAAAATCCGCCCGTTCATCTGCTATGATCTTCGATTTCCCATCTGGACCCGCAATCTCAACAATGCCTATGATGCTGCCATCTTTGTCGCCAACTGGCCCCGGCGCCGTGCCTCCCACTGGAAGACGCTGCTGAAGGCCCGGGCCATCGAAAACCAGTGTTACGTAGCCGGTGTGAACCGGGTGGGCGTGGACGGCAACGGTTATACCTACAGCGGGGATACCTGCATCATCGACCCCACGGGCCGGTTGGTGGCCGGTATGAGCCACAAGGAGGCGATGGTTGCCGACATCTTTTCCGCTGAGGCATTGAACGGCTGCCGAAAGAACTTTCCGGCCTGGATGGATGCCGATGACCACATGGTAATCCGGTGACCCGCGCCATCCGGACGGCCGGCTTAACCCCTCGAGATCGGGGATGGTCAAGTCCCTAAAATCATCCGCCAAACGGGTTTCGACCGGTTAAGTAACCGTCATCTATCGAAAGAGATACTGGCCGAGTTTGCCGTAGTGATCGGTGGTTTTAAACGCCAGACCGATAATATTGGACTGGATGCGCTGGACGATGCCTTCCTCTCGAATCTTGGAGTGTTCCTTGTCATCGAGGGTGAACTCGATGACAAGCTTGTCCCCTATCTCGAATTCGGGCATGCTGTTTACGGAGAATTGAATGCCGGACTGGGAGATATCACGGATTTTGATCAGCCCTTTTGCCGGACGATCGCCTGAGCCCTGAAAAAAAAACATCCCTATCAGGTTCACCGGCTTTCGGAAATGACGACGGCGCTCCACCAGCACCCGGTACACATTTCCACATCTGCATTTGCATTTGAGCCGAATCGCCGACCGGGTTCGGGCAAAGTCACTCAAGTCCTTGATCACCCCCCTGTCACACGCCGGACAGGTGAACGTCCCCTCCTCCCGATCGTTTAGAAAAACGCGTGCGATGGTCTTTTCAGCCGGCTGGCCGGCGGCTGTATCGGATCTTTGTTTGATACCGGCGTTCTGAACCATGAACCTCGCCTATCTGTTCTTCGGATTGACATCGTCAGGACTGAAAACGAAAGCAGAGGAGCGCCATGGCAGGAATTCTCCGCTCGTATTCAAGGCACCAACGGTTGCATGCGGGCATTACCCATATTCGTCGATGCGGCACGCCAACTGGGCGGAAAAGACAAGCGATGCGGCTCGATCTTTGATCGTTTACGTTCCTGAGGTGATTATCGCCATGTTAACGAAGGACTTTAGGCACGTAAATGCCGATTTAATAATAGATGGGTTCAGTCTCGTTTTCCGGCAGCAGGCGAGAAAACCTTTTCATATTCGATGTCGGAAGGCAGGTTTGGCTGGGCTGCAGCCTGGGTGGCAAGCTGGTCGCAGCGTTCGTTCCCGGGGTTCCCCGCATGCCCTTTCACCCAGACGAACATCACGTCATGCCGCTCGCATAGCGACAGCAGGCGCTCCCACAAATCGATGTTCAGGGCTTTATCGCCGGTGCTCTTGCGCCAGTCATTGCGCCGCCACTTTTTTGCCCACCCCTTGGTGATACCATCCACCACATATCGGGAGTCGCTGTAAATGGCCACGGCCGAGGGTGTTTCGAGTTGCTCGAGACCAATGATGCAGGCCAGCAGTTCCATGCGGTTATTGGTTGTTTTGCGAAACCCCCCGGAAAATTCCCGGCGTTCCTCAGGCGACGGAATGACCACGCCATAGCCGCCGGGTCCGGGATTACCCAGACTAGAACCGTCGGTGTAAATGACGATTCGACCTTCAAGGGAAACCGCCGGCGCAGGGGGGCGCCTGGATGTCGGCCGCTTGCCTGTTTGCTTGGGGCACCCGGCGCCTTTTTTTATGTCCGCCTGCCGCTCCCGGATAAACGCCCGCGCCTCCTCGATTGTCGGAAAGCCCTTGTAGCGGGCGCCCTGAAACCCTTTGACCTGGGCCTGAGCGCCGGTATTCCCGAACCATTGGGTGTAAACGCCCGGGCTTCTGCCGACGGCAACCGCGTAGTATTTTTTCTCAGCCATATATTGTTCGTACCCACCCCGCTGCAAACCACGGGAGATCGTTATGCTCATATCCAAGTGGCGTCATTCACCCATCCTGCCTTTTGTGGGCAGGACCTATATCCAACATGGCCGGTGTTTGGCAATGCCCTATTTTCCAAATCCGATCATCTGACGGGTAGTACCACACGTTAAAAAAATTACCATATAAGCGGGATAAACACCAACAGTCAAGGCAGATACCTGCACTTACCTTTTCCGCTTGCCGAATAGCCATATCGCTATCAACCCATACAGGCAGAGGATACCCACGCTGATCAAAAACGCATAGAGAATGGATCCCGACCAGTTATATATGATGGGGAAAAAAAAGGCATTGACCATGGCAACGATCAATATATGGAGGAGCAGCGGTGGGCCTGAGAAAAAACCGGTCATTTGGGATTCCTGTTGGATTGAAGAAGCACCCGACTATTGTACCTGACGTGTCGACCAAATCAAGACCTGTCTTGGACCTTTAATGCCCGCGACGCTGTTCATCAGACCCCATTCCCCAATCCATCACCAAGCCTGGTTGCTGAATGCGTTAACAAGGGGATGGTGTATTCCGGCGGCGGGTCGTCGAAAACGGAATCATCGCCCTGTTGTTGACAGCATTTCCGGTGTCAGGTTAGAATTGAAATTATTGATACAGGAAGAAAAGAATGGGTATGTTAAACCCTTCACAGACGTTCAGAATGGAAATGGAATAATTAACGCCGAAGCATCCATTGAACGCACCGACGGTTCTCCCCCCTTCGCACAATGTGCCGGCTGACTGAACCCGCAACCAGCCCAACGCCCGTCTGAACAACCGCGACTCCCTGTGACCGTTCTTCGGCTCAGGAGGTGTCAGCTTTTTTTACAGGCTGTGAAAAATTCCGCCTTCACCGTCAGACGCTATCCGGTCGCCCGGCATCGGTGACGAACACCGTGGCTTCACGTCGGTCCCTGCCGTGTTGGCCGCATTATTATCGTTTCAACCGTCGCCCGGTCAGTAACGTCCACCTTAAGGTACCTGAGCGGTCACGCCCTTTTCCAATAGCCAGACGGTTATTCAGGCAGCCACCGGATAGGCCTGGAAGGTGAATTTATGGTTTTCGGTTTGCATGGTCATTTTACAGGGAGGTTTTTCTATGGCCCTGAACCTGTTCAAATCGGAAGGCAACTCCGACGACCACAAAGAGATTCCACGTGAATTGGGCATCCTGCCCCTGAACGACCTCGTGGCCTACCCTTACATGGTCCTGCCGTTGGCCGTGGCCGTCCCGAACCTGATGAAACTGGTTGAAGACGTCATTGACGGCAATCATCTGGTGGGCCTGCTCACCAGCAAGAAGCCCCGTGTCGCAGAACCCGTACCCGGTCAGCTCCACGAGGTGGGCACGGTGGCCCGCATCCATCGGGCGATAAAACTATCCGATAACCACTTCCATGTGATCGTTCAGGGCATCGAGCGCTTCCGTGTTAAATTCTGGCAGCGAACCGAGTCCTATCTGGTTGCCCGCATCGAGCTGAGTCCCGAACGGATAGAGGAGGGCGTTGAACTGGATGCCCTGAAACGTCGCCTGCAGATCCTGGCCCGGGAAGTGGTCACTCTGATGCCCAATCTCTCCGAGGACGCCGGCAGTTACCTGGAAAGCATCGAAGATCCCCGCTATCTGGCCTATCTCGTCGCCGCCAATTCCAGGATCAAAGTGCCCACCAGCCAGAAGATACTGGAGATCGATGATCTCAACGACAAACTGCGCGCCCTGATTTCCCTGCTGACCCGTGAAAAGGAGGTCCTCTCCCTGGACCATAAAATCCAGGCCGAAACCCACGAAGAGATGGGCAAGGCCCAGCGCGACTACTACCTGCGCCAGCAGATCAAGGCCATTCAGAAGGAGTTGGGGGAAGACGGCGAGGCCGGCAATCAAACAGCCGAATACGAAAAAAAACTCGCAAAGGCGGCCCTTCCCAGGGAAGCCCACGAAGAGGCCCGCCGGGAACTCATCCGCCTGAAGGGCATGCACCCCAGTTCCGCGGAACATGCGGTAATCAAGACTTATCTCGACTGGCTGATGGACCTGCCCTGGCACACCCTGAGCGACGACCGCCTGGATGTCACCCATGCCCGGGTCATCCTCGATGAAGACCACCACGACCTGGACGACGTCAAGAACCGGCTCATCGAATACCTGGCCGTCAAAAAACTTGTCAAGGAACGCGGAAATCCCTCGAAGCCGGATGAACCGGATGGGGGCATCCAGGGAACAGGCACCCTGCTTTGCCTGGTAGGCCCGCCCGGCGTCGGCAAAACCAGCCTCGGCCAGAGTATCGCCAGGGCCCTGGGGCGGCGGTTCACCCGCATGAGCCTCGGGGGCATGCGTGACGAAGCGGAAATCCGTGGACACCGGCGCACCTACATCGGCGCCATGCCCGGACGAATCATCCAGGCAATCAAGCGGGCCGGCACCCGCAACCCCGTCTTCATGCTCGATGAAATCGACAAGGTGGGCAGCGACTGGCGGGGGGACCCCGGCAGTGCGCTGCTGGAAGTTCTGGACCCGGCCCAGAACCACGCCTTTCGGGACCACTATCTCGATGTGGACTTCGACCTCAGCGAAGTGATGTTCATTACTACCGCCAACCAGCTGGAAACCATCCTGCCCCCGTTGCGGGACCGCATGGAGACCATTGCCCTGGACGGCTATACGGAACACGAGAAACTGCATATTGCCGACAGGCACCTGCTGCCCCGGCAGATCAAAGCCAACGGGCTGCTCCCGGAAGAGATCACCTTCAGCACACCGGCCCTGACCAGCATCATTCGGGACTACACCCGGGAGGCTGGCGTTCGCAATCTGGAACGCCAGATCGGCGCTGTTTGCCGCAAAACGGCTGTGAACATCTCCACCGGGCAGCGGGGGCCGGTTGAAATCACGCCGGACAGGGTCCGGCAGCTGCTTAAAAAACCATTGTTCGAATCGGAACTGTCCGAAGCCATTGATATCCCGGGTATTGTCACGGGGCTGTCCGTCACCGCCTATGGAGGAGAAATCCTGTTTATCGAAGCCACACGCATGCCCGGCAAGGGGGAACTGACCATCACCGGACACCTGGGTGACGTGATGATGGAGAGCGCACGGATCGCCCACAGCTATGTGCGTTCCAAAGCGGTTGACCTGGGAATCGAAACCAGGCGTTTCAAAGACACGGATATCCACCTGCACGTCCCGGCGGGCGCCATCCCCAAAGACGGCCCGTCCGCCGGTCTGGCCATGGTGCTGGCCATGACCAGTATTTACACGGGGAAGCCGGTGAGAAGCGATGCGGGGGTGACCGGTGAAGTGACCCTGCGGGGACGCGTACTGCCTGTGGGCGGCATCAAAATCAAGGTGCTGGCCGCTCACCGGGCCGGCCTGCGCACGGTCATTCTGCCCCGGCGAAACGATCGCGACCTGGATGAACTACCGCAGGAGGTGCGTCGGGAAATGACGGTGCGGCTGGTGGAGCGGGTCGAAGATGCTTTTGCCCTGTCCCTTCTCTCCGAGGGAAAACATACGGCAGGCACCCGGGAAAGGATGCCCGCCCTGGGATGATTCCACATGGAGAAAAGCCATCAGCAAAGGATTGTCGAGGCCATGATGAATCCAGGCTTCTACCCCCATCCGGTGGCGTCTGTCGGGCGGCGGGAAACCCATATCTCCACGGTGTTTTTGACCGGCGCGTTCGTTTACAAAATTAAAAAACCGGTGGATCTGGGGTTTCTCGATTTTACGACTCTTGAAAAGCGGATGCACTACTGCCGACAGGAAATTACCCTGAATCGCCGCCTGTCCGACATGGTCTATATCGACATGATTCCCATCACCCTCCAAGGCGACAGGTATGGGCTGGACGGGCCTGGAGAAACAGTGGAGTACACGGTAAAAATGCACCAGCTCTCCGAAACCGATTCAATACGGCAGCGCCTGCAAAGCGGGACCCTGAACGACGGCCATGTCGAGGAGCTGGTTCGGCTGCTGACCGGCTTTTACGCCCTGGCCCCGAAAAGACGCGAAACGGACCCACCCGCGTCCCTGGCCTGGGAGGAGAATCTGCAGCTGGCCGAGAGATTTGCCGGCAGGTGGATCGATCGGCGGCAATTCGAGTTCGTCCGAACCGCCTCGCGGTCCTTTTTCCGCAGACATCAACGCCTGTTTCACCGCCGCCGAATGGAAGGGAAGATCAAGGATGGCCACGGTGATCTGAGAACCGATCATATTTACTTCACCAAGAAGGGCATCCAAATCATCGACTGCATCGAATTCAACGACCGGTTGCGCGTTCTGGATATTATCAGCGACCTTGCGTTTCTGGTCATGGACCTGGAATACAACCGTTTCCCGCAGACGGCAAGGTCGCTGATCCGGTGGTATCTGAAACAGACCGGCGATATGGGCGCCCTTTCCCTGCTGGCCTTCTACTGCTGCTACCGGGCCATGGTGCGCTGCAAAGTGAGCTGCTTCAGTATCCGGAAGTACGGCAGTCGCCGTGCGGATCCCGGCATGATTGCGGCTGCCGGTCGCTATCTGACCATGGCCCATGAATATGCCGCTGCCTTCAACCGGCCGTTTCTGTGGATCTGTTGCGGCCTGCCCGGCTCGGGAAAAAGCACTATCGCCCGTACGCTGGCATCGGTCCTTGACGCCGATGTGATAGGCTCGGATGTGATCCGCAAGCAATTGTTCGCCGGTTCTTTCGGGCCTGCCGCCGGCGGCGCCTATCAAGATGGCATGTACTCGGCCTATGCCACCGGCATTACCTACGAACGGCTGTTCGCGCTGGCCCGAGAAGACCTCAAGAAAGGAAACAGCATAATCATCGATGCCACCTTCAGCCGGGCATCCCGCCGGACCCAGGCGGTTCGCATGGCCGCGAGCCTTGAGGCCATGCCGGTTTTTGTGGAGTGCGGAGCCAAAGAACCGACCCTTGCAGCCCGGCTGCTGAAACGCGAGACCAGGCCGTCGGTGTCGGATGCCCGGCTGATTCACCTGGAAGCCTTTAAAAAACGCTTCGAACCGCTTTCCCGAATCGCCGACGCAATCTATATTCCTGTGGACACCGAAAATTCCCCGGCGGTTTGTCTTGGCCATATACTGATGACCGATTCCCTGATGGACGGTTTCACCCGCAAAGGAGGCGAGCATGTTTAATCGCATTGTAGCCGCAACGGACATTGTCACCACCGGTGATGCGCCGGTGATATCGGCCTCCCGGTTGGCCCGGCTGCAGGGTACCCGCCTGTATCTGCTTCACGTGATGGAGTCCGCCTCGACGAATGATCGCCGGCTGGTCCGTCATTTCAGAACCGGAACGGAAATGCTTGCCGACCCGGACTATGAACGGACCATCGCCCAGACGCTGGAAAAAACCTATATGGCCGACCTGTCGGATATTCCCCATGAAGTCAGGGTCACCGCCGGCTACCCGTGGGAAGAGATCCTTCGGTGGTCGGGGGAGGTCGATACCGATCTCATCGTGCTGGGGCCCCACTCGACCCGCGCGGAAGAAAGGGGGGTGGTAAGAATCGCCGGTCGGGTCGGGTCGACGGTTGAAAACGTCATCACCCGTGAAACCGCTCCGGTAATGGTGGTCAACAGACCCGCGACCAGGGATCAATTGGTGTTCCAGCGGGTCCTGGTTGCAGTCGATTTCTCCCGGTCCTGCGAATGCGCGGTTGTTTTTGCTGCCAGGCTGGCCTCGCATTTCCACAGCCAGTTGGAAGTGTTTCATATGATCCCGGTGCCCCCCGCCCCGAAATACAGTAGAAGCGACTACGCGGCCGATGCGGCGTATGCGAAAAATCGGCTCGGGTCCTTTTATGAAACCTACCTGGAGGGAACCGATCACCGGTACCTGATCCGGGCCGGGGCCATGCCCCACCTGGAAATACTCGACGGCGCAAGAGAAAAAAAGGCCGATTTGATCATCATGGGATCCCACACGAAGGAAAAGTCCGGCAAATGGTATCCGGGCAGCGCGGTGGAACGGGTTGGTTACCGGGCCGCCTGTCCCGTGGTGGTGGTCACCGATTCCGGTGCATTGACCCATTGGGACCAAACCATGGTCGACGACGAGCCGGATGGCAAGGACCGTTCAATCCACGTATTTACCGGAGCCGGGTCCGAAAAACGATCTGGGGGCCGGAACGACGACCCCTGATGCGGATGGCCGCATTGAAATAGGCAGAATAAAGGTCTCATCGATACAAAAGGAGGAACGAAATGACAACCACATCCGAGGTATTCAAATGCAGGGAATGCGGGGCTATCGTCGCAGTCCTCACCGGAGGTAAGGGGGAATTGGTGTGTTGCGATCAAAAAATGGTTGAGGTGACGCCCGACAAGGCTAAAAAACTGATCCACGACATGGCCCGCCCCGGTACACCCTGAAAGGGGCCTGCAGGGGTATTGGATATCGGCTCGCGAAACATGACCGCCCAATAAAATGAGTACGGATATCGAGTGCATGGATTTCGCTCGTTTTCGCAGCACCTTTAAGGAGTGACACCGAACCGAAGCCACTTGAAATCCTTGCGGACCTGATCGGAAACCTCGCGGCCAACGCGGCCCATAAAAAGGTTTTCCGGTTTCAGGCAGATATTGGGTTCGTTGGTCTGCAGCTCGACAAATCCATGGGGGCTGAACAACCGGATGAGCAGGTTGCGATACTGCTGGGCGTTGAGGCCGGACCCATCCAGATCCCAGGTCCACGAGTAACCGACCATGTAGGCAATCATCTGCTCGATCCGCGGATGATCCAACATCAGGCGCACCAGATCACCGGCCAGTTTGAAAGCGCGCAACCTGCGGCTCACTTCCACCGCCCTGATCTCCATCATCATGCCCGGGCCCAGTTCGGTCCACCGCTCATCGGCCGCCGGATGGCTGAACACACCGAAACCAACGATCTGATCACGGGCCCTCAATGCGACCACCACATTGGCGTCCGCTTTTCCGGCATGCTTTTCGAGGGTGTCCCGTCTGGTGTAAATGGATTTATACTGGGCGTGGGTGCCAAACTGACTGTCAAAGCGGTAGGACCGGATCTCTTCGGGGGTGCAGAAGGACCGGAGGGTAATGGTTCCGGCGGGGGTCGACCGGACAATCTCCTTTTGAATGGGATCGCTCAAAGCCGTCTGTCTTCTCCAGGGTGATTGGCCGAAAAGGGCGTCTGGAACTCCGGAAGGCTTGTAAAACCATGCCCTGACGCCCGTTAATAATCACTCCACTCCTTGTGCAGCCGCTTGACCATAATCACCAGATCATGGCGATTGCCGTTGATATCCCTCACATAATCCTTGAGTTGGCCATACTTGAAAAAATCGAATTTCTGGACAGCGTCGATGGCGTTGTCCTCGAGGCCGGCCACCAGATCCGCCCGGAGCATTTCCAGCCCCCGGTCCATGGCCAGTTGGATCAAGTCCAGCAGCAGCCAGGTCCCCAGCCGTTTCTGCCTGAATTCCGGCAGTACCACGATGCGGAATCTGCCGACGTGACTGGTGGCGCCAAAACCGCGCAGGTATAGACTCCCCTGACCGACCACCTGTGCTTCGCAAAGGGCCAGAATGGAGCAGACGCTGCCTTTTTTTACGGCATCGAACCATTTGTCCATGATGGCACAGTCCATGACATCATAGTTCATGAACCATCGATCCGACTCGGGGATTCGCTGGTAGAAGGCGTCCAGCAATGGCCGGTCACCTGTCTCCAGCGGACGGATCACCGCTTCAACACATTCCTTCAGGACACATTCTTTCGGATATCTCACGGTTTCGACCTCCTTCGCCGTTGGCGTCAGCCGGCTCTGGACAGGTATTTATTTACCGGTCCGGAACGGCAGTGTCAAGATTGCCATGCAGATCTCAAGTTGCCCGGGCGGCCCGCCGGCCATTCGTAAAAACGGCTGCGCCAAACAGCGCCCAGAGCCCCTGCGATCAGAGGCATCACTGGTGATGAAAGGGATATCGGCAGGCTTCTTTTTTTTTCTTGACTAACCCCATTAGTAGCTAATATATAGCTAATATGTAACCTTTTAGCAAATGAATTTCATCCATTATTTGATTTTTATTCCTTTTCACATCGGTAACCGTCAAAATCGCGAAAATGAGTCCATGAAAACCGGACCCGATAGACGTCCTGAACCTGCGACCCCGCTTCGGGGCGCCCCGAAGGGAGGAAAACATGAGTGACCTGAGTTGGCTGCCGCGAGAATCCGGAATCAAGAACCACCACCTGTGGGAAGAAGAACATTTTTCCAGCGACGCCCCCGGAATCGTTTTTGAAAAACGCCCCATACTGGACCCGTCGGGGGCACCCGTCGACGGGTTGTTCTCGGCCTGGATCATCCTGAACAACCCCGGGCAGTACAACTCTTACACCACGGAGATGGTCAAGGGGGTGATTGCCGGGTTTCATCGGGCGTCGGCCGACAGTTCGGTGGTGGCCGCGGTTTTTACGGCCATGGGCGACAAGGCATTCTGCACGGGCGGCAACACCAAGGAATACGCCGAGTACTACGCCGGTCGCCCCAACGAATACGGCCTCTACATGGACCTGTTCAACGCCATGGTCGATGCCATCCTGGGATGTAAGAAACCCACGATCTGCCGGGTCAACGGCATGCGCGTCGCCGGCGGCCAGGAGATCGGCATGGCCTGTGACATCACCCTGTCCAGTGACCTGGCCATCTTCGGCCAGGCCGGCCCCAAGCACGGCAGCGCACCGGACGGGGGCAGCACCGATTTCCTGCCCTGGATGCTGCCCCTGGAACTGGCCATGTGGAACTGCGTATCCTGCGAGATGTGGAGTGCCTACAAGATGAAACGACTCGGCCTGATTTCCAAATGCGTGCCGGTAATCAAGGACCCTGACGGCTGGGTCCGCAACCCGGCCATCGAGACGGACCGCTATGTGGCCGATGGCGAAATCGTCTACGGTGAATACAAAACCGGTGATGCGGCCAAAAAAGCCAGGGGGTATGTCAAATCGGCCGCCACCGATTTTGAACTGCTGGACAAGGAGGTCGACAAGATTCTGTGGACCTACACCAACCTCTTTCCCGGCTGCCTGATCAAAAGCGTTGAAGGCGTGCGCATGAAGAAAAAATTCTTCTGGGATCAGGCCAAGGTCGTCAACCGCCACTGGCTGGCGGCCAACATGAACAGCGAAGCCTACCTGGGATTTAACGCCTTCAATACCAAAAAAATCACCGGCCGGGACACCATCGATTTCATCGAGTACCGCCGCCGCCAGGCCGCCGGCGATGCGTTTGACCTGGAATTCATGGCCGCCGTGCTGGGCAGGCCCAGTGCTTAGCTGTTGTAACCTGTCGGTGGTCTACAAACAGCGTCAATAGGCATCTTTATTGCCGACAAGGGTTCAAGGGGCCCGGGGTTCAAGGGTTCGAGTGAAAGGAAGTCAAGCATCAGTTTCAGGATCAAGGAATCTTGGCAACCGATACAACACTCACCCCCTTGAATCCTCGAATCCTGTCATACAAAACCAGACGTTTCAATCGAAGGAGGCACTCACATGCTGCTCGAGGGTAAAAATGCCATCGTCACCGGCGGATCACAGGGTATCGGCACCGCCGCCAGCCTGGAACTGGCCAAAGAGGGCGCCAACGTCTGCCTCACCTACCGCCGCCATGCGGACGAGGCCCAAGACGTGGTCCAACAGATCGAACGCATGGGCCGCAAGGCCATCTGCATGGCCTGCGACATCGCCGTCTTCACCGAAGTTGAATCCGTGGTCCAGGCGACCCTGGAGGCCTTCGGCCGCGTGGACATCCTGGTGAACAACGCCGGCATGAATTGGGACGGCGTATGCTGGAAGATGTCCGAGGAGCAGTGGGACCGGGTGATGGATGTCAACCTGAAAGGCTACTTCAACTTCACCCGGCACACAGCCCCCCTGTTCAAGGGCCAGAAGTACGGAAAAATTGTCAATGTCACGTCCATCAACGGCATGCGGGGCAAGTTCGGGCAGACCAACTACTCTGCTTCCAAGGCAGGCATCATCGGTTACACCAAGGCCGTGGCCAAGGAACTGGGCGCATTCGGCGTCAACGTCAATGCCGTGGCGCCGGGCCTGATCGAAACCGCCATGCTGAAAGAATCCGAGGCCCGGGACAAGATCATCGACCTGGCCATGGCCGAAATCGTTCTTAAACGCGTGGGCCAGCCCGAGGACCTGGCATCCGTCATCGCCTTTCTGGCCTCTGACAAGGCCCGTCACATCACCGGGGAAGTCATCAAAGTGGACGGCGGGCAGTACATATAGGTAGATAGGCAGTAGGAGGTGAGGCTGAAGTGAATACATTTCTTATCCATTATGATCTCTACCTACAGCCTACAGTCTAAAGCCTAAAACCTACAGCCTAAAACCTACAGTCAATAGTCTACAGCCTGAACACCTATATAGAGGAATACCATCATGAATGACGTCGCCATTATCGGCGCAGGACAAAGCACTTTCGTCCGGTTCTATCCGGGATCGGTGCGGGAGCTCGCCTTCGAAGGGTTTTCCGATGCCCTGGGCCATGCCGGCATCACGGCTGCGGAAATCGACGCGTCCGTGGTCTGCTCGGCCCCCGAGTATGACCTGCAGCGATCGCCGGCCGGGGTTTTTGCAGAGTACCTGGGACTTAACCCGGGCCCCACCTTTTATGTGGAGACCCTGTGTTCGTCGGGAAGTACCGGACTGAAACTGGCTTACAGCCTGGTCAAATCGGGCCTGCACGACCTGGTGGCCGTGGTCGGCTTCCAGAAGATGTCCGAGATCTCCTCCGCCGAGACCCAGGAGCGCATGGGGCGGGGTGCGGACATCCAGTGGGAAAGCCCCTTCGGCACCATGATGCCCGCCTACTATGCCATGTACGCCCGCGCTCATATGGACGCTTACGGCACCGGACCCGAAGACCTGGCCGCCATCCGCGTCAAAGCGTCCACCTATGGCCAGCTCAATGATCGTGCCGTCTACCGCAAGGCGGTGGCGGCCGACATGTTCACGGACCCGGAAAACATGATGAGCGCATCCGTGGCCTCCCCCCTGCGGGTGGGAGACTGCTGTGCCAATGCCGACGGCAGTTCCTGTATCATCGTGGCCAGCGCCGAGAAAGCGAAGGCCCTGTGTGACAAACCCGTGTGGATCAGGGGCATCGGCTCGGCATCCGCACCCGTGAACCTGGCCGGCCGGGATCTGTTTACCGGGCTGGACGTGGCCCGCCGGGCAGGCGCCCAGGCCTACCAGATGGCCGGCATCGGGCCCAAGGATATCGACGTGGCGGAAGTTCACGACTGTTTCACCATTGCCGAGATGATGGCCTACGAAGATCTGGGCTTCGCCGGTCCGGGAGAGGGCCGCGACCTGATCGGCGGCAGGGAAACCTATCTGGAGGGAAGCATACCGGTCAACGTCGACGGCGGCCTGCTCTCCAAGGGCCATCCCATCGGCGCCACCGGCGGCAGTCAGATCCGCACCATCGTGCTGCAGCTGCGCGGTGAAGCCGGCGACATCCAGGTCCCCGGTGCAAGCGTGGGCCTGGTGCACAACATCGGCGGTGTGGGTCTTTACGGGAACGTGACCATCCTGGTCAATCAGTAGTATTGGACAAGTGCAAGAGCCTGATTTCGGGAGGTTTTGTAAGAGGTCCGAGATCAAGGCTTGCGAGTCCCGAGGAGCGAGGCGTACATGCAAGTACTCCGCAGTGACGAGGGATGAAGCGTAACGCAGATATCGGACTTCTTACGGAACCGTCAAGGATAAATATCATGGGGAAAAAAGAAAAGGACGAGCGCTTCAGGAAATTCGGAACGGTGAGCTTCACCGGCACCACGCGGGTGAACGACTTCATCGACCATCTGGAACAGGGTCGGGTCACCGGCACCCGGTGTGAATCCTGCGGCAAGGCATTTTTCCCGCCCCGGGCGGACTGCTGCGACTGCCGCTCGTCGACAATGAAATGGTTCGACGTTCAGGGCACCGGCAAACTGGTTACCTACAGTACGCTGGCCTTTGGTCCCAAAGGCTTCGAAGCGGACCTGCCCTATACCATCGCCCTGGTGGATTACGGCGAGGTCAAGCTGTTCGGCAGAATGGCCGGCAACGTCACCGGAGCCGACCTGTCCATCGGCATGGCGTTGTCGGTTGAAGCCAACCCCCTTGCGGACGGTCGGCTCAATTACGTGTTTCACAAGGTTTGAGCATGTTTCCATTCACCCTGCCCTCCCCCGGTTCTGAGGGAGAGCACTATCGTTAAGGAAAAAAGATGTCGCATCTGAAATTCATCAACCACGAAATCGTCGAGGGCGTGGCCACCCTGACCTTCAACCGGCCCAAGCATAACGTGCTCAACATCGAAATGATGAATGAACTCAACGGCCAGTTGGAGATCCTGGCCAGTGACGGATCGCTGAAATGCCTGGTGCTGGCGGCCGACGGCCCCAGCTGGTGCGCCGGCGTGGAGGTGGGCGACCACAAACCGGAAATGGTGGAAGAGATGATCGCCACCTTCAACCGCATCTTCGAACTGGTTCATCGCATGGCGGTGCCGACGATCGCGGCGGTCCACGGCGCCTGCCTGGGCGGGGGCATGGAAGTGGCCATGGCCTGTGACATCATCGTGGCGTCGCCCGGGGCCGTGTTCGGCCAGCCCGAAATCAAACTGGGATTCTTCCCCCCCTACGCGGCCATCCGGCTGCCCCAGCTGGTGGGGCCGGCCCGGGCCGTGGAGATCTGCACCACCGGCCGTCGCTACAAGGCTGCGGAGGCCCATCAGATGGGCCTGGTGGGCCACCTGTCCGGTGAAAGCGATTTTTCGGAAACGGTAGACGGGATGGTGGGTGAGATCAAGAGGTGCAGTCCGCTGATACTCCGGCTGAACAAGCGCGCCGTCAATGCCCATCTGGGGTTGGACTTCAGACGGGCCCTGTCCGGGGTCAGCGACCTGTTTCTCAACACCTTGATGAAAACCGAAGACACCCTCGAAGGCATCAGAAGTTTTGAGGAAAAGCGTCGGCCGGTGTGGAAAAACCGTTAATGGGCCGGCGGTGTCGGTAGAAAGGCCCTTTCGGTTGGAAGGTCCGCTCTATTTTAATTGAGGATTTGACGAATATGGATTATGTTATCGCGTTTTCCAACGCCGTATCCGTCAAGCCACCCCATGAATTCATCATCGACCCTTAACCCATAGGAGAAATAGTGATGGCGTCCATGATATCCTGGCAGATGACGGAACCCGGGAAGCCCCTGGAAAAAGTGGAGGCGCCCATCCCCGAACCCGGCCCCGGAGAAGTGCTGGTCAAGGTAGCCGGGTGCGGCGTGTGCCATACGGACCTGGGATTTTACTACAACGGTGTGAGAACCAAATCCCCTCTGCCCCTGACCCTGGGCCACGAGATCAGCGGCATTGTCACCGCCGCCGGCCCCGACGCCCGCCAGTGGGAGGGCAAAGCGGTGATCATTCCCGCGGTCATGACCTGTGGGGACTGCGATGTCTGCAACCGTGACCTGGGCAACATCTGCAGCCGCCAGAAAATGCCCGGCAATGACATCCAGGGAGGATTCGCCAGCCACATCGTCGTCCCGGCCGCCCAGCTGTGTCAGGTACCGGTAGACGAGGGGTACCGGCCTGTTGGAAAAGCAGATGTTTCCCTTGCCCAGCTGTCCGTTGTGGCCGACGCGCTGACCACGCCGTACCAGGCGGTCGTCGATGCCGGACTGACCGCCGACGATACGGCCATTTTCGTGGGCGTCGGCGGGGTCGGCGGCTTCGGCGCCCAGATCGCCAAGGCGTTTGGTGCCCTGGTGGTGGTCATCGATGTGGACCCGGCCAAGCTCGAGGCCCTGGCGCCATACGTAGACAAGGCCTTCAACGCCGCGGAATGGTCCTTCAAGGATCTGCGCAAGGCGGTTTCCGCATTCGTCAAAGCGCAGGGGAAGCGTCGGACCGAATGGAAGATTTTCGAAACCTCCGGCACTGCCGCCGGCCAGAAAACCGCCTTCGGCCTCATGACCTTCGGGGGTCACCTCTCCGTGGTGGGCTTTACCATGGACACGGTGGACATCCGCCTGTCCAACCTCATGGCCTTTCACGGCACGGCACGCGGCAACTGGGGCTGCCTGACCCGGTATTACCCGCCGGTACGGGACCTGGTATTGTCGGGCAAGGTGAAGATGGCCCCGTTTGTCAAAACGTTTCCGCTGTCGGACATCAATACCGTCTTCGAGATGGTGCACCACAAGAAGATCGTTCAGCGGGCGATCATGGTGCCCTGACGCCGTCGTTGACAACAACCATTGCCGCAGCAGCCGGTAAAAGCCGGATGGATGCGGCGAGACCTTACAGGAAAAAAAAGATGCACAAATTACTCACAGACAGCCCGGGCAAAAAAATGCTGTTCCTGGGCAACGAAGCCATCGCCCGCGGGGCCATCGAGGCCGGCGTGGCCTTTGCCACCACTTACCCGGGTACCCCCTCATCGGAAATCTCCCTGAACCTGTTCCAGGTTTCCCATGAAAGTGATCTCTACTTCGAATACAGCACCAATGAGAAAGTCGCCCTGGAAGTGGCGGCGGCCGCCGCCAACAGCGGCCTGCGAACCTTCTGCATGATGAAGCATGTGGGACTGAACGTCGCGGCCGATCCGCTGATGACCCTTGCCTACGTTGGGGTCAAGGGGGGGCTGGTGATTCTAACGGCAGACGATCCCTTCATGTTCTCCAGCCAGAACGAGCAGGACAACCGCTACTACGGCAAACTCGCCGGCCTGCCCATATTCGAGCCCTCATCGGTGCAGGAGGCCCGGCAGATGACCGTCGACGCCTTTGACCTGTCCGAACAACTGGGTGAGCCGGTGATCCTGCGGACCACCACCCGCGTGAACCATTCCAGCGCCTTCGTGGCGCTGGGGGAACTGACCCCGCGCAACACCAAAGGGGATTTCAAGAAGGACCCGTTCAACTATGTCACGGTGCCGGCCGTCTCCCGCCGCCTGCACGTGAAGCTGCTGGAAAACCTGGACAAGGCCCAGGCGCTGGCGGAAACGTCGGCCTACAACTTTACCGAGGGGGACGGCCCCTGGGGCATCGTCTGCAACGGGGTCAGCTACAACTATGTTTCCGACGCGGTGAAAGAACTGGGCATCGCAGACAAGACCCGTATCCTGCGCCTGGGTTTTTCTCACCCCTTTCCTCAGGACCTGATCAAGACCTTCCTTCAAGGATGCGAGCGGGTGCTGGTGGCCGAAGAGGGAGAGCCCTTCATGGAAGAGGCCGTCAAGGCCTTTGCCCAGGAGGCGGGGCTGACCCTGTCCATTGCCGGCAAGGGTGAGAATCTGTTCTCCCGGCTCTATGAATTCGACCCGGCCCTGGTGCGCGGGGTGATGGCCGGTTACTTCGGCGTTCCTGCCATTGAGAGTCAACCGGTCGACCGGTCCGACGTCCCGGAGATCCCCCAGCGGCCGCCCAACCTGTGCGCCGGTTGCTCCCACCGGGCCACCTACTACGCGGTCAAAATGGCCGCCGAGGGCAAGGAGACGATCTACCCCACGGATATCGGCTGCTACACCCTGGGTTTTCTCCCGCCGCTGGCCATGGGTGACTTTCTCATCTGCATGGGGTCTTCGGTAAGCACCGCCTGCGGTTTCTCCAAGGCCACGGACAAGAAGGTCATCTCTTTTATCGGCGATTCCACCTTTTTTCATTCCGGCCTCACCGGCCTGGTCAACGCGGTATACAACAACCACAACTTCACCCTGGTCATTCTGGATAACGGGACCACCGCCATGACCGGCCACCAGCCCAACCCCGGCGTGGACATGAGCAATCTGAACCTTTCCGGTTACGGCCGCATATCCATCGAAGCGGTGGTGCGGGCCATCGGCGTGGAGCACGTCACGGTCATCAAACCCTACAAGGTCAAAAAGAGCATCGAGGCGGTCAAGGCGGCGCTGGACCACCAGGGGGTGTCGGTGATCATCTCCCAGGAAATGTGCACCCTGTATGCCCGCAGTTTGAAGAAACTGAACGTGCGCGCCTTCAGGGTCACGGACAAGTGCAAGAACCACCGGGACTGTATCGACCAGATCGGCTGCCCGGCTTTTTACCTGGAGGGAGAACGGGTTCAGATCAATGCCAACACCTGCGTCGGCTGTGCGGTCTGTGCCCAGATATGCCCGGGAAATGCCATTACCCCGGTCAAGGGGAAACAGGCAGGCTGAGCACCGGAGCTGAAAGACGCGAACCATGGGCTGCGCCGGGGGATCGTCCGGCGGACGCAATCAACCGGACGATAGTACCGTCAGCCCTTATGAATAGGAAGACGACCATGGAGAAAACAAGACTGATTATTGTTGCGGTGGGCGGACAGGGAAACCTGCTGGCCTCCAAAGTGCTTGGCGAAGCGGCGCTGCTTTCAGGCGTGCCGGTGCGCATGAGTGAAATTCACGGCATGGCCCAGCGTGGCGGTGTCGTCGAATCGGCCATCGTGTTCGGCGATGCGAAAAGCACCATCATTTCCGACGGGGAAGCCAATGTCCTGGTGGGCTTCGAACCCTCCGAAACCCTGCGGGCCCTGAACAAGTGCAATGCAGAAACCACCGTCATTACCAATATGGCACCGCTGCCGCCCTTTACCGTAGCCATCGGCCGGGGCACCTACCCGGATCTGGATCAGGCCCAGCGGCTGATCAGGGCCAAGACCAAACGGCTGATTGCATTCGATGCCGTTGAACTGGCCACGACTGCCGGCAGCGTCATGTCGGTGAACATCGTCCTGCTGGGCGCACTGATTCAGACGGGCATCGTGCCCATTCCGAAGGAGAACCTGGAGGAAGCCATTCGAACCAAGACCAAAAAGGCCTTTGTTGAAGCCAATCTCAGGGCTTTTGACCTGGGGTTCAGTGCCGCCAAAAATGCCTGAATTCAGGACCGGGTTCATCTTTTTTAGAGGCCAAGCCGGCATGAAAGGCCGGTGAAGCAGAGAACACGGTTACAGGAGATTTTTTTAAAACGCCTGAAAATGGGCGATGCATGCAGAAAAAACAGCACCGGAAACGGTTTTTCATATCGGGTCTTATCGTACCATCCATGACCACCAGACCTTTTTAGGATTGTATTCAAGATCACACCGGAGTGGCAACACGAGGCGAGGCAGCCGACACCGGCAGGCGTGAATGCAACCAAAAGTGACCAGCGGGAGTTCGCTTCCGTTAAAGCCTGAGAATAATGGAATGTGCCCCCCCGGGCGGGCCTTGAGTCCCGCCCGGGGGAAATCGACCACTGAGAAGGAGGTAAACGATGCCCTGGAATGAAACGTACGAATGCATGCCGGTGGAAAAAATCCAGCAGTTTCAGCTTGAGAAATTGCTGGAAACCTTTAACTGGGTGGCCAAGCGAGTCCCCTTCTATAAAAAAAAGTTCAAGGAAGCCGGCGTCAAGGCCGCCGACATCAAGGGCATCGAGGACGTGGCCAAGCTTCCCTTCACCGTTAAAAACGATCTGAGAGACAACTATCCCTTCGGCCTGTGTGCCGTTCCCTTAAAAGATGTGGTTCGCGTGCACGCCTCCTCCGGGACCACCGGCAAGCCCATCACCGGCCCCTATACCGCCGAGGACCTGGACCAGTGGGGCGAGTGCATGGCCAGAAATTTTTATGCAGCGGGTGTCCGTCCCGACCATGTGGTCCAGAATGCCTACGGCCACGGGCTGTTCACGGGCGGTCTGGGATTTCATCAGGGTGCCACCGTCATGGGATGCACCGTCGTGCCCACCAGCGCCGGCCTGACGGAACGCCAGATCACCCTGATGAAAGACTTCGGCGCCCATGTGCTGTGCTGCACCCCCTCCTACGCCCTGACCATTGCCGAGCGGGCCGAGGAACTCAAGGTGGACCTGAAAAGCCTGCCCCTGTCCATCGGCATTTTCGGTGCCGAACCGTGGACGACCGGAATGCGTGAGGAGATCGAGGCGCGCATGGGTATCAAGGCCATGGAGGCCTACGGGCTCACCGAACTGGGCGGTCCCGGCGTGGGCTTTGACTGCGACGCCCAAAGCGGCATCCATATCAATGAAGACTACTACCTTGCCGAGGTGGTCGACCCCATCACCCTTGACCCGGTCCCCCTGGGTGAAAAAGGGGAACTGGTCTTTACGTCCCTGCAGCGGCGGGCCATGCCCATGATCCGCTACCGCACCAAAGACATCACCCGCCTGTACCGCGAACGCTGCGTTTGCGGCCGGACGTTCGTCAAGATGGATAAAATATTCGGTCGGACCGACGACATGCTGATCATCAGCGGCGTCAATGTCTTCCCGTCACAAATCGAATCTCTGCTGCTGGATATCGAAGAGGTCGAACCTCAGTACCGCCTGCTGGTCCGCAAAAAGGGATACCTGGATCAACTCGTGGTGCAGGTGGAGGGCAAGCAGGAAATTTATGCCGCCGGCGACCGCAAGAAATTTGAAGTGGAAGCCAAAATCATGGCGCACATCCGCGGCAACATGGGCATCAGCGTGGAAGTCAATCTCGTGGAGCCCAAATTCATCGCCCGAAGCGAGGGCAAGGCCCTTCGCGTGGTTGACGAACGTCCCAAACAGTTCCGTTGATCCGGCACCCGGGATCCTGAACAGACGAGACATGAGGCGGCCCGGCCCCGAGTCTGCAGCGGCCGGGTTGCCCCGTTAAGCTGAAAAGCGTTCAACTGGTAAAACCATTTCATTTTTTGGCCTTCTGTCACGAACGCATGTTCAAAGGCAGGTCATCCGCAACCCGACGGCCCATTGCGCGGACAACGACGCCGAAACAACCACCAGAACGATGGGAGGTGTAACCATGACAGACAAACAATCCTTTGTCCCCAAAACCTTTGCCGTCATCGGTGCCGGTCCCGTGGGCTGTATCGTTTCCGCATTCCTTGCCAAAGGAGGCCATGAGGTGGTCCTGTGCGATGTCGTCCCCGACCTTCTCGAACCGGCCACCAAGCGGGGGATCATCATTGAAGGCGCGGAGAACATGACCCAGACCGTCAGCCACACCTGCACCAGCATCGATGCCCTGCCCGGCTACAACCCCGACGTCATTTTCGTCACGGTCAAGGCCAATGCCCTGCCGCTGATCGCATCGGCCATCGAGGGGTTCCACAACAAGGGCCTCTATGTGGTCAGCTGGCAAAACGGCATCGACACCGAACTGGTCCTGGCCAACAGCCTGGGCAGGGAGGCGGTGATGCGGGCGGTGGTCAACTATGGCTGCGGCCTGGCCGGCCCCGCCCACGTCAAAATCCCCTTTCACCATCCCCCCCACTACATCCAGGAACTCAACCCGGAATCCGCAGGGGCTGCCAGAGGGATTGCCCAGGCACTCACCGATTGCGGTCTGACGACCCGGCACACGGACAACATCATCGCCATGGTATGGCGCAAAGGGGTGCTCAATGCCTGCATGAACCCGGTATGTGCCGTCACGGGGTTGACCATGTCCCAGGCCATGAACGACCCGATCATTTTCAACATCGTGGATGCCCTGGTCAAAGAGTGTGTCAAGGTGGCCCGGGCCAATGAAATCCTGCTGGGCTGGGAATACTACCCCAACGCCATCGAATATATGCGCAACGCCGGCAACCATAAACCGTCCATGCTCATGGACATCGAAAACGGACGGCGGACCGAAATCGACTACATCAACGGCAAATTCGTTGAATACGGCCGGCGATCGGGCATTGAGACGCCCTATAACATCACCCTGCAGAGCCTGGTAAAGGGATTGGAGTCCCGGCTGTAAACGGCAAGGGATTAAGGAATTGAGGAATTAATGGCGCAACGGACTTTTCAAAATGACAGGGCACCTTTTTTTGCCGGGGCCGACGTGGGGGCATCCCGGACCAAGGTGGTGGTGATCGATACCGACGGCCATATCGCCGGTTACGGGGTCGCCCGGTCGGGAACGGATTTTAGGGCCACCGCCGACGGCTGCCTGACCGACGCGCTGGCCATGGCAGAAATTGGAAAGGAACGGATTACCCGTACCGTCTCCACGGGATACGGCCGCAAGAATGTTTCTTATGCCCAGGATCAACGCACTGAAATCAGCTGCCACGGAAAGGGATGCTTCCACTATTTCCCCTTTGCCATCACCATTATCGATATCGGCGGGCAGGACAATAAAATCATCAAACTGGATGACAGCGGCCGGCGGACCTCCTTTAAAATGAACCGCAAGTGCGCCGCCGGCACGGGTGCCTTCCTTGAGGAAATGTCTCCCCGGCTGGACATCCCCCTGTCGGAAATGAACGGCCTGGCCGCAGCGTCCACGGACATGGTCAGGCTGGGAAGTTTCTGCACGGTGTTTTCCGCCACCGAAGTATTGGAGAATATCCGCCGCGGCAAGCAGGTGGAAGACATTGTCAAAGGCTTGTTCTTCTCCGTCATTTCAAGGATCACGGAAATGGACGCCTTCACCGACAACGTGGTGATGACCGGCGGTGTCGTGGCCCACAACCCCTACCTGGTGGAGATGACCCGGGAACTGATCGACCGCCCCATCCTGGTGCCGGAACTGCCTCAGTTCACCGGCGCCCTGGGAGCGGCCCTGTATGCAAAAGAAACGTATGAGGATTGAGGAATCGAAGGATTTTGGGATTGAGGGATTATTCTTTTAATCCGGCGAGTCCTGAAACCTCATCCCAATTCCCCATTCATTCACCGGAGGTGAATCTATGCCTGAAGAGAAAAAAATCAAGCTGAAAAGACTGGAATCGTCCAAGGTCCTGGGCAAGTTCATGGCCGACTACTACTACGAGCTGGACAATGCCGCCAAAACCGGCGACCGGAAAATCGCCTGGTGCACCAGCGTGGGGCCGGCCGAGATCCTGCGGGCCATGGGATTTCTGGTCTATTTTCCCGAGACCCACTCGGCCATGCTGGGTTCGTCGCGAATGGCAACCGATTTGATTCCCAAAGCCAATGCCATTGGCTACTCGCCGGATATCTGCTCATACCTGACCGCCGACGTAGGGGCCTATCTGGAAAAGGTCTCTCCCCTGTCCAAGGTGTTCAAGGGCATCGAGGGGCCGCCCAGACCCGATGTGCTGGTATTCAACACCAATCAGTGCCGCGATGTCCAGGACTGGTTTAATTTTTACGGCGAGGAGTACGACGTTCCCGTAGTTGGGGTACACTCCTACGTAGGCGTTCAGGAAGTAGAGGAATCCCATGTCAAGTCCATCGCCAGGCAGATGGAGGAAATGATTCCCGCGCTCGAACGCGTCAGCGGCGGCAAATTTGATCTGGAACGCCTGAAGGACGCCGTGCGGCTGTCGAGGGAGTGTTCTGACCTGTGGAAAGAGGTGCTGGACACCGCCGCCGCCCGTCCCTCCCCCCTCACCTTCTTCGACGGTACGACACTCATGGGCGCGGCTGTGGTTGGACGGGGTACCCAGGAGGCCAACGACTGCTACCGCACCCTGCTGGCAGAGCTGAACCAGCGAATCGCCGACAAGGAAGGCGCCATCGAGAATGAACGGTTCCGGATCTACTGGGACGGAATGCCCGTGTGGGGGCGATTGTCCGCCCACGCCAAGCTGTTCGCCTCCCTGGGCACCAACGTGCTGGCATCGACCTACTGCAACTCCTGGATTTTTTCCGCTCTGGACCCGGACGATCCCTTCAATTCCATGGCCCGGGCCTATACGGAGCTGTTCATCGTCCGTGCCGACGCGCCCAAGGAGGCCTACATCCGGGATATGCTGGACTTTTTCAAGGTGGACGGCATCATCTACCATGACGCCAAGACCTGCCCCAACAACTCCAACTGCCGCTACGGCATGCCCCAGCGCATCGAACGGCAGACCGGCATCCCCAGCCTGACCATCAACGGCGATCTGAACGACCTGCGGCTGATCTCCGACGAACAGACCAAAACCAATGTGGAGGCCTTTGTCGAGCAGCTGGCCGAGAACAAATAAAACTAAAATTGCCAATTGAGGGATTGGGGAACTGGATTCCTTTGATTCCTAAATTCCTTAATCCCCCAATCCCATAATCCGTCACTCGAATCTTCATAAGCAAGTAAACAAGAAGGAGTAGCAATTATGCTTGATAGCCTATTCAATCCCGCCGGTGTAGCGGTCATCGGCGCATCCGGGAAAGCGCTTCACATCGGCAACCGGGTGATCAAGAACCTGCTGGATTTCGGATACCAGGGGGGCATCTACCCCATCAACCCCAAGGCCGACGAAATTCGCGGCGTCAAGGCATACAAATCGATCCTGGATGTTCCCGGCCAGGTGGATGTGGCCCACATGGTGATCCCTGCCAAGTTCGTGCCCATGGCCGTTGAGGATTGCGGCAAGAAGGGCGTCAAGCACATCATCATCAACTCCGGGGGATTTTCCGAAACCGGTCCCCAGGGCGCCGAGATCGAAAAGGCCTTTCTGGAAAAGGCCAGAGAATACGGCATCCGCATCTTCGGCCCCAACTGCCAGGGGATCATCAACGCCGATCCGGCCGTGAAAGCCTATTGCAATTTCACCTTCACCTTTCCCGAGGCGGGGCACATCTCCATCGTGGCCCTGTCCGGCGGCGTGGCCGAGGTGATCCACCAGGGATTCTCCGCCATGGATGTGGGCACCCGAATTTACGCCTCCAACGGCAATGCCTGCGACATTTCCATCCCGGAAATCATCCGGTACCTGGCCGACGACGACGGCACCCGGGTGATTGTCACCTACGTGGAGGGGCTTAAAGATCCCATGGGTTTCTTCGAGGCGGCCCGGGAAGCCACGGCCAAAAAACCCGTGCTGGCCATGAAGGCCGGCCGAACACTGGAAGGCGCCCAGGCGGCCGCCTCCCACACCGGCGGCCTGGCCAGGGAGGACCTGGCCACGGACCTGATCTTCAAAAAGGCGGGCATCGTCGATTTCCGGGACGAGGGCCACCTGATCAACGCCGCCGTGGCCTTTGGTTCCCAGCCGATCCCGGCGGGCAACCGGGTGGGCATCATCACCAATACCGGCGGCCCGGCGGTAATCGCTACGGACGTCCTGGTGGATGCCGGCCTGACCCTGCCCCCGCTGTCAGAAAATACCAAAGCCCTGCTGACGGAGAAACTCTACCCGGAAGCGTCGGTAAGCAACCCGGTGGATGTGCTTGCCACGGGCACTGCCGAGCACTACCTGGCCTGCCTGGAGGCCATGATGGCCGACGACAGCTTCGACTGCATCCTGGTCAATTTTGTCACCCCCTTCTTCGTGAACACCGAGGACATCGCTGCCGCCATCGCCCGGGTGAATATGCAGCAGATCAAGCCCATGGTCTGCAACCTGATGACCGACCGGCGCCAGTGGGCCGAGACCGAAGCCATCCTCAAAGCAGGGGGCGTCCCCTGTTTCGCCCTGCCCAGCGACGCGGCCCGGGCCCTGGGCGCCCTGGTGCGCTATCGCCGCATCCTGGACCGCCCGTCCGGACGGATTCGATCCTTTGCCGACGTGGATACCGAGGGCGCCCGGGCAATCTTCAACCAGGCCCGCGGTGGCGGATTGCTGGCTGCCGATCAGGTGTACGGGATTCTCGAAGCCTACGGCATCGATGTCCCCCAATGGCAGATGGCCGACGGCATGGACGGCGTCATCGCTGCCGCCGACCGCATCGGCTATCCGGTCGTGGTCAAAGCCGATGCCGCCTCCGTGGTTCACAAAAGCGACATGGGCGGCGTGGCCGTGAACCTGCCCGACGCCCAGGCGGTCCATAAAGCCGTCACCACGATGAAAGAGGCGATCGACGCCGCAGACCTGCGTTTTTTCGTCCAGCAGTTTGTTCCCGGCGGGCGGGAGGTGATCCTCGGAGCCAAGGCCGAACCCGGTATGGGGCACCTGATCATGTTCGGCCTCGGCGGCATCTTCGTTGAAGTCCTCAAAGATGTGGTTTTCAATCTCACGCCGGTCACCGACGCCGACGCCCGGGAAATGGTGAACGGCATCCGGGGCGCCGCCCTGCTCTCCGGCGTGCGGGGCGAAAAACCGGTGGACAAAACCGCGCTGATCGATCTGATCCAGCGGTTGTCCAGGCTGACCACCGATTTCCCGCAGATCAGGGAACTGGACCTCAACCCGGTCATGGCCTTCGAAAACGGTGCCGTGGCCGTGGATGCCCGCATTGCCCTGTGAGTGTGTTTGTTGGATTTATTGAGTTTATTGGGTTGGTTGAGTTGGCTGATTTTCCCCTTGAGCCCTCGCCCCCTGGAATCCTTGACCCCTTGAACGCTCAAACCCTCGAACCTAAAGTCTATCCACCTATTTCAGGAGTGAAACCATGGCCCACTGGATGAACCTGGGACAGCAGCTCAAGATGAACGCCAAGAAGTATCCGCATACCGTGGCCCTGTGTGATGCCTGCCGGCGGTTCACCTACCCCGAAGTCAATCGCCGGGTCAACCGCCTGGCGCACCGCCTCATGGAAATGGGCCTTGCTAAAGGCGACAAGCTGGCCGTGCTCATGGAAAACAGTATCGAAATCATCGAGTTTTACCTGGCGGCAGCCAAAACCGGCATCGTCATCGTCCCGGTGAATTTCCGTCTGGTGGGGCATGAGGTGGCCTATATCGTAGACGATGCCGATGCCCGTGCCATGGCTGTGCATCACGAATTCACCCCCTGTGTGGACGCCATCCGGGATCAGCTCGTCCAGATTCCGCCGGAGAACTACATTGTGGTGGATCGTGCCAAAATCGGTTACCGCGAATACGAATCGCTGATAGAAGGGGCTCCGGACAACGATCCGGACGTTGCGGTGGCCCCTTCGGACACGTGGATTCTCATCTACACCTCCGGCACCACCGGAAAGCCCAAGGGGGTGGTACGCTCCCATGAATCCCATATCGCCTTCTACCTGATCAATGCCGTTGACTTCGGGTTCGACCAGCATGACGTGTGCATGAACGTCATGCCCCTGTGCCACATCAATTCCACTTTTTTTACCTTCACTTTCACTTACATCGGCGCCACGGTCTATATTCACCCGGCCCGCTCCTTCCGGCCCGAAGAAATCCTGGAAATTGTGGAACGGGAGAAAATCACCTTCATCTCCCTGATCCCCACCCACTACAACCTGATCCTGAATGTCTCCGAAGACGGCCGGAACCGGGACACCGGCTCCATCAGAAAGCTGCTCTGCAGCAGTGCCCCCGTGAGAAAAACCATGAAAACGGCCATCATGGCGTTCTTTCCCGGCGTCCAGCTGTACGAGGGGTATGGCTCCACAGAAGCCGGCATTGTCACCGTACTTCGACCCGAGGACCAGATGCGCAAGCTCGGTTCCATCGGAATGGAAAGCCTGGGCACCGAACGGGTCAGGATCCTGGATACGGAAGGCAACGACGTACCGCCCTGCGAAGTGGGTGAGCTCTACTCCAAGGGCCCCATGCTGTTCGACGAATATTACAAGCTGCCGGAAAAAACCGAGGCCGCCTTCAGGGACGGCTGGTTTTCCGCCGGCGACATGGCCCGTATGGACGAGGACGGCTTCTACCAGATCGTGGACCGCAAGGACAATATGATCATCACCGGCGGCGAGCACGTCTACCCGAGCGAGGTGGAGGAGGTCATCGGCAGCCACCCCGATGTGTTCGACGTGGCGGCCATCAGTCTTCCCGACGACAAGTGGGGGGAGAAGGTGGCGGCGGTGGTGGTCCCCATGGAGGGACAGGATCTGACCGAATCGGCTGTTTTCAATTGGTGCAGGGACCGCATGGCCGGGTATAAACGCCCCAAGCAGGTCATCTTCATCAGTCCGGACCAGATGCCCCGTACCGCCACGGGAAAGATCCTTCACCGCATCCTGCGGGAAACCTTTGCCGAAGGCGAACCGGTGTTCCCGGAAACCGACAGCTGCCCGGCGCCGGAAAAATAAAATTGATATAAGGATTGTGGGATTCAGGAATTTTACAGAAATGAACTGTGTTTGTTCTGAAATGGTAGATCGGGGTCCGGATCAAGGCCGCAGCTTTATTGGAACCGCAGGCGCAGCGGCGCTGCGCCGAGGATTTCAATAAGGCGAGAACGCCGATAGGGGCCTGGCCTCACGGTGCCGTTTCAGAGTAGACACCCAAAATGAGGAGGACTTCAACATGCTGAGCAAAGCCTTCATCCCTTACAGGGGCTACTATTCCACCCCCTTCTGCCGCTGGCAGGGGGCCATGGCCAACGAGAATGCCATCGTGCTGGGCGCCGCAACCGCCGCCCGCTGGATGGCCGACAAGGGATGGGAGCCCGAAATTTTCGATTACCTGGTTTTCGGAAACACCATCAGCCAGCTGCACCAGTTCTACAGCGCCCCTTGGGCGGCCTCACTCATGGGCTGCGGCGGCATTCCCGGCATCGCCGTCAGCCAGGCCTGCACCACCGGCACCACCTGCATCTTCCAGGCGGCCATGGGCATTGAAACGGGTATGGTTGGCAACGCGTTTGTGCTCACCACGGACCGCACGTCAAACGGTCCACACACCATCTGGCCCAATCCCAAGGGCCCCGGCGGCGAAGTGATCAGCGAGAACTGGCTCATGGACAACTTCAATGCCGATCCCAATGTGGGCCTGCGCATGGTGGAAACGGCGGAAAACGTCGCCAAGGAAGAAGGCATCTCCAAAGAGGAATGCGACCGCCTGGCCCTGCGACGCTACGAGCAGTACCAGATGGCCCTGGCGGACGACCGGGCATTCCAGAAACGCTACATGTTCGCCGCCGAAATTCAGATCTCGCGCAAAAAAAGGATTCTCGTCGAAGCGGACGAGGGCATCATGCCCACCACCGCCGAGGGCCTGACCAAACTCAAACCCCTGGTACCCGGCGGCGTCCTCAGCTTTGGCGCCCAGACCCACCCGGCCGACGGCAACGCCTCGATGGTGGTCACCACCAGAGAGCAAGCCGACCGGTTGAGCGCCGATGCCGCGATCCCGATCCAGGTGATCGCCTACGGCTATGCCCGGGAAAAGAAAGGCTATATGGCGGCCGCACCGGTACCTGCCGCCCGCATGGCCCTGGACAAGGCCGGCCTGTCGATCGGGGACATCAAAATCATCAAAACCCACAACCCGTTTGTGGTCAACGACATCAATTTTGCCCGCAAGATGGAAATCGATGCCGACGGGTTCAACAACTATGGATCGTCGGTCATTTACGGCCATCCCCAGGGATCCACGGCCACGCGGCTGATCATCGAAGGCATCGAAGAAACGGTGATGGAAGGGGGCGGCTATCTGCTGTGGACAGGCTGCGCCGCCGGAGATTGCGGCGCATCGCTGATCCTGAAAATCGGTTAAGGGGTCGAAGTAAAGAAAGTTCCCGGAACCGGGCGTCGAGGCGCCCGCCCGGCAAGGCGTGAAAACCTGAGGCATGGTTGGCCTATTCCGAGGTTTTCACAACGCCGCCGGGCGGGATGAATCACGGTCGGAAATGTGAACTTATTTTTGCGCGAGCCCTGAACGTCCCATACTGCCATGGGGCCATACGAAAGCGGACCGGGCGCCGATACGCCGGGTCCGCTTTTTACCTGGCAACCCGCTGAACGAACGGGGACTGAAATATCACAACAGGGCGACGGGACCCCATTTGCCAGGTACGCGCCAGGGTCGGTCATCCGTTGCCCGAATCACTGGACGACGACCGATTTCGGCGCTCCTGCCTGCGCCGCCGCGCCCGCAAAAAGAACATCCCGCCGGCACCAAACATCAGCCCCGCCGCAACCATCACACAGGCTCAATAAAGCCGTCCCGCACCATCCGGGGTCACTTATGTTTCGGCACCGTGGGCCTCCTTGAACGTATGCCACTCGTCATGATCGATAAAGCCGTCGCCATCCTGGTCGACCGCCTTGAAAACGTCCTTGGTGGAATCGGGAAAGCGTTGTTTGAATTCCTCCCAGGTCACCGTGTCATCGCCATCGGCATCCAGTTCGTAAAAATGGATCATATACGGTCCCGGATCGGGCATGTCCCCATGATGAAATGTATTGTGGCCGCAACCGACGAACAAAACCGGCAGCGCCAGAAAAACAAGCGTGATGGATTTTATCATTTCGCGATTTCCTTCCCGGCTATCTCAGCCATCTAACCAACAGGTTGTTTGTTCTTCAGTGGTTCAGATACATCAAGTTAAGACCTAATGGGCCAACTGCAAACCGGATAACACCGAGCCCGTGCCTCGGATAATAGAATATCAGGCCGCCATCCCGTTCGGTGCTGAAACCGTCCACCGCCATGGTTGCCATTAAATCTGTATTTGCATTGGCTTCACACTTGCGTTACAATTATGAATTAAGTAATATCCAGCGACCATCCACAAACGATTTTGTAGCCCGATATCCGCATTGCGCTTAGTTTTAATTTTCCGGCACATCACCCTTATGCCGGTGCAAAAACGTTTTGAACCGAGTCCCCTTCGCCGCGGAAGCGTCGGGATCGGACCTGTCAGGCATAGACTTTTCCAGTGTTCACAGCACGGGTTGATCATGGAAAGGCAGCATCAACGGGCTGGCAAATTACCTTCGGTAGGCCGCCCCGGCGTGTCAGAAGGTCTGCACCCTTTTTTTACGAGTACTTGACGTGTCGACGATTGGGACCAACGCTGGACCCAGCACCTGCGTGTTCTAACCTGTCAACCTGAAGAGCAGTGGAAACCGCGATAGCGCTATAATCAAATCCAGGGAGAGGCACCATGAAGGATCTGGTCGAGAAAATTGCAAGGGCCCTAGTGGACGTTCCGGAACAGGTATCGGTAAACGAGATAGAAAGCCAGCAGAGCATCGTCGTGGAACTGGCGGTGGCCAAACAGGACCTTGGAAAAATCATTGGAAGAAAGGGCCAGAATGTGCAGGCCATTCGCACCATCCTGAATGCCGCTTCCGGAAAGACCAAAAAACGAATCATCCTCGAGCTGCTGGAATAGCGGATGGACGTTCGGTGACAGCGAGACTGGATTGCGTTCACAGGAGCAGTACCCATTGACCGGTGACATCACCATCTCCATCTGGCTTTTCGTCGTGCTGATCGCCGTGGCGGTAATCGCTGTACTTGACCGGGTGCTGATTCCCAGCAGCCGGTGGTTTGTGCGCCGGCGCATCAACCGGGTGATCGAAGAGATCGGCACCCGGCTGGATATCGAAATCCGCCCCTTCCAGCTCACCAAGCGACAGGTACTGGTGGACCGGCTGGTTTACGATCCCATCGTGATTGAAGCGGTGAGAAGTTACGCCCGCGAACATGACATGCCCCTCGAAGTCGTCCAGGACAAGGTGGCGGTCTACGCCCGCGAAATCGTGCCCTCCTTCAATGCCTATTTTTACTTCCGGATCGGCTACTGGATCGCCAAGAAAATCGCCCGCATGCTCTACCGGGTTCGGGTGGGGCTGCTGGAAGACGAGCAGTACCGGTCCATCGATCCGGCCTCTACGGTAGTGTTCGTCATGAACCACCGCTCCAATATGGATTATGTATTGGTAGCCTTTCTGGCCGCCGAACGGACCACCCTCTCCTACGCCGTGGGCGAATGGGCCAAAATCTGGCCCCTTCATATGCTGTTCCGGTTCATGGGGGCGTTCTTTGTCCGCCGGAATTCCGGGAACCCGCTCTACCGCCGGATTCTGGAACGGTACATCCACATGGCCACCCGGGAAGGGGTATGCCAGGCCGTATTTCTGGAAGGCGCCCTGAGCCGTGACGGCCGCCTGGGAAGGCCCAAACTCGGATTGATGGACTACATGCTTCGCCAGTTCGACCCGCAACAGGACCGTGATATCGTCTTCATACCGGTGGGAATCAACTACGACCGCACCATCGAGGACCGCAGCCTGTTGCGCCGGCTGAATCCCGGCATCCGGCGACGCAGCCTGTGGTTCGTCTTCCGAACGACCACCGGCTTCATCCTGCGCAATCTCGTACTGATGGTTCTCAGCCGCTGGCGGCGCTACGGTTACGCGTGCGTCAATTTCGGCGCCCCGTTGTCGATCAAGGATTACTGCCGGGAAACAGGAACGGTTTTCAGCCGGTTGCAGCGCAAGGACCGTTTCCCTGAAATTGAAGCCCTCTGCCGGCGGCTCATGGGGGCCATTGCCGACGTGGTACCCGTATTGCCGGTCTCACTGGTTTCGGCCGTCTTCCTCGAGGCGCCGGCCCCAGGCCTGGACCTTCTTGCGGTCGAGCATCGGGCCAGTCTTCTGGTGGACGAACTTCAGAAAAACCAGGCTCCGGTTCTCGAATCACCGCGCAGTACCCGTATGGCCGCCATTGCCGATGCCATCGACCTGATGCGGTTGCGCGGATTGATCACCCACACCGGCGGCAGATACATGGCCGTCGCTGCAGAAGCCCCGGTCCTGCGTTACTACGCCAATGCCATCGTCCACTGGCTGCCGGGTCGCCAGTGGGATGCATCAGACTCCTGATCCAACCAGGCATCCCACCCCGCACAAGCCCCGCCGCTGTGCGGCGTGAAGTGAAACCATGGACAACTTCATGAATGAAGGTTGACCCCTCACGCAATAACACCCGAAGGAGGGGAGGAAACGAGAAAACACAGGGGAATGGGATGTCCACGAAACCCTTTCCGTAAGCTTTCTGAGGCGCCGATCGATCTGCACGTCACCGGAGCGCATCGCGTATTTTCCGGGCCAGGTCGTTGAAACTGAAGGGCTTCTGGATGAAATGAACCCCTTCATCGAGCACGCCGTGGTGAACGATCACGTTGGCCGTGTATCCGGACATGAACAGGGTCTTGAGTTCGGGGCGGGCCGCGGCTGCCCGGTCGCGCAATTCCTTCCCGTTCATTCCCGGCATGATCACATCGGTCATCAGGAGATCCACGGACGCCTCGCCACCTTCCATAATTGCCAGCGCTTCCTCCGGGGTCCCCACAACCCGGACGGTGTAGCCGATCCGCTCGAGCATCGCCCGGGTCATGTTTCGCACCATTTCGTCATCCTCCACCAACAGCATCGTTTCTGTACCGGTGGCCAGCGACGATTCCTCGGCAGGGGCATCCACCTCTCCCCGGTCTTCCAGCCTGGGCAGGTATATTTTGAAAGTGGTCCCCTGCCCCGGTTCACTGTAGGCATTGATGAATCCGCCCCCCTGCTTGACGATGCCGAAGATGGTCGCCAGTCCGAGACCGGTTCCCTTACCCACCTCCTTGGTGGTGAAAAAAGGCTCGAAGACATGGGAAAGCGTTTCGGAATCCATTCCGAAACCGTTGTCGCTTACCGACAATTGTACATAATCGCCCGGAATGAATCCCAAAAGGTCACGGCAATAGGCGTCGTCCATGTGCGTATTGACTGTTTCGACGATCAACTGGCCGCCGTCCGGCATGGCATCACGGGCATTGACCGCCAGGTTGATGAGGATCTGCTCAAACTGCGTTGGATCGAATTTGACGGCCCAGAGTCCGTCTCCCGGGAAAAACTGAAGATCCACGTCCTCGCCGATCATCCGGGCCAGGGTGCTTTTGACCTCGCGGATCCGGTCGTTCAGGTCCAGCCGTCTGGGTGCAACCACCTGTTTTCGGGAAAAGGCCAGCAGTTGCGTCGTGATGTCCCTGGAGTGCACGGCCGCTTTTTCGATTTCGATGAGATTATTAAGAAGTGGATCACCGGGAGTCATGTCGGCTTTCATCAGGTCCGCATATCCCAGAATGACACCCAGCATATTGTTGAAGTCGTGGGCCACGCCGCCGGCCAGCCGGCCGATGGATTCCATTTTCTGGGACTGGAAGAGCTGGGATTCGAGTTTTGATTTCTCCGCTTCGGCCTGTTTGCGCTCTGAAATATCCCGAACGAAGGCGACATGGAGTTCCTTGTCGCCGAAGTGGATACGGTTGGTTGAGACTTCCACGGGAAAGTCCGTTCCGTCCCTGCGCCGATGGGTGGTCTCGAAGGTTCGGTTTCCGACCGCCTTCATCTCCTGCCATTTCGTGGACCATACGTCTTGCGGAAAACCGGGATCCACGTCCCAAAGCCGCATACCCAACAGCTCCTCCCGGGAGTAGCCGAGGGAACGGCAGGCCTGGTCGTTCACATAGGGAAAATTGCCCTCACGGTCCAGCCAGAAGACCGCATCCGAGGCCCGGTCGATGGAGAACTGGAACAGGCGCAGCGCTTCTTCCGCGCGTTTGCTTTCGGTGATGTCCCTGGCAAACAGGCAGCCGTACTCGTTGCCGCCGAATTCGACAAAATTGGCCGTTATTTCGACGGGAAACAGGGTTCCGTCCTTGCGTTGATGGCTGGTCTCAAAAGTGACAACCCGTTCCAGACGAATGCGATTCCAGCAATTGCGGCACAATTCGGCCGTAAACCCGGGGTCGATATCGTATCCACATTTCTGAAGCAGTTCTTCACGGGAATATCCCAGGGAACGGCAAGCCTGGTCGTTGACGTAGAAAAAATGACCGTCCGGGTCCATCCAGAAGCAGGCCAGAGAGGCCCGGTCGATGGCGAACTGGGTCAGCTCCAAAACCTGTTCAATCTGCTTTCGTTCCGAAATATCGGTGATGAAGGCACAGCTGTATGCCTGCCCGCCGAATTCAACGTAATTGGCAACGATCTCGACGGGAAAGGTCCGCCCGTCCTTTCGCCGATGAGTGGACTCGAAGGTGCGGACCCTGTCCCGAATCAGAAGGTTCCAGTAATTGGACCAGGCAGCGGCGTCGAACTCGGGATCGATATCCGGGACAGACATCTTCAGGAGTTCCTGTCGGTCGTATCCCAGAGACCGGCAAGCCTGATCATTGACGTAGAAAAAACGGCCGTCCTGCCGGATCCAGGTGCAGCCGATCGAGGCCCGATCAACGGTGAACTGGGTCAGCTCCAGATCCTTTTCGTACCGTTTTCGATCGGAGATATCCCGGGCGAACGCCACGTGCAGTTCCCTGTCGCCGACCCAGATATGCTTGGCTGAGATATCGACGGGAAAAAGACTGCCATCCTTTCGCCGGTGCAGGGTTTCAAGGTGCCGGGTGCCGATCTGGCCGTGCTGGTAGGCTTCCCACTCCGCATCCCAGCTTTCACGTGGAAAAACCGGATCGATGTCCCACAGGCGAAGGGTGAGCATTTCTTCCCGGGTGTAACCGAGGGCCCGGCAGGTCTGATGGTTGACGTAGGAAAAACCGCCATCCCCGTTGATCCAGAATATGGCGTCTGCCGCATGTTCGATGGTAAACTGAAACATCTGCAGGGCGACTTCGGCCTTTTTCCTCTCTGTGATGTCCCGTATGGCAGTGATGCGGGTTTCCTGATCGTCGATCCGGGCATAACGGGCCCGAATCTCAACGGGAAAAACGGTGCCGTCCTTCCGTAACGCCAAATGCTCATAAGGATTCCCCTTGCCGTTGGCCATGAATTCGGCAACACGCTCACGGTGCTCCGCAGCCACACAGTTCGCTACCGCTTTACCCAGCAATTCGTCGCGGGAATACCCCATCATTCGGGCCAGCTGATCGTTGAAATCGACGAATACGCCGCCCCGCGTCAGGGCAATGCCTTCAAAAGCGGCGTCGGCCAGGATCCGGGACCGGTGTTCGCCGGCACCGGCGGGTGCCATGGTATCGCCGTCATCAACACGATCAAGAAGGCTGAGGAGAATCTGCAGCGGCGCCTCACCCTGCGTATCGATCCGGCAGGCGCGGAAGCAGCGCTCCTTGTGGCCGGGAAGTGTGAATGTGACCGAAGGCGTTTCACCACGCGGTTCGGCATCGGCCTCCAAAAGCGGAGCGAGCATGTCCTTCAGCGTCGATGCCGCCGTCGGCCGTGCGACCAACTCACCAAGCATACGCCCTTCGGCTTCCTGCGGGGAGCAACCCCAGGCACGGCAAAAGGAATGCGCGGCCCTGAGGATCCGAAGGTTCGCGTCTACAACCGCGGCAGGTTCCTGCATCGCATCGAGAATGCCGGCCGGCAGCGTCTGTTGCCGCTCCGGAGCTCCTCTTCTTCCCTGTTTGCGCATTGCCAACTCCAAAAACGTGTTCCTGAAATCAAAAAACGGCAGTTGGGGGGCAGGCTTCTCACTTAGAATGAGGCCAAAAAAGGATCTGGTAAGTCAGAGACAGTTTAAGAATAACATATAGTTAACGAATATGCAATGTTACGCCGCCTTGACCTGCACCCGACACGCCCGGCGTCTTCCGTTTTGCAATAGCGTCGGCGGTTTGAAGGATTGGATCAAAAGCATGCCGGGATGCCATTCGGCAATGGCCTCTTGCATTCTCCACCACCGCGGCGGTATAAAACCGATAGTCGGCCGGACGGCAACCTGGGGCCCTTTCAGGCAACAGGCTCTCCAATACCCATCCAGTGCCCGCCCGGCATTGGCAGATCAATGGGAAACTGATGGCGCATCTACCGTGTCTGAACGACAAGTCAGAACGATCGCGACATGACACATGAAAAAAAACAAAAATTAATAAAATCATCCATCGGCGTTTTGATTTCGATTCTGCTTTTCTTTACTTCGGGACTGACGCTTCCGGTTATTGACGCGACGACGGATGATTACTTTCATGAATCCATCACTAAAGTCGGGGTCGCTTATGCGACCGTCAGGGTTCTCAACGCGTCCGTCTCCATTGTAAAAGAATCGAGCCTGCAGCTGGAACCGGCGGGGGTTGGGGTATCATTGGCCGTGGGACAGGCCCTGGATCCGATTGATGATATGACGGAGCGGTTGTCCGGCGTGCTGGTTACGGCGATTACATCGCTGGGGGTTCAGAAACTGGCCTATGAAATCAGTGTATCGCTGGCGCCTCCCGTTCTTTCGGTTTGCCTGCTGGCCCTGTCTGTCCTGATCTGGTTTGACAATGGGAAGTTGGCATCCCTTCAGAATTTGACGATGCGGATTCTGTTTTTAATTCTGATTGTTCGTTTTTGCCTGCCACTGTCGTCGGTGGCAAACGGGTTTGTGCATCAACATTACTTCGTTGATCAAATCTCAGCCGCGAATAATGAACTGGCAGTCGGCTCCGTTGAACTTGACAAATTAAAAGATTTCTCGCTCCCGGAAATCGATGGCGTTATCGGAACCATCGAGAATAGCGCCTCGTTTCTGAATCGAAAATCAATCGCGCTCAAGAATGCCCTTGTGGATACCGTCAGCAATATGGGAGCGACCATCGAGAACCTCCTGACGCTTACCTTTCTTTACGTTGGGTTTTTTCTGATTCAGATTGTTATTTTGCCATTGCTCTCATTCTGGTTGCTTGTAAAAACGGTCAATGCGCTGTTTGCCGTGAACGCGCCCGTCATTCTGAACAGTTCCCGGCCATCAGGCAAAGCCTCGCAGCAAAGCGTCAACGCCAAATGAGCATGATCGATAGATTACACGGCATCGCCAGGGCGGTCCGGATGCTTCGCCTGCCGTCAATCGTTGTCGGATGGCTCAGCCTGGCATCATTGGTCGTCACCATCTTTATTCTGGCGCCGCACCAGGGAGACCGATTCATTATCCCCGGCCTTGTCGGACTGCTCTGGGCGGTGAGCACCTATGCCTTCATCGTGACATTTGCAACGGTTCCCGCTAAACCCGGCAGGGCACCGGGAATCTTCAGCCGGCTGAAGCAAAAAATCCAACGCGGCTGGTATTGGCTCATCAGCGTTATTTTTCTGATCACGACAGTGATTGTCATCGGTTTAACGGTTCGAATGGTTTCCATCTGGCTGAGAGAATACGGCGGGTAGCCGGCCAGTGCGGCAGCATCGCGTCGGGAAACCCGCCACCGGCCACCGTTGCAGGCAGAAATTTGAACGTTAACCCTCCTTATGGAAATGGGTATGTCATTCGATCATCTTGGCCTGCGGAGTGAACTGCTCGAGGCAGTGAAAGCAAAAGGGTACACCGCCCCCACCCCCATTCAGTCCCGGGCCGTTCCCGTCATTCTCGGCGGACGGGACATCCTGGCACGCGCCCAGACCGGAACGGGAAAAACAGACGCATTCGCCCTCCCACTGGTCGAAATCCTGAGCCGTGAAAACATTAGCGCGCGGCACCCCCGCGCACTGGTCCTGGCCCCCACGCGGGAACTGGCGCTTCAGGTGGGGGAGACCATCAAGGATTATGCAAGGCGCGTTTCCATGAGATGCACGGTGGTTCACGGGGGGGGTCGCATCAATCCGCAGATCGATCGACTCAGGCGCGGCATCGATATCCTGGTGGCCACACCGGGCCGCCTGCTGGACCTGTCCGGCCAGCGGCATCTCGATCTCTCCCGGATCGGTTTTCTGGTTTTTGACGAAGCGGACCGAATGCTGGATCTGGGCTTCAGCGAAGCGATCGCCGAAATTCTCGATCTCGTCCCCATTCGACGCCGGACCATGCTCTTTTCCGCCACCTACACCCCATCGATTAGGAATCTGGCCGCAGTCATGCTCAAGGAACCTCAGGAAATAGAGGCAACGCCCAGCCTGACAGCAGCAGAATCGGTGGTCCAGAAGGTTCACCTGGTGAACCGCGCCAACAAGTGCGCGCTGCTGGTCCACCTGCTCACGAAAGGCAACTGGGACCGCATCCTGGTCTTCACCCGTACCCGCCATGGCGCCAACAAACTCACCGAGAAGCTGTCCGCGCAGGGAATCGTTGCGGCGGCAATGCACGGCGACAAGAGCCAGTCTTCCCGGACACGGACCCTCCAGCAGTTCAAAGAGGGCCGGATCCGGGTTCTCGTGGCAACGGATGTGGCCGCGCGGGGTCTGGATATCAGCAACCTGCCCCATGTGGTCAATTACGATATGCCGGGCACTCCCGAGGATTATGTTCACCGCATCGGCCGCACCGGCCGTGCCGGGGTCAGGGGCATTGCCGTTTCCCTGGTCAGCCCCGATGAAAAACGACATCTTCAGGCCATCGAAAAACTGCTGGAGCAGAAAATTCCTGTGGAAACGGTGGACGGCTATACCGAGGACAGCGATGTTCCGGATTACGTTCTCTTTCGCCCTGGCAGTCTGGCCAGTCATAAAAAGGCCGACAGGGACCTAAAGGAGATGGTCCTCAAGAGAAATGCGAGAAAACAGGAATCCAAATCCAGGACCGCAGGCAAAAAAAGGAAGTCCTTAAAAAAACCGGCCCGGCCAGGATTCCCGCGACCACCGAAACCAGGCAAACCCAAAAGGAGAAAATAGGAAATGGCTGAAGACAGGCAGACTATCGCTTCAGAAAAAGCAGCCATCGACATTGGCGGGCGGGACCAGGTGTCGGCAATTCTGTCGGGACCCGAACGTGCGTCCGAAATGAATCCAACCGGAGTCATCGTTGCCCATGGTGCCGGCAACGACATGCACAACCCGCTGATCGTTGCCGTCGCCGAGGGCCTTGCCGCTGCCGGCTCCGCCACCCTGAGGTTCAACTTTCCCTACAAGGAGAAGGGCAGAAAATCGCCTGATTCACAAAACAAACTGATCCATACCTGGCAATGTGTCTGCGAGTACTTTATGGGGAATCCAACATTTCCTGTCCGCCGGGTCATCGCCGCGGGAAAATCCATGGGCGGCCGGGTGGCATCGCAGATGGTGGCTGGCGCGCAGATGGACGCGGCGGCCCTGATATTTCTCGGCTATCCCCTGCACGCCCCGGGCAAGAAAAATCAGCTGCGCGATGCCCACCTCTATCAGATTAAAAAACCCATGCTGTTCTTTGCGGGGACAAAGGACCCCCTGTGCGATGTGGAAAAACTGAACAGCGTGCTGGCCAGATTGACATGCGACCATGACCTGGATATCATCGACGGCGGCAATCATTCACTCAAGCTGCCCAAATCATCGCCGCGTTCCGAGGCCGACGTACACCGGCAGGTCGTGGAGAAATGCGTGGGGTGGGTTGAACAGTTGGGATAATCCAGCCACGTTATCGGTGGGTCCAGCGCCGTTTATAATTTCTCATCACAAAAATGAAGAGATAATTTTGAATGTTGAATTTCTAATTTTGAATTAAGGCATTACAATCGTTTATAATTTTCAAACCTGAAGTAAACGTCGGGGATAAAATGATCGGCGAGGAGAAAAATGCGCGTCCTTTTCTGGTACTGTGACACGTTTGCATGGAATCCGGCCATGAAAACACTTGATGACGCCCCGGATGCGCCACCCAGTAGCCATGAGCAGGCCGTGGTCGCCTTCATCCATGTGGAACCCGGGGATGTGGAAAACGGCAGTTCAGCGGAGACCAAACTGGTGAAAAATGCCAAATGGCTGGCCCGGAAATGGGAAACGAAGCAAATCGTCCTGCACTCGTTCACCCACCTGGGTGAGGAAAAAGCCGACCCGGCCGAGGCCAAACTGCTGATTGACCGCGTACAGGCGAGGCTGGAAAAAGCGGATTACGGCCCAGTTCAGACACCATACGGCTATTTCAACGATCTGTCGATCCAGGCCCCGGGGCATCCGTTGGCCAGGATCTTTAAAGAATTTTGACGGATTCGTAAGCGGGTTGCTACCACAGCCAGCCCATCCCGGCATATCTCACCATCAGGGCAATGGCCAGATTGGTCAGGCCGTGAATCAGAATGCAGACCCACATGCTGCCGCTTTTGTGGTACAGCCAGGTGGTAAACAGAAAATAGAAAATCGCGGACGGATACTCGTATGCCTGGTGGCCGGCGGCAAAAACGAGGGTGGTCCCGGCCACGGCAAAGGTGCTCAGGGGCAGTGCCGCTGCCGGGGCAGGATGCTGCTCCAGCGTATCCAGGATCGACCCCACCAGCCCTTTATCCTGTCGCTGCGCCCCGGCCTGGTGCAGCCACCCCATCACGTACACCCGCATGAGCAGCTCTTCGAAGATCGCCACCAGAACCACCGAGTTGACCAGTTTCATGCAAAAATAGAAAGTTGAAAAGGCCTCCCGGTCACCGGCAGCCATGACATCGGTCATGCCGGCTGCCGCCAGCAGATAAAACGGTCCCACCCAGCACAGCAGGGCCACCGGAAGGGCCAGCAGGGCGATGAAGCCATGGATGGCGTTGAGGGGTCCGAATCGGTAGTGTTTGCCAAACCAGAGCAAAACGGCGCCTGTGGCCAGAAACTTGAATCCCTGAGCCACATCCATCGATAGCATCGTTTCGGGTATGCTGGAAAAGGCGACGTAGACCGCATAGGGGGACAGATAAAGCAGCAGCAGTGCTTGAAAGCGCTTGTGTTCAGGTAACAGCTGATAGGCGCCTGTTGAATTTACAGCCATGGGTATGGATGGTTTCCTGTTTATGAGAAAAGACAGCAAAACTATGATAAAAATGTCATCCGATCAACCGTTTTTCCCTGAGGCGCTTATGTTATCATTCACGAAAAAGCGGGATCCCACATTGACATTCATCCGTCTGTGGACGGCAACGGTCGCATGGGGCGGCTCTGGCAAACCCGCTTGCTGATGGAATATCATCCCATCTTTGAATTTCTGCCGGTGGAGGATTTTGAATCAAAGAACAGTTGTCAAAGAGCAAATACAACGATTTATAGAAAATCTTGGTTTGGTTTTTCTCAAAACGAGTCAAGCCGTCGATAATTACCTGAAAATGGCAGCGTAAGTTTTTACGGGTCCATCAAATTTAAATAGTTTTCTTTAAATATTTGTTTTCCTATTTGATTATAATCTTTCCGTATAAAAATTGGTAGAATTACATATTCTTCCCGTTTAATATTTTCGGGGTTCGAAATTTTCCCACAAAATTGTGTATCAACTGTCTGCTTTTCGTCACCTTGGATTTCCTTTTATAGTTATTCGGCCCAAGCAATCAATTTTCCCGGAGTTTCGCAAATTGCATCAATGGCATGGGTATAAGGAGGGCGCCGGCAGCCTTCTTTTGGTCCTCGGCGCCGTAGAAAATATCGCCACCATCGGAATCGCTTATCGGGTCAACGCACGGATGAAGTTAGTTGAGGAAGTCCCTTTCCCGATGGTCTGTCATAGCCTTTTCCATAAGCCGGTTTTCATCATGCGCCTCAAATTTAACGGAATATGTTTTATACTTTTTCTCCGGAAATATTAACTTTTTTACCGTTCCAAACAAGTTTTTTTTTGCGATCACATTACCTTCATTTTTTGGCATTTATTTTGCTTTTTACCTATCGCGAAACCAAAATACAGAGGACTGGATTAGCCGTTTTATTAAAATCTCCAATCCTATGAAAAAGCTCATCTTTCTTAGAAAGAAATGAATTGCCAGAATTTATTTTAAATTACAAGAATTATGGTTCTTAACCAGCATGAAAGGAGAAAAAATGCGTCGAAAAGCAATAATTTTAAAATATAAAAAGCTGGATGGAGAAAAAAATAAAACTATGCTTTTTACCAACTTTAACGATCCAACGGTCAGGTGGATCGGTATGATAAACGCAAAAATTTGCAATGCCACCAATTTCTAGTAAAGGAATACACCATGATTAATGGATTTTCTATTAAACCCGTTTATATGTCCAACGCCATCCACAATGCCAAAACGACGGCAAATCCCGATATTGCAAAGCCCACCGGCCAAAGAGAATCTATACCCAACGCCCCGCCTCCGGTTAATAAAAGCACTATCCCGAGCGGCCCTGCAACGTTTATGACCGACAACAAAATCAATGCTCGTGGAACTTCGGCTTCAGGAAATTGCGCTAATAACGGGAACATTATCGACATTCATATATAGATAAAAAGGGAAGCCATGAAACTACAAGATCTTTGGGATATCTATCAATCTTACACGAAGGAAATGACCAAACAGTTGCGATATTTATCTGTCGCCGGCATTGCCATCTGCTGGGCCTTTAGAGCGCAGGATGCTTTCAACACTTCAGGGCAATTAGACCTTCCGACACTTGTCGCTTTTGCAATGTTAATGTTTATAGTCTTTTTTCTTCTCGACATTACACAATATTTTACTGGTGCATTACTTCACCGTTTTTGGATATTTAAAGTCGAAGAATATAAATACCAGAACAATGAATGCCAGAATGACGAGTGTACGAAACCGCGCTGGCTGGACTATCCGGCGTACACACTTTTTCTATTAAAAACGGCAACGGCACTGATTGCCTTTTCTTTGGTGGCACGCTATTTTTATACGCTACTTTAATTACAATTTACATTTTTAAAATTCGTAATAAAATATATGAGATGTTCCCGGACCGGCAACAGGGGACGACTGTCCGCCTGCTATCTTAAAGATACCTTCCTTGCATTATTTAGTGTCGATCCAAAAATAACGGTTTTTCAATACCCTTACCTCCGGTTCTGTGTAACCGATTTGTGTAAGTCGATACGACGAGCCCCAAAACAAAAAACCCACCGGCATCTTTAGGAAGAAAACCGATGGGTTATTGTTTGTGTGGTGCCGAAGGGGAGACTCGAACTCCCACCAGGGAACCCTGACTAGACCCTGAACCTAGCGCGTCTACCAATTCCGCCACTTCGGCACGTTTCAGCCTGATTTCAAAAAGGTTGATTTCAAACTGAAGATGCACTAACTATAGTTTTTTGTTTTTCGTGTCAAGCTCATTTTTTACGGTTAGCTGAAAGATCATGAAAATAATACAAGACATCGAAACCATAAAAGAACCATTTAAATCCGCCGTAATTACCATCGGCAACTTCGACGGCGTTCACCTCGGCCACCAGGCCCTTTTTCACGAGGTGATCGAAATGGCCGACAGCATGGACGGCACGGCCATTGCCATGACCTTCGAGCCCCACCCCATCCGGGTCATCACGCAAAACGGACACCCCCCCCTGATCACGCTGGTCGAACAGAAAACGGAGCTGATCGGAAAGGCCGGCCTTGACGTGCTGATCTGCGTCCCCTTTACCATGGCGTTCGCCGCCTTGTCGGCGCGAACCTTTGTCGAGGACATCCTGGTCAAACGGATCGGCATGAAGGCCATCATCGTCGGGCAGGATTATACCTTCGGCCACAAACGGGAAGGCAATGTGGCCCTGCTGCAGCAGTATGCCGATGAACTGGGCTTCAAAGTTGTCGTCGCGGACTGGATCCAGCCGCCCAAAGGAAACAACAACCGGATCAGCAGCACGGCCATCCGGAAGCTGGTCATGGACGGCCGGATGAAAAAAGCCGGCAAGATGCTGGGCCGCAACTACCAGATCCGCGGCACCGTGGCCCACGGCCGGGACCGGGGAGGAAAACTGCTGGGCATTCCCACGGCCAACATCAACCTTCACGATGAATTGTGCCCCAAGGTCGGCGTCTATGCCGTGATCGTCCATTACAACGGCAAACGCTACCAGGGGGTGGCCAACATCGGCTACAGTCCCACCTTCGACGACCATATATTTACGGTGGAGGCCCATATCCTCGATTTCAAGGAGGATATTTACGGCCAGAAGATCATGGTCAACTTTGTCGAGCGGTTGAGGGACGAAAAAAAGTTTTCCGGCATCCATGAACTGATCGAACAGATCGACCTGGACATAGCCGATGCCCGCAAGATTCTGGCCCCCCACTTTGCATCCTGATTCCAGCCCACCCGATCGAGCCTGAATACCCGTTCAAGTCCGGCGTGACAAAATGGTGAGTTTTCTTTTCACCGTCGGACCTGCAGTTATCCGGCATCGCCATCTTTTTAATTAGGATTTGATACCCTCGCAGAAGTCTTAATTCTGACGAATTCGTTAAAAAGCCGAGATCACCCGCCAACCACCAGACGGGACAGGAAGGCTTACCAAGACCGAGGAAGGGCTTACTGACGGTACGTCGCAAGGATGAGGGATGACGCGCAACCCAGATATCGGATTTTTTAAGGATCCGTCAGGAGGTCAACCGCGTTGCCCGTCCGACGGCCCTGAAAAAGATTCCGATCATTTGTTTGAAATTCGGCAACAATGCTTTATTATAAGTGGTTGAACAATGACCACAATGAAAGAGGTTGAACCCGTGACGGTGTTAGACATACTTACCTATCCGGACAAGTTCCTGAAAAAGCAGACCGCAGCCGTCGAAAATATCGATGGCGCCCTGCAGACCGTTTTCGACAACATGGCCGCCACCATGTACCAGGCCCCTGGTATTGGCCTGGCTGCGCCCCAGGTGGGCATCGGCCAGAGTTTCGTCATTTACGACATCGCGCCCAGAGAGGAGGGGCACGACCTCCAGGTGCTGGTCAACCCGAAGATCATCACCAGCGAAGGTGAAATCATTTCGGAAAACGAAGGCTGCCTGAGCGTCCCTGAATTCCGGGCGGACGTCAAACGGGCCGAACGCATCCTCGTGGAAGGGGTGGATCGGGACGGCAACCCCCTGAGATTCGAGGCCGACGGGATGCTGGCCATCGTTATTCAGCACGAGCTCGACCACCTCGACGGCACCCTTTTTATTGATCATATCAGCGCCTTGAAGCGGCAGATGTACAAACGTCGGGTAAAAAAGGAGATGAAGCAGCGGTGATCCGGCCATTGAAAATCGTTTTCATGGGCACGCCCGATTTTGCCGTGCCGCCGCTACAGGCCCTGCATGACAGCCCCCATGAGGTGCTGGCGGTGGTCACCCAACCCGACCGCCCCAAAGGCAGGGGCCGCAAGCTGACCCCGCCGCCGGTCAAACAGACGGCCCTGGCCTGCGGCTATCCGGTGCTGCAGCCGGAAACCGTGCGAACGGAGGCGTTTCACCGGCAATTGGCCGAGCTGGCACCGGACCTTTTCGTCGTGGTGGCCTTCGGGCAGATTCTGCCCCAGCGTCTGCTGGACATCCCCCCACAGGGCGCCATCAACGTGCACGCCTCCCTGCTGCCCCGCTACCGCGGCGCGGCCCCCATCCAGTGGGCCATCATCAACGGGGACCGGGAAACCGGCGTGACCACCATGATGATGGACAAGGGCATGGATACCGGTGATATCCTGCTGGTGGAAAAGACCGCCATCGGGCCCGACGACACCGCCGCCGATCTTCACGACCGGCTCAGCGACATGGGCGCACGAACGCTGGTGCGGACCCTGGAAAAACTGCAGGACGGCAGTTTGGAGCGGACCGCACAAGATCACGCCAGGGCGACCCATGCCCCCATGCTGAAAAAAAAGGACGGCGAGATCGACTGGTCCATGCCGGCTGAACGGATCGAGTGCCTGATCCGGGGCATGACCCCCTGGCCGGGGGCCTTCACCTTCAGCGACGGCATGCGCCTGAAAATCTTCAAGGCCTGCGTTCTGGAACGCGATATCAGCGTTCCGCCGGGCACCATCCTCGAATGCTTTCCCGGAGAGCTCCGGGTGGCCACCGGCCATTCGGCACTGGCCGTCCAGGAAATCCAGGGGGCCTCGGGCAAGCGCCTGCCCATCGACGATTTTCTGTGCGGCTGCCGGCTGCCCGACGGGGCCTGCCTGGGCTGATCCTGACCACGACGGTTTACGAGTTTATCCACCTTGCATACAATCATGGCCAAAACCGACCGAGCCCTCACCGATCCCCGGGCCGCAGCCCTTATGGTACTCGACCGGCTGGACCGGCGCCCGTCGCCCCTGGACGCCGCGCTCGACGAAACCGCACCCCTGACGGCGGGCCTCTCCCGCCGTGACCGGGCCCTGTTCAACCAGCTGGTATACGGGACGCTGCGCTGGCGGCTGCGGCTGGATGCCGTGGTTGCCGCCTATGCCGACCGCCCCCTGAAAAAGATTTCCCCGTCGATCCTCAACATCCTGCGGATCGGCCTCTACCAGATCCTGTTCATGGACCGGATCCCGGCATCGGCGGCCGTCAACACGGCGGTCAACCTGGCGCGCAGCGGCAGGGCGGCCAAGGCGGCCGGTTTCGTCAACGCCCTGCTCAGGAATGCCCTGCGGTCACCCGGGCGGTTTGCCCTTCCCGACGCCGGGGCCGCGCCGGTGGATCATGCCGCCATCGCCAAATCGTTTCCCCGCTGGCTGATCCGCCGCTGGATCGACCGGATGGGTCCTGCCGGCACCGACCGTCTGTGTGATGCCATGAACGACATCCCGCCCATCACCCTGCGCTGCAATGCCCTTAAAAACAGCCTGCCGGAACTGGTCGAGGCGCTGGCCGACCAGGCAGAGGGCGTCGCGGCGGTGGACGATGTGCCCGGTGCGCTAAACCTGGTCCGGCCCCGATGCCCCATCCCGGAGATGGCGGCCTTTGTGGACGGCCGGTTTGCGGTCCAGGACGCCGCCGCCCAGCTGGTTTCGCTGCTGCTGGCGCCCAGGCCGGGAGAGACCGTGCTGGACGCCTGTGCCGGACTGGGGGGCAAGACCACCCATCTGGCCCAGCTGATGACCAACCGGGGCGCCATCCTTGCCATGGATCACGCCGATTCCAAGCTGGTCCGCCTTGAGGAAGAGGTCCGGCGGCTGGGCGTGTCAATCGCGGGCACCCGCCACGCCGACCTGAACCGGCCGCTGGATCCCCGGTCGTTTCCCCGCTTCGACCGGGTTCTTCTGGATGCCCCCTGCTCGGGCCTGGGCGTACTGCGCCGCAACCCCGACGCCAAATGGTCATCCCAGAAAAAGGATGTGGCCCGCTTTGCCACCCGGCAGGCGCGGTTTCTCGACCACCTCGCCCCGCTGGTCAGGAAAAGGGGGCTGCTGGTGTATGCCGTCTGCAGTATGGAGCCCGAAGAAAATACAGGCGCGGTCAGGACCTTTTTGAAAAACCATCCAAATTTTGTTATAAGCGATCCCCAAACCATAGAGGAGAAAACCGTGCATCCGTTTCTGGACCAGGACGGATTTCTCAGGACCTTTCCCCATGTCCATCACATGGACGGCTTTTTCGCAGCACGATTCAGACGCATCTACTGACAGGAGAAGACGCCATGCCCGTTTACGATTACCAGGCTCTGGACCCCAAGGGGAAAACCGTCACCGGCATCATCGACGCCGACGGTGCGCAGGCCGCCCGCCATAAAATCCGTGCCCTGGGCAGTTTTCCCGTGCGGGTCAAAGAGGTCACGGGGAGCGAAAGCAGCAAGGAGACCCGCGGCGTCTCCGTCAAGGGCCTGTTCAGCCGGGTCACACCGGCCCAGGTCAGCCTGTGGACCCGCCAGCTGGCGACCCTGACCGGAGCCGGGTTCCCGCTGGTGTCCGCCCTGACCACCCTGGTTTCCCAGGCCAAGACCCAGGGGTTCACCAAGATTGCCGCCCGTATCAAGGACTCCATTGTGGAGGGCAACAGCTTTGCGTCGGCCCTGACCCTCTACCCGTCCGTTTTTTCCCAGATTTACATCAACATGGTACGCGCCGGTGAGACCTCGGGGACCCTGGAAATCGTCCTCCAGCGGCTGGCGGACATCATGGAAAAACAGCAGGAACTCAAATCCCGGATCCAGACCGCCATGGCCTATCCGATCCTCATGACCGTGATCGGCACCCTGGTGCTCTTTTTCCTGATGACCTTCGTGGTCCCCAATATCACCACCATTTTCGAGGACATGAACCAGGCCCTGCCGGCCCCGACCCGGTTTCTGATTGCCGCCAGCGAAATCTTCAAAGACTACTGGTGGCTGATGGTGGTCGCCATGGTCGCCGCCCTGGTGGCGTTGAAGATGTTCAGGAAAACGGAACGCGGGCAGGCCACCACCGACCGGTTGATGCTCCGGGTTCCCATCGTGGGCTCCATGCTGAGAAGAATTGCCGTCGCCCGGTTTTCCCGGACCCTGGCATCGCTGCTTGAAAACGGCGTGACCATGCTGCCGGCCCTGGAAATCGTCAGAAACGTCACCGGCAATGTGGTCATCTCCAGCCTCATCGAAAATGCATCCGGCGACGTCGAACGGGGCCAGGGTCTGGGGCAGTCACTGGCGGCCGACGCGGTCTTTCCCGACCTGGCCGTTCAGATGGTGCAGGTGGGAGAGCAAAGCGGCGAGCTGGAATCCATGCTCTACAAAATTGCCGAGGTTTATGAAAACGAGGTCGAGTCATCGATCATGAGCATGATGGCCATGCTCGAGCCGGTGATGATCCTGGTCATGGCCGTGGTGGTGCTCTTTATCGTGCTTTCCATCTGCCTGCCCATATTTGAAATGAATCAGCTGGTGGGATAGCTAAAAATTCTCTGGTTTCGGGTTGGTGGTTTCGGGCTGGCCGGACGGGTCATGGAGAGCAAACGCAATTCGGCGTCGGCGGTCGACCGCCCCCCGGACCACTGATACGGCAGGCCGATGATTACCATTTGGTAACCATCCCGCCGCTTGATTGTTATTACGCATTGCGCTAATATCCGCTGGTAAACAATGATCGACAGACGGCGCCCCCCGGACGCCACCATGGAGGCATGGAGAGATTATGAAGCGCGCGTTACCGCATGCTGTGCAAAAAGACAGCGGTTTTACCCTGATCGAGCTGATGGTGGTCATTGTTATTCTCGGCATTCTGGCCGGCCTGATCGTTCCCCGCATCATGGGCCGCCCGGAGCAGGCCAAACAGCTCAAGGCCAGGATGCAGATCGAAAGCATTTCAACGGCCCTGAAGCTGTATAAGCTGGACAACGGCATGTACCCCACAACCGAACAGGGGCTGCAGGCGCTGGTGGAGCAGCCCTCTTCCGGAAACGCCCCCACCAAATGGCGCAAAGGCGGATACCTTGAAAAGGGCAAGGTTCCCAAAGATCCCTGGGGCAATGATTTTATCTACCTGAGCCCCGGTATCCATGATGATTTCGACATCATCGCCTACGGCGCCGACGGGGCGGCCGGCGGAGAAGACAAATACGCGGATATCAACAGCTGGGAATCCGAATAGCCCGGGGCCCATCCGCCGCCCGATCGGTTTTCCGGGACGGTTCGTAAAAAAGCCGGGATCTCCCGCGAAACACCAGACGGCACAGGAAGGCGTGCGATTCCCGAAAATACCGCTGTCGCGGGCACCGCAGCCAGCGCACGCAGGTTACGCCGTAGTGACGGGGAATGAAGCCCGACGCAGATATCGGCTCTCATACGAACCCGTCAATCTTGCCGCCGATACCCGATTCAGGATCACCCGACGCGCCCATGACCGACCCCACATGCCAAGACAGGACATCGAGCCCGCCCGCCGTTCACCCGCAGGCATCCGCAGACGACCCGTCGAAAATTAAGTGTCCGGGAGACCGGGCCTTCACCCTGGTGGAAATGATCGTCGTGACCGCCCTGATCAGCATCATGCTGGTGGTGGCCATCCCCCGCCTGGATGGCGGCCTTTTTTCCGACGGCGGCGACGAAACCGCCCGCTGGATCATCGCCAATGTCCGCCGCCTCAAGGAAACGGCCATCGTGGATCAGAAAGTCTACCAGCTCAACGTGTCGCCCGATGTCCGACGGCTCTGGGTCACCGAAGCCGGCATGCCCGATGATGACGCCGAGGCCGCCCGCGAGGACGGCTACCTGCTGCCCCGCGGGGTGACCATCGACCACGTCGCCTTTTCACAGACCGAACGGTTTACCAGCGGCACCATCCCCATCGGCTTTTATCCAAGGGGCTTCAGCGACAAAGCCGTCATCCGCATCAGAACCGGCGACGGGGACCGGCTGGCCTTTTTCATCGAACCGTTCCTGCCCGGCGCCCGCATGGTCATGGGCAGCGAGGGGTGGTAACCATGGCCCCGGCCCGCCATCGACGTCGTCGTTTCGGTGTATCCGGCAACCAGCGACCGGACAGGGGGTTCACCCTCATGGAAGTCATGGTGGCCCTGGCGGTGGTGGCCATCGCGCTGACCGCGGTTTATCGCATGCACAGCCAGACCCTGTTCATGGATGCCAGGGGCCGTTTCGACACGGTGGCGGCCATGCTGGCCCGCCAGCAGCTGGCCGTCGTGGACACATCAGACATCAACGACCTTACCAGTGACAGCGGCGATTTCGGCAGCGACCATCCCGGTTACACCTGGCGGATGGAAACCGAGGAGGTGCTGTCCGACCTGCTGGTCGAGGATGGGCCGACACTCAAACGGATCACCATTACCGTCAGCTTCAACCAGGGGGAGTCCAATTTCGGCCTGACCACCTACAGGCACCTGTATGAATAGCCGACAGCCGCATACACCGACGGTGCCGGGTTCCGCCAGCGGGTTCACCCTGATGGAAATCCTGGTGGCCATCTTTATCTTCGCCCTGCTGATCACGACGATATTCGGGTCTTTCAGGGCTGTTTTTTCCAGCGCCGATGCCGTCGGCGGAGACGTGGCCGTCTTTGCCTCGGCCCGGACCTGCCTGGGACGCATGGCCACTGACCTGTCGGGCCTGTATATCTCTGACTACCCGCGCTACGCCAAACCTGAGTTCAACGAACCGGAAGATCCCTATCGATTCGTGGGGGATGTCTCCGACCTGGCCGGCAGCAGTTTCGGCCTCCTGCAGTTCGCCTCCCTGGCCCACCTGCCGATCAACCGGGACTATCGCCAGGGCGTCGGCCGGATCGTTTACTATGTGGTCCAGCAGCCCGACGAGTCACTGGTGCTGAGGCGCGCGGACCACCTGTACCCGTTTCCCGAATTCGAACCCAGCGAGGACGATCCCATCCTGTGCGACCGCCTGCTGGCCCTGGAATTCGAATACATGGATGCCGACGGCGAATCCAGCGACCGCTGGGATTCGGAATCGGCCGACACCGAATACGCCACGCCACGGTCCGTCGCCGTTCGCCTGACCGTGGGCCAGCCGTCCAGGCCGACGACCTTTTCCACACGGATACCCCTTCATGTCTATCGAAAAGCAGCCGAATAGCCCGGCCGGGCATCGCCTCTGGGGCAACCGCCGGGGGGTGGCCATCCTGGTAGCCATCGCCGTGGTGGCCGTGCTGCTCACCGCCGGCCTGGAATTGAATCGACGGATCCGCGGCGCCGTGACCCAGGCCGTGCATGCCAGCGACCGGGTGGTGCTGTCCGAAATGGCCGTGTCCGGGGTTCATGCCGCCATGGTCATGTTGATCAACGACCGCCGGGAAAACGACACCGACACCCTTCAGGAGGACTGGGCCAACCCGGAGAAAGTGGCCGAAATGGTTGCCCTGATCCCTTTTGACGACGGCAGCGTCGACGTCAGCATCAGCGATGAGCGGGGCAAGATCCAGGTGAACGCCCTGGTGAAGTTTCCCGAGGGCCAGCAGTTTTCCGCCAGCCAGCGATTCCTCTGGGAACGACTGCTCGACCAGGTGTTCTCCCTGTTCGAAGAGGTGCCGGACAGCGACCCCAACATGATCATCAATTCGCTGAAAGACTGGCTGGACGACGGTGACGACGAGGCCATTACCGGTTTGAGCGGCGCGGAATCGGATTATTACGAAGGACTGGAACCGCCGTACGGCTGCAAAAACGGCCCCTTCGATCACCTGGGGGAAGTCGCCCTGGTTCAGGGGGTGACGCCGGAACTCTTCTCCGGTGCCGGCGGTGCCGCCGGCCTTTCATCCCTGCTGAGCGTCCACGGTGTGTCCGCAGCCGGGGACAACCGGTTCACCTTCGACGGCAAAATCAACATCTCGACCGCCGACGTGGCCGTGCTTGCCGCCCTGCTGCCGGCCGACAATTCGGATCTGGCTGAAGCCCTGGCCGACTACCGGGTGGCCAAAGCGGATGAGACCTATACCAACCCGATCAACAGTGCCGGGTGGTATAAAAATGTCCCCGGCGTCGGAGACGTCACCATCAAGGAAGACCTGATCACCGTGTCCAGCGATCTGTTCCGGATTGTATCCACCGCCACGCGCAACCGGCAAAGCACCACCATGGATGTGGTGGTCCGGCGGGAAAAAGAGGAAAACACCGGCAGATGGATCTGTAAAACCTTGATTTGGCAGGTAGATTAAGTTATATAGGCAAACATGAGTCGCAGAGTCCTCGGTCTTGAAATCAGAGAAGAAGCCATTGCCGCCGTGCTGATCGACAGCGGGTTTAAAGGCAGCGTACTGGAGACGCAGGGCTATTTTCCCATCCCGGCGGAAAAAACAGGGGACGAAGGGATCAAAGAGGCCCTCGAATCCCTGGTGAAGACGTTTAAACCGGCCGGTTGCGCCTGCGTGCTGGGCATCCCCTCAACCGTCGTTTCCTTCAGGAATCTTTCCGTTCCCTTTCACGACGTCAAGAAGATCCGGCAGATTCTCCCCTTCGAACTGGAGCCGTCGCTGCCGATTCCCGTAGACGAGCTGATCTTTGATTTCGAGGCCGTGAAAAACGACGGGCAGCAGGACCTGTTGACCTTCGCCGTTCCCAAGAACGATATCAGGCGCTATCTCGACTGTCTCGAAGCGGTCGAATTGAGGCCCGTGGCCATCATGCCCGGCGCCTATGCCGCGGCCCGCTTCATCTCGACGATGACGGACGACAACGACGATGTTCTCTTTGTCGACACCGGAGAGGGCAGCCACACCGTCTATGCGGTCTGTTCGGGCGTCGTTCGCATGGTTCGCACGCTGCCGGTGGCCGGCAGCGGCAACCCGGTCCTCCGGAACCTGGAGACCACCGTGGGGCGGACGTTCACCGCCCTGAAAGAGAGCATGGGTATCACGGTCACCCCCACCGCGGTGTTTTCCACGGGCCCACAGGCCCAGCTGCTCGCCGACGAAAACGAGGCGGCCACATTGCTGGGCGTACCGGTCAACCCCATCGACGGCATGCGCACCTTCCCCCGGCTGAAGGGATCATTGGATACACCGGAATGGCAATCCGGACGGATGGACATCGCCCTGGCGCTGGCCCTGATGGAAACCGAGGCCATCGGCGGGGTCAACTTCTCCACCGAGCGCTCGACGATCCAGCACTTCTGGAGTGAATTCCGCGGGCAGATCATCCTGACATCCGTATTTATCGCAATCGCCCTGGTGACGCTGCTGGCCGGGCAGATCCTGTCGGCCAATGCCAAAAAAAACCAGCTGGCGGAGCTGGACAGGCAGATCGAAACGGTTTTCAAAAGCACCTTTCCAGCGGTAACCCGCGTCGTGAACCCCCTCCAGCAGATGCAGATCAAAATCAAGGAAGCCGGCGACGGCGCCATCGGCCCCGAACTCCCCGGCGCCCGTGTGCGGGTGATCGACATACTGGACGCCCTGAGCCGGCAGATCCCTGCATCGACCGACGTGAATGTCATCCGCATGGTCGTGGGCACCGACAATGTGGTGCTGTCCGGCAATACGGACACCTTCAACACCGTGGACGACATCAAGGGCCGCCTGGACAGCGACGACATTTTTACCAACGTGACCATCAGTTCGGCCGACCTCGAAAAATCGGGAAAACGGGTCAGATTCAAACTGAAGCTGGATTTTTAGGGCGCCATGGCGATCAAACTCAACAAACGGGAAAAAATCAGCGTTGCGGCTGCCGCAGCGGCCATCGTCATCTTTGTCGTGCTGCAGTTCCTGGTGTTCCCCCTGTTCGAAAACAACGCCAGGCTGTCACAAACGATTGCCACCCGGCAGCAGGAGTTGGAACAGATCCGGCTCCTGCAGGCAGAGTATCGCCAGACGGCCCAGAAGGCCGACCAGGCCAAACGGCACCTGAGAACACGCAAACGCGGGTTCACCCTATTTTCTTTTCTGGAAGCCCTGGCCGGGAAAACAGGCGTCAAAAGCCGGATTTCATACATGAAGCCCAGCACCACCGCCCAGAAGGACAGCCCCTACCGGCTCTCCATGGTGGAGATGAAGCTCAGCGAAATCACCATGCCGCAGCTTCTGGCGTACCTGCACGGCATTGAGACATCCCGTGACATGATCGCCATCAAGCGGCTGTCCATTTCCAAGGGTGAGAAGCAGGCCGATTTGATCAATACGGTATTTCAAGTTCAGACATTGGAGAAATAGCGGTCGCCATGGTTTCTGTTAAAACCATTTTTGCCTATCTGTTTTACCTGCTGGCGGCCGTCGCCCTGTTTCTGTACCTGCTGTTTCCCGACCAGGCGGTGAAAGCCTATATGAACGCCCGACTGGCCGCCATCGACCCCATGCTGGGCATGACGGCCCAAAGCATAAGGCCGACCCTGCCGCCGGGCCTCAAAATGAGCGGGGTCGATCTGAACCGCGACAGCGCGCGCCTGGTCCGGATTACCGATGCCCGGATGACGCCCGACCTGCTGACCCTGTTCAAGGACAAAATACAGTCGCGGTTTCAGGCAAACCTGGCTGACGGGACCCTTCAGGGCCGGGCATCCATGACGGGTGCCGGTCCCACCGAACGGCTTCAGATCGAAGCGGACCTGTCCCGGATCCGAATCGAGCAGATCGATGCCGTCAATATAAACGACCGGTTCTCCCTCTCCGGCATCCTCGATGGGCGTGTGGCCCACACGGGCGGCCGTTCACCGGCGGGTGCAACCAGCGGACTGCTGACCGTTTCGGGTCTGCGCATCGCCCTGAAAACCGCTTTTTTCGGCATCAACGAACTCGTGATGGATGGCACGGATCTGGATTTTTCTTCCAATGGCCGCAGCCTCCGGATCAAGGCCCTGACGTTCAACGGCCCCATGGTCGAAGGTAAAATTACCGGAACCATTGCCCTGAGGCATCCCCTCGGACAAAGCCGACTGAACCTGTCCGGAAACGCCAAACCCCGGCCGGAGCTTGTCGCCCGGCTCCAGGAGACACTCCCCGAGGGGATCGTCAACAGCCGCACACTGGGATCACGGGGAATGAACTTCAGGGTCAGCGGTTCCATCAATAAACCCGATGTGTCCATGAGATAGGCGATGATACCCAAAGCCATATTCATTTTCGTCAATCTGGTCTGTATCGCCGCATCCGCATACGTTGCCGTGGACGGATTTTACGGCACCGTCACCGCACGGCTGGCCGTCAAGCCCGTGTCGGCGAAGCAGGATGTCTACCGGGTCGGCGAAACCGATATGGCGACGCGGCCCTTGTCCGCATACAAAGCCGTGCTGGACCGGAACCTGTTCAACACCCGTTCCGCCAGCGCCCCTTCGACCGGGAAAGTGGACGTCGCGTCCCTGGAAGAGACCAAACTGAACCTCAAGCTGTGGGGGACGGTTTCCGGCGCCGACGGCGGCGACTATGCCGTTATCGAAGATGTCAAGGCACGCGAACAGAACCTGTACCGCACCGGCGACGCCATCCAGACCGCCACGGTCAAGGAGATATTCAGGGAAAAAGTCGTCCTGACCGTCAACGGGAAGGATGAGATTCTGCAGATGCAGGAGCTGACATCCGGGAAATCCATATCCCGCCCGGGTGGCCTTCCCGCACGTGCAGGGACGGCCTCATCCAGCAAGGTCCGCGCCCAGCGGATCTCCTTGAGGCGGTCGTACATCGAGCAGTCCATGACGGACATGGCGACGCTGATGACCCAGGTTCAGATCTCGCCCCACATGGAAAACGGCGTGCCAGCCGGCCTGGCCCTTTCCAGCATCAAGCCCAATTCCATCTTCCGGCGAATGGGTTTGAGAAACGGGGACATCATCACCGGCGTGGACGGCGCTGAAATCTCATCGGTGGACGACGCCTTGAAACTGGTCGACAATCTCAAATCTTCATCGAACCTCTCCGTGCAGTTGAAGCGCAGGGGGCGGGAAAAGAACATCGAATACAGAATCAGATAGCCGGTCGGGCGGCCCCCGGGCCCGCTGCCGGAGGAGACATGAAAAACATGGCCATTGAGCACACGACGAACGTGAACGGAAAGCGTACGGCCTGCACCCTGTTCCTGGTGCTGGCCCTGTTGTGCCTGCCTTTCGGCGCACCGGCCCAGGACCAGCCGGCCGGCGCAGCCGCCGGGTCGAACGGATCGCAGCGCTTTGTCTCCATTGATTTCAACAATGTGGACATCAGCGTGTTCATCAAGTTCATCAGCGAACTGACCGGTAAAAATTTCGTCATCGACCAGCGGGTCAAGGGCAAGGTCACCATCATCTCGCCGTCAAAAATTTCCGTCGAAGAGGCCTACAAGGTGTTCGAATCGGTCCTCGACGTTCACGGTTTCGCCACCGTGGAGACGGGCAGGCTGATCAAAATCATCCCCTCGCCGGACGCCCGCACCAAAAATATCGAAACCCGCACCCGGGCCAAGGGCGATCCGCAAAACGACCAGGTCGTCACCCAGCTGATGCCCCTGCGGTTTGCCGACCCGGACGAAGTCAAACGGCTGTTCACCCCCATGGTCTCCAAGAGCAGCGTGATCCTCTCGTACGCCCCCACCAACACCCTGATCATCACCGACAACTACTCCAATATCGCCCGCTTGATGAAAATCCTGAAAACCATCGACATTCCCGGCGTTGGCCGCGAAATCACCGTCTTTCCCATCCACAACGCCGATGCGTCCAAACTGGTGTCCCTGCTGGAGACGGTGTTCAAAACCACCGGCAGGTCGGCCCCGACCAAGAAAGGGGTCGCCGCGCCGGATCGCGGCGCCGCCTTCGTGGCCGACGAACGCACCAACAGCATCATCATGGTGGCCAGCGAAGATTACACCAACCGGATCCGCAGCCTGATCGACACCCTTGACCAGGAAACGCCCAAGGGCAAGGAGAAGATTCACGTCTACTACCTGGAATATGCGGCGGCGGAGGAAATTGTCGCGGTCCTCAAGGACCTGCCCAAAGAGGAAAAGACCAAGGCCGCCGGCGCCAAGGAAGCGCCGGTGGTCTCCGACAAGGTCACCATTACGGCGGACAAGGCCACCAACAGCCTGATCATCACCGCCGACCGTGACGACTACGCCACCCTGGTGGAAATCATCCGCCAGATCGACATTCCCCGGTCCATGGTTTACATCGAAGCCCTGATCATGGAGGTCAATGCCGACAAAAGCTTCGACCTGGGAACAGAATGGGTGGTGGGCGACGATGTCTCCCTGAACCAGGACCGCCGGGGAATTGTCGGCGGTGGCTTTACCACGGAGGATTCCAACCTGCAATTCGGCAGTGACGGCAGTCTGATTCCCGCATTAGCATCCGGTTTCTCTTTGGGCCTGTTCGGCGAAGCAGTAAAAATTGGAGACATCTCCTTTCCCAGCATCGCCGCCATCGTGCAGGCCTACAAAAAAGACCGGGATGTCAACATCCTCTCCACGCCCCAGCTGCTGACCACCGACAACCAGGAGGCCAGCATCACGGTGGGCAAGAACATCCCCTTCCAGACGACCACATCGACCACCAACAACGATACCTACAACTCCTTCGAATACCGGGACGTGGGCAAAACCCTTAAAATCACGCCCCAGATCAACAAGGACCGCATGGTGCGCCTGAATCTCTCCCTGGAAGTCTCCGCCCTGGAAAGCACGACGGAGTTCAGGCCCACGACCCTCAAACGCACCGTGGAAACCACGGTGATGGTCAAGGACAGCAGCACGGTGGTCATCGGCGGGCTCATCGACGACAACTTCTCCCAGACGGAGTACAAGGTCCCCTGCCTGGGAGACATCCCCGGGCTGGGCTGGCTCTTCAAGACACGGTCCAAGGGCAACGAGAAGTCCAACCTGTTCATCTTCATCACCCCCAAGGTGATCCAGAATCCCGCGGAGGCATCAACCATCCTCGAGTCCAAGAAAACCAAAATGGACCAGATGCGCGAGATGCAGATCAAGCTCTACCAGGGCGGAGAAGACCCAGCGGTCGTGCCGCCGGTTGAATCGGGCCCGGCAGCCGATCCCGCATCGAACGCCCCCACGGGTGAAACGGAGCCAGGCGGAACCGGAAGCGGTGACGGCGTCACGCAGATCCCGCCCGCCGCCATCGAATCGGCCGGCAGCCGGACGGACGGCGCCTACCTGGTGCAGGTGCAGTCTTTTGCCGACGAAAGATCTGCCATCCGGTCGGTGACGCGCCTGAAGCAGATGGGCCACCAGGCCCACATTGCAGAAACGGATGTGGACGGCAAGATCTGGTACCGGGTGCAGATCGGCCATTATCCCGACCGCGCCACGGCCCAGACGGCCCGGGACACCTTGTCCGGACAGGGCATGACGGACACGCTAATCATCAAAAACGGCCAATGAACCAATCTCTGGAAGACATATTAAAGGGCAGATACGGCGTCTCCGACGACGATTATGCGGACGCGACCCGGCTTCGCGGTGAAAAGGGGGGCAGCGTTGCCGACGTGCTGCTGCGCCGGAAAGTGATCACGGAGACCCAACTGCTGGACGCCTTGAGCGAGCAGTATGAAATCCCCTTCTGGCCCGATCTGCCCCTGGAAAGCTTCGGGGAGGACCGCACCCGCAGCGCCCCCATCGGCTTTCTCAAGCGCCATGCCATGGTGCCCCTGGTGCTGAAGAATATCCCGGCGACCGGGGACAGCAGTCTGCCGGAGGAGATGGTCAATATTATCGCCGTCAACGATCCCTCGGCATTTCAGCCCCTGGACGACCTGGCACGGATGATCGGGTTTTCGGCCTACAATCTGGTGCTCTCCACCAAAAGCGCCATTTTTGCCGCCATCAACCTGCTCTTCGATATGAGTCAGGGCACCGCCGAGCAGCTGGTCCAGCACATGGAGGAGGACGGCAGCACGATCATCAGCGAGATCGAGGACACGGCCGATCTGCTCGAGGACACCAGTGACGCCCCCATCATCAAGCTGGTCAACCACATCATCTCCCAATCGATCAAAGCCCGTGCCAGCGATATCCACATCGAGCCCTACCAGGACAGTTTCAAGGTGCGCTACCGGGTGGACGGGATCCTCTACGACCTGCTGACCCCGCCCAAATGGATCCAGCCGTCGCTGATCTCACGAATCAAAGTCATGGCCAAACTCAATATCGCCGAAAAGCGGCTGCCCCAGGACGGCCGCCTGGAGGTCAAGATCGGCAGCCAGAATGTGGATGTGCGCGTCTCCACATTGCCCACGACCTTCGGCGAACGGGTGGTCATGCGGTTGCTGAACAAGTCGGAAGAGGTCCTGAACCTCCAGGAACTCGGACTGGACGACCAGGATCATCGACTGTTCAACCGGCTGGTGACCCAGCCCAACGGCATCATCCTGGTCACCGGTCCCACGGGAAGCGGCAAGACCACCACCCTTTACTCCGTGCTGGCCAGCATCATCAAACCGGACATCAACATCATCACCATCGAAGATCCGGTGGAATACCAGCTCAAGGGCATCAGCCAGATCCAGGTGAATCCGAAAATCGACCTCACCTTTGCCCGCGGCCTGCGATCCATCGTCCGCCAGGACCCGGACGTGATCCTCATCGGCGAGATCCGGGACAAGGAAACCGCCACCATTGCGGTCCAGTCGGCCCTGACCGGCCATCTGGTGTTCTCCACGCTGCACACCAACGATTCGGCCGGCGCCATTACCCGACTGGTGGATATCGGTGTCGAGCCGTTTCTGATCTCCTCCTCCGTGGTGGCGGTCATCGCCCAGCGGCTGGTGCGGGTGCTCTGTGATCACTGCAAGGAGGCCACCACCCCGGGGGCCATTCTGGAGAGCATCGGCATTCCCCGTGAGCAGTTGGAAAACCATACCATCTACCGGGCCAACGGCTGCGAAAAATGCTTCAACACCGGCTACCGGGGCCGGGTTGGCATATTCGAAATCATGCACATGGACGATGGATTGAAAAATCTGATCCTGAAGACCTACGATGCCTCGCAGATCAAACAATATGCCCTTCAGAACCGCATGAGAACCCTGCGCCAGAGCGGCATCGACAAGGTGCTGGCCGGTACGACCACCATCGAGGAGGTCCTGCGGGTCACCCAGCAATAGGGGGTGAAGGTGGAAGGTGGAAGGTGGAAGGTGGAAAACAATTAACATCCCACCGCGAATGGCCAGCGACGAATCTGGAAATTTTTAATTTATCTAAAACATACGCCTTATGAAATACTTCTGCCTGACATTCATTATATTCTTGACAGTCGGCACCGCCCTTGCCGGGCCGCCGGCATCGCCCCCGCCGGTCAGGGAAGAAACCATCCCGGTAATGGCCGCGCCCGTCCGTTTTTTTCAGAAATACCTTTCCGGAGCGGACGGCCATCGCTGCCCCATGACCCCGTCGTGCTCCAGCTATGCCCTGCAGGCCATGCAGCGCCACGGTGCCATCAAAGGATGGATCATGGCCTGCGACCGGCTGATGCGTTGCGGCCATGACGAACTGAGGCTAAGTCCGCCAACACTGACCCGCCACGGCGTTCGCTGCCAGGACCCGGTTCAGAACAACGACTTCTGGCTGCACTGACATCCGATGGGATGCCCCATGGTATTTCAACCGCCCCTCCGCTTCCTGATGGTGGTCACTGCTGCCGCCCTGGTGCTGTGTGCCGCCGCCGGTCAGGGTGAGGCACAGTTGACCATCGATGCGGACAGCCAATACGACTATGCCCAATCCCGCCTCGACGCCGACGCCTATGATGAGGCCGTCGTCGAATTCAACCGGTTTGTCCATTTTTTCCCTTCCGATCCCAGGGTCCCCCGGGCCCGCTTCCAGACGGCAATGGCCCACTTCGGCGCCGGCCGCTACCAGGCGGCCGCCACCCTTTTCAACATGCTGATCGCCGACTATGCGGATTCCCACCCGGACAACGAGGCCTACTTCATGCTCAGCCGCTGTCATGCGCGCCAGGGCATGGTCGAACAGGCCATGGTGGACCTGCACAACCTCATGGCCCTGTCCGGTCGACCGGACGTGATCGACCGGGCGCGCTACGAACTGGGATGGCTGCATGTGGACCAGGGCCGCTGGAAGGATGCCGGCCAGGTCTTTGAACGAATCACCCCCGGCAACCGGGACCGCTTCCAGGTGGCCGGGTTGACCCGGGACCTGGCCCTGAGCGACGCGATCCCGGTGAAAAACCCCACAACCGCCGGCGTGCTCTCGATCATCCCCGGCGGCGGGCAATTGTACTGCAACCGATACCAGGATGCCCTGACCGCCTTCCTGATCAACGCCGGCCTGATCTGGGCGGCCTGGGAGGCTTTTGACGACGAGCAATACGCCCTTGGCAGCGTGATCAGTTTCGTGGAGTTCGGCTTTTATACCGGCAACATATACGGGGCCGTCTCCAGCGCGCACAAGTACAATCGAGACCGGATCGCCGAATTTCGTGAGCGCCTGAGCCGCCGCCAGGTCTCCTTTTCCCTGGCACCGGCACCCGACGGTGCCGCCGCGTGCCTGACCGTCGACTTTTAATCCCATGCCCGCACCCGATTCATCCTCGAAAGACCTGACCCAAAAAATACTGCGGCTTGTGCTGCTGACAGGGCTTTTCATGGCTATGGCCGGTATCGGGGCCTACCTGGCCCTGACCCTGATCATCAAGGGCGCGGACACCGTGGTCGTCCCCGACCTGGTGGGCAAGGATGTGCTTTACGGGCTCGAAATCCTTTCGGACCTGGGGCTCAATACCCGCGTCAAAGGAACGGCCTACCATGACCAGGTGCCCAAAAACCATGTGATCGACCAGGATCCGGATCCCGGTGCCGCCATCAAACGGGGGCGTGACGTCAGGATACGGGTTTCCCGCGGTCCCCAGACCATCGTCATGCCCAATCTGACCGGCCTTTCCCGCCAGCAGGGCGAAATCCTGCTGGCCGAAAACGGCCTGTGCCAGGGGGCGGTCGCCGTCATGGCCAGCTTCCGGCACACCGCCGGCCGGGTGATCTCCCAAACCCCGCAGCCCGGTACAACCGTTTCCCGCCACACCTGCGCCGACCTGATGGTCAGCCGGGGACCGCCCTCCCCGGCTTTTCCCATGGTGGACCTGGCCGGTTTTACCCTGGAGGCAGCCATTCGCCGACTGGAACAACTGCAGCTGACGGTGGGTAAAATCCTGGCTGTCCGCAGGGCCGGCCCGCAGTTGGATACGGTCGTGGACCAGCTGCCGCTTGCCGGATATCGCGTCATCCCGGGCAGTCCGGTGGACCTGACGGTCAACCGGTCCGTCGACGGCAGGCATTCCGGCGATCCGGGAAAAGCCGATCAGGTGGAACTGTTCCGGTTCTCCCTGGAAAACGGATTTTTAAAAAAACGCGTGCGGGTCAAAATGATCCAGGCCCGGTATTCGCTGGACCTGCTGGATGATTTTATGTCGCCGGGCCAAGAAATCTGGCTTTTGGTTCCCAAAAATGGTAATCCCACGGTACTTGTCTATGTGGATGACCAGTTGATGGAAACCCGGATAATGAGCGCCCGCTGAACGACCCGGGTTACACCGGAATACATTCCGAGCCCCTCGGATTTCCTGAACATGAAAATGAGGTAAAAATGAAAGCTATTGCACCGTCGATTTTATCGGCAGACTTTTCCAGGCTGGGAGACGAAATTCAGGCCGTGGAAGCCGCCGGCGCCGACTGGATCCATGTGGATGTCATGGACGGCCGCTTCGTTCCCAATATCACCATGGGACCGCTGGTGGTCGAGGCGGTTCGACGATCCACCCGTCTGACCATCGACATCCACCTGATGATCGAATCTCCGGAAAACTATATCGCAGCGTTTGCCGATGCCGGTGCCGACTATATCGCCGTCCACCAGGAGGCCTGCACCCACCTGCACCGCACGGTCCAGCTGATCCGCGAACGCGGCGCCAGGCCCGGTGTGGCCCTGAACCCCGCGACGCCCGTGGAAAGCCTGGAGTGGGTATTGGAAGACCTCGATTTTGTCCTGGTCATGAGCGTCAACCCCGGTTTCGGTGGCCAGCAATTCATTCCCTCGGCCCTGGACAAGATCGCCCGCCTCAAATCGATGATCCGTGAACGGGGACTGCCCACCCTGATCCAGATCGACGGCGGCGTAAATGCCGGCACCATCGGCCGTATCTCGCAATCCGGCGTGGATGTGTTCGTGGCCGGCAGCGCCATATTCGGCAGTGACGACTACGCCGGCACCATTTCCGAACTCAAAGCCAAATGGTAACGGAGGCAATCGTGGCTGACAGCCGGCAGAACCGACATATTTTCGTGGTCCACGGCCCCAACCTGAACATGCTGGGCCAGCGCGAACCCGACCATTACGGTCACCGGACCCTGGCCGACATCGACCGTGCCATCGCGTCGAAAGCCACCGAACTGGCCCTTCAGGTGTCGACGTTTCAGTCCAACCACGAGGGAGAAATCGTCGACGCCCTCCAGGGCGCCGTCGGCCGGGCGCAGGGGCTGATCATCAATCCTGCCGCTTACACCCACACCAGCGTGGCCATCCGGGATGCGGTCCTGATGCTGGATGTCCCCACGATCGAGGTGCATCTGTCCAACATTCACAAACGGGAATCGTTCCGGCACCGGTCCTTCATCGCCGACATCGCCACCGGACAGATCACCGGCCTGGGGGCATCGGGATACCTGTTTGCCCTGGAGGCCCTGGCCCGGATGATCGCCTGACCCCCATGGCCGCTGATTTTAAACAACAATCGTTGTGGGACGATGCCCCCCCTGCCGCAAAGAATGCGTTTGAGCTGCAATCGTCGCTTGAGCGGCGGATCCTTCGCGGCCTGATGGCCGAATGGGAAAATGCGCGATGGCTGCTGCCCGATGCGCTTCGGCAGGCGGTCACCAAACCGGTTCTTGCCATTCGGGATATGCCGGGCCGGTTGGGCTGCTGGAATCCTGCCAAACGGGAAATCACCCTGGGCCGGGAAATCGTCAGCGGGGGTCGCTGGGATGATCTCAAGGAGGTGCTGCTCCACGAAATGGCCCACCAGGTGGCCCATGAAGGGCTGGGGGCCGCATCCGAGACCGACCATGGGGACGGATTTCGGAAGGCCTGCGCCCTGCTGCGGGCCAATCCGGCTGCCTCCGGCACATACCGGTCCCTGCGTGAACGCCTGCACCACGGTGAGGACATGGAGGACCGGGATCGCATCGTGGTCAGGATTCACAAGCTCATGGCCCTGGCGGAAAGCAGCAACCCCAACGAGGCGCATGCCGCCATGCGCAAGGCCCACGAACTGATTTCACGCCACAACGTACGCCTGATCGGTCAAAAGGGCCCTCAGGAATACCACAGCATGTTCCTGGGTGCGCCCCGTCTGCGCCATTTTCGGGAGTCCTATCACCTGGCCCACCTGATCCAGAATTTCTACTTCGTCCAGTGCATGTGGATCCAGGCCTGGGTGGTGGAAAAGGAAAAAATGGGACGGGTGCTGGAAATCAGCGGGACCCGCAAAAACATCACCATCGCCGAATACGTCCACGATGCCCTCTGCCGCTATATCGACTCGGCCTGGGAGGCGTATCGACGGGGCAAAAGCCTGAACCGATACCGCAAAACCGATTTTGCCGTCGGCATCATCGAAGGGTTTTCGACCACGTTGCAGCAGGCATCCCCATCGGCCCCCCGCAGGGACGGCGGCGACCTGCCCGTCTGCATCGAGGACGGCGCCCTGACCCGATACGTCGCCCGGCGGTATCCCCACGTACGGTCCTGCAGAAAAAAAGGAACCGGGCACGACCCCCGGGTGCTGGCGGACGGAACTGAAAAAGGGAAGCAGTTGGTGATCGCCAGGGGCATCACCCAAAACGACGGATTCAAGGACCGCAGACTGGAATACCACCGGCAGGAGTAGGCCTGCCGATTCGCGGCATCGGAGGAAATATGTGATGGAGACGCTGGCCCCGAAGGAGGAAAAACCCGTTCATGTGGTCACCATCGGCGGCGGCAGCGGCCAGTATGCCCTGTTGTCCGGCCTGAGAAACCTGGCGGGAATCCGCATCAGTGCCGTCGTCTCCATGATGGACAGCGGCGGCAGCACCGGTCGGCTCCGCGACGAATTGGGGACCCTGCCTCCCGGCGATATCCTCAAGTGCATCCTGGCCCTGTCCCCCCACCAGGAAACCGCCCGTGCCATCTTCCAGAAACGATTCAAGAAGGACCGGCGCCTCAAGGGACACAATGCCGGGAACATGCTCCTGACCATGCTCTCCCGTTACACCGGCAGTTTTCCGGCCGGCGTGCAGGCACTGGCCGAGATCCTGGATGTCAGGGGAGAAATCCTGCCGGTCACCATCGACCGGGCCACGCTGGTCGCCGAACTGACCGACGGCAGCCGCATTTTCGGTGAAAGCGCCATCGACACCCCCCGCGGCCACCAGCGTGAAACCATACGCGATGTCTACCTGGTCCCTCACCACAGCGACGCCATCACCGTTTTCCCGCCGGTGCTGGATGCCATCGCCGATGCGGACTATATCATCCTGGGACCGGGAGACCTGTTTACCAGCATCATCCCCAACCTCATCGTTCCCGGACTCAAGGAAAAACTGAAAACCGTGTCGGCGCCCATTTATCACGTGGTCAACATCATGACCAAATTCGGTGAGACGAACCATTTCCAGGCCTGCGATTTCATTGCGACGCTGGAGGGGTTTACCGGGCGGAAGATATCCGGCGCCATCGTCAACAACCGCCGGCCCGATGACCGTCTGCTGGCACTGTATCGACGCCAGAAATCCGATTTTGTCGATATCGGCCTGCCAACCCCCGGGTGCCCGCTGATCATGGAAGATCTCCTGGAAACCTCCGGTGACGTCATCCGCCACGACCCCCAGAAACTGGCCGGCCTGATCGCCGGCATCATTTCCGGCGCACACCGCCCATAGCGGTCTTCGGACCTTGCGTCTTGAAGCACGCCCTTCACCACGCGATGGTATATGCGATTCACTGACGGCCCGCTGTCAGACGTGGTGATCCACGACCGGAATCCATGAAGGGCAAGGGCTGCAGGAATCGAAGAAGCCAACGCGGGCAGGGAGGTTGCTCAACGGGCGGTTATTGGAGGGAGGCGGCCCGCCTGTTGAATATTGCCCGGGCGAGGGTCAGATCGTCCGGTGTCGTGATTTTGATATTCTCCCGGTCGCCGGGCACCACGGTCACCGCTTCCCCTGCAAATTCAACCACCGAGGCGTCATCGGTGGCGGCAAAGCCGTTCTGGAGAGCCAATTGGTGGGCCCGCCGGATCAAGCCGATGGAAAAGGTCTGGGGGGTCTGGGCCAGCCAGATCTGCCGACGGTCCAGGGTCTCGCGAATCACGCCGCTTTCATCCACCCGCTTCAGGGTATCCGTGGCCGGTATGGCCGGAATGCAGGCACCGGTAAGCCCGACCCCGGCGAGGCAGGCGTCGATGAGAGATGCACCGACAAACGGCCGCACGCCGTCGTGGATCATGACGATACCGTCGGAATCGCCCAGGGCTGCCAGCCCGTTCAATACCGACGTCTGCCGCCGGGAACCGCCGGCGACGACCTGGACATCGTGCGCCAGGTTCAACGGCGCCACGATATCGGCACGGCAATGATCCAGGTCCCCGGCAGGCACCACGAGAAGAATCCGGTCCACAGTGGAACAGGCGTCAAAGGCCGCCAGCGCGTGGGCGACGATGGGCCGGCCGCCCAGGGCGAGATACTGCTTTTTCACCGAGGATTTCATGCGGGAACCGCTCCCGCCGGCAACGATGACCGCCGATATCATTTCAGGTAGCTCAATTCCCCGGGAAGCGGCACGCCTTTGCCCATGGTGTCTTCCCCGTAATTGACACCGGCCAGGATCTGGATGTCGGCCAGTGCGCGGATGTCGCCTTCAAAGGTCACCTCGGAGATCTTCTCCTTCTGGATTTTTCCGCCGGCCCACTGGATGTCCAGGACACTGCTGGCGTCGAATCGGTCTTCACCGACCACCAGTTCCACCTGCCCGCCGAAATGCTGGACGATCTTGGCGACCAGAAGACTGGGCCGGCTGTGGAATCCCAGCTTGACCGGGATCCCCACGGTAATGGACGACCGTTCGATGTTTTCGTTGAGAATCTCCCGGGCCAGCTTCTTCCCGGAGTTGAGGTAGTGGCAGGCATAGTAAAGCCCGTAGTTGATGGTGCGATCCATCAGTTTCACCGGGTCCACAAGGGAGGCCAGCTTGTCCTGGACCCGCTTGTAGGTGTTCTTATAGCCGGCTTCATGAAGATGGCGTTCGTAAAAATGAAGCAGGCGCCCCATCATCTGGAGCAGGTGAAAGACAATCGAGAAATAACTTCTCAGGGATTTTAACTTTCGGTCGCCAAAACGAAACCCGCCATGAATCACATAGGTGTCAAAAGAGGACTGCAGGTTATGAACCAGCATTTCGAAACGGCGGATCTGAACCTCGTTTACCTTTTCGGGCACCAGGGCGGCCATCTCATCGTCATCGTAAGGCTCGTAAAACCCCATGGGATCGAAACTGGCTGCAATGGAAAGGAACTCGCTGGCAATCTTGACGATATTGCGTTTTTGAACATCTTTGGCGTCATCGTCGATGTCATATTTGAGCATTTCACCGGTTGTGATGCCGGGGAAATCCTCAGGCCCGAAACTGTCTGACGGCATGGCGATATTGAGCCGCGACGCCTCGTCGATAATCACGGGCGCCAGGTTCCGCAGGGCATCATTCAAAAAGTTGAGGGTGGCCTCCCCCTGCTCACGAAATACCTCGATGTCAGGAATATCATAAAAAATAAGCCTGTTCAGGATATGTTTCTGGCAGTATACCCCGAGGCTCAGGTGCCGGATCGTGGCACATAGCTCCCGGTACAGGTACCAGTCCTCACTGTTCTTGGCGCCGTGGAAATCAAGAAAGTCCTCCAGTACCTGGGAGGTGCTGATCAGTTTGGAGTACAATTTTTTGGTGAATACGTGATCGGGAGTCTGCTGGTTGGAGATATAAAGGCAGCATTTGAGGTAGTCCGATGAGAAAATTCTGACCTTTTCAGAATAAGAGATTTCACAGAAAGGGTCGTTCACGATACACTCCGTTCCTTTACCGGGTAAAAGATGGTGTCCGGTCGATCATCGCCAGCGGACAATTTGTTTTTCCTGGATTTTCTGGAATAGCGATTCCCGCCGGCAAATGGCAGAGTCCGGTAGGAGTCAGGGCCGGGAACTGCCATTTTCGGTGGGATGACGAGATAACGGCCGGAGCAGCCCGTAAGCCGAATTCTGTTCCCCCGGCCGGTTACCCGGAGCGGGGGCGACGATCATTCATCTGGGATGCCGATTGCCCGGCACCTCGAGCGACCTACCCGGAAGCTTGGACGGGCCGCCCTCTAACGCTTCCCTATTTGGTCTTGCACCGGGTGGGGTTTACCCAGCTTCTCCGGTCACCCGGAGAACTGGTGCGCTCTTACCGCACCGTTTCACCCTTACCCTGCCTGAGCGGCAGGGCGGTCTGCTTTCTGTTGCACTTGCCTTCGCGTCACCGCGACTCCACGTTATGGAGCACCCTGCCCTGTGGTGTTCGGACTTTCCTCCAGCCCCTGCAAAGGAGCCAGCGATCGCCTGGTCTGCTCCGACCGTTATTCGCCGTCTCTGTCTTTCCAATAAATAATCCGGTGGCAATGGGGGCAGAATCGGAGCTGATCAAATCGCTGGAGTTCATTGAACAGCTGCGCCGGAATGTTCATGTGACACCCCATACAGATGGCTCCCTGAACGGGCACCACCGCCATGCCCCTGACTTTTTTTTTCACATCATCCAGGATGCTGATCATTTTGGGATCCGCCTTGGCACTGATCTCCATCTTCTTGTCGTTCAATGTGTCGACGGCCTGCCGTTCGTCCTGCTCCCGCGCCGTGAGCGACTCCTTCTTTTCCCGGCACGACTGAATGAACCCATCCAGTTGGGCTTCTTTTTCATTTACCGCCTGTTCGGTGGATTCGATTTTTTCCAGTTGTTCGAGCATGCGGTCCTCAACGCCTGAATTCATCTTTCGCAGATCTTCTATTTCTTTCAGGATCGACTGGTACTCTTTATTGGTTTTGACGGCACGCAGCTTCTCGTTGCTTTTAACGATCATTTCCCGATTGGCCTTGGATTCGGATTCCATCTCTCGATAGGATTTTCTCAGGTCGTCAAGAAGCTTTTTTTCATCAGCGATCAGCGTCTCGCGTTCACTCGCTTCCTGATCCAGAGAGGTAACCTGGCCACTCAGTGCGTCGAGTTGCCGCCTGGCTAGAAGAATCTCCCGTTCAACCCCCTGGACTTCGACGAGGATGTTAATCTGTTCTGCAATATTGCTCATGGCAGCCTTTCTCTTTCTTGCGTTTCACAGGTAATGAAATGGGTCCGTTTCCGTGTCGGCGGCTTCCACGGTAGCCGACAGACCCGCGGCCTTCAAGGCGTCCCGGATGTATCCCGCCAGAACATCGACGATCAGGTGTTCGGAGCCGAAATGACCGATGTCGATGAGCCCGATGCCCGCCTGCTGGGCATCTCTGGCCGTGTGGTACCCCAGATCCCCGCTGACATAGGCCTGGGCACCCGAAGCGACGGCCGCAGCCATCAGGCTGGCGCCGCTGCCCGAACACACCGCGACCGTTTCCACCGCCACGTCCGGCTGGCCGACCACCTTGACCGTCGACAGATTCAACGCGGCTTTCAGCCTGGCGGAAAAGGCTTCCAGTGCAACGGGTGACGGCAGCTGCCCCACCCGCCCCAACCCGGTCTGGTGGTCCCGGACGGCAAGGGGATAGACATCATGGGCCATGGTTTCATAGGGGTGGACTTTTTTCAACGCATCCACCACTGTGCCCAGGTTATTTTGCGCAACGATGATTTCGATGCGCGATTCCTTGACTTCCGAAAGGGTGTTGCGTTTTCCAACGGCAGGCGTGGCGTCGCCGTCCGGCCAAAAGGTACCCACGCCTTCGGACCGGAAGGTACAGCACCGGTATTTGCCGATACGGCCTGCATCCAGCGCAAAAAGGGCGTCAAGCATCGGGCGCACATGAGTCAGAGGAACAAAGATCACCAGTTTGACCATGTCGACATCGACAGGGCCGCCAAGTGCACGAAGGTTCCCCAGTCCCATCTTAGCGGCGAGGATATCGTTGACGCCGCCCGGCACGCTGTCCAGGTTGGTATGGGCGCTGATTATGGCCAGCCGCCGGGATAAGGCCGTTTCAACAATCCGGCCCTGGGGCGTCCCGCAATCAATGCGTTGGAGCGGCTTGAAAAACAGCGGGTGATGGGTCACCAATACGTCCACATCGTTCTCACAGGCATCGGCCACCACCTCGGGAAGCGGATCGAGCGCCGTCCATATCTTTTTGACGGGCCAGGCCGGATTTCCCAGTTGGAGCCCGACATTATCCCATGATTCGGCCAGCCGGGAAGGCGCCAAGCGGTCGAGGATCCGGATAATTTGAGCGACGGTACCTGTCATGCCATGTTCCTTTTAATGGGCAACTGCCCGGCAAAGGGCATAAAAAAAGCGCGGTAGCAGGAATCTCACCACGCCGAATCGCCTTATTTCCTCAATCGTGCCGTACCTTGAGGCCTCCGGGCGTTTGGGTTTGACGAACGGCGCCGGAGTTCTTTTTTAAAGTGGGCCCACCTGGGATCGAACCAGGGACCGACCGGTTATGAGCCGGTGGCTCTGCCAACTGAGCTATGGGCCCGTATCAGGGTGACAGCGATCGTTTTCCTACCGCCGTCATGATCGTTTGTCAAGCAGATGGACGTCTGTTCGTCTCCTATTAATTGTCGATAAAACTTTTCAACTTCCGGCTGCGGGTCGGATGGCGAAGTTTTCTCAAGGCTTTGGCCTCGATCTGCCGGATACGCTCACGGGTGACGGTGAAATCCTGCCCGACTTCCTCGAGGGTATGATCCGCCTTCTCGCCGATACCGAACCGCATGCGCAGCACCTTTTCCTCACGGGGCGTCAACGTGGCCAGAACCTTTCGGGTCTGTTCGGCCAGGTTCATGCTCACCGCGGCTTCGGACGGCAGCATGAATTTCTTGTCTTCGATGAAATCACCCAGATGGCTGTCTTCTTCCTCACCGATAGGGGTTTCCAGGGAAATGGGCTCGCGGGCGATTTTGAGCACCTTGCGCACCTTGTCGATGGGAATCTCCATCTTTTCGGCAATCTCTTCCGGGCGGGGTTCGCGGCCGAACTCCTGGACCAGGTAACGGGACGTGCGAATCAGTTTGTTGATGGTCTCGATCATGTGCACCGGTATGCGTATCGTTCGGGCCTGGTCCGCAATGGCCCGGGTGATGGCCTGACGAATCCACCAGGTGGCGTAAGTACTGAACTTGTATCCCCGGCGATACTCGAACTTGTCCACCGCCTTCATCAGCCCGATGTTGCCTTCCTGTATGAGGTCCAGAAACTGGAGACCACGGTTGGTGTACTTCTTGGCAATGCTGACAACCAGCCGGAGGTTGGCCCGGATGAGCTCGCTTTTGGCGAATTTGGCCCGCATGCGGCCTTCATCGACACTGGCCATGACCCGTTTGAGGTTCCGGTTGTTGGCTTTGAAATCGTTTTCTTTCTCCACCAGCTGCTCGTTCAGGGATTTCATATGGCTGAAAATCCGCCCCAATGACGCTTCATCGAGGGTCGACTGCCTGGCAGCCCATTCCATGAACCGGGTTCTGGCACTCATGTGGTCCCGGAATTCCCGGATCGTTGCGCCGAAAGCCTCGGCAGTGATGGCCACCAGTTTGTTCTGGGCATCGAACCAGTCGATGAGCCGGCGTATGTGCGCTTCAATTCGGTCAATGACCCCGCCTTCCAGTCGCCAGCTCTTGAGCAGTTCGAAAATTTTATTGTTGCGCCGCATGATGCATCGCCTTATCCGGCGGGCCTCATCGGGGTCCAGCGCTTCAGAAAAAATGCGTTCGCGGTATTCACGGTTTTCATCATCTATCGTGCGGATCGCCCGGATGGTTTCCAGAAAGTTTCCGATCTGAACCCGTTCATCCACGTATGCATCGCCTTCGTCCACATCGCGCAATACATGCTTTGGCCGAAGGGCCCCTTTTTCAATCAGGTCCCCGAATTCAAGGATGTATTTGACGCCCAAAGAGGTCTCCAAGAGCGCTTTGAGGACATTCTGCTCACCTTCTTCTATTTTCTTGGCAATTTCCACCTCGCCTTCGCGACTGAGCAGCGTGACCATGCCCATTTCCCGAAGGTACATTTTTACAGGGTCGGTCACGGATCCAAAATCCGATACCGACACCGCTTTGTTCAAGGCATCTTTCTTTTCGAGGGCTTTGTCTTTGCCGGTCAGCCCGTCCTGTTTTTCGATAATTTCGATGTCCATGTCATCGAACATCATCAGGGTATCGTCAATCATCTCAGAGGACATCATCTCGCTGGGAAGGGCCTTGTTGATCTCGTCATAGGTCAGGGACCCCTGTTCTTTTCCCTTTTCGATGAGGGCCTTGAGCACCTTTTCATCCTTCTTCCTGGCCGCGTTCGCTTCTGTTTCCGATTTTACCTCCCGTGCATCGGCGCCACCAGCGACCTCACCACCGGCCTCGACTTTCTTCCGGGCCGATTTCTTCCCAGTCTGGGTGGATGTGCCGTTGCGCTTTTTATCGGATTTTTTGGTCATTCCTTTTGCCTCCTGGAACCAATCAGGATGCCAGTCGTCCATGAATGGCTGCCTGTATCCTGAAGATCGTTTTGTATTCCCATGTCCGGCGGCGTCGTTTCGCGGCCGACATATGTCATGGGCAGGGCGGTCAATGGGTCGATCCGCTTTGTTTTTCCACCGTTCGCCTGGCCTCATGCTGTTTTTCACGCAACAATGCGGCCAGGAGGTTAACATCGCCACTTTTTTCAGCGGCTTCGATACGTTTCAACAATGCCTTGTCCCGGCGGCGGATGCTGTCTGCAAACTGGTTGATCAGGCTCGTACAGCCATCCCTGTCCCAGTGTTCATCGGTTAATGACAGACGCGCGACCACCGCTTTCTTTCCAGGGTCTTCCCACCGGGACAACAGGCCGGCAATGTCGCCGCCGGCTCGGGCGAAATGGGCAACGATATCTTTGCCGATTTCCGCCAGCGCCGGATCCGTGAAATGATCCATGAGCCGTCGCCGCTCTATATCGGCGATCATCTCCGGGAACTGAAGCATCATTGCAACCATTTGTCGTTCCAGCCGATAGGTTTCCCCACGAACCGGTGCCGGTGGGGGCGCATTGTCCCTATCCTGCCGGCCCTTCATCCAACCTGCCCGGGCAGCGGCTGGGGCCGCATGCCGGATCTTTTGCAGAATAACCGTTTCATCCACGCCGATTCGCTCTGCCAGGTGCTTGACCCTCAGGGAACGGGCTACCGGATCACCTATGGCATGGATGGCTGGTTTCAATTCATTGACGATGCGAACCTTGCCGTCGATGGTCAGCCCATGATTCTCGATGGCCGTTTCCATCATAAACGGAATCATTCCCATGGACGCTTCCGCAGCCTTCAAGAAATCATCAGGACCAAAGGCCATGAGAAACGAATCGGGGTCATGGCCTTTGGGCAAAACCAGAATCCGCGCCGCCAGCAGTCCTTTTTGAAAAACCGCCACGCTGCGCTGAGCCGCCTTGATGCCCGCCTGGTCCGAATCGTAGACCAAAATGGCCTTGCCCCCCTCCCCCACGAATCCCTTCAGAAGCTGAACGTGCTCGGCCGTCAGGGACGTGCCAAGGGTTGCCACCGTGTTTTCGATGCCGAACTGGTGCATGGCCAGCAGGTCAAAATACCCTTCAACAACGTGTACGGTCCGGGTTTCCCGGCAGCGCCGACGGGCCCGGTTCAATCCGTAAAGGGACCGGCTCTTGTTGTATACCGGTGTCTCCGGGCTGTTCAGGTATTTGGGCAGTGAATCGTCCATCACACGTCCACCGAACCCCACCGGCTGATTCTGCTCATTGAAAATGGGAAAGATGATTCGGTTCCGAAACCGGTCGTAGTGCCCCACGCCTTCTTTGCGGGGAGCGAACAGTCCGGCCTGGAGGGCCATCTGGGGAGGCTTCTTGTGCGACTGGAAATACCGCACCAGATGATCCCAGCCGTCCGGTGCAAACCCCAGCTTGAATTCGTCGATCGTCTTCCTTGTCATCCCCCTTTTTAAAAGGTATGCCTTCGCCTGTTTGCCACGCGCTTCCGAAAGCAGGCAGTCGTGATAAAAAGACATGGCTCTGTCGTTAAGCGTTAGTATCGTTTCCCGTTCCGTCAACTTTTTTTTCTCGAGAGGAGACAGATTCCGCGTGGGAAGATCGATCGCGTAGCGTAGAGCAAGAGCCCTGGCGGCTTCGGGAAAGGTAAGGCCACCTTGTTTCATGAGGAAACTGAACACATTGCCGCCGGCGCCGCATCCAAAGCAGTAAAAAATCTGTTTGTCCGGACTGACGGTGAAGGAGGGGGTCTTTTCGGCATGAAAAGGGCACAGCCCCACATAGTTACGTCCTGCACGACGCAGAGATACGATCTCCGATACAATCTCAACAATATCGGAAGCATTCTTGATCGCTGTAATTTTTTCGTCAGGAATGTACGCCGCCAAGAAAAGCCGCCTCCATTTCAAATGGATTCGGGTTCGATCAAGCTCCGGTGGACCTGGGCCATCCTCTACACGAAGACGGTCACGGGCCGGACTGGCGGTGAAAAAAGCGCCTGAACGCCTGGACTGCGCCTGTAGCTACCTTGTACATAGGGCCAACCTTTTTTAAATTAATCAATCTAATTCCCCGGAGCCATTTTGTCAATATATAGTAGCCACTTTATGGAAAAACACCGGATATCCGGATTTGCATTGCGCATTTCCGGTAAAACCGGGTTATCCGATCCAGGCGCAGGGCCCCGCGCAGCGGATTAAAGCCCCATCCCCCGAACGGCAGACTAAAGGATTCCCTTCGAGGATCGCACGCCGTTACGGTCTGCGTCGACGAGCACCGCCTGCTTGAGTGCACGGCCCACGGATTTGTATACCGCTTCAAGCACATGGTGCTCGTTTGCCCCGTATTTAACGTTGATGTGCAGGTTCATGCCGCCCTTGACGGCAAAGGCCCTGAAAAACTCTTTGGCCAGCCCCGGGTCGAACCGTCCTGGAGATTCCAGTGCAGTGGGCACATGGTACACCAGAAATGGCCGGTTGGACAGGTCAATGGCCACTTCCGCCAGCGCATCGTCCATGGGGGTCACTGCAAATCCGTATCGGCGGATGCCGAACCGATTGTCCAGGGCAGTGGATACGGCCTCTCCCAGAACCAGCGCCACATCTTCAACGGTGTGGTGGTAATCCACGTCCAGGTCGCCGTTGGCCAGAACTTCCAGGTCAAATCCGCCATGGACGCAAAACAGGGTCAGCATGTGATCGAAAAACGCGATGCCGGTGTTGATATCGGCCGCACCCTGCCCGTCCAGATCCAGTTCAACCCGAATCTGGGTCTCCGATGTTTTTCGTTCGATCCGGCACGTCCGGGTCATGGCGGTTCTCCTTGGTAAAGATAGGCATTCGTTGGTTTTTGGCTGACCGTGAGGCACATGCCGGCGACAGCGCACAATTTCTTGACCGTCGCTGCACACGCCGGCTCAGCGGTCATCGCTGGTATCACCCGTGTTGTCAATGAGGATCATCTGCGCTTCCGGGATTTTCTCCTCCTCGGGAATCATTTCTCTGAATCGCTCAAAATCCAGGCGCCGCTCGATCCTGACCTTGAACCGGGCGTTGTTTTTGATGCTTCGCCGGTCGAAGCCGCTTCTGCGTTGCCGACCGGAACGGACATCCGGCACCGTCGGCCGTTCGGGGGACAACCGCCGGTCGAATTGTCGCCGGCGACCGCCATAGTCGATAATTCGGGGTTCTTTTATGGATTCGGGCATGGCTGCAACAGGCGGTCCTGTTGTCGGCGAGGGACCGACAGGACCCGATAGGGTTGAAATATTCCCTGGTCTATCCACGCATGCAACCCAAGAACGCCCCCGAGAGGCAGAAACGTCTTGCCGGGATTCCTGCGGGACGTCTGGTTTTACATCAGAGGTGCCCGTGTCTTGCCCCCCCACATCGCGGGACACCCAATCGACCACTTTCGGAAGCCATATTACCCTGAAATTTAAATGAAAGCAAGCCTTCGACCCATGGTGGCCAGATTGGCGCCATCACTGGAAACGCCCCAGGAAATAAGAGGCCCTGGTCTGTCGTCCACGGCAGGGGTCTCCCGGTCGGAAGAAATCTGCGGATGGGCGTCTTCGCGTCAGGAGGCCTTAAAACGGGGAAGCAGGCCCGCATCACTTCCTCACGTTCAGCCCTTTCAGGTCCGCCCTGAGCCATGATCCGACATTTCCGGATGGACACAAGGGGAAAGGCATGCTTATATTCCGGGTTCAATTTTGATGTTCATCCATCGATCAGACGACATCGCGCGTCAGCCTGTCAGCTGGATGAAAACGCCATTCATGCGCCTCGTGCCAAGCACGATCAGCGCTCAGCCAAGGAGAGGTAATGAAGCGTACAGGCCCCATAAAAATGACGGACGCCTTCAAGCAGGCGACCGACGATCAGGATAAAGTTCTGCGGCCCGAAGAGACCGTGGCCAGGGTCAAACAGCGGATGACGACCATGGATTTGAAAATTCTGGACCGGACCACGCGAATTGACAACGGCCGGCTGGATATCCCTGTCTTCTTCAGCACCTGCGGCCATGATGCCCGGGCCGTCATCGGCACCAAGAAGCAAATGGGAAAGGGCGCGACCCCGGCCCAGGCTGAAGCCAGCGCGGTGATGGAGCTGGCCGAACGGTTTAGTTTTTTCAGCTTCTACCAAAACCACGAGCACACCCGGCTGGGAACCGCCGCGCAGTTTGCCGACAACGCCATCTCCTTTGACCAGATCGCCCGTTCGGTGCACGACGAATCCGGGGATCTGGAGGTCTCCAGACAGATTTTTGACTCCCTCCCGTTGAGATGGACCGGTGCCTGGAGCCTTACCCGGGAGAAAGAGGTGATGGTGCCGCTGGACTGGTTTTATGCCATCAACGCCTTCAACGGCCCTTCGGCCGGCAACTGCGTGGAAGAGGCCTTGAGCCAGGGCATCTGTGAAATCGTCGAACGCCACGTCTCTTCGGTAATCAGCCGCGGGCAGATTTCCACACCGCTGATCGACCCGGCGTCGTCAACGGACCGGCTGGTCCGGCAGATGCTGGCCAAGTATGATCAAGCGGGCATCCGGTTAACCATCACCGATTTTACCCTGGATATGGGAATCCCTTCCGTGGGGGTTCTGGCCTACGATCCGGACTCGTTCCCAGCCAAAAGCGAAATTGTCTGGACGGCCGGCACCACCCCCGGTCCTGAAAAAGCCCTGAGCCGGGCCCTGACCGAAGTCGCCCAGCTGGCCGGCGATTTCAATTCCGGCTCCAACTACGTGGCCTCGGGCCTGCCCAAGTTCACCCGGCTGGAAGATGCAGACTATGTGATCAACGCCCCCGGCCCCATCCGTCTGGCCGACCTGCCCGATATTTCAAACCCGAATATACGCAATGAGGTGGAAGCCTGCGTCCAGGCCCTTTCCCGAAGGGATTTGGAAGTACTGGTGGTCGACACCACGCACCCCCAGCTGGCCGTGCCGGCCTTCTACACCATCGTACCGGGCACCCATTTCCGGGAGCGCGCCGCCGGCACCAGTGTGGCCATGTTTGCCGCCAAACTGACCATGGAACGTTTCGGAACGGATGAGGCCATCGGCAGGTTGTTGGAGATGGAGCGATTGCTGCCCGGCAAATATTTCATCCAGTTCTACCTGGGCAACTGCCACTTGGAGCGTAACGATCCGGAAACGGCGCTGTCCCATTTTTCCAGGGCATTGGACCTTTCACCGGCAGATCAGGATATTCCCAGCATATACTCTTACATGGGCGTCTGCCACAAGGAAAGGGGCGACTATGCCGAAGCCCTTGCCGTGCTGGCCAAAGGAGAGGCCCTGGATCAGGAAAGAACCGACATCTATAACCTCATGGGATTTTGCCACTTCATGCGCAAGGAGCACGAAGCCGCCATCCACAATTTCGAAAAAGTCATCGATCTGGATCCCGGTTCGGCCATCGATTATGCCAACATCGCCTCCAACTACCGGGACATGGGGAAAAAAGACGAGGCGGTCCGGTATTACCGGCTGGCCCTGGAACTGGATCCGTCCATCGATTTTGCACGGGACAATCTGAACCGGCTAACCGGTGAAAACTGACGACGGAGGACCGACGTCCGAAATCTGACCGCCTTCGGCTGATCGCCGGTTTCCGGACGATTATGTTCACTCGGCAACGTGATCTTTTCTCATAGGCGCCTTGCCATATTTAATTTGCCACCTTAACTTAAACCGCAAGTAAAACCCGCATGAACATGAAAGGAGGCAGCTATGACCAAAGCAACACTGACCGTCCCCAATATTTCCTGTGGCCACTGCGTGTCGGCCATCGAAAACGAACTGACCGAAATGGAAGGCGTCAACTCGGTCAAGGCGGACGCGGAGGATAAAACCGTCACCGTCCAATGGGACGCCCCGACAACCCTTGAGCGTATCCGCGCCGCCCTGACCGAAATCAATTACCCGGCCCGGACATGAGCCGCCAGACCGTCATTCTTCCCATTACGGGGATGACCTGCGCCAACTGCGCCATGAACATCTCCCGCGGCCTCAAAAAACTCCCCGGCGTCAGCGAGGCCAATGTCAACGTTGCCACCGAGCAGGCATCGGTGGTCGTCGATCCCGATTCTGCCTCCACGGGTGATTTGATCCGGCAGGTCGAAAAAATGGGTTTCGCGGTCACCTCGGCCCGCATCGATTTTCCAGTCACCGGAATGACCTGCGCCAATTGCGCCATGAACCTGGAGCGCGCTTTAGGGAGAAAAGTGCCCGGAGTGGTTGCCGCCGCCGTCAACTTTGCCGCGGAACGGGCAACGGTCGACTATCTGCCTTCCATGGCAACCCCTGACGATTTGGCAGCCGCAGTCGCAAAGGCTGGATTCGGGGCCCTGATCGATGCCGATGGGGCCCCCGAAGACGCGGAAGCCCGGGCCAGACAGCGGGAAATTCGTGAACAGACACGCAAATTCCGGATCGGCATCGCTTTTGCCCTGCCCTTGTTTGTAATCAGCATGGCCAGGGATTTTGGCCTCACCGGACCGTGGAGCCACCAGCCGTGGATGAACTGGCTTTTCCTGTGCTTGGCCACACCGGTCCAGTTTTATACCGGCTGGGACTTCTATGTGAGCGGCCTAAAAAGCCTGCGCAACAAAAGCGCGAACATGGATGTGCTGGTCGCCATGGGGTCTTCCACCGCCTTTGCCTATTCCCTGGCCGTGCTGCTGCTTCCCGGGTTGGGCGGGCATGTCTACTTCGAGACCTCGGCGGTCATTATCACCCTGATTAAAATGGGCAAACTGCTCGAAGCTCGCACCAAGGGAAAAACCGGCAGCGCAATCCGTAAGCTCATGGGGCTGCGCCCCAAAACCGCCACGGTAATCAGGGATGAAAAGGAATACGAAATCCCCATTGACAAGGTGTGCGTCGGTGATGCCCTGCTGGTCCGACCCGGCGAACGCATCCCCGTAGACGGCCAGGTGACCGATGGCGCCTCGTCCGTGGACGAATCCATGCTCACCGGTGAACCGATCCCGGTTGACAAAAAAGCCGGTGACACGGTGGCTGCCGGAACCATCAACGGCCAGGGGATCATCGGCTTCAGGGCCACCCGGGTGGGTCGGGAAACCGCCCTGGCCCAGATTATCCGCCTGGTGCAGGAGGCCCAGGGCAGCAAGGCCCCCATCCAGGCTCTGGCCGATCGGGTCGCCGCCGTGTTCGTCCCGGCCATCATCCTGATTGCCGTTCTGGTTTTCATCGTCTGGTGGGTCGCCGCCGGCGACTTTGTGACCGCCATGATCCGGATGGTTGCCGTCCTGGTCATCGCCTGCCCCTGCGCCCTCGGTCTGGCCACCCCGACCGCTATCATGGCCGGCACCGGCAAGGGTGCCGAACGGGGCATGCTCTTCAAAAACAGCCGTGCGCTGGAGGAAGCCACCCGGTTGACCACTGTCGTTCTGGACAAAACCGGCACCGTCACCGAAGGCAAACCGGTGGTCACCGACCTGGTCCCCGATACGGACGGCGGCGTAACAAGCGAGGAGCTCATGGTGCTGGCAGCGTCTGTGGAAAAAGGATCGGAGCACCCCCTGGGTCGGGCCATCGTCCAAAAAGCAAAGGAATCCGGTCTGACGCTGGTGGCGCCGAAGGCATTCCAGGCCCATGGCGGTCACGGGGTGACGGGTCAGGTCAAGGGGCGCGCCATCAGGGTCGGCAAGCCCCACTGGTTTGACGGGCCTTCCGGAATGATCTCCAGAGAACTGGCCGGAAGAATCGTGGATTTTCAGTCCCAGGGGAAAACCGTCATGGTGGCCGGTGAAGCGGATCGTCTGCTGGGGTTGATCTGCGTGTCCGATCAAATCAAGGCCGACTCCCCGTCGGCCATAGCCGGGCTGAAACGGATGGGCCTGGAAACCGTGATGCTCACCGGAGACAACCGCCAGGCGGCCGAAACCATTGGCCGCCAGGCCGGTGTGGATCACGTGGAGGCCGAGGTGCGGCCGGAAGACAAAGCGTTGCGGGTCAAAGGACTTCAGGCGACGGGAAAAACCGTGGCCATGGTGGGAGACGGTATCAACGATGCACCCGCACTGGCCCAGGCCGACGTGGGGTTCGCCATCGGCACGGGCACCGACGTGGCCATCGAAACGGCGGAGGTGATCCTGTCGGCGGGGTCGCTCACCGGGGTTCCTCGGGCCATTGCGCTCAGCCGGGCCACCATGGCGACCATCCGCCAGAACCTCTTCTGGGCCTTCTTCTACAACGCCGTCCTGATCCCTGTGGCCGCCGGCGCCCTCTACCCCGTAGAGAGCCTGCCCATGATGCTGCGGCAACTGCACCCCATCCTGGCCGCCCTGGCCATGGCCTTTTCAAGCATATCGGTGGTGTCCAACAGTCTCAGGCTTTATCGGACAAAAATAGCTGATAGCTGATAGCTGCCGACCAGGGCGTTCATGGCGGGGCAAGGCAGAACTTCTTTTTTTCTATGCGCTTCGCGAGAGCAGCTCGTCGGCCAGATCATTGTAGTCGATGGCACCATGGCTGCTGCGGCGGTAGAACACCACCGGCCTTCCCACCTCGGCACTTTCGGCAATCGTGGTGTTGTTGCGAATGGCGGTATCGAACACCAGGTCGCGATACCGTTCGTCGGTTTTCAGCCGGTCCATGACGACATTGGCCACCCGGGTGCGCAGGTCCACCAGGGTGGGAATGATGCCCGATATGAACAGTCCGGGATTGATCTCTTCACGCACCGCATCCACGGTGTCAAACAATTCGGCGAGGGCACCGAATGCATAGGGGTGGGTCTGACAGGGAACCAGCACCTCCGAAGCAAACGAGAAGACATTGACGGTAAGCAGAGAAAGGCTGGGTGGGGTATCCATCAAAATAAAATCGTAACGACCGGCAACCGGAGCCAGGGCATCCTTCAGCCGGTTTTCACGACCTTCGGCGTCGACCAGTTCCACTTCGGCGCCGGAAAGATCCACATGGGAGGGAATCAGGTCCAGCCCCTCCCACCGGCTGGTCACCACCGTCTCCTCAACCGCCTTTCGGCCATTGTTCATGATCAGGTCGTAAACCGAAGGAAGGTCGTCGTCAGGGACAACGCCCAGCCCTCGGGTGGCATTGGCCTGCGGGTCCATGTCCACCACAAGGACGGACTGGTTGGCCAGGGTCAACGCTGCCGCCAGGTTGATCACCGTCACGGTTTTTCCCACGCCACCTTTCTCGTTTGCCACCGCGATTGCTCTGGTTTTCTTTTGGGCCATCCCGTCTCCCCTCCGTTGTATTGTTGGTGTTCGTCCAGAAACAGGCGAATTTGGCCGAGATCAAGGCGGGCGAAAAATTTTACCGCAGGCATATGGTCGATATTCCGAGGATAAAATTTTGAGCGCAACGCAGGTATCGGGCAAATTTGCCATTTATGGATGGGCACCCATTATGGCAGTGACCGGCCACTGGCCGGCATGGTTGCAAGATGATACCGTCAGGCGTCCAGCTGCCGAAGCTCCCTTTTGAGGTGGCCGATCTTCTCCTGGAGAGACCGGGAGGACGCTTTCATATGGTCCAGGGACGCAACGACCTTTTCCCTGTCCAGCCGCCGGGCCTGGATCAACGCCACCAGCCGGGACAGGTCGGCACCGTGGTGTTGGAACCGCTCCAGCAATTGGCGATACAAGGCCTCGGCGGCAGCATCGGCCAGTTTGAGCATGTACTGGAACTTGATGTTTTCCTTGTAGTCTTTCAGATGAAACAAGATGGATCGCTCCGTCTCACGCTTCATCCGCTTGACCCCTGACATGAGCGCCAGAAACTGCTCGTGGTGGGCCTTGTCCCCCGATTTCTTAAATGCTTTTCTGAACAGGTTGACGATCTTGTAAAAACCGAACCGCATGACCGCTTCGGTTTTGATCTGGGTGGAGTAGCGCATGGTGGCCGCCGCCGGCGGCAGCGACAGGCCGGCCATCTTGCGGATCGCTTCCAGCTCCGCTCCGATGCGAATCGGTGATGCCGCCGGTTGCAGGAAGTGGCTTCCATTGTCCACGGCATCGGCGTACCGGGCCAGAGCCTCGTCAATCATGCCGCCGTATGGCCCGGCCATCTCATCCAGATAGCCCATGAGTTTCTTTTCCTGCGCCTTGATAAAACGGATGACCTGGGGATTGACGATTTCGGCCATGTGCGCATCCACCGCCTGCCGGAATTCCTGAAAGACCGTGTACAGGGTGTTGGCAAATCCCGCGCTGACCAGGCTGTCTTCGTAGCGCTGCATCTCCACCTGATAACTGCGGATAAAACGGACAACCCCGTCGACGACACCATCGGCATGCGCATCGAAGAACCGGTCAATGGCGGTTTTCAATTCACCTTTGACCTGGCTGACAGCCCCGCCCATGGTGTTTTTGACGGTCACCTTCAGGCGGTCCAGGCGGTCCCGCTGACCGTAGACGCGATCGCCCAGTTCCCGGGCACCACCGGCGTCGCGGGTCAGCAGGTCCCGATTGAAAGCAATCCAGTTGCCAAGCCCCCCGGCCACAATTTCCAATCGTTCAAGATGGTTTTTAAGCAGTAACGTGCTGCGCTCCCGGCTGATTTTCTTTTCCAGAAACCGGTGAAAGCGGATCCGCTCTGTTTCAATGAATTCAATCATGTCCGTTTCGCGGCGCCAATGGTCGAAACGGTCCCGGTCCCTCCGGGACAGATCGGATTCCATCTGGGACATGAGAAAAAACAGGGCCGAATAGGTAAAGGTCTCAGGATTCGGGTGGATCAGGCGCAATTCCGCTTCTATTTTTTGAATCCCCCCGGAAAGGTCCGAAAGGGAATCATGCTCACTGAGATCGCAGTTCACCACGAACACGACGCTGTCAAGGATTCCCATCTTCCGGATCATGGACAGAAACCGGATATCCGCCTGTCGGAGTCCGGTACGGCTGCTGATGACATAAACCGTAAGATGGGCCATGGTCAGGTAGTCCTGAATCATGGCCAGGTGCAGCGGGTTGGGCGAGTCGCTGCCCTGGCAGTCGGCAACCTCCACCCCTTGGCCAAGCCCCCCCGCATCGATTTCCAGCAACACATCTTTCAAATAGACGGCCATGGCATCATCGCCTACGAAATCCCGGTGCAGGGGGAACCGGCCGTTCTCGAAGACGACGGTGGCGTGGTCGGCCTCGACCAGTTGTTGCACCTGGTCGTACCCCTTGAGATAGGAAGCCATCAGCACGCTGCCGGCACTGCGGGTGTCATTGGCGATCAGCTGATCGGCCGCCAGGTCCGCCAGCGCCTGATCGAGGATCCGTCGGTCTTTTTCCCGGCGGATGTCAAATGACTGCTCATCGCCTGACTGGAGGTGAGCGGGCAGCAGCACCGATGCCCCATCGATGTCCCGGTTCACTTCATCCCAGTTTTTCAAGTAGAGGCTGGCCCGCAGTCGGCTGCCGGCTCTCACCCGGGTGACGATGGATGTGACCACCCCCGCTCCCCGCTTTAGGTAATCACCTCCGAAGAGCGTATTCACAAAAGTACTTTTTCCTGATTTGATGGCACCGACAACGGCCACGCGCATCGTCTCTTCGGAGGTCTGCTCGGCAATGGTCCGGCAGGTGACTTTCCAGCGGGAAAGGCCCTCATCGGTCTGCTCGGTAATCTTCTCGGCGTCATCGAGAAGACGGGCCGTATCGTTGCTGATCCGGGTAAGCTGTTCCTTCAGTGTCTCGTATGATGCCATGTCGATCGTTGTCTCAAGTTTGGCGATTTTTCCGATCACGACGATTGCGGGAAAAGACGACCCGGTCGCCCGTGAAGGATCTTCCGGACGCCGGCCATGGTTTTTTACCTTTAAATGGGGCGATTGTCAAAGCCTTACCCAAGGACGCCCACCGATAACGGCATCCCCCTGAGGAACACAATGGCTTGTAAATCTTATGAGTTAATGATATACAACGATTCGAAATGAGACGAGATGGGCGGTTCAAATGCGCCAAATCAAGAATAAGGAACGCCAGACACATGTCAGAAAAACATCCGGAATGCCCATTATACAACCCGCTGAACTGCAAGGAGTACTACAATCCCAAACTCTGCGCATTCGTCAGAAAAGACAAGGTTTGTCTGAAAAAGAAAAAACCGAAGCAGAAACCCAAAAAGGACACCACCGAACAAAAAGGGGCGCAGTAACGCCCCTTTCCAATTCCTTACCCAGATTTTCCTTCAAATCCCGGCAATCCCTATCCAGCACGGATCGTTCGTACAGGGTCGTGGAGCATAATCCTACGAGATGATGCGTTTTTACGGCCGAATCCCCTCATGCTTGTCCATCAGGCATGGCCGGCCGTATCGGAAAGCAGCGCAGGGTCGATCCCGATTCCCTGCATGGCGGCTTCCCACCGCCTTTCCACTTCCATTTCAAAGGCAATCGATTTTGAATAGGGACCGTTAATCCAGGCATTGCCGCGAATCTCGCTCTCCAGTTGACCGGGCCCCCAGCCGGCGCACCCCAGGGCGATGATATATGCGGAAGGTCCGCGCCCCATGGCAATGGCTTCAAGGATATCCAGCGAGTTGCTCAAGGCAACTTCTCCGTTTACCATCATGCTGCCTTCCCAGGTAAAAGGTGCACCATGGAGAACAAAAATTTCATTCGAATGAACCGGTCCCCCGATGTGAACAGGAATCTTTTCTGCGTCGACAGCGGCAGTGATCCGCAATTCGTTAAAAATCATCCGCCCATTGATTTCCGGGTGGATGCGGGTGATCACGATGCCCATGGCACCTTTCGGATTGTGCTCGGACAGACAGGTGACGCTCTGGTAGAAGTTGGGGTCCCCCAGTCCGGGCATCGCCATGAGGAATTGCCCTTTCAAGGATTGCCATGTCTGGTCCATGGTGGGAATCTCCCCCGTTTGAATGATTGACGGATTCGTCATTGATTGGGCCAGCAACCGTATTGATCGGGAAGGCTGGGTGAAAAGTTCAAGCCCACGGTGGGCAAATCAATGGGAGTACGGCGTTCTGATCGATCGCCACAATGGCGGAGATGGCCGCACGAAAAACCGTTGGATTTTTCACCCGGTGTCATGTTTGCCCCCGTGTCGTCTACTTTAACGGCGTAACGGCGCAAAGGCAACAAAAAGCTTGACTTGCCCGAAACGGGCTGTTAGGGGTGTGACAACAATCAAATCGGTATGATAACAAATGAATAGCTGTTTCGCCCTTATTAACCTTATTGGTCTTATTCTTATCCTCGTAGTGGGTATCCTTATCCGCGACGGGGAAACGGGGGCGATAACGGCCTAAAACAGCCAACACCGGAAAATGCAAAATCCGTTATCCCCAAAGAGGCGATAACGGATTTTTTTTGTTTTTTACAGAAAGGACGCAAAGAGGGATGAAAAGCGACATCGCCAAAAAAGGCATTGAACGGGCACCGCACCGGGCCCTTTTCAAAGCAATCGGCTACACGGATGCCGAGATCAAACGACCGCTGATCGGGATTGCCAATGCCTTCAACACCGCGATTCCCGGGCATGTGCACCTGAACACCATCGCCCGGGCGGTCAAGGCCGGAATCTATATGGCCGGCGGCACACCGGTAGAATTCGGCACCATCGGTGTCTGCGACGGCATCGCCATGAACCATGCCGGCATGAAATACTCACTGGCCAGCCGCGAGCTCATCGCCGACTCCATTGAGGTGATGGCCACCGGCCATGCCCTGGACGCCATGGTAATGATCCCCAACTGCGACAAAATCGTTCCGGGCATGCTCATGGCTGCCGCACGCCTGGACCTGCCCACCATCTTTGTCAGCGGCGGTCCCATGCTGGCCGGTGAACACCCTGAGCAACCCGGCCGTAAAATCGACCTGATTACCGTTTTTGAAGCCGTCGGCGCTGTCAAAGCCGGTAAGATGGAACCCGGACAGCTGGCGGCCATCGAGGACGCAGCCTGCCCCACTTGCGGATCCTGTGCGGGCATGTTCACGGCCAATTCCATGAACTGTCTGACCGAAGCAATCGGCATGGGCCTTCCGGGAAATGGCACCATCCCGGCCGTTTATGCCGCCCGTGTGCGACTGGCCAAGCAGGCCGGCCTTCAGATCCTGGACCTGTGGAAACGCGGGATCACCGCAAGGCGAATCATGACCCCGGATGCATTTCACAACGCGCTGACCGTCGACATGGCGCTGGGATGTTCGACCAACACCGTGCTGCACCTGCCGGCCATTGCCGCAGAGGCCGGCGTGCAGCTGGACCTGAACATGATCAACACGATCAGCGAACGGACGCCTCACATCTGCTCGCTGAGCCCCGGCGGGGCGCACCATATTCAGGACCTGAACCGCGCGGGCGGCATCAGTGCGGTTCTCAAAATCTTGTCGACGGATAGATTGATCCATTCCGACTGCCTGACGGTAACGGGGGCGACCATCGCCGAAAACACCACTGCTGCCCACCCTCTTGACACCGACGTGATACGGCCTACGGATGCCCCCTACCACAAGCAGGGCGGCCTGGCCGTGTTGTACGGCAACCTGGCACCGGATGGATGCGTGGTCAAGCAGTCGGCCGTGCTCCCGGAAATGATGCGCCATGAAGGACCGGCCAGGGTCTTTGACTCGGAAGAGGCGGCGTCCGCCGCCATCATGGAGGGCCGCATCAACAGGGGAGATGTCGTCGTCGTGCGCTACGAAGGTCCTAAAGGCGGACCGGGGATGCGCGAAATGCTCACGCCCACCTCGGCGATTGCCGGGATGGACCTGGATGCGCACGTGGCCCTGATTACCGACGGCCGTTTTTCCGGTGGCTCCCGGGGAGCGGCCATCGGGCACGTCTCACCTGAAGCGGCCCAGGGCGGCACCATTGCCATCGTCAACGAGGGAGACCGCATTGCCATCGACATCCCCTCAAAAAAGGTTTCACTGTTGGTGGCCGATGAGGAGATCAACCAGCGTATGGCCAAGTGGCGGATGCCGGAGCCGAAGATCCGCCACGGGTACCTGGCCCGCTACGCCCGCCAGGTATCATCGGCCTGTCAGGGAGCAGTGGTCAGATGACGGAGGACAGACGACAGAAGCCGGAAAACAGAGGTCGGATTTCCGATCTCCAACCTCGGACTTCAGTAAAAAGGAGTACGAAACCCATGAAACTCACCGGAGCGCAGATTTTGATGGAAGTCCTCAAGGAGGAAGGCGTCGATTCCATATTCGGATTTCCCGGTGGCGCCACCATCGACATTCACGACAGCCTCGAAAAAACCGACATCCGCCACTACCTGGTGCGCCATGAACAGGGCGCGGTGCATGCCGCCGACGGTTACGCCCGGGTCACCGGCAAGGTCGGCGTCTGTCTGGTCACCTCCGGTCCTGGCGCCACCAACGCCGTTACCGGAGTGGCCACCGCATACATGGACTCGATCCCCCTGGTGATCATCAGCGGCCAGGTCCCCACCCATCTGATCGGCAACGATGCGTTCCAGGAAGTGGATATCGTCGGCATCACCCGGCCCTGCACCAAACACAACTACCTGGTTCCCTCGGTGGAAGAGCTGCCGCGGATTCTCAAGGAAGCCTTTCACATCGCCCGATCCGGCCGTCCGGGCCCGGTACTGGTGGACATCCCTAAAAACGTGCAGCAGGCAACCACCGGCTTCAAACCCAGGCAGCGGGTCAACCTCAAGTCCTACAGCCCTACTTACAAACCCAATGCCAAGCAGCTGCGCAAGGTGGTGGACCTGATCAAGTCCGCCCGGCGGCCGGTGATTTTTGCCGGTGGCGGCGTAATTCTCTCCAAGGGCGCCCGGGAACTGACCAGACTGGCCCACACCACCCAAATTCCGGTGACCATGTCCCTCATGGGGTTGGGGGCTTTCCCCGGTTCGGATCCCCTCTCGCTGGGCATGATCGGTATGCATGGCACTTATCGCGCCAACATGAGCACCGCCGAATGCGACCTGCTGATCGGAATCGGTGTACGCTTTGACGACCGGGTGACCGGCAAAACCGATTGCTTTGCCGCCCAGGCTGAAATCGTGCACATCGACATCGACCCCACCTCCATTCGAAAAAACGTGCCGGTAAGTATCCCTGTGGTGGGAGACTGCAAGAGCAGTCTGGAAGTGATCAACGCCTACCTGGCGGAAGAGGATCCGGACGCGCTGGTTGCCAATCGCGGCCCCTGGCTGGATCAGATCGACGAATGGAAGCAGAACTACAAGCTGGCCTACGACCAGCAGGAGGAAATCAAGCCCCAGTTCGTGGTCGAAAAGCTCTATGAACTGACCCGGGGGAAAGCCATCATCACCACGGAAGTGGGGCAAAACCAGATGTGGGCGGCCCAGTATTATCATTTCGACCGGCCGGGCCACTTTGTCACCTCCGGCGGACTGGGCACCATGGGTTTCGGCCTGCCGGCAGCCATCGGCGCCCAGGTGGCCTTTCCCGATGCCCTGGTTGTGGATGTGGCCGGAGACGGCAGCATTCAGATGAATATCCAGGAAATGGCCACGGCCATGCAATACAGCCTGCCGGTCAAGGTGGTGATCCTGAACAACTGCTACCTGGGCATGGTCCGCCAATGGCAGGAATTGTTCTACGACAAACGCTATGCCTGCACCTGTATGGATCACGCACCCGACTTCGTCAAACTGGCGGAGGCCTTCGGGGCGGTTGGACTGCGGGCCACCCGGCCGGACGAAGTGGAAGATGTTCTGCACCGGGGCCTTGAAACCCCCGGCCCGGTGATCATGGATTTCAGGGTGACCAGGGAAGAGTGCGTCTACCCGATGGTTCCGGCCGGTGCCCCCATTACGGAAATGCTGCTGGTTTAGGATTGGGAAGAATACAATGACGGAAGAAAAACACATTTTAACCATGCTGGTGGACAATGAACCCGGGGTGCTGTCCCGCATCGTCGGATTGTTCAGCGGCCGTGGATTCAATATCGAGAGCCTCTGCGTGGCTGAGACCATCGACCCCCGGGTATCACGGATCACCATCGTCACCAAAGCCAATGAACCGCTCGTCGAACAGATCGAAAAGCAGCTTCGAAAACTCATCAATGTGATCAAGCTCAGGGACCTTACCGGGTCCGGATCGGTTCAACGGGAGATGGCACTGATCTGTGTGCGGGCCAAGCCTGAAAACCGTGACGAGATTCTGCGGATGGTGGATATTTTCAGGTGCAAGGTTGTTGACGTGGGCCCCGAGTATTACATTATCGAGGCCACCGGGACCGCGGACAAGATGAAGGCCCTGGTCGACCTGCTCAAACCCATGGGAATCAAGAAAATCGCCCGGACAGGCACCATCGCCCTGTTCAGAGAGCCTCGCTGAACCGTCGACACCTCATGCCGCCGGGGCATGAACCGTCGACCAAACCAACCGATCCGGCAGGCATCCGATGTCAGCCGGGCGTAAAAAAAAACAATCAAGGAGTACCAGATGGCGAATATCGACTTTGGCGGAACGATCGAAGAAGTGGTCACATCAGAGGAATTTACCCTCCAGCAGGCGCGTGAGGTGCTGAAAAAAGAGACGGTCGCCGTGCTCGGCTACGGCGTGCAGGGTCCGGGACAGGCGCTGAACATGCGAGACAACGGTATTGCCGTGATCGTGGGCCAGCGGGAGGGCACCGCGTCGTGGGACAAGGCTGTCGCCGACGGGTTCGTCCCCGGGGAAACCCTTTTGCCCATCGAAGAAGCCGCCAAAAAGGCCACGGTCATCCAATACCTGCTCTCAGACGCCGGCCAGGTCGCCATGTGGCCCACCATCAAAAGCTGCCTGGACGAAGGGGATGCCCTCTACTTTTCCCACGGCTTCGGCATCGTGTACCGGGATCAGACCGGAATCGTTCCCCCGGAAAACGTGGACGTAATCCTGGCGGCGCCCAAGGGGTCCGGCACCACCGTGCGCACCAATTTTTTAGATGGCAGCGGCATCAACTCCAGCTTTGCCGTGCATCAGGACTATACCGGGCGGGCCAGGGAACGCACCCTCGCCCTGGGCATCGCCATCGGCTCCGGCTACCTGTTCCCCACCACCTTTGAAAAAGAGGTCCACAGTGATCTCACCGGCGAGCGCGGTGTACTCATGGGCTGTCTGGCGGGTGTCATGGAAGCCCAGTACAAGGTGTTGCGCAAGAACGGCCACAGCCCCAGCGAAGCCTTCAACGAGACGGTCGAAGAACTGACCCAGAGCCTGATCCGCCTGGTGGCCCAAAACGGCATGGACTGGATGTACGCCAACTGCAGCACCACCGCCCAGCGTGGCGCCCTGGACTGGGCCCCCCGCTTCCGGGATGCCGTGGCACCGGTGTTCGAACAGCTTTACCAAAGCGTGGTCACCGGTGAAGAGACCCGGCGAACCCTGGATTGCAACAGTGCCCCGGACTATCGGGAGCGGCTGGACGCGGAGCTCAAGACCATCCACGATTCTGAAATGTGGCGGGCCGGTGCCGCGGTACGCGCCCTTCGACCTGAAAACAGGCGCAAATAAAGGTTTCGGGGTCCGGACAGCACCTTACCCGGACCCCGGGTCCGCAGCAGTGTCAGGAGCAACATCATGGAACCGATCCTTATCTATGACACCACCTTGAGAGATGGCACCCAGGGAGAGAACGTCACTTTCACGGCCGACGAAAAGCTGAAAATCGCCATGCGGCTGGACGACATCGGCATCCATTACATCGAGGGCGGATGGCCCGGATCCAATCCCAGAGACATCCGTTTTTTCGATCTGGCCAAGCGGGAGCAGTTTAAAACGGCCCGCATCACGGCCTTCGGGTCCACCAGAAAGCCGGGCATCGAAGCCGCCGACGATCCCAACCTGACGGCGATCATTCAAAGCGACACGCCAACGGCGGCGATATTCGGCAAAAGCTGGCCCCTTCACGTGCAGGCGATCATGGACAACACCCTTGAGGAAAACCTGGCCATGATCGCTGACAGCGTGGCCTTTCTCAAAAGCAGGGATCGGGAAGTGATTTACGACGCCGAGCACTTCTTCGACGGATTCAAGGATTCCCCGGACTATGCACTGGACACCCTGGTGGCAGCCTTCGACGCCGGCGCTGATTTTCTGGTTCTGTGCGACACCAACGGCGGCACCCTGCCCCACGAGGTGGAAGGAATCAGCCGGTCAGTCCTGGAGAGACTCAACACCCGGGTGGGAGATGGAAGGCCGGTGAAGCTGGGCATCCATACCCACAACGACTGCGGCATGGCGGCGGCCAACGCCTTATCGGCCATCAATTGCGGGGCCGTCATGGTTCACGGCACCATCAACGGCTACGGAGAACGGTGCGGCAATGCCGACCTGACCACCATCATCCCTGTTCTCAGCGCTAAAATGAACCGTCCCTGCATCCCCGGAGAAAAATTGAGCGGCCTGAAAAGCCTCTCCCGGTATGTGAGCGAAACGGCCAACATTGTGCCGCTGAATGCCCGCCCTTTCGTGGGGCACAGCGCCTTCGCCCACAAAGGCGGCATCCACGTGAGCGCCATCATGAAAGAATCCCGGGCCTACGAACACATGAACCCGGAAACCGTCGGCAATCAGCGCCGGGTGCTCATGTCCGACCTGGCCGGCAAGAGCAACGTGGAGTACAAGGCCAGGGAGATGGGGGTGGACCTCGGCGCCAACGGTTTCGACAGCAAGACCATCGTGGCGGCCATCAAACAGATGGAAGACGAAGGGTACCAGTTCGACGTGGCCGACGGCTCGTTCCAGATCATGCTGGAAAAATTCACCGAACAGTTCAAGCCGTTGTTCGACCTGGAATCCTTCCGGGTGACCATCGAAAAGGACAAGGACCTGCCCTGTTCAGCCCATGCCACCATCAAAATATCGGTGGGCGACAATCACGAGATCACCGCCGCAGAAGGCCTGGGTCCGGTAAGCGCCCTCGACAATGCCCTGAGAAAAGCACTGGGCAATTTCTACCCGGACCTGGACAGCATGCAGTTGGTCGACTTCAAGGTCAGGGTGGTGGATGGCCGGGATGGGACGGAAGCCAAGGTCCGTGTCTTTATTGAATCCCGGGATCAGGACCAGATCTGGAGCACCATCGGCGTCTCCGAAGACATCATCGAAGCCAGCTGGCATGCCCTGGCCGACAGTTTCCAGTTCAAACTGGCCAAAGAAGCCAGACAGGCAGGCAAATTGCCGAAACCCGGCAGCGCCGTTGCCAGGAATTTAAAACTGGGATGGTCCATGTCGTGCATCGCGTGACCGTTGACCAACCCTTATGACGAGGAATGACGGAATAATGAAACCCACCAAGGAAGGTACTGACGCCGCGGGAAAGGCAGACCGCCATCACCCGCGGCGCGCACTCTGCATTGCCTGATTTTCTTTCCTTTTTGTTTTTCGAGACGCAACCCCGTTCGCCCATTCATGGCAGGACCATGGTTACGGCGATACCCGATGGGATGCCCGATGCCTGGCCACCCGGGCCAGGGACATACCACCTGAAGGAGAACAGCAATGACCGAGCACGTTAAAATATTCGACACCACCTTAAGGGACGGCGAACAGAGTCCCGGTGCCAGCATGAATACCAATGAAAAACTGCGTCTGGCCGTCCAATTGGAGAAACTGGGCGTAGATATTATCGAAGCGGGGTTTCCCGCTGCATCCGAAGGAGACTTCGAAGCCGTTTCTGAAATTGCCAAACGGTTGAAGTCGACCGAGGTGGCCGGCCTGGCGCGGGCAAACAAGGGCGACATCGACCAGGCCTGGGGGGCCATCCGGCACGCCGAGAACCCGCGCATTCACACCTTCATCGCCACCTCGGACATCCACCTGGACTACAAGCTGAAAATGTCCCGGGATGAGGTGGTCAACGCAGCCGTGGAGGCCGTCAAGTATGCCAAAACCTTCACCGACAACGTGGAGTTCTCCGCCGAAGACGGGTCCCGCAGCGATCGGGACTACCTGTGCAAGGTGTTCGGTGCCGCCATCGAGGCCGGCGCCACCACGGTCAACCTGCCCGACACGGTGGGCTATGCCGTACCCCAGGAGTTCGAGGAGATGGTCAGGTATGTCATCGCCAACACCCCGAACATGCACAAGGCCACATTGAGTGTCCACTGCCACAACGACCTGGGGCTGGCCACGGCCAATACCATCGCCGCCATCAATGCCGGTGCCCGGCAGGCCGAAGTCACCATCAACGGTATCGGCGAACGGGCGGGAAACACCTCCATGGAAGAGGTCATCATGGCCCTGCACACCCGCCAGAACCTCATGCCCTTTGAAACGGGCATCCGGACCGAGCACATCTACCCTTCCAGCCGTCTGGTCAGCATGATCACCGGCATCATGGTTCAGCCCAACAAAGCCGTGGTGGGCGCCAATGCGTTTGCCCATGAAGCCGGCATTCACCAGGACGGAATGCTCAAGAACCCCATGACCTATGAGATCATGAAACCGGAAACCATCGGCCTGAGCCGCAACAACCTGGTTCTGGGCAAGCATTCCGGCCGCCATGCCCTTTATGCCCACTTGAAGACGCTGGGCTATGACCTCTCCGAAGACGAACTGAAGACGGTTTTCAAACAGTTCAAGGCGCTGGCCGACAAGAAAAAACACGTCATGGACGAAGACCTGGAAGCCCTGGTCACCGAAGGCGTGCTGCGGTCTGCCGAAGTCTTCTCACTGGAATACCTGCACGTCACCTGCGGCACCACGGTCATGCCCATGGCCAGCGTAAAGCTGTCCATCAACGGTCGGTCCGTCAAAGGCGCCAACTACGGAAACGGTCCCATCGACTCGGCATTCAACACCATCGCCCAGTTGACCAATGCCAGCGCCGAACTGCTGCGCTTTACCGTCAGCGCCCTGACCGGCGGCACCGATGCCCAGGGCGAGGTAACCGTTCGCCTGCGCGAAAACGGCCTGGTGGCCCTGGGCCGCGGTTCCGATCCGGACATCATCACCGCCAGCGCCAAGGCCTACATCAACGGGCTGAACCGGCTGGAGTATCTGAAGGCCCACCCGGTCAAGGCGGTGCAGGGGATGTAGGTCGGAGGACCGACGACGGAGGTCCGAAGTCGTAAAACTGGGAACAGAGATTCCGGAATTGAGGGATTGGGGATTGAGTCCAATGGTTCACAGTGAACGGAAACGGTAAACCCTTAACCTGAAAATCCGGTATCATTCCCAAAATAGTGACTGCGTCCCCTCGCCCCTTTAGGGCAGAGGGACAGGGTGAGGGGGATTAAGGGATTGGAGAAATCCGGAATTAACGGAATCCTCTCGCCCTTCCTTTCGCTTTTCATTCTGTGCAAGGGATAGGGGCAATTTGTCTCGGATTTGCTGGCTTGCGCAGGAGCGGCTTCCAGCCGCAATGAATTGCGGATCTGCATTGATCGCGGCGGGAGGCTGCTCCTGCGCCGATTATTGTAACCGTTTTCTTATTATCGTAAAAAAGGCGGACACCGTGAAAACGGGGTCCGCCTTTGTTTTTAGGAAAAACCTTTCAGGAGGGTTTTTTCCTATTTCTTGAATTTCTTGCGACTCACGCCGGCCAGGCCGATGAGGCCGGTACCCAGCAGCATCAGGGTGGCGGGTTCGGGGACGGGGGCGGCAGAGACCAGGACATCTTGACCTTGGTTTTCTGCTATCATCACCAACCCACCGCTATTGGACCAACCTTTTGAAACAGCAGAATTTGCACTGCTTATCAAAGAGTCCGCTTCAGCTCTGTGATCACCGCTATAGCTGGCGAGATCTCCATTTAAGATCCAGAAGGCATATTGCAATGCACTCTCGTTGGCGCCATCTAATCCGTTCAATTCCCAATTGTAATACAACCAGGCAATCTGGTTCCCTGTATTCTCCCATCTCGCAGTAACATCCGTTAATTTTTGTACTACATATGGTGTATTGGTGTAAGTGTTTTCGGTGTATTCAAGACAAAATGTTCCCCATGATTTGCCGCTGCCAACAATATTAAAAACCATCTCGCCTGCCCTGGTAACAGGATTCCATGAATCTAATATGATAGAATCACCTTCTTCTACCTGATAAGGGATTGCGACTGCAGTCTGTGCTAATATCAAGCACCCCAAGATGGTGCACAATAAAAACCCCAATAATTTCTTCATACTCTCATCCTCTTAACTTCGCTTTGTCGATCAATAAGGTATGTGTACAACCTAACACTGTCATAGCAACCAGTATGCCAGAAAATAAGGGCATAAAGGGCCGCATCTCCAAGCCAATAATTTATTTCAATATCTACAGCATGTTAATTGTAAAATTTTTCTGGATAACCACTTAAGCGGCATGGTTTGTGTGAACACGTCGACAACTTTCCAATTAAACTAAGAAAATAAAGTAACAACCTCCAGGCAATTAAGAAATTAATAACACAATTCACTTGGCAGAACCGCTTTGTTAAATAGAGACGAGACAAGCTCAGATGGTAAACAGTTATATTGAGGCGGGAGCGCAGTACTGTGGTATGAAGGATGATCCCCAATTTTTCCATTTCCGAGTAATACTTTCTATTATTTTCTTTTTCGCGAAATGCCTTCGTACGTTATGGATATAGGGCAGTTAAGACTTTGAATGAAGAACAGCACCCAACAGGATTATGGCAAGGGCATTAAAAAAGGGCAGGATAATAAATATCATCCTGCCCTTGTAGTTTTTTGGAGAATGTTATTATATTATGTAAAATTTTTCACAGGGTCGAAAAAGCAACTGAAGATTCAAAGGAACAATTAAGTCAGTTGTCGAAAAGCCACGAGCAATTGTTTTGCCTAAACACCTACAGCCTTCATCCTAACCACCAGCACCTATAGCCCCAACAACCCCTTCCGGATCTTCTTGTCCGCCTTCTCCCCCACATTATAGCGATAGTACATCTGCGCGAAGGTGTTTCCCTCGATGGTGCCTTTGACCTGGCCCTGGTAGGTCAATGTGATGCCTTTGCCCGGAACGTAGACCGACTCGGACGTCAGTCCCGGCTTCATGTCCGCATCCAGCCAGGAGGCGTATTTGTCGATATCCGCACGGTTGGCATCCACCAGGTCCCTGGGGTTGCCCTTCTCCATCAGGTCAACGAACCCCTCGCTGATTTTCTTGGCGGTGGCCTTGCTGGTCAGGTAGTGGGTGAGCATGTATTTGACCTGTTCGGATTCGATGACTTCATTGGGGTCCTTGGTGGGATTTTCCAGGTAAAGGCCGACGGCATAGACTTTCACGAAACCCAGTTTTTTGAGGTAGGACACCCCGTTCAGCTTGAGGGTTTTGCCTTCGATGGTCTTTTCGGTGGGAAATTTGACGCCCAGGATCTCCACTTCACCGGCGAAACCGATGCCGGCAACAACGAATACGAACACAACGGCCATGGCACATGCAATCAGTCTTCTGCTCATCCTCTTCTCCTTTGGTTGTCAGCGACCATCCGATGAGGCGGCCTCCGGATGGCAGGTTCTTGGAAAAATACGGATCAGGGTATTGTTGACACTGCAAACATCATTGGGCAATCTATCGGAATTCAGATCAATTGCAATATTTTATTTCAAGGCCGTAAGGATTCCCGCCTTCAACCTTCAACCTTCAACCTTCAACCTTCAACCTTCAACCTTCAACCTTCAACCTTCAACCTGCCGCCTTCCGCCCTCACCCATCCGTCACCAGTGTCCCGATCAACTGTTTTACATCATCGAGGCCTTCATCCCGAAGCCACTTCTGCATGCCGTCGATGATATCCATGGTGCCGCCGGGGTTGACGAAATTGGCCGTTCCCACCTGGACGGCGGTGGCGCCCACCATCATGAACTCCAATGCATCCGTGGCGTTCATGATGCCGCCAACGCCGACGACGGGAATGCTTACCGCCCGGGACGCCTGCCAGACCATGCGCAGGGCAACGGGCTTGATCGCCGGGCCGGAGAGACCGCCGGTGACGTTGGCCAGCCGGGAGCGCCGCGAGGAGAGGTCCACGGCCATGCCGGTGATGGTGTTGATCAGCGACAGGGCGTCAGCCCCGGCCGCTTCGGCCACCTCAGCCATCAGGGCAATGTCGGTGACGTTGGGAGAAAGCTTGACCATCAGGTGCTTGGTGGTCTTCTCACGAACGGCGCTGACCACCTCCCGGGCAAGCGCCGGATCCGAGCCGAAGGCCACCCCCCCCTCTTTGACATTGGGGCAGGAAATGTTCACCTCCAGGCCCTTGACGGCATCGAGGGGTTCCATGCGCTCGGCCAGCCGCGCGTATTCCGCCACGGTTTTTCCATAAATATTGGCGATGGTGGGCGGGCAAAGGGTCTCTAAAAAAGGCAGTTTTTCCCGGATGAAGGCGTCGATGCCCACATTTTCCAGCCCGATGGCATTGAGCATGCCGCAATCGGTCTCGACGATGCGTGGAGGCGGGTTTCCCTTGGAGGGTTCCAGGGAAAGGCCCTTGACGATGATGCCGCCCAGGCGGTTCAGATCGATATAATGGTCGAACTCCCGGGCATAGCCGAAGGTGCCCGATGCGGTCATTACCGGATTTTGAAGTGTCAGTCCGCCGATATCGACGGTCAGGTCGGGTGAAATCATGTGGCTGTCTTTGCGTATATGGGGGATTGATCGGGCGTCCGCGAGGCCTGCCATTTTCGAAACACCGTATTGACACGGGCTTCCAGGTTGAGAACATACGCCGGTTCGGGTTGCCGAAGCCCGGCCTTGCCGTCCCACTCGTAGGCTTTGACCCGCTTCATCACGGCAGGGATATTCCCGGCCTCCGCCTCCAGCAGCGTTGTCACCATCTTGAAAAACCGGCGGCTCTGGGCGAGAGATTCAGTCATATGGCGACGGGCGTCACTGCCGGTGCAGGCGTATATGTGGCCCAGACACAAGGTCTCCACATCCAGTTCGGCCAGACGCTCCATGGACTGGTAGTGGACATCGTAATCCACAAGGCAATCGGTGACAATATAGCCGCTCTCATCCGGAGTTCCCAAGGCTTCGGAAGGCACCAGCAATTTACGACGGGGAATGCTGTAGGAGAGAAAATCCCAGGTATGACCGGGGGTTTCCATGACCCGGACGAAAACATCGGTTGAAATTTCGAAACGGTCGCCTTCCCCTGCCGTCACGTCTACATGGAAGGGCTCGAAGTCCGTGTTTCCCGGATCGACGCCAAGATCGGCTGCCAGTCCGGCTGCAAACCGGTTGAGATCGGATATCAGGGAAATGGCATTGGGCCGCCCGAACACACGGGCGGCCTTTTGCGAACAGACCACTTTCATCCGCGGGAATCGGGCTTTGAGGTAGGCCACGGCACCGCAATGGTCAAAATGGGAGTGGGTGAGAAAACACCACGCCGGCTGGCGGTTTCCTAAAATCCGCTGAACCTGCCGGACATATTCGGGCCCCAGAAAAGCCAGCCCGGCATCGAACAGGGCCGGACGGTCGCCATCCACGAGGAAAACGGGCATGGCCCGGTGTCCCACCATGTAAACGCCGCGGTCGATTTTGCCGATCCGGTCAACAATCACGTTTCCTCCACGGGCAGCGCATCTTCCATGCTGGTCTTTTCCGGCAGGCAGCCACCAGCGGGCGCTGAATACGGGGTAATATAGACGAGTCGTGATCATTGATCAACCCGGAGTTTCACCATGGTGGAGACGGTGCGCCTTCCACCGATCCATTATTTATGTTAAGATTTTGCCGTTGGCTGCGGGTTAAAAAATGGACCAGAGGCCTTGGGTTCCGATCAAAAAGGCCGATATCAGGTTAAACGAAAACCCAAAACCACCTGACCTGAAACGAGACATCAGGGCGTCATTTCCTGAACAGGGAAATTGGCCGTTTCCGGAATGACGCAACCTGACCACGCAACCTTTACCCCCGACCGGGAAAACCAATGGATATCAGCGTTCAATACTGGCACTGGCTGGTGGTGGGGATGATCCTCATCATGGCAGAAATTTTCGTTCCCAGTTTCACCATCTTCTGGTTCGGGCTGGGAGGCCTGGTGGTGGCCGGCCTGATGCTGGTCTTTTCCGGCATCAGCTTCACCTGGCAGCTTTTCATCTGGGCCATCGCCTCGTGCGGATTCACATTTCTGTGGTTCAAATTTATCCGGCCGAAGATGACCGATCGGACCCGGGCGGGAATCTCCCGTGAAGCCGCCATCGGCGAAACCGGCCAGGTGATCAGAAAACCGGAACCCGGAAGGAGGGGGATGGTGCGTTTTTCGACCCCGCTTCTGGGCTCGGAAGAGTGGCCGTTCATTTGTGACTCGCCTGTGGATGTCGGCGACCGGGTGAGTGTCGTTGATATTTCCGGCAATGCGCTGGTGGTTAAAAACGCATGAGGGTTAAAGCAGAACCCCATTTCCACGGGGTTGCCAATTCAACGTTGAGAGGTTGCCTTCAAGGCACAGGGAGGAAAGCATGGAAGGATTGATCATAGTTGCAGTATTTGTCGTGCTGGTGATCGTAACGCTTGTACTGGGCGTTCGCATTGTGCCCCAGGGCAGCAAGCACGTCGTTCAGCGGCTGGGCAAGTACCAGAAGACATTAGGCCCGGGCCTTAATATCATCATCCCGTACATCGACTCGGTGTCCCATAAAGTAACCACCAAGGACATTGTACTGGACATCCCCTCCCAAGAGGTCATCACCCGGGACAATGCGGTAATCATCGCCAATGCCGTTGCCTACATCAACATCATTTCCCCGGAAAAAGCCGTATACGGCGTTGAGAATTACCAGATCGCCATCCAGAACCTGGTGCAGACCTCCCTGCGCTCCATCGTTGGAGAAATGGACCTGGATGACGCGCTTTCCTCCCGTGACCAGATCAAGGCCAAACTCAAGGCCGCCATTTCAGACGACATTGCCGACTGGGGCATCACCATGAAAACCGTCGAGATCCAGGACATCAACCCATCGCAGACCATGCAGGCCGCCATGGAAGAACAGGCTGCCGCCGAGCGCCAGCGTCGGGCTGCGGTCACCCGGGCCGAAGGTGAGAAGGCCGCTGCCGTTCTGGAAGCCGAAGGCCGCCTGGAAGCCTCCAAGCGCGACGCCAAGGCCAAGGTCGTGCTGGCCGAAGCCAGCCAGCTTGCCATCCAGAAGGTTACCGAGGCCATCGGTGCCAACGAGATCCCCGTGATGTACCTCATCGGCGAGAAGTATGTAGATTCCCTGAAGAAACTGGCCACGTCAGAAAACGCCAAGGTGGTTCTGATGCCGGCTGAAATTCCGACGGCAATCAGGGGCATTCTGGGCGGGGCCAGATAGATCGGGCTCTCGAAATCAACGATCACATTTAATATCCCAAAGGCCTTTTAAACCAAAAGCCCTGAAACCGTTCAGCGCCGCTTTCAGTGAAAACGACATGTGCCCCCACAGCAGCACCGCGCAAGCGCCAATTTGGATAAGGACGACGGACCATGAAACTGTTTGGTAAAGCCAACCCCGCCGATGTTGATCCGGCAACGCTGGAAAAAGAGATCGCCGACACCCGTGAGCGTTTGAACGTATTTTTGGAGAGCATCCGGGCCCTGTTCCTGTTCGTGCGTGAATATACCCTGGACATCACTGAAATCAATGCCGACGGATTCAAAAAACAATTGGAAACCCTGCAGGAAAAATTTCAGGCGGATGAGAAAACCAAAACCATAGCGACCCAGTTCGATCGGCAAAAAGGAAAGATTTTAGACCATATCCAGCGGCAGAAAACCTACATCGGCGAACGCGAAACCGAATTCAGGGAGATCATCGACCTGATGACCGCTGCGATGGGCGGACTGGACAACGATAATCGTGATTTTTACAGCAGCATCCGCACCCAGGGCGAACGCTTCGAAGAGATCACCCTGCTGGATGACATCAAGCGGATCAAGAGTGAACTTGTCCGTGAGGTGGACAACATGCGTACCATGGTCAGGGAAAAGGAAGATCTGGACCAAAAAACCCTTGATGCCCTTTCCAGCCAGGTGGACGTTTTGAAAAAAGAACTGGACAAGGCCAGGCATACGGCAAGCACCGACGGTCTGACCGGCGTCAACAACCGCAAGGCACTGGATGACCATCTGCGGCGACTGGTCGAACGCAACACCGTCACCCGGGCACCCTTCTCCCTGCTGATGATGGACCTGGATGATTTCAAGCAGCTTAACGACACATACGGCCATACTGTAGGCGATCGGATGCTGATGGCCTTTACCGAAAAATGCCGTGCAGCAGTACGAAGCGATGATTTTCTGGCCCGTTACGGTGGGGAGGAGTTCACCCTGATCCTGCCCGGCGCGTCCCTTCGAAATGCCTCAAAAAAAGCCAAACAGCTCTGCCGGTCCATTGCAGCGGCCAAATATGCCGCAGACGATTCCCCGAGGGCAGAGGTGGTGACCGTTACGGTCAGCATCGGCGTCAGCACCTACCGAAAAGGCGACACGGTAAAAAGCCTGGTGGAGCGGGCTGACCAATGTCTCTACAATGCCAAAGCCGCCGGCAAAAACAGGGTGGTGGCCGAAAACGCATTGTAAACGGAACCTCGACGGCGTCCACCGGCATTTACATTGAACGGTCTTCCCTTATCTTAATGAAGTTCAATGAGTTTGGTGATAAAAGGAGAATACGGCGGCATGCTCCCATCTCATCCACATTTGCAGCACCTTTCTGCCATCCTGAGCGGGAAGGCTGCCCCGCATCAGCGGCGCCCCCTGACTGAAAAAAGGCTTCTACCCTTTCTCGATTCCATGGCGTTGGATCGGGTGCACATCAGCAGGACGGATTGGCAGGGCCACAGGGTTCATGCAATGCTATGCCGTTGGACGGATCTCAGGCCGGCGGTCAGAGCGGTGTTGTCCAGCTATGTCGTCGATAAATGGAATGCAGGAACCGGCCCCATGGCAGAAATTCCGTCCAGCAGTGACACCGCCGAACCATTGCCGGCTGGAGGACCCGTCATGCCGGTAAAACAGCCCCAACCGGCACCCCCCGGAAACACCGCCGCGACGCTACCGTCCCGCCCCTTTCATACCACAGAACCGGTGTCCCCCCGTGACTGGTTCGACCGATTCACGGACTGGGTGGCCGCCGTGGTTTCCCTTTTACAATGATTCAAGGAGGATCGACAATATGGCCAACCCGACGCAGACGGTTGACAATCTGATGAAAGTGTCCGTGAAGGTCCGGCCCGGGACGATATCGTCTGATGACCACCGGGATATTCCCTTTGTATTTATTTACGGGGTCGGCCCGGCGGGTATCACCCCGTTCGAAAAAGCCCTGTTCGGCAAGGGTATCGGCGACCGGGTGCAATTCGACATGATGTTTTCCGATTACAGGGAAACCATTGGCCACCTCGAAGCCCCGCTGCGGGAACAAACCGGCATCCGATCCCCTGCATCGCTTGATGTCACCGTTACCGGAATTGTCCGGGCAACGGACCGTGATGTGGTCAAAGCCATGGCGGCCGGCGGCAGTTGCGGGGATTGCGGCTGCGGCTGCGGAGGGCATTAGCGCCTTCATATAATGGCCCGGAGGCCGGTCATTGCCGGATGGTCACTTTCTTTATAAGCTTGATTTGTTTATGGGAAACCCTTATATCTACTGGTGTTTCTGATGCCATGATCGACTATCTTTCCCGACGTGCCAGTCTGTTGACCGGAGACATCCATGTATCGTGACAACTACATTACCGCCCTTCGCACCGAACTGCTGGAGATGGTTTCCGAGCAACTGACGCCAGTGGCCATGCGTTACGGATACAGCGAAGTGCCTCTCGAGACCAATATCAAATGGCGGCCCCAGGTCCTGGTGCTGGGCAACTATTCGTCGGGTAAATCTACCCTGATCAATGAATTGTTGGGAATTGAAATCCAGGGTACCGGACAGGCGCCCACCGATGATTCCTTCACGGTTATCACATACGAAGAAAGTGAAAGTGCCGATGGCCCGATCCGGGTCATCGACCAGCGCGACGGCAAGTTTCTGCTCAACGATCCCGAATATCCTTTCGAGACCCTGAAGAAACACGGCCAGCGATTCGCATCCCATTTCAAGCTGAAAAAAATCAACTCGCCTTTTCTCAAGAACCTGGCCATCATCGATACACCGGGAATGCTGGACAGCATCACCGAACGGGACCGGGGCTATAACTATCAGGATGTTATCGGTGATCTGGCGCAAATTGCCGATCTGGTGCTGGTGCTTTTCGACCCCCACAAGGCCGGCACCGTCCGCGAAGCCCATACCAGCCTGAGGGACACCCTGCCGGCCAAAACATTCGAAGATCGGGTGCTATACGTGCTCAACCGTATCGACGAATGCGCCTCCATGACGGACCTGCTGCGCGTCTACGGCACCCTGTGCTGGAATCTGTCCCAGATTACGGGCCGCAAGGACATCCCCATGATCCATCTGACTTACTCACCCGTTGCCGCAGAAAAAAGCGGCCGGTCGGATGACCCCCAGGCCGCTTATCTCCATTATCTGGAAAACCAGCGGGAAGACCTCAAAAAAGCGGTGCTTCAGGCCCCCTGTCATCGGTTGGACAACCTGGCATCCTTTGTTGAAACCCACGGTGAACGGCTTTGCCACTTCCTGGAGGGCATGATCAGCTTCCGCAAAAAAGCGCGCCTGTTCCTGGTGAAGTCATTTATCACCGGATTGGCCCTGTCCCTGGTCGGTGGGGCTGCCGGTTGGATGGGGCTCATGGGGCTGCCGGCATTTGCCGGTCTTGACCCGGTGTTGCAGATCACCGGTGCCGGTTTGTTGGGCACCGTCTTTCTCATTTTCTGGCTCGCCATGGTGCAAAAATACCTGTATTCGCGGTTTTTGAAAAAATGGCTGCGGCAGTTGGACCGCCTGACCCCGCTTCCCAACCAGACCCGCCGTGACAGTTGGGCGTCAATCCGGGACCTGCTCTACGTCAACCTGAAAAACACCAGCGGCAGGTATTCCCTGTCCCGGGTGCTGGGCGAACACGCCACCGTCAAACAGATCCACGACAGGGGGTCCAGGGAGATTCGTGAAGCCCTGAAGGAACTGGCCGGCATCGGTATGGATGAGGATGCGTGGGAAGAAAATGGCGCCGGACCGGTTCCCTACTGGGCCAATGCGGATGCGGCCCTGGACGGCCGGTAACCTTTGAGCCAGGCCAAAAACCCTGCCCCCTCCAGGCGTTTGTCAGCAAGGGGCTGACACGAACCCTTGACGCGCCGATCATCCATAGTATGATTAATGATCGACATCACCGTGAACACGTCCCCATTTCACCGTCATTGGGGGAGCCCCATGGCTGACCCAAGCTGCTTTCCGGTCATCCCCGGTCCGCCAGGAGAGAATCACCCCCGGGCACGGACGCCTTCCCCATGACGAATGCACCGACAAGGAGACAAGAAATGAACCACTTCAACCCGGAACAGGCCCTGTCTGAAACCCGCAGAGAGTTTGGTGAACACGGCGGGGTAACCCCGTCCATTTCCCGTTCCTCTACCTTTACCGTAATCGATCCGGAGACCATGCCGGAAATTTTCGGTGGCATCCGCGGCCCGCAGCAGGGAGGCTGCTTTCTCTATAGCCGGCATTTCAATCCTACGGTGGACATTCTGGCGCGTTACCTGGCGGCCATGGAAGGAACCGAATTTGCCGTGTGTACTGCCAGCGGAATGTCGGCCATCTCCTGCGCCCTGCTTCAGCTTTGCCGGAACGGTGACCACATCGTTTCCAGCGATACGATCTATGGCGGTACCCATGCACTCCTGGAAGATCTGCTGCCCCAGCTCGGCATCACCACCACCTTTGTGGACCCCACCGATACAGACGCATTTAAAAAGGCTATCACACCGAAAACCCGTGTGCTCTACACAGAAGTCCTCGGCAACCCCACATTGAAAATCGCCGACATCCGGGCCTTGTCCAAACTGGCCAGAGCAGAGGGGCTTTCCCTGGTCGTGGACAATACCTTCGCGCCCATGATGATTTCCCCGGCACACCTGGGTGCGGATGTGGTGGTCTATTCCATGACCAAATATATCAACGGAGCCAGCGACCTGGTGGCCGGCGCCATATGCACCACCAAGGCAATGGTTCACCAGTTGATGGATCTTCATACGGGCAGGGTCATGCTGCTGGGGCCCACCATGGACCCCCGCATGGCCTATGATATCATTCAGCGCCTGCCCCACCTGGCCCTGCGGATGCGCGAACACTCGCGCCGGGCGCTGGCCGTCTGCCGACGGCTTGAGGAACTGGGCGTGGCGGTGGTCTATCCCGGACTGGATTCCTTTGCCCAGCACGACCTGGCAACCGGCCTGATCAACAGGGGCTATGGGTACGGCGGCATGTTCACCGTCGACTGCGGCACCCGGGATCGGGCCGACGACCTGCTCGATGAACTGCAGAACAAAGAGGATTTCGGCTACATTGCCGTATCCCTGGGTTATTTCGACACCCTGATGTCCTGCTCCGGTGCGAGCACCTCGTCGGAAATCAGCCCTGACGACCAGAAGAAAATGGGACTGTCTCCCGGATTGGTCCGTCTGTCCATCGGTTACACGGGCAGCCTGGAAAAACGGATCGAACAAATGGAACGGGCCGTCACAGCGGTTGGCCTGACCAACAAATAAGCAGGGACAGGATCTTGTTTTGACGGCAGGCGGGAAACCGACATCCGAAGCATGGCGGACAGCGGCGCTGACCCTGATCCAAAGCGAGTCGACCCTGACGCTGGCCACGGCCGGGCAATCCGGCCCCTGGTCAGCACCGGTCTATTTTGTCTGCCTCGACGGGCGTTTCTTCTTTTTTTCCTCACCGGAAAGCCGCCATATCCGGCAGGCAACCACTGCAGGAGAAGCATCCGCATCGCTGTTTCACCAGGCGGATACATGGCAGGATCTTCGCGGCATTCAAATGGCCGGAACCATAGAGCGGATTCGGTCCGTTTCCCTGTCAATGAAAGTCCTCGCCACCTATTTGAAACGATTCCCCTTCACCCGGAGTTTTTTTCCTGAAAATACGCCTCCGGACCTGGATACTTTTTTCTCGACGTTCAAGGCGCGGCTTTACGCCTTTACGCCTGCGGATATGTATTACGTCGACAATCGCTTCGGGTTCGGCAGCCGATATCGAGTCTGCTGGAAGGCAGGCACCCCCGCTATAGGCCGTTGCGGCGATTGACCCGAACAGGACAGTTTCACCCGTCTGAGCGGACCGTTGTGATTCATGTCAAGGGTTTCTTCACTGCCAAAATCCAATAGATGTGCCGATGTTACCGTTTCGTCAACCGATCTGTTTTTCAAAAACAAGCCCGCTTCACGTTTTGCGGAGTCCTTTTTCCTCTCTGAAGCAGTCCCTGCCCGATCCCATGGGGAAGTCGGTGAGCAACCGGATGCTGTGAGTTGTAAGGCTGCCATTATATCTTGACCTCCCCACAGCTGGTTTGATAACAAGCAAATGTTCATTTTTACCGGTCCGCCGCAAACCGCACCAATGTTGGAAATAAACGGGTCGATTTTCCGGAAACAGGTTAATATGAACACGACCATGGCGTTTAACCATCCACTCCAACCAACATATGCGAAAGGAGTCAAAAATGCCCAATTTTCTGTTCGTGCTCAGCAAGGATGACAACGAAGCCGCCACCCGCTGTTTCCAATTTGCCAAAATCGCCCATTCCAAAGGCCACCACGTGGATATGTTTTTCATCGATAGCGGTGTCACCTGGGCCGACAAAAACCGGGATCACAGCATAACCACCGCCACCGGAGACTGCCCCGGCGACTACCTGCCCTACCTGGTGGAAAACGAGGTCAAAACCGGTATCTGCACCCCTTGCGCCAAAAACAGGAATATTGATGAAGCCAGCTTTTATCCCAACATGCAATTGGACGGGGGGCCCCACCTGATCGACATGGCGGCTGAAGCCAAGGTGTTCAATTTCTGATCATATCAAGAAGAATAGCTTTGGGACGACTGCCGCCCCTGGCTGACAGGTGAGGCGGCAGTCCTGACTGGAAAAGGCTGGCTGGCGCCGGCAGAAAAAGAGCCTGCGTCAAGGAAAAAGGACGCTATTTTTGATACTGGGCATTAAAGCTTTCTACTTTTTTAGTATATTCGGACAGTTGTTCTTCGTACTGGACAATCTTGACGTTCAAGGCGGCAACCTTTTGGCGATAAGCCTCTGTTTCTTCTGAAGTTGCCCCTTTTTTCGGCGCAGCGGCCTGAAGACGCGTTCGTTCATTCTGAAGCGCCGTATAGTCCTTGTTCAGAACCGTCTGCATTCGATCGAGCTCTTCCTTTTTTAGAGAGATTTCCTCCTGCCAGGTACCGGCGAAAGACCTGGCGGTGTTCTCCGGCGGGGCCACGGACCCGGATGTATCGATTTTTTTCCGGTTTCCTGCGGTTTCCCCTGGAAGCGGATGGCTTTGGGTCGATTCGTAGGTTTCAACACGCGGCCGCTGGTCAGGCGGCACGCCGGACAGATCGTCGGTAAATCGCAATACCCCGTTCTGGTCGGTATACCTGTAATATTCACCAAAAACCGGGGTTGCCAACCAGACAACCACCCCTGCCAGCAGTAAATTCCTGGTCCACTTCCACATTCTCTTCACCTTGATCAATGGGGCTCATCGGTAAGTTTGACCAGCGACACAACTTCTCCGGCCGGGTTGAGTTTGGCCCCCACGTGGTCCCACTTTTGGATTCCGGAAGCCTTTACGCCGCTTGAAAGGGACAACACACGGTCGCCAATGATGATTCGGTCGCTTTCAACCAGGTTCAATGTCCCGACGACATCAAAATAATCCTGGGCGCGGATGTTGGCCTCAGGGGAATTTAATTCCAGGATGGGCGTGATGCTTCTGATCGACACGCCCTTGTCGGCGGCAAGGCAACCGGAAACCATCCAGGTGCCCGCAACCACCACGCCGATTAGGCAGAAAGTGACCGTTTTAAGGGTGTTGTATTTGAACGCCATTTGACTATCTCCTTTGTTGATTATCCATCGGGTCACGGCCGCTGCGTTACTGCCCGATGACCCGCCAGAAAAACATTCCCGGCAGATTCTGCAAGATCTCCACCTGCTCGATGTTGCCCTCCGCATCCTGCCGATAGCCGTCGCCACTGATGATCAGCAGGTCGTACAGGATTTTGGGATCCGGATGCCATTGGGGCGGCACCGGTTCTCCGTCGACGATAATCGTATCGTTTTTATCGATTTTCCCGTCTCCGTTCACGTCATAGACCGGATCCTTGTAATGACCGCCCGTACAGGCGCTTACCGTATAGGTTCCCGAACTGCCCCCGGCGGTACACGGCGAGCTCGACGGGATCGTCGACATCAAAATCGCGGCGCCTTTAGTCAAGGTGGGCTGAAGCAGCATCCGTTCACCGCTCTCCGGAAGGTCAATATGCCACCCCATGTGAAGGCCTTCACCATCCATGCCTTCGAAAGGATTGAACCACTGTGGTTGATGGTCGGTCAGTACGCCCCACTCCGTGTCCTTGTATTCGAACTCCTGTTCCAGCAAGGTGATCCCGGTGTCCATATTGGACAACGACCGGTCCGCGTTAAACGTTCCCAGGTACTTGGATTCGGCCACATCGGCCCCTTCCTCGGCCTCCCATATCAGGCCCCAGTCCCAGATGCCGTAAAATGACTGGGTGGTGGTATCGGTAAAATCGGCGACATTCAGATATTGGCCGGTCCCGAAAATCACCATCAAGCCGCGGCCTTCCTCGAGCAGCACACAATCCAGCATCACTTCCGGTGCGGCGGTGATGGGTTGAATCTGGCCGCTGGGGTTTTTCACTGTTATCAGCGGTTTGGGATCGTCGTCGCCATCCTGGTAGGAAAACTTCCAGTCCGTTACATCTTCGCCACGCAGGTCGAGTTTCCACATATTGCCCTTCAAATCCCCGGCAAATGCATAGTCCAAGTACCCATCCAACTGGACATCAACCAGGGCCGGCGTGGAAAGGCCGTTACACCCCCCCACCCCGGTGTCGAATTTTTTGACCAGGCTTCCCGTGAGCGCATCAAGCACGTATAGGACGGCGTTTCCGGAGCCGTCATTGTCGTACCCGTTGCCGAAAACCACGACGTGGCCGGCCGCTTTCGTCTTTACGATAAACGCCTTGCTGAAAGAGTAGCCCATGTCGGTGTCGGTAAATTCCCACAGGACATCGGCGGCGTCCATTTCATCGGGCTGGGTCACATCCAGGGCAAAATAGCCCTTGCCGCCCTTGCCCAGTCCGCAGACCAGCACATCCTGGGTGTTCACTTTGGCAACGACCGCGGTGTTGTCCACATAATACTTGTGGCTGTACCCCGGGTCGGCCAGATTGCCGAGATGATCGTATACCAGGCCGGGCACATAGGCGAACAATTCCGTGCCGTCGCTGCTGTTGAAGGCGTGCAGCATCCCGTCGTTGGCCCCGATATAAACCACGTTCTTGAAATAGGTGGGTGCGGAATGCACGATATCCCCGATGGGATGGGTTCGATTGCGCAGGGAACCGCCCTCGGAAACGCTGTTGGAGGTGTCGCCCCGGATAAAATCAACGATCTGGGCAGCCGTGGCACCCGTGGGCTCAGCATCTGTCAGGGCAGTCTTCTGGCTGTCGGTCAGGTTGTCAACATGGAAAACAATGCCCGTGCTGCCGTTATGGGAAAGGATCGTGCGATCGCCCCAATCGGGCATCTGGTCGCTGGCGCGCCATACCGGATCTCCGATGGCCCCGGTGGTCACGTTCAGCGGCAGGGCCGACACTTCGCCGTACCAGTTGGCGGTATTATAGGTTCCCTGGTAGATCACCGAGCCCACGCTGAGCTGGATGGAGTTGGTGGCCAGGGCCGCCGACGCCCCCAACCGGCTTTCAATGTTCTTTTTCAGCGCCTGGAGCGCCTCGTTAAGCTCGGCCGTGTTGCCGGCGGAGAGATAAACGCCACGCCCGTTGATGGCGGCATGGAACATGTCGTCGATTTTTTTGGAATCCGAGTCGGGGCTCGGCCAGCTGTCCGGGCAGGTGCCCAGGGGGCAATCCTTGTAAAGGTCGATGTCCAAGGTACCGGTGACCCCGAAGGCCAGGGTGTAGGTCACCATGTGCTGATGACCTGCCGGGTCCTCCGATGTGATGGGCACATCGTCATCAAGGGGGTCGTTGAGGTCGGTCTCAAAGTAGTGCATGGCCACATCCGCCAGGGTATCGCTGGAATCGTCCCCGAAAGGGTCACCGTCAAAATCGGTATTGTTGTTGCCATCCGCATTGCTCACCCCGGGAGAAGTCGTGCCGTTATAATACCCGTCGGAGAAAATAATGGTGAAGGCCTGCTGGCAGGTCCCGCCCTTGTCCTCGTTGAAAAACGGATAGGTCGCACTGCTGGTGTAGCTGGGGAAAGAGGTGGTCGGCTTCATATAATCCCCCTGAAAAAACCGGCCGGCTCGTTTAAGCCCGTCCCTCAACGGTGTTCCACCACTGCTGTAGAGCTCATACAATTCATCCAGCAGCGTGTCGGATTCATCGGTGAAGGTGCCATCCAGATTCACCCGAACCGGTCGGACACGCTGCTGGGTCATATTCCCATTGAGGGAAAAAATGCCGATGAAGACCCCGTCCATGGAGTCGATCACATTGGCGATGGCGTTTTTGGCCGTCAGTTCCCGGCGCCGGTAAAACGAATACCAGTTGGCGAAATTCTGGATTTCTTCATCGTAGGACCGGTCGTTTCTCATTTCGTCCAGGGCGGTAATTTCATCATCATGATCACCGGCCCTTAACCGTGTCAGTTTTTCTGCGGTGACCACTTCCCGGATGGCCGTGGAATCGTCCAAGGCGACCCGGTAGTATTCAATACTGCCATCGATCAGGTTGACCAGATAGGTCCCGGTGTCGTTTTGCACGTAATAGTGGCGCCGCATGATATCGCTAACCGCAGGCCGAGCGGGAACGAATTTCACGGCATCGGCAAAAAGCTGATAATTTGAGTTGTTATTATCGATTCCGTATTGCGAGTCGCCATAGTCGGTTGTTTCCTCAAATCTGACAATTCCGGTACCCGATGAAAAACTCACACTCGAGGCGATCGGTGCCCAGTAATCGGTATACAGATCAGGATCCTGATGCTGGTCGAGGCTGGCGTCATCTAATTTGCCCGAACCGACGGAACCATCGACGGAGCCATCATAGGTTGAATAGGTGACAGTTTGGCGCAGGTAGTAGGTGCGATCGTAAGTCCCATTCCACGGCAATCTGGCATATACGTCGTATTCAGTTTCCGAATCCAGGCTATCAGCTGTCCAAGTGGCCGAATAGGTTGCGTTGCCACCGATATTCAACAAAAAATTTGATCCATAGTCAGATGTCGAAAACGTATAGTCATTCCAGACGCCGGTTGAGTCAAAGCCGGGATCCGTGTTGTCCACCACCACGCCGGAGTTCTCCATCGGATGCCAAACCGCGTTCATGTTCAACGTGTTCCCGCTGACCACGGGGTTGGACCGGGGATTGTCGACATCGGCATCATCGAGATTCGGCCAGGGGGTGTATTCGGTGGCCGGGTCGTAGTACATCCCGTTGTAGCCCGACCACTGGGACATCCACATCATTCTTTTGGTGGTGTTGTTTTCCAGAACCGAACTGTACCAGAAGCCGGTATAGGCATGATCGCCCGGGTTGGGGAAAATGTAATATTCCTCGTCAAACACCCCATGGGTTTCGGACGGCGGGCACATCATGCTCCAGTCCATGCTGCCGGAATCATCGATGACAAACATGATCATGCCCGGGGCCGGCTGCTCCATGGATTCCAGGGGAACATCCGCAAGGTCCATGCATGACGCCGCATCGGCTGCCCGGTATCCGCCTGACAGTGCAACCAGGCAGGCCCCCGCCAGGGCCGCCATGATCAGTTTGAATGCATATGTCTTCCTGCAAGTCATAGATGTTTTCATACCTGTCCTGCCTTTCGATATTCGGTTGGTCGGGCGGCCCATTGTACCTGCCTGCAATCAACGGGTGCCGCCGAACGAAAATGCTACCACATTCTTTTCACGCCGATTTCCATGCGCATCAAACCGTTTCCGTTTCCATCGCCCCCCGCATCCAGGGAGACATATTCTCCTAAAATCCGGCCTTGGTGCCACACAGGCTTTCCCATTGACATGCTTTCGCTGCCGCTGGTGCCCAGATCCACAACCTCCCACCCCACGACGGCATACCGCAGGTTGTCATTCAGGTCTTCGCCCCGGTCGGCGAGGATCGGCAGAGAGTCCGCGACGTTTGAATTGGCTGCATTCAGACACCGTTGGGTGAACGTACTTTCGTACCAGATGGTATTGATGAACTCTTCGGGGTCACCGACGCTCGGAGGGTCATTGTTTACGTCGTTGATCCAAACCGACAGCGCCGGGGTGAAATTGTCCGGATCGTTATCGGGGATCTGCAGAAATTCCTGCAGCCCCCTCATGAGGGACGAGTCCAAAAGGCTGGCATTCTGCTTGTAGATGCCCACATTGCGGATGATAGAATTTTCTGTGATCACCGTGTTGGAAGCCACGATTCCAATCACCGTCATGATGGCCAGCACCATCAGGACCAGGACCATCACGGAACCGTTCTCGTTGCTCAACAGGCGATTTGTCACACCGTTTCCGGGCCGGCCAATTTTCAGTTTTCTTCTCGGTATTCGCATTCACAAACCTCTGGAAAAAAAATTCAAAGCGGATGGCAGTCTCATTCCGGTTGTTATTTACTGGATTCCGGTGGCGGCCCATGTTTTGATAAATTGCACCTCGGCGATGGTATCGTCAGGTGGATTGCCGCCCAATGGGGTCACTGCAAGGGTAATTCGTTTGCATACCGTGTATGTGCCTGCCGGAACCCCCGCAAGCACCGTTGCGTTCTGCTGGTTGATGGGATCATCGTCCCAGACCCGCCAGTGCACGGTGTAACGACCACTAAGGTCAACTGCCGTGTGAGTGCCGGCGACCAGATCGGCGGGATGATTCACCGGCGGGTCATCCGCATAAAAGGGCATGGCCTTGAGCAGGGCCACCTGCTCATCAGCGATGGTCCAGGCTTCGGTTTTACGGGCGACATCGCCGGTTGCCATCAGGGATCGGGCCTGGAGCGCGCCCACGGCCAGCAGGCCGATCGAAAAAATGGCGATGGCGATGAGCACTTCAATCAGCGTGAACCCGGAGTCTTTTTTGGAAAAATGCGTGGGAGCCATGTCTGAACCACTCCTTCTCGTCGGGCGGTTAGTTGTTCAGGTTGTAACAATTGATCGTGGTGGTCAGCAGAAGCCGTCTGAACGAATCGTTCTGGGCTGCAAGAATTTCATCCCCCTGCTGGTTCTGGTAAGCCGTGGCATCGGTAAAGGAATGCAGTAATCCACCTGACTCACGGCCGGAACGGGCCACCACGGTCAACTGGATGCTGCGGATCTCGTCAACTGCGGCCGTTATATTTCCGTCTTCATCGAGGTAGACAAAATCCAGGGCATCCACGTTGCGGGCCAGGGGCTGCAATGTCCCGCCGGAACCGTCGGCGGCCGTCCCGGTGGCCCGGCCCAGGTTCTGGCTGCCGGTGCCGTCGGTGTACAACGCGTAGCGAACGCGTTCATTGGGGTCATCCGCCGCGCCGTCCGGTTGGAAACTGGCGCCGTCTCCGATGTCCATGACGAAACTGAACTCGCCGGCGTCGGCGATCAGGACCCCCGCATCAGCCGTTCTTAAGGGGTCGCAACCGGCCGTCTGGATCTCGTGGATCATGATTTCCAGTGCCGCCCGGGCCGTCTGGTTCATATCCGTCAGGACCTCCTGGGTATTCTTACCGCGCACCTGAAGTTGATAGGCGGAAACCACCGCGGCCATGACAATCGATGCGATGACCATGGCCACGAGCAGTTCTATAAGCGTAAACCCTTGATTTCCTTTATGTTTCATAGCCTTTGGGACCTCTTGAATGATGGACATTACTGAATCCTTGAACTGCCGACGATAGAGACGATAATATCCCGGGACAATCCGTTGAAGTGCTGGACGGTCACGGTCAGGTTGTTGGCCATGCCACGGTTGTTAAACGTCAATTGCCCGCCACCATTGGCAGTGACCGTAACCCCCCGCGCAAGTCGATGCGTATTCAACGGTCCCAGCACCGGTGATCCGGCCACTATACGCCGGGTCTGGGTATCGAAGGTGTTGGTTCCGTTAAAAATGACATTCGCCGGCAGATTGGTTTTGATCGCGGCCATGCGCGTACCCTCTATGGCCCCTTTGACTTCACGGACGGCGGCATTGAAATGCGCGTTATTTCGCCAGGCAATGGCATTGGGTGTCGCGATGGCGACCAAAAGACCGATAATGGCAATGGTCACCATTAATTCCATCAAGGTAAACCCGGACCGGCGATTCCTCATCCCCCCCACTTTTTCCCGAAGGATGGAATGCCGCCTGGCTGTTTGGCAGTCATCAAATTTGAAAACGGAATCAGGCTGCATCAAAGTTCCCCCATGCTTGGTTTATTCACTATGAAAACAATTTTTATGCCACATTTAAAAGTCCAACGTCACCGGGAGGTACAATTAAGGCTATGCGCTTTATTTGCAGTATGTTAAAGATTATTTAACTCACGATGGTGATAAGATGTATTGGACTGCAGCCATATCAATTGTTAAATTTTTTTAAGGCATCACCGGGCAGCTATTAAATTTTTTAAGACTTTTATCCATCTGCCTCCGAGAGTCCCTCGGAGATAAAATTGAGAAAGTGTGTTCTATCACCAAACAATCGAATCTCAACATCGATCGCTACCAACGCCACAGGCCAGCGCGTCTCGCCTTCAATTTTTACAAAATCCTTGTAAGTGGTGGCCACCACATCCGCATCTGTTTTTCTGGCCGTTTCGGCGATCCGTTTTAAATCGCCGGAACCATATCGGTGGTGATCTGGAAAGGAAAACGCATGAACGAGCTCGCAGCCAGCCTGTTTCAATGAGTGAAAAAACTGCCGGTTGTCCGCCAGGCCTGAAAAGGCAACTGTTTTTCTGCCCTTCAAGGCGGACAGATCCATCGGTTCACGGAAAAGGGCCCCATCGCCCGGCTCGGCCCTTCTGATCACCGGGATATGGTCCGTATAGAAAACGGGCCGAGAGACAGGCAAGGCCCCCCGACCGGAAGGCAGTCCGTCGTCCTGGCAACGCGTATAAACAATCGCATGCGCCCGCTTCAACGCCGACAGCGGTTCTCTCAACAGTCCCCGTGGAAGCAGACGACCGTTTGCAAACGGAGAGCGGCTGTCCAGGAGCACCAGGTTGAGATCTCTTTTCAATCGCAGATGCTGAAAGGCATCATCGAGCACGATGACATCCGGTTGAAAACGCTTCACGGCCATCATGCCGGAATCGAACCGGCGTCTTCCAACGACAACGGGGATTCCCTTCAACAGACCTGCCATCAGGAAAGGTTCATCCCCGGCATTTTCAGGGCCTTGTAAAACGGTCTCGGCATCACTGACAATGCCACCAGCGTCTTCCATTCGGCCCCGATATCCCCTGCTGATCACAACCACACGAAATCCAAGATCCCTGATGCATTGTGCGACCATAATCGTCATGGGCGTCTTTCCCGTTCCGCCGGCGATCAGATTGCCGATAGACACAACCCGGCAGGGCAGGGTTTCGGATGGAAGCACACCTTTTCGATACAGGAGGGCACGGATGCCCATCACCCCGCCATACAGGATGGAAAGAACCGACAGCGCCGTTTCAAGGGAAAAAAACGGCGCCGGGAGGTTTCCCTTTGCCGCGGATTCGATGCGGCATCTGAGCCGTTCGAGGTCGTCTTTGAGTCTGTTCATGGATCCGGGTCTATTTTGCCATACGGGGTCAGGGGTGGATGTCACTTCCGATAACCGCCAAGGTTCGCTCCACGGCGCCCCTGTTTTTGATAAACACGTCTCTGGCCCGCTGCCCGACACGACGATTGGCATCCCGGTTGACCATCAGATGCCCTGCCTGTCCGGCAAGTTGATGCGCATCGTCCACACGGATGGCACCGCCTTCGTTTTCGAGGGTTTGACAAATCCAGCGAAAATCGCTGGTGTGAGGACCGAATAAGATCGGCTTGGCCACCGAGGCGGGCTCCAGGGGATTATGGCCTCCCGCGTCAACCAGGCTTCCCCCGACAAAGGCGACGTCGGCCAGGGCATAGAGCTGGCGAAGGACTCCAATCCTGTCGATCACCACGACCGCAGAAGGCGAGGGCTGCCTTTCGATCTGCCCCATGGTCCTGGCATCCACACCGGAACGCCTGAAGATGCTGCACACGGCAATCGCCCGCCCCGGATCTCTCGGAACGACAATCAGCACCGCATCGATGCCTGTTGCCCGAAGGCTGCGATAGGCATCGGACAATACCGCTTCCTCCCCTTGATGGGTGCTGCCGGCCACCCATACCGGCGCACTTTCCGAGAGACACAATCCTTCAGAAAGCCGATTCAGGTCTTCGGCGGAAACACTGACGGGTGCCTGGTCGAATTTGATATTGCCCACCGTGGCCAGTTTTTTTTCAGAAACGCCGAGTTCAAGAAAACGGAACCGGTCCGAATCCGTCTGGACACAGATACGCTCGAATAGGGACAGCAGGGGGGACATGAGAAAACCGATGCGTTTATATCCGCGAAACGACCCGTCCGAGAGCCGGGCGTTTACCAGGTGAACGGGTATTTTGCATCGATTCAGGCTATAGAGGAAATTCGGCCAGATGTCTGTTTCCACGATCACCACCAGCCTTGGGCCAACAACCGTCAGCGCCCGTCTCACGGAAAATGGGGTATCATAAGGGAAATGCCTGATCGCGGCCACGTGGGGGGCCATCACACGGGTGGCCATCTCGTAACCGGTCTGGGTGGACGCCGTAAAGACCAGCCGATGGCCACCAATTTTTTGGGCCAACGCTTTCACCAGCGGTTCTGCCGAGAGTACTTCTCCTACGGAAAGGGCATGGATCCAGACCGGCCCCCCAGCGTCCCCGGAAGCCGTATCGTTTCGGGGGAGCGCCTCCATGAACAGCCGTTTTAAAAAGGTGCGACGATGCTTTTTTCTAAACCCCACCACCGGGACCCAGATCGGCCACAACAGTAGAATCGCTACCACCATGACAACGTTGTAGCCGATAATCATCAAACGTCCTCTATCGCTATAAAAACAGTGTGCCGCGCCCTGGCCGGTCAATGGGCATTGAGTATTAAAAAACCGGCAACACTGAAAAAAACAATGTTGGCAACCCACGCTGCCACTACAGGAGGCATCATTTCAGCATAACCCAGGGAAAGGCAGAAGCTGTTGAAAATCCAGTAAAGAAAGGCGATCCCCAATCCATAGGTGATGCTCACCGGCATCCCCTCGCGCAACTTGCCGCGAAGGGCGATCCCTGTTCCCAGCACACTGAGAAACAGGCACACAAAGGGCGCGGCAATCTTGCCGTGATAATCCACCCGAAAGCGAACGGCACCGTACCCTTCCCGCTCCACCTTTTCGATATACCGGCCCAATTCGGCCAACCCCATTTCATCGGATCGTTTGGCGGCCCGGGCCAGATCATCGGGATTCAGATCGATCTCGACAGTCAGCGTATCCAGGGACCTCAGTTGGTGACCGCCGTCATTTTCATCAAAGGCCTGTTCGACGACATCCTTAAGGCGCCACTGCCCGTTTATAAATTCACCGGATTGGGCATCAATCCGATTGATCAGCCTGAATTGGTCATCAAAGGTATGCATTGCAATGCGCGAAATACGTTTTTTATCGGGCTGATAACTTTTAATGTGGATAATCTGCCGGGAGGCGCGCATCCAGATGTCATTGGTTTTGGAAGCGAAGATATTTTTTTTCTTCACCTCCTGAAGCCAGATCTGGTTGGCCTTGACCATAAAAACCGGCGCAAGCATTTCGGCAACCACGAACAGCAGACACCCAAAAACAAGGCCGAGTACCAGGGCCGGTTTCAGCAGCCGGGTTTTACCGATGCCGCAGCTTTTCAAAGCGATGACTTCGTTGTTTTTGCTCATCAGTCCCAGTGCGACAAGGATGGACAATAAAAATCCAACGGGCGCAATCTGAACCAAAATAAACGGCAGCTTGTACAGCAGATAGACGACACACCGGCTGGCGGAAACGCCCGCCTCCATGAAATTATCTATTTTTTCGATAAAATCGACCGCCAGATAGATACTCAGCACGGCAACCAATACAATGGAGAAGCAGATGAGAATTTCCCGGGTGACGTAGCGGTAGAGAATCGTCATTTTTTACCCGCCCATTTTATCGCCCTTGCCACTATCGGGTCCAGCCATCTGAATAACGATGGCTTCTCCCTTGCCGACCGAACCAGGAGATAGGTGCCGAATCCGCCAAGCGTCAAGTTCGGCACCCACATACCAAGCGCCGGCGGATATTTTCCGTTTTCTCCGAAGGCCGTGCCGATGGACATGAGCAGGTAGTACAGCAAGAAAAAGAAAAGCCCCAGTCCGATGCCGAACGCCTTCTGGGAATTTTTGGTCTGAACACCAAGCGGCAGGGCCAGCAGCCCCATGGCAATGCAGGCCACGGGAATGGCAAATTTTTTCTGCAGCTGCAGGGAGGCGCCGAAAAACCGTTCTTTATCCGTTCTTTTGACCTGATGCATATAGGCTTTAAGCTCGGCGGCGGTCATTTCCTTGGGACCTTTCTCCCCTGTTCCCGGGCTGGTCATGGCGGCTTTTATATCCAATCGGATATCATAGGTCTCAAAATGGATGACATGGGAAGAACGATCTTTCATGTCCATCTGGTTGATGGTTCCTTCAAAGAGTCTCAGATGGTAAATCATGTTCTTCGGGTCGCCGACGATCCGCCCTGTTTTGGCGACCACGGTATTGTTCACTTCCTTGTTCCGGTGGTCTTCGATGAACACGCTGTGCAATTCGCCGTTGTGGGGGTCTATCTTATTGACATAAAGCATGATCTTGTCAAAACTGTCGTTGAAGGTACGCGCCTTCAAACCGACATTCAGGTTGGCTGTAGCGACATTGAAAAGCAGTGTTTTGAAGCGGGACGAACCATGGGGAACGCCGAAGAGGGTCATGTACCCGGTCAGCAGGGTTCCTATCAGGCTGAATGCCAAAACCGGCGCCAACAGCCGGTATACGCTCACGCCTCCGGCCTTGAGCGCCATGATTTCGTTATCGCCGGACAACCTCAAAAGGGTCATCAGCACGGCCATCATCACGGACATGGGAATCACATACTGAAGAAAATAGGGCATCGTATAAACCAGCAGCAGGCAGACCGGTCCGACACCGACTTTATGATTGACGATCATATCGGTGATATCGAGGATTTGTTTCATTAAAAAAATGAAGGAGAAGAAGGCCAGGTTGATAAAAAATGGCGGCAGCATCTCCAGAAACAGGTATCGGTTGATTATAGAAAATGGATTGTACAATTCACGGCCCTATTCACGAAAAAAAATTTACCGGAATGGATTTCAGATATTGTCGTGTGGGGATGAGGGTTTATCTTTTTCATGCAGGATGGCGTCACTTTCATCGTCCCCATCCGGTTCAACAGTCTCTTCTTCAGTCTGCCCGTCACCCTCAAGATCGTTGTCGTTTTCTTCCATGGAAGCTCACCTTTTCATTTGATGAAGGCGCGTTCACGCCCCCTGCTCATGGCCAGGGGACGAACCTGAAAATGACCCTCGGCGATTACATGTCCTGCCGGATCCATGCCGATGCCTGCGCCATAAGACAACCCGGAAAAGTCAATTGCCATTGACTGTCCAAACGGTTAGACGCCCATCATCGCCGGCCGAAAATGGACCCCAGCACACCTCGGATAATCTGTCGGCCGATACTGCTGCCGATGGAACGCGCCGCACTTTTCATCATGGCTTCTCCGGCGGTCTGCCGGCGGCGACCGCCGGATGAGGACCGTCGCTGTGCCTGCCGTTGTTGTTTCTCCGCTTCTATTTCTTTAAGACGCCGGCTCTCTGCTGCCCGGGCAGCCTCGGCCCGCTGTTTGAGCATTTCGTAGGCGGACTGCCGATCCAATGAATCGTCATAACGGCCTCTTATGGGGGACCGCTGCACGACCGCCGACCGCTCGTCGGCCGAGAGCGGTCCGATGCGGCCTTGCGGCGGTGCGATGAGGGTTTGCCGGACCGGTTGGGGCCGGCCGTCATCACCCATTACCGATACCAGAGCTTCTCCGATGCCCAGGGTGGTTACCCTGTCGGCCGTCTTAAACTGTGGGTTGGGAACAAACGACGCGGCCACGGCCCGGATGGTTTTCTGGTCTTTGGGCGTGAAGGCCCGCAGGGCATGCTGGACTTTCAGTCCCAGTTGGCCCAGCACGTTATCCGGCAAGTCCATGGGGTTTTGGGTAATAAAATAGACGCCCACCCCTTTGGACCGGATCAAACGAACCACCTGTTCAATTTTGGCCAGCAGTGTTTTCGGCGCTCCGGAAAAAAGCAGATGCGCTTCGTCGAAAAAAAGCGCCAGTCTCGGCACGGGCGGATCCCCCGCCTCGGGAAGCTGCTCGAACAATTCGGCCAGCAGCCATAATAAAAAGGCCGCGTACAGGCGTGGCGCCTGATGGATCAATCGGCTGGCATCGAAGAGACTCACGACGCCGCGGCCGGAAAAATCCGTGTGCATTAAATCGGCCAGCTGCAGTGCCGGCTCGCCGAAAAAACGCTCGGCCCCCTGCTCTTCCAGCACCAGCAGGCGCCGCTGGATGGCGCCAAGGCTGGCAGCGCTGATATTGCCGTAATCCGACCGCAGGGACCCGGCATGTTCTCCCATCCAGGCCAGCAGCGCCCGAAGGTCTTTCAGGTCCAGCAATAGCAGCCCCTGATCGTCGGCCAGATCGAATCCGGCGTAAAGCACCCCGGTCTGAGTGTCGTTAAGTTCAAGCAGATTGGCCAGGAGCAACGGTCCCATTTCCGATATGGTGGTGCGCACCGGATGGCCGTTTTTCCCATCCATGTCCCAGAACAGGGTGGGACAGGGTTGCTGACGGTAGCCGGGCAGGGGAATGCTTGCCAGCCGTGCCTCTATTTTGGGATGGGGTGATCCTGCTGCGGCAATTCCCGACAGGTCGCCCTTTACGTCCACGGCAAATACCGGTGTGCCCATCAGGGAAAAGCCCTCGGCCAGGGTTTGCAGGGTTACCGTTTTACCGGTACCGGTGGCACCGGCAACCAGGCCGTGTCGATTGCACATGCGGCCGGATTGGCCAACCAGCTGTCCGTTGGCGCCGCCGATGGTCAATACTGTCTGCTTCATGGAGGCCTCCGTTTGCATGTCGCACAATTACTCAAATCGGGACGGCATGGAACATACCCGGACATGGCGATTTTGAATAAGATTTTTTATCTTACGGCATCCGTCGGAAAAAGAAAATGGAAAAACAGTGACGGTCAGCCGGTCAGAAAATGGGCAACCGCAGCGGCCACGCGCTCACCGTCCACAGCGCAGGAGACGATTCCACCGGCATACCCGGCGCCTTCGCCGCAGGGGAACAGCCCCGGCATCCCGATGTGCTGAAAGGTGGAAGAATCCCTTGGGATTCTGATCGGGGAGGATGTCCGTGATTCCACCCCCACCACGATCGCATCGTTGGTTATAAACCCTCTCATCTTTCGGTCAAAGGCCTTAAAACCGGCCTGCAGACGCAGCCGGAGGGAATCGGGCAGCCATTCGTGCAGGGAGGAGGCCACCACACCGGGCGGATAAGAGCATGCCGGCAGGCGGGGGGAAGAACGATTATTGACAAAATCGGCCAGCCGCTGAGCCGGTGCGACGACACCGCCACCGCCGTTTTTACAGGCGATGTGCTCCAGCGTGCGCTGATAGTTCAGGCCCGCCAGAGGCCCCGCCGGATCCCGAACAGGAATATCCCCCGGCCTGATTTCCACCACAATACCGGCATTGGCGTATGGAGAATTCCGCCTGGAGAAAGACATGCCATTGACCACCAGACCGTCACGCCGCGTGGATGCCGGCACGATAAACCCGCCGGGGCACATGCAAAAGCTGTATACCCCGCGTCCATCCACCTGCTGCACAAGGTGGTAGGCTGCTGCCGGCAGATAGTCCCCCCGTGCCTGGCCATGGTATTGAATCCGATCGATGAGGCCTTGAGGATGTTCCACCCGGACCCCCATGGCAAATGATTTGGCATCCAGCGCAATCTTTCGGGCCATCAGCATTTCGTAAACATCCCGGGCGCTGTGGCCGGAAGCCAGAACCACCGCACGCCCCTCGATGCGATGCCCGTCTGCCAGGCGCACACCTGTCGCCCGGCCGCCCGATACGGACAAGTCGACCACTTTTTGCCGGAAATGGATTTCACCGCCATGGGTTTCGATGGTGGTTCGCATGGCGGCGACAATCCCGGGAAGACGATTGGAACCGATGTGGGGATGGGCTTCGCTGAGAATGCGCGGATCGGCGCCGTGCTGGTGGAACCGATGGAGCACACGGCGGTGATCCCCCCGTTTCCTGGATCGCGTGTAGAGCTTGCCGTCGGAAAAGGTACCCGCACCTCCCTCGCCATATGCATAATTGGATTCACCGTCGAGTATTCCCCGCCGATTCAGGGCCGCCACATCCCGACGCCGCTCCTTGACGGGCTTTCCCCGCTCGACGACCACCGGCCGAAACCCCAATTCGACCAACCGTAAGGCGGCAAACAGGCCTGCCGGGCCGGCGCCCACGATGACCACCGGTGGCGCGGACCGAACATCGCGGTAGCTAAATTCCGGCAGCCCCTTCGTCGGCAGTTCCCCGGCGGCATAAACCCGGATGCCTAAATTGACACGGATCGTTCGTTTGCGTGCATCGATGGAGCGGCGGGCAATCACGAACCGGTCAGCATCAATGGGATGCCCCAGCTTTTGGGAAAGAGCGCGTTGGATCGCTTCCGGGTCGGCCGCCATCGGGGGCGGCAGGGTGAGAGAAACGTTTTCAGGCATCGGTGGTGAGCTCTTTTTTTCTCCGGCGGTTGTGCTCATAGCGCATCTGAAGCATCTCCACCATCAAGGCAAACCCCATGGGCAGGTAAATGTAGGCCTTGGGAACATGTTTATGCATACCCTCCATAAAGATGGTGACCCCGATGGTAATCAGAAAGGAAAGCGCCAGGATCTTCAAGGCGGGATGCCGTAGAATAAAATCACCGATGGGGCGGGCAAAAAAGAGGATGCCGACAAAGGAAAGCACCACTGCCGAAACGATGATCCACAGCTGCTGGGTCAGTCCCACGGCGGTAATCACCGAATCGATGGAAAAAACAATATCCAGCAGAATAATCTGGAGGATGATGGCGCCAAAGGCGCCGGCCCCCTTCTCGCCATCCCCATTCTCCTGTTCTCTGAATTCGACGGTGTGATGAATCTCGTGGACGGCTTTGTAAAGCAAGAACATCCCGCCGGCCAGCAGGATCAGGTCCCTGACCGAAAAGTCGGCGACGACGGGCCGGGTCAGGCTGGCCAGGGCCACCACCACGAACAACATGACGATCCGGGCCACCATGGCCAGGCTCAGCCCGATGATACGCGCTTTCTGGCGCTGGTTTTCGGGCAATCGGGCCACAAAGATGGCAATCACCAGGACATTGTCCACCCCCAGCACCAGTTCCAACCCGATCAGCAGGGCCAGCAGGCCCACTGCATCTGCCATCGGCCACCTCCCTTGGTATCTTGCCGCGACGGGATCGCTAAAAGGCCCGTCGGCTATCGGCTTTCCAATATTTCGAGTACGTCGGCACATTTTTGCGCCGCACGCTTCACGATCGCTTCCGCTTCCCCGACAATCCGGGTTCGGAATTCGTCATCCGTGATGTCGGTCATATTGATCATCACGTTTTTGTAGGCGCCCCATATACCGGTCTCCAGCGTCCTGGCACCGACTTCCACATCAGACCGTGATGCCGGGTTGCCATAGCGCGCCACGTCGCAAAGGGCATCCCAGGCACCGTCCCCCAGCTTCATTGTCGTCAGGGGAATGTCAATGGCTTTCTTTAGCCCGGCCTGCATCTGTTCTGCCCGTGCGGTCCGTTCGGCATCTGTCCCCCTGGGCAGGCGAAGGGCCGCCATGAAATCCTTGAACGCCGTTGTGTCCGCATCGATCATGGGGATCAATCGGGCCGCGGCATCGTGCAACGGCGGAATGCATTTTCTCATCTGTGCGTCCACCGACTCAAACTTTCTGACGCCGTAGGTGAGTTTGCCCACCATGGCCCCCAAACCGGCACCCATGGCAACCAGCAAGGCCGATACCGATCCGCCGCCCGGAGCCGACGAACGCGATGCGACCTCTTGGACAAAGTCCCTCAAACGCATGGCTGCCAGGGGTTCGTCAGGTGTCTCCGCCACGCGGTATTCAATGATCTTCTCCTTGGGATCGAAAGGGGCCACACTGTTGAGGCCCAGGCGTTCCACAGCCAGCCGGACCTTCTGGTCTTCGTCGAGAATGAACAGATTCTCTTTTTCCATGTAGTAATCCGCGGCCATCAGGATGGACGCCAGGGGGACCAGACCGACGATTTCCGAACCGGCGACCCCGACGTTCAGTGCAGCCGCTTCCTTTTTAACCTCCTCAAACAAGGTATGAATCGGAGTGACCTGGTAATCATTCAGGTTTACCGTTACCTGGGCCATGTTGTATTCGTCCACGAACCAGCCCATGCCTTTGACCGCCTTCAAGCGGCCGGGGACATCCGGCCCCCGGCCGGCTTCCCGAAGGTTCAGGGCAATGCGGTGGGCCTGGTTGCTGGTGCCCAATATATTGACGTTGTAGGCAATCAGAAAGGACCGGGCGCCGGTGGCGGTGGCCCCCCACTGGGGGACAAACGCTGCCGGTCCGAAATCGGGCGCCCATTCCGGTTCCTCCAGACGGCCGGCCAGGCCTTCGTATTCCCCTTGCCGGACCTGGGGCAGTTTTCGACGATAATCATGGACCGCTGACGCCTCGTAAAGAAAAAAGGGGACCCCCAGTGCTTCTGCGGCCAACCGGCCGAACGTTTTGGAGATCGCCACGCACTCGTCCATGCTGACATTGGCGACCGGTATGAACGGACAGACATCCATGGCGCCCATTCGGGGATGCTCTCCTTTGTGGGTGCGCATGTCGATCCGCGCCCTGGCAACCCTTGCGCTGTTGAGTGCCCCTTGAACCACGGCATCCGGATCGCCGACAAAAGTGTACACGGTCCGGTTGGTCGACTTTCCCGGATCTACATCCAGCAGGGTACAGCCCGGCGTCTCTGTGATGGCCTGTGCAATGGCATCAATGGTTTCACGGTCGTTGCCTTCGGAAAAATTGGGAACACATTCAACGATTTTTCTCATGGGTACCTCGTTTGGTTTGATGGGAATGGGGCATATTTCAGCCTTCCTCCGGCCAGCCCAACTGGTGGAAAGGATGCCGCGGCGGCCGGCAGGCATGCCGTCAATTGCACCCGGGCCGCCGACAATAAACCCTGGAAATGCATTTTTTAGGGTTAAGGTGTCAATATGTTTTTTGGCATTTTATCCGTCAGGAAACCATCGCCTTACAGGTGTGGCTGTATCACCTGCGGCGGTGCGACAGGAAGGGGGCACGGTGGCCGATGCGCTGAAAAAACGCAGACGTCAGTGCCAGTTGTTATGCATCATTCCGGAAAAACAATAGATAGTGGAAAAACCCGGGGATGAAAAATTGGGGCCCGTTTGCTGTTTTCCTGTTCAGTAGGACAATAGATACGCGGCCCCCATCTCGTGGATGGGCCGTCCTTGCCGATGGTTTTCCTTACACCATTTAATTGTTACAAACCCCATGGTTCGTAAATAGCATCCATTATCCGCCGACACGCTCGGACAAATTTCCCCTGATGCACGCACGATGATGGTGGTTCCCGGCTTCAGCGGGTGATGGCTGACAAAGCAGAGCCCCTGATCACTAAAGTTGAGCAACCGCCCTTCTGTTCGCCGCGATCGGTACCCGGTAGAAAATAAAATGACCTGGCCGTCACAGTGATGGCGGGGTGAATTCCGTTTTTCAGTCAACTGAATCATGTTCCAAACCTTCATGATCTCTTGGATACCGCCGGTCGGACAAACCATTATCACCATGATTACCGACATCATTAGGTTAGGCGAAAGAGAGGAAACGTCGTCGAAGCAGAATACGAGCAGAGGCAGGAAGAGGCTGGTGGCAGATGATTGCGGCGACTGACTGTTGGTTCCCTGTGTTCAATCTACACCGCTGCCTGATCATGGGTCAAGTCCTTTTGAAGGGGTTCAGAGAATTGACACTTGTAAAACGGAGCCCTTTTTAGTATACGTGTATCTTATACGAATATTTGCATTATATGGGAGTCTGGTCTTTTCAGGTTCAGGCACCATCAATCGCAGCCGGACCTTTTTATTCCTCTGTTTTGCAATTGTTTCAAGCCATACCAATTAGATCAGGCACTAACGAAGAAACCATGTGCCGACCGTGAAACGGGATTGCACCCCGCTTGAATCATGAATAAAACCATATCAATCGACGAGGCTCGGCAACGTAAACAGTTACCGGACAAACCATCCCGGCCCGCCGAAAAGCCGCCCCCCCTCTCCTCCCCATTTTCCTACATTATCCTGCTGGACGAAAACGATCCGCCGGCTGAACCGCAGCCACCCCCGGGGGACTGCAAAGCCACCCATCGCCATCCTCGCGGGTGACACGATCATCCTACAGAGAAGCGGCGTTACCGGTTGCAACAGGCTTCAACGGCAGGGACCGTCTTTGGTATGGGCGGCCCCAATACCGCTGCACCGTCGGAGGTGACCCGCACATCATCTTCGATTCGCACCCCCCCAAAGTCGAGAAAAGGCTCCAGGCGACGGTAGTCGATATGATCGCCAAACCGGTTTTCGGCACGCCACTGCCGAATCAATGGCGGAATGAAGTAGACGCCGGGTTCAACGGTTACCACAAAACCCGGCTCCAGGGGTTTGGCCAGCCGAAGACGATTGAGGCCAAACCGGGTGTCGCGCCGGATATTTTCCGTGTAGCCCACATGGTTTTCCCCGAGGCTTTCCATATCGTGAACATCCAGGCCCATCATGTGACCCAGGCCATGGGGGAAGAAGAGTGCATACGCCCCGGATTCAACCATCTCCGACACGTCACCGTGCATCAGCCCGAGCTTCTTAAAATCCGAAGACAGCCGTCGGGCGGCCAACAGGTGGATATCCCGGAAGGGAACACCGGGTTTCATGGCGGCCAGAGCATCCATCTGCATCCCCAGAACAACCTCGTATATATCCTTTTGCCGGCCGGTAAACCGGCCACCGACCGGAATGGTGCGGGTAGTGTCGCTGGCATACCCCATGGATGATTCTGCGCCACAGTCGCAGATTGCCAGATCGCCGGCCTTCATCTGGTTGTCGTGACAGTGGTTGTGAAGGACCTGTCCATGAATAGAAAAAATAGTGCGGAACGGCAATTTTCTCCCGGACAGACCGTAGGCAAGGCCTTCGATGGCCCCCACCACCTCACGCTCATGGCGCCCCGGCGTGGCCATCCGCATGGCAGTGGTCTGCATGGCCCCATTGATGGTAATCGCCGATTCAATCTGGGCCAGTTCCGCATCGCTTTTCACCGAACGCTGCCGGACCACTGACCGGATTAGTGATTTGGACGCTTTTTGGGCAACAACCTGTCGATTCATGCAGAAAAGATCCGACAATTGCATCATCTGGTCCATTCGGTAAGGCGGGAGAAAATGAACCGGTCGATTCTTTTTCAGGGCCGCCCCAACAATCTCATGCAATTTCGAAAAGGTGGCGGATTGATGGATCCCCAACTCCTTGCATCGTTCCGACAGGGATGGTTGCGGACCGGTCCAGATCATATCGTCCATCGACGGATCATCACCGAATACGGTTTCCGTTTCGGCGTCCACGTCGATGACGGCAGCAAGATTCGGGAGGTCGATTCCCCAGAAATACAAAAAAGAGCTGTCCTGACGGAAAAAGTAGCAGTTATCGGCGGCATTGATGGCACTTTCTCCATTTCCGAGGAACAGGATCAGCCCGGATTCAATATCCGTTTTGAGGCACTGGCGCCTGGTGGTGTAACACTCAGCAGAAAACATGAACGCGTCCTCTCTTATGAAGGTATAGGCATTGCCGGTACCAAGGATAAAACCGTCACGGCCACATGATGGTTGCGGCCATTTCTTCACTTGAACGGAATCGGCAACTATGTCAATATATATCTCAGGTCTTCAGACCTTATGACCTTTTCCTCAAGTCCCCCACTATCTCATGTGGTGGTGGTTTCTCCCGTAACGGCTGTCGGCATGATCGTTTTGACATAATACTTGATTCCAAGATAGAGTCTGATACGGGTTCAAATGGGATTTACCCTCAAGTTGGATTTTTCAAAACTTAGCGATTACCCAATATTGTCTTTACCCTTACGAGTCGCGTGCAACCTAACCATCTGCATTACAGGAGGAGGTAACAATGAGGTATCGTAGAGGATTGACAGCGGTAGGTGTCGCGTTGGCACTGATTTTAGCAGGTGCCAGTGCTTATGCAAAAACCTGTGTCTACTGCTCTGAAGGCAGCCCAGAAGGATTTACCCCGGCACTGTACACGGCCGGCACCACCTTCGACGCTTCTTCCCGAGCCATCTTCGACCGGCTGGTTCTGTTTGAACGGGGCACCACCACAATCATTCCCGGTCTGGCGGAAAAATGGGATGTTTCCGAAGATGGAAAGACCTACACTTTCTATCTGCGGAAAGGGGTTAAGTTCCACACCAAGAAAAATTTCACCCCGTCCCGAGACTTCAACGCCGACGACGTATTGTGGTCGTTTTACCGTCAGTGGGACCCCAAGCATCCGTATCACAAGGTTTCCGGCGGCAGCTACGAGTATTTCACCGGCATGGGCATGGACAAGCTCATCGACCGAATTGAAAAGAAAAACGACTACACGGTCGTCTTTCACCTGACCCGTCCGGAAGCACCCTTTATCGCCAACATGGGGATGGACTTTGCATCCATTCACAGTGCCGAATATGCCGACAAGATGATGGCCGCCGGCACCCCGGACCTTAACGACCAGGATCCGGTGGGTACCGGTCCCTTCGTTCTGGTTCAGTATCAAAAAGACTCCATCATCCGCTATATTGCTCATCCGGACTACTGGGGCGGCAGGGCCGCTATCGACAAACTGGTGTTCTCCATCACCCCGGATGCATCGGTACGCTATGCAAAACTAAAAGCCGGTGAATGCCACGTCATGCCCTACCCCAATCCGGCCGATCTGGCCCAGATGGCCAGGGACAAGGACATCAACCTGCTGGAAAAAGAAGGCCTCAACGTTGGCTACCTTGGCTTTAACACGGAAAAGAAGCCCTTTGACAACGTCGATGTCAGAAGGGCGCTGAGCCTGGCAATCAACAAGCAGGCCATTATCGATGCCGTTTTCCAGGGTGCCGGCAAGATCGCCAAAAACCCCATTCCCCCCACCATCTGGTCTTACAATGATGCGGTCAAAGACTACCCCTACGATCCGGTCAAAGCCAAGAAAATGCTGGCCGATGCAGGGTTTCCCAATGGCTTCGAAACCGACATCTGGGCCATGCCGGTACAGCGGCCTTACAACCCCAACGCCCGCCGCATGGCGGAAATCATTCAGGCCGACTGGGCCAAGGTGGGCGTGAAAGCCAAAATCGTGACCTACGAGTGGGGCGAATACCTCAAGCGCTCCAAAGAGGGTGAACACCAGACCGTACTGCTGGGCTGGACGGGCGACAACGGAGACCCGGACAATTTTCTGTCGGTTCTCCTGGGCTGTGACTCGGTGGGTTCCGCCAACCGGGCGCGCTGGTGCTACCAGCCGTTTGAGGATCTGATCCAGAAAGCCAAGATAACCGCCGATGTGGCCGAACGAACACGGCTGTATGAAGAAGCACAGGTCATTTTCAAGGACCAGGCGCCATGGGCCACCATCGCCCATTCCGTGGTCTTTGTACCGGTAAGAAAAGAGGTCAAGGACTTCAGGATCGATCCCTTTGGTGGTTTTGTATTTTACGGGGTGGACATCCAGTAACCCGCCTGACCCACTGTGCACGGGGGAAGTCTCCTTCCCCCCGTGCACGTTCACCTTTTCGGGCAAACGATTCTTCCCATGATCCGTTTTCTAACCAGACGGTTGGCAATGGTGGTTCCCGCATTTATCGGCGTGACACTGCTCACTTTTGCCCTGATCCACCTGATCCCCGGTGACCCGGTGATGCTCATGGCCGGCGAAAGGGGCATTGATCCCGAGCGCCATGCCATCCTAAAAGCGCAGCTGGGGCTGGACCAGCCCCTTCCGGTCCAGTATCTCAAATACATCAGAGGTATTTTCCACGGCAATCTGGGTAAATCCATCGTCACTAAAAAACCGGTGGTCGATGAATTCATGACCTTGTTTCCCGCCACCGTCGAGCTATCCCTGTTCGCCATGTTTTTTGCCATCCTGGTCGGGTTGCCTGCCGGGGTCATCGCCGGTGTCAAACGGGGGTCGGTGTTCGACCACACGGTTATGGGTGTATCACTCACCGGGTATTCCATGCCCATTTTCTGGTGGGGGCTGCTGCTGATCCTGTTCTTTTCCGTAAACCTGGGATGGACACCGGTATCCGGACGGATCTCGGCTCTCTTCTGGATTGACGCGGATACCGGGTTCATGCTCATCGACTCCCTGAGGTCCGACGAAAAAGGAGCCTTCATTTCGGCCCTTAGCCACCTGATCCTGCCGTCGATTGTCCTGGGTACCATTCCGCTTGCCGTCATCGCGCGCATGACCCGATCCTCGATGCTGGAAGTACTCCAGGAAGATTATGTCCGAACCGCCAGGGCCAAAGGGCTTGCGCCGTGGCGCGTAACCCTGGTCCACGCCCTGCGAAACGCCTTGATTCCGGTGATCACCGTCATCGGCCTCCAGACCGGGGTATTGCTGGCCGGCGCCATACTGACCGAAACCATCTTTGCCTGGCCCGGTGTTGGAAAATGGATCATAGAGTCCATCCGCAGGCGTGACTATCCGGCGGTCCAGGGAGGAATCCTGATGATTTCATCACTGATCATTCTGGTCAACATGCTCGTCGATATGTTGTACGGCGTCATTAATCCGCGCATCCGCCATAACCGATAGGAATTCCATGTCCGCTTCCGCCATAGCTGCCCATTCCGCCCAGGCACCGCCCCACCCGCTGAAAGAATTCTGGCAATACTTCAATGAAAACAAGGGTGCTGTGGTGGGCCTCTATTTCATCCTCTTCATCACGGTCGTCGCCCTGTGTGCCCAGTTCATCGCCCCACACAGCCCCTTCGAGCAGTATCGCGACGCCATCCTGACCCCTCCGGCATGGCAGGAGGGCGGGTCCTGGACCTACCCGCTGGGAACCGATGACGTGGGGCGTGATATCTTGTCCCGGTTAATATACGGCGCCCGTTTGAGCCTCTTCGTCGGCCTGCTGGTGGTCACGATCTCTCTGGCGGCGGGAATTCTCCTCGGTATTTGCTCAGGTTACATCGGCGGATATGCGGACACCATGGTCATGCGGCTCATGGACATCATGCTGGCCCTGCCCAGTTTACTGCTGGCCATGGCCATCGTGACGATCCTGGGTCCGAGCCTTCGAAACGCCATCCTGGCCATCGCCATCGTCGTACTGCCCCACTATGTTCGACTGACGCGGGCGTCGATGCTTTCCGAAAAGGCCAAAGACTATGTGACGGCTTCCCGCGTTTGTGGGGCCGGCCCCCTTCGGTTGATGTTTCTGGTGATCCTGCCAAACTGCATGGCCCCGCTGATTGTCCAGGCCACGTTGGGTTTTTCATCGGCCATCCTCGATGCGGCGGCATTGGGATTTTTAGGAATGGGAGCCCAACCGCCCATACCGGAATGGGGGGCCATGCTGGCCAATGCACTTCAATTTATCCAGCGGGCATGGTGGGTGGTCACCTTTCCCGGACTGGCTATCCTGTTGACCGTGTTGGCCTTCAACCTTGCCGGAGACGGGCTGCGCGATGCCCTTGATCCAAAATTGAAACGATGATGGAACTGCTTGAAATAGAAAGACTATCTGTTGATTTCGCCGGATTCAAGGCGGTTGCGGACTTCGACCTCACAATCACCGGAGGCGAGGTGGTGGGCATCGTAGGCGAATCCGGATCCGGCAAAAGCGTCAGCCAGCTGGCCATGATGGGACTGATCCCCTATCCGGGCATCATCACTGCCAGCCACATGCGCTTTGACGGCAATGACCTGTTGAACATCCATCCAAAAAAACGCCGCCAACTGGTAGGCAAGGATATCGCCATGATTTTCCAGGAGCCCATGACCAGTTTGAACCCGTGCTTCACGGTGGGCTTCCAGATCATGGAGGCACTTAAAACCCACGAGGGAGGGACCCGTGCATCCCGGCGGGACCGTACCATCGATTTACTCGACCAGGTGGGTATTCCGGCGCCGGAGGATCGCCTGGGAAACTTTCCCCATCAAATGTCCGGAGGCATGAACCAGCGGATCATGATCGCCATGGCCATCGCCTGTAACCCCCGCTTGCTGGTGGCTGATGAACCCACCACGGCATTGGATGTAACCATTCAGGCCCAGATCCTGGACCTTTTGCTGGACCTGCAGCGCAGCAAGAACATGGCGATGATCATCATCACCCACGACATGGCCGTCGTGGCCGAAACCGTTGAACGGGTGGTCGTCATGTATGCCGGCCAGGTGGTTGAAAAAAACGCCGTGGACCCATTATTCGACCATCCAAGGCATCCGTATACCGCCGCACTGCTGGATGCGCTTCCGGAAAGGAGTGTCGGACTGCACCGTCTGCCCACCATTCCCGGTGTGGTGCCCGGGCGGTTTGACCATATCAAGGGATGCATCTTTCATCCACGCTGCCGTTTCGCACAGAATCGATGCAGAACCGAATCGCCTGACCTGGTGTCCCATGGCAGTCGTGCCGTTCGCTGCCATTTCCCATTAGATCACGGAGCCCCCTCGACATGAGCAACAGTGAAGTGATTCGAACCATTGGGCTGGCACGTTACTACCAGGTTAAAACCGGTGGGCTGTTCAGCCCATCGCACGCCCTCAAAGCTCTGGATGGTGTATCTTTTTCGATCAACCGGGGAAAAACATTGGCGGTTGTGGGCGAGTCCGGGTGCGGCAAATCGACGCTTGCCCGTGTGGTTACCATGATCGAACCACCAACTGACGGACAGTTAGAAATAGGCGGGATGGATGGAACCATAAAGGACAAATCACTGCGCCGCAAGCTGAGGACACAGGTGCAGATCATCTTTCAGGATCCCTACGGATCGTTGAATCCCCGCAAGAAAGTGGGTGCTATCCTGGAAGAACCGCTCAAGATCAACACCGATCTTTCTGCTTCCCAGCGACAGGAGCAGGCATTGGCCATGATGGCAAAGGTAGGCCTGAGTCAGGAGCAGTACAGCCGGTATCCGCATATGTTCTCAGGTGGTCAGCGACAACGGATTGCCGTGGCAAGGGCGCTGATGCTCAAACCGGCCCTGGTGGTTGCCGATGAACCGGTATCAGCACTGGATGTATCGGTCCAGGCCCAGGCTCTCAATCTGCTCATGGATCTTCAGGAGGAAATGGATTTGGCCTATCTGTTCATTTCCCACGACCTTAGTGTGGTTCGCCTTATCTCCGACGACCTGATGGTCATGTACCTGGGAAGACCGGTTGAACAGGGTGAGAAGGAAACCATCTTCAACAAGCCGCTGCATCCTTATACCCGGGCGCTGATGGCCGCAACCCCCAAGGTGGAGAAAGCCGCCCGCGGAATCCGAACGCCGCTGAAAGGAGAGCTACCGTCCCCCTTGGATCCGCCAACGGGCTGTACTTTTCACAAACGCTGCCCCCACATGACCGACGTCTGCACCCAGGAACGGCCCGCCCTGCGCCTGCTTGAAAACCGGCAGGTCGCCTGCCACCATGCGGAGTCAATTGCCCGGGCAGGCAATTGACACCGGATGCCGGAGTTCTCTCTTTTTCTATTGTCGGACGGTTATTCTTATCGTGCAGCTGCCGCCGCATATACGGGCATGAGGTTTTCAAACAGGGTCGCAATATCGCCGGCTATACTTTGTTTCTTTTCTATGGCATCGCCTTTGGCCAACCGCTTCTCAATGCGCAGGTCCACGGCTGCCGACTTTCCTGCGGCCACTAAAAAGGCACTCAGGGAAACAACAGCGGTCTCTTTTTCATCCTGACCGCGCTGCACCCACTGCCCGTCTTTGGCTTCCAGTGTGCCATTGAAGCCCTGCTTGCTCAGGTCACACAAATAAAGACCATGGGAACTGCACTGCTTATTCAGCCAGGAATCATTTTCGGGCTTATCCAGCCATGCCATCAACGCATGCCAGTCTCCCGCTTCGGTGCCCGATGGGTCGGGGGCGGGCGTTAGAACCCCATAAAAGAAGTCTGCCTCTTCAACACGGGCATAAAATTTGGATTGCAGTTTTATATCGGGCTGTTTCTGACGTGTAACATCCAGCCAACTGACTTCCGGTTTGCGCAACACGGCCCAGGAGTTGAACTTGAACTGTTTGCTTTTTAACCGCAGGGCAACCGCGCCGCCGAGTTGGCCCCGACCGCGCCAGGTGGTTTTGGACACGCTGTTGCTGAAGTCGTTTTCTTCTAAACCCTCAAAATGTTTTCCACCTTTGGAAGCCGACGCCTTCGCTTTTTTGGCTTTCTGGATTTTCTGAGCGGCCTCCAGTTCCTTTTCGAAACGCATTCGTTCGATGATGCGCTGCTGCAGGTCAATGGGAGTGGATATTTCCTCGCCGTCCTCCCACCGGATATCCATGGAATCCCTGCGGATGGCAACCACCTCAAAGATCCCTTTCATATTTTCATATTTTTCACCGACTTCAAATTTGATCTCTTCTGTCATGCAGTTCTCCTTGTGGTCAAATAAATGGAGACCACCTTCGTGCCTAAGCCAACGACTTATTGGTCGTCGGACATTTCAGCAACAAGCAGTTCTCTATCGTCAAAAAAAAGCTCAATGCAACGGTCTTCATTCCCTCTGGACAGGTCAATCACCGACTCGGCGATTTTGGTGGCGTAAGGTTCTATAAAGTACATGTTGGGTGTTCGTAATGCTTCGATCACTTCATTGCAGCCCCCATCGGCGGCACGGGCAATGATCTTGGCATCGTAGTCATGTTCGCATATCAGGTCGAAGTGGTCATCACGAAGCATTGCCGAGTCCACATTTTTGGTGTCTTTTTCCACTACGGCAAACTCTTTGATGTTCAGTGCGTCTTTCTTCCGCAACTGGCAAATGCGGTATTTCTGTCTCATGGTTTCTCTCCAATGGCGTCGCATTGCAAGCATGTTGGTCGTTGCCATCTTCGCGGGGGTCCGGAAAATGCGGCCCTTCAAACAAAAAAATCGGTACAACCGATATGCGGGGCCCTAAAAGGGATCAACAAGGCAAATGGCTGTTTAAAGCCTATATGGAACCTGAGCGTTTGTCAAACGTCCTCTGCCCGGCCTGGCACCGCGGACCGGGTTCAATCCGTTGACCGGACGCGCATATCCATGCATCTCCCGGCAGCGATGGCTGTTCTTTACGGCTCCGGTTTCTATTTGACGACCTTCAGTATGTTTCCGGCCAACAGCCGTTTTTGAAGTTCCTTCAAAAGAATGTAGGAGGCCTGCCCGGGTGTGATGGTTTTGAGGTCTGCAGCGGCCAGGCATGACTTCATCAACAGATCATTGCCCGGAAGACGGAATTCGTTTCTCAGAAAAATGCCATAGGACTGGTGAAACCTGATCAATGCAGCTTCATCCATATTGGCCAGGCGGGTTTTGTCTGCAAATGTCATATCCACCGCGAGACGATCCACGGCTTTCTCCACGGTGGACGGAAATTTATCCAGGAACGTGTTCATGGGCAGAATCCTGCCATCAACCTTCAGCCGTCACAAGTAAAGGGATAAAAGTGAAAATAGCAATATCCGCCGGGGTCACCATACATCACTTCGGTTTCCATCATGCAGGATCCGATCATATTTCTGGATACTTCGGCATATTCGGCCCGTTTTTCTTCCTTTCGTTTGCATGCCAGGCAAATGGGCTGGTGGTCAAATACGGAAAGGATTCGTTGGTCAGAGGCGGACAGCTTGGCGTTGCATCGATAGCAGGCAACGGCACAGGACAATTCTTGCTCCCACGGGTCTTTCATGTTCCCCCCTTGTGATGTCGACAATTTTCAATGAATCGGCTTCATATTATGATAACGCCGGGACGGGTCTTTTTCAAGCCGCCTTCCGTTGATATGCGCCAACGGCAAAAGCCCAATGCAAGCATCAAGGGGCCTGTCGGACCGGAATTGAGGGCATAATCCGCTCCCGTCCGTCCTAATCGTTGGGCCTCTTTCTACTGCCGACCAAACACCGGGATCTACGTAAGAAACCGTCTTAATTTTGAAATTCGCACCCTTACCTTTACTGGCAAGGCCCCGTGCGCCGGCCTTTCATTTCGGTCACCATCACCCTTCCAGCCATATCCATGCTTATCCGTCCCTCGAACCGGTCGCCCTGGTAGGTGATCTTTCCTTTGCCCTTCATCTCGCCGGCCTGTCCGTTGCACGTTATGGTCCAGGAGACGGTATTGCCGACCGTCTTGATGTCGGACACCTTGCAGTTGTCCTGCCCGGAGGCGTTGCCCTGAGGGACGGCATCCGCTTTGGTGATGCACTGGGAGAAAGTCATTGGCGGCATTGTCATGCCCTGCATCTTCACCTGAGAGGTGACCTCCCACATGCCGTCATCCAAATTCAATGCGGAAGCTGCGAATGCGACGTTGCAGGTGACCAAGAGTCCCGTAAGAATAGTAACCAAAAGCCTTTTTGCCATTTTCATGATCTCCTTTTCAGCAGGTAACAGAGGATGATGAGTCCACCAACGCGATTGGAAATTATAAGGCCGGCCCAAGTTCCGACGCGCCTGAACAGGAACCGGCGCCCATGCACCTTTCAACCATGCAAAATAGACCGATCCACAGCATCGGCACTGGCGGTGCCGGTGAGAACCATGGCAGCCTTCAATTCGCCGGCGATACGCGCGATATACTGCGTCACACCTTCCTGAAGACCGCCAACGGCGGCAACGGAAAAGGGCCGGCCGATCAGGACGGCATCGGCGCCAAGGGCCAGCATTTTGAGAAGATCCCCACCCGTCCGAACCCCCCCGTCAGCCAGGATGGTGATCTGGCCCTTCACGGCGTCGGCGATCTCCGGAAGCACGTCGGCAGCTCCGGGGGTATGATCCAGCACCCGCCCCCCATGATTGGACACGACGATGGCGCGTGCACCCGCCGCCACGGCCATCTGGGCATCCGCCACCGTCATCACACCCTTTAAAATGAACGGCACCTTGACCTGCTCGATGATTTCGCCAAGCCGCTGGGGTGATTTCGGAGAGACCGGACGGCCCATCTGCTTCAGGGTAATCAGCCCGGCGGCGTCGATATCCATTCCGATAATGGTGGCTCCGGCGGCCAGGGCCTTGTCCACTTTATCGAAAAACTCGGCATCCTCCCAGGGTTTGATGAACGGAATCCCTTTTCCCCCCAGTGCCTGAATGGCCCCGTAACCGGCCTGGTGTATGAAGTCCGGCACCCCGTCTCCGACACAGCCGAGTATACCGGCCGCAGTACAGCCGCCCAGGACGGCTGATATATAGGCGTCTTCCGTAATTTGCCCCCCCATGTTAAAGGAGACGCCGCCTATGGGCGCCGCCATAAGGGGTAACGCCAGGGATTGCCCCAAAAAATCGATGCCGGTATCCGGTTCCGAGACGTCATGCACCAGGCGCATATCAAACCGCACCGCCGCCAACGATTCCAGATTGGCCGCAAAAGCACTTCCGGTTCCCAACCCGCCCATGCCCGGTACTTCACCGGCACACGCCCGGCCATCACAGACCGGGCACACCCGGCAATATCCTTTCATTCGTTCCCTGGCCGCTTTCCTGATCTCTTTCACGTTGCATTCCTTTCTTCAGCAGTACGGCCTGCCCAACGCTTTTGGCTGTTAAATTGGCCGCTTCGCTTCGTTGACAAGACGGCGATCACCATAGCCCTCATTGTTTTGAACCACAACGAAAAAATAATGATCACCTGTGACCGGATCTGTCACAACCGGGTGCTATTATCAGAACCATCGTAACGATCAACGCCTAACAGGAGGGATGCCATGAGAAAACATGAACTGACCACCAATTATCACGACTACTTCGAGTATTACGGCAATACCGAAATCGAACGAATCAGACAGCGGTCGGGCCGGACCCTGCGACGGGACTGGATCATCTTCGACAGCGTGGAAGAAGCCATGGACTTTTTCAACAGCAAGTGTGGTGAATTCGAGGGGTACTACGCCTGACCGGCAACCGACCGGGCGTTCCGGGGGCGGCAGGCAGCCTCCAAACGGATAAGGCCCCCACTCGACGAAGTCGAGCGGGGGCCGGTCATACCGGTCGTTAAGGGCGCTGCGGCGGTATAGGTTCCCAGGCACGCCCATGGCCTGGGTAAAGGACGAAATTACAACCGCCAGTAGCAGATGCCCTGTTTTTCGGCTTCGACCGGATCGAAGGCACTTTTTACGTCCACGATCACGGCCTGGCCTTCGCCGCACAACCCGGCAAGCTGCGCCAGCCCCATATCCCGGTAGGGTTGATGGGAAACCGCCACCACCAGCGCATCCACCCCTTTGAGATCATCCAGGGTTTTCAGGTCAACATCGTAATAGGCCCTGGCCTCTGCGGGGTCTGCCAACGGATCGTGGACCAGGACCTCGATACCGTAATCCGCAAGCTCATGGATGATGTCAACCACACGGGTGTTGCGCAGGTCCGGCACGTCTTCCTTGAAGGTGATGCCGAGTACGCCGACACGGGTATGGTTGATCTGTTTGCCCTCCTGGATCATCAGTTTCACGAGCCGCTCGGCCACGTATTTTCCCATACCGTCGTTGATGCGCCGTCCGGCAAGGATCATTTCGGGGTGATAGCCGATGGACTCGGCCTTGAACGTCAGGTAGTAGGGGTCGACGCCAATGCAGTGTCCGCCCACCAGACCGGGCCTGAACGGCAGAAAATTCCATTTGGTGCCTGCCGCGTCCAGCACCGCAGCGGTATCGATGCCCATGATATCGAAAATCATGGAAAGCTCGTTCATCAGGGCGATGTTCAGGTCCCGCTGCGTATTCTCGATGACCTTGGCCGCCTCGGCCACCTTGAGGGTGGGTGCCACGTGGATACCTGCTTTTACCACCCTGCCGTAAACCTTTTCCAAAAGCCGGGCCGTGGCTGCGTCGGACCCGGAAACGATTTTCATGATCTTGTCAACGGTGTGCACCTTGTCACCGGGGTTGATCCGTTCCGGAGAATACCCCACGGTAAAATCCCGGCCGAAGACCAGGCCCGATTCCCTTTCGAGGATCGGCACGCACACCTCTTCGGTGGCGCCGGGGTAAACCGTCGACTCGAAGACCACACAGCTGCCTTTGGCCAGGTGCCGGCCCGTGGATTCGGAGGCGCTGCGAAGGGGCGTCAGGTCAGGGATGCGATACGCGTCGATGGGGGTGGGAACGGCAACGATAATCAGCCGGCAGTCATTCAGGGCAGCGGGGTCATCCGTGTAGGCCACGGTAGCGGCAGCCATCTCCTCGTCGGAGACCTCCAGGGTGCGGTCCTTTCCGGAGACCAGCTCGGCAATCCGGCTGGCTTTAAAATCGTAGCCCACCACATCGAAATGGCGGCACAAATGAACGGCCAGTGGCAGCCCGACATAGCCCAGACCGACCACGCCAATCTTCTCATCCCTCTGCATCAGCGATTCAAAGGTCAACATCACCCGTTTACCCCCTCTTTAAATAGTCCTCAAAAATACCGGCAACCATCTGCATTTACATGAAAACGAGCTGAACCGGGCCAACATACACCATATCCGCCCAAGATAAAAGCACCGATGAACTCTCGTCGTCCCCTTTACTGGTCACCGATGAAAAAGGGCCTGAAATCCGTCTCCGGCCGTCTCAGGGCGCGGTCAATCTGCGCCAGCAGACGGTTGCGGCACCCGGGCAGAGTCCCTTCGAGATTGATGTAATTGGTGTAGTGGTCGCTGGTCAGCCGGGACGGGCCGTCCAGCAGCCGGACGATCGTGGCCGCCTCGCCGAGCACCCCGTGGGGCCCCAGCATGGTAAAGGCACCGCTTTGCACCATCCTGAGCATCGGTGTGTTGATTTTGGGCACGAAGGTCCGCAGGCGGATGAAATCCGGGGCGATGCGGTTGAGCACATCGGCCGTCCGGGTGGCATGCGCCAGACTCCTGGCCTCACCGCCGATACCCAGGATCACGTAGAGGCTCAGCTGGATGCCGGCGTCCATGGTCCAGCGCCCGGCCTCGATCTGCTGGCCGGCGGTGGTGCCTTTCTTGATCAGCCTCAGGATCACGTCGTCGCCGGATTCCAAGCCCACGTGAACACGGTTCAGGCCTGCATCGGCCAGCCGCTTCAAGTCATCGGGTCCTTTTTTATGAAGGTACTGGCTGGAGCCGTATACGGTAATGCGCTCCAGATGCGGGAATAAATGGTGGGCATGGGCACAGATGCGGCACAGGGCATCGGTTTCCATGGCAATGGTGTTGCCCGCAGGAAAAAAAAGCCTGCGCACACCACCGCCGTGACGTCTCCTGGCATGGTCCAGGTCGGCAATGATATCGGCCACCGGGCGCTCCCGGTAGGGGGGACCGCTTTTGTATACCATACAGAAGGTGCAACGGTTGTGCGGGCATCCGATGGTGGCCTGAACCAGCAGGGAGTTCGCTTCGCTGGGGGGGCGGTAGATGGGGCCTTCGTATTGCATGGGCAACGCCTACAGGAGTTTAAGCCGTTTTAGCAGCAGCCTGGCTTCATCAGGGTTCAAGTGCCGCCAGGAGCCTTTGGGCAGTCGTCCCAGCGTCAGGCCGGCCACTCGGATTCGGTGCAGTTGAACCACCCGGTTGCCCATTTTTTGGACCATCCTGCGGATCTGTCGATTCCTGCCTTCCATCAGGACGATCCGGAAACGACGGCCTGAAATACGTTTCACAGCAGCAGGCCGGGTCATGACGCCGGAAAGCGGCAAGCCCCGTTCCATGTCAGCCAGGGCCTGATCGGCAATGGGCCATTGCACCGTTACGTCGTATTCTTTTTCGTGATCGAAGGACGGGTGCGAGAGGCGATGGTGAATGCGGCCGTCGTTGGTCAGCAACAACAGGCCGGTGGAGTCCTTGTCCAGCCGTCCCACCGGGAAAAGCCGCTGGGGCAGGTCCACCAGGTCCGTCACCACGGGTTCGCCGCGATGCCTGCAACTGGACACCACCCCTTCAGGCTTGTTGAGCATGATATAGACGAGCTGCTCCGGGATGTCCACGGGCACCCCCCTGAGATGCACCCTGTCGGTTTCGGGGTCCACCTTGGCGCCGAGCGTGGTCACCACCCTCCCGTTGACGGTCACCTCACCGGCAAGGATGTGGGCCTCCCCTTTGCGCCGGGAGCATGCCCCGGCTGCGGAAAGAAATTTTTGCAGGCGAATCATTGGCACGGCTCTGTGTCGCGGAGGTATCTCATGACCGATAATCGGCATTGATGTTGACATAATCCAGGCTGAAGTCACAGGTGAGCATCGTGGCCGTCCCCGCCCCCAGGTTCAGATCCAGGGTGACTGAAAATTCCGGTTTTTTCAGCGCACGGGTGGCTTTTTCTTCAGCACCGGGGCCACAACCCGTCCCGTTTTCAACCATCTGTATATCGTCGAAGAAAAGGTCCAGCCTGTCCGGATCCAGCATGACGCCGGCACGTCCGGCCGCCGCGATGATGCGCCCCCAGTTGGCGTCCTCTCCGAAAAAGGCCGTCTTCACCAGGGGTGAGTGGGCGATGGTGTCGGCAACGGCCCGGGCATCGCGGTCCGAATGGGCCCCGCGAACCGTCAGATCGACCACCTTGGTCACCCCCTCGCCGTCCTTGACCATCTGCCGGGCCAGGTCCATGCACAGATCGTCCAGGAGGCGCTGAAAGGCCGCTCGATCGGCGTCTGATTCAATTTTCGCTCCGGAGCCGCCGTTGGCCATCAGAATCACCGTGTCGTTGGTGCTCGTATCGCCGTCGATGGTAATCCGGTTGAAGGACCCGTTGACGGATTGTCCCAGTGAGGCCTGAAGATCAGAGACGGCGATTTCGGCATCGGTGCAGGCAAAGCAAAGCATGGTGGCCATATCCGGGCGGATCATCCCGGCACCTTTGGCCACGGCGACGATGCGATAGGATCTGCCGCCGGCCGAGCCCTCACGGGAGGCTGTTTTCGGCCGGGTGTCGGTAGTCATGATGGCGCGGGCCAGATCGGGCACGCCATTTTCATCCAACCGGCCGGCCAGGGCGGGCACCGCCGCGTCCACCAGATCGATGGGAAAAGGGACACCAATGACGCCGGTGGAAGCCACCAGTACCTGCGCTTCGGGCAGATGCAACGCCCGCGCGACCGCAGCGGCCATGGCCCGGGCAGCGTCCTGACCCTGCGGGCCATTGGCGCAGTTGGCATTGCCCGCATTGGCGATCAATGCCCGGGCGACCCCGGATTTAACCCTCTCACGGTCCAGCGTCACCGGTGCCGCCTGGACGCGGTTTTTCGTGAACACCGCCGCCACCCGCGCCGGTCGGTCGGAGACCAGCAGGCCCAGATCGAGGTCACCGTTTTTTTTGATTCCGGCGGCCAGGCCGCAGGCAGAAAACCCCTTACAGGTCAATGGAGCCATTCCCATTCCTTTCGTTGAACCGGTCCCGCCGGTAGCCAATCATCCCCCCTTGCAAACCGCTGCCATATGACATAAAAAGCGCCTGTTTGCAAATTCATCCCGGTCCCGCAGCGCCTGTGGCCGCTGGACCCGTTCCGCCAACAAGGAGTAGCTAATGGAAGAGCCCAAACTGCGTTGTGATGGTTGCAGCACCCCCCTGACATTGAAGCGGACATGACGATCGGTAGTCTTCCGCTGCACGGGATGCGGCGCCGAGTATCCCCTTTCCAGATTCGTCCATCTCATGGACGACGCCATGGAGCAGCAGTTGGCCGACTGGCGCTGTGACAGGATATAGCCTGCGATGATAATTCTCAACAACCTATTTCCGGTTTTTGCGCTGATCGGTCTGGGCACCCTTCTGAAATACAGTCACTTTATCGGGGAAAGTTTTCTCAAGGCATCGGACCGGCTGGTCTATTTCATTTTTTTCCCGGTCCTGCTCTTCTGGAAAATCGGCTCAGCACCTCCGGTGGACAGCAGTGCCACCGACCTGATCGTCGCCGCCATCTGCGCCGTCTGCACGGTCTACCTGATCAGTGCCATCTGCCTGAAATTGTTCAAGGTGCCGAGGTTTGCGGCCGGATCCTTTTCGCAGAGCTGCTACCGGTTCAACACCTACGCCGGAATGGCCGTGTCCATGAATGCCCTGGGTGAAGCGGGGGCGTCGAGATTCGGCATCCTCATCGGGTTCATCATTCCGATCATCAACGTGCTGGCCGTATCGACCCTGATCTGGTACTCCGGCCAGACCATCAATATGCGTGAAAGGCTGCGAATCACCCTCCGTGCCCTGGTTTCCAACCCGCTGATCATCGGCTGCCTGACAGGCATGGCCTATTCCCAAACGGTCGGCGAGTTCCCGGTTTTCCTGGACAACACCTTTCGCCTGGCAGCCGTGGTGGCCCTGCCACTGGCCCTGCTCTCCGTTGGCGGAACCTTGACCCTGAAAAATCTCAAGGCCCACCTGGGGCATGCATTTTTAGGATCTGCAATTAAAATACTGGTGCTGCCGATCTCGGGATGGTTGTTTCTCAATGCCGTCGGCGCCTCGACCCTGTCTTTTCAAGTGGGGATGCTCTTTTTCGCCCTGCCCGCCTCCCCGGCCATCATCGTGCTCTCTTCACAGCTCAACAGTGACACCGAATTCGCATCCGCCGCCATCGTCCTGTCCACCCTGCTCTCTTTCTTCTCATTAAGTGCCGTGCTGATGACGTTCTGACACACAGGAGGAGTTTATCATGGACGACGCCACAGCGGAAACATTCAAACTGACCCTCGAATACGACGGTTCAGGGTTTCATGGCTGGCAGCGGCAGAAAAAAGACCGCACGGTGCAGGAAACCATCGAAAAGGCCCTGGCGGTCATGACCCGGGAAACGACCCCGCTCATCGGTTCCGGCCGCACCGATGCCGGCGTCCACGCCCTGGCCCAGACCGCCAGCTTCAGGACCAGCGCGGGCCTGAATGCCGATGTGTTTTTCAATGGCCTCAACAGCCTGCTGCCCGGGGATGTGGTGGTCCTTTCATGTGAAAAGATGCCCGATCGGTTCCACGCCCGCTTTGACGTCCGATCCAAACGCTATCGCTACCATATCCTCAACCGGCCCACGGCACCGGCCATCGGCCGGCAGTTCGTCTGGCACATCCGCAAGCCGCTGGACGCGACGGCGATGAAACAAGCGGCCGGCATCCTGCTCGGCACCCACGATTTCAAGGCCTTCGAAGGTGCAGGCAGCCCCAGGGCCCACACTGTTCGCAGCGTCACCGATTCAACCCTAAAAATTACCGGCGGCGGCAACCTGGCCTATGATATCGCGGCCAACGGGTTCCTGCGTTTCATGGTGAGAAATATCGTGGGTACGCTGGTTGAAGTGGGATTGGGCAAATTTACGATTCAGGATGTCGCCGACATCCTGAAGTCGAAAGACCGGTCACGTGCCGGGGCCACGGCACCGCCCCAGGGTCTGTTTTTAACCGAAGTGGTGTATTGAGCGCGTAATGGGTCAGTTGCGGACCGCACGCCTGACCCCGACAGGGAGAAAAGGCTTTGGGGGAAGTCCCGGCCCGCCAATGCGGCGATGCTGATGCTTGCCTGATTGCCTATCGGGTTCAGGATGTCAGGCCGGCATCCTGAAGATAGCGGTGATCCACGTGTTTGCATACATGATCGGCAAAACCGACGCCGGCTTCCTCGTATACCACGTATGCCGCGTCGATCCCTGCCTGTTTCAATTCGGCCACCTCATCCTCATAACGCACGGACGCCGTGATCTGGCCCGCATAGCCGCGATCTTTCATCTGGCCGATGGCAAATACGCTGGCCTTTGGATCCGGCAGGGTCAGCATGACCAGGTCGATACGGGTTGTGGCAGGATCGGTCCGGGCCCAGAAATCGCTGTCCGACGCATCGCCGAGCACCACCCGGCGGCCGTGCTCGAGATGGGCGGCCACGGACTCCTCGCAGAAATCGACCCCCACCACCACGTTCCCATATCTCCGGCGCATCTCGTCGTAGGCCGCCGATCCAATCCCTCCCAACCCGATAACGGCAATTTTGGCGTCCCCCGGATCCAGGGGGACTTCATCGGGCAGCCGTTCAGCGATCTGGAAGCGTTTCAGCGGATCGGCCCACCGGGCGTAGATGGCATGGGCAAATGAGTTGGCCGGGGCCGCCATGATAAACGTGCAGGAGAGGGCAATGGCCAGGATAACCAGCCAGTCGCTGCCGATCCATCCGTTGGCCACTCCGATGGCCCCCACGATGAGGCCGAATTCACTGTAATTGGCCAGGCTGAGGGAGGAGAGCAGGGAGGTGCGCGCCCGCAGTTTGAATCGGGTGAGCAGGCCGAAAAACAGGGCGGCCTTGAGGGGCATGACCAGTGCGAGCAGCAGCGCAATACCCACTGCTGCCAGCGATGGTGCACCGGAAATGCCGATGTTCAGGAAAAAGCCCACCAGAAAAAGGTCCTTGAAACTCAACAGGGCTTGCGCCAGTTCGGAGGTTTTGGGATGGCCTGCCACCAGCATGCCGAAAACCAGGGCCCCCAGGTCGCCTTTCAAGCCCACCAGTTCGAAACTTCCGTACCCGGCGGCAGGCAGAAGGATCCCGAAAAGCATCAACAATTCGCCGTGACCGCAGCGCGACATGAAACGCAGCAGCAGCGGGCGAAGCAAAAAGAGGGCCCCGATCCAGAAAGGCGCCCATATGCTCGGCGTTTTCCCGGAGGAAACGGCCAGGAAAACCACGGCGATGAGGTCCTGCATGATCAGAATGCCAATTGCCGTGACGGCATGACGCGAGGCCATCTCGCGCTTCTCCTCGAAAACCTTGACGGCAAAAACCGTGCTGGAAAAACTCAACGCAAAGGCGATGAGCAGGCACAGTTTCCAGTCCAGACCGCCCATCGCGGGCAAGCCGGCCATGCCGAGCAGTCCGATACCGAGGCCGAAAGCAGCCACGGTAATCAGCATGTGAAGGGTGGCGCCGGCCCACACCTCCGGGCTGGCCAGATTTTTGAGTTTCAGCTTCAATCCCACCGAAAAAAGGAGCAGGGTCACCCCGGCATCGGCGATGGTCTCCAGCTGGTCTCCGGCAGCGACGCCCAGGCTGTTGAGCACAAATCCGGCCACCAGGTATCCGACGAGCGGGGGCAGTCCGACACGGCTTGAAAGGGCTCCCAAAATGAAAGCGGCGACGATGAGGACAGGGTCCATAAAGTATACTCCCGGTTGAAAGCAGCGGTTAAATTAACATGTGCCAGCCCATTTGAACCACCCTGACCGAAGCCCGTTAGGCTTTTTGAATCCGTTCCCGGCTGCACCGGCCCCAAAACGGACCAGGGTATTCTCCAGTGGCGACCGGGGGCAACGCCGGATCGGTATTCATTCAGCAGTGGCCGGATCTGCCGGGACACGCTGCCTTGGCTTCCGCCAGGCCGAAAGATCCATTTCCTGCTCCGTTTTGGCCACGACGCAGGTCACGGCCAGGTCACCGGTCACGTTGCATGCGGTGCGCCCCATATCCAACAGGGCGTCGATGCCGAAAATCATGCCGTAGGCCATGGCCACCGGTGATCCCGGCGCCACCTTCAAACCGACCGATTCAAGCACCATCATCAGCATGATGGCGCCGGCCCCGGGAACGCCTGCGGTGCCGATGGAGGCCAGCAGTGAGGTGGCAATGATGGTCAACTGCTGGGAGAAGGTCAGCGGGGCGCCGATGGCAAACCCCACGAAAATGGCGCAGACCCCCTGGTAGATGGCGGTCCCGTCCATGTTAATGGTGGCGCCCAGGGGCAGCGAGAAGGAATAGACCCCCTGGGAGATGCCCATTTTGCTGCCGGCAATGTCCATGCTCACCGGCAGGGTTCCCCCGCTGCTGCGGGTCACAAAGGCCGTTACGATGGCCTCTCTGGCTTTGCTGAAAAAGACCGGTGGAGACAACTTGAATAGCAGCAGAATGCCGCCGTAAACCAAAACCATGTGACCGACAAAACCGGTGTATACCGCCAGGGTGGTCCACCCCAGGGGGCCGAAAGCCTCGGCGCCCTGTTTGCCGAAAACGTCGGCGATCAGGGCGAACACCCCGATGGGCGCGTATTGCAGGATCCAGTGCACCACCAGGTACATGATTTCGGCGCCGCCGTTGAAAAAACGGAAAACGGTTTCCCCTGATTTCCGGACCGTTTCGTCCTCGCTGTTGCGGGTGTATGCCAGGCCGATGCCGAAGAGCAGGCAGAAAAAGATCACCGGCAGTACGCTGCCCTCGGCAATGGCGCCGTATGGGTTGACCGGCACCACGTTGATCAGGGTGTCCACCAGCGAGGGGGCCGATACGTCCGCTTTGATCCCTTCGGCGGCGCCGGCGGCGATCTGCATCCCCTGGCCGGGTTGAAAAAGGTTGCCGCAGATCAGACCGAAAACAACGGCAAAGCCGGTGGTGACCGTATAGATCACCAGCGCCTTGAGCCCCACCCGGCCCAGTTGGGATGGATGGACGCTGGCGGCACCCACCGTCAGGCTAAAGAGGATTACCGGCATGACGATCATCTTGAGCAGCCGGATGAAAATCTCGCCGAAGGGGCTGACCCAGACCATGGCCGGCCCGAAAGCCAGCCCGCAGACAGCCCCCAGGATCAGACCCGCGAGGATGCGCACCAGGAGATTGCACTTGAAGTACCAGGCGAACAGTTTCATCGGGACCTCCTTGTCGGGGATAGCCGCCACGTGATCTGCAGACAGCGACGCCTTTTATTCATAGCTGTCTCCCTTCCCCTGAAACGATTGGCGTCGCTCTTCGATCATGGCTTGTTTGTCGGCAATGAACCGGTTCCTCAGGAATTGGGCCCGGGTCAACTTTTCCGGGGTGGCCGGTTCTTTCCCAGCCCAGTCCATCTGTTCAAAATATTCATACCTGAGCAGGTCCAGCGTACCGTCCGTCCGGATCTGATCCACAAACAGGTTGAGCCAGTTCAGGAAATCCGGATCACCCTGGCGGATGGCAAACGCGTAGAACTCCCGGGTCACCGGTGCAAGCAGGGCGGCCACCTGCCGGTAATGCGCGACATGGGTGTTGCGCCAGACCCGGACAAACGGAGAATCCGCCACCATGGCATCCACTTCGCCACCGACGACGGCGGCGGCTGCAGCGGCCGCCGTTGGATACCCCTTGATCATGCCGGGGGGGAACAGCTGCATGGCAAACGCTTCGTGGGTGGTGCCGGTTTTGACCCCCAGCCTGAGGTTGTCGACATCCAGCAGGTCAAAATAGGCATTCGCGCCGGGAGGAATCCTGCTGCGCCTTACCAGGGCGGCCTGACTGACCTCGAAATAAGGCCTTGAGAAACTGACCAGAAGCCCTCTTTCCACCGTTCGGGTCATGGCGGCCATGATGATGTCCGATTCACCGGCCAGCAGTTTGGGAATCTGCTGGTCATAGGTCCCGGGGCGGATGAAAGTCACCTCCACCCCGAGAAACTCGGCCAGCAGATAGGCCAGGTCGACATCGAGGCCGACGATCCGGCCATCTTTTACCATGGAAAAGGGCGGATACTCCCGATTGAGGGAAACGTTTATCACCCCTCGTTCCCGGATGCGCTGGAGTTCTCCTGCCTGGCTGAAAACCGGTACCGTCAACACGGAGATCAAAAGAATCGTCCAGTATCGTTTCATCATATCCGCCACCTCCAGTCTATGGCGCCTGCCATCGCTAAGAAAGTTCCCGCCCATGAATATCCGGCAACGCACGGTTATCTCAACGGAGCCCGCAACGGCGGTCGGTCGTTTTGCGCATCAACGATCGCCACGGGTTGGATCGCGTCCCTCGCCCTGCAACCGATCCATCGTTGAGCCGCCGGTCAGCCGCCTGAACTGGCACGTGGCCAAAAAAAGCCTAGGACCCGCTGTTCCAAGTTCGGTTAATGTCGAAGACGATCAGTTCATGGTCCGGGCGGTCCAGAAAATTGAACAGTCCCGTAATTACCGCCGGGGTCGAGACGGTGGCATCGACGACCGACTGGAAGGCCAGCACCGGGGGGAACCGGCTCAGGTCTCCGGATTGATGGGCTGCCTCCAGGCGTTCACGGACCGCGTCGGCAAGCCGGTAGACCTGGTGGCCGGCGTTGATGGCAAAAGAGTTGTACTTGTAGGCATTGTACTCCGGCTGAATGCTGTTCCAGGCCAGCTTTTCCAGCCCCAGCCAGCGACTCATCCGGGCTTGCCACACGGAAAGGGCGGCCAGACGGGATACGCCCAGGGCCGGTGAGATGAGAACCATTTTCTCTACCTCAGGAAGGCTTTCGTCGTCGAGACATGCCAGTGCGTAGGCCACTGCAAGCGCGCCTCCGGTGGAGTATCCGACCAGGAAAACGGGCCGGCCGGGGAGGCGCTCCCGCAGGTGTCGCATGGCCAGGCGAACGGATGCCGCCATATCCTCCCATGTCACGTGGAGCAAGCCGCTGGGTACAGTGCCGTGTCCGGGAAGCCGCAGACCGAGCACCCATGCCCCCTGTGCATTCAATCGTCGGCCCAAGGCCCGTAAACTGTATGGTCCGTCGGACATTCCGTGCAGCAGCAGCACACCGGCGGCAGGTTGGGCGGCAGTCAGCTCGAAGGTCCGGTTCCAGTCGGTGCCCCAGCGGACCGGGTCGGTCAGGCTGCCGCGATTATACCGGTTGAGAGGCCCCCGCGCTTCGGGTGATATGCGGGCCATTACCCGCTGTTCCATCTGCTGGAACAATCTTGTTTCCACCGCCAGATATTCCTTCAGGTCCGCTACCGGTGAATCGGCGGAATACTCGCCTTCCAGATCGATGGTGTGCCACAGGTTGACATCCGGTCGGTTTTCCAGGCTCACCACCACCACCAGGATGAGTGTTATTTGGGCTGGAAGCTGAATTTCTGCCCCCCCACGCTGGCTTCGTACATCAGCCCCCCCTTGGCGTGAACGAACACGACCATGCCTTTGTGGTAGCTCGTCGCAGCCTGGGCCCCGGTGGCCGGACCGGCGCTGGCCCCGGCCGTGGCGCCTTCAGTACCGGCCTTGGCCTGCACACCGGCAGTAATGGCAACTGCCGATACACCGGCATCGAATTCGAAATTACCGCCGGTGAAGTCGTCATAGGCCCGTTTGTCCTCAAAGAAAACCATCTGGCTGAATGCCTGCCCGCCCAGTTGAAAACCGATGGTCGCTTTGATCAGTTTGGCGGTGCCGGTGACCACCCCCCCCGCGTACACCTGTCCGGTGCCGTAGGCGCCCCCGATGACGAACCCCCCTTTGCCCACGGTGGGGAAGACTGCATAGCCGTAACAATTTTTGAAGAAGGGTTGAACAGCCGACGATTTTTTAAAGACATCGATGGTGTTCGTGAATTTGTCGGCATGGGCGGGGGTAAAAACGGAAACCCCCAGAATCAGGGCCACCGGGATAACAAACCATCTTATCGCTTTCATCATACATCCTCCTAAACTGAATTGAACTTATGGTGTTTTCGGTGAAACGCGCGCTTTGGTCATGCGGTTGCGACGCGGGGCCGCGACAATGAGAATTTTCGCCTCGGTATTGTCTCCGTCGCTCTGCAGACCCGGCAGTGCGGCCCACGGGAACCCCGTAACGAATCCAAAAAGAATCCTGCCGCCTGACGAACCTCCGTCTTTTTTACCGGTCAGAAACGAAACAGCACCCCGGCCAGGGCGGTGATCACCTCGGTGTCGTAGAAGTCAATATCGGCATCTTCCAGCAGGTAGGAACCGGAGGCAAATACGCTGAAATCCTCATGGCCCAACGGTTTCCAGCCAAAGGGGTTTTTGTAGTAATATTGAACCCCGGCAGCATAGCGGTCATCTTCCCGGGCCTTATCGTAGATGGGGTTGTCTTCATCGAAGTCCGCCCAACCGACCAGTCCGTTGACAACCAGGGTCACCGGGTCGTTGAAGAAAAAATAGGTCAGCTGAAAATCCATGCCCGAGTTGCTCATGGCGTCGCCGTCCCGGTCCTCGTTGAAATAGGTGATGCCGGACACCAGCCGGTGACGATCGCCGAAATCGAAACGGTAGTTCAAGTCCAGGTAATGGTTGTCCCCGTCCCTGCGCAGCAGGCCCCTTTCCGCCGGCGACAATCCAAGGGAAGGCGATAAACCGCTCTCTTCATTGTCGATTTCGATGCTGCGGTACGAGTATCTGAACTCGAAGCTGGATCCCAGGATGCGGTCGTAAACCAGGCGGGCGCCGGTGGAATCTCGGTCGGTCTCCTGCCGTGCGCTGTCCGTTAGATAGGGGTCTTCCCACACCTCGGTGGGGATGCCAGAAAAAAGAAAACCAATGGAAAGGATGCTCTTGTCCGGCAGTTCCTGTTTGACCGCCAGTTGCTGCCCCAGTTCCAGACGGGCGATGTCCTCGATCTGGGACCCCAGGGTGAGTTGGGTGCGCGTACTCGCAAAGGTGTAGGCCAGTTCAAAATTGAACATGCCCATGCCCGTGGTTTCCGAATCGGGTTCGTCGGTCAGGGAGTTGATGGTCTCGTCACCGACGTCCATCAGGTTATTGCCGGCCACCATGTTGCTCTCGTACTTGAGCACACCGGCACCGGCACGGATAAATCCGCTGAAGCCGGATTCGTTCGGGACCGGGTCCAGTGCGTATGCGGTGCACGCCAACATGGCCACCAATGTGATCAACAAAAATGCTCCTGCACATTTCATTCGTACCGCCTTTTAGTTTCAGTGGTAAGCAGTTGGGGAACCCGGCTCTATTGACGGACCCGTAGGGTGCCGTCCGGGCTCTGGATCAGCCGGATGCGGTCACCGACGGCAAACGCGTCGTCTTTCTCCTGGACCACCACCATGATGCGGCCGTCATCCATCTCCACCTCGATCTCCAGTGCCGCCTTGGTCGCCATGGTTCCTTCCGCAGCGCTACCGGCTGCCGAACCGGCCAGGGCGCCGCCGGTCGTTGCCAGCCGTCTGCCCCGGCCGCTGCCGATGGTGGAGCCGATAATGCCGCCGACGACCGCCCCGCCCACCGCCCCGGCACCGGTCTGCTGGCCTTGAATCATTACGTCGGAAACCTTCAGGACGGTTCCGTAATAAACCGAAAGGGCGGTTTGGGCCTGTCCGGGCGTATAGGTTCTGCTCCCCTGATGGGGCTGGCATCCCCCTGCCAAAAGACCGAAAAACGTGCAAAGAACAATAAGCATCATTCCTTTTTTCATCGCCGATCCTCCTCATCATTGTTTTGGTAAAACGGGATTGCCGTCGAAACCGGAACCGTTGGAAGAAAACGGCCGATGGCCTGCCGCTGGAGGCCATAAACAACCGATTCAGCGTTCATCGAGCGATCGTCCCATTATCGTGGAGATGAAACAGTTGAAATGGATCGTGCCGGAATTGCCGTCATCGTCATCGTCATCACCATCGTCATCGTCTGTCTCCGTATCGGCAATCGAAACGAATATGTTCCATTGGTCGTTGGCATCATTGTCAGTCAGGTTGGACGCCAAAGAAGTGAAAACGATGAAATCACCGTTTTCATTCAAACAGGCTGCCCGGCTGCCTGCGTTGCCTTCAACGCCTGAATTGTCCACGCTTATCCGTTCGATGATGCCATTGGTGCGGTCGGCCACGAATATATCGGGTGCGCCGTTGGTGTCATCAACAACCAGGTTGGCCGCTTCGGAGGTAAAGGCAATATAACGGCCGTCGGCGCTGATGGCCGGTTCACGGCTCTCCTGGTCGCCCTGGAGCCCACCCCTGCCGACGTTCACCCGAACGACGGATTCATCGCTGCGGTCATAGAGGAATATATCCCCAAAACCGTTGGTGTCGCCGGCGACCAGGTTGGACGCATCCGATGCAAAGGCGACATAACGGCCGTCGGCGCTGATGGCCGGCGAGTGGCTGCCGCCATTTCCCTGGCCACCGCTGCCGTCAACGCTCACGCGCGCAACGGTTTCACTGACGCGGTCATGGAGGAATATATCCCCAAAACCGTTGGTGTCGCCGGCGACCAGGTCGGACGCATCCGATGCAAAGGTGACATAACGGCCGTCGGCGCTGATGGCCGGCGAGTGGCTGCCGCCATTTCCCTGGCCACCGCTGCCGTCAACGCTCACGCGCGCAATGGTTTCACTGACGCGGTCATGGAGGAATATATCACTGAATCCATTGGTGTCGCCGACGACCAGATTCGTGGCTTCCGAGGCAAAGGCCACGTAGCGTCCCCCGGCACTGATGACGGGGTCACGGCTGTCGCCGTCGCCTTCCGTGCCGCGGTTGTCAACGCTTGCCCGGTCAATGGTCTCACTGACGCGGTCAAAGATAAAGATATCTTCATTCCCATTGGTGTCGCCGGCGACCAGGTTCGTGGCTTTTGAGGCAAAGGCCACGTGGCGTCCCCCGGCGCTGATGACGGGGTCACTGCTGTCGCCGTCACCTTCCGTGCCGCGATTGTCCACACTGACCCGCAAAATGGCGATGTGTTCCCAGTCATAGACGAAAATATCGTTTTTCCCATTGAAGTCGCTACCGGTCAGATTGCTTGCTCCGGATGAAAAGGCCACATCCGTGCCGGTCGCGTTGACAGCCGACAAACCGCTGCTGCCGCTGCCCTCTGAGCCAGCGGCTGTCAAATCCAGCCGTTCGATCGTCCGTGCGCCGGCCGGCAGAATATCCACAACCAGCAGGGCGGTACAGAGCATGGCGCCGATGTTTACCGCTGCAATCCAACGGGTCAGATTCATCAGGGAATGAATTTCCTTTCATCCATAAATGATTCCAGTGCCGTCACCCGGTCCAGATCTCAGGATGATCAGGGAGAGATCGTCCCCCGAATTCCGGCGCACGGTTCTATGGCCCCTGAGTGGAGGAACCGGTGTCGTAGAATCAATTCACAAGGATGCCGCGGACAAGAATCAGCCGGACGATAACGCGATCGTCCGTTTCGGCCGGATCAATTCGTATCGGATGCTTTGGTATCTCGGGGAACGGTGAAAAGGCCTGCTTCAAGCCGTGAATGCGCTTTTCAGTGTTGTTTATACCATTAAAATGTCTGTTTCACCACCCCTGCACCCGACTAACCGACAAAATCCGACTTCTCCAAAATGAGCAAAAGCCTGCCGGGTTCCGTTCAGGCTTACCGGTATCTCTGTGAGAAGAACACTCATTATCCACGCATCGGTGCTTGAACGAGCCGGTCCGCTCCGGAAAAACGGAAAGGAAACTGTTGCACGGGCACGCGGTCACTTGATCCGAACCATGAGCGGTCACTTTTTAAAATGCGATGACGCTTTTTCGAATGCCTCCGCCAGTGCTTTCCAGGCCTCTTCAGCCCCGTCTTTCATATCCCCCCAGGCGCTTTCACCGGCCAGGTCAAGCGCCTTGATTTTAGCCTTCATGTCGCCTCGCAGATTCCGGAACCGCTCGCGCTTTTCTTCAAATTTCTTGATAACCTCGGCACTTTCATGCTGGGCACCGGCCTCCAGTTTGTTGCGTTCGATATTCCACAGATAATTCAGGTGGTCATACTTTTTTTTCAATTGTTCGACAAACGCCTCTTTTTTGTCAACCATCGTTTCCTCCTTTTTTAGAATAGTGCACAGGGAATAAAAAAACCGTTTCTCACTCGAAACGATAAATCAGGAGGAACCGACAGGCAAATGATCTTTTCGCCGTTCACCAGAATTGAAATCGAATTGGCCGAAGTTGTCAAAAGCTGAATCCATTCAAACACGATGTGCAAAACCAAAATCCGGCTCAGACGGGTCTGTCCGCCATCATGGTGTGGATAGGTTCGCTTCCGATTTTTTTTAAGGCACCTATGGGTTCGAAGCGGTTGCAGTGAGCGAATAGGATTAGGACCTGAACCCGATGTCCGCGTTGTCACGGGAATTATAAAAACCGCTGGAAAAGGCTGCGAAGTTGCCGGGGGGATCAAAAACAGGGCGCACCCTTTTTATTGATGGGGCCGACGGTCGTTTCCCTGGTTTTGCGCCTGACGCCGTGACTTCATCTCGTCCACTTTGTGGTTGTAGAAGGAGATCACCTCACGACGGTTGAGCATGCCCAGCAGAATCCCATGGTCGTCGGTCCGCACCACCGGGAGGCTGTCGATATTGCGGGTGGTGAATTTTTTGAGCACGGAGTTGAGGTCCTCGTCCGGGGTGGTGACGATAATGTCGGATGTTCCCACATCCTTCATGACCACCAGCTGCTCTATTTCAGGTGAGAAAAGCACGCCCCGGATATCGTTGACGGAAAATATCCCCACCAGCCGCTGCTCCTCATCCACCACGGGGAAATAGTGCTGCTTGGTCGTGGAAAAGGTGCGCTTGAACTCCAGAAAAGGCATGTCCTGGGGGATCAGGGTCACTTTCTTAACCCGGGGCATGAGATCGTTTACCGGAATCGACTGAAGGATATCCACAAAAAAGTCGCCGGCATGGGCCGGTGAATTCACCTTGCTCTGCACCTGGCGGTCAAAGATGGTCCAGCGCCGGGAAGCCATGTAAGCAACGGAACAGACCAGCAGGCTGGGCAGCAGCAGATGATAGGAATTGGTCATCTCGCTGACGAAAATAATCGTCGAGATGGGGGTGTTGGAAACGGCGGTAAAAAAGCCGGCCATCCCCACCACCACGAAAGCACCGGGTTCGGTGACAACAGAAGGCATGATGTCGTGAAAGATTTTTCCCACGCATCCGCCCATGGCCCCACCGATAACGATGGAAGGACCAAAAACACCGCCGCTGCCCCCCGATCCGATGGAGAAAGAGGTGGTCAACACCTTGCCCAGGGCAAGCGAGAGCAAAAAAGGCACCGCCAGCTCATTGTTGATCGCCTTCTGTGCAAACCCATAGCCAAAGGCCAGGGTATGGGGCAGAAAAAAGCCGATGATGCCGGTCAACAGCCCGCCGATGGCGGGTTTGATGTGATTGGGTATCTTTTTGATGCGTTCAAAAAGATGGATCGTCCCGTAAAAGGCCTTGATGTAAAATACACCGGTGGCCACCAGAACCAGGGCAAGAATCAGATATGGCCCGAGTTCAAGGGGGTTTCGGAAATGAAAGGGGGGTGAATCGAACAACGACCCCCACCCGAACACCAGACAGAAGACACAGTAGGCGACCACCGAGGAAATGCCCGCCGGTATGATCACTTCCGATTCGAAGTCCGGGTCTCGATAGAGCACTTCGGCGGCAAACAGGGCACCGGCCAGCGGAGCCCGGAAAATACTGCCCACACCGGCGCCGATGCCGGCGGCCATCATGATCCGCCGCTCCCGGTCGGAGAGTTTCAAGGTGGTCGCCAGAAACGAACCGAATCCGGCGCCGATCTGGGCGATGGGCCCTTCCCTGCCCCCTGAGCCGCCGGTGGTCAGGGTTACGGCTGAAGCGATCGTCTTGATAATCGGCACCCGGCTGCGGATAAACCCGCCTTTGTGATGATAGGCCCGGATCGCCGCGTCGGTGCCGTGACCTTCCGCCTCCGGTGCAAATGTGTACACCAGCCATCCGCTGAAAAGCCCGCCGAGGGCAGGCAGAAACAAAAGCATCCATCGGTTGAAGGGCACCGATGTGGGCGGCAGCAGATGGTGTTCGCCCGCCGGTGCCGGAGGACGGTATCCGGCAGCCATATCCAGAAAGAAGTGAACGCCCAGCTGACACAGGTAGTGAAAAACGATGGAACCGAGCCCTGCAATGAGCCCGATGGCAATAAAATAGAACGACCAGCGGGTGGCCTGGGCCACATTCAGGCTTTTCAACCGTGCTTGGATTCGCCGGTAGGCGCTTGGTTTGGCTCCCGCTTGCGGCATGGTTTACTTGCTTTGCTCCAGGTTTTTAACGCCCTGGAAAATAATATCGAAAAGTTTTTCCACATCGGAGGCTTCCATACATGAAAAAGCGATGCGCAGATTCGATTCGCCCAGTGCGATCAATCCCACGCCATATCGATCCAGAAGGTGAACCCGAAGGTCTTCCGCATTGACGGTTTTGAGCCGAAGGCACATGAAATAACCGGAGTTGAAGGGATAGACCTCCCAGGCCGCGGCATACTTGGGGTCCCTGGAAACCGTCTGAATGCGCCCGGCCCTCCCCTTGAGGATTTCGAATTTTTCCTTTTTTTCACCGGGATTGTTCGGATCCTGCATGGAGTTGAGTAAAATGGTCTGGCTCAAATGGGATGCGTTGGAGATGGTGCCCCGAATGCATCCGGCCGTTTTTCGTTCCAGTGCGTCGAAAAGCGGCTCCGTCTCACCGCTGAACGTGCCCCCGTAAGTGATGAACCCCACCCGCAGTCCCCACACATAATTCTCCTTGGTGGCCCCGTCGAGTTTTACGGCCAGGATGCCGGGATGCGCACCGCAGAGTCTGGCGAAGATGGATTCCTTAAGGGTCTCCGGTTCATAGAACAGGCCGAAATAGGCGTCGTCGGTAACCGCCAGCACATAAGTCCCCGCGGCGGCAACGTCTGCCAGAATGTCAACGATGCGATCCGCTTCTGCCTCGGTAACGGTGTAGCCGGACGGATTCTGGGGAAAATTCAGCACCACCGTGATTTTTCGATTGTCGGCCGCTTCCTGGCGGACCGCCTGTTCGAAAGCGCCGAGATTGAACCCGCCATCGGCGGTAAACAATTCATAGTGGCGGATACGGGCATCCTTGCGCACGGAAAAGATCATGCTGTAATTGCCCCACATCATTTCCGGCAGAATGATGACATCCCCCGGACTGGTCCACACATCGGCAAACGTGGCGATGCCATGGGTAATCCCGCAGGTTACCACCGGCAGGCTGACCGATTTACCCGCCAGGGACGGATTTTTTTCAAACAATTCGGTCTGCCACCGTTTTCGCAGTGCGGGAATCCCGAAGGACGGGGCATAGGTCAGCGACTGGCTGGGTCGGATATTGTTGATCGCGGTCATCACGCTGTCAAACCGCATGGTCTGACCGCCTTCCTTGGCAATACCGATCGTGGCATTGATATCATTGGCTTTTTCCTTGGCTTCGGCACTCTGGCTCAAGATGCCCTTGGGGAAAAAAAGCCTTTTTCCAACATCGGAAAGCATGTCATAGACATGCGGTGCGGCTGCTTTGATGGTCTGATTCAGCTGTTCAGCTAATGGATTCATGGGATTTCATCCTCAACGGGTGTCATTCGGCCGCGGTTCCGACAAAAATCAAGCTGGAACGTTACGGTTCCAACGGTTTTTTGTCTGGTGCGGCAGTTGAATAGTCCGGGGCCCGGCAACCGGTATCGAAAACGAGACGATGATACGTTGACCAACATGACAAGGGGAATATCTACTTCCTGGACACGAAAAAATCAAGCAAAAAGCTCTTTAGATATCAGGAGGATGCGGTCAAGGCGGGATTCCGCCCTTTATCGGCGCGACAATGCCCGCAAACCCGACGCAAAAACCCCGCCACAACAATCCGGAGGCGGGGTCTTCGACAAATCTTCGGGAATGTCGGCAAAAAGGGCTACTTGCGAGAACGCTTGGACGCCTTCAACGGGTTGATCTTCTGCGTGTTCTCGGCCATGCTCGAGCTGACATGGGTGGCCAGGTTGCAGTTGCCGTTCTTCCACTTGGTAGCGGGCTCGGGGCAGGCGGCACAATACCATCCCGAAGCGATCTCGAGGGTACGGCTGCATCCCTTGCACTGCTCCACGATTTCATAGCACACACCACCATTGTATCCACAGCCTTTGGCTGTCATGAAGGCACATTCCATGCCTTTGCGAACCGTTGTACATTTCATTTAAGAATACCTCCCAGTTTGGTCTGAACAATAAAAAGGCCAAAAGAGAAAAGTTCCTTCGGCCTTTTCAAAATCTCGCGATTTGTATTCATATCAAACTGGCTTGTCAAGCACTTTTTTCATGAATCGCCATCATGCTGATAAACGTGAACATCACGCTGGGGGAAGGGGATGGACACACCGTTGGCGTCAAAGGCCTTCTTGATTTTTTCGGTCAGGTCGAAGTAGACCCCCCAGTAATCTTCAACCTTGACCCAGGGGCGAACCACGAAGTTCACACTGCTGTCGGCCAATTCGGAAACAGAGATTTGCGGTGCGGGGTCCTTCAGAATGCGGTCGTCCGCGGCAATGACATCGGTCATCAGCGACCGGGCCTTGTCGATATCGTCCTCATATCCGATACCCATGACCATATCCACACGGCGGGTGCCCTTGACTGTCCAGTTGACGATGTTGTCGTCGGTCAGCTTGGCATTGGGAACGATGACGGTCTTGTTATCGGCCGTTTTCAGCTGGGTCGTAAAAATCTGAATGGCCTCCACCACGCCGAACACGCCGGCCCCTTCGATCAGATCGCCCACCTTAAACGGCCGGAAGATGATCAGCAGAAAGCCGGCGGCAAAGTTGGACAACGAGCCCTGGAGTGCCAGGCCAACGGCCAGGCCGGCGGCACCCAGAATGGCAATAAAGGAGGTGGTCTGAATGCCGAGCTGCCCCAGGGCGGCGATGACGATGAACGCCAGCAGGCCGATATAGGCCATGTTGGACGTGAAGGAAATCAAGGTGGGGTCGACCTTGCCCTTGGTCATGACGCGCTCCACCAGCTTGCGCACCCCCTTGGCCACCCACCGCCCGATGATGAAAATCGCCAGGGCGGCAAGGACTTTCAGCCCGTAGACCGTCAGCAATTGATAGACTTTTTCAAGTATCTCTTCCATTTTAATATTCCTTTCCTGATTCTTTCCGGTTCCTGTCAGGTGGCGGCACGGTTACGCCAGTCGGCCGGCGTTTCCCGATGGCGTACCGTGAAAATCATTTCACATGCTTTTCACGAATGCATCCGCCTCTTTGATGGAACGGTTCATATCAGCGATCAGTGAAGACACCTCCGTCTCGATATCGGCGACCTCTTTTCTCAAAGAGCTGACCGCTTGGGCGTTCAGGTTGTGCTTCAGGTAGAGCACATAATCCCGAAGGTTGTTAAGCACCGGGTCCATAGACGCTTCCGCGCGGGCCATTGAACGCTGCAGCCGTGCAAACCGATTTCGCGTGTCCTGCAGGGAGGCGCGGCTTTTGGATTGAAGCTTCACGTTCTCGATGGTATCGATTTCCGACGCCCATTCGCTGAAAAGGTCATCGGCAATGCGCTCGACTTTGTCGATCCGGTCGCGTACGGCGTCGGCGCGCTCTTCACAGCCCTGATAATCTCCACTGAGCTTGGCGTATACGTCTTCCAGTTCATCGCCGTCAAAACCATACAAGGCCTTGATACGTTCCACGACGGACGCAAACTGTTCAGACGCCTCGGCCTGGTCTTCGCGCACCTGTTCGACATTGTCCCTCAACAGGTGGCGTTTCTCTTTGCCCATTTTCTCCCAAACTGCATAGTAAGTACTCTGACAACCGGACAAAATGAGAAGAAAAACAATGGCCGGAATCATAAACGGCGCCCATAGAGGCATAGATGAGAATACGCGATAATTGAAAACGTTCCCGCTGTCGGTCATGTGCGGCTCCAGGCAATTGGGTTGGACACGGCTCCCGAAGCCCGGCCAAACAGCGCCGGGCCGCAGGAACGATAGAGAAGAATGACCACCGGGCCTCAGTCCACCCGGGTAAACTGAACGCGTCGATTCTTTGACCGGCCGAGCCGGGTATCATTGTCGGCGACGGGTCGATCCGGCCCGTACCCCTTGGCGGAAAGACGGTCCGGTGATATCCCTTTTCCGATCAGATAATCCGCTACGGCCTGCGCCCGGCGCTGGGACAGGTCCATATTGAATGCCCGTGCGCCGGTGCTGTCGGTATGGCCTTCGACAACCACTTTCATCCGGGGATTGGCTGCCAGCCCGGCGGCAATCTCATCGAGGATCCCGTACGAAGAGGGCTGGATAGCAGCCTTGGAGACTTCAAAGTTGATATTGTTGAAGGTCCATGAAGATGCGCCGGCATCCAGAATGGTCACCGGACAGCCGGAATCGTCAACTTTCACACCGGCAGGCGTTCCCGGGCATTTGTCAAGAAAATCCGGCACGCCGTCGCCATCACTGTCCAGCGGACAGCCCGTGGAATCCACTTTTACCCCGGCTGGGGTTCCCGGGCATTTATCCAGATAATCCGGCACGCCGTCCTTGTCACTGTCCAGGGGACAGCCAACCGCATCGACCTTCACACCGGCAGGCGTTCCCGGGCACCTGTCCAGGTCGTCGGCCACACCGTCGCCGTCGCTGTCCATCATGTCACCGATAAACACCTTGTTGACAAAGTCGGCCATCTGCTGCCCCCTGGCCAGATTATCCGCATTGGTGGCAAACCCGCAGCCGCCGATTCTGGCGATCTCATCCACCAGCCACTGTCCGCCGCCGTCATCTCCCACAAGCACGGGATAGATACAGAGCGAAGCCCCGATCTTCTCTTTGATGGCGGTTGCCGATGCGACCGGGCCCATCCCCATGTCTTTGCCGTCGGTAACGATGATCAGGGCGCTGTTCCCGTCAAGCCCGTCCAAATCGTCGGCGGCCGCGTCAATGGCCCGTTCAAGAGGACTGGTGCCACCGGCTTTGGTAATGGTGGAAAGCGCTTTTTGGCTTCCAATCTTATCGAAGTCCCCCACGTCATCGATCAGCAGTGTACTTTTCGAAGAGAACTTGGGGTCATGCCCGTAGGTGCGCAGCCCGCTTTTTATTCCCGCATCTGCTGGAATGGTTTCGGCCATATTGTGCACCACCGCCGTAGCGATATCGAATTTTTTCCACTGCTGATAACCGTCATCCATGGAGGAGGAAGCATCGAGAATAACAACCACATTCTGTGTTTTCAGTGCGTGCCCGCGGGCATCGACATCAACAGGGGTAAACGGGGGAACCGCCTGGTAGGGTGTGGCGCAGGCAGTCATCAAGAATGCAATTGTCACGACAAAAAAAAGCGTTGAAAAATTGGGTTTCATGGCAATTCCTTTCCGTCTTCAGAGTATTCTTTGATAAGAACTTTTTCGGGAATGTGATCGAAAAAAGTGGAACAGAAAAATGAGTAAACTTTATTCAGGAACGATTGGACCAACGCTGACAGAGCGCCAATTTTGAGGGATCGCTTTTGATACTAAAGGATCATCCGGATCTTTGCAACAGCTTTCTTCTCAGGTTTGGCAGCAGTTAAAATAATAGCCTTTGAAAAAAAATCCAGTAGTGCAGCAAAAAAAATTGGCCCGCCGTCGTTTTTCCCACAACAAGGCAGGTCCGGATCGGGACGACCGCCCACCGGCAGCCATCTGTCCCTAAAGGGAACGATTCGCCATGAAGCCTTGCCAATCATGCCCTTTGCTCAGGTCATGCGTTTCATTGACTTTTCAAACAAATGGGCTATTGTTGAACAACATATTAAATGCAGACTGGAGCAGGAAATGGATCCAAGGCGTCATGGCGACGATCGCACCCATCCGTTAACCAGCGAAACCACTCAATAGAAAGCCCGAGTCATGATTTTAGACGAAGCACGACAAGTCCTGCAGATCGAAGCGGACGGCATCCTGAAACTGATCGACCACCTTGACCACCGGTTTGACCGGATGGTGCAGGCCATTTTAACCACCACCGGACGGGTTATCGTCAGCGGCATCGGCAAATCCGGAATTATCGGCCGGAAGATCAGCGCAACATTGAACAGTACGGGAACACGCTCACTGTTTCTCCATCCAGTGGAAGCCATGCACGGCGACCTTGGCATGGTCTGCCCGGACGACGTCTTTCTGGCCATGTCCTACAGTGGAGAAACCGATGAGCTGAACATCCTGATGCCCAGCATTCGCAACATCGGATGCACCGCCATCGCCATGACGGGAAACCCGTCGTCAACCCTGGCCAAACACAGTGACATCGTCATTGATGTGGGCGTTGAAAAAGAGGCCTGCCCCCTGGGTCTGGCGCCGACGGCCAGCACGACCGCCCTGCTGGCCATGGGAGACGCGCTGGCCGTGGTGCTGATCAACAAGAAACATTTCAAAACCAGCGACTTCAAGCGTTTCCATCCCGGCGGTGCGTTAGGCCAGCGGCTGTCCCGCCAGGTGAAGGACATCATGTTCAGCGGCGATGCCGTACCCACCGTCACCACCGCCGCATCCATGCAGGAAGCCGTGGGGGAAATGGACCGGCAAGGCCTGGGCGCCCTGATCATTGTCGACGAAAACCAACGGCTGGCGGGTATTCTCACCGACGGCGACCTGAGACGGATGATCGCCCAGAACAAACCGGTATTCGACCAAACCCTGACAGCCGTAATGACGCCGTCGCCCCTGCATGCATTTTCACAATCCCCCGCCTTCGATGCCCTCAACCTCATGGAACAGCATGAAATCACCGTTCTGCCCATCATCGACAACACCCATCGGGTAATGGGGATCCTTCACCTGCACGACATCCTCGGAAAAGGCGAATTCAAATTCAACGGGCTCGATCCCGCCAAAACAAGGTAGCCCGGAGCAGCGTCCCGAGAAGGAGCGGTTATGGATCAAGAAATCATCGAAACCGGCATTCAGGCATTGGGGGAGGCAAAAATTCCATCCCCCATGTTAAAGGAGGAGCACGGCGGAATCCACCATCTCTTTGTCTCCGATGAAGACCGGGTGATGATCAATATCAAACAGGCGGCTATCCGGGCGATGATGGCCAACGGCATCTCCCCTCCCGCCTTTGAACTGGCGGGTCCACGGCGAAAGGTGTATTTCGATGCGTCCAAACTTCGGTGCGCCATCGTCACCTGCGGCGGTTTGTGCCCGGGGCTGAACGACATCATCCGTGCCATTGTACTCGAACTGCACTACCGGTACGGCGTAAAAATCATCTACGGGGTCCGCCACGGCCTGGAGGGATTTATTCCCGAGTTCAACCACGACTTCCTTGATCTGACCCCCACCCGCGTGACCACCATCATGAACATGGGCGGCTCGATTCTTGGATCGTCGCGCGGGGCGCAGGACATTGAGCGGGTGGCGGACTGCCTGGAGGTGAACAATATCGGCATCCTGTTTATGGTGGGCGGTGACGGCACCCTCATGGCCGCTTCGAAGATTGCGGATGCCATTGCCCAGCGAGGACTTAAAATCAGTGTGGTTGGCATCCCCAAAACCATCGACAACGACATTCACCTGATCTCCCGCTCTTTTGGATTCGACACCGCCGTGGATGTCGCCCGGCTGGCCATCCAGAGCGCTCACAACGAGGCCATCGCCTACCCCAACGGCATCGGGCTGATCAAACTCATGGGCAGGCACTCGGGCTTCATTGCCGCAACGGCAGCCCTCGCCCAGCAGGATGCCAACTTCGTACTGATTCCGGAAGTGGACTTTGACCTCGACGGACCGAAAGGTTTGATGGCCGCAATAGAAAACCGGGTGACCAGCCGGGGTCATGCGGTGGTCGTGGTGGCCGAAGGGGCCGGGCAGAAATTCTTCGAGCATGTGGACGAACGTCGGGATCCGTCGGGCAACATCCGCCTCAATGACATCGGCCCCTTTCTAAAGGAGGCCATCAAGGCCCACTTCGCTGAAAAGGCCATCCCCTTGAACATCAAGTATATTGACCCCAGCTACATGATCCGCAGCCTGCCGGCCAATGCCAATGACAGCGTGTTCTGTGGATTTCTGGGCAGGGACGCGGTTCATGCGGGAATGGCGGGAAAAACCAAACTGGTGATCGGCCACTGGAACAACCATTTCGTGCATTTGCCCATGGTGGCCACGGCCGGGAGAAGAAAACAAGTCAGGCCGAGTGGCAAACTCTGGACAACCGTGCTGGAATCAACGGGGCAGCCGTCGCTGAAAAATGATCCGGCTTAGCCGTGCGGTGCAGGCAGAAAGTCGAGGAGCACACGGGCGTGGCGGCGTGACGCCCCCCTGTTGGAAAACGCCGCCTGTCTGGCCAGACGGCCCAGCCGACGGGCCTCGGCCGGGTGTGTCAACAGGTAAAGGGCGCGTTCCGCCAAGTCTTGAGGGTCTTTCACGCAGATCCCGCCGCCGAAGGTCTCGAGCAGGTTTCTGGCCTCTTCGAAATCTTCCATGGAAGGCCCGAAGAGCACCGGTTTGGCCCACACGGCGGGTTCCAGGACATTCTGTCCGCCCAGGGGCACGAGGCTTGCCCCGCAAAACACCACCGAGGCCAGGGCGTAAAGGTCGCGCAATTCACCGATGGTGTCCAGGATCACCACCGGTGCCCGCCGTCCGTCCGGCCCATATCCCAGTTCGGTCCGCATTTGACAATCGATCTCCTTTTTGCGCGCCAGCGCTGCGATCCGGGCGGACCGTTCGATATGCCGCGGTGCAATAATAAACACCAGGTCGGGAACCCGCACTGCCAGACGGGTATAAATATCGATGAGGATATCCGTTTCCGACCCGCGAACACTGCCGGCGATAAATACCGGTGTGTGGCCGTCAACGGCGTAAATCCGCTTCAAACCGTCGATGGAAAGCGCATCCGGATCATAATCCCGGGCGTCCATTTTTACATTGCCGTTGATTTGAACGCGATGGGCCGGTGCGCCCAGGCGCATGATCCGCCGGGCGTCCGCTTCGGATATCATGCTGAAGGCATCCACCTTCTCAAGAACAGGCCGTATCAGGGGCCGGATGGTCGTATAGGAACGGATCGACCGCTCGGAGATGCGTCCATTGAGAAACACGATTTTAACGCCCTTTCGATGGGCTCTCAAAATCCAATTGGGCCATATCTCCGTCTCCATGCAGACCAGCAGATCCGGGCGATACGCAGACAGAAACCGCCCGACGGCCCCCCACAGATCCACGGGTGCATAACGGACGACAGCCCGGTCGGCAAGAAGACTGCGGGCGTAACGCTGGCCGGTCCCGGTTGTGGTGGTCAACAGGATGAACAGTTCCGTGGGAGAGGCATCAAGGGCGTGAACAATGGTTTCGGCTGCCTTCACTTCGCCCACGGAAACAGCATGAATCCATATTCTTGGAGGTGCGGGCGGGATGGAGCGGCAGCCCTGCAGATCGTACCCCAGCCGCTGGGCCAGAGACCGCCTTCGTTCCGGGTCTTTCCTCCCGAGGCACCAGACGGCTGGCAGGACGATCAGGCCAAGCCCGGCCCCCAGAAGAATATAAAGGAAATGGAAAAAATTCATGGTTACCGACCAGACACGGTCTACTGCATTTCCACGACCGGTTCGGCCTCCGGGGTTCGCTGGACCTGGACGAATCGCCCCCGCTTGATCCGGAGCATCTGCAGGGTCTTATCGGCCTCTCCGTTGGGTGCGAACCTGGTACGACCGGACACCCCTTCGTAATCCGAAAGACGAAGAAGGGCCTCTTTCAGCGCCCGCCTTGAGTCGGTGGCCGTCTGCCGCATGGTCTGAAACACCATCATGGCGCTATCGTAGGCCATCGCCTCGATGATTCCCGGCCCTCGGCCAAAGGCGCTCCGAAAGGCCGCTACAAAATTCTTGACCCGCGGGGCCTGGCTTTCGGCAAAAAAACCGTCGACGATCAGTGTGCCTTTCATGTAATCGCCGGACATATCCAAAAGCGTTCGGGAATTCCATAAGTTGGTACCAAGCAGAAAAACATCACGGATATCGTAATAGGCCAGCTGCGGAATGACCAGCCCGGCTTTCTTCGGCGCATCGGGAATGAAAACGGCGTCGAAATCCAGGATGGGATGCCATTGGTCATCCCTGTCCGGAGATCGCCGTCCAAGCCCGTCAATGACGTCACGCGCCAAAGGAATACCGCTGATCCGCTCGACGGGGTCATCGATCAGCCCGGGGGCAAAGGGTTCCAGCCCGGCCATGAGGCTCAGCAGCGGCGGGCGAAGCCTTGGAACACCGTCCTCGGCCAGATCACCGGGTACGTCGTAGAAGATGCCAGCCAGTTTTTTTATGGGTTTGGCAAAATCGGTCCCGGCGGGATCATACGCCTCGACACCGTTCACCACGCCCCCGTGTTCGATCACCTGATCCCAAAACAGGTTCATGTATCGCCGGCCGTAGTTTTCCTCGGGGTAAAGGATGGCGAACCGCCTGGCCCCCAGTTCTTCCACGGCAAAGGACACCAGGGCGCGAACCTGCAGGTCCGGGGTGATAAAATGCCTCAGCACATATGTGCCGATATCCGGTATGCCCTCCCGCTGGGTAAAAACGAGGATCGGAATCCCCCTGGCCTGCGCACTGGCGGCGGCTGTTTCGGATGCGGACATAGGCCCGAGGATAGCGCCGACCTTCTGCTCATCAAGCTGGTCCACCGCCTTGACGGATGCACCGGGATCGGACCGGGAATCCTCTATAACCAGTTTGAAAGGAATGCCGTTACCCGCTTCACCCGACTGGCTCAATGCCAGTTCGATGCCGTTCAGCGCCCGCTGCCCGTATATGGCGTAAGCGCCGGAAAGGGGCAGCACGCAACCGACCGTAAAAGGGGTAAAGCGCGCGCGTTCCGTCAGGGAATGGATCATGTCAGAAGCATCCTGATAGTCGGGGTGGTCGGGAAATCGCGCCACAAAGGCCGTCAGGACATCCATTGCATCATCGTAGTTTTCATCCAGGATGAACGCCATGCTGAGCCGGTATAGCAAAAACCCCATGGTGCGCCGATCCGTCACCCCGGCAATCATCAGTTGGATATCGTCGGCGCTGAGTTGTTCCGCCGTTTTTTTAAATCGGGTCCAAACCCTGTCCGCGTCCTCACCGGAAACAGCGTTCAACGCGTGGTAATATGAGCGGGCCGCATCGAGGTGAGCACCCAGCGCCGAATAGGCATCCGCAACAATGAAAAGAAGCGGTGTCCGCTGGAGGGGAGAATCGGTGGCTCCGACAAAAGCCGTCCCGGTCCTGACCACCGCCTGGAAACGGCCACCGTCGTACAGGACTTGCAGAATTTCCAGCCGGGCATCGGAAACCAGAGCACTGTCGGGAAATTCTTGTCCCAGACGGGCGAAGACGGCCAGGGCGTCGTCGTCACGGCCGGTAAGCCTGAATATCTTTCCTATTTTCAACAAGGCCGCATCCACAAAAGGGCCGTCGTAGGCCTCGTTCAACAGCGTGTTGTATCCTTCCAGCGCTTCGGCGTAGAGGCCGTTTTCGAAGGCGCGCTCGGCATTCTGGAAAGCCGTATAGCCGGGCATTTCAGGAGCCGGTCCGGGAATGGACACCGGCAATGGTTTGGGCGCGCACCCCGCGAAAACCACGATAAAAAGCAGAATCATCGTCCGAATGATCGAAGACATTGGCCTATTCTTTCTGTAAGGTTCCCTGCTCATGGGATCCGTGATTATCCTGAACCGTGTAAACATGTGGCCGCAAAGCGACATCGCTCAATCTACACAAGCTGATTCCATTGTCAAACGATTGTTCGTTCCGCCAACGTGTTGCGCAGGATGGCGGATTGGCCGTGGTCGGTGCTTGACATCTCACGGGATAGGACATTATAGTTGGGCATTCAAAGGGTTATCAATACAGACAGGCATTCCGATTTTATCCCATAAGAAGGGCCTTTTTCATGAAAAAAGCTGAGCTGGCATTTTTTTTGATTATTTCCTGTGCGCTGGTTCTACCGGCGTGCGCCGAAATTTATAAGTATGTCGACGAAAACGGACAGAAACGCTGGACAGATGATCTGAGCCAGGTCCCGAAAGAACAACGGCCTTCCGCCCAGCGTTTCGAAAGCGTGGAAGAAACACCCCCGGAACCGGACACCGCACCGGCCGAAGAGACCCGACCGGAAGCGTCGCTTGCCATCGGGGCCGTGACGGCGGATACCCCCGCACCAGCGGATGCCTTAAGCCGGGAAGCCCTGGAAAAGGAGAAGGCGGATTTAGACGCCCGTTACCAGCAGTTGATGGAAGAAAGAAAAGAACTTGAACAGATAAAAACAGAGGCCGACAGTTTTGAAGCGCGGGCGCTCCTGAACGAAAAGATATCCGCATACAACGACAAAACGAAACAATACGAAACGCAATTGAACCGTTTCAATGAAAAAATAAAAGCGTACAACCAAGAGATTATATCAAAAACGCCACCTCAAACCGATTGATTACAACAATCTGCCATCGGCTTGCCGCTGCGTTGCCGACTGGGAAGCGATCCCCGGTGCTGGACATCGTTCTCTTTTTCAGTTGATCATCCGAATGCGGATCGTATTCTCACGTCAAACATTTCCATCCATCACAATCATCTTACCATGAGAAAATCATTCAAGGAGGGAATCCATGGCAACATCATCCACTGACTTATCCAAAGCGATTTCAGTCGGCCGTCCGCCCAATATCCAGACATTGTTTCCCCATTCAAAAGCGCTTCTGGTCAGCGGCAAAATCATTGACCTGGCCATGATCAAGAAAAAGAAGGCCATCTGCATCGCCGCCAACGGCAGAAATGCATTTGTCATTCGCGGTGCACTGAAAGCCGCCCAGCGGGCAAATTCGGCGCTGATCGTTGAGATTGCCCGTTCCGAGGGGGGCGCCAGCGCCTATTGTGCGGTGAATTACTGGAATATTGCGCGTATTGTGGATGCGGCATGCAATGAACTGGGCATTACCATTCCCGTGGCGCTGCATGCGGATCACTATGGCATTAAAAGCAGAGACGATATCCCGGCGGCCAAAACGGAAATTCCCACCATGTTTGAAGCGGGCATCACCTCCATTGCCATCGACGCATCCCATCTTCCGGATGACCAGAACCTGTTGACCAACCTTGAATTGAAGCCCTTTATCCCCGAATGGTCGGGCCTGGAAACTGAAATTGGTGAAATCAAGGGTAAATTGGGATTGTCCACCAAGGATGAGGCCCTTTTCCTGATCCAGGGACTCAATGCGCATGACATTTTCCCCAACTGGATTGCCCTGAACAACGGTACCGTTCACGGCCTCGAAGCCAGCGGCCAGGGCATCCAGGTGGACCTGACCCAAAAGATCCACCAGGCTCTGGCACCGTACCATGTGTCGGGTGCACAGCATGGCACCTCCGGCAACAGTTCGCAGCGCCTTCGGGAAATCGCCAACCGCACCAATACCACCAAGGCCAACGTCGCCACCGCCCTGCAAATGATCTCGTGGGGACTCGAAGTCAATGATGACGGCAATGCCGCTTTGGACGACCAGGGCAATTTCATCAAAGCCGGCGACCAGGGCGTCACGGACGCCATGTGGGCAGAAATGGTTGCCTATGCGGACGAGAAAGGGTGGAAGGGCGGCAACTACAAAAAACTGAACCTGCCCTTCGAAAACAAGCTCCTGGGACTTCCGCGGGAAATCCGGGAAAGAATGGAACGTCGGGTGGAATCCTTCGTTTACAACATGCTGGTCAATGTATTCAATGCCCAGGATACCGCCGACCTGGCCATCGAGACCATTCTGGAAACCAGTAGCTTTGATCCGGGGCCCAAAGCCCGGCGGATTGAAGACCCGTCGGCATGGACATCGGAACAGATCGTCCAGCGGGCTAAATCCATTGAAGGAAACGATGGGCCTGAGGGGGATTTTGACGACTGATCCGACGTTACGCCATCCGACGAGCGGTTTGCCCGGCCCCCATCGGCAGGCGGCCCATTAGGACATGGGCCGGATGGCAGCGATGGTTCGCCTGCAGAGAACGCCCAGGAAAAAGTAAGCAATGGTTTCCATGGAAAAACGAACCCGGCAATATTGCCATTTCTGCGCCTCCCCCCTTGAAAACAGGCACGTCCAGGGGAGGAGGCGCCTGTATTGTCCCGGTTGCCGAACGCCCATCTATGAAAATCCGGTGCCGGCTGCCTGCGTGGTGCTCATCGATGGCCACGATCAAATCCTGCTCGTGAAACGCCGCGTCCCGCCGAAACAGGGAATGTGGTGCCTGCCCGGCGGGTTTGTGGAGTGCGGTGAGACGCCGGAGCAGGCAGCCCTTCGTGAACTCCGGGAGGAAACCGGCCTGACCGGTCGGGTAAACACCCTTATCGGTGCCACAACCAGTCCCGGCACCCTCTATGATTCCATTTTGCTGATCGGATACCTGGTCTCCCGCTACCGGGGCACGGCCAGGGCCGGCGACGATGCCGCCGAGGTTGATTTTTTTGACACTGGCGACTTACCGCCTATCGCCTTTGAAAGCCACCTGTCATTCATTCGCCTTTATTTTTCGACACTGGCAACAGAATCCACCCCCATCTGACCCCCTCCCCACGCTCCATCACAGCCAACGGACAATTAGGGTTAAAAAAATCATCTTTTTTTCTAAAGAATGGTTGCGGCATGCCGATATGGTTATCGGAGGGACCCAAATGCAGATTCAAAGCTATCAGATTCATAACGTCTTGAAGGTCTATCGAAGGCAATTAAGCCAGGGCAAATCAAATCACCCCCAGCAGATGAATCCCCAAACCACCGATTCGGACGCGGTCACCCTTTCAGCGGAAGGTAAAAGCCAGTCCATAATTGAAAAAGTAGCCGATTCGGTGATCAAAAAAATCACCACGGTCGATCCCGGTTTCGCCTTTGGCAGCGAAGCGGCCGGGCAGACGCAAGACACAGAAAAAGAGGTGCACAGGGCGCGCAGGGAAAATTCATTTTTTTTCAACACGATCGATGGGGATAATCAAAAGGAGACCCGATCCATCCCGGTTGACGACTCGCAGGTGCTAATGAATCGACTCGATGAACTGGCCAAAATTGCCGTAAACCGAAAAGCTGAAAAAACAGTTTAAAGGAAAGGCTGCAAACCGGTGTCGATGAGAGGACGACATCCGGCAACGGCAAACACGTTTGTAGAAAACAAAGGGGGTATTGCCATGTTAGAAACAATTGGCGAATCAGCCGTCAGAATGACGACGCGAACAGACAGCAACCTGGCCGTGGAGCACAAGGACCTCGCCCTTGAAAAGGTCGAAAAGGCCGTCAAGGAGCGCCCCGTTGAAAGTTCTCAGGAAAGTTCAAAGCCAGAAGCCGATGAGAGGGAAAAAACCGATGGCTACAACATGGAGGACGGGAATATTTTCTTTGAGAAATACGATAAAAACGGAAATGTGATCGTCCGTTTGCCGCCGGAAAAAAAGCCCATCGATGAACTCGCTTAATGTGCGGCGTCCCATAAAATCAAAGCCGGCGACGCAGCCGGCTTTTAATGTTGCAGGTTTCGTTGTTTTTGACGGAACGTGAAAACCAGTGACGCGGTCAGCCGAGGCGCCCCTTGGCCTCATCCCATAGACGGTGCATTTCCTGCAGGTTAAGACTGCCGATGTCCCGCCCCGATTCCACCGCTTTTTCTTCCATATAGGTGAACCGTTTTTCAAATTTTTGAATGGATCGGGTCAGCGCGGTTTCCGGATGGATGCGGGCAAAGCGCGCAACATTTACCATCGTAAACAGAACGTCACCGAATTCCATGGCCGTTTTATCGCTGCCATCCCCGGCGACCGTGTTATTGACCTCTGTTGAGAACTCCGCCCACTCTTCCATCGTTTTATCCATCACCCCGTGGATATCATCCCAGTCAAACCCGGTTTTAGCCGCCCGTTCCGACACCATCGACGCCCTGAGCAGGGCAGGCAGGCTCTGCGGGATGGAACTCAAAACCGAAGGACTTCCGGCATCGCCCTTTTCCTTCCGCTTGATTTTCTCCCAGTTTTCACTGACCTTTTCCGGGGTACGGGCAGAGACATCGCCAAAGACATGGGGGTGCCGGCGGACCATTTTTTCAATATTTTTTTCAACCACTTCAGGGAGGCCGAATTGACCGGCCTCCGCGAACAGGTGAATGACAAAAAGAAGCTGGAACAACACATCGCCGGCCTCTTCGCAAACGGCGGCCGCATTTTTTGAAACAATAGCATCCACCAGTTCGTAAACCTCTTCGATAAGATAACGGGCCATGGTATCCGGTGTCTGTTTTTTATCCCACGGGCAGCCGTTTTCACCTCTAAGGGTTTGAATCAATTCAAAAAGACGATCGACTGGGGTCGATGGGGGTGGGGTTATCGGGTCTGCCAAGATTTTTGAAAATCCTTTATTTTAATTATAAAATTATCTTTCATATCTTTTGAGAGGACCTTTGCCATGACCTCGGATACCGTTGACACATACGGGGCGAGGGTTGCGTTTTTAATCAGCGGCGCGCCCTTGGGTAAAAAGGCAGTCAGCACAATAAACAGGACACAACTGACCAGCCCGCCCTTAAGCACTCCAAAAAGGGCACCGCACACGCGATCCACCCAGCCCAAATAGGCGATATTGAGAAGATACTTGATGACCACGGCAAGAATCCCGACAATTATCACCACGGCCGAAAAAATCGCCATGTAGCTTACAATATTCAAATAAACCGGGTTCGAAATCCAGGGAGAAATCAATCTGGCCACATGGGGATAATAGGAATAAGCGGCATAGAACCCCCCCAACACACCGACAATTGAGGAGATTTCCCTGACCAACCCTCTGAAAATGCCACGAATCAATCCATAGGTGAGGATCGTGACAATCAGGATATCAAAAGGATTCATAATCGTCCTTAGGGTGAAACGACGCCATTGCCGGGAAAAGTCAGTTACCGGTATCGTGGAAGGGCTCGACGCCCTTCACAAGCATCCCCCGACATTAAAAACATTAATAAAAACAGGTTGTTCATTAAATTTTAAGTGAGCAAGGGTACCAGAGCGGTATTTCCCAGTCAAGCATTTTCACCGGCACAGGAAAGGGGGATTTGGCGTTTGCATTCCCCCGAAAAGTCGGATATTCCAAGGCCAGCTACCCTGGATGCTGAAACGGCATGGCTGGTGGTTTGACAAATGACCGGGGTCGATTCATACTGATTGGCAATCTGAATGGCATACACGAGGGAAAACCGTACGATTCATGGACGCATGCAAGGAAAATAAGCAAACCCGCCTGACTTTTTCCGATAATGAACTGGCCCGACAGCTGTTTGGTGAGCAGGACGGCAACCTCAAGCGTCTTGCGGACCTGCTGGGGATCGTCGTTCATGCCCGGGGGAACACGGTACATCTCAAGGGGGAAGACGTGGTTGTGGATCTTTCCCGCAGAGTGCTGGAACAGCTTTACGGCCTGCTCAAGGAAAAATATCCCGTTTATCCCAATGATATTGATTATGCCCTGCGCATTCTGCGCGAGAACCACACGGCAGATCTGAAAAAGATCTTTCTGGATACGGTTTTCATAACAGCCAAAAAACGCGCCATCACCCCGAGAAACCAGAGCCAGAAAGCCTATATTGAAGCCATCCGGAATTACGACATCGTCTTTGGCATCGGTCCTGCCGGGACGGGGAAGACCTACCTTGCAATGGCCATGGCGGTATCCGCTCTCACCAAAGGGACGGTCAACCGAATCATCCTGACCCGACCCGCCGTGGAAGCCGGCGAATCACTGGGTTTTTTGCCGGGGGACCTGACGGATAAAGTCGATCCCTATCTCAGGCCGCTTTATGATGCCCTGCATGACATGATGCGATTTGAAAAAGTCGGCGCACTGATGCAAAATGGGGTCATTGAAGTTGCGCCATTGGCTTTTATGCGGGGAAGAACCCTCAACGACGCCTTTATCATCCTGGATGAAGCCCAAAACACAACGACTGAACAGATGAAGATGTTTCTGACCCGGATCGGATTTAATTCCAAGGCTGTCGTTACCGGAGATATCACCCAGATCGACCTGCCGACGGGCAAATCATCGGGGCTTGTCGAGGCCAAAGATATCTTAACGCCGATCACAGCCATCCAGTTCATCCACTTTACCCGGCAGGATGTGGTTCGCCATCGATTGGTCCAGGACATTATCAATGCCTACGAAATGCTCGAAGCCAGTCGCGGCAACGCTTAATCGCGCCCGGAAACGATCCTGCCGAAGCAGTGACAGGCGGGGCGGCCGAAGGGTCTGCCGGCACCGCCAAGTGGTCAGCCTATGATTCGTGATCGCAAAAAGAAATCCATCGATCGGTTTTTCAGCCTGAGTCCCCACATCCGTTGGGCATTGCTGGCACTCATCGTTGCCATATTCGCCACCGGTCTTTACCCGGGTCTGGTCATCAAGAAACACCGCTATGCGATCGGCGACGTCGCCAAGACCGATATCAAGGCGGAAGAAGATTTCTTCATCGAAGACAAAGCAGCCACCGAAGCCAATCGCCGGAAGGCAGTGGACGGCGTGGCCACCGTCCATGACCTCAATCCCAAGATCCTCAAAGGAACGGTCGACCGGCTTACCGAGGCCTTCGACCGGCTGCGGGCCATTTATGAGAAGGAAGCCAGCCAGTTGGAAACCAATTGGCGGACGTCGCCGGTTCCTCTGCCCACACCGGACGATGCGCCAGTGGATCCGGACGATGTCCCCGATCTGCCGCGGGTGCCGCTTAAAGAACGGATGCTGGCCCACAAGGGGCTGTTCGAAGACCTGTTCGGTGCTCCGATCAGCAACGGGGCGTTTTCCATCCTAACCGAACATGGTTTTTCTCAGGATATCGCACGGTTGTTGACCACCATCATCACCCAGGTCCTTTCCACCGGCGTGGTGGCCAACAAAGAGATTTTGTTGAGGGAGTCGGAAAAGGGCATTACCCTGCGCAACCTGGAAACCCTGACGGAAACCCACGTACTGAACCTGAAGCAGTTTTATGGACCGGACCAGGCCAAAACCATGGTCCGGGTTGTCGGCGACCCCATTTTAAAAGGGAAAAACTATGCCCTGCTCAATCTGATTGTGGATTTTTCCCAGCGGATGATCCAGCCCAACATCACCGCGAACAGCCACGAAACGGAAGCACGCAAAAAAGCGGCGGCAGAAAAGATCAAGCCGGTGCTCTACATGATTAAAAAAGGTGAAATGCTGCTGCGGGAGGGCGAACGGGTGACGGCGCTGCAGATTCGAAAACTCAATGCCGTCGAAGACCAGGCCGACGCCCACCGGGTGCCGCTTGCCGGATCAGGCGCCGTGGCCCTGCTGACCGCCATCTTGATCATTCAATACCAGGTCCGGCTCAAAGGCCGGATGGAATCCGCCAATTACGCGAATAAGGACCTCCTGTTTCTTTCTTGCATCATGGTGGCATTTATCATCGTGGTTAAAATTTCAACCACGCTGCCTGACGCCTGGTTTCTGGGCATGGCCCTGTCCCACCCGGTCTCACCGGTGGGATTCGGCATCCCCCTTGCGGCCGGTGCCATGATCGTCTGCCTGTTCATGGGCCGGGAAACCGCATTGATTTTTGCCCTGGCCCTGGCCCTGTGCGCATCCATGCTGCTCCAGGGGAGCCTGGAAACATTCATCTTCTTCATATTGAGCTGCACCATGGCGTCCTGGTGGCTTCAGGATTGTCGGGAAAGAAAAATCATCATCAAGACCGGCGCCAAGCTGGGGGTGCTCAATGCCTTTCTGGCTGTGGTCATCGATGTTTACCTGGGGACCGCTTCATGGGCCACGCTGCCATTCGATGTGACCATTGCCTTTTTGGGCGGGATCGGAGCAGGCATCATAACGGCCGGCATGGCACCGGTGGTGGAGATGGTCTTTCGCTATACCACCGACATCACCCTGCTGGAGCTGGCCAACCTGGACCAGCCCATCCTGCGCAGGCTGATGCTGGAAGCACCGGGGACCTATCACCACAGCGTTGTGGTCGGGTCGCTGGTTGAGGCGGCAGCCACCGAAATCGGTGCCAACCCCATCCTGGCCAAAGTGTGCGGCTATTATCATGACATCGGCAAATTGAAGCAGCCCCTCTATTTCATCGAAAACCAGGCCAATGGCAGGAACAAGCACGATAAGCTGGCGCCCTCCATGTCGGCGCTGATCCTGATTGCCCACGTGAAAAACGGTGTCGAAATCGCCCGTGATCACAAACTTGGCCAGTCGATTATCGATACGATCCAGCAGCACCACGGCAGCAGCCTGATCAGCTATTTTTTTGAAAAAGCGAAAACCGTCAAGGGCGCGGACGCGGTCAATATCGATGATTTCAGGTATCCGGGTCCACGCCCCCAGACCCGCGAAGCCGGTCTGGTCATGCTGGCGGACATTGTCGAAGCGGCCTCACGGACCCTGGAAAACCCGACCCCGTCGCGAATCCAGGGACTGGTTCAGAACCTGATCAACAAGGTCTTTTCCGATGGCCAGCTGGACCATTGTGAACTGACGCTCAAAGACCTTCACCTGATTGCACGGAGCTTCAACAAGATATTGAACGGCATCCATCACCATCGGATCGAATACCAGGACTCCGCCAGCATCACCTCCGGAAAGGCTAAAAATGGAAGTGTTGATCGAAAACCGGCAAAGCCGCCACAGGCTGTCCGCACAAAAAATCCAGACGACCGCCAGGCGCATTTTAAGCGCCTTGGGTTATCCTGATGAGGCCCAACTGTCCATCCTGATCGTGGATGACGACCAGATTGCAGAACTGAATCTGACCTATTTGAACCACGCCGGCCCGACCAACGTCATTTCATTTCCCATGCAGGAAGGCCAGTTTGCCGGCATCACACCGGACCTTCTGGGTGACGTGGTGATTTCCGCCGACACGGCGCATCGCGAAGCCGCTGACGCCGGCATGGCCATGGCGATACGGTTCGACCAGTTGTTGATTCATGGGATCCTTCATCTGGCCGGCTACGATCATGTCAACTCGGAAGAAGAGGCGGCGGTCATGGAACGGAAAAGCGACGAATTGATGGAACTGATTGGCAAGGAGGATTAAGCATGGCAGGTCTGGCAGTGAACATCGATCATATCGCCACATTGAGAGAAGCCCGGAAAGTGAATTATCCGGATCCGGTTGCAGCCGCCCTGCTGGCCGAACTGGCCGGTGCGGACGGGATCGTCTGCCATTTGCGAGAAGACCGCAGGCACGTCAATGACCGCGATGTGCGACTGCTCCGCAAGGTGATCCAAACCAAGCTTATCCTGGAGATGGCGGCCACATCCGAAATGGTGGGGATTGCCCTGGATGTGCGGCCTGAACTGGTCACCCTGGTTCCCGAAAACCGGGAAGAGGTCACCACCGAAGGCGGACTGGACCTGATCGTCCACAACAAGTCAATCGGCGAGACCATCGGCGCCCTGCAGAACAATGGCATTCCCGTGAGTATTTTCATCGATGCCGAGCCGGAGCAGATCAAACTGGCTCACCAGGCGGGTGCCAACATGATCGAAATCCATACCGGGGCCTATTGCGAAGCAATGGGCAACGCCAGGCGCAGACAGGCGTTTTCAAAGATCGTGGATGCGGCCAAACTGGCCAAAAAACTTAAACTGGGTGTCAATGCCGGCCATGGTCTGTGCTACAACACCATCAAGGCCTTCAGAGGCCTGACTGAAATCGATGAGTACAGCATCGGCCACAGCATCGTTTCCAGGGCTGCGCTGGTGGGATTGGACCGGGCGGTCAGGGAAATGCGCGAGTTGATTAACGGGTTGTAAGATCCGGGCAGTCCTGCGTTCTTCGTCATGCCGGAACTGATTCGGTGCCCAGAAATTCCAATAGCCCTTGAATCACACAAGACAGAATCAACATTCCAGACCGTTTGCTCTTGAAGCAAGGACATTCCGGTTCGCTGAATCCGCAGGGGTTTTCGTTTAACCATTGTAAAAAAGGTGATGCCTGCAAGAAATCCTGAAGGGGAAAGAATATGTACCTGGTCACGGCAGATGAAATGCAGCGGATGGATCGGGCCACCATCGAATCATTTGGCATTCCGGGACGCGTGCTCATGGAAAATGCCGGCCGCGGAGCAACTGCTTTTTTTCTGGATTCGGTCCACCGGCACCGCCCGGGCGCCGTCGGCGTTGCCGCCGGGCCGGGCAACAACGGCGGGGACGGCTTCGTCATGGCCCGGTATCTTCACCAGAAAGGCATTCCCGTAACGGTCTTCCTGCTGGCCAGAAGAGCGGGCGTCAAGGGTGACGCCGCCGCCAACCTGAAGCTGGTCGAGGCCATGGGCGTACCGGTGGTGGAAATGACCGACGCGTCGGCGTTCAACGCCCACGCACCGCTCATGCGCGATCAGCACATCTGGATCGATGCGATCCTGGGCACGGGCCTGCGATCGGATGTGCGCGGATATTTTCGGACGGCCATCGATTTCATCAACCGGCAGGAGCGCCCGGTGTTTTCCGTGGACATTGCCTCGGGCCTGAATGCCGATACCGGGCAGCGCTGTGGGGTCAGCATTCGGGCCACCGCCACGGCCACCTTCGGTTTTGCCAAGGTCGGCCACCTGGCCTACCCGGGACGCACACTTACCGGCCGTCTGAAGGTCATCGAAATCGGCATCCCCCCCACCGTGGCCGCCGAGGTGGGCTGCCGACAGCGCCTGATCACCCCGGGCGCCTTGAAAAAGCGGTTTCCCGTCCGACCGGCAGCGGCCCACAAAGGCCACACCGGCCATCTGCTCCTCCTGGCCGGTTCACCCGGGAAAACCGGCGCCGCCGCCATGGCCGCAACTTCAGCCATGCGCGCCGGGTCAGGTCTGGTTACGCTGGGAATCCCCCGATCATTGAACCCGGTTCTGGAAACCATGGTCACGGAATCCATGACCGTGGGATTGCCGGAAACGGCGGAAATGGCCCTGGATGAGTCCGCCTGGGAAACCGTGATGTCCCTGATCGTGGACAAACGATGCCTGGCCGTGGGACCGGGACTCGGAACCGGCAGGTCGACAGGCCGGCTGCTGAACCGATTGATCGAAGCCAGTCCGGTTCCCCTGGTCATGGACGCGGACGCCCTCAACCTGATCGCAGCGAACCCGTCGGTGTTATCCAAATGCCCGTCTCCCATGGTGCTCACCCCCCATCCAGGCGAGATGTCCCGGTTGAGCGGCCATTCAACCGCTGAGATTCAAGCTGACCGCGTCGGTCATGCACGATCTTTTGCCCGGCAACACCGGGTCCACCTGGTGCTCAAGGGAGCGGCAACGGTGGTCGCGGACCCGGACGGCACCGTTTTCGTCAACCCCACGGGCAACCCCGGCATGGCTGCCGGCGGCATGGGGGACGTGCTCACCGGCCTCATAGCCGGCCTGCTCACCCAGGGCATGGAAGCCGGCGCCGCGGCAAGAGCCGGCGTATACCTGCATGGGGCGGCGGCAGACCGGCTGGCCCGCCGGACGGCACCGACGGGTTATCTGGCCACGGAAGTCATGAACGCCCTTCCCCGGACGATGCAAGCGCTTCTCACTACAGACGCCCCCCTCTCCTGGCCCGCGCTCGACCCGCTGTTTTACGACACGGAAGCGATCTGAAAATGAACGCCACGCCACACCATCAAGACGCCCGGGGCAACCGTATATTCAATACCCATGCGCACCACCAGACCGTGGCCCTGGGTGAGGCCATCGGCCGTCGGCTGAAACACGGTCTTGTCCTTTTGCTGTTCGGGGACCTGGGCAGCGGTAAAACCGCCTTTGCCCAGGGTCTTGCCCGCGGGGCGGGCGTTCCGGAATCCTGCACCGTGACCAGCCCGACCTATACCCTCGTTAACGAGTACCCCGGCAGGCTGCCGTTTATTCATGTGGATCTTTACCGATTGCCGGAACCGGTGGATCCGGACGAGATCGGGCTGAGAGATATTTTCGAGGAAAACGGCATCGTCGCTGTGGAATGGGCCGGTCGGCTGCATCCCGCCGACCGGCCCCCCTGCCGTCTGGACCTGTTCTTCAGCGTTACCGGCGACGCCGCCCGATCGATTCGCATAATTGCATATGGACTTGACCCATCGGATCTGTTAAATGACATCGACATTTGATCATCCCTCCATAGCGGTCTGATTTTGATACCGATACGCAGGCATTGAAGGTAGGAAAGTATGGCATTGATTGTTCAAAAATTCGGCGGCACATCGGTTGCGGACACCCAGCGGATTCGAAACGTCGCCAACCGTGCGTTGAAAACCCACGCCGAGGGAAACGATGTGGTGATCATCCTGTCCGCCATGGCCGGCGTCACCGACCACCTCATCGGCCTGGCCAACGAGGCCGCCGAGATTCCAAACCGTCGTGAACTGGATGTACTGCTGGCCACGGGCGAGCAGACCACCGCGGCCCTGCTGGCCATGATGCTCAAAGACATGGGAGCCGACGCCCAGTCATTGCTGGGTCACCAGGCCGAAGTGGTCACCGACTGCGAATACGGCAACGCCCGCATCCTTGAGATCGGGACCGACCGCATCAAGCGCCTGCTGGCGAAACGAAACATCGTTGTGGTGGCGGGTTTTCAGGGCGTTGATATCAAGGGCAACATCACCACCCTGGGCCGGGGCGGATCGGACACGTCGGCAGTGGCCATCGCAGCCGCATTGAATGCCGACATTTGCGAAATCTATACGGATGTGGATGGCATCTATACAGCCGATCCGAACATTTGCCCCCGCGCGAGAAAAATCAAGGAGATCTCTTACGACGAAATGCTGAACATGGCCAGCCTAGGTGCCAAGGTTCTGCAGATCCGCTCGGTCGGTGTCGCCAAGAAATACAATATCCCCGTCCACGTCCGATCATCATTTTCCCAGGAGGAAGGCACCATGGTTGTCCAGGAAGATTCCGTCACGGAACAATTGGTTGTTTCCGGCGTAACCCATGATCTCGATCAGGCCCGCATTACCCTGAAAAAAGTACCCGACCAGCCCGGTATCGCGGCCAAAATATTCTCCCCGATTGCAGAGTCCGGCATCCTGGTGGACATGATCATCCAGAATACGCGGGCCACCGGGCAGACGGACCTCACCTTCACCGTACCCAAGGCGGATTACAAGCGGGCCATGCGGACCCAGGAACAGATTGCTGAACAAATCGGAGCGGAAGAAGTGTTCGGCGATCCTGACATCGCCAAGGTGTCGGTCATCGGCGTAGGAATGAAAAACCATTCCGGCGTCGCTTCGCTGATGTTCAATGCCCTGGCCAGGGAAAACATCAACATCATCATGATCAGCACGTCCGAGATCCGGATTTCCTGTATCATCGAGGAAAAATACACCGAACTGGCCGTCCGGGTCCTGCACACGGCCTTCGGGTTGGACAAAGAAGATTAGCAACCATCACGACCATGGCGTCGGCCCAGTTTATTCCCCGGTACCGTAGCGGCCCGATGAAGCGTTTCTCCCCGGAACAAATCCGTTTCGTGCTTCTGGTATGCGCTGCGGTGCTGGCCCTGTCATGGTGGCGGTATATCGCCGGGTAGGCCGGCGGTTGAAAGCGGACAACCTGGCGCGCCCCTTTTCCTTAACCCTGCAAAACAAGGCCGGTCAGCATTTCGAACCACCGCTTTTCCTCTGCTCGTCCCAGGCCCTCTGAATCTCTGCAGCGATAGCCCTTGCAGCGGCCCGGGGGTCGGCGGCGTCCCGTATGGGCCGTCCGACCACCAGGTAATCGGCGCCCCGCCGGATGGCCATGGCCGGGGTGACAACCCGGGACTGGTCGTCGGCCGCCACACCGCCGGCTGCCGGGCGGATGCCTGGCGTCACGGCCATGAAGCCTCCCCCGAAAGCGGCCTTGATGCCCTCAACTTCCATGCCGGAACAGACCACGCCGTCACATCCGGCATCCCTGGCCATACCCGCCTTTTTCATCACCAACCGCTGCAGGTCGGTCGAATAGCGTTGCCGGTATCCCGCCCGGGCCACGTCAGCGGGAGAGATGCTGGTCAGCACGGTCACACCGAGCACGTTCACCCGGCCCCCGGCCCCTTCCACGGCCGCCTCCAGCATGGCCTGGCTGTCACCACAGTGAACCGTTGCAAAATAAACGCCCAGTTCGGCCACCTGGGCCATGGCCCGCCTGACGGTGGTCGGGATATCGTGAAGCTTCAGGTCCAGAAACACCCGGGCGCCGCCCGCCTGATCGATCCGGCGAACCAGTTCCGGTCCCGACCGGATGAACAGTTCAAGGCCGATCTTGAACATGCCGACATCGTCGGCCAACAGGCTGACCAGTGATCGGGCCGCCTCGGGAGCAGGCACATCAAGGGGAAACACGATAACATCTTTGGCTGCCTTCATGGGGTATCCTCAAAGTGAAAGGGTCGACGCTGTCCGGTCGAAAAACAGATCCCTGAATACGCCGCTATCCGGACAACGGTTGTTCCATACCGTATAAATGACAATGATTAAAGATATTGTTCACCCAGGCCGCAAAAGCGGCCCCCGGGCAAAAAGACAAGATAAAAAAACGGGGCTTCAGCTTCCCGGGGGGCACGTTCCTGAAGTTCATCCGCGGCATGGGTCGTTGACAGGCAGCGAGGAACTGTGCCATTTTTCCCGCTCGTCTGGAAACGCGCCTTAATTTAGAAACGTCTTCATCCCCGGGAGGCCTTCAGGTGATCCGTGTGATTCAAAAAATTCCCTACGTGGTTTTGGGCCCACTGACGGTTCTCATGCTGCTGGCGCCGTTTAAACCCATGCCCCACGTGCTGGAAAAACTGATCATGCTCAAGGACGGGACCCTGTCGCGGCCCGTTGACATGTTCGACCTGCTCTATCACCTGGCACCGCTGATGCTCCTGATCGCCAAGGTGTGGATACAATTACGCAGTGGTGGAGAACGCTAGCCGTGTACGACTTCTTCAGGACCGCTGTGGATACCGGAAAATAAAATGGATAACGTCAGCATTGTTCTCGTGGAGCCCCAGGGCCCCCTCAATGTGGGTTCGGTTTGCCGCGTCATGATGAATTTCGGGTTTCACGACCTGCGCCTGGTAGCCCCCTGCCCTGGATACCGGTCACTGGACGCACGGCGGATGGCCCTCAAGGCCGAATCGATCCTGGCCCGTGCAGGGGTTTATCCCAGCCTGCAACTGGCGCTGGCCGATTGTCACCTGGCGTTCGGCACCACCCGCCGTTTTGGGAAATACCGCGAGGACTGCATCACCCCGGAACAGTCTGCCGCCCTTGCCCTTTCCCGGTCGTCCGGCAGCCGGGTGGCGCTGGTGTTCGGCCGCGAGGACAGGGGCCTTCACACCAGCGAACTTGACCTGTGCCAGTTCTTTGTCACCATTCCTACCGACAGCGCCTATCCCTCCATGAACCTGTCCCATGCGGTCGCCCTGATGCTCTACGGGCTTCACCGGGCGGCCATGGACGCCGAACAGGTTTCCGACGGCGGCCAGGTGCCCGCACCGGCCAAAGATGTGGAGAATATGTTCCAGCACATGCGCCGGACCCTGTTGGCCGCCGACTACCTGGACCCCCAGAACCCGGATCACATTTTACGGGCTTTCAGGCGCCTGTTCGGCCGCACCGGTCTCAATGACCGGGAGGTACGCATTCTTCAGGGGTTATGGAGCCGGATTGACTGGATCGAGGGGGAACGCAGAAAACTGTCCGAAAAAAAATGAAGACCGGGGCAATAAACGGATCGATCACGCCAGTTTGAAAGCCACGACCACCAGCCCCACCACAATGCTGATGATAAAGAAAAAACTCTCATTGTTGCGCATGGCGTCCGCCAGGGTTCCCCCGGTGCGTTTGACTTCGGAGTAGGCCGATAAAAAGGCCAGGCCCATGACCAGCCAGAAAACCATGACGGTCAGTATCAGCGTCTGTGTGTTCATCTTATTGCTCTCCGGAAATACCTTTTGGGTGGCGGCGTGCGAGTCCGTGTGCATTCGAAAACGACATTCCCGGACCGGCAGCGGGCGCTTCTGCCCTGCCCCTCACCCTGCCACGATGTCCCCAGCATAACGATCAGGAACACAGGCTGTCATTTTTTACAGTCCGTTATTTAAGGCCAAAGGCGGCCAATTGTCAAAATGAAAAATGAAATCGAGGGGAAGGCGCCGCCCACGACACGGCTGGCGGGGCCACGGCCCGGGAGGATATTGCCTTATCCTCCCGGATTCGCTAAAACCTGTTCATGGAAAACGCCCCCAGGCCCTTCAAGGGTAAAACCCGTCGACAGAACCTGAACGGAACCGCCGAAAAAACGGATCGTCTGGAAAAAGCCGACCCGGGCCGTAAAAAAGGGTGAGCCCCCGAGTACATTGGGGATCGTTGGGGGCTCAAGGAGTGAAAGGAGGTAAGAATGGAAGCTGAGCATGTTTTCATCTTCCGACATTATAGAGCCCCGACGTGCTGAAAAGTTACAGCACGGTGCCGGGTTAATGTATTTTTTAAACCGAAACCTTCCAGAAAAGGCACGCAAATGGCCAAACTCACACCCGCCAACATGAATCTGTTCAAACGCATCGCCGAAGACCTGCGCCTGCTGTTAATGCTGATTCGCGACTACGCGGGCGGGCGCTACCGCCGCGTCTCGCCGATTTCAGGCGTCATCTTCGTCCTGACGGTTGCCTACCTGCTGGTGCCCACGGATCTGATCAGCGATTTTATCCCCGGCCTGGGGCAACTGGATGATGCCGCATTTCTGCTGGCCTGCCTCTATTTTCTTGAAAAGGATCTTTACCGCTATCGGGACTGGAAAGACGGGAGCCCACCAGAGGAAGGGCCCACGGATTGACCGCCACCGGGTGCCGGGCGACCCGACACCCCATGAGATTGACGCGCAACTCGGAATCAGGGCATTCACATCCCTGAAAAATGGGGTCTCGCCCGTGCAGGCCGCAGGAGCACGGACATGGCCGTTTTCACCGGGAAAGCGTATTCCCCATGCGGGTATCCGGTGGGCACGATTTCATTTATTTCAGTTTTTCCAGGGCCTCTTGTGCCGCCGACTGAACTTCGTCATCGTAATCGCCGGTGACCACGGCGGTTAAAAAGGGCAGCGCCGCCCGGTTTCCCGACTCACCGATGACGTGCAGCAGGTCGCCCTTGACCATGTCGTCCACCTCGGCAAAAACCGCCACCAGCGGATCGAGAATGCCGCCGGCCAGCACCGCATCCTCCTCGGCCAGGGTTTCGAATGCCACCATGGCGCCCAATCGCACGGACCAGCGAGGGTGGATCAACAGTTCGACAAAGGCGGGGAAAATCTTTTTCCGGTGAGCCATCATCCGCGACACCTCCGCGGCGTTGCCGTCTTCGACCATGCCCTTCAGCGCCTCGACGCCCAGACTGGCAGGATCCCGGTCCAGCATCAGGGTGACCAGTTCACCGGCATCCACGGACCCGGTCCAGCGAAACTGCTCATCGAGAAGCACCGTGGGTGCGGAACTGATGCGATCTTCCCGGGCGGCATCCGGAAACAGCTCCCCGTCGACCACCGTGACCCGGACCTGTTCGTTGCAGGCGGCAAGTCCCAGCAGCGTGGATACGGTGGCGGGGCAAAAGGGACAGTGGGACGTAATGTATACCTTGATCAGCGCCGGTACGCTCAGCCTGGCCAGCCGCGCGCGCACATCCGGTGCGATGCGGTCGGCCAGCCGGTCGCCGTCACCCAAAACGGCCAAAAAGGGTTCCAGTTCCCGGTCCAGGGGCAGGGCCTGGTAGGCCACATGGCCGCCGATAAAAAAGGTGGGCCGCTGGACGGCCGCATCCTTGTCTTTTTTCAACCGAACCGCCGGCGCCAGTTCGGCCATCTGCCGGGCAAACGCCTCGAAGGAGGCATCCATCGAGTGGCCCCTGGCGGCATATCGAAGGGTGATGTCGCCGTCGAGCCCCCTTCCCCATTGCCGGATCTGCGTTTTTTCCAGGTCATTCACTGATTTCATCATGCCGGTTTCCCAAAGTTGAATTTTTCCGATAGCAGGCGACGGGTGGCAGGATTCACCGGCAGCCGGCCCAGTGCATCTTCTCCGATCCAGCACGCATCGGCCGCATCATCGCCGGCCCGGGGCACACCGCTGACATACTCGGCCGCCAGGTCAACAATCACATAGTGATATTTCACCGCCCCACGGTGGTCTTTTTCAATGGCTTCGAAAACGAGGACCGGATCGCCGGCCCGGACCACCACACCGGTCTCTTCCAGAACCTCCCGTTCGGCCGCCGCCCGAAGGGTTTCCCCCAGCCGGACGCTGCCGCCGGGGATGGCCCACGTGCCCCGGGAGGGTGAATTGCCGCGCCGGACCAGCAGTACGGCATTCCCCTTGAAAACCACCGCCCCCACCGCCGGCCGGGGTGCATCAGGGTAGATTCGGGATGGGGGGGATTGATTTTTCATAGCGTACTCGGGTTTCCTGCCACCGTGCACCATCGGTGGTATCACCATTTGCCGGCGGCTTCAATTTGAAATTGAAATCAAGGCCCGTCCGGCATCATTGACGCTACCCGCAAATTCTGATAGCTGCAGCAGCATTGCATTCACCCTACAGCAATCAGACAGGACAGGATAAACCGCTTTATGGATATGCTGCTGGAAGAAAAACACCGTGCCGTCCGCCAGTCGGTTCGCCGGTTCTGTGATCGGGAGCTTCGTCCGATTGCCTCCCGGATCGACCAGGAGGCCCGATTTCCCTGGGAGGTGGTCGAAAAAATGGCCCGGCTGGGCTATTTCGGCATCCAAGTCCCCAAAACCCTGGGCGGCGCCGACCTGGACGCCGTCAGCTATGCCATCATCGTCGAAGAAATCTCCAGGGTCAGCGGGGCCATCGGCTTGTGTGTCAGCGTACACAACAGCGTGGCCGTATACCCCATTATGACCTTCGGCACCCGGGAACAGATCGAGCGCTGGATCCCCCCTCTGGCCGGCGGGCAGAAGATCGGGGCCTTCTGCCTCACCGAACCCAACGCCGGATCCGATGCCGGCGGCATCGAAGCCACGGCCCTGGCCGACGGTGACGACTACCGGGTAAACGCCAATAAGGTCTTCGTGACCAACGGGGGCATCGCCGACGTCTGCCTTATTTTCTGCCGGACCGACCCGGCAGCAGGACGCCGTGGTATCAGCGTGGTGGTGGCCGAACGCGGGGCCACCGGTTTTGTCGTGGGAGACCTGGAAGACCTGTGCGGCATGCGGGCCAACCCGGTCTGCTCCATCCGATTAAACGACTGCCGGGTGCCGAAAGCCAATCGATTGGCCGGGGAAGGCATGGGGCTTAAAATCGGTCTGGCAGCGCTGGATACCGGCCGCATGGGAATCGGCGCCCAGGCCGTGGGAATCGCCCAGGCGGCGCTGGAGGAGGCGGTGCGTTACGCCCGGCAGCGTCATCAGTTCGGGGTCCCCATCAATCGACATCAGGCCATCCAGACCATGATCGCCGACATGGCCACCCAGGTGGACGCCGCGCGGCTGATGGTCTATCGGGCTGCCGCGCTGAAAGACAGGCGTCTGCCCTTTTCAAAAGCGGCGGCCATGGCCAAGCTGTTCGCCTCCGAAACCGCCACCCGGGTAACCGACCTGGCCGTCCAGATCCACGGCGGTTACGGATACAGCAAATCATACCCGGTGGAACGGTATTACCGGGACGCACGGGTGACCCGCATTTACGAAGGCACCTCGGAAATCCACCGCATGGTCATAGCCAAAAGCGTGATGGAGGAATGAGGACCAAAGGGTTCAAGGATTCCAGGGGCCATGGATCCAAAGGAAATGGCAGACATGCGTATAAATGGGTTTTATTTCGTATTGGTTTTCTCCCGGACCCTTGCCCCCTCGAATCCTTGAACCCTTTTGCGTTAAACTGTACGCGTGAAGTTGATCCGGATGTTAAAACCAACCGGCCTTAGGAGAATCGCATTGCACATCATCGTCAGCATCAAGTCCGTGGTCACCGAGGCGCCCAGGGGGGAAATTGTTCGCACGGCCGATAAAAGCGTCCTCAACCCCTTTGACCGGCCGGCTCTGGAGGTGGCCCTCCAGTTAAAGGAGACGCACGGGGGGTCGGTAACCGCACTCTCCATGGGGCCGCCCACCGCCGAAGCCAGCCTGCGGGAAGCCCTGGCCGCCGGTGCAGACCGTGCCGTCCTGCTGTGCGATCCCGCCCTGGCCGGGTCCGACACCCTGGCCACAGCCACCGCCCTGTCTGCCGGGGCGCAATACCTGTCGCCTTTCGACCTGATGCTTTTCGGAACACGGACAGCGGACAGCGATACCGGCCAGGTCGGCCCCCAGACCGCCGTGTTGCTGGGCCTTCCCATGGTAACCGGAACGACCCGCATCGACGGCCCCCCTGACCGTCTGATCGTGGAACGGAAAGTGGACGGGTTCGAAGAGCGCTATGAAGTGGCCACCCCGGCGACGCTCACCATCCATCCGTCGGCGGCCGTCCCCCGGGATCCGTCGCTGGGAGGGCTCGCGTCGGCGTTCGATGACATGCCCGTGGAAACGATATCCATCGCACAGATGGGTCTCGATCCGTCGCTGGTGGGCGATGCCGGATCACCCACGCGGGTGCTGTCCATCAAACCGGTCAAAAGGAAGCGCACCTGCCAATGGATCGAGGGCACACCGGTGATGCAGGCCGATGCACTGGTCCGGCAGCTGGTGGATAAGGGGCTGATCGGCTGACCGCAAACGAACGGGGATATTGCCCGGCTGATTAAAAAGGCCATCCCAGTGATGAAACGGGAATCGAAAAGGAGCCTCCAGGCGACAACCATGACCAACGCGACAACGAAAGAGATCTGGGTATTCGGCGACCTTCGCAGCCGCCCCTTGCTGGACGCGAGCCTCAAGGTGGTGAGCAAGGCCAGGGCCCTGGCCCGAAAAACTGAAGACCGGGTGGTCATGTTCATTCTGACTGCGGGCAAAACCGGTCTGTTGACCGTTTCAGAAGACGAGGCCTGCACCGTTCAGGGATCTGTGGAAGAAGACGCCTTCGCCTGGGGAGCGGATACGGTGCGCTTCCTTGAAAACGAACGCCTCTCCACGCCGACCGCGCATCTGTTTGCCGACATGCTGGGGCCCGTGTTCGCGGACCAGTCGCCCCGGCTGGTGCTGTTTCCCCTCACCGATTTCGGCCGGGACCTGGCCGCCCGCGTGGCGGCACGGGCGCGGGCCGGGCTGATTGCGGACTGCGTCGACCTCCAGGCGGACCCAAAAGGGAGGATTGTGGGTCTCTGTCCGGCCTGGGGAGGCGAAATCATGTCGGAGATTACCTACGCCCCCGGCCACGGCACCGGCTATGCCACCGTACAGTCCCACGGGGCAGCCGGTGAAAAAGAACCGGACCGGACCGGCCGGGTCGAGCATATTCAACTGGCGGATATCCCCGAGGCCAGCGGAATCCGTCTGGTTTCCAGCAAGCCTGCCCCCCTGACCGATGAAGATCTCGAGAACGCCGGCACCGTCGTGGTGGGGGGGGCCGGGCTGGGCAGCATGGAGAATTTCGGGCAGGTGCGGCAATTGGCCGCCGCCATGGCCGGCCAGGTGGCCGCCACCCGGCCGCCGGTGCTGGACCACTGGGTGGCAGAGGACCGGCTCATCGGCCAGACTGGCAAAACCGTCCGCCCGGATCTGCTGTTTTCCGTGGGGACCTCGGGTGCTGTCCAGTATACGGCCGGCATCACGGAATCCGGTACCATCGTGGCCATAAACCGGGACCCCGCCGCGCCCATTTTCAGACTGGCGGATATCGGCGTGGTGGCCGATGCACCCACATTTCTCCCCCTGCTGATCGCCCGGGTCCGGCAGGCGGTCCTGCGCCGCCTGGCCGATGACATATGCAGCGACGTCCCGGTGCCCGTCAAAGGGAGCCGATTTGGAGAAAAAATCCGGGCATTGCGCGAGGCCCAGGACTGGTCTCGGGAACACCTGGCTGAAACCACCGGCCAGACGCCGGAATTCATTGCCGGTGTGGAATCCGGCGAAATCGCCCCGCCTGTGGCGTTTATCCTCCGCCTCTCCGGTGCCTACGGCGTGGATCCGGGCACCTTTCTGAACTCTCAAGAGAAGGAACGGATCCGTGACCAGCGGACCCGGGCATACGTCAACCGGACACGCAACTATTCCTATCGGACATTGACCTCCGGTGCCGAACACGACCACCTGCGGGCCTTTATGGTGACCGTCGAGCCGCACCACGATCACAAGCCGGTGGCCTACAAGCATGAGGGTGAGGAGTTCATCTTTGTGATGGAAGGCGAATTGGAATTCACTCTGGGCAGCCGGGTGCATACATTGAAACGAGGGGAATCCATCCACTTCCACTCCAATACCCCACACAAGCTCAAGAGCCTGTCCGCGGAGGTGACGCGATGCCTGGTGATTCTTTACACGATTTAAAAGCGTGAGGGCAGAGCGACGAGACTGGCTTTAATGCACAGGGAACCATGAACGGGGAAAAAAGACCCTACATCGGCGTCGCCGTCATCGTTGTCCGCAATGGGCGGGTACTGCTGGGAAAGCGTAAAAATGCCCACGGCGCCGGCACCTGGCAGTTCCCCGGCGGCCACCTCGAGTACGGCGAATCCATCGAGGACTGCGCCCGGCGGGAACTGTTCGAAGAGACCGGCCTGGCCGTCGTCAGCATGCGGCGGGGGCCCTATACCAATGATTTTTTTGAAGACGAACAAAAGCACTACGTGACGCTTTTCGTGGTTGCCGACCGCACGACCGGCGAGGCCTGTTTAAAGGAACCGGACAAGTGCGACGGCTGGGAATGGTTCCCCTGGTCGGACCTGCCCCAACCCCATTTTCTTCCCGTCACCAACCTGCTGGCGCAAAATTTCACACCTGCCGGGTCGCCATCGCCGGCATCCTTCATAAAAAACGAGATGGCCGCCATGGCCAGCCGGGAAGCAGCGAAGGCGCTGCGCCGTTTTTTCAAAACCGGACCCGGCGGCTACGCAGAAGGGGACGTGTTCATCGGGATCAAGGTTCCCGAATTGCGAAAACTGGCCAGAACATACCGCAACGAAGACATGGCCGTGGTCCTGGATCTGCTTCGGTCTCCTGTCCACGAGCACCGCCAGTTAGCCCTGTTCCTGCTGATCCGGCACTTCCGAAAGGCCGGCTCGGAGGAACAGGCCGGCATCGTCGACCTCTACCTGTCACATACCCGCTACGTGAACAACTGGGATCTGGTGGACTGTTCCGCACATACGATCGTCGGTGCGTTCCTGCTGGACCGGGACAGGGGAATCCTCTACCGGCTGGTTCGATCCCCGCATTTATGGGAACGGCGGATTGCCATCGTGGCCACCTGGCATTTCATCCGCAACGGGCAGGTGGCCGACACCTTTAAACTGGCGGCCCTGCTGTTGACGGACACCGAGGATCTGATCCATAAATCCGTCGGATGGATGCTCCGGGAAGCGGGCAAGCACGATGAATCGGCCCTGCTGGCCTTTCTTGAGACCCATTATCGGCGAATGCCGCGAACCACCCTGCGATACGCCATCGAGCGGTTTCCTCAACCCCGTCGTCGATCATTGCTGAAAGGGATTTTTTAAATAGGGAGAAATAGCGATGAACACGTTGCACCCGGTCTCGCTTCATGGGGGCCACAGCGGCCAGTTCTGCGGTCATGCCAAAGACACCCTTGAGGAAATGGTTCAGGCCTACATCGAACAGAAATATCCCTGGGTCGGCATTACTGAACACATGCCTCCGGTCTCGGATGCGTTCGTGTATCCCGAAGAGGAAAAAGCCGGGCTGGATGCCGGGTACCTGAAGGAGCGGTTTAGCGACTACATGGCCGCCTGCCGCCACCTGCAGTCCAAATATGCAGGCGACATCCGGATCTATGTCGGATTCGAGACGGAAAGCTACAGCGGCAGCCTGGACTTTGCCAAGGCACTGGAGAACACCTTCTCACCCGATTATGTGGTCGGGTCCGTTCACCACGTCAACGACATCCCCTTTGACTACAGTCAGCACTGCTACGACAACGCGGCGGCGTCCTGCGGCGGGCTGGACGGATTGTACGCGGCCTATTTCGACCAGCAGCATGACATGATTCGGGCATTACGACCGCAGGTGGTGGGGCATCTGGATATCATTCGCCTCTATGACCCCGATTACCGCCTCCGGCTGCTCAAACCGGTGATCTGGGAGAAAATCGTCCGGAATTTAAAATTGGTCAAAGACTGGAACCTGATCCTGGATTTCAATCTTCGCCCGCTGTCAAAGGGTGCTGACGAACCCTACCTGTCTGCACCCATTCTTAAAAAAGCCTGTGAAATGGGCATCGACATTGTTCCTGGAGATGATTCCCACGGGGTGGCCGACATCGGCGCACACATGGACCGGGCCATCGAAATGCTGCGGGCGGCGGGACTGAACCGACCGTGGCGGAAACCCGTCCGGAATCCACGGTAATGCCTGCAACCCCCGATGTGGACCGGGTTTTCCGCGAAACCCGATGGCCGTGGACGAGTCCTCTTTCGCCATTGCCGTCTCGTCATGCGCCTTCAGCCGTGGGATCATGGCTCCTCTGTCGGCCCCCGTTTTGACATGGCTTCCGGGAGCGGGGAAAACCCTTTTTGATCAAATGCCAGGGACGCACGATTTTCCTCACGATTGTTTTTTCCGCCCTCAATTCCGTGAACGGGTTCTGTATTTGGCGCTGCAGTTGATAACTCGGGAAGTGCCGCCGAGGACCGCCCACTGACCGACCGCCTGTCCATTCCGCCCCGTCGTTCCGGCTGATGGCCCGATGACGGGATCCAACGCCGGTCAATGCCCGTTCTTCGGGAAATAAAGGCGGGGGCTTGGTTCTTCTGGTCTTTGTTCATACTCATCCTGTTGGTCCATTGCCTTACCCATGACGATGCCTTTTCTTGATACGCACCGTTGGTGGGTTCAGTCGCTGTTCGCTGTGATCTGTTTATCGGCGGAACGGTGGAAAACTTTATTTTCGGGGCCGTTTTTCCGGACCTTGCCGCCTTGTCGACCTCGAGGCGGTCGAAAATTGAAGGCAGCCCCCGACACCGATAATGTGCTGAAAGGAGCCTTTCGAAAATAGCGCCCGTCGGGTATGATCGTCCTTACGTGCCGCCCGGTTCAGCAGGATCGGTTTTTCTCCGGCGGCCCCTCTTGACAGCCAACCTATTATTCCCTAATGTTTGCTTGTAAGGATGCCGCACTCTGATCGAAGAAAAAGCATCGCGACACCACTTTCGAAATGCCTTTGAATAACCATCTCCCGCATTTACCTGGCATCGGGCCGGCGGGGTCGCAACGCAGGAAATGTTGCCGATGAACGACATTTTTTCTTTTGCCTCCAGCCGCAGAAATTTTCTTAAAGTGGCGGCATCAGCGGCCCTGGCAACCGTATTCACCCACCCGGTAATGGCGGCGGTCAGTCCCAGCCAAAGAGAACATCATGTTTTGTCTTTTTACAATATCCACACCGGTGAGTCAGTCAAAACCTGCTATCGCTCCAACGGGAAGTTGATCAATCGTGCAATCAAGCGCATCAGCCATATCATGCGCGACCACCGCACCGGTGAAGTCAAGCCGGTAGAGACCAAATTGCTGGATCTGCTCCATTGCATCGTGGTGGAGTTAAGCCCCTGCTCACCGATCAGTATTATCTCCGGCTACCGCTCACCGCGAACCAATGCCGCACTGAGAAGAGTCAGCCCCGGTGTGGCCAAAAACAGCCTGCATATGCAGGGCCGTGCCATCGACATCCGAATTCCCGGATATGAGACAACGACGATCCGCCGATTGGCCATCAGCCTTCATTCCGGCGGTGTCGGCTATTATTCCGAATCGGATTTTGTGCACTTGGATACCGGTCCGATCAAGGTCTGGTAGTTCAGGGTTCCGTGTTGCCCACCGAGGAAAACGGCACCATCGCCTCGTTGCTCAGGCGATGATGCGTAGTCAGGATCCGGCGGCCCGAGCGATCAAGCAAGCCAGTTTTCATTGATATTCAGGCAGCTTGACATTTTTCACCCGATCCATTATGCTCATTCTCATAGTGCGTTGCAGCACCTGCTCGTTCTGTTCTCATCACATGCCTTCGGGCAATATTTGATCTACCCGCGACTATTCTCAATCCGGCAACGCCGCTATCACCGCGAATCAAGCGGCACTCGAAACATCGAAAAAACAACCGAGTTGTTGATCCTTCGAACAGCACCTCGTTTATATCAATATATAATGATTCAAAGAGGTAAACGATCTCACACCCCTTTACATGGAGGACTCATGTTATGAAAAAGGTAGCCAACGATCTGAGATCCATCGCAAAGCAGTTGACCACCCTTGCCCAAAAAACAGAGAATATGGCGAAAGCCTTCGAAACGACAAAAACGACCCCGAAAAAACAGCCCGCACGGGTAGCGAAAAAAAAGCCCGCTGCGAAGGGAAAAGCCCTCACCCCCACAGACCAGGTGTTAACCATCATGAAACGGTTTAAAAAAGGCATTACCGTGGAGGCGTTAAGAGGGAAATCGGGTTTCACCGAAAAACAGATCAGCAATATCGTTCACCGTGCTTGTAAAAAAGGTAAGATGAAACGGATTGGAAGAGGCGTTTATTCCGTATTTGGATAGTCACGGCAGGGAATCCGCAGGGACCGCCCGTCAATTTGGACAGGGCGGTCCGATTTCTCTTGACGTTTCCTTAGGATCTTTTATGGTTGACAGTAAGGATTATGTGATCACCGACCAGTCGGTCGGATGAGTAGGGTTCGAGGGTGTGCTCACCGCAGAACGGGTGTTATGAAAAGAAAATTGGCGCACCAGGAAAGGCGCAGTTTAGGTCTGGCCAGTGAGAACGGTTGTCCGGCGGCATCGCGGAACGACCGCGCGCTATATCTCCTAAAAGCACCTGTCAGACGGCGCTCACCACGTTCAAGACCGATATGTTTAATTTTTTTAAGGAGGCTGCAGAAATGGCAAACGGTGTTGTAAAATGGTTCAGTGACAAGAAAGGGTTTGGTTTCATCGAACAGGAAGAAGGTCAGGGCGACATTTTCGTTCACTTTTCTTCCATTCAGGCTGAGGGGTTCAAGACCCTTGCGGAAGGAGATCGGGTGACCTTCGACGTGGAGCAAACCGACCGTGGTCCCGCTGCCGCCAATGTAAATAGAGTATAGCCTGAGAAAAAGACATATAATACAAAACGGCATTCCGGGATACCGGATGCCGTTTTGTTGTTGGTGATTCTTTTTTCAGGTTGGATTAAAAAACAGGCTCAAGGATTCGAGGGGTCAAGCGTTTGCGATCCAACAATCGTATCAAAAATTTAAGCCTTCTTTCCGGAAATCCTGTAAATGTTCAGACAAAATTCATGATTTTACCAAATTGTCAAATCCTTGTCGCTTTTGAGCAATCTTCTCGACTCCCTGAAATCCCTTAATCCCTCACACCACGCCCTGGTCGATCATGGCATCCACGACCTTGACGAAGCCGGCGATGTTGGCCCCGTTCATGTAGTTGCCCGGCGTGCCGTACTGCTCGGCCGCATCCAGGCAGGTCCGGTGAATGCTCTTCATGATCATCTGCAGCCGGTTGTCCACCTCTTCACGCGTCCAGGACAGGCGCATGCTGTTCTGGGTCATCTCCAGGCCCGACACCGACACGCCGCCCGCATTGGCCGCCTTGCCCGGACCGTAGAGCAGCCGGTTCTCGATAAACAGGTCGATGCCTTCGGGCACCGTGGGCATGTTGGCCCCTTCGCTGACCACGTAAACCCCGTTGTCGACCAGGTGCTGCGCGTCCACGGCGTTGATCTCGTTCTGGGTGGCCGACGGAAAGGCGCAGTCGGCCTTGTGGTTCCACAGCGGGTTGAACTCCTGGCCCGGGTCCGATTCGGTGTAGACCGCGGCCGGGTATTTTTCGACATATTCCTTCACCCGGCCCCGGCGCAGGTTCTTCAGGTTCATGATATGGGCCAGCCGTTCCCGGTCGATCCCCGCCTCGTCGAAGATGTAGCCCGACGAGTCCGAAAAGGTCACCGGCCTGGCGCCCAGGTCCAGCAGCTTTTCCATGGTGTACTGGGCCACGTTGCCCGATCCGGACACCAGGCAGGTCTTTCCCTCCAGCGTCTCGTCGCGGGTGGCCAGCATCTCGGCCGCGAAGTAGACCGAGCCGTAGCCCGTGGCCTCGGGCCGGATCAGGCTGCCGCCCCAGTTCAGGCTCTTGCCCGTGAGCACCCCGGTGAACTCGTTGCGCAGCCGCTTGTACATCCCGAACAGGTAGCCGATCTCCCGGGCCCCCACCCCGATGTCCCCGGCGGGCACGTCCGTGTCCGGGCCGATGTGGCGGAACAGTTCGGCCATGAAGCTCTGGCAAAAGCGCATCACCTCGAGGTCCGACTTGCCCTTGGGGTCGAAATCGCTGCCGCCCTTGCCGCCGCCCATGGGCAGCGTGGTCAACGCGTTCTTGAACACCTGCTCGAAGGCCAGGAACTTGAGAATGCCCAGGTTCACCGAGGGGTGAAACCGCAGGCCGCCCTTGTACGGGCCGATGGCGCTGTTCATCTCGATCCGAAAACCCCGGTTGACCTGCACCTGGCCCTGGTCATCCACCCAGGGGACCCGGAACAGGATCACCCGCTCGGGCTCCACCAGGCGCTCCAGAATCCTGGCCGCACGGTATTCGGGGTTGCGGTCCATCACCGGCTTGATCGAGGCCATTACCTCCATGACCGCCTGGTGAAACTCCCGCTGCCCCGGGTCCTTGTCTTTTACCATCTGCAGAATGTCCGGCATGTTGGGTTCCTCCCTTATGGAATACATGTTTATACGCCCCCAAAGTGTGGGGACCGAATTGCGTTCGCAATCCTTATTACGGCGCATCCCGATTCAGGGGGCGCTGCCTTTGACGATGACGCACAGGGACCGGCGGCCGTCAACTTTCAGGGTCACGGGTGCATCGAGCCGCACGTGCGCGACGAAGTTGAAATCGCTCTCACGGGGCAACCCGGTAAGCCAATCCCAGTCGATCCTGCCGTCCGCCGATTTGGAGACGGTAATGTAGTTGATCCCCAGCGTGGTGATGTTGTGAAAAAAGTGTGACCCCTGGGAAGGTTCGGCCACCAGCTTGTCCGACTCGGTTTCAATCATGGCGCCGACTCCTGAGATATCAGCCCATGCAACGGGAATCCCGAGCCACCGGTCCGCCGAGCCCCACCGCCCGGGGCCGACGAGCAGGTATTTCCGATCCGCTTTGACCATCATCGCATTCAATCTGGCGATTTCCCGGGCAACCGCCATGGTCTGGGCCGGGTCGAAACATTCAGGTTTGACAAATATGATGTCCGCCATATCCTGTTTCTCGGCATTTCCCAATGCCTTGCCCGAAACACAGAATGCGTTGTCAATTTCTTCTTTTGAAATATCCACCTGCTCCAATTCGGCCCGGGCCGTCATGGGCCGGAGCTGAAGAAAGGCAAACTGCGGTGGAAGGCGGTCCCCGGCGGTCAAATTGACAGAGAACTCCATCTCCACCGGGCAGCCCATCCCCTGTTCCCCCAGAGCAAGCATATCCTTTAGAATATCGGCTAAAGGAAACTCTCCGTATTTGAGGATATGGGCAAAGGTGAGCACCCGCTGGCCCGGTACATGGACGGTATCGCGAATGCGGTGCTCATCCGGCACGTAAGTACTGGCAAGCATCTGCATGGGCAATTCATTGTCGGCGTCGGCCAGTTCGCGGTGCCACAGGTTGGCGCCGTCGTTGGTCTCCAGATAATGGCATGATTTTTCCATTTTGAGGGCATAAAAATGGCGCTGTGCGTTCTCAAGGATATCGTCCACCGTCGAGCGCTGCGGCAGCAGTTGGGGATACGCAGGAGAAAACCGGAGTGTTTTTTCACCTTCGACCACCGCCCGTCCCAATCCCATCGCGATGGTGACGATGCCCTCCTCGGGCTTCATCCGTGCAAACGGATAGTAGTTATAGGACTGGGCGACACCTGAGATCGCCGGGTAGAAACTGTCGTCATACTGGGCGCCCACCAGTTTCTGGATGATCACGGCCATCTGCTCTTCTTCGGTCCGATGGCCAACCCGTTTTGAAAATGCCTTGGGCCCCTTGTAGTAGGTTGACGCATAGACCAGCTTGATGGCATGAATCAGATGGTGGAGACGCTGCTCCAGGTCCGGGCAGTCGTTGGTAATCATGTAGGTACGGTAAAGACCGGCATAGGCCCGGTACTGGGCGTCCTCCAGCAGGCTGGAGGATCGGATGGCCAGGGGATAGGTCACCTGGGCCAGGTAATCGCGCAATTTTTCTTCGATCCAGTCGGGAAACCGGCCATTGACGAAACTATCGCCGATCTTCTCATCTGGCAGATCCGTTTTGGACAGGTGGCGCAGCCCGTTGTCTTCCACGAAGGATTCGAAGCCATCGGTGGTGATCACCAGGGTCTGGGGGACCAGTATATCCACCTCCGGATAAGCGGCACACAGGTCAGGATTCTGGCGGAGCAGAGAGGATACAAAGGCCAGTCCCCGGGCCTTTCCACCCAGGGATCCCGTTCCGATCTTGAAAAATTCTGTATCGAAATCAGCGTCAGCCGCATCGAAATCGGCAACGATACCCTTCTGGCGGCTTTTGCGCCGGTCGGCAATGATGTCGACCAGATGGTTCCGATGGCTTTCCCCATCCGAGAAATCATCGTCGTTGATGGGGCGGACCTCCGCAGCCAGGGTCATCTCGGTGCGCGCAAACAACCAGCGCGAAAAATCATTTTGTCTGCTGTGGTAGCGGAAAGAGTCCTCCGGTATGGTATGCAGCTGCCGCTCCAATGCCTTCAAATTGGAGGCCCGCCCGATTTCCGATCCGTCGGGCAACCGGAAAACGAAATCACCGAACCCCAGACGCTCCTTGAAAAACCGGTGGACATCCTGGTGCAGGGAGTCTGAATTCTTGTCGACAAAGGCGGCGGCAATCGATCGTGCCCTGGACCCGTTCGCCGGCTCCGAACTGGTGAGCAGCAAGGGGATGTCGAACCGCCGCGACCGCACATGCTTGAGCAGATCCACTCCGGCGGCAGGGTCCAGGACGCCGTTACGGGGAAAGCGGACATCGGAGATGACCCCGAGAACATTGGATTCGAATCGCCCGTATATGTCCAGGGCTTCCTCGTAGTTTCCGGCAACCAGAATTTTCGGGCGCGCCCGCATGGTCACCAGCCGGTGTTCTTCGTTGAGCGTGCCCTCCATCACCGCCTGGGTCTGGCCGACCAGTTCGCGGTAAAGAATGGGCAGCAGCGAAGACAGGTAATAGGGAGAATCCTCCACCAGGAGAATCACCCGGATTCCTGCCGACCGGGTATCTTTTTCCACATTCATCCAGTCTTCGGTACTTTTTATCAGCGCCACCAGGATGTCTGTGTTACCGGACCAGACAAAGGTCCGGTCGATGCCCGGCGCACTGTCGGGCCCCTTGACGTCGGGGGAAGGAATCGTGTCGTGGGAAAGCAGAATAACCGGCAGCCCGGGCGCCTTTTTCTTGATCTTGTGTCCCAGCGCAGCGGCACCCATATCCGACAGCCGCGGCATGGTGATCACCATGTCAAATGGCTTGCTGTCGAGGGCGGCAATGGCCTCCTCGGCTGATGAAACCCAGGTCAGGCGCGGCGGGTGGCTGAGGTTCAGCCCCTGATACTCGTTGATGATCCGCTCGGAAAGACGGCAGTCCTCCTCCATGATCCAGGCATCGTAGGGGGTGGAAACCAAAAGGATATCGCGCACCTTGCGCGCCATCAGCTCGTGGAACAGTTTGAATCGCGAATCGGATTCGTTTAAAAACGGTTTGGTGTTCAATGCCATGGGTCCGTGACCTTCCCCCGGTGGATAGGTTGCCGATGGCGCCACCCTGACCTGTTCAGGCCCTGCGGGAAAATCGCCTGCAGTTGAAGGCGCTTTGAGATGTCAAGCACGTTGCGATCTTCATACAATACCGGAAATCCTGGCAAAAGGAAACCACCGGATCGCTCCCGGAGTAACAATGGCGCTTGTCTGCACCGGCGTTCTCTGTTAAATCGGTATCCATGATCCCCTCCGACACCAATGCGGCGGTGCGGATATGGCGCCGTATATTCTCCTCACCATTGCTTCCGCGCACCGAAAGGGAACGCCGACGGTTTTTGCGCAGCAACCTGCTTCTGCATTTCCGGCCGCCTGCGGTCAAAGAAAAGACATTGGCCTTCACCCTGTCCTGGGGGCTGGGCGGCATGGCCGCCACCCTGGTGATACTGCAGATGGCCACCGGCATGCTTTTGAAATTCATCTATGTACCCACACCGGTTGAGGCCTATGCATCGGTGCAGACCATCGTGACCCAGGTCCCCTTCGGCCGCCTGGTCCGCAACCTTCACCACTGGTGTGCCAATCTTCTCGTGGTTGTCCTGATGCTCCATATGCTGAGGGTCTTTTTCACCGGCGCCTTTCACGGTCCCAGGCGGTTTAACTGGGTCATCGGCCTGGCCCTGTTTGCCATGATGCTGGCCGCCAATCTGTCCGGCTACCTGCTTCCCTATGACCAGCTGGCTTACTGGGCCGTCACTGTATGCTCCGCCATGATCGGATATGCCCCCGGTATCGGCGGCGGGCTGCTCGACGTCCTGGGTGGTGGCAATGCATTGGGCCCCCGGACACTGACTTTTTTTTACGCCATGCATACGACCGTCATCCCGCTCCTGATGGCCGGGCTGATGGGGTTTCATTTCTGGCGGATCCGCAAGGCCGGCGGACTGGTCGTTCCACGGAAACCATCCGAAGCGGTGGACGAGGCACCAAACCGGGTTCCCACTTTCCCCAACCTGCTGTTAAGAGAAGTCTCCACGGCACTGATGGTGACGGCCTCCGTATTGGCAATCTCCATTTTTTTCGACGCCGCCCTCTCGGCACCGGCCAATCCGGGCCTGAGCCCCAACCCGGTAAGGGCTCCCTGGTATTTCGCCGGGCTGCAGGAGCTGTTGCTTCACCTTCATCCTGCCGTGGCCGTATCCGTGATTCCATTGATCGCCGGCATTTTCCTGACAGGCATTCCCTACCTGACCTACCCCCGGACCACCGAAGGAATCTGGTTCGCTTCGGCAAGGGGCAGGGCGCAGTCCCTCAGGGCGGCCTTGGCGGCCATGGTCCTCACACCGGCCCTGATCGGTTTCGACGCATTGGTGGTCAAGACCGCCCCCTGGGCTGCCGGTATGTCTCCCATGGTCCGCGACGGTGTCCTGCCCCTGGTGCTTTTCTCATTCCTAACGGGAGGAGGCGTGATGACCATGAGAAGACGATGGAAGGCCACGACGAACGAAACGGTGCAGGCCGTGTTGGTGGTCATGGTCACCGTCCTGATCGTGCTGACCGTCGTGGGGGTGTTCTTTCGCGGACCGTCCATGCGGCTGACCTGGCCCCTATGAGAAAGGACCGCCGATGATCCGTTGGAAAAAACGGGAATCCGCTGATCGCGCAAACGCCGTGGACAACCAGACCCGTCGCAGCCTGCTCAACGGGATGTGGCTGACCCTGGGCGGCCTTGCCCTGGCGGAGGTCGCCTGGCTGGTGGGGTCTTTTCTGAAACCGCTGAAGCACGGGGCGACCTCAGACCGATCCGCAGCTATCGTCGACGCCGGGCCGGCGGATCGGTACTCCCCCAGTACGGTGACCGCTTTTCCCCAGGGCCGCTTTTACCTGGCATGCCTGGAAGACGGGGGATTCATGGCGCTGTCCCGGCGCTGCACCCACCTGGGCTGCACGCTTCCCTGGGACCCGGAAAAAAAGCAGTTCGCCTGCCCCTGCCACGCATCGGCGTTCGACATCCGCGGCTGTGTCATCAAGTCCCCGGCACCGCGGCCGCTGGACCGGTTTGCCGTCTCTATCGAGAACAAGCGGGTGAAGGTGGACACCAGTAGAGCGATCCGAAGAATTGGGTTTGACGCCAGCGAGGTCGTCTATGTGCCGGCAGGCCCATAGAGAGGACCTGACAGGCCGTAAAGACGTCCCCGCCGGGCCCCCGGGCGCCGTTGAAACAGGCAGCCCCGTTTACCGGTTCAGGACTTCGACAAGCGGAACGCCGACCGATCCGGATGGCGGCTTGACGCCGAGGTAAGCCGTAATGGTGGCGGCGATGTCCGTGGGGGCCACCCGCCGCCCGACCGACTGCGCCGGCACCCGATGGCCGGCAAAAAAGATCGGGACAAACGTGTCGTATGCCCACGGCGATCCGTGTATGGCCGCGATGGATCCGATCCCCATCTTTTCGGCCTCCTCGGTGGAGTGCAGGAACCAGTATTGCTCCGGCACCATGTGGATGTTGCCGGAGCGGGTCGGATGAAAGCTGCGGCGGATCTGGTTCTGGACCGGTGATTCGGTGATACGGCCGGCCAGCAGATCGCTTCTGGAAAGGGCGTAGGCGATGCCGGGAATCCGGACCAACTCACCGGCAACGAACCGCTCCACCTCGGCCGCATCCAGTCCGGCGTCGGCAAGGGCGTCCAGGTTCAGATAGAGGTAGGGGTGGCTGTGGCCGGCAATCAGATCATCACGGCCGAATTTTTTCTGCAGGGACTTGGTCAGCGGCCCTTCGGTCTTGAACCAGTCAAAGGCAAACCGGCCGGTGGACAGTCCCAGTGCGGCCATGTATTCCGGTGCTTCGGGTGCCCCGTGGTCGCCGCTGAGCACGATCAGGGTCTGGTCCAGCCCGACGGCAGCATCGATGAATTGAAACAGCTCGGCCAGGGTCCGGTCCAGGCGCAGGATATTGTCTTCGGTTTCCAGACTGGAGGGCCCGAAGAGGTGACCGATGTAGTCGGTCGACGAAAAACTGATCTGGAGGTAATCCGGCACCCCATGGTCGTTTTGGCCTAAACGTTCGTTTCGGACCAGGGCCTTGGCAAAATCCAGGGTGAGCCGGTCGCCGAAGGGGGTCAGGGTCAGGAGCAGGTAGAAATATTTCGAATCGTCTCCCAATCGATGGGGGAAAACACGGCCCAGCGGCTTCAGGTCGGCTTCGTAGGGCCGGTCGTCCATCTGTCCGTGGACGTATGTGGCACGATCGTTCAGCAGCTCCCATGCTTTTCCCTTATACGCATCTGCCGGTTTAGCGGCATTCCATTGTTTCACCCACGCCGGATAGTCATCATAGTAGTAGGTGCTGGTGACGAATTCTCCGCTGCCCTTGGAAAACCAGAAGGCCTTACCCGCATGGCCGCCCGGCAGAATCGCCCCCCGGTCCTTGACCGACACGCTGAACGCACGGGATCGGCCGCCGGTATGGACCACCAGTTCGTCTGAAATGGTGGAGGCCAGCAGGTTGCGTGGCGACACCCCTTCGTGGGCCTTGGATTTCCTGCCGATGATGTGGTGGCGGGCGTCTTCGGTGTTGTAGACGAACTCACCGGTGTCCTGGTCGATCCAGTCATTGGCGACAATGCCGTGCCGGGAGGGATCGGCACCGGTGGCCAGGGTGGCGTGGCCCACGGCGGTTTCGGTATTGGCGTGCCGGTAATGGGCATCCGTGTACCATGTTCCCCTTTCCATCAGATAGCGAAATCCTCCCGGGGTGAGACGATCGGCATACCGGCCGGGCAGGTCCCCGCGCAGTTGGTCGATCGTGATTTGCAGAATGAGTCTGGGCATCGTTGCAGCCGAAGCGGCTGCCAAATCAAAAAGGACACCGAGCATCAGCAGGCAGAAAACGCCTGACACACTGATCATTATCTTGTTTTTCTGAACCATTTCTAAATATCCCTTTTTACCGCATCCCTATGGTGACCGGCATTCAATGGAATGGGGACAAAACAGCCGGGCAGAGCGATGTTTCCCCTCTCGGGCCTGAATGGCTATTGGAAGCCACGCCCCCCCCGGTGGGTGAGCGGGGTGAGACATGCAATACCGGCCACCAGTCAAAAGGCACCATGAATGACCCCGAACAAGATTTCCATTGCCGGGAACTGACAGTACTGGCCACAGGCGGTTCTTTATACTTGAAATCCCTTCACCGGGGATGTTCATGTTTTCATCCATACTGGATGACCCCAGGCGATGCAGGGAGATTACTGGCCGACCCCGCCGCCTTCCTTGAGCATTTCCATGACACTGTCGAGGTTGAATGTCGCCGGATCCTGACTGGGTGGAAACTCCTTGAAGGTCGCCAGATACTTGCCCACGAACGGCTGGGAAGGCACCAGGAGGAAGGTGTGTCGCATCCAGAAGTCCTCGTAGGTATTGCTATGTTCCGCCTCTTCGAAGGGATCCATGCGCAAATCGAAGAACAAAGGGGCGCGCAAGGGGTGCCACATGTGGCGCCACACATCCTGGCCTTCCGCCTCCTGCTTCATGAATACGAGTTTCCAGCGGTTGTACCGTAATCCCGTCAACTGGGCGTCATCGTTGAAATAAAGAAATTCCTTGCGCGGGCCCTTTTCTTCCTTCCCGGTCAAATGAGGAAGGAAATTATAACCGTCCAGGTGATTCTTGTACTTTTTGCCATTCGCACTGTGGCCTTTCTTGAGTTTTTCCTTGATATCCGCATCGCCGGCGGCGGCCATCAGCGTGGGGACCCAGTCCAGATGGGCCATGATTTCATTGCTCACGCTATCCGCCGAAATCTTGCCGGGCCAGCGAACAAACAGGGGAACCCGGAAGGCCCCCTCCCAGTTGGTGACCTTTTCACTGCGGAACCAGGTAACGCCCGCATCGGGCCACGAAGCGGAGTGCGGCCCGTTATCACTGGTGTAAATCACGATGGTATTGTCTGCAATTCCCATTTCATCAAGCGTGTCGAGCAGCTGCCCGACATGGTCGTCATGCTGAAGCATGCCGTCGGCATAGAAATTTAAGCCCGACTTCCCCTTCCATTCATCCGGTACGTGGGTAAACATGTGCATGCGGGAGGGGTTGAACCAGACAAAAAACGGCTTGTCCGCGTTCTTGGATCGCTTCATGAAATCCACCGCGGCATCAAGGAATTCCTGATCCACATTCGGCATACGTTTGGTCGAAAGCGGTCCGGTGTCCTCGATAACCTGCTTGCCGACACGTCCGAACCGGGGGTCCTCGGTGGGGTCATCCTTGGCTGACGCTCTGGAGTGAATGACACCCCGCGGACCAAAGCGTTTGCGGAACTCCGGATCTTTGGGATAATCGGGATGTTCCTCTTCCTCATGGGTATTGAGATGATAAAGGTTACCGAAGAATTCATCGAAACCGTGCACCGTTGGCAGGTACTCGTTGCGGTCACCGAGGTGATTCTTACCAAACTGGCCGGTCATGTACCCCTTTTCCTTGAGCAGGGTGGCGATGGTGGCATCAGAGGGTTGAAGGCCGACTTCAGCACCGGTCAGGCCAACCCGGCTCAGGCCGGTACGAAGGACCGTCTGGCCGGTAAGAAATGACGCACGCCCCGCGGTGCAGCTGTTTTCAGAGTAGTAGTCGGTAAACATCATGCCTTCATTGGCAAGGCGGTCGATGTTGGGTGTTTGGTACCCCATCAATCCCCGGCTATAGGCACTGAGATTGGGAATGCCGATATCGTCACCCATGATTACCAGGATGTTGGGTTTGTCGGCCGCGGCCGAGGAGCCGACGGCCAGGCCAAAGACGGCCAGAAAAATCAACGTTTTCAGAATGTGGTGATTCATCGTAACCTTCCTTTCGTTTGAGAGTGTGTTCATCCGGAATTACGAAAACGGGGTCGAGATCAGGGCGCGTACAAAAATTTGCCACGGGCATCGGGTTGAGATGCCGATGATAAAGTTGTGAACATAACCCGGATATCGGGCAAATTTGGCCTTTTATGGACGGACACGAGATTACAGGGATCGCCGCCGGCATACGGCCATCGCCACTTTGGAAAAGGTTCCCGCAATCGTTCCGGATCGATCGGCGGTCCAGCAAACCTATCGATCAGGCAAATCGTGACAGACAAAAAGCAAGAAAAATGTGGATCTTGATCTTGAAAATCCGACGGTGCATTTAATTCAGGCAGTTTCTGCAGGCGCTGGTGTGTGGAGAATCACCAGGGTGCTCCCGGTGATGGGTTATCCGATCGTCATGGCCGCGTCGGCATTTTTTTGTTTCTCATCGGGGTAAATACTTGTTTACAGTAAATAGTATTAATCATAATTTTACTCAGGTCAATTTTTCCCTTCGAACCCCGGCATATTTGATATTGTTTTTTTGGGCACCAGCAGATATCTTTCAACGGAGATTCCTAAGGGTGGAATTGTGATTCAGCCCATTGAATCCGCCCCGGAACATGCCGCAGGACAGCCTCAGTATTTTACAACATTGATCTCCGGATGATGGACGCCTCCGTGGCACCCCAGACCGCACCCGGTGCTATACGCCCGAAACGACAGGTTCGGGCGGTCGACGGTTGACGGATAATGGCGGCAGCCAAAGGGCGGGGCGAACCATTCGGTGTTCATCTTCTACCACGGGGAAATAGCGCATCCGGAAAAGGCCGACACCATGATCCGCTGGAAAATCATCGGCATCATCGCAACCCTGGTCATCATCTTCTCTTTCCCGATTTATGTGCTCCAGGAGAAATCCAGGCAGTCGGCGGCCCGGGACATCCGGCATCACCCGCCCACGTTCGTGGGAAGCGACGCCTGCCGGGACTGCCACCGCGGCGAGTACGACAAGTGGATGGGCTCCCACCACCAGCTGGCCATGGCCGTGGCCTCGGAGGAAACCGTCCTGGGGGATTTTGCCGATGCCGAGTTTCGCCATTTCGGGATCACGTCACGCTTTTATAAAAATGGGGCCCGCTTCATGGTGACCACCCGGGGGCCGGGGGGCGAGATGGGCGATTTCGAAATCACCCACACCTTCGGGTGGTTTCCCCTGCAGCAATACCTGATCCCTTTTCCCGGCGGCCGGCTGCAGTGTCTGCCCATCGCCTGGGATTCGCGGGAGAAGCGCTGGTACCACCTCTACCCGGATCGCCCCATGGCTTCGGATGACTGGCTCTACTGGACCAACAACGGCCAGAACTGGAACGCCATGTGCGCCGAATGCCACTCTACGGACCTGCGCAAGAACTATGACCCGGAAACGGAGAGGTACCGCACGGCCTGGTCGGAGATCAGTGTGGGCTGTGAAGCCTGCCACGGCCCGGGCTCCGACCATGTGGCCTGGGCCGAATTGCCGGAGATGGGACGGCCGGACGTGGCCGACACGGCCCTGACGGTGAGAACCAGTGGCTTGACCTCGGCCCGGCAGGTCCAGCTGTGCGCACCCTGTCACGCCCGTCGCATGTCCCTGGACGACAACATCCATGCCCACGCCGATTTTCTTGACTATGGCATTCCCCAACTGCTGAGCGAAGGCATGTACTTCCCCGACGGTCAGATCCTGGATGAAGTCTATGTTTACGGCTCCTTCATCCAGAGCAAAATGCACGCCCGGGATGTGCGCTGCAGCGACTGTCACGACGTGCACAGCATCCGGCGGATAAAGGACGGCAACGACCTGTGCCTCCAGTGTCACCGGGCGGCCATTTACGATACCCGCGATCACCATTTTCACAAAAAAGTGGGGGAACCCGGCGACCCCATCCGGGCCGAATCCGGAGAAATCCTTTTTGACGTGGGCACCGGTGCCAGCTGCGAGGGCTGTCACATGCCCGGCCGGCACTACATGGGCGTCGACTACCGACCCGACCACAGCTTTCGCATTCCCCGGCCGGATCTGAGCCTTGCGTTAGACACCCCCAATGCCTGCAACCGCTGCCATGTGGATAAAACCGTTCAGTGGTCCGTGGACGCCATGGGCAAATGGTACGGCAAGAAAATACGACCGCACTATGGCACCACCCTGGCCGCCGGAAGACAGCAGGATCCGGATGCTTTGGCCGAGCTGGTCCGTTTGGCCGGGGATCGGCTCTACCCGGACATCGTCCGCGCAACGGCCCTGTCCCTGGTCTCCGTCTATCCCGATGAGGCCGCCTCAAAAGCACTCGAACGGGCCATTTCCGACGAGTCGGCCCTCCTGCGTCACACCGCTGTCAATCGACTCGCCATCCCGGGTCTGCAGCAACGCATCGCACTTGTCGGACCGCTGCTCTACGACCCGGTGCGTGCCGTTCGCATCGAGACGGCCCGGAGCCTGGTCGCTGCAGTACAAGGTGGATACGGAACACCCCTACGCGAACCTTACGAAAAGGCCCTGGCCGAATACATCAAGGCCATGGAACGAACCGGCGATTTTGCCGCTTCCCGCCACAATCTGGGCAATCTATATGCGGACCTGGGGCAGCCGGATCAGGCCATCGGCCATTACCAGAGGGCCATCGACATCGACAGGCTCTTTTACCCGGCCAAGGTGAACCTGGCCATGCTCTACAACACGATGGGAAAAACGGATCCGGCCGAGGCCTTATTGCGTGAAGTGGTCGACGCGCACCCGGACCTCCATGACATCCAGTACTCCCTGGGCCTGCTCCTTGCTGAGAAAAAAGACTTTGACCAGGCGGTTATTTACCTGGGAGATGCCGCCGCCGGCCTGCCCCAGCGATCCCGGATCCAATATAATCTCTCGCTCCTGCTTAAACAGCTCAACCGCCATGCGGAGGCGGAGAACGCCCTCAACCGGGCCATTCTGATAGACCCGGAAAATGCGGATTACCTCTACGCCTTGGCCGTGCTGTATATGGAATCGGGCCGACTGGACGACGCCTTGAAGGTGGCGGTGACGCTTCGTAAAAACCATCCCGACCTTGCCATAAGCGTCAACTTGGTCGATCATATTAAAAAGTTGCTGGCCAAAACGAATTGAAGGTTTGATTTAAAGGGATGGTTTACTTCTCCTGGAGGAGGTATCCATGAAAAGCATCGTCATCGCCTTTTTGTGTCTCTTCGTATCGGGTGGTTTCAGTTCGTCGATGGCCGTGGACAAGCAGCGCCAGGCCTACGACAAGATGGTGGAAGAGGCCACCCGGGAGGCAGATGGATACGTACAGGAAAAGCAAAAAGTCAGTGGTTCCTCTTTTAGGAAATGTTGAGCAAAATTATTCTCCTTGGAACGCGAAGACCATCAAACAAGCCCACCGCATTCTTGGAATATTCGTCCTAATGGTGTATATAATGGCCAGGTTCGGCGACTAAGTATTCCATTCTCACCATCCCCATTCTCCTGTAACAGAATCAGCGCACGAGCCGCAGCATATCGACAAATCGTATACGGTGATAGCGCTCCTGGCTCATCCGCAGGAAATTTCACACCCTTTCAACCATCAACCCTGCAGAGAAGGCACCATGAGATTAAATACCGTTGGTCTGATTGCCAGCTTGTCGTTCTTGTTGTTCGCATGTGGAGAAAAACAGGCAACCGAAGCGCCCGCCCCACCGGCGCCAGAGGTATCCGTTGTCGAAACCAAGGCTCAGGATGTTCCCTTGTTCCTTGAATTCGTGGGGCAGACCGCCGGTTTAAGGGACATCGCCATCCGTGCCCGCGTGGAAGGGTTTCTGGAGGGGCTCCATTTTCAGGAGGGTGGCGCGGTCAAGAAAGGCGACCTGCTATACACCCTGGAGAGCCAGCCCTTCGAAGAGAAGGTCGCCACCAGAATGAGCGGGGTTGCCGAAGAGAAAACCATGCTGGCCAAAGCCAAAGGGGACCTGGATCGCATCAAACCCCTGGCCGAGATCAATGCGGTCAGCAAGAGTGACCTGGACGAGGCCGTGGCCGCCTATGAGGCGAGGACCTCTTCTCTTGAGGCGGCCAAGGCAACCCTCCGCGCAGCGAAGATCGAGTTGGGCTACACCAAAATTCACTCCCCTATCGACGGCATCATCGGCAAGTCCCAGGCCAAAGTGGGTGATTTCGTCGGCCGGGACCCCAACCCAATCATCCTGAATACGGTCTCCCAGGTGGACACCATCCTGGTAACCTTTTTCATTACCGAAACCCAGTATCTGGAGTTCGCCCGGTATCTGGCCAAGCCCGATCCGGAACGGGTGGACAACGATGACGCCAATCTGGAACTGATCCTGATCGACGGGTCGGTTTACGAGCACAAGGGAAGACCTGATTTCGTCGACCGCGAGGTGGACACCACCACCGGGGCCATGCTGGTCCAGGCATCCTTTACCAATCCTGAAAAACTGCTGCGCCCGGGCCAGTTCGTCAGGGTGCGGGCCAGGTCACGTGCCGTCAAGGACGGCATCCTGATCCCCCAACGCTGCGTCATGGAACTTCAGGGGCTGCATAACGTGTATGTCGTGAATGCAGACAATACAGCCGAGATCCGCGAAATCACGGTCGGGCCCAAAGTCGGTTCCAACTGGCTGATCACCGACGGGCTCAAGCCGGGTGAACGCGTGATTTACGAAGGTCTTCAGAAGGTCAGGGACGGAGCCGCCGTCAAACCAACCGTTGCAACCCCAACCGCAACCGACAAGCAGAAAAAGTGATTGAATATGGGTGATTTTTTTGTCAGACGGCCCATCGTGGCCATGGTGATTGCCATTTTTATGGTCATTGTCGGCGTGGTCTCCCTCGGCGGCCTGCCCACCGAGCAGTATCCCAACATCACGCCGCCCATCGTCGAGGTTCGAGCCACCTACACCGGGGCCAATGCGGTCAGCGTGGAACAGTCTGTGGCCACGCCGCTGGAGCAGCAGATCAACGGCGTGGACAACATGATCTACATGAAGTCCATCAACGCCAACGACGGCACCATGACGATCCAGGTTTCCTTCGATGTGGGCACCGATCCGGACATGAACACGGTGTTCACCCAGAACCGTGTGGCCGCGGCCACGGCCAAGCTGCCCGAAGAGGTCAAACGACTGGGCGTGACCACCGAAAAATCCATGCCCAACACTCTCATGCTGATCTCCCTGACCGCGGACGACCCCCGTTTCGATCAGCAGTTTCTGGGCAACTATTCGCTGATTAACATCAAGGACATCCTGGCCCGCATCAAGGGCATCGGCCGGGTGAACGTTCTGGGTGCCAGCGATTACTCCATGCGCATCTGGATCAAGCCCGACCGCCTGGCCCACCTGGGCATCAGTGTGCCCGAGATCGTGGACGCCATCCGGGCTCAGAGCGTGGTGGTTCCGGGCGGCAAGTTCGGCGCCGAACCGGCCCCGCCGGGCACCGAGTTCACCTATATCGTACGCCTGCCCGACCGCCTGCAGAATGCCGAGGAATTTGGCGAAATCGTCGTCCGGACCGCAGAAAACGGTTCCCAGGTCAAGCTCAAACACATCGCCCGGGTGGAACTGGGCGTGGAGACCTACAACGCCTTTACGCGCATGAACGGAAAGCCCTGCGCCATGATCGCCCTGTACCAGGCACCGGGTTCCAACGCCGTGGCCCTGGCCGAACAGGTCAAAACCACCATGGCCGACCTGGCCAGGTCTTTTCCTAAAAGCATGCGCTACGACATCTCCCTGGACACCACCACTGCGATTACGGCCGGCATCGATGAAATCATCGAAACCCTGTTTATCGCCCTGGCGCTGGTGATTCTGGTGGTATTCATCTTCATCCAGGACTGGCGGGCGACATTGATTCCCACCATCGCTATCCCCGTTTCCCTGCTGGCCACCTTCATGGCCTTTCCCATGATCGGCTTTACCATCAATGTCCTCTCCCTGCTGGGACTGGTGCTGGCCATCGGTATCGTCGTGGACGATGCCATCGTCGTCGTGGAAGCGGTCCAGGTCAAAATCGAAGAGGGGATGACGCCCAGGGAGGCCACCAGGGCAGCCATGAGGGAGGTGACCGCACCGGTCATCGCCACCACCCTGGTAATGGTGGCGATCTTCATTCCGGTGGCGGTCATGGGTGGCATCACCGGACTGCTCTATCAGCAGTTTGCCATCACCGTGGCCGTATCTGTGGTTTTTTCCTCCATCAACGCCCTGACCCTTAGCCCGGCCCTGTGCGGTATTCTGTTGCGAAAACAGCAGCCCATGCGTGGCCCGCTGGGAGCCTTTTTCAAATTGTTCAACACGGTGTTCGACAAATCCACCCATGCCTATACCGTTTTCACCCGCTTCGTCACCCGCAGGATCGCCATGGGCCTCGTCTTTATGACCCTTTTGACAGGGGGATTGGTCTTCCTTGGCAAACTCGTGCCCGGCGGTTTCATGCCCAGCGAGGATATGGGCTACCTGATGGTCAACATCCAGCTGCCCGACGCGGCCTCGATGCAGCGCACCGACGTGACAACCAAAAAGGTTGAAAAAATAATAGAACGTCACGAGGAGGTCGAATACATTACGGCCGTGGCCGGATTCAGCCTGCTCTCCAACAGCATGTCATCCAATGCCGGTTTCATCTTCGTCGCCCTCAAGGATTGGGGCCTGCGAGAGAAGACCGCCAACCAGGTGGTGGCGGCATTGAACCGGGAATTTTTCATGGGCGTCAACGAGGCCCAGGTGTTTGCCTTCGGTCCCCCGCCCATTCCCGGACTGGGCAGTGGATCCGGATTCACGATGATGATTCAGGACCGGGCCGGCAACACCCCCGCATACCTGGCCGAGCAGACGACCCGTTTCGCCCGGGCGGCAACCGCGCGGCCTGAAATTGCTTCAGTCGTCACCACCTTCCGTCCCAGCGTGCCCCAGCGTTTCATGGAGATCAACCGCGACAAGGTGCTCAAGGCCGGTGTGGCCCTCAGCGACATCTACACCACGGTCGGCGCCTTTTTAGGGGGATCATACGTCAACGACTTCAACCGCTTCGGACGGCTATACAAAGCCTACATCCAGGCCGAGCCCGAATACCGCATCAGCGAGGATCGCATCAACCTCTTTTTCGTGAAAAATAAAAACGGCGACCGGGTGCCCCTGAGCGCCTTTGTCAGCATCAAGGAGGTTGCCGGTCCGGACTTCACCAACCGCTTCAACCTGTATCGATCCATCGAACTGTCCGGCGGACCGGCCCACGGCTATACCTCCGTCCAGGCACTGGACGCCCTCGAAGCCGTAGCTGCGGAAACCCTGCCGGCGGACATGGGCTACGCCTGGAGCAACATGTCCTTCCAGGAAAAGAAAGCCTCGGGTACGGCGGCCGTTGTTTTTGCCTTCTCCATTCTGTTCGTTTTCCTGATTCTGGCGGCCCAGTATGAAAGCTGGTCGCTGCCGTTGAGCATTCTGCTGGGCACGCCGTTCGCCATTTTCGGTGCGTTTCTGGCGCTTTTCCTGGCCCGTATGACCAGCACCAGTTACGAGTTGAATATATTTGCCCAGATCGCCCTGGTGATGCTCATCGGCATGGCCGCCAAAAATGCCATCCTGATCGTTGAATTCGCCAACCTGGAATTCAACAAGGGCCTGTCACTGTTCGATGCCGCCATCAAGGCGGCCAGCCTGCGATTCCGGCCCATCCTGATGACGGCGTTCTCGTTCATCCTGGGCGTGCTGCCCCTGGTGGTGGCCACCGGCGCCGGTGCCGAAGCGCGGTTGGTCATGGGGATGGCCCTGGTGGGTGGAATGGCGCTGGCCACCCTGCTGGGGGTTTTTTTCTACCCCATGCTCTTTGTTTTCATCGGCAGGGTCGCCGGTTATGAGAAAAATCGGGAACTTTCAAAGGAACAGGGGTAAGAGACAATGCGCACAAACATAACGACCTGCAGGGGATTTGGGCCACTGGTTCTGGCGCTGTTGCTTTCGGGCTGTGCCGTGGGTCCGGAATTCAAGGAGCCCGTGGTCGACACACCCGGGGCCTATCGGACTGCGGTCATGCCCGCCGAGCCCGTCACCGACCTGAAATGGTGGCGGCTGTTCGACGACCCGCTGCTCTATTCGCTGGTAACGACGGCACTCGAAAACAACCGGGATGTCAACATCGCCGTCAGCCGTATCGAACAGGCCCGGGCGACCGTCGGATTTACCCGGGCCGACCAGTTCCCGCGCATCGACGTCGAGGCTGGTGCACAGGCCGGCAACTTCAACGGCGGGTCGCGATCGACGGAAGACACTTCAACCGTCTATCTGGCCGCCCCCTTGAACTGGGAGATCGACTTCTGGGGCAAATTCAAGCGATCCACCGAAGCGGCGCGGGCGGAACTGATGGCCAGCGAATACGGCTTCAAGGCCATTCAACTGGCCCTGATCGCCGATGTGGTCGGCAGCTATTACCAGCTGCTTGATTTTCATCAACGCCTGGCCATATCCGAGTCCACCCTCCAGTCACGGACGAAAAGCCTCGAAATCATCCAGCAGCGATTCGACAAAGGCATAATTTCCGAGCTCGATGTCAACCAGGCCCAGATCCAGAAAGAAATTGCCGCCGCGTCGGTTCCCCTTTACCAGCGAGCCATCGCCAAATCCGAAAACGGCCTCGCTATTCTTCTCGGCCGGTTGCCCGTCGAGATCAATATACGGAAAGACCTGGGCATGCAGGCGGTGCCGCCGGACATTCCGGTCGGCCTGCCATCGGACATTCTTGAAAGGCGACCGGACATTGCAAGGGCCAGGTATCTGTTGAAGGCCAGCACGGAAAAAATAGGCGTTGCCGAAGCCCTGCGGTTCCCGTCCATATCGCTCACGGGTACCCTGGGGGTGGCCAGCACCGATCTGGGTACGTTCAGCACCGACGGCAGCGTCTGGTCCGCGGGCGGCAGGCTGCTGGGGCCGGTCATCGATTTTGACAAAAACAGAAGGCGGGTTGAAATCGAAGAACAAAAAACGCAGCAGGCCCTTTTCCAATACGAGAGCACGGTGCTGACTGCGTTTCGCGAAGTGGAGGACGCCCTGGTGGAAATCGCCACCTTTCGCCGGGAACTGGCCGCCATCAATCGCCAGCAGACAGCGGCCAGGAATGCCAACGTACTGTCCAGGGAGCGCTACGACAAAGGGGTCAGCAGCTACCTCGAAGTGCTGGATACAGAGCGCACCCTGTTTAACGCCGAATTGCAGTTGTCCGACTTGCAGCAGCGGTACCGCAACGCCTATGTCAATCTTTACAAAGCTTTAGGCGGCGGCTGGATTACCAAGGCTGAGGGAGAGTAGACGTCATGACAGAGTATCAATGTGCTGGCCACCGAAAGCTATCCCCGGTTGCAGATGGGTAAGGCAATTTCAGACGCGCATCAGCCTGTCGGCATTTGAACGACCTGTTTGAAGAAAGCGGGTCCATTTGACGTGTCACCGATTGTAAGTCTCCACGGAAAATCTCAGAAGGTGTCCTCTTCCCCTTCCCGGGTTATCGGCCCTCCGGGTTTATTCACCGGGAATATAGGGCACTTCAAATCCCCACCACTGCTGTTCCGCTGAGTTCTGCTGATCCTCAGCGGTCGGGTTTCTATGGCCGTACCAGCTGAATTTCATGTGATCCCAATTCTTGTAGAGGGTGTCATGCTCCATGAATTCGGACTGCACGAGGGTACCGCTGCAACTGGCCATGAAAAACGCCAAAAAAATCAAAACGATTGCTTTTTTCATCTCTCTCCCTCCTGTTGATTTGTGTTGGATCAGACCTGCAGGTGTGAACTACAATTAAGTATTAAGCAATTGCACCCAATAGTCAAGATTGCCATTTTTTTGTCACCCCATGTGACCTAAACTGGCAATTTCATATCCCCAGCGCCGTCCATTCCACCTAACAGCCTGCAACCATTGTATTTTTTATTTTTTCCGGCATTGGCCTCAAATTTGCTGCAATCAACCATATGAGACCAGCACCCTGTCCGGGGTGAAAAGAAGTCGTATGGAGAGTGGTGATGCAGAAAAATACAAGGGTGCGAAATGTCTACCGATTCATGCTGATGGCCATGGTAATCGGTCTGTGGCTGTCCGGCTGCTCCGCCGCCACCGAACGGATGCACCCCCGGTTTCCCGATTATCGGCAAACCATGGGAACGATGCTGGTGCCGGTTCCGGAAATCGGAATAGTTGAAAAAATGCCCGACGGCAGCCGCATCTACGAAGAGGCGTCCAGCCACGAGGCCCGGCGGATAGCGCAACAGGCCATTGTGAAGCAATTGCGAAACCGTCGGTTTCGGGCGCTACCGGTTGACGCCGATTCCCTGCCGGAAGACGAAATGGCAAGCATTCGTTCCCTTTTCAGATCCGTTAATCGCTCCATTCAGTTGCACACCATCGGCCCCCAGGTCTTTCCATCCCAAAAAGCGGCCTTCGATTACCAGCTGGGTCCCGTGACAGGCATCCTGAAAACCCGCCTTGCCGATGGCCTGGTTCTGGCGATCGGCCATCAAACCGGCAGTGACCGCCCGGCCAGAAACTGGATCAGCATCGCTGTCGTCGAACCCGGAGGCCGCATTATCTGGTACGGCATCCATGGCGACCACGAACGGTTCGATCTGAAAACTGCAGAAGGAGTGAACGCGCTGGTGGCGGCCGCAATGGCCAATTTCTGGGAGCAGGGTTCATGAGGCACCGAAACCTGGCGGTATGGCTGATTGTGCCCTGGATGTGGGCAGCGATAGGATACGCCTCGGAGACATCCGTCGCGTCCGGCCCGGAATCCCGGCTGTGGCGACTGGCCGAGCAGGAACAATCGGCGCTGGAAGCGCGCGGGGTCGTCCTGTGTGATGCATCCTTATCGGAATATCTGCAAGAGGTGGTCGGTCGGCTGTGGAATCAGGTGCCCACCCGCCTGGACGCCCCCACCGTGAAGGTCATCAAGGATACGCGCATTGACGCCTATGCATATCCCAATGGCCGGTGCGTTCTCAGCACCGGCATGCTCGACGTGCTGGAAAACGAAAGCCAGCTGGCCATGATTCTATCCCATGAAATGGTTCATTATGCCCGCCAGCACACAACAGCGCTATACAATCACTTTCAACAGGCGGCCCGCCGGGGGGACCGACAGGGTAACGGTAAAGATGCCGTGGCCGTTAAACGGAGCGTACTGCATACCATCGAAGCGGCTGAACGTGAGGCCGACAGTGAAGGGTTGTCCATACTCGGGGCCGCCGGTTATTGCGAGGGGGAAGTGCTGCCGCTCATGTCCAATCTCATCAAACGCATGCCGGAGCATGGACATCCCGAGAGTGTGGGAGAGCTGGAAGATCGCGCCGCCTTTTTCAGGCAGCGCATCGGCCAGGGTCCCGGCAGGCGCCCCGCCGCCGCGTCAAGCGACACCGATCCTGATGGTTATCTTGCGGGTATCGCACCCGCACTGTTGGCCAACACGGAGGTCGCCCTTCGCCGCGGTGAGTGGCATCAGGCCGAAAGGAGCATTTCCAGATTCCTGGCCTTGAATCCTGCCAACGCCCACGCATACTACCTCAAAGGAGAAACGATGCGCCGGCAAAATGCGGGCGACAGTGGGAATCACTGTATCGGATCCTACCAGAAGGCGCTGACCATAGACCCCGATTTTTCTCCGGCCCACCGGGCGCTGGGAGAGTTGCACTACAAGGCCGGCCGGTATCAGATGGCCAAACCGCATTTCGAATCGTTTCTCAGCCTGGCCCCCCGGGACCATGCCGGGGACTACATCAGGGGGTATCTGCGTCAATGTTCAAATTAAAGGGTTATCGGGCGACAACCTGGGTCTGGGTGGGGGTGATGCTGGTGCTGACCACCGCCTGTGCCGCGCCGTGGCGTGCCGCCAGCGGCCACCTGGCCAGCCCGGAATGGTCCGTCATCCCGCCGCAGGGGTGGATGCACCTGAGCATGGCGGATTCGGAAATAATCTCTAAAAATGGCCCTTATCTTGAATTTATCATGGTCCAGATGCGGCCATTGACCCAACGGTTTCGTTTTACCAAGCAGGTATTGAACGCCGGCATGTTGCCCCACGAAGCCGCCCGGTTGATCACAGACAACCTGGAATCCGATCCGCTTATCCGCAACTTCCGGCTGCTGGCCAGCGAACCGGCAATGGTGGCCGAACGCCCCGGCTTCAAACTGATTTACAGCTATCGGGACCAACACGGCGTGGTTCTGAAAACCATCTACTATGGCGTCCTTTTACCGAACCGTTTCTTCAACATAAGGTACACGGGAGCCCAACGCCATTATTTCGATCAGGAATTGCCCGCTTTTAACGATGTACTCCACAGTCTTCGCTTTCTTTCGAGTTGAATTCACGAACACCGGCGGAAAACGGTGAGGGACACCCTGAGCGGACGGCCGCCTCAGCCACCACCAGATTTCCTCCATGCCGGCAAGTGATCAGCGCCTGAAAATCCGGCATGAAAAATTATCGAGTGACATCCGTCGGTATGATCATGTAAAATAATGTCCTTTGCCGATGCAATTGTTTTCCGGCCAACCGTTTGAAGCGAAGGTGGCTGCCCGCCGCACCGCATTTTTCCACCGGTGCCGACGTCGCCGCCGGCAGAATCTTCATCTTCGTCAGCCCTGTGAATCCAGGCTGTTTCCTGCACCGATGGGAGGAAAGGTTTTCCATCGGCAAAATTGAAAGGAACGATCCGCCATGGGAGACCAAAAACCACCTGGGGACAGGCGAAAGGCCGATCCTTACATGGACCGGCGCATCCTTGAAGACCGGCGAAAGGCATACGACATCGGCTATTTTTCCGACAGCGGCCCTGAACGACGGAAAGGACGGGACCGCCGCCGCAGGGATGAACGCCGGACCGGCTGCATCAAGGTATCCAGGTGGTCGAGCGTATGCGTTGATAACGAAACGAAAACGGATCGGATGCAGGGCTGACCCGGCACTGTTCGACCGATCCGGACCGTCGCCCACAACCAACCGCGCGATGCCGGCATCGAAAGGATTTAAATCGTGATCTGCAACGACAAGCCCCCTTTATCGGTCAGTCTGGCGGCACCGATCGTCATGCTGATGCTGGCCCTGCCGTTGAATACGGCTGCTTACGACGTCAAGGCGCCGCCCACGCCGGTATCGTCCGTGGACCTCACGCGCTATCTGGGCACCTGGTACGAAATCGCCAGCTATCCGGCCTGGTTTCAGAGGGGGTGCACCGGCTCGACGGCCCACTATTCGTTATTGCCAGATGGCCGGATCAAGGTGGTCAATCGCTGTTTTAAAAACGGTCTGGATGGCCCGCAAAAAAAATCCACCGGCAAGGCGGAGGTCGTTGAGAATTCCTCCAATGCCAGATTGAAAGTCTGGTTTTTCTGGCCCTTCAAAGGGGACTACTGGATCATCGGCCTGGATCCGGACTACCAGTGGGCGGTGGTCGGGGTCCCGTCGAGAAAATACCTGTGGATCCTTTCCCGGACACCATCGATGGATGCAGGCGTTTATCGGGGCATCATCGAGGGGTTGTATGATCAGGGATACGACCCGGCCCGGCTGCAACGGACACCGCAGCCGAAGTAACCACGGTGCGGGCAAGCCTCTGGTGAAAAAAAAGGATGCGGCGTCCGCATTGACCAACGCCACCTGAGGACAGTCGCCGACGGCGTCCTTCTCCGGATCAGGCGCCTGATGATTCCCAACCTTGTCCGGGAGGACCGCATGCCACTAAACTTCAAGGGATACCCCTTCTATGTCGGCATCAGCCTGGACCGTTTCTCTCTCGAACGGCAGAAGGTGTCCGGCAACGGAATGCTGTTTCTCTTCGACCGCAGAAGCCGAATCATCGCCCACACCAGAGAGAACCCCATCATAGCGGTACCGGAGAAACGCTGAGATTTCTCACAGGAGACGAATCCAAGGACCCGTTGACCCGGGCCATCATCACCGGTTACCAGAGGACTCCGGGCGATGCGCGCGATCATGCCCGGGAAATGCAGATCGATGGAACCGCCTATCTGGCAAGGCTGACCGCCATCAACTCGGATCTGAAGTTTGACCAGATCCTGGCGGCCATCGCCCCGGCTTCCGACTTCACCGGCCACATCCACCGGATGCAGCAGCGGATTTTTCTATTCTCCGGGCTGGTGCTGATGGTGGTGCTTACCATGGCACTGCTGACATCCCGCCAGATATCCGGTTCACTGGTTCAGCGTGAAGAGGAATCCAGAAAAATTCAGTGTTCCGATTTCTCCGAGTCGGCGCCATTGAGGCCAAGTCCCCCTGTACGGGCGGCCACTGCAAACGCACATCCGAAGTGGCAAGATTGCTGGCGGCGGCCGCCCACGCGTCGCCCAGCGGACCTTTTGCCGATTTCAGCATGCATACGGAAGCGGAGCGACGGGAGTTCGAGGTGACTGCCTGGCTGCACGACGGCGGCAAGGTCACCCCCCTGAATACGTGGTGGAGAATGCCACCAAGCTGGAGACCACCCACCAGCGCATCCACGAAATCCGCATGCATTTTGAGGTGCTGCTGCGGGATGCACAGATCGACACCTATCGCAAAGGTCTGGCGGGTGTTGGCGACGAGGCGGCTCTGAGGGCTCAACTGGAGGAAAGGCAAAAACAGATCGCCGATGATTTCGCTTTTGTGGCCGCGTGAAACATCGGCGGCGAGATCATTGCCGGCGACAAGATCGACCGCGTGGATATCGGCAGGTATCTTTCAACCTGAAAGATGAGGTTCGAATGCTGGAAGGGAAAAGGACGGGTCGGGAAGCCGGCGGGTCCGATGCCGTCGACCGGGACAGCGCCCTGGATGCCGTCGCCGTGTTGGCCGGCACCGATATCCCCTTCATCAGACCGAACTCAGCCGGGCAGCGGCTACACCGACAGGTTCTCCAACTGCCCGAGTCGCTTGGTTCGCTTTTTCGCCAGGGTTTTCAAGGCCCGTGAGACTTCAGGCAAGGCCCGGATCTTCTCGGCGGCATCGCTGTAGTAGCGAACAGCCCGATTTTCGATGGCGTCGGCCGCTGCCAGGACGGCGGAGAGGTCCATCCCCGCCGGATCCCCCGCCGCTTGCTGGTAACTGTCGCGAGCGAAATCCCGGATGGGCTCCAGGATCATCTCGGTGACGTTTTCCCGCCGGGTTCGCTGGACCAGGGAGACATTCTTTTTTCCTTCGCCGATGAACATCTCAAATAATACCCGGTAAGATGCCGCGGCCTCGGTGGCGGCGGCCTTGCGGTAAAACGTCATATCGTCCCGTTCCACCTGCTCGGCAAAGTTCAGGATTGCACCAAAATTGGTCAAGGGCATGATTTTCTCCGAAAATTAGTCAGTTCGCAGTTTGGGTTGAAGGTGTTCAGCACTTGGGCTTCTATCGTTTCATGTGCCGGGCATTGCGTTTTCAGCTGAACGTTCCGGTAAATGAATCCCGTCTTTGGGAATGATGTCTTTTACCTTCAATCTAAATCCCCTCAGCCTGTCCACCTGTCTCTCAATACCATCTTTCGATCACCACCTTCATGTCCGTATAAAACAGGAAGCTCTCCTGGCCGTGCCCCTTGATGTCGCCGAACATGGAGTTGCCGGCGCCGCCGAAGGGAAAAAAGCTCATGGGGGCGGCGATACCGATGTTGACGCCGACCATGGCCGGCTTGACCCGATATTTGAACTCCCTGGCCGCGGCACCGCTGGCGGTGTAGATGCAGGCGGCATTGGCAAATTCCCGGGTGTTGATCAGATCCACCACCGCATCCATATCCGCCGCCCGGACGATGCTCACCACCGGGCCGAAGATCTCCTCTTTGGCGATGGTCATGTCCGGCGTGACATGGTCAAAAACCGTGGGCCCCACGAAAAAACCGCCGGGGTATCCGTCCACCTGCATGTCCCGGCCATCCAGCACCAGGTCGGCACCCTCTGCAATGCCTTTTTCGATGTATCCCAGCACGCGCTCGCGGTGGGCGGCGCTGATCAGCGGCCCCATGAAGGTCTGTTCGTCCAGTCCGTCCCCCAGCCTGACGGTCCTGGAGGCAGCGGTGAATTGCGCCACCAGCCGGTCGGCAATGTCTCCCACCGGCACCAGCACGGAGCCGGAAAGGCAACGCTGGCCGGAGCACCCGTAAAAAGAGGTCAGCAGGGACGGCATTCCCTGGTCCAGATCTGCGTCGGGCATGACCGCCACGATGTTTTTAGCGCCGCCCAGGGACTGGACCCGCTTGCCCGTGACCCCGCATTGGCGATAGATGTGACGGGCCGTGGGTGTCGAACCGACAAAACTGATGCCCTGGATATCAGGGTGGTCCAGCATGGCATTCACCACGTCCCTCGATCCGTGGACCATGTTGATCACGCCTTCGGGAAACCCGACCTCGTCGACAATTTCCATGATCCGGGTCTGGGTCATGGGCACCTGTTCCGACGGCTTGAGCACAAAGGTGTTGCCGGTGACCACGGCGTAGGGCAGGAACCACCATGGCACCATGGCCGGGAAGTTGTACGGCGCAATGCAGCCGAAGACCCCCATGGGCTGGCGGTGGCCGTAGCAATCGATGTTCTTGGCGATGTCCTCGAGGGTGTACCCGCTCATGAGGGTGGTCACGCCGGTGGCGTGCTCCACATTTTCGATCATGCGGCGCACTTCTCCCCGGGCCTCGTCGATGGCCTTGCCGTGCTCGGTGGTAAGGGTTTCGGCGATCTCCTCGAAATTCTCTTCAAACGCATCCTTGAGCCGGAAAAGGTAACGCGCCCGGCTCAAGGGCGGTGTCTCCCGCCAGTGACCGAATGCCTCGCGGGCCGCTGTGACAGCCCGGTCCACATCGGCTGCCGTCCCATATGCCACGGTGGCGATTTTCTCGCCTTTTGCCGGGTTGGTTACATCCCCGAACGTGGTGGAATCGGATTCCACCCATTCTCCGTCAATGTAGTTTTTGATCAATGGCAACGACATGGTCATAAACTCCTTGAGATAGGTAAGGTTTCCTCCACAAATAGGGCCATGGTGTCGAGATCAAGGCTTTCGAAAAATTTTACCGGAGGCATCTGTCTGTCTGATATTACCGAGGGTAACATTTTTTCGTATAACGCAGATATCGTAGCCATTGGTCATTTATGGATGGGCGCTTGGTTAACAGCCTGTGGGTCTGAAGGCATTCAGTCCAACGCACAAAATCGATTTGTTTTTCCGCACGATGGTCCCAAAGCCATTCATGTCAAGATTTCATATTCCTCGATTCGGCCCTCCGGCTTCCGGCTTCCGACCTCTGTCATCGGTCATCCGCGCTCACCCTTCAGGCAGTTTTCCCACAATTTTTTCCCTGCCCGGCTTTTTTTCAGGCGTGCGAGATACCCTTCCACGTCGATGACGTGGGCCCGCATCTGTTCGGCTGCCAGGTCGGCGTCGCCATCGGCGATGGCCTCGGCGATGGCCTCGTGGGCCGCCATCACGGAGCCCATGAAGCCGGCATCGGGTTTGAGTATTTTTTTGAAATCTTCGAGCAGGGTTTCGACAAAATCCAGCATCAGGATCAGGATGGGGTTGCCGGTCTGACGGGCGATCAGCCGGTGAAAGGCGATTTCATCACGACTGACCCGATCCCAGTGTTTGCACCGGAGGTTTTCGCGCGTCGATGCGTTCAGTCGCCTGAGGGTTTCCAGATCCGATGCCGATATTCGTTCGGCGGCACGCGCCGCGGCATAGGGTTCCATGATGCGCCGGAACTCGGAAAGGTTTTCGATGGTCAGGTCTTTGAAATAGAGGTAGTTGGCCAGGTTCTGGGCCGCCACCTGTTCATCGACCGCTACGATGAACGCCCCGCCGCCGACGCCCTTGCGCACGTCGATCAGCCCCATGTGCTCCAGGGCACGCATGGACTCGCGCAGGGTCTGCTTGCTGACCTGGAACTGCTCGCCCAGCTTTTTTTCCGGCGGCAGCCGGTCACCGGGGGCCAGCCGTCCCGCCAGGATGGCGGTGCGGATCTGTCCGATAATGATTTCCGTGGTCTTGCTCTGACGGGCGGTTTCAAACATGGCGAACAGTCTTCGATCCATTAATTAATCTCTTAATATATAAATATCATAATATTTAAACTTTTTTCAAGCCTGATTTTCCAGCGTCCGCCATCGGTCGGGCAGCCATGGAAACCCATTGACATTGGATGCAATTTTGGGTTTATTGGCCCCGCGAACCCAGACGTTTCATCCGGATGCCCCCGGGCATCAGGGAAAGCGGTGCAAATCCGCTGCGGACCCGCCACTGTAAGTGGGGACGAAAGCCGCAACAGCTCACTGCCGGATCGAATCAGGCGGGAAGAGGCGGCCGGTAGGACGATCCACAAGCCAGGAAACCTGCCCGGATGACCAAACCCAACGCGCCTTCGCGGTCAAGGCTGATTGATACTGCCGGCAGTTAAAGCCTCGCCTTGATATCGCTTCAGGCGGGTTTTTTTATTCCCGGAGAAGATCCATGGGCGACCCACGTTTAAACCGGACACACCTTGAAACGGCAGGTCGGCCCTTCCGGGACAGCGGCTTTTGGAAAACGGTTCCGAAACGCGTTCACCTCGGGTCTCTCTTCATGCTCTGCCTGCTCATTTTTCTTCCGGCGGCCGGTGCGGCCAAATCAGTCACCGACCAGCTTGGACGGCAGGTCCGCGTGCCGGACCGTCCGCTCCGGATCGTTTCCATGGCACCCAGCATCACCGAAATCCTATACGCCCTCGGCCTTTCCGACCGCCTGGTGGGCGCCACCCGGTTCAGCGACTATCCGGCGGCGGCCGATGCCCTTCCCAAAATCGGCTCATACGTACGCCTTGATGTGGAAAAAATCGTCGCCCTCAGACCCGACCTGTGCATAGCCGTCAAAGACGGCAACCCCCTCTCGGTCGTGCGCAAACTGGAGTCGGTGGACATTCCCGTCTATGCCGTGGATCCGAGGAACCTGGAAGCGGTCATGGACACCCTGGTGGAATTGGGACGGCTGCTGGATGTAAACGAGCGGGCCGGGGCCATCGTTGCCGATATGGCCGACCGGATCCGGCGGGTTCAGCGGCACCTGTCCGACGTCACCCACCGGCCCGCCGTTTTCTTCCAGATCGGCATTGCGCCGATTGTCTCCGTGGGGACCCGGACCTTTATCCACGAACTGATCGTCATGGCCGGCGGGAAAAATCTGACCCGGGGAAAAACACCCTACCCGCGTTTTTCCAAGGAGCAGGTGATCGATATGCGGCCGGAAGTGATGATCATCACGTCCATGGCCCGCCGGACGGTGTTCGAACAGGTCAAGGCCGAGTGGCAGCAATGGCCGGAGTTGCCGGCGGTGAAAAACGACCGCATCTACCTGGTGGATTCCAATGTTCTGGACCGCCCCACACCCCGCCTGATTGACGGGCTGGAAATGCTGGCCGGGCTGATTCACCCGGATCGTTTCAAGGCCCCGGGGGCAGGCGCGCAGCCATGATGCCAACCGCCTTATCCCTGCCCGCCAGGATGACCCTGGTTGCCCTGGCGCTCTCCCTGCTGCTCACGGCGGTGATGGTGCTCGGCCTGGCCATGGGGTCATCGGAAAGCAATTTCCATGCGGTCTGGAGCACCCTTTTCCGGGACGGCACCGGCGACACCATGCAGGCAGCCATCATCTGGCGCATCCGCCTGCCCCGCGTCCTGCTGGCCGCCCTGGTGGGTGCGGCCCTGTCACTGGGCGGCCTCGTTTTTCAGGCACTGCTTAAAAACCCCCTTGCCGAACCCTATATCCTCGGTATTTCCGGTGGTGCCGCCATCGGGGCCATCGTCGGCATCATCCTGGGCCTGTCACGTATTCCCGGTGTCAGCACGACCGCCTTTTTAGGAAGCCTGGCCACCTTGATGCTGATCATCGCCATCTCCTCCGGGCGGGCGGTGCTGGTCAAGGACGCCCTGCTGCTCTCCGGCGTCATGGTCAATGCCTTCTGCACCGCGGTCATCATGTTCTTGCTGTCCATGACCCAGGATGCGCGGCTGCACAACATCATCTTCTGGCTGATGGGGGATCTTTCGGCATCCCAGATTCATCACGTGGGCTGGCTGGCCGCCATCCTGCTGCCCTGCTTCATGGTCATTTTCATCCAGTCCAACCGCATGAACCTGTTGCTGCTGGGCAGCGACATGGCCGCTTCCATGGGCGTCCATGTTCGTCTGGTCACCCTGCTGCTGCTGGTGGTCACCTCCCTGATGATCAGTGTTACCGTCAGCCAGTGCGGCCTCATCGGTTTTGTCGGACTGGTGATCCCTCACCTGTTGCGGCTGGCCGTCGGCCCCGACCACCGGGTTCTGGTGCCGGCCTGTATCCTCGGCGGGGGCGCCTACATGGTGGTGTGCGATCTGCTGGCCAGGATATTGCCGGCCCAGGGAGAGATGCCCGGCGGCGTCATCACGGCCATGATCGGCGCCCCCCTGTTTATCATCCTGCTCAGGCGCTCCAGACAATGAAACCGGCCATCCGTGTCCACCAGCTGGCCTGCTCCTATTATCGGACACCGGTTCTGCGGGATCTGACCTTCGCGGTGAATCCGGGTGAATGCTTCATCGTGATCGGCCCCAACGGGTCGGGAAAAACCACATTGATAAAAACGCTGGCGGGGCTGCTGCCCGTATCCGGCGGAGACATATTCGTTCAGGATCGCCCGCTGAGGCGGCACAAGAAGGCCGATTTTTCCCGGCGAGTGGCCTATGTGGCCCAGACCGGTGCCGAGGACAGCCCCTTTTCCGTGCGGGAAATGGTGCTCATGGGCCGTGCTCCGTACCTGGGCGTACTGGGGGTGGAAGGCGCTGCCGATCTGGAGATCGCCCGCCAGGCCATCGCATTCACGGGCCTGAGCCACCTGTCCGGCCGCCCCATGGCCAGCCTGAGCGGCGGCGAGCGCCAGCGGGCCCATATCGCCCGGGCCATCTGCCAGCGTCCGGAAATCATCCTTCTGGACGAACCCACCGCCGCCCTGGACCTGGCCCACCAGATCCGCATCATGGATCTGATGGCCGGTCTAAAAAATGAGCATGGCACCACGGTGGTGATGGTCTCCCACGACATCAATCTGGCGGCCATGTATGCCGACCGCCTGCTTCTGCTGGTTGAAGGACGCGCCGCGGCCTGCGGCCCGCCGGCGGAGGTCATCGACGAAAAGCGCCTGGCAGGGGCCTACGGGTGCCGCCTCCTGGTGGACCGCAGCCCGGCCGGTCCCTGGCCGCGGGTGAGCCTGGTACCGGATACGGAGGTCGGGGGCCGGAAATCCGAAGTCTGATGTCCGGCACAGAAAACGTAAAAAAGCAACATAGAGGACAAACCATGATCGACATATTCAAGAGCGGCGGCCCCGTGATGATTCCCCTGCTCCTTTGCTCGCTGGTTTCCCTGACCGTGATTATCGAACGCGCCATCTTCTGGACGGTTGTCGGCATGCGCGCCAATCAACGCCTTTTGAACCAGGTCATGGATCTGTGCCAGATCGGCGACTGGGAGGAAATTCGAAAAATTGCGGCGGGATCCAAAAGTTATGTCATCCGTATTCTGATTTCCGGCATTCTGCACCGGGAGTACTCCATGGTCAAGGCCATGGAGTCGGCTGCCGCCGATGAAATTGCCCGCATGCGCCGTTATATGGGCGTGTTGGACACCATCATCACCGTGGCCCCGCTGCTGGGAATCTTCGGCACCGTGATCGGCATTATCGCCTCGTTCGACATGCTCGGCGCAGGCGGCATCGACCATCCCGAGGCCGTCACCAGGGGCATCGCCCAGGCGTTGATCACCACGGCCTCGGGTCTGGGCATCGCCATTTTAACGGTTTTTCCGTTCAACTATTTCAATGCCCGCATCGAGCGCGCCGCACGCTTCATCGAAAAGTACGCCACCAGCCTGGAAATCGTCTACGAAAAACTCGCCGGGCAAAACGGAACGACCGTGGAGGCCGGGCATGAAGGTTGATCTGGAAGTCCACCGCAAGGCACGCATCGATATGCTGCCGCTGATCGACATCGTTTTTCTGCTGCTGGTCTTTTTTATCTATGCCATGCTCTCCATGGCCGTTCACCATGCCCTTCCCGTGGTCCTGCCCGTCTCTTCCACGGCACCTCTTGACAAACAGGTGACCCTGTCGGTGACGATCGACCATCATGGGGCTGTTTTTCTGGACCAGGAACCGGTGGAAAGGCAACACCTGGCAGAACGTCTGAGGGAAAAAACCGGGGACGCCAAAGCGCCGGCGGTGCTGCTGTTTGCCGACAACCGCATCACCTATCAGACCCTCTACGGGGTCATCGACCAGATCAAAATAGCGGGAATCGACCGCCTGTCACTCGAATGCGAAAGGCAACCGTGAATGAAGCGGATCCTTCCTGCGTTTGTTGCGGCGGTCCTCGTCCATGCGGCCCTGCTGACGGTCGATTCAAGGTGGCTGATCCGCCACGACACCCTTTCTCCGCGGACACAGGTGATCGCCATGCGATTGATGCAGCGGCCGCCGGTTGCCCAGCCGAATATTCAGCCCCTTCCGGCACCGCCGCCTCCGCTTCCGCCGATCCCCGTAAAACAGGTACTCAAAACGAAACCGGTTGTTAAAAAAACCAGGGTTGCCGCGAAACCGCCGCCCATAAAAAAAGTTGCCGTATTGCCGCCGCCCAGGCCGCCGGCCCGGATGACGGCAGTCCAACCGTCACCCGAACCACCCCCGCCGTCCGCCATGACCGAGTCGGAAACGCAGGATCGCCATGAATCCCCGACAACCGTAAAGGCGGCTGCAGCGGCCACACCCCGGGAGAAAGAGCACGTCTCCGGAGAGAAGCCTGGCACCGCGGCGACCGTGGTCAAGGCCACGCCCCGATACCATCACAATCCGCCCCCGGAGTACCCATCCCTTGCCCGAAAACGCGGTTATCAGGGCACGGTGGTCCTGGAGGTGTTCGTGGAAACAGATGGCCGCGTGGGGGATCTGCGCATCATTGAATCCAGCCGCCACAGACTGCTGGACCGTTCGGCCATGAAAGCCGTCAGGCGCTGGCAGTTCCAGCCCGGCCGCCGTGGGGACCGCATCATCGCCATGTGGGTGCGGGTGCCGGTTCAATTCAGCTTAAAGTAACCGCCATCTGAAAAAAGGCTTGAAGTGTTCAGCCAAAGCCGTAAACTGAAGAACAATTGGCGGCCGCGCATTTCCGGGGGGCGAGCCTTTACCCGGCCGAAATCCGTGAGGCTCGTGCAGGCCGCTTTCCGGTGCTGCCGCTGACAGGGAAAGGCCACATCCGGCAACCTGCCTAGTTCTCACCATTGCAGACGACATTCAGGATCGCATGATGCATTCAGACGCCGTTGAAGATTATCTCAAGGCCATTTATGGTCTCCAGGAAAGGGAAGGAGTCGCCCGGACCGGTGCACTGGCCCGTCAATTGGGAATTACCGCCGGGTCGGTAACCGAAATGATCAAACGCATGGCCCGCACGCCCCCCCCGCTGATCAGCTACCGCCAGCATCACGGGGTGACGCTCACTGCCCGCGGACGAAAGGCGGCCGTCGCCATTATCCGCCGGCACCGGCTGCTGGAGACCTTTCTCCATCAGGTCCTGGGACTCGGCTGGGAGGCCGTGCACCAGGAGGCCGAGACGCTGGAGCACCACCTGTCGGAGCGTCTGGTCGGGGCCATCGACCGGCATCTGTCGTACCCCCGGTCCGACCCCCATGGCGAACCGATACCCGACCCGTCGGGACACATGAGCGCACCGGCCGGCGTGCCGCTCACCGGACTGGAAGAAAAGACGGCCTTTCGTATGGTGCGCGTGGAGCCGTCCCTGGAAGGCATGCTCGACTATCTGGACGAACTGGGTCTGGGCCTGGGCACCACCGGCACCGTGGTGGGCAAGGCCCCCTTCGGAGGACCGGTCACCCTGCGTATCAGCGACGGCGGCAGCCATCGGGAAACGGCCATTGGCCGGGAAATCGCCGATCGCATATTTGTGGTGCCCGTTCTTTAATTTTTACTTCCTAATTTTTAATTTTGGTTGACCTAAATTTTTTCGGTATTATTTTAGTGCTCACGCAACCAACAATCCAACAGAAAGGGTTGGCCATGAAATCGTTGACACCCCTCATCCGACATCAGCATCACGGGCTGACCATCGCCCTTGCCGCAGCGGCAGCTTTGATACTCTCGGTGTCGGCGCATGCATCGGCATTCAAGGGCAAATACCCCATACGGGTCGGTGCAACAGTAGGCATGGTGGCGGATATCGTCCGCGAAGTAGCGGCCGACCACGCCGCGGTCACCCCCATCATCGGCTCCGGGGTGGACCCCCACGTATACAGCCCCACCCGCAGCGATGTGGCTGTTCTCCTCCGGTCGGACATCCTGTTTTATTCCGGGCTGCTGCTCGAGGGCCAGATGACCGACATCCTGGTCAAGGTATCCCGCAAACGGCCGGTCTATGCGGTCACCGAGCGGCTCCGGCAGGACTACCTGATCCATGACAATACCACCAACCACCATGATCCCCATGTATGGATGGATGTCAACGGATGGATCCAGGCGGTGTCGGTGGTGGCCGATGCCATGGCGGATTTCGATCCCGTCAACGCCGCGGCGTACCAGGGCAACGCGGCAGCCTACCAGGCCAGGCTCCGGCGCCTGGACGACTACGCCAGGGCGGTCATCGCCTCCATTCCAGACAACCAGCGGGTGCTGGTCACCGCCCATGACGCCTTCAATTACCTGAGTCGGGCCTACGGCATCGAGGTGATGGGCATCCAGGGGCTTTCCACCGAATCGGAGGCGGGGTTGAAGGACATCAACCGGCTGGTGGGCCTGCTGGTGGACCGACAGATCCCGGCCGTCTTCGTGGAAACCAGCGTGTCGGACAAAAATGTCAAAGCACTCATCGAAGGCGCCGCCTCGCGCGGACATCGGGTCATCATCGGCGGGGAACTCTTTTCCGACGCCATGGGCACCGCCGGCACCTATGAGGGCACCTACGAGGGCATGATCGACCACAATGTGACCGTCATCGCCCGTGCCCTGGGCGGAAACGCCCCGGCAGGCGGCATGCAGGGAAAGTTGGAAGGGCATTGAGGACTGAGGTTGGAAGATGGAAAATGAATCGGGATATGGGATGTGATTTCTGAGATGTGGGATATGGGATGGGCGATGGTTTTTCTCACGTGGCCCCTTGAATCCTTGCCCCCTCGAACCCTTCTTTAATCAGGAGCAACCATGGCTCAATCAACGCAACAATCAACGGAAACGGCGGCAGGCACGAACATCGAGAACCCCAACGCCCCCCTGTGGGTCAACGACCTCACCGTGGCCTACCACCGCAAACCGGTGCTCTGGGACATTGAACTGGCCCTGCCCGAAGGCCGGCTGATTGCCGTGGTGGGACCCAACGGCGCGGGCAAGAGCACCTTCATCAAATCGGTGCTGGGGCTGGTTCCCCGGGCCTCCGGCGCCGTGACCATCTACGGGAAATCCTACGACGCCCAGCGCCATCTGGTGGGTTACGTCCCCCAGCGGGAGAGCGTGGATTGGGATTTTCCCGTCAATGCCCTGGACGTGGTCGCCATGGGGCTCTACCGTAAAATCGGCTGGCTGCGTCCCGTGGGCCGGGGGCATCGCCAGACCGCGCTGGATGCGCTGGAGAAAGTGGGAATGGCCAACTATGCCGATCGGCAGATCAGCCAGCTTTCCGGCGGCCAGCAGCAGCGCGTCTTCCTGGCCCGGGCGTTGGCCCAGGATGCCCGGCTGTACTTCATGGACGAACCTTTTGCCGGGGTTGACGTGGCTACGGAGCGGGCCATCATCGCCCTGCTCAAGGAGTTGAAGGCAGCCGGGAAAACCTGTGTGGTGGTGCATCACGATCTGCAGACGGTTCCCACCTACTTCGACCATGTCGTCCTGCTGAACATGCGCCTGGTGGCCGCCGGTCCGGTGGCGTCCGTTTTCAATGAAACGAATCTGAAAAAGACTTACGGCGGCCGGCTGACGCTGCTGACCCAGGCCCTGAACGAATACGCCCGCGCACCCAAATTTCCTGAGGACAAAGGATAAGGCGATGAAAAAAGCTCATGTCCTGGCCCCCCGAACCACCCGCTTCGCGATGGCGGCCGCATTGCTCCTGTTTGTCCCGGCGCCCCTGCAGGCCGCTGCCGGCGAAGCGGCCGCGGACACGTTTCTGGTTGAACTGCTCCGGGTGTTCACCTTCCAGGACTACAACACCCGGGTGGTGGTGGCGGGGACGACCCTGCTGGGACTGGCCGCCGGCCTGATCGGCACCTTCCTGGTGTTAAGAAAACGCGCCCTGCTCAGCGACACCCTCAGCCATGCCACCCTGCCGGGCATCGCTCTGGCATTTATCGTCATGACCCTGCTGACGGGCGACGGAAAACAGCTGCCGGCCCTGATTGCCGGCGCGGCCCTCTTTTCGGTGATCGGCACGCTCTCCGTCATAGCCATTCAGCGGTTCTCACGGCTCAAGGATGATGCGGCCCTGGGTATCGTCCTGAGCGTCTACTTCGGCCTGGGCATCGCCCTCATGGGCATGGCCACCCGCATGGATGCGGGCAACGCGGCCGGATTGTCTTCGTTTATCTACGGCAAAACCGCCTCCATGCTCCTGTCCGATGCCCTGCTCATCGCCTTCACGGCCCTGGTGGCCGCCGTGACCTGTCTTCTCTTTTTCAAGGAGTTCTCCCTCGTCTGCTTCGATGCCGACTACGGGATGACCCAGGGATGGCCGGTGGCCCGTCTGGATTTCCTGATGATGGCGCTGGTGATCCTGGTGACGGTGATCGGCCTTCAGGCCGTGGGGCTGATCCTGGTGGTGGCCCTGCTGATCATCCCCGCCGCCTCCGCCCGGTTCTGGACGTTCCGCCTGCGCACCATGCTCTGGCTGTCCGGCGTGTTCGGTGCCATGAGCGGTTTTCTGGGCTCGGGGATTTCCGCCCTGATGGCCAACCTGCCTGCCGGCGCCGTGATCGTCCTCACCGCGTCGCTGTTCTTTGTGATCAGCCTGGTGTTCGGTTCGGCCCGAGGCCTGCTGCGTCTGGGAATTGGTCGGATCGCCCTGCGACGGAAAATCATGGACGAGAACCTGCTCAGGGACCTTCATGAATGGTCGGAATCGGTGCCCGGCGGCAAGGATAAGGGGCCGGCGGCCCACCATCTGATGGCGAGACGCGCCTGGTCGCAGGGAGCCTTGAGACACACGGTCAACCGCCTGAAGCGGCGGCGGCAGATCCGCCAGGACAGCGGGCCGGAGATCCAGCTGACCGAATCCGGCAGGGAAGCGGCACGGGAGGTTGTGCGCCGGCACCGGTTGTGGGAGACCTACCTGATCACCCATGCGGATGTGGCCCCGGGGATGGTCGACCTGAGTGCCGACCGCATCGAACACGTGCTGGAACCGGAACTGATCCGCCGCCTGGAGGCCACGCTGGCCGAAACGACGGAAAACGCACTGCCGCGCAGTCCCCATGCCCTTAACGCTGAAAAAGGAGTGCCCTGACCATGGAATGGACCTTCATCGACACATGGATCGTCGTGGTGGGCGCACTGAGCGCCGCGGCCTGTGCCCTGCTGGGCAACTACCTGGTGCTCCGGCGCATGAGCATGATGGGTGACGCCATCAGCCATGCGGTGCTGCCGGGCCTGGCGATCGCCTTTCTGGTGACCGGCACCCGGGACAGCCTGCCCATGCTCGTGGGGGCGATTCTCATCGGTGTGGTCACCACCCTGATGATCCAGGGCATCGATCGCCTCAGCGGCCTGGACCGCGGTGCGTCCATGGGAGTGGTATTCACCACCCTTTTTGCCGTGGGGCTGATCCTCATCCGCCAGGCCGCCGATCACGTGGATCTGGATCCCAGCTGCGTTCTTTACGGCGCCATCGAGCTGACGCCCCTGGATACGGCCATAATCCTGGGAGCTGAAGTCCCCCGTGCCGCCGTCACCAGCGGCATGATGCTGCTGCTCAACCTGGCCTTCGTCACCGTGTTGTTCAAGGAGTTGAAGATTACGGCCTTCGACCCGGCACTGGCCACGACCATGGGGATCAACGCCAACGTCATGCACTACGCGCTGATGACCCTGGTGGCCGCGACCACCATTGCGGCCTTCGAAAGCGTGGGCAGTATCCTCGTCATCGCCATGCTCATCGTACCCGGAGCTGCGGCCCACCTGATCACCGACCGTTTGGGTCGCATGCTGGTCATCAGCGTCGCATTCGCCGTTTTATCGGCCATCCTTGGGCACATCAGCGCCATTACCGTTCCGGTCTGGTTCGGTTTTCAGGATACCAGCACCGCGGGGATGATGGCCCTGACAACCGGCCTGCTCTTTTTGCTGGTATTTCTCTTCTCTCCGCGCTACGGCATGTTCAGCCGCATGATCAACCAGCTGCGCCTGGGTCTCAAAATCGTCAGCGACGACATTCTCGCGTTTCTGTACCGGTACCACGAACTGGCTCCGGCCGATGCGTCGCCGGTGCCCATCACCGAGGTGAAAAAGGCCTTGAAATCGGGAAAGGCCGTCCAGCTGATGGCCTGGAACCTCAAGCGCAAGGGACTGGTTCAGGGCCTGGCGACGGGATTGGCCCTGACCCCTTCGGGCAAAGACGCCGGCAGGGGGATGATCCGCTCCCACCGGTTGTGGGAGACCTACCTGTGCGACGTGATGGGCTATTGCGAAGCGGATGCGCACCGCCATGCGCACCGGTTCGAACATTTCACCGACCCGGATCTCCGGCACCGGCTCAGCGAGGTGACCGGCAATCCCGCCCGGGATCCTCACCGGCGGGTTATTCCGGAAGAGACCGGTGAAACAAAGATAAAAACCCGTTGACATTACTTCCCGGTCTGGTAAAAAAGAATTCATAAGGTGCCGTAATGGCTTAATAGGGAATCCCGTGAAAATCGGGAACGGTCCCGCCGCTGTGTTCGGGGACGAAATCCGCACATGCCACTGCCTCGCTGAGCAAGGCGGGAAGGCGCGGAAAGTAGAACGATCCGACAGTCAGAAGACCTGCCTTGAACAATCGCCATGCCCACGGAGGTTTGGGTGAATGGCAACCGTCAAGGGTTAAGAAAGCTGGGTGCAGCCCTTCATGCGAGCAGAGGCATGAAGGGCTTTTTTTATACCGGTTAATGCCGCACCCGTACCAGAAAGCAAGGGGGATTTCAGGCAGGAATCCTCCTTCGCTTTCGGTACATTAACAACTCACGCACTGGCCCCCCTTTGCGTGCAGCGCCGGGTGTCCGGTATCCGCAAGGGCCGGAAGACCCCGGGATGGTCTTGAACCCACCCGGCGCTATTCTATCTTTTTTTTCTCACCGAACGATAGTGCCTGCCGACCCGAACGAAATGGAGAGCATATGACAGCGCCCGCACGGCAGACCACCGACACCGAACCCGGGCTGGACCGGGGGTTCGTGCATGTGTACACCGGTGACGGGAAAGGCAAAACCTCCGCCGCCGTGGGCCTGGCCATCCGTGCGTTGGGATCCGGCCTGAGGGTCGCCGTCGCCCAGTTCATGAAGACCCCGGACAGCGGTGAGTGCAGAATCCTTGAAAACCTCGATGGCCGTATTCATCTGGCGCATTTCGGCAGCGGCTGTTTTATTCACGGCGTTCCTGAAAACCAGGATATTCTTCGCGCGCGACAGGGATACCGGGCCATCCGGCAGATGATCGACAGACGCCGCTTCGATCTCGTGATACTCGATGAAGCCAACATGGCCGTCTGCTGCGGCCTTCTCACCGTGGATGCCCTGCTGGACCTTATCCGCTCAAAACCGGTTGATCTGGAACTGGTGATCACCGGGCGCTGCGCCCATCCGCGGATCATCGAGGCAGCGGATCTGGTGACGGAGATGGTGGAAGTCAAACATTACTACCGGCAGGGAGTAAAGGCCCGCCCGGGCATCGATATGTGAGTCAATGATCCGCATCCGGGGTCGCGGTTATGGTCACGCATCCACGGCTACCAGGGATACCCCCAATTGGGTTTCGACCTCTTTGATTCGCTGCAACTGGTTTTCACTGAGGTCGGAGGGTTTCAGGCTGTGGCACTGGAATGCCAGAAGGGTTTTCCCCAGATCTATCTCCAGGGCGTTGATGGTGGCGATACGACCCAATTCTGATTAACGCTTCCTAGGAAGCTATTTACAAAGCGGTCGGCAAGGTGACGTTTTACGGGCTTTTCAAAGCTGATTAAACCGGGAACGGATTTATCTTTTTTATATCAAACGCGGCGGGTCGGGCAATGATTAATAGCTGCCGGCCGGGCATCCGTCGAACCGTCAGAGAATTTTGTCCTAATCTCAGCTGATAAAATGGTCTGGTCAGACTGTATACTGACCGGAGAATTCTATCCTGCATCAGCCTTTTCAATGGATTTATTCTAAGTCTGCCTACCATAAAGATTCATGAGGAATACTGAAAACAGTATTGAGTTGAAATCCGTGAACTCAGCAAGGACGCTATTGGCAATATTCTTTCAGACAGTTACGCAAGATCCTATACGTAAAACCAAAATCCCCATATAAGCTTCTAATTTGCCTGGTCGTTTTTTGCTTTCCTGCCAAAATATATCCCTACCCTTTTCATCCGGTTCCTAAAATTGCACGGGGTGAATCCCGGACGAACTGTGGTTTGCCAATGCCCGCGACCATTCAGCTCATTTACGCGACGGCAACGGATCCAGCCTTATCGACGTGTTCGCCGGTATATGACCCCTTGTCGGCCTGAAGCATGTTGACAGGCTCCAAAAAAATAGCCGCTTCAAATTTGGGGTTGACAAATGACCATGCGAACATCAATATGACTTATAGTCATTTCATAGAATATAGGTCATCCGCCTGTATATGGGGTTGTAAAAATGAAAAACAGCAAAATGGAACGAAAGAAACGAATGGAAGCGTTTATTCGCAATGATATCCTCGAAAGCGCCATTGCCCTTTTAATGGAACAGGGCATTGAAAAATTCACAATGGACCGGGTTTCAAAAAGTGCCGGTATCGCCAAAGGTACTGTGTATCTTTACTATACGAATAAACAGGCGCTGCTGGATGCAGTGCTTGATTACGCCTACCTGCCGTTGCAGGAGCAGCTAAAGAAGATCATCCCGGCAGGAGGTGAACCATTACGGAAACTGGAGCAATGCATCCATGTCTGCCTTGCGCATACCGAAGAAAACAAGTTCCTTCTCAGGCAGTTGAGAACCGTACTTTTTGCCACCATGGACCTGCGCATCAGCGATAAAAAGTCTTGGTACTGGACCATTGCCGGCATGCTCGGGAAGGTGCTGGAGGAGGCGTCCGCATCCGGAATGATTCGCCCCGTGAACTATATAAAAGTGTCTGCATTGTTCATCGATTCCATTAATTCCCTGATGGCCCACAGGATTCTTTCTGAGGTGGAAGAAACCATTGAACAAGATGTTGATGAGTTGATGGACCTATATCTCAACGGGTTAAAGCCTAAAAAAATGCCTGGCTAAAGAGATGTAAATATGGATTCCCAGGAATTCGATGTAGAGGCGTACCTGCAGCGCATCCGTTTCAGCGGTTCGACCGATGTGTCCTTGGATACATTGGCCCGGCTGCACAGTGCCCATTTCCACACCATCCCCTTTGAAAATTTTGATATTCTCTTAGCAAGGGGCATCGATCTGGACCCACAGGCCGTTTTCAACAAACTGGTCCGTAAGAAAAGAGGTGGATACTGTTTTGAATTGAACGGTTTGTTTTTACAGGCCCTTCTGGCTTTGGGGTTCAAAGCACGGGCCCTTCTGGCACGCGTTCATTTGACAGGAACACCATCGGGTCGTGGCCACCAACTGGAGCTGGTTTCCATCGACGACAGGGATTGGCTGGTAGATGTCGGGTTCGGCATGAATTCTCCCCGTGGACCGATTCCCTTAGAATGGGGCTGGTCGGCCACAATGGGAGGACGGACCATACGGCTGACGGACGGAGGACATTTTGGCACCATGCTCCAGACCCTTGAAAAAGGTGAATGGAAAGACCTCTACAGTTTTGATTTAGGGTATGTGTTTCCTGCGGATATTGCCTATGGAAACCATTATACGTCCACCCATCCGGATACATTTTTTACATATTCCCGTGTTGCCGGGCTTCCTTGTCCCGAAGGAGGCATCACATTGCTGGATCAGACATTGAAAATCACCACCAAAGGCAGGGAAGAGGTGCAAACGTTGCCGGACAGCCCGGCCTACCTGGATGCATTAAAGAAACATTTTAGCATAGAAATAGATGCATCCTACGATGATCTGAAACCGCTGATCCCAAAGGATTGATGCAAACCGACAGAAATGCGAAAGGCACCGGTATTGAAAGGGGTTGCGCATATAATGAGCGTTTATCACCAGGGAAATATGGACGCATTTAATGAGGTGATTGCCGAAGACGGTGTCATACATATCAACGAAAAGACCGCCGAATCATTGGAAACGGCCAAGCGGTATGTACCGGGACATTCAGGCCACCATCGATGACATCATTGCCGAAGACGATCTGGTGGCGTTGCGGACAACGATTAAGGAGATTTTCAGGCGCAACGGCAATGAAATGACATTGCCAGGTATTACCATTTGCCGGTTTAAGGACGGAAGGATGATCGAAATCAGGCGAGCGTTCGATAATGCAAATATCTTCAGACAGCCAGCAATTAAGCCACCCGCAACGAATTAGTGCGGGGATACAACGGATTGTCTTAATATTTTTTGGGTCCTGACAACCTGGCTCTGAGAGATAGGGCAAAGAAGTGAAACCAGGCCATGGATAGGACTCGGGGAACTCAGGATTCTGAGGCTGAAAAGATCATTGTAAACGCGGAAGCGACGAAGATGGTTCCCCAGCTGAAGGCCGAGGATTAAGCATGAGCACTGGTGAAACATGCAAGATCGTTAAGAGGTTGATTTATGGCATTCAGGCAAATGATAGCACCCTGCGGGGTGGATTGTGCCAGTTGCGTCCATTATCTGGCGAACGAAAATCCAGCAGCGCTTGTACAGGTAGAAAAGTGGTCTGCACTTCTCAATATTCCCATTGAGATCATCACGTGTAAAGGCTGCTGGACTCATACAGGGCAAATACCGCTTCAAAAGCATTTGTTTGGAGACAATCATCGCTGCTCTATATATGGCTGCGCACAAGAAAAGAAAACCAAATATTGCGGACTCTGCGAACAATTCCCCTGCGACAAGCGTCATCCGTACTTAGAAAAAAACGAACTGCTGAACAAGAACGCCAGGGCTCTTCTCTGCCCTTGATGGAACAGGAAGCCATAACGTTTGCGGCAATGGTGTTCTGCATGGCCGATACAGTTATCTGATTTCATTTATCCGTATTATTTAATATGGTTTTCCAAGCATGTGCGTGCTTTTTAGAGGAGGTGATTATGGAATGCGCAATTGTTAAGAATTTACAACCAGAGTTTGAACCGGTGTCAGTCGTCTGGAGCAATACAATTCCTGATGATGCACTTCAGTTCAAGAAAGGCAAGTTCGGATGCATTCTTTATCTCTTTGCGGAAGCCGCCCTGCGCGGAAAGGTGGCCGGTGGCAATAGAGATACGATTTCATGTAAGGGCGGTCGCGCCGCTTTGGGATTCGGTATCGACTTTGATACCTCGGGTGAACGACTTGATCGCTATGCTGCTGTATTCAGCAAAGGACTCAAATCCGCTGGCAATCAAAGGGCGTATCAAGCAAGGATGGAAGCTGCCCCAAAAAACTGGAGGGATTTGTTTAAATATGGCGAGCGGAGACACTGCAATGCTGAACTGGCCAGGGATTGGATACTTCATGGCTTACCCCGCTATGATATTCCTTACGAGTATGTTCTATTCAAGCCTCTGAGCCGCACCGATTCTGACGAAAACATCCGCGCCGTCATTTTCTCGGTGAGTCCGATTGAGCTTGCTGGTTTGGTCACGCTTGCAGGGTCAGTTTTACCAGGGACCGATCCTGTTCAAGTCCCCCAAGGTGCAGACTGCAATAGCATCACAGCTTTCGCCTATGCACAGGCGAAACGGGATGCTCCCAGGGCTGTTATGGGCATGTTGGGCGTGGACGGCAGGGAGGTCATGCAAAAACGGTTTCGCGATGACACCCTGACCCTTGCTTTACCGATACCGCTTTTCCAGCGCATGGAGACGGAGGCTGACGACTGCGTATTCCAAATCCCGTCATGGAAAAGATTGGTTGAGCATTGAGATCGATTTGGAGCCGAACGCCAACAATCTGCTTGTAGGGATGCGCAAACCAATCCACCTTACTACATAAATGTTTGAAATATGAGGTTGATTTTGGCATATCCCGGGTTTTCTTCACGCTGTCTTTTGATTTATGTGCTCTCCGTTATTTTTATGACAGCGCTTCTCGGAGGGTGCTCACCTGAATCAAAGGAATCGAAATACGAGATCTTTCCGCCTGCAGGAGGTAAAGGCGCCATTGTTGTTGTCGCCTCTGGCTATACAGGTCCTGGCCTATACCGTGACTTCAGTTCAAAACTCGCGGAGCTTGGCTACTACGCGGTGCTAATGGATGGGAAGGATTTATTCGACCCTGGCAGTGTAGGTCGCATTGTACCTGCCACGCAAAACTTGCAGACCGTTATCGCTGCATCGAAATCTTCGCCACAAGCCATTCCCGGGAAAGTGTCCCTGGTCGGTTTTTCAGTCGGTGGCGCGGGAGTGCTGTCTTACGGTACGAAGTTGAAGGATCAGGTGTCTGCAGTGGTGGCCTATTATCCAGCGATTACGACGATGGGACGGAACATGAAGACCTTCGCGGCGGGACTTCAGACGCCTGTCCTTTTGTTCGCCGGTGTGAAAGACCGATACCATAACTGCTGTTTGATCGAAACCATGCGGGAACTGGCCAGGGCTCCGAAATCAGTGCCATTCGAGTTGGTTGAGTACCCAAAAGCCAACCACTGTTTCAATATCCAATCCCTGCCTTTCGCTTACCGTCCCGAAGACGCAGCCGATTCATGGGCAAGAACGGTAGCATTCCTGAACCGCCTTCACCCTCCAGGAGGCAAATGAAAAACGCAAGTGCTCATATCCAGGTGCTAAATTCAAATTCTTTTTGATCCCTTATACTTAAATTCGATGACAAGGTGTCCCAACAAAATCAACAGTTCAAAGATGGCAGGTTACATCAAGTACAACTATCTATTTTTAGTTGAGTGCCCATCCATAAATGGCCAATTTGTCCGATATCTGCGTTGCGCTCAAAATTTTATCCTCGGAATATCAGCCATATGCCTGTGGGACATCCCGTGATCCATATGGGGCGGTAAAATTTTTCGCGCGCCTTGATCTCGACCCAATTTTCCTATTTCTGGATGAACACTGATCGCTTCGACACCATGCCGCCAGGAGCGGTCGGCATTGATCGGCCGATAGACCAGATCGTCGCCCCTGCCATAGACGATGGGGTCGCGCGTGTCGGTGCGAAAAAGGGAGAACTGGATCAGGTGCGAGGCGTCCCGTCGATATTCGACAACGGCATCGTATGACCAGATCCGCTCCTCGTCGAGATCCGGGTTGCCCCGCACCTGGTCGATGCTGCCGTGGCTGGGCTGATAAAGCTGACCGAAAGTGGGAATTTTCACCGTATCGCCGGCATTGGGTTAGAGCAGCCAGTGCCTGTTCATTGCATGGCTCAGCCCTCCGGAAAAACCGGGATGGAAATCGAAATCGCTGGTGTGATCGCCCCGGCCCCCCAGCGTCGTGGTGAAGGTCTTCCAATGGTGTTCCGCCTGAGCGCCGAACCCGGCTGTCACGCGATGATGATCGCCCGAAAGGGTGTGATCCACATCGTCGCGCTCCAGATTGCCGGTGAGCCGCAAAGCCCGGCGGTCGGCCGTCACCACGATTGTCTCCAGCACCATGGGGACGGGCGGCTGGCCGTGGTTTGGCTGACCGCAGGCAACGGCCGGCCACATGAACAGGAGGATTAAACCCGCCCGCCGATAAGAGCTGATGTGCAGGGTAATGGGCGGGGCATTCGCCATCCAACGGAAAAGGTTCTCATTGACCGGCCGTTGTGGCGTTCAGCCGGACGGTTGCACCGTTGAGCAGGGCGTCAAAGGCCATTTTCAATGCCGGCGTCAACGGCCGGGAATAGCTGAAGGCCTGTCTGTTCAGTATCGGCCCACCGGCAATCGTCTCGGCGGTCTGATCGCACCAGGCCGCGAAGCCGGAAATATCTTCGACCAGGCCGCGTTCATAATCGTCGCTGATGGCCATGGCCGTTTCGATGAACCCGGCAATCGCCGGATCCATGAACAGCCGCTCCACTTCGGCGGTGAGCCGGCTTCCGGAAAAACCGCAGGAACAGTCGTCCACCAGGCCGAAAAGACCGATGTTACGGTCCTTGAGGCGCTCCACGAGGTGGCGCCGGGAGGTGATGCCGTTCTGTTTGAATATGGCCTCCTGAACGCCCGCATACACGGCCTTGGCAATCAGTTCGCCCATCCTGGAATGGCCGCCGGCCTTGTCGATGCGCGGCCCGGCCCCCTGCACCACGATGATGTTGTCGGTGCCGGTTCCCGTGGCCGGGTTGTCCATGGGGGTGTAGCTGGAACGGATGTCCAGGTCCTGGAGGGCCGCGGTTTTGGCCTCGGTGGCCGAGATGATGGCCCGGTTCATGGCCCGGGGGGTGAGCTGCATGTTGGCCAGGACGATCATGTTGATGGTTCCCGGCTCATAATACATGCCGATGTCCTCGGCCATGCGCACGGCGTTGGAGCGCACCCCTGCCGTGACCAGGGCGTAGACGGACATCTGTTTGAACTTCCGCCGCTGGATGGACAGGTTGTCCATGTCCGCACCGGTGAACAGCAGGCTGGTGTCCTCGCGCGCCCTGCCGATGGAACGCATCAGCTGGCGCCGGGAGGTTTCCAGGCCGATGCGGTGGTAGAGGCCCCACACCTGGGGCGGCGAATAGCTGTTGCCCACATGCTCGATGCCCTCGCGAAAGCCCTCCAGGGTGGAGGCCACGGCCATGGGCGCATTCAGGTGGACCAGCAGGGTCTTGTGGATGTAGTCGTTGACGATACTGTCCACGATCTCGGCGCCCTCCACGTAGGGAACGGCCAGGGGCAGGGGCCGGGACGCAAGATGACCGTCAGGCCGCACCGGCGGCAGGGCGGCGAATTCATCCCCGTATACCCGCGATGCCAGGCAACTGACAAAATATCCCGTCCGGCTGGCCAGCCGGCAGGTCAGGTCGCAGGGAAAGCAGATCACCCGGCCGTTTTTGACCGCGTCCACCTCCCGCCATCCGGGCCGGTCCAGCATTTTCATGGCCGCCTTCCGGTCGTCGCCGCAGCCGTAGAGGACCTGGGGATTGAAGGCCTGCCATTCTTCCAGGCTGACGGATACGATGCTGCCCGGCTTGCCCAGCGCCGGCGGGATCCCCCCGGCCCGCCGGATGATTTCGTTCTGGAAGCTGTCGTCACCGGGCGTCATCACCCGGTCGCGCCCCATCAGGCGCATGACCCGTTTGCGCTGGCCGGCGGGGATGGCGGCCACTTTCCCGGCCGTGTGCGACAGGTCCGCTTTGATTTCGCCGATGAGATCTTCGGCGGCACGACCCCGGTCGAAGATCCGCCCCAGCAGCCGGATGGCCCGGTAGAGATCGTCGAAGGTCTCCAGGGGCAGGTTGACCAGGCGGGGGTGGCCTTGGCCGGCCAAGGCATCGGCCACCGGCTTGTGGATATCCTCGAGGAAAATCACATCGGGCCGCAGGGCCGCGACCTTTTCCAGCGAGGGGGCGAAGAAGCCGCCCACGACGGTTCTGGTGGCGGCCTGCGGCGGAAAGACATCGTGATAGGTGACCCCGGCCACCGCATCGCCGGCCCCGATGCGAAAGAGAATTTCGGTCACCGAGGGCACCAGGGAAACCACCGTTGCCGGCGGGGTTTCAAATGGGTGGATGCGTCCGGCCGCGTCCTTGAATTCAGTCGGACCTCCGGCGGGCACCGCCCCGGGAAAAAGAAAAAGCCAGAGAAACAGTCCAGTTAAAAACAATCGACAGGCTCGCATATCACTCCAGAAATATTATCCGTTGGGAAAGAAGTCTTGCGGACACCCGGAAGGTGCCCGCAAGTCAAAGGGCTGCAGAATGGGCCGGTGTCCATCCAGAAATATGGATGGGCACTATATATCGTATCGCAGTCCCAGAAAGAAACTCCTTCCGGGCATGGGATACCCTTTCACGTAAGCGTAATCCTCGTCGAACAGGTTGGTGATGTCCCCCCTGAGGGTCAGCTTGCCCCACCGGTCCGAAGAGAGCAGGGTCTGGGTGATGGCCAGGCTGGCCACGGTTGAGGATCCGAGGGTGACGATCTCCACAGGGTCGATATAGTTCCAGTTCTCGTAGTCCTCCACGGACTGGCCGCCGGTGTAAACCACGTTGAAGGTGGCCGAAAGGCCGATCCAGTGTGAAAAGGCGATCCCGTATGAAGCCGTCCAGTCCGGGGTGTAATAAAGATCCCGGTTTTCGTCCTCGTCTTCGAATTCGGTCAAATAGGTAAAACGGACGTATGGCCTTAGCACGAAGTCCCAATCGTTGAGCGCCCCCAGGTCGGCATTGATCTCGCCTTCGATGCCGCTGATGGTCGCTTCTCCCAGATTGTCCCATGAACGGCTTCCATCCGGCAGCGAAACAAACTCGATCTTGTCTTCAAAATCGCTATGAAAATAGGTCAGGCTGGCAAATAACCCGTTGCTGGAAAAATCCAGCCCCCCCTCCCAGGTGGCGCTTTTTTCCGGTTTCAGATCGGCGTTGCCGGAAATCGGGGCGCCGGAGTTGGGATCGATGTAATCCGCCGCCAACTGATCGGCGCCGGGCATGACGAAGGCCTGGCCGTAATTGACCCTCAGCTTCAGTTGGTCGGTGATCAGATAGGCCAGGCCCACGTTGGGTGTGAAGCGATCATCCTCCTCTTTGCCGCCCTCGCCCTCTTTGATTTCCACTTCATAGCTGTCGTAGCGGCCGCCCGCCGACAGGATGAGACGCTCGTCCAGCAAACCGGCTTTGGCCAGCAGAAAACCGGCCGGGTTGTCGTAGGTCGCGCGGGCCGGTGCGGAGGTGGTTTCGATCTCGTAGTTCACCCAGTCCACACCGCCGGTGAGGGTAACCATGTCCAGGTCAGCGGTAATCTGGGCCTGGGCGCCCTCGCGATCTGTTATTTCCTCATAAACATAGGGATAAAGCGGGTCAGGAGCGGCATATTTGTATTTGTCTTTGCCTGTAAAATAGCGCAATTTCCAGGAGAAACCGTCGTTGACGGTGCTTCCATCGTAAACGAAGTCTGTCGTATGGTTCTTGTTGTCCACATAGCTGACCAGATCGTTTTGACTGAGATAGTAGGGAGACCCGGCTTCGTCCACCGAAAAATTGGTGTAGATCACGCCCAGGCGATGGTTGGCATTGAAACTGTAGCCGACATTGAGGCTCAGGTTTTCCTTTTCGTCGTAGCCGGTGTTCCGGTAGGTGTCACCATCGGACGTCTGGTAGTCCTCCATGGTGGATCGGGTGCCGGTGGCCGAAAAATCCAGACCGTAGAACGCCCCCTGGCTGCCCATGGAGGCTTCTTCGTACTGCCAGCTGCCCAGGCCGCCTTCGACGAAAACTGCGGGCTTGCCGCTGCCCTGGCGGGTGATCACATTGATGACCCCGCCGACCGCCGCCGATCCATACTGCACCGAGGCCGGCCCGCGGATGACCTCCACACGCTCGACATTTTTGGTCATGATCTTGGCCGCGTTGCCCGTGCCGGCGCGCCGGCCGTCCAGAAGAATCAGCACCTTGCTCTTCAGATCGTTGCCGTGGGAGTCCGTGCGGAATCCGCGGACACTTACCGTGCTGAGGTTGCCGGGTTCCTGCCGGACGGAAAGCCCCTGCTCCGACAGCAGTTCTCCCAGATCCCGCGCAGGGGACTGTTCGATGGCATCGCTGTCGATGACGGTGACATTGTTGGTCAGCGTCTTCTGTTTTTCGGCCGCCCGTCCTGCGGTAACCACCACCGTATCCATGGTGGGGACAGCGCTGGTCCCCTTTTCGCCTTCATCCGCAGACACCGCACCAATCGACATCACCAGACATACCACGCCCATACCCAACCAGCGAAACATCATCTTTACGCCTCCTTAAGCAAAAGAAACAATGCTGTCCGGAGAAACAAAAATCCCCGGACCGATAAACGCTTCGATCCGGGGATGTCCCTTTTTTATCCACGGCAATTGACAGGAGCCGGACACCGTCCACGCGTTCGCGACTCATTGGCTCCAGGCAGGTTTTCTGACTCACGGATCATCCTACCGGCCGCACCTTCCCGACGGCAAACAACTGTCAGTGGCAATGTTGCGGCTTTCGTCCCCGATTACAGCGGCGGGCCCGTCCCCGATTCCCACGGGGTTCCCTTTTCGCTCGATAGCGTTCGTCCAGAAACAGGCAAATTGGGCATTTATGGATGAGCACTGGTTATGAGCACCTGGACTTTATTGCGCTGAAAAATACCGGAATCATTTTTTTTGTCAAGCCATTTCCCGTTCCGGATAGTGAGTATTTTTCCATTGCAGTCCATTCGCGGGAGACAGGCGGCCGATTATTGACGACTGCTATCGATGTCGGCATCGATGGGCCGGCATCGGGCACGGCAACCGGCATTCCCTTCGAACCGAACCGGGGCCGCATGGCCGGAAAACCATTCCCCGGCCCTGCTTCCGGCCGGTTTAGCAATGTACATCGGCGGATGGCTGTGTTAATGCAGCGCAACGGTTGAACACCATAAACAAAAGGATCGTCCTCCATGACCCCGACCACGCCGGCCTGCCATCGCGACCCCCACCGCTGGGTGGTCTTTTCGGTCATCTGCCTGATCTATTTTTTCGTCTACTTCCACCGGGTGTCCACGTCGGTGATCGTGTCGGACCTGCTCGATGCCTTCGACACCACGGCAACGGCACTGGGCTTCATGTCCTCGCTCTATTTTTACATCTACGCCTTCGATCAACCCATCGTCGGGTATCTGGCGGACCGCATCGGTCCCCGGCACGTGATTGCCTGTTGGACCCTGACGGCGGCCGTGGGGTGCTTCATCTTCGGCATGGCGCCGTCCATCGGATGGGCCTCGCTCGGGCGGGCGCTGATCGGCTTCGGGGTGGGCGGGGTTTATGTGCCCACGGTAAAGGCCCTGTCCCAGTGGTTCCGGGAAAAAGAATTCGCCACCATGGTGGGACTGCTCATGTCCGTGGGCAACTTTGGTGCGGTGGTCGCCACCACCCCGCTGGCCTGGGCGGCCGGGACCTGGGGATGGCGGCCCACCTTTTTTCTCATCGGCGGCATCACGCTGGGGATGGCTGTCCTGATGCTGGCCGTGACCCACGACCCCCCGCAGCCGGAAAGGCCGGAACGGACCGGCACGGATATGCCCGCCTCCCCGCCACCGGGACTCGGCCGCAACGTCCTGGCCATCATTTCATCCCTGCAGTTCTGGCTGGTGGCGGCCCTTTTTTTCTGTTTCTACGGGACGGCGGTCACCCTCCAGGGGTTGTGGGCCACGCCCTTTCTGATGGCCGTTCTGGAAATCGATCGCATCCTGGCCAGTCAACTGAACATGCTGATCCCCATCGGGGTCATCATCGGTGCTCCGGTTTTCGGATGGCTGCCGGCTCGTTTTTCCCTGAACAAGGGCCGCGTGATGATCGCCATCACAGGGGTCTACAGTCTCTGCTGGCTGACCATTCTCCTGGGCCTGGACCACCTGGGCATCACCGGGCACACCCTCATTTTTCTGGTGATGGGGCTGGTAATCGGCGGTTTTATCAGCACCATCTGGGGCATTATCCGGGAAACCACCCCCGTCGAGCGCCTGGGATTAGCCTCCGGCATTCTCAACCCGGCGCCTTTTTTAGGCGTTGCCGCCTTCCAGGTGCTGACCGGCCACATCATCGACCGGGCCGGCCGCGCCGGAGAACTTTACCCGATCTCGGGTTTCAAGAGCGCGTTTTGGGTATGCCTGGCTGCCGCAGTGGTCTGCCAGGTTCTCTCATTGCTGGTCAAGGCCAAACCCACCGGTGTCGAAAAACATGAAACCAACTGAGGATTTAATTTTTTTATGAACAAAGGCTCAATTGGCACAGCGTTTGTAAGTATTCTCGTCAGAGTATGTTCCTGTACCCTTCCTTCATTCAACCATACTCTCACCTCCTACGCCCCGACACGCGGCCGCAAGGCTTCGTGTCGGGGTTCTTTTTAGGCGACGGCTACGATGGGCAGGGACTCCCCCAACATTCCCGACGGAGGATAGATTGGCCCGGGCCCGCTGTCTGCAGGCCCTTTGCCGCGCAAGGCCTGTCCATGCGCCACGTCCGGCCAAGGATGGGGGCGGTCGGAACTGCACTGCCGGGAAGGGGGAGGTGGTATACGGGATCCCTGGATCGCCGGGGAAGAGCAGCCATAAAAAAATGGCACGCATGCAATAAAATACTCGCAGCTGCCATTTCTCCCGACGACAGGTGTACCCGTCAGCTGGCGGGGCGGTGTTGCCCGGCCTCACCGGAACGCATGGTCCCCAGCGTATCGGCAATCTCCCGGCAAAGGTCGGACAGCACCCGGCTGTGGGCGGCGGCCAGGGCGTCGAAGCCCCTGCCGGACATCGGCACGGCCAGGCGGGTCCGGTGGGACGGAGCCATCGCCTGCCGCCCTGGTCCGGCAATCCGCCATATGGCGCCCAGCAGCACCTGACCGTCGGTTGTCCCGATCAGTTCCAGAAAATGAACGGAAACGGTGAGGTCCGGTTTCAGCCCCGCCGGCCAGGGCACGTTGACCACATGGGCCCGGGGCATGAGCACCTGCAGGTTGTCACCGAGAACTTGCTGGACCATCCGGTCCGGGTAGTCAACCCACCGGTGGAGGGAAGCAATCTCCATCCGATGGAGACCGCTCCGGGTCATCATCTGCGTCCGGTTGAGATATCCGGGCAGTTGCACCGCCAGGATGCCGATGCTCATCGCCGGGCCGCCGTCGGCAACCGCTTCACCCGCCTGTCCGCCGATTGAACTCATGGAATAATAGTTTACCGGCGGGGTAACGGACCGGCACCCCGGGAAGGAAGAGATCAGCGCACAAGTGACGATGACGGACCACAGTGAGAATCGGATCATTCCTGGTTTCCTTTTCCGTAGACGATGGCGTCGGGATGACGCTCCAGATAGTCGGCCAGTGCCTCCACAGCCCGGGCCGCCTCCTGAAGCTCCAGCAGCAGACGGTTCAGGTTGGCGGCCGCGGGAAGCCCTTCGCCCAACACGGTGTTGGCCGTGGCCAGGGCTTCCTCGCCCCGGGCGAGGGAGGCCCTGGCCTGATCCAGTACGCCGTTGAGCTTCGGCAGGGTACCGTCGTTGATATCGGTCGTCACCTTCATGAATTGGGCAAAGCTCTGGTCAATATTGTCGATGGCGCTTTCCAGGGTCCTGGACCCGGTCATGGCCTTGACCTGGATGGCGGCTTCACGGATATCCGTCAGCGTCTTTTCGAGGGCAAGCCCGTTGAAACGATCAAGCAGCCGTTTGGCGGTGGCCGCAATTTCTTCCACCGTGTTGGGAATGGTCGGCAGTACCGGATAGATATCATCCGTTCCGATCTCCCGGCCGGGCGCCTCCGGGTGAATGCGCAGGCTCACGTAACTTTTGCCGGTCAGCAGGCTGCTCGTGCGCTGCTGCGCCCGCAACCCTTTTCCCACCAGTTTTTCCACCACCTTATACTCCGGTATGGCCAGTTCACCGGAAAGCTCGATCCGGTCGGGCTCGATGGCGATGAGCACCGGGATCCGAAAACTCAGCGTATCCTGATCGAACAGCAGGCGAATGCTGATCACCTCACCGATCTTGATACCGTAAAAATCCACCGGGGCGCCGGCCGACAACCCGCGGACCGTCTCGTCAAAGTAGAGCAGATAATACTCGCGGTAGCTGAATGTGGCGGCATTGGCTTCGTCACGGCTGTCGTACAGGGTGAACCGGTGATTATCGTCCGGAGGGGATGCCGCGACCTGGTCATAGGCCGTAAAAAAGGCGATGCCGCCCACCAGCAGGCTGGCCAGCGAGGGCGTATCGACGCTGACACCGTCGGCACCGATTCTCATATTCAGCCCGCTGGCATTGTAAAAGCGGGACCCGCGCTTGACCTGGCGGTGATAGGGCGCCTCAACAAAAATCTCCAGCATGACGCCGGTTCCGTCTTCGGCCATATCCACGTTGGTAACCCGCCCCACCTTGACCTGGCGGTAGTATACCGGGGATCCGATATCCAGTGATCCCAATTGCTCGGCGCGCAGGTTGAACTGCCTTCCCGGCGTGTTCCGGAAAATGGCCGGCGGTTTATCCTTGCCTTCGAACCGGTGAATGATTTTGCCGTTGCTGCCGGGCATCATACCGATATAGGCGCCGGACAGCAGGGTGCTGATACCGGAAACCTCGCCCACGGCCACCCGGGCGCGGACAATCCAGAACAGGGTTTCGGGGGTCAGGTGCCCGGCGACTTCCCGGCTCATGACCGCCGTTACCAGGACCTGGTCGAGATCCTCGCTCAACTGAATGCGCTCCACCTTGCCGACAGTGACATCTTTGTATTTGATTTCCGTTTTTCCGGGAACCAGGCCCTCGGCGGACCGGAAGACAATGGTGATGGTGGGTCCGGTTTCCCGGATGGTTTTGACGGCCAGCCAGACGCCGATCAGTGCCGCGAGAATCGGAATCATCCAGACGATCGAAAAACGCCTGCCGCGCTGGATCTCAGGCTCGGGGATGGTTTCGCCTGCAGCGGTGTCAGTGGGCGGTTGGGTCATCGTTTTTCTCCATCGCGTCCCAGATCAGTCGAGGGTCAAACGTCATGGCGGCAAACATGGTCAGGACCACCACGGCGGCAAAATAGGCGGCACCGGTGCCGGCTTCGATGGTGGTCAGGTAGCCGAGTCGCACCAGGGCCACCAGCACCGTCACCACGAACACATCCAGCATGGACCAGCGCCCCACCAGTTCGGTAATGCGATACAGGCGGGTGCGATCTCCCGGACGCCAGCGGGAATGGCGCTTTATTGAAAGCAGCAGCCCGCTCAAGGCGATCAGCTTGGCAAGGGGGACCACGATGCTGGCCACGAAAATAATCAGGGCGATGCCCCAACTGCCGGTCCGCATGAAGTAGATGACCCCGCTCATGATCGTGTCGGCCTGGGTGCTGCCCATATAGGTGGTGATGGTGACCGGCAGCAGGTTGGCCGGTATATAGAAAATCGCCGCCCCGATCACCAGGGCCCAGGTACGGGCAATGCTGTTGGGTTTTCTCGGATGAAGCCGCGCACCGCAACGGGGGCAGCGGAGAATCAGCCGGCCGCTCACCGGCGGGCGGCGGACCAGCCGGCTGCAGCTGTGACAGCTTAACAGCCCGGCATCGGTGGCAGTGGGCGCGGCGTGGGTGCGGGGCATGGTCATGGGACAATTTTCTCCCATATGGTGTGCGGATCCAGAAAGGCGTTGACCGCCGCCAGAACAAACACCAGTGCGAGAAAGGAGAAAAGGGCCGTGCCGGGTATAATGGTGGCCATTTTGGCCAGTTTAACCACCGACACCAGGATTCCCAGCAGAAACACCTCGGTCATGCTCCAGGGACGAAGGGCAAGGATCCACCTAAAAATCAGCCGGCTGCCGGCGGGCCGCCACCCCTTTTTCAGGGGCCACAACACATAGACGAGCCCCCCCAGAAGCATACAGGGAACCAGCATGCTGGTGAGCAGAACCAGGATGGCCAATCCCGCCATACTCTGCTGGGAGAGGAGGATGGTGCCGGTGATGAGGGTGGTCTCCAGAATGGTTCCCTGGGACTCCAGGGATAAAAACGGGTAGATGTTGGCGATGACCAGAAGCACGAGACCGGTAAGGGCGAAGGCCAGGGTCCGGTCGACCGTTTTCGGATAGTTCACATACAATATTGCCCCGCAGCGGCGGCACCGGGCTTTGCTTTTTTCCGGCAGCGTTTGAACGCGGTGCAGCAGGTCACATTCGTGGCACGCGATCAGGTTTTGCGTCAGAGCCACTGGGCACCTTCGTCGCATTCCCGGAAAACCTCGTGAACCAGGCCTGCCCGTTCACGGGCCGTCAGCCGGCAGGTTCCGGAAACCGTTTTATGGCAGCAGGGACTGAATCCACGCCAGGATCCGCAACCGGCTGGATCCGCCCTCCATGAACCGGTGAAAGGACGGGCCAGTGTGGGCGATTCAGTTCAAATACCGTTTAAATACCACTATTTCCAAAACCATGCAATGGTTTCATGACCATCGGCGGGTCCGCTGCAAAATACGGACACGGCCGGGCGGGACAGTGAGAAATAAAAAGCCTGCCGTTCATTCCGGCCCCGGTATTTTTTTGCCGACGCACTTCAAACACACCGGGCGGCAATACAAAACCGTGTGGTCCGCGCGGCCCGTATTCAACAACGGTTGTCTACATCCGGTCGGGAGTGTTTCAGGCAACCTGCAGATCGGGTTTGCCCTTGCGGCGACGGATGACCTTTACAACGGTAGGTGTCGTTTGGATGTGGGAACCGGCGTCATGGCGTTTGTCGGTTTGTGTAAACAGCTGGAATAGTTTGGCTTCGATTTGTTTTTTCTTGTTCTCGTCCATCGATCTGTTAACTTGTGCTTTCTTCTCGTTTGATCGGTTATGGTTTACCCCCGCTGCAAACCGTCATCGCCTCTTCCTTCGGCGATCTGCGGCACAGGCTGTCGGCCACATGCGGGTCTGTCAGCAATACACCTGCCGTTCAGGGATTTACGTCTGCGTTACGCTTTTTAAGGGGAGGTAAACACCACTTGACGTAGGGGTAGACACATTGACCGCCGGATGCGGGGTCACTGTATCGAGGCTCTGATTATAACAGATAACGCGCCTTGGCAAGCATAAAATGAAATTAAACCCGGACGACCCGTTATTTTTTGCCGGGCTGACGGTTCAGTGTCGCGCATTCAGAACCCACCGTCGCTCCATGAGGCGCATTTTTGCGACCCTGCTTCTGAGATATTATGCCCAATTTTCTCTATCGCACTGAAAATACGATTATTTTTCAGAAGGGCAACATTTGTCGTTCAGGCACGCTTTGTGCTGCATGTGCCTGGAATACCCTCAGGGCGCAATGCCCTGCCAATGTCAGCCGCCGGTTCATCGGCAACTGGCGGCAATCCAATTGCCAATGACAACCTTTAAGGAGAACAGGAGGCGGAATCAATGAATGATGATGTCATTCAGTTGGGCGGTAAAAAACAGAGCACCTTTATGGACAAGGTGAAGGAGATCCTGCCGGAGGGCGGCAACTTGAACCTGTGCCTGACCTGTGGTGCCTGTTCGTCAGGGTGCCCGGCGACCGGTCTCGACGGCATGGACCCGCGCAAGTTCCTGCGGATGGCCGCACTGGGTCTGGACGAAGAGATCGCCAAATCGGACTGGCCCTGGATGTGCTCCATGTGCCAGCGCTGCATCTACGTCTGTCCCATGCAGATCGACATCCCCCAGCTGGTGTACAACGCCAGGCAGCTGCGGCCCCGGGAAGAACGCCCCAAAGGCATCCTGGGATCCTGCGACATGGCCCTGCGCAACGGCAGCACCAGCGCCATGGGGACTTCTCCCGAAGATTTCCAGTTCGTCGTGGAGGACGTGCTGGAGGAATACCAGGAAGCCCAGCCGGAATTCGCCGAGATGCAGGCGCCCATCGACAAGGAGGGTGCCGAATTTTTCCTGAACCAGAATTCGCGTGAACCAGTCACCGAACCGGATGAACTGGTTCCGCTGTGGAAGATCCTGCACCTGGCCGGCGTGGACTGGACCTACGGCAGCCAGGGGTGGGCCGGTGAAAACTACTGCATGTTCCTGGCCGATGACGATGCGTGGAAACACATTACCACCACAACCGCCAATCAGGCGGACAAGCTGGGGTGCAGGACGTTTCTCAATACCGAGTGAGGGCACGTCACGTTCTCAGTCCGGGCCGGACTGAAAAAATTCGACATCGCTCACAACTTTGAAGTCAAAAGCATCTATGAATATTACGCCAAATGGATCCGCGAGGGCAAACTGAAGGTCAACTCCGACTGGAACAAAGACCTGAAGATTAAATTCACCGTCCAGGACCCCTGCCAGATCGTTCGCAAAAGCTACGGCGATCCGGTTGCCGAAGACCTGCGTTACGTGGTCAAATCCGTAGTCGGCGAAGAAAACTTCATCGACATGCAGCCCAACCGCTCCAACAATTTCTGCTGCGGCGGCGGCGGCGGTTTCCTGCAGTCCGGATTCAAGGAGGAGCGCCTCAAGTACGGGTCGCTCAAGGATGGCCAGATCCAGGCAACCAAGGCGGATTACTGCATCGCCGCCTGCCACAACTGCCATGCCCAGATCCACGAATTGAGCGAGCACTACGGTGCCAATTACGGCGTGGTTCACCTGTGGACCCTCATCTGTCTGTCGCTGGGTGTCCTCGGCCCCAACGAACGCGAGTACCTGCAGGACGACCTCAAGGAGGTCAATGTGTTCCATCCGGAAACGGCCATGTAGCGGTTTTCTGAAACCGCCGACAGGGCGGACACGACTCAACCCATAAATCGGGCCGCCCGTGATCCCCTCCCGCTGGGATCACGGGCGGCCGGGACCGCGTTGACGGTATACGGCCTGCCGACGACACCCGGACGCCCACCGGCGCCGGTGGCAGGCCGTCTCCCCGGAGCCGTACCATGGACACCCGCTTTACTGTAGGAGAACTGGAATCCCGCTGGGAAAAAGCGTTAATATCGACCCGGACGGCGGTGTCCGGCCATCCCCGGGCCTATCGGCAACTCAAGACCCTTTCCGCCGAAATCCTGGAAACGTCCATCGACATCAATGACTATTTTCCCACCGTGGAGAGAATCATCCATCTTCTGGAAGAACTGGACCCCTGCGGCAGGGGAAGCATCTTTCAGATTTTCAAAACCCGTATTTCACCGACAAGCATCTGGGACGTGAAGATGCTGCGGATGGAATGCCGGGACCTGTTGGCCCACCTTACCGCTTTCGACCAGTGGCGCCGGCGCCAGCACCACCTGCGACGTGTGAAATAGACCAACGTGCAGATGCGTGAGAAAGAGAGCCCTCCCATCCGCTTCCTTTCCTGAAGGCACCTTAATTTTAATCCAAAAGCAGGGGCAGCAGCCATCCCGTGATCGCGCCGGGGCTGCGCCGCGGGATATAGGCGCAACACGTTCTTCCGTCCAGGATGGTCACCGGGGGATCAGGGGAACGATAGGTGGCGCCATTGCAGTTGATCATAAATTCCTGAACGACACCCGAATCGCCTTCGGCCATGTCCGATATGGAGAGGAACCAGCGGTTTCGCGGGCCGGGCGGAAGATAGGCCCTGGCCGGGCCGAGATTCACCACCCTGACGAGGTCGTCCGCATCGCCGCCCTCGCGGTCCGAAACCGTTGTGATCCAGTCGGGGCTGGCGGGATCGCCGGCACCCAGCCTGACAACAAGATCGCCGCGCCAGGTGTGCCTCAGGTCGATATGGGCCGAGCAGTCGTCCGCTCCCAGAATCAGCAGGGTCCGCGTCTGCAGGTCCAGGATCGGCAGCGGCAGGCCCCCGGCACTGAATGTATCGCCGTTGTAGGTGATGGAAAAGGCGAGGATCGCGCCCTGATCGCCTTCCTCCTGGTCCGCAACCTCCAGAAACCATGGATAGGCGGCACTGGGTGGCAGGAATGCTTCGGCGGCACAGACATCGACATCGATGACAAGGTCATCCTGATCTTCTCCTTCACGGTCTTCTCCCATGTTCCCGTAAAATCGGTACGGACGGCATCGGTGGCATAAAAAACCCTGCAGGCGAATTTGGCGTCATTGCCGGACCGCTGAACCTCTTCGATCTCATATCCGTAGGCCGGATGGTTCCAGACCTGCTCCCCGCAATCCAGGTCGAGGACGATGGCTTCATCCTGACTGGCAATATACTGGATCAGTGCGGTGATGAACGCGTAGGGATAGATGTCCTGCAAATCATCACCGGGGCCGTAATAGCGATCTCCCAGGACATCGTCGGCGTAGGTGGTATTGTGCCATTCGGCCAGAATCCCTTTCTTGTCTGCAACGCCGAAATAGATCCCTTCCAGCCGGCAGGACGCCGACGGCTCCGCTTCGATGATGGCCGCTGCCGCCCAGCCGTTGCAGTGCCCCCACCAGGTGTTCTTCTGGTCGGTGGTGCGGTGGTTCGCATATTCCCAGGATGTGGCCCAGGGAGACGGGAACGCGCCGGTTCTGGCCCGGTAATAGTAGTCGTATTTGTCCAGGGGGCCGCCATCATGCCACAGGCGTTCGCCGCTGCCGCTGTCGAGCATGGGCCACCAGTAACCGGACCAGGACGGCGTCGACGTGTAGCTTTCCGGCAACAGCTTGGGCGGGGTATCGCCGGTCGGGTCAGCGGACCAGGGCCTGGCGCTGACGATGGCAGACAGGGGCCACCACCGGTCCTGCCGGGGCGGTCCGAAGGCGTCCAGGTGGTCGATGGTGTCGGGCACGGCAACGAACGGTGCATCGCCCCCGAACGGGTATACGGCCTGTGACTCCGAAACGGTCGCGGGCAGCAGTTCGGCCACGATACGGCCGTCGTCCATCGTTACGGTCGAGGGCCATGGAAGCCCCGGAAACCACTTCTGCCTTACGGTGACGCTTCCATCGTTCAGCAGTACATCCTTGTGGTCATCGAGGGCCACAACCTCCTGGACCACATCCTGCCGGAACCCGTTGGGGCCATTGATGCAGTGTTCATAGACAAAATCTTCTGAATCCGTCTTGCCGAATACCGGCATGGACAGGGGAACGCAGCCGCGGGCAACGACCGTTGGCCCCTTGCCGGCCCTCCGGTACCAATGGACATTTCTTTTGCCGTCCCAACCGCGCGGGTACACCTCGATACGCCGCACCGTCAGGTCATCGCGTGTGCAGAACAGGCGGTAACAGGCCGTCGTGCGCCCCGCGGAACGACATTCCACCGCCAGTGAAAAAGCGGGCCGGCCATCGACCAGCAGTTCGCGTTCCACCCTGAAGGCACACAGGCGGGTCAGCCGTCTTTGCCCCGCGGGGTCCATCCCCCCGACGACGAACCGTTGATGCACCCGGACGTCCCAGCGCAATCCGACGGTCCACCGGGGCGTATCCAGGCGTTCCCGGCCGTCTGCCGGCGGCATGTGCCCCACGAGCACCATAGCCAGCGCCGCCAGCAGGATAGGCCATCTCCTGCCAAAACCGGAGACACGCCCGATGCCGATGGTTCTGTTTGCATTTTTCATTTTCTGTTTTTCCTTGGTGACGGGTTTCGGACGACAAGGGGTCTGGAAAAAAGGATAGAAAAAATTTTATAGTACGGGCTTGATTACAAATGGTTTACCAATGGTAATGTTCCCGGTGGAATCGCAAAAAAACCGCATTTCCGGCAGAATCGCAGAAAACCCGGAAAAAAGGCTTGCGGCCGGGAAAGCGAGGGGGTTTCTCGTCTGCGGGGGCGCTGGCGATCGATCATCCTCCTTGCGGCGGAGATTCGGAGAATGGCCCGTCCGGGGAACCGAGGCAAGTCATCACCCCCGCGGTGACAAAGGATGAAGCGTAACGCAGACACCGGGCTGTTCACGCATCCGTCAATCTGGATCCACGGTCTGGAACTTGCCCGTCAACTAGCGTATAAGCGTGGAGGTCTCTGACACTTGCGGCCGCCATGCCGAAAACCGTTGTTCTAAAATACCGGTGGTATCCAACATGAAAAAGCCCGCATCCGGACCGATTCCGGAAAATGTCACAGAAATCATACTGGAGAGCATTTCCGACGGTGTGTTCACCGTCGACCATGAATGGCGCATCATGTCCTTCAACCGGGCTGCGGAGACGATCACGGGTATTCTGCGGGCGGAGGCCATCGGCCGCCACTGCTGGGAGGTGTTCCGTTCCAACATGTGTGAAGAAGCCTGTGCGCTGAAGCGGACGATGAAAGAGGGCACGTCCCTGACCAACACTTCGACCTATATCGTCAACAGTAAAAAAAAGCGGATCCCCATTACGGTTTCCACCTCCGTCCTGAAAAGCAAAACCGGAGAGGTGCTCGGCGGCGTCGAGACCTTTCGGGACCACAGCCTGGTGGAAGCCCTGCGCAAGCGGCTGGACGGTCGTTTCCAAATTGGCGACATTGTCAGCCGCAGTGATGCCATGCATGAAATCCTGGCCATTTTGCCCATGGTCGCGGAAAGCGGCAGCACCGTGCTGCTCGAAGGGGAAACCGGCACGGGAAAGGAACTGCTGGCCAGGGCCATTCACACGGCCAGTCCGCGAAAGGGAAAGCCGTTTGTGGCCATCAATTGCAGCGCCCTGCCGGACACACTGCTCGAATCCGAACTGTTCGGCTATAAATCCGGTGCGTTCACCAACGCGGTAAAGGACAAACCCGGTTATTTCGCCGCCACCGAAGGGGGCACCATCCTGCTCGATGAAATCGGGGATACCAGCGCCGCCTTTCAGGTCAAGCTGCTGCGCGTTCTCGAAGAGCAGGCCTTCGTTCCCCTCGGTGCCGTAAAAAAAGTCCAATCGGACGTGCGGGTAATCGCGGCCACCAACAAAAACCTGTCCGACCTGGTCTCCCGGGGAAAATTCCGCCAGGATCTGTTCTACCGGATCAACGTGGTCCGCATGCCCCTGCCGGCTCTCCGGGAGCGCAAGGAAGACATTCCCCTGCTGATCGACCACTTCATCGAAAAAATGAACATGCTGCGCGGCAAGGCCATCTCCGGCGTGGATACGGAAGCACTGCAGATTCTCATGTGCCATGACTACCCCGGCAACATCCGTGAACTGGAAAACATCATCGAACACGCCTTCGTACTGTGCAATGCCGGTCCCATCCAGGCCCGCCACCTGCCCGGCGGATTTGCCGTCCGGGACCTGCCGGCCAACCAGCAGGACACCCTGACCCACACGCTCGACGCAACCGAATCCATCGCCATCATGAATGCCCTCAAGCGCAACGGCTTCAACCGACTGGCGGCGGCGAAGGAACTGGGCATGCACAAAAGCACCCTCTTCCGTAAAATCAAACGGCTGGGCATCATGCTCCCCGAAATCGACGGCCGTTCGAAACCCTCGTCCCCCTGACCCTTTTGCGGAAACGCAGTTTTCTTCAAGTCCGGAAATGCGCAGAAAGGGTGCCGCCGGCCGGGGCTGATTCATCCGGAGGCCCGCCCGTTCCCTGAAACGCAGGCGCCGGCCCGAAGGCCCCTTCTCCGGTTTGACCGGCCCTACGATTGCAGGGTCGCGGCGCGAGACCGCCGGACCGTTGCACGATTGCAACCATACCCCCGGGCCGGCCAGCGCATCATGCCCCGGTTCTTTTTCAACATTCTGAAATTATATTGTTTTCATAAATTGTCCATCCGATCTCCGCTCTGGCATGCGCCTTGCGATTGTATGGTTGCTAACGGTTAGGGCCGTTCGGGCCGGGGACACTAAATCGGGGGACACGATGAAAGTTGCCGTCACTGTCTGGGAGGATCGCATTTCACCGGTGTTCGATGCGTCGCGACACCTGTTGATCGCCGAAATTGAGGATGCCCGGATCACACGGCGGTCATTCGTGCTGTTCAACCCCGAACGGCCGTCCCACCTGGCCAAAACGCTGACAGAGCTGGATGTGCCGGTCCTCATCTGCGGGGCGGTATCCCAGGTGCCGGCCAATATGATCGTTGCCGGCGGCATCACGATGATTCCCTTCATTACCGGGGAAGTCGATCGCGTTCTCGATGTTTATGCCAAAGGGGGCTCCCTGGCGCCGGCGTTTGTGATGCCGGGATGCAACGGATGCATCCCCGTGGTCGGCAAACCGGCCCGTTGACCACCAACATTGTTAAACGATCCAAGGAGATACCATTGACCCAACTGCTACTCGTCACGCCGGACAAAGCCAACTTCTCGGAGTTGTCGGCTGAAATTGAAAAACAGGGCGCTTCCGTCATCTGGGCGGCTTCCGGCCGCCAGGCCCTGGACATGCTCGCTGAAACCACCGTCGACCTGGTGTTGACGGATGAAACCCTTGGCGACATGTCCGGACTGGAATTCGTATCGCGGCAGGTTGCCGTCAACCCCATGACCAATTGTGCGGCGGTCAGTTCGCTCTCCGCCAAGGCGTACCACGAGGCCAGCGAGGGGCTCGGCATACTGATGCAGCTGCCCCCCGGACCGGGGGCGGACGACGGACAGCGCCTGATGACCCACCTGAACCAGATCCTGGGCCTGACCGCCCGGACGAACAAATAGCCTCGAGGAGGTTCCCATGAAAAGTTCACCCAACGGCATCGGCATCAAGGAAAAGATGCCCGGACCCGATCCTGACGAACAGGCCAGGCAATCCCTGACCCGGATCAAGCACAAGCTCATGATCATGAGCGGAAAAGGCGGCGTGGGCAAATCCAGCGTTTCCGTCAACCTGGCCATTGCCTTATCCCGAAAGGGGTTCAAGGTCGGGTTGATGGATGTGGACATTCACGGCCCCGACATCCCCCGGATGCTGGGTCTGAGCGGCATGATGGCGGCCAATGCCAACCGGAAGCTGGATCCCATGCGCTATTCCGACAACCTGACGGCCGTTTCCATCGAATCGCTCATGGCCGACAAGGATGATGCCGTCATCTGGCGCGGCCCGATGAAACACGGCGCCATCCGCCAGTTCGTCGGCGAGGTGGAATGGGGCGACCTGGACTACCTGATCATCGACGCCCCGCCGGGAACCGGTGATGAACCCCTGACCGTCGCCCAGTTGATCAAGGACGCCCGGGCCATCATCGTAACGACACCCCAGGAAGTCGCCCTGGCGGATGTGAGAAAATCGATCAATTTCTGCAAGACCGTCAAGATGGAAATCATCGGCCTGGTGGAAAACATGAGCAGTTATACCTGCCCCCACTGCGGTCGTTCCGTCGACATCTTCGGAACCGGAGGCGGTGAACGCACCGCAGCGCAATCCGGGCTGAAACTGTTGGGGAGAATTCCCTTCGATCCCAATATGGTCAAATGCGGGGATGCGGGCATCTCCTACCAGCAGCAGTACAGTGAGTCCCCGGTTACCCGGGTTTTTGGAGAAATCGCCACCCAGACCGCCAATGCCGCCCGCGGATGAACGGGATGAGGGCCCGAACCCTAACCAGTGACCGCACCCAAGAAAGGTTCAACCGCCTGTCCGGGGCCAAAGCCGGAAAAAGGAGACCACCCAATGAAAGTCGTAATCAGCGCAACCGGCCGGGATCTGACATCCACCGTAGATGAACGGTTTGGCAGATGCAGGTATTTTCTCATCGTTGAAACGGATGACATGAGCTTCGAGGTCGTCGACAACGATAATGCCGACCTGTCGACCAGCGCCGGCATTCAATCGGCCAGCTACGTTGCGTCCACGGGCGCCGAAGCGGTCATCACCGGCAACTGCGGGCCAAAAGCCATGCAGGTCTTCGCCGAAACCAACATCCGCATCATCCTGGGCCAGCAGGGGACGATCAGGGATGTCCTGCAAAAGTTTAAAGACGGCGACCTCACCCCATCGACCCGTGAAAATGTCCCCGAAAAATCCGGGGCCGCCGGAACCCTGCCGAAACGGGGTTTCAGCCAGCCGGGCATGGGCGGTGGCCGCGGTATGGGTGGCGGAGGCCGGTGCATGGGTGGCAGGGGCATGGGCGGCGGAGGCGGCCGAGGCATGGGCGGCTGCGGCAGAGGCATGGGAACGGGCGGCGGGGGCGGCATGGGCCGCCAATACCAGCGTCCGGGTGGCACCGGGTCGCCCGTCTTACCCGGCAAGGCCGAAAACCTGTCCAAGGGAGAGGAATTGGACCAGCTGCAGCGGCAGGCCGACGAATTGAAAAGGCAGATGGACGCCATTCAGGCGAAAATCAGGGACCTGGCGTGACGGCGGGCTCCGGGTTCGGGGTTCGGGGTTCATGGTTTGTTGTCGGCGGCTCACTGTTCACCGAAACGGACTCATGGCCGCTGAAAAGCAATCGTAAAGAATCAGGGCAATTGACATGACCGACAAGTTTGATGCTTTCGTGGAGAAATTGCAGGAACAGATATTCGATGAAACCCGGGAGGCGTTCGGTGAAGACGGCTTCCAGCGCTGGCGGAATCCGCTTTTCCGCGGACCGCTTGCCGATGCGGACGCACACGCCAGTGTGACGGGCGATTGCGGCGACACCATGGAGATGTTCCTGAAATTCGAAAACAACCGGGTCTGCAAGGCCGCTTATGTGACCGACGGGTGCGGATCGAGCACGGTCTGCGGCAGTTTTGCCGCCGAAATGGCCCATGGCAAAAACCCCGATGAACTGACGGACATTACCGGCGATGCCATCCTCGCCAAACTTGGCCGATTCCCCGAAGAAGACCGGCATTGCGCGTTCCTGGCGGCCGGGGCGCTGCAGGAGGCATTGAGCCGCTACATGGCCCGGAGCGTGAAACGCGATTGAACGACGGGGGCGGGTTCTGAGTTCCGGATTCCGGGTTCCCGTCGGTTTTTATGTCACTTTGGAGATCGAAAACATGACCATCAAACAGCCTGACTATCGCTATCTCTTCGGGCCGGTGCCGTCGCGCCGTTTCGGTCGCTCGCTGGGCATCGACCTGACACCGCACAAGACCTGCAGCCTGGACTGCGTTTTCTGCCAGCTGGGCCGAACGCCGGTGAAAACTCTCCAGAGAAAAGTATACGTCCCCACGGGCGAAGTCATTGACGAAATCGATCGCTGGCTGCAAACCGATGGCAACGCCGATTACCTGACCCTTTCCGGATCCGGAGAGCCTACCCTGCATGCCGAATTCGGCCACGTGCTGGCGCATCTTCGCCGCCAACCGATTCCATCGGTGCTGCTGACCAACGGCACCCTGCTCGACCGGCCGGAAGTGCAGGAGGCCGCCGCCCAGGCCCGGGTGGTCAAGGTGTCCCTGAGCGCCTGGGACCAGAAGTCATTCGAGTGGGTCAACCGCCCCCACGAGCAGCTTGCCTTCGCCACGGTGGTCGATGGCATTAAAACCTTCCGCAGCCGGTTTGACGGCCAGTTGTGGCTGGAAGTCTTTCTGCTGTCGGGCATCAATGCCATGGCCAGGGATGTGCAGAAGATCGCCAGGCTGTCCGAGGGCCTGAAGCCGGACCGCATTCATCTCAACACCATCGCCCGGCCGCCCGCCGAGGATTTTGCCGCCGCCGTGCCCATGGCGCGGCTTGAGGAACTGGCCGACCTGTTCGACCCGCCGGCCCGGATTGCGGCCGTGTTCAACGGCAACCGCTCGAAAACGATCCAGGCCAACGAAACGACCCTTCTGGCCATGCTCAAACGCCGGCCCTGCACCATCAAACAGATCGAAGCGGCATTTGGCATGCACATCAACGAGGTTTCCAAATACCTGGGTGCGCTCATGCAAACCAACCGCATTCGCGCCGACCGCAAAAACAATGAGGTCTACTATACGGCCAGCTGAAACGTCTGAACCGCCCGCTCTTGCTTAATGCTCGTCCAGAAACAGGCAGATTTGTCATTTATGGACGGGCACGGTTTAGTTTATGCTTGACCGCCGGCATCTTCCCAGCCTATTTTTCAGCATCGGCCCGTGTTGACAATCCACCTTCCCTTCCACAGGCGATCCCGATCGTCCTGTCAGCCGGAACCCCCTGCCGGCAGCGAATGGCCCGTCCGCTCAACGCCGACAGCCCCTGTTGGAGGGCTTTTCGGTTACGGTCATCGCACCGGTACAGGATAATGGGGCCGCAGTCAGGCCGGGCATTTTTTTTCCACGGGCCTATCCTTGACAGACCATGATAACCACCCAGGATGAAGGAGGAGCAGGTCATGAGAATTCTGATTGTGTACTACTCCACGTATGGCCATGTCCATAAAATGGCGGAGGCGGTTGCCGAGGGCGTCGCCCGGATCGACGGCGCCGAAGCGGCTTTGCGGCGTGTCCCGGAAACCCTTCCAGAAAAAGTGCTCGAGCAGATGGGAGCGGTCGAGGCCCAGCAGGCCATATCCCATGTGCCCGTCTGCACGGTCGACGAACTGGCTGCCGCGGATGCGGTCATTTTCGGAACGCCGACAAGGTTCGGCAATATGTGCGGACAAATGCGCCAGTTCCTGGATGCCACCGGGGGGTTGTGGGCCAAAGGGGCGCTGGTGGGAAAAGTCGGAAGTGTATTTACCAGCAGTGCGACCCAGCATGGGGGACAGGAATCGACCCTGCTTTCGTTTCACATCTCGCTGCTGCATCACGGATTCGTGATCGTGGGGCTGCCCTATGCGTTTCAGGGGCAGATGCGCATCGATGAGGTCACCGGGGGATCGCCCTACGGCGCATCGACGATTGCCGGCGGTTCAGGGGAGCGAATGCCAAGCGAAAATGAACTGGATGCGGCCCGTTTCCAGGGAGAGCATGTCGCCGGCATCGCTTCCAGGCTGAAGGACTGACCCGCCACCCGGCTCCGCCGGACCGACGATGGTATCGTTAATTTGCTTGAAGTGATCGATATCAAACAGTATCAATGATACGTTTTGGTTATATCGTTCCGCACGACGAATTCCATATTCGAGATGCTCGTTGAAATGTTGCCGGTTGTATAAATTCGTCAGGGAATCGGTCGTTGCCAGTTTATGAAGGTATTTGTTTTTGTTCTCCAGTTCTGAGTGCTGGTTCTCCAGTTTGGCGACCAGAGGCGACACCGTTCTCCTCATGATCAGCCCGCTCAAAAGAACCAGGGCAAAGGCACCGGCATAAGTAATGAGGGCGGTCCTTATGAATGGGCGACGCAGATCTTCAAGATAAATTTTCGCTACGATTCCCAGCCCTGCATGAAAAGCCATACCTGCAAAACCGGTTGATTCCGGTGTAATTGAAAAATACGTATTCCAGACCGATGCTCTTGAACGCCCAGCGCAAAGCACAATCCGGGAAAAAAGCAGTTGCCATTCCCCTGCATTCAGGCAAAAAACAGCAAAACTCTTACCACGCATAGCTTCAACGCCCTCACCTCCGCCAGGGGCGCTGGCGGCACCCGGCCCGGGACGTGAGAGCCGGACGGTTCGTCCCTTTGACCCCGCAAACGGAACGACGGGTTGTTGACGGTGATGAAAGACCCGGTCGCGAGTCTCAATCCGTGTATCGGCAACGGGGCCATATCCCACAGGCTGCCGGTTGCGTGTTTCTTCTTAAGTTCCCCGCCTTTCTTGACGAAAAGAATTGACAAGTAAACGTTGACATCAGGTTAGCGGGTGCGGTTTCGCCGTGCCCCTGTATCCCAACCCAAAAAGGACAACCATGCAACTCACCTCCATCAAAAACAAAATGGTCATCGGCGGCGTTATGGCGGTTCTCATCCCCCTTTCCATCGTCGGCACCATTGGCGTTAAAAAATCATCCGACGCACTGAACCGGGCGGCGACATCGAACGCGCAAACCATGGCCGTGACCATTGCGGGCATGGTTGCCGATGAACTTGCCGGACAGGCCAGCACCATCCGGGCCATCTCCGGCGTTCCCCTCTGGGCATCGCTTTTGAACGATGCCGGCAATGCGGCCATGCAACGGCAGGGTATGGCAGCCATTCAATCCATCGCCGCCAGGCTCGGTTCCGAGGCCTACCAGGGTATATTCCTTGCCGACAACCGGGGCATGATGCTCATGGGATCGACCGCCGATGGAAAGACCCGGCCCTTTGCCAAGGTCGACGTCTCCGATCGGGCCTACTTCAAGCAGGTCCAGGCCACAGGACGGGCCGTCATCGGAAAGGCGGTCAAATCGAAAATCGACGGGTTGCCGGTCAATGTGCTGGCCGCCCCCATCCTGGATCCCGGGAACGGCAAGGTTCTCGGGATGATGGGCCTGATCTTCAGACTCGGATTTCTGAGTGAAGACCTGAGCGAAGCCCGGATCGGCGATACGGGCTATCCGTTCATCATCGACGGGACCGGCCTCCTGGTGGCCCACCCGAAAGACGAATACGTCATGGATCTGAATCTTTCCGGGCAGCCGGGGATGGAACGTTTTATCCGGCGAATGATCAACCGGGAAACCGGGGTGGACGATTATGTTTTCAAGGGTGTGGCCAAGATCTGCGGGTTCGCACCGGTCGGCAATACGGACTGGTCCGTGGGGGCCACCCAGAACCGGGACGAATTTCTGGCCGCCTCGGCATCCATCCGCAACACCAACCTGGCGTTGGGGGCATTTTCCGTAGGGGTCACTCTCCTGGCTTTTTTCTTTTTCGCCCGATCCCTGGTGAAACCGATCAATAGTACGGTTGAGAGCCTGAAAGACATCGCCACCGGCGAGGGTGATCTGACCCAGCGGCTGCCCATGAACCGGGTCAACTGCTCCAGAGCGATGGGATGCGGAAACGACGATTGCCCGGAATATGGCCGGCATGCCAGTTGCTGGGATACGGTCGGCTCCAATGCCACCCAGGTCCATTGCCCCAAAATCATCAGCGGGGAATATGCATCCTGCCACGAATGCAAGGTCCTGAATATGGCCATCAAAAATGAAACCGATGAAATGAAGGTCTGGTTCAATACGTTCATCGGACAGATTCACCATATTGTCTCCGATGTGTCGGAAAATGCGAAGCAGGTCGCGTCGTCGTCCAGCGCATTGTCCGCCATTTCCAGGGACATGTCCACCGGTGCATCGGAAACATCCCAGCGCGCCCAGACGGTGTCAGCCGCTTCGGAAGAGATGAGCACCAACCTGAACAGTGTCGCCGCGGCCATGGAACAGTCCAGCACCAACACCAACATGGTGGCCACGGCCGCCGAAGAAATGACGGCGACCATCAATGAAATTGCCGGAAATGCCGAAAAGGCCCGTAAAATTTCAAGTGATGCGGCCGACAAATCCAAAGGTGCCTCCGAGAAGATGAGCGCCCTTGACCGGCTGACCCAGGCCATCGGCAAGGTCACCGAAACCATTACGGAGATCTCCGAACAGACCAACCTGCTGGCGCTCAACGCCACCATCGAGGCGGCCCGGGCCGGAGAGGCCGGCAAAGGGTTTGCGGTGGTCGCCAACGAAATCAAGGAACTGGCCAGGCAGACGGCCGGCGCGACCCACGACATTAAAAAACAGATCGAAGACGTGCAATGCACCACCGGGTCAACGGTATCGGACATCGACGAAATTACCGATGTCATCGCCTCGGTGAACGAGATCGTGACCACCATCGCCACTGCCGTGGACCAGCAGAGTGCCGCCACCGGTGAAATTGCCGCCAACATTGCCCAGGCGTCCCGGGGGATCCAGGAGGTCAACGAAAACGTGAGCCAGAGCTCCAGCGCCTCCGGCGAGATTGCCCGGAACATTGCCGAGGTGAACCACAGCGCCGATGAAATGGCGTCGAGTTCGGATCAGGTCAAAATCAGTGCCGATGAACTGCAGAAAATGTCTTCCGCACTCAATACCATCGTGGGCCGTTTCAAGATCTGATCCATCGCCGCCCAAATCCCCCCCCGGTGTTGCAAACGATGGGGCATAGAAAAAGCGGCAGGCCATCGACAGGCCCGCCGCTTTTTTTGTGATTCAGATCCCGGTCGCTATCCGTCCTGCATGCATTGCCTGGCCCTGCGCCCGCTGACTTTCGCGGCCCGGCGGTAGCATCGATGCCGTTCCTGCGAGGAGTTGGATTCCTTTTCGCAGGCGCCGAGCTGGTGAACCAGGCGGTCGTGTTCCAGCGAGCAGCAGCGTTTGTTCTTATTACTGTATATATTTTTCATGGTGGCACCTCGTGGCTGAGGGTTGACGGTTCCCTATGCAGAATGAAAGACACAGCCCCGAATACAGGCTCGTAACCCCATCGGTCAGTGCTTCCATCCATCGATTGATTTAAATACCACTTTGTGGTAATTTCGTCCAGTACACGAATTGCCCCATGCGCATCCCCGACGCACGCCGCGCTTCGTTCCGATCCGGACCCTGCCTGCCTGAATCCTTTCAGGGGATGCCCGTATTCCAGACATCATCTGGAACGCCATAAAAAAAGCACCCCGGCCGCCTGCCGCGGCCGCAGTCCGTGGAGCATCAACGGCGACCCCACGGGCTGCGGCACGGTGGCACGCCAGGCGGGGGTAAAGCCAGGGAGGACCCCATGATGGATGAAACAAATACTGCGGCGTTGAAAGCAGGTTTTCGCGGCCGGTTGATCCGGCCTGAAGACGAAAACTACGACCAGGCCAGGAAACTTTACAACGGGATGATCGACAAGCGGCCGGGGCTGATCGCGCGCTGTGCGGATGCGGGAGACGTGATCGCCGCCGTCCGATACGGTCGGGCGAACAACCTGCTGACGGCTGTCCGCGGCGGGGGGCACAACGGGCCGGGACTGGGCAGCTGCGACGGCGGCATGGTGATCGATCTGTCACTGATGAAAGGCGTTCACGTCAACCCGGACCGCCGAACGGTCCGGGTCGAACCCGGCTGCACCCAGGGCGACATGGACCATGCCACCCATGCGTTCGGCCTGGCGGTGCCGGCCGGGATTGTCTCGACAACAGGCGTGGGCGGGCTCACGCTGGGCGGCGGCCACGGGTACCTTTCGCGCCAGTACGGCCTGACCATCGACAACCTGATCGAGGCCGACGTGGTGCTGGCCGACGGCAGGTTCGTTACGGCCAATGAATCCAGCCACAAAGACCTGTTCTGGGCCCTGCGCGGCGGCGGCGGTAATTTTGGCGTTGTCACCAGCTTTCTTTTCCGGGCCCACCCGGTAAAGGACATTTTCGGCGGTTTGATTTTCTGGGACGCCGAAGAGGCACGCCGGGTCATGCAATGGTACCGGGAATTCCTGCCCCGGGCACCGGAGGCGTGTTCTCCGTTTCTGGGTCTTAAAACCGTTCCTCCGGCACCGCCTTTCCCGGAAGAAATCTGGGGGCGAAAGGTCTGCGCCCTGATTTCCAGCTGTGACGCCCCCCCCGAAAAAGCCGTGGAGGTCATCCAGCCGGCCTACGACAACACCCCCGCCCCCATCTTCGACCTCATGGTGTCCATGCCGTTCACGGCGATCCAGGGGTTGTTCGACCCGCTGCTGCCCAGCGGCCTGCAGTGGTACTGGAAAGGGGACTTCGTCAGGGAATTGCCCGACGCGGCGATCGACGTCCACCTCGAACACGCTGCCAAAGCGCCCACGACGCTTTCATTGATGCACCTTTACCCGGTCGACGGGGCGGTGCATCGCATCGGCCCGTCGGATACGGCCTGGCGGCACAGGGATGCCACCTGGTCCATGGTGATTGCCGGCATCGACCCGGACCCGGCCAATGCCGAGGCCCTCAAGTCCTGGGCCAGAGCCTATTGGGAGGCGCTGCGGCCCCACACCATGGACGGCGGCTATGTCAATTTCATGATGGAGGAAGGGGCCGACCGCATCAGGGCCACCTATGGCGAGAACTATCGGCGGTTGACGGCCATCAAAAAGGATTACGATCCGACCAACTTCTTCCGGGTGAACCAGAACATAGCCCCCGCCGTCGCATAAAGCCATGGTATAATGCACAAGGGTCAGGTTTCAGGCCATGGACGGACGGGCCAAATCATGATAGAGAATGTCCGTCCGGAAAGATGAGAAGAATCTCCGACGGGTATTGAAATGAAAATCATCCCTTTTGAAGACCGTCTGGCACCGGTATTCGGCCGACTGAACCGGGACTGGCTCGACCATTTCTCCCTGAGAGAAGCGGCCGACGACCGGCACCTGGATGCGCCCCGGGAGTCCATCATCGCCCGAAACGGGCAGATCTTTTTTGCCGTCGAGGGGGATGACGTGCTCGGCACCTGCGCCGCCATCCCCCACGGCAACGGCGTTTTCGAAATGGCCAAACTGGCAGTTGCCCCATCTGCACGGGGCAAGGGCATCGGCCGGCAACTGGCCCGGGCGGCGATCGACTACGCCAGGGGTGCCGGTGCGCAAAAAGTGGTCCTGGAGTCCAACCACAAGCTGGCCATGGCCCTGGCATTGTATGAATCCATGGGGTTCGTCCACGCCCCCCTTCCCGCTGACCTCAGCTATGTGACCGCCGACGTCTACATGGAGCTTGCGCTTTGAGGGCGGTGATCCAAGGGAACGGATCGTGCATTTTCCTCACCGTCCGCTTCCGCCCCGGCAGATGGTTCACCCCCACCAGGCCCCTGTAGAAAAGTGTGATGAAAGGGCCAGATGGTTTCAACGGCCATAAGTGCGGGCACAACCGATACTGAATCAGTGCAACGGATTGGTAACATACGACAGGGTCTTGAACGACTTTCAGGCACTGTTGAAATGGAAGAATTCGTTATCGGCGGTCAGAAGCCTGGCAAACGAGGCCGCGGTGCCGATGGCCAAGCCTCCGTGGCTGCGGAGGTTGAGAAAAAGGTCAAAAAACCCGGCCGTATCCGATTGCAGGTGGCGCCGGATTGCTCCGGCGATGTTTTAATGTCGTGTCCCTCCATAAATGGCCAGTTTGCCCGATATCTGCATGTGTCGTGTTGGATGCAAGTGTCGTCCATTGTTATTCATGGTCAAGCTTAAACGCAGAATTTTCAACAAACGGTTCTTTTTGTGATGGATGTTACCAACCAATATGGGGTGCTAAGCCCATAGATTCCCGTGAAAAATACGGTTAACTTGAGACGAAGTTGGTCCGGCAGACTCAATCCTGAGTTAATTACTCATCGACATTTGTAAGAACCTAAGACGGGGCAGGCGTCCCTTTATCTTGATGAGAAAGATGCTCAACCGACGCCCCCCCTTATCCGGAGAGGCGCCCGCCTTGACATCGAATTAACTGAAATCGTATAAAGTTAATCAGTCCCCACTGCAAATGGAGATGGTTGGCAGCCAAGGCAGCCGACATCGACCAAGTGGAGCACCTCACATACACAAGGAGGAATGATGGATTCGGATCTGAGGGACGCCTTGGCCGTATTGGAAAAGAAACTCGAGGCCATAGAAGAAAAAATAGACATCCTTGCTGACGATGTGGAGGAGATCAAAGAGATGCTTCCAACGACCCTGGATGAAGATCTGTCTGAGATCAAGTCAACACTCATGCAAATGGAACAATAAAAGATCGGATCGTCACAAGAATCGGTGGAATGAAAGCAGACCGACATGGATTGGTTGCAGCACCGGAAGCTGATGATTCACCGAATACCCATCTGTCGGATGCAACCAGAAGCGAACTCAAGCTGGCCGAAAAATCGCTCCGCCGACCAATCGCCAAACGGAGGCTTGCATACGCATACCCGATGCAGGCCAAGTTGAGACGGCCTGAGGGGAATGTCTTCACAGCATTGACTTTCTGCGCGTCTGCCCTGCGGCTGAATGCATCCAACCCGGACATCCATTTGCACCATGCCCTGAACCTGATGACGCTTCAACGCAACGGCGGTTCCATTGCCGCACTGCATCAGGCAAGGTGATCTGTTTCTGCTTGGTGGGAAATCGTTGAGGGAAGAACAACCGCATCGTCTGCCACGAGCCTGGAAACGATGCGGGCGATTTCTACTTTCAGGCAGATAGTACATGCCGAACACTGCAGGAGAACGACTGCATCCATTTTCGCCTATAACAGCTCATAATTCTCCAGTTTGTTGTACAACGTCCGCCGGCTGATACCCAATATGGAGGCTGTCCGCTGGCGGTTGTTTTGGGTCCACTTCAAGGTGCGGACGATGATCATCCGCTCAGCTTCCTTGAGGGTGCACCCCAGGGGCAGCTTGATTTCCGCGGGCCGTTTGTGGGCCGTTTGCAGTCTCTCCGGCAGATGAGCGGGAAGGAGGATGCCGCCGGTACAGTTCAGCACGGCGCGATGGATCACATTCTTGATCTCCCTGACGTTGCCCGGCCATTTGTAGGATTCCAGGGCCGTGATGCACTCCGGTGAGATACCGACGATATCCCGCTGGTAGTCGTCGCTGAATTGTTTCAGAAAGTGGTTGACCAACAGGACGATATCGCCTTCGCGCTGTCTCACGGGAGGCAGGACGATCTGGAAGATGTCCAGGCGGAAAAACAGATCCTCTCGGAACCGGCCCTGATCCACGGCCTCGGACAGGTCTTCGTTGGTCGCCACCACGATCCTGGCATTGACTGAAATCGTTCGGGTCCCGCCGATACGCTCCAATTGCCGCGTTTCCAGAAGCCGCAGCAGACTGATTTGTACCTTTTCGTCGATCGTGCCGATTTCATCCAGAAAAATGGTCCCCCCTTCGGCCTTTTCAAAGAGCCCGCGGTGACTGCGGGTGGCACCGGTGAAGGCGCCCTTCTCATAACCGAACAACTCACCGGCAACCAGTTCCGGAGGGAGCGCCCCCAGGTGGATCGGGTGGAAGGCCTTTTTGCTGCGTGCGCTCTGGTGGTGAATCGCCCGCGCCACCAGATCCTTGCCCGTGCCGGTCTCCCCGGTGAGCAGGACGGGCATGTCCGTACTGGCTGCCTGGCGAACCTGGCGATAAACGTCGATCATTTTTTTGGAACCGCCGACCATGCTCTCAAAGGTGGTTTTGCGGGCTTCTGATTTCAGCAGCAGGTTGGGCGTGTACTGGGGCTGGTGAAGCAGTGCGGCGTCGATGAGCATCTGCAGTTCGGTGTCCGCGATGGGCAGTTTGGCGTACTGGTAGGAGCCGCGTTTCAACGCCGAAAAGACCAGCGACATATCCTTGGACGATGCCAGAAACAGAATTTGGGTCGCTGCGCTCTTTTCAGAAATGATATCCAGCAGCGCCATCCCACGAATGCGTCCGAAGCGGGCCACGGAGCCGGTGAGAATGAGGATGTCGATCTCATGCTCTTCAAAATGCTCGAATCCCTGTTCGATGGTTTTGGCGGCCCGGATGGTGAATTTGCGCTCGCTGCAGATTCGCCGGAGCTGGCGGATCAAGTCGACCCCGTGTTCGATGACCAGGATGGTCGATTTCTTTTTTTTGGACTTGGTGTCCGTCATGTTGAAAAGCCGTCAAAACGCAATGTTATCAGGGCGATCCCTGGTTGTTCCGTCGTTCCTGGACAATGAGCCCAGAGTATAATCGTTCTCTTTATCGTGTATAAATATTTTACTGTCAAGCGGAAAGTGCCAAATGACCCTAACGGTGAATGATGTACCATTAATTGTATAATGATAGCGATAGATTCGGAATAATTTAAATGTACAATAAAAATCGACGATGGGTAGGAGCGTGTTAAGACTGTATAATATGTTTACACATATATCTCTATTCCAGTGCGGTCTGTACAATATCTTTACGGCAGTTGCGGTGTGATGGCCACAGGGTGAGAATCCATTGCCGGAAGAATGAGCATAAAACAATATGTTTACATATAGTTATGCCTACTTCTCAATTGGTTGGCATGTATCTTGTTACTACAAGTAGGCTGCTGCCGTACGCGGCCTGCTGGTGGGTGCAGGCCATATGAACACGGCCAACCGATCCCACGTATGGAGGAGACAAGAATGGGTGCCTGCAGTTTACAGGTGGAGTATCCCGGCAGGGAATGCATGCTCGAACAAAACGAGGAGTTTTTTCATTTGGTAACCGACGACGGCCCGGAGCGGATTCGCATACACGAGTATGACCGCGTATACGACGTGCCGGGCCTCTACGAGGAGGTCGTTTACAATCGGTTGCAGTGTGACTCCCCGCATGTGATCACCGGTTTGCTGAAGGACGCCATTCAGCGGCACGGGGATATGAAGACCCCGTTGAGAGTGCTGGACTTCGGCGCGGGCAACGGCATCGTCGGAGAATGTCTGCAGGATGCTGTCGAGACCGAAGCGATTGTCGGCATCGACATCATCGACCAAGCAAAAACCGCCGTCCATCGTGATCGGCCGGATATTTACGACGACTATTACGTCATGGATCTCAGTGAAGTTGATGAAGGAGACCAACAGAAGCTGGACCGATGGAACTTCAATGCACTGGTTACCGTTGCCTCATTGGGCTTCGGCGACATTCCCACCCGGGCGTTTGTCAACGCCTTCAATCTCATCGAAAACCGCAGCTGGATCGTGTTCAACATCAAAGACCGCTTCTTCAGCGAAGACGACGACACCGGCTACAATAAAATTCTGCAGCAAATGATCGGCAACAGCTTGAAGGTGTATAAAAAACACCATTACTGCCATCGGCTCTCCATGGCCGGCGAACCGCTGCATTACTACGCCATCGTCGGCCGCAAGGAAAACGACTTCTGACACGCCCGCGACATTCCGCCATCCGGTGGCCTGCAGCGGCCCGCCGGCAGCGGCGGACACGCGCTCTCCCCCCGTGGAAGACCTTCAACACACGCACGGCCATACCCTCGGCAGATCGGCAAGCGGTATGAAACGATTGTCGATCGGGTGGGTTGCATGAGGCAAAAACAAGGTGCTGCCGATCAGGGCCAAGGATAAAGGGCCCCTGGTTGCACTCAACGCAATTTATGGAAAGGATCGTCAATGAGCAAAATCAACACCGCACATGTGTTCACGTCCGAATCCGTTGGCAAGGGCCATCCTGACAAATTGTGCGACCAGATATCCGATGCTGTCCTGGATGCCTGCCTGGACATCGATCCCCACAGCCGTGTGGCCTGTGAAACCATGGCTGGTTTAAACATGGTGGTCAATGTGGGCGAGATCTCCTGCAATAATTTCGAAACCATCGATACGGAAAAAATTGCACGCAACACGGTCAAAGAAATTGGCTATGATTGCGCGGAACTTCGGTTCTGCCACGATTCGTTCGAATATCTGTCACGTATTCATGGACAGTCGCCGGACATTTCCCAGGGAGTCAATGCCGGCGAAGGATTGTACGCGGAACAGGGGGCCGGCGACCAGGGCATGATGTTCGGGTACGCCACCAACGAGACGCCGGAGATGTTGCCGGTGCCCATCGCCTTTAGCCACCGTCTGTTGAAACGCTTCGAACAACTGCGCAGGGACAAAATCATCGACTATCTTCAGCCGGATGCCAAAGCCCAGGTGTCGGTGCACTATGACGGCGGCAAACCTCGCCGGATCACATCGGTGGTCGTCTCACACCAGACCGGCCACGTCTCCCTGGAGCGCATCCGCAAAGATGCCACTGACGTCATTCAGCAGGAGCTCGATCCTTCCGGCCTGCTGGACGATGACACCGTCTATTACATCAATCCTACGGGCAGCTTCATTCTCGGTGGTCCCTTTGCGGATGCCGGCTTGACCGGACGCAAAATCATCGTGGACACCTACGGGGGCGTCGGTAGCCACGGCGGCGGTGCCTTTTCGGGTAAAGACCCCTCCAAAGTGGACCGGTCGGCCGCTTATTTTGCCCGCTATGCCGCCAAGAATATCGTGGCCGCCGGCCTGTCGGACAAGTGCGAGATTCAGGTGGCCTATGCCATCGGCGTGGCCAAGCCGCTGTCCATCAACGTCGACACATACGGCACCGGCCGCGTGGACGAACAGTCGATCCAAGGGGTTCTGGAAGACGGCGACCTGTTCGACTTCCGGCCGGCCGCAATTATCGACCAACTTCAACTGCTCACCCCGAACGGGTGGAATTATGAACAGACTGCCTCATATGGCCATTTCGGCCGTGAACGGTTTCCCTGGGAGAAAACGGACAAGGCCCATACGCTCAAGCAGGTGTTCAGCAAAACCAAAGCAGCCTGACTGAAACCGCAGAAAACCAAGGAACGATTCTCCATGCAATTAGCAAAAAGTAATGATCACGATGAACACAGTGACCTGGATTACCGGGTGAGTGATATCCAATCGGCCGGATTTGGCCGCCGGGAAATCGAGATTGCCGAGAACGAGATGCCGGGCTTGATGGCCATCAGAGAGAAATACGGGTCGTCAAAACCCCTCGACGGTGCGCGCATCAGCGGCAGCCTTCACATGACCATCCAAACGGCTGTGCTGATGGAAACCCTCGGTGAATTGGGCGCCCGAATCCGGTGGGCGTCCTGCAACATTTTCTCCACCCAGGATCATGCCGCAGCAGCCATGGCCGCCGCGGGCCATGCCGTATTCGCCTGGAAGGGAGAGACCCTGGAAGAGTATTGGGAATGCACCCTGCAGGCATTGACCTGGCCGGGCCAGCAGGGTCCGCAGCTCATCGTGGACGATGGCGGGGATGCCACGTTGATGATTCACCGCGGATACCAGGCGGAGGAGGATCCCTCGATACTCGACGCACCCACCGGCAGCAAGGAGCTCCGGATCATCAATGCCGTCCTGAAGAAAAGACTGGCCGAGGACGATCGCTTCTGGCACCGGGTCGTGGCCGACTGTAATGGGGTATCCGAAGAGACCACCACCGGCGTCCAACGCTTGCACCAGATGGAAGCCACAGGCGACCTGCTCTTACCGGCCATCAACGTCAACGACTCGGTCACCAAAAGTAAATTCGACAATATTTACGGTTGCCGCGAATCATTGGTGGATGGCATCAAGCGGGCCACCGATGTGATGGTGGCTGGCAAGACCGCCGTCGTCTGCGGCTACGGGGACGTTGGCAAGGGTTGTGCCGAAGCCTTCGCCGCCCATCGGGCGCGGGTGATGGTCACCGAAATCGATCCCATCTGCGCCCTGCAGGCCTACATGGCCGGCTACCCGGTGGTGGACGTGGAGCAGGCCCTGTCTCAAGGGGATATTTTCGTTACGGCCACCGGCAACTGCGACGTCATCACCGCTGACCACATGGCCGGCATGAAGGACCAGGCCATTGTCTGCAACATCGGTCATTTCGACAATGAGATCCAGGTGGATGCGCTCAATGCCGTGCCCGGTGTGCAGCGCGTTCCCATCAAACCACAGGTGGATAAGTACCTGTTTCCCGACGGTCACGCCATATACCTGTTGGCCGAGGGGCGCCTGGTCAACCTGGGCTGCGCCACCGGGCATCCCAGTTTCGTCATGTCCAACTCCTTTACCAACCAGGTGCTGGCCCAGATGGATCTGTGGCAGTACAACCATGATGCCGGCGTCCGGCGATTGTCCAAGGAACTGGACGAAGAAGTGGCCCGTTTGCACGTGGAAAAACTGGGCGGGACGCTCACCCGCCTGAGCGACAGGCAGGCCGCCTATATCAATGTAAAACCGGCCGGACCGTTTAAGACTGAGCACTATCGCTACTAGCTGTAAAGGCACAGGTGGCGTGCATGCGAATTACCAGGCTGTGCAGGCCGACGCCCACCCCGGAATGCTGACATCTGATCGGCGTGGCTGGAACTCAAAGGACAGGCAGGAGGTTGATATGCAACAACCGGAGATCAATACGTTTCGACCGCGGATGCGGGTATTAAACGAGGAGCAGGCTTGGGCCATCCACCATGCGGCTCTGGAAATATTGGAAAAAACCGGCTTTGTAATGGAGCATCCCCAGGTTAAGCGTATGCTCCTGAATGCCGGCTGCCGCCTGGACGAGGAGGCGCGGTTGCTGATGCCAGCACGATTGGTCGAAGATGCGCTAAAATCCGCCCCGCGTCAGATCACCCTGTACGATCAGCAAGGCCGGCGGGCCATGCCTCTGGTCAATGGAAACTTCTACTTCGGTACCGGTTCGGATACGATTTTTACCATTGATTTGGAGACGGGAGAGCGGCGCCGCACCGTACTGCAGGACACGGCCAATTTCGCCCGTCTGGTGGACGGTCTCGACAACATGGATTTCTCCATGTCCATGGGCAACCCTGCCGATGCACCCATCGAGGAAATCTACGTCCATGTGTTCGCCGAAATGGTAAAAAGCAGCACCAAGCCCATCTGTTTCATCGCTGACAGTGGCAAAGATATCACCAAAATTTACGATATCGCCTGCCTGGTGGCCGGCGGGGAAGAGGCCTTGGCCCAACGGCCGTTCATTCTCAACTATTCGGAGGCCATCAGCCCGCTGCGGTTCCCTGAGAACGTCATGGAAAAGCTGGTGTTCTGCGCCCGCAAGCAAATCCCCATTTGCCTGCCCTCGGGCTGCAATGCCGGCGGCGGCGGACCGGTAACCCTGGCCGGGGCCATGGCGCTGGGCATCGCCGAAAACCTGGTGGGACTCACCATTCATCAATTGACCAATCGGGGGGCGCCCTTTTTGTTCGCGCCAAATGTCAGCGTTCTGGACATGCGCCACACGGTCATTTCTTACGGATGCACGGAATGGAGCCTGACCCAGGCCGCCCTGGCCGATATGCGCGACATGATCTATCACCTTCCCATCTGGGCGTTCGCCGGTGCGACGGACGCAAAAACCGTGGACGCCCAGGCCGGTGCAGAAGGCATGCTGTCGATCATTACGTCCATGCTTTCGCGCTGCAATTTCATTCACGATGTCGGCTACATCGAATCGGGACACACGTCTTCATTGGAGATGTTGACCTTGGCAGATGAATTGGTTGCCATGAGCCGTTATTTTATCGATGGGTTGCGGATTGACGACGATACGCTGGCACTCGACGTGATTGACCGTGTGGCCAGAGGTGGCAGCAGTGGGGCGATCTTCCTCAACGACAAACACACGTTCAGCAATTTTAAGACAGCCCTTTTCCACCCCGAGTTGTGCGACCGCAGCCGTTTTGAACACTGGGAAGCCAATGGCTCGAAACAGATGCGGCAGCATTGCAACCAAAAGGCGCGTCGTATCATATCCGATCACCAGGTAATCCCTAAATCTGAGGCCGTCCTCAACGGTATTGATGTGATCCTCGGATACCAAATGGAATTACGTAATTAAGGGAGCTTAATTTTGGACTGTTCCGGTAAATTTCGTGACCCATGATCCCAGCGTCCACGGTACAGGCACCGTTACAAAACAGGCGTGGTAAGTCCTGTTTCATTTTTAACGCAAAAATCAAAAATCGGATAATTTATATTTCATTAGGGATCATAATAAACTTATAGACCGTGTATTCCGTCGTGACGCCTGGAATGGAATCAATATTGGCCTGTATCGCCTTTCTTTCCTCGCTTTCAAACCAGCCCTGCCAGTCTTCTAATGAAAACCAATAACTTATGGCGGCAATTTCATTTTTGTCGCCTATTGATTGCAGATATTCCCCTGAAATATAGCCCGGCTGTTGTGAAACTCTGCGTCTAATTTCTCTGATGCTACGAAAAAGTTCGGGTTCTTTGTCCTTCGGACACGTCCGTCTAATCAAAACTTTTATAGCCATATTTATAATCTCCTTTCACGGCTTAATCTGCGGTGGGATATTTAAAACCTGACCAAATTGATAGAATCGTTCCTACACGAAACTGGCCAACGCCTTCATTTCGATGGAACAGCAGTGGTCCTATTCTCTATCATTTCAATTCAAATAGAAAACAATCGTCTTTCCATCGTCACTTTTCTTTATGATGCCAACGCTTATTCATCGAGCAGCAACGTTTACACCGTCACCATAGATACAATTATCCTTGTGAATAATGTCGCCCACGTTGATTCCAATACGGAAAACCATCCGTCGATTATCGGGGAGTTTGCTGTTTTCGATTTCCAGGATGCGCTGAATATCGATGGCGCCATTTACGGCATTCAGTGCACTACCAAACTCGGCCAGGATGTTGTCGCCAGGCGTATCGACGACCCGCCCATGGTGTTTCTGGATCAACGCTGAAATGATTTTGCGATAGGCAGTGATGGTATTGACGGTGGATTCGTCATCATCCCCCATAAGCTTGCTGTAACCTTTGACATCCGCACTGAAGGATCGCCGTCAATTTGCGATGGGTTGCATTTTCACCCATGGGATTCTCCCGGAGTTGTCGCAGGGTGCATCGTCAAATATGCAAGATATCGGGATGGATTTTGCGAAAAGCGCTTTGCGATATAATTATGAAGGATTAAAACAAGGAAGGAGGAACAATGAACGATTCCCGATAACAATAAATAGAATGGATTGTATTAAATGGTCAAGTGACGATCGGCATTAATAGACTGGCCGGGGAATGCCAGCATGCCGGATGGCTTTAAAAAGTGGTATTGTTTTTAGGATTTCTCGATATTAACCTCTCGATACGCCCGGAAATTTCCTCTTTCAGAACACTGGGCATCGTAATACTTTTCACATTTAATATTTTTTGGGATCACATATCTTTCTTCATATTGCAGTTCGTATACAAAGACAGCATCCACGGTTATGGTTGGACGAGGGATTAGCGCGTCGATGCATGAGCAACCTAAAAAGGTGACGTGAAGGATGCCGATTATTAATAATGATATGATCTTATTCAATATCAGTCGCCTCAGCTTCAACAATCTTTAGATCAGAATCCACGATTTCCCCTCGTTTTAAAGGACGAAGAACCATTGAAATCATCTTAGCTGCGTGAACCTTGCCATACCTGCTGCCGAGATGGCGCACAGGTTTCGGGCCGGAACCACACGTCCCGATATATTGTAAAGGCCAAAAATCAGGAAAGGTCAGTGCATCATCGCTTACGCTGGCCGATCGACCAGACCCAGCTGATTAACGCCCCACATGTGCATCATTTCAAGAATCGGGTACGCACTGTTGCCCAGATCGGTCAGTGTGTATTCCACGCGGGGAGGTACTTCCGGGTAAACGGTTCTGAACAGCAAGCCATCCCGCTCCAGTTCTTTGAGTTGCTGGGTCAGCATCTTCTGGCTGACGCCGGGAACGATCCGTTCCAGCTCTTTGTACCGCTTGGTTCCATCATGAAGGTGCCACGGCATAAGGCATTTCCACTTACCGCTAAGCACATCCATTGAGACTTCCACCGGGCAGCGATATTTCCGACCATTCCATTCGATCATTTCAGCCCCTCCTTCAAAAAAAAATCTTGGAAACCCTCGCCAACCGGCAATTCGAACCAATTGGTTCGTGTCGAACCAAAAAGTGCCTTCTTGTGCTTCATTTTCAATGAGTTATATTGACACTGTAGCCGGGTACGACACCAACAATCAAACGATTTCACACAGGAGCGAAACAATGACATACCCGAGAACTTTTTCACATATCGGAATATCCGTCACGAACCTTGAGCAGGCTGTGGATTTTTACACCAGCGTCCTCGGATGGTACGTGATCATGCCGCCAACGGAAATCGTTGCCGACGATTCTGCCATAGGTGTAATGTGCAACGACGTCTTTGGCGAGGGCTGGGGCAGTTTTCGTATCGCTCACTTGTCCACGGGCGACAAAATCGGTGTCGAAATTTTCGAATTTCGAAATGCCGAGCAGCGGAAAAACAACTTTGAATACTGGAAAACCGGCGTCTTTCACTTCTGTGTACAAGACCCGGATGTCGAAGGTTTGGCGGCCAAGATCGTGGAAAACGGCGGCAAGCAGCGAATGCCTGTACGCGAATACTACCCGGGCGAAAAGCCATACCGCATGGTGTATTGTGAAGACCCCTTCGGAAACCTCATCGAAATCTACTCTCACAGCTACGAACTGACCTACTCCGCAGGGGCGTATCAGGAATAGCTTTGGGATATACAAGCATAAAGAGGATATTATGGATTCCCAAAAAATACTGTGAACCGCGCATTTTGTGGCTCGTACAAGATCTGAGTTTATAAAGACAGATTGAGATCATCTTTGCTGCATGAAAGTTGCCTTACCTGACGATGATCTGGAGGGCATCGGCAATACCCGCAAATGCGAGCGCCTGCAGGCGCCCTATACGGCTCCGACAGGGCATGCAAACTCACATGCGCGACAATGAGCTACCACACGCATGGTCGCTCCCCCTTCGATGGGGATAAAGTCAGCGTCACCACGGTCTTTATCCATTTCCATTTTACAGGTTGCCCTGGCATAAACACCGTCCCTGGCCGGTAATTCTGTCTGACCGTAATCCATAGAGGAATACACTTTTTCACCAAAGGCCCCCTGAGGGCAGACCCTTCGGCACGGACCATCGCAAAATGCGCACGGATCAACGTCTGACGGCCCGGTTGCCGGCAGGACAACCGGTAAAGCCATCGCCCGAAGCCGCACCCTCGGACCCAATTGGGGGGTGATGAGTAAGTTGTTTTTTCCAATTACACCCAGGCCGGCCATAACCGCGGCATCTTTCAGGTAAAGGCCCCCTTGTTCAATGGCGTAGGGAATCTGCACCCCGGTAATGTTTTCACTTTCTTTGAGCCATCTGATAATCTTTTCATTGATTCTGATTAAACGCAGATTTCCTTCGGTGCCGCCGGGAAAAGGATTGCGCCAGTAATCGAGCGCCGGGGTGTCTTCCGGATGGCCAATGGCTGTGATCAAAACCGTTTTGGCCGCTTTGGGGAAAGCAACCTTGCCGGCCGGAGATCGTTTTTCCTCCGAGACGGCATAAACCGAATCTGCGCTGCCATTATCTGAGTCTAACTCATATCGGGGCAGTTTGGCGTGCATTCTGTGGGAAGGAGAGCGCTGCAACGATTCAACATCAGCAAATCCCGCCAGGTCGGCGCCGAACGCCTGGGCCATCTTTATTATTTCCGCTGCTAATTTTTTATCCGCATCTGAAGTCATTTATAAATACCATTGTGTCCTCTGAGAAAACGATTATTCTTGATTCCTGCAAACACTGATGGATACAGGTTCCATAAAAGATACAGAACATCAGATATGCTGACTGTACCATACCCGTATCCCGGAACGGGCCGACCGGCAGATCAATTGAGATCATCCCTGTCGTGGGCACCTTTCTGAATTCGGTGACCCGTTGGAGATCCAACAGAAAAATCTTCATAAAATGTTTTCATGTGATTGCAGAATGAAAATCAGGGAATCATTGAAAATGGCAAACCACCAGGTATTACTCCGGCCATAAAACAGGGCCGCTTCAGGCACAAAGGATGCGATGAATTATTAATGCGGCTATGCAAAAATTGTCAAGTTTTTTGGGGAGTTGATATATGATCGTTGCATTCAGGGAGGGGGCAAGGGCCTGTTCTGGGAATTGCCGTGCCTGCCATTAGGCCGCCAACCGCGTGGAGAGCACCGGAACGACGCGTTCCCCTTTACCTGGAATAGCGACTCAACAGGCATGGAGGATGGATCTGGCGACCTGTCACCGGACTGGTTCGGGACTGCCACCTGTCATGCACAGCGCCTCTCATTCGGGCAGCGTTGGGTTCGCGCTCTGTTTTCTCCGGGGAAGGAAGATCCAGATCCCCAGCAGGACGCCGCCGCACACGGCGCCCAGCACGCCGATGGTGTGAATTTTGTCTGCCCAGTCCAGCGAAATCAACCACATGGCAAAAGCGCCCAGCATGAAATAGATGAAGATCAGGAGTGAGGAAGCCGTCCCCGCATGCCGGTCGACCTGCTCAAGAACCAGGTTGTTGCTGGGTGGACGGCTGAGGCCGAATGAGAAAGAAATAATGGCCATGGGCAGTGCCAGTCCCCAGGGTCCCGGTATCCAGCGCATAATCATCCCAATTCCGCCGATGAGAATTCCTGCAAAACCGGCGGTCAGCAGCCCCCGTGACCCCACCCGGTCCAGCAGCCGTGTGCAGGCCAAAGCGCCTGTCATCATAGCGGCCGCGTTAAGGGCGAAAAAATACCCGAAGACCTGCTCCGACAGCCCGAGCCGGGTGATATAGATGTCCGCCGATCCACCGATAAACGCAAAATGCGGCAGCACGACCATGGACATCATCAGCGCAACGCCCACATAGCGCCGGTTTCTCAGCAGCTGCAGGTAAAGCCCCATTGCCTGCATGGTGCCGGCGGCGGAAGGTGTTTTCAGGGTTTCCGGCATGCGCCATACACCGATCCACCCGGCCGCACCGATAGCCGCCTGAATCACGAATATCCACCGCCACGAGAACCAGGTCAGGATCCAGCCGCCGAAAACCGGTGCCAGCATGGGCGCCAGGGCCATGATGACGCCGATATGGGCCAGTATGCGTTCGCGTTCATGCACGTCGTAGGCATCTTTGCTGATGGCCAGCGACAGGGCCGACGCGGATGCCGCTCCGGCCGCCTGGAGCACCCGGAAGGCGATCAGGCTGCCCACACTGGCCGAGAGGGCGCACAACAGGCTCCCCAGAATGAAGATACCGATGCCGGCCAGCAGCAGCGGCCGCCGGCCGAAGCGGTCCGAAAGCGGGCCATAGAACAGGAGAAACACACAGTAGCTGATGAAAAAGCCGACCAGGGTCAGGTTGACGGTGCTCAGGGGCTGCTGCCAGGCCTGCTGCAGCAAAGGGATGGCAGGCAGGTACATGTCGGTGGAAAGCGGCGGAAAGGCCGCCAGCAGCGCCATCAGCAGTAGAAGTCTTTTTTTGTTTATCGTCTGCTCGGTTTTCATCGATCCTTGTTTTTTCAACCAGTAGTCTTCCAGTCGGGCCGGAAAAAGCGGGCCGGTCATGGACCGGCCTGCCCTGCCCGTTGGTTTAGCGGTCTCACGTCAGGGTAACGATATCAGCGATCATCCCAAAAATCAGGTTCATGAATCGGGGATAACGCCGGACGCTGGATCGTACCACTGCCCGGGCCTGAAGCATTGATGGACGTCTTCGATCAGCAGATACAGGCACGGCACCAGGATCAGGGTGATGACTGTGGCAAAAAGGATGCCGAAACCCAGCGACAGGGCCATGGGGATCATGAAGCGGGCCTGGCGGGAGGCCTCGAAAATCATGGGTGCCAGCCCGCCGAAGGTGGTCAGGGTGGTCAGAACAATGGGCCGGAAGCGGCGCAGGCCGGCGACGCGAATCGCTTCATGCAGGCCGGCGCCTTCACGCCGCTGCCGGTTGGCGTAATCGATGAGCACCAGCGAGTCGTTGACCACCACGCCCGAGAGCGCCACGATCCCCATCATGCTCATCACGCTCAGGTTGTATCCCATCAGCAGATGGCCGAGGACCGCACCGACGATGCCGAACGGAATGGCGATCATGACGATCAGGGGCTGGCTGTAACTGCGAAAGGGAATCGCCAGCAGAAAGTATACGGCCAGCATGGCCAGGGCAAATCCGCCGAGCAGGCTCTGCAGGCTCTCTTTCATGTCGGCCTGCCGCCCCTGGTAGCCATAGGCAAGACCGGGGTAATCGCGGGCCAGTTCAGGTAAAATGGTGCTGTTGAGGGCGGCCTGCACCTGGCCGGTCTCGCCGATGGGCTCGACGTTGGCGCTCACCGTCACCGTGCGCCGGGCGTCCCGACGGCTGATGGTGGTATAGGCCCGGCCCCGTTCAACATTGGCAATCTCGGCCAGCGGCACGAAGGGACCGGCCGGGGTGCGGATCATCAGATGCTCCACATGGTATTCGCTGGTGCGCTCGCTTTCGGGCAGACGCACGCGCACCGTCACCTCGTTGCGGCCGCGCTGCTGGCTGAGGGCTTCGGCGCCGGAGAAGGCGTTGCGCACCTGGCGGGCCACCTCGGCGGAGGTCAGGCCCAGGCTCTGGCCTTCCGGCCTGATGGAAAAATCGAGCTGTTGCTTTCCCGGCGTGTAGCCGTCGTCGATATCCTTGACGCTGGAAAACCCGGCCAGGCGCTCTGCCAGGGCGGCACTGGCCTGGTCAAGCACATGGATATCGGAATGGGAGAGCTCAACGGTCAAGGCGGCCCCGGAGCCGGGCCCGCCCCCGTCCGATTCAAAAAGCAGAGATTCCAGGCCGACGACAGGACCGAGCTTTTCCCGCCACAGACGGGTCACGTCCCCGGTGTTCAGGGGGCGCACCCCGGCATCGGTCAGGTAGGCGCTTACTTCCACCTGGTTTTCCTCGATCCTGGAAAAAACGCCCTTGAGCAGCCGATCTCCCCCGTTTTCGGCCGCCACCGCTGTCATGGCGGCGGACAGCCTGTCTCGAACGGCCCTGACCTTGTCCATGGGACTGCCCACGGGGAGGACGGCGGTGACGTCGGCCTGGTCGGACTCGACCCGGGGCATCAGAATCATGCCGATGCGGCCGCTGAGGGCATAGCTGAGCACCACAACCAGCACCGCCAGGCCAATGGCCACGGTCAGGGTCCGCCAGCGGAGGCAAAGATCCAGGAACGGACCGTAGATCCTGTCGATGAAGCGGGCCACGTTGCGGGTGAACCCCTGCTGCCAGCGGTGCAGACGGGTCGTCGGGCGGCCGGTCTGTCGACGCTTGATATGGGCCAGGTGGCCCGGCAGGATCAGCAGCGATTCGACCCAGGAGATGAGAAAAACCGTGATCACCACCAGGGGAATGACCTTCCAGATCTTTCCCATCGTCCCGGGAATAAAGAAAAGGGGCAGAAAAGCCACAACGTTGGTAAGAATCGAAAAAGCGATGGGCATGGCCACATCCCGGGCCCCGAATACCGCGGCCCGGGCAAACCCCATTCCCTGCTGCTGGTACGCGTAAATGTTTTCGCCGGCAACGATGGCGTCGTCCACCACGATGCCCAGGGCCACGATAAAGGCAAACATGGAGATCATGTTGATGGACACCCCCACAACCGGCAGAAAAAGCAGACTGCCGAGAAAGGCGGTGGGAATGCCCATGGTGACCCAGAAGGCCAGCCTGAATTCCAGAAACAAGCCCAGCACCGCCAGTACCAGCACCAACCCCATGAAAGCGTTTTTCAACAGCAGTTCCAGGCGCTGCCGGTATACGTCGGACATGTCGTGGCTGATGTGCCATCCGATGCCGGCGGGCAGATCGCGCTCGATTTCACTCATGGCCCTGCGCACGGCCCCGGCGACCCCCATGGGGGTCTGGTCACCGACCCGGTATACATCGATGCCGATGGCACGGTGCCCGTCGTAGGCGGCCGATTTATCGCTGTCTTCAAAGTCTTCGCGCACCGCCGCAATGTCTTCCAGATAGACCACGCTGCCGTCGGCAGTGGTGACCATGGGAATCCGGGCAAATTCAACGGCCCAGTCCCGGCGGTCTTTGATTCGCAGCAGGATATCCCCGCCGGCCGTATCCACCGAGCCGCCGGGGATCTCGGTGGAGGCATTATTGATGGCCGCCGCAATGTCTGCCAGGGTCAGGCCGTAGGCCCGCAACCGATCCTGGGGGACTTCAACAAGGATTTCGTAGTCCCGCGCCCCGGCCAGGTCGACCTGGGTGATACCGGAATTCTGCAGCAGGCGGTCCCGCACCTTATCGGCCGTCTCGCGAAGGGCCATTTCCGAAACGTCTCCGTATAGGTCGATGGTAAGTACCTCTCGAAGGTGAGTGGCCAGGGAGACGTCGGGCTCATCTGCATCCTCGGGAAACGTGGTGATCCGGTCGATCTCCTGTTGGATCTCCTGGTAAACCGTCTGCTGGTCCGCGCCTTCCTCCAGTTCGGCAGCCACCGTCCCGTTCCCCTCGACTGCGGCGGCAGTCATCTCTTTGACCCCGTCGATGGCACGGATGGCCTCTTCCACGGCCAGGATGATCCCCTGCTCGACCTCCTCGGGACTGGCCCCGGAATAGCCGACACTGACCGTCACCATGTCCAGGTCGAACTCGGGGAAAACCTCCTGTTTGATGCGGGTGGTCATGAACAGTCCGCCCAGCAGCAGGAAAATCATCAGCAGGTTGGGTGTCACCCGGTTATGCACCATCCAGGAGATGGGGCCGCGAATCTGTGAAAAACGACGGTTGCCGCTCATGACCGCCCCCCCTGCTTGCCAGTCGGCCCCGTTGCGGTTTGACCGGTCGTGTCGTCCGTGGTGCGCAACGGCATCCCTGCCACAGGGGCAGCCAGGTCGGTGACAACTAGGTTTTCCCCCGGCGAAATGCCACCAGTGACCAGGATGTAATCGATTCCCCGGAAAGCGATTTCCACCGGGCGGACCGAGAGGTTGCCATTCTCCTCCATGATCCAGACATCGCTTCCGTTGCGAATGAATTCACGGTCGATGGCCGCCGCAGAAGCCACCGCTCGCCCCTCAATTTCCACCCGCACGTAAGAACCGATCAGCATGGGGGGCTGCCCCGTATTGTCCGGCTGCAGGCTCAGGGGATCGTCCACCCGGACCAGCAGCTGCGCCATGCGACCCTGCGCCTCCAGTTCTGCTTCCAAACGAATCACCCGGCCTTGCCGGCAGACCCCGTCGCCCCAGGCGGCCGTGTCGTATATCCGGACCGGGGCCCCCTGGTCGCCCCCGGTTTGCGGTATCTGGATCCACCGCAGTTGACTCACCGGCACCGATACTTTCACCCAGTAGGCATCGGTGCCCACCAGGGAGGCCAGTACGGTGGATTCACCGGCCCGGGCACCGAGGTCTGCCGAACGCGCCTGTACGACCGCATTGAACGGCGCCTTGATCCGGGTGCGCGCCAGATCCACCCGGGCCTGTTCGAGCTTGGCCTGCGCCGCTTCGAGTGTGGCGCGCAGGTTTTCCAGCTGGGGCCGGCGCAGCATCAACGCTTTCTCGACATCGCTGACCGTTTCCCCCAACAAATGGTACTCTTTTTGAGCGACGAGCTGGTTTCCCTGCTCCAGCTGCAGGTCCGACTCGGCTTTGGCCACATCGGTGGTCAATTGCCTCACGGTCAGACGGTAGTCGGTGGGGTCGATTTTCAGCAGCGTCTCGCCCCGGCGGAAATGGCCGCCGGGTACCAGGTTGCGGTTCAATTCGATGATTTCGCCGCTGACCTGTGGCTTCAAGTCCACATGGTGTGCCGCGGTAACCGTCCCCATGCCGGAGATCACCGTCTGCCGGGGGCCGTAATCGACCGGCTTTACGCCCACCAGGGTTGCGTTGTTTACCTGGGGGCGCGGCTTGGCTTGAGGGCTGGTCTCCATCAGCCAGAAACCGATGGCCGCGCCGACGGCAAGAATGCCCAGCGGCACCAGGGTTCGAATCATTGTCTTTGCCGGGTGTCGCCCATCGCCGCCCTCGGCTCCCGCCAGGAGGCCTTCCTGGTTATGGTCTGTTGAGATTTCCTGTTCAGACGGCATCGGAATTTCCTTTACCTGTGGTTGTTGACGCATCGGCGTTTCTTTCTTCCGGACGATCCAGCGGCCACCCCGTGCCCAGGGCCCGGCACAGATCGATACGGTACTGCACCAGATCCCGCTCGGCGGTCAGCAGGCTGCGCTGGAGATCCTGATGGGAGAGCAGCGCATCGAGCACCCGCTGGTAATCCACGGTCCCCTGGATATACCGGTCCCGCAAACTGTCGACCACTTGCCCGGCCAGCCCCAGCTGCCTGTTAATGCTGGCGATGAAGTCACGCTGGCGCTGTTCCTGGACCAGGGCGTCCTCGACCTCGCCCAAAGCATCGAGAATCGTCTGGCCGTAAGTGTGCAGCGCTTCGGACGCAACGGCACGGGTCCGGTCGACTTCGGCCTCGCGCAGGCCCCCATCGATGACCGGCGCCAGGAGGTTGGCGGCAAGCGCGGCCAGCCAGTTGTCGAACAGGTCGCGGGTGTGCCCGCCCGAGGTGTCCACCCCGGCGGTGAGGCTCAACCGGGGAAAGCGGTCGGCAATGGCGGCAGCCAGGTCGCTGTCTGCCGATTGAACACTGTACAGGGCGCTGCGGACATCCGGACGGCGCTGGATCAATTCGGCCGGCAGTCCCGATTGCGGCATCGCCGGCAGCTTTGTCAGGGCCGCAACCCGGGGTGCCACGGTCTGCCGGGGGGGAACGCCGAGCAGGATTGCCAACTGGTGCTCGAGCACCTTGGCCCGGGCCAACGCCTGGGATTTTTCGCCCTGGTTGGATTCCACCAGTTGCCGCTGCTGCAGCATATCGGCGATGCCGACCTGACCGGTGCGAAACTGCAGGGTCACCAGTTCTAAAACCGTCCCGTTGGTAACGATCTGCGCTTCCAGCACATTCAGTTGTCCGTATTGCTCGACCAACTGGTACCAGGTGCCGGCGACCGTCGCTGACAGTGTCAGCGCCGCCGCCTGGAGGTCCTGTTCGCTGGCGTGCACATCGAACACGGCGGCATCGCGACCGGAACGTATGCGGCCCCACAGGTCCAGTTCGTAGCTGGCCGTCAGTCCCAGGGCATAACTGCTGCTGTCGCCGGTCTGGCCGGATTCGCGAAAACGGTTCCCGGAGGTGTCGGCCCCGGCGTCGAGGGCCGGGAAGAGATCCGCCCCTGCACGCCGCGCCGCCGCTTCGGCCTGGTTCAGCCGATCCCAGGCCGTATGCAGGTCGAAGTTATTCGCCAGGGCCTTATCGATGAGCCCGCTCAGCACCGGGTCCTCAAAGGATTCCCACCACTTGTCAGGCAGCGGCGAGGTGCCGGACTCGGAAAACCGGGCCGGAACCACGAGCGGCGTCTTGAGGTTCTGAGTCGCCATGCTGCAACCCGAGAGCAGTATCGCCGCGGCCGCAAGCAAAAGAGCCCGGGCCCGCCGGGATCCGGCCGACGGGTGAAAACGATTATCCCGATTTTTGCATTGAATCGCCATTTCGCTTCCTCGGCAAAAAGGTTTCCATTGGCAGCTGAATTTCCGTCTTGGTCAATCCTGGCCGAATCTTAGCCCGGGACAGGTGAACAGCCCGTGAAAAGAATGTGAAAAAGATGTGAAATCTGCAACTTCTTCGGAAACGAAACCGGAGGGGTCCACCGTTTAACCGGGGACGGGGGGACGCATCGGTCTGACCATACTCAGCAGGATGTTGAGGCAACAACGAGGGACCTGTCCGGCATGACTGCCCCGCGCTCAGGCATCCTGCCACAGAATCCGGGTCCGGGTCCCTTTTCCAGGCTCACTTTCAATGATCAGTTGCCAGCCGAAGCGTTTACATAAACGCGAAACAATGCTCAGCCCCAGACCGAACCCCCGGCTCTTCTGCCCTTTGACATGGGATCGGGTGACCGAATCAAGTTTGTCCGCCTCGATCCCCATGCCTGTATCGGCAATCCCGATATGCATGTCGTCGATGGTAACGGTTACCGCCCCCCGGGAGGTAAAATGAAAGGCATTGCGGATCAGGTTGGTGACGGCGATATAAAGGACCTCCTCCCTGACCCTGACGGCTTTGTCCGTGCGCACGTCCATGTGGAGTTCGATATCCTTGTTTTCGATCAGGTACCGGTTGTCTTTGATCGCTTTTCTGGCCACCGGTTCCACCCGGCAGGACGATTCGGTTCCGCCCTCCTCCCTGGCCAGCCAGAGAAAGGTCTCAATCGTGGTTTCCATGTCCCTGACCGATCGGGATATTCGCTTCAGGGGGTTTTTCAATAAGGGGTTGCCCTCCAGTTCCGGCTGCGCCTCCATGATTTCCACGGCCCCTTTGACAATGGTCAGCGGGGTTCGAAGCTCGTGGCTGGCATCCCGGGTGAACTGTTTTTCGCGCTGGATAAAGGCGTTGATCCGGTTCATGGTCGTCTCGATGGTACGGGTGAGCATTCCGAGTTCATTGCTGGCGTGTTTCTGGGAAAACCGGGACGGTATATTGTCAGGGTTCAGGCCCTTGATTTGGTCCATGAGCGTCACCACGGGGGCAAACAGCATGCGGGAGGTGATATAGCCGATGATAACGCCGGGTATGAGCAGCAGGGCCAGAGAGATCATCAGGATCTGCCTGGGGTGCAGCCGGGCATTCTCCTCGAAAAACGCCCTGCCGTGGAAGAACATGAAAGAGGGCACGTCTTTACCCTCAAGTTCCATGACCCCGACATATTTAGGGTGTTTTTTGTCATCCCGATTGATGGCATGGACACCCGGGGGAAGGTCTTTTACCTGTTCTCTGAATCTCTCCGGCACCGCTTCAACGCCCTCGAACACATCGATGTACTTGGAATGGGGCAGTGGCGTTGTCCGGTCCTTTTTATATTTATAGAGAAAGGTATCCACCTCCGTATCGATGAGATTGGCAACCATTTTGGAAATGTTATTGCCCATCACGAAAAAGGTGATGCCGGCGTTGAAAATGACCAGCAGGCTGCCGTACAAGAGGATGCAGGCCACGATCCTGAACCGGATGCTCTGGTAGAATTTCATGTCAATGTTTCCTTTTTTTACCCAACCACGGGGTTGAGCCGGAAACCGATACCGTGGACGGTTTCGATCATGGCATGGTCAAAGGGCTTGTCGATCTTTTTACGCAGCGTGTACATATGGCTGCGCAGCACATCGCTGCCCGGCGGCATGTCCCCCCAGAGGTAGTTCTCCAGGTCTTTGCGGGGCACCACATTGGGAGCGGATTCCATGAGCAGTTTTAAAATGGAAGTACAGGTATTGTTGAGGTCGATTTTTTTTCCCTGGCGGGAAACCTCAAAAGTCCCCAGATCCATTCGAAGATCCGCGATCGACAGGACCTTGTTTTCGGCCACGCGCCTTTTGGCCAGCACCTTTATCCGCGCCTCCAGCTCTTTTAAGGCAAAGGGCTTGACCAGGTAATCGTCGGCACCGGATTCAAAGCCGAGAAGTTTGTCGTCCAGTGTGTCCCTGGCCGTGAGCATAATGACCGGGACCTGTTTCCCCGCCTCCCGGCGCAGTTTCCGGCACAGGGTGATGCCGTCCATGCCCGGAAGCATGAGGTCCAGTACAATGACGTCATAGTCCCGGGTCAGGGCCAGGTGGAGACCGCCGATGCCGTCCATGGCGAAATCCAGGATATAGCCTTTCGATTCCAGAAAATCGGACATGTTCTCCACAATTGCCGAATTGTCTTCGATGATGAGCAACCGGATGTTTGGCGCCATGGGAATCCTCTTGGACGGGGTTGATATTCATTCCGGTATATTATTCGAACGCTTCCAAGGCAAGCATAAGCGAGACACGGGTCACTGTATACACGGGGCAAGTTTAGCCCGGCGCGTGTGAACCGACTGTAGAAATTACGTGAAAAAAACGTGAAATCATCATCCGGCAGAGGATATTGGATCGGTTTTTTCAGGTGTTGTAAACAGAAGGCTGGTTTGGTGTAATCTGTTTTTTAACCGGATAGATCTGTGGAGAGGTCCTGAAAATGGTCCCCTTTGAAAACCGTCCGGCAGCGGCATCCGGCCGACTGAACCGGGACTGGCTCGACCATTTCTCCCTGAGAGAAGCGGCCGACGACCGGCACCTGGATGCGCCCCGGGAGTCCATCATCGCCCGAAACGGGCAGATCGTTTTTGCCGTCGAGGGGGATGACGTGCTCGGCACCTGCGCCGCCATCCCCCACGGCAACGGCGTTTTCGAAATGGCCAAACTGGCAGTTGCCCCATCTGCACGGGGCAAGGGCATCGGCCGGCAACTGGCCCGGGGCGGCGATCGATTACGCCAGGAATGCCGGCGCGCGGAAAGCGGTCCTGGTGGCCAACCACCAGCTGGCCACAGCGCTGAAGCTTTAGGAACCCATGGGGTTCGTCCCCCCCCTTCCCGCGGACCTCAGTTATGTGACCGCCGACGTCTACATGGCGTTTGAACTGTGAGGCGGTGATCAACGGGCACTGATAATGCAATTTTCCCATCAACTGCTTCCGCTCCGGCAGACGGTTCACTCCCATTAAGCTCATGCAGTATGGTGCGGGAAAATGGCGCGCAAATGCTAAAAAAATTGTATTTTCTTATCGTTAGTGTTCGTCCAGAAACAGGCAAATTTGGCAGAGATCTCCCGCTGAAAACCAGACGGGCCAGAGGAACGCGCGCGAAAAATTTTACCGCCTCGTATGGATCACGGGATGTCCCACAGGCATATAGTTGGTGTCGATCCACGCCCCCGCGTGGGGGGCGACTAACGCCGGGTATATTTTGGAGCCGGAAATACAGGTTTCAATCCACGCCCCCGCGTGGGGGGCGACTATCTCATTGTTAATGTTCCATGCACTGCGATCAGTTTCAATCCACGCCCCCGCGTGGGGGGCGACCTGCCTATGATGCCGATGGCAATCCTATCTATAAAGTTTCAATCCACGCCCCCGCGTGGGGGGCGACGTGACACTGAGAATGTTTCCAACGCTTGACGATGTTTCAATCCACGCCCCCGCGTGGGGGGCGACTCAGGCTTGAGCAGGCCCGGAATCAGTGTCTGCAGTTTCAATCCACGCCCCCGCGTGGGGGGCGACACCCATTGATATAGAAAACAATATCGTTATAGGAGTTTCAATCCACGCCCCCGCGTGGGGGGCGACTCAAAGACCTTGGCGAGGAATCCTACAGCAAGGGTTTCAATCCACGCCCCCGCGTGGGGGGCGACATCTCCTTGATTAGTAGATTTTCACCCGTGGCAGGTTTCAATCCACGCCCCCGCGTGGGGGGCGACGCGTTACCCGCACGCCGGCGTCGCGCAATCGCTTGTTTCAATCCACGCCCCCGCGTGGGGGGCGACTGCCCATGGCCATGCCAAGGCACATCGTCTCCTGTTTCAATCCACGCCCCCGCGTGGGGGGCGACAACCTGTGACGGCCCGTTGGTTCCGTCACCGATCAGTTTCAATCCACGCCCCCGCGTGGGGGGCGACTGCCGACCCCGCATGCTGGGCCCCGACAAAACAGTTTCAATCCACGCCCCCGCGTGGGGGGCGACGGACGGCGTCAACCTGCATATGGAGGCAATCCATGTTTCAATCCACGCCCCCGCGTGGGGGGCGACCTTCCTAAGTCAAGGATAAATGTAACACATAAGTTTCAATCCACGCCCCCGCGTGGGGGGCGACCGTTTTATCCGCACTGGTGGCCATCAGAACAAATGTTTCAATCCACGCCCCCGCGTGGGGGGCGACGATAGAATACGACCTGTCCGAGGAGTATTCTTCGTTTCAATCCACGCCCCCGCGTGGGGGGCGACCGCCCCCCATGTAACTCCCCCATGATAATTGTTGTTTCAATCCACGCCCCCGCGTGGGGGGCGACAAAATCGTTTTTTAAATAAAGAGGTTTAAAATGGTTTCAATCCACGCCCCCGCGTGGGGGGCGACCACCATTTATGGGATTGATGATTGCCATAAAAAGTTTCAATCCACGCCCCCGCGTGGGGGGCGACGCTACCATCTGTTAAAGTCGTTTCTTTAAAAATGTTTCAATCCACGCCCCCGCGTGGGGGGCGACCTGTCTTCTGGCCTTGTTGGGAATGGGGACCAAAGTTTCAATCCACGCCCCCGCGTGGGGGGCGACCTGGTGGGCTCGATAGTGTTGCCAATCCAACATTTGTTTCAATCCACGCCCCCGCGTGGGGGGCGACTCATGATTCCTCCCTGCCCGTGCGGGCTTGTTTGTTTCAATCCACGCCCCCGCGTGGGGGGCGACGCCCAATCTGTGCAATCAAGGTAACCAGGGGCTGTTTCAATCCACGCCCCCGCGTGGGGGGCGACTAGGCTTTTTCATAATTTTTGCCCACGCCATACGTTTCAATCCACGCCCCCGCGTGGGGGGCGACTGGGCCACCCCGCCGGGTGGGGTGGATACCAGCGGTTTCAATCCACGCCCCCGCGTGGGGGGCGACCGCTGCTGTTTAAAGCCTTGTTTTTTAATGCACAAATTGCCGCCCTAACGCGACAATTGTTGAAATTGGCGTTAATGTTCTCACCAGAAAATCCCACCACCGCCTTATCCGAATTAAAACCAAGCATATAAAGCACTTTGCGAACACCCCTGAAAAATCGTGTGCACTTGGGGTTCGCAACGGGATCAGACGATCAGCGGCCCCTCCTGGTCGAAACTCGCTTTCGCGCCCACATGCTCGATCCGTTTTCGCCAATTGGCGCCGAGAAAGTAAAACCGCAGGCTGTCGGTTTCAGGTTCGATCTGGTCCATGAGTTTTTGCCTGAAGACCGTCCATTGGGCCGGATCCACGATGCACTCGAACACGGAATATTGAACCCGCTGCCCATGGTTTTTGCATATTTTCGCCACCCTTCTCAGGCGGCCCGGCCCGCCTGCATCAACAGTCGACACATCGTAACTCACGAGCACCATCATGGGGTTTACCTCCAGACAAACGGCGGATACGCATCCAGGTCACCCCGCATATACCGGGCCAGCAACAGGGCCTGGGTGCTGAACAGTAACCCGATGCTGACTTTTTCCTCCAGAAAGGGATGGAAAATCTCATCCTGCTTGCGCTTCTGGTATGCCATCAACACCCTCTTTCGCAAATCGTCGCCCATGAGCACCGCCCCGGTTTCCTGGACAACGAAGTCCTTTTTTACCGCCTGGCCCCGGTTGATCAAAGACAACACCATTCGATCCGCAATGATCGGCCTGAACTCCTCCATCATGTCCAGTGCCAGTCCGGGACGGCCCGGGCGATCCCGATGCAGATACCCGACCGCCGAGTCCAGGCCCACGGCTTCCAGTGCCGAGCGCACGTCGTGCAGCAGTATCGTGTAGATAAAAGATAGCAGGCAGTTGACCGGGTCCAACGGGGGACGGCGATTGCGCCCATTAAACGAGAATCCGTTGCGTTTATTGACGATGAGATCGTCGAAGACGCCGAAATAGGCCCGTGCGGCATCCCCCTCCATTCCCCGCAGAGAATCCAGCGGCATGCCCGGCCGGATGCTCTTGAGCAGGGCGGAAATGTGGTTCGATGCAGAATTGATCTTGGTCGCGTCCACTTTATCACCATGGTCCCTGACCGCCCGCTGCAATACGGTTCGGGTGTTGGCCAGTTTACCCACCAGGACGTCATGGGCGATGCGGGCCGACGCATCGTCGCTGTCCGCTCGCCGATACTGCTCACGCCGCAGGAGCACATTGCCGGAAACCGGGCCCTGAACCCGCGCCAGGAATCGACCGTGCTCGGTCAGGAAACTCACCGCCACATCCTTGTCGGCACAAAACCCCATGAGATAGGGGCTGCACATCACACGTCCGAAGCAGACGATACCGTCCAGGGTGTGCACGGGAAGCTGAAGCTTCTTTTCTCGGTCAACGGAGATGACGACGGTCTCGCCTTCCTTGTTCAGGTAGGCGCCCTGGGTGGTCACGAACAGGGTGTTGAGATGCTTTTTCATTTTTCCTCTCGGATGGCATCAAGGTAACGGCCGGCAGACTTTTTCCCGTTCAATTTTTCAGGAAGGCAATAGGAGAAAAAAGAACAGTTCGGGCAACGTTTGTCGAACACGGGTTTAGGCGTGACCCGTGCCTCGAAGAGTGCATGAAGACGAACGGCCATCTGTTCCGTCTCCTTGCGCAATGAACCATCGATAGCCACGTCCTGCCGTCGACGGGTCTTCCCGTAAAAAAGCGCCCCATTGTCGATGCGATGCCCCAGCATCTCCTCCAGGCAAAGGGCCTGTGCGCAGAGCTGAATCTTGTCGCAGTTGTCCTTCTTGGGCCGCCCGCGCTTGTACTCCACGGGAAAGGGTCGCCAGTAAAATTTTCCGTCTGAGGTCTTTTCCCGGTGAAACTCCACCACATCGGCCTTGCCCACCAGACCCAGCCGCAGCGATCTCAGTGCCACCGTATAGGCGATTCGCACATCCCGCCGCGACTCGCGTTTGCCCGAGTCCACCCGGTCGTGCATGATGCGCCCTTCGGCGGTAAACCGGTTTTCCAGCCACACCTGCTCCACATGGATCAGGGCGCACTGCCGCTCACAGAAGCATATGTGTTGAAGCGCAGAGAGGGGCAAGAGATCGGATTCTGCAAACATAATAACCCTTGGCGATACTATCTCGAGTGGTTGCTAATGTGACCATGATGGTGACTATACAGTCGAAATTGTCGACTACCATTGAGGTATGACCATGAGAAATTTTCCACCCATCCATACCGGTAAAATCCTGCTGGAAGCATTAATGAAGCCCTTGGGCATCAGCCATTACCGCCTGGCCAAGGACATCAGCGTTCTTGCCATGCGCATCAGCAAAATCTGCAACTGCAAAAGCGGCGTCAGCGCAGACACAGCCTTGCGCCTGGCCCGTTATTTCGGCACCTCCGTTGAATTCTGGACCGGCATCCAGACCCACTATGATACCGAACGGGTCAAAATGGAGTTGGGTGACCGGCTTGAGAAAGAGGTAAAGGTGCTGGATCGGGTGGCGTAGCCGAGTTCACACTTCAATTTGTATATCTGGTCGATGGCCCGCGCATGGTCTACCACCTCTTCATGGTCCTTGAGCTGTTGGCCGGCGATGGTCACGCCCCCTCCAGCACGAAAGCGGCTTCACCAAGCGTCAGGCCGTTGCTGAGAGCGAAAATACCAGCAAATTGGTTTTTCAGGCACTAAATCACTTGCAAAGTCTTTGCAACGCCTCACCTTCCAATGGATCGAGTTCTTCCGGTTTTAGATCGTTTAACGTGTCCAGTTTGTCGTAGGTTCCGTCTGCTTTCACGATGTCCATCAACGTGCGGTGAACCTTAGCGGAAGAATATTGACCGCTTGGACTTTTGTGTTGCCACCATATCACTTTCACGACTTCCATGCTGCCCTCGGGTCGCGCAGATGAAACATCATTGACAAATAGCGTTTGCAAAGCCAATTTGATTTTATTAGCGTCGTCATCCGAAAAGCCGGTCTTGCTGGCGAGTTGCGTATTGATAGCGCCGTAGGTTACGTAAATGCCTTTATCAACGCGGTGCTTCATCCCCATGGTATCACCGCTTTTTTTATCAGGATTTTTCTCGGTTTCGAGATTGACACTCTTGGTAATTTGCAAGCTATCCGGCGTAATCGGCTCGATACTAAACGCGCTTTGAATGGTTACGGGGCCGCGAATTCCAATCGACACTGCGTCTGCGTCTTTATCTTTATTCCCTTTGAACGCAAAAACTTGTCCGAATGCCCGCACGTCCATCCATTCTTTGGGTGCGTTGTTTCTTGTATCGGCCGATTCGATTTTCTTATCCTCAACATCCTTTTTCCACCTACCTAAGGCGGCCTTAAATCGGTCATTAAGCGAACGAAACTCATCACCTGGAGCCCGATTGTCATCCGACTGAACAAAAATGGATTCGCCCATATCCTGCAGACGGTTGCGAACTTTACGTTTGAGACAAACGTCCGAAATTTCACCAAAGCCGTCGTAGGTTTGGCGAGGACGGTTTCCGTTCAGCGGGTCGCCATTGGGATTCGCCCGATTAACGGAAATAATTACTGCAAAATCAATTTTGTTCGTGAGCGCTTTATTGTCCGTCATTGTTATCCTCCTATTTTTTATAATCGGTTGATTGTTATTTCTTTTCAGCAGCAGCCTTAACCAGACTGTCGATATAGGCGCGTTCATGGTAATAGCCAATTAGATACGAACCGTTCAGCGGCGTATCTTTTTCGTAATCACCCGTTGTAAATTGATTCATCACCGCTTGAATTTCATTAAACGCAAATCCACCTTTTACAGTTTGAATATACGGATTGAGGCAACCGTGAATGGTTTGCCACGTTCTGAACGGACGCTGGACAAATGCTTGCATATGCCGAATCGCAGCGGTAACAACACGGGGGTTATCCTTTTTGTATAGGGCGTATTCCTCCAGTTTGTCCGCCGCACCAAGCAGTCTGCCATAAAGGTAATCACGGCCGGTTCTGTCGAGTTCAATGCTCAATTTGTAGTCCTCCTCGTTGCGTTGTTTAAAATCCTTGCGCACCAGCGCACATACCGTAGATGCGATTTGCTCATAACCATTACGGTCAAATTTACCATTCCTTTTAATTGCCAACGGATTGGCGGCCCGCCGAATAGCCGCCACCACATAATCTTTAGGCAAAAACGCTCCGTCAAAAACACAGCGGAGCAACCGTTCCCGTGCCGCTTTTTTGATCTTTGTATAGCTCTCATCCTTACCGCCTCTTGGCTTGCCGTAAACCGCCTCGATGATTTTATCCACGGACGGCGCGCCGATATAGGGAACATATTTCTCATCAACTTTTTCCCAAAACTTTTGATGCCATTTAATGGAGCTATGCCAGTCGGCGACTCTTTCAAGATATTCGTTTCTGTCCAGTTCGCGGTAAAATGTAATAGACAATCGACCTGATTTATCGCTAACAGCATCCAGCGCAATCACCGCAGTTTTGGCATGTTGCTTCAACGCCTGACTGTGTCCAAATCCGCCAAGGGAACTCCTCAGGGCATCCGCATAATCAAATCCCGTTTCGGCGCGAAGGTCGATTTGAATATCGCTTTCCGTTTTAACCGATGATCCTTTCAGAACAGCCAAAATACTTTCGTCTTCAATCGGAGGCGCCAAGAGTTTTTCCATGGAGCCAATCGTAAAGGACAAAATCACCTGCTCGCCACAACCACATCCCCGATCATTGATGAGATATCGCAAAAACTGGTGCGCTTTCTGAGAAGCGTTGTAACCAATGGATACGGCCTCGGAGGGTTCGCTGAATTTCCCTCGAAACGTGTAATTCGTTTTATCATTACCGGAAATAAGCTTTGCATTAGCAGAAACACTGGATATCTTTTTGGGGTGAAAAGTGGCAGCCGGTTCTTTCTTGCCAGTAATATAATCCAACGATTTCAAGCTGTTTTTTACAGAGAAATAATATTGATGCCACGCACTGAAAAACGTGTCCTCTTCCCAAACTTTTGTTTGCTGATTACCGGGTATTTCTACTTGGAAAACAACATTTACATTATCTTTTAATTTCATGTCTTTCAGGTCAGTGGCGACTTTTCGTTTGGAAATATATTTATAAATTGCTTTAACCTGTTCTGTTGCAAACGAAGATTTGGCGAAACTTTCCAGTTGCTCTAAATAAGTTTCTAATTTTTCCCAACTCCTTTTCAGCTTTTCAACGCGGTTTTTATAGTTTTTCCATAGTTTATAATATGTAGAAGACTTTTTACTTTTTTTTATCTTTTTTTCATGGTCTTGGATAAAATTTAGATGGTTCGATAATACACTTAAATTTCGTGGGTATTTTCCAGGTAAGCCTTTAAAATACCCGTATTGGTCAAACATCGGGTAAGGAATTATTGATGTACTGGTTCTTTTCAAACTTTCTTCAGATGTGGGTATCGTGATATTGACAAGAGGATTCCCGGGGTCTTTTCTGGTTGGTTTTTTCTTTTTTTCGATTTTATCGTAACCAACAAAGTTCCCGTCACCATCAATAAGTATAACGGCAATAATATCGTTGTTGTTGGAAATGGATGTCGTCGAAAGCGGATACGTTTTTTTCAACGCATCAGCATTCTTGTCGTAACTGACCGCTAAATGTTGCCAGAATCCCATGATTATTCCTCCTCCAACAAATCCGCCACGGAAAGATCATCATCGACAAATGAAAAGTTCCGGCCTTTCTCGAATTCTTTTGCCGTCATTTTACGGATAAAACGTCGCATGGAAGAATCACAATTTTTCGGCATTGGAAACTCGATGATGCCGTCTATCATCTTCGGCCTCCACAGACGAACCACCAGTTCACCTTTTCCGGTTTCATCGGGATAGTCATATCCGTGAAACATCACACCGAAATCGAGTTGCCCATATTTTTCGTAAAAACATTCGCCTTCTTTGCCGAAAACACAAGGTTCGACATAGCCTTGACATTCTCGCGTACCGAAAAAAATATCCCGTCGCCCGCCTTTTTTGATGCTGCGTCTGGCGATGTTGTGATGTTTGTGTTCGTTGCGATCATCGAAAAGTTCTTTTCGGTGTTCGTTCCATTCGAAATGAGCAAGAACCTGATACTCCACATCCCGCAAGTAGGTGTAGTAGGAAAGGTCGTTGCCACCGCTCATTTTAATCGGCTTGATTCCCTTGGACTCGGTTTGAATCTTTTTCATTACCCGAACGGCATCGATGTACCAGATAAAAGTCGGCTTCCAGTAAACGCTTTCAAGAATGCCTTTGAGTGCCTGATAGGTCGGAATCTGGTAGGAAAATTTCTCACCGCCTACTCTTGTAACGGGATCGGCAAACATCGCATATCGCCCCGATATTTTAAATTCCACAGAGTTGCGTTTTTTGTTCATCTGGCACCTCTATCCTTTTGATTTACGCATTTAAAAAAGAAAACATAGCTTCGCGTTTCAACCCCTGCTCTTCCGCGTCGTAGTAATCCGGACTCAACAAGTAAAACGTGCCATCCACGAGACTGGCCCCCTTTTTGATTTCATCCAGACAATTTGAATAGATGGAGACCGTATATTTCTGCATTTGCTTCAAGATGCGCATTTTTTCCTTCGGTTCATGACTGCGTTGGAATTCATCTACAAGTTTCAGAGCCTCGCCATAGGGCACAACCACACCGGTCTGGATACCGTCAATCACGGAAAATTCGTCCGCCGCAGTTTGAAAAGCACAAGGCAGTCCCTTGTAATCCCTGTTGTTGCGGTTCCGGTAAGCAACCGCTCCCAAAGAATTCTTGTTGAGCAAGTTATAGATCGTTGTTTTATCATCCTTTGTTTTGTAATCCATTTTGCCTACGTTTTTCCCTTTTTGCTGGTCGAAAAAGTAATACTGATAAAACAAATTGATCACCTCATCACTCAGCAAATTACCATCCCGTTTTTCACGGAATACTCTTGCCGTAACATCCTTGCCGTCCTTAATTTCCGGTAAGCGCGAAAGCTTTTCATCCTGGATATCGACGACAAAGACCGGCTGCGGTGTTGGATTCTCTTTGTTGCGGTTGCAGCGTCCAGCCGCCTGGATAATGCTGTCCATACCTGCCTGAGCCCGGATCACACAGTCAAACGACACATCCACGCCCGCTTCAATCAGTTGCGTACTGACGCATAACGTCACTTGCTTTGTTTTAGGGGATAGGTTTTCCCGTAATCGCTCAAGGACATTCAAACGGTGAGCAGGACAAAGGTCGGTCGTCAAAAACGCTTTCTCGCATTCAATCGACCGGCACTCTTCATACATTTTGCGAGCATCACTTTTTGTGTTCAGGATAACAAGTGTGCTCTTTTCCTGTTCAATCTGTTTTCTTACCATCTCCGCGATCTGCTCGTGATCCCTTGCCGGCTGAGTTTTATTCTCAATGTAGACTCGCTCAAAAACTTCCAATTCACCCTGTGTGATACTGACAATATCCGGTTTGCCAGATAACAATATCGGACGCTCCGCCTTATGAAGGTGCGGCTGTGTGGCTGTACACAGTAGGATGGTTGATCTTCCGAAGGTTTGCAGAAAATTCACAGCATCATTGAATAGATGAGTGCATTTTATCGGAAGAGCCTGGATTTCGTCAAAAATCAGAACCGCTTCCGACATATTATGAAATTTTCGGAGCTTGGACGCTTTGTTGCTGTAGATTGATTCAAGAAATTGAACCATTGTGGTTAAAATAATTGGACTGTCCCAACGGGAAGTCAGCAGACGGTATTGTTCTTCGGCGTCATCCTCGTGCGGCGGTTCGATGTTTGAATGATGTTCTAAAATTAACTCATCCGTTTTTCGATACGCTTCACATTTCTTCCGTTCTTCCTCACTTTTCTTACACTGTTTACTTTTATCACATCCTGCTAAAGCGCACCTAATTGTCGTTGCCGTTTGATCAAGAATCGACAAATAAGGAATAACATAAATGATGCGTTTAAGCTTATGCTCCTTGGCGTGTTCCAAAGCGAACCGCAGGCTCGACAATGTCTTGCCTCCACCGGTTGGAACAGACAAAGTATAAATTCCCTTATCTCGGCCGCCTCCTTGCTTGCACTGTTCAGAAATGCTTTTGCGAACTTCATCAATATCACCATCACCAGAAAAAGAACCAAGATAGTTTTCTATTTGTTGAATCAAATTTTCCCAATCCGGCACAGCATTATCAATTTCCAAGCCGGCGCTGTTGCATCTATCCGCATCTACAAGGCAAGAATAAACGGCTTTCGTAAAAAAATGCAGCATAAAGAACGGGTTTATTTTTTTCGTTTGGCATTTTTGGCAGAAGCCACGAATTTCCGCCTCCAATTCGGTTTCATTGATGCGGGGACTAAAATTTTTGACCGCTTCTTCATAATGGAGTTTATCTTCGCTTTTATCGGTCCTGACGGACAAAGTTCTTTCACCATCGGTAATGCTGTCGAACAACCCGCCGTGATGGGTTGCGATGACATTACCGATGATATCCGCAAGCAGGTGGTCATTGATTTTTTCTTCAACAAACTTCGCTCCTTGTAGGGCATGGATAACTTCGCCACGCTGTACTTTATCGCCCCGCAGGCTACGTTCCAGATAATCCTGAAAAGCCTGCGTGTATTTCCCTAAATCGTGCAACAAGCCGGCTAAGTATGCAGTATTTTCACAACCAAAAACACTGGCGAATACTCTTGCAAGATTTGCCGTATTTGTGATGTGTTCAGAAATCGTCTGATTTTTACGTGCGAAATAAATCATATTTATTGCAGTCCAAGTTGATATCTTTAAAACCGTTTCAGCAAGGCACGTAATGGTGAAAAGACTCCCGCGTTTTACCGAGGTTGTGAAAGCTTCTGTATTATCGACCCTGTTCCCTCACATTCCCCTCAAACCAATCATCACACCCCTCCCCCGGCTCTCGATAAAGCCCCGCCTCTGAAACGGACCATGAGTCCATAATATACCGACTTCCAACACGGTTAGGATGGCGGCAATACCCAGACGGCGGGCCGTCCAGCATGGCCGTGTGGCGTGGCGGCACATAGTGGCGGCAGTTGGCGCAGCAGCGGAAACGGGCATCCGGGTTTGGACCGGCCTTGGCGCGGCCGGCGAAAAGCGCTGCCAGCGGACTGGAAAAAAACGCCTTGAGCAGGTTTCTGCGTGAAAAACGAACTGTCTTGATTGGTTGCATTGGTTGAATCGGTTGAACGGGTTCGATTGGTTTGAAGGGCAGAATACCGTCTATCCAAAAGCCTACAGACTTCAGCCTCCCCACCTGTTGTCCACCGCCGCCAGCCTATCCACCTGGTTTCTCCACTGTTAACTGTTCACCGTTCACCGTCCACATCACCTCGGCTACCTTCATATCAAAGGTGGTCGGTCAAAACGTGTCATAGGTGATAAAAAAAACGGTTCGCTGGTTTCGTTAGTTTGATTGACTAAAAAGACAGAATACCTTCCGCCCTGACAGCCTACAGCCTTCAACCTAACCACCTGGCTTCTCCACCTTCCACCTTCCACCTCCCACCTTCCACCTTCAACCTTCAGCCTATCAGCTACGAGCTATCAGCTTTGAGCTAAGTACATCTCCCCCATCCGCCGAACCTCCTCCCGGATCTCGGCCCTCAACGCCTCCGGCGCCACCACGACCACGTCGGCGCCGAACTGGAGAATTTTCATCCTGATTTCGCGGAAATCGGCCACGGGCAGGCGCAGTTCCAGGCTGCCGTCGTCAAGGGGAACCATCCGCTGGGCCGGATGCCAGTCCTGTTCGCGGACCCACCGGGCGCGGAAGGGGGTGAAGCGCAGGATGACATCAACGGCCCGGCCGCCCTGGAAAATGCCGAATGCCCCCTCCACCCGATGCCGCCATTGTTCTGCAGGACGGGGGGTGAAGGTCTCCCGGGTATCCGTTACCCGGTCCATGCGGGCCAGGTAGAACTTGCGCCACCGGTCCCTCAGCAGGCAGCGGCCCACCAGCACCCATGAGGCGTTGTAGTACTGCAGGTGGTGGGGTTCCACGGTGCGCGTCGTGGTGTTGCCGGTTGCCGGCGAACGGTAGGTGAAGCGCAGGCGCCTGGATGCAATCAGGCATTGCGATATGCGGTGGAAGGTACGGGCGTCAACCGGTGCATGGCCGGTCCAGGCGGCGGAGAACAGCCGGTCGATGGTACCGGCGTCCAATCCCAGCCCCCCCGCCTCGACCGCCAGCTTGCGGCTGAAACGGCCGATATCCCGGCTGATAAATCCGCCCGAGGTGGACGACAGCAGGCTGCGCGCCAGGAGCAGGGCCAGGATCTCCTCCTGGCCGACCTGGAAATGGGGCAGTTCAAACGAGTCGTCCCGGTAATAATAGCCTCTTTCCGAAGGGTGGTATTCCAGGGGGGCACCGAAGCGGTCACGCATGGCCTCGATGCAGCGCTGGGCGGTTTTCGGGGACAGCTCGAACCGTTCGGCCAGTTTGGTCGCGTTGGGGTATCGACGGCGCCTGGCCTGGTCGTCGAACCAGAACATGCGCTCCAGGGTGGCGATGGTCGGCATGGCCGCTGCCCCGCTTGCTGGGTAGTGAGAAAATTACATGGAACGGAAAGGGAAGACAAGGTGCAGGTTAACGGATGAATAATGAGGAATCAAGGCCTTTTTGGGTTAATACTTAAAATTGGCCTTGAATTAAGGGATTGGACCCAATGGTGAACGGCGATGCGTGAACAATAAAAGGAAACGGTACCCCTTAACCTGAGAATCCGGGATCATTCCCAATATTTTGACTGCGTCCCCTCGCCCCTTTGGGGGAGAGGGACAGGGTGAGGGGGATATTACAATGGGGCACAGCTTCCACCTGTTGCCTCCACTTTCACCCTGACAGCCTACAGTCTACCCACCTGCTGTCCCCGCCTTCCACCTCCGATCGCAGGCGCTCCCGGATCAGCGCAGTTTTTCAGGCGTGTGGGTCAGCATGGCCGCGCCGGACGGCGGCGCCGCGTCGAATTGCGCCTGCCGGCACTTCTGCCGCGCCTGGCGGGAGATGGTGACCCGGTCCACCACGCCGAAGTCCGGCTGCTTCTGGGATTCGGGATCACCGGCTGACGGGCCGGGTCTACGGATTCGGCCGACAGGAAGAATTATCTGGTTGTCGACAACAATATAGGGGATTGGATCGGTCATCTCCGTATCTTCCGTTTGCTACGGCAAGTCTTACATTTTCACCTGAACCCGAAGATCTTTTATAGTGGCCGCGTTGAGGATAACTGCCCCACCGATCCGACAGGATGGCTCCGGTATGCGGCATCTTAGATTGAACCCTGCCTGCTGGTTGGACGGGTCTGTGTATGGTTGAAATGCAAAAGCCATGCTCATTTGCACCTTTTTCAGGATTCGGATGAATGCTCATTGAATTCTGACAGATAGCAGGCACGCCGGAGAACCCGACACCACAATGTGATAGCGATTTTTTTTCCGATTAAGGTCCTGATACCATATATTCTTTTAGGGTTCTCAGTTCCGTGTTCACTGTTCACCGCTCTCTATTCACCGTTCACTGTTATTCTACCCGACCAGCGATCGCGCCAGGGCCACGGCCTTCTCCTTTTCCACATCGGAAAACGCGGAAGGATCGCTGCACCCGGCCAGGTACAGGCCGCCCTGTTTTCTGGCCAGCAGAAAGTCGGCAAATCGTTCGAAGGCGGTGAACATGCCTTCGGCATTTTGCTCGAAGGCGTCCCCGCCCGTGACCAGCAGCCCCACGCGCTTGCCTTCCATCAAAGAGGTATGGCCGGGCTTGTGGTAATTGGTGACCAGGGAAAAGCAGCGGTCGATCAGCAGCTTCATCTGGGCCGGAAAGCCCCAGAAATAGATCGGCGAAGCGAACAGCACCCCGTCGGACAGGATCATCCGTTCCATGACATCCAGGGCCTCGTCCTTTTGAACGCAGGCGATCTCATCGGGGTTCTCACGGCATTTGGCACACCCCAGGCAACCATGGATGGACGTGTTGTTGAGATGGATCCGCGCCACCTCGTGGCCCAGGGATTCGAGTTCTGCTTCTATCCATCCCAGAGCGGTTCCCGTGTTGCCCTTCTTTTTGGCGCTGCCCAGCAGCGTGCAGATCTTCATGGCTGATCCTCCTGTTTTCAGTTTTCATCTTTTTTGCGATTGACCGTCAAACGACCTCCACCGTTTTCAGATGTCCAATCAATTGCTTTTATGCGTTCCATCAAAGTTTGTGATGCGTATGAATCTGCGGATGGATTTGTGTTCCCGTTGTATGGAAAAGCGGCTTGCACGGGTGTTACCGCTTTTGGTCGGGCCTGTGAGCTTGCCTGTCCGCCGGGGGGCAGGCGTCCTGGGTTCTCACATCAACAATTTAACCGCCCTTTACGCGTGTTCCAGATATTGATCACACCTTCCCGCCAACCATGCAAAAATGAATCATTATCGGCCCGCTTGAATCGTTGTGCTTCGCCGGGACATCGTTTTTCTATGAATGTAAAAAAAACATTGCGCATGAATGCAAAGTAGTTGGTGTCATGGCGGGCATTGGGGCGCCGAAGAACATCTTTGATTTCCTGGGGGGAAGCACTGTTTATCCACTTTTTGGCAACCGCTTTTCCACTGTGGAATGCATTTTTCTTCAGTTCGGATTCACTTCCATTTTTTTCTTTTTCCTCGTTCTCAATCATCATTTTTTCTATTCTATACTTGTCAATCAACTTAATCATATCATTACCTTCAGTATATTATAATTCCGTTACCACACTTTTAAAGCCTCGCCGTCATCCCGGGCCTGATCCTGCCAGATGGGTGCCTTCTGACCGTCATTGTTGATATTCGCAGTTTGAAGCGAGCAAATTGACTTTCGCAGTCAGAGGGTCTTGAACCATTCCACGGAGAGGGGATGAAGGCCAACCAGACAAAAAGGGCAACCCCACGATATCGAAAAGGATGCCCATTTTATTCGCTAAAACAAGGTTAAATCACTGTGACATTGCTAGCGGAAGGACCTTTAGGCCCCTGCTCGATTTCAAATGAAACCCGGTCGCCATCACTGAGCGATTTGAATCCGGTCGCATTGATGGCGGTATGATGGACAAACACATCCGCGCCGTCTTCCTGCTCAATGAATCCAAATCCTTTTGAGTCATTGAACCACTTAACTGTTCCATTGGTCATAATAGCGTCCTCCTTTCTTAATAAATTTTCAATTTCACTACCTGGAGGGTGCCATTTTTGGCAAATGGAGATATCCTGCAGAGAGGGATGGCCTTGAAGAAATCAGAGACTTACAAGACTTGATTGAATACGGTAATAATAAGCCCATTTTCAATTTTAGCAAGTTAATTATTTGTTTTTTTTATAATATTTTATTTTGAGTATGAATTTTACCCTGCAAGTCCATTGCGTTACGTGAGTGACTGGCGTCCTGGTCAGGACTTCAGCATGGGTGCGTTCACCATCACCCTTTTCACTGTTCACCACGCACCGTCCACTGTTTTTTTCTAAAACCGGTAACTGGCGCTGACCGACAGCGCATGGGTGACAAACCCTTCAAAGTCGCCGCTGATATCCGGCAGGCCGGCTTCAGCGCCGCTGGTTTGGAAGGATCGGTCTTCACTCGTAATCAGCAGGTACGCCAGGTCCACTTTTAAGGGGCCTTTGGAATAACCGAGCCCCAGGGTGAAATCCAGACGATCGCCGACCGGCACCAGCGGGTCCAGGGTCGCATCCGGAACGGGGCTCGGGTCAAAAATGAGGCCGGCCCGAAGGCGCCAGTCGGGGACGGGGGCATATTCAGCACCCAGTTTCCAGGACCACGTGTCCTCCCAGTCGGTGACGACCGATGATCCACCGGTCTGGTTGATGCCTGGGACCCCTTGCAGACGGTCGAATGCGAAACCCAGTTCATCGTAGGATGACCACTGCGTCCACAATACACCGACGGCCAGGGTCCATTTATTCCGATGCCATGACAGACCGATATCGGCGTATGCGGGAAGGGTGGCCTCCACGTCGATGGAGGCGTCCGTGTATCCGTTGACCCCGTCATCATCTATTTTGAAATCGCCGGACAGGGTGTGGTCGGTTTTACTCCGGTAGGAAACACCCAGATCGAGCGCCTCGGTAAGCCGGGCCTTCAAGGCAACCGTATACCCATAGGACCAGTCATCCCCTTCGATCCGCGATCCCGTTTCAGAGACCGCCAGGGGGCTGGGCCCGATTCCGAACCCGCCCAGCAGGTTGGGCATTTGATTCTGCAGGTCCACGCTGAAATAACGGGCCACCGGACCGGCGGCCACGCTCAGGGCCGGCGTCACCTGATAAGCGACCACGGGGTTGAGGTTCACGGTCAGTGACTCGGCATAGGTCGATCCCAGGAGAAACCGGCCCTGCCAGTCATCTTCCCAATCGGTGGCCAGCCCGAAATCGCTGAATACGGCAAATCCCAGGGCCACCCTGTCTCCGGTCTTTCCGGACACATAGACATGCGGCAAGGGAATAAGGCTGTCCTCCAACCGGGCGGTCTCGCCGCTGTCGCTCTTAAATTCCCCTGAGACATCATAGACGGTCACACCGCCGGACACGTTGATGCCATCCAAGCCGGTCAATGCGGCGGGATTGAAATAAGCGGCGGAAGCATCATCGACCGAAGCAACGCTCGCAGCGCCCATGGCCGTCGATCTCGCACCCAGGTCGGAAGTATAGAAACCGCTTCCCGAGGCGGATGAGGAGGTTAACACAAGCAGGGCCAGGCAGACGGCAGCGACAATAGTTCTTTTCATAGGATGGTCCACGTTCTGGGTTCTGGGTTCCGGGTTCCGGGTTCACTGTTCACTGTTCACTGTTCATTTTTAACTGTTCATCGTCCACCGTCCATCGTCCACTGCATTCCCGGCCGGCAACTATCGGATATGGGTCTGGTACAGGGCCCTGACCAGTTCATGGTTCTCCATCTCCAGGTACTCGGCAAGGTCGGATTCACAATGGCTGACCAGGCGTTTGGCCAGGCGCAGCGAGGTCGCCGGAATCCCGGCGAACCGACTGGCGATGCGAAGCGATTCGGCTTCAAAATCATCCGCCGGCACCAAGCGGTCCACCAGGCCCATTGCCCGGGCCTCGTCCGGCGTCAGGCTCTGACGGGCCAGAAGCAATTCCAGGGCCTTGCTCCTGCCCAGAAGGCGCGAGAGAAACCATGCCCCCCCGCCTTTGGCGATCAGCCCCAGTTCCAGGGCCGGGTTCTGGAAGCAGGCGTTGTCCCCTAAAATGCGATAATCGCAGGCCAGGGAAATATTGGCGGCCATGGGCAGTATCTGCCCGCAATCGGCGCTGATGAAAAACAGGCTGGAGGCGCGGATGTGCAGGATGATCTGATCGACGGCACGATAAAGGCGCATTACGCTGTTTTCGGACATCCGGCCGGATTTGACCATGTCGATAAACGACAGGTACTCCTCCCGGCGGGATTTTCTGGCCCGGGGCACGAGCAGAAGCACCCGGGCCTCAGAGGAGGCCGACACCGCTTCGAAATAGTCCAGCACCTGCTCCTTGGCCTTCAGGATGGTCGACCGCAGCAAAACGTTTCCCTTGGGACTGAAGACGACCACCCCGCCCTCCAGGCGCGCCGAGAAGTAGTCGTTGTCGCATGTCAGGTTTCGTGTACTTTTTTTCATGACACCCTCCTGATTCTGAAAAATGAGGCCGACGGCACGGGCCTGCGCCGGTTGTCTGCGTTCATGTCGATGACGCCTTTTTTTTCTTCAGGCTGTCCCGGCGTTGCCAGCCGCAATGATGGATCTGGCCGAATTCCGAAAGTGCCGCCGCCAGCTGAAACCCGAGCCGGCTCTTCCCGTTGAGCGGAAAAACGCCCTGCCAGCGGATGAAAAGGCTCAGATCACCCTCAGGTCCAAGGCTCTGAAACAGGTCGATGGATTCGAGCCCCTTCTCCCGGTTCGGAAAGGGAATCTCCCGGAAGGCCGAAACGGCCCGGCTCGCCTGTTCGCGCCCGGATGACCGCAGTTGTATAACCTCAATCCAAAGCATTATCGCCGGTCCTGTCGTTAACTGGATAAGCCGGTATCCCAGCTGACCATACAGGGTAGCGAATGCCGTGCCATTGGTGATCTTGGGCAATATCGGCCTTTTTCCAAGGCGGATCTTTTTTTCTTTCGAATTTAACAGTTATCGCCTTTCTCATTTGAAAGCCAGGTGATATATTCTTTCAAATAAAAAAGTTTTTAAAAGGGGCATTGCCGGGTAAAGGCGATTGACCCCTGATGGAAATTCATGGTCGCAGGCATGGCCGGTTATTGCTGCAAAACGGCATCCGGCCCGGCCCTCGGCTGCTGCGGGCGCGGGTCGGCCCTGCGAAAAACAGGCGATCGCCCCCAATGCGGTCGCCCCGGGGGGATGATAGGGTGGGGATTGACGAAAACGATTTTTTCCGGCAGGTGACCCTGCGCATGTCCAGCAGTCTTAAAATTGAAACGGCCATGAAACGCTGCATGGCGTACCTGAAGCAGCATATGGCCATCGACGGTATGCTTTTCGGCCTGTACGACCCGGAGTTGAATGTCGGCAGGATTCTGGCCGGCATATGGCCGCCCGAAATCAGGGCACCGGGAAAAACGATCTATGTTCCCGTTGAATTCTGGACGCGGATGAAAGCGGAGTGGGACCGGGGGCCGGACACCCGGGTTTACAACGACATCGATGCCGAACCGGATGAGATGCGTCAGATCTTCCGATTGATCTGGCCGCCTGAATGGTCCCATATCACCATGGACCTGGAGCTGGACGACCAGCGGCTGGGCCTGTTCCACCTCTTTGCCCGGGGAAAGCACCGTTTCACCGGGGAACAGGCGCGGTTGCTCTCGCTGGTCCACGATCCGCTGGCGCTGGCCCTGTCCAACATGTTGCGGCACCAGGAAATTTCACGTCTCAAGGACATCCTGGCCGACGACAATCAGTACCTCCGTCAGCAGATGATGGAAATGACCGGAGACACCATCGTCGGCGCCAACTTCGGGCTCCGTGAAGCAATGAGAATGCTCCGCCAGGTGGCCCCCCTGAATGTTCCCGTTCTCCTCATGGGGGAAACCGGCGTCGGCAAGGAAGTCATCGCCAACACCATTCATCAGCTGTCGGGCCGGGACGCGCATCCTTTCATCAAGGTCAATTGCGGAGCCATCCCGGAGAACCTCATCGACAGCGAATTGTTCGGGCATGAAAAGGGCGCCTTTACCGGCGCCATATCGAAAAAACGGGGGCGCTTCGAACGGGCCCACACCGGAACCATTTTTCTCGACGAGATCGGCGAACTGCCGCCGCCGGCCCAGGTCAGGCTGCTGCGGGTGCTTCAGCATCATGAAATCGAACGGGTGGGCGGGACCGGAATGATCCCGGTGGACGCCCGCATCCTCGCCGCCACCCACCAGGACCTCGAGGCGATGACCCGCAGGGGCGGATTTCGTGAAGACCTGTGGTTCCGCCTCAATGTGTTTCCGATCACCATCCCTCCCCTGCGCCACAGGGCAGGAGACATCCCGGCACTGGTTTACTATTTCATCGATCGAAAATCCCGCGACCTCAAGCTGCGGGACCTGCCGCATCTGGCGCCGGGCACCATCGAGGGGTTGCAGTCGTATCACTGGCCGGGAAATGTGCGTGAACTGGAAAACCTGGTGGAACGCGCCCTGATCCTGCACCAGATGAAGGACGGCGACCAGCCCTTGAAGCTGGATCTTATACGGCAATCGGCATCCGCCGGGAAAACCGCAGCCACGGCAGCGGAAGATCAGCGGTTCTGCTCCCTGGACGAGGCCATCAGCGCTCATATCCGCAGGGCAATGGACCGGTGTGGCGGGCGGGTGGAAGGTCCGGGCGGGGCGGCGCAGCAGCTCGGGCTGCACCCCAGCACACTGCGGGGCCGCATGCGAAAACTGGGAATTCCCCACGGCCGACTGGCGCGGCAGGGCCACTGACGGGGTCGGGTTCACCGTTCACTGCTTTTATTCAGGAGCGGCGACCGGGACAAAACTGACCTTGTTTCGCCCGTTCCTTTTGGATGCGTACAGGGCCCTGTCAGCGGCATCGATAATGTCGGCTTTGCCGCCAGCCGGTGATCCCGGCTCCCAGGTGGTCAGCCCCAGGCTGATGGTCATGCGGATGGTTTCCTCATCGGCCCCGACTTCCAGCCCTTCCACCCTTTTTCGTATCCGTTCGGCCAGGAGCACGGCGCCCTTCAGGGTCGTTTCCGGAAGAACCACGGTAAATTCTTCGCCACCGTATCGCGAAACGATATCGGATTTTCTCACGGTCTGCCTGATCGTTGCACTGACCTGTTTGAGCACCGCATCCCCCGACGGGTGGCCGTAGCGGTCATTAACTTTTTTGAAATGATCCAGGTCCAGCATGATCAGCGAAAATGGCCGCTGGTAGCGAACCGCCTTGCTGAATTCAATGTCCATGCACGCTTGAAAATAACGATGGTTGAAAAGCCCCGTCAGGCTGTCTTCAAATGCCATTCCCCTGAGCTTGTCGTTGGCCGTCTGGAGTTCGCTTGCCAGTTTTTCGGCAGTGTCCAGGGATGCGATTAAACCCGCACTGACCCCGGCGGTGACCGATCGCTTCCAGAACAGATCAAAATCAAAGTTCTCCTTTGATTCGAACCTCATTTCCCTGGCAATGACAAAGGAAAGGGCGATATTTTTCAAGACGTTGCAGCCTAAAATGGCCATGGCCCGCTGAATGCTGTCCACCTTGGCCGGCAGGGAGTAAAAGGAAGAGTTGGCGACCTTGAGAATTCTCGTTGAAAGCGCCGGGTCAGCGGATATGATCCGCCCCAGTTCATCGAAGGAGGAGTCCTCTTTATTGACCGCCTCCAGAATACGGACCGCAATGGCCGGGGGCGAGGGAAGCTTAATGTCCGTCTGGATAGCGCTGTCTATTGGGTTCATTCTGCATTGACCTTCGGTCCCGGTTCAGGCGCCAGGAAAAAAAATGGGCCGGGATGAGGAAAAACATCGCGTTTTGCGCCCCCCGGTGTTTGACTCAATTGAGACAGATTGGATCCGGCTTTCCGGCGCTGCATGAGAAATCGGGTTTCTAACTGTTAAGCAGTTTATTCACCCGTAAACACCGGCTCCCGTTTCTGTTTGAAGGCCCTGGGACCTTCCTGTGCGTCCTTGCTCAAAAACACCGGGATGGCAAGTTCCATCTCCCGGGCCAGTGCCGCTTCGACATCCTTCCCGCTATTCTCCCGGACCGCCTGCTTGACCGCAGCCACGGCCAGGGGGCCGTTGTTGGCGATGATCCCGGCATAGCGTTGCGCCGTTTCCATCACCCTCTCCCCCGGCACCACCCGGTTCAAAAATCCATCGGCCAGAGCCTGCCCGGCGTCGATCAGTTCGCCGGTAAGCAGCATCTCCATGGCCCGTGCGTAGGGGATCTGGCGGGTCAGGTGCACGGTGGACCCGCCGGCCGGCACGATGGACCACCTGACCTCCTGCAGACCGAAGCGGGCGCCTTGGGCGGCCACCCGGATGTCGGTGCTGTACAATATTTCGAAACCGCCGCCGACGGCATTGCCGTTGATGGCGGCAATCACCGGTTTGGCCAGGGTGAAATCCCGCAGCAGGGCCTTTTGGGCCAGCATGGGGTTGGCCTGAACCTGACGGTCCGCATCGGTTTCCGGCTGTCGGGCACCGGTCCACAGAGGAATCAGTTTGCCCAGGTCCGCACCGGCGCAAAAACTCTTCTCCCCTGCCCCGGTGAGAATGGCGCAGCGCATCTGCGGGTCCCGGCTGAAATCCTGCCAGGCATCCACCAGCTCGACCACCGTCTGCGGGTCGATGGCATTGTGGGCTTCGGGTCGATTCAGGGTGATCGTGGCGACATGGTTTTTCTTCTCGTAAATCAGTGCCATGGGTTCCTCCGGGGTTCTGGGACGGGAAACGGGTGGTTGGTGCTTTATGGCTTATGGTTGGTCGTTGCGGGTTTATGGTTCCTGGGTTTCGGGTTCACCGTTCACGACTCACCCTCCGGTCCTCCGGACGCGTGCCCTGCAAAATGATCCATGGACCGATCGAGGCCGGTCAGGGCGACCAGCCGGTCGACCCATGCCGCCGGCAGCAGTTTCAGGAAAGGAAGCACGTGGACCATGAACGGAATCTTCAGATAATCGTTTTCCCGTTTGACCGTGTCTACAATCCGCCGGGCAACGTCGGCCGGTTTCAGCAGGGGGCTGAACAGCGGCGGGATGAACCCGGCAAACATGCCGGTTTCGACGACCGACGGACAGATGCAGGCCACCTTCACGCCGGGGCAGCCCGACCTCTTCATCTCCATGCGCAGGGCATCCGAATACCCCAGAACGGCAAACTTGGTGGCGCAGTAATCGGAGAGTCCCGGCACGGCCAGCATGCCGGTGGCCGAAGCGACATTGACGATGTGGCCCCGGCCGGCGGCCATCATGTCGCCGAGGAACTGGCGGGTCATCCACATGACGCCCAGCAGGTTGATGTCCACGATCCGGCGAAGGTCGGCATAGGAGGCCCGCGCCGCCGGTTTTCCCACCACGATACCGGCGTTGTTGACCAGGACGTCGACAGGTCCGAAATCCTGCCGGATACGTTCGGCCACCGCCCGGACCTGTTCGGGATCGGCCATGTCGCACCGGTAGCCCGTCACCCGGCCCCCCTCGGCCGTCAACCGGCCCACGCGCCGTTCCAGCGCCCCTGTGTCGATATCGACAATGGCCAGGCGGGCTTTTTCCCGGGCGAACACCCGGGCCATTTCCCAGCCGATGCCGGCCGCGCCCCCGGTAATGACCACCGTTTTCTCCGCCAGAATTTTCAAGGCATGGCCTTCCAGCATGGCGTAAGACGCCCTGCAGTCGCCGGGTCGATTTTGTGGGGCCGCCGGCGGTAAAGATCACCCCCGCACTCCGCCGAGCCCCCCCTCCGGGCCTGGTGTTCTTGAATTTGAATCTAATTATGTTCCTGAACATTCTTCAGATCATAGTTGACTTTTAATAATTAATCCCATATGGAAAGTCAAGCTTATCTTGAATCTCATTATAATTTCGAACCTCATTCATGGCATGACGATTTCATTTCTGCACCAGCCGGCAGACAGGCCCGCCTGCCGGCTGACCCCCGACCCCCGCCGCCGGGGTTCGGCAACAGGACAGGGAAGCCATGGAAAAGACCATCAACCGAGTCTTTGTAAACCGGACCGATCAATACAGAAACCGGCTGGCCGTTGAAAAAAAGCGCAACGGTCGATGGGAAGGCGCCACCTGGCGCCAGTATTATGACCGGTCGCGGGCGGTGGGGCTGGGACTGGCCGCACGGGGTGCCGAAAAGGGCGATCGGGTGGCCCTGCTGGCTGAAAACCGCCTGGAGTGGCTCTACACGGACATGGGCACACTGGGCATCGGGGCCGTCCTGGTTCCCATCTACACGACCCTGACCGCCGAGGAAGTCGCCTACATTGTGGGCAACGCCGGCGCCCGGATCCTGGTGGTGGAAGACCCCGTACAGGCCGAAAAGGCGCTTTATGCAGCCCGGCGCTGCCCGCACCTGGAAACCATCGTGGCCATGGAAGCCGGAACACTCACCCACGCCGGCCTGATCTCTTTTGCCGCATTGATGCAATCCGGCCTGGCGGCCCACCGGGCGGATGCGACCGCCTTCGAAAAAAAGGCCCGTGCCGTAGCTCCGGATGACCTGGCCACCATCGTCTACACGTCGGGCACAACCGGCGTGCCCAAGGGGGCCATGATCACCCACAGGAACATCATGGCCGTCATCGAGGCCCTTGACCGGATCACCCCCGGGTATGCCAATGAGGCGGACCAGGCCGTCCCCTTTCTCCCCTTGAGCCACGTGTTCGAACGGGCCGCCGGCCATTTTTACGGAATGTACAAGGGAATCACCGCCTCGTATGCCCAGAGCGTGAACACCGTTCTCGACGATTTCTCGGAAAAGCGCCCCACCATCATCCTGGCCGTTCCCAGGGTCTGCGAGAAGGTCTACCAGAAAGTTCTCATGCAGGTTGCGCAACAGCCGCCATGGCGCCGGAAGGTCTTCGACTGGGGGCATCGCATCGGCGTCCGCATCTCCACGCTCCGGGAAGAGAAAAAAACGGTGCCGGCCCTCCTTCACCTGAAATACCGGCTGGCCTACGCCCTGATATTCAAACGCCTCCGCCGGGCGCTGGGCGGGCGCGTGCGGTGGATGACCGCTTCGGGGGCGCCCACCGCACGGGAAATCATCCTTTTTTTCAACGCCGCCGGCATCCAGGTCGTGGAGGGCTACGGCATGACTGAGTGCTTCGCGCCGGCCACCATGAGCAATCTGGCCGACTACCGGATCGGAACGGTGGGCAAGCCCCTGCCGGGCGTGGAAATCAGGCTGGCCGAAGATGGAGAAATTCTCATACGCGGCGACAATGTATTCAAGGGCTACTGGAAGATGCCCGCCGAGACGGAAGCGGCATTCACCGAAGATGGCTTTCTGAAAAGCGGGGACATCGGAAGTTTCGACGGCGCCGGATTCCTTAAAATCACCGATCGCAAAAAAAACCTGATCATCACTTCCGGCGGAAAGAACATCGCCCCCCAGAAAATCGAAAACCTTTTTTTAAGCGACCCGCTGTTCACCTATTTCATCGTCATCGGCGAGCGCCGCAAATTTTTAAGCGCCCTGCTCACGGTCAACCTGGACCAGGCCGCCCTGATTGCACAGCAGCAGGGCATCGCCTTCGGCGATGCGGCGGAACTGCTGGACCACCCCTCGTTCGTGGGCATCGTCGACGCCCATGTGGCCGAACGGAACGGCCACCTGGCCCGCTACGAGACGATCAAGCGCTACCGGATCATCAAAAAAGCGTTCTCCCGGGAAAACGGCGAGCTGACCCCGTCCCTGAAGTTGAAGCGCAATGTGGTGCAGGAACGATACGCCGGCCTGATCGAGTCCATGTACGCCGATGCGTGAGTCAGGATCGAGGCATGGCGGATCGACGGACTGAAGACCGGAAGCGGCGCGGAGCACCACGAGCGGTGCCCGCCGATCCATAAACCACCAACGACAAACCGGAATCCAACATCCCGAAACCTGGTACGAACGAGGACACAGCAATCATGAGCCATTCTTTGACGCAGGTGGATCCCATGGTGGTTCGCAGCCGGATCAGCGTGCCTTACACCTGGTGGGCCGGTGATACGGCCGGTCGGTTTCTCAGCGCCCTGCGCGACGAGCAGACGATCCTGGGAACCCGCTGCGAACGCTGCCAGAGGGTTTTCGTGCCCCCGAGAAAGGTCTGTCCGACCTGCTTTACCCCCAACGACGACTGGACGGCCGTTTCCGATGAAGGGACGGTGACCGCATTCACGGTGGCCAGGCGGCAGCTGGCGGCGATTGCCCGGCCGGTGCCGGTGATCTTCGCCCTGATCCGCCTGGACGGCGCAGATACGGCGCTGCTGCACACCATCGGCCGCACCGATCCGGACCGGGTCGCGATCGGCATGCGGGTCAGGGCCTGCTTTTCAGGGAAAGCCGGAGCAACGATAGCGGCCATCTCCCACTTTGAACCGGTGGACCACCAGTAATCTCGAATTTACGGGAATATCGCTATGGACAGCGCAGCAATTGTAGGCATGGGGATGACCGCCATCGAGAAGAACAAGACCGGCGACAATTTTGCCGACATGGCCTGGGAGGCGGTCAACCTGGCCCTGGCCGATGCAGGGATGTCCATCGACGACATCGACAATGTGGTCACCACGTCCAACGATTTCTGGGACGGGCGCACCATCAGCTGCATGGCGGTGAGCGACGCCAGCGGTGCCCGCGACAAAAACGTCTCCTGCGTGGAGGGAGACGGCACCTTCGGCGCATTTTATGGATTGACGCGCATTCTGTCCGGCGCTTACGGCACCACCCTGGTGACGGCCCACAGCAAGGGCTCGGAAAGCGTCTCCAGCCTGATCACCAATGCCGCCTTCGACCCCATTTACGAACGCGCCATCGGCATGGATATGATCAGTGCCTGCGCCATGCAGGCCAATGCCTACCAGCACCGCACCGGCACCACGGCCCGCCAGCTGGCCCGGGTGTCGGTGAAGAATCACGGCAATGCCCGCCACAACCCCAAGGCCCAGCTGCCCATGGCGATCACCGTGGACGATGTGCTGGCCTCGGAAATGATCTGCGATCCGCTCCACAAACTGGACTGCTCGCCGGTGTCCGACGGCTGCTGCGCCCTGATCATCGCCGGCAGGGATCGGGTGGGCTGCGGGACCAAACCGCCCGTGTGGATCAGGGGCGCGGCCTTTTGCACGGACGCCTATCACCTCGGGGACCGGGATCTCTCCCGGGCGGCGGCCCTGACCCGGGCAGCCAGAAAGGCCTTTGCCATGGCCGGTATCACCGATCCGTCCGGGCAGGTCCATGTGGCCGAGCTTTACGACGCCTTCACCTACCAGGAATTGATGTGGCTGGAAGCCATGGGATTATGTGCCGACGGCCAGGCCGGAAAACTGGTGGAAGCCGGCGCCTTCGACATCGGCGGCCGGCTGCCGGTGAACCCCTCGGGCGGACTGCTCAGCGGCCATCCGGTCATCGCCGCCGGCCTGATCCGCATGGCCGAGGTGGTCCGCCAGCTGCGCGGCGAGGCGGGCGGCGCCCAGGTCCGGAATCCGACCGTGGGCGTGGCCCAGGGGGTCAACGGGCTTTGCGGGCAGTCGCACTGTGTCTGGATTCTTGGAACCTGAAGTCGGCGGACAGAAACCGGACATCGGACATCAAACGGGATTCAGGCTGTCTTCTGTGATCGCATACAGATGGCAGATTCCGGTTCAGGACAAGGCCGCAGCGAGGTTGAAACCGCAGGCGCAGCAGCGCTGCACCGAGGATTTCAGCCGAGCGAGAACGCCGGCCTGGGCCGAAAGATGCCGTCGGAATGCGATCACTGACAGAGGAGAAAAAAATAATGAGCAGACAACGCGTCGCCATCGTCGGCACCGGCCAGACCTATCATAAAAGCCATCGCCCGGACGTGAACGGCCAGGAGCTGATCAACGAAGCGGTCCAGGCGGCCCTGGCTGATGCGGACCTGACCATCGGCGACATCGATGCCATCGTGATCGGCAACATGGACCATTTCGAGGGCATCAATTACGTGGACTGCTGGAGCGTTGACGGATCCGGCGGGTTCATGAAGCCGGTGATCAAGCTCACCACCGGGGGCACCACCGGCAGCACCCTGGCCATCGGCGGCTATCACCTGGTGGCCTCGGGCCTGTTCGACCGGGTACTGGTGATCGGCTGGGAGAAAAACTCCGAGTCGGACACCACCGGCGCCATCACCACGGCATTCGACCCGGTCTGGGACCGCCTGGTCTTCGCCGGCGCCATTTCGGGGCTGGCGGCCGAGGCCCAGGCGTACATGGCCAGATACGGAGCCACGGACCGCGACGGGGCCCGCGTGTCGGTGCGGGACCGCAGACACGCCTGCAGCAACCCCTACACCCAGCTGCGCAGGGAAGTGACCATCGACGAGGTGCTGGCGTCTCCCATGCTGGCCGACCCCATTCACCTGCTGGATGTCTGCCCGCGCACCGACGGGGCCTGTGCCGTGATCATGGCCGGCGAACACGTGGCCGAACGGATCAGCGCCAGACCCGACTGGATCTGGGCCACGGCCAACCGGCACACCTACACCTGCCTGGGGGATGCCAACTTCGGCCGGCTGGATTCCATGGCCGCCGCCTCCCGGGAGATCTACCGCAAGGCGGGCATCCGGGAACCGGTCAAGGAAATCGGCGTCATCGAGATGTACCAGCCCTACTCCTTCGCCGGCATCATGTGGATCGAGGATCTGGGGCTGGCGGAGCATGGCGGGGGGGCCGAACTGGTCTGGAGCGGCGCCACGGACATGGGCGGTGAAATCCCCATCAACCCGTCCGGCGGGGTGATCGCCTGCAACCCCATCGGCGCCACGGGCCTGATCCGCTGCGCCGAAGCCGCCCTGCAGGTGATGGGCAGGGCCGGAGACCGGCAGGTGCCGGACGTGGACCTGGCCCTGAGCACCGGGTTCGGCGGGTGCTTCTGGACGGACATCCTGCTCCACGGCAGGAGAAAACCGGATTTCTGATGTCGAAGGCCGGATGTCCGAACGGAGACGACCGGGGTAAAAGGATTGAGGGATTGATACCGATGGTGATGCGTGAACAGTGAACGGAAACGGTAAACCCTTTACCTGAAACTCCGGGACCATTCCCAAAATTCTGACTGCGTCCCCTCGCCCCTTTGGGGGAGAGGGACAGGGTGAGGGGGATATGAGATGGAGGGATTGAGGGTACGCCTTCCAGCCGCGTTCCATCTTGTATGAGCCATCCGCGTTGGGCTTATCCAGTCAATAACGCCTGACGCCGCAAACGCTCTAAACGATAATAACCTTCTTGACCAACAAAACGGACCGAAGGAGCCCACCATGCCAGACACAGCCCCTGTCATCATTGAATCGGGGACGGCCGCACAGCCGTTCAATTATGCCGTCGGTCTTCACGGCAGCCTGTTTTTGCGGGAACTGAGGGACCACCGCCGGTTCATGGCCGTCAGATGCCCCCGGTGCGCCACGGTGTACATCCCGCCGCGCCGGGTGTGCGGTGCCTGTTTCGTGGAGATGGACGATTGGGTCGAGGTGGGGCCTGCCGGCACCATCGGCACCTTCACCATCCTCCGCTATGCCTTCATCGACCCGGAAACCGGAGAACAGAAACCGGTGCCCTATGGGTACGGCTTCATCCGGCTGGATGGGGCCGACACCCTCCTTCAGCACTACATCGATATCCAGGACGAATCCAGGGTTAAAATCGGCGCCCGGGTGGAACCGGTCTTTTCCGACACCCCCAAGGGGACGATCAAGGATATCCGGTATTTTCGAATCACCGATCAATGCTGAACCCCTTCAGACGGGCCCTTCGCCTGCCCGGCCGGCTGGGCGCCCGCCTGATCACCGGAACGGAAAAAGTCCGCTGCGGATACGGCAACGGGGACTGCCTGCTGGTCGACTGCCGCCACGGCGTCTTTGCCGTGGCCGATGCCACCGAGCGGTTTCCCCAGGCATCCCGCCGGCTGCTCGGGCAGCTGGCCCATGCGGTGTGCCTGAACGGGCCGCCGGGCGACGAACTGGAGTTCAAGGGTCTGCTGGAGCGAATCTGGTCCCGTCAGAAATATATCCATCGCACCACCCTCAGTTGTGTGGTGGTGGTCCCCCATGGCGGAGGGGCGATCATGGTCGCCAACAACGGGGATTCATCGGTAACGCTCGTGTCACCGGACGACGGCCGTCTTCTCTTCCGGTCCGGGGCGGACATGAATTTTGCGGGCCGCAGCCAACACCCCAATCCGGTTTCGACCCTGGCGATGAGCGGCGTCCCCCCCCTGACCCTGCTGGCCACCGACGGTGCGGGCAAGGTGGCCGAACGCCTCGACCGGGCGCTCTTGAAAACCCCCTATCGCATCGTCGAGCGGTTGACCGGCCAACGGCAAAGCGGCCATGGAGAGACGGACGACATGGGGGTGATTGCCCTGGCAACGCGGGACAGGGTCGCCGATACCGGTGAGAGCGTCATCATGGGCGGTACGCGTCCGGGTGTGGAATCGGCCTTTGGTCGACGCACCGGTGAAATGGCAGCCCTGGATCGCTGGGATGAGCTGGCGGCCTGGAAGCATCATCCGGAAGGGCTTGCGAGGGCGGGGATACAGATTTTTTAATGTCGATCCACAAAACGAAAACAAAGACAGCTCCGGGAATCCGATACCATCGCCGGGTGGCGGTTCGATCACCGATTCGGTGTATTCCACATCGCCGGCCGGAACAAAAATTCCGGGATCGCTTTCGAAACCAGGGCCGGGGTCGTCCTCAACGCCGCCGTTTCCCTGAAATCAAAAAGGCCGCCGCCGGATCGATGCCGGCAGCGGCCTCACCAATTGTCATGACATCAGGGTCCTATGCCGATTTTTTGAGACGATAGGCGTCCAGCGCCTTGTGCAGGGTCTTGACGGCCAGCTGGATGCAGTGGTGCTTCTTGACCGGAATCTCCTCGAGGACGTTGAAAACGACGCCGTCGTCGATGGTTCGGGCATAGTCCAGATCCTTGCCCTTGATCAGGTCCACCACCGCCATGGCGGCGGAAATGGCGCCGGCGCATCCCATCACCTGATATTTGGCATCACCCACCACACCATTGTCCATCTTGATGTAGATCCCCATGGTGTCGCCGCAGGAACCGGTCATCTGGGAGGTGATATCCGGATCGGCAATCTGGCCCATGTGCGGTTTGTTGATGTAGTAATTGATGGCCGTCCTGGAGTAACCGGAGGCGGTCAGCATCTCTTCAATACCCTTGGTGTCTTCTGGCGTTGCCGCCTGGATCTGAGTCATGTCTCATTCCTTCTAAATAGCGATGGTTATTGCGTAAAGCGAAGTGAAACGAATAAACCTTTCTGCTATCGGTGTCAAGGTCCGGCAGGAAAATACGAAGGCCCGAAAGCCTGAATGCCTCGGTGGAGTTGCCGGACAAACATCGGTTTCAAGCTTGTCAAACCGGGCAAAAACGGATAACAGACGGGGCATCGGTCGATTCCGTCAAAACTCCCTGAAAGGTTGATGCCATGAAATGCCGACGCACGATAGGAGTGTGGTTGTTGATGGGCCTTGCGCTGTGGGGCTGCAGCAGTGCCGGGCATCCGTCCAGGGCGATATGGACGGCCGGACCGGAATCCCGTGAAGTTGACAACCGGTGGTTCAATGCGCGCGTAGAACCCCGAAAAGGCGCATCCGCCTTCTACTCTTTTTTTCTCCTCACGATCACGAATAAAAGCGATTCGGACCTGGTGGTCGATTGGAACGACAGCCGTTATCTGTTCAACGGCAGCCCCCGGGGGATGCTGGTGTTCGAAGGGATCGACCCGCAACAGGTAAAAAACGCGACGGTACCACCGGAAACCATCGCACCCGGTGCAGTCTTTTCACGTGTCGTCATGCCGCTTGAACGGATCGCCTGGCGCCCCCTGAAAGAGAACACGACCGACCGCCGGGGCATCACCCCCGGCATGTTGCCCGCCGGCGAAAACGGCATCCGCCTGGTGGTTCGACGCGACGACGGGCGGATGACCCTGCCCCTGTCTGTCCGCATCGCCCGGAGAGAGGCCCCCTGACGGGAAACCCCGGCCTGCCGCGGGTTGCGTCTGTACGGAACCGCCGTAACCATCACGTCCCGACATTTTCAAAAAAACGTTTCACGGCGCAGTCAGGATCAGGCACTCAGACGAAGCCGCTCCTGATCGAGGATGTGGTTGCCGATGCGGGTCACCAGCCGCAACCCCAGGCCTGCGTCATCCGCCCGGACCACCTTGCCGGCGATCGGCAATGCGCGCCGACCGGCCAGAGCGATGGTGCCGCGGACGATGCGCGAATGGGCCATGCCATGGTCCGATGCCAGGCGCATGCCGGCGGCGCTCAGGTCCAGGACGGGAATCGAGCGGCCGTCAATGGTGCATCGCGGACGCCGGTCCACAGGATAAACCAGCCGGCCGTGCCGCCGCCTTTCATTGGCCGGTCCGTCATCGCGCGTTCCCTGGACCCCGTCATCGGCTGCCGGCAGGGAGGCCTTCCTTCTGGCCGTGAGCGACGCCTCGATGTCCAGCAGGTCGGACATGATCTGCTGACGGGCCGCCTCGTCGCCGTCAACCGCATGGGAAGGGGACAAGCGGTCCGCCGGAGGGGGCGGGGAAGAAGGCGGTTGCGCTGCGGTTGTCCGCGCGGCCGGGTCCGCCGTCGGTTCCTGGAACATGCGCATCCGCTCGCGGGCCTCGATCAACGTATGGGTCAATGCCTTCAAGCGGGACTTTTCCTTTTCCAGTCGATCTTCGGCACAGACCGCTTCGGCAGCGGCGGTTTCCTCTGATTTGCGGATGCGCCGGGCCTGCTCCCGGGCCTTGTCCGCCTCGACCGAGGCTTCCCGGGCCGCCTGCCGGGCGGCAATCACCCGGTCGCGGGCCTTTTCCGCCACGGCAATGGCCTCCGCCATGGCCCGTTTGACTTCGATGTCCAGCAAAAGCGCACGGGACTTGGCGGATTTGGCGGCAATGACGGCATCCATGCTTGCCTGTCTGGCCGATTCATGCTGGCGGCTGGCCGATGTCACCGCCGCCGCCGCCGACGTCACCGCCTGTCGGGCGGCCGGCAGCGCCGACTCCGCCTGATGCAGGCGCCGCGCGGTAATGGAAACCGCCGCTTCAACGGTTCGGGTGTTCGGTTCGGGAAGCACGGGGGCCACCTCCCCGGCCGCATCCTCGGCCGGGTCGGTGTTGAAATTGATGGTAAAGTGAAGGTCGGTCGATTCGTGTCCGCCGGCGGCCGCCGGCCGGGCCGTGGCCGCTGCCGATTCGGGGGCGTGACGGGGATCCTGATCCGAAAGGAACCCTACCGCTTTTTCATAGGCGCAGGTGAGCAGTTCCATATCCTCCTGCCGGTCGCCGCCTTTTCCGGTGCCGGCATCCTGGTGAAACTGGTCAATCATCCGGTGAAGATCGGCGTAGGCCCGGTTGGCGTCATCGATGGTGGCATCCGGCGGCAAATCCAGCAGCTTCAGGCTCGCTTCCAGTCCCATATCTTCCTTTCCGTTGAAAAACAGCATCGTGGCCTCAAAAGGGTCGGGTCATTGGTTGAACAGCACGATGTCTCGATTCTACAAGTTCCATGCCACAGAAAAGAATTAATCCGGTGAACGAAAAAGCCGGATTTCATGCCTTGGGAGGAGTCACCACCCGCTTCCGGGGGCGGTCCGGTGTCAAATAGATGGCAAGTGAGTCAAAAATCGGGGGCGTGGCCGCTCAGGGAATGCGGTGGTAGGTTTCAATGGCGCCTTCTCCGGGAAAGGCCAGGGTCAGCCGCTCGCCCAGCCGGGTGTACCGGGCATCGACAACCTCCGCATCCGCTTCACCGTGCCGGATCTCGAACTGGATGCCGTCCGCACCCACCAGCCGGTATTTTCCGGAAACGGGCATGCCCTCGTTGTCGACGGCATGAAACCCGCCATCGACGGCAAATTCCACGCTGGCGCTGCCTTCCATCGCTTTCCAGCGGCCGACGAGGCTCGGCCCGGAAGCACAGCCATGGGCGGCAAGCACCAGAGTGATCAGGGCAATCAGGATCCGGCCGCAGGGCCGGTGAGAATGGGTGGATGTCATGGTCGGCCTCTTTCGCTGTCCGCTTTACCCGACAGGATAATCGGCACCGCAAGGAAAATCAACGCCAAAGTGCCAACCGGCCGGCCAGGTTGACAACCGGTGCCGCGGCTGTTAGTCAAATTAGTTGTACGCTTTGTGACAACAAAAAGGAACCGCCATGCAAACGTCATACAACCTGGCGACGCTCGGTCTGTCCGATTATGCGATCCGCACCTATCTCTCCCTTCTCGAGGACTTCCCCACCAATGGATCCCAGTTGAGCAAACGGTCGGGCATCCCCCGCGCACGGATCTACGATGTCCTGCAAACCCTGAGAAGGCGGGGATTTGTGGCCGAGGCCAGCAAAGGGACCTTTGTCCCGCTGCCGCCCGACGAACTGATCAAACAATTGCGGCAGGACCACGAAAAAGACCTCGATCGTTTCAAACAGCTGGTCGACCGCGTCCGGGCGCCGGCGGACCACGACTTCATCTGGACCGTAACCGGCTATCACCGGGTGCTGGACAAGGCCGTGGAAATGATCGAGAGCGCCCGCCGGGAAATCTACATCCGGCTGTTTCCGCAGGAGGCCGAAAAGCTGGTCCAATCACTGAAGAAGGCGGAGAAGCGGGCGGTGCAGGTCAAATGTATTTTCATGGAACCGTTTCCCCGGACCTTTGCCATCCAGGTGACCCACCCGCAGCATGAAGTGGTGGAACGCAACCTGGGCGGGCGCTCCTTCGACCTGGTGGTGGACAAAGCGGAGTTTATCGGCGGCCTGTTCACGGCGGGAGACATCGATACGTGCCGCATCAACTGGGGCCGCAACCGATGGTTCGTCACCACCGGGCGGGACAGCCTGAGGCACGATTTTTTCCACTATTTCCTCTACAAAATCCACACCCTGCACCAGCCCCTCGATGACAATGAGAAGCGATTTTATGAAATGATTCAAAATGACATGTAGGTCCTGAGGCAGCCGGGGCCGCTGTTACTGGGAAACCTTCAGCCGCGTGGGCGTCATGATGGTGGCGGCCTCTTTTCCGTCAAGATCCGGCCGGTACATGGTGGCGGCGTCCATGGCATAGGTCCAGGGCAGCCCCTCCCGTTTCCAGCCGCCGTCCCAGCGTTTGCCGTAGTATACGCTGGTTGGGTTTTTGTTTTTCCCGCCTTCGAAGCCCCCCATCATGTTGAAGACCCTGTCTTCGCTGAAGCCTGCATTGACGGCTTCGTCGCAGGCCGTGCAGCTGCGGCCGCCGCTGCGGCACAAGACGATGAGGGTGTCCTGATCCGGGTTGAACCGCGCCCGCAGTTCGTTTGCAAAATCGGGATTGGCCACGGTCGCATACCCCGTTTTGCCGGCGGTGGTGGAGAAAAAACGCAGGGGAATGTGGTGGGCCCCCACCGGATGCCCCACAAACTGGTATTCCGCCCGGGTCCGGCAATCCACCAGAAAGGTGTGATCGGGGTCTTTCCGGACCATTTCGTATGCCTGTACAGGCGTGACGTCGCCCCCGAGGTGCGCCTTGCCGGCCTGATAGGCAAACCCGCCTGCCGAAGCGCCGGCGGACATCGCAAGCACCATTGCCAGAGTGAAAAAAATGCCTTTGCGGATCATCATCGGACCTCCTTTAACGGTTTGGGTAGCTGATCTGGGGAACGATCACACCGCCATTGGCCTGTCGTTCCCATTCGTCCATGTCGGCCATGACCCGAAATAAAGGAATGGCGGCGGCATGGGTTGCCGTTTGGGTGGCGGAGATACCTGAACAGACGGCAAGCGGTGCATTCACGACAATGGCCCGCCGAAGGCGAATGAATGAGCAGAGGGCGCGCGAAAGGCAGGAACAGCGAGGAATCGGACCGTGCGATGGGAACCCCGGAAAGGATAAGAAAAGCCTATACCCGGTCCGACCGGAATGTCAACAGGGAAGACGGGCCGCAGCGCCCGGCAGATAAATATTGACAAACCGGTGCCTGAAACACAAAAAATGGCATATGCCCAATAAATAAAACCACTCCCCTCCCTGACCCTTTCGCTGAAGCAGCAATTACGGCCGCGTGAGCGATTGCAGAGCACGGGCTTTGAATAACGGCGCCCAACATGGAGGTATACATGTGAAACTGACGGTGCTGGTCGACAACAACACCCTGATCGATCGCTATTTCCTCGCCGAACCGGGAGTCGCCTTCTACATTGAAATCGATGACCGGCGGGTGCTCTTCGATACGGGCTACTCGGACGTTTTTATGAAAAATGCGGCCAAGATGGGCATCGACGTGCTCGATGTCGACACGGTGGTGCTCTCCCACGCCCACCTGGACCACACCTGGGGGCTGCAGCATCTGATCCAGGCCTATGCCGAACGGCGGTTCGAAAACCGACCGCTCAAATGCCCCGCCCTGGTCGCCCATCCGTCCATATTCGACCGGCGCTTCATCCCCGGCCTCGGCGATATCGGCTGTCTGGTGCCGGAGGAAACGGTCCGCCAGTATTTTGAACTGCAGCTGTCCCGGAAACCGCAGTGGCTGCATCCGGACCTGGTATTTTTAGGAGAGATCCAAAGAGAAAACGAATTCGAGGCTTGCGATCCCATCGGCCGCATCCGGCAGGCCGATACCGAAACGGATGATTTTCTGCTGGATGATTCATCCCTGGCCTACCGGTCGTCTCGGGGGCTGGTGATCATCGCCGGGTGCGCCCATGCGGGCATCTGCAACACGGTGGCCCAGGCCATGCGGGTCTGTGACGACACCCGCCTGGCGGACATCATCGGCGGGTTCCACCTGCTGGATCCGACCCAAAAGCAGTTGAACAAAACCGTTGAAAAGCTGGCGGCGTGGGAGCCGAAAACCCTCCACGCCTGCCACTGCACCGATTTGAAATCCCGATTGGCATTGTCACGGGCAGCCGACCTTCAGGAGGTCGGCGTGGGACTTGAACTGAATTACGAAAACTGAAAAAGGAGAAAATGATGCGACGAGGGAAGCGAATGGCGGCGATGGTGATGGTGTTGCTTGCGGGCGCCCTGTATGGTGGGCCGGCGGCCGGTGCGGAGGGCACGGTCAAGATGGGCGTCGCCGGCGCCCACAGCGGCGATCTGGCCTCCTATGGCATTCCCACGGTAAAGGCCGCCGAACTGGTGGTCCAAAACATCAATGCCAGGGGCGGCGTACTGGGAAAACCGGTGGAACTGGTGGTCGAGGACGATCAGTGCAAGACCGAAGTGGCCGTCAACGTGGCCACCAAACTGCTCACCGAAGACGTGAGCGTGGTGCTGGGGCACATCTGCAGCGGGCCGTGCAAGGCATCGCTGGGAATCTATGCCACCAAGGGGGTGATCCTCATGTCCCCCTCCGCCACCAACACCGACCTGACCAAAAGCGGCCAGCACGGCAACTTCTTCCGGACGATTGCCCCGGACGATGCCCAGGCCCGGACCCAGGTCGATTTCTGCCTGAATGAACTCAAGGCCGGAAAAATCGCCATCGTACATGACAAGGGCGATTACGGCAAAGGGCTGGCCGTGTTCGCCAAAGGCTTTCTGGAAAATGACGATCGGGGCGAACTGGTGCTTTTTGAAGGCATCACCCCCGGTGCGGTGGACTACTCGGCAGTGATCAACAAAGTCAAACGCACCAGAGCCGACGTGCTCCTGTACGGCGGTTTTCACCCCGAGGCGTCCAAGCTGGTCCAGCAGATGCGCCGGAAAAAAATGAAGACGATCTTCATTTCCGATGACGGTGTCAAGGATATCACGTTCATCAAAGTGGCCGGCCGGTATGCCGAGGGCGTTTACGCCACCGGCCCCACGGACACCACGGGCAACCCGCTGGCCATCGCTGCCATCGAGGCGCACCGCAAGGCCTACGGATCGGATCCCGGGGCCTTTTACCTCAACGCCTACGCGGCGGCGACCGCTCTTCTGGAAGGCATTCAAATTGCCGGCAGCACCGACTATGAGGCGGTTTCCAAGGCGCTGCGGAGCAACTATTTCGATACCCCCCTGGGGCATATCAGCTTCGATCAACGCGGCGACGCCATCGGGGTGGGGTTTGCCGTGTTCCAGGTAAAGGATGGACAATACGTCGAGGTCAATTAAGCGATCGGAATCCATGGGCCAGAAAACGCCTGGCCCGTGGAACAAGTTCACGTGTCATTGCACCCTTTTCCTTCTCTGCATTCGTATAGCCAATGCGATATCGTCATCCCCATCCAACAGACCACCCGGGCCGGGCCTGAATTCCCTTGACACCAACCGACCGGATTGGTAGATGTTGTCCTGTTCGTGACAACATTTTTCCCGGGGCAGCCGTATATTCCTGAATCGTCTTGTCAATTCTTATTTCCTGCCTGCCCATCCGGGGGCGAGCAGGCCCGTAAAGTGAGGACCCATGAAGCAGATACTGATATTGGGCGCCGGCCTGGTGGCCCGACCTGCGGTTCGATACCTGCTCGAAAAAGGCGGCGTCCGGGTGGTCCTGGCCGATCAGGCCGTGGAGAAGGCCGACGCCATCATCGACGGACACCCCAATGGCCGCGCCGTCCGGTTGGATGTGGCCGATGCGGAAGCGCTGGACCGGCATGTCTCGGCGGCCGACATCGTGGTCAGCCTACTGCCGTGGACCCTGCACCCGCGAATCGCCGCGATTTGCCTGGCCCACGGCACGCACCTGGTCACCGCCTCCTATGTCAAGGAGGAGATGCAGGCCCTCCATGCCCGGGCAAAGGAAAAGGGCCTTACCTTCCTGAATGAGGTGGGGGTGGACCCGGGCCTGGACCACATGTCGGCCATGCAGATCATCGACACGGTCCAACGGGACGGCGGCCGCATCGACAGTTTCTTCTCCTATTGCGGGGGCCTGCCCGCCCTGGAGCACAACAACAATCCATTGGGATACAAGTTCTCCTGGAGTCCGGAAGGAGCCATGCTGGCAGCCACCAATGACGGTCGCTACAAAGAGCACGGTCAGGTGATCGACGTTCCCGGGGATGAACTGTTCAGGCATTACTGGCTGAAAAGTGTTCCCGGCGCAGGCGTTTTCGAAGCCTACGTCAACCGCGACGCCCTTCCCTACCTTGACATTTACGGGATCCGGGATGCCGCCGGCATGTACCGGGGAACCCTGCGCAACATCGGCTACTGCGAGACCTGGGATTTCATCAAGCAACTGGGACTTCTCAACCAGCAGATGAAATTCGATTTCGATGAACTCACCCCCCGCGAGGTGATCGCCAACATCGTCAACTGCCGGGCGGAAGATATTCGCAAGGGGGTGGCCGCCTACCTCAACATTGCGGAGCACTCCCTGACCCTCAAAAAACTGGAGTGGCTGGGGCTGCTCTCCGACCGCCGGTTGAAAATCGGTACGGCATCGGTCTTCGACATGTTCGCTCACACGCTCAAGCACCGGCTGGTCTACGACGATGGCGAAATGGACCTGCTGGTCATGCACCACGAATTCGAAGCCATCTACCCCGACCTGCCCCGGCAGCGCATCCAGTCCACCCTCATCGACTGCGGCATTCCCGGCGGTGACAGTTCCATGTCGCGCACCGTGGGCTACCCGGTAGGCATTGCCGCCGGCCTTCTGGCCGACGGGGAGATCACCCTGACCGGCGTACTCAGGCCGGTATATCCACAAATCTATGAACCCATCCTGGCCCAATGCAGCCGCATGGGCATCCGCTTCAATGAACGGCGATCCGACCTGGACGCCGACGAACGCAGTTATTGGGGAGACTGAAAATGACGAAGACACTGTTGATCCGGGCCGAAGACAAAAACCGCTGGGAGCGGCGGGCGCCCATCGTCCCGGCAGACCTGGCAGATATCCTGGCAGCCACCGGCGGACGGGCCTTTGTGGAGACGTCGGACAAGCGCTTTTTCGGCATGGACCGGTACACGGCAGCCGGGGCCTCGGCCTGTACGGGCATGGCCGACGGGGATGTCATCTTCGGGGTGAAAGAGATTCCCATCGAAAAGATTATTGACGGCAAGACCTATCTCTTCTTCTCCCATACCATCAAGGGACAGTCGGACAACATGCCCCTTCTGCAGCGCATCATCGACAGCGGATCGACCCTGATCGACTATGAGAAAATCACCGATGAACAGGGCCGCCGGCTGATCTACTTCGGGCCCTATGCCGGGGATGCCGGAGCCATCGACATCCTCTCGCTCATGGGCGAACACTGGGCCGACAAAGGCATCGACACCCCCTTTGCCGCGGTCAGGCGGGCACACCAGTACGAATCGGTCGAAGCGGCCAGGACGCACCTCGCCGACATCGGCCGGACGATTCGCCGGGAGGGCCTGCCTGCGCAATTGTGCCCCTTCACCGTGGGCATCCTGGGCTACGGCAATGTGTCCAAAGGCGCCCAGCAGATCTTCGACTGCCTGCCGACCGAACGCATTGCCGCCGACGACGTCAATGCCTTCGTTGCCGACAGTCGCGGCGACCGCCATACCGTATACCTGACGGTGTTCAGGGAACAGGATCTGGTGCGGCCCAGGGCCGCCGGCACCACCTTCGACCTCCAGTCGTATTACGATCATCCGGAGCGCTACGAGAGCCGGTTCGAGCAGTTCCTGCCCAGCTTCACCCTTCTGGTCAACGCGGTATACTGGGAGAAACGCTACCCCCGGTTCGTCACCTGGCAGGCGTTGAAGCGCCTGGCCGAAGCCACCCCGGTTCCCAAGCTGGGCGGCATAGCAGACATCACCTGCGACACCTTCGGTTCCATCGAGTGCAACGTCAAGTCGACCGACAGCGACATGCCGGCCTACCGGGTGAATCCCGCGGCGGCAACCACCAGCGACAGCCACCTGGGAGACGGGATCGTCCTGCTGGCGGTGGACAACCTGCCCTGTGAACTGCCCAACGACAGTTCGACGTTTTTCAGCAACCAGTTGAAACCGTTCGTGCCCGCCTTGTTGGCGGCCGACTATGGCGGCACCCTCGATGCGTCGGGGCTGCCTCCCGAAATCAAAAAGGCGGTGATCGTTTACAACGGCCGGCTGACGGAAGATTTCGAATACCTCAACAACCATTTAAAATAACCCCAGAGGGAGAAAACGATGAACATCGTGGTTCTCGGCGCCGGACTCGTCGGTGCCCCCATGGCAAAGGACCTTGCCGGTGACGCCGGCGTGCGGGTCACCGTGGCCGATATCAGCGACACGGCCCTGGCCCGACTGAGCGGACAGGACGGCATTCAAACCGTAAAGGCAGACCTGGCCGACCAAACGGCCCTGGCAGGGGTCATGGACGGTGCGGACATCGTGGTCAGCGCCGTTCCCGGTTTCATGGGGTTTGCCACCCTGAAAGCCATCATCGAGGCGGGAAAAGATGTCGTCGATATCGCTTTTTGTCCCGAAGACCCGCTTTTGCTGGACGCCCCTGCCAGGGAAAAGGGCGTCACGGCGGTGGTGGACTGCGGGGTGGCGCCGGGCATGAGCAACATGCTGACGGGCCACTGCCACAGCCGTCTGGACCGCACCGATTCCGCCATCATCTACGTGGGCGGCCTGCCCGAAATCCGCCGGTGGCCTTATGAGTACAAGGCGGTGTTCTCGCCGATCGATGTCATTGAGGAGTATGTACGGCCGGCATTTTACGTGGAGAACGGGACGATGGTGAAGCGGCCGGCGCTCAGCGATCCGGAGTATATCGATTTTCCGGGCGTCGGTACGCTGGAGGCCTTCAATACCGACGGGCTTCGCTCGCTGGTCAAAACGCTTGAGATTCCAAACATGAAAGAAAAGACCCTGCGCTATCCCGGCCACATCGAGAAGATGGCCGTGCTGCGCGAATCGGGTTTTTTCAGCACCGCGCCCGTGGAAGTCAACGGTGCCATGATCCGGCCGCTGGACCTGACCGCCAGACTGCTCTTTCCCATGTGGCAGTTGAAGGAAGGGGAGGTGGACATCACCTTGATGAAAATTGTCGTCGAAGGTGAAAAAGCCGGCCGGCGGATCCGGTATACCTGGGACCTTTTTGATCGCTACGACCCGGCGACCCGGGTCCACTCCATGGCCCGCACCACCGGTTATACGGCCACCATGGCGGTCCGGCTGATCAGGGACGGCCATTTCAGCCAGAAGGGGGTGACCCCTCCGGAACGCATCGGCATGGTGCCGGAATGCGTGGCGTTCATCCTCGACGGCCTGGCCCGGCGGGGGGTGGAATACCGCGAGACGGTAGAGAAGCGGTAAGTCCAGGAAGGCCCGGATGCGCATGCATCCGGGCCTGTATTTCGGCAGGATTCGGGCTGAAGGCGTTTAGGTCGGGAGGCGTTCCCTCTTTTCTATCCAATCGAACCAGCCGGACAAATTAAACCGGCCCTATCGAACTGTCCCTCCCCTCCAGCCGCAAACTAAAAACCAGGAACCACAAACCGTCGCCCTTACAGTATCTGGCTGAGGAACAGCTTGGTCCGGTCGTGTGTGGGGTTGACGAAAAAGTGCTCCGGGGTCCCCTCCTCCACGATGGCGCCCGCATCCATGAAGATCACGCGGTCGGCCACTTCCCGGGCAAAGCCCATCTCGTGGGTCACCACCACCATGGTCATGCCCTCCTTGGCCAGGGTTTTCATGACGTCGAGCACTTCCCCGATCATCTCCGGGTCCAGCGCCGAGGTGGGCTCGTCGAAAAGCATCACCTTGGGGTCCATGGCCAGGGCCCGCGCGATGGCCACCCGCTGCTGCTGCCCGCCGGAAAGCTGGTCCGGAAAGACGTCTTTCTTGTCAACGATCCCCACCTTTTCGAGCAGGGCCATGGCCTTCTTCTCGCTGTCGCCGCCCGACCGTTTGCGCACCACTTTCTGGGCCAGGGTCACGTTTTCCAGAACGCTCTTGTGGGGAAACAGGTTGAACGACTGGAAAACCATGCCCACTTCCGCACGGATTTTGTTGATGTCCGTCTTTTGGGCCAGGATGTCGATCCCGTCGATAAAAATATGTCCGCTGGTGGCATGTTCCAGGCGGTTGAGGCATCTCAGGAAGGTACTTTTTCCCGAACCCGAGGGACCGATCACCACCACCACCTCAGCGGCTGCGATGTTGGCCGTCACATCCACCAGTGCATTGATTTCATGGGGCGCATAAAAGGTTTTATATACATTTTTTGCCTGTATCACGATGTCGCCATCCTCCTCTCAAGATGTTGCACGTACATGGAAAGGGTAAAGGTAAGCACCAGGTACAAAAGCCCCAGAAGGATGTAGACTTCAAAGGGCTGCAGCGTTGCCGTAACGGCTTCCCGGGCCGCCTTGGTCAACTCGCGGATGGCAATGATCCCCAGCAAAGAGGAATCCTTGATCAGGCTGATGAACTGTCCGGCAAGGGGGGGCAGGATCCGCCGAAGGGCCTGTGGGAGAATGATGTATCGCATGGACTGGGCATAGGTCATGCCCAGTGATCGGGCCGCCTCGGTCTGGCCGCGGTGTATGGACTGGATGCCGGCCCGCACGATTTCCGACACGTAGGCGCCGGCAAAGCAGGCCAGGGAGGCGACGCCGTACCAGAGGGCCGGGATCTGCCCGAACCCGTAGGCATATAAGAGGTCATTGATCAGGGTTCCCAGGACGAAGTACCAGATCAGTATCTGGACCATCAGGGGAGATCCGCGGATCAGTTCCACATAGACGATGGATGTCCAGCGCAGGGCCGGGTTGTCGGAAATGCGCATCAACCCGCTGATGATGCCGATAATCACGCCCAATATCGTGGCCAGCACGCTGATCTTGAGGGTGATCCACAACCCGATGACCAGCAGGCCGGGTTTCCAGCGCTGGTAGCGGGCCAGGCTATCCCCGGGGGAAATGAACTCCCCTTCGGTCACCCGCAGGCTCTCGGCGGGAGCGGTATAGCTTTCCTCTTCACCGATCCCCTTGACCGTAATGATCACCTCGCTGCCTTCCGTCCGGATGGAAGACACTTCGCCGTCGACCTCGGAGGTAATATCGATGTCGTCCTGGTAGGCAAAATAGATGGGCGTGCGGTTCCATCTCCAGTTGTACTGGATCTTCTGGGTGGCGTAGTAGAACAAGCCCAGAAATACCAGCACGCCAAAGCAGAAAACCATGACCCACTTGTTGTAGCCGGCGGGTCGTCCCGTAATCCGTTGATTGTTTTCATCGCTCATGGTTGCATCTTCTTCCTGCTGGGGTAAACGCGTGGGGGCAGTGGGTTCAGGGGGCTGTCGGGATCCGGCGCCATGGCAACACAGGCCGGCCGAAAAGGATCCGGCCGGCCTGTGGGTGGATCATGGTCACCAATCTGTTCACGTCAATCGATTATTCGAGTTCTTTCTTCCAGTCCGAACTCAGGATCCATTTATTGTAAACTTTTTCGTAGAACCCGTCTCCCTTGCACTGCATGAGGAAGTTGTTCAGGAAATTCAGGAAGTCCGGGTCGCCCTGGTTGATGGCCCAGGCCAGCGGTTCGTAGGTGAACGGCTGATCCAGAAATACGGTCTTGCCCTGGCCCTGGCTGGAGTAGAGAACACCGATGAAGGGAAGATCGTAAACCAGCGCATCGGCCTTGCCGTTGATCACTTCCATGCCGCCTTCGGCCTCGGACTCGAACCCTTTATAGGTGGCCTTGGGAATCATGCGTTTGATGGCCTGCTCACCGGTGGTGCCCATGCGGGAGGTGAGGATGTACTTGGGATCGTTGAGATCCTTGTAAGATTTGACCTTGCCTTCGTGCTTCTTGTTGAGAAGAATGGCCTGCCCCACGACGATGTAGGGGTTGGAGAAAGCGACTTTCAGGTTTCTCTCCTGGGTGATGGTCATGCCGCCCATGATGATGTCGAACTTGTCGGTGACCAGGGCGGGAATGATGCCGTCCCAGGCGGTGTTGACGGGAACGAACTTGACGCCCATGGCCTTGGCCATCCGCCGTCCGAAATCCATGTCGAAGCCGATGAACTCACCTTTTTTGTTCGTCATTTCAAAGGGCATGTAACCGGACTCGAACCCGACGCGCAATTCACCGCGCTCCAGGATTTTCTGGATGTGAGATTTTTTGGCCAGTTCGATGTCCGCGCCGAAGGCCGATCCCATGCAGAAGGTCAGGACGGCAACAATCGCCAGTGCGGTAAATAAACCTCTTTTCATACGTGCTCCTCCTCCTTAGATAGATTGAAACATAACGAAGCCGCCGGCCGGCGGCTGGATCCACAGTGCCGCTGAAGAAAAAGCCATTTCGGGAGAACCCCGAAGTGTCATCCATCCACAGGGATAAATGCCGTTCACTAAAAAATGATGGATACAAAGACAATCAACTTTTATAATAAGTTAGGGACAAAGTAAAGCCCTGATTGGCAGCGAAGGCCGCCCCATCCCCGCGGGTCAGGCGCTCAGGACCTGAAACCGGCGCAGCAGCGCTTCGCTTTCCGGCGTTTCCCGGACACCCGCCATCAGCTGGTCCGCATCCTGGCCCTGCTGACCCAGTTCGGCGCTCAGGCACCTGATGTACTCCCGAAGGATCCGGCCGTCGAACTCGGGATGGAACTGGACCCCCCAGGCCCGCCGCCCAATGGCAAAGGCGTGATGGGGGTCCATATCCGATGCGGCCAGCAGGGTGGCCCCGGCCGGCAGTTCGAGCACGCTCTGGCTGTGACAGGCATGCACGGGCAGCGACGTTTCGGGCCGGCCGCCGAGCAGGGGGTCCTGCCGCCCCGGTTCGGTAAGCCGGATCGTGACCGTACCGATTTCCCGCCCCCGCGGGTTGTCACCCACCACACCGCCCATGGCGTGGGCCAGCAATTGATGGCCGTAGCAGACCCCCAGAACCGGAATATCCGCTTCGACCGCCTGTTTGAGCCACCCGGCGGTCTTCTCGCTCCACGGGTGTCTGTCCGTCACCATGTCGTGGGACCCGGTGATGATGATGCCGCCCAGCCCCGCCGCTTCCGGCAGTACGCCCCCGGAAAAAGGACTGACCGTTTCGATGGCGGACGCCGACCGGTCCATGCGCGCGATGAACCAGTCTTCAAAGTCACCGAGCCGTGCCGCCATATCCGGAAAGGTACCGCCGGTCTTGACGATTAAAATGGGTTTCATGGGTGGTGCCGATCCTCCGGGGTTGAAAATTAAAAGCCTTCAATAAACGGCCCATACGCTGCTGTCAAGGTTCTCTGCACACCGGCTGCGGCCGTTCCCGGGGGGACTATGGCCTTGACTTGATGCCGCGCCCGGGGATAAAAGAACACCCATTGATCCAGCTGGCCTGACCGCTTCCCGCCACCGGAGGCGCCATCCACCCAATCGAACCATCATCCGTCCAGGAGGGCTGAATGCCGGAACCATCCACCATCCGACTCGATAAACTGCTCGACCACCCCGCGGTTGCGGACGCCGTGGCCGATGTCAATCTGGAACTGAAGGAGAGAATCGCCTACCAGCCCCCGGCGTGTGAGGTGTTCGACCGGAAATTCACCACCCTGGAAACCGACCCCGGGTACCAGTTCGACATCGACAAGGAAGCCCGCCGCCGGTTGTCCCACATCATCGGCAACACGGTGCAGCGGGTCGTGGGAAGCGATGACCCCGGCGATGCCGCCGGGGCCGACTATGGCAAGGCACGCCGGATCGGCATCGTCTTCTCCGGCGGCCCGGCCCCCGGCGGCCACAACGTCATCGCCGGCCTGTTCGACGCCGCCAGACGCGTCAATTCGCAGACGCGGCTGTTCGGATTCCTCATGGGGCCCGACGGCATCATCGACGGCGACTACGTTGAGCTGACCCGTGACCTGGTGGATCGCTATCGAAACGTGGGCGGGTTCACCATGATCAAGACCGGCCGCACCAAGATCGACAACGAGAAGAAAATGACCCTGTCCCGGGAAACCTGCAAGCAACTGGGGCTGGACGCCCTGGTGGTGGTCGGCGGGGACGACTCCAACACCAATGCCGCCTTTCTGGCCCAGGAGATGTTTGCCGACGGCATCCAGGTCATCGGCGTTCCCAAGACCATCGACGGCGACATTCAGGTTCGCGACGCCCGGGGCCGGGTGCTCTGCGCCATGTCCTTTGGATTCCACACCGCCGCCCGCGCCTTCTCCCAGGCCATCGCCAACCTGTGCACCGACGCCAGTTCGGACGTGAAGTACTGGCACGTGTGCAAAGTCATGGGCCGCGTGGCCAGCCACCTGGCCCTGGAAGTGGCCCTTCAGACCCACGCGAACATCACCCTGATCGGCGAGGACCTGGCCGACTATGTGGACCATGCCCGCCTCGAAAAAGCCGAACGGGAGGGCGTGGTGGACTACACCGCCTACGGCATGACCCTGCGGCACCTCTCGAGGGTGATCTGTGACGCCATCATGGACCGGGCCGCCGTGGGAAAAAGCTACGGCGTCCTGGTGATCCCCGAAGGGGTGCTGGAATTCATCAACGAGATCCAGACCTTCATCATCAAGTTCAACACGATCATCGCCAACTACAACCAGGTGCACGACCGGGATTTTCACACCGCCTTTCCCACCCTGGACGACAAGCTGGAGTACCTGCGCCGCCTGGTGAGGGGCATCCGCAAAGACGTCTCCTATAACGTGTGGAATGCCCGGGACGACGAGCTGTTCAACGACATTCCCGCTTTCTTCCAGGAAGGGCTGCTCACCGAACGGGACAGCCACGGCAATTTTCAGTTCTCCCAGGTCAAGACGGAAAAAGTGCTCCTCGACCTGGTGAAAGACTACCTCAATATCTTAAGGGAGAAGGGCCGCTACAAAATCGGCATCGATGCGGCACAGTTCGCCAAGACGATGCAGAAGGGGGGGCTGGACCCGGAGCGCTACGGCCCCGTTCTTTTCGACAACTGGGAACAGGCGCGCTACCTGATGATCAAAAAAAACATCATCTCCAGAAAAACCCTCACGGCAGCGCTGGTCAATGCCGGCTTTCTGGGCGCCGACGATCCCATTCCGCCGCCGGTCGAGAAGATCTTCGAGCAGTCCGTACCCAAGCTGAAAACCCAGACCCACTTCTACGGCTACGACGGCCGGGGCAGCGATCCGACCCGGTTCGACTGTATCTACACCTACAACCTGGGCCGGACCGTATTCAGCCTGATCGCCAACGGCGCCACGGGACAGATGGCCGCCATCCTGAATCTGGAGCAGGATTTTTCCAGCTGGCGCCCCATCGGCATCCCCATTGCCCCGCTCATGCACCTGGAAGAGCGCAAGGGGAAACTGGAACTGGTGCTGGAGAAAAGCATCGTGGACGTCAACGCCCCCGCCTTCCGGGTGGTCCAGGCGCTGCGCGGCCACTGGCTGGCCGCCGCCCCGGGAGAAGACCACTACCGCCACCCGGGCCCCATCCGGTTTGCGGGCAACAGCGAGGAGAACCGCCCCATCACGCTGCTGCTCAACGCCATGGGGGGGCATCTGTGCGGGCAGGAGGAGAAGGCGGGCGAATAAGGAAATCCGCACAAAAATACCCGGGACCCGGGGAGAGTCATCCCTGAAAAGGCTGTCGACAGCCATCTAAATTGCAATCAAGGGTCCAAAAACCATTGCCGCAACACTAAATGAAAGGCACACAAATGATCCAATAGGATCTATGGGGGGGTAAAAATGGATACCGGCTTGGTCGTGCTATCGATTCCTTTAACTATTTTTACTGTAACCATTTCAGTGATTTTATTCAGTGCATATTGGAAATCTCCCAGCGATGAAGGACATTCCTTTGAAATGGTTTCGAAACTTTTGATTAAGATTCTAAGTATTTTTTCACCATTCTCAAAAAAATAGATAATGCTATCGCTGTTTTTTAGTGCTACTTCTGCAATCAACAGCAAATAGCACCCAACCAGCTATTAAAACTTTGAGGATAGATATGGCTGCCTTCTTTAAAATCTACAAGTTGTTTCCATATCCTCAATATTTTTATTAGGTAACAATCGAAATTCCAGTTGGTGGTTCGATTAATAATACCTTATGTGATATCGAGACACACCAGTAAACTCCTATTAACACTCTTCATTTCTATCTATCAATCAAAGAAACTGTGAAATGAACGCGATTAAGACCCTGATAAATAAATGTGAAATTCGTTTAGATACCAATGAAAAAACAGAAACGTTTTACAAATCATTAAGAGAATTAGTTACTTTTCTATTTTCCGTTATATTTGGTATTGGCCTTTACCAATTATCTGAAGTTGATACAAAATACGAGACAATTGTTTTGTTTTTGGCCTATATTTCTATTTTATTAAGCTGGTGGGGGTATCATTGGGGGAAAGTACAAGGACCAGAAGAAACAAATGTTTTGTGCTATGTAGTCGATTGTTTATTACTAGGAACTTATTGGTATTTAATTAACGACAGATATCCTATATCCAATGTTTTCCGAAATTATTTCTTTATGTTTCTTTTGTACTGGGCATGGGAAGCCATAAGATATTTAAAAATCGAATTAAGTGAAGTTGAACGCTCTAAAATTAAAAAAGCAAAAATAACAAATTTTCTATTTACACTATTAATGATTTATTTTTTATTTATAATATATGATAAAAATATTGGAACTGATAACAATGTACCGAAGAAAATTCTTGACGGTTCTACCGGTGAATGGTTTCTAATTCTATCCCAGTATTTCTTTATTATCCTCTATAGATTTTTGATACATAAAGCTTATAAAACCCCAAAGGTTTCAGCCCCAATCCTTGAACATCAAAATAAAGATGATAAAAGGCTAATTAAAGAGGCTATTGCAGCTTCAAATAATGCGAAAGCCTATTTATCCAATTTTAATGTCGGCGCAGCCATTTTAACACGCAATGGCACTATATTTAGAGGTTGCAATATAGAATTTGACAACTATTCAAACACAATACATGCAGAAGGATCTGCAATTAGCTCTATGATCATAAATGGTGGTATTGATCCGGTTGCAATTGCAGTTTTCACTCGTAGTGAAAAACTCGCATTCTCATGTGGGATGTGCAGGCAGTCTTTATATGAAGTAGGTGGACCTAACTTAAGAGTTATAACCTGTAACGAACTTAATTGTAGTATTAAAACTATGGAAGAACTTCTTCCAGAAGGATTTCATTTATGAAAAATAAACTATTTATATTTGACATTGCTGGTGTTGCTTGTGACCATGCCAGTCAAGTTTGCACTTGGATTAATGAAGAATATGGTTAAAATAGCAAACCTGATGATGTAGTTAGTTGGGATTATGATCTTGGTCCTATTAATTTTTTGGATGCTGTTGAAAAATACTACCAGATAAGCAACTTCATACTAACTATGGAAGTATACCACGGTTTTAATGAATTATTGTCTATTATTTCAAATTTAATGGACGTCATCTTCGCAACGAATAGACAATATTCAGACAAAGAAACTAAAAAATGGCTTAATGAAAAATTTGGAAAATTTGCAGTGGGGTTTGTAAGTAATACAAACTGACATTAACTTTGATTTCATATTAGAAAATTATCCCAATTCAGCTATTGCTGCTGCAAAAGCTGGAAAGACCAGCTTTTTAATTGAACGGCCATGGAATAATTGCCAAGAATTTCTCTACTATCATAAATAACACCCAAAATACTTATTTCGTATCGAATTTTAATGAAATACTTAGCTCGATTAGATTTATTTCCTTTTCCTTCCAAAAAACACTTTTAGTATGTTTGATTTCTACTTACGATAACCACTCCAACCGAAAAACACAATTTACTCTCGGGAAGCATTCGAAGGACCCAGGACTTAACCCGGTCCTATATCGAACTCATCAATGCCATGCCGGTGGAATGCGCTCCCGAGTACGTACCGCAGATAAAGGCAGGCGCTCAACAAAAAAGCAGGGATGCCGAGCAACGGATAAACACCGGAAGTGTTTTTACCACTGCATCCGACACGGCCTATAAGCCATCACCAATAGGGGTTTGATTAGCGGGGCGCGGTTTTTAGATTTTTGTCCACGGACTTTCCCCGGATCAACGCGCTTGTGTCCCGACGCGTCACTTCCACCCCACCGGCGGAAACTGAGACAGGATCCTGTCCACCGTTTTCTGCATGGCCGCATCAGCCGCCGCCGGGGTTTTATGGGTTTTCAACCGGTACACCCCCACCCCCCGCCAGAGCAGTGCATCCGTCCCGGCCGCACGGATATCGATGGTCAGCCGGCTCTCGTCATACTGGTAAACGCGCGTGTCGGCGCCCATGCCGCCGTACCAGGGGTGGTGGTACCTTCCCACGCCCACCGATGAATAGTAGGAATCGCTCTGGATCTTCCGTTCGATAGCCAGGTGATAGACCAGGTGCAGATCCGGTCGTTCCACGGCAGGGCGGATGTTGCGGCCCGTCAGGTGGGCCTCGACGGCCCGGCGGATGCGGCCGTCGAGCAACGGATTGTCAACGCGGATATCCCCGGTCGCCCGCTGAACCGGATCCTTCCACTGCCAGGTGCCATAGTGCGAGAGATCCTTATGGGGGTCGTAATCCTGGCTCACCTGAACCGTTGAGCAGCCGGCCATGAAAATGACCGCCAGCAGAAAAACACCGGAACGCATCCACATCATACCCACCTCCAGATTATGCAGAACAATGGGTAAAGGGTAAGGCCAATTTGATCCCGGCGCAACGGCAGGGCGATCCTTCGGGCAGAGGGCCGATTGACAGGGCCGCGGGGAGCCGGTAATATTTTTGTACCGTCCATGAGGAGAATGCGGAGCGGCGTCATGAGCACCATCACCATCATCCGGCTGCCCCTGGGCCCCTTTCGGGTCAACACCTACCTGGTCATTTGCCGGTCCACCGGCCAGGCGGCCATCATCGATCCGGCCGGAGAGCCGCAGACGATCATCGATGCCCTGGACCGGGCGGCGGCCACCCCCTGCCTGATTCTCAACACCCACGGCCACCCGGATCACGTGCTGGCCAACGCGGCGTTGCGGGCGGCCCTGGCCGTGCCGGTCTGGATGCATGCCGAAGACAGCGGTTTCTTCGCCGATTCACCGGACATCGGGGACCTTGAAGCCCGGACCGGGCTGACGGTGGACACCGTGGCGGACCGGCTGTTTGCCGATGACGAGCGGCTCCAGTTGGGAGCGGCGACCATCCGGGTACTGCACACACCGGGGCACACACCGGGGTCCTGCTGCTTTCTCGTGTCCGGGCATCTGTTTACCGGCGACACCCTGTTTGTGGGCGACGCCGGGCGCACGGATCTGAAAGGCGGCTCGCTGGACCGCCTCATCCGCAGCATCGAAACCCGGCTGATGAATCTTGCGGACGACACCCGCATCTGGCCGGGTCACGATTACGGCGACCGGCCCGGCAGTACCATGGGCCGTGAGCGAAAAGAAAACCCGTACATCACCGATTTCATCCTCGACAGCTGATTCATCTGCGCCGGTCGCGACATGACAGGCAGGCGCCCCTAAAAGGAACGAGGCACCATGAATTCCCTTCACGTCAGTTTCGATGAAGCATCCAGGGCCGTCGACCCCATTGCATCCGCATCCCCGGAACCCTGGGAGGAGGTCTGCGAGCGGTTTGACAACGATGTCCGGCGGATAATGGCCGTTTCGGACCACGAGGGCTATACCGCCCTTTACGCCTGTTTTGACGAGAACAATCAGCCGGTCTATTATCTGGTGGAAGAAGGTGAGGCGCTGATGAAACTGCGGCGAAAAACATTTCTCAGCAAGCTGGGGCAAACGCAGGCCTGAGGGGTGTTCGCCGGTGGCCGGGCGGCGGAAACGGATGGATTCGGTTGGGGCAGGTTTTACGGGGCTGCGGCGGACAGCGGCCTCGCGGTAAAGCCCCAGGGCAGCGTCGTCCGTCCCGGCGGGTCACCGTCCGCGGCCGGGATCAGCCGCCATTGATCTTGTTTCGCAGCTTTCCCGAACATTTGAAGGTCACCACCTTGCGCTCCCGCAGGATCAGGTCTGAACCGGTGGCCGGATTTCTGCCCCGTCGCTCCTTTTTCTGCTTCACGCAGAACTTGCCGAAGCCGGATACGAGCACATCGTCACCGCCCTGGAGGTTTCCTTTGATGATTTCAAGCAGGGATTCGACGGTCTCGATGGATTTTTTTTTGGTGAAACCCAGGTCATTCACCTTTGCGACGATATCGTTCTTGGTCAATGCCATGGCGCCTCCTGAGGAAAAGGGTTTCCGGATCAAAAAGAACGCGCCGGTCACTCCCCGCCGTCATTCTCATCCTTGTCTTCGGGAATGACCCGGGCGACCTTGTCCATAATCGAGTCCACCCGGCTCATAATTTCGTCGATCTCGGCTTTAAGCGCTTCGTCATCGGTTTCGGTCATTTGAGAACTTCCTTGCCGGATTCAGGTTCAGTGTTCTGATCGCCCCCGGGAATCCCCGTGCCGGTTCCGGGGCCCCTGCCGGTCAGCGCGGGTAGTTGCCGTGGGAATACACATAATCGTAGCAATACGCCTGGTACTCGGCATCGCACCGGGCGCCCGCCTCCTGTTCGGGGTCGACGGTTTTTTCCAGCCATGCCAGCCACTGGGCTTTGGCAAAATCGTACAGGACCCCCCGGATCAGCTCCGGTGCGTCACAGACCTCGGGATTGTTTTTGACAAACAGGCCCACGCCGTCGATCACCGCCTTGACATTGCGGATGTATTCACTCTCGTCCAGACGGTACTCGGTGGACACATCCAGGAATTTTTCCAGCAACGCCTTGGCCGTCCCTTCTATCGCGTCGATACAGTTCATTGCACCACTGATCCGCCGCCCCTCGACCGGGCCAGCGGCTCCAGAGACTGTCAATTATCGGTGAAACACCGCTTTGTTTAATGATATCATACAGCTATTAGAAATATACGCAAGGCCGGATGATGTCAAGTTCATATGATGCAGAAACGAGCCAGACGCCTGTGAGATCACTCGGACAGGACCGAATCGATCTCTTCCAGAAACCGGCTGCGGGGGTTGAACTGGCCCTTGCGAAAATTGGCGGAGGTGATGAACAGGCAGCGTTCCGCCCGGGTCACCGCCACGTACATGAGCCGGCGCTCCTCTTCCAGATCGTCGGCGCTGTCCATGGACCGCCAGTGGGGAAACAGCTGTTCTTCGCACCCGATCACGAAAACCGTGTGAAACTCCAGGCCCTTGGCACCGTGAACGGTGGACAGGTTGACGCCGGCGGATTCCTCCTCGTCATCCTTGTCCTCACGGACCAGGGCGGCCTCTTCCAGGTAGTCCACGATGGTCTCTTTCTGGGAGGCGGCGTGGATCAGCTGGTCGATGTTTTCCTGCCGGGCGGTAAAATCCATGGAATTGGAGCGGGTGTAGTTTTCCAAGTGATCCATGTATCCGGTGCGGGCGATCACTCGCCGGATGGCTTCGTCGGGGGCCAGGTCCCGGATCTCGTCGAGCAGCGCCAGGAGCGCTTTCAGCCCGTTGTACAGTTTGGGCGTGAGCACCCGTTCGGCCACCGCCTGCCGGGCGGCCTCTTTCAGGCTCATGGATCCGCTGCGCATCCCTGAGATCTTTTTCACGGTGCCCGGGCCGATGCCCCGCTTGGGCGTGTTGAGGACCCGTTCGAAGGCCGTGTCGTCCTTGTCGAACACCGCGGCGGTGATATAGCAGTTGAGATCCAGGATCTCCACCCGGTCGAAAAAGCCCTTGCCGCCCATCATGCGGTAGGGAATGTGCGCCCGGCGAAATGCCTGCTCGAAAGGCAGGCTGCAGAACTTGGTGCGATAGAGCACCGCCATCTTTTCGTATGGGATGTTCATGCGCACCATGCTGCGAACCTTGTCCGCCACCCAGCGGGCCTCCTCCTGGTCGGTGACAAATTCATGGGTTTCGACCACCCCGCCTTCCTTTTCCGAAAAACAATCCTTTTCCATGCGGCTTTCATTGTGGCCGATCACCCGGTTGCCCAGCTGCACGATTTCGTCGGCGCTGCGGTAGTTCTGCTCCAGCCTGAAAATCCGGGCGCCCGCGTACTTCTTCTTGAAGGAAAGAAAGTGGCTGACGTTGCTCATCCGGAAGGAATAGATGGACTGCCAGTCGTCGCCCACGGCAAACAGGTTCCCGTCCCTGAGCAGCAGGGCGGTGATCTCCTCGTTCAGGTCGTTGGTGTCCTGGTATTCGTCGCACAGGATGTACTGGAATTCGGCCTGGTAGCGCTCCCGGATGTCCGCATGGTCCCGCAGCAGGTTGCGGGTCAGCAGCAGGATGTTGTCGAAATCCACGGCATTGGCCGCCTTCAGGCGCGCTTCATATTTCTGGTAGACATCGACCAGGCGGATGTTGCCCTGCCGGGGATGGCGGTCAAAATATGCACCGGGATGCCCGCTGTTCTTGGCGTTGGAAATCTGCCCGAGCACCCCCATGGCGTGTTTTTTATCGTAATTGAGGCCCAGCAGCACCTCCTTGACCGTCTTTTGCTGGTGGTAGGTCGTAAAGACCTGGAGGGGCGGATGGAAATCAAGGCGGTCGCTGTGTGCCTTGAGGATCTGGAAACAGGCACTATGGTAAGTGCGCACCCAGGGAAAGCGCGAAAGCCCCATTCCGGTCATCTGAATCAGGCGGCCCTTCATTTCTTCGGCCGCCTTGTTGGTAAAGGTAATCGCCAGAATGTGTTCCGGCGGCAGGCCCGATTGGACCAGGTGGGCGAATTTGGCGGTCAGGGTACGGGTTTTTCCCGACCCGGCGCCGGCCACGACCAGGGCCGGCGATCCGGTATGTTCGACAGCGGCTTGCTGCTGGGGTGAAAGCTGCATGGATCATGTCTCCTGTTGCGACGCCGGGGTTGACCGATCGGTATCGTGTTGACGCGGGAAAGGCCGACAACCGCAGACGGCGGTTGCAAAACCGGCACGGGTTGGGCTATTAAGACGGCCCATCGGAGAACATCCGCCGCACCGGGAACCGCTTTGCGCCCTGTTGAAAAAAAACGGGTTCCCGCAATACGCACAAGGGGGAACCCGAAAGTGGCTATGGAGCCACCGCGCGGAGTCGAACCGCGGACCTACGCATTACGAGTGCGTTGCTCTACCAACTGAGCTACGGTGGCTGAAAAAACAGAAAGATTTCGTATAGTGTTTATGGACCAAAAGCAAGCAAAAAGTGCATCGGACAGACTGATCGGGGACATTGCCGGGCGCACCGGCCCCCTTGTGATTACCGGCATGGCCGGCAGTGCCGGTGCGCACCTGGCAGCCCGCATCCGCAGCCGGCTCAAACGGCCCGTTCTGGTGGTGACCGCATCGACCAAAGCCGCCGAGCAGCGGCAGATGGAAATCGCTTTTTTTTCCGGGGAAACGGGCCCGCCGGTGGTTCACTTCCCGTCATACAATATCTCCCCGTTCAAATTCATGTCCTACCACAACGAAACCGCGGCACGGCGCATCCGGGCCCTGTACGGCATGATCGACGGGCACCGGGGGCAGACCACGGTGACCACGGCCGCCGCCCTGCGCCAGCGGCTGATTCCCAAATCGGTGCTCGCCGGTTTTGCCGAGCTGATCATCGCCGAGGAGGAGATCGAACCGGACCGGCTGGTGGCCAAACTGGTGGCCGGCGGCTACACCCGCAGCGTCGTGGTGGAGGAACCGGGGGACTTTTGCGTGCGCGGCGGCATCATCGACATCTTTTCGCCCCTGTATGACAGCCCCCTGCGCATCGAGTTGTTCGGCGACTATGCCGAAACCATCCGATTTTTTTCCCCGGCCAGTCAGCGCAGCCAGGACCATGTGAACGAAGCGATCATTCTGCCCGCCAGGGAAGTCACCCTGGAAAAAGACCGCCTGGATGCCATCGTCGGCCGGTTCCGGGCACGGGCACTGGACCTGGAACTGCCCCGCACCACGGTCCGGGACATCGTGCAGCGCATCAAGGAGCAGGGGGTCTTTCCCGGCATCGAAAGCCTCACCCCGCTGATCTACGACCGCATGGGCACGCTGTTCGACTACCTGCCGGACAACACGGTCATCATCGCCGAGAATCCGGCCGAACTGGCCCAGGCCGCCGAAAAATGCAGCCAACAGGCCCAGGTCAACTACCACAAGGCCCGCGACGACAGGCACCTGTGCGTCGAACCAGCCGATCTGTTTTTAACCTGGGAAGCGATCGAAGGCCACCTGGACCGCCGGGAAGCCATCAGCCTGGCGCCGCTGGCAGTGGCAGTGGCCGGCATAGATGACCGTCCGACGACGGATGCCGATGTGACCGACAACAGCGACCTGGTCCTGGCCATGGGGCAGGCCAGAAAAACCGATCAGCCGGCCGCCCCGCTGATCCGATGGATCGGGGACCGTCAGGAAGCAGGACAGGCCATGGTGATGGTCTGCGAGACCGATCGCCAGGTCAGCCGCCTCGCCGCCATCCTCGACCCCCACGGCGTGTCGGCGACCACCGGCACGCCGTTCCCCCAGCGACTCCGGCCGGGACGGGTATGGATCTGCAGGGGCAGCCTGTCCGAGGGATTCATCTGGCCGGGCGACGGGCTGGCGGTGGTCACGGAAACCGAGATATTCGGCCCCCGGGCCAAACGCCCCCGACCCGCCAAGAAAAAGGTGCGGACCGAACTGCTGGCCTTTTCCGACCTCAAGCAGGGGGACCTGGTGGTCCACGACGAACACGGCATCGGCCAGTACGAGGGACTGGTGAAACTGAACCTGGAAGGCACCGTCAACGACTTCCTGCTGGTTGTCTACCGGGGCGACGACCGCCTCTACCTGCCCGTTGACCGCATGGGCCTGCTCCAGAAATACATGGGGGTGGAAGGCATGATGCCCGCCCTGGACAAAATGGGGGGCCGATCGTGGGAGCGGGCCAAGGAGAAGGTGCGCCAGTCCGCGGAAAAGATCGCCGGTGAGCTGCTCAAGATCTACGCCCAGCGCAAGGTCAACACCGGGCACGGCTACGGCGCGGCCGACAGCCATTTTGCCGACTTCGAGGCGGATTTTCCCTACGAGGAGACGCCTGACCAGCTCAAGGCCATCGAAGCGGTACTGGACGACATGCGCAGCCCCACCCCCATGGACCGACTGGTCTGCGGGGACGTGGGCTACGGGAAAACCGAGGTGGCCCTGCGGGCCTCCTTTCTGGCGGTCAGTGAAGCCAAGCAGGTGGCCATGCTGGTACCCACGACGGTACTGGCCGAACAGCACTATGCCACCTTCGCCCGGCGCTTCGATGCCTATCCGGTAAAGGTGGCCTGCCTGAGCCGCTTCCGGTCCAAGGCCGATCAACGCCGCATCGTCGAAGAAATCAAAAAGGGCACCGTGGACATCGTCATCGGCACCCATCGACTGCTGCAAAAGGATGTCGCCTTCGCCGATCTGGGACTGTTCATCCTCGATGAGGAGCAGCGATTCGGGGTGCGGCACAAGGAAAAACTCAAACGCCTGCGGACCACCGTGGACGTACTGGCCCTCACCGCCACCCCAATTCCAAGGACCCTGCACCTTTCCATGATGGGCATCCGGGACATCAGCATCATCCGTACGCCGCCGGAAGAACGTCATGCCATCATCACCTATGTGTGCGAGTTTGACGACACGGTCATCAGCGAGGCCATTCGCAGTGAACTGGCCCGCGGAGGGCAGATCTTTTTCGTGCACAACAACGTGCATGCCATCGACCGCATGGCCGCCTACCTGCAGGAGCGGGTGCCCGAGGTCCGCCTGGCCGTGGCCCACGGGCAGATGGCGGAGGATGACCTGGAAGCGGTGATGATGCGCTTCATGGACCGGGAGATCGACATGCTCGTGTGCACCACCATCATCGAATCCGGCATTGATGTGGCCACGGCCAACACCATCCTGGTCAACCGGGCGGACCGCTTCGGCCTGTCCCAGATCTATCAGCTGCGCGGCCGCGTGGGCCGGTCCGACGAACAGGCCTATGCCTACCTGTTCATTCCCGAAGAGAGCCGACTGGGCAAGGATGCCCAGAAGCGCCTCAAGGTGCTCATGGAACACAGCGACCTGGGTTCGGGTTTCCAGATCGCCATGAACGACCTGAAAATCCGCGGCGGCGGGGCCATCCTGGGCGCATCCCAATCCGGCCACATCGCCGCCGTGGGTTATGACATGTTCCTCAAACTCATGGAAGAGGCCGTGGCCCAGATCAAGGGTGAGCCCATCGTCGAAGGACTGGAGCCGGAAATCAACCTGCCCATGTCCGCGCACATCGCCGAAGACTATGTCGCCGATATCGACCAGCGGCTGTCCATCTATCGCCGCCTGGCAAAAATGAACGATCTCAAGGAAATCGCCGACATGAAAGCGGAACTGATGGATCGATTCGGCCCCCTCACCGAAGCGACGGAAAACCTGCTGCTCAAGATCATGCTGCGGGTGCTGTCAGTGCGCGCCGGCGTCAAGCGCCTCGACCTCTTCGGCCATCAGCTGTGCCTGGCGTTCAGTGAAGCCCACCAGCAACACCCCCTGGGGATTGTCCAGATGATCACCGCCGGCGGACGGCCCTACCGGTTCACGCCGGACCATCAGTTTAAGGCAACCCTGACCAAAGGCGCCCCCCGGGCCATTCTGGCCCAGGCGAAAAACATCTTGATCGAAATAGCGCAACATGTTAACTCCTGATCGTTTATGGGAACCATATTTAGAAGATTTGCAATAAGTTATCGACCAGCAAAAACGTCGCTGAAGTCATGTCGGGCATCGGCCGCCGCCAGGGTCTGCAGGGCCGCCTGCTTCGTCATCCTGGCGCTGTCGACGGGGTGCTCAGGTCCGGACGATTCATCCCATGGGGAGGCCGTGCTGATCCGCACCGACCGGCAGACCGTCACCCGGGCCCAGTTCGACCGCGCCTTCGAGGCCGCCCGGATTGCCTACAGCGACGACCGGTCGGTGGACCCGGAAACCCTGGCGAACGCCCGGTTGCGCCTGCTCGATCAGATGACCGAAGAGCTGGTTATCGATCGCCGGGCCGCGGAGCTGGGGATCGTGCTGGAAGAGACCGAACTTGAAGCGGCAGTCCATGAAATCAAAAAGGACTACCCGGAAGACGAATTTGAACAGATGCTGCTGGAAAGCGCCATCCCTTTCTCCCTGTGGAAAGATCGGCTTCGGGCGCGCCTGGTGATGGAAAAAGTCGTCGATCGGGAACTGGTTCAACCGGTGGAGATAACCACACAGGATATCCAAGCCTACATCGAGGCCCACGAGGCGGACTTCGCTGCCCCGGAACAGAAGTCCACGGATACGGATCTGAATCGCCATATCGTGGAACGGATCCGGCGCGAAAAGGTCGAAGCGGCCTACCCCCAATGGATGAACGGCCTGCGAAAAAAATACGCGGTAGAGATCAACTGGGAGCTGTGGGAACAGTCCCAAGGCACACGGGAAAAATAATTACAGCCGGGTGCCCAGTCCCCCTGATGCCGGCTCCGCCGGATGGAAAAAGGAATCATGACCTTGGAACGAAATGTCTTTTTGAATATACTGATCGTAATGTCGATGCTGGTATTTTCCGCCACGGCAACGGCTTCATCGGCTGCCGAAGTGCTCGACCGGATTGTGGCGGTGGTCAACGAAGATATCATCCTGCTGTCTGAGCTGAGGCAGCGCATGGTGCCCTTCGCCCAGCGCATCCGTCAACAGGGGTTCACCGAGGACCAGGAACGGCAGATGCTGTTTAAATTGCGCGAGGACTTGCTCAACCGTCTGGTGGATGAAAAACTCACCGATCAGGAAATCGAGCGCAACGACATCCGGGTGGATGAGGCCGCCATCGACAACACCATTGAACGCATAAAAGCGGCCAACTACTTTACGGACGAGGACCTGCGCGATTTCTTGCAGAAAGAGCAAATGACCATGGAGCAGTATCGCGAAAAAATCAGGGAGCAGGTCCTGCGAACCCGTCTGGTCAATTACCGGGTGAAATCCAAGATTGTCATCACCGATGATGAGATCCTGGCTTATTACGACAGCCATCCCGAACTTTACGGCGGGAAAATCCGCTACCATTTGAGAAACATCCTGATGCGGGTGCCCGAGTTTTCCACCGATGCCGAAAAGGCCGGAATTCATGAACGGATGCAACAGCTCCGCTCACGGATAGAAGCCGGTGAATCCTTTGCCGATCTGGCCCGAACCGACAGCCAGAGTCCCGCCGCTGCGGACGGTGGAGATATCGGTGAGTTTGATGAAGAGACCCTCTCGCCGCAGATCCGGGCGGCGATCGAGGGATTGAAGCCGGGCCGGACCACCGGGGTGCTGGACACGGACCAGGGATTTCAACTCTTTTATGTGGAAGCAATCAGCCGCACAGAAGGCAAGCCCCTGGAAAGCGTCAGGGCGGAGATCCACCAGAAGCTTTTTGCCGAGGTGGTAGACCAGAAATTCATCTCCTGGCTGGAGGATCTGCGCAATGGGTCTCACATCAAAATCATCAATTAGTGTCCGCCCGGGAAGGGGCGGTTCCGGCCACGATCAAACCAGGCAAAGGCTTTTGCCACCGGCATCGGCAGGGATGCCGGGAAAACTGGCACTCGCAGAAGGCAGCCGTCCGGAAGCATTGCCGTTTGGGGACTGACACTGACCGGGATCGGGCCCACGATCCTTGGATATAGCGGTTCTTCTATGGAATCGAAAACCAATCAGGAAACGTTTGGAAGCTACTTGCAGGGCTTTCGACTTGAACAGGGTTTGGCGATCGAAACGGTCGCCCAGCAGACGAAGATTGCCGCGCACTGCCTCAGGGCCATGGAGGAAAATGCCATTGACCGGCTTCCCCCGCGGGCCTACGTAAAAAGCTTCATCCGCACCTATGCCGATGCCACGGGAGCCAATGCGGATGTGGCCATGGCCCTGTACACGGCCGAGCTTGAACAGCAGGCCACCGTCGAACAGCGGCGCCTGAAACGGCGGGCAAAATTAGGACTGCTGCGCCGCACACTGATGGCCGTCGGGGTAATCACCAGCATCCTGTTGCTGGTGCGGTACACCAATTTTTTCCCCGATACGGAACCGCACCCGGGCGCCGTCGCGCCTGAACAGGCTGCTGCGCCGGAGCCATCCGCCGGCGGGACCGCTCCGGCCGCAAGCGGCCTGTTCGTGGAAAAACCGACGGGCAAATTGAAGCTTCAGGTGGTCGCCGTGGAACAGACCTGGCTGAAAGTCATTGTGGACGGCCAGAATGCCCGATCCTATGAGTTGAAGCCCGAGGACCGCCTGGAACTGGAAGGAACGACCGATTTCAACCTGTTGATCGGCAACGCCACCGGATTGAGGATATTCCTGGATGAACGGCCGGTAAAAATATTCGGTGACAGCGGCCAGGTGGTCAGCCTGAAAATTCCATGAACCGACGCCTTGCGTCTGATCGCACCGGCCGGACATCACCCTGAAAACGAACACCCTAAATCTCGACACGTTAATCTGATGCAGCAGGATCGCCAAAAAATACTGACCGTCAGCATCAAACGATTGCTGCGTCGCGGTGCCAGCAGCCGGCTTCGCAAAATCGTCAATAAAACCCATGGTGCCGACCTGTCCATCCTGTTCCGGGACCTGCCGCTGAAGGACCGGCGGCTTCTGTTCGACATGATCGACGACGTCGAGCAAAAGGGAATCCTGTTCAGCGAACTGGATGAGGATCTCTTCATTGAATTCATCGACGGCATGGATCCGGATGAGGTCGTGGCGATCCTGGATGACATGCCCAATGACGATGTCGCCGATCTGCTCAACCAGCTTCCCGACGAAACCGCCAGCAGCCTGCTCAAGCGCATGAAGAAAGAGGGGTCCGACGAAGTCGAGGACCTCATGCGCTTCGAGGACGATACCGCCGGCGGCATCATGAACCCCGACTTCATTGCCCTGAATCAGGAAATCACGGCCAAGGCGGCCATCGAGCAGATCCAGAAGGAGTTCGCCGACGTCGAGATGCCCTTTTATCTCTATGCGGTGGACGAATACGGCAACCTGGTGGGCGTGTGCTCCCTGCGCCAGCTGGTGGTGGTCAAGCCCCAGACGCCCCTGAAGGCCTTCATGACCACCGACGTCCTTTCGGTGCAGACCCACATGGACCAGGAGGAAGTCGCCAAGCTGGTGGCCCGTTACGACATCCTGGCCGTACCGGTGGTGGACGACAGCAACCGGCTGGTCGGTATCGTCACCGTGGACGACGTCATCGACATTTTCCGCGAAGAGGCCACCGAAGACATCCTGAAAATGGCCGGCGTGGGCGAAGAATTCGTGGAAACCAAAAGCATTTTCAAGAGCACCCGCATCCGGCTGCCCTGGCTTTTTGCCAGCTGCCTGGGCGGCATCTTCGCCTTTTACGTGATCGGCACGTTCGAGGACAGCCTGAGCCGAATCACCTACCTGGCCGCCTTCATCCCGGTCATCATGGGCATGGGCGGCAATATCGGCACCCAGTCCTCGACCATCGTGGTGCGCGGTCTGGCCACCGGCCGGCTCAACATCCATGACATCTGGACGGTGGTGGGCAAGGAGCTGACCGTCGGTTTCATCCTCGGCCTCGTCTACGGCCTGCTGATCGGATCGGTGGCCCAAATGCAGTACAGCACCTTCATGCTGGCCCTGGCGGTCTGTCTGGCGGTGGTCTGCTCCATGTCCGTGGCGGCCCTGGTGGGATCCTGCGTCCCCATGATCTTTGCCCGTCTCAACATCGATCCGGCCGTGGCCACCGGACCGTTTGTAACCACCGCCATCGATATCATCAGCGTCTATTTTTACTTTACCATCGCCACCCGCTTTCTCGGCGTCTGACACCATGGCCTGCCTGAGTACCCCCGCCATCCTGCTGCGCCGAATCGAATTCGGGGATTACGATCTCATCGTCACCCTGTTCACCCGGGCACAGGGCAAAACCAGTGCCATTGCCAAATCCGCCAAAAAAAGCGTCAAGCGCTTTCCGGGTGTGCTGGAACCGTTTTCCCGACTCAACGTGGTCCTGGCCAGGGGGCGGGGAAAAGGCATGCCGGTGCTTCAGGAGGCCTCTCTCGAAGATCCGTTTTTCAAAATCCGCGAGAGTATCGTCAAAACCGCCTATGCCAGCTACTGGATGGAGCTGATCTACCTGTGGATGGCCGAGGGAGAGCCCCAGGAACCGCTGTACCGGCTGATGCTGCACGTGCTGGAAGCACTCAACAGTGGGGAAACACCCGTTGAAGTACTCAGCATCCTGTTTCAGATGCGATTTTTGTCGCTGGCGGGATTCCGGCCCAATTTTGACCACTGCCATGCCTGCAAGACCTGTCTGGACCAGATCCGGCATGCGTCGGTGTTCTCGGACCCGGCCAAAGGCGGCATCGTCTGCCCGAGTTGCGGGATCCCCGCCAACGGCCTGCTGAAGATCTCCAAAGGCACCCTGAAACAGCTCATGTGGACCGATTCCGGCGGCCTCGAGCGGGCCGCCCGCGTCAGGTTTACGCCGACGGCCGTTGCCGAGGGACTGACATTCCTGGAATCCTTCGTCCCCTTCCACATCGGCAAACGCCCCAAGAGCCTGAAGGTGCTCAGGAACATCAGGCAGGTGGTCAATAAAAAAACAAATATGTCAAAGGGATATCAACCACCATGACGACCCGGACCGACACAATGACGCTGGGCACTATCGGGCCGATTCTGGAAGCGCACCCCGTCTGTGCCTCGGCACCCTGCCGGATCGATTTCGGGGGGACCCTGGACATCAGCAGCTTTCACTATCCGCTGCGGCACCTGGCCCCATCCACCGTCAATATTGCCCTTGACCGGCGCACCACCGTCAGCCTGCGTCCGGCCGCGGACCATCGGGTGCAGATCTCGTCGGCGGGATTTGCCGACGCGGCATTCCATCCGGCGTCCGCCCCCTATGATCATCCTTTGGGGCTCATGTTCGCCGTGGCCGACTATTTCGGCGCCGGCGGGGTTCACATCGACATCCAATCCGCCTCTCCGCCCAGGAGCGGGCTGGGGGGGTCCTCGGTGGCGGCCGTGGCCCTGATTGCCGCCTTTTCCAAGGTGATGGGCCACATGGGGAAAAAGGCCCTCTCCCGGGAACGCATGGCGCTTCTGGCCCATGCCATCGAGCAGGGCGTCGCCGGCGTTCCCTGCGGCCTCCAGGACCAGCTGGCTGCCGCTTTCGGCGGCGCCAACGCATGGTCCTGGCCGGCCGATCCCGGCCGGGCACCCTTCGCCAGACGCACCCTGATAGAAGCGGATGCCATTGCACGCCTGGACCGCCACCTGCTGGTGGCTTATCTGGGCGTCACCCATGTGTCCAGGGAGGTCAACACCACCTGGGTCAGGCAGTTCATCGGCTCAGAGGGCCGCGACCGCTGGCAGGCGATCATCCGCCTGACCCGGGATTTTGAGACGGCGCTCACCCGATGGGACATGTCGGCGGCCGCCGATGCCATGAACCGGGAAACGGCCATTCGAAAAGCCATGACCCCGCGGGTGCTCGACGATATGGGCGACCGGCTGGCGGCGGCCGCCGTTCAATGCGGATGCGGCGCCCGTTTCACCGGTGCCGGGGGCGGGGGGTGCATGTGGGCCCTTGGCGAAAAGGATGATGTGGCCGCCCTGAAACCCCAATGGCAAAAGCTGCTTGCCCGGCGCCCCGCAGCGGGAATCCTCGAGTGCCGTCCGGACCCAGACGGCGTTCGCTGAATCCTGCTCGTCTGGAAAAGGACCAGCCTGCCTGTTCAGGGACAGCCAGAAATAACCGACGCAATCAACGGCATCGATGGGAAACAACATGAAAAAAATACTGTTCACGGTGATGCTGGCACCACTGGTCTGGGCGTCATTTTCGGGAAGGGGGCTTGCCGACACCATTCGCTGGGTGCAGTATGACGTGTCTCCCTATGCAGCCGAACATCTTCCCGCTGGCGGATTCTGGTGTCAGATGGTCAAGGAGGCGCTTGCCCTGCACGGACACGATGCGACGATCCGATGGTTCCCCCTGAAGCGTGCATTCGCGATGGTCGAAGAAGGCGCTGCAGACCTGTCCCTGGGGTGGCTGAAAACGCCGGAACGTGAGAAAGCGGTCCTTTTCAGCGACGCGCCGGTCGCCCGGTCGCCGGTCGTTATATTCCATCGCAGGGATAAAGCCTTCGATTGGGAGACCCTCGACGATCTCAAAGGGCTGCGCATCGGAGACCGACTGGGCAATGTCAACGGGGGGAAAGCCTATCTGGCGGCTGAAAAAGCCGGCGTGATTTCGGTCGAACGGGTTCCCACGGACGAACAGAACCTGAAAAAACTGCTCAAGGGGCGGATCGACGTGATCGTCGGCGCGGAGTCAATGATCAAAGGCGTGCTGCGGGACAGGTTTTTACCGCAGGAACGATCGAAAATCGCCATGCATCCCAGGCCGCTCCATGTGGTGTACGGCTATGCCGTGTTCAACAGGCAGCTCTCGCCACACCTCATACGCGCATTCAATGACGGCATCCGGCAGCTGCGCGAAAACGGGCGTTTCGATCAATTGTCCCGTGAAACCATGCAGCAGTAGTCATTCGCGCCTTCCCACAGGAATCTCTTTCGGGGGACGGTCCAGCCAAACCTGTGTCGGCGAAGGCAAAATGCAGGTGTCCCGGCCGGAGCCAACGCGCCTCTTGTTAAACCCCATCGATAATGGTACGTAAAGCGCTTATCAGAAAGGCATCAGATCTGAAAACCCCAATCGATTATAAACTTTTTCAGTCATTTGACGAGTGATACGGACAATCGAGGAAAGTGTATGAATTTTCAGGATGTGATTCTCACGTTGGACAGATTCTGGGCCCGCAAGGGCTGCGTGGTGGTTCAGCCCTATGACCTGGAGGTGGGCGCCGGCACGTTTCATCACCACACCACACTGAAAGCACTGGGGCCCGAGCCCTGGGATGTCGCCTATGTCCAGCCGTCCCGGCGCCCCACCGACGGCCGCTACGGGGACAACCCCAACCGGCTGCAGCACTACTACCAGTACCAGGTGCTGCTCAAACCCTCCCCCACCAACGTCCAGCAGCTTTACCTGCAAAGCATGAAAGCCCTGGGCGTGGACCCGCTGGAGCATGACATCCGCTTCGTGGAGGACGACTGGGAATCGCCCACCCTGGGCGCCTCGGGACTGGGTTGGGAGGTGTGGCTGGACGGCATGGAGTGTACCCAGTTCACCTATTTCCAGCAGGCCTGCAGTATGGAGCTGTCTCCCATATCCGTTGAACTGACCTACGGCCTGGAGCGCATCGCCATGTACCTCCAGGGCATCGACAACGTCTACGACCTGAAGTGGAACGAGACGGTCACCTACGGCCAGGTGCACCACCAGCAGGAGGTGGAACAGTCCACCTACAATTTTGAAGTCGCCGATGTGAAGATGCTGCTGGACCGCTTCAACATGTACGAAGCCGAAGGCAAGCGGATCATCGAAAAGGGCCTGGTCCTTCCGGCCTACGAATACACCCTCAAATGCAGCCACACCTTCAACCTGCTGGATGCCCGGGGTGCCATCAGCGTCACCGAGCGCACCGGGTACATCGGACGGATACGAAACCTGGCCAGGGCCTGCGGCATGGGCTACCTGAAGCAGCGTGAGGCCATGGGTTTTCCGTTGATTAAGAAGTGTTAAGCAAATGTATCCTGACGGTTATATTCAGTCGAAATTATCCGGGGCTTAACACTTGAAACGGATGTACGCATTCGGTTTGGTCCGACCCTCGTCCTGAAAAATGACCAAAGTCGAGCGGTTCGTAAAATTGTATTAATTTATTGAGGTGAATATGGATACCCTACTACTTGAAATCGGCGCCGAAGAGATCCCGGCAGGATATATCCAGCCCGCCCTGGACGCTCTGGCCCGGAACCTTCTGAAACGGCTGGACACGGCCCGCGTCGCCCATGGCGGGGCACGCACCTGCGGGTCGCCCCGGCGCCTGACGGTGATCGTGGACCAGGTGGCGCCCAAACAGGCAACGGTGACCGAAGATATCATGGGGCCGCCGGAAAAAATCGCGTATGATGATGGGGGCCGGCCCACGGTGGCGGCCGTCAAATTCGCTGAAAAGGCGGGCGTTGCCGTCAAGCGCCTGAAGGTCGTCCAGACGGACAAGGGACGTTACCTGAGCGCCCGCAAGACCAACCGCGGGCAGGCCACCGTCCGGCTGCTCAAAACCATCCTGCCCGAGGTCATCCTGGCCACGCCGTTTCCCAAAAGCATGCGCTGGGCCGATCTCTCCATTCAATTCGCCCGCCCCATCCAGAGCATCGTGGCGCTTTACGGCAGCCGGGTGGTCTCGTTTACCCTGGGCGGCAGCATTAAAAGCGGCCGCCGGGCGCTGGGCCACATGTTCATGAATCCGGGCAAAGTGACCATCCCCTCCCCGGAGGCCTACGCGGAGACCATGGCCTCGGTCAACGTGGTGGTGGACATCGACAGACGCCGGGAAATGACCGCTGCGGCCGTGGCCGATGCCGCCGCCGGCATCGGCGGGCAGGTGCTGCCCGACGAAGAGTTGCTGGATATCGTCACCAACCTGGTGGAAACGCCCATCGCCACGGCGGGAAAATTCGACGACATTTTTCTCGATGTGCCCGGGGAAATTCTCATCACGGCCATGCGCGAGCACCAGAAGTACTTTGCCGTGGTCGACACGGCTGGCCGGCTGATGCCCGGTTTTGTCGCCGTCAACAACACCCGGACCCGGAACATGGACCTGGTGGCCACCGGGCACGAGCGCGTGCTGCGGGCCCGGCTGTCCGACGCCCGGTACTTTTACACCGCCGACGTCAAGGTGCCCATGGACGACTGGGTCGAGGATCTCAAACGCGTGCTCTTCCAGGCCAAGCTGGGCAGCATGAACGAAAAGGTGATGCGGGTGAAAGCCCTTGCCGGATGGCTGGCCGATGCCGTCAACCCTGCCGAAAAGGAAAACGTGACCCGTGCCGCCCACCTGTGCAAGGCCGACCTGGTGAGCCAGGTGGTGGGTGAATTTGCCAAGCTGCAGGGCGTCATGGGGCGGATTTACGCCCTGGCGGCCGGCGAGGCGCCGGATGTGGCGGCGGCCATCGAGGAGCATTACCGGCCCACCCACAGCGGGGGACAGCTGCCGGAAACGGAAACCGGCGCCCTGCTCTCCATCGCCGATAAAATCGACTCCATCTGCGGATGCTTCTCCGTCGGCCTGATTCCCACCGGCGCCGCAGACCCTTACGCCCTCAGGCGCCAGGGAATCGGCATCCTGCAGATCATGCGCAGCCGCAATATCGGCGTTTCCCTGTCCCGACTGGTGGACAAGGGGGTCTCCCTGTTCGCCGACAAGAGCAGCGATCCGCCCGACCGCATCGCGGCGGCCGTCATGACGTTTCTTAAAAACCGCCTCTCCCGCCTGCTGGTCGACCAGGGAATGTCCAAGGATATCGTCGCTGCGGTCATCAGTGCCTCGACGGACCGGATCCCCGATGTGGAGCGCCGGGCGGCCGCCCTGGAAAAACTCAAGGGCAAGGCGGACTTCGATCCCCTGGCTGCGGCCTTCAAGCGGGTGGAAAACATCCTGAAAAAAGCCGCCCGGACCGAATCCGCGCCGGTCAGTCCGGCCCTGTTCACACACGACTCGGAAGGCGCCCTGCACACGGCCTGCCAGTCGGTCACGACCCGGGTGGACCGCCTCATGGACCAGGGAGACCTGGAGGGCGCCCTGGGTGCCATCGCCACCCTGCGTGACCCGGTGGATGCCTTTTTTGACGATGTCATGGTGATGGCCGACGATGACGCGGTCCGCCGCAACCGGCTGGCCCTGCTGGCAGCCATTTCGGCCCTTTTCGGCCAGATTGCCGATTTCTCCCAGATTTCGACCTGACCCGGCGATGTTGGGTCAGACCGAGGAATTCTGAATTGTGGGATCGAGGAACTTAAAAAAGCTCAAATCGATTCTAATTCCTGAATCACGGAAGTCCCTGATCCCCGAATCCCTAAATTATTATTTTCAGGAGGCGCTATGCCCTTTGATCCAAACAAAGACAAGGTGCTCAAAAAATGGCAGTGTCCGGAGACCGGGCTGCTGGTCACCATCAATCGCTATGACCAGGGGGAAGCCAAAGTGCAGATCGGCCCCCGTATCCTCAAGAAAAAGGACGGCAGTGACCGCGCCCCGGTGAAAGCCGGCCGCCTGACGACCGAAGACGTTCTCTGGCTTTATGACGTCATGGATGAAATCAAGGACGAACTGACGGACCTGCAAAGACCCAGTTGATCCATTGCGATGCCAGAAATACCGGACGGATGGCGGTTCCCGTTTCGCCTCCGTCCGGCCAGTTTCACAACCCCCGGGACGAACGCATATCCGCAGACCCTGCCCTTTCATGTCCGACCTGAGCGCCTGTGGATCGAGATCATCGTGCTGGCAAGGCCGGAGAAAGGAATCTGTATATGCATGCCGCGACGCCCCATAACACAATTCAACGACCCAATCTCGAATGACAGATCATGCCTGACCGCCGCGCCATCGTGAACCCCGTGAAAGGGAAAAAACCGCCTGAAACCGGCACCGTGGCCATCATTGCCGCCACGGAAGGCGACCTGCGGCTGCTTGCGCGCCTGACGGAGACCCCCTTGGTGGCGCAGCGAAAGCTATACATGAGCACCCTTCAGGTGCACGCGGACGGCCAGCGGCGGTTTACCCTAACCGGACCGGTCGTCGGTGCCCCGTACGCCGCCATGATCGTCGAATCGTTGTGGGTCTGGGGGGTCAGGACCCTCCTTTTCGTGGGCTGGTGCGGGGCCGTATCGCGCCAGGTCAAGGCCGGGGACATCATCGTACCGGAAAACGCCATGGTCGACGAAGGCACATCGGGCCACTATTGCGATCCGTCATGCCGCGTGGCCCTGCCGGCCCGCCCGCTGGTGCACCAGGCCCGGCTGGCCCTCCAGCACCACGGTGCATCCTTTCACGAGGGTTCCGTCTGGACCACCGATGCCATCTTCCGGGAAACCGTCGAAAAGGTGAAACACTACCAGGCCAGAGGCGCCCTGGCCGTGGAGATGGAACTGTCCGCCATTTTCACGGTGGCCGGTTTTCGCCGCATGGCAGCCGCCGGCATGCTCGTCGTATCCGATGAACTTTCCGATTACCAGTGGCGTCCCGGCTTCAGGACGCCGTCCTTCAAATCATCCCGCGAGAAGGTCTGCCGGGCGGCGCTGACCCTGGTCAGCTGTTTAGGGGTTTAGGGAGGGAGTATTGAATAAGGGATACGCCCGCCTGAGGCCTCGCCCCCTTGAACCGTGAACCCTAATTTATTCTTTACCCATGACCCAGACAACCACAGACGAACTGGTCGACCTGCTGACCGCGTATAATCAGGCCTATCGCCAGGGCTCCCCCATGGTCGAAGACGCGACTTATGACGCGCTGGTGGAACGGCTGCGCACGATCGCACCGGACCACCCGTTCCTGAAGGCCGTGGAGCCCGAACAATTTCCAGGCAGGCAGGAAGTGCGACATCCGGCCCCCATGCTCTCCATCGAAAAGGCTTACACGCGCGAGCAGCTGGAGCGGTTCGTGGCCCGGGTCCGGAAAGAAGCCGACGCAATGGGGCTGGAGTCGGTGGCCTTCCGGCTGACGCCCAAGCTGGACGGCCTGGCCGGTCGGGACGACGGCCAGGTGTTCGCCACCCGGGGCAACGGCCGCGTGGGGTACGAAATCTCCAGCGCATTTGAAAAAGGCGTTGTCCCCATCGGTGGCCGGGGCCGGGGAGTGGGTGAAATCGTGGTGGTGAAAAGCTATTTCGACCAATGCATGGCCGAATTTTTCGAGCACCCGCGCAACATGGTGGTGGGCATCATCTCGTCGGACACCCTCAACGAAAACGCCAGAACCGCCCTGAACGACCGCAAGGTTCATTTCGTTCCCTACAGCCAGGTTTTCTCGATGGTCGTCGACGGTGCCCGACTGGTGGAAGAGACCCGGTCCCTAGTGGAGCGGCTGCTGGCCGATGTGGACTACCCCACCGACGGCGTCGTGGCCGACGTCACGGATGAGCGATTGAAGGAACGCATGGGCGCCACGGCCCACCACTACCGATGGCAGATCGCGATAAAGACCAAGGGCGAAACCGCCAGGACCACGGTGACCGGCATCCAGTGGCAGGTGGGCCGCACGGGCAATGTCACACCGGTCATGGAGGTGGAACCGGTATCGCTTTCGGGTGCGACCATCCGACGGGTGACGGCCCACCATGCCGGCAACATCCGCAACGCCGGCATCGGCATCGGCACCCGCATCGAAATCATCCGCAGCGGTGAGGTCATTCCCAAGCTGGAAGCGGTCCTGGAGGCCCGGGGAGAGTTACGATTGCCCGATGCATGCCCCTCGTGCAGCCAGCCGCTGACATGGCAGAACGATTTCCTCAAGTGTACCAACAGCGCCTGCCGGGCCCAGATCGAGCAGCGCCTCAGCCACTGGTTCCGGATCCTGGGAAATGCCGACTGGTTCGGCATCAAGACCGTTCAGAAAATCGTGGACAACGGCCACGACAGCCTGGAGGCGATCTATCGCCTTTCCGAAACGGATTACACATCCATGGGCTTCGGACCGGTGCAGTCCAAAAACCTGGCGGAAGCCATCGTCATCAGCCGGACCAAGCCGGTGGAGGACTGGCGGTTTCTGGCGGCCTTCGGCATCGCGGACCTGGGCACCGGGGACAGCCGCAAGCTGCTGGCCCATGTGCCGCTGGAAAAAATCGTGGACGTGGAACCGGACGCCATCATCCGGATCAAAGGGTTCGGCGATAAAACCAGCGGACGGATCGCGGAAAGCATCGGCGCCATGGCCGGCACCATCCGCCACATGATCGACCTCGGTTTCAATCTCCAGCGCACGCCCCTGGTCTCCGAGCAGGCTGCCGTCAGCAGCCCCATAGCGGAAAAAGGGATCGTCTTTACCGGAAAAATGGTTCACGGTTCCCGGCAGGCAATGCAGGACCAGGCCCGAGCCCTGGGCGCCCGGGTGCAGACCGCTGTCAGCGGCAGCACGGACTATCTGGTTTGCGGCCAAAAAGTCGGGGCATCCAAGATGGACAAAGCCGAACGACTGGGGGTGGCCATCCTCACCGAGAGCCAATACCTGGCCATGCTCGACGATGCGACGCCAGGCCATTGAAAAAACGGACAGGCACCGCTACCCGTGAAGGCCTTCCATGAACCGATCTTCGAAGACAGCCGCCATTATCCTGGCCGCCGGTTTTTCCCGGCGCATGGGGCGATTCAAACCCCTGTTGAATCTGGCCGGCATGACAGTGCTCGACCGGGTGGTGTCCCTTTACCGCAATGCCGGCGTGACGGACATCCGGGTCGTGACCGGCTTCCGTTCGCAGGCGATCCGGTCTGCCCTGCCCGCCGGCACGGTATCCGTGGTTCACAACCCGGACCATGAAAAAGGCATGTTCTCGTCCGTGCTGGCCGGCGTCAAGGCCCTTGCCCCGGACGTGAGGTCCTTTTTTGTCCACCCGGTGGACATCCCCCTGGTCCGTCCCCACACCCCGGCCATGCTGATGGCGGCATTCGACGGACACCCGCCGCCGGTCGTCTACCCGGTGTTTGACGACCGCCGCGGACACCCGCCGCTGGTTCATGGACGACTGCGGGCGGCCATCGGCACCCATGACGGCAGCGGCGGCCTGCGCGCCCTGCTGGGCCGTTTCGATGCAACGGCCCTGGATGTGAACGTGGCCGACGAAGGGATCCTGCTGGATCTGGACACGCCTGATGACTTCCGGCACCTCTCAACCCGCCTGGAGAGCGCCGCCTGTCTCACCGAGCGGGAGTGCCGGATGCTCATGGAAAAGGTTTGCGGCCTGCCCGGACCGATCATCGACCACTGCCGACGGGTGGCGCAGGTGGGGCAATCCCTGGCCAGGGCGGTCAATGCCGCCACCGGCGCCCGCACCGTTGATGTCTCCATGGTCCGGTCCGCCGCCCGGGTTCATGATGTGGCGCGCCTCGACAGGCACCACGCCGCTGCCGGGGCGCGCCTGCTGGAAAAAATGGGATTTCCCGCCATGGCGGAGATCGTCGCGGTTCACATGGATATCAACGTGACCGCGTCGTCTCCCCTTGACGAAGCCCAGATCGTCTATCTGGCCGACAAGCTGGTCGCCGGGAACAGGGTGGTCAGCCTGGCGCAACGGTTTGCCGCAAAACTCGAGAAATATGGCCATCAACCTGAAATTGCAGCCAACATCGACAGACGGCGGCGGGCGGCGCTGGCGATCCAGGGCAAGGTGGAGCGAATCGCCGGCAAAGCCGTCGATCAGATCCTGAAGACGGCTCGAACTGGGGAAGGGGCCCTTTATGCACAAGATTCTGAAATCCTGGCTGACCGCAGGCCATGAGAAAAAGATACTGCTGCTCCGCCATGGCGACACCGGCGCCGGTGATGATGAAAAGCGCTTTATCGGCCAGTCGGATGTGCCCCTGAACGATATGGGGCGTCACCAGGCACACTACTGGCGGCAATGCCTGGCCGAGGCCCCACCGGCACACATCGTCTCCAGTGATTTGCGCCGCTGCATGCAAACGGCCCGCATCATTGCCGCCGGCCAGCACACGCCGGTCACCCCGCAGGCCGGCCTGCGAGAAATTCTCCTGGGGAAATGGGAGGGGATGACCTTCCGCCGTGTCAGGGAACGCTGGCCAGACGCCTTTGAGAAACGCGGGAGGGACCTGGCCCACTTCCGCCCCCCCGGGGGGGAGAGCTTCCTGGACCTTCAGCACCGGGCGGTCCCCGCATTTGAACAGGCCGTCCGGCAGCCGGGCAGGCGGATTCTGATCGTCGCCCACGCCGGCGTCAACCGGATGATTCTGTGCCATCTGCTCGGGATGCCGGCGGCGAACCTGTTTCGGATCAGCCAGGACTGCGGGGCGTTGAACCTCATTGACGACCGGGCCGGCAGGCATCGAATCGTATCGCTGAACCTGATCCCGTCCCCGTCGGGACGTCGTAACGGATACCCGGCCGCCGCCGACCGGCGGCCGGACGGTGATTCCGGGCCCCCGGTTTGACCGTCCCCCGTTCCTGCCTTATTTTGAATTCCGGGCCATCCTCCGGCAGCGTTTGCCCGAACCGGTTTGCAACCCCATTTACGAGGATCAATGAAATCCTTCTCCCTGATAGAACCCTATCTGCGCGCCAACCGTTACCGCATCCTTTTCGGCCTGTTGTGCCTGATCGTGGTGGATCTGCTGCAATTGTTCATCCCCCGCGTGATCAAGCGGGTGGTAGACGACCTGACCCTTTTACGGGTGGACCGCAGCGGCCTGCTCGATGCGGCCCTGACCATCCTGGCCCTGGGGCTGTGCATCGGCATCTTCCGGTTCTTCTGGCGCCGCAGCCTCCTGGGCACGGCCCGACTGGTGGAAGAGGCGTTGCGAAACCGCCTTTTCGCACACGTCCAGACCCTCTCTCCGGCCTATTTCGACCGGGTCCTCACCGGCGACCTGATGGCCCACGCCACCAACGATATCCAGCAGGTGCGCATGGCCTCCGGCATGGGGCTGGTGGCCTTGAATGACGCTCTTTTTTTAGGATCGGCGGCCATCGGTTTCATGGTGTATATCAATCTGGAACTGACCCTGTATGTCTTGATTCCCATGCCGCTGATCGTTCTGGGCACCCGGTTTTTCAGCCGGCGGATGCACCGGCGCTACAAGCGGGTACAGGGCGCATTCAGCGAACTCACCGAGGCCATCCGTGAGCGCTTTTCCGGCATCCGCGTCATCATGGCCTACAATGCCCAGGAAACCGAGGCCCGTCGGGTAGCCCGGATCTCCGGTGCCTATGTAAAAGAGAACATCGACCTGGTGAAAATTACCGGGGCATTTTTCCCGCTGATGCTGCTGCTCACCAATCTGAGCCTGGCCATCGTCCTGTTTCAGGGCGGCCGCCAGACCATCTTCTCGCGAATCACCCCCGGCGATTTCGTTGCCTTCATCAGCTACCTGGGGCTGCTCACCTGGCCCATGATGGCCCTGGGCTGGGTGACCAATCTGATCCAGCGCGGACGTGCCTCCCTGGACCGCCTGGACGGCATCTTGCAGACACGGCCGGAGTTGGCCGAAGCCCGGGACGCAATTTCCGTCTCCGGGTTCCATCAGCGACTGACCGTCGAGGATGTCAGCTTTGCCTACGACACCGACCGGGGCCGCGTGCTGGACCACATCGATCTGCGGCTGGACAAGGGGGACACCCTGGGCATCGTCGGGCCTCCGGGTGCCGGCAAGACCACCCTGATGCATGTATTGATGCGTCTCTACGATGTGACTTCGGGCAGGATCCGCATCGATGGCATCGACATCCGCCAACTGAAGATCGAATCCCTGCGGTCACTGGTGTCCGTTGCTCCCCAGGAGCCCTTCCTGTTTGCGGGAACCGTCCGGGAAAATATCACCTTCGGCAGCAAAAGGGTATCCGACGCCGAACTGCAGCAGGTCACGCACATGGCGGCCCTGGACGACACCATCGACGAACTGCCCGACGGGTTCGACACGGTGGTGGGAGAAAAAGGCGTCATCCTGTCCGGCGGGCAGAAGCAGCGGGTGGCCCTGGCCCGGGCCCTGCTCAACGACGCCCCCATTATGGTTCTCGACGATCCGGTCAGCCAGGTGGACACGCGGACGGCCGCCCGCATCGGCCGCACGCTGAAAGCCATGGCCGGTGAGAAAACGCTGTTGATCGTCTCCCACCGCCTGTCGGCCGTTCGCCATGCGGACCGCATCGTGGTAATGGAAAAGGGACGCATCGTCACCGCCGGCAGTCATGCCCGGCTGATGGCCGCCGGCGGATACTATGCCCGGTCCTATCGGCTTCAGGAGATGGAAGATGCGATTTGACTACGGCTACGATGAAGAGCAGCGGCTGGGGAAATCATACGACCTCAACCTGCTGCGGCGAATTCTTCCCTTTGCGGCCCCCCATCGGGGCAAACTGGTCGTATCCGTGCTGCTGGTGGTGGCCATTACCCTGCTGGAATTGTCCGTCCCTTACATCACCAAGGAAATCATCGACCGTCATATCCTTCCACAAAACCGCATCAGCGGCAATTCCGGCAGCTCGGATCAGGCCGCGCCGCAACAGCTGACCGTTGACCTGACGGACCCCGAGGTCGCTGCAGTGGTGGCCCGGCACGACCACCTGTTCCGGATCCGCGGTGACCGGGCGACCATCCACCTGGCGAATCTGGACCGTCTCGATCAGGCCACGTTGAGCCAGTTACGGCACCGGGACCTGTCCGGGCTGGCTGCGGTCGCCGGCCTGTTCATGGCGGTGGTGGTGGCCATTTTCGTCTTCACCTTTGTCCAGAATCTGATCATGGAACTGGCCGGCCATCGGATCATGCACGACCTGCGTGTGGGCCTGTACCGTCACCTCCAGGCCATGCCCCTGTGGTTCTTCAACCGCAACCCCGTGGCCCGCCTGGTCACCCGGACCACCAATGACATCCAGAACATGCACGACCTGTTCACGTCATTCATTTCCATGGTGTTCAAAGACATGTTCCTGCTGGTGGGCATCGCCGTCGTCCTTCTGGCGATGGACTGGCGTCTGGCCCTTTTAACCTTTCTGGTACTTCCCCTGGTCGTGATGACGGCCTTCGGTTTTTCCATGCGGGTTCGGGATGTGTTCCGGGAACTGCGCATCAAGGTGGCGGAAATCAACACCCGCTTTTCCGAAACCATCAGCGGGATCAAGGTCATCCAGACCTTCCGCCGCGAACGGGAGAACTTCGATGCCTTCGCCCGTCTCAATCACGACAACTACCTGGCGGGAATGCGGCAGATCAACATCTTTGCCGTGTTTATGCCCATCATCGAAATGCTGGGCATTACCAGCATCGCCATTGTCGTCTACGTCGGCGGCGGCCATGTGCTGGACCAGTCGGTGAGCATCGGTGTCCTGGCCGCATTTCTGGCCTACATGAAAATGTTTTTCCGCCCCATCCGCGACCTGGCGGAGAAGTACAACATCCTGCAAAACGCCATGGCCTCGGCCGAACGGATCTTTCTGCTCATGGACAGTCCGGCCACCGGCATAAAAACGGGGACGGCGACCATACCCGGCCCCATAGAAGAGATCCGCTTCGATGGGGTGTCGCTGGCCTACAACGGCGGCGAACCGGTGCTGGAATCGATCGACCTGACCATCAAAGCCGGGGAAACCATAGCCATTGTGGGCGCCACCGGCTCGGGAAAAACCTCTCTGGTGAACCTGCTGGTACGCTTTTACGAGCCCACCGCGGGAACCCTGCGTGTCAACGGCATCGATACTGCGTCCATCCCCCGGGCCGAGTTGAGAAAACGAATTGCACTGGTCATGCAGGACCCGTTCCTGTTCACCGGTTCGCTGAGATCAAACATCTTTTTTGGTGTCAACGGTTTTTCGGACGACCGGCAGGCGACCATCCTCGAGGCATCCCGGTGCAGCGACCTGATCGCCCGTCTTCCGGACGGCCTGGACACCCGCATCTCGGAAGGGGGCGGTTCCCTGTCCAGCGGTGAGCGCCAATTGCTCTCGGTGGCCCGTGCTTTTACAGCCGATCCTGAAATTATCATCCTCGACGAGGCCACCTCCTATGTGGATTCCCAGACCGAAGCGCAGCTGCAGCAGGCCATCGCCAACCTGATGCGCGGGCGAACCTGCGTGGTGGTGGCCCACCGCCTCACCACCGCCCGCACCGCCGACCGGATCGTCGTGCTCAGCAACGGCGTGGTGATGGAAACCGGCACCCACGCGACACTGATGGCCGCACGGGGATTATATTACCGGCTCTACCAGTTGCAAGGCCGTTAGGGCCGCCGCACCACGCCGCTTATCTTGCGTTCTCTGCGGACCGCCGGCGTCCGGCTATTCGTACGTTTTTCAATGGATTAGCACCTTTTCCGTGAACATCCGATCCACGTACATAAGACTTGCCAAAATGGGTTTGACATGGTAGGTTAGCCTCGTTTTCGGTGGTTCCTTGATCATTCAAATCTTACATAAATTCCGATAGTGTTCTACTCATTAACGCAACATTGTAGTGGTTCCTGATGATGGGCTATCAGGGCCTCCCCTTTAATCTCTTTAATTACAGGAGGATTGGATAGATGGCTTATGATGCGGTAAATATGGCAGACTGGCAGATTTCTGAAGCAGCTGAGGAAAACATGCCGACGCCGGAACAATGGCAGGAAAAGCTGGGACTCAAGAAAGAGGAAATGCTTCCCATGGGGCGTCTGGCAAAAGTCGATTTCCTGAAAGTAATCGAACGGCTCAAGGACAAACCCGATGGCAAGTACATCGAAGTGACCGCCATCACCCCGACCCCTCTGGGTGAAGGCAAAAGCACCACCTCCTGCGGTCTGATGGAAGGTCTGGGCAAACGCGGCGTCAACGTGGGCGGCGCCCTGCGTCAGCCCTCCGGCGGCCCCACCATGAACGTCAAGGGTACGGCGGCCGGCGGCGGCAACTCCCTGCTGATCCCCATGACCGAGTTCTCCCTGGGCCTCACCGGCGACATCAACGACATCATGAACGCCCATAACCTGGCCATGGTGGCCATGACCGCTCGCATGCAGCATGAGCGCAACTACAACGACGAACAGCTGGCCCGCCTCACCGGCATGCGCCGCCTGGACATCGATCCCACACGCGTGGAAATGGGCTGGATTATCGACTTTTGCGCCCAGGCCCTGCGCAACATCGTCATCGGCCTGGGCGGCCGCTTCGACGGCTTCACCATGCAGTCCAAGTTCGGTATTGCCGTCGGTTCCGAGCTGATGGCCATCCTGGCCGTGGCCACCGACCTCGGCGACCTGAAAGAGCGCATCAACAACATTACCGTGGCCTTCGACAAATCCGGCAAGCCGGTCACCTGCCGCGACCTGGAAGTCGGCAACGCCATGGCCGCGTTCATGCGCAACACCATCAACCCGACGATGATGTGCACCGCCGAATACAACCCCTGCTTTGTGCACGCCGGCCCCTTCGCCAATATCGCCGTGGGCCAGAGTTCCATCATCGCCGACCGCGTCGGCCTGAAGCTGTTCGACTACCACGTCACCGAATCCGGCTTTGCCGCCGATATCGGTTTTGAAAAATTCTGGAACGTGAAGTGCCGCTTCTCCGGTCTCAAGCCCCACGTCTCCGTGCTGACCTCCACCATCCGCGCCCTGAAGATGCACGGCGGCGGCCCCAAAGTCGTTGCCGGCAAGGCCCTCGACGACGCCTACACCAAAGAGAACCTGGAACTGGTGGAAAAGGGCATCGAGAACATGGTTCACATGATCGGCGTCATCCGCAAGGCCGGCATCAATCCGGTGGTCTGCATCAACCGGTTCTACACCGACACAGATGCCGAATGCGCCATCGTTCGCAAGGCTGCTGAGGCAGCAGGCGCCCGTTGCGCCGAGTCCAAGCACTGGGAAAAAGGCGGCGACGGCGCCCTTGAATTCGCCGATGCCGTCATCGACGCCTGCAACGAAGAAAACGACTTCGACTTCCTCTATCCGCTGGACATGAAACTGCGCGACCGCGTCTCCATCATCGCCAAGGAAGTCTATGGCGCCGACGGCGTGGATTGGGCTCCGGAAGCCAATGCCAAGGCCGAAATGCTGGAAAATGATCCCAAATACGCCGACTTTGCCACCATGATGGTCAAAACCCATCTTTCCCTGAGCCACGATCCGGTCAAAAAGGGTGTGCCCAAGGGCTGGCGTCTGCCCATCCGGGACGTGCTCATCTACTCGGGTGCCAAGTTCCTCTGCCCCTGTGCCGGTACCATCAGCCTGATGCCCGGAACGGGCTCAAACCCCGCCTTCCGCCGCATCGATGTCGACCCGGAATCGGGTAAAGTGACCGGTCTGTTCTAGATCGATCCAAAACGTTGCATGTTCATTGGCCCGGGCCTTTCGCCCGGGCCTTTTTTGTTGAAATCCTTGACAAAAATAGGAAAACGCCCATACTATCACCCCAAATAGCAATTGCCGGTCTAACTGAGAACCGATGGAATGAACCATTCACAATTTGAAACTTGAAATTGGAAATTAGATAACGCGTTCGCAAGCTTCTGTTTGTTCCAATTTCTATTTTCTAATTTCCCCGATCGGAACCCGATGGAAAAAATCACCGACGACACCATGCGCCAGACGATTGTCTCCACGCTGATCGAGACGTTCGATGCCATGCTGTCCATGACGCTGGAAGCGGTCGATGAAAGTGCGCCCGCCGCTCTCGATATAAACAGGATGGTGGGGGCGATCCACTTCGGCGGCGAAGTGGTGGGCGTGATGAGCTTTAATCTCTCCGAGGCATTCGCCCTCACCGTCACGGCTGCCATGCTGGGCATTGAAGCGGATCAAATAAAGAACCAGGAGGAAATCAAGGATGTCATCGGCGAGTTGGCCAACATCGTCGCCGGCAACCTGAAAACTGAATTTCTGGACGTCGGCCTCACGTGCGTCATTTCAACGCCATCCATCACATCGGGAAGCGATTTCAAGATCGATCCGGTTGACATTGCCGAGCCGCTTCAATTTACATTCAAATCCCAGGATGATTGGGTCCAGGTGGAATTATGCGTCAAGGAAGAGATTGGCGCCAAGGAAGATATCATGAGCGACCTCTCCAGCGAGGTCATCATGGAGCGGGTCGCCGGCGTGGACATCAAGACGGCCATCATCAACTCCGTCATCGATGTCTTCTACACCATGCTGGACATGGAAGTGGAAGCCATCCAGGAAGTGCCTGAATCCTTTACTGAAGAGATGCGGACCGTAGGGTCGGTGACTTTCGCCGGCGAGGTCGACGGCATGTTCAACATCCAGGTCAATGATGACTTCGGTAAAGCAATGACGGCGGCCATGCTGGGCATGGAAGTGGACGAAATCGAAAGTGAAGAAGAAGTCTACGATGTCATCCGGGAACTGAGCAACATCATTGGGGGCAACCTGAAATCCAATTTTGTGGATGCCGGGCTTTCCTGTGTCTTGTCCACGCCGGCCATCACCAACGGACGGGACTTCAAGGTGAGCCCGACCCACGTGATCACGCCCTCCCGATTTCTCTTTTCACACAAAGACAGCATCATCATCGTTGAAGCCGGCGTCAAAAGAGACAAGTCCGTTTCCGAGGAAGCAGATGATGAAACCGGAGAGGACAAAGCGCCGCCGTCGTCGACAGATCAGGTGATGATGACCGAAACCGATGGAGAAGTAGATCAGTTCAAGAATCTCGGCCTCGTCATGGACATCCCGCTTCAGGTCACCGTCGAACTGGGCCGATCCAAAAGGCGGATCAATGATGTGCTTAAAATGGGACCGGGATCCGTGGTTGAACTGGAGCAGATGGAAGGGGAGCCGGTCGATATCCTGATCAACCAGACACTGATCGCGAAGGGTTTCGTCGTGGTGGAAAAAGAGAAGTATGGTATCCGGATCAGCGAAATTGTCAGCCGGAAGGAACGGATGAAAAGCATCCGATGATCCACGGTGGGAATCGTCGGCCGGTAAGGGATCATTGGATATTGTTGCGGGCCATCACCTCGTCGTAAATAACCAGATCCATCAACCCCATTTCCTCAATAGGATTTTTTCTCGCCAGGTGTTCCAGCATGCACCCCTGCCTGATTTCAAAATCAGGCATCAATGCCACACCGTCGGAGAACAGTTCAACCGTTCGGCCGCCGTCGACCAGGGGCCGCCCATTTTTAAGTCTGTTGATGGCCGCGTCCCAATCCCGATGAAACGCCGTACGGACCACTTGTTGAAGTTCTCTCACGTTGCCTGGCCAATCGTATGCCTTCAGCTCTGCCAAATGGGAAAGTAAGGGTTGGGCGATGCTTTCCCGTGCTTCCGGACGGCTGCATTGATTGAGAAAATAGTCAACCAACTGGGGAATGCGTTCGACGCTGTGACGAAGTGGCGGGATGTAAATGGAAAGCCCGCTGAGCAATTCGCCCAGTTCAGGATTTACGTCACCGGTCGCGACACAGGCTTCCAGCGGGCGGGTGGCGGTGGAAAAGACCAGCATGCCGCCTTTGTGTCCGTCGGACGAAAAATCAAAGGCCAGAAACTTGCGCCTGAGCAATTCCAGCAGGCGCACCTGCAGTCTCATCTCCATTTCATCAACGTCATGGAGGTACAGCACACCCTGGTGAAAAAGCCTGAACAGGTTGAACATGGAAGTGTCGGGCTTGGATGAAATCGGTTTGATGCAGGGTGTATCGTCCGCGCCTTCGGCGACAGAGAGTTCCGGACAGTTGATTTTGACGAAAGGAGATCCGCTATGGGGAGAGCGGGCGTAAAGCAACCTGACGATCGCCTCCTTGCATAACCCCTTTTCACCGGACAACTGCACACCCAGGCTGGCATGGCCCATGGCATCGATAACATTGTAGAAAATATCCGCATTATCGCGATTTAAAAAAGGCGTTGTCACCGAGGGGTCTCTTTCTATGGTACAGAAGTTGTGGTATGGAACGCTGCCCGGTCGGCGGGTGGTCACTGCCGGCTATCGGGGGGATAAACCAGACAGAAATCGGACGAAAATCATCAAAACCGCCAATAGCGCTGCGTATATGTATAATTGACGAAATTCCCTCTAAAAATCAACCCTATTTTTACATGTATGAAATACGCTATAATATACGTATTTTTTGCGGCCGTGAAAAACCCGGGGGCCGTCCTGAATACCGGTCGGGGCCTGCAGGATGACCGGCGGTAAACCAGAGGCCGGCAAATATCAAGGAGAGGGGGCACAGTCGGCATGCCTGCGGCGGCGGGTTCAGGGCAGTTAACGGCGCAGTGTTTTCTTGACAGAAGAGGTCAAACATGCTTGAAAAGTCTCGCAAGAACGGGCCGTTCGGCTGCAGCGGCGATACAGTCGCCCTGCCGGCGGCGCCGGTGAAAATCCATATTCCCAGGGTGTAATGCCCGGTGGAAAAATTTCCAACCGCAACGAAAAGAGGAGAAACAAATGAAAATCCTGGTCGGTTACGACGGGTCCAATTCGGCCAAGGATGCCTTGGCGCTGGCTAAAAAACACGCAACCGCTTTTAATGCGGAAGTCATCATCGTTTCATCCCTGACCGGCGGAAACGTCACCCACGCAGTGGAAGTGGAACATGCGAATGAAGATCTTGAATATGCGGAAAAAATATTTAAAGCCGATGGAATTCCCTGCGCCACCAAGCTGCTGGTACGCGGCATGACGCCGGGCGAGGACATTGTCGAATACGCCAAAGAAAAAGCCATCGACGAGATCATCATCGGCATCAAACGCCGCTCCAAAGTCGGCAAGCTGCTTTTCGGATCAAACGCCCAATATGTCATCATCAAGGCCCCCTGCCCCGTCGTCACCATCAAATAGCCGCCAAATAGCCGTTTACCGGGGCGGCATCAACCAGCCGCCCCGGTCCCTGGAAAAACATCAGTTTTCCATCAACCCAGAAGCCATGCTGACCCCACGAAAGGAAATCCCGTGATCATCGCCGGCCTCACCGGGGGCATTGCCAGCGGCAAATCGACGGTGTGCGGATTTCTTCGCGATGCCGGAGCCCGGATCGTTGACGCCGATAAAATTGCCAGGGCGGTCGTCAGACAAGGGACCCCCGCCTACGATGAAATCTGCTCTTATTTCGGCGGAACCATTTTACAGCCCGACGGTGGTATCGACCGTGAACGGTTGGGCGACATCATTTTCAACGACCCGGAAAAAAAAGCGCGCCTCGATGCCATCGTTCACCCCCGGGTTTTCGAACAATCCGCGCATATGATCGATCGCATAGCGGTCCAGGCACCCGATGCAGTGATCATTCTGGACGTCCCGCTGCTTCTGGAGGCGGGCATGGAAAAGGACCTGGCGGAAGTGATCGTTGTCTATGTGCCGGAAACGCTTCAATTGAAGCGGCTGATGAAACGCGATGGCATCGGTGAAAAAGCGGCCATGGCCCGAATCCGGTCCCAGATGCCCATTGAAGAAAAGCGCCGGCGGGCCACCATCGTGATCGATAACAGCGGTGCCATGGAAACCACACAGCGATCCGCCCTGGCTGTCTTCAAGCGGTTGCAGAAAAAAGCGGCCCCCCCGTTTGCCGGTGACCCGACAACGGCCTGAGAGGGATAGGGCATCATCCGTCGGCGCCCCGGGTAACCATCCGATTTTGTTTGACAGGTTTTCTGCCCTGCCTTATATTGGTTTCGCTTGATGATACGGGTCACATCGGCACCCGGGACCGACCCCGCCTAAGGAGGAATATGGAATGGCTGCAATGATTGCAGGCACCCTCCCTTGCCATTACAGGCTGTCCTGATCCGGAGATGTATCCGGAACTGCAGACCAAGAAGATCTTACCCTATCGGGTTGTTTCGGCTCCTTCGCAATTGAACACGGAAAGTGCTCGTCGTCCATGCAACAACATTTAATGCGCCGGAAACGGATTTGTGAACAACACCTGCAGACGTTGGGCGGGATAACGTCTGCCCTTGGAGAAAAGGACAGCTACACCCGGGCCCACGGCCACCGGGTTGCCCTGTATGCGGTGCGTCTGGCCAGGCGGCTGGGGCTGCCCGCGGAAGACATCCGCAATATCGGGATCGGAGGATGGTTTCATGATGTGGGCAAACTCGCCCTGAGCGATCACATTTTAACCAATCGGGAAGCCCACCTTTCCGGGGAACTCCGGCAGGAAGTTCGCTGTCACCCGCTGATTGGAGCGGCCCTGCTCAAGCATATCGACTTTCTGGGACCGGCTGTGGATTTTGTATTGTTCCACCATGAGCGGAAGGATGGCAGCGGTTATCCCTTTGGTCTCAAGGATGGAGAAATTCCGCCGGGAGCGAAGATTGTCAGTATTGCCGACTGCTTCGATGCAGTCACCACGGACCGCCCCTACCAAAAGGGGCAGTCCATCGCATCAGCTTTTAAAATCCTCCGCGACGGCTGCCGCCGGTGTTTCTGTGAAGCCTACGTTGAGGTGTTTATCGAAGAGATTGAAGAAAACGGGATAATTCGGAACACCGGCCCTGCGTCACTGCTCGTGGACCAGCTGGTTCGTTCGGCCGCCGGTTACCCTGACATGTAACCGGGCATCCGATGGCGTTCTTTGCCGACAATGGCCGCCGGAGATCATGTTGGAACGGGCGCGATGGTCATGATGGTACGGAAAAACGGTAACGGGCCGAATTCGGCCTGTTTTTTTTTTGGTCCTTAAAAAGAAGATGAAACGAATATGGATCGGACTTTTTTAGAAGAATTGAACAAGCGGCGAACCTTCGGCATCATCAGCCACCCGGATGCCGGCAAGACTACGCTGACGGAAAAACTGCTCATGTTCGGCGGGGCCATCCAGATGGCCGGGGCCGTAAAGGCCAAACGGGCCGGCCGCTATGCCACCAGCGACTGGATGACCATCGAAAAAGAGCGCGGTATTTCGGTGACCACGTCGGTCATGAAGTTCAATTACAACGGATTTGAAGTGAACCTGCTGGACACGCCGGGTCACCAGGATTTTTCCGAGGATACCTATCGGGTACTCACCGCCGTGGACAGCGCCCTCATGGTGATCGACAGCGCCAAGGGCGTGGAGCCACAGACCGAAAAGCTCATGGAGGTGTGCCGCATGCGCAACACCCCCATCATGACCTTTATCAACAAACTGGACCGCGACGGGTTATCGCCCCTGGACATTCTTGCGGACATCGAGGAAAAGCTCCAGATCGAGTGCGCCCCCCTTTCCTGGCCCATTGGCATGGGAAAGCGCTTTCGGGGCGTCTACAATTTATATCACCGACAACTTCACCTGTTCACCGCCGGCGGACAGACCCGCCATCAAGAGGGGGTCCTGATCACCGATCTGGCCGATCCACGGGTGGACGAGATGCTCGACAGCCAGGCCGGGGAATTGCGCGACGACGTTGAACTGCTGGAAGGCGCCGCCAACCCGTTTGAACTGGACCAGTATCTCAAAGGCAGCCAGACACCGGTTTTCTTCGGCAGTGCCATCAACAACTTCGGCGTACGGGAGCTGCTGGATGCCTTCGTGGAAATGGCACCCCCGCCCAAGGCGCGGGCCACGACCACCCGCATGGTTTCCCCGGAAGAGCCGGCCTTTTCCGGTTTTGCCTTTAAAATTCAGGCCAACATGGATCCTGCCCATCGTGACCGCATCGCCTTTGTACGCATCTGTTCGGGCAAATTCACCCGGGGCATGAAGGTGTTCCAGACCCGCGTCGGCAAACCGGTCACACTTTCCAATGCCACCATTTTCATGGCTCAGGACCGCACCCACGTGGATGAGGCCTATCCCGGTGATATCATCGGGATTCACAACCACGGCACCATCAGTATCGGGGACTCCTTTTTCGAAAAAGAACGCCTCAGCTTCACCGGAATTCCCAATTTTGCACCCGACCATTTCCGCCGGGTTCGACTGGAAAACCCCCTTAAAGCCAAGCAGCTGCTCAAAGGGCTGACCCAGTTGGCCGAAGAAGGGGCCGTCCAGTTTTTTCGTCCGATGTCGGGGAACAGCTATATTTTGGGTGCCGTCGGCGTTCTTCAGTTTGACGTCACCATGGCGCGGCTTAAAGCTGAATATGGGGTCGATGCCGCCTATGAACCGGTGACCTTTGCGGCGGCCCGGTGGGTGACCAGCGACGACAGGAAACAGCTGGAGGCCTTTGAAAAAGACATGTATGCCAGCCTGGCCCATGATTCCCAGGGGAAGCTGGCCTACCTGGCATCAAGCCTGTGGCGCCTGGAAAATGCCATGGAGGAGTGGCCGGGGATCGACTTCCACAAAACCCGTGAACTGGCCGAATCGTAGACGGTGCGGCCCCAAGGCCAGGCCGTGTCCGCCCGGTGGAAAACAGCCCGACCGGCAACCCGGACATGGCCCGGAAGACGCCCTCGCCGGCTATGGCGTCCAGCCACCGGCGGGAAGGGTGTCGCCGTCAATTGAAAGCAGGTAGGACCTGAGGTTGGCCCGTTTTTTCTTGATTCCCAGTTTTCTTCGAATGGCGTATCGGACCGCCTCGATGGTTCGGGTGGACAGCCCCAGTATGACCGCAATCTCTTTGGTGGTCTTTCCCGCCTTTACCAGGTTGGCCACCTGGATTTCGGTGGGGGTGAAGTTCAGGTAGTGCCGTGACATGCGGCGGGTCAGCGGCGAAATAATTTCATCGAGGTTGGACTCCACGAGGTTGAGGTATACCTGCTGCCGGTCATCCAGCCGGCTTGCCTTGAGCTTCTCCAGATACGGGGTGATCAGGCTCTTGGCATTGGCCAGGATTTTCTCTTCAACTTCCATTCGATCCGCCTCACGCTTCCGCAAAAGCACCTCCAGGGCGGTATTGACCTCCGACAGGCTCTCGGTTCTCTGTTTCAGTTCCTTCTCCCTGGCTTTCAAGGCTGCCGCTGCATCCATCTCCTTGGTGATATCCAGGATGATGCCGTTAAAAAACAACTGATCGTCGGTTTCATCGGTGACCGCGACGGAAATGATATGCAGCCATCGCCAGCCGTTGCCCGAACGGCCGCGGATGCGGACGGTCTCGTCCAGTCGGTGGGAGTCGAGCAGCCCCTGCCCGGCCGCCAGCAGGTTGTCCCTGTCATCCGGATGGATAAGATTGAGCCAGGATTGAAAATCGACGACCCGTGTGCGGTCAACCATTTCCCCAATCGAAGGGCTGATAAGAATCTGCCTGGGCTGGCATGGGTTATCCGGGTCGTGGCGCAGGCGGAAGAGCACAAAGTTGGATGCGCTTTCTATCAAGGATCGCAGGTGACACTCATTTTCTCTGAGCGCGGCCTCCGCCGTTACCTGTACATCGATATCCCTAACCACCGTCACCCGGACCTCACGCCCGCCGATCAGGACCGTCTTTCCCTGTATCATCACATGGAACCGGGTCCCGTCTTTTCTCACCGCAACGGCATGGTACGGTGATTCACAGCCGGAAAGGTTCTTTTCTCTGACCCGGGACTGGTATTCCGGTGCAATGACGTCGGTCGCGTAGGTCCCGATCAACGCCTTGCGGGGAACACCGAACATGGTGGAAGCGGTAAGATTGGCATCGATGCAGATCCCCTTGATGCTGATGAAGACCGCTTCGAAGGTGACCGTGGAAAGGGCCCGCAGTCGCTGACGGTTCTCTTCCAGTTCGGTTTTCGTGCGAATCAGGCTGCTGGCATCATGGATCTGGACAATGTAATAGCGGGCGGCACCGGCTTTATCGGCGAGCACGGAAAGAGAGAGCTGCCCCCTGACCGTTTCACCGCTCCGGTGCCGGCATTCAAGGGGAATCTGGGAATGGCCTGATTGGTCCGCCCGGATGACTGCGGATAATTTTTCCAGCCGGCGCCACTGATCCGGCGACACGAGGGCATCCAGCCGGGTGTTCAGAAGTGCCTTTTCGGAATACCCAAGCATGGCGCACAATGCCGGGTTGACCCGGACAAAACGGCCGTCGGGGAGGATGACGGCCGACCCGATGCCCGCATGGTCGAACAACGCACGAAAGAGCGCCTCGTGATCCTGAATCAACTCATTCAACGAAGGCGCCCGCGGGCCATGCCCGGAAGACCGTTGTCTCCCTTTCCGCTTCTGCGGACTGGATTCAGAAATGGTTGTCGTGGGTGAATTCATGGGGTTCACGGCGTTTGGGGGCACCACCGACCTTGGCGGGATACCCCAAGGGAATCAAGGTGACCAGTTCGTGCCCGGCCGGGACGTTGACCGCCGCAGCGGCGCGATCATGGTCGAACAGTCCGACGATGACCGTGCCCAGTCCCAGATGGTGGGCCATGAGACAGAGATTTTGCGTGGCCAGCCCCAGGTCATACATCATCCAGTCGCCGAACTTGGTGGTCTGCAGATCCTTGTAGTAGCCGGATATTCCGGTTCTGGCGCACATGGCCAGCAGCACCGGTGCATCCACGATGGCTTTGACGGCCGGGTTTCCCTTGGGGGGAAGGCTGGCCTGGAGCTGTTCCTTAACCGCCTGATCCCTCACCACCACCACTTCCCAGCACTGGCAGTTGGTCCAGGACGGTGCCCATCGAACGGCTTCCAGAAGTCGATCCACCAGTTCCTCGGGCACATCCCGTTCGTCGTATTTGCGAATACTTCTCCTGCCTTTGATGATCTCCATCAAATCTGCCATCGGATCGACTCCTTTCATTGGATATTGAACTGGCCCGACTCGATATAGGGAACGTCCTCGACATCGATCGCCCGGACGATGGCCTGGTTGAGCCGTTTCTTCATCTCCCCCACCACGGGGCGCCGTTTGTTGACCGTCCCGGCAAAGGCCATGGTTTCCGCCATCAACGTTTCGACGGGGCAGGCCTTGTGCACGATATGATGCGCCACGCATTGATCGGCGGTGAGCCGGGCACCGGTGTATTCCATGTACTCGACCATGTACATGGGCATGGCCTTTCTCAGCAGTGCATTCATGCCCGGCAGGAAGGGGATTCCCAGATCCACTTCGGGAAAGCAGAAAAAACCGCGGTCCGACCGCATGAAGCGGAAATCGAAGGCACAGCACATGATCGCACCGCCGGCGAAGGCGTGACCGGAAATGGCGGCGACCGTTACCAGGGGATAGGTGGCGATACGCTTGAACAGGCGATTGAGCAGATAGAAAAAATCTTTGGCCCGGGCAATATCGTTGCCCTGAATGACCGGTACCAGCCACTCCAGGTCGATACCATTGGAGAAAATCTTTTCATGGGAGGATGTCACCACCAGGGTGGTGGCCTCGGTGGTGCGCTCGATCTCGTCGAGGGCAGCCAGGTAGGCATTGAGAAAATCCGGATTGAAACGATTCTCCCCGTCATTGAGGGTAATCGTGGCCACATGCGCATCTACCGCGTACTCCACCTGTGTCATGGTCTGCTCCTTGAAATGCGTCCAACGCTGGTTTTGGATTGGTGTCGGTCCCCCAGGACCGTGCCGCCTGGCGGCGGTCTGATTTTATGTCCTGCGGGCAGAGTTGGGGGGGTTATAGCAAGGCCGGACGGGTGCTGCAAGGAAAACAAGACGCCGGATTGCTCACCGTCCGGCAAAATAACGTGTGATGTCGGGCCGCGGAACCGCGCCTGAGGGAGGATAAAAAAAAAAGGCGACCTGCGCCGGGTCGCCTTTTGGATGGGAACGGTCCGGGTCGATCAGGAACAGCAGGAGCCCTTGGTGCCGCAGCTGGTGCAGCCGGCGCCAAAGTCGATGCCGCAGTCCAGTTTAAAGCCGTACTGGTGGAAATCCACCTTGATGGGCTGGGCTTTTTCCATGAATTCGGTATTGACGATGAATTGGAATCCGTCGATGTCGAACGTGGTGTCCGTGTCGGCAAGCTCATCCAGAGCCATGGCCAGGCCGGGACCCCCTCAGCCGCCTTCGTTGAGGAAAATACGGATCGGTTTGACTTCTTTTCCCTTGAAGTATTCGGCAATCTGCTGAACTGCCGGTTGTGTGACCTCGAGCATGATACCCTCCTTGGATATAAAAAATCGGTCCTGAACGGCTCAGCACCGGAAACCGCCAAGTGGTTTCAGCCGTGCAACTTAACCATGTCCATCAGGTTTGTCAATCTTAATTCCAGATGCTATCGGTCAGGAATATAACCGTTCCGATTTCATCCGGTTTCCGGGAGAAAAGCATTGGGGAGGAAGCTGCTATCGACCGGGGACGCGGGCAGGCCCTACCCCACCCTGGCCGTCAGGCAACGGGTGTAGACGTCCAGGTGCGCCGCCGAGAACAGCATAAAAATAACCTTTTCCGGCACCTCATGGGCTTCCAGGAACCCGGCGCAGACGTCCACGGCAATTTTGCAGGCCTCGTCAATGGGGTAGCCATAGACACCGCAGCTGATAGCGGGAAACGCCAGGGTCCTGAGTCCGTGATCCCTGGCCAGGGTCAGGCTGCAGGCATAGCAGGAGGCCAGCAGGCGGCTGTCTTCCGGCCGGCCCCGGTATACCGGGCCAACCGTGTGGATCACCCGGCCGGCCGGCAGCCGGTAGCCCCGGGTGAGGCGGGCTTCCCCGGTGGGACAGCCGCCGAGGGTCCGGCATTCGGCCAGCAGCTCGGGCCCCGCGGCCCGATGAATCGCCCCGTCCACACCGCCGCCGCCCAGCAGCGATGTGTTGGCGGCATTGACGATGGCATCCACACTCAGGCCGGTGATATCTCCCTGCCTGGCTTCCAGTCGGTCTTTCAAGTTTGCCGGGTTCATTGGGTTCATTGGGTTTGTTGGGTTTGTTGGGTAATAATCTCGGCTTACAGGTCGTAGAGGGTCTCATCGCGCCGGGGCGCCGGCCGGGCGGCGACGCCGGCGCGGCCTTTTTTCTCGGGAAACAGGAACGGATCCTCCCCTTCCAGCAAGTCCCCCATCTCTGCCTCCACCTGCTCCGGGTCCTCACCGCGCTCCATTCGCCGCAGGGCTTCTTCCATCCCGGCGCCCAGTTCCATGCCGGTCATGTCGGTGAGTTTGCGCATGATATTGGCCGCCTGGCGCGGATCGTCCTCGTTGATCCGGTCCGCTTCCCCGGCCAGCATCTGCATGGCTTTTTCCATTTTCCCCTCGTCAACGGGCAGGTCGTCCCCCTCACCGGCCTCCCGGGCCCGGCCGGTGAAGGCAAAGGCGGACATCTGCCGCTCCAGCGTGCGGGTTCTGCACGCCGGACATTTGGGTTTTTTGGATGTGTTGATGGTTCTGGAAAAAAAATTGAACAGGGTGTTGCAGTCCGGGCAATAAAATTCATAGATGGGCATGGTTTCTCCACAATCGGCTCTGCTTGGATGCTAACGGCTTGTTAATGCATGGAAAGGGTAGCGACGTCATGATCCGAATAATAGGACGCCCGCCCCATGATGTCAACGGTTCCGAAACCGATGTCGGCACGCCGTTGAGGATTAAATAAATTTCAGGAAATCAGGTTGTTGAACCGCCGCCGGCTATTGATGGCCCACCGGTGGGAACCGGTTGACTTGATACCGGCCTTCTGCTATGGCAGCGTCGAACCGGAACCGGCGGGAAAAAGCGGCTGGCACGAGCTGGCACCGGATGCCGGTTCGCTGATCAGACCAACACAATGGGGCCGACCAGGGCTGACGGGTCCCGAAACCCGATGAAAGGAAACCGAACATGGAAAGAACATTATCAATCGTCAAGCCGGACGGCGTGGCCAAGGGGGTTATCGGCGAAGTGGTCAAACGGCTGGAGGCCAATGCGCTCAAGGTCGTGGCCATGAAAATGATCCACATGACCAAGGCCCAGGCCGAAGGCTTTTACGCCGTGCATCGCGAACGCCCCTTTTTCGGCAGCCTGACCGACTTCATGTCTTCCGGACCGGCGGTGGTCATGGTCCTTGAGGGAGAAAACGCCATAGCCCGCTACCGGGAGCTCATGGGCGCCACCAATTACAAGGAGGCCGCCGAGGGCACCATCCGGCGTGATTTTGCCACCGACATCGAAAAAAACGTGGTCCATGGCTCCGACGCCCCGGAAACCGCGGCCTTTGAGATCGGCTACTTCTTCAATGCCTTTGAAATCAACGCCCGATGACCGTCGGTATCACCCGCGAGAACATCACCATCGTCCTGCAGCGGCCCCGGTATCCGGAAAATATCGGGTCCGCGGCACGGGCCATGTGCAACATGGGGTTCACCCGCCTGATCGTGGTGGCCCCGGAGCGCTGGGACGAAGAGCGGATCCGCCGTCTGTCGACCCACACCGCAGGAACGGTCGTGGACCGGATCCGGCGTTTCGATTCCCTGGACGAGGCCCTGGCGCCATTTGGCCACGTGGTCGGCACCACCGCCCGGCTGGGTGGGCAGCGCCCGGTGCTCAAATCCCCTGAAGCCCTGGCAGAAAAGCTCATTCCCCTTTCCAGAAACAACCCGGTGGCCATCCTTTTCGGCCCCGAAGACCGCGGACTCACCAACGACGACCTGAAACACTGCCATCAACTGGTCAACATCCCCACGGTGGCGTTTACCTCACTGAACCTGGCCCAGGCGGTCATGGTGGTCTGCTACTGCCTCTCCACCGCCGCCCTGAGCGATCCGCCGGCCTTTGCCCCCCGCCTGGCCAAGCGCATCGAACTGGACCAGATGTACGACGAGCTCACGGCGGCCCTGGTTCACATCGGATACGTGCGGCCGGACAACCCCGACTACTGGATGACCCGCATCCGCCGGTTCCTGGCCCGGCTCTCGCTGCGAGCCGGTGAAACCGCCATCATCCGCGGAATCTGCCGGCAGATCCATCGCTACGGGGACCGGCGCTATGCCGACGGCCTGAAAGACGGCGGCAAGGACTGAAGGGTCTTGCGATCGTTTACGGTTTACCGTTACCGGTTCACAGTTAAGGGAAATCGGCGGGAACTGTGAACCGGTAACCGGCAACGGCAAACCGTAAAAAGATACCGGCTATTCCTTCCAGACACCCCCACAGCCAACAACGATTCCATGCTCCAGATACAAACGGTGGGTCGTACAGGCGGGTATTTCTTTTTTGTGGTGGGAGACGAAGATCAGGCCGGTGGCCCCCCTGGCGGCGATGTGCGTCACCAGATCCAGCACCCGGCGTCGGTTTTCCGCGTCCAGACCGGCACAGGGCTCGTCCAGGATCAGGAGCTGTGGAGATTTCACCACGGCCCGGAGAATCAGGACCAGCTGGCGCTGCCCCTGGGAGAGTTGGTTGAAGGGGGCGTGGCCGAGGGATGAAATCCCCACCTGCGCCAGCCACCCCCGGGCGGTTTCGATCTGCCCGGAATCAGGGTGCCGATAAAGCCCCACCGAATCGAAAAATCCGGAACAGACCACATCCAGGACCGACATCCGCTTCTGGTACCCGGCGGCCAGGTCGTGGCTCACCACGCCGAGCCGTTCCCGGATCTCCCACAAGGACTGGTCGGTGCCTCGACCCCGGCCGAACAGGCGGATCCGGTTGCCGTACACCTGCAGGCATTCGCCGGTGATCAATTTGAGAATCGTGGATTTCCCGGCGCCGTTGGGGCCGGTAACCGCCCAATGCTGCCCGGCCTTCACGACCCAGGTCAAACGGTCCAGCACCGTGGTTTCACCGTAGCGAACGGTCACCGCCTGCATATCGATCAGGGTTTCGGATGAAAGCGGTCTGTGCTCCCCGGGATGCGCCCGGCATCGGATCGGGCGGTCCGGCGCCCCGTCGGCCGACAGGCCGGCTGCCGTGGGGACGGCGGCATGAAGGGGCCGCGCCACCGGCCCGGCAGAGGCAATCCGCCCCTGCTCGACAGTCAGCAGGTGGGTGCAGGCGGCGGGCACCTCCTCGTGCCGGTGGGTGACCAGGATCATGGGCAGGCCAGCGATCGCCAGCCCGTCGAGCATGTCCCTGAGATCCTTCCGGCCCCAACGGTCCAGGCCCTCATAGGGCTCATCGAGAATCAGCATCCTGGGCCGCCGCATCAGTGCACGGGCAACCAGCACCCGGCTCATCTCACCGGTGGAAACGGCCAGAACCGGTTTGTCCATCAGGGGGGCCAGCCCCAGCCGCCCGGCAACGTCGGCCAGCCGATCCGCCATGTCAGCCGGGGGGATGCAGTCGCCAGCCTGGGGGCCGATCAGTTCGCGGACGGTGGTGGCGTCACCGAACCGGCCGGCGAAGCCTCTCGCGTGGTCGAGAACGCTTTCACGGCGCCAGATGTCCCGACGGGCGTCACTGGCCACATAGGCGATGGCGTCGACGGGAGGGATGCCGTCAAAGGCATGGTAGCAAATGTTTCCCTGAACGACCGGCAGGAGGCCGGCGACGGCCTTGGCCAGGGTGGTCTTGCCCGCCCCGTTGGGGCCGGTGACCACCCACTGCTCGCCGGCGTTGATGCGCCACGACGAACCGTCGAGCAGCCAGCGATCCCGGAGCCTGACGGCGATACCATCGACGGTGATCAGCGGTGTGGTCATAACCTAACCCGGATAAACCGGAGAGGACAACGTGCAAGTAATCCTTAAAATAACAAGCTGCAAATCTCAAAAAAATTCCAAATTGCAACACCCAAATCTCAAATAAGATACAATCCAACAGTTGACTGTGATTGTGATTGTTCCAGTTTTGATAACTGGAATGTCCTCGCTACAAGATTATTAGGTTTGGAATGTTGAATTCGGCTATTTTATCAATGGTCGTCGCGTAAGTACCGGACCACGGCGTCTCCCACGTCCCGCGTGCCCACCGCCGGGCCGCCGGCGGCGATGTCGGGCGTCCGGATGCCCGCTTCCAGCACCCGGGCCACGGCCGATTCAACCGCATTGGCCGCATCGGCCCGATTCAGGCTGTAACGCAGCATCATGGCGGCGGAAAGAATCTGGGCGATGGGATTGGCAATGCCCTTGCCGGCGATATCCGGGGCGCTGCCGCCGGCCGGCTCGTAAAGGCCGAAGCCGCTTTCACTGATGCTGGCCGAGGGAAGCAGCCCCATGGAACCGGTAATCATGGCGCACTCGTCGGAGATAATGTCCCCGAACATATTGCCGCACAGCAGCACGTCGAACTGGTGGGGATCTTTGACCAGCTGCATGGTCGCGTTGTCCACGTAAATGTGGCTCAGGCTCACATCGGGGTAGTCCCTGGCCGTTTCGACCACCACTTCGCGCCACAGCACCATGGTGGTGAGAACGTTGGCCTTGTCCACCGAGGCCACCCGCCTGCTTCTCAGCCGGGCCGCATCGAAAGCGGCCCGTGCGATGCGTTCGATCTCACGACGGGTGTAAACCATGGTGTCGAAGGCGCGCTCGTCGGGCCCGCTGCCCTCCCGTCCCTTGGGCTGACCGAAATAAATGTCGCCGGTCAGTTCCCGGACACACAGGAGGTCGAAGCCGTCCCGTACAATGTCCGGATGCAGGGGGCTGGCAGCGGCCAGGGCAGGAAATACCTTTGCCGGGCGAAGGTTGCAGAACAGGTTGAAATGCTTGCGCAGGGGCAAAAGGGCGCCGCGCTCGGGCTGCTGCGCCGGCGGCAGGCCTTCCCACTTGGGCCCGCCGACGGAGCCGAAGAGGATGGCGTCGCTGGCCTCGCACAATCGCAGGGTGTCATCGGGAAGCGCCTGACCGTGCCGGTCGATGGCGATACCGCCGACATCGGCGGGGGTGGTTGCCAGTTGACAGTCAAACTTCTCCTGAACCGCCTCAAGCACCTTCAGGGCCTGCGCCATGACTTCCGGGCCAATGCCGTCTCCAGCCAGAACTGCGATTTTAAACATTTGCAACCATCCAGATTCATTTAAAATGTTAGTAAGCGGCGGCGATCATAAAAGGTTGCCCCCGGTTTGTCAACCACCGGGAGACACCAGCCGGTCAGCGTGCAGGCGATTCGGATCCGGAAAGACGGCCGCTCCGTCTGCCGGCGAAGGCCGGCGAATGGAAACCGACGGAACCCATCAGACGCTATTGGGCGGATTGCTGGCGCCGTTTTTTCAAAAGCCAGTCGATGGCATCGGCCGGATCGGGCGGTTCCTGTGAAGAAGCCGTCACAACGGTGGCCGGCGGCACCGGGGCGGCGGTCGCGGGTACGGCCGGGGCGGCCGCCGGGAAGGTCAGGTCCGGCGGCCGGGGGGGCATGCGCAGCATCAGGTCGGCGGCCGGGGCGGCAGTCGCCGCATCGGCAATGTCCTCCGGGTCCGGGGTCTCCTCGACGGCCGGGGCGGAGACGGGAAAATAGGTGAGGTAGGTATCGCGGACCCATGTGGCGGCCATGTCTTTCCACCGATCCGGTGCCATATAGAAGCCGGTGCCCAGCGCCAGCATGGCCGCCACGGCAGCCAGGATGGGTTTGGCGTCAAACCCTTGCCAGCGCTCTTTCTGGATCGGCCGGTAGGGTTTCCTGGGTGCCGGTGCGCGGATATTGTTTTCCGTCTCCGCAGGCGGCTCGTCAACAGTGAAGGATATGCGTTCACGGCACTGGCTGACAATCTTTCGGCTGATGGTCCGGCGGGTCACCTGGTAGGCAAAAAACATGGCCAGATCGCAGATGATGTTGATCTGCCTGGGAAATCCGCTGGAGAATTCGTAGACTTCTTCCATGGCCGCGCTGGAGAATATTTCGTATCCGGCGCCCGCAGTCTTGAGGCGGTGGCGGATATAGGCGCTGGTTTCGGACGGGTCCAGCGGATCCAGGTTGTAGGTAATGGTGATGCGGCGCATCAGGGCCCGGTTTTCCGGCTGCAGGAGAATGCTGTTGAATTCATTCTGCCCCACGAAAAAGATATTGAGCAGTTTGGCATCCTGCCGCTCGAGGTTGGACAGCAGCCGGATCTCCTCCATGAGGTCGTGCTTGAGCCGCTGGGCTTCGTCGATGAGCAGCAGAACCGATTTTTTTTCTTTGTGGGCATCGTTGAGAAAACGGCTGAACGGCTCCAGGAAATCGCTCTTGGTTCTCACTTCGATGGGAAGCCCGAAATATCGGGAGACCATGCGGTAAAAGTCGTATTTGCTGAGCCCCGGGTCGGGAATTTTCGCCGTGTAGGCCTTGTCCTGGATGTCTTCAACGAGCCGGTTGATCAAGGTGGTCTTGCCGGTGCCGACATCGCCGGTCAACAGCAAGAACCCCTTGTTGTCCATCACCCCGTATTTAAGGGTGGAAAGGGCCTCGCGGTGCTTGGGTCCCATCCACAGGAAACTGGGATCCGTGGTGATCTGGAAGGGTTTTTTCTTCAGGCCGTAGAATTCTTCGTACATGGTCGGTTCCGTTTCGGCGGTTCAGGGGCGAAACACCGCTGCGATGGCATCGGCCACCGGATTGAACTTTCTCTCGGGCGCGGATTCGGATTCGTCGGCCGTGGCGGACGGCGTGTATGACTTAACGCATTTATACTGTTCCCACCCCTTCACCGTTTCATCCAGGTCCACCGTTTTCCATTTGGGGTGGCCGTTGAATCGCAGCCACTCCAGATTGTCACTCATCAGCCGGGCGACATTCCCGATGGTATTGCAGTGGTGGTTGCGGAAATCATAGGCGACCAGGACGGCCTTGACCGACACCGTATCCACGTCGGCCGCCTGCCAGGGGTAGGTACCGGAGGGAATCCGGGATGCCGGGTAAAATGCGCGGATGCCGTCGTCGGTCAGGGAAACCAGGTGCAGACCGTCTGCCGCCGATACATCCAGCGCCAGCCGCTCCACCGGAGCGCCGTCGACGATGATCATGGCATCGATGCTGCCCGACTGGAGTGCTGCCATCGCCGGGGCATGGCCAATGGCAATCATCTGGCGGGGCAGAACCCCCGAGATCTCGAAAAGCAGCCGGCTGGTCAGATAGGTGCCGCTCTCCACATGGCCGATGGCCACCCGCTTGCCCTGCAGGTCGCTGAATCTGTGGATCGCCGTGGTGCCCAGGATGTGGACCTCCTGGTCGTACAGGGGGAACACCCACTTGATTTTATCAGCGATCAGTTTGAGCCGCGGGTCACTCCTGACCTTGGCCACAAAGGCCAGCACGTCGGACTGCACCAGGCCCAGGTGATTGCCGGGGCGCTGGTATACGGCGTAGATGTTTTCGACGGATCCGCTTGAATTGAAAACGGACAGGTGAACGCGGCTCCGCTGGACCAGAGTCTTTAAATCCATACCGATCTGGTGGGCAGTGCTTTTCACGTCGCCGGTAATGATGCCCAGAAAGCCCCGTCCGTCCTCGGCGGCCGCCGCGGGCATGGCGCAGGCCGGCAGCATCACGATTATCACCCACGCCGCTATGAATGTGTGTTTATTCATCGACCTGCCTCGTTACCGGGGTTTCATTGCCGGTGGAAGGATCTCCTGTCACGACCAGGTTGTCCCGGTGGCGCAGGCACCGAACGGACTGGGTTCAGCTGGGATTCGGATTGGTTATGATAGAAGAGTCCAAAACCGGAGTCAACACCAAAACAGGCGCTCCGGCACCGGGGCCGGCAAGCGGGCGGGCGGTCGATTCAGGGCCGCGGATCTTCCCGGCCGGCCTGGTCATCCATGGCCTGGCGGGCGTTGACGGCCGCCGGGTCGCTGCATGAATCGGAAAGGCTGCACCCGGTACATCCGCAGGTGCACCCGTCCTTCTGTTTGAAGTCCCGGTAAAAAAGTCGCCCCACGTAAACGGCGGCAGTGACGACGATCAAAATGACGATGGTGGTTTCCATGGTTCCTGCCCCTGACGAGCTTGCGAAGCGTCAACTGTTCCGGTTCCGGGTCTTCGGGCCGGAGGCTGACAGCAGTTTGATTCGTTATGTCCCGTGCGCCGGATCAAGTCCGGCCTGAAAAACGGGAGGTGTATCGCAGCTGCCGCGTCAGTATCCGAGCGCGCTGCCGATCTGGTAAATGGCCACGGCCATCAAAAAGGCCAGAGAGGTGTTGAAGACCATTGAAAATACGCCCCATTTCCACGACGACTCCCGGGCGATACAGACCACCGTGACAAAACAGGGGGCGTAGAACATGATAAAAATCATCAGGCTCCAGGCGGTAAGAACGCGCCAGCCCGGCTCCACGGCCAGCCTGCCGGCCAGGGAATCGGCGGCCTCTGCATCCACCGCCCCCAGCGAATAGGCCGTTCCCAGGGTCGAGACGATCACCTCCTTGGCGGCGAACCCGCCCAGCAGGGCAATGTTGGTGCGCCAGTCAAAACCGGCCCAGCGGGTAACTGTTTCGACGCCGGTTCCGATGCGGCCGGCCAGGGAATGGCGCAGGGCGGCATGGGCCTGCCGGGCATCGACGGCCACCAGGGCGGCCTTCAATTCCCCGGCCGCGGCGGAGAGGGGCTGCCCTCCGGTTGACCTCTCGAGTTCTTCGGCCGCCGGCAGTGCCGCCGAGGACACGATGTCGCTGCGCAGGGCGTCATAGGTGTCGATCTGTGAATCCGGCAGGCGGGGAAAGGTCATGGCCGCCCACAGCAGAACGCTGATTCCCAGAATCACGGTCCCGGCCTTCTTGATATATTGCCAGGTTCGTTCCCAGGTGTGGATCATCAACCCCCGGAAAGTCGGCAGGCGATAGGGGGGCAGTTCCATGACAAACGGCGTGGACGCCCCCTTGACCACGGTCAGACGCAGGAACTTGGCCGCCAGCAGGGCGCCGGCCCAGGAGATCAGGGTGAGGATGAACATCATTCGGGCCCGGCTGTCGGGGAAAAACGCGGCGATGAGCAGGGCGAAGACGGGCAGCTTGGCCCCGCAGTTCATGAACGGGGCGGTCAGCAGGGTGGCGATGCGTTCTTTGGGTGACCGCAGGGTCCGGGTGGCCATCACGCCGGGCACCGCACAGCCGCCGGCAATGCCGCCGGAAACGATGTAGGCCATCACCGAACTGCCGTGCAGCCCGAAAACCTGGAACACCCGATCGAGCATGAACGCCACCCGGGCCAGGTACCCCGAATCCTCGAGAATGGCGATGCCGAAGAACATGAACAGGATCAGCGGCACGAAGCCGAGCACACCGCCCACCCCGTCGATGACGCCGGAAACGACCAGGGACTTGATCAGGCCGTCGGGCAGCAGGCCGGACACGCCGTCTCCGAGCCATTCAAAAAAAGCCTCGCACCATCCCACCGGCACCTCGCTGTAGGTGAACACGAACTGGTAGAGGCCCATGAGCACCAGCAGCATGAGAATGGGACCGGCGAAACGGTTCACCAGCACCTTGTCGATGCGGTCGGACAGAAACAGCCGGTTCTTGTCATGGCGTTCCCGGACCACGCCCTGTTTGAGCATGGAACTGATAAACCCGTAGCGGTGGTCGGCGATCATGGCCTCCGGGTAGGTCTCCAGGGTCTCTTCGATATGCGCCCCCACCTCCCGGGTGACGGCCTCCAGCCGGTCGGCCAGGTCCGGGTCCGCCTCCCGCCCTTTTTCGAGAATCTGGGCGTCGTTTTCCAGGTACTTGATGGCGATCCAGCGCGACGGGTACAGGCCCGTGAGAAAATTGCTTTCGGTAATGAGCTTTTCCATCTCCTGGATGGCGGTTTCAAGATCCCGGCCATAGGAGACGCGCAGGGGGTCGGGGCGGGGCGCCTCGGCCACCGTTTGCACGGCGTCCATCAGGTTTTTTTTACCAAACCCGCTACGGGCCACGATGGGCACCACCGGCACGCCGAGCAGCCGGGAAAGTTTCTTGTCGTCGATCTCGATGCCCCGGCCCCTGGCCACATCGATCATGTTCAGGGCCACGCAGGTGGGGATGCCCAGTTCGAGGAACTGGATCGTCAGGTAAAGGTTGCGCTCCAGGTTGGACGCGTCCACGATGTTGACGGTCACACGGGGGCATTCGTTGACCAGGAAGTCCCGGGCCACCACCTCCTCCACGCTGTAGGCGGTGAGGGAATAGGTTCCGGGCAGATCCACGATGTGCATGTCGTGGCCATTTTGCCGGTAGCTGCCCTCCTTGCGGTCCACGGTGACGCCGGGATAGTTGCCCACGTGCTGCCGTGAACCGGTCAGGGCGTTAAAAAGGGTGGTTTTCCCGGCGTTGGGATTACCACCCAGTGCAACACAAATGTCCATTGTTATCCGTTGACCTCGACTTCGATATGATCGGCTTCGTTGTTGCGAAGCGTCAGGGTAAAGCCTTTGACGCGCAGGGCCACCGGGTCGTATAGCGGTGCCCGGCCCTGGATTCTGATTTCAGCGCCCGGCACCAGCCCCATGTCCCGGATCCGGCGGCCCAGTTCACCGCCGACCTTGACGCTGGCGATGGTTCCTTCCTGATTGATCTGCATGTTGCGAACATTGATTCTTTTCATTGGAACTCCACAAAATCCCTAAAATATTTCACGGTTCGTAAATTTTTAGGTATGCCAAACTTTACAAGGTGTCAATAGAAAAATTCGGACCACAGGTACGGGATCCGTGAAAACCGATCAAGGCGGCAAGCTGGGCCTTCGATCCGGAATTCCACCTTCCACCTTCCACCTTCCACCTTCCACCTTCCGACCCACGGGTCAGTGCCGGCACCCTCATGTACTGCCGGCACAATGATCCGGGGTGATGACGTTGTTGGTTTCCGTCGTCAGGGACGCCGCCGGAGTTTCCGTTTTGACCAGACAGCTGCGCACAAAGCGCCACACCGGCTGTACCGAAAGGATCAGGATGAGCACCGCGCCGGCCAGCCCGACGGCATGCGGGATGGCTTCGCCGGCCTGCCCCACCATGGCCCTGGCCGAGATGCCCAGGGCACTGTAAATCCAGTCCACCAGCAGGCCGAAACCCACCGCACAAAGAGCGATGGCCGCCAGGTAGATGCCCGTGGCCCGCCTGCCCAGCACTCTGGTGAGCACGGTCAGGGAGGTGACGTTGGTGGCCGGTCCGGTCATCAGGAACACCAGGGCTGCACCGGGGCTGACCCCCTGCAGGATCAGGGTGGCCGCAATGGGCGTGGAGGCCGTGGCGCAGATGTAGATGGGAATGCCGACCCCCAGCATGATCAGCATGGACCCGAATCCGCCGCCCATGAAACGGCTGAAAACCGATTCGGGGATCATCACCGTGATGATGCCCGACAGCAGCAGCCCGAACAGAAACCACACCGCCAGATCGCCCCACACATCGGTGAAGGCAAACCGGAAGCCCGCCTGTATCTTTTCAGTGAAACTGTGGTGATTGCGGTGCACCTCCGGCCGGCAGTTCTGCCCGTCGCAGCAGCCGTCCACCGGGCAGGAGAGGTCCGGGACGATGGGGCGGCTGGTGTCCGGCCTGCCCAGCAGGTTCTCTGAAATGCCGGCGGCAAAGGCGGTGACGAAAGCCGCCACCGGCCGCACCACGGTCATGATGGGGTCCATCAGGGCGTAGGTGATGGCGATGGAGTCCACGCCCGATTCCGGGGTCGAGATCAGAAACGAGGTCACGGCCCCGTTGTTGGCCCCCTGCTTTTTCAGCGCCGCGGCCGCCGGCAGCACCCCGCAGGAGCACAGCGGGATGGGAATGCCCATCAGCGAGGCCTTGAACACCGATTTGAAGCGCCCCTGTCCCAGGTGCCGCGAGACGGCCCCGGGGTTGAGGAATACGCGCAGCAGCCCGCTGACCAGCAGTCCGAAAAGGATGAAGACCGACGATTCCAGCAGGAGGTTCCAGGACTGAAGCAAAATATCGAGCACCAGGTTCATTGGCTACCGCTCCTATTGTTTGGCCATCGATAAAATCGTAACCGTTCACGGAGTTGAAAAGATCAATTTATTGAAAACACCGAACAGTAAGCGTTTACAGGGTGCCGTAGATGCAAGGCGACGGGCATGCAGACGTACTATCCGTACTTCAAATGCCCGGTAACGCAGCATCCTACGGCACCCTGTGAACGCTTACGATTCCCCGATGTGGTCAAGCCCCACACGAACCAGATCCATCACGTGGGCGTCGTCCAGCGAGTAGTACAGGATCTGCCCGTCGCGCCGGGGGCTGACCAGCGAAAGCTCCCGCAGGCGCCTGAGCTGGTGGGAGACCGCCGATTCGCTCAAGCCCAGGTAGGCGGCGATGTCGCACACGCACATCTCCCCGCCGCGCAGGGCCAGGATGATCCTGAGCCGCGTGGGATCCCCCATGATCTTGTAGGTCAGGGCCAGCCGCTCCAGGTCCGCCTCACCGATGGCCTCTGCCCTGGCCCGGGCCACCCGCTCGAGGTGCACCACACGTACATCGCAGACCTCCTCGGTACAGGTGGTAAGGGTATTTTTTTTAACCACATCGCCCTCCTGGGACAATAATATATGAATACATGCTCAAATATAAAAACAACCGGGGCCTTGTCAAGCAACCGGCGTTCGTTTTGCCATTTTTTATCGAAAGGGGTGGCAGAAAAAGGGGATTGGCAGACCTGAGTTCAGGGATTGTGGGCTTGTAAATTGTCGTCTTACAGATGGGCGAGGCCCTTGCCCGGCACCGGCATCCGCCCGGAGGCAACATCGGATTCCGGCGCGGCAATGCGGGGTTTTATTTGCGCAGTGCTCTCACCCGCTCGATGGTCTCGGCCGGCAGCGTCGTCACCGGTGCGCCGGTGGCCAGGGCATGGTGGTAGACCTGGGCCGTCTTCTCCAGCAGTTCGGCATTTTTCCACGCCTGATCCAGCGTCCTTCCCAGGTTCAGCGCCCCGTGGTTCTGCAGAACAAAGCAGTCGCACCCGTTGGCCACGGTCCGCCGGACGTTTTCGGCCAGTTCCGGGGTGCCGGAAAAGGCGTAGGGCACCACCGCAACGGTCTCGCCGATGGCCAGGGCCACCTCGTCGAACAGGGCCGGGATGGGCCGGTTGATCAGGGCGAAGATGCTGGCGCAGGCCTGGTGGGTGTGGACTACGGCGCCCACGTCCGGCCGGCTCCGGTAGATGCCGGCGTGCATGGCCGTCTCCATGGAGGGCTTCAGGTCGCCGGCAATGGAATTCAGGTCGAAATCCAGCACGCAGATTTCCTCGGGAACCAGGTTCATGTAGGGCTTGCCCGACGGGGTGATCACCAGCACCGGTTCGCCGGGGATGCGCACGGACACGTTCCCGCCCGCGCTGAGCAGGGAGCCGAAGTAGCCGTGTTGGCAAAGCCACCGGCAGCAATCGATGATGTCCTTGCGGGGTTGCAGGTAGGGGTCCATCGTTTCTCCTTCATGGAAGATCGCGGGTCAGTGTCTCTGGGTGCCCGTGCACTCGAACAATCCGTGGGCAAACGGACTCGGCGGACGCGCGTTTTTTTCCCGCACAGGAATAACCAATCGTTTAAACGGCGTCAATCGTAAAGCGGGCCGGCCGGAAAAGATCATGGTCCGGAGCCATATGCGTCTGCCGACCCTCACGCACGCGCCTTATATTGCACTCACGGGTCCGGGCCATTGCCAAACCGCTCCGTGTGATTTAGTTTCAGCAGTGTCCCGTCCGGACCTTTGCACCGACCGGCGGTTGGGGTTCCCCGACAGTCTCCCGGGTCAACCGGTCGCCATTCACCAGGAGAAAAGACGCATGCCAGACGACGTATACCGCCAGCTCCACCATGCGCTGAAGTCGTTCATCCCCGAATCGCGCATGGCCACGGACCCCCTGCGAACCCTGGCCTACGGCACCGACGCCAGCTTCTACCGCCTGATCCCCAGGATCGTGGTCCGGGCGGACAACGAAGCCGAGGTGGCCGGAATTCTCCGGCAAACCGGAGAGAAAAACATTCCGGTCACCTTCCGGGCCGCCGGAACGAGCCTCTCCGGCCAGGCCATCAGCGACTCGGTACTGCTGGTGGCCGGGGAGTCGTGGCAGCAGTGGGAGGTGCTCGACGGCGGGAAAAAAATCCGCCTTCAGCCGGGCATCATCGGCGCCCGCGCCAACGGGATCCTGGCCCCCTATGGCCGCAAGATCGGACCGGACCCGGCGTCGATCAACGCGGCCATGATCGGCGGTATCGCCGCCAACAACGCCTCGGGCATGTGCTGCGGCACGGCCCAGAACAGCTACCGGACCGTGGACAGCATCCGCATCGTGCTGGCGGACGGCACCGTGCTGGACACCGGTGATGAACACAGCCGGGCGGCCTTTGCATCCACCCACGGCCCCATGCTGGCCCGCCTGGACGAACTGGCCCGGCGGGTCAGGGCCGACGTACCCCTGGCCGACCGCATCCGCAGCAAATTCAAGATCAAGAACACCACCGGGTACAGCCTCAATGCCCTGGTGGACTACAGCGACCCCTTCGACATCATCACCCACCTGATGATCGGCTCCGAGGGAACCCTGGCCTTCATCTCCCACATCGTCTACCGCACCGTGGCGGCGCCGCCCTTCAAAGCGACGGCCCTGATGATGTTTCCGAAAATCGACGACGCCTGCCGAACGGCCCGTCGCATGCAGGACCTGCCCGTGGTCGCCGCGGAGCTGATGGACCGCGCCTCCCTGCGCAGCGTGGAGGGAAAGACGGGCATGCCGGCCATGATTCAAGGCGTCTCGCCGACCACCACCGCCCTGCTGGTGGAAACCCAGGCGGCTGATTTCGCCACCCTGTCGGCCCATGTCCGTGAAATTGCCGATACCCTTGAAATGCCGATGTCCACGAGATCCGTCCCTGGCGGCCGCACCCACGAGTGGCAACTGGCGGGAGCGGGCATGGACGTTCCGGCGGTCTTCACCGACGACGCCGGACGGAGCGACAGCCTGTGGCGGGTGCGCAAGGGCCTGCTGCCCTCCGCAGGCGCTGTGCGGCGGCTGGGCACCACGGTGCTCATCGAGGACGTGGCCTTTCCCATCCACAGCCTGGCGCCCGCCACCCTGGACCTGCAGGCCCTGTTTGGCCGGCACGGCTACCGGGAGGCCATCATCTTCGGCCACGCCCTGGCCGGCAACCTGCATTTCGTCTTCTCCCCCGACTTCGGCATTCCCGCCGAAGTGGACCGCTACGCCCGCTTCATGGACGACATCGCCCGCATGGTGGTGGACGTCTACGACGGGTCGCTCAAGGCCGAGCACGGCACGGGCCGCAACATGGCGCCCTATGTCGAGAAAGAGTGGGGCAGCCAGGCTTACGGCCTCATGGGCGAAATCAAAACCCTGTTCGATCCCCGGGGGCTGCTCAATCCCGGCGTGATCCTCAACCCCAACCCCAGGGTTCACCTGGAAAACCTCAAGCCCCTGCCGCCGGCCGACCCGCTGATCGATGCCTGCATGGAGTGCGGCTTCTGTGAATGCCACTGCCCGTCGCGCAATCTCAGCCTGACACCGCGCCAGCGCATCGTCGTCCAGCGTGAGATCGCCCGGCTGACGGCATCGGGCGACGACGACGCCCGGTTGGCCGAACTGAAAAAGGGCTACGGCTGGCAGGGTGAGGCCACCTGCGCCGCCGACGGTCTGTGCGGGGTCTCCTGCCCCGTGGACGTGGACACGGGCAAATTCACAAAAACCTTCCGCTCCCGGCAGGTCAAGGGGCAGCCCTACCAGTGGCTGGCCGACCGGGCCGCCGATCATTTCGGGCCGCTGACCGCCGGCATCCGCACCGGCCTGAGCGCTGCCGACCGGCTGCACCGCCGGATCGGCAGCGAGGCCATGGGCCGCCTGACCGGCGTCCTCAGGCGCCTTTCCGGCAACCGCCTGCCGGCATGGCTGCCGTCGCTGCCCACGGCGGCAGCGCCGCCCCGGGGCCGATCCGCCGGCAGGGGAGACCGGGCCGTGGTCTATTTTCCGGCCTGCGTCAGCCGGACCATGGGGCCGGACCCCGGCGACCCGCTGGACGCCCCCCTGCATGAGGTTACCGAGCGGGTGCTGCGACGGGCCGGCTACCGGGTGGTCTACCCCGAGCGTATGGACGGCCTGTGCTGCGGCCTGCCCTTCGAGAGCAAGGGCTTCTTCGCCCAGGCCGACCGGAAGTCCCGTTCGCTGGAAGCGGCCCTGCTGCGGGCCTCCGACAACGGGCGCCTGCCCGTGCTGTGCGACACCAGCCCCTGCCTGGAGCGCATGCGGCGCACCTTCGGCCCGCGCCTGACGCTTTTCGAGCCGGTTGAATTCACCGCCTGTCACCTGCTGGACCGGCTGACCATTACCCGGACCGAAGATCCAATTGCCCTGCACATCACCTGCAGCGCCCGCAAAATGGGCCTGGACAAGGCCTTCATGACCGTGGCCGAGGCCTGCGCCGAAACCGTGGTGGTGCCTTACGGCATCGAGTGCTGCGGATTTGCCGGAGACCGGGGATTCAATGTGCCCGAGCTCAACAGCGCCGCCCTGGCGGGCCTCAAAAAGGCGGTGGCCGGCTGTACGGCCGGCTACGCCAACAGCCGCACCTGTGAAATCGGCCTGAGCCATCACAGCGGCATCCCCTATCGATCCATCATGGTGCTGGTGGATCGATGTTCCAGGGGATAGGGGCCGAGGGAAAAATAACCGGACCGACACCTGACCCCTTGAACCCTCGAATCCTTGAACCCTTTTTGAAAGTGACCATCGGGAAACGACCCACATGCCATCTGTAATCCTCAAACCGAAACGTGAAAAATCCCTTCTCAACCATCACCCCTGGGTGTTCTCCGGTGCCATCGCCCGCATGGACGAGGCCCCCGGCCCCGGAGGAACCGTCGACGTGCTCGCCGCGGACGGGCGCTGGCTGGCCCGGGGGGCCTATTCGCCCCGATCCCAGATCCGCGTGCGGGTCTGGTCATTCGACCATGCCGAAGCGATCGATGAGGACTTTTTCAAACGCCGCCTGCAGCAGGCCCTTGGCCTGCGCCGGCGGATCCTGGCTGGCACGGACACCAACGCCTGCCGGCTGGTGGCCGGCGAAGCGGACGCCCTGCCGGGGCTGATCGTGGACCGCTACGACCGCTGGGTGGTCTGCCAGTTTCTGAGCGCGGGGAGCGAGCGTTGGAAAGCGGCCATCGTCGACGGTCTCGAGGACCTGATACCGGACCTGTCAGGCATCTACGAACGGTCGGACGCGGAGGTGCGCAAAAAAGAGGGGCTGGCCCTGGCCACCGGCTGCCTGCGTGGCGCCGAACCGCCCGATGGGGTCGACATCAGGGAAAACGGCTGCCGCTACCGGGTGGACGTCAAGGGGGGGCATAAAACCGGGTTTTACCTGGACCAGCGCGACAACCGGGCCTGCTTGGCCGCCTATGCCCGCGATGCCGACATGCTCAACTGCTTCGCCTACACGGGCGGATTTGCCGTGGCTGCCCTCCTGGCCGGCGCCGCTCACGTGGTCAACGTCGATGCCTCGTCATCGGCACTGGAACTGGCCCGCATCAATATTGAGCTGAATGGCCTGGGCGAAGACAAAACAAGTTTCGAAACCGGCGATGTGTTCGCGCGGCTTCGCCATCACCACAACCAGGGGAGGACCTTTGACCTGATCGTGCTCGATCCGCCCAAATTCGCCACCTCCAAGGGCGACCTGATGCGGGCCAGCCGGGGGTACAAGGACATCAACCGCCTGGCCTTCCATTTGCTGCGCCCCGGCGGCACCCTGTTTACCTTCTCCTGCTCCGGCATGATGGGACGCGACCTGTTCCAGAAGATCGTCGCCGACGCGGCGCTGGACGCCGGCCGCCAGGCGGTGATTCTGCAATGGCTGAACCAGTCGCCGGATCACCCCACGGCCCTGAATGTTCCCGAGGGCAGCTACCTCAAGGGGCTGGTGTGCAGGGTTTGTTAGCGGTTCAGGTTGAAGGCTGAAGGAATTTAGCATTAAAAACAGAAAAGGAGGATTCCCATGAAAAAAACCATTCTCACGCTTCTGGCAATCCTTGGTGCGGCCGCTTGGATGGCCGGGCCGGCTGCCGCCCAGGGCGGCCTGGTCAGCCTCAAGAGCAGCCACGACGTGGTGGACACCGCCAATCGGCTGGAAAGCGCCCTGAAGGAAAAGGGCGTCACCGTCTTTGCGCGCATCGATCATGCCGCCGGCGCCCAGGGCATCGGGCAGCCCCTGAAGCCCACCCTGCTGATCATCTTCGGCAACCCGGCCATGGGGACCCCATTGATCCGGCGCAGCCGTTCGATGGGCATCGACCTGCCCCTGAAGGCCCTGATCTGGGAAGACAGCGCCGGTCAGGTCTGGTTCTCCTACAACGCCCCGGAGTACCTGGCCCGTCGCCACGGAATCACCGAAATGGGAGAACAGGTCCGGAAAATGGAAAATGCCCTGTCCAATTTCGCCTCGGCGGCCACCCTGCCATGATACGCCAGACCCGGTAAAAAACATGGGGTACCCCATGAAGGCGTGCCGCTTTCCGGCCGGCGCCTCCCCGGGTCCCGGTCGGACGCTTTGGACAGGGATCCCGCCAGCCCAGGCCCTTGTTTCATATGTATTACTTTTCTTATGTAGAAGAATGTTTCTATACCCGAAAAGAACCATTCCCGGGCATGTTCACCGTTGCCGCTGACCGGGCAATGTGCTAAACATGAAGAACTTTCCCAGCACTTATCATCACGGCAACAGGCCTTGAGACGACCGGCCGCCGACCGATGCGGCCGATGGCCCTCCCTGCAGCGCATCCACCGATACGCGCCGGACGGGCAATGCCGACGCCCCCTGCGGGCGAGAACCGCAATAAACCGTTGATGAGGTATTTACGGACAACATGCCAGCGGAAGATGTGACATCCGTTCCCAGCCTTGAATGGCAGGACGAAGAGGGGGTGGACCGGCGCCTTGCCCTGACGGACAAAATATTCCTCGGCCGCGTCTGCCGTGGAATCGAGCGGGATAAGTGCATCCTCGTGCGCAATCCGATGGTTTCCCGCGACCATGCCGTCGTCCGGCTGACCCCCCAGGGGGTGAAAATCACCGACATGAGCAAAAACGGCACCCGGATCAACGATGTCCGCATGGCACCGGGTGCCTCCCGGCGGCTTGAAAACGGTGATCTCATCACCCTGGGCGGCCTGTCCATCCGCCTTTCCTGCCCGCAGATCGCCGCCCGGCAGGAACCGGAGAACTGGATGGAGCAGACCGCGATCAGCCCCACGGCCGTCTGCATCACCAGCCTGGTGGCGGATGTCCGCGGCTTTTCCGCATTTTCCCAGAAGGCCGATTCAGCGGTGGTCTACACCCTGATCAAGGAAATTTTCGCTCGATTCAGCACCATTGTGAACGCCCATCAGGGGACGGTCAAAGATTATGCCGGCGATGCGGTTTTCGCTTTCTGGGAGCATCCCGGGGGGTTTTCGGGGGATCATGCCCTGTCGGCCTGCCAGGCCGCCATCAGCCAGTTGCGCAGCCTTCCCGGGATCCACCGGGAACTGACCGGCCGCGGCCTTGCCGTGCCCCCCCCGGTGCTCGGGTGGGGCCTGACCACCGGACGCGTGACGCTGTCCCATTACGGGTCCCGGTCCGCCGGCATGGCGCTGGTGGGAGATTGCATCAACCTGGCCTTCCGGCTCTCCTCCATGGCCAGCAAGACACTTCCCCAGCCCATTGTCATGTGCCGGCAGACCGCGATGCTGGTTACGCAGAAACTGCCGCTCCTGGACCTGGGCGACCGGGAGATCCGGGGCCGCAGCGGCATGGAGCACCTGTTCGGCGTCCAGCCACCGTGAGACACCTGTTTCAAGGGAGCGTAACGCCTTGGCATTTAACAGCCTGAACCGCATCTTTCACCGCCTTTCCACGGACGATTGCTTCGGGTGGATCGTTCGCCGGCGGGTTTTTGTCCTGGTTGTCATCGGTGCCCTGACCCTCTTTTTCCTGAGCGCCATCCCCCGGCTCGTCTTCAACACCTCCATATATGACATGGTAATCGAGGACATCGATGAAACCCGCCAATACCAGGCATTCAAGGAGGTCTTCGGGTCCGAGGAAATCATCCGGGTGGTGATTTCCTGCCGGGATGTCTTTGGGGCCGCCGCCTTTCGCCAAATCAGCCTGGTGGCCGAAACCCTCAGGCGCATCGAGGGGGTCCGCCGGACCATCAGCCTGCCGGACATCAAAAAAGCGGTCGATCTGTCCGGCACCTGGTCACTGGAAACCTTCCGCAATCGCGTGGCCGACGTCCCCCTGCTGCGCAACAACCTGCTGTCGGACGACCATGGCACCACCCTGGTCACCCTGGTGCTGGCCGACGGCGCCGACCACGACAGGGTCATTGCGCGCGTGCAGCAGACCATTGACCGGGCGGGAACGGACCTGGCCCTCTACCAGATGGGCATGCCGGTGATCTCCCAGGCCCTGGCGGTTTTCACCGAACGGGATTTTTTCCGCCTGCCCCCCATCACCTTTCTGGTGGTCGCCCTGATCCTGTTCCTGCTGTTCCGCAACGGCCGGGACGTGCTCCTGCCGCTGGCCTGCGTATCCCTTGCGCTGGTCTGGACCCTGGGATTCATTGCCATGACCGGGCTGGCGCTGTCGATCCTGACGATGATCGTGCCCGTCTTCCTGATTGCGGTGGGTACGGCCTATTGCCTGCATATCGTTTCCGAATACCGTCACCGGACCGTCCGCGCACCCTCTCCCGAAGCCGCCACCCTGGCCACCTTCCGGACGATTGCCTTTCCCACGGTGCTGGCGGCGGGCACGACGGTCCTGGGGCTCGGCTCCCTGTTCGTAAGCCGAATCGTTGCCATCAAGACCTTCGCCCTGTTTGCCTGCGGCGGCATGACCAGTTTCGTGGTCATCGTCCTGACCTTCCTTCCCGCCGCCCTCTCGCTGATGCCGCTGCGCAAGCCCGAAAAACGCGCCGGCAGGCGACCGCCGACCATTGTCCAGCGCCTGATCGACGTCATTGTCTCCCTGAACCTGGATCACCGGCGGATCACCCTGCCCCTGTTCGCCGCCCTGGTCCTGGTGTGCATTATAGGCATGCTCCGGCTGAAGGTGGAAACCAACCCGGTGGGTTATTTTCGCCAGGACGCCCAGGTGAGACGGCACTTCGACGATATCCACCAGCGCCTGTCCGGCAGTTTTCCCGTCAACGTCATGATGACCCATGGGGAAGAGGACTACTTCCAACGGATCGAGGCCATCGAGGCCCTGCAGCGGTTCCAGACGTTCGCCCAGACCCTTCCCGGTGTGGACAAGGCGGTCTCTTTTTCCGAATACCTGAAGCTGGTCAACTATGCGTCCAACCGCTATGAGCCGGCCGACTACCGGCTGCCCACCGAATCCTTCGAGGTGCGGATGCTGGTCAACAGCTATCGCATGATGCTGGGCCAGGACATGCTCGACGCCTTCATGGCGCCCGATTTCAGCCGCACCAACATCGTGCTGTTTACCAACATCGCCAGCTCCGGCGACTTTTTACGCCTGCGGGACCGGATCATGGATCACGTCAGGACCGGCTACCCCCATGAGATCGCCTGGGATGTGACCGGCTTCGGCATCGTGATCTCGGCCAGCAGCCAGCAGCTGACCAACGGCCAGATCAAAAGCCTGTCGCTGACCATGGCCATGGTCTTCGCCGTCATGTTCATGCTGTTTCTCTCCTGGAAAGTGGCGCTGATCGCCATCGCGCCCAACCTGTTTCCCATCGTGGTCAACTTCGGCATCATGGGGTGGCTGGGCATCGAGCTGTCCATGGCAACCAGCCTGATCGCCAGCGTGGCCATCGGCCTGGCGGTGGATGACACCATCCACTACCTGGTGCGCTTCAACCGTGAATTCAAAACCGATCTGGACCCCCAGCGGGCCCTGCGCACCACCTTGAACCACATGGGCCGCCCCATCATTTTCACCAGTGTGACCATCGGCGTCGGCTTTGCCATATTGATCGTATCGGGATTCAAGCCCACCGCCGTCTTCGGAGCCATGATGGCCATCACCATGTTTTCGGCACTGGTGGGGGACCTGATTCTGCTGCCCTCGTTGATGCAATACGTGGAACTGGTCACCCTGTGGGACCTGGCCCGCATCCGTATGGGCAAGGATCCGGGCCTTGAAATCCCCCTTTTCCATGGCCTCTCGCGAACCGAAATGCACTCCATTCTCATGGCCGGCACGTTAAAAAAGGTCACCGCCGGGCAGGTGCTCTTCCAGAAGGGCGACCCCAGCGATACCATGTACGCCGTCATCTCGGGTCGTTTTGAAATCATCGACTTCGAAACCAGCGACGGCCCCGGCGTTTCCCACGGGATTCAGAAGCACATCAATTTTGCCCGCAAGGGCGACATCCTGGGCGAATTGGGCCTGCTGCGGTCCGCGCCGCGCTCGGCCACGGTCGTGGCCACGGATGCGGGAGAACTGCTGCCGGTCAACTGGAACGTCATCCGCCGGCTCCAGTGGCTTTATCCGCCCACGGCCCTTAAATTTTTCAACAACCTGCTCACCATTCTCTGCGACCGGGTCGAAAATCTCACCCACTGCATCGCCAATGAAAGCCTGGTGGACGATCTCACCCGCCTGTGCAACCGCAAAGGGTTCTGCGGCATCCTGGAACGGGAGGTCAGGCGGGCCGCCCGGACGGGCCAGCCGTTGACCTTGTGCCGCATCGATGTGGAATTTGAAAACAACCACCACCGGAACAAGAACAACGTTCTGCGGCAATTGGGTACGGCCCTGGCCGGATGCATCCGGGGAGGGGACACGCTGAGCCGCATCGATACCCGGCAGTTTGTCCTGCTGATCACCGATTCGGCGGACGGCGACCACGGCGCCGTGCTGAAGCGGATTCGACAGGCAGCCAACCGTATCCGGCGGGCCGATGCCGGCGAGAAGCCCTTTTCCATCCACCTGTCCACCACCACCGTCCCCCATGAACCGGCCACGGACGGGGACCAGATTCTCGAATGCACCCTGGCCTGCTTTGAATCCCGGTCCCACGACTGAACGCCGCCGTCTTCGCCCCCACAATTGAGGTTTCAATTCAAGTCCGGTTTGGTTATAAGAGCGACGTGACCTAACCTTTGGATCGAAAGGACCTCCTCCCCGTGACCCTTGAAGCACCCGAGCATACCGATATCCTGGTGGTGGGCGGCGGCGTGATCGGCCTGGCCTGCGCCTATTACCTGGCGCGGTCCGGACGATCGGTCCGCATCATCGAACAGGAAACCATGGGTGCCGGCGCCTCCCACGGCAACTGCGGCCTGCTCTTCATCAGCGATCTGCCGCCCCTGTGCTCCCCCGGCGCCGTCACCCAGGAACTGATCCGCACCCTTCGGGGGACCTCGCCCCTGTACATCAGGCCCCGGCCGGATCCGTCCCTGGCCTTGTGGCTGCTGCGGTTTGCCGCCAAATGCACCCGGGCACACCGGGACCACGCCATCCGGGCGCGGGATGACATCCTGCGGATTTCCGGGGAATTGTTTACCGATCTTTTGACGGACGAAGCCCTGGCCTGCGAATTCGAACAGCGCGGCGTTCTCATGGCCTTTACCGATCCGTCAACCAGGGACGGCTACGAAAAAACCAATCGCCTGCTCGAACCCTTCGGGCTGGCGGCGACCTATTGCGACCGCCGGACGATCCGGCAGATCGAGCCGGCCTTGAACGACCGGGTCTGCGGCGGCTGGCACCATCGGGCGGACAGCCATTTGCGACCGGAGCGGCTCATGTCAGCCTGGACACGGGCCGCCCGAAAACACGGTGTACGGATCAATGAAGGCTGCCGCCTGAAACGATTCGACACCCGCAGCGGAGCGGTCATCGGCGCCCGGACGACCCGCGGCCGGTTCACGGCCGACCGCTTCATCCTGGCCGCCGGTGCCTGGACCGTGGCCATCGGGCGCCATCTGGGGGTCCGCATCCCCGTGCAGCCGGGCAAAGGATACAGCATTACCATGGATCGACCGGCTGTCTGCCCCCGGATCCCCTGCTATATGGTCGAACGCAACGTCGTCGTCACACCGTGGCGAAGCGGCTACCGCCTGGGCGGCACCATGGAGTTTTCCGGCTTCGACAGTCGACTGGACGAAAGGCGTCTGTCCAACCTGGAAACATCGGCGGCCCTTTACCTGCGGACACCGGTGGGCCGGCGGGTGACGGAACGCTGGACGGGCCTGCGCCCCATGAGCGTGGACGACCTGCCCATCATCGATCGCATGCCCAACAGCGACAACCTGTTCGTCGCCACGGGCCACGGCATGCTGGGGCTGACCACAGCCACAGCAACCGGCCGGCTGATCACGGACATGGTTCTTGGCCGTCAACCGTCCTTTGACCCCACGCCTTTTTCAATCAATCGATTCGCATGACCCTGAGCCAGGAAACTTGAATTGCCAGTGATCGACCTGCAGGCACTGTATATTTTTCACAGCTTTGCGGCGGCGGCCATATCCGCCGCCCTGGCCGTCTACCTGATACCCCGCTGGGAGGTCCCTGCCGCCAGATGCCTGCTGCTGCTGGAGGGATCGGTGGCGGCCTGGTCCTTCTGCTACGGCATGGAGTTCTGGAGCGCCACACTGGCGGGCAAGCTGTGGTGGGTCCGCATGGAATATCTGGGCGCGGCCTGGACGGGCGTGTGTTATTTCCGCTTCGCAATGGCCCTTACCGGCCGGATGTCGTGGCTGCAGGGTGCCCGGGGCTGGGCCCTTTTCATTGTCCCGGCGATGACCCTGGCGGCGGTGTTTACCAATGCGCACCACGACTTGATCTGGTCCCGGGCGTGGATCGAAACGGGCGGCCCGATTCCGGTCATGGCCTACCACCGCGGAACCGGTTTCTGGATATTCGTGGCTTACTCCTACGGCCTTCTGGTGGCGGGCACGGCGGCGCTGTTCTACGGATATCTCTTCTCCCGCCATATCGGAAACCGTCACTTCTGGTTGATTTTCATCGGGATCGCGGCACCATGGACCAGCAACCTTCTCTACCTGCTTGAGTTCGCCCCCATTCGCCATATCGATCTCACGCCGGCCGCCTTCGCCATCAGCGGTCTGACCTTTTTCTGGGGCACCCTCCGGCAACAGATGCTGGAATTGATTCCCATTGCCAGGGATGCAGTCATTGAGGGCATGCAGGACGCTGTTTTCGTGCTGGATATCAGGGACCGGGTGATCGATCTGAATTCGTCCGCGCAGCGACTGCTCGCGGAACCAGCGGGAAAGCCGGCCGGCAGGCCGCTTTCGGTTGTTTTTCCCCAGCTGTCCGCACAGGTGGAACAAAGCCGGACCAGCGGAAGCGACGATCGGGAGGTGTCCATTGCTGGAAAGACCGGAACCCTGCATTGGCGCCTGCGGCAATCCCCGATCCACAGCCATGGCGATCGGCTCTGCGGCCGGCTGGTGATCCTGCAGGACATCACCGGGCAAAAAGCGAACGAGGCAGCGATTCGAGAGAGCGAGGAGAAGTTCCGCAGCATCAGTGCAAGCGCGCTTGACGCCATCATTATGATGGATCCGGAAGGCCGGATCTCCTTCTGGAACCCGGCGGCGGAGCAGATCTTCGGCTATCGTGAGGATGAAATCCTGGGCAAGGACCTGCACGCGACCCTGGCCCCCGAAGCCTTCCACACCCGATTCAGTGAGGCCTTTACAGCGTTTCGACGGTCCGGGAGCGGTCAGATGCTGGGCAAAACCGTTGAGATTGAATGCCTTCGCAAAAGCGGCGATGGGTTTCCGGCGGAACTGTCCCTGTCTCCCCTGCGGCTGGGCAGTCAGTGGCACACGGTGGGAATCGTCCGCGATATCACCGAACGAAAGAAGACCCAGGAGTATCTGATCCAGACCGAAAAGATGTCTTCCCTGGGAGGCCTGGCAGCAGGCATGGCCCATGAAATCAACAATCCCCTGGCCGGCATACTGGCCAATGTCCAGGTGATGCGCATGCGCCTGCTCAGCGATCTGCCGGCCAATGTCGCCGCGGCCGATGAAACCGGGGTGGACCTCAACAGGCTGTGGGCCTATATGGGCAAACGGGGCATCCTCGAAAAAATCGAAGCCATCGACCAGTCCTGCCAGCGGGCGGCCGCCATCGTTCGCAACATGCTGGCCTTTTCGCGCAAAAGCGATGCCGTCCTTTCGGACCACGACCTGGCAGAACTGCTTGACCAGACCGTGGACATGGCGGAAAACGATTTTCTGATCAAGAAGCACCAGGACTTCCGCCATATCCGAATCGAGCGGCGCTACGCCCCGGATATGCCCCGCATCGTCTGCGATGCCGGACAGATCCAGCAGGTGATGCTCAACATCCTGAAAAACGGGGCCCAGGCCATGTGGGGGTCCGGCGACAGACAGCCCGAACCGAAGTTCATCCTGAGGGTGGACCGCCAGGACGCCTGGGGGTGCATCACCATCACGGACAACGGCCCCGGCATGACGGGGGAAACCAGAAAGCGGATCTTCGAGCCCTTTTTCACCACCAAACCCACCGGTTCGGGCACCGGCCTGGGCCTCTCGATTGCCTATTTCATCATCACCGAAAACCACGCGGGCAGGCTCTTCGTCGAATCCGCACCCGGCCGCGGAACCGCCTTTGTGATCAAACTGCCATTGAAACCGGCGCCGTAATCCAGTAAAGAAAGGGTCGAGGGGGCCGGGCATCGAAGGACACACCCCGGAACGACGATCGACCACACCCACGTGTAAAGCGTCATCATGCCGGTGGAACATGTTAAGCCAAAAAATTGTCCCTCGGCCACCCGTCCCCTGGAATCCTGGAATCCTTGACCTCTAGCCGCTGCCCGGTCCGTATTCGGGCCGTCCGGCTTACCTGCCGCCCCACACAGAGGCACCATGGGTCTTGACCCGATCATACTGAAACAGGTTGAAGAAATTGTTCGCAACGCCCACGAAAAGGGGCGCGACATGCTCTTCGAAGACGAAGTATACAGCGTGCTGGCCCACCTTGGCATGCGTGTTCCCGCACACGTCGTGGTGCGCAAGGCCGGAGAGATCAGCGCCCGGCTGCTCTCCCGGCTGGGCAGCGGCAAGGTGGTCATGAAGGTGATGTCTCCGTCGGTCACCCACAAACAGAGCGAGGGCGGTGTGCGCATCGTGGTCAAGGACCCCGAGTTCGTGCGCTACACCTTCGACCGCATGATGGCCGCATTCGAAGAAAAAGGAATCCCGGTGGAGGGAATCCTGTTCGTGGAATACGTGGAGTACTCCCAGGACCTGGGCAACGAGGTGCTGCTGGGCTTCAGGGAAAGCGAGGCCTTCGGGCCGGTGATCTCCCTTTCCAAGGGGGGCACCGATGCCGAACATTTCGCCCGCTATTTTTCACCGCCCAACCTGATCATGGCGCCCATCGACCGCCAGTGGGCCCAGGCGCTGCTCGAATCCACCAGCATCCAGAAAAAATACGTCGCCCAGGGCAACACCGGCTACATCACCCACATCGTCAACGCCGGGGTGCGCCTCAGCGACCTGGCCGTGGTCTTTTCCACGTACTTCCGGGCCGGCACCGATTTCGTCATCACCGAATTCGAAATCAACCCCTGCGTTTTTACGCCCGACGGCAGCTTCATCGCCCTGGACGGTTTCGCCCGATTCCACAAACGGACCGGGTCGGTGCCGGACCTCGCCGTGGCACCCAAAGAGGCGGTGCGCCCTTTCTTCGAGCCCCGTGGCATCGCCGTCGTGGGCGTCTCCACGTCGGACAGCGGCAAGATGGGCAACATCATTGCCGCCAACCTGTTGCGCCTGGGCCGCACCGATGTGCACGCTGTCAATCCCAAAGGCGGCACCATCACCCTGGCGGGCGTAACCCTGCCGGTGGTCCGGTCGATGGCGGAGATCGACGGCGCCGTGGACCTGGCCATCATCACCGTGCCGGCCGCGGCCACCCTGCCGGTAGTGGAGACCTGCGCCGAGAAAGGGGTCAGGGCCGTGATCCTCATCCCCGGCGGCTTCAGCGAAATCAAGCGCAACCGCGACCTGGAGGCGCGCATCCTGGAACTGTCCCGGCAGGCCGGGTTCCGGGTGATCGGTCCCAACTGCCTGGGCATCGTCTATGCCGGCCATGGGGGTGACCCGGGCATCAACACCTTTTTCATCCCCGAAGAAAAGTTCAGCCTCAATCTGGAAAAAGAGAACAAGGTGGCCATTCTTTCCCAGAGCGGCGCCCTGGGCATCATCGAGATCGACAATCTCAAGAATGCCATCTCCCCCAAAGTGATCGTCAGCTACGGCAACCAGCTGGACATCGATCCGTGCGACCTGATCGCCTACTTCCAGAACGAGCCCCTGGTCAATGTCATCGGCTGCTACATCGAAGGTTTCAAACCCTGGGCCGGGCGCAAATTCTTCAACATCGTGGCCGAGAGCAGCAAGCCGGTGATCGTCTACAAGGCAGGCCGAACGCCGGCGGGGCGCAAAGCCACCGAATCCCACACGGCGTCCATCGCCGGTGAATATGCCGTGGCCCGGGCCGCCATGAAGCAGGCCGGAGCCATTGTGGCCGATACCATGATCGACCACGGGGATTTCATCAAAACCTTCGCCCTGCTCCACGATTTTGCGGTCCACGGCAACCGGGTGGCCATCATCGCCAACGCCGGCTATGAAAAAACCTACGCGGCCGACAACCTGGGCGACCTCCGGCTGGCCGACTTCGATGAAAAAACCATGGCGGCGTTAAAGGCCGTCATGCCTCCCATGGTAGAACCGGACCCCCTTCTGGACCTGACCCCCATGGCCGACGATGAAATCTTCGAACGCGCCGTGGAGACGGTGCTCCAATCCGCCTCCGTGGACGTCCTGGTCATCTCCATCGTCCCCCAGAGCACCCTGATCCACACGACGGACGAGGAAATCCGCAACAACCCGGACAACATCGCCGCCCGCATCATCCGCATGGTGCACCGCTACAAAAAGCCCACCCTGGTATCGGTGTGCGTGGCCTCCCGCGCCGATGCGGTCTACAACGAGCTGGGCCGCACCTTCGACGCGGGCGGCGTGCCCACCTACCTGACGGCCAATCGCGCCATGCTGTGCCTGAACGCCTTCGTGCGCTACCGGCTCATGCGCCAGACCTGCAGTCTGGGCGACTGGCTGCGATAGGCGGTGCCGGTGCCCGGAGGAATAAAAAAAGCGCTGACGGCCATCGGTGCCGCGGCCATCGTACTGGCGGTCTTTGGCCTGCTCGGGCGCCTGCTGGCCCCCACGAGCATCCGCGCACGCCTGGAGGCCAGCCGCAACTGCCGGCTGTGCGACCTGAGCGGTGCGGACCTGCGGGGCGCCGACCTGGCCGGTGCCGATCTCATCGGGGCCATACTGAAAGCCGCCGATCTGACCGGGGCCGTATTGAGGCAGGCGGACCTGACCAACGCGGACGTCAGGTACGCCATTTTCAAGGACGCCGACCTCAGGGGCGCCACGTGGGTCAACGGCCAGCCGTGCGGGCCGGATTCAATCGGCAGATGCCTGACGCCGGCAACCGCCGCCCTGATCGCTTCACGGCAGCTTCCCGGCGGCAACCTCAAAGCCGCCACCCTGGCCTCACTGGATCTGGGGGGGGCGTTTCTGAAGGGGGCGGACCTGGCACGGGCCGATCTTTCCCGGTCCCGCCTGGCCGGTGCCGACCTGACGCGCGCCAACCTGACCCGGGCGGTGGCCCGGTATGCGGATTTTGAAAAAAGCCTGATGCGGGAAGTGGATGGCACCGCAGCGGATCTCACCGGCAGCGACCTGTCCGCCGCTTACCTGAGAAACGCCCTCATGGTCAATGCCGTCCTGACGGATGCCGTCCTGGAAAAGGCGGATCTGCGCCAGGCGGTCCTTCACGGCGCCCGTCTCGGCGGTGCCCGCCTGGTCGGTGCGGACCTTTCCGGTGTCAGCCTGAAAATGGCCGACCTGGCCCGGGCGGATTTCTCCGGCGCCAACCTGGACGGCGTCAACCTGATCGGCGCCGCCATCGACGGGGCGGTCTTCACCGACGCCTACCTGGTGGGCGCCATCTGGGTCAATGGCAAACGGTGTGCGGCCGGGTCCATCGGCCGGTGTGTGCAGTAAACAAGCCCCTCGGATGGGCTGCCATATCTCGATGCGGTGGCCTTCCGGATCGAACAGATAAAACACCCTTGCGTTCCATGGATGCGGGCTGATCGCTGTCGGCCGAAGCCCGTTTTTTTCCGCATCGTTCCAGGCCGCCCGGACATCTTCCACCTCCAGCGAAAAGGTCATTCCCCTGCCGGCTGCGCTCTCGATGGAGGCGCGTCTTTCGTCGGCAACGCTCAGTCTTGAACTTGCGGTCAAGCTGAACTCCACGAACCAGTCCGTGGAGAAACGGACCGGCAGGTGCAGCCCCTCCCGGTAAAACCGGACCGTTTTCTCCCATTCCCTGCAATAAAGAACCATATTGGTGGTCAGGATTTCAAACATGGCCGTGCTCCCTGTTCCTGGATGTCGGCTGGCGGCTTCAAGGGCCGGTCCTGCAGAAAAGCCACGGTGGGCACACCCGGGCACCTGACCGGGGTGTTGTATCACGCCGCAGTCGCCCCGGGCGGGATCTCCGGCGCAAGGGATTCGAAACGCTCGAAGTAGCCGAGCAGGCGGCCGTGGGCGTCGCGCACCGCCACCATGGAGGCTTTTTCCTTTTGCGCGGTGATCTTCACGAAGACCTCATCTTCACCCTGCTGCAGCCGATGGTAGAGTCGTTTGAGCTGTGCGCAGGAGGCGGGTTGGTGGCAGGCAAAGATGGATTTGCCGATCAGATCGGCATGCCCGCGTTTTTCGTAGAACCACCTCCTGGCCTTTCGGTTCAGGAAACGGATGATATGATCGTTGTCAACGAAAACGATGCGGTGGTGGATGCTGTCGAGGATCGCTTGGTATACACTCAGGTCAGGCACGGCGGCTCCTTTGCTGTGGAAACGATGTGGCCCGGTGCCGTTGAAATGGTGGGCGGGGAACCGGGCCGCATCGATCGTTCACGGAAAACGATGCCTGGATATCACGAATTCGCCTGCGGGCAAACCCTTCACGCGCCTACTGACCGGCCATCATGGCCGCAATGTCCGCCTCGACGGTGCCGATGGGTTTGATGTCGAATGTTTCCACCAGCACCCTGGCCACGTTGGGGGAGAGGAAAGCCGGCAGCGTCGGCCCCAGCCGGATGCCCTTGACGCCCAGGAACAGCAACGCCAGCAGCACGGCGACGGCCTTCTGCTCATACCAGGCGATGTCGTAGGAGATCGGCAGGTCGTTGATGTCTTCCAGGCCGAACACCTCTTTCAGCTTCAGGGCGATGACGGCCAGGGAATAGGCGTCGTTGCACTGGCCGGCATCCAGGATGCGGGGAATGCCGCCGATGTCGCCCAGGTTCAGCTTGTTGTAGCGGTACTTGGCACAGCCGGCGGTGAGGATCACCGTGTCCTTGGGCAGGCGTTCGGCCACTTTTGTGTAGTAGCTGCGGCCCTTCTGGCGCCCGTCGCAGCCGGCCATGACCACGAAGCGCTTGATGGCGCCGGATTTGACCGCATCCACCACCTTGTCGGCCAGGGCCAGGACCTGGTTGTGGGCGAATCCGCCGAGGATGGTGCCGGTCTCGATCTCGGTGGGCGGCGGGCAGGTTTTGGCTTTTTCGACGAGGGCGGAAAAATCCTTGGCGCCCCCTTCGGTCCGGCCGGCGATGTGCACGGCGCCTTGAGCTTTTCTTCGTAGACGGCAATGCCCCTGAGCACGAAGATCAGCAGGTCCTGAAGGTTGGCGGTCTCCTCCGGTTTGCCGCAGACGCCTTTGACGGTGCAGCCGGTGTTTTTGGCGGTTTCCTGACATTGAAAACAAAACATGAGATTTCTCCTTTTGGGGTTATGAATCGGGTATTCGTATACGGGCCATGCCAATCCCAGGCCCGGTATCAGGTGAAACCATTTTCTTTGTGTTTCCGGGCAATCGCCGCCGCCAACGCATCCAGTGCGTTGAAGGCCTCCTCCGAGGGCACGCCTTTGCACAGGACGGGATCGATGACGTCCACCTTGAGGTTGGGAATCATCCCTGCGAGGGCTTCCACGGTCTTTCCGCCCCACCCATAGGAGCCGATGACAGAGAGAAATTTGGTGTTGGGCCGCAGGGCGTTGGCCAGAAAGGCGGCATAGGCCGCATAGGGATGCGGCCCCGCCAGGACGGTGGGCGTGCCGACAACGATGGTGGCCGCGTCGACCAGGGCCATGGCCAGCTTGCCGATATCGGTGACGGCCAGGTTGAACGGCTCGACCCGGACGCCTTTATCCACCAGGGCGCCGATCAGATGGTCGACCATCCGCTGGGTGCTCGCGTGCATGGATACGTGCGGCAGCACCACCGTGTTGCGAGGCGCCCCCAGTGTCCAGTCGCGATAGGCATCGACGATAAACGCCGGTCGTGGATACAGTTGTCCATGCCCGGGGGCGATCATCTCTATTTCGCAGGCGGCGAGCTTCTCCAGGTTCTTTTTGATCACGCTTCTGAAGGGCATCATGATCTCGGCGAAGTAGCGCTTGGCCGCCTCGAAGACGCGCCCCTCATCGGTAACGAAAAGATCGGCGCTGGCAATGTGGGACCCGAAGAAATCGCAGCTGAACAATATCTTGTCTTCTTCCAGATAGGTCACCATGGTCTCGGGCCAGTGAACCCAGGGCGTATGGATGAACGTCAGGGTTTTATCACCCAGGGAAAGTGTTTCCCCATCTTTAACGGAAATGAAGGCTTCCTCCGGTATGTTCAACAGGTCGATCAGCATGCCCCTGGCTTTGGGGGTGGTGATCAGCCGGGCGCCGGGGTATTTTTCGAGAACCTGCAACAGGGTTCCCGAATGGTCCTGCTCCGCATGATGGGAGACGATGTAATCGATCCTGGGGACACCCTCGAGCTGGGCCATGAATTCCCCGGCCATGGGGGGATCGACCGTGTCCAGTAAAACGGTCTTCTGGCTGCCTTCAATCAGATAGGCGTTATAGCTGGTTCCGTCAGGAAGGGGAATCAGCGAGTCGAACAGACGGCTGTCCCAGTCCACGGAACCCATCCAGTATATATGGTCCTTGATTTTTCGTGTTTTCATGGTGCACCTCCCTTTTTGGGTATTGAATGATGTCGGGCTGATTTATCAGACTGCTTCGCCGGACGATTCAGCGGCTGTTCCCCGCCGGCGCCGTGTAACCGTCAATAACCGTATCGATGCGCTGGCGCAATTGATCCAGGTCAAGGTGATATTCCCGGGCGACGTCCGCCAGGGTGTGAAAGGCCTCCGCCGGACAGCCCGGGCACGGCAGGCCCAGTTCCATGAACAATGGCAGCAGGCGTGGATGCCGGTCCAGAAGCGCCTTGACGGTAATGTCTCGTGATAAAGCGGGTATCATGGCTGGCAATTCTGAAATCCGTTCTTTGGCGCCTGATCCGGCCGGCGGTGGTTGTCCGCAAAAAACCGGTCGGCGTGTCAGTGTTGAGCTAAGGATAATACCGGACTTCCAATCCGTCTTTGCGCTATCGCAAACAAGATTGATTTTCTAAAAAAAAGGGACAGGAAGAAAGCTGGGGGAATGGCGTTTTCGCGTGAGGGTCAACCCGTTTCAGAGAATTGAACCAGAGCGTGAGGGTCAGTGACAACGATTTGTTCGCGACCGGACAGAATCCAGCCTTTTTTTTCCCAGGCGCTGAGCGTACGGCTGACGGTATATAAGGTCGTCCCGGAGTAGTCGGCGATATTTTGACGACTCAGGGGGAGATTGATCTGTATCCCCTCGGGGTGCTTCAACCCGGCCCGCCGCATGAGCCGGAGAAGGGAACGGGCAATGCGCTGATCCACATGTTCGGTGCACACCTCCAGGTAGCGATGCTGGACATCGTCGATCCGCTCCAGGATGATGCCCATCAGGTTTATGGCGATATCGGGATATCGGTGCATGGCTTGAATCATCGTCGGTTTATCCCAGCCGACAACGACCGTCTCCTCCACGGATTCGGCAGTGACCGGATAAGCCCATCGCTTGAGGACGGTAATGGCGGCGGTCAATTCGCCGGCTCCGATATATCGAAAAATGACTTCCCTGCCCTGCTCATTGAGCTTGGTCAGTTTCAGGCGGCCCCGATTCACTAAAAAACAACTTGCCGCCGGATCGCCCTGATGAAAAAGAACGCTTTTGGGTTTCAGTATAATCCGGCGGCCTTTCTCTACGAGCCCCGACAGCTGGTCGCGGGTCAGGCCTTTGAAAATATCCGATTTGGGCAGGCTGGTATCCATATGTATTCAATGCAGCTTCGGGTGCATCCCAAAAAGTTTACGGATCCGGATCCAAAATTATCGCACCCGTCATAAGGCCGGAGCCGGTGAGCAATCAGCGGCATGCAGGAATCGCTCACCAGCTCGTCAGCGCTTTTATTTCTTTCCGGCCAGCGACTTCACCCCCATCGTATTGATCAACTGGTTGATGTCGGTGGTTTTCAGGTTCATCCCGCCTTCCGAAACGGGCAGGAGCATGATCTTTTTCTCCTGCAGGGCCTCGGCGATGCGCAGCTTCACCAGGGCCTCGCCGCCGGAACCGGCCAGGGCGTTGTTCATCTCCTGGATGCCCTTGGCCTCGGCAATCCCCTCTGCCTTGATGGCCTCGGCCAGCAGTTTCTGCTTCTCGTAGTAGACATCGGCTTCGATCTTGGCCTTGCGGAAGACGCCGTCGGCATCGGCGATCAACTTGTTGACCTCACCCTTGGCCTCCTCCAGCTTGCGCTTGTATTCCTCAAGGGCGGCATGCTGGGCGGATTTGTTCTTCTGCACCTGCTGGTCGGCCACCTTCTTGTCTTCGATGGCCTTCTGGTATTCCTTGTTGAAGCGGTAGTCCTTGGTGAGAACTTTTTCCACCACGATCCCCATGGGGCCGAGCATCTTCTGGAGCACGTCCTTGGCACGCCGGGCCTGCCGTTCACGGCTGTCGGCCACGTAAAACTCTTCGGTGGTCAGTTCCCCGAAGATGTCACGCGGTTTGCTGCGGGCGATGGTTCGCACGATCTTGTCCCGCAGGGTGCGGTTGTTACGGGCCACGTTCTGGAGGATAAAGGGCGCCTTCTCCGCGTCGATGCGGTAGGCGATGATCACATCCAGGCTGATGTCGTTGCCGTCGATGGTTTTAAAAAGCAGATCGTCCCGGTTGCGGCGGTCCCCGCGGGCATGCTCAAAAACCATCTCCAGATTCTGCAGTTTGGTGTCGAAGGTGTGCCAGTCGTTGATAAAAGGCAAAAAAATGTAGGTGGAGCCGGCCGGGTAGGCCTTGTCCTCCACGCCTTTGCCGGTGAGGGCGAATTTCCGGGTGCGCACCCCCACCTCGGTTTCACCGGTGGTGTAAAAGACGCATCCCGTGGTGGTAAACAGCCAGCAGACGGCCAGGCCAATCAATGTCATGCGCTTCATCGGGCACCTCCTTTGCGCACGTCAAAAAGCCTGAGTGCGTTGTCCAGATCCAGCGGATTGACGCCGGCACCCCCGTCGCTGGGCAACACGATCAGGTCCAGCCCCTTGTAGACGTCAGCCATTTTCAACCCCACCATTCGCTCTGAGCCCATGCCCTTGAGGGCGTCGTTTTTCAGGCGCACCTTTTCCGCCTCGGCCAGCCTGACCAACAGGTCCGCCTCGGCCTTCTTGGTTCGCACATACAGGTCTTTCTCGGCGATCTTGCGGGTCACGTAGGCCCGCCCCTGCTCCATTTCCACATCCACGACCACGCGCCCTTCCTGGACGATCTTCTTCAACTCGGCCTCCTCGGTGGCGGCCCGGGCCGCAGCCCGGTTGGTGAAGACCAGCTGGTCCTGGAGCTTCTTTTCCTCGATATTCTTCTGGATCTCCGTGCTGTAGCGGAAGTAGCGCACCAGCACCTGCTCCACCCGGATGCCTTTGGGGTTCAACTCCGTATTGAGCAGGTCCCGGGCTTCCTGGGCCTTTTTGACGCGCATGAAGCTGTTGTAAAAATCCTCGGTGGTCAGTTTGCCCAGCGTCTCCTTCAAGGCCGGCTCGGCCTTGGGTATGATGCCGTTGTCTTCGAACAGGCTGCCGGGCCCGATCTTGGTGAAGACCAGGTAGGGGTCCTCAATGCGGTATAGAATGGAGACATCCACGTCCACGAAAAATCCGTCGGACGTCTGGATATGGGCCACCCGGTCCTTGCGGGCCAGGTCGGCAGCCGTCCGCGGGTAGTCGGTCAATTCCAGCACCTGAACATCGCGCGGCAGCCGATACATCTGCTGCATGCCGGGAACCACCAGGTTGAGGCCGGCGGTATGCACCTCCTTCTGGACCCCGCGGTTCATTCCCAGTCGCACCACCTTGATGCCGAACTCGTTGGGTTCGATGTAGACGAACAGCAGGTTGTAGGCAAACACCACGATGGCCGCGGCAATCACCAGGTACTTGAATTTGCCGCCGCCGGGGATCCTGATTTTAGGGATGGCAATTCGCTTCTTTTTGACCATGTTGAACAGTTCCGCCCCTTGCGAGGTCTGTTCTGCCATAAGCATCCTCCTCCTCATCGTTATTGCAAAATTAGCGTTAACCCTTCATTTACGTTGACGATGCCGGCATATGCCCCATGGGGACACGGCCGGGCTGCGGGTTGAAAAATCCGACCATCCACAACACCATGGCGAACAGTGCCGGCACCACCACCAGTGAAAAAATCATACCGATGCCGGTAAATGCCATCAGTGCATAGGTCAGGTAGAGGGCAGCCGCCGCGCCGGGCCAGGAGATCCGGGCAGTGTGAAGATCGGGAGGCAGCAGCCGGAAAAAAAGAAAAAAATGAATCAGCATGGCTCCCGCCGTGGCCATGGCAGCCCCTTCGATACCGGCCAGAGGGATCAGGTTGACGTTGAGAATCAGGTTGGCAGTGGCAACCACCAGGGTCATCCGCTTCAATCGGGCGGCCTGCTGCCGCGCCTCGAAAACCGGCTCCAGGGCCGTCACCGCAGAAAAAAAGATCAGCCCCGGCAACACCAGGGCAAATACGGTAAAGGACGCCCCCACCCATTGCTGCAGGCCGAACACCAGGGCCATCACCCGGGGAAAATTCAACAGGACAAGGATGGCCGCCACGCCGTGGAAAAAAAACAGGCCCCGGGCGGCTGAGCCGATGACCATCCCCAGCCGGTGGTCAAGCCGCGCGGCAACCCGCTGGTTGGCCAGCCGGCGGAAAACGGGACGCAGGCTCCCAGGGACGACCAGAAAGAGGCGGGCCAGAATCAGGGCCCGGGCATATATCCCCAACTCCATGGGACTGGCAAACCAGCCCAGGATCAACATGTCCAGGTAAAAAACCACATCCAGCAGATTGTCGGTAAACAGGAAGGTCCGGCCCTTGTCCATCACCTGTGACATGTGCTTCCGGCCGGCGAGTATGGCGGAAACGGCGGGCAGCCTGACCGTCTTTCGCCCCGCCCCCGCCATCACGATCTGGCTGATGAGAAAGGCGGCGGCCAGCAGGGGGACGGGGACATCGGCCATGCACAGCACCAGGGTGGCCGCCAGAAAAACAATCCGCTGGCGGATTCTCAGACCGGCAGCCGCAGCGTAACGCCCCGTTGCGTTGAGCATGGCCGACCGCAGGGTGTTGATGTTCTGAAAAAAAATGGTGGGGCCCAGCAGCAGGTACAGGACAGGGTCATCCCCCTGCCGCCCCGGACCGGCAATCGAAAAAGCAGCGCCCGCACAAAGGATCATGGCGCCAGCCCCCAGGGCCAGCAGGGCCGCCAGGGCATCGGCGCAGGTGTCATCGGCGGATTCGGGAGACCGGGCGATACGGTTCTCGACGAACAGGGGAATGCCGTAGCAGGCAAGGTAGCCGGCAACCGCCAGCAGGGAGAAGAACCAGGCAAAAACACCGAGGCCGGCCGGACCGTAATAGCGGTCCACCACGATCATGGCCAACAGGCCGGTGGCGATGCCCGCCAGCCGGTCCGCCACCAGGGGAACGGAATTCAGGTTGAACGGATCGTCGCCACCGGTTTTGCGGGAGCGGATTCTATCCAGCCACCCGAGAACCTGTTCACGTTGACGCGAAACCCAATTGAACAGGGCCGTCACGTCCGGGCGCACAGGCGCCCCCCCGCCGGATGTCCCGGGCGGCGGGTCGGGAAAATCGGCGCCCTCCCCCTCCCGGGCGGTGCCGCCTTCCCGGAGGGACCTATGGTTCGGGGGATCAGACATCCGAGAACTGCTTTTCCAGCATGATGTTGAGAATGGTCCGATCGGTTTCGATCATGCCCTGGGTCGTCAGGGTGCCGATGTTTTTCATGGTGTCTTCGGGCGACCGTCCGATAATCCCGTCGGTGAAGCTGACGTTGACGCCCTGGAGTGAAAAAAGTGCCGCCTGGACGGCGGTTCCGGCGGCAGTGGCCAGTTTCAGGGCGCATCCGCCCTTGGCCCCGTCGCAGATGACGCCGGCCAGGTCTTCGGCAAGGTTCTTGATGGCCCCGGCAATGTGATGTTTCGTGCCCCCCATGAGGTAGGTCACCCCGGCCGCGGCGCCGGCGCCGGCGGCCACGCTGCAGCCGCAGATGGCCGACAGGCGCCCGGTGTAAGCCTTCACATAGGCGGTAATGATGTGGCTCAGCCCAATGGCCTGAACGACGGTGAGATGGTTCACGGCAAGAAATTCTTCGATGGCGACAATAGGTAAAATGGCCGTCAGTCCGTGATTGCCCGAACCGGCACTGCTCATGGCCGGCAGCTTGACGCCGGACATGCGCGCATCGGCAGCCGATGACGCCAGAATCCGCGCGGCGGTGATCATGTCCCGCTTGATCAATCCCTGGCGCACCAGGCGCTCCAGGGTGCGCCCCACCCCCAGGCCGCTGCCGTGCTTGAGGCCATAATCCGCCAACCGCATGTTGACTTCGATACCGGATTCCAGAAAGGCCAGGTCGTCGTCATCCAGGTCGTCGAGCAGTTCCAGGAGCTGGTCCAGGGAGCGTTTCTTGAGCCAGGCTTCCAGGTCCGCCAGCCGGCTTTTGCCGTCACTGCTTTCCGAAATGGGCAGCAGGTCGCTGTCGGTAATCGCCTCTCCGTCCAGGGTCAGGGACACGATGTTGTCATGAAGGCCGGTGATGACGGATTCGGCCACCTGCCCGCAGCCCCTGACAACGGTCCGGATAAGCAGGCCGACCTGGTCCCTGAGCAGGTTCACCTTCACCCGTCCCGCGTCGACGATCTGCCGTGCAGCCGAAACGGCAGCCTCATCCACCGTATCCAGCACCTCCAGCCGCAGGCCCGCATCGCCGCCGAATGCCCCCAGCGCCGATGCCATGTCCAGGCCGCTGAGCCCGCCGGTACCGGGAATCGACACGGCCAGTCCGTTTTTATAGATGTTCGGATCCACCCAGATTTCGATATCATCGATCTGCTTTTCGGACAGCAGCGACACGGCCGCAGCCGCTCCCAGTGCGATGGCCACAGGTTCGGTACAGCCCAGCGCCGGAGCCACCTGGATCCTTAAAATATCCTTGACAGTATAGGGCATATCCCCTCCTTGATCGCCGGTTCCCATTCATTGACGGCCAATTTGCCGGATTCCGGGCGGACCCGGTTGGACGGGCCAGGATGCTGCACCAGGCTCAGGTCTGAATGCCTGACCGGCTCGATGTATCCATCCGCTTTCAATTCTCACCATCGGCGTACGAAAATAATTTTTCATCTTTTTCAGGTAGATACCGGACAGGGACACCATATTGTTTTTTGGGGTTTTATTCAACAGCAGAGGCGCAACCGGATCGGGAACGACCATTATTTCCGCAGCTCGTTTTTGACGGACAGGCCCACATCTGCAATGGTGTACGGTTTTTTGATAAATTGGCCGACACCCATGTTCAGCGCCTTTTTGACGCGGTCCGTTTCGGCAAACCCGCTTGCGATGATTGCTTTCTGTCCCGGACAGAGTTTCAATATTTCTTCATAGGTGGTCAACCCATCCATTCCCGGGGGCATGAGCATGTCCAGAATCACCAGATCGACGGATTGCTGCTTTATATAGGAGATGGCCGCCTCGCCGCTGGAAACGGCGGTCACCACGTACTTCAATTCGGTTAAAATAGCGGCCGCAATGTCCCTCTGCTCTTTTACGTCGTCCACCACTAAAATGGTTTCACCCTTGCCGCTGTACTTTTTTGCACCCGTTTCATGCGTGAAAAGCGGAACCGCCTCATTGGACACCGGAAAATACAAATTGAAAGCGGAACCGCTGTGAGCGTCGCTTTTTACGTCAATGTGGCCATAATGATCCATGACAGTTCCCCACACGACTGTCAGGCCAAGTCCCGTGCCGCTCCGGCCCATGACTTTTTTCGTGTAGAACGGTTCGAATATTTTATCCAGGTCCTTTTGGGATATGCCCATCCCGCTGTCCCGGATTTCCAGCCGGACATAATCGCCGTCTATTCCACCGGTGTTGCCGATGGTTGCATTTTCCAGGTGTATGTTTCGGGTGGCGATTTTTATCTCGCCGCCGTTGGGCATCGCTTCCGCGGCATTGGACACCAGATTCATCACTGTTTTCGACAGATGGACCGATGACCCCGAAATCGGTTTAACCCTTTCGAATAAATCCGTTTTTATATGCACGTGGGGATGAAATGACAGGATTTTTTTGCACTCCGGACTGCTCAAGAAGTGGGAGATGATATGGTTCAGGGCCACCGGCTGTTTATTGGCAACCCCGCGCCGTGCCAATGTCAATAAATCCTGGACGACAACCGCGGCCTTTTCCCCTGATTTCTTGATTGTCTCGATGGGTTGGATCAGCGGACTGTCCTCCGGAAGCTGCATCAGCAATAGCTCCGGGTAACTGACAATTCCGGTCAGGATATTATTCAGGTCGTGGGCGACCCCGCCCGCGATGGTTCCCATGAATTCCATCTTTTTGGCATTTTCCAGCTTCAGTTCCAGTTCATGCCGCTCGGTGATATCCCGCAAATTGATGACGCATCCGGCAATTTTATTGTCTGACTGCCTGTAGGGCGTGTAAACCACATCCATATAACGCCGGCCAAGATAGGGGAATTCCATCCACGTGCGGTAGTTTACCACCTGCCCCGAAAATGCCCTGTCCAGTCGCTGTTTGTGCGTTTTCCGGGAAAAGACACCATTTATCAGCGTCCAGATCTTCTCACCGATGACCTCTTCACGATTTTTCCCGACAGCGATGAGTGCGGCATCATTGACGGCTTGATACGAGTAATTCAAATCGATCATGGCCATGTGATCGGTCGATGTGGCCACGATCCGCTCATATTTTATCAACTCTTCTTCGGCTTTTTTCCTTGTCTCAACCTCCGCTTTCATCTTTAAGTTGGCGGAAAAAAGTTCCCTGGTCCTTTTTTTTACTTTGATGCGCAGGGTAACGTTCATGGTAACGAATAAAATCAAAATCAATCCGACACCCGCCAGGATATATTTCAACGCGGCGGGCATGATCCATACTGCCGGTGCCATCAGCCAATTGTTAATGGTCTTGGAATAAAAGGACTCTTTTTCGATTTGCATTCTTCTCAGGTGAATATCAATGGTCGAGAGATACTCCAGGCCGGTTTTTTTGGGGGCTGCAAACCTGACTTCAATCGGATTAAACATGATGGGGGTTTCTTTAACGAGGAAATTGGGTTGATTCCGGACCCCGAACAACCGGTTGACGACTCCGGCATGGACCCGGCCGGCCTCGATCAATTCGAATACGGTATCGTACCTGTCGGCCTCGATGAATCTGCATTCCATATTGAATTTCGAGGTCAGTTCCCGCAATCCCAGAAAATGGATGTCCTCCATTTTAACGGCTATTTTTTTGGACGCCAGATCCAGAACCGAGGTTATTTCAGATTTTTTGGGAACATACACCTGGCCCCAGTTGGTGATCACCGTTTCGTAGGTAAAATTGTACTTCTTTTCCCGCGCTTCGGAATAGGCAATCGCCGTCATTATGTCGATATCACCCGAATCAAGCCGGTCCAGGCAGTCCGGCCAGGGTCCGGGGACATACTCCAGGTCCCATTCTTCCTCTGATGCCACATGCTCCAGCAGATCGATGAAAATGCCCTTGGGCTTACCATTTTTATCTATGAAAACAAGCGGTTTATTGTCATAAACCCCCACCCTGACGGTTTTTGCCGCATCGGCAACCGGTGTGAACAGCAAGGGGAAAAACCCGGCAAGGAGAAAAAGGGAAGCAGCCCTGACGCTTATTTCATAATATAATTTCATATGCTTATATAAAGTCATGAATACCTCTGGCTGGGGTTGATCGTATCGCTTCGGGTACCGGTTCACTTATCGGTATAATGGGATGAATTCTTGAATAAAGACGGGGCGACGCATCATCAGATGAGCGATCCGGAGAAAGTGAAACGGGCGGCCATGCCCGTGCGCCGCCGGCAAAGCCGCTTTCCGCCTGCATTGCCATCTTCCGGCGGCAGGAGGCTGATCCCGGTTTTTTCAGGTTTCCCGGTAACGAGGAACTGCGTCCCGGTTTCCGGTTGGGTTGAGCAGCGAGAGGACAAAGCGGACGCATAACCGAATGGTCCGGTGACAAAGCCGCGGCCCACAGTGGCCGGGCGAACCGCAGCACCCGGCCGGGAGTCCGTGGGGAGCGCCGGCCGGCCAGGTTGCAGCCACACATTCCGGCGCGCCAATCCATTCGGCGGCATGAACAAAGAAAAGGTGGTCCTTAAAAAAAAAGCCCGCCTGGAGACGCTCACAGCGTCTCAGGGGGCTTGCGGTATGGATCTGTGTATTGTGGGTTTGGCTATTTGGAACGGGCGCGGATATCGGCGATGTCATCGGGCGACAGGCTCAGCCATGCCAGGAAGTCTTCATGCCCGCCCGGATGTCGTTTTTCGAACACCCGGTGCCATTTCATCATATCCTCATCCGTCAATCCGATCTCCCGGAACATACCGACCCAATCATCCTTACTTATTTTACCCTTCATTGTCAGCTCCTGATTTGAGTGTTCTTTCCCCTGTCATGGCCACGACGGTAATCCATATAAACCGTTAACCAATGGTCGGGTCAACGCCAATAATCGTTCGGATTAAAAAACCCGCCCGTAGGCTGAACCACGGGCCCCGGCGAAGCCTGCGGGGAAACCCATTGCCGCCCCCGTTTAACCGGATGTTGAAGGACTGTCGGGCGTGTCCATACAGCGTTGAAATTCGCCTCAAAAGGCTCATTTATCAATCATAACCTGCTCTTTTTCAACAAATTTGGCCTTGTCTGCCCTGGGCTCATGACCTTTTTCAGCACCCGGTTAAGCGCTGACCGGATGGGCTGAAAAAAGCGGCCTATAATATGGATCCGGAACCTGGCCGTTGACATCGGTGCACGGTCCGGCAAGAATAGAATTCTGTCCATCGTCATTCACGTCACCTGAAAATAGCCAACATAGGTTCCTGCCATGAACAACGCATGGTCGCCATCGCTAAACTGGTTGCTGCTGGCAGCCGCCTGTATGGCGTTCTCCTGCGGACCGGTCCGGGAAGACGGGGAAGAAAAAGCGGGCAGGACCGAATCCATCCCGGTATCAGGCGGGGTGGAACACGTCTCGGGTCCGAACGGCCTATCCTCGACCTGGGTCTCTTTCATTGTCGAAGGAGACGATGCGGCATCGCTGCCTGAGGGCATCGAGACCGTGTCTGTTTCCGTTAACGGAGAGCGTCTGCCACTGTCCAGATCCAGTTTCACTTATTTTCCGGGGCGGCGGCTGTTCTGGGCATCAATGCCCGGCGCACCGGAAATCGGTGACTACGAAATCAGGGTCACCGGCAACCATCGCACGGGCGTCACCACCGACCGCCTGTCCACCATTTTCTCAATCGATCCGCCGAGGCCGGATACCGGGTCACCCGACGCCACGGTCCCCTGCACCACCAACCGGCCGCGATTTGCCTGGCGTGCGGCAAAAGCCGGGGCGCCGATGGTGTATCGACTGGAGATTGCGCCAGCCGGAGGGCGGCCGCTATACCGTTCGGGCGATGTGCGGGACATGCTGGCCGTAACCCTTCCGGACGGCGTACTGGAACCGGGAAAACCATACCGTTGGCGGGTACGCGCCTCGGACAGCGACAAGTGGCGGGAAGTCCAGAACCGTTCCCAGACGCCGTGGATCGACTTTACGACCGCGGAACGCTTTGTCTATGAATACCACCTGCCGACGACATACGGGGACGGTTTGGCGGTCGGGGACCTGCTGAAGGCCGACATGAACCCCGGTCCCGTGTTCGCGCTCTGTGAACGGATAATCAACCGCGAGGTCGAAAACCTCCACAGTCTTTTACTCGTAAAGGATGGGAAGCTGGTCTTCGAGGAATACTTCTACGGTTACGATACGGAAAAAAAACACCTGATTGCATCCGTCACCAAAAGCGTGGTGTCGCTGCTTGTGGGAATCGCCATCGACAGGGGATTCATCTCGGATGTCGACGAGAAGGTGATGGATTATTTCCCGGATTTTATTTCAGAGACGAACACCGCCGTCTGGGCGCCCATCCGGCTGCATCACCTGCTGACCATGTCCGCCGGACTCGACTGGGATGCCGTTTCCTGTCCAAGGGAGGATCCCCGCCAGACCACCCACCGGATGTATGACAGCCAGACCCCCATCGCTTTTGTGTTCCAGCGGAAAGCCGTAGCGGAGCCCGGCCGCGTCTACAATTACAACTCGGGACTGACCATGCTGCTTGGGGAAATCGTTAAACGTGCCACGGGGGGGCCCGCGGACCGGTTCGCCAGGGAACATCTGTTCGACAGGCTGGGCATTTCCGATTTCGCCTGGGATCGATTCGAAAATGGCGTGATTGCAGCAGACGGGGGGCTCCTGCTGAGGCCCCGGGACATGGCCAAAATCGGCCTGCTGGTATTGAACCAAGGAAACTTCAGCGGCCGGCAGGTGGTCTCGACATCCTGGATTGCGGAATCGACACGCACACACATTGCCGGAAGCGGTGTGGGGTACGGCTATCAGTGGCGCCGAACCGGCGCGGCCCTGGCAGGAAAAAAAATCGAAGTGGTTTACGCGTCGGGCCTTGGGGGACAGAAGATTTTTATCGTACCGGCATTAAAGGCAGTGGCGGTAATCACCAGCAAGACTCACCACAACCATGGAGGCGGATCGAAAGCCGAGCGTCTCTTTCTGGAAAGCATCCTTCCGGCCCTGATGAACACCGATCCGCCGGTAAAGAAAATAGTGGCACCGCCGACAGGCCGGATGGAGGCGCTGGTCGGCCGATATGAAATCAAAGCCACAGGGCACGCCGGATCGGTATACGTCAAGGATGGCAGACTGTACCTGCAGGTTCCCGGTAAAGGGACCACCGAGCTTTTTTTCACCGGCCCGGACCAATGCTGCGGACGGATAGACGGGCTGGACGAATTCACAATCCAGGCGGTCGTCAGGGAAAACGGCCGCATGGACCACGCCCGGTTGTTGGTGGGGTTGAAATCCTACCGGCTGGACAAGATCAAGTAGCGGTGGTTTGAACCCGCAGTCCGAGGGTATCGGGCATGCGGGCGCCATCGCCTTGTTCAAGTCCGGATTGTGGCGCGTTTAAGGGATCCGGACAGTTACTGCATGTGATCCTGGCAGACTTAATCCGGGCAGGATTTATTTCTGGCGAAGGGATGCCAAAATGAAATTGGCACAGGTGTATATGGGTATATTGGTTAAAGAAAAAAAAGATTGCATGATGTAAGTTGGAAGATCGGCCACAAAGTGTATGCGTTTATTCCATAGTAAAAATTATGTCGTTAAAACAAATTCCTCTATTTCTGATCTCCTGAAATTTTAAAGCGTATTATTTTGCGTCGCAATGTATTTTTATGAATGCCGAGTTCTCTGGCCGTTTTGCTCTTGTTCCATTGGTTCCGTTCCAATGCCCGGGTGATGGCCTCTTTTTCGATATCCTTCAACACCAGACTGGGAGGGGGTTGAACTTCTTTGCCTATCGGCAAAAATCTTCCCGGCAGATGTTCCCGGCGAATAAGTTCTCCGCGGCACATGACAAAAGCGTGCTCGATGGTATTTTCGAGTTCCCTCACATTTCCCTGCCAATCGTATAGCATCAGCACGGCCAGGGCTTCCTGTGATACGCCTAATATTTCTTTTCCGTTGAGAAGATTGAAACGCCCGATGAAATGATCGATCAGAGACGGGATATCCTCTTTGCGATCCCGCAGCGGCGGTAACACCAGACGGACGATGTTGATGCGATAGTACAGATCTTCCCGGAAGTTGCCATCCAGCACCATTTGATAAAGATTGTTGTGGGTGGCGGCAATGACCCTCGTGTTGGTGTGAACCGGCTCTACAGAACCCAGGGGTTCATACACTTTTTGCTCCAGAACACGAAGCAGTTTGGCTTGAACAGCCAGAGAGATATCACCGATTTCATCCAGTAAAATCGTCCCTTCCTGAGCCTGGTCGAATCGACCGGGTTTATCTTTTTTCGCGTCGGTGAAGGCACCGACCTTATATCCAAACAATTCGGATTCAAACAGGCTGTCCGGCAACGCACTGCAGTTCACAGCCACAAAAGGGCCTTTCGCATGGAAACTGTTATTATGAATCGCCCGCGCAAAAAGTTCCTTCCCGGTACCGCTTTCCCCCTCGATCAGGACTGTGCTCCTGCTCTGGGCAATCTGGGGAAGAATGGAGAATATTTTCTGCATTTCCCGGTTTTTGCTGATGATGTCTTCAAACGAATGCTGCTTTTGGAGTTCTTTATGAAGCGTATTGATGTCGGATAAATCCCGGAAGGACATGACACCGCCGATTATCCGGTTATCTGCATTTTTTAGAACACCGGTCGTCATGTTGATAGGAATTTGTTTCTGGTCGGCACGGTAAATGTAGATCGGACGGTTCGGAACGGTTTGCCGGGCTTCGATGACCTGTTTCAGGATGCATTGATCTTCGCACATATTGCTTCGAAGCACTTCGAAGCACTTGCGTCCGATAGCTTCTTCATTCCTGATGCCGGTGATCTTCTCAGCAGCTTTGTTGAAAGACGTCACCCGCCAGTTCAAATCGACCGTATATACACCATCGGCAATGGAATCCAGGATGCTGCGATACAATCTGGGAAAGGGTTTGTCTAACTCGATCATGATGGTGTGGCCTTTCTGCCCATGGTTCACAAACTGGTGCAAATTGGTGCCTGTCATACACACAGTAGCTTCATTTTGTTCTACCTTGCCCCATTATTCATAAGTGCCGAATTCCTGTCAATTGATAAATTTCCTTTATTTTTTATGCGTTATCTAAATCATTGAAGATTATTACCTATTGGAATGCATTTTGCGATCTTAAATTATCAATAGAGATATCATCAATGTACACACCATTTTTCATCCCCGGACGATTAATTTCAAAACGTTGCAGGATGCTTTCATTTCAAGATTTTTTGCAGCGGAAACAGGAAAACGAAAAAAAGGAGGGCTCTATGAAAAAAAGGCAGGTGGATTGGTGGCGGGTATCGGCTTTTAGTATCTGCACCCTTTTTTTGCTGGGGGGAATTTGCATGATGGTGAATCAGAGCATGGCAAAGAGTACGTCCGTTGCCCATAAGCAGGCGTTCGCTCTTTATACAAAAAAATGCCTGGGCTGTCACGACTCGGTAGCCGATCCTGAGAAACCGGGTCGTACACGGGATGACTGGCATCTCGTGGTCAACGTCATGCACAAATACGGCATGGATATGACAACAGATGAAGCGGATGTGATTATCGAACTGCTTTACGATCTCAGACAGGGCATGGAAAGAGAAGCCGGATAAATAGAAAAAGCAGCGCACAGGTATCATTTTTCCTAACTCAAAAAGGAGAAGCCATGAAACGAAGGACTTTTCTCAAATCAATGGCGGCCACCGGGATTGCCTCTTCCATGACAGGGGCTGTGATTCCAAATAAGGCCGAAGCAGCCAAGAAACTCGACATTGGTGAGATTCAGGGTCTCAAGATCGATGTGTTGACGGAAACCAGCTGGTTCAACAACGATATTTTCAAAAAGGATATCATGGATTACGGCGGGGCCATGACCAATCAATACACGATTCCCTGGCATTGGGACAATGCCGGAGGGTATGCGGTTTTGATTACGGTCACCACGCTCGAAGGTCAGGAACGCAAATTCATGATGGACTTCGGCTGGAACAATGAATGGATGGATTATATCTACGAAGAAAAAAGCGATGTCGCTTCATTGATAAGCAAAGATGAAATCGAATTCTGGGTTCTGTCGCACTGGCATCTGGATCACTATTGGGGCGTCGAATCCACCTTGAAACGCAAACAGGACATCACTTTGTATGCGCCGGCAACCTACTACCCTGAAGATATGGCACTGCTGAAAGACAAGGCCCATCACACGGCAAAAAACAAAGAAACCGGTCAGATGGATCATATTTGCAAGAACGATTATCCCCATACGGGAAAACTGGTTTTGTGCGATCCCAAAGGTGAAAACGGGGAAGGAATTTACCGATTGATGCCCGGTGTGGCGGTTCGAAATTTTGATGTGCCGATTCTCTTGCGGGTGCGGGGTGAAAACGTACTCTATTTCAACGTAAAAGACAAAGGCTTGGTTACGGTAACCGGCTGCTGTCACCCGGGAATTCTGTCGCTGTTTTCATATGGGAGGAAGAACTTCAAGGGGTACAAACCCTATGGTTGCTATGGCGGATTGCACATCAGTCTGTTTGAGACCTGGGATCCTAAATTTGACGATATTATCAAAGGCGTCAAGGCGTTCAAGATCAAAAAGCTCGGTTGCAACCACTGTACTGGCTGGGTATGGGCTGAAAAGGCTGCCGCATCAGGTGTCCCGGTAGTGAAAGGTACGGATAAATATAAATCCTACAAGAAATTTTCCACGGTGGCCAAGGCCAGCAATGTATTCCTCACCAACGGGGATGCCGTCACGTTTTGATCATTCGATCTGCCTTTAGGGTCAATCTGATGAATGGGGAGAAAGGGGATATCTTATTCCAAAGGCCCCCTTTTTCCCCAAAAAGCGTAAGGAGGCGTGTATGCCCGAGGAGAGTTCATATCTCAAATTTAATTATTTTTTCGGTCTGGTTAACCTGGCTGTCGTGTTTTTGATAGTGTGGTTTCTCTGGTATATTTTTATGAATCCCAACACGGTCATGAAATTGTATACGCCCATGTATGGGTTTTCATTGATAGTCGTATTTTTATCGAGCATTATCCTCATGGCAAAGGTCCTTGAATGGCCGGTATGGTATAATCAGCTATGCCAGAGAGATAATCCGATCTCCAAAGGGATCCTCTTAACGGTCATCGCTTTTTTGATGATGATTGGGCTCAATTACATATTTTTCTGGGGATTTATCGGAAAATTCGGTATCGCTTACTTCAGCCCGGATTCTATTGTGGCTTCCGGCGGCATCGGAGCGGAGCCGTTCAATGCGCGAGAAAACGCTTCCACGGCCATTGTGTATTTTTTTACAGCATTTCTATGGATGGCGTTGTTCTGGGACCTCGGTTTTGGTCGCTGGCCCTGGCATAAGAGCACTTATGGCGTACAGGCATGGTCCAGGTTGTTTGCCATAGCCTTTTTTGTGGTGCTTTTCTATATTCTCCTGTTCCATTCTCATGTCTGCTATCTTTTTTATCCCGCGCAGGATAAGGCTGCCGTGACTCCCTGGTGGGAGGAATTGGCCGGCACTGGCAGCGCTTTTTTCAGCCTGGGGCTCATTCTGTGTATCCTTGTCTGGGTCGTTTTTTCCGGTCTCCTATGGGAAGGCAAACCCTGGGACCGGTATGAACTTGACGGTGAAAGCACATTCGGCAAGGGATTTGTGGTATTTATCAGCACCCTGGCCTTCGGCATTATCCTGATGTTTATTCTATTGAAGGTTTTTGATTATGTGTGGGACGAGCCGTTTGTGGGCGGTCAATATACGGACGGCCCGGACTGGCGATATATCCATGCCGGTGAAATTGCCGGTTTTTTTATTATAGCGGCATTTATCTGGAAAAACTATTTTAACAATTTCCCCAATGTTGAACGCCTGTGGGTCAGGGCGCTGATCCGAAGTATCCTTGCTGTTGTTCTGGGCATGCTCATTTACTGGTTTTACTATTCGCCGCTGGCCACCTTTTTTCTGGCCAAAGTTGAAGGTTTTGCCCAGCCGGGAGATACACCGCTGGTTTGGGCATTGCTGTTTTTAAGTGTCATCCTGATACAGAGTGAATTCTTTGATGGATGGCCGCTTAAAAGAAAAAGGCAGGTGGGTTGACCGATGACAGACAGTGGTAGACGCAGGTTTTTGAGTAACTATTTCCTGCATCAGGCAGGTCGATGTTTGCAGGGGTTTGAAGATGGATTAGAAGAGGCCCGAAAGAAAGCCGAGTTTGACCAATTCTTCGATTCCTATGAGTCGAGCTATGCCCTTACACTGGCCTATCCGGATGACATCCTTCTCGAAACCGCCAGAAAACACGATATTGAAACCGAAGACCGTCCGAAAAAAGACATCGTCAAGGAGCTTTTCATTAAAAAAGGGGGATTTTAACATCGAACTCGAAAGTTTTTTTAGAAATCAGATCGAGGGGATGCTGATTGTTTCGTCCTGGAGCGAGCAATTCAGGGCCGATATCGGTCTCAAGGGTGTCAGCCAGGTATGGGGCGGCCCGCCTGCGTGGTACATCTGGCTGGCTGATGCACCCGGTGTGTATCATTTGGCGCTTTTAGCGACCGAAGAGAAAAAGCAGCGTGGCAAGGCGCTTTATAAAGCCGAATTTGCCGTTAAATGTTATCCGTATCCAGATGACGCCTGTTTTCAGGGGTTTTCATTTCTTGAGCAAACACTTATCAATAGTGATTTTTTCGACAAAACACATACCCCGGTTTTCGAGTGCCGGGGAAAAATCCCCCCGGATCTTTTTACTATAGGTATGGTCGAAGTGGCCATGGACCACGAGGCCCATATGGCCAGTTTCTGTATTGAAACCCAGGACATCCTCCGCAGCCGGTATGCTGCTGAAACAGATCAGTTCTTTCCAATCCTGGACCTTGACCGGAAGTTTGTCGAGGGCGAGATTGACCGGGATATACCGGGCTTGAAAATGGCCTATCCCTTGTTTGACTGCTTGATGTGCCTGTATGCAAATGCCGGCAAACAGGCACCCCTTCAGATTCGATGTTCCAAAGCACCGGGTTTTGAAATCGTTATAGAACGGGGAAACGTGAATGCCACCCCCAATAAAGCCATCAATGGATATCGGTTGGACGTTCGTTATGCCGCAACGGTTCGAAATGAACACAACAATAATGTACTCATGCAGACCGATTCAAAGGAATGCAGAGAAGCGTTTTTCTACGAGCGCATGTTTCCCTGTGGACATTTTCATGAGGACCAAGAAGATGAACGCCTGCCGATCTCCGTCAACAGAAACTGGTGGTCCCTCGCGCATAAGCACTATGTGTCTGAATTAGCTTCGTCTTGCGGTTGTCACTGATAAAAGCAACGTTATGAAAAGGCGACGCACATACCAATGCTTTTTGCACCCTGGATAAAGAAGCTTTAAAATGAAAACGGTTGCTATCCCGACATTTCAGAAGCGGGTATCACCGGTACTAGATACCTGCAAGCATATGCTGGTGATCAATTTTAAAAATGGATCCGAAATAGATCGAGAAAGTATCTTTCTCGGAGATATGACCTTGAATGAACGGTGTCGTATTTTCGAAAAACTTGGAGTCTCCGTTATTATTTGTGGTGGTATTAGTGCGGCATTCGTTAAAATTCTGAAGCGCATCCAGGTTCGATTGACAAACGGAATTGCCGGTGACGTCGAAGACGTGTTATCGGCATATGCGGGTGGCTGTTTAGATCATCCGAAATTCTATATGCCCGGTTTCAAGCCAAACGATAAGCGGGTATAAACGCTGCCGCCACTTGAAATGGCTTCAGAGTCGATATTTTTTTCGACATGTATGGCCGGAAAAACACGGGGTTTGACAGGCGCTGCCGTCGTGGTTTAGTCTCCGTTTTCCAAACATCAAAGGCGGAAAGGTGAACGGCTGGATAGGGTATCCGCCTTTTTTCTCGCCCCCACTATCATTTGCAGGGCATAGAAAACATAAGAGAGCGCTCCATGACCCCATCAATCATTCTTTTTCTTGGCATATTTTTCATTTCGCTGGTCCTGACAATGGTCGGTCTTGGGGGAGGGCTGATCTTTTCCCCACTCTTCGTGATCCTCGGTTTTGCCAAGGTGGATGCGGCATCGGCATCGCTGTTTCTCAACCTTGTTGCCGCCGCGTCTGCCGCGTATACCTATTCGCAAAAAAAGATGGTGGATTTTTCCCTTGCGATACCGCTGATCGTGTCTTCCGGACTTGCCGCCCCCATAGGATCCTACCTGAATTCACGGGTGGATACGACGCCCTTCATGGTCGTCATGTCCATCGTGCTGGCCCTGGCAGGGTGCCGGATGCTGATGGCGCCACCCAGGCAGGCAGACGGTGCCGGTGTCGGTCCTTTAAAAAAAATTTTCGGCGGATTGGGGATTGGTGCATGCATTGGCCTGATAGGCGGGTTTCTGGGTATCGGCGGCGGCGTTTTTGTTGTGCCCCTCCTGATATACATACTGAAGACCCCCACAAAAATCGCGGCCGCCTCTTCAACCTTCATCGTGTGCTTCTCTTCCCTGACCGGCTTTCTGGGCTACGCGGCCATGGAGCCCATTAATTGGCGTTTCATCCTTCCTGCCGCCGTGGCGTCTTTTGCCGGTGGCCAGGCAGGGGCGAGGATCATGAGCACCCGCCTGAAAGGAAAAACAATCCGAATCATTTTCAGCCTGCTGCTGTTTGGCTTGTGTGCAAAGCTGGTTCACCAATTATTGATTCGATGAGTTTTGCCATAACCTAAAAGGTAATAATCCGGTCGCTTTCTTTGATCAGTTCATAAAGGGTCTTTTGGGTTGCTCTTTTGTGGCAGCCTTCCTTCACGCCGTGAAGGTCCATTAATTTGCCTCAGGCAAACAGCTGACCCTCGGAAAGGGTAAAAATCCTGGCCAATTCTTTCAATGGAAATTGTTGCGAGTCCGATTCTTCATACCGGACTGATGGGCCGTTTAGAAAAATACTGACATCGTCCATTCCCTCAAGCATCATATTGCCCAGCCTGAAAGCATTCCAGATCACCTCGGGTGTGTCCTGACAGATTACCATTGCAACTTTCATATGGCATTCTCCTTCATTCAGTTTGCTGACATTTTCACCACCGGCGGAAATCGCCCTGGCGCAGCATAACACGGATGCATGCAGATTCTCCGGAAAATAATTTATCCATTTTGCTTCAGCAAATAACTGGCGACATCTCCAAACAGAAAAGCATCAATGGCCCTGTGTTGCTGATGGGAGGCTGAAATCGATACGGAGGGATCCGCCTGGGCGACGATGACGGCATTTGCATTTGGAATGAAAGCGATTCGCTGGCCTCCGTGTCCCAGGGCGAAGGGGATGTCATTGTCATGGTCGAATCTTTTAATCCACCACAGGTAGCCGTATCCATAATTTTTATCCCACACTTGGTTTGCATATGCCAATGTGCTCATGCCCGTGGACCTGGCGATAATGGCTGACAATATATGCGCATTGAAGCTCAGGTAATTAAATTCATCGCCCGGGTTGGATTTGATCGGAAGGCCAAGAATGTGGCCAATCCAGTCAGATGAATCGTATAACTGCTGATAGGCCCTGGCACTCTCTTTTACCCCGAATCCGGATGTCATGGTCACTAAATGCCTGATGGCGATGTCCTGAACCCGGGGATCTGTATCATGCTTCAGGTATTCGGGGAGAAAATCCATTATCTTTTGATCGATGCCGGTGATGTATCCTTGGCCGATTGCGATTCCCAATACAGCGGACAAGATGCTCTTTGAAATGGATTTAATGTCGATGAGCTGATCCGGCCCACCGCCATGCAGGTATTTCCCGGCCAGTAATTCTCCATCCTGAACGACGATCAGGCTTTTTAGAAACGGTATTTTTTCGGCGCTACTCAATATTTCCGAAAGGTTATTTTTCTCGGGCACCTTTCCGGACGGCGGCCTGAACCTGTCCGGGTGGATTCCGGCACAAGAGAGAAGAACGCAAAGCGCAGCAGATGCATATAAAACGGTTATCTTGCTGAAAGGTTTCTTTGAGAAAATAATCGGCGTCCTTTTCCCCTGGAAAAAATGAAAAGCAGAGCAAAACACGCACTGCTTCTTAAATGATTCACCTGAACCGGAATCAGGGAATTTTCCAGGACACTTTTCCTATGCCGATGCCCTGGTATGTCCTTTCCTTCGATGGTTTGACGGCAGGACGTGGCATAAATTCAATTTTACCCTGAATACCGCTGCAGGCCCCTGTTCGGCCAATAAATGTCACACCGCCTGAAGTCGGGCCGGCACCCAATATACCTTCATTTTCCAAAACACCATAGATTAGATCGCCATTTGGACAAGTGAACATGATCGAGCCGTTGCCTTTGAGTGCCATACTGAATTTCTTCATTTTGGCCTCCCCCAATAGATAGCGTTGAAACCGATGGCTTCAAACCATTTGATGGGCACCTCCTCCTTTAGTCTCGAGGTTACCGTTACCGACAGTTCCTCGATTTTTTTGGATACCAGTGGAGGAAAGCAGTAATGGCGTCAATACTCGAACGGCGGCTGACGGTGAAAATTAGCCTGAAATGAAGAATGCAACGCACCATAAGGGTAGATGTGATTACCTGGCGCTATTGGGATGCAGGAAGATTGCCATCAAAAATTAGGCGAGCATGTGCTTTAAATTTCCACTAAAATCCAAAAATATGGGAATGGATTTCGGTTGTCAATATTAGAATGGTTCTGTTTTCAGCCTTAATGGGGTCAGGTCCTCACACTTCACATCTTGATCATTTCCTCAATTTTACCCGCCCGCCGGACCAGACTGCGATCGGTCTCCATCTCATTTAAAAACCGTGAACAGGACTGGGCTATGGCAGATTCGCCGATGCCGAATCGTTCACCATTGACTGCAAGGCTTGCGGTGGCGTGTTTGCGGCAAAGGAAAATCTTTGCTTTTCCGGACAGACGCGCCATTCGGCCCAATTCCGATTCAACGGTTCGGCAGGTATCCGAAAATGCTGCCTGCCTGACCCATTGTTACGGGGCCGGAACATTTCAGCCTGGCTTCCGACTGGAAATGAAGTCCCTCTTTACGGTGCATGGCCGGGGAAAGATTTCCGGCAGACGTTGTCGTCAGCAGGTGATGATGGCAGTCCATCAGACAAAAGGTGTGGATGACCGCATGGTATCTTTACGTGGCGGTCTCAAGGGATTCCAGAAACCCTTCCGGTTCCCGCCTGCTCTTGAAAATGGCCTGGCACTCGTTACCACGGGCGGTGATGTAATAGAAAGCGCCGGGAAAGGCGATTCTCAAAGGACCTGCCATGTTCGGCCTCCTCGTATCAGTCGATAGAAGGAAGACAGATGGGAACATCGCCGGCAGAGGTATGAATGTTAAATGGGGAGACCTGACGCCATTGTCATGTTAATTCATTCGGAGAATTGCATCCTGGTTGTCCAAAACAACTTTTCGAATCTGTTCTTCTTTGCTTTCCAAAAACTCAATAATTGAAGACCCGTTAGAATCGTCCCAACGTTTTTGCCCGATTTTCAAAAATATCCTTGATGTCCCTGTATTGATAACAAAGTCGTATGATTCTGTTATCGAGTTCTCGCGATAATCAACATCATATTCCTCATAGCCAGTGTTAAAGAATTCCAGAACATTTTCTTTTTTTGTTGCAGCCATGTTTTTACTCCCTTGTGTATGTTTCGATTGTCAGCAATGGATTCGACAGGCCATTACCATATACCACAAAGAGATAAATGATTGAATAACACTTCAGATGAATGCCACGGAAGAGGCAGATCCTTGATAGAGGCTCTGCCAGTACCGCCGTATCAGCGGATTTGAATTTTGTTGCCTATTTTCTTTGAAGCGCTGCCTTTTAACATGCCCTCGGATTTGGCAAGTGGCGCCTGATTTCCGGCCGGCTAACCATCTGTTACTGGCGTATCCCGGCATAATCAGTGAAATCATTGTTCCTATCATAGGACACCGTCCTTTCGATTATCCTGCTACGTCAATCCCCGGATCACATCCCATAGGTTCGTCTTTGTCGTCACATTCAATTTTTTCTCGCGTGTATCAACGTGTCCTTCATTCTTGTCTTCGATGTCGTCCTGAATTTTTCCTTCGGCCACGATATCACCCCTCTGGTTGATTGTTTTCCTAAGGGTAATATTCCGAACATAAAGGTAAGATACAGCACCAATTGGATTCGGCAATGTGAGCCGGTTGGCTGACATATGGTAGCCTAAAACTACCAATAGACAACAGTTGGCTTGCAGTTTAGGTGGGAATTCCCTAAGATGGTGTCTGTTGCACAAGAATCAGATTTTATTGCTGGCGGTGAAAATGTTCCCTTGCAAAACAGAATTGCAATTCAACCGAGCCGGTGAACGAATATGGGTGATACCTGGATAGTCAGCCTGGAGCATTTTCTTGATGAAGACGGAAATATCGCTGCTCCCAAAGGCCCCGCCCGGAAATTGGCTGAGCATATCGTTGCGATCGTAGCCATGGCATCGAGGCCGGAACGAATACCGCTCCCCGAATACCAGGTCCGTTGTCGCCGCCGTCCCGGTCGTAAACCATGCACCGGAATTATCGAAGCAGATTTCGATCCTGAAGGCCACAGAATCATGTGGTGGTGTCCGGTGTGTGATGACTGTGGGTATATCAGCAACTGGCAAGGTTCGATGTGGGATCTTCGTGATGCCGGAGAGGTTCACTGAAACAGAAATTTTAATCCGCCGTCGGAAAATTTCTGCCCGACAATTCCAACACAGATGAAATGTCCCAAGAAATTTTGGCAGAAAAGACACTTAAGGAAGAGTCAGCAATCACCAACCTGTGGACGAGGACAAGCTTCCCTATCTTCAATATACCTTCGGTGGCTGTGTTCTGAGCCAGATTGGAAAGGATGACGAAATGAGCAAGAATATGTAAGGTGAAAGACTGACCCGTTGTTATGCGATGCCCGTCCTTTTCCTACAGAGGTAAGATCTGGCGAGCATGCGTTTGGTTCTCTCTCGATTCATAAAGACCGTGAACGATAGATCCCTCATCGGTTCGAAGCCATATCGCGCCATCAACCCCACGATCTGTTTTGCGCTGTGCAGGTACATCGTTACGGTTTTTTCCGATTTTGTGTGCTCGACGCCCACCTCAATCGAATGAGCATCATTTTCAGATCGATCCCCAACCACGAATACAAATAACCCACCCTTAAAGAGAATGCGGTTGGCTTCTTGAAAAACAGAAGACAGATCACTGAAAAAATTAAAAACGCCAGTACAAATCGCATGATTTATGCTCTCTGAATCGAATGGGTAGGGTATCTTGCTCAAGTCGTGCTGATGCAGAGACGAGAAACCTTTTTTACGGCATGCGTCAAGCATCTGCGGAGAAATATCCATTCCATGGATTTCAAGACCTGCTTTTAGAAACAAAATGGATCCCAAACCGGTACCGATCCCGATGTCGAGCATGGTCTGACCAGATTGAACATGAGCGTAAGTCAGTCCGAAGGCAACCTCGGGGCCATACCAGCCAGTTGCCTCAGCCTCTTTGTCATAGAAAGCTATTATTTCATCTATCTGATCCATGTTTTATTATCGCTCTATCTGAGAATCGAACGTGTTTAACTGGTTTGTTATGCTTTCAGTGGAATTACCACCAAGCCTTCTTTTTAGGTGGGTTGAAATCAAGCATTTCATCTGGGACTTTTCCATTCAAAACCGGTTTGTATATCGTTGTGGTCTGAGCCTTAAAATCGCTAAACGCCTGTTCCCGATAAATTTTTCGAAGTAAAAAGTTCTCTTTATCAATCCACAAAGTCGTGGGGCTTCCCCCAATAAGATCATGAATCCGAAAACAATCTGTTTTATCGATAAGGTCGTCATCAATGCGCTTGGGTTTGTAAAATCGAATTGCACGTCGCCATGTAATTTCGTTTGGGAGCAACATTGCAGGAACTGTTATGGCAGATCCGCCGGATATACCCGTTGCTGCGGCCACTGCTCGATCAAGTGAATCAAGTTTCATTCCTTTTTTGAGATCCCAATACGTTTGAAGGTCTTTGCCTTTGAGAAAGATGATGAATCTATGTTCTCCGGATCCGTGCTTCTTTTCCCGGTACTCAAATCTGAATCGATCAGGATGGATAAAGGCGGTAGTAAACGGTTTTTTGACCGTTCGTTTATTATTGGTATAAATGAAAACAGTCTTGACGACACCTGAATCACTATACGACATGCTATTGACATACTCATCTTGCATACGCTTAATGATCGCCATCGCTGTCAGGCTATCCGAATGTATCGTCTCTCCCGAGACCTCTGTTTGAACCGTTAAGGAGAATAAACCGATGAAAACAATTATTACAAAAAACCAAGAAAAATGAGGTTCAGTTTTAAAGGACATAATCAGTTTGCCTGTTGGAACACATACCGTCGCGGTAAGCGGCGGCTGGTGTGGAAAGGCGTTTGCGCAATCATGGCTGTGCGCTGCATCACTCTTACTTCCCCCTTTAGATCATGGGTCCAGTAAGTCTCGAAACCTAAGAAGATAATTCGCCTTCCCATGCTCGGGTGGAATCGGCTGAACCGCATCAACCTGGTTTTCTCCGGGGTTGCCGACAAACCGAATTTCTCCAGCCGTTTTGGCAGGACTTTGTAAAACCGTATGGTCTCCGTGCGGCACTGAAAGGCGCAGACGAAATCGTCTGCATACCTGTTTATCACTTTTTCTATCATATCCGATTGATTAATCAAACGATATTCAGTGCCACCCCAGATTTTCGGCAGGGTATTTAACCACAGGGATTTCGTTCCATAAAGAGTAACGGCTGATTTGGTGATATATTGAATTCGAGTCGTTGCTGGGACCAAAAATCGATTGGAATAAAAAAAGGGCCTAGACGAAAATCTAAACCCTTTTTTTGATTATGGTAGCGGGGCAGGATTCGAACCTACGACCTTAGGGTTATGAGTATGATTTAAATTTAATTACAATTAGTTATTAGAACCCCAGACAGTCAAGGATTTACCCGAGCCACAACGCTTTAAGACAATTTTTTGGGAAAGGAATAATCCGGCTGGAACCGAACTGGCTTTTGACGATGCCATCGGCGTTCAACTGGCCGATAACGATCAAATCATCAGTATCCTTCAGGATCTCGTGGTGAGCAAGGGTAAAAGACCAGTCTCCATTTCAGTCCTCCTCGCCGAAATCTATATCTTTAAGATCACAGCAGAACGAGTACCAACAATACTCAGACCAAGCTGTTTCAGATCCCAATACAGGTTCCCAAATAAACAAAAATTCGTCACCTGAGATACGTTCCATTTTGATCACCTCCCTTCAGAAATACGAAACCCACTGCCGTTGGGCAATTGGCTTTCCATTTATTTGACCTGTGAATAAGTGAGAGAGCTGAGCCGGTCATTTCGATTTACGCGGTGGCCAGGCAATGAAATATTGCGAATGCATCGCGATAAAGCACATTGCCTAAAGGGGGGGGGAGATGAAACGACGAAAAAAGAAGTGGCCGAAAGGCAAGAAGTCGAAGCTTCATCAAGATGGGGTATTAAACGACAGCCAGAAGCTCAGTACTGATGATGTGATACCGAAAGTCGAGTTAGTGGGGAGAGGATTTACCACCAGGCTGGTGGATGAGAATGATCCGTATATTCTACGGGGTAGGCTGAAGTGAGGCGGGTATTAAAGGCCGATAAGCAATGAAAATTGTAAAATAATTGTCGCAAAATCATAATTTTATGAGAGGTGTCGACAATTTACTTGCTATTAGTTGATCATGTGTTACTGTTCCGCCATCGAAAAGGGTTGTCATGGTTGGCGACCCTGTTTCTTATTCAAGGGTTGCTCAACAAAAAAGGCAACTTGAGTTTGAAACAATATTTTTATTTTTTTAGGAGATAGTTAGCATGGCAAGTGGTATCGTGAAGTGGTTTAATGACAGCAAGGGTTTTGGTTTTATCGAGCAGGAAGATGGAGCTGACGTATTCGTACATCATTCGGCAATCAATGCCACCGGATTCAGATCTCTCCAAGAAGGCGACCGGGTCACATTTGACATTGAGCAGGGGCCCAAGGGACCTTCCGCAGCGAATGTAACAGCGGCCTAACGCATCGATATTCAATTTAAAAGGGATTCTTTCAGAAGTTTGAGAGAGTCCCTTTTTTTTCCGCGAAGATGGGTTGGTAACACAATTTCCCGCCCTCAGGTAAAACCTGCATATACACACCAGCTTATTCATTTCCAACACTTCAACCGGTAATGCTGGTAGACCAGATGCTCGTGGCACGGTTCCTGGGTATCGGTAATTTCGGCGCTCCATCCACGTTCCTGCATGATTTCCCTGGCCCGGAAAATGGCATCCTCAAAGCGACCGTAACCGTTGACGTGGGTGGGATTTTCGACCAAGTAAGCGTTATTGATATTCTGCCACCTGTCGACGGCAAGTGGGTGCTCGAAACCAATGACGATACGATCAGCCTGGAAGATGCCGCCATGGGTTACAAGGGGCTGATGGTCATTGAGCGCTGCTTCCGTTCTCTCAAGCGCACCCAGATCAAAATGACGCCGATGTACCACTGGCTCTCCCGGCGCATCGAAGCCCATGTCAAAATCTGTGTGCTGTCCCTGATGATCGAACGCATCGCCGAGCGCAACTGCGGGCAACCCTGGAGTAAAATTGCCCGCTCCTTGCAGAAGCTCCAGGTCACAAATCTTTTTTATTTAAATCACCGTGTGTGTTTGCGCAACGAGGTCCCGGCCGACACACGTAAGATATTAAATAAGTTGAAGATCAACCCTCCCAATCAGCTCGTTCACCCCAAAAAATACCCCCAAAAATAGCCGAAAAGTGTAGACACACGATGAATATCATTCAGTAAGCCGGATACCCGTGTGCCATGGGTTTGCGGGATTTTGTGTGTTTTCGTTATAAAAATAAAATCTTGGCCCGTCCCCGCTGTGCCCCTATCATGTCCGGCGTGATCTCGCCTTTATTCAGAAGCATCCTGAGCACTTTGTGCCTGAATAGCCGCTCAATCGTCCTGTGATCAACTTCCGGCGAAACGGTAAACATTTCGTTTTCATGGAAAGAGCCGTCGGATATCAGGATGTGCAAGTGGGGATGATACCCAGGAGGTCTCCGAAGGTCTGGATGGCCAGAACAGCGCCGGGCACGGCCTTTTCATCTTGAATGGCGGTTTTATAGACGGCTTTAAGCGCCGCCCACCTGCACCGGCTGAGTTCGGAAAGCAACTTGCGGTCATACAGGAAATACCGCCGCAGGATCTTTTGAATGCTGAGCACAACATGCCGGTTAGAAACCGCTTTTACAACGTCCCGGCACAACCATTCGCCGAACTCAACCACAGGCTTCTGGTGACACGACGGGCAGAAATGCTTGCGTTTACACGAAAAATCGAGCAGGTATTCGTGGCCGTATTCCCCGCAGCGCACCCGGGCAAAGCCGTTTTGCAAAATGCCGCAATCCAGGTAGCGGTAGATGACCTGCTTGACGTAGGGACGAAAGAAACCGTACTGCCGTGGAAACCGGTCGTCATAGACCTGTTCGAAAGTTTCAAAATTATCCTCTACGCATTGGTAGTAGGGCGATTCTTGCGGCTTACGCTGAAGATATACGGCTTTTGTCATGTGGCACGGTACCTTTTGCATCTGAGGGCAAAACCTGATTACAGCGCAAAGGCTGTGCCTGCTTTATGCTCTCAGATAAAGTGCCACATCTTGAAAGGGTATTGAATAGGACCACAAAATATGTACCTTGTCATTTATTTGGGAAGGTTGGAAAGACCGCGATAATGTGCAGGCATGCACATTAAAAAATGGCTGTTTCAGTGGGTAATAAAATTTCTGAAAAACTGTCTTGACGGTTGGGTGCACCTTCGTCTCACTAATCAAACTAGTGGCATACTTATCATTGAGTTATGGAAATATCTTGACTTAGAAAAAGCAATTACTTATCATTTTACGTAAACGTGTCCACATTTTTTATTCTCAAATTCCAATGAGAGTGAAGCATTATGAAAACAATTGGTCTGGTTGCTGCCATTCTGTTGCTCACTCCTAATTCCGCTTTTGCAGACGAGCCGTTGCGTATCGGTGATTTTTATAAAATGGTTCTATCCACTCCTCAACGGACAGGACTACTCAACTTAGTCATTCAAGAAGCATTTTCCAGAGTGGGTAAAAAGGTCGATTTTGTGCAGTTGCCCCCGGGGCGTTCAATAATTCTGGCCAATGATGGCCTTATTGACGGGGATATCAGTCGTGTTTCTGATATACACAAGATCACAAATTACAAGTTTCCCAACATAGTAAAAGTGCCGGAAAAGCTGTTCGATGCTTACTACGTTGGCTTTTCCAAAAACTCGGATATTAAATTGAACGGATGGAAAAGTTTGAACCCTTATAGCATCGGGATTGTTACCGGATTTAAAATCATGGAAATGAATACCAAGGGAGTTAAAAACCTAACAAAAGTCGAAAACCCGATACTTTTGTTTACCCTTTTGCAAAAGGACAGGGTGGAAATAATTGTATATGATCGATTTATCGGTTATGGAGTGCTCAAACAGATGAAGATGAAGGGTGTGAAAGCATTGCTGCCTCCCTTGGCAACCAGAGCTTTCTTCTTGTATCTCCATAAGAAGCATTCCAGATTGATACCTCAACTAGCTGCAGTTATGGCTGAAATGAAAGCGGATGGAACATACGAAGGAATATATAACAAAACGATACGTCCCCTCATCGAAGAGGTTGAAGGATGGTCAAAGTAGGGGAACTCATTGCAAACCTGAATTTTAAAGTAGCCCGTAAGTTTATCCTCCATATACTTCTTATCAGCTCCAGCATCACGCTCATCGGAACCTCAGTGCAGCTATCCATGGATTACTCCAAAGATTTGGAGACCATTCACAGTACTTTTCACCAGATCGATGTAAGCTATAGGCAGAGCATTACCAACACCTTATGGGTTTCGAATATTGAAGTGCTGAAAATACAACTTAAAGGCATCTTAAAACTAAGGGATATGCAGCATTTGGAAGTGGTATTGGAAGATAAGAGCCGCATACAAGTGGGAAAGCCTGAGACGAAGTATGTCATCAAACATGAATACATCATGTCAAAAAACTTCGGAAACCGAGAAATTCATCTGGGCGTTCTTCGAGTTACTGCAAGCTTGCGTGGCGTCTACAGAAGGCTGTTGGAGAAGGTAGTTGTCATACTCCTCATTCAGGCAATCAAAACCTTCATTGTTTCAGTCGCTATTTTTGTTCTTTTTTATATTATTGTGGGAAGGCATCTGCAAACAATAGTAAGATATGCAAAATCCTTCAGTTTGAACAGCATGGACAAACCCCTGCGGTTAAGAGGATATGAGGAAAAACTGGATGAAAGGAATGAACTGTCCATTCTGGTTCATTCGGTCAATAGCATGCGCAATAATCTGATTCGAGAAATCGAAAAACGTGATCAGGCCGAGAAACAGTTGCAAGAAAGTGAAAGGCAGCTTCGTTTAATGTTCATGGAAATGTCTGCCGGTTTTGCTTTGCATGAAGTCATCCGCAAAATGGACGGCACTCCTCACGATTATCGTTTTCTTGACGTAAACTCTGCATTTGAACAGTTAACTGGACTGGGAAGAGCAAAAATCATTGGTAAATCCGTGCAAGATATCTTCCCATACGTAGAAAAGCAATTGATCGATACATTTTTAGAGGTAGCTATTTCCAGAGTTCCGGTTTCGTTTGAGCGTCATGTCAAAGCAGTGGGTAAACATTTGCAGGTAGTTGCTTATAGCCCGCAAAAAGATCGGTTTGCCGTAATACTCTTGGACATTTCAAAACGCAAGAAAGCTGAAGAGGAACTGGCAAAATACAGAAATCACCTTGAGGAGATAGTCTTCGAAAGAACAATGGAATTAAGAAATGCTCATGAGAAACTGCTTGCTGCGGAGCGCCTCGCCACCTTGGGTAAGGTTGCCGGAAGTATTTCCCATGAGTTGCGAAATCCATTGGCTGTAATCGACAGCTCCGCCTATTACCTGAAAAGCAGCATCAAAAGTCCGAATCAAAGAACCATAAAACACATAGAGCGAATAATTATGCAGGTTAAGCATTCAACTGCCATTATTGAAAGCCTGCTGGATCTGACAGGCATTAGTGCACCGAATAAAGAGAAGCTTGACCTGGTAGACCTCCTTGAAACAATAGTATCCCGTGTAATGATTCCAAAAACGATTGATATTTGCAAGAAAATGGAAGAAAGAATATTTGTCCCCGGCGATTTTCGCCAACTTGAAATGGTCATCGGGAATCTTATTAAGAATGCTGTCGATGCAATGGATAATCAGGGAGTTCTCACACTAAGTGCGCAAACCTCCGAAAATGGGAAGTTTGCGGAAATTGCGATCAAGGATACGGGTTCAGGTATTCTTCCTGAACACATCTCTGAAATCTTTAAACCTCTTTTTTCTACAAAGGCCCAGGGAATTGGATTCGGTCTGTCAATCTGTCATCAGATTGTCGATAAGCATGGAGGTTTCATCGATGTTACATCGGAACCTGGAAAGGGGTCGAGTTTTATTGTGAAGCTGCCTGTCTACGAAGAGAAAACCGACGGCTAAAAAATTATATTAGTATGTATAGCTCTGTTTCCAGGATTTTACCGGGATGCATATGACACATCAGTAAATACATGAAATACTGACGATTTTTCAACCGGAATTCTTTTAGTATGTATGTGCTATCGCTGACTGGACCTGAACCTCAGCCGCCAGGGAAAAGGACAAGTTAATCCGTAAGCGCCTCCTGAACTTTTTCAACGAGCTGATTTACAGTGAACGGTTTTGGAAGAAAACTAGCCCGATCATTAAGCAGGTCCTGTCGTATATTACCGTTAGCAGGGTATCCGGAAATGTAAAGCGTTTTTACTCCCGGCTTAAAAACTTCAATTGCATCCCTGAGTTCTTTCCCGCTCATTTTCGGCATAACAACATCGGTTATCAAGAGGTGAAAGTCTAAATTACGTCCTTTGCAATATTCCAATGCCTGAGTTGGCGATGAGACCGATATAACAGTGCAGCCAATATTTCGCAATACATCCTCTGTCAATTGTCGCACCATATCATCGTCTTCGACCAATAGTATTTTTGAGCATACGTTTGCTGTTTTCTTTTCGGTTGTAGTTCCAGGGGGCTGCCTTTCCCCAACCCATCGTGGTATATATAGTTTAAACCGTGTACCGACACCCGGCTCACTGTGCACATATATAAACCCGTGACTCTGTTTGATGATTCCATACACGGTAGAAAGCCCCAGTCCGGTTCCCTTCCCAAGTTCTTTTGTTGTAAAAAACGGCTCAAAGATATGTGATAATATCTCGGGTTCAATACCTGTTCCAGTATCGCTAACTGTGATCAATACGTACTGCCCCGGAACGCTATCGATATGATTGGAACAAAATGCTTCATCCAACGTTTTGTTTGCTGTTTCAATGGTAAGCTTCCCCCCATCGGGCATGGCGTCTGCAGCATTGACTGCCAAATTAACTGTTACCTGATCAACTTGGGAATGATCAACCTTTATTGCCCAGATATCTTTCCCGGGGTTGAAAACAAGTTCGATATCCTCACCGATTAGACGACCGATCATTTTTTTCATGTTCAATATAAGGGCATTGATATCAACCGGTTTGGGAGATATGACCTGCTTTCGGGAGAATGCCAGCAGCTGCTTTGTCAGATCTGAAGACCGTTCGGCAGCGTTTTCTATCATCTTCAGATTCTTGGCAAGAGGATCTGCGGGGTTGAGTTTCCTCAATGCTAGTTCGGAATATCCGGTGATTACATTCAGCATATTGTTAAAATCATGGGCCATGCCGCCGGCAAAGCGCCCGACAACCTCCATTTTTTGAGACTGTAGAAATTGCTCTTCAAGATTCTTTCTTTCACAAAGATCAATTCCCAATCCGACAAGATATTTTTGATTTCGGAACTTGACCCGTTTCCCCGAAAATAAAAAAGGTATCCGCTCCCCGTCTTTATTTACCAATGTTTCTTCGACTTCGAATTGTCCATCATTGAATACCTGTTCAATCGCCTTTTTCATATTTACCCTACTCTCACCGGCAAAAAAATCGAGGGCTTTTTTCGTTTGAAATTCCTGATGAGAAAAGCCGGATACATGCTCAAAGTTTTCATTCCAGTAAAGAAAATTATTATCTTCATCTATTGTATAAAAAAGACCAGGCATGCTGTTGATCATGTATTTGAGTAAATCTTTCTGCTCGGAAAGTTCTCTTTCTAGCTCCTTTCGTTTACTAACTTGCGAAATAAGTGTCAGGACGCGGCCTATATGAAGAGGTTTTAGTTCGTATGAGATAACATTCGATTGATTAACTGCTTTAATAGCGCTTTCCAAAGATGCATGACCGGTCATAATGATACATTCGGTTGTTGGGGATAGTTCGGCGAACTGCTGTGTAAGTTCGTCCCCTGCAATACCAGGTAGTCTCACATCGATTAAGGCGATATCGTAAACATTTTCCCGACATTTCAATTCGGCGCTTGATCCGTCAAAAGCAGCATCAACGATATAACCCTCTTCCTCCATTATGTCACAGATATTTTCTGCCAGGTCTTTATTGTCATCAACAACTATGATCCGTATTTTCTCTTCCACTGGTATTCCTTGCATTCTAAGATTATTGAAAAATGGAATTCAGTAGTTCCAAAAACTTTTCCATATTAAAAGGTTTTTCAATGACTTATCTGATATCCATAGACGACATTTGTTCTATGGTATTTTGCATATTGTCAATGAGTCCGGTGATAAAAATAACCATAACATCGGGTCGATATTCCCTTATCGCCTGAAAGGTTTCGAACCCGTTTAACACAGGTAGCTTCAGATCTAAAACGATGACATCGAAAGCGCTCTCCTTTGCCAATTGCACAGCGGAGTAACCGTCAAAAGCGACTTCTACCTGAAACTTGTTGGCAACAAGAATATCGTTCAAATTATCGCACATATCGGGATCATCATCTACGACAAGCACAAGCGCACCGTTTGGAGACGATTTTTCAATCAACTCAAGAAGCCTGTCAAAATTGATCGGCTTTTTAAGAAAGCCGAACGCACCTTCACGTATAGCATCCTTAATTAAACCCTCCAAAGCAAAAGCCGACATCATAATAACCGGAATTTCCGGTGCGACCTTTTTTAACTTTTTAAATGTTTCGACACCATTCATCACGGGCATTTTTATATCCATCAAAACCAGATCAAACGGTTCTTTTTCTGCGAGTTCCAAAGCTTGAAATCCGTTAACCAGTTTAAGCGAGAACGGCGGGGCGTAATATCTGCTACGATGTCGATGATCGGCACCAGGCAATCGCTTATGGAGGCATCGGAGCCATTCATCAGCTGGCGGCAAAAACCGGCCTGATCAAGGAAATCGATGCTTGCGTTACATTGCTGAAACGTCATTTGCCGTATCATGAGTCGGATCATATCCTGAACATCGCCTACAATTACTTGGCCGGTGGAAGCTGTTTGCAGGATATCGAACTGCTACGCAACGATGAGGGCTGGCTCAATGCATTGGGCGCTCAGATCATTCCTGATCCCACCACCGCCGGCGATTTTTTAAGGCGTTTTGCCGAACCGGATATCTGTTCGTTTATGGATGCCAAAAACACAGTCCGCAAAAAGGTCAGGCAACTACAGCCGGCAACGTTTTTACGCGAAGCCATCATTAACGTGGATGGCACCATCTGCGCCAATACCGGCCAGTGAAAGCAGGGCATGGATATCTCCTACAACGGTCAATGGGGATATCACCCTTTGGTCATTTCGTTGCACAACACTCGTGAGCCCCTGTTTATCGTCAACCGATCAGGCAACGTCGCTTCCCATCATGATTGTGCCCCATGGGTCGATAAAAGCCTCGACCTGGTCGGCAGCTGTTTCCAAAAGGTGCAGTTGCGAGGGGATACCGATTTTGGCCTTACCAACCATTTTGACAGGTGGGACCGCCAGTGCACCTTTATTTTCTGCATGGATGCGATGCCCAATCTGAAAAAACTCGCTGGTCAAATCAACCCATCCGATGATCGGAAACGTTGCGCCAACCAAATGATCCACTTTTACCGTGGCCGTAGTGATCATGAAAACGACATCGACCAATTGAAAAATGGCGTTAAGGCACTGGATCCGGCCTCCGATACGCTGTTGTCCAACTGGGCGTTGATGACCATCGCTTCGCTGGCTTGGGATTTGAGAGCCTGGTTTGGCCTGCTGCTATCGTATCGCCCCTTGGGGTTGTCGGTGGTACGCATGGAATTTAAGCGATTCCTCAACACCTTCATGCGCATCCCCTGTCTGATCGTCCGAACCGGTCGGCGGATCTGCTACCGGATCGTCGGATACAATGACAAGCTTGCCCATGTGGTCAAATTTTCTGACAGAATGAAATCGTTCGGGTTCACATAGTCCGAAAGCCTCGAACAGCAGCCGCATGGGGCGGTTGTGAGCCCATCTTAAACCAAGAAAGGGGGCGAAACGATCAGTAAAAGCAAAATCGGTGATCTTAAAATGAGAAAGAACAAAACCGGTGCGTCTGTATGAAGCACTCATTTTTACTACTGGCAGTGTCTTCCTGGCTGCATATTCAACCAGACGCTTAGATTGAGTTGTTTTCCGATACTCGCTTGTTTTGGGGATAGATGGTTATGCCTTTTGGTCTAAACTTTTCAAACCGCTGTTATAGCTTTAAAATATTCATTCGTAGCGTATCGCTGGAGGCAAATACACGCGGAATAACCTTTCTGAGATCCGATGGCATCAGGAACCGAAATGCGAGTTTTAGCTATAACTGGAGCTTCATAGAGAACCGTATTCTCGAATTGTGTGCCGCCGCAGTATGTATCCCAAGATGTTGCAAGCCTGCAGATCGAAAGTCGGCCCACATCCAGCCGCCCTCTCTCAAAATAAGGATGGCCGATAACGAACATTATGTCAACCGCCGATCTGGTGCCGATTTCACGAAAATACATGCATTTTGGCAACAGAAAGCCTGTCGGGCCTATGCGCTGCATTTACAAGTATGATTCGACTGGATACTGCGGATCAAGGATTAAATCATCCGCACTCGGCAAGGAAGAGTCATCATATAAGGTCAGTTGATTGGAAGGCGGGGCATGGGCCGGCAGCGGGGTTTTTCGTTTTCATAAGATCGACGTCAAGCGTGTTACGATTCAACCATTCGGTGATGCCTCGAGAGGCCTCATCGTCGATAAAATTCACCTGGCGGATGATTTCGGTTTCCATCGCGTTGCGAGACTCAATATACGAGACTGCAGCGGATGCTCCCATGAACAAAACAACTAACAACAGCGTCGGAACTAAAAATTTTATTCTCAAACCGTATTTCATATTTTACCTTTAAAACTTCAAAAACCGCTTGCTAAAACGACAGTCCGTACTTTTCAATCAGTTTGCCCCACGTACCGTCTGTCTTCATTTTTTTGAGGCCTCGCGTGAGGGTATCAGCATATTCCTTGGATTTCGGGTTGGCGGGTGAAAAAGCGACATACACCATTGACTCCCCGCCATCTACATCACCTGCTTTTCGGATCGCGTCAGAAATGAAGTTTTTCATGGTAAACATGGACATGACGTATTGATTTTCAGGAAGGATATCCGCTTTTCCGCTCAATAATGCTTCCAGCGCCTGTTCCAGAGAATCGACGTACATACCATTGCTGGCGATCAAGGCGTCGACCTTGTCGTCGTAGGTGTACGAGGTAATTCCGACGATTTTCTTACCTTTCAAAGATGCCTCTCCGGAATAAGTCCAGTTGTCGTCTTTTCGTGTGTAAAAGGCGTTACTGGCACCGCCCATGGGTTCTTCAGGAAAAATAAATCCCGGAGCATCCTCTTTTGCCGCGCCGACAACCGCATTGTATTTACCGGCACCGGCCTCTTCAACTGCCTGATCCCAGTCCAAAAGGGAATAGTTGACCTGGTGACCTGCGGCACCGAGAATCTCGACCGCGGCTTCAATCATGTAACCGGGTTCCGAAGAACTGGGCTCGCAGTTATAAGGGCAAAACTCATCTGCAACAATGGTGATTGTTTCACATTGGGCGTTCATGGCGATCAGCAACACTGCCGTTGCCAGAATAATGATTTTTTTCATTTCGATTTCCTATGATTTATTATTTCGTATTAAATCTTAACAGGGTAATCCCATCCAAATTTTCATTGCCTGAAAAAAACCGACATTAACCTTTCGGTCAAACAATGCAAAATCTTAAGAAAAAAATTTCAGGAGGGCAAAGTGCCAGGGCGTAGCGTTCAAATGCCCTTGTAGAATGAAGGCATTGCGATGAGTTACGGAATTGTCCGTTTCAAATGTTACGATAGCCACGAAGGCCGAATCCATGATATAAAAGGCTTGTTTATAAAATGGGCACCTCCCACTGGATAAACGCCTGTTCTGCCAGGCTTTCGGGTAACTGTTCGAAAGCGCACTTAACCAGATTAATATAGTGTCCACCCACTAGAATAACTACCCATAATAAATAAGTAAGAGGAATGGTGAGGATGAATACCGACCAGTCGCTCATTAACACTCGTTTTAGAGAGGGGGTTGAGGATCGTTCGGTATTGAAGCCTTTTCGATCCGCCATGGTTGTCTCACTAACTTATGTCGTTTTGCTTTTTCTCTACATATACATATCCGGGAAAATTGCCCTCCAGGTCTCCGCTTCTGCCGAAATTCTGAGACAAATTGAACTGTTGAAAGGGTTCGTCTTTGCCGTGGTAACAGGCACGCTTTTATTCTTATGTATTTTTACAACAGCGAAAAAAATATCCAAGCAAGACGATTTGATAATAGCCCAGAATAAAAGCATAACCGTTTCTGAACGGCTGGTCATGGCCGGGCTTTTCTCATCCTCTGTTTATCACGACATCAACAATATAATGGTCGTTGCAACTTTGTACACGGATTGTCACGACAGGCTCAAGTCGAACAGCCGGTTGTGCAAACATTTAGTGTCACTTTTTCTCGGGCGGCACATGCCCTAATAACAGGCACGATGCATTCCAGGGTTGGGTTCCCGGATGGGCCAAGCATACGGGCAGTTGCCGATTTGTGTTCTTTGAGTGTTCTAACAAATGTCATCCATGCCCCCGGTGGCATTAATATAATCGCGGAGCATTAATCTGCCTGCGGTGATCTCCCCATCCAGTATCATATTGACTGCTTCGACAATCAGGCCTATGCGGTAAAAATAAGACCTGTTGTAGCTCTGGTAACATCCAGGTCTTTAAATTTTTTTGTAAGCGGCATTATCGTTCCCTGTGACAACAGTTCTTTACGGTTGTGTTCTGATTCACAGGGGGAATCGTCGTCATTGTTAAAACAGCTATACCCATCACTGCCAAACAAAGGATAATTTTATCGAAACGCCCGATCCATTAAGGCAGGTTGGATATCATCATCACGCCAAGTTTTATTCCCCCATGAATCCGAAAATACCGTCTCCTCCTCGGTTCCAATTTCCACCACCTCATCCTCAGCCGGCATAGCTGCAGTTCCTCTACATTCGGGAAATCTTGAACATCCCAAAAATTTTTCTCCACAACTCGCTCCTCTATTCACCGTACGAACAACCATGTAACTGCCACATTTAGGGCAATTATTACCGTTTTGTTTTTCCTCTACGATTTCTTTGACATGTTCTACATGCGCCTTGGTCGTTTGCCTTGATGGTAACAGGCGATCTGCATCAATCTTGGAAAGAATCATGGGAACATCTGCGCTAAGTATCACCTGCTGTTTTTTGGATTTGATGTATTTCATTAATCCGGGCCCCTTGATGACATTGTCCGGCATTTTCGTTTTGAAGGTGCTGCTACCTACAAAAACGACAACCGAGAATATTTGTTGGTCAGTCAATGCCAGGAGTGATTTGAGGGTTTTTACGTGTTTATAGTTCTGATGAAGTGGATTTTGGAATTTCTTCGTATATTTAAATATTTTCTGTGTCCAAGTTTTCTGTTTGACGCTGCCAAATATCCATCCCTTCATATTTTTGGTTTCAATGACAAAAACACCGTATTCCGAAATGATGATTTGGTCAATCTGGGTTGTTCCGTTGGCAGTCGGTAATGTGACGTTTCTTAATAGATGGTATTTATCTTTGTCTAATTGGATTTTAGCGAAGATGTGGACCATCATCTCCCCGGACAATCCCTTGAACCAAGGCGATTTAAGAATGTACAGAATTGAAACAATGAGTATGGAAAACAGCATTATTGGTAGGAATGAACTTAAAACCGCCAAAGCCCCCATATTATCCTCCGCTGGCTAATTTCTTTCTTAAATTGAATATATGCAAAAAACTAACCAAAGAGAAAATACTATATGTTGCAGGAAGTTGGTTGGTCAGGGCTTATATTTTGAGATATGAAGAGGAAGGTAACAAAATTTGTCAGCGTTTGTTATAAAAAATGGCACACAAGAATACCTTTTCTTTCTAACGAATAGAAATACTACTCAAACGTTCTATATAGATCCATTTCTGGCACCAAATGCCTCAGGGATTATCAGACTTATTTTGCAGGTAAACCTCGGCGGACGAAGACGCATCTATTATCTGCTTTCAGGATTGTTGGGTTGTACTCACCCCAAAAGAAGGCCGAAAAGGGCTATCCATTGATCTTTACGGCGATTTGGCTGGAATCCTGAAAATTGCCACAGAGGGTAAAGCTATGAAGAATTATGCGGTCCTAAAAAGAAAGCTCGAAAGGGTTGCCGTTAATGACAACGTTCCTTTCGAGCCGTCTCTTCAGTTGGTAGCGGGGGCAGGATTCGAACCTACGACCTTCGGGTTATGAGCCCGACGAGCTACCAGACTGCTCCACCCCGCATCAGTGTTTTCTAAAAAACGCATAATAAGTGAGAATCGACGGATTGTCAACAAACGAATTGGCGTGGATTAAAAAAAATGGCCAGACCGGTTAGCACAGATGATTTTCGGGTTGTCCCGCCAGCGTTTAACCTGCTGACAGCAAACCGGAAAGGAGGCTCCGGGATTCTCGAGCGATTCAGCCGGCGGCTTGATATTGGAGATGGCTGATGGCTGCATGACACCATCAGGCTGAAACCCAGGCCATAATGGCCTTCTTGATAAAATCCCGCCCGCCGCCCGACTTTGGACAACGAACCATGACCTGCTTATTCCGGCCGGTGTGCCCGGATACGATGGTCACCGATGATTTGGGGACAGACAGGAGCTTTGCCAGAAAGGCCCCGCAGGCCTTGTTGGCGGCATTGTCCACCGGGGGTGCCGTGAGATTGATCTTCAGGGCGTCGCCGTAAATACCCGCCACCTGGTTCCTCGATGAGCGAGGCTGGACCCGGATTTTAAACGTCAGCCCGTCAGGTTTCTCTTGAATGGTGAAGGGCATGGTTCGGTTGGTTTGTTGGTTCTATCGGTTTGGAGTCGTCTTTTCCTGCCACAATCTCCCAGGCCTTCGATCTTTCTGGTTTTCCGGGTGCTAAACGCCTTCAGCCTGCAGCCGATTCAACTTTTTCCCCTGATCAGTTCGCGGATAAAGTCCGGCGGGCGGACCACTTTCCCCTGGCCGTTGACGAAGGCGTGCCGGGTATACCCGGTGGTGTGGGTCACGGCACCGTCCCGACTGGTGATGGTGTAGTCAAACTGCATGCCGGCACGAAAGCCCGTGTTCAGGGTGGCATTGATCACGAGGACGTCGTCGTAGCGTGCCGGGGTGAGATATTTGCATTTGACTTCGGAGACCGGCAGCATGAGGCCCCGGGCTTCGATCTCACTGTAGGGCAGCCCCAGGTGGCGGAACAGTTCCGTCCGGCCGATCTCGAACCAGCGCAGATAATTGGCGTGGTAAACGATGCCCATGGTGTCCGTGTCACCGTAGATGACCCGGTAACTGGTTTTGTGGGAAAGGGGGGGGTGTTGGGATTGGGGATTCATTTTCTTAATGGTCCAACCGTTATGGGTTAACGTAATCCGTAATATGCGGCCAGTGAACAGTGATCAGTGAATTGTGAACAGATTATTTGTTCTTCAGGTATTTGATCAGACCTGTGAGCATTTTACGAATGGTTTGAAGACTATTCAAAATCTCTTTATTATCTCCAAGGTATCCTAATCTTTTGGCGATAATGATTTGGGTTTCGGCTTCAGCGAGCGAGCCCAATGAAATATATAGAAAATGAATGAATTCCTTGTCGGAGCCTCTGGCAGCGCCCTCGGCAATATTGCTCGGCACACTGACGGCCGCACGACGCAACTGTTCGGTAAGGCCATAAATCTCGGTTTTCGGAAATGCGCTGGATATTTTATAGATCTCAGTGACGGAATCAATTGCGTTTTTCCATACCTTGAGTTCTTTGTGATCCATGCGTCACCATTTACGGTTCACAGTTCACCACTCACTGTTCACTGGTCACCGTTCACTGTTCACCTGTTTCAATCACTTTCCCGAAAATCTCCTTGAGATCATCGTATGTCGTCGCCACGGGAAACTGGGAGTACTCGTCAATCACATTCTGAGGGGGGCAGAACAGGACGCCATGGTGGGCCTCCTTGAGCATGCTGACGTCGTTGTAGGAGTCGCCCATGGCCATCACGTGATAATTCAGGCTTTTGAAAGCCTGGGCCACCTTGCGTTTGCCGTCGGCCTGCCTGAGGTTGTAACCGGTGATGGCACCGCTGTCGTCGACCGTCAGGCCGTGGCACAACAGCGTCGGCCAGCCGAGCTTCTCCATCAGCGGCCTGGCGAATTCAAGATAGGTATCGGAAACGATAATCACCTGGGTGCGGGCCCGCAGCCAGTCGAGGAACTCACGGGCGCCCGGCAGCGGGTCCATCGCTGCAACGGCGTCGGTGATGTCCTTCAGCTTGAGGCCGTTGGCAGCCAGGATCTCCAGGCGTCGCTTCATGAGCACGTCATAATCGGAGATATCCCGGGTGGTGAGGCGAAGTTCATCGATACCTGTACGCTCGGCCACATTGATCCAGATTTCCGGTATAAACACCCCTTCCAGGTCGGAACAGACTATATGCATGACACCTCCTGGCCGTTTTTGTCCTCGATACGAATCAACATGGGCGTGCTGGCCACCACATCCAGGGCAGCGATCTCGGCCAACGCCCGGGTCACATCCGCCTCCCGGGCATGGTGGGTGAGCATGACCACCGGCACAGAGCCGTTGGTTTTTCTCCCCTTCTGGTGAACGAACTTAAGGCTGATGGCGTATTTTCCGAGGATACCGGCAATGGTGGCCAGCACCCCGGGCCGGTCCATGGCATCGAACCGGAAGTAATAGTTGGTAACGATGTCGTCCATGGGCAGCACGGTTATGGGACGGATCTTGTCCGGCTGGAAGCCCATGACCGGCACCCGCCCTGCGCCGCCGGCGGCCAGGTTCCGGGCGATATCGGCGATATCCGACACCACCGCACTGGCCGTGGGCATCATGCCCGCCCCGTGGCCGTAGAGGAGAATATCGCCGACCGCGTCGGCGGAGACGCTGATGGCGTTGAGTGTGCCGTTGACATTGGAAAGCATGTTGTCGAAAGGGATCATGGTGGGGTGCACCCGGGCTTCCACCGAACCGCCGTCGAATTTGGTGATGGCCAGCAGTTTGATGCGATAGCCGAACTGGGCGGCAAATTCGATATCCATGGGGGTGATCCGGGAGATCCCCTCGATGTAGATATCGTCGAAATTGATGCGCATGCCGAATGCCAGAGCCGAGAGAAGGGCCAGTTTGTGGGCCGCATCCTGACCTTCCACGTCCAGGGTGGGGTCGGCCTCGGCATAGCCCTTTGCCTGGGCTTCGGCCAGGGCTGCTTCGAAATCCACGCCCTCGTCGGTGATCTTGGACAGGATGTAGTTGCAGGTCCCGTTGAGGATGCCGGTCATGGCGCTGATCCGGTTTCCCACCAGCGATTCGCGGACCGTTTTGATGATGGGCATGCAACCGCCCACGCTGGCCTCGTATGCCAGGTCCACCCCGTTTTCGGTAGCCGCGGCAATGATCGGATTGCCATGTTTGGCCAGCAGGGCCTTGTTGGCGGTCACCACGTGCTTACCCTTGTCGATGGCGTCGAGGATCATCGTTTTGGCGATTCCCTCGCCGCCGATGGTTTCCACCACGATATCCACCTCGGGATCGGCGATGGCCGCGGCCGCATCCGGGATCATCACCCCGGGCGCCAGGCTGAGTCCCCGGTCCGTCACGGTGTCGATATCGGCCACATACTTTAATTGGAGTTCACATCCGATGCGGTCCCGGAGGATATCCCCGTTGTTCAGCAGCAGGCGGGCTACGCCCGTCCCCACCGTCCCACAACCTAAAATTGCAATGTTGACCTGTTTCATGCCTGATTTATTCCTGATTTGCGTTGAGTTTCAATCCTTGATGGTTAATCTGGCAATTTCTTACGGGCGGGGTCATAAAGTCAATAGAAAATCTGTGATTGCGGTTCACGGTTTACCGTTAACTGTTCATTCGCCGGGCCAGGCGCCATGCCATGACGGCCACCACCAGCACGCCGGCCACCAGGATCGACCACAGCACGATGCGGCGCATCGGAAGGGGCGCCGGCAGGGGCGTCAGGCGCCGGGGGCCGCCCAGAACGATCCGTTGGCCCCGGGGCACCACCCACTGCTCCATGCCATTCTCGCGGTGCCGGTTGATGCCGTCGAAGAGGGCCGCCACATTGACCTTCAGCGGCTCGACCGCCGCACTGCCGAATGCCAGGGTGAAAGGCCCGCTGCCCCGGGCGATAAAAAAGAGGTCGTGGGGCCGGTAGCCGAGTTCCAGCCGGGGGACGGCACTGCCGATGGTGCTTTCACTGGCATCCACGCTCAGGCGCCAGTGGCGGTCCATGGAGACCTTTACAGCCTGCGGTGCGCTGGTCAGGGGAGGCTCGTCCACATCGATGCGGTAAAACAGGCCCTTGAACCGTCGGATCCAGGCGGCATCGGGACCGCTGCGGGATTCGAGACGCGCATCGGCCATGCTGTTGGCCTGGTCGAAAACGAGATTGACCCGGTCAACCGGTAAGGCGCCGCCGGTACTGTATTCAAACACGCCCGACCGGTCGGGATCGGGCCGCCCGTCGATCTTCACGAACGCGCGAACGGGGTTCCGGCCTTCCGGTTGGATGCGGCCCTCGATGCGAACCAGGGACAGGGCCGGCCCTTCATCCAGGTGGCGCAGCCGCAGGTATCGTTTCCCGGTGGCCGACAGGCGGATGGTATTGGCCATCAGACGGTGGCCCGCGTATCGAATGTCCGAAACCGCCGATCGCGGCGCAATGGTGGTCCAGTTCACCAGATCGTCGCTGGCATCCACGGCCAGGGTGGCCATGATGTGGCCGTCGCCCGGTTGCCATTTCAGCCGCAGCCGGGCCAGGCTGCGCCCGTCGCGGCTCAACCCGACGCGGCTCAAGTCGATCAGGAACGTTCGCGGTGGTGCGGATGACACCTGCGCCGACGGCGGATCGACACGCACCACGGCCCCATCCGGTCCGGTGCGGACAAACACCCCATACCCGCCGGTCCCGGCAGCGGCCGCTTCCGGGAGCGGGAAAAAGGGCAGCGACCGCCAGGGGGCGTCGGTCTTCAGGGTCTGGGCGTATCGGATCATGTGCGGCACCGGCTCCCCGGCGGCATTGAACACCCGGATGTCTCCCAGGTCCGGTCGGAACGCGCTGCCGTATACCTGTTCCGGCAGGCTCATGGCGGCGATCGCCGTTGTGCCGGGCACGTCAATCCGGACGCCGTAGGCAAAGTCATCCACGGTCACGTCGGCCGACACCGCCGCCAACGGCGGGCAGACCGCCAGCATCATCAGCCACAGCCATTTTCTCATGTGCCCTCTCCTTTCGATTCCGCCGGGGGCAAAGGCGTAAAAAAACCGACGACCAGCATCAATCCCCCCACCGCCAGAAATGAAACAATCCGGGAAACGGTGCCCGAGCCCGACAGATCCACAACGAAGAGCTTGGCGACCACCACGGCCAGCAGACCCGCCCCGACGAACCACACGGTCCTGTTTCTCAGGCGGCTGGATGCAACCATGCACCCGAATGCCAGAAGGCCCCAGAGCACGGCGATGGCCGCGTGGAAGAGATCCGACCGGAACATGGCCTCCGCCTGGTAGCGCACCCCGGCCAGGTGATGGACCGTGCGGGCCACCACGGCGGTCAGCCAGAGAAAAACGCCCGCCGCCGGCGCCCCCCACAACACCACCGGAGACAGACCCGCGGCAGGTGATGCCGGTTCACGCCTCATCCACAGCAGCCAGCGGCCCACCACCAGAAAAACCGCCATCTGGACGACGTCCAGGGGATTGAGCAGCGGCAGGTAGGGCAAAGGCCGTGGATTACCGTCGATGGCGGCACCCGCCGCCGTCCAGGCCAGCAGGCCGAGCACCAGCAGGGACGGCAGCCACCCCCGGTAGGCGTTTTCCCAGGGCCCGAAGGGCCAGCCGGCCCGGTCCCTGAGCCGGATCAGCACCGTGACGGCCCCTGCCGGGACAATGCCCCAGGCAATGAAGGGCCAGACACGGGTGCCGGCCACCAGCTGATCCACCAGCCACCCGGCTTCCCACCCGACCAGGCCGGTGGCCAGCAGGGCGCCCGCCACGTGCCAGCCCGTTGCGAGGGTCCGGGGCCAGACGGTGTCCATACAGTGCAACAGGTAAAGGTGGATCGCAAAGGTCAGCGGCCAGGCGGCCATCCACCAGCCCTGGAAAGGATGCACGATATCGTGCCGGTCGGCAACGGCAGCGGCAGCGATCACCATGGCAGGAAACAGGCCCATGGCCGGCCACCGCATCCCCTTCCAGTCCAGCCGGCGAAAAAGAACACCCATGGCCAGGCCGTTGAGGCCGATATACGCCAGCGCACCGATCCATTCGTGGCGCCGGCTCATGCGGCGGTCGATTTCGTCCAGTCCCGTGCCGAACCACCAGAGCAGCCCCCATGCCATGATGGCGGCGCCGAAGGGCCGCTCCAGCCGGTGCAGCCGGTCCCGGTACCGTTCCAGGAAAAAGGCGGAAACCAGGCCCGACAGGCCCACCATCATGCCGCCCAGGAAGCGGCTGTTGAAAACCGCCGTTTCCGTCCAGGCGCCGTGGCTGCCGAGGAGGAACATGGCCCCCGATCCGACCTGAAGGAGCAGACCGAACCCTCTGGCCGTCCAGCGCCGCTGGCGCACGCCCACCCATACCAGGCCGGCCCCTTCCATACTCCAGGCCACGGCCGTCCAGCTGCCCGACAGCGCCAGCGGAATGGCCAGGCTGCCGAAAATCACCCCCAGGGCGAGAAAGGCCTCCACCAGCGCGCCCAGCCCGTCATCCCGCCGCCGCCACAGTGCCGTGGCCAGGCCGGTGTACACCAGTCCCATGGCCACGGCACTGAACGCCAGGCCGTACTGGAAATTTTTCACCAGCCCGACCTGCAGGGCGAACACCACCAGCGGCATGCCGAAGACGAGGGTGCTGTCCACATATCCCTTCAGCAGCGGCGGCTGCCGCAGGGCGAACAGGACGGCGATGGCCAGGTAGAAAAGGAAAAAGAGAACCAAAAACGGCTCGGTGGTGGAAAAGTAATGGGGCCGGTAGTACTGCAGTCCCCAGGCGGAGCCGATGCCGAACGTGAAGACGAAGCCCAGCAGGTTGAGCCACCGCCACGACTTGAACCAGGCGATGCCGAAGATGCCGGCGTTGAGCAGGGCGTAATAGGAGAACAACATCACGTGGCTGCCCGTTCCCGTGGAGAGCAGCACCGGCGCCATGAAGCCGCCGGCCGCCCCCAGCACGGCCATGGCCGCCGCATTTTGAAGCACGGCCAGTACGCCGGAAAAGGCCACCAGCCCCACCATCACACCGAAGGTCAGCGGCAGGGGCACCATGTGAAAAAGCCGGGCCGCGGCAAACAGGGTCAGGTACATCACGCCGATGCCGCCTCCCTGAAGGGTCACCGCATAGCCGAACCGGCGGCGGCGCAGCCGCCATCCCAGAACCAGCAGCCCGATACCGGCGGCGAAAGCGGCCGCCAGGCGAATCTCCAGCGGCACCAGGTTGCGGGCGGCGGCGTATTTGACCAGGAAAGCAAAACCGAACAGCAGCACCACCACCCCCACCCGCACCATGAGGTTGCCGCCCAGGAAAAACGCCCTGATCCGATCGCCCGGGTCACCCGGCCGCGGCGTCGCCGGATCCGGACGGGGCGGCCCGGACGGCGGGTCGAGCCCGGCAATGGCGTCATCGGACAGTTCCAGCTCCAGGGAAGGCATCGCACCGGCGGGATCGGAACGGGGGGGCGGAACTGTGGGCGCCCGTCCCCCGGCGTCCCGGGCAGGTTCCGTTTCCGACAGGGCGGCGTCATCGTCACCTCCCGTGTCCATGGGGGCCGACCGGACCGATTCCGGCTGTCCGGAGGGTTCCGCCGGCCCGGCGACGCCCTCGGCGGAGAACGTACCGGCAATCCGCTTTTCCAGGGATACAAGGCGGTTTTCCAGCGCCAGGAGCCGGTTTCTCTGGTTGATCACCGCCGCCACCAGCAGGCCGACGAAGCCGCCCAGTAAAAAGTCGCCCCGCCCATACAGGTAAACACTGCCCGTGACCGCCCCGATCAGCCCCAGAACGATGTAGATCATGCACGCTCCCTTATATTTTGCCCAAGATACCATTGAAAGAATGACGCATTGACAGGCAGCGAAACCGCCTGCGGCCGGCTGCATCATACGAAAAGCGGCTGATATGTCAACGCACGACGAGACGATATCACCGTGTTTTTGAGTTCGGCAGGCAGTGGCGGCAACTCAAGAAATAAAATCGGTCATCCCGCGGAAGGATGACTTTTCGACATCCGGGTATTGGAAAAAAAATGTCCTCCGATTCGAACAGCCTTCATGTAATCCGCTAATAAATGGCCATTTCCCCATTATTATGGTATGAGATAAAATATGCCGGCAACACCGGCACCACTTAACCATCATTGTGCAAAAGGGGATGATCATGAAAAAACCGAGTGATTCTGCTGAAAGACTATCGGAAATGATCAAGACGGCCATGGAAGACGGAAAACTGACCACCAAGGAACACAATAAGATTATGGCCATTGCCGATGAAGACGGGATTCTCGACAATCAGGAAAAACAGCTCCTGGCCCAGCTGCAGGAAATGCTCGCCAATGGCACCATCAAACGGGTTGCCGAGTAAACGACCAGCAACGTTTGAACAGGCTGACCGCCCCATTGGCAAAGAAAGAATGCTCCTACCCTTTCCACGGGTGGACCGGTTTTCACGACTGGTATCCAATCCTGCGCCTTCGATTGACGGACAAATCCGAATTCCGTCCCGGTTTGACATTGTCAATTCAAGCATAATTTTTGAATTGTCTTACACCAACCGACAAAAAAGGAGCATTATTATGGCCTATACATGTAAAAGCTGCGGCGCCGTGGCAGAAGCCCCGGGGCACCTGTGCAATCCTTGCGGAGACACCGAAAAATGCAGTTTCTGCGGCACTCCGGACGTAGACCCCAAGCACATCTGCAAAGACAAGCTGGCGGTAATGAAGTTTACCTGCGGCGGCTGCGGCCGGGTGGCCATGGAAGAAGCCCATCTGTGCAATCCGGTCCCCATCAAATAGCGTAAACCCGATATGCCTGAACCAGGCGCCCGCTGATTCGATCTGCAGGCGCCTGGTTTGTGCCGGCTGCCGGCCCATGCACCATCCTTTGCACCCCTCTTGTGCAGGCAGTCACCATCTTTTTTTCGAGTCACCCAACCGCCCTTTCTGGTCGGCAGTTTAAGTTGCTCCGCCGATGGGCGATACCCTATCCATGGCAGCACCCAATCGCATGTATTGATGCCAACGCATCAACCGGAACCGGAGTCGTCCCCCGTATGGCATGCGGAAAGCCCATGGAAAGGAATTCAACGCAATGCTGAACCGTCTGAAAATCAAAACCAAACTGCTGGGGGCCTTTATCATCGTCAGCCTGATCCCGCTGGGGATGGTCACGTTCATCGCTACAGACAAGGCCAGCCGTGGACTGCACGATGAGGCCGTGGCCAAGTTTACCGCGGTCCAGGAGGCCAAGCGGAATCACATCGAAGACTACTTCAGGCGGGTAGGCACCGCCGTTAAGGTCATCAAGGCAGACCCTTTCCTGCATCAATGCGTCAGGTCTTTCAATGCGGCCTATGAAGAAAACGGCAACTCCGCGGACAACGAAGACTGGCGCATCATCGTGGAGTTCAAGGAGCCCCGCATTAAGGGGATGGTGGCCGACAACGGCTTTTACGACCTGCTGCTGGTTTCCCCCGATGGCAATATCGTCTATTCGGCGGTCAGGGAATCGGACCTGGGAATGAACATACCCGGCAGCGAACTGGCCGATTCCAGCCTGGGACAGGCCTATAAACGGATGACTCAGGCCGGGGACGATCGGGTGGTCATCGGCGACTTCGCCGCCTATGCCCCCTCGAACGGGGCGCAGGCCGCCTTCATGATGGCGCGGATGAAAGATGAAAGCGGGAGCGTCGTGGGCAGCGTGGCCGTTCGGCTGGCCGCCGACCAGCTCAATGCCATCCTCCAGCAGCGCAGCGGCATGGGCGAAACCGGGGAAAGCTATCTGGTGGGCCGGAACAACGGTCAAACCGGCCTGCGCAGTGACCGCGTGGTAAAAAAGGGCCGAATCGGCGACGTAAAATCGGACCAGTTTATCGACCTCGCACTGAACGGCGAATCGGGTTCGGCAGTCAAGACCGGCAGCAGCGGCGCCAGGGAATTTGTTCGCTACGACCCGGTAACGATCAGCGGGCTCAACTGGGGCCTGATAACCACCGCCGCCACCGAAGAAGTCTTCGGCGCCGTCGACGCCCTTCGCAACACCATCCTGGTCGTCATCGGTGTGGTCATCCTTGGTATGGCCGCACTGGCGTTGGGAATGACGGCCGTCATCGTCAGGCCGATCAGAAATACCGCGGCCATGCTCAAGGACATTGCCGAGGGTGAAGGCGACCTCACCGGGCGTCTGTCGGTGGACGCCCGCGACGAAATGGGCGAGATGGCCACCGGGTTCAACACCTTCATGAAAAAGCTTCAGGGCATCATCGGCCAGATCGCTGTGGATGCCACCACATTGCACAACGCCTCCTCCAGCCTGTCCGCCATTGCCGGACAGATGACCGGTGGGGTGGATAATATGTCCCGGCGTTCTGAACAGGTGGCCGCCGCATCCGAAGCGATGAGCGGCAACATGAACAGTGTGGCCACCGCCAGCGAACAGGCGGCAACCAACGTCAACATGGTGGCCTCGGCCACAGAAGAGATGACGGCCACGGTAGGCGAAATCGCCCGGCACTCGGAAAAGGCGCGCGCCATCACCGAATCAGCGGTCAGCCAAGCCGGCGACGCGTCGGCCAAAGTGAACGAACTGGGCCAGGCGGCTGATGAGATCAGCAAGGTCACCGAAGCCATCACCGAGATTTCCGAGCAGACCAACCTGCTGGCCCTCAATGCGACCATCGAAGCGGCCCGTGCCGGTGAAGCGGGCAAGGGCTTTGCGGTGGTGGCCAACGAAATCAAGGATCTGGCCAAACAGACCGCTGCCGCCACCCTGGACATCAAAAACCGCATCACGGGCATCCAAGGCTCCACTGACGATACCGTATCGCAGATCGAATCAATCTCCGGCGTGATCAACGACGTCAACGATATCGTGACCACCATCGCCTCAGCGGTGGGAGAACAGGCCGCAACCAGCCAGGAGATCGCCGATAATGTGGCCCAGGCCTCCCGGGGCATCCGGGATGTCAACGATAATGTGAACCAGAGTTCCACGATGGCCGGCACCATTTCCGGAGAAATTGCCCAGGTCAATGCATCGGTTCAGGAGGTTTCCGATTCCAGCGGCCAGGTCAGCCGGAGTTCGGAGGAACTGTCCGCCTTGTCCCAAAAACTCCATGAACTGGTCGGTCGCTTTAAAATCTGATCGCCAGCTGCGGGTCGGATGGGAGCGCCTCCAAGCCCGTTTCCGGTTGGTTCAACCGTGGCCCCGCATCTCGGTGCGTTGACGAAAATCAGGGCTGCGGGCACTCACCGGAACGTTTTCAGGCTTCCGAATCCTCCTGCCGGACGCCCAGGCCATTTGCATTCCCGCCCGGAATCGTATATTTTCTTTTAGCGTCTGATTTTCTCAACCAGGTGGCCGGTTCACTGTCGGCCAACTGGGTCCAAGGCGTTCCCGATCCTTTTCTTGACACCTTCGCTGCCTTAAAAAACGGGCAAAAACGATATTGGGGCAACCGGCCCGTCCCACCGGGCCGTTGACCAAAACCTATGGTTCCTGAAGGATCTGCGATGACGACCCAACGATGGGCACAACGCTGCGCCGCCTGCATCCATGAACGGTTCCGGGACTATGAGGACCGTTTCCGCCGGATTACGTCGCGGGCGCCCGAACGGTTCATGAACCGGCAATGGACACAGGTTCAGGCCGAGACCACCGAACGGTTGAACCTGTATGCAGCGATCGTCGACCAGACGGAAACCGGCATCCGCCGCCTGCTGGAAAACCGGGTCGCCGACGGCAGGGTGTGGGCCGCCGCCAGGGCGGACTATGCCGCCCGCATCGCCGGGGGGGATAACCGGGAACTGGCCGAGACCTTTTTCAATTCGGTCACCCGCCGCATTTTCGGCACCGTCGGCGTGAATCGACAGATCGAGTTTGTCCACGATGACGACGGCCCGGTCCGGCCCGGCCCGTCCGAATCGCTTTGCCGGGTCTACCCGCTGGCCGACCCCATTGAACCGGCGATCCGGCGGATGCTTTCGGATTTCAACGAGGTCCGCATCGCCCCTGCCGTCATGGAAAAGGTGATGCCACGAATCGCCGAAAGGGTGGAAAAACAGCTTGGCCACAGCCGGCCGGCGCGGATAGAGATGATACGCCACATTTTCTTCCGTGGCCAGGGCGCCTATCTTATCGGCCGGATCGTTGCCGGAAGCCGGGTGATTCCGCTGGCCCTGGCCCTGCTTCATGAACCGGCGGGCGTCCGGGTGGACGCGCTTGTGCTGGACACCGACGGCTTGAGCATCGTTTTCTCCTACACCCGTTCGGCCTTTCACGTAGCCATGGAAAACCCCGGTGAACTGGTCGGTTTTCTCAAGTCGATCATGCCGTCGAAACCGGAAGCCGAACTCTATTCGGCCGTCGGCTATTTCAAGCACGGAAAGACGGTGCTCTACCGGGATGTGTGCCGTCATACGGCGCAGTGCACACAGGACCGGTTCCGCCTTTCGGCGGGCAAGCGGGGCATGGTCATGGTAGTGTTCGACATGGCCGGTCACGATATGGTGGTCAAGCTGATCCGGGACCGTTTCGACTCCCCCAAGCGGACGACCCGGAACAAAGTGATGACCCAGTACGCCTTCGTCTTCAACCACTACCGGGTGGGACGCCTCATCGAGGCCCATACCTTCGAGCATCTCTCTTTCGACCGCTGCTGGTTCTCGGACGATCTGCTCGATCATCTCACCACCGAAGCCGGGCAGACGGTCCGCCTGGAAAACGACCGGGTCATCATCGACCATGCCTACCTGGAACGACGGGTGACCCCGCTCGACATATACCTCAAAGAGGCGTCCGCCGAGAAAACCGACGCCGCCGTTGTGGACTTCGGCAACGCCATCAAGGACCTGGCGTTCGCCAACATCTTTCCCGGGGACATGCTGCTCAAGAATTTCGGCGTCACCCGCCACGGCCGGGTGGTCTTTTACGACTACGACGAAATCGTACCGCTGGTCGAATGCCGGTTCAGGACAATCCCCCGGGCCAGAACGGACATGGAAGAAATGGCCGACGAACCCTGGTACACGGTGGGGGAAAACGACGTTTTTCCCGAAGAATTTTCCCGGTTCCTCGGACTCTCGCCGGAGCATCGGGACCTTTTTTTGAGCCGGCATGCGGATCTGCTCGCCACTGATTTCTGGACGGCGGTCCAAGACGAGATCCGTTCCGGCCACATCCGGCACATCCGGCCCTATGCGCTCCGCTACCGGCTGGAACAGGAGTAAAGGGTTTACATTGTACCACAGCGTATTAACTTGTGTCTGTCCGGAAATGAGGAATTTTGGTCGAGATCAAGGCGTGCGAAAAATTCAACCGGAAGCATATAGTTGATATTCCGAGGATAAAATTTTTCGAACAACGCAGAGATCGGGCAAAATAACCATTTATGGATGGGCACTGACTTAACCCCAGCTCCGCTTTAGACCGAGCCAGTTTCAAAATGTCCCGTTTCGGCCCGTATCGGTGTTGGGCGCGCACTTCAATGCTCCAAATACCCTGTGTATTCATCCGTTTGAAGTGATCGCCCGCCGTGATCCTGGCCGGACTGCCACATTTTGAATCAGACCCGACAGACAGTTCTACCAAGACCCACGCCACCGTTCGATCCGTCGGAACGAATTGGGCCACACCCTGGCCCAGCCCGGACCGTTTCCTGCACCGGGCCACCGGCGGACGCCGGTTTCCGACGGTGGATGCCCCCAACACACCAAAGGAGGAATCAGATGAGCACCACGCCATTGACAGACGGCATCACCATCAATGCGCCGGTCAGCGATGCGTTCAGCCGTATTCTCACCCCTGATGCACTGGCATTCGTAGGAACACTGGCCCGGCGGTTCGACGACCGCCGCCGGGAGTTGATGAACCGCCGGGAGAACGTCCAGGCGGAAATAGACGCCGGCCGGCTGCCGGACTTTCTGCCCGAAACCCGGCATATCCGTGAAGGAGACTGGACGGTGGCCCCGGTGCCCGCCGACCTGGCCGACCGCCGGGTGGAGATCACCGGTCCGGTGGACCGCAAGATGGTGATCAATGCGCTCAATTCCGGCGCAAAGACATACATGGCCGATTTCGAGGACAGCCACTGTCCCAGCTGGTCGAACACCATCGAGGGCCAGATCAACCTTCGCGATGCCGTCAACCGGACCATCACGTTTACCAGCCCCGAAGGGAAAACCTACCGCCTGGACGACCGGACCGCCACCCTCATCGTCCGGCCCCGCGGGTGGCACCTGGAGGAAAAACACGTGCTGGTGGACGGCCGGCCGGTATCGGGCAGCCTCTTCGATTTCGGGCTCTTCTTCTTCCACAACGCAAACCGTCTGCTGGCCGCCGGCAGCGGACCCTATTTTTACCTGCCCAAAATGGAGAGCCACCTGGAAGCACGGCTGTGGAACGATGTCTTCATCGCCGCCCAGGAGACCCTGGGCATCACGACGGGCACCATCAAGGCCACCGTGCTGATCGAGACCATCATGGCCGCCTTCGAGATGGATGAAATCCTTTATGAACTCAAGGACCACAGTGCCGGGCTCAATTGCGGGCGCTGGGATTACATCTTCAGTTTCATCAAACGGTTCAGGAACGTTCCCGGCTACCTGTTCCCCGACCGGGCCCAGATCACCATGACCCGGCACTGCATGCGCTCCTATTCCCTGCTGGCCATCAAGACCTGCCACCGCCGCGGTGCCTATGCCATCGGCGGGATGGCCGCCCAGATTCCCATCAGGAACGACCCGGAGAAAAACCGGGAGGCCCTCGACAAGGTGCGGGCAGACAAGACCCGCGAAGCCGCCGACGGCCACGACGGCACCTGGGTGGCCCATCCCGGCCTGGTTTCCATCGCCATGGAAGAGTTCGACAAGGCCATGCCCGCCCCCAACCAGATCGACCGGCTGAGAACGGACGTCCAGGTCTCAGCGGCCGACCTGCTGAAACTGCCTGCCGGCACGATTACCGAGTCGGGCATGCGCACCAACATCAGTGTGGGCATCCAGTACATGGCCAACTGGCTCTCGGGCCTGGGGTGCGTGCCCCTGTATCACCTCATGGAGGATGCGGCCACCGCAGAAATTTCCCGGGCCCAGTTGTGGCAGTGGATCAAGCACCCGGATGCGGCCCTCGAGGACGGGCGCAAGATCACCCTGGAGCTGTTCCGGTCGATGCTGGAGGAAGAAATGGAGAAGATTCAAACCGAGGTGGGCGACGCGATGTTCCACCGGGTCAGGTACGGGCAGGCCGCCGGCCTGTTCGAGGACATCATCGCCGCCGACACCCTGGCGGAATTTCTGACCCTGGCGGCCTACGACCATCTGGAAGGATGACCGCCGCGCCGGGCGCCGAACCCACGTTCATTCACACCCATCAGGAGGCGAGATGAAAACCATTGAAGAGAAAGCCGAAGAAATCTGTGAACGGTTGACCTGTCACGAAGTGGTGGCCGACGAACGGGAGGAACTGGAAACCCACTGGGCTCAGGATCCCCGGTGGAAGGGCGTCCAGCGCCCCTACACGGCAGAAGATGTGTTGAAACTGCGCGGCAACCTGACCATCGAGTACACCTTTGCCAAAATCGGCGCCAAGCGCCTGTGGTACCTGATCAACCATGAGGACTACGTTGCCGCCCTGGGCGCCCTGACGGGCAACCAGGCGGTTCAGCAGGTGGAGGCCGGGCTCCAGGCCATTTACCTGAGCGGCTGGCAGGTGGCCGCCGACGCCAACCTGGCCGGCGAGATGTATCCGGACCAGAGCCTTTACCCGTCCAACAGCGTGCCGGCGGTGGTCCGGCGCATCAACAACGCCCTGCGAAGGGCCGACCAGATTCAGGTGCTGGATGGAAGAAAGAACGGCCCCTACTGGTTCGCCCCCATCGTCGCCGATGCCGAGGCCGGGTTCGGCGGGCCGCTCAACGCCTTCGAACTGATGAAGCAGATGATCGAGGCCGGTGCCGCCGGGGTTCATTTCGAAGACCAGCTCTCCTCGGCCAAAAAATGCGGTCACATGGGCGGCAAAGTACTGGTTCCCACCCAGGAGGCGGTGGCCAAGCTCGTTTCCGCCCGGCTTGCCGCCGACGTCTGCGGCGTCCCGACCCTTCTGGTGGCGCGGACGGACGCGGATGCCGCCAAGCTGGTCACCAGCGACATCGACGAACGGGACCGGCCGTTCATCCTGGACCGGCAGCGATCCAGCGAGGGCTTTTTCTATGTCAGAAACGGCGTGGAATCGGCCATTGCCCGCGGCCTGGCCTATGCCCCCTACGCGGACATGGTCTGGTGCGAAACCTCCAAGCCGGACCTGGACCAGGCCAGGCGCTTCGCCGAAGGCATCCATGCCCGGTTCCCCGGCAAGCTGCTGGCCTACAACTGCTCCCCGTCTTTCAACTGGAAAGCCAACCTGGACGATGCCACCATTGCCGGCTTCCAGCGGGAACTGGGGGCCATGGGCTACAAGTTCCAGTTCGTCACCCTGGCCGGCTTCCACGCCCTTAACCTGGGCATGTTCGACCTGGCCATGAACTACCGCAAAACCGGCATGCTGGCCTACTCCCGGTTCCAGGAGGAAGAATTCCGCTTCGGCAAGGAAGACGGCTATATGGCCACCACTCACCAGAAATTCGTGGGCGCCGGCTATTTCGACCGGCTGATCGACACCATCAGCGCGGGGGCGTCCAGTGTGGGCGCCATGTCCGGCAGCACCGAGGAGGAGCAGTTCAAGTAATGTCGATCACCATCCCCGTCTGCAGCGGTGAGAAATGTTCTTTGAACCTGTTGTAAAGCGCCACCTGTGCCCGGAAGCCGGTGCAATGGCCGGCATATACCCAGTCGGGGCCGACATCCCCGATCCCGGCGACCGTCTTCTTGATTCGTTCATCGGAGGCCTCGACCAGGTGCAGTCCCCCAAGCAAACCGACTGTTTTTTTGACGCCGGTCATGCGCCGGGCCTGAGCCAGCACGTTCACGACCCCGGCATGGCAGCAACCGGTGACAACAACCAGGCCGTTGCCTTCCATGTTGGCCACAAGGCTGATATCGTCGGTCATGGCGTCCGTTTTGACCCTTCCCTTTTCGATGGTGCACAGGTCGATCCCCGGGTCCTCGAATTCGGTGGTCCGTTCCACCTCCCCGGTCGTCATGAGCCCGGGCATGATCTCCAGTGGATCCCGGGTCAGGAAAAGAACGCCGCCGGCGTTTTCGATCTGCGGTTGCAGATCGCCGGGCATGACGCCCACATGCCTTAAAAAAGGCGTCCGTAAAAAGTTCAGGCGAAACAGGTCGGGATGAGCAATGACGGGGATGTCGTCCCGGTCGATTGCCTGGAGGATCCGGGCCAGGCCCCGGGTGTGGTCATAATGGCAATGGGTCAGCACGATCGCGTCGATACAGGCGGGGGCGATGCCCATTTTTTCAAAATTGGCCAGCAGGGCCTCGGGATCCTGGGCGACATCCACCAGGATGTTTTTCTCGCCGGGTCCGGAATTGGCCGTCAGCAGCAGCGAAATGCCATGCTGCCCCAGCAAGTTCGAATCGTAGGCCACGGAGTCTTCGGCAGCCACGGTAATTTTCAACGTTTTAAGCATATCTGTCCTCGGGTCCCGGACCTGCGGGCACCGGTTGCGCAGGACTGCATCCTGAAGGCCATCGCCGTTTCCGGGCAGCCGTGCGTTAACGCCAATCGGGGTCACGCCGTGTGCTTGCGCTTCAGCGCCGCCCCGCCTAGATACGCCTCCTGGATCTTCTTATCGTCACGCAGGTCGGACGCCGGACCGCTGACCGAAATCACCCCGGTCTCCAGCACGTAGCCGCGGTTGGCAATTCCCAGCGCCTTGCGGGCATTTTGCTCGACCAGCAGAATCGACACCCCCTGGGCATTGATCTCGCGGATGATTTTAAAAATCAGTTTGACAAACAGCGGGGACAGCCCCAGGGACGGCTCGTCGAGAAGCAGAATGCGGGGGTTGCTCATCAGCGCCCGGCCCATGGCAAGCATCTGCTGTTCTCCGCCGGAAAGGGTGCCGGAAAGCTGGTTGCGCCGCTGCACCAGGATCGGGAACAGTTCGAACACCCGCGCCCTGGCCTCGGCCACTTCCTTTTTATGCGTCTGCCGGGTATAGGCCCCCAGGTTCAGGTTCTCCTCTACGGTCAGGGTTGCAAACACCCGGCGCCCCTCGGGGGACTGGGAGATTCCTTTGCGAACGATGTCATAGGGCGGCACCGCGTTCAAGGCCTCGCCGTCGAGATAAACGGCGCCGCTTTCAGGCGGCACGAGACCCGAGATGGCCCTCAGCAGCGTACTTTTCCCCGCCCCGTTGGCCCCCAGCACCGTGACGATTTCGCCCTGGTTCAACGCCAGCGAGATGCCCTTGAGCGCCTCGACCGCCCCATAGACAATCCGCAGATTTTCGACACTAAGCAGCGCTGCCATGTTACGCCCTTTCCGTCCCGCTGTCTTCGTCTTCGTCATCCCGCCCCAGATAAGCCTCGATCACCTTCTGATCGTTGTAGACGGTTTCCGGCGTTCCCTCTGCAATCTTGCGCCCCTCATCCATGACGGTCACCCAGTCGGAAATCCCCATGACCACGTTCATGTCGTGCTCGATAATCAGGATCGTCAAATCCTCTTTGATCAGGTTTTTGAGAAAAACGATCAGATCTTCGGATTCCCGATCGTTCAAGCCGCTGCTGGGTTCATCCAGCACGAGCAGCCGGGGATTGGTGGCCAGAGCCCGGCCGATCTCGAGCATTCGCTGATTGCCATAGGGGATGTTTTTGGCCAGTTCATCCTTAAGGCGGCCCAGCCCCACCTGCTCCAGGCGCTGTGCGGCAATCGCCGCAATCCGCTTTTCTTCCGTCCGCTGCCCGGCCGTTCGGGCAATGGAAGCCCACACCCCTGCCGCCCCGCGGCAATGCTGACCGGCCATGACATTTTCCAGGCAGGTCATATTGGGAAACAAACGGATATTCTGAAAGGTGCGGGCAATGCCCAATTCCACGATCTGATGGGGTTTTTTACCGTCAATCGGCGCGCCGTTGAAGCGGATGTCGCCCGCATCGGGCCTGTAGATCCCCGTCACGACGTTGAAAAAGGTCGTTTTCCCGGCACCGTTGGGACCGATCAGGCTGCTGATCTCGCCCCGGTGCACCTTCAGATCCATATTGCCGACGGCAACCAGACCTCCGAAACGCTTGGTCAGGTTTCGGGATTCGAGAACGATTCCGGCATTCTTGTGGTTTCTCATCTTCACGTCCGAGTTCCTGTCAATGTCCTTGACGGCTTCCTGTACAGTGGATTTACCCGTTATTACGGCCCCGGGGCCTACGGGTTCCCCGAAGCCCCCTGCTCTGGCATTTTCGGCAGCCGGAATCCGGTCCGCCGCTCGATGGCCCCCCGCTTGCGCGGCCAGATGCCGCCGGGACGGAAAATCATCATCAGGATCATGGCCAGCCCGAAAATCAGCATCCGGTACATGGCAAAGGGCCTGAATATTTCCGGAAACAGGCTGATCACCGCTGCGCCGATCAGGACCCCCGGAATCGACCCCATTCCGCCGATCAGCACGATGCAGAACAGCAATGCCGATTCCATGAACGTAAAACTGTGGGGCGAGATGACCATCATCTTGCTGGCATAGATATTTCCGGCAACCCCTGCCAACGCGGCGCCCAGCACAAATGCCAGCAGCTTGTAGGCCCGGACGTTGATGCCCGAGGCTTCGGCGGCGACCTCGTCTTCCCGGATGCAGTTCCAGGCCCTGCCGATTCGTGACTGCTGCAGCCGGACCAGGCCGAGGATGCTCAAACCGACGACGATCCAGACCAGAAAGTAAAAATCCAGGGAGGTGTCGACCACCAGCCATTGGGTCAGTGACGGGTTGTCGATGCCCACGATGCCGTTGGACCCGCCGGTCATGCCGAAGGGATTGTTGATCAGTACCAGCCGGATGATTTCACCGAGGCCGATGGTCACGATACACAGGTAATCGCCCTTGAGATGGATAATCGGTGAGACGACAAGGTAAGCGAAGAGGGCGGCGGCGATAAAGCTGAGGGGCAGCATGACCAGGATGGGAACACCGTATAGGGTATTGAGAATACCGGTCGCATAGGCGCCGATGGCATAGAACGCGGCGTGCCCGAGGTCAAACAGTCCCACTTCTCCGAGAACGATGTTCAGGCTCAATCCCAGGATCACGTATATGCCGAAGAAAAAGGCCACATCCAGCAGGTACTCGTTACGCATGCCAATCAGCGGAAAGAGGAGAAAACCGGCGATGACCAGCCAGACGATACGGCCGTTTAAAAAACTGGTGCTGATTCGCCCCATTTGCAAATCCTTTACTCTACTATACTTGATGAACTCTAAAAAACCAATTTCCAACGGGTTCGTAAGAAGTCCGAGATCAAGGTTTGCGGGCCGCGGAAGCGTGCACGGCCCTCGTCTGCGAGCGCACTGGAAACCGACCGTCATCCATACGGCGGACATTCATAGAATGTCCAATCCCGAGCAATGAGGTGTACTTACCGTACTCCGCAGTGACGAGGGATGAAGCGTAACGCAGATATCGGACTGCTTACGAACCTGTCATACTTTATCGGCAATCTTTTCTCCGAAGAGCCCGGTGGGCCGGAATATCAGCACCAGAATCAGTGCCAGAAAGACAAACACATCCTTCCAGGCCGCCGACACGTATACGGCACCCAGCATTTCCAGGATACCCAGGATCAGCCCGCCGAACATGGCCCCGGGAATATTTCCGATGCCACCCAGAATCGTTGCGGTAAACGCTTTCAACCCATAATTCCATCCCATGGTAAAACTGATCTGCCGGTAGTACATGCCGACCATGACGCCCGTCATGCCGCCCAGGGCCGGTCCGAGCGTAAAAATAAAAAGGATCACCTTGTTGATGTTGATGCCCATCAGTGCAGCCGTGTCCCGGTCCAATGCGGACGCCCTGATGGCGGCACCGAAGGTGGTTTTCTGCACGATAAAATAGAGCAGCCCCATCAGGCTGAAGGAGAGCAGGAGAATCACCACCTGCAGGGCGCTGATCTGAACCGCACCGAGCTGGATCACATTGTCCGGCACGATATCGGATGTATAGGCCAGATACCGCGGCCCCCAGACAGCCATAATGGCATTTTCAATGAAAATGGATGCCCCCAGGGCGGAAACCACAGCGGGCAGCCGGCCGGCTGAGTATATGGGACGATAGGCCACCCGCTCCGTGAGCATGCCGACCAGGGCCACGCAGACACCCGCCACGGCAAGGGCCACCACCATGCCGCCCCAGAGCCCGAACCGATTGCTGATCAGCGCCGAGCCCCAGACGAGAAGCGTGTAACCGAAGTAGGAACCCAGCGCAAAGAAATCGCCGTGGGCAAAGTTGATCAGCTTCATGACACCATAGACCATGGAGTAGCCCAGTGCGATCAGGGCATAAAAGGCCCCGATGGTCAGGCCATTGACAATTTGTTCCAAAAAAACGTCCATTCTGAGCCCCGGTGTTGTGCGACCGATCGTTTGATTCGGCACCAGACAATTGGCGGTGTCCGTCCTGAACCGGTTGACGGGTTTTGGCAGCGCGACGATCGGTGGCCCCCCCCCTGATTCAACCCGTCGCCCGGTTCATGTGTTTTCCATGCAGGAACGCTATTTATCGAGCAGGACAAAGGCCCCCTTTTCGTTGACAACGTACATCAGGTAGGGCACCCCTTCACGGTCACCCTGTGCGGTGAAACCGATCGGTCCGGTCACCCCCGGCACCCCATTGGCGTCATTGTGCAGGTAATCGGCCAGCACACCCGGCTCCGTCGAGCCGGTTTTTTCGACTGCCGCGGCGAGGATATTGACACCGTCGGCGGCATAAATCGGCCAGGGGCTCGAAGGAATCTCGCCGTATTTCTGCTCATAGGCAGCCAGGAATTCCTTTGACTCCTTGTACGGCAGTTCGCTGGGCATCGGCTCCTGAGTCATCATCCACCCCTTGGCCACGTCGACACCGGCGATTTTGACGAAATCATTGTTGATTACGGCGTTGCTGCCGACAAATATGCAGTTGATGCCGATCTTTTTGGCCTGGCGGGCAATCAGTGCCCCTTCCGGATAATGTCCGGTGTAGTAGAACACGTCCGGACGGGTCTCGCGCATCTGGGTCAGAACAGGTGTAAAATCCTTGTCCTCCGGATTGACGGCGTCATAAAAAACGAGTTCGACCGCACCTGAATCCAGCATCGGTTTGAGCGCCTTCTTGGTCTCTTCGGCCACACCAATGGCAAAGGTCGTATTGTTGTGCACGATGGCGATGCGCTTGACGCCAAACTTCTCGGGCATGAATTTGGCGAAGAAGATCCCCTGGGCGTCATCCCTTCCGCAGGTGCGGAAGAAATAATTTCTGTTCTTTTTGCTCAAGCCGACAAAGGTCGCGCCATATGCGATGTTGATCATCTTGCGCTTCTCGAAAATATTCGAGCTGGCTTCAACGGTCGGGGAACCGTAGGTGGACACCACTCCGACAATATCTTTCTGAGAAACGATTTTCATGGCGGCCAGGGCGCCGTCCTTGGGTGTCCCGGAGTCATCGAACTCGCGGATTTCAACCATGCGACCGCCAAGCAACCCGCCTTTTTTATTTATCAATTCAGCAGCCACCTGGCAGGATTGCACCGCCATCTGGCCTTCGAACGCCCATGGTCCGGTGATGGGCGCCTGAATCCCGATTACGATCGGTTTCTCAGCTGCAGAAACACCCGTCGTGAAGAGGAGACATGCCGCCATCAAAACGCCCAACGCTGCAAAAAAGCCTGACCATCTCATGAGTTTTTCTCCTTGTGATAGGTTAAGAGTAGGCTCATCCTTTTTGAGGATAAGCGCATTATATTGGATGAAGCCGGTCGGCATGTCAAGTAAAAAGCATATGGCCGTTATTCAGCTCGCCAGAGCCATCGGGAGCGCGCCTGCCACCCGCTCAGAATTGAGCGGCGGGCCGGGCATCGGCAAGCGGGAAGAAAGGTGCAGCGGGATCGACGCGGCGGACCACGTCGCTCCCCGGAAAGGGGTTTCGTGTATGTTCAACAGGATGGTTGACCGGTGGAGCGGTTCGCAACAGGCGGGCGGGGAATCCATCGAACCGGGATTCGACCGGTTGGGTGCGGCAAGATCATTTCCGCGGGGGACACCACGGGGCGATGGGGCGGGGCCTCAGGAATCGGCCAATATCGCCATCCTGAAGCAGCCGGCTGAGAAAGCACCACTGAACGGGCGGGGCTGCACACCGGCCGTGCGCATCGGCCGGAACAGCCTGTCAGAACGCAACCGCCGGATTTTTTCGCCTCCGGCCGGCAGCCCCTGCTTTGGGCCGACGGCCCTATCCCGTAAAATAAACGGCCGCGTAAAGGCCCAAAATACCAAGGGAAATCAGGAGGCTGACCGCTCTGGGGTGTTTTTTTGCCGCTTGTTTTCGATGCCCCCTTGCGACCAGGATGATCCTGGCCGGATTCTGATCATAAGCGCTGCAAATTCTCGGTATCATCGTTTCTCCTCCTGCAGTGGTAGTGTATCTGGTAACTACCCGAGGTTCTACAATGACCGTGCCACCCCGACGCAAATCCGCCCCCGATTATTTCAACCTATTTGAATATTGAGACATTTCCCCATAGTCGCTGAAAACACCGGTCCTCCCTGCCCGCCCCGGGGAGGCCACTGACCACGACACATGTGGCACTGCCGCTCTCACTGCGACCGTATCCAACCGATATGATTAACTTTTTCATTTGCGCCAATATTGTCGCATAACCTGCCGGTTGTGGCGCACCTGGAAGCCGTCACTACAGCTGATGGGCCTTCATCTTGCGCTGAAGCGTTCGAAGGCCGATACCGAGCGCTTTGGCGGTCCGGGTTCGGTTCCAGCGATGCTGGGCCAGGGCCGCAGAAATCTGACGTTTTTCGAACGAAGCCACCGCATCCGGCAGCGAAGCCGCGGGGAAGGTCGCTTCGACGGACGGGTCAGGGGCGGGCAGGGCCGCATCTCCGGCAAGGTCCAGCCGTTGGAGGGTGACGAACCGGTAGAGTACATTCTGAAGCTCACGGACATTGCCCGGCCAGTCGTAATTCATGAGGGCCTCCATGATCCTTGACGTCAGCGTCGGCCGGATCTTGCGGTCATAGGCCTTGAAGAAGTGTTCGGCCAGCAGGGGGATGTCTTCTTTTCGTTTTCTCAGTGGCGGCAGATGAATCGGAATGACGTGCACCCGATAGAAAAAATCGCTGCGCATCCGCCCCGCCCTGACCCGTTCGGTCAGGTTCCGGCTGGTGGCGGCAATGATCCGAAAATCGGACTGGATCACCCGGCGGCTGCCTACCGGCGTGTACCCCCCGCCTTCGATGGCCCGCAGCAGCTTCACCTGGAGGCCCGGCTTGATTTCCCCGATTTCATCGAGAAACAGGCAGCCGTGGTCGGCCTCGTCCAACAATCCTTTGGTATCGGCTCCGGCACCGGTAAAGGCGCCCTTTTTGTGGCCGAAGAACTCGCTCTCCAGCAGGTTTTCGGGAATGGCACCGCAGTTCACGGGCACAAAATTGCTGCCCTGACGGCTGCTCATGGCATGGATGGCCCGGGCAACCAGTTCTTTTCCGGTTCCCGATTCCCCGTAAAGGATGATATTGGTGTCCGAGGCGGCAGCCATCAGCATCAACTCATACACTTCCTGCATGGCCGGACTTTTGCCCACAATATCCCCGAACCGCTCACGCTCTTCGATTGAGGTCCGCAAACGGATATTTTCCTCACGCAGATGCGCCTCACTGTCGCGCAGCGCCTCTTCCATCCGCTTGCGCTCGTCGATGTCCGTGATCATCGCCTGGCAGAAAACCGACTGATCCGACATCCGTACCGGCACGTTGATGCTGTAGTACCACTTCTTGTCATTGGGGTTCTTCATCTCGAACCGGACCCGGTTGCCCTCGAAGACCTGTTCGGCAACACACCACAAACAGGGCGCCGACCGGTTGTGCAGCGCCTCATGACAAATTTTCCCCGTGGCATCGCCACCGGTGTTGTGGATCAGGTTTTCATTCATGAAACGAATGCGGTAATTCCTGTCGATAAAATAGACGAAGCCTTCGTAGCCCTCCAGTATGGCGCTGTACAAGGTCTCACGGTCGCGGAGTTCCTGCTCCGTGTTTTTCAAAGAGGTAATGTCTATGATTGAAGCGATGCTGCGGCCGGTTTCGCTGAGCATCCCCACCTTGATGAAGATGGTCCGCAGGGATTGATTGCGGTCGATGATCCGGCATTCGTATTCGGCAGGTGCGCCGTGTTCATCCGCATCGGACCGTCGGGCGAAGTGATATCGGATGACCATCTGACGGTCTTCCGGGTAGATAAAGTCCGTCCATTTCATCCGCTTTTCGATTTCCCTGCAGTCGAACCCGGTCAGCTCTTCGAACTTGGGGTTGGCCATGGAGATCGTAAAGTCCTGCTCGACGATAATGGACGGTGCGCCGGAGTGGCGGAAAATATTTCGGTATCGGTTTTCCGCCGCCGACAGGTCGGCGCTTCGCATGGCCATCTGGTGCTCCAGGTGGAACTGGTATTCGTGGAACTGTTCTTCGGTTTCTTTTTCACGGGTGACATTGCGGACAAAGGCAATGACTTCATCATCGGAACTCCTTACCAGGCGGGCCTCATAAAAGCAGAGGGTCTGTTGGAGTGTGAGCGAATAATCGATGGAATGCACCTGTCCGGTCCTGAAAGCGGATTCCAGCGTGTCGACGAATCGAATCGCCGTTGCCCCGGGCAGCACGTCTTCGATACGCTTTCCCAGGTAATCCACTTCAGGCCGGTACAGCTCATTCACCTTCCCCTCGAAGCTGCGGAAGACATGATCCTTGCCGATGCGGATGATCATGTCCGGGATGGCATCAACAATGGCCCGGCAGGAAGCGATCCCGAGCCCCTCATGCGCCTGTGTCATGTCGGTTTCCCCTATCTATTGGATGACGGCAGATGATCGAAAAGGCGCGAACGTGCCACATGTTACGCAGCAAGTCAACATTGGCATATCGTGTCAGCCGGACTGCTTTTCAGCATTCCGGCAGGAGGGGCATCTGCTGCCGATCTATAAATGGCCAATCTGCCCGATATCTTCGTTGAACGAAAAATTTTATCCTCTGACGATCAACCGTATGCACGGGTGAAATTTTTCGCGTGTCTCAATCTCATTTTCCTATTTCTGGATCGTCACTGTCTGCCGCCTGCATGACACACCGGAAAAGGGGAAATCCGGCTGCATCGGATTGTCGAATCCCGGGAAAACCAACGCCGCGACGGTAGCTTCCGAACACATTGGTTGTCAGGTAAAAAAACAGATCACACGATCTTTTTTTTCACGTTTCTGCCTCTTTCCGTGCTTTAATGAATCACCTTTATCACCCGATTAAATACTTTCGACACCATCGTTATTTTAATGCCAAGAAGTCTATTAAAAATCATTGCAATGCCGAAAAAAGATTCGTTATAAATATCATTCCTGTAATTTTTTTTAATGAATAGTTATATTATACTTGATTTTATTTTCATCATGTTAATAATAGAAAGCAACTATTTAATATTCACCGGTTTTCATTAAAAAAGGAGATTAAAATGCCAGCAAAAAAGAAGATTGACGGTGCCAAACTGATTAAAATGGTCGCGGATGGCAGCCATCAAAAAGAGATCATGAAAGCGTTCAAATTCAATACCGCTGCACAATTCAAGACGCACTATCTCGATGCATTGATGAAAGCCGGTAAAGCTCCGGAAATCAAATCCGGCCGGGGCATCGCAAAAGCCAGATCGAGCAAGGAAGTACTGGTGAGCAAACGCGGCAGCGTGGTTGTTCCCAAGGCAATGATTGAAGAAATGGGATTTGCTGAAGGTGAAAAATTTATCGTCCGCAAAACGAAATCAGGAATTTCCTTGAAAGCGATCGGGAAATAACTTCACCTCATTTCGTCGTTGTCGGAGAGAAAAAAGCAGGCCATATCCGGTCTGCTTTTTTCTTTTCAGGATGCTGTCAGCCAAAAGACGTGCGCAACCTGCATGGCAGGTGGTATCATTTCGCCCTTCAAAGAGGACTAAATAACAGACCCATGACCATCGAACACTGAACGTCCAACATCGAACGTCAAATAAGGAATTCTATCATTTGATAGGATCAGAAACATGGTTTCCTTCTTCTTTATTACACCTGAACGAAGTGATCTCATCATTCGACGTTGGACGTTGGGCGTTCGATGGTCGATGTTAAAAACAATCAATTTTTATCGCTATTATCTCGCCGGATCGGTCGAACTTTTCCACTTCCACCACTGTAGGTGGTGGCTTAATGCCAGAGTTATTTTTTACAGCGGTTCAATCCTTTGATACCCACATACGGAAAGGGTTACAAAATGGCTGTCGAACAATGAAAAGCCATGCAAGCCGGGCCCGGCGTAATAGAGTTAAAGAGACTATATGCGGATGGGTATCACCGGTTTCATCGCTTCGCCCGGCGCATCGCCGTCCTGTAACCGTCCACAAAGTAAACACAGATGCAAGGCCTTGGGCATGCAGGCAGACTGCCTGTTTCTGTTCGCCATCGGAGTCGCTTTCGGTATCGGCAACGAAGAGGGGGATTGGGCGTTTTCCGACCCTGATTCAGATAACGATTTCCCGCACAAAATTAGAGTTCTTCCGGGGTAAAGGCGACCACATCGTCAATCGAAGCCGCGTCGCAAAAGAGCATCACCAGCCGATCCAGGCCCAGTGCGATTCCGGCAGCGGGAGGCATGGATGCCAGAGCCTGCAGAAAGGGTTCGGCGGTGGGATAGGCCGGTTTTCCGCCCGCCCCGCGGGCGCGATTCTCCGTTTCAAAGCGGGCGCGCTGTTCTATCGGATCGGTGAGTTCGGAAAAGGCATTGCACAATTCCATGCCGGCGATATAAAGTTCGAAACGCTCGGCCACCGACGGGTTGCCGGGCTTGAGCCGGGCCAGTGCACCGCAGCGGGCCGGGTAGTCGTAAAGAAACAGCGGGCGCCGCAGCCCCAGTTTCGGTTCAATGTCGATGCCCAGAATCACGTCGAAGCAATCCCGATCCAGCGCCGCTTCCGCCGTCATCCCCCCGAAGCGCCGGAAGGCCTCGGCCACGCTCAGGCGATCCCAGGGGGGGGTCAGGTCGACCACTTGTCCCTGGTAGGTCAACTGGGTCCCCATATCCATTCGCTCGGCCAGGAAAACGACCAGTTTCTCGCACTGGGTCATCAGGTCCAGGTAGTCGGATCCCGCCGCATACCACTCCAGCAGGGTCATCTCCGGCATATGGCGGCTGCCGCGCTCGCCTTTGCGGAAGCACCGGCAGATCTGGAATATTTTCTCGTAGCCGGCGGCCAGGAGCTGTTTCATGCAAAGTTCCGGGGAGGGCTGCAGGAACCAGTCCCCCGACTCCTGGGTATCGATATGGGCCTCCGGAGCCGGGGCCGGGATCCGCACCGGCGTTTCGATTTCCAGAAACGCCCCGGCAATGAAAAATGCACGAACGGCGTCGATGAGGCGGGCCCGTCGCAGCAGGTTGGGCCGGATGGCGGCCTGTCGGGGAAAACGCATGGATTATGTGGTTTTCTCCGCCATCACATCACCGGCGCGATCCTGGAGACAGACTTTATCATACCGGGCCGCATCTGCCGAATCATACCACTGGTAGCCCTGCTTCCGGCAGGTCTCGCAGGTGTTTCGGGGGATGTGCACCGCCAGGATATGCTTCATCCCCTGGGCGGCGGAATCGATTTTAAAGGCGCCGCCGCAGTCATCGCAGACCCGGATGGTCTCCTGCTGGTGTTCGTGGATATTGTCCGTATCGTAGTAGATGTTGCGGTCCCGGTTCATGAGCTGGTAATCCCCCCGGTACATCTCTGCCAGATGCTGCCGCTGGTGCCAGTTTTCCAGCACCTTATCGCAGGTTTTATGCACCCACCGGGTCACCTCGGCGGACTGCCGGACCTTCACCGGGTCGTAATCGGGCTCCCTGAGGTGGCTGTAGTCCATGCCGGCCATGGCCAGGATAATGCCGGCATTCACGTAGGGCAGCGCCCCTTCGATGGCATAGCCCCCCTCCAGGACGGCGATGTCGGGTTTAAGCAGGGTGGTCAGTTCCGCATATCCCCGGGCGGAGAAGTTCATATTGGTGATGGGGTCCGAATAGTGGTTGTCCTGCCCGGCGGAGTTGACGACAATCTCCGGCTGGAACTCGTCCAGGATGGGCATCACCACTTCACGAACGGCATGCAGGATCCCCTCTTCGGAGGTGTTGGGAGGCAGTGGAATGTTAATGGTGGTGCCCACGGCGTTGGGCCCGCCCAGTTCACTCAGAAAACCGGAGCCGGGGTAGAGGGTGCGGCCGTCCTGGTGAATGGAAATAAACAGGGTGTCCGGATCGTGCCAGTAAATGTCCTGGGTACCGTCGCCGTGGTGGCAGTCGGTGTCCACAATGGCCACCCGCTTGACCCCGTAAGCCTGGCGGATGTATTCGATCATGATGGCTTCGATGTTGACGTTGCAGAATCCTCTGGCACCGTGAACCACCCGGTTGGCATGATGTCCGGGCGGCCGGACCAGGGCAAAACCGCGTTCCACATTTTTGTCCATCACCGCCATGGCAATGGTCTTGGCGCCGCCGGCACTGATAAAATGGGATTCGGTCATTACCGCCCACAGGTCGGGCACACAGAAGTGAACCCGCTGAACGTCCTTCTTGGTGACCAGGTCCGGTTTGTATTCGATGATTCCCTCGATGTCGAGAATCCCCTCTTCGAACACCTGATCCTGGGTGTAGAGCAGGCGCTCCTCACGTTCCGGATGGGTGGGGCTGATGGCCCAGTCAAAGGCGGGGAAAAAGACAAGGCCGGTTTTATTTATGGCGCGCAGCATAGCGGACTCCGGGTAAAAACATGGGTTTCCCGTTCGCGGGCTTCCCGTTTCGGGGTTATCGGTCCCGGATGGCTGTGGGAAAGCACATCCTTCAGGTATAGCTGTTTTCCACGATCTTTTCCGCAATGGGATCATAGCCGTGAATCAGCCCGGGCTTGACCTGGGCCATGACGCGGATGTTTTTGCCGGTGGTGTAGAAACCGCGAACCATGTTGAAGGACATGGCATCGACGATTTCCAGTTCCAGGTGTTCAGGGTTGGCACCCCGGCCAATGGCTTTGCGGCGCAGCAGGTCCAGGGCGGTGGTGATGGCGTCCTGTTCGGTGTAGCTTGACGAAATCACCGCGGTAAACCCTTCTTCCGGGGCGGCGGCGATTTCCCGCTCCGTATCGGCAAACAGGGTCACCTCACAGGTCGTACGGGCCAGGCCGGCGCCGATGGCATTGGCGACATTCCAGCGGGGGACCACATCGACCCGGTTGTCGCTCAACCGCTCCAGGCCCCTGGCGAACCAGGGCGCCGGCCCTCCCAGGACCAGAATGTGCCGGGGCTGAAGGCGGTGGCCCTCCCACAACTCGTGGACCGTATAGACCGGTTTGGCGTTGATTCGCTCGATCATCGCGTCGGCTTCGGCGAGGATGGTCCGGCAGGCCTGTTCGAAAATTCGATGGGCCGCATCCCGGACATCGGTCCCCAGGGCATCGGCCAGGGCCTGGACGCCCTCCCGGGCCTTTTCCAGGTCGCCCCCCTCGCCGAGTCCCAAAAGGAAAATGGCATCCGTGGGGGTCGGCACCGGCCCGCCGTAGGCCATGGCCATTCCCAGCCGGTCTGGACCGATATGAATCGTTCCGTCCACGACGCGCACGGCACTGTCTCCACCGACGCCGATGGAGACGGTTTCCAGCGATCGAATCAGTGTTTTGTGCTCGCCGATGCCGATGCCCATGGGGTCCAGCAGCGGCACCCCGTTAACCAGCACCGCCATGTCCGTGGTGGTGCCGCCGATGTCCAGCACCAGGCACTCTTCATCCCTGGGGGCAAAGGCCACGGACCCCATGACACTGGCTGCCGGACCGGAAAGAATGGTCTGGGCCGGATGGTCGATGGAGGCATCGAAGCGCATGTTCCCGCCGTCGGGTTTAAGGATGCGGATGGGCACATGCAGCCCTTTTTTACGCAACGAGTTGACGACGGCTTCGAAAAACTCCTTGTGGATCGGATAAACCGACGCGTTGAGGAAGGTGGTGGCGATGCGCCGCGGAAAGTTGAGGTTCCCGGCAACCCGATGGCCCAGAAACACCTTTTCGAAACCGTCGCCGAGAAGTTCACCGATGGCGACTTCATGTCCCGCGTTCCTGACCGAAAACTTGGAGACCACCCCCACGTAACGGATGCCGTCTGCTTTGAACCGATGGGCCACCTCCAGGATCTGGGCCTCATCGATGGGAGAGACCTCGCGCCCCCGGTGGTCGATGGCCCCGGCCACCTGATGGTAATGGGGGCCGGTGCGAAACAGTTCCGGATCGATACCCGGTCCGGCGGAAACGATCATTCCCACCTCGGGAATCCGGTTCTGCACAATGCGATTGGTGGCCAGAGTGGTGGACAACACCGCCCGACGGATATGCTCGGGATCGATGCCTTCGGTAATCTTTTCCAGGCCGGACAAGACGGTGGCAAAAAGATCCGACGGGTTGGTGGTCACCTTGACCTGTCTCACCAGTCCTTCCTGACCGAGAAGGACCACATCCGTATGGGTACCGCCGACATCCAGCCCAATGATCATGGCGCTATCCTGATTGGGTTTGTTTTCGCCTCTGTGGAAGAGGATTTCAAGGTATCCAAAATCAGCACCCATGTCAACACATCACCACCGGTTGAGGAATCTTTGCCGACCTGTCAATCGCCCCCCCCGGCAGTTCCCGCAGCGCGTCCGGCACCGCCGATTCCTTCCCGTGGTCCCTGCCCGCCGAGCCGCCCCCGAAAGGCCCCTTCGCGGCCCTCCGCCGCGTCTATTTTCCTGAAAGATGTTGACTATCCGGGAAAACCTGCGATAAACGTTCAGGTTTACGCGAACAGATCGTCGGCAACGGCAGCCGGGGTCGGTCAGGGCGGCAGAGGCCGCCGCCCGCCACCGGTTGCGGGATTGCCCGAAAGGTATTGTACACTGATGAGCCAGCCTAGCATACAACTGATCAGAGGGTTCAAGGACATCCTTCCCGGAGAGACGGAACTGTGGCAGCATATCGAACGCACCGCCATCGCCCTGTTCGAGGATTTCGGATACCGGGAAATCCGCATCCCGATCATGGAAAAAACCGGACTGTTTGCACGCAGCATTGGCGAAGACACGGATATCGTGGAAAAGGAGATGTACACCTTCCCGGACCGCAAGGGTGACCCGCTCACCCTTCGGCCAGAAGCCACGGCATCCATCTGCCGCTCTTACATTCAGCACAAGATGTACGCGCAGGATCCGGTCCGGAAATTCTATACCATCGGCCCCATGTTCCGCCGGGAAAGGCCCCAGAAGGGCCGCTACCGCCAGTTTTACCAGATCGATGCGGAAATTTTCGGCGTTGCGGAACCTTACGCGGACGTGGAACTGATTTTTTTGCTGCGCACCCTTTTCGACCGCTTGAAGGTGACCGACACCACCGCCCATGTCAACTCCCTGGGCTGCCCGGTTTGCCGCCCCCGCTTCAAGGCGGCCCTGGCCACCCTGCTGGCCGATGCGGCGCCGTCGCTGTGTAAAGACTGCCTGCGTAGAAAAGACCGAAACCCCTTGCGCGTGCTGGACTGCAAGGTTCCCGGCTGCCGGGAGGCCATGGCCGGTGCGCCCGCCATCATCGACTACCTGTGCGACGACTGCCGCGATCATTTTTCAACGGTCACCGGGTCATTGACCGAACTGGGCGTTCCCTTCAAGGTGGACAAACAGCTGGTTCGCGGCCTGGACTACTACACCCGCACCGCCTTCGAGATCCAGACCGGCGCCCTGGGTGCCCAGAGTGCCGTGGCCGGCGGCGGCCGCTACGACGGGCTGGTCGGATCCCTGGGCGGCCCTGAAATGCCCGCCATCGGCTTTGCCATCGGCTTCGACCGCCTGGCGGAAATCGTCTCTACGACCACCCCGGCCGCCGTGCGGACACCCGACCTGTTTATCGCCGCACTGGGAAAGCCGGCCAAGAAACTCGCCTTCGGATGGTCCACCGCACTGGGGCTCAAGGGCATCGGCGCCGCCATGGAATACGGCGACAAGAGCCTGAAGGCCCAGATGAAGCGGGCCAACCGCCTGGGCGCCGGCCGGGTTCTCATCGTCGGCGAGAGCGAACTGGCGTCGGGCGCAGCGGTGCTTCGGGACATGTCGACCAAGACCCAGATCACGTTGCCCCTGGACGGCATCATTGATTCATTGATTGAGACATTGGATTGAAACGGCACAGATTACAATTTTTAATTATAAATTTTTACTTTTGAATGATTGTTTCTGCCATGTGCATAAATAATGGTCAAAAGGCCTTAATTGAAGATCCACCATTAATCATTCAAAATTGCTTTTTGGTTGGAATTTGAAAGGAGCATTCCATTGGCTGACATTCTCGGAGACATGAGAAGAACCCATCACTGCAACGCCTTGAGTGCCGGGGATATGGGCAAACAGGTCGTTCTGATGGGCTGGGTCCTGCGGCGACGGGATCATGGCGGGGTCATTTTCATCGACCTGCGCGATCGCGAAGGCATCACCCAGGTGGTCTTCAACCCGGAAATCAACCCGGACGTCCACGCCAAGGCCCACGCCATCCGCAGCGAGTTCGTCCTGGGCATCCGCGGCCGGGTGGAACCCCGCCCCGACGGCATGATCAACCCGAAGCTGCCGACCGGCGAAATCGAAGTGCTGGTGGACGAGCTGAAAATTCTCAATCCGGCCAAAACACCGCCCTTCATGATCGAGGACCACGTGGAAGTCTCCGAAGCCCTGCGCCTGAAAAACAGGCATCTGGATCTCCGGCGTCCGCCCCTTCAGCGCAACATCATCACCCGGCACAGGGCCAGTGCCTCGGTGCGCCGCTTTCTGGACGAAAACGGATTCCTGGACATCGAAACGCCCGTACTGACCAAAAGCACGCCGGAAGGTGCCCGGGATTATCTGGTGCCCAGCCGGGTCAACCCCGGGCAATTCTACGCCCTGCCCCAGTCCCCCCAGTTGTTCAAGCAGCTGCTCATGGTTTCCGGGTTCGACCGCTACTACCAGATTGTGCGCTGCTTCCGGGACGAAGATCTGCGGGCCGACCGGCAGCCGGAATTCACCCAGATCGATATGGAAATGTCCTTTGTGGGCGAAGAAGATCTCATGGCGGTCAGTGAAAACATGATGACCCGGGTGTTCGAAGAGGTCCTGGGCCAGTCGCTGACCGGCCCCTTTCCCCGGCTCACCTACGCCGAGGCCCTGGACCGGTTCGGCCTGGACAAACCCGATACCCGCTTCGGCCTGGAACTCAGGGACATCTCCGACATCGTGGAGGACTCCGGGTTCAAGGTCTTTTCCAGCGTGGTCAAAAAAGGCGGCATCGTCAAGGCGCTGAACGCCAAGGGGTGCATCGACTTCTCACGCAAAGAGATCGACGACCTGACGGACTTCGCCGCCGTCTACCGCGCCAAGGGCCTGGCCTGGATCAAGGTTCGCGAGGAGGCCTGGCAGTCTCCCATCGCCAAATTTTTCACCGACGAAGAGAAAGCCCGGCTGGCCGAACGCATCGACATGCAGCCCGGCGACCTGGTCTTTTTCGTGGCCGACCAGCCCAAGGTCACCAACGAGGCCCTGGGCCACCTGCGAAACCACCTGGGCAAGCGGCTGGGGCTCATTGATGACAGCCGGTTCAATTTCGTGTGGGTCACCCACTTTCCCATGTTCGAATATGACGAGACCGAAAAACGCTACCAGGCCCTCCATCACCCCTTCACCGCCCCGCTGGAAGAGGATTACGACCGACTGGAAACCGATCCCCTCGCCGTCCGCTCCCGGGCCTATGACCTGGTGCTCAACGGCTTCGAAGTGGGCGGCGGCAGCATCCGTATCCATGACATGGATCTGCAGCAGCGGATCTTTGCCGCCCTGGGCATGCATCCGGCGGTCTACCGGGAAAAATTCGGCTTCCTGCTGGATGCGCTGGAGTCCGGCGCCCCGCCCCACGGAGGCATCGCCTTCGGATTTGACCGCCTGGTGATGCTGCTGTGCGGCGAACCCTCCATCCGCGACGTGATCGCTTTTCCCAAGACCCAGCGGGCCGCCTGCCTGCTTACCAGCGCCCCGTCGGAAGCGGCCACGGCCCAGTTGGACGAACTCTCGCTCAGGGTGAAACTGACCGTGATGGAAGGTATGAAGAAAGGCGAAGATTGATCAATAGACACTGTTTTTGGAACGTTGAAATTGGAAATTAGAAATTTGATCCTCATGCTTTTTTACTGTTGATCAACACATTCAATTCGTAAACTCGTTTGGTCTGCCCCAATTTCTATTTTCCAATTTCACCCCTTCAGGAGCCGCCATGACCGACAAAAACGAAGTGAAACTCTCCGACCTGCGCTGCCTGTGCGATGCCGCCATCTTCGATTTTGAAACCACCGCCGACATCGACCCCCTGGACCAGGTCATCGGCCAGGAACGGGCCGTCCGGGCCATCACCTTCGGCCTGGAGATGAAAAGCGCCGGCTACCACATCTTTGTCACCGGTCCGGAAGGCACCGGCAAAACCACCATCGTCCAGGACATCATCCGCAAAGCCGCCAGGGACCTGCCCACCCCTCCGGACTGGTGCATGGTCAACAATTTCAAGGATGAATACCGCCCCATTGCCCTGCCGGTAAAACCCGGCCATGGCTCCCGTTTCGCCAAAAGCCTCAACCGGCTGGTAGCCGACCTGAAAATCCGCCTGCCCAAAGAGTTCCAGACGGACCCGTTCCGTGAAAAGGTCGTCGAAATACAGAAACGACACGGTGAGCAGAAAAAGGACCACTTCGCCGCGCTGGACCGCTCGGCCCTGGAAAAACACCTGAAAGTGGAAAAAACACCCTCGGGCTATCAGACCCTCCCCATCAAGGAGGGCGAACCGTACACCCAGGAAGAATTCGAGGGGCTTCCCGAGCAGGAGCAAAAGGAGATCGAAAAGCGGGTACAGGGTTTTCAGGAGGAGATCCAGACGGTGATGCGCGAGGTCAGCCGGATCAACCATGCCCAGCAAAAAGAGATTCAACAGCTGGCAGACGAATCGGCCCGTTTTGTTTTACAGAGCCGCCTGGATCTGCTTCGTGAGAACTATGCCGACCATCCGCCGATCCTCCAATTTCTGGAGGAGATGCAGGAGGACATGGTGGAAAACGTCGCCCTGTTCCTGCCCCGGCAGCAGTCGCCGGAGGAAAATGGCGATGGCGCCCCACCTGCCCAGGTTGTGGAACACTCCCTCAACCGTTACAAGGTCAACGTCCTGGAAGACCGCTCCGGTCTGGACGGCGCGCCGGTGGTCTTCGAGCCCAACCCCACCTACCAGAACATCTTTGGACGAATCGAGAAAAAAGCCTTCATGGGCACACTGGTCACCGACTTCACCATGGTGCAGTCCGGCTCTCTGCTTCAGGCCAACGGCGGTTTTCTCATCATGGAGGTCGCATCGATACTGACCCACCCTCAGGTTTGGGAATCCCTCAAGCGCGCCCTGCAGAACAAGATGCTCTGCATCGAGGACATGGCCCACGACATGGGACTGGGCACCGCGTCCCTGCGCCCGGCCCCGGTGGCCCTGGATGTGAAAGTGATCCTTCTGGGCGGGTACGAACCCTTCCAGATTCTGCAGAACTATGACCCCAAGTTCAACAAGATCTTCCGGGTGCGGGCGGATTTCGACTATGAAGTCACCCGCACCGACGAGACCGTCAGGCTCTATGCCCAGTTCATCGCCCGGGTATGCCGGGATGAACGCCTGCTGCCCTTCACCGCAGACGGGGTCGCATCCGTGGTGGAATACGGTGAGAAGGCCATCGACAGCAAAAACAAGCTTTCCCTGCGGTTCGGCAGCGTCACCGGGGTAATCAAGGAAGCCGATTACTGGGCCAGGAAGGAGGATGCCGACCGGGTGACCGCCGCCCATGTGGTCAAGGCGTTCACGGAATACCGGTTCCGCTACAACCTCTACGAAGAGAAAATCCACGAAAATTACGTGGAAGACACCATCATGATCGATGTCGCCGGTGAAGCGGTGGGGCAGGTCAATGCCCTGGCCGTCTACCAGATGGGCGAAATCGCATTCGGACGGCCGTCGCGCATCACCGCCGAAACCTTCATGGGCAAAGCCGGGGTCATCAACATCGAACGCGAATCCAAGCTGTCCGGAAAGACCCACGACAAGGGGGTATTGATCCTCTCCGGATACCTGGGCCGCACCTTTGCCCAGCGCTACCCCCTGAGCCTGTCCATCAGCGTGACGTTCGAGCAGAGCTACAGCGGCATCGACGGCGACAGCGCCTCGTCCACGGAACTGTATGCCATCCTCTCCAGCCTGTCGAAAGTCCCCATCCGCCAGGGCATCGCCGTCACCGGATCGGTGAACCAGAAGGGCCAGGTCCAGGCCATCGGCGGCGTGAACCAGAAAATCGAGGGATTCTTCGATGTCTGCCGCAGCAAGGGACTGACCGGCAGGCAGGGGGTCATGATCCCTGCCGCCAATGTAAAAAACCTGATGTTGAAAAAAAGCGTCGTTGACGCCGTCAAGGAGGGGCAGTTCACCGTCTGGCAGGTGGCCACCATCGAGGAGGGCATCGAAATTCTCACCGGTAAAACTGCCGGCAGGCCTGACAAAGAAGGAAATTACCCCTCCGAGACCCTGTATGGACGGGTGCAGCAGAAACTGAAAACGTATCTGGAACAGAGCCTGAAACTCAAAAAACCGTATGTGTCGGAAAAATAGATGCTTTTCAGTTAGGCTCCTGCCCCGGCTGTCATCCCCTTTTCTCGAGGGGCAAGCCCATTGATGACATCCTGACGGGAGCGTTGCGGTCTTTGATACCCGGAAATATCGACAGGCATTCATGGTGGCGCAAAATGTGGTTGCCCGAAAACCCTGACGCTTCAGTTTCCTTGGGTGCCATAATGGCTCAAATTCCGTTTCGGTTTCCCTCAGAGGCCGTCTCCTGATTTTCCGGAGTCCTTCTTCCCATGATTTTCTTGTACTGGTACCTGAAGGCATGGTGTTTCAGATTCAGAAGTCTGGCGGCACGGGTTTCATTGCCCTTTGCCAGGGCCATGGCCTGGGAAAAGTAAAATTCATCCATATATGTTCTCATGGCATTCAGGTCCACTCCTTTTGGAGATAACGGTGCCAAATCAAAATGCGGAATGTCACCTGCATCTTCTCCGGCGCTAAAATCGCCCAACCCCAGGTCCTCGGACGTTAGTTCCGGCCCCGCAGCCGTGAGAACGGCGCGCTCCATCATGTTTTTCAACTCCCGGACATTTCCCTCCCAGGTATGGGTTTTTAACAGTTCCAGGGCCGTCTGGCTGATCCCGGTCAACGATCTGTCGAACTTTTCGTTGAACATCTGCAGGAAATACCTGGTAAAAATCAGGATATCATCATCCCTTTCTTTCAGAGAAGGCTCCTGGATCTTGATGACGCCGATTCTGTAGAAAAGATCCCTGCGGTAGGTATCCTTTCCGATCATCTCTTCCAGGTTTTTGTTGGTAGCGGAGACAATTCGGGTTGCGACTCTCTTTTTCTCGGTACCGCCCACCTTGTAGAACTCACCGTCTTCCATGAACCGGAGCAATTTGGCCTGTGCATCAAGGTTCAAATCTCCCACCTCATCCAGAAACAGGGTGCCCTTGTCTGCCATTTCGATCAGTCCTTTTTTCCCGCCGGCATTGGCCCCACTGAAGGCCCCTTTTTCATAGCCGAAAAGTTCGCTTTCAATAAGATTAGGGGGAATGGCCGCACAGTTGACCGTGATAAAGGGTCCTGAAAAATTCGGGCTTCTGTGGTGGATGGTATTGGCAATCAACTCCTTGCCGGTGCCGGTTTCCCCGATGATAAGGACCGGGGTGTCCGGGCTTTTGGCCACTTTTTCGACATAATCCAGAATGTCGCGGAACACCTGGCTTTCGCCGATGAAAAATGGCATGTTTTTTCGGATCAGCTTTTCCTGGAGACTTTTGATTTCCTTTTTCAGACGAATCGTTTCTAAGGCGTTGGCAATGGCAACTTCCAGCCCTTCCATTTGAAGGGGCTTGACAATGTAGTCATAGGCGCCTTGCTTCATGCACTGGATCACGGAATGGATATCCTCATAGGCGGTGATCATGATCACCGGAAGATCGGGGTTGACCGCTTTGAGTTCCTGCAAAGCCTGGATCCCGTTCATACCGGGCAGACCAATATCCAAAAGCACCAGGTCCGGATCATGGGCTTCGAGATTTTGAAGGGCGTCTTCAGCGGTCATGTATGAAAACAACCGGTAATCCTCTTCAAAACATGCGGTAATGCCCTCCCTGATGGTCTTTTCATCATCAACGATGAACAGGGTGTAATCGGTCATGGGTTCTCCTTGGGCTGGTTTCCATTATCGGCATGGTTAGTTTGTAAACGTTTATCTGCCCCCCCATCATCAAAATCACCGGTCGGGGGGCTGGATACGGGGATTTCGATCAAAAAACAGCCCCCCCAGATCCGATCGCCTTACGGCGATCTTTCCCCTGTGGTCGGTGATGATTCTATGACAAAGGCTCAGGCCGATCCCCGTGCTATTCTCCTTGGTGGTAAAGAAGGGTTCAAACACTTTCCCGCTTAAATCCCGAGGAATGCCTGGACCATCGTCTTCTACCCGCAAAACAACCTTTTGCCTGCAGGATTGCGATGACACCTTGATGACGCCGTGATTCCGGTTCTGGAGAATCGCATCTGCGGCATTGTTGATCAGATTCAAGACCACCTCTTCAATCATATGGGGTTCTGCGTAGCATTCCGGCAGATTGTCATCCAGATTTTCACCGATATCGATTCCTTCTTTGTAGAGGGTAAAACGGGTCAGATTGACAGCCTCTGCCACCGGTGCATTCACATTGATCCGTGCAAACTGGGGTTCCGTCGGCTTGGCGAAATTCATTACCCGTTTGATCACCAACTCTATCTTTTGCGATGCGGACCGCGCCGCCTCGATTGAAGCATTGACCTTTTGGGCTTTACTGGGATTTTGAAAATACTTTTCTATGGTTCCCAGAAAAGGGAAAAGATATGGGCGTTATGGCCTGTTCCGTGAACAGCGTATTCCCTTTGAGAATGGAAGCCGCTTTGCTGTGGCGCCGGTTTGACCTGATGGAAAACACTCCCTGGGAAGTAAACATGGGTTGGTCTGTCCATCTGAAAAAAGGGGATTTCCGCGGTAAGGAAGCACTCGTGGCCGCAAAGGGTAAAGAACGCTTTAAACTCGCCGGGATCGAGGTTGACCTCGATCGTGCACTGGCAGGCGGCGAAAAGCTGATGATCGACGGCAAAGAGGTTGGCAGGGTCCATGACAAGCCGGCCTGGTCCCACCGGCTGAACAAATCCCTCGCCATCGTCCGCCTGGATCCTGAATTGACTGTTATCGGAACCCGGCTGGAAGTGGCCGGGGAGGATGGTACCTGCACGGCCACGGTGGTGAAGTTTCCGGTCTATGATACCGAAAAAACAAGAACCCATCAGTAGCGTGGCGGAAAAATTGTCATCCTGTATAAAGGAGCAGTCATCATGACGACCCAGGACATTTTCAACGCCGTGCTGGCCTTTGACGAGGCCGCGGTAACGGCCAGAACCCAGGCGGAAATCGACGCCGGCACGGCCATCGACGCCATCTTGAACGACGGCCTGATCAGCGCCATGGACGAGGTGGGTGAACGGTTCAGTGCCGGCGAACTGTTCGTACCCGAAATGCTCATGGCGGCCCAGGCCATGAAGTCCGGCCTGGGGCTGCTCAAGCCCCACCTGGCCGAGGGCCAGGGCCAGAGCAAGGGGGTCGTGGTCATCGGCACGGTCAAGGGCGACCTGCACGACATCGGCAAGAACCTGGTCTCCATGATGATGGAAGGCGCCGGGTTCGAGGTGGTGGACCTGGGGGTGGACGTGGACAGCGAGGCCTTCGTCCGGACGGCGGCGGAGAAGAAGGCCGACGTGATCGCCCTGTCGGCCCTGCTGACCACCACCATGCCGTCCATGGAGAGCACGGTCAAGGCGGTCAAAGAGGCCGGCATGGCGACCCGGACCATCATCGGGGGCGCCCCGGTGACCCAGGCCTTCGCCGACCAGATCGGCGCCGACGGTTACAGCGCCGACGCCCCGGGGGCGGTCAAGCTGGTGAAACAGCTGGTAGGCTGAAGGGGTTTAGGCACTAGGAGCGGCTTCCAGCCGCGATCAATTGGACCCGGAACCCGGAGCAGATACCACGATCATCATCGGCGAACTGATCAACGCCAGCCGCAAGGCGATCGAGGCGGCCATCGAAACCCAGGATGCCGCGGCCATCCAGCAGGTGGCCACGGACCAGGCCGAGGCCGGGCCGACTACATCGAGGTCAACGCCGGCATTTTCGTGGTCATGGAGCCCGAATATCTCCGCACATGAGATCGAAAAAGGCCAACCTCCGGATGCCGGGGGTGGCCTTTTTGATTGTGAGGATTTCCTGAGCTGTACCCGATGCCGGCTTCCTCTGGATCGACATTGATCCCGCCCACACGTGATTCCGGTAAGAACTACGACCCTACCGGCCCCCCACCGCGCCATCGCGCCGCTGGTCGGCGCCACCTATCAGGTATGAGTGTTTATGGCAGCGGCCCTTGGCGTGCCATTTTCCCCTTCCGCAATGATCGCATTCGACGACCTGAATGATCGACAATCCGCTTGTCTGGGCGATGATGCCGACACGATCCTCCGGCGGGACCGACAGGTTGCCGCTGTGTCCACGGTCGACCAGTTCAGCCGCCAATGCCCCGGCATCGTAATCCAGGGTGACCCCCGGAATCGGTTCCTCGAGATCCGTGCGCCCGTTGCGGTTCATGTAATGCGGGACATTGATCGCTTCCTGGGGATCAAGGCCAAAGTCCAACACGTTCATGATCGATTGGGCCGTGTACCCGATGATTCGCGACCCCCCGGGAGACCCTGTCACCAACGCCACCTCGCCCTCCTCATCGAAAACGATGGTCGGTGACATGGAACTGCGAGGTCGTTTGTCGGGCTGGACACGATTGGCAATCGGAACGCCGTCGTCGTCCTCGAAGGCAAACGAAAAATCAGTCAGCTCGTTATTGAGCAGAAATCCTCGCACCATCACCCCATTGCCGAATGAACTCTCTATCGTCGTGGTCATGGAAAGCGCGTTGCCGTAGCGATCAACAATCGAAACATGACTGGTGCCACTCAGTTTGGCAGCAGGGTCGGGTGCGTATGGATCGAAGTCGTCTGGTGGGGTCCCCGGTTCGGCTGTCCCCATGTCCGTGCCGGTGATCAGGGCAGCACGATCCGCCAGATAGTCCTTGTCCAGCATACCGACCACCGGGACGGTGATGAAATCGCTGTCTGCAACGTATTTATTCCGGTCGGCGAAAGCCAGCCGGCCGGCCTGGGTGAAAAAATGCACCACCTCAACATCGAGGGGTGGGTAGCCCGTCAGATCGAAATTTTCGAGAATGCCGAGAATCTGCCCCACTGCCAGTGCGCCGGAGGATGGGGGCCCCATGCCGCACACGCGATAACCCCGGTAGTCAATGCATACCGGCTCACGCACGACCACCCTGTAATTGGCCAGATCCTCGACCGTCATGTCACCGCCGATATTCAGATCACCCTGCACCGCATCGGCAATATCCCTGGCGATCGCTCCGTAGTAAAAAGCATCTGCGCCTTTGCGTGCAAGCGCCTTGAGCGTCCTGGCATATGCCGGGTTCCGCATCCGCGTTCCGGCCGGTTTGGCGGTGCAGTCATCGGTATCGACAAAATATTCAAACGCCGCGGGATCCCTGAAGTACAGTCGTACGCCATCCTCACAGGAGGAATTCCTCTCGAGCAGCCCCGCCACTTGCGAACTGGTGCGTTCGGTGAGCTTGAATCCCTTCAGTGCCAGCGACCTGGCCTGATTGAAAAGAAGCCGCCAAGGCAGGCGGCCATACTTGTCGTGCATGAACTCCATCATTCTCGGCGTACCCGGCACGCCGACCGACAGGCCGCTCTGCCAGGCATTGCGGAAGCCAAGGGGGTTGCCGGTATCATCCAAAAAGCGTTTTTCGGTCGCGGCTGAGGGCGCCTTTTCTCTGGCGTCAATGGTTGTCGTTTTACCGGTTTTCGCATCATGGTAAACAATGAACGCCCCCCCACCGAGGCCGCTGGACTGGGGTTCGACCAGGCCGAGTACCGTTTGCACGGCGACCATTGCGTCGGCTGCAGTGCCGCCCATCTTGAGAATCCGTGCCCCGGCCCCGGTTGCCAGCGGATTAGCGGTGACGACCATCTCCCGCTTGGTGATGACCGCAGTCGGCAGGCCTGAATCGTCCTGCGCCCAGCCTGCTGATGCCAGCAGGCAACCAATCATGACAGTAAATATGAATGCTCTGAAATGCATGATCTCTACTCCTCTCGCGGATAAGGGGTGGAAGAATTATTCCAGGCCTTCTTGGCGAAGCAGCGATTCCAGTTTTATCCGGTGAAGGCGGATTAAATGGATTTTACGATCTGAAAAAAGGAAGGATCAAAAAAAGTTTAGGTTCTTTTAGATAGAATGATTGGTTTGTGCGGGTCAAGTGATAATTCAATTCGGACAGGCTCCATAATGATAATGGGGTTTCGTAAAATGCCGCAATGCAGGTCGCTGCCCATTGCCGTTATATCATTGTGTATCGGTGATCAGTTCAGGCCATTAAGAATAATCTGCGACGACACGCCATGCCGAATCGTCGGATAGACAGGCCTCGGGGTCAACGGCCGAATCCCAGGCGGCCGGGCAGGCACATAATGGCTTTCCGGCAAAACAGTGCGCCGCCGTTTCGTGTGGTGACGTGCCGGCATCGAATGGGGCAAAATGATCTCTACGGCCAATGAGCGCTTTCGGGAACGATTGAGCGAAGCCGTCCGCTCCTTCGGTGCTCAGGGTTCGACGTCGGATTCGACCCCATGCGCTGCAGGTCTGTGTCGCGTATCAATCTTTTTTCCCGCCTTGGCGAAAACGCCTACGACAAGGCAAAATCGGTGGTTTTCAGCAGGCCGGATACCGGCACGACCGGTTTTCCGTCGGGGTCTTCCACAACGGCCGCCGGCCAGGCGAAATCCGGTTGCATGGACCTGTAGTAGGACCGGTCGTAGGGCAGCAGTTTGACGGAAAGGCGGTCGCCCCGGCCGACAAAGGCGGATGACAGGCCGAAATCCACCTCTCCCAGTTCGGTGCGGATGATGTATCGGGGCACCTCCCGCCCGCTGCCCTCCCGCCGCACCATGGTGGCGATGTCGACCACGTCGTAAAGGGCCACCGGATGTTCCCGGTTCCAGCGATCCTGAACCGCCAGCCCGGCCACATAGAGGTGGTGGAATTCGATGCCGGCCTCCCGGCAGCCGTATGCCAGCCCATGGATGGCCTCGGGCGTGTCGTTGATTCTGCCCAGCAGCGGGGTGTTGGCGTAGACCGTAATGCCCTGGTTGCTCAGCAGCCGGGCCAGCCGGGCGTGTGCCGGCCGCAATTCGCCGGCGGTCAGGAACTGGGTCTCGATTTCCAGCCGCAGGGGAGACACCATGGTCAGCCGGTTCAGACCGGCCAGGGTGTCGATCACCACCGGGGTGTAGCTGTCGGGTTCATAGTTGAACTTCAGGCTGCGCAACCGCACCGCATTCACATGGGGAATCGTTTCAAGCGCACGGACGATGCGGCGGATGGGAAACAGGGCGTCCACGGCATCGGTAAGGGCGACGACCACCACGTCGGTAATCCGGTCGTCCCCCCGGATATAGTCCAGATCCGCATCGGCACATCCGGCAGCGATCTCCACCCGGGTCTCGTGGACACGGGAAATCGTGGACGACCCCGTAGCGACGATCGACGGGGCAATCGTTTCACCTTTCCGGACCATGGGCCGGACCGCATCGACGGACTCCGGCCGGGCCGCCGCCCCGCCGGCAGGTCTTTGGGGCCGCGCCCCCAGGAAAAGGGATCGATCCCCGATCTGAGCCATGTACTGGATATCGATGGTGCCCTCGTCGTTGACCCGGATGTTTTCCAGATCGTTGGCAATGGGGGCGAACCGTTTGAAGTAGGCGGGGGTATACGGCGTTCGAATCCACATGAAGTTCTCGTTTTCGGCCACGGGTTCCACGGCCCAGCCGCTGGAATGCCAGTCCATCTTGCCGATGGGGGTGGCCGTGCAGATCCGTGGAATCACGCGGTCGGACAGGTGCGCCCGCAGGTAGTTGCCGGCGGCCAGCCCCTTGGCGATCGGCGACCAGTAGACCGAGTTGCCATGGATGGGGCTGCAGGGAATGTAGATGTAATGCAGCTCGGCCCCTGCCCCGCGCAGCAGGCTGAACAGGCGGACCAGTTCGGGCCCCTCATCGTTGCAGCCGTTCAAAAACGGCGTCTGAACGTACACGGCGATGCCGCTTTTCACCAGTTCGGTAATGATATTCAGGCTCTGGGGGGATATTTCATCGGGATGGATGAAATGGGTGGCCACCTCCATGCGCTTGCCGCAAGCCTGCAGTTCAAGGTTCTTGCGTTTCAGGTAACCCAGCAGTTCGGCATTGTCGGACAGGAACAGGTGGGGATAGTAGGCGATGGACCGGGTGGCCAGGCGAAGGGTCTGGACATGCTCGACCGCCATGAGGCCGTCGATGGCGCAGGCCATGTTGGCCCGGTTCATAAAGGGATCCCCGCCGGTAATTACGATTTCCTTGATGGATGGTGAATTGCGGACATGGGCCACCGCACGCTTGACATCCGCCGGGGTGGGGTTGGTTTCGTTGCGGGATTCCTTGTGCTTGCGAAAGCAGAAGCGGCAGTATACCGGGCAGCTCATGTTGAGCAGAAAAATGACCCGGTTCTGGTACATCTGCTCGAGCAGGCCCTGGTGGAACTGGCCGATCCAGGTGTTGGTGTGGCCCGTGTCGTCCAGTTCCTGGATGAAGGGCAGGTACTGATAGGCGACGTCGGCGGACACCCGCATCTGGCGGATGGTGTGCATGGAGAGCCTGACCGGATAGGTGTCGATGACCGTCTGCATGTCCGGCCGGTCCGCCTCCGGCAAGCGCAGATTGGCCATTTTCTCCAACTGCCGGGTGGTTTTGATGGAGACGAATTTATTGCCGGGCAGGACGACCTCAAGGATGGCCATGAGCAGGAGGTGGGGAAGCGCGATACCGTTGACGACGATCGGCTGCGTGCCGTCGGCTTTCCCCAGCAGGGCGAGCAGTTCCGAGAAGAACCCTTCCGGATTCCGGCTGTATCCGCAGGCGTCGAGAAGCCGGGCCAGTTTGGCCGGACCGTCGCCGGTGCCGATGATCTCGACAAACGCCCGGCCGACAAGCGTTTTCACACCAAAATGATCCAGGAAGGCCGTGGCGGCGGAAACCAGGTCCGACAGGGCGGCCTGGCCCTCTTCACCGGAATTTTCAAAACCAACCCCCAATAAAGCGTCATCTTTAAGCATTGCTCCTCCTTACGGCCCTCTGAATCCAATTTAGCCGTTGACATTTGTTTTCTGATCTGGCATTTTAACTATAATAGTAATTATGTTTCTATTATAGTACTCATCCTAAATCATCCCCAAAACGAATGTCAAAAGGAAAATACTATTTTTCAAAGTCGCTTGAAAAAGGGCTGAAAATCCTGTCCCTTTTTAACCGGGAGACCCCGGTCCTGACCCAGAGTGAGATCGCCAAAACCCTGGCTCTGAATATGACCTCGACCTACCGCTACATCAATACACTGGTGGAACTGGGGTACCTGGAAAAAGATGCCAAGACCAAGGAGATCCGGCCGTCGATCCTGTGCCTGCTGTTTTGTGCCAACCTGATGCGGGCCACCGATCATCTGAGGATGATCAAGGAGGTCGTGAACCGGATTCACAAGGAAAAGAACATCAGCATCGACGTGGCCTTCGCCGTGGACGACACCCTGGTGCGCATCTACTACCGGGGGGCGGATGAAACGCTGACCTACAGCCTGCCTGATTTTTCGAAAAACTGCCTGCACAACACGGCATTGGGGAAAGCGTATCTGTCCAGCCTCCCCGACGACCTGATCGCTGAAAAAATCGAAAACATGGTTCTCACGGGCAAGACCGAAAAAACGATCACGGACAAGGCGGTGCTTCTGGCAGACCTGAAGAAAGCCAAAGGGCGTCAATATGCCATGTCGGAAGAGGAGTATCTGCCCGGCCTGATCACCATCAGCGCCCCCCTGTTCGACCCCCTGACGGGGAAAGGCGTCGGCGCGGTCTGTTTTGACTTTTCGGTGCTTCAGCACAGTGCACAGGATGTCGAGGCCAAATATGGTCGCTTGATCCGGGAGACGGCCGGGACACTGTCCGAACTCCTGCCGCCGGACAAAGACCGCAGGAATTAACGCATGCATCCATTTTCAATTCAACGCACCGGGGCAAAACACCCATGAAAAATGACAAGTGGAAACCGTGGGCACTGCTGGCGCCGTCCATGAGTGCCGTATTTTTACTTCTGGTCATACCGGTCTGCTTTATCGTGGTCTACAGTTTCTGGCTGCGGGCTCCCAGCGGGGCGGACATCCCCGCCTTCCAGTTCGGCAACTACGCCAAGTTCTTCGAAGATTTCTTCTACCCGAAGATTCTCATCCGCACCATCCGCATCTCCTTCGAGACGGTCATTCTCTGCGTGGTCATGGGCTATGTTCCCGCCTATTTCTTTTACCGCAGCGAAAGCCGCTATAAAAAGATATTTCTTCTTCTCATCATGCTGCCGTTCTGGGTCAGTTTCATCATCCGCACCATGAGCTGGATCAACATCATGGGGGATTCGGGACTGATCAACCACTTCCTGATCAAAATCGGGCTGATCGCATCGCCCATTTCCATGCTGTACAATGAGTTTACCGTACTCATGGGGCTGATCATGTACCTGCTGCCCTTCATGGTGCTGAACATCTACGTCAGCCTGGAAGGCATCGACAAAAGCCTTCTCGAAGCCGCCCGCTGCATGGGCTGCACCGAATGGCAGGCCTTTCGGGAAGTGACGCTGCCCCTGAGCCTTCCCGGGGTCAGCGCCGGGTGCCTGCTGGTCTTCGTGCTGACCGCCGGCACCTATCTGCCCCCCATGATCCTGGGCGGGCCGGGAAACGGCATGATCGCCAACCTGATCTTCAAACGGGTCATCGGTACGCTCGACTGGCCCTTCGGCTCGGCCATCAGCGTGATCCTGCTGTCGCTGCTGTTTGTGATCGTGTGGACCTACAACCGCTACCTGGGGATCAACCAGATCTTCAAGAGTCTGCAGGGGAGCTGATCCATGAAACAAGTATCCATCGGATGGTCATTGATCAGGATCTATACGTTTCTGGTATACCTGTTCCTGTTCGCCCCCATCGTCGTGGTCATCGTGCTGGCATTCAACCCCAAGCAGTTCGGCATCTTCCCCATGGAAGGCGTCAGCCTGCGCTGGTTCATCAAGCTGGCCCAGAATGAATCCATCATCCAGGCGTTTCAGAATTCGCTCGTCCTGGGGTCCCTGACCGCAGTCATTTCCACCGGCATCGGCATCCTGGCCGCCCTGGCCTTCATACGCTTCGAGTTTCCCGGCAAAAACACGCTCAACACCCTGCTGCTGTCACCGATCATGATTCCGGAAGTGGTGCTGGGGGTCGCCCTCCTGCTGTTTTTACGCTTTCTGCAGCAACCCAAGAGCTTCGCCCTGCTGCTGATCGGCCACGTCGTATTGACCCTGCCCTATGTACTGCTGATTGTCCAGGCGCGGCTGGTGGGCATCAAAAAAGAATACGAAGAGGCCGCCAAATCCCTGGGCGCCAATGCTTTCCAGACCTTCCGGGAGGTCACCTTCCCGCTGCTGCTGCCGGCCATTCTGGCCGGCGCCCTGTTTTCCTTTACCATCTCCTTTGACGACATCACGGCAACGCTCTTCTGGGCCACGGCACAGAATCAGACCGTTCCGGTCAAGATTTTCAGTATGCTCAGAAATTCCATCAGCCCCGAAATCAACGCCCTGGGCGCCGTCATGATCGTACTGACCGTCGCCACCCCGCTGCTTGCAGGCTATCTTTCCCGGAAATTCTCAAAAATTAAGGAGTAAGGTTTTAACCTGACAACCATCAGCTGAAAGGAGAACCCATGGCTATCGTAACGAAAGAAAAACTGGACCGGGTCTACGACGCATATAGAGAAGGCAGGCTCAGCCGGCGTCATTTCATTAAATACCTCGGCCTGGCCGGCGCCTGCCTCGGACTGTCCGGTCTGCCCTTCGGAAACACCGTCCGGGACGCCTGGGCGGCCAAGTCCATCCGTTTCGACGGATGGGGCGGTTCGGTCTCCGAGGCATTCAGGAAGCACGCCTTCAAGCCATTTACCAAAGCCACGGGGATCGACGTCATCGACGGCGAATTCGGAGACATGAACTCCTACCTGACGCGCGTCAAGGCCTCCTACCCGCCGGGCGGGGAGTTCAATATCGCCTACCTGAGCGCCGTCTTCGACTATGCCCGTTATGTGGACCTGGGTTTTTCAACGGTACTGGATGAGTCCAAAATTCCCAACCTGAAAAATGTCATGCCCTCCATGATCAAACCCCTGCGCGACATCACCAAGGGGACCCTCTCGGCCGTGCCCTACGATCTGGGGCAGACCGGCATCGCCTACAACACCAAGCATGTCAGCAAGGAAAAAGCCGAAAAACTGGGCGCTGCGCTGCTGTGGGACAAGGACCTGAAAGGCAAGCTGGGCAGCTGGGAGGGCGACTTCAGGACCAACATGTGGTACGCGGCCCTGTACACCGGCCAGAGCCCCAACAACATGACCGACCTTGCGGCCATCTGGGCGGCCCTTCGGGAGCAGCGCGGCCTGATGAAAAAATACTGGGCTTCCGGCGCCGAACTGATGAGCCTGCTGGCCAATGAGGAAATCTACGCCACGGTGGCCTGGTCCGGACGGGTGGCGTCGCTTCAGCAGGAAGGCCACCCCATCGGCTACCTCTCCCCCAAGGGCACCTATTCGTGGATGGAATATCAGTTCGTCCTCAAAGGCACCGACCTGGCAGTCGCCCAGCAGTTGCTCAATTTCATGCTTGAACCCAACGTGGCCATCGCCGTGGCCGAGGGCCAGAACTATCCGCCCAGCCTGGATCCGTCCAAGGTGAAATTGACCGAGAAGATCAAAAAAATGCCCGCCTTCGACCCCACCGGCAAGCTGGACGGCTACCTGTTTGCCAAACCGGCTTACTGGAATGCCCACCAGGTGGAGTGGACGGAGAAGTGGGACAGGATCAAGGCAGGCAGTTAGTTCGTTGCGAATCCTAAACGGCATCTTGCGGCCCGGGCCGGCGTTCTCGCGATATTGAAATCCTCGACGTAGCGCTGCTACGCCTCCGGTTTCAATATCGTTGCGGCCTTGGCCGGAGCACAATCTGCCATTTCTGAATCGAAACGGGTCCGTTTTACTGCACAGATGCAAACCGCAAGAATATGACCCAAACCGATGGTCTCGGCAGCGGTCCGGCGCAGATCAAGATAAACAAAAGAGGGAGACAGGGTAACGTGGCAACCGGCAAGAAGCAGCCCATGGTGGCGTTCAAAGGCATAATGAAGCGGTTCGGCAAGGTCGTGGCTGTCGAAAAAATGGACTTCGAGATCGAGGAGGGCAGCCTGGTGACGCTGCTTGGCCCTTCGGGATGCGGCAAGACCACCCTGCTGCGCATGGTGGCCGGTCTTGAAGAACCCACCGAGGGCGACATTTTCATCAAGGGAAAACGGATCAACGACACACCGATCCACAAACGCAACCTGGGCATGATTTTTCAAAACTATGCCCTGTTCCCCCACAAAACCATCTTTGACAATGTGGCCTTCGGTTTGAAATACCGTGACGTTTCCAGTGCGGACATCAGAGAAAAAGTGAAACGGGCCCTGGAAATGGTTCGCCTGCCCGGCGTGGAAAACCGCATGCCCAGCCAGCTCTCCGGCGGGCAGCAGCAGCGCATCGCCATGGCGCGGGCCATCGTCATCGAGCCGGATGTCCTGCTGATGGACGAGCCCCTGTCCGCCCTGGATGAAAACCTGAGGGAGGAGATGCGCCGCGAGGTGGACAACCTCCAGCGGCTGCTCGGGGTCACCACCATCTTCGTCACCCATGACCAGCGGGAAGCGCTGAGCATGTCCGACAAGATCCTGGTCATGAAGGCCGGCCGCAAGCAGCAGGAAGGCAACCCCGAGTCGGTCTACAATGAGCCGTCCAACCATTTTGTGGCCGACTTTCTGGGCCACTCCAATTTCATCACCGGGGAGGTCGTTGACGTCAGCAACGGCCATGTCAATGTCAGGATCGAGACCGGCGATGTTCTCTTTGCGGAGAACAAAGGCGGGTTCTCCAAAGGCGATCCGGTGGAGATGATCGTCCGCGCCCAGCGCTTCGATGCCTTCCCCAGGGAGGAATTCGAACCCGTGGAAGGGATGAACCACTTCGAGGGCCGCATCAAGGACCGCAGCTACATGGGCGGAGAAGTCAGCTACTTCATCGAGCTGGGGGCCGACCGCGAAATTCATATCATCAGCATGATGCGAACCCGGCTCTACGAGATCGGCGAAGCGGTCAGCGTGCAGGTATCGCCGCACCACTGCCACCTGATTCACATGGAATGATCCGGCAGGCCGCTGCCGCCGACATCCGATCGATCATTAACCTGAAAGCAGACACGACCGTTTTCAGGTTTTGTTTTCAGGAGGATGCCCGGCCGGCAGATGCCCCAGCCACCATACGCAAGACAGGAGACCGTTTATGTACAGACCGGATCGGATCGAAGACGGTTTTTTCAATCGCTACCCGGATCGACTCGTCACCATCGATTCCCACACCCAGGGAGAGCCCACCCGTTTGCTGGTCGGCGGTGTGGGCAGCCTTCCCGGCCGCACGATCAAAGAGAAAAAAGACCATTTTGAATCCCATTTCGATCACGTGCGCCGCCTGCTGACCCGTGAACCCAGGGGGCATCGGGGCATCATGGCGGCCGTGGTGACCGAACCTGTGAGCCCGCAGGGACAATTCGGGCTGTTTTACATGGACGCCCGGCGCTACCCCTACCTGTGCGGCCATGCCACCATCGGGGCCGTGGCCACCCTCGTCGACGTCGGCGCCCTGGCCGCCGTGGACGGGGACGCGACCATCACGGTGGACACCCCGTCCGGCCCCCTGGATGCCCATACCCGCATCCGCAACGGCCGGGTGGTATCCGTGGCCATTGACATGGTGCCGTCATTCGTTTTTGATACGGACCGCAAGCTCGACGTTCCGGGGTTCGGCCGGGTCTGCGTCGACCTGGTCTGCGTAGGCGGATTTTTCGCCATGGTGTCGGCCCGGTCCGTGGGCCTCGATCTGCTCCCGGCAAACAGCCACCGCCTGATCACCCTGGGAATGGCCGTCATCGATGCGGCCAACCGGGCATTTAACGTCTACCACCCCGAACGGCCGGAAGTCGGCACGGTGGATGTCACCGAATTCTACGATGACGACGCTGACGAAAAGACCGGCCGGAGCGTGGTGGTATACGGTGAATCCCACATGGACCGGTCGCCGTGCGGCACCGGAACCACAGCCAAAATGACCCTGCTTCACCACCACGGACGGCTGGACCCCGGCCAGGTCTACAAAAATGCCGGCCCGCTGGGAACGGTCTTCGAAGGACAAGTGGTGAAAAGATTGACCATTGGAGAATTTAACGGCATTGTGGGTCAGGTCCGGGGAAACGCCCAGATCACCGGGTACCATCAGTTTGTTGTGGATGCCGACGACCCCGTTCCCGAAGGGTTTTTGTTGTAAGCATCCAAAAAGAACCCTCATTATCAATGATGCCAAATGTACCGGAAATAACAAAATACAAATAGCAAATCTCAAATAAATTTCAAATTGCAATACCCAAATCTCAAAAAGGGTGAAAACCAACGGTATATCATTATTTTGATTTCTCGATTATTTATTATCGGAATGCCACGTCTTCAAGGCTATCAGGTTTGGATTTTTTATTTTTATGTCATTGTGATTTATTGGTCATTTGGCTTTTGTCTATTGTGATTTTTTTTTGTTTTCTGACACAACAACCACTTATTCCAAGATTAAGATATCATCATGAATTCAACATCACCCAGCCCTGACATCATCCTGTTTAACGGAACCATCGCCACCCAGAACGTCCACCAGCCGACCGCCAAGGCGATGGCCGTCGGGCAGGGCCAGATTCTGGCCACCGGCAGCAGCGACAAAATCCTGGGCATGGCCGGTGCCGGCACCGAGACGATCGATCTTGACGGCCGCCTGGTCGTCCCGGGATTTATCGATACCCACATTCACTTTTATGAGTGGTCCCTGAAACGCCAGGGCGTGAAACTGACGGACCTCACCGGCCTCGACGGGCTGTTGGAGCGCGTCCGGCAGGCCGCCGAGGGACGTCCCCCGGGCCAGTGGATCATGGGCCAGGGATGGAACGAGACCGACTGGACCGCGCCGCACGTGCCCACCCGCGAGGCCCTGGACCGGGCGGCCCCGGATCACCCGGTGCTGCTGTGGCGCTGCGACCTGCACCTGGCCGCGGCCAACACGGCCGCGCTGAGGGCGGCAGGCATCGACGCCGACACCCCCGATCCGCCGGAGGGCCGGATCGAGCGTGACGCCTCGGGAACCCCCACAGGGATCCTGCGGGAACTGGCCATCAATCTCGTTCGCCGGGCCGTGGCGCCGCCGGATGAAGACCAGGTGGCGGCGGCCTTTACGGAGGCCTCCAGAGCCCTTCACCGCCGGGGCGTTACCGGCATTCACGACGTGCGGCTGATGGCCGACACGGATGGCGCCGCCGCCTTCCAGGCCTTCCAGCGGCTGGACCGGGAGGGTCGCCTGGCGCTTCGTTCATGGGTCACCCTGCCCGGGCATCGGTTGGACGACATCATCGGCCTGGGACTGCAGACCGGGTTCGGCAACGACCGGCTGCGGGTCGGTCACGTCAAATTCTTTTCCGACGGCGGCATGGGCGCCCGGACGGCCTGGATGATCGATCCGTTTCAGGATGCGGGCTGCGGCATGCCGCTGATGGACATGGCGAAGCTTGCGCAAGACATCCGCAGGGCGGACGCGGCCGGGCTGTCGACCATGGTGCACGCGGTGGGCGACCGGGCCAATCGCGAACTGATCGCCATGTTTGAAGATCTTGAATCCCGCCGCGCCGGGTCGAAAACCCCACGTCCGAGCATTCCCCATCGCATCGAACACGTGCAGATGATCCGTCCCGAGGATGCCGAGCGGCTGCGCGACCTTGGCCTGGCCCTTTGCGTGACGCCGGCCAACATGGTCCTGGACATCAACCTGATCGATTCGGCGGTGGGCGAAAAAGGCCGGTGGACCTATGCCTTTCGGCGGCTGATGGACACCGGATCAGCGGTCATGTTCAGTTCGGACTGCCCGGTGTGCGATCCCGACCCGCTGACAGGCATTCACGCGGCGGTGACCCGCCAGCGGGCCGACGGCACCCCGACGGGCGGCTGGCATCCGCACAACCGCATCACGGTGCCCGAAGCCATCCGGGCGTACACCGCCACCCCCGCCGCCGTCCACCAGGCACACGATCTGGGGACCATCGCGCCGGGCAAAAAGGCGGACCTGGCGGTACTGGGCGAGAATATCCTAACATCCGATCCGTCCGGAATTTCCGGCACGCATGTTGACATGACGGTGTTTGACGGCCGGATCGTATACAGACAGTTTTAACACTTTTACTACAGGAGATCCCATGCCCGCAACCGCAGACCGCCTGACCTTTTTCACCGAGTCGGTCATTCGCGAAATGACCCGCGTCGCCAACCGCTGTGATGCCATCAACCTCTCCCAGGGATTTCCCGATGCCGATCCGCCGGCGGAGGTTTTGGCCGCCGGCAAGCGGGCCATGGCCGAGGGCCCCCACCAGTATGCCGTCACCTGGGGGGCGCCGCGGTTCAGGGAAGCACTGGTAAAAAAACAGCGCCATTGGATGGGCCTCGACCTGAACCCCGATGCCCATGTGGTGGTGACCTGCGGCAGCACGGAAGCCATGATGACCGCCATGATGACCGCCTGCAACCCCGGGGACAAGGTGATTATCTTCTCACCCTATTATGAGAACTACGGGGCGGACACGATCCTCAGCGGCGCCCGGCCGATCTATGTTCCCCTGCACCCCCCGGAATTCAATTTCGACCCCGGTGAACTCCGGGCCGCCTTCATGCAGGGGGCCAAGGCCATCGTGCTGTGCAATCCGTCGAATCCGTCCGGCAAGGTTTTCTCGCTGGAGGAACTCGAAACCATCGCCGACCTGGCCAAAGAATTCGATGCCTTCGTCATCACCGACGAAGTCTACGAGCATATCGTCTACCCCCCCCACCGCCACCACTACATGGCCGCCCTGCCGGATATGTTCGACCGCACCATCTCCTGCAGTTCGCTGTCCAAAACCTACAACATGACGGGGTGGCGGCTGGGCTACGTGATCGGACCGGAGTCGGTGATCGCCGGCGCCCGCAAGGTGCACGACTTTCTCACCGTGGGGGCCGCCGCCCCCCTTCAGGAGGCGGCCGTCACCGCACTGGAACTGCCCTTGAGCTATTATGAACGGCTGACCGTGGACTACACCCGCAAAAGGGATCTGTTTTTAGGCTTCCTGGACGAGGCCGGCCTCACCTATACCCGGCCCCAGGGGGCCTACTACGTGATGGTCGACTGTACCGAATTCGGCGTGACCGACGACAACGCCTTCTGCCGCTGGATGGCCAGAACGGTGGGGGTGGCCGCTGTCCCCGGTTCCAGCTTTTTCCACGAGCCGGTCGATCATCTGATCCGCCTTCATTTTTCACGTTCCGAGGAGATTCTGGCTGAAACCGGCAAAAGGCTGAAAAAACTGAAAACCCTCGTATAGCAGGGGCAACCGGTGCACCCATGGCCGACAGAATTGAAACCATCGACGGGTCATTGATCCAGCACGGCCGCCACAACGACCGCATATACCTGATGCACCTGCACGGGATGGCCGCCGGCAATCTGATTCCGAAACTCGACAGGATGGCCAGGGACCATGGCTACACGAAGATTTTCGCCAAGGTCCCCGCCACCCGCTGGAAGGCGTTCAAATCCGCCGGCTACACCAGGGAAGCCCTTATCCCGGGGTTCTTCAGGGGCAGGGTCGACGGTCTGTTCATCGCCAAATTCTTTTCCGAGCAAAGGCGGAAGGCCCCGCCGCGGCAACCCGTCGATCCGCCCGCGCCGCCTTTTGCCGAAGCCCCTCCCGCCGGCAGGTGCGCACCGCCGGTCGAGGCATGCACGCCATCGGATGCCGGGGAAATGGGCGCCCTCTACCACCGGGCATTTGACTCCTATCCTTTTCCGATCCACCGGCCTGATTACCTCACACGGGTGATGGGCAAAAACGCCTTCTATTGGTGTATCCGGGTTGAAAAGAGGATCGCCGCCATTGCGGCGGCAGAGATCGACCCCGCCAGCCAGGCGTGCGAGATGACCGATTTCGCCACCCTGCCCGGTTACACGGGCAGGGGGTTTGCACAGGTGCTGCTGGGCCGGTTGATGGATGAAGCCCGCCGCCGGGATGTAAAAACCGCCTATACCATCGCACGGGACGATTCCAGGGCGATGAACCGGGTCTTCCAAAAAACGGGGTATGGATATGCGGGACGGTTGATCAACAATTCTCAGATCGGGGGGCGCATCAGGAGCATGAACGTATGGTACAGAGTCGTTTAGGGGTTGAGGGATTGGTTTTTAGACACGAACAGGATGCTGATCTCCGACATCCGCATCCAACACTCAGAACCCAGGACCCAGAACTATTCTTCACCCCCCGTGTCGCCGGCTGCGGCTTCCTTTTCCGCTTCCTGCTCTCTTTTCCGCAGCACATATCCGGTGTCCGGCAGGATATCCCGGAAGGCCTGCCCGTAAATCTCCCAGACCGTCACAAAAAGGGCGGCGATGATGGGCCCGATGATCACCCCCACCATGCCGAACATGAAAATGCCCCCCATGGTGCCGAAAAAAATCATCAGTTCGTGCATCTGCGTATCTTTACCGACCAGGATCGGTCTGAGCAGGTTGTCCAGGCTGCCGACCACCAGCCCGCAGAACACAAAGAGCCCGATGGCCTTGCCGACGGCGCCGCCGAATCCCAGGATGAGGGCGACCGGCACCCAGACGATGGCCGTTCCCACACTGGGAATAATGGACAGGACCACCATGATCACGCCCCAGAACGTTGCGCTGGGAATCCCCACCGCCCAGAAGGCCACGCCGGCCAGCCCCCCCTGGAGAATGCCGATAACCGCTGTCCCCTTCAGGGTGGCACGCGTAACCGAGGTGAAGCGATCGAGCATCTGCTGCTCGTCATGGTCCTGAAGCGGCAGGTAATACAGTATTTTTTCGAGCAGTTTATCCCCGTCCATCAAAAAGAAATACATGGTGTAGAGCCACGTAAAAATCATGAACAGGAAGTTAACCGCCCCCATGGTTGCCGACCGGAGATTGTTAATCAGGAACTGGCTGATGCTGCCGACCATTTCACCGGCCTTGCGCAGAATCAGTTCGCTGTGGGGGGCAACTTTGTCGTAGTAGGGGATGTTCTCCAGAAAATCGGAAACCGCCCCCGGCTGGCTGAGCTGCGTTTTCACCCAGGGAACGGCTGTCTGGCTGACCTTGATGGCCTGCCCGGTCACCACCCCGGTGAGCACCGCCAGGGGCAGCACCACGACGATGATGATCAGCAGCAGCGTCAAAACGGACGCCAGGCTGCGGCGTCCTTTCAGGGAGTCGGCCAGCCAATGGTAGACGGGACGGGCAAGCGCGGAAAATATGCCGGCCAGAAAAATGGCCATCAAAAAAGACCGGATCATCGACAGAAAAACAGCCGATATGAATGCGACCAGCAGAACGACCACGAATTTATTCATCTTGTCGTCGGGCATGATTGGTTGACTCCCATCCTGGTGGCGGCCTGTAACAAGCCGTTGCGGTAGGTAAGAAGGCCTTGAAATCCATACCCCCATCGAAGGGGTGGGTTCCAAAACGCAGCGGCTGTCGCGTTCAGCTCCGTTAGCGGAGCGATGCCTTCTGGGCTGTGGCCGCCCGCACGGTCCGGCAATGGGGCCCTGCAGGCGGCAGGATCGGCCATTCGAGGTGGACTTTACCCTAAAAACACCCTAAGTACAAACGGACGGCCGGGTCATCGGACGGCCCGCGGAGGGATTGTTGAAATCGCCGCAAAGCATCCATATAGTGTGCGATGAAAACGATGGTATCGTTCAACGGCACGATGATCGGTTTTCCAAACGAGGAGTCCCCATGTTCCGGAATCGGTTCGTCAGTATCATCCTGGCTGCATCAGCGCTCTTTTTCGGCGCCTGTTCCACGGCGCCCGCCCCCTCGCGGCAGGCAGCGTGGAACCTGAAGGCGCTGGTCGCACCGGTACAAAAATCGGTGGTGACCGTTGTCAATTATGACATCAATGGCAGCGTATCTTCCATCGGCAGCGGATTCTTCATATCGGACAGCGGCGACCTGCTGACCAACTTCCACGTTCTGGACGGCGCCTATAATGCGGAGATCAAGACCCTGGACGGCAGTCAATACCCGGTGGCGGCCGTACTGGCCGGAAACAAGCTGATTGACCTGATCAAGGTCAGGGTCGACATCCCGCCCGGCCGGGTATCACCGATCATTTTCGCCAGGCAGGCCCCCGCGGTTGCAGACAGTATTTTTGTCGTCGGCAGCCCCATGGGGCTGGAACAGACCGTCTCCGAAGGCATCATCTCCGCCGTTCGGGAAATTCCGGCTGGCGGCAGGATCTTACAACTGACCGCCCCGATCTCCAGTGGATCCAGCGGCGGCCCCGTGCTCAACCGCGACGGGGAGGCCATCGGCGTGGTGACGTTTCAGGCTGCCAAGGGGCAGAACCTCAATTTCGCCATCTCCATCGATGCCCTTGAAATGCTTTCCGACGAAACGTCGCAGCTGTCAATCGCCGAATGGACCATACGAAACTCCCAAAAGGGCCCGGCGCTGGCTGCGGCGCTCTGCAGCCAGGGCTCCCGGCTCACCATCCAGGGAGAATATGAAGAGGCATTGACCTATTTCCAGAAAGCCGCCGAGACCAATCCGGAGGATCCCGAGGCATGGTATGGGCTGGGCAGCTGCTATGTCGGCCTCGAACAGCCGGATGATGCCATTGCCGCCTACAACCGGCCCATTGAGCAGGACCCGGACAATGCGGTCGCCCACTTTGTGCTGGCCATGTATTACAAAACCATCGGGCAATACGAACAGGTGATCCCCTCTCTCCGGGAGGTTGTCCGCATCGACCCCGCCAACGTCCGGGCGCAGTTCGAACTGGGCAGGGCCTACGGCGCGCTGGACCGCACCGAGGAGCAGATCGACACCTTCAATGAAATTCTGGGGAGCCACCCGGATCATATTCCGACGCTGCTCGACCTGGGCGCGACCTTAGGAAAAATCGGCCGTCTGGAAGAGGCGATCGCCATGTTCTCCAGGGCCGGCAGCCTGGAGCCGGACAACGAATTGATCTACTACAACATCGGGGTCACGTACAACCGCATGCAGCGGCCGGACAAGGCCATACGCGCCTACACCCATGCCATACGCGCCAATCCGCGAATGACCGCCGCGCACTTCAACCTCGGTGTGACCTACCTCGACCAGGGCCGCCGCAGACAGGCCCTGGACCAGTATGAAATCCTCAACGGCCTGGAACCGGACGCCGCGACGCGCCTCTTCGAAAAGATCTATCCGGAAAGTATCCAGTAAACCGTCGGGTCATGGCACCCAGGGATTCGGGACCCTCCGTGCACGGGACCGGATGCGTGGCCGGCGATGCCGCCATGGCCGGAACGACGGGGGGCAGGTTCGCTTATTTCCGATCCGGCCTGACCAGCGGGACGAGAAAAACAATACAGGCGACGAGGAAAATGACACTGCCGATGAATGCCAGCGCATCGTGATTTTTCAGACTTGAGGCGATAAAGAAAATGGCACAGACAATAAAAAGTGCCCATCCCGCCAGGTGACACGTCATCTCCCGCCCCATCTTTTTTTTCCGGTTGCCATTGCCTTTCATGGTATCGGCCCCTGATCCTCCCTGTGGCAGCTGGCCCCGTGGTCGCTGTCAGTTCAACTGGAACGCCAGATACTTGATGGTCGTTTCCCGTGACCGGGCGGCGGTCTCAAAGGCGGAAACGACCTCGCCGGCAGCTATCGATCCGTCGTCAGCCCCATGAATATCATCACACTGCGCAACCACGCGACCGCCCCAGTGTTCAACCGATTGCCGGGTGAAATCGTATAGCAGACGGCTGTCCGTCTTCAGATACACGGTACCTCCGGGCACGAGCAGCCCCGCATAGGCATCCAAAAAAGAGGCTGCGGACAACCGGCTCTTGACGGCCCGGTGCTTGGGGTGCGGGTCGGGAAACGGCAGCCAGATCTCGTGTATCGACCGGGGCCTGAAGAATTCACCGATGCGCTCGATCCGCGCGCGAAGGAAGTGAACATTGTCCAGTCCCGCGGCAAGGGCCTTTTCTGCACCGACACACATGCGATGGCTCTTGCAATCGACGCCCACAAAAAGCCTGCGGGGGCTGGCGGCGGCAAAGGCCAGACTGTGCTCTCCCTTGCCGCAGCCCAGTTCGAGCACCGTTTCCATACCCGCAAAGCACTCATCGTGCCAGGGATACGAGCCCGGCGGGGGCGACTCGCCAAGCGCGGAAAGAGTCACGTTGGGCAGCTGTTTGACGCGTTCGTACTTGTAACGTTTATTTTTGGGCATGGGTTGATGGCCCGGCATCCTGGTTCCAGGCGGCAGTATGGTCCTATCATCGCCCGGCGCCAGACCGCCGCGCGTTTTCACCATGAAATTCCCTGCAGGATTTCGTGAGGATCGACCCTAATTGATTTTGCGAATCGGTTCAAGAAAAGAAAACCGGAAGGATCGCCTATTGACCGGTCCCCTGTTTCTGGTAAAAAGAAGCGTTTCGCCAATCTTACCGAAAGCCGATGACCCGCCCATGAACAGCGACCCAACCGCGGAAAGCCGTCAACCGCTGGCCGGCACCCTGTATGCCTTTCTGGCCTTTCTCATATGGGGATTGAGCCCCATCTACTGGAAAGCCCTCCACGGCGTGGGTGCATTTGAGATCATCCTGCACCGCATCCTCTGGTCATTCGTGTTTCTGATGCCGCTGATATGGCTCGGCCACCAGTGGGCCGAATTCAGACAGACGATAAAAAGCCCCCGGATGCTTTCCATTCTGCTGATCACCTCCCTTCTGGTGGGCGCCAACTGGCTGATCTACATCTGGGCGGTGAACAACGGGCGGGTGCTCCAGGCCAGCCTGGGGTACTACATCAACCCGCTGGTCAACATCGTCCTGGGAATGGTCTTCCTGCGTGAGCGCCTCCGCCGGGCCCAGGCCGTCGCGGTGGTCCTGGCGACCCTGGGGGTACTCAACCTCACCTTCCGCTACGGTGTGTTTCCCTGGGTCTCCCTGGCGCTGGCCCTCAGCTTCGGCGTTTACGGCCTGGTCCGCAAAGTGGCTGCGGTCGGCGCCCTGGTGGGCCTGACCGTCGAGACGCTGCTGCTGACCGTCCCTGCAAGCATATGGGTGTTTCACCTGCACCGGATCCAGGCCGGGGCATTTTTACATACCGGCCTGACCACCGACCTGCTGCTGCTGGGCACAGGGATTTTAACGGCCACACCGCTGCTGCTTTTCAACCTCGGCGCCAAACGGATCACCCTGGCCACCCTGGGATTCATCCAGTACACCGCACCCACCGGCATGCTGCTGCTGGGCATTACCATGTTCGACGAACCCTTTACCCGGGTTCAGGCGGTGACCTTCGGACTCATCTGGACAGCCCTGGCCATCTATTCATGGGATACGGTTCGTGTCCATCGACAACGGGCCCGCGTTGAGAGAGAAAAATCCCCGGGCCGGCCGGGGAAACCGGTGTGACCCGCCGTGGGGTTCCTTTCAGGGCCGGCCCGTGACTCCCGGCGCCACGGAGGGTCGCAGCCAGGCTCCTGACCACGGGACCCATGGTTGCAAAAATGCCACCCTGGTCCAGCGGCGCCGGGCCAGGCGCCCCTTGGAGCCGAACCGGATGGTCTTTTCGAATGCGCACTCCCTGAAGGCCCCCCGCAGCATCATCTGCAACACGGACGCGGGGGGGCACCCCCTGAACCCATCCCGCGGCAGGCCGATCGTTTCACCTTGGCACAGCCTGTGCTCATGAGGCTCAGGAAGGCCCATCGATGGTTTCGATCGCGTGGGCGCCACCCCAAACGGAACCCCCTGCCAGAAGCGTCAATGTCTCGAAAGGAGGAATAGATGGCCAAAATCGGATTGATCCGCTGCCAGAAAAACGAAACCCGCTGTCCGCTCACCGGGTGTTTCAAGTGCTTGGAAAACAGGGAACAGGGCTTCTCTGGACATGAGCAGACCGAACTCGTCGGGGTGTTCACCTGCCGCTGTCCCGGAGACGGCCTGGTCGATATGGCCAAAATACTGAAAAGCAAGGGGGCCGACACGATCCACGTCTGCACGTGTACCTTTTCTCACAAAGCGGATGGCAAATGGATTGCCGGCAACGGGTTCTGCGGGGATGTCGACCGCCTCATGGCGCAAATCGCCAGCGAGACGCAGATGCCATGCGTCAAGGGTACCGCCCATCTGCCCGAAGGGTATCATCCCCGGGTTTTCGGTGGACAACGCACGTGAAAACGGCCCTTGACTGCGTCCCCTGCTTTGTGCGTCAGGTTCTCGATGCAAGCCGGATGGTATCCGCGGATCCCGCCCTTCACCAGCAGATGGTTCGGGAGTTGCTGCACTGGACCGCTGAAATGGATCTGGATCAGCCGCCGCCGGTCCTCGGACAGCGCCTCCATCGACGACTGCGCGAAATTTCCGGGGTCGCCGATCCCTACCGTGCAGAGAAAAACCGTTTGAACCGAATGGCCATGGGCGTGGTGTCCCGGATCGAGGCAAGGATGCGCATGGCTCAAAACACGCTGACCACCGCCGTCCAGTTGGCGATCGCAGGAAACGTGATCGATCTGGGGGCCAGCGCCAGCATCACCCGCGAGGATGTGCTCCGGTCCGTGGACCAGGCGCTGGCGGAGCCGTTAACCGGCGATCAGGACCGGTTCCGTCAGGCGGTCGGCAGCGCCCGGCAAATTCTGTATCTGGCGGACAATGCGGGTGAGATCGTCTTCGACCGCCTGCTGATCGAAGCCCTTTCGCCGGACCGGGTCACCCTGGCCGTACGTGGCGCTCCGGTAATCAACGATGCGACCATGGCCGATGCGCAAGCAGCTGGAATCCACCGTATCTGCAGCGTCATTGACAATGGCTCGGATGCCCCCGGAACGCTGCTGGATGATTGCAGCAGGGTGTTCCGGCAGCGGTTCATGGAAGCAGACCTGATTATTGCCAAAGGCCAGGGGAATTTCGAAACGCTCAGCGAATCCCCCTACCCGGTTTTTTTTCTTTTCAAAGTGAAATGCCCCGTGATCGGCGCCCACGCGGGGCTGCCGGTGGGAACCCATGTGCTGGCCCGGTCCCGGGCGGCGCCATAGTTCCCACGGAACGATTCACGGTTCACCCGCCCGTCGACGCGCATGTCCGTCTCCACCGGGACCATGCCGTTCTCTTTTGTCGTCGAAATGTTTTTGAACAACACGTCGGCCCCTTCCGGTGGTCTAAGGCCGTCACCCGCCAAAAGACAATCCGATTGAGCAAATAATTGTGAATTTTGTCAAGAATCCAAACAACTTGACAGGGTTTTAACCATATGGTAGCTTTTTTCCGATTTATTGCCCGGGATCAATTCGCCCGGTTCGGGTACCAGCAGTCGGGACGAGCAGGGATTAAATGCTTACTGACACCGGGCTTAACCGAAAACGCAACGACATATCAAACAAGGTTGACGGGGGAAAACTATGGATGGTCGCCGGACGCCCGATCCGAAGCCTGAAAAAGAGAACGAGTCGATCGATGAGGAGATCATTGATCTGAAGCAGGTTATCGAAGGGGGAGATGACGACGATATCATCGATCTTAACGATATCCTGGAACAGCCGGATCAGGCCTCGGTGGAAACGGACGACGTGGTAATTCCCCTGGAGGACGCCATTCCGACTCAGGAGACCGCCGCACCGTCCGCGGAACCGGATGACAGCATCATCGACCTGGAAGATGTGGCCACCACGCTGGAGGCCGACATTGCCGATACGCAGCCGGACGTTCCCACCCTGACGGAAGCGCCGGGCGCGGCCGCGGCGGCCGACGATGAAGGCGTTATCGATCTTCTGGATATCGCCGCGCTCGACACGCCCGACGATGACCGGCCACCATCGCCGGCCGATGAAAACGAAATAGAAACCGCCGCACCGTCCGCGGAACCGGATGACAGCATCATCGACCTGGAAGATGTGGCCGCCACGCCGGAGGCCGGCATTGCCGATACGCAGCCGGACGTTCCCCCCCTGACGGAAGCGCCGGGCGCGGCCGCGGCGGCCGACGATGAAGGCGTTATCGATCTTCTGGATATCGCCGCGCTCGACACGCCCGAAGACGAAAGAGAGACCGCCGGACGGTCCGAGGAGCCGGATGACAGCATCATCGACCTGGAAGATGTGGCCGCCACGCCGGAGGCCGGCATTGCCGATACGCAGCCGGACGTTCCCCCCCTGACGGAAGCGCCGGACGCGGCCGCGGCGGCCGACGATGAAGGCGTTATCGATCTTCTGGATGTCGCCGCGCTCGACACGCCCGAAGACGAAAAAGAGACCGCCGGACGGTCCGAGGAGCCGGATGACAGCATCATCGACCTGGAAGATGTGGCCGCCACGCCGGAGGCCGGCATTGCCGATACGCAACCGGACGTTCCCCCCCTGACGGAAGCGCCGGACGCGGCCGCGGCGGCCGACGATGAAGGCGTTATCGATCTTCTGGATGTCGCCGCGCTCGACACGCCCGAACAGGCGGGTTCCGGGGATGAGGAACTGGCGGATCTGGAAAGCAGGGCGGAAGCCATGCTGACGGCTGCCACCGGGAGTACGATGGCACCGGACGACGATCCGTTCGGTGCCGAGACCGCCGAAGAAGCCGCCGAGACATCCGGACCGGACGCCGAGGTACCCGTCCTCGATCACGAGGACACCCTCGCCGAACCGGCGCCGAAGGCCCGGCCGGCCGTTGCCGTCCCGTTTTCCCCGCCCAGCCCGTCCGAACCGCCGGAGGCTGAAGCGGTCACGCCCACCGACCAGCAGGTGGAAGCGGCGCTGGAGCGGGTCATCGAAAAAATTTACGCTGAAAAAATCGAGCAGATGATGATCCGGACCATTGAAAAAACCGTGAAACGGGAAATAGAAAAAATAAAAAGCGCGCTGCTGGAGGACAATGACAGCATGGCTGGATAGCCGTGCCGCCAGCCTCCATTCGCAACCAACAGACCTAAACGGGGATTAGTATTAATCCCCTTTTCCATTTTTGTCGGCCCGGGTAGGACCACCGGGCCGTTTTGCACAAGGAGCATCTACCCCATGAGTCGTGAACCACTGGACAAGAGTTATTCCCCTGAAGATGTTGAAAAACGCTGGTACGCCTACTGGGAGCAGGAAAAACTGTTCGCCGCCGATGAGAACACCACAAAAAAGCCCTATTCCATTGTCATTCCACCGCCCAACGTCACCGGTGTGCTGCATATGGGCCATGCCCTGAACAACACCATGCAGGACATCATGTGCCGCTATCGCCGCCTGAAGGGGGACAGCGTCCTGTGGATGCCCGGCACGGATCATGCCGGCATTGCCACCCAGAACGTCGTGGAGAAGAAACTGGCTGCCGAGGGCACCGACCGGCACCAGCTGGGCAGGGAGAAATTCATCGAGGCCGTCTGGGACTGGCGCAAGGAATACGGCAGCGCCATCATCAACCAGCTCAAGCGCCTGGGGGCCTCCTGCGACTGGGATCGGGAGCGCTTCACCATGGACGAGGGGCTTTCCCGGGCGGTGAGAAAAGTATTCGTCCAGCTCTACGACGAAGGCCTGATCTACCAGGGGAATTACATCATCAACTGGTGCTGCCGCTGCCACACGGCCCTGTCCGACCTGGAGGTGGAGCACGAGGACCTGGACGGCCACTTCTACCACATCCGCTATCCCTTCCCCGACGGCTCCGGATCGGTGGTCGTGGCCACCACCCGTCCGGAAACCATGCTGGGCGACACGGCGGTGGCCATTCACCCGGAAGACGAACGCTATGCCGACCTGTCGGCAACCAGGGTAGTCCTGCCGCTGATGGATCGGGAGATTCCCATCATCCGGGACACCTACGTTGACCTGTCAACCGGCACCGGAGCGCTGAAGGTCACCCCGGCGCACGACCCCAACGACTTCGACATCGGCACCCGCCACGGCCTGCCCAGCGTCAAGGTCATCGCCGACGACGGCACCATGACCGACGACGCCGGCCGCTTCAAAGGCATGGACCGCTTCGCGTGCCGCAAGGCCGTGGTCGCCGCCCTGGAGGCCGACGGGCTGCTGGAAAGGGTCGAAGCCCACCGGCACAGCGTGGGCCACTGCTACCGCTGCAAGACCATTGTGGAGCCGAACCTCTCCCGCCAGTGGTTCATCAAAACCAAGCCACTGGCCGCAAAGGCCATCGAAGCCGTGGAGACGGGCAAGACACGCATCGTCCCCGAATCATGGACCAAGACCTACTACGAGTGGATGAACAACATTCGCGACTGGTGCATTTCCCGCCAGATCTGGTGGGGACACCAGATTCCGGCCTGGACCTGCCAGGGCTGCCGCCGGATGATCGTGGCCATGGACGCGCCGGACGTCTGCCCGGATTGCGGATCGAGCGACCTGGTCCAGGAGACCGACGTGCTGGACACCTGGTTCAGTTCGGCCCTGTGGCCCTTCTCCACCATGGGCTGGCCGGACCGGACCCGACTGCTGGAGACCTACTACCCCACCTCGGTGCTTGTCACCGGGTTCGACATCCTCTTTTTCTGGGTGGCGCGCATGATGATGATGGGTATCCACTTCATGAAAGAGATCCCCTTTACCGATGTCTACGTGCATGCCCTGGTGCGCGACGAGGAGGGGAAAAAGATGAGCAAATCCACGGGCAATGTCATCGATCCCCTCAACGTCATCGACAAGTACGGCACCGACGCGTTCCGGTTTACCCTGGCCGCCTTTGCCGCCCAGGGCCGGGATGTGAAAATGAGTGAAAAGCGGGTCGAAGGCTACCGCCACTTCATCAACAAACTCTGGAACGCCGCCCGGTTCTCGCTCATGCACCTGGAAGCGGGCTTCGAGGCCATCGATGAGAAACACATTTCCCTGCAGGACCGCTGGATCCTCTCCCGCCTCAACCGGGTGGCCCGGCAGACCGAAGCGGCCCTGGATGCCTACAAGTTCAACGAGGCCGCCAGCGCCGTCTACCAGTTCGTCTGGCATGAACTGTGCGACTGGTACCTGGAGGCCATCAAGCCCACCCTGTACGACAAGGCCGGCACCCGGGAAAAAGCGGCCAGCCTGTCGGTGCTGTGGCACGTCTTCAAAGAGGCGCTGATCCTGCTGCACCCCTTTGCCCCCTTCGTCACCGAGGAGATCTGGCAGTCGTTCCCCGGCACCGAGGGCTCGATTATGAAAGCGGCCTGGCCGGACCACATCCGGCCCGGCGACGATCCGGCCTCCGAGACGCAGATGGAAACGGTGATGGCCGTGATCACCGGTATCCGCAACGTGCGCGGGGAGATGAACATATCCCCGTCTACGGCCCTGACCGTGGCCGTCCATCCCGAGGACACGGAGACCGGCCAGGTGATAGAAGAGAACCGCGAACTCATCGAAAACCTGGCCCGCCTCAACGGTATTTCCGTTGACGCGGCCATCCAGCGTCCCCGGGCGGCGGCCACGGTGCTGGTCGACGGGGCAGTGATTTACGTGCTGCTGGAAGGCATCATCGATTTTGCCAGGGAGCAGGCGCGCCTGGAAAAAGAAATCGCCAAGCTGACCAAGGAATTGTCCGGCATGAATAAAAAACTGGGCAACGAGGATTTTCTCAAGAAGGCACCGGCCGAAGTGGTCGAGGGCGTCCGTGAAAAGCACGCGGCCAAACTGGAAAAGCAGCATGCGCTGGAGGCCACCCTGGCGCGCATCACGTCCATGATGGAATGAAACCATGCACACCACAGACGACCTGATCCAACTGGCCCTGAAGGAAGACATCGGCCCCGGCGATATCACCACCGGCAACCTGGTTGCACCGGAGACCCGTGGAACGGGCATCATCATCGCCAAGCAGGACCTGGTGATCGCCGGCCTGGGGGTTGCCGGCCGAGTCTTCTCCGCCCTGGAACCGGAAATTGAATTCGACGCCCTTTTCACGGACGGCGACCGGATCCCCTCCGGCAGCACCGTGGCCAGGATCAGGGGCACCCTGGGGACTCTGCTGAAAGGGGAGCGCACCGCCTTGAACTTTCTTCAGCGCCTGTCCGGTATCGCGACACAGGCACGCGACTATGTCGGTGAGGTTGCCGGGACGTCGGTGAAACTGGTGGACACGCGCAAGACCACCCCGGGATGGCGGGTGCTTGAAAAATATGCGGTTCGCGTGGGCGGGGCCCACAACCATCGCATGGGCCTGTATGACGGCGTGCTGATCAAGGACAACCACATCGCCGTGTCCGGCGGCATTGCCAATGCGGTTAAAAAGGCCCGGGCGGCGATCTCCCACCTGGTCAAGATCGAGGTGGAGGCGTCCACCCAGAAAGAGGTGCAGGAGGCGCTGACGGCCGGTGCGGATATCATCATGCTCGACAACATGGACCTGGATCAGATCGGCAGGGCCGTCCGCTTGATCGACAAACGCGCGCTGGTGGAAGTGTCCGGCGGGGTGACCCGAAGGCGGCTCGGGGAACTGGCCAGGACCGGGGTGGACCTGATCTCGATCGGCGCCCTGACCCACTCCGCCGTGGCCGTGGACCTGAGCATGACCATAACGGCGAATTGAGGAATTGGGGGATTTAGGAATCAAGGGATTATTGAAGAAAACGGCATTTTCCCCGTCACCCGATCGTCTGTTTGCGTTTTAATTCCTCAATCCCCTAATTCGCCAATCCCTCAACCCGTAATGATATGATACCTATTCGCGACACCACGCCCTCCAAATCCGTTCCGGTGGTCAACAACACCCTCATCGGCATCAACGTGGTGTTTTTCCTGGTGCAGCTGGCCCAGGGGCCGGCCCAGGACCATTTTGTCTACCTTTACGGCCTGGTCCCGGCAAAATTCACCGTTCCCCGGGTCGCGGCCTATTTCTCATTCGGCCAGAACCTGCTGTCCCTGTTCACCTTCATGTTCCTTCACGGCGGATTCATGCACCTGATAGGGAACATGTGGACCCTTTACATTTTCGGCGACAACGTGGAAGACCGGCTGGGATCGGCGCGCTACATCGCTTTTTACCTGCTGTGTGGCCTGGCATCGGGCATGTCGCACCTGCTGCTCAACGCCCACTCCAACATTCCCACCATCGGGGCCAGCGGGGCCATCGCCGGGGTCATGGGCGCCTATTTTATCCTCTATCCGGGATCGCGCATTCTCACGCTGATCCCGATCATCTTCATTCCCTGGTTCGTGGAGATACCGGCCTTCTTTTTCCTGGGGATCTGGTTCGTCCTGCAGTTTTTAAATGCGGCCGGAAGCTCCGGGCATGCCGGCGGAATCGCCTGGTGGGCCCACATCGGCGGATTCGTATTCGGCGTCCTTTTTCTAAAGCTGTTCGATCGCATACCGGCTACCGGTGTCACCGACCGGCTTCGCCACGCCACGGAAAAGAAGCGCTCCCACCGTTTCCAGGTGATCAAAACAGGGCGCGGCGAGGAAGCGGCCAACCTGTACGGCAGCCTCACCATCACCCAATACGAGGCCATGGTGGGCGCACGCAAACTGGTCACCATCCCCTGGGGACTGCAGAAACGCCTTTACCATGTCGTCGTCCCCCAGGGCATCGCCGACGGCCAGGTACTGCGGTTAAAGGGCGTGGGCCGCCCGAAATCCGACGGCACCCGCGGTGACATGATGCTTAAAATCAAGGTTCAGCACATTTGAACATGGCCATCGGCAACACCAATCCTTGCAAAGCATCGAAAATTCAATTATGGGTTGGTGGGCCGAAACCGTTGGGCGAGCCAACGACGCCGGTATGGGTAAAATTCCTGTTTTAAATTAAATTCCAATAACTTGAACAATATTAGCGGGAATCCGGATGCGGCACGCGATTTAAATTAATCCATACCCCGGAAGGCGGGGCCGGCAACAAGAATTTCTCACTCTGCGACCATAGACACCATGAAAATCTTTCTGATCAATCCCAGTTGCGCTGTTGAAGAAGGCCGAGATCTGTACACCAACGATGTGGCTGCAGCATTGTTTACCATGCAGCCGTTCAAGAAGGTCACCCTGGGGATGCCCCTGGCGCTTCCGACCCTGGCGGCGCATACGCCGTCTCGCCATGAAGTCAGGATTATCGATGAGGAAATAGAGGACATCGATTTTAACGAACCGGTCGACCTGGTGGGTATCACCGCCATGACCTTTAAAGCCAAACGGGCGTACGAGATCGCACACGAATTTAAAAGGCGCGGTGCAAAAGTCGTCATGGGAGGCATCCATGCGTCCATGAGCCCGGACGAAGCGCTCAGGTATGTCGACAGCGTGGTGGTCGGCGAGGCTGAGGATTTATGGGAGACGGTCATTGATGACACTGAAAACGGGAAATTGAAGCGATGCTACAAAGCCGATGGATTTCCCGATCTGGAACGATCGACCCCCCCCAGGTACGATCTGGTAAAAAACAGAAGCTACGCCTACACCTACCTGCAAACCACCCGGGGGTGCCCCTACAATTGTAAATTTTGCACGGTGACCAAGCAAAACGGGCGGAAAATACGTAAAAAACTGCCTGAACAGGTCATCGCTGAACTGGATGCCCTGCTGAAACTGAAACCCAAAAAGGAGTTTGTTTTCCGGGACGGAAAAGATGGACGCTGCAAGAAATTCATGGGCAACATCGCGTTTATCGATGACAACTTCGCCATCGACCGGAATCATGCACTGGCCGTGTGCCGCGCATTAAAACAGTATCAGGAGGACAAGGACGTTATCATCGGCTGGTACACGCAGGTGAATATCGACATCGGATTCGATGAAGATCTGCTGGAGGCGATGGCGGATTCCAACTGTCTTCATGTATTCGTCGGCGTCGAAAGCGTTGATCCGGATATTCTTAAAAAAATGAACAAACGGATGAACCAGCCCCGGCGCTACGCCGAGGCAGTCGGGAACATCCAGCGGCACGGTATCCGCGTGATCGCTTCAACGATAATCGGTGAAGACGGGACCACCTGGAAAAGCACGGAGGCATTGAAGTCCTTCCTGGACGAAAACCATCTGCTGCACGTTCTGGTCAACATTTTAACCCCCTACCCAGGAACGGAAATCCGGGATGAATTCGCCGAAGAAAAAAGACTGCTGACAAGCAATCCTCAGAAGTACAACATTCGAAATGTGGTCTTCAAGCCAAAAGGCGTCTCCAAAGAACAATTGGAAGAGATGTATGTGTGGCTTTGCAGATCCGTTTTCAATTATCGTGCGACGTACCGGCGCGGCCGCCCCTTATTGAAGTATGCCAGGCGGCTGTCCCTGCCGTTCTATCTTCGGTTGCCCGCCGTGGGCGGATATCTTTTCACGCTCATGATCCTTTTTTTCCGTGGAAAACTAAGGCTGCGGCCCGCCTTCTGGGCATTGTTCAAGATACCGTATTTAATCCTCTTCAACGGCACCTTCTATGCGATGGAAATCCTTTCGATGGCTATCGATTACGATGATTTCGCCAATCGGGAAGAGGCCCGGTTCATGACGGAGAGCGTCAATCTGGGCGACGAGGACAATTTATTGAACATCCCCCATAAAATTGTCCCGGTGGTCGACCCCAAAGGGAAAAAATACGGGACCTTTTACGTTGACGGGATGGATCTCCGGAGATATGGCTTCCCGGTTCCGAGTGAAAACTTCAAAAAGCCGGTATTGCTTCTCGGCGGCACCAGCATCCCCGTCACGGACCGCAAGAAGCTGATCAAATCCTTTCTGGAGGCCGGGTATGAAGTGGCGTCCATCGAAAATCCGATCGGCGGGCCTTTGGACTTCAAAATCAACCCCGTCAAAGAACGGCCGGATGCACTCAAGGATTATCTGGAGCAATTGCGACGGTCTGACCGCATCGAGGAAATCAATGTGGTGGCCCAGTCCTACTCGGCATTTGAACTGGTCAGGGTGCTGCTGGACGACCCGCTTCGGTACAAGGGTCTGGTGAAATCCCTCATTCTGGTGAATCCCCCCGGATTCGACGAAAATCTAAACATGGCCAAACATATTTTTCGTTTTTTGTGGAAGCACGCGATTTGCGGGTACCTGAAGCCGGTATCCAGCCATCCGGACAAGATCGGTTTCGGAAAGAACGAAAAAGTCGGCATCCGCACCTGGACGGCGAAGTCCCTGACCAATATTGTCCGAAGTTTGCGGGAAGTGAATGATATCGTGCATTACCGGATCAAAATGCCCTTAAAAAAATTGCAGGAGCACGGATACAAAGTCTGTTTTTTCCTCCAGACATCCGACCAGTTGGTTCCAGCCCGTATCACCCTGCGGCATGCCAAAGATCTGGTGCCCCGTGAGCAGATAAAATGCGTGGAAGGGGGGCATAACGATCTGTTTTTCCAGAAATGGCAGAGAAACGCGTTTATCGAGTATTACCGGCAAGTGACACGGCATCCATAAGCCAGCCGAAGGCAGGACCTCCGCATCCGCTAGGCCAGCAGGCCGCCGTCGCAGGTCAGGCAGGCGCCGGTGGTGTAGGATGCCGCCTCGGACACCAGGTACAGCACCGCACCGGTCATCTCGGCCGGGGCCGCATGGCGCCCGAGGGGAATCTGATCGACCACCATCTTGTAAATTTCCTCGTCGTTCATCAGCACCGATGAGAAATTGGTATCGGTGAAGCCCGGCAGCAGCGCATTGACGCGGATCCGGTGGGGCGCCAGCTCCTTGGCAAAGGCCCGGGTCATGGTAATCAGGGCCCCCTTGGTGATGGAATAAACGCCCTGAAAGGCCGCCGGCCGGATGCCGTTGACCGAGGAGACGTTCACCACCGCCCCCCCGCCGGCGGCCTGCATGAGGGGAATGGTCTTCTGAATCATGAAAAAAGGCCCCTTCAGGTTCACGTCCAGGGTTTTCCCCCAGGCAGATTCATCGATGGCGGCCATCTCACCGAAATAGGGGTTGGTGGCGGCATTGTTCACCAGGATGTCCAGCCGGCCGTACCGCTTGCGAATCTCTTCGCAGAGGGTGTCAATATCCGGGAGGCTGCCCATGTTGCATGCGAAACCGGCCGCGCGGCCTCCTTTTTCTCGAATTTCAGCGGCGGCCGCTTCGAGGCGATCCAGTTTGCGGCTCACCAGGATGATCTCCGCCCCCTGATCGGCCAGCGTTTCGGCAACGGCCCGGCCGATGCCCCGGCTGGCCCCGGTGACCAGAACGATGCGGCCTTTAAGATCAAATGATACCATCAATATCTCCTCTCAATACGTTCCCGTTTTCATGACCCTTGCCGCCGCCTTTTCCAGGATCCCTACGGCGGCCCCCAGCATCTGAAAGCGGTCGTCGGTCGTCTGGCCGTGGTAGTAGCGGTAATAAATCTGCTGGGCGATCACCGCCAGGCGGAACAGGCCGAAACAATAGTACCAGGCAAAGTGGTCGATGGCCGTTCCGGTTTTTTTCTCATACAGGGCAACAATCTGCCGCCGGGTCAGCATACCCGGACTCAGGGTCGGCAGGGTACCGATCAATTTCAGTTCCTCGCTGTCACCCGGTTCGACCCAGTAGCCCAGTGAGGCCCCCAGGTCCATGAGCGGATCCCCGACGGTGGCCATCTCCCAGTCGAGCACACCGGTAATGCGGGTGGGATCGGCGGGATCGAGGATCACGTTGTCGAACTTGAAATCGTTGTGAATCAGGGCCGGCCGGTCATGGTCTGCGGGCATGCCGGCATGCAGCCAGGCCATGACCGGTTCGAAATCGGGAACGTCATCGGTGCGGGCATCCCGGAATCGCCCTGACCAGCCGTGGACCTGCCGGGACACATAGCCGTCCGGGTTGCCCAGGTCCGCCAGCCCGCACCCCCGGTAGTCCAGCCGGTGAAGCTCACCCAGCACATCCACCCATTGCCGGCACAGCCGGCCGGTGTCCGAGGCATCCAGCATCAGGCCTTCAGGCAGTTCTTTTCTCAGGATGACCCCCTGCAGGCGCGCCATCACATAAAACGGAACCCCCATCACCGCCGGATCGTCGCAATAGGCCAGCGGTTCGGGAACATAGGGAAATACCGGCTTCAGGGCGCGCAGGATCCGGTATTCCCGGCCCATGTCGTGGGCCGTCGTGGCTTTCTTCCCGAAGGGGGGACGGCGCAGCACCAGTTCGGTGCTTCCGACGGTCATCAGGTAGGTCAGGTTGGAGAAGCCGCTGTGGAACTGATGTATCGTTATCGGTCCGTCGAGTCCGGGCAGCGTTTTCCTCAGATGGTCCACGATCGTTTCGGCGTCCAGCGATTCCCCCTGACGAACCGCACCGGCCTGATCAAGCGACCCCATGGTTGGCTCCTTTAGCGTGTTTTCCGGCGCCGTATGCGCTGATCAAAGAAAGGACAAAGTCCGCGTAGGCTTCGACCGAAATCTTCCGCCGGCGGTATTTCCAGCGTTTCAGGTACCAGTCCTGAAGCAGGGCCTTGATGGCCGCGGCCACCAGCAGCGGGTCGCCGATGGCAAACTGCCCGCCGGCGATCCCTTTTTGCAGGATGTCGGAGAAAATGCCTTCGGTCTGCAATTCCCCGTCTATGGCGCGCCTGCCCTCCGCGGCGTTGAAAAAACGGGTCTCCATGTACGAGAAAAAAAACCAGGGCTGCAGCACCTCGGACAGGTACAGGTGGCTGCGGACGGCCACGTCCAGCGCCCGGTCCGCATCGTCGATGCCGGACAGCTGATCCCCCATCACCCGGGCCACGATGGCCCTGCCCTGCTCCTGGATGAGGGTGAGCAGTTCCTCCTTGTTTTTAAAGTAGGCGTATAGACCGCCCATGGACATGCCGCTTTCCGCGCACAGATCCCGCAGGCTCATGGCGTGAAACCCCTTGTTGTTTGCCAGTTTGAGGGTCGCCTTGAAAATCTTCACCAGGTTTCCGACCGCCACCCGCTCCTTTTTGATTCTGATGGAGCCCGACCGGTTCCGGAAAATCTCCCGGCAGATATCCTCGGTGGAGACCGCCACCTGCGTTTCAAACGACTTCAGATTCATTACAATTCCTCAATCTCTCAACCCCCCAATTCCGGCGTCCACTGTCCTCATCCCTCCGACCTCATAATCATCCCGGCAGCCATCAACCGGAACCGTGAACTGTGAAACCGTATACCAGAGCCCTATCCCCCGAAACCGCCCCTACCCCTTTTCGGCATGGGCCCGCAGGATGTGCCGGGCCACGGACATTTTGTGGACCTCATCGGCCCCGTCGTAAATGCGCGCCGCACGTTCGTGGCGGAAAAAATAAGCCAGCACCGTGTCGTCGGTCATGCCCAAACCGCCGTGCACCTGCAGCGCCCGGTCCACCACCCGCTGGAGGGTATTGGCGACCACGAACTTGATGAAAGAGATCTCATGGCGGGCAGCCTTGGCGCCCTCCTTTTCGATCTTCCAGGCGGCATGCAGGGTCATCAGCCGTGCCGCCTGGATATCTGCGGCACTCTCCGCGATCCAGGCCTGGATGATCTGCTTCGAGCCCAGGGTTCGTCCGTCCGGCGAGATTTTACGGGTATTGGCCCGCCGGCACATGAGGTCGAAGGCGCGCTGGGCGATGCCGATCCAGCGCATGCAGTGGTGAATGCGTCCGGGCCCCAGACGATCCTGGGCAATGACGAAACCGTGTCCTTCGGGGCCCAGCAGGTTCTCCCGGGGCACCCGGCAGTTCTGGTAGAGAATTTCCGCGTGGGAGGCGTAATCGGTTCCCCGGTGGCCCATCACCGGGATGTTGCGCACCAGGTTGAAACCGGGTGTGTCGGTGGGCACCAGGATCATGCTGGCCCGCAGGTAGGGGGAGGCCTCGGGATTGGTCACGGCCATGACAATGGCAACGGCGGCACCATCGGCCGAGGTGGTGTACCATTTCTGTCCGTTGATGACATAGTCGTCCCCGTCTTTTTCGGCCGTGGTTTCCATCATGACCGGATTGGAACCCGGCATGTCCACCTCGGTCATGGAAAAACAGCTGCGGATCCGTCCCGCCACCAGGGGCCCCAGGTACCGATCCTTCTGGGCCGCGGTGCCGTACTTGTGGAGGATTTCGATATTGCCGGCATCGGGGGCCTGGCAGTTGAACACGTAGTGGCCGATGGGGGTTCGTCCCAGCACCTCGGAGACCAGGGCGTGCTCGACCAGGTCCAGGCCCATGCCGCCCAGTTCCTTCGGATGGTTGGGTGCCCACAGCTCCATCTGCCGGACCAGCCGGCGCTTTTCCTCCAGAACGGGGAGCAGATCCACGAATTCCCGGTTGAGGAACTCCGGCTCCAGGGGAATCAGTTCCTTGTTCACGAACTCATCCATCATCTCCAGGATCACATGCATTTTCTCCGAAATCGTAAAATCCATCGTATCCATCCTTTGACTGCGGGGTCTGAAGGGGTTGGTGGTCAAACGGCGGCCTTACCGGTACGTCACCAGCCGGGCCCCACCGTTGAAGCTTAAATGGCCATATTCATTGAATGTGGACAGGGTGATTCGCTCCCGGCTGAAGGTAAACCGGGTAAGGGATGCATTGACCAGCTGCCAGGACAGGGAGATGGTCTTTTCGGCACCCAGGCCCATGACCCGGCCCACCTGGGCGGCGATCGGGCCGCCGGAGGTAAATACGGCCACCTGTCGGCCCCTGTCACCGGCCGACATTAAATTCTCGAGGACGCCGGTCACCCGGGCCGAAAAATCGGACCACGGGCGGACGCCGTCCAGGTTATCCCGGCCGGACGCCCAACGGGTCATCACCCGGCCAAACACCTTTTGGAAAGCCCGCTGGTCGGACAGCATGTTGCCCACATCATTGATGAACCCGGGGTCTTCCTGCTGAATGACCGGGATCAGCGCCCGCAGCACCGCTTCATAGTCGTATTCGTTTAAATCTGCCGTTTCCGTCGGGCCGGGCATCCCCTGCCCGGCATCCCGACACCGTGCGCGGACTTCTCCGGCCGTCTGCCGCTGTCGCCGCAGGGTGCCCGACCAGCAGGCATCGAAGCGGATGCCGGCCCGGACAAAAAAATCGCCCAGCAGACGGGCCTGCTGCCGTCCCGCGGCAGAGAGGTCATCATAGTCCGCAGCCCCGAAGGAGGCCTGCCCGTGTCGGATCATATACAAGGTGCTCATGGAGTGGTGTCCCCGAATCGGTTCGTGGAAATCAATCATTGTGCCTGACAGCCCATTGCCTGTCTTGTACAGGCCAGGGGCGATCAAAGTCAATAAAAATATAGCGAACGCTCGTTTTTCTATTGCCACGGGCCGCATTTCATGATTTAAGCGGGATAACCCAACGGTGAGGAAACCATGTCAACCGCTATTCTGGTCTGTATCAAAACGGTACCCGATCTCGCCGCCGGAGAAGCACTGACCATCGCCGGCGGGTGGATCGACGAAACCGCTGTCGCCTGGAACATGAACCATTACGACGCCCATGCCCTGGAGACCGCCCTGACGATCAGGGAGACCTGTGGGGATGTCACCGTAGCTGCCCTGTCGGCCGGACCGGAACGGGTTCGGGACACCATCCGGCGCGCGTTGGCCATGGGCGCCGACACGGGCATCCACCTGGATATGGACACGGCCGGTCGATCGGCGCAACGCACGGCGCAGGCCATTGCCCGCTTCGCCGAGGGCAAACGCTACGATCTGATCCTGGCCGGCGCCATGTCCGAAGACGACATGAACGGCACCACCGGCCCCATGATCGCTGCCGCGCTCGGCCTGCCCTGCGCCGTGGCTGCGGTGGAACTCATCCCGGACCTGCCGGCCGGCAGCATTACCGCAGCCTGCGAGATGGAAGGCGGGATGGCTGAAATCGTCCAACTGACCATGCCGGCGCTGGTCACCGTTCAGACCGGACGCCAGGTTCCCCGCTACCCGTCCCTGTCGAACACCCTGCGATCCCGCCGCCAGCCGATCGTGCGGGTCGTCCCGGACGAAACGGAGGACCGGTTTCCACCCGTGGAAGGATTGCGTGTGGCCTGTCCGCAAAGGGCATCCACCTGCCGGGTCATCGAAGGGACGCTCGTCGAGAAGGCAGACACATTGCTGCACGTGTTTAACGAAAAGGGATGGTTGAAATAAGGATCGGCAGGAACAGGAGTGCACAGAATGCAAAGCAGTGACCGCGGCACCGTTCTGATGGTCGGAGAAACCATCGATGGCCGCCTCTCGGCCGGTTCCGGGGATCTGGGCAAACAGGCCCTCAAGCTGGCAGAACGGCTGGGAGGCCGTCCGGTCGGCGTGCTGACCGGATACGGGAGTGACGAGCCGGCACGCACCTGGTCCGCGTCTGCCGGCATATCCGTCATCGTGCTGGAGCATGCGCGCTGCCGCTTTCCCAACCCGTCCATGACCGCTTCAGGGGTCGCGGGTCTGGTTGACGAATACGCGCCCCGGGCCGTCTGCTTCCCTCACACCATGCGCGCCTGCCAGGCTGCGGCCACCCTGTCATGGCGGCTCAACGTACCCTGCGTTACCGCCGTTGAAGCCATCGCTGAAAAAAACGGCCATTTTGAGCTGAAACGGTCGATTTTCGGCGGCAAGCTCTGCCGGACGGTGTCTGTCGGCACCACGCCGCTGGTCATGACGATCATGCCGGGCACAGGCTCCCCCTCGATGCCGACGGCGGTGCCTGATGTCCCGCTGCCGGTGGCGATCCGGCGCCTGCCGGACACGGATCCCGGTGCCATTCCCCGGCGCATCGATCGACGAAAGGAGGCGGACCAGGCCCTGAAGAAGGCTCAGGTCGTCGTGGCCGGCGGACGCGGCCTGGGAACACCTGAACAGGCAGGCCTGCTCGACACCGTGGCCGCCATGTTTAAGAGCGCCGCCGTCGCCGGATCACGGGGCGCGTGCGACCTGGGCTGGCTGCCCCATTCCCGTCAGGTCGGTGAGACGGGGCGCACGGTGGCGCCGGCCCTTTATCTGGCCTGCGGCATCTCGGGCGCCCCCCAGCATCTGGCCGGCATGCGAACGTCCCAGACCATCGTGGCCATCAACACGGATCCCGATGCGGCCATGCTGAAGGTGGCCCATTATGCAGTCATCGAGGACCTCGGCCGGTTCCTGCCGGCGTTGCGGGAACAGTATGAGAAAATGACAGATAAAGGAAGACGGTTATGAAAATTGATCAGGTAAAACGGATTCTGGCCCTCGGCGCAGGAACCATGGGGCATCAAATCGGTTTTTTATGCGCCGTTCACGGGTTTGAAGTGAGGATCTACGACAAGGCGCCGGACATGCTCGACAGGGCGCGCGGGCGCGTGGACCGCCTGGTCCGGGGCTTCATCAAAAACGGCCGAATCGATGCCGAAGACGCACCGGCGATTTTAAATCGTATCTCCTATACCGACGATGCCGTTTCCGCCGCCGTCGACGTCGACATCGTCACCGAATCGGTGCCGGAGGACCCCGAACTCAAGGGCGAGGTCTTCTCGACATTCAACCGCCTGTGCCCGCAGCGAACGGTGTTCACGACCAACACGTCCACCCTGGTCCCCTCCATGTTCGCCGAGGCCACCGGGCGGCCGGATCGCTTCCTTGCATTCCACTTTCACGATATTCTGCTCACCGATGTCGTGGATGTGATGCCCCACCCGGGCACGTCGGCCGATTCGGTGGCCCTGATCCGGGCCTTTGCCGAGCGCCTGCAGCAGACCGTCATCGTATTGGAACGTGAGAATTTCGGCTACGTGTTCAACGCCATGCTCAGCGACCTGTTCAAGAGTGCGCTGACCCTGGCATCCAACCGGGTGGCCGCCGTCGAGGACATCGACCGGGCCTGGATGGGAGTGCTTCAGGCCCCCATGGGGCCCTTCGGCATGATGGACAGTGTGGGCGTGGACACGGTGTGGAAGGTCACCGACTACTGGGCCAGGGCCACCAGGGAGCCGCAGGGCGAGGCCAATGCCGCCTTTTTGAAGCGCCGGGTGGACCAGGGCAGGCTGGGGGCAAAATGCGGTGCCGGGTTTTACGACTACCCGTCCCCGGCGTTCAGGCAGCCCGGCTTTCTCAAACAAAAAACCGGAAAGTAGAAGAGACCGGGCTGAAGGGTGATGCGATCTGTCATTGCCATTCACGGCCGGCATCTCAAGACGCCGCCGCCCCGCCGATATGGCGTGACAGATATCACTGCCGGCGTTCAGACTCGCCACAACAGATGGGGCGTCGTCCCATTTCAGGCCGGTGACATGTTCTCGCAGGAAAACTGTCTTTTGGGTCAACCCGTTTTTCGTGTAGCAGCCATCAGCAGCTGCGAATGCGGTTCAAATCCATATCGCCTCGAGCAGTTCCATCCCCACCCGAAAATCAGCATCCCGATTGAAACGGGATGCAGGTCCCCACAGCGCGCCCACCGAAGAAAAAAAGAAAACGCGTGTATTGGAAATCTCTCCCACCAGCCTGCTGCCATCGGGTTTGCCGGGCCGTTTCTGCTTACCGCCCCATAAGGTCCCCAATTCAGAGAACCGGCTGCCAATGAGGATTCCCCGACTCGAAGGGCCTTTCTATACCGCCGGATCGAGCAGAACTAACAGTCAATGAACGATGAAGGAAACAGGAAACGGCAGGATAGCCGCGCCCGTGTCGGATAATTTTCCAGAATGGAAAAAGTTTTTTTTCTATACCCGATCCGTCCTCACGCTGAGAATCGGCAACCGCCCTGAAAAACGCCGGATAATTTCTTTCCGCTGGTGGCATGCATTCTGCCTTTTGTTCCATCAACGCCACAATTTCTAATCGGCTTTAGTTGGCCGAAAAAAGGAACCATGAGGAGATTGGAGGGCAATTTTTCTTTTTTTACAGGGTTGAATTCGGACGTGTTTTAAACAATGCATGTGAGCAGAAGGAGGAGACCAGAGATGAGTTCATATTTGAAAAAAGCCGCAAAAACACCGGAAACCGATGAACGGGAAACACAGGAAATCGTCGAAGGGATCCTGAAGGATGTTCGTGAAAACGGAGAAGAGGCGTTTCGCCGCCACTACGGTGCAAAATTCGAGAATTGGAGCGGCAAACTGATATTGTCCCCGGAGGAAATCGAAACCCAGGGCGCCGCGATACCCGATCAGCTCAAGGAGGACTTAACGTTCGCCTACGATCAGGTTTACGGGTTCGCCGTCCAACAGCGGGAAAGCATGAAAGAGTTCGAGACGGAAATCTATCCCGGTGTGACGCTGGGCCAGCGGTTGATTCCGTGCAATTGTGCAGGCTGTTATATTCCCGGAGGTCGGTTTGCCCATGCCGCCTCGGCCATCATGAGCATCGCCACCGCCAAAGCGGCCGGTGTCCCTTTTGTGACGGCCATTTCACCGTCCCACGACGGATTGACCATCAATCCGGCCATTCTCTATGCGGTATCCCTGTGCAAGCCCGATGTGTTCATGATGATGGGCGGTGCCCATGCCATCGCGGCCCTGGCCTATGGGCATTTCACGGGCCACCCGGCGGATGTGATCGTGGGCCCGGGCAACCGGTTCGTAGCCGAAGCCAAACGAATTCTTTTCGGGCAGATCGGCATCGACGTGTTCGCCGGTCCGACGGAATCGCTCATTCTGGCCGACCGGACTGCGGATCCCTATATCGTCGCCATGGATCTGATGAGCCAGGCGGAACATGGCTACGATTCCCCGGTCTGGCTGGTCACGGATTCGAAAACCGTGGGCCAAGCCGTCCTCGAGTGGATGCCCAAGGTCATCGGCGACTTGCCCAACCCTGAGGTCGCAGAGGCTGCCTGGCGGGACTACGGCGAAGTGGTGCTCTGCGCGGATCGCGAAGAGATGGCCGAAGTCAACGACGTGTACGCCGCCGAGCACGTGCAGGTCATTGCGGAAGACCTTGACTGGTGGGTAAACAACTTGACCAACTACGGTTCGTTATTTCTCGGCGAAGCCTGCACGGTTCCATACGGAGACAAGACGTCGGGCACCAACCACATTTTGCCCACCAAGAAGGCGGCCCGTTATTCGGGCGGATTGAGCGTCGGGAAATTCATCAAAACCGTTACCTACCAGAAACTGACCGAAGCGGCCAATCTGAAAATCGGCGCGGTGGCCTCGCGTATCTCCCGCATCGAAGGCATGGAGGGGCATGCCCGGGCCGCCGATGTCCGGCTGCGAAAATACTTCCCGGACGAGTCCTTTGATTTCGAGGTTTATACACCGCCGGCGAACTGAGCCTGAGAAAAGGATTTCAGGCGGCGGTCCGGACGGGGCCGCCGCCCAAGGAGAGGATATGGATGTGGAATGTTCCGACCCATTGGTTTTTACCAAAGAGTTCACCCGGCAGGAACCGCTGCCTGAGGAAAGCGTCCGCCGGGCGGTGGCCATCATGGAAAGCGGCCGGCTGCATCGGTACAACACCGCCGCCGGGGAAACCGCCGAGGCCGCCCTGCTGGAAACCGAGTTCGCCGCTTATATGGGCACCCGTTATTGCCTGGCCTGCGCCTCCTGCGGCAGCGCCATCTACCTGGCCTTGGAAAGCGCCGGCGTCCGCCCCGGCGACGCCGTGCTGTGCAACGCCTACACCCTGGCGCCGGTGCCCGGGGCCATCGAAAATGCCGGCGGCCGGACCATCCTGGTGGAAATCACCGACGACTACACCATCGATCTGGACGACCTGGATCGCAAAGCCGCCGGGAGCGGCGCCCGCTTCTTCCTGCTATCCCACATGCGGGGGCACATCGCCGACATGGACCGGATCATGGCGGCCTGCCGCCGCCACGGCCTGGTTCTCATCGAAGACTGCGCCCACACCATGGGCGCCCGCTGGGACGGAAAACGCAGCGGCACCTTCGGCGCCGTCGCCTGTTACAGCACCCAGACCTACAAGCACATGAATTCCGGGGAAGGCGGGCTGCTGGTCACCGATGACGACGACGTGATGGCCCGGGCCATCCTCTTTTCCGGCTCCTACATGCTCTATGAGCGCCATGTCAGCCGGCCGTCAATGGCGGTCTTCGACAAGTACAAGACGATCATCCCCAACTTCAGCATGCGTATGGACAATTTACGTGCCGCCCTGCTCCGTCCCCAGCTCCGCAGACTCGACACCCAGTGCCGGCGATGGAACGAACGCTACCGCCTGCTGGAAACCGCGCTCAACGCCATCGACCACGTGCAGGTGCCCGTACGGGACCGCCGGGAAGCCTATGTGGGCAGTTCCATCCAGTTTACGCTCCAAGGGGTCAACCGCGGGCAGGTCGAGAACTTCCTGGCCGGATGCGCCGAACGGGGGGTGGAGATCAAATGGTTCGGATGGTCCGAGCCCAACGGGTTCACCAGTTCCTTTGACAGTTGGGCCTACATACAGGACATGCCCGATCTGCCCGCCACCCGCAGGGTCCTCGATTTCATGTGCGACTTTCGGATTCCGCTGACGTTTTCCCTCGAGGACTGCCGTCTCATCGCCCGGATCATCCAGGACGTCATCGGCGCCATCGTCGGAACCGGCGGGGAACCTATTCAGCCCTAACCCAGCCCGGGGGATAAGCCATGGCCGAAGCAAGCGGCACCGCCCAATACATCGAAGTTCGCAACCTGACCAAGGCGTTCGACGAGCTGGTGGTCCTGAACGATATCTCTTTCAACATCGACCGGGGCGAACTGGTGAGCATCGTCGGCCCGACCGGATGCGGCAAGACCACCTTCATGAACACGCTCAGCAAACTCATCCCGGCCACCGCCGGCGACATCTGGATCAACGGAGAGCCGGCCGATCCGCGCACCCACAACATCGCCTACGTGTTCCAGGAGCCCACCAGTTTGCCCTGGCGCAAGGTTCGGGACAACGTGGCCTACGGCATGGAAGTCAAACACGTGCCCCAAAAGGAGAAAAACGAACGGCTCGACCGGATTCTCGACCTGGTGGGGCTGGCCGACTGCGCGGATCTCTACCCCAACCAGATTTCGGCCAGCATGGAACAGCGCATCGCCGTGGCCCGGGCCTTTGCCACCGACCCGGACCTGCTGCTCATGGACGAGCCTTACGGCCAGCTCGACATCAAGCTGCGCTACTACCTGGAAGACGAGTTGATCCGGCTGTGGCAGAAGCTCAAAGCCACGGTGATCTTCGTGACCCACAACATCGAAGAGGCGGTCTACCTGGCCGAACGGATCCTGGTGCTGAGCAACAAGCCGACCACCATCAAAGGAGACATCCGGGTCGACCTGCCCCGCCCCCGCGACTATCTGGACCCAGACTTCATAAGGATCCGCAAAGAGGTGACCGACATGATCCGCTGGTGGTAACCGCTTCCACCGGCAGGAGGCGGGTCGCCGGCCCGGTGACCCCTGCCGGGGCGAGTCCCGAAAGATGGACCCAATCCGACAAACAAAGCGCGTTACGACCAAAGGTGCAGCGCGCATACACCTCCCCGAACGGGGAGCCCAACCGCATTGCAAAGGAGAAGAAGATGAGAAAAAACCGCTTGGCAACAAAATGGATCGTCCTGGTTCTGGCGCTGGCCGTTTTCCTGGTACCGGGCCCGGCATTTTCCAAAAGCAAGACCGTTGCCCTGAACACCGGCTGGCTGCCGGAACTGGCCACCTTCCCGGTCTGGATGGGCATCCAGAACGGCTGGTTCCATGACGAAGGAATCGACCTGGGCAAAAAGCTGACCTATTTCGATTCGGGTATGGCCGTGGTCGAGGCGCTGCCCGCCGGACGCACCGTTTTGGGCGGCATGGGCGCGGTGCCCTGGCTGGTGGCGGCCCTGCGCCACGATGCCTACGCCATTGCCATCTCCAACGACGACTCCACCTCCAACTCGGTCATGGTGCGGCCGGGCAGTCCCATCCTGACCGCCAAAGGGGTCAACAAATACTTTCCCGAGACCTTGGGTTCCGCCGAAACCGTGCGGGGCAAGACGGTGCTGGTGACCACCGTGTCGTCCGGTCACTACGCCCTGGCCACCTGGCTCAAACGGATCGGGCTGACGGAAAGTGACATCGTGGTAAAAAACATGGACCAGGGCCAGGCGCTGGCCGCCTACGACGCGGGCATCGGTGACGCCGTGGTGCTCTGGGCGCCGTTCATGTACACCGCCTTGTCCAAAGGCTGGGTCATCGCCAACATGGACTCCCAGAAAGGGGCCAACCAGGCCAACTTCGTGGTGGTCTCCAAGCAATTCGCCGACCAGCACCCGGATCAGGTGGCCAAGGCCCTGAAAGTCTATCTCAAGGGCATCGACCGGCTCAAGGCAGAGGGTGCCCAGCTCGCCCCGGCCTTCGTCAAATTCCTCAACGACTGGGCCGGACAGGAATTGTCGGTGAAAGACGCGGGCATGGACATCGAAAACCACACCGTCTATTCGCTCGAGGAGCAGCTCGCCCTTTTCGACGACAGCCACGGGCCGTCGGAAATGGACAAGTGGATCAGGGGCAGTTCGGACTTTTTCGTCAAGCAGGGCAAATTCACCCGGGCCGAGATGGACAAGGTGGTCAACGGCCATTTCATCAACGGCAAGTTCCTGAAGATGATCGCCGAAGAAAAGTAGGGGTAACGGCCGGCCGCGGTGCCGCTTGACGGCGGCGCCGCGGGCCGGAAACGCCCCCGGCCCGAAGGTCGCGGCCGGGGCAGGAGAAAGGCGGCAACCATGGCAAACGCCAGCACCCGGAAATACATACTCAAAATATTGCCCTTTGCCAGCGTCGCGCTGTTTTTCGGCGCGTGGCAGGTGATCGTGGATGTGGGCATCGTGCCGCGGGTCTTTCTGGCGACGCCGACGGACGTGGTCAAACTGCTGGTGGTCAAGCTGTACCAGACCAAACCGGATGGCGCGCTGCTGGTCACCCATACCTGGGTCAGCCTTCAGGAGGCGGTCTACGGTTACATGCTGGCGCTGGCCTTCGGGGTCCCGCTGGGATTGCTCATGGGCTGGTTTTACACCATCGAGGGCCTGGCCCGGCCCCTGTTCGAGATGATCCGTCCCATTCCGGCCGTGGCCTGGATACCCTTGACGATTTTCTGGTTCGGCATTGGCATGTCGGGCAAGGTCTTCATCATCTGGCTGTCGGGCATCGTTCCCTGCGTGATCAATTCCTTTACCGGGGTGAAGCTGACCAACCCGACCCTGATTCAGATGGCCCGGACTTACGGGGCGACCAAATGGCAGATCTTCTATCAGATTTGTATTCCTTCCGCCTTGCCGATGGTTTTCGGTGCCTTGCAGATCGCCCTGGCCGCCTGCTGGACGACGCTGGTGGCTGCCGAGTTGATCGCCGCCGACACCGGGCTCGGTTTTCTCATCACCATGGGCCGGCGCCTGGTCCGGCCGGACATGGTGGTGCTCGGCATGATGATGGTCGGCCTGACCGGATTCGTTATCGGCATTGTGGTGGACCTCATCGAAAAACGGCTGTTGGCCGGGATACGGAGGTAACGACGGTGAATCATGAACACGCTGCAGTCCTGTCGACGGATACCGTCAAAGGCAACGACCGGATCCGCCGCGCCCTCGACGCCCTCGCCTGGCCGCTGAAGAACCGCTACGGCCTTTATGTGCTGTCCATCGTTCTTTTCCTCCTGGTGTGGGACCTGTGCGCCCTTTACGACATCCTGGGAAAATTTCTTCCCCGACCCCATACGGTCATTGAGCAGATATGGGTGCTGATGTTCAAAAAACTCGCATCCAAAACCTTGTTCCAGCACCTGTGGGCCAGCCTCAGCCGGGTGCTTATCGGTTGGGCCATCGCCGTGGCCATCGCCGTCCCCCTGGGCGTGTTCATGGGTCTGAACCGCTACGTGAACGCCATCGTCAAACCGGTGTTCGACCTGCTCAAGCCGATGCCGCCGATTTCCTGGATATCCCTGTCCATTTTGTGGTTCGGCATGGGGGAGACATCCAAGATTTTCATCATTGCCATCGGCAGTTTCGTCCCCTGCATCCTCAACGCCTACAACGGCATCCGGCTCATCGACCCGGCCCTTTATGATGCGGCCAGGATGCTGGGCGCCAACCGCCGGCAGCAGATTCTCGAGGTCGGCTTCTTTGCCTCGGTGCCGGCGATCTTCGCCGGGCTCCAGATTTCGCTGAGCATCGCCTGGACCTGCGTTCTGGCCGCCGAACTGGTCGGGGCCCGCTCCGGCATGGGGTTTATCGTCATTCTGGGGATGAATTTGTGCAAGCCGCCCATGATCATCGCCGGCATGGCCGTGATCGCCTTGACGGCCTGGGGGCTGAGCGTGCTGATGACCTATCTGGAAAAACTGATTTGCCCATGGAAAAGGGAGATGCCGAATTGAATGCTGCCGCCAGTAAAATTCACTGCGAAAACATCTGCAAGACCTTTATCCAAAAAAACACCCAGAAGGTCCATGTACTGGAGGGCATCGATCTCGATGTGCGGGAGAATGAATTCCTGGTGCTCCTGGGTCCGGGCCAGTCCGGAAAATCGACCCTGCTGCGGATACTGGCCGGTTTGGAAACCCCCAGCAGCGGCTCGGTCCTGCTGAACAACGAGACCCCCCAGGGCCCGGGTCCGGATCGTGCCATGGTCTTCCAGACCTACAGCCTGTTCCCGTGGCGGACGGTCCGGGGCAATGTGGAGATGGGGCCCAAGTTCAAGGGGATGCCCAAAAAAGAAAGGCGGGAACTGGCCGATCATTACATCAAACTGGTCGGGCTGGACGGGTTTCAGGACGCCTTTCCCCACCAACTCAGCGGCGGCATGAAACAGCGGGTGGGTATCGCCAGGGCTTACGTGAACATTCCCGAAGTGCTTCTTCTGGATGAGCCGTTCGGTCAGCTGGATGCCCAGACCCGCTATCTCATGGAACAGGAGGTGGTGCGGATATGGGAGCAGGACAAGCGCACCGTCCTTTTTGTAACCAATAATATCGATGAGGCCATCTATGTCGGTGACCGCATCGTCACCTTGAAAGGCAAGCTCCCGGGAACCATGGACGCGGTGTATCCGGTCGATCTGCCCCGCCCCCGGGAACATGCCGACCTGAAATTTCTGGAACTCAGGCGCCGGATCACCGACGCAACGGAATTGACCCTGTAAGCATGGGCGTTCGGCACGAGGCCGTGAAAAAAGCGGCCTCGCCGGTCCCATGGGCTGGAAACCGGCGTGATTGCCCTGCACCGCAAAGACATGCCATAAACGTAAAGGAGGTTGGAGTATGCGATCGTCAAACCTTGCCACCGTGAGCACCGACCAGGCCCCGGGGGCCATCGGGCCCTACTCGCAGGCCGTGAAAACCGACACCCTGGTGTTTGTATCCGGGCAACTGGCCATCGTGCCGGCCACGGGGGAACTGATCACCTCGACTATCCGGGACGAAACCCGCCAGGCCTTGATGAATCTCAAGGCGATCTTGATCGAGGCCGGCAGTTCATTGGAAAATGTCATCAAAACCACGTTGTTTATCGCCGACATGGATGACTTTCCCCAGATCAACGAGGTGTACGGAAAATTTTTCCCTGCCGACGCCCCGGCCCGCGCCTGTGTGGAGGTTTCCTGCCTGCCCAAAAACGCCCGATTCGAAGTCGAAGCCGTGGCGTTGCTGCAACCCTGACAGAGAAAAGGACGCGAAACCATGTTTGTCACCCATCTGGAATGTCCGAAATGCAACCGAACATACGAAAGCGAGGCCGCGGTTCAATTGTGTGACTGCGGCTCACCGCTTCTGGTGCGATATGACCTGGACAAGGTTAAACGGGCGGTCACCAAGGCGGATCTGATCCCGCGAAATGCCGACCTGTGGCGCTACCGGGAACTGCTGCCGGTCAGGAACCGCGACAATATCGTTTGTTTAGGCGAAGGGATGACCCCCCTGCTGCATCTCAATCAGTTGGGCAGGAAAGTCCATATGCCCAACTTGTACATGAAAGACGAGGGCATCATCCCCACCGGCACCTTTAAGGCCCGTGGTGCCGCTGTCGGGGTTTCCAGAGCCAAGGAACTTGGCATCAAAGTGCTGGCAATGCCCACCAACGGCAACGCCGGGGCGGCATGGGCAGCCTATTGCGCCCCCGCCGGCATCGAAGCGGTGATTGTAATGCCCAAAGACGCCCCGCCTATTCCCCGGGGCGAATGCGCCATCGCCGGCGCCTCCCTGTATCTGGTGGACGGGCTGATCAGCGATGCCGGTAAGATTGTGGCCTCGGCCGTGGCCGAGCATGGCTGGTTCGACGCCTCCACCCTCAAGGAGCCCTACCGAATCGAAGGCAAAAAAACCATGGGCCTGGAGATCGCTGAACAATTCGGCTGGAGACTTCCCGATGTCATCCTCTATCCCACCGGTGGGGGCGTGGGTATCATCGGCATTTACAAGGCGCTTCAGGAGCTCGAGGCCATGGGATGGATCGAGGGAAAATTGCCGCGCCTGGTGGCGGTGCAAAGCACGGGGTGTGCCCCCATTGTCAGCGCCTGGGAGAAAAAAGAGAGCGAATCCGCGTTCTGGGAAGGGGCCAACACACTGGCCTTCGGCATCACCGTGCCCAAAGCCCTCGGCGATTTTCTGGTCCTGGATGCCATTTACCAAACCGATGGGTGCGCGGTGGCCGTGAGTGACGACGACATCCTCAGGGCCGAAGAACTGCTGGCCGCCTGTGAGGGGACCTTTGTCTGCCCGGAAGGGGCGGCCACCCTCAGCGCCGCCATGGAACTGGCCCGTACCGGCTGGATCCGGCCCGAGGAAAAGGTCGTGCTGCTTAACACCGGGACCGGGTTGAAATATCCCGAAACCGTCCGGGTCGCCCCCCCTGTATTGGAGCCGGGCGACACCTTGCCCAAAAGTTGAGACGCCAGCTGAAGCGACCTTAAAGCGGTCGAAAATGGGGGCCGCCCCAAGGGATTGAGGCCGGACTGGTTTGCTCAGCGGGTGAGCATGCGAGGCGGGGTTTCGATGAACCCGCCCGATTCTATTCCACTTTACGGCGGACCGCACCTGGATTGCACGGGCATCGCAAAACTTGTTTGATGCGCCGGACAGTGGTAGTGTGGCGATCAGGGCGGCAAACCGCCTTCCGTTGACCGACGCCTTGAGGGCGCATCGGAATCTTGAAAATCGAAAGCCAACAGGATCAACCGCAATGATCCGGTGAAGCCCTGATCGATCGGGCCGAAAATCAACATTCCAAAGCCATAACCCGTAAAGATCACATGGGAAAGAGAGGGTTTTCTTTGAAGCGCAGGTCCGGCTCAACCTGGAAGGGCCACACCTCAACCCCGGATCAGGTGCTGGAGAGAATCAAGCCGGGAATGAGGATCTTCATCGGCACCGGTGTGTCAGAACCGTTGACGCTGGTCAGGCATTTAAAGGAATCGGACGCCGGCAACCTGTTGGACCTGGAACTGTTTCAGCTGGTTGGCCTCGGAGAAGCGATCGAGGTAACGGCGCGGCACTCGAATAAATATCGCCTGAAAACCTTTTTCAGTGGATGGGAAGCCCGTGAAGCCGTTTCCGAAGGGTTTGCCGATTTCATCCCCAGCCGCTATTACCAGATTCCGGCGGTATTCGAGTCCGGGCAGATTCCCATCGATGTGGCCTTTGTCCAGATCACGCCGCCGAACGAAGCGGGCTTTTCCAGCCTGGGGGTCTGTGCGGATGTGGCCCTGCCGGCCATCGACCAGGCGACCCTGGTGGTGGGTGAAATCAACAGGCAGATCCCTGACATCCTACGCCATCGGCACGAAAAAGCTCATGCAGTGGCTGGACCACAATCCCCTGGTGGAATTTCGAAGCATCGACCAGGTGTTCAACCCCATTCATATCAGCCGGACGCCGAAGGTCGTTTCCGTCCTGCCGGCCCGCGAAATAGACCTCTCGGGGCGGCTCACCCTGCATACCGGGACAGGCAATGTGGGCTCAGGCCCCAGTGAAATGGTCGATTTTTTCAATGGCGCGCTGACGTCCAAAGGCGGCCGGGCCATTTTTGCGCTGACCAGCCGCAACCGGGAGGGAAAGCCCAACATCTTGATTTCGGTCCGGAAACGCCCCAACCAGTTCAGCTTGTGGGAATCGGTCACCACGGTGGTGACGGAATATGGATCGGTCAACATGAAGGGCCGTTCCGTCCGGGAACGCGCACAGTCGCTGATCGATATCGCCCACCCGGATGACCGGGCCGGTTTGGTGGCAGAGGCGAAGAGAAGAAAAATCCTCTACCCGGATCAGATCTTTCTATCGGAAAGTGCGCATCTCTATCCGGCTGAAATAGGATTCCAACAGACCTTCAGGGAAAACATCGAGGTTCGTTTTCGGGCTCTTAAACCCTCCGACGAGGAGAATATGCGCCAGCTTTTCTACCGGCTCTCCGACAAGTCGGTAGAGTACCGGTATTTCTATCCCATCAAAACCATGTTTCACTCGGATATCCAGGAGTACGTCAACGTCGACTACCGCCATTCCCTTTCGCTGATCGGGCTGCCCGATGCCCCTGACTGTGACCGCATTGTTGCAGAGGCCCGTTTTGACCGGCTCAGTCTTCAGGATCCTTATGCCGAATTGTCGATCATGGTCGATGAAGCCTATCAGCATGTCGGCGTCGGGACTTACCTCTGTAGAATGCTGTCGCGCTTTGCCCAAGAGAGGCATTTGAAAGGATTTACTGCGGACGTGTTGACTGAAAACACAAAGATGCACCACGTTTTAAAAAAAATGGGCTGGAACATGAAGACCCAACGGGTTGGCGGCGTCAATCGGCTGACGATGGACTTTTAGCGGCCCCGGATCGCCCGCTCACGAGGTTGGCAGCAGACCACGGCGGATTCCCGTCAGCCGGTCTGGACCAACCTGGAGCAAATGCCGATCCGGAGCCGCCGTGCAAAAAAACGGCCTGCCATCCAGCAGGACCAGCCGCACCAGACAGGACCGGGTGGTATCTTTCCCGTGCGCACACATCGATTGGAATGGGGGTATTTTAACATAAAACGGCCAGTCTGGATGGGGTGAAACCGGCAGCGGCACCGCCCTTCCCCTTGACTGCAGATGTTTGGGATGCATTCCTATATTTTTGGCGGATGGCAAGAAGGCTGCCGTTTTCGTCAACCCGTTTTTCGCGTGATAGCCGGTCCTTTCTTCTTTACGCCTTCTTCCGGCTGTTTAAAATGATTTTAACCGCAAAGCCCACGGGTTCGAAATTCGCAGCCGAGACAGCGCCGTTGCATGTTTCAACACAGGTTTTCACAATCGCCAGTCCGAGACCGACGCCCCCCGCATCCCGATCCCGTGATGTCTCAGGACGAAAAAAAGGCTCGAAAAGCTGATCCAGCATATCGTCGGGAACACCCGGGCCTGTATCCCGGACTTCAATCTCGACATGGCTGTTTTTCCTTGCGGCGGCTATGGTTATCGGACCTGCACCGCCGGCATACTTGACTGCATTCCTCAACAGATTGGCCAGTGCCCGAACGAGAAGTTCTTCCAATGCGATCACGCGGATTCGCGGATCGATATCGATGTCAACCCTGGCGGACGCTGTCCGCTCCCGTTTGACCGCCGTCTCAACGATCGGAAGCAGGTCGACCGTTTCCAGACGGACCGTATCCGCTTTGAGATCGGCCCGCGAGAACGCCAGCAGTTCATTGACCAGCCGGGTCAGGTGTTCGACATCCTCCAGCACGTCCCGGACCCGCCGCCGGCTCTTTTCTTCGACGCGCTGCTCCAGGGCGCCGAGGCCGAACTGGATCCGGGCGATGGGAGATCCCAACTCGTGGGCCACATCTCCCAGAAACCGTTTCTGGCCGGTTACGAACGCGGAGAGCCGGCCGGCCATGTGGCGGATTGTGCTTGCCAGCCTTCCGATCTCATCGGCCCGGGGTTCATGAACGGATACGTCAAACTGCCCTCTGGCAATTTTTTCAGTTGCGCGGGTCATGCGGGCCAATGGCCGGGTAATACTGCGGACCATCGGAATCCAGAACAGCACCGAAATCAGAATAACCGTTGCGGTGGCGGTCAGCCACGGCACCGGATCGAAAAAAAAGCCGTTGCCCGTTAACGATTCCGATACGGCAAACAGGAAGGCGGCCTGCGGGGGACCCGGCGGCGCCGGCGGCAATGGAATCCTGACCCCGGCCCAGTAGCGGGTCGGGTTCTGGGTTTGCATCATCAGATGGGGCCTGTGGTCTCTTGCGGGCGGTGGTGGATCATGGCGTTGGTGAACAGGCGGATGCATCCTTTTGGGTCGCTCGTCCTGCATGGCGTCTGCAACCCTGGCCATGACCGTTCCGGGAAGTGCGCCTTTTGCAGACGAATAATACCTGCCGTTTCCAAGCACAAGTGTAAAATCGACCTGGTGAACGGCTGCGTGCCGTCCAAGTATGGCGGACCAGTCGGAGGACGGCACCCGGGTCAGGTCATGGGCAATCAACATCCCGGCGGTTCGCAATCGGTTGGCTCCCTGCTGCCCCAGAATCGACAGCAGGTCCATCTTCGACTGGAAGACGAAAAACAGTCCCAGCACCGCGGCCACCAGTACGATGTTCAGGAAGAACCAGGCCAGAATCTTGGTAAACAGAGACGAGGCCGGCCTCATGATTCCGGCTCCTCCGGTTTCTTGAACAGATAGCCGACGGATCGAACCGTCTGGATGAACCGGGGGTTGCGGGGCCCCTCGCCCAGTTTACGGCGCAGGGAGGAAATATGGACGTCCACGGAACGGTCGAAAGCCTCGAAATCCCTGCCGGCGACGGCATCCAGAAGCTGGTCCCGCGACAGCACCCGGCCGGCGGACTTAGCCAGGCAGGCCAGCAGGTCGTATTCTAAAGGCGTCAGCTCAAGCCTGGCAGCCCCCAGCCGGGCGCTTCTGGAATCTTCATCGATCTCCAGGTCTTCGAACACCAGCCGGCTGTTCTGATCCCTGGATGCGGATTGGGAGCCGGTTCTCGCATGCCGGCGGGTGACGGCCCGCAGGCGGGCCAGCAGCTCCCGGGAAGAGAAGGTCTTGGGCAGATAATCGTCGGCCCCCATTTCAAGCCCCACGATCCGGTCGGTCTCGTCTCCCCTGGCCGTAAGCATCAGCACCGGCACATCGGATTCCCGGCGCAGCTGTTTCAGGACTTCCAGCCCGTCCATCTGGGGCATCATGACGTCGAGAATCACCGCCTGATAGTCTCCCGCCATAATCATTTCCAGCCCCTGGACCCCGTTGTGGGCCGCTTCGACCGAATAGCCCATGGGCTCCAGATAATCCGCCATCAGCCGGCACAGCTTCCGGTCGTCGTCTACAATCAGGATTTTACTCGCGGGCATTGATAGGTTGTCTTGATTCGTCACTGCATCCTGCCTTTTATAATCGGATTGAACGTCACGTCCTACCCCTTCAGCGACACCCGGGGCAATCCACTTTACATAATCTTTACAATTTTGACCACCAGCGACAAAAAAACTTTACATCCGTCGGTTAGGTTCGGCCCACAACCGGTAAGAAAGTGACTACCGCATCATTCATTCCAAAGGAGAGCCAAAATGAAGGTCATCAAGCAATCATCCATCGCTGTCGCTCTGCTGGGCGTCCTTATCGCCTTTGGGGCATTCGGTCATGATGCCGCGGCCCAGGAGCGCAGAGGGCATCACGGCCCGCCCCCCGAGGCCTATACCGCCTGTGAAGATAAGTCCGAAGGGGATGCGGCAGAATTCGTGAGCCCGCGCGGCGATACGGTCACCGGTACCTGCGAGTGGGAAGGCGACCGCCTGGTCCTGCGCCCGGACAATCCGCCTCCGGGGGGGCACCGGGGCCGGAACGACAATGACGATTAGCTGCAGTGAGAAGAAAACCATGCGGGGGATTCCGAAAACAGTCATTCTGATACTGCTGATCGTGCTGCTGTTCGCCGGCTGCGGCAGCGGATCTTCGGACAGCGACAGTTCCGGCGACGATGCGACCAGCAGCGAAGAGGCGACGGGCTATGCGATCGTCGATACGGGCCAGACGGCCTGTTACGACGCCAATGGGAACGAAATTACCTGCCCGGCACCCGGCGATGCCTTCTACGGTCAGGATGCCCAGTCTGCCGGCAACCAGGCCCGTTATACCGACAATGGCGATGGAACGGTGACAGACGAGGTGACCGGATTGACCTGGCAGCAGACGCCGGCCAATACCGGCTTGAGTTATGCGGAGGCCCAGGCCTACTGCGAGTCGCTGACGTTGGGTGGCCATGACGACTGGCGCATTCCCTCTACCAAGGAGCTGTTCTCGATCAGCAACTTTTCACTGGGATGGCCTTATCTGGACACGGACTACTTCGAGGTCTCCGAACTGGCGCCCGGGACGACCGACTACAGTCCGGACTACGGTTACTTCTGGTCGAGCACCAGCGCCTATTTCGGTACGGAGAGCCCCGAATATTACTATGCCTGGTATGTGGCCTTTGGAACGGCGGTTGACAATGATGGCGCCGATACGCACGGAGCCGGTGCGGTGCGCTTCGACACCAAGGTCGAAGGCGGTGCATTGGGTGAAGGCGGCGAACGGAATTATAATTATGTCCGCCTGGTGCGCGACGCGGATTAGCCGTTTTCCCCGCAGTCACCCCCCGCTCATGCGGCGGGGCGCCTCTTTGGCGACCAGCCATTTTCCGGACAGACACGATTTAACCACAGAAGCGAAATCGATATTCATGGACCAGACAAGCGTGCTTTTAATAACAGGGTCTGCTCACCTCCATTCGACACTGAAGCGGCTTCTCGAGCGGGAGCATGTCCTGTTCCGCCATGCAGGGCAATGGGACGAGCGGTGCCTGCCTTCGGAGGCCGCCCCGCCTCACATGATTGTTCTCGAGTGCCCCGGATCGGGTGTCGATGGATTGTCCATCTGCCAGGAAATCCGTTCCCGATATTCGGGCCTTCTCGGGCTGGTGGCGGATGATGAAGACGAGCGTTTTCATATCCTCGCACTGGACCTGGGCGCGGATGCCACGTTCTCCAAAACAACGGGCACCCCGCTGGTGGCGGCCCGGATCAGGGCGCTGCTGCGCCGGTTTGCACCATCGACATCGCCCCGGGTACTGACTTTCGGCCGATTGACCGTGGATGCCAATCATCGGGACGTGTATGTATCGGGACAGGCGGTCAACCTTACGTCCCATGAATTCCAGGTGATCTGGTACCTGGCCTGCAAACCCGGCTGCGTCGTCTCCCGCGATGAAATCTACCGGGACCTCCGCAATGCCGCCTATAATGAATACGACCGCAGCATCGACGTATATGTCTCCCGCATCCGGCAGAAAATCGGCGACCTGCCTTCTTCTTCCAGCTACCTGAAAACCGTTCGCGGCATCGGCTACCAATTTGTCGACGCTGAAAAGTAAACCTGCGAATCCGATCGAGGAGGTCTGATTGAACGCCATGAGAAACACAGTGACGCTGTTGGTCGTCCTGACCATTGCTATGGGCACCGCATTTGCGGGGCAGCCGTTTCGAACCCCGGGCAATCCGTCCGTTGTGTATGTGAACCTGGCCAGCCGGACGGCATCTCCGGATGGCGGCTCATGGGGCAGCGCCTATGCGTCGCTGGCCGAAGCGCTGCAAAGCGATTTGACCGGCAAGGAAGAAATCTGGGTGGCCAGGGGGACCTACGCCCCCACCCGGGATGCAGATCGCCATGCGAGTTTCACCCTGGTGTCCGGCATCGGCCTGTACGGCGGTTTCAGCGGCCGTGAAACCCGCCGTGAGCAACGCAACTGGAAAAGGAACCCCACGGTCCTGACCGGAGAGATCGGCGACCCGGACGAAATGGGCGACAATGTCTATCACGTCGTGACCGGATCGGATGACGCGATTCTGGATGGATTTACGATCCGGGACGGATACGCCGTTATGGCCGAAGGGGAAACCGACGACAGCGGGTGCCTGGTGGCCGTACCGGACGCGGCGTCCGCCATGGAAATTCTGCGGATCGTCACCAACATAAAAAATTCGTCCGGTGCCGGACTGTTGAACCTCCATGCCGGAACCGTCACCAGAAACTGCCGGTTCACCAGCAATTTTGCCTCCAAAGGCGGCGCCGTGTACAACATGGTGACCCGATCCTGGGATCCGTCCGATATGGCGGCAACGGTCGTCGGGGAACCTCCTTCATTCGAGACCTGCATCTTTGAAGACAACCATGCCACCGGCCGCGGCGGTGCCGTCAACAATGATTTTTACACGGCTTCGACCTTCGTCAACTGCATCTTTGCCGGCAACCGGTGCGACGCGAAAGGCGGCGCGCTCTATGCGGACATGGGCAGTCCCGTCGCCCTTATCAATGTCCTGTTCCGTCAGAACGAAGCCGAACGCGGCGCCGCGCTGGTCGCCGACGGCGTCTCGCCCCACCGCATGGTGTATGCCACATTCGTCGGCAACATCGCCTACGACATCGGTGCGGCGCTCTACCAGGGGACCTACATGGGAGACGCCAGGGACGGTGAGGCATTTATCGGCAATGAAGTCCACCTGTACAAATCGATCGTCATTGGCAACGACAGCGAATCCTCGTCTTCATCCATCAGCAACTGGCATGACTGCAGGGCGACCCATGACGGCGAATCCATAGTGGAAACCGAAGAGGGCAGTCTCACCGTCAACGACTACCTGAATCCCATGACGTACGCATCCAGATCGAAACGGGCCGGCTGGCGACCGGACCGGAAAGTGAATACGGCATACTGGACCGAACGGTTTGAAAACGACCCCAACCGGACCTACACCGCCTACGCCTATGACACCGCCAGTGTCCCCGGCACGCCCGCCATCATCTATGTGGACGACAATGCAATCGGTCATAATGATGGCACCTCATGGCCGGACGCCTACACCAGCCTGAGCGTCGCCCTCGAAAATGCGATCCTGGGTTCCCAGATATGGGTGGCGGCGGGAACGTATAAACCCACGACGGGCACCGACCGCTCGCAGGCCTTTGTCATGAAAGAAGGGGTCGCCGTCTACGGGGGGTTTGCAGGAACCGAATCCAACGTGAATGCCCGTGATTACAACACCTACACCACCACGCTTTCAGGAGATATCGGAACCGTAGGAGACGCTTCCGACAATTCCTATCACGTGCTGTTCGGGGCATCCGGTGCGGTTCTGGACGGGTTCGTCGTCCAGGGCGGCAACGCAGACGGTGATTTTTTCCACAGCCGCGGCGCCGGCCTGCTCTGCTACGACGCAGCCTCGCCCGATATCGCCAACTGCACCTTTCAGGACAACACGGCCGTCGAAGGCGGGGCGATTGCCTGCTACGCCGATGCAGCGCCCACCATCACCAACTGCCTGATTGCGGGAAATACCGCCGAAAATGGAGGGGCGCTCCTGTTTCGCACCGGTCCCGATTCCCAGGAAAACGGCCCCAAAATTGTCGATACCTTCCTGTCCGACAACATCGCTTCGGACCGCGGCGGTGCCGTCTACATCGACTACGGCGCCTGGCCGGGTTTCGATGCCTGCACGATATCCGGCAACGCCAGCACCGGAAACGGCGGCGGGGTCTACGTGGATAACAACGCCTCTCAGCTTTCGGCAATCGAGGCGCGATTTACGGCCTGTGATCTGGTCAACAACCTGTCCGGTCAGCGCGGCGGGGCTTTTGCCATCTACGAAGGCACCGTGTTCCTGGACAATTCGACGATTACCGAGAATTTTGCCGCCACCGGAGGCGGTGGCATCGCCCTGGATTACATGGGCAGTTACGTAAACATGGACGATTCGTCGACAATAACGGACAACACCGCAACTTCCGGAGAAAACGACATCGATGATGACAGTACGATGGGCGCATTGCCGCCGCCGATGGCGATGTAGCCCGGAACGGGTTTCGGACAGTCCGATAAAAATCGTCTGATCCGGATGGGGCGCCGCCGGTATTGTTATCCCCCAGCAATGCCGACGGCTCCCCGTTACGTTGGGCGGTTGTACCTGGTGTTCGTCCAGAAACAGGCAATTTTTGGCCGAAATCAAGGCGCTCGAGAAATTTTACCGCAGGCATAGGGTTGATATGCCGGGAATCCTACGTTGAGCACAACGCCGATATCGGTCAAACTGGCCATTTATGGATGCCCACGAACCGGCATGGCCTGAATTCCGATGAACTTTACCAAACCCTTACAAATTCTTTCCCGGACAACAAAAAACGTTTACATCGGTTGGCTATCCTCAACATGAACCGGGCAGGAATGCCTCCGGGTCCGGACCTTTTCAGAAGTAAAAACAGGGAGAGGAAATATGGCACATGCATTCAAAAAAAAGTTCATGGCGGTGATGGTCGCACTTTCCCTATCGTTTCCCGTCGCAACGCCATTTGTTTTGCGAACCGCATTCGCTCGTCCGGCCGGTCCGGGTGCATTTCCCATGGGGCATCATATTATCCATCTCGGCTCCCTGATTTTCTTATTTCTCGACGGCATATTTTTCAGACCGGGCCCCGGGGGATATGTTGTCGCCCCTGCCCCGGTGGGCGCTGTCGTTCCGGTACTGCCAAGCTCAGCCGTCCTGGTAACGGTCGAAGGAATCCCCTACTACAGCAGTTCAGGCGTCTATTACCGGCAGGTCCCGGAGGGCTATGCCGTCGTGACGCGGCCGGTGGCGACAGCTGAAATTGCAGGTGGCGGAAGTAATCCGGTCCTCCCAGCCCGCCCTTGACATTGAACTGGATGAACTGGTTTCGGTTTTGGGCGACAACCTCATGCACAAGACCGCGCGATCGATGGCGTCACCCAAATACTGTTCGAAAACACGGTCAGACAGGCGACCGGGCATCCGCAGGCCGGTTGCCGGCAGAACTGGAAAAAAAGAGATGGCGGTTCAAAACACAATGGAAGCGACCTGGAAGCGAAGGGTCGTATCGCTGATTGCCTTGCTGACGTTTTATTTTTTTGCAGCCGGTGCCCATGCCCAGGATCAGAATAAAGGCCGGCCGACCGGCGACGACACGGCGGAAATGGGTTCACAGCGGTTTGTCTCCATCGATTTCAACAAGGTGGATATCGCGGTGTTCATCAAATTCATCAGCGAACTGACCGGCAGGAACTTTGTTGTCGACCAGCGGGTCAAGGGCCAGGTGACCATCATCTCCCCGTCCAGAATTTCGGTCGATGAGGCCTGCAAGGTGTTCGAATCGGTCCTCGAGGTCCACGGTTTCGCCACCGTGCAGGCCGGCAGCCTGACCAAGATCATTCCGTCCCCGGACGCGCGCACCAAAAACATCGAGACCCGCACCCGTGCCCGAGGCGATGTTGACGGTGACCGGGTGGTCACCCAACTCGTCCACCTGCGCTTCGCCGACCCGGACGAGGTCAGGAAACTGTGTGCGCCCATGGTATCCAAAAGCGGTGCGATCCTCTCGTACGCGCCCACCAGCACCCTGATCATCACCGAAAATGGCGCCAACATCGCCCGTCTGATAAAAATTCTGAAAACCATCGACATCCCCGGCGTGGGGCGTGAGATCACCCTGCTGCCGGTCCGCCATGCCGAGGCCGCCAAGCTGGTGTCTTTGCTGGAAACGGTGTTCCCGACCGCCGGCGCAACATCCGGGAAAACAGCCGCCGCATCGAGCGGAACCGCCGCTTTCGTGGCCGACGAACGCACCAACTGCATCATCCTGATGGCCAGCGAAGAGGATACCCACCGGGTCCGCAGCCTGGTCCAGGCCCTGGACAAAAAAACACCCAGGGGCGAAGAGAAAATCCACGTCTACTACCTGGAGTATGCCGCGGCGGAAGAAATCGCGGCCGTCCTCAAGGATCTCCCCAAAGCGGAGAAGGCCCCGGACGGCGGCGCCAAACAGGCGCCGGTGGTATCCGACCAGGTGACGGTCGCGGCGGATACCGCCACCAACAGCCTCATCATCACCGCCGACCGGGACGATTACGCCACCCTGGCGGAGGTGATCCGCAAGATCGACATCCCCCGCGCCATGGTCTACATCGAGGCACTGATCATGGAGGTCAATGCGGACGAAAGCTTCGATCTGGGCACCGAATGGATCGTCGGCGACGATGTTTCTTCGGATGCCATTGCCGCCGGGGGATTCACCACGGATGACAGTCTGCTGTCCGTTGACGACGACGGCGTCGTTTCCGCGGCCCTGGCCTCGGGCTTCTCCCTGGGGCTGTTCGGCGAATCCGTTGAAATCGAAGGCGTCTCCTTCCCCGGTATCGGCGCCATTGTGCAGGCATACAAATCGGACGAGGCGGTCAACATCCTATCCACGCCGCAGCTGCTCACCACCGACAACCAGGAGGCCAGCATTACGGTGGGCAAGAACGTTCCCTACCAGACCACCACATCCACAACGGACAACGATACCTACAACTCCTATGAGTACCGGGATGTGGGCAAGACCCTGAAGATCACCCCCCAGATCAACCGGGACCGCATGATCCGGCTGAACCTTTCCCTGGAGGTGTCCTCGCTGGCCGATGCGTCGACCAGCGACAGGCCCACCACCTACAAACGCACCGTGGAGACAACGGTGATGGTCAAGGACAGCCGCACGGTGGTCATCGGCGGGCTCATTGACGACACCTTCTCCCAGACCGAGTACAAGGTCCCCTGCCTGGGGGACATCCCCGGGCTGGGCTGGCTGTTCAAAACGCGGTCCAGGGGAAATGAGAAGACCAACCTGTTCGTCTTCATCACCCCCAGGGTGATCCAGAACCCGGGGGAAGCCTCGGCCGTGTCCGCGGCCAAGAAGACCGGGATCGATGGCTTGCGGGAGATGCAGATACAACGCTATCGGGGCGGCCGGGAAACCGAGGCCAGCGAGTCTGCCGGAAAGCCATGATAAATGGCGGGGCTGCCGCCAGGCGCCGACCATACATGGAAACAGGAAGGATTGACCGTCGATGGACACGATTTACGAAAAAAAAGGTGTAATTCAAATTTGCTGTGTCTGCCATCGACTTATCAATGCAAAGCAGGCACTGGCTCAGCTTGAAGGCTATGCCAAAGATTGTACGGGGGTGGAATTCTCACACGGTTTGTGTCCGAAGTGCTACCAGGAGGAGATGGCCAAGGTGGAAGCCTTCGCGTGTGGAACACCAACGATCCGCGTCCTGAAAGATGACAGCTGTGTTAAAAATAAAATGGCAGAAACTGCCGATGAAAAAAATCCGTGCCCCATCGAGGCGGATTCTTCCTGCTCGGAACCGAGCGACGTATATCGGCGCCAAAATGCAAAGGATGGCCCATCATGAAAAATTCGACTGCCTGTTTGCTGGTCGCATCAGCGACCGTTTTTCTCCTGCTTGCCGGATGCAGCCGCAACCTTGCTGCAATCCGGCCCGCTCCCGCCGGGAACCAGGCTCTTTCCGAGGAGTGGTTGAACCGCGGGATTGCCCATGTCATCGAAGGCGAGTATCAGAAAGCCATATCCGATTTTTCAAAGATTCTGGAAATCGACCCGGCCAACGGATCCTGCTACTATCACAGGGCCCTCGTATGGAGCCGCGTCGGCAATTTCGAGCGGGCCCTGGCAGATCTGGACGACGCGCTGGCATTGCAGCCGGAAAATGCGCACGCCTTTACGGAGCGAGCCATTGTCCTGGTGAAAACAGGAGAATATGAGCAGGCAGATTCGGATTTTGCAAAGGCGCTTGAAATAAATCCCCTCAACGAAAAGGCCTACAACGGACGCGGTGTCTTGCGGGCCAAAACCGGCGAATACGATCTGGCGATCGCCGATTTCGACAAAGCCATCGGCCTGAATCCCGGCTACGACAGATCCTACAACAACAGGGCGATCGTCTGGACCTGCACAAGCGATTACAGCCGCGCGTTGAGCGATTATACCACATCCATACGGCTCAACCCCGCAAACGCAGTCGCCTACAATGGCCGCGGGCTGATCTGGGCCCTGAAAGGCATTCCCAAGCGAGCGCTGGCTGATTTGAACCGGGCGATAGAGATCGATCCCGCCTATGCGCAAGCCTACTTCAATCGGGCCAGGACATGGAAGCAACTGGGCAGCCTGGAACTGGCCCTGTCCGATATCGAGAAAGCGATGCGTCTGGCGCCGGAAAAAAAAGAGTACAAGGACATGGCTGCCTACCTGGCGTCCAGGTTAAAGGCCCCCGCAAACCCCCTTTGACCGTTGGCTGCAGGGTTACCACCCGGCACTCAAGGCGATTGTATCAAGAGGGCTGATATTTTCAGGCGCACATCGAAACCGGTATCGGAATCGAAATGTTTCGGAATACCCGAGTCAATCGATCCCGATACCGATATGGCTAAGGTTGATAAGATTGACCGGCCACTTCAATCTTAACGTTCGCAACCGGCCGCCTTTCCTCCTGTAACATCCCGATCCCTTCGCTTTACAATTCCCTTACAATTCTGCCCTCGAACAACAAACTTTTTTTACATTGGTGGTTTATTCAGGGCTCACGAAGCCTGGTCGCGGTGCGATGCAACCTGAACAGGCGGGCAACAACAACGGTGAGTAAAGGAGAAATAGATGACCATCCAATCCATAGACGGCTGTATCGGCTGCGGGACCTGCGTCAAGACCTGTCCCACGGATGTGATCCGCCAGGATCCGAAGACGGGAAAAGCCGTCATCATGTATCCGGCCGACTGCCAGATCTGTCACCTGTGCCGGATGTATTGTCCCGTGGATGCCATCACCATTTCGCCGGAAAAGTCAATTCCGGTCGTGGTTTCATGGGGGTAAAAATGGACGCATATCGGAAATCCGCTTTTGTAAGAACATCGGTATTGGTATTTGCAGGCCTGCCCCTGCTGTTGTATGGCCTGGGTGATTTTCCGGAACGGTCGTTCCTGAAAGAATCGCTTTCCGTCGTGACGATTCTGGGTTTCTTCCCGATGATCGGCCTTTTTTTCTGGTCGCGGGCCAACGCGGTCGCCGTCAGCGGATTGAAGATGCACCGCACGATAACCGTTCACAAAGCTGCCGGATACACATGCGCTGCGATCATGCTTCTGCACCCGCTGTTCCCGGTGGTGCCGCGGTTTTTCGAATCCGGCGTCGCTTCGGGGGACGCGTTGGTCACCATCCTCGCCACCTTCAAGCCGGGGGTTGTGCTCGGCATCCTGGCATGGTGCCTGTTGCTGGTGCTCGGCATAACGGCATTCACGCGCCACCGGCTGCCGATGACCTACAGAACCTGGCGCAGGTGCCACGGCATCCTGGCGGTGGTGTTCATCACTGCGGCTGCCTGGCATGCCGTCGATCTCGGACGGCATTCGAACCTGTCCATGTCTGGCCTGATCATCCTGCTGGCAACAGTTGGTGTCGGGCTGTTTGTGGGGCATACCATTTCAAGTAAATCTAAAGGACCGAGGATTGATCGATGACAACAAACAACCAATCAACGGGTGTGTCCCGACGGAAATTCATGGCACTGGCGGGCGGTGCGGCCGGATTGGCGGCCATGGCCGCCATGGGGCTGTCCGCCGGCCGGGGCGAATGCAGCGTCAATATTCCTGAAATCGACGCGGAGAAGATGAAGACGGCCGAAAGCGAAGCCGATGTACTGGTCGTGGGCAGCGGCATCGCGGGACTTTTTGCAGCGGTCAAAGGCCACGATGCCGGGGCCCGGGTCCTGATGGTGTCCAAGGGACGCCTGGGTTCATCGGGGCAGACCCCTTTTGCCAAAGGAATCTTCGCCTACGATCCTGCCAAAGAGAAGTTGAGCCTCGATGCCTTTCTCGACAGGGTCTCCCGTTCTGCCATGGGCACGAATAATCCGGTATTCACCCGGCAGATGGCCGAGCACTCTCTGGACAGGGTCAGGGATCTGGAGGCGTGGGGATTTTTCGATTCCCCCCTCTATTTCGATGCCTTCAGCCGGCCCATTCGAGAGCGCGGCATTCCGGTCATGGAGAGAATCATGATCACCCATTTGATCGAAGAGAATGGTAAAATCGCCGGTGCCGCCGGTTTCAGCGTCGATGAGGCCACGGTTCACATCTTCAGGGCCAGGAGCGTCGTGCTGTGCTCCGGCGCCGGGGGATTCAAACCCAACGGGTTTCCCATCTGCGACCTGACCCACGACGGCACCGTCATGGCCTATCGAATCGGCGCCAAGGTCACCGGCAAGGAATGGAATGACGGACATCCGGGCCAGGCGACCAACGCGGCAGCCTGCTATGACGGATGGCATGGCATGTTCGACAGGAAACCCGGCCGGACTGGAATTGGCATCCGCCATGACCTGGGCGTGGAGATCAACTACCAGGCCTATATGGCCGGCAACCCCATTGCCGGGGGGCCTCCCGGACCAAACCGCGAAGTGCAGGTCAGCGGCGGCCCGTATCGACCGGAAGGATTTGAGGACCGCGGCGGCCCCGGAGGGCCTCCCGGCGGCGGCCCCGGAGAGGGAGGCGCGCCTGCCGGAATGGGCGGCAGCACGGTCGGCGGCTCTTCCGCCGGCATGTCCATCCACAAGTCCGAGGGTCTGGTCCCGGTCAACGCAGACGGCGCCTCCACGATCCCCGGGCTGTATGCGGCCGGCGACGCCCTGGGCTCCTACATGGCAGGCGCCATCTATACCCAGATCGGATCGTCCCTGGCCGGATCGGCCGTGCAGGGCGGCATCGCCGCCGAGGCCGCCGCCGCCTATGCCAAGGGCCAGGCCATGCCGACCATACCGGACGGCAAACGGTTGACCGTACGGGAGGAAATCCTGGCGCCCCTGAAAAGGGAGCGCGGCTACAGCCCCGCCTGGGTCACCCGGACCCTTCAGGGCGTCATGATTCCCAACTTCGTTCTCTACATCAAAAAAGAGCCGCTGTTGAAGGCGGCCCTGGCCTATGTCGAGGAATTGCGGGATCACCATATGCCCATGCTGCGGGCAGCGGACCTGCATGAACTGCGTTTGGCCCATGAAACCGCCAACATGATCGTCAATGCCGAGATGAAGCTGCGGGCGTCGATAATGCGCAAGGAGAGCCGCTGCAGCCACTTCCGGCTGGATTACCCCGAACCGGACACCAAAAACTGGAATGCCTGGATCAACATCCACAAGGGCAGCGATGGCAGCATGCAGCTCGAAAAGCAGGCCTTCGGAAGCTGGCCGTCGTGAATCGGGGTGGCTGGAGATATCCCCTTTACAGGGTGTTGAAAAACCTCATGAGCGCAGGGCAGACAATGCGAAATTCGGCGAAATAGCGCAGTTTATGAGTGATAAATGATCATTTTGAGACGACTTTTAACGCCGTATGGACAAGCGCAATGGTTTTTCAACGTCCTGTTGATTGCTGCAGGCAATACGAGAACAGGGTCTGTCCGTAAATGGCGGCGTGGGGGTCAGGCGTTTTCGCAACCGCAGGCGTTGCAGCGCTGCGTAGAGGATGGCGGAATCGTGAAAACGCCGGCCCGGGCCGCAGGATGCCATTTATGCCAATACACCGATAACAGCCCGCATAAACGCCGGCAAATCGGCGGGCGTGCGGCTGGTGACCAGACCGCCGTCCACCACCGCCTCCTTGTCCACCCAGTTTGCTCCGGCGTTGACCAGATCGTCCTTGATGGAGAAATAGGAGGTGACGGTCCGTCCCCGGATGATGTCCGCCGACACCAGCATCCAGCCGGCATGGCAGATGGCGGCCACCAGTTTGCCGGCCCCGGCAAGTTCCTTCACCAGGCCGACCATGGCCGGGTAGCGGCGCATGTGATCCGGGGCGTACCCGCCGGGAATGACCACCCCGTCATAATCGGCTGCCGACACCCGGTCCGCCGTGGTGTCGACGGTTACCGGAAGCCCGGCCTTGCTGGTGTAGGTATCGGCGCTGCCCGACCCCACCACGGTCACGGCGGCGCCGGCCTCCTTGAGCCGGTAATACGGGTACCAGAATTCGAATTCGTTGTAGAACGTCTCCACCAGGATAAGGATTTTTTTGCCCTCGAGTTCCATAGCGGTGCCTCCTTGCCTTATGCTATTAAAGCCCTCCTGTACGAAAAGGACCGTTCACCGCAATTCAACTTTCATCACTAAGAATTCAAAATTAACCTGACCGACCGTACCATCTTGACCGGGTGATAGGATTTCTTGGCCTTGGCCAGTCCGGGAATACCCATGTCGCTCTCCTTGTTGAGGTAGGTATAACCGTCAAAGAGCATACGGGCGCAGGCGTTGTCGAAGTACTGGTACAGCCCCTTGATGCTGCCGAACGCCTTTTCGTATTGTAAGGTCGCCATCTCCCGGGTCAAGGGTGCGGAGATGCCGAAAGCGCTGACCTGGCCGTCGATGCGCAGCAGGATGCCCTTCAGGTCGAAGACGGTGATGTGATTCAGGGTGTTGATGGCCGCCTGCTTCTCACAGGACAGGTCAAACTGGTCATCGGCATCGCAGTCCCGCTCCCGGCACCACTCCTCGAGAAAAAACAGGCATTCCTCGGCGTTGTCCGGATTGATGGGGTCGATGGCCACCTTTCCCGGGTCCACGTAATCGCGCTTGAACTGGTTGATCAGGTTGCGTTTTTTGGAATAGCGGTTTCCCTTGAGGCCGGCGAGGTCATCGACCCGATAAACATAGTCGTCGTAGGCGGCATGGGCCTTCACCTGAAAATGTCGACCGACGGCATCCGCGCCGAAACGATCGAGATAATCACCGGGAACAAACCAGTATTGGGTGTGGCCGGCCGCCCTGGCCACCGTCGCAAGTTCCTCAGGCGAAAACTCCCTTTGCGGTGAAATCGGCAGCAGCAGATGCCGGTTGGCCGTCTCCGCCTCGAATTCGGCGGCAACGATGAAGGCATCGTCGAATTCGGCACCGAAGGGCTGGTATTCCTTGTTGGTCCAGGCAATGATCGATGACAGGGCGTAGGCGCACAGGGAGTAACGCTGGTTTTCGAAAAAAGGACGGTAACGGTAATGGTCACGGAATGTCAACGGCTTTAGATTTATCATGATGTCTTGAGCATGGGCACGGAATCGGCCATGGGGGAAAACCCCAGGGGCCGATAAAACGGATGCGTTTTCCTTTCTGCGATTAGTCCGATCCAGCCGATACCGTCGGCTTCCAGCCGGGCCGTCAGGGTCGCCACCATACGGGACCCGATGCCGCGCCCCCGAAACGCCGGGTCCACGGTGACGTCCTGGATGTAGGCGTCGCTGATCCGGTCGCTGATGGCACGCCCCATGGCAACAATCGTTTCTGCCTGGCAGGCCACCAGGAAACAGTGGCTGCCGGCGACGATGCCGGCGACGAGAGACGGGTTGTCCCCGTCGTCTGTCCACCAGCCGGCCTGGCGGTAAAGGTCGGTCAGTCGGGCGATTTCAGCCTGGGTCGGTGTTTCAAGAAATGTAAAGTCGATCATCTAAAGTCAGGTGCGTCCGATGAGGGTTATGGCAGAACAGCGAAAAGGCGGCAACGATGACATGAAGGCGTCTGCCTGTTTCATTTTTGGGGCGCAGAGAAACGGAGTCATCCGTCGTCGTCGCCGTCGAGGATGAAAGAGACCTTGTTGCGTCCGGCCTGCTTGGACTGGTACATGGCCTGATCGGCCCGCTGGACAAAACTGGAGATCTCTTCCTCCCGGCGATATTGCGTCACACCGATGCTGATGGTAATTTCCAGATCGGGAATTTTACCGTCGGTAAAATCTTCGACCGCTACGGCGGCACGAAGGCGTTCGGCAACGGTCCAGGCTTCTTCTCCATGGGTTCCCGGCAGGATGATGGTGAACTCTTCGCCACCGTAACGGTAGGCGGTATCCATCTTCCGGAGGCAGGATTTGATGATCCGTCCGAGGCAGACCAGGATTTTATCGCCTTCCAGGTGGCCGTAAGTATCGTTGAAATCCTTGAAGTTGTCGATATCCAGCAACAGGAGGCTGAGTTGATGGCCGTATCGATTGAAGCGCTCGATTTCTCCCTTGAGCTGGTTGTAGAAATGCCTGGAATTGTACAACTGGGTGAGGCCATCGGTGATGGAGAGTTTTTTCAACTTCTCCAGCATGTGAATCCGCTCCTGGTTGAGGCGCCGTTCGTTCAGCACCCGCTTGAGACGCAGCAGCAGTTCTTCGAAACGCACCGGCTTGAAAACGAAATCACTGGCCCCCTTGTTGATGGCCTCTTCGTATGAGTATTCCGTGCTGTAGCCGGTCATGACGATAACATCGATCTCATGACTGCTCTTGATCCGGTCGGTCAACTCCAGCCCATTCATGCCGGGAAGCATGATGTCGGTGATGACCACTTCCAGGGTGTTGCCGGAGAGCACATCCAGGGCCTCCTCGGCACTGGAGGCCACCGAGGCTTCGTACCCGGACGTCTCGATGAACTCCTGCATGGCATCGCGAATGGAGAGATCATCGTCAACAATTAGTATATGTGGCACCATGGAATCCGTTTTCACGAATGAAAGACCGCCATCGGATACGGGTTGACATGTCCGAAAACGATCTGATATTAATAAAAATTTTTAAGAAATGAGACGATTATAACCATGTTGAAAACCGGTGTCAACCGAGAGGCGCTGCCGGTTTTCGCAGAACCTGTAATAATATGAAAAACATACGCAACTTCAGCATCATCGCTCACATCGATCACGGCAAGTCCACCCTGTCCGACCGGTTGATCCAGTCGAGCAAGATCATCTCGGACCGGGATTTCAAGGACCAGATCCTGGACACCATGGATATCGAGCGGGAACGCGGCATCACCATCAAAAGCCAAACCGTGTGTCTGCCATATAAATCCAAGGATGGCAAGACCTACGATTTAAACCTGATCGACACGCCGGGCCACGTGGACTTCACCTACGAGGTGTCCCGGGCTCTGGCCTCGTGCGAAGGTGCCCTGCTGCTGGTCGACGCCAGCCAGGGCGTTGAGGCCCAGACCCTGGCCAACCTCTATCTGGCCCTGGAGCACAACCTGGAAATCATTCCGGTGATCAACAAGATCGACCTGCCGTCGGCGGACATCGACCGGGTCAAGGACCAGATCGAAGAGGACTTGGGTTTGGACCCGGAGACGGCCATTCTGGTATCGGCCAAAGAGGGCCTGGGCATTGACGACGTCATGGAGGCCACCGTCCGGATGCTGCCGCCGCCGGTCGGCGATGCCGCCGCCCCGTTGGAAGCCCTGATCTTCGATTCCCACTACGACCCGTTCCGGGGCACCATCGTTCATTTCCGCATCAAGCAGGGCACCATCCGCGCCGGGGACCGCATCCGCTTCATGTCAAACAACGCCACCTACAAGGTTGAGGAGGTGGGCGTATTCCAGATCGTCCGGGTACCGAAAAAAGAGCTGTGCGCCGGTGAGGTGGGGTACATGATCGCCGGCATCAAAACGGTGAGCGACACCCGCTGCGGCGACACGGTCACCGATCACCGCCGGCCCTGCAGCAAACCGCTGCCCGGCTTCAAGGAGGCCAAGCCGGTGGTCTTCTCATCCATCTACCCGGTGGCGTCCGACGGCTACGAAGACCTGGTGGTGGCCATGGAAAAGCTCAAGCTCAACGACGCGTCTCTGATCTACGAAAAAGACAGCAGCGCCGCCCTGGGCTTCGGCTTCCGTTGCGGCTTTCTGGGCCTGCTGCACCTGGAGGTGGTCCAGGAACGCCTGGAACGGGAATACGACCTATCCCTGATCCTCACGGCCCCGTCGGTGCGCTACCGCCTGATCATGAACGACGGCGACGAACTGATCATCGACAACCCGGCGCTTTACCCCGACCCCACCAATATCGAGTATGCCATGGAGCCGTTCATCAAGGCGGCCATCATCGTCCCGGACCGATACATGGGCGCCGTGATGAAGCTGTGCCTGGAGCGCCGGGGCATCAACAAGAACTACCAGTACCTGACCAACAACCGCCTGGAGATGATCTTCGAACTGCCCCTGGGGGAAGTGATCTACGATTTCTACGACCGGCTCAAATCCATTACCCAGGGCTACGGGTCCTTCGACTATGAGTTGATCGAATATCGCCGGACCGACCTGGTGAAGCTGGATTTTCTGATCAACGGAGAACGTGTGGATGCCCTGTCCATGCTGATCCATCGGGACAATGCCGTTGCGCGGGCCCGGGTCGCCTGCAGCAAGCTCAAAGATGAAATCCCCCGCCAGATGTTTAAGATCGCCATCCAGGGCGCCATCGGCGGCAATATCATCTCCCGTTCCACCGTTTCGGCATTTCGCAAGGATGTGACCGCCAAGTGTTACGGCGGGGACATTTCTCGCAAACGCAAGCTTTTGGAAAAACAGAAAAAAGGCAAGAAGCGCATGAAAATGGTGGGTCAGGTGATGCTGCCCCAGTCCGCCTTTCTGGCTGTGCTCAAGACCGACACGGACTAATATCGACGGTTCCCTGAGCCGGCCGATATCGGCGTTACGCATCATCCCTCGCCATTGCGGAATACGAAAAGGACACCTCATTCCTCGGGATGCGCAGGCCTTGACCCCGAACCTTTTACGAAACCGTCTGAAATGGTGTATGATAAGATTTCACGGATTCGGTGGTGTCTTTACAAAATCCGGTCAACGCCTTGTAAACGCTTCAGATACCGTCAACCATAGCATTGTAGAGATAAATAACTTATGGGCCAGACCATCGCACAGAAAATATTCGACGATCACCGCATCGGCAGCCCGGACAGGGATGTTCACGTGATCCGGCTGGATGCCGTATTCTGCCATGAAATCACCACGCCGCCGGCCATCGTGGACCTCGAGCAGCGGGGCAAAGACCGGGTGTTCGACCCGGCACGCATCAAGGTGGTCATCGATCACGTATCGCCGGCCAAGGACTCCAAAACCGCCCTTCAGGGTAAAATCCTGCGGGCCTGGGCCCGCCGCCAGGGCATCGTCGACTTTTTCGACATCGGGGCCAACGGGGTCTGCCATGCCCTCTTCCCGGAAAAAGGCTTCGTCCGCCCCGGCTACACGGTAATCATGGGCGATTCGCACACCTGTACCCACGGGGCCTTCGGCGCCTTTGCCGCGGGCGTCGGCACCACCGACCTTGAAGTGGGCATACTCAAGGGCGTCTGCGCCTTCAGGACGCCGGAAACCATACGCATCAACATAGCCGGCAGCCTGCCCGACGGCGTCTTTGCCAAAGACGTCATCCTGTCGGTCATCGGCCGAATCGGCGTGAACGGCGCCACCAACAAGGTCATTGAGTTTGCCGGTCCCGTGGTGGCGGCCATGGATATGGAGTCGCGCATGACCCTGTGCAACATGGCCATCGAGGCTGGCGGCACCTGCGGTATCTGCCTGCCGGACCGGACCACCGTGGACTACCTGTGGCCCTTTATCAAAAATGATTTCGACACACCTGAGGCCGCCCTGGCCGACTACGCCAGATACCTGCCGGACGCCGATGCGGTCTACGCGCAGACCATCGACCACGATGTATCCGCGCTCACGCCCATGGCCACCTTCGGCTACCGGCCGGACAACGTCAAACCGGTCGCCGACCTGGCTGGCACACCGGTGGACCAGGTGTATATCGGATCGTGCACCAACGGCCGCATCAGCGACCTGCGAATCGCCGCACAAGTCCTGTCCGGCAAGCGCGTCAGCGACGCGGTGCGGGCCATCGTCTCACCAGCCACGCCCAAGGTTTATAACCAGGCCCTGGACGAGGGGCTGATCAAGACGTTCATGGATGCGGGCTTCTGCGTAACCAACCCCACCTGCGGGGCCTGCCTGGGCATGAGCAACGGCGTGCTGGCCGAGGGCGAAACCTGCGCGGCCACCACCAACCGGAACTTCAACGGCCGCATGGGCAAAGGGGGCATGGTCCACCTGATGAGCCCGGCCACCGCTGCAGCCACGGCCATAGCCGGCAGCATTGCCAATTCGGAACTTTTTAAAGGATAACGGATTGGCACCCCTAAACACATATCCCCAGCGGATTGGTATGAAGCCCGGGATCAAGGCTTGCGGGTCCCGGGGAGCGAGGTGTATCGGGAATACGCCGCAGCGACGAGGGGCGAAGCGCAACGCCGATATCGGGCTTCATACCAATCCGTTAAAATAGGAGACGCCCATGAAACCATTCAACGGCCCCGCCCTGTTCCTGGACCGTTCGGACATCAACACCGATGAAATCATTCCGGCCAAATACCTTACGGAAATCTCACGCGAAGCGTTGAAGCCCTATCTTCTGGAGGATCTGAGCCTGGAGGGATTCGACCCGGCCGCCGATATCGCCGACAAAAGCGTCATCGTCACGCGGGCCAACTTCGGCTGCGGATCGTCCCGGGAACACGCCCCCTGGGCGCTGGAGGTCAACGGCATCAATCTGGTGGTGGGCGAAAGCTTTGCCCGCATCTTCCGCCAGAATATGTTCAACTGCGGCATGATGGCGGTGGAACTGCCGCCAGACGTCATCGACCGGTTGTTCGCCTCCTTTGCCGGCCATGAGACCACCGCGGAGACCGACGTGGACGCCGGCACCATCACCTTCACCGCCGGGGACCGATCGATTACCGTTGCCTTCACCCTCTCCGGATTCGATGCGGACCTGGTCGCCGCCGGCGGATGGGTCGACTATGCAGACGCCCATTATTGAATGATGGGCTCCGGGTTCGGAGTTCCGGGTTCACTGTTCATCGTCAACGTGTTTCACAAGCAACAATGGAGTTGACATGACCCTTGCCGCCTATCTCACGCTTGCCTTACTACTGGTATTGTTCGTTTTGTTGATCAAAACGAAAATTCCGGCGCCGGCTGTCTTTGTCGGTGCCCTGGCGGCGGCAATGACCCTCCAGCTGGCACCGGCCCAGGAACTGCTCAAAGGATTCAGCAATCAGGGCATGCTCACCGTGGCCGTGTTGTTCATGGTGGCGGCCGGCATGTATGCCACGGGGGCCATTACCATGATCATGGACCGGCTCATCGGGCTTCCCAAATCCGTCGCCGGTGCCCAGATCAAGATTCTGCCGCCCATTGCCCTCGGCAGCGCATTTTTAAACAACACCCCGCTGGTGGCCATGATGATCCCGGTGATCCGGGATCTGTCACGGGCCAGCCGGCTGCCGGTGCAGCAGCTTTATATGCCGCTGAGTTTCGCCTCCATCATGGGTGGCATGTGCACGGTCATCGGCACCTCCACCAATCTGGTCATCGCCGGCCTGGTGATGGATGCCATCGCCGAAGGCGCTGCCGGCCGAGTCGATATCCGCGCCCTGAAGATGTTCGATCCGGCCATGGTGGGGCTGCCCATTGCCGTGGTCGGCATTGGCTTCATGATCCTGGCGGGCCGCTTTTTCCTGCCCGGTAAAAAAGAAGACCGGGCGGCCGACGTGGCCATGCGGCACTACACGGCGGAATTCGAGGTCCGCGACGGGTCACGAATCGTCGGCCGCACCCTGGAAGACACGGGCATTGCCAGCGGTGACAACGTGGAAGTGCTCTATATTCAGCGTGCTGAAAAGATCCTGACCAACGACCTGATGCATGAGAAGTTGGAGGCCGGGGACCTGCTCTCCTTTTCCGCAGACGTCAATGCCATGGTGGAGCTGTGGCGCACCAACACGCTGGTCCCCCATCTCACCCTGAACCCCATGGAAACCGAGCGCCACACCCACCACCTGGTCAAGGCCGTCGTGTCCCGGCAAAGCATGGCCGTGGGCAAGAAAATCCCCGACCTCCCCCGCGATGTGAACGCCTGCCAGTATAAATTCGTGGCCCTGTCGAGGGATGGACAGCCCCTGGCCGGCCCGCTGGAAGCGGTGACCATCGAGGCTGGCGACAATGCGGTCCTGGAAGTCAACGACGACTTTTTCTATGCCTGTCAGATCGACCACGACTTTGCCCTGACCAAGGCCCTGGACGGCTTTCACCTCCAGCGTACGGACCGGGCCGTGGAAGCCAGCCTGATCACCCTGGCGATGATCGGGGTGGTCGCCATGGGGTGGATGAGTATGCTCAACGCCAGCCTGCTGGCCAGCGGGGCAATGATCTTCACCGGCTGCCTGACCCTGCGCACGGCGGCCAGGAGCATCGACTGGGGGACCCTGGTGGTGATTGCCTGCGCCATCGGCCTGGAGTCGGCGGTGACCCGAAGCGGGCTGGCCGAGCACATCGCCGGCCTGCTGACCACCCTGGGCGGCGACAACCCGCATCTGGCGCTGGCGGTGATTTTCGTGGGCTGTTCGTTCATGACCAACGTGATCACCAACAACGCCGCCGCGGCTTTCATGTTTCCCATCGCCCTGTCCACTGCCGGCCAGTTGGGCGTCAGCTTCATGCCCTTTGCCATCACCCTGATGGTATCGGCCTCCTGCGCCTTTATCACCCCCACCGGCTATCAGACAAACCTGATGGTCTGGGGGCCGGGCGAGTACAAATTCACCGACTTCGTCAAAATCGGATCGGTCATGACCCTCGTGGTGGCCGCCATGACGATTTTTCTTGCTCCGCTGGCCTATCGGTTTTAACGATGCCGGCTTTACCATTGACAGCAAAGAGAAATGCCCCGTTCCGGGTATTCCAATGTCCTGATCCCACCCAGCCAGGCACAGTTGGGATCGTATTTACGTCTGTAAATCCAACTGATAAGCGTCGGCCGGAAAGGGATTGCAACTCGCAGCCGACAATCATCATTGCAGGAGAAAAAAAGACCTTGACTTATCTTGGGAAAAGGGTTTATATGCGGACTTTCTTGAAACGGCAGAGAGCCTTTTCGGGAGCCCCGCCGAGGTAGCTCAGTCGGTAGAGCAGGGGACTGAAAATCCCCGTGTCGGCAGTTCGATTCTGTCCCTCGGCACCATTGATTTTTCAATGAGTTAAAGGGGTTAGTCAGGTAAGTGACTAACCCCTTTTTCTTTGGTTACGTGCCAGTGTGGGGAAAGTGTGGGGATTTCTGTCGGGCCTGTTCAAACACACGCATCGCATCTCTCTCCGAGTCACCCATAGAGTGCAGGTAGATCTCAGTCGTCCTGCGGTTTTCATGACCCAGGATTCTCTGGATGGCACCCATTGGAACCCCGTTGCCATCCATGATGGAAGCACCGGAATGCCGGATTGGGTGAAACCGGAAATATCGGACACCAGCTTTTTTGCAAAGGCGCTTCATGACCTTTTTCCGGTCACCGTAAGGCCCTTCCACAAACCGGCCTTGTTTCCGACTCCAATACCGATGCCAAAACACCCAAGGGTTGGACGTGTCGCGATTCTCACAACGGCTTTTTAATACATCAAAAAGCTGCTGCGTCATCGGTACTCGCCTGGGCGTCAGATGACCGCCTTTCTTTTTGCGGGTGTATAGGGTGACAGACTGGTTCTGCAAATCGACATCATCCCATGTTAAACGATTAATTTCGCCTACCCGCCCCATGGTCTCTCTAATCACCCATAGATAATCCTGGGTATCACGGTCGGCACAGGCGATCACTTTGTCCAGGTCCTCAGCAGAGGGAACATGTTTGACCTTCTTTTCAACTGGGAAAAATTCAATCCCTTCCGTTGGGTTGTTTGAAACCAGCTTTAGCCGGACTCCGTAATTCCATGTTGCCCTCAAATAGCGAAGTTCCTTATTGGCGGCATAAGCTGAAATCTTTCTTCTCTCAAGCAAATGCCTCTGGACCATCGCTTGAGTTATCTGGCCACATGTTAAGTCCCCCCACTTTGTTACCCACCTGCGGGCCTGATATTTGTATGTATTGTAGTGGCTTTCAGAATTGTACGCCTTCACATGATCAAGCCTCAGATTTATCAGGTCCAAGCAGGTTATGTCGGTTGGCGTCTTCTCTGCGGAAGACTCGCTTATCGGGTTGGTCAGTTCCTCCCTTCTTTTTGCTTCGGCCTTTTTGGCCGCTCTCTTCGTCTTGAACCCTGCCTTGGTGTATCGGGTTCCGTTTAGGGGTAGATCGTACCTCCACCCCTTTCCCTTGGCGAAATAAACGCTCATAGAGGTCCTCCTTACCAGGGAAAAACAGAGAACCCCCGAGCTTCCTGCCGCCTAATGCCTGCGAGTGTTTGTACACCCAGCTTATGCTTTTATGCAGGTATTGAGCGACCTCCTTAGGTTCTAGTATATCAGAGTCCGAATCAAAATTCAATGTAACCATCTGATTTCCCATCTGAAAATACCAGCCTTCATTATCTTTGTCGGGTTTTATGATGCTGTCGAAATCTATATTTTATTTTTGTCTCATCGTTATTGGGCTGGCGGATTTTTACCGCGCATCAAACATATACATATCAAGCCGTTTAACCCTGCTCGAGATGGACTTCTCGTGCAGAGAGCTCAGCTTATCAATGTTGTCGCATAATTTCCTCCTTTATTTTCCATTGGTTGTGTTTGACTTTGTCTGCAGCATACCTTATCCAGTTTAACAAAGTGCTGTTAGATGCATAGCCACATGGATCGCCCTCTTCTCGGTAGCGCTTGATCGTTTTTTTTGGTGAAAAAGTATCTGAACCGTATTTATCAAAGAGCCATTTTGCGAATGCTCTTTTTCCCTTACCTGGAGCTTTGATGATTGTTGGTGTTGCCTGTGACTGTCTCAGGAAATCCAGTTTGCGCCCTGCCATCCTAACAGCCATCCTAACCGCTCTCTGATTAGCCCTTTTTCGAAGCTGCACTCTTGTTGCTGCAACAACAAATTTTTGGATGCTCGTAAAAAGCCGACCACTGTCATTACTCAGGTTGGGTATGTCGGCGTTCTCTTTTAAAAGACGCGAATATTTTTTGCGGATAAGATTAGATACTGGGGTGAGATTGATGTGCTCATATTCAGTTCTTATATAGGCAGTAAGTATCTTCAGAAACCGATCAATATCAATCTCGTTTTCCTTGCAATACTTAGCGATTTTTGACTGCCCCTCACCTTTAGATCGGCTGCGAGCCTTAATGATATTTCGGCCCCTTTTATTCTGGTCCTTGATATTTCCAACCAGTTCGTTGATGTAATCGAATCGTGAAATGATATTTGAAGGTAAATCAATGTCATCTGGGGCGCCTTTATGAATCCTGTTAGCATAAAGGTGGCTCTTCCGATTCATATCAATGTGGATCGATGCTGCCGCAGCATTTGTTACATCGGCGGCACCAGTTACGATTATTTTTCCCTCTTCCATCACGTAATTGAAAATGTTGAATACAGTACTCTTGTCATTGCACTTATCGAAATCTTGAATGACAAAGATGCCCAGATTGGCCTTCGGGAGTTTACCGGGCACAACACCCCATAAACCACCAAAATCTTTCTGCCTTCCGGTTAGACCAACATCATTAATACGTTCTGCTTGGCTTTCTTCAAATATAGGGTTAAGCAGTTTTATGATTTCAACCAACTGCCCTTTCCCAATTCCAGGAGCCCCGATTATACAGGAATGAATTTTACCGTTACTTTTACCGACAAACCCACCGGAAAGGCTTTGCAAAATGATCAAATCGACAGCTTCTCTATAAGAATCCGAGCTCAGCACCGTTGCAGTTTTTTCGCAAACTGCTTCCCTGATTTCGCCAAGCAACTGAAATCCAGTCGATGCCCGTAACAGGTAGGCCTCAACTTTTTTTAAATCAGCATCTGAAGGCTGTGTTCGACTCAGCGGCGATGCTCCTGAAGCTGCCGCCAACACGTAAAGCCGGTTTCTCCATTTATTAGGTTCAAATTTATAGGGGGCTATCTCGCATAAAAGTTCAACAGGCTCAGCATTTTTTTGCATTTGAATCAATTTCTGGAAATGCTTTTCTGAAAACTCAACTGTATCAATTAGATTATCTTCGAGATCCCGAATGGTGGCCTTAGACTTGACAGCGTTTGCGGTTCTGTCCTCTCCGACTTTATACGGGAGCTCAATATCTTCAATCCGGCCCCACAGCTTAACTACGATGCGATCAGGCTTAATCAATATATCGCTTGCTGTTGAATATGGACGATGACGAAAATTTACTACCATTATCTATGGTCCTCACTTTCAAAAAAGACGGCTAAGACCTATGGGCACCTTCACCGAGGTCTTCCTTCGTCGCCTTGGTCGTTTTTTTTTAGGCTTCGCAGTCACAGGCTGGATGGTGACCGGAAACAGCGGTGGTTGATTCCATCCAAGGTAAGCTTGTTCCATCGTATTCATCATAAACTGGCTATTGCGGCTCTGCTTGCAGAAATCTTTTTCAAAGCGTTGATTAGCTTTAGCGTGGGGGCAAGCCTGAATTTTATCAATCAAATCATTGCCTGTGATCCGCCGGTTATAACTTGCGTGTAGTGGGCAGGATTTCACATTGCCGCGGTATTTGCATTGTGATGGGCAAATCCTATGCTTCCTGTATTGAGACAGGCAGTACGAAATGCCCAAATATTGCCAGTCATTCAACAAATTAGCGAACCAGAACCCACCGCTTAACAGATGCAATTGGCTGTGACGACGGAGCTCATGCCAGTCAAATTCAAGCCATTCGACCTGATGAACAATATGCTGGAACTTTAGACCTAAAAAATCGGAAGGTTTTTTAAGTCCGATGCCATTCAGCCAGGCGGTTTTAGCTATGAGCTCCAATCTGACGAACTCAATGGCAGCGGACCCGGGCTTCTTTGGGCGAATGTACGATTTGCTCTGAAGCTTACTTTTCCGTGTATTGATATAAAAGGTAGTCCGGTCATTGTAGATTCTGCTCCATCGAGGCCATGCTATGCGTGAATAGGCAAGGTGCAGTGGTTGGATTATCTTGCGTTGAAGTTCTGGAGCTGTGATGCCAAGATCCGGAAAGAAGTCCCATGTAAATTCAATCCGGCAAAAGTGAAAATCTGTCACCGCCGATATGGTGTTTAGAATCTGCTCGACCTGAAGCAAGTCAACCAAAGAGACGTCATGGATTACCAGTACAGCGTCAATACCCTGAGCACCGGAAATCTTTTCATGTATGAGGTAAACCTTTGATAAAGACCCGAAGCTGAAATAAGTCCTACGAGCGAATATATCCGGTAAATATGAGTGTTTCGCTCTGTGCTCAGTAACTTGTTTGCCGGGCAGCATGAATTTACCTAACTGCGTAGCAATATTTTCGGGCCTGTCCGAAACAATGGTGATCGAGGCAGTATCGAGCATGAAACAGCAGTCCGATATTTTATTTGTCCAACCCATCAATAGTTTCCAGAAGACTGATCTTAAAAATCCTCGAAGAGGTGACTGAGGGCACATTAGTACCCTCAGTACTTATGTGCTTAACGTGACTTTCGAAGTTCGGGTTCAACCTCATTCCAAAAGTCCTTTACAGCTTCGCGAAAACCAATAAAGTATGCCTCTGCGAAATCATTAAAGTGATAATCTGAGTTGTTATGAACAATGTAATCCATCAGATCATCACACTCTATGGTTTCGTCTACCCATCCCTTGAACCACTCATCCTCGGGCCAACATTCGCCATTCCAATTCAACATACATTGGATTCTTCTGTAAGGTGCGTTTTGGCACAATTCATAGCCTTCTATAATTCCACATTCGTAATATTCAGCCTCGATTTCAATCTTTTCGTCTTTCAGTCTTTGAATAGTTTTTTCCATTTTGATCTCCTTTAATTTGGGTTGATTTTTGCCAATCAAATTTCATTTTTGCTTACACAAATAATGGTCTTTGATTGAGCGCTTTATCCTGTCTACATTAAATTTTTGATAACTCAAAAGGGATGACAATCATCAAGAAGGCAGGAAAAGAGCCTCAAATGGGCAAAGTTGTCCCCTATAAATGACCGCTTTTAAAGGCCATGGACGACTTTAAGCGCTGATATAATTGCTATTTTGATACAAACACAAAATGTCTGATTTATAGGGGATTTTTTTGAATTGAGGTGATAAAAGGTTGGTAGGTTAAGTTTGTGCGGAAATTGAATGGATCTGACAATCAGACCGATTACGTTGATCCAAGCTTTGCATAGGTTTCAATTGAAGACTCTTTTGAGCTATAACGTTTTGCTACCACCCTATTGGCAATTTCAGTTGCCGAGAGTACCTTTAGCTCATCTCCAGGAAGGGTAACCGGTATCTTATTTAAATGATCATGATATTCGTCTTGCCATTTTTCTATAACAGAGTGCCTTTTTTCATCTGACAATTTCCATGTTAGTTGTATAGTGTCTCTAATAATGTCGCGTTCTTCACGAATATCTTTGGCAAACTTTTTGAGGCTTTTGCATCTTATTGGCCCTCCACGTTTGCTACCATCCTTTTGTGATACAGAATAAGTATCTCCTACCCGATGAACACGAACATCAAAAAACCAATCTTCTGGTATTGCTTCATAGCTCACATCCGGAATCATATTATCGATCAAGTCCAAAAAACTCGATGCTTGATTGTCAGATAGAGCGAATCTTTCCATTAGTATCTCTGTCATTTTTTCCGCACCCAGTCGATCAATGTACAAATCTATTTCGGATTTCAATTCGGAAATTCTATCCATGGCGACATCCACATATTTTCTCTTCATATCATTACCTTGAATTGGTATGTGCAGGCGGCATCTCCCCCCTCACACTCCCCCCTGACGAAGCTTGGAAAATTTATGTAGAATTGTAAAATTGTTAACATAATTAAATACCAAAATTTTCGTTTCGTCCAGTATTTTTCTGGTAACAGGTAGTTTTAAACCGTTACAATATTACAATCATACAATTTCCACGTGAAAAATGACCGCAATCACGGCCCTTCATAGCGTCGGTATGGCCTTGGATCAAGTCTAAGCGCCGAAAAATTAATACCATGGTAGTATAATATCCAATAAACCTCCCTGATACGGAATGATAGATAATTTTAATCACGATGTGTAGGCCAAAAATGTCAAATCCGGCCACAATAAATGTCGATATCGGAGTGGTAGAATATTTTTTTGTAGGCTGCTTTGCCTGCTTGGGGAGTGGGATGGCTATATCTTCACTTAGGTCTGAGTGGGTGAGCGTTTTCAGGGGGGGGGCCGGGCGGGAAGGCATTTGACCTCCCTTTGGTGGGGAGTTGGAGGAGCAGAAATCATGTCGATCTACGTCTCTATCGGTCAATATGGGTCTCGAAGCATATTTTTCCATCTCAAAATATAAATCAGGTATTTCACCTAACAAACCTCCGTCCACCTATGAAAGAAGTCCAAAATGGTACTGTTGAGAGGAATGATGGGGCTGTTTCTGTTAACTCATGGATCTACGATCTCGCAATTCATTATAAAGGTTGCTAAATATTGATATTTTTTCACTATTGGAAATTTTGCCGAAAATATGAACCCTTCGCTGCAATAGGGCTATTTTAGGTTTCATTAAAAGAGCGCTGATAGGACTTTAACCGCCAGCCGTTGCTGTTCGGTAGGTGCCTGTTCGATGAGCGTTAAAATAGCCTGGAGCCTCTTTTTAGGGTTTTCCACCTCAAGCTGGTAAAATAATTCTCCGATGCTAACCTCCAAGGTCTCGGCAACCTTGATAAATGTGTCCAGGGTCGGGTTTTCCTTTCCACGTTCGATACCGCTCAAGTATTTCGGGTTGATCCCCATCTTCTCCGCAAGCTGTTCCTGTGTGAAGTGTCTATTTTTCCGTAGCTCCCTGATCCTTGCCCCGATCAATTGTCTGGTTTCCACTATTTTTCTCCCCTTTTTTGCTGATGATCGCAAAAGCAGGGAAATATCTGAACAATCCGAAGGGCAGAAAATAGTTTGATTTTTCAGTCTGATAGACGTACTTGGTAGGGTGACGGGCTGAAATCAACAGATTAATGGAGCCCGACACCTAAAACCAACTATTTGAGAGGGGAAAATGTTATTTGCCGCCAAGCACCGGAAGGATCGAAACTTCAAGCTACGCGAGGACGAAGTCACTTCCTGCATACTCGGCCCTTTGTCGTACATGCCCCCCGAAGACGTCTGGGCGCTGTTTCGGGTATGGCTGCCCTTCAAGGTGGAAATGTGGCCCACCGAAACTCCGACTGGTGCGGATCTGTCCTTTTGGCCGAACCTGGAGAATGAAGGACGAACCGAACCCGACCTGGTTGTCCGCTTCACCAATAATGCCAAACCAATGTTGACGGTGTTGTTCGAGATCAAGTGGAATTCCGCCATATCCGGAAAACAGGAACTGGTAAACCAGTGGGAAGCCTTGTCAGATGATGAAAAAAAGACCGCTTTCCACATCTACCTGGTGAAAGATACTGGACGTGGGAATCGGGAGTTAACCCAATCATTGACGGATTCTCCGAAGAAGTTGTGGCGTGAACGGTTGGTCTGTGTTGGATGGCGTAGTCTGATTGAGATCCTGCTCTACAATCGGCCGAAATTCGGAACGGCCATGAATCTCTGGGCAGACGGCGTAATTGCGTTTTTGCAGCGGCGGGGACAGACGACCTTTACCGGGTTCGAGTGGTTGGCCGACGAAATCGTATCCATCGCTCCCGAAAAAGAGCTTTTTTGGAATCCTTTGCCCTGGTTTTCAATGGGAAACAAAGTATCTCCACCCACCGTAGATCCTATTTTCTGGAGAACTAATTCTAACGATTAGCCAAGAAAGGAAGGTATAATGAACGGAGAGAACCTATTCAATGCTGCAACAGTCATGTACAAGGCCGGTGAAGAAATCGAAGCGATGTTGGAAAAGCTATTCTCCCTGTTGGAACAAAAACTGGAGACGGTGGAGGGAATTCGCAAGGTCGAATTTAAGGATGACAATTCTGACGATACCAGTGAATGGGTTTATCGAGATTTGATCCGCAATTACTGCATCTACAAAAAGAGCGCCAGGAACCCCAGTGCCTATTTGGCCATTCAGATTAAACTGTGTGACCTGGAAGAAGCCGAAATCGTCGGTCAACAGCCTCTGATTTATGTTCTGTTTTCATCCGGCGGGGATTGGGCGCTTGACGAGTTCCTGCTCCAGAGGGCAGTCAGTGAGGGATTTGAGTTGGAGGACGGTTGCCTGTGGCAACGGTACGACGACGATGAGGACCGCTCCCAGCAACGGTCATGGAAGGACGCCGAATGCGCCTTTGTGGTTCCTCTGACGGCTATCAATACACCTGAGGACTTACAGGAGATGATTATTGATCCCATCTACCTTTTAATGAAAACCGGATTGGACCCGAAAAAGATGGATCGACGGATTTTCCGATTCAAGATAGATGATTCGGAAGTTCGCCTCCTAACCTGATTTTAATTGAAAAGAACAATCTCAAATGTATGTCTTAACCTATATTTGAATTGATAAACTGATATCCAAGCTAACTGTGCTTGGCATTTTAATATCACAAGATTTCCAACAGTATCGGCATCTACAGGTTGGAGTGATCTGGTCCTATATAGTCCGGCTGCATCCAGACCAACCTACAATCTTGACTTTTCATTCCTGTCGTTACTCTGATTAGTTTTCAATTCCTAACAATGCCAGCGGCGTGGCGGAGTAAGACATCTCTTCGTTGATGATGCCCGAATAACCCAATTCACGGTGCAAAAGCTCTTGGAGACGAGATTTTTTATTAGCTGCTTGTATCTTCCATTGTTCGGGCGGCACTGATGGTGCCTGCATTCCCAAGAGCTTGTCATCCAGCCTTTCAAGCCATGGGGCTCGATCACCATCAGGATTCATTCCAATTTTTACGATATGGTGAGTGGCTTGGCCGTCTTTTCCATAGGTACTGATTTTCCAGAACGTAAGCATACCATCACCGACAAGACCTTCGACTTTTCCTGTCAGGGCGCGGGTACTTGTCCCTGCAGCGGCATATTTACGCATGAACTGATTTACAATGGGGTGCTCTAATCCGATAAGCTGCAGGTTTTCTTCCTGGAGTGCAGTATCACGGTCCGTCGTAAACAATATATTGGGTTCGCTATCCCTGATCAGTGCCCACCTGCCGTCACTCTCTTGCCGAAAGGTCCATCCCAGAAGCCTTGCCGATCTGGCGATAAAGCTGACAAGTCGCTGCATGCCACGGCCCTGATCATCGAATTTCTCGTAGTCGCCAAGGTTGAATCGGTCCAGTTCCTGAAAGAGTTCAAAAACAACCTGACGTGCCAGATCGGCATTCGACAAGGCGACTTCGAGTTCCTGGCGGGTCCTCTTCAAGGTGGGATCGCTAATGGCATCTTGATAGAGTCGGTCATAGCTTAAGGTGCTGCTGAGCTGTCCCAGTACCTGGGTTCTCAAATCCTCGGCGATCTGCCCATGTTCGTCCACCTTGCCCAGGGTTCGAGCGATGTCACCCAGCTTCTCCTCCAAAAGCATAAATATCTGGCCCTCAATCGTATCGGCAGCCACCAGGTTATACACCTGAGCGGTGGACTCCTGCCCATAGCGATGGATGCGGCCGATGCGCTGTTCAAGATCCATGGGGTTCCAAGGCAGGTCATAGTTGAAAAGGATGCGTGCAAATTGAAGGTTAATTCCTTCACGACCGGCAGCGGTACAGACCAGGACCTTGGGGCCATCCTTACGGCGGAATCTCCTTTGCGCTGCCGTCTTCGCCCCATGGTCGCCACCTTTGAGGACATCAATGCCTGCGCCTGGAAATTCTTGATCCAGCTGCTTTCTGATGGCCTCCACGGTACCGAGGTAGGTGGCAAAAATAACGACCTTTTCGTTAGGATTCTGCTGCCATATTTGTCGCAAGGCATGAGATAGCATCGCGGTCTTGGACTCAATTCCGCCAGGAAAATGAGCGAGAAGATCAAGGATGCGCTGCCGCTCCTCAGGCAATGCAACCGCCACCAACAAAGCGGCAGACGCTTCACCGGCACCTGCCTCGTATTCCGAGTCGGAGTAGCTCTCAGCCGCTCCTGCAAAGGATAGCGCCTCGCTGCGTTTCTTGAGTAGTTGATATTTGGCGTCGGCGAGGATCTGATCGGTCTGGGCATTACCCACCGGGTCGAAGGGGATCGAATGGATTTGGTGGATGATCTGCCGAGCCTCTTCAAAAACCCGGTTCCGTCCATCTACATCAAGCAGTTCATCTCGCTCGATTCCTTCCTGGATGGTCAGCATCAACAACCGGCGCTGAAGCGTTGAACGGATGGCGGCAAAGCTGCTGGCGGCGATTTTCTGGAAAACGGTCATCACAAAGCCGAGAGCACGGCCCTTATTACCCTGTTGGGCCGCCAAGTTGTAACCGTCCCTGAGGTAGCCCAGGATTGCGTTGTAAAACTCTTTCTCCCGTTCAGACAACTCAAAACCTTCAGTATGTACCATGCGACGAACAAATAGTGGGCTGCCATCCTGTGCGCAGGCATCGGCTTTTGTGCGGCGGATCACCACCGCATTGAGACGGTGCCGGTTATGGACCATGTCCCGGTCGTTTTCGAATAGTTCGGGACTGAGCAAACGGATCAGCATCCAAAAGCGGAAATGATCGCCTTGGTGTGGCGTTGCTGAAAGCAGAAGCAGATCCCGACAATGGTTTCGGATGGCTTCGGCGAGTTTAAAATTTTCCGTCTTTTTGACCTTGTTGCCGTTGCGATAAACGCTCAGGTGGTGCGCTTCGTCAAAAACCACAAGATCCCACGGCGGTGCGGCAAGCAGTTTTTTAACGCGTGCCGGGCGTTTAAGTGTATCGATCGAGACAATCAGGCGGTTGTGTTTGGCAAAGGCGTTGGATTTACGGTCGGTTACATCTCCCTCGCTGCCGAACACTTCAAAATCGAGGTTAAAAACTTCGTTCAATTCCCTGCGCCAGTTCTCCACGAGCCCTGCGGGGACAATCATAATCGCACGGGTCAGTTCGCCCCGAGATGCCAATTCTCGAAGGATCAAGGCGGCTTCAATGGTTTTGCCCAAACCGACCTCGTCAGCCACCAAGAACCGCTTGGGGCGAGTGTTCGCCACCCGGTGAACCAGCACTACCTGATGGGGCAGCAGATCGACTTTGGCGGAGGTCAACGTTGCGGCACTTTCCATTAGCGGTAGTTCCTCAGCCTCGACCGCCAGCCAGAGCTGTTCAAGTCTTTCCGCCGTTGCCGGAACCATGCCCTGAACGATCTGGTCAAACCGATCAGCCACAGGAAGCAGAGAATCAGCCGGAACCTGCCTTTCACCGTGAGCGCGAAAAAAGACAGTGACATACCCCGTCGGTTCACGATCCACAACGACCCCATCCCCCAATTCGGGGTGGCTGATCTTCAGGCCGGGTTGAATCTCATGAAATGCGTGCGACATAATAGCCTACAATTACCTCTTCTTTTGACTGGTCGCCTTCGCGGACAACGCGCTTCATATTTACGGTGGCGCTGCCATCCCAGAGCCCCTCAGACAGCCTTATCTGCTTCCGGTCGCGGCGGCGGAATAACACCTCTTCTTCCAACGCGGTCTCTTCAAACGCTTTGTGATGAGAGGTAAACCCGAATACGACACCGCAATCGGTCCATCGGTTTTGCAGATGGATCAATAAGGGCCGTATCCGGCAGGAGAGAAAATCTTCCGCCTCCTGTGGTTCAGTGGTTTCGATGACCGTCTCTAGGCCTGAGATGAGGATGGTTCTGCCGGATACTGGGGGATTGGCCGGTAGCCCCTTGGACCAGGTCAGCGCCTGGCGCAAAGAGATCACTGAACCATCGGCGATGAATGGACCCAGGCTTTTCTGATCGAAAATGACACATGAGCCTCTGCGCTGCCAGACGTTATTCGATATGGTGTCCATTTTCAGCCCCCTGCAAGATTTACAATTCCAGACAGAAGCACCCTAAAACTCTTGGACCGATTGGCCTCCAGATTCAAGTAAGGTGCAATGGCTCTAGAGCCAACTACTTTATCGTAGATATTGCCAGTCAATCGATAAAGCTCCTCAGCCGGATGGCTCAGTGTATCCGGCTCGCGGAACTTTCTTTTTTGTTGCTGTCTCGCCAGTCCCCTGATTCCAAGCCCTTGTTCCACTGCGGCCAAATCCCCCAGATAAAAACTCTCCAGTTCCCGGCAGGCAACGCGCACCAAGACCCCCTCCCGCCCCGCCTCGTGGCACAAGTCGGTCAGCTTGGCTTTGATTGCTTCGCAATCACCAGAGTCCTGATCACGCATGACCACAAAAACGGAATCCGGCAACCGCCAACCGTGCAGCCTCTTCTTCAGGTTCTTTTCCAGATCCTGTTTTCCCTGAAAAACCAAATAACGAATCTGAATGTTTTCAGGCAGCATACGAGGCAATACCCCTTCAAGCATCTCACGTGCCGATGGTTCTTCGAGAAAAAAAACAATGGTCTTCATCGCGGATCGGCTCCTTCAAAGAAGCCCTGCTCCCAAAGGTAGCCCATTTGATCGCCTTCGGACATGTAGGCAGCAAGCTGTTCATCGTCTTTTGCACGGTGGACTTGGGTGTAACCCTCCTTTTTTACAAGCCAAAAAACCTCATCGAGCCTGGCCGCATTCAAAAAATCCGGAGAATGGGTAGAAACAAAAACTTGACCACCTCGGTTTGCATAAGCCCGAAACTCTTCGGCCAACTCCCACAGCAACTTGGGATACAGTTGATTTTCCGGTTCTTCAACACATAGCAGCGGATGGGGTGTCGGGTCATATAGAAGCGTAAGATAGGCCAACATTTTTATGGTACCATCCGAAACATAGCGGGCGAGAAAGGGATCTTCGAATGAGCCATCCTGGAATTTCAACAGAACGCGACCTTCTTCTGTGGTCTTGGATTCCACGCTGGATATGCCTGGGACACGCATTTTGAGAAGGGAAAGAATCTTGTCGAAGGTGTTTCTTTCATTGTTGTGTAGATATTCTATCACCAAAGAGAGGTTTTCGCCCTCTCGGGAAAGATGCTCTGCATATCCGGCTTCCTGTTCCGGCCGAGCCTTGCTGATATGGAAGTCGGAAATATGCCAGTTTTCAATCAAGTCACCTAGGGCCACCACCGCTGGAAACCGTTCAAACTGAGCCAGCCCCTTGATAGCGAGAATATCCGGTGACTTCAGCACCTGATCCTCGCGATTCAGATCATTCACGTCGGTGACCGAATCCAGTTCGTTGGTAACGGCAGTCCCTCTTCCCTTGGAAATATCAAGAAAATGCCAGGGCTGACCGCTACTGCCCCTGCGGTATTTAAGAATTTCTCGTTCAACTATCGCTTTTCCCTGTTTTTCGTTGATCTGTAGAAAATAGGTGGTCAGCGGGCTGTCCGATCTGGCGCGAAACTTCAGCTCAATTTCGATTGGCCCCTTGGAATTTCTGCTGCAAACTTCTTGAAAGCCACGGCTGCCTCCCAACCTTGCCAGGGCCGCATTTATGTTGCTGGACATGGCATCGCGCAGAAATTGAAAGACCTGAAAAATCGTGGATTTCCCCGTACCGTTGGCGCCCACAATAATGCACAAATTCGGCAGATCTGATAATTCTGCATCCCTGAAGGATTTGAAGTTTTTTAAACGAATGGATTCAATTTTCATTGCACACCTCGTTATTCCATATCCAACATTTCAAAAAGTGAAAGCTGAGTTGGTTTATCTGAACGATCCTTGCGGTTTCGCCAATGCTCGACCAATTGGGCTGCCGTTCTCGCTGCCATGCGGTTGGCGGGATTCGGGTCCACCTCTGCAAACCATTTCAGGATTTCATCCACCGATTTCTTGATGCGAAAGTTCGGGTTGTTGAGTTCAACATCAATTCTCAAGCCCGAGTTGGGATAAGCGGTGCCGATGAGGAAATGGGCCTGGTCAAGGTCGGTTTTAATTACCTTGCGGTTGCGACCGCGTTCCGTAAAGAAGGCAAAGCGTTCGTGAATGGGCACCACATGGACCGCCCGGCCCACCACCCGAATCCATCCTTTGGCCTCCAGATCGCCCTGGGCGATGCCGGTACCGCGCAGGGTTTTATGCAGCTCGTCCCGTTCCATTTCGGTGCGGTTTTTAAATAGGCGCAAATAGAGACGACTGGCGGGTTCCGCGCTGTCGGGCGGTCTAAGGCCACCGGTCTGGGTGGTGTCTTCCAGCATGTCATCAAGAAGTTGGTTAATACCGAGCAGCGCATCGCGCACCTCTAGTACCTGCCCGTCGCCAGTGAACACCTGTCCATAATGGCGCGAGTAGAATTCCAGCGATTTACCGCGTAAGATCACCCTCAGGTCCGATTCGGGAAGGGTTGTACCGTGAGTGTGTTCCAGCAATTCTTTTAGCCGCACCGTTTCGTCCTTCACCCAGCGACGCATCCGTGCCCAGCTTACCGGCTCGGGCGCAGTAAGGCGTTTTCGGCAGACATGGATGATGTCGTATTCAATTTTTTTGCTCCCAAATGCTGCATTAGCCGCATCACCTTTTGTCTCATCACTTCTGACTGGATAGGTAGAGACCAACACATAACCGGCATCAAAAAGCGCTCTCAGTACATCAATCCATGCTTGGTCTTCGTTGTGGTGAAAGGTAAAGGCCATGATGCCACCATCTTTAAGGCGGTGGCCAGCCTCGGCCCAGCAGGCCGAAAGAGTCTGGCTGTAAAAATCGCTTGAGGGTTGCTGCCGGTAGAGCGGATTTGGGTCCTTTTCCGTCAGGGCATCGTCTCCGGTCAGTTCCTGGATTCGGTCCAGGTATTTCGACTCAATAAAAGTCTCTTTCTCATAATCCTCCCGGTCGTCGGGATGCTGTGCTGGATCATCTATAGCCTGAAGAGCTTTGGGGGTAAACTCGGGGTCAAAATAGGCCACTTCTGGCAGCCCAGCATACCATTTTCGCAGAGGTATCCGGAGCCATACATAAAAGAAATCAGCCAAATCAGCATAATAAAGATTATTGCCGAAAGGGGGATCGGTGATCACCAGATCAAATTGCTCGTTGCCGAGCATCGACAGATCTGTGGAAGATCCACAGTAGGGTTCGTTGCCAGGGATAATAGGATCTCCTAATTCAAGACGCTGGCTTTTCGCTTTTTCGGTTCCAGGTAATAACAGGCATTCCCAAGGTGTTTTGGCCCATTCAACCCCGCCTACTGCATTGGCAGTATTTGATTGCCAATTACCTCGGCCAAGGGAATTGAATACACAGTTTTCCACAGCCAAGTTCTTTGGATGATAGTTTGGGTTTGACATCATCGGAACCAATTTGTCGTAACCAGTATCCCAGAAACAAAACATATTTTGATTCCGCAGATACTGCTGAAACGCGCCCAACACCTGTTCTCGCACATCCAATGGCCAGGAAGCTTCCCTTGCCTCAGTAATGGCCTTAAGGAGATTGGCATGCACCAGAAGTTGGCGTGGATTGAACATTTTCCACCAGTGGGTGTACCCTCTTGTGGTTAGATTTCCTTTTTGGACATGTGTTTCCCATGCATAAGGCAATACAGAGCGGGGCCAATACTCCGATAAATCGACCTCCGCACGATTTGACCATTCCTTTTCGGATTCGCTCAGCCGCCAGAGATCGTCCTTGCCGGGTGCTTTGAAATAGCGACCACCGTAAGTGTAGCCTTCGGCCGCGCATTTGGGGCAGTGGCATTGTAGAGTATAGGGTGCAATCGGAGCATTATGCTTTGCCTCTCTTTCAGATGTAGCAATATCCGCTATTCTTCCGCAATTGGCACATTGAAAAGTGGATCTTTGTGGTACAGTCCCTTGGCCGGTTTCAATCGTTGTCCCATCAGCTAAAGTTACAGCGTCAGGAAGGGATTTGCCGCGCAATTCAATCATGCGCAGATGCTTCAGACGTTTTTCAAACCAATCAACAGTCGCCTCTGCGGGGGCACCGGCCCAACCGCCCAGTTCTTCTTCTCCACTAAAGCCCGAGGCGCCCTTCATCCAGTCGGGATGGATGAGCAGATACATTTGCACCGGTTTCTTTTTAAGAGAGAAATCTTTCTTTTTGCGTTGGGTGGCTCTGAGGCTCGGCCGGGAGTGGTGTTCAATCACATCGGCCAGCCGCTTTCCGGCGAAGGTGCCACATTGCGGGCAATGGAGACCCGGCTCTTGTAAAACGGTGGCCTTGAGAGCCAACGCCCGTTCCCAGGTGTCGTTGGCATTGCCTTTGTCGTATTCGTTCAACAGCCGCGCGAAATCCTGCGTCAATTCGGTGAACGGGACATCCCCATCCACCACCACCCGTTCCGCACCAGGAGCCATGCGAGTTTCGCCAAGCTCAGCATGGAAAATCGTACCGCAGCCCGGGCAGGTCAGCTCGGCATATCCCGTGGAGAGTTTTTTCTCGGCAATGACTGGTGTTCGGAAAATAGGCGTTCGATGACCGCAGCCTTTGGCTTGACAGGGACCGTGCTTGGCCCAGAAGGTGTAAATCACTTCCGGGCCTTCCCAACGATATCGAGAGCGCTGCCCAGGAGCCAATTCGATAGGGTCCAGATTGACCGTTTCCCCGCTTTCCACATCGATCCAACGCCCCTGGTGTCCGCGTGGGCAGGTAGTGGTGTAAAATGGCTGGATTTGGGGTTTTACTTGTCGCTCGATCTCTTCAAAGAGCGCCTTGACCTGTTCCGGGTCGCTGCACGCCAGTTCGTTTTTGACCACAAACCAGGCCACCGGGTTGAGATCCACACCGGTCATCTGCATCCCCAGGCGCGAGCCTTCCACCAGGGTCGTCCCACCGCCCATAAAGCAATCCAGCACCTTGAGCTGCTTAAAGGAACCAGCCTTTTGATGGTTGCAGTAATAATGGTCCCAGACGAGTTTGGCCGCTTCGTTGGGATCCTCCGGCGCCTCAACCGCCGCTGCAATCAGCATGGAACGGAAAACACTGGAACGCCGTCGTGCCCACCATTTGGACATCTGGTAAATAGGCTTGCCCGCGTTGCCTTCCAGATTCGACAGGGCATTGATCTGGGCAATGGGAAAATCCGCCTCCAGGCAGGTCGGTGTTCGGTCAGGGTTGGAAAAATCCGGCACGGGCAGTCTGACCGCCTTGCCCAACTTAGCCGGAAGCAGACTGGAAAGCTTATCCGCCTTGGATTTCCGTCCGTTCTTCTTTGCGGCGGGTGATGTCGGTTCTATCACATTACCCGAAATATCGAGTTGTTTTGGGTTCTGATAGTTCATAGCGCGGAAAACTCCAGGAAGGGCACAACAATTTCGAGAAGGCTCATGCCGCCATGGCAGATATGGGGAAATCCTCCCTGAACCTTCCACTTCCGCTGGCCCATGACCACATGCTGATTATTGTTCGTCATGACAATGGGCGGCATGAATCGTTTCTGCCAAGGGTTGGATACGACCTTGTTACGGGATGCACCGAAGGTTTTTCGCAAAATCTCAATCGCGTCCGGATCATCGACTTCGGAGGAAAAACGCTTACTGACTGCATAGCCATGATCCGAGGTGATAATCAGGCCTCTGCCTTGACGAAGCCTGCCCACAAAGTTCCAGAAGCCATCGCTTTGCAAGGTGCTTGATGCGATTCTGGCGATCTGGTCTGGGAGTTTTTGTTGAAGGTGAATCAAATCGTCCAGCCAGGAATGCCAAATAACCAGATTGGGTGATGGCGGCACCGAGCAATCCTCAAACGGTAGACTCACCACGTCGGTGTAGCAGTTGCCTCCGAACAAAGCGAAGGTGCCGAGCTTGCTATCATTTGCCAGGGCGCTTCTGGAGGGCAAACCGAGGCTTTTGGCGAAGTGATCGGTTGTGGACGGGCATTCAGACCCGGTGACCTTGACCTGAATGGGCTGAATGCTTCGAGCCTTTGCCGCTCCCATTAATATGGGAAGCTCCCGAAGCGACAATGCGTCAAGGATCAGAACTGCCTTACCAGAGCCCGTGGCCCAGCTTTTCAGATTATCCGATGTTTTATCGGCATGCTCCGGAAATGCTTCCCAGAGTTCCCAGGCGGCTTCGGTCAGCAGACGATCCGGAACAACGGTTGCATCATGAAGCGCAACTGGGGATGTACTCGATCTCGCCAGCGCCAGCAGAGAGGAGAATATCTGCGCCCAGGCAATCGCCGGCGAACCGGAATCGATAACGATGCCGCTCCAGTCTGTGCTCATTGTTCCCCTCCATTCTTATAGACGATCTCAAGGGTGGCCCTGAACGTGGACGGTATGCGCTGCAAGATCTGTTTGATTTGTTGGGCGGTCAGTCCGGCAAACTCGATACGGGCTGTTTCGATGGTCTGGCTGGTTGGCACTCCCCATGTTTCAAAACAGCCAGACAAGTTGATCCCGGTTGCGGGTTCCTCTGATTTTTTGCTCTTGATCGCCGTGATTGGTTCGTGATTGGGTAACCCACCAATGCCGGCGTTTTCACCAGGCCCAACGGTCTCACCTACTGTTCCGCCACCGGGAACATTGCCAGCCGGTGGCCATGGTGTAATGATTCCCCCAGCTCCAGGTTGGGTGGCGCTTCCAGCAGGCGCACTGGGAACGGTGACGGTGCCTCCGCCAACGGCACCCGGTAGGCCCAACTGAATCTGCCTGTTTTCCTGTACGCTTTTGAATGCTTTACCCCGGATATAGCGCAGGGCATCTTCGTCGTTGGCATCTTCGGGTCGCCTTCCGATCCAGGTACCGCCGACGTTGAGAACAAGATCGCCGGCGGCGGCGATTTCAAGCACAAATTCGTAGATCTTGGTTTCACCCAGGAAAGGTATAGTTTCTCCGGTATTGGGTGGAGGCGGCTCGGTCAAATCGTCCATCATGGAGCCCACAAAATCGGAATCCTTGGCTCGCTTCAGAACAAACTGCTTGAACTCGGTCTGATCGAAAAGATCGGACAAGATCTTTGCCTCTACGGCCGTGGGGATGTCTCCTCCTTGCGCGGTAATTTTTTCAATCTCAAAGGCGCAGTTCCGTGGCTGCTGAAAATCCCATTTGCGCAGCACGGCAAACCGGTTGAATCGAGTTTTTAAGGAAGCCCTGAGTGGTCGGTCGAAGTCCTGATGCAAAGCGCGGTAGGTCGTATCCGACCCCCAGCCTTCTCGGGAACAAAGAAAGCTGCACCGGGCCGAGAAGATAAGTTCCTCATCGGCAAAGAGGCTCATCGCATCTGCAGCGGGAAGAAGAAATCGGATGGTATTGCGTCTTTTCTGAACGTGCTTTGCAAGCCATTCGCCCAGGGTCGAATTTACCCCTGCCGGGCCTCCCTCGATCTGGTCGGGGACCACCAGCAGCACCGGGCGGTCCCATTTCGTGGGTTTATCTGCTTCATCCACATCGCACCAGGGGTCATTTTTCCAATTGGGGCCGAGTATGATGACGCGTGAGAGTGGTTGGGTGGTTTCAGGGACAAAAATATGCCGCAGCGTATTTCGGATGTGCAGCATGTCTTTGCCGGGATAAACCGTCAGGCCTGCTGTCGGGACCGCTCCGATATGCCAGAGCTTATTGTTCTTGGCGCAGGCGCGAACCTTGGACCGGGGGTTTTCGTTTATTCCAAACCAGAGCGGACCACCCGGGACTTCATCACCGTGTATATTGACGCTGTTTTCTATGAGCAGCGCCAATTCGGCTTGAAAGGCGTTATCATCGATGGCCGATCCTCTGGTGATATCCAGATGAAGCACCGCCGGAGTTCCGCCCGCATTTTTCCCGGGAGACATGGAGCGCATCCAGATGGTGCTCACAAGTTCGCGGGCATCGGGGACATTGACGCCGGCATCTCTGACGGCTTCCAGATTGCGTTGAGCTATCTGACGGAGCTTATCTTGTCCGGCCTGAACCGATATCGAGTCAACCAGGGTCTGAACTTCATCTGTTTCGCCATCGACAAAAAAATCGGCAGGCGTTATGACCGGAACAATATCACCACGGGTGCGATATACCTGTGCAAGAATACGAATGAGGTCTCGCGTTTCCTGTGCCGCTGAGCTGAGCAAAATATGATCTTCCAGAAGGTCGAGAAGCTCAGGGCTAAACGGCCAACAGGCAAACGCCTCTTGTTGAACACGCTCTTTTTCCGCTTCAGACTTATGGGTGTGGAGCAACCGGAATCTTTCACTGGTATAGGCACTCATTGTACTGATGATGTCGGGCTCGGAAATATTCCGGCGGTTTTCAAACAAGCGGTGCAGCAGAAGCTTTTGGCGATCCTGCTTGGCAGATGGTCCACGAAAATCAACGATAACCGGCCCCTGACGATGAACCTGCTGAAAGGCATCGTTTTGATTATTGAGAACCGAGATGGCAAAAATCAGAATCTCTGGGCGGTCCTTCGCAATTTCCGAGAGAATCTGAACAAAGTTGAAGGCATACTTTTTGAGAAGAAGACCTGTCTTGGGGTCCTTGTCCGGCAAGCCGCCATACCAGGTTTGAAATTCGTCCAGGATGAGACAGGTCGGTTGGTCCTGGAACATCTTTTCCAGTAAGGTGCGCGGAGGAAAAGGCTGGGTCATGCTCTCAAACTGACCTCTATAATACTGACCTTTGGGATGTCGGTCGAAAAGCAGGTCCCAAAGCAGTGGATACTCATGGTTATGGACAGGTTCCGAAATGGGCACATATCCCTTGACCATCTCAAAGGTCTTAAGTTCATCGCTTCCTTGCTTTGTTCCCCAGTCTTTCAGCCAATTCTCAACAATGGCAGGCGATTGAACAGCATGGTGCATCACGGCCATAATGTGGGATTTGCCTCGTCCCCGATCCCCCATAAGAACGATCGGTCGGCCACTGTTTTTTTTGCTGATGGCTTTAAGGGCAGTCTGGACATCGGCTGTTGGGTAGGTGATTGATAAAATGTGGTCAGGAGATTTTTGCGCAGCACCCTGGTTATCACTTGTTCTAAGTGAAATCGCGGTTCCGGGCATGTGCGTTCCGAGGAATTCGTCTCTGAGTTTCAACCCAAGCATATTGGTCTCTCCTGATATCGTGTTTGTGGAATCATGAGCGTATCACCTTGTTTTATTATTCTCTGGTGTCGTTGCTCCACCTGCCTTCACCCACTCGTCGACTTCGTCTTTCTTAAATTTCCAAAGTCGGCCCATGCGGTGGGCGGGCATGCTAAACCTATCGATCCAGCGGTATACGGTGTCGCTACTGATTCCGAGGTGCTTGCAAATCTCATCCACCGACAACCAGCGGTCTTCCATCTCGGCCAATTTTCCGTCTCCTTATGGGCGGTTTGGTTTGATACATCGTCTGTAATAATAAAATAGGGAAGGTCTAACATAATTCAGAACATAAAAATTAAGCCATTTTTTAAAATAGTCGGTGCGAAGGCCTATTGTCAACCGCTTTTAGCCGCAAAAACCTGCTAATACAGGCTCAGGAGCGCTTTTCTTTGCATAGCGAATAGAGAATCAGGAGGCTCTGCGCGGCTACGATCTCCCGGTACTCCCGGCCAACGATACCGGCAAAAATGATACACGGTTGTTTTCAGCAGATTTGAAGCGCCGCCGCCAATCATAAAATCGGTGGATGATCAGATCGTGCTCAATACAATAGGCCCTCTGGCTCAGGCCGTTTGCCTGCCACCGCTCGATATGGGTTTGCCAAAATTTTCGCCTTTGCTGGGCATCGAATGAATCATAGTCTTCCGGCATGATATCTTCTCCTTTTTTGGAGACGCATATTGCCATGCCTGGGAGACTTTGTGAAGATGGGGTTTATTGGCTGCTTACGGTTGTAGATACTGTATAGATCAAGATTGAATAAAGGAAGGTCTGTGACAGGCGGACCACAAAGAGGGTCGCTGAAGGTTATGGATTCGCCATTGTAAAATTGCGAATGTGTTGGGATTTAAGGGGGGGGGCTCATGAAGACCTCAGACCGGACGAACCAAATCCGGGGTTAAAGAGTGATAAGTTCACTTAATATGCCATCAGGTATAGGTCATATTTTTGTAATTTTTGGTATTTCCTGCGCCAACTTTTTTTCCCAATACAGATCCCTATCGATCTCAATCCCTGGCGGCACCACCAAATCCCTAAGTTCCTTGAATGAAATATACCCCCACTCGGCGTTGACCGTGTCTCCGTTCAAAATGGCATAGCCCCAAAAAAAATCATCGCCGTCGTACTCCGCGATATACCAATCACAACCACCAATGAAAAAGTGCAGGTGGATGGTTTTATCCTTGAGGGGAATATTTTCAGTTTCGTAAAGCCGCGGTATTTTCGAAAGTTCTTCTTTAGTTGGCGTATTCCACATTTTTATCTACTCCTTTCGGTGTCAGGATCAGGTTAAGGACTTTTTCGGTTTCAGACATGACCTTCAGGCAGGCCGCTTGGGGAGTTAGTTTGATTTTCTCAGCATAGCGTCCGATATACTTGTATGAGTTGCCGGTGGTGTCACGAGACTGCTTCCCGACCATGCGGCAAAGTACCTGTGCCGATAGTTCCGCAATGATTTCCTGCAATGAATCCTGCCCGGGTTTCAGTACCCCAATAATTTTCTCATGGGCGGCATGGGCAAGTTCATGAAAAAAGACACCTTCTTCCGCCGTGGCAAGGGCGATCTCTTTTCGTCCCGGCATGTAATACCCGTAATAGCGGTAATTACCCGGAATCGCCTTGACTGAGATACCCCATTTCTCCGCCCGCTCAATCAAAGGAAAGTCCGGCAGTTCCAACATCTCGTAATCCAGCGCCTCGCCATCGGTATCCTCTAATCGAAAGACCGGCCGACACATGAATCCCCGTAAATAATTTTCAATTTCGCCATTTTCCTCGTTCTCGCTTTTTACGAAAGATGGAACCAATATTCGAAAGGACTTGGCTCCTTTCTTCACGAATCGGCCAACCTGCTTCCACTGCCTAAAGCCCCGTGCATCCTGGGTTCCGGCCAAAAACACAAGTGTCCGGTTGAGCAGTGACCATCTGGCAGATGGAATGTCGGCAATCGGAAATACCGAATACGCGATCGCCTCTGGTATGTTGCCCCGTTCGAAGGACGCAATTATGCCGCTAACGGTTTCATGGATCGACGCCGCCATGGAACACCTCCTTGAATTGTCTAATCGTGAATTTTTTGTTCTATGGATGTGACTGAAAAAGGGTTCTGCTATTTGGTCAGAATCTTCAAAAAACTGGGAAAAATGGCAGTTTGGGACCCCGAAAATGGCCTATCTTGGCCTCTAATTGGGTGGTTTTCAGATCCTTAGTTTGCATCCAAGTGCTACAACCCATAAAATGCCTGAGAACCCATGTTTCGAGGGATCTGTATGCCTGAAGGGTCTTTATAAAAACCATATCCTTGATGACCAGAATGTCGGGATAGGATCGGAAATATTTTGTAAGAATGTAAAAATGTACACATAGTTATAGTGGTAACAAAGAAAACAAACTGCCGCCCCCTCTTTTTCCCGTTGATAGTGTTTTTGAACATTACAAAATTACAATTTTACAATTTCAGGTCCACGGATCAGATGACGCTCAATGCACATGCGTTTAAGACTCGTATTGAATGGTGCAGTTGCCGAAACTGATGTCCCAGTCTCCAAGATCCTTGTTGACGGAAAAGCCAGTGTTCATCCACGCACCACCCGGCATGCAATCAGGATGATGGTCGTGATCAAATTCCTGAAACAACCGACAGATGTAAGACCACATTTCATTGCCGATCTCCGGATAGCCTCGGATTTTCGAAATCCGGTCCCATTCCGGGAACGCCAGTTTATAGATTTCGATCAGCACATCTTTCTGGTGCTCATGTTCAACGAAAAGAGCGGCAATGAAATCTTTTAGCCGTTCCGTGTTCGAAATTCCCAAAGATTTCCAGTGCCGGCGGCATTTGGTTTTAAGTGTCATTTATCCTCCTAATCGTAGCAGTTGTGGCAGTATGTTTTGCCGTTGGCTGTCATCACGAAAGTATTGCTGAATGGATGACAGCAGTACCGATGGCCACAGTCCAAAATGATATATTTTCCGGCCAGGAAGCTCTTAAGATCCTCCAGCGTCAGCTGTTTTTTTTACCCCTTTCGAAACCGTTTCATTGTTTGATGCATCGACCTCTCCGTTCCGTTTTCTAATTTCTGCTCGAATCATCTCATCTACCAATGCCGTAATTGGTTTTTGTTCCTGCTGGGCAAGTTTGTGTAGAATCGGAATCAGGTCTTCTTTAACTTTCGGTGAATACATGGTTGAGTCCCCTTCCCTGCTATTGTTTATGGTTTCAAATTCAGGACGCACGAATGGCCCTCACGGTAATTGACGAAATCAACCGCCTAATCGAAGCTGCTAATCAGTTGTTCAGTTGGGGATTATTCTGGATCAGGCTTGGTGGGATTGTCGGAAGGCGGGACGGTTTCAGTTTCACCGTTTTCGGAGTCTTGGTCGTGGTAGTCTTCTTCGAAAAGCCCGTTAACAGCTTCCAGGGTCTGCTCAACGGTCACATCCGCATATATGGTAGTCGTGGCTATGGATGAATGCCCCAGCTGTTTTTGAACCAATCGCAGGTCCTTTGTCCGCTGATACAGATAGGTGCCGTAGCTGTGTCTGAGAGAATGAATTGAGTAATAATTCGGCAGACCCGATTCAACTATTGCAACTTTGAACGCATACTGCAGAGCTCTCGTTGAATAGGATTTCCCGTGACTAGACACCAACAGGAAATCATTCTTGTCCATGGGTTCCTCCATGGTCCGCTTCCATTCCAGGAATCCCGAAAGATGTTTCATGAGATCCCGAGAAATAAAAACGTCCCGTGTTCGGTTACCCTTGCCGGTTACCCGTATACGAGGCTCACGAATGTTGAGATAAAGGTTGTCGACCTTCAGGTTGGCAATTTCTGAGACCCGCAGCCCCGCGCTTGCCCCCAGGTCAATCGCCATCCAGAAACGGGGCCATGTCGTTCGCCCTTTTTGCAGATCGGCCAAAGCCTTGTCTTCAATTGTCCGCCGAAGTTTCTTGACTTCAGCTTCGGACAGAAACTTCTCCCTGTCCAGGGTCCATTTTCGATTGAACTGTCTCATGGCCACCTCCTGTGTTGGAAATACTACGGTTTACATAAGTGATACTGTACTTTACCACGGTGAATCTCCAGATAAACTGCTAATATCTTTCAGATAATGTGTAATATCTGAAGTATTCAGACGATTTCTTCATTCCGTATCCGGTTAATTTCATTAAGGATATTGTCAATGATTTCATAGACCTGACATACACGCCGTCGAAACGATTTCAAACTGTAGCCTTCGTCGGGATCAAAGCGCAGACGAATGGGCGGCCTGCGGTAATTCAAAGAGATATTGTAAAGTGGCCGCAATACCTGACTCGGGCAGCCGCGATATGGCCATCCAATTTGATTCATTCGTTGCTTCACCTGGCTGAAATGGACAAAGTCTCTCTTGCTCCACAGAACCGGACCGCAATCGAACGCACATAATCCGTACCGGTTCCAACTGAGCGCCGATGACAAGAAGGTACTCAGGGTGCCTTTACCAAAACCCGGAAGCTTTTTATTGAGATTTTGAATGTACTCATTTTCAAGAGTCTCGCCGAAGCGAACAGCATTTATGATACGGTTTCTAAGACCGGTAAGTGTATGCGACCCTTCGGACTCATCAAGACCCCACCGACCTTTCTTGACTTCTCCAAGTTCACCGTATTCAAGCTGCGTTCTATCAAAAAGAAGTTCATGGGCACCAAGCTTGAGCCAGAAAAAATTGAGGACCATCTGACAAGCATTATCCATGTTACCGTTTTGGAGAGCATTAGCGATAGCAGTTCTGATGCGTCCGGTATTTGCTGTTAATCGAGCTATGATTGCTAAATCGATTTCATCTAATCCTCGCGGAATCCTCTTCGGTCTTATTCTTGGTACTCCACGAACCCCAATACCAAAGGGACTGATGGAAAATGAACGTCCGTATCGTGAATTAATAATGCAGAAGTCTTCCTGATGATCCCAGAGGAACAGATGCCTATGTTCCGGCTTTGGTTCCCGTGCATATCCGATGGCCCAATTGAGATAGGCCAGCTTGATTTCTTGCAGATCGAGTTCGAAATGTCTCCAGAATGAATTATTCAGCGTCATTTTACACACCATAAATTTGCGTAACTAACTGTTTTTTATAATATTATACCAATTTTGGGATAGTGTGTAAATAGGTTAACACATAGTTATTATTATAAAATAACACTATTGGGACTATGGTACCGACAAGAGAGGTGAATTTGGGGTAATCTTGACTAAAGGCGGGACAAATTTGAGGTAGTGGCTAAATAGTAGGGTTAGCTGCGGATTTTAGACTCACAAAAAAAAACGGTTCCAGTATCGATATAGATATGTGGTGGTGGGTTCATCTTGCTATCCAGCGGTGGTGTCAGACCATTCGGAAGATGCTTTCTGATAGCTAAAAATACAACCTAAATTGAAACCTTCAGCAGCCACGTACATAGCAGTAACAGCAAATATTCCTATTTAATGGATATGATATGGCTATCAAATGTGCCTATCAGAAAGTCTGAACCGGCGCATTTAGCATTTGATCTTTGTAATCATTTTTGATAGAAATTTTTCTCGAAAAGGTGCCGAAGCGCTTAATAGGAAATCCCGTGGAAGTCGGGAGCGGTCCCGCCGCTGTAATCGGGTACGAAATCCGCTGTTGCCACTGCATGTTATCGACATGTGGGAAGGTGTGGAGAGTAGGAAGATCCGAGAGTCAGAAGACCTGCCTTTAACAGACAACCATCCCTCTGCGCGGAAATAGAGTGGCGTGGTGACACAATCAAAGGGCCAAGAAAACTGGGTGCAGCCCTTCAGGCATGGAATGTCTGAAGGGCTTTTTGTATTGGGAATCATTCGCGGCGGGGTTGCAGACTACCATGAAAGGGGGTGTGACCAAAAAAACGAGCGGTTGATCTAATAGGGGGATGGTTGCTGAAGATCTATACTTGGTTAGCGTTTCTTTATCCAGTTGGCAGGTCTATCGGTAACATTTTTTCATGATAACGCAATGGTGGTAAGAAAGGAAACCCCGTGAAACGAATAATTGTTTTTTATTTGACGCTGATGATGGTGCTTTCCGGTTCGACAACGGCATTTTCTTCTATGGAGAAGCAACGAGTAGAGAAAAAAGCCATCGTGCTGGCTGTATTCGGAACGACTTATCCCAAGGCGCTTCAATCCATACTGAACCTGCAAGAGAAGATGCAACGCGCCTTTCCCGGTATACCGATCAGGATGGCCTTTACCTCGGAAATCATCCGAGCTAAGTGGGCGAAAAGGGCGAAGGATGACAAATGGCGCGCCGGACATCCCGAGGTGCCTGAATTTCTTTATAGCATTCGAAACCCGCTTGCTACGATCGCCATCCTTCAGGATGAAGGCTATCGGCATATCGCCGTGCAGTCCACGCATATATTTGCCGGCGAGGAATATGAAAATCTCAAATCCGAAATTGAAGCCTTGAATTCGATCGAAACCTTAAGGGATCGGGATAAGCCCTTTAAGAAAATCATTTTGGGGCGGCCGGCTTTGGGAGTATCCGGGGATGTCCGTCCCTACAGGGCGGATCTTGTGGCGGCTGCCGAAATCGTCAAGCACGATGCGGCGGAAGCCCGGAACAACCAATCTGCTCTCGTCTACATGGGGCATGGGAATGAGATTTTCTCAACCGGTGCTTATGTGGAGTTTGAGGCCGTGCTGCGCGATGCCAATCCAAACCTGCCGATTTTCATTGGCAACGTGGAAGGCTTTCCCGAACCGCAACGCGTATTGAAGGGACTGCAGCACGCCAACATTAAGCGGGTCACTTTATTTCCCCTGATGGTCGTTGCTGGGGATCACGCCGCCAACGACATGGCCGGCGATGAACCGGATTCATGGAAAAACATTTTTGAAAAGGCAGGCATTGAGGTGATACCGGTTTTGCGTGGTCTTGGAGAACTGGACGACTGGGCTGACCTGTATGTACGTCATCTTAAAGAGGCCATGTCAGACAACGGATTCTGATTTGGAATCCGCAACATGGATTGGAGGTCCAAGTCTGTTCCCAAAAAAGGTTTGGATCTCTAATCTTTTCTCAAATGTTAGTAAAAAATATTCATGCCGTTTCGATCTGCTTACGCTTGATAGGTTCCGGTTCTGGCCGGTTGATTCGGTATATTCTCCATCGTCCCACATAATGGACATCCCTGCATTCTGAGTGGTTTTTCAAGATTCGTGTGAGCAAGGAGTTTTTCGTCTTGAAAAAGCGTTAGCGTCGGACCATCTGCCTCAATCCGCCCGTTGTGGAGAAAAATGGCCCTTTCACACAGTTCCAGGGCCATATCCAGGTCATGGGTAGCGATGATTTTTGTGTGATCAAAGGTTTTTAGCAGTTTAATCAAACGACGACGAGACATGGCGTCCAGATTGGAGCTGGGCTCATCCATGACCAGAATATCCGGTGACATGGCGAGAACCGTCGCAATGGCGACGGCCCGTTTTTCGCCGCCGGAAAGTTTGTAGGGTGGGCGGCTGCTTAAATGCATTGCCCCGACTGTCTCGAGCGCACGCATAACCTGGCGTTTCACATCACTCTCGGGCACCCCCAGGTTCAGCAGGCCAAAGGCGACATCATCAAAAACGGTGGGCATAAACAGCTGGTCGTCCGGGTCCTGGAACACCATACCCACCGAACGACGCACCGCCTTCAGATTCTTTTTGGTCAGCGGGTAGTCTCCAATTCTCAGGACTCCCTCATCAGCAGTCAGACAACCGTTCAAATGAAGGAGCAAAGTCGTTTTGCCGGCACCGTTTGCCCCGACGAGTGCGACAGACTCACCATGAGTAATGCGAAAGGTGATGTCACTTATCCCGACAGTGCCGTCCGGATAAGCGAACTTCAGCTTTTCTGCTTGAACAATGTGATGGCTCATTGAATAAAACCCGTAATGATTTCACCAAATTTAACAGACAAATTCTGATATCTCAGAAGCACAAACAAACTTGACCAGCCGACAACAAATCCAATCTCGTTAAAACCGATCTTCATCGGTCTGATGGTATGAAAATGTCCATCAAACCCACGGCAACACATGCATAGATGGATCCGCTGGGCACGGTCGAGGGCGCGAAATAACAATTGCCCAACCAGTGGCACGAATAGCCCCACAGTCATCGTATTTGAATTGAACGATCTGAGCGATCTGGCCCTAACCATGCGTGCAGCTTCATCGATCAGGACAAACAAGTAACGATATAAAAACATGAGCTGAATAACAAAAGGCTTAGGGATGCGGAGCTTTTCCATGGCCATGCAGACGGAGTTAAAACCGGTCAGTGCGATTAATGTCAAGGCGGCCGATACCGTCAGCACAGATCGCAACATGATGGAGAGAAAGGAGATCCATCCGCCGGAAATATGGAGCGCGCCTATCTGTAAAAGGATCTCCCGATCCATCAATGGATTGAAAACGCCGATCAACATGGCAAATGGGGCAACTAAAAATACTTTTTTGATCAGGTAGGTAAACGGCAATGCACCGGCGGTGACAAGAAACATCGGATAGATTAAAAACGGGATCAGTGCCGAAAGCGTGTATTTGTCGAAGGAGACGACCGTAACAATAAACACCAGTGTCGTGATCAATTTGGCCCGCGGGTCCAGACGATGCAATACGCTGTCGCCGCTGGCCAGTGTATCCATGTACCCGATATCGATTAAATGGCTGTCAATTTTATTCATGTCAGCAATGCCAGTGGGCAGTGGACGAATACCCCCTGCCCATTGAATACTCTCTTTCCTCTGGCTGCAGGTATTGCCTGCAACCCATTCAGATCTTTACTGCACGGCGCCTCAGCGCGATTCCGACCAGAAAAACAAGCAAGAGGGTTAAACTGCCGCCAACTAAGCCGGCTACCGACGTTCCCGGATCGACGGCCGGCCAGGATGGTGATGTCTCGGTTTCGTGTCCGCCTGGGTTCGTCTTAAAACCATAATCCGGTAGAAAGGCCGTTTTTGCCTGGAGATCGGCCAAAGGCACGTGAGCTCCCTTTTCCGGGTTTTCTAACTCTTCGACGCCTGCCGTTTTGAACATGGACCACTCCAATCCGTCCGGATGACTTGAAGCAAACCAGCTCAATACGCCCCCGGTGATGATGGCGATGATCAGAAAACCTAAAAGTACCTTGCGAATGGAAAGCGCACCGATAGGGACGGACTTGGCCGCTGTAATCAAGATTTCCGGTCGGGATTTCCAGACAAAAATGATAACCGCCGCCGTGACAAACCCCTCCACCACGCCAATGGCCAGGTGAATCGGTTGCATCAGCAGCAGGAAGGTGCCGAAAGGCAGTTCAGATATACCAGAAAAATAGGTTTGCAGGACGACACAAAAAGCACCTAATTGCAGCCCGACAACGGCGGCAATGATGGCGCCGGCCATAATTCGCCTCTGTGATGTATGGTCACCGGTTATTTTTTTGTAAATCAAGGGATAGGCGACAAAACATGGGAAAAAACCAAGGTTGAAAATATTACACCCAAGAGCCAGTAAACCGCCATCGGCGAAAAACAGCGCCTGAACAGTCAATACCGATGCCATCGCAAGAAAAGCGGCGTAAGGTCCGAGAAGGATCGCCAGGATCATTCCGCCGCCCAAATGACCGCTGGATCCGGTGGCCGGGATGGTGAAGTTGATCATCTGGGCTGCAAAAATAAATGCTCCCACCACTCCCATGAGTGGTATTTTGCGATCGTCAAGTTGTTCCTTGACCTTCTTTGAGCTATACCCGATAAGCCCTGCCGTCGCTGCCCACATGGTTGCGCCTACAGCAGGTGAAATTAACGCATCCGCCATATGCATAACGTTTTCTCCTCCTTTCATTCAGCTGAACAATAATGAAACTCAGCAAAAAAAAACCACGCAAAGCAAGTGTAAGAATTTACACAAACCTTCGTGGTCGATTAATTATAAATTTTTCTAAACGTGTTCGTAAGCTTCTTGCCTACGATGATGGCCTGATCTTTAGAACAATCCGTTTCCCTAAGTCAATAAAATTTGCATGGCTGACTATTTGGCTGGCCGAAAAAATAAAGGATTTTTTTGCTTATGTCCGTTTTGACAGTTGCGGTGCATGAAGCGTAATTTTAAGGATCTCACCACGGTTCCACAGCCGCATGCGCGGTCCCCAGGTCCCGACCCCCCGGCTCACGAGCACCGGCATGCCGTCAATGTCGTATCGGCCGGCGAGCAGTGGGTAAACCGTCTGAACCAGATAACCAAACGGCCAGATCTGCCCACCATGGGTGTGACCCGCAAGCATCAGCTCAACACCGGCTGCAGCGGCGCGATTTGCCTGCCACGGTGTGTGCGACAACAGCACCGTAGCCCCTTTCGGCCGGTTGGCAAGTGCACGACCGAGTGGGTCTCCGTCGAGATGGCGACGCTTGTGGTTGGTGAGGTCGTTCACACCGGATAGGACGAGTCCCGGCACCACTTCAGCCCATTGATTATCGAGACGGCGAAGTCCAGCCAGTTCCAAGAGGTCGATGGCTGCATCAGTTTGATGAGACTCGTGGTTGCCTTCGACGAACCACTTGCCCAGAGGCACAGCGAGTTGACGCAAGGCCGGAAGGTCGGTCGGCGCACCGCCGTGGCCCTCGAATATGTCTCCGAGAAAAACAAGAAGATCCGGGTGAAGCACCTTGATCTCATTCACCCGCTTCGCGAACCACCGTTCTCCAAGAATAGCACCGAGGTGAGTATCGGAGACGGCGACGATTGCTTTGCCGTCCAGCTCAGCCGGCAGGCTGGGAAGCGTCACCGCATAGGAAACCACCGCCGGTGCTCGAAATCCTTGAACCAATGCGATGCCGGACAGAATGACCCCTGCGACCATTGCCCATCCGTACAAAAGCGGTGTCCATCTTGAAAACGCGTGCCCGAAGAGCGTTAAAAGATCGACAACGAAAAGTACGGTAGCGATGAGCAGTACCGATCCCAGCAGTGTCATCCCGGCAAATTCGATTACACCGGCTATGATACTGGTTCCCTGGTGCCCAAGGATCCGCGCGAGAAAGAAAACAGCCCAGGTGACGATGCCGAGTCCAATAAGGCTCCTGCGGGAAAAGCGGTGTTTGAGCAGGGGTACCGATTTAGCGCGCCACAACACGTAGACAAGCAGAATCGTATACGTGGTGGTCAAGACGACACCAAACATGTTGTATCCTCCAAAGTCGAGATGACCCACCGGAGAGAACCTCGACAGGTTCAGGTCTTACTTAGTCGTTGTCACCCGCATGGCTGTCGCCGTGGTCGCGGCGGAATCTCTGTTCACTCGATAGATCGGTCGCGTTTAACTCACACGTCAGGTACGCGACAAGCATGGTTACCACTTCGTCCACGAAATCGGTTCGCGCGATGAACTGTTCGTCGGGATGGGCTGCGAACCGATGGGTCAAGCTTTCGACGGTCTGAACGACCATGAAGCCGGCATGCGCCATGTCTGTGCGCCGAACCTCCGGGTACAAACGCAGAAGGCCGGCCACGGTCTTGGCGGCATGCCGTTCAGCCTCCAGCAACGCCTGGTGTACGCGCTCGGGCAACGGCGTCTCCTCGAGCAGGATATGCTGCAAGCGCGGTTGTCCGTAGTGCATCTCCAACATTCCCGTCACATAGTCGTGCAGGGACTCACATAGTCCATGCTGCTCAACCACCATATGCCCCACCCACTCGTGAAGGCGGTGGTCGGTCTCGGCGATATGCTGCTCGAGTAACGCCACAGCGATCGAATCCTTGCTCGGGAAATATTGATACAGCGTTCCGATCGACACGCCCGCCCGCTCGGCGATGCGATTGGTCGTCCCGGCCGCGTACCCGTGAGTTTCGAAAACCTGAGCCGCCGCAGTGATAATCGCATTCACAGTGGCTTTTGAACGCTGTTGAACCGGCGGTTTTCGTGGTTCAAGGAGTTGCTTCCGAGTTGCCATATGAAATAATCCAAATGCGAGTTGATAAAAAATGAATATTTACTCATAATTAGTCATAACGTCAAGGACCCATTTTGGTTGAACCCATTCCGGAGGAGCTATGAGCGAGCCACAAGACCACACGAGCGAGATGCCCAAGAAGGAGACGCGGGTCACGAGCACCGTTTTGGATCTCGGTGGGCTTTCCGGCCTCAGCGAGGAGCAAGTCCAGGAGCGAATGCTGCAGGAAGGACCAAACGAACTGCCTGCGCAGAAGAAAAGGAGCCTGCTCACCATCGGCCTCGAGGTTGCCCGTGAGCCCATGTTCCTCATGCTCGTCGCCGCAGGAAGTTTGTACCTCCTCATGGGTGAACCGACCGATGCCCTGATGCTGCTCGGTTTCGTGTTCGTTGTCATGGCCATCACCATCATTCAGGAACGACGTACGGAACGTGCCCTGGAGGCGTTGCGCGATCTGTCGAGTCCTCGGGCCCTTGTCATTCGTGGTGGTGTCCATCGGCGTATCGCCGGGCGAGACGTAGTTAGGGGTGACTTCGTGGTTCTTTGCGAGGGTGACCGCGTTCCCGCGGATGGTCTCCTGCGGCGAGGTATAAACCTTTCGGTGGATGAGTCGCTGCTGACCGGAGAGTCCGTTCCGGTAAGAAAAGCCGCATCGGTCGATGCTCGGGAACTCGACAAGCCTGGTGGCGATGACCTGCCCTCGGTGTTCTCCGGGACCCTGGTCACCTCCGGACAGGGTATTGCCGAGATTGTGGCGACGGGCCTGCGTTCAGAGCTGGGCAAGATCGGCAAGGCACTTGAGCAGGTTGAGCCGGAATCGACGCTCTTGCAGAAAGAGACGGGACGCCTGGTCCGCACCTTTGCCATTGTGGGACTCATGGCCTGCACACTGGTGGTGGTGGTTTTCGCCTTGACACGCGGCGGCGGTGCCGATGTCTGGAAACAAGGGTTGCTGGCCGGCATTGCCATGGCCATGGCCACACTCCCCGAGGAGTTCCCGGTCGTGCTGACGGTCTTTTTGGCGCTGGGCGCCTGGCGGATCTCGCGCAGCAGCGTGCTCACGCGTCGGATGCCGGCAGTCGAGACCCTGGGGGCGGCGACGGTCCTGTGTGTCGACAAGACCGGAACCCTCACACAGAACCGGATGACCCTGCGCAAGCTCGCCGTGCACGGTAACACCATTGATCTCACCACGCTGTTCACTGGGCTACCGGAGGAACTGCACAGCCTGCTTGAAAACGCGATCCTGGCCAGCAAGCGAGACCCCTTCGACCCGATGGAGCGAGCCCTGCACGAGGCGGGCGACCACCTGGTCAAGGATACCGAACATCTGCATCCGGACTGGTCGCTGGCACGCGAATATCCGCTGACTCCCGGTCTGCTCGCGGTGAGTCATGCATGGAGCACCGGGAACGGCGCTGAAATGGTGGTGGCGGCCAAAGGTGCACCGGAGGCCATCGCCGATCTGTGCCACCTTGAACCGGCGCTGCTTGAATCGCTGTCGCGGGAGGTAGAGTCCCTGTCATCCCAGGGTCTCCGTGTTCTTGGCGTTGCGCGCGGCCTCACGGGCCAGACAAGCCTTCCCGAGGCGCATCACGACCTTGCATTCGAGTTTATCGGCCTGCTCGGGTTCGAGGATCCGCTGCGGCCGACGGTACCTGCCGCGGTCGCCGAATGCCAGGCTGCCGGTGTTCGCGTGGTGATGATCACGGGTGACTATCCCACGACCGCCCAAAGCATCGCCCGCCAGGCGGGGCTTGGAAATTGTGAAACGGTGATCTCGGGACCCGAATTGGACCGCATGTCCGACGAGGAGCTTGCCCGACGGATGGGGGATGTACAGGTCTTTGCCCGCGTCGTTCCCGAACAGAAGCTGCGCATCGTCAACGCGCTGAAAGCCAACCGGGAAGTCGTCGCCATGACCGGTGACGGGGTCAATGACGCGCCTGCGCTCAAGGCCGCGCACATCGGCATCGCCATGGGTGGCCGCGGAACCGATGTGGCCCGGGAATCCGCTTCCCTCGTGCTGCTGGATGATGACTTTTCATCCATCGTCGCGGCGATTCGGCTCGGACGGCGCATCTTCGATAACATCAAGAAGGCCATCGCCTTCATCCTGGCGGTGCATGTACCCATCGCGGGGCTATCGATGCTGCCGGTCTTCTTCGCCGACTGGCCCCTCCTCCTGTTGCCGGTTCACATCGTGTTCCTGGAACTGATCATCGATCCCTCATGCACCCTCATCTTCGAAGCCGAGGACGCCGAGGCCGACGTGATGCGGCGGCCTCCCAGGAACCCGGATGAGCGGCTGTTTTCAAGACGGACGATCGGCGTGGCCGTGATGCAGGGGCTCAGCGTTCTTGCGGTCTGCCTAATTGTCTTCCTTCTCGCACGTACCGGCCATTCGGCTGACTCCGCCCGCGCACTGACGTTCGCGACCCTGGTCGTGGCTTTCATCGTTATCATCCTCGTCAACCGGTCCTGGACAAGATCCGCATTTGAGATGCTGCGTGTCCCCAACGCCGCGCAAAAATGGGTGGTGATCGGCGCGTGTGCCTTCCTGGCAGTTGTTCTTCTGGTACCGGTCGCTCAGCGGCTCTTTTACTTTGCACCGCTTCACCCTACGGATCTAATCTTTAGCCTCTGCGCCGGGTTGGTCTGCGTTCTGTGGTTCGAAGTGGTCAAGCACGCAAAACGGCACCAGGGAACCTGGACATGAGCTTGAACCGCATGGCATATCAATCGACAACCGCTTCCAAGCAGAGGCATCAAGGAGTCAACACAATGATCTATGTGACCTTTTCGAAAGGAGACAAAAAATGAACAAGCAGAAACTGAAATTATCAGCCCTGATGCTGATCTGTTTGACAGGGTTGGTGTGCTTGTTTGCAGTACCTGTCATGGCCGATGATGGGCATGGGCGGTTAGGGATCTTCGAGCGGGAGGACCAGCACAAAATCCCCTTTCTGGGATCCGACGATGAAGGGAACGAAACCGCCGGCCAGATCGCTGCCTGGCTTCTCCTGGCGGCAAATTTTCCCATTGTTTTAAGCATTCTGATCAAGGGGATCAATCGATTCTCACCTCTGGGGGCTGAGTTAAAAAAATCACTGGCGAAATTCAACCGCTTTCAAAAAAAGCATCTAATGGTTGTGCACTATTACCTGAACCTTGCCATCTTGGGTGTTGTTGTCTGGCACTATCTGTCCTCTCGCTGCCTGTCGACCTCTCTTCCTGAGTGGGGCCTGGTATTGATGATGGTTTTCATCACCTTTGGGATTCTCATCAAGTTCAAGTGGTGTCCCAAAGCTTTTCGAAAAAATGTTTACCAGATCCATACGCAACCGATTATTTTTATTACCATGATTCTGGTTTTGACGGTCGGCCATCTGATCGTCGAATGAACTACCCCGCAGCAGAGCTGTCGGGGTATCAACCACTAACTGCAAAAAAGGAAACGCAGCAAGCTGCGGGGAATTTACCCCAAGAGATTAAACTCATGAAAAAAAGACGACAACACCACCGATCCGTTTCGTCCATGAAATCGTTGACCCCATGACCCTCTCCCTATTGTTGACAATTGGATATCCAGACGCGAACCAGCCTGCTGACGGCCCGGCATGATTATAAAAAGTTGCGCAGGTAATCATAAAGTTGTGCGTTCATGTTAGTATGGCAGGTAAAAGATCGACAGGAGGAGGATCAGATGCAATGTTTTGAAATCAGGAAAAGGCTTAACGCCTGGGTGGACAATGAATTGCCGCTTCATGATGCCGAAGAGGTAGCGTGTCATCTAAAAAATTGCCTGAGTTGCCGCCTTGCAGCCAAGGATATTCAAGAGATAGTGGATTCAATGGACGCTTTGCCGGCTATTCACGCCCCGGTCACACTCTCCCGAAAAACCCTACGTTCTTTCCGGGTCAATTTCGAGAAGCCGGGGATGGCGGAATGGTGGCAAGGTTTGAGTTTAGCCATGCGGGGTGCGGTTTTCGGTGTCGTCCTGGCCGGCCTACTATGTGGTGCTATGCTGGGTACCAGTATCTACTCGCTTGGACCTGACAGCCAGGCCAATCCCTACCGAGCCGTTTATGCCAGCAAAGGAATTTTGCCGTGAATTTTCTCAATAGACGCATATTCATCATTTTCTCCGTAGCTCTGAATATCGGGTTTGTGATTATGGCGATCACGATGGCCTACCATCATTCCAAGCCGTTTCATGAACGCTCCTGGTATGAATTGGTTGATTTAGTTCAACACCTTAAACTTCCGGAGTCGCAGGAAAGTGCTGCACTGGACGCCATAAAACAATTCAGAGTAACTTTGGAAAAACACAAACAGGATGCTAAACAAGACCGCCGCAAGATATTCCTTATGTTTGCGAAAACCGGACCGGTGGATGAAGATCAACTGGATCAACTGATTGAAGCGGCCGACAATCAGGAAAAAATTAAAAACCAAGCCTTTGAGGCCCATTTACTCGAATTACGTAACCTGCTGGGGGATGAAAAAAGAGCTCAGTTTTTTTCCTTATTACTGGAACATCTAACCGCTGAGGATAAATCGCCGTCCAGATGATCTTGCAGCGAACCCACTCCCGCCAAAGCGATGCACACCTGGTTAGGTTGGTCTCAGAAGGAAATGAACGGGCTTTTCGTGAGCTCTTGCATCGCCACCAGGATGCCGTGTATGGATTTGCCCGTCGCATGTTGGGAGACTCCCAAGAAGCCGAAGATGTGACCCAGGATACATTTTTGCGGCTCTACCGTGCCTCAAGCCGTTACCGTCCGGAGGCCTCTCTGCGGACCTTTCTGTTCAGGATTGCAAAAAACATTTGCATTGATTACCATCGCAAAAAACGTCCTGAACTTATGGCGCAACTCCCTGAAATCGCCACTGAAGAAACCCCCCTTGATCTGCTGGAAAGCGCAATCGAGGCAGGTCGCCTGGAAAAGGCCATCGAAGCTCTTCCAGCCAATCAACGAGCGGCCCTATTGCTACGGCACGGCGAACAAATGCGCTACAACCAGATCGCCGAGGTTATGGAACTGTCGGTCAGTGCAGTGGAATCCCTACTGGTGCGTGCCCGCCGAACTTTGCGCCGGGATCTATACACCTGAAGTTGATCTTCCCATGATACCATAGGCTGATTTTTTGCACTTGTGATTTAATTTGCGCAGGTTTTGGCTATCTCAATCGTTATATATGTATCGGCCTTGGCTATCTTATCATAGGTTAACCAGCCCTTAAAAAAATAAAAGGAGAGAAAAATGAAATGCCCAGTGTGCAATCTTGATCTACTGATGACGGAAAGGCAGGGTGTCGAGATTGATTACTGTAAACAATGCCGTGGGGTTTGGCTTGACCGGGGTGAATTGGATAAGATTGTTCAACGGTCAACAATAGAAATGTCTCAAAGCCCACCGGGAGAAAGCACTTATGTCCATCACGGCAAGCATCATGACAAGGGATACAACAGGAAGAAAAGAAACTTTCTTATGGACTTGTTCGACTGAGAAATAAGACCGTCTCTTTAAATTAACAGATATAACCCCAACCTGTAATAAGGGTAGTGCTTTCCATTTAGCAAAACCTGCATCGGTCAGAGAAGAATAAACTATGAACCGTACTCTCAGCAAAAACATCTTGGGAATAACCCTGTTGATTATTTTCGCGGCCTTGGCGGAAACAACTGTCGCCGATGATAATGGTAAAAGGCATCAACATCGGGAACGTCGACACAACGATGACAATCACCATCGAGAAAGGGCCCTCAAGCCGGTCAGCAACGCCACCTATGCCGATCAATGCGGAGCCTGCCATTTTGCTTATCAACCGGAATTACTTCCGGTTGGGTCGTGGGAAAAAATTCTTGGCGGCATCGATGATCATTTCGGCGAAGCTGTTGATCTCGATCCGGATACAAGGTCCGAGATCGCCGGCTATTTATCATCCAATGCCGCCAATACATCATCAGCCGAATTGTCCAGAAAAATACTCAAGTCCCTTGACGGTAGGACGCCATTGCGTATCACCGACATCCCTTATATTCGCAAGGAACATCATGAAATCGCTGCACAGGTGGTCAAACGGCCATCGGTGGGATCCTGGTCCAACTGCATCGCCTGCCATCGAACTGCGGAAAATGGCGTATACGATGACGATCGCGTTTCCATTCCGGAATAGTTGGGGATGTGTTACTATTTTTGACAACTGGTCCTCTATCTGATGCATAAGCAATTTAATACTGCTGGTCTCAAGGTCGGATGAATGAGGTGGGTCAAATGATACCGAAGCATCTGTATCGTCTCAATGAATATCGGATATCTGAATTTGCGGATGGTAGCCTGGGGTGGGACGCCCATTCAAGTTTCGGAACTCAGATCGGCGGGCCGTGCTTTGTTTATGGCAACATTTTATTGATTGGAGCCCAGAGCAGCGAAGAAAACGGGTTTCTGAAATTGGAATTTATCGGAACCCTTAAAAGGCTCCCAATGTGGCATCGAACCCGATATTATTGCTTTGCGTCCGCTTTGTTGGATGTATCTTCCGGGCGAAACATCAGCAAAGAACGATTACAGCAAATGGTTTCTTTGTCCAATATGACCAGTACCGGGTCCAAGACTATGATTGGTGATAATCCTGGCGTCTTTCGGCTTGGACAATATCAGATTACCATTGCGCCCGACTGCGTTATTTCTTGGAAGAGCCATGACGGAACGCACCAAATTATTGGCGGTCCTGCAGTGCTCGAATCCGATATCTTATTCATCGGCCCCAGAAAATTTGACGATCCTCAGCAAAACAAAAGGGAATTCCTTCACTTCTTGCGCGCTCTCCCCCAATGGGATCGAACTGCTTTTTGGTGCCGTAGCTTAGCGTTAAAGCCTGTATTGACAGATGCGAAAAGATTGCTGACGCCATCCTTTCAAAAAAAAGAGCGCATTTCCCCAAAAAAGAGAACGCCTGTTAAAAGCCATCGATCGAAATACGCCAAACAGGCATGGTCCCAACTGACTGACTATTGTTCTGATTGGGTCGAAGAGGTGAAGGCAGGATGGCCGAAAAGAGTTTGGCCAAAAAAGAAAAAGCAGCCAAAAAAAAAGTTGATTGAAAGATTCAATGCTGCTGAAAGAGTTGATTGAAAAATGAAAAGCATTGCCTATCGGACGGACATTCATCTTAACTTTCTCAAGAGGTGACCATGAGCAGTTCCCTAATCCTTTCCATTACAACCTATTTATATGGTATGGCCGCTTTTCTATATATCATCGCCTGGATATTCCGTAAGAACGCCATCGGACGCATCGCTTTCCTGGCTGCAACCATCGGTTTATTGGGTAATCTTGCTGGCTTCGGGCTTCGGTGGACCGAGTCTTATCAAATGGGTTTTGGTCGCGCACCATTGTCCAACCTTTATGAATCACTTGTTTTTTTTGCCTTGGCGATCGTCGCCTTGTATCTGGTAGTGGAAAAAAGACACGGTCATCAAACCATGGGAGCTTTTGTAATGCCTATAGCCTTTCTGTGCATGGCCTATGCATCGCTTTCACCCAACATAAGTGACCGAATCCAGCCTCTTTTACCTGCACTCAAGAGCAATTGGCTGATTGCCCATGTCGTCACCTGTTTTATCGGTTATGCCGGTTTTGCCGTGGCTTTCTGTCTCAGCCTGATGGTTCTCGTCTGCAGAAATAAAAAAGAAGGCCGCGAATCGATCTGGTCAAAAATTCCGGAACCCCACTTACTGGATGACTTGACCCATAAGATGGTGATGCTGGGATTTCTGTTCCTGACCGCAGGCATTATCACCGGAGCAGTATGGGCCAATTCCGCTTGGGGCCGATACTGGGGATGGGACCCCAAAGAGACTTGGTCACTTATCACCTGGTTCATCTATGCCACCCTGCTCCATGCCCGCTTAATGCGCGGTTGGCGGGGTCGAAGAACTGCGGTTTTTTCCATTGCCGGTTTTGGAGCCGTATTGTTCACTTATTTAGGTGTAAACCTGCTGCCAGGCCTGCACAGCTATGGGAGCATGTAAAATTCGGTAGTCGGTACATCCTGGCGATCATTTTTTAAGGGTAGGCGCACCGGGGAAGAGTGGTTTCACGATTTCAACTGCAAGGCAGTCGGGGATGTTGTCATATGTCTGATGGGCAACTATCCCAACTGCGAGATGATCTTGTTATGCGGCCATACCCATGGCGTCTTCTATACCCGAATCCGACTCAATGTCCACGTTTGCCTTGGAGACACCGCTCACGGCATGCCGTGGATTCCGGAATATTTTAGTGTCAGATGAAATACCATGAGCAAACGGATTATATCTGTTTTCGTGATCGTGTGCCTGATTCTCATAGGCTGTGAAGACACGGATATCGGCATGGCCACCCAGGCCGGGATCGACGCCGTCCGGGCGGCAACCCTGGATGACGAGGAGGTTGTGCGCTTGGCTCTTGAGGTTTCCAGTCAGTCGGACCTGAAACACACTGTCGCACCTCCGGACAACGATTATGCAAAAAGACTGCAACAACTGACAGGCGATCATTATCAGGTACAAGGCCATGCATTCAACTACAAGGTCTATCTGTCCCCAAATATAAATGCATTCGCCATGGCCGACGGTACCATCAGGATCTACAGCGGGTTGATGGATATGCTGGACGACGGTGAGCTACTTTTTGTTGCGGGTCATGAAATGGGCCATGTGGTTAAAAAACACATCAAGAAAAAGATCATGATCGCCTATGCCGGCAGCGCAGTCCGCAAAGCCGTCGCCTCTCAGCAAAACCAGGCCGGAGAAATCGCCAGGTCAGGCATCGGCGCAATTGCCGAAAACCTACTTAATGCCCAGTTCTCCCAGCAGGAGGAGCGTGAGGCGGACGACTTCGGTATATTGTTTTTAAAAGGGGAGGGGCGTGACATGCAGCCAGCGATTTCCGCTTTGATGAAACTGGCGACCCTTGGTAACAAGCATTCATTTCTGTCGAGTCATCCGGCCCCTGAAGCAAGGGCAAAACGACTGAGGGAAAACGGACTCGCACCTCAGCAGATCGAAGATCCATCGCTTTTAAAACGGATTGTCGATTGGTTGCTTGGTTTTTGGCCATTTGAGAAGAACATTTGAACAATAACGACAATATGAGGTCAAAAACTACCCGACATGTTTTCAAGGCATTACGAGAGTGTATCTCAAAAACAACGCAACAGGATGACGATGCATTCAAGTCTTAACATGCCGAGAAAGTTATCAGCATGACATTCCCAGCGAGTACACAGTCTTTTAAAATTATACAGCCAGGAGAACAAACGCTCCCCTTTCTATCTGCGCCGATAGCGTCTCCATGCACGACCATCCCGGGTTTTTGGCTTTTTCCGGTTCACTTTATGTGGAGCAATAAGCTCGGTCCCATAAAGCTCGCGAAACCGAATGTCATATGGATCGCTGTCATATGCTTTATCGCCAATTAAGCGCTCTGGCGGTTGGCTGACAAACCGGCTTTCAATGGTACTTTAAACCAGCTTCACTTCGTGGGGTGAAGCGCTGTGTATGTCAATGGCGACAGGAAGACCAGCAGCGTCTGCGATTGCCATGATCTTTGTCTCCTTGCCACGCTTCGTAGGGCCGACAACATGACCCTTTTTTTGCGGGGGTGAAACTACCATCGATAAAGGTTTCACGTATATCAATGCCCCCGCGCTGGTAAAGATCCTCGCCCAGTTCGGTCAGGATCTGTTTGAAGCCCCCCTGCCGGTTCCAAGCCTGGAACCATCTGTGGCACGTCTGGTGCGGAGGATAACGCGGCGGCAGGTCTTTCCAGGGTGCTCCAGTTCGAAGTACTCATAGAATGCTGTTGCTTACATCCCGTGAATTTTTCTTGGGACGACCTCTGCAATCGTGTTTGCGTTGATGGGAGGGAATTATGGGCTCTAACCGTGTCCATTGCTCGTTTGTAAGTTCCATCCCCAGTATATGCCATATTTTCGAGCATATACCTATATTTATTTTTAAGATACGCTCTACATTTTACAACCTGTCAAAGATGCTAACACCTAAGCATAAAAGTTGTATGAGGGCATCGGCGGGATAATCCAATAAATTTTTAATGATACAAGAATCCTACCCCTGGTATGCCTTTTGCTCTATTGAGATAAATGCAAATCCGGTCACCGTTGAAGGAGGAGAGGATATGGCCAGAAACTTTCGCGTCTGTGCAAAAGAGATCGACAAACAATCTTTGGCGTTGAAATTGTTCGGCGATTTTGATGCATCCTCGGCCTGCGAACTGATTCATGTTTTGACTGAAATCGTGCAAAAATATTACAAAGTTGTTATCGATACTGACGGGTTGATAACTATCAATATGTTTGGTCTCGACGTCTTCCATCCTCGAATGAACCGCTTGAACAAAAAAAGGACAAATATTGAGATAACTGGTCGATTCAGCGATGCATTTCTGGAAGCGTGAGTGCCCGCAACTGAAATCGATCCGGCTTCAAAGCATTATCGTTTTTTCCATCCATTGTAATAAATGGCCAGATAAGCTTACAAACATTCGATAGACGGAGGTAAACGATGAGTATTCGCAAACAGTTTCTGAAAAGAAAATCAGTGTGCAAGGTCACTTTCAAGGTTCCTGAAGAATTTGGAAATACAGCAACGCTGGCACATGTGGTAGGCGATTTCAATGATTGGTCAACCTCGGCAACCCCCATGAAACGTCTGAAAGACGGTGGCTTCAGCGTGACCGTCGATCTGGATATCGGACGATCCTATCAGTTTCGCTATCTTCTGGGTCAAGACACTTGGGAAAACGATCCCGATGCAGATGATCATGTTTCGACTCCATTTGGTGACAGCCAGAATTCGGTAATCAACCTGTAAGATCTTTCTAAAACTTTGGCAATTGTTATGCAATCTCATTGCTGCCAAGTTGTTAACGAAATGTTGTGAAAGGATTTATCAAAACGCAAAAGTATAGCAACTTCATATCCAACATAAAGGGGTTGCTATGACTGGATTAACGATTAACGAAGTTTTCCCAGAATCTGCAATTGTGTTTGGACTCCGATTTTCAAAATTTGAAGATAGTTTCGGTTATCTGTTCAAACAAATCGATCACTATGCCCATACTCCTGTCTATCGGCATCGCATATATATTAGCCCTCGGCTCAGGCAGGCTGTGTGCCGCTATTGGCCTGCCGCGAGTGACCGGGTATCTGATGGTCGGTCTTGCCGCCGGCCCCTCCCTTGGCAGTCTTGGGCTGCCCGCACTCATCACCCAAAAGCAGCTACATTCTCTCGTTCCGTTACATGATGTCATTCTGGGATTGATTGTCTTCACCATCGGTGGCAGTTTCAGCCTGAGAGCGGTTCGGAAAATGGGGATGAAACGCTTCCGCATAAGTGCAGTTGAAATTGGACTTACCGGCCTTTTCGTTGCTTTTGGAACCTTCGCCGCGGGAGCCTCGCCATTGACTGCCGGTTTTCTTGCCGTGATGGCCATTACTACCGCCCCGGCAGCTACCCAGATGGTGTTACGTGAATATCAATCCGAAGGCTCTCTCACCGACACCATTCTGCCGCTTATTGGCGTTAACAATCTGGTGGCAATCATCGCCTTCATTATGCTGAAAAACAGTGTTCTGTCGGATAAGGCCACTTTTTCAATGGCTTTGGTTCAGATTCTCGGTCCTTTTGTTCTGGGAACGTTTGTCGGCATGGTTGTCGCTATCATGGATCAGCGTCTTACCAGGCAGGTGGAAAGACAAATTCTTGTGCTTGGGTCGGCCACAGTCATTGCCGGCATGGCCGCGATCCTTGACATATCTGCCATGCTGGCGACACTGATTGCTGGCACGGTGGCCGTAAATGCCTCACCCTACGGCAAGAGAATCCTTAAAGAACTCACGGCCATTGACTATCCCCTGTATGTGCTATTTTTCATCATGGCCGGTGCAGCGCTGCATCTCGAATCCCTCGGTCACATGGGCATCATTGGAATGGCCTATGTGGTCATGCGGTTAATAGGCAAATTTTTTGGCTGCCGGATAGGTGCCTTCTGGGCCGATGACTCCCAGACCATAAAGTCCTGGTTGGGGCCGGCCATGCTCGCTCAGGCGGGTCTGGCCATCGGACTGGCAGAGGTCTTGGCCAGAGAATGGCCGGGCCCCGGTGCTAAGATACAGACAGTCATTCTGGCATCAGTGGTTGTTTTTGAGGGATTGGGACCGCTTTTTACGCGGACCGCCTTGGTAAACGCTGGAGAGGTGACGGTTCTAAACCTAATATCCCAGCGAAGTCGTGTGGGGTATGGTGAGGGACTCATTCAGGTTCTAAACCAGTTTGAAAACGCACTTGGAATTTCGACTGCTGCAGGCAGGAGGGGGCCGGCGGAGATTTTGGTCGGCCATATCATGAGGCGGAATGTGGAAGTTATTTCGAACCGAGCACCGTTCGACGAGGTTTTGAAAGCCCTGGGGCACTCTCGTTATGACAGATTACCGGTGGTCAATGATCAAAACGAGTTGGTGGGCGTCATAAAATACGCAGACATTGCCAACACGCTTTTCGACCCCAACCTTCGTAATCTGGTTGTAGCCGATGATATCGCCACTAACGTACGTTTGATGCTGACCCCTGAGGACAGTCTCGAAAAGGCCATGGCCGCGCTCAAAAACTACCCGAATGACGCCTATTTGCTGGTAGTGGAACAAAGCAATCCTAAAGCGCTGGTGGGCATTGTGCGCCACAACGATCTACTCTCAGCGCACATACGCGATTTAAAATGATTGGCTGGTGTAAATTGATTAGGCGCTATGACCGTAAGGTATTGCGATGATAATAAAACAGTTTCGACTTTGAAAATAGGGGGGAGTGCAGTTTCTATTCATTGATAGCTATGTTTTGAAATTGATGATGAATGGAATCTGAGGAATGGAAAAGAGAACCCGTCCTTCCGGGGGGTAGTCGGTTGGACGGGTTCAGCGAGGAGGATGACAGAATCACGTGCTGTTCCTCATCCGGGTTGAATCGATTAAGTAACTTACCCTTGCCGGTCTGCGGTAGCAATGGCTTCCTGGGGATTAGCCATCTCCCTCGCCTGCGCCGGTTCCAAGGCAACTTGCTTGCGCCGCAGCAGGATCCATTTGCCCAGGGCAATGACACCCACGGTAAAGAACACCATCACCGCGTATTCGGCGGCCTTGGGGGGGTGCAACAAGTTGTGGACGTAGGGATCGGTGATCATCATCTCACCGCCCACTTTGCCCAGCACACCGGAGCCGATGTACAGGATAATAGGGTAGCGGTCCATGAGTTTTGCCAAAAAGGAACTTAAAAAAACCACGAACGGAATGCTCAGCATCAGTCCGAACATGAGCAGGAAGAAGTTACCGTGGGAAGCGCCACCCACGGCAAGCATGTTGTCGATACCCATGCTCATGTCCGCCACGATGATGATCCACAGTGCCTGCCAGAGGTTTCCGGCCTCATGGACGCCCTCCTCTTCGGCACCATCCACCAGCAGTTTTACGGCGATCCACAGGATCACGGCACCGCCCAGAAGTTTGACGAATGAAATAGTGAGAAGTTTGGCCACAAAGAAGGTGCAGACGACCCGCACCAAGACCGCTCCGCCGGCCCCCAGGGCGATACCCCAGGTACGCTGGGGTCCTTCAAGCTTTTTAACCGCCATGGCGATGACCACTGCATTGTCGCCGGCCAACACCAGATCGATGATCACGATGCTCAGCAAAGCCGAAAAAAACTGCGCATTGAGGTGAATTTCCCCTAAAAAGCCTAAATCCATTAATCCCTCCTTTTGTTAATAGCTCATGATTGTTCCTTGGGCTAAAACGCAAATGGCATGCCTGACTTTGAAGTGGTCGAAATTTTTTTATTTTTTTATGAAATCAGTATGATGAGTATCTTGGCTATGCATATTTCGGAATCAATGGTTGCATACTGTAAACCAAATGGAGACGGAAATGAAACCGACAGGTGACAATCGATCTGGAAGAATGAATTTTACTTCGAAAAAAGATAGGAGCATTTGAGCAAAAAAGTATTATCAGGCTGGCCTGTAAATTACCGGTCCTTTACCTCGATTTCCCCAAAGATACTTCCATTTAAACGATTGAGAGGTGTTACTGACCAAGCAAGTAGGCTATGGCTATCCAACGAAAACGAACTCCACCGAATCTTGTGCTTCCTTGCCATCGAATTTAAGTATCAGGGATCACGCAGAATTTGCATTTAGCAAATGGATATCATACGCTTACCTTGGGTACCGCCCGTATCGTGAACCCTTTAACCCAAGGAGGAATATCTTAAGGCAGAACTTTATATTGACTTACGATTTTGGGGGGATGAGCGAGAGTCTGAAAAATGACGCAATATCGCTCAGTAAGTTGAATCAGTTTTTCTATTTTTTCTGATTCTGCCGAACTATCAATCTCAAATGTTAACTTGACCTCCATAAGACCAACTGGAGCTGTCCGGTCTACACCAAGCGTCCCGCGAGCGTCCCATTTCCCCTCAGCAATTACCTTGGCACGATTGAGGGGAATGCGCATTGCCGTGGCCACAGCTTTGAGGGTAACCCCGGCACAGGCGACCAGCGCATCCATCAGCATATCAGCTGAGCAGGCTTTTGAGCCGTCACCGCCGGTTGCTGGATGTAAGCCTGCCTCAATATCCCTAATGTGGCTGTGTATTTGGCAAACAACATCCTCCCCTTCGATTAACCCCTCGGCTCTGGCAGATATAACGGCGCTCTCAGGGTTCTGTTTATAACGTTCCTTTAGCGGGGCTTGAAGGGCACGAAGTTCTTTTATGTCCATGTCAATATCCTTCCTATATGCAGCTGTCTTTTTGCCCGGCAGCCTTGATTTGGTTTTTTAATTCAAGTTGGTTGCGGTTTAAATTATTGTCAAGTGCTCTAAAATTAGTTGAGTGCATGGGCAGACCGTTAAATGGCTGAGGCAAAGATAAGGGTAATGCAATCTGTATCGAGGCCTTGAATGATTTCGGATCACCAAAATGTGGATATCTGTAATCGGGGCTGACTGGCTCTTAGTTGGTATCTGGATCTCACTCAAACAAACTGAGGTTCTTATAGTCCTTGGGAGTTCGAACGTTGTGGCTAACCGGCGCGCGAAAGGAGGCGAAGCCGGCTGAAACGCGTCCGATTGAGACGCGTTAGGCCCGGCCGCGTTAGGTGTCGGGCCTGAGCTTACTCTTGCCTGACTATATCGACCGAGATCTCCACAGCCGGAATCGTTCCTCTGTTCTCAAGCCAGTGTGTGGTATTTCTATCCTCCGGCCAACCCACTCCCGGCCCATACTCCGTAGCGACTCTATTTCGATGGTCAGTGATCGTTCCTTGCAGTATATAGACGGTGCCTGGTCTGTCTTTATGGTCGTGAATCGGGCCGAAGACGCCTCCAGGCTCGATGGTCACCATACGCATTCGAAGTTGGCGCCCTGCCATGCCCTCGATCTCAGGGCCAAGGTCAACCGTTGCAAGTAACTTCACCGTAACACCTTTTGTCTCAGCTGCCATCTGTTCGTTGCTCATTGAGCTCTCCTCTCTGTACTTCTATTGCCTACTTATCCAGTGGAGATTCATTGTACTGGAAGCTGGATGACCGTATTGCGCGAAGGATATACCATTTTGTAGTACTGTCAAGGGTGAGCGGAGGGGGGTATTTAACAATTTTTCATATAGTTAGAAAATATAAGCAACGTTTTATCAGCGGATAAATCGAGCTGAATTAATGAGTGAAATTCCTTTCCGGAAAATTGAGCCATGACACAAAGGACCATTAACCCAACAACATAAGAAGCCTGGGTTACTGAAAATTTTCCATCTATACCATGATGAGGGCTTTGCCCTTTGCCTTATTCAGCTCATAAAGTGTGGGGAAAGTGTGGGGAAAATTATCGAAAATCTGCTAAAGTGTGGGAAATCAGCCAAAATGTTGAATTTCTGCATGCAATAATATTAATATGTTAAGCTATTTAAGGAGGTTAGGAAGCTCAGGGTAATTGACTGAAAATCCCCGTGTCGGCAGTTCGATTCTGTCCCTCGGCACCAAAGAAATTAAGGGTTTAGCCAATACGGCTAAGCCCTTTTTTCTTTGTGCGCCCGGCAGGGCGCACTCACTTGGAGGTGCAAGTCCTCTACACACCCAACAGGGGGAAGTGTTAGCCGGACAGAAAATAGCTCTTTGGCAGCGCGAACATTACCCATTTAACCCTGCTCATGCGCCATGGTTGTTTACGGGAACAGCCCGTAAACAGCCCCTTGATATGAGGGATCTTCCGTTTCTCCAATTCCCGGGCCCGGGTTCTCGGGTTCTTCCAGTGTTTCCACAGGATCGCCCGAAGGCGCCGCAGGATCCAGTAGTGAAGCGAACGAAAATTGGGCAAGCTCTGGGTTATGCCGAAGTAGCTCCACCAGCCACGAAAATACAGGTTGAGACGGGCGATGATCTGCCCCATGCTCAGTCCACAACTGCGACTGGTCAGTTCCCGCACCCGCTGTTTGAACCGGTTGATCGATTTGGAGTGGATGCGGATACGGGTATCGCCGCGACGGCTGGTAAAAACTGAACCCGAGAAAACACATCCACCACGGATGAGTGATACCGCTTTTCTCCTGATTCACCTTTAACCGGAGCCGCTGGTTAACAAACCGGGATACGCTCACCATCACGCGTTCTGCCGCCCGCTTGGAGCGGACGAAAATAATGAAGCCGTCCGCATAGCGGACAAAGCGCAAGGCGCGCTTTTCAAGCTCTTTATCAAGCTCGTCCAGCACGATGTTGGACAACAGCGGCGAAAGCGGACCTCCCTGGTGGGTACCTTCATGGGAAGGCTCCTGGAGCCCTCCCACCATTACGCCGGCGGTCAGGAATCGTCGCACCAGCTTCAACACCCGCTTGTCGTGCACCTTCGTTGCCAGCCGGCTCATCAGGCGGTCGTGGTTGACCCGGTCGAAAAACTTGGACAGGTCCATGTCCACTACCTGCCGACACCCATCGACAACATATTGCTGTGCCCGTTGGATCGTTTGATGTTGATTGCGGCCCGGTCGGAAGCCGTAACTCGACGCGGAAAACGATGGATCCCGGATCTGCTGAAGGATTTGCCCCACGGCCTGCTGAACCAGGCGGTCCAGTGCGGTGGGAATGCCCAGCAGTCGGACGCCTCCGGACGGTTTGGGAATTTCCTTTCTACGGACCGGTAATGGCTGATAGGTTCCCGCCAGCAGGTCGGCCCTGACTTTTGGCCAATGCTGCCGCAGGTAACTCGTCAGTTGATCGACCGTCATGCCGTCGATCCCCGCAGCGCCGTGGTTCGTGCGAACCCGGGAAAGGGCTCTACCCAGGTTCTGCCGCTCACAGATGATCTCCATGAGCCGGTCTTTGCCTGCCGGGGTTTCGGTCAGGTATGCCGCTGTGACCCTTTCAGAACTGCCCACCGGCTGTGAATACACATCCGACCGGTGTGACGCGTTCAGCTTAAGCTGTTTCAGCGGCTGCAATAGGGCCATAAGGCATACCTGCTGCTTCCCACGACCATTTACCCAAACCATTCGGCTGGGCACCGTTCGGGCCTTCGTCGGGGTGAGACCTCCGGGTATACTTCTCCCTCCTTCGGGAGGCCCGGCTCGTTTCCACCGGCTACTATGCCCTCTGCTGACTTCTGCCACGCGGTCGCCTCCCCTTGCGGTTCGGTCAGTCCGTTTCCGGACATTGCGGCAGATCTCCCGGGGTGAACACGCATCTTTGCGCACACGAGCGCCGAGTATACCTATTTGGCCTATAATGGATAGAGGACTTTACCTTGTGTTGCAGGATCGTCCCACCAAACCCGCCTGACTCGGTTCTTGTTCATCGCCCCGTGCGCTCGCGGTACCCTGCCGTAGCAAGGCGGCCTCCTTCCCAGGCACCGTCACCGGCTACCCGGTTGCCATACCGCTATACCTCTGGCTGGGTTGGGGACTTGATGAGCCTTAAAATAAAGGGTAAGCTCACCGCACCCTTTAGAATACGTGCCGTGCCCGGCACACAACCTCACGCTTGTGTGGGACAGCTCGTACCTCGCCGCCCCACAGCGACATGTTAGGCGTCAACCCAACAAGCAAAGGTGTAAACTATTGACTATAAACGAACGAAAACCACAGCGGATTTTATCGATTTTCCTTTCAGGTGATGCATGGCCATTCTGATTATCATTGCAACGATCGTCTTGATTATAGCCACGTTATTACCTATGTGGCGCCATCCTCATTGGCTGGTACGAGGAATGGACTTTCCTCGATTGCAGCTGGCATCATTTGCATCATTATTGCTCTTGGTTCAAGTTCTATTGCTTGATTATGCTCAAGCTAAGACTTGGGCTCTAATAAGTGTCACCCTATTATGTTTGGCATGGCATTTGTGGTGGATTTTGCCCTACACGGTTCTTTGGCAAAAAGAAGTCAAAACGACAAGAATCCCACGCCCAGAACGCAAACTCAGCATTCTCACCGCTAACGTATTGACGCCCAATAGGAAAGCCGACGCATTGCTGCGCCTGGTCAATCAATTCGCGCCGGACGTGCTCGTAACTTTGGAGTCGGATCATTGGTGGCAACGCCAGCTGGATCAGTTGCAAGCTGACATGCCGCACACCATGAAGTGTCCTTTGGACAACCTCTATGGCATGCATGTTTACTCTCGGCTGCCGCTTGAGGATACGGAAATCACTTTTCTTGTTGAAGACGGAATTCCCTCAATGCACGCTCAGATCATGCTTCGCTCGGGTGATGCAGTACGTATTCATTTTCTTCATCCCGCTCCCCCCAGCCCCACGGAGAATCCGGAATCTGCAGAGCGGGACGCGGAATTGGTGATCGTTGCCCGTAGTGTAGTCAGTGGTGACCAGCCAGTGGTTGTAACAGGAGATCTCAATGATGTGGCTTGGTCTGCAACGACGCGATTATTCCGCAAGCTCAGTGGATTGCTAGATCCGCGGGTCGGTCGGGGAATGTTCAATACGTTCCATGCTGAGTACCCGTTTCTCCGTTGGCCGTTAGATCACTTGTTCCACAGCAATCATTTCACTGTGACTTCAATTCAACGTTTGCCGTATTTTGGATCTGATCATTTTGCGATATTGACTGAATTATCATTCAGCCCCCTGCGGGGTGAAAGGCAGTCCGGCTTAGAGGCTGACCGTGATGACAAATCTTGGGCTGCTTCTATCGCAGATGAACAAGAGGTGAGTGCTAAAGATGTCCCCAAGCCCGGAGAATGAGATCTGCCTCGTTTTGTGGAGCAAGCGTCACGAATGCCCGTCCTAAAACAGCCGTCTATCGGGATAGGGAGTAGCCTCGCGGCTACCCCCTCCCACACCACCGGACATACGGGTCACGTATCCGCCGGTTCGGCTGATCAGGACAGGCGGTCAAGACCTGGCAGCGACAGGCCGAGTGACAGAAAATAGCTCTTTGGCAGCGCGAACATTACCCATTTAACCCTGCTCATGCGCCATGGTTGTTTACGGGAACAGCCCGTAAACAGCCCCTTGATATGAGGGATCTTCCGTTTCTCCAATTCCCGGGCCCGGGTTCTCGGGTTCTTCCAGTGTTTCCACAGGATCGCCCGAAGGCGCCGCAGGATCCAGTAGTGAAGCGAACGAAAATTGGGCAAGCTCTGGGTTATGCCGAAGTAGCTCCACCAGCCACGAAAATACAGGTTGAGACGGGCGATGATCTGCCCCATGCTCAGTCCACAACTGCGACTGGTCAGTTCCCGCACCCGCTGTTTGAACCGGTTGATCGATTTGGAGTGGATGCGGATACGGGTATCGCCGCGACGGCTGGTAAAAACTGAACCCGAGAAAACACATCCACCACGGATGAGTGATACCGCTTTTCTCCTGATTCACCTTTAACCGGAGCCGCTGGTTAACAAACCGGGATACGCTCACCATCACGCGTTCTGCCGCCCGCTTGGAGCGGACGAAAATAATGAAGCCGTCCGCATAGCGGACAAAGCGCAAGGCGCGCTTTTCAAGCTCTTTATCAAGCTCGTCCAGCACGATGTTGGACAACAGCGGCGAAAGCGGACCTCCCTGGTGGGTACCTTCATGGGAAGGCTCCTGGAGCCCTCCCACCATTACGCCGGCGGTCAGGAATCGTCGCACCAGCTTCAACACCCGCTTGTCGTGCACCTTCGTTGCCAGCCGGCTCATCAGGCGGTCGTGGTTGACCCGGTCGAAAAACTTGGACAGGTCCATGTCCACTACCTGCCGACACCCATCGACAACATATTGCTGTGCCCGTTGGATCGTTTGATGTTGATTGCGGCCCGGTCGGAAGCCGTAACTCGACGCGGAAAACGATGGATCCCGGATCTGCTGAAGGATTTGCCCCACGGCCTGCTGAACCAGGCGGTCCAGTGCGGTGGGAATGCCCAGCAGTCGGACGCCTCCCCTTGCGGTTCGGTCAGTCCGTTTCCGGACATTGCGGCAGATCTCCCGGGGTGAACACGCATCTTTGCGCACACGAGCGCCGAGTATACCTATTTGGCCTATAATGGATAGAGGACTTTACCTTGTGTTGCAGGATCGTCCCACCAAACCCGCCTGACTCGGTTCTTGTTCATCGCCCCGTGCGCTCGCGGTACCCTGCCGTAGCAAGGCGGCCTCCTTCCCAGGCACCGTCACCGGCTACCCGGTTGCCATACCGCTATACCTCTGGCTGGGTTGGGGACTTGATGAGCCTTAAAATAAAGGGTAAGCTCACCGCACCCTTTAGAATACGTGCCGTGCCCGTTCAACAAATCGTTGCAGTGGACATTTGACCCGCCCCCCACTTTTCTTCCGAAAAAAAGGGGCGTCGCCTCAAATCCCGCTGAACTCAAGCGTTCTACTAACACAATATCTTGTGGTTTGCCGAAATCAGGAGAACGTTGCGATTACATACCAGTATCCCAGAAAGGGCATGCCTACAAATACATTGAGATCACCTTATATATATATTTAGGAACTATTGTATTTATTACCGATATGCATTGGTCATCTTGAACCAACCACGTTTAGAATCACCAAAAATTCTAAAGCCTGCCCCCCTGCGCATCCCATTTGAGAGACTACTGGCTCTGATTAAAAGTCTTGTCCGTTAAACCAAAGAAGGACTAACTTTGACCCCGATCATACACTGCCTAATCGAAGCGGTTGTTTATCATAACTTCATCCAGCGGCAGTTGACCGGGTTTTGGCCATGAGTCCTTGGTGCCCTTGCCAATTGCAATCATGAAAGCAATGCTATGGTCTTCGGGCAGGTTGATGATTTTAGCGACCTCATCGTAATCGAAGCCATCCATCGGGCAGCTCTGGTAACCCAGTTCCAGAGCCATTAGCATGATGGTCTGTCCGGCCAGCCCGCAGGAGCGCATACCCTCATCACGCTCAATCTGTGGTTTGTCACGGTAATAGTCATCAATCGCAGGAACCAGGAAATCCTGTACCTCCTGTGGTGCCTTACGCCAGTATCGTTGCGGGTCACGTTGCCAGCATTTATTGTCGAAGCACAACACCAGCAGTTCGGATGCATCGGTGACCTGTGCCTGGTCCCAGGCTACTGCACGAATCGCCTTACGCTGCTCCGGGTCAGTGACACGCACGAAGCGCCAGTTTTGAATATTGAAAGCTGTTGGTGCAAGAATGGCATGCTCCATCAGCTTAAGAAAGGTTTCCTCCGGCATTTGATGTTCAGGATCATACCACTTGATTGCACGCCGTGCGCGTATCGCTTCATCAACTTGCATAATGTAACTCCCTCCCTGTTAGTGTTTTTATTGACAGAAATTGATGCGTGGCTTGTGATACATTGTAAGTGTTTTATCGATCGTTCCGCAACAGTGCAGGTATAGGCTATCGATATTTTTCGAAGGCTGCAACCAGAAACTAAAATGACGTTTGAAAGGGCGGAATGATTGATAAAACAAATGTGTACGAAGCCGTAATTAGGGGGTATTGGCACGATTTTTTATAGTGGGGATAGTAATCAAAGCACTTTCGGCCCTTTGGCTGCGAAGTCGTTCTTTCAGGTCAATATGAGAAGTAGATAGAAAGCCTATTGGTTGGTTGGATGACCATTAAACACCATGTTGGGGTTATTTTCTCACCACTTTTATAGATTGCCTCTGGATTAGGACGCACTGCACCGGCGGTTCTAAAATATCCAATTTTAAAATCAATCAGGCAAATGCATAAGCAAGTGGGTTTGGCGGTCGCGCCGACCCCCTGGGGATCTCTCTATACAGTCAATGTCATTAACTTAACCGATCGGCTTGTATTGGAGAAAATATCTTCTTGGCTTGGCTTTATGATTTCGCGGATATTTTCTTCCCGGTCTGACCGGTTCTATGGTTCTTTGAAAAATATGTTGCAGATCAGCGATCAAGCGACTGATTTGTTTGGTGGTATCATGGAACAACAATGCAATCACCCCTTTGCTCTTTGAAAATGCCTGGGTGAAATTGATCTGGTATCGATACTTTCTAAAGCTGTTGTTTTTATCCAAACGGTCTTGGACCGGAAAGGCCATCATCCAGACCAGATTTTTGGCGAAAACTTTCGCATGAAAATCCTGATACACGGAAAGGGCTGATTTCCCGGAAAAGTTTTCCAGTTCCATCCGACACTTGATGGTCTTGTAGTCCTCTTCGATCGGCCATCTTTGATGATACAGACCATTGAATATGTCGATGGAATACTGATGCGTGTCCGTCAGCGAAGTGATCAGAACGGCGACGTTTCCATCGTTTTCAATGCGAATCAGGCGCATCTTCAGTGGCGTCATGCCCAGTCCCATTTGTTTGCATCGAGCCTCCGATGTGGCAGGAACGGCCAGGTCGATGATCTTCTCGGACAAACCGGAACGGAAAAACTTTCGCACTGCTTTCCATTTAGTGCAGGATACGCGGGCACAGAAATTGGCGTTCATGGAAAGGATTGAATTGAACAGCCACCAGGCTGGATAGCCCCTGTCGAGCAGAATCAGATCGTTTGGCATGACGTTGAGCAGATGCTGGGCTGCCAACTCGCGTTCACCGATGCTTTTGGGTTTGATGATGGCATCGACGGTGATCTTGTTAAGAACATCGAAAAGCTGTGAAACCCTGGCCATAGGAGAAGGCGCTCCCTGGCGACCGTTCCATACGCCGAAGTGCTGAGTTATATCGTCTGTCATCGGCACACGGGAGGTCGAACCATCAATGGCCAACAATCGAAAGCCAAACCATGTCCGGGGATTGAAGTGTATTTCAAAATGGTTGACCAGATGCCGGTTGAGTTCGACAAAGGCACCGAACTTGAGCTTCATTCGCGCTTTGGCCAAAGCAACTTTTGACACGACCCGCTTGGCCACATCGAAACGCCAAATGGTCTTGAAGAACTTATCGAGTTCATCCTGGTATGAGCCACGGACAAAATTGATGAGAAACACGATCAGAATGTGGAAGGGTAGTTTTCTCTGTCGAGAAAAATTTTTAGGATGCTGTCGATGACGGGCCAAAAAATCAGGCGAAGTGATAATTTGGTTAATAAATTCAATTACCTTGGCACATGTATTGGAAATCAGGTTCTGTGCCAACTTCACCAAAATTGTTGATAATTTTCGGCATGGTATGCTCCTTTCATAGAGATAACTGGCTGTTATTATTGAAAGTGAGTATACCATGTCGAGTCACCGATATCAATTATTTTTGCAATATATTTAATAAGTTAAATGCTAATTAGACGTCTTAAGTTAATGACATTGTCTATACAGTTGCATTTTCCCTTTTTTGCAGCAGGGGCATACCGTAATGTCCATGCCCGTGAGGTGCTGCATCATTGATTCGACAGTCGCCACAGCTTTGTCGATAGGATCGATTAAGCCCATCAATTGCCGGATGGCTGCCAGGTTCGCCGAGCGATTGCGGTTGGCTAAAAACCCGTAATGCCGGATGCGAACAAAGCGCTTGGGCAAGCTGTGCAGTAGGAACCGCCGGATGAACTCAACAGCAGTAACCGTGAGCGTTTCCGTTCGATTCTTCCTGCGGTTTTTAAAGGTGAAGGTCACCATGCCGTCTTTAAGCGTCTTAATCCGGCTGTTAGCAATGGCCACACGATGTGTGTAGCGTGCCAGGTATTCCAGCACGTGTTCCGGCTTTTTCACCGGATCGCGCACGTCGATGATCCATGGCTTTTCATACAGTTGGGCTTTCATCCGATTGAATTGATCACCGGCAAACTTGATGTCGTCGCGTTGACAGGCTTTTTTCATCAGTTCCATGAATTTGCCGCGAAACACCAACGACAAGGCCCGTTCGTTAAACAGATAATTGCCCTTGCAGGCGTTCCAGCGTGAACCGTCCGGCGAGATCGCCCCACCGGCGACCAGGCAATGCAGATGAAAGTGGGCGTTGAGCTTCTGGTCCCAGGTGTGCAGCGTGGTGATAAAGCCCAGCTTTCCGCCAAGATCATTTTCACCGAAGGCCAGCAGCGTTTGGGACGCGGATTTAAACAGGATCGCGAGCATCGCCTTCTTGTTGTTTAAAACGACGGTGTTGAGTTCGTGCGGCAGGGTAAAGACAACATGAAAGTAGTTGGTGGGCAGGATCTCCTGTTTTCTTTGCGCCAGCCACCGCTCACGGGGCATATGCTGGCATGTGGGACAATGACGGTTCCGGCATGAATGATACGTGATTCGCATGGCACCGCAATGATCGCAACGATCAATATGGCCGCCCAGATAGGGCGTGCGGCAGTTGAGCAGGTCATAGACAATTTTTCGGTGTTCATGCCACAACCGGTAGTGGTTTTGGTAATCGGCGATATGTTCTTTCAGGATGTGGGCGATGGTCAACCGATCTACTTCAGGTAATTTGATTGGAGGCATCGGTTGTGTCCTCCTTGTGTGTATGGTCCCCCTCAATAAGATCCAAAGGACTGGGGATTTTCGACAACGTCTCACGGCTGACATGCAGGTAGATCATGGTGGTGGACAGTCGGCTATGACCCATCAGGACCTGGATTTTGCGGATATCGTACCCGGCTTCCAAAAGATGAGTGGCAAAGCTATGCCTGTTATGCCGAGCTCGGCATAAGCGCCACTATGCCGAGTCCCGGACTATGCCGAGTAACCATATTTTACCTTTTGCTCAAGGATGGTTTTCTTCAAATAACTCGGCATAGTCAGATGTATTCATAGCTCATCTAAAAACTGCAGGAGTTTGTCACCTGGTCGATAGCGACCGGCTTTGACATTCACTGGTTTAGTTTTGGCTAAAATTTTTTCCTTGAAGGCCAGATCGGCTTGCAAATAAACCATGGTGGTTTCGGAAGATTCGTGACCAAGCCAAAGAGCAATAACTGAATGATCTACCCCTGCCTGCAGGAGTTCCATAGCCGCCGTGTGTCTCAGGACGTGGGGCGACACCTGTTTTTCTCTCAAGGAAGGACATGTTTGGGTGTGAGGCGAAAGGTTTTTCAGATCCATCGCCCTGATCATTTTTTGACGCAGTGGTGTCATTGGTCTACCTCCTTGGTTTGGGGTTTAACAAACTCAAAAAGGTAGTTTACACGATCAGGTGATGGGAAATGAGGGAGTGCGAGGTACGGTGGGGAAACAACTACAGATGGTCAGGAGGGTGAGCTGCCGCGGAGCGGTTTCGTACACATCACCAATATCATAAAAGTTCAAAATGTTGTGGTTTGAAATGGAAATCAGCTATTTTACCAGCGGATTTAAAACAGTTCTTTATTTCCAGGAAATGAAACATCATTCGATTACAGTTATTGAGACGATCTGGAATTAAGGTCAACGGCCAAAAAAGGGTGACAGAAACAGATCGATTAGTCTGTTAAGTACCAGTTTTTATTTTTTCAACCAACGGGCCTTCTTCCCGCCAGGCCCAACAGGTGTTCTCCAGCTTGCCCATCATTCCGACATAAATTTTCGGGTCAAGGGGTTTTCTGATCTTGGCACTCCATGCACCCTGAAAGGCTGCTGGTGCCATGGCTGTCACCAAAGTTAAAAGGTGCGTACAGGCTTTTTTTCGATCAACCAGCTTTTTGACCTTGGAGGTAAAACCAGAGGCGATACGCATTCCCTTTAGGGGCTCCAGGCATTCACGGATGTCACGACAAAATTCATGTGGCACCGAGGGCATTTCCACTTCAATGTCTAAAATGTTGAGATCCGGCAGTTGAAGCTCCATGCGGATAATCATGTGGTGAACGGTATAGGGTGGGCGGATTTCGCCTGAAAACAAATAGGAATTGCAAAACCGCTTGTCCTGAAGAGAGCCCTCGACGATGATAGTATCCGATTCGCCTTCATAAATGACGGTATCGATCTTGCGGTTGTGGATTTTTTGCTGTTTTGTCTTGTCCAGATTAATCATGGATGTTGGAACTCCTCATGGGTATTTTATCCTCTATCGTTTTCGTTACGATACAGCAAACGACAGGATTACAGATACCACCCGCACATATTCTTATTCAAGGCTTTAATCCTCAGGATCACCTTCCAACCCCTTGATGAGGCGGGCGCCCAGCTTTACGTCTTCGGCCAGTTTGTCGATGGGCGTTTCAGAATTGTCCAGCCGGGTCAGGATTTCGTCCAGTTTTTCCACTTTCTGTTCATAGGTCAGCTTTGGCGGGACGTGGATTTAGTGGGGCCACTTTTTCGGGGGCTGCTTTTACCGGACTTGAAACTGGAATTTTAGTCGGCGCGACAGCTGTAATGAATTTTGTCATAACTGGTGTTGCCTGGGAAGGGGTGTGGGCTTGTCGGGTTTGGCACCGAATTCCTTATCCGATCCAGCCTTGCCGCGTTTGATGGGGCGTACACGCGGCGGGGTGATGCTCACGATACGATCGTCAATGCGCCGGCTGCGATGGTCGTATATCCACCCACTCTTCTCACGAGCTTTATTGAGCAGTTTAAGATCGGTTGGATTTGTGATATCTTCCGGTGCGCAGGTGGCATCCACCAGGAACCGCCCTGGGTTTTTCGGTGGCTGCTGGTCGCCGCCATCATCGTCTTTCCCAACATCGGGTGCGGGTGGATCCTCCGGAGGCTTTTGCTTTTCACGAACCTTCCGTGCAATGGCATTTTGTTCCCCGGCATGGCATACCCCAGTCTTACAGCCCTATGGCAGAGCCAAAACTGCCGTAAAACTATCACGCAGTCTCATTTACATAACGCTGCGGAGCCGACAATTCCGTAAGGAACGATAAATGGCGTCAAGCTTACAATCAATTCTCGTGTTCCAGAACTCGTCCCGTTCGACCTGCTTCTGGATGCTCGGCCAGGGTTTTTACGGCAGTCCATAACCGAATATGGCAAACATTTTTCGAACCTTTTCATCAGATGCGCATTTCCCTTGATTGACCAGCTCGATACCTTTTTCTATGGTTTCGATTTGCCAGGCTTGTTCATCGACGTAGGCTTTGATGGCCTCACCGATCAAGAAAGATCGCGATCTTTGCGTTGCCTTAGCCAATAACTCTAATTTTTCTGAAACAACTCTGTCAACACGACCAAAAACAGGTACCGTCTCCATGTTATTTTCCATTCTTTGATGGCTTAATTAATTCCGGATCTATGACCCATAAAAAGGCATTTTACCGGTCACGCCCTGCAAGCCCCATTTTTTCGAATAACGGTTTAATGGTTCCCAGAATAGACACAAAACCAAAGGATGGGATGAAAACGATTTTTCTCTTGCGTTCTATTGATGCGAAGCGTTGCCCTGTCACCTTGACCATTGCAATCGAGTAGAGGGGGCCTCGCGGCCTCCCCCTCTCACACCACCGGGCATACGTGGTACGTACCAGGCGGTTTCGGGACTTGCACCCTATAGAATTACGCCATGCCTGGCACACCACGAAAGATCCGGAATCAGCTATTGGTGATCCCGGATTGTTTCAATAGGTAAATAAGAATATACTTTAAAGGGCTCTGAACCTCGGGGAGTGCCAGCGCCACTTTTTCCAGAAAAATGGTCGCACCGTCTTTGTATGCTTTTTCCAGCAGCGCCTCATCCGGCTTCAAAGTATAGCAGGCGATGGGTAAATCCGGATACTGGCCTCGAATGCCTGCAATGGCCGAAAGGGCGATATCCGCGCCTCTGTTACGATCGTTGAATTGAACGGCAGCTTCTGCCGGCCAGAACAGATCAACGAGGACGATATCCGGTTTCTCCCGCTCGATGTATTCTTGCCACTTGCTTATATCCCCCGTTTTGACAAGTTCGAAAACGAAACCGGATCGGCCATCCGATTCGGAAAGTCCTTTTTCCACCGCAGAGACCCAATTGTCATCCCATACCAATTGATCTGGCGGCAATTCATCGCGAAACCGCTTACTGAAAATATCGTCGAAAAATAGTACTTTTGCTTTCATTGTTAGCTCCTTTCTTGTTTGGAAACGGAGGGAAATGTCAACCGCGTTCGATACGGTTGGCGAGTTATCTCGATCCTGCCTCGCAAACGCTCCATTTCTTCCTTTATCTGAATGCTTCCACGTCCAGAAACCGTCTCATATTCCATGCCGTTATCTTTGAACTCGACATCGATGGTACCGCTTTTTCCCCGTATGATGATGTCAATCTTTCCGATGATGGTTGCGCCTTTCTCGATTCTTGTGTTGATGGCCCGGATGCTGTTGGTGAATAAATTTTCGAAAATGGTTTCCAATTGTTCGTCGCTGGCTTTGATCTTGCGCCCTTTTTCCAAGGGTCCGTTCTCAAGATGATAGTCTATGGTAATCCCTGGAAACTGCGGCTCCTTGCGATCTATGAACACCCTTATCCATTTGATGACGTCAATGGTTTTATACCGCCACCTCAGCACTCGGCCCTGGTCATGCAATTCGGTAAAGAGCTCTTCCATCCCATTGAGCGCATTGATCATTTGGGGGTCGGTTAACATTTCCGGAGCGCGTTTGACGATGATCCCCTTTATCGCCCCCAAACAATAGAAACCCGGATTGTGAATCTTTAAGCTGATGTCGGAAAGAAAATTGATGAGCCTTTCATTCAAGAGAAAGGATTTTAAAAGCGAATTATAGGTGGCAAGGAAAGGGTTCATGTGCAGATACTTCCAGAAACTGGGATGACGGGATGATAGAATGACGACTCCCAGTTCTTGTCCGAGCATATGCAATGGGTATATTACGTATGATTTTATCGAATCCAAACACGTCTTGATGAGCTCCCGGTCTTTACTTGAAAATCCCGTCATCTTTTCTATTCTGTCCGCGAAATCCGCCATTCGTCTGTCTCCGCCCTCTCCCTCAACAGGAAAAATGGAATCGAAACCATCCCTCAGGCTGCTACCGGTCGAAGGTATGAAGTTGGCCAGCAACACCTCCCGGACATCGTCTTTCCAAGCAACGACCATGCGGTAGCTGGATTCGTATAGGCTACCCGTTTTGAACAAAGCCATTACGACATCCGCAGTCGAGTGCCTGGTGTAGGGTTCCACGGCCCCCCGGTGATCGATGGGAGCGTTTGACGCGATAAGCCTTGCCATTTTTAGCAGTTTGTCGTGGGCGGTGTTTACGGTGATCCGATCTCTTACATCTATGACATAATCCATGATAAGGGGGCCATATCTGCGAGAGAACTTCTCTATACGCCTTTTGTCATCGATGCTGAATGGAGCCTTGTTTCGATAGCGGCTGAGCTCAATGGTACAAAAGATCTCGTTTCCCCGTTTGATGGGCAGTATGATGATACTGGAGACGGGTTTTTTGATGTCCTGGATATAATGATAGTCCATGGACCCGACAATTTCTAGAAAAGGATTGCCCCCCTGCCTGTCGTCCTCAGCCCAGATGTCACGTATCAGTACGCTCTCTCCGGTTTTCAATACCCGCCCAGTGAATCCCTTGTTCGGCTCGAGAGGCTTGAGGTTGACGCCCTTCTTCAACCATGGCTGGCAATCTTTCAACACATATAGTTTTTCGCCCATTCCTCCCTTGGGCAAAAGTGTGATCTGACCGATATCGGCGTGGACGTGGGCGGTCAGAACCTTCATTACTTCCATCAGAATCGAATCCACAGCTGTATCGCCACCCGAAACGGCGATAACCGGTAGTTTCTCAAAAAGGGTTTCGGCACCAATCTCCTGGTTGGTCATCGATATTTTTCCAAGTTGCTATATTTCCTGTTGAATGAGTGGGGAGCTGGGTAATTGGGTATATCCACGGACCTTTTTACACGCCCTGCCCCATGTCGACGATGGGTCGCACATCTGTGATTTCAAAATGTATCAAATGTTTCAGCATTTCTGCCGCATCACCGACCTTTTCCTTGATCCCTGCCTTCAAGCGATCAAAGGTGTCTCCACCATCCTCAACCGTCTTCACCTTCATATAGATTCGACATCCTTCCGTCTGCATTCCCGTTTTTCCAGGAAGTGTTACGAGAAGCGCGGCATCGGGATTCTCTTTGAGGTTGGCGTAGGTTCTGTTGTCACCCAGCATCAGCATCAAGGTGGAATCGCCTGCCGGGACTATCGATCCAAACATGGCGATATTGTTATCGCCATGTCTGTTGGACGTGCTTAAAATATTCGTCTTGTCGGGTGATGTCAGGCATTTTTTCACATTATTGTTCAAAATCAACATCTTGGTCTCCTTTTCTCATCGGAGTCATTCAAGGATCAACGGTATTCCAATGGTGTCTGGTGTCGATGGGTACAGATAAAAGCCGAGTGGTGACGATTTTGCCATGGCTCACCCGGAGACGTGCCACGGGTCACCTCTCGGCATAGAACATTTGAGGTGGTGTACGGCCCCAGGCGAACTAATGGCAGGTACGAACAGGTACTATGCTCAAATTTCCTGACCCAGGTCCATAATGGGCCTTGCATCCATAGAGCGAAAATAACCCGATAGGCGTCTTTTATGCGACCGATCCAGCCACCTCGATGAATTTTCCCACCGCACCCAGGTTACCGGTCAGCTTGGCGAGCGACCCTTTTTTAAGCTTAAGTGCGCCCATGGTCAGCGCTGCGACGACATTTTTTTTACCGCTGAAAACGGATTCATATGTTCCGGCTTTTCCCTCCAATATGATGTCGACTTCGTCGTCCGGTTTGGTCCCGAACCACGATGGTTCCGCTGTCGGCAGCCACATGCCGAAGGCGATATCCTTTTTGAGTTTGGCCTTGCGGTCCTTCAGGACACGAAAATGAAAGTTGCTGTCGAAACCTTCGGCCTTTTTCTGGAAATCCTCATTTTTCTTCAACGCTTCGACGACGGCCTCCAGCCACTCCTCGGTAAACAGTTGCATCTGGCTCTACCCCTTTCTTTCATGTTAATGATTTTGTATGAAACGTTCCTCGATCTGGGCCTGATCCGACGATTTCGCAAGGCTAAAAGACAGAGGCACCTTCCCATACATAAACGTCCATTTGAACAGGTTTTCCACCGCATTCGGCAATTGGCCGAAACCATCGACGAACTGGATGCTTTTCCCGTATTGCCGTTTCATGGCGGCACGGTCTTTATATCCGATTCCGAGTGTTACCAGGTGAATCCGGCTCCGTTGACAATAATCGATACCGTAACGGACATGGCAGCCGAAATTGGATTCCCCGTCGGTGATGTGAATAATAATTTTCTTGTTGGCATTTGCCGGCATGAAATGGGCCGCCAAAATGATGGCCTGGCCGGAAGCGGTTTGACCGCTGGGAGGAACGGAAAGAACTCGGTTTCCGTCGATCAGCCTGGAAATCATGCAGACCCCCTCAACCTCGAAATACCCATAGCCCTGTATTCGGTTCTGGAAGCCAGAAAACGCTTTGTGGACCGCGCCAAGCGTGTTTTCCACCATGCGCCATTTACCGTATCCGGCCATGGAAGCGGTTGCGTCCACAAGGATGCATACCGTCCAGTCCACGACGGGAAGCCTCTGTTTGTCGTAAAAGCATCGTCCGCCGATAGGAGCGCGATACAACCGCCTGCGATCCACCCGTCCTGCTTCGAGTCCGCGATTGAAGACCGTTTTACGATTTGCGTAACTCTGTATAATCGACTTTAATCGGGAGACCATTTTGGTGTCGAGAACCGGGTGTGCCGAAATGTTGAAATCCCAACGTGAGGTGGGGACGACATCCGGATTGTCCGTCCCGGCAACAGAGCGAACAATGGGCGTGAGATCGTTCGAATAGGCGGAGAGCCTCTCCTCGACCGACTGCGTTATTTCAGCGGACAGCCGTTTCATCGAGGATGTCTTTTTTCTTTTTGTCGTTTTCGTCGATAAGTTCCCTTCCGGCAGCCAGATCAACCGATTATCGCGTCCCTTCCAACCCCGGACCATCCCCATGAGCCCTGCCAGCGCATCCATATAATGCGTCACTCGTTGCGTGCATCGGTTCGCGACCCGGCTTTGCGAACCGGCGATCTCCCTTAGTTGCGCGGTCAGTCCGGACAATATCCCCATCGGTTTTTCAAGCAAGGAGGCTCCTCTCTGCTCCTTGCGGTCGAACGATTGAATCCACCATCGTTGAAACAGGTCGTCAACACTCGGAGAGAAATGATCGCTGGGAACCGGTCCCAGGGCTGTCTTCCGGGCGATCTGGGTATATTTCCCTAACATTGTGGGTTCTGAAATAATATCCACGTATATAGTCTCCCCGAAGTGCACGACTTTGTGAAGTAGGATTTGATCCGAGAAGTCGAGATGTTGGGAACGTTCCGCCACCTTAGACCAGACCAGATCGACCCATTGCGTTCGTCGGAGCGCCTCGTGGACGGCAATTCCGACAAGATAGTCGAATTTCTTATACGAAACGGGATAAGGATCATCCATCACCAGCGCGGGATCGAGGACAATTGCACCGTTGTTGCTCGACATACCGGCCCATTCGACCTTTCCCGTGTTGCTGCCGACATATCCGACAACCTTGTTCAACGCCCTGAGGATATTCGCCAGTTCAACGGCTTCCAAATGAGACGTATTCTTTCGCCAGTAAGCGGAGAGACCGTTTCCGTTTTTCTCTCTTGCGTCTTCGGAGGGGTGTTCAGTTGCGATACCGGTGTCTCGGCGATGGGCGGCGCTGAACCAGTCCCAACTAGTAGGGTTTATATTCTGATCCGTTTTTGCCATTTGTCTTCCGCAGTTCTATGTGAAGCGATAAAAGAATGGACTCCAGTGCGTCATTTCCGATCTGCAGGCTGTTGACGAATGAGTCCTCTATGGTTGCCCCAACGGCGACCATTTCGGCAATCATCAGGGTATGGCGTGTGGAAACGATTATCGGTTCCTGGGCGTTTCCTCGCAACTGATTGGCCACGTTCACGATGGTCTGTGCATCAGCCCTGGAAATACCGGCTTTGTGGTGCAATACATCGGTCTCCACATCCATGGGCAGATAATCTAGCGTCGTTACATAGAACCGGTCCCTTAGCGCGGCATCGAGCATTTCGGTTCCGATAAACTCGTCGCCTTCATTCAAGGTCGCGATAAAGACCACCCGGTCGGCCACTTTCAATTGACCGATTTCATCCAGCCACACCTGCCGGTCCTCCGCGAGGACAGAAAAAAGCATGTTCAGCGCCTTAGGATGCTCCGGTCTGTTGATTTCTTCAAGGTGGATGACACAGCCCGGCGTTTGAAGGGCTTGCGGAAATAGAAACTGCTGGTAATAGGTTTCACCGTCCTTCAGCCGGTGTTCTCCGAATAGCTGGCCCGGTTCTGAAAGTATGCCGATCTGGAAGGTGGCCAGGGGGCGCTTATTGCGGGCGGCAAACTGTTTCACCAATGTGGATTTGCCACAACCTTGTTTTCCAGCCACCAGAAGGTTTACCGGATGGCGCCGGGAAAGCATGTTAATCCGATCAAGGTTATCGATGACCGCCTTCGGTAAAAAATAATGGTCTTCTTGATTGGGGATGGCGTCCGAAATCGCATTGTTCGTCATGTCAACTCAAGATCCTTCGCTTATAATGATTCCGAGAAAAAAATCGATCGTCTCTGCTTTCTTAAAAACTGATCGAGGCCAGCTATATTCCATCTTTGATTCATTTTACTCAGTAATCCGATTATATGCTTGGCTTCGCGCAATTTCTCCTTGTCAGCGCTTTCGGAGATGGAAACAAGCCGGCTGGACAGCCTTTTCATTTCCTCTTTTTCCCTATCCAAGCTTTCGGCCCTAGAAAACAGACATTTGTTCCCGCAACGCGGACACTCGCGGAGGTCGGATTCCCCGCAAGCCGCTCAGCCGGCCTGGCCCCGATATCTGAAATCGAGGTATTCGGATGTAAAACCGCAATTGCTGCATGTGAGATCCATTTGTTCCCCCTTAACAATTGTGCTTTCATGCCATACGTTGTTTGTTTTCAGAAGTGAACTACCCCGCCGCAAGCAGCGGGGCGTTAGACTCGATGCTTCGGACAGCCACATCTCAATCGCTATTTAGCGAGCCGTTCCATCTGGCGCTGGGTGCGACGGTGGTGCGGATCGGCGCACTCGGTGCCGTCCGTGTCGATGAACGCCATCTCGTCGTAATACGCGCATTTTCCGGCGTCCACATTGAAAAACGTCATCATGGCCGCTTCGCCTTCCAAGACGAAGACCGGCGGATCTGCATTCAGATCGCTGCCCGTCTTCAACACCGCGCAAAATCCTCTGCCGTCGGAACCGTATGCGCTCTCGGAAAACTTCTTGCACCTGCCGCAGGGCTTTTCCGGTACCTCCTCGCGGCCGGAAACCCCCTTCTTGTTGGAAAAATTGCCGGCCATGGTATCCCGCATCTGGGCCCATTCGCCGCCCCGTTTCCTTCTCGATTTACGTTTCGCCATCTCCGCCTCCCGTTGATTTATTGCGTTGTCTGTGCCACGTTCTCGATGCCGGCCGATTTACCCCAGGGATCCTCGCCTCCCTGCATGATCCGGGTGGCTTCGCTTTTCATCTCATCAACCACGAGCCAGGCCTGACATTTCATGCATTGCCGTAGGCTTACCGATTCGTCGATGCGTGGATTGTAAAGATAACGGAACTCCTTGATGGGAGCTTCTGTATTGCATGCGATGCATTTCATTTGTGGTCTCCTGTTTTTCTGTTTGTGTCGACATCCCGAATAAAGATGGGCTTGTCCCGGGGCCCCTTTCCCCGGGACAAGCGCGAACCCGCCTACAGTCCTACGACGGTCCGCTGAATGATGTTGTCCTGCGTCTTGCGGCTGATGTCCACGAAATGGGCGCTGTATCCGGCCACCCGGACGATCAGCTCCTGATACTTCTCGGGGTCCTTCTGGGCTGAACGCAGGGTGGAGTCGTCCACCATGTTGAACTGGACGTGGTCCAGACCCAGATCTGCCCAGCTCTTCATGTAGGACTTCCACATCGTATACCCCTTATCCCCGCTCATCTGGGTCGGCGACAGGCGCTGGTTCAACAGGAACGCGCGGCCGTCCTTGACATGATCGATCTTCCCGCAGGACTTGAGTACTGCCGTGGGGCCTTTCTTGTCCAGACCCGGTCCCGGCGAAATCCCGCCGTCGTAGCACGCGTCTCCCAAGCGCCTGCCGTTTGGCAGCGCGCCGACGAGGCTGGAGTAATGGATGTTGCCGCTCACGTTCTCGGGCAGGGCCGGCCAGTTGTTTCCGCTGGGGCACTTGATCTCGTGGGAATGGCGCGCCACCTCCTTGAGGCAGCGGACCATGATTTCGTCCACGTAGTCGTCGTCGTTGCCCCATTTGGGCGCGTTCTTGACGAAGTCCAGCCGCATCTGCTCATATCCTTCCCAGTCGGCTTCAAGGGCGGTCAGCAGCTGATCCATGGTGTATTTCTTCTCGTCGTAGACCAGTTTCTTCACGGCCGCCAGGCTGTCGGCGTTCTCCACCCAGGTGAAGAAGGTGACCCAGCAGTTGCCGCGCTCCCCTTCGGGACTAACCGCGTCGAGCCCGCTTTCGACGGCTCTCTCGGAGATGGCGGACAGGAACGGACGGCCGAAAAACTCGGGATCCTTGGCGCGTCCCAGGTTCACCGTACGCACCAGGATGTTCATCAGCCACTCCATCTGGGCGACCCAGGCCTGAAAAAGCTCCTCGAAATCCTTGAACTGCCTGGCGTCGCCGGTTTTCGGCCCCATCTGCATGTTGACCACATGGTCGTATCCGTTGGACAGGGCGTACTCCATCATCTTGGCCGTGTTGGCCGTGGCCGAGGCCATACGCATGGGCTGAAACCCGTGCTTGGTTGTGGGACAGGGGGACATGCAGGCCTGGTGCACCCAGGTCCGCGCCTCCTCGACGGGGTGGCCGTACCAGTGCACGGTGTTCTCGACCAGAATCGGATCGTTGCGCATGGACGGGTAGCCCAGGCCGTGGCGGAGGCACTCGAAACACTCGCGCATTACCTCGTCCTTGACCTCGGGATGCCACCTGAAACCGAAGGTGGGGTTGGATACACGTACCAGCCGTGCCGCCTGCAGAAAGGCCACGGTCAGGTCGTTGCAGGCGTCCGTGCCGTCCTGGTTCACGCCGCCCAGGGTCCAGACCCAGGTCCCGGTGATCCCCTGCAGACCTTCCCTGGCCCAGCGGGGTGCGAACAATCCGACCTCGTGGGCGCGTATCAAAAACTCGCCCACCAGGTCCAGGGCCTCCTCCTTGGTCAGGCGCTTGTCGATGTTCACGTCCTTGTCGTAAAACGGGCCGTGGTAGTAGTCCGGCCGGGCGGGCCAGGCGCCTTCGTATGCCTCCGTACGCGCCAGTGTCTGGATGAAGTGGTCCATTTGGAAGGACTCCTGCAGGGTCCTCGGCGGCTGGGCCGGGACCCGTTCGCAGGTCTCGGCGATCTGTAGAAGCTCTTCCCGGCGCTTGGGATCGGTCTCAAAGTTCTCGGCGATGATTCTCGCCAGGCGGGCGTAGCGGCCGGCGTAGTCGATGACCGCCTCGAGCACGATCTGCATTGCCTCCCAGTTGAGGATCCTGTCATACAGCGGCAGGATGTCCGGGCCCGGCGTGCCCTTGGTCTTCTCTTCCGCGGCCTCGATGTTCGCGTCGATCTCGTCGATGATGTCCTCGAAGCCCCGCTTTCCGGTGAGCACGTACTCGTAGTCCTTGCCTGAATAGCCGTAGGCAGAGGAGGGCGTCCCCCAGCCGATGACGCCGCTCATGAACTTGACCGTGTCCTCAGGGTCCAGCACACGGCCGAGCTTGTCGATGGCCGTCTGGCCGCCCCAGTAGTCGTTGACCTTGGCGACCAGTTCGAGAGATTCCTTTTCCGGTTCCGGGATTATACCCTGCTCGTTGTATACTTCCTCGTTGACGATGCTGGCGCCTTCCGGATACCACTCCAACGTGTTGGGCAGCGTTCCGGCGTATCCGACCAGTTGCGCCTGGTCCGTGATAAAGATGGTCTTGTTCTCTAAATAGTGGGCAATCGCCTTGGCCTTTCGCAGCATCTGCGGGTCTTGCTCGTTCTCTTGCCAGGCCTCGGTGAACAGCTTCGCCCGCTCCAGGCTGACCTTGATCCCCGGGGCGTAGTTGCCCCCTATGGCGCCCTTTTTCCAGATCGCCTTTCGAAGGTAGTCAAGCCTTGGCGAACGCTCTTTCTCGGCCACCCACCACCACTGTCTGTTTTCATCCTCTTTGTTTTTGGTTTTTGCCTTCGCGGTGTTCATTTATCCTCCAATCGCAGTTATTTTTTTGTGAAATTCGAACAATTGGATGCGTCGTCATCTGCTTCCACCGATTTGGCCTTATGATAGGCCTGACGGGGATCGACCACCCGCTGCACGCAGTCGCCGCATGAATCATCGTCCTCGAATGGGAAAAAGCTAGCGCATTCGCTACATGTCGTCATTTGTCCTCACCTCCTTTCTATAAATAATTCAGTTGATAACTCATACAGATGAAACGATATCGTTGAGTACCTCACATTATCGAATGGCAGAAGTCTGGCAGTAGTCGTTGAAATACCTCCCCATTGACATCCATTCAGGCCAGTTCAAACCGGACATGGTATGGGATTGTGTGAATTATGCGATTTTCCATGAAACGGAAGGGCTTGTACTCCACTATCCATAGGCAAAGCCGGTATAATTTGCGATAATACGCCTGCGGCAAGATACTTGCCATCCGTAACCCATATAGTTCCAATTCGGACCAATAATAGAGATGGAAGAAATTCCAACGATGACTCATCTTTCTTGCAGGAAAAGCAGTGCTTTCTTCAGGCGTTTCATCGAACAAAACCATTTTTGCCATTCTTCCGGGTTGCTAACGTTGAATTCCGCATCGCTCCCACCCGGGGCGAGTAAACCGATCATAACTGACGGATCGCACTCTTGTTAATTTTCGAATCCGGAGCCGCCGATCGTGGTATTCAGCCCTGCTTCGGCATAAATTTCCATAATCGGCTCGACATCCCAGTTGGCAAGTGCTTCATATTCGTACATGGGCCAGGTCCTTCCCAGCCATGCGTATTTGTCTTCGCACCAGTTGTGATACGGTATTAGATCGATCCGATCGACGGGACGATCAAGTCGGTTCAAATAGTCGATAACCTTGGCATGATAAGCGTAGGAATCGGTGTAATCGGGAATGACGAGTACTCTCAGCCATATTTTCGACCCATTTCTCGACAGGTTGATCAGGTTTGCAAGGATCCTTTCGTTGGGAACGCCAGTCAACTTCATATGCTCGTCGGAATCGAGATGCTTCAGGTCGTACAAGACGATATCCGCTTTGTCCGCAAGGCGCTTGAGGTCTCCCCATGGGCCGTTTCCAGAGGTGTCCAGGCATATGGAGATTTCTTTTTTTCGGGCTTCATTCATGAGCATTTCCACGAAATCGCACTGGGTCAATGGCTCGCCGCCGCTGATGGTCATTCCGCCACCGGAATTGTCGTAGAAAACACGATCACTTTCCACTTCTTCAAGGATTTCCTCAACCGTCATTGGCAGCCCCACTCGTTCGAGCGCTCCGTATGGACAAACATCGACGCATTTCATGCAGGCATCGCATCGCTCCTTTTTTATCTTGTGATAGCTTGAACCTTCCTTCCGGGCCTCTTCGGGAGGGATGGGCGGATTGATTGCGTTTTGAGGACATGCATCAAGGCACAGACCGCATTGCTCGCACTGCATCTTCTTCCAGTAGATCTCCTCGGAGGCCGATTGGGTTTCCGGATTGTGGCACCAGATGCATTTCAGCCCGCAACCTTTAATATATACGTTGGTTCTAAAACCCGGTCCGTCATTCATGGAAAACCGCTGGACCTTGGTTATCAGGATGTTTTTTTTCATCTTCCGCTCTCCTTCTAGCAGGCTGGGTATCACTTCGGAAAAGACAAGGTAGCCACTTTCTGTTTTTTTTAAGCTCTACTGCAATGCGGATGCCACATGAGATCAAACAATGAATCCTCGGCAACAGATGAATTTTATTCAGCACCTATGCCGCTAAAAATCCTATAATAGCTACAGGATAAAGATTGGCAGATATATTTTCGGGCAAAGGGAATGAATGGTTGAAACACTGATTATTGGAGAGACGCTGGCTCATCGCTTTGGAGTTTGCGGACATATCGTCCTTATCGATGGTGATTTTGTCCTTTTTTTGTTTTTACCATGTGGCGTCTACGATTCGGTTTGCAATGCCGATGGGGGTAGACATTTCGCTGTGACGATCAAAATCGGCGGAATCGTCTGCAAAATTGGACAATTTGGCCGTAAGTACGATGAAAATTTTATCAGGATTATTCCAGTTGGTTGAATCCTCACCGCATATTTCCTTCCCGTAAAATCCGGAAATACGCAAACAGAGCCTGTTTTCCAGGAAATTTACTATATGCGCGGCTGGAGCCAAAGGTTTCGACCCATGGAATGCTATTTGCAAAGTTCGTCACCACTTCCAGATCGAATATGCAACCTCGAAGAAAAATACAAAACTACAAGGGAAGGAAAGATAGGCACATGGCCCAACAACTAAGTGACCGAAGAGATTTCCAATTCGCATTGTTCGACCAACTGAAGGCCGATGAATTGACGCAAAGCCAACTATACGGGGATCTAAACCGCAAAACCTTTGACATGGTTCTCACCGAGGCCCGGTCCTTGGCAGTCAAGGAGATTTTGCCGACCGCAGTCATATGCGACCGGGAAGGCTGTGATTTCGAAGGCGGCACAGTGAAGCTTCCCCAAGAAGTACACCGCGTTTACGAGCTCATCAGGGAAGGAGAATGGATCGCTCTTTCCGATGATCTCGATGCCGGCGGTCAGGGCATGCCGCTGACCCTATGGTCGGCCGCCATGGAGCTGTTTCACGGCGCAAATACGGCGGTTGCCTCCTACCCCATGCTTGGCCACGGAGCCGGAAAATTGATAGAGGTTTTCGGGACGGAAAAACAGAAAGAGCTGTTTTTGGGAAAGATTTATTCCGGTGAATGGGGCGGGACGATGGCTCTGACCGAACCCGATGCCGGATCAGATGTCGGAGCGCTAACCACGTCCGCCGTGAAAAACGGGGACGGCAGCTACAGCATCGCCGGCAACAAAATTTTCATCAGCGGCGCCGAACATGACATCACAGAAAATATCATCCATCCTGTTTTGGCCAGAATAGAAGGTGCGCCCGCGGGAAGCGAAGGCATCTCCCTGTTCATCGTACCCAAGATATGGGTGAACGAGGACGGTACACTGGGTGATCCCAACGATGTTGTGTGCACCGGCATAGAGGAAAAGATCGGGCTTCACGGCGGGCCCACCTGCAGCCTCACGATAGGTGGAAAAGGGCAATGCCGGGGATGGCTCCTCGGAGAGGAAAACAAGGGCCTTAAGGCCATGTTTCATATGATGAATGAAGAACGGCTTTCCGTGGCCATTCAGGCGCTGGGGATTGCCAGCGCCGCAAACATGTACGCCCTTAATTATGCAAGGGAAAGAAAGCAGGGGCGGCATCTTACACGGATGGCGGACCCGGCCGCGCCCCCGGTCCCCATAATCCAACACCCGGATATCCGTCGTATACTTCTTTGGATGAAGGCACAAATCGAGGGATTGCGCAGCCTGAACTACTATACCGCTTTATGTATCGATAAAGTCAAAATTGCCGCCGATGACGAGGAGAAAAAATGGCTCGAAGACAGAATCGCAATTTTGACGCCCATCTGCAAGGCGTACACCACCGAACGGGCGTGTGAAATCTGCCTGCAGGCCATTCAGGTGTATGGCGGGTATGGCGTGTGCAAGGATTACCCGGTGGAACAGCTCTTCAGGGATGTAAAGATCAGCACCATTTATGAAGGAACCACTGGAATCCAATCGATGGACCTGCTCGGCAGAAAGCTCGGCATGAAAAAGGGGGTCGTGTTCATGGACCTTCTGAAAGACATCGGCCGGATAGCTGGCGAAGCGAAGGCGTTTCCCGAACTGAAGGACCTTGGAGAAAATATGGAGGCGGCCCTCGAAAGGTTCGGCCAAACCGCTTTGCATCTGGGACAATCGGCGGCTTCGTCAAAGGTTCTTGCGGCATTCGCCCATGCAAATCCGTTCATGGACTGTGCCGGGGATATGATGATCGCCTGGATGTTGCTCTGGAGAGCCGTGACGGCCCAGCCGAAACTGGCGAAAATTGTTGGCGACGCCGATGACGAGAAGAAAAAGAGAAAAATCGAGAAGAACAAGGACGCCGCCTTTTACGATGGCCAGGTAAAGTCGGCGCGATACTTCATCAACTCCATGCTCCCTGTCACACTCGGTCGGATGGACGCGGTGACCCGCCTGGAATCGGCAGCAGTGGACATCGCCGATTTCGCTTTCGGCGGGTAGGACCAACCTTTGGCAGAGGGATATATGGAACGGACTGAATGGTTCTTCAGGAGGCGTCGGAAATGCCGCCTGGCCGCTGCTTCTCATCCGTATCGTTGGCAGGGCGATGGAGAGGCTCGTTTCCGGTACCGCCCGGGCTCTTTCCATCCGGCATAACTTTCCGATACCCGTTCAATTGAACCAGGGCGGCAAGGGGTAGTCGAGGCACAAAGGAGTCAGGCATGGATGTTTTGCAATATACACAGGCGCATTTACAGTTCAGGGAGCGTACGCGAAACTTTTTTGCGAATGAAGTCACACCTTTCGTGGAACAGTGGGAAAAGGAAAAGATGGTCCCCCGGGATATCTGGCGGCGCATGGGAAGAGAAGGGCTCTTGTGCACGACCGTCCCCGAGCGGTATCAGGGTCCAGGTCACGATTTCCTACATGCGGTGATTGTCAACGAGGAACTTTCCCGAACCAACCACTACGGATTGATGGCGCCGCTGCACAGCGATATCATCGCACCGTACATCGCTACTTTTGGGTCCGAGGAGCAAAAGCAAAAATATCTTCCCGGCTGCGTATCCGGAGACATCGTCCTGGCCCTCGCCATGACGGAGCCGGATGTCGGCAGCGATGTGGCGGCGATGACCGCAACCGCCGTCGAGGAAGGGGACGAAATCGTCATCGATGGCGCGAAAACGTTTATATCCAATGGCATTCACTGCGATCTCGTCATCGTCGCCGCCAAGGATCCCGCCGTGGAGCCCCCCCACGCCGCCGTTTCCTTATACCTCGTCGAGGACGGCACGCCCGGATTCAATAAGGGGAACAAACTAGACAAGATGGGCATGTACAGCCAGGATACCGCCGAGCTTTTCTTTTCCGGCTGCCGAATTCCGAAAGATAATCTGCTCGGCGCCAAGGGGCAGGGCTTCAGGATGCTCATGCAGAAACTGCAACAGGAACGCCTTGTATGCTCCATCATGGCAGTGGCCACAGCGGAACAGGTCTGCCGGCAGGTGATTTCCCACTGTAAAACAAACTCCGTATCGGACAAACCCATTTCCAAATCCCAGTCGATACAGTTTAAACTGGCCGAAATCGCCACGGAAGTTCAACTCGGCAGGGCATTTCTGGACAAGCTCATCGCCGATCATATGGAAGGCAAGGAGATCAATACCCAAACCTCCATGGCGAAATATTGGACATGCGAGATGGTCAATCGGGTATTGCGGGAAAGCCTGGATATTCTTGGTATGGAGGCGGCCACCGAGCAATGCCCATTGGTAAGAACATTCCGCGATTCGCGGGTGATGTCGATTTTTGCCGGAACCAGTGAAATCATGAAGGTGATCGTGGCGAAAAACCTGGGGCTGTAAGCCCTGAAAATGGAGGGGTGCTTCTTGTCATTCAATGCGGATTGTCACGTCTCCGGGAGGCGTTGCGCGCAGCGACGAACGAATGGTTTGTGGATATCGGCGGTTTTCATCAGCTTTAGGAGGGTTTCATGGAGTTCGAACTCACAAGATCGCAAAAAGAGATACAAAAAGCGGTCAAAGAATACATAAAGGGTGAATTCAAAAGAGAAGTCATCGAAGAACTGATAGAGAAACATCAATTTCCCGAGGCGCTGTGGAAAAAAGCGGCGGATTTAGGTTTTATCGGCATCCACTATCCGGAGACCTGTTCCGGCCAAGGTCTTGGCCTCCTGGAAAACGCCCTTGTGGCCGAAACCCTCTGCGCTGGGGACGCCACTGTCGGCGCTGCCTTGACTTTATCCGGTTTTTCCTCGGGAGCGCTTTTACGGTTTGGCACCGAGGAGCAAAAAGCCACCTGGCTTCCGAGAGTGGCGGAAGGAGAGGTTCTTTCCTGCGGCGCTTTCACGGAACCCGATTGTGGCTACGATCTGACCGCCAGGGGAACCACCGCCATAAAAAATGGCGCCCACTGGGTCATCAACGGGGCAAAGGATTTCGTTGTCAACGCGGGTCCCTTGGCCGGTTTTTACATCGTGCTTTGCAGGACCGGGGACGATGCGAAACCGGAATCCAAGGGGCTGACCCTGATTCTCGTCGAAAGCGACAGGCCGGGTGTATCTATCCGTGACATTGGACCCAAAACGGGCTTCAGCCTGATGCACTGCGCGGACGTTGACCTTTCCGATGTGCGTGTACCGATCGCCAATACGGTCGGCAAAGAGAACCGCGGCTTTTTTCATGCTTCCGAAATCGTCGGCGAGAACCGTATTCTCCTCGCGGCGCAAGCCGTCGGTATCGCCCAGGGCGCATATGAACGCACCCTGGCGTATGTCAAATCCCGAGAAATGTTCGGTCGCACACTGTCTCAATTTCAGGTCACCGAGCACAAGATGGCCGACATGGCCGCAAAAATTGAAATGACCCGCCTATTGGCATACAAGGCGGCCTCTATTTACGACGCCGGCCGGATCGATACGAAAATGTGCGCAATAGCGAAAATGTGCGCGACCAAGGCGGCCGTGGAGGTGTCCAATGAGGCGATTCAGCTTCTAGGCGGCTATGGTTACATGAAGGAATATGAGGTCGAGCGATTTTATCTTGACGCCAAAATGTCAGAAATTATGGAGGGCAGTCAGATAACCCAGCGAGACACAATCGCCGGGCCTATTTTTGGGAAAAAGGGAAGGCGAGGATGAACAAAATCAAGACGCGCTTGAGAAGAGCGATCTGGTTGCTCCTGGCCATGTCGGTTTCACTCCCGTTCATTCCCGAGTGTCTCGGCGGTGAAAAACGTATTAAAATGGCCACATACATCCCCGTGGGATACCCTCTGATAGACGAGCAGCAGCGATTTTTCGTGAATCAGGTCAATGAAACCGGTAAAGGAAGCGTAAGAATCGACATGTACTGGGGGGGCAGCCTACTCAAGGGAAAGGAGATCCTCCCGGGCTTGCAAGCCGGTACCGCGGATATGGTCTTTCAGACAACCGCTTATCTTCTTGGTTCTTTTCCGGTGATCGCCATACAGAATCTCCCCATATGGGACAGTCTCGAAAAAGCCCATGTCAAATTGGAGATGGATGGTCCGTTGGCGGTTTTTCAAAACGATGTTTTACGAAAAAGAAATCTTTTTCAACTCGCCGTCGGGGGCGCCGTGCCCGAATTCCTGTGGACCCGGCGCAAACGGGTGCGCACTCCAGCTGACATGAGGGGGTTGAAGATACGCGTAGCCGGAAAGCTGGAAGCAGTGGCCATGGAGACACTCGGCGCGGTGCCCGTAACCATGTCTTCCGCCGAACTGCCCCAAGCGCTTCAAAGGGGCGTCGTCGATGGTGCTCTCATGAATCCCTGGACTGCCCGTGGGCGTGGAGTGGAGGAGTACTGCAGGTACATGTTGGTGTATGCCCTTTCAAGCCAGTCCACCCCCATTTACGTAATGCGGAATAAATGGGAGAGCTGGCCGGCGGAGGCCAGGTCCGTTATGAAAAACGCGGCGGCAAAATGGGAAAAAAACTATCTCACGCTGATAACCAAAACATACCCCCTGAAGGAGACGATAATTCCAATCTATGAAAAAGCCGGAATGGAAGCAGTCTATCCCACAACCGTGGAAAAGGCGGAATTTGCAAGGGCATTGAAGCCGTTGATCGATTGGTGGGTATCCCAAGTGGGCCAGGAAACAGGGAACAGGATCCTGATGCTTGCAGGGGTGAAATAGCAATGGCCGCCAGCGATACTCTTGATGGCGTGTTCCAGAAAATCTCATCAGCATTCACATGGCTATCGAGATGGGTGTTGCTTTTCATGGCATTGATCATTTTCTATGATGTGGGCATGCGCTATCTTTTCAACAGGCCGACCTTCTGGGCGATGGAGGTCAGCGAATACCTGCTTGTTTATCTCGCCTTTGCAGCCGCGGCAGGTATCCAAGACAGAAAGTCCCACATTAAAATGGACTATTTTCACAATAAAATGTCCGAAACGGCCCGCGGATATATTGATATCATCATTTATCTGGGCATGGTCGGGTTTGCTTCCGCCATCATTTGGACCTCGGCTCGTATGACGATAATCGCTTACCAATACGAATCGTCATCCAATTCAACTCTTGAGGTGCCACTCTGGTTGCCCTACGGACTGGTGCCTCTTTGCATGACACTCCTGGTGCTGCAGGGAGCCATTGACATGGCCAAGGCCTTTAAAAAGGGTTTTTTTCAATGAGCCTTCTGGCCATCATCGCTATTACCATCGCTTTGATGCTTGGGTTTTTACTATTCGGTTTCCCCATATTTCTGTCCATGGGGGGGGCGGGAATCATCGGGATCATGATGCATAGTGGGATCGACGGGTTGTCCCTGCTTCAGACCACGGTTTACGGGGCCGTCTCACGGTTCACGCTGGTTGCGGCACCGTTGTTCATTTTGATGGGTGAGGTGATTTTCCGCAGCGGCATTGGCGCCGATCTGTACAAAATTCTTAGTTGGCTGCTTCGTCGGATTCCGGGAGGGTTGGCGATGGCCACCGTGCTCGCCTGTGCCGTATTCGGCGCTATGTGTGGCATCAGTATCGCCGCAGTGGCCACCATCGGGGTGATCGCCATTCCGGAAATGCTCAAAAACGGTTACGATAAAGGGTTTGCGGCTGGGGCGGTTTGTGCTCCCGGCGCGCTGGCCATGCTGATCCCGCCGAGCCTGCTATTCATTCTGTATGGAGAAGTCGCGGGTGTATCCGTTGGGAAATTGTTTGTGGCCGGTATCCTGCCGGGGGTCCTTCTGGTTGTTCTGATGTCAGCGTACATCATCCTCCGGTCACTGACAGTTCCCGGAATGCACCAATCGGACGCTGCAACGCCAACATTTCATCGAGAGACGGTGAACGCCTTCAAAAGAGTCTGGGCGCCACTTCTTCTTATCTTAGCTGTTTTGGGCTCCATCTATTTCGGCATCGCGACACCTACTGAATCCGCCGCAATCGGCGTTGCCGGAGCATATCTATCCGCTTGCTTCGTTTACCGCAGTCTCGATCGCAAGCGTTTTGGGGAAACGCTGGAGGAAGCTGCCCTGATTACCGGCAAGATTTTGATTGTCTACGTCGGTGCCGTTATTTTTACTCAATTTCTGAATCTTTCGCGGGTCCCGGAAACGATTGCCGGCTTTATTGCCGCCATGGACACGCCACCATGGGCGACAATGATCATCATTCAATCGATGCTTGTATTGTTGGGCATGTTCATTGACGGCGCATCCATGATCCTGATCACGACCCCAATTTTATTGCCCATCGTGAAGGTCATGCAATGGGATCCGGTCTGGTTCGGCGTTCTGATGATCGCCAACATCGAGATCGCGGTGATCACTCCGCCCCTTGGGCTGAACCTTTATACGCTATCGGCCGTCAGCAAGGAAATAGACTCGGAAGCGATCCTTCTGGGTACATTCCCATATGTCGCCGTCATGATTATCGGGCTGATATTGCTCATCGTATTTCCCCAGATCAGTCTATGGCTCCCGAGCATGATGTAGACAAACCGCCAATTGGCACCGCAGGACGTGGTCGCATCGCGTTTTCCCAAAAGGTAAGCGTGCGGCCCCTTCCATCTCCACCGGATGCCAATACTACAACCTTTTAGAAGGTGGGAACGCGGAGCACGCATTTGATTTATTTGGCGATTCCAACCGCGGAACAACCCAACGTGGGTCATAAGACGATGTGTAACCGCCATCGTGTTGAAGGGAAATATCAAATTAACTTTTAATGTATGAAAGGTTGCAAAGCATGGACGTAAAGAATTGTATCGCCGCCGTTACCGGGGGGGCATCGGGTCTGGGGGAAGCCACCGTGATGGATTTGTTGCAGCGCGGAGCGAAGGTAGCAATTTTTGACTTCGATGCGGAAAAGGGCGAGGCCCTGGCGGAGCGACTAGGTACGAACACGGTATTTTGCAAAACAGACGTTTCCGACGAAAACAGTGTTCAGGAAGCTGTGCAACACACGGTATCCAGCTTCGGCGGCATAAATGTGGTCGTCAATTGCGCGGGGATTGGAACGGCGGTGAAGGTGATCGGAAAAAAAGGGCCATTGCCCATCGGCCAATTCGAGTCTGTTTTGAAGGTTAATCTCGTAGGTACGATGAACACCATTCGTCTGGCCGCGGAAAAGATGTTGGACAATGCTCAAGATGATGACGGTGAGCGCGGTGTGATCATCAACACCGCCTCGGTGGCGGCCTTTGACGGCCAGATCGGTCAGGCAGCTTACAGTGCCTCCAAGGCCGGCGTGGTGGGCATGACGCTTCCCATCGCAAGGGAATTCGCCGATTACGGCATCCGCGTCAACACCATCGCTCCCGGCCTGTTTCTCACACCGATGCTTTCCCAGCTGCCGGAAAAGGTACAACAGTCGCTGGGGCAAATGGTGCCGTTTCCCAAACGCCTGGGACACCCGGCCGAGTTTGCGCTGCTGGTCAGGCAGATCATCGAAAATAAAATGCTCAACGGCGAAACAATACGCTTGGACGGAAGCATTCGGATGGCTCCGAAATAAGACAATGGCGGCCCCTCAAGGAAGATATTTGCGAGGAGGGGCCCCAATGAAAAACCTTGGGAGAGAATTGATGAGCAAATGCGAATCCTGTACCTTTCGTCGTAAATTCGATCAAAACCCCAACTCCTTTTGGGGTAGACTCTGGAAATGGCATATCGGATGGTGTCCGGGATGGAAACTCTATTTGAAATCGCTTGACGAAGCGAAAAGATCGCAGATAAGGGACAAGTACGCCTGAATATGACAGAATAGCTAAGCGAGGCGAGATGATAATGACCTCCGAAATCCTCAAAGGATGCCCGTCGACTTCAAGGGACGATTCATCTTTATCGGAGAATCGTTGACACCCCTGTTGGAGGTGGTCGCGCCAATGATCGAGACCGTCGAAGGCTATATCATCCTGTCGACAGTTCAGAGGAAAGAATCGATACCTCGTTCGTGTCGATAGGCGGTTACGAAGAGTTGCTTTCTTCGGAAAGACCGGAGTTTGACTGGCCCATGATTGACGAGACGTCCGCCTACTGCGCCTGCTATTCGTCGGTAACCACCGGCAAACCAAAGGGGGTTTATTATTCTGATCGTTGCATCTATCTGCATACGTTGTCAATCGCCATGAGTACGCAGCTCAGTTTGAATGATGTCGTCATGCAAACCGTTCCCATGTTTCATTCCCAGGGATGGGGCGAGTGGCCCGCCGCACCCATGGTCGGCGCCAAGCTGGTATTTCCCGGCAACTATACCATCGAGACAACCGGCATTATCGTGGATCTTATGATATCGGAAGGCGTCACGTTCAATTGCGGTGCTCCCGCGATTTTCATGCCGATGCTTGATTACATCGGGTCTTTGCCGGAGAAACCGGACTTTTCCGGCCTACGCCTGATCTCCGGCGCAACCGAGCCTCCGCTTTCAATGATGCATGAGTCGGGGTCCGGTTTCGCAAACATCGGAAAGGCTGGCTGTAAGTGCCGATGATATTTTTTCTATCTGCTGGACTTCCGGTACCGAGGCCGTTCCCAAAGGTTGTCCGCTCAGCCACAACAACACATCAGTCAGATGCGCCCTCCAATAAGGGAAGCAATCACAAGTCAACGGTTCTTCATTCAACCCGATGAAATGAGGAACTATCGCCGCTGGGAAACCATCGAATGGTAGCGGTGCATGGCGGACAGTGCCTTGACAGCCCTTTCTGAAGACCGAAATACCGGGATGCGCGCTGATTCGAGTCTTTGGATAAGTTGCATCTCGTCGTGTCCCGATGATGTACACCACAGCGCCAAAGGCTTGCCTGCTTTTCTCATCTGTACCATTCGTTGCACATAAAGATCTTTAATCGAATCGGCCTTCCCCGTCAACTTTTCCGGGATTTCCTCTGATTCGCTAAGCGTCCATGGGAACAGCTGCATTATCGTACAGTCTACGTTTTTGTCTTCGGGGATGGCCATCAAGGCATCGAAAAATACCGTGAGGTCTGACAGATGGAATTCCATGCAGACCCCTGCATCGAAAGGGTTCAAGGGGATTTCCCAATCGGGGGAAATCCTGCTCAGTATCTGACGGGTACGATTTTCGAAGCCTGCCTGAGTGAGGCCGTATGTTTGGCTTGAATCCGTGGCCATGACACCCTCCCCGCCTGACATGGTGATGATCGAAAGACGGTTTCCTTGTGGAATCGATAGAAATTGAAAGGCCTTGACAAGATCGAAAAACTCTTCCAGATTTCGGGCCCGGATGGCACCTGCCTGCCTGAGCGCTCCGTCAAATACGGCATCGTTCTCGATGGCCATGGTTCCGGTGTGTGAAGCGGCGGCTCGCGAACCGGCGGGCGTTTTACCCACCTTCAGGACAATAACAGGTTTTTTTCTCGTAACGTCTTTCATTAAACGCAAGAATTTTCTGGCATTGCAATGAAGGCTTTCGATATGCATGGCAATTATCCCGGTGCCCGGGTCGCGCGAATAATATTCAAGGGCGTCCATTTCGTGGATATCGATTTTGTTTCCCATATCGAGCATTTTATTGATACCGAGATAGGAAAAAATCCAGTTTATCATGGGCTCGTAAAAACCTGACTGAAAGGCAAATGACACTTTTCCTCGATTCAACTTCCGAATCGGATGGAAACTGATTGCCAGCTGATTCGCCGTGTTGACGGGGCTCAGGGTGTTGGGTCCGAGAACCCTTATGCAATTTTTCGAGATCAATGTTTTGATCTCCTCTTGGAGCGCCATCCCCTTTTCACCACCTTCTGAAAAACCGCCTGTGATAATAACAGCGTTTCTGATTTTAGCGTCGACACAGTCTTTTATGATACCGGGCACCTTTTGCGCCGTCACGGCGATTACGGCGAGATCCACAAGGTCGGGGATATCCTGTAAGCGTGGAAACGTTTTAATTCCAAGTGTCTTGCCTCCTTTGTGATTGACGGGGTATATCTTCCCATCGAATTCTAGGTTCAATAGATTCTGCAGCAAACGATAGTTCATTTTCAATGGGTTGTTGGTCGCACCCACAACTGCAACGACGTTGGGATGGAAGAACCAATCAAGGCAGTGATTGGAGGGTGTCATGGTAATTCTTTCGTTAGAATTGAATGCCTTATTCGCAGGGCATTTCATGATAGTTTACGAATCCACCGCGAGCGATTTATGCGGTCGAAGACAAAGCGCCCCGGGTTTACCCGGGGGAATCTATTCTATGATATCACGAATGGTTCGATTTTCATGGATGGAGGCAGACATCCGTGTCTCCCCATGCTATCGGTATCTCAATGGTAACCGAAAAATCGTGAATCGGCTCGTTCATTGTCTCATTATCCTATCTCAATCACCGGGAGACTCCAGCACCATGAGAGCATCCACAGCGACTGGTTTGCCCGCAGAGATGATCAGCGGATTGATGTCGATTTCGATGATCTTCTCGTTTTCCATGCCGATTCTTCCTATCGCCATCAGAATATCTCCCAATCTGTCCATATCAACCGCCGCCATTCCCCGAATTGCATCGAGTATTCGATGGCCCTTTATTTCTCGAGTCATTTCAAGTGCGTCGCTTTTTTCAAGCGGTGCCACCCGAAAAACGACATCATTGAGAACTTCCGTGAATATCCCGCCGAGGCCGAACATGACACATGGACCGAATTGCGGGTCCCGCGTCAACCCGGCCACAAGTTCCCTTTTTCCGGAAACCATCTCCTGCACCAAAACGGTCGCGTCGGTATTTTCGGTTTCAATGATATTTTTGGTTATTTCGTCATACGCCGCCAATACCTGGTCTTCGTTTTTGAGGTCCAGGTGAACCAGGCCAGTTTCCGTTTTGTGTGCAATATTCGGGGAGCAGCCTTTCAGAACCACAGGATAACCGATTGCCTCGACGGCTTCCATCAGCCGGTGTCGATCTTCCACCAGTACTTCTCTCGTAATTGGGATGTCGTAATGGGCAAGCAGCCGTTTTGATTCATATTCAGAAAGCACGGTACGCACCGTTATGGATTCATCTTCCATTGGTCTCATGTCCTTCATCTTTACGTCTTAACGCTGATTGTCTGATATACGGAATACCCCATCGGTTTCCGCCTACTGACTTTGGTTCTCTGTGTTAAAAGCCGGATGTAAAAATAGCGGCCGGCGATTTCCCTGAACGCGACTTATATTTTCCGCTACAGCGCTTACTTTTCCCTCCATGGAAGGGTCAGTAACGCCTCCGATATGAGGTGTCGCAAGGACATTAAAGGAAAAAATCGGATCTTTCGGGTCAGGCGGTTCATCCCAGTATACATGCGCCCTATGCATTTTCCGGTGCGGCAAACAGAATATTCATTGACTTTTTTCTCAATCATCGTTTCTCATTATTAAGCGTTGGATATTTTCCAGAACCTTCGATATCCGGATTCTATATTTTAAATTTGGCGGTCTGGCTGAAGAGCTCATTGGAAATATGACTGATATCGTTGGCGCCGTTCTCCACCTGGGTGACGTCTTCGGCCGTCTCATCGGTTTTTTTCCTTACGTCCTCCAGTTGATTGGCGATGTTATTCGATATGGACGCACTCTCAGCGACTTTTTTGTTGATGCCGTCAATATTAGATGAAACCTGGGCGATGTTTTTTGCGATTTCAGCGGTGACTGTGGACTGCTCTTCCACCGCGCCCGCAATCATATAGACGATCTCTTCAACCGAACCGTTCACACTCACGATTTCCTCCATGGACAGGATAGCTTCTTCGGTTGATCGCTGGATATCCTCGATCTGCTGCCTGATCTCCGTGGTGGCTTTGGCGGTTTGCCTGGACAAGTCCTTTATTTCTCCGGCAACGACATTAAAGCCCTTACCGGCCTCGCCGGCGCGGGCCGCTTCGATGGTGGCGTTCAGAGCGAGAAGGTTGGTCTGTTCCGAAATTTCGGTAATCACCTCCGTGATCGTGTCGATCTTTTTGGACGATTCCCCCAAACTTGAAATTTTGGCGGATGCATCCTTGGCGGTGCCCACGGCCTGTTGTGTGATACCGCGGGCCTTGTCGGCATTTTCAGCAACCTCCTTTACGCTTATGGACATCTCCTCGGCGGCGGCCGCGACCTGGTTCGCCGCGTTGGCGGCGAGGTCGCAATCACTGGAAACCGCTTCCAGATCGCCGCTAGACCGCGATGCCTGGTCGGCCGAAAGCGCGGTGGTGTGCCGGAGTACTCCGACCGACTCTTTGATATTTTTGGAAATATCGGTGAAGTGGTTGGACGTTTTTTCAAGGATTTTCGAATTCTCCACGATTTCAGACAAGATGGCATTTAATTTAACACTGAATTGATTGAAACCGGAAGCAAGCTCCCCCACTTCGTCATAACTGGAAACGGCAAGACGGCCCGTCAAGTCCCCCTCGCCTTCGGACAGATCCTGCAGTGCCGTGGAGGCCTTTTGAACGGATTGCGCAACTGCCAGGGCATTGGTGATCCCCATTGAAACACCGACGAAGAGCCCTACGAAAAGAAAGAGGGCACTTCCCAGAAAAAAACCGGAAAACCGAGAATACCGATCCGACAGGTGGGAGAATACCCCGACGATTCGGTTGTCGGCCACCGGTGACCAGGCGATAACCCGCTCGTTGACGTTTTCATAAAGGGCTCCCGCCCGCCCGGTTTGAAAATCCGTGCGCATTGATTCCGAAAAAGCGGACCATCTTTTCGTGTCGATGGATTCGCCGCGGGAGCTGTGGAGCAACCGCCCGGATTTATCGGATATGAAGAAAGAGGCGTCCTTCAAAACGCCCTCCAGTTCCATTTTCAACCGCTCGTCGCCTTCGATTCCTTCAAGTGATTTCGTATGGCGAACCGCGGCGTCAACAAGGCGCTGTTCACTCAACTTCATCTCTCCGATGGTCAGATTGACGCCGGAATAATAGGCGGAAAACCCTAACCAGATCGATAGACCCACGGCGATCGACACAAAGCAGATCATCAGTCTGGGAAAAATGCCAACCCGAAATATTCTCGGGTTCAGTCCGCGTCTCACCACATGGTCTGAAATCATCGTCGTGCTTGGCGAAACGAGCAAGCTGGCGGCGCCAAAAACAATCATGGGGCAGGTCAAGCCGCCCGCAATTCCCCCTCCCCAAAGAGAGAAAGCGGATGCCGGTCCGGTATCCATGTGCAGGAAAAACAGGTATTGCCCCAACGTCGCCGCCGCAAAAAAGAAGCAGTATGCTACGGTGACCTGGATTGGCAATCTGCTGTTCCGTTCGGGAAGGGACAGCAACTCGCTGTCGGGAAGATCGCCTTCCGTTTCAAGCTTGTCGCGGTCCGTTTCAAATGACCTCAGCAGAAACTTCGTAGTTGCTACCATACAGACGAGGCAAATGAACCAGATGACAACCGACCCGGTCATAAGTGTGGTCTGCTGTTCCGGTGTCGCCAGAATGCAATAGAATAGGGATACGATCGGTGCGGCCAGTTGGATGGCAAACAGCCCGCTGGTGGTCAATAGTAACTGAAATTGCAATCTTTTCATGGGACATCCTAATCTAAGTGGATAAGACCCAATCGGTCTTCGGTATGGTCAATTCAGTTAGAATCGATAGCTTATTGCAATCATGAAATTGTGAACGGTGGTCTCCACCTCTACTTCGTCGCCGGCATAGGGAGAATAGAGAATCCGGTCGGCTGTCAGGTTTCTGCTTTCACCGTTTTTCACATCCCAATCGTCTCCCAGAAGCAGGCTGTAAGCGAAGTCCACGGTAAATCTGTCTTCAAATACCATCCCGCTGCCAAGACTGAAGATGTGATAATCGATGATGGGCCACATGTTGTCCCATGTATCCTTGTCAATGTTGCTGGGACGGTAGTGGTAGCCGAAACGAAGAGCCAGCCAGTCCAGGGTCTGATACTCGATGCCGATATGGGGCTCCCAGGTATCGTTCCAGTCCCTTTTGATGACCAGGCGGTCGGTCGGCTCACCCGATCCCAGGGCGGCAGTGAGTAACAGAAAGGTCGGATCCCCGTCGTAGGCGTAGATCTCTTCCGTTCTCGAAGACCAATCGGTCCAGACAAGGTCGAACATCAGCCGGAATCGCTCCGTGATGTCGATTTTCGTACCGAAGGAAAGGGACTGGGGGTGCCGGAAATCCATGGTGGTGTCGAGCGTTTCCACCGCTTGCGGAGGCGGAAATCCGAGACTTTCGATCAACTGCCGGGTCGTCTGGCTATAGGTGAACGTCGTCGTGCCCTCCATCTCCGATTTGGACTCGCTGCGGTAGGCAATGCCAAGGGAGAGCCAGTCCTTGGGATTCCAAAGAACGCCGAGGTTGGCAGAGAGGTTGAATGTATCGTCAATGTCGATATCCATGCTGCCCAGAGTCGTGGCATAGCCTGTCCCGGATGGCAGTGTCGCGGCCGGACCGTATAGTCCCTCCAGAATCGGGTTCAGGCGGTCCTCGATGCCGGGAATCCGCAGTTGGGCCAATCCGCCCTGATCGCTGTACCCCATACCGACGGAAAGGCCGAGGGAGAGCGTGTCCTTGATCCTGTATGCGAACGTGGGGGCGGCGTATATGATCCGGTTGTTGTAGACTTCCGCCGCGCTGTAGCGAAAGTTGGACGAATTCTCATCGGACCATGAATGCAGCCCGAATGGCGCGTAGGCGCCAAGGCCAAAGGCGTATCTTTTCCCTGCGGGGCTGTAAACGAGACCGATTTGCGGCACGTAAAGAAGATCGCTGTTATTCGTAGACAAGGTGCCGTCCAGCGGATCGGCGCCATACTTGAAATCCGTCTGGTTTACGGTCTGCTCGTAATCGATATCGGTCACCTGGAGCCCCACCGTAAGATTCAATCCCTTCATCTGTGTCAAGCCCGCCGGGTTGTAGTGCATGGCCGAAAAATCATCCGCGTATGCGGTGTACGCCTGTCCCAGCGCCGTGGCTTTGGGGCCGATCCCGAAAGAATCGTTCACGCCCGCCAGACCGTTGGAAGTCCCCATCAACATGATCAATGCAATGAGTAAGATAGTCTTCTTCAAACGCATGTCCAACCCTCCCGTTAGGTAGATTGTAAGAATAAAACAAGTGAAATACCCGTATAACCGGGACCCACCACGTTAAAAGGAATCAAATCGTATCGGCGGGCGAGATTATCTTCTCTTGTGCCAATCTTGATATTTCTTCCGGGGTAAAGCCCAGTGTTTCGAGGATTTCTTGGTTGTGTTCGCCCAGTCTCGGTGCCGCCGTTCTGACGGACGGCGCGGTCTTGGAAAACTTCCCCGGAAAATTCAGCTGGCGGACTTTACCTTCCGTGGGATGTTCAACTTCGACGACCATTTTCCGATGCATCACCTGGGGATGTGAAAACGCCTCGTCCAGGTCGTTAACCGGTTCACAACAACAATCCACATCTTCGAGCAAAGCCATCCATTCGCTTCTTTTTCGTTGATAAAAGATTTCCCGCACCTCGTCCACCAATGCGTCGGCCTCTTTTCCATCGGCAAACTGCCTTTGGATCAGGTCTTCTCTGCCGATCGCATTGCAGAAGGCGGACCAGAACTGGGGTTCAAGGGCACCGAGTGCTATATGCCTGCCATCTTTGGTGGCATAAACATTGTAGCATGCAAACCGTCCGCTCAGCATCTCCCTCGAAGGTCTGGGGATGGTGCCGTCGGCGAAATATCTCCCGGCGGTCAGGGCCTGCCAGGCCAATGCACCGTCCGTCATGGCAACATCGATGTACTGCCCCTCGCCGGTTTTCTGCCTGGCGATCAAGGCCGAAAGGATACATACGGCCGCCAGCATGGCGCCCCCGCCCACGTCGGCGATCTGGATTCCGGGAATCACCGGCATGCCGTCCTTGGTTCCGGTGGCCCCCAGAACACCTGCGATGGACAGATAGTTGATGTCATGTCCGGCTTTGTTCGCATACGGTCCGTCCTGACCATAGCCCGAGATGGAGCAGGCGATAATTGAAGGATTGACGCTTTTCAATTCGTCATATCCCAAACCTATCTTGTCCATGACACCAGGTCGAAAACCGTCCAATACGACATCGGCGCTTTTTACAAGCTCCATAAAAATCGCTTTTCCCTTTTCACAGGTCAAATTCAGCGCCAGGCTTCTCTTGTTGCGGTTCACACTCAGGAAATATGCGCCCTCCCTTTTGATCTTGGGAGAATAATGGCGGGTCAGATCACCCACTCCCGGCTTTTCGATCTTAATCACATCGGCGCCAAGATCGGCGAGCATCATGGTGCTGTAAGGACCGGGGAGCAGGGATGTAAGATCCAGGACGGTTATGCCGGTCAATGGGCCTGAGCGAAAGGTGTCTTTTTGCATTTTATATGACTCCAAGGGGAGAGTTCTTACTCTCTATTAGGGTTTGATGCACTGTAGCGTGCCGTAATAAAATGGATATCAAGCCACGGGGATCCGATACCCCGTGGCTTGCCAAAGGACAATTCATTTCCTCGCCACAAATGATATGTTCTACAGGGGAATATTTCCATGTCGCTTCCCATGCCTTGTACGACGCTTGTCCGCCATGGTGGCAAGGGCACGGATCAAGTAATTTCTTGTTTCCGCTGGGGTTATGACATCCTGGACGTTGATATTGGACGATATGTCGTAGATGGGGTTGGCGTAGGTTTCCCGATACTCGGTAAGTTTTTCGGCAATGTATTCTTTTGTCGCGCCAGGTTTTCTTCCGTACAAAAGCATGACGGATTGTTGCGCGCCGAGTATTCCCGTTTCTACTATTGGCCAGTATAGCACCATGTCATTTCCGAGTCCGGGAAGAACACCCATGCCGAGATTACCACCTCCGTAAGCCTTGCGCAAAACCAAGGAAATTCGTGGAACCGTCGCTTCGCAAAGGGCATAAAGCACCTTAGCCCCGTGCCGGATGATACCGGAGTGCTCCTGATGGGATCCCGGCATATAGGCGGGCGTGTCGACCAGAAGGACAAGAGGGATTCCGAAGCAATCGCAGAATCGAATGAATCTGGCCTGTTTGTCCGAACTGTCAGTGGTCATCGAACCGGCCAGGACCTGAGGCTGATTGGCGACAATTCCAACGGTTTTCCCATCAAGGCGTCCAAAGCCCACGATGACTTCTCTGGCGAAGTCCCTTTTGACCTCTAGAAAATCCTTGTTGTCAACGATCGTCAGAATCACCTGGCGCATATCGTAAGGCTTGTTGGGCGATGACGGAACGATGTCGTTCAGTTCAGGGCAAGATCGTTGCGGGTCGTCGCCGGGCTGGTAAACAGGCGGCGGTGAGTCGCAATTCGGCGGAAGGAAACCGAGCAGTCTTCTTATATCCAGCAGACATGATTTTTCCTTTGTGTGCAGGAAATCGCATGATCCTGTCTTTTCGGCGTGAACGCAGGCACCGCCGAGATCGTCCTTAGAGATATTCTCACCTGTCACCATCCTTATTACATCGGGCCCGGTGATAAACATGTGGCTGTTTTTTTCGATCATGTATATGAAATCGGTAAGGGCAGGCGAGTATACGGATATTCCGCCACATGTCCCCATTATAGCCGAGATCTGCGGAATTTTCCCCGAAGCGATGGTGTTCGGATAAAATATGGAGCCACCGTGTTTTTCCGAAAGACTCGAAAAAAAAGAACGTTTTCCTTTGCCCAAAATCTCTAGTTCTTTTTCGTTTGGCAGTCTCGCGCCAGGGGAGTCGTGAAGACCGATAAACGGTACTTTCAACTCAAGTGCCTTTTCCACGGTACGATACATCTTTATCCCATGTTCGAGTCCGATCGATCCACCGCGAACCGTCGGATCCTGTGAATAGGCGAAAACGGTGCGCCCATCGATGGTCCCACTTCCGCAAACGACGGCGTCACCCGGCAATCCAAGGGCGTGGCCGGTCAGCATGTTCATTTCCATCAGGCTGCCCGGATCGAGAAGGATTTCCAACCTCTCGCGCGCCGACAACTTGCCCATGGCATGCTGCTTTTCAATTTTCTCTTCTCCGCCTCCCATCTTCACCATTGCCTTAATGGCGTCAAGCTCATCCAGGCGTTTTTTCAGTAATTCGTCCATATTTCTGTCTCCGTGAAAATATTGATTGGCCAATTTAAAAAAGTTGGCGAAAATGCGCCGCATGCACTCGATCAGGCAACGATGCAAATTAGGGGCCTGCCCTTAGATAGGATGTCAACGGCAGGAGATCTCTTCTTCGGCGGCCACAAGGGATTCGTATCCCAAGTTCTTGACCATGGTTTCGTAAATCATTGCAGACATGTTGTTCCCAGTGCTGTAACAGTTCATAATGTCTCGGAAAAGATGGGTAAGCGTCATTTGTGAATACGTTTCCAGTTCACAGGAAAGATATTTTTTAAAGGACGTCATTGCGGCAGTATTCGACAACTCATCAATCGGACGGCCACGGGCCATGACGGAGGGATACTTTTGGATCATCTCCTTTTGCCAGCCGGCCTGGATGGCTACCATCTCCCCAATCATCTGTATAACCTGTGGATTTTCGTGGATCGAAGGTATCTTTCTCTCCATTCGAGCGTATTTCATTGTCATCAGGTTCAAGCCTTCCGATTCAGCCTTTTCCAGGTCATTGAGATAGCTTACCAGTGTCCCTTCCGACCACGCCTGGAACTGGGCGGACCTAAAGACCTTGAAACCGTCGGCATCGTCCTGGCACGATACCGGCTGGTCGGCTTTTACGCTGGTGAACATCTTCAGTTCCTTATCGACTACCCGATCGATGATTTCGCTTTTTCCCATTTCAATTCTCCTATGAGAGCCCTCACGTGTTTGATTGCCGATACCATTCCCACGTTCGTTGCATCCCTTCCATAAACGACATATATGAGAATACAAGGGATCGCTGAATCCGGGAGCCGTTATAGATGAGGTGACCGTTCAAAGGAAATGGAAGGGGCACCCGCATATCATCGATAGCGGTTGCACTCATATACCGGGTCTTTGTCTCCAAACCGGTCACCGATTCAATTACCTCGACGAGTCTTCCGTAGGAAACGAGATCCGGACCGGAGAGGTTAAAGGCCCGGCCGAATGTCTCCGGGTTTCCGATACACAATCGTAAAATCCTGACGGCGTCCCATACGGAAACGAATTGAAAGAGGGGAAGATCGATTTCAGGCAGTATTATGGTTTTATTACTGGCAATTAAATCGAAAAAACATCTTTCACGAGGTGCATAATTGTACTTCCCATATATAATTGCAGGCCTTAGAATTGTGTAAGGAATCTGATGTTGTCGGCAATGGGACGCCACGAATTGTTCCGTCAGTAGCTTGTCATACCCGTACCTGGCAGCCGGACCGAGTTCCGGCTGCGGCCCGGTCAATTTCGCGCTGTCTTCATCGATGGGCAGGTCACGGGTGTTGCCGTATATCGACACCGTGCTGATCAATACATACTGCCTGATTTGCTTCTTGCTCAACGCCGATAGCAGGCATTGGGCATCCAGGGGCGTATACGCACAAAAATCAACCACCGCATCCCACTTCAATTGCGGCAGTCGTTTTTTCAAACCGGACAGGTCCTTCCGGTCACATACAATTTCCTTGACATCCCCGATGTTCAGGGGGTTGTTGCCGCGATTTACAATGCAGATACGATATCCGCCGTTACGAGCCATCGTTTCCGTGAATAGCCTTCCATAGAAGTAACTGCCGCCGATGATCAGGATGTTCTTTTTCATAGTAACGTTCAGTGATCTTATGTAAAATAGAACAATAAAAGATAAGAAGCGGAGTTAACTTTCCCCCGTTAGCGCTTCGATGGACATGACCAAAAAAAAAGCGTTTTGCCCGAAAAAGCAAAAGACCCGACTTCTATCCGACCCATACATTCCTCCGCCTCAGTGTATGATCCAGGATCCCGTCTTGTACGCATGGCCCGTGATCCGTGATGAAGGCGCTAGTCCCGTCGCTCAATTCCTGTCGGATGAGTTCCTCGATCAACATGCCGCTGATCGTTTCGATATACGCTTTTTTTTTCTCAAGGTCATGTTCCATCACAAGAAATGAGATTTGTTGATGAATTGACGCTCCGAGTATCGGTAGCGATTTCATCGCTTTGTGCATCCATTTGTAAAATGGTGTGTAGTGTCGGTTAAGAAGAAAAACCAATGAGATCGCATCGGCCACGAACTTAACCAAGGCATAATTGGCGGCGTAAAATTCCTTACGGTCTAGTAGACGAGGGAGGTTGTATTGTCCCGATTGACCGATCGTCATGCAACGGGAAGCGATTTTCTTGCGCCTGACGTCATCCGGATAAAATGACAGCAACTTGTTCCGAAAATCGGTGAATTCTCCTGGACCATCAATAAATACCTTGCCATTCGTACATGCCGCCAGGGAATTTTCGGGGATCATCAGCCAAACGTCCAATTCACCAGGAACATGATCAAAGCCGATAAACGTTTGATAAAATTCGGTGATTTCGAAAACCCCGACCCGCTTTCCACCCCATTGACTTGTTTTTCTGGGGCCGTACCCTTCATAGCTTCCCGGCAGCCTATTGTATGCATTTTGGAGACGTTTGCCATACTTCTCAAAATCTTCCATCAGAAGCCAGATACAAAATCCGGGTCCCCAGTCGTGGTCACGAGAAATGTTATCATCAAAACCGTAGCATTCCGAACCATCCCCAACGAGTCCTGCGGCGACTCGATCCAACAAGGGGCCCATCTCGCGTTCGAGCATCGGCCGCCCCACGGCATCAAAATATTTTTCAGCCAGTGAAAGACCGTTCATCTCGCCTCTCTGGATAAGGACAGAATTGTATCGATATTTTTTCTCACCATATCGGCTTTATTTTTTTCTTTATTCTCTATGTAAAGAATTTTCGCTTTTCTATAGGAAAGAATCGCATCGTCCGACTTTCCGGTCAAAGTTTGAATGTAAGCGAGGTTACCGTATTGGTCGGCAAGGTCGACAGGATGGTCTTCGTTTTCCAAAACGGCAATGGCCTGTTGGTAACTGACCAGCGCCTCCTTATAGTTTTTCTGATCGCGATACACCGAACCGACATTTCCCAGTTGTCGCGATTGCTCGATGGGGCTCCCAGTTTTCTTATATATACGTGCGGATTCAGCGAAGCTGAGAATGGCTTCATCGTACCAACCAAGAACAACCTGAATATGACCGATGTTGTTCATAAGACCGGCTCTTACGGAGCATGCGTCGGGGATGAGGATTAAGGCGGCTGACAACTTTTCCAGAGCGGACCTGTAATCGCCAGCGGACCTGTATTGTTCCGCGATTTTGGCAAAGGAAATGATCGTCTCCAGGCAACCCTTTTGTGTACCATGCGTATCAGCGACCATTCTTGTGCACCATCACAATCAATCGTACGGCATGATTTCTTTATCTGCCGGTAAAAACGGGTTTGCGCTTTTCCATGAAAGCCAGTTGCCCTTCCTTCAGGTCATCACTCAAGAAACCTTTTGCGATCAGTTTTTCCGCCGCCGTCAAGTCATCTGGTGAAAGTGAAAGACCGTTGGCAAGCGTATTCAAAATCTGTTTTGTTCCTTTAAGGGATAGCGGTGAGTTGCGTGAAATTCTTTCGGCCATTTCGTAGGAAAAGATCGGTAACTTTGACCGAGGTACCACGTAATCGATTAGCCCCATCTCTTTGGCTTGGTTCGCATCGTATGTATCTGCCGTAAAAAAAAGTTCCCTGGTTCTGCTGAAGCCGATAACCTCGGTAAATTGTCGCAACCCTTCGGGATGGTATATCAAGCCGAGTTTTGCCGGAGGCATGCCAACACGTACGTCGTCTGCCGCGATGCGGATGTCGCAACACAAGGCAAGGTTCAGACCCGCTCCAAAAGCGTAGCCGTTGAGCATACCGATGGTCGGATACGGATATTCCCGTACACTTGCTAAGGCCATTTCTAATGGATTATGGTTTTTTGCCAACTCTGCCATTTCTGGTGTCAGCTTCGAGGGGATGGAGGATACATCATAACCAGAGGAAAAGGACTGGTTCCCCGTACCCGTTATGATGACCGTTCGTATGTTCTCATCCTGAGACCATTCCTCAAGAACTATATGTATTTCGATCAACAGATCATGCGACAGAGCGTTTTTTTTATCCGGACGATTGAGAATGAGCTTTCCGACATGGCCCTTTATCTCTTTAACTAAGACATCATTTCCCATTGTCCTGCCCCCTCCTAACGAAAGGTTTGAAGATATTTAACAGGTTTTTCATTTCGAAAGGCGAACTTTTCGAAGGCCCCTGTTCAACTGCGACGATAAAAACTTCATATAACAAATCCATGCCGGCCAATGGATGATTTTTGTCTAGAAATACCCAATCTCCAACATAACCTGTTATGGTATATACTTCACTTTCCAAGTTGGCGTTCAGTCGTCTCAGCAAACCGCCCACGACTATATCCGTTTGCGGTACTTCAATTCTGTTTATTTTCAGCGTATTTTCCGCCTTTCGCTCTCCATATCCAAGTGCAGCGGGAATTATGACACTTTTTCTCTGACCTGGTTGCATTCCTTGGATTTGCCTTTCGAATTCCGGGGGAAATTGTCCATCATCTATCGTGAATTTTAAGGGCGATAGGGTGTGGGAGTCGTCAAGCACTTTCCCTGATGAATCTCTGACAAGGTATTGCATTGTGACGATGGTGTTTTCGCCAACGGATATATTTTTGCCTGGGTTACGCATTGTTTTATGTTTTCCCCAGCTGAGTGATACTGGATCCGTTTAGTTAGTTGACAAGTATCCAAAACGTCCGAAGCTTCGTTTTGCGCTTGGTCGCCCACCATTGCAGTTACTGCAAATTGCACACCAGCTAAAAATTAATTCTTTAACGGATTTTCCTGTCTCATGGTTGAGGTGATTCTATCGAGACAACCGAACAAGACCCTTAAAAGGGAATAGTTGTGCAAGGCATAGAACGGCCAATATGGCATATAAAAAGGACATATTGGCTCATTAAAAGTGCGCGTTTAACAACGCCCACATAGCTCTGGCAGCATGTGCTCACTAACTGGAATCCGGACAATGTTTGATCGTTTGCTGTCTATGATAGGCAGCGCCATATAGCAGTTTATAAAGCTACCTTAAATTAATTCCTGATAATCTGGTAAGGGAATTGCTTCGTTACAAAATAAACGCTCGCCATGCCAACAAAAAAGAAGGAAAACGCAATGAGAGAGGTAGCGGTCGCAGGTGTGGGAATGACAAAATTCGGAGTTTCCGAAATGACGAATGTTGAAATGTTTACGGATGCGGGGCTCGAAGCCATTCGAAATTCGAACATAGAGCCCGGTGATATTGATGCTTTATTTTTCGGGAATTGCCTTGGCGACTTTGAGGAAGGACAGATTCATATGGCGCCATTCGCGCACTCTGCTTTAGGTCTTCCCATGTCAGCACCGGCGACACGATTTGAAGGGGCTTGCGCCACGGCCACTGTAGCCATACGACATGCCGCACTTCTCGTAGCCGCAGGTGTGTACGATGTAGTCCTGGCAGGCGGGACCGAGAGGACGACAATTATGGAAACGCCCATGGCTACAAGGACATTCGCCATGGGCTGCCACGCACAGTATGAATCGCCCACGGGACTGACGTTTCCTGGTGTTTTCGGAATGGCCGCCCACATGTACAGCCACAAATATGACATTCCGCTGGATGAACTGAAAAGACATATGGCGGAAGTAAGCGTGAAGAACCATTTCCACGGATCGATGAATCCAAAAGCCCATTTTCCAAAAAAAATTACCGTGGAAAAGGTCCTGTCCGGACCGATGATAGCAGATCCGCTGCAACTTTTGGATTGCTGTCCATTTTCGGATGGGAGTGCGGCGGTGGTAATCGCATCTGCCGACAAAGTGAAAAGCATGACCGACAAACCTGTATTCATCGTCGGCACCGGTCAGGCATCGGCCGGCCCGCTTTTTCTCCAGCAGGACCTGACTGTTGTCAAAACCAGAATGACATCGATAAAACGAGCATACCAGGAAGCCTCAATCGGTCCTGATGACATAGATGTGTGTGAGCTGCATGACTGTTTCACCATAGCCGAGATTCTCGCGATCGAGGCCCTCGGATTCTACGAATTCGGGAAAGGGTATGCCGCGGCAACCGAGGGCGAAACAAAACTCGGAGGTTGCGGGGTAACCATCAACCCGTCGGGAGGACTTAAATCCAAGGGACATCCAATTGGCGCCACTGGTGCTGCCCAGGTTGTCGAAATTGTCGAACAACTCAGAGGTGAAGCCGGCGAACGGCAAGTTGAAGGTGCAAAAATCGGCATCGTAGATACACTAGGGGGCGATTTTGGGACGATTTGCAACATCATACTAAGGAGGTGAAAACATGCCAGCGGATTTCAATTTTAAAAACTATCAGGAATCTCTTGCCGAAGGCAGGCTGACGGCAATGATCTGCGGGAAATGCGGGGCATACACGACTCCTCCCCAGGGAGTATGCCGCCTTTGTGGTGGAACCGACACAAGATTGGCGGAGATCGATAATAAAGGGACGCTTCGGACGTTCACCATAGTTCGTGTCGGTCCCGAGGGTACAAAACCACCATACATCGTCGCCCTGGTGGAAACTAAAAACGGACCGTGGGTAATGGGGAACCTGCTGAATATCGATCCAGAAAGAACAGGCCCTGAAATTATTGGCAAAAGCGTTGATATCAGTAGCCGGGTGGCCCAAGGGGACATCTACGCCATCGAGAATATACAATCATTAACATTTACACTCGCCTAACCCTGATCCAATAAACTTGAGTCGATGCATAGAAGGCGGATTCGGCCGGACATCCGCTCATCGACAAGAAATGAGTCAATGCGTAGAATGCTACGATACGGTAATCCGCCACTCGAAACATCGAGCTCAGTCGACAATTACAAATGGATTATCCTCCTTCTTCTAAGTAGTTCCCATTTTTTAATGGCCATGTGCCATTTCTCATGGGGGCCATTGGGCCCGATATTGAAAGCGGAGTTTGATATCAACAACCGTCAGCTTGGATATGTTATTTCGCTGATGTATTTATCCATGGTGGTCGTATCCATTCCCGCAGGCATCCTCGTGGACAGACATGGCGTCAAATGGTTCCTGTTTCTTTCAAGTCTAATGGTCGGTTTGGGCATCTTCATCATTCCCTTTTGTTCGTCGTACAGCTACACTGCCATAGCCGCCGTTATGATCGGTGTCGGATATGGAATGATCAACCAAATTACAACAAAAGGTATCATCTCATGGTTTGAACCGCTTGAGCGTGGCACAATCATGGGGATAAAACAGATGGGTGTGACCATTGGCGGGGGTCTGATTGGAATTTACATCCCCTTATTGGGGTTTTATATCGTCTGGAAAAACGCAATTTTCTTATTGGGTGGGCTTGTCATCGTCATTGCCATCGTGTCCCCTTTCCTTTACAAGGAAAATCCGGGTAAGAACCCTGATTTGGCTGATGAAATCGGCACCTCGAAGGTAAAAAAAAATCAATCCCCCAAGGGAAGTCTCAAAGATGTACTACTTGGACGCAGACTTCTTGTCGTAACGCTTCTTTCTTCATTGCTTGCATTTTGCCAGGCGAGTTCAGCATCTTTCCTTGTCGTTTTTGCCAAGGAGACGTTCACGATTACACAGCTTTTCGCCGGAAGCCTGCTGACGGTTGCAATGGCAGGCGGAACGTTTGGACGAATAGTTTTCGGAATCATAAGCGATAGAACAATGAAAGGCGATCGAATTCTTCCCCTTGCGCTGATCAGCCTGATCGGTTCGATCGCGAGTTGGCTCCTGGCGTTATGCGGGAGTGGTACGCCAATTTTCGCAATCATTGCAATTTCCGGTGCCCTTGGTGTCTCCTTCATGGGATGGAATTCCCTCGGGATGGTGTTGTTGGCGGAGATGGCTGGCAGTAAACACGTCGGCTCCGCACTCGGTGTGGTGTTTACGGCTGCATGGGGCGCGATGGTATTGGGTCCCAGTATATTTGGGTTTTTGGCGGATCGTTCCGGATATTCCGCAGGGTGGGGAATGCTGGCCGTACTGTCATTTCTAACCTTTAGCGGATTCATGTGCCTCCACAGAAAGCCAAATTTCTGAGCGGGCTGGCTGCGACAATCAACGACCAAATATAGGGTTTAAACGAGTCCCCTCCCTCCCTTCCAGCGACTGCGGGTCAAACCAAGACAAAGACTGTGCTTTAGCCAGAAAATGCCGATTTCGATCCCCGCTCGGAATCGGCGCCGGCGGCGATACACATATTGACTGCGACACATGCCGCTTTCCGGCAGACCGCGTTTTTCGACAAGACAAACATCTTTGATTTTTCGTGACTTGGCCCGTTTCAGATTCACTTTTGACGCAGATCCGATTATTAAGCTTGTTATTTTTCTGGATTGCTATGATACTAAAAAGGGAGCCATAGCAGATAGAGTCATCTGAGGGCATCCAATATCTTGTGGATTGACGCGGGGGACGGGACCCAATGGGAAAAGAAAAAACGCCAAACGGTTTACAGTTGCCGGTAAACGATGCTTTCGTTGAATCGGCTGGGAAACAAGGTTTTTTGGAGGCCACGATCCGTCTCGTTCATGATGCCGTTATCGTCAGCGACAAGAATGGTATCGTCCGAAAAATGAATACGACGGCAGAGACCTATACCGGCGTGTCTTTTGCGGATGCCGTGGGAGAACCTGCGGACTCGATCGTGCGTTTGGTTTGCGCGGATACTTACAGGAAAATCGAAAGCCCAATTCGGCGGGCATTGAATTCGGACGAAACCATCAGATCTATGCATGATGCGTTGATAGTCTCCCGAGACGGTACCCAACGCCGGATTACTTTCTCCGCCGCGGCGATCCTAAACAACCGGAACATCTTCGAGGGCGCGGTTTTCGTTGCCAGCGGGGTTTGTGATGCACTTAAATCATCACGGATATCGGATCAAATTTCGGAGAATGCCAACAATATTTACCAGGAGATCGCTACGGAAGTCGATGAAATTTTATGGCGATATGAGGTTGACGATTATGGGCGGATCGAAAATGTTTTTATCTCGTCGGCGGCGGATCGCATTCTGAAGTTGCCTGTTGGCGAAATTGGCAACAGCCTGGAAAGATTTTTTTCATACGTGGATCAGAATGATCGGCATAACATTTTCAATGCTATGGAAACATTTGAAAAAGGTCTTTCCACATCGAATCATGTGGAATATCGACTCCATGGTGCCGATGGGGAAACCGTTTGGATCCGATCAAGCGGCACCGTTCGTTCCTTACCCAACGGGAACAAGGCTGTTTGCGGTATCGCCGTTGACATCACCGACATGAAAAAGATTGATGATGAACTTATATCGCAACGAAATTTCATCAGCCGGACACTGGAAACCTTGCCGGGAATATTTTACTTTTTTACACAGGAGGGAAAATTCCTGAGATGGAACGACAACGTCGAGTCGCTGTCCGGATATTCAGGGTCGGAGATCAGGAAGATGCGTCCGGAAGATTTCTTCCCCCCTGAGGATCAGCCCGGAATTACCACGGCGATTTCCGATGCGATTAACAAGGGGGTGGCCATTGTCCAAGGCAATTTTCTTTTAAAGGATGGATCCACCATTCCCCATGTATTCACACTCGCGCGTGTGGAAATGGATGGCGAGACGTGTCTGACCGGGACGGCGATCGACATTTCGGAGTCCATACGGATGGAGCGTGATCGGAAAAGGCTGCACGGTCAATTGCTTCAAGCACAAAAAATGGAAGCGGTAGGGCGTCTGGCGGGAGGTGTGGCCCATGACTTCAACAATATCCTAAACGAGGCGATTTTGGTTTTGAACAGAAGTATTCTGGTAAAACATGGTAGAGAAATCGGGTTCTGCTGAGAATTTGATACTATTTCTGCAGACAAGCTATCCTGACCGAATTTGTTGTGGTCATATGCGCATTTTAGCCTGTTTTAGCGCACACCTCTCCACCGGTTTTACTCCAAATTTTATTTTCCCTGCGGGTTATTCGATAACCGGCGCTTTGCGGCACCGTTCAAACAACTCCGGCAAGCGTAGGTTTTCCAGGCAGGTCCTAGTCACCTTTAAGACCGTTTGCTCACTGTGGAAAACGATTTTACCGGCGATATCGATCAGCCGTCTACGCACCGTGGAGGCATAGGAACCAATCGATAATACCGGCGCACTGACATCTTCTTTAAACGACTCGAGCAGAAAATGACCGACCAGCATCATATAATACCAGGCTGCATTGGGGGCGAATCGTTTGAAAGGCAGTTGTTCGTGACCGAAATCCTTCAACGCCCGGTTGGCCAATTCGTCGCTGCCGCGTTCATGATAGCAGGCGACGAGCCCATTGGTGGTCAGATATTCCACCGCTCCGGCGTTTTCCAGCATACCGTCGATCGCCTGACCTTGACCGATGTTGGTGACGATGATGGTGTCAGGCCGAAATCCCGGAAGGTAAAGCTGTTTGCTGTTATCGTGCATCAACCGACAAAAAATCGCGCGGCGGAATTGTTTCCAGTTGCCTTGCCGGATACCGAACTCGGCGTATTTCCAGGCTTTCTTCTTTCCGGATTCGAACCGTTTCCATTTGGACGCATCCCAGTTGTCCGCCATTTGCTTGATGTCTTTATACACTTTGCCGCCGCAGACATAACCGACATGAAGCCTTTCGCAAAGCTCGAAGATTTTCTGGTCGAAAAACCCGCTGTCCATGCGGATGATAATCGGCACATCCCCACGGTAGTCGCATCTGATTTTAAGAACCATGTGCCGGATCATATTCAGGACCGTATCGCCATGATTGGAATGTTTGTCCCCACTGCGAAACACCGCATCGACAATCAAACGTCCCCAATTCATTTGCAGGGGTTGAAAGCCCTTTTTCTTCTTGTAGGTGGGCTTCACGCCGTGCCGGCATTTTGCATCGTCATTGTCCATGACCATCGTATCGATACCCAATTCGATCACATCGGGTTGCGTAATCCGCAGACGCCAGATGAAAAGGGCCTGCAAAAGGCGCCGGAACAAAAACACGCGAGTCCAGGCGAATGCTTTGAAAAAACGTTTGATTTGATGAGAAGAGGCCATGTCTTCAGTTGGCGTCTCTATGCTGCCGGCATAGCCCTCATCGCGAGAAATCTGGTCGAAATATGCCAGGCGCCGACTGGTCCCATCGGCGAAAAAGCAGAGCACTTGTTTGAAAAGTTCTGTAATGGCAAGGCCTTTTCGGTTCTTGCGGATGGATCCAAACCAGCGGTCGAACCAGCCAAAAACCTGAATGCCGTGCATATACGCCACGAACAGGGCCAGCCCGGCTCTTCCGGTCAACCGGTCGGACGTCGTTTCGATGCGTTGGATTTTGAGTTCACTTTGTCGGTAGTTTTTGCTATGCTTACTCATAGAGTCCTTTACCTATTGGGTGTGTTTACGCTTGTTGTAAACATGGTGGTTTTTAACAAGTATTATAACACATTATCCAATTTTAGAGGACTCTTTTTTTGTGAAAATCGCGTATTTTAGGAATATGTTAGGCGTGATTTTGGGCCGGGCGGAATTGGCCATGCACGGAATGGATCAGGACCACGCGTTTTACGAAACCCTTGAGGAAATTCAAAACGCGGCCAAACGCTCGGCGGATATCACGCGGCAACTTCTGGCCTTCGCCCGCAAGCAGACGATCGCACCCCGGAAGATCGACCTGAACGCGATCATCGAGGAGATGTTCTCGATGATGCAGCGATTGATCGGGGAGAATATTAACATGTCATGGGTGCCGGGGGAGAACCTTTGGCCGGTAAAGATCGATCCTGCTCAGGTCCACCAGGTTTTGGCCAATCTATGTGTGAATGCCCGCGATGCCATCGATGGAGTCGGTAGGGTTGCAATCGAAACAAAAAACATCATTCTTGACGATACGTACTGCGCCATGAACGAGGGTTTCCGTCCTGGCGAGTATGCCCAGCTGTCCATAAGCGACGACGGCTGCGGGATGGATAGGAAAACCCAGTCCAGAATCTTCGAGCCCTTTTTCACGACCAAGCAACTTGGAAAAGGCACCGGATTGGGCCTGTCCACAATCTACGGTATCGTCAAGCAGAACGGTGGCTTCATCAACGTATACAGCGAGCCGGGCCGTGGCACCACGTTCAGGATTTACCTGGCCAGGTACCTGGGGCCGGAGGAGGAGAAAGGTGGTGAACAAGACATCCATATGCCGATTTCAGACGGGCAGGAAACGATCCTTGTGGTTGAAGACGAAGTGTCCCTTTTGGATGTGGTTAGTTCGGTCCTTATCAATAAAGGCTACGCTGTTCTTTCCGCCTCATCTCCGAAGGATGCGATCAGGTTGTGCGATGAACATGCCGGCAAGATCGACATGCTCATTACCGACCTGATCATGCCTGAAATGAATGGACGCGAATTGTCTGACGAATTATTATCCCGATGGCCCGGAATTAAAGTTTTATACCTGTCTGGTTATACAACGAATATTATCTCCAACCATGGTATTTTGAAAGAAGGTGTCAATTTTATCCAGAAACCGTTTTCACTGAATGCATTGTTAGTAGCAGTCAGGAAAGCTCTGAATGAGGTGGCGATCTGACCCTACGTTCTCGAAGATCGGCAAGATGGGTTAAGTCCGTAAATAGTCCTTTCCGCCCACATAACCGGTTTAAATTGTTACACCCTTCCAAAATTTCTCACAAAAAGATAGTGCCACAGAATTGATGCCTATTTCTCTCCTTGGGTTTGACAACCGAATAACATCCAGAGTATTCATAAAACAATTGAGCTTAACACTGCGATACTATTTTCATGTGGTAGGTTTTGTGAACCTGGCGGTATTTTGAAGATGGAATCTTAGAAAATTACCTTCCATCTTTCAAGCGAGGCCTTTTTAATGAAAGAGCAAAAACTTCGGCCTCAACTGGTCGCTGATCATAACTCGCTGGAGCGCATTTTCCATCGCCCGGAAAACGAGCAGTCACGAAACGTGCTCACCAAGTACATGGAGCAGATCCTGTTTGGCCTCCACGATTTTCTACAAAAGCACGTAGGAATCACCGAAGAGATCCCCTTGAAAGTTCTCGCCGCCCAGTTTACCTCATCGAAAATCGCACGAACCCCGGTTAAAAAGCTGGCGGACATTATCACCGAAATCATCGAGGAGATCGCTCCGCAGGCCGTCAATGTCTCCTCTCCCTATTTTATCGGCCACATGACTTCAGCCATCCCCTTTTTCATGGTGCACCTGAGTACCATCGTGACTGCGCTGAATCAAAATCCGGTCAAGATAGAAACCTCTAAAGTGGTGAGTGTATACGAACGCCAGGTCCTGGCCAAGGTTCACCGGCTATTGTTCGATCTTGACGAAACCTTTTACAATATCCACATACAGAAGCCGGAAAGCACGCTGGGTTCTTTCGTGGAAGACGGCACCCTGGCCAATCTTACCGCCCTCTGGGTGGCTCGAAACCGCTTGCTGCCTTCCAAATCGGGTTGTGCCGGGGCCGAACGCGATGGAATCGCCGCCGCCCTGAAGGACCGTGGCCTCCACAGACTGACTATCTTGGTATCTGAATTAGGGCACTACTCCATACGCAAAGCGGCCGGTGTGTTGGGTATAGGCTACGATGCAGTGACGCCGATTCCCGTGGACAGTGCCAACCGTATGGATTTGAAAGTGCTCGAACGCACCCTCAAGGAGCACCACCGTGATCCGGAAACATCTGTCATGGCCGTTATCGGTATTGCCGGTACAACGGAAACAGGTGCCGTTGACCCTTTACCGTCCATTGCCAGTCTGTGCCGTGAGTTCGGCGTCCACTTCCATGTGGATGCGGCCTGGGGCGGCCCAGTGCGGCTGTCCGAACGGTATCGTGGCTTGCTCAAAGGCATCGAGGTAGCCGATTCGGTTACGATTGACGGCCACAAACAATTCTACCTGCCCATGAGCAATGGCATGGTTTTCTTCAGGGATCCCAAGGCTATGGATGCCGTGGCTTATCATGCCGCCTACATCAACCGCCCAGGCTCTGTCGATCTTGGCATTCGCTCTTTGGTAGGCTCACGCTCTGCCACATCCCTGGTACTGGGAAGCGCTTTGGATATCATGGGGGCTGGGGGCTATGCGCTGCTCATTGATCACGGTATCGAAACCGCACGCCTTTTTGCCGAAGAAATCATACGTCGGCCCATGTTCGAATTGATCACTGCTCCCGAGCTCAACATTTTGACCTACCGCCTTGTACCGGGAGAACTGCGTGGATCAGAAGACCCAAAAGAACCGGCGAACGAAGAAGTCCGCTTGCGATTGTTGAATAAAATCAATATCAAAGTTCAGCGAATGCAGCGCGAGGCCGGCAACAGTTTTGTTTCCCGGACTACTTTGCGGCGATCCGGTCGTCCTGACACCGTTGTCCTGCGCGCGGTGCTTATGAACCAACGGACAAACCATAAAATACTCAACGCTATTCTGGACGAACAGGAAGCTATTTACCGGAACCGCATTGCACCAACGTTACGTCTGAATAAAGCAATGGGCCTTACCCCTTGACTCTCCGCTGAAAAACCCCAACGACATTGGGACGGATCCCAAACTACACCAGCGGCGTTCTGTTGTTAGTGAAATTTCTATGTGATTCTATGTGGTTACCTCGGATGGCAGGCAAACTGCCGTTTAAGTCGTCAAGATCTATACTACACACGGTCATTTTGAAGGATTCTCTCACTAATGCGGCGTATTCAGCAATGACTTAGTTGCCGTTAGCGACGTCGCGAGGCGATTTTACCTCCCCGGTTCTTGTGGATTGCGTCAAAACCTGTTTCCAAAAGCGCTTCACGATCTCACCAGGATTTAAGCCCAGAGGTGACTATCCCGCGAATGTATACCTTTAACGAGAAACCTGGACATCCCTCTTCTTTACGCCAGCCCTAATACTTTCAACCCGGTTTCCATTTTTTCCTTAAAATAATCACAGGACAATCGAATATATTCATTGCAAGAATCACCATCATACACAAGCCATGGGAAAATACAGGTTGTCCACAAGACCGACGCGGGGATGGTACACTGAATTTGCCTGGATGGAATCTGATGCGTTTTTTCAAGGCGTTTGTGGTCGATGTGGTCGGTAATTCCAGCCTCAAAAAGCACTTTGCACCGCTGTTCAGCGGGGACATGAAATACAGGAAAGAAATAGGAAATACCGAAACGTTTAAAGATCCGTTGGGCAATCCGCTTTACATCCTCAAGCTGCGACCCATCGTCAAGTTGCTCAGTGTTGCTGCCATCGCAGATCAAGGTAATGCGGTGGTCCAAGCAGAATGCAATAGCGGCTAAGTCCATGGCAATCTTGCACTGCAGGCATTCGTTGGCCTGAAACAACCGTCGCCTGTCGGCCGCGTAATTTCTCATTCCATGTTTACGGCTTGGGGATTTGTCCCACAACGGTTCAATTTCCTGTTTGAGTACTGCCAGTTGAGCATCTAGTTTTTCCCTTCGTGGCGTGACCTTGCGATAAATTTCTTCGAAATCCACTTCGTGATGTCGAATCTCTTTATTGGGACTTGCCCTTTTCAACCGGTAAATTGCTTCCTGAATATTATCCGATTTTCGCAACCCCTGCCGATAAAATGTTACCAGATGGATTTGATCGTAGTTGGGAATCTGGGACCAGGCTGCAAAGGTTGAGTCGGTGCCTCCGGAAAACATCACGGCAATGGTCTTTTTCTTGTCAGCCATTTTCATCCTCTTTTGAAGCGGTTTGTCGGAGAACTGCAGGCAAGAAGGCGAGACACTATTTAAAATCCCCTTTATTCAGATTATAGCGTTTCATTTTGCGGTTCAATGTCCGAGGGTTTAAGCCCGAACGCTTTACCACCGATAGTATTCTGCCGTGATATCGACGCAGTGCCGTCTCGAGGTAGGTTCTTTCCAGCATGGCTACTTGTTCCGGCAGGGAGGGGGTGAGGCTTACCGGTTTTTCATGGTCGGATTCAGCAATGTTGATATTGTCATCAAGAAAGAACTGTTCAATGGTATCTCCCGGAGTCATGATGATCGATCGTTCTATTACATAGAACAGCTCTCTCACGTTTCCCGGCCATGAATGGGTCTCCAGTTGACGACACGCAGAGGGTGATATCTTAATTGGTTTTCTATCAAGCACTTTCGCATGGTGATTAAGCATGTATCTTGCCAGAAGAAGTATGTCTTCACCTCTCTGCCTCAAAGGCGGCAAGACGATATTGACAACGTTCAACCGATAATAGAGATCCTGTCTGAATTGGTTATTTCTAACCAAATCGAGCAGCGGCTTGTTGCTAGCAGCAATGATCCGTGTGTCCGATTTGATGGATTCGCGCCCTCCCACGCGTTGAAAGGACTTTTCTTGAATAAGCCGTAACAGTTTTTGTTGTACCATCTGTGACGCGTTCGATACTTCATCTAGAAATATGGTTCCACCATGTGCCTGCTCGAAAAGGCCCTGTTTTCGAGCCTGGGCTCCGGTGAACGCTCCTTTTTCAAAACCGAACAACTCTGCTTCAAGAAGAGTTTCCGAAAGGGTGCCGCAGTCAACAGTGACCATTGGTCCGGATTTTCGTTTGCTGTTGTGATGGATCGCCCTCGCCGTCAATTCCTTGCCCGTTCCGGTCTCCCCATAAATCAAAACCGTCGTTTCCAGGGGAGCCACGGTTTCGATTTGGCTAAAGACGGCTTTCATCCTTTTGCTTTTACCGATCAGATTGTCGTACCGGTACCTTTCGGAGGCATCCTGGCTCAATGCCTGTACGCGATTGATCAGTGTTAGGTTTTCTTCCTGTAGGCGTGTTTGCTCCTCGACCCTATTTAGGGTCATGCGTACTTGTTCGAAATTAAGTGGTTTGACGATGAAATCATAAGCACCCGATTTCATGACCTCTACAGTGGTTTCAACGGTGGCATATCCGGTAATCGCAACGACTTTAACGTTCGGGTAATCCGTAACAATCCTTTTAATGACCTCCTGGCCAGACATTCCCGGCATTCTTAAATCCGACAAGACCACTTGGATATTCGCTTTGGAAAGAATTTCCAACCCCGAGGGACCGTCGGACGCAAGAAAAACCTCATACCCCCATTCGGACAAACGCAATCTGAATGTCCGTAGAACCGTCTGCTCGTCATCAATAACCAATACGCTGAGTTTCATCAGACAAAATACCCTTTAATTTCTTTTCGAGATTTTCTTGTGGAATCGATTAAACAGGTTAAAAATATCGTTTTTACCGAAAGGTTTGCGCAACATTTGTAGGTTATATGTAAAATAGGCGCTATCGGCAGAATCTGAAGGAGAATCGTACATAAAAACCAATCGGTCTATCTGTCCAGGTCTCCGGGCCTTTATTTGTTCATATAAAGAGAAACCGCTCATTATCGGCAGGTTAGTGGCGACCAGCAGCATTTCGTAATCATTCTTTAAAACCAAATCGAGTGCCGCACGACCGTTGGACGCCGTTTGCACATGGCACCCCAGCCGAGTGAGATATTTTGATAATGAATACCGAAGATTGCGCTCGCCATCAGCCAGCAGCAAGGATGTCGGTTTCCATAACAGGTCAACGGATGCCGGCTCCTCGAATGAAGATGACTCCGGGGTGACAGGCAACCGGATAACGAATCGTGCCCCGGAATTAAAACGCTCGTCATAGGAAACTGTTCCTCCGTGCCTTTGAATGATTCCGTAGACTACGGAAAGCCCCAAACCTGTACCCTTGCCCACCTTTTTTGTCGTGAAAAACGGATCGAAGATTTTGTGGAGGTTCTCCTTGACGACGCCTGGCCCGTTATCCTCAAAGGTTATGACGATCCAATTGTCCTGCATCCGGGTTCGTATTACGATTCGATCACCAACGCCGGATTCAACGATGGCGTCTACCGCGTTGCGGATCAAATTGTCGACTACCTGCTGTATTTGGGTGGGGTCCGCAAGTACGGGGTTGATATCCCGAGACAATCTTAATACTGGTCGAACGCCGGAATGTTTCAGTTCGTGAAAGCGAATGCCGATCATCTCATCGATAGCTTCGTTCACATTCACTATCCTTTCTTCCATGTGATTCTTGTACGAAGCGGCAAGAAGGTCTTTCACGATCCGGCTTGCCCGTATTGCATCCTTCATAATGATTTGCGCCGCCTCGCCGACTCCGCTATCCAGGTTTTCTTTAGTTGCCAAATATTCAGCACACCCGATGATGCTGGTAAGCGGATTGTTCAATTCATGAGCGACGCCGGAAATAAGAAGTCCCATGGAACTCATTTTTTCTGCCTGAATCCGAGTAGTTAAAAGCTCGCTCTCCAAGCTCACACGTTTTGTGACGTCGTTTATGGTAAGCACGGATCCCTCGATGGTTCGATCCGGTGTGACCAGGGGACCGGACCGGACTTCGAAACAGAAATGCGCTTCTTTCTCCTTGAGCAATACCATTTTTCTCTGGCCGTAAATTTGCTCGTCTTGATCTTGGGCTTTATCGATTTTCCAAAAATTATTGGCCGATCTCAAGCCTAATTCCTCGATTGTTTTTCCAGTTATTTCTCCTTTGGAAATGCCGCTTGTATGGAATTGATGCTTCATTGTCGGATTCGCATAAACGACCCTTTTGCTATGGTCCAGGTAAAGAACACCAATTGGAACGGACTCAACTAGATTTCTGCTAAATTGTTCGGTCTTCACCAGGTGTCTTTTAATAATCGCGACCTCCTGTTCCAACCGCAGAGCATATCGTTTTTCCCTGTCCAGGACTTGTTCTCTAAGCTGAACCTGATCGGATATGTCCGTAATTTCCAGTGCCAGGAAAGAAATTCGTCCGTTTGGATCCTTGATGGGACTGGCATTGAACAGAAAATAACCAGCTGGTTGTGATCCGTTATTAAGCTTGAGCATGACCTCGAGACTGGATTTTCTACCACCCTTGGCACCCATGATAGCATTTTTCAATAAATTTGTCTGATCACCGGTGTTTTCTATCTGGGCAAGGTCGCAAATATAGGAGCCTTGATCCTCTTCGAAACAAGTATTAAAAGCTCTCATGAAGGCTTTATTGCAACTGAGGATCTTACCGTTTGGGTCGCTTTTAGCGATGTAAGCACTCATGGAGTCGATCCATTGCTGAATTTCTTTCTTCTCTTTCTTTATCTTTCCTTCCAGATTTTTGATATCCGATATTACCTTGCCCTCCGGAAGAAAGCCGACGATATTGTCCTGGTTGTCAAAAATTGGTGATATGGAAAACAGGACAGGAATCTCGGAACCGTCCGCTCCAATGATGGAATCTTCCACCAACGAAGTTTCACCTTTCCGCGCCTTTTCCATCAACAAACCTGAGACCTTCTTGGCCTTATCGGATTGACTTCGCCAAGGAGAATCTTTAAAAGGCACCCCCCGTACCTTTTCCATCGTCGCCCCGACATGCTTTAACGCAGACTGGTTGGCGAATATTATCTTGCCTTCAAGGTCGGTAATGCCGGCCATCGTGTCCAACTGATCGAGAGCATAGCCTAGCAGATTCAAATACTCTATTGAATGCCGGTTAGGTCCAAAGGATAGCTGATCTTTTTTTTTCATGGTATTACCACAGCGTGACTTCGTTCTGCCACCCAAAGCATAGAGGTCAAACGCTTCATGAAGCGAGAAACGATCGTTTGGAAAGCATTCGGAGCCGGAGTTGCCCTTCGATAGCAGTCGGTAGGCTGACGATATCGTCTATAAAGCACAATTGACCTGACGCAAAATACCCCTGCAGAAAATCCTTGGTCTGGATGTTACAACCGCAACCGATGGCGAAGAGGTCGACATCCGTCGATCTGCAGTAGTCGATAGCGAGACCCATGTTGATCCCGCAATTGGCAGCGCCATCGGAAATGTGGACAAGCATTCGGTTGCGGTACCTGCTGTCAAGGGACATGGCAGCAGCAACGATCGCCTGGCCGGAGGGAGTCCTCCCCTTGGGTATGGCGGTATACAAGGTGTTGTCGTAAAACAGTCGCGTCATTACACAGACACCCCCGTCTTCACAATAGGCGTAAATATCAATCCGGTTTTCAAACTTAAGGCCTGCGGAAATCAGGGAGGCGAACGTTTTTTCCGCAATCTGCCACGGTCGACCGCCGTTAGTCTTCTTTCCCATCGAGGCCGATGCATCGGCTACGATACAAATGTGCCATGATCCGTCAAAATCGGCCCTTTCTTTCTTTTTGAAGATCCGGCCATCCAACAACGCGTGATGAAGACGGCGCGCGTCGATCTTCCCTTCTGCCAGCCTTTTCCGGGTTATCTTTTTTTGCAGCCCCCGCAACTGATGACGATGGGTAGAAAACAGGTTTTGAAACCGCAGCATCTGTACCGTATCGGGTTGAACATCGCTTATGGAAAGGCCGTGCTTGATGACCGTCTCCATCTCGGCCGCTTCCGGATCTTCGATGGCCAATGCTATCGCACGGGTCAGATCGCTGGGCTGGTGGTGGTCAACGGCTTCCTTGATCCGGTCCATGAAATCATCGTCCCTCTTACAAGCACTCTGTTCCGCTTGCTTCGAATCGTCATCTTGCTGATCGGCTTCTTCGCAGCTATCGCCCTGCAGGGCGGACTCGTCGAAGAACTCGACTGCGTCGGGAAAGTCTTGAAATGTCTCCCACTCGGCAAAGGCCTCGGCGAGTTGGCGCCAGATCTTCGCATATAGCTCGCTGCGTCTTATCCGTCTTTGTGAAAGGGCTGACAAGTTGACAACTGCTCGAAGCCCGTCCGTGTGCTGCCGCAGTATTTTTAAGGGATGATGGTAATAATGGTGCATCCGTTTTGTTCGGATACCAAATATCGCTTCGAATCGCCACGCGTTTGCAAGGCTCGTAGGACTGGGCGGCAGGTTCGGGTCCCGGCTGTTTCTCTCAAGCATGGATCGCCAGTATCTCGATAAATAAAGTGACCAGATGGAAGACCGAAACAATTGGTGAAGATAGATGTCCTCGGCTGCCACCACAATGCTTGTCATGTACTTCGTAACAAGTTGCTCTTTGCAAAAGGCTTGCGCCATCGTTTTATCGATCACCCAATCTCTCCATTCGCTTGTGGCCAAGGATTCAAAGGCCACCTTTCCGACCAGTATATCGAAAACGTCGCTGGATACGGGGTATTCTCCCCTGATTTCCTCCACGTCAAGTAATATGGATCGGTTATCGTTTTCAACCATTCCTTTCCAGTAAACCGGCTTGTTATTTCGACTGATGGTTGCGGCAACCTTTCGCAAAGCGCGCAGACACAGTACGTGCTCGGCGAGCTCTTCGGTCGACCTACACTTCCGCCAGAACGAAGAATAAGTGCTCATGAGGCACCTTTTGCCATTTCTTTTCCCGATTCCACCTGCTCCGGAACATAGGGAATATACACTCCGGGTCTGGATTTGAATTCCCCTGTTTCCACATGGACCGAAAGCAGGAGAGATTCGACGGTGTCCTGTGATACTTGCAGCCCGTATACCAGTGAATCTTTGATCGATGCACCTAAAGAGACAAGTTCGGCGATCATCAGACTGTGCCGAACTGAAATCTTGATTGGGGCCTGTGAATTGTTTCTGACCCGGTCCACGACATTCAGGATATCATCCACCCTGGTGTCGTCAAGCCCCGTTTTCCTGATCAATACCGTCTTCTCGATATCCTTGGGCAGATTGTTGAGGTAGATCCGGTAGAAACGATCCCGCAAAGCCGCGTCCAAGTTGTCGGTTCCGGTGAACTCACTACCTTCGTTCATGGTTGCGCAGAAGATGACGCCGGGCGCTACCTCAACGAAACCGAGTTCGTCAATCCATATGCAGCGATCCTCGGACAATACGGAAAAAAGCTCGTTGAGTGCATGGGGGGCTTCGGTCCGGTTGATCTCTTCCAAGTGGATCACACAACCCGGTGTCTGAATGGCCTTGGGGAATAGAAATTCCTGATAATATGTTTCCCCGTTTTTAAGCCGTTGCTGTCCGAACAACTCCCCGGATTCGGATAGGAGACCCATTTGAAAGGTTACCAGAGGCCTTTTGCAGACTCCGGCGAATTGCCTTACCAGCGAGGACTTGCCACAGCCCTGGTCCCCGGTAATCAGGAGATTGACGGGGTGTTTTTCGGACATGCGCTCAAATTTTTCGAGTATGGCCTTGTCTTCGTCCAAAACGAAAAAATCCGGATCGATTGCAGGCGTCCTCAACTGTTTGTCTGTGTTGGCCATGATAAACTCCCTTTATGCGAATGAAAAGACGCATGGAAACAAACCGCAAGGTGGATTTATTATCATTATTGCTCCCATGGTACGAAATCTTCTTCTGGATGATCGAAGACATACCCAAGTCTGGATTGGGCATCACTCCTGGCTGTTTCGCTATCAATTTCATCCAAGTTTTTCGATCGTATCCAGCGTTCTAACAGCCGACCACCTGGAAGCCACATTTCCATGGTCTCTTTTTCAGACACCCACGCCTTGAGCTTTACGCCGAATCGACTAAGAATGCACCAGACATCATCCCGGTCTCGATGGTCGCAGTACACCATCATGACGCACTCCTCAATGCCAAGGTTAGTGGAAGGGATACGGTCGTATTTAATGATCGGTATTTTTTCATCTTCAACATAGGGATTGAGAGTCAATGCCAGATCGTCGAGCCAAGAGCGTTCCCCTAGCACAATCCACTTTCCCCAATATTGAAGTACTTCGCCGTTGGTCATCGCCTTTCCGTTCCGAACCGTGTACGATTTGTCCATTAACAGCTTCGGATGAAAGATAAAAATAAATTTAGATGTAGGATAATCTTGAATCATTGAACTATCCTTTCAATTGTAGCGAATTGTTTATCCGCCGGCGGCAAGTGGTATTATTGTTATTTCATCACCATCGCTGACGGTTGTTTGCATCCCTTCCAGATTTCTAATGTTGTCACCATTAAGAAACATCAGTATGCTTGACGGGTTGCCCGCCCCGTCGTAAATATTCGATTTGATACCGGGGAAATGTTCGTTTAGCTTATCGATGCAATCAAATACATTTCGCCCCTGACATGAGAATTCAGTCTTTCCATTTAACCAATGCCTAAGTGATGATGGAATCCTAATGATGACCGCCATGTTTTCCTCGCAATCATGGAATTGTGGTTGTATTCTTGTGGACAGCAAATTTGAGGCCACAAACGTACTCGGTGATGGAAAAGCCGTTAGGCGGCAAGTCCCACCACGCCCCTTGATCTTTTATAAAAAGCAACCCAGAAATAAATCTGGCGCAACCCGATGCCAGGTTCAACCGCCGCCCGGCGTTTCATACAACGCCACAGGCTCTTGGCTGTTCGACCCCGTCTGCGTTTGTCAACAAGAACGTTAACACCTATCCTCTTGTCCTTGCGCTTTTGATGAAAAATGCGTGTGGCGATCTCCAACAAAGACCGTAGCTCTGCATTCGGATGCTTACAAGTTCTTTCGATGTCACAAGTGAACCATCCCAATTAGAAATTCAGTTTCCGGGTGCACCGTCTGGCTTGCTTTATCTGGCGGGCACACTCAAATTGTTTTTAGCCTTGATGTTATGGACGCGGTTCTTCATTCGCACGGCATCTCTGACCAGTTTGCAGTTGGATTCGATGACCACCAGGGTATCGTCGTCTAGGCTTGGGAAATAATCGAGAATCGTTGGCTTATCCTGCAAAGAATAGGCCTTCCTCACGATCCTGCCATATAGATCAACCGCCGTGACAAAAGATGTTTTCCGGTGCAAATCGATTCCTGAATAATACATGTCGCTAACTTCTTTTGGGCTGTGATTTCTCTTACACCCCAATCTTAGCAAACGCGCTCAGAGGAGTAGCTTTTTCATACGATCACACGATATTGCAAGGTCCAGGATGTAAGCCTTTCCAGGCTCCACCAGCAACCCCTTTTTTCAGCCACTTTGGCTGAAAAAAAATTATTTATGTCTAGTTCCAGCTTCGCTGTCGTGTTAAGGAGCGTTGGCTTTTCGACCCATGCGCGCTTTTAATCTCAGACGCCCCTCAAGAGGCATTTGAACAGGAAAGTCCGTCAGGCCCTCATATCGGCCATTGTGTGTTTTTTCATTTAATTCGGCCCTTTCTGTATAGATGGTTTTGCCGCCGGTATTGTTTTCTCAGTCGAACGATCGTGGTTCTGAAAAGCAGTCTCTCGTTATTAAATATCATAATTTTGAAGTTGATCTTCGAAAAACCTACCATGGGAATTCAATTTGGCATAATTATTGCTAAAGCATTGATTACACTCATCATTAAATTCTTTATTTTCCATTTTTTTTGAATACGATTCATTTCTTTCTCCCCGAATAACGGGAGCCCTGATGGAAGTATATCTTGGAAAGGATTCAGACTCAGATGAAAATGACGCCTTTACAATGGAAGAAGCGAATAGGGTTGCCAACGTTCTGCTTGGTGGGTCTGCTGGCATGCCTGTCTACGGCTACACCGGTTCGCTCGGAGATGACGATCTTAGGTGACAGGGCGCTGTCCAGCATCACCGGCCACGGTTTTTCCGCCGTGTCGCTCTCCCGTGAAAACGGCCAGGATATAGCCCGGGTCGCCCTGGACATCCAATCCGACACGTGGACAGAAATCGACTCCTTGAAAATGGGACACTGGGACAACGGACTGGGACCCGGATGGGACCAGAACTGGGTGGGCGTGTCCATGGGTTCTGCGAGCGCGGAACTTGCCCTGGCCGATTTCGTCTTCCAGGCCTGCTTCGTAAACATCGGTGATGACCAGGCCCGCGAACTGAAAGGCATTACGGTGGGGTTTGAACGGGTAAACGGTACGCTTTCCGGCGTTTTTCCGAGCATCAGCCTCGTTTCCGGCGTGGATCCTGTCTCCCCACGGGAAGACATCGGGCCGGCGACCTATGTTTTCGATGGAGATCCGTTTCTTCTGCACATTAACGCCGATGGGGACACTCCCGGTGTCTGGTTCGATTTCGGCGCGGCCGAACGGCAACAGCAATAGGTTCGCGGCAGGAAGTCGTTCTCCGCGGAAACCGAGGAACATGCAGGCGACGGCCTGAGAACGGCCTTCCCCGGCGGCCTACAGAGACGCCGGACCGGCACGAACCAAAACCACTTAAGCGCCTGCTGAAAGGAGGTGATGATACAACCGAGAAAAGACAGATGGTCCCGAAGCGTGACGCCAATACGGCGGTGCTGCGGGAAGAACGAATGTTTCCGATCAAAGCTTAGGAGTATTGAGGAAGACGTTCAAAGCCATTGAAAAGCCAAACTCCGGGTAACCGGAGGACGGAAAGTCACGAGTCCGGAAAGAAAATATGCTGACGATGGAAACGATCGGCATCCATTTCGGATTGTCGGACCGCCTGTGGTAAAACTTAAATCTCAGATATCACGGGAGAACGAAAAAAATGAAAAAAATTTTAACTATCGCCGCAGTTCTGATGCTGGTCCCCTTTTCCGCATTCGCCCTCCAAATGATTGACGATACCGACCTAGACGGCATCACCGCCCAGGCCGGTGTAAGCATTTACATCGACAATGTTCAACTGGATTTTTCCATGGACTACCTCTCCTGGGGCGACGGTGACGGTATCAACGGAAGCGCGGCCGGTTACGTGAATATCACCACGCTGCGGATGTCCAACGTCGTGATCGACGCCTACGGCATCGGCAGCTCCGGAATCGCGCCGTTGAATCCAAACCATATCGTGGGGGGCGCGGTCGTTGCCATGGACCTCGATCTTACCGACGGCACCAGCGATCTTCATGCGCTGACCATCGACACGGGCGATTACACCGTTGTGGATCCGGGCGGAAATGTGATTGCCGACACCTGCGTGGCCATCGGCGTCCCCACCCTGAGCGTGTATATCGATCAGATCGACCCCTTTGACATTACTCTTGACAACGTTGCCGGAAACGGTGGGACCGCTCTGGGTTCAGTGGCTCTGGGCGGCATGCAGATAGACACCAAGGGCGGTACCGTCTTTATTTACGCGCACTAACAGAACAGGCATCAGTTGGCCCGTTCCGGCAAGGGCACGTCCGGCCGGCTCCGTCCACCCCCTGGGCCGGCCGGACCATATCCGTTTATCCTCATTTTACTAAAAGTAAACCGGAAATGGATCCAATGACCCAGATAGACAATCGAAACCCGCTGACAGAAAAGATACAGCGTACCTGTGCCTGGCTCCTGTTCATTTTGGTGGCCGCAACTGCGACGGCATCGGGCCGCATGGAGGCGCTGACAGAAAATCAGATGGACGACGTAATCGCCCAGAGCGGCATCGGCATGGTCATCGACGGCTATCAGTTTGACTGGACTGCAGACTGGGTGACGATCTACGACACCGATTCGGAAAGATCTGCGAACCCCGACGCCGGCACCATCTCCTTCTGTCCGCTCCGCCTGATCAACGGACGAATCGAAACCGACCGTTCGATAAGCTGGGATGCCTATACCATCGTCGACGCCTCCCACCCCATGGATGGCCGCACCTTCACAACGCTTCTGGCGCCTGACCTCGACCAGGACCTGAGCCTTCTCGCCGATAATGTTTATGTCTGCGGGCAGCGCATCGGAGAGGCGGGCGTTGTGAATTTCCAGACGCCGGAATGGTACTGGACCCTGGGTGCCCACGGATCCGGCGTGGACTTCCAGTATGATGTCAACCTGCGCATGGATCGATTGTTGCTGGCCTACAATCCTTCCGGCGCCGCAGGTCTTTTTGCGGTGGAAGGCATATCCATTACGGGCGGTTTTGCCGACATGAACGATTTCGACATCCATGACAGCGCGACCTGGGATATCCCCACGGACCCGTCCCAATGGCAACGCATTGGCCGCTTTTCCATCGGCGACCTTGACGGCGGCCGGCCAGCTCGTCTGGATGTCGGCGCCTCGGCCATTGAGATGGAGCTGCCCATCAACGGAAGCATCCGCGCGGAAAATCTTCATTTTGGCGCGCAGGATTTCGGTCCCCTCGCCATTGACAACATCCGCGTTCATCACCTTACCCTTCTGATACCCGGAAACTGAAAGAGCCGCGGATGGGATCGGAGATCAGACCACTTCCATCAGATGCAACGGGATACGAATGCCCTAACTCATGTTGACACGACAAAGAAGAGAATTCACTTGAACCAGCCATCCGTTTACTTCATATCCGCTGCGCATCGCCTATTGTCGGTGGCCCTCTTCCTGTCCGTCTGGCTTCTGGCCAATGCCCACGCCTTCGTCCTGCGGGAAACAGTCACCCCATTTCCCGATCCGCCACCCGAATGGAAAATCTTCTCCGACTCCCTGACCGTATCCCCAGACAGCTCATCCCTGGCCTGCGTGGCACGAAACGGAGAGCGAATGACCGTCATGCGGGACGGGAAGCCCATGTCGGTTTTTTCCAAAATCGGTCGCGCCACGCCGGTGTACAGCGCCGATTCAAAGTCCATGGCCTTCACCGGCTACCGGGACAACCGGTGGCACATGGCCATCGACGATGCCGTCCACCCAGGATACGCGGCCGTGTCCGATCCACGATTCGCCCCCAGAGGCGACCGAATGGCCTACATTATCCGGGATGTATCCGGGCAGGCGGTCGTCGTCCAGGGACAACGACAAGGGCCGTATTTCGAGGGCATCGCCTTCAAGCCGGAGCATTTCGTTTTCAGCCCCGACGCTGCGCGACTCGCTTACGTCGGAGGCGATGCAGAAGGCTATAAGCCCGTGGTCGACAGTCGGCCCGCCGACGCCTGCGATGAAGTCGCCACTCCCGTTTTCAGCCCCGATAGCCGTCGCCTGGTCTGGAAGGTTAAAAGAAGCGGGAAATGGCACGTAATGGAGGACGGTGATTTGGGGCCCGGATTCGATGCCGTGGGCACCATGGTGTTCAGCCCGGATTCGCGGCACCTTGCCTATCTGGCCACCCGCGAAAAAAAAATGTGCGTCGTACGAGGCGGACTCATCGGAGCATGCTTCGACGCGGCCGCGCATCCCGTTTTCAGTCCCGATTCATCGCGATTTGCCCATATCGCCGTAGAAAAGCACCGATGGACGGTCATCATCGACGGAAAGGCCGGCAAATCCTTTGATCAAATCGGCGCCTTCCGCTTCAGTCCGGATTCGAAACGCACGGCCTACACGGTTCGGCAGGACGACCGGTGGTTGATGGTCGTGGACGATAGCTACGGGCCGCCCTTCGAAGTGGTCTCCATTCCGGTTTTCAGCCCGGACTCACGGACCATCGCCTACGCGGCGAAAACCACCATCGCGGATTCGGTCCAATGGATCGCCGTATTCGACGACAGGCTCGGGCCGGCATTCGACCGCATCACCCTTCCCTTTTTCAGCCCTGACGGGAAAAGGATGGCCTACATGGCCGTAAAGGACGGCGGATGGAGAATGGTCGTCGACGGTGTGAATGGGCCGGTTTACGACGGTTTGGCAATGCCGGTCTTCAGCCCCGACGCGAAACGCCTCGCCTACCTGGTCAAGCAGAATTCGACGTGGTCAGTGGCCGTCGACGGGGTGCAGGGAAAAATTCGGTTCCTGGGCGCGGTCAAGGGCGCGCGTCTTATCTTCGACACCGGTTCCCGGCTTCACACGCTGGTGATGGGCGCAGCAAACGAGGCGTTCGCGCGACTGGATGTCATCATCGCCGATGAGTGAGAACACCACGCAGGCGTCTTATTCGCCGCCGTACCGTGTGTTCGCGCGTAGGCGGAAAAATCGACAATGACTTATTCAACGACTAACAGATGGAGGAAACCGATGTACAAGATCATATGTATTGGGCTGACCGCGTTTGCGCTGCACCTGCTTGCCCCACCTACCGCGACGGCCGGATCCATCGCCGAGGCGGATGCCCTCTTCGAGCTTGGGGGCATTCAGAACTACGCGAAGGCCATTGAAATCTATGAAGGCTTGCTGGCCGACGATCCGGCATGCTTTGACTGTGCCTGGAAGTGCGCCCGTGCCCATCGAGAGTATGGAGAGAACGCAAAAAGGGCCAAGCTCGACGATTGGAAAAAAAACTGTGCGGAATACGGCAAGAAAGGCATGGAATACGCCGAAACGGCTCGTGCACTCCAGCCCGAGGATCCTGCCGGGCACTACTACTACGGCCTGTGCGTGGGAATTTATTCCGATGGCAAAAGCATCCTTACCGCACTAAAGGAGGGGTTGAAGGACAAGACCCAGAATAGCTTCGAACGCGCCTATGCGTTGGACAGAATGTACGACGACGGAGGGCCGATCCTCTACCTCGGCCGGTTTTGGGCGATCCTGCCCTGGCCCCTGAAGGACAAGAAAAAGTCCCTGGCGTACTACCGGGAATATCAGCAGACACCGTTTTTCGAAAACCGGGACGAGGCCAAAGTCTTCATGGTGGAGCTGCTTATCGACAAAGGCGGCAAGGCAAACAAGATTGAAGCGAGGCAGATCCTGGATCAGGCGGTAAACACCGAAGATCCATATTACAGGGATTGGGCCGCCCGTCTGCTGGGTGAGCTGAAATAAGCCCCTTTCCCATTGAAAACGGCATGGGCGGCAACCCCTCAAACAGCGGGTTGAAATAACGGCCCCTGTCGATGTGCGGCAAAACGATTCTGGCGGAAAGGCGAAAACGGGTTCATGCACGTTCTGGCGGCATTTCTCATCTTCATCGGACTCTATACGGGGTTTCGCACCATTCGTGAGATCCCTGAAAACGAACTGGTCATCACCACCGATGCCGCCGGTCGGGTCAAGGTGCGCGATGCGGTCACCTCCATCGAGGCCATGAACAAGGCGAACATCGTCCGGCAAGAGTATGATTACTCCTGCGGATCGGCGGCCTTGGCCACGCTGCTGAACTACCATTTCGGCGAGGATTTCGAGGAACGCCAGGTGATCCAGGGGCTCCTGCGCCACGGGGATAGCGATAAGATCGCACGCCGGCGGGCGTTTTCCCTGCTGGACATGAAACGGTTCGTCGGTATCCTCGGTTACAAAGGGGTGGGTTACAAGGCCGAATACGGGGATCTGGCCACCATGAAGCGTCCCTGCCTGCTGCCCATCAAGATTTTTGAATATCGTCATTTCACCGTCTTCCGGGGAATTTACAAGGACCATGTTTTTCTTGCGGATCCCTGGCGGGGCAACATCAGTCTCGCCAAGGACGCGTTTCTGGAAAAATGGTACCAGAACGTAATTTTCGTCGTCTATCCGGAAGGCGCGGAGGAAGTTCCGCTTCTGGCCTTGAAAGAAGAAGACCTGCGGTTTATCGATGAGGACACGGCCAGAAAAATCCTTTTCGATCCGGCGTTGAGCGTCAAACCACCCGTGGATCGCCGGATCGACGACCGTCCCCAGGTTCGCCAGGCATACAAAAGATAACAGCGATGGGCATCTTCGCGCCCCACCGCGTGAGAAGGAACGAAGCATGCTTCGAATGAAAATTCCGTTCTTGTTGTTTCTCGCATTTTTTTCGACATCGACAACGGGTTTCGCCGACGACGAGACCACTTTAGACCAAACCGTGCGAGGAGTTGTATCGGCCGATGAGAATAAACGCCAGCCGCAGGAGGGAGGCGACGCTCAACCGGAGCCCCCTCCCCCGCCACCCACTGACCGGCGCGAGACGGATCCGCGCATGAATGAGCTCTGGGACTCGTTGCAGTCCATGCAAGATGAAATAAAGCGGCTCCGGGAACAGCAGGAGGTCAGACGTCGACTGGAAATCACTGACGAGGAAAAAAAGGCTCAGGAGAAGGAAATCCTTCAGGCCGCCGGACGTGAATACACGACCATGAAGAAAGACACGCTTGGGCTGGAGTACAATTTCAACTACCAATACTACTCCTACGATATCATCAGTCAGGCTACGGAGGTGGAACGACACGCCAATCATAATCTCACCAACTCAATGTACATCGAATACGCGTTTCTGGACAACCTGACATGGAACCTGAACATGCCTTTTGTCTACAAGTGGGACAAAACGGGGACCGACCAGTCCATAAGCACGACAGAGCTTGACGATATCTCCACCGGCTTGCAGTATCAACCCTTGCGCAGCAAAGAGGGCTGGCCGGTTGTTATTTTGTTGGGGCGTGTCACCTTTCCCACGGGGCAGAGCCCCTATGAAATCAACATCAATGAGGAGCTGGCGACGGGCAATGGCTATTACTCCGCCTTTGGCGGTCTTTCCCTCAGCAAGACCATTGATCCGGTCATCGCCTTCGGGAACATCGGGTATACCTATAACTTCAAAGACGAAAGCCTGTCCCAGCGACGTAACGGGCTGGAACTGACAGGGATATCCCCTGGGGATTCCATCAGCGGTTCCGTGGGAATGGGGTTCTCCCTTTCTTACAACGTTTCCATGAATTTCAGCTACCAATACTCATACCAGATGAACACCCAGTACACCTGGCGAGAGATTCCGAAGACCGACAGCGGAAGCCGGACTTCATCCCTTTTTTACATCGGCGCCGGGTTTCGCTTGTCCCAAAAGTACTCGATCAACCTAAAAGTTGGAATCGGTTTAACGGACGAAGATCCGGATTTCGTGGTCGGTTTCCGCATCCCCTTCCAATTTGCATCGGATGGGTAAATTGGACAAAAAAGGTGATGGAAGCCTCCATTTGCCGCGGTCTTGCTGTACCGTGTGCCTGGCCGGCATGGTGATCGCCATTACCGTTGCCTTGACAGCACTGCCGACCACCGTCCTTGCGGCCTTCGACGAACAACTGGCCATCGATCCCGTTGCCGTCTCCCTGGCCAATGCCGTCACCGCCCACCCGCCCGGTCACATGGCTATCCATTACAACCCGGGCGGACTATCCACCCTGCCGGACGGCAAACATTTTTCCGCCGGAGCATCGGTGGTTCCCGTCATTGAAGCAACATCTTCCTTCATCCAAGACCCAGAATTTCCCGGCTTCATGGACACCTACAGGGAAGATATCGAGGTGAACGGCAAAAGCGGGACCAGCACCAGCGGGTTCATGTTCCTGCCGGTCTATGACCAGACCATCGACTTTCTCGGCGCTCCGGCATACGCTCTCTCCTTCCGAAAGCCAGGGTCCAGGTGGACCTTTGCCGTTGGCGGGTACGCACCCTTCGGCATCGGTCTTACGCATGGGGATGCGGATGATCCGTCCGTATTCGGCGGAAAGTCCGTTTATCACCAACACCTGATCTATTTCTCTCCAGCCCTCAGCTGTCAGATCACGCCCGACTTGTCTGTGGGTGCCTCCGTCGGACTGGGCCATTCATCCATCGGCGCCGAACTGGAGATGCGCGCTCCCAACGACATGGTCGCATTGACCAAACTACTGGGCGACGTGACACAAGGTCTCGAGATTCCCGTCCTTTCCGAGCTGACCCTCCCCCCCCCCTGGTTCGGTGGCGGAGTCGGCCCATTCAACCGGGTTGCCTCCCTGGAAATTACCGTATGGGACAACTTCAGCCCCAACTTCAATATCGGCTTACTGTGGGAACCATTGAAATGGTTGTCCATGGGCGCCTGCTACCAGAGTGCCATCAAATCAAGGCAGGCGGGCCGATACTCGTTCGATTACTCGGACGAATGGAAGCGTTTGATGAATTGGCTCGGCTCATCCCCCACACTGTTCATCGTGTCGAACGTGTTGGACCTACCCACCGGAGCGGTGGACCATCAATCGGGCAGGGTCACCAGCGAGGTCGAATATCCCCAGCGCGCCCAGTTCGGTATCAAGCTCCAGCCATTTCAACGTCTGCGCCTCATGGTGGATCTGAATTGGGCCGACTGGTCGTCGTTCAAACAGGACACGTTTGTTTTCGATCAGGACATCCAGGTATTCGAAGTGGTCAAGCTCCTTGGATACACCGGCGGCAACAATACACTGATTCTGAAAAGAAACTGGAAGGATACCTGGCACTGGAGTTTCGGGTTGGAAGTTGACCTTCTGGAATGGCTCACGGTGCGTTTCGGATACGAATACCGTCCCAGTTCCATTCCGGATGTCACTTACGACCTGGTGTATCCCATGCCGGACCTGGAAAACTACGGCGCCGGATTCGGCATCCGGTTCGCAAACGGCGTCGTCCTTGATTTCGCCGGCGCATACCTCGTTAATAAAAGTACCAGTATCCCCAACAATTCCAGCATAAACATGAACTCCACCGATTTCACCAAGCCGGTTTACAACCCATATGCCAGTATGAACTACGAACAGAAAACCGAAGCCTATATTTTTTCCTTCAAGATCTCCATGCCAACCCAAGTCATAACGGAAATGTTCAGCCGGCTTTTTTGATCTTCTCCGTAAAGACGCCATCCATACTTTTCTGTCCACGCCATCCCATCTGGAATATATTTTCGCCCCGGATCAAGTCTCCGGATAATCAGCCGATTATTTAAAATGTTAATTGACCGTCTCATCGGAAGGTGGTCGATGCGTTCTCCGGTATTCTGCCAGGAAAACATACAATCTCGCATGACGGGCTTCGCAAGATCTGAATGGTCTGCCAAACCACGGGCAATCGTGGGACGGAAAGCCACGGTTCCCGACCGGACGGTACGGAACGGACATGACGAAAAACGCCGTTTCGTCCGCTTGCCGATTACGGGGCTTCCCTGACGGCTGCCGAAACGGATCGGATCGCCGCGCAAATGGTCATCGCTTCCCTTCCGGGAGACCCTGCTTTGTCAACGGCCGCGATTTCTTCCTAAATCTTCGGGCCGTAAGGCAGGGCAATCATGCCAGGCGACGGCGTCAGAAAACCGGACGAGATAATCAGTGCCGCCTCCTCGATGATTGCCGCTCCCATTGCCATGGATCGTCACTTCACCGGTCTGGAAGCCACTTCCAGTGCCTTGATGAGCTATACGCTTGCGGCGTGTGCGGCCGGGCTGGCAAATTTTATTTTTGGCAGTTTGTTCGGTATCGGTCTGGTACCAGGTGCTCTCGAGATAGTGGTAGGTGATGTCTCCATACAAATGACGGGACCATCTTATAGATCTTTCATCCATTATCGATTTTTGCAATCAAAAGCCCTCTTCCCGGCAGCATGTTCTCTTCGTCGACACGAGCACATCGGACAAATATACTTTTTTTACGGCCGTAGTGGCCGTTTTTTTTTCATTCACCTGCGTACTGTCCTTTCATTATCTTTCCTCATTCGAATCGATCCGTCGCGGTTGCTCCTAAAGCGCAGACCATTACTGGTCCAGGTTTTCAGCCAACGCGTATCTTCATACCAAAGCATCTTTAGTTGTGGCGCAGTTTTTGCTCTGTCGCTTTGAAAGCATGGCATCGTTTGGACGACAAAACATCTTAGGTCAACTTCGCTTTTTGCAAAAAAGGGATAAAAAAATGAAATGGAATGTAGGATCCATCATCAGAAAAAGGGCCCAATTGACACCAGAAAAAAACGCCTTCATTTACGAAGGCGATCCGATTACTTATAAGCGTCTAAACGATGACACAAACCGTTTGGCCAACTATTTTCAATCGGTCGGACTGAAAAAGGGGGACCGTATTTCAGTCGACCTGCTGAACTGCACCGAGTTTCTGTCCATATACTTCGCCGCCGCCAAACTCGGCCTGGTCTTCGTCCCCCTGAACTGCCGAATGGTATCCGGAGAATTGGAATACCAACTCAACAATTGCGGATCGCGCCTGTTGATCTTCCATGACGCCTTCGGAAAGTTGATCGAGCCGATCCACAATTCGGTACAAGTGGACCCAGATAAATTCCTCTGCCTGCATGGAAGCAACCCCAAAGATTTCGCTACCCCCGATTGGGCAGTGGACTTCTGGGAGGCAATCGACGGACAGTCATCGACGGAACCCGAAGTCACCGAACTGATCGACCTGGACGACCCATTCGTAATTATCTATACGTCGGGTGTGACCGGGCAACCCAAGGGAGCGGTGCTCTCCCACGGCCAAACCTTTTTCAAGTGTTTCCAGATCATGATGTATACGGACATGCGTGAGGACGACGTTTTTCTATCCCAACTGCCTCTTTTTCACTCCGGCGGTCTTTTCATCATCGCAACACCGGTATTGTGCCGCGGCGCTTCCTTTGTAATGCGCAAAAGCTTCGAACCCGATCAGTTCACCCAGGATATCAATACGTACAAGCCAACGGTGATTTTCGCCCTAACCACCATGTGGCGCTTTATCCTGAAAGAGGACGCTCTCGATTCGGTGGACGTCAGTAACGTCCGCATCGTCCTTGGTGGAGGAGAAAGGACGCCGTCCAGTCTGCTTCGCGATCTGGAAAGTTACGGACTGAATATGCAGCAGGGGTTCGGCCAGACGGAAAATTCGGCAATGATGATACTGCCCAAAAAGGACACTCTTCGCAAGGAAGGCTCCATCGGTTTGCCTGGGTTCTTTACCGATATATGGATTGAGGATGAAACCGGCAAGAAACTTCCACCTGGTGAAATCGGCGAAATTGTCGCCGCGGGTCCGACGGTGATGTCCGGATACTGGAACATGCCGGAAAAATCGGCGAGCACTATCGTCAACGGCCGCTTGTTTACCGGCGACCTGGGATACATGGATGAAGAGGGCTATTTTTACATTGTCGACCGCGCCAAGGACATGTACCGGACCGGCGGTGAAAATGTCTACCCGGCGGAAATCGAAAAAATACTGGTCAATCACCCGGATATCGAAAATGCCGTAATCGTCGGTGTTCCCGATGATACGTGGGGCGAAACAGGCAAAGCATTTGTTGTCCCCGAAAAGGGAAAACCGGTTACCATCCAAGATATTCGGGAGTTTTTATCGGGTAAAGTCGCAAAATATAAGTTTCCGACCCATTTGGAAATCATCAGCACACTCCCCATGACCGCCACCGGCAAGATAAAGAAATCCGAACTGAAGGAAAAGTATCTGATGAACACGACATAGGAAACAAAACGGTTCTAGTAATCTCGATAACGGTATCTATCCCTACCCGTTTTCGGAAACCAATTGTTCGGCGTTTTACCAATCTTTTAACAGATGTCGACGCTGCACGAGACGATACAGGCGTTGAGGAATAAAAAAATGGATAAACAAAAAAGTAAACTGGCGAAGAAGAAATGGCAAGAAACGACCGTCTCTTCTCAACTTGAGAAATACGGCCTGAGTCGCTCCTGCACCCGGTTTTTCACGCCCGATGACATCAACGGCTTCGACTTTGAGGAAAAGGTCGGATTTCCCGGTCAGTACCCCTTCACTGCCGGCAATACCCCCCTTCCCCGCTGGCAGGCCTTTGCGAGCAAGCTGGCCAAGGCATCGGCGCGTCACGAATGGGGGGCCAGCAGTGCGGGAAAGTACGCAGGCTTCGGAACATCCGAGGATTATCGGGACTACCTGATCCGCATGCACACCATGGGCAGGAAAGGCGCGCCCAACATGGCCATGGACCTACCAACCCAATGTGGCTACGATTCCGACGATGCCTGGGCAGAGGGTGAGGTGGGACGGGTGGGCGTGGCCATCGACTCGTTGCGGGATTTCGAGGTGATATACGAGCCCTATAGCGGGAATATCGATCTGGACAAAATCGCCTCGAATTTCACCATCAACGCCCCCGCCGCCGTGATTATCGCCATGTACGCGGCACTTGCCGAGCAACGCGGCATCCCGTTGAAAAAATTGCGTGGCACGCCGCAAAACGATATCCTCAAGGAGTTCGTCGGTCGCGGTCTCTACATCTATCCACCGAGCCCCTCCCTGCGCCTTTTTCGGGACGCCCTCGCGTTTTGCACGAAGCACATGCCCCGCTTCAACATCACCAGTATCGGCGGTTACCATATGCGTGAGGCGGGCGCTACGAGAAGACAGGATCTCGCATTTAGCATGGCCATCGGTGCGGCCTACCTTCAATCGGGGATCGACGCCGGGCTGGACATCGATGCCTTCGCGCCGAACTTCACTTTTAACGCTTTCGGCGGGAGTATGGAGTTCTACAAGGAGATCGCCTTTCAACGCGCCGCCAGAAGAATGTGGGCCGGAATGCTCAGAAACCGTTTCGGCGCCAAAAACCCCAGAAGCATGTTGATCCGTCAGATTTCGACGGCCCACATCGGCTGCAGCAGCACACAGCTGCAGCGACCGCTGAACAACCTATCCCGCGCGATCATCGGCGGAATGGCCGCTGGCATGTCCGGCGGTATACCGGGGACATTTCCGCCCTATGACGAACCTTTGGGATTGGGCCACAGCCTCGAAGCGCAGCAACTTTCCCATGACGGTACAAGAATTCTCATATACGAGGCCAAGCTGGGTGAGGTCCTGGACCCGTGGGCCGGGTCGTATTTCATGGAGTCCTTGACCAACGACATGGAAAAAGCCGCATCGGAGGAGGTTGAAAAAATCGAAAAAATGGGTGGAGCGGTCGCCGCCATCGAAAACGGATACATGCAGAAAGCCGTCGCCCAAAGCAGTTATGAAAAACAAAAAAAGATCGAAAACCAGGAGGAATTCATCGTCGGCGTGAATTGCTTTACCGGTGCCCATGAGATCGAGGTCAGTATCGACCGCAGTGTCGAGGAGTTATATTCCGCCGACCTGATGGCTACGGCAGAGGCTCGTCAGATCGAGAATCTCGCCCGATTAAAGAGGAACCGGAACAACAAGGAGGTCTGTCGTTGCCTGCGAAACCTGAAGAAAAATGCAAAGGACGAATCGAAGAATCTGATGCCGGATATACTGGCCTGCGTAAAATGCTATGCGACCCTTCAGGAGATATGCGATCAACTCAGAGAGGTATTCGGAGAGGCTGAACCCGCCAAACTATAGTCATGATGGACACCATCACTATTTCGGGACCGCCCGATGGCCGCGTAGCCGGATATAAGGAGGTTCAAGTGACCAATTTTGAAGCGCTGGTTTCAGGAGTTCTTCTTTTCAACGCGATTCCTCACCTTGTTCAGGGGATTTGCGGCAAGAGGCACATGACACCGTTCGGGAAAAGCTCCAGCCCTACGATCAATGTGGCCTGGGGTTGGGTCAACCTGTTGGCAGGGGGGGGCGTGGTTATCCATTCATCATCGGTGCCATGGACAGGCATCACTTATGCCTGCTTCTGCATGGGTGGGGGGCTCACATCGTTTCTCTTGGCCCGTTTCTGGACCAATCCTGATGCGAGGCTGCCCTGGCAAAAGAAATAGTCGACCCCGAACCGGTATTTACGTCGAGCCTCCTCTTTCCACAATTGTTGGGCTTTGCGCAAACCGTGAACTCGTTTTCTTCAAACCGACACAGGAGATAACCACCGATGAATCAAGCATCCGATGCAATGACCAAAGAATTGGCGCGGTTTATCGCGGAACTCGACACGAAAGAGATACCGGCGACCGTTTACGAACACGCCAAAGTCGCCTTTATGGACTGGATCTGTGTGACCCTGGCCGGCAAGGATGATCCCGCGGTGAAAAAACTGCTTAGTTACTCCGATACCATGGGAGGAAATCCACAAGCGACCATTTTGGGCCATGGGACAAAAAGCAGCCTCAGTCACGCAGCTCTCATCAACGGAACGGCCTCCCATGCACTCGATTATGACGATACACTTGAGGCTTTCCTGGGACATCCGTCTGTGACCATATTCCCGTCGATTCTCGCCCTTGGAGAATGGACCGGCAAATCGGGGAAAGCCTTTTTGACCGCTTACATCACCGCACTGAAAGTGGGAGCCGCCATTGGCGCCTGCGGGGGTATGGACCACTACATGAGCGGTTGGCACGCCACCTCGACCCTTGGACATTTCGCCTCGGCTGCAGGATGTGCCAAATTGATGGGGTTGGACGAAAAACAGACGGTAAATGCGCTGGGGATCGCAGGCACGCAGGCATCGGGATTAAAGCGCGTGTTCGGGACCATGTGCAAGCCTTTTCACGCCGGTCGTGCCTCCCAGGCGGGAATGCTTTCCGCCCTGCTGGCCGAGAATGGATTCTCCAGCGCCGAAGATATCCTCGAAGGAAGTCACGGTTTTTTCCAGGTACTGAAGGGGGAGGTGAACCACAAGGTGCTCGGCACGCTGGGAAAGACCTGGGACATCGAAAATCTGGCGCAGAAATACCATGCCTCCTGCCACGCCACCCATTCCCCCATAGAGGGTGCGCTTTCCATCGTGGCCGACAACAGTCTCGCCGTAGCGGATATCGCTTCCCTGCGGGTATTCTGTTCGCAATTGTCCCTGGACGCCGCCGGTAACCACCAACCGAAATCCGGCCTCGAGGGTAAGTTCAGTATTACCTATTGCCTTGCAAATGCACTCATCCGAAAACAGACCGGAATCGCGGCATTTACCGACGCAAGGGTTAATGACCCGGAAATATTGATATTTATGGACAAGATCGATGTAATCCATACGGATGAGTTCAAGGGCCTGGAGGCGACAATAGAAATCGAGACGAATTCAGGGGCGGTACACGAGCAGACATTCAATATCTTGAAGGACATCCCGCCGCTCGAGGATAAACAGGCCAAGATAAGAACCAAATTCGACGATTTATGCACCCCTTTACTGGGAGCGGGGGGGGCGGAAAAACTGGCGGGTCTCATTGCCGCTCTTGACCAGGTCGAAAACATCAAATCAGTCATAGACGCCACAAACGCCTCACTATGACTTGGGGACAAGGCCGTTATTTCTGATTTCAAAAATTTTCATTTTTCGGACCCACAAACAGTTTAACCATTGAGGAGAAGACATGATGACTGAAAATTGTGTTATCGTGAGCGCCAAGAGGACACCATTCGGGAAATACCTCGGATCTCTGTCACAGATGGAACCGCTGGACGTAGCCGTTCATGCAGCCAATTCCACACTGGACGCCGCCGGAACGGAGATCCGCGACAAGATCGATCAAATTTTCGTAGGCAATTGCATTCCAGGCGCCTTCGAAACCGCCTCGGTCACCGGAAGACAAATCGGCCTGAAGCTCGGCCTCGATGTTTTCACCACCACCATCGACACGGCCTGCTGCTCCCCACTCTCCGCCCTTCGCATGGCGCTTTGGGGGCTACGCCTGGGTGAGATCGAGTCCGCGCTGGTGATCGGAATCGAGGCCATGAGCCGCACCCCTCACGTCAGCCGCCAGTTCCGTGAAGGCGTCCGGATCGGCGGGATCAATCTCCCCGATCCCATCTTTCCGATCTCCTATCCGGGGTATCACTCCGTGGCCGTGGATGCCTCCGACGGCGCCGAAAAATACAAGATCTCCAAACGCATGCTAGACACCTTCGCCATGGGGTCACACCTGAAATGGGCCCAGGCAATGAAGGAGAACAAGTTCGGTGACGAGATCTCTCCCATAATGGTGAAAAAAGGCCGCCAGAAATACCTGTTCACGACCGACGAAATGCCAAGACCTCAGGGATCGGTCGCCGGTATCGAAATGCTGCCGCCCGTATTTGGCGCCAAGACCACCACGGCCGGAAACGCGCCCGGACTTAATGACGGGTCATCGGCCATGGTCGTGATGACCGAAAAAAGGGCCAATGCTCTCGGATTGACCATTTTGGGGACGATTGTCGATCAGGTGGGAGATACCGATATGCCCTACGGCATCTCATGGATTCCGGCGAGCGCCATCAAGAAGATTCTTTCCAGGACAGAAAACACCATCGATGACATAGATCTCATTGAGATCAATGAAGCCTTTGCCGCCATGCCATTGGTCAGCACGCGGATCCTGTCCGAAAACGACGACAAAAAATGGCATGCGCTGATTGAAAAAACCAATGTCAACGGCGGAGCCATCGCCATCGGACACCCGGTCGGCGCATCCGGACTCAGAATCACGATGTCCATGATGTACGAGTTGAGACGAAGGGGCGGCGGACTTGGCGTGGCGGCCATCTGTGGCGGATTGACCCAAGGTGAGGCGATCTTGGTTCGCGTTTGAAATCACGCCTGTAGGAAAACTTGGATGCTCGGCTTGAAAGGAGAAAGACATGCCGGAAGTAAAATACCAGATTGATTCCGATACGAAAATCGCGACGTTCGTGATAGATAGCGCCGGCCCGGTCAACACCATCGGCGAACAGTTCATCAAGGATCTTGCCGCGGCCACGAAAATGGCCAACCGGGACAACGTTAACGGGGTGATACTTCTGTCGGGCAAGAAGAAAAGCTTCCTCGACGGTGCCAACCTGATGGAGATCATGAAAGACGGATCTCCATTTAATCTAAAGTACATCGTGCTGAAACTCCAGGATTCACTGTCGGGACTGGCGAAAAGCCCCTTTCCGGTGGCCGCGGTGCTGCCTGGCCAAACGGCCCTGGGCGGTGGTTTCGAGACCCTGCTCTGGTGCTGCGATAAAATTTTCGCCTCTCCTGGAACCAAACTGGGCCTGCCCGAAGTGAACATCGGTCTCTTTCCGGCCGGGGGGGGGCCTGAAACGCTCCGGAGAATCGTCGGTGTCGAAAAGGCCGTGGATATCGTCATGAAGGGACAGGTGCTTCCCGCGGAAGCCTATGTCGACACCGGGCTCGTGGCCATGGTTCCCGCCGGGGAAGGCATGGCGGAAGCCCAAAAGTGGCTGTCGGCGAACGCGGGCCTCGTGAACCGCAATTACACGGACAACTGGAAGGACCCCGGCGGATTGAGCGTTGCGGAACAAAAGGAAGTGATCGCAAAAGCGAGAAAGAAATTCTGCGCGTGTGCCGAAAAACCCTACCTAAGGGCCGCCATCGACGCCATGGCCGATGGGATCGGACTTCCCGTCGAGGAAGCGTCGGCCAAGGAAGTGGACTACTTCGCACCGCTCATCGCGGATCAAAACGTGAAAAACAAGATCGATTTCTTCTTCCTGATGAACAGCATCGCCCCGAAGCTCACCCGCGCGAACACCAAAAAAGCGGTGCCCGCGCCAGAAGTCGCCATCATCGGCGCCGGATTGATGGGGCAGGGCATCGCTCAGGTGTGCGCTGACAAAGGCATCAATGTTGTTCTGATCGATGTGGACCAACAAACGGCCCAGGCCGCGAAGGAGAAAATCGAAAAAGGGTTGGAGCCCCTCGTGCAAAAAGGGAAGTGGTCCGCCCAGCGAAGGGACACGCTTCTTGAAAAAATCCGGGTGTCCGACGACTACAACGAACTGAAAAACGTATCCCTGGTTATCGAAGCCGTATTCGAGGAAATCGGCCTGAAACGAAAAATCCTAAACAAGGTACAGGCAATCAACCCGGACATCGTCTTCGCATCCAATACGTCAACCATGCAAATGCAGGAAATCGCCGCCGAATCAAGTCGCCCCGAACAAGTCGTCGGAATGCACTACTTCTCTCCAGTCCCCCTGATGCCGCTTCTCGAGGTTATTCAGGGTCCGCAGACCTCCGAAGCCGCGTTGGCGACGGCCCTGCTTTCCGGACAACAGCAGGGCAAGACCTGCGTGGTCGTGGGCGATGGTCCCGGTTTCTACACCAGCAGAACCTTCGGCGTCTATGTTATGACCGGGTTCTGCCTGGCGGAATTGGGCCTGGATCCGTGGCACGTCGACCGCTTGGCGCTGGAAGCCGGCTTTCCTCAGGGGCCGCTGAACATTTACGGCACTGCGGGCGGAAACGTCATCTACCATGCAGGCCTGAACATGCAGGAAAAACGTCCGGAACTGATGGTAATGCCAAACACCTTGATCAGGATGTACGAGGCCGGGTATGTCGGTGCCGGCAAACCCTGCTTTTACAAGAACGGCATGGAACCCGACGAAACGGCGCGGCAGTTCATCGTTTCCGACGGCGAACGGCCGACGCCGGACGATGAAGAGGCAAAGGCGATGCTCCTGCTCGCCATGGCCAACCAGGCGTTCCACTGTCTCGATGAGGGCGTCGTGAAAAGCTACTATAGCATGGACCTTGCGGCGGTACTCGGCATCGGATTCCCCGATTGCTGGCACGGTCCCGCCCGCTACGTGAGCAACATTGGCGTGAAGGCGACCCTGAGCCGGTTGCAGGCGCTTTATGAAAAATACACGATTCCTTTCTTCAAACCTGCGGATGAATTTGAACGACTGGCCGCCTGCGGCGTGGACAAGGGACTTGTATAAACACTTGGTTATGCATCCCCGGACATCTCGGCCGGGGATGCCATAGATACGAGGACATCCATGGATGAGAAAAAGAAAATCAGAGTCCTGATCGCAAAACCCGGGCTGGACGGCCATGAGCGGGGCGCCCGGGTCATCGCCTACGGCCTGAGAGACCTCGGATTCGAGGTCATCTACACGGGGCTGCGGCAAACCACCGACCAGATCGTCACGGCGGCAATCCAGGAGGATGTGAACGTGGTCGGGCTGTCGATTCTTTCCGGTGCCCATATCTCCCTGACCCGAAAGGTTCTCGATCAACTGAGGGAACGCGATGCCGGTGATGTGATGGTCATCATCGGCGGAATCGTACCGGAAAAAGACCATGCGGAATTATCGGAAATGGGCGTTGCCGGCATTTTCACAGCCGGAAGCGCCATCAAGGACGTGGCCGCGTTCATCCGGTCGAAGCTCGCCTGAAATCCGTTTTCCGGTCAAGGATAGCCTTCATGAAATCGAATCGTCTTTCAAAACTCATAGGCATTGACTACCCGCTGTTCCTCGGTCCGATGCGCCTGATCACACTGGGGGAGATGGCCGCCGCCGTTTCAAACAGCGGTGGATTCGGCCAAATCGCGGCTTCCGGCCTCTCGCCGGACCGCCTCCGAGAAGAGATCGACAAAGCACACCGCCGGACGGACCGGCCTTTCGGGGTAAACATCCCGATCTACAGAAAAAACGCTATCGACCAACTGGAGGTCTGCACGCAATGCGGAATCCGCACGATCACCACATCGGCGGGCAATCCGACCAGAATCATCGAACTGCTCCGGAACTCCGGAGTCAAGGTGCTGCACAAGGTTTCCTCGGTGGAAATGGCCCTGAAGGCGGAGTCCGCCGGCGTCGATGCCGTCATCGCCACAGGTCACGAGGCCGGCGGCCACGTGGGACGGGATGGCGCCACGACCTTCTGTCTGGTACCCATGCTTGTCGATGCCTTGCAAATTCCCGTGATCGCCGCCGGTGGTATCGCTGACGCCCGGGGACTCGTGGCAGCGTTCGCTTTCGGTGCTGAAGGCGTGGAGGTGGGGACGCGTTTCGTCGCGACGGATAAAGCGCCGGTTCCGGATTTTTTTAAGGAGCTTCTCATTATGGCGCGTAGCCAATCGACCACCCTTCTCGGGAAAAACGCCATGCCCATTCGAGTGTTGAAGAACAAGGCCGCAGTGTCAATCCTGAATCCTGTGAAAAGTGAGGAAGATCGTCAGATCCAGGGTGACGCCGCGGACAGACAATACATTCAATCAGGGGGAGATGCGGACTCGGCGATCATGCCGGCCGGTCAGATCGCCGGTCTGATTCAAAATGTTAAAGACATTGGTGCCGTCTTCCCTGAAATGATCGAGGCGGCCCATACCATTTCGGAAAGGGTCTTCAAGAACTTTCAACGGGAGAGATAGATGGGGTGGGAATACGTTCTATGTGAAAAGAAGGACTCAATCGCGACCATAACCCTCAACCGGCCGGAAAAGTACAACGCCTTCGGTGGCAGAATGAGGCAAGAGCTCTTGGAAGCAGTCGAGGATTCCTGTTCGGACAAGGAGGTTCGGGTGATCGTTATCACCGGCGCGGGCAAGGCCTTTTGCGCGGGCGGTGATGTGGATGAATTCGTTTCCGGAAAAACCCAGGCACTGGCCGATACGGTATCCAACGAAAGACACGCCATGTCCAAGATCGTTTTGGCCATCAATTCCGTGGAAAAGCCGGTCATCGCAGCGGTCAACGGCGTCGCCGCAGGCGGCGGCTGCAATCTGGCACTCTCCTGCGACATCCGGATCGCCAGCGAAAAAGCACGTTTCGGCCAGGTCTTTACCCGCCGGGGAGCCCATCCCGACTGGGGAGGTATTCATTTCTTGCCCAGGTTGGTAGGTTACGCCAAGGCGGCCGAGCTCATTTTCAGCGGTGAAGTTATCGATGCCCAAGAGGCCCTGAAGCTCGGAATGATCAATCGGCTGGTTCCCCATGATCAGCTCGGACAGGCGACAGATGAACTCGCTGGAAAAATCGCCGGCAACGCGCCAATCCCCATCGCTTTCGCAAAAAGAGGCCTCCAGAATTTTCTGAAAATGGATTTACCCCAGGCCTTGGACTACGAGTCCTACGTTCTGGATGTCTGCCTGAAAAGCGATGACTTCATGGAAGGGTTCAAGGCTTTTATGGAAAAGAGGGAACCGACGTTTAAAGGGAAATAGCATAGCCATATGAAAATGGACTGGAAACAGCTAATCGAAGAGATGCAAAATGGATCGGTACGCGCCCTTGCAAGGTTGATCACAAGGGTCGAAAACCGGGATTCCGGGTGGATCGAGGCCATGCAAAGGATCTATCCGTATACCGGTCGCGCCCGAATCATCGGCATTACCGGGTCCCCCGGTGCCGGCAAGAGCACCCTCACGGACCGCCTGGCCCGCATCATGGCTGACGAATCACGCCGGGTGGGAATTATCGCCGTCGATCCATCCAGTCCATTTTCAGGGGGTGCCCTGTTGGGGGATCGCTTGCGGATGAATCAAGTGACCGCCAGCAACGATATTTTCTTTCGTTCCATGGCTACCCGTGGCGCCCTTGGCGGACTATGCGTCGCAGCAAGGGATGTAGTCAAAATCATGGACGCCTTCGGAATGGACACGATTCTCATCGAAACCGTGGGGGTCGGTCAAGATGAGGTGGATGTGGTCAAAACGGCCGATATGGTCTCGGTCGTCTGCGTCCCGGGAATGGGCGACGGCGTTCAGGCGATCAAGGCCGGAATAATGGAGATCGCTGACATATTCATCATCAACAAGGCCGACCATGAAGGATCGGATCAAGCAGCGGCCGACATCCGCGCGATGCTGGAACTCGCGGCCGACGAACATGCAAAGGAAATTCCCGTGGAAAAAACCGTCGCCACGACGGGTGAGGGCATCCCAAAAGTCGCCGACATACTGATGAATGGACGCGGGCTACGTGATACCGAAACCGATCGACGCGAGAAGAAAATCAGAGATGAAATATCCGGTCTACTGGAAAAGGAAGTCGCCCGTCGTTTGGAAAGACGGCATGCCGAAAGCCACGAAATAGAAAACGCCGTCCGGAAAATCCTCGCGCGAGAACTGGATCCGTACACTTTCGTAAAGCAAATGTTGGATCGTTTACTCTAGCGTTTCTTACTACTATTTTTTTTAACCTCCCGCCCAAAGGGAATACCCAGCTTTTTCATTCGTTTTCGCAAGGTGGATGGGTGAATGGCAAGTAATTTGGCAGCCCCCTTCTCTCCCTCAATCTGACCGTTACATTGCTTGAGTACTTTTCGGATGTAGATAGACATGACCGCATCAAGGGGCAACACGACCTTGTCTTCTTCGACAACATGTGATTCACTGCCCGTCTGGCCATCCATTACCGAAGAGAGGATGTCCCGAAAAGTCAGTGTGCCTTTCTTGCAGAGAATCAGATCACGCTCCACGGCGTTTTCCAGTTCACGTACATTTCCCGGCCATGGATAACGCAGCAGCATATCTAAGGTGCCGGTTTCGACACGCGGCATGATCGACCGTTTCATCTCCCTGGATTTCTTCTGTATGAAATGGGATAACAATGCCGGAATATCCTGCCGTCGCTTTCGTAGAGGAGGGATGGTAATCGGAAAAACCCGCAACCGGTAGTACAAGTCTTCCCGAAATCCGCCATCGGCCACCATTTTTTCTAAATTCCGGTGTGTTGCCGCAAGGACTCGTATATCCACGGGAATCGTTTCGATGCCCCCAACACGCTCAATTTCCTTCTCCTGCAAGACGCGAAGAAGCCTGACTTGCGCCTCTGGCGACAGTTCTGCGATCTCGTCCAGAAAGATCGTCCCGCCGTCTGCTCGTTCGAACCGGCCGCGTTTACGTGATACGGCACCGGTAAACGCACCTTTCTCATGCCCGAACAACTCGCTGTCCATCAGCGTAGCCGGCATAGCGCCACAATTCACGCGGATGAAGGGGCCGTTACATCTCAGCGAAAGCTTATGAATCGCGTTGGCGATCACTTCCTTGCCCACCCCGGTTTCTCCCATCAACAGAACGGGACTGTTGAGCGCCGCAACCTGATTTACCAACTCCATCACTGCTTTCAATCCGAGATCGCCGCCGACCACTTCGTCCCCGGCGATGTGGCGCAACTCTTCTTGAAGATAACGATTATCGTCCTCCAACATTTCGCGCAACACTTGAAGCTCCCTAAACCGTATGCAGTTTGCCAGGGCAATGGCAAAGGGTTCATTCAAAATGGCAAGCAATTTCTCATGATGGTGATTGAATTTGATGTTCGGCTCGCAAAAAACGGAAACCGTCCCCACAAATTTTCCCTCGAGAGCCAGGTCCAGGAGCAACCCGGACAAGTGGGGCACCCCCAATTGACGGGCAACCGGACCCGCCACCGCATCGTCTCCCAAACGATTCACCTGTTTGGTTCGCAGGGAACGTTGATCTTCGACCTGTCGCCGGCCTCTTGGAGACAAGGGCGTGCGCAAGGCCATGGTCTGTGCGTCGTCGATCGTGGCCATGGCCACTGTCTCCACAATGCCGAGTTCACGGTCATAGATATGAAAACAAAAATGTGAGGCCGGCAGGAATCGGCATAAGTACTCAAGGCACCGCTGCATGGCAATCTCAATTTCGAGGCTGCTGCAGATCCGCAAAGCCGCCTCACGAAAAAAATCGCTTTCGTTAGCGTTCATGACGTTCTTCTCTGTAGGAATTGAAAAGCGGATTTATCCCTCGTACGAAACCCTTCGTTGTTACCGGCGTCAACTGTACTATAGAGCAGAATATCATAATCCGTACCATAGTCCAGCCTTTTCTCTCCCATGGTCAGGAATTTTAAATGCGGTATATACGTTCTTAAAAAGGTTTTTAGATGAATCAGCCCGATTCATCAAGGGTATTAGAATTTTAACTTTTAGTTATTCTTATATAATAACCCCCACATAACATTTCTATACAGCCCTTTCTTGACTAAAAATGAAAATATTCATCAAGTGGCGCGGATTCTGCTTCTTTAAATGATTTCTGTTAAACCTACCAACCAGGAGAAAATAATGAGAGATGTCGTCATTATCAGTACTTGCCGGACGGCCATCGGAGCCTTCGGCGGCACGTTAAAAAGCCTTAACGGACCTTTTCTGGCCAGCGTTGCCATGCAGGAGGCGATTCGACGCGCCGGTATCGATCCATCCATAATTGACGACGTTCGATTCGGCTGCTGCCTCGAGCACCATGACAATCTGAATGTGGCCCGTGTTGGAGCCCTCATGGCCGGTATTCCCAATACGGTCCCGGCCGTGACAATGAATCGGGCCTGCATTTCCGGAATGGAAGCCACCATCTCCGGCATGGCCATGATTCAGGCCGGCATGGCCGACGTAATTCTCGCGGGCGGTGTGGAGCATATGTCCGGTGCACCGTACACTGTTCCCGGTGCGCGCTGGGGTTGCCGTCTTCAGGATAATACCTTTGTGGATGCCATGATTCACGCGCTGCACGCCGGATCCCACCTGCTTCCGCTGGAAGCCGACGCCCCGGTGGACACGACCCAGGCGCCGGCCAGTCATTTTGTCGGAAAACCCTACATCATGGGCCACACCGCCGAGTTTGTCGCCCAGAAAATGGGTATCAGCCGGGAAGAGATGGACGAAGTGGCCCTGCGCAGCCAGAACAACGCCGAACGGGCAACCCTGGATGGCACCTTTGCCGACGAAATCGTTCCTGTACCGGTCCCCCGCCGCAAAAAGGAACCACTGATCTTCGACAAGGATGAACACTTCAGGCCGGGCCTGACAATGGATCAGTTGCGCGAGCTGCCACCCGCCTTCGTCCCGAAAACCGGAACCGTTACCGCCGGAAACGCCAGCGGCATCAACGACGGTGCCGCCGCCATGCTGCTCATGTCTGCCGATAAGGCCAAGGAACTGGGCCTTCCCCCGATGGCGAGAATTCACGCCACCGGCAAGGGAGCCTGCCATCCCGCCCTCATGGGTTTGTCACCGGTCCCGGCTGTCAATGACCTCACCGACCGAAGCGGCTTGAAAGTGGCCGATTTCGATCTGGTAGAAGTAAATGAAGCCTTCGCCGCGCAATATATCGGTTGCGAGCGTGATTTAGGGTTGAATCGCGAGATCACCAACGTCAACGGCTCTGGTATCGGGTTGGGCCATCCGGTCGGGGCCACCGGCTGCCGCATCATGGTTACCTTGATCCATGCAATGAAAAAAAGAGGAAACAGTTTAGGTCTTGCCACCTTGTGCGGCGGCGGGGGCGTCTCCATGGCCTGCGCACTGGAAATGATCACCTGATCATCGGGCAACGACGACGCATATTCGCGACAGCAATTTCAATCCATTCAACAGGAACCGGAGGAGAAATATGGACTTTGAACTCAGCCGAGAGCAGAAAGAGATCCAGAAAGCCGTTAGAGAATTTGTAAAGGGCGAATTTAAAAAGGAAATTATCGAGGAACTCGTTGAGAACCACGACTATCCCAAAGCAATTTGGAAAAAAGCGGCGGAGCTCGGTTTCATCGGCATACACTACCCGGAGAAGTATTCGGGAATGGGACTCGGATGCCTTGAGAACATCATCGTCGCCGAAGAGCTGGCCCGTGGAGACAGCACGGTCGGTACGTGCTTGCTCATTGCCGACTTCGCATCTGAAATCATTCTGCACCACGGCAGCGATGAACAAAAATCCAAGTGGCTTCCCAAGGTCGCCGAAGGCGAGTGTCTTTCCTGTGGCGCCTTCACGGAACCGGACCACGGGTCTGATATTACTACGGTCAACACCACCGCCATCAAGGACGGTAACGACTGGCTCATTAACGGAACCAAAATGTTTATTACCAACAGCGGCCCCCTGGCTGGCTTTTATTGCGTGCTGTGCCTGACGGACCCGGATGCCGCTCCTTCATACAGGGGGCTCAGCCTCATTCTCGTGGAAGCGGACAATCCGGGAGTCTCTACCCAGGACGTAGGAAAAAAGATGGGAATTACGATCTCCTACACCGCCGAGGTGATCTTTAAGGATGTCAGGGTCCCCCTGGACAATCTGATCGGCAAAGCGAACAAGGGGTTTTACCAATTGCTGGAATTTTTCGATGAAAGCCGCATCCTCGTTGCCGCCCAGGCGCTGGGTACGGCCCAGGGAGCCTTCGACAGGGCGCTTGACTACATCAAACAGCGGGAACAGTTCGGTAAGAAAATCGCTCAGTTTCAGGTCAACCAGCACAAGATCGCCGACATGGCCACAAAAATCGAATGTGCGCGGATGATCACTTACAAAGCCGCATGGAACTTCGATCAGGGTCGCATCGATCCCAAGTTGACCTCCATGGCCAAAATGTATGCCGCGCGTACGGCAGTGGAAGTTGCCGACGAGGCGATCCAGCTGATGGGTGGCTACGGCTACATGCAAGAATACGAGGTCGAGCGGTTTTATCGGGATGCCAAAATTACCGAAATTTATGAAGGAACCAAGGAGATTCAGAAGAACACCATCGCCGGCGCTATTCTGGGAAAGATGAAATGAAAGAAAAAAAAATGGACATCAAGAAAATATGCGTTTTAGGCGCAGGATTGATGGGGAATGGCATCGCACAGGTTTGTGCCCAAACCGGATATCAGGTAACCCTGCGGGACATCGAACAGCGTTTTGTCGACAACGGAATGCAGACGATAACAAAGAACCTCGCCCGGGATGTAAAAAAGGGTCGAAAAACCCAAGCGGAGATGGATGCCGTGCTGGGCAGGATCACACCGACGGTCGATCTTGAAACGGCCGCCGCGGACGCGGATATCGCAGTGGAAGTGATCGTCGAGGTGCTCGGCATCAAACAACGACTGTTCAGGGATCTGGAAGCGATTGTCCCGGATCGCTGCCTTTTTTTCACCAACACCTCCGGGATCAGCATCACCGAGATCGCCGCCTCGACCGCTCGGGCCAAAAAAGTCATCGGGACCCATTTCTTCAATCCGGTCCCGGTCATGCGTCTTCTCGAAATCATCAAGGGGCATGAAACCGACGACGAAACCCTCGCCACCGCAAAAGCGTGGGGCGAAACACTCGGCAAGGAGGTGATCATCGTCAACGAGGCGCCGGCGTTCACCGTTAACCGCATCCTTTGCCCAACCATCAATGAGGCTTTTTACGTTTTGGAGTCCGGAATCGCCAGTGCAGAGGATATCGACAAGGGAATGGTACTGGGATGCAATCATCCCATCGGCCCCCTTGCCCTCGCCGACATGGTCGGTCTCGACACCCTTCTGAAAGTCATGGACAATCTGCATGCCGAGTTGGGAGATAAATACCGACCGTCTCCCTTGCTCAGAAAAATGGTGCGTGCTGGCAATTTCGGCAGAAAAACAGGCAGAGGGGTTTATGAATACGATTAATTTTATTTGCAGAAGAGGACGATTCCTATGACACCTGTTTTACTGCCCCCGGCAAAATTAACTTTCTTGGGGATTCCGACGGTTATTCTTTCCATACTAATTCCGATCGTCGGGATGGTAGTCTTTGCCTACATCATGGCGCTTCGATCGGTCCCGTTGGTAAGGTCCGCGCCGGACAAACGCCTGGACCGGATTCCCGTCCGTCTCTTCAACGTGCTCAAGATCTGGCTGGGCCAGTACCGGCAGCCGCGGTACATGCTGGCCGGTGTGGTGCATATCGTCATCTTCGCCGGGTTTCTGATTCTCAGTGTCCGCTCCTGCTCGTTGGTGATCATCGGCATTAGCGAAAGCTTCGTCATGCCCGGCTTTGGCGGTGTTGTCGGCCACATATACAATTTTTTCAAGGACTACGCCGCCACCGTCGTGCTGATTGCCTGCGCCATCGCCGCCTGGCGGCGGGCCGTGGTGAAACCGGAACGGTACAAAGTGCCGGACAAGTATGGCAAGGATCACACGGCCGAGGCCCTCTTCGTGCTGGGCATGATTTCCACCTTGATGATCTCCGAAAGCCTTTTCGAGGCCAGCAGCGTGGCGGCCAATACCCAAGCCGGTCTGCATGCCGAGTTCTTGGCTCCGCTGAGCCTGGCCTGGCTGTTCAAGCAGTCCCTGCTGTCCACTTCCATCCAGGCGCTCCAGGCCATCCACATCATGGCCTATTACGTCCACGACCTGACCTTCTTCTTCTTTCTCTGCTTTTTGCCCCTGGGCAAGCATTTTCACGTGATCACCTCGCTTTTCAACGTTTTTTTCATGCGCATCGACCGGGGCAACATCAAGCCGGTACGCCACGGCATCAAGGATGATGAACTGGACGACCTGGAATCCTTCGGTGTCAAGAAGCTGGAAGACTTCACCTGGAAGCACATCCTGGATTTCTATTCGTGCGCCGACTGCGGCCGTTGCTCGGACAACTGCCCGGCCAATGCCGTGGGGCGGCCCCTGTCGCCACGCTTCATCTCCATCAAGGGGCGCGACCTGACCTTCAAGAACTACCCCATCTACCCCTACGGTGCGCCTATCAAAAAGAGCGAGGATCTGATCGGCACGACCTATGAGGAAGACGAGATCTGGTCCTGCACCACCTGCGGCGCCTGTGAGCAGGAGTGCCCCATCGGCATCGAATACATCGACAAGATCGTGGACCTGCGCCGTGGCATGGTCGATGAGGGCATGGTGCCCCAGAGCCTGCAAAAGCCCTTGAAGGCCCTTGAAAAACGTGGCAACCCCTGGGGTAAGATGGAGAAGAAACGGGCCGACTGGACCAAGGACCTGCCTGCCGATGTGCCCGTCAAGGACCTGGCCAAGAAAGACTCCGCCGAGGCCCTCTATTTCGTGGACAGCATCACCTCCTATGACGACCGGATGCAGGAGATTGGCCGAGCCACAGCCACCGTCCTGTCAAGGGCCGGTGCGGATTTCGGTATTTTGGGCAAGAAGGAGAAAGACAGCGGAAACGAAATTCGTCGGTTTGGTGAAGAAATGTTGTTCCAGACCATCAAGGAGACCAATACTGATGCCATTTTGAACAGTGGTGTCAAGCACATCATCACCGCCGACCCACATGCCTACAACGCCCTGAAGAATGACTACCAGGGGTTGCCGCCGGTGGAACACATCAGCCAGTTTATCGCCCGAAATGTGAAATCCGGCGCCATCCGGCTGAAAGGCGCCAACGGTGACGGCAAGGTCTATACTTATCACGATCCGTGTTACCTGGGACGTCATAACGATGTCTACGACGACCCGCGATCGGCCCTGGATGCCATTGCCGGGCTCAAGCGGGTGGAGATGGAGCGCTGCCGCGACCGGTCGTTCTGCTGCGGCGGCGGCGGCCTGATGCTGTTCTACGAACCGGAGGAAGAGCAGCGCATGGGCGTGCTGCGGGTGGAGATGGCCGCCAAGGCCGGCGCCAACGTGATCGTCACGGCCTGCCCCTTCTGCCTGGTCAACATGGAGGACGCCATCAAGGTGGCCGGCATGGAGAGCAAGATGGAGGCCATCGACCTTTCGGAATTGATTATCCAGCATATGGAGTAATTTAGTGGATATGATTTGTGGAGCGGTCTCACTTCAGAGAAGCTATATTTGGCAATAACCATCCTGGTTAAGGTTTTTTTTGCCATTGGCACCTCCGGCTCTGGAATGAGATCGCTCCTCCAATTTGCGATTCACTCCGAACATCAATAAGGAGAAAAGAGATGAAAATCTTAGTCTGTGTCAAGCGGGTACCCGATACCGCTGAAAACGAGATCGAGGTCAACGGCGACGGCAGCGATATCGAACGCGACGACCTGGTGTACTCGGTCAACGAGTGGGACAATTACGCCGTGGAAGAGGCCATCCAGATCCGCGACAACGTGGGCGGCAGCGTGACCGTGGTCACCGTGGGCGACGACGAGTCCGAAGAGGTGCTGCGCCGGGAGATGGCCATGGGCGCCGACAACGGCCTTTTGCTGAGTGATGACGCCTTCGACGGATCCGACGGCAAGGGCGTGGCCACCCTGCTCAAAGCAGCCGTTGAAAAAGGGAAATACGACCTGATCCTAACCGGTGCTCAGGCTGATGACGGGGCGGCCCAGGTGGGTGGCATGCTGGCGGCCATGCTGGACTATCCTTACGCGTCACTGGTCAATAAAATCGATGTGGATGGCGACAAGCTCAAGGTGGGCCGTGAAATCGAAGGCGGCAACCAGGAGATGAACGAGATTGCGCTGCCCTGCGTATTGTCCATCCAGACCGGTATCAACGAACCGCGCTACGTGGGTATCCGCGGCATCCGCAAGGTGGCCTCGGTGGAGATTCCACAGCACGGCGCCGCCGATCTGGGCGTGGACGCGGCCACTGTGGGCGCCGCCGGCGCCAAGGTCAAGCGCCTTGACTACTTCGTACCTGAAATGGGTGACGGCGCCGAGATGCTGGAAGGCAGCACCGAAGAGATCATTGCCAAGCTGATCGAACTCTTGAAGGCCAAAGGAGGGTTGAAATAATGGCTGATATCTATGCATACATCACACACAAAGGTGGCGTGGCCGACGATTCGGCCCTTGAAATGGTGGCTGCGGCCAGGAAAATCGATGCCGGCGCGGCCGTGACCGCCATCGTTACAGGGTCGGGCGCCGACGTTGACGCCGTTGCCGAAGACGTGGCCGGTTCTTATGCCAAGGTGCTCAAGTTTAACCTGGACGCCCTGGCCTACCCCAATGCAGAAGTCATCCGCAAACTGCTGGTCAACGTGCTTCCCGGCGACGCCATCGTGCTGGTTCCCCATGACACGTTCGGCATGGACCTGGCCCCCGGCCTGTCCATCAAGCTGGATTCGGCCTTCATTGCCGATGTGGTGGACATCGAGGGCGTGGACGGGACCGACCTGAAGGTGATTCGCCAGGAGTACAGCGGCATGGTCAGCACCCATGTGACCGCCGATATTTCGGCCGGGGCGGTCGTCAACGTGCGCCCCGGCGCCTTTGCCCCGGACGAGAGCAAGTCCGCCGGCGGCAGTGTGGAAGACAAGTCCGGTGATGCCGGGGACCTGACGGCCAAACGCACTTTCCTGGAAATAGTGGAAGCCGAGGTGGGCGACGTGGATATCACCAAGTCCGACGTACTGGTTTCCGTGGGCCGCGGCATCGAGGACGAAGACAACATCGAGGTGGCCGAAGAACTGGCCGAGGCCATGGGGGCCGTGGTCTCCTGTTCACGGCCCATCGTCGACGCCAAATGGCTTGAGAAGTCCCGTCAGGTGGGTACCTCCGGCCAGACGGTCAAGCCCAAGGTCTACATGGCCTGCGGCATCTCCGGCAGCTTCCAGCACATGGGCGGCATCAAGGGCTCGCCGTTCATCGTGGCCATCAACAAGAACGTCAAGGCACCCATCTTCCAAGTGGCCGACGTGGGTATCGAAGCCGACATCCTCGATTTCCTGCCTGAGCTGACCGAGGCTATCGAGGCCTTATAAGTAATCAATTGGAATTGATGCTGGTTATACGATTTGGGAGTTGGCAAGAAAACTCGGTATTGAAATCAATATTATCGAGCATCTTGAAAGAGTTCATAGAATGCCCAACCCGAATGAAATCTTTAAACTCTCAAAATTGATGCGTTCGTAAAAAGTCAAAACCGTTCCATTTTTGTCATTCCCGTGAAGACGGGAATCCTGTAGTTTCAATTGGTTATAGGTTTTCATCTTCGCGGGAATGACATGCCTGGCGACTTTTTACGAGTCTGTCAAAAGTGTTCGGTCCGAAAATTTTAAATCCTTTCAATACAAATTTTTGAACAATCGAAGGCAGGACCATGGCGCTGAAATCGACGGGCTATGACGGCAACGGCACCTTCGCCCATGGCGTCCATCCGCCGGACCACAAGGATCTGGCCAAGGACGCGTCTATCCGTGTGATGCCCACGCCGGACAAGGTGGTGCTTTCGTTGCACCAGAATATCGGTGGCCCCTGCGAACCGATGGTAAAAGCTCGCCAGACCGTTGGGTGGGGCGAGTTGATCGGCAAGGGCGCATCTTTTGTCTCCACTACTTTGCATGCATCCGTGCCCGGCGTCGTCCAGCGCCCCATGCGCATGACGCTGGCCAACGGCCGACACATGGACACCCTGCCCATCAAGACCGACGGCGAAATTCCCTCGGACCGGGACCTGTGGGAGGAAATCTACGGCGGCCATTGGCCGACCACTGGTCTGGAGGCCTACGATCCCGAGCTGATCAGCCGCGACATCAGTGCTGCCGGCCTGGTGGGCCTGGGCGGGGCGGCCTTTCCCACCCACGTGAAGATCACGCCCAGTGACAAGAAACCCATCCATACCCTGGTCGTCAACGGCTGCGAGTGCGAGCCCTACCTGACTTCGGACTACCGGCTGATGCTGGAAGCGTCGGCCCCCATCGTTACCGGAGCCCTGTTGGCAGCCCGCAGCGTGGGCGCCGAGCGCATCGTCATCGGCATCGAGGACAACAAAATCCCGGCCGTGGCGGCCATTCGCCAAGCGGCCGAGGGAACCGGTATTCAGATCGGCGTGGTCAAGACCAAATATCCCCAGGGCAGCGAGAAACATTTGATCCAGGCGCTGCTCAAGCGCCAGGTGCCCCTGGGGGGGTTGCCTGCCGATGTGGGCGTGGCCATGAGCAATGTGGCCACCATAGCGGCCGTGGCCCGGGCCGTGATCCACAATAAGCCTCTGACCCACCGGGTGATCAGCGTCACCGGCGGCGGGATCGTCAAGCCGTCCAATGTGCTGGCACCCATCGGAATTTCTTTCGGCGCCCTGATTGATTTTTGCGGTGGTTTGACGCCCAATGCCGCCCGTTTGGTGGCTGGTGGCCCCATGATGGGATTCGCCTTTTCCAACCCGGAGACGCCGGTCACCAAGGGGGCCGGGGGGCTCACCGTGATGTCGGAAGAAGAAGTTCGGGCCGGCGAGGAAAGTGCCTGTGTGCGCTGCGGCAAGTGCGTGGACGTATGCCCCATGAACCTGGTGCCCACCAAGATCGCTCTGGCATCCCGGTACCAAAACATCGGCTTGTCTCGTCGATACAACATCATGGCCTGCTTCGAGTGTGGGTCTTGTGCCTATACCTGTCCGGCCCACATTCCGCTGGTACAGCTGATCCGGGCCGGCAAGGCCCGGGTTACGGCTGAAAATCGGAGGGAGGGTGAATAATGGAGAAGTCGAACCCTATGCAGGAACCCAACTCCAATGAACCGGCCGCTCCGGTGATCCATGTTTCGCCGTCTCCCCATCTGGTGCAAACGGCGTCCAGTACCCGCCGGATGATGGTGGATGTGCTGATTGCCTTGGCGCCGGTGGTGGTCATGTCCCTGTATGTCTTTCGCGGCTATGCTCTTTTCCAATTGGCTGTCTGTACCGGCGGATGTCTGCTGGCGGAGCTGCTCTTCCTACGGATGCGGGACCGCCCGGCGACCATCAAAGACTGTTCAGCGCTGGTCACCGGGATCATCTTGACCATGTCCCTACCCGGAACGGCTCCCTGGTATGTGGGTGTGATCGCCGCCTTCGTTGCCATCGGCATCGGCAAGATCATTTTCGGTGGTCTGGGCATGAACCTATTCAACCCGGCAATGGTGGGACGGGCCTTTGTCATGATCTCCTTTGCCGGGGCGCTGGCTGCATCGGGATTCGAAGATACCCACAGCGCGGTGGATGCCGTCTCGCAGGCCACGCCCATGAACGCGTATAAGATGAACGGGGTGGTGACGGAGCTGGGAGCTCTTTTTTGGGGCACCACCAACGGCAGTCTGGGAGAGACCAGCGCCCTGGCCTGTATCGTCGGTGGGCTCTATCTGATCGTCCGACGGACGGCCTCGTGGGAGATCCCTACCGGCCTGCTGCTGGCGGTAGCGGTCATCGGCGGCCTGGCGCATCTGGCCGGCCCGGCCGACGGATGGACCGTGTTGCATCACCTTTTGGGCGGTAGCGTGCTTTTCGGAGCCTTTTTTATTGCCACGGATCCGGTCACCAGTCCCCTGACGCCCAAAGGCAAATTCATTTTTGGATTGGGTACCGGTATCTTGATCATGATTTTACGGCTTTTTTCCGGCTACCCGGAAGGGGTGATGTTTGCCGTGCTGCTCATGAACGCGATGACGCCCTTAATCAATAGATGGAGTGTTCCCACACCCTTTGGCGCGAATTAATTGGAAGCGTTAGCAGGACATCGTTGGAGCGGTTTCCAGCCGTGATTATTTACCGTTTTCGTTTTAAACGGAACAGGGATTGTCTATGTACACGGAGAAAAAATCAGTTGCTGCCAGACTGAAAGCCAGCAGCCTCGTCCAGGCTTGGCTGGTGCTGCTGTTGGCGGTCAGCTTCGGGGTCAGCCTGGCCGGCGTGCAGCTGGTGCTGGGGCCTGTCATCGAGGCCAATAAGATCAACGAAACCCTGGAAAAGGTTCCCGAGTTGGTTCTGGGCAGCGACCTGGCGGCCAAAATGACCGACCAGAACCAGAGCCTGGATATTGCCGTCCGCCGGGTCGCCGTGACCAAGACGGACCGGGACAAAGCTTACAGCGTTTACGAGGCGCGCTATCAGGGTGAACTGCGGGGTTGGGTGGTCAAGGCCAAAGGCCAGGGTTACGCCGGTGTCATCGAGATACTCGTAGGCCTTTCGCCGGGATTGAAAACCATTACCGGCGTATTCGTCCTCGACCAGAAGGAGACACCCGGTCTGGGCAACAAGATCATCACTACCGAGTGGCGCGGTCAATTCATCGGAGCACCGGCCGACCGATCCCTGATGGTCGTTAAGGGTGGTGCCGTGCAGCCTGGTGAGATCGATGCAGTGACCGGCGCCACCATCTCTTCCAAGAGTGTCGCCGCCATGATCAACGTGGCCGTCGCCGATCTGCGCAAACCGCTGGCCGAGATGGAGCAGAAGGGAGGCGACAATGGCTGACCAGCCCACCGCCGCCGAACGTTTCATTAACGGCATTTTACCGGAGAACCCGGTTTATCGCCAATTGTTGGGACTGTGCCCCACCTTGGCCGTGACCAACGGCCTGCAGGCCGCTGTCACCATGGCTGCGGCCGTGGGGTTCGTTTTGCTGTGCGCCAACGTGATCACCAGCCTGATCCGCAATTTGCTCAAACCTCACCTGCGCATCGTGGTATTTACGTTGACCATCGCGACCTTCGTGACCATTGCCGACCGGCTGCTGGCTGCCTATCTCTACCAGATGAGCAAAACCCTGGGACCCTATATCCCGCTGATCATCGTCAATTGCATCATCATCTGCCGCTGCGAGGTATGCGCCTCCAAGCAGTCCCCGTTTGCCGCTGCAGCCGACGCCGTGGGCCAGAGCCTGGGCTTCGGGCTGGCCCTGGCGAGCATCGCCGCCATTCGCGAGCTGCTGGGAACCGGGGCACTGTTCGGCCTGCGGGTCCTGCCGGAGGTCTGGCCTGACTGGGTCATCATGGTGCTGCCACCGGGGGCATTTCTCACGTTCGGTTTATTGCTGGGTGCGGTGAACTGGTTTACCGATAGAAAGAAAGGACAGGAGACCTCATGAACTACCTTATTGATATCCTGCTCATCGCTTTGGGTGCTGCCTTGATCAACAACTTCGTGCTTTACTACTTCGTGGGCATCTGCCCTTTCATCGGCGTCTCCCGGCGCGTGAGCATGGCCGTTGGCATGGGGGCGGCGGTGACCTTCGTAATTACCATCGCTGCATTCATCTCCTGGACGATCACCACTTTCGTGCTGATGCCCGGGGCCCCGTTGACCCGTCTGATAGCAGGGTTGTTTATGCCGGCCGAGGCTGCTTCCGGGGTGGATTTGACGATTCTATGCTACATTGTCTACATCTTTGCCATCAGCTCTTCGGTGCAGTTTGTGGAGATGTATGTGCGTCGGTTTTTCCCCCTGCTCTACAAAGCCTTTGGTGTATTTTTACCGCTGATTACCACCAACTGTGCGATTCTTTTCGCCTGTCTGACCATCATGAGCAATGTGGTGGGGGCCGAGAATCCGTCTGACCGCTGGGACCTGGGCCGGGCCCTGACCCTGGCCTTTTTCGGCGGGGTCGGATTCACCGTTGCCATTGTGATCATGGCGGGCATCCGCGAGGAGTTGGCGTTGTGCGACGTGCCCGAACCGTTCCGAGGAGCCGCCATCACCCTGGGCGTGGGCGGCATCCTGGCCATGGCCTTCATGGGATTTACCGGCGTGGACAAAGGGTTGAAGGATGCCCTGACTGAGAAACCAACCGTCTCGGAACAGCAATCCCTTTCGCGCAGTGCTGGACCGGCCGGGGACCATGGCGTAAGAGTTTTGGAGGAATCATGTCCTGGGTAATCGTCAGTCTGGCCGCGGCCACCATGCTGGCCATGGCCCTGGTGCTCTCGTTTGTTCTGGGCTGGGCCAACAGGGCGTTTCATGTCGAGGTGGACCCGCGGGTGGATTCGGCGATCGAGGTCCTGCCCGGCGCCAACTGCGGCGGGTGCGGGTACGTGGGCTGCGGCGAATATGCCGAAGCCGTCGTGGAAAACAACGTCCCGGTGAACCTGTGCACCGTAGGCGGCAAAAGCTGCACGGAAGCTCTGGCGGCGGTCATGGGCGTGGAAGCTGAGGTCAGCTATCCCTGGCGTCCGGTGGTGCACTGCGGCGCCCGCTACGCTGACCGCCTGGGACGGACTGTATATAAGGGTGAGCAGCGTTGCGGACCGGCCAACCTGGTCACCGATATCCAGGGATGCACTTACGGCTGCCTGGGTTTCGGGGACTGCACACGGGCCTGCGACTACGACGCCATCCACATTGAAGACGGTCTGGCCCGGGTGGACTACCGCGCGTGCGTGGGCTGCGGGGCCTGCGCTAAAGTCTGCCCCCGCAACATCATTACCATGGCGCCCTTCAAACAAGAACGCATGATGGTGGTGGAGTGCTCCAATCTGGATGCGGGCAAGGACGTCAAGGCGGTCTGCAAGGTGGGCTGCCTGGGGTGCAAGGCTTGCAAGCGCACCTCGGGCATGTTTGCAATCGTCAACAACCTTTCCACCATCAACTACGACAACTATACCCGGGAAAACTTAGAGAGCGGCCTGCTGGCCGCCAGGAAATGCCCCCGCAACCGGCTGGTCTTCGTCGGCGTTCCGTCGGAGCAGGATATTCTCGCCGTGGCCGAGGAGGATCTGCCCGACGTGATCGAACCGGATTTCAAAACCAGTGTGGACGACACGGAATGGCGTGGATAATTGCTGGTTTGGGTATCAGCATTGCTGTTTTTAGCTTGGTTTTCAGGAGGAAAAGGGCAACCTGAATTAACGCTATCACTCTTGAAGAAATTGAAAGACTTAACGGAGAAATCCTTATCGCATTGGCGGTTAAATTTGGACAATTCGAATGGATACTAATCTCCCCCAAAATAAGGTTTTTGAGACCGAATTGCATCTGTTTAAGTAATTATTTTGGGATCTTGAAACATTTTATTGCTTGAAAGGCTGGCTTTCTAAATGGGTTCATGCTCATAAAAAACGAAAATCCCGGCAAAATCATTTCCTCCAAAAATCGATTTTACAATTTTGGTAATCCGTGCATCCCTAAGAGATATTCACACAGTTTTTGGGCGGAAAGTAATTGCCGCCTTTCATTTACAATCGAGAAAATATAAAACTCAAGTCGTTGCAGAAAGAGAAGTTTTTGTTTTTTCAAACAGGTTTTCCAACTCTTCGAAAGAATCGTCGTTTTTCTGTGAAATCATCTTGACAGCATCCTTGACCTCATGGATCTGGTCCATCATCATGGATGCTGATCGGGATGTCGCTCCCACTACCTCGCTAACATTTTTGATACTTTCTTCCTGTTCCTGCACCGTCTTGAAGATCCTGTCATTGATCTGGCTCATCTGATCCACAGAATCAGCAATTGCTGTAATGCTGTCTAAGGCCATTGTTGAATTGCTCTGAATTTGGTCCACTCTGTCGGTGATATCTTCCGTAGCCCCGGTGCTCTTGGCAGCAAGCCCCTTGACATTATTGGCTACCACTACAAAACCTTTTCCGGCTTCTCCAGCCCGTACCGCTTCGATATTGGCATTTAAAGCCAGGATATTGGTTTGGGCTGCAATTTCCCGAATCTCCATGACGACATCACCGATTTCCTTGGCCGAAGCGCCCAGTCGGTCCACTACCGACTTACCGTTCGAAGAAGTTGAAACCGCTCTATCTACAATGGATGTTGCTTCTGTTGTATTTCGTGCCACATGGGACAGCGATTCAAGTAAAGCATTATTTTTTTCAACGATCTGACCAACGGCGGACACCATGGTCTGAGCCATTTCAGCGGAATCTTCCAGGTGGTGAGAAATTTTTTCGGTCTCTTGATTTACGTTGGCGATGTTGGCCTTAAGATAGGTATAGAAATTCTTAAGCTCTTTGTCTGCTGTATCCTGCTGTGTTTGAAGACTTGCCAAGGCCTTTTTGGACCGGCCTTGCTCATACTGGATTGTGTCAATCATCTGGTTGAAAAAATTTGCAATATCTCCCATTTCTGTACCGATTTCTACCTCGACCTTGACCCGGTCTGAAAAATCCTTGTTCCTTGTAGCATATTGCATGGATTCAGCTATATCAATGAGAGTTGAACGTGCACCATGTTCGGCAATATTGAGTCCTAATTTCTCATCCTCGATACTTACGCGCATACCTCCCATGTATTTGTCTACAATTTTAAGCAGAACATAAGCGGTGCCGAAAGACCATGTAAAACAGGCCGCAACCCCAATGCCTTGAATAAAGATCTGGTGCAAACGATCAACTTCACCCAAGTTTTCAGTTGTAATAAAAAAGCCAACGGCAATGGTTCCCCATGCGCCACACATTCCATGGACCGCAATGGCTCCAACAACATCGTCTATTTTAAGAACCCGCTCGATGAAACGGGTGCCGAAATAGACAACAATGCCTGCTCCGGTGCCGATTGCAGCAGCCCCCACGGTTTCCACGGCTGCACAACCGGCGGTGATACCAACAAGGCCCCCCAGTACGCCATTGGCGATCATTTCGCCTTCGGGTCGTTTGTACGGGCTATTGAGCCAACTCAGGATAGAGGCAGAGAAGCATCCGAAGCTGGCTGCCAGAAGCGTGTTCATGGCGATCCCAGCGATATCTGGGCTCACATCCAAGGTGGAGCCGCAATTAAAACCGAACCATCCGAAAAAGAGAATAAATGTGCCCAGGTAGGCAAGGGTCATATTATGGGGAGGGATGGTGTTTACAGTCCCATCTGCGTTGTATTTTTCATGTCGGGGACCAACGACAATACATCCTGCCAAGGCTACCCAGCCGCCTAAGGAATGGACTACGGTGGAACCAGCAAAATCGATAAACCCCAATTTTTCGAGCCATCCAGTGGCCGCATCCCCATGCAGCAGGCTACCCCATGCCCAATGGCCGAAAATCGGATAAATAAGGGTTGAAATCAGGGCTGAAATTACAAGATAGGATGCAAATTTGGTCCTACCGGCGATTGCGCCTGAGTCAATAGTAGCCGCCGTCCCCACGAATACGGCCTGAAATACAAAAAACACCACATTCCAGGGATCATCGAGTTTCATAACAAAATCGGTAAGGCCAATAAACCCATTGTCTGAAATCCCAAACATAAGACCGAATCCGACGATCCAGAAAAGAATAGAGGCCAGTACGAAGTCGGCTAAATTTTTAATGGCCACATTGATAGAGTTTTTTGCCGTGGCAAGACCTGATTCCACACACATAAAACCAGCCTGCATGATGAAAACTAGGGCAGCGGCCAAAAGTACCCACAAGTAGTTCATATGGGTTTGCAATTGCGCAATATCAGAAAGATGGGCAAGTTTGGCTTCGTCGCTTGCCAACACATCTGTAGTAAGCATAACGATGATAGTCACAATAAATGACACAGATCGGATTTTCATAGAATCCTATGCCTCCATGATTCTGCTAAACACAATCCTATATGTTGCCGAGCTAAATCAAGTTAAATCAATCATTGAGAATCGATATCGGTTGTTGTTATAAAAACTTAAGGGTGGTTTGGTGGTTTCCATGCTGCTTTTCTAAATTGACGTCTCCGACCGTGACAAACAGATCAATCAATTTACCAGATCGGAAGGTGAGATTCTCAACTAAGAGTTTCAGTTTGTTGAAATTTCCGCATAGGCAGTGCTAACAGTTTTGAGGTGAGACGTAGTCGATGGGAAGTTGGCAAGAAGTGATATTTGAATGGATAAACAAGTAATTTACCGCTAATCTGAAGAAAGGATAATTCATTTGGTCCGGTGAGAAAAATTCCACATTCACGCGCACTCCCCTGCCGCAAGCAGCGAGGTATCAAGACCTTAAAAGAATTTTATCGATTTAACGCCGCAGAGCGGTGGTGTATTAGACCCGCTGCTTCGCAATAAACGGGCAGCCTTTAACAGGCATTTCTGTCCCGTTAACAATTCGCCAGCAAGGTTTCCCGAAATTTTTTGGGAATGGTTTTTGCGACTTGTCAGCCATGTCTAAATTGGCTCTATGAAGGTTGCCGTCCTTGTCTTTACCCAATTGTTGTCATGATAGTTTACAAATCTTGTCATTTTTAATGGCACGGCAAAACTTGTGAACTCCTAACAGACCGTATTTATATGGACATGTTTTTACAATGGCACTATACTTGCATAAAATCCACGCAAACCAAAAGGAGGGCAAAGTGCGAAATACAACTGTTTGGGGCATCATTGTCATTGCCGTTTTCTTTTTATTGTCATCAGATGCGCTTGCAGGAACCTTAAGTTTCTCCTGGGGTGGCAGCCAGCAGACCGGAACTGCCCCCACTGTGGCCAAGGCAAATAAAAATGGTCCACCGGCGCACGCGCCCGCCTATGGATATCGTTCAAAGCATCAATACCACTATTATCCTTCTGCCTCGGTATATCATGACACCAGCAGAGGCTTATATTTTTACCTCAGTGGTTCGGGTTGGCAGATTGCGGCATCATTGCCCCAAGATTTGAAGGTGCGATTAGGAAATTCCGTTTCGATAGAGATGGAAACCGATAAACCCTACCTCTACAATGATCAACATAAGAAGCAGTATCCGCCCGAAAAAATAGAGAAAGGGAAAACGAAAAAAGAGAAAAAACGGGCTAAAAGTTAAAGTTTGGGACAGAACTTTATTCTCAGCGGATTCGTTTAGCCAATTGGCTTTTATGACAAAATATCCACAGGTAGGGCCACTATTGGCTCTGCCTCTTTATTTTTTGTAACTGGAATATTACCCGTTAAATTCAATCTTCAAGTTTGTTATAAGTGGCGCTTTTGATGATGCCGATTTCATTGTTAATTGAGGAGGCTGCTATTGTGGTGTTTCGAGGTTAATGCTTTGAATAAATACCTTATGATATTTCTGGTTTTTCTTTTTTTGGGTTGTAGCGATAAGCAAAAATGGCCCGTTTTCGATAAACCATTTAGTAATGCTGTCAAAAAATCCCGGCCGGCTACCATTGATAAATGCGAGTTCCTAAATGGTCAACTTCGTATAAAAGGAAGCTGCGGAGATGAGGGTGAGGTTCTGCTAGTGTTGCCAACGACAAAGGGTGATAACAGGATCATTGGATCACCAAAATGCAGCCAGGGCAGATACGAAGTGATTACCTCTACCTTTGGAAGACCTCCGTGCGGCGTAGCCGTGGAATACGGTGGAGATAAGAGTGTAAAATCCCGGGTAAAAGGCGCTGACATTTACTGTCCTTAACACCCCCTTGAGCAGTACTCCAGCGGGATTGATAAATAAGGATTAACTGGAGATCAAATGATTGCAAATATATCGAAAAAGATGATTTTAGTGATTTGCGTCGCATGCCTTCTATTTCTGACTGGCTGTAGTAAATTAACTCCAGATAACTATGACCAGCTGAAAATAGGCATGAATTACGATGACGTCGTTTCAATATTAGGGAATGCTGACGAATGCGACGGAGCCATTGGCGTAAAAAATTGTGTGGGGGGTGATGAAAAAAAACACATCAAGATCAGCTTCGCAGGTGACAAAGTAATGGTTTTTTTTGGTAGTGGCCTTAAATAAAGGTCAACCCGTTTCAGATTTCACCTCTCATCCCATGGCAGAATCCTACTTCAATTTTAAGCCTCGCAATTTGACATAGCGCCAGCTACAGGACTTTTAAATAATTTGTAACTATCTGAATTTTTTTACTATCCAGAAAAACCTTCGAAATATTCAAAAATGACGTTCAGTTTTAATGGTTCCACAAGCACATTCTGTTATAAGGTGCTACCTTTTTGAATTACAGCTTAGCCTTTCGGGGATGATGGTCTCTTTTTTCGACTGGTTCCCATGGCCAACTCGCCTTCCGTTAATAGTTTTCTACTTACCGGAGTGTTACCCATTCTTTCTAAGATCGTATTGTCATGAATTGGAAATTAGGACAGATGTGACAATCCGTGCAAATAACCATGGTAGGTGCGACGACACCATATGGAACGGACTGGTATAAACCGGCTGGTTTTTTGGACTCGTTCAAGAACACGATTTGGTATTATCAGCAACTGACTGATATTCCGGAAACAGAAATACTTATATGGGGTTGTATTTTTGTGTCGATTTTCCTTGACATCGTCTGAAATGCCTGTTGGGTTATGAAGTGTTGGTTTCCTTATTTTTAATGAGCTCACAAGTTCATTTCGCTATTCATAGTTGATTTTATAAATGGCCTTCCAGAAGATTTGGGGACGCTCAGGCGAATAGTCCTTTCTTTGCTTTAAGTGCTCACCGACCAGAAGGTGCTGCGACAAGGACTTTGGTATCGTTGGGATTATCTCAACCAATCACAATTTCCAGGGTCCTGAATTTTTGGTAATATTCCGTAGATTCGGTTAGAAATGCATATAGTCTATATTGGATTTTTCTAATCCAACTGACCCAAAGTGATTATCCACTTTAAGAATGGAATCCGGTTTTCATCATATTTTCACACTCCTTTGAAAATTCATATTGCTGAGCTCTTCTCTTTCGTCTTCTTAACGCTGGACTTCCACTAACGAATTTTCTTACGAAAGGAGGAATTCGTTATGTATTTTTCATTTAAACCAACAGCTTACTATTTGCTACTGTATATTTATACGACCATGCTCATTGTCGTGAAACCGCTTCTTCCGACATCCGCAAATGAAGCCCACGTCATTGATCCACCCCTCACCAGAAATAACGACTCCATAGTCACGGGTCGTCCCCTTTCTATCGCATCCCCCCATGGACCGCTATCTTTTTATTTCATTTTCATGTAAATGAGCCAATGATTTTTTTATGGCCTGGAAGTTGCCTTGATGGGCAACTATCGAAAACTTTCGGCCACATTTCTTCAAGACGCTGCCCCAGATGAAGGGCATGGACGGAAACGGATTGTTTTTCAAACTGACCGGAAATAAGGACAGATACAGAAACGAAAGGAGGAAGCCATGAATCATGGAATTTGCCACATCTGTGGGACACTATTCAAGCCCTTTGCCAGTAACTGCTCGGTTTTCGGATTTGAAGGCCTTCCCGATTGCATTGACTGGATGCCGGATGAAAGGAACTTTTCGGAGGGCACGAGCGACTCCTTCACCCAAGAGCAATGGGATCAGGATCTGGACGAAGTAGCTCTCTCTAATCGTAATTGACAATAGTACACGATAACCACCATGATTCGTGACATCCACCAAGCGTACACAAACGTTTATGATACGATGAAATGGCTGCTTCCCGATGACATCGGGGAAGCTGTTTTCACGAGAAAGTCGTTGTTGGATCGTATCATGGGCAATCCCCAAGGGCATTGGGCCTATTCTCGGACCAAACTTTATACCCACCATATGTCGCCAGGATGCACTCTGTGCGGCCAAGGGCGATGGTCTTGCCTCTTCATCAATGGCATTTGCAATGCAAACTGTTTTTATTGTCCCACCGCTCAGAACGATCCCGGGAAGCCCATGACCAATACGATTATATTCGATGATCCCCACGATTACGCGGATTATATATCCCGTTATCATGTAAAGGGGGTTGGTTTCAGCGGAGGGGAACCTCTTATTACTTTCGATCGCCTTCTCGCCTATCTGGAAGCCCTCAAGACACGGGTAGATCGGCCAGTGTATACGTGGCTGTATACCAACGGGATTTTGGCAAATCGGGAGAGACTCAAAGCATTGTGCGATGGTGGACTGGATGAAATCCGTTTTGATTTGAGCGCCAATGGCTATCGCCTGGAGCCACTGGAGCAGGCGCTACATGTGATTCCGCGGGTTACCGTCGAAATTCCGGCGATTCCTGAGGATGTTTCCACGGTTAAAGAATTGATGATTGATCTGGAGCGACTCGGGGTTGACCATCTGAACCTTCACCAGATACGTTGTACCCCCTATAACGTCAACCATCTAATAGACAGGGGATAAACATTTGTCCGCGGCCCTGCGGTTACCGTCCTGGAGAGCGAACTGACCGCCTTGACCTTGATCCAATACGCCCTTGAACGGCCCATTGCACTGGCCATCAATTATTGTTCGTTTGCCTTTCGCCACCAATTTCAAGGGATGGGCGCCAGGAAACGATGTGCCAGGGAGATCAAGGCCGGACATGAAGATATCACCCCCACAGGGTATATCCGACATATGCAAATAGTCGGCACCGAAAAAAATATCACTGATGTCTGCAACCTCACATCCCATGCAGTTGACAGTTCAATGTATAATATCTCTGCTAAAAAAGTGAGACTCTCTTTTACTTCTGAATTATGGCCTTTGACTCAAGTTTGACAGTTGTTTTTTAAATATCCATTCATTTCAAGGTGCTACAAGGCACAAAAAAGTTCTTGGCACTACCTTTTAAAATTTCAGGAGCGGCTTACGCGTCCTGTATCGTCGGCGGCATTGCACCCCCAACTGCCTGGAAGACCTTGCTGCATACGCCCTGCTCTGGCTTCTGATCGAAAGTCGCCTGCCATCTTCTGTGATGATTACGCCTTTCAGCGCTTTCAAGTCCTGCTTGATTTCAGCCCAGTTTCGGCAGTGGTTTTCATACGCGGCCGAACATGATGATGATAACCAAGGAGAGGGCCGGATGCTGCCCTGCGAAGAGGACGCCTGGTCAGGTTGGACAACACTAAAAACAGTATTTTTCTTATAATAACCGACTGGCACCATGAACGCATTGTTTTAAACGACTATGCAGAAATTCGTGTACAAATTGCATTCGTTCATCGCGACAGATCAGATGCCTTTGGACCTCATGAAAGTTCGGACTGGTGCATAGATGAGGTGATTGTTGAAACACCCTGCGGGCGGGACCGCTCCTCTACCAAGGTTGAAATCTCCCCGCCGTCAGGCTACTATGGAAGCATCTAGGACTTCGATCTGATGATCCTCATTAAACCATGGGAAGGATGTTCGGTGGCCGAGATGAGAGCCACTTTTAATGGCAGTGATGTCTCTGCGTTTCTGGAGGGCTGTTGTATCGATGGGACATTAGCCATAGGCGGCGAGACATTAAGGTGTCCTTCAACCAGCAGTTACCTTTACCCCGGTTATCATACATTCAGCGTTGACTTGGAATTGAACGACGGTTCCATTGTGAATGACACCGTAAGATGGCATATTCTCTCTGACACTGAGCCCTAACAAAAGGGTTGGCCTGTTCAATCAGCGCTTTAGTTCTTTTTTTTAAGGGTGTTGTATTCAGCGCTTATCGATTTGGCCACGGACAAAGGCAAGGTCGTAAAGGGCCCTGCCTTTGAAATATGACAGGCGGCGCAAGTCAAGGGCGGTCTCAGACCTCGCTTAACGAATCAGGGCAGGGCTTTCCTCTATGCAAGATGGCCAATCTTTTAGGGTTCAACATTTATAATTTTTATAAAAATCCCATCTTTTATTGGGGGTGTGAGTTCCATCCGTTTTGAACACAAAAAAACAGAGGCCCAACAGATGGTCAGCCATAAAATAATTATGCTGGGTGCAAGTCTGGATCAAAATGGAGGAATCGCAACAGTTGAAAAACTGATCTTGGAATTCATTCCCTCCGGGATTCAAGTCCATCACATCGCCAGTCATGACGAAGGTAGCATCTGCCACCGATTGTCTGTATTTGGAAGATCCTGGCTTGCGTTGTTATGGCAACTGCTCAACCAAAAAACAGATATTGTCCATATTCATATGTCAGATGGCGGGAGTCTCATTCGAAAATCGATTTTATCCCTGACAAGTTTCCCGTTTCGAAAACCCGTGATAATACACGCTCATGGTGCAGAATTTCATGCGACTTATGCAAAGCTTCCAAAATGGGTTAAAAAACTGGCCTGCATTATTTTTCGTCGGTGCAACTACTTTCTGGTTCTTTCGAAAACCTGGAAAAATTATTATGAAGCAGCATTGAATCTTCGCGAAGATCAGGTAATCGTCCTGCCGAATCCCGTTGAATTGCCATCTCAAGTCCCTCAACGCATGGATCGAGGAGTAGTTCGTTTAGCATTTATCGGACGGATTGGTTGCCGTAAAGGGACCTTTGACCTAATTAAAGCATTTGCAAACCTGTCGTTGAACATTCGCCGGCGGGCAGAACTGCTAATTGCCGGGGATGGAGAAATTGAGCAAGCCGGCAAGTTGGCTAAGAAGTTAAATGTTGACCAATCCGTAAAGCTACTCGGATGGATTTCATCAGAAACGCGGGATCATCTGTTTTCAGAAATTGACGTCTTTATTCTGCCTTCCTATAATGAAGGTTTACCCATGGCAATTCTTGAAGCGATGGGATGGGGCCTGCCTGTAATTGTCACGCCGGTGGGGGGAATTCCGGAACTGATTCGATCCGGTGAGAACGGGTTGATGGTACCCCCGGGTGACGTCGGACAACTCAGCGATGCTATCCAGCGTCTTATCCGTAACGAGGCATTAAGACGATCTCTCGGAAGTGCCGCTCGAACATCGGTAATGTCCTATGACATCAAAAAGTACTGCGGCAGCCTGTCAAAGATATACCATGAACTTTCATAATACGTATAGGAGCTTAAGGGGCAGAATGAGAATCAAAATTGCTGATGTGGGCATCGACACCTGCAGCTTCGAAAAAGTCGTTGAGCGAATCACTGAGCATCTATTATTAAAAAAACAACCCGAATACGTCGTAACGCCCAATGCGCAGCACATCGTTTTATTACAAAAAGACGCGGCATTTTATCAGATCTACCGCCAGGCCTTTTTAGTCGTTCCTGATGGCGTTCCCCTTTTATGGTCAGCGAAACTATTGGGAACGCCCCTGCAGGGTCGGGTCAATGGAACGGACCTGTTTGAGCGATTATGCCAGGTCAGTGCTGAAAAAGGCTTCAGGGTGTTCCTGCTGGGAGGTCGACCTGGCGCCGCAAAAGCTGCTGCCAGATTGCTTCAAAGCAGAAATCCTGATCTGGAGATCGTCGGTACCCATTGCCCCCCTTATGGATTCGAAAATTCCCAGGAAGAATTGCGCCTGATCAATTCTAAAATTAAAACGCTTGATCCCGATATCCTGTTTGTTGGCTTAGGCGCCCCGAAACAGGAAAAATGGATCTACAGCAACTGTCAAGAGATTGGCGTGCCCATCTCCATCGGTATTGGCGTAAGCTTTGAACTCGTGTCCGGCATGGTGAAAAGAGCCCCAAAGCCAATGCAACAACTTGGCCTCGAATGGCTTTTCCGGTTGTTTATGGAACCGCGTCGATTGTGGAAACGCTATGTTTTGGGAAATACGATCTTTTTATGGCTTGTCATCAAGCAGCGGTTTAGGATGTTTCCCCCCCCCATGCAATAATTTTCCAACGTCACACCCACTGGTCCGGATGCGTAGCGTTAGCCGTCTACGACCAGTAGGTTGCTTGGCGGATTCAATGCTGCGTTGACCCTGAAGGAGATCCGAATGCCTGTGTGCAGTCTGTTTATATAATTGGTTTTCAATTGAATGGTGCCATTGGTCATGTCCATTGCCGGCAGAGCGTTTTCGCTTGTTTTTTCAAACAACTCATTGACAAAATATGCGGTTTCGATTTGTTTTCCGGAAGGCAGCTGTACCGTCCCATCCAAACTACGAAAAACAATATACAGTTCATTGTTTAACGGATTAAGGGAAGAAATCACATCGGCTGACGCAAAGCTGTAAATACTCTTGTATTCTTCCCCATTCCACCGTCGCTCGTCTGTGGAAGAAGGAGCGTTAAAATCCGGCACATCCACCCCTGCAATATTGTCCCAGTTGGGAATAGCACGAAGAAGCTGCAGGTCATTCGTGTAAATTCGATTCTCCTGGTGCTCCAGGTCCACGCCATCTTCGCCGTACCAGCCAAACCAGGCCCCATTGAGTCCGGCAGTTCCGCAAGCATCCAGATGTTGATCAAAGTGCTGATCCTTGTTATAATTATCTTTTCTGTCAGAAAGGGTATTATTGAAGGCATATACATCGTCCAGTGAAATTTTGTTGGCCGGTATGTATGCTCCGGTGGGGTTCATCGGATCAACATAGGCGGGTTCGTTCGTTCCGGGTACCACTCCATTTGGCGCCTGTGATTGAAAACCGCCTTTCTCATAATAATAGTGGTCTAATCTCAAAGTATTATCGGCGTACCATACCGACTTGGTTTTCAAGACTGAAGACTGGGTCGGATTCCAGATATTGGCAAAGATGGCGGTGGGTTCTTGCTGCCCGGTAAAGTCGGTATTACGTGCGTATTTTGTAATCGTTGAAACTAAATCAAGCTGACCGTCACTCCAACTCGCATATGTCCCTTCTCCACCGTAATTATCATTATATATCTGGGCTGTTGTGTTATATACGAAGTCATCTATAAATAGCCCCTGGTGGGTTTCCCAAGGGAAACTGTCTATTACGATCGATACGATTTGCCGAACAACTTTTCTGCTTTTCCAATTAGCGGTCAAATTGCATGCGAACCAACGATCATCCTCAAGTGGCCAATATGTATCAAATTTGGATTCTATATCTTCCATCGTAAGATTATGGTGGGTCAATCCGCTTAGGTCACCAATGGCAGCCGCATAGGACGTGATAATCTCAAAATCTGGCTCCTCAATCTTGTAGAAGCGTTTGTTTGTTCTCTCAATTCCATGCAAAGCCGCTAGCGGATTCAAAGTCGACCCTTCGAACCATCGATACGAAATGTATAAAACGCCAGTTGCTTTTTCTTTATATATTCTAAAAGGAGCTCCCCTTACGTTATAGTTTTTGATTAGTTTTATATTTTCATAAAGAGAATCTTCGATTTTTGCTTCCGAAACAAAAGCGTAACCCATTGCATATGCATGTTTGGTTGCGCTCACGGATGTTCTGAAATTGTGCAGATTGTGGTTTTGGCCCAGAGAAGAATATTGGCCTGCAAGACCGCTCTGTGTAAAAAAGCTTAAACTTAGAATAATTACAGGTACTTTTAGTAGTTCTTTTAATAAAAACATCTTCTTCATTATGGCTGACCTCAAGGTTGTAGTTTGTAGGATCAACTTTGCTATATTTGTGCCAACACCATGAACGCATGTGGTAAACATAGAAAAAATCATAGAAATTATATTGAATATGACACAAATCCAGTGCTTTTCGACAGATACCAGCTTCTTTTTCTTCCGCATAGAAAGTGACCCCCCTGTGAATAACGTATTTATTCAGATAGCAGTAATGGTAACGAGGACAATTTTTTGCAACTCAGAAAAAACCAGAAATGGGGATGTGCCTTTCTGTAGACATTTTTTTCGACCCATGTCCAAAACCGTTTCAGAACAGAAGCATTCATTCGGATCCTGAAATTTTATGGAAAATTTCGTTGGGAAAGGGGGCCAGTTGTACGATAAAAGCGATGCTTATTTAGGGCTTGACGCTGGATCGGCCAGTATTGATTTAGTACTGATCGATAGCCATGGCAATGTTATCGAATCCGCATATCATCTGGCATCACCAGAAACCGGCAACTCATATAGGCACCGCAATTCATGTGACCAATGCTGTGAAATGTGCGCGGACCCATGTGGCGCATCCTTCATCGCAACCAAAATTAAAACCTTTATTTCATCGTGCCACGATCATTTTGACATTGAAATAAAAGGGTGCTGTGGAACGGGCAGTCAAATTAAAAAGAAAACACCGCTCCCAATTCATTTAGATCTTCTGGTTAGTGAGGTTAGCGCGCATGCAAGGGGAATGCAATATGCTTCCAACACCGACAACATTGAGGCAATCATTGATGTCGGTGGCCAGGATTCTAAAGTGATGCGCCTGTCAAGCCCTTTAGACTTTAATATGAGTGGATTATGTTCAGCAGGAACAGGAACCTATCTTGATGAAATATCCAGGGTGGAAAAGATAAGTGTTTCCAAATTTGGGGAAATCGGCGCTAAGTACATTAAACGTTACATAGAATCACTTTCCTCTGATGCCCCATTAAATATCGATCATTTTTCATCTGTCTGCACCGTATTCACCAAAACGTCCTATGTTAAGAAAAAAAGCATTTTAACCCTGGAAGAGCGGGTGGCGGCTATCTGTTGGGCCCAGGCTCGTCAGATTTATAATTCGGTGATTAACCACTTACGGGACTATGACGGCCAGATCTCCTTCCAAGGCGGTGTTTCTTTTAATTCCGGAGTGAAGATGGCATTAGACTATCTGTTAAAGAAAGGCCGGTCGCTACCCCATGACGCTATGACGATTCTTATAGTCCCTGAAATAAAAACCTATTGCGACGATAATGGGCATAAAAAGCCTGTGTCTCACCTGATGGGGGCACTTGGTGCAGCATTGTTGGCAAAAGAATATATTAAATTATCCAGGGGGCAAAAAACAGACACCACACACCACCCCGTACCGCTAAAAAGTTCTATTAAACGGAAAAATTTACTTAAAAAACAAATTGCCCTGTCCAAATTACAAGGGGAATCGAGACCCCAAATAGCCTGGTGTGGCACACTTTTCCCAAGTGAAATCTGCTATCTCTTCGACATGATCCCTGTTGCCCTGCCCGTTTTAGCTGCTGTGGATCATAAAAACGCACACGACAATCTTTTGTCGGCGGCAAGGACTGAGGGGGTTGATCGTGCGAACTGCACTATATTATCTGCGATTTTAGGACGGCTTGATCGAACGCCTGCACCGGATTTCATTTTTCATACAAGCGGCAGTTGTGATTACTACCGCCAGCATATGATCAGGCTTATCGACATAGCCCATGAACGATTCGGTATCGATAAGCAAAAACAGGTCTGTTCGATTGATCTACCGGCATTTAATTATGAAAATGATTTAAACTTGAAATTTGTTGCAGACCAGCTAAAGGACGCAGTTGCAAAGGTTGAAGATACGATCAAAGTCAAACATGATCCTGACAAACTCCGAACGATAATAGAAAATGTGAACCAGGCGAGATATTACCACGTTCTGACTGAGAAACTGCGCGCAAAAAACGACATGCTGGCAGCAGGCTCCGAACTTTTAAAACGATGCGTTCTCTATTCTTCGGCATGGGGATGCAGGGAATTCGTTGACATCACCAGATCCTATTATGAGGAAATTGCAGAACGTGCAAAAAACATATCCGGCAAAAGAAGAATAACCGTCTCCAGGAGCAAAGAAAAACACAGAATCCTATGGGTTTACTTATGGGACTATACGGATCCTGGATTATTTCATTTTATTGAAGTTGAGTTAAATTGTGCAATTGTTGCAGAAGAGTTAAACCACATCCACTGGCCGAAGATGGTTCCCAAACGTCCTTTTGAAAGCATCGCCAGAAGGATTGTCCAGCCGATCAACCATATTAATAGCAGGATATCATACTTGACCGAAATGGCAGAAAAATACAGGGTTGACGGAATCATTTTTTTTGTTCATTTTTTCGCGCATTGCCCCCTCGCCAGTGAAACCGTCCAGCATCAGCTTCGTATTAGTGATTACCCGGTTTTATTTTTGGAAGGAGATTGCCTTGATAAAAGCAGACGTCCCGCAAATATGTTAACCAAGGTACAAGCCTTCGTAGAACAATTAAACAAGAAGAAATATGGTAATATATTCGGTTTCAGGTCGAGCCAAAGCACCCTTCGTGCTCGTACGATTGGTAAAAATTTAGCTTTTCCTGATCCTATAGAAAAAGGCAACTTAAACTAAAAGTGAGCAGGGTTGAACCGAACTTTAAAAATACGTAGATATCATTCGGATGATAAAAGTTCTGTTTTAAAAACCTTTAAGGCGGCCTTCAACAAGAACTATCCACCTGCTCTCTGGAAATGGAAATTTGAGAATAATCCCTTCCAGCCCATTGACCACCCAATGATCTACGTGGCCACAAGCCACGGCCAAATAGCAGGGTCCGCAGGGTTGTTGCCGGTTCCTTTTCAAATTGAAGGGCATCCCGTCTCTTTTTGTTGGGGAACCGATCTCATGGTCCATCCGGATTTCCAGGGACGGGGTATTGCCCGGCAGATATACCAATTTCTTACCCAACAGCATGTAATTATAATGTCCATTGGGGCTACCGCAGGCGCAGCCTATCTTTTAGAAAACAAAACCAACTGGTTCAAAATGGAAGGGGCCAAAAAACGGACCCGCTATTTGGATCTTCAGCCATATTTCCAAAAAATGATTCCTCGGATCTCTCATCCATTAGGCCAATTTTCCCGTTGGGTGCTGAAAGACTTATGCAGTTGGAAGCACTATGATCGTAGAAATCACCAAATCAAAGATATTCTTGAAATAGGACCGGAATTTGACAAATTGTGGAAAGCCTTGGAGCCTTGTTTCCCAATTTCTGTCACACGCACCCGCCAGTACCTTAAATGGCGGTATAGGGGAAATCCTCACCATAGTCACCGTATCTACGGAATCTATCAAGCCGAATTACTATCCGCTTTTATGGTAATGGCGTTTAATAAAAAAAGAACAGAAAGTGGATTCAAAGAAGCGATCATCATGGAGTTAGTGGCAGATCCAAGGGATTCCGAATGCATCAAGACGCTTATTGATAGTGCCGTTTATTTGGCAATTGAAAGAGGTTGTCATGTTGTACGATGTTTTTCATCACCTATATTGGAAAACTATTTTCGTGGTAAAGGATTTTATCATCTTCCTAAACAGGACAGTTATTTTTTTGGCACACTCATTCCGGGCAGCATTCCGGCTCGAAAAATTCAGAACACGAGTTGGTGGATGCTGTCATGCGGTGACATGTGGTGAGCAATTAAATGATGCGCCTGCTCTTGATTTGGATTAGTCTCGATTTGATCGACTAAATTCTAACCTACCGACAGTCAGTCGCCTTATTTTGCAAAAGCTTATCATAAATGGCCTCCAGATCTTTCATTTTTTCAGTAATATTAAATTTTTTTTCCACCCTTTGAAATCCATATTGTCCCATCTGGGTCCTCAACTCAGGCGAATCAATCAAATCAGCCAGTTTTTTGGAAAACCCCACTGTATCTCCTGGTGGTATCAAAAAGCCGGTTGCTTCATTGACAACGGCTTCATTGATGCCTTCGACATCAAATGCCACAACGGGTTTTGCACTGGCCATAGCCTCGAGCAATGTAATTGAAAAGGCCTCTCCACCGCTTGCAAGCGTGAATATGTCTATCAGCTTCATCAATTGATATACATCGGATCGCAGTCCTAAAAGCCGGACACAATCCCTTAGTCCCATCTGATCAATTTGTGCCTCTAAAAGTGGCCTCAAAGGCCCCTCCCCAATAATTAGGGCGATAAAAATTCTGCCCTGGTTTTTTAAAAAAGCAAGGCACTCCAGCAGCACTGGGTATTGCTTTTCCGGAGCAAGTCTACCCACCGTTCCGATCACTGGAAGGGTTGGTGGAATTTTCAATGTAATTTTCAATTTCCGAATATCGATTAAAGTGTTTTTTATAGCATCGACATCGATACCATTGTAAACCAGAGTTATTTTCTTTTTATCTATTTTCTCTCGAATCAACAGGCTTTTCTCCATCCCTTTGGATATGGCAATAGAGTGGTCTACAAACGGAAGTAAGAAACGGTTTGTGAATACCACTCTGTTTTTGCGTTTTACCGGTGAACCGAGAGTTGTTCCATGGTCAGTGTTTACAATTACAGGGGGGCAGGCTAAAATCGAACAGAAAATTCCCAGAGGATTCTGACCATGAATATTGACGATATCGATTTTTCTTTTGCGTAAAAATAGTGTCAATTTTAAAGCCCGGAATACATCAAACCCATTTTTCATTCCGAAAATCACACACTCAAAACCTTCGCTTGCAATCTTTCTGGAAACAATATCGTCTGACAAAAGCACACCAACGACGACCTTGATGCGCATTGGGTCATGGGACCGGCATAGTGACAGCACAAATTTTTCAGCGCCGCCGACACCTGCGGTTGGCAATAAATGGCACACATTTATTGGGCGATTCATAGCATATACGGTTAAAAAAACAGGTAGGGACTGTTTGGAGCTCCCTTTCTTTTCATAGTCAAAGGCCTTTTTATGGGAAACGTCTCAAAGCCGACATTGGTTGTGCAGGCATATTTATATCCCGCCTCCTTAACAAGGCGAACAACATTTTCATTATAATACTCTTTCCCGCCATAAGGGTACGCAAACACAGTTACTGGTTTTTGCGTCTGCGCCTCAATTTCCAGTTTTGACGTGATTATTTCATTTCTGATATCGGTATGTTCCATTGTATTCAAATTAGGGTGGGACACCGTATGCCCGCCAAACGATACGCCATGCATGGCCATTTGAGAAACTTCTTCCCATGAAAGCATGGTGCGCTCGTTGCTTCCTGGCCATTCTTCAATATTACAAGCATTTGCTAAACTTTCTAATATGAAGTTTTGTTCCTTTGTTTTAAATTTTTTCAGTTGAGCAGCAATTCGCCGCAAGATATTGAGGCTGTTAGAAGGTTTTTCGGAAAAAAAAGAGCAAACATCATGTGCAATTTTTGGATGGATTTCATATTTGGCTAGTTTTTTTATATCAGGGATGGAAATCGTTTTGTAGAGAATCCATGACAATCGATCATACCACAAAAGCCGAAGTGTATTTATGTAACCTGTGGCCAGAAATACGGTAGCCGGAACATTATACTTTTTCAATATCGGAAATGCTTGGCTGTACACATCACGGTATCCGTCATCAAATGTCAGAGCAATGCAGTCTTTATTATTGGCTTGAAAGTATTCTGATTGATCTAACCGGCTGATATCGACAATCCGGAATTTTTTTTTCAGGAAACGCACCTGCCTTTCAAAATCCTTTGGATGGACAACATCCTCAAAAAGGGGATACGATCGATGGTCGACACGATGGTACATTAAAATATATAGCCGCCTCTCAGTTCGGTTCCAGCGCAATGCCCCTTTGACTCTATTAAATCCTCCATAAAAAAAAATTGGTTTGACAATCTTTTTCATTAGGATGTAATTGTTTATATTTCGCAAGTCCAATTTGGTACGGATCCAGAAGCGGTTTATTTGCTTTATATCTATGTTGCGTTAATATTTTTTCTCTGGACTATCTATTTGATGCCTGTGTTAAAGTTTTTCGCGCTCCTCAATCTCGATCAGATTGTCCTGTTTCTGGATAGGCTATTTACAGCCGTCCCAATGTGATAAATTCCTATTGTTTAGGCTTACAAACCTTGTTGAAATCTGATTCATTTTTAATTACCGTATACCAAAGGAATTTTTTAAAACAGACGGTCCCTACATGAAAACAACCCATTTTTTCATGTGCTCTTATGGATCCTATATTATTCCCTTCGATAAAACCAAAAGCTTTTTTATATCCTGCGTTTTTAAGTTCGGAAAATCTATAGTCCAACAGGACTGAGTGTGCTCCGCGGGCCCTATTTTCTGGGCGAATAAAGGCGTCATATAATAAAACATAACCATCCCGGGGATTTACATTGTAAAAAAAAGGCGCGCTACCTTCATTTTCTATCATATTTGTGCTTGACCAAGCGTAGCCAATAACTCCTTTCTGGTTTGATATTAAATATCCAAGGGAGTGATTCAGCCTGATTTTGAAACGATCGAGAATGATTTTTCCAAATCTGCGCTCAATTTCGGGGAAATCGTCTTCTTTCAAATAATGGCAGTGATACTCGGACACCTCATATCTATTGTGAAATTGCATTTTATCCAGCGGGAATGTCCAAATACCTAATTCTCGGTGCATGTAGAAAAAGTTAAACATTAATTCGAGACTTCCAGACATAATCCAGCGTAGGGTTTTGATAGCACCATTCTTCTCAACGTAGCCATTAAGTCTTTTGTAGTTGTTTTTTAGAATTGTTTGTAATTCCATAAGCTTTAATGTTTTTACCTTTTTTACTGAAATTCTTAATTATACAGGCTATAATTCTCACGCTACTGATTTTTATTTTTTAAAACGGTCATATCCTCAGACAGAATACAATGCAAAGCGACTATTATCCCCAAGGTAAACCACAGGTTGTTGTTTAGCCCGATGTAATCGATTTTTACCAACACATGAACACACCAAGATACGATCCCCCCTGAAAATCCAAGTCCGATAAGGGCAGGCAATTTATCCCCTGATTTTAGAAATAGAAGTGATTTTTTTGAGGCAGCCAGCAGGACCCATATAAAAGATAGAAGGGCGAAAATCCCTGATTCTGCGGCAATTATTAAGTATGCATTGTGAACCGGAAATGGAAAGGTGTAGGATATATTTCTTCTTGAAAAGTCATATTGATGCATTTCAACAGTATAGTTATTCAATCCGACACCGGTTACCGGTTTGTCTTTAATGATATTGACGGCCACCATCATCATGGGAATTCGGCTGTAAGCCGACCCATAATCATCTTCGATCAACCTGTTTCTTACGCTTCCTGAAAGGCTGAAAACCAAAACCAGGACGACAACAAATGACGTCCCGCCAATCACCAGCGCTTTAATGCTGCCGCCAAATCTTATCCAGAACAATCCACAAAGGGTAATAAGCATACCGATACAAAAGGCTACCCACCCCCCCCTTGAAAACGTAAGTAGTTGGGCTAACATACCCATGAGCATGACCAAACCGATGACGGTTCGAAACCTTCTCCCTTGGTCTGTAAAAAGAAAACAAAGCAAAACCGGTATGAAGGAATTTAAATACATGGCAAGGCCATTAGGGGTGCCGATAAGTCCTCCTACTCTTGAAATCCCTTTGCTTCCGGCCCATCCTTCTTTAAATGAACTGTCAAATTCTCCGAATAGCTGTCCCAGACCAAGTGTGCCGCCTGTCATGTACTGCATAAAGCCAACGATACTTTGAATGACCATACAGGTTGACAACGCCACGACAACCCAGATAATTTCTTCTTTCTTTCTAATATTATTGGAAAAATAAAGAAATACAAGGTATCCTTTAACCGTTAGAGCAAGCATGCTGAGGCTTAAAAGTTTATCATCGGCTTTTAATACGGATAGCCCCGAAAAAAAAATAAACAACAACATAGGAAGGGAAATCGAGGGATAAAACCGGAGTCTTTTTTTAAGAATTATCAGTTGAATAAGCCACTGGTTCAATAAAAACAAGAATATCAAATCAAATAGGGATATGGGGAACCCCTGCAATTGTACATAGGAGGTCTCTTTATAAAAAAAATAAAAATCAAGTCGAATCGAAAGTAAGAACGTAGCAAAAAACAAAAAAAATCGCCTGGAATTGGAAAAAAATATAAAATAAGAAAAAAACCCGATCACCCCGAAAATTAGAGCAAATCCCCATTTGGGGTCCATGTTGGAAGCCATTATAATAATCGTACCAACAGCTACGCCCAAAAACACCACAACGATGTTTTTTTGATGCAGCAGATAAGCATGCCCTGTACGATCTTCTTTCAACAGTAGAAATCTCTTTTTAGTGTGTATCGCTGAGGTTTTTTGTAAATAATTACGTATACAATTTTGAGATATTGGGTTTTTAACTTCATCGTTTCTGATGAAGTAATTTTTTCTTTATTGCGTACAACGTTACACGGTCCTCGTAAGATAATTTGAAAAGAAAAAGTAATCCAGTGTAACTCGCCAAAAAAACAATAGAAAACATCATAATCCTTGCAATTTCATTAATATCGACAAAAATTAGATCTGAACTGTGGATGACTAAAAAAGATACCAAACAGCTTAATACAGGCTTCCAAATATCATTGCGGTAAGGATGCATTTTTAGGAAATACCATACCTCCCCCAAGCGTAACAGTTGAACTGCAATTACTGCAAAGGCCGTGGCAAATGCAGCTCCGACAATACCAAAAGAAGGGATGAGTAGAATATTGAGAATAATGTTAATGATACACATGATGCCAGAATTCCACAAATTCGCTTTTGGTCGCCCGGTCATGACCAGCATATATCCGACAGAACCGGTCGCCGAATTTGCCAACTGGCTGACGCAAAGTATTATCATTGCCTGAGATCCAAATATAAAATTAGGCCCCATTATGGCTAAGATTTCTTTTGAGAAATATGTCAACAAACAAAAAATAGGAAGGCTTGCGGTAAGGATCCATTTTGTTACCATCTTAAACTGAATACCCAATTCAATATTTTTTCTTCGGGCAAACAGATCAGCAATAATTGGCGCAAATATTCTATTAAATGAATCTAGGGGGAATGCGATGAAGGGGGTCAGCCGCTGGGCGAGTCCATAAATACCAACCATAGATGCCGGCAGATAGTGAGCCAAGAGCAGCACGTCTGCTTTGCCGATAATTGTATTAAAAAGGCCAGAGAAAAGCATGGGGGTTGAAAAAGAAACCAGTTTCCTTACCTCGAAAACAGTATATGTCTTTTGAATAATTTCCGGCATATTTTTTACTAAAACATAGATGCTGTATATTAATCCTGCGACTTCCGACAACACGTAGGACCATGCTATTCCGGCCATCAAATACCCTGCATGAATGGTCACGATAACCATCGCAAGCCGAGCAGTCGGAATCAGAATTTTAAATACAAATATTTTATACTTTACATGTTTCATTCCCTGAAGAGAGGATAGGCAAAGCCGCCCGACCACGGAAACTGGTATTGAGGCAGCCATAATTTTAATCATCACGACGTTTCCTCCAATCGGAAACACTTTTTCAACAATCAGAGAACTAAATAAAAACAATGACAGGCTGAGCAAGATACTGAATATAAATGATATTCCCATACTTGAATAGATAAATCCTTTTAAGCGAGGAATATCATCAAGCGCTTTAAATTCTGCAACAAATTTAACAACGGAATTCTCCATACCAATGAGTGCCATCATTCGGGTAACCTCAAGAATCGTCATGGAAAGAATATAGGTTCCGTAAATATCTGCACCGAATGATCGAACGATTATTATGCTGATGGCCAACCGTAACAGAACGGTAACCACATTTCCTCCAAGACCGAAAAATGAATTCTTGGCAATCTTTAAAATTGTTCCAGAATCACCGTTGATCCGTTTTTCTCTGGGATGTGCTACAGTCATATGTAATCTATTAGATTTGTGTTACAAATAACCAAGGTTTTCCAAAAGTTTTTTTGATTCTTCAAAATCATCAATTTCGGTTTCATCGTTTTGCAAAAACTCATTGAATCCATCTTCTTCATAAATAGGTTTGTTTTGTTTAATATGGTATTTACTGAACAATTCTTCAATCAGTCGACCATCGTATCTTCTCGGAATGGGGCAGTTCATTAGATATAAAATAGTTGGCGTGACGTCCTGAATAGATATATTACTGTTAAGTTTTTTCTTTATTATGTGCGGACCGTTTGCTATTAAAAGGCCTTCAACTCTATGTTCTCCTGTTTTTTTCCGATCCCGAATATCATAAGTCAACTTCCTACGCGCCGGATGAAATTTTACAATATAGTCATAATCGAGTTGAACGATCAGATCCGGCGCGCTATCTGTTAAGGGTCCTGAATAAATCGTTTCTCGGGGAAAAACCTGCTGTACAAGTTTTTTTCCTGTTTTTGGATCTTTAATTTCTAAAAGTTTTTCAGTGATTCTATTCTTAATTTCTATCAACAGATTTTTTTCAGTATGGTTTTCTGCTTTATTATTAAAACCAATACCGAAAAAGTTAGCATATATAGGATGATAACTAATTATATTCTTATCATTTTCTAAAAATTCAATAGAATCTAATTTTTCATTTTTTATTATTTTCGATAAAATTCTATTTGTCAGGTACTTTTTCCAAAATTTCAGACTGGTCAAATTCAATTGAAACAGTTTTGAGAGTACATAAAGATTAAGTATACGTTTAGGTGATGATCCAAACCCATGATCTGACATCAATAATTTAATTGTTTCTTCTCCAGTTTCTTTTATCAATCTGGCTATTAAAGTATCTAACATAGTGTAGTAATCTTCAATAATAGTAGAAAATTCATTTCGCCCTGAAGGATCTTCCCAGAAAAAATGTGAAATTCGATCTGACCCCGTAAATACGACCATAAAAAAGTCCCATTCCATCTCTTTCATAAGTTTGAGCGTATTTTCTGCCCTTGATTGAGTAAGCCTGAATACATTTTTAATGAACTCGTCCCTGTTTCTTTTTACCAGTGTACCTGCTCTCCATTCATTCTGCTCCATCAATCCATCCAAATCGACTTTATATTCTTTAAGTTTTGAAAAAAGGCTATTGGGATAAACATAATCAGTTGCTTCAGGTGGAACCAGCATACCTGATATGATAAATCCGTCAACTCGATCAGGAGGGTAAGTAATAGGTATATTAACCAATCCTACTTTAAAGCCATTATCATTCAAATTCCTCCAAAATGGTTTGGTTTTAATGTTATTAAAGCTGACTATTCTTTTTTTGGAATTTTCATCATCCTTATTAAAAAAATAAAAAATGCCATGCCTGCCCGGGTTTGTTCCCGTTATAAAAGAGGTCCAAGCAGGTGCCGTAACTGGCGGTACAGTAGATAAAAGTTTACCATAACTACCATTCTTGATAAGCTTTTCAAAAGTTGGCAATTTATTTTTTTTTATCATTGGAAGTATAATATCAAGCGTTCCACCGTCGATTCCGATTATCAGAATCTTATTCTTTTGATAATTGTCTTTTTGTACCATTTGATATCCTAAACGCTAATTATTTTCTTAAATTTAGAACTGTTTGCAGCCTTTTTTTTATTGCGGTTGTTTTTAAAATTAACTGCAATTGGATAAATAAACTGTACGCGTTCACGGGATATTCCCGTATGAATCAAATCCAGGAAAGGTCAGGCATTATATTACGAAAGTAGGAAGCAATACATTCCACGAGAAATGGGAACGTGGGCTTTTCATTTAAACGGCAGGTCTCTTTCAGTGACAAGATCCGCTCGACCCACCGATTACCCTTTTCGCTTTGGGTTCCCAGACTGCGTTTTCGCCACAGCACACCAAAACGTAAGGCCCGCTCAGCGCGATTATTTGTAGGTTCGACGCCATGGTGATCGAGAAAGGTCCACAGACTGTCCATTTCCCGTACGATCTGACGGGCAAGTCTACCAGCATCGGTCTTGTCCTCCTCCCAAAGGGAGACGGTGAACAAGAAGAACGTATAAAAATCCGACCACTGTTTTGAGTCGGGAGGTTCTTTGGCAAACGATACCAGTTGCCTCAGCCAGGCGGCGACGATTTCTCCGAAGCGGCGAAGGTCGGGTTTCTTTCTTTCCGTCAGGGCATCGGCCTTGCGGATCAGGTGAGCCAGGCAGGTTTGGCGGTGCACCCATTTTTGGTATAGGCCGTATCCATCACTGACCAGAATGCCGTTCCAATCCTGGATTAAGTTTTCGAAGGCCGCCTTAGACCGGTGTGGGTCGATACGATAAAATGCCACCCGTTCATTTACCATGGCCCACAGCCAGTGCAGATCATTTTGCTTAAACCAGGATGTTTCGTCGATGTAGTTACACCAAAAGCGTCGGGCGATCTGGCCGATGCGTTCGTAGACTGGCAATAGCGCATTTGAGGTGCGGTCGACAATTTTCTGGATGGTTCCGGTGGCAATGGGAATGTCTAATACAGATTCGCACAACTTTTTGACATCGTTTCGGCTCATGCCCTTGATGCCGCTCAGTTCACCGATAAAGGCGGTAAAACGAGGACCGTAACCGGTGGACATCTCAGGTGGCAGCATGGCTTTGACCACGTTACCGCAGTTAGGGCAATCGCATTGCTGGAGAAGATAGTGATTGACTTGCATTTCGATTTCGGGAAGCTCAATATGTTGATGTACGTAAAACGTTTTCATCTTTTCCTGATCGAAAGCCGAATGCCCGCATGAGCAACGTTGCGGGGTCAACCAATAGCTCTCGGTCGGGTCCAGCACTTGCTGCTGGTGCGGCTTATGGCCTTTCTGACCGCCTTTAGCCTTTTTGCTCTTTTTTTGCTTTCTCTTCTTCCTCGCAAAAGGTGGATCGGAAGACGGTGGCTTGCTGGAGTTGTGAGAATTTTTCCGGGTCCGAACCTCGAGCTTCTCGAGCCGTTTTTCGTGGAGTGCAATCCGCTGTTCCATATCGAAAAGCGTCCGTTCCAGAGCCATGATGTAATGACGCACCGGCTCTGGCGTCAGTTGCCAATCGAGTTCCGAAAAAGGTCTTTTGAGTGCCATGAAAAGCACCCTATCATAGCCAAAAAGAAAAATCTAGATTTATTTTGAATTATTCCAGATGGTTAGGAACCTTACCTTTGTGTATTGATTTCGGGGACTTGCGAAGCCAATCGGACCATCAAAGTACCCCGTGAATGCTTACAATAAACTTATCTATTGTATAAATGAGTAGCGAACTTAACCGATTGTTAAAAATTAAAATACGGTAAAATCTATCCAAGCTGTTTGACCAATCTATTTTGAATTTTTCTTCCCCTCGACCGTGGTTATATTCTATATTTCTATTATCAAAACAACTTTGAATGGTATCTTTTAAAAGAAGTATACCAGGTGAGAACTTTTTATATACAGGATCATACGAGGTACTGTAAGAGAAAAACTTGTTCTTTATTAAATAACCAATCCTATAAACAATTAGTCGATTTTCTACAAAGATTCCAAGAAGTCTCAATTTCCCTTTTTCAGCGAATTTGGAACAAACTTTTAACATGAAACAATAGTCTTCTGACGAATGAAATAAAGCGGTTTCAGAGTTTTTTTTCCATGATTTATTTTCAACTTCTGCAATAATATTCAAAATCTGTTTAATTTGTTTTTTCTCTTTGACCAACAAAAATGAAATAGTTCCATTTTTGCTAAGTAAGGCATATTTATGCCTGATTTTTTGAATTGTTTTCTTAGTTTTTTCCTTAAGAAGAAAATCTTTCCATCCAGTATTAATCTTTACAGTAGGACACCCCTGACAATGTTTGTCTTTTCTTGTAATGTGGAAGTACTTCCTTTCAATTAAATAGTTGTTCAACCCTTCGAAGGCTTTTAAACCAATTGGTAATCTTTGTAATTCAATAACATGCCACAGTCTGTTATTATCCATTAGGTAATTAAAAGCATGGAGCCACGCTAAATTTGTATCGATATTTAATATAGGCGACAAGTAATCAGATTTTCCAGTGCCAATAAACTGTATTTTTTTTATGGTAACGTTCAGATATTTATCATGAGCGATCATAAACGGGAAAATAGCTACTGGCTTATTGTTAAGATGAAGCATAATAATAAATAGCTTATTTTCTTTCCCATATATTTCCCACCATGTTTTATTCCATAAATAGGTTTGAAATGGTGTAATTTCAACATCTCGATCTTCAAGTTTACACCATATATTTTTAATTTTAACCAATTCTTCTTCATTTGTTATAACTGAAGTTCTTATTGGTTTAATTTCGCGTTTGAAACTTTTTTTTGTATTCAAAACAGGACTATTTTTACTCTTATTATTCATTACTTCCTGATAAACCTTTTCAGTTTCTATTGAAATTGAGTCCCAACTAAATTTTTTTTTTGTCAGTATTGAAATTTCATTACTAAATTTTTTTCTAATTTCATTATGGTTTAGCAAATATACGATTGCATCCTTCAAATCATCCGAATTATGAGGAGAAACAATTAATCCAGTATTACCGTTTTCCACCATTTCGGGTATACTGCCAACGTTGGTTGCAATTACAGGTTTTTTGAATGCAAAGGCCATGGCGACGACGCCACTTTGGCTGGCTTCGACATATGGCAAAACAACAAGCGTACATCTTTTAAAGAAACCTGATACTTTTTCATTTGGTATGAATTCATCATGAACTTCAAATATTTTTTTACTTAATTCATTTTTTCTTTTCTTTAAATCATCTCCATCGCCTGCTATGAGAACTTTAAATCCCGGAATCTCTCTCTCGACCAAAATACATGCCTCAATAAGAAATTTAAGTCCTTTATATTTTTCCATTCGTCCAAAAAAAAGAATTGTATTTTTTTCTTCTTTTATTTTTTCTTCATCATTTTTAAAAGAAAATAAGCTCCCATGAGGTATGGAGTATAAATATTTCAATTTGGAATTAAAATTGTCTAAATATTCTTGTTTTAATTTTTCACCATGAACTATTACATTTTTGTATACACACCTGCGAACATATTGCAATAAGGTGTTATATTTAAATTTCGTTCCAAAATGAGGTAAAACGTCATGAACGGTAACAACAATTGGTACTCTAAAGAGAAATAGTGATAGGTAGTGAATATCACCGCTTTCTTGAATATGTATTATACTCGGCTTAAACCGAAAAACGAGAAGAATTAAACTTAATAAATTCTTAAAAACTTTAATGTTTTTTCCTGGATATTTTTTAAGTATTGTATATTGTAGATTATTGCTATCCAAAATTTTCTTTAATTTTTTTTTTCCAATAGTTTGTTCCACCCTTTTATTTGAGAGCAAAAGATGGACGACGTGTCGTTTCCTCAACGCCAACGCTAATTCCAATGCATATTCAACATGATGTAAAGAAGCCAACAATATTTTCATTATTGATTCATTTTTTCTAAATTTTCAGGGGAATTTGCCGAACTTTAGTTAAATTCTGTTATACAGCCATTTAGGAATTACATGCCTAACACGATTCAGTACGAGCCCTTCAATATTGCATTCATTTTCTCTAAATATTTGAAGGGCTTTTTCTACAATTTCAAATTCAGTTCTGCCAGCCTGTACAACTAATGCGGTAGTATCAGAGGCAACAGCTACAGCTAATGCATCTGATGAAGTAAAAATGGGAGAAGATTCAATTAGTATGTGATCATATAATTTTCTTATTTGATTAATATAGGTAATCAAATTGTTTTGAACGAGATTAGATGATTCAATTGAAGAAGCGAACCCAGCTGGTATTATATGAACATTGCTTTTTCCAACACGGGTGATAACATCTTCATGTTTTACTTCATTTTTTAATAATTCACATAATCCTGGTTTTAGATTAATTCCAAAGGCAGTATGATATACTGGATTTTCTAAATTTGCATCTATGAACAACACATTACCTAAATGTTTTTTTTCCATAATATGGCTAATTAAATTTGCAGTTATCGTAGAGGTTCCTTCCCCCTTCCTGGAACTGGTAAAGTGAAATACTTTACTTTTACTTTTCATTGAAATACGTTCTATCCGTTGTGCGAGAACTCCAATCTCATTCGTATCCTTCAGGTCAACAAACATAAATTGATTGATAATTTCCGGTCTAATATGCTTTTTTTTAGCTTTCTTTTCAGTATTGTGTACTTTAATTGTCCTTTTGGTATCCTTAACCGGATGTAACCCTTTATCTGATAATGTTCCAGCTTTTTGTAATGCCTCATAAGTTCGTGACATGTCTTTCCTTTATTAATTGTAATAGTTTTTAAATGCGCAAATTACCGGAATTGAAAGGTTGTTTTCTGCTTGGGTGGTTGTTTTTATAGTATGATCAAAGTGTTCTAAAAAGAAAGGTGTACCCAATGCAGCAAACAAACCTAGTATAATTGAAGATACGGCCATTAGCGGCCTTTTTGGTGAAATCGGTTCTACCGGCAAGGTAGCCTCGTCAGCAATGGTAACATTAGCGAGGTGGTGTTTCTTCCGCTCACTATAAATATTTGCATCTTCTGCCTTGGAGGCATATAGTAAAAAATTATCGTTATAAATTTTAACTTCTCTTTCTAAATTCCTTAATACACTTTCTTTCTGGCTAAGATCATTTGCCTCTCGCTGCAATTGTTCTATTTTAGCCTGTAATGAACTTTTTCGTATTCGTAAACTTTCAAGTTCTAATTCATCTGTTTTAATTGCTTTATTTATTTCATTTATCATATCATTTTTTAATTCGCGTATCTGGTTTTGTATATCTAAGTACTCTCTACTCGCTTTAGTATAGTTTTTTAATATTTCACTACGTTCAATCAGGAGTGGAACAACTCCTTTTTCAAGTTCTACAATTGAAGGTATTGTCCTCATTTCTTTTGTTATCAAAATTTCTTTATCACTATTATTCAGACTCTTTCTAAGTTGTTCGATTCTACTATTAGCCTCATCAAATGAAATTTCTAAATGCCGAATTTCAGGTCTTACCTCAGTTAGAAGCTCTATATAGGCTTTATTTTGTTCTTCAAGGTCTACAATATTATTTTTTACCTGAAATTCTTTAAGGTTTTTTTCAGCATCTTCTAGCATTTTTCTATATTTTTCAGCTTGAACCCTAAAGAAGTTAACTCCCTCTTCTTTAGAAAATACATCATTATGATGTTTAATATATATGTCCAACATGGTTTCTAACGTTAACGCCGCATTTTTAGGATTTTCCGACAAAAGACTTATTATTATTATATTTGATTTGGCAACGGGTTCAACATTAACAGATCTTCTTAAATTTGAGACAAAAGCATCGAAATCAGAAATTTTTTCTTTGAATTTAATTCCTACCAGGAATGTGTTGATAGCTTCTTTTATTGGTTTAATCCATTTGATTCTTGGTGATTGTTCTAACCTTAATCCATCCTTCAAAAGAAGATCAACCGTTCCATTAAATACAGCATCACTTGTTAATAATTCGATTTCTGTGTTTAAATCTTCTAAAGATAGGGGTGCAATACGTTTTTCGTCAGTCCCAGAGGAAATAATAACACCTTCACTTGTTTTTGGTAAAAGGAGAATTTTAGATTCACTTTTATATATAGGAGTTACGGTATAAGAAAATGTAATAACTAATCCCACAATGATAATAAAGATAAAAATTGCTTGCTTTTTCCAATAATACCATGTTCTGAATAAATCACGATTTGAACTTAAACCTTTAAGTGTCACGATTTAATCTCCATCCAAATATTTAAGTTTATTATGGATTAATTCGATAAGTAAAATTCATACTTATATCCCTTGGAATAATTTTATTTATGTATTGATCTATAAACTGATTTGCCTGGGCAATTTTATTTTTTGGAACAAAAACTACATCGAATCGTTTCAGAAATATATCTTCTCCAATGTTCCCATTTTTAAGAACGTCTTCGATATTCACTAACCTTCCTACAGGCTTTCCATCTAAACTCCTGCTAAGTACCAGAACTGTTTTTAAAGATGCAGTCTCAAAAATAATACCAGCCTCGGATAAAATTTGAGTCACTGTCGTTGGTCCCACGAGTTGGTATGAATCTGGTTTTCTTACTTCTCCATTTACATACACTAAATTGCTGTTTGTAGAATACAATGCTATTGAAATGGCAACACTGGAAAATCGTTTTTTGTAATTTGCTGACAACGTTTTCTCAAGTTGTTTAACCGTTTGGCCTGACGCTTTTGTATCCGTCTCTAGGAAAAAGGGGCTTATATAGCCATCAGGCCTTATCAACATTGTCTTGCTGTGTCCCCCTCTGTCACTTTTAACAGCTTCTTTGAAACCTTTAAGCGCTTGGCTGAACTCTATCAGTTCTATGGTTAATTCGGGATTTTTAAAAGTATCACTGTATATTTCTACTATTTTGTTTTTTAATTGTAATGTTGACAAACCTGCTGCACGTATATCTCCTTTTCTAGATAGAGTTATTTTTCCATCTGGTCTTATCGTTGCCCGTTTGTTTGTCTCTGGATGATATAAAAAATTTACATTTATAACATCACCCACTTCAAGCAAATATTCTTCTTCACTCGGTTGTGTGCTGAAAAAATATGTAATTTGTATCGTATCTCCTTGACCTAATATATAATTAGATGTTTTTTCTACAATTTTTTCACTATAATATGCATCTTTTTTAATCTCAACAGTTGGTCCTACACATCCAATAATGATTATTACCAATGGTATCATGACGAATATAAATTTATTTTGGGTATTCATAAAAAACTCCTCTATTGACTGTTAGTATTTATCAATAATTCATGTTTTATGATATTCATCCAAAATTAAATTTTTTACGTCGAAAATTGTTCTGACACCATTCCCCCTGTTAGAAAATATAAAAGCATCGTCGTTAGTGTGCATACCCTGAAGATTTGAACGGCCAAAAAGATATGGACTTCCAATTTTACCCTTCAAGTCGAAACCATATTCAGATAAAAGTACTAAATCCGGGCCAAACTTTTTATAAGGTCCGTGATATAATTGTTCACGGTCAAATACCTGCCTCAACACCGGACTCCCGTTCTTGTAGGTAAGCTCTCCTAAACCGGAAGCAATTTCTGATTTAATTTTTTCTACATCTTTTTTTCCGATTGATCCGTTTTTAAATCTATCTTTTTTATTGATATATATTCTGGAGGGATCCATAGCGAAGGCTTTTGAAGATGGATTAATATCTTCCCAGCTGGATGGGTGATTATTGATATATGATAAGAAACCGTTTTCTTCCAACCATTTATTTATGTATATCTCAGATTCAATTCCAGTAAATCCATGATCAGAGAGGATCATAAAGTGGTTCTTACCAATATTTGAACCGGGAAGCTCCATAAATTTAGTAAAAAAGGTTCCAACAAATTTATCTACTTTTTGATAGTATTGAATAAAGTCCTTGTGCAATTTTTTTGAGGGATCAGAACCTGAATTCCATAAAAAATGATTGATACGGTCAGTGCCGGTTACGACTATAAGAAACAGGTCCCACTGTTCCCTATTCCATAAAAACTCTCCTATTGCCATTCGGGATTTTAGGGTCGTATCAAGAGAACGAAATAAAAAACCAGTGTTTGAACGACTTCTTTTTGTATCGATATCAATTGAATATTTTATTTTCTGTAATTCTTTAAAAAGATTTGAAGGATAAACGGCTTTTTTTAAATTGGGGGCTACAAAGCCTGAAATTAATACACCTGAAATATTTCGCGAGGGATACGTTGACGGAAGATTTATTACAATTGATCGTTTTGACATCTCGCCTAAATCGTCAAAAATAGTATTTAATTTCAAATTTGAGAAATTGGGGAAGTACATCTTATAACTTCCCGGAATAAGATCGACAAAGCCAAATATACCATGTTCTCCTGATTGAGCTCCAGTCATAAAAGAGGACCATGAAACCGATGAAATTTCAGGCAAACATACACTCATTTTATTAAAGCGACCCTTTTTTATTATAGAACTAATATTAGGTAATTTGTTCTTTTCGATAAGTTTTTTTAAAAAAGTGAAGGGTACACCATCTAAACCAATAATCACGGTTTTATGCCTTTTTCTATCTTCTGTTTTTTTAAATAAAGACATTTAGTATAGCCTATATTTATCCTTTACATGTATCCAAGATCTCGAAGCTGTTCCATTATTCTTTCTTTGTCTTGATCTCTTCCTGACCTCTCAATAGTGTTTTGTAAATCTTGTTCCCATGCAGGCAATTCAGAATTCTTAACGGTGGAATATTTTGAACCGAGTGATCTGTAACCATTGTTGTAAAGCGAACAGAATGGAATATTTTTCCTGTGTATTAATTCCCAAATATCTTGTTCCTTAAAGTGGAGCATAGGGTGTATTCTGACGTGGAATGGATTGTTTATGTTTTTAAAATAGTCTTCTGAACGTCTAGCGCCCTGCTCATCCCATCTGATTGCGGTTCCAACCATTTCAACTTGATTATTTTCTATAAAACTGTTCATCACTACTGTTTTCAGAAGATGGTTGCACACTAAAGATTCCGGTTCCAAAATTAGAAATTGATCTGTAAATCCGAGATTTTTTATTTCAATCTGATTTCTATTATTTAGGTTTTTTATACGAATCCTCTCTCCACAATTTTTTACTTTTTCTAATACATCCGTATTCTTAAGATATGTTACATCAATATTAAAATGTTTTTTGAATTGATCTACAAAATCAATTATTTCTTCAAAAACAGAACCTTCATTTATAAAAAATGTTTTAGGTGGTGGTTTACCGTTCTCTTTAAAAGTTTCAATGTATAACCACAGCATAGTTGTACTATCCTTCCCACCGGTCCAGGCCAAATAAAAATTTTTATAAGGGCATTTTTTTAATCCGCTTATAATGATTCGTTTTGTTTTGTTTACTTTTTCTTCTATTGAAAGATTTGATAATTTTTTTATTCTGCTTTGTTCCACCCATTCTCTCCTGTTTTTTCGAGAATAAAAGATAAATGTTCAGGCTTAAGGGCAAACAATCTCTTTTCCGCTTCATCGCTGCTATTAAAGGATCCCAAATATATACGATAAACCAAATTTTCACCTTGTATTTGTTTATCGGATATGACAGAAAGCCTATTATTATTTTTTAACCGGTTACATGATTGTTGAGCTTCTTCTCTATTATAGTACGAAGAATAATGAATTAGGTATTTGCCATTCCCATCATCTACTACAAGATGTTTTTTTTCAAAATGAGGTAAAATTAATTTCTGGCCTGGGAAAATCTTGTTTATATCATATAAATGAGGATTCGCCTTTTGTATTAGATCAATAATGACTCCCATTGATACGCCATAAAAATCATGCGATATCTCTGACAGATTCTCACCTTTTTTTACTATTTTTAAACTGAATTTTTTATCTTTCTCATCCTTTTTTTCTCCTAATCTTCCCTCTGAAAATTCATCTTGTTTAGTTGTACTCTCTTCATCTGAATGAAATATATTTTCTTCCCTTTTTTTATCATGTTCTGTTTTTTCAACATAGTCCTCTGAGATACTATTATTTGAAAACGGTCCTGTGTGAATATCCTTTCTGTAGCCTTTTTGATATAAATATGATTTTTTAGTCATGACTTCTGATTTAATTGTAATTGGGACGGCTCTATCTTTAGAATATCTTTTTTCTAATAGTAGATCCTTATATTCATCTTTTATTTCCAAATTTATTTTCTTTCCATTTAATCCTTCTGGTTTTCGGGTCTCATCTTTATCCTTTGGTTCAAGATCATAACCAACAGCATTTAAAAGTTTTTTTTCTTGATTTTTCGTAACTTCAGATTCTATTTGAGCTTTTATCGATATTTTATTTTTCTTTTGATTAGATCCGGCTAACTTATCCTTCCTTATATTTTCTGAGTTTGTAGTAATTTTAACTTTTCCATTATCTTTTTTTAACTCTAAATATTTTAATAATCCATCCGAGAACCAGAAAACCGAAAAAACAATCAAAAAAAATACACCCACCCATAATAACGCGTTGTAATTATTTACATTACAGAGCTTTTTTCTCTTTTTGAAGTTCATATCGTCGAGCACTTCTTTAACTATGCGATGGTCAATAGCGGTTGCCGACAAAGCATAACCGATAAGAAGAGAATTATCACAAATATGGTTGATCAAGCGCGGAAACCCCCGACTACCTGAACTGATTAATGAAATTGCTTTTTTTGTAAATATTTGTGATCTCCTACCTGCAACCCGTAACCTATGCTCAATATAGTTCTTAATTTCTCTTTTGCTTAATGGCTCTAAGTATCGATTTATTACCACTCTTTGTGATAATGTTTTCAATGATTTTTTTCGAAGCTTCGAATATAGTTCATTCTGACCTACCAATATAATTTGGATCAATTTAGTACTGGCACTTTCCAGATTTGATAGTAACCTTATTTTCTGCAATGAAGATTCTGTAAGAAGGTGCGCTTCGTCAATAATAAGCACAACTTTAATATCCTTACTACTTAGGTCTTTCAACTTCTCCTTAAAAACTTCAAGCACTTCAAATGGACCTCTATTTTCTGAGACCACTCCCAACTTTTTCGTCATGTATTCTATGATTTCAGCAACTTTCAATTCCGGATTAATGCTATTGAAGATTAGGTAGGATGGATTGATTTCCTTTATCAGGGCATGAATCAAAGTCGTTTTACCTGTTCCAATATCTCCTACCAAAACTATAAATCCTTTTGAATTTTCGACACCATAAAGTAATGAAGCTAAAACTTCCCGATGTTTTTTTGACGGAAAAAGAAATCGTGGATCTGGCGTGTTTTCAAAAGGAAATGAATTTAAATGATAATAGTCTGTATACATTTTTTAATTTTTATCCGGATATCGACTTTCAGAATGCTCCCGCGCCCTTAAGAACAATAGGAATCGTTTTTAATATTATTTTTAAATCCAGCCACAAGGACCATTTATCAATGTATTCCATATCGAGTTCCATCCACCTTTCAAAGGGAATTGAACTTCGTCCATTTACCTGCCAAAGACATGTTATCCCCGGGCGAACACTAAACCGTCGCCGATGCCAATCTTCCCTGAAACCCTTGTAATCTCTGACGGGCAGAGGCCTGGGACCAACAATACTCATTTCTCCCTTTAATACATTGATAAATTGAGGTAACTCATCAATACTTGTTTTTCTCAAATACTTTCCGACAGGGGTAACTCTCGGGTCATTCTCGATTTTGAACACAGGCCCTGTCGCCTCGTTCAACGATTCCAGATCAGCTTGTTTTTTTTCAGCATTTTCGTACATTGTCCGGAATTTGTATAACTTAAAAATTCGCTTATTTTTTCCTATACGCTTCTGACTATAAATAATTGCCCCTGGAGAATCAATTTTGATCGCAATTGAAACTATGGCAAGCAGAGGGAGGAATACGATTAGCAAAACTATCGATAGAATAATATCCATGGTTTTTTTTATAAAAGAGGGATAAAAATCCATATTCTTATGTGTTATATGGATCAATAATTCTTCATCTGAAAAACAATTCCCTGAAATTGGAGCCTTAACATCAAATAAATTTGAAAGGTATCTGATGTTTATCCCTTGCTCTTCACAAGTTGTTATGATTTTAGATGCTTGATCATATAGAGATTTGACAGGAAGGCCTATGATAACCTCATCCACTATACTGTTACGTATGTAGGATTGGAAACTGTCAAAATCACAAACAAGGCTTTTTCTTTTTAAATTGTCCTTATTTCCCCCAAACCACTGGTTGTCCACAAAACCAATAATCTGATAGCCGAGATAAGGAGCCGAAGCAATTTTTTCAGCAAATTTTATTGCCCGTGGATTCGTTCCGATTATCAACATGTGACGAAGGTTTCGTCCGCGGACTCTAACGACTCGAAGAAACAGTCTCAATATGATTCTGCTGGTAATACCGATGATGGTACTCAATAATAGAAAGAGGATAATTGTGTAGGAGTCGATAACCTCTACCGAAAACAGTTTGGCTTCAAAAAATATCAGCAGGCACCCAATTGATGAAGCTTGAATTAAGTCCAAGATTTCTTTGACGGGTTTGTCCAGACGTTTGGAACGGTAGAGGTTTAAATACGAGTAAATGGTCGTCCATATAAGGAGAGCGAGTAGAAAAAAAATAATATTGTTTACGGCGATTTTAAGTTCCGCAATCTGATGAAACGACATCCTGATGCTTTTATCAAAGCCCCAGACAATTGAAACAATCAAACAAAAACCGGCGTTCAAAACATCGAACAGCTTAAATGCATTCAGCAAAAATTTTCTGCGCAATAAATCCATTGTTAATTTATACTGTCCCGAATGAATTGGTAGACCGCGAGTAGACAGAAAAACAGTTCCCAATGGCCTTTTCTCGCAAGCGCCGGTTCAGATAAATTCAGCAGTAGATTCTGTGCAGATCCGTTTTATGAGCTCAATACATGCAGGAAATTGAAGTTCAATTATCTGATTGGAATGGTATTTACATATGAGTTGTGCAACAATTTTTTCAAACCGTAGGGAAATTGAATAAGGGCAACCCGGTATTGGAGTACTAACCTTTCGGCAAAATATTTGCGCCGACTTTTGGCGCGCATTTTTGCCAAATAATTCATCCACAACTTCGGCGGAACCGATACACCTGGGGATAATCAATCTGAACTGTTATTTCGATCGATCATCCCCGACGATTACAGTGTTCGCCCAACTATAAGCTTTAATATTGTGCCCGAAGTTGAAGTCTCCTTTACATCCGTGAAGCTCAGTATCAGCAGTCCCTGTCCTGGCATGCCAACTGGTCCTTGAAGTATTCCAGAGGCGACTATTCCTAGAAAAGACATTACAGAGCAATTAGAAATTCGCCGATACAAAGGCTCCCTACGTCCGCCCCCCCCCCCCCCGCAGGGGTTCTGGTCGCAAAACGACTTTATATGCCCGAATCCAAACCACGCGTTTCAGATTGCTTGTATCCAAGGTCAAGCGCCCCCTGGTTGAATCGACTGGAGCGGATGATATGGATCTGGTGCATGCGAATGCTGACGAGGCGTTCTTCCTGACGCCAACGAGTTGTTCAAACTTGAAAATACCGCCTGCGGTTACCAAAGCCCGATGGTGATCAAAGGCGACTTTCAATCCCTGAAGCGCACCAGGATACAGTTAACGTCCATGCAGCACCGGAGGGCCAAGGCAATGAACCCCATGAGAAAATAGGCCTGTTGCCCCCATGATGGTATCCATCTTCGAAAAACACTGGGCAGTCCTGGCAAAATCAGAAGAAAATTCGAACAAACATTCTGAATTTCGCTCAACTTCAAACATTACGACTGGCGTACGTATGCAAGAAAATTGTGAACTTACACGTCTTAGCCCAAAGCGTTTGGGCAAAAGGTTTTATATTGAGAATTGGTGCAGGATTTAACCAAATTTTAATGCAAATTATATGCAAAAAATGATTATAAATAAATCAGTGGATAATCAATGAGTTAATTTAACATATAGCATGTATTTGTCGGGATAGCCAAGGAAATATTATGAAAAAATTTTCAAAATGTGTAAATATATTCCCAACAACAAGGTGTGATGGTTCGAAAATGGTTTATTTTATGTCATTCCCGGCCGGTCCGTTTTTAGCGGCTTACAGTGCGTTTAAACAATCGCCCGCATTGAAGTGCACCGGAAAGCCGGCCGGTTAGTTCGGCCCGGAGGACTTTACCCATAGCCGGTCTAGCTCCAGGCGATGTGCAGGCAGGCAAACTGATCCCGAATTTTACGGGCCAGCTACCTCAAGCCAATATATAGCCAAGTGGACCTGCGAATTGACTTACGCTTTTTTTTACCTGCATAATCTGTTTGTGCGTCAGTCTTTGTTTGTAACGGTAATTCATGTTTTTAATATTAATGGACCTTATAAATTCCTCAAATTCTAACGACCATCCTAATTCACAAAAATCGCATACCTGTTTTAATGTTGATATGGGATCAGATGTAAAATCTTCATATTTTAAATCAATATATTGGTTAGAAGCCAGACAATCCGCATCATGAATCACTTTCCCAACTTCCCTTTCCCATAATTGCGCAGCGAGTTCGACTGGATCGAATTCGATCCCTGGCCTTGATTTGTTATTCTTAGGGTCAATGAACCAAGGCGTTAAATTTTTATACCAATCAACATTCAGAAAAGAGGCGACAACAGCCCTGACATCCCTTACCACATGAATGAATTTAGCATCCGGAAATATTTGATTGAGAAACGCTATTCTTCTGGAATTTCGTGTATTTTTATTGATAAACCTTCTTTTTCCCGAATATCGAATATGGTCATGGACCATTTTGTGGCATCGCAAGGCATCGGCTTTTTTGACATCACCCTCTGCAAGTGGCGGATCATTCGGGGAATTGAGAACCGGCTTACACCAGTTCCATAAGCGATATCCCTCATCAGGCGTAGGAATCCGTCTTTTCATTATTTTATTAACCAGCGTCGAACGATATAAATTGCTTAACCAAGCTATGATCGGCATTCTGGTGTAGAATTGATTCGAATAATAACTGATCCAAGCCAAATCAGAATGCCATGCCAGCGTATTATAGAATATTGTCGTTCCGGACCGGCCGCACCCGACAATGAATATCGGCTTATAAATTTTATTTTTCATGGCCTTGGTGAAAGCTGTTGTCCATCAGGGAATCGGGAAACGGGCCATCTATGCATGGGCAACAGTGGGTGAAACGGTGCTGAACCAGATATATCGCCTTTACAGCCGGGGCCCGCAAAAAAGCCTGGCCTGATGATTCAATCGTGAACGCATGGGGCTTCATTCAGGTAAAAAATGAAGAAGGCACATAACCCTTGAAGTTGATACACACACCGCAAAAAAAAGCAATGCGAAAATCGCCGTGCTTCGAGGATGGTGATGTGAATGAGCCGTGCACCGCTCGTTTGGATAACGCGGGGCCGCCTTTCAGCGACCCCGGTGTATTTTATTTAGGATGAATCAATTACTGCCCGTCGGGTGCAGGTCCCTCTGTTTCATCTGCAGTTGCCTGACTGCTGCCGCAATAGTTCACCACAACCGTGCCGGTTCCGCCATACGCACTGACCCACTGGCTCTGGTTACCCAATCCGCCATTGTACATAAAGGCGAAGCTGCCATCAATTTGATATGCGACCAGGTCGAGGGCACTGTTGCCCCAGCGGTAGAGCGCTTCGGCGCCCCGCGTTGCGACATCGGTTTCACATGTCCCCTTCATATAGATCCCCACGCTGTCCCGCTTGATCTCGTTCAGGCACCACTCGTAACCAAACGAATCCTGCAGGCAGTAATCGCACTCCTGCACAAAGGCAAGGTCATCAACGACAAGCACCCCACCGAATTCATTTCCGGTAAAAGTGATCTCCACCCTGTCGATGCCGGCCCCGGACACCGACAAGGTCTGCAAGGCGCTGAGCCCCACAACGAAATCAAAATCGACCTGCGTTGCGCCGCGAAAGGCAAACAGACGAATAGTACCTGCATAAGGTGACCCGACATTGACCTGCAGGTGGCTGATGGTGGGTGAAAAACTCATGGTTTGAGGCCCGCGGGCCACGCCGCCGTCTGAAAAAGAGGCAGCCACATTGAATGCGAGGAAATTGGGTGAGCTGTGCCCGCTCACAAAAAAATTGCCGCATTCGTCCAGAATGCCCCCGCCATCCAAGGCGGCAGGTCCGGAAAAAATAACGCCCAGGCTGCTGTATTTGTTCCTGAGAGCTGTAGTCTGGTAAAAATTACACGGTTCCTCGTCTTCGTCAAAGCCGATAGCCACGGCGCCCGCCGGGGCTTCAAGGATATCCCGCCCCGCAGGCTGACCGGCGATTGGTTCCGGCGGGGAGTCACTGTCAACGCCACAGACGACGAAGGCGAATGCGTAACCGGCGCCAAACACCATTATCAAGGCGGCCAGCAACAGTACGACTCGGATGAGTTTTCTCATTTTATAACCTCCCGTAATTATATTTACACTCAAACTGTATTGAGAACCAAATCCATTTTGTTACCGGGCTTGCGCAGGTAGCGTCCTGCCTACTCCGCATCGTTTGGCGCGGCCCCATCTGACGGACTGTCTGCCGCCTGGACGCTGTCGCAGTAGTCAACCACAACCGTGCCGGTGCCTCCCCATGAATTGACCCACATGCTTGTGTTGCCCAGTCCACCATTGTATGTGAAAACAACGCCATTGCCGCCATAAGCCGTCATGGTCAATGCGCCGTTGGCCCAACGATAGAGCGCGAGGGCGTCCTTATCGTCACCGGACGCGTCACAGTCGCCATTCAGATAGATCCCCAGGCCGTCCCTCTTGATCTCGTTCAGGCACCAGACGTATCCAAAGGCATCCTCCAGGCAGTAATCGCATTCCTCCTCGTCGCCACCGGAAACCGTCAGGGGCATCACGCTAAGATGCTGCCGTCCATCATAGTTCCCGCCCCAGGTAAAGGTGTGGTCGTCCCCGGGGTTCCACGTGTCATGCACGTACACGGTGGTCATCTGCTCGATCGAATCGTAATCGTAGCCGTAGCCGAACATGCTATGCCCCTCGATATTGATGAGCACCGGCCGCCCGGCGTCTATTTCCGCCCGGTACTGGGCCGCCGTGAACCCGGCCCCACTCGCATGAACGGGGTAAACGGGTTGATGATAGATGGTGTCGACATTGTAGCCGGCATACTGGACATATTCCCTGACGCCGTACATGCCGCTTTCGTCTTCAAGGCCATTGGCTTCCGCATCGGCCGGTGTAAATGGGCTGCCATCATTAAAAGTGTAAAACCAGGTGTTTCCATCCGTACTGCCCAACTGCGCCTGGCTGGTTCCCATGAAATCGGCGAGGCAGTCAAAATCATGGCACGTGGTGGGATCGGCATTGTTGCACGCGTCAGGCCCCGGATGTCCGAAGGTAACATAAAAATCGTCAATATGCGCCTGGCTTGCGATGGTGTCGTTAGCAATTGCGCCTGGATTCCCAAAGGTGCTCAGTTCTGCTTCGCCTCCCGGTACGAGGTTGGGATAAGCCAGGCCGCCGTAACCGTTAATATCGTAGTAGCCCATCATCATGCCCGCCGAGGTCGGCGAACAACCGTACCACCAGTCGTAATCCGGGGAACTGGTGAGCAGTTTCGGCACACCGAATTGGCGGCCAATAATGATTCGGCCATCGTGCCCCTCGTAATACCTCATTCCATTCTGCTCGTAGAGAAATGTTGCACCCCCATAGGCTCCCGAGCTCAACACAAAAATGGAAAGAAGCAGTACTAAAATTGAAAATGCACAGATTTTCTTCATAGGGTACTCTCCTTGTTAAACCTCTCTTCATGTTGAATAAAATGTAGCCCCAACATCTTTTTTACCATTACTTCGGTTGACGATTGATGCCCTCACCTCCTTTTTGCAAACGCCAATGGGTTCAGGTTACACTTGCGCATGCACATACGCCGTTGCCAAAAGGTCCTCGACTGAGCCTGAAACAAGCTTCCTTAATTAGCCGGACAGTCTAAAACTCAACTCTTATCGGCACCGAGACCTTGCATTTCCGCTGGCAGGCAACGACAAACAGAGAATGAGCAAAGTTTGAGAGGCAACTCACGTCATGCCGGATAGTTACAATTAAGGCGGCTCAGGAGACTGCAGGCACAGGTACGGCTGAGAAATCTTCACATGCAGGCATGTACGCGTTGACAGCGTATGCATCTATCTACGAACCAGGACTCGAAAAATATAGAAACACCCGGTGGTCAAATGCTTCCATTTGGCCCACAAAAAACGCAATCAAATAATACGCAGGCCAGTATCAGAGGAATCTAAAACGATAGCCGGCCCGAGCACCTTTATCGACGGCACCCGCTGCCATGGCAGCGTTCCAGCGCACCGGGCATGCGGACTGGTTGCTGTTGATCCGTACCGCAGCGATCAACAGGAGATAAAGACTACCGGCTCAGAGGCTCAGATCTTTCCAGGACTTTTGGGCAGCCTCCAGATTTGAAATCGGTCTGTAGACGGTTGGCGATCGTCACCGATGAATGTCAACAACCGGTCACATGTACCTGTCCAGCAAAGATACGCATCTGAGCTGGTACCGGAACCATTTGTAGAACTTTGGGCGATCAAGAGAAACAGGAGTGGGCGGACGACGCTGTCAGCATTTCAACGATCAGAATGGTGGATGAAACATGTCTTGCTCAGCTTACCCCAACCAGGATGAACGGCAACAGACAAACCATTGAACCCAACCCGACGAAAGCTAAAAGCATGATTATTATCGGAATGTTACCTCCCTACTGTGCATAGGCATATTCCGAACCATGAAATTGAGGTAATCGCTTCCCGGGTAAAAAGAAAAAATAATACCTGCTTGCCGATAAAGACATTCACAACGGGTCAAGCATTCATTTTCAGATCACGCACACCTGTCGGCGGATGGTCACACTGACGCATGCAAACGCATCGTCATCACGCATGCCACTGACGTCTTTTCAACTTGCCGGCGCCCCGATCCGGATCACAGGCAAGAATCGGCCACAGATGGCAGCAGGGGCATCTGCGCTGTTGCTGACGACTTTTCAGCTGTTTTGGGTATGATCTTTTCCATGAGGCATCAGTTGTTGCCAATATTGCCCATTTTCGGGTTGACGGGTTTTATCTTTTTGTCGGTATTTCCGGCGAGGGCGGCAAAAGGGCCGATAACGACCACCGAAGCCCCTCCGGCAACGGGCTGATAGAAAGCAGCATTAGCAGTTGGGTCGATAAAGATGACGACGAGATCTTTTGATTCAACCTTGACCGGAAGAATTCCTGACACTTGCGATGATATGCCCCTGGGCGCCTCTTCAGGCAGACGATAAACAATCTTCACTTCATCTCCAGGGCTGACCTTTTTTCGGCCTTTGACAACATGGAGCGCCTTCAGGATAAACATCCCTCTCAGCTGTTTTTTCTCGGATGATGGTTCGGTTGCGGTCTCGAACCTTTTCGGAGGCGGTTTTTCATCGAGCAGGAGTATCTTGCCGATGCGCTCTACGGTGCCGATCAGAATCAGGTTGGCTTCAAGATTTTTCTTTTCTATCTCTTCCGGCGGTGGCGAGGCAAAAAGCGTTCCCGTAAAAAAACAAACAAGGCATATAATTGAGAAAAAACGGAAGGATGGCATTTTTGCCCCTCAACCGGTGCTGTTTATCAGGTTTTTATACAGGATTAATCTTGAATTAAATTCTGAATCACTAAAATTGTCAATAAAGAATTTGGCGTCTCGAGTATCCGGCAGGAGTTTGCAGAATCACAGGCCCTAACGTCTGGCTGGAGCCCGTCCAGAAATGGCCAATTTGCCCGATATCTGTGTTGCGCGCCTCAATCTCAACCCAACTCAACTATTTCCGGATGACCACTAATTGGAAAACAGTCGAGCATACAGGGCGGCAACATGGTTCCGCATAGGCCCCTTTGGCAAAACCTGCAGAAGTTCAACAAGGATTGCCTTCGCTTCCCGGGCATTGCCGGCCATGTGATGGGCTCTTGCAAGCTGAAATCGCAGGCCGGTTTTTTGCGGTGCAAGTTCTGAAGCACGGGCGAGGGGGGCGAGGGCCTGATGGACCTGACGGGTTTCAATCAGTGCCATGCCGTAGTTTGCTTGAGCATACCAGTCCCAGGGCTTGCTCTCGGATTCTGTTTGAAAGGTCTGCAGGACGCGTGACATGTCTTTGCGGGCCAGGAAGGACGCCTCTGCGGCTGTAACCGGATCGACAAGCCATGCCTGCTTCCAGTGTGAACCGGCTTCGGACGGCTCCAGATTCGCGAGCATGATGTGTGCCGTCGCCCATTGCGCACGTTTGGGCCAGAGATTGCTGTCCTGGGAAAGTTCGATCAGACGCCTCAAGAACGCTCCAGCTTTTTGTTGATTATGATTTACCAGGGAAATCTGGGCTGCCAGCATCAATATATCAGGCGATTCCGGCATTCGCGCAAGTGCAGCCTGAATATGGTGCAGGGCCTGAGCGACCTGTTTTCTGGCAAACAGGCTCTTGGCAAGAAGATAGTGTGCATCCGGATCAGACGTAACCTCAAGTGCGTTTCGATAAGCGTTTTCAGCGTCCTCAGTCTGCCGGTTGAATTGATAGGCGTTTCCTAAGTTAACATAGTCCCTGACCCAGTCATGCTGCGGTTTTCCAAACCACATCGGCCATGAAATGAGACCAGCCATTAAAAACCAGGCCATTCGATATCCGACAGAACGCCAATCCCTGGCAGACACGTCATCAGCGAGCCGTTTGAGCGCCCACCCGGCCGGAATCATTAAAAAGGGAACCACCGGAATTCGAAAACGTGAATTTACAAAAAATACGACCCCCACAAGAAGATAACCGACTATCCATAACAGGCAGAGGTTGAATGCGAACCGGACTTGCCGGTCCCGTTTTTTAGCCATCCCTATCAGGCCGCAAAACGATAAGGGAAGTATGATACCGAACTGTAAAAAAGGATAACGCATGGGCCATGCTGATTCCTGCATGAAATGAAAGCATATGTTGTTGCGGAATTCACGGCGATTAAAAAAAGCCAGCCCTTTTTTCACCATCCTTGAAAGGGCCCTGTTATAATTCTCGGACATATCGCCAAGCGCCCGTCTAATCCACCACTGGCTGGCTTTTCCGGGTTTTTCGAGGATGTCCTGGGGAACCCTTGAAACAAGCCGCTCCCACTTTAACCCCACGGGGATTGCGGAAATGCCATCTGCTGACAAATGGTTTCCACTGTATAAATTGATTCCGGCGTTGCTTGATACCGGGATAATCTCAGTGGTCAGGACATAATTTCGAATGGTGACCGGTAAAAGAACAGCTGCAATACCTGCTGCAAGAAAGACCGTACGCCCTGCTGTGCCCCTCAACGCCCTCTTTTTGCCCTCCACCGACAGATAAACGGCAACGAGACCGGCCGGCAGGAGTACGTCCGGCCGGACTCCCGCCGACAGCCCAAGTAAAATGCCGCCGAATAAAAATCGTGTGTTGGCGGGACGCGATCTGGACCCGACCAGAAATAGCATTGCCGACAGGTTCAAGGCGATGCTGAGGGCGGGTGTCAAAAGTTGCGACTCGAAAAAGATATAGGGGGCGTAGAGAGCACTTAATACACCGCTGAAGAACCCTGCACGGCGCCCCAACAGGCGGGCTGACAGAATCGCTGCCAAAATACACGACAGAATCCCCATACTATACTGAACCCATTGAATACAGAAGATGTTCTGTCCGAAAAGGGCATACCCCCCCGCTAACCAATAGGCGTAGAGAGCAGGCTTGAACACATCGTCAGGGCCATGGCCCAGAATATCGCCGGCAACGATGCGTTTTGCCCAACCGTCATGATACCCCGCATCGATGATCGGGAATTGAAATAAAGGATGGTCGGCGATGACTGATGCACAGAGCAAACGGTAGCCGATGGCCAGCAGCGCGATGACGACCAGATCCCGTGATTGGACAGAATCATTTGAAGATGTTCGTGACAGCCCCATGGCATAATTTTGCTCGACACGATTACGGCAAGGCATGAGGAATCGGAATTCCGTTTTTGAACCGGCTCCCGTGTCGTTTCAAGGCCGATGGGAAAACCGGTAAACGGCGACGGGAGATCTCATCGGCCAGACGATAGTGTATGTTACCCAGCGACAGATCAGTCCTACGAGCAATTTGAGATGAACTATAGCAAAATTGAATGGAATATGGTCAAAACCTAATAAAAATAACCTTGACTGTCAAATACCAGGACATGGGCCGCCCAAACCTATCGGCAAAGATACCGAGACGCTGGCCACCCTTTTGATGAATTACACCCGTTTCCTTTGTTGGTGGCCCATCATGCCCCTATCTGTCGCAAGCCGGCACCATGGAGGCCGCACAGCGCAGGCTATAATGTTTCTGCAAGTGGACGGTTGAACAGCATATTTATCTGGCAATTCAAGTGCGGGGGCAGGATAATTCACCGGTTGATGTTCAGCATTTGTATTACCATGGTTTTCTACCCTTCGTTTTTCGTATATGTATGCAGCGCTATGTACGGAATTCGAAAAATCATCCACATCGACATGGACGCCTTTTACGCGTCGGTGGAGCAGCGAGACAAGCATGAACTAAAAGGCAGACCGGTGATTGTCGGCGGCGATCCGCAGAGCAGGGGCGTCGTGGCCGCCTGTTCCTATGAGGCCCGCAAGTTCGGGATCCATTCGGCCATGGCCTGTGCCACCGCCTACAAACGATGTCCCCATGCTGTTTTCATTCGCCCCCGGTTTGATGTTTACAGGTCAGTTTCCCGTCTGATCCGGGAAGTTTTTTTAGAGTATACCGACCTGATGGAACCGCTGTCGCTGGATGAAGCCTTTCTGGATGTCACTCAGAATAAAAAAGGCCTTTCCTCGGCCACACAGATCGCCCGGCAGATCCGGCGGCAGATCTTTCAAAACACAGGCGGCTTGACCGCTTCTGCCGGGGTATCGTTCAACAAGTTCCTGGCCAAGGTTGCCTCGGATTGCAACAAGCCCAACGGCATCACCGTGATCACTCCGGACAAGGCACCTGCGTTTATTGACAATCTTCCTGTCCGCAAATTTTTCGGTGTAGGCAGGGTCACCGAGGAACGCATGCTCAACCTTGGGATAAAAACCGGCGCGGATCTCAAAAAAATCAGTCTCAATGACTTGATTCATTACTTTGGCAAGATTGGCATATACTATCATCACATCGCCCACGGCAGGGATGACCGGCCAGTGGAACCCCATCGCGAACGAAAATCCTACGGCAAGGAAACCACCCTGAAGGCCGATATTGACGACACGAACCAGATGATGGATATTCTTCAGGACCTTGCCAAAAGGGTTATTGAGGGATTGCGTCGTGAGGATCGCCAGGGCCTGACCCTGACATTGAAAGTGAAATACCATGATTTTCAGTCGGTCACACGAAGTGTGACTTTTCCGGACCCGATCGCCGACATGGATTTGGTTTCGGTAACCATTAGAAGGTTGCTGGCCAATACCGAAGCCGGTCCAAAGCGTGTACGGCTGCTGGGGATATCGGTTTCCAATTTTCTGGGAGGCCGAAAAGAAAAGGATGGTTGGGTGCAGCTGCCGTTGCCTTTTGGTTTCGAGGGGTGACAAAGGTGATGAGACACCGTCTCTTTAGAGAAATCTGTCAGACTTCTCAAAATGAAATTCTGAGGAAAAAATGATGGAAAGCATAGAAAAGAAAAAACTGATCAAGCAGTTGCATTACATCTGGAATTCTGGAGAAAAAGAAGCAATCCCTGAGGTGTATTCAACGGATTGCATCGTCCACTGGCCGAAAGGCTGGGCAGAGCACGAAAGCCGCGGCCTGGATGGCGTCCGTCAGGCCATTGAAAAGATCCGTTCAGCATTTCCGGACTGGCATGAAGAGGTTGTCGATATGGTCGCCGAGGGCAATAAGGTTGTCACACGATATGTCTCCACGGGGACGCTTCTGGGAAGCTATGCGGGAATCAAGGAAGCGGGTAAAAAAGTGGAATTCGATGAAATCTCCATTTATCGGATCGAGGGAGGCAAAGTTATTGAACAGTGGTGTTTATCAGATGATCTTTCTACATTGCGGCAGATTGGGCGGTTAGAGGAATCTGCCGACTTATAGACAATCCAATCATAAAGTCCACACGGCGCCGCATCTGCATCGTTCTCGGGCATTGGACCTGCGCCATGCCCGGCGCCTTGCATCGACGGCCCCCTGCAAATGAATACAATCCGATGGGTTAAAAAAACAATTGGGTCATTTTTCCCCGGGACCGTTTACAATAAATGGTTGCCGGGTCGTTTTGGAATCGACGATTGAAAACGGCACCGGCTTCCATCGTCATGCCATACCGATCTCGGCTATGCGCAGACAGACGGCATCGAGTTGGCTGATGCCGAGAAAACAGGATATTCCTATTCGCTGAACAATGCTGTGTCCAATCTGATCGTCAGGCCCTTGATTGGTCCGGATTAAGCGTCGGAGACCTGATATTCGTGGATTTTGACAAGGACAATGTCTGTGATTTCGCTGCCGTCTATCTGGACGTTCACGGATCCGTCGACCATGCGGTTGTATTTGCGTCGGATTATTATGACGAGGTAACCATCGAAAATCTGGATGATCCCGATTCCATCATCGTTATGGACATGGCATATGGGTACTGTGATGCAAAGACCCCGGACTATGAGGCTATTTCCAATTAGTGATGGCCCCACGTTCCGTACCGATGCCAAAGGCCCCGGGTTGGGTCCGTTCACCTGGAAATATCATCCTTCGAGAACTGACCCGCCGTTGGTGGCGAAACCGCCCTTCGATCCGGGCCATCGATGGAAAGTTCCCTGTTAGCCCCGCCGAATGGGTCATCCCGGCAACCGCATATCCCTGTTCGAAGCGGCTGTCATCCGCATAAATGCCCTCCGGGCGCCATCTTTCGAAAGGGACGGTCCCAGGCCCTTTCTTCAGGGGGGCGCTGTCGTCTCCATTAACTGAATCCCCCCGGTTCTGCATGGGGCTCACAACGTGTGGCATCTTCGGGCTTAAGGAATAGCACCTGCCATCCAATGAACCGCTCAGCGTTCGACAGGCAGAAGCCTTTAATGAGTGATGCACAAGTTTGGGGCGACAGCCCGTGGGGCCCTATTGCCCCTTCTCCTGAACACCATGAAAAATTTGGATCTTCTGGGAAAATGGTATAATTCCGGCAAAGCGGGGGAAAGCGTGGCCACCGAAAGCCAATAAAAGGCGTCCTGAAACCATGAACCGATACGTTTAGGCCACATCAGACAGTCATAAAATAATGAAATCATTTTTTTTCAAAGGCAGGCGCAGGGGGTGAAAAGAACAAATTTATATTTGAATCAGATAGATACAACCATTTCAAGCCTGGAAATCTGAAATGCGGGGCATTAAAGAAACAACAAAAAAAACCGAAGATAAGGTCGCAGGGTTGCTCCTGGTATTTAGCGAACAGATACTGTTCGGCGCTGAAGGAAACAGGCAGGAAGATGCAAAAAAAATTAAATACTCCGAATGTTCCCAAAAAGATGGAGCCGGTTATAGTCTCCAGCGGCGCTCTACCGTTGCTGTATTTTCTTGAGGCGACCATCTTTATCCCGGGATTGTCACCGAACCGATATACCCCCTTTTAATCATGAGTCGAATTGAACCGTATGTGGAATATTACACCCGTCAGGCCGGCTATTCTCTTTCAGGGAAGCCCATCCGAAACGTGCATGGGACCGTGGTATTGATATGAGCCATGTAGACGATATTATAAAAGAAATAGACGCCATCGCACCGACCTCCAGGATTATCAATCGAATACTGGAGCTTGCAAACGATCCCGAGGGCTCGATATCGGACCTTGCCGATATCGTAAAATGCGACCTGACGCTTACCGCTAAACTTCTGAAACTGTGCAATTCTGCCTATTATGGATTCCCCGTATTTGTGGATTCGGTGGATCAGGCAGTCAAACTGTTAGGCGAAAACAGAGTGGTTGAATTGGCAGTGCTGGGGGGCGTCGGCCAGAATCTGACCAAAGCCCTGAGAGGCTATGATCTCAAAAGGGGAGAACTGTGGACGTGCAGCTTTGCCTCGGCATTGCTTGCAAAATCATTTTCCGAAAAGGCTCATCCGGGCTCAGATAAATTTCTGGTCTACACCGCATCCCTTTTGAAGGATATCGGCAAAGTGGTTATCGAAGGTTATGTCGGCAGGTCTTTTGCCAAAATAGAAAACCTGGTAAAGAAAAAAGGTTATAATTTTGATGAGGCGGAAACGGAGGTCATCGGGATCAACCATGCGGAACTGGGCGGACTGATCGCAGAGAGATGGAATTTCAGCCCGAAAATGATTTATTTTATCCGAAACCACCACCTCAGCGATCCAGGCGCAAGAGAGGATCTCGAAACCGTCATTATTTATCTGATCGATACCGTATCAAGGATGGCGCATACCGGGATTGGTGCCGATGGCCTGGCCTACAGGGTTTACGACGAAATTTTCGGACGCTTGGGCGTTTCCGAGGCCGATGTCAAGGACCTGTTGACCGAATTCCATTTAAACCACAACATCGCGAGAAGGATGTACCATTTAATTGGGTCCCCGACGGGATAAGCCGGACCGGGGAACACAAAAAAGACAGCGGCACCCAATTCCCACAAAAATGGTTACGATGGAAAACCAATCGAAAAAGCCCGCCCTTTTACTTCAGGGGGGGCCTCCTGGATCCCAAATTACGGACAAAACGGCCAACTTCCGAACAGACGCGATTTACGAGGCGTCACGAGGAGATACTGTTTTTGTCGATTTTTATGGTTGATCGGTTGCCCTCATCGACATTTGCCGGAAACTGTCCTTCTTTGAAAATCTTCATCTCGATGGCCTCATTGAACATCACGGCAAACCCGTCTTCATCGCAACGCACGACGGTCCCCATGAGGCTGAGCCTTCTTCCAAATGCAAATATCGGGAATTGGATGTTAATCGACCGTCCCTGATGAATCTTCCTCCGGGTGGTGATAAAAACACCACCGGCACCAACGTTTCTGATCAAATCCCGGAATTTTCCCTCTTTGACGGTGTATTTCGTACTGAAAACAGCCGAGTAGCGAGGGTATTGGCGTCGATGCGCGACGGTATTCATTTTCCATCCACCTTTTTCCGCAACTTCCCGGAGCACTTGAACGTCACGACGCGCCTCGCCGGCAGGATGACCTCCTCGCCGGAAGCCGGATTCCGCCCTTTACGCTCCTTTTTGTACTTGACACAAAATTTACCGAAGCCGGAAATCAGGACATCCTCGCCGGATTGCAGGGAAAACCTGATCAATTCGAGAAGGGACTCAGTAATCGCTGCGGCCTGTTTTTGGGGAAAACCGAGATGGTTCTGGACCCGTTCAGCGATAGCGTGTTTCGTCAGTGTCATATGACCACCTGTTTTATCCGGGGTCAGATTACGGTTTAAAGGGCAAGTCCGATGATGCCAGGCAGCCTGCGTATCCGGCCAAAACGCTCTTCGATATACCCGTTCACCATCCGGCGGCTGCTTTTATTGGGGGCGTCGATCACGTTCATGGCCACGGCCGCCTTCGATAAAGGGATGGTGAACGCTAGGTGAAACAACTCCACGTTTGCAAAGATTCCCATTCTTGTCAAGGGGTTGATTGATGTTGGCAATAGGGCTGTACGGGACGGATCCGGCAAACGGCCAGGAGGCGTGAGGCGCCATGGTCCATGGCGTAGAAATAGCACGATTGCGTATGATGCGACGATGCCTTTTGGCAAAATGGCACCCCTATTCCATTCCGCCCCCCGTCAGCCACATCCGAAACAACCGTTGACAGGCGGCTTCACGATTTATAGGATTAAAGAATAAACTTCGGCAGATTCCGTTTTTCCGGACCCGGTTCCACTTAGGCTGTGCACCCCGTTGATTCTTATTGCCTGCGGGCTTCCCTTACCCAGATAGACAAACCTATCATTTTCCAGGTTCACACCTCTTTTTTGCCGATGCTTGATTATTTGCCTGTTCCAACCGTGCATCCGATCAACAAAGGGGGTGATGGATCATGGCCCAAAAAAAACTGGACAAAGACCTTATCTTTTACAGCCCGGGAGAAAAGGGCACCGTATTTACCTTTAAAGCCGGCAATTTTTATGATCGCCATCTGGTCGACCAGACCATAACGCATCTGGAATACGAAATGGAGCATCCGATCCGTTGGACTGAAGACCGCCGATCGGCGCCCCGACCGTCCTAAGATATTGCAACACCATGCCATCGTGAAGGCCATTGTTAGGAACAGGCAAATAATTCAATGCGTTGTCCATCATGGCCGGACCGTTTGACGAAACGGGAAACCGACAGGCCGAAAAAGGGCGAAGCAGGCAACAGGCCGGGGGAGACATTCGATGGTCCTTGAACGCCCCCGCACAGTGTTTAGGTTTTTCGTAGGGCGTCTCCATAATTAAACGGAGCAGGCCTCCGAAAGGAGGAAAGATGCAAAATTTTCTGAACGACGACCTGAATACACGGCGGCGAAGCGCCGGGGTCAACCGGAGATTGCAGGATGCCGTGGCCCGCAGGGATCGGTATCTTTCACGCCACCCGCACCTGAGGCCCTACCAGGCGGAAATTGACAGGGTGCTGGATAAATCCGGCAGCGTTCATGGCCGCATGGCCGTTCTCGGAACGTTGATCCACGGCAAGCTGATAGAAATGCAAAAAGAACTTCGCAAGCTGAACCAATTTCTCCAGTAGGCCGCCAACCCGATTACCGGTTGCGATGGTCCCGCTTTTATAAACCCATAAAGAGAAACCGGATCACCACGGTGCGATCCGGTTCCGCAAGGAGCGTAAGGAAGAACGTTTGACGTCCCTGATCCCCGGGAAAGGTCAGCTGAGGCCCCGCCTTCCGGGCCGAACCTTATCATCGCAAGGCTGCCGAAACATGGCGCCAAGATGATCAGAAAAGTATCAACGGCCCCTTGATCCAAACCCGGTCGATTCTTAATTTAGAGTATAACCGGAGCAACGCAGCGGGCACTCAGTTGCCCAGGCGGCCACATCCCGTGGCCGCCCCCCTCGCACCACCCCTTGCTCCGGTTTCCATTTTTATTTCGCACGCCTATTCACCCGCTGCAATCGGCCCCCTTGACCATTCCGGGCACAAAATTCTGCAGAAGGCCTTCAAGGGAAAAGATGTCACCGTGCCGGTCCACAAAGAAAGCCCCGGCAGAGGTATGGGCTGCCGGGGCTTATATGGGCAAGTGGTATGGAACTGAAATAATGGCATTACCACTGGTCTTGAAGAACCAGTATTTCCCGAGGGGTTACACGGCAACCGAATTCGGGATTTTTGGGCGGGTGCATCCATGCCCACGCAGCCGCCGACATTGACAGGCCCCTGCAATTGTGATGGAACGGTATCATCTGAACCGTAAAATCGTATGAAACCGCCCACACCACGCTGTCAACGGTCTCCCTGGATCGCCAGATGAATAAATTTCAAGCCATGGCACAAATCATGATTCTGTTGAATCAGGACCAGCTGCTGAAGCCGGGAAGCCAGGCATATAAAACAGTCAGAAAAATGGTTTCCGACACCATCGACAGGCTGGGGCCGGAGGCCGCACTGGCACAGGTCATGGATAAAAAAACCCACCTGCTGGAGGAAATCAAGATATTGTGCATGTGGCACAAGTCCACGGGCAAACGACCGTCCGTAAAATTATAGAATTCAAACATGGGAAGTGGTAACCCAGGTCCCGGTTGCCGGCGCGAGGCGTCGGGCAGGCAAAGCATATCACCCCTTCCCGCTTGCCATGGAGGGGCCTGCGGAGAACGGTGACATGCGCCCTTTCCGCTCCGTTTCGATTTCCCGGGTATCTCCTTTTTCCCGATGCCCAAACGGATTGGAATATGTTTTGAAATTCTCACCTTTCAGGTCAATAACCGTGTTTCCCGCCAGGTGAATGACCTCGGCGCTTCTGCCGCCACCGGTCACGCCCTTCTTATTTCACGGGTTAAGATATCCGATTAACAACCGATAGTGGTCTATATGGTTTCGGTGACCTGGCACTTGGCCGTGAATCCGAATCACTATTTGGACTATGCTCCCATTAATGAAAGGCAGGCAATCAGGAGTGGCGATGGATCCCCGGAAATGCAGCAATCAGGGTACAAACGATGAGGCGGAGACCGGTCTGGCACAATATTGCCTGGACCAGGCCTCCGTCTGCTTCTTCCGCCATGACGCGGAGGGGCGTTTTTTACATGTCAACCAAAAGGCCTGCGAAAGTCTCGGCTACTCTTTGACCGAATTGATAGACATGTCCGTATACGACATCAATCCAACCGTAACTTCCGAAAATTGGCCCAACCTGTGGCAACGCATGTGCGATGCCCGCTCGATAACATTCGAGGCAATTCACCGCCGGAAAGATGGAACCACGTTTCCAGTTGAGATCACGGCCAATCTGATCGAACACAACAACCACCGCTTTGCCATCTCCTTTGTCCAGGACATCACGGAACGGAAGCGAGTTGAAGAAAAACTTCGCCTGACTCAGTTTTCCTTCGACAGGGCCTCCATCGGCATCTTCCGCAGCGGTATGGATGCACGGATTTTAAACGCCAATGAACAAGCCTGCAAAAGTTTGGGATACAGCTGCGAAGAACTGGCCAGGATGACCATTTTCGATATCGATCCAACCGTATCGCAAGAAGTCTGGAATGATCTGTGGCAGAAAACCTGCGAAAAGGTCACCATCAATTTCGAGACGACCCATCGCCGTAAGGACGGAACCACCTTCCCCGTCGATATTACCGCCAACCTGCTCGAATTTGAAGGAAGCAAATACTCAATTTCCTTCGTCCGGGACATCACGGAAAAAAAGGAGAATGAGAAACAAAAAGCAATCATGGAGGCGCATCTCCACCAGGCACAAAGAATGGAGGCAATCGGGACGCTGGCCGGAGGCATCGCACATGATTTCAACAATATTCTTTCAGCTATCTATGGATACACCCAACTGGCGCAACTCAGATGTGCCGGCGGCTCCAAGTTGCGGGAATTCATCGACCAGATTGGCCTTGCGAGCGACCGTGCCAAAGATCTCGTTCAACAGATACTGGCCTTCAGCAGGCAGGGCAAATCGGAAAAGATGCCCATAGACATCGGCAGCGTTGCCAAGGACGCCATAAAATTGATCCGGGCGACGATTCCCACAACCATTGAAATCAGGCAAACCATCAAACCCAAATTAGGCGCCGTGTTCGCCGACGAAACACAAATACACCAGATAATCATGAACCTTTGCACCAATGCCTATCATGCCATGCAAAAAAAGGGCGGGCTGCTCGAAGTGGATATCGTCCCTGTCGCCATCAACACCCAGGATTCATCCAACTACCCGGACATGGATCCGGGAAAGTATCTTAAACTCATCGTGTCCGATACCGGCGATGGCATGGATCAGGACACGCTGGCGCGGATTTTTGAACCATACTTCACAACCAAGAGATCGGGCGAGGGAACCGGCATGGGGCTTTCCACGGTTCATGGAATCGTAAAAGATCACGGCGGGTGTATAAAAGCGTACAGTGAACCGGGTGTCGGGACGACATTCCAGATTTTTCTCCCGCTTGTCGAAACGGTACCCCAAGGATCAACTCCGGAAGAAGGCCCCCTGGCATCCGGCGAAGAGTGCATCCTCCTCGTTGACGATGAAAAACTATTGATTGAAATCGGGAAGGAACTGCTGGAAGCACTGGGATATCATGTTGAAACCCGGACGAGTCCAATCGATGCAATTGAAGCGTTCCGGGTAAATCCTGAAAAATATCAGCTGGTCATCAGCGACATGACCATGCCAAAAATGACGGGCCTGAAAATGGCCCAGAGGATTAAAACCATCCGACCTGAAATACCAATAATCATCTGCACCGGATTCAGCACGACGATCAGCACTGACACGCTTGCACAAAGCGGCATCAACGAGGTGCTGATGAAGCCGGTCACGCTGCATGAACTTTCCAGTACGGTCCGAAACGTGCTGGATGAAACGAGACGGATGACGGTCAGTCCCAATCGCGAAGACGCTGATCATGCCGCCGCCGAACGATGACTCCGAGGGAACCGCTCGATTGATCATGCTATAAACCTATTCCGGAAGGCGGTTTGCGTGCAAAGCCTGACGTTTCCTCAACCGACAACGCTCATCCAAAAAAACCGATAAAAGCAGCGCCCGAATCTCAGATAGGTACGAGTCCTGAACCGGCGCCCCTGCTTAATTTTTAGGCAGACTTTTTCAATTTTCTGTTGTATAGGAACTTTTCGATCATTTCGCAGGCCAGTAGCTCGAATTGGTAGAGCACCGGACTCCAAATCCGGGTGTTGGGGGTTCGAATCCCTCCTGGCCTGCCAGAACCCATAAAGGGGATCAGCCAAAACGGCGGATTCCCTTTTTTAATTGTCGACGCGCACGGATAACCACTGACGCCGAGTGACGTTTGTCGGTTGGCAGGTTGTCGAACAGGGTGTTTATCTTCAGATCCAAATGCCTTTTCGACCGTTCCTCCAAATACCCGGAACTGACGCCGGAAGGTATAGCAGCCCGGTGGCTGTTGAATCAATTGATGGACTACTGGAAAAGATCGTCTGCGGCCCGGGTGAGAGGATTTATTTGATCAAGAAAGGACGTTGCCGGCTGCCACGAAAAAAGGCTTGACATTTCGCCCTGTGTATAAAATGATGGGCCTATGGCATTACAATGTAACAGTTACTCTATATTTTAACAAAGAGGCGTCCATGGCCGAGAATTCATCCCTGCCGGATTTGACTAAAGCGGAATTCGATATCCTGAGAATCATCTGGAAAAACAAAAAATTGAGTGTGCGGGAAGTTCACGACCAGGTCACCGCTACCCATAACTGGGCTTACTCCACAACCAAAACCATGATGGACCGGATGGTCCGAAAGCAATTACTGGCAAGGGGAAAATACCACGGCGTTTTCCTGTACCACCCCCTCATATCCCGGCCTACGGGGTTTACCCGTTTGGTCCAGTTTTTTGCAGACCAGGTCCTGGAACTGGACTACGGGGAGGTGGTGGCCCTTTTTTCCAGGAGCAAGGCCCTAGAACCCGAGGAGATCCGGGAACTGGAAAAACTCCTGGCGGATGAGACGGGGGGTCGTCATGATACATCCTGATGAGATCGCCCGGGTGGTTCTCGGCATCTTATCGCTGCAGTCAGTCTATGTCCTGGTTCTGTTCCCCCTGGTCTGGGGAATGGTAAAATGCTGCCGGGGAAAATATCCCCGGTGGCAGCACGGCCTGTGGTTCCTGATTCTTTTGCGCCTGGTGCTGCCGCCGGACCTGGCCGCCCCCTGGAGCGCCAGCAACCTGGTCAGGTCTTTAACGCCACACCGGGTCTCCCGGTCATTTCTCGCCCTTCCCTGCTCAGACCTCATTTTTCATGACCACCAGCAATCGCGTCCGGCCTCCCTTCCCGATGACGTTGTGACTGAGGATCCCAATGCCTTCGGAATGGCCCCGGCTATCGGCAGCAGAAGGGCTGCGGTTCAATCTCCTCCCGCGCTGAAGTGGCTCCTCATTACGATCTGCTGCGCCTATTTTGCCGTTGCCACATTCTTACTGGCAGTGTTCCTCAGCAGGCGCCGTCGGTTTTGGAAGATCGCAGAGCAGGGAAAGACAGTCCGGGATCCTGCTGTCCTGGACATGATCCAATCCTGGTGCAGGCGGCTGCATATCCGCAGAACGGTGGTGGTAAAGGCGGTTTTTTCAGATGCACCCAGCTTTACCATGGGATTTTTTCGGCCTGTGGTTATCCTGCCGGCGCATCTGACAGACCCGGCCGGGAGCAAGGCCCTTGAACCGGTCCTGGCCCATGAACTGGCGCATGTAAAACGCTGGGACGATCTTGCGATCTGTCTCCAGGAACTGGTGAGAATCGTCTATTTCTTTCATCCCCTGGTCTGGTTGGTGATGCCCCGCCTCACCTGGTCGCGGGAAGCGGTATGCGACGCAACGGTTCTTTCCCACGGAACCATTTCACCCAAACACTATGGCAGGCAGATGCTGGCGCTCGTCGGGGAACAGGCCCTTCCGGAACGGCTGCCCAGCGGGTTGGCAGAATTTACCCCTGCTGCCAGGGGCATGGCCTTTCGGCTGAATCATATTCAAAAGGAGGACCATATGGAATCTCACCCGTTAAGGATTCATCTGACGATTATGATTCTAGGATTATTTCTATTGCCCATGGCACCGGTGGTATCATCGGACCAGGGCAACACCACGGAAGGCGTATCAGCGCCCGTATCCCACGTCCAGGTCCGGGACGGTCTGCAGATGGTGAACAAGGCGCTCGTTCAATATGTCGTACAATGTGTCCCCTGCCAAAATGCGTCAGAGGTTTCGCGAATTATCTGGGGAGACCTGATTACGGAGGATTTTGAGGAAGAAGATTTTTCGCGCCTCGTCTCAGCGACCGACTGTGACATTGTGGACAACATCGGGGACGGCCAGAAAGCTTATGTTTTTTACCTGCTTTCCGGTTCAAGGCAGGGAGTGTATCGTCCCAATTTCCATTTCATAAAAAAACAAAACCAATTGGTGCTCCTTTTCAAGAGCCGCAACCTTTCAGCTTATGTTACGGATCGACCAAAAGTGAATGGACGCTATCAGATTGAAGAAGGATGGAGAGCCGATCTTTTTGATGGGATTGATGATGATCGCGTCAACCTGGCATGGGGCGCTTCCGTGTGGTTCTGGTCTGGAAAACGATATCTGAAGGCCTATACTGACTATACCATCGAAGACGCAACCGACCCCTCGTTATTGGGAACAAAAAGAGAATGGGAGAAGGATACCCGGTCCTTGTATGAAGCCGTTCCCCGGAAGTGAATCCACACCATCCACCGGCGCGACAAGCGACGCCACGTATCAGCAGGCGGTTATGGATGGCCACAATCCCCACGGATTGGATGATTGCCCCTCAGGGGCCTATTTCGTTCCGTCCAGCACCTCCCGGACCTTGACAGCCAGCGTCTGCATGGAAAAGGGTTTCTGGATAAACTGAACGCCTTCGTCGAGCACGCCGTGATGGGCAATGACGTCAGCCGTGTAGCCGGACATGAACAGGCGCTTGAGGTTCGGATAAAGCGACAACAGGTTCTTGGCCAGGTCCCTGCCGTTCATCTCCGGCATGACCACGTCAGTCATGAGCAGTTGGATCTCGCCGGCATGCTCCCGCGCCAGACGAATCGCCTCGCCCGGCGTGGCGGCGGTCCGCACCGTATATCCCTGGCGTTCGAGCATCTTCATGGTGATATCCAGGATCATGGGCTCGTCTTCCACCAAAAGGATGGTTTCGCGCCCGTGCAGGGCCGGCGGTGCCGCATCCTTCTTCGTTTTCGGACCGTTCTCAGTCGTGTTCCGGGGGAGGTAAATCCTGAAGGTCGTGCCCTGGCCAGGCTCGCTGTGCACATCAATGAAGCCGTTGTTCTGCTTGACCATACCGTAGACGGTGGCCAGCCCCAGGCCGGTGCCTTTTCCCACCTCCTTGGTGGTGAAGAAGGGTTCGAACAGGTGCGAGAGCGTCTCGGCGTCCATGCCACAGCCATTGTCGCTCACGGCCAGCAGCACATACTCACCGGGAACCATTCCCATATGACCCGCGCAGTCGGCTTCGTCCAAGGTGACGGCAGCCGTCTTGACGATGATCTTGCCCGTATCGTGGATGGCATCCCGGGCATTGACACACAGATTGGCCAGCAACTGTTCGATCTGGGAAGGGTCTATTCTGAGCCGGCCCAGGTCTTTGCCCGGCAGCCAGGCCAGATGGATGTTTTCGCCGATGAGCCGGCGCAGCATCTTGAGCATCCCCTCCAGGGTCTCGTTCAGGTCGAGCACCTTGGGCGCCACGGTCTGCTTGCGGGCAAAGGTCAGCAGCTGCCGGGTGAGGTCGACGGACCTCCGGGCTGCTTTTTGGATATCTTTCAGTGTTCCATGGGTCGGGTCAGCCGGGCTGACCTTCATCATGCCCAATTCCGTGTAGCCCAGGATCGCCCCCAGCATATTGTTGAAGTCATGGGCCACCCCGCCGGCCAGGCGGCCGACCGACTCCATTTTCTGGGCCTGGCTCAATTGTGCCTGGAGTTTCTCCCGTTCTTCATTGATCCGCTTGCGATCGGTAATGTCGCGGGCAAAGGCGCAGTTGTATTCGCGTCCATCGACCTCGACAAAGTTCGAGTGGATTTCGACCGGATAGACGCGGCCGCCCTTTGTCCGGTGGTTGGTTTGGAAAACGAGATGTCTTTTCCCCCGCAGTTCGTTCCAATAGTCCGACCAGGTTTCCATCTGAAAATCCGGAACGATGTCCGCGACAGTCATCTGCACGAACTCGTCTCTGGAGTACCCCAGAGCCCGGCATGCCGCCTGGTTCACATAAAAGAAGCGTGCATCGGAAGTCATCCAGAAGGCGGCGTCCGCCATGTGGTCAATGGCGAACTGGGTGAACCGCAGCGCTTCCTCCGTTTGTTTGCGATCGGTGATATCGAGATAGACCGCCGTCAGGAGCCGGTGGCCGGCCCTGTCGATGAAACGGCCGAATAACGAGCAGTTTCGGACAGCACCGTCTCGCCGCCGCAGGAGGGTCTCGAAATCGGTAACGTCATTTTGCCCGTGGGCCATTTTGAGAAACCGGCTGCGATCCGAGGAATCAACCCACAGTCCGATGTCGTTTCCGCTCCGGCCGTCCGCCTCTTCCCGGGCATAGCCAAAGGTGCGATACCAGGCCTCGTTCCAGGTCGTGCCCCTGTATCCATCGACTTCGGAAGCATAGGCCATCGGGACCGGGGCCGACTCGAAGAGCTGGCTGAAACTGATCTCACTCTCCCTGAGTGCCTTTTCCGCCTGCTTGCGTGCAACCGCAGTCCCGATTATCTCGGCGAGCGTGCGCAGGGGGGTGAGCTCTTTCTCGCCCCAGGATCTGGTGGCAGCCACATTGTCGTAACCCATGAATCCTGACAGTCTGTTTTCTACCATGAATGGGACGGCGAGAACCGACTTGATGTTCTGGGCCTTCAGAATTTCTTTTTCCGTCCGGGCTTCCGGCGGCAGCTCGGCAACGTCTTTCACATGAATGTTACGCCCCGCCTGCAGTAACTTCATCCACCAGGGAAACATATCGAGGGGCAGTCCCTGAAGATTCTCGATTTCAGGCTTGACCCCGGACGCGCACCATTCGTGGGTGTTGTTCATCGTGTCGCCATCGGAAGTAAACTGGAAGAGGTAAGCCCGTCCAGCCGCACAGAAGCGTCCGATATCTGCCAGGCATGCATTGATGGACTGGTCCAGTTCGGTCAGCGTCAGAAAACGCCGTGAGGCTTCGGAAATGATCTTTTCCAGGGATGCTTTGGTAACAAGCGCATCCGCCACCATCTTTCGCTCGGATTCAGCCTGCTCAAGTTCCTGAACCCGCCGCGCCAGTTCCTCGTAGGTGGGTTTTTCAGGCATGGGGATCTCCCGTGGTTCCGTTCAGAAACAAAGTATATTTTCTGTCGGTTAACTCTGTAATTTACCAGACTCTCAATACTTCAATCAACTGTATACCCGACATCAATCAACTATTCAAACAGTGACAATCTGATATCGGTCATTAATCCAGAATACTTCAATCGCCATGGTTTCGTATGTGCCTTAAGCAGGAATGAGCACCGATAAGCGTGTCATGCCATTTTCTCGGAAATCTCCTGACCCGATGCGCCCCATGTGGATAATCGTGAGGCAGCCCGGATAGTGGTTGCGGTTCAATGATGGCACCTATGTTGCGCTCAATAAGCTTTAAATGATATTGATGTCAGTTGAACCTCACTACCATGAGGCATCAAAAAAAGGCTCCCCCGCCACATCGCGGACGGGAAAGGGGGCCCAAAAAAGGTAGATTCAACGCTGATCCTCCCAGAGTCCCCGACTGCGGGTATCTGGCGGCCGGAGACGGCAACCGGGAAGCGAATTACCCGGCAGCGGGGCAGGCCGTGTAGAGGAACATGATGATTCCCGGGCATGTCCCGGGTGAGCCTGGAAACTTATAAAAAAAGCCGTCCATGGAACAGCCGGGCATGAGCCCCCGGGCCCGGGGCGGTTTACAGGGAGCGGTATGCAAGCCTATTTAGACCTTTGCCGGCGGGTTATTGATGAAGGCGTCTGGGTGAAAAATACCCGGACCGGAAAACGGTGCCTGACAGTGATTAATGCGGACTTTGAATATGATGTCAGCGACGGCAGCCTGCCGGTGCTGACCACCAAAAAGCTGTTCTGGAAACCGGCAATCGCCGAGATGCTGGGTTATCTGCGCGGCTACCAGAGTGCCGCCCAGTTCCGTGCGCTCGGCTGTAATACATGGAATGCGAACGCCAATGACAATGCCGGGTGGCTGGCCAATCCGTTTCGGGTCGGCGAGGATGATATGGGCCGTTGTTACGGGGTTCAAGGGCGGCGCTGGCGAAACCCGGAGGGCAAAGAGATCGATCAGCTGCGTAAAATCGTCGACAATCTGTCCAGGGGAATTGATGACCGGCGGGAAGTGATGACCTTCTACAATCCAGGCGAGATCGATCGCGCCTGTCTGGCAGCCTGCATGCACACCCACACGTTCAGCCTGCTGGGCGATGCATTGTACCTGACGAGCTACCAGCGCTCTGACGATTTACCCCTGGGCCACGGGTTTAACCAGGTACAGGTAGGCTGGTTATTGATGATTATGGCCCAGATTACGGGGAAAAAACCGGCCAAGGCGTTTCATAAAATCGTCAATGCACACATTTATGAAGATCAGCTGGATCAGGTAAAAAATATTCAGCTCAAACGCGATCCGTATCCGTTGCCCAAGTTGAAAATCAACCCCGATATCAAATCGCTGTCGGACCTGGAGAACTGGGTGACGCTCGATGATTTTGAATTGCAGGGGTATCGGCACCACCCGGCCATTCAGTATCCATTCTCCGTCTAAGGGCTCCGCAGCATCTTTCAGGGCGTGCCGCCATGCCGGCCCGCCCTTTTTTAGTGGACGGTTCAACTTCATCCTTTTGGTGGGCTCCTTGAATCGGCCGGGGACCACCCGGCCCGCCCTTCAGGCCCGGACCGCGCATTTTTTGATAATGAAGCGCAGTATAAAAGGTTATTCGTTTCCACTATAACGGTATCTCCGGGACGGGATACGGCTTTTATACTCAGGCTCAGGGCGTCGCTGCATCCATTGGTGATCATGATGTCCTCCATGGACACCGATGGTACCATCGGGGACAGGTTTCAAGTCCAAAGGTGGCTTGAAAAACGGTCGTCATGCTGTAACCGGTTTCCCGGCAAAGCACCCGTAATGACCGCTGTTTTTCAGAAAGCCGGAACGCACCTTTTTCGATCTGGCCCTGGATTCGATCGGCAAGGTCGGCATACAGAAATTGCCCGTATTTATTTTTCATGTCTGCTCTGCTTTTTTTTACAGGTTCTGTTCCTGTTATTTTCAGAATTTGCACTTATACTGTTTTACAGATGATAGTTTTTGTTAACAAATTACAGACGAGGAGAATAAAATGGCGACAGATGGGTTAATGGCCATTCGATATCTGATTTCTGCCGAAGAATCCCGGATAGGAAGAACGGATTACTGGAACAGTGTTTTTCTGGCCGGCAGGACACCGTTTGACAGAACGTGTTTGGCGCTGCTCAAAGTGCTGGTGATAATCACCCTGTCTGTCTTTATGGTGATGGCGCTGAGCCAGCTTTAGCCGGTATTTTTCACCCCCGGATACGGAGCATCGGCGCCGGCGACGCTGCCGCCGGCGCCGATCCGGCCGGCATTGAATCCCCTGTATGACCACCCCCTGCCCCCATCCCCCCTCCCCCATGGCCGGCGCCGGGTCTTTCGGGTACCGGCACACAACTGAAAACCAGTGACCTGAAGCAGGACGACCCCGCCATGGCCCGCCCTATGATCGATCGGAAACCGACGCAACAAGGAAAAGGTTAACTAATTCCGACAAATGACGATAGTATATCAAGCGCTGTCCGGCCGGGTCCCCGATATGAGGCGAAACCGGCCACCGGGCATTACAACCGCCTGAATCGGTATCGCGCCCTGCCCCGGCTCACCGGGGCGGTTGAAAACGGACGCATGTGCATCGCTTTGCATATACGGGGCTCGCGACGGCGGTCCGGGACCTGAACCAAACCGACGGAAAATGGGTGTTCGATGAATATGGACCAGAAAACAGCCGCCCTTCCCAAAGCAGCCGACCGTGGCGAAAGCGCCCTGGATCGGCTGCTGAAACGCATTGGCCGGACGGAAGAATTTCCCACCATCTCCAAGTATGTCATGGAAATCAATCAGAAGCTGGCGGTAAATCCGGACGACTCCAACGCGACCGACCTGGCCAATGTGATTTTAAAGGACCATGCCCTGACCAGCAAATTGCTGAAAATGGTCAACTCGGCCTTTTACGGCCTGGCGGCCGGCAAGGTGAGTACCATCACCCGGGCGGTGGTGGTACTGGGATATGAAAACGTCCGGCTGGCCACCCTCAGTCTGGGGCTGTTCGAGCATTTCAAAAGCAAATCCAGCGCCAAGCATCTCAAGGAAGTGGTGGTCGGCGCCTTCTGGTCCGGGATGATGTCCCGGGAACTGGCATCGATGGATGGCACCGTCAATCCTGAAGAGGCCTTTGTCTGTGCCATGATGACCCATCTGGGCAAAATGGCAATGATCCACTACCTTCCGGAGGAATACCGCAACATCTGCATCTGCATGGCCGACAGGGGCATCGGCGAAGCCAGGGCGATCCGATCGGCATGCGGGGTCAGTTACGAGCAGTTGGGCATGGCCCTTGCCAGACAATGGAACCTGCCGCCACAGATCTGCAACGCCATCCAGCCGCTCTCCAGGGAGGAGCTGCAGGACAAAAAGAATCCGCCGGAACGGCTGAGGGTGCTCTCCGGTTTTGTGAAAGCCTTGTGCGACACGATTCACGGTGGTGGCCAGGCAGCGGATAAAAACAGGATAAAAGGCATCTTGGAGCACTACCAGCCGCATGTCACCATTTCCGGGAAACAGCTGAAAACTCTGATCAAGGATTCATTGGAAAACGTCCATCAGCACGCCCATGCCCTGAGCCTGAATACCTCCCAAAGCACCTTTATCGAACAATTGTCGGCCATCTACACCCTTCGGAAACGGCCATCACCGGCGGAAGCCGTGCCTGCAATGCCCGATCGGCCCAATGACAGCTTCCATTTAACCGATGACCACCTGTTGAAAGCCAGGGCGCGCATCCCCGGGACCCGGAACCCCAAAGACATCATCATGGAAGGGATTCAGGAACTCTCCCAGATCATGATGGCCGACTACGATGTGGACACCATTGCCCTGATGAGCCTTGAAATATTCTATCGTGCTCTTGATTTTCAGCGGGCCCTGATGTTCATCCAGGACAGCGCCACCAGGCGGATGTCGGTTCGTTTCGGTTATGGTCACAATTGCCAGCAGCTGATCGGCAGCACCGGCTTTCAATTGGGATCGTCCACGGATGTGTTCAACCTGTCGATCCAGGTGGGAAAGGACCTGATTGTGGCGGATTCCTACGATGAGAAGATGACGCATATCGTCCCCCCGTGGTACCGCAATAAAATCGATGCCCCGGCATTTGTTTTTTTGCCCGTGGTTTTCCAGAAAGTATGCATCGGCGCCCTCTATGCCGATCGGGACACGGAGGGCCTGCCCATCAGCGATGCCGAACACAGCTACCTGAGCATGCTGCGCAACCAGCTTGTCCTTTCCATTAAATACAGGCAGAGAACCGCTTGAACGGCCGGTTTTCATAAATCGACCTGGATGACAGGACCGACGGTTGACCCCTGCACCCCGAATGCGCTATTGGTGGTTCATTTACGACACCTTCCACCCGATCCGATACCATGCCATTAAAAAATCGCATTCAGGATTTCTGTTACCGTCAGCTGTTTCCGCGGGCTGGTCTGCTCCTGGTAAAACTCATCTCCCGGTCCTACCGGTACCGGCTGGTGGATACCCAAAACGAAACGCGCGTGTTCGATGCCCATGGAACCGTGATCTATGCATCCTGGCACCAGCGCTTTTTTCCGGGAATCACCTTCTTTGCCACCCGTAAGCCCATCGCCATCATGATCAGCCAGAGCCGGGACGGAGAGATGATCGCCCGGGTGGTGAACATTCTGGGGTGGCGGTCGGTGCGGGGATCTTCGTCAAGAGGCGGCACCCGCGCGCTCAAAGCGCTCCGACGCCTGACCCGGAAAGGGTACCGGGTGGGACACATCGTGGACGGTCCCCAGGGCCCTTTCGGTGTGGTCAAACCCGGGCTGCTCACCATCGCCCAGTTTGCCGGCGCGCCCATCGTTCCGGTGATCATGTCTGCCCAGCGGCGATGGGTCTTCAATAGCTGGGACCGGTTCATGGTACCCAAACCCTTCTCCCGGGTGGTCATCCGGTTCGCTCCGCCCATCACCGTCCCCCGCCGGCTCGAAGCCGGCGCCTTCGACGCCCTCCGCCGGGATATTGAAAAACAGATTAAAAAACTCTACATTGAGACCGATAACTGGTGGAGGAGCCCGGAAATGATCAGACGCTATTTTTCCTGATCGCCCCCTTTTACCGGACCTGCCCCCCCAGAGGAACCCGATGACGGAACCCATGTTCAAGCCAGTCGTCGCCGACCCGGTGGAGACGCCGCCGGGTCGGGTCTACCTGGACCACTACCCGCTCCTGGAGGCCCCCTTTGCCATCACCCCGGCCCCTGGATCTCTCTTCTTTTCGCGCTTTCACCGGCAGGACCTCGACAAAATCGGCTATGCCATCGACGGCCGCATGGGCTTCGTCCTGCTCACCGGCGAGCGGGGCACCGGTTAAGCCACCCTCTGCCGCACGCTGCTCGACGGGTTGCACGGCAGGGCCGAAACCGTCTACCTGATCAATCCGTCGCTCTCCGGCCACGACCTGCTGGCCAGCATCCTCGAGGATCTGGGAGCGGTCCCGCCCCCCATGGCCACCCCAAAACACACGCATCGATCAACTCAACCAGTGGCTGCTGGCCAGTGCCATTGACCGCCCCTTTGTGGTGATCATCGTGGATATCACCTGGCGCCGCTGACGGTCGGCGGGCTTGAACCTCTCGCCCGATCAATTCGGATAAATGAGGCGCCGCCGCCGGGTCAGGGGCCATCATGAACAGGGCATCCACCGAACTTTTGGTTTTCTGTGAGTAAAGGTAAAAGGATTGGTTGATTTCGTAGTTCAGCAGATCGTAAGTCTGCGATTCGTCCTTGCCGGAGCGGGGAGTTCAATGGTCCGGGAAAAGAGAAACTGCCCCATGAATTAAAAATAGAGAAAACAGTCCGTCTCTCCAAGATGAACAATCCCGACCGCCTGCCCGTCGAACCCATCGGCCACGTCCTCCCGTTTGGCCTGCCACACCAGGCGGGCGTGGCCACCTGGCGCGGACGGATGCCAAGCTTTTTCATCCGACGGTACAGCCGGCAGCAATGGTTTCCTGGAGATAAAAGGCATAAAGGTGCTGGCGGTGGGCCCGTCGCCGAACAAGGGCATAATTGTAAAAATCGGCCGGATCGGGTTGATCCATGCGCAACTGGCGTTGGATAAACGCAGCGACAAGGAACCTCTTGCGCGCCTGAAAGTCGTTACAGCAGCTCTTTACCCAATAATCGGGCACGACAGGCGTCTGATGGACCGACTGCAATGCCGCCCGGGGCAGTCACCGGTTTCGGCGTTGCCCTCCAGAAATGCCTCCAGGGGCAGGCTGGCCAGGGGTCTGAGACTGCCGTTCGTCCGGCGCATCAGAAAACTGAGGATTTCCTCACCGGCAATAAAGATCATCGATGTGTGGCCTCTGACCATGATGGCCTGCTTATCGGCACCCTGACTCCGAAGTGTAGGTTTTGATGCGTTTTTCAATGATTTTTCACCAACAGGGTTCCGGGCCGCATGGCAGCGCGGCGATCCCGTATTCGCGAATGGCACCGGCCATGCGTGCCCAACCGCGCTGCCCGCCGGCAGGCGGCGCTGGCCGTTTTTTCTCCCGGGGTGCAGGTCTTGTTTTGACTTATCGGGCCAATATGCTAATTATGAGAGGGAGATAGATTCACAATCACGGATGAGGTCCGATCACATGTGACGACAGATACCGGTTTGACTCGCGTCGAACGGCCGGAGGTGCTGAAAATGAGATATGGATGGCTTGCGATTCTTTTGGCGGCGTTGATTGCGGCAGGGTGCTCGGGCATCACGGTCAGCCAGGACTATGATCCGGCGACGAACTTCAGTTCGATGCAAACATTCCGGTGGGAATCTGAAACCCAGGAAAAAACCGGGGATCCGCGAATCGACAATCCCCTGCGAGACACCCGCATCCGGTCAGCGCTGGAGCGACTGCTTGCGCAAAGGCGCATCACAGGATCGGTGAGCGAGGCACCCGCATTTTTAGTCCGGTATCAGTATGCGATTCGCCAGAAACTGGAATCGAGCGGCACCAGCAGCGGCATCGGGTTCGGCATGGGCAGTTACGGACGCCATGGCGGAATTGCCATCGGCACGGGCAGCCAGGTCAGGGAGTATGAAGAGGGCTCGCTGACGATCGATTTTGTCGATGCAACCTCGCGAGCGCTTCTCTGGCGGGGCACGGGCACCCACCGATTCAAGGAATACGGCAACCCGGAAAAGGCCGCCCGGGACATCAATGCACTGGTGGAGAAAATCCTGTCCCAGTTTCCACCTCGGCAATAGGACCAGCGACCGTCACCCCATTAACCGATTTCCCCGCTCAACCCGCACCTGGAGGGCCATTGAGTTTCTTGTTCGATAAACGCGACCGCGATCTTCTCAAGATTGTCAACGATGTTGTACGCGGCTCTTCAACAACCACCATCGGCAAAAAGGGCCTTTTTCCCTGGTTTCACCCCCACGGCATCAAGGAACTGGCAGAAACCCGGGGCCTCCGGATCGCCTATGCGGTCATCCATCTGCTCGAATCCCTGGAGGCCGGCGATCTGGAGGATCGTCTCAACGCACTGCGCGCCCTGCGTGACGAGGTGCTGCATGCCTCGGCCGGTACCATGCCCAAAAATGCCGCCCGGGTGCTCCTGTCGATCATGAAGGATCTGGTGCGGTCCCACGGCAGGGAGATCGAGCAGCTCAAACTGGCCCATGATTTCCGCCGGGCGGCCACCGGGAAACCCAGCATCGTCCGGAAAATGCTGCACCGTTACCACCTGCTGGAAATGCCCGAAGCCTGGAACCAGCTCTCCTTCGACGACCATGTGCATGATATCAACACCAAGGGCCGCAAATCCGCCTCCCATCTGATCATGGACGCCTGGATCAAGGGGATCCGGCGGCTGAGGGTGATCTATTACAACTTCATCGATCCGCCATCGGCCGCCGAATTGATCGAGGCGGCCCAGATCATGGGCGTCGACATCCGCATCGGCATCGAGTTCTCAGCCCGATTCCGGGAGCGCTACATTCAACTGATCTGGGTCCCCAGGGGGTTTTCCGACGCCCAATCGTTCCTCTGTTTCCTGGCCGAAGAGCCGGTCAGGCGGCTCATGGACCAGGGGCGTGAGGTCACGCGCTACCGGCAGCGTTACGTGCTGAAAATTCTCGACGCCTTCAACCGCGTTCACCGGCTGGCCATCAACACCACATTCGGACTGGACATGCCCGTGTTGGACGCCAGTGCCTTTCTCCGCTTTGTCCGGCCGGGCCAGCCGTCCATTCTTCACCTGGCCAAGTATATCCACACCCGGCTGCTGCCGCTGATGGAAGCGAGAGTGGATGGGCTGCGGGCGGCCTGTGAAGGTGCCGATGCCACCCAGCAGGAAGAGATGGCATCGATGGTGGACCAGATGAACACCCTCGATTCGGAAACCATCGTGCGCCGGTTTCTGAGATCCTCGGCCAATCCCGGCATCCCCGACCCCAACCAGGTTCACGATGATCCGGACACGCCCGAAATGCTCACCCTGACGCCCCGCCAGCTGCTGGGCCGCGTCAGTGGCCTGCACACCGGCTATCGGGTCACCTTGAACCTGACCGATCTGGCGCCCGAAGACGTGGTGGAAATCCTCTACGACTGCGAAGGCCTCATCAGCCGTCTGGAAATCTTCAACCTCAAGGACTACACCACCGGCAAGGCCTGTCACATCGAAGAAATCAGCGAGCTTCAGCTGGCCTTCAACGAAGGCAACACCATCAATCTGAAACGGGTGATCCGGCGGATCATCGGGCGCCTGGCCACCGCCAGGCCCTTCCCGGGCAAAGCGGAGCGGATCGAAAAACTGGGCATCATCCTCCACGATATCTCCGCATTTACGGCCATGTATCCTCCCATGCACCTCAAGCCGAGGATCGGCAGCGACTCCACCGGCCACTCCTCACGGTTGTACGGCATGGGATTGGCCATCCTGGACACCCTGCCCCCCATCGCCCGCCGGATGTGCAGCCGCCGTCAGCATGTGGCGCCGGAAGAAATTCCCTGTTCGATAGGCGACCCCCGCGAACCGCCGGACCGGGCCACGCGCAGCGTGATTCCATTCAGCATCCCGGTTTACAAGCGGGTCACCTACATCCCCTACGAAAGTCCCAAGGGATCCCAGGGGCTGCACCAGCGCCTGCTTCAACACCTGCCCAAGCTCAAGGTGCTGGGCCGGACCCGCCAGATCGACTGGCTCGTTCAGACCCACCTCACCCGGATGAATGAAAGGGGAAATATCGTTACCCTGGGAGGCATCGCCGAACAGTCGGATAACGGGCTGAAACTGGGCTGCTGCCCGGCAGAGGAAGCCCCCCCGCGAATATCGCCATTTTACCTGAACAGCAAGGTGAGTAATGGGCTGAAAATCCTGATGGGCTTCATTCCGGCATTTTTATCCTTTTACCTGACCAATTCGTGGTGGGTGCTGGCCTATCTGGGGGCGTTCATCTGGTTCGGAATCACGGGAATCCGGAACATCCTCCAGTCGGTACTGGGCGGCGGTGGCATCGGTCGGTCGCCGCTATTGCAATGGAAGGATTACGTGAGCTGGGTACGGATATCCGATTCATTGCTGTTTACCGGTTTCTCCGTGCCCTTGCTGGATTATCTGGTCAAGACGGTGCTGCTGGATCGGATCGTGGGCATCACGACGACCACCAACCCGGTGGCCCTGTACACCGTCATGGCAGTGGCCAACGGCATCTACCTGTCCAGCCACAACCTGTTTCGGGGACTGCCCAAGGGGGCGGTATACGGCAACTTCTTCCGCAGCATTCTTTCCATTCCGATCGCCCTGGCCTTCAACATATTGATCGGGTTCCTGCTGGGCCTGTTCGGGGTGACGGGTATTGACGGCCACCTGCAGAAATGGGCCGCCGTCATTTCAAAGGCGGCGTCGGACACCGTAGCCGGGGGCATCGAGGGGACGGCCGACCGCTTCAACAATATTCGGACCCGGTTCCAGGACTATGCGGACACCCTGTCACAGCTTTTCAACACTTACGGCCGCCTGGAGGCCCAACTGCCCGAACTGAACGTGTGGGAAACGCTTGAAGCCATCGGCAAAGACCGAATCGACGCCAATGCCGACGCCAAGGACCTGGAAAGGCTCATCGTCATCGGCGCATTGGACCTGCTCTACTTCTGGATGTACCAGCCCCGGGCCCGAACGGCACTCAAATACCTGTTCAAGACCCTTTCTGACGAGGAAAAGCGCATTCTGGCAGGATGCCATGCCGTCCTGAAAAGGGAACGGGAAATCAGTCAGATGTTCATCGACGGCGTGGTGGGAATGAATTTCTCCAAGGGGCTTTCCTTCTACCTGCAGAGTGCCCCCGGCTATCTCAAATCCATGGACCGGCTGCTAAAACTGGAAACCGGGGCGTCTGCCCGGGGTGTTGAAATGCATCAACCCCTTTAAGGGGATGAACCGCGGGCCGTGTTCCAGGGACCGGCGACGATTACGTCGCCTCTTTAGCATCAACGCCGTTGCCCGGCGATGGCGCGGCCGGCAGGATGACGATGAAGGTCGCCCCTTTCCCCGGTTCGCTCTCCACCCGGATGTCTCCCCCCATATCCGACAGGGCCTGGCCGACCACGAAAAGGCCGATGCCGGTTCCGCTGGTCTTTCCCCGGGTGGTAAAAAAGGGCTCGAAAATACGGTCCTTGAGATCGGGGTCGATGCCCGGTCCGGTGTCGGCGACATAAAGGACGCGCTGAAGGGGCCCCGCCGAAGACGTCTGCCCGTTGGACGGATCGGCCATGAGCCCCACCGTCAGGGTGCCGCCGCTGCCGGCCATGGCCTGGGCACTGTTCACACAGAGGTTCATGAGCACCTGAAAGACCAGGGCCGGTTCGGCCCACACGGCGTCATCTTCGCCGCCGACGGCATTGTCAAAGGCAACGGCAGGGCCGCAGGTCGGCTGAATCAAATTGAAGACTTCAGATACGACCCGACCCAGCCGGACCCGTTGTCTTTCGGGTTTACGCCTGCCGGCGGTGGCCAGAAAGTGGCGTACCAGATCGGTGCCCCGATCACATCCGGTGAGGATTTTCTCCGCACTGTTGGCGACGGCATCCGCATCCTGGGGGCGTCTGGCGATCAATTGGGCATAAGCGGATATGCCCGTAACGATATTGCTGAAGTCGTGGGCCACCCCGCCGGCCAGCTGCCCCAGGGCCTCCATTTTCTGGGACGCCAGGACCTGGTTCTCCAATTCCTTCTGGAAGGTGATGTCCACCAGAAGCCCCCGCAACCCGGCATGGCGGCCGCCGGACAATACCGGGGTGGCGTAGAAAAGCGCCGGGAAGGGATCCTTATCCGGTCCGCTGACCACACACGCTTTACCACCGAGATGGCCGTCCAGCGCCCATGCATGGAAATCGGTCTCCCCGGGAAGGAGGTCGGACAGATGGATGCCGTCTGAAATCGACTGGGGGTCAAGACCCATCATATCGAATCCGGAGCGGTTCAGAAAGGAGAGCCGACCGCTGCTGTCCGTCTCGAAGACGGTCTGGGGCAGCAGATCGCAGAGTTCATGGAAGCGCCGTTCGCTTTGCATCAGGGCGGCGGTTCTCCGCCGCACCGTTTTCTTCAGCAAGAGGTTCCAGACAAAGATGGCGGCAGCCACGCCGGCCATGGCGGCCAGCACGAATAGGCCGGAGCGAACCATGGCCATGCGCCGGGCATGGGCGTCGGCAACGGAAAACCATTTGCGGTACAGATCTTCATACACCCCGCTCTGGTGCATCAGGTGGATGCCCTCGTTCAGCTTCGCCAGCAGCCGGTCATCACCTTTTCGGACGGCAAAGGCGTAAGGAGCGCACACCAGCGGCGGACCGGCCATAACGATCGTATCGATGCCCAGCTCGCGCATCAGGTCCAGGGCGCTGAGGCGTTCGATGATCGCGGCGTCATGCCGGCCCTCGGCCAGCAGCTGCAGGGCCTTTCGGGGGGATGAAACCGGCATGATGCGATCGGTGATCCTGCGCGCCTGCAGCCAGTCATGGGAGTATGCCCGGGCATGAACCAGAATCGCCTTTCCGCCGGCATCCTCGATACTTTTGATGGGCGACCCGCGACGAACGAAGAGGCAGTAAAAAACGCCGGCGTGGCTGATGGAGAATTCGAAGGTGTTCTCTCTTTGGGCCGATCGGATCATCCCGGTGGCCAGCTGGATGTCGCCGCTGGCCAGGTCTTCGAGGACGGTCTCCCAGGCGTCCAGCCCGATATCCACATTCATCTCCAGCCTGGCGGAAATCGCTTTGAGAAGATCGACGTTGAACCCGTCAGGCTGACCGTCCGCGTTGAGGAACTCGTATGGGGGAAAGTGACGATCGCCCCGGGCGATCACCGGCGCAGCAGAGGTGTCGGCCGCCGGGAGACCCATTGGATGAACAACGAGGCATGCCAGCAGGCAGGTGCTTAACCACATCCGCATGGGGACGGGCACCTATTGAGCCTGTTCTTTCCTGGGTTTGAACCACTCGGTCCGCTCCCACTGCCAGCCCTTGTCCTTCATGCATTTGCGAATCAGGCGCATCTCATCGAAGGTATCGTAGGTGTCGGGTTCATCACGGATGCCTTCCCGGACCCACACTTCACAGGCCTCGTGGTCGATGGTCCACTCCCTGTCGCTTTTGGTCGGATGATAGGGCTTGTGGGTACACGACACCGAGACCAGTGACGCGACCCATAACAGGAACATGAAACCAACCATTTTACGATTCATCTTTTTATTCCTAAATGAGAAAGCCGGCAGACGGAAGCCGGACCACCCCGACCCGTTCCCAGGGGCCGGGGGCCGTGTGGATCAGGCCACCGTTGCGCGGGCAGCGGCATGCAGGCCGCGGGCGCGCTGTGCCGGTTCGGGGTTATGCCGAGAGGTGAGTCGGTGTATCGGGCCACTGAGAACTGACATAATATAGTTCATCCGCCCGCATACCGCAACGGGATGTCCTGCTTTTCACCGGGCCAGCTCCCGCCGGATCAATTCGGGGAGGGCACCCGGATTTTTTATTCGCTTCCCGTTCATGAACAATGACGGGGTGCCGCGAACGCCGATTCTTTTACCGTTTTCAACATCCGCCGCGATCAATGCCCGGCTGGATGGCAGGTTGCGATCCTGGTTGAATTGCTCCATGTTCAACCCCAGGCCCCCGGCGATTTCCACGATTTTCTCTTCGTTGACCTGCTTGTGGTTGTCGAGGAGCTGGCTGTGAAACGCCCAGAACCGGCCCTGCCTGCCCGCCGCCAGGGAGGCCATGGCGGCCCGATGGGCAAACGGGTGACTGGAAAGGGGAAAGTGCTTGATCACATAGTTGACGTCATCGGGAAACTGGTCCAGCACCTGCTGGATGAAGCGCTCCAAACGCGCACAATACGGTCACTGATAGTCATCGAACACCACCAGGGTGACCCTGGCGTCCGGTGGGCCCTTGACCGCCCTTCCGGACAGGTCGATGTCGAAAATGCGGCTGAACCGGATGACGTTGATCCGGGAAGGTTTGGCGGCGGTCAGGACCAGGCGGTCTTCGTCCTGATAGGCGATGCGGTCGAAGGGCCCCGCCACCGGGATGCGGTCCAGGACGGTCTGGTCGTCGGTCGAGTAGATCAGCACCTCCCCCGGCGTGAGCACGAAGACCAGGTCTCCGGCCGGATTGGCGGTCACGTCCAGGATGGGCGCGCCAATATCTGCGTTGAGGATGCGTTCGTGCTCGAATGCAGCGTGCACCGTGACGGGAATCAGGAGGACCGCCAGGATGACGGCCAGTTTGGTCTGTCTCAACATCGGATTCCTTTGGTTGAAGGTGGGCAACGGGTGTCGGAACGGTTGCCGGACCGGCCACCGTTTCCGGACCGGCACCGGTGTTATAGCACGCAGGATACAACGAAAAAGCGGGCCGGTGCAAGGTGCACGGCCCGCTTTTTTCGGTTTTCCGTTTTCAGGCGCTGAAGGTCAGGTGGGTCCCGGACATGTTCAGGATGAATTGGTCCGGCATCTCTTTTTCGATGCGCTGAATCGCCAGCCGGCCGGTGCAGTGGGTGGGAATGATATAGGTCGGCGCGATGGCCTTCAATGCGTCGATGGTCGGGGCGACGACCCTGTCCGGGTCCTGCCCGGCCAGGTGAAACCCGCCCATGACGGCCATTACCGGGTCGACGCCGGTAGCCTGCCGGGCATAGGCGACGGTATTGACGATGCCCGAATGGGCGCATCCGGAGACCACGACCAGCCCTTTTCCACGAACGTTGAACACCATGGCCGAGTCGTCATCGAATGGGTCCTGCCGTTCCAGCCCGTCGATTTCGCAGAACAGGTTGGGCGCCCCTTTTTCAAACCCGGTGGTGCGTGGAATCTGCCCCAGGAAGGCGGCCGTATGATCGAGCATGGGATAGGGCCTGTCGACATCGACGACGGCCGCACCGGCAGCGGCGGCCTTGTCCCGTGTGAAGGCGGGAAAAAAGACCTTGAAGTCATCGGAAATTTTCATAAACCGGGGGTTTCTGAAGGCCGCGGGATGCACCACCAGGGGGATATCCCGTTTTCCGGTTTTTTCGATCAGCGGTCCGATCCCGCCGACGTGATCCAGGTGGCCGTGGGACAGCGCCGTCGCTTCCACAGCAGTCAGGTCGGCACCCAGCGCGTCGGCATTCTGGGCCGCCCCCTGTTCCGAGAAACCGAAATCGAAGAGCATGCACCGCGAGCGGTCGTCATCGGTGACCGTGATCAGCGAGGAAAAGCCGTGCTCGGCGAGAATGGAGTTTTTCACCTCCAGCCCGACCAGGGGCATGGCACGCTGGACCACCGCATTGTTGTCCTGCTGGACCAGATCGATGGTATTGTCCTGCAGGGTCAGGATCTCCACACGGTCAACGGCCTTGATTTCTAATTTCTCAGTCATGTGTCCCCCTTTTCGCCTTGGTGGTGCATTGGAAAGGTCGCATGCTAATGGGCAAATGCACATAACAATTAGCGCGATAGTGTGCTATTGTCAAGGGGCATTGAAAATAGGGGACCGGCAGCCAGGCCGGAAGGCAATCATGGCAAAACCCAAAGACAAGTTGAAGGGTGACGCCGCCGTTTTGACTTTGAGTTCCCGGCCACGGAGCAGATTGACTGTTTCGCCGGATCGATCCGAACCGCTTCAGTCATTTGGGCATGGACTGATGCTTAACCATCAGTAATTATTCAAGTTTAAACGAAACTTTCACTCTGGTCCTGAAGCCGACAATCCTGTTATCTTCCAAACGCATATCCATATTTAACCACTTCGGCGATGCGCATGTCGCGAACAGATTTGTCAACAGCCGCGACAGCAGCCTTCGCAGCATCTTCCCATGAAGTTTCAGCGAATCGGTAGCGAGTGCGTTTAATCCATTCACTCGCTACCTGACGCATACGGTGCTGAGTGTCGTATTGCTTACGGCCTGGGGATAAGAATAATCAATGGAATTGAAAACAGGGGACACAGCCATTCCCGGTCAAATGGTCGCAACATGGCAGCGGGTAGTGACCATCATCTCCAACCTTATGAATGTTCTCAGCGCCATGGGCGGTCGATAGGAACCTGCGAAATTGGAGAACTTCCGGTCCAACCTCGGCCCGGACAACCCCTTCCCCACCGGAATGCGGATGAAAATGGGCGGCGAGTAGTGTGCCGCGGCGGATATCACCCTCAAAACGGATACCAGTAGGCCTGCGAAGACCCAATCACGCAATAATCTTTTACCAAAGAAACACCTGCTCCTTGAAGCCGTCCAGGTGATGAAATCGGATACCGCACCAGGGATCTTGTTGGCCAACTGCTGGTCTTTGGCCGCAAACAGATATTCAATTTGCAGCCAATCGGTGTCCATCGACCCATTGAAAAATTCAAAAGCCTGTCAGGCGTATCATCCGTGAAACTACCGAAATTGAAATCAACACCACGCTGGGGATGCCAACCATCAGAGCGGACATCGGCCGGATCGAAACAGCATGATGACAATATCTGTGTTGACAGCCAGCCGGTCAGAGGGACGACATTCTGCCTTTTATTTCCTGCCTGTCTCCGGTGAGACCCAATCGATAAGGCGGTCGCAGGGACCATTCCCGATCAAATCGAAGGCGCCGAAGCCCTTATCGAGAAGTCGCTGTTTCTTACCCGGTTTATTTATAATTACGCCAATATCGGCAATTACCGGCTTGCCCCGGATGATAGGATTTTGACGAAAACGCACGCGCTGACATCGAATCAGGCAAACTTTAGTTCACTATATTGAACAGCCAGCATCCCCTCGCCTCTTCATTACCACGGTGGCATAGCTCTCAATAAGGCTTATTTTACTATTAAATAGTGTAATATCAAAAATAAATTGACACTAAGAATTTCAGTGATAAAATGATAACGTTCATTTTGGTGAACCATGCTAAATCGACCCCTTTTAAGGGGCATCCGCAAACGGAGGGCGATATGAAAACTGTATCTGTTGAAGATGCAGTTGGAAAAGTGTTGTGTCACGACATTACCCAGATTGTACCCGGTTTCTTCAAAGGGAGAGCCTTTAAAAAAGGATGCGTCATCCAGCCCGAGGATGTGCCCAAACTCCTGGATCTCGGCAAGGCGAACATTTATGTACAGGACCTGCCGGCCGGTACCCTTCACGAAAACGAAGCCGCCGCAAGAATCGCCAGGGCGGCTGCGGGGAACGGACTTGGTCTGTCGGAACCGAAAGAAGGCAAGGTCAGCCTCACCGCCCGGCACAGCGGCTTGCTGTCGGTCAACGTAGACGCACTTTACCGCATCAACGATATCGAAGACGTGATGTTCGCCACCCTGCACACCCATCATCACGTGAATGCCGACCAGGCGGTTGCGGGAACGCGCATCATCCCCCTGTTTACCGACGAAGAACGCATCGAAGCGGTTGAACGGATCTGCCGGGACCACTTTCCCCTCATCGAGGTAAAGACGTTCACTTCCGTAAAGGTCGGGGTCGTCACCACCGGAAGCGAAATCTACCATGGTCGCATCGAGGATAAATTCGGCCCGATTTTGCGTGAGAAATTCGACGCGCTGGGCAGCCGGGTGATCGACCAGGTACTGGTCTCCGACGACATCGACATGACCGTCTCCGCCATCCACGGGCTGATCCGTTCCGGCGCGCAATTGATCGCCGTAACCGGCGGCATGTCCGTCGATCCGGACGATCAGACCCCGGTGAGCATCCGTGCGGCCGGCGGCAAGGTTGTCACTTATGGGGCACCGGTGCTGCCGGGGGCCATGTTCATGCTGGCCCATATCGACGATGTCCCGGTGGTCGGGCTGCCCGGATGTGTGATGTACTACCAGGCCAGTATTTTCGATCTTGTCCTTCCACGCATGCTGGCCGGTGAAACGGTCACCCGGTCGGATATCGTGCGCATGGGCCATGGCGGATTTTGTTCCAACTGCCCGGACTGCCGCTATCCGACCTGTTCTTTTGGAAAAACAACATAGACGCTCACTAAATTTTTATCTTAATCCTGAATAGTGTTCATCCAGAAATAGGCAAATTGGGTCGAGATCAAGGCGCGCGAAAAATTTTACCGCCCCGTATAGATCACGGGATGTCCCACAGGCATATGGCTGATATTCCGGGGATAAAATTTTGAGCGCAACGCAGATATCGGACAAACTGGCCATTTATGGATGGGCACTAAATAGGGAGTGTCCACCGAAGAAATGAGGAATCTCGCCAGAAGTCAAGGCGGGCAGCGAATTCAAACCGGATACATATTGTCGATATTTCAAGGATTTGAATTTACTGCTCGACGCAGAAATCGGGTGAGAGGTGCCGTTTCTTCGGCGGACACCAGGGAGGAGAGAGATGTTATTGCCCACATTCGATTTTCATGAACCGGTGTCGGTCAATGAAGCCTGTGAGATCATGGGTACTTATGGGGCCAAGGCCAAGTTGATTGCCGGTGGTACGGATCTCATGGTCAACATGAAAAAAAAGATCCTCGCCCCCGAACATCTGGTCTGCCTGGGGCGTATCGGCGCCATGAACAGCATCGCAGAAGATGGCGATCACATCGTCATCGGCGGGGGCTATACCGTGGCTGAATTGACGGTCGATTCCCTGGTGGAGAAAAAGTTGAGCGCCCTGCAGTCCGGTGCCAAGTCCCTCGGCTCGCCGCTGGTTCGCAACCGGGCGACCATCGCCGGCAATATCGGATCCGCCCGGCCCGCGGCCGACCTGCCGCCCTCGTTGATCGCCTACGGCGCCACCGCCGTATTGGAAAGCTGCAGGGGCAAAAGAGAAATCGCCCTGAACGACTTCTTCAAAGGCCCCGGCTTTACTGAAATCGATGTCGATGAAATCCTGACCGAGGTGCGGGTTCCGGTTCCCGCAGACGGCCAGGGGGCTGGCTACATCAACCTGGGTGTGCGCAAGGCCCAGGATTGCAACGTCGTCAATGTCGCTTCTTTCATCGCCCTGGATAACAAAGACGGCAGCATTAAACAGGCCCGCATCGTCATGGGGTCCGTGGGACCGACGCCGCTAAGGGCCGAATCGGCGGAAGCGACGCTGATCGGCGAAAAGCCGGATGAAGCCATTTTTCTCAAAGCCGGCCAAGCCGCCCGGCGGGATTGCACCCCCATCGACGATTTCAGGGGTGCCGCCAGCTATCGCAAAGCCATGGTGGGCATACTGACCAAACGCACCCTGGAGATCGCCCATCGCCGGGCCATCGGCAGCTGATTGGACATGCGTTCGACCATCTGATGCATGAGCGACTGAAAAAAAGAGAATCGCGAAGGAAAAGCCAATGAAGAAACTGATCACACTGACGGTAAACGACCGTGAGGTGGCAATCGCAGTCGAACCGAACCTGACGCTGACCAACCTCCTGCGGTATGAGTTGGGGCTGACGGGAACCAAAAAAGGATGCGAAACCGGCGATTGCGGCGCCTGCACCGTTATCATGGACGGGATTCCGGTCAACTCCTGCCTGGTCCTGGCCGTCCAGGCCAACGGGAGGAAGATCGAAACCATCGAAGGCCTCGAAACCGGAGCGGGACTGCATCCGGTTCAAGACGCCTTCGTGGAGTACGGCGCCATCCAGTGCGGCTTCTGTTCTCCGGGAATGATCCTGTCCGCCAAACATCTGCTGGACAAGAACGACAGCCCGGACGAGGAGGAAATCCGGGCGGCCATTTCCGGAAACCTCTGCCGCTGTACAGGATACCAGAAAATTATCGATGCCATTAAAAGCGTTTGAAGCAACAGCCGATGCCCATCGGCAATCGTCATAAAGTCCGGCAAGTCCCTGTAAAAAGCCTCTGGGTTTGCCGACCGTTTATCGAAGGGATAAATCATGAGTAAACATCATGTGATCAACAGCAGGGCCAGAAGACTGGATTCACCGGCCAAGGCGACCGGCAAGGCCGTGTTCGTGGACGATATCAGCAAGCCGGGCATGTTGCATGGCGCCCTGCTGCAGAGCCCCCATGCCCATGCCAACATTCTCAGCATCGACACCTCGGCGGCGGAAACGCTTCCCGGGGTCAAATGCGTGGTGACCGCCAGGGAGGCCGGGCTGGTCAAATACGGCGTCAGCCCGGCCCGCTATGACGAAACCCTGTTCTGCCACGACAAGGTCCGCTACGTGGGAGACGAAATCGCGGCTGTGGCGGCCGTGGACCCCGAAACCGCGGAAAAGGCGGTTGAACTGATCCAGGTACGGTACGAAGAACTGCCGGCGATCTTCACCGTCGAGGATGCCCTGGCCGAAGGGGCGCCCCGACTGCACGAGAAGTACCCCGGCAACATCTGCGCCGAGGTGCACCAGGAGTTCGGCGATGTCGCCGCGGCATTCCAGGAGTGCGACCTTATCAGGACAACGACAGTGAAAAACAAGCGCCAGGACGGCGGTTTCATCGAGCCCCAGGGCTGTATTGCCGAGGTAGATCACGCCGGCAACCTGACCCTGACCAGCTCCACCCAGGTGCCCCACTATGTCCAGCGTACGGTGGCCATGGTGCTGGGTCTGGATGTGGGCAAGGTGCGGGTGGTCAAACCCTATGTGGGGGCCGGGTTCGGCATCAAGGCCGCGGCCAATCCCATGGAACTGGCCTGCTGCCTGATGGCCGTCCGCACCGGCAAACCGGTCAAGATGAACTACTCCCGCGAACAGGTCTTCATGTACGGACGCGCCCGCCACGGATTCACCCACAAAATGAGCATCGGCGTCAAAAAGGACGGCACCCTCATGGCCCTGGAGCACGAGGCCTGGCTGGACGGCGGCGCCTATTCCAGCTTCGGCATCGCCACGGTCTATTACTCGGGCTCGCTGCTGGGCGGCCCCTACAAACTGCCCAACATGAAATACGACGGCTACCGGGTCTACAACAACAAACCGGCCTGCGGTGCCCAACGGGGCCACGGGGCGGTAATCGCCCGGGCCGCCTTCGAGCAGCAGTTGGACATGATCGCCGAGGAGTTGGGGATCGATCCCGTAAAGATCCGGCAGAAGAACATGATGAAGACCGGGGACACCACCTGCAACGATTTGAACATGAGCAGTTTCGGCATGGCCGAATGCCTGGACGCCGTGACCCAAGGGTCCGATTGGGCATCCAAAAAAGGCAAACTGCCCAAGGGCAAGGGGATTGGCCTGGCCTGCGGGTTTTTCGTATCCGGGGCCGGATTTCCCATTTACCGGTCCGACACCTACCACGGCACGGTGATGGTGAAGCTGACCGAAGACGGCGGGACCGTACTGGTCTATACGGCCTCGGCCGAAATCGGCCAGGGCTCGGACACCACCTTTGCCATGATCGTGGCCGAGGCCGTCGGCGTGCCGCTGGATTGCGTCCGGCTGGCATCGGGCGACACCGACATGGGCGTGGACCTGGGGGCCTATTCCAGCCGCCAGACCCTAATGACCGGACATGCCGCCAAGGAGGCCGGCGAAGATGTGCGGCGTCAGGTCATCGACGTGCTGGCCGACGAATTGAACCTGTCTGCCAAGGGCATCGACATCCGAAACGGGTTCATCGTTTTCGACCGCGACGATGTTGATTTCTCCGCGATGCGCACCCGCTACATCAAGGAACATCGCGGCTGGACGGACAATCCCGATTCCGACAAACTCACTTTCAAAGAGGCCTCCCGGATCGCTTACCTGGCCAAAGGCACCATCGTCGGCACCGGTAAATACAAGCCCCGGTTTCTGGGCGGCAAATACAAGGGCGCCGCCGTCGGCACCTCACCGGCTTACGGATGCAGCGCCCAGATCGTGGAGGTGGACGTGGACCTGGAAACCGGCCAGGTCACCATCGAAAAGGTCACCGATGCCCACGACTGCGGCAAGGCCATCAACCGCACCTCCGTTGAGGGGCAGATGCAGGGCTCGGTCTCAATGGGGATCGGTGAGGCCATGTACGAAGAAGTCAAGTTCGACGACCTGGGCAACGTGATCAACAACGACCTGGCCGAGTACAAGATGGTTACGGCCCTGGACATGCCGCCGGTGGAGGCCATCGTGGTCGAAACCAACGAGCCCAACGGCCCCTTCGGCGCCAAGGAAGTGGGCGAAGGCGCCATCATGCCCACCATCCCCGCGGTGCTCAATGCCGTTTACGACGCCACCGGGGTGCGCATTCACGAACTTCCCCTGACGCCCCAGCGGGTTTATGAAGCGTTGCAGCGGAAAAAGGCGGATTAGGAGAATGCGGTTCTGCGGAATAACTCGAACAAATTTCCATTGGCATGGAAGCATTATTTCGTCCAACGGAACAATTTTACGTGTTACGTACAAAATGTTACGCAAAGGCATTCTATCGGTTTTACTACTCCTGTAAATAAAGGCACCAACTTCGTCATGCCGGACTTGATCCGGCATCCAGACGTTCCCTGGATAGCGCCAAGGATTCACTTCGGGCCCGGCTTCCGCCGGAATGACGGGACTCTGAAACAGTTACACGCCGATGCAATCGACAGTGGTTTGAGGAATTGAAATGTCGGTCGACTTATCAGACGAGGAGCACATCCGCTACCGGCGCCAGCTGATCATGCCGGAGATCGGCATCCGTGGCCAACAACGCCTCAAACGGGCCACCGTGCTGATCGCCGGCCTCGGCGGGCTGGGATCCGTATCCGCCTTTCAATTGACGGCGGCCGGCGTCGGCTGCCTGAGAATTGTCGACATGGATCGGGTCGCGGTCCATAACCTGAACCGCCAGATCCTGCACACCAGCGCCGACATCGGCAAACCCAAAACAGCGTCGTCGCTCGAAAAACTGAAGGCCCTCAATCCGCACTGCCGCATTGAGCCGTTGGCGGCGCGGATCACCGGCGAAACGGCGGCCGCAATGGTCCGCGGCTGCGATCTGATCCTGGATGGCACCGATAACCTCGATACGCGTCGCACGTTGAACCGTGCGGCCCGGGACGCGAAAATCCCTTTCGTTTTCGCCGGCGTGGACGGGCTTGACGGCATGGTGGCGACATTCATACCCGGTCGCTCGGGCTGCCTGGAGTGCATTTTCCCCGGGGATCCCCATCGCACGCCTGCTGAAATCGGCGTCATCGCACCGACTGTCGGCGTCATCGCCTCCCTGCAATGCCTGGAGGCGGTGAGACTGTTGACCGGCCAGGAGCCGAACCTTGCGGGAAATCTGATCCACTTTCACGGAGCGGACATGCGGATAAAACGAGCTATAGTGCCACCCAACCCGAACTGCCGGATCTGCTCCCCGAATAATGGAACGTGAACGCAATCATGGCAGCGGATCGAATGATCGAAATAATACTGAACGACCTGCCCCAACAGGTGCCTGCCAACACCAGCCTGGAGGCCCTGATCCGGGATCTGGGGGAAGCGGATCCGGATCTGATCGTGGAGTTGAACGGCCGCTTCGTCTATGCGCGCGACTACGCGACCACCTTCGTTACAGCCGGGGATCGGCTGGAGTTCATCAATCCGAATTTCGGCGGGTGACGGACCTTTTTCCCAGACTGCAACTTTGGTTTTGGTACTTGCCGGTTTTAGGTGGGTTGAAATCTTGTGGGTAGTTGGATATCTGAACCGCAGTCAAGTCGTTTGAAGCAACGCAATCCAGTGGGGTTCGGACCCTGTTTGATCGTAATTTGACAGATCCCTTTTCCTTGGATACCTCAAATAATTACATACTATGTGAAAAAACCAACGACGTATCGGACAGCTACAAACAGAACGCAGCAACAAAGGATACCTTTGATGATTCGGGCAGGTACAAATTTCTGAGTTCGAGCGCCCAGATACATACCCAGAAGTCCACCTAAACCAAACAAAACACCAAGTGTCCAATCTGGTGCAACTGCAAATTCTGTATATACCCACGACAGGTATTGATAAAAAATCACACCTGCAACTGAGGTGATGAAGGTACCCATCAATGCAGCTCCGGCAACCGTGTAGACAGGCAGACCGATGATTGCCACAAAGAAAGGAGCAACAATGGATCCACCGCCAATGCCATAGATCCCGCCTATAATGCCAACCAAAAAGCAGATGACATAGACAATCAAGGGAGAGAATTGAAAGGTTTCACCATCGTAATCGAATTTTACCTGACGTAGGGTTGACTCAAGTAGCTTAACAATATGCCCTTCTTCCGTTTTGTGTTTTGTGCTGGAACCCTTTTTCTGGCCTTTATTTTTGATGACATCCATGAACAACCGGAAGCCGATATACAAAAGGATCATGCCAACAAACAACTTGAAGTTTCTGGGGTCCGGCAGAAATTCGATTCGGACCCATGCTCCGATGAAAACTCCAGGTAAAGTGCCAATGATTACAGCCCAAGTTAAAGGCCACAGCATCCGACCTTCTCGTATGTATCGATAGACGCCACTTGGTATCGCAACAATATTGAAGACCTGATTCGTTGCACTGACGGAGGGAGCCGTGAAGCCCAAAACGCTTACTTGAAAAGGAAGCAGGAGAAATGCCCCGGATACACCGGCCATTGATGTAAAAATGGAAACCACAAATGCGACAACGAAGGGTATTAGTGGATTAACCTCGATTCCTGAAATTGGGAAAAACATGCTTTAATTTCCGAATAAATGGTATCCTCGTCAACAGATCAGAATAATTTTTATTCAACAAGAAACATACCAGATTTTAAAAAAGACTCAACTTTTTCAAGAGACCGTAAAGTTTAAACATTTTTATTCTCCTAATAGTTCCCGGCAGTCTGGTGTCAATCAGCTAAAGACAGTTCCCTAAAAAAAAGAAACATATGGTTTACAGGTGTACGGCTAAGGAAGATTTAAAAGAAAAGAGTTTGGATACCTGAGCATAGACCGTTTCTTTCAGTTCAAGGCCGAAATCATCATGGTGATGGACCCGAAAGGCTGGACAACCTGACGTATAGGATAAACTCTGAGCCGATTCGTTAAGGGGAGGCCTCAGGCCGCCTCCGCGAATGGATGAGGAAGGCCGTAATAAACCTCATCCGGGGTCAGGTTGTCAAGTGCCTGATGAAATCGCTCCTTGTTGTAAAATGAGAACCAGCCGCGAAGGCCTTTCCGCAGATCGGCCCCATTGTTAAAAGCGCGGAGATAGACATAGTTATACTTCAGGGTCCACCATAGCCTTTCAATAAAAATGTTGTCTTGGGCACGGCCTCTGCCGTCCATACTGATGGCAATGCCATGGTCTTTTAGCAAGCCGGTAAAATCGTCACTGGTAAACTGGGAGCCCTGATCGGTGTTGAAAATTTCCGGGGTTCCGTAGCGGCGGATAGCCTCATCCACCGCCTCAAGACAAAAGTCGGTCTCCATGGTGTTGGACAACCTCCAGGAAAGCACCTTGCGGCTGTGCCAATCCATGACGGCCACCAAGTATCAATCAAGCAATGTATATTTTACAATAGGTATACCCTATCAGTCTGTTACATTTTTGAATGATAACTTTACCCGAGCACGGTAGTCGGTAATCGTTCCATCTTCCACCGTCATATCTAATTTCGAAATTTCCGCCACTCTAAGATTCTTCAAAGACTTTGATGCGGTATATACGGCATTTTCCGCTGAAATTTCCCAATTTGCCTGACTTGTTCCCACCAATTCGATGATTTTGTAAACGCTTTCGCTCATTGATCTCTCCTTTTTGTTTCTAAGTTGATCGTCGAATAAATTGTGAGCAAGATCATCCTCAGGCATTCCAAGCTGTCCACCACTCAGATTTACTTGGCAGGATCAGCGATTCTGAGGCATTGAAATGGATTGAAACCATATACGGCTAAAAGCAAGAAAGGGTGGGTGGGTGGCTTGGCTCACCCTTTCGACTGTGATTATAATCCGACATCGTTGGTATTTTTCAAAGCTTGGTTATAAATTCTGACTCCCTACAATCAGCGACCAATTTCGAACGATATTACATAATATCGTCTATCACAAATTTGGTAGGCAACACCAGCGTTGATTAACCCGATGTACCACATGGCATTTGAATAATAGGATATGTCATTGTATATTAATAATATATGTATCCACCGCCCAGATGGATCGACCACAATAGATTGATGTGGTTTTTGAACAGTTTTCGACCCATTTTTCAAAAGATACGCTAAGATTTTAACAGTCCAATTTCTGTAAGAAATTATTATGGTAACCCAACATACTCCTTCCTTAGTGTTGGACGTTGTGTGGACACACATCATATAGTTCTGAAATTTGATTGAATTATTACATTGTGACAGTTGTAAATAATTTAATTGACATGTTTAGTTCATCACAATTAAGTTTATGCATTGACCTCAAATTGATTACTCCCTGCATACATTCGTAGAAGTTTTTTCACTCCTTTAGAAGATTTCTTTGAACTGAGGTCATCCATAAAAAATTTCCAAACGTCCTATTTTTTCTAATTCTGGTATTGGACCTACAATTTAGAAATAGAAAAGATTCAATCAGAAAGTGATAAATTATTAGCAGTTTAGGTTTTAACTGGACTGCAATTTTTTAAAACAAACGCTCTATTATTTTAGGGGGGGTGATACAGGTAGCGAGATCCAAGCGTGTATTTTCATCATTCCATCATAACAAGAAGGAGGGGTGTTATGAACAATCGATTGGTTACCGTTCTGGCTTTTTTTATTACCGTATCCATTGTGTTTTGCGAAGTATCAAGTGTGTTCGCAAAGACCGACATTGTTCCAGGTGGTCCGTGGATCACCGACAACCAAAATGTCAATCTCTCCAGACTCAGTTCCTATGACGAGCTTGTTAAGAGACTCCACCAGATCGAGAAATCATCCAAAGGGCTGATCGAATTAGAGGTGATCGGGCTAACCAATTACGACAGAAATGTTTACATGGCGAAAGTCGGTGATCCTTCAAGAACGCCTGTCATGATTATGACTCAGCAACACGGCAACGAGCCGATGACCACTGAAGCGGCCCTTAAGGTGCTCAAGGAATTGGGCACAGGCAGCAAGAATGTTCAAGGGATTCTGGATGAACTCTATGTACTCATAATTGTGAGGGTAAATCCCGAAGGTTCGGAACTTTTCACCCGTGGTAATGCGGACTTCACTGCTCCCCCACGTGACTCCAGAAGTTGTTTTGATTCAGATGGGAATGTCGATCCAGCGTTGATCGATCAAGGGCGTGGCGTCTATTCCACCACCTACGTCGATCCTGATGGAAATCTTTTCTCCAATTACGACATCAACCGCTACCACTGGGAAGACTGGTCCCAAAGCGATCAGATCCTTTGCAATCCAGGTCTGCCTGGTAGGCACTTTGACCCCGATCTGTGCCCGGTGCCAGAAGCAGTTGCCGTTATAGAGGCATTCAAAAATTACCGTCCAATCTGGATGGCGGATTTTCACCATCAAGGAACCTATGTCACCGATGACGGTGAAAACGTCACCAGTTCCATTCTGTGGCCCCGAAACGAAAATGTAATAGAGGAATTCGTGGATTTGTCCAAGCAACTGTGTGTCAAGATTTATGACCATATGCAGCAATTCGGTTTCGCCACCATTACTTTGTACCCCGGTGGTACATTTGCGGGAATTGCCAGAAATGCATACGGGCTCGCAGGTGCAGGCAGCATCCTCGTTGAACTGAAAGGCGGTATCGGGCAAAAGCAAAGCGGCATGATTATCAAACATGCCTACGAACAGATGTGGTCGATTCTTGAAGCAACTGCAGATGGATCGCTTTACGAGATCGATCCAACAAGGTCTGATGAAATCCCGCCGAGAGGTACCTACTACTATAAAGACATCCCACCCAATGAAAATGATGATGATGGTGAGTAGGGTGTAACAATCAAAAACTCATAATAAGCAGGGCTTAATGGCCCTGCTTATTATGATTTCTCTCCAACGTACATATCCTGCCCACAAACGAGTGCTTTTTGTTATGCACGTTTAAAAAAACAAAAATATCCAGATACAGTATCTTGTGCCTGACCTCTATTATAAACCAATAGCAATGAGAGGAATTTATCATGAAAAAGAAAGTAAAGTTGGTTTTAGCGATTAGCCTGATTCTCCTGTTTTCCAGTTCCACTGCGATGGCACAACCGCAGTCCATTCCCAACGGACCATGGCTCCAACCAGAGCAATATGTAAACCTGAGTAGTCTATTTCAACCAGATACATTGAATGAGAAATTGCACGAAATTGCGGACCAAGCGGTGGAAGGGCGTATGGAACTTGAGCTGATTGGTAGCTCAGCGGGTTTCGAATGGCCTATGTACGTGGTAAAATTTGGTTCAGAAGACGAAGATAAAGCAAAAATACTTATCGATAGTCAGATACATGGTAATGAACCATTGGGGACAGAAGCATTGGTTGAAATGATCAAAGAGCTGGCTACGTCCAATAGTAGTGAAGTAATAGAAATATTAGACAATGTTGTAGTGTGGGTTATCCCCATGCTAAATCGTGATGGAGCCACCATCTTTGAAAGAGATACGGAGACTTACAGGGGAGACGCCCAAACACGACAAAACGTTCAGGATTGGACGCCCGAAGAGTGGGGACTGCCAAATGATTGTTCAGCTCCTTGGTACCACAGAGATGAAACAACTAGAGGTACACCTGGCTATGATATCAACCGTGACGCTCACCCCCATTTGTTTTTTGACCTTGACAGGCTTCAAGACCAGCATAGTCCGTGTGTCGAGAATCAAAACTGGGGAGGCCAACCAGGATTCTATGTAACTCCCGAGGCCAGGGCGTTAAGAAATACTTTCCGGGAATTAATGCCCGATGTCTATATCAATCATCATCACCGCGGCAGCAATGTCATATCAGAGGATGATAATCGGAGGGTTTTTTTGCAAATTTATGCTCAGTTTGTTCCCCTGGACAGGGTGGACACAATCATAGATGACAGTGTAGAATATTCTTACTCTCTATCTGAGGAATCCTTAGAATTATCTAAAAAGGTAAACGCACTAGTATATAAAAAACTACAAAGGGGTAAGGGCAACTCACCTTTTAGTACCATCACTAAATATCCGAGAGTAGAGGATTACTATGGGGGAGAGGGGCTTCCCGGGACCACGTTGGCGTCTTTTTCCATGAACGGTGCTGCAGTCATGCTTTATGAAGTCACTGCTATAGGTCAAAAAAAGAATGGCATGCTCATCCGGCAAAGTTATATTGGGATTTGGGAAACCCTGTTAGGACTTGCCAACGGGGACCTTTACGATGTAGATCCAGACGTTTATGATACAATTCCGGAGGCTGGTCCCAGAATTGGTAATCCTCGGCTTTAAGTCTAAGGCTGTGCGATCCAGTCCAAAGCTTTAAACTTTTCTAATATTCAGAGAACAGCCCTTAAATCAAGAAGAAACACAGAGATGCGGGCCTGAATGAAAGTAGCCGGATTGCCTATCGAAGGCAGTTCGGCTACAGATACTATATTACGATATCTGGATTATAGGCGGGGTCGCGATACATTGAGATCATCTTACCATTTGGAAAATATTGAAATTTTCCTGATATGCTTTGGTGATCTCCACGATACCACGTGAGTCTTTATTCTGGCAAGGTTTGGCTCATTGTGATTATTTTCAAACATCATTGAAAATTGGAGAGGCTGATATCTACAAGGTTGTTGGAGGCATTAGCGAAATCCGCCATCATTTTTTTGCCTGTGATAGCAAATTGAAAGTCAACTAATCATAGGGAAAGGCCAACCACCAGATGTAGCGGTTGGCCTCTCTGATTTTTTGTCAACCTATCGGTAAACCTTCAGCAGATATCTGCAATTAGCCTTACTGGCAGCTTTGTTATGGTAAACAAAAAGAGAACCGACCACAATCATCGTTTGATGGACATTGTGCAAACTCGGAGTCAATCTTCCATCTGATAATGAGCCAATTTGTCGTAAAGTGTTCTTCTGCCGATCCCTAAGAAAACGGCCGCTTTGGAGCGATTGCCTTCGGCCAGTCGTAACGCGCGACGAATAGCGTTTTTCTCGGCCTCTTCCACCGCTTTTTTAAGTAGCACCGGTTCAGAGGAGCTGTCCTCGCAGGCAAATTCCTTGTCCATGCCCCCGGCTCCGAAGCATTCGGAATCGATCAACGAACCGTCGGAAAGCAGTACCGCCCGTTCGATCATGTTCTTCAGTTCACGAATATTCCCTTTCCAGGGCAGTTCCATGATTTTTCTTAAAACGGTCGGGCTCAACTTGGTCACGTCTTTGTTGTGCCGCTGGTTGAATTCGCGCACGAACTGCCCCACAAATTGCAGCAGATCCTCCCGGCGCTCCCTCAAGGCCGGCAGGTTCAGTGGGATCAGGGAGAGACGATAGTAAAGGTCCTCGCGGAACCCACCCGTATCGACTTCCTTTTTCAGGTCGCGATTGGTTGCGGAGATGAAGCGGACGTCGATCTTGATGGGGTGGTTGCCGCCAACCGGACGGATCTCCAGTTCCTGGATGGCCCGCAGCAGCTTCACCTGGGTCTGGGGCGGCAGTTCGCCGATCTCATCCAGGAAAACCGTTCCGCTGTGGGCCTCTTCCAGCAATCCCCGTTTGGCTCGAATGGCGCCGGTGAAGGCTCCTTTGACATGGCCGAACAGTTCGCTCTCCAGAAGGTTCTCCGGAAGCGCACCGCAATCGATGGTGACGAAGGGGCCTTGGTTGCGGTTGCTGAGAGAATGGATGTGTCTGGCCAACATGGTTTTTCCGGTGCCGGTTTCCCCTTGAATGAGCACCGAGGTATCTGAGGCTGACACCTTCTCGATGATGGCCATGACCTTTTTCATCGGCCGGCTTTCGCCGATGATGAGAAGATTATCACAGGCCTCTTCTTCCTCTTCGTCCAGCCTGGAAAGGCGGCGGTGCATCATGCCGAATTCCACGGCGCGCTGGGCCATGATTTCCAATTCCTGGCGTTTGAAGGGCTTGGTCACATAGTGAAAAGCCCCGATCTTAATGGCCTCCACTGCGCTTTCGATGGTGCCTGCACCGGTGATGATGATAAAGGGCAGATCCTTGTCGATGGAGCGGATTTTTTTCAGCAGGTCCATTCCGCTCATGCCCTCCAGGGCCAGATCGGAAATCACCAGATCGTATTCGGTTTCGGTTAGGGCATTCCAGGCCTCCTCTGCGCTGGCTACGGCGGTGACCGCATACCCTTTGCGCAAAAAGAACCGCTTCAGAAACAAAAGCATCTCCGGCTCGTCTTCAACGATCAGCAGGCGCGTTTCCATTGCTTCTCTCCGTTAGAACCGGGAGGTCCACGAACATGGCGGTGCCTCCCAGGTCGCTGTCTTCGACGGCGACGTTGCCGTCATGTTTTTTCAAAATTCGTGCGGCGACGAACAGGCCCAGCCCGACGCCCTGGGTTTTGCCGCTGGTGAAAAAAGGCTCGAAGATGTGCGGCCGATGCTCCTCGGGAACGCCTTTGCCGCTGTCTTCGATGCCAATCCGATGGTACCTGCCGGAACCATCTCTGCCGACACGCAGCCGCAGCATGCCTTCTCCGGACATGCTTTCGACGGCATTGAGCAGCAGATTGATGAACACCTGCTGCAGTTGGTTTTCGTCGCCCCGGACCCAGTGGTTTTCGGCATTCAGGTCGCGAAGTACCTTGATCTTTTTCAGGCGCGGCTTCAAAAAGTGCAGGCACTCCTCCAGCAGGACGGCGACATCCAGGTCCACCCGGTGAGATGCGTCCGAAGATGCCTGATCCAACAGGGCCCGGGTGATATTTCCGGCACGAAGCGCATTGCGCCGGATGGCGGTCAGGCTTTCCTGGCTTTCGGCATCGTCCAGTTCGCCGCTGATCAGGTCCTCCGCATGGGCCAGGATGATGCCGATGGGATTGTTGACCTCGTGGGCCACGCCGGCAGCGATCTTTCCGATGGTCGCCAGGCGCTCGGAAGCGATCAGTTCCCGCTCCATCAATTTTCGTTTGGTCAGGTCCCGCGCGAAGCAGCATGCCAGCCGTTCCTCTTCGCTGCTGCGACGGAGCCTGGCGGCCACAAATTCGACGTTGATCCGACGGCCGCTGTGGTTGGTCAGTTCGGTCTCCAGGGATGCGATTTGAGCGGCAAACAGTTCTTCTAAAAAAACACTGAGTTTTTCTTTGTCTTTGGGGATCACAAGGGACTGCAGCTTACTGGCCAGCAGTTGGTCCTGGGGGATCCGCAGCTTCTCGACGGCACTCTGGTTGGCCAGACGGATAACGCCCTTTTTATTGATCAGGAACACCATGTCCGGCGACGACTCGATCAACTGCCGATGGCGTTCTTCAGAGACGCTGAGTTGTCCGGTGACCTGGGCCACTGTTCGTTTCAGGGCGATGTGCCAGAAAAACAGAAGAAGGGCAACAGCAGCCACACTGGCGGCAACGAGAACAACCAGCGGTGCGAAACGCTGCCACAGGTAGGATACATAACTTCTCCCCAGCCATTTTTCCCGGACCTGGTCAAGCTGGCCGCTCTTGATCGCCTCTCCCAAGGCCTTGCTCAAGCCCGAATTCAACGGCTGGTTGTCTTTGGCGATGATCATGGTGAACGGAAAGCGCCCCATGCGGACCCCGGCCTGCCGAATGTTTTGCAACCCGTACTTGCCGATCAGATAGGTGGCCATCTGATCGGAATAGTCGATGAATTCCCTGGCCTGCCCGGAGTTGACGATCATCAATGCCTCTTTGACAGACCGCGCCTGGATGAAGCCGCTTTTTTCGCCCCCAGCTCTGGAAGCTACATACGGCTGATCCCGAACGACAACACTTTTAATGGCTTTCAAAGCAGTGCGGCTCGTTTTGTCATCAGGATGATGGACAAACAGGTAGCGCTTGACATAGATCAGGATTTCCATGGTGCTGAACTGCTGGCGCTGCGTTTCGTTCAGGGCAATGCCGACGACAAGGTCCAGGTCGCCGTCTTTTAAGGCCCGCAGCAGATCGGCATCCCTTCCCACCAGATAGCGCGGCTCGGTTGATAGCGCGGCGCTCAACATATTCAGGACGTCCACGCTGTATCCGCGAACTTCGCTCTCACCTTCATCTTGATAGGAGAAAGGAGGAAATCCCATGGGCACGCCGATGCGCAGCTGTTTTTGGGCAATGGCTGCCGCCGGAATAGACAGGATCAGTAGTACGCAGAGGCCGAACAGCCAACGGGTTGAACGCGAGTTCATATATTTAGAACGGCTCATTGAATTCATAGTGAACAGTATATGCAATCGGCAGGCCTGTCACGGGGCGTGACCGATTTTTGGGTTAAATCATCAACATTATAACTGTTCAAGGCTATTCGATGTCAAACCATCCGTTCCTTTTCCTGTTCGGCACAATGGCTGGGACGTGCTCTAAAAATGTGCCATTTCCCGCACTACATGCAGGATTGTGCGCTCCGCCGCACACTGTTGCATGTCTTCCCGTAATAACAGACAATCATTAACCAACATAACCACTTGTTAATTATTGAAATTTATCACATGGCACAAATGTTGATCTTGTTAATTCTCGATCCGGATTGAAGAAGCCTGCACCCCTGACAGAATCAGTTTTAATTGTAGCGACACTTCATACGGATATCATTCAATAACCCATCATTAACGGAGGAGAAAATGAAAATGACCGGTTTTTTTAGAAAGTCGTTGATCCTGGCTGCCGCCCTGATCCTGGCCATCAGCGTCGTTGCGGTGCATGCCGAAGGCAAACCCGAAAAGGTGACCGTGATCTATGGCGGTTCGTCCTGGCTGGGACACTACCCGGCCTGGGTCGGCATTGAAAAGGGGCTGTTCAAGAATCACGGCCTGGGCGTATTGTTTCAGAATTTCTATGCCTCCTCCGGCCGCATGGGGTCATTGGTGGCTGGAGATCTGGATGTGGCCTCCACGGGAAGCATTTCCGCAATCGCCCTGATGGCATCCGGCAGCAGGGGCTTCATGGCTTTCGGCACCCAGGATTCCTACGCCACCGTAGAAGGCATCATCGCCAAAGAGAGCATTAAAACCATCAAGGACCTCAGAGGCAAACGGATCGCCGCACCCTTTGCCTCCAGCGCGCATGTACTCGTGCTGGATATCCTGGAGCAAAACGGCCTGGACCCGGAAAAAGACCTGACCCTGCTCAACCTGAAGGTCAACGAGATGCCGGCTGCCATGGGTTCCGGGGAAATCGACGCCTGTGCGGCCTGGACCCCGCATTTCAACAAACTGCTCAATATGCCGGGCAACCACATGCTGGTGAACGATACCGAGTTCAGCCTGTACAAGGAGTTTAAACTGGGCCCCGGCCCTGACCTGCTGGTGGTCCGTAAAGAGTTTGCCGAGAAATACCCCAACACCTGCAAAGCGTTTGTCAAAGGCTATTTCGAAGCGGTGGACATGCTGATCAATCAGCCCGAAGAGTGCGCCAAGGTGCTGGTCAAGCTCACCAACCTGAGCATGGAAGACCAGATGACGGTGCTCAAGGACATCACCTGGATCAAAGGCAACGAGCAGAAAGCTCTGATGGTAGATCCCGGCGGTTTCACAACTGGTATGCAGCAACTGGCCGAGTTCCTGGTTAAGCACCAGCAGATCGATGAGGCGCCCAAAGTGAAGACCTGGATCGCCGAAAGCATGGTTCCGTAATCATTCATTTCCTTAAGGAGGGCCTTTTACGGCCCTCCTCGCATCCATCGGGGGGAGGCCATGAAAGTAGACAGCACTGCAAAATCGCTAACCATCAGTATTGTCTCGCTATTGATATTCATATCCGCCTGGGAGCTCTTCTGCCGCCTGGGATTCATCGAGCCGCTGTTCATGCCGGCTCCGTCCAAAATACTGACCCGGGCCATGAAACTGATCGACAACGGGCAGCTTGTGGTTCACACCCTGGCGTCCACCCGGCGCGTCATGGTGGGTTTCATCGTGTCAAGCATGGTGGCGATTCCCTTCGGTATTTTTCTGGGGTCGTCCCGTTTCTTCATGGCCGTGTTCGATCCGCTGATTTCCCTGCTCCGGCCGTTGCCTTCCATGAGCTGGATCCCCCTGTCTCTGCTGTGGCTGGGCATCACCGAAACCCAGAAGTACTCCATCGTCTTCATGGGCTCCTTTGCGCCGTCACTGCTGTATATCATCGAAGCCACCAAAGGCATTGATCCTCTCTTGATCCGCGCTGCCAAGAATCTTGGGGCATCAAAACTGGATGTCATGCGGGAAGTGATCCTGCCGGGCTCCCTACCGCAGATTATCGCCGGTTTGAAAGTTATGCTTGGGATTGCCTGGACCTGTATCATTTCGGCGGAGCTCGTCGCCGCCAGGGAAGGTTTGGGATTCATGATCATGAACGGGAAAGAGTATTTTCAAACCGACACCGTTCTTTTGGGTATGGTGATGATCAGCATCACCGTCATGATCATCGACGTGGTATTCAGAAAATTCGAGAGGAGGCTGCTTCCATGGACACGGTAACCAGCGGAAATAAAATATCCATCCAGGGGGTTACGAAAACTTTTTCCGGCAAACGGGGAACAGTGACCGCTCTCAAGGACCTTTCCATGGATGTCGAAGATGGCGAGTTTTTGGTGATCGTAGGCGCATCGGGATGCGGTAAAACCACCTTGCTGAATCTAGTGGCCGGGTTTGATACACCGACACAGGGAAATATCATTTTAGACGGTCAGCCTGTGACCGGAATTACTCCGGAGTGTGGCATGATCTTCCAGCAGTATGCCCTTTTCCCTTGGAAAACGGTTCAGGAAAATGTCGAATTCGGAATGAAAATGAAGCGCATGCCCCATGCCGAGCGCCTGGAGCGGGCAGCTAAATTTATCGATATTGTGGGACTCAATGGTTTTGAAAAAAGCTACCCCCACCATTTGTCCGGGGGCATGAAACAGAGGGTTTCCATTGCCCGCAGCCTGGCAAACAATCCCAAGGTGATGCTTCTCGACGAACCCTTTGCCGCCCTGGATGCCATGACGCGCCAGGTGCTTCAGGAGCAGTTGGTCCGGATTTATGAAAAACATCGCAAAACAATCATATTTATAACGCACTCCATTGACGAAGCGTTGTTGCTGTCTTCCAGAATCATGGTGATGACCGCACGGCCAGGCAGGATCGCCCAAGAGATCATCAACGACCTGCCGCATCCGCGCAATGCCGATGTCCAGCTCTCCAGTCGTTACATGGAACTCAAACGGACCATTTGGGACAGTGTGCAAGCAGAAGTGATGAAAAGTATGGAAGTTGAAGCGGGCTGATAAAATTCCAATTCTGGAAAATGTAAACTCTCAAAAGTATGGAACAATTTTAAAAGGAGAATCCCAAATGAACTCCAAGGGTCTGAGCGGCGGCATTTACAAGCCCTTGTCGCCCGCAGGCATCGACGCCATTCACGATGCATCGCTGACCATTTTAGAAAAGACCGGCATCACCTTCGAAGCCGGCCTGGAAGAGACCGTGGATATGCTGGCCGGGGCCGGCGCCACCGTGGACCGTGAAAACAGCCCTATCCGCTTCCCCCGGGACCTGGTTCTGGAGCAGGCGGCCAAGGCCCCTTCCCGGGTGGTGCTCTATGCCCGCGACGGCAAAAGCGACCTGGAACTCACCGAGGACAAGGTGCACCTGGGCACCGGCGGCGCCGCAGTCAAAATCCTGGATCTGGAGAACGGTCAGCAGCGTTCGTCGACCCTTCATGATTTGTATGAGATCGGCCGCCTGGTGGACGGGTTGGACCACATCCACTTCTTTTTGCGGCCCTGCATCCCCACGGACATCCCCGAATCGGAATACGACGTCAACATGTTCTACGCCTGCCTCAAGGCCACGGGCAAACATGTCATGAGCGGGGTCAACGATGAGGCCGGACTGGAGCGCATCATCGAATTGGCTTCCACGGTGGCAGGTGGCGAAGAGGCGTTCAAGGAAAAGCCGTTTATCTCGGTGATCACTTCTTTCTCCATCTCGCCTCTCAAACTGTGCACCCAGTCCACCCGCATCATGCAGGCCTGCAACCGCCGGGACATCCCCGTGGCCCTTTCGGCCGCGCCCATGTCGGGCTCCACCAGCCCCATGACCATGGCCGGAACGTTGGCTCAGCTACACGCGGAACAGCTGGCCGGCATCGCCATCTGCCAGCTGACCCGACCCGGCGCCCCGCTGCTCTACGGCGGCATTCCGGGCATGGCCAACATGGCCACCATGGGCTACCAGGGCGGGGGCGTGGAGTGCGGCATGATGAACGCCGCCATCCACCAGCTGGCCGCCCATATCGAGGTGCCCAACTACAACTCGGCGGGCCTGTCCGACTCCAAGCTGCCCGACGCCCAGGCCGGCTGGGAAAAGGCCATGACCGTGCTGTTGGGTGCCATGGGCGGCTCCAACTACATGCACCACAGCGCCGGCATGCTGGAATCCATGCTGACCGTGGCCCACGAACAATACGTGATCGACGACGAAATCATCGGCATGGCCTGCAAGGTGCTCAAGGGCATTGAGGTGGACGCCGACCATCTGGCCATGGAGGTGATCGACTCCGTCGGTCCTGCGGGCAATTTCATGATGTCGCCCCACACGATGCAGTACATGCGCAGCGAGTACTTCCAGGGCCACGGGGTGACGGACGCCAAGAGCCGGCACCAGTGGGAGCGGGGCGGCAGCCTAAACGCCCGGGACAGGGCCAGAAATATCGCCCGCAAGATCCTGGAAGCACCGGAGACCCCGTATATTTCCGAGGGTATTGACCAGGCGATTCGAGAAAAATTCAACATCCTGCTGTAGGTATTATAAGGAGAAAACCAATAACCACCCAAGAAATTTTCAACGCCGTCCTGGCCTTTGACGAAGCCACCGCCCTGGCCAAAACCCAAGGCTGAGATCGATGCCGGCACGGCCATCGAAACCATCCTCAAGGACGGCCTGATCGACGCCATGGACGAAGTCGGCGAAAAGTTCAGCGCCGGAGAGTTCTTCGTACCCGAGATGCTAATGGCCGCCCAGGCCATGAAGGCCGGCCTGGAGCTGCTCAAACCCCATTTGGGCGAAGGCGGCAGCCAGAGCAAGGGCACGGCCGTTATCGGCACGGTCAAGGGAGATTTGCACGACATCGGCAAAAACCTGGTGTCCATGATGATGGAAGGGGCCGGTTTCGAGGTCGTGGATCTGGGCGTGGACGTGGAAAGCGAAGCCTTTGTCAAACGTGCGGCTGAAAAGAACGCCGACGTGATCACCCTTTCGGCGTTGTTAACCACGACCATGCCGGCCATGGAGAGCACGGTCAAGGCGACGCGAACGATCATCGGGGGCGCGCCGGTGCCCCAGGCCTTTGCCGACCAGATTGGTGCCGATGGCTGCAGCGCCGACGCCCCGGGGGCGGTGAAGATAGTAAAGGAATTGGTCGCATAAAGCGAACCGATACCACATCAACTATTAGATACACACGCTCTCTTGCAGGGCCTCCTCCTGCTGCCAGGGCGGGCACGATCCAAGGCATCTCCTCGCCAATAACGGGTCGTGCCTGTCTTCCTCGGCATAAAGGTGTGCGTTTTATAGGAGTGAGACCAATGATCATCATCGGCGAACTGATCAACGCCAGAAGAAAGGCGATCAAGGCGGCCATCGAGGCCGACGATGCAGCAGCCATCCAGAAGGTGGCCACAGACCAGGCTGAAGCCGGGGCCGACTACATCGACGTCAACGCCGGCATCTTCGTGGGCCAAGAGCCCGAATACCTGAAGTGGCTGGTGGAAACGGTGCAGGCCGTCACCGACAAGCCCTGCGCCATCGACAGCCCGGACCCGTTGTCCATCGAGGCGGCCCTTTCCGTGCACCAGGGCACCCCCATGATCAACCCCATCTCCCTGGAGAAGGAGCGCTACGACAAACTCATGCCCATTGTCGCCGATACGGACATGAAGGTCATCGCCCTGTGCATGAGCGACAGCGGCATGCCCCAGACCGTGGGCGACCGCATGCGCATCGCCGATGAGCTGGTGGCGGCCTGCTGAAGAACAACGTCAAGGTGGAGAACATCTTCGTGGACCCGCTGGTGCAGCCCCTGTCGGTGGACGGTACTTTCGGGGTGGAGTTCATCAACACCAGCGAAAAAAGCGTCGCAACCTATCCGGGAATCCACACGGCCTGCGGGCTGAGCAACATCAGCTATGGCCTGCCGGCCAGAAAGTTCATGAACCAGACCTTCATGACCATGGCCATCGCCAAGGGGCTGGACGGAGCGATCATCAACCCGCTGGACCAGCGCATGATGGCCAACATCATCGCCGCCGCGGCCCTGGCCGGCAAGGACAACTTCTGCATGAACTACCTCAAGGCTTTCAGAGTAGGCGTTTTTGAACAGCCACAATTTGTTTTTTTGAGAAAATCCCGCTAAACAGTCCGTTCAAAGATAGATCGATCTGGTACGTTTCCGAGTGACAGATGGAGGGCAGGCGAGCGAGCCCGCAGGGCAAAGCTCGCGGAGCCTGCGCTGCTCTAATCACAGGTCCTACTGAAATAAAGATACGTTGGATATCTGAACCGCAGTCAAGTCAAGTCATTTGAAGCAACGCAGTCCTTGGGTGTTCGGACCCTGTTGAATTGGAAAAGCCGGGGTTGCCCGCACTTGATCGCTCTTTGACAATTTATGGTGGTAACGCTTCCACTAACTGGCGGCGGTACACCGTACCGTTCAGTGGGTTGTTCTGCTCCGTCCGGCAAGGTTTCGATTCAGGCCCATCTCACGGCTCTGCAACTTGGCCTGCCATCTTCCTTCCATTTCCAGTATGTCGTTGTCCGTGGCCGACGAACCTGCAACTTCCAGTATGGACACTTGGTAGTCACTTGGGTCTCGGCTCTTCAAACCGAGGTTGCCACCATGTCCAGTTTGAACGTAGTCGTGCCATCTACCCCAGAACCCCATGGTTCCGCTTGCAGAGCCAACGTACTGCTCTTTGGTCCTGGGGCATGTGAGTAGGTACACGCCACGCGCCGCTTGTAGAGCATGACGCCAACTTTGCGGCAATCGCCCGAGGCTCGACAGGGACTGAATGAAGTTGATAAAGCCAGGAAACTCGGGCTCCTTGAAGCGCCTGCGTAACTCCACAATAGGCTTGTCCTGGCGGTTGGCGTATTGAACCCATGCAAGGGCTCCGGCTCCCCAGTCGATGAAGAGCCGCCCAATGAACTCGGTCGCTTCGTCGCACAGCGTGAGGTCGTAGACATCATAAATGCCCGCCTTGTCAATTCCATCCCGGTGAGGCTGTGGGGTGTCTTTGTCGAGCAGCCCGCGGTAGCGTGCTGCGTAGATCCCCGCAAACATGGTCTCGTTGCTCAGATTCACCACGAACACTGCCCAGTACGGAGCGGAGAACTTCTTTCGGGCGGCGATCCTCTGGAGAGACTGATACTGCTCGAAGAGGTCGCGGCTATCACGCCACAGTTCATATACGGAGCGACCACGTGCAGCCGACGTGTCTTTGTGACGTACGAGGCGCACCTCCTTTGGATCAAGGCCTGTATCGCGAAGGACGTTGTTGAACATGAGCGGCATCGTGATTTCTCCTTTCTCTTGAGCAGAACTTAGTTATTCATTCGCTGCGAATTAATTGCACACCAAAATTATCAGGCCAGGTATTTAGCTACAGGGGGTGCGTTGTTTACGGAGGAGGGTCAAATTACAGATACATCGAGTATCCCAGGAAGCATCAAGCCCGAGATACGAAATGATAATCAAACGAGCCCAATAAGAAAATAGATACTTAATAAACTATGCGGCTTGGTGCTGCTGTGAGATCAATACGATTCCCGAAAGCTACACTTTCTCTGGAAATGGATTCAACAATAAGACCACCATACCACTGGTGAGAAGTTATTCCAATGCCGGAAGCATCGCTCAGTCACCCGGCCCTTGATCAAGAATACCACGCAACTTGCCGGAAGCGGCCGTCATGACACCGATGGCGTGCGCAATCTTGTCATCGTCCATACGGTTAGACAGCCCCACCGCCCAGAAAGCCATGGGGGGCCCTTTAATGTTGTTCAGGGCAACGGCCACGGCCCGGACTCCGGTGAGATATTCCTCGTCGTCCACGCAATACCCGTTGGAACGGGCCTCTTCCAGCACAGCTAAATATTTCCCTTCATCGGTGATGGAGCGGGGGGTGTGGAAAGGCAGCCCGTTTTCCCGTATCAACTGCTGCGCCTCACCGGGAGGTTTGGCGGCCAGAAAAACCTTGCCGGCGGCACCGGCGAATAGGGGCAGGACAGTTCCCGGCGACGCCGAAATCTTCAGCGGATCCGCCGATTCGGCGGCAGCCAATATCAGAATGCGGTTGCAAATCAACGCACCCAGGACAAGGGTTTCCTTGATTCGGTCCCGCAACCGGTCGATGACGGGCTGCACCGCCTCGACCATTTTGATAGAATTCCAACTGGAAAAGGCCAGATCGATCACCGTCGGCCCCAGGTGGAGTTTGCGACCATCCGCCCCCTGCACCAGCGCACCTTCACGGAGTAACGCATGCACCAGCCCGTGGGTGGTGCTTTTGCTGTAGCCCAACTTTTTGGCAAGACCGGTGAGGCCGAACGGCTGGCGCGATTGCGCCACGGTGCGCAGCAGGTGGAATGCCTTGTGAACGGCCGGTGCCTGGTAGCCCGCCGATTTGTCTGCTGGTTTTGTCATTTCCCTACAACCTGATGCCCCTTCCCGCTGTCCCTCTCCCTTAAAGGGCGAGGGGACGCAACCGCGATCTGCGTTTATCATTAAGTTTTACCTCAGTGAACACATAGCCTGATCACCACCTGTAGTCAACCACGGCTGTGATCCTTCATAACGCGATAACCGCTCAATTTAAATATGGAAATTTAAGACTATAACCGCGGGCGGGACCGGTGTGTCCCCGGGGAAGGGTTCACCCCGTTGATCTCAAAGAAAAGTGGGCGGTCAAAGGGATCCAACCACCGCGCCTGTGTATTCGCCAACACCTTCAGGCGTTGAAAGTAGCTTGGCTCGCAAAACTCGACGTCTCACCATGAAAAAATGACAGCCACTGAATCATTCCATCTGTGCGGGATCGACAAAATTCATTTCCAGCATCTTGATGCTGGCGCGGACCCGGACCAGATTGCGTTCCAGCGCCGGGTAACCGGTGCGCAAGGATTCCAGCCGTTCGATCGCGGTTTTCATGGCATCGATTTCCAAGCCGATTGCGTGTAGGGTTTCCTCGATTGGCGTTTGATTCATTATCTTGGTCTCTTTGAGGGCACTTGAATCCGGAAACACGGTTTAGAGATGTTTCCGCAGGTCCTTGAAGCGCTTCGCTTTCACATCATAGCGGGGCAGCCGGCCATAGTCATAGAATTCCAGGCGGTAGCTCAGGTTGGTCTTTAGACGCAGTTGGTCCTTTAATTCGGTTTCGATGACTTTGGCGCGTTCTTCCTGCCCGGGGTCCAATTCCACCTTGAGCTTAATCCGGTCGATGTCCCCCAGCTTGTCCACGACGACCTCGTATTCATCGCCGAGACCATCGATCCCCCGGACCACCTCCTCGATGGCCGACGGGGCCAGCAGCACCCCTTTCACCTTGGTGATATCGTCCGCCCGGCCGATGACGCCGCCTTTGATCAGGCGAAAAGTTCGGCCGCAGGCGCACGGTTTTTCCCCCCACTCGATGATATCCTTGGAGTCGAAGCGGATGCAGGGCTGGGCGAACCGGTCCAGGGCGGTGATGACCATTTTTCCGCGGCGACAGGGCTCGTCTATGATCTCGCCGCTGTCGACATCTTCGATTTCGACCAGAAAAAAGGCTTCGTTGACGTGCATTCCTCCCGGCTGAGCCGCACATTCGTACGACCAGGCCCCGATTTCCGTGGCTCCGGCATGGTCGTACACCCGGGCATTCCAGGCGTCCTGCATCCGCTGCTTGGTAGTTGGGATACTGGCGCCCGGCTCTCCGGCACAGGTGACTTTGGTGACCCCCAACCCGGCCGGATCGATATCCATTTTGCGTCTGGCCGTATCCGCCATGCCCAAAATATACGTGGGGGTGGCCATGATGGCGGTGGCCTTGAGTTCCTGAATCTTCAGTATGCGCGCCTGGGTGTCCAGGACGCCTCCGGGAACCAGTTCGCAGCCGATTTTTTCGGCGGCGTAGTGGGCGGCCCAGAAAGCCACGAAAACATTGTATCCGAAGGGGAGAAACACCCGGTCCGAAGGGCGGTATCCCTGGGCCCACATGATAAAGGACCAGCACTCGGCCCACCATTCCCAATCCTGCCACGTATCGGCCTGGTAGACGGGCTGCCCGGTAGAGCCGCTGGTCTGGCGAAATGCCGTGACCTCCTCGAGGGGAACGCAGAGCATGTCTCCGTATGGAAAGGGATCCTTGCGCTGGATGCCGCGCATCATGGATTTTTCCACCTTGGGTACCCTGCGGATATCTTCGAAGCTGTGGATATCGGCAGGCGCGATCCCCGCATCGTCATAAAGCGCACGATGAAACCGGGAATGCTCGTAGGCCCATGTAAAGATCCGCTTGAACTTCAGCAGTTGCAGACGTTGCAGTTTCTCACGATCCATCTTCTCCAGTACCGGGTTCCAGTATGGCGTGTAATCCATGGACAAGCCTTTATCTTCAGATGTGATTAACGGCAGTATGCAGCGACGATTCGGCCCTTTGAAGCCGAATCGCCACTCGGGAAGGGATGGGACGTTCGCCCGACCATAAATAAGTTAGCCCGGTGGTGTATATGATCGGAATCATATAGGCGTGAGATACCCGATAATTTTTTAAATCATGAAGGTGTATGACGACGGTCATAGACATGGAATGAGCATGCGATTAAACGTTAGAAAGGGCAAGAGAAACAGAATGGCGATCAGGTGGGGACCGGACAGTCTAAATTGCCGTTCACGTATCCTATCCGACGATTTTTCCCGACCACGACAGCCTGTATTACACGCGGTATGAAACGAAATGGGATTGAAGGTTTGATCCGCAACCTTACGAGTGTTCGTGATTTCAATATCTTGAAATCACGATCGATAGACATAAACGACCATTTGAAAACCAAGCGGTCTGCCAGAGAATAAGCAATAGTTGCCCAACCAGCGTCGCACCTCCGATAAACGTTATGCTCAAAAATATACAGCCAACGGCTGAAGCATACCATCAACCCAAAAATGACATCGGGAGGGCCTCATGAAAAGATCCGTTTTGCTTGTTCCTGTTTTGCTGGCGATTATTGCGATCCCCCTGGCCTGGGTTACCACCGCATCTGCTGCCGATTTCAAATTAACCTACAGCAATTTTTTCCCGCCCACGCACATCCAGAGTAAACTCGCTGAAGCATGGTGCCAGGAAGTCGAGAAGCGCACCGGCGGCAAAGTCAAAGTAAACTACTTCCCGGGACAGACCCTGACCAAAGCCAAACAGTGCTACGACGGAACTGTGGAAGGAATCTCCGATATAGGCTTTTCGGTACTGGCCTATACCCGCGGACGATTCCCCGTCATGTCTGCCGTTGACCTGCCTCTGGGCTATTCCAGCGGCAAGGTGGCCACCGAAGTGGTCAATCGGGTAAACCAAAAATTCATGCCCAAAGAGTTCGACGATGTGAAAGTGATGTATCTGCATGCCCATGGCCCCGGACTGGTCCACACCAAAGGCAAAGCGGTCCGCAAATTGGAAGACATGAAGGGCCTGAAGTTTCGCGGCCATGGCACGAGCGCGCTGGTGGTCAAAGCCCTGGGCGGCACCCCGGTTCCCAAACCAATGCCTGAAACCTATGAAATGCTGCAAAAAGGGGTCGTCGAAGGCGCCGTCTACCCTCTCGAAGCCAACAAGGGGTGGAAGCTGGGAGAGGTGACCGACTACGCCACCTGCGCCTTCAGCGCCGCCTATACCACCTCTTTTTTCGTCGTGATGAACAAAGACAAGTGGAATTCCTTTCCCGCCGATATCCGGAAGACGATCGAACAAATCAATGCAGAGTGGATCGTGAAACATGGCGAAGCCTGGGATACCAGCGACATGAAGGGCATCCAGTTTTTTCTCAACCAGGGAGGACAGTTGCTTGGTGTCGACGCCCAGGAACAGGGCCGCTGGAAGCAGGCGGTGGCGCCGATCATCTCTAAATACGTAACCGATGCCAAGCAGAAAGGCGTGAGCAACGCCCAGGAAATCGTCGATTTCATCGTGAAAAGCCTAAACGAGCTGCAGTAGGGCTGTTTGTGTTCAGGGGGGGCGACTTTCGGCCCCCTGGCCCACGGAATGATAACGAATGGAGGATGGTCGCCGTTTTGAAATTGTTTCAATGGTTGCGGGATTTATTAAAAATGGGGGGCGCTGTCTGTCTGGTGGCCATGACAATAATGACCTGCGCGGACGTCGTCGGGCGTTATTTGGGGCACCCGATCCTCGGGTCGGTAGAAATCGCCGGGTTCATGGCCACGATGGCGGCGGCCCTGGCGCTTCCCTACACCCACCGCATGCGCGGCCACATTGGCGTTGAAGTCGTGGTGCGTCTTTTATCGCAACGGACCCAGGCCGCCATCGGGCTGTGTACGAATACACTGGCTTTTTTGATGTTCGCCGTGATTTCATGGCGTATGGCCAACTATGCCGAAACGATGCGCCGGTCCGGAGAAGTCTCCATCAGTCTTGAATTTCCCGAGCACACGATCATCTACATCACCGCTTTTTGCTTTCTGATTCTGACCTTGAACCTGCTTGAGGACGTTTTAAAAGACGTCAATACGCTAATGGGAAAAAAATGAGTCCTACGCTAATCGGTACCATCGGGCTTGTCGTCATGCTGGCGATGTTCATGACGCGTATGCCCGTCGCTTATGTCATGATCCTGGTGGGCTGGGTCGGCTTCAGCTATATGGTTTCGGTCAAGGGGGGCCTTAACCTGCTCTCGCGCAACATTTACGAAACCTTTTCCTCCTATGGCCTGACCACGATTCCGCTTTTCATCCTGATGGGCCAGATCGCCTTCAATGCCGGTATCGGGCGTCGATTGTACGACACCGCTTACAAATTTTTGGGAAGCACCCGCGGCGGCCTCGCCATGGCAACCGTAACCGCCTGCACGGCCTTTGGCGCGGTATGCGGATCAAGCCCGGCCACTGCGGCGACCATGGCGACAGTGGGTCTGCCAGAAATGAAACGTTACCAATACGCCGACGAACTCAGTTCCGGCTCTGTCGCGTCAGGAGGGGGGCTGGGAATGATCATGCCACCCAGCGTCGTTCTGATCGTCTACGGCATTCTGACCGAACAATCGATCGGCGCCCTTTTCGTAGCGGGAATCATCCCGGCCATCGTGATGACCCTCTTGTTCATCATTACCGTCATCATTCACTGCCGTTTACACCCGGACCAGGGACCTGCGGGCGAGACGTTCACCTGGCGCCAGAAGATGAAGTCCCTCTCCGGGATGGGGGATACGCTGGCAGTGTTCATTCTCGTCATGGGGGGGCTCTTCCTCGGCCTGTTTACCCCCACGGAAGCCGCAGCTGTTGGCGCTTTCGGCGTTCTGGCGGTTTCTGTCCTCAGGGGACATCTTTCATGGGATGGCTTCGTCAAGTCCCTGTATGAAACCCTGCGAACGTCCTGCATGGTGATGTTCTTGATCGCCGGTGCAGCCGTGTTCGGGAAATTCCTGGCCGTAACCCGCATACCGTTCAACATCGCCAGCGGTGTCGGGGGATTGAATCTGCCACCGTTTTTAATCCTGATGATCGTAATACTGGTTTACACGGTCGGCGGCTGTATCATGGACGCTCTGGCACTCGTCATGCTGACCATCCCGATATTTTACCCGCTGGTTGTCGAACAACTGGCCTATGATCCGATCTGGTTCGGCGTGATCATCGTGTTGATCACGCAAATGGGCGTTATCACCCCACCGGTCGGGATCAATGTGTACGTCGTCTATGGGGTTTCGCAAACAACAGGCGCCGACATTCCACTGGAATCAATATTCAAAGGCATCCTCCCGTTCCTGGCAGCCATTTTCATCGGCATCATCCTGATGATCATCTTCCCTCAGATCATCACCTGGCTCCCCGATCTGATGTACTGAAAGAACTCAGATCCATAAATCCTCAGACTCAGGATCGATCAGCGCTTCCGGTTTGAGAATATCAATCTGTCCCCGGCTTTTTTCGATGATGCCCTCTTGACGCAGATCGCTAAGTACGCGCAATGCGGATTCGGTTGTCGTACTGGCCAGGTCGGCGATCTCCATTGCGGTAAAGTTCAGGACCGGTCCAAATTTTTCGGATAAAGTATGCAGCACGCGCTTTAAGCGTTGAATGACCTTCTTGTCCTGCATGTCCAGGATACGGCTGTTTGAACTGTCCACCGCCTGCCCCAGAATTTCGATAATGGCTATGATCAACTGGGGATGTCCTAATGAAAATTTGGCAAACGCCTTCCTTTCGATAGACATGATTACCGTATCGGTGCAAGACTCTGCGACATAATCACGGGATGCACCGGTAAATGGCCCGATCAGATTCAGCGGTTCTCCGGGACCTGCCAGCAAATAGGTGAGCCGCTTGCCCGTGGCGGAGTATCTGCAGACACGAACCAGCCCTTTCTCAACGATGGTAAAAACATCGCAAGGTTCCTGCGCTTGGAAAATAATGTCATTTTTTTCATAATGTTGCCTTGCAGCCATTTCGGCAAGGTCCAGGTGAGCCTTTGGGGACAGTTCTTTGAACAAATTGGCATTGCGGAATAAAGCGATTTTTCTCCCAAGGCTTTCCGGATCCGTTTTCATCTGTCTTTCCGTTGCAGTTAAGTATAGTCAATTGCCACTCAATAAATATCAGTCGGTTAGCAGTGTATCAGTATGGGGTTCAATTATCAAACCGATGGATATTGCAACAGTTACTAAAATGAATAGCTCTTGCTCAGTCGGGATGGCGTTTTTTGGATATCCATTTTCATAGAGACCCGATAGAAGCCTTAAATAAAGATGGATCGCATGGAGATGTATGTTGATCAGACGCTGCAGGCGCTTGGCGATACTGCGTTAAAATTCGGCTCGGAATGCTCATTTATCACCCATATACCGCACTCTTTTTCGACGAATGGTGCCTTGTTTTGCCTGCGCTCACGACGCTTTTCAACACCCTTGCAGAGACCTGTACAACGCCAGCTGACGGTTGACGATGAAAATGTCGTCATGGCGCACTGTCAATGGATGTTCCGGAGCGGTTTAAAGGTTCATCAAGTCATGAAAAGGCCGGGACCGATCAGGGGATTGCCTTGCCATCACCCCCCTGACCGGTCGATCACCGTCTCATTTCGCATTCAAATGGCTGTATTTGTCCAGGTAGCGCACCGGCATGTTGAGCGCATCCCGGCGGAAGGGTTCGGCCAGCACCTCTTCACCGCCCTGGACGATGGCGTTGATCACGCAGGGCCGGCTGGACGCGATGGCTTCTTTGACCGCATCGCCCACCTGGTCCGGGTGATCCACCCTGAAGCCCAGGGCGCCCATCTCTTCGGCCAGCCGGGCGTAATCGGGGTTGTCCGGCAGGTTCGCGCCCACGAAGCGGTTGTCGTAGTAGTCGATCTGGTTCTTCTTCTCTGCACCCCATTCGTAATTGGTGGCCACAATGGCAATGACCGGAATGTTTTCCCGAACGGCGGTCATCACCTCGGCGATGCCGCTGATGCCGTAGGCGCCGTCCCCCTGGAAGGCGATCACCGGCGCGTCGGGCCTGGCGATCTTGCACCCCAGGGCCGCCCCGTAGGCAAACCCGCAGTTGCCCCAGGAAAGGGCCGAAATGTGCTGCCGGACGCCTTCGAATCTCAGGTAGCTGTTGATCATGGAAGAATTGTTGCCGATGTCGGTGGTGACGATGCTGTTTTCGGGCAGGGCCCGGGTCCACTCCCGGTGAAAGCGGCGTGGGTGCATGGGCGCACTCCGGTCGCTGGCACTCCATTGGTTCAGTTCATCGCCCCAGGCCTGTCTCTCTGCTTTCACATCGGCCAGGCGGCCGCTGTCGGCCTTGAGATCCGGCGCCAGCGCCTTGGTGCGCTCCAGCAGCAGGGTGGCGAATTCTCCGACATCGCCGCAGCTGTAGACATCGGCCCGTTTGGACAGGCCCAGCACGTTGACGTCCGTGTCGCACTGGATCAGCCGGGCCTGGTCCGGCCAGTAGGCCATGTCGTACTGGGGCAGCGTACCGAAGGGCCCCAGACGGGTGCCCAGGGCGACGACCACGTCGGCCTTTTTAATGGTCCGCATGGCCGCTTTGGAACCGCAGTAGCCGATGGGGCCGCAGGCCAGGGGGTGGCTGGCCGGGAAGGTGTCGTTGTGCAGATAGGAATTGACCACCGGCGCTGTCAGGTATTCGGCCAGGGCCCTGACCGGTTCGACGGCATCGGCCTGGGACACGCCCCCGCCGGAAACGATCACCGGATACCTGGCCGCCGCGATGATCCGGGCGGCGGCGTCCAGGTCTTCCAGTGAACCGGCCCCCCTTTTGATGACGGGCGTCGTATAGATCTCGTCCTCGCAGACGCCGTAAAAGAAGTCACGGGGGATGTTTAGCTGGGTGGGGCCGTTGAGATTCTTGGCCATGTAGAAGGCCCGCCGGGCCAGCTCGGCCATGCGCCGGGGCTGGTTCACCCGCACCTGGTACACCGTCTGTCGCTCGAACATGGCCATCTGGTCCAGTTCCTGGAAACCGCCGGTGCCCATGCCCATGGAGCCGGTTTCCGGGGTCAGGGCCACCACCGGGCTGTGGGCCCAGTAGGCCGCCACCATGGCCGATACGAAATTGGCCGCACCGGGACCGTTCTGGCCGATGCAGCACTGGGGACTGCCGGTCACCCGGGCCAGGCCGTCGGCGGCGTGGGTGGCCGCCTGTTCGTGGGCCACGGGAATGAACCGGATGCCGGCGGCGGGGAAGAGGTCCAGGGCGTCCATGTAGGCCGATCCGACGATGCCGAAGACGTTCTTTACCCCTTCGGCCACCAGGGTTTCCACCAGCGCCTCGCTGGGCGTCATTTTCTGTTTTGCCATTATTATCGCTCCTTTTTTGGTTTCAGTCCGTCGATCAACTGGTCGACCGCGTATTCAAAAATATGGGCGTGGTTCTCTCCCTCCAGAACGGTATTCTCCAATTTCTTGAACTGGGTCAGCCCGTGCAGGGCGCCCCAGAACATGACGGCGTATTTTTTGGGATCGACGCTGCGGAAGGTTCCGTCGGCGACGCCGGTCCGGGTAAACCCGTCCAGCAGTTTGAGGATGCGGCTGCCCTTGTGGTCGATCCGCTGCTTCAGTTCGTCGCCCAGCATCACCGTCGGCGTCGCCAGAAAATAGTTGATGATATCGAAATAGTCTTTGTGGCGTCTGCTGAAGTCCAGGTAGGCCATGCCGGTTTCACGAAGCTTTCCGTCGGGGCCGATGGACTTGCGGCCGATGGCTTCGATCTGGCGGAAGAGAATATCCAGGCCCTCTTCCTGGAGCGCATAAAAGATTTCCTCTTTGCTCTGGTAGTAAAAATAGATGGTACCGACGCCGAGTTCGGCCTTGCGGGCGATCTGATTGATGCTGGTGGACTGGATCCCCTTTTTAAACAGGAGGTGTCGGGCCGCATCCAAAATCTGATGTTTGCGCGCCTGTTTTTCCCGTTCTCTTCTTTCCTTGAGTCCCATCGTCTTCCTGATCGAGCGTTGAAGCCGCTTCCTCAATACCTGTTTTTCACTGGCATTGCCGGGAGGGCCGTGGGTTATCCTGGCGGACGTCCGACCGATGGTAACCGCACCATCCGCAGACCGAAAGCCGAACCAGGGGCGTTGGCGCTTCATGTGACAGTGCCGGACCGGACACCAGCGGACCGGGTCCGCTTCGGGAACCTTCAAGGGGTTGGCGGTCCCGGCGGTGTGCTGCGCCACCCACCGCCGGGCCTCGCCCCGGCTGTCCGCCTAACCGGCATGGTACCGGGTCCGGCCGACACAGTGAACGAAGCCATAAATCAGTTCATACGATCCATTCACGACGGCGGGCGTTCCAGTTCCGCCTTGAACCGGCGGGCCATGCGCCGCTCGTAAAAGGCCGGTGCCAGGCGGCTGACCCAGTATCCGATTTTACCCATGGCGGTGAGCACCAGCAGGTCTTTTTCTCTTTCGGCGCCCCGGAAAATGGCGTCGGCGGCGCACTCCGGCGTATCCTGCCGGCCGACCCTGGACTGCGGGTGGCGGGTAACGGTGCCGTCGGCGCCCAGGGCCCGGTCCTGCAGGTTGGTCTTGATAAAGCCGGGACAGACCACCATGACGTGAACCCCCCGGTCCCGGACCTCGCTGCGCAGGGAGGTGAACAGGCCATGCATGGCATGCTTGCTGGCGGCATACCCGGTGCGCCCCAGCAGCGGCGCCAGACCGGCGATGCTTTCATTGGAAATGATCAGGCCGCGCCGCCGGATCAGGCTGTGGATCGCCGCCTTGGTGCAGTAAAGGGCACCGAAAAAATTGACCGCCATGACCCGCTCGTACACCTCGATGCGCGTCTCCACGAAGGCGCTGCGCTGGGTGATGCCGGCATTGTTGAAAAGCACATCGATGCCGCCGAACCGCTCGATGACAGTCTGCATGGCCGCTTCGCAGTCGGATCGCCGGGTCACGTCGCACCGCAGCCCCAGGACCCGGTGGCCGGCATCGGCAAACGCCTGTTCACATGCCTTCACCCGAACCGCATCCATATCCAGCAGGGCGCAGGTGGCACCGGCCCGGGCAAAGCGTCGGGCCACCGCCAGCCCGATCCCGCTGGCGGCGCCGGTCACCACGACGATCCGATTGGAAAAACGACGTCTGGCCATTCGCCACTCCTTTCGCTCCAGAATACGGTTCCGCGATTACAGTCGGCAGGCGGCCTCATCCGTCTGCTCCCCGTCGGGCAGCGGCCGGCGGGTAAAGATAAACGCCGTGGTCAGGCCGGCAAAAATATGCCACACGCCCCACCAGGCCACGAGGATGGCCATACCGCCCAGGCCGTCGAAAAAGTTGAAGACCAGCACCAGCCCCAGGGCAGAGTTCTGGATGCCCACCTCGATGCAGGTGGCGCGGGCATCGCGCTCCTCCAGTCCGGCCAGGCGCCCGGACCAGTACCCCAGGTTCAGGGCCAGGGCGTTGTGCAGAAACACGGCGAACATGACGATGCCCACATAACGGATAAAGTTGCCCCAGTTGGCCGCCAGTGCGCCGCAGACGATCAGGATGAAAAAAACCAGTGAAAATATCTTGAACGGCCGGCGCACCCGGTCGGCCAGGGTGGGAAACGAGCGCGCCAGGACCTGACCGAGGATCAGCGGGATGCCCAGGATAACGAATACGGTAATGAACACATCCACCGGTCTGAGGCTGACCCGGCGCAGGATGTCGGCGGTGTCCGGATTCAGGCTGCCCCAGATGGACAGGTTCAGCGGCGTCATGACAATCGCCGCGATGGTGGAGATGGCCGTCATGCTGATGGACACGGCGCAGTTGCCCTTGGCCAGGTAGGTCATGATGTTGGACAGATTGCCCCCCGGGCAGGCCGCCACCAGGATCATCCCCAGGGCCATGGAGGGATGGGGCTTGAGTATCAGGGTCAGCAGGAAGGTAAAGGCCGGCAGGAGCAGGAACTGGGCCAGCAGACCGATTCCGGGCGCCTTGGGGGACACCAGGATGCGCTTGAAGTCCTCGAGCTTCAGGTCCAGGGAAACGCCCAGCATCATCAGACCGATGGCCCCGTTGATGGCCATGAGCCCCTGGGGGTTGAAATTGAGCCGGACCTGATCGATGGCAAGCGGTTCCATGGATTTGTCTCCTTATTTTCAATGGCAGATCGGTTTTACACAATGGACCGTATGCAGGCAGCCGGTCTGTCTGCTCACATCTTTCCCGATCGAGCCGCCGCCCACAGCCAGTTGCCCGGGGGATCCACATTGGCATCGGGATCGACGGCAACATGAATGACGGCAGGCTTTCCGGAGGCCGCCGAACGCTCCAGGGCCGGCAGGATCTCCTCGACGGACGCCACATATTCACCGTGACATCCCATGGCCGTGCCCACCTGATCGTAGCGGACCGGAGCATGGTCATGGCCGAACCAGGCGGCATCACGCCCGAACTGGCGCTGCTGGGCGCTCTTCTCCATCCCATAGGCACCATCCACAGCCACGAGGATGATAACGGGCAAATCGTTTCGCACGGCGGTTTCCAGTTCCTGGATGTTAAATCCGAAAGCACTGTCCCCGGTGACGCAATAAACCGGTTTTTCGGGACAGGCCAGCTTGGCGCCGAGCGCGTAAGGCAAGCCCGTACCCAGGTGCCCGTAGTTCATCGAGTAAACCACCGAACGTGATTTTCGGGCAACGTGATAATGCAGGTCCCACAGGGTCGTGTTGCCTCCGTCCATCACGAAGATGGCATCATCGCTGAAAAAGTCGTTGCAGGCCTTGAGTATCTGACCGGTGAGCATGGGTTGGCGCGCCGTGTCGGCCAGCGCATCATCCAATTCTGTTTGAAACTGATCCTGGAGGGCCCTGAGCTCGGCGATTTTTGCATGATGAGGGCGTTTTTCGGTCAACTGCCGCACTTCGTCGAAAAGCTGGGCCAATACCAATCGCGCATCCCCGATCAAGGGGATATCGGTAGGCCGGTTGAGCCCGATGTTGGTGGGTTCGGTATCGATCTGGATCAGGCGCTGCTTGTCCGGCTCTCCGAACATGGGCGGCTGGCCCCACATATTTAGTTCACCCAGCCGAGTCCCCACTGCCAGTACGAGATCGGCCTGATTGTTGGCCACAATGCGTGACATGCAGGTGGGATGGAAGCAAAGGGGGTGATCGTCGGGAATGATGCCGCGGGCACGGATGGTATGAGTCACCGGACATCCCAGGAAGTCGGCCAGCCGTTGAACCTGATCGCCGGCATCGGCGCGTTCAGACCCGTTTCCGCAGTGAATGTTGACCAGATCCGCGCTGACCAGCATTTCCGCCGCTCGTTTAATGGCCGCGGGATCTGCCGGCATGCTTTCGACCACCCGGTATCGCTCTGGAGCAATGATGGCCACGCTGGCGTCATCCCCCTTTTGCGAGATGATGTCCTCGGGGATGAGGATGTGGGTGGGACCGGGCCTGCCCGACATGGCGGTGCGAAACGCATGGCGCACCATGTCGGGAATCCGCTTCCAATGATCGATCTTTCCGTTCCATTTGACAGCGGGCCTGAACACGTCCAGATGGTGGCTGACCTGCATGCCTCCCTGGTGAACGTATGAATCGGAAATGTCACTGCGACGCGTCGTGGTGATGGCCACAACAGGGCTGCCTTCGGCCTGGGCGCACATCATGCCCGCCACCAGGTTGGCCGCACCCGGACCGGCACAGGCCATGACCACCGCCGGTTTCCCGGACACCCGGGTGTACGCGTCGCAGGCGTGGGCCGCAGCCGCTTCATGACGGGGGACCACAAGCCGCATATTGAGTTCAGTGCCGAGTCGCTCCAGCGCTTCGATCACCATCATGTAGGTGCCGTCGGTAATGGCATTGATATGACACACACCTTCGGCGTGCAGGCACCTTAACAACAATTCCCCTCCGGTTATTTCAGCCATGATCCCTCCAGTAGATGTCAGTTGATGAAATGGTTTTCGGGAAAGCCGTGTCTGATGATCCCTTTGGCAGCCACCCGGATGTTACAATTCCATGAGCTGTCCGCCGGTGATGTTGATGGCCTGGCCGGTCATGTAGGCGGCGCGGTCCGAAGCCAGAAAAACCACCAGGTCCCCGACTTCATCCGGGCTGCCGATGCGGCCCAGGGGAATGGTCTTGCACATCTCCTTCTCTCTTTCTTCTATGGTCGAATCGAAGAATTGGGCCTCCAGGCCGAAACGCCATTTTTCCAGGTCCGTGGCGATCTGCCCCGGACAGACGGCGTTGACCCGCACGCCGTTGCCGGCCAGTTCCATGGCCATCACCTTGGTGAGCATGATCACCCCGGCCTTGGCCACGGCGTAGGCACCGTTGAACAGGGCCGGCACCTTGCCGGCACGCGACGCCGTATTGACGATGGCGCCGCCATTTAAAATCATCATCGGCAGCAGGGCCCGGCTGACCCGGAAAACGCCATGCAGGTTCACGTCGATGGTCTTCATCCAGGCGGTTTCGTCGTAGGTATGCACGGCATTGGGCACGCCGAAGGAGGCGCCGGCGTTGTTCACCAGGATGTCTATGGTTTCGAACCGCTTGCCGATGGCCTGCACCATGGCGGCAATGCTGTCGGCCCGGGTGACATCCAGGTTGACGGCCATGGTGTCAATGCCATGGGTTCGGGCGACTTCTTTCGCGATATCGGTCATTTCGCTTTCAACCCCGGTCTTGACCGCCAGTTCCGGGTCCGCGTCCCGTCCCAGGTCGGCGATCACCACGTTGGCCCCTTCGGCGGCCAGCTTGCAGGCCACCGCATAGCCGATGCCGGACCGTTTCCCGGCTCCGGTCACCACGGCGGTCTTACCGGAAAGCAGCTTTCCCATATTCCCCCCTTATGATTGACGGATTCGTAAATAAGCCGATATCTGCATTACGCTTCATCCCTCGTCACTGCGGAGTACCGTAAGCACGCCTCATTCCTTAAGGATTCGCAAGCCTTCCTGTCCCGTCTGGTGTGTAGCGGGCGATCTCGCCTTTTTACGAACCCGTCGGAAAAACGACTTTTACGAAGGCATCAAGGTTGAAGTTGATTCAAACAATATAAATCAGACCGGTATTTTTCGAACATCGTTCGATAACTGATCACTAATCTAATTTCGAGATGTCGTCAATAAAAATATTCACCCCCGCCGAACGCCGCCACATGCGCACCACAGCGCCTGCGCGCCAATTCAATCCCTTCCCTCGGTGGAGACGCGGCACAAGAGACGGCTTGGCAGTGGTTTTCTACATGATGGGAGACCGGTATGTGCAAAAATACCGGGCCGGCGGCGAAGCGGGGTCACGGTTGGGTGGGGCAGTCTGTTCGTCAGGAGCGACGCCGTCTCAGCGCGGCAGCTCAACGGTAAGCGTTCTTCCGCCATAGGCGTGCACGGAGTCATGGGCACGGACCGTCACGCGAGAAATATCCTCCGGGATCCCGACCCCTGAAAGGCTGCGGGTGAAGGGCTGTTCGCCCACGTGGGGATGGTAAAGGGTCCGTGACCCCAGCACGGTGCCGTCCGGTGCCAGCAGATCCCATTTATCGGCGTAGTGATCCCAGCCGGTATCATCGTGCTGAACGGTTACATCAAAATGGAAGCTGCCCTTTCCGGTTTTCTCGACGTCAACCTTCAGGACATCCGCTTCACCGCAATATCCGGTGACCGGACCACACAGGGCCAATACGATGACAAATATCCATTGACGGGGCATGGGGGGTCTCCCTCTTGCGATTAAAAGGTGTATAAAAATCGATGATAGGCAAATACGACCCTTTTGCTGGCGGGAATTTTAGAGAATAAGGCATTTTCAGTCCGTTATCAATCCCCCGACGGCCCGGGATATCGTAAAAAAGGATTGAACCATCCGCCGATTTGGGGGTATGAGGAGCGTCTGGCAAAATATCGCCCGCATGCAGACGGGCCCGGAAAGCGGAGAACATGATTGCGCGTAAAGAAAACGGAATTGCTTTTCTGGCAGGAAGATGGCCGCTTTTACCGGACCGGCCGACCCTGGTGTTCATCCACGGCGCAGGGCAGGAAGGTCGTTTCTGGCAGGCCCAGATCGAAGGGCTTTCCGAACGGGCCAACACCATTGCCGTGGATCTTCCCGGACACGGCAACAGCAGCGGCGATGGATTCAGGACGGTGCCGGACTATGCCCGGTCGGTCATGGAATTCATCGATACCCTCTCCCTCCCCGCCCCCATCCCCTGCGGGTTGAGCCTGGGCGGGGCCATCGCCCTTGACCTGCTGGTTCATCACGGCGCCCGCCTCAAGGCGGGCGTGCTGGCCAATACCGGCGCGCGGCTCAAAGTGCTGCCGGCGATGGTTGATACCATCGAAAACGACTACGATCAGCACCTGGATGGACTCGTTTCGTTTGCAGTGGCACGGGGCAACCAGGACGACGAGGATATCTGCCGGAACGTGCTGGCCTGTTCGACGGCAGGCCCCGTAGTGACCGCCAACGACTTTCGGGCCTGTGACGCCTTCGACCTGAGCGATCGGCTGTCATCCGTCAGCGTGCCGGTACTCGTCCTCAGTGCCGCAGATGACATATTGACACCCGTCAAATACGCCGAGGCGATGGCCGACCGGATCCACGGCGCCAGGCATGTCACCCTCGACGGTGCAGGACACATGGCGCCCATTGAACAGCCCGCGGCATTCAACCGGGCGATCGAGCGATTTCTGGAGTCCCTGGTCCGGTGAACGACGCAGCCTCCCATGGCCGGCCCGTGGCCGCATTCGATTTTGACAAAACCCTGATCAATATCGATGTGGCTTATCATTTCCTGGACACCGCCATCAAACGCTGCAGGGTCAGACGACTGGCGGCCGGCATACTCATGCCGGTGCTGCTGCCGTTATTGCTGCTTCGACCGAGTCGAATCATCGCCATGAGCACCATGATGTGGATCGCGACCTTCCCCCTTCGCGGCCGGACAGCGCGGGATGTGTTCAGCGCCTTTGCAGCGGGCGTATTTTCTCCGCCCCTGAACGGCCGGTTCTACGATGAGGGACTCAGCGCCCTGGCAGCACACCAGCGTCTGGGCCATCAATGCCTGATCATTTCCGGTTCTCCGCAGGAACTGGTCAGGCAGGTCGCCCGGACCATGCTGAAGCAGGATATCGTGGTCATCGGTTCACAGGTCAGCCCCTTTCTTGGCGGCCTGGTCTACCGACGCTACTGTATGGGAACCGGTAAAATCAAGCTGGCAAAAGCGCGGGGTCTGCTCCATGGCCATTGGGGCTATGGCTATTCGGACAGTGCATCGGACGTCCCCTTGCTGGCCCATTGCCGCCATCGGTTCCTGGTCAATCCCGGAAAAAAAACGATCAAACGGGTAAAAGCAGCCCTTGGCGGCCGCGTGACCCTGCTGAACTGGGCGAAAACGACAATTGAAAACCTTGACAAAAACTGAATTGAACGAAGGAAAAAAACCATGGAAATCTACGATTACCTCGACACCCACGGCATCGAATACGAACGCCACGACCACCCCCCGGTATTCACCTGCGAGGATGTCAACCGCCTGGTACCGGAGCTTCCCGGCATGAAGACCAAAAACCTGTTCATTTGCGACAACAAGGGCAAACAGCATTTTCTCGTGACCCTGCCCGATGAGAAATCGGTGGACCTGAAGTCATTCGGCGAGGCCCTGTCGGTCAAAAAACTCCGGTTTGCATCGGCCGGCCGGTTGGAAAAACATTTAAAGCTCGAACCCGGGGCCGTGACCATCCTCGGCGTGATGAACGATGACGCCCGGCAGGTCCGGGTGATCGTGGACCAAGCCATCTGGGAGGCCGACGCCCTTCAGTGCCATCCGCTGGTCAACACGGCCACCCTGGTTATCGCCCTGGATCAGGTGCGCAAGTTCCTGGATGCCACCGGCCACGAGGCCACCGTGATGGACGTGCCGTCCCGCAATTAAGCAGGAGAAGATCGATGACTGAAACAATTACAGCAGAATCGACCGCGGCCTTGGACCCGGGCGCGGTTGCGGTGGTCGGTATTCCTTTTGACGAGTACTCCAGCTTCATGCGGGGGCCGGCCAAAGCACCGACGGCCATCCGGAAGACGCTTCATAACGGCGCGTCGAACCTGTTTGCCGAAAACGGCGTCAACCTGGAGGCCCACCCCATGTTTCACGACCTGGGAGACCTGATCCTGCCCGCCGGCGGAGCAGCCTTTGCAGCCATTGAAACCGCAATCGGGCGGGTGGCTGCGCAAAGGGCCCGGCCCCTGGCTCTGGGCGGTGACCATGCCGTCACCTTTCCGGTGGTGGCGGCGCTCAGCGAAGTCCACAACCCGCTGACCATCCTGCACCTGGACGCCCATCCGGACCTTTACGACAGCTACGGCGGCAGCCGCTTTTCCCATGCCTGCCCCTTTGCCCGCATCATGGAAACCGGACGGGTGAAACGACTGGTCCAGGTGGGTGTTCGCGGCATGAACGACGAACAGCGCCGGCAGGTGGAAAAATTCGGCGTCACCTGTATCGAGATGAAGGACTACCGGTCCAAAAATCCCATCGACCTGGAAGGGCCGGTCTACATTTCGCTGGACCTGGACGTCCTGGACCCGGCGTATGCACCGGGGGTATCCCACCATGAACCCGGGGGCATGTCCACCCGCAAGGTCCTGCGGCTGATTCAGTCCCTGAAAAACCCCATTGTGGGGGCCGATATTGTGGAACTCAATCCGGATCGGGATATCAACGGCATGACGGCGGCGGTGGCCGCCAAATTCCTGAAAGAGATCGCGGGGGCCATGCTTCGGCAAGCCGGTGCGCATTCATAGCTGGAGGCGATGAGAAAGCGTCACACGCCCTTGTCCTGCAGGTGCGGGTCGTGTTTCAACCGTTCCTGGATGCCCCGTCCCACCTCCCAGTTGCGGGAAAAATCGGACCAGAACGTCTTGTCTTTGGCCTTCCAGTCCGGTCCGAAGCGCTCGTCGAAATAGGAACCCAGCTTATCGAAAAGGAGCTTCCAGGGGGGCTTGCCGGCGGCGTGGGCGGCCAGCAGTTCCTCCAGGAGGTCGTCCAGGTCGGCCAACGTTTCCTTGGGCAGATAGGAGATCGCCCCCTTGCGGATCGATGACATCAGCGTGTCCGGATTGATGGCGTGGGCCGTGAGCATCACCGTGGGGATTCCCCGGGCCACCGCTTCCTCGAGCAATACCAGCCCGTTGACGCCCATGATGTCCAGAATGGCCAGATCGTAACTGCCGGTCCGGATCTTCTCCGATGCGGTCCCGTAGTCCCGGGCGACCTCGACGGCGGCCATGTCGAGAATATCCTGAATGGTCTCTAAAATGTCCGCTTCGTCATCCACCGCCAGAATGCGTTTACCGTCCAGATAGGATTGATTGGCTGTCATGGGCTCCCTTTCTTTTCATTCGGTTGATCCGGTTAATGGGCAATTATAAAGGAGAACAAGCATGAAACGAATTAACCCGACTGCGCGAAGGTCAGCGGAAGCCGTAGGCAGAAGCAGGCCCCCGGACGGCGATGGTCTTCCACGGAGATGTCCCCGCCCAGGTGGCGGGCCAGAATCCGTGCCCCGGCCAGTCCCAGACCGTGTCCGGTCCTGGACAGGATGGTGCACGGGGCGAGTCGGGTGTATCGCCTGAATATCAACTCCCGGTTCTCTTTTTCCACCCCCGGGCCATCGTCGACCACGTCGACCACCAGCTGACCGCCGCGGCAATAGACACCGATGTCCAGCCGACTGCGGCGGTGCTGGAGGGCATTTTTGATCAGGTTGCCCACAATTTGCCTGAATTTGGTCTCATCCTGGCAAAACTCTGCACAAAAAAGGTCCTCAGAGAAGGTCAAACCGATACCCCGATCGCTCAATAGAGCAGCCCGGTCCGGCCCCGCCTCGACCTCCTGAAGCGATTCCCAGAGACCGGCGTCGACGTTCTCGAGCACCTCCAGGAGCACCTCTTCGATCGCGGGCACCGGATTGAACCGGCAGCACTGAAAACATCCCGCCTCGGAACGCCCCACCTCCAGCAGGTCGGCGAGCAGGCTTCGGGCCTTTTTGGCATTCCTCAGCGCGCGTTTGAGCGTTTTTTCCTGGCGGCCCGTCAGGGTGCCATATTTACCGGGCTTTTCAATCAGCATGCGTACGGCGGTTTCAATGACCGACATGGGATCCTTGAGTTCGTGGATCAGAAACTCCACATCGACCTCGCGGAAAAAAACGCCGTCGGCGGATGCGTCGGCAACGTTGTGGCGGGTCATCGGATCTTCGCTCATCTGTTGTGCCTGTTTTTAGATTTCATCCACGCGGCATGCCAGGTTCAACTCGTTCGAGGGCACGAATCGAATCTGCATGGTGGTACCTCCCGACTCGCCGCAGTCCGCCGGATGGGTGCAGTGGCCGCATCGATCGACGGCACCCGGGCAGAGGTCGCTGTCAGCAGGGATATACCGGCACCTGCGGGATATCATTTTGGTATCGAACCGGTATCGCTCGGAAAAAATGGTAATGCGCAGCAAATCAATCCCCTTGCCGCCGGCATTGAAATCATAGGGTGCCTTGGAGGCATAGCTCAGGGTGTCCCCGGGGGCGAAATAGTGGTTGAAAATCAACCGCTGTTTTTCCGCCGTCAGGCCTACGCCGGTGTCCCGCACCTCGAAAACCGGGCCTTTGCTCCCGGCCCGCACCACCACCGTCACCCGTCCCCCGTCCGGCGTGTTCTCGATGGCATTTTTAACCAGCCCTTCAACAATCTTTTCCATGACCTCCGCGGGAATCAGCACCGCTGCCACCGGCTCCAGACGGAGGTCCAACCGAATATCACGGTGGGCAAAGCGGGGTTTCAGCACCGCCAGATGGCTTTCCACCAGCCGGTCCAGGGCGAGATCCACACATGGAATTTCGGTGTGCCCGAACTCACGGTCAATGGCCTCTTGAATCACGTCGGGCGCCCGTGTCTGTCCCGGTTCGGTTTCGGCCAGGGTGACCAGCATGTCGAGACTGGCGTCCAGAAGGAAAGAGAGCATGCCGTGGGCCCGGTAGTCCTGTTCCCGGAGCATGTCCCCGATCTCGTACTGCATATCCAGCAACCGCTGGAGATTGCGTTGCGCCCGCACCACCACCCGGTCTGCGGCCCCGTCCTCCCCCTTGGGAAGCCTTTTTTCCAGCAGACGCAGGGAAGCGGAAAGAACCGACAGCGGTGTTTTCAGTTCGTGGGAAAGATGATGAATCACCTGCTCTTTGGCCCGGTTGAGCCCGCGCACATTTTCGTAGGCCCGCTGAAGCGCCTCGTTGATGCGGGCATTTTCAATGGGCAGGGCCACGAGATTGGCCACGGCGCTGAGCAGGTCCACGTCAGCGTTGTCGAATGCCCCCTCTTTCTTGTTGACCGCGCACAATACACCGATCATGCGATCCTGGATGCGAAGGGGTACATCCAGCATATTTTTGTGGTGGTACTGGGCCTGCTTGTCCACCTGGTCATAAAAATACGGGCTTTTGGCCGTATCGTGAACGATCAGGGGCTTGCCGGTCCGGTATACGTGGCCGGCCACGCCCTTGTCCATGGGAAACCGGATCTCCTTCATCTTGATGCCGGTCTCGACGTCTTCGTAGGCCGCCACCGGAATGGTGAATTCCCGGGTCTCCTCGTCGATGAGTATGACCATGGCCCCGGCCACCCGGATCAGCGCCTGGATCTGGCGGGTGATATACTCGAGCATGCGGTCCAGCCCGGGAAACCGGTACAGGGCCCGGGAAATCCGAAACAGGGCCTGGTTTATCTGTTCGGCCCGCTTTCGGGCGGTGACGTCCCGCAGGGTGATCACCTGGCCTGCCGGGTTATCCTGTGCGTCGTAGAAAATCGCCCCGTCCACAACGATGTCAAGAATTCGGCCGTCCCGGGTCGAGCGCCGGGTCTCGAAGCCGTGGAGCACTTTTTCGGCAAACAGCCTTTTGATGCCGGCCCGGGTGCGGTCCTTTTCGTCTTCCGGAATGAAGGGAATGCGTTTGCCTTCGAGCTCCTTCAAGGTCCATCCGAAGACCCGTTCGAAGGCGGGATTGAGGTAAGATACCGTACTGTCCATGTTGAAGACAAAAACCGGGTCAGGCAGAAATTCCAGGAAGGCGCGGTAGCGCCTCTCGGCCCGGGAGCTGGCCTGGTAGAGCTCGTGAGAACGTCGCTGGGAGGCCTCCAGCTCCTGCTGGTCGGCAATTTTCCGGGTGACATCGCGGGCCACCCCCTGGAAGCCGGTTTTCCTGCCGGACCGGTCAACAATGAGGTTGACCGATATTTCCAGGATTCTCTCCTGACCGTCTTTCCTGACAATCCGCCAGATGATTTCCGACGGGATTTCCCCGGATTCGTAAAGCCGGTTGAAGACCGTAAAGGCATACAGGGCGTTTTCCGCATCCATGAATTCGCGGAAGTTCCGTCCTTTGATCTCCGTCGCCGTATACCCGAATATCCGGCACAGGGCATTGTTGAAAAACCGGAAATTACCCTTCAGATCCGTTTCATAAAACCCGTCCGCCACCTCTTCCAGGAAGACCCGGAACCGGTCCCTGAAAACGTCATCGGCGATATCCGTCCGGTCGTCATTGGGGGGTGCATGGGCCATAATCACGGGTATTGAAGCGTGAAGCGGTTAATCCGAATTTTCCAGAATGCCGAACTGCTCGGCATCGAGCAGGTGCACGCCATTTTCCTGCATGATCGCGATGGCTTTGTCATTGTCCGAAAACCGGAAGATCATGACCGCCCGTTCCCGGCTCTGCCGCAAAAAGGCATACATGAACACCAACTGCACGTTGGCATCCAGAATCGGTTTGAGCAAACTGGCCAGCTGGCCGGGCCGGTCCTCGATTTCGGCGGCGACGACCTCGTTCACCATGGCAGGAATGTGCATCTCCATAAGCAACTGCCGTGCCTTGGCCACATCGGAAACCAGCAGGCGCAGCTGGCCGAAGGCGCCGGTGTCAACCAGGTTCAAGGCCCTGAGATTGATGCCCGCGTTTCCCAGTGCATGGGTCACCTCGAAAAGGCGGCCCGGTGAATTTTCGATGGATACCACGATCTGTTTGAGTTTTAACATGACCTTCTCCCATGGGTGTAGTATTGAACAAACACGGTCGCCGGGAATGCCGGGCGGCGCATTGGGCAGCACCCCGGCAGGATTGCTATTTTTATCAGGGTATCATTAAGAATAGCGTTTATTCTGTCAAGACTTATCAAAAGGTGAAACCATGAAAATCCGGGCCACGCTGATCGTCTTTGGTTTATGCTGGGCTTTGCCTGTCGACTCGGGCGCCCTGACCGTGGAAGAAATCATGCTGCTCAAACAGAACGGTATTTCCGAAGCCACCATACAAATGATGCTGCAAAGCGAAATGCGTGCCGGCCAGTCGCCTGCTGACGGGGAGAAAATGGGCGTCAGGACCATTATCCGGCCGAACGGCAAGCCGGCCATTGTATACACCACCGACAGCGCTGACGAGGAAGCCCGCAGGGCAGCGGAACGCCTGAAGGAAGAACGGGCCTGGGAAATGCTGCGCCATCTGATCGTGGACACACGAAAAACGGATAGCCGCAGACCGGGGTCAGATGCCGGAAAGCGGGATTGAGCGCTGCTGTCTTCCTCAGTCCTCAGAGACGCGGGCCACCATCTGCTTGAGCCGCCGCTCAAAACCGGCCAGTTCATCGGCCAGGGTCCGGAATTGGATCCCGGCCATTCCAAACTGCTTCTGATCGGCCAGCTGTTCCAGCTGTAAGGCGGCATCCGCCGCCCCATCGATCTGGAAGTTACGCGCCATTCCCTTGAGGGCATGGGCCGTTCGGCTCAACAAGGCCCCATCCCGGTCGGCAATGGCTTTTTTCACCGTCTCCACCATGGGTGGATAATCGGAGATGAACATGTCGGCAACGTCTTTGAAAAATGCGCCGTCGTTGTTGAATGCCTCGAGAATCGCGCTCAGTTCGCCGTCATCATCCCCTGCTGACGTCGACGGGTCGGCGTCCACCGATTCCGGTTTGCGGTCCGGCATGGGCACCACCCGGCGGATGGCTTCCAGAAGTGCGATGGAGGAGATCGGTTTGGACACATAATCGTCCATGCCGGCGTCGATGCACCGCTCCCGGTCGCCTCGCATGGCGTGGGCCGTCATGGCGATAATGGGGATATGGCGATCCCTCTTTTTTTCCAGGTCGCGGATCCTCGCCGTAGCGGTGAGGCCGTCCATTTCCGGCATCTGGACATCCATCAGCACGAGATCAAAATGTTGTCCGTCCAGGGCATCGATGGCCAGGCGGCCGTTTTCGACGATCGTTGCCCGGCAGTGCCAGGTGTCCAGCAGCCGCCGGATATACTTCTGGTTGAAAGGCGTATCTTCGGCAACGAGAATATCGAGCGGCGGCAGGGAGAAATCATGACCGGAACCGTTGTTGTCGACCCGCTTTTCAGCCGGCGCCTGCGCCACTGACAAGGCCTTGATAATGGCGTCCAGCAGGTCCGACGGACGAACGGGCTTGGTCACCAGGGCTCCGACGCCCGTTTCATTGTAAAAGGCCGTTTCCTTGGCGGTGGTGGTGGTCAGCATCATGACAACCCGCGTGGTATCCCCGCCCCGCCCATGGATCTGACGGGCCAGAGACAGGGCGCCCGAATCCGACAGATCCGAATCGATCAGCGCCAGGTCGAAAACGGCCCCGCTGTTTCCCATTTTTTTCAGCAGCGCCATGCCCGCGGCTGCCGATGACGCCGGCTTCGGAACCATTTTCCAGCTGGCCAGCATCTCGCACAGGATCTTCAGGTTGGTGGCATTATCATCCACGACGAGAATCCGCCGCCCGCTCAGGTCCATATCATCCGGCAATTCGGGACCGTCCGCACTCTTGGCGTCCACATCGAAGGCGATGGTGAAGTGGAAGATGCTTCCCTTTCCCAGCACACTTTTGACCCCGATCTGTCCACCCATCAGATTGACCAGTTGAGCGGAAACCGCCAAACCGAGGCCGGTGCCGCCGAATTTCCGTGTGGTGCTGCCGTCGGCCTGCCGGAAGGCCTCGAAAATCAGGGCCTGCTTGCCGGTGGCAATGCCCACCCCGGTGTCCCTGACTGCCACGTGCAGCAGCAGATGATCAGCGTCCACGGTGCGGCATTGGGCAAAAACGACGATTTCCCCGGAATCCGTGAACTTGAGGGCGTTGCCGATTAAATTGAGCAGCACCTGGCGGAACCGGTGATGGTCGCCCACCAACCGGTCCGGTACGTCGGGCGCCACCCGGTAGGCCAGCTCCAGGTTTTTCTCATGGGCCTTGACGGCCAGGATTTTGAGCGCCTCACCCAGAAAATCTCTCAGGTTGAAGGGGGATCGTTCCAGTTCCAGCTTACCCGCCTCGATCTTGGAAAAATCGAGGATATCGTTGATGACCGACAACAGGGCAAAGGCTGCGGATTGAACCACTTTGAGATCTTCACGCTGTTCCCTGGACAGGGGCGATTCGAGAAGCAGCTCGACCAGCCCGATAATGGCATTGAGCGGGGTTCTGATCTCGTGACTCATGTTGGCCAGAAATTCGCTCTTGGATCGACTGGCGGCTTCGGCGGCCATCTTTTCCTGCTGAAGTGCATCGGCCTGGCGACGACGCGTCACATCCCGCAGAAGGCCCCGGTAGCCAACCAGCCGATCATGGCGGCCGGTAATGGGGGATACGGACGTTTCCACCCAGCGCCTGGCGCCGTCCTTGCGGACGATGACAAATCCCAGGTCTTTGATGTTCGTTCCCGTCCGGTTCACCTTGCCAAAGGCGGCAAGGACTTTCTGGGTTTCCGCCGGGGTCAGGAGCCGCCGGTAATCCAGCTGGCGAAGCTGCTCTGCCCCATATCCGGAAATCTTGCGAAAGGAGTCATTGAAAAAGGTAAACCGGCCCCTGAAATCGATTTCGAAGTATCCGTCTTCCATATTTTCGATGATGGTGCGGTATTTTTCCTCACTGCCGGCCAGCGCTTCGTCCGCCTTCTGACGCTGGCGCATCGTATACCCCACGTGAGAACCGAAAATCATGAAAAAACAAAACACCAGCAGCCGGCTCAGCACCTCGTTGAGTCCCGGGTTGAAATAATTGTGGACGAAGGTACCGCTGGTAGCCGTCAATGCAAAGATCAGGGAAGCGAAGATCCAGTAGGCAAAGGCCACACCCAAGCCCAAAAGAAGGACCCGGTCCGCCATCCGCGCGGCACTGGTTTTCTTCTCCGGGTCGAGGAATTCGGGTCGTTTCAATTTTGGGGAATTCTTGATCGTCTGGATGTCAGCCATTGTGCTTTGTTTGCAGCTCCCATTGCAGGCGCGGTTGGTCACATCCGCAGATGGCCTGCTTCCGTATGGACGCCCGATAGAAAACGGAGTCGATGGTCACCCGTCAAGCCTGGCGCGATCGCGCGCAATTGCCTCATGAGCCGCCACCGTCTCGCACGAAGGTCCGCAGCCATGGAACCATCCGTCCTTCAGGCAAGGATCTCCTTGATCTTCTGTGCAAGCTGATTGAGGTTGTAAGGTTTTTGAATAAAACCGTCGCATCCTTTCTTGAGCAGTAAAGCGGCCTGTCCCTCGATGCTGTATCCTGAGGAAAGGATAACACGCATATCCGGCCGTGAGGATTTAACGCGTTCGAAGACGATTTCACCACCCAGGTCCGGCATGATCAAATCCAGAATAAGCATGTTGATACGATCCTTGTTTTCTTCGAATACACGAATCGCTTCCTTTCCTCCGTTGGCGAGCAGCACTTCATAACCGAGTTCATTGAGCATGGCTTTGTCGGCATTGAGGATATATTCCTCGTCGTCCACCACCAGGATGGTGCCCGACCCTTTTTCAGGGAGTGTTCCCGACGAGATCACCCGCAGCTTGTCCTGCGCTGGGGGTTTTTGAAGAATTCGGGCAGCCGGCAGATAAATGGAAAACGTGCTGCCGCGTCCCACCTGGCTGTCCACGGTAATAATGCCCTGGTGTTTTTTAATGATGCCGAATACGGACGCCAGTCCCAGGCCGGTGCCCTCTCCCATGGGGCGCGTGGTGTAGAAGGGTTCGAAAATCCGCTCTACGGTTTTTTCGTCCATCCCCGCTCCGGTATCGGAAACGTCGATTTTCAGGTAACTGCCCGGGGTCAGGTTGTAAGGTTTTACGAAAGATTCATCCAGTTTTACATTGGCCGTGGAAACCGTCAATGTCCCCCCACTGGACATGGCATGCCACGCATTGACATAAAGATCCATCAACGCGAGTTCAATCTGGGCGGAATCCACTTCCGCCGTGGCCAGTTCCGCTTCCAGATGCCGTTCCACATGGATCTCTTTTCTGGTCCGGGCAAACATACCGGAAGACTTTTCGACGATATCGTTGACATCCTGCAGGTCCAGTGAATAGCGGCCGCCCTTGGCAAAACTGAGCAGCTGGCGGGTCAGCTTGGCGCCGCTGTCGATGCAGCGTTCAATGCCCGCCAGTTCATCATACCCCGGATCCCCCACCTTCTTGTCCTGAATTAAAATAGAGACATTTCCCTGAACCCCCATCATCAGGTTGTTGAAGTTGTGGGCAATCCCGCCCGCCAGGTTGCCGATGGCGTCCATGCGCCGCACATGCTGGAGCTGGTACTCCAGGTCCCGCTGCTCGGTGACATCGGTAATCAGCAATATCGTGGTGTCTGTCTCCGCTTTGACCGGAAAACTGCGAATGATGACCTGACGCCCGTTGAGTTCCAGAGGGTGGGTCAATCCGACCACCGGCGATGTTTCCGAGTCCCTGTGCATCAGATCGTCAATCCGGTTTCGATCGGCATCGTCAAACAGTTCACGGGGGTTGGCCGACAGCAGGTTTTCCGGGGGGATGCCAAAAAGCCTGACGGCCGCCGAGTTGGCGTAAACCACACGACTGGTATACACCTCCACGATGCCCTCGTTCATACTTTCCAGAATCGTTTCCAGGTGCCGGTTGCGCCCCAGCAGTTCCTTGGTCATTCGCCGGGCGTATACCGGGATGCCATCCACCGAGGCAATACCCAGAATTTCATGTTCCGAGATCACCGTTGAGGGATTGCCGGAATCCTGGATGGCCGCCAGCACATGCTTGCCCATCTGACCGAAAGGTCCCTTGGCGATGCAGGCGTTCACACCGATTTTTCTGAAGTCCAGATCCATTTCAGCCACGGCGGCGGAGATGATCACGAGATAGCAGTTTTTCATGTGTTCCATGGTTCGGATAATCTGGCACAACTTGTCTCCGCCGATTTTGGGTATGATCAGATCCACGAAAACAATATCCGGCTCATAGGTGGTCAGCAGGCTCAGCGCCGACAGGCCGTCTTCACAGGTTTTCACCTCGTGACCTTCACCGTCCAGCAGATTGGACAGGAACTTCAGAATCATCCGGTTGTCGTCAACCACCAGTATCTTCTTTTTCATGGGCCTGTATCCTCTGTGTGTGCCGCCGGAAGAAGAAAATGCGGCACGGCGACGCGCCAACACGAACCGGCCGCTCCGTCAAATCGGGCATGCCGCAATCGTTTGCTGGAAATTAGTCTTTCAGGTCAATCGATTATGCACAGGCGGCCTTTGGCGGTCAAGCAATTTATCACCGCCGCCAGGCCGGTATCCGAACCGGTTTTTAATTGACAGTTTTAATCTGTGCTTCTAAATAGAAGATCATCATCCGGCAGGAAAACGACCGCCTGACCGGCTACCTCTTACCCCACGGATTTCAGAACTGACATGCACCCGGTAAAATCGATCGACGCCTATGAAGAAAGGCCATCGCACCATGCGCTATGACGACAGCATCGAGGATTCACGCAAACACCTCCGGCTGGCCCTGGAACAGATCGGCAAACTCGGGCTGCCCACCAACCCGATGAACTACTGCATATGGTATGATTATGCGACCGGGAAAAACGGACCGCTCAACGCAGCCATCGACGATCATCTGAAAAACCATGGATCCTTCTCCGAATCGACCAGCCGTCAGTTTTTCGATCAGTACATTGCCGGCCGCGCGGAGACGGTCACCACGCTGGTCCGAGAAGAACTGAAAAAAGTCTTTGCCGAGATTATCGCTGCGATTAAAAACACGAACCAGCATTTTTCCCAATCCGAAAACAATCTGGAAACCATCAACGAGTCCATCGCCGCCAGCCTGTCTGAAGCAGACGTGGAAATGATCGTCAACCAGATCAAACAGGAAATCCAGATCCTGGAAGCCACCAGCGGATCCTTTAAGGAACAGCTGCAACAGGCCACCCGCGAAATCGATCAGCTGAAGGTCAAGATGGCCCGTTACCGCAATGAGGCGCTCAAGGACCCCCTGACCCGTATTGACAATCGTCGCGGATTCGACAAGAAGTTGAAAGCGGCCATGGGCAAAGCCAAGGCGGACGGAGACGCTCTGTGCCTGGTCATGGCCGATATTGACCATTTCAAGCAGGTAAACGACACCCATGGCCATCTCGTAGGAGACAATGTGCTCCGGATGGTCGCGGCCACCATCAACGATTCCATTAAAGGAAAGGATCTGGTCGCCCGGATCGGTGGCGAGGAGTTTGCGATCCTGCTGCCGGATACGCCCGTTGAAGGCGCCATCAAACTGGCCGACAATATGCGCCGCAGCTTTGAAGGACTGGACTTGAAAAAAAAGAATACGGGTGAAAGCCTGGGAAAAATCACCCTGTCATTCGGCGTGACCACCTACAGGGAAAATGAACCTTCGGAAGACCTGGTAAACCGCGCGGATGAAGCCCTGTACCAGTCCAAAAAAGAGGGCAGGAACAAGGTAACCAGCCTGTAGCGACGGTTTTCAGAACACTCGAATAACCGCTAAGGGAGGTCTATCCCATGCGTCCAGCGTTGACAGATCACCTATCTGGTGAAATCAAGATATTAAAGAAAAACGGCCTGTACAAAGATGAACGGACGATCACCTCGGCCCAGCAGGCCGCCATTACCGTCGACAGCGGTAAAACCGTCCTCAACTTCTGCGCCAACAACTATCTGGGACTGTCCAACCATCCACGCCTGGTGGAAAAAGCGCAATCTGCCCTTTCCACCTATGGGCTCGGCATGTCCTCCGTTCGTTTCATCTGCGGCACCCAGAGCATCCACAAAACCCTTGAAGCACGCATCAGCGCCTTTCTGGGAACCGAGGACACCATCTTATACAGCTCCTGTTTTGACGCCAACGGCGGTCTCTTCGAGACGTTGCTGGACGAGAACGACGCCGTAATCAGCGATGCCCTGAACCATGCCAGCATCATCGACGGCATCCGTCTGTGCAAGGCCAGGCGCTTCCGCTACCGGAATAACGACATGGCCGATCTGGAACAACAGCTCAAGGCGGCATCCGACTGCCGGTTCCGCCTCATTGCCACTGACGGGGTCTTTTCCATGGACGGTATCATTGCCAACTTGAAAGGCATCTGTGACCTGGCCGATCGGTACGATGCGCTGGTGATGGTGGATGATTCCCACGCGGTGGGATTTGTGGGTGAAAACGGGCGGGGGACACCGGAATACTGCGGTGTATCCGACCGGGTGGATATTATCACCGGCACCCTGGGCAAGGCCCTCGGCGGCGCGTCCGGGGGATACACCGCCGCACGGAAAGAAATCGTCGACTGGCTCAGACAGCGATCCCGGCCCTACCTGTTCTCCAACTCCCTGGCACCGGTAATCACCGCCACGGCCATTGCCACGTTGGACCTTCTCGAGGAAAGTTCGGACCTGTTGGATCGACTCCGGGAAAACAGCAGCTATTTCAGGAAGGGGATGCAGGCGGCAGGGTTCAGCCTGGTTCCCGGGCAGCACCCCATCATCCCGGTCATGCTGGGAGACGCGGTTCTGGCCCAGAAAATGGCGGCCCGGATGCTGGAGGAAGGAATCTACGTGGTCGGGTTCAGTTTCCCGGTTGTTCCCAAGGGCCAGGCCCGCATCCGCACCCAGATGTCCGCCGCCCACACCCGGGAGCATCTGGACCGGGCCATAGCGGCCTTTATCAAGGTAGGCAAGGCACTTGACGTGATCGACTAAGCCGGAAAGGCGGGTAATCCCATGGAGACCATGAAAGCCATCGTCAAGCTGAAACCCGAAACGGGCATCTGGATGGACCGGGTGCCGTTTCCACGCATCGGCCATAACGACGTACTGATAAAGGTGCTCAAGACCGCCATCTGCGGCACCGACATCCACATCTACAACTGGGACCCATGGTCCCGCAAAACCATTCCCACCCCCATGACCATCGGCCATGAATTTGTGGGGGTCATCACCGAAATCGGCAGCGACGTCCGGGGCCTCAAGGTGGGAAACCGGGTGTCGGTCGAAGGCCATATCACCTGCGGCCACTGCCGGAACTGCCGCGCCGGCAAGCGCCACCTGTGCCGCAACACCATTGGCGTGGGCGTCAACCGGCCCGGATGTTTTGCCGAGTACATCAGCGTGCCGGCATCCAATGTCTTTAATGTGCCGGAGACGATCAGCGACGATATCGCCGCCATCCTGGATCCCCTGGGCAATGCCGCCCACACGGCCCTCTCCTTTGACCTGGTCGGAGAAGATGTCCTGATCACCGGCGCGGGCCCCATCGGCATCATGGCCGTGGCCATCGCCCGCCATGCCGGCGCCCGGCACGTGGTGATCACCGATGTCAACGACTATCGCCTTGAGATTGCCGCGCGAATGGGCGCCACGGCGGCCGTCAACGTCACCCGGACGTCGATCGCCGAAACCGCATCGCAGCTGGGCATGAAAGAAGGCTTTGATGCAGGGCTGGAGATGTCCGGCAACATCCAGGCCTTCAGTGACATGCTGCAGGCCATGAACTATGGCGGGCAGGTCGCCATCCTGGGCATCCCCACAGGCGAGGTGTCCCTGGATTTGACCCAGATCATCCTTAAGGGACTTAAATTAAAGGGAATTTACGGGCGTGAAATGTTCGAGACCTGGTACAAGATGACCAGCATGCTCCAGAGCCAGCTGGACATATCGCCGGTGATCACCCACCGATTCGGCGTGGATGACTTTCAGCAGGCGTTTGATGTGATGCGCTCCGGACGGTCGGGCAAGGTGATCCTGGACTGGGATTAGTGATCATGCCTGAACCGGCCGTGTTCAAGGAAGTGGATGGTCTGGTCGATAACCTGCGTATCGTTCATGATAAATCCGTGGCTTTTATGAACCACAAGAAAGTCATCCATCTCCGCCAGGCGGGCCCGCGCGACCGACACCTTGCCATCGTCGGGTCCCGGCAGTCGGGCGGAGAACCAGGGCTCCAGCGTGCTGTCTCCGGTGATGATGCCCACGGGCACATCCACCGGTCCCAGGCGATTGGGAACCGAGTCTTCCGCCGTTCCGAGCTGCTGCCCCGCCGGCCCCATGATCCAGCGGTATAGAAACCAGTCCTTGAGCAGGTCGGCCAGTTCGCTGCCCTGGTTGGGCGGGCTGAGCATCACCACCCGGCTGCCCGGCGGCAGCCGGCGGGTTTGCAGGTATTGCCGGACGAGAATGCCTCCCAGCGAATGAGTGACGAAGTGAACGGGTGCCGACGGGTGCGCCAATCGGCAGTCCCGGACCGTTTCGGCGACAACACCCTCGCTCAGGGTTTCGATGCTGGCGCCGGTGGACGGATAATCCAGGTTGACCACCCGGTAGCCGCTGTCGGCCAGACGGCTGGCCATCGTGGCCATGGACCGCCGTGTGCGGCCCATGCCGTGAAGAAGAATGACACTGGCTTCGGTTTCCATTTCTTCAGGTTCCGTTTCTGTGGCCCCAACCGCTGTTATCAGGTAAAGGAATGCGGTTATCAGGGCCATCAACGCAGCTGCGTTTCTTACCATCGATTCACACTCCGGGATATCGTTTGTTTGTGTCCGGCAGCGCCTGGCGGGGCCGAAGATCGAAAGGCCACCGCTTGCACCGGCTGGCGGTAGCGGCCCGTAGGGCACTTTTTATCCTGATGGATGCGACCGACATTCGGGCAAGGCGCCAAAACCCTGCCGACAGACAACCGACGACATGGCTTGGGGTCATGGCCACAAAACCGTGCACATCCCAATTGGTCAGCCATGTCTCACCCGTATATAACTCAAAACCGGTCTGGATGAAAAGCACCGCCAGCGTCATGCGTCAGATGAACACCCCATGGGGTCACGGGTGCGGGCACCGGAAACCGCCGGACAGGCCAACGACGGTTTCCCGCAATTCTGATGCTGACACGCGGGCCGGTGCCACCGGCGTCCCGGCCGCCAGCTCCACGCGGGACCAGAAACGCTGGGGCAGACGGGTCAGGGCGTGGCCGTTTTTGTGGCTGAAAAAGCTGCCCCAGAGCCCTTTCAGGGCCAGGGGCACCACCGGCACGGGGTTGGTCCTGATGATCCGCTCGATGCCGGGCTTGAACGCCCCCACCCTGCCGTCACGCGTCAACTGGCCTTCTGGAAATATGCAGACGACTTCCCCGGCCTCCAGGGCTGCTGAAATCTCCTGGAAGGCGGTTTTCAGCCCCACCGGATTGCTGCGATGCGAAGCGATCGGGATGGCCCGGGCCGCCCGAAAGATAAAGTGAAGCAGAAACATCCGATAGATGGGCTCGTAAATGACGAAGCGCACCGGCCGGCGGCAGGCGCCGATAATCAGAAGGGCATCCATGTAGCTCACATGGTTGCAGACCAGCACGGCCGGACCGTCCTCGGGGATGCGGTCCAAATCACGGTGGCGAAACCGGTACATGGTATGGGTGATTATCCACACCAGAAACCGCATGGTAAACTCGGGCACCAGTGAATAAATGTAAACGGCCACGACGGCATTGGAAATCGCAAGAATGAGAAAAAAAACCGGGATGGAAATGCCGGCAGCGCCGAGAAGAAGGGCGCCGGCCAATGAGGAAAGCACCATGAACAGGGCGTTGATAATGTTGTTGGCGGCAATCACCCGGGCACGCTCCCGGGGTCGGGTACGCATCTGGACCATGGCAAACAGGGGCACGATATAGAGTCCGCCGAAAATACCGATCATCACGAAGTCGATCATCAGTCGCATGCTGCCGGGCACAGCCAGAAACCGGGACAACGTCAGCAGACCGTCGCTGTCGGGGAGCCGGCAGGCCCAGAAAAGATCGAGGCCGAACAGGCTCAACCCGATGGACCCCAGGGGCACCAGACCCAGCTCCACTTTCTTGTCCGACAGACGTTCGCACAACAGCGACCCCGCCCCCACACCGATGGAAAACAGGGTCAGCAGCAAGGTGACCACACTTTCGCCGCCGGACAGCACGGTTTTGGTGAAATTGGGAAGCTGGGTCAGGTAGGCGGCGCCAAGCAGCCAGAACCAGGAGATCCCCAGGATCGAAAGAAAGACGGATCGCTCACGGCGGGCATAACCGATGGTCCGCAGGGTTTCTTTGAACAGATTCCATCGTACGGTCAGACGGGGAGCATGGACGGCCGTGGCCGGAATCATGCGGCTTGCCAGCCAACCGGCCAGGGCGATGCCCACCAGCACCAGTCCGGTAACCGCCGGACCGTTTTTGATCTGAATCAGCAGCCCCCCGCAAAGGGTGCCCAACAAAATGGAGATAAAGGTGCCCATTTCAACCAGGGCATTTCCACCGACAATCTCAGTCGGTTTCAACTGGTCCGGCATGATGCTGTATTTAACCGGGCCAAAGAACGCCGACTGGGTGCCCATGAGAAACAAAAGGCCAAGGAGGACCATCAGGCTGCCGGTCCAGAATGCCAGCCCCGCACAGGCCATGATGGCAATCTCCATCACCTTGATCCGACGAATCAGCAGCGATTTTTCCATCCGGTCGGCAATCTGTCCGGCGGTGGCCGAAAAAAGGAAAAAGGGGAGGATAAACAAACCGGCCGCCAGGTTAATCGCCACATCGGACGACATGGAGAGCCGCTGACCAGCCTGGAAAGCGATGGTCAGCATCAAGGCATTTTTAAACACATTGTCGTTGAAGGCCCCGAAAAACTGGGTCCAGAAAAAGGGTGCGAATCGCCGGGTGGACAGCAGTCGCCACATCCCCCGTGGGTCTTCAGATGCCGACTGGTCTAATGGTTTTTGGGTCTTTGACTGAGTCTGGTGTAAATTGGGGAAAACGGCGTTGCTTCGTTTTTCCATCTCGTGGTCCTTTTCTCCGAAGGGTCGGATTGTTGTCGATCCAAGCGGCGCAAAGTAGGGGCCGGGTACCGGTTGATCAGTTGCAATGGGTCTAATCAAATCCCGTGCCTGAATTGAAATTTAATTATTACCCACTGTAATCAATAGAATTATTCGGTTTTCGCCCCCCTTCCATGCAATTCGACCGGAACCAATTGTTCATTTTTTGATTATATGATATGCATTTTTTGTATGACGACGACAGCACGTCGGCCACCGTTCGAACCGGTCAACCGGGAGTTACCCATGAAAAAGCTCACCCCATCGGAACGCGATTTCTTTGCCTTGGTTCACGAAGCGGTCTACGCCAATCCCTTCAGTGACCGTCGAAGCCGCGTGGACTTGGAAATTGCGGGTCTTTTTCCAGGCCGGACCGACCGGCGTGGATTTGGGGAGACCCTTGCCCGGGTCCGCAGGCATATCCAGCGACTCGAGGAGACAGGCCGGGCAACCCTCACCGCCTATGGCCATCGCGACCGGCAGTTGCTGACCAGCTCTTTCCTGTTTGACCTCTTTCACCGATTTACCGACCAGTTCGACCGCCTCATCATTGACCAGTTGAACGCCGGCGACCGCTCCCTGCCGGTGCCTTTTGCCGGGGCGGTGATCGACCTGTTGATCGGCTGGGGCTTTGACGGGGAAATGGCCCGTCGCTATCTGGCCATGTGTTATCAGCTCCGCCGGGCTTTTTTCTTTATCGACAAACATCTCAAGGGACGCAGCGAAAGCATGCGCCGGCTGCGGGAAAGCCTGTGGAACAACGTCTTCACCCACGACATGGATCTTTACCACCGTTACCTGTGGAACCGCATGGAAGATTTTTCCACCATGCTGCTCGGCGAAACGGGCAGTGGCAAAGGAACGGCCGCCATGGCCATCGGCCGATCCGGCTTCATCCCGTTCGATGAAAAAAAAGGATGCTTCGATCAGAGCTTTACCCGTTCGTTCATCGCCCTCAATCTGTCCCAATACCCGGAAACCTTGATCGAATCGGAATTATTCGGCCACCGCAAGGGCGCATTCACCGGCGCGGTGGAGGACTACGAAGGGGTCTTTGACCGCTGCAGTCCCTTTGGCGCCATTCTCCTGGATGAGATCGGCGAAGTCGGCGAACCTATCCAGATCAAGCTGCTCCAGGTAATCCAGGAACGCATTTTCCGTCGGGTGGGGGACCACCGGGCGAGGCCGTTTCGAGGGCGGGTCATTGCCGCCACCAACCTCCCGGCCGAACAACTGCTTGGCGGACAGGCGATGAGAAAAGATTTTTTCTACCGGTTGTGTTCAGACCTGATCGTGGTTCCCTCCCTGGCCCGGCGAATTCATGAAGATCCCAACGAGTTGCAAGACCTTCTCCAGATCGTCATTGAACGGATCGTCGGAGTTCCTTCGAAAGAATTGACGTCGATGGTAAAGGCGCAGATTCACCACACACCGGGACTCGCCTACCCCTGGCCCGGAAATGTCCGCGAGCTTGAGCAGGCCGCACGGCGCATTCTGATGAAACAGGACTACACCCCGATGCCGCCGGAATCACCGTCGAGTCCGGCGGCCTGGCTGCAAACGGGTTTCCAGCGACAGGACATGACTGCCAGGGCCCTGGTCGCCGGCTATTGCCTCATGCTGCACCAGCAGCACCAGACCATTGAAGCGGTTGCGCGGATCACCGGACTTGACCGACGGACGGCCAAGAAACACATCGAAGAAGGCAAACACCTGTTTGTTCCGGGAAGGCGTTGATAAAGAAATGGGTTTCAGGAATTCAGGGCAGCCCCGTTGAACGAGGCTTGAACACTGATGAAACTTGTGCGTTTTCATACACGTTGAAAAGCAATTAAAATGTCCGAATGACAAACAGGTGCCTGCGCATGTTGGACGATGGACAAAAAAAACTCAACATCTCAGTAGATGTAGGGTGCGTTTTACGAACCAGATCTCAAAATAACAGTTGTTTTGTTCAATTTTCCCATTCGGTGTTTTTGTTTGAGATTTGATCTTTGAGATTGGTAATTTTTCAATCAGTGCAGTTCCATCCAATAGAGATTTGAGCACTGGTGAAACGATGCCCGAGATGAAGTTTCATAAGCGGGATATCGTTCCCCCTGGCGAAAAAACGGACGCCGCACCTGTGGCCGCGCCCGTTTTTATCGTATCAATGGAAGGATCGCTACCCTTTGATCACCCGGGGCGTCAGCATCTGGTGCTGGGGGCAGATGGATTTGGGGTTCTGGTAGACACAGCCGGCAAAGGCGGAAAGATAGCGCCTGATTTCCGACATTTTGACCACCTCGTCCACGAATCCCTTGCGGGCACAATAGCTCGGCCGCGAATAATCGTGATATTCCTGGGCCATCTGGTTCATCTTGTCGATCACCGGCTGCAGGGGTTTTCCGGCATTCTTCTCCTTGACCAGCCGCCGTGAGAAACTGGCGGCGGCGGCCGTCTCCCCGTGCATCACGTATATTTCCGTCGTGGCCACGCCCAGGGTCAGGGCGTTGTGCCGGTTGGCCGTGGGCCCGCCCATGACATAATGCGCTGCAGCAGTGCCCTTGCGCAGCACCATCAGCAACTGGGGCACATCGGTGGACTGGATCGAATAGATCAGGGACTGGCCCAGACCCAGCAGTTCGGCCTTTTCGGCGATGTCGCCGACGTCAATGCCGGACGTGTCCTGGAACCAGATGATCGGCACCCGGTCACGCCCGCACAGGGTGACGAACTCGTTCATCTTGATCAGGCCCTGACGGTAGAGCTTACCGCCGATGCCGGGGTAATCGGCATATTCGGGATAGCCTTCACCCAGCCACCCCTGGCGGTTGCCGATGACGCCCATCAGATAGCCATCGATCTTGACCAGGCCGGCGTATATCTCGGGCCCGTAACCCGGCTTGAATTCCATGTGTTCACTGCCGTCCACGATGCGTGCCAGTACCTGGTCGAAGTCGTATATCTGTTTCTGGTTGTAGGGAACCAGGCGGTATATGTCATCGGCCGGGAAAAGGGGCGCTTTGGGCTCAGCCACCCGAAAAAACTTGGGGTTGTAGGCCGGGATGTCCTTCATGTAATCCTTCAGGCCGTCGAGCACCTGGGTCTCTTCTTCGTATACATACCTGAAAAAACCGGTGCCGTCGTAGTGAACATCCACTGACCCCGGCGGTTTGGCTTTGAACTGCTTGGCTGCATTGATAAGGGCCTCGGCGCCCTCTTCGTCAAAAAATCCCTTGGGCGACATGCCGCTGAGGATGCCGCCGCCGCCCACGGCGATATTGCAGTTCTTGTGGGCGAACAGGACCGTCGGACTGATGGCCTGGTATCCGCCGCCGGCGGGATTGGTGCCATAAATGGCGGCCAGGATGGGGATGCCGGCCTGGTTCAATTCCGCGTGCCGGAAAAAGGTGGTGCCGCCGCCGCGGCGATCGGCGTAAAATTTTTCCTGCTCGGTCAGCTTCACCCCGCTGCAGTGGACCAGCCAGACCAGGGGAATGTTCAACCGTTTGGAGAGGTTGGTGATCCGCAGGATATTTTCGTATTGTCCGGGCAGCCAGGCGCCGGCCAGGACCTTGTTGTCGAAACCGATGATCACTGCCCAGCGCCCCGAGATTTTACCCAGGCCGTCCACCACATTGGTGGTGCCTTCCTCGTTGTCTTCCGGGTTGTACAGGGAGTGCAGGGGGCACCAGGTCCCCGGATCAACCAGGTAGTTCAGCCGCTGCCACACGGTCATCTGGCCGCGCGCGTTTATCTTTTCTTCGGAGAATCCCGCCAGCTTGACCTTTTCCGCTTCCTTTTTCAGACTGGATTCGACCTCCCGGAGTTGCTTGACATTCTCTTCAGCGCTCTTGATCTGTCCGGCATTCATCTCTCGGCCAAAAACCGGCATTTTTTCAAAATACGGTCTCATGGTTTCACTCCCCAATCGGTTAAAGTGTTTGGAATAGAATCTATTCTTTACTCAGCGATGGGCCACTGGCCCCTCTCTTTCAATACGTCTCTGAGCACCTTTAAAGCCGTATTCACCGTAGGGATGCCACCGTAGGTGAAAGTTTGAAAAATCACCTCGGCAATTTCCGGGGCCGTGCAGCCGACATTCAATGCCGCCTGGATGTGCAACTTGAGTTCCTCAGGCCGTGACAACACGGTCAACACGGCCACCGTAACCAGTTGCCGTGTCGGATGGGGAATCTTCTCCCGGGCATAAAGCTTGCCGGTGATAAAAAGGGATAAATCCTTTCCCAGATACTTATCAAAGGATCGCCACAATTCGAAAGGTTTTTCTCCTTCGACCCCGTTGAAATATAGCGAACCGGTGGCCTTTGTTTTTTCGACGATATCGTCACTCACGGCATGAAGTCCTTTCAACGTTTTGGTTGGAAACGGCAGGCTGGGAGACGGATCAATCGTTTCGGCACCGACTCAGCTGATACGATCCCCCAATCCCGATGTCAGAGGTCGGAGATACTAATTCTGTTCGCACCAATCCCCCGATCCCTTTAAGCAACGTTTTATTCGGAAGTGGTCGGTCGAGGTTCGGATCAAGGTCGCAGCATGCTTGCAACCGCAGGCGTAGCAGCGCTGCGTCGAGGATTGTAAGCATGTGAGAACGCCGATCCGGGCCGCAAGATGCCTCTTCCGGGTGAAACGGTTTAGCGGTTGGCCTTGCGATACCCCAGCTGATCCAGGGCGATGATCCACTTGCAGATGTTCGCCGAGCCCTCCACCATGTAGTAGGTCGGCGTATCCCGGTAGATGCGGGCCACCGGGTACTCGGTCGAGTAGCCGTAGGCCCCCAGGATGCGCATGGCGTAATTGGAACACTTATTGACCGCCTCTCCGGCAAAGTATTTGGCCTTGGCCACATCCAGGCCGTTGTTGAGCCGGCCCTGGTCCTTGGCCCAGGCCGCCTTGTAGACCAGCAGGCGGGCCGCGTCGACCTCCGTGGCCATCTGGGCCACCATATCCTGGTTCATCTGGAACTGGCCGATCGGCTTGCCGAACTGCTTGCGGTCGTTGCAGTATTTGGATACCACATCCAGGCAGGCCTGGGCCACGCCCACCGCACCGGCCGCGGCCGACAAACGGGTCTGGTTCAATGAACCGAATACGATCTTGGCGCCCATGCCCGGTTTGCCCAGAATGTTCTCTTTGGGTACCCGGGTATTGTCAAGAAACACCTCGCCGGTCGGCGAACTGAACGAGCCCATCTTGTCCAGACGGGTGGTCTTGACCCCGTTGAAGGTCTTGGGCTCGATCACGAAGGCCGACAGCCCCTTGGAACCGGCGTCGATGTCCGTGTAGGCGTAGTAGATCAGGACGTCGGCCACCTCCGCGTTGGAAATCCAGGTCTTGGAGCCGTTGAGCAGCCAGTGGTCGCCCTTGTCTTCAGCCGTGCTGGTCATGGCCATCACATCCGAACCGGCGTCCGGTTCGGTGATGCCGAAGCCACCGATCAGGTCGGCCGTGCACAGCCCCGGGATGTACTTCTTTTTCAGGGCTTCCGTTCCGTAGGTCAAAATCGTGAAGGCGCAGCCGAGCACCTGCATGTTGACCTGCACCCGCAGCGAACTGCACACCCGGGCAATCTCTTCGGTGACGATCATGGCCGCCATCCAGCCCATGTCCTCGCCCTCGTATTCCTCCGGAATCACCGTGCCCCAGAACCCCAGCTCGCCCATGGGCTTGATGACCTCTTTGTATGGAAAGTAGTGCGCTTCGTCCCACTGGTCCACATTGGGCGCGATCTTCTTGGTGGCGAATTCGCGCACCGCCTTGCGAAGCATCTCCAGTTCCTTGCTCAGTTGAAAATCCATGAGATCTCCTTTCAGGCCGACGCGAGCCGTTATCCATCAGCTGGTCGCAACAGGTGGATGGCAACCATAGTGAGAAAGGCCGGTTGTTTCGCCATACAAAACAGCGTTTTGTTTATAGCAGACGATGCCCGCCTTTTCAAGAATTTTGCATGGGGGGATCTCAAGGTCCTCCTGCAAAAATAACGATCAGATCGGGTTTTTAAAAAATATTCCGGCCCGCGTCCCACCCCATTTTCACGATAAAAAAGCGGAAATGGCTTGACAAGCCGGGCCCCTTGTTGGCACACCACAAAGACAAAACAGTGTTTTATATAACGAGACAATCGGAAAGCCATGAATGCCGTCGAAAAAGCCCTTGAGATACTGATCGCCTTCCAGAGCGACCATCCCACATGGGGGGTTCGGGAATTGAGCGCACATCTGGGCTTCAGCCCGGCAACGGTCCAGCGCATTCTCCAGTCGCTCAAAGGGTATGGCTTTGTCCAGCAGGATCAGGCGACCCGCCACTATCGGCTGGGCCACGTATATTTCAATTTCCTGCATACCCTCCAAAGTGCGTTTCCCGTCAAGAGATCAGCCACGCCTCACATGCAGCGGCTTTTATCCCAAACCCGGGAGACTGTTCACCTCAATGTCATCGATGGCCATGAGCGCATCTGCATTGACACACTGGAATCGTTTCAGCCTCTGAAAGCCAGCATGCCCGTCGGCAGCCGTTCCCCGCTGCATGCCGGCGCATCTTCCAAATGCCTGCTGGCCTATTCCAGCCGGACCTTCCTCGACACCTACCTCCAGCGGGCCAAATTAAAGGCGCTCACTGACAGCACGATCACTGAAAAAACTAAACTGGAAACGGAAATCCAGCACATTCGTTCCACGGGGTATGCCCTCAGTCTGGAGGAACGAAACCCGGGAATAGGCTCGATCAGCGCACCGGTATTCGACCATAAGGGCCTGCTGGTTGGTGCCATCAGCCTGGCGATCCCGGAAATCCGCTTCCGGGATGCTGAGCACCGGTCTTTTTGCCTGACGGGAATTCTCAAAGCCACCGCCGATCTATCCAGGGAATTGGGCTACCGGGCACAGGGGCGCTAAAAATGGTTTCCCCTTCTCTTTAGGCCGACGGCGAGAATGACGGCAATCATCCCTTCTGCCTGAGCAAAAAAAAACCTTCGAAGGTTTCAAGTTCGAAGGTTTTTCAGATGATGGGGAACATAAACTTATATAAACCCCATCATTTTAGGAAACCACAACACCACATCGGGGAAAAAGGTCATCAGCAGAAGGACAACAATCTGAATGAAAATAAAGGGTGCCACGGCCTTGGAGACATAGATCAAATCCCGGTTGGCAATCGCCCCCGTAATGTACAGGCTGACCCCCATGGGCGGCGTGCAGTAGCCGATTGCCAGATTCACCGTCATGATCAGCCCAAAATGCATCCAGTTGATGTCGAATGCATCCAGCATGGGGAGAAACACGGGGCCAAGGATCATGGTGGCCGAAATAATGTCCATGAACATACCGACAACCAGCAACAGCGCGTTCATGGCAACCAGGAACAGCACCGGCGATGTGATGGCGGAAAGAACGGTTTCCGTAATACGGCCGGGTATGTCTTCCAGGGTCAGCAAACGGCCGAAACAGGTCGCACCGGCAACGATGATCAGCAGAGTCGCCGAAGTGACCGCCGAATTGACGGTAATCTGTTTGACCTGGCTGATTTTCATGGACTTGTGGATGAACAATTCCACAATAAAGGCATAGATGCAGGCGACCACGGCCGCCTCGTTGGCGGTGAAGACGCCGGAAAAAATGCCGCCGAAAATGATCACCGGCAGCATCAGGGACCAGAAGCCCTCCCTGAACACGGCAATGGTATCCTTGAACGACGGAACCGGCATCCGCACAATCTCTTTTTTCTTTCTGAAGAAAAGATATGAATAGAGGCACACCAGGGACATGATCAGCATGCCGGGTATAAATCCGGTCAGAAACAGTCCCTCGAGACTGACATTGCTGATCATGGAATAAAGAATCATACCAATGCTCGGCGGAATGATCACCCCAAGATTGGGTGATGTGGTCATGAGCCCCAACGTATATTTTTCCGGGTAACCATTGTCCAACAGTGCCGGAATCATGAATCCGCCTAAGGCGACGACGGTGGCGACGGTTGAACCGGAGATGGCACCGAACAGTCCACAGGCAAGCACACCGGCCATTCCCAGCCCACCGGGCAGCCAGCTGACCAGGGCATTGGCCACTTTGATCAACTTTTCGACAATTGACCCGGCGGTCATGATGTTTCCGCATAGAATGAAAAACAGCACCACCACCAGTGCAAAATTATCCATGCTACGGAAAATGGTTTGAAACAACAAAAGCAGGGGAAGATCGGTAAACAGTAAAAATCCGAGAACGGCGGTAAAAAAAAGGCACATGAAGACGGGGATATAAGTGGCCATACACCCCAGCAGGATCAGCATTATGATGATGTCGCTCAACTGCATATCGATAGGCTCCTTGGGATTGCCATTCCTTGGGTCGGGATTGGTTCAGGCATCAACTCGGGATTGCGTGACGTCATGGTGCATGACGAGAAGGGTCCTTAAAAACATCAGGACCCCGGTGAGCGGTAAAATAGCGTACAGGTAAACCAGCGGTATCTGAAGGATCAAGGTTTTCTGAAAAGTTCTGGCCTGCAGTGCTGCCATTTGCCATCCGTAGTACATCATCAATGTCGAAAAAATTAAAATGACCCCATTGCTGAAATGGGTCAGCACCGGTTTTAATTTTGGAAGCAACTGCACCGAGGCATCGATCTTGATCATCGATCGATTTTTGACGGCCACACAACAGCCGATGAAGGTCGTGTAAATAATCACCTCACGAACCAGTTCTTCCGACCATGCGAGAGTGTAATTGAATCCATAGCGCAGGACCACGTTTAAAAACAGGGCGATCAAGGCAACGCCGACACTAATCAGCAGTGTCCACTCTTCAAACCGGGAAAGCCATCGGTCAATGGTCGTTAAAACAGATGACTTGCGCTCACGGCCATAGGGAAATAAAAAGAGAAGAGAAGAAAAAATCACAGCCGTGATTGTGAAAATAAGCGGATAGATCGAGTTACTTGTCATAAACATGACCCTATCGAACGAAGTTTATATATGCAAGGGGGCCGGCATTGCCGGCCCCCTTTGGTTGACTTGACCCCAATCGTGTCAGGGCGTATATCCCATTAAGGCCTGTACCTCTTTCAGGTAGTTGGCGGGCCGGTACGTATCGCCCGGATAAAGCTTGTTAATCTCCTCGGCATATTTTACATGGGCCGCATCGCCTTTACTTTTGATCCAGCCCAGATCTTCTTCGGGCAAGCTGTAAAACAGGATTCCGGCTTTGGATGCCTTGGCGATCTGTACGGCTTCCTGAACTTTGGTTTGTTCGCGAATCTGCGCGCAAACGTCATGGACCACGGCCTTGAAGGTCGTCTGCAGATCAGCCGGCAGACGGTTCACCCAGGCCTTGTTGAAGATCCAGATGAAAAGTCCCTGGGCATAGTCAAGGTACGTATAATACTTGCACACCTCAAACTTCTTGGTGATATTACAGACCATGGGGGTGTGGTCCAAACCGGTGATCACCCCTTGTTTCAAGGCCACCGGAACATCCGGCCATGGCATGACAACCGGGTTGAAACCGCACTCTTTGTAAAAGAGCTGGTTAACGGCCGCCTCGGCAGTCCTGAATTTTACTTTTTTGGCTTCCTTGATGTTGGTAACGGGTGAGGTCGTGGCCCATCCGTAATTCCCATACCCGGTGATATCCAATCCCATGATTCCCTGATGGTCCATGGCCATCATGTAGTGATCGAACAACTTTCCGGATCCTACGAATTTATCCAGTTTGTCAAACGAATTGACCAGAAATGGAAGATTGATCAACCCGAAACGGGGTCCGAGGTTCGTTGCGGCAACGGAACTGACGCCCATTCCCTGGATCGCGCCCATCTGCAGTTGATTGAGCACTTCCACTTCACCGCCGAGCATGGAAAACGGTTTGTAGTCGAGGTAAATCTGGCCGTTGGTCCGCTTCCACAACTCATCGCGAATCGCAAAGCCGGCGTAAACACCTTTAATAACGGGATGCGAAACATTGGAAACAATGCATTTGTATTTTGCTCCGGATGGGTCAAAGCTCGGTTTCCAAGCATCCAGAGAAGGTTTTTTCGCAAAACCGGGACTGAACCACAAACCAATAACCACCAACATCACACAAACAATTTTAATTTTCCTGTTTCGAATCATCCGGCCCCTCCTTTTGTTCCCCCGCAGTTGATAAAACCGATCGCCCAAAAAGCTACTTAACAGCTACTTAACAGCCACTTATTTTTTAAGTCAAGAAAAACTTTTAAAGCAGATTCATCAAATGAAAATCAATACGATCAATAAAGCGCATCAAACCAGCTGAAACGGATCGAATTTCACCATGAGATAGAAATTTTTTGGCCAAACCGGACCCGGTGAAACGAATGCCTCGTTACCGTCTGCTTTGAGCAATAGGCGACGGGCAATTGAAACGATGAGAGCGTGCCGGTAACGATGTCAGGCATCCAGGCAAGCAGCGATGTTGTCCCAGATATGGAAATACCTGTTTTCCCCCGCTTTCGAATGAACCTATACTGACAATCGAAACCGTTATTCCCTATAGAAACATGAGGGAAAAGTCAAAGAGTTTCATCAATTAAAAAAGGCCCTGCAGGTGCAGGGCCTTAAAAAAGCAAATCAGGTGGGGGCCTATTATTTTTCCGTTCCGTCCGATTCTGCGGACCCTTTGGCGTCATCGTCGGCGCCGGCGGCTCCTTCAGCGGGTTCGGCTGGATGGGATTCGGTCGCGACCGGATCCGCAGCAAGGGTCGCATCCTCGCCGGAACTGTCGGCCACATCCGCTTCACCGCTATCTTCTCCCGCCGCGGCGTCCTGCCCGACCGGTTGCACCTTAGCAGCGGGCTTAGCCTCCGTTTTGGTGGTTTTCTTTTTCTTCTTCACCGGTTTGGCGTCATCTGAACTGACCAGTTCGACGAGGGTCATGGCTGCCGCATCGCCGGCGCGACGGCCGATTTTAATGATGCGCGTATATCCCCCGTTGATCGCTCCGAAGCGGTCGGTCGCCTCTTCAAAAATTTTATGGACGACGTCTTTTTCACGAACGATGGCCATTGCCATGCGCCTGGCATGAAGGTCGCCCCGTTTGGCCAGGGTGACGATATGGTCCGCCCATCGCCGAAGCTCTTTGGCCTTTGCCTCGGTGGTTTTGATGCGGTCATGCTTCAGCAGCGAGGTCACCATGTTTCTGAACATCGCCTGCCTGTGGCTGGTGGTTCGATTGAGTTTTACACCGCTTTTTCTGTGTCTCATTGGAACGTTTACTCCCCTTCTTCGACAGTTTCTTCAGGCGGGACAAAGCTGTCGAGCTTCATTCCCAACGAGAGTCCCATTTCCGACAACACTTCCTTAATTTCATTTAGGGATTTTCGGCCGAAATTTTTGGTTTTGAGCATCTCGTTCTCGGTTTTCTGAACAAGCTGATAAATTTTCAGGATCTCTGCATTCTTGAGGCAGTTGGCACTTCGTACCGACAATTCTAATTCCTCGACGCTTCGATACAGATTATCATTAAATGCGGGCTTTTCAGACTCGTCATCACTGCCATCGTGTTGCGGTTCAGAATCTTCATCAAAATTGATGAAAATACTTAATTGCTCTTTCAGAATTTTTGAACTGTATGCAACGGCATCTTCGGGCAAAACACTTCCATCAGTCCATATTTCAAGCGTGAGCTTGTCATAGTCGGTGCGCTGCCCGACCCGCGCATTACCCACCACATAATTGACCCGTTTGATCGGAGAAAATACGGCGTCAATGGGAATGGTCCCGATCGGTGCATCCTCGTCCTTGTTGGCCTCGGCCAGCGAGTATCCTTTGCCCACCTTGACAACCATGGTCATTTTTAAACTCCCCTCACCGGTGAGGGTCGCAATATGGTGATCTGGATTCAAAATCTCGACATGCCCGTCATCGCTGGTAATGGCCCCTGCCGTAACCGCACCTTCTCCAGAGACATCAATCCGGATGGTCCGGGGTGAGACATCGTCCATTTTCAACCGGACTTCTTTGAGGTTCAATATGATTTCCGACACGTCCTCATTCACCCCGGGGATGACACTGAACTCATGTTCCACAGATTCGAACCGGACGGATACAATGGCAGCACCGTATAAAGAAGAAAGTATAGTCCTTCTCAAGGAGTTGCCCAAAGTGATACCAAACCCCCTTTCCAGGGGTTCACAGACGAACTTTCCGTAGGAGTCGGTGCTGTTGACACGAACTTTATCGGACTTGATCATTTCACGCCAGTTCATGTACATAAGTTCGTTATTAACCATTACATTTTCTCCAAAAGGATTTTAAAATCAATGCAGTACTACGTCCCATCGTTAACCGAGCTTAAGAGAAATCCTGTTTCTTACTTAGAGTAGAGCTCGACAATGAGTTGTTCCTGCATCGGTAGAGTAAGGTCTTCGCGAACTGGGAAGCTTTTAATCTCGCCTTTGAAGTTCTCTTTTTCAACGGCCATCCACTGGGGCAACCCTCTTCTGACGACCGCATCAAGGGAGTCGATGATGGCTTGCACCTTCCTGCTCTTTTCGGCCACCTCAACCGTGTCGCCCACTTTTACCAGGAAGGAAGGGATATTGACACGTTTTCCGTTAACCTGAAAATGGTTGTGCCTGACGAAGTGCCGCCCCTGCGTTCTTGAGTTGGCGAAACCGAGTCGATACACCACATTGTCCAAGCGACGTTCGAGAAGGACCAGGAGATTTGTTCCGGTAATGCCTTTTTTGCGGTCGGCTTTTTCAAAAAACAGTCTGAACTGTTTTTCAGAGAGACCGTAAGTGTTCTTAACCTTCTGCTTCTCGCGGAGCTGAATGCCATAATCAGAAGGCTTGCCGCGACGACGCTGCCCATGCTGTCCGGGAGCGTAGCCTCTCCTGTCAAATGCACATTTGTCAGAATAGCAGCGGTCGCCCTTTAAAAACAATTTCATATTTTCACGTCTGCATATCCTGCAGACGGAGCCTCTATATCGTGCCAATTCGTCCTCCTTTTATATTCAGACCGTAGCGTGGCGCGCTTCTTTTTGGTTACAGCAGCGGCGAACCGGCTACACCCGTCTTCTTTTCGGCGGCCGGCAACCGTTATGGGGAATGGGGGTGACATCTTTGATCATAACAACGTTAAAACCCGCGGCCTGAAGGGAACGAAGTGCTGATTCACGGCCGGAACCGGGCCCCTTCACATACACCTCAACACTTTTCATGCCATGCTCCATCGCTTTTTTTGCTGCGTCCTCGGCAGTCATCTGGGCGGCGAAAGGCGTGCTTTTTCTTGAGCCCTTGAACCCGTGAATACCGGCGCTGGACCATGAAACCACGTTCCCCATAGAATCGGTAATGGTGACAATTGTATTATTGAACGTAGATTGAATATGAACAACCCCGCTGGAGATGTTTTTTCTTTCTTTTTTCTTGGTCTTCGTTTTTCTAGGCATTTATTTTGTCCTGACAGGTAATGGATTACTTTTTGGCAGCGCCCTTTTTCTTGATTGCAGACCGTTTCGGGCCTTTCCGGGTTCTGGCGTTGGTACTGGTCCGCTGGCCATGTACCGGCAGGGAACGTCTATGCCTGAGGCCGCGATAACAGCCGAGATCCATAAGCCGTTTAATGTTCATGGAAACTTCCGTGCGAAGCTCCCCTTCTACCTTGAGGTCATTATCGATTACCTTACGAATGCTGTTGATCTCAGCTTCGGAAAGATCGTCTGTATTGGTATTCGGATCGATCTTTAGTTTGCTAAGGATCCGATTGGAAGCGGTTCTTCCGATACCGTAAATATAGGTCAGACCGATCTCAATCCGTTTACGCCTAGGTAAGTCTACACCAGCGATTCTTGCCAAAGTTCAGCCTCCTCTAACCTTGCCTCTGTTTGTGTCTCTTGTTATCGCAGATAACCCGAACGACGCCCTTGCGCTTGATAATTTTGCACTTGCTGCAAATCTTTCTAACGGATGCTCTGACCTTCATCATTAACTCCTTCGTACCGCGGGAAATTGGATTAAATGCGGTGTTGGAAACCTTATTTTGAACGATACGTGATTCGCCCCCGCGTGAGATCGTAAGGCGAAAGTTCTACCGTGACCTTGTCACCGGGAAGAATCTTGATAAAATGCATTCTCATTTTGCCGGAAATGTGTGCCAGGACTTGGTGTTTATTTTCCAGTTCGACCTTGAACATCGCGTTCGGCAAAGTCTCCAAAACGATGCCTTCAACTTTGATGGCCTCTTCCTTCGGCATTCCACTCTCCTGCGTTTCGTGTTGTATTGGTGTATTCTACCCTGCCCGCGTATGGTAAACCGACCTGCCAGGCGTCAGCGCCGTCCGCGAATTCCGCCTTTTTTCAGGAAGCCTTCGTAGTGCCGGGTCAGCATATGCGACTCCATTTGGGCCACGGTGTCAATGGCAACCCCAACCACAATCAACAATGCCGTTCCCCCGAAATAAAATGGGACATTGAAACGGCTGATCAGAATGGAAGGGAGTACACAAACCGCTGACACGTAGATAGCGCCTCCCAGTGTAATTCGCGTCAGTACACGATCAATATAATCCGCCGTCCGCTTTCCGGGGCGGATGCCGGGAATGTAACCACCATTCTTTTTCATGTTGTCGGCAACATCGACCGGGTTGAAGGTCACCGCCGTATAAAAGTAACAGAAAAAGAAAATAAATCCAACATATAGAAGTTCATAAAACAAATTACCCGGCCGCATCGAGTCAGCGATGGCTTTCATCCACGGAACGGTAATGAAACTGGCAATGGTGGCCGGAAACATAATGATCGATGATGCGAAGATTGGGGGGATGACACCCGATGTGTTGATTTTCAGCGGCAGGTGCGTACTCTGCCCGCCATACATGCGACGTCCGACAACCCGCTTGGCATATTGTACCGGTATCCGCCGTTGCCCCTGCTCGACAAAAATAATAAAGCCGATGACAAGAACCATGAGAAGCATAAGGACGATAATGGAAAAAATGTTCATTTCACCGGTGGACATCAATCGGAAGGTGTTCATGATGGCTGCCGGCATCCGCGCGACAATTCCGGCGAAAATAATCAAGGAGATCCCGTTGCCGATCCCCCTTTCGGTGATCTGCTCACCCAGCCACATGATAAAAGCGGTCCCTGCAGTCAGGGTCAACACCGTCATCAACCGGAAGCCCCAACCCGGAGCGATTACAATGGCAGCCCCGCCGGGCGAGGTCATGCTCTCGAGTCCGATGCTGATACCCAGCCCCTGGATGATACTCAATACGACCGTGCCGTAACGGGTGTATTGCGTGATTTTCTTGCGCCCCTGTTCCCCCTCGTTCTTCAGCCGTTCCAGATGCGGGATCACAACAGTCAATAACTGCAGGATAATGGAGGAACTGATATAGGGCATGATGCCTAAAGCGAATACGGAAAGCTGTTCCAGCGCACCACCAGAGAACATATTGAAGATACCAAAAATGGTTCCTTCCATTTTGGCGAAAAAGGAAGCCAGTGCGACGGTATCGATCCCTGGCGTCGGCACATGCACACCGATTCTGTATACGAAAAGCAGAGCCAGCGTATACAGAATGCGTTTTTTGAGCTCAGGAATTTTGAATATATTTCCGAATCCGCTGCCAACCATGATCAGATGACCTCTATCTTTCCGCCAGCGGTTTCGATTTTTTCTCTGGCACTGTCACTGATTTTGTTGATCCGAACCGTCACGGGTACGCCCACGTCCCCTTTGCCCAGAATTTTGATTCCGTCACGATCGCCCTTTACCAGCCCGATTTTGATCAGCGCGACTTCATCAACGACCGACTGGGCGTCAAACCGGTTCAAATCCTGAACATTAATGATCGCAAACGTTTTCTTGAAATGGTTTTTGAATCCCCGCTTCGGAAGCCGACGGTGAATCGGCATCTGACCGCCCTCGTAACCGGGCCGCACACCGCCGCCGGAACGGCAATTCTGACCTTTGTTGCCCCGGCCCGCCGTCTTTCCGGAACCCGACGCTACGCCCCGTCCAACTCTTTTTCTTGCTTTTCGCTGGCCCTTTTCAGGGGCCAAATCGTTGAGTCTCATTGGTTATTTCTCCTCGGCAACCACCAGATGGGATACCTTGTCTACCATTCCTCTAACGGAAGGGGTATTTTGAAGTTCAACGGTGCGATTAAGCTTGGTAAGGCCCATTCCCCGAAGCACCTTTCGATGTTTTTCGGGCCGTCCGATCATGCTTTTTACCAACGTGATTTTCAGCATTCCACTCATGGTTCGTTATCCTTATTTCAAATCCTGGACCTTTAGTCCACGCCGGGCGGCAACCGATTCGATGCTCTCCAGCTGTTTCAAACCATCCACGGTGGCCTTGACGACATTGTGAGGATTGTTGGTCCCCATGCATTTGGTCAGGATATTCTGGACCCCCACCGCCTCGAGCACGGCACGAACAGCACCACCGGCAATAACGCCGGTACCTTCTGATGCCGGCTTCAACATCACCCGGCCGGCGCCGTATTTACCGATAACCTTGAAGGGAAGCGTCCCTTCCTTCAGAGGCACCTTGACCATGGTCTTTTTGGCCTTTTCCACACCTTTTCGGATGGCTTCCGGAACTTCCCCCGCTTTTCCGAGGCCGTATCCGACACTGCCCTCACCGTCTCCCACAACAACGATAGCGCTGAAACTGAAACGGCGGCCACCCTTTACCACTTTAGCAACACGGCTGATATGAACGACCTTGTCGATCAGTTGGTTTTCTTCTGTGTCTTGCTTGAACAAGGCTTTGCCTCCTTAACTGGTGTGTACTAGAAATCCAACCCGGCTTCCCGGGCTCCGTCGGATAGGGCTTTGATGCGGCCATGATACAGGAAACCGTTACGATCGAAAACGACCTTCTTAACGCCTTTGTCAATGGCCCGTTGCGCAAGCAGCTTACCGGTAAAAACCGCCCTGGCGACTTTGTTTTCGAAAGCGGGCTGATCTTTCACTGCCTTTTCGGTGGTGCTTGCAGCGACGATCGTGGTCCCGGTGGTGTCGTCGACAATCTGGCCGTAAATGTGTTTGGCACTCCTAAAAACAGTCAGCCTGGGCCTGTCAACCGTGCTGATGATTTTTTTACTGATTCTTTTTTTACGTTTCAGCCAGATCTTCTTTTTTTCGTTTGTTGAACCCATTTTCAATTCCTTTAGTGGCCGCTGTTCACCGGCTTGTGCCGTCAGGAAACGCCAAGTCGACGGATGTTATTTGGTACCGGTTTTTCCAGCTTTGCGCTGAATATACTCTTCGGCGTATTTAACACCCTTGCCTTTGTATGGTTCCGGCTTTCTCAGTTTACGTATCGATGCCGCGGTCTGTCCGACTTTTTCCTTGTCTATGCCGCTGAGCTTGATCACGTTGTTTTTGTCGACGGTGGCATCAATGCCGTCCGGAAGCGGGAAATCAATGGGATGCGAATAACCCAAGTTTAGAACGATGGATTTACCCTTCATTTCCGCACGATATCCAATGCCGTTGATTTCCAGCGTTCTCTCGAATCCCTTGCTGACGCCGTCAACCATGTTTGCTACGAGACTGCGGGTCAGTCCCTGAAGCGAACGGGTCTTACGATCTTCGCTTTCGATGGTCACCGAGATCGTATTATCCTTAATCGCCAAATCTACCGCAGGGTGGATGGTCCGGGTCAAGGTCCCCTTCTCGCCCTTTACCACCAGTGTTCGGTTTTTATAATCGACACTGGTTTTTTCGGGGAGCTTAATTTCTTTCTTGCCTACTCGAGACATTTAACGCACCTCATTTTTACTTCCTGTCAACAACCAGGGTTGGTTCCGGATCAAGAGTATACCGTTTTATATTGACTGCCTACCAGAGGGTACAGAGCACTTCACCGCCGATATTTTTTTCCCTGGCCGCCTTATCCGTCATCACCCCCTGTGAGGTAGACATGATGGCGATTCCCAAGCCGTTGTATACAGGATTCACAGACTTGGCATTGAGATAGGTTCGCCGGCTGGGCTTGCTGATCCGTTCAACATTAATGATGGTGTGTTTCTGTGCGTCCGTATACTTGAGATAGACGCGAAGAATACCCTGCTTCCCATCCTTGAGAAACTTGTAGTTCCGGATGTAGCCCGATTCTTTGAGAACCTTGGCGATCTCTGTTTTTATTTTCGACCCGGGAATGTCAACACTGTTGTGTTTGGCCTTCCCGGCATTCCTGATGCGGGTTAACATATCGGCAATCGGATCGCTCATCGCTGTTTCCTACTCTAAATAGTTAATCGATTTAAATTTTGGTGATTACCAACTGGACTTTACAACGCCAGGGAGTCTGCCCTGGGAAGCCAGGTTACGGAAGCAGATGCGGCAGATGCCGAATTTCCGGATGAATGCCCGGGGTCTTCCGCAGATCGGGCAGCGGTTGTATGCCCTTACGCTGAACTTCGGTTTCCTTTTAACCTTCTGTCTGAGTGATGTCTTCGCCAATGCTCTCTCCTTGTAACCACCAGGCTTTATTAATTCTTGAAAGGCATTCCCATCAATTTGAGGAGTGCTTTGCCTTCTTCGTTACTTTTTGCCGTTGTGACAATACTGATGTTCAACCCCTTGATTTTGTCTATTTTATCATAGTCTATCTCGGGAAATATCAGCTGTTCCTTGATCCCCAGGGAATAATTCCCGGAGCCGTCGAAGGCTTTGCCGGAGATCCCCCTGAAATCCCTGACACGCGGCAGCGCGACATTGATCAGCTTATTTAGAAAATCGTACATACGCGTTTTTCGCAGCGTGACCATGCAGCCGATGGGCATCCCTTCACGCAGTTTGAAAGCAGCAATGGACTTTTTTGCCCGAGTGATCACGGGCTGCTGACCGGAAATCTGTTTGAGTTCATCAACCGCCGAATCGATGATCTTGATGTTATGAATCGCTTCACCCAACCCCATGTTCAGAACAATCTTTTCGATTTTAGGGATCTGCATGGGATTGGTGTAATTGAAGGATTCCTTCAGCTTCGGCACCACCGTTTCATTGTAGTAGGTCTTGAGATGTGACATGATAATCCTCCGAGAGCCTCCCTTTTAGCTGGCCCTATGCATCTATGATTTCACTGCATTTGCTGCAGATGCGGACCTTCTTGCCGTCGTCCAGGGTTTTCGATTTCACCCGCACCGGTTCAATGCATTTGCTGCACATCAACATCACGTTGGACCAGTGAATCGGTGCTTCGCTCTCAAGGATCCCGCCTTGTCTGTTCTGTGCACTGGGCTTGGTGTGCCGTTTGACAATATTGATGTTCTCGACGAGGAGACGGTTCTTTTTGCCGATGACTTTAAGGACTTTGCCGACCTTTCCCTTGTCCTTGCCGGCAATGATCTTCACCTTGTCATCTTTTTTCAATTTGATAGTGTCTTTGATCATTTCGTTTTCTCCACGACGCGAGGTCTTGAATTAGAGCACCTCGGGTGCAAGTGATACGATTTTCATAAACCGTTTGGCACGAAGCTCCCGCGCCACTGGCCCGAAAATACGGGTTCCCAGGGGTTCACGCTGGCTGTTAATCAACACTGCAGAGTTGTCGTCGAAACGAATATACGATCCATCGGGCCGGCGAATCTCTTTTTTGGTTCTGACCACGACGGCCTTGAGAACATCGCCCTTTTTTACCTTGGCGTTGGGAATCGCTTCTTTCACCGTAACCACGATAATGTCGCCAATGCCCGCATACCGTCTTTTGGACCCCCCCAGAACTTTAATGCAGTATACCGCACGCGCACCCGAGTTGTCCGCCACCGTTAATTTTGTTTCGGCCTGAATCATGTTTATCGTCCTTTGTCGCTATACGGCTTTTTCGATAATTTCGGTAACGCGCCACCGTTTAAGCTTGCTGATGGGTCGAGATTCAGTAATCAACACCTTGTCCCCGATGTTGCAGCTGTTGTCTTTATCGTGGGCGGCAAATTTATTGCGTCGTCGGATGTATTTTTTATACAGTGGATGTTTAACCAACCGCTCGACTTGAACAACGGCCGTTTTATCCATCTTGTCGCTAACCACAGTACCGGTGAGTTGTCTTCTTATTCCACGATTTTTCATGACCGCATCTTAGTCTTTTTTTATAGGGTTGGTCTTAACGTTCAATATGGTTTTCAAGCGGGCAATGTCCTTTTTGGTTTCCCCAATCTTCTTGGGATTCTCCAACTGCCCGATTTCATGTTGAAACCGAAGATTGAACAGGGCTTCCTTCAGGTCCGCGACCTTCTGCTGAATTTCATCAGTACTGAGGTCTCTGATTTCGGTCGCTTTCATTATAGCTCGCTCCTCTCCACAAACCGCGTTTTAATGGGAAGCTTGTGGGCGGCCAGGCGAAGCGCCTCCTTGGCCATTTCCCGGCTGACGCCGGTCATTTCATAGAGCACCCGACCCGGCCGGATGACGGCGACCCAACCCTCGGGAGCGCCCTTACCCTTACCCATGCGGACCTCGGCAGGCTTCTTTGTGAAAGGCTTGTCAGGAAACAAACGGATCCAGATTTTCCCGCCACGCTTTACATGCCGCGTCATGGCAATACGTGCCGCCTCGATCTGCTTTGACGATATCTTTCCACAATCGATGGCCTGCAATCCGAATTCTCCAAAATTCAGATCACTGCCACGGTAGGCGGCCCCCTTCATTCTTCCCTTTTGACTCTTACGATATTTAACCTTTTTCGGGCTCAGCATTTCGTATCTCCCACAAGCCTATCCACTGATCTCGGCTTTATCCTTTTTGAGAATCTCGCCATGGAACACAAACACCTTGATCCCGACGATTCCATAAGTGGTGCGGGCTTCGGTGATACCGTAGTCAATATCGGCCCGCAGGGTGTGCAACGGCACCCGGCCTTCACGGTACCATTCCGTACGGGCCATTTCAGCACCGCCCAGACGACCCGAGCAGATAATCTTGACGCCCTGGGCACCGAATCGCATGGCCGAGGAAACCCCACGCTTCATGGCACGTCTGAACGCCACGCGACGTTCAATTTGCATGGCCACGTTTTCAGCAACCAGCTGCGCGTCCACCTCAGGTTTTCTGATTTCCTGAATGTCGATCAGCACTTCCTGGCTCACGCGCCCTTCAAGCGCCTTCTTGAGCTTTTCAATCTCCGAGCCCTTTTTGCCGATGACGATGCCAGGGCGCGCCGTAAAAATCCGCAGTCGAACCCGCCGGGTGGATCGTTCGATTTCAATTTTCGCAACACCGGCGTGGTGGAGCTTCTCCTTGATGAACTTGCGAATCTGGTAGTCCTCAAAAATGTAATCGGCATACTTCTTGCCGGCAAACCACCGGGATTCCCAGGTTTTAACGATTCCCAGCCTTAATGAGATAGGGTTGACTTTCTGGCCCAAGCTATGTTCCTCCTTACTGTACCGAACCTTCGGCTAACACGACGGTAATGTGAGCGGTTCTTTTAAGTATACGCGACCCTCTTCCTCTGGCCCTCGCCTTAAACCGTTTCAGGGAAGGTCCCTGATCGACAATCAGATTCCTGACCACCAGCTCGTCGACATCGATGCTCGTATTCTGGTCCGCATTGGCAACAGCGGATCGAACGATTTTCTCAACGATGCCGGCTGATTTCTGCGGCATGAATTTCAGTGCGTTGATCGCTGCCTCCGCAGGCTTCCCCTTGATGGCATCGACGATCATCCTCACTTTCTGAGGTGATATCCGCACGTATCGTTGTGTTGCTCTGACCTCCATTTAGGGCCTTCCTTTTTTATCTTTTTACCTTTGATTTCCTGTCCGCTGCATGCCCGTAGTAGGTCCGCGTCGGAGAAAACTCACCCAGTTTATGGCCAACCATATTTTCTGTGACGAACACCGGTATAAACTTTCTGCCGTTATGAACGGCGAGGGTGATGCCGACCATTTCAGGCAGTATGGTCGACCGCCGCGACCAGGTTTTGATTACCTGATTGCTGCGGGAGCCCTGCGCTTCGGTCACCTTTTTGAATAGTTTTGGGTCAATAAAAGGACCTTTTTTTAACGAGCGTGGCATGTTGTCTCCTGATGATAATCATTTTCAATCTGAACATCCGGCCCTGTGACGGCTGCCCAGAAGCGCAAATATTATTTCGTACGCCGTTTCACGATGTAGCGGTCGGTGCGTTTGTTCTTCCTGGTCCTGAACCCCTTGGTGGGAACGCCCCAGGGAGAACAGGGGTGCCGACCACCGGATGAGCGGCCTTCCCCGCCGCCCATGGGATGGTCTACCGGGTTCATCGCTACACCGCGGACCTTTGGACGTCGCCCTTTCCAACGGTTTCTTCCCGCTTTTCCAAGGGATATGTTTTCATGGGTGACATTGCCGAGCTGTCCCACCGTTGCCTTGCAGTTGAGCAGCACCATCCTCACTTCACCCGAAGGCAGTTTCACCAGTGCGTAGCGGTCTTCTTTGGCCATCAGCTGGGCAAAAGTGCCGGCGCTGCGAACAATCTGACCGCCCTTGCCCAGGCGCAGTTCAATGTTGTGGATGTGGGTGCCCAAGGGAATCTTGGACAGGGGCAACGCATTGCCCGGCTGAATATCCGCCTCGGGGCCTGACATGACCGTATCCCCGACGGAAAGCTTCAAGGGTGCAATAATGTATCGTTTCTCCCCGTCTGCATAGTGCAGCAGGGCAATTCGGGCTGACCGGTTGGGATCGTACTCGATCGCGGCAACGTTTGCTGGGACACCGTCTTTATCCCGCTTGAAGTCAATGATGCGGTAGTATCGCTTGTGACCGCCACCCCGTCGCCTGCTGGTTATCCGTCCGTTGGCGTTGCGACCCCCCGATTTCTTGAGGATCCTCAGCAGGCTTTTTTCGGGCGTGGTCTTGGTGATTTCCTCAAAACCGGCGTAATTCTGGAACCGTCGCCCGGGGCTTGTCGGTTTAACTTTTTTCACTGCCATCGTTATACTCCTAGCGTCTATACACCTTCAAAAAAATCAATCCGTTCGCCGGGCATCAGGGTAACGACCGCCTTTTTCCAGTCCTTGCGTTTCCCTAGTATCCGCCCCCGTCGCTTTATTTTCCCCTTGACATGGGCCGTACGTGTTTTGGCCACCTTGACATTGAAGATTTTCTCGATCGCTCGGGCTATTTCGACACGGTTTGCACGCTTGTCCACTTCGAAGGAGATCTGGTTGTTCTCCTCTTTCTGGATATTGGTCTTTTCGGTGATGACGGGTCTTTTGATAATGTCATACTGGTTCATCAGCCCAATCTCCCCTCTATCCCTTCAAGAACCGGCTGCAGGAGAACCAGTTTAGGGTATTTAAGGATGTCGTACACGTTCATCCCCTGTGCCTGAAGAACTTTGACCCCGGGCACGTTGCGGGAAGACAGTTCCAGCCTTTCGTCCTTCTCAGCGGTGACGATCAACGCCTTCTCGGTGTTCAGGTCCGCCATGATCCCGGCAAACACCTTGGTCTTGATTTCGTCGAGATCGATCTTGTCCACAACCACCAGCTGCTCTTCCTGCACCTTGCTGCTCAGTGCCATTTTCAGGGCCAGCTTTCGGACTTTCTTCAGCACCTTCTTCGAAAAATCCCTGGGGTCCGGCCCAAAAATCACACCGCCACCGCGAAGAACCGGGGATTTGATGTCACCTTTTCTTGCCCGCCCGGTTCCTTTTTGCCGGTAGAGCTTGTGCCGGCTCCCCCTGACGTCGGAACGGCGCTTTACGGATGCCGACCCCGCCCGTTTGGCGGCCAGCTGTGCGGTGACGACCTGATGCAGGACGCTCTTTTTGACCGGGACATTGAAGATCTCATCGTTCAATTCAGCCTGGGATACGACATCTCCGGCAACATTTACTACATCGACAACAGCCATAATGTTCCTCGTCCACTGCGCCCCCGCAGCCGTGTGTCTCCCAATGAGAGGGGCACACCAGGCTGAAGGCGGCCTGAAGTCCGTTCGACTAGGCGAACAGGACCTTGTTAATCGTTACGATTCCTGAACGGGATCCGGGGATGGGTCCCTTCAGAAGGATGAGATTCTCGTCAGGGCGAATTTCGACGATTTCAAGGTTCCGCACCGTCTTGGTCTCTACGCCGTACTGCCCGGGCATCCGTTTTCCCTTAATCACTTTTGCCGGCCATGCGCTGCAGCCGATGGATCCGGGGACCCGGTGGTTCTTGCAACCGTGGGTCATCCGTCCGCCGCCGAAGCCGTGGCGCTTGATGACGCCGGAAAAACCACGGCCCTTGGAGCTGCCGGTAACATTGACTTTCTCTCCGACGGCGAAAATTTCAGGACCGATATTCTGCCCCAAGGTGTAGCTGTCCGGGTCATCCACACCGACTTCTTTCAGTGTGGAGAAGCATGCACCGCCGCTTTTTTCGAAATGCCCCTTGAGCGGCTTGGTGGCTTTGGCTTCTTTTTTGTCGCCGAACCCCAACTGGAGCGCCTTGTATCCGTCTGTCTTGTCGTTCTTGATCTGAGTGACCACGCATGGTCCCACCTTCAAAACGGTGACGGGGATGTATTTTCCATTGGGCGCATAGACAGAGGTCATGCCCAGTTTTTTTCCTACTATTCCTTTACACATCTCACTTATCCCGTGTTAAAGTTTGATCTCCACATCAACGCCAGGAGACAGATCAAGCTTCATGAGCGCATCAACGGTCTGCTGTGTCGGCTCGAGTATGTCGAGCAGTCGCTTGTGCGTCCGCATCTCGAACTGCTCCCGTGATTTTTTATCCACATGGGGGGAACGGAGGACACAGAATTTATTAATCTTGGTCGGCAGGGGGATCGGCCCCACCACTTTGGCACCGGTTTTCCGGGCAGTGTCGAAAATATCACTGGCCGACTGGTCCAGAAGCTTGTGATCATAGGCTTTGAGCCGGATCCTGATCTTGGAGTTCATTATCATCGTTATCGACTCTCTTTTTATTCAATTATCTCGCTGACGACACCGGCACCCACCGTACGGCCACCTTCACGGATGGCGAACCGAAGCTCTTTTTCCATGGCGATCGGCGTAATCAGTTCGGCGGTGATGGCCACGTTGTCGCCAGGCATCACCATCTCGACGCCTTCAGGCAGATTCAGGATACCGGTCACATCCGTGGTACGGAAGTAAAACTGCGGACGGTATCCGTTGAAAAACGGCGTATGACGACCGCCCTCTTCCTTGCTCAGGATATACGCCTCGGCCTTGAACTTGGTGTGCGGCGTAATCGTTCCCGGTGCCGCCACCACCTGGCCGCGCTCGACTTCGTCACGCTTGGTGCCGCGAAGCAGAACGCCGATATTGTCACCGGCCTGACCTTCGTCGAGCAGCTTACGGAACATCTCCACGCCCGTACACACCGTCTTCGTGGTCTCGCGGATACCCACGATCTCTACCGCGTCGCTCACATGGACGATGCCGCGCTCCACACGCCCCGTCACCACGGTACCGCGGCCGGAGATGCTGAACACGTCCTCGATGGGCATCAGAAACGGCTTGTCCACATCGCGCTCGGGCTCGGGGATGTAGGCGTCGATGGCATCCAGAAGCTCGAAGATGCACTTGGCTTCGGCAGACTCCGTATCATCGGACTCCAGGGCCTTGAGGGCGCTGCCGCGGATGATCGGGGTGTCGTCGCCGGGAAACTCGTACTTGTCCAGCAGTTCGCGCAGCTCCAGCTCCACCAGCTCGATCAGCTCTTCGTCGTCGACCATGTCGCATTTGTTCAAAAATACGATGATCCGGGGGACACCCACCTGGCGGGCCAGCAGGATGTGCTCACGCGTCTGGGGCATCGGGCCGTCATCGGCTCCGACGACCAGGATCGCGCCGTCCATCTGGGCTGCACCGGTGATCATGTTCTTGATGTAGTCCGCATGGCCCGGGCAGTCCACGTGCGCATAATGGCGAGTGGCCGTCTCGTACTCGACGTGGGCCGTGGCGATCGTGATTCCACGCTCTTTTTCTTCAGGCGCCTTGTCAATCTGATCGAAAGGAATAAAATCCGCCATCCCCTTCAAACCGCTCAACTTTGTGATCGCAGCCGTCAATGTCGTCTTGCCATGGTCAATGTGACCGATGGTCCCTACGTTTACGTGCGGCTTCGTCCTCTCAAATTTTTCCTTCGCCATCTCCCGGTCCTCCTGTTTGCGGGTACAGTTACCCCAACAAGGCAAAAGGCTTTGATCGTCAGGCAGTTAGCAGGCCTGGTCGGCGCTCAAAACCTAGTGCAGATAATATATAATGGATGTGGATCGTTACCAGCGGAAGTGGGCAAACGCCTTGTTGGCATCCGCCATCTTGTGCGTATCCTCTCGTTTTTTCACGGAAGCGCCACGGCCGTTGGCAGCGTCCATCAACTCACCGGCCAGTTTTGCACCGAATCCTTTTTCTCCACGACCCCGCGCATAACCAATCACCCAGCGAATCCCCAGGGCCGTTCTCCGGGAAGGACGGACCTCGGTCGGGACCTGATAGGTGGACCCGCCCACACGCCGCGACTTGACTTCGATTACCGGCTTGACGTTATCCAGCGCCTTTTCGAAAATTTTGAGCGGATCCTCATTGGTTTTTTCACTGATAATGTCAAAGGCCCCGTACAACAGCGCTTCGGCCGTACTCTTTTTCCCGTCGCGCATGATGGAGGCGATAAACTTGGAGACCAGTTTGTTCTTGTATTTGGCATCCGGGATGATCAACCGCTCCGGCACTTCTCTTCTTCTCGGCATAACTCAATCCATTTTTATTAATATTCGAATATCAGCCAGGCTATTTCGGCCGCTTGGCACCATACTTGGAACGTCCCTGCCGCCGGCCATCAACGCCCAGGGTATCCAGCGTCCCGCGAACGATATGATAGCGGACACCGGGCAAGTCCTTGACGCGCCCGCCCCGGACCAGCACCACCGAATGCTCCTGAAGGTTGTGTCCGATACCGGGAATATAAGCGGTCACCTCAACGCCGGTGGTCAAACGGACCCTGGCAACCTTACGCAACGCCGAGTTGGGCTTTTTGGGTGTTGAAGTGTAAACTCGGGTGCACACGCCTCTTTTTTGCGGCGCCCCCTTCAGTGCCGGTGTATTGGTCTTTTTTTCAACCCGTTTCCGACCCTTACGCACTAGCTGGTTGATTGTTGGCATTTTAACCCCTTAAGCTGGTCTTTGACATCGATTTTCTTCGCGCACAGAAACTGGCTATGTATAGTTTCGGCCGTCACTTGTCAAGATAATTTTTTAAGATTCCACCATTCGGGCCCGTCACTCTGCAGCTTTCGCCGCCACGGAAAGGTCGCGGTATTCGCTGACCCCCGTACCGGCGGGAATGATCCGGCCCATGATGACGTTTTCCTTGAGGCCTCGCAGTTCGTCTTCGGCACCGGCAATACTGGCATCGGTCAGCACCTTGGTGGTTTCCTGGAAGGAAGCTGCCGAAATGAAGCTGTCCGTACTCAATGACGCTTTGGTAATCCCCAGGATCAGCGGTTCGGCAATGGCCGGTTTGCCCCCCTTGGCGATGATCGCTTCGTTGGTTTCCTCGAAGGTGATCTTGTCCGCCTGCTCTTCAAGGATGAAATCCGTGTCTCCGATATCAACCACTTTAACCCGGCGCATCATCTGCCGCACGATGACTTCGATGTGCTTGTCGTTGATACGGACGCCCTGGAGCCGGTAGACCTCCTGGACTTCATCCACCAGGTACTTGGCCAGAGCCACCTCGCCTTTGATTTTGAGGATATCCTGGGGATTGGCGGCGCCGCCGATGAGCGGCTCGCCGGCCCGGATGTAGTCACCTTCGTACACATTGATATGCTTACCCCGGGGGATCAGGTATTCCTTCTTGTCGCCGACGTCGACAGGCGTGATGGTGACCCGCTGCTTCCCTTTTTTAGTGGCCTTTGAAATGGACACATACCCGTCAATTTCACTCAGAACCGCCACTTCTTTGGGTTTTCTCACCTCAAACAGCTCGGCAACACGCGGGAGACCACCGGTGATATCCTTGGTCTTGGTGGTGGCCCGGGGCAGTTTGGCAATGATGTCGCCGGCTTTAACGGGGTCACCCTCTTCCACCAGGATAATGGCATCCACCGGCAGCATGTAACGTGCCATCCCCGATCCATGGGAGAGCTTGGCCGTCTTCCCGTCATCCCCCTTGATGGAAATACGGGGTCTCTCTTCAGCGGTTTTGGATTCGATGACCGTCCGACTGGACTTACCAGTCACCGGGTCCACCTTCTCCTGAATGGTTTTCCCCGGGATCAGGTCTCCGAACTTAACGAGTCCATTGACCTCGGTGATAATCGGGGTGGTGAAAGGATCCCAAACGGCCAGCAGGTCGCCCGGACTCACGGCCTGGCCTTCCTGAACCACAATATGCGCACCATAGATCACCGGGCAACGCTCCCGCTCACGACCGTTCTCACCGACAATGGCAAATTCACCTCCCCGCCGGTTCATGACCACCAGCTCGTTGTCGGCATTTTTGACCACATTGAGGTCGACGAATTTTATCTTCCCGACGGTTCGTGCACGAATGTCCGCCTGTTCAACCCGCCGGCTGGCTGTGCCGCCGATATGAAATGTCCGCATGGTCAACTGCGTTCCGGGCTCACCGATGGACTGGGCGGCAAGTATGCCCACCGCCTGGCCCATCTCGACAGTTCTTCCATGGGCCAGGTCCCGGCCGTAGCACTTGGCACAGACACCATGCTTGGTCCGGCAGGTTAGGGCGGAACGAATCAGGACGGTGGTAACGCCTGCATTTTCAATTTTCTGGGCATCGTTTTCATCAATTTCCCGGCCGGCGCGCACCACCACTTCATCAGTGAAGGGGTCCAGTACATCGTTCACCGTGGTCCGTCCCAGGATACGCTCGCTGAGGCGCTGAATCACCTCGCCGCCTTCGAGCAGCGGTTCCACTTCCACACCGAGCATGGTGCCGCAATCGTGCTCGATCACCGCACAGTCCTGGGCCACGTCCGCCAGTCGGCGGGTCAGGTATCCGGAGTTGGCGGTCTTCAAGGCGGTATCCGCCAGCCCCTTGCGGGCGCCATGGGTGGAGATGAAATACTGGAGTACGGACAGCCCTTCGCGGAAATTGGCCTGAATCGGTGTTTCGATGATCTCACCGGAAGGTTTGGCCATCAATCCGCGCATTCCGGCCAACTGGCGCATCTGGTCCTTGCTGCCACGGGCTCCGGAGTCGGCCATCATGTAGATGGGGTTGAAGCTCTCCGCCTGCAACGGCTGGCCAGACGTGTCGAGTTTGGGGTTGCCGTCGCTGTCATAGAGGTTTTCAACCTTCATGGCGTCCATCATCTCATTGGCCACATCGTCGGTCGCTTTGGCCCAGATGTCGACCACCTTGTTGTATTTCTCGCCCTGGGTGATAAGCCCCTCGGTATACTGCCGCCCGATCTCGACAACCTGCGTCTCCGCCCGATTGAGTATCGTCCCCTTTTTCTTGGGGATGATCATGGCGTCGATGGAGATGGAAAGGCCGCCTTTGGTGGAATATTTATACCCGATATCTTTGAGGCGGTCCGCCAGGATCACCGTGGCTTTTGCGCCCAGGTTCCGATAGACGTAATCGACCAGTCCGCGCAGGGAGCCCTTGTCCATAACCTTGTTGATAATGTCAAAGGGGATTTCCGGGCGTCGTTCCACCATCTGGAAAAGGTGGATTCCCCCATCACCGGGCATGATGGGTGAGATGTCGTCGGCCGACAGGCTGAACAGCGCATCGGCGTCATCCGATGCCACACCGAATAACCGCATGACCTCGTCTTTTTTCAGGAGCCCGATGTCACCGTTGTTTTCTTTGTCCGGGCTTTCGGAATAAGTGGCAACGAGATCAGAAAAGTCTTCTCCGGCCTGGGCCTTTTTGGCAACCTTGGCCATTATTTTTTCGTCGCCGATCATGATGTGGCGCAACTGAACCACTTCCTCCTTGGGCATGATCTCCCACAGGAGGAGCCGGCCCACAGTGGTTTCCACCCGTTGCCGATCGATCCGGACCGTAACATTGGCATGCAGTTCGACAGCCCGGTCGTCGTAGGCCGCCCGGACTTCTTCCGGGTTGGAAAAGATCCGCCCCTCCCCCCTGCAGCCGTCTTTGCCACGGGTCATGTAATACAACCCTAAAACGATGTCCTGGCTGGGAACGATAATGGGACTGCCGTTGGCCGGAGAAAGGATATTGTTGCTGGATAGCATCAGCACCCGGGCTTCGATCTGGGACTCGACGGACAGGGGAACGTGAACGGCCATCTGGTCCCCGTCGAAGTCGGCATTGAAGGCCGTACAGACCAGCGGGTGAAGCTGGATGGCCTTGCCTTCGATCAATGTCGGTTCAAAGGCCTGAATACCCAAACGATGCAGGGTCGGCGCACGGTTGAGCATCACCGGGTACTCCTTGACGACTTCGTCGAGCGTGTCCCACACCTCCGGAACCTCCCGCTCGACCATCTTCTTGGCGCTTTTTACGGTGGAGACCAGGCCTTTTTGTTCCAACCGATAGTAGACAAAGGGTTTGAACAGTTCCAGAGCCATCTTCTTCGGCAGGCCGCACTGATGGAGACGAAGGTTCGGCCCCACGGTAATCACCGTACGACCGGAGTAGTCCACCCGTTTCCCGAGAAGGTTCTGGCGGAAACGGCCCTGTTTTCCCTTCAGGGTATCGCTCAATGATTTGAGGGGGCGCTTGTTCGTTCCGGTGATCACCCGGCCGTGACGGCCGTTGTCGAAGAGGACATCCACCGATTCCTGCAGCATCCGTTTTTCATTGCGGACAATGATTTCCGGCGCCTTCAGATCCATGAGCCGTTTGAGCCGGTTGTTGCGGTTGATCACGCGGCGGTAGAGATCGTTCAGGTCGGAGGTAGCGAACCGCCCGCCTTCAAGCGGCACAAGGGGCCTGAGGTCGGGAGGCAGCACGGGGATAACGTCCATGATCATCCACACGGGCTCCAGGCCGGACCGCATAAACGCATCCACAATTTTGAGACGCTTGGACAGCTTTTGCCGTTTGGCCACGGAGTTGGTCGCACGGATATCCTGACGAAGTTCCACGTAGAGTTCGTCGAGTTCAATGTTTTCCAACAGGGCCTTGACGGCTTCCGCACCAATGCCGGCTTCGAATTTTCCCAGGCCGTATGTTTCGATGGCCTCCTGATACTTGTCGTCCGACAGCAGTTGGCCCCGTGTCAGGGCAGTGTCTTTGGGATCGACAACGATGTAGGAATCAAAATAGAGCACCTTCTCCATGTTCTTGAGCGTAATATCGAGAAGGTTGCCGATCTTGCTGGGCAGGCTTTTAAGAAACCAGATGTGGGAAACCGGTGTGGCCAGCTCAATGTGGCCCATGCGCTCCCGGCGCACCTTGGACTGAATCACTTCGACGCCGCACTTCTCGCAGATCACGCCCCGGTGCTTCATGCGCTTGTATTTGCCGCAATTACACTCGTAATCCTTGGTCGGCCCGAAAATCTTGGCACAGAAAAGTCCGTCCCGTTCGGGCTTGAAGGTCCGGTAGTTGATGGTTTCCGGCTTTTTTATTTCACCATGGGACCATTGTCGGATCTGGTCCGAGGAGGCCAGGGAAACTTTGACGCCGGTATAACGCCTGGGGTCTGTCGGCTTGGAGAAAAAATCATATAGTGTTTCCATAACTATTTCCTTGTAAAGGCGTTAAGGATATTCAAAGGAATGCCACGTTAAAAGGAACCGGAACCGCCCGATTACTCTTCGAGAAGGGTTACATCCAGCCCGAGGCTCTGGAGCTCTTTGGTGAGCACCTTGAACGATTCGGGAATACCCGGTTCCAGGACGTTTTGCCCTTTGACGATCTTTTCGTACATTCGCGTACGGCCGGCCATGTCATCAGACTTGACCGTCAAAAACTCCTGCAGGGCATGAGCGGCACCGTAAGCTTCCATGGCCCAGACCTCCATCTCGCCAAGACGCTGTCCGCCGAACTGGGCCTTGCCGCCGAGGGGTTGCTGGGTAACCAGCGAGTAAGGTCCGATGGATCTGGCGTGAATCTTGTCATCGACCAGATGGTGAAGCTTGAGCATGTACATGGTGCCGACGGTAATTTTTTCCTTGAACGCCTCTCCGGTATGGCCGTCATAGAGGGTCGTCTGCCCGGTGGGGCTCAAATCCGCCTCGACCAGCAGTTTCTTGAGTTCCTCTTCTTTGGCGCCGTCGAATACCGGCGTCGCCATATGAACGCCGTTCCGGTAAAAAGCGGCCAGATTCTTGATCTCCGTGTCACTCATATTTTTGAGATCGCCGGCCGCCTCGTCAAAGATATTGCCCAGCTTTTCACGAAGCGCCTTGGTTTTGCTCTCTTCGTACAGTGCATTGAGTTGATCGCCGAGTCCCTTTGCAGCCAGGCCCAGATGAATCTCAAGGATCTGGCCCACGTTCATTCGTGAGGGTACACCCAACGGGTTGAGCACCATATCGACGGTTCTTCCATCGGCGAAGTAGGGCATGTCTTCAACGGGTAGGATCCGGGAGACAACGCCCTTGTTTCCATGGCGACCGGCCATCTTGTCCCCGACGGACAGCTTGCGCTTCATGGCCACGTAGACTTTGACCATTTTGATGACGCCCGGCGGAAGTTCATCGCCCTTTTCATAGCGCCCCAGCCGGCCTTCGAACTCTTCCTGGCAACGGGCCACCTGGGCACGGTAGACCTCCAGCACCTGGTGGACTTTTTCGGTAAGCACCGGGTCATCGAAAAGCAGCCCCTCCAGATCGGCAACCGGGACCTCCTTGAGGCTGCCCGCCCCGATGGACGTGTTTTTCGCCAGATAAACCTTCTTCCCTTTTTTCAGCGGGGCGGCGCATTTGCTTCCATCCAGAAGGTTTTCCAGCTGGGACCGGACGCTCTCACCGATGATTTTGATTTCATCGTTCTTGTTCTTCTCCATGGCCGCCATTTCAGCGGACTCGATAGCCAGGGTACGTTCATCTTTTTCGACACCGCGCCGTGAGAAAATTTTGGCATCGATGACGATGCCTTCCACACCCGGCGGCACCCGCAGAGAAGTGTCCTTGACATCGCCGGCCTTTTCTCCGAAAATTGCCCGAAGCAGTTTTTCTTCAGGGGACAGCTGAGTCTCCCCCTTGGGCGTAATCTTGCCGACAAGGATATCCCCCTGTTTGACTTCGGCGCCCAACCGGATGATCCCGCTGTCGTCAAGGTTTCTCAACGCCTCTTCACCCACATTGGGTATATCGCGGGTGACCTCTTCTTTTCCGAGTTTCGTGTCCCTTGCCACCACTTCGAATTCTTCGATATGCACGGACGTATAGACACCGTCTCTCACCAGTCGCTCGCTGACAAGGATGGAATCCTCGAAGTTGTATCCCCCCCAGGGCATGAAGGCCACGGTGACGTTTTTACCCAGAGCAAGCTCTCCCTGCTCGGTGGCCGGGCCATCCGCGATGATCTCACCGGCCTGGACGAACTGGCCTTTTTTGACGATGGGTCGCTGGTTGAAACAGGTGTTCTGGTTGGAACGGACAAATTTATGCAGGTTATATATGGTGACCTGCTTGTCGGCATCGGCCTCGGATGAATCATGGCGCAGAACAATCCGTGACGCATCCACATCAACCACTTCGCCGTCACGGCTGGCAACGATCGCGACACCGGAATCCTTGGCCACGACGCCCTCGATGCCGGTTCCCACCAGGGGCGCTTCGGCCTTGATCAGGGGAACCGCCTGGCGTTGCATGTTGGATCCCATCAGCGCGCGGTTGGCGTCATCATTTTCGAGGAAAGGAATCAGTGATGCCGAAACGCTTACCAGCTGGTTGGGCGAGATGTCCATCAGCTCAATCTTGTCCCGCTCGACCATCATGAACTCACCGGCGACCCTGGACGTGACCGTCGGGTTGATATACTGGGAGTCATCATTGATGGGGGCATTTGCCTGGGCGATGGGATGGTCCTTCTCTTCAAAAGCGCTCAGGAATTTAACCTCTTTGGAGACAGTCGCATCGTCGACCACCCGGTAGGGCGTCTCGATAAAACCAAAATCGTTCACTTTGGCGTAGGTACTCAACGAAACGATAAGTCCGATGTTGGGCCCTTCAGGCGTCTCGATGGGGCAAATGCGTCCGTAGTGGGACGGATGAACGTCACGGACTTCGAAGCCGGCCCGTTCCCGCGTCAGTCCGCCCGGTCCCAATGCACTGAGGCGGCGTTTGTGGGTCGTCTCGGACAGGGGGTTGGTTTTGTCCATGAACTGACTGAGCTGGCTTGTGCCGAAAAACTCTTTAACAACTGCCGAAACGGGTTTCGGATTGACCAGGTCGTGGGGCATCAGGGCATCGACCTCCTGCAGGCTCATCCGTTCCTTGATGGCCCTCTCCATGCGGACCAGGCCGATACGGTACTGGTTTTCGAGCAGCTCCCCAACAGCCCGCACCCGCCGGTTCCCCAGATGGTCGATGTCGTCCACCACGCCCTGGGTGTCGCGAAGTTCAACCAGGGTTCTGGCGGTGAGCAGGATATCCTCTTTCCGCAGAGTCCTGACATTCACGGGCGTATCAATGCCCAGCCGCAGGTTGATTTTCAATCGTCCGACACCGGACAGGTCATAGTATGAGGACTTGAAGAAAAGGTGATCCAGAAAATCCTGGGCCACTTCCGGCGTCGCCGGATTTCCGGGACGAAGCAGGCGGTAGATTTCGATCAGCGCGTCTTCCTTGGTGGACACCTTATCGAGCAGGAGCGTTTTCCTGATGGAATCGCTGCTGGAGGCGCCGTCGATAAAAAGCAGTTCGAATTCTCTGATTCCGGAATCCTCGAACAGCTTTAACATGCTTTCGTCCACCACATCGTTCGCTTGTGATATCACCGCCCCGCTTTCCGGGTCGGCAACGGAAAACGCAATGGCTTTATCGAGCAGATCTTCCCGTTCAATGGGAACGCTTGTAATGTCGAGATTGGACATCTGCTTGAGTGCCCGCTGGGTGAACATCCGCCCTTTCTTGACGATAACATCGCCGCTTCCGGGGTCGACCACATCTTTGGTAGCGCGCGTGCCTTTCAATATGGCAGGGGACACCTGCCGATAATACTCATTGGCTTCGACGATGATCTTCTCGGTACTGTAAAAATAACTCAGCAGATCCTCGGTCGAATAGCCGAAAGCTTTGAACAGCACCGTAACGGGAAATTTCCGCCGACGGTCGATCCGGATGTACACAATATCCTTGGGGTCGATTTCCAGGTCGATCCAGGATCCGCGGACCGGAATGATTCGGGAGCTGTAGATAATTTTACCGCTGGAATGGCTTTTTCCCTTGTCATGGTCAAAGAAAACGCCGGACGAACGATGCAGCTGGCTGACGACCACCCGCTCGGTTCCGTTGATGATGAAGGTTCCCTTTGCGGTCATCAGGGGTATGGTGCCGAAGTAGATCTCCTGCTCCTTGATGTCGCGTATATTGGAGACACCGGTATCTTTGTCGGTATCATAAACCACCAGGCGAACCGTTATCCGAACCGGCAATTCATAGGTCATGCCACGGTGGACGCACTCTTCCTCACTATGTTTGATTTCGGCAAATCGATAAGACACAAACTCCAGAGAAGCACTTCCAGTAAAGTCCTTGATCGGAAATACGGATTTGAAAACTGCCTGCAAACCGATGTCTTCCCGTTTTTCGGGAGCAACGTTCATTTGGAGAAATCGCTGATACGAGTCCCGTTGCATACCGATCAAATCAGGGATTTCTACAATTTTCTTTATTTTGCCAAAGCTTTTTCGAAATCTCTTGTTCGCCGTTGGTCTTTTCGACATGGCAACTCCGATAGATAGATTGAGGAATATGAAAATGGGATCAAAGGATTATTCTCCTTTGCACCCCATTTTCACATTCAATGCTTTATATTGTAAAAAAAGAATGTTACGCATCCTCATGGCGCCTGGCGCCACTTTTTTCTTATTTGAGTTCCACCTGCGCCCCCGCACCTTCGAGCTGAGCCTGGATCTTTTCAGCTTCTTCCTTGGGCACTCCCTCCTTGACCGGTTTGGGCGCTTCGTCAACCAGTGCTTTTGCTTCTTTCAGCCCCAGTCCGGTAATGGCGCGAACCTCTTTGATCACGGCAATCTTCTTGTCGCCTGCGGCAATGAGTACGACGTCGAATTCATTCTTTTCTTCGGCGGCCTCGCCACCAGCCTCGCCGGCAGGTCCGGCGGCCATCATGGCCACAGGAGCGGCGGCGGAAACGCCGAATTTTTCTTCCATCTCCTTGACCATCTCGGAAAGCTCAAGAACAGACATGTTCGCTATAAACTCAATAACGTCTTCTTTGGTAATATCAGCCATTGGTAGTTTTTCCTCCAGATTTGATAATTTTTCAGTTGTTCGATATCGGTTGACCAAACAGGTTTGATCAGGCTTGCGCTTCTTTCTGGTCCTTGATTGCCTGAAGCACGTTGAGCAATCTTCTCGGCACATCGCTCAGTGCCGTTACGAGTGACGTCGGCACGGCGTTCATCGCAGAAAGCACCTGCGCCAGAAGGACTTCCCTGGACGGTAGCGAAGACAACGCTTTAATTCCGTTAAAATCAATAACCTTGCCGTTAAGCACGCCGACCTTGATTTCAAACTTTTTGTTTTCCTTAAGGAAATCGGTAAGCACCTTTGCCGGCCCGACAGGGTCGTCGTAACTCAGTGCGATGGCGCTGGGTCCCTTGAACTGGTCTTTGATCAAGGTGACATCGTTGCCTTCCGAAGCACGCACAAGAAGCGAATTTTTTGCCACCTGGTATTCGGCGTTGGCTTCCCTGAGTTTCCTTCTCAACGTGTTCATCGATGACACGTCAAGCCCCTTGTAGTCGGTCAAAATAACAATGGTTGACTTTTTGAAGCGCTCTTGAAGGTCTTCAGCAATTCTTTTTTTATCGTTGATATCCAATGCTTGATTACACCCCCTTCCTTAATCTGCAAAAACCGGAGGGCCCATGATGGCGTTGATTTATGCGAGTACCTTCTGAAACATCCATAGTTACGGCGACGATGTTCTGGGAAGGCTCATGGTACAATCCAACTCCGTCTCGGCAGGCCGGTAAAAACCGATTATACACAAATACCCTTGACAGAACGGGCCGTTGTGAACCTACAGTCTTTGACAGCGTGATTCGACAGGCGTTTTAACGCCTGCCGTTAAAAAATGGCTTTCGCCTAAGAAATAGAGGAGGCCGCCGGCACTCCTATTTCACCAAATCTTTAACCAGTGCAGTATCGATTTTGATACCGGGTCCCATGGTCGTGGACACGGCAATCCCTTTCAGGTAGGTTCCTTTGCTGGAAGATGGCTTTAACTTCAAAATGGTTTCAAGAAATGCGGAAAGGTTCTCAACGATCTTTTGCGATCCGAACGAGACTTTTCCCATGGGGACATGGACAATGCCTGCTTTTTCGACCCGGAAATCAATCTTACCGGCCTTGAGTTCCTGAACGGTTTTGGCCACATCAAAGGTAACCGTACCTGTTTTTGCGTTGGGCATCAGCCCCCGTGGACCGAGAAGCCGACCGATCTTTCCGACGGTGCCCATCATATCCGGCGTCGCAATGGCTTTATCGAATCCGAACCAGCCCTCCTTGATTTTTTCGACCAGTTCTTCGTTGCCGACAAACTCGGCGCCCGCTTCTTTGGCCTCCATCTCCTTTTCGCCCTTTGCAAAAACGAGGACCTTGACTTCTTTTCCGAGACCATTTGGCAAGACGACGGTGCCGCGGACCATCTGATCCGCATGTCTGGGGTCAACCCCGAGGCGCACAGCCACATCTATCGTTTCATCAAATTTCGCGTAAGAAGAGGAGATGGCAGCATCAATCGCTTCAGTGAAGTCGTAACGTTTGGCAGACTCGATCTTGCTTGATGATTCGTTATATTTCTTACCACGCTTAGGCATTTTAACTTTCACTCCTTGATAATTTGTAGCTTCACGCCCTCGTCTTGCTGCGATCTCTTTGTTTCAGGATCGACAATCAGGCATTACCCGCACAGCTAATTGACATCAATCCCCATACTTCTGGCCGTCCCGCTGATAATTTTGCATGCGGCGGCCATATCGTTGGCATTCAGATCTTCCATTTTAATCTTAGCGATTTCTTCAACCTGGGCCATCGTTACCGTACCGACGCGATCACGTTTGGGATCGCCGGCGCCCTTGGCAACTTTTGCGGCCTTTTTCAACAGCACCGCCGCGGGCGGTGTTTTGGTGATGAAGGTAAAAGAGCGGTCCTGGAAAACGGTGATGACCACAGGGATGATCATACCGGCATCGTTAGCGGTTCGCGCATTGAACGCCTTGCAAAAATCCATGATATTGACACCATGCTGTCCGAGGGCCGGACCGATGGGGGGCGACGGATTTGCCTTGCCTGCTTCAACCTGAAGCTTGATCTGAGCCATTACCTTTTTAGCCATTTTTCGATCGATTCCCTTAAAATTCTGTTAGATGGTAAAAACTGCCGGGGCGGTTATAATTTCGATACCTGGACAAAATCCAGTTCAACCGGGGTTGAACGGCCGAAGATACTCACCAGCACTTTAATTTTCCCCTTTTCGGGGTTTACTTCCTCCACGGTGCCGTTAAAATTGGTGAACGGCCCGTCGATGACCCGAATTTCGTCACCGGTTTCAAAAAAGTATTTGGGTTGCGGTTGGTTTTTCCCCGCCTCCATCCGGTTGAGTATGGTATCCGCCTCTTCCTGAGATATCGGCGTCGGTTTTTCCCTTCCGCCGAGAAAACCGGTTACCTTGGGCGTATTGTTCACGATGTGCCAGGTTTCATCGTCCAGATGCATCTTGACGAGCAGATATCCTGGATAGAACTTTCGCGATGAAGTCCGGCGTTTGCCCTTGACCAGTTCAACAACCTCCTCAGTGGGAACGAGCACCTTGTCGAACTTGTCCGGGTTGGGTGAAGAAGCTATCTTTTCTTCGAGGGAAGCTTTCACTTTGTTCTCGAATCCAGAATAGACATGAACAATATACCATTTTTTTGCCACTATAAACGCTCCTGCGTTATTGCAATACTGCGCGGATCAGGCCGGAAAGGCCTGCGTCGACAAGCCCGAGGAAAAGTGAAATGATGGTCACAATGACCAGGACCACGACGGTTGACCCCATGGTCTGCTTCCGAGAGGGCCACGTCACTTTTTTGAGTTCCACTTTTACTTCTCGGAGAAACTGGATCCCCTTGTCGATAAATGTTTTTTCTTTGACAGCCGCTGCCTTGCTGACCGGCGTGTAGGTTTTTTTCACCGCCGGCAGCGGTTTCCCCATTTCCGCGGGGGAGTCGGAATTCCGGCCGGCTTCATCCACAGGTATCGCTTTTTTAGCTTTTTTGCTCGGATCTTTTTTTCGAAGTAACCGTCCCATCATTCCCCGTTATTATCTACGGCGAACAGCCGTCATGCCTTGCGGCTTTCGACTGTCGGCACCATTGCAGATTACACCTGAAAATGTGGCAGGCCAGGAGGGATTCGAACCCCCAACACCCGGATTTGGAGTCCGATGCTCTACCAATTAGAGCTACTGGCCTGCATAAATCCCTCAGCGTCCGCCTGCACGTTTATTTGGTCTCTTTGTGCGGTGTATGCTTTTTGCAAAACCGACAGTATTTGCTGAACTGCAATTTATCAGGCGTTGTACGTTTATTTTTGGTCGTCGTGTAATTTTTGCGCTTACACTCCGTACAGGCCAGTGTTATAATAATTCTCACTTGAAGGCACTCCTTGGGATACTATTCAATTATCTCGCTGACGACACCGGCACCCACCGTACGGCCACCTTCACGGATGGCGAACCGAAGCTCTTTTTCCATGGCGATCGGCGTAATCAGTTCGGCGGTGATGGCCACGTTGTCGCCAGGCATCACCATCTCGACGCCTTCAGGCAGATTCAGGATACCGGTCACATCCGTGGTACGGAAGTAAAACTGCGGACGGTATCCGTTGAAAAACGGCGTATGACGACCGCCCTCTTCCTTGCTCAGGATATACGCCTCGGCCTTGAACTTGGTGTGCGGCGTAATCGTTCCCGGTGCCGCCACCACCTGGCCGCGCTCGACTTCGTCACGCTTGGTGCCGCGAAGCAGAACGCCGATATTGTCACCGGCCTGACCTTCGTCGAGCAGCTTGCGGAACATCTCCACGCCCGTACACACCGTCTTCGTGGTCTCGCGGATACCCACGATCTCTACCGCGTCGCTCACATGGACGATGCCGCGCTCCACACGCCCCGTCACCACGGTACCGCGGCCGGAGATGCTGAACACGTCCTCGATGGGCATCAGAAACGGCTTGTCCACATCGCGCTCGGGCTCGGGGATGTAGGCGTCGATGGCATCCAGAAGCTCGAAGATGCACTTGGCTTCGGCAGACTCCGTATCATCGGACTCCAGGGCCTTGAGGGCGCTGCCGCGGATGATCGGGGTGTCGTCGCCGGGAAACTCGTACTTGTCCAGCAGTTCGCGCAGCTCCAGCTCCACCAGCTCGATCAGCTCTTCGTCGTCGACCATGTCGCATTTGTTCAAAAATACGATGATCCGGGGGACACCCACCTGGCGGGCCAGCAGGATGTGCTCACGCGTCTGGGGCATCGGGCCGTCATCGGCTCCGACGACCAGGATCGCGCCGTCCATCTGGGCTGCACCGGTGATCATGTTCTTGATGTAGTCCGCATGGCCCGGGCAGTCCACGTGCGCATAATGGCGAGTGGCCGTCTCGTACTCGACGTGGGCCGTGGCGATCGTGATTCCACGCTCTTTTTCTTCAGGCGCCTTGTCAATCTGATCGAAAGGAATAAAATCCGCCATCCCCTTCAAACCGCTCAACTTTGTGATCGCAGCCGTCAATGTCGTCTTGCCATGGTCAATGTGACCGATGGTCCCTACGTTTACGTGCGGCTTCGTCCTCTCAAATTTTTCCTTCGCCATTTTAAAACCTCCCTGAATGGACAATTACTGGCTATTTCAATTTTCTAAAAGCAATGGGCAAAAGGTGGAGCCCACGATCGGAATTGAACCGATGAACCTCTTCCTTACCAAGGAAGCGCTCTACCGACTGAGCTACGTGGGCTTTAGAAGCAACAAGAAAAAGAGCAATTAAAGGCAGGCTGTAAACGAGCCGTATCAAAGTCAATGGAGCGGGAGACGAGGCTCGAACTCGCGACATTCAGCTTGGAAGGCTGAAGCTCTACCAACTGAGCTACTCCCGCGTTCAAATACCCACGATCTTGACATTGACACTGCCCATTAGTGTTTGCCGCATCGCATGACGCAACAAAAAAGCAAGCCATGTAGTACGCTATCGATCCTTCGCTTGCAACGATCTCCTACAGGAACTTACCCAGTATAAAATTGGTGGTGGGGGGAGGATTTGAACCTCCGAAGGCATCGCCGACAGATTTACAGTCTGTTCCCTTTGACCACTCGGGAACCCCACCATATGATCAGCTGTCAACACTGGAGCCAGCGGAGGGACTCGAACCCCCGACCCACTGATTACAAATCAGTAGCTCTACCATCTGAGCTACGCTGGCGGACAAGGTTCTGAAAGAACAAACCAATCAGACGGGTTAACAGGTAACCTTAAAATTGATTGATTGAAACGACGTCTTTTACACCCTCTTTTTTAAATTTTCAAGCAAAATTTTTTCTATCCCAAAAAAAAATATGTATACACGCGCCCCGTCATTCTCTCAAGTCAGCAAAATCAGAGCCTGACGACCAACCGGCCGTTGCCGGGCTAAAGTTTGCGGTGCAATGGAACGATAACAGCATAAAAAGGAAACCGGGGTTACTGGCCTTGCGCTGAATCCGGATTTCCTTCCGGCTGAACCATCGCAACTTGACAAAGAAGCGGTCCAATGTGTATGGACCCTGGAAACAAGCGGTTTTGCATTGGCTCGATTCGTTCGTCACTTATCATATGATCGTCAAAAAGAGGACCCTGAATTGCCTTCCTATATTATGAGACCCATTATCTGTTTAATGCTGATTCTTTTTTCCGGATGCGCCCACCAGCCCGCCGACCGGACCTCCGAACCGACAGCCGACGCCTATCTGTCGCCTGCCGTTGAAGTTCCCAGCGCAGAAATCAGTCCCGTCCCGGCGGATCCGTCCCCGCCCGATGACACCGTTGTTGTCAACCAGCCATCCGCGATGGCAGCCGAATGGGAAGTTCCGCCAATGGTTGCCCCGTCAGATGCAGAAATTTCAGTTGACAGCACCGAGGTGATCGACCCTGTTGCCGCAGACCCCGTTTCTTCAGCCAACGGCATTCAGCAGCAACTGGACGAAGCATTGGTGTTCTGCGAAGCCGCCCAGGATTTCTGGCAAAAGGGGGAACTCGAAAATGCCCTGGAGTCCCTGGACCGGGCCTATTCCCTGATCCTGACGATCGAACCGGACGACCCCCCCAAACTGGTTCAGCAAAAAGAAGACCTGCGGTTCCTTATTTCCAAGCGCATACTCGAAATCTACGCATCACGGAATATCGTTGTCAATGGCAATCACAATGCCATTCCACGCGAGATCAACGCCAACATCCAGAGGGAGATCAACCTGTTCACCAGGGGCCCCGAAAGGCGTTTTTTTATCGAGTCCTACAAACGTTCCGGTAAATACCGCCCCATGATCCTGCGGAAACTGGAAGCCGCCGGCCTGCCCGCCGAGTTGTCATGGCTCCCGCTGATCGAGAGCGGTTTCAAAGTCAAAGCGCTATCCCGGGCCCGGGCACTGGGGTTATGGCAGTTCATACCGTCAACGGGCTACAAGTTCGGCCTGAAGCGAGACCAGTATATCGACGAACGCATCGATTTTGAAAAATCCAGCGATGCCGCCATCGCCTATCTCAAAGAACTCCACAGCATTTTCGGAGACTGGTCCACCGTGCTGGCTGCCTACAATTGCGGTGAGGGGCGGGTGCTGCGTGTGATCCGGACGCAGAACATCAACTACCTGGACGATTTCTGGGATCTTTTCGGCCGCCTGCCCTTTGAGACCGCGCGCTATGTCCCCCGTTTTCTGGCGGCCCTGCACGTCATCGAAAACCTGGAAAAATACGGGATGGCGGATATCGATGCGTATCAGCCACTGGTTTTCGAAACGGTGGATGTCAATCGCCAGATCCACCTGAAAGATCTGGCCGTGCCCCTCGGAACCACACGCGAGGTCCTCAAGGAACTCAACCCCGAACTCCGGTACAGCGTGCTGCCCCCCAGAGGATACACCGTGCGGGTACCGGTCGGCAAAAAAGACCTGCTGCTGGCGTCCATTGACCAGGTGCCGGTTTCATCCCCCCCCCGCCCTGCATTCGTTTACCACCGGGTCAAAAAGGGGGAAACCCTGTCCACCATCGCCCGGCGTTACCATACCAGTGTCAAAAAAATCATGTGGGCCAACAATCTGAAGCGGTCCAGCTATATCGTGGCCGGAAAGAAGCTTAAAATCCCCCAGCGCGGGATGGTCATCACACGCGCGCCGGCCACGGCGCCTTCTCCCGCCGCGTGGAATCGGAAACACGTGGTCAAAAGCGGCGATTCCCTGTGGATTATCGCCAAGCGATATGGTACGACCACCCAGAAAATTCAGAAGGTGAACCGTCTCTCGACCACCCGGTTGCGCATCAACCAGGTGCTGAAGGTCCCCTCGCAGAAAAGCGCCGGGGCAACACCGTCCAGGGGATCGGCAACCTATTACGTGAGACAGGGCGACAGCCCCTATCTCATTGCCCGGAAAAATAACATGTCACTGAACCATTTCCTGAAAATCAACAACCTGACCCCCCGGAGCACCATCTACCCGGGACAGTCGGTCAAAATCGAATAACCCTACCCAAACGCCCCCGTAGCTCAGGGGATAGAGCATCGGATTCCTAATCCGTGCGCCGCAGGTTCGAATCCTGCCGGGGGCACCAATCGACTTAATAAAACCGGGCATTTAGCCCGGTTTTTTATTCGTTGCCGAAGGCGGATTTTTGGGGTGTCAACATAGTGTCAACTTTTTTTGACTGACCCTTTGATTATTGGTTGAATGTCTCTGTACATCAAAATCAATAGCAATAAAGGAGATTGAAGATGCAGTGTTCATTCAACATTGAGGTAGTGGAGCCAGAACCGGATGGTATGCTTTTTCAACCATTCGTCAAATTCCGATTCGTACAACTCAATGATACGCCAGAATTAATGACAGCCGGAGAAATTGACTATCAGATAAACAGCATGCTCAAAAAAATAACGAACCTTAAAAAAACAGGCAAAAAGCAAGCTAGTGTCCATCCATAAATGGTGATTCTCAGAGCCGAGTCGCAAAAAATATGGAGCAGTAGAATCCTCGGCAGGATATTTCTCACCATCGTTACATTGAGTTGTGACTAATCAATCAAAATCGGCTTAATCCAAGCGCACTTGTTCAACCAGTTTTTAAGATGCGGAAGCGGTTAAGCTCTCAAGTGGCTGGCTTGGCCCTGGCGATGGTCAGCAAGTTCGCGGCCACAATCGACGACCAGACATAGGATTTAAACGAGTCCCATCCTTTCCAGGTACATCGGGAAAGGCCAAGACAACGCTTCAGCCAGGAAATGCCAGCTTCAATTCCGGCTCGAAAACGGCGTAACCTGCGATAAACATACTGGCTGCGGCACATGTCGGTTTCTGATAGACCTCGCTTTTTGGCAAAACAGACGTCTTTGATCTTACGCGATTTGGCCTGTTTCAAGTTCTCCTTGGATGCAAAACCGCCATCGAAGCTGGCCTTGAGGGGATAACGGCCATAGATCTGTTTTTGCCGGTCCAGCATGGGTATGGTCAGATCCGTGTCGGCTGGATTACCTTCGGTGACTACACAGTCCAGAATCAGGTTCGAAGCGCCGCCGGTCAGACAGATTTTGTGGCCAAACAGCGTATCGCGTCGATCCTTGACGATGATGTCGGTATGTGGCTCGAACACCGATACCACCTTGTCTTTGGCATCGACAGTTTCTCCATGAAGAACCCGGCGTTCGGTCTGGTGGATCACCCTACGGGTCAAGTCAACAAAATGTTCGATCTGGAAGCCAAGTGCCATGGCCAGAGGGTCTATGGTCCCACCGGTGTTGATCGCAGCGACAGCCCTGTGGGCGTACCCGACCACTTTGCGACTGGTTTTGAGCAGATCCACGTAGGCGGCCTTACGCGTGATCTTGCGTTTGGCATTCATCACCGCCAGCATCCGACGTTTGGCAACACGGGTATGGTTATGGAAACCAGGAACGTTAACCCGAAAATCTTCCCGGCAGCGGTCGACCAGCCTTGTCAGCACCCGAACACCATCCCACAACAGGTTGGAGTCGGTGGGGTGATGGATGTGGGTTTCAACGCATGTGCAATCCACACGGACTTGACGACCCTTTTCAATGCCCTTTTGTTTCGCATATCCCAAAAGGTCCGTGTTGATCAGTTCCCAGGTGATGTCCGATATGGCTTTGATGTTCTTGTTCAGCGCAGATTTCTTGTATCCCTTGTCGGCGATGCCGATACGGCAAAACCAGCTCAATGCCTGCGAATCGACGATATGAAAGGCCAAGTCTTCATACGTAAAACCGAAAAGGACTTTCACAATGGCACAACGAAGCACCTGGTCAGCACTCATGCCACCGGCACCTTTTCGATAGGCGACCAACTTGCCCTTGTTCAAATCTTGAAGAACGCGATCGCAGATGATAGGGTGCCCATCAATGATGTCACTGATGGCTGTGAGTTCTTTTGCTTGGGCGTGGTCTTTTATCTGAGGCATCAGCGGCATCTGTTTTTGCCATTTTTCGCGCATTTTGTGTTTCGCCTTTTTCTTTCTTTTGTAATGATATTGGTTGTTTGGAGACTTTCAATATACTACAACGAGAAGAATAAAGCTACAACAAAATGCGCGTTTCTTATTTATTACGGGTAGTTATTCCCGTGGATGGACACTGGCTAACGTCTCGCTGCCTTGGCCGTCGCAATCGCCATGTCCAACGCCGCGACAATTTCAGCCGTCGTTAATCCCGCCAACCTAAGTGGCCAGGGGTGCATTGATTGCCGCGGCCAGCGATCAATCCACGACCGTTACTGCCGAGCATGTCCGGCGGGCGGCTACCGAAATATTTTAAGGTGAGAAAACGACGGGGGCTTGTAAAATTTACAGCCCCCGTTCAAATAATCTGGAAATCGATCAATTGGTTCAAAATAATCAGGAAAAATCCGTCCATTTAATTTGAAAATCAACACACAGGATAATCGCGTAGGTCTCACCGAATCGTGTCTCTACCACAGCTAAGCGCTACAATTTTCCACATTTAATTTGATGGAAATTTTGATATAGAATATAATTGTTTGTATTCATTGATTAAGTTTTTGATTGAAAACTATTTGTTTTCCGATATGATTGGTCCAGCAGGGCCGATATTCAGCAAGGCATTCAATAGTCTGTTTGGGTATAACCATTATGTTTTTTTGGAGGCTTTCCAATGAATATAGATGAGTTAAAAAAGTTAAGCAGTGCCGAGCGCATTCAGGTAATGGAAGCCCTTTGGGATTCCATGCTCTATGAGGGCGGTGAAATGAATACTCCTGAATGGCACACACGCATATTGGAACAAAGGAAAAAAGCTATCGCTGATGGTAGTGCAAAATTCATCTCAATATCAGAGCTTAAGACGAGCCGAGGGCAATGAAGGTTAAAGATGTCTTAGTATTGCAAGAAGCCGTTGATGACTTGAATGAGGGAAAAGCCTTTTATGATCTTCAAGAACTTGGCGTAGGCAATTATTTTTGGGATTGCATGGTCGCTGATATTGAATCTTTGATCGTTTACGCTGGGATTCATTCCAAAAAGCTTGGTCTGTTCCAGATGTTTGCCAAGCGCTTTCCATATGCGATCTATTACGAAGTGGTTGAAAAGATTGCTTATGTTGTGGCTATTTTGCCAATGCGAAAAAATCCGGCTTGGATTTCTAAACAGCTGAATAAGAGACGATAATCCGGATTTTAATTTTAATCCCCCCGAATTCGAGGAAATTAAAAATAAGGCCAGCCTGAACCGCTTTGTTCTTTCTGTTAAGCAGTTGGCCTTCTATCCTGCCCTTGTGTATATTTTTGTGTGCTCGGTGGCGTTGTAAGGAATTGAACTTTGGGCCTCCTTGCATACACAAATCGTCCCCCCATTTGTTGGATTGTTTTGTATTAATAATGCAACATTCCCCAGTTAAAATGTGATTTCCCCTGAAAATGACCAATTAAGACAGAATTACATCCCTCAAATAAAACAATTTCATATAATATCGGTGGGGTTATTTGGCCTGAAAGTCAGTATTTTAAAATGATCATTTGCCACAATCACAAACCCCTCCCATTTTTCCGCACAGGGCACAAGGCAGCTCATCTAAGGGACCGCCTTGCGGAGTCCCTTCCACACGGCGTATTTTTACCCCCTCTTGCAGCATGCCCGCCTCCAGGAACCGACGAATAACCCGCAGAAGCCGTTTGTCTCCGATCCAGCGGCATAGACGACCCATCAGCACATCGTGGTTGACCCGGTCGAAAAACTTCTCCAGGTCCATGTCCACCACGACCTCATGGCCAGAGGCCACGTACTCCTGAGCTTGTTTCAGTGCTGTGTGGGCGCTGTGCCTTGGCCGAAAGCCATGGCTGGCAGGTGAAAACGTCGCGTCCAGAATTGGCTCCAATACCTGCAGGATTGCCTGCTGGACAAGCCGATCCACCACCGTTGGTATACCCAATTGTCGCATACCACCGGCTGGCTTGGGGATTTGCACGCCCCTGATCTGACAGGGCTTGTAGGTGCCGGTGACCAACTGCTCGATCAACTGCCCTTTATGGGTGCTCAGCCACGGGCTTAGGTCGTCGACGGTCATCCCGTCGATCCCTGCTGATCCCTTGTTGGCTTTCACACGCCGATAGGCAGCGTTCAGGTTGGATGGAAGGACCACCCGTTCCATCAGGTCCTGCGTCAAGGCTCGTTGCTGGGCCACCGCCGCAAACGCTTGCTGCTCCTCGCTCGTTCCAGATCCGCTTCCGGCTTCTCCAAAATCGACGGGGCGTATAACCGATCCTACCTGCTCGAACAGGCTCAGTTGTTCTGTTATACCTTGCTGCCGCTCCACGTTCATCGAGATGTCTCAGACTGCTCCTTGGACTAAAGGATTCGGCCCTTCAACCGGTCTGGTCTACTATGGCCTCTGCTGACTTCTCCAAACGCATCCCGTAGCCTTGCGACATCGGTAGTCTGCTCGTCAGACACGTTTTGAGATCTCCCAGGGTAAGACGGAATTCTTTCACCCGGTTCCCGCCGGATTTACCTATGTCGCATCCGAGTGGCTATCGGGCTTCTCTGTCTATGGCCAGATTACCCTGCGAGCATCGGCCTTGTATCCGGTTTCTGTTCGTCGGGTCCGGGTTTTGCCTCCGGCTTCCTCCAGACCTTGCCTCGCGACAACGCCCTTGCCTTTGGCTAACAGTTCCGACCAATACGGCCTGTTCGGGACTTGCACCCTATAGAATTGCGCCATGCCTGGCACACATCTCTTGGGCAAGACCCAGCTGCGGGTCTTGCCCTTTTTTATGTCAGCCGCCACACCAGGGCCGGCGTTGCCTCATTGGCCGGGCAAGTAGACCGTGGTGCCCAAGTTGGGAGCATATGTTTTTTTCTGTTCCAACTTGTACCCGGCAGCCTGCTTTTCAGGGCATATTCGGATTCTTGGTCGGTGGCGTCCGGAGGTGTTTGAATAATTTCGGCTGGCACTCCCCGCCCCTTCACCGATGGGGAGCCTGTTGCATCGAAACACGGCCGCATTGCCACGGGGATCGTTAATTGGAGTTGACGGACGCCTGGAGCATTTTGGAGAGGGTGTAGAGTTCTTTCTGCATTTCAAGCAGCTTGCCCTGCAGCAAGGTCCCCAGGACCTCCATGCGACCCCGGCAGTTTCCGGACTGGTCCAGCACCCTGTCGATCTCCGCCTGGTAGGGCCTCAGGTGCGCATTACGACCCAGAAACCGTTCGCGTTCAGCCAGGGCCTCCTGAAGGCATTGATCACTCGTCATGGACCTCTGCTGCTGCCTGTCGCCGGCATTGTTGAACGTTTCTTTCATATTTGCGCCAATCCTCTTATTCCATCATTGTTGCGTTGGAAAAAGGCCGGGAGACGATGAATCGTATCGCTGGATTCAAGGATGGGAACCGGTATATTAACAAAGCAAGCAATGGGCCAGAAGCTTAACAGGGGTATATTGTCATTATTTTCTACATGTTAAAAAATTTCGGCCACAACGGAAGCATTGGGCTGGGAAAAAAGAAACCCATAATTTATCGATAATAGTGTCTAATTATATGGTGCGGTTTACCCAATTGACGCCAGGGATGAAGGCGGTCAGAGGCCATCTGCCCCCTGGCCTGGCCCAAATCCGAAGGTAAGGCAGGTCATCCTCATTTTCATTGGATCGAAATGCAAAAGTCCTTGGATTCTGTAAAAATATCTGGAATAAGTGCTGCCAGACCGACGGCATCACCGATGAACCAGAATAAACCTTAATTCACCGACGGAAAATCATGAACACCTGCCCGCCGAGCAGCAGCAAAACGGTTTACCTGTGCCAGGTGAGCCCCGACGTCTCCTGCGGAGCCTGCTGCGGACTTTACAATGTGGCCGATCCGTCCCCCCAGGCACTGGAAGCCATGCTGGTGCGCCGGACCGGATGGTTCGCCGACGTCCCGCGCACCGTGGCCGGGATTGACGCGTTCAAGGAACGGGTCGAAGGCAGCGAACCCCGCCAGCACCCCTTCCCGGAGTTTCACCACTGTCCTTTTCTGGGAATCATCGCGGACACGGGCCGCCGGGTGGGCTGCCTGCTGCATCCCCTGGCAGACGGCAACGACGGCCTGGACTGGCGCGGACTGAGCTACTACGGCGGCATGGCCTGCCGCACCTATTTCTGCCCCAGCGTCCGGCAATTGCCGGCCCGATGGCTGAACGTCGTGCGCCGGAGCATGGACCACTGGTACCTGCACGGGCTCATCGTTACCGAACGGCATCTGCTGTCCGCCTTCTTTGAGGAACTGGAGAGCCGGATCGGTCGGCCTGTCCGCGAGGCCGACGTTTCAGATGGCGCCGGCACCGCATCGCTTTTCCGGGCCTTTGCCGGGCTTAAGTTGAACTGGCCCTTCCGTCGACAGGATGCACCGGGGGCGGGCAACTACTTTTTCGAAGACGGCCGGTACCGGCGGCCACCGGTGGAACGGACAGCCCCTGACATCCCCGCATCGCGATTCGACCACATTTTCAAGGAACTCGATTCCGGTTTTACATCGACGGCCGACCTTAGCCGGGCAGAAGAACGGATAGAAACCCTCTTCAGACGAATGACAAAACGCCTGCAAGGCGGTGGGGGCGGATAAGGGCTCCTTGCAGCCGGCTAGGGAGCCGCATCCTGCCGCGATGGGAAAGACAGATGACGCAGGCATCGCTGCCGGAGGCCGTTTTTAGCGGATAAACCCAAAAGGGGGCTCCGGCTGGCTATAGAAAGCCGGACGCCCCCTCATCCTTCCTTCGTTGCGCCATCAACGCCCGGTTTACGACATCATCTCTTCAACAGGCGTGTATGCCATGCCGAACGCCTCGGCCACGGCCCGGTAGGTGACCTTGCCGTCGATCACGTTGGCGCCCGGCTTGATTTCGGCGTTCTCCTGCATGGCCCGCTTCCACCCCTTGTTGGCGATCTCCACCGCATAGGGCAGGGTGGCGTTGGTCAACGCCAGGGTCGAGGTCTTGGCCACCGCACCGGGCATGTTGGCCACGCAGTAGTGCACCACCCCGTCCACCACGTAGGTGGGGCTGCCGTGGGTGGTGGCCCTGGAGGTCTCGAAACAGCCCCCCTGGTCGATGGCCACATCCACCAGCACCGACCCCTTCTTCATGGTTCCCAGCATGTCACGGGTCACCAGCCGCGGGGCCTTGGCCCCGGGAATCAGCACGGCCCCCACCACCACGTCGGCCTCTTTGACCAGCTTGCGGATCGTCGCCGGGCTGGACATCAAGGTGAAGCAGTTGGCCGGCATCACGTCGCTCAGGTAGCGCAGCCGGTCCAGGTTCATGTCCAGCAGGTAGACCTTGGCCCCCAGGCCGCAGGCCATCTTGGCCGCGTTGACCCCCACCACGCCGCCGCCGATCACCACCACCGTGCCCGGGTCCACGCCGGGAACGCCTCCCAGCAGCACCCCGTGGCCGCCCTGGGCCATCTCCAGGTACTTGGCCCCCTGCTGGATGGCCATGCGACCGGCCACCTCGCTCATGGGCGTCAGCAGCGGCAGGCTGCCGTCGGCCTTCTGGATGGTCTCGTAGGCGATGCTGACACTGCGGCTCTTGATCAACGCCCGCGTCTGGGTCTCGTCGGCCGCCAGGTGCAGGTAGGTGAACACGATCTGTCCCTCCCGGATCAGGTCGTACTCGGGGGGCAGGGGCTCTTTGACGTGCATGACCATGTCGGCCGCATCGAAGATCTCCTTCGGGGTGTCGACGATACGGGCCCCGGCCCCGGCGTAAGCCGCGTCGGCAAAGCCGCTGCCGGCGCCGGCGTCTTTTTCCACCAGTACCGTGTGCCCGTTGTGGATCATCACTTCCGCCCCCGCCGGAGTCATGCACACCCGGTTCTCTTCCGTCTTGATCTCCTTTAAGATGCCGACAATCATGGTCCCTCCCGGTCTGATGAAGTTAATGGAATACTATCGGTTTGCCTATCACATGCAACCTTGACGTTACCGAAACATCGCAGCCCCGTCAACTCTCCGGAAACCGGCGTTTTGCACTGTTTTCAGGGGGCGCGGACACGGGACACGGCGGCGCTTTTTCAGAGCCCGCCCTCAAGCTGCTTGCGGATCACCGCTTCGAGGGTGGGCTCGCTGTTGTCCTTGTACTCGTAACGCACACGAACCACCGGTTTATCCACGGTCACCACGGCTGTGAGGTCAATGGGCGTGGCCGAAAGGACCAAGTCACAGGGGCAGTCGTTGATGGTATCTTCCAGGTCCTTAATTTGGGCGGGGCTATAGCCCATGGCAGGAAGCAACGTGCCGATATGGGGATAGTCGTTGAACGTTTCCGCCAATGATCCTTTGAGGCAGGGGCGCGGGTCGGCAAGGGAAGCGGCACCGAACCGGCGGGCGGCAATGACACCGGCGCCGTAGGTCATTTCACCATGGGTCAGCGTGGGCCCGTCCTCCACCACCAGGACCCGTTTGCCTCTTATGAGGCTTGGATCGTCCACCAGGACCGCGGAGTCGGCCATGATAATGGCCGCCTTTGGATTGTGTTTTTCAATGGTTTTGCGAACCTGCTCCACCTTCTCGGGCTCGGCACTGTCCACCTTGTTGATCACGGCGACATCGGCCATGAGCAGATTGGTTTCACCGGGGTGGTAGCGGGTTTCATGCCCGGCGCGGTGGGGGTCGAAAACCACGATATTGACGTCCGGCCTGAAAAACGGAGTGTCGTTGTTGCCACCGTCCCAGACAATGACATCGGCCTCTTTTTCCGCCGCTTCCAGGATCAGCCCGTAGTCGACACCGGCATAGACGACGGCCCCCATGTCGATGACCGGTTCATATTCTTCCCGTTCTTCGATGGTACAGTGCTGGCGGTCAAGATCCTCGCGGGAAGAGAACCGCTGAACGATCTGCCGGGTAAGATCGCCATAGGGCATGGGATGACGAACGGAAACCACGCGTTTTCCCATGCGCTTCAATATCTGGATGACTTTCCGGCTGGTTTGGGATTTTCCGCAGCCGGTGCGCACCGCACAGACCGAGATCACCGTCCTGTTGGATGTCAGCATGGTGTAAGGGGCGCCGATAATGATAAAATCGGCACCGGCGGCGGTGGTCAGGGAAGCCTTGTGCATCACCTCCACATGGGGCACGTCGCTGTATGAAAAGGCCACCAGGTCCACCCCGTGCCGTTGGATGAGTTCTGCCAGCCGGCTGTCCGGGTAAATGGGGATGCCATCGGGATACCGGCTGCCGGCAAGTTGCGCCGGATACATGCGGCCGTCGATATCGGGAATCTGGGTGGCCGTGAATCCCACCACCTGGTACCGGAGGTTATCCCGGAAATAAACATTGAAATTGTGAAAATCCCGGCCTGCGGCCCCCATGATGATCACCTTCTCTACCATGCTGCACCTCCTTGCGGGACGATCGTTGATACAGGGCGACCATCGCTGCCGGCGAACCCGGCGTGAAACGGCCGCCACAATTTAATTATCAATCGGCCGACTCGACAAGGGATCTGGCCTGCAGGCCGGCCGTGAACCGGTTTGAATGAAGGGCAGTAAAGACGGGAAATCGGCAGCCGGGCACAAAAAAGGCGCCGGATTCTCCGGCGCCCAATATATCAGCTGGAAGAAAAAAAGAAAGGCGGAAAAGCGGGTGCCGTCAGCCCGTAGCCCGATCGTAACCGGTTTCCAGGGATCGCATCAACTCCTTGACGGAGACAATTTCGTCCACACGGAAAGCATTGGCACCGGCGAAGGCGAAACCGTTTTTCAACTTGCCCCGCCTGGCGGAGGCCAGGGCCATACCGATGCAGTAGGGGCTCTTCTCCGGATCGCAGGTCTTGATGCAGTGATACGGACAGCGGAAAGGCCGCCTGACGCCGGCGGCCACATCCACCAAAAACTGGTTTTTCAGGGCTCTTCCGGGGAGCCCCACCGGGCTTTTGATGACCATCAGGTCCTCTTTTCGCGCATCCACATAAGACTGCTTGAAAATCGGGTCCGCATCGCATTCGTGGGTGGCCACGAACCGGGTGCCCATCTGGACGCCACTGGCGCCGATCTGCAGGAATCGCCGGATATCATCGCCGTCATAGACGCCACCGGCAGCGATGACCGGAATCCGGATGCCGTGCTCCGCCTCGACCTTCTTCATCTCGGCGACCACATCGGCCACCAGGGTCTCTAAACTGAAAGCGGGATCATCGAGCTGCTCGGCTTTGAATCCGAGGTGCCCGCCGGCTTTGGGCCCCTCCACCACGAAGGCATCGGGCAGGTAGCCGTAGCGCTGGAACCATCGTTTACAGATCAGGGCAGCGGCCCGGCCCGACGAAACGATTGGCACGAGCCGGGTGCGGTCCCCTTTTTTCAGGAAACCGGGCAGGTCCAGCGGCAGCCCCGCACCGGCAAAAATGATGTCTATTTTCTCGGCGATGGCGGTTTTGACCAGGTCTGCAAAATGGGTCAGCGCCACCATGATGTTGACCCCCACAATCCCGCGGGTCTTCTCCCTGGCTTTGCGGATTTCCCGGGAAAGGGCGCGGCAGTTGGCCTCCAGCCCGTTGGTGGAGACATCCTTTTCGGTGATGCCGGCCATCGCACCGGCGATGACGCCGATACCACCGGCGTTGGCCACGGCGGAAGCCAGGCCGGACATGGAGATCCCCACGCCCATGCCCCCCTGAATAATGGGGAGCCGACTGATCAGGTGTCCGATTTTCAACTCAGGCATTTTCATTTGTTGCACCGTCCCCGGTCGTTTGAAATAGTTCGACAGATACAGGTCGTTTTGAAACGCTGTATCCTTATCGGGGACGATGGCGCGGGACAAGCAAGAAAGGCAATGTGACAAAAGTTTTACATGTACTTATCCCGCAGTGCGGTCAGGCGGGTCAGGTAGCGTTCCCGGTAGGCCAGTCCTTTCTGGTTGGAAATATCATAAAACAGGTAGTCGATATAGGGGCGGACATCGATGCCGTACTGGTTGAACTTCTCGTCGTTGGCCCGGTCGACGATTAAAATGGCGTAATAGCTCACCAGCATGCGCAGCTTGGATTCCCGCCTCAGCAGGTAACTTCGCCCGCCGAGGGTGTTGAGGAAATAACCGGCATAATCGTAAAGCCGTTCGATGGGCAGCGGTTCTCCGTCACCGGGCAGAGGCTGACGGCATTCGGCAATCCCGGCATAAAACATCGCCATGGCCGGTTCCAGAACCCGTTCTTCAGCGGCCAGGATATCCTTGACCAGGATCAGGCGGTCTTTTCCCAGTACCCGGTAAAAATGGGTCACATTCTTTACCAGGCGGAACATGTCCTTCATCTCCGCGATGTTTACCGGCGGATCGGCCATGAGCCGTTCCGCGCAGTCACGGAAAAAACCGGCGCTGCCCCCCTCCAGATCCCGGGCGGACAGGTATGAACGGCCGTCCAGGTAATTGAAAAAAGAGGTCAGCTGCACCGCGACCTTTTCACAGTCCACGGGCAGGGCATCGGCATCGCGACCGGGCGGCGGCGTACCGAAAACCGTCGGATAGACATCGTCACCCGGACGCATCAGGCGTTCCGACGCCAACTGCGCCCTGACATCTTCCAGATCCGCTTCCATTTTGCGAATCACCTCCAGGCACTCTTCCTGGGCCTGCTGGCGGCCAGCGGCCATCTGGCGCTGATGCCACTTCTTGACCATTACGTAAGCCACCAGACCGGAAACGACCAGGGCAAAAACAACGGCTACCGTCACGAGGGTCCTGTTCATGGAATTCACATCGATCTCCTTCTCTTCTGTCTATCAGTCCGAGGTGGTGATACGATTCGGCACAGTGCCCGCATGCCCGCGTCCGATGGCCGGCCATCCAGGACTGCCGCCGATGCCAGAGCCGCGTCTTTGGCGTCATGAAGTCGGGCCCCCAGCCGATCCGGATTGATCCGGTTCAGATCGGGGGGGTGGGTTACTTCCACCAGATGCCGTCCGCCGACAGCCCTCCTGCCGACGTAGGTCATCACCATACTCAATGCCAGCAGGGCATGATGGTGATCGGGAGTGGCTGAAACCGCACCGGAAATACTGCGGCACAGAAACTCATAACAGACCGGGGGGCGTCCCGCAACCAGTGTGCATCCCGTTGCGGACAACCAGCCGCGGGACGGGTCGAAAACCGATTGGGGCGGGAAGCACCGGACGACCTGCCCGAGAAAAGTGCTTTCACGGGTTTCCAGACAAAAATGCGATTGGCAGCAAACCTGCCGGCAGACCGAACAAAAAGGCCGGCAAAACCGAGTCATCTGCTGACAGACCCGCTGCTCAAGCTGGCCGTATCGATCTACGATCCGTTGGATATCCGATTTCATGAAACGGCTCTCATGGCGGCATCGCCAAAAAAAAGGCTCCGAGGATGGCTGGCCAGGCAGGAGCACCGATCGCCGAAATACCCTTTTTGTAGATCACATTGCCCTGCTTTTCAACACCTACATGCATCGCCCGCAGGTAAGGGACCAGGCCAGGAGCAAGGCAAAAGCCACCTGAAAAATCCGCATGCCCCGTCGGCGAAGCCGCCAGGGGGGCAGGGAAAAAGCCACAGCGAACCCGTTGGCCGCATACAGGGGCGTCAACGCCTCGGGGCTGCCGGCATGCCAGGCCACCACCAGGGCCGCCAGGTAAAGGTATCCCGCCCACGCCACGCCGACCGCCTTGAGCCGCCGCGGCCCCCGCACCATGGCATGAAACATCGCCGGCAGCACCAGCAAGGGAGCGAAGGGGCCAAAGCCCATGCTCCCGCTGCCTGAAAAAAACGGGACAAAGGGCGTATTCGCTCCGGGATGGCCGAAAACCGCCGCCAGGGTGGTGTAACCAACCGCCAGCAGACGGTTCAGATCCAGCCCCACCAGCCAGACCAGCATTTGCTGAACCGGCCCGGTGGGATCCACGCTGGCGAAAAAAAAACGCAACAGGTTGGCGGCGGCACCGGTCAGCCCGCCGGATTCAAAAAGAATGGCCCCGCCCCAAAGCGGATGTGCATTGGCCAGGTTCACCAAAACCACGGGAATCTGGGCCAGTACCAGGGCGGGCAGCAGGACCAGGAAGCTTGAAAAGGGTTTCGCCGCTGCCAGTTCCCGCAACATCAGCCACCCGTGCCGACGAACCACGACCACCGTCATCAGCAGAAACATCACCGGAACCAGGGCAACACTCAAGGGACTGGCGGACAGAGAAAAAAAGGTGCACAGGACAAACAAGCGCAAGTCCCCGGACCGGTGCTGCTCCACCAGGCGATAGACCAGGAGCATGGAAAAAACAACGGCTGCGGTGGAAACCATTTCCGCAGACGGCCATCGCCCCAGGGCAACCAGGCGGGGCATGCTGAGCACCATCAAGGTGACCGTCAGGGCCATGGGCGGCCAGGCGTAGCGCCGGGCCAGGGCATAGGTGGAAAGGCCGACGGCCATGTAGGCCAGCAGGCCGAAACCACAGGCATCGGCCCCCAGGCCAAAACGGGCCGTGTGAAAAAACAGGGCCTGGGCATTGAGCGGCTCAATCGCATCGGCCCCCGCAAACCGCCAGAATGCCCCCGGTATGGTGCCGAACCGCAATCCGTGCCAGGGAAAGGCCGGCGGAGGGGGATCCAGGGACCACCACCCCACCACCAGCAGGCCGGCCATCACCGACCATGCGCCCGCGATGGTTCCCGCTGAAAAGGCTTCCTGGCGGACCAGATTGCTCATCGCTGCCCACCACCGCGGCAGATCCGGCAGCCTCCGGAAACCCAGGAAAAAAACGGTGGCCAGGGCGGTCGACTCCAGGACGAACCCGGGCAGGAGCGATCCGCTGAGCAGAGAGAGCTGATGGACCAGTGACAAGGCGATGAACACCAAAACGACAGCACCGGCGCCGGCTTCGGCCAGGGTGTATTCCCGGGACAGGAGCCATGCAAATCCTGCCAGGATAAAGACGGCTGTCTCGGCGGACAGGCCCAGTGCGACCCAGGCCATCACCGGACGGTATCCAGGCTGGATGACGTCCGGGCCTCATCGGGGCGTTTCACGCGCGTTCCCCGCTTTTTACGGCAGCTTCCCGGGATTTCAGGTGCTCGACGATTTCAACCATGAAGTCTCGCATATTCCTGGCCAGGCGTTCGCATTCCGGGCAGTATACCTTTCGGAACATTTTACCGTGGGCATCGTTCTGGTGCCAGTACCATTCGATATAGGGTGAGCCCTTGCAGAATTTTTTCCCCGTATACTGGGCAATCGGGCATCCGACGCAGACCAGCACATAGAAGATGCGGCAGGGAGGACAATCAAGGACGCCGCCGTCCATCCCCTTTCCGGCGATGATCCGGTCCCATTTGCGGACAGACGCTTCCATGATGCTGATCTTGTCCATGTGTTCCCCCTTGCCCGGCTGACGACATATCCGGTCGGTGGGGCGTCAGCCGGCCCATTTCTCCTGCGGTGTCCCGGTTACCCGTGACTGGACAGCGGCCCGTCCAGCTGCGTCCCGAACCGCCGGTGGGTGTGGATGCAACGTTCCAAGACGGGGTTCAGCCGACCGGGGTCGGCACCTGCCGCCATGGCCGTTACATCGGTGGATGTCCGCCCGGTAAGTTCATCGATCATGGCCAGGGCCGAGTCGGACAGGGCGTCGGCGTTGTATCCCCCCTCCAGGCAGAAAACCACCCGGCCGGCACAGGTCTGCCGGGCAAGGTCGAGGAGCAGGCGGGTCAAACCGGCAAACCCCGCCGGGGTCACCGTCATCCCTCCCAGCGGGTCGTCAACATGAATATCGAACCCGGCGGAAACCAGGATCAACTCGGGTTTGAACGCCCGGACCACGGGAGTCAGGAGGCGCCGGTAAAGGGCCGTGAATTCACCGTCACCCCAGCCGCGGCTCAAGGGGACATTCATGGTGGTCCCCTCCCCCGGCCCCAGCCCGGTTTCCGTGAGATGGCCGGTGCCCGGATAGTGGGGGAACTGGTGAGAAGAGAAAAAAAACACCGACGGATCCCGCTCGAACATGTGCTGGGTCCCGTTTCCGTGGTGAAGGTCCCAGTCCACCACCATCACCCGTGCAACGCCCATGTTCGCGCGTGCGGCCATGGCGCCGATGGCCGTGTTGTTGAAGATGCAGTATCCCATGGCCCGGCTCCGTTCGGCATGGTGCCCGGGCGGCCGGGCCAGCACCAGGGCATGGGACAGGGTGCCGCCAACCACCTGCCTGACCGCCTCGATGGTTCCGCCGACGGCCATGGCTGCCGCCCGGTAGGAATGCCTGCAGGTCAGGGTATCTGCACTGAGGGCCGATGCGTCGATCGCGGCAGTGGCCTTGACCTGTTCCAGGTAGGCCGGGCTGTGCACCAGCAGAATCTCTTCGTCCGTGGCTGCCGGCGGGGTAACCGTTTTAAACCGGTGGTTCACCGCCGTATCCCGCAGGTGACGGTACAGAGACTTGAGCCGGCGGGGGTGATCCGGGTGGCCCTCGTCGGTCACATGCGTCAGGTAGACCGGGTCCCAAACCACGCCGGTGGCCGTCATCGCTGGCCCCCTCCGGGCGGTTGCCCCTGCACCGGCTCCGGGACCGTCAGCACGCAGCATGGGGATCGGCGCAGCAGCGCTTCGGTGGTCGACCCGCTGATCCAGCGGCCCACTTTTCCGGAACGACGCACACCGACGGCGATCACATCTGCAGATCGCTGACGGGCGACCTCCATCACCATCTCCTGCGGCACACCGGGAGCGACATCTACGGAAAGCGTGACGTGATCGGCAAACAACCGCCGGGCCTGCTGCCGCAGTCCCCGGCTCAGGCGGGCCTGAAGCACCTGCTGAACCTGGCCGTAGGACGCCTCATCGACATCCGACATGGCCTTGTCGACGGGTCTTTCCATGGCGTGAACCAGGTGGACGTGTGAATCGGTATCGGCCTGGATCGACTGCAGCAGCGGGACCAGCCGCTGCCAGTAGCCGTGGCCGTCACAACTGACCACAACACGGTGAAACGTGTCGGATCCCCGGTCGGGTTGACCCTCGCCGGGCTTGACCACCAGCATGGGGCGGGTCAGTGCCCGCGTCAGGCGTTCCACCACGGTGCCGATAAAAAGCCGCCGGAATCCGGATACGCCATGGCTGGCGGAGACCACAACCCCCGACGGAAGACGATTAACGAAAGCCACGGTCTGTTCCACCGGGTCCCCGAAACGGATCACCGCCTCCCAGTCCACGGCGGCATGGGCCATCAGTTCGCCAAACCGCTTCCGGGCGTCATCGGTATGCTGGGTCAGGTCTCCCCCCCGCTCGAATTCGGTCGTGGGGTGCAGCCGGTCCTGGGGATCGTGGACCGCATGCAACAGGTAAAGGCGAACCCCGGCGCGCCGGGCCAAGGCCACCCCGTGTTCGACCACCAGGGGGCTGAAGGAAGAAAAGTCGACCGTACAGATGACGGATTGAATGGTCAGCGGCATGATGGGGTGCTCCCTGTACAGCATTGGCAACATCATGGAAGGATGGCATGGAACAGGTGCCCGGTCTGCCTTTTTCAGCCAAATTGTATGAAAAAGGCGGCGCCCATGTCAATCTGAATGTCAGCGCCGCCCGCAGCGGACCGCGACCGGAAGAGAAAATGCATGAGCGGTGGCCGGCGCATGTCGAACCGGGCCGTGTCGCGGCGAGACCCCGCTCCGGCAGCCCGCCCGCCGTCAACGGATCCAATTCCGGAAATTGAACTATTCATTTGAACCGGGGGCGGATTGGGATTAAGATGAACCTCACACATGAACCTGCCCTCACGATCTGCTGGTTTTCCTTAAAGAAAGGAGAAGTATCATGATCGAAGCCGTCGCCAATCTGCTCAAGGTTCTCAATTCGGAAACCGAACCGGGGCAGATATCCCTGGCCCTGTGCCTGTCCATGGTTGCCGGCCTGACGCCGGTGCTCTGCCCCCACAACCTGCTGGTGCTGCTCCTGGTGCTGGTGCTGCGGGTGAACCTCTCCAGCTTCGTTCTGGGATGGGCCTTTTTCTCGGCGGTCGCCTACGCCCTGGATCCCCTCTTCGACCGTATGGGGTTGGCAATACTAACGGCCCCCCGCCTCACCGGGCTGTGGACCGGCCTTTACAACACCAGCTGGTTCCGCCTGGACCGGTTGAACAACACCATCGTCATGGGCAGCCTGATCTTCTCGCTGGTCCTGTTCGTTCCCGGCCTGATTGTTTTCAACCTGCTGATTCGCCGCTACCGGGAGCACATCCTCGCATGGGTGAGAAAAACCCGCCTCATGCAGGCCTTCAAGGCCACCCGGCTTTTCGAGGTGTATCAATCCGTATCCGGCTGGAGAGGGGGGGCCATATGAAACGCTGGATCCGCGCAAAAGGCATGGTCGCATTTGTCGTCGTGAGCCTTCTCATGGTCCTGGTGTGGGTCCTTGTGGTCGACACGGTGATCCGCCGCACCATTGAAACAGCCGGCACCCGCGCCGCCGGCGCCCGGGTGGACCTGGCCGGGGCGGACCTGTCCCTTTTTCCGTCAGGCCTTGAGCTGACCGGCCTTGCCGTCACCAACCCGGATTCCCCCATGCAGAACATCGTTGAGATCGGCAGCCTGCGCATGGACCTGGATCCGGGTTACCTGATCAGGCGCAAGATCATCATCAATGCCATGGCGGTGGAGGGGCTCAGGTTCAACACGCCCCGAAAGACCTCGGGTGAAGTACCGGAGCTGGCCGAAGATCGCCACCCCGGAGAGAAATCCGATGCGGCCGCGGTTTCCACGGCTGCGATGGAAAAAGTCTGCGGAAAATTCACCATGCCTGCGCTTTCCATACCGGACGTGGACACGATCCTGGCCGGGGAGCCCTTGGAGGCCCTCACCCTGGCCACCGGCCTGGGAAAAAAGATCGAGGCCGATCAGGCCCGGTGGGAAAAGGCGCTGACACGCCTGGCGGACGAAAAAACGCTGGCGGCCTACCGCGACCGGGTTGAGAAAATCAAGGGCACCGGCGGCGCCTTCGGCGCACTCCTGGGAAATGCGGGAGAAATTCAGCAGCTGCAGGCCGACATCCGGAACGATCTGAATCGCCTGAAAGAAGCCCAAACCGCCTTCACGGCTGACTTCAAAGATTATCAAAACCAGGTGCGCGACCTGTCCAACGCACCGGTCAAGGACATCAACCGGATCATGGACAAGTACAGCCTGTCCCCCTCGGGGCTGGCCAACATGAGCCGCATGCTCTTCGGCGAACGCCTGTGTGGATGGCTGGGGACCGCAACGGGCTGGTACCGTAAAATCGAGCCCCATATCGGCCGGCTGCCCGGCGCTGACGGCGGGGCACCCGAGCAGCAGGCCCCGCGGCGGGGAAAAGGCCAGAACATCCGTTTTGCCGAAACGCCTCCCATGCCCGATTTTCTGATCCGCAGCATGAAGGTCAGCGCCGCGGTGGCGGCGGGCAGCCTCACCGGCAAGGCCGAGAATATCACCCTGGCGCAGCACATCCTGGGGCGCCCCATGACCTTTGCCTTTTTGGGCCGGGAGATGAAGCAGATCAACATGTTGAACTTGATCGGCACCGCCGATTACGTGCGACCGGACGCCCCCGGAAACCATGCCCGCCTGACCATCAGCGGGCTTGCCCTGAAACACCTTCCCCTGGTCCGGGAAGGCGCCTTTCCACTGACCCTCCAACAGGCCACCGGCGATCTGAGTCTGACGCTGCAGATGGAAGGCACGGTGCTGGACGCGGACCTCCAGGCCGATTTCAAGGAGGCACGCTTTCTGACAGCCGCCGACGCCCCGCAGACCGCCATCGGCACGGCCATCGGTTCGGCCATTTCCGGGGTCAGCCGCTTTTCCCTGAGTGCCGGCATCAGCGGGACCCTGGCCGCCTATACGGTGGATGTTGCGTCGGACCTCGATCAGGTGCTGAGGGCCGCCGCCGGCAACCTGGTCCGGAAGGAAGCCGCCAGGTTTGAATCCGCCCTGACGGAGCAGGTCTCCAACCGGATGAAGGGCCCCGTGGCGCAGGCCCGAGAAAGCCTGGCCGGGCTGGGTGGCATCGACAGCGAGTTGAGCAGGCGGCTGCGCCTGGGGAACGATCTGCTGGGAGGGATGAAGCTGCCGTTTTAGCAGGAACCGCCCAGACGCGTCCGCCCTTGTCTGGGGAACGCTGGCCGAAATCAGGACGGGTGTACACTGGCCATCAGTCGTCCAGCTGGATGATTTCCATCCGGTTGTTGCGGTCCGGATATTTGGCGGACGGGCCTTCGGTCAGGACCACCAGCCGGCCGTCTTCTCTCTGGGCTTTCAGCCAGCGGCTGATCCAACGGCGCCAGTCCTTGGGATGGATCGGTTCAAAAACGGGCAGCACCCCATACGAAAACAATAACTCCTGGCAGGTCTTTTTCCGGGAACTGACCGCGGCAATCCAGACCGGCAGCCTGAATCGCGCAATGCGCCTGGCGGTGGCCCCGCTTCTGGTGGGCGTGAATATGGCCGCCGGGGAAATGCATTTCAGCGAAGCGGCCACACTCCGGGCGATCACATCCTGAAATGCGACCGGCGCCGTGGTCGTCGGCGGATGCGGATCTTTTCGATCGCCGTATAAGGGACGGTTCGGCTCAATCTCGGTCGCAATGGATGTCAGCATCCGGACGGATGCCACCGGATGGTCCCCCACCGCGGATTCTCCCGACAGCATGACGCAATCGGTACCGTCGAGGATGGCATTGGCCACATCGGTGGCTTCGGCGCGGGTGGGCAGTCGGTTGGCGACCATGGATTCGAGCATCTGGGTGGCGGTAATGATGGGCTTTCCCAACCGATTGGCCATGGCCACGATCTTCTTCTGCACCGAAGGAATCTGGGCGATGGGAATCTCCACCCCCAGGTCGCCGCGGGCCACCATGATGCCGTCGGCGGCATCGAGAATACCGGCAAGGTTTTCGACGGCCCGGGACCGCTCGATCTTGGCGATGATCATGGGATCATGGCCCAGGGCGTGGGCAGCCGCCCTGACCGCGTTTACATCGGCAGCACTTTCGACGAAGGACTGACTGACCGCGTCGACACCGCATTCCAGAGCGAATTCCAGACACTGGCGGTCGCGGTCGGTGAAGGCCGAGATGCCCAGGTCGACATCCGGGATATTGAGCCCCTTGCGCGACCGGATCGGCCCGCCGACAACCACTTCACAGAGAACGTCGGGTGCACGCACATCGATGACCCTGAGCTGGATGAAGCCGTCGTTGATATAAACGTGGTCTCCCCGGCCGACCACCGAGGGAAGCTCGGGAAAGGAAACACTCATGCGGTCGATCGTTCCGGCGACCGTTTCAGTGGTCAGGGTCAGCGGCTGTCCGTTTTCCAGTTCGAGCGGCTCACCGACCAGTTCACCGATACGGATCTTGGGACCCGGCAGGTCGGCCATGATCGCCACCGGTCGGCCCAGGTCGGCCGAGGCCTTGCGGATGGCGTCGATATCCCGGGCGTGCCCGCTGAACTCCCCATGGGAAAAATTCAGGCGGGCCACGTTCATCCCCGCCTCGACCAGTTGCGACAACACCTCCGGCGAACGGGATGCCGGACCGATGGTGCAGACGATCTTGGTTTTGTTGACCGGAAACATGGGCTGACCTTTCATGCTGGTATGATGGATGCCGGGGGAACGGCCATTCACTGGCCCACGAGCACGATCTGAAGATCCATGACATTGGTTCGGGTGGGGCCGGTGACCAGAAGATCCCCCAGGGGATGAAAAAAGCGATACGCGTCGTTGTTGGCCAGGCAGCGGCCGGCGGAAATGCCCAGGGCGTCGGCGCGGGCAACCGTGGAACCGTCGGCAAAGGCACCGGCCGCATCGGTGGGACCGTCCGTGCCATCCGTACCGGCGGAAAGCAGCAGCGTACGGTGATCACCGGACAGCTCGAGGCCTGCGGCAAGGGCCAGTTCCATATTACGCCCCCCCAGTCCGTCGCCCCTGATCGTCACCGTGGTTTCCCCGCCGGAAAGCAGACAGGCGGGGGCCGGGATCGGACGGCCGGAACGGCGGACCTCCTTGGCCACGGCACACAGCACCTTGGCCACATCCCCCGCTTCTCCCTGGATCATGCTGGAGAGCACGAGAGGAGTGAATCCCTGCCGTCGGGATTCGTTTTCAGCGGCCCGCAGCGCATCCGAAATGCTGCCGACGATCCGGTTGTCCACACGGTCGAATACAGGGTCGCCGGGCTTCGGCGTTTCATCCGCCTGCCCCCGGTCCCCCCGGAAGAGATGGCGGCGCACCGGCTCGGGGATGCGGTCCGACAGGTCATGGCGGTGCAGGATCTCGATGCAGTCGGCGAAGGTGCCCGGGTCCGGTGCCGTTGCCCCCGAGGCGATGATGTCCAGATTGTCGCCGATCACATCGGACAGTATCAGCGAAACGATGCGGGCGCCGTTGGCATGCCGGCACAATTGCCCGCCCTTGATGCGCGACAGGTGCTTGCGGATGGTGTTGATCTCGTGGATCGTCGCCCCGCAGGCCAGCAGCAGACGGGTAGTCTCCTGCTTGTCGGCCAGGCCGATGCCGCCGGCGGGTGCCGGGGTCAGGGCGGAGCCCCCGCCGGAAATCATGCACAGGATCAGGTCATCGGGGCCGGCGGTGGCCACCAGGTCCAGAAGCGCGGCCGTGGCCCGGACGCCGTTTTCATCGGGCACCGGGTGTCCGGCTTCCATCACCCGGCAGCGCTGCAGGGGTACCGCGTGGTCGTATTTGGTGATCACCAGGCCGGCGTCGATGCGGCCGCCCAGCACCCGCTCCGCCGAACGGGCCATGGCCGCGGACGCCTTGCCGGCACCGATCAGGTATATCCTGCCGGCCGCTCCAAGGGGATAAACCGTCTCACCCACCCGCAGGTCGCCGGCAGCCAGGCGAAGCTGCCGGTCGACGCAGCCGGCCGGGTCCACCGCCTTGATGCCGGCGTTGAAAATGGTCCTTGCGATGGTTTTCAACCCCTGTCTGCCGCCCGCCGTTTTCAACTTGTTTATCCTTCCAGAATGCCGGCCCGGAACGCCTTGAGGTAGTTCATGCAGAAGCTGTCCCGGCCGGCCGGGGCCTCGACGGCGACGATCGCGGCCATCATCCGCTGGTCCAGCGGGTTGATGAGCGCCCCGTCCAGTCCCCTGGGGATGGCCATGGTCATGAAGGCCTGGTTCATGAATTTACTCGCCGGCAGCCCGTAGGAGATGTTGCTCAGCCCGCAGGCGGTGTGGATGCCTGGAACGGCCGCCACGATTCGCTTAATCGTGTTGATGAACGCCACCCCGAAAGTGCCGTCCACCAACAGGGGGCTGCCCCAGCGGGTCCACGAAGATTCCGGCATTGACGTCAAGATAATCCGCCCCGGCCTCTGCCTGCTCCGTGGCCACCTGCTGGATGGCCGCGGCATCCTGGGCTTCGATGGCCGCCTTGATCGCCTTCCTGCTGGCGTTGATCAGTTCGCCGATGATAATCATGGATATACTCCCGTGTTGGGTTGCTGTCAATTTATGGGCCATGGAAAACGATGTCGGCCTTACTGGTAATCCCCCATCAATTTCGGCACGACAGCGGTTATATCGGTGATGGACAGGAACGTGGTGGCGACCGGTTCGGGCATGCGGTGGTAAGCCAGCACCCACCCCATGATCTTGGCACAGCCGATGATCAACAGGACCACGGAACTGGTATTATTATTGACCGTCCAGCGGGCAACCGTTGCCCAACGGCCTGAATGGTTATCGGTTCTTTTCAGGCGTGCCGTGCCGCCCCGGCACTTCAATAACGCACCCACCATCGGCAGGACGCGACACAGACCCGCTTCGACGCCGGAAACATGCATGACGGCCGCCACCATCTCATTCACGTGAACCCTATCCATATCCGGTTTATCTGTCATTGGGCCTGACCTTACCTCCAAGGGGCTGGCAGGAAGGGATCAATGCCCGGCCAGTTGCTTAAGGCGGGTCAGCACCTCCCACGAAAAGGTCTCGCTCTGGCAGGGAAAAATGGCGTTGTTGGTGAAAATGGGATCCGACGCCAGATCGTAGCGGGAGGCCGCCACGGCGTCATCCCACATGGGGGTATGGGGGATGGGGGTGTAATGGGCGATCACCGGGGTGACCCCGGCCTGCTTCACGACGGCGATGGAGTTTTCCACGCCGGTCACATCCTGGCCGGGAAGCCCCGCCAGCAGGTAGGCGCCCACCTGGCCGGCATTGAATCCGGCGGCCTTGAGGTGACCGATCGTGCGAAGGAACTCGTCTTCGTTCACTTTCCGGTCCATGGACTGCCGCCGCTCGAATGCCGTGGTTTCCAGCCCCAGCCGAATCGTGTGGAACCCGGCCCGCCGCATCAACCGGGCCAGCGGCAGGGTAATCTCCCGGATGTGCAGGGCGTTGGGGGTATGAAAGCGCACATCCATGCCCGCAGCGATAATCCCCTCAAGCAGGGGAATGATGTGGCGCTCGGCATCGACCAGCAGGGCGTCGTCATAAAAGGCAAAATCCCGCACACCGTGGTGCCGGTGCCAGTATTCGATTTCAGCCACGACCGACCGGGGGCTGCGCCGCATCATGCGGGGCTGCAGCCGGTGGGAGGCGCAGTAGGCACACTGGAACGGACACCCGCGCGAGGTCAGCAGGGGCACATGCACCAGGCGGGACGCCAGGTCCATGGCCGCCCGGGGCAGGCTGTCCAGGTCCTGCGGGTCGAACCGGGGGGTGGGCGACCAGCCGGTCATTTCGGCCGCCAGCGGCAGGATGGCCCCTTCTCCCGGGCCGACCACCACCCGGTCGGCCCCGCAGGTGCGGCGCGCATGATCGGTGCACAAGGTGGCATAGATGCCGCCCAGCACCACCGGGACCTGCGGGTGTATGGACCTGACGGCGGCAATGGTTTCACGAGCCCCCGGATACCAATAGGTCATCAGGGATGTCACCAGCACCAGGTCCGGCGGGTCCATGGCCGACAGATCCCGTCGGAACCAGTCGGGATCGATGCCGTAGCGGCAGTAATTGCGCGGGATGTCTTCGAGGCCCGGCGGTTTGGCGATAACGGTTTTCAGGTAAGGACCGCGCCCGCAGCGCGCCGATGGCGACGGCCGCGACGCGGAGCTCGGGTGGAAGCGGTCCAGGCAGTCCAGGTAGGACACCCGGGCCCCGTGGTGGCGCAGAATCCCTCCCAGGGTCAGCAGACCCAGCGGGTTGGCCCAGAAGTCGTAGGCGGCAAAATCGTGAATCCAGGGATTGACCAGCAGGATATGGGGGGCGTGGGAAGGATTCATGGGACCACCGGTTGCTTACCTGACCCGGATATACCGGAAACGACATGCAATTTATTTGGGTTTTTTCTATTATCTGGGTCTCAACATGTAGGTTCCCCGCCAGAAAGGGTAGCTTGGGGCCCAGATCAAGGCCGCAGTGTTATTGAAACCGCAGGCGCAGCAGCGCTACGTCGAGGACGTTCAAAAACGTGAGAACGCAGAGATGGGCGGCAAGATGCCGTTTCTGGTGGGGAACCTATATGGCATCGGGAAAATACGTCATCGAAATCTTCTTCAGCTCCCGGCGGCTGAACAGCAACTGGTAGGTCTCCACCCCTGCGCGTTCCGACATTTCACGGGCCGTCTCCCGGCACTCATCCTCGTCCTTGCCGTGGATCATGGTGTACAGGTTGTAAGGCCAGCCGTCAGCCGGGTCGCGCCGGTAGCAGTGGGAGACGGCGCGAAACGACGCCATGATCTCCCCCACGGCCTCGATCCGGTCCTCGGCAACCTGCCAGGCGGTCATGGCATTGGCCTGGTAACCGGACTTCTGATGGCGCAAGGTGGCGCCGAAACGACGGATCACCCCCCGTTCGGTAAGGCTGTCCAGCGTCTCGATAAAGGTCGCTTCGGGGATCCCGATCGCTTCGGCCAGCACCTGGTAAGGGCGGGATACGATGGGGATGTCCCCCTGAATGGAGGCAATCACTTTCTTTTCGATTTCGGTCAGCATGGGCGATGTTATGGATGGTTGTCTCATGGATGTCAAGGCCATAAGGTAATCACGCTCAAGGGTTCAGCGGGGAAGTCGCCGGTGCCGGTACCGTCAGAACTCCGGAAACAAACCATGGATCTCCGCCTCGCTGGCGCCGCAGACACCTCTTTCGGTGACAAAGCCGGTCACCAGGCGGGCCGGGGTGACGTCAAAGGCGAAATCCGCTGCCGGACTGGATTCAGGAGGCACCAGCACCCGGGTGATCCGGCCGTCGGCCAGGCCCTGAATGTAGCGCACCTCGTCGGGGTTGCGTTCCTCGATGGGAATTTCTTTCACCCCGTCGGTCATGGTCCAGTCGAACGTGGAAGACGGCAGGGCCACGTAAAAAGGGATGCCGTTGTCCCGGGCAGCCAGGGCCTTGAGATAGGTGCCGATCTTGTTGGCCACGTCGCCCGTATGGGTGGAGCGATCGGTCCCCACGATCACCATGTCCACCCGGCCGTGCTGCATGAGATGGCCCCCGGCGTTGTCCGTTATCACCGTGTGGGGCACCCCGTGCTTGCCCAGTTCCCATGCGGTCAGGCGTGCCCCCTGGTTGAGCGGCCGGGTTTCGTCCACCCAGACGTGCAGATCCACGCCCCGGTTGAAAGCCTCGTAGATCGGTGCCGTGGCCGTGCCGTATTCGATGCAGGCCAGCCAGCCGGCATTGCAGTGGGTCAGAATGTTGACCGTCGCCCCGTTTTTCTCGCGGCTGACGGACGTGATGAGATCGGCACCGTGTACGCCGAGTCGCCGGCAGTTCTCCGCCTCCTCCTCGGCAATGGCCGCGGCTTCGTTGCGGGCGACGTCGATGCGATCCGCCGCGGTGCCGGCGGCCATCACTTTTTCAAGCACCCGGTCCACCCCCCAGGCCAGGTTGACGGCCGTGGGCCGGGCGGCCTTGAGCCGAAGGCATTCCTGCCGGATGAATGCCGGGCCATCGCCGGCGGCGTCCCCCTTCATGGCCGCAATCATCACCCCGTATGCGCCGGTGACGCCGATGAGCGGGGCGCCACGCACGAACATCTCCCGAATGGCATGAATGACCGCATCAACGCTGGTCAGGTCGGCCACCACGAAACGGTGGGGCAGTTGGCGCTGATCGATCACCTTTACTGTCTTTTGATCGGCATCCAGCCAGATGGGCCGGGTCTGCTTTCCGTCGACAATCATATTGAAATCCCTCAAGATTATTATTACGGGAACGCCAGGGCGTTTGGGCGTGTACGGTCCACGATTACCACAAATCCTAACGATTGAAAAGAAAAGCAGGCCCCGGCGGGGGGATGTTTCGCGAGGAGGCATTTATCTTGACATCAAGATTATTTTCCTTACCTTTCCGTCATGGAAACCGGATCGCACATACGGCTCGTGCTGTGGAAAGCGGCCAAAGCGGTGGACCGGGTGGACCGGGACAGCATCCGCGAAACCGGCTTGAGCCTTTCGGATTTCACCATCATGGAAGCGCTCTTGCACAAGGGCCCCCTTCCCATCAATCGGATTGGCGAAAAGGTGCTGCTCAGCAGCGGATCCATGACAGCTGCCGTCAACCGCCTGGAAGGGGCGGGTCTCGTCCGGCGGACCCAGGACCCGTCCGACGGCCGGCGCTACCTGGTTCATCTGACCCAGAACGGCCGCCGCATCGCTGCCGGGGCATACCGCCGGCACGCGCAACGGCTTGAAAAAGCCGCCGAAGCCCTGACCGCTGAAGAACGAACCCAGCTTGTGCGCCTGCTTAAAAAACTGGGCAACCATGCACAGCGAATCACCGTGGGTTCTTGATCGTTAACCGGCGGACTTGATGGACAGGCTAAAGCAACAAGCGCTTAAGAATAAGGAATGAAAATGAATACACCCAACGGAAACCACCCTATCAGCGGCATTCACCATATCACCGCCGTGGCCGCATCGGCCGCGGAAAATTATCGTTTTTACACCCGGGTGCTGGGATTGCGGCTGGTCAAAAAAACGGTCAATTTCGACGATCCGTACACCTATCACCTCTATTACGGCAACGAAACCGGACGGCCCGGCACCATTCTGACTTTTTTCCCCTGGGAGCAGGCGGCTCCGGGAACACCCGGGTCCGGCATGGTGTCGGCCATCGCGTTTGCCGTTCCCCGGCGGTCCATGGGTCTCTGGCGCCAACGACTGGGTAAAGCCGGCATCGCCGTGCAGACCAGCGAGCGATTCGGGGAACCGGTGGTCCGCTTCAAGGATCCCCACGGCCTGCCCCTGGAACTCATCGGAACGCCGGCACGTGCCGGCATGATCGGGCAGGAACCACATCAGGACACGGCGATCACCGGATTTCACTCCGCCACCATGCTGCTCACCCGTATCGACGCCACCCGGTCCATCCTCGTTGAGGGCATGGGCATGACGCCCGTAAAGCAGGAGGGCGGCCGGTATCGTTTCAGCATGGCCGATCCCGCCGCCCCGGGCCACCTGCTGGACGTGCAGGTGGATCCATCCGCCCCGCCTGGCCGGCCCGGCGGGGGCACCGTTCACCATATCGCCTTTCGAACGCGGGACAGCCGGGAACAGCAGGCATGGCGGCAGCGGCTTGGGCAGCGGGGACTTTCCGTCACCGATGTCCGGGACCGAAAATATTTCCAGTCCATCTACTTCAGCGAACCGGGCGGGGTGCTTTTCGAGATTGCCACCGATCCGCCGGGATTTGCCGTTGACGAAGAACCCCGTCAGCTGGGCAGGGCCCTGAAGCTGCCGGTCCGGTACGAACCCTTGCGCCAACGGATCGAAGCCCGGCTGCCGCCGTTGCCGTTACCTGATTTAAGGCATGTCTACCTGCCCCCGCCACCGGGAGCGGACGACGGAAAAATCATTGTCGCCCTGCACGGTACCGGCGGCAGCGAGCACGACCTGATACCCGTCGTCCGGCAGGTCAGCCCATCGGCGCCGGTCATCAGCCTCCGGGGGCCTGTGCTCGAAAACGGCATGCCCCGGTTCTTCAAAAGAGTGGCCGAGGGCGTGTTTGATGAAGCCGATGTTCGTCGCAACAGCCACCACCTCAGCGAGTTTTTAGCTGACGCCTCAGTTCGGTACGGCCAGGCGGCCAACCGTCGCCTGGCACTGGGCTATTCCAATGGCGCCAACATGGCCGCGGCCATCATGCTGCTGCGGCCGGACGTATTTTCCGGTGCCATCCTGTTCCGCCCGATGATGCCCCTGAAAATGGCGCGGTTGCCGGATCTGACCTGCAAACCAATTTTCATCGCAACGGGGCAGTTCGACCGGGTGATCCCTTCGGCGGAGACCCGCCGTTTGGTGGATGCTTTAAAAAAGGCAGGTGCAAGGGTAACGGTGGTGGATACGGCCGCCGGCCATGAACTCACGGCAACGGACGTTGAGGCGGCGCGGGCATGGCTGGCCGGCGGGCCCGGGCAAGAATGCCCCCGGCCCCGTTCCCCGAAAAAAAGGGCCGCCTGAGGTCGATGGCAGGCGGTTTCCGGCCCCTGACCATGGGCACCATAAGTCATGCGGGGGTGGCGGATGGCCACCTTCCGCCAACCGACAGGAGGCATGGATCGTAAACCCCGGTCAATCGTCCCCATCTGAAGGCCGCCCGGAGCGCCCATCGGATCTGGCCATCACGGCGGCCGTCGTATCCAGCATCCGGTTGGCAAACCCCCACTCGTTGTCACACCAGACCAGCAGTTTAGCCAGGTCATGGCCGCTCGAACGGGTCTGGGTGCCGTCGACAATACACGAATGGGGGTCGTGATTAAAATCGACCGATGCCAGGGGAATGTCACAATAGTCCATGATGCCGGCCATCCGGCCCTGTGCGGCCTCCTCCAGCACCCGGTTGATCCGGTCGACCGACGCGTTCCTTTTCAGACGCACGTTCAGGTCCATGGCCGTCACGTTCTGGGTTGGCACCCGAATCGCCGTGGTCTGGAAACAGCCTTCGAACCGGGGCAGAATCCGTTCTATCCCCCTGGACAGGCGGGTATCCACCGGCACCATGGATGGACCGGCGGCACGGCACAGGCGCAGGTCCTGGTGACAGCGATCGATCACCGGCTGGTCATTCATCGCCGAATGAATGGTGGTGATGTTCCCGCAGGCAATCCCGAAAGCCCGGTCCAGGGCCACAATGACGGGCAGGATGCAGTTGGAGGTGCACGAGGCGTTGGACAGGATCTTCTCGCTGCCGGTCAGTTCATGGTGATTGACACCGAAAACCACCGTCGCATCCACCAGAGGATCGGCCGGGTTTGAAATCAGTACCTTCCCCGCGCCGGCATCCAGGTGCACCTGGGCCCCCGCCCTGTTTTTGATTTGTCCTGTACATTCCAATACAACGTCGACCGCCAGTTCGGCCCAAATCAGCGGCAGCGGCGCTTCATGCCTCAACAGTTGAATGCGGTCATCCGCCACGTGCAGACCGGTTTCTTTCAATTGGACCGGAAGCCCGAAACGACCATGGGTGGAATCGAAGCGGGTCAGATGTGCAATGGTCTCCGGAAGGGCCAGATCATTGATGGCAACGATCTCAACGGGCCATCGGCGGTACTCGTACACGGCACGCAGGATGCTCCTTCCAATGCGGCCGTAGCCGTTTATCGCGCAGCGAATGGGTTTTCGGGAAAGTGGCATGGGATCTCATTTCGATAGGGGAAAACATACGGGCAATCTGATTTCTCGCGCCATGGGAATCACATGGACCCAAGAAGACGTAATTGTACAGGAATAAAACGGCACAGACGCATTGTTCTGTTGCGCTGATGGAAAAACCGTCTCCCCCGCGGCCATGGGAAAAGGAGTTATGCAGATCGCATCATCGGTTCAGGCAAACCCGTCGGGTCAGGACTATGGCCATGATCGTCCGATTGACGGCAAAAACTAAAAAAAATGGCGGGGGAAACCTCCCCGCCATTCTTAATTTTAAATGCAGCGCTGCTGCGATCAGCTGTGGACCTCTTCCTTGACACCGACAGCCATTTTGTAAAGGACGGTCAGCACAAGCGCGCCGATCGCATAAACGCCCAGTGTAATGCCGAGTTCCGGCATGGTGGGCGCGTATTCGTTGACCTCGTGCATCGGGTTGGGTACGAAACCGCCTGAAATCATGCCCAGGCCCTTGTCGATCCAGGTTCCCATGATGATCACGAAACAGGCGACCATCAGGGACGTTTCGTTCTTGCGCGTCGCCGGGGTAACGGTGAGCACGATGCCGATGGTCATGAGGATCATCGAGGCCCACATAAAGGGTACCAGTGCACCGTGGCCGTGCAGGCCCACGAACAGGTACTTGAGGTGGGTGGTGTGGCCCGGGATGTTGCTGTAAAAGGCCACGAAGACCTCACACAGGAAGAAAAACACGTTGATGCAGATGGCATAGGCCACGGTCTTGGCCAGCGCCTGAATCTGCTCCTTACCCGGGTCGAAATTGGTGAACCGGCGGATAAACAGGCACAGCAGGATCAGCAGCGCCGGTCCGGCGGCGAAAGCCGATGCCAGGAACCGGGGTGCCAATACGGCGGTGAGCCAGAAGTGACGTCCGGGCAGGCCGCAGTACAGGTAAGCGGTCACCGTATGAATACTCACCGCCCATGGGATGGAGATATAAATCAGCGGCTTCACCCAGTTCTGATAGTGGACCCCGTTGCGCTCGGCCTCGAGGACGTTCCAGCCGATCACGACATTCAGGAACAGGTAGCCGTTGAGCACGATGGCATCGTAGAACAACACGCTGTTGGGGGTCGGGTAGATCAAAACGTTGAGCGCCCGCATGGGCTGCCCCAGGTCAACCAGGATGAACAGCAGGCACATGACGATGGAAGCGATGGCCAGAAACTCACCGAGGATGGTGATCTTGCCATAGGCCTTGTAATCATGCAGATAGTAGGGCAGTACCACCATCACGCCCCCGGCGGCCACACCGACGAGGTAGGTGAAGTTGGCGATGTAAAACCCCCAGGAGACGTCCCGGCTCATGCCGGTGATACCGAGACCGAACTTGAGTTGCATCAGGTAGAGCCCGAAGCCGGCACCGATCACACCCAGCAGGACGACCAGCCATCCCCAGTACCATTTATTTCCTTTTACGGCTAATTCAAGCATGCTCACCTCACACGATGTAGTAGACGGACGGCTCTGTTCCCAGGGTCTGTTTCCGCCTGATGGTGTAGTTTTCCTTCAACACTTTCCGGACCTCCGAATGCTCATCGTACAAATCGCCGAATACGATGGCGCCGTTGGAGGCCTCTACACAGGCGGGCATTTTGCCGACGGCCAGCCGCTCTGCGCAAAAGTTGCATTTTTCAACCACACCCTTCATGCGGGTGGGGAATTCCTTGTTGTCGTCTTCGATGAACGGCCGCGGGTCCCTGAAATTGAAACTGCGGGCACCGAAGGGACAGGCCGCCATGCAGAAGCGGCAGCCGATGCAGCGGTGAAAATCCATCATGACAATGCCGTTGTCGTTCTTGAAGGTTGCCTGGGTGGGGCAGGCACGCACGCAGGGCGGATTTTCGCAGTGATTGCACAGCAGCAGAAACGGCCGGTGCTCCACCTCTTCATTGAGAAATTCGTTGGTCTTATCGGTAAATGCGTTATGGTAGTGCGCATCCCAGATCCACTTGATCTCGTGGTTCTTGTTTTCAATGGCCGTGGGAATATTATGGATTTTGTTGCAGGCATCGATGATGGGTTCCAGGTCTTCGGCCGTTTGAAGCTTGCGGGTGTCGATGACCATGGCCCATTGTTTGGCATCCAGGGAATCTTCTCCCTTGGCCAAGCGGTAGCCGGCTCCTGCGCCTTCCGCAGCGAAGGCATCGAGAACGGGTTTGGCCCCAAGACCCAGCGCGGAAACGCCAGCTATCTGAAGAAAGCGTCTTCTGCTGTTTTTCATACCTTATTCTCCTTTTGGATTATCTATGTGGCAATCCCAGCAATAGGGCCTTACGGACGCGTAATCGTGGCACCGGTCACAGAACTTCTCTTTGTTGGAATGGCAGTCCAGACAAGTGTTGGAGAGGCTCATGTCAAAAAGCTTGCCTTCGGGGTTGACGAACGCCCGCTCCGCGTTTCTGACCACGTTGTGCCGCCACACGTCCAGCAGCTGCATATGCTCCGCTTTCATGTATTCGGTGGGCATGACGCAGACCTTGGCGGCCTTGGCTTTCGCGGTCAGCTCCAGCTCCGGCGCCGGTGCGGCTTTGCCCATGTTGAACCAGAAGGGTAAGGTGATGACGGCAATAAAAATAACCAGTCCCGCGAGAATCTTATTTTTGTCCTTCATCGGCTACTCCTCCATTCCCGGCAGCGGTTCGCCGCGCAAGTCGGTTTCTCTTTCCTTCTCACCGGGCATGATCAGGGCATTGGCCACCAGTTCGTGAAGCCCCGTGACCTCGACCTCAGGCACCCAGTACTCCATGGATGCGGGCAGCGCCGCGCGGTCGATCGCGCAGACACAGGCCAGCATGTTCACCCCGAATTCCTCGTGAACATACTTCACCGCGTTGGCCCGCGGAAAGCCGCCGGCCATTCTCAGCTCCATATTTTCACCGGCATTGAGGCCGGCGCCGCTTCCGCAGCAGAACGTCTGCTCCCGGATGGTGTTGGCCGGCATCTCGAAAAAGTTGTTGGCCACGTTTTGGATCACATAGCGGGGCTCGTCGAGCAGGCCCATGCCCCGGGCGGGGTTGCAGGAGTCATGGAAGGTAATGATCTTGTTGTCGTTTCGGCGGGGATCCAGGTCCAGCTTGCCGTGTTTGATCAGGTCGGCGGTAAACTCGGCGATGTGGACCATTTTGGTGGAGCTGGCATTTTCGAACACGGTGCCGGTGATGGGGTTGACCGGCGTTTCCAGAAAGTCCGCCGGGCCGTTCATGGTGTCCATGTACTGGGAAATAACCCGCCACATGTGCCCGCATTCGCCGCCCAGGATCCATTTGACGCCCAGTCGTTTGGCCTCGGCGTACATCTTGGAGTTGAGCCGTTTCATGGTTTCGTGGGAGGTGAAGAAACCGAAGTTTCCGCCCTCCGAGGCGTAGGTGCTCCAGGTGATCCGCAGGCCGTATTTTTCCTTCAGGTAGTGGAACAGGAGCATGTAGCCCATGCAGGTGTACGTGCCCGGGTCGGCGAACACATCGCCCGACGGTGTAATGAAAAGGATGTCGGCGCCCTTTTCCATGTACGGGGGTTCCACCTGGATGCCCGTGATGTCCTCAATGTCTTCGACGAAGAAGTCCAGCATGTCCTTGAAGGCGTGGGGCTGAATTCCCAGGTGGTTGCCGGTGCGGTAGCAGTTGGCCACCGGTGTGGCGATCCAGTCGATGTTCAGGCCGAGGAGGTTCAACAGCTCCCGGCCCATGATGGTGATTTCGGCCGTATCGATGCCATAGGGGCAAAATACCGAGCATCGCCGGCATTCGGTGCACTGGAACAGGTAGTACCACCACTCTTTGAGCACATCCAGGGTCATCGGCCGGGCACCGCCCAGGCGGCCGAGGATTTTGCCGGCGGTGGTAAAGTCGTTGCGGTAGACGCTTCTAAGCAGCTCTGCCCGCAGTACCGGCATATTCTTGGGATCGCCGGTGCCGATGAAAAAATGGCACTTGTCGGCGCAGGCGCCGCAGCGCACACAGATGTCCATGAACACCTTGAAGGACCGGAACTTGTCCAGCCGTTCACGGAACCCCTCGTGAATGATCTCTTTCCAGTTTTCCGGAAGTTTCCAGTCGTCTTCCAGCGGGTTCCAGGCCCGCGCATTGGGAAGGCTCAGGGTCTCGACGCTCTTGGGGTTGGCTGCGTAGCAATACATCCCCTTGCGGATATCCACCGGCGTGTCCATCCAACCGGCGCCGGACGGACGATGACCTATCTGTGACAATAGTTCATCGGGTTTGATCAACTCATCTGCCATTATCTGCTCCTTTTTCCTTAAGCCTGTTCTTCTGGCATTTTAACGACCGGCAGGCCGGCTTCGACCATTTTCTCTCTGAAATCGTCTTCGTATTCTTCATAGGTGTGAACCTTGACCGGATGGTTCCAGGGGTTCACGTGCCGGACCTGCCGGGTGTTGCCGGTCATGTTCCGGGTGGGACTGAGGAAAACCCCGCCCAGGTGCATCAATTTGCTGAACGGGAAGTAGGCCAGAAGGACGCTGACCAGAAACATGTGGGCGAAGAACAGGCCACCGACGCCCTCGGGAATGGTCGGCCGGAAGGTCACCAGCCCCATGGTCAATTCCTTGATGGCAGTGATATCCACTTTGGCAACGTAGCGCATGAAGATGCCGGAAAGAGCAATGCCAATGATCAGAAACAATGGGAAGAAATCAGCCGCCAGGGAGATGTAGCGCACCTGGGGAATGAACACCCGGCGCAGAAAGAGGTAAAGGGCGGCGGCCAGGAGCACCAGCCCGGACATGTAAACCCCTGGCAGGCCGGCCTGGATGACATCGTACAGCACTTCGACGCGCATGAAACCGTCCACCTGCTCCAGAAGGGTGACGAAAAACGGCACCGGCTCGAGGAAAAAGCGCAGGTGCCGCACGACCACCGTAAAGAAAGCGTAGTGGAAGGCCAGGGCGCCGACCCACAGAAAAATTTCCAGCTGATAGGTCAACCGGGTGCCGCCGTTCAGCCGCATGCGCGTGTTGCGGAACAGGGACCGGAAACAGACGATCTCGAGAAACATCCGGATGATGACGCTGAAGGTGGATGACGGGTTGTCGATCTTGGCCTGTTTGAACCAGGGCAGTGAATACTGCTGCCCGCAGGTGGTGGTGATCCTGAACGGCACCGCCGAACGGGCCCAGCCCATCACGCGACGAGCAAAACCGACAACGAACAGGATGACCGCCAGATAGGGCACAATGATGCCGAAGACCATCTGCATGCCCGCCCCCTGCTCGGTGCCCACATAGGCGATCAGGAACAGCACGATAACCGCTATGAGGCTAATCATGTAATTTTTATTCATCGAACCGCACCTCACTCCTTGGCGCCGGGCAGATCGGAATGCACCGCAACCGCCCTCCCGTAGCCGTGCCGGTGCCAGTGATGATACCGGAGACTCCCGGAAAAGAGGGGTCGGGGCCAATCCAGAGCCGCAGCCGGATGCCTGAATCGAAAGGTTATAAGGGAAGTTTCAGAAACCGGGCCCGTCTGCCTCGGCTTCAACAATCAATCCTGCTCGCTTCAACGAACCGAAAAACTGATTTCTGGATTCGGTTGCCTTGAGTTCATATATTTTTTCCCGACAGGCCACGTAGATATCGAAGGCCGCCATGGCCATCTCGTCGATCTGCCGGTCCAGACCACCCATATCCAGATCCGCGTCAGAACCCCGGCCAGGCAGATGCTTCCGGATGATTTGCTTCAGGGAAAAAACAAAGCTGGTGGCCATGGAAGGGGTAAAGGTCTGAACGGCCCGAATTCTCAGGATGGGATCCAGGGCGGATGCCATCGCATCCCGCCCGGCACCCGTGGCCAGCGCGTCAAGCAGCGCATCGAGGCTCTGGTAGGTGGCCTTCCCGACCGGGTTGGCAAATGGATCTTTCTGTCCTTTGAGGAACCGTGCCGTGTCGGCCGGATAGGAGTCGACAGTGGTCTGAAACCAGCTTTTGAGGATCTCCTGTTTTTTTGCTGCCAGTGATTGTGTCAAACTCATCTACGGTCTCACCCTGATGGCTCCCGCAAAACAACGTACGGGAACGATATTTCCATTTCAATTTTTCAGTTCGGATTTTAACACTGGGAAAATTGTGCAACAGCTGGAAACCAGCCGATTTCAAAGTCGAACCTATAGTCAACTTACCCATTTCTGTCAAGGACAAATAAGGTGCCGTGCCGCCGGGGCGAAGGCAGTCAGCGGTATGGTTTTTTCCAGGGGGATCGCCGGTTCTCCCGGGCATCGGCCAGGGCCAGATACAAGGTGCCCACCGCCAGTTCGGCACAGTGGAAATGGTCCTGGGGCAATGATTCCAGAAAGCCGGCCACCTGCTCCGGGGTAATTTCCCAGGCGGCATCCATCCCCTTGCCTTCGACCAGCGACACGATGGCATTGCAGCAGGCATTGGTGTTCAGGCAGCCGTCGATATCGTAAGCCAGGGTGCCTATGGCATCTCGGTCGAGTTTCATGAAAAACTCGACCGTATCACCGCAGTCACCGGTTTTCTTGCCGTATCCGTCCGGTTTGTCCAGCCGCTCCCGGCGATCGTTGCGAAAGGCCATTTCCAGAAATGTCAGGGAGTGGTCCTGCCAGAAGTCCGTGGTGTCCTTTTTCATATCCATTACGATAGTCTCCTTTACCCCGAATTCGCCGCTGCATCAAACCCGACGATCGTTGTTCGGCAAAATGGTGGCGGATCATAAAAGCCGGTGCCGGATTTGTCAACACGGGTTGTGGTGACCCCCTTAACCAACTGCTTTATTTACCTATTTAATTCCGCATCACCTTTGACCAGCCGATGCGCCGGTGATCCCGAATTCGAGGTGACCGTAAAGGAAGGAAAAGTCAGCGACGTCGCCGTTCCTCGCGCCCCCCCCTGCAGGGCCACCCGGGAGGCGGCAAGGCGTGTAAAGGGATACAGCATCAAAGAGGCACCGGTGCGCATCGGGCTGGACACCCGGTTTTTCTGTACGGCCGATGCGTCCAACGGGGTCCTTATCCGGGGAGAAAGCCGGTCCACCTGGGAGGCGGTCTGCATGACCCGGCGCTGGCGGCGGCCCTGAAAAAAGCACGACAAGAGACCGGCAATTAGCAGCACGGCAGGATCAATGGCGGCCGATCCTTACCGACGAACAGCCCGGTAGTTGCAATTGAAGAACGTGTCCGTATTGATCAGATACCGGCAGGACCCGACCCGCACAAAGGGCCAGGCAAACAGGAGTGAGTCACCGCCAAAATCGATGTCTCAGCCAAAAAAAGCCATCGGCAGGAAAAGGTCTCATTCATCCGGCACGGCAGGGCAATGCCCCCTCAAACCAATCGCGATTTTGCTCTGCGGTCCAGACCCGAGCGCCGATCTTCGCCGGATCGGCGTTCGGGGAGATAACCATTGTAAGAATATAAGCGGCGATCATCTTCTATCCGTCGCCCGCCATTATCGATAAGCATCATTTTTTCCGTTATCATCACTTCAGCTGCGTACATTTATTTCCCTGTTCATCCTTGTCGGAAGCGCCCGATCAGGAAGGTTTTCCTCATTTCGCTGAACGATGCGAATTCTTCATTCCAAGAAGCAATAAACATACCGATAAACGACGACGGAGACTATTACAACGGTTTCAAAACCTTACCGATCAGGTCCGTTTTCATCCCGAGGGTGAGTGGTAAAATAGGCCACAATTTATAGGAATTATTTTTCACAGCGGGCCTTGATTTCCCACTGGGTCCTCCGTTGGGCAGGACAAGGGGGGCTCAAGCATTCCGGGAGGCGAGAAATTGTTCCAGTGCCTTCAGGGCATCGGGCATGCTGCGGCGGCCGAATCCGATACGGAAGTGGTTGCCGTCATGCCCGTAAAGTCCGCCGGGCAACAGGAGGACCCCCGCTCGGCTGACCAGTTCATGACAAAAGGGTTCCACCTCGCTGCCGGTCAGGCGCACGAATCCAATCGGCCCGGCCGTGGGACGCACCCAGGAAAAAACATCCGCGTGCCGCTGGAAAAAATCGTCCATGAGGGCCAGATTGGCCGCAATGACATCCAGGTTGCGCCGGATCAGCCGGTGGCGATGGCGCAGGGCGACCTCGGCAAGAAACTCGCTGGGTCCGCTGTTGCAGATGGTGGTATAATCCTTTAATGCCGCCATCCGGTCGGCGATACCGGCATTGCGGGTGGCCACCCAGCCGATTCGCAGGCCCGGCAGGCCGTATGTTTTTGACATGACGCCCAGGGACACCGCCCGTTCAGCGAGGTCGCAGGCAGACGGCAGACGGTCGGCGGCCGCATATTCCGATTCCCGGTATACCTCATCGGAAAAAAGCAGGATGCCCCGCCGGTCCAGCATCCGGTTCAGCCGGCCGAACGCGTCACGGGGCATGAGCCATCCGGTGGGATTGTGCGGGGTGTTGATGATCACGGCCCGCGTCCCGGGCCTCAGTAGCCCGGCCAGATCGTCCGGGTCAAGGGCCCAGCCCTGGTCTTCCCTGGCCTGCCAGAAAGTGACGTCGCATCCCATGCTTCGGGCCACCTCGTGCAGGGATTGATAGCAGGGCCAGTGAACGATCACGTGGTCCCCGGGGCTGAGCGCCGCCTGCATGAACAGGAAAATGGCCTCCTCGGCACCGCTGTGCACCAGTACCTGTTCCGGCGTGATGGTATCGTAGAGACCGCTGATGGCCTGCCTGAGCGCAGGTGCGCCCCTGGACTCGGTGTAGCCCAGCCAGAGGCGTTCCAGGGCGTCCCCTGCACCCGATTCGAGGGCGAGAAGATCTCTGACCGCCACCGATTCACAGTCTGAGCAGCACAACAGATGGCGCACGTCGAATTCGTATCGGGCAAAGTAGCGTTCAAGCTTGAAAGGTGGCAGCGTCATGTTTTGTTCCTTTGCTGGGGCCATGTCAACGGCGGCGTTTTCGCCGGGCCGCAGGGCCTGCCCTTCCGGATCGCCGTCCCCCCGACGGCCTTGCGGAAGGTGATGTCCCGGCGGATTTACCCGCATTGGCAACACCGCTGCGGGAGATTCGCCGGGGCGGTTTTCCGGCGACGGCCTTGACAAAAACCGGCGCCAGGTGTTCGGATTTCAGTTTCTTGAGGGCATCGCGGATCAGCTGCCGGTTGGAGGGATTGCGGTACTGAACCAGGGCCCGCTGCATCTTTCGCTCCCGAAACGTTTTGGCCACGTAAACCGGTTTGCCGGTATGGGGGTGGATTTCCGTGTGATACATGGTGCCGGAAAGCGTCAGCGGCAGGGGGATGAAATCCTGGACCTGCTCGGGGTGCATTCCCCGTTTGATCAGGTATAGCGCCATCTCCAGAGCATCTTTCAGCGTTGCGCCGGGATGCGCGCTGATAAAGTAGTTCACCAGGTAGCGCCGCGAGGGCAGGCGCTTGCCGATGCGGTTGAATTGACCGACAAAGGCCTCGTAAATCCCTATGGGCGGTTTGCCCATGGCATCGAGCACCGGCTTGCAGATGTGCTCCGGCGCCACCTTCATGCGTCCGCTGACGTGATATCGGCAAAGCTCTTCGAGACAGGCATCGGCCCCGCTGCCACCGAAGAGGTCGTGACGGAACCCGCTGCCGATAAAGGCATGCCTGACCTCCGGTATGGCCCGGATGCGCCGGTACAGGGGCAGGCTCCTGCCGTAGCCGGGATCGAGGCTGGGGCAGACCTCCGGCGCCATACAGCGCCGATTGCGGCAAAACCCTTTTTTGGCCCATCGCGGGCAATCGGCCCCGTAAAGGTTGGCCGTTGGCCCCCCCATATCCGATATGGTGCCCCGAAAGGCCGGATCACGGGCCAGCCGGGTCGCCTCCCGAACAATGGAATCGGCACTGCGGCTCTGGACCATGCGCCCCTGATGAAAATACAGCGAACAGAAATTGCACTCACCGCTGCACCCCCGATGGGTGACCAGGCTGTGCCGCACCGTTTCCAGGCCCTGCACGCCGCCGGCGGCATCGTGGTCCGGATGCCAGGCCCGCTGGTAGCCGAGCTCGTAGATGCGGTCCAACGCGACCTGGGAAAGGGGCATGGGGGGCGGATAGACCACCGCAAAACGGTCGCCGTGGGCCTGGACCACCGGCCGGGCAGTGACGGGGTTCTGCTCCCGGTAGAACAGGGCGAAGGCCCGGTTGAACTGCTCGCGGCTGTCGGCGACCACCTCGCAGGAGGGAAGGGTGACGGCGTCGCCCAAAAAAGCCGGGTCCTTGCGGATGACCGCCGTTCCCGGAATATGATCCAGCCTGTCGATCGCTTCCCCGGCCGACAGCCGGCGGGCGATCTCCACGATCTGGAGCTCCCCCATGCCGTAGACCAGCATGTCGGCCCGGGCGTCGAAAAGAATGGAGCGCCGCACGCGGTTGTCCCAATAATCGTAGTGTGCCAGGCGGCGCGTGCTGGCTTCGATACCGCCGACCACCACCGGCACATCCTTGAAGGCCTGGCGCACGCGGTTGGCATAGACGATCAGCGCCCGGTCGGGACGCATGCCGGTCTTGCCGCCCGGCGAATAGTCGTCCTTTTTGCGTGGCCGCTTGTTGGCCGTGTAGTTGGCCACCATGGAGTCCACGTTGCCCGAGGTGATTCCGAAAAACAGCCTCGGTTTTCCCAGGCGTTTGAAATCCGCGTCCGTGCGCCAGCCGGGCTGGGCGATGACGCCGACGCGGTATCCGTGCGATTCCAGCACCCGGCCGATCAGCGCCACCCCGTAGGCCGGGTGGTCCACGTAGGCGTCCCCGGTGATCAGGATGATATCGAGCCGGTCCCACCCGCGTTGTCGCAGGTCCGATTGAGATACCGGCAAAAATTCGCAAGTCATGGCAATCCGTTTCGTTTTCGTCGGACGCCATCTTACGCAAGAGTTGGGCAAAAGACAACGGTCTGGATGCTTAAGGTTGTGGCCCTTGAAAGACGGTCCGTATAAAACAGCCTCAGCCGCCGCCCGATGACGCCGATGAGGCGTCTTCTGCGGGGAGCCTCTCCCGTCCCCAACGGGTCCACGATCATCCCGTTGGCCACCCCGTCGTCATCCCCCTGTCCTCCGTCCGTCAGTTTGATGGCAAGGCAGGACAAATCGTCGCTGATGCTGGTACAGGCGGTGCAGTGGTAACAGCCGGTTGCCGTGTCGTACTTGCAGATGATGGCATCGTCATCCGGGGACGACGGGTCGAAGAAAAGCCGGACGGTGGTTCCGGCGAGGCCCTCCAACCGGACGGTGTCATGATCCCCGGCCGCCGCCACGGCGGCCCGCAGGGACCCGGCGCCGCTGTCGTTGGTGTTCGTAACGTCGATAAAGGCGATGCTTCTTTCCAGGGTGGTGTTCTGCAGGGCCACCTTACAGGTCTTGGATTCACAGCAATTGATGGTTGCATTGCCGATGACCCCGGCCTCGGTCCAAAGGGGTGACGCCAGCAGCAGGATCGCAGGGAAAATCCGACCCACCTGCGGAACGTATATTCTCCATAGTGTTCATCCAGAAATAGGCAAATTGGGTCGAGATCTCCCGCTGGAAACCAGACGGGACAGGAACGCGCGCGAAAAATTTTACCGCCCCGTATAGATCACGGGATGTCCCACAGGCATATGGCTGATATTCCGAGGATAAAATTTTGAGCGCAACGCAGATATCGGACCAATTGGCCATTTATGGATGGGCACTCCCTAATGAAGGCCTGGAACGGTTACGACCCCTTAACACGCTCCCACCTGTATGTCGATAAAAGGCCCCATCGATCCTCTCCTGTAATCTGTGAACGCTGATCAGTCCATCAACACCCCGACAGCGAAGAGCAGCCCCAAAACAAGCAAATTTCGAGACGTTTCCCCGATCAGGACGTTCAATGCCCGGCCTTTCCAGATGGCGCACATTTTTCTCCAGGAACGGTAATGGAAGAAAAGGTAAAACAGGGGCAATATGGCGCCCCGGACCGATTCTTCCACAAAAACAAGGCACAGCAGGCAGGCCAGGATCCCGTTGGCCAGATAAAACCACGTTCCGAACGGCCGGCCGAACAGGACGATCGTGGTGTGTTTACCGCAGGCCCTGTCGTTATCGTAATCGCGAAAATTGTTGACGATCAGGATATTGACGGCGGGCAAGCCGACAATGAATCCGGCCACGAAAACCAGGGGGTTGAAAAATCCTGCCTGAACATAAAAAGAGAAGACCACCGCGACCAGCCCGAAAAAGATGAGCACGAACAGGTCCCCCAGGCCGTGGTACGCCAAGGGCCACGGGCCGGCGGTATAGGCCAGCAGCGACACCACGCAGACAGCCCCCACGAGAATCATTGCCCATCCGCCATAATAGATCAGGCCGGACCCGAACAGGCAGGCCAGGCCGATGACCACGAAGGTGCCGGCAAGCATCGATTCAGGGGGGATCCAACCCGAGGCCACGGCGCGGGCCGGACCGAGACGGGCCTCGTTGTCCGTTTGCTTGGCAAAATCGAAATAATCGTTGCTGAAATTGGAAGCGATCTGGGACAGCAGCGCAAACAGCAGGCAAAGCACTGCCGGCAGGGGCTTGAATTGCCCGAAATGAACTGCCAGGGCGGAGGCCACGATCACCGGCACCGATCCGGCGGCCAGTGTTTTTGGCCGGGCCGCCAGCACCCAGGCGTTGACAGAATTGACCTGCACGCGATTCATCGGGATACCTGAAATTGTTCTCCGCGTTCGGGGTTGAGGGTGCCCTGGTTACCGCCCACTGGTCACTGATTCACAGTTTTTTCGCAAAAAACAGGGCCCCGCCCGCATCTTCCGTATAGGTCACCCGTGCAAAACCGGCCGCCGCGTATACCTTCAGGGCCCGGTGGTTGTTTTCCAGCACTTCCAGGGTGACCTTGCAGCAGCCCATCTCTCGCGCCCTGCGCTCGACCGCCGCCAATAACCGGCGGCCGACACCGCTGCCCCGCCGGCCGGGAAGAACAGCCAGGTCGTGAACGTTGATCAGGGGCCGGGCAGCGAAGGTGGAAAACCCCACAAAACACACGGCGATGCCGATGGCCGCGCCGTTGGCGTATGCAATGAAAATAAGCGTGGTCGGATGGCTCTTCAATCCCGGAATCAATTTGTCTTTGACATCCTTCGGCAGGGAACCGCCGTTGCCCATGGGATCCATGGCATAGGCATCGATAAGATCGAGCACCGCCTGCTGGTGTTCGCTGCTGTCCAGGTCCGCCTCTAAAATGGTCACCGCTTCCATTAACCTGTCACCCTCCATTTGGCCAATTGAAAAAGTCGCGCATTCATAGCCTGATTAGAGCGGCCTGTCAAAACAACCGTTGAGCACGGCCGGCGGCGTGCCCGACGACGGGGGGCCGCATTTTCTCCGGTTGCAGGGAAAGGGTCCTGAAAAATCATGCCGCCACGTCTCCATGGGGACGCGTTCGACTTTGGATCTTATCCCTTGAGCCCCATGGATCGATGGTGTATCAGGGGCGTTAGACAACGGCACTGCTCCACCCACAACCATCAGGAGGATTTTGTGGCGATCTACTATATTGACGGTGAATTCGTGCCGGCTGAACGGGCGGTCATTCCCGTTGACGACCTGGCCATCCTGCGCGGCATCGGCGTATTCGACCTGCTTAGAACCTACAACGGGGAACCCTATTTTCTGGATGCCCACATCGACCGGCTGGAAGCCTCGGCACAAAAAATCGGGCTCGCCCTGCCCTGGTCCCACGAAGATATCGCCGCGGTGGTAGAGGAAACGCTGGCGAAAAATGATATACCCGAATCCAATATCCGCATCGTCGTCACCGGCGGATCCAGCACCGACTTCATGACCCCGTCGGGCAGTCCCCGCCTGCTGGTGCTGGTATCACCGATCCCGCAACTCCCCGCCTTCTGGTACACCGACGGGGTCAAGATCATTTCCTGGGAGGTGGAACGCCCCATTCCCGGCGCCAAGAGCATCGATTATATCTCCGCCAGCCTGGCGCTGAAAAAAGCCGCCGCCGAAGGTGCCGTCGAAGCCCTGTACATCGACCGAAACGGCCTGGCTTTAGAGTGCACCACATCCAACATCTTTGCCTTCATCGACAACACCCTGGTAACTCCGGGCCGAGGCATCCTGTCGGGTGTGACCCGCAAGGTCGTGCTGGAATTGGCGGAACAACGGTTTTCCATCGACGTCCGGGACATATCCCGCAGGGAACTGCTGGCCGCGGATGAAATATTCATTACCGGGACCAGCAAGGGGGTGGTACCGGTGGTTCAGGTCGATGACAGGGTCATCTCCGACGGGCGACCGGGTCGACATACCCGGGAACTGATGGCCATGATGAAGCGCCATACGGAGAATAAATAATTGACGGATTGGGGAATTTAAAGAGCCCCAATCCCTTAGTTTCCCGAAGCCCTTGGTGCCCTCTCAAAGCAGCCTCTCCGACGGATCCGTAAAAAAGCCGGGGCCAAGGCTTGCGAATCCCGAGGGATGAGTCTTACCTACTGCACTCCGCAGTAACGAGGGATAAAGCGTAACACAGGTATCGGCTTTTTTACGAATCCGTCAATCCCTGAATCGTTTTCACCTGCTTCCAGACCGGGCTTTCCGACAAGCTGTCCTGATCGTCAACCGCCTCACGGACCTGCGCGAAAACGCGTTCGACCAGCCGTTCCTTTCCCGCCGCCAGGCGAATAACGCCCTGCAGCAGAAAGAAACTGAGCAACAGGACGAGAGCAATCGTCCAGAAGGCGTGCAGGAAAAAATCACCGGAAAGAATCGTTCCTGAAAAAAAGTTCACCGCCGTCAGCCAGCCCGCATAGCCCAGCACGCCCAGCACCGGAAGGTTGAAGACCAGCTGCAGCAGTCCGCCGCTCAGCCGCCGGCCGGACCGCGACAGTTCATCCTCCAGGGCCTCATTCCAGACCTGGGCCAGATGCTGTCCGATTTCCTCGCCGTGACCCGGGGCACGCCGGACCTCGCGGACCGTGGGGGAAAACCGTGCGGCGATCAAGGTTTCGGCGATATCGGGCCACCTGCTGGCAATGGACTTGTCGTAGCGGTTCAGGGCAACGCCGGCCCCGGCGCCGCGATCGGCCGCATCCGTGGATTTTTTTGAGCCGGCATAATGCCTGATGGCGGAAACGGCCCCGGCCATCTGGCGCACCGGGTTGCCGAACCGCAGCAGTGAGGCGAGGCCGGTACCGAATACCAGGATCCGGGCCCATACCGCCACCAGCCACCCCACGGGGCCCAGCCATCGCTGGGCCAGCTGCTGGTAAAGCCGGACGTTGATCCCGTGCGCCAGGGAGGCGCCATTGCCCCGGAAGGCGTCGGCCGCCTGCCGCATGGCATCGGCTTCAGAGGCCGCCATCTGCCGGGAGGCCGCATCCAGATGGGCTTTCTCCTTTCGCGCTTCGCTGCGAACGGATTCTTCGAGGTAGGTACTCAGGTTGCGGGCGTTCTCCAGCCGCCGGTCAACCGAGTACCCGGACCGATTGAAGGTGTCGACGATCAGCTGCCGCAGCTGGTCGAATTGGTCGCGGCCATGCTTGGGCAGGGTTGCAGGGTCCCAGGCGGGATCATCGAGCTGGCTTCTGGCGGAGACACACAGAACCGCTGCCGGTTCGGTCGACCAGGCGTCGCGAATATAACGGTCGAATTCCGGCAAGATGGTGTCGGTGAGTTCGGATTCCGCCAGCCGGTCGCATTTGTTGACCACCACCACCAGGCTCTCGCCGCTGAACAGACGCACGTAAGGGGCCAGAAAATCCGTATGGTCCCGGCGCCTGGGATTCTCCCCGTCGAACACGCAGACGAGCACGTCGGACAGGGTGATGGCCTGGTGAATGACAGGGATATGGCGATCCTGGTGGGTGCTGTCCGTATCCGGGGTGTCAATGAGAATGATGTTTTCCAGGGCCTCGGCCGAGGCACTGGTGCGGACCAGGATGTTTTCAGGCCCCAACCGGTCCACCAGTTGGCCGGCATCGGCCGTTTGCCGGCAAAAAGCCAGCACACGCCGGGTGGTCGGTCGGCGGTGGCCGGCCGGTGAGAGGGCGTCCCCTCCGGCCAGGGCGTTGAGGAGGGTGGACTTGCCCGAGCCGCATGGGCCCACCAGGGTGACCACCAGTTTGCGGTCGAAACGTTCGGCCAGCCGGTCCAGCATGAGAAGGGCCTCGTCGCAGGTTTTCTGCAGGCCGGCGGCAGGACGCCACAGGGGGATGCCGGCCAGCGATTGGGCCAGCGCCCGGATGTCCGACTTTACGGTTTCCACCTCTGCCATGGCCCGGAGCCGGGTCGTCTGTGCGTCCATCATCATGTTTTCTCCAGCGCCCGGCCACAGTGCTCCAGGCTTTTGGCCATTGACGCAATCCGGCGGGCAGCAGTGTCGAGCGCGTCCCGGCCCTGTTGCAGCAAGGATCCGGTAATCATCTCTTCAAACAGCGCGGCGATGGCCGTCAGCTTGTATGTGAGCCAGGCCCGGGCCACCGGGCCCAGCAATGCTTCCAGCTGTCTGAGGTCGGCTTTTTTCATACCCGCAGTGGCCGGGATGGCCACCAGGGCATACAGGTCGTTGAGTCCGAAAAGGCCGGCCAGCTTCACCTTCATCCCCACGGCCCCCACGGGGTCCCCGGTGTGCAGGACATAGGTCACGGCGGCGGTGGCGGGAATGATGTTGAGCAGGGCGGAAAAAGTCTGCCGGATCTGATCGAAGGTCGTCAACCGTTCACGCTGCTCGCCGACCAGCCGCTGAAGGTCGGATTCCAGCTGGCGGGTAAGACCCAGCAGGGCCTCCTGCCGACCCAGCATATCCTCTGCGGCAGCCGACCAGTTCCGGCTGCGAAGCGCCTCCTGGGCGTCCTTCAGGACGGGATGATGGGGAACGCGAAAGGTAACCATGCCCGCATCGGTCCGATGCACGGACACACCGGTTTTTCCCCCCAGGTGCCGGACGGCCTGGCCCAGCGATGCGGCCGCGGGATCGCTTTCCGGCAATTCAAGCACAACCGCCGGGTCAACCGCCGCCTGACGAAGGCGGCCGGCCGCCCTGACCAGATCGGCTTCCATCGCCGCCGCGGTTTCGCCGCCGGTCGGCACCGGGTCCGGGTTCGCCCTAGTGCCGCCGATCCATTTGGCGGCCCGCATCAGCAGACGCACCGGGGTCTCCACCACCCGACCGGTCCGGCGCATGATCTTGACATGGACCGGATCGGTTTCCTGCCAGATCTCCGAAAAACGACGAACCACCGCGTCCATGGGCAGATGCCCCAGCGCGTCCCGGACGCAGCGCTGCTGGACCGCACCCAGACTCTCCAGGTAAAGCGACAGGTGGTCGACTGACGCCCGGGCATCATGCAGGAAGCCCTGTCCCTGCCGGACGACATCGCTGAACAGGGACCGATGAAGATCGCCTCTCACCTGTCGGGGATCCATTTGCGCCAACGCATCCATGAGGCCGGGCCGTCCTGGATCAAGCGGCACGAGGGTCATGGGCCGCTGTCCGGCGGCCACCCGGTTGTCTTCCCCGGCCCGGTAGACGCCCAGAACATGTTGCGGCGACCGGTTGCCATACAGGTTCCGGGCCACCGTTGCGGCATGCTCCATTACTTCCTTATCGGTGAAATCGGGATAGGCCCGGTAGACCAGAAAGCATTTGCGCGTGCCGACGGCGGTAAGCATACGGGCGATGAAATCGGTGTTGTCGCGGTTGTTGTAATTGGCGTTGGTGAAGATGTAAACGAGCACGTCGGCCGCCTGAAGGGACCGTTCGGCCATCTCCCGGTTCTGGTAGCTTCCACCCGAACCGGTGTCGAAGTCGGGGGTGTCCACCAGGGCCAGGTCCTTCGGCAGGCCGCCGCCGTAATGAAGCAGCGGGTCACCGGGGGTGGTGAGCTGATCCATTCGTTCCATCTGCTGCGGCGGACAGCCAAAAGGGTCGAAAAGGGCCTCGGCGATACCGGGGGTATGCCGGTGGGCGGCACTGATCGACACGAGCATGCGACGGTTGATGCCGGCCCGGCCACCGGTGGGGGAAACGGTTTCACCGGCAAGCGTGTTGAACAGGGTTGACTTTCCCGACGAGCCGCCGCCGCAGATGGCCGCCACCAGCGGGAAACCGGGCATCAACCGGGGAAGCAGGCGGGTTTCCACGGACTGTTTCCAGCCTTCGATGGCCGATCGTCGATCCAGGGCCATCAACTCGGCCAGGGCCGCGGCATCGTCCTTGAGCGTACGCACAGCGCCCAGGGTGTCTTCGTCGTATAGCGGATCCACCTGGAAACAGCCTCCTTTCTACGGAACCCCGCGTCACACGTACAACGGTGATGAAACGGTTGACAAGTCGCGGGTGACGCCCATCTTAATGGAACCACCAACGCGTCGTAACACAGCGATCGGAGTGACACGATGGCCTGGATCAACGTTCCGGGTCTGGCCGGCAGGGTATACTTACCCGACGATGCCGGCCAGGTCCCTAAAAAACACCCGTGCATGGCGTGCTTTTCCTGCCAGTGGTGCGACGAGAACCGCTGCCGGGTGTGCCGGGACGGCCGGAACGAAGAGGCAAACCCCATCGACCCCGCTTCCAAGGGCTGCTGCGACCGCAAACAAGGAGCCTGCCCGTCAAATCTCAAATCACAAGCACCAAATTTCAAATAAATTCCAAATTACAACTTCCAAAATCCAAAAAACGCCCGTACTTATTTGGAATTTGTCTATTGTGATTTACTGTTTTCCTTCCACCTTCAGCCTAACTCCCTGCAGCTTATTCACCTCAACTTATCCCAAAACGCCCTGCCGGCCGACTCCTGCCGGTTTCCGCCCGGAGGCGGCGGCGGTGCCGACGGACCGCCGCTCCGGGGGCGCGTTCCCCGCAGCCGGCTGATGCGTTCCTCCACCGGCGGATGCGTGGAGAACAGGCTCTGCAGGCTTTTGCCGGACAAGGGGTTGACGATGAACATGTGCGCCGTTGAGGGATTGGCGTCCATGGGAATCCGCCGGGAGTAGGCCCCCAGCTTTTCAAGGGCCCTGGCCAGCCCTTCCGGACTGCCGGCGATCTGCGCACCGGTGGCGTCCGCCAGGTATTCACGGGAGCGGGACACGGCCATCTGGATAATCATGGCCGCCATGGGAGCAACGATGGACATGGCAATCATGCCGATGGTTCCCATACCGCCGCCGTTGTCATCATCCCGGTTCATGCCCCCGAAAATCGCCGACCAGCGTGCCATGGATGCGAGCATCATGATGGCCCCGGCCATGGTGGCGGCAATCGTACCGATCAGAATATCCCGGTTCTTCACATGGGCCAGTTCATGGGCCAGCACCCCCATGACCTCCTGCCGGTTCATGAGTGACAGCAGCCCCTGGGTGACCGCCACGACGGCGTTGTCCGGGTTTCGCCCCGTGGCAAAAGCATTGGGCGCCTCTTTGGGAATGATGTACACCTTGGGCATGGGCAGGCCGGCCTGACGGGAAAGGGTCTGCACCATCTCGAAAAGGTCAGGGGCCTGCTGCGGCGTCGCCTCCCGCGCCTGGTACATTTTCAGGACGATCTTGTCCGAATACCAGTAGCTGAAAAAGTTCATCCCTGCTGCCAGCACCAGCGCAATGATCATCCCCTGACGCCCGCCCAGCAAGTTTCCCACGACCATGATGAAAGCCGTCATGATCGCCAGCAAAAGGGTTGTTTTGAGCTGATTGCCCATCGCTATCTTCTCCTTTTTCCCAAGAACGTTTCGGTTTCACCAACCTGCCCCGCTATGGGTTCTCTCACGAGTGAACAAATATAACGCTGATTCCTGCAAAGGCAACAACAGCCGGACAATCCCCCTTAACGGCTTTACAACCACTCATTTCGGTGCTAAATTTAGCGGGTTGTCTGAATCGATGGAACCGCATCACACCTATAACAGGAAACAGGTTCGGGGAAACATCATGGACTACATCAAGATTAGATTTGGAAGCAATTTTGATCCCACCGGCCAAAACCTGGGCAAAAGTATCCAGGAGATATTCAGGCCGCGGCCCGTCAGCCCTATGTTTTCATCTCGGGAACACATGTGGACGCCACAGATGGACATCTTTGAAACACCGGAGGAGATTATGATCTGGGCCGAGATCTCCGGTGTGGAGAAAGATGACCTGGACCTGGAAATCAACTCCCGCGCGGTGAAAGTCTCCGGCATCCGCCGGGAAATGTCCCGGGTGCCCAACGGCACTTACCGGCTCGCCGAAATCCAGTACGGCCGGTTCGAACGCATTCTTTATCTGCCTTCCCCCGTAGACACGGAAGTGGTGTCCTCGACCTTCACCAACGGGCTGCTGAAAATCAGGATCGCCAAGCTCAGGCTGGACAAAGTGCATCAGATTCCCATCAGCGAAGAATAAAGTTTTCCTCACAGGCCCGCAGGCCCGACAAGCGTTTAACAGGCCCGGGCGACAACGGACCTTTCCCGTACCCACCCTTTAAGGAGGGCGCCATGCAAGACAAGCAACCGTCATTGGACTACAACACGGATAATATTCCGAACGTGCTTCCCATCCTGCCCCTGTTCGATGCGACCCTGTTCCCCAAAATGGTGTTGCCCCTGGTGGTGATGAAAGGCGAATCGGTCCACCTGATCGATGAGGCCATGGCCCATGACCGCATGATCGGTCTGCTGGTGGCCAAAAAGCAGGAAAATGTGAAACCGGACCCCGACAACGGAGACCTGGCCACGGTCGGCACGGCCGCCATGATTCTGAAGATGGCCAAGACCGAAGACAACCGGATACAGCTGCTGGTTCAGGGCCTGAGCCGGTTCCGGATCAAGTCATACCAGAAAGGGAAACCCTACCTGGTGGCCGACGTGGAGCACTTCAGCGACATCGACCACACGGACAACGAGACCGAGGCCCTGATGGCCAACGTCATCAAACAGTTCGGCCGCATCGTGCAGCTGTCTCCGGGGTTGCCCCAGGAAATGGCATCCATGGCCACCTCCATCAAGGAGCCCGGCACCCTGGCGGATATGGTGGCATCCACGATCAACTCCACGCCCGAGGAAAAGCAGAAGGTCCTGGAAATGCAGGATTCCACCAAACGCCTCAAGGCCGTTACCAAACTGGTTCACCACCAGCTTGAAATTCTGGAACTGGGCAACAAGATCCAGTCCCAGGTCAAGGGGGACATGGACAAGCGCCAGCGGGAGTACTATCTGCGACAGCAGCTCAAGGCCATCAAAGAGGAACTGGGGGAGACCGATGAGGGCACGGTGGAACTGGACGAGTACCGGGCCAAGATTTTAGAAAAGGACCTGCCTGAAGAAGCGGTGAAGGAAGCCGAAAGGGAACTGGACCGTCTCGGGCGCATGCACCCCTCTTCAGCCGAGTACACGGTAGCCATGACCTACCTGGACTGGCTTACCGAACTGCCCTGGAATGAAAGCACCAAAGACAACCTGGATATCAAAAAAGCCCGCAAGGTGCTTGACGAGGACCATTTCGGTCTGGAAAAACCCAAGCGACGCATCATCGAGTACCTGGCCGTACGGAAATTAAAACCCGACTCCAAGGGTCCGATCCTCTGCCTTGCCGGCCCTCCGGGAACCGGCAAGACATCGCTGGGCAACTCCATTGCCCGGGCTCTGGGCCGCAAGTTTCACCGGATTTCCCTGGGCGGCGTTCGTGACGAGGCTGAAATCAGGGGGCACCGGCGCACTTACGTGGGCGCCCTGCCCGGCCGGATCGTCCAGGGGCTTCGGCGGGCCGGATCGAACAACCCCATTTTCATGCTGGACGAAATCGACAAGGTGGGCTCCGATTTTCGGGGCGACCCCTCGTCGGCCCTGCTCGAAGTGCTGGACCCGGAGCAGAACTTCTCCTTTTCCGACCACTACCTGGACGTGCCTTTTGACCTGTCCAAAGTGATGTTCATCACCACCGCCAACATGCTGGACACCATCCCCTCGGCCCTGCTGGACCGCATGGAGGTCATCCAGCTGCTGGGCTATACGGAGGACGAGAAGGTCAAGATCGCCGCCCGGTACCTGATCCCCCGCCAGCGCGAGGCCCACGGCCTCAAGGCCAAACAGATCTCCATCACCACCGGTGCGGTTCGCCGCATCATTGCCGGATACACCCGCGAGGCCGGCTTGCGGAACCTGGAGCGGGAAATCGCCACCGTCTGCCGGGGCGTGGCCGCCGCCATTGCCGAAGGGAAAATCAAGAAAGCCTCCGTCAAGGTGGACGACGTGGCCGAATACCTGGGGCCGGTCAAGCTTCAGGCGGAAGCCAAGGCCCGCATGACCACCCCCGGCGTGGCCATGGGCCTGGCCTGGACCCCCACCGGCGGCGACCTTCTGTTCATCGAAGCCACAGCCATGAAGGGCAAGAAAGGGCTCACCCTCACCGGCCAGTTGGGGGACGTGATGAAAGAGTCGGCCACGGCAGCCCTGAGTTTCATCCGCGCCAACGCGAAACGGTTGGGCGTTGATGAAACGTTCTTCGACGAGCATGACATTCACATCCATGTGCCCGCCGGCGCCATTCCCAAGGACGGCCCGTCTGCCGGCGTCACCATGCTCACGGCCCTGGTATCGCTGCTGAAAAACAAGCCCATTAAAAAAGATCTGGCCATGACCGGTGAGATCACGCTGCGCGGCCAGGTGCTTCCCGTGGGCGGCATCAAGGAAAAGATGCTGGCGGCCCATCGTGCCGGCATCAAGACCATTCTCATTCCCAAATGGAACGAAAAAGACCTGGTGGATCTGCCCCAGAAAGTGCGCAACGATATCGATTTCCACTTTCTGGACAAGATGATCGATGTGCTGAAAATCGCCATCAAAGCGTAAAATTTAAAATTCCAATAACCAAAATACTAATACATTCCAAATCACAAGATCCAATTCTCAGACCCATTCGAAGCCTGAGCCATAAAATGAAAGCCAACCGATGGTTTTGATTTTGAGTTTTGGAACTTGTGATTTATTTGGAATCTGTTATTTGGCGATATGAATTTTCATTGATCTACAATCAAATCGCTGAGAAATCTCCGGAGACGGCATCCATTGAGGAATCTGAAAAAAGGAACCGGAACGCGACCCTGCCCGCCCCTGGCCGGAACCATTCGGGGCCGGCATGGGCTGCTCCTGACCGCACTGGCCGGCATGTTTATCATCCAGGCATGTGCCTCCACGTCGCCGCCACCGACTCCCAAAGGCCACCCCAAGCCCTACCGGGTGGACGGCACCTGGTACAAGCCCATGCCCGACGCAAAGGACTTCTCACAGCAGGGAATCGCCTCCTGGTACGGCAAGAAGTTCCACGGGCGAAAAACGTCCAGCGGCGAAGTCTACAACATGTATGCCATGACCGCGGCCCACAAGACCCTGCCCCTGGGCACCTGGGTCCGTGTCCGGCGTCTGGACAACGGCAGGCAGATCGTGGTCCGGGTCAATGATCGGGGGCCCTTCGTTCATGGCCGGATCATCGATCTCTCCTACACCGGGGCCAAGCGGCTGGGCATGGTCGGTCCCGGCACGGCCCGGGTGGAAATTGTGGCCCTGGGCAAGCGCCGTCAGACGGCATCCGGCGAGGCCTTCGTGCCCATGGATTATTACAATGGCAAATTCACCTTTCAGGTGGGCGCCTTCTCCAGCCGGGACAATGCCGAGCGTCTGAGGGCCAGGCTGGACCGGTCTTTTACCAATGCCCACATCACCGCCTATGATCGGGGCGACGCGGTCTTCTACCGGGTCCGGGTGGGCCGCTGCAGCGACCTTGCCACCGCTGAAAAGTATGAGCGGCACCTGGCCGACAGCGGGTATCCGGATGCCTTTATCGTGGCCGAATAGGACAGAGGATCCAAGGGGTCGAGGATTCGAGGTGCCAAGGAAAATGCTCGCGAAGGACAAAAAGTTCAATAAACGTTGGTAGAATATTTCTGCATATCCAGCCTAATAATAGATAGGATACATCCACTTGGCCCCTTGAGCCCTCGAATCCTTGAACCCTTTTCACCGGCACCATTCGCCTCTAACGCTCTCCAAAGGGTAAATATTCATTTTGGGTCCTCTTAAAACCGTTTTCCTGGACCGCGACGGCGTCATCAACCGGGACTCGCCGGCGTATATCAAGTGCTGGGCGGAGTTTGTCTTCATCCCGGGCAGCCTAGATGCCATCGCCCGCCTCACCCGGGCCGGGATAGCCGTCATCGTCATCACCAACCAGTCGGCCATCAACCGGGGCATGGTTCCCCTGGCCGAACTGGAAAACATGCATCGCCGGATGCGCCAGGCAATTGCCGGCGCCGGCGGCCGGATCACCGACATCTTCTATTGCCCCCACCGGCCCGATGAAGGCTGCGACTGCCGCAAGCCCAAGCCCGGATTGATCATGGCCGCCCGGAAGCGCTACGGCATCGACCTGACCAGGGCCGTCATGGTGGGCGACAGCGTCAGGGACATCCAGGCGGGCATGGCCGCCGGCTGCCGGACGGTCCTGGTGCAAACCGGAAACGGAAAGACCGCCATCCAGGACCTCAAAGCAGCCGGCCGCTCGCCCGACCATGTGGCCTCCGACCTGAACCGGGCGGCGGGCTGGATCCTCGATCAGCACGAATAACAGACAACGCCCATGACACCCCCCTCCGACATCACACTGGCCGGCCGCATCGAACGGGTCACCTACTACAACCGGGAGAACCATTTCACCATCGCCCGGCTGCGCAGCGATGAAAACCAGCGCATCATCACCATCAAGGGAACCATGCCCGATCCCGGCGTCGGGGATGCCATCGAGGTCCGGGGCAGATGGGAAACCCATGCCCGCTATGGTCAGCAGCTCAGATTCACCGGATTCAGGGAACTGCTGCCGGCCACCGTGGACGGCATCGGCAATTACCTGAAATCGGGATTCATCAAGGGTGTGGGACCCCGGCTGGTCGATCGGATCATCGGCCATTTCAAGGCCGACACCCTGACGGTGATCGAAACCCAGCCGGAGCGGCTCACCGAAGTGGCCGGCATCGGCAAAAAAATTGCCCGGCGCATCGTCGATGCCTGGCAGTCCCATCACGCGGCCAGGCAACTGATGCGATTCCTGCAAAAAGCCGGAGTGAGCACCGCCCATACCGCCCGGCTGCTGCGCGAATACGGCAGCAATGCGATCGACATCCTGTGCAACGACCCCTACCGGGTGGCCGAGGACATTCCCCGCATCGGTTTCGGCATCGCCGATGCCATCGTACGGCACGCCGACACCCCCGTGGATGAGATGGACCGGGCCAGGGCCTGCATGTTTCACCTGTTCGAACAGGCCGTGGACCAGGGGCATGCCTATATCGCCCGGGACCGGCTTTTCGACCGGTGCCGGGAGGACTTCGATGTCGACCCCGAAACCGGTACGGCGGCCCTGGACCATATGGTCCAGGCCGGCGAACTGGTGGTGGCCAGCGAAGGGGATGGCGCGAGTGCCCCCCTGGTCTTCCCCAGGGGCCTCCACCAGGCCGAAACCGTCATCGCCCGGCGGATATCCGCCATGCAGGCCATCCCCCTGGCCGAGACGCCGCCGGACAGCCGGCTGATTACCCGGGAAGTCCTGGAACGGCTGTCCATCACCCTGTCCGTCCAGCAGGAGGAAATCCTCTCACGGATGCTGGCCCACAAGGTATCGGTGATCACCGGCGGTCCCGGCACCGGCAAAACCACCTTGATCCGCTCCATCACGGCCGTCATGGAGGGCCTCAAGCGCCGGGTGATGCTGGCCGCGCCCACGGGCCGGGCCGCCCGGCGGCTGTCCGAAGTGACCGGCCGTCCGGCGGCCACCCTGCACAAGGCCCTGGGGTACAACCTGGCCGACGGCCGTTTCGAGCGCACCGAGGACGACCCGCTGGCTGCCGATGTGGTCGTCGTGGACGAGGCATCCATGGTGGACACCCTGCTCATGGCGCAGCTGATCCGGGCCGTCCCCATAACCGCGACCCTCATCCTGGTGGGGGATGTGTTCCAGCTGCCCTCGGTGGGGCCGGGAAACGTGCTGGCGGACCTGATCCGCTCCCGGACGATCATGACATTCGAACTGACGGAAATTTTCCGCCAGGACGAACTGAGCGCCATCGTGGTCAACGCGCACCGGGTTCGCAACGGCCGGCCGCCGGTCATCGTACCGCCGGACGACCCCGACGCCCTTTCCGAATTCTACTTCGTGGAGCAGGCCGATCCCGAGCGTGTGGTGCAGACGGTGGTCAACCTCTGCCAGCGGGAAATTCCCCGACGCTTCCGGATGACCCCTATCCGGGACATACAGGTACTCACCCCCATGCATCGCGGTCCGGTGGGCACCCTCAACCTCAACCGGGTCCTCCAGGAGGCCCTGAACCCCACCGGGGAGCAGGTGGCGGTCATGGGCAGCCGGTTCAGGGTGGGCGACAAGGTGATCCACCTGCGCAACAACTATCGCAAAGAGGTGTTCAACGGGGACATCGGCATCGTGGACAGCATCGATATGGAAAATGAGCGCGCCGAGGTGGACTACGACGGCCGCAAGGTGGCCTACGACTTCGTCGAACTGGACGAACTGGGCCTGGCCTATGCCATCTCCGTTCACAAGTCCCAGGGATCGGAATACCCGGCGGTGGTGATTCCCCTGCTCACCCAGCACTACATCATGCTTCAGCGCAACCTGCTCTATACGGCACTCACCCGCGCCAAGCAGCTGGTGGTCATGATCGGCACCACCAAGGCCCTGGATGTGGCCCTGCGCAATGACCGTCCCCGGCAGCGGCGCTCCATGCTGGCCCAACGGCTGAAGGGGGAAAACAGTGGACAGTGATAGGAAACTGAATGGAAATTCGCGGCCTACCTGGGGGAAAATCACAATACGCAAATGCCAAACTTCAAACAAATCTCAATAACCAATATCCCAAATTCCAATTCAGCGGTTTTCGGCCTTGTTTGAAAGTTGGATATTGGAATTGGAATTGATTTGGGATTGGATTTTCTTTCAGACAGGAAACCAGTAGCCGTCAATTCACAGATTGACCCTCGAACGTTGACCCCCGACCCCTGAGCCACACCTCAGTCCTCGGAGCTTTGTCCGCCGTCCTCGGCTTTTGCCGGCACGGGGAACTTGAAAAAATTGATGCCCTGGGATTTCAGGGTCGCTTCCTCGGTGGGTGTGCTGACCCCGCGAATGTTACGGGGTTCGGACACGCCGTAGTGCATCTTGAGCGCCTCTTCGGCAAAATCGGCCCCCACGTTGTCGAAATTCTTTTCCACATAGTCGACAATCTGCCTGCCCATGGCCGCCAGATCAAGACTGGCGCCGGGGCCGGCGGGAGTCATGCCGGAAGCCCCCTTGATGCCAAAGGTGGAAGGAACTCGGATCACTGCGGTATCTTCGCAGACCGGGCAGGCGATCAGCCCCTCTTTTTTCTGCCGGTCGAATGACCGGCTGTCTTCGAACCAGCCTTCGAACTGATGCCCGTTCTTGCATTGTAGGTCGTACGCGATCATTTAACCTTCACCTGCCTGTTTCCGTTACACTTTTCCGGTTACCACAGGGGTTGCCGTTTGAAAAGAAATTATTGACAGATGCCTGTTTTTGAACTCAGAATGGGGCCGTTTTTGGATGTCCCCCGAAACAACCATAACGAAAACGGAGTGTGAATTGGTCATGAAAAACCTGAAGGCATGGTTCTGGATGGCTCTGATCGGTCTGTTGATCCACCCGGCCGCCGGTGTCGCGGAAACCGTTTATGTGTCCGAGAATTTTGAAATTACGATGCGGACCGGACCGGGTACGGATCGTAAAATCATTTCACTGGTCCAGAGTGGGAAAGCCCTCGAAATCTTGGAAAAGGGCGAGGAGTGGTCCATGGTGCGCACCCACAACGGCAAAGAGGGGTGGGTGCTCAACCGCTATCTGACCCCCAGCCAGCCCTGTGCCATGGTACTGGACCGGGTCAGGCAGGACTACGACGTCCTGGCCGCCAAATTCAAGGACTTGAAGGAAAAATTCGACCAGCTCAATTCGCAGAAAAAAGTGGCCGATGCCGATCTGTCCCAGACCCAGCAGGACCGCGATGAACTCAGCACCGCCTTCCAGAACCTCAAGAAGGAGTCCGCTGAGTTCCTGAAGCTGAAAAAACGCCACCAGCAGGTGACGGCCGACCTGGAAGCGGAAAAAACCCTCAGCGCCAAACTGGATGATGAAAACATGCAGATGAAGCGCAATCGGATTATCCAGTGGGTGCTGACCGGCGGCGGAATCATGCTGGTCGGTTTCTTCATCGGCCTCTTCAGTTCCAGCCGGCGGAAGTCACGGTCTTCCCTGTACTAGCCGGCGCCCCTTCAACCATGACATCCGGCGGGACAGGCCGGTGTTCTCACCCTGCCGCATTCTGAAACACAGAGCGGGTGCAGTCGGGATATGGACAGGACTGGCCCCGGACCGATCGCTGCCATCTCTGAAGGGATCTTCTTCGAATATCCTGAGCGAATCGCCCATAAGGTCATTTTGAGCCTGAAAGATACAACATGGACACACAAACTGATTTTCTGATTATCGGCAGCGGAATCGCAGGACTGATGTATGCGCTCAAGGTGGCTGACAGCGGTACGGTGGCCATCGTGACCAAAAAGCAGGCCGTGGACAGCAACACCAACCTTGCCCAGGGAGGCATCGCCTCCGTCTTTGACCGGCAGGATTCCTTTGACCTTCACATCCGGGACACCCTGGATGCCGGTGACGGCCTGTGCAACCCTGACGTGGTCCGCCAGGTGGTCGTCGGCGGCCCCGAACGAATCCGTGAATTGATGGCCATCGGCGTCAGTTTCAATACCGGGGCGGAAGATCCGGGAAACGACCCCGGCACGCCCTTTGATCTGGGCCGGGAGGGGGGGCACTCCTGCAACCGCATCGTCCACGCCCACGACATGACCGGCCGGGAAGTGGAGCGGGTGCTTCTGGAGCGGGCCCGCCAGCACCGCAATATCCGCTTTTTCGAAAACCACATGGCCATCGACCTGATCACGTTTTCAACCCGGATCAAGCGTGGCCTGGTCACCACCACCCATGAAGACCGCTGCTGCGGTGCCTACGTGCTGGACCGTCAATCGCGCAGGGTCAAGACCTTCGGGGCCGGCATTACCCTGCTGGCCACCGGCGGTGCCGGAAAGGTCTACCTGTACACGAGCAATCCGGACATCGCCACCGGCGACGGCATTGCCATGGGGTACCGCGCCGGTGCCACCGTGGCCAACCTGGAGTTCGTCCAGTTTCACCCCACCTGCCTGTACCATCCGGCCGCCAAAAACTTTCTCATCTCGGAGGCGGTCCGCGGCGAAGGCGGCCGACTCATGGATGTCGACGGCAACTCTTTCATGGAGCGCTACGATCCCCGCAAAGACCTCGCCTGTCGTGACGTGGTGGCCCGTGCCATCGACACGGAGCTCAAAAAAACCGGCCAGGACAGTGTCTTTCTCGACATTTCCCACCTGCCGTCAGACGTGGTTACGGGCCGGTTTCCCAACCTGTATGAAAAATGCCTCTCGTTCGGCATCGACATGACCCGCGCACCGATCCCCGTGGTACCTGCCGCCCACTACATGTGCGGCGGCGTGGTCACCGACATGTTCGGCCGTACGGACATCAAGCGCCTTTACGCCGTGGGCGAAACCGCCTGCACCGGCCTGCACGGTGCCAACCGCCTGGCCAGCAACTCCCTGCTGGAGGCCCTGGTCTACGCCGATACCGCCGCCAGTCAGGCGGTCCGGGACCTCGACGGAACCGACAAGGGAGCCTTCCCCGATATCCCGGACTGGGATGATGTGGGCACCACCGACAGCGACGAGCAGATCATGGTCGCCCACAACTGGGACGAAATCCGCCGTCTCATGTGGAACTACGTGGGTATCGTCCGCTCGGACAAACGCCTGGCCCGCGCCCAGCGCCGCATCGACACCATCCAGAAGGAAATTCGCGAATACTACTGGAATTTCAAAGTTTCTCCTGACCTGATTGAACTGCGCAACATCGCCACCGTGGCCGAACAGGTCATCAAGTGCGCCACCCACCGCAAGGAGAGCCGCGGCCTGCACTACAATCTCGGCTACCCGGAAAAAAACGATCGGCGCTGGCAAAAGGACACGGTGATCCGGCGGCAGATTGTGGGGTAGCATGCCAACGGAAACCGTAGATACCCTGATTGTCGGCGGCGGCCTCAGCGGGATTTATGCCGCCTGCCTGTTGTCCCGGAAAAAGCGGTCGTTCGTCGTTCTCGAAGCGCGCGGGCGTGTCGGCGGCAGGATTTTATGCCCCGCCCATCAGGGATTCTGCTCCGATCTCGGCCCATCCTGGTACTGGCCGGCGATTCATCCGAAAATGGCGAACCTTGTCCAGACCCTGGGCCTCAGGGGGTATCGCCAGTTTGAACAGGGACTGGGTCGTTTTGAACGCGTTGATGGAACCGTGCAGACCGTCAGCGGCTGCGCCATGGAGCCCAGATCCTGGCGGCTCTGCGGCGGAATGACGGCACTGATCAGCACCCTCTGCGAAACAATCCCAGACAGCGCCATCAGATGCAACCACCCGGTCTGCCGGATTGAAAAAACGACCGACGGCGTCAGGGTCAGCGTCGGCGACCTGGAGAAAGCGCCACGATGCCGGTTCAAAGCCGGCAGGGTCATCCTCGCGCTGCCGCCGCGTCTTGCCGCCGCCACCATCCTCTTCAGCCCGGACCTGTCCCACGGATTGACACAGGCGATGCTGAAAACCGGCACATGGATGGCGGGCCAGGCTAAATTTTGCGCCTTCTACGAATCCCCCTTCTGGCGAGAATCGGGCCTTTCGGGCCAGGCATTCAGCGAGCGTGGCCCGCTGGGTGAAATTCATGACGGATCAAACGACCGGGGGGCCCCCTATGGGCTGACCGGATTTGTGGGGATTCCAGCGGTTCAGCGCAACCAGCGGCAACGCCTCGACGATGCGATTCTCTGCCAGCTGGGAGCCATATTCGGCAGTCCGGCGGCACGGCCATCGGAATTCTTTTACCAGGATTGGGCACACGAACGATTCACCGCCACCCCTTTCGACCAGCCGCCGATGGTCACCCACCCCTGCTACCAGCCTCCGGCCGGGAAAACCGCCATCTGGGAAAAAACCATCCTGTTCGCCGGGACGGAAACCGCCAGCCGGCACGGCGGCTATCTCGAAGGCGCCCTGTCCGCCGCCGAACGTGCGGTAAGCAACGCATAACGCACCTCCCCTGTCGGTGGCGCATTTGCCACATTGTGGTATCATTTCCACAACTTTTTTTTCACACCGGCGCATGATCGACGCCTTGAAAAATCCGTATATATAATTTTTATAAAATATTACAGTAAGTTGCATATTTTTTAACAAACGCCTCCAATCAGGCATAAAAAATGCTACATTGTGGTATTTGTTTTTGCAGACTTTTCCGTGCCGAGGATGAAAGGCACGTATGGATTGCCCGGTGTCCCCGGCAGGGCCCCGGCGATGAAAGGTGACAATATGAAAATTCGATATGCACTGCTAATCGTATCTGCAGTATCCATAGTTTCTCTATGCGTTGCGGCAACGGCTTCAGCGTTGTTCTTCAGCGAGACGCAACATCAGGATGTGTGGCTCAATCACCAGAATCAGGACTACACGTGGACATTCGATCTGGACAACGACCTCCTGGACTGGGGAGACATCAACAGCGAGGATGATATCAACGCCGCCTATCTGTCGTTCCGCACCTATGACAATTATGACGGATGGTTTTTTAAGCGACCCGAATACACGGACATCTCCCTCGATCTCACCCGTCAGGTTGACGGATGGGAAGTCGACCCGGGGATATGGTCGTTGGGAAATGTAACCGCCTATGTCACGGATGACCACTTCCTGGATGTTACGTTCAACGGCTACTTCGGCGATTTCGGCGTGTCATGGGTCAACCTGAAGGGACACTACACGGACAATCCGGCCGCGGCGGCACCGGTACCCGAACCGACCACCATGCTGCTTCTGGGCACCGGCCTGATCGGCCTTGCCGGCACATCCCGAAAACGATGGGGCAAGAAGCGTTAGATCCCCGGTGAACCGACTGCAGAACCACCTGCCCGGCCCCGACGAGGCCGGGCAGTCTCATCCCGGGTCATCGGCGGCGGGGCGACAATGACGGCATGGTTCCACGGGGGCATCACAGGTCCAATACGGCCGGAAACCCGCCGTTAACGGCTTCGTTGCGCTTGCCGGTGTCGGCCCCTTCCCCCAACCACGGTGTGGGCGATGCCGGGGTCGGCCCGGGCCCTGGCCGGACGCTGTTCGGGAAGGGGACCCGAAGCCAGAATCACATTGTCGAAAAAGAAAAAGGTGGCGGTTCAGACCTCACGAAAACCGGCAGCACTGCAATCGGTCGCCGTCCGGCTCCCAGATCATCGCCCATCCGGCGGTCAGGGCGCCGCAGGTGACGATGCAGGGCCGCACGGCGGCCAGTTCGATCGTCTGCCCCGCTACCAGGGATGAGAATCGGATATCCGCTTCCCCGGGGCTGATCAGTTCCGGCTGGTGACTGTGCCCGCGAAACAGCAGCCCGTCTGGATTCTCCCTGAAAAACGTGCCGGCTTCGCGTTGCCCGATGCCCCCGATCATGGCCGACAGGCCCAGCCGTTTGATGAACGGCCGCGAGTGGACCAGCCGGGCGCTGCCGACGGAAAGCCGGAGGGGAAGATTTTCCAGGAAAGACAGGGTATCCCGCCGGATGCCGGCCGGCTTTCGCCCCCTGGCGTCGGCCGTCAGCGTGTGGTCGTTGTTGCCCATGACGGCCCTGATGCCGCAATGGATCACCAGTTCCACGCAGTCATCGGCGGTTTCCCATCGGCGGGCGTCACAGATATCCCCCAGATGGTAGAGCGCGTGGCAGGCATTCCCCTTTAAAAAGTCGACGGCCATGACGATGGCGTTGGCGTCGCCGTGACTGTCGGCCATGATGCCGATTCGGTCAGGGTTGTCTGATGGCATAGGGTCCTTTTTAAGGGGTCGATGGTCTCCCGGCGGTTCCGGAAAAGGGGGAGGGCCGGGCGGGGACACGGAAATTGCCGGTCCGGGCGAAAACACCGTCAAACAATGCCATTTTCCCGCAGCCCCTGGATTTCCCGCCCGCTGAATCCCAGTTCCCCGAGGATTTGATCCGTATGCTCCCCGAAACCCGCCGGGGCCGTGCGCATCGTCCCCGATGTGTGCGCCAGCTTGACCGGTACGCCCAATGCGGGAGGGCCAGGATCCTGCTCCGCCACCATCTCCCTCTCTTTGAACAATGGATCCCCCATGGCCTCGTCCACGGTTCGGATCGGCGTCACGCAGACATCCAGGCCCTGAAGGTCGCATTCCCACCAGCCGAGCGGCTTTTGCCTGAAGGTTTCCCGCATGAAGGCGATGATCTCCCCCCGATGCGGTTCATCATACTGCAGCGGCCCATATTCGGGCTTTCCCAGGTGGACGCACAGGTTCTGCCAGAAACGGTTTTCCACGGCCCCCACGGAGAGGTAGCGGCCGTCCGCCGTTTCATAGGTGTTGTAACAGGCGTAGCGGTGGGCGAGGAACGTGTCCCCGCGGTGTTGCTCGGTGCCGAACAGGGCCTGGAAAAACTGCACCGTGGGCAAAAGGCCCAGAATGCCGTCGGTCATGGAGATGTCGATGTACTGGCCCTTGCCGGTACGCTGCCGATGAAGCAGGGCCATGACGATGCCCAGGGCGCCGTTCATGCCGCCGCCGACCAGGTCCGCCACCGGAATACCGGGAATGGCCGGTGCCCGGCCGTGTTCACCCATCAGGTCCAGCAGTCCCGCGCGGCTCAGATAGTTGACATCGTGGCCCGCGGCGTGGCGCATGGGACCGGTCTGACCGTATCCGGTGATGGCGCAGTAGATGATGCCGGGGTTCACCCGGCGTACGGCGGCGTAATCCACGCCCAATCGTTTCACCACCCCCGGCCTGAAGCCCTCGACCACCACATCCGCATCCGCCACCAGCCGGAAGAAAATATCGCGGCCGGCATCGGATTTCAGATCCAGGGTCATGTGGCGTTTATTGCGGTATACGGGAAAGACGTACTCGCCGCGGTCCCGGTGTCGCGGGTCTTCCACGGCAACGACATGCGCCCCGTGGTCGGCCAGGACCATGGTGCAATAGGGCCCCGGGAGCAGGCGGGACAGGTCGATGACGGTAATGCCGGACAAGGCGCCGTTTGGTTTCATAGCTGGCTTTCCTGTTATTTTGCATCCTTGAATCGGAAGATTCAAAACTCAGTGAAACAAGCTCAACGTACATAGCTGAATGCGCGAATCTTAACCGCATCGCCTAAAGTTGAACGAAACAGACAAAGAGAACGAACCCTGTCCGTTCAGAAATAAGGAATTTTGGTCGAGATCGAGGCCCCCCAGAAATTTTATCACAGGCATGTAGTTATATTCCGAGGATAAAATTTGGAGGATAACGAAGATATCGGTCAAAATAGCCATTTCTGGATTATAATCCCATGAATTTTGCTGCAATACCCTTCATGATCTCGTTGGTGCCGGCAAAGATGGACATGACGCGCACATCCCACCAGGCGCGCACCAGCGGGCACGACTCGACAGTGCCCAAATCGCCCAGAATGCTCAGGGCGCCGTCCGGTTGGCCAGGTCCGTGGTCCAGAATTTGGCCATGGCGGTCTCCACCACGATGTCCTTCTCCTCGATGTGGTCGGCCACCAGTTTGTCCATGAACGTACGCCCGACCTTCACGTCGGCGGCCATCTCCACCAGTTCGAACTGGACGGCCCGGGATTTGGACAGGGGGCGTCCACCGCGGTTCGTCCGGCGACAGTGGTCCAGGCCCCACGATAGAATCTGCTCGGCACCGTACACCGCACCCGCGGTCTTGCAGACATGGACCTCTTCCATGCACGACCCGAACCAGGCGGCATCGATCTGTTTTTTCTCGATGCCCGCATCGGCCAGGCACTCCTCGAACGCCTCCACCATCAGTTCTTCGGCCCCCATGTCCCAGCGTTCGCCGAACCGGGTGCATCCCATGCCGATGATGGTCACTTTGTCCTTGATTCCCGTTGCCATATGGATTCCTCTCCGCCAAATGACTTTTTATGAAGCAAGTCGGATTGTTGTCGCTTTGAATCACCCCTCACCCCGGCCCTTTTCCCTCGAGGGGCGAGGGAGACACTACCGGAATTTTCTTCATCTCAAATGGTCCTTCAGGCAAGTATGGATCGATTGGTTGTGAATACGATAAACCTCAATTTTCCCAAACGTCGTTCATGCCGGCATTTCCTCACCCCCTTGGGGAAGAGGGACAGGGTGAGGGGCTGTCAACGCTGATCACCCGCAGCCAATTTATCCCTTCAACTGGAAAAGTTTTTCGATCAGCTGGGATTTCATGATGCCGCCCTTGATTTTCAGTTTACCCGACGTATAGGCCTGCATGGCCGTCAGTTCGCCTGAGATAAGCCGGATGAAGTCCGCGTCGCCGATCTTGAGGGTGCAGGTGGCCTCTGCCGCGCGCCACCGGGAGACCGTGCAGGTCCGGTTCCTGACGGCCACCGACCAGTCGCCGCCGCCCGGTTAACAAAGCCCATCCCGGTATTGAAAATGGCCCCGGTCCGGTTGCAGCTGTCGCTGCACAGGAACAGCACCAGCGGCGCCACGAATTCGGGTTTGGAGCGATCGAACGGATCGGGCGGCATCACGTCTTCGGTAAGCCTGGAGGCGGCAAGAGGCGCCACCGTGTTGACCATGATGCCGTATTTCTGCCCTTCCAGCTTCAACGTGTTCATCAGCCCCACCAGGCCCATCTTGGCCGCGGCATAGTTGGCCTGGCCGAAGTTGCCGTATAACCCGGCCGCCGAAGTGGTCATGATGATGCGCCCGTATCCTCTTTCCTTCATGGCGGCAAAGGCCGGCCGGGTCACGTGGTAGGCGCCGTTCAGATGCACGTCCAGCACCGCCTGCCAGGCCTCCGGCGGCATTTTCGCAAAGCTTTTGTCCCGCAGGATGCCGGCGTTGTTGATCAGGATATCCACCCTGCCGAAGGCGTCCAGAGCGGTCCGGATGATGTTCCCGCCACCGTCTGCGCTGGCCACGCTGTCATAATTGGCCACGGCCTGCCCGCCCGCAGCCCGGATTTCGGCAACCACCCGGTCCGCCGGAGAGGAGGACCCACCGCCGGGCCAGTTCCAGGGCATAGACCCGGCCCAGGCCCGCACCGGCACCGGTGACCACGGCCACCCGGTCGTCGAAGCGGATTTCTTCACCGGGAATGTCACCGTATTCGAATTCACCGTTGTCGATGACGGTCTGGCCGTTTTCGGCGTTGACGGTACGCCAGACGGCCTTTCCGTCGGCGGTTTTCCAGATCAGGGTCCGGATGGGAACCCCCGGATACAACGTTTTCGAAAAACGGCAGGCCAGGCGGCGGACCTGATCGGGCCGGCCCGGCACCAGAGATGTGATCAGGGCCCGACAGGCGAATCCGTGGGTGCACAGCCCGTGCATGATGGGCCGGTCGAACCCGGCCATCCGTGCGAATTCCGGGTCTACGTGAAGATGAAAAATGTCCCCCGACAGCCGGTAAATCAAAGGCTGGTCCGGGGATGGCGACGCCTCGACCACCATATCGGGTTCCCGGTCCGGAAATTCCACGGGAGGCTTTTCCCGGTCCTGGCCGCCAAACCCGCCGTCCAGACGGCCGAATATGGTGGTCTCACTGGTGAACAGCTTTCGCCCGTCAGCGTTGACGGTATCGCTTTGCGCCACGATCAGGGCGCCCTTCTCTTTTCCCTTGTCGAAGTAATCCACAATCCGTCCGGTGGTGAACAGCGTGCCGTCGGTCGGGATGGGGCGGTGGAAGATCAGCTCCTGCTCCCCGTGCAGGATGCCGGCCAGGTTCACCCCTGAAGCGATGGCCGCCTGTGACAGAAAATCGAAAATCATCGCGATGGAAAAGCTGGGGATGACCTGCTGGTCTTTTTCAAAACAATAGTCGAGTTCGGAAAACCCGGCGCCGACCCCCAGCGCATACAGGGCGGCATCCTTCCAGGTGTAGTCCCGTTTCATGGGGCCGATGGGTTTACCGATGGCATCCATGTTGAGCGCCATGACGGTCCCTCCTTACCGTATATGGGTGAGCGCATCGGGGCGGCCTGATCTAACCACCCGTCTTTTTTCATTCAATCGGCTTCGGATCCACCGTCGGCAGAACCGCCGGTAAAGGCCGGAATCAAGAAGAACTTGAGGGTTTCTTTGACCACATCAAGGTATGCGGCCGGGTCGACCACCAGGATCGGCCGGAAGAAACTTTCGCCCGATATTAAATTGAGCATGGCATTCCACAACGTCATGATGCGGGCCTTGGCCTGGGGCGTGATGTGCTGCTTGTCGGTGGCCAGGCCCATGGCAATGGCAATTTTGGCAATGTGGCCGGCCAGTTTTTCGTCCAGGCTCACTTCTGTTTTGGATTTACTGAAATAGCCCAGCAGGAGCAGGTTCGACGCCTCGGGGGTGTCGAGAAGATAATCGCACATGATGTCAATGGCGATTTCCAGACGATCCGCCAGCCCCCTGCCGCTGGCCTGTCGCTCGATGATCTTGAATTGCGCCTCGATGCCTTCGTTGAGGTCGGTAATCACCGCCTCGTAAAGGTCGGCCTTTTTTCCCCAGTGATAATACAAGGTGGAAATGTCGATCCCCACCGCTTTGGCGATCATGCGGGTGGTGGTCCCCTGGAATCCGTATTCACCGAACAACCGCCGGGCGGCTGCCAAGATCCTGGCTTTGTTGGAGGTTGGATTTTTTCTTGCTTTTTCGAGGGGGGAAGGCATGGGCCGTCAGGCTCCCGGGTGATCGAAAAATTTCCATCAAATTAATCCATATCATGCTTCCATCATTTGATGGAAGCTTTAACGCGGGACTTGAAAGGATGTCAACGCTTATTATGCTGAAAACCGGAACATCATCGGTGGCATGATCCCGGAAGGATGGGCCACCGGCACCTGGGCGGGTCGCCGGGGAAAGCGCCGGCCAGCGGAATCCTAAAAAATGAAACTTGTGGGCGAAGTGCTTTACTTTTTTATCAATGGACTTATAATGCAGCCACTGTTGATCGAAGCAAGGAGAAATGGATGATCGCTAAAATTGAAGTTCCCAAAAACCTGGCGGGCTCTTTCAAGCGGGTCTCACGCCGGATTCCTGTTGGCCTGAGAAAAGATGAAGAGCTGATTAAAACCATTGTGGCCTACCTTCAGCTGGGGGGAGAGAAGCTGGCACGCCAGGCCGTTGAAGCCGCCAAGCAGAGCCTGGAACTGGAAGTGGCCCAAAGAAAGAAAAAAGCCAGGGAGGAGGCGCTGATCCGGGCTGCAGAGGCAAGACTGGCGGCCGCAGATGCGGAATCCGATGAATCCGAAGAAGATTTCGATGACGACGAAAACACCGACGACGATGTATAAGCGTATTGAGCTGCAAATCTCTATGCGGTGTGAAATGCAGCCCTGACCCGCCACGCCCCCCTTTCCAATTTTAAAATCAGGTGACCGAGTTGCAGCGGTGGCCTCCTGAACCGATGCCGGGCAGCGGCCGCCGCCAAGCAGGATCTTAAACAGGTTGCCGATGGTACCGATTTTCAATCACCTCAGCCGGGAACAGGCGAAGACCTTCAGCCTGGTTTTGAATTCCTCGGGCATCGGCAACCGGGTGGTCGGCACCGACGATGGATTTCGCATCGAGGTGCCGGAACCTTACACCGAAGCGGCCCGCAATGCCATCGGCCAGTATCAGGCTGAAAATCCTGAGGTCGCCTCGGAAACTCCGGCCGATGGCGGCCAGCCCACGTTCAACCTTTCCGGTATCGTCGTAGCGATTCTGCTGCTCTGCGTCCACCTGTCCGTTTTCGCCAGCGCCGCTCCCCGGGATTATGTCACCGTTTTCGGTGCCAGCGCCCACCGCATCATGGCAGGCGAGCTTTACCGGTGCGCCACCGCCCTCCTGTTGCACGCCGATGCCGCCCATATTGCCGGGAACATGGTTGCCATGGTCCTCTTCGGCGGTGCCGTTTGCGCGGTCACCGGATCCGGCGTCGGGTGGCTGATGATCGCAGCCTGCGGCATTTCAGGGAATCTGCTGAATGCATTCGCTTATGGCAGCGGGCACCTTTCCGTGGGTGCATCCACGGGCGTTTTCGGTGCAGTCGGCATCCTGTGTTCCCTTCAGGCGGTCAACGCGGCCCGAAGCGGCCGGGGATGGAAACGAACGATTCTGGTATTCGGTGCGGGGGCGGCGCTGCTCGCATTCCTGGGAGCCAGCGCCAGAAGCGATTTGGGCGCCCACCTGTTCGGATTCCTCTCCGGCGCGGTGATGGGGGGCGCCTATCGGCTGTGGATGACGCAGCCGCTGGAAAAAAGATGGCAGATCCTATGCGCCACGATCGCCGCTGCCGGACTCGTCCTGTCCTGGGTCCGGGGCGCGACCCGGTAAGGGGTGCAGGGTGGATCCGCACCCGACAGGAACCGCCGGCCACCGTGCCGCAACCCGGAAGAAGCAAGGTGGCGAGGCGCTACAAAGGATAGGGAGTAAGGCTTTCGACGCCGCTTTCGGTGACCAGCAGCGTCTGTTCAAACTGGGCTGAAAGGGATCCGTCACGGGTCACCGCCGTCCAGCCGTCGTCGAGGATAACCAGTTCTTTTCTGCCCAGGTTGATCATGGGTTCGATGGTGAACACCATGCCGGGAACCAGGCGCACGCCACTGCCGGGTCTGCCGTAATGGGGAATCTGGGGCGCTTCATGAAAATCCAGGCCCACGCCATGCCCCACGAATTCACGCACCACCGAGCAACCCTGGCCCTCAGCGTAGGACTGAATCGCAAAACCGATATCACCGACGGTACTCCCCGGCTTGACCACCGCCATGCCTTCGGCCAGGCATTGCCGTGACACGTCGACAATTTTCCGGGCCTTTTCACCGGGAGACCCCACCAAAAAGGTTTTGCTGGCATCGGCGTAGTAGCCCTCCAGAATGGAGGTGACATCCACATTGACGATATCCCCATCCGATAACGCGCGGGGACCGGGAATCCCATGGCAGATCACTTCATTGATGCTCACACAGACACTTTTGGGAAAACCGCGGTAATTCAGCGGTGCGGGAATCGCCCCGTGTCGGAGGGTAAAATCGTGAACCATGGTGTTGATTTCTTCGGTGGTCACTCCCGGGCGGATGTGGGGGGCCACCAGATCCAGGGTCTCGATGACCAGTTGACCGGCTCGCCGGATTGCTTCAATCTGATCCGGCGTTTTGATCTGAATGCGATGTTTTCTTGCGTATTGCACATCCGAGATCTTCGCTGGTGCAGGTTTATTGAGACAGCACCGCTTATATTTTTTCCCGCTTCCGCAAGGACAGGGGGCATTTCGGCTGATTTTTTCGCCATCACGCTTGTTTTTCACGACTGTTTTCCTTTTCTTAACCGCCGGTTGCTGTCACTGGGGCATTGGCGCCACAGGGTTAGCAACATGTACCGGAATCGGTCCATGGCTGTCAAATCATAATGTCGGCAACCCTTCAAAGGGGGATCGATTCCTGGCGGAGCGATTCCACCCGCCCGTCCATACCGGCAGCCCATGACGCTCCGTTTCTATTTTTTCACGACAGGACGGTTTGCCTGTTTGAGAACTGAAGAAGCTTGTGGTATGAACCGCGCATAAAAATAGTGACCAGATATCAGGAGGCGGATGATGACCCTGTCGGACAAAGAATGGGACCAGCGCATTTTGTGCAGTGATGGCAATTGCATCGGAATTATCGGTGCGGACGGCCGTTGTAAGACGTGTGGCCTGGCTTACGACGGTGAACTCCCGCTTCCTGTGACCGATTCCGGAAAAACCGATGATGCCGTGGACGAATTATCGGATGACGGACAGCCTGCGGAGGAAGCGCGTCAAACAGACGATGACCCGGCAATCGGCAGTGAGACATCGGATGACCCATGGGAGAACCGTAGGCTGTGCATCGATGAAAGCTGTATTGGCGTCGTCGGGCCGGACGGCCGCTGCAACGAATGTGGAAAACCCTATCCCGGATAAAACGCCATGGCACCCAACCAGCCCATAGAACCGGTCCTGAACGCGGCACTGGCCACCGTTTCGGATTTTATCCGCCAGGTGACCGGTCGCGAGGCGACCCAGGCAGAACTCGCCGATGCCCTGACCCGCTATTTTGTGCTCATCGAGATCAAGGATCACATCGTGATGATGCGGGAAGACGCTGAACCGCGATAGCGAACGCATTGCCCGCGGCTTGCCGCGGGGAATGCGTCAATGTTGCCTGAAAATTGATAGAATCGTGTTATTTTGCATTCAGGAGGGTTTCGCAGGACGCCCGGGGAATGAGGGGTACATAGGGTTCTCCGCAGTGACGAGGGATGAAGCGTAACGCAGATATCGGGCTTCCTGCGAAATCGTCAATAGTTCTATTAGCCCCAGCGGTTTCCCCCCTTATGCGTCAGATCGATGTATTGAACCGTTCCCCGCTCGCTGATGAACGATGTGAGCAGCCAGCTGACGACGCTGATGAACAGTGCACCGAGCAGAGCCGAACCGAAGCCATCCACCTCGAAACCCCGGATAACGCCGGAGGCCATCATCAGCAGGAGCGCATTGATGGCAAAGGTGAACAACCCCAGGGTCAGAATGTTCAGCGGGAGGGTGAGCAGCAACAGGATGGGGCGGAAAAAGGCGTTCAGGACGCCCAGAACGGCGGCGGCCAGAACGGCGGAGGAAAATCCGGAAACGCGGATGCCATCAATCATGTATGCCGCCAGAAAAATGGCAACCGTTAAAAACAACCACCTGACGACGATCCCTTTCATGGTATCTCTTTCATGCAGGGGGCAACTGCATTTAATTGATCTTGTCCCGCAATTTGCCTGAACATTTAAAGGTGACCACCCGGCGCTCGTCTAGCATCATCTCGTCACCCGTCGCCGGGTTCCTGCCCTTGCGCTTTTTCTTTTCTTTGACGCAGAACTTCCCGAAGCCACTGACCAGAACGTTTTCGCCGCCTGACAGGGATGCTTTGATGATCTCAAGAAGGGTTTCAACCGTCTCGGTCGCTTTTATCTTGGTGAGTCCGGTCTGATCCTGAATATTTTCTACAATCTGCGCTTTTGTCAGACTCATGCTGCTTGCCCCCTCTGATTTTGGTGACGCTGTCCCGGTTCGAGTCGCTTGACCGTGTGGCCGCTACCGGCTGTCGGTTGATTTTTTAAGGCCGTGTGGTCGCTAACCATCTAAATTGTAAATAATAATCACTGCCTCACGGTTAACTTGATGTCAGGAGTTGCTTCATTTGTCAAGAAAATATAGAAAATTAAGTACTTGTGTCAAAATGGACAAAGCGGGCGAATCAATGAATGAGCAATTAACATTTTGTAATAATTAGGCTTTAACACTATGCAAAAAAAGTATGGCGGACGCTGCCACGGCAAGGTCGCCCAAGGCGTATAAGCGGTGACGGACCACGGCAAGTCTCCCTTTAAAGCTGGCGTTGATCACACCTGCCCCGGAATCTTGAAAAAAGGTGCCGGACTTGAACGCCGGGACAATGGATGTGGATGCCGGATATCAAAGCGATGGCTATGTAAATATTTTCATAAAAAATGAGAAATTAAATATAGAGAAATCGGTTTGTGCAATCCGACGTGACCGGTGGATAGCCGTAACCAACCTATTTCATTATATACAAGCATATGCCAAAATCAGGCAGAAGAATTGCATGATAAGATGACGCGACATGATCGCCCTATTTGCATCTCCCTGCGATCTTTTCCCTTGAACGGATACGACGGATGACGCATACATATGACAGAATTGTCGACACCCTGTCCAGAAACCTTGTTCTGGCGGGAACCAGTTTCGGCATTATTTACTGGTTCATCGAAGCGTCGATCCATACCTACTTTTTCAAAGAAGGGCCCCTTTCCTCACAGGTCCTGAGTCCCACCATCCACGAAATCTGGATGCGGATGATCGTTGCCCTGCTCCTTGTCATATTCAGCTTCTATGGACAGATACTCATCAACCAGCGCAAGCGGGCAGAAGCAGCCGTCGTCGAGCGCGAAAAGGAAACCGCACTGATTCTGGAACATAACCCGGCGGCGATTATTCTCATCGACTCCCTCAGCCGTAAAATTGCCTACGCCAACAGCAACGCCCAGAAGATGGTCGGTGCTCCCATTGACCGGATTTTGGGGAATGCGTGCCATAAATTTTTATGTCCGGCGGAGAAAGGGAAGTGCCCCGTTCTGGACCTGGGACAGGGAATCGATATCTCAGAGCGCCCCCTGCTCACAGCGAAAGGAGAACAGGTTCCCGTTCTGAAAAGTGTGGCCAGGGTCCACTATCAGGGTCGGGAACATCTGCTGGAAGCATTTTTCGACATTACCGAGCAAAAGAAAATGGAGCAGACCATTCGCCAGGCCCATGCGGAACTGGATCAGATCTTTCAAACGGCCTCGGTAGGCATGCGTTTAATCGACCGAAATTTTAACATTCTGAAAGTCAACCATGCCTTCTCGGCACTTTCAGGCATCCATGGAGACCGTGCTGTCGGGCAAAAATGCTACGACGTGTTCGAAGGCAGCATGTGCCATACTGACGAATGCCCGCTGCAGGTCATACTGAACGGTGAAACCCTTACCGAATACGAAGTGAGCAAAAAAAGGTCCGACGGATCATCGCTGACCTGCATCCTCACGGCAACCCGCTTCGATGATCCCCGGGGAGACGTTGCCGGAATTGTGGAATCCTTCAAAGATGTCACTGAATTAAAAAAAACCCAGATGTTCCTTGAATCCGAAAGAGATAGACTCCACCGCATTCTTTTTCACCAGTTTGAAAATGTGGGCATTGTCAACGCGGAATATAAACTGGAGTATCAAAATGAACTGCTGAAAGGCCATACCGGCGGCAAAGCCGGCGGCTTTTGCTACCAGGTGTTTCGGGACAGGAACCAACCCTGTGAGATTTGCCTGATGCGCAAGGCCCTATCCACGGGAAAAATCCAGCGTTTTGAATTCGACACCCGTGCAGGCAGGAGTTTCCAGCACACCTACACCCCCTTTATCGACAATGACGGCCAAGGCAAGGCGGTTGTTTCCCAGCGCAATATCACGGAACACAAAGCCTCCATGGCGGCAGCCATCCGTTCGGAACACCTGGCCGCCATCGGGGAACTGGCTGCCGGCGTGGCCCATGAGATAAACAACCCCATCAACGGAATAATCAATTACGCGCAGATGATGGTCAACAAGACGGACACCGACGACATGCTGAACACGGTTTCCCGGCGGATCATCAAAGAGGGGGACCGCATTGCCGTCATCGTCAAGACGCTTCTTTCCTTTGCCCGTCGGGACAGTGAGAAAAAAGATCGGGTCCGGATCCACGATCTCATCGAAGATTCCCTGACCCTGACCCGTGCCCAGCTCCGCAAAGACGGCGTCCATCTCAAACTGGACCTGGACGACACCCTGGTGCCGATTCCGGCCAAAGCTCAGGAGATCCAGCAGGTGTTTGTCAACATCATCAACAACAGCCGGTATGCCCTGAACGAGAAGTACAGGGGGGCGCATGACGCCAAGCGGCTCGAGATCACCGCCGGAATGATCGCCGACAACGGACATTCAATGATGCAGGCCAGTTTCACCGACTGGGGTACGGGCATAAAACCGGAGTTGATGGAAAAAGTGATTCACCCGTTCTACTCGACCAAACCCAAGGGCAAAGGAACCGGGCTTGGGTTGAGCATCAGCCACCAGATCATAGAAAACCATGGCGGCAGGCTGCACCTGCAGAGCATGGCCGGCGTGTTTACCAAAGTAATCGTGGAGCTTCCCGTACAGTGCGCAAACTGATTTTTAAGGACAGACATGAACAAGAAGATCCTGGTTGTAGATGACGAAGAGAGCATCCGCTTCACCTTCGAAAATTTTTTGACCGAAGCCGGTTATCGGGTTGCCACGGCATCCAGCTATGACCAGGCACTCGATTGCCTGGATGGATCGGATTTCGACCTGATTTTCGTGGATATCATCATGGAGGGTCAAACCGGGATCGAACTGTTGCGGACGGTGAAGGACAAAAACCCCAATGCACAGGTGATCATGATCACCGGAGCCCCTAGTGTGGAAACGGCTTCGGAAGCCCTGCGGCTCGGTGCGCTGGACTATATCCTCAAGCCGGTACGCCAGAGGGACCTGCTCAAGGCTGCGGACCTGGCCTTTCGGCACAAGCGCATTGCCGATGAAAAAGACCACTGCCGATCCAATGTCGACGCCATTTTCAAGAGTGTAAAAGACGGCATCGTCACGGTGGACAAAAAGATGCGGGTGGTGGACGCAAACCAGGCAGCCGAAGCCCTGTGCGGATTCTCCCGTGACGACTCCCCGGGCGCATTCATCCGGACGGTAACCCGTGGCTGCGGGGGTGCCTGTGTGGAAGTGCTCAAGGAGGCCCTGGCCACCCGGGAAGCGGTGGAACTGCGCCATGTAGAGTGCCACCGCAAAGACACGGTCAAGCAGATTGTCAGTGTCCGTGCCACCCCGCTGATCGATCGCCGGGATCACTTTTCGGGCTGCGTCATGGTGCTCAGGGACGAAACCCGGCTGTTCGACCTGGAAAAAAATGTGAACAGAAACAGCGCATTTGACCGGATGGTCGGCACCAGCGCACCCATGAGGCAGGTGACGGCACTGATCAAGGCACTTGCCGACGTCCAGACCACGGTATTGATCACGGGAGAAAGCGGCACGGGAAAAGAACTCGCCGTCGATGCCCTTCACCGTGCGGGAGAGCGTTCGACGGGTCCGCTGGTAAAGGTGAACTGCGGCGCCCTGACGGAGAGCATCCTTGAAAGCGAGCTCTTCGGCCATGTGAAGGGCGCCTTTACCGGGGCGGCTGCGGACAAGATCGGCAGATTCCAGAAAGCCGACGGGGGCACCCTGTTCCTGGACGAAATCGGGGACATTTCCCCGAAAATGCAGCTGCAGCTGCTGCGGGTCATCGAGACCGGAACCTTCGAGCCGGTGGGAAGCGCCCAGCCCATGCATGCGGATGTGCGGGTGGTGGCCGCCACCAACCGCGATCTGGCGGCCAGGGTGGCCGAGGGCGCATTCCGGGAAGATCTCTATTATCGATTGAAAGTGGTACAGATCCAGCTGCCGCCCCTGAGGCAGCGCAAAACGGACATCCCCCTGCTCACCCGCCACATGATCGGCAAATTCAACCGCAAGTTCAATAAAACCATCAAGGCGGTGTCCTCAGACGTCGAAAGGCTCTTCCAGCGGCATGCCTGGACGGGAAACGTCCGTGAGTTGGAGAACACCCTCGAACACGCCTTTATCCTGTGCAACCAGCCGGTATTGACCCTGTCCCACCTGCCGGCCGATCTTCAGGCCCGGGCCGGTGGCCTTACCCTGTTCAACAGCCTGGACCGCCGTAGCGAGGTTGCGGCCATCGAAAAGGCCCTGAGAAAAACCGACGGCAACAAGGCCAAAGCCGCCCGCCTGCTGAGCATGAGCCGGAGGACCATCTACCGCAAGATCGAGAAGTACAATATCGCCGGCTGAGAGGACCGGACCCGATCATCGCGGCTTCTGTCCGTGAGAGACAGCCTCCCCATTCTCCCTTGCCTCGATAGCCCCCGACCGTGACCGGTTCATGGTTGGCGGTTTTTCTTCGCCTTTGAATTCTCCGTTTACCCAGAAGGTGCCAGCCCTTTTCCCTTCGGCCTTCCCGGCGGCACACTTTTTACTGTCACACTTGTGTGCCACGTGCAAATTACTCATCCCTCACATTGCTCATCCGGCAACGTTATCTTCAACCTTATAAAACCACAACATATTGAATAATTGACTAATAATGATAATGGCGAAAACACCCTCAAGCCTGTCGACGATGTGGCACGCCCATTGAAATGGGTAGTGCCAAGGCCGCCTGAAGCTCATCCGGACCTGACCTGATGTGAATCCTTTTGAATCACAGACACCAGCGGCTTTCCGCCTTTATTTTTAGCGGCTATCGAACCGCAGATGAATTTTTCAGTAAGTGTCAATTTATGGAAAGGAGCGTTAAAATGAGAAAATCAGCATTACGGCTTATGATGGCGGTGGCCCTGCTATGGACCGCCGGCAGTGCCCTGGCCTTCACCGGGCCCGGCGGACTGGCCGAACTCAAACTGTACCGCGGCGAGTTCGTGGACATTGCCGACCAGACAGAACTCTACGTGGACTACATCTGCACCGGAACGGTGGAGGTCTGGAACACGCGCACCAAATTTCAGCTGCGCGTGGTGCCCAACCAGGGACTCACCGACGAGGGAGAGATGGAGCAATGGAAAGTCAAGACGGTCCACGCCTACGTGGGCGCCGACCCCGTGCCGATGGATGCGGCCGGCAATCCCCTGGTGGACCAGTTCCCCTACGGCATCACCTATGGCGATCCGTCAAACATATACAGCCTGGTGCTGGACCTGGAGGCCGACCTGGGTTTTCGATGGGGCCAGCCCTATGAAGCCCTGCGCCACCAGAATGTATGTGTGCGCGCCGTGCTGGTCAAGGTCGACCTCGAGACCGGCAAGCAGCTGGCGATCAAGGATGTCTGGACCTTCGACCCCGATTTCGAGGTTCAGATGGCCTCGGATGAATGGGAGTACGATGAAATCACCATCGGACATGGCCGTCTGCAGAAATCGCACAAGGTCAAAAAAGGCCGGAACGTCAAAAACCGCGTCCGGGTCATGCGCGGGGTGATCAACCAGGCCCTCATGGATCACTGGGGCAGTGACGTTTATGCGATGGCCCACCCCCGGCGGGCGCACTTCATCGATTCGCCGGTGGCCGGACTGGGCTTCGAAACCCCCACCCACCAAGGTAGGACCGACGACGCCGGGGCCTTCGACTACTTTCCGGGCGAACGCGTGGATCTGACGATCGGTGACGTGTACCTGGGCAACGCCCTGACCGACCACAAGATCTCGCCGGTGGATGTGTTCGAGGGGGGCGACATGGACGACAACCGGGTGATCAACATGGCCCGGCTGCTCCAGAGCCTGGATGCCGACGCCGACCCGAGCAAGGGCATTGGAATCACCGAGCCGGTAGAGGACGCCTTTGAATCCGCCCTGGACACCCTGAATCTGTCGGACGTCGATCTCAGCGATGACGGCCAGGTGACAAATGTAATCGACACGGTGGTCGCCAACAACCCGGACCTGGGCCTGGTTGCCGTGAGTGCGGAAGATGCCAAAAGCCACCTGGACAAAAGCCTGACCAGCAACATGTTCCGCAAGAATGTGGCCAAAACCCCGGAACTGGCCAGCGCCAAGGCCAAGCTGAATGTCATGGGGGTCTGGTTCCCGGCCCTCAAGGCAAATGGAGATCCGGCCAGTTATGTTGATGGTGAAGACGTAAATGGCAATCCAATTTTAAAAGATGGCATTCCCTATTATGACCAAGATGGTGAATGGATCCGCACAGCCACCGAAGCCAAACCCCTGGTCTGCGTCTACACCGACGAGGCGGAGGGTTACGGCGCCGCCGATGTCTTCGCCGCCGTCTCCCGGGACGACGGCCATACCTGGAAGCGGAAGAACATCTCGCGCATGGCCGACCGTTCCTCATTCACCCTGGCCAATGGGGAAGAGTACTACGGCCACTGCAAGAAGCCGGTCTTCCAGGTCAAGGGCAACAAGATCTTTATCGCCTGGACCAGCAAGTTCGCCAAGGGCGGCAAGCCGCGCTACTCGATCCAGGTCTGCCCGGATACAGATGGCGACGGTAATCCGGATCCCTGCGAGACCTGCCACGGCGATGGTGAGAACGAGGTTTGCGGCTTGGACTACACTCCGGACGATCCCTATGCCGTGGACGACTTCTGGGGTGTCGCCGGTTCGCAGCGTTCCGTGGACTACACCGACGAAGGCTATCCCGAGGTAGGTGAAGTGCCTTACAGCGCCGTCTGGGCCTGCCGCGGCCTGATCGTCACCCAGGCCGAGATCAACAAGGGCGGCTGGTGGGCTGACAAGGTAGTCGGCGACATCGTTTGGTTCAAGCCCGAGCGCCTGACTTCCGCTCGCCGGGACGCCAACCAGGTCTTCTGCGGCGGTGCCGACGGGGCCGGGTTTGCCATTGCCTGGCAGGAAGACCCCAAGGGTCTGCGCCCGGGCGAAGCCAAAGGGCCCGGACCCGGCTGGGGCGGCGCCACGGCCAACCACAAGACAGACATCTGGTACAGCTACATCACCTGGGCCGACCACTCGGTCATCGATGAGGATTTCGTAGCCGGCGGCGACCCCAATCATCCGGTCCAGATCGACGATGAAACCGGTGAGGAGATACCCTGGACCAACCGTCCCAAAGCCCTGGTTCCCATGACCCTGCCGGTTCGGATTTCGGACAACGACGCGGTGAACACGAACAACGCCGATCTGGTCGATGACGAAGGCAACCCGATCACCGCAGTCAGTGCGGAAGACATCATCTACGAGACCAAGAACCTGACGCGCTGCGTGAAGTTCGTCGGTGGCATGTGGATGGTGACGCCGGACGATCCGAACGCCGCGAACGCCGACTATGCGGTCCTGCGCGACGTGCCGGACAACCATAATTCCTCCATGAACTGCACGAATTGTCACGTGCCTTACGGAAACGAGCCGAAGGGCGAGAATCCGACGCAGGCCGCACCGATTCCGCTGGTCGTCGTGGACGCCGAGGCGAACGAATACCTGGGCGGCTTCACGAACGGCGACTGCCTGAGCTGCCACTACAACAACACCGTGCCCCGGGATCGCCTGATCGCCGTGGCTCCCGGTCTGGACGAGACCGCCAAGTGCGCCGAGTGCGAAAGCAAGGGCGGCATCTGGATGGACGGCTCCGATGGAGGAGCGATCGTCGAGGCTTACTATCCCTACGCTCCCTATCCCTTCATCACACCCGACCTGGACGACACCAAGGACGGGTCCCATCGCTATATCACCGAGGTTCCGGGGCTGTGGTCCTATGTGAATGATATCTCCCCGGACGGGATCGGCCTGTATACCAAAATCAATTATCAGGGAGCAGAGAGGACGGTCGCCGTCACCACGGATGGCAGGCTGCTGGACGGTAACACTGCGGCCACCCGGCCCAACCTTTTCCTGCAGACCTATACGAAACCGGACGGCACGAAGAGCGCCTGGGCCATCATGGCCTATGAAGAGACCAAGGGGCTGGGGGCCGGACCGCCGGAAAATGCCGGAACCGGGGAGCAACCCCAGGATGGCAGCGGCTATGATCCCTACGAGCAGTTTCCTGACAACGGCAAGAACGCCATCTACCACAGCTTCGACTTCCAGAATCCCGATCTGGTCAGCGGCGGGACGATCCTGAACCTGCCCGAGACAAATGAAGCCGGTGAACCTCTATACGTAGCAGAAACCGAGTACTTAGGTTCCAATCCAATTTACGATGGGGAAGGGAACATCACTGGCTACGACCCGATTCCGAATCCCGCTGCCGGTGAATTGATCCTGGACTGGAAAGGCGATCCGCAACTGGCGTACGAAAACGCCCGGCGGCCTCGGTTCATCCTGCAGTCCAAGTCTTCCGCTTTCGGCGGCGTGAAGCCCGACGGCAGTTGGAAGGAAACCAATAACTCCGGTACAGTGCTGCTCGTGCTCTACAAGCAGGGTGAGGACGGCGCGGGTCGGCCCACGGACATCATGTGCCGCCGCTGTGTGGTGAAGGATTCTGAAGGCAACATCTTAACGGGCAACCCCTGGGCACCGAAGAATTTCTTGCCGGGCGTTCAGAACCTCAGCACCGCGATGCCGGGAAGGACCTGGATCAATCCCGATCGTGACGAAAACGCCAAGGGCGACGGTGTGAAGGTCTGTGACTGGACGCAGCCCGAGGAATGCCTCGGTTGGAAGTCGGGCGTCAACCCTTACGAGGACTCGCGGGCCCACCGCGGTGCCATCCGCGGCGACTTCGTGATCATGGGCTACTCCTACTGCCCCAACTGGGCAGCCTCGCGCAAGGCCCACGACAAATACGACTTCTATATCCGGCGATCGTTTGACGGCGGGGAGACCTGGACAACCGATCCCGGTGCCGGGGGTCCTGTTGTTCACCAGGACATCTTTTTCGATCCGGACGGTGTCTCCGGGTCGGAACTTGACGAGGAGGGCAACGACGCGACCGAGGCAACCAAACATTACGATGTTTTCACCTCATATGAGCCCGGTGCCTACGAGCCGGCCCGCAATGTTTCCCTGATCAAAAACAACAAGACCAGCGTGATCGAACCGCGCATCGTGGCGGTGCCCGGCACCATTAAGAGTCAAGTAATCGGAGGTGTAAAAGTGTGGGATCCGGATAAACTTGAGGACAAACAGGACCGCAACTGCTTCTACATCGCCTATGGCACATCCACCAACCTGCCCGACGTGGAAAAGGCACCCGAGGACCTCTTTCTGAGTTTCTCTCAGGACCAGGGGACGATCTTTTTCGAGGACGAATGGGTCGTCAACCCCGACAGCAGCGGCAACCATGCGGGTGAGACGGTTTCCGGCTGGATCCGACTGGCCAAGGGCGATCCCGAGCAGGGCGAAGTCCAGATCCGCATGACGCCCAACGCCGAGCGATTCTACGCCTGCTGGCTTGAGGAGGGGATTGAAGGCAGCGACATCTTCTTTCGCCGGCTGACACCGAGCGCATTTGAGGCCAACAATACAACTGAAAACCAGACCGATGACGATGGCGACGGTTTTGCCGAATACCAGGGTGATGTTGACGATACAAACCCTGATATCTACCCCGGCGCCGTCGAGACGACCCCGTGAACTGGTAACGGGCAACCAGGGAAAACGGGTGCCTGTTTTCTTTAACCGATCAGTATGCGCGACAGGGCGGCGGCCTGGAACACCCGGGGCCGCCGCCCTTGTGAATTTCTGTCGGCTGTGGCAGCCTTACGGGCAGCAGGCCGCACTTTCGTAAAATTACCATGCGGCCTGTAACCTTTTTCCATCTCAACCGTTAACAGTTAAAGTGGACAGCTACGCCAGTTTTTACAGGAAGAACAAGGAGCGGATATTTGCCTACCTGCTGCGCCTGACCGGAGACGTTCACCTGGCCGGGGACCTGACGCAGGAAAGCTTCACCCGCTGCCTGGCACGCTATGGGCGCAACGGTAACCATCGCGCGCTGCTGTACACCATTGCCAGAAACGCCGCCCTGGATGCGGCCCGCAAACGGCGGGAGGAGGCACTGGGGGACAGCGAGGATGCCCCTGCCGGCGGTGACGACCCGGAACGCCGGCTGATCGACAAGCAGGCGGTCGACCGCACGCTGGCCGCCATCCGGCAGCTCAACCCGGTGGACCGGGAGCTGATCGCCCTGCTGGCGGCCGACACCTTTTCCTACCGGCAGATCGGCCGGCTGCTCGACATCAGCGAGAACAGCGTCAAGGTCAGGGTTCACCGGGCGCGCCTCAGGCTCAAGGCCATCCTCAACCCCGATGCTGACAACGATGGAGGCTCCTAATGGACTATCTTTCCAGCATGTACATCGACAATGAGATGGATCTGGACGAGAAGCGATCGTTCCTCGAGCGCGTCCGTTCCGATGATGCGTTTTACAAGGAAACCGTTGAACTGCTGGTCCAGGAGCAGCTGCTGCGGGAACTGCCGGTCATGCCGCGTGAAAAAGCAGCCGCAACCCCCTGGCGGACGCCGGTCCGGACCGTTCTGGCAAGCTGTTTCAAGCCCCTGGGATTCGCCACGGCCGGGTTCACCGCCGCCGTGCTGATGCTGTTCACCGTTTTTCAGACGCCGCCGCCCGCCGTCTGCAACAACCGCTTTGTCCTTTTCGAGCCGGCCGCCGGCCAGGTGGAGCTGGCCGGCTCCTTCACCGGGTGGCAGCGGGTGTCGATGACCCGGGCCGGTACCAGCGGGTACTGGGAAATCAACCTGCAGGTGCCCTCCGGGGAACACCGCTTCGCCTACATCCTGGATGGGAATCGGCAGATGGCGGACCCCACCCTGCCCGCCAGCGAGAAAGATGATTTCGGCGGGAAGAACTCCATTCTGAAGGTGGAGAAACGCCTGTGAACCGGCTGCTGGCGATTGCCGGACTGATGCTGCTGACCATGGGCTGCGCCACCCATTACTACCGGGTCCGGGGCGAGACCCTGACCATCTATCTGGACAGGCCCGATGCCAAAAAGGTGACCTTTGCCTGCAGCCTGGACGACTTCCAACCCCACGAGGCCCGCAAGGTCGACGGCCGCTGGACGGTTTCCGTTCCAGGCAGAGACCCGTTCCGCTATTTTTACGTGCTGGACGGGGAACTGTTCCTGCCCCCCTGCGAACTGAAGGAAAACGACGATTTCGGCTCCCAGAACTGCATTTTCAACCCGCACCTGTAACCTTTCTTCATCTCAACCGTTAAACTGACAGCCAATCATCGTTTTTCAAAGGAGAGGTTATGAAACGCACCTGGCTGATTGTCTTCATCGCATGGTCCTTCACCGCAACGGCGATTGCCGCCGAATCGGAAGGCCTGTCCCAGCAGGCCATGGAAAGTGTTCAGCAGCAGACCCGGGAAATGAGCGCACTGGGCGTACCCCAGGCCCAGGCCCAGGAGATGCTGACCCAGATGGTTAAAAATCAATTCCAGAAACAAAACCGGATTCGCGCCCAGCAGGTGGTTGCGGCGACCGCCAAGGCGGGGCTGCCCACCGAACCCGTAATGAGCAAGGCCATGGAAGGCATGGCCAAGCAGGCCGGCGAGCAGCAGATCCTTGCGGCCATGGAGACCGTGCGCAGCCGATACGCCCATGCCAAACGGGTGGCGCGGTCCCTGTCCGACGACGACGAAAGCGTCGACACCATGACCCGGGCCATTGCGGACAGCATGGCCGCGGGAATGAAAGCCAGGGACATGGAACCGGTGATGGCCTGGTTGCAGACCCGGACCCGCCAGCAGACGCAAAACAAGGCGGAGACCGACGCGTTGGCCGTACAGACCATGCAGACCGTTCGCACCATGGCCAGGCTGGGCGTCCCCTCGTCCGATGTGTCCGACACCCTGTGCCAGGCACTGCAAAACCAGTACACCAGCCAGGAAATGAAGCAGCTGCGTCACCAGATCGCCAGCCGGGCCAGCCAGGCCTCGCCCCAGCAGACGGCCAGCCGGCATGCCGGTGCCATCGGCAAGGGCGGCAGCGATTCCAACGGCGGCTCGGGAAGCGGTGCCGGCGGCTCGGGTGGTGGTGCCGGCGGCTCGGGCGGTGGGGCCGGCGGCTCGGGCGGTGGGGCCGGCGGCTCGGGCGGTGGGGCCGGCGGCTCGGGCGGTGGGGCCGGCGGCTCGGGCGGTGGGGCCGGCGGCTCGGGCGGTGGGGCCGGCGGCTCGGGCGGTGGGGCCAATTAGGAAACGCTTATACCCCTCTACCATTAACGTCTTATCAATGAACCTTCATTAAGGAAAGGATGTTACTCATGCACCTGAAAAATGCAGATTCAACCATCACGCGTCTCTTCATCACCCTGGCAGCGGTTTTGTTGATCACCCCAATATGGATGCCAACCGCTCACGCGGACATGGTCATCGCCCCGTCGACAATCGTTTCCAATGCCAACACCCATATCAACGATGATAATTACAGGAACGGCAGGGACAAAGACACCACGGTAAAGGCGATCATCGCCTATCCGTTGGACAGTACTTGTCTGTTGATTCAGGATGCCAGCGATGTCCGGTTCTGGGAATCGGCACAACTGGAAGCCGAAACGGGTCGTTTTGTCGAAGCCCTGTCCATAAGATACTGCTACATCGATGACAATTTGATCGTTGAATTCGATCGCGCTGAAATAACCGCCTACCTTGAGGAATTGGAGATCAAGGGAGATATTGGGGTCGTTGTCGAAGGCACGTTCCGCGTTACCTGCAGTGAAGTTCCGCTTGGCATTGACAACGAGCGTTCAGAGATCGTCCTTGACATCAAGAGTTCACGGAATTAACCAGTGCCCATCCATAAATGGCCAGATTGTCCGATATCTGAATGAACACTAACGGTTCACCAAAAGGGTTTCAACCCTATGCGTCTCCTGTCTCTTGAGGACGTCTATCGCGGCAGGCGGCAATGCATGGCGGACCGCCGGCAGTTCAATTATTCCCTGCACCTGCCGGAAAGACGGTCCGGTGCCGAACGCCGTTCCGGGCTTGAAAGAAGACATCCCGGCCGGAAGATGGCAGGAAGTGAGCCGGCAGCCACAGGCCGAACATCCCCGGAACAGGCACTTGCTTCAGTTTGAAGCCGTTTTCATGCCGCCGTCAGGGACACCACGGGCGCATCATCCGCACAGCCACCCGGAGGCGTTGGAGGACCGCCGTGCCCCCTGTTACCATCGACTTGCGGGTTTATGGATAGGCCCTCCATGCGGAAACGCTGCGCATCGCCCGTGGCCTGCCGGCCACCGCCAGCAGGGCGATGTCCCGCTGCCACAGGGTCCGGATCTCAGGGGCGACATGATGCCATAGTGAGGAAACACCGGTTGAGAAATTTTCCAGGTGGCGGAAGAGTCCGTCCACGGCGATGTGAATGTATGGTGCCGACAGGTCCTGCTGCGCCAGACCGCTTGCCAATGCGATAAGGGCGAGAACTTCCGCCGACACCTTTTCAGTCCAGCCGAAGCGCCGTCCGACGCCCAAAAGATAGCCCAGAAGCGCGCCGGCGACGTGCAGGTCCTCGATGGTCCGGAAGGGTTTGATGTATCCGGCGTATCCGTCTCCGGGAAGCAGCCGGTCCGCCGGGATGAACACGTCGTCCAGGCTGACCACGCTGTGCCGGATTTCGGGAACGAAGGGCAGTGGGGGCATGGCCGAAAACGCCAGTCCGGCGACATCGCGGTCCACCCTGGCCATGCGGATCCGGTTTCTGCCATCCACGACTCCGGTGCATGCCGCCACCACCAGCAGGTCGGCGTCCTCTCCGCCGGTGACGAACTGTTTCCGGCCCTTGAGCCGAAACCCCCGGCCGGAAGGGATCAGCCGGGTATGGATGTCACGCGGGCGGTTTCCACCCGACTCGGTGATGCACAGGGCGGCAAGATGCCCCTGCGGCAACGCGGGAATCAGTTGCCGGATGGCCCCCTGATAACCCGAAGCAAAGGCCCAGGCCAGCCGGTCAGACAGGAACCCGCCGAATATGGACCGCTCGATCGGTGATCGCCGGCTGATCGCGTCCGACGCCCACAGTTTCCGCCAGGACGCATGGCTGTCCACAGGCCGGCGGAGCCGTTCTTTCGGACAGGCAAGCAGGTCGTGCAGCAGGTCACCGGGGAGGCCGTCGTTCACAGCACCAGATCCTTGATAAACGCGGCAAGCTGATTCAGGTTGCGGCATGGACGCACCTCGTTGCAGATGCCCTGGTAGGTTCTCATCTCGCTGTCCCCCGTGTACCAGAACTGTTCCGTCTCCGGATTCAACCACACCAGCCGCCGGCAGCGGTCACGAATGTCCTCCAGCAGCTGGCCTTCGGGGTTGGCATAATTGGATCGGCCGTCGCCGATGACGATCACCGTGGTCTTTTTGTTGACGGCGTCCAGGTACCGCCGGCAAAACTGTCGCAGGGTCAGCCCGTAATCCGTTGAGGCCCCATAGTTGATGCCGGCCTCGGTGAGTATGTTTTCGATGGCCCGGGCCACCTCATGGTCGTCGAAGAACCGGGTCACCTCGGCCACCTCGGCCACGAAAACAAAACTTCTCACCCGATCGAAGCACTCCTGCAGCGAATAGAGCATATTGAGCATGAACCGGGCCGAGGACCAGACCGAACCGGAGATGTCGCACAGCACGGCGATACGTGCCTTGCGCGGCGGTTTTTTCCTGAAGACGATCTGAACCGGCACCCCTTGGTAGCGGGCGGACTGGCGCAGGGTCCTTTTTACATCCAGCACCCCCCGGCTGCGGACCGCATACCGCAGGCCCACCGTGTCTTTCAGTTTTCTCACCAGCTGGGCAATGGTCTCACGCATGCGGGTCGTCTCGGACGGGGTAAGGGCATTGAATGCAAGGTTTCCCAGTTCCCCCTGGCGGTCACCGGCGGTATCCTCCCGGCGGATAACGCCGGTATCGCCTGCCTCTTCCCGGACCAGCAGCCTGCGGGCCACCGCAAGCCGCCGTTCCAGATGGCGCTGGACCTGCCGGCGGGTTTCCCAGTGAATCTCGTCCCGGTGGTCGGCCAGATAATGATCCGCCAGTTCGGCGGCGCGATCCAGGGCGCGAAGCACGGGAAACCGGCGCACCAGCGCACCCAGGTTGCTTCCCGGACCCTGGCGCCGGCTGTCGCCCTCGGACTGGATCTGCTGGAGCAGCTGCAGGTAGGCCGCGGGTTCACCGGCAAGAAAATCGGAGATGGCGGCCAGCTCGAGCTGGTCATCGGCGGTGGCCCTGATGCGGTTTCGGATCCCGTCGATGGGGGTTTCCAGCGAACCGGCATCCCCGGCCGTTTCGGTGACCTGCAGTTCGTGAAAGAAAAGGTGGTACAGGTGGTCGAACCGCCTCTGCTCCCGGCGGCTCTTGGCGAAGTTGGCCCGCAGGACGGCGTTGAACTGCCGTTCATCCAGCATGTCCACCAGGCGGATCTGTTCCAGACAGTCCATCACTTCGGCTGTGGAAACCCGCATCTCGGCGGCCCGGGCGCAGGCAGCGAATTGTAAAATCAGGTTGACCATCTAACTGAAGTTGGCGACTTTTCTGGCCTGCTCGCGGACCATTCGGCCATCCGCCCGATGCTTGCAGATGAAATTGAGCGTATCGGTCACCGCCTCGGGGGAAAGGGTTTCCACCTGGAGTGCAATCAGCGCGTGGGCCCAGTCCAGGGTTTCCGAGATGCTGGGAATCTTCTTCAGGTCCAGCTCGCGAATGCGGGTCATGGCCGCCACCATCTGGCGGGCCAGGCCGTCGGCGATACCGGGCACTTTCCTGCGGACAATGGCCAGTTCCGTCTTCGCGTCGGGGTAGTCGATATACAGGTGGATGCAGCGGCGTTTGAGCGCGTCGCTCATGTCCCGGTAGCTGTTGGACGTCAGCACCACGAAGGGGATGTGAACCGCCTTGACCGTGCCCAGCTCGGGAATGGTGATCTGGTGGTCGCTGAGGACTTCCAGCAGGAAGGCCTCGAATTCAGGGTCGGATTTGTCCACCTCGTCCACCAGAAGGACCACCGGGGCCTCGGACCGGATGGCCTGCAGCAGGGGGCGCGGCAGCATGAACCGCTCCGAAAAAAAGGCGTCTTCCTGATCGGCGATGCGCGCCACCGCGTCGGACAGGCTGGCTGCCCCGCCGATTACATCAACGATCTTGTCCTTGATAATCTGGGTGTAAAGCAGCTGCTTGGCGTATTCCCACTCATACAGGGCCTTGGCCTCGTCCAGCCCCTCGTAGCACTGCAGGCGGATCAGTTCCCGGTCGAGGCTTCGTGAAACGGCCTTGGCCAGCTCGGTTTTTCCCACCCCGGCAGGCCCCTCCACCAGGATCGGTTTTTGGGTGCGGGCAGCCAGGAACACCACCGTGGCGATTTCACGGGTACAGATGTAGCCGGCCGATTCAAGGGCGGTGCGGGTAAGGGTGACAGTGGAAAAAGACATGATTTTTCGGCTCCTTGTTGATCTGGTCGAGCGTCTACGGGTGGGTTCCGGCATCAGAAGGCGGCGTCCGGTCTTTTTCTGACCTTGTAGATCACGTCCACGCGGTTGGCCCGGCCGTCTTCCAGCTTCAACGATGACGGTTGAAGCACGACGCTCACGGTTGCGGTGCCGCCGGTGGCAATGCCGTCGAGGGGAATCTTTTCGGTATAGATGGTCTGGATGTTTTCGAGCATCAGGCTGCCGCCCACCACCTTGACGGTGTCCGGGACCATGCGCACGTCTTCCAAGATCAGTCCGGCGTCCAGCTTGCCGGTCCAGTCCGGCTGAACGGGAAGGGTTTTTTCGACCGGCAGGTCAAGGGTGACCTCCAACGCCTGCGGGTCCACCTGCTTGAGCTGGATTCCCGGCGGCAGGGCGATGCTGTCCCTGGCGATGGGTACCTGGTTTCTGCCGGCCACCGCGTTGGCCAGGTTGAGCTTGACCTTCACCTGGTCGGGCCGGACGGATTTGATCAGGGTCCCCGAGCCGCTGAGCTGCAACCGGACGCTGCTGGCCGAGGCGGCAAATATTTCCATTTTGGGATCCCGGTTCATGAACTCCACGGGAACCTCCAGGGTCACCAGGGTTTCGAGGCCCCGGGCAAAGCTGAACCAGATGCCCGTGATGCAGGCCAGGCAGATCAGGGCCACGGCGCCCAGTTCGATCGTGTGGCTCGTCAGGCCGGCCGGCGCGTCTGCCTCCCCGGCGTGTTCGCGCAGCACCCGGGCCAGTTCGATGTTGTCACTGATAGTGACCGCGGATTCATCCTTGAAGACCGTGACGTGGCCGCGCTCTTCGGAAACCACGATGACCAGCGCATCGGTCTTTTCGGCCAACCCGACGGCAGCACGATGCCGGGTGCCGAAATAGGAGGGAAGGTCGCCTCTCTTGGAAAGGGGAAGGATGGCGGCGACTTCCACGATCCGGTCTCCCTGGATGATGGTCGCGCCGTCATGCACCGGCGTGCCGTGCCAGAAAATGCTCAGCAGCATTTCCCGGGAGAGTTTCCCCTGCCAGGGGATGCCGCTTTGCACCACGGATTCGATGCCTTTTTTCAGTGGCAGGACGATCAGGGCGCCCAGCTTCCGGCGGGCCAGTTCGTAAACGCTCTCCACGATGATGTCGACCGGGGTCTGGATCTGACGCTGGGGAATGCCCCAGAAAAAAGATTTGAAGTTGCGGGTTTGCAGGACGCTGGCGATTTCGTTGCGAAACACGATGATGACGATCAGGGCGGCGGCGGCGATGATGCCCTGCATGGCCCAGCTGGTAACGATCAGCCCCATGCTGACCGCCAGCCGCTCCAGCATCCAGAGCATGGCGATCGCCATGATCATGCGAATGACGTTGGTGCCCCGGAACAGCACGTAAAGCCTGAACAGGATATAGCTGTTGAGCAGGATGTCGACGATATCCTGCCAGCGCAGTCCAGAGAAGAGTTGGATCAACAGGTCCATGGGGTGTCAGTCCGTGATGCTGAAGCGCAGGGTGCGCATGAGGTTGTCATTTCCATCGGTGATCTCCACCCGCCAGGGCCCCTTGTCGGCATCCCTGAGCTGCACGCTGGTGAATGAAGACCAGCGAGGAGGATTGATGGTCAGGCGTTTAACGGTCACCAGGTTGTCCCGGCGGTACCATTTATGGTGAATGTAGGTCTTTTCCGGCACCAGGTCGAATTCGGTGAAACAGGACACCCGGCCCCGTTCTATGGAAAACACGACCGCCGGGAAGACCGGTGCGTACTCCTGGATCGTCTCGCACATGACCGCCCGGACCAGTTTCAATTCATCGGCAGCAGACAGGTCCCGGCTCCATGCCGACCACATAAAAAGAAACACGGCGGCCACGACAAACGTCCAGCCTGACTTTCGGGGTATGGTTTTCATGGGCCCACAGTAGCGCAGCTACCTTTTTTTTCAAGAAAAAAACGGGATCGTCCACTGTGTAAAAGGGGGATAAAACGGGTCACCCGGGCAGGACTGCCGGGGATCAGGGGGTCCGGAAAGGCGCTATACGGTAAACGGCCCGGCGCTACAGGGGCTCTCTCTTGCGAAACAATTCCGCCAGGGACCGCTGGATCAGCAGCTGCTCGATCGATTCTTTTTTTCGTATCTTCCGGATGGTTTCTGCATCCATTACCCACCCGAAACCCAGATCATCGAAAAAGACGATATCCATTTTATTGTCCACGGCCAGAACTCCTTGTATGCGGTATCTGCTTGCCGGCGCACGATGGCGATGGGCGAATCCCATTTCACAACCATTGTAACGCGATGATTCTGGTATCGCCGGTTTTCGGTTTTTCTTTAGCAAAGATAGCGGAGCCGGTCAGCGCCGCCCGGATCAGGACGCCGGGTGAGCAGCGGCAGCGGCAGTGATAGCGGGCAAAATGGCACTGACGATGGTATCGATGTCATCGTCGATCTGCCGGTAACGGACATCATCGACATCCAGGTAAATACGTTGCTTATGGGGAGATATGTCCGCGTGGGGATCGATATGCATGGCTCGGTAGACGTTTTTACCGAGAAGGATAACGGTGAAATCCGCGTTGGGGCAGAGTTGGCCGATCACCCGATCGGCATTTTCAGGGGTGAGGGTGACGGGACGGTCCGGCGTAAAAAATGCCAGCTTCTGCGCCGTCGACGGGCCATGGTGACCGGCAGGGATCCGGCGGACGATGTCGGATCTGAGTTGTTCCTGCAGTTTGAGATAGTCGTCGGACGGCCTGATGCGGCCCGTCGCGGGAGCCGCCTCGAACATGGCGTTCATGGCAGGCACGATGGCGATGGTGGCCGGCGGGGCCTTCTTTTTACGGTCCGGTTCGCATGAGAACCGGCTGTAGGTGGCAGCCAGGTCCGCCGACAGGGTCAGCGCATCCGGCTCGGCCACGCCGATCTTGCGAAAGGTGCTGATGATAAATGGATGTCTCAGGTACCGGAGAAAGGCCGGCTCCGACTGGAAGATCGCTTTGAGAAAACGGAATTCGGTGGCCGTGAGCTGCATGGCGGCCAGTTCGGCAGCGCTGGCGTCCCGGCTTCCCGGGGCGAAGCGGTCGCTGTTCCGCAGCAGGCCCGCAATGCTCACCCGTTCATTCCGGTGGAGCTTCCGGAGCAGGAGCAGGCGGATGGCCATCAGTTCCGCACACGGGTACAGGCTATCATGATCGCGGGTGCCTTTGAATAAATTCAGCCGGGGGTCATAGTGGTACAGCACCCGTGAGAGCCCCAGGATATTGGTGTCCAATACCATCAGCTCCGCCCGAAGGGGCACCGGGCCGTACATGCGCCGGGACACCATGTCAAAATCCAGGGGGAGGTCGCGGCCGCGGGTGGCCCAGGCGTCACGTTTGTCCGGCGCTCCGGCCCGGCCCAGGACCACTTCGATGAGGTAGGCCATGATCTCGCCGGCAATCTGTTCGGCCTCGGACAACCGGTCTGTCCGGGCAGCCGGACTCAGGGGCGACCGGGGCATGGACGGCGAGCAGGCGGTAACGATCAGGATGCCGATCCCCATTGCCAGGAAAGGCAGCAGCCGGTTGACCCTGCGGGGAGTCATCAGGCAGGGGGCTCTTCGAGCAGGATGACGGCCCGGGAATGTTTGCCGTCGCATTTCAGCACCAGGGGCCGCTGGAGCCTCACATGGCACAGATGCGGGTTGGAAAAAACAACCGGCAGCGCCTTCAGGGTGTCCCAGCGAATAATATCCTCGCTGCCTTCGGTTACGGTCAGGTAGGGGATGCCGTTGGTGGTGATATTCTGGAAAAAATGGGACCCCTGGGAGGGGTCGGCCTTCAGCGATGCATTGCGGATCTCCACCATGGCGCCCACGCCGTCGATATCCTTCCATTTTACCGGTATGCCCAGCCAGCGGTCAAAGGATCCCCAGCGGCCGGGGCCCATCAGCAGGTAGGGCCGCTGTTCCCGGACCAGGGTCCGGTTGATTTCGGCCACGGCCCGGGCAATGGCTACCGTGTCCTTGGGGTCGAAGGTGTCGGGCCTGACGAAAACGATGTCGGCCACGTCCTGTTTGCGGCCATGTCCCAGGGCCTGGGTGGAGTAGCACAGGGCCCTGGCGGCATCGGCAATCGTGACGTCCACATCGTGCATGTCCGCCCCGGCGGCCATGGGCCGCATCTGGAGAATATTGAAGGTGCCTTTTTTGCCGTCGTCGCCGGTCAGGTTGATGGAAAATTCGAACTCCATGGCGCAGCCCATGCCGTCCCGGCCGATGGTCAGCAGGTCTTTGAGCAGGTCGGGCAGCGGGAAGCTGTCGTATTTGAGCACCGGGGCAAAGGTGAGTACCCGGGTGCCGGGAACCTGGACGGTATCCCGGATACGGTTCTCGGCCGCAACGTAAGTCCCGGCCAGGCGCTGAACCGGCCCTTCGCCCTCGGCTTCGTCCACGTGGCGTTTTTCCACATTGGCGCCCCGGTCAAAATAGAGGCCGTCCGGCGCGCCCTCCATGCCCAGGGCCCAGAACTGCCGCTGGGCGTTGGACAGAATGTCTTCCACTTTGGAAAACTGGGGCAGCACCTGGGGATACGCCGGCGAAAAACGAAGGGACGGTTCCCCTTTGGGGATGCCCCGTCCGAACCCCATGACGATACGGGCGATACCGTCTTCCGCTTTCAGGGGCGCCACCGGATAAAAATTTTGGGACTGGGCGATACCGGAAATATCCGGGTAGAAGAAGGCACCGTACCGGCGGCCCACCAGCTGCTGGACGATGACCGCCATCTGATCCCTGCGGATGCGATAGGCGGTGCCGCTCAGAAACGTGCGCGGATCGCGGTACCAGGTGGACGCATAGACCAGTTTCACGGCGGTGATCAACTGGTTGCAGCGGACGGTGAAATCAGGATGGTTGTTGGGAACCATGTAGGTCTTGTAAAGACCGGTGAACGGATGGTTGTGAACATCCTCCAGAAGGCCCGAACTCCTGATGGAAAGGGGCTGGTGGACAACGCCCAGGTAGCGGCGCAATTGATCCGCCAGCCAGGGAGGCATTTCCCCTTCGAGAAACGACCGGGCGATCTGTTCGTCCGGCAGGTGGGCCATGGCCGACGGGTCCAGCCCGTTGTGGGATACGAAGGCGTCGAATCCTTCCGTGGTGATGGCCAGGGTCTGGGGCACCTGGATGGTGACATCCGGGTAGCGTGCCTGAAGTCCGGACGAGCGGCGCAGCAGGTTGGCCACGAAGGCCAGTCCCCGGGCCTTTCCCCCCAGGGATCCCCTGCCGATTTTAACGAAATCGGAAATCTCGGGGTCGTAGTCTCTGGTGTTGAACTGAACAACCACCCCTTTTTGCCGCCATTTTCGCAGGGCATGGATGTGGTCGATGAGAAAACGGCGGATTTCATCCGCTCCGGAAAAGTCGTCCGCCCTGGCATTTCTCAGGTGTGAGGCCAGGGCGATTTCACTGCGCGCCATGATCCAGTTGGAAAAACGGTTCCGGGTGGCGTGGTAGAGCAGGGATTCATCGGGCACGGAGGGCAGAATTTCTTCAAGGGCTTTGAGATTGGCGGCCCGTGCGATTTCACTGCCGTTGGGCCGCCTGAAGATGAAATCGCCGAATCCCAGCATCTCAAGGAAAAACTGGTGAATCTCGGCGAGCAGGTCATCGCTGTTCTTGTCCAGAAAATCGGCCGGCACCTGCTCGGCCAGCTGCCGGTTTCCGGGTTCGTTGCTGATCAGCAGGAGCGGCAGGTCGGGAATCGCCCGACGGACCTCGGAAAGAAATGTGAAGCCGGCGTCGGCGGTAAGTTTACCGTCCTTGGGATATCGGGTGTCGGAGATAATGCCGAACAGGTAGTCCCCGTACTGCCGGTACAGGGACATGGCCTGCTCGTAGCTTTCGGCAACGAGAATTTTGGGCCGTGCGCGCATCTTGAGCAGACGGTGCTCCTGGTTCAGGCTTTCCTCCAGCACCTCCTGGGTCTGGTTGACGACCTCCTTGTAAATCAGCGGCAAAAAATAAGAGGTGTAAAGGGGTGAGTCCTCCACCAGGATCAGGACCCGGACCATGGCCTTGCGGGTGTCGTCGGCCACATTGAGCCGGTCTTCCATGCTCTTGACGATGGCCAGCAAAAGGTCCGAATCACCGGACCAGATGAAGGTCTGGTCGATACCGGAAAGATCTTTGCCCTCGGGCGGAGGGTAGACGCCCCGGACACTGTGGGCCAGCAGGACCACCGGCAGGTCGGCATGGGCGCCTTTGATCTGCTGCCCCAGGTCGAAGACATCCATGTCATCCAGATGGGGCATGGCCACCACCAGGTGGAACGTCTTTCGCGAGAGCATCTCCATGGCCTGCGCGGCGGTGGCGGCCTGGGTGATCCGCGGCGGACGGCTCAGGTTCAGCCCCCGGTACTCGTTGATGATCTTGGATGCCAGGCTGCCGTCTTCCTCGAGGATATAAGCGTCGTAGGGGCTGGCCACCAGAAGGATCTCAAACACCTTGTTTGACATCAACTCGTGGAATACCTTAAAGTGGGTGTCGAAATCCCCGTTCTGGAAGGATGCGGGCAGGCTTGCCACGTTGTCGTCCATATCAATCCGATACCATTCGTTCAGGAATTGGCGCCGATTCGTCGTTCATCCTGCAAGGATACGGTTGGGTGCCCCTTTTTTCAAGTAAAAACGAGCACTGCCGGTTCCAGGGAGCACCGTTGTCATGAAACCTCGCAAGAAGGCCGTATGGGGCTGGGCCATGTACGACTGGGCCAATTCGGCTTTTGCCACGACCGTGATGTCCGGATTTTTTCCTGTCTTTTTCAAGCAGTACTGGAGCGCCGGTGTCGACGTCAATCTGAGTACGGCCCGGTTGGGGCTGGGGAACGCCGCCGCCGGCCTGCTGGTGGCACTGGCCGCACCGATCCTGGGCGCCGTGGCCGATCGGGGCTCCGCCCGCAAGCGGTTTCTGGCCCTGTTCGCCTACCTGGGCGTGCTGACCACCGCCGGCCTCTACTTCGTCGGCCAGGGCAATTGGGCCTTTGCCCTGGTCGTCTACGCCATGGGGGTGATCGGTTTTTCCGGCGCCAACGTGTTCTACGATGCCCTGCTGCCGGAAGTGGCTGGCGAAAAGGACGTGGACGTCGTCTCGGGGTTCGGCTTCTCCATGGGCTACCTCGGCGGCGGGCTGCTCTTTCTGGTGAACGTGCTGATGGTGACCATGCCCCAGCGGTTCGGTCTTGCCGACGCCGGCCAGGCGGTGAGGGTCGGTTTTCTCAGCGTGGCCCTGTGGTGGGGCTTTTTTACCCTGTTCGTCCTCTTCTGGGTTCCCGAAAAACCGGCGTCCGGGACACGGGCCGCCGGCGCCTGGTCCGGCGGGTTTGCGCAGTTGAAGCACACCTTCGGCCGGATCAGGCACATGAAAACGGTGCTGCTGTTTCTGTGCGCCTACTGGCTGTATATCGACGGGGTGGATACCATCATCCGCATGGCAGTCGATTTCGGCATGAGCCTGGGGTTTGATGCCAAGGACCTGCTGCTGGCCCTGCTGGTCACCCAGTTCGTCGGCTTTCCCGCAGCCCTGGTGTTCGGCAGGCTGGGGCAGCGCATCGGGCCGCGGAAAGGCATCTACATCGCCATCGGCGTATACGTGGCAGCCACCTTCTGGGGCATCTCCATGACCCGCAAGGAAGAATTCTACGTGCTGGCGGCCGTCATCGGCCTGGTGCAGGGAGGCATCCAGGCACTGTCCCGCTCCTACTACTCCCGGCTGATTCCTGCGGACAAACCGGCTGAGTTTTACGGATTCTACAACATGCTGGGCAAATTTGCCGCCATCATCGGTCCGGTGCTGGTGGGCGGTGTGGGGCTTCTGATGCGCCGGCTGCTCATGCCGCCGGACCCGACTGCCGCGGACCTCGTCCACGTCGGCGCCCTGGCCGCACGCTGGAGCATGGCCTCGGTGCTGATCCTTTTTGCCGCCGGAGCGGTCCTGCTCTATTTTGTCGATGAGGAGAAGGGTAAGGCGCAGGCGGCCATGCTCTGAAAAGAAAGAGGTCGGAAGACCGAAAACGGATGTCGCCCTTCGCCCTTCGCCCCTCTGCCCTCTGCCCTCCGACCTCCGACCTCAGACCTCGGACCTCGGTACACAGACGCCCTGCATCTTCACCGCCCGGTTCGAGAAAATCCAGTCCACGCCGCGCCAGGCCTCCCGATATAGGCAGCGCCGGGAATCGACGAAACCGGTGCCGACCCCCTGCCCCAACTCGTGATGGCGGGTCAGCCGCCGACGGGTCATCGGCAGGAAGTGGCCGGTAATGCCGCCCCACCCGCAGGCGGCCGCCATCCGGCTGAGGGGGTCGATCCGTATGCGGGCGATGGGCAGGAAAGCCCGCGGGGGCAAGAAGGCGAACATGGCGAACATGCCGGGGTGCAGTCCCATCAGGTGAAAATCCGTTCCCGGCTCCAGGTGCCTGAGCAGGCGCTTCAAGCGGCGGGCCTGAATGTCAGGCGCCGGGTAGGGTTCGGCCTTGAGTTCCATCATCAGATGACGCCGGCCGCCGTACCGATCCACCACGTCACCCAGGCTGGGAATCAGGGGGAATTTTTTCCTGAGAGCATCCATCGGGGTCCGGCCGATTTCGGCCGCCGCCATGAACAACCGGCGGGTGTCCGGATCGTGAAACACCACCGGAACCAGGTCGCGGGTCCAGCGCACATCCATCTCGAGTCCCCAGACTCCGGCATCAGCGGCTGCGTCGAAGGCCGCCAGGGTGTTTTCGATCCGCCCGCGGTTGTCGTGTTCGCCGCGGTGGGAAACGATGCGGCAGGCGCGCAGGAGATGGGGCGGCGGCGCCGGGCGCGGCCATCGGCGGAAGAACCGGCCCACCAGCCGGTGAACGAGCGCCTCGACCTGATCCTCCATCCTTATTCCTCGCTTCGGATCGCCACCCATGGGAATCCAAAAAAGCCTTTGCCTGCAGGCTGGTTTGGGTTATAGGAACAGTTTGCTTTTTTGAGGGACCGCAAACAGGTTATCATAATCCATACAGGAAAAACAGCCGACCGGTGTTGTTCAGCAATCGGCACCAGCCAAAAAATGGAGAAACGCAATTCAATGAAAACAGAAAAAGTGGGGCAGCGCATCCGGACCTTCATGACCAGGCAGGAACTGACACTGGAAACACTGTCCCAGCGGACGGGACTCGAGCCGGGCTTTCTTTCCACCATCATCGAAGACGATGTCTATCCCTCCCTGGGGCCGCTGCTCAAAATCGCCCGGGCCCTGGACGTCCGGCTGGGAACCTTTCTGGACGATCAGATCAGCCGTGACCCCCTGGTGGTCCGGCGGGCGGACCGCAAAGAGGAGCTGAGCATGCTGCGGGGCAAGGACAAGCCCGTGGCCCTGAAGTTCTATTCCCTGGGAAGCGGCAAGAGCGACCGGCACATGGAGCCCTTTTATGTGGAGCTGCTCCCGGAATCGGAAAAGGCCAAGGACCTGTCCAGCCATGAAGGCGAAGAGTTTATCGTGGTCTATGCCGGCCGGGTGGAAGTTACCTACGGCACGGAGACGGTCGTTCTGGAAGCCGGTGACAGCATCTACTACAATTCCATCGTCCCCCATTATGTCAGTTGCAAAGGGGCTCAGCCGGCAGCCATTTACGCCGTACTCTACATCCCCCGATAGGAGGCTCCCATGGCACAGCAGCAATTGCAGAACCTGACCCTGGGGCAGATCCTCGACCGCACGGTGGCCGCCCACGCGGACCGCGACGCCATGATTTACGTGGACCGTGATTTCAGGCTCACCTATGGTGAATTCGGACGGGTGGTGGATCAACTGGCCAAAGGGCTCATGGCCCTGGGGGTAAAAAAAGACGAAAAGGTGGCCGTCTGGGCCACGAACATCCCCTACTGGGTCGCCCTCCAGTTTGCCACGGCCAAGATCGGGGCCGTACTGCTCACGGTCAACACCAACTACAAAACCGCCGAACTGGCCTACCTGCTCGAACAGTCCGATACCGAAACCCTGTTCATCATCGACGGCTATCAGGACACCGATTACATCGGGACCGTGTATGACCTGGTGCCGGAACTGAAGGTCCAGGAGCGGGGGCGGCTGGAAAGCGCCCGCTTCCCGCATTTGAAACGCGTCTGTTTTCTGGGCCAGGAGAAACATCGCGGCATGTACAGCCTGCCGGAAATCATGGCGCTGGAACCCCTGGTGACCGACGGCGAATACGAGGGCCGGCAGGCCGGTCTGGACGCCCACGACGTGGTCAACATGCAATACACCTCCGGCACGACCGGATTTCCCAAGGGCGTCATGCTCTCCCATCACAACATCGGCAACAACGGCTGGTGGATCGGTGAGAACCAGGGCTTCACCGAACAGGACCGGCTTTGCCTGCCCGTGCCCCTGTTCCACTGTTTCGGATGCGTGCTGGGCGTGCTGGCCGCCGTCAGCCATGGCGCCGCCATGGTGATACTGGAAAAATTCGACCCCGTCCAGGTCATGGCCTCGGTGGAGGAGGAACGCTGCACGGCCCTGTACGGCGTGCCCACCATGTTTATCGCCGTGCTGGAGCACCGCCTGTTCGACAAATTCGACTTCTCCTCCCTGCGCACCGGCATCATGGCCGGCTCCCCCTGCCCGGTACCGGTGATGCGCCAGGTGATCGACCGGATGAACATGAATGAGATCACCATCTGCTACGGGCTGACCGAGAATTCGCCGGTGATGACCCAGACCCTGCCGGACGACGACATCAAGCGGCGTACGGAAACCGTGGGCCGGGCCATGCCGCAGATCGAGGTCAAAATCGTGGACCCGCAGACCGGCACCCCGCTGCCGCCCGGGCAGCAGGGAGAGGTGTGCTGCCGGGGCTACAGCGTGATGAAGGGCTACTACAAGATGGCCGATGCCACGGCCAAGGCCATCGACAGTGACGGCTGGCTGCATTCCGGCGACCTGGGGGTCCTGGACGCGGACGGCTACCTGGCCATTACCGGCCGCCACAAGGATATGATCATCCGCGGCGGTGAGAATATCTACCCCCGGGAAATCGAGGAGTTTCTCTTCGGCATGGAGGGCATTGTGGACGTCCAGGTGGTGGGCGTTCCCAGCAAAAAGTATGGCGAGGAGGTGGGGGCCTTCATCATTCTGAAGGACGGCGCCGACGTCACCGAAAGCGACGTGAAGGATTTCTGCCGGGGTCAGATCGCCCGCTACAAGATCCCCAAGTACGTGGCCTTCGTCGACAGCTTCCCGCTGACCGCCAGCGGCAAGGTTCAGAAATACAAACTCCAGGAGCAGTCCCTTGAATGCTTCCCCGATGCCGGCGCCGGTTGACGCCGTGGCCGCCGAGCCTTACCGTATCGACGCGGTGCTGTTCGATTTTGACGGCACGCTGACCCGGCCCGGCAGCCTTGATTTTTCCTTGATCAGGCAGGCCATCGGCTGCCCTGACGGCATGCCCGTACTGGAATTCATGGCCGGTGTCGAAGACGACCGCCGTCGGGCGGACATGGCCCGGCAGCTGGACCGCTTCGAGCTGGACGGGGCGACGGCATCCCGGCCCAACAGCGGCGCCGAGCGGCTGGTGGCGGCCATTCGAAAGGCCGGCCTGCCGGTGGGCATTCTGACCCGCAACAGCCGGGCATCCGTGCTCAAGGCGCTGGAAAACTTCCCCAACCTGTCCATGGACGACGTCCATGTCCTGGTCACCCGGGAGGACCCGGTCGAGATCAAACCCTCCGGGGAGGGCGTGCTGCTGGCTGCCGGGAAAATGGGTGTGGACCCGGCCCACGTGCTGGTCGTCGGTGATTTCCACTTTGACATGCTGGCCGGGGACAACGCCGGGTCCCTGACCGCCTTCCTGTCCAACGGCCGCCCGGTTCCGGCCGATATCCGCTGCCGTTTTGAGGTCGATCGCCTGTTGGACCTGGAAGCGATTATCGAAGACGGACTGACGCTGCCGGCCGGCAAACTGCCCAACCCGTTTCTCGAAACCCTCCTGGCCCGCTACCGCATTGAGGACCCGTCTGTGATCGTGGGGCCCTCGGTGGGCGAGGACACCGCAGCCGTGGACATCGAAGGGGAGTCGGTGCTGGTGCTCAAGACCGACCCCATCACGTTTGCCACCGAATCCATCGGCCGGTATGCCGTATCGGTGAATGCCAATGATCTGGCCACGGCCGGAACCGCCGCCCGCTGGATGCTGGCCACCCTCCTGCTTCCCGTCGGCTTCTCCCGGTCCCAGGTGCGCCGGATCTTTGCCGACCTGCACGATGCCTGCACGGCCGGGGGCATCACCCTGTGCGGGGGACACACGGAGATCACCGATGCCGTCCGCCGGCCGGTGGTGGCCGGCATGATGGCCGGCACGGTCGCCCGCAGGGACCTGATCCATAAACAGCAGATGGCCCCCGGCGACCGGGTGCTGGTGACCAAGGGGGTTGCCGTGGAAGGCACCGCCATCATCGCCGCGGAATTCAGGGAACTGCTTCTGGAAAAAGGAATGACGGAAGCCGAAATCAATGCCTGCATCCGGTTTCAAGCCATGATCAGCATTCTGCCGGAAGCACGGATTGCCTGGGCCAACGGCGGCGTGTCGGCCCTTCACGACGTTACCGAGGGGGGAATCGCCACGGCCCTGGCAGAATTGAGCCAGGCCGGCGCCCGGGGAATCCACGTCCGGCGCGACCGGTTGCCGGTTTATCCCCAGACCCGCCGGATGGGGGAGATGCTGGGCATCGACCCGTTAGGGCTTATCGGCTCGGGAAGCCTTTTGATCTGCTGCCGGCCGGACGACGCCCCCCGCCTGTTATCCGAACTGGAGAAAAACGACATTGCCGTTGCCGATATCGGTGCGGTAACACCGGACCCGCCGGGCATCCGTGCCGAGGCAAACGGGGCACCGGTGCCATGGCCGCGGTTCGATGTGGATGAAATTACGCGCCTGTTCGCCTAAGGGCCTGTCGGACCGGATTCGGTCCCGGTTCCGTCAGACCGGTGAGAGGGGTGGATCACGACGGGCTGCCGATGGATCTGCCTGGTCTTTTCCCATACGATCAGCACCAGAATCAGCAGGGCGGCACCAAGACCGATCGTCATTCCCCGTCCTTTTTCAAAAAACGCCCTTTTTTCAGCAGCCGTAGCGATAAAACACCCGCCCCCGCCGCCGCCACCGGAACCCGATGAAGCCGTGCCGACCGCCCGCGGGGTGGTGGCCGCCGTTTCATTGGAATAGCCGGTGCGGTCGCCGCCGCTCAGGGTGAGCACCCGGTAAATGTAGGTGGTGCCGTCGGACAGACCGGTGTCGACATAATCGAATTCATCCGTTCCCACGATGGCGATGGTGGAATAGTCGCTGCCTGAATCGGGCCGGCGCTGGATCTCGAATCCTGAGTCCACCGGATCCCCAACGGTCCAGTCCAGATCGATCCGGTCCGTCGCCGCCGCCCGGGAGCGGAGGTCCACCGCCGCCACCGATACCATGGCCTGGTAGCCGTTGATCCGGCCGCCGGTGGCCACGAATCCCTCCAGCTGGGGCTTGCGGTCGACCGTGGATTCGATCAGCAGCTTGACTTCCGTCGGCGTCAGCGTCGGCTTCTGGACCATGATCAGGGCAGCGGTGCCGGAAACATAGGCCGCAGCCATGGATGTTCCCTGATAATACTGGTAGGCATCGATCCCTTGGCCGGTGTCGGCACAGGTGATGGCCAGGTTGTCGATAAGGTACCCGTCGGCCGTGCCGGAACCGTCGCTGATGAACCGGAAACGGATGGAAAGCGACGCCGCACCGTCGTAAGCCTGCAGGTCGGCAACCGCCAGCTGCCAGGTGCCGATGGTCCCGGAAATGGACTCCGCTGGGCCGTCGTCCAGCCCGACCCACAGCCGGTTCCATGTGGTCCCGTCCGTCGAGGCTTCCACCACGAGGCGGTCACCGTCGCCGGCGGTGCTGCCGATGACGCTGAAGTCGAGGCGGGCGCCGGAAATGCCGGCCAGGCTCAAGGTCTCCAGACGGGCCCATGCATCCATATCGTCCGCATAAGCGCCGGCAGGGCTTTCGGTCAGCACCTCATTGCCGTAAATGGATTGAAGCCCCCAGGCACCGTCGGCAACCCAATGGGTGTCGTCGGAAAAATCGTCCTCGAACAACGTCCGCCGGGCCGGCACGGTGCTGTAGATCCCAGTGCCCGGCGCCGCCACATCGGCCCGGCTGTCGCTGTAATTGGTGAAGGCGGCGGGAAAATCGTCGGCATCCGATGCGGCGACGGAGAGAATGGCGGCGCTGTCGTAGCTGGCCGGGTAGGTTGGCACCACGTCCAGGTTGTTGCCACCGTTGCCGGCTGCACAAACCACCAGGGCATCCGCGGCATCGATGGCATCTTTCAGCGCCTGACTGTAGTCACCACCGCCCCAGCTCAGGTTGATCACGTCGGCACCGTTGGCCGCCGCGTACTCGATGGCCGCGATGGCATCGGCGGTGGTGCCGTAGTCCGCGGCGGTAATATAGCGCAGGGGCATGATGCTCACCCGCCAGCACACGCCGGCCACGCCCATGCCGTTATTGCCCACGGCGCCGATGATCCCGGCCACGTGGGTGCCGTGGCCGTGGGTGTCCACGGGTCGGTTGTCACCGTCGGCAAAATCCCACCCATGCACATCGTCCACATACCCGTTGCCGTCGTCGTCGATACCGTTGTCCGGCGTTTCGCCCGGATGGGTCCAGATGTTGGCCGCCAGGTCCGGGTGGGTCGCATCCACGCCGCTGTCAACCACCGCCACCACGATGTCCCTGCTGCCGGTTTCCAGCTCCCATGCCTGGTCCGCGTCCATGTCCGCATCTGTTGTTCCGTCGGTGCCGTCGTTGACCAATGCCCACAGGCGGTGCATCTCGGCGTCATCGGGGAGGGCCTGGAGGCGATAGCGGTAGTTGGGTTCGGCGTACAGGACATCCGGGTCGGATCGATAGAGCGCCACGGCCTGATCGACCGTCATGTCGGCCGGCAGCCTGACCTTGCGGACACCGCTGGCCCTGAAGGCCTGAACGGTGGACAGCCCCCGGGCGGCACGGTCACCGGCCCGCTTTCCGGGTGCCCGGTTCTGCCGGTATTTGACCAGCACTTCGCCATCCACATGGGATCGGCGGGGCGGGGCGGCGGCGGTCGCCGGCGAACCGAGCGCCAGCAACAGGGTTGCGGTAAGAATTCCCTTCAGAATTTGAGTGGTCTGCATGTTCCGTCTCCGGTGCTTCGGGTGAGCGTGACGCGCCAATTGTCAGTTATGAGATTCAGTGAAAATGGGTGCTGAAAACGTCTCGTTCAAAGGGCTTATCGGCACCGGGCGCAAGGACTTGAGCCGACAATGGGTCCAAATTTCCAGGCGCTGCAGGTTGGGGTGGGACGACGGTTGACACACATATTTTTTTCCTATAATAATATGTGGTTAACGAACAGCGAAACGATGCGTCTGCAGGCGAAAACGTATTCTGGACTTCACTCTCTGGATGGTAAAGGATTCTCCATGGGCAACGTACTGGTCATCGACGATGATGCAGCGGTCTGCGATGCACTGTCTGAACTTCTCTCCCACATGGGACATATTGTCGATACGGCCATGCGCCGTGAAAGCGGCCTGGAGCAGGCCACGTCCCACGCCTATGACGTCATCCTCCTGGACGTAAAAATGCCGGACGGCAACGGGCTGGACCTGCTGCCCCGTCTGAAAGCCCTTCCCAGCGACCCCGAGGTGATTATCGTCACCGGCTACGGCACGGCCAAGGCAGCCGAATTCGCCCTCAAAAACGGCGCCTGGGACTACCTGGAAAAAAAAGCGTCGGTGGAAGAGCTGATCGCCTCCATCAACCGGGCGTTTCACTATCAGAAAGAGAAACGGGGCAGCGAACCCCTGGCGCCCGTCAAGCGGGAGCGCATCATCGGCAACAGCCCCAATATGCGCCCCTGCTTCGACCTGCTGGCCCAGGCCGCCGCCAGTGAAGTCAATGTACTGATCACCGGAGAGACCGGAACCGGAAAAGAACTTTTTGCCAGGGCCATCCACACCAACAGCCCCCGCGCCGCCCATGGCACGGTGGCGGCGGCGCCCCTGAAACGAAACCCCCGTGCGGAAAAAAATTTTGTGGTGGTGGACTGTGCCGCCCTGCCCGAAACCCTCGTGGAGAGCGTGCTCTTTGGTCACGAGAAAGGGGCCTTCACCGGAGCCGACCAGGCCCAGGACGGGCTGGTGGCCCAGGCCGACGGGGGAACCCTCTTCCTGGACGAGGTGGGCGAACTGCCCCTTCCCGTCCAGAAAAATTTTTTGCGGGTGCTCCAGGAAAAACGCTATCGGCCGGTGGGATCGAAACGGGAAAGAAAAAGCAATTTCCGGCTGGTTGCCGCGACGCACCGGGACCTGGACCAGCTGCAGCAGGACGACATGTTCCGCCAGGACCTGCTTTTTCGCCTGCGCGCACTGACCATCGAGTTGCCGCCGTTGCGCGACCGCAGGGAAGATATCAAGGAACTGGTCCGGCACCACACGGCACGCCTGTGCCGCAGCTACAAAATGGGGCCCAAGGAGTTTGCACCGGATCTGCTCGAAGCCCTGATGTCCTACCCATGGCCCGGCAACGTCAGGGAACTGGTAAACACCATCGACAGCATGCTGGCCGTTGCCGGACAGGACAGCACCCTGTTCCCCAAACATCTGCCCCTGCACATCCGGGTGAAGATCGTCTGCAACTCCTTCAAGGGACAGGGATCCGAACCCGAAACGGAGCCGCCCTGCACCGACGCCTCCGCAACGGAGGTCGAATCGCTGGTCAGTTTCAAGGAATACCGCATGAAGGCCGAAAAAAAGTACCTGGAAGACCTCATGGCCGGCACCTGCCGAAATATCGCCAAGGCATGCAAAATTTCAGGCATTTCTCGATCCCGCCTTTACGAACTGCTCACCAAGCATCAAATTGGCGACCCCGCCGAGGACAACGCCAGCCAGCAGGCCGGCTGAGGTCGGATCGCTGCCGGGTAAAATTTGTCGAAAGGCCATTTCCGGCTTTCCGGACCCCGTCCGAAAAATCGGACACGGTTAGCCTCCCCGCCTTGCCGTATTTTTGATGCACCCCACCGCTAAAAAATATAAACACCTGATATAATTATTTTAATTTTAATTTTTCAGTTCAGGCACGGTTGTTGCCATTCTCCTTCCTGTTGAGCATTCCAACAGAAACCGCAGAAGGAGAGCAACACGATGCTGCTGTTATACGCAAAAGTCCAAAACGGAGTTACCCGGGCGCTGAAGCCGATCCTGAACGGCAGGTCCCCCGGCGTGGGTCTGGAAACCTATGCGGATCTGAACGACCTGTTCGATCGTCTCCACAAGCCGCGGTTTAATCTCGAAATCGGCATCCTGGACATTGCCAGCGAAGGGGAACTGGACCGCCTGCTCACCATCAGGGAACTGCTCTCGGACATGCGCCTGGTGCTGGTGCTGCCCGACAAAAACCCGCACACCGTTGCCAAGGCCCATGCCCTGGCGCCCCGCTTTATCACCTTCGCCGATGCCGGTATCGCCCCCCTGGCATCGGTCATCAGCAAGATGCTGGCATGCCGGACCATGCCGATGACCGCCCCGCCAGCGGCCCCGGAAACCGCCTGTCACTGATATGCACCCGCCGATACGGACATACCCGACGCATCCGCACTGGATCATCGGCCTGCTGGTCGCACTGATGACCATGGTCGCGCCTCCCTGCCGTGCCGATCTTCGATCGGGTCCGACCTGGTTCGATGCCAATGGCGTTGGAAGCGCACCGGACTGGCATTACCGCGCACCCATCACCATTCCGTCCGACAGCGTCGCCAACAGCACCATCCGCATCGACGTCGATTTCGACGCCCTGCTCACCGCCCTGGGCATATCCGGCACCTTCGATGCGGACTCCCCCCGCATCGTCAAGGAGGACGGCAGCCTCGCCGCGATCCAGCAATTCACCGACACCGTGTATGCGGGCGGTACCGACGAGCCGGGCAACGGCCAGGGGGAAATACGCTTCATCCTCGAGGAGAGCGGGCCATCAACCTGCTACCTCTATTTCGATATTACCGAAAACGGAACCAAGGCCCCATGGCCGGCGGCCGATACGATCAACGGAAATTTCGAACTGGACACCGACAACCTGGGTGCCCTGGCCGGATGGGACGTCGATGCCGAGTCGGGCTTCGATGCCGAGGTCAGACCCGGGGAGACGGTAACCGTAAACGCCGTTTCCACCGACGGCACGCCCCATACCGGGGAGTACGCTTTTCTGCTGGGGTCGCGCTCCGCAGACGAACCGGTCAGCGCCTCTCCCGCCGTGACGCTCTCACGGTCCATCACCGTTCCTGCATCCAACCCGGGCAGCCTCACCCTGCGATACCGTGCGGAAGGCTGGGACAGTTCCGCCGACTACGATTCCCGCTACGATTTTATCCGCATCCGGATCGACGGCGATACCGTGGTGGGGCCCGATGCCGGCAATTACGCCGGGCAGCCCTATTCACCCAACTACGGAACCGGTTATATCAGCTGGAACGAGCCCGGTTACGGCCGCTACAACTACTGGGACCGGGACACCGGCGGCGACGCTCACCTCGGCATGGGATTGTCGGCAGGAGACGAACCCTGGTTCGACGTGTCGGCCAGCCTCACTGCCTACGCAGGACAGACGGTCACCCTGGAGATCACCAGCAATCATGTGCATCAGTATCGCTCGTGGTTCCATGTGGATGACGTGGCGTGGAGTGTGCGGACCCTGTCCCTCGGCGAACCGCAGGCCTTCGGTGCCGACATCTCCCGCCCGCTGACCGCCTTTCCCGGCAGGTTCCTGTCCATTGCCGCCGTTGTGGATGCCCGGGCCGATTCGGTGTTGGCCGATGTTTACGATCAGGATGACAATCTGGCGGCCGCCGGCATCGTCCTGTTCGACGACGGCAGCCACGGCGACGCCGCGGCCAATGACGGGATCTGGTCGAACAACGGCGCCGACCCGGCCTATCCCACCGTGGCCATCCCATCCGGCGCGGCCATCGGCGGGGTGTGGACAACCGTGGTCCTTGCCCTGGACGGGTCGGGCAACCGGGTCTCCGCCACCGACGGCCTGGTGCACAATCCCTCGGTCACCGGAACCGATGAAACCCAGGCCAACTTCTTCAATATCGACGAGCAGGGGTTCACCATCATCGAGCCCGTGCCGGATCTGTCCACGTCGACCAAGACCGTGGTCGATCTCAACGGCGGTTCGCTCTATCCGGGCGACGTCCTGGCGTATACCATCACCCTGGTCGAATCGGCCGGCATGCCCGCAGCCGACGTCCGGGTCACGGATGTCCTTCCCGCCAGCGTCACCGGATTTAACCTGATCAGCATACCTTCCGAGGCGGCCGGCACCTTCACCGACGCCACCGGCACCCTGGACGTCTCCGGCATCAGCCTGCCGGGCGGCGGCAGCGACACCATCGTCTTCGAAGTGACGGTAGGGGCATCGGCCGCCACGGGTGCAACCATCGACAATACGGCCGCCATCACGGTTCCGGGGGGAACGGGTGCCGGTCCAACGGTGTCGTCCCCGCCGGTAAGCGCGATTCCGGCCACCGGAAACAAACAGCTGTACCTGAGAACCACCACCGCGCTTTCGCGAACACCGCCCGAGGAACCGGGCAGCAATCAGCGCATCGTTCCAAACAGCAGCCATTCCTGGACGCTGACGCCCGCCCTGCAGCAGGCACTGACGATTCAGGCCGGAACCGTTTCGGTTCCCGTGAGGCTGATGATGAGTCGTCCGAACCTGGGCAGCAGTAACCGGTCAACGTCCATCGATATCGACGTGAGCGGAATTGGCTCCCTCACCAACATACCGGTCACCGTAGGCGGGTCGGTCCTTGAGTATAACTTTTCGATCCCGCTGGCGTCGGCACCTCCGTTTTCGCTGCCCCCCGGCACGGCGCCGGTCCTGACCGTCAGCACGTCCAATCGGGCCATCCGGGTCTACACGACCTCCGGTGGAACGCCGTCCCGGGTCCTCCTGGGCGTGGACACCGTCATCAACGTGGATTCAGTCGGCTTTTACGACGACGCCTATCCCGGCGGCACGGCCGTCGCCTCGGCCCCGCCCGGCAACACCGTGTACGTCCGTTCGGTGATCAGCGACCCCTTCGGCAGCTTTGACATCAGTGGGGCCTTCCTCACCCTGGAAGCCCCCTCGGGCGGCACCGTGCTGAACGGGGTGGCCATGGACGAAGTGCTGGACAGCGGCGCCGCCACCAAGGTTTTTGAGACCGCCTATGACCTGCCGGGCTTCGGCAGCGACGGCACCTGGACGGCCACGGTGACCGCCACCGAAGGCACCGAGGGCACCATCATCCACCAGGGGGCGGCCCCATTGTTCGTGGGCGCGCCCCTGCTCACCGTCTTAAAGTCCGCCAGCAGTACCGCCGCCGGCCCCGGCGACCTGATCACCTACACCGTTCAGGTGGTCAACACCGGCACCAGTGCGGCGGTCAACATCGAAATGGACGATGCCATGAGCCCCTACACGGCCCTGCGCATCGCCTATGACGGCACCGGCGCCCTGCCCTTCTCGCTGGAGGCAGCGCCCGTCGGCCTGGCACTGGGCGCCCCGGTCTATTCGGACGACGGCGGATCGACCTACGGATACAGCCCGCTGGTCTCTGGAGGCGGCGGTGCGCAGACGGGTTTTGACGGCCGCGTGAGCCACTGGCGCCTGCCGGTGGTCGGCACGCTGGAGGGCAGTGGGAGCAAATTTACCATGAAATACCAGGTGGTCGTGAAATGAGGAGAATCGCGACTGGAAGCCGCTCCAGCGAAATCATCCACACCGGAAAAAATATTCTGATTCAGGAGAGAATTTTAAATTGGTCACTTCAACTTACAGGGAGGAAAGAAAGATGACACTGAGAACATTTTTAAAACTGGCCGCAGTCATCCTGATGCTGATGCCCATCGACGCCTGGGCCAAGCCGGATGTAAAGGTGTCCATCACGGCGGAAAAAGAGATCAGCGTCGTGGAAAACGGACAGACCGTGGTCAAACGCATTCCCGCCGACACGGTAGCGTCCGAAGAGACCCTTTTCTATACCCTCACGGTGGCCAACCACGGCGACGAGAAGGTCACCAACGTGGTCCTCAAAAACCCCCTGCCCGAAGGCACGGCCTACGTCGCCGACAGCGCCTACGGGGAGGGCAGCACGATTCTGTTTTCAGTGGATGGCGGAAAGAATTTCCACACGCCCCCGCAGCTGACCGTCACCGTCAAAAAGGCTGACGGCAGCAGCGAAAAGCAGAGCGCCGCTGCGGATCAATACACGCACATCCGCTGGACCATCGCCGACATAGCGCCCGGAAAAACCCTGAAACTGGGATATGAAGCCACGGTCAAATAGCCGTTCATGAAACCGATTAAAAAGGAGAAAAAGTGAGAAGAAAATTGCAGGACAAGAATGGATGGGCCCGGGCCGGGCCGTAAGCCGGTCAGTCGACCATCGGAAAAGATCCTCCTTACGTTCCACAACGTCAACCAGTACGTCAGCGAATAATGTTCAAGGAAGAGGAGATGTCATGAAAACCAAGGTTAAAAAAAGAGATTCAAAACAGACGGTCACTTTATTTTGGACGGCAGTCCTGCTGGTCATGGTTTTGGCTGCGGCCCCTTGGGCGTTGGCCAGCACCGCAGAAAACACCCAGATTGTCAACACGGTAAACGTCACCTGGGACGATGTGACGGGACTCAACAGCTACGATACCGATGCCACATCCACAGTAACCGTCGCCCTGCTTCCTTCTCAACCGAACATCGCGTATGCGCCAGCCTTTATTTCAACTGAGCTTACGGCAGCGAACTTAACATACACGATTACCGGCACTGCCAATGGCGATGATACGTATACGATTGCATTGACCAACCCCGCTAATGCTACCGTGGGCGGCCTGACGTTGCCGGCATCGGATACGACGATCACCGACCTGGGTGGAACCACGTTAGTGGAGCCTACCGATGGAAGTTTTGAGATCACGGTTCCCCATGACGGTAGTACCGACACCCCTGCTTCAATCAATAGCATCGTAGTAGACGATTGGATCGTTATAGGCGGCACTGCCTATCAGGTTACGAGTATTACTGAGGCGGATACCTCCACCACCTCAACTATCCAGCTGAGCAATTTGGATGCCGACTTAAATACTTTGCCCGCTCCCAGTGGATCCGTCGGTGACATTGTAGGTGAACAGCAGACAATTACTATTGCGGTGACCACGGGCGCTTTTCCAGGCACGGATACAACCAGCGTTGAGGGCACCCACGATGTTGACGCTACTATATCGTGGACAGGCGACTCGGTCCCTCAGGCCACTGATACAGTCATCACCGTCCGTCGCCCATTACTCACTGTACAAAAATTTGTTCAGGTCGCCCCAGGAAGTGCTGAGGCACCCGGAGGCGGCAATTCAATTATGGTAAATACCGGCAGCGGTAATCGGATGTACTGGACAAATATTGTTGCCCCCCCCGAAGCAACGCTTGAGTACATCATCAGGGTCTTCAATGGCGCGGCTACGGACGCCACCAACGTGGTGATTGAAGACACCATTCCCCCGTTCACGACCTATGTGGATAATTCCATGAAACTTGATCCGGGAACTGGCGTTTTTGAAGATTTAAACGATACCACTGCAGATGCCGGCGAAACCGACGGCAACACCCCCGTCGAAACGATCTGGATCTATGCCGGCAACGGCGGCTCTGACACGGATGCTGGCGGTAACACCGGTACCGGCGGCACCATCGCCGCTGGTGCGACGTCCATCGGCGTATTCCAGGTAACCATCTACTGATGCACCGAACCTGATCCGAAACCGTTAGACGCAGGGCGCCGGGAGAAATCCCGGCGCCCACCGGATTCAATCTGCAAGACAGGTGCATCATGAAAAAACTATTCTCGATCATTGCCTTATTTTTTCTCTTTTCCGTTTGTGTCCACGTCGGTCGCGCCCTGGCCGACGTGGCAGCCAACGCCCGGATCGTCAACCAGGCCACCTTGTATTTCGATGACGGATCAGGGGTGATTCAGTCGACCGATGCGTCCGTCATCGTCACCGTGGCCCATGTTCCCGGCATCCCCACCCTCAACGCACCGGCCGACGGAGAAGTCGCCTATATCAACGCGATGACGCCAATCACTTATAACTACACCATCACCGCCGGCGGCAACGGGCCGGACACCTACACAATTAACAGCAGCATCGCGGACCAGTCCAACAACGGCAGCGACGCCGGTTTCAGTTTTGCCGCATCGACCGGCCCGGGCGAAACCGTCACCATCGCCGGAAGCACGGCGTCCATCGACCTGGGCGCCACCATCACCACCACCGGCAGCACGACGTCGGTCCTCCAGGTACCGGCCGATGGCGTCGCCGACAATGCGGTCAACGGCATCAGGGTGGACGACATCGTGTTCGTGGGCAGCGGGACCCCGACACGGGTGACCGCCGTCAGCGATCCGGATAGCGGAACGGCCACCATCACCCTGGCCGATGCGCTGTCCACCGATCCGGATGCCGGGGTCACGGTTCTGGAACAGGGGGCCTTTACCCTCACGGTCACCTCCGGAACCATCGACACCACGGGAACCGACATCGTGGTGACCGTGGACACAACCGCCGTGAGCACGGACGCACCGGCCAGCGATACGGTCGTTGCCAGCTATACCAGCGGCAGTGCCACCCTCACCAAATACGTAAGAAATGTGACCAGCGCCAACGGCACCACCGGCTTGAGGCAGTTCACCTTCAGAAGCGCCACTCACGACTTTTTCACCGGCGGGGTCACCGGCGCGCCGGGTGACACGCTGGAATACCTGCTGCTGGTTGAGAATCCCGGCAGCGGCCAGGTGACCGGTTGCAGCATCGAAGACGTGCTGCCCATCGATTTCGTATCCTTTGTTTCCGATGCCTACGACTCGGACGAGCTGGTCTACGTGGATGTGACCGGCGGCACCGAGGATCAGTTCACCCAGACCACCGGGGACGACCCGGCCACCGTGGACGGGGCCGATCTGACGGTCCATGTGGGCGCCGGCGCCACCATCACCGATGGCGGCGATGTGGCCGGAAACGCCAGCGTTTTCATCGCCTACCAGGTCACCATCAACAATTAACCGGAGGCCGATGGCCAACCCATGACCCCGTGTCTGTCACATAACGAAAATCACCCCCCTGAAAAGGGAGTGATCCGCCACCACGACCGGCCCGCTTTGCCCGGCAGGCCGGCAGTGGAATGTGACAGGAAAAAACGCACCGCCAGCCGCATCGCGACCCTCCTCCCCGTGATGCTGCTGGCGGTGCTGCTCCACATGGGACCGGCCTTTGCCGTTACCCCTTTCATCAATTCAGCCAACCTGGTCCGTTCCGGTACGGTGGTCGACGCCTCGTCGGTCACCGCCTGGTTGAATGCCCCCACCATATCGGCAATCGCCTTCTACCAGTATGCGCCCACCGCGCCCGACGCCGTGCCGACCATGATTCCCGGCACATCGACCAGCAGTGACGGCAGTACCTCCGGCGACACCCGGCCCCTCAACCAGATTTTTGCCGCCGGCAGCAGCGACCCCATCGACATGGGCAGCCCGGTGCCCCTGCTGGCGGCGGCGGTCTACCACCAGAACGAGCCGGTTTTCGTCCAGGTGGCCGATGGCGACCAGGACCGTGACCCGACCGTGGCGGAAACGGTGTGGGTGCTGGTTACGGTGGCTGAAATCGGGGAGAGCGAACTGCTGCTGCTCACGGAAACCGGCTCGAACTCGGGGATCTTTCTCGGATACATCCAGAGCACGGGCAGCGGCGCGGCAACCCCCTTCGACGGCCTCCTTCACGTGACCGCCGCGGCCCCGCTGGTGGGAGAATACGTGGACAGCGGCGATGCCACCGACCGGGCCACGGCATCGGTCATGGTCGATCCCTACGGCGTCGTCTTCGACAGCAGCACGGGCAGCCCCCTGGACGGTGTGGGCCTCACCCTGGTGGATGCCGCCACCGGGCAGCCGGCCACGGTGTTCGGCGATGACGGCACGAGTCGCTTCCCGGCCACCATCACCTCCGGCTCGACAGCCACCGACAGTTCCGGCCGCACGTACCGCTTCCCTGCCGGCGGGTTCCGCTTCCCCTTCGTGGCCCCCGGGGACTACCGTATGGAGATTGCCGCGCCAACCGGCTACGGTGCCCCCTCGGTGGTGCCCACGGCCGACCTCCAGGGGCTGCCGGGCGGGCCTTTTGCCATCCGCGATCCGGGTTCGCGGGGCGAGACGTTCACCATCAACCCGGGGCCGTCGGTGAATCTGGACATCCCCGTCGACCCCCTGGCGGGAACACTGTGGCTGCGCAAAAGCGCCTCTGTGGACACCGTGGCCATCGGCGATTTCCTGCAGTACACCCTGGACCTGGAAAACACCGATACGGACGATGCCGGAGGGGTGGTCCTCACCGACCGCCTGCCGGCCGGATTCCGCTACCAGGATGGATCGGCCAGGCAGGACGGCAGCCCCGTCGACGACCCGCAGGTTTCTGCCGACGGCCGCACGATTTCATTCAGCACGGGCAGCCTGCCGGCCGGCGAGTCGCTCCAGGTGCGCTACGTGGTGGAAGTGGCCGCCGGCGCACGCCTGGGCGACGCCGTCAACACGGCGGTGGCGGCCGACAATGCCGGCGACAGTTCCAATTCGGCCTCGGCCACCGTGCGGGTCGAAGAGGATCTGCTGCGCAGCAGGAATGTCATCGTGGGCCGCGTGATTGCCGACAATTGCGATGACCTGGCCACCGATGCCGCCGACGGGGTTCAGGGCGTACGCATTTACATGGAAGACGGCGCCTTCGTGGTCACCGACGGCCAGGGCATGTACCACTTCGAAGGCGTGACCAAAGGGGTTCACGTGGTTCAGCTGGATGTGGACAGCCTGCCGGACACCGTGGAGATCTTCCCCTGCGAAACCCATACCCGCCATGCCGGCACCCCCTGGTCCCAGTTCGTCGACCTCCAGGGCGGCACCCTCTGGCGGGCCGATTTTCACGTGGCCCGCAAACCCGGCGTGGACCCCGCCAAGCCGGTGGCCGGCAGCCACCGCCAGCCCGGCTGCGGCACCCCGGGCGATCCCGGAGATGCCGGCCCCGCCGGACCGGCCGCCGGGGACGAAAGCCCCGGCCTGCTGGCCCCGGCCGACGGCAGCCGCCTGACCCATCCGGTCAACGCCGTTCGCGTGCGCCTGGACTCGCGCCTCAAACCCCGGCTGCTTCTGGACGGCCGGGAGGTTTCCACCCAACGTATCGGGTTCACCCTCAAGGATCCCGACAGCAAGACCACGCTCTACTCCTATATCGGGGTCGACTTCGGCGCCGCCGGCCGGCATACCCTGGAAATCCAGGGCATCGGCCCCTTCGGCAACGCCCGCTTCAGGCAGGCCGTTTCGGTGGTCCGAACCGGCCAGATCGCCGCCATCCGCCTGCTGTCCGCCGAGGGCAACGTGGCCGACGGCAAGACCCCGGTCACCGTCTCACTTGAACTGCTGGACAGTGACGGCCGGCCCATCGCGGCCCCGGCCGACCTGGACATCCGGGACGGCAACCTCAAGCCCTGCCAGGCCGGCGGCGACGCACTCACCCGCCGGGAAGCGGATGAGACAAAGACGGTCCACGTGGCCGCGGACGGCCGGGTCCGCTTTGCCCCGGTGACCACCAGCGGCCGCTACACGGTGTCCCTGGGCTACAATGACGCCGCGGTGGACATCGATCTTTACGTCAAGCCGTTTCTGCGCGACTGGATCATCGTGGGTCTGGCCGAAGGCACCGCCGGGTACAATACGGTTTCCGACAACATGGAAAGTCTCGCCGACGCCGATGGGGAAGAAAAATTGTACACGGACGGCCGCGTGGCGTTTTTCGCCAAGGGCAAGGTCCGCGGACGCTGGCTGCTGACCCTGGCCTACGACTCGGAAAAAGACAGGGACGATCCCGACAACACCCTGTTCCGGACCATCGACCCGGATGCCTACTACACCCTGTACGGGGATGCCACCACCCAGCAGTATGATGCGGCCAGCATCCGCCAGCTCTACCTCAAACTGGAACGCGAGCAGTTTTACCTGCTGTTCGGCGATTACGACACCGGACTCACCGTGACCGAACTCGGCAAATACAGCCGCACCCTCAACGGCCTGAAGACCGAGTTTGCCGGGCGGACCGTCAGCTTCAGCGGATTTGCCGCCGATACGAGCCAGGCGTTCGTCAGGGACGAGATCCGGGGTGACGGCACCTCCGGCCTTTACCGGTTGACCCGCAACGACATCCTGATCAACTCGGAAAAAATCACGATCGAGACCCGCGACCGCTTCAAAAGTGAGGTCATCCTCTCCAGCCAGTCGTTGAGCCGCCACGTGGACTATACGATCGACTACGATGCGGGCACCCTGTTTTTCAAATCTCCGGTCCCCAGCCGGGACAGCGGGTTCAACCCCATCTTCATCATCGTGGAGTATGAGTCCGACGACCGGACGGACGCGTCCTATACCTACGGCGGGCGTGGGTCGCTGCGGATCATGGACGGGCGGGTGGAAGTGGGTGCGACCACCATTCACGAGGGGCCGGTGAACGCCGAGGGCGACCTGGTGGGCGCCGACCTGTCCGTGGCGCTGGATGAGAAGACGACCTTAAAAGCGGAAGTTGCCGCCACCCGCCGCGAGGAGACCGGAGACACGCTGCGTGACAGCGCCTGGCTGGCGGAAGTGACCCGCACCACCGGGCGCATGAACGCCAGGGTCTATGCCCGCGAGCAGGGTGAGGATTTCGGCCTCGGCCAGCAGAGCGGCAGCGAGACCGGCACCCGAAAAATCGGGGCCGAGGCGGACTACCGGGTAAACCGGTCAGTGATCCTGAGCGGTGACGTCTACCGGCATACCAACCTGTCCACCGACACCGAGCGGGACATGGGTGAAGGCCGGGCCACCTGGGATACCGGCGATTACCGGCTCTACAGCGGCCTTCGCATGGCCGAGGACCGGCAGGGCGACGGATCGGTGGACCGGTCCAGGCTGCTGCTGGCAGGGGTCTCCCGATCCCTTTACGCGGACCGGCTGCAGCTGCGCGTGGACCACGAGCAGTTGATCGGCGGCGGCGACAACAGCAGCGCCTACCCCACCCGGACCGTGGCCGGGGCGGACTTTCGCCTCACCGACACGGTATCACTGTTCGGTGAACAGGAACTGACCTGGGGCAGCGATGAAGACACCCAGTCCACCCGGGCCGGCGTCAAGGCGACCCCATGGCGCGGCGGCCAGCTGGGCACATCTGTGGGCAGGGACTATGCCGAGGCATCCGGACGGGTGTTCGCCAACCTGGGGCTCAACCAGACCTGGCAGGTCAACGACCGCTGGACCGTGGACGGCGGGTTCGAGCGCAGCCATACCATCGAGGCATCCGGCGATCCCTCGCTGGGCGGTCTGGCGGACGACGACTTCACCGCCCTGAGCCTGGGGGCGGGCTACCGGGCCGGCATCTGGTCGTGGACCTCCCGCGCGGAAAGCCGCTTTGCCGACGACGAGAAAAAATGGAACCTGCTCGGCGGTTTCATCGTGGAGCCGATCCGGGGCCTGGGGCTGTCCGCAGGGCTGGAACTCAACATCACCGACACGGAACAGGGTCAGGACGAAACGACCGGCGACATCCGGCTGAGCCTGGCCTGGCGACCAAAAAATACCCGCTGGATCGTGCTGGACCGCTTGGACTTCCAGTTCGACAGCAGCGACGGCAGCGGCAGCGACCTGGACAGCCAGCGCGTCATCAACAATCTCAACGTCAACTTCAAGCCCGATCATCGCCTGCAGGTCGGCCTGCAATACGGCGCCAAATATGTGCTCGATACCATCGACGACGACACCTACACCGGGTTTACCGACCTGATGGGCATCGAGGCCCGCTACGACATCACCCGCCACTGGGACGTGGGCCTGCGCGGCAGCGTGCTGCACGCCTGGAATGCGGGCCAGGTGGACTACAGCGCCGGGGTTTCCGTGGGCTACGCCATGGTGAAAAACGCCTGGCTCAGCGTGGGCTACAACATTGCCGGATTCGAAGACGACGATTTCTCGGCGGCCGGCTACACGGCACGGGGGCCTTTCGTGCAGTTCCGGCTCAAATTCGACCAGCGCACGGTGCGCGACATGGTCGACTGGTTCGGTGGCATGGGGCGATAGGGACAGGGTGAGGGGTATTCTGGAAGGCCTCAGCCAGGATTACGGCATGCGGTAGACCATGGCATTGATGTTCATGCCCGCGCCGACGGAAGCGAATACGGCGATATCTCCCGACGTCAGCCGGTGGCCTTCCAGCCGCTCTTTCAGGAGCAGATCCAGCAGGGTGGGAATGGTGGCCACGGAGCTGTTGCCGGCCCAGTGGATGATCATGGGCATGATATCACCGGGGATGGCGTCGACGCCGCACAGCTTGAACAGCCGTTTGAGAATGGCGCCATCCATTTTGGCGTTGGCCTGGTGCAGCAGAATTTTTTTGACATCGCCGAGTCCCAGACCGGCCCGGTCCAGCACCTGTTTCACCACCAGGGGAACGGTTTTCAGGGCATACTTGTAAATGTCGTGGCCGTCCATCTTGATGTAAAGCTCATTGCCCTCGTGATCCGGACGGTACGACCGCCCCAGCCGCAGCATCCAGGCCTTGTCCAGCGCGTCCGTCCGGGTGACGTGGGACAGGATGCCGCCATTTTCATCCGACGACTCCAGAAGCGTCGCCCCGGCCCCGTCGGCAAAAATCATGCAGTCGATGTCGTGGGGGTCCGACACCCGCGAGAGGGTTTCAGCGCCGATCACCAGCGCCCGCCTGGCATCTCCCGACCGAAGGTAGTAGTCGGCCATGATCATGCCCTGAAGCCAGCCCGGGCAACCGAAGGGGATGTCGTAGGCCACCGTGTAGGGGTTTTTGATTTGAAGCCGCTGCTTCACCCGCGAGGCGATCGTGGGCACCATGTCCGTCCGCAGGTTGCCGTCCCGGACATCCCCGAAATTCTGGGCGACAATGATGTAATCCAGGCGTTCCCGGTCATGGCCGTCCAGGGCCTCGACCGCCGCCTCATAGGCGATGTCGGTGGTGGTCAACCCGCTGCTGACATACCGTCGTTCCCGGATACCGGTGATCTTGTGCAGCGTTTCAACGATTTCAGGAACGGGTTTTTCCAGCCGGGCACCATCCTCCCCGTAAAACCGGTTATCGAGAAAATGGGCGTTGGGAATGATTTCGGATGGAATACAGCACCCGGTGGAGACGATAATCGAATTGGGCATTTTCCCCCCATGTTGTCTTTCTTTGATGCCCTCGTAGAAAGTCGTTTTTCAGACGGGTTCGAAAAAAAAGCCGCAATCAAGGCTTGCGAAGCCAGAGGAATGAGGTGTACTCACGGTACTCCGCAGTGACGAGGGATGAAGCGTAACGCAGATATCGGCTTTTTTTTCGAACCCGTCTTCTTTAGGTCGGGTGTATTAATGGATATTGGATCATTATTCAAGGGCTGTTCACCCCTGGGTGTAAAAGTTTTGTCAACGGCGCGTCCCGCAGGGTTGCAGCCAGGCTTGCAAAGCCCCCCATCGACGTTCATAATGGCCGGGGATCCGGTTCGGTCCCGGAAACGGCGCGGATGCCAACGGGACGCCGGACAATGCCCGCACCCCGCTGATGGTCGCCGTCCGGCGCAAAAACGCCCCCGTGGCGCACAAGTCCTGCTGGAAAGCGGGATCGCGCCGGACGACCGACGCTACCGTGCGGCCACCCCCCTGATCGTGGCCACGCGAAACGGCGATACCCGCACCGCAGCCATTCTGCTCGAGCACGGCGCCCTTCCGGACGGCGAGCCGCCGGGGGGTATGGCCGCCCTCAGCCATGCGGCCGCCAATGGCGATGCATCCATGACCAGGCTGCTGCTGGCAAACGGCGCCGATCCCAACCGACGCGCTTTCGGTCGATTTTCTCCCATGTATCGCGCGGTGGAATCCGGATGCGTGGAATGCGTCCGTCTGCTGGCCGGGGCGGGGGGGCTGCCCATCGGCAAAACCAACAAGAACGAATCGGTCGCGGCGCTGGTGATACGACGCAACCAATTGGAGATAAAGGATATATTCAGGGACCACATCCGTTCAGGGGCATGGCGCCCGATGCGCTGGGCACCGCGGAGGACCTGATCCGGCCCGTTCGCCGGCAGGAATGGGCCCTGCTGCGCGGGTTGCTGTCCCTGGGGCTGCCGCCGGATCGCCGGGACGACCGTGGCAGGAGCGCCTTGATGCTGCTGGCCGGAACCCCCATGCCGCGGAAGGGGATCGCGCCGGGCGCGGTCGTCACCGGTGCCGGAATACTGATCGATCTCGGTGCCGATGTCAATGCCAGGGACCATCAGGGCCATACCGCCTTGATCCTGGCATCCCGATCCGGCGCCGCCGACCTGTTCGACCGGCTGATTTCTGAAGGTGCTGACCTGAATGCCGCCAGCGAAGACGGACGAACCGCGCTGACCGAGGCGATTTCCAGGGGGCACGGGGCCATGGTGGCGCGATTGATCCAGTGCGGGGCCGACCCGAACGCCACGATACGGACCGGTAAACGTACACGTTTTCCGCTGGGCATGGCCGTTGCCAACCGGGATGCCGGCATGGTGGGGCGGTTGATCGCGGCCGGTGCAACCATTCCCCCTGACGGTCGAAGCGCCTGCGACCTGTTTCAAAAGGCAGCGCCCCAACCCGAAATCGTCCGCCTGCTGGCGGGATCCGGGGTGGACCTGAACCGCAGGGATGAATTGAACCGTTACCCCTTGAGCACGGTCATGCGCCACGGCCCGCCCGAATCGGCCGCCGCCATGATCGACGCCGGTGCCGCGCCTCACCTTGAAGACTGGCGCGGCCAGCAGCCGCTCATGGTTTTTGTGAAAAACGGTCAGGCCGCCCTGGTGCGCCTGTGCGTGGAAACGAGCGATCGGATCCGGCAGGATCCCGAAATCATGCGAAATGCCATGTATTGGGCCGTCCGGAGCGCCCGGGTGGAGGTGGTGCGGACCTTGCTGGAATATGGCACGTTTTTCAATCGGATGGCCGAAGTGGAGGCCCTTCTCCAATGGGCCGAGGTGCCGCCGGAATCCCCCCATGCCAGGGACCGGATCCTGGCCCTGTTCCGGGATCGAATCGGTACCGGAGCCGGCCGGCAAAATAAAGGAAGCGCCGTCATGATCACGGGCAGGCCGAAAGGATAGCCGATGCCCGTCCGTCGATGGCGGCCTGTAAGGAGAAAACGGTGATTCCTGGCCTCAAAAATGGTTTCATTTCCACGGCGGCAGCCATCCTGGCGTCGCTCCTGATCGTGTCCATCGGTGTTTGCGGCGAGCAACTGGCCGTCATTGAGCTCAAGCATCGTCCGGCCGACGACATCATCCCCGTCATCACCCCCTTTCTCGGTCCCGGGGATACACTCAGCGGAAAGGATTTTTTGCTCTTTGTCGGCACCACACCGGATAATCTGGCCCGGATTCAATCCATCGTCTCCCACCTGGACCAGGCCGCACGCCAGCTGGCCATCACCGTGGTCCAGGGAGAAAATGCCCTGGAATCATTGGGCTCCCTGGCGGTTTCCGGCAGGGTGTCCGTCGGCGAGCAGGTCACCGTGGGAGTGGGCGATCATCGCGGGAAGCCGGATGACACCCTGGCCGTCGATGCCCGGAGCAGGCAGCGCAGGCGCAGCAGCAGCGATATCCAGCGCGTCATCGCCCAGGAAGGTCAGGCGGCCACGATTTTTGTGGGGCTGTCCGAGCCGGTGTCCACGGGCAGTCCACGGCACCATGGCATGCGGGTCGGCCAGATCCGCGGATACCGTGAAATGCTCACCGGCGTGCGGGTGACCCCGCGCGTCTCGGGGGACCGGATGACCCTGGAGATCGAGACCCGGCGGGACGGACCGGGGGACGGCGGCAGCGGGACCGTCCGGACCCAGGGGATTCAAACCCGGATCCAGGGCCGGCTCGACGAGTGGATCGAAATCGGTGGGATACTCACCGCAAAAGACCGGACGGGGACCGGCCTCGGCGAACGCCAGACCGCCCGGCAGTCCAGCCGCAGGCACGTGTTTGTCCGCGTTGAGGCGGTGCCTCAGCCAGATTGACCAACGGGCCGTCAGGCACGGACCCGGCCCGGTGCTTACCCGGCCATGGCCATTTTATCGGCATTGAGGGTGCCGAACATCTTCCAGGTTTCATTGAAGGCGGCTTCGAAGGAGCGGTCCTCCATGTACTCCCGGGCAGCCCGCCCCATCTCCGACCGCCGCCGGGAATCGGCGACCAGCGATTCCATGGCACTCAAGATGGCACGGGCACAATTTCCTTTCACCACGAGCCCGGTCTTTTCCGGGATGACATTCTCGGCCGGCCCCCCCTGATCGGTGACAATAACCGGGACACCCGAGGCCTGGGCCTCCAGGACCACGTTGCCGAATGTGTCCGTGGTGCTGGGGAAAACAAAAATATCGCTGGACGCGTAGGCGGACGCCAGATCGTCCCCTTCCAGGCGTCCTGTGAAAATGCACGGCAGGCCGCGGTTCTCGGCCTTCATCTCATCCAGGTAGGGACCGTCGCCGACGACGGTCAGAACGACCGAGGGCGTGGATTGAACCAGTCGGCGATAGGCCTGGGACAGCAGGTGAAGGTTCTTTTCTTTGGACACCCGCCCGACATAGATCAGCTTGGTCGTTTGCGCATCGCAGTGCCACCGTTTGAAAAACCCGTTGCGCCTTGAGGGATTGAATCGCCCGGTGTCGATGCCGCGGGGATAGACCTTGATTTTTTCCGCGCTGATTCCCCGGGCGACCAGTTCCTCCCGGGTGCTCCGGGAGGGGGCGTAGATCAGGTCCATCTGGTCGTAGTACCAGAGAACGAATTTCCAGGCCAGATCTTCCATGAAACCGCTCCCGGTGAGGACCTGCACATACTGGGGAATGGCCGTGTGGTAAGTGCCGGAAATGGGAAGCCGGAGAAATCGGGCAATGGCCAGGGCGGCCAGTCCGATGGGGCCCGGGGTTGCCGTGTGGATATGGTTGAACCCCTGCCGGTGGCAGTAGTCCAGCATCTCCAGCACCGGCGGATAGAAAATCTTCTGCTGCTCGTATTCGGGCAGGTCATAGGTGCCGATGGGAGTAAAATGGGCGACGCCCTTCTCCGACGGCCGGTTCCGGTCGTCACAGGTGATCAGCGTATAGCGGCGGTCGGCTGCCGCGGCAGACTGAACCTGCTGCCGGAGGGTCAGGGCGACACCGTTGACTTCATAAAAGGTGTCGGTGAAATGGGCCACATGGGTATCCCCGGCAGGCGCCGGGGTCTGGTCGCCCGGGGGCCGGCCGAAGCGCCCGGCGATCTGGTTTCCCAGGTCCCGTCCCATGGTAAACTGGGAATAGGCGACAAAATAGGGGGCCAGCAGGGTGGTCATCCCGCCGGCGGAACCGATGGTGTGGAAAATGTTGAAGACATTGGCGCCGGAAAGATGATCCAGCAGGTGGTTGCCGAAATGGACCATCACCCGGTTCGAGAGGCGGTTGACGAACTCGAACCACTGCCCTTCACGCGCCTCGTCCTGCCCGCCGTCCTTTCTGTCCGCTGCCAGCAGATCCGGGTTTTCATCGATGAGCTTCTGGGTTTCATGGCGGAGGAGGGAGGCCAGGGAGTCCGACAGGGGATGTTTCACCCGCTTGTTTTTTTTGGCGCTGAAGAAAAAATAAACCCGGGAGAGCATCCCGGGTTCCGGTGCCGGATCGAGCCCCAGTGAACCGTCCAGGAATCGGACCAGCGGATCTTTTCCCGCGTATTGCCCCAGATTGAATTTGCGGCGGAAAAACTGCCAGGCGATGCCGTAGAGGTTGTGGGCCATGGTCTGGGGCGAAGGCGCGGTGGCATGCACCACCACCCGGCTGTTTTCAATGGCCGAAAGCGATGTCCCGGTATCCGGATCGCCCGTGAACTCGGTGTAGGTTCGGGCGACGTTCAGGCCGCTGTGGTCATCCGACCCGCCGAAAAGCCGTTTCTGATGAGGATGGGGAAATGACGGTGTGATGCCGTGCCGGTCGACCAGCCGCTGGATATCATCGGGGGTCAGCTGGTTCAAAAGGCGCCTGAGCGTCTGGTTTTCCCGGCTGTTGCGCGCACCGTTCAATTCGAAATTCCTGAACAGCAGCAACAGGCGTTCGAAGTGGTCCACCGTCAGCCTATCGTTGACCGCATAGAGTGGATGGGCGATTATATTGAAGATCTTCTCCTGCTCAAAATAAGCGACCAGGTCAAAAATATTCTTGCGCAGCCGCTGGATGTCGACGTGCTGGGATTCGGTGATATCAAGGGCCAGCACGTGAAGTTTGCAGCCGTCTTCGGGGAAGTAGCTGGTCACCTCCTCGCTGACGAAGGCACCCGGCAGATGGGCGATTTCCAGGGCACCGCCGATACTGTTGTGGTCGGTGATGGTCACATGGGTCATGCCCCGCCGCCTGGCGATATCATAGAGCTGGAGCGGCTCGGTGAAGCTTTCGGGGCAGTCGAGTTTTTTCAGGATCCATTGGGATGGCCGTTCGGAGAACTTGGAGTGGACGTGCAGGTCGATCCGCATCGCTTTTCCTTTCTGTTTAAAAACGCCTCAATTTTCGATAATCCGGCGATTGCCGGCCGTTGAAAAAGCCGCAGGCCCGATAGTAGGACAGATCACCGGCCCATGCGGCCAGCGCACCCGGCGTGGCCGCCATGCGCCGAATCAGGCCCAGCGGGTTGGCGGCCGCCTCGAGCAGGGGGCCGAACAACGCCGACGGGTCGCGGAAGCACTCCCAGTCGCACTGGCGGCAGGCATCGGCCTCGGCCGGCGGCGTCAGCCGTCCCGGATCAACGTCCCACAGGGCGCCGAAGTCCTCATTCCCGCGGTAACCGCAGGGGTAGGTGTGCCCGTCGGCGGCATTGATGAAGAAGAAATCCACACCGCCGCGGCAGCCGTATGCCGGGATCGGAGACGTCCCGTCGCTGTACTGCCGCACCAGGGATTCCAGGGCGCACAGGGGAGAAAAAATACGAATCCGGGATCGAAAGGACCGGATGGCAGCGGTGAGGGCCTTGAACAGCATCCGCTTTTCGGGCCGGGTGAAACGAACGATGTCCGCCACGGTCGTGGCGGCGTACACCGCACTGAGGCCCCGTTGGCCTTCCGGCACATCGATGCTCATGGGATAGCAGGCATTGGCCATGGTGAATCCCAGATCGACCGCCCGCTGGTAAAAACGCTCAAAGGCCTTTCGATAGCGGGAGTAAAAGGTATCCAGGCAGGCGCTGTCGGAACCGGCATCCGCCCGGGTCAGGTGGCGGGTGGCGTCCCCGCCCACGTTGCGGTTGATGCCAAGGTTGACCGCCGGGTAGATGCCGGCCCGGTGAAAAAGAGGCAGGGCGCGGCCGATCCCGGCAACCACCCCGGGAAACCCGCGCATCCCTTCGTGGACACAATCCACGGCCGAGTCCAGGCTGATCCAGAAGTTGCGCAGGGGCGTGTCGGCAAGCTGGTCGGCCATGCGGGCAATCCGGGATTCGAACCCTTTTTTCTCAGGACGGGCAAACATGAAACCGTTGGTCCCGGTACGGATGTAGGGTATGCCGGCAGCGCCCGCATGGCGGATCAGTTCCACCAGCCGGGGCACATCCAGCAAGGGCTCTCCGCCGGTAAAGGAGATGGCCTGTACCCCCCGGCCGGCGGCGGCATCGATCATCTTCTTGATTGCATCCGTGTCCAGGGTGGACCGGGCAAAGGATTCAGTCACACGCATGCCGCACTGGGGACATCGCGCGTTGCACCGGTCGGTAATCTGGACCACCACCTGCCCGGGGATGCGATGGGTTAAAATGGATTTGAGCAATACAGTCACGAGACTCACCTTCCCTTCAGGTTGGAAACCGATGCGCCTCCAATAGCCTGCCCATTGTTACCCCCATGTTAGCCATTTGTTTGTTTTGCGTTCAAACCGCCCCCCCCGGCACGGTTCCGGGTTCCGGGCTCACCGGCTGAAAGCTGAAAGCGAGAAAAGCTCAAAACTCAAGGTTCAAAGCGCGGAAATCAAAAAGACTGGTTATCCTTCAACCTTCAACCTTCAACCTTCAACCTTCAACCTTCAACCTTCAACCAGAAGCCGAAAGACGGTCTGAGCGTCAACATAAAAAAAACGGTGAGTAGTGAACGGTGAACCGTGAACAGGATAACGGACGGTTTTAGGTTATAGGTAGAAGATCAAGGCTATAGGCGATAGGCGATGGGCGATGAGCTATGGGCGATGAGCTCGCTCACCGTTTTTAACCATTTTCTAACCACCCGGTAACACGACGCTAATCCTCTGATTTTAGGTTGCATCACAGAAAAGAAACCAACGGCTGGCCGATAGCGCCAACCTGTCAGGTGAGAGGAGAACCAGGATGTCCGATGACATGTTCAATGGTATGATACTTTCAGTTTCCATTGCCTGCATTTTATCCAGCTTCTGGTTTAGCTTTTCCTGACTGTCGCTGTTTATGGATCAAAGGGTGGAATCAAGGGAGACATGGTTAAATTAGCCCGCCGCACAGGCACATCCCCCACGCCAATCGCAGCACCCGGGACGGCACCCGCCTCCCGGGCGGCCAACCGGTTTAAACTGATCCACGTGCTTGGCATCGACACCGCGACCCCCGAGGGACTGGCGCGCACCCTGCCCTTTACGCCATCGGACACCACGGCGGGGGCGGAAAATGAGTACCAGACCGCGGTTGAGGGCGATCGACACCGGGTGGATCTTCCACTTGAAATCGAAAATTCCGGTTTTTTCCGCAATCTCAAAAAACGGGCCCTGCGCGGTGACACGCCGCGTTCCACGGTGTCGGCGCTGGAGGCGTACCTGTCGGAAAACGATACCGGCATCTGGGAAAACAGTTGGGTGCGGCTGCCCGCGGATGCCCTCAGCCCTTATGCCCGTCGTGTCTTCACGGAGGACCTGCGCTGCGACAAATGCTGCGCCGACAGTCCCCGTCGAAGCGATGCCGGCCGCTTTTCCTTCGAGGAAGGCGGCCGGGAGGTCCTGCGCATCCCCATCAGCTACCTGCTGAAACTGGCCCTGGCCGATGCCATCGACCAGCCCGCCACCCACGACACCGTCCGGGAAACCGGTCGGTCGGCCATGGACCATTTTCTCTCGGACAACACCTCGCCGGAAACCTTCTCCTTCCATCCGGTCTCCATGGATGAGGCCGCCGGGATGGGACAGGGCATCGCCCGGGAGACGGCCCTGCGTTTTTTACTCTCCCAGCTGCTGATCCAGTATGCCAACCGGCAGTTCGGGTTGATCGACGGCGGGCAGCGGGCCCTGCTCTACTTCGCCCCTCACCCGCCCGTGCGCCAGAAACGGCTCAACAACCTGATTCCGGACAGCTTCTACCGCTCCCTGTTCATGAGCCCCTGCCTGTCCGGATGGAATGACGGGGAAGCCAAGCACCGCTACATGCACCTGTGCCACACGGTGCTCTCCCGCAGCCAGCTCAATGCGGTCATCAAGCTCCGCGAGGCCGGCATCGTCGCCAACAACCTGGTGGTGCTGCCCAACACCTCCAACGTCAGCCTGGCCAACAACGGTACCCATATCAGCCTGGGCAGCCGCATGCTCACCCGGCTGATGAAAGCACCCGGATCCGGGTTCGGCGCCCTGGAAGAGAAGCACTACGGGGACCTGGCCATCAAAATCGTGGAGCATTTTCTCCCCCTTTTCGTAGGCGCCTATTCGGCGGCCCCCTACCGCATCGACTTCATGGATTTTCACCCCGAGCGGGTCCTGGGATTTCTGCCCCACGAACTGGATTACACCCACCTGAGGATGCTCTGGCGACGATGGAAGAAAAAGGCTCACCTTAAAATTCTGGGCCGCAGCATCACGCCATTCGGCCCGGAATGGCTGGATCGGAACCTCTCCCGGGGTTTCATGCTCAAGGGAGATTTCGTCCCGGACTTCAGGCTCATCGATTACCTGGTGGCGCTGATGGCCACCGACGAAAGCCCGGCCCTGGACGGCCGGCCGGGAAACGACACCCGTTTGAAAAAGGACCTGGGGGAATTGGGAGTCTTCGATCCCTGCATGCCCCTTTACATGCTCTATCGGGCCCGCTGCTTCCAGACCATGGGTTTCACCGGCTTTGAAGGTCGCCATTACAGTCTTTTCGAAAACCTGGATCGGGACATGGCCCAGGCGGCCAACCTTCAGATGCTGGTCACGACCCTGGCCTACAAGTATATTTTTACCGGGCGCATCACCCATGCGGACATCCCCGACCACCCTTTCGTCGAAAGCGAGCGGCGCCAGATCTTTTTCGGTGCGGCAGCCGGCATTCCCACGTTCTACGTACGCGCCGACACGCCCAACCGGCTGCTGGCCCGAATGGTCAAACGCACCGCCAACATCCGTTCAAGCCGGCGTTATGCGGGCTATACACGGGTGCGCGCGACGGATTTCAAACACACCCTGGTGACCCTCCTGCAGGAAGATGCACCCGAACTGATCGAGATGAACCAACTCCGGCATACCATCGACGATCTCAAAAACCGGATTGATGATGGCGGCGGCCGGGGCGTTTCAGGCCGCGTGACCCGCCGGATCTGCGAAGCGGCCGGCGCATCGTCGCCCCTGGCGTTGTCCGGCGATGAATTCAACGCCGCCGCGGAATCCTTTTATCGGGAGCGGTTGAAAAAAGATCAGGTGGGGCAGGCTCTGGACGGGTGGACCCGGCAGGTCCGGCGACTGGACGGCATGTCCACCTGGCGGAGCGGGCACTACAACCAGGCTCTTTTTTCCGTGCTGGGGGGCAAGGACGCCGCAACCCTGATCGCCACCCTGCGCAGTGCCGTCATTGCCGAAACGCTTCCGGTAACGGCCCTCACACAGCTGATCCACCTGATGCTGCTGACATTGGACCACATGAAACGGCAGTCGGAATCCGACCTGCCGGAGGTATGAGCCATTGGCCGACCCCCTTTCCCCCCACCAGTACATCGACAGGCAGACCCGCCGGGTGACGACCGAGCACCTGATCGCCGATCCGCTCATCAACCGGCTCTATTCACGGGCAAAGGAAAGTACGCCCCTGCTGTTCAAGGCGGCAACCTCCCGGCGCATGTCGGCCATCCTGGGTTTTCTCAATTTCGACCTGCCGCTGACGGCCGGAAGCAGGGGCCACGCCAGCCGGATCAAATCCATGGGCATCGACCCCGCCGAATGCCTGGACAGTACAGACGCCCTGGACACGGCCCGGAAACTGTTTGAACGGAAAATTCGCTACTGGCAGTGCCGCCCCATGCCCGACGGGGCGGACCGCATCGTTTCGCCGGCCGATGCCCGCATGATCGTGGGATCCTTCGACCACCAGGATGCACTTTTTCTCAAAGAAAAATTTTTCTCTTTCCATGAACTCATCGGTGCCGACCGGCACGCCTGGCTGAAGGCATTCGCGGGCGGCGATTTCGCCCTCTTCCGCCTCACCCCGGACAAATATCACTACAACCACCTGCCGGTTTCAGGCCAGGTAACCGATATGTATACCATCGACGGCAGCTGCCACTCCTGCAATCCCGGCGCCGTGGTGTCCATGGTAACGCCGTTTTCAAAAAACCGCCGGGTGGTCACCGTGATCGATACCGACGTTCCCGGCGGCACGGGGGTCGGACGGGTGGCCATGATCGAGATTGTGGCCATGATGATCGGCGACATCGTCCAATGCTACAGCGCCAGCGCCTATGACGACCCGATGGCCGTATCTCCCGGAATGCTCGTGGAAAAGGGCTGCCCCAAGAGCCTCTACCGGCCGGGAAGCAGCGTCGATGTCCTGATCTTCGAAAAAAACCGTGTGGTGTTTTCCGCGGACATTCTGGCCAACATGCGCCGCCGGGACGCAACCAGCCGCTATACGCTTCATTTTCAATCCCCCCTGGTGGAGACCGATGTCAGGGTCCGCTCGGAGATCGGGCGAAAAAAATGAAAAAAGGGTTCAAGGATTCGAGTGAGACCGGCCGGTCATGACCCTCCTCGACCCCTCGAATCCCTGACCCCTTGAACCCTTTAGTCTTGGAGAATTCCCCATGCAGAACTGGATCTTTGTCTCAGCCATGGCGCTCCTGCTCACGCCCATCTATATCTGGAGCTTCAAATCCCTGCCCCGGGAGCGATGGCAGATCATCTGCGCCGTTCCGGTCAGGAAGATGGCGGATGGGTCATGGCAGGGACTCAACCTGACCTTCTATGGCCTGTTCAATGCCATGGCCCTGTGCGCCGCCGTCACGCTGGTATTGATTCTCACCGGTGCCGCCGGCGTGGATTTGAGGGTGTTTGCGGCCATTATCGTGGTATTGCTGGGGTTCTGCCTGCCGGCGTCAAGCCTGGTTGCCCGGTGGGTTGAGAAGAAACCCCATACGTTCAGCGTGGGGGCCGCTTCCTTTCTGGGCATCGTCATCGGCCCCTGGCTGGTGCTCTTAATGGAGATGGCATCGACGCGGCTGCTGGGAATCACCTTTGAAACCATGGCCGTGATGTCGGCCCTGATGGTGGGCTATTCGATGGGGGAGGGCATCGGCAGACTGGCATGCATCAGTTTCGGCTGCTGCTACGGCAGGCCCATGGACCGGATGCCGCCTGTCGTGCAGCGTTATTTCTCATGGGCCACCCTGACCTATTCCGGCAATACCAAAAAGATCGCCTACGCGCATCACCTGGACGGAAAAAAGATTTTCGCCATTCCGGCCGTCACCGCCGTTCTGTATACTGCCGGCGCTCTGGCCGGCACGCTGCTGGTCTTGGAAGGGAAATACGCCCCGGCCTATTTTCTCTGCCTGCTGGTCACTCAGGGGTGGCGCTTTCTGTCCGAATTTTTAAGAGCGGATTTCCGGGGCGACCGGCGCATCAGCGTCTACCAGATCATGAGCCTGCTGACCATCCCTTATGCCCTGTTGATTCTGCTTCTGTTTCCATCGACCGGCACGGGTGCGGACATACGGGCCGGACTTCATGCCTTCTGGAACCCTGCCGTGATCCTGTTCCTGCAGGTGTTGTGGATTATCATGTTTTTGCGCACGGGCAGGAGCGATGTCACCGGATCGGCGCTCTCTTTCCATGTTCACCGGGACCGCATTTAATGCCCGTCCATAAATGGCATCTTGCGACCCGGGCCACCATCTCCGAACAGGCACAATCCGGACGATGCCCCTTCGCCCCCTCGAATCCTCGACCCCTTGGCCCCTGACGCCTTGAACGCGCTGTCTGACATACAAAATCCCATGCTCACCCGACGCATTCATAAGACCATCCATCGCATTTGCGACCGCTTCCTCAGGCTCAAGGGCGCGCCACACGAAATCGCCCTGGGGTTTTCCCTGGGGATCATGGTCGGCATGACCCCCTTTATCGGGGTTCATATCCTTTCCTGCGTGGTGCTGGCATCGCTTCTGGGATGGAGCAAAGTCGCATCGGTGATCGGGGTCAACATCACCAATGTGGTTACCGCGCCGCTGATCTATCCGATCAACTACTGGGTCGGCGTCCAGCTGGTCGGCGTGTCCAGGGAGGTCGACTGGCCGGGAGTCCCGGGCTATGCCGAATTCCTCTCGTTCATCAGACAGTCGCCCCTGATCCTGGTCGACCTTTCCATCGGCGGGCTGGTCCTCGGCACGCCCCTGGCCATGGCCGGCTATGTCATCATCCTCAGGGCCGTCCGCCGTTTCCGCTGAGGACAGTGCCCAGCGGATATCGCTTTTATTACGAATTCGTCAATACTGGCAAGGAGAACAGGCAGCATCATACGTTTTTGTAGGTATTCCCCTTCCCGCCACCCCCGGCCCCCCTCCTGTTGACCACGATAACCTGCTGCATTTTATAGTCATGAACACCGTTTTGCCCTCCGGATCAACCCATGGCACACAACATGCTTTTCACCAGACTGCCTCCGCACCAACCCGCTGCTGAACCGACGGTGAGAAATGATCTCGCCGTTTGGTTTTTTCGATGGAGAAAACCTCTTTTCCATCAGAAGCAGGCCAGGAGGGAACAACGAACCCGGGACAGGACCGCAAGGGATCTTTGTGGATCATGCTTACCATTTCAATTAATTAATGCCGATCATTTTATCTGTTTTGACAAATTTAATTGACATTTATTTTTTTTATCGGTTAGTTTGCACCAGAGGCGCACCCACCATCCCGCAGCGGAGTCGACGTGGACAAACCCAAGCTGGACAATCTGGACAAAGACCTGATCCGACTTCTCAAGGTGGATGGACGATTGCCGACGGCCCATATCGCCGAACGGCTGGAGGTGACCACGCCGACTGTCCGGTCGCGCATGAAAGCGCTGATCGCCCGGGGTGTCATGCGGGTGGCCGGACTGGTCAACCTGTCGGCCGCATCCGACCTGACGACGGCCCTGATCGGAATCAACATCGAATCGCTGGGGCAGCTCAACAACCAGCTGGAACAACTGACCGCCATGAAACAGGTTCACTGGGCGGCAGTGGTCACCGGCCGATTCGATGTCATCGCCGAGGTCGTCGTCAACGGCGGCATGGAAGACCTCTACCGGTTTACCTCCGTGGACCTGCCCGCCATCGGCCGGGTGACCCACTGCGAGACGTTCGTGGTCATGCGGTCCAGCCGGAAGTGGATGTTCAGTCCCGACGGCCTGGAGGGCTGGTAATCGCTTTTCCCGATCCGGCGCGGTTCGCACCGTCGACGCAGCCGACGGCTCAGGGGACGGCCTAAAGAGAAAGAAGTGGCCTGAGAATTCAGGCGGTTTATTGAACAGGGGCACTGAGTAAACAGGAGTGTACAAACGATGAAAGTGCTGGTATTAGGGGGTTGTGGGATCCAGGGAAAATCCGCGGTTCTGGATCTTGCCGGGGACGGTGACGTCGAGCGGGTGATTTGTGCCGACGCCAACATGGATGGACTCCAATCGGTTTCGCCGTTCATCGACATGTCAAAAGTCCGGGCCGAATCGGTGGACGCCGGCGATGCGGACAGTCTGGACCGTCTTTTCCGCCAGGCGGATGTGGCCATCGACCTGCTCCCCAGGCAGTTCCTGGAAACGGTCTGCCGGGCGGCCATCCGCACCGGGGTCGGCGTGGTGAACACCAATTACGCCACCCCCATCGCCCACCTGGACGAAACGGCCCGATCGGCCGGTGTGACCATAATGCCCGAATGCGGCCTGGATCCCGGCATCGACCTGGTGCTGTACGGGGAAGCCCGGCGCCGCTTCGACACGCTCAACCTGATCAACTCCTATTGCGGGGGATTCCCGGAGCAGACCGCCTGTGACAATCCCCTCAAGTATAAAGTCTCGTGGGTTTTCGAAGGGGTGCTCTCCGCCACCAAACGCGACAGCCGCATCATCCGGGAAGGCAGGGTGATCGATATCCCCGGTGCCCGCCAGCACGATGAAGCCTATGTCCACGAGGTGGCGTTTCCCGGGCTTGGCACCCTGGAGGCCATCCCCAACGGCAATGCGGTCATGTTCACCGATGCCCTGGGCGTGACCGGCACCATCCGGGAAACCGGGCGCTACTCCCTGCGCTGGCCCGGTTGGAGTGCCTTCTGGCGTCCGTTGAAGCAACTGGGTTTTCTGAGCGAGGAACCGGTGTCCGGCCTTGCCGGCCCGGTGTCCCCCTACCAGATGATGGACAAGCTGGTAGGCCCCCAGATCCAGTACCGGCGCAACGAAAAGGACCTGGTGGCCATGATCAACATCTTCGAGGGCCTGAAGGACGGCCGGCAGGTCCGCATGATCAGCCGGCTGCTCATCGAACGGGACCTGGAAACCGGCCTCATGGCCATGGCCCGGGGCGTTGGCTACCCGGCCAGCATCGCCGCCCGGATGATCGCCCGGGGAGAGATTGCCGAAAAAGGGGTTCTGTCGCCGATGACGCACATTCCCTACGCGGCGTTCATCGATGCCCTGGGCAGCCGGGGAATTGTCGTCGAGGAGGAAGAGATCCCGTTGGCTTAATTGCGGCCTTGAGCTGCTTGGTTCAATCATATACCAAAGGAGGAGACAATGAAGACAAGGATTTTGGCAGTACTGCTGGCACTGACGCTGATGATGGCCGGAACCGCGATGGCCAGCACGCTCTCGGACATCGTCAAACGCGGGGAACTGCGCGTGGCCGTCCAGTCCGGCGCAGCCCCTTACGCCTTCGTGGACAAGAACGGCGACCACGCCGGCTCCATGGTGGATTTCGCCCGCGATATGGCCGACCGCATGGGCGTCAAGCTCAAAATCATCGACTTTGACTGGGACGGACTGATTCCGGCGCTGCTCTCCGGGAAGGCGGACATCCTGGCCGCGGACATGACCCCCACCCTCAAGCGACATCTCAAAATCAGCTTCTGCGATCCGTGGTACTATGTCCAGCCCTGTGTATTCACCAAAGAAGGCGCATCTTTCCAGAAGCCTGCGGATGCCGACAAACCGGACGTCACCGTGGGCGTCCTGCTGGGCTCCACCGGTGAAACCATAGCCAAAAAATACCTGCCCAACGCCAAAATCAAAACCTACAAGGGCGGCGGCCGCATGATCGTCCAGGCCCTGCTGGCCGGCCACGTTGATGCCGGCGTCAACGACGACCTGGCGGTATTGACGGTGCTGCCGGATTTCCCGCCCGACTCGGTGCGTGTGCTGGACGACCGCCTGGGACAGGGCAAGGACCCGCTGGCCTTTGCCGTGCGCCACGAGTCGGTGAACCTGTGGCAGTGGGTCAACCTCTACCTGAAATTTGCCCACAGTGACGGGTCCTACGACAAAAACGTCAAGTACTGGATGGAATCCACGGACTGGAAAAAGGACCATTGATTCTGTCTGGTGTTCATCCAGAAACAGGCAAATTGGCCATTTATGGATGGGCACGATCTCACTGCGTTTGAAGTTCCTAATTGCAACCGGCCCCGGGAAGAAGGGATTCCCTCTGCTTCCCGGGGTCAATCGCCGAAGGGAAACCGATGCTCGAAGGGTTTAATTTCAGGATCATCTGGGAGTACATGCCGTTTTTTCTGGAGGGATTGCGCAACACCTTTCTGATCTCCATCGTCTCGCTCTTCCTGGCCCTGATCGCCGGCATCACCGCCTGCGCCGGCCGGCTGTCGCCGTGGAAAGCGGTTCGCGGCCTGGCCATCGCCTACATCGAAGCCATCCGCAGCACCCCCCTGCTGGTCCAGATCTACTTCCTGTACTTCGGCCTGCCCACGCTGGGCCTGCGGGTGCCCGAGCTTCAAACGGGCATCATCGCCCTGATGCTCAACAGCGGCGCCTACATCGCCGAGATTGTCCGGGCGGGGATGACGTCGGTGCCCAACGGCCAGATCGAAGCGGGCATCTCGTCGGGGCTGAATTACTTTCAACGCATGCGTTTCATCATCCTGCCCCAGGCGCTGGGCGTGACCGTACCGCCCCTGCTGGGCCAGGCCATCGTACTGGTGAAAGATTCCTCCCTGCTGTCCCTGATCTCGGTCCTGGAGCTGACCCGCTGCGGCCAGACCCTCACCTCCGAGCGGTTCATGCCCACGGAGGCATTTTTCACCGTGGCCTTCTTCTACCTGTGCATCTACTTCGTGCTGAAATCCCTGGCCGACTGGTCACAGAAAAAGCTCATCTTCAGGGAGGCGTACTAACCATGATGCTCTTTTATTTCCAGCGCCTGATCGAGATTCTTCCCTTTTTCATGAAAGGGCTGTGGATGACCGTGGCGGTGTCGGGTATCAGCCTGGTGCTGGGGACCGTTTTCGGGTTGCTGCTGGGCATTGTCCGCGCTTCGGGAAACAGGCTGCTGGTGGGGATCATCGGCGCCTATGTGGCCGTCATCCGGGGCACCCCGTTCGTGGTGCAGATCTTTATCGTCTTTTTCATCCTGCCCGAGTGGGGCATCCAGCTGGAGGCCTTTCCGGCGGCGATCCTCTCGTTGACCATCCTGGGAACGGCATTTATCTGCGAGATCGTGGCCGGCGGCATCAAAGCCGTTCCCCGCGGCCAGTGGGAAGCGGCCGCATCGTCGGGGCTGACCATTTACCAGCAGCTGCGCCACGTCATCGTCCCCCAGAGTCTGCAGACCATCCTGCCGCCCCTGGTGGGGCAGTATGTCCTGCTGATCAAGGACTCGTCCGTCGTATCGGTCATCGGCGTGGTTGAACTGACCCGGGTGGGCTGGGTCACCGTGGTGCGGATTCCCGAAGGATTGATGGTCTTCTCGCTGGTGGGAATCCTCTATTTTGTCATCTCCTATCCGCTGATCCGCCTGTCCAACACGCTCGAAAAGAAGATGGCGACTCAGCAGGTCATGCTCTAACCATTGGAAAGAAACCCATGATCAAATTCAACGGTGTCAACAAGTGGTTCGGCAAGCTGCATGTCCTCAGGGACATCGATCTCCATGTCACCTCCGGCGAAGTCGTCGTGGTGTGCGGCCCCAGCGGCTCGGGCAAGTCCACCCTCATCCGCTGCATCAACCGCCTGGAGAAATTCCAGAAAGGAGAGCTGTTCGTGGACGGGACCCCTCTTCACGACCATTCCACCAACCTGACCCGGCTGCGGGCGGAGATCGGTTTCGTCTTCCAGCAGTTCCACCTCTACCCCCACATGACGGCCCTGCAGAACGTCACGCTGGCCCCCATCAACGTGAGAAAAATGAAGAGCGCCGAGGCCGAAAAACTGGGCCGGGAGAAACTGGCCCGCGTGGGCCTGGCGGACAAGGCCGATGCCTACCCGATGCAGCTATCCGGCGGCCAGCAGCAGCGTGTGGCCATCGCCCGCGGGCTGGCCATGACTCCCAAGATCATGCTGTTCGACGAACCCACCAGCGCCCTGGACCCCGAGATGATCGGCGAGGTGCTGGACGTCATGGTCAAGCTGGCCAGCGAAGGCATGACCATGTGCGTGGTGACCCACGAAATGGGATTCGCCCGGCAGGTGGCCCACCGGGTCATTTTCATGGACGAGGGCACCCTGGTGGAAACCGGAGAGCCCCATGCCTTTTTCGACAATCCGCAAACCGACCGTGCCGCCCAGTTCATCAGCAAAATTCTCACGCACTGAAACCGTCAGCCGGTTGCCCCGGCGGTCTGGGTACAGGAGTTTCCATGAGTGATCGTGTGAACTGGAAAAACGGAACCTGGACGAAACAGGCGCCCGCCGGCCGGCCGTACGAAATCTGCATCGCTTCGGACTGGGCACCCATCCGTGCCTTCAGCCAGACCATTCTCGACGCCCCCGAGGCGGTATACGGGGACCTGCTGACCGAACTGCGCGCCAGTGACGTGCGCATTGCCAACCTGGAATGCCCCCTGACCCGAAGCGATTCGGCCGTTTCCAAAAGCGGCTCCGTTTTAAAAGGCCTTCCGGAGCACATCGCCGGGTTGACCTGCGTACCGGTCGACATCGTCACCCTGGCCAACAACCATGTGTTCGACTATGGACCGGATGCGTTTCAGGAGACCTTGGACCTGCTGGACGCCAATGGAATCAAAGGCGTGGGCGCCGGCCTGACCCGGCAGGCCGCCACCGCCCCGCTGACCGTCGACGTGGGAGAGACAACGGTCGCCCTGATCAGCTTCAGCGAGGGCGAAGACCTCACCGGGGCCGTGGACGGGCCCGGTGTTTTCGGCTGGGAGGTGGAGGCGGTGCTGCAGGCCGTTCGGGAGGCCAGGGCGACGGCGGACCTGGTCGTCGTAATCTGCCACGCCGGCGTGGAGTACATCCCCTTGCCCCCCCCTTACCTGGCCGGAGCGCTGCAGCGGGTGGCCCGGGCCGGGGCCGACCTGGTGGTCGGCCACCATCCCCACGTCCCCCAGGGAGTGCAGATCGTCGACGGCGTACCGGTGGCCTACAGCCTGGGCAACTTTGTCTTTTACCAGCCGTCGGACCTGATTTACCGCAAGGTCGGCTATCTGCTCAAGGTGGGCGTGTCCGCAGGCGCCCTGACCGGAATCCGGCTGGTTCCCTACCACATCGGCGACCGGGGTCTGAACCGGCTCGCCGGTGAACGCCTGGCGTGGTTCTGGCGCAAGATGGAACAGGTCTCCCGGCCGCTGGAGACCACGGCGGGCATCGAAGAAGGCTGGAACGGGTTTCTGTGTCAATACGGTGTCGGGGGCTTTTTTGAAGAGATAGAGATGCTCATGGGCAAGTTGAGAGAAGATCCTCCGAAAGGGGCCGCCATGGTCCGCAACCGGGTGGCCACCATGCAGCACCGCGAGCACTGGATCGACGCCATGACCCGCATCATCGACGGCAGCATCGACGACGCACCCGGCTGGGCCGTGGAACTGACCCGGGAATGGCTGACGCGAAAAAGTTGACCCACCCTGCAACTGACAACGCCGGACGACCATGAACCAACTGCCGGATAAAGAAAACCTGACCCTGCTGGTCACCGACTCCGGGCTGGGCGGGCTGTCCATCTGTGCCCACATGGTGCGCCACCTGACCCGCCAGTGCCTGTTCAGGGACCTGTCCGTGGTGTACTTCAACGCCTGGCCCCTCCAGGACAAGGGCTATAATTTTCTCGATGGGGATGCACAGCGCATCCGGGTGTTCGGCAATGCCATAAGCCGCATGGACCGGTATGACCCGGATCTCATTTTCATCGCCTGCAATACCCTGTCGCTGGTTTTCCGGCAGGGGGCATTGGCGGCCGGCGCCCGGGCGCCGGTCGTGGATATCATCGACTTCGGCGTGGAGATGATTGCCGGGCAGCTCAACCGGCATCCCCAAAGCACGGCACTGATTCTGGGCACCAGGACCACGGTGGCGGCCGGCGCCCACAAAAAACGTCTCATGGAACGGGGCATCGCCGGACACCGGATCGCGCAGCAGGACTGCCACGGCCTGGCCGGCGCCATCGAAAGCGACCCGGACAGCCCGCAGGTCAGGGCGCTGGTGGAGCGATTCATGTCCCGGGCCGCCGCTGCCATCGATCCGGGCACGGATCACATCTTTGCCGCCCTGTGCTGCACCCACTACGGCTACATCCGGCCGCTGATCAGGGAGATCCTGGTGCGGCACACCGGCGCCACGGTCGATATCATCGACCCCAACCGGGCCATGAGCGACTGGGTCTGCGTTGAAGGGGCAGAAAACCGTTTTTCGTCGGTAAACCTGGACGTACGCGTGGTTTCGCGGGTGCGGCTGCCAGCGCAGAAAATCAACGCCATCGCCGCCCGGGTCGCCTCCGTCAGCCCGCAGACGGCCCGGGCCCTGCGGGACTACCGGCACATACCGGATCTGTTTGACGTTTAAGAAACCATCGCGTGGAGATGCAATTGAAAAAAGTACTCATCATTACCGGCCCGGCCGGCGACGCCCAGGGCTGGGGGGATCTCGGTGTCACCGAAACCCTGCGGGACGCCCTGTGCGCCAATGGCAAGTCGGCCCGGATCGCCTTCGTGGAGTCCATGGAGGATGTCACCCGGGCCATCCGAAACCACACGTTCGATATCATCTGGAGCGCCCTGTACCACATCTCCGACAGGGCGGAGATCGTCGGGCTGAGCATGGCGGACGACGCCTGGCTGGCGGACCGGTTCGATGGGCTCGGCCTGCCCTACATCGGCCCCGACGCCCGGACCATGAAACAGCTGATCAACAAAACCGAAACCCACGGGATCCTGCAGGCGGCAGGCATCGCCGTGCCGGACCACCATCAGGTCGATGCGGGAGCGGATCTTCCCCGCATGCGTTTCCCCGCCTTTGTCAAGCCCAGCTGCGAATCCAGGTCCGTGGGCATCAGCGACGACAGCGTGGTGGAAAACCGGACGCAGCTGGCCGCCAGGGTGGCCTTCATTCATCGCGAATACGAGCAGCCGGCACTGGTCGAGGAATACCTGCCCGGCCAGGAGTACACGGTACTCATGCTGGGCAACGGCGGCAGGCAGGAGTTTCTGCCCGGCATCGTGACCCTGGACGGCGAATACGGCAGGTACCCCATCCTGCGGGCCGACCTCCGGGGCGTGGGGGTGACCCGAATCAAGCGGGCGGAGACCCTGGCCGATGAATCCGTGGCCCTGTGCCGGCAGGCGACCGAGACCCTCAACTGCCTGGACCACGTGCGGGTCGACATGCGCCTGGACCGCGCCGGCCGGCTGCGCATCATCGAGGTGAACGGCATACCGGGCCTCAAGCCGGTCAAAAGCTGGAGCCCCCAGATCTATACCCTCTACCATGGTTCCCCACAGGGGCCGGACCACGACTACCGCCAGATGGTCAACCTGATCGTGGACTCGGCACTGGAACGATACGGCATCGGCTGACCCATGACGATTCCGGACAGCCCCCGATGGCAGGCCCGTTTTCAGGCCGACGGATGTATTGACGGCCGCGGCCGCCTGGGGGGCTTCGTTTTCCGGGTGGACGGCTCCGCACCCTATATCGCCACGGCCATCCATGCCGGCGGCAGGGTCCGCAACGAATTGCTGCCCTTGATGCAGGTGGGCGCCGCGGAGCGCCATTTTGAAGAAGACCCCGAAACCGACGCCATGATCGGACAGGCGGCCTCGGCGGCATGGGGCCTCGACAGCAGGAGCGAATACGACCTCAACCGCCCCCCCGGCGACGCCCTGCCCCTCAGGCCGGAGCAGTTCTGGGGCACCCGGGTCTACGCCCGGCAGCCCACCGCGGCCATGAACCGGACGAGTCTGGCCAAGTACGACGAGTTCTATGCCTTTCTGGCCGGCTGGATAAAATTGACGTTGGAGCGCTTCGGGGTGTGCCTGGTTTACGATGTCCACGCCTACAACATCACCCGGCAGGTGCGAAAAGGCATCGCCCGTCCGCCGGTGTTCAACCTGGGCACGGCCGCCATCGACCGCCGGCGCTGGGCGGCTGCGGTCGACGACTGGCTGAAGCGGCTGGAGAAGATCGAAATTCCCGGCGTGCGGACCACCGTGGCCGAGAACCGGGTCTTCTCGGGCAGGGGCGAACTCTGCCGCCGCCTGACCCGGTGGGACCCGCGCATCCTGGTGCTGCCCACCGAGGTGGCCAAGGTCTATATGGACGAACGCACCGGCCGGGTCGACCGGTCATCGGTGGAGGCCCTTCGCGACGGGCTGGGGCGGTCCATGCAGGCCCACAGCCGGATGTTTCTGGAGGCATACGGGAACTGTGAACTGTAACTGACAACGGCCGGTTCAATTGGTTTAATTGGTTGTTCACCGTTCACTGTTTCCAGTTGACAGACAGACCATCTTCTGATTTCCCGCTATGAGCTATGAGCTATGAGCTATGAGCTATGAGCTATGAGCTATGAGCTTTTAGCTTTGAGCCCTTCGCCTTCATCTCCTTCAACAGGGCCTCGGCATGCTCGCGCCCCACAAAGTGAGTGGCGGCGCGAGTGGCGGTCAGCAGTTTTTCCCTTGCCGTGTCGATATCTCCGGATTTTTTCAGGACCACACCCATGTGGTAGTTTACAACCGGGTCTTCGGGCGCGGCGATGATCAGCTGCTCGTAAAGGTGCAGGGCCTGCTTGGTCTCCCCTTTTTTGTAATGAATCCAGCCCAGGGTATCGATGATGGCCGCATGCCCGGGTTTCACCCGATAGGCGGCCGTGGCAAATTTGAGGGCGCGATCCAGGGTTTCGACGGACGTGGCCGTGTCAGCCAGCAGGAAAGCCAGCCGATTGGCCGCGCTCCAGAATCCCGGGACCGTGGCGACGGCGGTTTCATATACCGAAATCGCTTTTTCGTATTCCTTGCGCTCTTCGTATAACCTTCCGAGCACCAGGGTGGCGGTAGGGTTCTTGGGATTGCGTTCCAGGGCCGCCTCGAAATGGTCGATGGCCTGTTTCTTTTTGTCCTGAAGCAGGAAAACGGCGGCCAGGCTGTTGCCTGCTTCCGGCCACATGGGGTCTAATTCGGCAGCGTTCTCCAAGGCCTTGCGGGCGGAATCGTACTCTTTCATGCGGGTGAAGACCTTGCCCTCCAGATAGTGGGCAAAGGCTTCGTCGGGATGGGTCTTCAACCGGTCCTCGCATAGGGCCAGGGCGTCTTCGGTGCGCTCGGCGGACAGCCAGACGGTAACCAGTTCAGCGGCCAGGGCCTGGTCTTCCTCCACCAGGTTCATCCCCTTTTGCAATTGGCTGGCGGCGTTGTCGGTCTGCCCCTGGCGGGCATACAGCCGCGCGAGTCTGATGTGCCCCACGGCCGAACGGGGCGCTTTCAGGACAATCTCACTGTATTCGCGGCGGGCGGCGCTCTCGTCGTTGAGGGCCAGGTAGAAATCGCCCAGTGCCGCCTGAGCGTCGATGGCCATCGGGTATTTTTCGACCAGGCGGTGCAGATGCGCCTCCGCCTGCTTGTAGTCTTTCTCCATCAGGCAGACGCGGTAAGAAGCCATGAGCAGTTCCCGGTTATCCGGCGCCATGCGCAGTCCCGCATTCAATGCCTTTCTGGCCATGCCGGTCCGGCGGTCCATCACATAGGCGTCGGCCAGCTGGAGGTAGCCTTGCAGGAAATCCGGCTTGCGACGCAGGACCTGCTTGAAATCCCGTTCAGCGGCCTCCGGACTGCCGGCGCTTTTCATGACCATACCCCGGGTGATCAGGGCCTGAAGGTTGGTCGGATCCTGCTGCAGTACGTTTTCGGCATAGGCGTTGGCCGCTTCGAACTGTCGGGCGGAGAGGTAGATCCTGGCCAGGGCATTGTGGATGGCGGCCCGTTCGGCGATGTCCGAAGCCTTGGTCTCCGCCACCCCTTTTTCGAGCAGGTCGACGGATTCCTGGGGCCGGCCGGTCTTGAGGTACAACTCACTCAGGGCCAGCCGCAAACGGACACTGCGATCGCCCGAAGCGAGCCCTTCGATCAGAAGATTTTGGGCGCGTTCGATCTGCTTCTTCTGCAGGTAAAAATTGGCCACGGCAATCCTGCGGGCCGGGTCGGCCGGACCCACCTCGATCGCCCGCTTCAGAACCCGGTCGGCCTGTTGGTTCTCCCGGGTTTCCCAGTACAGCATGGCCAGGGTGATCGGGTAGGCCACGTTGGCAGGGTCGATATCGATAATGGTCGTCAGGACGTCCTGGGCCGCTTTCAGATCGCCGGCACGTTGATGGGCGCCCGCCAACTGCAGGTGCAACGCGATATCCGTGGGGTGGGCGTCGATCCCCGCCTTGAGGACCGACTCGCCCAGGGCCGTCTGTCCGTTTCTGAAATGGGCCGCGGCCAGCAGCAGGATCAAGTCGCGGTGGCGCTCTCCCTTCTCAAAGCGTGGCGACAGCATGGCGATCGCATCGGCGGTGCGCTTCTGGGCCAGCAGGGCCGAGCCCTTGACCAGCATGGCATCCAGATTGCCGGGATCGTCTTTCAGCACGATCTCAAGGCGCAGCAGCGCCTCCTCCGGCATGTGGGCGGCCATCAGGATCCGGGCCAGTTCCAGTTGGGCCTGAATGTGACCGGGGTCGATGCGGGTCGCCGTGGTTAAATAATCGAAGGCCTGCTGACCCTGTTTGCCTGCAAGGGCGACCCGGCCCAGCGTGTAGTAGGCCTCGGCATAGTCCGGGTAGTTCTCGATCGCCTTTTCAAGGTTCTGCCGGGCGTCCTGGTAATCGTTTTTCTCGTAGGCTTTCAGGCCGTTTTTATAATATTTTCTGGCCGTACGGTCGGGGCCGTCCGCTGCCGATACCGGAAATGCCGTGACAAAAATTAACACAATGACCAGCAAGGTAGTGGTGATGGGCTTCATGTTTCCTCGATTCAAGATTTTTTACAGGTGGCGGCTATCGGTTGAAGTCTTTTTTTCCTGGCCGTTCACGGGGTTGAAACGATCAATGTATTGAACAAACCGAATTGTAAGACAGCGTTTACAGAGGGCCTAGATGCAAGGCCTCGGGCATGCGGATGACCCATTTGTACTTCCAATGCCCGGAAACGAAGCAGATGCGGCACCCTGTGTCTTACCCGTTTTCAGTCCGAAAGCGACGAGGCCCGACAAAAAGAACAGCAGGGACGCCGGCAGGGGAACCGGCGTGAGAGATGAATAATTACCGATCGTCATACTGCCGGTTGCTTCAAATATCCCGTTTAAAACGGGTGTATGGGAAAAGAGAAGTACATCCCCGGCCTCAGGCATCAATGCATATGGATTTTGGAACATGACAACGTCGGAAAGGTCGGGCATCGCAGGTTCCTGTTCGGGCGGGAAAACGGTTATGGTCTCCCCGATCAATGTGATGTTGCCGCTGATGCATAGATCCTGACGGGTGCTGAAAACAGAATAATCGAGGAACAGGTCCCCATTTACGAAAATATGGCAAGCGTCACCAGGGACCGTTGGGTCGGTAGTGTCCGGCACGCTGGAATCACCGTCGGTCAATACGAGGCCGTCTTCGAGGGTTGTCAGCCCATCACCGCCGGTCAAAATGATCCCGGTGCCGGACGTCGTCGACAAGTCGCCGGCATCGCCAATGGCCAGCATACCGGCTGTGGCTGGGGGAACAAAAAATAAAAAAGCGACGACCATCAGGATGGTCCGGAGCGGTTTCATGTCAATCATCCAACAATTCCAATCGTTCCTGAAGCCGTTCGAGTTCGTCGAAATGGCTGTAGATGTATTTGGGGTCTTTGATCTGGCTCCAGCGGTCGTAAAACGCATCCGCCGCCCCGCTGTCGATCTCCTCCTGGATCCGGGCAATCTGATATTGCAGCCGCTCCTGCTCACCGGCGGCAACGGAACGGTCAGGGTTCTCCACGATGGCGCCCTCCTGCCCGTCCGCCGCATCGGTTGCCGCCGATGCACCGACGGTGCCGCTCTCCTGCGACAGCACTGAACCGCCTGAGAGGTGGTGGGGTTGCTGTGGACGGGCTGAGGTGGCGTCCCTCCCGTGAATACGGCCGGTCCCGCGCCGGCCCCCTTGCGCCCGGGCCTGCTTCATGCGGGACGCGGGCCGGTCGTTTCCGGCGGCCACCGGCTTCATATCCGACGTCGGCAAGGATCGCCCCGAGGCCACAGAAGGGGTGACCGCCGCTCCCGGGTGCGGTTTTTCAAAACTGCTGTAGGAGTGCGACGGATCATTGAAAATGACCGCATAGCTGTATCCCTTGAGGACCGATTTGAGGTTGTCCATGGGCGACCGGTTGGCGAGGTCGACAACAACACGCGCCGCCCCCAGTTCTGCGAGGATGGTGATATGGGCGTTCAGTTGGTCGGCAAGCAGATCGACCGCCCGGCCGATGGGCATGGACCGGGCCGATGGCGTGGCGGCAGGTCCGGGGAGCCCCCCGTCCACGGCCGCCGCACCCCCGGCGGGGACGAGCAGTACCAACAGGATCAGGGGCCAGCACCAGGTTGTCAACCGGACGGTCCTCATGCGCCTTTCTCCTCTCTTTCAATAACGTCGACCAGCGCCCTTCGTTCCGGCACCTTATCCTGCCACCGTGCGAGGGTCCGGCCGTTCTGGATCAACAGGTATTGCGGCAGCGGATCATCCTTCATCAGGGCCAGCAGGCTTTTTTCGGTGACCGGCAGCACCGGATAAAAGGCGAAATTCTCCTCGACGAAGCGGTCGATCGCCGCCTGGTCATCGGCTGCCAGGGCATAGACCGTGAGGGCATTTCCGGCCTCGGCCACCATCTCATTGAGCAGGGGCACCGACTGGCGGCAATGCATGCAGTCGGTGGCCATCAGGGCCACCAGACAGGTGCCGGTGTTCAGGTCGACCTGTCCGCCGGACGGGGTTTGCAGGACCATGCCGGCCGCTTGGCCGGACGCCTGGGACGCCGACGCCGATTGGCGTGCTTGCAGGGTGCCAAGAGCCAGTGGCAGGGTCATGGCGATGACGGCGGTGGTGGCAACGGCCAGCGATTTCATCGGGTGCCGGTAGTAAATCGCCCGGTCCTTGAGCTTCCAGGCGGAGAAGGCGAAAACAAGCAGCAGGCCATCCTCGATCATCGCCTCCGTCGGGCTCCTGCGGGCGGCCGGGCCAAAGCAGCCGCAATCGGAGACACCGCCATGGACCATGGCCCAGGAGAGCGCCCCCATGAAGAACAGCAGGAGCAGGATGACCCCGGAAAGGGAGGCTTTAGGCCGCCAGTTGGCCACCAGGGCGGCCCCGAGGATCACTTCAACGACCACCATGAACCAGGCCGCGGCAACGGCCGGCCGGGCATCGTCGGGCAGGATGCCGTACTGCCGGATCTGCAGGGCGAACTGGTCCAGGTCGACGCCTTTGAATGCGCCGGCCGCCAGCAGGATGGCGCCTAAAACAATGGTGATGAAGCGATAGCCCAGAAGGCGGGTGTCGGGTGCTGTCCGGTTCATGATACGATTATTCCTCGTCCCGAAGGGTGTGGTCGTCGATGTTGTCCAGGTAGCCCTGGATCAACTGCTCCAGTTCCACTTTCTTGATCTGGGTGAACGGTTCGGTGTGCAGGATGGTGTTGGCGAACACCCCGTCTTCGTCATACCGGACGAGGATCGACTGGGCGGTCGCAGCCATCTGGCGGTTCTCGTCCAGGTAGCGGTCCCGGGTCCGCGTGGCGAATTGAAGATCGGATTCCAGCTGCCGGGTATTTTCCGTCATCGCCGCGATGGCGGCGTCGCGCTCACTGATGGTTGCCCTGGCCTGGCGGTGGGCGTCGGTCAATTTGGCATGGCTTTCCTTCCATTGGGCGATCGCCTCATCTTTTTTGGCCAGGCGGCCCTCAAGGGCCCGTATCTTCCCGGCGTTTTTCTTCTCCAGGGCGGCCATTTCGGCAACCTGCGCGGCCACCTGTTCGGCCAGGGCTTCGGCCTTCATTTCCGCCTGCCGCTTCAATCCCTCAACGGTCAGCCTGGCCCGCTGAAAGGCGGCGGCCTGGGCCTTCTGCTCGGCGTATTTGCGCTGCAGCAGCTCGGCCCGGTGGGCCGTCTTTTCAAGGTCCTGCCCCAGCGCCGCGTGTGCCTTGCCCAACGCATTCAGGCGATAGCCAAGGTAGCCGCTCAAACCGACGCTAAGAAAAAGCACCAGGCCGATGATGATCTTCTTACCCAATGGTGCACCTTTATAATCGTTAGAAGCGGGCATTGACATCCACCTGCAACGTATCCACCCCAAACTGCGGCCCTTCGATCTCATCCGAAGAGAGCCACCGGGTGGTCAGCCAGACGTTGCGGTACAGGCCGTACTCCCCCTTAAGGATCCAGCCTTTGGCGTTGGTGCCGCCCAGGTGGAAATCGGAATCCGTGAATGCGTCCAGCACCGCATCCGCGCCCAGGTACTTGTATTTCAGGCCCACGTTCCATTCCCCATGATTGGTGATCACGGGGTAGCCGATGGTGGCGCCCACCATGTAGCCGTCCGTGTCCTCCACCGGGTTGTCATTCCCGGTGACCTCGGCAACGTGGTCCCGGTCAAATCCGAGATTCTTGACATACTGGGCTTCAAGAATCATTTGCACCGGATAGAAAATACCCAAATTGGCGTTAAAATATATATCCAGGATATCGTAATCGGTTGCCAGCGCAGATTTAAGAGAACCGGTCGGATCGATATCCATCAAGGTGTTTCCCATCTGCATGAAGATCGGCGCGGTAAAATCATAATAATTGGGACGATCAATATCGTTCTGGATGCCTTCGATATTCTGGTAATCATAGTAGGCTGTGCTCAAGGTAAACAGCATGTCGTAGCTGGGCCTGTATTCAAAACCGACCTGCCCCCCCCAGAACCATTTGTCCCGGCTCTGCAATTCTTCCTCTTGAAGGGGAAAAATGCCGGCGGTGAAAAACAGGTTGAACGGCTGCATCTGCTCCGTATCGGTCTCGTAGCCGACGGCGGCGCCCTCGAAGTTCAGATCGGAATCCCACACCAGATCGCTGGAGAACCACGGGTTGGCAAACCGGCCGCCCACGAGGCTGACCTGGGGCATGCGGTCCCACACCGGATCGATGGGGTGCCACTTCCACTTAAGGTAGGCGCGATCGAAGACAAAACTGTCGCGGTTCATGTAATCGCCCATGGTTTCGTTGGTGGAAACCGGCTCTTCTTCATTTCCGGTGGTCATGCGGAAGCCGGCCTCCACCTTGCCGATGTTGGTCTCCCGGAAGTCCAGCAATTTGGCCTTCATTCCCAGGCGTGCACGATAGCGGAAACGATGGCGATCCGTGTTGTTATACTTCACATCGTCATCCCCGGGGTTGTCCGGGTCGGAAATGGAATCGTTATTCAACAAGATATCGTTCCCTTCAGCAAAATAATCGCCCTGGTAGCGAAGTCGGACGTCGCCGCTGAGGGTAATCCGCTGAGCCCATTCGGATTTGATGGCCTTGTCCATCAGCGGGTCCAGGGTGTTGGCCTGCATGTCGTCGATGCGCCGCACCAGCAGCCGCTGGTCGTTTATCGTCGCGTCGCTGGTTCGTCGGGTATCCTCCCGCAGGGCCTTCACATCCGCCCTGGTGGCCGGCTCCGGCCGGGTGTCGGCGGCAACCGGGATTGCGGCCCCGCCGGCGTCCGGAGTCTCCGCCGGTGGCGTCGTTTCGGCGACTTCCTTCGCTGGTTGTCCGCTGACCCGTTCCATGAAGGCCGCGGCCTCGTCGCCGGTGATGATGCCCTTGTCCTCCAGCAGTTCGATAATCGCCCGGGTCTGGTCGTCGGACAGGCCGGGAGAGGGGTCGCCGGCAAAAAGGGACCCCGCCGAGGAAAATATTAAAATGCCGGCCATCAACACGGCCACTCCGTTTCGCATGTGCATGTAACACTCCCGCTTCAATTGAGTTTGTCTTGTTTTGTTTTTTGGATATCGTCCGAATGTTGAAAACGTCTGCGGATCTCGTGCGCAACCGGTCGGGGAAATGGCCCTGGCTGGTCCACGCCCGGTCCGACGACAGCCAGGCAGGTAAAACCCGTCAGGCGCGTCCGTCTACCCCTTTGCAGAGATCTTGAGTTTGATAATCCGTGGCATGCCCCGGGGAGGCGGTTCGCTGATCGTGGCCAGCTTCAATGCATTGACCACCGCGTCGTCCATCAAGGGGTTTCCGGAGGACCGGGAAATATCGAAATTGACGATCTTGCCGAGATCATCGAGGGTGATTTGGACCTGCGTCTTGAGATTGCCGTCGGGGATGCCCCCGTTCTCTTCCATGTGGCGGTTCATCCGCTTGCGCAGCTCCTCCTGGATAATGCGGGTATACCAGCCGTAGCGGCGCATCATGGATGCATCACTGAGCGTACCGCCGATCAGCGCCCGCCCCCCTTTCCTGGCCTTGAGCCCGAAGCCGTCCGAACCGGCCGTGCCGTCGGCATCCAGGCCCAGGTCCTCGCCGGGCGGGGTATCGTCTTCAGCCATGTCGTCTGCGGGTTCAGGCGGCGTCTCCTCCGGCTCAGGCTCGATCATCTCCTCTTTTTTCTTGATTTCCGGCTCCGGGGGTTTTTCCTTTATTTTGGGCGGCGGCGGCGGCTTGACGACGGTCACCATCTGAATCCGGCGCTTGCGGCGCTGGGAGTCGTCCTTCAACAGGTACTTGAGAGCGAAGACGGCGCCGGCGACAAACAACACCACCAGGCAGGCGGCCACGCCACCGATGATGAACCTGGTTTTTCCTTTTTTATGCTTACCCATGATTGGTTTCTTTTCTCGCGTGCTAAAACGGTGCAGTGGTTATTTACTGATTATCGCCATCTACATCCGCAATGTTTGAAATATATTAGCGACGAATAAAAATCGTTGCACAACGGAGGTTCTTGGCGACGCATCGTGACGACCAGGAGGGAAAAGAGGTGAAAAAAACTTGCGCCTGGCTCCGGCACCTGTAAAGCATTAATCAGACCAAAACGCTTGTCCTCAGCCAGCAGGCTCCCGCTGCCCCCGGACGTTGACCAGAAACCCCAGGGCGACGGCCAGGGGAAGCGCGCGGACGCAGATATTGTAAACCAGTTGGGACAGAGGAGCCAGCCATTCGAACCCGAACGCCGTGATCCATACATTGCACAGCCGGAAAGCCGCCTGAAACAGGGTCAGGGCCACCAGGCCAAGGGCCAGCCATCGCAGGCGCATGACCGGGCCGGCGCCCCTGACCGCCATCAGCAGGCCGCCCAGGGCGATCAGGCTGAAGGTCTGGTAGTAGAGATGGTGGGTCCGGGGGATCACCAGCTGGAGGCCGTTCAAGCGAAAGAACGCGCCGATGAGGGTGTCGATGGCACCGACATACAGACGGTTGAGGTGTATCCAGAAAAGAAACGGCAGGCTGGAAAAAATCAAAAACCGCAGGCAGAAAGCAGCCGGTCCGTTCAGGCGGTCCGCATGGGATTGCCATCGGCACCACAGCAGGCAGACGGCGATGGTCGCCACCAGCATGCCCAGCTGGCCGAAGTAGACATGGGCCGTTTCGAACCAGTCAGGAAACTGCCGGCCGACCAGGGTGACCGCGGCAATCCGGATGATGTTGACGGTAAACAGCAGGACCGTCCCCGCTGCCCATCCGATCCATTTCCCGGCACGGGGCGCCGGAAAGGCTGCGGTAAAGGCGGCGTACAGGACCATGAGCTGGACGGCCGAACATTCGGCGATCACATTGACGCTGAAGCCGCCGGTGCTGATGCGGGTGCCCCGCACCACCGGTTCCAGACCCGTCAACCGGATCAGGTCGCCGACCAGAAGGGCGGTGAGCCGGTTGAGCGGCTGGAAAACGGTTTCGGGAACCAGACTGACGGCAAGTATGCCAACCACGGTGGCCAGCAGGAATTTTCGGGTGAACGGCAGCAACAGGGACCGCCGCCCGACGGCCCGGCGGCCGGCACCCGCCGACACCTGACGTTCTGCCCTCCTGATGCCTTTTGCCCGTTTTGCCCGCATGATGGTTCAGTACTCAGGTATGAGCTCCCCACTATTTTAGTGTTCGTCCAGAAATAGGCAAATTTGGCCGAGATCAAGGCGCGCGAAAAATTTTACCGCAGGCATAGGGTTGATCCCGAGGATAAAATGTTGAGCGCAACGCAGATATCGGGCAAATTGGCCATTTATGGATAGGCACTATTTAACCAGTTTCTGGGTCACCAGCCCCATCTGGGTGATCTCCAGTTCCTGCATCAGGTCCAGCACCGCCACCACCCGTTCGTAGTAGATTTTGGCATCCCCTTTGATGACCACGGGGAAATCGGGGTCCACCGCCTTGAACTGGCGCAGGCGCGTCTCCAGCTCGGCGATGGTCACCGGATAGGCGTCCAGGTAGAGCTGGCCGTTGGCGTGGATGGTGATGGCCTTGGTCTTGGGTTTGACCAGGCTGGGCGTGTTGCTGGCTTTGGGCAGATTGACTTTTATGCCCTGAACCGATGCGGTCACGGCGATGATGAACACCACCAGCAACGTCCAGGCAACGTCAAGCAAAGGGGTAACGTTGATTTCATCAAACCCCTTCATCTCATACAGGTCACGTCGCATTTATTCTCCATTTTCTACTTTTAGCGCAAACTCATCGATGAACACGGTCAGATCGGCCGTGATATTTTTTATCTGGGAGGTCAGAAAATTGTATCCAAAAAGGGCGGGTATGGCCACGAGGAGCCCCACGACCGTCGTGGCAAGCGCCGAGGCCACGCCCGGTGCGATGGCCATGATGTTGGCTTCGCCCGCTTCGGCCATGGCGGCAAAGGTGTTCATGACCCCCCAGATCGTCCCCAGAAGCCCCAGGAAGGGCCCCCCGGTAATGGCCATGGTCAGCACCGTCAGGTTGCCGTTGAGGCGTTTGGTTTCGTTGACATACCATTTATCGAGCTCAGTTTTGAACGTTTTCAGGGTTTTGGATGTCACCCGAGGCGTTTTCCGGTCAACCGTCTCTTCGGCCGCACTTCCGTTGTGGATCACCCGGCATCCGGCCCGATAGACCCGGTACAGGTTGGAACTGCTGTACTCATCCCCGTTGTCAATCTCCATGGCCGTAGGATCGGCCTTGGATTCAAATGTGCTGAGAAATTTTCGGTTGTCCCTTTTGGCCATAAATAGAAAAGCCGCTTTACCGAGAAAGGCAAACCAGCTGACCGCGGAAAGAATCACCAGCAGACCGATGACCACCAGGCCGTCCAAAGTGACGTTCTTTAAAATGGTGCCCAGGTAGAATACCGGCATACTGCCGCCGCCGCCCATGAGTTCCTCGCCGAAGGTCAGAAACAGGCCGTCGGGGCCCTGGGTGGCGAAGGCGGCACGGATACGGTCTCTGGACAGCGCCTGGGTGAAGATGCCGATCTCGTCCAGGTCCCCGATGAAGCTGCGGCCGCCCTGCCCGTCGTCGCCGACGACAAGATCGCCGGTGAGCGCAGGCAACGTGGCCGGCAGATTGCCCCAGGTCATCTCCATGCCATCCAGGTAAATGGCCAGCCGGCTGCCGGGACTGCCGGTGACGGTGACCAGGTGCCAGGAACCCACCGGCAGGTCGGCGCTCCGGTCGGTGGCGATCGGGTCGCCGTCCCCGCTGCCGATGGCGGCGTAGATTTTGGTGTCGTCGATTCCCACCACCAGGGAGCCCCCATCTCCCTGCCGGGAGAAAATCATGGCGTCCGCCTGTGCCATGTTGATCCGGATCCAGGCGGAAAGGGTGAAACCGGATGAGAAATCCAGGGCGGGGGTGGCGGCAACGGTCAGGCGATCGCCGGCGCCGTTCAGGGAGACACCGTTGCCGATCACGCCAGGGAGCCCCTGGCCGCCGGAAAAAAAGGCGGCGTGGTTGTCGTTGGCCGTTGCATCCCGGGGCATGCCTTCCACCTCACCCAGGTGATAGGCGGCCACCTGGGCCATATCGAACGTTCCGCCGGAATCCTGCCCCCCCAGGGCATTTTCGTTTCCGTAGTACATGTTCATATATCCCTGGTCGGTCGCCCCGGCAATGCGCGGCACACGCACCCACACCAGGGCGATTTCGTCCAGGGTATCGATTTTCTCGATATGATGCTTGAGCAGGGTCGCGTCGTCAGCGGCCACAAAGCGGATGTCTCCGCCGTCTTCCCGGGCGCTGGTAAAATCGAAATTCCCGGAATGCAGCCGCACCAGCACCGGCACCTCGCTGAGATTCTCCTTGATGTCCGCACCGGTTTCGGTCGTATTGAAAGCGATCTTCTTGCGGTATTGCCAGCCGTCATTCCACCACCCCTCGCCGGCCGGCGACAGGCCCGGCAGCAAAAGCCCGCCGATGATAATCAATGCCACTGCACGCACATGCACAATCCATCTGTTTTTCACAAACGCCTCCACGATGATGTATAACTTAAAACCAATTGAACCTGCCTGCCTCTCACCAGCTGCTTCATTCCTCAGCACTCAGCCCTCATTTTTTTTCTTTCTCCCCTTCTTGATCCACCGGCACCTCCCGGGTAACGGCAGAATCCGAGGGCTCACCGAAACCGACGACCTCAACGGCCAGCCATTTGGGGACCAGTGTCTCGGTCAGGTCGGCCACATATTCGGAAAAACGCTCCTTGGCATTACCCAGTGCCGTCTGTTCACCGGCAATGTTGCTGGTTTCCGAAACGGCACCGGAGCCGGCCAGGGCCCCGATGCTGGCAGCAGACGCAGAAACATCCGGCACACCGACGGATGAACCGCCGACCTCAATGTTTTGGACGTTGACCACTTTCGTTGCAGCCAGGATAATGTTCTTTCCGGCAATGCCGGCTTCACCGGCATCGATCTCTCCCTGGGGTGCAAAAATATATATATCACCAATCTCGGGCTGTTCTTCTGGTCCTTCAACACCGTCCGGATCATAGGTCAGCGCCCGGACACCGCTGCCTACGGCCGGAGGCGTAAATACGATTTTGGGTTCGTCTCCCGAGAGGTCAACCGTTGCCTCGGACACACTGATGGCCGTCTTGGAACCGCGACCGGCATTGATATTGCCATCCTGGGACCAGGCCGTAATGTCGCCCCCCATGAAGGTCATCAAACGGGATTCGTTGACATTCAGATCATCGTCGACGTACACGTTGATGCTGCCGCCCGACGTCGTGTAGATGCCCGAATTGTCGCTCTGGTCAGTCGCCTGCCGAAAGGTTGACTTGCCCACATTGATTTCTCCGGTGGCCAGGATATAAATGTCTCCTGCGTTGCCGCTGGTATAAATCTGCGAATTGACCATATCGATATCCCCGCCGCCTTTTGCAACGCCGTCAAAAAATGGATCGATAGTATCGCTGTTGATTTCGTCAAGAATTTGCTGAGCGGCCTCCGTGTCTCCTTCAGCCAAGGCAGCGCTGTATTCCTGGCCCTGCTCCCGGAGGTCGTCGAAAAAGCCCTCCGTTTGGTCCAGCTTGCCGGAACTTTCAGTCACATCAATCTCTACGCCTGAATAAACAGCCAATCGCATCGCAGGCTCGTCCAATTCTTCGTCTGGTGTCGGTAATACCTGATTATACAAATTACCCACTGCTTGGATCCCGCTGGTCGTTCCCAAATCAATGGAATTGCCCGCGGTGACAATTATGCTACCAGGCCCTCCGATTTCAATGCCGGCCTGATATGTGGTCCCGATACCGGTGCTGAAGCGAATATCGTTGCCGGCAGCAATCACGGTGACATCATCCAGATTCACATTCTGAGTATGGTAGAAAATATCGGCGATATCACCCCCGGCGATCAACGAGGAGGCTTTAGGGATATACAGCAGCACGTCTCGGACATCCCCTGTAGCGGTAATGGTGGCCGCCACGGGATCATCCTTATGCAGCAACGCGTCGCTGTGTGCGTAGGTGTCAGTGATGAGTTGATATGCTGCCCGGCCATCCTCAGCAAGACCATATACCAGTGATGGGTCCACGTCTGACATGGCCAGGATGTAACGGTTTTGCGAGTCCGAATCGACAGACATGCTGCGAATGTCTCCACCAGCTGTCAACGCCAGGTTTCCCGCTTCACTGGGGGCCAGATAGAAGGACTGCCCTATAAGGATATCCGTTGCCGCATCTATGATCAATGTACCTGGCAGGATGCGTATCCTGGATTTCTGATCCGCCAGATTGTCATAAAACCGCGTACTGCCTGTGAGCATTACGCTACCTGTGATAGCCCTCAGAGCAACCGAAGAAGCCTCAGTATACCGTAAATCCCAGTCGCTGGGCCCAGAATAATCGTAGTTGGCGATGGTTGGGTTCAATATCGTACCCAACTCGATACTTCCTTGAGCCACCAACTCAATTTGGGTATCGAAAGCTTCAATAGGTTGGTTGTCGAAACTTGTAAGTGTGCCGAAGTTCTCGTAGGAGTTCAAATCGATTTGGCCGTCATAGACCAGGAACCGGCCGTCGAGATCCTGTTTAGCTGTTAGGTCAAGGTCTCCCATACCAAAAAGGCCAACCGCACAGGTCACACGTCCGCCTGCATTGAGTGTGATATCACCACCGGCCATAGTAACAATGCCCCTGCTGCCCCCATTGCTATACTCGGCGTGATAGAATGCCCCATTGTATGAGGATGCATCCCAGCAATCTATTGCAAATGGCTGGCCAATGACATCGCCCTGAACCTCTAAATCGATATCGCCGCCGTCAGCGTATGACCAGTACCTATTCAAGAGGTTTCTGAGCTCATTCGCATTAGTATAAGGGTCCGGATCGGGCGCCTCGCCGATGGTACGTATCGCCCCAATGGTATTTTCTTCCCTAATGAAGTTCAGGTCGCCTGTAATCTCGATGCGAATGTCCCCGGTCGCGGTCTGAATTCCGCCATCCTTCATATTGAGATCGCCGCCAACCAGACCGAAGACCGTACCGTTGAAAGAACCGATGTTGTACTGCATACGGTTGTTCGTCATGGGTTCGTCCTGTGACCCCACAACCCCCAACTGTGTATTTCCGGCAGAGGCGAATTGAATGGTCGCATTTTCCGTGTACACCCGGACGCCATCTTCGAAGAGGATACGCCCCGGCAGCGAACCCGAAGACCGATCGATCGCCATGAAGTCGCTGCCGGCAAAATTGGCACCGGCAACCAGATTGATGCCCCAGGATTCCTGGGCCGTGTTTTCCCTCAGGGTCAATACGTCAGTACGCGCATCTATGATATCGGCGCCGATGATCAGATCGCCGGCGCTGCGCAAGGTCAACACGCCGTATGCCATGTCCTCTGCGTAACCGGCAAGGTCAATCTCCTCAGTGACCGCCAGGTTCTCTGCCGACCGGATTTCGATGCCCGCAAGAACGGTCAGGATATTTTCAACAGCAGGTGTCGTATCATTATCGAGACGGAGATGTGCGGTCCAGTCGGCGGCCTGGTCAACGAGGCCGTCCAGGTAGTCAGCGGTGACTGTGTTGTTTTCGTATATGCCCACGCCCTCTGCGATAACCGCCGACGCGCCGACAATCTCTCCCTTGAGCACCATGTTCATCCCGGTGGTACCGGTAATTCCATTTTCGTTCCTGATGGCCCGAAGATAAACGGCACCGTTTGAGAAGTCGGTACCGCTTCCACTCACATTTATCTTCGCACCTTCGTGGAAATCGATGGTTCCGCTGGCAGCCGCCAGTAAAACCTGGCCACCGTCACCGGCTTCTGTAGCGGAGGCATCCAGAACGCTTCCATCGAGCAGATTGATGTCGTCGGAAGCATAGATTTCAAGGGTGCCGCCGCCTTCCGTCCCGGACGCATCCAGTTCACCTTCAATCACCACACTACCACCGTCCGTCAAAAGGGTGATGCTATCGGCAGTCATTTCGTCTGTTTCGTTGACCGTGATGTTGCCCTGTCTGGCCAGCAGTTCAACCTTCCCTTCAAAGTCACTCTCCGCAAGCAGTTCGGCAATGGTCGCAAAATCATTGATGGACAGGGTCTCCAGATAGAAACTGCCCCCGCCCCCCCCTTCCCCGGCCTGGCCATAGAGGTCTCCCTCGATGCTGACATTCTTTTCCGGTGCAAAGATTGAAACCGCGCCGGCGTCCCCCTGTCCTCCGGCTGAAACATCGACGATTGCGCCGGCGGCAATCTCAATACTGCCATGTTCGGTTTCCAGGAAAACGGTTCCTGAAGTGGCGTAGTCGCTGCCCCTGGCATCAATCGAGGAGCCCTCGCGCAAATAAATGCCATCGCCGTCGGTTGTACCCGTGGCAACCAGTTGAACCGATCCGGCAGGGCTGAGGATCAGGCCGGAATGGTCGACAGCCCTGCCCTTCAAGGTCAATTCTCCGCCGTAGCTGTCTGGAGGTGTCCAGGTGTTTCCATTGGCTTGGGTGAACACCGTTCCTGAACTGGATATCATCCCAGCATCGGCGGTCGCGTATGTGACAGCACCATTGTCATCCACCGACGCTGTCAAAGCCGTCATGATGGCGGCGGATTCGATGGATAGATCGCCCTGTGTAACCAAATTGCCCGTGCCTGAAACGACCAGTTCGTTGGCTGCCTGGATTGTCATTGCTCCGGCACCGATAATGCTCAGGTCGTTGGCCGCATCGTCTGCGCCCCCCTGGTCTGTCATGGCACCGAAAACGATGGTCATGTCGTCGGATTGAAAGAAAAGGGATCCTGCCGGCCCGTTCGTTGGATTATCGATTTCGGCGAACACCTCCCCCTTGAGGCTTGTGTTCTGCAATTGGATTTGGGATGCTTCAACGGTTACGTCAACCCCGGTGCTCAGGACAATACGATCACTGTCAAGGGTGAGGATATCGGCAGCCTGCATCCGGAAGTCGCTGAGGAAAGTGATGTCCGAATGACTGCACAGGTTGATGGAGTCAATGCCTTCAACCTTGGCCCACATCGCCTCATCGATGAAAAGCCCGTTGGATATGGACGCGATGTCATGGTTGGCAGTGATAAATATACTCTCGTTGATCAAGGTAAGAGAGCTGTTGTCGACCTCAAGATTTCCATCCAGGTTTAAATTGATCGTATCGAGTCTAATATCGTGCGTGGCATGAAGGGTCGCGGACGGTTCGATGGATATCATCCCTTCTGGAGAAATCAGGCTGAGGATGCCGCCCGCCTCTCCTGAAGCGCTGAGCATAGAGTCGGACGCCACCACAATACGGTCCGAGGCCGCGACGGTAAGGTTAACCGCTTCGAGTATCGATCCCGCGTCAAAAACCACCTGTTCGGTAATGGCTGTATCGCCAAGGGTTACCGTTTCGAAGGCGCTGTTGCTTATGGCGGTTGCATTGACAATCAGTTGGTCCATCAGTTCATCCGGGATCGGGCTGTCGGCAGAAAAATCAGCCGGCAACTGGGCGCCCGCAGTGTTGGCGATAACTTTTTTGCTGGCGAGCGAAAGCGTACCTCCGGTATAGCCTTCAAGTGCCGTAGATTGCACCGTTGCGTTAAAAATGGTCGTGTTCGCCTGGACGGACAACGAACCGGCATCACCGGTAGTTATCTGCTCTATGGTAAAGTTCCCTTCTGCCAGAACATCCGACGATTCACGCACGCTGAAGTAGTGTGGTTGAGAGGTGGCATATGTGGCACCGGTTTCCGACCCAACTGTCGTGTAGCCGGCACTGATTGGGTAGCCCTCGCTGGTCAACGAATTGTCTCCATACGTGCCAGCTGCCGCGCCGAGGTCTTCGACGATCATGGCCCCATCAGAAAACGCGAAGGATTCATCAAGTATGGTATAAAAACCTTCATCAACCAGAGCATTGCCTTCCAGGTAGATCGTCTCGCCTGAATTTCCTGCCCCAGGCACGATAACGTACGTCTCCTCCAATGGATCAGTGGAGCCCTCTACCCCCGGTAGGAAACCATAGGCGAAGATTTCACCACCTCCTGAAAGATCCACGAGGGCACCGTCCTGCATGACAACTTCATCACCGGACAGGGAAACCGTACTTTCCAACGCCCCTTCAAATTCTACATATTTATTGGAAGCTTTATCAAGTACCTGCCAGACAACGGCCTCATCGTCCATCATACCGTAGTTGACCCGGGCACCTCCTGCCACGGATAAGATACTGCCATTTTCCAGGTAAATGCGGCCGTCTTGGCTGTCCACCGTGAATTGAAGCTGGCCTGCAGGCGCATACCATTTGCCGGTATGTGTTATGTTGGCGGCATTAACTGCCAGGCTGCCACCGGCGGACATGACCGGTGCGGCCGTCGAATTGTCGGTTGTGGACCGGGTGGTAAGGTCACCGCCGGAACTGAGAATAAAAACAGTTTGAGTGGTTGGATAAAGCCGGTCGGCATCGATGAGCAAGTCCGCAGCAGTTTCGAGGCTGCCACTCCATACGACAGGCAATGAGTCTTTGGTATCATAAAAATAATCCGCCAGCGTGATATCACGGTTGGCATGGAGGCTAATGGTCTCAAATCCTGACAGAGCGATATCGCCTGCGATGTCAATCCAGTCTGCGGTAAGCTTCAGGTTGCCACCCTGCAGGGCGGGGGATTCTTCTCCTGGCCAATAGGTATTGGTCAGAACGATCCATGGCGCACTCAGGGAAACAGAATGGTCATCAGTTGAGATAATCGGCGCATCCAGTGTCAGTTTACCGTCAACGTGGGTTGTCAATTCATCCGCAAACTGGATTTCTCCGTAACTTGATATGGTAATATTGTCAAAACCCGAATGAATATAGGTTTGCATGTCTTCGGATCCCACGGAAAGGGCTGTAAATGAATCGGTTCGTGTCAACGACAGCGTGCCTCCGATCATTCCGTCCAGCCGGGCATCCGCTTTGATCACGCCATCAAGTTGCAACTCTTTGGAGTACTCAAATTCAAGGGTACCCGGTGAACCGGCAGTTGTTTCCCCGGTGTAGCTTCCATTCGGAGTCAAAAGCAAGTGTTCAATGCGATCGGTGCCGGACACATCCAAAACCGCGTCGGGTTCTACGAATAGATTAAACGCCGAAAGGCTGATAGCGCCGCCATCCAATGGCTTGTAGGCGACAGCGACGCCCGTATCCGCAAGTAAATCGGCAGGCATCAGGTATGCTGCTGCTGATACCAAGGATCCAGATTCGATGGCCAATGCTGCTCCACTCAAGTCGGAAGTCGACTCCAACCCTATGCTTCCCGCTGGCGCCGAAACTGTGCCCGCAATCTCAACCGAAGGCCCTGATACAGATATGTTTCCCATTGGAGAAACAATGACCGAAGCATCGGAATCCACTCGTGCCGTCGCCCGTTGGTTGAGAGCATCAATTTCTCCCGGAATCACATAGTGACCACCAAGGGATTTTCCGGCGGTGAGCGTAATGGAGGACTTCTGGATTTCATTGGTATCTGCACGTATGTATTCTCCGTTGTTGTATACATCCTCTGCAGAGGTATAGTTTGCAATATTCCCGTTGGAATCCACTGCACCAGAGCCTGGGCCTGAAATTTTCAAGGTAGACGGTTCAAGCTTTACCCCGTCCTCGACAGCTATATCAGTCACACTGGTCAAAACGATGTTTGAAGCTCCGGTCAAATCGATCTGGTCGTCACTGATCATCAAATGGGTTGCCACCCCTTCGAGAAGCGGATCTGTAGCGCCCAGATCGGTGATAATCGAATTCGGTTCCGGCTGTTGTGCCGCAACGGTTACCTGCTGGGCATGGAGATCAAGCGTACCGCCATTGGCGCCGGAGAGCGAATGGGTGTAAAGGTCCCCTTCCAGAGCAATGGACGATCCGGCGACCTGGATAGATCCGCCGTCACCACAGTCAACCTCACCACTTTCGTCGATCCGCCATCCGCCGCTGGCATCGATGGCGGCTCCGGGCATGATTATTACACCTTCACCGGCCAGGGTTCCGTCTACAAGGCTGACATCGCCACCCTCAATACGACTGTAGTCGGAAATCAAACCTTCCAGGCTTGCTGTCGTTGAAAGGTCGACCTGCTGCCCTGAAACGTCGATGATGCTTCCCGTAGCCAGATAGATGCGTTCATAGCCCAAATCGGCGCTGCTGACGTATTCGGGGTTGGGTTCGCTGCCCACAAATTCATCGGTTGTCAGGTTGCTTGCCAGTTCCATGGAAACGCTGCCTTCGGGAATAACGATTGTTCCGTGATGTTCGATGTGCCTCCCGAACAGGGTCAAAGAACTGGTTGGATCCATCGCGATGCGTGCATCGGCATCCACGACGATGCCTTCCCGCACCGCCAGGGTGACATTTTTCAAACTGGAATCGTTCAAAATTTCTTCCGAAATCATCGACACCCCAGCCAACGCATCGGGAAGATCACTGGTGGCACTGAAATCATCCGGCAGGATAAATTTTTGGGCACTCACAAGGATCTCTTCAACAATCGGATCCACATCCTCATACCTGCTGTCGGTGAGCTTTTTTCCTATGTTAAAAGTTCCCGCCGAGGGTCTGACGGTTCCAAGGGTAGACTGGTAGCCGTTTTCATCCTGGGTCTCGGTTTCCTCGACCTGGTAGACACCCGGTAGCACTGAACCGTCCAAAGTGGCATTGAGCAGCACCACTGGTGCATTGACATTAAGTATGCCAGCGTCGGCGCCTTCCTGATACCCCGCGTGGTAGTTCAGGATGGGATTTGCAGATCCCACGTAAAACCCGCCACCGTAGCTCGTCGTAATACCGAAGCGCTCATTGGTGTCGCTGATCGGATTGTCCGGCCCGATAATGGCGTCATAGGCGACGTTTTCGGGCGCATCCTCGATACGATAAACTTGGTTTCCCGAAATCAGCAGGGTCGTTTCGACATGCCCCTCCTCGTAGATGATTCCGCCGCCGGAAAAATCGAGCATCGATCCCGAACGGGCAACCACATCGCCTCCGGAATCGATCTGGATTATGCCCCCTTGTGTGCTGAATTCCAGAGCGGTTTTCTCTTCTGAATTCAAGGCTCCGGAAACGTCTCCAATCCCTGAGCCCTCAACCTGGTAAAAATAGATCGTTTCTCCCTGGAGGGTCCCATCTTTCTGTGCATAGTCATCTTTAAGCTCCACACTATTGAGTTGGAGGCTGGCCACTGAGGACCCTGCGGGCAAAATCACCCAATTGCCGCTGACATCAATGAGGCTTTCGGAATCAAGGTAAACCCGGCTGTCAGCGTTCAGGGAAACACTGCCTGAGGGTGCGACGATGGAGCCCTTGACATCAATCAAACCTCCGCTGCTGATATCGATTTCGCCGCCTCCGAATTCAAAAGACTCATGCACCGTTTCGCTGGACGTGGAAATCGGGCTTTCTGTCCGGCTTTGCTCGCCAAGGGTAACCGTTTCGGAGGCCTTGAGTTCGATCTGCCCGTTGCTTTTGACGGCCGTTACCGCCCGAATCAGGCCTTCCTGGTTGACGACCCGTCCGTACATCCCGACGTTGCCCAGTTCGGCCTCCAAACGACCACTATCATAGTTGACGGCCAGACTGGAATCGCCGCCGGCGTTGACCACGGTCTTGTTGTTGGATGCCTGAATCTGATTTTCCATTGTAACCGTGGTTCCGGAGGCCAGAATGATGTTGCCCAGCGGCGCAGTGATGGAACCGCTGTTCTCTACAGTCGGCCCCAGTAAAATCACCGACCCGTTTTCATCCGTCTGGATCGTTCCATGATTGGCAACCACTGCGGCAGCGCCATCGTACATGGACGCATCCATATAATTTTGCGTTTCGAAAGCCCGCGTGCCAGCCAGAAAATCATCATTGGTCAGGTTCAGTGAAGAGGCCACCAAAGAATGAATATTTACCGAGGCTCCCGGGCTGAAGAGCATTCCGTTCTGGTTGATCAGGTATACCGTACCGTCGGCGGTGAGTTTGCCGAAGATCTGGCTGGGGTTCTGGTCATAGATGCGGTTGAGCGCACTCCAGTTGGTATTTCCCTGCTGGTCGAAGTGGGTCCATGCGTTGACGCCTATATCGAAGGATTTCCAGTCTACAATCGCCTTTTCCTGATCCTGATGGACAATGAGGCCGTTGTTACTCACCTGTTCAAGACCAGCAACCCCCTGAACGATGTTCTGAATCTGCGGAATCTGGTTGGCTGCCGGCGCTACCAGATTACCGACACCACCATAATAGCCCGGAATGCTTGCTGCGAAAACCGGCGTCGCAGGGCAGCAGGCAAGTGCCAGCGCAAGGTAAAGGGCCATCATTCGATTAACGGATCGTAAACGTCTCATCATAAAATCCTCATGCCGATTATCGTTCAGCCGATAAAGACAAATGAGTCGGAATTTTAAAAAAAATTAGAAGGCGATGCTGGCGTGGGTCAAGCATCTGCCGTTTCTCATTCAAAGCAGGTATTGGGATACAGCAAATACCCCAACACAAATTGAGAAATATAAGCTGGCTTAAAATTGGAACTTGGTCAGAAAATAGACAACGTTGTCGCCGCTATCGGTATCGGTGGTGGCTTCAAGGGCCAGGCCCCAGTCCACCACGACTTCGATGCGGTTATCCCATGTCCCCCGAATCCCGACGCCCGTTCCTTGAAGCGTGGTCTCCTCATCTTCACCGGGAAGTGGATCGTTCACCGTGAGATAGGCTGCGTCGTAATAAGCTCTCAGGTTGATTTTCAGCCGGTCCCCCCATTTGAAAAGGTCCGCCAGATTTGGGCTGGAGAACGTGAAATTGCCATGCAGCGCGTTGTCGCCGCTGGCCTCGCTCTCTTTGTAACCGTGAAGGCTCATCATCCCCCCCACTGTGTATTGCTCGTTGGAAATCAGAGGTTGGTCCGCCAACTGACCGTTGATTTTGGCCAACAGGCTCATGCCCAGGGGCAAATTTTGCTCCCGATCCACCCCTGCCCCAAAAATGATATAGTTGCCCCTTGCGTTGTAGCGTTTGTTAACAAATTCGGACTCGCTGCTCACCAGCCCCCTCAGGGCCAGATCCAGCCCGGTGCTAAAGCGGGTCACGCCTGATTCACTGCGCAGCGAAGAGCTGTATGATACACTTAACGGAACATAGGTCACCGGCGTCTCCTCCACGTCGTCGCCAAATCCAAGGTCTTCGTCGAAATCCTTGTAGTCGACGCCAAGCGTAAGGTTATGGGCGTAGTCATTTAACCGCGGTAGCGGCATAATTTCGCGATAACCGACGATATAGCCTTTCCCGAGCACCGTAAACCCGCTGCCGAATGCGGTATCACTGTCGGAAATGACGCCGTATAAGACACTCATGTTGTCCTCTCCGAAAAAGGACGGCCACACATAGGAGCCGGATATCAGCTTGACCTCCTGGGTATCCTCAGGAGATGTCTGAAACTGAAACGAAATGGCATGGTCCTTCTGCCAGAGGTTGTCGTAGCGAAGCATGCCGTTGAGCCGCAGATCGGTCGTGGTGTGGGTATTGCGGTTGTTGAGTTCCAGGCTGCCATGCAGGGGCAGTTTGTCCTTGACCTTGAGTTCGACATCGATGGTGCCCAGTTCCTTGCCCGGCATGAGCACCGGAGCCACCTTAAGGTCGGGATTGCGGTTGATTACCGCCAGTTCACTCTGCACGTTGGGCACATAGAGCATTTTGCCTTCCCTGAAGGTCGGCAGGGCGTTCAATATCTTCTCCATAGTAAAATATCGGTTGCCCGTAATTCTCACCCTGCGGATCTTGCTTTCGATCACCTCCAGACGCACAATGCCGCCTTCCACTGTCTGTTCGGGGATGTTGACCAGTGCGGTGGGGTATCCTTTCTCGTGGTAGTAACGCTCAAGGGCAAAGCGAGCCTTTTCAACGTCGTCAGCGGTTTTACCGCTGCCCAGGTATCCGCTCAACACTTCCAATAAGATCTCTTGTGGGAAAACCGAGTTTCCGCTGACCTCAAATTCATCAATCTCGAAAGTGACCAACGTGTCATCGGACCCGGCCAGGGCAACACCATGACAAAAAAGGATTGAAAAAATCAGCAGTACGAATAGCAGACGCACGATTACCGTTGGGATTGGCCTGTCTGACGACGGCACGTTCGAATGATTGTTTTCCATGGAACTCCGCTTCTGAATATCTGCATACCAGCTATTCTTTTAGGATCTTTGATCTTCATTCTTCGTCTTCTACCTTCGACGCCGCCCCAACATGTTTAATCGCGTGCGCCGCTTGCTGCATTCCGGGACCTTCCCCGAGCACCTTATTCAGCGCCAGGGCCAGAGTCCCGCCATCCTGAAATCCACCCATTTTTTTGACGATCTCGCCGTGTGGATCCATCAGTACGACCATTGGAAACCCATCCTGCTCGAAAACCTCCTTGAAGACCCGTTCTTTATCCGAATCGATTTTCAACCATACAAAACGGTCATGGTAGCGCTTGATACGCGGATCATTAAAGGTGTGGGTAAGCAGCCGCTGGCTCCACTGGCACCATTCAGCGTAAAGCACCAGCACCAGGGGTTTTCCGGTGGTCGCCGCCTGTTCCATGGCTGTGTCGTGGTCCTCGATCCAGGGCATCTCGATCTTCTCGAAAACGCTGAACTTTTTCAGGTCATTCACGGACACCTCAAAGGTCAGATTCTTACCGGCCAGGGGGTGGTTATAGTCCACGGTGAAATGGGTTTCATCCTTGCCGCTGACGACCCCCTTTTTCTCGTTGGCATCAAAGGAAGCACCGATGGTCGGATCCAGGGTAAGTACGATGCGATCCGTTTCCACCGCGAGCGTGGCCCGGCCAAATGGTTCCTCTACGGTTTCGCCGTCCGCAGCGAGGTTATCCAGGGTGACCATCCCGGCTTTAACGCCATTCACCCTTGAAGGAAAATAGGGAGACAATCGCACAATCTTGCCGGTTTCCGGCGCGGTGTCGAAGTTTTTCAGAAAAGCGCTGACCGGGAGCACGGTGGTTTTGGGCAGGTTCCGCCGGCGGGGATAGGTCTCGATCTTGCTCTCATCGGCGGGTCCGAATCCCTTTTCCGATGATACCGTGACCGTACGCCGCTGGCCCGGCTGCATTCCCAGCACGGCATGGCCGGCTCCGGGAAAAAGGCCGGATAGGCCGGCAAGCAGGGTTTCGGGACCGGTGGCCGCCCCGGCTTGGGCGAAGAAAACCCGGTAGCGGGCGTCGATGCGTGCAAACATCTCCGGCCGGGTGGAATATACAACGCGCCCTTGCGGGTCGAGGACCGTGTATTCCGCAGTCACCAGATCCGCCGGCTGAACGGTGTCCGCATCCTCTTTAAGGTGAATGTAGACATCCTTTTGTCCCCTGGTTTCAGCAGCCTCAATGGACTGATTGATCAATTGCTGAAAGGACTCGTAGTCATTGACAGCAGCTTCGATGGGGCTGTCCGCTTTGGATCCGTCACCCGCATGGCAGGCAACACCGGCCACCATCAATACTGCAGTGCAAAGAGTGGCCAGCGCCTTGAAATACATCTGGGCAGAAACATTCATTTGGGATTGCGTCCTTTTTTTTGAAGAAAGGCGTGGATGCAGTCTTTCTCCAGTTGCAACCATTTTTTTGGGGTGTCGACGCTTATTCGGTATCTTGTTCCAAGGGATGGGCCGTCACCTCGCACGCCAGTTCACGCCCGCCGAAAGGATGGTCGAAGTCAACGGTAAACAACCGGTCATCGATTTTGCTGATGCGTCCGATGTACGGCCCGACGCGCACCAACCCCCCCAGCCGGACGTCGATCTCAAAGTCGTAGTGATCGCCCCGATCGCGTACCACTGCTTCGCCGTAGTGCATCATTACTTTTTTGCCGTCTTCGATCAGATATCGGACCTCCACAGTATCTTCTTTTACGGCAATCACCTGCCACTGCATGACCTGGTCAGGGAAGAGCACCTGGCCGGCAGACGGCTCCTGCCCTGTGTTGGCCACGAACTGCTCCTTGGGGACGCTGCGCTGCTTGGGACGCTGCATGGTACGGGCAAACTGAATGAAGCGTGCCATGTCAGACAGTCCTTCGATGGCCTCGGCGCCTACGGTCATGGCGTGGGTTTCTTCATATGTCTGTCCGGTGAGCTGGTGTGAGACCTGGTAGGCAATTTCAGGCATAAGCGGAAGAATGTCCGGCGGCGCCGGCAGACGTCTTTCGGCACCCGCTGTTATGGGTATCGCGGCGTAGGCTTTCGTGGGCATGAAGGCATGGGAAAGTTGCGTCCCATCGGCAAAGGCATCGGCCCTGCTGGTGGTGGCCAAAATGGCACCGTCCTCGAGGCGGCAGGTGTAGTCCAGCAGCACCTTGTCATCGCCGGCGATCGGCGGTGGCGGCGGCGAAATCGTTGCGCATCCGGCCAACAGGGCCGCAAAAAGGGCGGCCATCAACGGACGCCAATTGTTCACAACGGTCAGGTTTCGTCGCATCGGCAGCATGGTCGAGTACTCCTTTTTAATCGGGCAATCATCGGTTATGGTCGGCTTGCAATCTAAACCGTTTTTTCACTCATTTTTGTTAGGCCCGCGTTAATCGGACTACAAAAAAATAAAAAGGACGGGCCCGCGAAGGGGCCCGTCCGCAGCTCTGCGAACAATGGTGCGATATGACTACTTCCAGCTCGGGAAGGCGAAGTCGGTACTCTTCGTCACCTTCATGTCGCCTTCGGCAGCCCAGAAACCAGCCTTGCTGGCGGGAATGTTGGCGCCGATGGAGGCATAATTGCACAGTTCGACAACCTTGGCTTTGACGGTTGGATCTTCGTCGGCACGGTAGTACAGCCACTGGGCGCTCCAGAAGTCGTAGATGCCGTTGGAAATGGTGTCGACGGTGGCGTCGGCGCCCATGTACTTCAAGCGCTGGATGCGGTCGGCCTTTTTAGGTTCGGCCGGGTCGAAATCGGCGCCGTTCTTGTCGGCGTCGGCGTAGCCCACGGCGCCGAAACCGGCATCACCGGCGTCACGCACGCATTTGACCTCGTCAGAGGAGCCTTTGTTGAAATAGGTCACCGGCACGTAACCCATAAAAACGGGGAAGGAACCCGGAAGGGCCTCATCCTTGAGCAGCGGGGAGTCGCCGCGCATGACGGCCGCATCCAGGGTGGCATGGGTGCCGGAACCGGCGTGACGCAGGCAGGCTGCGACGGGCAAGGAACTGTAGCCCATGTCACTCCAGTTGGTGACCTGGCCGGAAAAAATGGAGACGGCCTGCAGGCGGGTCAGGTTGCCCTGGGCACCGGCCGGGATGACCGGCAGGTTGTCGCTACCGAAGAAGGCAAAGGGCACGACGATGGGGCGGCACTCGTCCAGGCCAGTGGTATCTTCGGGAGTGGCGTAGGAATCGTACCAGTCACCGCCAGCGGGTCCGTACAGCGCACCGTGGGATTCCTGGTTGAAGGTCTCGCCGGCCACGTCGGAGGCGCCGATGACGATATCCTGGCATTCCAGGTCATCCACAGAACCGGCGGTTCCCGGGTAGGGCCCCCAGGTCACGCCGTTGCCGTCACCGTCCAGGTCCTGCCAGTCGGGGACCCCGGCTTCGCCGGCCGGGCAGCCGTCGAAGGTGGCGGAGCCCTTCACCGCCTGGATGCCTTTAACGGAGGAAAAGGTGGTGTAGGTGATGACGACTTCCTCACCGACGCCCTGGCAGTTCAGGCCGCGGGCGGCACCGGCGTCACGTTCGTCCATGGTGGCTTCGTTGTCGGTGACATCGCCGGATGCGGCGTGCTGAACAGTTCCCAGGCAAGCGGCGCCAGCAGGGTCGGACAGGAACTTGGGCGCAGCATCAATCCAGAAGGTGTACTGGGCGGATGCGCCGAAAAGGTGAACTTCGGTCAAGGCGTGGGCCGGTACGGCCATGGCCAGCGCTGCTGCGCCAATCAGGGCTCCCCTTGCGATTTTTTTAAACATTGTTTCTCTCCTCATAAAATTCGATTTGATGGATTAATCCGCCACCCCAATGTGGCGGGCGTGAGATGCATTGTGCGAACTAAGCGTTCTTTCTGCGGATTCCGATGAGGCCGAGCAGTCCGGAACCCAGCAGCCAGACGGCTGCAGGAACAGGAACGGCACTAGGGGCATTGAGTACAACATCGCCATTGTCGAATATGGATACCATGGCGGCGTAGTCGGTGGCAGCGTCGAAACCGGTGTTCAGCGTGTTGCCGTCGTACTGATACAGGTAGATGTCGACCTGACCGTCGATGGCAAGAGAAGCCAGCGAGGCCATGCCGTATCCGCCAGTGAGGAGACCAGCGTAGGCGCCATCTGCGAAATAATTGGAAGCGGTTTTCCCGCCGTTAGCGGTTCCCGCCACAGTCGCAGGAGACACATCGCCGTATGTTGCAAAGATTTCGCGGGTCGCACCCTGCATAAGAATAATTCCGGACCCGGAGATAACCGGAGCATATTCGTTGTTCGTTCCGACGAAGCTCTGCCAGGTGCTGTTAGAGGAATACAGAGCTACACCCATTGCAGGATCAGAAGTATCAATGTTGCCCAGGAGCAGGTCCTGATCGGCCAGGGTGAAGTCCACGCCGAGAAGACCCAGGTCGTAACCGATCTCCTCGTTGGAATCTAAGTTATAGGTAGACAAGCCCAGAGAACTTTCAGAAGCATAGGTAAAAGCCGCGGCGGCGTTGCCGGCAACGGCGAACACGAGACAGACAGCTGCTAAAACAGAAAAAAGCTTTTTCATCGAAATAACCTCCAAAAATAAAATGCTTGGTTTGTTTTCCAGGCGGATCAGCCGTCCTGCGCGAGTGAATGATTTCGGGTCCTCGTCTTCTTGTTTTCAAAGCGTATCCGATGCCATCCGGATCATTGTTAAAAACGTTCCTGAAAATACACTCTAACCGGACCTGTTTCTTTCCGTCCCCCGGTCACCCGGGGTTTGGCTTTTTCTGGAGGCTGGTTCCGGCGCCATGGCCGGATCTATTTAAACAAGTTGACCTTCGTTTACTTTTTTTGCGCACAGCCTGCTTGCGCTTTCTGCGATCACCCCCTTTGGCGTTGGAATGGATAAGAATAAAAAAAGCCCGGAGGACGAAGTATCTTTTCGTGCTCCGGGCTTTCTGGTACCTGATGGTTGATCCAGGCCAGCAAAGGACCCCTGCTGTCTGTACTGATTGTTTTTTCCGCCGGATTTCATGACCGTCGGTCGGCTGGAACCCGGTGTCGCTCACTCAGTTGCCCTGAACCTACGCGACCAATATTAGCGATTTATTAGGGCTGGGTTTGAAGTCCGTTAGGCATTGACAAAAAAACTTATTAATTTTTATTTCAAATAGTTATAATTGTTTCAACCATACGTTTCGTATGCAGACCCAGCATGCAGACACCAGCGCAGCAGAGATCGCGAGAATGCCGGGGCGCAGGCCCGGTGCCGCAGTTGCGGGCCCGGCGATCGCCGAAATGAAACAGCCGCCCCCCCCACCACCACCGCTTCCTGAGGCGTCGATGGACGGGCTACCGGCGGCGCCCACCGCATAGAGGGAAAAGTGCTCCAGCTGGCAAACCAGCACCTGGTTGGCCGTATCCACCGAGGCAATGGGGATTTCCACCCAGTGATTTTCAGTTTCGTCATAGGTGTAGACACGCAACACATCCGGGGAATCCAGACCGGCCGTCGCCAACGCTTCGGGATCGTAGGGTATCCGCACTTGCACCGGCGTATTGAACGCGAGGCCGGAGGGGCCGAATTCGATTACCGCGCCCACACCCAGCGTTTCCTCCGGCATGGAGGGCGCCCGGGTCGCCTCACCGATAAAAATCGTGGTATTTTCCTCCAGCGCTCCGGCCGGGATGGTCACCTGTACGCCGTCCAGGTTACCGCCGTCGTCCACAACCACAACGGTGTCATTGGGTGAATCGGCGGACACCGACGCAGACTGCACAACCGTAATGTCCACCTCCGTATCGTCGCCGTCCAGGTCGACCCGGAAACTTGCGGTGCCGGTCCAGCTGCTGTTGTGGACGCCGTCCGTGGCCCGGGCCCGCCAGTAATAGGTGGTATTGTCGGTCAACGCCGGTTCGACCGTCCATGTGGTCGTAGCGTCTCCCTGTACGGTTTCGTGGTCGGCCACGTAATCGCTCAGATTCTCATCCCCGTAAAGCTCGAACACGATGTTGACCTCGTCACCGTCTTCGTCTTCGGGGGTGATCACACCGAGGACAGGATTCAGGGTGTCCACGGTACCCCCGTCGTATGGCTGGTTGATCGTCGGCACGTTCGGAATATAATTGTTGGCTGTTATGGTGAAGGCCGAATAGAAGGACCAGTCGCTGTTTGTCTCACCATCAGAAGCCCGCGCCTGCCAGAGGTACCTCCGGTGGTTTTGGAGATCGGCTCCGTTCGGCGTCCAGGAGGTTGTTTCCTCCCCGCTTTCTTCGGCCAGGGGCGTGGTGAGGTCGCTTTCCGCATAAAGCCGATAGTCGTAGGCAATCTCTTCTTCATTGTCATCGGGATCCGTGACCGGCAACACCACCAGGGTGGGTGCGTAGGTGCTGACTGCGGCCCCGTCCTCCGGCGAGAAGACCTGGGGAACAGACGGCGGATCGTTTTCCAGGTTCACGAAGAACGAACCCAGGGCCCAGTCGCTGTAGGCTTGTCCGTCATGGGCACGTACCCGCCAGTAATAAAGGGTGTTGTCATCCAGATCATCTTCCGGCTGCCAGGCGGTCGAGCCGTCAGTCTCCCCGGCAACGGGCGCAGAGAGTATCTCCTCACCGCTGTTGAACGTGTTCAGGGTGTCAATTTCGAAATAGTAATTCAATGGATCCCCGTCGCTGTCATCGGCGTTGCCGGCAACCAGTTCCGGGCGAAGGTTCTGTATATCCGAGCCGTCGGCAACCGACTGCGGGGTGGGGGTAGAAGGTACGTAGTTGTAGCTGTTTACCAGAAAGCTGACCATCGGACTCCAGTCGCCGGCCAGGCCGGTGTCGTCAGTGGCCCGGGTGCGCCACCAGTAGGTCCTGTCCTCTTCCAGGTCCCCTGCCAACCGCCAGGCGGTGGTGCCGTCGGATTCCTCGACAACGGGGTTGGGACTGTTGAGGAAGGAATCGTCGACGGTTGCATCATCGTTCAAATAGAGGCGGAATTCATAAGTCAGGGCATCCCCGTCCGGGTCCGTGGTGTTTGTCACCTCCAGCAGCGGGTTAATCGAATCCACCGTGGAACCGTCGGGCGGTGAGGAAACGGCAGGGACGCCCGGCGCCTCCTGGCTGGCATTGACCAGAAATTCCGCCTTCGCCATCCAGTCGCTGGTATCGATACCGTCGGATGCCCGGGCGCGCCAGTAATAAGTCTTGTTTTCAGTCAGGTTACCGGGAACCTGCCAGGCGGTTGTATTGCCACCGGAGTCGGCCACGGATTCCTGATACAGCAGATCCGTGAGGTCCAGGTCCCCATACAGTTCGAAAGTAAAGGTCAACTCATGGCCGTCATCGTCGCCGGCATTGTTCACCGAAAGCGTCGGCGTCGGGCTGTCCACTTCACTGCCATCGGGCGGTGCGTTGACGCTGGGCGCCGGGGGGGCGTGGTTTTCCCAGACGGTGATGGTGACCGTATCCGTAGGAACGAATTCCGCATCGGAGACAGTCAACTGAAAGGTCAACTGGATTTCTTCGTCGACGTCCGGTGACGTAAAGGTCGGCTGGATACCATTATCGTTGGAAAGCGTTACCGGCACCCCTCCCGTTTGTTCCCACAGGTAGGTCAGTTCATCCCCATCGTCGTCGGTCGTCCCACTGGCGTCCAGAGTGACCGGGGTGCGCTCGAACACCGTCTGGTCCTCCCCGGCGTGGGGTACCGGCGGACTATTATCGCCCATGGTGACATTGACGATACAAGTATCCGCGTGGCTGCCGCCATGGCTGTCGGTCACGGTAAGCTGGAAGGTCAGGGTGACGTTGACGGCCGGCGCCGTGAAGGACACCGATGCGGAGTCTGCCGACGGCAGGAGGGCCACGGCCGGGCTGCCGCCGACCTGTTCCCACGAATACGTGGCGATGGTGTCGCCGCCGTCCGGATCATGGGAGCCGGATCCATCAAGGGTCACGGTCTCTTCGGCGATAACATTCTGGGTCTCCGGTGCGGCCAGCGCCACCGGATTTTGGTTGACGAACCGCACCGTGACGGCCATCTCATCGGAAGATGAAGCACCGGCGCCGTCTGTTGCTGTCAATCGAAAATAGAGGGTTTCATCGGCGTCGACGGGCGGCGCGGTAAAGGTGGGGGAAACGACCGACGCATCCGACAGGGTGACGGTCGCATTTTCGATATTGATCTGTTCCCACAGGTAGACGAGGTCGTCCCCATCCGGGTCGCTGGTGCCGCTTCCGTCCAAAGTGACCGTTTCGCCTTCATCGACGGCAAGATCGGCGCCGGCGGACGCGACAGGCGGTTGGTTGACGTTGGCGACCGTAACGGTGACCGTATCTTCTTCGGATACATTATCGGCGCTGTCCGTAACCGTCAGGCCGAAAATCAACTCAACGCCACCACCTCCAACCTCAGGTGCGGTAAAAGTGGGATTTACGGCTGTTTCATCGGAAAGTGTCACTGTAACAGGCTCATCGTCTTTACGCACCCATGCGTAGGTAATATTATCGCCATCTGGATCGCTCGAAGCACTGCCGTCCAGGGAGATCGAAGCATTCTCGTCAACCGTCTGATCGGCACCGGCGTTGGCCGTTGGCGGCCGATTGCCTGGTGGCGGATTCAAAACCACGCTGCCGTCGCTGTTGATCCTGAAGACGGCCGCATAATCGGAAGATGGATCCAGAAGTCCCTTATTCAGGGTACCGCCATCATACTGGTACAGGTAGATGTCGATGTGGCTTTCGGTGGTCAAAGGGGATAGTGCAGGTTGTCCACCGTTGCCGGTGACAAAATTGGCATAGCTGCCGTCTGCAAAGTAAGTATTGGCGCTTTTTAACCCGGAAGCTGCAACCGATGCCGGCGAAACGTCACCGTAATTCAGCCAAATGTCACGGCAGGCGTTCTGCTGACTGGCAATATTCCTGGTAGAGATAAGCGGTGCGGTCTCGACAGTAGTGCCGACAAAAGTCTGCCAGGCCGAGGTGGCCGAGTACAAAGCCACACCGGCACCAAGATCGGAGACGTCCACGGTTCCAAGGTTCAAATTTTCCTGATCCAATGTGAAATCGACGCCGATAAGCCCCAGATCGTATCCCACCTCGACGTTGGTCGCTTCGTTGAAGATAGACAGGGTCAGCGAACTGTTGGCGCCGTATGTGAAATCGGCCACGGCGTTGCCGGCGGCGGTAAACAAGAAACATAGAACAGCCAGACCAGCAAGAACTTTATTCATCGAAGACCTCCCAAAAGAAATCAGTGCCGGGATCAAAACCCTTGTTCAGGTGGAGCATCTGAAGGTGCTGTAAAAGGCAAATGCACAAGTTCCCCGGGTCCGCCAGGGAGGTGCGCGGTTGGTTTCTGATTTTTCGTCATAACCCTCTGCCGACTGTAACGACAGCAGATCAATCCTATCGGTTCGGAGTACACAATAATTTCCAAATGCTATTTGACGGCTATTGTCAGTCCAGTAGCAGTAAGTTTAAAAAGGGCAATTTTGGACGATTTGATACGATTGGATCCGTTTCACCATCGTCCAATGCACCGTTGTGATTCGAATCTTCTTCTCCATCGGAGATCCCGTCATCGTCGCTGTCCCCATCCAGAGGGTCTGTCCTGGTATCAGGGTCAGCATCCTCTATAAAAACAGTTAAATTCGTATCCGGCCCCACATCATTTGCGGTTATGCCGATTTCCGTCCCATCCTGCAATCCGTCATCGTCACTATCCATGTCGCATGGATCGGTCTCACCGTCATCCACCGTGCCATTATGATTGGCGTCCTCCGCACCGTCTGTAATTCCGTCATCGTCACTGTCGGCATCGTTAAAAAGGGTACACATTGCTGCTTCTTGTTCGTCGCTCAGCCCATCGTTGTCGGTGTCTACCGGTGCGGGATTCAACACCACACTCCCACCGTCGGTAATTCTGATGACGGCCGCATAATCGGAAGACGGATCCAGAAGTCCCTTATTCAGTGTACCGCCGTCATACTGGTAGAGGTAGATGTCGATGTGGCTTTCGGTGGTCAGGGGGGCCAGTGCAGGTTGCCCTCCGTTGCCGGTGACAAAGTTGGCATAGCTGCCGTCGGCAAAGTAAGTGTTGGCGGTTTTTAATCCGGAAGCGGCAACCGATGCCGGCGAAACGTCACCGTAATTAAGCCAAATGTCACGGCAGGCATTCTGCTGACTGGCAATATTCCTGGTAGAGATAAGCGGTGCGGTCTCGACAGTGGTGCCGACAAAAGTCTGCCAGGCCGAGGTGGCCGAATACAAAGCCACACCGGCACCAAGATCGGAGACGTCCACGGTTCCCAGGATCAAATTTTCTTGGTTCAATGTGAAATCGACGCCGATAAGCCCCAGGTCGTATCCAGCCTCGACGTTGGTCGCTTCGTTGAAGACAGACAGGGTCAGCGAACTGTTGGCGCCGTATGTGAAATCGGCCACGGCGTTACCGGCGACGGTAACCACTAAAAATAATGCAGCTAAACCAACAAGGTATCTTATCATTGAAAACCTCCAGAAAATAATCGGCACCGGGATTAGACCCCTTTTATACAAGGAGTAGTTGCAGGTACTGGACAAGGTGCATGCCCGCACGCCCCATGTCCGTCAGGGAGGTACGATTTCATCCGTAATGGCTGTTTTTAAGCCTCATTCGTGTCGCTGGTGTCTATTTTCATTAAAGGCGCTACAGATAAATTGCAGCCATCGTTTTTGCAGGCAACGGCTGGTTCCAAAGGTAACCTGTATACGTATAGCGTATGAATGGCTAAAGGACTCATCATTTCTTCAATATTTCTTCAAATTTCTCCACACGCCCGATATTCCCCTGTGTAAAATTAACTTTGATATATCCGGTAAAGTTCTCCTTTCGGATACTCGCCAGATAATCATTTAACTGCTTCAATTTATCCGTTTTTTTTGTTTTTGGTTTTAAAAGCACTTTGGCGGACATACGCAACCCTTACCTTAATGAATTTCTCCGCCGCAAACGGAGTGGGTGTCAGAAATAAACAACAGAAAAGTCGCCAACTGCAAATTTGCATTCCAACACAAATCCGATTCGCCTCAGGCACATCAAGCCAAAAGGCTGTAAAAAAGACTATGGTCTTATCTCAATTAGTTATATCAATCGGGTTTTTCGGGCCGTCAGCTGTTCATCATACCCTGGGCCCTAGGTTGGCAGCCCCATCGGAAAGTCGTTTATTAGATTGACCATGTTAGGCTTTGATTAGAGACGTGCAAATTTTAGGAAAAATTGTTTTAAGTTGTTGAAATTATTTTATGACATTATCAAGGATATATTTCATTTCGCCGGAATTTAGTTTGCTATAATAGCGCAACATGACCGTAGTCCCCTCCGGCTTCCAGACCATCATTTTAATGGAGGAATTATTTATCGTCGGCACCCCAAAAGCGTCCTTCAAGTCACGAATAAGGAGGCTGAGGTTTTTATAACCGGAGAAATCAACATCGACACCGGCAAACGCATCGTCGATGAAAATGTACTCGATTTTATCCACCGGCACCTGGCCGACCATGAGTGGATCCTTGTCACGAACAGCCCATTTCCACTGCCCCCCTCCTTTGGGCAATAGGGACAGGTCCTTAACACCTGAAAGCGGTGCTTGCCAGGCAATGTCTCCGAAACCACTAACCGGGTGTATGTCGGGATGAGTTGTTGCGCATCCACACACAAAGAGAGTTATAAGAATCCAAAAAGCATATAGCGGTTTGCCGTATGTGCTTGCGAGAAAACCAACCCGCATGAACGCCCTCCTTTTAAGGCCTAACCCTATCCCGCCAGGCTATAACGACCAAAGTTAAATACCGTCTGAATATTAGCAAACCATTAGCAGTTGCTTGAAGTTGAGGAGAAACCATTATTGTTTCCGACATGGCATAGGCATTCAGTCCCGCCTGCTCATCTATTTTTAACTCAACGTTAACACACCCTGAACAGAGGTTGTCCATTTTCAATCGAATCAATAGGGAAATCCCTCATGTCAAAAAAGAGAGGCCGATGCAAATGACAACCACTGGCAAGCTCATTGATTTACAACGCAGGTTCAGCCTTCCCGTGCCGCGCCCCGTGTCCGACTGGACGTGCAGGCCGGTTGAGCGGCTGCTGGCAATCGACCGGATCAACGCCATCCATGACCGCCTCATGCAGTCACCGGCAACCGGCGACGCCTTCAACCGGCTCTTGCAGCTGCTTGGGACAACCTATTTGATCGGCTCCGACGACCTTGCCAAAATACCCGGCCACGGCCCCCTGGTGGTGGTGGCCAACCACCCCTTCGGCGGTATCGAGGGCATCATCCTGGGCGACCTGATGCAGCGGGTCCGCCCGGACACGAAAATACTGGGCAACTATCTGCTCGGGCAAATCGGACCGATCAGCGATTCGATCATCCCCGTCGATCCCTTCGGCCGCGCGTCGTCGGTCGCGTCCAATGCAGGCGGTTTCAGAAGCTGCCTGCGATGGTTGAAAAAGGGCAACTGCCTGGTCACCTTTCCCGCCGGCGAGGTCGCCCATTACTGCCATGGGAAACGCCGCGTCGTCGACCCGCCCTGGAGTTCCCATGTGGCCGCGCTGGTGCGCATGAGCGGCGCCCGGGTCCTGCCCGTCTTTTTCCCGGGACGCAACAGCATCCTGTTCAACCTGATGGGCTTGATTCATCCGCGCCTTCGCACCGTCATGCTGGGCCGGGAACTGGTCGCCCGTCAGGCGTCCCGGGTCAGGCTCTTCGTGGGTGCAGGCATCCCGCCCGCCCGCATGAAAGCCTTCCCGAAGGATCAGGCCCTGATCCGCTGGCTGCGCTTCAGGACCTATTTCCTGGCCAACCGCATGGAAAAAAACGATCGATCCGTCATCCGTGAGAAAAAGCAGGTCAGGATTAAAAAGGAAACGCCGGAAGCCCTGATCCCCCCGGTCCCCGGGGCCCTGCTGGCCGCCGAGGTGGCCGCGCTGCCGGAAAACGCCCGCCTGGTGGCCCACAAGCACCTGAGCGTCTTCATTGCCGACAGTGAAAGGATCCCCCATCTTCTCCGGGAAATCGGCCGGCTGAGGGAAAAAACCTTCCGGGAGGTGGGAGAAGGAACCGGGCGGTCCATGGACGTGGATCTGTTCGACAGCTATTACCGCCATCTGATCCTCTGGAACACGGACAAATCCGAGGTCGTGGGCGCCTATCGCATAGGGGACACCCGCGCCGTCCTCTCACGATTCGGCCCAAAAGGCCTCTACACCCACTCCCTGTTCCGGTTCAAACCCGGCCTCCTGCGCTACCTGTCCGACTCACTGGAACTGGGCCGGTCCTTCATCCGCTCAACGTACCAGCGCCAGCCCAACTGCCTGGCCCTTTTGTGGAAGGGGATCGGCGCCTACCTGGTGAGGCATCCCGAATACCGGATCCTGTTCGGGCCGGTGAGCATCAGCGACAGCTATCACCGGGTGTCCAAACAGATCATGATCCGTTTTCTCAAAAAAAGCTGCACCTCGGGTAAGCTCAGCGCACAGGTGACCCCGCGTTGCCCGGTCCGGTTGTCCGCCGGTGGCCGGTTGAGCGACCTGGATGCCCGGCTGTCCACCGGCTCCATCGACGACGTCTCCATGATGATTTCCGAAATCGAGTCCGACGGCAAACGGGTCCCCGTGCTGGTCAAGCATTACCTCAAGATGAACGGGCAGTTTGTGGCCTTTAACGTCGACCGCGATTTCGGCCACGCCATCGACGGCCTGGTGGTGGTGGACCTGATGAAAACCAAAACCAGACTGCTGGAACGGTTCATGGGAGTGGACGGCTGCGCCAGTTACCGGGGGTACTGGGCGGAAGGGCGGGAACAACGGTCGGAGGGGTGAAAGAATAAGCTCATGGCTCGTAGCTGATAGTTTACAGTCGGTAAACGGGTAAGCGAAAAAGCTGTTGGTTGGTTTAATTGGTTCTATGGGTTGCATTGGTTTTGAGGACACTAAGTAGTTTTACGTTTTAGGTTTTAGGTCGAGGATGGGGATCGTTCTCCGAACTGCGTTCGGGTTCCGGGTTCTCGGTTCCCAGTTCACTGATCACCGTTCACTGATCACCGTGGTCAACGACCACCGTTTCCGGTTGACAGCCAAACCTTCTTCTGATTTCCCCCTTTGACCTTTGACCTTTGACCTTTGACCTTTGACCTTTGACCTTTGACCTTTGAGCCATGAGCGATCAGCTATCAGCTTTGAGCTATCAGCTCAGCTAATAACGTTTTTCTCACCGCATCCTTATCCAGGCCTAACAAAAGACAATTATTAATTCGCCAAACGACAACGCCAAACCCCGGGTGACCGGGGGACGGAAAGCCACGGGTCTCAAAGAGATCGCCGGGTTGCCAGGTACGAGGGGTACTTTGCTGACCCGGCAGGGGAACAGGAAGCCCGGTTATTGAGATTATTCTTGAACCGGGCTTTTTTTGCGCCCACAGGCAACCGGATCCATGGGATCACAGGAGGAACAATGAATCGGTCGCGGCTTTTCGTTCTTTTCACGATGTTGGTATTGGGGCTGTTGCTGGGCTCGTCGTCGGCGTTAGCGCATTCGGTGACCATAGACGATGCTTTTGAAATGGGATTGGGAGACACCGGGACGATTGGGCATAAAGACGAACCGGATTGGAAAGGCACCCTCACCTTAACCGTCACCAATACCGGCGATGATCCCTGGGGTGATTTTCATTTCTATCTGCAACAGGATGGCCCGGTGGTTTTCGGAACAACCGACACCATTTTCCCGACCATCATGGCCGGTGTTTCGGGTTACACCTACGATATCAGTGATTATGCCCTCGATTTCTATTTTTATAGTGATCCGGTCGAAAACGGCCAGAGTGCAACATTCCTGCTCTACACGGACAATACGGAAGAAAAATTAGGTCTCTTCAGCATCTCCATGGAAGCCAGCCCCGTGCCCCTTCCGGCGGCCGCCTGGCTCCTGGGTTCCGGTTTGGTCGGCATGATCGCCATGCGCCGGAAATAACAACGGGCCTGCAGGACGGAACGGGTTTTTTACCGAAACCTTATCGAATGCAAACAACGCCTCACTAAAGAAATCGGTCCAACGACAACGCCAAACCCCGGGCGACCGGGGGACGGAAAGCCACGGGTCTTAAAAACAGCCTGAAAACATTGGATCAGGCTTTCAATAGAGATCGCCGGGTTGCCGAAGGAATAGACATCAGGGTCCTTCGCTGACCATAACGGCATCAGGAAGCCCGAATCCGGAGCATACGCTCCTGGTTCGGGTTTTTTATTTTTATCCCTATTAATGAAAGGAGTTTAACGTGAAACGAGTATTTCTGGCAATCTTGGTGGTTGTTTTTTTATCAGGTGCTGCAAACGCAGACATCATTTTATTTGAGGATTTTGAGGATACGGACGTTGCTTACACGACTTCAGTTCCGGAGTTTACGGATAACTATTATGATTTTTTTCTCCGAACCGATGGGTCAGATCATAATAGTAGTATAACTTACGACAATGTTCAGGGCGATTATTATTTTGCTGGAATGGATCTCGATGGTGAAGGTGCGACCCTGCCTCTTACGATGACCTTTGCAGGTATAGATATCAGTGGCTATTCTGACCTTACCTTTTCGAGCTTGTTCGCAGAAGATACTGCCTCTGATGATGTTGAGGACTGGGATTTGCCTGATTCCTTCAAGGTGGAATACCGGATCGATGGTGGCGCGTACCAGAACTTGCTGGCCTTTGAATCGATCCCCGATGGCGACAATTTCAACGCAGTGCCGGCTTTGGATACCGACTTCGATGGAAATGGCGACGGTACTGAGTTAACAGATGTACTTAGCCTTTTTTCGGCGAGTATCGTCGGAACAGGAGATGTGCTTGATGTTCGATTCACATTCGATTTGGATTCCGGTGATGAAGATATCGCCATTGACAATGTGCAGATAAATGGCGTCAGTGCCGTCCCCGTCCCCGCCGCCGTCTGGCTGCTGGGCTCCGGCCTGGTCGGCCTGATCGGCATCCGCAGAAAAACGGCTTAATCGGGTTATCGTATACCTCCTTAACGCCCGACGGGCCGGCGGCCGTCCGTTTTCCGCCGGCCCGGTTTTTAAAGGACCCTTTAGCAACCCCCTCACCCGGTCCCTCTCCCCCACAGGGGCGAGGGGACGAAACCCGTACCATCGTTCACTGGTGAAAAAATCAAAGAGTGCCCCTCCACCATGGAGAGGCCATATGCGTCAGCCACCCATTTTCGATCCAATTGGAAGAAAAACCGCCCAGCCCCATACGGCCTGGCCCCTCCGGGGAGAGGGCCGGGGTGAGGGGTGTCCATACGTAAACCGATCAAAACGTCTACCGTTCGAGGTAATGCCATGCGTCGATACCAACTGATTGTCCTCTTTTCGATCTTCTATCTGTTAATTTTTTCACTCACCGCCCATGCCGGCGTGGTGGACATCGGTTCCTCCGAAGACGCCCAGGTGGTGGAAGCGTCGCCGACCTCCAACTACGGTACCAGCAACAATCTTTACGTGGCCAGCGCCGACGGCGGTTCCTACCTGAACGAACGGGCCTGGGTCAAATTTGACATCAGCAGCCAGGTTCCGCCAGGCGCCGTCATCAACTCGGCCAAGCTCCGGCTCTACTGCTTCAAGGCCGACGATGCCGACGACATGGTCGCCGCCGTTCATGGGAGCACGGACGATACCTGGACGGAAACGGGCATCACCTGGGACAACCAGCCCGGGTTTGATGCCACGGCCCTGGGTCAGACAACCATGACGGCCGGCCAGACCTACTACTGGGTGGAGTGGGACGTGACCGCTTTCGTCCGGACCGAGTTCACCACCAACGGTGACTTCGTGGTCAGCTTCGTGGTCAAGCCCGCCACCGAAGGCCAGGATCCCTGGCGCACCTGCGCCTTCGACGCCAGGGAGTACGGCGCCGCCCTGGCCCCTCGCCTGCGCATCGACTACACCGGCGACTGGCCCACCGACGGCGCCTTTAAGATCTTCCACATGAACGACATGCACTCGCGCCTGCTGCCCCACGAATTCGACGTGCCGGAGGTCGACGATGTGCCGGGGATGGAAATGGTCGGCGGTGCATCCTGCTTCGCCACCAAAATGCTGGAATTGAAAACGGCCAACCCGGATTCCCTGATCATGGACGCCGGCGACATCTCCGAGGGCAACCCCCTGGGCGACCTGCGGGGCAACGGCGGCATGATCGATTTCTACAACCTGCTGGACAGCAAGCTCAAGGCCCTGGGCGGTCGGGGCATCGACGCCGTGGTGGTGGGCAACCACGATGTCAACTCGGCCTTGATGCTCAACAACATGAAAAACAAAGCCAATTTCCCGGCCATCTCCATGAATATTTACGATGCGGTCAACGGGACGCCCTATTTCCCCGAATTCGTCACGGTGACCGTCAACGGCACCAAGGTGGGGATTCTCGGCTACACCACTGATTCGTCCTCCTTCCTGGGAGACGATCTGGTGGGGGTGGTGGAAGTGAGAAAGTGCGTATGGGAGGATGAGGATAACGACACCATCAATATCAAGGACATGGTCAATGAACTGCGTACCACCGAAGGCTGCGACGTGGTCATCCTGCTCTCCCACGTGGGCCAGAGCCGTGTCACCGCCGGTGAGGACGCACTCATCGCCGACAGCGGCGGGGTGCTGCCACCGGAAGTGGTGATCTCCGGCCACTGGCACACCTGGACCGAGCGGGTCTGGCAGCCGAGCAACATGAACGGCAAGACCCTCGTGGCCGAGGCCGCCTCCTACATGCAGTACATCGGTGAACTTGAAGTCACCGGCAGCGGTAAATACGTCCAGGCCCAGAAGCACGTTATCCGTAACAGCGACATCCTTCCCGATGCGGACATGGAAAACCTCATCGCCGGGCTGATCACCGAGTACAACAACCAGAGTCCGGCCCCACCCCACGGCATCCATGATGTCATCGGCTACTCGGCGGTGGACCTGACCCTGGACAAGGACAAGTGGTGGACGGTCAGCGAGTACCCCTGGGCCGCCACCAATGCCGCCGGGGCCTGGATCTGTGACGCCATGGTCTGGAAGGCCGGCCAGCTCGGATACCCCGTGGATCTGGCCCTGCAGTCCGGCGGCGGCATCCGCCGGGACGTGGCCGCCGGCGAGATCACCTACATCGAGATCTACGAGGCCTATCCCTGGTCGGACGACAACATGGTGCGGGTGCAGATGACCGGCCAGGAGATCTGGGACTGGATCCAGTCCGACTACGTGGGCACCTCCATTTCCGCCGGCTGGCACGTGACCGCCCACGACGGTCAGATCACCGCCATCACCTATCAGGAAAATCCAATCAACATGACCGGCACCTACGAGGTCGCCATCAGCGAGTACATGTTCGTAAACCCCGAGAATCCCCTCTCCGGCACCACATCAGAGGATATGGACTACTCCATCCGGGAAGGCGTGGTGGACTTTACGGCCCAGTACAACACGCCGGAAAACCCCATGTACGCCGACGGCATCGCCCCGCGCTACGACCTCAACACCGAGTTCGCCGGCGGCTTCAGGGCCGTGGTGACCATGGTGGCCGACAGCGAGAGCCAGCCCTACTTCGAAGATGCCTTCATCCGCCTCATCGAAGCCACCCCGGCGACCCTGGCCCGGCGCACCGGCTACGGCCTCTCCGAACTGGTCAGATCCGACGGCGCCATCGACCTGGGCCACCGCTTCTCCGAGATCATGCTCTATCGCAGCCACCTGGGGCTCACCGACGGCCTGCTCAAGACCGGCGACGTCATCGAGGTGTGGGGCGAGGGCGGCTTTTTCGACGGCACGCCGGAGTTCATCGACCAGGAGGGAATTTCCGAAGCGGGCGACACCATCACCATCCTCAACCGCGACGAGGCCCTGGCCCGGCCCGAGTACCATGCCGCCATCGCCTCCTTCTGGGACGAGGACCACGAAAACCATTACGTGAAGTTCTACGCCGAGAAAACCGGCGATACCACGGTTCAGGATTCGGCCGGCCAGGCGCTCACCGTTTACAAAGAGGGCGCCTACTACACCAAAACCCTGCCAGGCACGGTGGGCGACATCCTGGAACTGACCGGGATCAACACCTATGAAGGAGACAAAGGCCGGCGATTTCGATGCAACAACGCGGTGGTGGCGTCGACCGTGCCGGTGATCGGCTATCCGGCCACCTCGGCGGTGGACGCTGTCGAACCATATAATCAGTCGGGTGCATCCATCATTCTGACAGCTACGGCCGGCGACTACCAGGCCGGGCCCCCGATAAGCGGTACGACCATTTCACAAACCGGATTTGAAGAACCCACGGCTGGATCCAGCGGGGTTAAATATGTCGCCACAAACACATCCCCCGGCATTCTTTCAAACAATGGCGGCGATCAGCCGACGGTTTCATACAACGGTGCATCCGAACTTGGTTTTGAGACTTACTACAATGGCATCGAAGGGCCGACCACAGCCTCCGAAGACAATGGTGATTATATCGGGGTTGTGAATTACTACAACCGAACCGGGAGTGGTTCCTTTGAGATAGAAGATGCGGACCCTGAAGTCGAACTGCGGCTCTCACCCGTCGATCTGACCGGATATAACAGTGTGCAGGTGAGCGCCTTCCTGAAAATTCTTGGAGGAGCCTACGAAAGTGGAGACGCGGTAAGGCTGTGGGCAGATACTGATGTTGGTGAATTTGACCTTTTCAGCATGGCTGGAGATGACCTGGACACCTATCACGCCTCCAACGGGTACAACTATGTTCAATATAGCGCAATGCTTCCAGACACCGCGACGACATGCCAGCTCAAGCTGACCGTCACATCAGACGGTGGCAGTGAAGGAGCGCAACTGGATGACGTACTTTTTCTTGGTGACACGACCGGTGGTTCCGGCAATACCATCGATCCTGTCTCGGTAGAATTTTTCTACCGCCATGCCGCCGACGGTCTCGCCTGGGGCGCCTGGACCACCATAGGCACGGATACCAACCCCGCCGACGGCTGGAGCCTGGGATTCTCCTACCCGGACGGCCAGGGGTATTACGAATTCTACTCCGTTTCCACGGACGCCGACGGCAACGAAGAAGACGCGCCGATTCGAGCAGATGCCAGGGTTCTGTTCAACAATGCACCGACCGCCCCCGCCGATCCGGATCCGAGCATTGCCAACGGTGCCACCGGCGTCTCACGTAACCCCTCTTTGAGTGTAACCGTTTCCGATACGGACGGGACTGCCGTGGATGTGTGCTTTTATGGCGGCACCGGCGGGGATTTCGAGTTGATCGAGTGCATTGGCGGGGTCGCCCCCGACGGAACCGCTTCCGTCGACTGGAGCGGCCTGGCGCCGGGGACCACCTATGACTGGTATGTGGTTGTCGACGACGGGCTCGGTTCCGACCAGTCGGCCACCTGGTCCTTTACCACCGCCGCGTCGACAGCCGTTCCGGTTCCGGCCATGGACGCCACAGGAATCATTGCGGCGTTGTCGAGCCTGCTGCTGACCGGCATGGCAATGATGCGTCGCAGGCACGTGTAGACTCCATCTCGAAGATCCCTTTTTTGAGACTCCGCGCCCCTGTATAGCCCCCTCACCCCGGCCCTCTCCCCTGGGGGAGAGGGAGGTGGTGCAGGTCCTTCCTCTTTTAGCGGGCGGCGATGGTGGAACATCGATAAATCTGCCTCGATTGACCGCCGGTTGGACTGGCGTCCCCTTGCCCCTCTGGGGAGAAGGGACAGGGTGAGGGGGCAGCAATTGTAATTTTGTATGCTGTTTGCCCTTTGGGCAGGAGGCGTTCCAATAAAACTGCTGTCACGGCGCATGATGACAATTCGTGGTGATGGGGAAATGAGAGGTCAACAGCTATCAATGGAGGTGCATATGCGTGCGATTTTTAAAATCTCTATGTTATGTTTTGCCTTGCTCTGCCTGTCGATCCTTCCAACCCAGGCCGCCGGGCCGATCATCATCGATCACAACCACACCGGCATCTCCCGGATTCCCCAATCGGCTATCGAACAGGCCCGGGCCAATCTGCACATCGCCTACGGCCACACCTCCCACGGCAGTCAATTGACCGACGGCATGACCGGGCTGGTCGATTTCGCCAACGGCGGGGGGCTGGGGCTGTCACTGCCGGCCGACATTTTCGAGTGGAACAACGGCGGGACCGGCGGGGCGCTGGACCTGCATGACTACGCCATGGGCGGCGATGTGGGGTACTACCCCCAATGGGTCAACAACACCCGCGCTTACCTGGACAATCCGGCCAATGCGGATGTCAACGTGATCATCTGGTCGTGGTGCGGTCAGGCCTCGGGGTACACGGAGCAGCAGATGATCGACAGGTATCTGGCACCGATGGCTCAGCTGGAGCAGGAATATCCGCAAGTCACCTTCGTTTACATGACGGGCCATGCCGACGGAAGTGGAGAAACCGGAAATCTTCATCTCAGAAATCAGCAAATCCGAAACCATTGTCTGACCAGCGATAAGGTGCTGTACGACTTTTATGATATCGAGTGCTATGATCCGGACGGCAATTACTACGGAGATAAATTGGTAAGCGATGGTTGCGATTACGACAGCGACGGCAACGGGTCCCGCGACGCCAACTGGGCCACCGAATGGCAGGATTCCCACACCCGAGGCGTGGACTGGTACAGCTGTGGATCCGCCCACAGCCAGCCCCTCAACGCCAACCGGAAAGCCTACGCCGCCTGGTGGCTGTGGGCCAGGATAGGAGGGTGGGACGGCCCGGGCACCCCGAGCGTTCCGGCAACGAATGTCTCCATCCTCGCACCGGCCATGCTGATCCTGACCGGTGCGGCGTATTTCTCTTTGAAAAAAATGAAATCGTAAAGAAAACCAAATAAGTGATCACATGCCCGGTCCCCAAAAAGCATCCTGGAAACTCCGATTCATCGTCCTTGCGGCAACCGTTCTGCTGTGGCTGGCTGCACCGCTGCAGGCCGCCAGCTACAGGGACGACATCGGCTACACCGGGCTGGAAGATGAACGGGGAACCGATATCCCGGACGGCACCGGTGTTGGCATCACCCAGGTGGAAGCGGAAGTACCGGTGGTGGTGGACGAGGAAACGGGAGAGACCGCCGGCACCTGGACTCCAGATAGAGAAAACGATGAATTCGCAGGTAAAACCATTTCCTTCAAGTCATCATCCGACACGACTGCTGCATCGGGCCACGCGACATCCGTCGGCCGGCAATTCTACGGCAATTCCAGCTCCATGGCACCGGCGATAGTTGATATCGACGCCTACGAGACCAATGACTGGCTGACCAGCGGATTTCTCGCCTGCGGCCTGTCACTGTATGGAAATCCGGTTCAGCCCCACTATGAATGGTACGTCCAGCTCTCATCTCCCAGCCGAGTCGCCAACCACAGCTGGGTGGGGACCACAGATGACGATACGGCAGACAGCGAATTGTTAAAACGCCTCGATTTCGTGGTCGACACCGACGAGTTCATTCAGATCACAGCCGTAAATAACGGCAGCACCCAGAAATCCCTGCTCAGCGGCGCGTTCAACGCCATCACCGTGGGGCGCACCGATGCCTGTCATCCCATCGGCACAATCGCAATTGACAGTTTGTACACTCCCGGCCGCACCTGCCCCCTGCTGGTGGCGCCCATGTCCACCACCAGCAGTGCCAGCCCTATCGTGGCCTCGGCGGCGGCCCTCCTGGTGCAAACCGGTCAGGATGCTGCGCTTTCCACCGACCCGTCCGAACAAAGCACACAAAACCGCGATGGCGACGCGATCACCAATGCCGAGCGGTCGGAAGTGATCAAGGCCGCATTGCTGGCCGGTGCGGACCGCGTCACCCGCAACACCTGGTCCGCCGACCAGATTGCCGATTACCGCCAGGACGGCGACAACGGCCTGGACCGCCGCTTCGGCGCCGGGCAGGTCAACATCACCAACAGCCATCACATCATCGCCGCCGGCGAACAGAACAGCGATGAAGATGACCCGGCCGGACACGGCCAGATCGGCACCGAAGGATTCGATGTCGATCCGGCTTTCGGGGGAAGTGGCGGCAGCAACGCCACGGCATCGTACTTTTTTACCGCCGATCAGGACCGTAGCATGCTCTATGCCTCGCTGGTCTGGAATCTCCACATCGACGGCGGGGTCTTCTACCATTATGACGATACCGCGACCCTGTACGACTTTGACCTGACGCTTTATGATGTGACCGACGCGGACCATCCCACCGAGGTGGCCGCCTCCGCCAGTTCGGTCGACAACACCGAAAACCTTTGGGTACCGCTGACTTCCGGACGAACGTATCGGTTGCTGGTGCATCTGGGACCGGAGCAGGCCGATTGCCGGTGGGACTATGCCCTGGCCTGGCGGATCGCCACCCCGCCCGATACCGACGGTGACACCCTGCCCGATGACTGGGAGGTTTACCATGGAATGGATCACACCAGCATCGATACCGACGCCGACGGCATGGCCGATGGATGGGAGGAGGGCTATTCACTCGACCCGCTGACCGATGACGGCTCCCTGGACACGGATGACGACGGGCTCGACAACCTGGACGAATTCACGCTGGGCACCGCGCCCGACGACCCGGATACGGACGGGGACGGCTACACCGACGGCATGGAGGTGGCCGCAGGCACCGATCCCCTCGACGCTGAAGATTTCCCACAGATCAGCGCCGTACCGGCCGTGGCCGGAAACGGCCTTCTGGCCGCCATGGCCGCCTTGATGGTGGCCGGTAGCGTGACCATCTGCAATCGAAAAAAATGACGCGTTCATTTTTTCGATGCATACCTAACGGCCAGCAAACAAAACCCTGTCAAAATTTTTTCGATCCTGAAAAAACCGCATGCCGTTCCACCGGTCCCCATTGGCCGTGGCGGACCGCACCGTTTTCCCGGATTCGACCTCAGGCACTGCAGGCCATCAGCGGCATGCCCGTCTGCCTGCCGAATGTTTACCCCCCAACCCAACCAGGAGGACCCCGATGAACCGACGCCCGTTGTATACCACCATGGCAACCCTGTTGCTTTTCACGCTTTTTTCGGCCCCGGCATTGGCCGCGACCCGTTTCGCGGTCTTTGCCGATCCCCACTACTACGACAGCGACCTGGGCACGGCGGGCGCCGCCTTCGAGGCCTACCTCGCCCAGGATCGCAAACTGATCCGCGAAAGCGAAGCCCTGGTGCAGGCCGTGGTGGATGGAATCATCACGGCCCACGCCGCCGACCCCCTGGACTTTGTCATCGTTCCCGGTGACCTGACCAAGGACGGTGCGTTGACCAGCCATGAGGAATTTGCCGGTTACCTGGAATTGATTGAGGCCGCCGGCATTCCGGTTTTCGTCGCTCCCGGCAATCACGACATCAACAATCCCCATGCCGTCGCCTACGACGGGGAGGCGACGGTGTCGGTCGACAACGTGTCCCCCGATACGTTCTCATCCATTTACGGGCCTTTTGGCTATGACGAGGCGCTGGCGCATGATCCGGAGTCCCTGAGTTACGCCGCGGAGCCGGTACCGGGCGTCGTTCTGCTTGCCCTGGATTCCTGCAAGTACGATGATAATCTCTTCACGGGCCATCCGGAGACCGGCGGCGCGCTGGAAGACGCCACCGTGGAATGGGCCATGAGGATCATCAGGCATGCCAATGCGGCCGGCAAACAGGTGGTCGCCTTCCTGCACCACGGGTTGACCGAACACTACACCGGCCAGAGCCAGGCCTTCGCCGAGTACGTCATCGATGACTGGGAAACCGTATCTGCGACCCTGGCCGATGCCGGGCTGAAGCTGGCCTTCACCGGCCACTACCACGCCAACGACATCACCATGGCCACCGGCAGCGTCGATGGCGCCAGGCTGTACGACATCGAAACCGGCTCCCTGGTCACGGCCCCGTGCCCCTACCGCATCGTCACGTTGCACGGGGACAATGCTGCCCGGGTCGAAACCCGCCATATCACCGGGATCGACTACGATACCGGCGGCGTTCCGTTTCCCGAATATGCCATGGACTTTCTCTACGAGGGCCTGCTGGGTATTGCCCAGTACTCCCTGGTTTATCAGTACGGTCTTCCCGAAGCGCAGGCAACGGCCCTGGCCCCCATCGTGGCCAATGCCTTCGCCGCCCACTATGCCGGCGACGAACAGCCGGATGCGGACACCATGGCCATGATCATCGGTTTTGCGAACGATCCGGACCCGACAACCCAGTTCCTGGGACAGATGCTCTACGCCCTGTGGACCGATCTGGAACCGGCCGACGGCCGGGCGCTGCTGACCCTTGATCCGGCGATCCGGTTGAGCGCGCTGGGGACATATGCCAGTGGCGTTTTTGACGACGGGGCGGCCGAAATCGTGGCCTTCGATGCCAACACCCGCCGCCTGTTCGTCTCCAATGCCAACGACAACACGCTGGATGCCTTGTCTATCGCCGATCCGGCGGCTCCCGTGAAATCGTTCACCATCGATCTGTCCCCCTACGGCGCGGGCGTCAACAGCGTGGCCGTTGAAAACGGCATTGTGGCCGCAGCCGTCGAAGCCGATCCCAAACAGGACCCGGGCAAGGTGGTCTTTTTCGATACTGACGGTGCCTATCTGAGCCAGGTAACCGTCGGTGCCCTGCCGGACATGCTGACCTTCACCCCCGACGGCCGCAAGGTGCTGGTGGCCAACGAGGGGGAACCCAGCGACGACTACACCGTGGATCCGGAAGGCTCGGTGTCGGTCATCGACATCTCCCGGGGGGTTCACCGGGCCAGGGTGAAAACCGCCGATTTCCAAAAATTCAACCGATGCAAGGACAAGCTGGTTGCCGACGGTGTACGCATTTTCGGCCCCAACGCCACGGTGGCCCGGGACCTTGAGCCCGAATACATCGCCGTTGCCCCCGGTTCGCGGTATGCGTGGGTCAGCCTGCAGGAGAACAACGCCATCGCTCGACTGAACCTGCGCAGCGGTCGCATGGAAGCTGTGCTGCCCCTGGGCGTCAAGGACCACGGCATGGCCGGCAACGGTATCGACGCCTCCAACAAGGACGATGCCATCAACATCACCGCCTACGACAACGTCTTCGGCATGTTCCAGCCGGATGCCGTCGCGGCCTACCGCAGCCGGGGAGGCCAGTACCTGGTGACGGCCAATGAGGGCGATGCCCGCGACTACGACGCCTTTTCCGAAGAGGCCAGGGTCGGCGACGACGACATTCGTCTGGACCCGGACATGTTTCCCGATGCCGAAGCACTTCAGGAGAATGCCGCCCTGGGCCGCCTGAAAATCACCACGACCGCAGGCGACCTGGACAACGACGGCGATTACGACGAGCTCTATTCCTACGGTGGCCGCTCGTTCAGCATTTTTCAACCGACGAAAAAAGGCCTGAAGCTGGTTTTCGACAGCGGCGACCAGTTGGAGCAGCTTACCGCCACGGCCCTGCCTGCGGACTTCAACAGCACCAACGACGAAAACGACACCTTCGACAACCGCAGCGACGACAAGGGACCGGAACCGGAAGGGCTGGCCATTGGGGAGGTCCACGGCCGCACCTACCTGTTTCTCGGCCTGGAACGCATCGGCGGCATCATGGTGTACGACATCACCCTGCCCCGCCGCCCCGAATTCGTTCAATACATCAACAACCGTGACTTCAGCGGCGATCCCGAAACCGGCAGCGCCGGCGACCTGGCCCCCGAAGGCCTGGCCTTCATCCCAGCTCGCCAAAGCCCCACCGGCGAAAATCTGCTGGCGGTGGCCAACGAAGTCAGCGGCACCACCACCGTGTACCGCATCGACGTCAAACAGCCATGGAAACGGTGCGATGGCAAGCGTTGGGGGCATTTCGCCTGGGCCAGATAGTCTGGCAAAATCCGCAAAACGGCAGGCAGGACCCTACCGGGCCCTGCCTGTTCAACTCATACCAAGCCGTTATACGGCTTTAGCCGTTTTTTTATGCAACGCCGGAGTTAATACAATCCTAACCACTACCTAATCCTGCCAAAACCCGCCCTTGTCAGATTGAACTCGCTGGCAGGAACCAAACCAATGATCGTTGTAAACCTCAACCTTGCACCAGACAGGGAGTACGGACAATGTATTCAAACGGCGGTGGTCTTGGAATCGGTGAGCAGAAGAAAAGAATCGGGAAAATCTGGCAGCCGGGCAGTGAATCGATCGGGCAGTCATTCAGGAACGGGAAGTGCTTTGTGTGCTGCATCTGCCCGAAATGCGGCGATCGCCACAATGTCTATATGCTGTGGACCGGGCGCGGGGTGCCGCGCAAGTACTGCGGGAACTGCAAGCCCATGATTTCCGGGTACGACGACGCGGCCTTTTACGAAGCCGCCATCAGCGCTCCCGGCCATTCCAAGAAGAAGGGCCGGCGGCATGAGGGGGAGTGAAGATAGCTCATAGCTCATAGCTCATAGCTCATAGCTCATAGCTCATAGCTCATAGCTCATAGCTCATAGCTCATAGCTCATAGCTCATAGCTCATAGAGCGAGAACCAGAAGACGGTGGAACTGTCAACCGGAAACGGTGGCAAGTGGCCACAGTGAATAGTGAGTAGTGAACGGTGATGTGGGATATACCTAAAACTTAAAACAGGCCCTGCCAACCAATCGAACCAATTCAACCGTCAGATTAAAATAAAAAAGGCCGAACGACCGCGTCTGCGGTCTGTCCGGCCTTGTCGTTTCCGGTTGGGGCAACCTTAGAAATTGCCTTTATTTTACCATCGGTCAGGCATTGACGGGTTCCATTTATCCCCGGCGGTGCAATCGCCTGAGCGCGCCAGCGCCGAGGCGGCAGGGGTGACGCCGTAGTGTTTTACTGCGAACCCGTGGCAACAAGGGCGATGAAGGGCTCAGGCGTTCCCGTAGGGTAAAGAATTGAGGGAGCCTGACATTTTCACTGAATGGACCGGTGGTGATGTCCTGACCGGGGTGTAAGCAGGCACCACAAAATCATGGGCCGTTAAGCATGTTCTTTCTGCACCGCCGGGGTTTTTTTCATGGTTCTCACCACCGACGGATGGTTCTGCCGTCTGGCCAATTGCTCGAAGAGCCGGCTCAGGGTCGCCAGCCGCTTTTCCAGGTCGACGACCTTCTGCTCCAGCCGGTCGTTTTTGCGGCGCTCTTCGTCCAGGAGCGCTTCCAGCTGTTTCATCAGGCGGTCGTGGTGGGCTGCCAGTTCCGCTTCGAGCTGCCCGACCCGCCCCTTGACCTCCATGCGGATGTTCTCGAGAGCCTCCGCCGACGGGACCGGGTCGTCGTCCTCGTCGGATGCCACAGCAGCCGGCTCCGCCTGGATCCCCACACCGATCCGGTCCCGGGTGATCTGCCGGACGATATCCTGGGTGATCCGCGGGGCTTCATCGGCAAATCCGTATACCAGGGCCGCCTGGCAGATCAGGTTGATGGACCGGGGAACGCCCTCGGAGAGCTCATAGATCATTTGAATCGCAGCGTCGGTGAACAGCCCTTCCGGCCCGCCGGCCGTGCGGATGCGATGGGCGATGTATGCCGCGGTCTCCGTGCGATCGAGGGCGGTCAGGTGAAAATGGACAGCCACCCGCTGGCTGAACTGGCGCATCTCCGGCTTCTTGAGGGTGCGCAGCAGTTCGGGCTGCCCGATCAGGAGGATCTGCAGCAGGGCGTATTGATCGCTTTGCAGGTTCGAGAGCATGCGGACCTCTTCCAGCGCCTGGGGGGAGAGGTTCTGGGCCTCGTCGATGACCAGCAGGGTTCGACGGTCCGCCTCGTACTGCCCGATCAGGTGGCGGTTCAACGATTCGATCACCTTGGCCTTGTCCGCCGCCCCCGCATCGAGTTCAAACTCGGCCTGCACCATGCGCAGCATCTGCCCGGCGGAGACGTTGGTGTTGGCGATCATCGCCGTGTCAAACCCGTCGCCCAGCTGTCTCAGGATGTACTGGGCGGTGGTGGTTTTCCCGGAGCCCACTTCCCCGGTCAGCACGATGATGCCCACATTCTCGGTCAGCCCGTATTCCATGTAGGTCAGGGCGTGCTGATGCTTTTCGCTTTCGTACAGAAAGTCCGGATTCGGGGCCAGCTGGAATGGCTTTTCCCGGAATTGGTAGAATTGCTCAAACATGGTCAGTCCCGTCGTTCTCGGTTCTCGGTTCACTGCTCACCAGATCACCAGCTTTTAGGCTATCAGCTATGAGCTATGAGCTGCGACCTTTCACCGCCGCCCCCCATACCGCCCGTACAGGGCGGTCGCCCCATTGTATCGGTTCAGGACGAAACCGGCAATTTTCTCCCGGGGCAGCAGGTCCAGGGCATTCTTGAGATCCTGCTGGCGGGTGATCCCCTCGCCGATCACCAGGACAATGCAGTCCACCAGGGGGGCGAACGCCAGGGCATCCGCCCCGCCCAGCACCGGCGGCACATCGAATATCACATAGCGGTCGTCGTAACGGGTTTTCAGGTCGGTGACCAGGTCCTGCATGCGGGGCGACCCCATCAGTTCGGAGCTGTCCTCGATCATCCGGCCGCCGGAAATGAGTGTAAACTTCTCGATGCCCGGCCAGGCGATGATATCGTGCAGGGGCACGTCGCCTTCGAGGTAGTCCAGCAGGCCCACCTGGCTCGGGTATCCCAGGTAGCGGTGGATCGACTGCATCTGCAGGTCCGCATCCACCAGCAGCACGGTCTGGCTGTACTCGCGGGCAAAGGTCGCCGACAGGTTGATGGCGGTCACGGTTTTGCCTTCACCGGGCGAGACGCTGGTGACCATCATCGTGTTCCAGTCTTTCTTCTTGCCGATGTGGCGCAGCTGGGTGCGCAGTACCTTGTAGTACTCCACCTCGGGAAAATCTGCGGACAGGGCCACGCAGTGGTTTCTTACCGCCGTCTCCACATCGATGGAAACGGTTTTCGACTCGGAGTAGACCGGCGGCTGCCAGGCCGGTGCGGCGGTAGCCGCAGCCTTGGCGGGTTGACGGGCAGCCGGTGCGGGGACGGGGCCGGATTGCGCCGCCCGCTCCCGCTTGGCCTTGTCCAGTGCTTTTCTCAGATTCATGGGGATATCCTTTACATTGGTGGCATTTTTCTCATCAACTTCGCCCAGAACACATCCAGATCCATCACCAGGGTGTGAAATGCCAGCACACCGATGCCGACCAGCACGATGCCGGCCACGCCCCAGGAGATCCGTTTCAAGCGCCGGTTGCGCCGGTCCCCCGGGGTGACGATCGTGGGGACGCTGACCAGCAGCGGCAGGGACGAGACTTTGGCCAGGTCAAGGGGGGTGTGGATGGACTGGTCGGAAAACTCCCGTACGGCGGCAACCCCCACACCGGCTCCGACGCCCAGCACCAGGCCGATCAGGGCGATGGCCAGGCGGTTGGGCTTGAAGGGCTTTTCGGGCAGCGGCGCCGGGTCGATCAGGGTGAAGCGCTCCCCCTTCTGCTCTTTCTCCAGGCCAAGGGCCACGTTGGACTCCATGACCTTGCGCGACAGGTCCTCGTATTTGGCCCGGGTGTTGTTGCGGTCCACCATCAGGGAATTGTACTCCTGTTCGATCTTCGGTGTGGTTTCGATGCGCTGCCGGTAGACCTCCACCTTGGCCGCGCTGTCCGCTTTCTGCTGCAGGAGCGATCTGATCTCCGCGCGGGTGCTGGCCAGCTGGGACGCCAGGGTGATGTAGGCCGCATTGTCCGGCTGCTCCCGCTGTCCGTCCGGCGCATTCGCCTTCGCGGCCATACGGTTTTTCAATTCGGCGATTTCGCCGCGCATTTTTTTGACGTCGGGGTAGTCGTCGGTAAACTGGCTTTTCAGATTGACCAGTTCGAGTTCCAGCATCTTGAGGCGATCCTTCTCCGGGTCTTCCATCTCCGGGATGCTGGCCAGCTGGGTTTCCAGGTATCCCTCGCGCTCCCGCAGGGACCGGATCTGGTCGTCGAGGCGCTGGATGCCCGACTCCGCGCTGTTGAGCGACTGCAGGTTGACCTGCAGCATCTCGGGCAGTGAATTGATGTGCCGCGCCTTGAACACGGTGATTTTTTCCTCCAGTTCGTCGAGCTGCCCCTTGAGCCGCCCGGTTTCCTCTTCGAGGAATTCGGTGGTCTCGGTGGTCTGGCGCCGGCGCACCTGCAGGTTCTCGCTCAAAAAGAGGGAGACCAGCGTGTCGGCCACCCGCTGCACGGTGGCGGCCTGTTTGCCCTCGTAGGAAAGCGTGAAGGCGATGGTGGCGGCCGTGGGCCGTCCGGTGCGGCGGTCGATGGTCTCCACGCTGATCAGGTCCAGGTGGATGTCCTCGCGCATCTTGTCGACAATCTCTTCGGTGGTCCAGCGATCCTTGTACTCGGGGTAGAGATTGAAGCGGTTGATGATCTCCACCAGCCGGGTCGTGCTCATGATGCGCTGCTGGGTGGACTGGATGCGCTGCTCGGCGTACCCGGTGACCGTGCTCATGACAAAATCGGCCGGGATGTCCTGCTCTTCGATCAGGATCGTGGCGCTGGATTTGTATATGGACGGCAGCAGCAGCGCCACCGCCCCGGCCACCAGCATCACCAGCACGGCCGGAACGATCAGGTGCCACTTGCGCCGGTTGAGGATATCGACATACTGCCCGATCTCCAGGGGTTGTTCTTCCATGTTCAATGCGTTGCCTTTCGTTTAAATCGTTGAGCGTTGGGATCGAAAAAACGGTTTGGTTTGCTATGGGCTATGGGCTATGGGCTATGGGCTATGGGCTATGGGCTATGGGCTATGGGCTATGGGCTATGGGCTATGGGCTATGGGCTATGGGCCGGCAATCACAGGGCCGTTGTTCCGTCAACAGTAAAACAGTGAACGGTGAACAATCTGAAAGCGATACCGCAAACCAATCGGACCAATAAAACAAATTAAACCAACCAACAATTTTTAGCTTATTAACTGCTTCGCCCCTCGCCCCTCGCCATCAGCTATCAGCTATCAGCAATGAGCTATGAGCCATCAGCTCTCAGCTACTCCAGCCAGTCGTGCGCGGCGGTCAGCTGCAGCAGGAACTTGTTCCGGCAGGCCGTCGTGTCGCCGTCCCGATCCTCGTAGACCGTGTAGACGTAATCGGCGGTCAGGTCAAAGTCATCGGTCAGGGACCAGGTCAGCCCGCCCCGCAGGTTCCAGGTCTGGGTGTCGACGTCGTCCTGGGTGGGGTCGTCCTGGTCGCTTTCGTTGCGGTACCATTGGACGGCCAGGTTGGCGCGCAGCCGTTCCAGCAGGCGCATCTGCCCGCTCAGGCGCACCGTGGTGCGGTTGGCAGTGCTGTTCTGGCCGCTCACCGGCTGCAGGTCGTGGGAGAAAAACAGTGCGCACGAGGAGCGCTCGCCACGGTACTCGGCCGTCAGGCTGCCCACGAAGCCCCAGCTGTCGTAGCTGTCGCTGCTGGTGACCGGGGATTGCACGATCAGGGGCGGATCGTAGGTTCGCGCGACCCCCTGGTCGCTTTCGGAACGGGCGTAGCGACCGCCCAGGTCAACGGTGAGATCCAGCCTTTCGGTCAGGGCCGTCTCGGTGCCGGCGGTCAGGGAGTAGCTGTCCACCTCCGAGTCGTCGGAAATGGCGGTGGTGATGTCAAAAAAGCCGTCGGTGCCCGTCAGGGTATAATCCCGCTCGAATTCATAGTGGCTGTAGCCCAGGTTCAGCCGCCCGGTGGTGCGGGCCAGCCCCCCCTCCAGGCTGCGATTCAGGTACAGCACGGCGTGGTAGTCCCTGCGGTCCGAGGTCTGGTCGTCGTCGTAGTTCTCGCGGTTGAACTCCACGAACAGCCCGCCGGACGTCATCTCTGAAAACACGTAGGCCGCCGAGGCGCCGGCATTGGAGCGCTTGCGGCGGATGTTGCCCAAGACGACGCCGGTGGTTTCGATGTCCCGGTCGGGCCGGTTGTCGTCGCTCAGGTGGCCTTCCAGCCCCAGTTGCCAGCGCTCGGTGGCCTGGTAGCTGGCCTCGGCGTTGTACCACTGGTCCGTATCGTCGAAGTCGTCGTAGTCCCCGTAGCGGTAGAATTCGGCCATGGCGTCGGCCCGGGCGCTGAGGCGCTCGCCCTCCCGCACCAGCGCCAGCCTGGGGGCAATGGTATAGATGCTGTCGGCCAGTTCCCCGCGGTCATCCAGGCGAATGTTGTCGTTGTATTCGTAGCTTGCCGCCACGGAGGTGACCAGCTGGTTGTCGGCGCCCAGCGCGCAGTATGGACAGAGAAGTTTGAGCACAAGTACTATCAATAATACGGACGGTTTAAAAAATTTCGAGTCAGTAATGCGCGCTGGAGCTGGAAGCTGAAAGCTGAAAGCTGAAAGGTCAGGAACCATCTTTACTGATCGCATTTATGAGTCCTTTCAGCATTGCTGCGATTTCTAAACCGTCTTGCTCCAACTGGCTCAGTTCGTTGGCGTCTATCCATCCTTTTCGGTGAAAAATCTCTAGCAATGTCATGGTTTCGTATAGGGATCCTCTGGAAATATACAAGTACTGCCGGAACTCCTTTTTGGAGAGTCGACCTTTGCCTTCGGCGATATTCATGGCAATACTGGTTGAACTTGCCTCTATCTGTTCCATTAGGCGAAAATGCGTCCGTTCCGCAAAAACCCTTTCGACGGTATTGATGACCCGGACAGCAAATGCAACCGCCTTTTGCCACACATCCAATTGTTTATAAGCAAATTGCATCCTCCCCCTTTCCTTTCCGTTTTTCTTGCTTTCAGCCTTAAGCTTCTTTCAGCTTTGAACTTTCAGCTTTGAGCTTCATCCGCTACCAGCTACCAGCTACGAGCTACTTAACAACAATCACATCCCCCCGCTCCAGCCATATATTCTCCGCAACCCGATTTTCCTCGGTCACGGCCTGGTAGTTGAACGGGATCACCATGGTCCGGTCGGCGGTCTTTCGGAAGATGCGGATGTCTTCCCGATTGGCGAAGACGTTGAGGCCGCCGGCCATGGCCAGGGCCTGGAGCACATCGATCCGGCGGTTCAGGGGCAGGTGTCCGGGGCGGTTGACCTTGCCGATCACGTAGACCACCTGGCTGTTGACCTGCTGGACGATCACGCTCAGGTCCGGCTCCGGGATGTAGCGCACCAGCTTTTTCTCCATGGCGGCCTTGAGCTGCGCCACCGTGCTGCCGGCCGCAGAGAACTGGCCGATCAGCGGAAAGGAGATGGTGCCGTCGGGAAGGACCACCATCTGGCGGGTCAGGGCCGGGTCTTTCCAGACGCTGATCTCCAGAAGGTCGCCGGCGCCAACCACATAGTCCGCCACCTCCCCGGCCAGCGGCCGGACAATCATTGCGGCCGGGGCGGCGACCGTCGCTACCGGGGGCGCAGCGCCGCCCTGGTGGGCGCACCCTGCGGTCATCAGGAGGTAAAGGGCCATGCCCGTGATGAGAATGTGTATCCGACCGGTCCGCTGCCTCGATGTTTCCTGTTTCATGTTCATCCTCTGGGTTGAGCTCGTTGAGAGCGTTATGATCGTCTGGAGCGAAAAGACGGTTTGGTTTACTATGGGCTATGGGCTATGGGCTATGGGCTATGGGCTATGGGCTATGGGCCGGCAATCACAGGGCCGTTGTTCCGTCAACAGTAAAACAGTGAACGGTGAACAATCTGAAAGCGATACCGCAAACCAATCGGACCAATAAAACAAATTAAACCAACCAACAATTTTTAGCTTATTAACTGCTTCGCCCCTCAGCACTCAGCACTCAGCACTCAGCACTCAGCACTCAGCACTCAGCCATCAGCCATCAGCCATCAGCTATGAGCTATGAGCTATCAGCTATCAGCTATCAGCTATCAGCTATCAGCTATGAGCTATCAGCTACGAGCTATCAGCTTCCTATCTTCTCCAAAAGCGCCTTGGCCGCGGCCCGCTCCGGGTAGCTGCCCTCGGCCGCCAGGGCTTTCTCCAGCCGTTCCCGGGCTTCGTCCAGGCGGTCGCTGTCCACGAGCACGCGGGCCAGGTGGTAGTTGATCACGCCGCTGTCGCCGTTTTTCTCCACGGCTTTTTCAAGCGCGTCCACGGCCATATGGCGGTTGCCCTGCCTGTAATAGATCCAGCCCAGGGTATCCAGCACGGTGGGCTCGCCGGGATTGAGCGTCTCGGCCTGCCGGGCCAGGTCCAGGGCACGGTCCAGATCGGCGGCGCTGTCGGGATGCTCGGCCAGCAGGAAGGCCAGGTTGTTGGCGGCGGCCCAGCGTCGGGGATCGGCGGCCAGGGCTTTTTCGTACACCGCCTTGGCCTGGTCGGCGGCGCCGCTTTTCTGATGCAGAAAGGCCAGGGTCATGTAAGCGGCGGTATTGTTCGGGCTGGCGGCAATGGCCGCCTCCAGGTTCTCGACGGCCTCATCGGTTTTGCCCTGGGACAGGTAGAGCCGGGCCAGGTTGTCGTGGGGGACGTTCCACTGGGGGCTGCGTTCGATGGCCTTCTTCAGGGTTGCTTCGGCAGCGATCGGCTTTTTGGCAGCCACCTGCACCTGGGCCAGCAGGTTGTAGGTAAAGGCGTTTTGCGGGTAGGCGGCGATCTTTTGATCGCACAGCATCCTGGCCCGGTCCAGCTGGCCGTCTGCCGTATACAGCTTCACCAGGGCCGCCAGCAGGGGCATGGAACCGGTGTTGCGGGCGTATCCTTTTTCCAGGATGCCGATGGCCGCATCACGGCTTCCCTTGACCTCGTGCAGGCGCGCCAGTTTCAGGTAGCCGCCGGGTACCTCGGGTGCCTGGTCCACGATGCGCTCATAAAGAACCCGGGCCGCATCGACCTGTCCCTGGGACATCTTGAAATCCCCCAGGTCGGACACGGCGCGCATGTCCGCGGGGTCGATCTCGGTAATCTTGACCAGCTGCGCCTCGGCTGCATCCGCATCCTTGTCGGCCAGGTAAAGCCGTGCCAGGGCCCGCCGCAGTTCCTTGGCGGCCGGCTTGTGCCGCAGTCCCTGGTTGAGGGCGTCGGTGGCCAGGGCCGTCTGCCTGTCTGCCAGGTGCGCCTGGGCCAGATAGAGATAGCCCTTGACGTTCTGCGGGTCTTCGGCGGTCACGGTCCGAAAGGCGGTCACGGCCCCGGCCCCGTTGCCGTCGGCCAGGCAGAGCTGCCCGCGGATGAAATGGGCGTCCACGCTCTTTGCATTTTCCGCCAGCACCTCGTCGACCAGGGCCTCGGCCCGGTCGGGCTCCCGCTGCGCCAGGTGGATGCGGGCCATATTGGTCTTGGCCGCCAGGATGCCCGGGTCGGCCGGGTCGCTGGACAGTGACAGGCTCTCTTCAAGCGTTGCCATGGCCTTGTCCGGCGCCCCGATGCCGATAAAATAGTCGGCCAGGGCGTCCCTGAGCATGAAGCTGTCGGGGTTGGCGGCAATGCCGTCGCGCAGCATCTGCCCGGCGCGGTCGGTCTCTTTCTGCTTGAGGTAGAACCGGGCCGCGGCAATCGTATGCTTCTCCGTGTCCGGTTCCAGCGCCGCCAGCTCCGCCAGCACGCCGGCGGCCTTCTCCCGCTGGCCGGCCTTCCAGTAAAATTCAGCCAGGGCCAGGCGATGGCCGGCCACCTCCGGCTGCAGTTCGATGGTATCGCGCAGCACCATTTCGGCCTGGTCCGGCTTCGTGGACTTGAGGTAGTGGTTGGCCAGGATCATGCGAAGGTTGATCGCATCGGGATTTTTGGCAATGCCCTCGATCAGAAGGGCCTCGACCCGGGCCGCATCCCCCTTCCGGCTGTGAATCGCGGCCAGCATCAGGTAGAGCTCCGGTGCGGTTTCCCCATCCCCGTGCAGGGCATCCAGAATAGACCGGGCCGCATCCGTCTTTTCTTCGTGCAGCAGCAGGGCCGCCTGCACCTGCCGGGCGTCCGGGTTCTGCGGCTCCCTGGCCAGCACCAGGTCCACTTTCTCACGGGCCCGGTCCGGGGCCTTGGCCGCCATGAAGAGCCGGGCCATTTCCACCTGGGCTCCCATGTGGTCCGGGTCGAGCTTGACCGCCTTGCCGAAGCTGCCGAAGGCACGCTTGTAATTTTTCTCCTTCATCTCCACCCGGCCGAGCATGTAGTAGGCGTCGGCATACTCGGGTTCGATCTGCAGGGCATTTTTGAACTCCAGCCGGGCACGCACGAAGTCACCCTGCTCGAAAAGGGTCCGGCCCTTTTCGTAGAATCTGGCCATCTTCTCTTCCTTCGAACCGCAGGAGACCGACACGGCCAGCATCGCGGCAACCAGGAAGATGGAAGCTGTTTTTTTTAGCATGGTCATTCTTATCCTTTCAGGGTAGGCGTTTTGAGCGTTATGATCGTTGAGAGCGAAAGAACAGTTGAATTGGTTTGATTGGTTCAGATCCATTCCCAAACCAATGCAACCAACCAACAGCTTTTTCGCTTTGAGCATATTTGATAGTCAGCGCCCCAACTTGACCAACCTGGTCTGAATAGGTATATTTGGTTATATGAGGTTTGATTAGCTTCTTTTAAAGAGGATCCACCATGAAAATTGTCAATATCTCAGAGGCCAAGACGAATCTTTCGAAACTGGTTGCCCTGGTTTACCGGGGCGAAAAGGTGGTCATCGCAAAAAACAACCTTCCCCTAGTGGATCTGGTCATTCACAAACCCGAAGGGAAACGCAAGCTTGGACTTCTGGCCGGCAAGTATACGGTACCGGAAACGATCATGGACGAGGACGCTGACATCAACGCCATGTTCTATGGAAACGGGCAATGAAGATTATCATTGACACGCACATCTATCTTTGGGCTTTGGCCGAACCTTTTAGACTGAGCGATCCGAAGCGGTCCGCGTTGGAAGATCTGGCCAATACGATTTACCTCAGCGCTGTCAGCATTGCCGAACTGATGATCAAGGCGTCCATCGGAAAAATCCAGATCGATTTCGATCCGGTTGCCAAGGCCAAGGAAAGCGGGTTTTCCCTCCTGGATTTCAGTTCGGATGCCGCGTTGATGCTTAAGGATTTGCCGTTTCACCATAAAGATCCGTTTGACCGCATGCTGATCGCCCAAAGCATTGCTACCCGATATCCTATCATGACGGAAGATTCAAAAATCACGCAGTACGATTGCAGGGTCATTTAGCGGCAAGAAAAATTTTCCAAACAGGTTCGAGCGGTTGAAACCGGTTGAATTGGTTTGATTGGTTCGATTGGTTCAGGTCCGTCCCCAAACTAATACAGCCAATAGAAAAAATTAAACCAACCAACAGCTTTTTAGCGTACCAGCTGTAAGCGATCAGTTATGAGCCATCAGCTATGAGCTATGAGCTAACTAAATCGCCCCCTTGCGCTGCAGCACCACCAGCACCGTCTTCAACAGGATTTTCAGGTCGTCCATGAAACGCCAGTTCTCCATGTAGCTGCAGTCCAGGTGGACCACCTGGTCGAAGTCGTTGATCTTGTTGCGGCCGGACACCTGCCACAGGCCGGTGAGGCCGGGCTTGAAGGAGATGCGCTTGAAGTGCTCGTCCCGATAGGCCGCCACCTCCTTGGGGGTGGGGGGCCGCGTGCCTACCAGGCTCATCTCGCCTTTGAGCACATTTAGAAACTGTGGGAATTCATCCAGGGAGGTCTTGCGCAAAAAGCGGCCCACCCGGGTGATGCGCGGATCGTCTTTCATCTTGAACATGGCGCCGCCCATCTCGTTGCACCCGGCCAGGCCGGCCAGGCACTGCTCGGCGTCGTGGACCATGGAGCGGAACTTGTACAGCTTGAACGTGCGCCCGTTCTGCCCCACCCGCCGCTGGCTGAAAATCACCGGCCCGGGGGAATCGAGCTTGATGGCCAGGGCCACCACGGGGAACATCAGGACGAAAAGCACGGTGCCGACCAGCCCGCCGGCGATGTCGAGAATGCGCTTGTAGAGCATGCCGGCGGCATTGAAGTTGTTGTTTCCGATGGTCAGAAAGGGCACCTTCTGGCAGATGTCGATGGAAAAATGCCCGCTGTCCGCGCACCACAGGGACGGCAGGATGCGCACGAACACCCCCAGTGTCTTGCAGGTCGCGATATAGCCGGACAGGGTGATGCCGCGGTGCCCGTTGATGGCAAAGACCACTTCGTCCACGGTGTGCCGCTTGATGATGTCAGCCAGTTCCTCGAGGGCCCCGATGGCATCGTCGCCCTCTTCCCGGCTGGGATCGATGGAGAGGCGGCCCACGATCTCATGCCCCCAGCTCAGCTGGGTTTCCAGCAGGCCGATCACGTAACTGCCGATTTCCCGGTCGCCCACCACCAGGATCCGGTGGCGGTTGAAACGCCGTCCGGCGAACTTTTCGAAGTAGACCTGGACGATGGTGCGCGCACCGGCGATCAGGACTGCACACGATCCGGCAAAATAGAGCAGGAAGAGCCGTGAGTAGTCTTCTTGATGGGAAGCGAAAACGACAAACACCAGCATGAGAAAGGCCGGCACCAGCGCCTTGAAAATGGCGACATACAGGGCGAGGTAACCGGTCGGCCGCTGGTCGCTGTACAGCCTGAGCCGACCCATGGTGTAGTTGACCACCACCATCACAATCAACACGGAAACGGTGAACACGGAGATGTCCATGGACCACAGCCATTGGCCCTGCACCAGCCGCAGGTAGTAGGCCACATAGCCCGCCGCGATCACGCACAGTCCGTCCAGTGCCATCAGCAGTGTTGTGATGATGTAAACTTCTTGTTGGAGCATCAGGTCAGTTTGATTGGTTTGATTGGTTGGGTGGGAAAAACCGGTTTACGGTTCACTGTTCACTGTTCACTGTTCACTGTTAAGGGACTGGGAGGATTGGTTTTATTCAGCCTTCATCCTTAAGCTTCTTTTTGCTGTTTTTTCAACCGTCAACCGATAACAGTCAACCGTCAACGTGTTTTTTCAATGATTGATGCAAGGATTGAAGCATTTTGGATATTGATTTCAGCTCTTGAATTAATTCTTTTGCGTCCATATCAGAAAAAATATTAACTTCTTTTGAGATATAAATCTGTGTGCGCAGTTCTGCAGCCGACCCTTGGGCTATATTGAGAAAGCGTTGAAAGTCCGGAATGCTTTTTCTTTCGCTTCCTTCCGCAATATTCGAGGGGATAGATATCGATGCGCGCAGCATTTGATCTTTCATTCCCCAGTCGCGACAATCTTTCAATAATCCATAGAGACGCACGGATAAACGGCAGGATTTTTTCCAAACTTCCAAATCTTCAAAGGAGGATCCCAAAAGTTCCCTCTGCTTTCTGTTTTTTCAACCGTCAACGGTAAAATCCAGGTCCACGGTTTACGGTTCTCAGCCCTTTGACCTTCCTGTTGCTGTTATTAAAACCGTAAACATTTTTTTCCATTCTGTTACATCGGTACAAATTCCGGCAGCACCGCATACACCCGCCCCACAAACTCCTCGAGCACCTTATACGCCTCCGCCATGCTCTGCCCGGGGGCCAGGGTCATTTCCGCGCGCACCAGGGCGCCGTCGGTGCGATGCCGGGTAAATGCATCCACCATCAGCCAGTATTTGTTCCTCCAGGGGCTGATGATCGTGCGGCCGCGCTGGAAAAAAAAGTAGCTGCCCAGAATGCGCGTCCGGCCCTTTTCCCAGATGTTGGTCCTGAGGGGCAGCGGCTGGCCGGATTCGGTGTTTACCGTATGCTCGCGCGAGCCGATCAGGGCCCAGCCGCCGCCCAGCATGCACGACTGGGGTGCGTGGGCCGTGTGCCGGGTGCCCTGGTACTCGTAAAACGGGATCAGCAGGTAAATCGTGTTGGGAAAGCCCGGATGGTAATAGGTCGCGCTGACATAGTCGTCGGCCCACAGGCTGTTGAGAATCTCATCGGAAAGGTAGCTGCGCCTGGCATGCCACCCGCCGATGGTCATGGGGAATGTCTCGAAGGAGGTGCGCGCCGGCAGGTTGGCCGCCGAGGGCAGCCGCTGCAGGGCATAGCCGCTGCCGGCGAACAGCAGGCAGAGGGCCACCGTTATGGCAAGTGGCTTTTGTAAACCGTTTTGAACGTTAGAAACCGTCAACCTGTTTTCTTTCTCATTAGAACGCTTGGTCGTCTGACGTAGTATCAATGAGACGCCGAACAATATTGCGCCCGCCAACATAAAGACCACCCATCCGGAAAAGTCGTGGAAGAAGTCCTCGGCCAGTTCGGGGTGCCCCCACATGTGCAGCATGCCGGTGGCGAAGATGCGCAGGCCGTTGACCAGAATGGAAAGCGGCAGCACCACTGCCAGCAGAACGCCCTTCTGCCACAGTCGCCGGCAGTAGAAATAGCCGAACAGCAGGGCCATCAGGATCAGGGGAACGAAGTAGCGCAGCCCGCTGCAGGCATCCACGACCTGCAGCTGGGTGATGCCCAGATCGATGATGTTGCCGTCCTGCAGGACCGACACCCCGGCGATGCGCAGCAGCATCACCGAGAGGGTGCTGGCCGCCAGCTTGAGGTTGAAGGTCAGCATCTTATTAATGAATGGCGGCAAGGGCACCAAAAAGGATAGGATCAACAGCGGAAACAACAAGTGCCGCAAACGTAGGCCGTAGAGGATGAACAGGATACCGACGAAGCCGCCCCAGATGCCGATGTAGAGCAGGGTTTCCACCGATCCCAGTTCGCCGGCGATCATTACCAGGATGGAGAATAGCACCGGCACCAGCCCCCACAGGTTCCAGGAAAACTGACCGAAATGAAAGTCGTTCTTCTTTTCCCAGCAAAGGTAGAGGAACAGAGGCACGATCAGGTAACAGTAGCTGTTGTCGCCGCTGTTCCAGCGAATTGCCAATTTCTGAAAAAGGGGTATGAATGCAAGCACAAAGGCGGAGATCATTAACCCGGGCAGCCCAAATTTTACGGCATTTTGATTGGTCATGGTTTTACCGTTGGGTTTGTTGAGTGCGTTTAATGTGGTTTAAAGAAAACGAACACCCTGCTAAGAGCAATTATTCAGAAAGCGAGGTGTTCAATGAGCAAGAAACGAAAACGGCAAAATTACTCTAAAGAGTTCAAAACCGGATTCAAAGAATCAGTTTTTCATAAACGGCTAATGTCTGGTGAGCGATAACATCCCAGTTGTACTTATCAGCCACTATTCCCTGAAAGGCTGCTCTTTTAACACCGCTAATAGGACGATCGATAAAGCTGCAAAGCTTTTTTCCCAAGGCCCTGACATCGCCGCATGGAAAGTAATATCTGGGGTCCAAGTCTACCGCACGGTTGGCTGGAATATCGGACACAAGGGGGGGGCACCCATAGCTCATGGCCTCCAACAGAGCAATCGGTAATCCTTCATGGTAGGACGGCAAAACAAAGAGGGCTGCATTAGAATACAACTGGGAAAGATATTCACCGTTTACGTACCCTGTGAGTTTTATTCGCGGATCTTTTTGAACAAGTGATTTAAGGTGGTTGCTGTACGCAGTTTCGTGGTCCGCATCTCCTGCAATAACAAGTTTAAATTCACCTTGAACATGTTGAAATGCCTTTACCAGATCATGAAGCCCTTTTTCCGGCACAAATCTGGCTACAGCAAGAAAATAGTTGTTCTTCGAAACTCCAATGCCGTCGAGATGACATGTTTCAACTCTTTTTTCAGGAATCGGTACGCCGTTGAATATCAAATTGGCATTTTTCCCACACCGTTTATGAACGATGTTTTCGATTATTTCTGATATTACAATCACTTCATGGGAAAACTTTCCGCCGAGATATTCTCCAGTTCTTAGGACCCATCTTGCCAGCGGGCCCCACTTCTGTCGATCATATTCCGGACCATGATTGGTCATAACGACCTTGTATCCCATCAGTCGTGCCACCGGGACCAAAAGCGATGGACCGATCCCCTGGAAATGAATGACGTCTGGTTTGTGCCGGATTGCAACGGCCAAAGAAAAAAAGGTATGGCAAATGGTTTCTAAGCTCTTCCTCTTGGTCGCATATACATGGACCAAACCAACGCCTTTGAAGTAATTTTTCTTCTCTTTAACGTAGGGTATTCTCGTGCAGATTTCGACGCAATGACCTTTCTGAACAATGCGGGGGTATAACTCCTGACAGTGTGTTTCCACTCCTCCTGGGATGTCAGGAATCCCCCGGCAACCGGTTACGTAAATTTTCATAGGAATCAAAAAAATCTTTGGGCAAATTACTTCCGTTTAACTCAATCCGAGAGGCGGGTCAAACAAGATTGGGTCAAAATTCAAGGGAGTTGCTTACCAGCCACCACTACCACTACCAGTTCTTTCCCTTCTCGACGGCCATCATGATATTATGTTTTTGAGTAACCACCGGGTGGAATCAAACAAACCGTTCGAAAGTTTTCATTAGCAGGTCGATATGTGCCTGATAAGAAAATTCATTCGTGGCTTTTTGATAACAATTGAGAGCATACTCGTGAATCCTTGACGGATGCTCCATTGCAAAACATAATTTATCAGCGAGATCATTTGCATTTCCTGGTTCAAACAATAGACCAGTCTGATTCTCTTCAACAACCATGGCCAGAGAGCCGATCTTGGATGCGACAACAGGCGTCCCGCATGCATAGCTCTCTATCAGTGTATTGGGCAAATTTTCATACCAAATCGACGGGATGACGGTCATGTAGGCTGACCCCAGATAATCCGCTATCGTGTCGGGCGGCATTTTTCCTTTCATGTCGACATAGCGTTCCAAATTGTTGGTCTGGATCTGCCGGTGCAATCGACTGACATAATCCTGATCGTGCCCAGCCCCGATGACAACGGCCTTCAGGCCATCAATCTTTCTTTCGTTTTTCAGGATGCCCATCGCCTCGATGAGCACCTCGAGGCCCTTCGGGGGATCAAGGCGGCCGATATAGACCAACTGCTTTCCGTTTTTTTCAGCATGCGTCGGCTTGAAGGCCTCCGTGTCCGTAAAGGTTGGGATGCATTCAATCCGGCTGTCCGGGTAGCCGGCACGAACCATTATTTCCGCCATGAAGGGATTGGTAGCGATGAAACAATCGATCAGCTCGAAATACCGTTTGAACCGATGATACCAGGTCGCCATGGCGTCGACGGCTGAAGCGAGGTGACTGCCTTTAACGCACCGATGTCGAATGCTCGGCAACAGGTTCCCTTCGACGCAAAGCGTGCAGGGTTTTCCGGACCGAAGGCAGTGCTGTTGCGGGCAGACCATGCCGAAGTCAGAGAGCCTGGCGACAATGGGCAAATTATGTTTTTTAATTCCCTTGAGCAGGGAGGGAGACAACTTCCTGAGGTAGCATAAGATATATGCAATATCAGGTTTTGTCTCTTCTATCATCCTTGACACGGCCTTTTCGACTTCCCTTGAAAAAATAAGCCGCGAGAGTGTCCTGGAAAAGGTCCGAAGAGACCTTTCATGCTCGTGAAAATAGACCTGGTCGGTCCGACCGATCGGAGGTACAAAGTATTGCCGGTATTGCGATGGCTGATTCTGATCGTATGTCACGGAAAAGGGAAGGATGTCGATCCCGCCCTGATCCATATGCTTGATCAGGTTGAACATGTATCGCTCGGGCCCGCTGGACACAAAATACCGGTAGTGACTCAGGAGGACTTTCATCTAGCTATATAATCCTCTCCGCCGGATAAAAAAGGACATGGACGTGGAGCCAAGAAATACCCTTAGAAATAGGAATAAAGCGTGTTTGATTAGTGTGCGGCACAGATACAGGCACCCAATGAATTTGGGTCGGTCGCAAAATGCACTGTAGAAAAGTGTTTTATAATAAAACGGATAGCGCTTGTTTCGATATGCAGAAAAAATCATAGACAGTTTTTGGTTGGCAAGGTATCTATAGAAATAGTTAGAATTTGGCCGGGTATAAACCCGGCTGCCAGCAATGACTTGAAGCCGGTATCCAGCTTGTCGTGCTCTACCAAAATAATCAAGATCGCTATAATGTTGAGGAAATCTGAGCTGTTCAAAAAGTCCGATTGTTTTCAAACATGACATGGGAAGCAAAGTAGATCGGCTGCCGATCACTTCAGCTTCAATACAGGCTGGTAGATTTTCAGGATTAACGCCATAATACTGGATTTGCAACTTTCTCAGGGGACCTTTGTACCTCTCACCGGCATTTAAAACGGTACCGTCATCCTCGCTGATACAAACAGAGGCACAGATGTTCATCGGACAATCATCCATCGCCTCTATTAATCTCTTCAAAGTTTCCGTTTCCAATCGGTTATCGTCATTCAAGACATAAACATAATCCACCCCAATAGTCAGCGCGTGCTTGAACCCGCAGTTGACTCCCCCGGCCCACCATAAATTGCCATCTCCTCTAATCACTGTAACATCGGGGAACGCCTTCTCGACTACCTCCCTGGTTCCATCTGCAGAGCCGTCATCAATTACTAGAATCTCGAGCACACAGTCATCAAGAATCTGCATCTCCAACTGTTCAATGATAGAAAGTGTTAGCTGTTTCCGATTATGAACCGGCAAGATTGCCAAAATTTGTTTTTTCATGTTGGACTGCAAACGTTAAGAACCCAAATACCAAAGTATTTCTGCAAAGCATCTTGTTGAACGAATGATGACGCAAGATGCCGTGCAATCAACACGGTTTCATTCCAGCAGGCGACCTAAGTTAAACTTCCATACTTGGCGTTTTTTGCCGTCTATTTTGCTTCGTATTAGAGTTAATGGTCGGAAACTGATATCCAAAGCCCCTATTGTATTACCCCATGCACCATGACGGAGCATGAAGTTACTCTTAAGAACGAACTGCAGGTAATTGATCAATGTTTCCATCTTTTTCAATTTCAGCACGGCAGAGGTCTTAATCGTATTGGACAACCGAGATGAATACTTTTCAATAAGATAGGCTTTTTCCTTGGAAACGATGTCACGTTTGGTCTCTCTAATCGTATCCTCATGATTCACTTCGATAGCGAGAAACTCATTTACCTTCCGAAAATTATACCCTTTATCCACAAGCCTCAGCCAATACTCGCAATCAGCAAGAAGGTCCACCTCATTTCGAAAATCACCGACGGAAATAAAACACTCTCTTTTCAAAAACAACGTCGGTTGTGCAATACGGTTCCCGGCATATAACCACAACGGATGAAATGATGGCCTAATGTTTAGAAAAGATTTATTGCTTTTCAAATCAACAATGACTGAATCTCCAAAAACCACATCAGTGTTCGGATGTTTTTCGAAAACTGATGCCACCGTAGCAAGCGTCCACGGCAAGTAAATGTCATCCGTATTCAGGTATGCGATTACATCACCAGCTGCCATCTCGAAACCTTTGTTGATCGCGTCATACATGCCATCATCCGGTTCACTGAGATATTTAATCGAACCATTGGACTTGTATTTTTCAAGGAGATCTAAAGTGCCATCCGACGAATCAGCGTCAACAACAATATATTCGAGTGCCGGGTATGTCTGATTGAGAACGGATTCTATTGTTTTACCAATGAATTTTAAACGATTGAAAGACGGTGTGATTATGGAAAATTGAACTGACATTTCTGCGATATTACCCTCAAGAAAACCAAAACCGTTGGAATTAAAACCACTGCGTAAAAATTTTACCTATTGGCTTTTAATCTCATCGACTTGGCCATATTCACTGCGTGGAAGACAAATTGCCCCATCGGTTTGCCTCCAACAAAAAAAAGCCACGAAATCACTTCCCCTGCGAGCCCGCCGTCTGACCTTGAAAGCTGCCTATAATTTTGTGCAGTATCCTTATCGCCTGTCGCCTGTGCCGTCGCTATGCCTTGCACAACTCGTGCTAAAAACCTTTTCGGGTTATGGATTTTAAGCGTCCTTAAATAATGTGTTTCTTCTTTGAGGATTCGATGAATAAAAGCCTGTCGGTTAAGAATTGAGAAGGAGCCGGTTTTTAGATTCTTGGTAATCATATCCTCACCCTCCGTATGATAAATACGCAACCCTTCATGGAGATAATATCTGCAAGCCCTCTCATTGATTTTGAACCAGAGCGTATCTTCAAAACCGGGCAATTTTTCATTGAATCGATCTACACCGAGCAACTCGGTTTTTGTCAGACCCCAGAATTCTCCGGTACATTTCCGTGCGACATCAACGCTGCTTAGGAACTGATTCGCGTTCAAACCTTTGCCAGAGAATTCACCTGTGGAAGTATCGAAACAATTACACGTGATCGCATTAATTTTTTCGTCTACCTGATCGGGCACTGAAATCATCCGTTCCAGTGCTTCAGGCACCATCTCATCATCACTGTCGAGGAATGTGAACCATGTTCCTCTGATCTGATCAAGGCCAGTATTTTTAGCTTCTGTAACGCCCCTGTTCTCCGAATGAGATATAATCCTTATTCGCTCATCTTGGTATAATTCAAGCTTTGATTGCGTATTGTCACTTGATCCATCGTCAACAACAATCAATTCTAAATCTTGGTATGTTTGGGAAAGTACGCTGTCTATTGCCCTCCCAACTGTGTGAGCACGATTATACGCTGTTAAAATAATGCTTATTGTTTCTTTGCTATGGCTCATCATTTACCCAAAACGGCTTTTCTATTTTTATAAGGTTTTTTATAGCCCAAGGATTCAGCCAGCTTCCCGCACTCGTGATAAATAATATCTATTTCCCTACCTGTCAGTTCGTTTAAATAATTATCATTCACGTTCACCCTCATCGGATACCACCTTGACCTCATTGAGCCATATAGCGTTCTTTTTTGGCCGGGAGCTGGAAGGATATCAATTTCAAAATTCAGTTGCGCAAAGTCACACATGGATCGAATGTATTTTTCAGGGTCCAATATTATTTTTTCAAACTGATATAATTTAATATTTTCCACTTTTTCACTTGCTGCCAAGGCAAGTTCATATGAGTTTCTCCAATGCTGACAGCACAATCTGATGCTTCTTTCTGTAGTGATTCCGAATCCGTGTTTATGACGACTCTTGTAATAAATCTCAGCAACCCGTTTACACATGGCATAGGGATTACGTGTTACAACGATAAAAATGGGGGTAGATGGGTTCAATGCTTTTTTTACCGCTTCAATATTTATTGTGTATAGTTGGCTTTTATCAATGAAACGAGCCCTGTAGGGGTCATGGGCATAGGCTCTTATGACTCTTTTAATTACTCTTTGGAATCTATCGCTAATATCGGGCGTAATAGATTCTACATCCACACGGTATAATGGCAGTGTTTCGTCTAACGCGTAAGTCCAGTACCTGAACCTGTCCGTAGGGTACTTCGTCGGGTATTGTTTGTTCACGACAAATGAGAACTCCTTTGGGATTCTCCAGTCGTGTAAATAAGCGTGCATTTCATTTTCAGCAGCGTCCCAGTGCAGGTTGTTTCCCCGGCAAAAACAGGTTATTGAGTGTCGTTGGAAAACTTTCATCAACATTGTCAATCCACAGCCCTGTGTACCAAGAAGGAAAATAGGCTTATCGATCTCAATGCGGTTTAGGTTTGTGCTGTACCTAAATATGTTTGTAAAGTACCGTGCAGCTCGTTCTTTATTGAGCAGCCAGCGTAACAACTGAGAAATTTTAGAAAACTGAGAAATTTTGCTTATGGATCTCATATGAAAAGCTCAATTCTTTACTTCATCAATTACAGAAAGAACCTCAAAAAATCCTAGTTTAATGATTGAGGATTCAGGATTTTACAAAAAATATGTGCAAGAGAAGCGGGTTTTAATACCAGTTTTTCGAGCCCGTTTTCCAGTGTAAACTGTCTTTCAACAACTTCTTCGCCCTGCTTTCCGGAGCCAAGTGACGGTCCTCCGTTAATGCTGGTTTGCGATAACAACTCAATCACTTCCACAGTGGGCTCTATGACGACTCTATCCGGGAAAGAAATTAGGGTTTCCACTGACTGGTCTGGGTGTCTGTTGAGCACAGTGATTACAATTTCCTTATTTGCCAGGCAGTAACTTGAAACGGCATCCAAAAATTTGATTTCATCAACACCTTTGGCCAAAAATGAAGTTTCAAAAAGGGGTACACGATATGTCTTGGATTGAATATTCAGTCTAACTTTTCTACTTCCAGAATGATCTGAGTATAATTTCATAATTTTATAATGGGGCGTAACACTATCATCCGGTCTAATCATTCCAAATCCGAGCCGTTTACCAATCAGGGAAAAATGGCATAATATCGGCACGCCCTTTCTAATCGAAGTATTTAACAATCCCGCATACCATAGGGCAGACTTTAATGTCATATTTTTTTTGTGCATTTCGATATCAATTTTTCTCCCATCGCCAAAGCGGGTATTGGCTTCGGTAATAGCCACAGTTTGATGAGGATAAACTGTCTGGATACGTTGGATTTGCCGTTCAATTTGATAATTGTTTGCAACCAAAAACTGGTCGGCTATTCCCTCATAGTTCCAGATCTCTCGATCAATGCCGTATTGTATATTTTTAATCTTTACGCTTTCGACAAAAAGGTTTCGATCACCAACTCCTGGAATCAGCCTATCATTCACAAAGCACAATCGGATCGAATGCCCCCCCTTGGCCAGGGCCTTTTTAATGGAGATTTCCTCAGGCTTGTTCGGATCGACAATATGCTTTCCCGTTTTCCTGTCGACAGCCACAGCTACCTCCGGGCAACCAAGCGCACACGTGCCCCCGGCTTTTATGATTATTTCGTAATCGCCGGGTTTATTTATTAGGAATTGGCGTTCGCTGCAGGCGTTCGAAAAAAGTCTTGTTACGGGGGGCAGCCTATCAGGCTTGGCATATACATGCAGGACAATGAAATCAATTAATGCTGGATTAAGATACGGGTTCTTGTCAAACTGCTTTCCACGAAACCGCATTAGTGGATCGCCGGTCACACCGATTTTTATCTTGGGGTCAACGGCCTTCATGGCCTTTGCATAGGCATGAGCTCTTTCGATGTAGGACGAATCCCGGGTAAAATAATTCTCGTTTCCTATCTCCCAGAACTCTACGTCAATGGGGTCGAAAAGGCCATTAGCACTTCTCAACCATGCGAAGTAGTTTGGACGTATTTCCTGTTGCTCGCTGTACGAGGACATTTGCCAGGAAGGATCGATTTTTGGGGGAACCGGTAGGTTGCAGAAGGCCACCCAATTGGCTGCCTCCTCAATGCTTCCCGTCTGGTAGTTGGCGGTTATGATTATGTCAGAACCAATTGCCTTAGCAAATCGAGCCAGTTCTATGGTGCCGAAGAACTGCCTGTATTTCCTGCCTATGACATCTTCCCCAAAAGGCCTTTCAAAAAATGTTCCGATGGCATCACGCCAATGATGCATTTCGCTGTCACGAGCCCCCGGATACCTAAGAAGCTTAATTGGAACCTTCCTGCATTTTTCAACCATAAATGGATTATTCGAAACTGAACCGTCAACAGGATTGAACATCAGCAAACGGTTGGACCTGTTGACGCGAACAATGTCGGCTTCATTCATAACAAACAAATTCGTTCCGATGATATTGGGGGATATGGTCTCCCCGCTGATACCCAGTATATTTACCTTGGCCTGCTGGACGTCATTGGCGGGGAAAGCCAACCTTGGATTTATCGCGGCGATGAGGAACAAAGCCATTATAATTACAATATAGCAGTGCGGGGTACGCATGATCCAATTCCGATTATTATCTTTAACCAAAACTGCTTCTTTTATCGATTCACCATCATGCATTGCCATCTGTCGATAATGCCTCTGATATTGCATTTTCCAAAAAGACCATTCGACCTTTCGAATTTAGCGACAGATCTCTTGAGTTCAGGATCATTTTCTAAGCTGCACAACAACTTATCAAGCCAACAATTGTATAATTTCTTATCGAGCCGGTTGTTTTCAAGAATTATCGTTTTAGTTTTTTCGGAAACCGCCTCATGTTTTTTCCCGGCGGTATTGCGCTTTGAGTAATGTATGCGGCCCAAAAGCCCTTTTTCCCTCATCAACAGGAGCGAAAGGTCGAAAAGTTCCAAGATGCCGACCATAGCGAAATGATTCTCCATGTGCGCCATAGCCCTTGCCAAGTCATCCTCATTCAACTCCTTTTCGGAATTATCATCCCCGTTGGACGATGAGAGGAGCCGGACCTGGCCATTCTGGATCTCCGTTGTAGGACATGTAAGAACGAATTTTTCCAGGGACATCTTCCCGCCTGAGGGTGTAACGATTGCGGGATAGAGGTAATGATCTGGCCTTCTCAAGACAAAGTTGTAGTAAGAGATGACCCGCTTTACCGGGTCTCGAAGGAAGGTCACGTAGATGGCGTCCTCATCAAAAAATCGATGCAGGCCAAAACCCATGTGGCCCATCGCCCACAATGTCTTCTCTTTGGGCCCCCTCTTCTTGAACGCCTCTATTGATTCGATGTTATTCTTATACGATACCTGAAAAATGTTTTTTTCAGGGATGTTCTTTCTGACAATCTGGTAAAATGTCTGTCCACCGGCCTTGGGGATATGGAGGAAAACAACTTTTTTATCTGGCAGAAACGGATGCATCTAATTTGTTTCCAAGATATTGACAGATCCCCGGCAATACCAGCAAAATGGCCAGAATCTGTGTATGGCGGTAAATGATAAAGGGAGTGCCGAAAAGCAAATCCGGAATCTCAAACAAAAAACCGCAAAAAAAGGCATCTCCGATAATTTTCATGCGCTCGTTTTTCCATTTTTTTCTTCGGGCAAAAACCCACCAGAGCACATAGGAAACAAGCAACCAAACATAAACCAACAATCCAACCAGACCCATCTTGACGTACATGTGGCCCAACGAACTGTGAACAAAGTCCGTTTCCTTCCAAGGTGTAATTCTTGGACAGTTGACACCCCATGGCCCTGCGCCAAAAAAGGGGTTTATTTCATTTGTCTTTGCCACGGCATGATAGATCTCACCAAACCGATTTTTCTTGACGTCAAAGCTGCCGTCATTCGCTACCAAGTCACTGGTCATGGACTGCTTTTTTTTGTCATTTTGAAAACGCGTTTGTAAAATATTGATACTGACTGCGATCAGAAGCAGGGACAAGATCGCAATTGCCATTTTTTTCCTGAGGCTGGAAATACAAAACAGCCAGATGACAACAAACATCAACCCCAGCAGGGCAGTACGCCGAAAAGAAAAAAGGATATTGACAAAAAGAATGCCGCTCCCTGAGTATGCTACGATCTTTTTAAAACCTTTTTTATAGGCTGACCCGAGATAAAGGCAGATGGTGGTGACCAAAAAAAGGACACTCTGCCCGTAATCGAAAAAGGTCAAGCGGCTGCGACTGCCCTCGAAGTTGGCGTAGTAGTTGGCCGGGTCCCCCCCAAACAGCAAAAAACGAATCAATCCGTATATCGCCATGGCGATGGCAACGCTGACGAGCAATTTCACGAATAGGTCCAAATTGACATCACAGTCAATTACCCATTTAAGGGTGTAGTACAATATGGTCATGTTAAGCAGGGTAATCAGCCCCCTTCGCGAGAGCACATTCTCGATCGCCACCCCTTTGAGAACGCCGAAACCGGCATAGAGAATAAAGAGGATAGTCAGCAAAACAAGCGGGACCGTCACCAATTTGGGGGCAGGGATACTTTTGTATGGACCAATCACCCGGGTGGCAATACCAGCGTAAACGAACAGAAAGAGAAGATAAATATTGATTATCGACAAAGGCATCAAACCCGTACCGCGGGTGTAAAAGGTCAAGTTCGCGCCTTCTGCACCGTATAAACTCCCGGTAAAAATGAACAAGAAAAAAAGATAGGAGAAGACAGCTTTCTGTGGTTGAAAGCTGTAGCGCACAGACATCAGCGCCAGCAGAACAAAGCTCAGTGTGGTCACTAAGGATGAGTATTCGTAGGTAATGCTCATTGCAGATAAACATCCATAAGCTTGTGGGCGCTGTCTTCAACGCACGAACCGAAACAGGAATTCAGCCGATGTGAAGAGCGGAATACCGGCTCGGTCTTGAATGACAGGGCCATTTCGTCCAAGGTGTCGAACAGTTTGAGCTGTTTCGAAGATTCGACATAGCAATCGAACTCCGGGGTGCCGCCCAGTCTAAGGGCCCTCACATCTTTCGAGAGAAACAATGCCTCCAGAACACCGGTCGAACATGACTCTTCACAAATGGAAGAAAGCACGAAAACATCGGATACTATATGCTGCCGGATGCATTCCTCGTAGGGAACGAATCCGAGAAAACGGACCGGCGCATCGCGGAAACGGACCTTCAAACTTTCCAGATCGCGCCCCGAACCTGCCACGGTGATCTGGATGGGTCCGTCAAAAATGCGGTACTGCCTGCATACATCGAGAAAAACGCCGATTCCCTTATGGGGGTCAATTGAATTGGCCAGAAACACCCTAGTAATTTTATTCCCTTTTCTGGGTTCAGAATCACATGCATCCATAATCTCCCGCAGCCTGCGGCAGTCGATGAAATTATGGATCACCGAGATATTGTGGCCGACCGAACCCAGCACAGCCAAATTGACATCAGCGAGCCGCCGGGAAACGAAAATGTGTTTATGGCGTTCGATCGCAAGGCGCGCATTCCCGCGCCATTTTTTAACCCCGTCCAAGGTTATCCATCTCAACAAAGGGTAGGAAAACCGGCCATGACACTGGCTGCACTGCGCCACTCTTGATTCAATGCGACAGGGATTGCCTCCATTTTTCATTAAGGTCTTGTGAATGCAAATCAGGCTGTAGTCATGGTGGGTGATGGTCAGGTTGATGGTTTCCGGCAAATACCGGGCTATGAGCGGGAAGTGACCATGGTAATGGATGGCATCGTAGTTCGAAGCGATAGAGGTTATCATCCGGGCGATTCGCTTTGCCTTGGCCAAATGAAACGCCCCCAGGTATACACCGGCTCGATTCTCGATCTTTCTGACGTACCAGTGAATGCGCAGATGAGGCTTCGAAATCAAACGTCCCTTGAAACCCATGGCCAACACATTCTCTTCTGATGCAGCATCTGCATTGCATAAAAAGTCCACCGAATGCCCCAACTCTATAAAGCGGTTGGCAAGAATTACGGCGTGCTTACCCAGCCCCCCCATGGACGAATGAGGCACCAGTTCACATGCAAAAAGTATTTTCATATCATCCTACGACACACCCACCTTTCTCAAAGTGAGTGCGCACGTTACGAGTGAACAGATTTGGACGACGGAATTTTCTTCATCATGGTATTCATCAGGCGCCATCGCTCTTCTTGATTTAACACGCCGAAATATCCCAAAAGCATAAATAGGACGCTTACAATCAGGGATTGAGACGCCAAAGAGATCCAAAATGAGTCCACAAGTGCCATGGCCTTTTTCAGGACAAGGGTAATGGCAGTTATGAAAAGCGAACAGAAAAAGGTCAACGAATACGCTTCCTTCAATACCCGCGCGATGGAAAGTTTAATAGTTATCCGATGAACGTAGACATTGAAGCTGATGGAGCAGATGGCTGAGGACGCAAGAAAGCCCCAGGCCACACCATCGAGCCCCACCAGAACACCACCAGCGTATGTGAGTGCAATTGCCGTCGCCCCCCTGATGAAAGCAAAGGCACTGGTCACCATGGGGTGGTCCAGTCCTTCGGTGACGAGTGACGGCATCATGGTGACACGATCGAAAAGAAAACCTACGGCAATAAGCGCAAGAACCCGGAAGGCCTGATCGGCAAATTCTGATCCCATCCAAATAAGAAGGATGTCGTGGGCAAAGGCCACGAAGACGACCGTGAGCATCATATTCAGGAAAAACATGAACCGGCTCATGCGGATATATATCACGTGAAGTTTCTCAATTTCCCGCTTGGCCCCCAATTCACTCGAGATTGGGAAAATCATCATGGACAGCCGCGATGACAGGGACATGATGCGGCTTACGAGTTGCTGAGGCACACTGAACAGGGTTACGGCAGCCGGCCCCAATATAGCGCCGACGACAATTAGATGAAAATGGTTTGAGGTGACGGTCCCTATCCGTCCGATGAATGTAATGACGCTGTATGATGCTATGTTGCGTATCAGGGCCTTTTCAAACGCCATGGTGAAACGAAAATAGGGCAGGCAGCGTTTGACGGAGGCCATGAGCGCTATTACGCACAGCAGGTTGCTGACGATTCGCAGGGCAACGATTTCAAGAAGGCCGTAACCGGCATACACCAGCACCACAGTCGCCAGTGTGGTAATGACCTGGAAAAGCACATCCGTTTGGTTGCTGATGTCGAACCGGTGGAGGGCTTTGGGCAGGGACAACATGTAGCTCTTCAGGATGTTGCTCAGGAACCCGCCCCCCGTCAGAAAAAGCACGATGCGTGCCGTTTCGGTATAATTCGCAGGTATCTTAAACATCCGCATCAACACCGGATCGACAGATAGCATGATCAGGGAGCAGCCCAGAATGCCGATCGCCAGATAGGCCAGGAAGCCGAAGGAAATTACCTGCTTAACCTTTTCGTCGTCCCCTTTTCCGTTGAACTCCGCGATATAGCGGATTCCCCCTTTGACCATGTTCATGTCCAGGATGGCAAAATACCCCATTACTGTCAGGCCAAGGGTATAAATCCCATACTGGTCATTTCCAAGCCGGTTTACAATAAACGGAATGGCCAGGAACTGAACTGCTATGGGTGTCAACCATGCGAAGAAAATAGAGGTACTGTTTTTCAGAACGTTGAATTGGTTTGACATAGATTTTGTGGACATTCTTAATATTTAATTTTCTGTATTTTTGGCACCACCAACACACCCTTTTTTCCGCCAATTTAAAAACCTCGCCATCGATGACCGTTCCTTCCGGAACAAACATGGTCTCAGGGCTGTTATTATCGTTGGGAGCGTTGGGTCCGTTGAACGTTGGGATCGTGGTTTTTGCGTTTCACGTTCTAAACGATCTAAACGTTTCACGCGCCTTGGGCTGAAAGCTGTAGACTGTAGGCTATGAGCTATCAGCTTACCACCAGACACATTCACCGCAAAATAATCAACCGCTGCTGATTCAAAAAATCAACAACCCGTTCGACACAGGCGTCCAGTACGTACTGGTCGGTTTCTACCACCAGATCCGGATTCGCAGGTTCTTCGAAAGGCGCCGAGATGCCGGTCATGTTCCTGATCTCGCCCTGCCGGGCACGGCGATAGAGCCCCTTGGGGTCGCGCTGCTCGCAGACTTCGAGCGAACATTTGACATAGCACTCGAAATAGGACCACCCGGCCATCAACTCCCGCACGAACCGCCGGCTCTCTTCATAGGGTGCAATGAATGCAGCAAACACAAGGATGCCGGCATCCACCATCAGCTTGGCCACTTCGGCGATGCGCCGCACATTTTCCCTGCAGCCCTCGGGGCTGAGATCCAGTTCGCTGTTCAGCCCGCTCCTCACATTGTCGCCGTCCAGCACATAGCTGCGGATGCCCTTTTGGTATAATTTGGCCTCGACCTGATGGGCCAGGGTCGACTTGCCGCTACCGGAAAGTCCGGAAAACCAGACCAACCCGCTCTTGTGGGCGTTCATTATGTGACGGTCCTGCTGGGTGATGATCGGGTCGAAGGGGACGATGTTCGGGGCAGCATCCATGGTGGCCCAACCTCTTTAGGTGTCTTGCGTGTGTTATGGGATTTGGGGTCGAATAAGGAATAAGCTCAAAGCCCGGAAGAGCATAGGGCGTGGAACTGTTAACAAAAAACCGTTAACGGTGAACGGGATAACAGACGGTTTTAGGTTTTAGATAATACCTCAAGGCTGTAGGCTATAGGCTATGGGCAATGGGCTGAAAGCTCAAAGCTCGGAACTCAAAAAGACTGTTTATCCTTCAACCATAAACCACAAACCAGAGACCAGAGACCAGAGACCAGAACTCATCTCTCAGCACTTTTTAAATACCATTCATACGCCTGCCGGATTCCCTCTTTCAGGCTGATTTTTGACCGCCAGCCCAGGTGGGCCAGCCGTGACACATCCAGCAGTTTCTGCGGGGTGCCGTCCGGTTTGGACGCATCGAACACGACCTCTCCCTTGAAACCGACCACCTCTTGAATAACCTCCGCCAGTTGGCGGATGGTACCGTCGACGCCCGAGCCCACGTTGACGAAGCAGGGCGTCGGGTAGTTCAGCAGTTCCCTGTCGGCAGTCTTGTCGTCCAGGTTCATGACGTGCACGCAGGCATCGGCCATGTCGTCCACATGCAGGAACTCCCGTTTGGGTGATCCGGTTCCCCAGACGACAACGGAGTGCTGAGGACTGAGTGCTGGGGACTGAGTGGCCTCGGTTCCCGAGGAGGACTGAGGACTGAGGACTGGGGACTGAGTGGCGCCCGTTCCGGGCGAGGGCTGAGGACTGAGGACTGAGGTTAAAGAATGCTTGATGTCATGGGGAATGGGGCCGAAGCAGGCCTCGTCTCTTTGGATCCCCTCAATGTCGCCATTTGCCGCCAGCCTGGTCAGGTGAAACTTGCGGATCAGGGCCGGCAGCACGTGGGAATTTTCGAGGTTGAAATTGTCGTTGGTGCCGTACAGGTTGGTGGGCATCACCGCCATGAAGCGCGTGCCGTACTGCCGGTTGTAGGATTCGCACATCTTGATGCCGGCGATCTTGGCGATGGCATAGGGCTCGTTGGTCGGCTCCAGCAGGCCGGTGAGCAGGTGCTCCTCTTTCATGGGCTGGGGGGCCAGCTTGGGGTAGATGCACGAACTGCCCAGAAACAGCAGCCGTTTTACCCCGTGGACATAGCTCTGGTGGATCACATGGTTCTGTATGGCCATGTTCTGATAGATAAACTCGGCCGGAAAAGTGTTGTTGGCATGGATGCCCCCCACCTTTGCCGCGGCCAGAAACACATACGCCGGTTTTTCCGCCTGGAAAAAATCGGCAACGGCCTCCTGATCCAACAGGTCCAGCTCGGACCGGGTGCGGGTGATGATCCGCGTGTACCCTGCCGATTCAAGCCTGCGCACCAGGGCCGATCCGACCAGGCCGGCGTGGCCGGCAATAAAAATGCGGGCGTTCTTTTGCATGCCAAAAGATCGCGTGCTGAGTGCTGAGGACTGAGGATCCTCGGTTCCCGAGGAGGACTGAGGGCTGGGTGCTGAGGACTGATTTATTTGATCGGAATTCGTCATTATCTGGCGTCGCGTTGTTTTTGGATGGAAGCCCTGAGGCCGCCGATGATTCTTGAGACCTCTGTGGCGAGATCCATAAGTTTTTTACATTCACTGTCAGATAGATAATCTACATCTTTGGCTATATACAGCTGAGAGCGAACTTCGGCACAGGATCCCTTGGCAATCACCAGAAAATGATGAAATTCGGCGCGGCTTCCGCGTTCAAAGCCTTCAGCAATATTGGACATTACTGAAACGCTGGCCCGTCTTATCTGGTCCCTGAGACCAAAATCTTTTGCAAAGGCGCCTTCCGCAGTGCACAAGTATATCTGTTTCGTCAACTCTCGCGCCTTTTGCCAGGCAATCAAATCTTCAAATTTTTCTACACGCCCCATAGCCACTTCCCTCAGTCCTCAGCACTCAGTCCTCAGTCCTTCAATCTCAGTCACTCCTGATGATGATTCACCCGAAACCCCGCCCGCTCCACGAGTTCGTCGCGTTTGGCCTCCTCCAGATCGAGCCGGACCATCTCCCTGACCAGTTCCTCGAAACTGATGTCGGGCGTCCACCCCAGCTTCTCTTTGGCCTTGGCCGGATCGCCGAGCAGGGTCTCCACTTCGGTGGGCCGGAAATAGGCGGGATCGACGGCCACGACGGTTTTCCCGTTGGCCGGGTTGATGCCCTTTTCATCGATGCCCTCGCCCTGCCAGTCAATGGCCAGGCCCAGTTCCCGGGCGGCCGCGTCGACGAAGTCCCGGACCGAGTGCTGTTCGCCGCTGGCGATCACGAAATCATCCGGCTGTTCCTGCTGCAGCATGAGCCACTGCATGCGGACGTAATCCCGGGCGTGGCCCCAGTCGCGAAGGGCGTCCAGGTTGCCCAGGTAGAGGCAGTCCTGCAGCCCCAGGTAGATGCGCGCCAGGGCACGGGTGATCTTTCGGGTGACGAAGGTTTCTCCGCGCAGGGGGGACTCGTGGTTGAACAGGATGCCGTTGCAGGCATAAATGCCATAGGCCTCGCGATAGTTCACCGTGATCCAGTAGGCGTACAATTTGGCGCAGGCATATGGCGACCGGGGGTAGAACGGGGTCTTCTCGTTCTGGGGGCTCTCCTGGACCAGACCGAACAACTCCGATGTCGAGGCCTGGTAGAACCGGGTTTTCTTCTCCAGCCCCAGCAGGCGGATGCCTTCGAGCAGGCGCATGGCGCCCAGGGCATCCACATCCGCCGTGTACTCGGGGGTTTCGAAAGAGACCTGCACGTGGCTCTGGGCGGCCAGGTTGTATACTTCGTCCGGCTGCACCTGCTGCAGCACCCGGATCAGGTTGCTGGCGTCGGTGAGATCCCCGTAATGCAGGATCATGTCCCGGTCCTGTTCGTGGGGGTCCTTATAGAGATGATCGATGCGGTCCGTGTTGAACGACGACGCCCTGCGTTTGATGCCATGGACTTCGTAGCCCTTGGCCAGCAGCAGTTCCGCGAGGTAGGCGCCGTCCTGTCCGGTGATGCCGGTGATGAGTGCTTTTTTCATGGGTGTCCGTTGGGTTCGAATAAAGAGGGGTCAAGTCTGCTTTTGGCTTTTAATTAAAAATATCTTTGTTGGATTCGAAGGCCCAGTTCAAAGCTGAAAGCGAGAAAAGCTGAAAGCGAGAAAAGCTGAAAGCATGGAAACCAGAAGGCCGTTTATCCTTCAACCAGAAACGGTGATCAGTGAACGGTGATCAGTGAACTGGGAACCGAGAACTCAGAACCCGGAACCCGAACGCAGTTCGGAAAACGATCCCCACCCTCGACCTAAAACCTAAAACTACTTAGCACTTAGCCCTCAAAACCAATACAACAAATAAAACCAACCAACAGCTTTTTCGCTCACCGCCTACTCTTCCATCAGCTTTATGGCCATCAATTGTCTATCTTCCAGTTTGAAAGCGACGGCGAGTTTTCTGATGGTCGAATCCCGCAGCCGGGCACCGGGCCGTTCGAATTTGGCCACGGCCGCCTGGGACATCCCCATGCGTTCGGCCAGTTCCTTTTGTGTCAGGCCAAGGTATTCGCGCCACGCTTTGATCAGCGACTCGTTATTGTTCACATGCGCCTCGACAACCTGTTGGGGAATACCAGACGCTCGCGCCTTTTCCAGCTTCAGGATATGTTTGATGTGGTTCCAGTCCTCCCAGGGAACCAGGACGAAGGCAGGATGACCGCGGTGTACGATGGTCTGGTATTTAAAGGATCGGTTCATCATGGAGGCTCAATTATATGCCGAGGGCAAGCACCTTGATGATATCGTTTGCTTCCTATAGCTCCGCCGCCTGGGTTACATACCAGCGTGGCGATTCGATTATCGAGTGGATGGGATTGACTGGATCGAAAATATAAAACTTCGCTGTTGGACCTTTCTAAAGCGGAGAAATCCGTAAGCGAAGTCACGGCGTTTTACTGTCTTTATGTTAGCGCCGGGTTATGGTCGGGTTAGGATTTCAATAACCCCAACAATGATTATCGATCCGATGTCAAACCTCAGGAAGAGCAACTATATGCCTCTGTTTTTAATAAGCAATCAGACATTTTTCACTCGATCTGAAGCTGCAGGCCGAAGCCGCGAAAAACAACCTAACCAAAAGGGATTACCGACTTTTTAGTTTTTGGATTTCAGATGAGAATAGATGGGCACGATTCAGGTGCCAGGCCTCACGGCGGCTAATGAAATTCTAACAAACACGCTTTAGTGTGAGTGAATTGATAAGGCTGTACGCGATTGAGGAATCGTTGATCCAGACAGGGCCGTTTTTCTGCTGATTCAGGGAATATGGCCGTTTGCGGCCTGAAAAAGCCTTTTACGATACTGTCATCCGGCGTCCGACCATCGATGGCCGGCTTATCCGACATCAGCGTTATGTCCACCCATTCATTCCCGGGATACCACCGCCATGCCACCTGAAACCGCAACCGCACCGCCCGTGTGCATTACGCAAAAGGACGGCCTTCGGCAGATCGGCCTGGCGGGGCACAACACCTTTCAGAACCGGATGCTCAAGTCGATCCTCGAGACGGGACTGGGCCGGGACTGCCGGGTTGACATGATGGACGCACGCCACCGGAAAGCGGGAAGCGGCGCACAGCCGCGGGATCTGGTCCTGTGGGACGGGTATGCACTGAACGCCAGGGAGGTCTGGGCCAGACTGCGGCTGGACGACCAGCCCGACCCCGCCCGCCAGGCGGTCGCCCTGTTCAATATCACGCCCGGCGCCGACATCGCCTTCGAGCGCCAGGCCATCGAAAGGGGCATCCGCGGCATTTTCTACCAGGATGAGTCCCTGGACCGCTTCCTGAAGGGGGTGAAAATGATTCTTCAGGACGAACTGTGGTTCTCCCGCAAAACCACCTCGACCATCCTCATGGAGTCCCATTTCCGCCGCCCCGGCATCGTGGCCGCCGAGGCCATGCTGACCGCCCGCGAAAAGGAGATACTGGGCGCCATCGCCTCCGGCGCCAGCAACAACGACATCGCGGTGGAATGCTTCATCAGCCCCCACACCGTCAAAGCCCACCTCTACAACATCTACAAAAAAATCGGCGTCGGCAACCGCCTGGAAGCCACCTTGTGGGTGGCCCGCTATCTGTAATCCCCCGGACATGACCTGAAAATCACTACGACGTTTCTTTTGATGTCGCTTCGCTCCGTCTTTTGAAAGAGATCGAATGAGCCGAAGGCGAAAACCATATTCTGAGTTCTGGATTCTGACGCCTGAATTCCTATACGACGATTACGGCAGAGCCAATTATCTCCGACCTGGCCCAGAGGACCTGGTTTTCTGGACCGAATAAATAGGCCTTTTTACGAATTCGCCAGATAGTGTCGATCCAGAAATGAGGAATTTTGGTCGAGATCAAGGCATGCGAAAAATTTAACCGCAGGCATATGGTTGATATTCCGAGGATTAAGTTTTTCGCATAACACAGATATCGGGCAAAATAACCATTTGTGGATGAACACCAACTAATACCTCCTGCCCTGCAGGCCTAATACCTTTCTAAGCTCCCGCCTGCCCGAAATTAAGAAATTTTTCATACCCCGGCCGGATATCATGTCCCGGCCGGGTGTGGTTGATTATCGCCAGTACCGGTAAGTGCTCCGGGGTACTCTTGAGGTCCTTTGCTGACTTGCCCTGTGCAGGCATCAGAAAGCCCGAGGAGGCTGCAGAAGCAGCATTCCCGGGCTTTTTTTCGTAACAGGGGACGATTTCGAACAGGAGCGTAACATGGAAGAACGCCGGCAAATGAGACGATTCACGCTGCGATTGCCTTGCCTGATCCACCACTGGAGCGACACCCGCGAAGAACTGCTGGTTCAAACGATGACCCGCAACGTCAGCACCGGCGGCGCATTGGTTGAAACCGACGGTCCGCTGCCGCCCGGCATTCGTGTTCAATGCAACCTGCTGGTCCAACGCAGCGGACGGCTCAGTGGCGTCGGCGGCGGCAGCTGCATCCGCCTGAGCGGCAGGGTCGTGCGTGCCGGGACCGACGAAATGGGCGTTACCTTCGGCGAGGACTACCGCATTGTGCGCACCTCACACCTGTGGGAACAGTACCGGGCCGTTTTGCGGTGGCTTGAACAATGGGAAGCCATGGCCACCGGGCAACCCGATCGGGCCGTTGCATAGCCCACCGACCATCATACAAAAAGGAGAAGAGACATGAAAAAGATCGTATTGCTGCTGACCATCGGACTGTTATGGTTCACCGGCCCGGCATGCGCGTGCCTGGTCAACCTGCACGACAACAGCGGCCCGGTCTTCGACGATGCCGACCTGGTCGACGTCTGGGACGGACTGGATTGGGACACTTACCTCAGGGGCATCGATCAGGACATTTTCCAGCCCCAGGCAGCGGTCTTCAGCATCTGGGGCCGGTACGGATTTGCCAACGCCCTGACGGTTGAAGGCGACCGGATGCAGGGCCGGCACGGGAGAGGCCTTCACGACGCCTTCTCCTTCCGCCCCACGGCCATCTACGGCAATGGGCCCTTTGACCCTTTTTATTTTCTCTTTAACGAATGTGTTGCGGACCTGGACCACTTCTGGATGTTCACCATGGACACGCTCACCCTGGGTGATCTGGATCTTGATGTCCTGGTGGCCATCCTGATGCGGCCCACGGAGACCAATCCGGTGCCGACCCCCATTCCCGGCGCGGCCCTGCTGCTGGCCAGCGGCCTGGTGGCGGTGATGGGGACACGGAGGAAGCTGAAAGCTGAAAGATAGAAAGTACACAGTTCCCGGTTCACGGCTGACAGCTCCACCGCCCTCCGGTCTTCGCACTTTGAACTGTGATCCGGGAACTGTGTACCGTGAACCGAGGACTCCGAACGGAGTTCGTTGAACTTTGAACCCCGAACGCAGTTCGAAGACCACAGACCCCAAACCGGAAACCCTGAACAGGGTTCGTTGCCCCCGAACACATTCCTGACAAGCCCCTAACACAATCCTCATATATTTCTGTTTTCCTAACCGATCCACATCGATGCCGGACAATCGGTGTATCCGCTCTATTGCCTTGTCGTTATAGCAGCAACGGGGTTGACCGCAGGAAGGTGCTTCGAAACATGGCTCATGGATTTGTTCGGGAAATGATGCAGGCGGACAGCGCAAATTTTCGCCTGCAGCTGGGGGCATGCCTGCTCGGCGGACTTCTCCTGGGCGTATCCTATCTTTCCGCGTGGGTGTTGGATCAGGTTGAACTGGCCGCGCTGGTATCGCTGTCTGCGGCTATTTTGCTGGGCGCCCCTCTGGTTTACAACGCCCTGAAGGATTTGTGGCGTGACCGGCTTGAAATGAACGAACTGGCCGCGCTCAGCTTCGTCGTGTCCCTGGGAAGCACCCAGTATCAGACCGCCGCACTGATCGCCTTCTTCCTGGTGGGCGCCCAGTTGATCGAATACCGGTCGCAGTTGGGCGCCCGCAAGAACCTCGAGGCCCTGCTTCGACTGGCTCCTCAGCGGGCATGGGTCCAACGGGAAAACGCTTTTGAAGAGATCGATGCCGCCGAGCTCTCCGCCGGTGATGTGGTCCGGGTCCGGGCAGGGGACCAGATACCGGGGGACGGTACCGTCATGGAGGGGTACAGCACCGTCGATCAGGCCACGATCACCGGAGAGTCCCTGCCCGTTGAAAAACAGGCCGGCGACCGGGTTTTCGGCGGGACGCTCAACCAGACCGGATTGCTCACCATCCGCATCACCGTGGAAACGGGCGACACGACCCTGGCCAGAATCCAGACCCTGATCGCCCAGGCCGAAGCAAACCGCACCCCGGTGTCACGGCTGATCGACCGATACGTCTCCTGGTATACGCCCATTGTGCTGATGTGTGCGGCCATCGTGCTCTTTTTCACCCGCGACCTCAATCGCGCCGTCGCCATGCTGATCGTGGCCTGCCCCTGCACGATCATTCTCTCCACGCCGACCGCCTTCGTGGCCGCGTTGAGCGCTTCCGCCCGGCTGGGCGTCATCATCAAGAACCTTCACTTTCTGGAGGTCGCCAACCGCATCGACACCCTGATCTTCGACAAGACCGGCACCCTCACCACGGGCCGGCTCACGGTGGCATCCATCAGCGTCAACGGCAGGGTCAGCGAAGATGAACTGGTGGCCCTGACCGCCAGCCTCGAACAATACTCGACCCATCCGGTCGCCAAAGCGGTCATGGCCGAAGCCCGCCTGAGAAATATCGAGCCATCGGCAGCAGTCGATGTGGGGGAAACCCCCGGCTTCGGCATTCAAGGAAAACTCAACGGCAGCAGCATGGCCATCGGACGCAGACGCTGGATCGAAAAGCGGTGTCCGATGGGAATTATGGAATCTGCGGATGGAGACGGAACCACCAGCCTGCATGTCGCCCAGGACAACCAGTGGATCGGAACCCTTCACCTGGCCGATACGGTGCGGCCGGATGCCAAAGCCGTCATCGAGGACCTGCGATCCCAGTCGGTAGGTCAGGTGGTCATGCTGACCGGGGACCGGCGGTCCGCCGCCGATAGGATCGCCGCACACCTGTCTTGCGAGGTTGAATCCGAGGTCATGCCCAGCCATAAAATGGCCCGAGTGGAAGCGGCACGCCGGGAGGGCCGCGTTGTGGGCGTGGTGGGAGACGGGGTCAACGATGCGCCGGCCCTGGCCGCCGGGGATGTCTCCATTGCCATGGGCGCCGCGGGCAGCGATGTGGCCATTCATTCCGCCGGAATCATCCTGATGAACGACCAGCTGGACCGCATTCCGTTTGTACTGGAACTCTCCCATCGCGTCGTCGCCACCATCCGCCAGAATCTCATTTTCAGCACCCTTTTCATTCTGGCGCTGTTCGGGTTGAGTGCGGCGGGGTCCATCCCTCCGGTGCTGGCGGCGGTCCTGCACACATCCAGTTCCCTGTTTGTCGTTTTCAACTCCGCCCGCCTGCTGCGCGTGGGAGAGGACCTTTCATGAACGAAGGACGGAAACTGCTCGGCCGCGGCGCCGTCCACAGCCTGACGGGATTGCTCACCTGTACGGCCCTGGCCGGCCTGCTCGCCTGGATTACGCGGCTGCATGCCGGCACCATCGCCTGGCATGTACTCTGGCCGTGCCTTGCCGGAACGATTGTCTGGGGCCACCTGCTGGCCTCCTATCTGCTGCTGGCCCGGGATTCCCGCCACGCAGAAATCCCCGACGGGCATGAACCGGCCGATTCACAATCGACCGAATCCGGCAAACGCCGCATCCGCGGCGTGCATCGTTTCTATTACCGATTTATCGTACCCGTCATGGAGTTGGGAGCGGCCCTTCTGCTCGCCCAGAGTTTCCGTTCAGGCCTGGCTGTGCCGCCGTCTGCAACGGCAGCCGCGTCCACGAGCAGCCTGCTGCTCGTGGCGGCCTATTCCATCACGGCCCTGCTCCTGATCGTGCTTTCCGTGTATGTGACCGGCCTGATGGCGGCCAGAACCTGGCACCTGCTGAAAAGCGGGCGCAACATCACCAACCTTGTTGCCGGCCTGTTTGTCGGCCTGCTGGCAGGGGCCTGCGGCGATCATTTCGGATTCAGTAAAATAGCGACAATCGTCGGTTGGGGGTTCGTTGTTGTCAACACCCTGCTGGCCGCGGAAATCCTCCTCTCCATGGGCCTGCGCCTGTTCTCGCCGCGCAGGCCCAACGCCCTGCCGCGTCCCGCCTTCGATTTTTATCTCCTCGAAGGACTCTCCCAGCCGGACCGGATCGGCCATACCTTTGCCGCCATGCTGGAAGGCGTCTTCGGCTTCGACATCACGCGGACATCCTTTGGCAGGGTCGTTCAATCACTGATCCTGCCCACGGTTTGGGTCACGGCCGGTTCGATTGCAGGCCTCTCCTGCATCGTGATCGTCCCGCCCCACGAGCAGGCCGTCGTTTTGAACCTGGGCCGCCTCGTCCCGCAGCCGCTCCAGCCCGGCCTGCATCTCAAGCTCCCCTGGCCCCTGGCGTCCGTCCGTCGATACGACGTCGGCGCCGTCCGCAGCATTCACGTGGGCTCCCACAAACCGGGCCGCACGGGGGGCGGCGTCTACCGGAAAGGGGTTCCCATTTTATGGACCAACATGCACGGCATCGACATCGACGAACTGCTGATCTGCTCTTCTCCCCTGGACAGGAACCGCACCGCCGTGGATGGGCAGCTGCGCAAAGCGGACATCCGCAAAGTGCCGTCCGTATCGCTGGCCGCCGCCGATGTTCACATCCAGTATGCGATCGACAATCTGATCGCCTATGTGAACACCTCCGCCGCACCGGAATCGCTGCTGCGAAAAATGGCGGAAACCCGGGCGACACGGCTGATCTACCGCTACGACATCGATGCCCTGTTTACCGAGGCACGCCTCGACCTGGTCGACGATATCCGGCATGCACTGCAGGATGCCTGCGACAAACGCGAGTTAGGCATCAAGATCGTTCATGTCGCCATCACCGCCGCACACCCGCCGGTGGAGGTGGCCGACGATTTCGAGGCCACCGTCGTGGCCATGCAGGAAAAGGAGACCCGCATCCAGCAGGCACGCCAAACCGCCATTCGGACTCGGGTGGAGGCCACCGGTTCGGTCAAAACGTTCTACCGGCTGGCATCCCTGGCCGACCAGGTCGATTTCCAGAAGGAGGCGGCGGCAGTGACGGATTACGATGCGTTGCTGCATGATGCCGGAGGCGCGGTGTCTCAGCGCCTCGCGGAAGCCAAGTCCTATCGTTTTACCCGGGAAAACCGGGAACGGGGGACCACCGAGCGGTTTGTCCAGCAGCTGCGCGCCTATGAAGCCTCGCCCCGAAATTACCGCTACGATACCTATTTTTCGACCCTCGAGAAAGGCCTGGCGAAAAACAGGAAAGTCGTTCTCCTCGGCGGCACCGACAATACCATTGTTCGCATGGGCATCGGCGAGCAGGGGATGGGCATGAACCTGATGCCGGATGAAATCGGGATGAGATAATGCTGACCCACCGAATCATGAAATTTACCATTGGGATCGTTCTGTCATCGTTCTTCCTCGGCATGCTGTTCACCTACCAGGTAAACTTCGATGAGGTTGTGCTGGTGACCACCTTCGGCCGGGCCACCGAGCAGTCGGTGATCAACCGGAACGGCGACCAGGCCGGTCTTCACCTGAAATGGCCCTGGCCGATCCAGACGGTCTATCGCATGGACCGCCGTTACTTCGTGATCGAGGATCGCCTGGAACAGCAGGAAACCAGGGACCGTCAGGTCGTGATCGCCAAGGCCTTTGCCGTGTGGCGCATCGACGACCCCCTGCGGTTTCACCGCATGTTCCGCTCCAACCTGGAGGCCGAGGACTTCCTGAAGGAACGCCTGCGGGCCACCAAAGCCGAAATCAGCCGGTTTTCCTTCGACGACCTGACCAACGCCGATCCGCAGAAACTCCGGCTCGATGACGTCCAGCAAGCCCTGTTTGCGCGTATGCGATCGGATCTTGACGGACACGCCTGCGGCATCGAGGTGGTGGACATGGACATCAGCCGCATTCTTCTGCCCGAGCGGATCACGCGTTCCGTCTTCTCGCGCATGAAACAGACGCGCCAGCGGTTCGCCCAGAACGCCCGATCCGAGGGCAAGGCCATCGCCCAGGGCATCACCGCCGAAACCAACAGCGATAAGCAGCGGATACTCGCTTTCGCGGACCGGGTCGCCCAGAACATCCGCGCCCAGGGGGACGCGGCGGCGGCGCAGTATTATGCCGAGTATAACAAGGATCCGGAGTTCGCCCTGTTCCTGCGAAAGCTGGAGGCACTGGAAAAAAGCCTCGAAACCAACACCACGTTTGTTCTGGACACCGATTCGGAGCCCTTCGAACTGCTAAAAAAATAACGGAAAGCGACTCGCCCCTGTGTACGATTCACAACCCTCAAAAAAACCGGCCACTTCTTATCTGGACCACGTGATGGCATCCGGAGGCACCGAGGCCGTGAGCAGCGTCGATTCCCTGTCGCGCGCGCTCAACGTTGGATTTCGCGTTCTGAGAATCCTCATGGCTGGGCTGGCGGCCGTGTTTTGCTTCAGCAACATCTATTGGGTTCCGGAGGGATCGGTTGCCGTCCAAACCCGCTTGGGCAAAATTGTCGGGGAAAAGGAGACCGCCTTACGTCCCCCCGGCGGCCCCTACCTGGCCTTTCCCTATCCTTTGGATCAAATCGTCCGCATGCCGACCGGCATCCAGAAAATCGCCGTCCATAATGCATTCTGGTCGGAAACGGACGAAATCCAACCTGCCGTCGACGACCGGCCCGAGACCGAGTCCCTCCGTCCCGGCGTCCACGGGTCGCTGCTGACGGCGGATAAAAACATTGTCCAGGGAACCTGGATCGTCCATTATAAACTGGACACCGGCGGCGATACCCGGTCCGCGGCGACGGACTTCGTTCGCCATGTGGGCTCCATGGAGCGGGCCGCCCGAATCGTTCGCCGATCGGCTCAGTCGGCCATCGTGAAGGTGGTCGCACAAACCGATGTCGCGAATTTCGTTGCCGGCCACATCGACAATCAGGCCATCCGGAATCTGATCGCGACCCGGCTGGACCGGCTTCATGCGGGGTTGACCGTTACCGGGGTGACGGCCAGCCGGTACGCCGTGCCCAGGATGTTGATGGCCGATTTTCAGGCGGTCAATCAGGCCGAAAGCCATAAGGCCCTGTCCATCGAAAAGGCCTCCCGCCAGCGGGTATCCATCCTCAACGAGCTTGCCGGAAGCGGCTGGCAGGAGTTGCTGGAGGCGATCGAGACCCATGAACGGTCGCTGGAAAAAGGCGATCGGCCCGCCGAGGAAGCCGCCTTCGGCACGGCGCGGGACATTCTGCTTGCCGGCGATGTAGGCGGCGCCGTCGGCCAGATGCTGGATGAGGCCAAAAGTGAAAAGACCGCCACCATTCAGCGGGCCCGTGCCGCGACGGCCCGGTTTAACGAATTGCTGCCATCGTTTAAAAAGAATCCTGACGTGCTTCCAACCCAACTGATTCAGGACACGGTACGAAAAATATGGTCGGCCATCAGCGTCGACGCACTCTACGTACCGCCGGGTCAGAAACTGGTTCTGGATCTGGGTCGATCGGAGCCGATCGATCAATGAATCAAGACTGACACACTCGTAAACAGCTTTTTCAGAGCGCCCATGGCCAACACACCCGAAAGAAAGTTGGGGCGGCGTGGGAGCGGCTTCCAGCCGCGATAATGGTGAACCGAATCGCGGCTGGAAGCCGCTCCCACGAAAAAACGACCTCTGTTAGAGGCGACCTCCTTAGAAGTCGCAGAGGTGTCATGCCGGAATTGATACGCCTGTCCCGAACCTGATTCGGGGGCATCCAGAGCATATTTAAATACTTATAGATTCCCGCCTTCGCGGGAACGACAGGTCTGATGATTTTTTGCAAGACTGTCAAAAGTGGAGGAACCGTGAAGATCAAGAAAACTATCGTTGTCGTCATCGTCGCATCGCTGCTGATTGCCTGCGGATCGGAAAAAGAGCCCGAGCACCCCAAAAGCTGCCTGGAGAGCATGCCGGAAACGATTTCGGGATTGAAAGTATCGGGAGCGCGCACCGAAAAAAATGTGATCAACAACCTGTGGCCGATCATTTGCCGGGCGCAAGAGTTGTACGCCCGGCGAATGAAGGAGAATCCCGAACTGGGCAAAGGAACCGTGGCGCTGAAAATGGCCGTGGAGTTCAACGGCGAAATCGGCGCCTATTCGATCGTGCGCAACACCACCGGTGACCCTGAGCTTGAAAAAATGATTTTGAAACTGTTTCAATTCATGGATTTCGCTCCTTTCGGCGCGCACAACTCAGAATCGGAAATTGTTCTGCCGATTCATTTCAAGCCCTGAGAATTGAAAGGCCAGCAATGAATGTAATTGTCTATAATTAAGCCGGGACCTCATTCCGGCCTAAGCCCTCCCGGAGAGCCGTATTGGTGAGCCTTGAATACGGCTACTGTTCATCGTTATCTCCTTTAACCTTGGGGAAGCGGCCTCGGAACCCTTATCAATCTTACTTCACGGCCGGTTTTCCAATTTCAACGCGATTCACATGTCCTTTAGAAATTCAAGAATGTGCCGGTCCGGCGCTGCTGCAACATCCTTGCAACCCGAACTGATTTCCCCTGGCCGCAGGGCGGCGCCTGTGTGCCAGGCCGGGCAAAGCAAAGAACATGGGGAGATGCCGTAACGGCACCTCCCCATGTTTTTTGTGCTCTATCGTTTTTGCACGCTACAAAAAGATCGTTTAGATCTGGCGGAGTTTTTTCAGAATTCTGGCCGCCTTCTTGGAGATGTAGACCGTTTCGGCGACATTTGCATCGCCGGAGGCGTACACCGTCAAACCGGGCAGACTGATATTTCTGCCTCCAACGACCATGTAGTCGGCGCCCAGCGGAAAGACAGCTTTACCCACCGTGAGCACATCGTTTGCCACGTCGATCACGAAATTATCGGTGAGATTTTTAATGTCCACGTAAAGATTGTAGGTGATTTCATCCAGATCCACTTTCATGGCGTCGGCCATGATATAGGCCAGTTCGGTGTTGTCCAGAGTACCGTCAATATCGAGGCCGTAGGCCCAGACCGGCACGGTGCCGGCATCATGGCCGTGGCTGGTCCAGCCGATGGCGGTGTAGTGCTTGCTGATCACCCGGGCAAGGGCGTAGCTTTTGCCCACGCTGGGTTCCAGGTCGATGATCTCCTGGGCCACCGCATCTGAGCAGTCGATGGACCAATATGTACTCAGTGCGTCCTGGATCCCCGTGATATCCCAGCTGGCAACATTACTCACCAGGGCATTGGCGGAACAGGTCATCTTTTTCAGAGGATCAAGAAGTTCATTTTCCCCCAGGTCCGTGTAGCTCAAACCATAGTTTCCGACGGTCATACCACCGGTGTTATGGTCCGGGAAGGCCAGGACGATGGTGTTGCCGTTGCGTTCGGCGAAATCCACTGCCGCCTTGACAGCGTCATCGAAGGCCAGGAAATCGTTGAGCATGTATGCGGGGTCGTTGTTGTGGCCGGCCCAGTCCACCTGGGAGCCTTCCACCATCAGGAAGAAGCCGTCACGGTCCTGGGAGAGCAGTTCGATGGCCTTCGCGGTCATTTCCGCCAGGCTCGGCTGGGTGGGATGGAGGGTTTCACGGTCCATTTCCGGATCCAGATGGCTGTCATCGAAAAGCCCCCAGACTTTCCCGGAGGTCAGTGCGGCCATGTCCTCCTTGTTGTCCACGAAGGCATATCCCCGATCCAGAAGGACCTGCATAAGGTTCTGGCCGTCGGTACGTTTCGCCCCCCAGGTTTCGCCGAAAGTGGTGGTGTAGGGTTCGGAGATCAGGTGACGGGCGCCACCGCCGAACACCACGTCAACGTTGTTGTAGACCATGTGCTCGGTGATATCGTTGTCCCAGCCGCGGTCCTCGATGTGACAGGCAAAGGCGGCCGGCGTGGCATGGCTGACACGACTCGTTACCGCAATACCGGTGGCCTTGCCGGCCAGTTTGGCGGCTTCCAGGACAGAAGCGACCGGTGCGTAGGCATCTGCCGTGGGGGAAACGCTGGGCAGGAGGTCGTCCGTACGGGGACCGACGCCCAGAAAACGGACGGTGGTCTTGTGGCCGGTGGCGAAAGCTGTGGCGGCCGCCGCCGAACCGGTAATGATAGAGTTGGCCATGTGGATTTTGGCGCTGCCACCCTGCATGCTGTCCACCTGCAGATCACCTTCTTCCAGGACAACGTTTTTGTACCAACGGGCCAGGGTCTGGACAGACTCGTCACAGCCGTCCGGAATCAGGACGATGACGTTTTTAGCGCGCTTCTGATGGCCATACCGGTTGCCATATTTGTCAGCCAGCGCAGGGTTGATGGAAAAGGCGCCGATCATCGCGGCGACTGAAGCTCCTACCAAAATTTTTCTGGCGAAACGCATTGAAACTCCTCCTTGCTTTTAAATTAGGAATAACTGCACAACCAAGAAAAAACCGAGAAATCCTCTGTTCACCTCCTTCTCTTTTGATCTTATGGTTAGCATTGCGTTGAAATGTCCAGTTGAGCCCGGTTTCATCCTGCGGCTATCTGGCGACAGCTGCCGGCGCGGGACCCCAAGCGGTTGAGACACAAAGCCCGGACGACGCGCACGTCTTCGCATCATCCGGGCTTCTCGGTACCTTATTGAAAGGGCGACAAAGTACCCGCGAATTCGATCGGCAAGTGAATTAAACGGCCTCTCACTGAAGCTGAAAGCAGACCTATGATTGATTTGTTATGTTTTTATTAGGCGTGGCAAAGGGACAGGAATACGTCCGTCGGCATGGCAGAACACCATTTTTCTGAATTGCACTGTATTGGGAGATGGTTACATTGATCATGGTGGTTTTTGGTGCTTCACAGGGGCCCCACACTAGTAAAATTCTAACAATGTATCAGTATTCATGAACATTCATCCAACCCGTTTAACCCGTCAACAAAGAGGCCCCCTTTGCCCAGCAAAATGAAAATACTCTTTATCTGTCAGCACAACAGCGGCCGAAGCCAGATGGCCGAAGCCTATCTCAAAAAAGTATTCGGCAACGACTTCGACGTGGAAAGCGCCGGACTGGAGCCGGCCGACGCCGTCAATCCCCTGGTTGTCCAGGTGATGGCCGAAGTCGGCGTCGACCTGTCGGCAAAAAAGCCCCAGAGCGTGTTCGAACTGTTCAAGGCAGGCAGGCTTTACGATCACGTGGTTACAGTATGCCGCGACTCCGAAGAAAAATGCCCGCTGTTTCCCGGGGTGACCAGACGATGGCGCTGGCCGTTCCCGGACCCGGCCAAAGTGGAAGGCGCCGATGATGAAAAACTCGCCGAGGTCCGCCGCATCGGGGACATGATCAGTGGCTGGCTGAAGAACCCGCCGGATGGCGCCATCGATTACCATGCGCTGATTGACGGATAAGGCCCCCTGCCGGGCATGTGCAGGTCGGGTTTGTCAGGCCGGTGTTGATTCACCATCACCAAAATAGTAGTCCTGGCAAGCCTGACAGATAGCGGAGATGCGGTATTCAAGCGCAGAGAAAGAGGTGCGGAAAAATTTGGCGGGCTTCCCGCAGATCTTGCATGTGCCGTTCGCTTTGGCGACAGGGCCTCTTAACACCACCTCTTTTTCGGACAAGGCTCCAATTAACTCCTGAATTCTACTCATCATCAAATCTCCCGGAACCATCAACCGCTGTTCAAACAACGGCCAACTGTTTAAACCACCGGCAGCCGACAGGAAAGAGAAGCAGTTCTGCCGGCCGTGGCATTGCCGCTGGTGATTAGACATCACCGGCAACGCTGCTCTGCGGAAGAAGGGTTGTTGTATATGATCTACCCACGGGCGAACCGATGAATCGGCGAGGGTATCGGTGTATTCGGGGAATCATGATTCTGGATTGATTAGAAAAGGGACAGGGCTTGACTAGATTACGGATCACAGGCAGCCGGGGTCAGTCATCATTATTCGGCCTTGTGACCGGCCGCCATGTGCAGGAGGCGCTTCACGCTCTGTGCAGCCAGAAAATCAAACCCTTTCAAAAACACAATGGCTCCAGCCAGTATGACCAATCCGGTTACCGGGTAGTGAATATCAATACCTGTCATGTGCCTGCTCCGAATTATTGATTGATGTATCTCGACTTTTTCCAGAGGATTCTGCCATAAAAATGTTAGTCAACGATTAGCAGCGCCCGCCGGGAAGGCTCCCGTCGCGGCACACGCTGACTTCAGGTAACATGCCGGTTTTTTTGTTGATATTTCTATTTTCAATCCATTCTACGCGCTAAAGGACCGGCCCCTAACACAATTCTAACATTCGAACGGTAAACAGCTGGGGTCGATGCGCTCCGCCATGGTTTACGGGTGGGGGCATCCCACCCCCCTTGTAATGGGGGCAAACCATCTCAATTGACGGAGCCATCATGATATCCGAAAATTGCAGTATTGAGGAGTTCGTGGAGACCGTAAAGGACAAGGCCCCCTGGGAAGTGATCGCTCTTGCAGTCGAGGAGGCCACCCAGGCCGACCGCATGATCCATCGGACCGGCCTGCGTTCGGAGCTGGTGTTTTTCTGCGGGCGACGCTATTCCAGTCACCTGAAACGATTGATCGCTCTTTTGCGGTACACGGTAAAGCCCAGGCGTTTGAACGATGAGGTATATCATTTATATGCGGCGCATTGGGGCAACGCGTGAACCGATCGACGCGCTACTGTCCATGATCCTGATCATGTGTTTCATCGTCAGCGTGTAAAAACCGTTTCAATCATGAAACGGTACCCGGGTATCTGTTTTTCCAGATGGTTAACGGTCTCCATGACTCTTTTCACGGTGTCCGTATGCGCCTGCTGGACCTTGCCACCTGCACGTGCCGGGGAAGCATACCATTACCGGGAGACCACCGGCAAAGCCGTCACCAATGGCCGTGGCGACTCACCCGGGGGCAGCCTGCTCACCCTCGCCTGCACCTCTTTGAACGAGCAGCATACGACAACGACCAGGCACGATTACGATACCGTCCGCTGGCGGGTTTCTGCCGGCAAGGGTCGAACGGCGTTCCTGGCCGAACGCGACAAGAATACGATCGTTATTCACGGCATGCTCAGCGGCCAGCCGGTCGACAAAGTTCTCAAGGTTGACAACGCGACATGGTACCGGGCCGCCTCGCTTTCCCTGAGGGAACTGGTTGCTTCCGACGATTCCGAACGGGTATTCTGGACTATACGGTACGACACCCTGACGGCGCACAAAATCAGGACGATAAAAACCTGAATTCTTCCCGCCAGTCCGAAAAGCGCGCGAGTACTCACATATTCCTTGACCCGAACGCTTAAAAGCTGATAATTATTATCGATTCCTGCCTTTTTCTTTTTCGATGGTTTTACAGATGGTTTTTCCAGGCAAAGGTTGAAGGATACCGGGTTCAACCGGCCAGCCGTCGTCGGCAGGTTTGTTTGGTCCGTCGATTCAGCTGCCAGGAAAATATGACAATTCCGGAGGAACTGAAAATGAATTGCCTGATGGATCACATCGTTTTGAATATGGAAGAGGACGAGCGGATGATTGGATTTTATTCGAAGGTGTTGATGCTTGCCACCGAGCGTCTGGAAGAATACCGGGCGGGAAAGGTACCCTTCCCCTCGGTACGGATGAATGCCGATACCATTATCGACCTGTTTCCGAAAAACATGTGGCGGAAGACGTCGACAGGCGGGAGCGGCCGCCGCAATCTGAATCATTTCTGCCTGTCCCTGAGTAAAAAAGACTGGGAGGATCTGACGGCGCGCCTCGATGCCAACCAGGTAAAAATAGAGGACGGCCCTGTGCCACGCTGGGGGGCACACGGCACCGGAATGTCCATTTATTTTCGGGACCCCGAAGCGAACCTCATTGAAGCACGGTTTTATGAGGAACCCCATAGTTCGGAAAACTGTCTGCTCGGATCATAGATAGTACTCATCGCTAAATGACCCATTTGCCGATTTCCGGAAAAAAGAATGGACAGCTTTCCGAAACTCGACATTTCCATGGCAGATGGAATGGCTGTCACCGTCGCTGGCAGGGGGACCGTCATCCCTTAAGGAGAAAAAATTGGATATTGAAATAGCCGCCGATTCAGATTCAGGCGATGTCCTGCGCATACAGACCGAAGCGTTTGGGCACGACAAGGAAGCAAACCTGGTAAACCGGTTGCTGAATGATGACACTGCCAGGCCGCTATTGTCGCTGCTCGCTGTTGATCGGAAAGAAGCAGTCGGACATATTCTTTTCACCCGGGTTCGAATAACCGGGAACGAAGACGCTGTGTCGGCCATGATTCTCGCGCCGCTTGCCGTCCTGCCAAAGGCCCAGGGTACGGGTGTGGGCGGGAAACTCATCGAGGAAGGGTTATACCGACTCGCTGAATCCAAAGTCGATCTTGTTTTTGTGTTGGGCCATCCGGGGTACTACCCGCGTTTTGGTTTCCAGCCGGCAGGCATCCGGGGGTTCGAAGCGCCGTACCCGATTCCGGAAAAAGATGCCGCCGCATGGATGGTTCAGGAGCTGAGACCCGGCGTTATCGGAAATGTCTACGGGAAAATTATATGTGCAGACCCCCTGGATGAACCGGAGCACTGGCGGGAATGACAACCCGTCTCGCCGCGCTTTCCGGGCATCAGGCGTGCATGGAAAAAAATCAATGCGGTCTGCCCATCCATCCCTTAATTTTCCAGGCGGCCTCAAAGGGCAGGATCCCTTTGGCCGTCGTCTTTTTCCCCGGCGTCCGGATCATGTCCCGACCGGATCGGTTCCGGAGGGCGATCCGTCGCTGCCCGCCCGTCGGGCATAGCATCAGGCGCCGGGCTTCCGGAGGAAATGGAGGGTAAAATGAAGCATGGTCCCCTTCCCGCGCCGGACAACAATGGCATCATCGACGCCCTTCCCCGGAACCTGACCGAAGCAACCCTTCAGGATGCCTGCCTGCGCAGCGGGCTGCATTACGACCGACGCGACACCAACGGCGGGGTGCTCTATTTTCAAGCCCGCAAAGGGACATGAACGCCGCCATCACCATCATTGTGCTCGGGGGCCTGATCGGCGTTTTTTATTTCATTGCGTGCCGTGCCCGCACCTTCAGGCGATGCCTGGCGCAAAACGGTTTTGAACCTGGCGACCATTGCCCCGAACATGTGGAAGCCCTGTGCGGCGGCCTTTTCGACGGCCGGGTGCGTCCCGGCGTCCATTACCGGGCCCGTGCGGATTCCCGATGGGGTGATGATGCCTGGGTCGTGGACGTCGATGCCGGAGGCGGCGACGATCCGTCCCAGCAGGTGCTGATTTCCGGCGCGATATCGTCACCCCTGCCGGCGTTCGTCCTGGGCCTGACGGAAGGCATCACCCGGTTCGACCGCTTGAACCGGCTGGCCGGATCATTCAAAAAGACGGGGCTCCGGCTGCTGCCCGAATCCCTGCAGCCCTTTCTTCAGCAGCACCGTGGCATTGCCGTCTATTCCCGGCAGGCGCTGGACGCAGCCACAGTGGTTCCGCCAGCGGTGGTCGACGGCCTGCGCAGCGGCGGTTATGGGGGCGCCGCATTTTTTAACCGGCGTGTCGTGGTCTGGACCTTCGCCCAGGCCAGACCGGAAAAGCTTTTCCGGATCGCGGAAGCATTAAGCACCCGGATCGCCATGTGGCGACGCTCCGGAAAAGAGAAGTAACCCCCATTCATAAAGGGCCGGTTCACCCGGCGTCCGGACGGACACGGCCCCTTTTTTCAACTTTGGGATGGACCCCCGCAACAACCTGTTAATGACTAACCCAAGGAGGCTGAGAACGATGAAAAAAATCATGTTGATGGTCGTGATCCTGTCCGCAGTGTGCCTTGCCGCCATTTCAGCATCGGCCGGCGGTGCTTCGCCGGGGCTCTGGGATGTCTACCGGAATGTTTTCGTGGACGCCAAATACATCGACCTGACCCATGCCTTCGAGCCGGTTCAGCCGGTGTGGCCGGGATTCGGCCAGGCCACCTTCAAGCCGGCCACGGCGGGCAACCGGATCGAGGGCTACATCGATGTCGGCCAGCAGTTCGAGTATGAAAAGCACGGTTTCGTGGCCACAGCTTACGAGCTGACCACCGATCAGTACGGAACCCAGCTCGACCCGCCGGCCCACTGGGAGAAAATGGGGGCGACCATCAGCGATATCCCCGCCACCTACGCCGTCCGTCCCCTGGTGGTGATCGATATCCATGAAAAGGTCGCCAGGGACAGCGGTTATCACCTCCAGGTGGGGGACATAAACAATTGGGAGCGCGAACACGGACGCATTCCGGCGGGATCGGTGGTCATGGTCCGCTCGGACTGGTACCAAGGCTGGTCGAACCGGGAACGGTTCAACCAGAAGCCCTTTCCCGGTGTCGGCCTGGAAGCCCTCAAGTTTCTCCACCTGCAGCGCAACATCCTTTTTCACGGCCACGAACCGCTGGACACTGACACCACGCCCACCCTCGAAGGTGAGTACTGGCTGCTGCACAATCATTTCGCCCAGGCCGAAGGGGTCGCGAACCTCGACAAGGTCCCCGAGGCCGGCGCGCTGATCGCCATCGGGTTCGCCAAGCCCTTGGGCGGCACCGGCGGTTACGCCCGCTACATCGCCATCGCACCCGGGGACTGGCCCCATGGCGTTTCGATCAGGCAGGTGCCCGGCGCTCCCCTGCCCGTCCAGCCGCATCCGCTGAAGCGCGATGAAAACGGGGTCATGCGTCCCACGCCGTAGAGCACCTGTTTGTAAAAGAGGACCCGGCTTTGGGTTCCCCCTGAAAGGGGGTATGGCTGCAATCGCAAGAAACCATAGGCGTCAGAAGACAGGATTCAGGAGCCAGAAGGATTTTGATGTCGCTTCGCTCCGTCTTTTGGAAAAGATCGAATGAGCCGAAGGCGAAAACCTTATTCTGAATTCTGAATTCTGACGCCTGAATTCCTACACGACGATTACGGCGGAGCCAATTATCTCTGACCTGGCCCAGAGGACCAGGTTTTCTGGACCGAATAAAAATAACATGAAAAAATACCTTTTCCTGGCTGTGATTGCATTGCTGTTATACGGATACCTTCAAGATCGGGGCATCGGCCTGCCCGGCTTTTCATCACCGGCCCGGGATGGTGACAGCGCTCTCCAACAGGCCTATGACAACCGGCAGAGCGACCTTCAGGTACAAGGAGAGGGCGTTGTCGTCAAGGTATTGCCCGATGATCTGAAGGGGGCACGGCATCAGCGGTTCATTTTACGTCTGGGCAGCGGCCAGACGATACTGATCGCCCACAATATCGATCTGGCCCCCCGAATCCCCCGTTTGAACGAAGGCGATACCGTGGCTTTTTATGGTGAATACGAATGGAATGCCAAGGGCGGCGTGATTCACTGGACGCATCACGATCCGGGTGGCCGCCATGCCGGGGGCTGGCTGAGGCATGACGGCACCACCTACGAGTAAGGGCCGGGCCCCATGCCATCCCGTGCCACCGGCCCCGTCGGGTCTTCGGCGGTCCGTGGTTCAGGCGTCCAGGAAGGCCATGCGCCCCTCACACATGGGACTTGAGCAGCGCAATGCCTTCCTCGCGGGCATGCAGGATCGTCTTCATTTCGACCCCCGCCAGTTCGGTCCGTTTCAGGATATGCTCCTTGAGGGCCTGGCGGTATTTCAGGTACTCGTCCCTGGCGGAGATGTTGGGGATGACAGGTTCGACGTACAAAAAATTGGTGACGGACCTGTTTTTGCCGTTGGCGTTGCCGTCGGTCAGGTCCACCCGGTACTGGCCGTAGCCCAGGAAGCAGTGGATCATGGGCACATAGGGCAGGCCGTAGCGGGCAAGGATGGCATCGGTGCCCGTGACCATCGCCTCGGTCATGGCATAGATGCCGATGTTCTTTTCAACGGGCAGGTTCAACTCGCCCGCCAGGGTGGCGATGACGGCATGCTTGGTGGTGCAGGAGCCCATTTTCTCTTCGAAGAGAACGAAGAGATCGTCCCGGTCCGAGTTGTAGCCGTAGGGCAGGTCGTGAACATACCGGCAGGCATGATGAAACGTATCGACGCCGAGGGCTGAAAACTGCTCCGAAACCCCGTCGGAAGACACGATGGCCGCATCGGGAAACACGTTGTAATTGTCCATGCCCCCCCCTCAACCGCCAATCTTTTTCAGCAGCCAGGCCATGTTCTCCCCCAGGGTCTTCATGATCTCCAGCCCCTCGGCGTCGTCATTGACCTCTCCCTTTTCCCTGCCGAACCCCATGTTCCAGTAGCGGGAGCCGGGAATGATCATTTCGCTGATGGTATAAAAATGGTTGATGGCGTCGAAGGTGCTTACCGCTCCGGCCCGCCGCACCGCCACCACGGCGGCCCCGACTTTTCGCCGCAGCATCATCCCGTTGGCGATGGACACCATACCGGCGCGGTCGATCAGGGCCTTGATTTCCGGGCTCATGCAGGCAAAATAGGTCGGCGACCCCAGGATGATGCCGTCGGCCGCCAGCATGCGGTCAACGCAATCGTTGAGCATGTCCTTGTCCACGGCACAATGCCGGTCCTTGTTCTCGAAGCACTTGTAGCAGGCGATACAGCCCCGGATGGGCTTTCCGCCCACCTGAACGGTTTCGGTCCCGATGCCCTGATCCTCCAAAACATCCAGTACGCGCCGGATCAGAATGGAAGTATTGCCGTTTTTTCTGGGACTGCCGTTGAATGCGACCACGTTCATCGTTATTCTCCTTTATGGGTTGGGATCCCCCAATCTATCAGATGATCTCCCGGCCGACAACCGAAAGTGAATTGCCGGACGGCATGGGCGCAAGGTCGTTTCCTGAAGTCCAGGCCCCGGGGGAGCTTGCGTTTCCTGACGGATGGTGGTTTCCTGACTTCAGCCCGCATCGATCCCGGTTGTCTGGGGAAACCGGTCGAAGCCGGTTCGAAACAACCGATTGCCGGTCATAAGAGGAGAGACCATGCAGGGACTGATCCGCCAGATCCTGACGTCAAAAGTCTATGAAGCCGCCGTCGAAACCCCGCTCGAGGAGGCGAGCGGACTGTCGCGCCAGTTGAAGAACCGCATCCTGCTCAAGCGTGAAGACCTGCAGCCGATTTTTTCCTTCAAACTGCGCGGTGCCTACAACAAGATTGCCCATCTCTCCGAAAGGCAGAAAAAAAACGGGGTGATCGCCGCTTCGGCCGGCAACCATGCCCCGGGGTGTCGCCTTTTCAGCCCGGCAGTTGGGGCTCAGGGCCCTGATCGTGATGCCGGCGACCACCCCGCAGATCAAGCTTCAGGCCGTCAAGGCGCTGGGCGCCGAGGTGGTTCTGCACGGGGACAATTATTCGGAAGCGGCCGACCGCTGCCGCCGGCTGGCCGACGAGACCGGCATGACCTACATCCACCCCTTCGATGACGAACTGGTCATCTCCGGCCAGGGAACGGTCGCCGACGAACTGCTGCGACAGAGCGCCGGCCGGATCGATGCCGTCTTCGTACCGGTCGGCGGCGGCGGATTGATCGCCGGAATCGCCTGCTGCCTGAAAGAACTCTGCCCGGCGGTAAAAGTGATCGGTGTCGAACCGGTCGACAGTGATGCCATGTTCCAGTCGATCAAGGCGGGCCGCCGCGTCACGCTGGAATCGGTGGGAATTTTCGCCGACGGCGTGGCCGTGCGCACCATCGGCCGGCAGACCTTCGAGCTCTGCCGCCAGTACGTCGACGGAATCAATATCACCGAATTCAACTATCGGCTGGCCGACCGCAGCCAGGCCCAGTTGTTCATGGGCGTGTCCGTCGGCAGTAAAAAGGAGCGCGAAGCGTTTTCACGGCACCTGGCCGCCGAAGGCTACCGCAACCTGGACCTCACGGACAACGACCTGGCCAAAACCCACCTGCGATATATGATTGGCGGCCGATCCCCCGAAGCGACCCGCGAACGGCTGTTCCGTTTCTGGTTCCCGGAACGCCCCGGCGCATTGTCCCGTTTCCTCGCCGACATGGGCACCAGCTGGAACATTTCCCTGTTTCACTATCGGACCCTCGGCAGCGATTTCGGCCGGGTGCTGATTGGCCTGGAGATCCCCGACGGCGATGAAAAGAAATTGTCAGTTTTCCTGGACAGGCTCGGCTACCGCCACGTCGAAGAAACCCGGGACCCGGCCTACCGGCTGTTCCTGTAAAGCAGGCCGGCCCGGGATCATTCGAACCAAAAGCGGCATTGACGCAGACCCGATACTGCCCTATAGATATAAAGAAACATCGAATTTCTGGTCACGCCATCGCTTTCTCACGCCTGATGGTCTCTGAGGCACACCGCCCGAACTGGTTGCTGCGCCATCCATTTTTTCGGTCATCAGCCGCTCCCCTGCCGCATGCAACGCCCTGATCCTCTGTCTCGATATTATTTTCCCATTCCATGGCAAAGCCGCCATTTCGCACACGGTTTAATCGGAAACTCGAAATAGGGGAAGGACGTAAACATGAACCCTGCGGTCGACAACCTCTTGAATTTTCGACGGATTAAAAAAACTGGTGGGCCATGCCTGGTGATCGCCGTTCTCCTGTTGACCGGCGGTTGGTTGGGACACGTCCATGCGGGCATACCCGAATCAGAAAGAGAAAGCCTGATTGCGCTTTACAACAGCACCAATGGGGACAGCTGGGACGATAATGGCGGTTGGAAAACCCCACCGTTGCATGAAGATGGGTTTGCCCTGCCCGGCACGGAATGTGACTGGCACGGGGTATTTTGCTCTGTAGACAGCGTCACTGTAATTTCCTTAGCCGACAACCAGCTGACCGGCAGCATTCCACCCGAATTGGGCAACCTCACCAGCCTGTGGCGCCTTAACCTTTACGCCAATCAGCTCTCGGGCAGCATTCCGCCCGAGCTGGGCAGCCTGGTCAACTTGATAGAAATGAGCCTTTCGCGAAACCAGCTGACCGGCAGCATCCCAGCGGAACTGGGCAACCTGACCATTCTGCAGCTCTTTAGTCTCAGATACAACCAGCTCAACGGCAGTATTCCACCCGAGCTGGGCAGCCTCACCAGCCTGAAATGGCTTGACCTCTATTCCAATCAGCTTTCCGGCAGCATCCCGCCCGAGCTGGGCAGCCTCACCAGCCTGCTGCAACTGATACTCCCGCGAAACCAGCTGACCGGCAACATTCCGCCGGAATTGGGCAGCCTCACCAACCTGCAAGACCTTTACCTTAGATCCAACCAGCTGACCGGCAGCATTCCAGCCGAGCTGGGCAGCCTCACCAACTTGCAAGACCTTTGCCTTAAATCCAACCAGCTCACCGGCGGCATTCCAGCCGAGCTGGGCAACCTCACCAACCTGCAAGGCCTTTGGCTTGATTCCAACCAGCTCACCGGCGGCATCCCAGCCGAGCTGGGCAGCCTGGCCAATCTGGAAAACCTCTACCTCAATTCCAACCAGCTGACCGGCAGCATTCCACCCGAGCTGACGGGCATGACATCGTTGTCTGTTTTAAATCTCTGCGATAACCATCTGTATACGTCCAATCCAGATCTTCGGGATTTTCTGGATATCCTCCAGCCCGGATGGGAAAGCTGCCAGAGACCGCCCTTTGCGCGAAACCTACCCGCTATCCCGCTGCTGCTTCTCGAAGAGTAAACCCCGGCGGCCCATAAAAACATGGTGAAAACGGCCACGGGTTTGATTTCCTGATGTGATGGCGCCCACCTGTGTACTGGGCAGGACTCGACCATGGGTTCGTTCGAGGAATCGGACCGGCTCCCTTTTTTTCCTCAAGGGAGCGATAGGGTGAACGCTGACGGGATTGCCACTTCACCCGCTCATCCGATTTTCCGACCGGATCCTTTCAGCTGTCGATGGTCTTGAACTGCTCCGGCGGCGCGCCGCAGACCGGGCATTTTTTGGGGATGCGTTTATCGGTCACGTAGCCGCACACCTGGCACACATGGTATTCCTTGACCGTATCCTTGATCACGTTCATGATCGCCCGCTCGTAGAGTTTGGCGTGGTAGCCTTCCGCATCCCTGGCGTGGCTGAAAGCCATCGCGGCGGCAGTCTCGCCCTCTTCTTCCGCCGTCTTCAGGAAATCAGGATATTCGTTCTCACTGATGGATTTTTCACGCTGGAAGGACAGCTCCAGGTTGGTATCGGTGTCCTTGACGATCAGGTCCCTGACCAGGTTCATCTGCCGGGTGGCATGCACCCGCTCCGCCTCGGCGATGGCACGGAACAGCAGGGCGACCTGGGGAATGTCCTCTTCGTCGGCCTTTTGCGCGTAAGCCAGCAGCCGGAAGTACGCTTTTGCCTCTCCGATAAACGCCTTGTATACATTTGCCTTGGTCTTTTCCTTCATCAACGCCTCCGTGGATGGGGTAAAAAAAGGGGTCGAGGATTCAAGGGTCCAGGGGTTCAAATGAGGGAATACATACGCTCGATCCTATCGTGGGGCCTCTCCCTCGAATCCTTGCCCCCTGGAATCCCAATGAGGGCCTCATCCCTGCAATGTCTTCTTCAATATCTCTGCGGGCCACCTGGCCCTTACGTCTTCTTCGCCCTGATAGTAATCCACCGTTGAGCCGCTGGCGAACACCTCCAGGGTGGGCAGAACGGCCATCTTGCCGGAATCGGGATACTCGCATACGTCGATGCCCACCGTGGTCCGGATGTCCAGGTAGACACACGGCGCGTCACCGTGATTGTATACCTGATGGGCACCGGTGTCGCCCCGTTCAAAAAAAACCAGGTCGCCCGCCACGATCTTCTGGAAGCCTTCAGGCGATCGCAGGGTCGCCTCGCCGGAGAGGACGAGGAAGAGCTCCTCTGCCGCCCGGTGAAAATGGTAGGGGAACGAAAAACAATCCGGGTCCAGTGAACGGATGTCGAATTCAAGGTGGCCGGCCCCCGCCACTTTGGCCAGCCTGGGACTCGTCAGCCATTCAAACTCGGGCAGGCGGGACTTGCGCCGTTTTAATGCCAGGTCCTTTGTCTGAAACACCGTGGGCATGTTTTCCTCCGGTCAAGAATCAATCATAAAGCGCCCGTATCGCCGCATCGGCCATGGTCGGGGCGATGCGGGGCTGCCAGGCAGGATCCACCCAGGAGCCCAGATGGGTATGCATATCCAGGTATTTTTTGGGGATGGGGTGCGTGCCGACAACCACCCGGACACCGTACCGCTTTTCCAGAAACGCCTTGAAGGTGTCGATATGGGGACAGGGCGGGTACCCCACCACCATGCCGGTGGCCAGGTGAATGACCGCCGCGCCGTTTTTGACCATTTCCTCACCGGCATATTCGATATTGCCGCCGGGACAGCCGTCGCAGGTGGTGAACCCGACCAGCTCCAGGTCGGTGTCCGGGTAAATGCTGAAGGCGCCTTCCCTGTTTCTCATGGACCGGAGGCACTTTCCCCCAGCACAGCGGCGATAGCGGTCACAGATAATGATGCCGATTTTGGTGACTGGATTCATTTCAGCTCCTTTTCAAATACGGGTGAGGTTCCACAGGTTGAAAATGGACAGGAGGCCCTGTCCGCTGTAAATTCCGTTCGCAGATTATCCATACCGACGTCGGGCCCGGATCACAGCAGCCCGGTAAACTGGTCGGCGATGGGAAAGAGGCCGAAGAGCCCGCCGGTGTGGATGAAAACGATGCGCTCGCCGAATACGCGGGGTGCCTTCGCCAGTTCGGCCATCATCCCGAAATAGGCCTTGCCGGTGTAGACCGGGTCCAGCACCACCCCCTCCAGGCGGACCAGGTCACGGATGGCGGCCAGTTCCTCCGGCCGCGACAGGGCGTAGCCCCGCCCCACATAGCCGTCGACGATATCGTAGGGGGGTATGCCGGCGGAGGAGTGGGGCTGCCAGGCCCGATCGAACTCCCGGCAGATGCCGTCGATGATGTTGACGAAATAATCCCGGTCATCGCAGACATTGACCCCCACCACCCGAACCGGCTCGCCCGACAGTCGGGCACCCAGCGCCAGCCCGGCGAGGGTGCCGCCGGAACCGGCGGCGCAGACGATGGTGGTCGGCTTTACGCGGTCCCCGTCCAGGCGTTTCAGGTCCGCCGCCAGCTCCGCCATCCCGGCCACATAGCCCCAGGCGCCCAGGGCGGTCGAACCGCCTTCGGGGATGATGCAGGGGTGCCGCCCTTCGCTGCGCAGTCGCCGGGCCTCCCGTTCGAAGACCTCGTCACGCGCCCGGTATTGATCCGGCGAGATCCAGACGACGTCGGATCCGGCGAGCCGGTCGAGCAGGATGTTGCCCGAAACGGCCGGTGGGTTGGCAGGGTCGTCCGTGCGCAGTAAAAGCAGGGACGACAAGCCGGCCCGGACGGCTGCCAGGGCCGTGGCACGGCAGTGGTTGGACTGCGCGCCACCGCAGGTGATCACGGTGTCGGCACCGCGTTGAAGGGCATCGGCCAGAATAAATTCCAGTTTGCGGACTTTGTTGCCGGACAGCTCGCTGCCGGTGAAGTCGTCCCGTTTAAAAAAAATCTCCACTCCGGCCTGCCTGCTGAGCCGTTCCATCTTTTGCAGAGGGGTGGGGGTGTTGGCCAGGGTAATGCGGGGAGGAAATGCATCCTGTTGTATCATGCCGGGGCTCCTGAAACCGGGTGATTGGAATGGGTCGAAAAAAAAGCAGAAGACGCCTTTTGTTTCTACATCACATGGGCGGAGAAAAACAAGAGCCCGCTGGAAATTCCAGCGGGCTCGGGGATGGGTCGCGGGCGATCGACGACCACGGGCGGGTCATCGTCTCTCATTTTCGGGCTGCCAGGAAAAACGGTTCGGGTCCGGCACGACTGATAAAAAAGCGTCCCTGCCGGTTAAACGGGCAGGTGGAGGGTGAAGGTGCTGCCTTTTTCCAGTTCGCTTTCCACGGTAATGCTGCCGCCGTGGGCCTGGGCGATATGCTTGACGATGGCCAGGCCCAGGCCGGTACCGCCGAGTTTGCGGCTGCGCGCCTTGTCGACCCGGTAAAACCGCTCGAACAGCCGGGGCAGGTGCTTTTTGGCGATTCCCATGCCCTGGTCCCTGAAGCATATCCGGATCTCGTGGTCCACGCGAATTGCCTCGACATACAGGGCACTTTTCTCCGGACTGTACTTGATGGCATTGTCCAGGAGATTGACCGCCGCCTGTTCCAGCAGGGTGGCGTCAAAGCGGCCGCTGAGATCCGTGTCACAGGAGAGGTTTACATCGATTCCCTTTTCCCGGATGCTCTCCGAGCACAGACTGACGGCCGTCTTGAGCACATCTTCGATGCGGCAAACCTCGAGCCCGATCTGCTGGACCTCGAGATCGCGTTCGATGCGCGACAGCTGCATCAGGTCATCGATAATGGCAGTTAGCCGGTTGACGTGCTTGTTGATGATGGATAAAAAGCGCCGGGCTCGCAGCCCAAGGCGGGAACCTTCTCAGCCAGCAGGTTAAATGCTTTACCAACAAAGATCATGTTTTGAATTCGCCTTGTGTTGTTTTTTCACCATACAAGGCGGGAATCTATAAGCACCTGAAATTACTGGATCCCCGCCTGCGCGGGAATGACAAAAAGGGAATAATTTCAAATTTTACGAAACCATCACTATTGATTCTCCCCATTATCCGAACCGGCCGGTAATATAATCTTCGGTCTGCTTTTTCCCGGGGCGGGTAAAAATGGTGTCCGTGTCCCCCACCTCGACCAGTTTGCCGATGTAGAAAAAGGCGGTGACATCGGATACCCGGGCTGCCTGCTGCATGTTATGGGTCACGATGATGATCGTGTAGGTTTCCTTGAGCTGGTGAATCAACTCTTCGATCTTCTGGGTGGCGATGGGATCCAGCGCCGACGCAGGCTCATCCATGAGCACCACCTCCGGTTTGACGGCCAGGGCCCGGGCGATGCACAGGCGCTGCTGCTGCCCGCCGGAAAGCCCCAGGGCGGTGTCCTGGAGCCGGTCCTTGACCTCGTCCCAGATGGCGGCCTGCTTGAGGCTTTCCTCGACCCGCTCCTGCACGAAGGCCTTGTCCTTGATGCCGTTGACCCACAACCCGTAGGCCACGTTGTCGAAAATGGACTTGGGAAACGGGTTGGGCTTTTGAAAAACCATGCCCACTTTCCGGCGCAGCATGACCACATCGACAGCCGGCGCGTAGATGTCGTCACCGTCCAGGGTGATCCGCCCGTCCACCCGACTGATGGGAATCAGATCGTTCATTCGGTTCAGGCAGCGCAGGAAGGTACTTTTCCCGCACCCGGACGGACCGATCAGGGCCGTCACCTCGCGGGGTTTGAAAACCATGGAAACATCATGAAGGGCCTTGAAGTCCCCATAGTAAAAATCAAGGTTCTCCGACGACATTTTATATTCCGGATCCATCTGTTCTTCGGATTGTGCAGGCACATTCATGGCGCGCATCCTAAATAAAATGGGTTAAATGGGTTTGTTGGTTCAATTGGTTGGCTGGGTGGGATTTTTTTCAACGAACTCAACAAATCAACCGGCGAAGCCTATTGCAGCCGTTTTCTCAGACGGGCCCGCCAGAAAATGGCCAGCAGGTTCATCCCCAGTACCAGGGCAATCAGAACGATGGCCGTGCCGTATTGCAGGTGCCGCGTCTTTTCGATTTCCGTTCCGGCGGTGGCCAGCACATATATGTGGTAAGGCAGCGCCATGACCTCGTTGAAAATGGAAGTGGGCAGCCTGGGCGTAAAAAACACCGCCCCGGTGAACATGATCGGTGCCGTTTCTCCAGCCGCCCGGCTGATGCCTAAAATGGCGCCGGTGAGGATACCCGGCAGGGCCGACGGCAGGACCACCCGCCAGATGGTTTGCCATTTGGTGGCCCCCAGCCCCAGCGATGCCTCGCGGTAGGTGTCGGGCACGGACTTGAGGGCCTCCTCCGTAGATCCGATGATCACCGGCAGGGACATGGCCCCCAGGGTCAGGGCGCCGGCGGCGATGCTGACGCCCAAGTCGAGGATGACCACGAAAAAGGCCAGGCCGAACAGGCCGAACACCACCGAGGGGACCCCCGCCAGGTTGTTGATGCCCAGCCGGATCAGCCGCACCACCTTTCCCGGCCGGGCGTACTCGTTCAGGTAGATCGCCGAGGCGATGCCGATGGGCAGGGCAGCGATAATGGCACCGAAGCTCAGGCTGAAAGTACCCACGATACAGGGCAGAATCCCCCCCTTGGTCATGGACGCCATGGGCGGCTGGGTGAGAAATTCCCAGGTGATGGCCCGCCAGCCGTTGGCCACCATGAAATAAACGATGGTCAGCAGGGCGAGGCCGTTGATGGCGGCGGCACCACGAAACAGGAAAAAAAAGACCTTTTGGGTCAGTTTCCGGCGCCTGTCATAGCGTGCTTGGGCCTCGGACATGGTTTTTTCGGTGCTCGTCATTTTTTTTTCTTGTGGCATGGATTCAACCGTCCCCGTCCCGGACTTACTTTTCTTTGCGGTTTCGGAAACCAGAAGCGCGGCCATTACAGGGATGCCTCCCCCGCCTGCGTGTAGCGATGGGCGATATGGTCGGCAACGATATTGAAGATCATGGTGAAAACAAAAAGCACGATGCCGGTGGCGAAGAGGGCATAGTAGTGTTCACCGCCCACCGGCGCCTCGGCCATCTCCGCCGCGATGCTGGCCGGCATGGGCCGCACCGGATCGAAAATGGATTCGGGCAGCATGGCGGCCCCGCCGGCCACCATGAGCACCACCATGGTCTCGCCCACGGCCCGGGAAAGGCCGAGGATCACCGCCGTACTGATGCCCGACAGGGAGGCCGGCACCACCACGCGGACAATGGTCTGCAGTTGGGTGGCACCCAGAGCCACGGAGGCCTCGCGCAGGGCCACCGGCACGCTGTGAATGGCGTCTTCGCTGATGCTGCAGATGGTGGGAATGGACATGAAGGCCAGCATGAGCGATGCGTTGAACAGGTTCAGTCCCGTGGGGATGCCGAACACCTGTTGGAGGAAAGGCGCCACCAGGACCATACCGAAGAAACCGATCACCACCGACGGCAGGGCCGCCAGCAGTTCCACGACGGGCTTGACGACTTCGCCCACGCGGGGCCTGGCAATTTCGGAGAGGTAGACGGCAGTCATGACGCCCAGGGGGATGGAAATGAAACCGGAGACGGCGGTCACCGCCACCGAGGCGACAATCAGGGGAAAAATGCCGAAGTCCGCCGGATCGGAGGTGGGATACCAGTATTTCCCGAAAATGAAATCCCTGACCGACACGGTTTCAAAGATAGGCAGTCCCTCTTTGAAGAGAAACAGCATGATCAGGAACAATATGGTGATGGATGCCGTGGCGATAATGAAAAACATCGCCTGCATGGATTTTTCTGTGTTCTGGCGTCGGTTGACCATCGTCATGTCCCACTGCTGAGGGGTGTTTAATCCGTCTCGATTGTCCCCTGCCGAAAGGCAGGCAGTCCGCCGGACACCGGTCCGGCGGACTGCCTGATCAAGGGGAGGGCATGGTGAAGCCGTTGGGACGTTTAGTACAGCGGCACATACCCACTCTTCTCAACATGCTTCTGTCCTTTGTCCGGATGAAGCATGTAGTTGACGAAATTGAGGGTGTCGTCCTTGGGCCAGCCGTTGGTGAACATGAACAGCGGCCGGCTGATGGGGAAGGTCCCGTTGAGCGTGGTTTCCTTGGAGCCCGTCACCCCGTTGACCGTCAGGGGTCTGACGCTGTCGTTGAGGTAGCCGATGCCGATGTAGCCGATACCGTGTTTGTTTTTGGAGACGGCTTGAACGATGGCCCCGTTGGATGCCATGACCTGGGCGCGGGGGGTGACGCGTTCCTTGTTCATGACCTTTTTCTCCCAGGTCTCGTATGTGCCGGAAGAGGTGTCGCGCGAGCAGATAACGATCTTGAGGTCCGGCCCACCGATATCCTTGAAATTGGTGATTTTGCCTTTGTAGATGTCTTTTAGCTGGGCCAGGGTGATCGCGGACAGGTTGTTGCTGGGGTGAACGACCGGAATGATGGAGTCATAGGCGATGGCGAAGGGAACCGGGTAAATCCCGTTGCCGTGAGCCAGGGAGACTTCCTTGCTCTTGATAAACCGCGAGGCGTTGGCGATGTCGGTGGAACCGTCAATCAGCGCTTTGATGCCGTTGCTTGAACCGCCGCCGGAAAGGGAGATGTTCACCTCGGGATGGGCTTTCATATAGGCCTCGATGGCAATCTGGGAAATGGGCAGCACCGTGGTGGACCCCTTGATCACCAGGTTCCCGGCGGTGGCGGCAGTGGTCAACAGGATCAGTGCAGCGGCGACGAATGCGAAAATGGAGAACTGCGTTTTCATGGATGGGTCCCTCCGTAAAATTTGAAATAGAATGAATGCCGTCTAAAAAGGACGTGAGCAGCGCGCGCAGTCCGGCCAGCGAAGCCGTGCCTGAGCGCGCGATTATATGTCAGCCCAACAACGGGCCGGGCCGGCCGGGTCCGGGGCACGCGGAACCGTTCACCCCAAGGATGTCGTCGATCGTCCGAGAATAAAATGATGAGCATAACCCGGAGACCCGGCAAACTGGCCATTTAGGGTTGGACATGGTTTGATCGCGGGGTATAGCGGCTGCCTGTTAGCACAGTGTTAGTGCCGGATTAGTTTTGCATAGGGTCGGGATAATCGAAGCGGGAAGGGTGGTGTCGATTGATGCCATGAACGCCCGGCCGGAATCCAAAAAAAAAGGGGCCGAGGCAGGGTCAAGAATCCCCCTGGGGTGAGAAAAAGAATCCGTGGGCAGGTCCTGCTCTGAGGCGACGGATCATCAGGGTCAGGGCGAGTGTTCTCCCGGGCCGGGGGACCAGCACATCGGCCCGCACTGCCCTGTGCAACAGAAAATAGCCGGGGGCGGCTCGATCAGATTCGTTCAGCCGGCAGGTGCAGACAGAAGGTGCTGCCTTTTTCCAGTTCGCTTTCCACGGTAATACTGCCGCCGTGGGCCTGGGCGATATGCTTGACGATGGCCAGGCCCAGGCCGGTACCGCCCAGCTTGCGGCTGCGCGCCTTGTCGACCCGGTAGAACCGCTCGAACAGCCGGGGCAGGTGCTTTTTGGCAATGCCCATGCCCTCGTCCTTGAATTGAATCCGGATTTCATCGCCCACCGTCAGCGCCTCGATGCGGATGGTGCTCTTCTCAGGGCTGTATTTCACCGCGTTGTCCAGCAGGTTCACCGCCGCCTGCTCGAGCAGGGTCGCATCAAAGCAGCCGCTCAGACTGGCCGCGCAGGAGAGCTGGACATGGATGCCCTTCTCCGCGATGCCGTCGGCGCAAAGACCGATGGCGGTATCGAGGACATCGGCGATGCGGCAGCGTTCGAGTCCGATCTGCTGGATTTCATCGTCCCGTTCGATGCGCGACAGCTGCATCAGGTCCTCGATGATGGTGGCCAGCCGGTTGACGTGCTTGTCGATGATCGTTAAAAACCGCCGGGTCTCCTCGCGGTCGTCCAGCGCACCGGTGCACAGGGTCTCGACAAACCCTTTGATCGCCGTCAGGGGCGTTTTGATTTCATGGGATACCGAGGCGGCGAAATCGCGCCGCATGTTCTCCAGCCGGCGCAGCTGGGTCACGTCGCTGATCACCAGCAGGCCGCCCATGCGCTGTTTCTGGGAATCCATCAGCGGGGTGCATTGAACATTGAAAATACGCTCCCCGTCGTGGTGGTAGAGAATATCCGACTCGACGCTCTCCCCGGTATTCAGGCTGCGGTTTAAGAATTCCTGGAACTCGTGATTGCGGATGACCTCCAGGATGCTGCGACCGAAAACGGTTTCCATGGGAATGCTGAACATGCTGGCCGCCGTCTGGTTTATGCTGATCACCTGCTGGTCCATGTCCGTGGCGATGACCCCTTCACGCATGCTGGACAGCACCGCTTCGGTTTTGCCGCGCTGCCGGTTGATCTCATCCATGCGCTGCTGGAGCTGTGCGGCCATCTGGTTCATGGTTTCGGCCAGGCCCGAGAACTCGCGGATGTCGGACAGGGCCATGCGATGGGAAAGATCCCCGTCGGCAAAGCGCCGGGCGCTGATGCGCATCTTTTCCAGAGGCTGCGTAATCCGTCTGGATACGAACCAGCTGATACCCGAGGCCAGCAAGGCCACCAGCAGGGCGCCGGCGGCGATTCGCCAGCGGATGCCGCCGATGCGGTCATCGATCGCGCTGACGGACAGAGACGTTCTCAGCACACCGACCAGCGCTTCATTGGCATACAGGGGAATGGCCACGTACATCATGTTCCGGGAGATGGTGTCGCTGTGTCGGATGCTCACACCGGTTTCACCCTGGTAGGCATCGCGAATTTCATCCCGGTCGCGGTGGTTGTCCATGTTGGCCGGAATTTCTTCCGAGTCGCCCACCACGCGCCCGTCGGGAAGAATCACGGTGACCCGTGTAATGGTCTGGGCGGCGGCCGCCTTGCAAAGCGCATCCACCGCGTGTTCATCCAGGGGGGAAAGCAGGGCCGTCACCTGCTTTTCCAGGAGTCGACCGCTGACTTCAAGATCCACCTGGGTGCGCTCCAGGTAAAACTGGCGGGAAAAACTCAAGGCATACCAGCTCACCGCAAACAACGAAACCAGCGTAATGACCAGATAGGAAGGAAAGAGTTGATAGATCAGTTTTTTTTTATTCTTCATCATATTTCCATGAACCGGTAACCCACCCCCCGCACGGTTTCGATATATTTGCCAAGTGGCCCCAGCTTCTTTCGCAGGCCGACGATCTGCACATCGACGCTGCGGTCGGTGACCGGGTAGTCGTCACCCCGCACGGCATCCACGATCTGGGAACGGGTAAAGACCCATCCGGGGCGCCGGGCAAGAATATAAAGGACCTGGAATTCCGTATAGGTCAGGTCCAGCGACCTGCCCTGGGCCGTCACGTGGCGCCGTCCCGTATGGATGGTCAGGTCACGGACGTTCAGGATCTCGCTTTCCCCTTCCCCAAGCCCGCTCCGTCTTCGAATGACCGCCTTGATGCGGGCGATGAGAATTCTCGGGGAAAAGGGCTTGGTCACATAGTCGTCAGCGCCCAGTTCCAGGCCGGTGACGACATCCGCCTCCTCCCCCTTTGCGGTGAGCATGACAATGGGCGTATCCCTGGTGCCGGTGTGCTGCTTGAGCCGACGGGCCACCTCCAGGCCGTCGATGCCCGGCAGCATCAGGTCGAGAATGATAAGGTCCACCGGGTCGGATACCGCCGCTTTCAGGGCGGCTTCGCCCGATTCCGCACAAGCCACCGCATACCCTTCGCGGACCAGGTTGTACCGTACCAGTTCGAGGATATCCTCCTCGTCATCCACCACCAGTATCTTCTCTTTTCCCATTGTTCAACTGACCTTTGACATTTCGGGATATTCGGTTTTCTGACCTCGGCCTTCAGTCATCCGTCCGCCGGCGTTAATCCAGCCGGCCGTGCCGGACGATCTCTCCCTCGATCATATAAACCACCTCTTCGGCGATATTGGTGGCGTGGTCGGCCAGCCGTTCGATGTGACGCGAAATCAGCAGCAGGTTGATCATGTAGCCGATATCTTCGGTGACGCCATTGGCAATGGCCGTCTTGATACGGTCATAGGCCTCGTTCTTGATCGCGTCCACCTCGTCGTCCAGGTGAAGCACCCGGATGGCGTCATCCAGGTCCTGGTTCACCAGGCTGTCCAGACTCATGCGCAGCATGGCCTCCGCCTTGTCCGCCATCACCGAATAATCGAAACGATAGGGAACGACGGGATGTTTGGAGATGCTCACCACGCGCTGGGCAATGTTGACCACCTGGTCGCCGATACGCTCCAGGTCGTTGTTGATCTTGATGACCGCAATCAGGAAGCGCAAATCGGTTGCCACCGGCTGGTGCAGGGCGATGATCTTGAGGCATTCCTCCTCGACATCCACCTCCATCTGGTCGATCTCGTGGTCGAGATGGATGATCTCATTGGCCATGGCCACATCACGGTCTTCCAGCACCTGCTTGATCTGGTGGACCCGTTTCTCGACGAGTGCGCCCAGGGAAAGGATCATCTTCTTGATCTTATCGAGTTCTCTTTGAAAGTGCTTCACGGTTCGGGTTTCTCCTTGGCTTTGAAAACGGCCCGCATATCGCTTCAATTGTTAATTTTGAATGTTGAATTGTGAATTGATGTATTCTTCCTGATTTAAATCGACAGGATGCCTTAATTCAAAATTCATAATTCAACACTTAAAATTACTGTTTGTTCTCCCAATCATCCAAAGCGGCCGGTAATGTAATCCTGCGTCAACTGGTGAAGCGGGCGGGTGAACAACTGGTCCGTCGGCCCCACTTCGATCAGGAGTCCCAGATGAAAATAGGCGGTCCGCTGGCTGACCCGCGAGGCCTGCTGCATGGAATGGGTGACGATGGCAATGGTGTACTGGGCGCTCAACTCGTGAATCAGTTCTTCGATAATCGAGGTGGCGATGGGATCGAGTGCGGAACAGGGCTCATCCATCAGGATGACTTCCGGATTGACCGCAATGGTCCTGGCAATGCACAATCGCTGCTGCTGGCCACCGGAAAGACCGGTGCCCGGCTGGTCCAGCCGATCCTTGACCTCTTTCCACAACCCGGCCTTGCGCAGGGACATCTCTACAATTTCATCGGTTTCGCTGCGGGTGGTGGCGATGCCGTGGATTTTCGGCCCATAGGCGATGTTGTCGTATATCGATTTGGGGAATGGATTCGGTTTCTGGAACACCATGCCCACCTGGGCCCTCAGGGGGACCACGTCGACCGACGGATCGTAGATATCGGTTTCATCCAGCTTGATCGCGCCGGTCACCCGGCAGATATCGATGGTATCGTTCATGCGGTTCAGGCAACGCAGGAAAGTCGATTTTCCACATCCGGAAGGACCGATCAGGGCGATCACCTCGTTTTTACCGATATCGAGCGAAACGTTATAAATCGCCTGTTTTTCTCCGTAGAACACATCGACATCGCGGCATGTCATGCGCGGGTTGTCACTGAATGGATGTCCAACCGTCCGTTGCTGGCTGGCATCAATCGGTTTCCCGCTTTGCGGATCTATGATCTCATTTTTCTTATCTGCCACGTCTGCTTTTCTCCCTGTGGGCCGCAAGGCCATTGTTTTCCAATCTTGCACCCGGCCTGGTGAAACCGCAAGCGGTTAATAAACCAGGGGTTGACGATATCGTCTCGCAACGCAAACTGTTTCCGGTTGTCCTGCCGCTTTGAATGTTAAGCCGGCCGCAGGTACAAGGCAATCTCTATTTCGGATCCTGACGCGACCACAAAGGCCGGCGGCAGTCATCGTGTCCGGCCTCCCTCTGCCGGTATCGGGCCTGAGGTCAGGGCGGCCCGCTCGCATCCGGACGGGCGCCGTCTGGCCGTCGACGGGCGGGCGGCCGCGGCCGGCGCGCCCGCCGTCGATGGTTACACTACTTACACTCCATGGGGGTCAGCATTTTGATGTCCTGGGCGTACTTTTTTCTTTCCGCATCAGGCATGGGAATCAGTCCTTTTTCAGACAGGTATCCGTCGGGGCCCCAGGCCTTTTCGGAGCTGAAGGCCTTGAGGTACTCTTCCATACCCGGGATGGTCCCGATGTGTGCCTTTTTGACGTAGAAAAACAGCGGCCTGGAAACCGGGTATTTGCCATCGGCAATATTTTCGAAGGTCGGGGCGATGCCGTCGACGAAAGACCCCTGCATTTTATCCGCATTCTGGTCCAGGAAGCTGAAACCGAAAATACCCAGCGCACTGGAATCCTTTTCCAGTTTCTGCACGATCAGGTTGTCGTTTTCACCGGCTTCCACGTAGGCCCCGTCTTCCCTGACGGTGTGGCAGATGGCCTTGTATCTCTTCTTGTCCTTTTTCTTCATGGCTTTGATGAAATCGAACGTCTTGGCCCCGCCTTCCATGGCCAGTTCCACGAAAGCATCGCGCGTTCCGGAGGTCGGCGGCGGTCCCAGAACGGTAATTTTCTGGTCGGGCAGGGAGGCGTTGACCTCTTTCCAGGTTTTGTAGGGGTTGGGCACCAGGTTGTCGCCGCCCTTGGGATCCGGAACATCCTTGGCCAGCGCCAGAAAAATGTCCTTGCGGGTCAGTTTCATGACCGGGGCCGATTTGCTGTTGGCCACAACGATGCCGTCATATCCGACCTTGACCTCGATGATCTCTTTGACCCCGTTTTCAAAACAGGTCTTGCATTCGGAGGATTTAATGGCGCGCGACGCATTGGTGATGTCCGGATGTTCGACACCCACGCCGGCGCAAAACAGCTTCAGGCCGCCGCCGGAACCTGTGGATTCGATGGTCGGGGTCTTGAACCGGGTGGTCCGGCCGAATTGTTCGGCAACCACGGTGGCGAAGGGGTAAACGGTGGATGACCCCACGATGCTGATGTAGTCCCTGGCCGCCATCGTATCCACGGCGTTCACGCCGATCAGCAGGGCCGCAGCAGTCAAAATACTAAATACCTTTTTCATGAATGTCTCCTTTTCCATTGCGTTTTTTGTGCTTCTGCCGCATCCGGCAGCCGCCGTCGACCACGCTACCCGCGTTGGATCGACAGTTTTGGGTTGAACTGCATTAGATTGACAACTACCACCTTTTTTCAAAGCGTTTGCGCAGCAACACGGCCAGGGCGTTCATGGTGATCAGAAACGCCAGCAGCACCATGGTCGCCGCAGAGGTCCGCTCGACAAAAGCGCGCTCGGGGCTGTCCGCCCACAGGTAAATCTGCACCGGCAGCACCGTCGACGGATCGATGAACCCTTGTGGAATGTCCACGATGAAGGCCACCATGCCGATCATCAGCAGCGGGGCGGATTCTCCCAACGCCCTCGCCATCCCGATGATCGTACCGGTCATCATGCCCGGCATGGCCAGTGGAAGCACGTGGTGAAAAACCATCTGGTTCTTGGATGCCCCGACGCCCAGCGCCGCCTCGCGGATCGAGGGCGGCACCGACTTCAGGGAAGCCCGGCTGGCAATGATGATCGTCGGCAGGGTCATCAGGGTCAGCACCAGGCCGCCGACCAGTGGTGCTGAACGCGGCAACCCGAAGAAATTGAGGAAGACGGCCAACCCCAGAAGGCCGAACACAATCGACGGGACAGCGGCCAGGTTGTTGATGTTGACCTCGATGATATCGGTCCACCGGTTCTTGGGGGCAAACTCTTCCATGTATACGGCCGCAGCCACGCCGGTGGGAAAAGAGAGCAGCAGGGTCACCACCAGGGTGTATAAGCTGCCCATCAGCGCACCACGGATACCTGCCATCTCAGGCTCACGGGAGTCGCCATTGGAAAAGAAATTGACATTGAACGCCTTGCGCAGCCGCCCTTCCTGGGCAAGCGTATCAAGCCAGGCCAGCTGGTTGTCCTTGAGACGTCGGTCGCTTTCGGGCAGATCACGGTTCATGTGCCCCTTGACCAGCATATCCACGTCATCATCAGCCAGCACCCAGATGGATTGGACCCGGCCGATCAGGTCCCGGTCTTCAAGAAGCAGGGTTCGCACCTGAAAAGCGGCCCCGGGACTCACCAGGCCGTACAGCGATCGTTTATCCCGCCGCCCCGACACGTCGGGAAACAATCCCCGCAGTGAGGCCTTGACCAAGGCCGGAAAGTTGGCATCCGCCACCAGTTCCGCTTCGAATTCCGCCGGGTCGAAAAAGATGTCGAGCTTGATTTCGGTCTGCTGGAAGGCACTGTAACCGTTGCCCATAATTGTCAGGAACAGCAGTGCCAGAAAGGCCAGGCTGAGGGTGATGGCCACGACACCGTATATCCTGAAGCGGCGTTCGGCCCGATAGCGACGCTTCAGGCCACGGTTGACGATATCGATGGTCCGGCGGCTGTCCGTTCGCGTGAGCGACTTCAATTGACTGGTCTTCTTATTCATATTGCTCCCGATACTTACGGACCACCACCAGAGCGACGACATTCAGCGCCAGGGTGACGATAAATAAAAGCAATCCCAGGGCGAATGCCGCCAGGGTTTTGGGGCTGTCAAACTCCTGGTCGCCAACCAGCAGGGTCACGATCTGGACGGTCACCGTGGTGACGGCCTGAAAGGGATTGGCCGTCAGGTTGGCCGACAGGCCGGCGGCCATCACGACGATCATGGTCTCGCCGATGGCGCGCGAGACGGCCAGCAGAAGGCTGCCGACGATCCCGGGAAATGCGGCGGGGATGACCACCTGCCGAACCGTTTCGGAAGGCGTGGCCCCCAGGGCATAGGCGCCGTCCCGGAGAGACTGGGGCACCGCATTGATGACGTCGTCCGAAAGGGAGGAGACGAAGGGAATGATCATCACCCCCATGACCAGACCGGCGGCCATGGCGCTTTCCGAGGAGATGGTCATGCCGATGGCATGGCCGGAGTCGCGAATGAAGGGTGCCACGGTCAGTGCGGCAAAGAAGCCGTATACGACCGTGGGGATCCCGGCCAGGATCTCCATCAGCGGCTTGACGATCGCACGGACCCGCCGGTTGGCGTATTCCGAGAGGTAAATGGCGGACATCAGGCCGATGGGTGCCGCCACGGCCATGGCGATCATGGAGACCATCACCGTCCCGGCGAGCACCGGAATGGCACCGAAGGCCCCCGAGGAACCGACCTGGTCGGCGCGGATGGCCATCTGGGGACTCCATTTCAAACCGAAAAGGAAATCCGTCACCGGAACGATCTGGAAAAAGCGGATGGCCTCATAGAGGACCGAAAGCACGATCCCGATGGTCGTGAAAATGGCGATGGTCGAACAGAAGATCAGCAGGTAGCGGACGATCCGCTCCACCTGGTTGCGCGCCCGCAGGGTCGGCACGATCCTGGACCGCACGAAAACCAGGGCCAGCAGGCCCAGTGAAACCGATGCGACGGCCAGGCTGATAGATGAAATCCGCTGCAATTCAATATAACGGTCGGCGGCCTGGCGAATCATCGGATCGGACGCGGCTGAAACGATATTGCCATTCACCAGGTTGCGGATGTCGTTGAGCATCAGGTTCAGGCGTCCGTCGGGAAGGGATCGAAACGCTTCGGGGAGGCCGTTGAACACGATGCCGGTGATAATGGACGGCTCGAAAGCCAGCCAGGCCGCGTAAACCACGATGGCCGGGATACCGCACCAAATGGCGGTCAGGGCGCCGTAGTGAACCGGGCGGGAGTGCAGCTGTTGCAGGCCCTGCACGCCGCCGGCAACGGAAAAGGCCTTTTTACGGCCGATGAAGTAACCTGCACAGGAAAGCAGCAACAGAACAATCAACAAATGTAGTGGGTTCATATCTACCGGTGGTTGTTAAAAGATTGCGGGACAAGACCTTTCGATCCGGCGCCGCCTCTGCAAGATGGCAGGTGGGTGCATGGCCAGGCACAGCGTCTTGCGGTCGGTTGTCCTTCGGGTCGGATCATTTAAACGGGTCTGTCAGATTAGTGTTAGCGTTATGTTAGCGGCCTTTATTTTCTTGAAACGACTGCTTTCTGGTGGGACGCAAAGTAGGGCCTTAGTGTTAGATTTGTGTTAGCGCCGGGTTAGTTTTCAGTGAGACACGATTAGTCTTGACCCGCACTCCGGCTTTACCTATTATGCCGGTTTTTTCACAAGCGGATAGCGGCCATTGCCGATCCGGACCAGGCCCCTGCTCCGCGACCAGTAACCGATGGGACCCATTGAACCGATGAAACCCGATGCCCATGCCAACCTGAAGGTGCTTTTTGCCCTGACCCTGGTCCACTTCACCGGGGACTTTTACAGCGCCTTCACCACGCCCCTCTTCCCCGCCTTCATGGACAAGCTCAACCTGAGCCTGGCCCAGGTGGGGATGATTGCCGGCATCAACCGGTTCCTCTCTTTTATCGTCCAGCCGATCGCCGGCTACCTGGCGGACCGCTACCAGGGCCGCGCCATCATTTTGGGCGGACTGCTCATGGCCGTGGTCTTCATCCCCCTTTCCGGCGTTGCCGGAAGCTATTGGATGCTGGTGCTGTTCATCGCCCTGGGGTCCGTGGGATCATCCCTGTTTCACCCCTCCGTGGCCGGCATGATCCCCCTCTACGCCGGCAACCGCAAAGGCTTTTCCATGTCCGTGTTCAATACCGGCGGCACACTGGCCTTTGCCGCAGGACCGTTTTTCATCACCGCCGTCGTGGCCGCCTGGGGCCTGGAGGCCATGCCGGCCACCATGGTCATCGGGCTGATGGTAATGGTCTACCTGTGGGTGGTGGTGCCGTCACCACAAAGCGAAGGCATGGCCGCGCTGGGATTGATGGGCACCCTGAAGCGCCAGTTCGGCACCGTGTGGAAATCCATTTTCCTGATCTGGCTGGTCATGGTCCTGCGGGCGGTGGTCGGCCAGTCGTTCATGACCTTCATGCCCGTCCTTCTGGTGAGCCGGGGATACTCGCTGGTTTCCGGCGGCGTCATGATCACCCTGTTCACCCTGTCCGGCACGGTCAGCGGCCTGATGGCCGGATATCTCGCCGACCGGGCCGGATCCCGGCCGATCTTCCTGGTTGCCCACCTGCTGATGACGCCGGCCCTGCTCGTCATGCTGTGGCTGCCCGGGCCCTGGATCTATGCGGGTGTGTTCGTGGCCGGTTTTTTCGTGCTGGCCACCATGCCCCTGGGGGTGACCCTGGCCCAGGAACTGGCGCCGGGCGGGCGCTCCATGGTATCCAGCCTGATGATGGGCCTGGCCTACGGCCTGGGAGGCGCGATGGCGCCGGTGGTCGGTCGGCTGGCCGATCTGTATTCCATCGCCAGCGTGTTGTGGGCGGTCGCCTTCATCCCCCTGGTGACGATACCGCTGATCCTTCTGTTTCCACGAGGAAGGACCGAGGCGGCCGCCGGATAAGGGTTCGAAATTGCGCACCGCGATCGAAGCGGATGCCGTGGAGGCCCTAAAACAGCTTGCTTCCCACTTTTGCATCCACCGCCGGTGATACGAACGTGGCCTCCCCGCTGTCTGCTTTGGGGTATTGGACCCCGAGCACCAGCACCTCGGAAACGACGGGCCCCATTTGCCGGGGTGCAAAATTGAGCACACCGAGCACCAACCGGTCCTTCACCGCTTCGATGGGGTGCCGGGTAAAACGCCCGTAACTGACCCGGACGCCGAATTTTCCGAAGTCGATGGTCATCCGGTAGGTCGGCCGATGGGTACGGGTTTCAAGTTCTACCGTCGTGACCCTGCCCACCCGTATATCGAGCTTGTCGAATGAGTCCTCGAAAGCGACGATTGGCTTGGTATCCCTGGCCATTTTCATATCCTTTCCATCAGAGAAATTCCGCAGCCGCTGAGGGCGCCAAATATGGGGAACCGGCACGGCATAAAAACCGGGAGGCCCGCTCCTGTTCGCAAGGGAGGCCTTGAACAGGGACCGCAGGGCAACAGCTTACCGAAAAAGTCCTGAAAGCTCAACTGCCGTGGCCATGAGCAGCAGTGACAAGGGGAAACTACAGCGACTGCATCTGTGTGGTCACGAATACCGAGGCCCCCTTGGTGCTTTTGAATTGGAAATGGCCGCCTTCCACCAGTTCCTGGCAAGCGGCGACCACATCGGCATCATAGAGCGTGCCGCTGTTGACGGTGAGTTCCCCCATGGCTTTTTTCAATCCCAGCGAAGGGCGGTAGGGGCGGTGGGAGCCGATGGTTTCGAATACGTCGGAGACGCTCAGGATTCTGGCCTCCATCATGATGGCCTCCCCGGCGAGGCCCTTGGGGTAGCCGGACCCGTCCATGCGTTCGTGGTGCTGGAGGACAATTTCCGCCAGTGGCCAGGGAAAATCGATTTTCTTCAGAATATCATACCCTGACTGCACGTGGGTCTGGATCATTGCGTATTCCGGGCCGCTGAGACGTCCCGGCTTGCACAGGATCTCTCCGGGGATGGTCAGTTTGCCCAGGTCGTGGATCACACTGGCCATCTGCAGGCCATAAATCCGATCCTTTGAAAGTCCGACCTTCCGGGCAATGGCGCAGGCCAGCTCCGCCACCCGGTTCTGGTGGCCCGAGGTATAAGGGTCCCGCATTTCAACGGCCAGGGCGATGGCCTGGACCGACCCCTCCATGGCTTTCTGGAAACGGTCCACGTTGCGGCGCAGTTCCCGGGCGGTCTGCCTGAGCTGGCCGCGGGTCTCCCTTTCATGCAGCACCCGCTTCAGCCGCGCCACGATCTCCGCCAGCCGGATGGGTTTTTCGATAAAATCGCTGGCCCCCTGGGCGAGGATCTCCTCGTAGGCGAAATTATTCACCAGGCCGGTGATGATGATCACATCGGCATCGAAATGGTCCTTGATCCGACGGCACAGGTCGAGGCCGCTCATCCCCGTCATCTGGACATCGGAGATGACCACCTCCACCGGCTCCGAAGGCAGGATCCGTAACGCCGATTCTGCACTGTCGGCCGTCAGGCAGCGGCACCCGGAGGCCTCGATGCCATAAGCAAGAATATCACGGATATCGTCGTCGTCATCCACCACCAGAACGAGGGGGGTGGATGCGTCTTCTGGTATTGCGGGTTTCATATATAATCTCCTCAATAACCGAAAATGCCGGGTCTTGGAGGCGTTGACACAGCGCCGCAGGTTGTCCCTGGTTTCAGAAAGCCGGGTACCGCACCAAAAGGGGAGCGTGGATATGGTCGGCAGGGTGTTGGAATCGGTCCTGAAATCAGCGCCGCCGATGGCCGGCTCAGGATTTGAAAATGAGGAATATCACATAGGCCACATAGCACCCGATGAGAATCAGACCTTTTCTTCGCGAAATTGTCAAGTCCCCTCTCATCATCACCCAGGGCAGTGCACTGATGGTCATCATCACCAGGTAATCCACCACCAGGCCGCTGCCGACAAAGCCCCCGGCAATAGCGATCGGCCTGACCATGGCCGTCGCGCCGACGACACTGAGAAGATTGAACACATTGCTGCCCACCAGGTTCCCCAGGGAGATATCCATCTCCTTTTTCATGGCGGCGACCACCGATGTCGCCAGTTCGGGCACCGAGGTGCCGAAGGCCACGACGGTGAGGCCCACGAATTTTTCGTTGACCCCCAAAACGGACATCACGCTCACCGCGGCATCCACAAGCAGATCCGCACCGACGACCACCCCCGCCGTGCCACCCACGATCATCAGGCACTGCATCCACGTTTTTTGCATCAGCCCGGCATTCGTCGGTGGAACGATCGCCGCTTCGCCAACCAAGCCCGGCATGGCTCGACTGACACGCACGGCGACCTTGTAATTGAACCAGGTATAGGCAAGGATGCCGCCAAAAAGGGTGACCCCCTCGATCCTGCCGATCACCGAGTTGAAGGAGAGCAGCAGCAGGTAGGCGGAAATGGCCAGCATGAGGGGGATGTCCCGGGTGATGACGATGCGGCTGGTCTTTACGGGCTGAAACACGGCGGTCAGCCCCAGCACCAGGGCGATGTTGCAGATGTTGCTGCCCACCACGTTGCCCAGGGCGATCATGCTCTTTCCCTTGACGGCGGAAACGAGGCTGACCACCAGTTCGGGGGCCGAGGTGCCAAAGGCCACCACGGTGAGGCCGATGACCATGGGGGACAGCCCCAGGCTGCGGGCCAGGGTGGAGGCGCCGCGGACCAGCCAGCCGGCACCGTAGTATAACAGCAGGAGGCCTGCCGTGAATGCGATCAGGTGGGAAATGGTCAAAAAACACGCCTTCCTCGGGCCGGTTTTCGAAACGGCCGGTTTTCAGTCAATGCCGGCATCGGAATTTCCTTTTTCACGTCGAAATCGACCGCAATATGACATTGTCGGGGGTTGAACACAATGCGATTTTATTCAATTCGTACCTAATTTTTCAGCCGTCAGGAAGCATTTCCCGAAGGTGCGTAGCGGATCAGGGCCGCTTTTCTGCCGGCCACCCGCTGATAGGTCTCGTCGGGCCACCCCAGGGCGATCACGGCATAGGGGGTTTCGTGGTCGGGAATGCCCAGCATGCGAACGATCGACCGCTGCCGCCGCATGGCTTCGATGACAAAACCGATCAGACAGGACCCCAGGCCCATGGCATGGGCGGCCAGCAGCATGTTGCCGGTGGCCAGCATCGCATCTTCGGACGGGCAGGACGCGTCATCGTCGGCGGACACCACGATCACGGCCGTGGCCCCGTGAAACAGCAGATCCCGCTCCCCCCTGTCCCACGCCGCCAGCCCCATCTTTACCGTGGGGTAGTGAAGGCGGTAATAGGCGTCCAGTTCCGGTCTGCCGACCAGCTTCAACCCGGTGCGCAGCCATCGGTTCTCCGCCATGCGGTTGGTCTGCCTGAAAAAGTCGCCCACCCGCCGCCCCAGACGGTCGACGGCGTCCCGGTCCGGCAGGATGGTGAAGGTCCACGGCTGGCAGTTGGTCCCCGACGGCGCGGTGACGCCGACGTGCACCAGATCCTCAAGCAGGGAGCGCCCCACCGGCCGGCCTGAAAAATTTCGGCAGGATCGCCGCGACCCCATGAGATTCACCAGGGCGGCGGTGTCGAAACGGCCATGGGCGATCCAACGGGTATCGGCGGCAAAGGTCTGGAAGTGGGACAGGGCGGCATCCACCGCCGTCACCCGGATGGCGTCGACCGGGCAGGCGGCGGCGCAATGGTCGCAGCCCAGGGACTCGGTGCCGATGACAGCCGCCTTGCCATCGTTCAGGCCCAGGGTTTCCTTGGGACAGACCGGTACGCACAAACCGCACCCGATGCAGGCATCGGCATCGATTTCGGTGGTAACGGAGCGATCCTGCAGATTTTTTTTACCATCTGTCATTTTTTATTATTCCAGTGCTTGACATGGGTGTACCGGACCTTAATATTCCCGCTTTCAAAAAATTTTCCGTAAAGGAAGCTGTCCCGATACCGATTGAAAAAATCCGGTCCGCAACCATCGCACCACTGTTCCCGCGCCCGAGGAATCGCCAGATGAAAAAGTTTTTTTACCACCAGTTTATATCGTCCGTCCTGTGGAACCTGTTCCTGATTACCGCCGGATCCATCGTATTCGGCATCGGATTGAAGGCCATCGCCATCCCCCACGGGTTTATCACCGGCGGCATTTCAGGTCTGACCCTGCTCTTTTACTATGTCAGCGGCCTTATGTCACCGGGGTTATGGTACCTGATCGTCAACGTCCCCATCTTCCTGATCGGCTGGATCCACGTCAGCCGGCGATTCTTTCTTTACAGCCTTTATGGCATGGCCGCCTTATCGATGGCCATCGACCTCATCGGCTTCACCCTTCCCATCAGGGAGCCGATCCTGGGGGTGCTGGCCGGCGGCGTGCTCATGGGCGCCGGCACCGGCATCATCCTGCATTCTCTGGGTTCTGCCGGCGGCATGGACATTGTCGCCATCATCCTGAACCAGAAATTCAACGTGCGCATGGGCACGTTCTACTTTGCCTTCAATATCGTGTTGTTCGCCTTCAGCTTCGGGTTTCTGGAAGCCGACCTGGTGCTCTATTCCCTGTTCATGAGTTTCATTTCGTCACAGACCCTGGACTACGTGCTGACCATTTTCAACCAGCGCAAGATGGTCATCATTATTTCCGATTGCAACGATCGTATCTCCAGGGAGATCCATAGCCGCCTCCGCCGGGGCGTCACGTTCCTGAACGGCAGCGGGGCCTATACGGGCCGGGACAAGAAAATTATCCTGACCGTAATCCACAATTACCAGCTCAAACGCCTGGAGGAGGCCGCCCTGTCCATTGACCCGGAAGCCTTCATCATCACCGAAAACACCTTTAACGTCCTGGGCAGGGGATTTTCCAGGCGCAAGGTGTATTGATAAGCTCATAGGTCATAGGCCATAGGTCATAGGTCATAGGCCATAGGCCATAGGTCATAGGTCATAGGTCATAGGTCATAGGTCATAGGTCATAGGTCATAGGTCATAGGTCATAGGTCATAGATAGGTATGGGCCGGCCATCCGTTCTGTCAAACAAAAAAGGCGCTGTCGGTATCCGTAAATACATCGTTGCCGACAGCGCCGTATGGTTTTTGAGGGGTCGTCAGTCCGGCCGGGAAGTGTCCGGGGCCTTCTCCGCTTCGTCTGTCGCCGGGGTTTTGCCGTAAACCACAATCCCGCCCTCGTCACCGGAAAAGAGGCCGGGTCCCGGTTTTTCGTCCCTGTCGTCGTGGTATTCAAACGGCTCCGGCGAGGCGGCACATCCGGCGATCACGAGCATCATTGCCAGCACCCACGTCCGGCAGCGGTTTTTCCGGGCGGCCGTCATTTAGAACTTCACCCGCATGCCGGTCATAATGGCATTGATGGCGTCGTAATCGCCGCCGTTGCTGTCCAGGTCATGGAACCGGTACCCCAGGTAGGCCTCGGTGCCCCATCCCTGGATATCCTGAACCATCTGGAAGCCGAAGGTGTCGGCGTCGTCACCATCGGCGGCAATGTCCGAGTAGCGGCCGAAATCAATGGACATGGCGGTCACCCCCAGCGGGCACCAGCGGGCCCGGTAGCCGAATTTGGTGTAGAAAAACCCGCCGTCATCCCTGCCGGGGCCCTTGTGGTCGCGGGTGCCCATGGCAAAGGTGCCGTTGAACCCGGAGTCGTGCAGCACCGACACCGATCCGGCCAGCTGATCGTCAATGCCCTCTGACGTGCTGCCGGGGTTGGCGTAGGCCGCCGCCGCGGCCAGCTTGAAGGCATCCACCTGTGCCGTATAGCGCACGGCAAAGTCACCGCCCCCGTCGGCAATGTATGAGGTCGAACCGACAAAGCCGTTGAACGAGGGGCTGTCGTAGCGGATGCGTTCGTCCCGGCCGAGCCCGTCCATGTTGCTGAAGACGCTGCCGATATTGATCACGGACAACGCGTTGTTGTCGCTGTCGTAAAACAGCTGGCCGCCGGCCATGTCGCCAATGCTGGAATAGCCGACGACGCTGGTGCCGGACAGGTCCATCTCGGAGGTGCCGTCCGAGGCCGTGGATCCCCAGCCCAGTGAAAATTTGCCGATGGTGCCGCCATCCACCCAGAGGTCCAGGTGCCGCTTGCGAAAATTATTGTCGCCGACACCGCGCTTGTCGTTCTGGTTGACCAGGTTGCTGTCATTGGACTGGAACTCCACCTCGATCCGGGTTCCCACTTCATAGTTGCCACCCGGCTTGATGGTGCCCAACACCCCCACCCGGGTGGAAGAGTTGTCGTTGTCCACCAGGTAGACATTGCTATTGTCACCATCGTCGCTGAACAGCACCGCCTTGTTCACCTGGCCGTAAACCTTGACATTGGCCTTGGGGTTGCCGGTCTTGACGGCTGCCGGGCTGTCCGTCGCCGCCTCGGCCGAAGCCACTTCCCTCTGGTTCTTCAGGGCCTGCACCTGCACCTGAAGCTGCTCGAGGGCCTTTTGCTGTGCCTCGATCTGGGCCTGCTGCTGCCGGATGATCTTCTCGAGACGATCCAGGGTTTCCGGGTCCGCCCCGTATGCACTAAACGCAGTCATAAAACCAATCACGACAGCAAGAACGGACATGCGTCGCAGGATGTTCACCATAACCGTTTTCATGGCACCCCCTCCGTTTCCTGATGGTTGATGATAGTGGACAATCATTCGACAAAGAGCATCCCGCCCCCCTGGATGCAGCGCGGCCTCGGCTGAAAGGGCTCGTCAGGCGCCTCCCCGGCCGCGCCGTATCAAGCCAACCGGTCGGCCATGCCTGCCCGCAACCACACTGGTGATGGATTTACGATTGGACGGAATTGAACAGATGGGTCAGAATTGGATCGCAAGTCAAATACGATGGGACTATATCATCAAAAAAAGAAGTCTGCAAATGACGGTCGCCGGGCCATTTCACGAAAGTCATCTTATCTCACCGGGGGGCCGCCACGGGTTGCGCTTGCCGTAGGGCCGTATCAATCGGCCGATCCATCCGGACCGGGCTCCCCATCGGGCACACAGGACGACGGAAGCACTTTATTGGCTTTCACGCCCAGCGCCTTGAGCTGCTCGGCCCGCCGGACCAGGTTTCCCCTTCCCGAACAGAGCCGGTCCCGGGCCGTGCGATGGGCTTCCCGGGCCCGATCAAGCTGCCGGCCGACCTCCTCCATGGCCTCGATGAACCCGATAAACTTGTCATAAAGCCCGCCGGCCTGGCGGGCGATCTCCAGGGCGTTTTCATTCTGGTCCGCATAGCGCCAGAGGTTGTGAATGGTTCTCAGGGTCACCACCAGGGTGGACGGCGACACCAGGATCACGTTCTTCTCGAAGGCTTCGGCCAGCAGCGAGCGGTCGTGCTCCAGGGCCGTGAAAAAAGCCGCCTCGATGGGCACGAACATGAGCACGAAATCCAGGGTATGAAGCCCTTCCAGGTCTTCGTAGTGTTTTTCGCCCAGACCGTTGAAGTGACTTCTCAGAGAAGTGAGCAGTGCCTTGATCGCCGTGCTGCGCACCCTTTCATCGGTGGATGAATGGTAGCGTTCATAGGCCTTGAGGGACACCTTGGCATCCACGATGACATCCCTGCCCTCGGGTAGCCGGATGATGACGTCCGGCTGGTATCGGCTGCCGCGGCTGTCGGTCAGGCTCACCTGCGTCTCGTAGGCCCGTCCCTTTTCCAGGCCGGAGGCCTCCAGGATCCGTTCCAGGATCACTTCTCCCCAGCCGCCCAGGGTCTTCACGTCCCCCTTGAGGGCGTTGGTCAGGTTGAGGGCGTCCTTTCCGATCCGCTCGTTCAGGTTTTTCAGGTGGCCGATTTCATTCAGCAGGGTCGCCCGATCACGGGATTCCTTGTCGTAAACGTCCTCCACCCGCTTTTTGAAATCACCCAGTTGCTCGCGCAGCGGACTGATCAGCCCATCCATCCGGGCCTGGCTGTCGTCGGCGAAAATCCTGCCCTTCTCTTCCAGAATCCGTTCCGCCAGTACCTTGAACTCGACGGTCAGTCGCTCCCGGGCATCGTTGAGCAGAGCAATCTTCTCACTGGCCTGCCGGCGTTCGGCGTCCAGCCGGGTGGTGGTCTCGGACAACTTTTTTTCCAGGGACAGGTTCGCGGCGTTGAGCTGTTCCTGCCCGTGCCGGTTCTTCTCCAGCGTTTCCTCCAGCACGGGAATCCGGGCAGCGGTCTGTTCCAGGGCGGCCTTTTGCGCTTCCAGTCGGGACAAGGCATCGCGGCGCTGGTCCAGCTGGCCTGCGAGCGAAGCCAGGTCGGCCCGTGCCGTCTCCAGCTGTTGCCGGGCAGAAGCCAGCTTTTCTTCCATGGTCGCCTTTTCCATCTCCCCGAGGTGCATCATGGCGGCCAGTTCGGATTTCAACCGCGACCGGACGACCAGCAATGCGATCAATACAGCCAGGAGTATCCCGGCAGTTCCGCCGATCAGATAGATGAGTTGAAGCTGGGTCATTCCATGTCCCCTGTGAATGGTCATGCAGCGATCCGATGAAGGTCGTCATGCGTTTATACGCCAGTTTCAACGGCAACTCCACCCTCTTTTCATTGGTACCGGTTGAGATCGACACCGCCCGAACCATAAATGATGGTGGGCGCGCTGGCCACGTATGGAGGACCCGGCGCTAACCGTTGCCAAACCGTTTTCTAACCAAATACTAACAAAAATATTGACCCTGTCTGGCGCACTGTTTAAATTGAATCTTTAGTGCCACGATTCACCAGCATATTCAAACGTCCATGGATCAACTGCTTACAGGCGAACAACCCGATGGCCCACAACCACTCATGGCAGTCCGTATTCAAGCCGGGGAGCTCCGAAGATTTTTTCCTGGATGAAACCCCCATGAAGTTCTGCGTGAATGCGGATGGGTTCAACCCGGTCAACGCCTGGTGGCTTTCAGAGCTGTCCCGATTGATCTATCGAAGAGATGCTTCGGAGGGCGTCCAGAGGCCGGGGCGCACATCCCGGAACGCGTTCCTGGCACGCGTGGGTCTGGCTGAACGGCACTTTTTCAACGGCCCCACGATTCAAGGCGCGCTTGTGGAAACCGTCGACACCGGCAAGGATGCCTTTGCGGCCCTGGTATTTCGCGGTACCCGCGGTCGCCTGTCCAACTGGCTGGTCAATCTGGATATGGTCATGAGTCCGTGGCCTCACGGCGGCAGGGTCCACCGCGGATTCAAGCATGGGTTGATGGAACTCTGGGAATCCATCTCCGCAGCCCTGGAATCCGTGGACAAACCCCTGTTCTACACCGGCCACAGCCTGGGCGGCGCCATGGCCACACTGGCGGCATCGCTTAAATCACCACACGCCGTTTATACGTTTGGCGCCCCTCGGATCGGAGATGTCGCCTTTGCCGCAACCCTGTCCGATGTGAAGATTTACAATGTATGCAATCCCCGGGATATCGTTACCGAGCTGCCCCCTTCCGGATGGTGGTCCCGTTTTATCCATGCCGGGACCATGATCCACAATATCGAAGTGATGCGGCCCCATCGCAGCCTTGTTCAGGCGCCTTCATTTCTGGCCGGCCACGCCCCCCTGAATTATACCAACCAGCTTCCGGTCGCCTTCGACAATTAGGATCCTCCAAATACGGATATCCGATAAAGGCTTTAGATCCAGCCCTGTGCCGGATGGACGAATCGTTGACCCCGGCCACCGGTCTCTGGTAAATACTTCTCTCGCACGCCATCACCCCAAAGGGAGAAAAGCACGGCCGTGGCCCTTAACCGTGGCACAACCATACCGGATCGACTGAAGCGCCTCGACGGCTATCTTGCCGATGCGGAATCCCGAATTCAAGGAATCAGGGAGGACTGCGAAAAAACAATCGTCTGGCATGACAGCCAGCGGAAGCGGCGGGACCTTGCCATCGTATACATCCACGGTTTTTCGGCCAGCCGCATGGAAACCTGGCCCCTGTGCGACCGCCTGGCCGAGGCCAATGGCGCCAACCTGTTCTATACCCGCCTCACCGGCCACGGACAGGATGGCCCCGCCATGGCCGCGGCAACGGTCGCGGACTGGCTGAACGACGGCCTGGAAGCCGTGGCCATCGGCCGGCGTCTGGGGAAAAAGATCATCCTGGTGGGCATGTCCACCGGCGCCACCCTGGCCACCTGGCTGGCGGCCCAGCCGTCGGTGGCCCCGCTGATCGACCGCCTTGTTCTTCTATCCCCCAACTACTTTCCCAAAAACCCCATGGCCGCGGCAGCCCTGTGGCCGCCCTCATTTCGGATCATGGAGCAGTTTTACGGCGGATGGCGAAGTTTCAGCATCGCCAATGACAGGCATGCCCGCTACTGGACCGTGCGATACCCGCTGAAGGCCATTGCCGTCATGATGCAGCTGGTTCGCCGCTCCTGGCAGGTTGACCTGAAAAACGCCGCCATGCCCGTGCTGATGATGGTCAACCCCTGGGACCGGGTGGTCAACGTCACCCTGGCCGTCGTACGCTACCGGGCCTTTCCGTCCGCGCAGAAAAAGCTGGTGCTGTTCAGGAAAAACAGGGATCTGGGCCGCCACGTGCTGGCCGGCGACATCCTGGCCACGCAGGCCACCGCAAAGGCGTTCGCCATCATAAACACCTTCCTTAACGAACACAGGCCGCAGGAATGAAACACCCCCGAGGAGGAAACCATCGACCGGTTGCATAAATCCAGCCTGCACTTATTGTTGTGGAATAAGTGTTGAGAACCCGTCATCCGTGAAAGGAATACCATGGCCGACACCAACGACACCCACCTCAAATCGGTGGGCTACATTCTCTGGATCTTCGGATTCACCGGGGCCCACCGGTTTTATTTCGGCAAGCCCATTTCCGGCACCATCTACTTTTTCACCCTCGGCCTGCTGGGCATCGGCTGGCTCATCGACCTGTTTCTGATTCCCTCGCTGGACCGGCAGGCGAGCATCCGGTTCCGCAGCGGCCGCGTCGACTACACGCTCGTATGGGTGCTGCTCACCTTCCTGGGATTGCTGGGCATCCACCGCATGGCCATGGGCAAATGGCCGACCGGCATCCTTTACCTGCTGACCGGCGGCATCTTCGGGCTGGGCTACCTTTATGATTTCTGGACGCTCAACGACCAGATCACGGTGATCAACGGATCTTAGGGACCGGGCGTCCCCAGCGACCGGCCGCCCCTGAAAAAAGCGCTGCCGCCCAGCGCGTTCATCTGCTGGCGAATCTGCCAGGTCCGCCGTTTCACATAGTCGGAGGGCCGGTCGGCACGCATGCGTCTGGGGCTGGGCAGCACCGCCGCCAGGGTGGCGGCTTCGCGGCGATTCAACCGGGACGCCGGTTTGTGGAAAAACCGCCGCCCGGCGGCTTCAACGCCGAACACACCGGTGCCCATTTCGGCAATGTTGAGATAGACTTCCAGGATTCGCCGCTTGGACCATGATATTTCCATGAGCAGGGTAAAATAAACCTCCACGCCTTTCCTGACATAGCTGCGTCCCGGCCACAAAAACAGATTCTTGGCCACCTGCTGGCTGATGGTGCTGGCCCCGCGGGGACGGCTGCGGGCACGGTTGTCCCGGATGGCATCGGCAATGGCCTTGACGTCCAGCCCCCAGTGATCGAAAAAATTCTGATCTTCGGAAGCAATCACGGCCAGGGCCGCGTGGGGAGAGATCCGGTCCAGGGGTACCCACCGGTAGTCCACCCGGGTGCCCGACAGGCGCTGCTGAAGCATGAACGCGCTGGTGGGCGGGGCCACCCACCGGAAAAGAAGGGTCATTGCGATGGTGCCCGCCAGCACGAGGGCCGCTGTTTTCCGCAGCAGCCCCATGAGCCTGCGACCCCAGCTTTTTTTGGGTCTTTTTCGCCTGGCCATGGGTGGTTCACACCGTTTCCGTCATTCCGGACCAATGCATGGGCCGTCTGCCGGTTGATTCAGTTCAGGTTGAAGAAAGTCGAGGCATTCAGGTAAAAAAGTTTCTCGCGCAGGGCCTCCGGCAGGTCATCACGGTGTCGACAGCGCACGGCGTCTTCAAAAAACATGCTGCCCGAGTCCGTGTTGCACATGATGCGGTCGACCTGATCGGCATGGATCGAAACGATACGCGTCATCTCCGGCCACGCGGTTTTGGCCGGGCTCAGGGTGACCCCCGCCCAGAAACCGGCCTCGAGTACCGCCCCGATGGTTTCGACCGTGCAGTGATCGACGACCAGCCCCGGACGCAGCTCCGGAAATCGATCCAGGATCTCCAGGATGACTGCGGTAATCCGGCGTTTATCGGACCGGGGGGTGTGAACACCGATTCTTTTGCGGCGCTTCAGCAGGCGCCTGCCTATTTCGAGCTGGGCGACGAAGACCTCCCGCTCCCTGGCATCGCCGGTTTCAAGACCGATTTCACCGATGCCCAGACACGCTGGATCATCGATGAACGGTTCCAGAATCGGGCCGATCTGCGACGGCTTCAAATCCGGCGGCATCGAACGGGGGTGAATGCCGGCCAGATAATGGCAATTCAGGCCGGCAGCGGTAAGGGTCCGGATGCAGTCAGCCTTGGCCTGGAGGCTTGCTTCCAGTTGGGCAACCGATTCGACCCCTTCGAAATAGGACCATGAAACCACTGCGCAGCTGTTTTCCTTGAGCCATTGCAGGCGATGGGGGTGATGCCGCAGTATCAGATCAAGGTGAACGTGACTGTCAAGAATGCTTTTCATAGAAACCCGGCAGACCTTTCTGTGGAACAGAAGAATCTAAAAAAAGAGGATCCGTAGCCTTGCGGAAGACCGTGAATCAAGGATATAAGCAGGATACCGTCCTCCAGGCAGCCCGATGCAGCCAGAAAGCCGACACCATGGACTCGAGTAAAGCACAAATCCCGTCAGAATTCCACATCCGCAAAGGCGTCCCCGGGGACGCCCGATTCCTGGCCACACTGGGCAGAAAGACCTTTTCCGACAGTTTTGCGGCGGACAATCGCCCCGAAGACATGGCCGCCTACCTGGACGCGTCCTTCGGTCCCGGAAAACAATCCCTGGAGCTGGCGGACCCGCTGTCCGTATTCCTGATTGCCGAAGTCCGGGGCCGGGCGGCAGGATACGCAAGGCTGCTGAAATCGCCGGTGCCGCCGGGTATCCGTATCCGCCCGGAACGCCCCATCCAGCTGGTGCGCCTCTATGCCTGCCGGCAATGGATCGGACGCGGGGCCGGTCCGGCACTGATGCGCGCGTGCATTGCCGAATCACGGAAGCGGCGATGCGACGGCATCTGGCTGAGTGCCTGGGACAGGAATATCCGGGCGATCCGTTTTTACCGCAAGTGGGGGTTTTCCCGGGTGGGCACCCGGCCGTTCCTGGTGGGAAACGACCGGCAGAACGATCTGGTCCTGTGGCGGCCGCTGCTGGCGGCGCCGCAATAAGGCCAAAACCCGACCGGGGATGGGGTGACCACCAGCCGGAAACGCTGCGGGTGGCCGGGTGACGGTCCATCCATGGTCCGCTGCCATGACCGGGCGTGGGAGAGCCGGTCCACGATGACCGCAAATGGGCTGGATGCATCCACGCCTTCCTGCAGGCCGCAGGAGTGGTCAACGGTCACCGGGCCGGCTGCTTCCGGCATCGGGAGTTGATCGCCGGTCTGCAGGCTGAATCGGACTCGTCCGGAAAGGGCCCTGCCGCATACGGGTAAACGGCCGGGGCGAAATGGCATTTGGAAGGGCCCGGCACGTCAACAGGTGGCCCCGGGAGGCATGGAAATGACAGGCGCAACAGCGAAAACCGTCCTGGTTGTCGAAGATGATGAGAATACGGCATCGCTCATCGCCCTGTACCTGGAGCGCGAAGGTTTCATGCCGGTGACGGCCGGAGACGGACAAGCGGGCCTGGCCCTGGCGAAAACCCGCCGGCCCGATCTGGTGATTCTCGACCTGATGATCCCCAAGGTGGACGGCTGGGAGGTCTGCCGACAGTTGCGACAGGTTTCCGAAGTGCCGGTGATCATGCTCACGGCGCGGGGGGATGAGATCGACCGGGTGGCCGGGCTCACCCTGGGCGCGGACGATTACGTGGTCAAGCCATTCAGCCCCCGGGAACTGGTGGCCCGGGTCAAGGCCGTGCTCCGGCGCACGTCCCCGGCGGCGAAGACGGAGAAAACCGTCCTGATTCACGGTGCGGTCCGCATGGACCTGGAAAATCGCCGGTTCACCGTGAGCGATGAACCGGTTTCGCTCACGCCCCACGAGTACGCACTGATGGCGGCCCTCATGTCCGCCCCGGGACGGACCTTCACCCGGGACGAACTGCTGGACCGCCTGTATCCCGGCGGGGAAGCCGCAGTCATCGACCGGGTGGTGGACGTCCACATCGGCAAGCTTCGCCAGAAAATCGAACCGGTGCCCGCCGCGCCGCGTTACATTCTGACCGTTCGCGGCATCGGCTACCGCTTTGCGGACCGGCAGCCGGAGTAAGGAGGAGACCACGGTGAAACGCTTCCTGATGGTCAAGCTGCTGACCGTCAACCTCGTGGTCGTGGGGTTTGCGGTGGCGGTGGTGTGGCTGGCGATCGACACCCTGGCCGCAGGCTACTTCGTCACGCTCATGGAAAAATACCACATCTCACCCGAACCGGCCCACGCCATGTTTGTCGCTGCCGTGCACCGGTACCTGATCTGGGCCCTGGGGGGGGCCATGGGGCTGGCCATCCTGCTGAGTTTCGTGATGAATCGCCGCATCCTGGGCCCCCTGACACGCATGACGGCCATCACCGATGAAATTGCCGCCGGTAAATTTTCAGCGCGGGTTCCCGTGGCCGCAGCGGACGAGGTGGGGCAACTGGCCCGGGCATTCAACCGCATGGCGGAAAACCTGGAAAAGATTGAACGCCTGCGCCGCACCCTGATGATCGACGTGGCCCATGAACTGCGCACCCCGCTGACCAACATCCGGGGATACCTGGAAGCACTGACCGACGGCGTACTGCCCCCGGATCCGGGAACCCTCGGCCTGCTTCAGGACGAAACCCTGCGACTGGCCGAACTGGTGGAAGACGTACTCGCCCTGGCCCGGGCCGATGCCGCTGGCGGTCAGCTTGAACCGACGTCCGTCGATTTGCGGTTCATGGTGCAAAACGTGCTGGCGGCCTTTGCCCCGGCGGTGGGTAAAAAAACACTGGCAGTCCGTCTCCACGCACCCGCATCGCCGGTAATGGTCCACGCGGACCGCAAACGCCTGGACCGCGTCCTGCGTAACATCACCGACAATGCCGTCCGCTATGCGCCGGCGAAAAGCCCTGTTACCGTCACGGTCGCCACGGAACCGGAAGCGGTCCGGGTGGACTACGCCAATCCCGCCGATGACCTCGTCCCGGAGGACCTGCCTTATCTTTTCGAACGCTTTTACCGGGGGGAAAAATCGCGCTCCCGGCGTCACGGCGGCGCCGGCATCGGTTTGTCCATCGTCAAGAAACTGGTGGAAGCCCATGGCGGAGGGGTTTATGCCGACCTGACCGATGGCGTCGTCCACATCGGTTTTACCCTGCCTCTGGCAACGGATACGACAGCCGGTCGACGATAGATCAGGCCCCCCGCCCTCGAGAAACCGTAAGCGCGTGACCGGATCTTTCATGGATCCATGGACAGCCGGTTGCCGTGCATGACGGAAAATAATCGACAAAATGGTGCCTGTCCTGCTTAATTTTTTGAAACCGTGGGCGATATGGTTGTTAACTTCTTACTTTAGGGGAAGGTCTGAAGGATGTCCGTAAAACCGTCCTATGAAGAATGCCATCAGAAGGTCCAGGATTTAAAAAGAAGGATGGAAATTTACCGCTCCTTTGTGAACAACAGTTCGGACCTTTTTTATCGAACGGGCCTTGATGGCAAAATCTCGTATATCTCGCCTTCGGTTTACAAGCTCTCGGGTTATACCGTGAAAGAAGCAATTGGAATGAATATGGCGGAACAGATATACCTGTTTCCGGAAGAACGGAAGATTTTCATCGAAAAGCTTCATGATAAAGGTCAGGTGGTTAATTTTGAAGCCCAATTGAAAAGAAAAGACGGGGCCGTCTGGTGGGCTTCCACCAGTGCGCACCTGTACAGGGACAGGGACGGGAAGGTACTCGGCGTTGAGGGGATAACACGCGACATAACGGGGCTGCAGACCGCCAACCAGGCACTCAAAGAAAGTGAAGAGCGGTTCAGGCTGGCCTTTCTGACGATTCCGGACGCGATCAATTTAAACAGAGTCTCTGATGGGGTGTATATCGACATCAATGAGGGGTTTACCGATCTGACCGGTTATACGCGTGAAGACGTCATTGGAAAGCCATCTCTCGACATCAATATCTGGAAAGCGTCCGAAGACAGGAAGCGGTTGGTAGATGAATTGATGAAAACCGGCCATGTGAAAAATCTTGAGGCCCGATTTGTAAGAAAAAATGGAGAAGTGGGCATAGGCCTCATGTCGGCACGCATCCTTCATATCAACAATGAAGATGTCATTCAATCCATAACCAAGGATATTACCGAACGCAAAAACGCAGAAAGGTCCCTGCAACAGAGTGAGAAGCGGTTACGGTTGATCACGGACAACATGGCGGATGTCGTCAGCCAGGTGGATGCGGCCTTCAAGGTTATCTATACCAGCCCATCATTAAAAAGGATATTTGGGTATCTTCCGCATGAAATCGAAGGGAAACGCGGAACGGACATGATCCACCCGGACGATCTCGAACGGATTCTCAAGGTGGCTGAAAAAGCCAGACGACAGTGCGCGCAATCGGTTCTCCTCCAATACCGTTATCGGCATGCAAACGGCGATTACGTCTGGGTCGAATCTGCCGTTCGCCTGCTCTACGATGAACGGGGTCAGTCAAAGGGGGCCATCCTCGGTACGCGGGACATCTCTGATCGCAAGCAAGCCGAAAAAGAAAAAGAAGTCCTGGAGAAACAACTCATTCAGTCGCAGAAATTGGAATCATTGGGCCGCCTTGCCGGAGGTGTCGCCCACGACCTGAACAACCTGCTTTCGCCGATACTCGGGTACAGCGAACTGCTTTTGGATGATTTGGCCATGCAGGCTCAACACAAGGAGAAGATAGAGCAGATTAACATGGCAGGAATGAGAGCCCGGGATTTGGTGAGCCAACTGCTGGCTTTCAGCCGCAAACAGACCCTGAAGGTCCGATCGGTGAACGTGAACGACGTGCTTGCGGATATTGGAAAACTCCTTGAACGTACCATTCGTGAGGATATTGAGATCAGTATCTGCCAATGCCCCCATATCAAACCGGTAATGGCCGATACTGGCCAGATCGAGCAAGTGATTATGAACCTGGCGCTGAACGCCGCAGACGCCATGCCTGAAGGGGGAAAATTGACCATTGAAACGGCGCTGGCGGAATTGGATGAGACCTATACGTCGACGCATCCTGTCGTCAATCAGGGCGAATATGTCATCCTGAGTTTCAGTGATACCGGACACGGAATGGATGAAGGCACCCGTCTAAAAATTTTCGAGCCATTTTTTTCAACCAAGGGAAAACAGGGAACGGGTCTGGGGCTCGCAACGGTTTACGGAATCGTCAAGCAGCACCACGGCAACATCTGGGTCTACAGCGAACCCGGCAACGGCTCGATCTTTAAGATTTACCTGCCAACGACCCAAAAACAGCCGATGGTGACACCCACGGACAAAAAACCGAGTTCCGGGTTAACGGGCTCGGAAACGATTTTGCTGGTGGAAGACGATACACAGGTGCGTGACCTTGCCCATGAAATCCTTACCAATCATGGATATACGATTTTACAGGCTCAAAATGGAAAAGAGGCATTGAACGTCTGCAGGTCACATGAAGGCCCGATAGATTTGTTGATCACGGATGTGGTGATGCCGGGAATGAACGGAAAAGAGCTTTTTTCCATTTTGACAAAAAAGCATCCGGACGTCCAGGTGATCTACATGTCCGGCTATACGGAAAACATTGTCTCCCATAATGGCGTGCTCGATGAAGGTTTGCAATTCATCCAAAAGCCGTTCACCGTTTTCAATTTAACGGCCAAAGTACGTCAGGCCCTTGCCGGGTAGGCCGTGATGGTCATTTAGGACAACTGAACACGCCCAATACCAGGATACCAGAATCCTCCCAATCCCCTCTCCCTTGAAAATCTTTACCCAATCTTTACCTTAACGTTACACATCCCTTGGCGGGATGTCTTATTGTCTGTTCGTCACCCAATGGATACAGACAGACGGGCAGGAGGTGTGAAATGAAAAAAATGATTATTGCATCACTGGTACTGGCAGCGGTGCTTATCGGTTATCAGCAGGTCAGAAGCATGGATGACAAGATGGAGAAACCCATGGATAAAATGGCTGAACACACGCTATCGGCCGTCTTTGCCGGCGGCTGTTTCTGGTGCACCGAATCGGATTTCGAACAGGTGGACGGCGTTCTCCAGGTGGTGTCGGGCTACACCGGCGGACGAATGGAAAACCCGACCTATAAGCAGGTATCGGCCGGCGGGACCGGCCATGTCGAGGCCGTTAAAGTAATTTACGACCCGACCCGGATATCCTACGACCAACTGCTGGCGGTCTTCTGGCGCCACGTGGACCCCACCGATGCCGGCGGCCAGTTTGTGGATCGGGGCGATCAGTACCGCAGTGTCATTTTCTACGCTACCGATGAAGAGCGCCAGATGGCAGAAGCGTCCAAGCGAGCCCTGGATGCATCCGGCCGCTTCGATCGGCCGGTGGTGACCGACATTCTCCCGCTGGGCACGTTCTACGAGGCCGAAGCGTACCACCAGGATTATTACAAGAAAAATGCGCTGCGCTACAAATGGTACCGATCCGGCTCGGGAAGGGACCGGTTTCTTGAGATGACCTGGGCCAGGGAGGAAATGAACATGGAGAAAAAGATGTCTTCCCCGGGGGCGGCGGTGCAAAAATCCGAGCCCCCCTATGACATCCCCCCGGATGAAACGCTCAAAAAAACCCTGACCCCGGAGCAGTACCGGGTGGCCAGGGAAGACGGCACCGAGCCGCCCTTCAATAACGAATTCTGGGACAACCACGAACCGGGCATTTATGTGGATGTCGTATCCGGGGAACCGTTGTTCAGCTCCACCGACAAATTCGATTCGGGAACCGGCTGGCCCAGCTTCACGCGTCCGCTGAATCCGAAGAACGTGGTGGAGAAAAAAGATTCCAGCTTTTTCATGGTACGCACCGAGGTGCGCAGCAAGCACGCCGACTCCCATCTGGGACATGTCTTTGAAGACGGCCCCGACCCCACCGGACTTCGCTACTGCATCAACTCGGCGTCCCTGAAGTTCATTCCCGCCGATGAGCTGGATCAATCCGGTTATGGCCGCTACCGGAAGCTGTTCGACGAATAGAGGGATTGGGACCTGGTTTGTGGTTGGTTGTTTGTGGTTGGTGTTGGTGGTTTCAGTGCTCGGGGATGTGGGATATGGGTTCGGGGTTCGACATCGGCCCTCAATCCCTCAATCCCCAAATTCCTTAATTCATCCTTCGTCCCTCGCCTCTCGTCTCTGGTTGCTGGTCGCCACTCAAAGCCACAGACCAGAAACCACAAACGACAAGCCGGGCTTTAACCGGCGTTCCGGCCCAGTTCCAGCCCCAGTTCCAGGGCCTGGTGGTTCATCTCCAGAAAACCCGACGGGATGCGCTGCTCCAGAACCTTCATGATCGACGCCGGCTGCACCAGGCCGGTCATCCCCACCACCGCCCCCAGCATGCAGATGTTGAACACGATCGGCTTGCCGATCCGGTCCATGACCGTCTCGTACATGGGCAGCTGACGCTGGCGGGCGTCCACCTTCAGCTGCGGCCGGACGAAACGCGTGTCCATGATCAAAAGACCTCCGGGGCGGATGATGTCGTAAAACGTGTTGTACGACTCCTGGGTCAGGCACACCAGCACGTTGGGCTGGATCACCTTGGGAAAGTTGATCTGGGTGTCAGAGATGATCACGTCGGAGCGCGTCGCGCCCCCGCGCGCCGCGGCACCGTAAGCCTGCGTCTGAACCGCCGTCAGATCTTCGTGAAGCACCGCCGACTCGGCAAGGATGATCGCCGCCGTGATCACCCCCTGGCCGCCAGACCCCGAAAATACCATTCTGCATCGTTCCATCTATCGTCCCCCCATGGCCCGCTCGATGATCCGGTTGTACTCGCTGCAGTACTCGGGCTTGTCCGTCTGTACGAATATACCCCGCTCGATCAGATCCGGGTTCTCCGCCTTTTTCTTCGAGCCGATGGGCACCGTCATCTCCTTCATGCGCGTCATCATGTCCACGGCGCTGCCCAGCCGGTTCTTGCGTCCGAAGTAGGTCGGGCACTGGCTCATCACCTCCACCACCGAAAACCCCTCGTGCAGCACCGCGCTGCGGATGATGTCCGCCATCTGCTGCACGTGGTAGGTCGTGGTGCGCGCAACGAACGTCGCACCGGCCGCCCGGGCCATCTCCACCACGTCGAAACCCTGGTCGATGTTGCTGTACGGCGCCGTCGTCGCCATCATCCCCGGGCCCGTCAGCGGACTGTACTGGCCCCCGGTCATCCCGTAGATGCGGTTGTTCATCACGATGGCCGTGATGTCGATGTTGCGCCGCGCCGCGTGGATGAAGTGGTTGCCACCGATGGACAGCGCGTCCCCGTCGCCCATGGGAACGATCACGTTCAGCTCCGGCTTGCTCAGCTTCACACCCGTGGCGAACGCCAGGGCCCGACCGTGGATCGTGTGCAGGGTGTGAAAATCCATGTACCCCGAAATGCGCGACGAGCAACCGATGCCCGACACCATCACGATCTCGTTGCGGCTCATCCCCAGCCGCTCCACCGCGCGGATCAGGCCGTTGAGGACGATCCCGTGACCGCAGCCCGGACACCACAGGTGGGGAAAAAACCGCTCCCGGATATAGTCGTTGACTGCCATCTTAGACCCCCTTGCCCTTGATCAGGCGAAGTATGTTCTTGATGTCCGTGGGCGTGATGAACGCGCCGTCGATTCGGTTGGCCAGAAACACCCGCTCCGGGTGGTCCACCGTGGTCTTGACCATCTGGCACACCTGCCCCATGTTCATCTCCACCACCACCGTGGTCCTGGCCGCGTTGCAGTACTGGCGGATGACCTCCGCCGGAAACGGCCACAGCGTCTGCAGTTCCAGAAGGCCGATCTTCTCTCCGCGCGGCCGCAGGCTCTCCACGATGTGCAGCGCACTGCGCGCTGACGAACCGAACGACACCAGCACCGTCTCCGCGTCCTCCAGGTAAAACGTCTTGTAGCGCGCCATCTGGGCCGCGTTGTTCTCGATCTTGTCCACCAGGTGACGCAGCAGCCCGTGAACGATCTTGGGGTTGTCCGACGGAAACCCCCACATGTCGTGCACCAGACCGGTCACGTTGTAGCGGTGAACCCCGCCGAAGTCGCTCATGGGCAGCCGCCCGTCTTCGCGCGGCAGGTAGGGATGGTAGTCCACCCCCCCCTTGACCGCCGTGCGCAGCCGCTCCACCAGCGGGATCTCCCCCGGCTCCGGGATCTCAAGCCGCTCGCGCATGTGGCCGACCACCTCGTCGAACAGCAGCACCACCGGCGTGCGGAAGGTCTCGGCGATGTTGAAGGCCTCGACCGTCATGGCGAACACGTCCTGGTGGTTCGACGCCGTCAGCGCAACGATGCTGTGGTCCCCGTGGGTCCCCCAGCGCGCCTGCATCACGTCTCCCTGGCTCACGTGGGTCGGCACCCCCGTCGACGGACCCCCGCGCTGGACGTTCACGATCACGCACGGAATCTCCGCCATCACCGCGTAACCCAGCGCCTCCTGCTTGAGCGAAAACCCAGGCCCCGACGTGGCCGTCAGCACCTTGTGCCCGGTCAAAGACGCGCCGATGACCGCGCACATGGAGGCGATCTCGTCCTCCATCTGGATGAACTTGCCGCCGATCTGCGGCAGCCGTTTCGATAAATGCTCGGCAATCTCCGTCGACGGCGTGATCGGGTAGCCGGCGAAAAAATCCAGCCCCGCGTAAAGCGCCCCTTCCACGCAGGCCTGGTTGCCCTGGATGAATTTAATCTGTCTGGTCATGGCTTTGCCTTTACACTCCGTTATTGTCTGGTTTCTCTGTACTGACCGGAAACCATCTTTATCCATCACCCGAATTCAGGAGGCCGAATCCAGAATTCAGAAGGAAAGGATGTCGCCTTCGGCGGCACCGATTTATTCTGACTTCTGACTCCCGGCTTCTGGCTTCTGATCCGCCACCGTCACCTCGATGGCCAGGTCCGGGCAGCGCAGTTCGCACAGCCGGCAGGCGATGCAGTCCTCAATACGCACCGCCACCGCCTTGTCCTGAGCGTCCAGTTCCAGTACCGACTTCGGGCAGAACGCCACGCAGATCCCGCAGCCCTTGCACCAGTCCCGGTTGATCCGGTGTTCCTTCAACTTTGTTTTTGGCATGTTACCTGTGATTCCTTATTCTTTTCCAAACAGCGGGTTTCATATTCTCCGGCACATAAACATAAAGCCGCTTACCGCTTTTTAAGCTTCTGGTAATAGGAGTGGACCGTATAGACCGCCGCAAGGGGATTGTGGCCGGTTACCCGGTCTTTGGCGGCCAGTACGGTGCTGAAGGCCTCGGCTCTTTTGAGAAACATGGCGTCGTGCCCCACACAAAGGCCGAGCACTACGTTCAGATCAGTCTCTTCCCGATTCAATATTTCGGCCTGAAGCAAAGGGTTGCACATGGTTTCATAGCTCCCGACGTTCACTTTTTCAGCATCGGTGAGCCCGATCGCCTCCTTGGCGATACCGCCGCAATTGCAGGAAACGGAAGCCAGTACAAATCCTTGAGATTCAAATATGTCAGCGACGAGGCCCGCTTCCTTTTGCAGTCCTCCGCAAAAGGCGAGCCCCAGCTTGCGGCAGCCGAGCTTTTTGGCAAACTCGACGGTTTCCTGAATTCGAGACTTGGTCGGCTGAAGAACATAGGGCCCCGGATTGCGGTTGGCGTAGCATTCGGCTTCCTGGATCGAGGCCATTCGTGCGAATTCGGCAACTGCCGGATAATGGTAGCTATCGAGAATTTTCTCTGCGAGTTCACGATAGTTGACGGTAGGACAAAATTCTGGATGACGACCGCCGGATTCCCTTTTACATATTTTTTCGTTATTGGGGATACGGCATCTTGCGCAATGGGCTCTGCTTTCCATTACAGCTCCTGTTCGAAAAAGAATTTAGTGTTCCGCCTGTTTTTAGGTCATCTATTTCCATTATGGTTCAATCGCCCATCCTGCTCTCCTCGCTGAAAAAGGAGATGCAGACCAGAAGAAAAACGCTTGTAATCAGAAAAAAAACCAGGGCCGGCGTGTATGCCTCGGGCGGATAGGCGCCACCCGTTTTTCCGGTCCTGTCCATAATCCATCCCGTCAGCGGCTGGTAAACGGCGGCGCTTAAAAATGCGAAAAAGTTGACGCTTCCCACCGCTGTGCCGGCCATCCAACCGGGAAAAAGCTCTTTGGCTGCGGCAAAGGCGACCACCGCCACCCCGTTGCCGAAAATCCCGAACAGAAAAAACAGCGGAAAGAGGGCTGCGTATGACAGGCGGGTCCTGAACGAAAAGATCAGGATCCAGAGAATGACCTGCACCAGGGAGGCGAACCAGACCACCGTCTTTCTTCGACGTACCATCCGGTCCGAGATGCGGCCCAGCAAAGGGCCGCCGGCGATGGTACCCAAAGCGATCATGGCCAGAATGTTTCCGGTTTCGGATTTGGAAAGACCGCAGACATCCATCAGGAAAGGACCCGCCCACAACCCGCAGAACCCGAAGAGGATGCCACCGAAAAAGAAAAACCAGCCGGCCAGCGGCCAGAATCGGCCGGTGGACAACACGACCCCCAGACCGGTCCATACCCCGGGTCGACGGTCGACTGAATTCACCTTGCCGGCGTCCACCGATCCCGGTGGTGGTTCCGGCACCACCAGCCAGGTGGCCACGGCCAACAGGATCGTCAGGCTGCCGATGCCGGCAAAAGTCCCCCGCCATCCGAAGAAAGCCGTCATCCATGTCAGGGGGGTGGCGGCAACAAACCAACCGACGCCGCCCATGGCCAACAGCAACCCGGATACCGCCGCGTACTCCTTGGGATTGAACAGACCGGCGCAAACCCGCATGGCCGGCACGAAAACAGCGGAAAGACCGAGGCCGACCAGGATCCGGGCAGCCGTGGCCACATGGAAATTGGGTGCCAGTCCAAAGAGAATCGCTCCGGCGGCACCCAGGGTCGAAAACAGCGCAATGGTTTTGCGGGCGCCCCAGCTGTCCGCCAGCACCCCCACCGGCAGCTGCATCAGGGCGTAGGGATAGAAATAGCCAGAGGAAAGCAGGCCCAGGGAAGCCCCGCTGATGGAAAAAGCCGACACCAGCTCCCGGGTCATGAGTGCCGGAGAGACCCGGTGGAAGTAGACCAGCAGGTACTGGAGCGACAGGATCGCAAAGACCGCCCACCGATATCCGGTTTGCCCCGTGGCCCTGGCCAGCGGTTGCGAAAAAGCCATACTGTCCCCCCCTCCCGCTACCATTTTGAGGACGGCGCGGCGAAACACCGGTGCAGGAGTTCTCCCATGTCCCAGACCCGGATGCTCAGGTCCTTCTCATGCTTCATCAGGTTGATGAGGCAGATGGGGCATGCCACCAGAACGTCACGGCATCGCCCGGCCAGCTCTCTGGCCCGGATGCATGAGATCGACCGGCTCAGATCCGCGTAGGCATATTCGACCGGCCCGCCGCAGCAGGCGGTGTTGACGCGATTGTTTTCGGGTTCGACCACCTCGACGCCCATCCGGGACAAAACGGTCCGGGCAGGCTCCACGACACCCAGGTCCCGGGTCATCACACACGAGTCGTGCAGGACGATTCTTTCCGGAATCCCGTCCGGCCTGATTGCTGGAAAGATGGTTTCGGTTTGTGCAAGTACTTCCAGGTAATGGCGAACGTTCAGGTTGAAGCCCGGAATATAGCGGGGGTATATCTTTCGAAGCATGAAGGTGGTGTGGGGATCGACCGTCACAACCGTCTGGCTTCCGGATGCGTTGAGCGTCCGGTATACCTCTCGGGCGATGGGGACGACCGCCTCTTCCAGCCCCAGGTCGTATAACAGGACCCCGCTGTAAAGCTCGTTCTCATGGAGGTAAGCCGGCGGCGTACCGGCCCTTTTCAGGGCGGCAACAATGCCCTTGAGGGCGGATTCGGACCGTTCCCGGACATCTCCCTCGCGCCGGGCGCCCAGGCGGATAATGGGATCGGCGGCTATGGCACCGGCCATCTCGGCCATTTTCGCGAACGCCTTGACCGACAGCATCGGTAGCAGCGGCTGTGCGGCCGCTGCCATTTCCGTGGTCTGAACCACGTAGGGAAGCATCTGGTACATCCGGGCCGTATAGAGCAGCGCCGCGCCGCGAGCCGGCAGACCCAGCCCGCCGGCCCACCGCGTCCAGTACGCATTTTTCAAGCCCAGCGGATCCCCGGTCCGTTCCAGGTTGCCGCGGATGGTGTTCAGGGCCTGTGAAATCAAGACCTTAGAGTTTCGCATGTTTTCCTCCCTGAACCAACCGATCCGAAAGCAGACGGCGGCCACGCTGGATCAGTTCACAGATATCCAGATTCTGTCCCTTGCTCTTGCAAACAACCTCACAGCGGCGGCATTGCAGGCAGCTGTAAAGGCAGTATGTCAGCGCATCGTCCAATTCAAGCACGCCGTTGAGCAGGTGTTTTACAATTTGCATGCGTCCGTACGAGGAAAAGCTCTCGACGCCCCCGAAGGCCTGGTAGGTGGGGCAGACATCCACGCAAAACCTGCACGAACGGCATTTGGCCAGTTCCTGAAGAAGCAGTTCCTGTTCCCTGTCGTCTCTGTTCACAACCAGCCCTCCAGGTTCCCTCGATTGAGTATATTCTCAGGATCGAAAGTCTTCTTAAGCCGAATCAGTGTTTGGGTGTAAACCGGGCCGTACTTCTTTTCCAGGAACCCGGCACGCTGGGCCGTCAGGCCCCATTCACCGCCGCATCCGCCGTACTTGACGTTGAGGGCCTCGGTTTTTTCCCGGACCTCAAGGGTGACAGCCTTTTTCACCTCGTTGGAAATGTCTTTGGTGGGGATGAAGGCATAGCCATGGATGGTCGGCGCACCGATGTGGCCGAAGGAGTAAAACTCATTTCCCTTAAAACTGTCCAGGTTCAGAATCAGTTCTTTCGCTTCCCGGAAGGCGAGCTTGAGCTTGTCCACCCGGGGCGTAATCTCACTGCCGAAGGTCGAACCGAGCCGGTACACGTAATTTCCCGCCTCCGCCCGACTGCTCCAGATCTTATCCCATTCGGCCGCATCGGAGACGATCCGGGCTTCGATGGGGTTCGCTTTCTTGACGAATTCTAGGAAAATACGGGCCTTTTCCCGACAGCCCACCTCGGTGGCTGAGTGCATGCTCATCATGGCAACGGCACCGGGAGGGGCCTCAAGCCCCACGGCCTCAAATCCGACCTTTGAGGATTTCTCATCCAGGTATTCGAAAAACAAGGGGGTGTGCATCCCTTCCCGGTACATGGCCATCACCGTATCGAGAATCTCTTCGGTGCTGTTGAAATAGGCCACGATGTTCGCCATGTGCGGCTTGGGAATCAGGCGCATGCGGATCCGGGTGATTACGCAAAGCAGGCCTTCGGAACCCACGAGAAATTTAGTCGCCTCGATACCGGCCGGCTTGCGGGTCGATTGCGTCCCTGTTTGAAGGATCTCGCCGGTGGCCAGGACCACTTCCATTCCCAGCACATAGTCCCCCGGCTTGCAGAGGCTGGCATCCACCGCATGGGCGCTGGTGTTTACCGAAACGGAGCCGCCGATGGTGGCGATCGGTTCGCTCCCGGGAAAGATCGGCAACAGGGCGTTGTGAGGCGCCAGCGCTTTTCTGAGATTTCCGATGTGCATCCCCGGACCGACTTCAAAGTACCCCCGTTCCGGGAATATTTTCAGATCCTGCATCCGGGCCGTGTCGAGCACAATGGCGTTGGTTTTGGGCCGGCCGAGGCCGACCAGGGAGGTGCCGGACCCATGGGTGTGCACCGGAATCTTTTTGGCACTGGCATAGGTCAAAATGGCGGAAACCTCCCGACTGTCCGCCGGCCGGACCACCGCGTAAGGCATGTGGTGGGGCTCTACGTCCCAGGGCATGGTATCCTTGGCGTAGGCCAATGCGGTGGGCCGGTCGCTAAAGGCGTTGTCCTGGCCGACGATATTGACTAAATCTCTGGTAAGCTGTTTAAGGCCGACATCCATTGGTTTCTCCTCTTATTCATATGGCTTTTCCGTTTTTTTACCCGCATAAACCGTAAAATTGTGGTGCTTGAAAAAACAATCCACGTCCGCGAAACCGGCCGCTCTCATCCAGGCAAGTTGATGATCCAAAGTGGCGGGCCGGTCGCAGGCCATCCGCTGATAGATCGCGTCAAGTGCTTCTTTCTCGATGTCGGTTGAGCCCAGGTGCCGGCGCCAAAAGGACTGATAAAGCGCTTCCGTGGCCGGCGTTGCGCCCAATGCCAGCTCGGCATGGATAAAATACCCGCCGGGGGTCAGCCTCTCGAAGACCCTCTGCACCAACCGCTGTTTTTCCGAATCGGACAAATGATGGACCGACATGGCCGAAACGATCAGCGGGTGTGGGCCGGGCAGTTCTTCACGGGCGTAGTCCCGGACGTAAAAATCCACGCCTGTTTCCCCGGAAAACCGTTCCCGGGCCAGGGTCAGCATCTTTTCGGAATTATCGAGAAGGTGCGCCTCGGCCCTGGTGAACCGTTCCCGGATCAGCGCGGAAACCAGACCGGTTCCGGCACCCAGGTCAAGAAAGGAAAACCGGTCCGCCGGTGCGAAGGGAATCAAATCCAACAGGGTTCCGTAGAAGTCGTCAAAGCAGTAGATGACCTTTCGTCGGTTGCCGTCGTATTTCCGGGCCCCGGCGTCGAAAAGTTCTTTTACCGTCATAAAAAGCACCTGATCTTCAGTTTTTGGGGACCGGCTCAGCCGGCCATGATTCGGACGAGATCATTCACATCGGTCAGCGATTCCAGATGATCGACCATGGAGAACAGCTCGTCGCGGGCCGCATCCTGGATTTCAATTCCGCTGAAATCGATGCATTTGAGGAACTTGTTGCGGCACTGGTCCTCGTTCATGGGATTTTGGGGATTGCCCAGAGGCACCGGGACCCGTTCGCGGGCAACGGTTCCGTCCCCCCGGGTTATTTTCATGCGGGCCTGAAGGATATCCTTTGAAGGAAGGGTCGGATCGGCAACGACCCGGACGCGGTCGGCCAGGCGCATCACCGCGGAATCGGTGATGGCCCGGGGTTCAAAATCCTGCAGAAAGACATCGCCCCGGACAAGGGCGCACGCCGTGGTATAGGGGATGCTGAACTGGGCGTCGACCTGCGGGTTGTCCCCGATCTCAAAAGGCTTGCCCACCATTTCAGCCACCATGGCGGAAACGGACACGTCGACCTGCCCGATGGCATCTACCGGCCCCACCCGGTCCTTCAGGGCCAGTGCGGCGCCAATGCTTGAATGGGTCATCCGGCAGCTTGGATAGGGCTTGATGCTCAAATCAACAATGCTATGATGCGCGCCCAGGCCCTCGGTGACCGCTGAAGGGGTGAACACGCCCTGCTCGTATAGCGGGTAGAACCCGTATGCACCGGTGAGGAACCGCCGGCTGCCGGTGATGCCGCGGCCGGCCAGAAAAGCGGAAAGCACACCGGCGGAGGCGGCAAAACCGGGTTGCATCCGCTTGACCAGTCGGCCTTCAATCAGCCCTTGAGCGTTGCCGGAGGTCTGTCCGTATACCACACCGAGAGCGTTGAAAATCTGTTCCCTGTCGAGACCGAGAACCTTGGCGGCGGCGGCAGCGGCGCCAAAACCGCCGCAAGTGGCCGTTCGGATCCAGGAAAGGGGGCTGTCAATGGCCAGGCTGATTCGGCAGATGAGGTCCACGCCGACCACCAGGGCGGTGATCAGTTCCTTTCCCCCCACCTTTTTTCCGGTCTCTGCTGCCGCCAGTGCAGCGGGCAACACATTTACGAAAGTGTGCAGGGCCGAAGCATCAAGCGTATCGTCGAAATCCAGGGCATGCATCATGGCACTGTTGGCCATGGCGGCCAGCGGCGGCGGCGCCTGAATACCGGACAGAAACACCGAAGCGCCCTGTGCCGTCTGCCAGGTGGCGAGCAGGTCGACTATTTCCGGGCACCCCGGTGCCTGGCGTCCCGGGAAGGTCACACCGAGGGCATCCAGGATCAGTTTTTTGCAGCAACTGACCGCTTGCGCATCAAGGTCATCGAAGCCGGTACCGGCAATGTGATCGACCAGCAGTTGTTCCAGAGATGGTTCTATGGTTGGCATGTCGTCTCCGTCATTTTCCATTCGGGGGGAAGCATCCGGCATTCAACGGGCACCCCCCGGACATCGTCCGTGGGCCTGCCGCGAGGGCCTCTCCTTTTCTGAACGTACGGCCCCATCGGGGTATCAAAACAAGTCATGATCCCATTTCTCACGGTCAGGTGGCCTGCTGCCGGTGGATCAGACCGATGGTAAACCGTTTGACCAGATCGGGAACCCGAATGCAAAGGATCACGATGACGAGAGCCAGTCCTGCGATGTCCGAATAAAGGCCGGGATAAATGAGGCATCCGCCGCCGATGAACAGCAGCGACCGGAGAAGGATGGTCAGCCGGCCCCCAAGATAGTTCTGGGCGGCGCAGGCCAGGGCGAGCACCCCAAAAAAGGAGGTGATGCACACCTGGACAATCTGTCCGCTGTTGCCGATCAACAGCAAGGCGTTGTTGTAGACAAACATGTAGGGCACAATGAAGATGACCAGGGCCAGACGGCAGGCCGTGAACGAAGTGCGCATCATGGGTGCGTCTGCGATCCCGGCGGCCACGAAGGCGTCCGGCGCCATGGGCGGCGTGATGCCTGCGATGGTGGCGAAATAGAAGACGAAGAGATGGGCTGCCAGCGGGTAAACCCCGAGCTTGATCAGGGCCGGCACCACAAGAATGGACAGCACGATATAGGCGGCTACGGGCGGTACACCCATGCCGAGGATAATCGAGGCGACCATCGTCAAAAGCAGCAGCAGCAGCAGGTTGCCACCGGACATTTTGATCAGCAGGCCCGACATCATCAGTCCCAGACCGGTCAGGGTGATCATGCCCAGTACGACGCCGCCCAATGACAGGATGGCAACGACAGGCAGCGCCGTGAGGGCGCCCTGTTCGAGGCCGTCGAAAAACTGGCGGATGGTCATCCGCCGGCCGGGGCCGGCCAACTGGCTGCACAGGGGGATGGAAACGGCGCCCCAGAAAGCCGCCCGGGTCACCGAGACCTTGGAGTATACCAGAAAGAAAATCAGGACGAAAATCGGGATGAAGAAAAACCAGCCTTCTTTGAGCGTCTGCTTCAAGCTGGGGAGTTCCTCCCTGGGCATACCGGCCATGTCCAGTTTCTGGGCTTCAATGTCGATCATCAGAAACAGCCCGACATAGTATAGTATGGCTGCCAGGCCCCCGGCTTTCATGATGGTGACGTAGTTGACGCCCAGAACCTCCATGATAATGAAGACGGCGCTGCCCATGATCGGCGGCATGAGCAGGCCGCCGGCACTGGAAACCGTTTCCACGGCGGCAGCGAAATGGGGCTTGTAGCCGCTGCGCTTCATCAGCGGGATCGTGATCTGGCCGGTGCCCGCCACGTTGGCCGTGCCGCTGCCCGAAAGCATTCCGAACAGGGATGAGGCCACCACGGCGATTTTTGCAGGACCGCCGCGTACGTGCCCGAAAAGGGCGAAAGAGAGATTGATGAAAAATTCACCACCACCGGCGGCCCGCAGAAGCGCGCCAAAGAGAATGAACAGGAAGATGTACGTTGCAGAGATTCCGGCCAGCATTCCAAAAACGCCGTCGGTGGTGATGAACATGTTGCTGACGATACGCTCGAAGGAGTAGTTGCGATGGGCTATAAAACCGGGCAGCATTTCGCCGAAGCGGGCGTACATCATCGCCGCCACGGCGATCACCGGAAAAATCCAACCCAGTGTCCTGCGGGCGGCTTCGATGCACATCAGCAGAAAAACGGTCCCCATGGCCAGTTCGTACCAGGGAGGACACATGCCGCATTCGCCGATTTTCTTGAACCAGTTGCACAACACATATATTCCCATCAAAAGGACAGCGCCCGCCATCAGGTATCCATGCCAGGCAATACGCAGTTTCTTCTTTTGATCGAAACCGTAGGCCAGAAAAATCAACACCAGGGCGAAGGTCACATGAATGACCCGCTGGTTCATGGCGGTCAGTTGAAAGATGCCCGTATAAAGCTGAAAAAGGCTCATGGCAATGGCAATGACGCGGATGAGAAGTGGGGGGTGTACTGCGGGCGGTGCGGTTTGGTTCTCCATGATTGACCCCGTTTTTTCCGATTATTCGCTACGCTTCAGGTGGGCGGCCACCCATCTGCCCGACGGCGGACCCGACCTATGGTGCTTTCCGTATGGCGTTTTGCGGACGATACGCTGCGATGTCTCCGGCTGTGGGAGCGGCCGCTTCGACGGGCCCCTCCCGATCCGTTCCAAAGTGCTTCCAAGGCCTGTGGACAGGGCGTGGCGGACGTGCAGGCAAGTGCTGACGCTGCACGTCCATTCCGGTTATTCGTAATGCTCTGACCGATGATCCCAGATGCCCTTCTCCTTGTAATACCTGACCGCTCCCGGATGGTAACCGACGGGAACACCGGGAGATCCGCGGAAGGCGTTTTCCGGTGTATACATCTTGGCCATGGGATGGATGGCATCCCTGTCCCCCGGATGGTCATAAACCGCCTTGATGATATTGTAGACCAGGTCCTCCGGCAAATCGGTCCGACAGATCCACATCTGCGGCAGGCAATAGGTGTGGATATCCTGGTCGATGCCATTGTAGGTGCCTGCCGATATGGTCAGCGGTACGACATTGCTGAACTGGCTGCGCAGCCCTTGGAGCATATCGGGCTTGATGTCCAGAATCCGGATCGGGATGTCCCGGGCCAGTTCCATAACGGACGCCAGGGGTGAACCGGCGAAAATCAGGCCGGCGTCGATGGTCTGGTCCCGGAGGCCTCGGGTCACTTCCGAAAAAGAGATGTATTTCGGAGAGAAGTCGTCGAAGGACAGATCCCAGCCGTTCTTCAGGTGCTTTTTCGATACCACGTTGAGGGTGGCGCTTCCGGCCGGACCGACACCGATCACCTTCCCCCTGAAATCGGCGATGGACTCGATCTTGGATTCCTTGCGTACGATCCAGTGCACATCGCTGGTATGGCCGATGGCGATCAACCGGATCTTATCGACATCCAGGCCCTGCTCCTTGATGCCATTGAGGGTGCCCATGCAGGCCAGCCCCATTTCCATTTCCCCCCGGATCATCAAACGGGCATTTTCGTTGGAAGCGGCCGTGGATTCCGCAGCCACACGAACATTGGGGACATGGTTGTTGATCAATGAAGCGAAGCCGGCCCCCAGGAAATAATAGGTTCCCGCCGGGCTCCCGGTCCCGAAAGAGATAAATTCGATGGCTGATGCCGGCGGCGCGGCCACGACAAGAAGTGCGATTAATGAGACGCTGCTGAATTTCATGAACCGGATTAAAAAGCCTTTTACAGACATAATGCCCTCCTTTAGAATCCTTCGAATGGGGTTAGCCAAGCTCTTTGACCAAAATCGTGAAACCACTGGGCAACTGATTGTAGAGCATCGGAAACTCACGCGTGTGCTCCTCTCCGGCCGGCACCCCGGTCACATCGCCCTTGACCTTGCGGGGATACAACCCGCCCGCCGATGTACCGTCCGGCAGGAAAATATTGACGCGAAACCGCTTGGTTTCAGACGACATGTTTTTCACCGAAAGGGCCATGTGCAGACGGTCGGTGCCCTTGTATGGCTTGATGCAATAAGCGATCTTTGTAATTTCCGCCGAAGGGGCGATCTCATAATTGATATTCTGGGCGAAAGCATCTTCCTTGACCTCAACCGCCGTGGTGGCGCATCCGCAAAAACCAAAGATCACCATCGCCAACAAGACGCTTCCCATAAATCCAATCCGACTCAGCCTGGGCATAACATTCTCCTTTTCTGTGGTGGGGTTGTTTTGGTTGTGTCCTTGTATTCTGAAAATGGAAGATTATTCGGGGGATCGTTTCGAGTTTTCTCACCGTGGATGATTTTTGGTGGATACGTTCTTAACCTCCGAAGTGGTTCTCCTGCCGTATTCGGCGGTCGATTTCCTGCACCTGGTCTGCAGGCATGACCCGGGCGTATGCCTGGTAGGTAGCCAGCAGATGCCTGCGCGTCATTTCATAGGCCTCGGCCGAATTGCGTTTAATGATGGCATCGAGGATTTCCCGGTGCCCCTGGATGAACTTCTGGATTACCTGGCGTTTGAGCCGGGTTCGGGTCAACTCGATGATTGTGGCGGAATAGGATTGGGTGATCGATTCCGTGATGAAGATGATAATCGGGTTTTTGGTGATTTTGGCGACTTCGCAGTGAAAAGAAACATTCGTCAACCGGGCGTCTTTGCGCGAGTTGGGAATTTGAGATTCGGCCCGGTCCAAAAGCTGCCGCAGCCGGTCAATATCGTCGTCACTGCGGTACTTCGCGGCAATTTCCGACGCCCGCGGTTCGATATAGAGGCGCGCATCGATCAGGTGCGAAAAACCAATGTGCCCCATGTGAATGAGGTTGCGAAAATTTTCGGTGATCGGATCCGAATTGGGTTCCGACACGTATGCACCGGCATATACGCCTCTTCGTATTTCGATCAGGCCGGCGCTTTGCAGGTTCCTCAGAGCCTCACGGATGGTGACCCGGCTCACCTGGAACTGGTCCACCAGTTCCCTCTCCGAAGGCAGCTTCTCACCGGGTTTAAAGGTTGCATCCGCAATGGAGGATTGGATCGCGTTTTTCACTTCCTGGGAAAGCAACGGTTTTTTCAGGGACTTGTAGCCTGCCATGTCGACGTCCTTTCCAGTGGGTCGATGGTGTCAACGACTAATGTCTGTCGTTCGACGTCTGTTGTCATACCACTATAGGAACCGCATTCCGATGTCAAACCTTTTCCGAAAAAGGGGTTGAAGGAAAGCGGTCGGTCTGTGGTCTGTGTTTCCTGGTCTCTGGTTGCGGGTTTGTGGTTGCTGGTCGCCACTCAAAGCCACAGACCAGAAACCACAAACGACAAGCCGGGCTTTAACCGGCGTTCCGGCCCAGTTCCAGCCCCAGTTCCAGGGCCTGGTGGTTCATCTCCAGAAAACCCGACGGGATGCGCTGCTCCAGAACCTTCATGATCGACGCCGGCTGCACCAGGCCGGTCATCCCCACCACCGCCCCCAGCATGCAGATGTTGAACACGATCGGCTTGCCGATCCGGTCCATGACCGTCTCGTACATGGGCAGCTGACGCTGGCGGGCGTCCACCTTCAGCTGCGGCCGGACGAAACGCGTGTCCATGATCAAAAGACCTCCGGGGCGGATGATGTCGTAAAACGTGTTGTACGACTCCTGGGTCAGGCACACCAGCACGTTGGGCTGGATCACCTTGGGAAAGTTGATCTGGGTGTCAGAGATGATCACGTCGGAGCGCGTCGCACCCCCGCGCGCCGCGGCACCGTAAGCCTGCGTCTGAACCGCCGTCAGATCTTCGTGAAGCACCGCCGACTCGGCAAGGATGATCGCCGCCGTGATCACCCCCTGGCCGCCAGACCCCGAAAACACCATTCTGCATCGTTCCATCTATCGTCCCCCCATGGCCCGCTCGATGATCCGGTTGTACTCGCTGCAGTACTCGGGCTTGTCCGTCTGTACGAATATACCCCGCTCGATCAGATCCGGGTTCTCCGCCTTTTTCTTCGAGCCGATGGGCACCGTCATCTCCTTCATGCGCGTCATCATGTCCACGGCGCTGCCCAGCCGGTTCTTGCGTCCGAAGTAGGTCGGGCACTGGCTCATCACCTCCACCACCGAAAACCCCTCGTGCAGCACCGCGCTGCGGATGATGTCCGCCATCTGCTGCACGTGGTAGGTCGTGGTGCGCGCAACGAACGTCGCACCGGCCGCCCGGGCCATCTCCACCACGTCGAAACCCTGGTCGATGTTGCTGTACGGCGCCGTCGTCGCCATCATCCCCGGGCCCGTCAGCGGACTGTACTGGCCCCCGGTCATCCCGTAGATGCGGTTGTTCATCACGATGGCCGTGATGTCGATGTTGCGCCGCGCCGCGTGGATGAAGTGGTTGCCACCGATGGACAGCGCGTCCCCGTCGCCCATGGGAACGATCACGTTCAGCTCCGGCTTGCTCAGCTTCACACCCGTGGCGAACGCCAGGGCCCGACCGTGGATCGTGTGCAGGGTGTGAAAATCCATGTACCCCGAAATGCGCGACGAGCAACCGATGCCCGACACCATCACGATCTCGTTGCGGCTCATCCCCAGCCGCTCCACCGCGCGGATCAGGCCGTTGAGGACGATCCCGTGACCGCAGCCCGGACACCACAGGTGGGGAAAAAACCGCTCCCGGATATAGTCGTTGACTGCCATCTTAGACCCCCTTGCCCTTGATCAGGCGAAGTATGTTCTTGATGTCCGTGGGCGTGATGAACGCGCCGTCGATTCGGTTGGCCAGAAACACCCGCTCCGGGTGGTCCACCGTGGTCTTGACCATCTGGCACACCTGCCCCATGTTCATCTCCACCACCACCGTGGTCCTGGCCGCGTTGCAGTACTGGCGGATGACCTCCGCCGGAAACGGCCACAGCGTCTGCAGTTCCAGAAGGCCGATCTTCTCTCCGCGCGGCCGGAGGCTCTCCACGATGTGCAGCGCACTGCGCGCTGACGAACCGAACGACACCAGCACCGTCTCCGCGTCCTCCAGGTAAAACGTCTTGTAGCGCGCCATCTGGGCCGCGTTGTTCTCGATCTTGTCCACCAGGTGACGCAGCAGCCCGTGAACGATCTTGGGGTTGTCCGACGGAAACCCCCACATGTCGTGCACCAGCCCGGTCACGTTGTAGCGGTGAACCCCGCCGAAGTCGCTCATGGGCAGCCGCCCGTCTTCGCGCGGCAGGTAGGGATGGTAGTCCACCCCCCCCTTGACCGCCGTGCGCAGCCGCTCCACCAGCGGGATCTCCCCCGGCTCCGGGATCTCAAGCCGCTCGCGCATGTGGCCCACCACCTCGTCGAACAGCAGCACCACCGGCGTGCGGAAGGTCTCGGCGATGTTGAAGGCCTCGACCGTCATGGCGAACACGTCCTGGTGGTTCGACGCCGTCAGCGCAACGATGCTGTGGTCCCCGTGGGTCCCCCAGCGCGCCTGCATCACGTCACCCTGGCTCACGTGGGTCGGCACCCCCGTCGACGGACCCCCGCGCTGGACGTTCACGATCACGCACGGAATCTCCGCCATCACCGCGTACCCCAGCGCCTCCTGCTTGAGCGAAAACCCAGGCCCCGACGTGGCCGTCAGCACCTTGTGCCCGGTCAAAGACGCGCCGATGACCGCGCACATGGAGGCGATCTCGTCCTCCATCTGGATGAACTTGCCGCCGATCTGCGGCAGCCGTTTCGATAAATGCTCGGCAATCTCCGTCGACGGCGTGATCGGGTAGCCGGCGAAAAAATCCAGCCCCGCGTAAAGCGCCCCTTCCACGCAGGCCTGGTTGCCCTGGATGAATTTAATCTGTCTGGTCATGGCTTTGCCTCTGTTGCCTGGTTTCTCAGTAATGTCTGGTAAACCGTTGGTTTGCAGTGCCTGAATTCAGGAGGCCGAATCCAGAATTCAGAAGGAAAGGATGTCGCCTTCGGCGGCACCGATTTATTCTGACTTCTGACTCCCGGCTTCTGGCTTCTGATCCGCCACCGTCACCTCGATGGCCAGGTCCGGGCAGCGCAGTTCGCACAGCCGGCAGGCGATGCAGTCCTCAATACGCACCGCCACCGCCTTGTCCTGAGCGTCCAGTTCCAGTACCGACTTCGGGCAGAACGCCACGCAGATCCCGCAGCCCTTGCACCAGTCCCGGTTGATCCGGTGTTCCTTCAACTTTGTTTTTGGCATGTGTCTTCCCCGACTTTTTACCCTTTCGTTCATGCTTGGCAGGATCTCGTAAAGAGGCCTGTTTTCCAACCGCCGCAAAATGGTGCCCTCATAGAAGCTCGATAGCCCCTTGTCAAGAAAAAGCGAATTGTTTTCCGGCCTTTTGGGGTTTTAAAGCTCGAAAGGTCAAATTGCTTTGTTTTTCAATGGGGTAATGAACAGCCTGCAGCCGCAGGCAGCCGGTTGGAAAAACGGGCAGGCCGGGCCTGGAATTGCGTTGGTCCGGCGAACGAAGTGAAAAGGGCACGGGAGCGCGTTTCGGCAACGCAGGCAGCCACTAAATATAGGTAATCAAATCCGGATCGTTCTGGGCCTCCAGGTGCGCCACGCAATTGAAGAGCACCAGCCACAATTGATCCTGATGATGGCGCAGCACGGTAATGGAGGTATTGCGCAGTTCCCAGCCCAGGCGGACCGTCTGTTCTCTGGAGGTGTCCAGGGTCCGGCGCAGGGCGACGGCCGTGGGTCCGCCGGAGGTGAACACGACCACTTTCTTGTGGTCCTCCAGCTTGCGCACCAGCTTGTCGATGGCACCGCCGATTCGCTCCCTGAACTGCTGCGCCATTTTAAGGCGCGTGTCAATCTGGACAGGCATCATGTCCGCCTTTTCGGCAACGTCGAAGATCCGTCCGATAGCACCGTGGTCGGTATGGATATGCTTCATCTGCTCTGATAGCTCGGGGTCTTCCTTGATTACGGTGAACAGGCGATTCATCATCTGGTCGGAACTGTCCATTTCATTGAAATCCGCATCGATGGTCAGCTTCGGCGTCGATTCACCATTCATCTGGTCCATGGCGATGGTGGCGGTCTGCACCTGCCGCCTCAGTGCGCCGGAGTAGGCGGCATCGAACCGGATGCCGGTGTCGCGGAAGTGCCTGCCCAGCAACTCAGCCTGCCGCTCACCGACAGTGGACAGCCGGTCGTACGCCGGCTGACCGAATGACGCCTGACCATGCCGAACAAAATAGATTTCATTCATCCGGGTACCTTATTCACTTTTTGGAGTTATCGGTTTGCATTGCGGAATGCCCGCCAGCGCGGCATCGACAAGGAAGGTTCTAACCGGTTTGAAACAGGACCGACCTTATTGGATCCGATTACGGATAATTATCCCAGGCGGATCAGAATCGTCAAGAAAAATGAATATTGATTCATTTCGCTTGTGCCGGCAGCGATCGGGAAGTAGGATAGCGCCGACGGGCAGCGCCCGAAATTTCAAGTACCCTTAGATGTGACCAAGGAGCCGTTATGATATCATCAACCGTTGCAGTCGTTCGCTATCAAAAGCCCCGGGAATCCGTAAAACACGCCGTAGACCTGTGCCATGGTCTGGAGAATCTGAAATCCGGCATGCGCGTGTTCATCAAACCCAATATCGTTTTCTGGACCCGAGCGGTCGCCTTCCCCAAATGGGGGGTCATCACCACCTCGCGGGTCGTGGAAGACATGGTCCGGCTGCTGAAGGACAAGGGGGTCGACGATATTACCATCGGCGAAGGCATGGTCACCCAGAACCCCAAAGACGGCCGGACGCCGGCCCATGCCTTCGAGACCCTTGGCTACAGGGTCCTGGAACGGCGATACGGGGTCAGGACGATCAACGTCTTCGAGCGTCCGTTTGAAGGAGTGGACCTGGGAGACGGTGTTTCACTGAACTTCAACACGGATATCCTCAACTGCGACCTGGTGGTCGATCTGCCCGCCATGAAAGCCCACAACCAGACTGTTGTCAGCCTGGGCATCAAAAATCTCAAAGGCACCATCGACATCCCTTCGCGCAAACGCTGCCACAATGCGGATCCGGGCAAGAACCTGGACTTCATGGTGGCCCGCCTGGCCGACCGGCTGCCGCCGGTGTTCACCCTCATCGACGGCATCTATACCCTGGAGCGCGGCCCCGGCCCCGACGGCAGCATGCGACGCAGCGATATCCTGGTGGCATCATCGGACATCCTGTCGGCAGACATGGTCGGCGCACGGCTCCTCGGCTATGAACCGGACCAGGTGCCCCACCTGGCCCTGGCCGCCGCCAACCGCGGCCGGCCCACGGACCTTTCCGACGTTCGGGTGGTGGGCGCGGCGCCAGAGGATCTGGCCCGGCCGCATAATTTCGATTTTCCCTACACCAGCGATGAACACGGTGAACTGCCGGCTTCGCTGGCCAAACAGGGCATCAAAGGCGTGTTTTACCGCAAATACGACGATACCATGTGCACCTATTGCAGCCAGCTCAACGGCCTGACACTCACGGCCATTCGCTTTGCCTGGAAAGGGCAGGCCTGGGACCGAATCGAAATCCTCACCGGCAAACGCATGGATCCGACGCCGGGAATGCAGGCCACCATCCTGCTGGGCAAGTGCATGTACCAGAAGCACAAAAACAACCCGGACATCAACCGGATGATCGCCGTCAAGGGGTGTCCACCCCGACCGTCGGACATCGTCAAGGCCCTGCACCAGGCCGGCATCGATGCCGATCCGGGCCTGTTCGAAAATATCGACCAGCTGCCCGGATTCTACATGGCCCGCTACCAGGACCGGCCGGAGTTCGAGGAGGGCTTTTTCCGGGTGGAAGACTGAGGTCGGAAGAAAAGATCAATAGGACTGCATGGCGTCAAGCAAGAAACCAAGAAAACGGATGGATTTCAGACGCCTGCGGGTTGGAAGGGTTCGTAAACCGTTCAAGATCAAGGATTGCGAGTTCCAAGGATTGGAGGCGTAAGGGTTTACGCCGCAATGACGCGGGATGAAGCGTAACGCAGATATCGGATGTGTTTTACGGAGCCGCTGTTAGTCATAGGTATCCCAAAAATGAGATATCTGTACGGCGTTGGCCCCGCCGTCCATCATCAAGGTCTGCCCGAACCATCGGCGCAAAGCCAGATCACACGGCCCGCATCGTTACACCGCGCTGGCCCCGCCGTCCACCATCAGGATCTGTCCGGTGATAAAACCGGCACCCGGTGAGCACAAAAACAAGACCGGATGCACCACGTCCACGGTTTCGGCGATGCGGCCCATGGGAATCGCCCTGACGATCTCCTTGAGCAGGTCGTCGTTGGACCAGAAAGGCTGTGAGAAACCGGTGCGCACCATGCACGGCGCCACGGCATTGACCTGGACGTTGAAGGGCGCCAGTTCCTGGGCCAGGGTTCGGGTCATCATCTCGATGGCCGCCTTGGCGATGCCATAGATGCCCATGAACGGGGCAGCCCGCCGGGCGGCGATAGAGGTGATGCTGACGATCCGGCCCGCCTTCTGCTCCCGCATCAGCTGCGCCGCTTTTCGGGAACACAGCCAGGTGCCGGTGAGGTTGGAGTCGACAATCTTGCTGAACAGGGCCGGTTCGGCATCCACCACCCCGGTGATCAGGTTCATGCCCACATTGTTGACCAGTGCATCGACCCGGCCGAAGTGCGCCACGGTCTGGTCGAAGAGCCGGTCCACGTCGGCTTCACGGGCGACGTGGGCCGGAATGGCCAGCAAACGATCCCCCCCGTCCAGTTCAGCCGCGGCCGCATCCAGCCCCGCCTGCTTGCGGCCGCAGATGACCACCCGGGCGCCCTCGGCCAGCAGCGTTCTGGCCAGGTCCAGACCGATGCCCCGGCTGCCGCCGGTCACCACCACGACGTTTCCCTCTAATCCGTACGAAATGCTTGCCATTGTTGTCTCCAACATATCGATTGAGCGTTCGGATAACCGAACCAGGTTATGAATCTGATTCGATTTTATAACAGGATTCTATTCATCTTGACTTCACCTAATGGATTCCCTATGAAAAGTCAATCGGGCGCCCTTTAAAGAAACGCACCGGCGCGCCCCGCCGTCACGTCCGCCTGAGAACAGAAAAAAGGATTGGAGACCCTATGGCAAGCCGATTCGGCGGATATACGGGAAAAATACTGGACATCAACCTGTCCACCGGGGCCATCGGCGAGTATCCGATCTCCGACAAGGATCGGGAGCGATTTCTCGGCGGCCGGTTCCTGTCCACCAAGATCATGTGGGACCAGCTTACGCCGGGCACCGATCCCCTTTCCGAAGAAAACATTCTCATTGTCATGACTTCGCCCCTCACCGGCACCGGGGCCCCGTCCACCAGCCGCTACGACATCTCCGCCAAAAGCCCCCTCACCGGTGCCGTGGGCCACTCCAACAGCGGCGGCAGTTTCGGTATCCGCCTCAAGCGGGCGGGCTGGGACGGCATGATCGTCCGCGGCAGGGCACCCGGACCGGTCTATATCGAAATCGATCAGGACCGCGTGGCCATCCACAACGCCGAAGAACTCTGGGGGTTGGACACCCAGGCCGCCCAGGCGGCCATGGGCAAGGGCGGCACCCTGGCCATCGGTCCGGCCGGGGAGAACCGGGTCAAATTCGCCACCGTGGTCTCCCAGGAGCGCAGCCACGGCCGTACGGGCATGGGCGCCGTCATGGGGTCCAAAAACCTCAAGGGCGTCGTGGCCCGGGGAAAATGCAAGATCCCCATCCGCGACAAAACGCGTTTCAAGAAAAGCGTTAAAAAATGGACCCGCATGCTCAAGGGGCACCCGGCCACCGGCGAGGCGGCACCCCGCTACGGCACTGCCGTTTTTCTCACGGCCCTGTCCGCCGGCAACGCATTGCCCACCCGAAACTTCTCCCGTGGAAGCTATGAAAACGCCGAAAAAATTTCCGGTCAGCGGCTGGCACGGGAGTACCTGGTCAGAAACGACGGATGCGCCTCCTGCCCCATCCGCTGCGGCCGGGTGGTGGAACTGGACGGCAAGAACGTCAAAGGCCCCGAATACGAAATTCTCTGCCTGATGGGCGCCAACCTGCTGATCGACGACCTGGAGGCCATCATCCGCTGGAACTACGAACTGGACCTTCTGGGCATGGACACCATCACCGTGGGCAACCTGCTCGGCTTTGCCATGGAACTCAATGAAAGAGGCATGTGGGACAACGGCCTCCGCTTCGGTACAAAGGAGAACATCTCCGCCGTTATAGAAGACATCGCCTACCGCCGTGGCGTCGGTGCGGACCTGGCCGAAGGGGTAAGAGCCCTGTCCGAAAAATACGGCGGTCAGGCCTTTGCCGCCCATGTCAAAGGCCTGGAGATCGCCGCCTACGAACCCCGCGCCTCGGTGGGCCACGGCCTGGGCTATGCCACGGCCAGCCGCGGGGCCTGCCATCTGGACGGCGGCTACCTGATCTACCTGGAGGTGACCGGTCCGGTGACCCTCGACCCCCTGCACCGGCGCTCCAAACCCGGGTGGGTCATCCTGGACCAGGACCTGCTGGCCGCCATCAGCGCCGGCGGCAACTGCCTGTTCACATCCTGGACCTTCGTGCCCAGGATCGCCTTTACCCTATCCCGCTTTCGCTGGGTGGCCAAAACCATCACCCGGCTGATGACCTTCTCCTGGCCGGCGGTCGAGCTTCTGCTGAAAGTGCCGCCCTTTTTCATGCGATTCCACCTGCCCCTGCTGCCCCACACCAAAGTGATCAAACAGGTGACCGGCATGAAAATGGATTTCGGCCGCTTTTCGCGGGTTGGTGCTCGCGGGTACACCCTGGAACGCCTGTTCAACCTGCGTGAAGGCATCGGCAAGGCGGCCGACACCCTGCCCAAGCGGTTTACCGGGGATCCGTTGCCGGGCGCCGGGAAAAACTCGGGGGTCCCCATCGAGCAGATGCTGCCCGCCTACTACCGGCTCAGAGGTTGGGACACGGAAGGCGTTCCCACTGAGAAAACCGTGAAAAAACTGGGATTGGACGTTGTGGATCTGGACGCCTTAAGCGACTGAAACACGCCCGCCATCGTAAAAAAGCCCCGTTTTATTCACCTTCCAAATGCCTGGTTCCTCCATATCAACGGCCACCCCCTATCCCATTCCATGGCATCCTTCACCCGCCGCGATCAGGTGAATCGGTTCGATCGGAATTATCGCGGACTGTCAGGATAATTTTATCCAGAAAAATAGTCCACCGGCCTAAAGGTTGGATAAAAAGCGCCAATAAACAACAGGCAACAACGATGCTACATCGTGGCATATTTCTCTACATAGTGCCCATCCATAAATGGCCAATTTGTCCGATATCTGCGTTGCGCTCAAAATTTTATCCTTGGAATATCAGGCATATGCCTGCGGTAAAATTTTTCGCGCGCCTTGATCTCGACCCAATTTTCCTATTTCTGGATGAACACGACCTACAACAGGAGGCACCATCATGCTGAATCGGCTGTCCGTCAAAGGCAGAATGTATATCATCAACATATCGATCCTGGTTCTGTTCGTCACCATGGTCCTGTTTTCAGTGAGCAGCAGCAGCGGGGTCAAGGACCTGGGCATCGAAAAAACCGGCGAGGTGATGCTGACGGATCAGAAGGCCAAGCTCCAGGTGGCTACCCACACGGCGGCGATGATGATTGGTACAGCCATCAAGGGTGTCACCGATAAAGCGGAAGCGGTCGCCGTCATCCGCAGCCTGGTCGATGAGATCCGCTATGAAAGCGACCGGTCAGGCTACTTTCTTGTGTACGACGGTACCACCAATGTGGCCCTGCCCCCCAAAAAAGAGCTCCAGGGAAAAGATCTGGCGGGAATCAAAGATAAAAACGGCGTAATGATTGTCCAGGAAATGCGTGACAGGGCCAGGGACGGCGGCGGGTTCGTAAACTACATCTGGTCCAAGCCGGGAGCCGGCGACACCCGCAAACTGACATATGCAGAGATGATTCCGGGAACCAGCATGTGGATCGGCACCGGCGTCTACCTGGACAACATCGACGTCTACCAGGCCCGGATGGCCGATGAAATCGGTTCCATGGTCTCCAGCCGCACCACCCGCATGGTCCTGGTGTCGGGCATCATCTTCGCCGCCATCATTGCCCTGTGCCTGTCGATCGCCTTCGGCATCGTGCGGGCATTGAAGGAGATGATCGCCAGCTTCCAGGACATCGCCGAGGGCGAGGGGGACCTGACCAAGCGCATCGAGATTGCCTCCAGGGATGAAATTGCCGAACTGGCCGGCTGGTTCAACACGTTCCTTGAAAAGCTCCAGCCGATGATCAAAAAAATTGCTGACAACGCCACCCACATGAATCACTCGTCGGCAGCGTTGTCCGACATTGCCACCATGGTGTCCCGCGGTGCCGGTGAAACCTCCAGCCGGGCAAACAATGTGAGCACAGCCGCCGAAGAAATGAGCGCCAGTCTGAACAACGTGGCCGCAGCCATGGAACAATCGTCAACCAACACCTCCATGGTGGCCACCGCCGCCGAGGAGATGACCGCCACCATCAACGAGATCGCCCGGAACGCCGAAAAGGCCCGATCCATCTCCGAGCAGGCCGTGCACAAGGCCCGGGACACCTCCGGTCAGATGGATGGTTTAGGACAGGCCGCCCAGGGCATCGGCAAGGTGGTGGAGACCATCACCGAAATCAGCGAGCAGGTCAACCTGCTGGCCCTCAACGCCACCATCGAGGCGGCCCGGGCCGGCGAGGCCGGCAAGGGTTTTGCCGTGGTGGCCAACGAAATCAAGGAACTGGCCAAACAGACCAGCGAGGCGACCCTGGAGATCAAGGAAAAGATCGCCAATATCCAGGGCAGCACCGACGGCACCGTCAAGGGCATCAACGAGATCACCGGGGTGATCGACAGCGTCAACGACATCGTCGGCACCATCGCCACGGCCGTGGAGGAGCAGAGCACCGCGACCCAGGAAATCGCCAACAACATCGCCCAGGCGTCCCGAGGCATTCAGGAGGTCAACGAGAATGTCAACCAGAGTTCCACGGTGGCCGCGGACATTACCGGCGACATCGCCGTGGTCAACCAGAGTTCCAGCGAGATGGCCAACAGCAGTGACCAGGTGAAGGTCAGTGCCGACGACCTCAAGGGCATGGCTGAAGAATTGAACACCATCGTGGGCAGCTTCAGGGTTTGATCGCTTCGTTTGGGCATGAAGTGATCTCAAACGGATCTTGGCCCGGCTCCAGATCCGGTCGAAGCCGCTCTCCATGGCTGACAATCACCGCCTGCTTGCTCGATTACATAGAGAAAGGGGCACGGCATGAATACGAATCGAACAACGAACAGCCGGCCGTCAACCAGGGGAGACCGATTGTTTCGGTGCCGGCGGATCACGCTTGCCATGGCATCGTTGGCCGTCACGGCCCTGCGGGCACTTCAGGCAGGCGGTCCGGCACCCGGCCCCGCCCGGGCGCCAGCGTCAGGAGAAGCGACGGCGCCAGCGAAATTCTCATCCGCCGACCCCCTGCACAGGTCCATCAGCATCGATGGACTGGACTATCTTGCCGGAAGCAACCAGCATTGCTCCCGGCAAGCGATCATCCGTTAACCGGCCTGCACCGCAATGCGCCTGGGCGTGGCCTTTTCGACCTTGGGCAGGGTAAGCCGCAGCACCCCGTCACTGAGCTTTGCATCGATCTTTTCCTGGGCGATGACCTCGGACAGGGAGAATTGGCGGTAATAGCGCCCGGTTTCATATTCCACGTATATCTTCTCGCCGGGCGTCCCCGCGGCGGGCCCTACCTCTCCCGTCAGCGTCAGGGTATCGTCGCGAAGATCCACATTGAGATTATCCGCCTTCACACCGGGCATATCCGCCAGCAGCGTGATGGCTTTTTCGGTCTCGAAAATATCCACATTGGGGGTAAACACCGGGCCCGGCTTGGTCTGCTCGGCGGCTGAATCCAATGGCTGCTTTTCTCTGACCTTCAGTTCTTTTGACTCAGACATGATCCGTTCCTCCTTTACTGTCCGGGTTATTGAACCGCAATCTGTCGGGGCTTGGCCTTTTCCGCTTTGGCGATGGTCACGGTCAGTACGCCGTCCGCCAGCCGGGCCTTGACGTTTTCGGGATCGATGTCGCCGGGCAGGGCAATGGCCCGCGAAAAGCGCCCTGCTTCACGCTCCCGGCGATGATATCGGGCATCGGCATCCTCTTCAGAGATCTTGCGTTCGCCGGCCAGGCTCAATTGATTGGCGGTGACATTGAGGTCCAGGTCCGCGGATTTAACTCCCGGCAGTTCCGCACTGACGTAAAAAGCCTCTGCATCCTCCGTGATGTTCACCGCCGGATAGACACCGGCTCCGACACGGCCGGACTGCCTGTCCCCGAAGGCGTCGAAAAGCCGCTCCATCTGACGCCGCACACCGTCAAGATCTGTGTAGGGAGCACCGAAGCGCTGACCGGGAGCACCGAAAAGCGTTCTGTAAATCATTACCTGCCTCCTTTGGTTGTGGGTCTTTCCAACCCGTCTGATTTTTCCAAAGAATATTTATCGATTTGACGTTGTCAATATAGTAGAAATATTTTTTAATTGCATTATTTTCTAAAAATGTTGTATAAAAGTAATTACTAAAAAGCGCCGTACGTGGAGATTGAATATGAATCCGAAACACACGAAAAGTAAAAATCAGTCCCTGATGTTTATTTCCAGTTCGGGCCTTCGCGGCCGGCAATCGGTGCGAGCCACCTTCAAGCTCTCCTCGGGGTGCATCGAGGCCATCAGCATTGTTGCCGCACAGTTGGGCATCAAACAAAAATCCCTGTTCGATCATCTGGCCCAGGACAGCGAGTCACTCAACGCCATTGCCCGGGAGGTTCAAAATGCCCGGGTCCGGCCTGAAAACCGGGTCCAGAAAACCTACGTGATCAGCCGAAGTTCCCTCTCGCTGCTGGATGAAATTTCAAGGGCCTTCAACGCGCCCCGCGATGCACTGGTGGAGTTCTCGGTAAGACGGTTGCTGCCGGTAATCGACAGGGAACAAAAAAAGTATGAAATGCGCAAGGCGGCCTTCTCCGGAATCCAGCGGCATTTCAATAAAGGAATGCAGCTGCTCGAGCAGATGAGCGATCAGTTGGGGGAGGACGATCCGGTCGTCACCCGGATGGCATCGGTGATGGATACTTACACCGTTGCGGCCAAAGCCATGGCGGCCTTTCTTGAGCGAACCCAAGGCATCGAGGATTTCGATCCGGACGATCTGAACCAGATTGAGGTGCAGTTTGAGTGATAGGATCGCCCCACGGCCGGCACCTTCACGGCCGCAACGTGGCGCAATTTCATCCGGGGCTGGAAATGCCCCCCGGTCAGGGGCGCCGATGCCCCTCGTTGCCGGAAAGCACCGGACCGTTGACCCTATAACGGCCAAACCGGGCCGCCCCTTCACACCGGTTGCAGTACCGATGAGAATGGGTTATCATGTTTTCCGCTGACATTGCATCCGCGGAACCCCGTGCTTCCAGGGGGGGGGTAAGTCCCGCCCGCATGCAGATCGTCCCCGAAAAAGGAGTTCCGGCGAATCGCTGCCTTAACTGGAGGATGGGAGTCCCGAAATGATCAAACTCATCGATCTGCTCAAGATCACCGGCGTTTACCTGAACAGCTATAAAATTCATTGCGCTGCGGGCAAGGACGACTCCCCGCTGGAAGCCTTCTTCGAAGGCCGGTTCAAGGCCTGGCAGGAGCATCAGAACCAGCAGAATTTTCGATGCGATGAGATCATCTCCCTGATCCACCTGCAGGAGGACAAATGGCTTTTTGCCGGCATATACCAGGTGCTGGGCGTAAAACACCGCAAAGCGGGGGACAAAAGCTGGTTTGAATATGGCACCAAAGAGATGGCCGGCCTCGAGCATCTCACCGGTCGCATCGTCATCCAGTTCCGCAAGCGCTTTATCGCATCCCATTTGATCGGCATAAAATACATCGACAAGCTGCTGGTATCTGAAATTCGTGAAAAGCGGATGCGGGTTTCGGACTTTCCCGGATACAATGCCATCAACCTGAGTTACCGGCTGCTGCGAACCGTTGTCCGAAAAAATTTACCCCAATGGAAAGAAGCCCTGAGCAATGTCAGCGGGATTTATCTGGTTACTGACACCCATACCGGCAAACATTTTGTCGGCAGCGCCCATGGCGGCGACACGATCTGGCATCAATGGGTCTCTTTTGCCATCAGCGGCCATGCGGATGTCAAACCATTGAGCCGGCTTTTGAGCCGCGAGGTGGGCGACTACCAGTTCAATTTCCAATTTTCCATACTCGAAATCTGCGACCTGAAGACAGGCAGGGATTATGTCCTGTCCAGGGCACAGCACTGGAAACAGGTGCTGCGTTCGATTGAATTTGGTTACAATGAAAAATAAGATCCCGCTGCGTTTTCGCCGATCCCGGGGCGGCCGCCATTGAAATGGCGTTGATCTGGCCGCATCATTGGGCTAAATTGGAAAAACGATGTACCGACAGTCGAAAATGCCTGATTCTTTTTAGTGCATACCCTGCTCCGCCATCCACTTGCCCTACCCTGGAAAACATGCCTTTCAGGCCCGGCTGCCGTATATCTTTTATGGACCGTTCTCCTTGCCGCTTGACCCGGGATTGACGGTAACGTCTTTTTTACAGGAGGATCGCCACATGGATGACAAGCACCACCAAAACAGCATCGGCGGCAGGGAGGCGTGCCTGTGCGACCGGACACTGGAAAAGGATATCCAGCGTCACATGCGGTTCACCATGGGCAGGGACCCGGCCAAACCCAACCGGCATGCCTGTTTCATGGGATTGGCATACAGCGTCCGAGACCGCCTCATGGACCGGTGGTTCCACACCCAGCGCTCCCAGTATGACACCCTGGCCAAGCGGGTGTACTTTCTCTCCCTGGAATTTCTGCCGGGCCGATTTCTCATGAACTACCTGATCAGCCTGAAGATGGTTGACGAAGCCCGCCGGACGGTGGAGAAGATGGGCTTTGATCTCGACGAACTGGAAGAGGAAGAATGGGATGCCGGCCTGGGGAACGGCGGCCTGGGACGCCTGGCCTCGTGCTACATGGACTCGCTGGCCTGCCTGGACTTTCCCGGCTACGGTTACGGCATCCGCTACGATTACGGCATATTCCACCAGACCATGGAAAATGGATGGCAGCGGGAACAATGCGACAACTGGGCCCGTAAAGGAACGCCCTGGGAAATCCGCCGTGGAGAATTTTTAATTCCGGTCCGCTTTTACGGCCACACCGAAACCCGCACCGATGCCAACGGCCGCCAGTACTACCGCTGGGTCGACGGCGAAGTGGTCATGGCCATGGCCTGCGATATCCTCGTCCCCGGCTACGGAGATGGTTTCGTCACCAATATGAGACTGTGGCGGGCCCAGTCCAGCCGGGAGTTCAACCTGGATGAATTCAACCAGGGAGACTATATCGGCGCCGTCGAGGCCAAGGTGCTCAGCGAAAACATCTCAGGGGTGCTCTACCCCAGCGACGAAATGGAACAGGGCCGGGAACTGCGCCTGAAACAGCAGTATTTTTTCGTGGCCGCCACCCTGGCCGATATCATGCGTCGATTCAAAAAATTGAACCGGAATTTCTCCGAACTTCCCGATTTCGTGGCCATCCAGCTCAACGACACCCACCCGGCCATCGCCATTCCCGAACTCATGCGCCTGCTCATGGACGGGGAGGGGATGGCATGGGACGACGCCTGGCCCGTCTGCGAAAAAACGTTCGCCTACACCAACCACACGATACTCCCGGAAGCCCTGGAGACCTGGCCCGTTGACCTCATCCGCCGGCTTTTGCCCCGGCACATGGAAATCATATTCGAGATCAACCGCCGTTTTCTGAACGAGGTGCGAACCCGCCAGCCATCGGACAGCAGCCTTCCGGGGCGTGTATCGCTGATTACGGACAGCGGTCAGCAGCGGGTCCGCATGTCCCATCTGGCCATCGTGGGCAGCCATACCGTCAATGGCGTGGCCGAGCTGCACAGCAAAATTATCAGGGAAGATCTGTTCAGGGACTTCGACACGGTATTCCCCGGACGCCTGGCCAATGTCACCAACGGCATCACCCCCCGCCGATGGCTGGCCCAGGCCAATCCCCTGCTGGCACGGCTGATCAATGAAACCATCGGGCCCGAGTGGATCACGGATCTGGATCGACTGCGGGAACTGGAACCCCTGGCCGACGACGCTGCATTTCGCCGACGCTGGATGGAGACCAAACGGGACAACAAAAAACGGCTGGCACGCTATGTCCTGAGAAAAATCGGTCTGGGCATCGATCCGGACACCCTTTTCTCGGTGCAGGTCAAACGCATCCATGAATACAAGCGGCAGTTGCTCAACGTGCTGCACGTGATTACCCGTTTTCACCGCATCAAGGCCGCCCCCGGCCTCCCGGTGGTGCCGCGTACGACCATCTTTGCCGGCAAAGCCGCCCCGGCCTACCACCAGGCCAAACTGATCATCCGTCTGGTCAACGCCGTGGCTGAGAAAATCAATAATGACCCGGACATCCAGGGAAAGCTGAGGGTCCTGTTTTTACCCAATTACTGCGTCTCCCAGGCCGAGAAAATTATCCCGGCGGCAGACCTGTCCGAGCAGATTTCCACCGCCGGTATGGAAGCATCGGGAACGGGAAACATGAAGATGTCCCTGAACGGGGCCCTGACCATCGGCACCCTTGATGGCGCCAACGTGGAAATCATGGAGGAAGTGGGCCGGGAAAACATTTTCATCTTCGGGCTGACGGCAGGCCAGGTAACCACCCTTCGCAACGGCGGCTACCACCCGGGGACCTACTACGACGGTGATGCCGAACTGAAACAGGCCCTGGACAGCATCAGCCGGGGTGACTTCTCGCCGGAAGACCCCCATCTCTTTGCGCCCGTCGTCGATTCGCTGCTTCACCAGGGGGATTACTACATGCTCCTGGCCGACTACCGGGACTATCTAACCGCTCAGGAATCGGTGGACAATGCCTTTCAGGACAAGGAAGAATGGGCCCGGAAATCGATCCTCAACACCGCCCGCATGGGTAAATTCTCCAGCGACCGCTCGGTCAGGGAATACGCCGACCGCATCTGGGAATTGAAGCCGCTGCCGGCGGTTGAATTAGGTGAAGAGTCTTTAGGCTGAAGGTAAGATTCGCGGAAGCGCCAATCCTCAAAAAAATAACAATTGTTAAACGCCAAATCCCAAATAAATTCCAAATCACAATATCCTAACCGCAAATTCAGGGCCAGGTCCTGCAACAGATTGTCATTATGATATTTCCAGTTTGAAATTTTGAATTTGGCTATTGTGATTCATTTGCCATTTGGGTTTTGGGTATTGTGATTTATAATTGGTTTTGTGATCAAAAAACAAAGCTTTCAGGAAAAATCAACAATTTGTCAACCAAGAGGCCATCCACATGCCCGAAGATAAAAGCATGCCCTCTCCTGCCAGTTCGGTGTCCATCGCCCGGCAGCCCATTTTTGACCAGAACCGTCGATTGTGGGGTTATGAACTGTTTTGTGTCGGCGAGGACCCGTCGGCCACACCGGACTGCACGCCGGAAAATACGGCCATCAACGTTGCCGCAAGCGCGTATATGGGGCTCCAGCAGATTCTGAAGCAGGGCCACAAAATAATGCTCAATTTTGATGAGATCGGCATCCTGGATGACATGCCCTATGCCCTGCCCCCGGTGCTTGCCGCGGTCCAGGTGGATGAACAGGTATTTCTGCGCCCGACCATCCCTGAGATATTGGCACGCCTGAAATCCGATGGCTACCTGATCGCCGTCAGCGGGTTCAGCGGTGAGCGGCAGTTCGAGCCGTTATACCGGTTGGCGGACATCATTGCCGTACCGGTGATCGGCAAACAAAAAGCGGAGGTGTCGACCCTGTTGGCCACCATCCACGATGTGGATGCCAAGCTGCTGGCCCGTCGGGTGGATGAGGCCGCCGCCTTCGACATGGTCCGGGAAGCGGGTGTCACCCTGTTCGAGGGGGCCTTTTTCAAGCAGCCGGACACCATCAGGGTGAGGAAGATGACCTCCAGCGCGGTGTCGCGCCTGCAACTGCTCAAAAGTATCGAACAGCAGGACCCGGATATCGATGGCCTCGCGGAAACCATTCAATCCGATGCCGCCATCAGCTTCCGCCTGCTGGCCTACCTGAACGCCTCCGCCTTCGGCTTTTCTCAAAAAATCAAATCCATCCACCATGCCATCCGGCTGCTGGGATGGCCGAAACTGAAAAACTGGCTGCGGGTGGTCCTGCTCAACGACATGAGCCAGGCCGCAGACACGCCGGACCTGCTCCGTCTTTCCGCCCAGCGGGGCAAATTCCTGGAACTGGTGGCCCGGCATCACGATTTCTGGGGGTTCGATCCGGAAAGCCTGCACCTGCTGGGACTGTTTTCCCTGCTCGACACCATGCTGGGCACCCCCATGGCGGACATCGTCACCTTTCTGCCCATCGAAAACAAAATCAAGGGCGCCCTGCGCCGCGATTCCAACAACGAGTACCTGCCGCTGGTCCGTCTCGCCCAGTGCGTCGAGGAAGCCCGCTGGGAGGACGCCGGAGCCATGATGCAGCAGCTCAACCTGGATCGGGCGAAGGTGACAGCCGCCTTCAAGGATGCCGTGGAATGGGCCAACCAATTGACGTCGGCGGACGGCGTGGACCGGCATGATACCGATTAGACGGTCGATACCGATGCCCCCGGGGCATCCCCTTTCTATCGTTCGGGAAAGGCGGCCTACCCTTCCTTGATCACGATCTCTTCCCCGAGCGTGGCCCCGAGAAGCAGATCAAGGCCACCGCCTTCGGTGGAAAAATTCTTCGGGGTGTATTCCGTACAGGGCTTGCCGCCGCATTCATTGTCCGGAAGCAGTCCCATGCGCTGGTAGGCCTCGCCCACCAATTCGCTGCAGAACAGGCTGGACAGGTCCTCTTCCACATGGCCCATGGGACCGTCCCACACGGCCTTGACCATCTGGATGATGTGCGCTTCGTAGGGGCGGTCTTTCATCTCCTGTCGGAAACGGGAAAGGGCGTCGAGCATGCCGGGCGTGCGGTCAACGCTCAGGTGCCGGACGGCGATCGTACCATTGTAGGCCTTGACCGCTTCACTCATCACGTTGATCTGCACCCCGTTTTTCAGATTGCCGTCAACAAAGTCCTTTGCCTTGCACACCGGCGTGGCCTGGTAAAGCAGGGCCACGTCCGGCTGTTTCACGCGTACCACCATGGCCACGTGAGACCAGGTGCAAAGGGCGCCGATCTTCAACCCCATGCTGATCAGGCCTTTTCCTGAAAACAGTACGATGTCACCGGTATCCAGCCGCTCTCTCACGTCATCGTAAATCGCCATCAGCCAGTTCCTTTCTCCAGAGGGTAAAAGGGTTGTCGTATGCCGGCCAGTCGCAGGGGGGCATACGCCCGCGCGGGCCTTTCGGGTATCAGTAAAACCAGTGGATATGACGAACGGAATTCAAACCGGATGGAACGCTGTATTTTCAGTATCAGATGGATCGGGGGGTTACAAATGGTTTTCCGGTCCCTGTTTCTGGATGCAACCGCCGTAAAGGGTCAACCAGGGGGCCCGGCACCCAACAGGTCACGGAGCACCTCCCGTTCCTGCAGGTTGGGCAGGACGCCAAAAAGCCCGGCTTCCAGGACGATCTCCCCGCGCTGGTTGGTAAAGACGGCTTCGGCTTCCGCCCGATTCTTCTCATCCAGGGCGATGAGCGTGCAGCGGCAGGTGATGGTGTCGTTGAGATAAACCGGCTTCCTGAACCTGAAATTCATCCCCGAGGCCAGCCATCCCATCTGGCCGCCCATCTCGGTGATCATGCCGCCCACAAGCAGGCCATGGCAGATCCGGTCCGTGAACCCCTTGAGGGCAACGAACCGCCGGCTGGAGTGGATGGGGTTGTCGTCCCGGGTCACGTCGGCAAAGGCCTTGACATCTTTCTCGGAAAAGGTCCGGGTGAGGGTGAATGTATCACCGGTCTTCAGCCCGGCAACGGTCCGGCGGCGGATGTCGGTCATGGGAAAACTCCGTTTCCTTAGGGTTCAAGGATTCGAGGGGTCCGGGGTTCGAGTGAAGGCAGACGATCGTTTAACTGTTGGATCAAGCTTCAGGTTCGGATCGTTGTGAAAAGCGAGCCACAAAACAACCCATTTGCAATTTCGAAAGACCAGGGTTGAAATCATCTCATGATGGCGATTGAAAAAAGGCGGAATGCCTTCCTTGCCCCTCGTCCCTTGGCCCCTTGGATCCTTCTCATTTTTTTATCTTAACCCACAGCAGCCTCGCCTTCCCCTTGCCCGTGTTTTTCCATTGGGAGGGGGTTTCACTGCTGAGATAGATCACATCCCCCGGTTTTGCCGGAATCATGCGGTTGCCGACGTTCAATTCCACCTGGCCTTCGAGGAGATACCCCATTTCCTGGCCTTTGTGGACGAAAAAATGGGCGGAAAGTTTCTTGCCGGGGGGAATTTCGATCAGGTAGGGTTCGGCGTCTGCATCGAATTCCGCCGGACTCAGCCGGTAACCGACCGCATCCCGTTTCGGCAGGTCGGACAGGGCGACCCGGGTGCCGCCGTCCGAGAAAACCACCTGATCCACTGCGTCGGACCGCTCCTGGAAAAAAGCGGCCACCGGAACGTTCAACACCTGGGCGATTTTGTACACCCCCGGCAAAGAGGGGTAGATGGTACCGCTTTCGATCTGGGAAATGGTGCTGGGCGTCACTCCCACCAGGGCGGCCAGCTCTTTCTGGGCCATGGCCTGCCGTTTTCTGATCTGTTTGACCCGGCCGCCCAGATCGATGTTTCCGCCCTTGCCGGTCTCCGTTTCAAAGGCCACCGCCAGTCCGTCGTTCCAGTATATCAGGGGACGGTTCAGCGCGTCGGGCTTGCGTTTGTCCGCCTTGAGGATGGTCAGTGCCGACTTTCCCCGTTTGACGGACAGGTCGATGGCCACCTGGGCAATATGGTTGATGTTGGCCCTCAGCCGTTCCGAGTGGGCACGCTTTTCCATGATCCAATAGGCGATGGTATCCAGTTCATAGAGTCGCGGGCAGGCATGGGAGTAAAACTTCAGAATCGCCTCTTCCCCTCCCCACAGGTCCTGCATGCCGGTGAGCGAGTCGAATACGAAGCGCACGTCCCCCGTCATGGAACCGTGCAGGCTGTAAAAGGCATCGGAGACCACTTTCGGATCTCCGGGTTCGTTGATTCGAACGATGCGGTAGGGCCACCGGGCGCCGTCTTTCTCGTAAAATTTACTGAACACCTCGCTGCCGTCCCCTTTTCCGTGGGTGAAGCAGTCCAGGATGGTCAGATGCTGATTCTCCGCCAGCGGTCCCAGATCCTCCAGCAGGGTTCGGGGGGACCGGTCAAAGCTGATGTATATCAACGGCTTGCCCTGACGCTGGGATTCATGCACAAAATTGAGGCTGAAGGTCGCGGCCAGGCTGCCGGCATCGTCGTACCAGACGACGTTATCGCCGATAAACAGCGCCCCCAACTGCCGGTCAAGCTGCCGGACCCCCGAAGATACGCGGATTTTATTTTTAAACATGATACCCTCGTAAAAAAGTGCATTTCCGACGGATTCGTAAAAAAGCCGAGATCAAGGCTTGCGAGTCGTAAGGAATGAGGCGTACTGACGGTACGCCGCAGTGACGAGGGATGAAGCGTAACGCAGAAATCGGCATTTTTACGAATCCGTCAAACATGAATGCGGCACCTGTTGACATCGGTTGACATTTCAACTTCGGTGATCACGATACACTAACGGGCGGGTTGGACGAAAGTTAAAAAAAAGGTTGCCAAAAACCTGTCGGATCAATTAATGCGGCAGCGACAGCTATACGACAGGAAACAGCGGGTTGGGCCACTGGCTTGGGCGCTGATAATTCGGAAGGCAAAACCATGGTGAAAAAGAAACCGATCGTTGTCATCGGATGTGCGGTGCTCGGAGTGGACATGAAGCATGCCGCCAGGCACCTGGGGCTCGACGTCGACTTCAAATTCCTGGAAGCCGGACTTCACGAACGGCCCGACCTGCTGAAAAAAAAGCTGCAGGCGGCCATCGATGCGGTATCGGCCGCCGGCGACGCCGAACGGATCGTGATCGGTTACGGGGTCTGCGGCAGGGGCACCATCGGTATCCAGGCCCGTGAGATCCCGCTGACCATCCCCAAGGTGCACGACTGCATCGCCATGTTCCTGGGCGGCCCCGAGGCGTATCGCAGGCAATTCAAAAAATTCCCCGGTTCTTACTACATCACCGCCGGATGGTACGAGGAAAAAGCCGTACCGGTTTCCCAGCGCAAACTGCAGGCCTGGTATGGCGACCAGCGGGTCCACCGTGACGACATCGCCCGTCAGCACGGCGAGCGGGCGGCGGACCAGACCATTGCCTTTCTCAACTCGTGGCAAAAAAATTATCAGCGGGCCGCCTATATCGATACCGGCGTCAGAAACGGCGGGAAATCCGAGAAGCATGCCCGGGAAATGGCCGAGGCCTATGGCTGGCGCTATGAAAAAATCCCCGGCAGCCTGGCCCTGGTCGAAAAAATGCTGACCGGCACCGCCACCACCGACGAGATCCTTTTCGTCGCGCCCCGGCACGCCATCGAATTCGATGCGGTGACCGGCACCCTGTCATCGCATCCCTTGTGGGCGGAGCGCTCCGCCACAGGGGACGGCACCACCGTGGTCACCGGGGGCGCGCCAGCCGCGTCGCGCACCGCCGGCATCGGACTGGGCATCGATGCCGGCGGCACCTATACGGACGCGGTGGTCTACGATTTCATCAGCAAGGCCACCCGGTGCAAAGGCAAGGCCCTCACGACCCGCTGGGATTTTACGGTCGGCATCGATCGGGCCCTCGAAAAACTGGATCCGGACCAGCTGAAACAGGTGGAGATGGTGGCCCTGTCCACGACCCTGGCCACCAATGCCATCGTGGAGGGCGACGGCCAGCGGGTGGGCCTGCTGCTCATGCCCCCTTACGGCATATACCGGCCGGATGATTTTCACCACGAACCCAAGGCACTGATCCCCGGACGCCTGTCCATCACCGGTGAAGAAATCGAGCCGGTGGACGAAGAACGGGTGCGGCAGACCGTCACGCGGATGGTGGAAATAGAGCGCGTCAGCGCCTTTGCGGTATCCGGTTTTGCCGGTGCCATCAATCCGGACCACGAATTGACGGTCAAACGCATCATCCGGGAGGAAACGGGCCTGTGGGTCACCTGCGGGCATGAGTTGTCCGCCATTCTCGATTTTACAATCCGGGCCACCACGGCGGTGCTGAATGCCCGCATCATACCCCGACTGGGCCGGCTGATCGTCAATCTGGAACATTCCCTCAAAAGAAACAACATTCTCGCACCCATCGTGGTGGTCAAGGGAGACGGGACCCTGATGCAGGCGGAGATGGCCAAACAGCGGCCGGTGGAAACCATATTCTCCGGTCCGGCCGCCAGTGTGGCCGGCGCCCGGCACCTCACCGGCCTTGAAGATGCCCTGGTGGTGGATGTGGGCGGCACCACCACGGACACAGCGGCAGTCGAGGACGGCAGGGTGCGCGTCTGCAGCACCGGATCCACCGTGGCCGGCCGGCGGACCCATGTACGGGCCCTGGATATCCGCACTGCCGGACTGGGGGGTGACAGCCTGATCAACCGCGAAAAAGGCACCCTCTCCATCGGTCCCCGCCGGGTGGCGCCCATTGCCTGGCTGGGTGCCAATTCGGACGGCGCCGTTGAGGCCATCGAATACCTGAGCACCCGCCTGCGCCATTTTGAGACCAGCACCCGAAACATGCAGATCCTCGCCCTCAACGAAACGGCGGACCGGCTGGAGCCGACGGAGATGGAGAAGAAGGTCCTGGACCTGCTTGGGAAACGACCCCGATCCATCCTGGAACTGACCCGCCGGACCGGTGTGCTTCTGGACCGCCACCTTCCCCTGGACCGGCTGGAAGAAAACTTTGTCGTCCAGCGTTGCGGGCTGACCCCGACCGACCTGCTGCATATCAATGGAGAGTTCCGGCGCTGGGACCCGGCGACGGCCGACCGGTTTTTCCACATGTTCGCCGCCTTGAACAAAAAAGCGGAAAACGCCCTGCTGAAAGAACTGCTGGAAACCGTATCGCGAAACCTGGCCCTGGAGATTCTAAAACGCCAGCTGGACGATGAGGTCAACCCCGAGGCCCTGCACAGCTGCCCGGTCTGCCAGGCTTTGATGAACAACGTCTTCAACGGCGGGAACAGCCATTATCGCATGCACATCGACTTCAAACGGCCGGTGGTGGGCATCGGCGCGCCCATCGCCTTTTTCCTTCCCCGGGCAGCCGCCATGATCGGTGCCCGGGCCGTCCTGCCCGAGCATGCCGACGTGGCCAACGCCATCGGGGCCATCACCAGCAGCGTGGTAATCGAGCGCCAGGTGCGCATCATCCCCGGTGGGGACAGCGGATTTCTCATCGAAGGCCTCTCCGGCGCCAGGCGTTTCAAGGAATTCGAGACGGCGGATGCATTCGCCAAAGGCCAACTGGTCGGCATGGTGCGGACATTGGGCCGGGAAGCCGGCACCAGCAGCACCGAGGTCACGATCGAAACCGAGGACCAGCTTCCCGTGGATGCCGGCGGGAATCCGGTCTTCATCGGCCGGATCCTCAAGGCTCGGCTCACCGGTCCCCCCGACCGCGTCGTGGCCGAAACGCCGATGGTCAGCGCCGTATAGGTCGCCCCCCCATGAGGAACGGATGCGGTTACAATGGCGGGCCATTGTCTGAGGTGAATCCAGGAATACGGGAGGCAGAGGCCAGTAGAGGTTCGATGCCGCTGCACACCGGCGATTCCCTGTCCGTGATTGCGCCGAAGGCGGTTCCTTCTTCTGGATGCTGACTCCCGAATTCTCCTTTATCGAATTCAGGCAACACCGACTGGCCCTGACCTGGGCCAAAGACGTGATTCTCCGGAATCTTAAAACACGGCACAGGTCTATTCGACCAGGTCACGGATCGCTTTGATGCCGGCCAGGGAGAACTGCGTGGTGTGCTCGGCGATCCGATTTACGCATTCGGGGGTCAGTTCATCCTCATCGAGAAAGTCAACCCGGCTTCTGCGAAGCAGGCTGTATCCCCGGCACTGGTTGACGATGCTCATCTCGCAGAGCTTGACTGCCGTCTCGGGCACATCCGGCCCCATGATCTTTCGAATCAGTTCGGTCATCTCTTGTCGGCGGGGAGCGATTTCCTCTTTCCAGGCCTCGTCGATCAAGCCGGTCGGATTGGCCAGTTCCATCAGTTCCATCCGCCGAAAATTGCTCCTGTGCCCATCGATGTTCAGAATCTTGACGATAAATCGATGAATCATAAAGCCGAACCGCTTTTCCGGCGAAAGATCCGCTGACGTTTCTTCCATCCCGGCCAGAAACTGCTGCAAGGCCTGGCGCCAGGCCGCCACGTACAACGAGTCCTTGTCGCCGAAATAGTAGTTGACGGCGGCCACGTTGGCACCGGCCCGACGGCAGATCTCGGTGATCGTTGCCATCCGGTACCCCTTTTCCGCAAATACCGAGCAGGCTGCATCCAGTAATTTCTGCTTGGTTTCCTTGCCGTCTTTCCGCTTTGCCATTTAATAAACCTTATATTTACGAATAGTTAAAAACTAATACAGAATATTAATTGTTTATTTTAAATGACTTTTTAAAAAATTTATTTGATAATGTCAACTGTCTTTGCTATATCCGCCCTGCCATCACGGCAGGTGTGATCCATGGATCGACAACGAAATGGCATCCTCAACACCAAATGGAAACAGCAGACGGAGGAAATAGGTACCCATGAAACCGATAAATCAAATGAGGGTAAAAATTGGCATGGCGATCGTCCCGTTGGCCGTCCTGGCCATGGTCGGCTGCCAGAAAGCCAAAAAGGAAACCCGGCAGCCGGCGCCGACGCCCCAGGTATCGGTGGTAACCGTCCAGCCGCAACCGATCATGCTGACAACCGAATTGCCCGGCCGCACATCCGCCTACCGGATCGCCGAGATCCGGCCCCAGGTCAACGGCCTCGTCCAGAAACGGCTGTTTACCGAGGGCGTCGACGTAAAGGCCGGTCAGGTTCTTTACCAGATTGACCCCGCCTCTTTTCAGGCAACGCTGAAAAACGCCGAGGCCGCCCTTGCCCGATCCAGGGCCAACCTGCCCGCCGTTCAATCCAGGGTCGATCGCTACGAGGAACTGCTGGCCGAAAAAGCGGTCAGCCAACAGGATTACGACGATGCCAACGCCTCCCTCAGGCAGGCCGAGGCCGACGTCCAGTACTGGCAGGCCACGGTGGAGACCGCCCGCATCAACCTGGACTACACCCGCATCACCGCGCCCATCTCCGGCCGCATCGGCCGTTCCAATGTGACCGAAGGGGCCATCGTGACCGCCTATCAGCCGGTGGCCCTGGCAACCATCCAGCAACTGGATCCCATCTATGTGGATGTGCCACAGTCGACCACCGAACTGCTGCGCCTGAAGCGGCGCCTGGCAGACGGCCGCCTCAACCGGGACGACATGAACCACAAAATCGCCACCCTCATCATGGAAGACGGCGCCACCTATCCCCAGGAGGGAACCCTGCAGTTCCAGGATGTGACCGTGGATCCCACCACCGGTTCGGTGACCCTGCGGGCCGTGTTCCCCAACCCCGACGGTTCGCTGCTGCCGGGCATGTTCGTGCACACCGTCATCAATGAGGGCGTCAACCAGGCGGCCGTCCTGATCCCCCAGCAGGGCGTTTCCCGGGATCGTCGGGGCAACCCCATCTCCCTGATCGTGGATGACGAAAGCAAGACAGCCCTGCGCATGCTCACCGTGGACCGCGCCGTAGGCGACCAGTGGCTGGTTTCGGCCGGCCTGGCCTCCGGCGACCGGGTGATCGTCGAGGGGCTGAAAATGCTGCGGCCCGGCACCCTGGTGAAGCCATCCCCTTTCCATGCAGCCGACGCGAATCCGGCCAAAGCGACCCCGCCGGCCGGCGCACCCAACTAACGGAGGCATCTGATGTTATCGAAATTCTTCCTGGACCGGCCGGTCTTCGCCTGGGTGATCGCCATCGTCATGATGAGCGCCGGGGCCCTGGCCATCTATAACCTGCCCATATCCCAGTATCCGCCCATCGCCCCGCCGTCCATCGCCATCGAGTCTTATTATCCCGGGGCCTCGGCGGAGACCGTGGAAAACACGGTGACCCAGATCATCGAGCAGAAGATGACCGGCCTGGCCGACATGCTCTACCTTTCCGGAGAAAGTTCGTCCTCCGGCACCTCGCGGATCGAACTGACCTTCGAGCCGGGCACCGATCCGGACCTGGCCTGGTCCAAGGTGCAGAACAAGCTCCAGCTGGCCATGGCCAGCCTGCCGGACGTGGTCCAGCGCCAAGGTGTGAAGGTCAGCAAATCGACCCGCAACTACCTGATCATTATCGGGCTGATTTCCGAAGACGGCAGCATGAACGGCGACGATCTGCGCGACTACGCCCAGTCCAACCTGGAAAAAATCCTCTCCCGGGTGCCGGGGGTGGGTGAGGTCGAAGCCTTCGGATCCCAGTACGCCATGCGGATCTGGACGGACCCGGACAAACTGACCAATTTTCATCTGACCATGGAAGACGTTATCGGGGCCCTGCAGGCTTACAACGTGGAGGTCTCGGCCGGCCAGTTCGGCGGGACCCCGGCCGTGGAAGGCCAGCGCCTGAATGCGGCCATCGTGGTCCAGCACCTGCTCCAGACCCCCGAGGAGTTTGCCGCCATCCCGATCGTGACCAACCCCGACGGGTCGGTGGTGCGGATCAGGGACATCGGACGAACCGAACTGGGCACCGAGCGCTACGACGTGGTGGCCAAAAACAATGGCAAGCCCGCTGCCGCCATGGCCATCCGCCAGGCCGCCGGCGCCAACGCCCTGGACACGGCCGATGCCGTCAAAGCGAAAATGGAGGAGATGAGCCGCTATTTTCCGCCCGGTATGAAGGTGGTCTATCCCTATGACACCACCCCCTTTACCGAGGTGGCCATCCGGGAGGTGGTCAAAACGCTCTTCGAGGCGGTTTTTCTGGTCTTCGTGATCATGTATCTGTTCATGGGGACCTTCCGGGCCACCCTGATCCCCACCATCGCTGTGCCGGTGGTGCTGCTGGGGACCTTTGCCGTTCTGGGGCTGTTCGGGTTTTCCATCAATATGCTCACCATGTTCGCCATGGTGCTGGCCATCGGCCTGCTCGTGGACGATGCCATCGTGGTGGTGGAAAATGTGGAGCGCATCATGGCCGAAGAAGGCCTCTCGCCCCGGGAGGCCACGGCCAAGTCCATGGACCAGATCACCAGCGCGCTCATCGGCATCGGTCTGGTGCTGGCGGCGGTCTTCGGGCCCATGGCCTTTTTCCCCGGGTCCACCGGTGTCATCTACCGCCAGTTTTCCCTGACCATCGCCGCGGCCATGCTCCTGTCGGTGGTGGTGGCCCTGATTTTGACCCCGGTGCTGTGCGCCGCGCTGCTCAAGCCGGTACCGGCAGGGCACCAACCGGCCGACGGCGCCGTGTTTTTCCTGCGCCCCTTTTTCCGGTGGTTCGACCGGTCCTTTTCCCGTTTCCGTGACATCTACGTCAAACATGTCGGCCGGGTGCTGGCCAAAAAACTGCGCTACCTGCTGGTATTTGTGCTGATCGTGGTCGCCATGGGCTATCTTTTCAGACGCATGCCCACGGACTACCTGCCCAACGAAGACCAGGGGATCATGCTGGTCCAGGCCGTGCTGCCGGGAAATGCCACCCTGGAGCAGACCGATAGGGTCATGGACAAAGTCCGGGACCATTTTCTGACCCGTGAAAAAGAGGCCGTGGATTCGATCATGACCATTCCGGGAATCAGTTTCGGCGGCCAGGGGCAGAACATGGGACTGGCCTTCGTCAAGCTCAGGGACTGGGACCTGCGCCAGCGGCCGGATCTGAAGGTCGACGCGATTGCCGGCCGGGCCATGGGCGCTTTTTCACAGATCAGGGAAGCCATGGTCTTCGCCTTTCCGCCGCCGGCGGTACTGGAACTTGGCAATGCCACCGGGTTTGACTTCCAGCTCCAGGATCGCGGCGGGGTGGGCCATGCCAAACTGATCGAGGCCCGCAACCAGCTGTTGGGCATGGCGGCCCAGGACCCGCGCCTGGTCAAAGTGCGGCCCAACGGCATGGAGGACGTACCCGAATACCGCATCGACGTCGACTGGGACAAGGCCGGCGCCCTTGGGGTGCCCATCTCCAGCATCCACACCACCATCGCCGCGGCCTTCGGCAGTTCCTATGTCAACGACTTTATCCAGGCCGGGCGCGTCAAGCGGGTCTTCGTCCAGGCCGACGCCCCGGACCGCATGCTGCCCGAGGACCTGAACAAGCTCTATGTGCGCAACACGGCCGGCAAAATGGTCCCCTTCGCCTCCTTTGCCTCAGGGCACTGGACCCAGGCGTCGCCGCGGCTGGAGCGCTACAACGCCTTCCCCGCCATCAACGTCTGGGGCGAGCCGGCCCCGGGGCGCAGTTCGGGTGAGGCCATGGCGGCCATGGAAGAGATCGTGGCCCGGCTGCCCGAGGGGATCGGCTTCGACTGGACGGGCCTGTCCTACCAGGAGCGCATGGCCGGCTCCCAGGCGCCGCTGCTGTATGCCTTTTCCATCTTCGTCATCTTCCTCTGCCTGGCGGCCCTGTACGAGAGCTGGCCGATCCCCATCGCGATTCTGCTGACCCTGCCCCTGGGGGCCATCGGCGGGGTGATCGCCTCCACATGGCGGGGAATGCCCAACGACGTCTATTTCCAGATCGGGCTGCTGACCACCATGGGGCTGACCACCAAAAACGCCATCCTCATCGTCCAGTTCGCCCGGGCCAGGGTGGATGAAGGCGCCCGGCTGACCGCGGCCACCCTCGAAGCGGCCAAGCTGCGCCTGCGCCCCATCATCATGACCTCCCTGGCCTTCGGATTCGGTGTCCTGCCCCTGTTCCTGGCCAGCGGGGCCGGGGCCGGGGCCCAGCGGGCCATCGGCACCGGGGTGCTGGGCGGCATGGTCACGTCCACCATCCTGGTGACCCTGTTTGCCCCGCTTTTTTACGTGATTATTTACAAAGCGCTGGGAAAACATCGAAAAAGCGTTACCATGAAACACATTGTTGAAAACGGCTCAGGGGGGACAGTCTCATGAACAGGCACTTTATTTTCGTATGGGTCGGCATCGCCCTGCTGCTGGGCGCCTGCTCCCTGACCCCGACCTATACCCGGCCCGACGCGCCGGTAGCCGACTCCTGGCCCGACGGACCGGCCGATGGGAAAACCGATATCCAGCCCGATGGGCTCCGTGCCGCCGATATCCCCTGGCGGGAATTCTTCGTCGACCCGGGCATGCAGCAGACCATCGCAGCGGCCCTGGAAAACAACCGCGACCTGCGCCTGGCGGCCCTCAATGTGCAACGGGCCCGGGCAGTCTACGGCATTCAGCGGTCGGCCCTCTATCCGGCCGTGGACGCCACCGCCAACGCCAGCAGACAGCGCGTCCCGGCGGACCTCACCAACACCGGCGACGTCGAACGGCCGGAGCAGTACGATGTCAATCTGGGGATCTTCGCCTGGGAGATCGATTTTTTCGGTCGCCTGCGCAGTCTGCGGGACCAGGCCCTGGAATCCTTCCTGGCCACGGAGCAGGCATACCGCAGCACCCGGATCCTGATCGTCTCGTCCGTTGCCGATGCCTATCTCTCCCTGGCCGCCGACCGGGAGAACCTGGCCCTGTCGCGAACCACCCTCCAGGCCCAGCAGGATTCCTACCGGCTGATCAAACGGCGCTATGACGTCGGCCTGGCCTCGGAAATCGATCTCAACCGGGCCCAGACCCAGGTGGATGTGGCCCGCCGCAACATCGCCAGCTACACCCTGCAGGTGGCCCGGGATGCCAACGCACTGAAACTGCTCGTCGGTACAGTGGCGCCGGTTCCCGAGGAGATGCTGCCCGACGACCTGGCCGGCGTAAAACCGCCCGCAGTGGTCCGGGCCGGCCTTTCTTCGGAGGTGCTGCTTTTGCGCCCGGACATCCTGCAGGCCGAAAACCAGCTCAAGGCGGCCAACGCCAACATCGGCGCGGCCCGGGCTGCGCTGTTTCCGCGCATCTCGCTGACCACGACCCTGGGAACGGCCAGCGGCGATCTGTCCGGTCTGTTCGAATCCGGATCGGGCACCTGGCTGTTCGCCCCCCAGCTGGCCTTGCCGGTGTTCGATGCGCGGCTGTGGTCGGCGGTGGACGCCGCCAGGGCAGAAAACCGGATCGCCCTGGTTACTTACGAAAAAGCCATCCAGACCGCATTCCGGGAGGTGGCCGACGCATTGGCCGTCCAGGGAACCATCGACGACCGCCTGGCCGCCCAGCAGTCCCTGGTACGGGCCGCATCGGAGACCTATCGCCTTTCCGACATGCGCTACACCAAGGGAATCGACAACTACCTCAGCGTCCTGGATGCCCACCGCTCGCTCTACGCCGCCCAACAGGAACTGGTGGTGCTCAAACGGGAAAAAATCGCCAACCAGGTGCGACTCTACGCCGTATTGGGCGGCGGCGCGGAGTGAACCGGCCCCGGGACCTCGGGATGCCCGCTGCCCCTTCTGCCCGACCACAGCCCATGGCGCCGGCCGCTTCCACATGCCAATGAAACGCCAAAAAGAATTCATGGAGATGGCCCGACGCATCTGCCGCACCAGCAGCAGAATCATCGACAGGTGCAGCCCGGGCCGGATCCAATCCGGCGATAAAGTGCTCTCCCCGACGCAATGTCATCTATGCGAGGTGGTCCGGCAGTGCCAGCCGGTGACGGTCACCGAGCTGGCCCGGCACCTGCGGGTAACCGCCCCTTCGGTCTCGGTCATGGTCGAACGGCTGGTCGAGCAGGGCTTTTTGAAACGGGGAGCGCATCAAAAAGACCGGCGGAAATGCGTCATCGCCCTGACGCCGCTGGCAGCCGGCGAACTGGCTCGTGAAGAAGCCCGGCGCCTTCGGCCCATCTGCGATCTTCTGGCAAAGGCCGGCCCGGACAAGGCCAGCCAATGGCTGACCGCTTTCAGCCAGATTGAGACGGAGATGACCGACACGAACTCGTGACCGGCTCCCGGCTGTAGTGCCGCAGCCCGATCTCAACCGCCTGCCCGCCGTTCCATCCAAGAGGGTGAGCCGTCTGCCGACGCCCCTGAAGGCGAATACTGCCTTCCGCTTTCTCCTGCATGTCCCTCCTGCCGTTACAAACTGTTACCCGCCCGTAACCCAACTCCCATAAAGGCACACAGACAGCGGCCGATAGCACAACCAGACGTTGATTACGAGGCCATGAGAAAACCATATTGGATGGTTTGGCATTCATCTCACCCAAACCCAAGGAGGCAGAATCATGATGTCAGGTATTTCAGGTATGAACGCTATGATGGGGGGCATGCGTCCCGACCCGCAGCAGATGTTCAACCGCATGGACAAAGACGGCAGCAGCAGCATCGACAGGGACGAACTCGGCGCCATGGCGGAAAAAATGGCCGAAAAGACCGGCACTGAAATCGACGTGGACAGCCTGATGGAGGCGTATGACGGCGACGGCGACGGGGTTCTCAACCAGGAGGAAACCCAGGCCGCCATGGAAAGCCTCAAGGATCAGATGGGACCGCCACCAGCTGGCGGACCGGGGGCAGGGGGAGGACCGCCGCCGCAGGCGGAGACGTCCGGCGTATACGGTCAGGACGGCGCCGACGCCCAGTCCACCATCGCGCAATTGCTCGACGCCCTGTCCGAGTCGGGGGATGAAGACCGGGAGGACGCGGTAACCCGGGCGTGGATCGACACCCTGAAGGGCGAAAATCAATCCTACGCCCCCGTCGACACCCGGGCATAGGCCTTCGCCGGCCGCCCGTCCCGGGGCGGCCGGACGAACCGCTCTTCGATCAGGGGCCGTATCGACGCTTGCCGCGGCCGCCCGTCATCTGCTGCCAGTGAAGCGTTGACGGCGACAGAATCCGGCGCCGTCGTATTACAAACGGCATTCGGGGGCCGACGACATCCCGGCGGTTTCGGGGCCGCTGTGAACCGCCAGGCCGGTCTTTGAGGCAACCGCCCGCAGCATGCCCTCGAAAAGCCATCGGTGGGTGGGCAACAGCACGTACCAGTACAGGATGCCGGCCAGGCCCCGGGGCAAAAATCGGGAAATCATCTTCAATTCCACCCTGCCCGGGCCTTGCGGCGCGATGACAAACTCCAGCAGGGCGTCGCCCGGCGTCTTCATTTCCGCCAGCAGCAGCAGGCGATGGGGCGGATCCAGGGCAACCACCCGCCAGAAATCCAGGCCGTCGCCTACCCGCAGGCTTTCAGGATGACGCCGTCCCCGCCGCAGGCCGGGACCGCCGACAAGCCGATCCATGACCCCCCGCAACCACCAGAGGCCCTGGGCAAAGTACCAGCCGTTGGCGCCGCCGATGGCCTGCACCGTGGACCAGACCCTTTGGGTGTCGCCTTCCAGGACAATGCGGTGAGCGCCGCCCAGCACCGTACCACCCGCATAATCGGCATCCCCGCAGGTGGTCCACTCGGGCGGCAGGCTGCCGCCGCCGTCGAACCAGCAGGTATCCACCTCTTCCTGGCGGATGCGTTCCAGCGCTGTCCGAACGGTCTGTCGGGTATCCATGACCGCCACCGGCACCAGTTCCCGGATGCGATGGTCCCGGCAAACCACCGGAATGCTCAACCCTTCGGCCAGGGGCTGGGCGATGGCGGCCGGTACCGGGGTCACCAGGTGAACCCAGCGGGCGCTCAGCCAGGGCGTCAGCACCGGCACGGGAATGATGAGCCGCCGCCGAAGGCCCGCTTCGCGGGCATAGATCTGAATAAGGTCCCGATAGCTCAGGATATCCGGACCGCCGATATCGAAGGTCCCGCCGACGGTTTCGGGCGCCGCCAGACACCCCTGGAGGTAATCCAGCACGTTGCCGATGGCGATGGGCTGGCAGGGCGTCCGGACCCACCGGGGCGTAATCATCACCGGCAGGCGGTCCACCAGGTAGCGCAGCATCTCGAAGGAGGCGCTTCCCGATCCCAGGATCATGGCCGCCCTGAGGATGGTCACGGGCACGGGGCCTGCCCGAAGGATCCGCTCGACCTCGTGGCGCGATTTGAGATGGCGGCTCAGGCCTTCGTGACCCGCCTCTCCCAATCCCCCCAGGTAGATGATACGGGACAGGCGGTTGTCCCGGGCCGCCGCGACCATGTGACGGGCCGCGGTGCGGTCCGCATCGGCAAAGCGTCCCTTGTGGGCGTTCATGGAGTGGATCAGGTAGTAGGCCGTGCCGCAGCCGCTGGCGGCACTGACGAAGGCGTCGCAGTCCAGAGCATCGCCGGGGACAATCTCCAGGCGCTCATGGCTGCCCCAGGGCCGGCACCGCAGCCGTTCCGGGGAGCGGGCCATGGCGCGCACCCGGTGACCCCCGGCCAGCAGGCGCGGGATGAGCCGTCCGCCGACATAACCGGTGCCGCCGGTAACCAGAATGGGTGGGGTTGATGGTTTCATGAAGCACCGGAAAGCCGGAAAAAGCGTCAATGATTGGCGTGGATGGCAGCGACCGGCTTACATCGGTGCCGCCCGCGGCTAAAAGTCGTTGATGGCATCCACCATCTGCCTGAGCCGGCCGAACGCCCGCTTGTTGAAATCCACAACCAGCCGGGGCAGGCCGGCAAGCTCCGGTTCGTCCATCTCCTCGTCAAAAGGGCCGGAAAGGCGCATGTCGCCGCCGGGGGTCAGAATATCCCCATAGGCGTTTTTGAGCGTGTCCACATGATCCTGGTCCAGGGGGGTCAGCATGCGGATCACCAGCTGACCGCCCACGTATCGCAGGCTGTGATACCGGGAGTAAAAATGATGGATCCGGGCAACGACGTCATCTGCCCGGTACATCGTTTCCATGAGTTGAAAGTCGTCGTGGGAGATGTACCCCTGGCCGGACAATTCCTTTTCCAGAAAATGACACAGCCGCTCCCAGTAGGTTCCCCCGGGTTCGTCCATAAAAATCAGGGGCAGCGGATAGCGTTTGCCGGTCTGCAGCAGGGTAATGGACTCCATGGCCTCATCCAGGGTGCCGAATCCGCCGGGGAAAAGCACCACTGCATCAGCCTCCTTCAGGAATGCCACCTTACGGTTGAAAAAGTACTTGTAGGAGATATGGCGAGGATTCCCGACCAGCACGGGGTTGGGTTTCTGCTCGAAGGGCAGCCGGATGTTGACGCCGAACGAATGCTCCGGGCCGGCCCCCTCGTTGGCCGCCTGCATGATCCCTGGCCCGCCGCCGGTGATCACCATGAATCCGGCCTCGGCCAGCCGCTTCCCCAGGGTTTTCGCCATCTGGTACAGGGGCGCATCCGGCGGGGTCCGGGCCGAGCCGAATACGGTCACCTTGCGCACGGTTCGATAGGGTCCGAAAACTTTGGCGGTAAAACGCATCTCCTTCAGGGAGGCATTCATCAGCTTCAGGTCGGCACGGCCGCCGTTCTCCTGGCCGGCCTTCAGGCCGGCCAGAATGATTTCACGCACGATATCCGTGTTGACGATGCCGCCCGCTTCCGTCATCAGCCGGTCGATGGAATCGTCAACCGGTCCGTTGGTCCGGGTGAAGTGCAGTTCCACGGGTGTCGATGGTTCGATTTCGAGGTTGTCCGCCATGTCCGTCATTCCTTTCCCGATAATGGCTGTGAAAACGATAGTGTAACCGTTTTTCCACAATTAGCAAGCAGGAGGTGGAATCGGCACCGCATGCGACCGCGCGTCCGTTACGGTTCAAACCGGCTGGAAAATGATTATGTTAAGGGTTCGCAAGGGAGGGTGACCATGCAATTGTCCGAATTCAAGGCCGCGGGAAACGTGCTGACCCTGGAGGTCCGCGAGGAGATCCGGAAAGCCCGATTCAAGGCCATCTGCGAGGATATGGACCGGGCCACAGCAGCCCTGGGGACTGTCCGGCTGGTGCTGGTGATGCGGCACTACCCCTCTTTTAACAGTGCCGAGGATTTCTACGACGACTTGCGGTTTTTAAGGCTGTATGACCATGCCATCGACCGGGTGGCTGTCGTGTGCGACCGGTTCTGGAAGGACTCCTGGGTGGGCATTTTCAGCCTGTTCAGCGGTATCCGCATGCAATTTTTTGAAATGACGCAGGTCAGGGCGGTCACCCGGTGGATTCAAGGCAACTGAGACGAACGGATCCTCGGGGAGGCCCTGATCATCCGGCATGACCATCCGGTTTGGATGGATGGCCGGGAGGACGTCCGGCAGGGACGGCCATCGGGCGGACGTCGGCGGCCACCGGAACCGCCAGGCGATCCGTCGTCACCGCTCGGCGGCACGGCCGGCTGGCGCCGGGGCCCGGCCGCACGTTACGCATCAAGGTGGACACCGGGTGCCGGCCATACGGGCTGCCCGCCATCAATCCCTCAGGCGGTAGTGAAACATTTCAAAGTGGGTGTGCCCGCCGAGCAGCGCATCGATCTTCTCCTGGATCGCCTGCCGGTCCTTGCTCAGCAGCCACGCTTCCCAGTCCGAAGCGGACTCCCAGGTGCTGATGACCAGGAAGACATCCGGCCGGTCGTTGCTCTTCATGGTTTCGCCGGAGATATACCCGGGTTGAGCCGTGGCCAGGGAGCGCATCTCCCTGAACAGCTGAAGCATTTCCCTGCCCTTGTCTCCTGGAACCGTACGGGTGATCAGAACCTTGACGCTCATGGCAACCTCCTTTTCAAGTGGGGTACAGATGTGGACCAACACCCCTGCGGGATGTCAACGATCGGCCAGCCGGCAGTCGGAAAGAAAATGGAGGAACCGTGCGGATGGAAAAACAACAGGGTGGCAGCCGGCGGAAACGGTGCTCTGATTCATTAAAAGACGATATGGCCGGATTGTCAAACGGATATTGCGCTTCTTGCCGCTTGACACGATTGGGCGAAAACCTTACATTATTCAGGCTTTCTTTATAAAATTTTTAATTGATTTCAGTTTGTTAATTCAATGACCGATCTTCGTCACCGCCCCATTGTAAGGCCGGGTCAGGCCAACTCCGGATGGGTAAGGTCTTCCGGACGCGCCCTGGTATGGCAGATGACGATGGTGGTTGCCCTGTCGCTTCCACTGGCTGTGGGAACCGGCCTGGCGCCTGCAAGGGTTTATGCCGGCCCGCCCGATGCCATGGTTGACACGCTGTCGGCGGCGCATCGCGACCTCGAGCGCAACACGGCGCTGGAAGCCCGGACAGCCGCCGGACTGGAGGAGCTCAAGCAAACCGGGCGGGCACCTGCCGACGTCATCACCGACTACGAAGCGTATCTGGAGCACGTGCGGGCCATGGTGGCCGAAAACCGGCGACTGGTGCAGCAGTTGGAAACCCTGCGTCTGGAAGGCGTACAGCCGGCATCATCGACGCAGGCGCTGCAAGCCGGGCAGATGATCGACGCCCCGATTCCGGAAACGACGGTGACCGACGAAGTGGCCGCCCTGGACCGGGAATTGAACGCCTCCCTGGCGGAATTTGACGAACTGCTCCTGGAGGAAATGGAACGGATCCGCGAGCGATCCTCACCGAGGGTCGACGCCCTGGCCCAAGCGGCTGCCGACGCTGCCGAACGGCTGAAGGAAAAGGGAATCGATATCGAGGCGTCCGGTTCGCAAACGGAATCCGAATCCAGCCCATCGGGTCAGCGGGAGGCATCCGCAGCGATGCCCGGAAAGACGTCATCCCCAACCGCTGCCAATGCACCCGGCCGAGCGTCGGATTCCGGTAAGACCGCGACACCCGGGGGCGGAGACGCCGAAGGGATCGAGGGCGACCGGCAGACACCGACCGGGCGCCGTGACGGCGGCGACGACGACATCGTCGCCCGGCAGCTGAGGGAGGCTGCCGAGCAGGAAACCGATCCCGTGCTGAAGGAAAAATTATGGAAGGAATACGACGCATACAAGCGGGGCGGGGCATGAGGGCGGTTTCATGATGAACCGGCGATGGGGACCACTTCTGCTGTCACTGGCAGCCATCTCATCGTTCCTGGCCGCGTGCGCGTCGGGCCCGTATCAGAAAATCGGCCCGACCCCCATCATCCAGGCCGAGGAGGAAATTCCCCGGGAGCAGTTGCTGGATGTGGGCATCGTGCCGTTCACCTCGGATGAAATGACCGAACAGGAGGCTGAAGACCAGGGAACCAACCCGGATATCCGAACGGTTGAATCCCATTTTATGGCCTGCCACCTGAAGAACACGCTGCACCGGAGCAGCCAGTGGGGGGCCATCAGCGTTCTCCCCACCTCGGATGGTTCCGTGGACCTGATCGTCAAAGGCCACATCCTGGAATCGAGCGGCGAGCATCTGACCGTGAAGATCGAGGCCACCGATGCCACCGGCAGGGTCTGGCTCAATAAAACCTACAGTGCCCAGGCAAGTGAATACTCTTACAGGGACACCCTCCCCGGCCGGAAAGACGCCTACCAGGACCTGTATAATGCCATCGCCAACGACATCGCGCGATTCAGGGTCACGCTGTCTCCCGGCGAGGCACGGACGATCCGCACCGTTTCGCGTCTGAAGTTCGCCGAAGCATTGGCCCCGGAACCCTTCAGCGGATACCTGGCTGCGGACGGCAAAAACCGGATGACGGTCAGCCGTCTGCCGGCCGCCGACGACCCCATGATGGACCGCCTGCTCCAGATCAGGGGGCGGGAGGATATGTATGTGGATACGCTGAACCAATATTACGACGGGCTCTACAACGACATGTGGGCATCCTACGAAGAATGGCGCAAAATGAGCCTGGCCGAACGCGAGGCCATGCAGAAGATCAAAAAGGAAGCGGCCATGCGTCAGGTGGCCGGCATCCTGATGATGGTCGGCGCGATCGCCCTGGCGGCCGGTGATGTCGACTACACCGGGCCGCTCCAGGTGGGGATGGCCGTGGTCGGCGGGCAGGTCATCGTCGACGGGTTCAACATTTCCAAACAGACCCGGATCCACGCGTCGGCGCTCAAGGAACTGAGCGAGTCCTTTGCCGGTGAAATGAAACCGATTGTCATGGAATTTCAGGGCCGGCAGGTCGAACTGACCGGTTCGGCCGAAGAACAGTTCCGGGAATGGCGCGACCTCCTGCGCAGAATTTACTATGCCGAAACCGGTTTCGCCCCGGCACCCCTTGCCGATCAAACGAAAGACGATGCCATCGATTGAAACCGACCCGTGCGATGAATGACCCGACGCCACCTGAACCGATGCAACCTGTCGCACCCACCGGCGACGGTCCGCAGCACCCCGCCGTGGAACCGGTTCATTCGATCGCGTTCAAACCCGCCCACGAAAGTGAAAAACGAAAATCGGCTGCACGTCACCCAAAGCTGCGCGCCTGGGCGCTGGCCGGCCTGCTGGCCCTGCTCTTCGCGGCCGGCGGATGGCTAATGCACCATCTGCATCACCGGCCGGTCGTTTCGCAGCCCGCCAGCCCGCCCCTCCCGGCGCCTGAAACAACTGCCGCAGCGAATCTGGAGGCCACGCCGCCGCCAGGCGTTTCCGGCGAACCGGAGCCGTCGACCCCACCGGCCCCAACTGAGCCCGCGGTGGAAATGAGCGAAACACCCGCCGACCCGGTTTCCGACGACGAAACAGCGTTCCGGGCGCCCAGGCCGGGGCCGGTGACCGAGAGGGCGGCCGACAAAGCCGGCGAACCGCCGGCCCCGTCCCGCAAACGATTTCGGGACCTGTTGTCCCGGGGACTGACGGCGCTGCATGGCGGGCAACACCGTCAGGCGCACGATCTGCTGCTCGAGGCCGCATCCGTCGACCCCGGCTCGGATGCGGTCCGGGAGGCCCTGCACCAGGCCGACCAGGCGCTGAAACTGGCGCAGCTGGATCGGCTCCAGCGACTGGCAACGGCCGCCGAACGCGACCTACAATGGCAAAAGGCCCGCGACCTGTACCTGGCGGCGTTGACCATCGATCCCAACGTCGGCTTTGCCCTGCGGGGCCGGCAACGGACCATGGACCGCATCACCATCGCCCGGCGGATCGACTTTTACCTGACGCAGCCCGAAACCCTGTTCAACGACCGGCATCTGGAAAATGCCGTCCAGCTTCTTCTGGATGCCGGGCAGGTGGCCCCCCGCGACCCCGCCCTGGCGGCCAGCCTGAATGAACTGGATCAGCTCGTCACGGCGGCGCAGACCCCCGTCCGCGTGACCATCACCTCGGACAACCGGACCGACGTGGCGGTTTACCGGGTGGGCCGCCTGGGCCGCTTTGAAGCCCATGACCTGCACCTTCGCCCGGGGGCGTACACGGTGGTCGGTGTCCGCGACGGATACCGTGATGTCAGGCTGAGCGTTACGGCCAAACCCGGTGCAGGCCCCCTGACCGTCCGGGTGGTCTGCAATGAAAAAATCCATTGACCATGACCAGGATCCCCGTGCCATGCCTTCGGAAATAGAATCCAGATCCGAGTCGGCCGAAACGATCGAACCGATTCCCTTCCGCCCGGCTTCAAGGCCGCGGCGCCCGGGCCGGGCCGCGGTGCTGAAATGGCTGCTCACCGCCACCGCCGGGACCCTGCTGATCTTTCTCGTCGCCGGGACATGGTTCGTGTTCACCGCGCGGCGGGTCGCCCTGGACATCACCCCGCAGCCTGAGCAGATCAGGATTGACGGCGGGATCACAGCGCCCGGGGCCGGCGACAGCCGCCTGATGCGCCCCGGCCGTTACACCCTGTATGCGAAAAAGCCATGCTACCGGCCGCTGAGACACGCATTCACCGTCACCACCGCCCGGACGCAGACGGTTCAGGCGGCCATGGCCCGGCTGAACGGCCGACTGGCGCTGGAAATCCGGACCAAGGGCGAGACGGCGACCGCCCTGACCGGGTTGAGGGTATATGTCGACGACGTGGCCGTGACGGCCGGCGCCTTCGATGCCCTGGACCTGCCGGCCGGAAGTCGACGGATACGCATCCGTGCGGATCGGCATCAGGACTATTCCGCCGACATCACCATCGAAGGCTGCGATGTGCGGCAAACCCACCGGGCGGTCCTCGTCCCCGACTGGTCGGCGGTCACCGTCGACTCGATGCCGGCCGGGGCGACGGTCGCCGTGGACGACCGGGAGATGGGCCGGACCCCCTTGCGCATGGAACTGACGGCAGGGACCTATGAGGTGGCGCTTCGCCTGGCCGGGTACCGGACCTGGCGGACACGGCTGGCCGTCCGGGCCGATCAGCCCCTGTCCATCGAGGACGTTGTCCTTCAGCCGGCGGACGGCAGCCTGGCCGTAACCAGTACACCGACCGGCGCCACCGTGATGGCCGGAGCCCGGTATGCCGGGCTCACGCCGCTGACCATCGCCCTGGCGCCAGGCGCCGCCCACACCCTGAAGATATCCAAGACCGGATACCAGACGGCCACGCGCCGGGTGACGCTCGACCCCGGGGCGGAACAACACCTGTCGGTCACGCTCGACGCCAGGCTGGGAACCGTCCGTTTCACGGTCCAGCCGCCTGACGCCGAGCTGGCGGTCAACGGCCGGAACATGGGCAGCCTGCCGGCCAGCATGCGCATGCCGGCCGTCGAACACCGGATTGAAATCAGCAAACCGGGTTACCAGACCCATCGCACACGCATCACTCCGCGGCCGGGCTTCGACCAGGAAATCCGGATTGCACTGAAAAAGAAAGAGACCGCCACGGCAGTCCCCGGCGAAAGCATCACCGCGGCCGGCGGATACACCCTGCGACTGATCCGGCCGAAGGCCTTTACCATGGGGTCATCACGGCGCCAGCAGGGCCGCCGCTCCAACGAGACCCTCAGGGAAATCGAACTCAGCCGGCCCTTTTACATGGGGGTCAGGGAGGTGTCCAATGCCCAGTTCAGGCAATTTCAATCCAGGCACCGTTCGGGCGCATTTAAAACCAAGACCTTGAACGGCAGCGGGCAACCGGTGGTCCGGGTGACCTGGCAGCAGGCCGCTCTTTTTTGCAACTGGCTGAGCGCCCGGGAATCCCTCCCCCCGGTCTATGAAAAAACCGCCGGCGGGGTTGTCGCCGTCAAGCCGATGGGCACCGGCTACCGGCTGCCGACCGAGGCGGAGTGGGAGTATTGTGCGCGTTTCAGGAACAATCGCGCCACCGCCAGGTACCCGTGGGGAAAAGGGTTTCCGCCCCCCGCGGGTGCAGGCAATTTCGCCGACCGGTCCGCCCGGGACTTGCTCCCGGTGCCCCTCAGCGGGTACAATGATGGCTATCCGGCCACCGCGCCCACCGGGCAGTTCACGGCCAGCCCCCAGGGTCTGTTCGACTTGGCCGGAAACGTGGCGGAATGGTGCCACGATTATTATTCGATAATCAGCGGCCACGCCGGAAAGCGCCATGTGGATCCCACCGGTCCCGCCGAGGGCCGGCACCACATCGTCCGCGGCTCGAGCTTTAAACACGCCGGCATCAGTGAACTGCGGTCGGCCTTCCGCGACTACAGTGACGACCGACGGGATGACCTGGGTTTTCGCGTGTGCCGCTATGCGCGGTAGGCGGCCCGTGACCGGGAAACCCGATCGATGGCAGCAGGTGGGTGTCTGATGTCCTTGTGGATGCGCATGGCCGGAAAACTGGAAAAGGCCTTGACGCGGGCAGCTATGTGCACGGCTGTCCTCTCGGTGTGCATGACCGCCGCCTTTCCCGGCGTGGCCATGGACTGGACCGCCTCCCCTGGCGTGACGGGGTTGGACGGAGCCCCCCCCTGCAGGTGGTGCGTCCTGTTTGCCCGGGTGGACGATGCCGGGATGTCCGCATCGGGGCCACTGGAGGACGCCGCACCGGAAGCCCGGAAGGATCCGGAATCCGATTCGAAAACCTCGCCGGCAGAGTCGGAACCCGACCGTCTGGAGGAATTCAGGCCAACGGAAGAAATCGAGGCCGACCAGGGCGTTGATTTTCCATACGACATATAGGTCAGGCGCCGACGCAAAAAAAACTGGATGTTATTGATGAACGGGAAGGGTGATGCGAAAAAGAAACAGCATATCCACGGAATTCGCCTACCAGGTCATCTCGCTGGCACTGATCGTGATCATTGTCCACGCCGCCTATGTCGGTTTTATCCGTCCTTCGGCGGACGCGGTGCTTGCCCGCCAGGCCCTGAGCGTTCAAACGGACGCCACCACCATCGTCGAACGGTCCCTGTTCGTGATGGTCCGGGATTATGAACAGGAGGCCTGTTTCATTCTCATGTTCTGGGCCCTGGCCATCATGGCCTTCAAGGCCCTGGCGACCCTCCGGGACCGATCCCTCCTCGACCGGGACCTCATCCTCCTGCCCGAGGGGGTAAGGATTCTTCCCGAAGACACCCGGGACGTCTCACGCCGCATCGAAGGGCTGCCGCAGCAGCAGCGCAGCGCCCTGCTGCCCCGTGCGCTCCTGGCCGGCCTTCAGCGATTTACCGCCACGAGCAACATCCAGGATGTCGCCGATGCGACGCGCGCTTACTGCACGGCGGAAAGCGAACGCCTCGAGTCCGAGCTGTCCATGATCCGCTATGTGGCCTGGGCCATTCCCTCCATCGGCTTCATCGGCACGGTTCGGGGCATCGGAGACGCCCTGGGCCAGGCCCATCAGGCCATCGAAGGCAATATCTTCGGTGTCACCCGCAGTCTGGGCGTGGCCTTCAATTCAACCCTGATCGCCCTGCTGATCAGCATTGTTCTGATGTTCATGCTTCACCAGCTGCAGCTGCTTCAGGAGCGCTATGTCCTCGAGGCCGAGGCCTATTGCGAAGAAAACCTGACCCGGCATCTTCACTCGGGAGCGTCCTGAATGGCACCGGTATACCTGGAACTGAGTGATGCCGGTATCATCGCCGCCGGGGGGGCGCCCGCCGGGATACTGAAATTGGACGGCCCGGGCCGGACGAGTCCGGGATTCGCCCTCCAGGACGGCCGCCGGCTGATGGTGGGCCGCACCGCCGCCCTGCAGGCGCGCCGGTTCCCCCAGCAGACCATCAGCCGATTCTGGGACCGGCTGAACACGGAACCGCTGCGACAGAGTGGATTTACGGCCGCCAGCCATGCCGAACTGGCCTATGAACATTTAAAACGGATCTGGTCGGCACTGGAATCGGCGGGGGACGGGGTCGTTTTCTGCGTGCCGGGCCATTACCGTCGCGACAACCTGGGCCTGCTGCTGGGGATAGCCGGTGAACTGAAGATGGACGTACGGGGGTTTGTTCCCATCGCCCTGACGGCGGTCAGCCCCGCCGCCGGGGAGATCATCCACATCGATCTGCACCTTCATCGCTGCGAGGCCACCTATCTCAGGGCCAGCGGCGAACTGGCCCAACGGGATACCGCATCCGTTCCGGATGCCGGTCTGGAGCGCCTCTACCGGATCTGGGCCAAGACCGCCGCCCGGGAATTCCTGCAGGCCACCCGATTTGACCTGTTCCACAGTGCGGCATCGGAGCAGTCGGTCTACGAACAGCTGCCGTCTCTGATGGCAGCGCTCACGGATCATCAGACGGTGCGGTTTGAAACCGAAAAAGGCGGGAGCAGCTATCACATGCCGCTGCAGCGGCGGGGCATGGTCGAAGCGGCCGGTGAGGTGTATGCCCGGATTTCGGACATGGTCGCATCGCTGATCGAAAGGAACCGGCTTGCCGGCCGGCCCCTGGCCTTCCAGCTGTCCCGACGGGCCTGCGGTCTGCCGGGACTGAAGGCGCTGCTGGCCCCCTTCTCCCCGTACCCTGCCGAGGAACTCGCTTTCGGTGCCGCAGCGCTGGGCGCCGCCGGCTGCTGGCCGGCGATGGCGGCGCAAAACGCCGACCGCGGGCCATCCCGCCACACCCGGCGGCCCGTTGTTCAACACCCGGCCGCCGAAAACAGGGACACCGGCGGCGGAACCCGGCCGACGCACCTGCTGGTCGAGAACACGGCTTATCCCATCGGCCCGGATCCGCTGGTCATCGGCAGTTCACCCGGGCGGGGCAACGGGGCCATCCGCCTGGCCGGCAGCCATGTTTCCGCCAGGCATTGTTCGATCTACCGTGAGGGCGGACGGGTTTTCCTCGACCCCTGCAGCGAGCAAGGAACCCATGTGGACGGGGTGCCGGTGACCGAACGGACCACCCTGTCGATCGGTCAGACGGTCGCGGTCGGAGAACAGGGCGCCCCCCTCCGGTTGATCCGATGCCTGCCAGCCGATGGGCGCGGAACACCATTGACGGTTTCGTAAAAATCTTTTTCAGGTCCTGCGCGGCCGGGTATCCGAAAGGAACCGAAATGGCGCAGGAGCGGCTTCCAGCCGCGATCGTCCCATTGCATTGCGGCTGGAAGCCGCTCCTGCGAAAAACGACCCCGTTTTGATTAACGTTTCCTCAGAAGCCGGGATCGGTGAAAACGGGTCAGCCGGAATCGAGGCTCTGGTAAACTGCTATGCGGCGTAGACGCCTGAACGTTTTCAGTCTCTCATTCATCGACTGCATCTGCTGCGGCCTGGGCGCCATCATCCTTTTGTTCGTGGTGGTCAACGCCAAAAGCGCGGCCCGCCGGGATACCGTCACCGCCGGCCTGCGCGCCGAGGTGAACCGGCTCGAGACCGCACTCGTCCGGGACCGGGCCGACCTGGCGGACGCCCGCAAGGCGATGACCGACATCGAGGCCCGGGTGACAAAGACCCGGGGCCTGTCGCGGCAGGTCCGCGATACGATCGAGGCCCGCAACATCGAACTGGCGGATGAAGACCGGCAGACCCTTGCCGCCCGGCAACAGGCCGACAAGCTCAAATCGGAGTTAAAAGCGATCGAGGAGGAACTGCGGCGCCTCAGGGCGGGGGCCGATGCGCGGGACACGCCCGGTGACCGTCTGCGGACATTTCCGGGCCAGGGAGACCGCCACTACCTCACCGGCCTGAAAATGGGCGGGCAGCGGATCCTGATCCTCGCCGACGCCTCGGCCAGCATGCTGGCCGAATCGATCGTCGACGTCATCCGGCGGCGCAACCTGGAGGACGGGGACAAGCTCAGATCCGACAAATGGCGTCATGCCGTGGCCACAGTGGACTGGCTGACCGCCCGCCTGCCGCCGGCCAGCCGCTTCCAGGTTTATACCTTCAACGAAAACGCCCGGCCGCTGATCGGGGGAAACCGAAAGGCATGGCTGGATGCCGGGGATCTCGAATCGTTGAACCGGACGGTGACGCAAATGCGCAAGGTCGTTCCCGGCAAGGGCACCAGCCTGCTGAACGCCTTCCGGGCGGCGGCGGAACTGAAACCGCCGCCCGACAACGTCTTTTTGCTTACCGACGGCCTGCCGACCATGGGCGCCCGGAAACCGCGGGTCAAGCGGGTATCCAGCCGGAAACGGCGCAAGCTGTTCAACGAAGCCGTCGCGCAGCTGCCGGCCGGCGTGCCGGTCAACATCATTTTGTTCCCCATGGAAGGCGACCCGCTGGCGGCCGATGCCTTCTGGCGTCTGGCGAAACAATCCAACGGATCCTTCTTCAGCCCTTCCAGGGACTGGCCCTGAACGGATGCCATGAAAACCGGAAAAAGAAATATCGACATATTCAGCCTGTCATTCCTGGACTGCATCTGCTGCGGGTTCGGCGCCATTATCCTCCTGTTCGTACTGTCCAAATTCGCCGAGCCGGTGGTTCTCGGGGAACTGACCGAGGCGTTTTCGTCCCGGATCCGGCGCATGGAGAAGGAACTGGCCGACGTCCGGGGCAAGGCCCGCAGCCTCGATCGCGAGATGACCACCCGGGTCGCGCAGTTGTCCGCGGAAGAAAAGCGCCTGTCACGGCTGCAGGGCGACCTGTCCGACCTGCAGGGGGCTTTTGCGGCCGCCAGGGACGATGCCCGCGTGCAGAACATCATCCAGGGGAGGCTGGCGCGCGCGCGTCAGGAACTGACCGACGAGATGCGGCGCCTGCTCAAAGGGGCCCCGCCCCCCCGGGCCGACAGCCCGGTGGGCGGCATCCCCGTGGACAGCGAGTATATCATTTTCATCATCGACACCTCCGGAAGCATGCAGGCCAACGCCTGGGGCCTGGTCCAGCAGAAAATGCGCGAAACCCTTCAGGTGTACCCCAGGGTCAGGGGCATTCAGGTCATGAACGATATGGGACGCTACCTGTTCCCCCAGTACCGGGGCCGCTGGATTCCCGACTCCCCGGCACGCCGCCGGGCGATTGTTTCCGGCCTGGGCACCTGGCGCGCCTTCAGCAACAGCAGTCCGGTGGAGGGAATTACCGCGGCGATCAATACCTTTTACGCCGCCGACAAGAAAATCAGCCTGTATGTCTTCGGGGATGAGTTCAGCGGCAGCCGCGTCCAGCCGATAGTGGACGCCATCGACCGCATCAACGGCGCCGACAGCCACGGCGGCCGCCGGGTCCGGATCCACGCCGTGGGGTTCCCGGTGGTGATGGAAAAAACCAGCCAGCCGGGAAATACCGGCCAGCGGTTCGCCACCCTGATGCGCATTCTGTGCCGGCGCAATGGCGGCACCTTCGTGGGATTGAACGGCACGCGGCCCTGAAGCGGGTCATGCCCCCAGGTTGACCACCACCCGCCCTTTCTGCTGCCCCTTGAGAATCAGGTCGATATGGTCACTGAGTCCGTCGAGGGAGATCTCGGTTGAAATTTTTTCCAGCCCGTCGATTTTCCACGCGCCGGCCAGATTCTCCCACACCTTTAGCCGGACATCCATGGGGCAGTTCTGCGAGTCGATGCCGATCAGCCGGACCCCGCGCAGGATGAAGGGAAAGACGGTCAGGGGCAGGTCCGGCGAGGCCACGTTGCCGCAGCAGGTAACGGTGCCCCAGGGATGGGTGGATTTGATGGCCGTGGCCAGGATCTCCCCGCCCACCGTGTCCACCACCCCGGCCCACTGGGATTTGAGCAGGGGACGGCCGCTGGTATCGGCCGCTTCGGCCCGGTCGACAATCCGGGACGCACCGATCCCTTCGAGAAATGCCTTCCCTGACGGTTTGCCGGTCACGGCCGCCACGGTGTACCCCAGTCCGGCCAGCACGGCCACGGCCACGCTGCCCACCCCGCCCGTGGCGCCGGTGACCAGCACCGGCCCGTCTTCGGGCTTCAGCCGTTCGGTCAAAAAAAGGACGCCCATGCCGGCGGTGAATCCGGCCGTGCCGTAAATCATGCTCTCTTTCAGGGAAATGGCGCCGGGCAGCGGCACCACCCAGTCGGCCGGCACCCGCACGTACTGGCCGAAACCGCCCGACGTGTTCATGCCCAGGTCGTAGCCGGTCACCAGCACCGGATCCCCCTTTTTGAATGCATCGACCCGGCTGTCGGCAACCGTCCCGGCGGCATCGATACCCGGCGTGTGGGGGTAGTTGCGGGTCACGCCCTTGTTGCCGATGGCCGACAAGGCGTCCTTGTAGTTCAGGGAGGAATAGTGCACCCGGATGAGCACATCTCCACCGGGAAGATCGTCGCGTGTCCGCCGTTGAATCCGGCGGTGGTAGGTCTTTTCCTCACCGGCGGTCACCACCAATGCGTTGAAGGCGTCAACTGTCATGGTTCATTTCTCCTTTTGATAATCGATGGATTGAACGCTCTGGACCGGGGGGTATACTGTCGCTTGAGCCACGATGCCAGCCCATCCAGCCCGGGGAACAGGGTCCGTTCAGTGATGTTGGCCTGGTCCAGCTTGTCACGGATTTCCCACTTGAGTTCCTTGGGGATGATGATCCGGCCGTATAGCTCCGGATGATCCACCAGCCACCGGTCCAGTTGCGCAGTGGGCCTGGACATGACTGAAGAAAAGGCAAACTGGTTGACGATTCGCGCATCGATGGACGGCGGTTCGAAAAAAAGCACCAGGTCCTCCCCCAGGGCGTCGAAGGCCTTGATGTCGCCCAGGGCGTGTTCCAGCATTTCAAGGGTAAAGGCGTGGGCGCCATGGTGCACCAGTTCTTCGGACAGGGGGCTGGGCAGCATCTGGTTGATCTTCACGTAGTCGGCGAACCAGATGACCCCGTCGCGGTGGAACCGGTCCGTGTCCGCCGTGGCGAAATGAGCGGCCACAAACGGAGAATAGGTCCAGTCCAGCAGACGGGTGGGCAGGCCGTGGTGCTGGGCCACGGTGAGCCAGCGCCAGGCCGAGGCATGATCGCCGGTCCAGGGCACTTCGGCATACTTGCTGAAATTGCGCAGCAGGTGGTACTCCAGGTGCGCGTAGTCGCGGCAGCGCCGGGTAAAACTGGTTTTCAGGTCATAGGTTTCGTCCGACAGCCCCCGGAAGGCGTAATTGGAACGAAACCGCATCAGGGCATCCTGCCAGGAATTCTGGTACAGGCACTCGCACAGCTCACACCAGCTCTGTACCCGGATATCGTTGCCGTGTCCGCACGCGTCTGCCATACTCAGCACCCGTACCCGTGCACGTCGATTTCCCCTGCCGGCAATTCGACAGGGTTCCCGCCCGGACGGCAGCCCGTTTCAGGTTTCATGCGTTGCCTCCGCTTGTCCCTTCGTCACCCGGCGCCTGCCAACCCGATTCCCAGGCGGCCGCCATGCGTCCGAAGGCGGTCTTGATCCGCGTTGCCATCGGTCGATCGGCCAAAAATTGAAGCACCTGTTTTTCGATGGCGGTAATTTTCAGCCGGTCCAGGCCGACATCGCCCCACAATCGTGCATAAACCGGCCAGGCGGGCCGGGTCTGGCCCCGGTATGCCCGGCGGACCAGATCGAGATAGGCGGTCACCCGATCTTTGGATTCGCTGTTGGGCGTTTGCGCATGGACGAGCAGGGGCAGCCGTTCATCCAGTTCGGCGGCGGCCGCATCCTGCATGTCCTGAATCACCTTAGCCGCTGAAGCCCGTATCCAGCGGGCATCCGCATCCAGCTGGGCGGGGCCGCCCAGCAGCCGGTCAAACAGGGTGCGTTGAATGCGGTCACACACACAGTGGACGTGCCAGCCCAGGGTGAAGGCATCCGATGGAAAAGCCGGATCGAGAAAACGGCGCGCATGGGTCTTCCTGCGGTGGACGCCGGTAAGCCAGCGGCTGTCCGGGTAGAGGGTGCCGGAAAGATAGGCGCCCATCTGCTCCGCAGGCAGGCCGTTGGCGACCGACAGGGCAAACCGGATATGGGTAGCGGGCAGTGCCACGGTTCAATGGCTCCGTCGTCCAACAGGTTGTAAGATGGTTTTCGAACGGTCGTCGGGAACGATTACGGGTCTTCCGGTTAAAATAGTGCAAAGGCGGGCTGCCGTCAAACGATTGCAGCATCTCAGGGCTGCGGGCAGGAATTGGCAGAGAGCACGGCCTTCGGAAAAAAGGGGAAACGACCCCGGCGGGGCGCTAACCGGTTGCGGCCGCAATGCTTGCACAGGCGGGCGGGCACGTCGTCAAATCGCCGGTTCCGGCCGCCGGCCTGCCGGGGCGGGCAATCGGCGCTTGATTCGATCGTTGACGCACCGCGCCTGGCCGGGCGGTTGCCAGCGTTCCGGTCACCACCCGGCAGGCGATGCCATTCATACGGGGCGCTTTCGGCAATAGCAAGGCGCGCCCCAGGGCCCATTTCACAGCCGGATAGCCGTCAGATCCATGCGTTCAGCACCGACGGCCGTTTTTCAGCACAACAGGGTTTACCAGTGGCCTTCGGCATTGGGTTCGGAAACCCAATTGACGTTTCCGTCGTTAAAGGCGGCCACCGCCTCACGAACGGTGCCGCTCACATCACCGGCCACCTTGACCTGGGCGGCTTCGAGCGTTTTGAAGGCGTTGGGGCCGCAAAACCCGGTGAGCAGTACATCGGCGTGCCTGTCACTGATCATTGAGGCGGCCTGAATGCCGGCACCCTTGAAGGCGTTGACATTCTCTGCATTATCCAGCACATCGAAGGCCAGGGTCTCGGTGTCGACTATCAGAATATAGGCCGCCCGCCCAAAACGGGGATCCATGGGGGAATCCAAATCCTTTCCCGTGGATGTTACGGCAATTTTCATCGATGTTCCTCCCTGATTTAGAATTACTTGATTCCATTGAGAATAACAAAAAATTCACGTGCATGAACAGCGCCGCCGCTTGGCATACCGGAGCCGGACCCAAAAGCCTCGAGGCCGGCCGGAACCGGGTCGGCCGGGTCCTTCAACCGGAGGCATGCCGGGGATGGAAACCGTCGTCCAACCTCTGAAATGGCTGAAGGGGCGCATGTTGAAGCGGGTTCATCATTGTCCGCCGCCGCCGCCACACACCTGATCATCGGAAATCATGGCCAGTTTGCCGGCAATGAGGTCTTCCACCACCGGACGGATGTCCGGGCGCTGGTCGTCATGATAGACATCGATGCCGGCCTGGCGAAACCCCATGAGCGGCCGCATGCCGATGCCGCCCACCACCAGGGCGCTGACCTGATTGTCCGCCAGCAGGTTCACCGGCACCATACAGCCGCCCTGAACGTGACTCAGGTTGTCGATTGTGGAGATCTTTTCAATGACCCCGTCTTTCACGTCGACCAGGGTAAAGGTATCACAATGGCCAAAATGACCGGACCGCTTACCGTCAAGACCTCCGGCTTCCATCGAAGGGATGGCGATTCTTCCGTTTTCCATGCTGTCGTGTACTCCTTTCTATTGCTGTTATCTGTCGCTCGTCCGGAATGGGCACGATCTAGTGTTCAGCCGTCATGGCCGATGTTTGCATAATGGCGGCCCACACCTGTCGCAGATGGTTGCCGGCCGCCCCGTTGCCGTCGTATTCAAGAAGCGTCTTTCCCTGCACCATGGCACGGGTGAAGGCCGCATCGAAGGGAACCCGGCCGACCACCGGCACGCCCTGGTCCCGGGCCATCTGTTCGATGGTGGCGCTGTTGTCCGGGTTGAGGTCGAACTTGTTGATGCACACCATCACCGGCACCTTGAAAAACCGGCACAATTCGATGGCGCGGGCCATGTCGTGGATACCGGAAACGGTGGGTTCGGCAACGATCACCACGCTGGTGGCGCCGCCCACCGAGGCGATGACCGGGCATCCGACACCCGGAGGGCCGTCCGTGAGGATCAGGTCAAGGCCCCTGGCTTCGGCCAGCTGCTTGGCCTGCTGGCGCACCAGGGTCACCAGCTTCCCGGAATTTTCCTCGGCAATACCCAGCCGGGCATGCACCATGGGCCCGAAGCGGGTATCGGACACAAACCACTGGCCGCAGGTCCTGACCGGAAAATCAATGGCCTGCTCCGGACAAAAATCCACACACACCCCGCAGCCTTCGCAGCCGATCTCATCGACGACGAAGTCAGGGCTGATGGCCGAAAATCGGCACATGTCGATGCAGGTACCGCAGCCCGTACACCGCTGCGGGTCGATCACCGCCACACCGCCGCCCTGGAAATCGGTCTGTTCCTGGATGTCGGGCTGCATCAGCAGATGAAGATCCGCTGCGTCCACGTCTGCATCGCACAACATGCTGCCGGCAGCCAGGGTCGCAAACGATGCGGTCAGGCTGGTCTTGCCGGTGCCCCCTTTTCCACTGAGGATAACGAGTTCTTTCATTTTGCACCGGCCCCCTTTCCGGTCAGCGTTTCGATCTGTCCAACCAGTTCGCGGAAACGGGCCTTCCATTCGGGCATGGCCAGGGCGAACATGTCCCCGCGGGAATAGCTTTCGGCAATCTGCCGGTCGAAGGGGATCTCCATGAGAATGGGAAGTCCTTCGGCGCGGGCATAGGCCGTAACCGTGTCGTCCCCCATGTCGGCGCGGTTGATGACCAGGCCCATGGGAATCTTCAGTATTTTCACCGCTTCCACTGCCAGCTTCAGGTCGTGGAGGCCAAAGGGGGTGGGTTCGGTGACCAGCAGAACGAAATCCGTGTCCTTCATGGCGGCAATCACCGGACATGACGTACCCGGAGGCGCGTCGATCAACGTCAGGCCGTCATCCCAGGTGCAGTCGCGGACCTCCCGGATGAGCGGCGGTGCCATGGCCTCCCCCACCCGCAGCCGCCCGTGGGCAAAGGAGACGCCGTTCACGGCGCCGGTTTCCAGAACACCCAGTTCCCGCCCGGTTTCGGTAATGGCCCCCTCCGGGCATACGGCCATGCACCCGCCGCAGCTGTGGCACAGCTCGGGGAAGGTGAGCACCGTATCGCCGACAACGGCGATGGCCTTGAACCGGCACATTTCCATGCATTTCTTGCATTGATTGCACTTGTCGAGGTCAATGTCGGGAACCGGGGTGGTGACTGTTTTCGTTTCTTCGATGGCCGGCTTTAGAAACAGGTGTGCATTGGGTTCTTCCACGTCACAATCCAGCAGTTGGACCGGGCCTTCTACGGAAATGGCGAGATTGGTGGCCACTGTGGTTTTTCCGGTGCCGCCTTTCCCGCTGGCGATGCTGATAATCATTCGATGGTGCCTCCTTGAACAACAGGCCGCGTTGCCTGAAAACAAGGCATTCGCCTGTCAGTAATATCGCTGAAACCGTCAGCGTTTGGGTAGGCCAAGAGTAAGCATAGGCTCAAAAAACGTCAAGCAATTTTTTTGCTAATGCTCAAAAAAATAGGGGAGTGGGAGGAAGGGATGATCCGCCGGCCGAAACCATCGGAACCGGAAACCGGAAACGAACCGTTAACATTCAGGGTCTGTCGGGTGGGCGGCCGGATGGCCATGGAAAGGCGCCGTTATCTTGACAGGGCGGCATACCCCGTTTTTATCCGCAGCCGGTCATGCTGACCGGCTTTTTTTCCGTTTACAAGTTGCCTTCCGCCTAACAACCCGTTTCCCGGGATAAAAATCCGGCATGCCGCGACCTCGGCCGGAAATCCCCGAGTGCGGGCAGGCATGTCGTCAGGAGCGGAACCGGATCATTTTTACCGCCTCGTCCACCCAGTCCGAAATCAACCGTGACTGATCGCGGTGTGCCTTTGATTTTTTGAGGCGCTGAAAGATCTCCTCCCTGGTTTTGACGGCTTCCAGGGAGGGAATGCTCTCCATACTGCCGATATTGGCCAGGCCGCGTATGGCGATGCGCAAATTTTGCAGCAGGTGGGACATGAACCGATCGCTCTCCTTGAGAAAATAGAGGTCCGACTCCGGGCTGCCGTATTCGGTCACGGCGCTCCGCATGATCGACTGTCCCACGGTCGTTTCCATCATGGACAGAAAAATGTATACTTCCCGCTCAAGACCCAGAAGCTCCTTCACGGTCAGGCGCTGTTTGCGTGTCTGGCCAAACTCCAGGGCTTCGCACAGGGATTGATGGATGGTCCGCGCCTTGTCGAAAAAGGCCTCCTGCTCCCGGTCCATGCGCCATGCGGCATACCTCGCCACCTCTTTGTCCAGCCCCCGTTTGTCTAAAAGAATATCCTCGGGCGTGATTTCGATATCGGCCAGGCTCTTATCGTATTCGTGCAGAATGAGGTTGGCCAGCATCAGGGCCTTGGCATCCGAGAACTGGATACGGCCTGAATCCTTGAGAAAGTCTTCAAGCAGAATTTTAAAGGCCCGCTTGGGCTGGTTCATCCGGCCGGTAAGCATTTGAAGGGAATTGAGAAAAGCAGTTCGATCTTCAGGAGCCACGACATCCTTGAGATGCCGCCACAAGAACTCAAAAATCTTTTTCTCGTATCGGGTAAACCGTGACAAGGCGGAGGCAAACGCCGATTTGATGAAGCGGCCCTTCTCATCGAAACACTGTTTCAAGGCATCAACCAGTTCGCGGGCTTCATCCATATCGATGCCAAAATCCTCGGACAGGATTTCAAAATCCCGTTCATCAAATCGAATGGTGCCGTGAACCATACCGGTCATCTTTTTCCGGGTTGACGACCGCCCTTTGAAAAAAGAAACCATTTTATACAGCTGTCGGTGAACCGCCCCCAGGATCGTCCCGCTGTTGCCCACATTATCGTCTCCGGAACGGGAAACATAGAGGTTGTCGAACACGTCATCCCGGACCGTGTCCAGGCGTTTTTGCAGATTCGTCAGGACCTCCTGGCGGGCGTCCTCGCTTTTCGGTTTGCTGTCGATGGCCTGGAGCAGATGAGAGGAAAACCCCAGCCGCTCTTCCAAATGGTGAGAATTGATTTTCGGATAGTCATCGCCGTATACACTTTTGATCACCTTGGCGACCTTTTCGGGAGAGGCCTCGACACTGGCGATAATCCTCGCCACCTTGGCTTTTTCCATGGAGAAGTCTTTTTCGCTCTCTTCCCGCATGAGCCAGTCCATGTTATTGATCTCCATGGGCGGCCGGGTCAGCTGGGCACTGATTTTGGGCAGACCGAAAATGGCATTGTAGACGCTGGTAAACTGGCAGCCTTCTCCTGAGGCTTCTTTTTTTTGAATCCATGCATCCACCTTTGCGACCAGGTTGCGCATGGTTTGTGCGCCGAGCCGGTTCACGCCGGCCACCAGGGTCAAGTTGGCATTGAGGTCCCCCTTCTCATCGATCACCATGGGCACCACATTCGCTTTGCCGGTGCCCAGGACAATATCACGCTGGTTCTCGTGCGCACCGTAAAGGCGGCACAGGATGTGAAGACCGCGGTGCAGACGCCTCAGCGAATCGGGATCGCCTTTGGGGAGATTCAGGTTGAGGTTGTTGATGCCGCGATCGGAAAAAATGCCGAATGCAGACAGCAGCTGGCTCATCAGGTGGGAAAGCAGGTGGCCGTGACGCTTGATCATGGCCGGAACGATATCCAGGTCCACCACCATGTTTCCAAAAATGATTTCGTAATCCATCCGTTCGGGGATATCCGTGTCCACCGAAAGGCCTCGATACCGGACCAGGATCCGTCCGGCCTCATGGGGCAGCTGGGAAAGTTTGGCCAGGGTGTCGGACAGTTGATCAAACGTCTGACGTTCCTCGCTCTGCCGGGCATCCGGGTCCATGCGTTCAAGGTAGCCGGCAATGTGGTGCACGATCTCACACAGCAAAATCCGCCATACGTCCTGCTGTTTCTGCTCTTCAGCGAGGCTCTCGGCCATCATTTCCGCGGCCGAGCGTCCTTTTTTCTGGTCTTCGATCCCCTCTATCTGGGCAAAAAGCTGCTCGGCGGCATCGTCCAAATGTATCTGTTTTTCATCCATGGCCATGACCTGTGTCGCGTGAAAAGTGATTGTGACGGACCGGGGTGCGTTCATGCCGCCGCGGTGGCAGCATCATGCTCAACCACAACAGCAAAAGCGGGTCAACCCTATGATTCCAGAACGTATTTGTCCAATATCACAGTTTTGCAGAAACGGGAATCGAAAACCGGATGAGGCCCGCGGCGAATCGATCGCGGTGGTGCAGCCGGGAATCGACATCCGGGGGTTGGCCGCAGCGGGACCGGCAAAATGCCGCCATCCAGCCGACCGGCTTGAAATAGCGGCAGCCCTTTGGTAGTTTGGAAACCAACAGACAACCGGAACCATGAGGGGATCCTGCACTAAAAATGACAATGATCAAGTCCAAAGCACTCGAAGTCAACCTGGCCAGCACCTATGTGGACGTCACCATCGATACCCGGTACGAAAGCATCCAGGCGGTCATGTCCCGCTACTACGGGTTGATGGAGGGCGTCAACACCTTCCTTCGGGAACTGAGCCATCCCTATCGCAACTGGCAGTTTATCGTGGGTGAGGCCAGAAGCTATGCACTGGATTACTTCCACCTGTTCCAGTCCCATCCCCGGGGCGTGGAGGCGGCCGAGGCCATGGTGGGCATATTTAATGAAGTCATCGCCGCGGATGTGGACGATGGCGTGCGCACCGATGCGGTGGACAACCTGCTCTTGTACCTGCAGCAGATCATCGGCGACTCCCGTGACCGGTTGCCGGATTTTCTGCCGGTGCTCGACGCGGCCTTCAGCGGGATACACGACACCCCGGACGATCATTTTTTCCTCTTTGTCAAAAGCTTTTATCCGATCAAGCGCATCCTCCGGCTGCTGGGGGATCGCGGCGAAGGTGCCATCACCGACTATACGGTGTTCAATCACCTGCTGATCCGCACCTTCAAAGCGACCTACCATTTCTGGAGCGAAGTCAAGGACCCGTGGGACAGTTTTCAGGCGGCCGCCGGGCAGATTCAGGATCCGGAACCGGTTCGGGCCTGTTTTTCTGACATCTCCCATGAGGTTCTTCAGGCCCTGACGGACCACCTGCACCGGATCGAGAACCTTCAGCAAATGCACAGCCGGTCCGTATTCGATCAACTGCTGACCCTCACGGATTTCAGCGCAATCGTGGAGCGCTACCGGAAAATACCCCAGATGCTCATGGAGGCCGGTGCCGGCATCGGCCAGGGGCACCAGTGGAAGGTGATTTCCCTTTTCCATATCATGGGCATTTCCAGCCTGAACCTGATTCATGAAGAGGCCCTGCGCGACATCAACCGCACGGTGGGCTGGCTGATCGAAAATGAAAGCTACCGCAACATCGGCGACCTGATCGAAAAAACCTTTTTTATCCTCAAGACCCAGACGGAGCAGTTCCCGGCCACGACCCTCACCTGCGTTCTCAACATGGGCCAGGCGGTCTACCAGACCGATGCCATCGACCTGGTGAACTTTTTTATCGATCGGGTGGTGGATCTGGGTTTTCAGACGCCCATGCTTGGCGGGGTGGACAACGATTGGCAGATCCAGGTCAATTCAGCCCACCTGCAGAATATCCGCACCTGGCTGGAGCTGGTGGAGTGCAAGCCCAAATGGTCATCCCGGCTGCTCTCCAGCCTGATTATCAAACTCTCACTGTCAGGAATCTTCATCAAGGACACGGACCTGTTTCCCAGGGATATCACCCGATTTCTCAACAGCGAAATCGGACCGATCTACAATCTCGCCAAACAACTGACCCGCCTGTTTCCGGCCTATTTCAACGATATCGGGGCAGAGGGCCTCTTGCGGGATATTTCCACCCGACTGGATGAAATCACCCATCGGCGCGATATTCTCATCCATTTCCTTCGCAAGCAAAGCCACGTGGAGAGTTCCAACCGCATCATCCGGTTCATGGAAGCGGTGCTGCACTTCTGGAAAACCCGGGACAAGGCACCGCTGAAACCCTTCGTGCCCCCCTCCATCCATGCCCGGATCGAGACCCATGGCGAATACATTGACGGCGTCAACGCCCTGTTCGCCCACCTGGGCAACAAAGGCCTGGATCTTCCTGCAGAACTGCTCGTCGAGAAGGATGCGCGCATCCGCGTCCTGCTGACCGGGGCCTCCGGCGTCGATCCCATCGATATCGAACGGGTGGCGCTGATCGCCGCCTTTTATAAACTGCTTTACCACAAGTACCAGCTGGACCATAAATCGCTGCGCCACCACCTCGAGCAGCCGGACAGGGAATCTTTTCCGGACCTGGAGCGGCTGCGCGCCGCGCTGGACGAACCCGAACTCAAGCAACGCCTGTTCATGCTGATGGATTATCTGGAAGGGCTCAAAACGGTCATTCTCTCCGACGAGTCCTATGAAATCAGGGCGGACATCTACAAAAAACGCCACATCACCATCGACATCCCGTCCATGTACGGCAGCTATCACGAGCGCAAATTCGACGCCCTGGGGCTGACGTTCCGGATCGAATCCCTGATCAACGTACTCTTCGAAGAACTGGTGGACCAGATCAATCTTGGCCTGATCACCCGGGCCACCTTTCACGAAATTTATGAACGGCTGACCCTTTTCGACAAGGCCCTTCGCCTGGACGGGATCTATTCGGGCGAACTGGAACGGCAGCTGGACCTGCTGGCCCATGCCCTGGAGGTAAGGGGATTCACCTTTACCCAGTACCTGGATATCTTCAAGGGGTTCGCCGTTGCCGTCAAAAATATCATCAACGACTATTTCAACAATATTCACGGTCAGAACCTGACCCGCATTCTCGCCCACATGTCCACCGATCGAATCCTGGACAAATACCTGCCCCGGGAGGAGGCCGTGGACACGGAAAAACTCAAACACCGCGTATCCGAAATCTTTTTCCGCGACCGCATCGCCACATCCCTGGGGCTCCAGCAGCTGGACCTGTTTTTGACCCGCATTCTCAACACCCTGTTCCACCAGTCCAACATGCTCCCCAAAGACAAGCTCCATCTGCTGCTCAACTATGATTCCCAGCGAATCATGACCGGACTGGATCAGATCAACAACAGCGCCGTCGGCATCATCTACATGGGCAACAAGGGGCTCAACCTGCTGAAGCTGAAAAACCTGGGGATGCCGGTTCCCCCGGGATTCATCGTCACCACCGAGGCCTTTCGCTGCCGGGAGCTGATCGACGGGTTCGTACCGGTCAAAAAGAACTTCCGGCAGCAGGTCAGGCAGCACATCGCCCTGCTTCAGGAGATCACCGGCAAACGGTTTGGCGACCCGGCCAACCCCCTGCTTTTTTCGGTGCGCAGCGGTGCGTCCATTTCTCAACCCGGCATGATGGAAACCTTTCTGGATGTGGGCATCAATGAAGAAATTGCAGCCGGTCTGGCCCACAGGATGGACAACCCGTGGTTTGCCTGGGACAACTATCGGCGATTCCTTCAGTGCTACGGCATGGCCTTCGGGTTGGAACGCGATGATTTTGACGCCATCATTGCCGACTTCAAGGTGCGGCTGGGCATTCCGTTGAAAAAGGGCTTCACCGGCGAGCAGATGAAGATGGTGGCCCTGGCCTACAAATCCCGGATCCAGGACGAAGGCGTCGAGATCCTGGAAGACCCGCTGGACCAGCTGTTCATGACCATCAACGCGGTATTCTCTTCCTGGGAGTCCCCCCGGGCGAAGACCTACCGCAAGATCATGGGGATCTCCGATGACTGGGGCACCGCCGTCACCGTTCAGGAAATGGTCTTCGGCAACATTTCTCCCCAGGCGGGATCCGGTGTTTTCTTTACTCACAACCCCCGCTGGTCCGGCGACACCCTGAGCCCATGGGGCGACTTCACCCTGGAAAACCAGGGGGAGGACGTGGTGGCCGGCCTGGTGAGGACCCTGCCCATCTCGGTCAAACAGCAGGAGATCGAAATGCGGGATACGGATATCACCCTGGAGACCCACTACCCGGAAATTTTTGCGGCCATCCGCAAATGGGCGGCCCGCCTTATCTATAAGAAGGGCTGGAGCCCCCAGGAGATGGAATTCACCTTCGAAGGGGCTTCAGCCGACGACATCTACCTGCTCCAGACCCGGGACATGGCCATCCGGGAGCGCAAAGCCGTGCTGGCCTTCGACGTGGACGACGATCCCAAAAACCGCTACCTGGGTCACGGCATCGGCGTCGCCGGCGGGGCCATGAGCGGCCGGGCCGTCTTTACCCTGGCGGAAATCGACCACTGGCGGGCCACCGAACCGGACACGGCCCTGATCCTCATGCGCGGCGACACGGTTCCCGACGACATCAAGGAGATTTATGCCGCCGACGGGGTCCTCACCGCCAGGGGCGGACTCACCAGCCACGCGTCGGTCGTGGCCCACCGGCTGGGGAAAACCTGCGTGGTCGGATGCGGCACCCTGGTGTGCAATGAGAAGGAAAAAACTGCCGCATTCGACCAGGTGGTCATCCGTTCAGGAGACCATATTAGCATTGACGGTCGTGAGGGATCGGTTTATCAAGGAGCCATGAAGATCAGAGAGACCTAATAAGCCTCCAATAGAATAAACAACAGAATAATGCCATGAACGGTGCACAGGTGAATATCCGACATAGTGGTCCCGCCCGCATCGGCACACTTACCGTCTGGCATCACATTGGAGGCGTCAATGAATCTTGAAATGATAGACCTAATTCGGGAAATCGGTGTACCCGGAGCCATCGTCGTGGGTGTTTATCTATTCGTAAGATGGATTATGAAGGAAATAATACCCTATTGCGAGATCGTCATCAAGTACCGCCCCCCTAAGCATGACGCAGAAACTACCACAGCAAAAGGAGAATAATGCCTTGAATGAAGGACAGCTGAAGATCGGCATCAATGGCCTCGGCCGCATCGGCAAACTTACCGTCTGGCATCATGTCGGACGGCGCTATTTCAATGAGATCGTGGTCAACATCGGCCGGCAGGCCGGCACCTCCCTGACAGACATCGCCCACTACCTGGAACGGGACTCGACCTATGGCGCCCTGCATACATACCTCCATGGCCACCGGGCAGAGCCGGTGATCACCGACATCGATGAAAGCAGGGGGACCATGGTGGTCGACGGCATCACCGTGCGTTTTCTGAGGGTGGCCCGCACCCCCCGCGACATCGACTGGAAAGCGCAGGACGTGCGGATCGTGGTGGATACCACCGGGCAGTTTCTGGACCCGACCCTGCCCGCCGATCATCCCGGCGGATCGTCCCGGGGGCACCTGGAGGCCGGTGCGGAAAAGGTGGTCGTTTCCGCCCCCTTCAAAATAAAGGGAGACGGGGTGCCCATGCCCGAGGATGCAATCACCACGGTCATGGGCGTCAATGCCAACGACTACGACCCCAAACGCCACCGGATCATTTCCAACGCCTCGTGCACCACCACCTGCCTGGCCCACATGATGAAGCCCCTGATCAACGCCTTCGGGGCCAAACGGATCCTGTCGGCCTCCATGGCGACGGTTCATGCCGCCACCGGATCCCAGCAGGTGCTGGATCGCCTGCCCAAAGCCGGTAAAACCGACCTGAGAAAAAACCGGTCCATTTTGAACAATATCATCCTCACCTCCACCGGGGCGGCTAAAGCCCTGAGGCTGGTGATCCCCGAAATGGAGCACATCGGATTCATTGCCGAGTCGGTGCGGGTACCCGTCAGTGCCGGCTCCCTGATCATCCTTGTTCTCGGCATTCAGGAAAGCCCTTCCGAAGAACCGATCCGTCGCGGAATGATCAACAGCGTCTACGAGCAGGCCGCCCAGCTGGACCCCAACGGGTATCTCAAGTTTTCACAAAAGCAGAATGTCTCCGGAGACATTCTCGGTACGCCCCATGCCGCCACGGTCATCGAAGGGGATGAAACCCACACCCGGACGGCGGACCTGAGCCTGGATCTGGCCAGCGTCCCCGGTTTTCCCCGGGCGGTTCTCGACAGCCTCACGGATACGGTCGTTCGCGCACCGGTCACCCAGGCCGTCATCTATGGCTGGTACGACAACGAGATGGCCAGTTACGTAAACATGCTCGGCGACCGAACGGCAACCATCGCTGAGAACATGTAGTTGAAAAAACCCGTGATCGGCCGGCTTGCACCCCAATGCGAACAGGCATCAGATGGCAATCGCCGTGGCGCTCCTGCTGTCCGCAGGGAACCACCGCCGGATTGACGGCGGGAGAATAAAACCTCTCGGATGACAGCCATTCCCCGCAACATTAGAACTTGACGATACCGCGACCGGAGACATATATTAACTGGCATACACGACATAATCATAACCTGCGGAATCGGGAAGCCCATGAAAGGGCGGTGTAATGAGCGAAAATTCCGGACCGACAAAGGATGAATGCATCTGCACGGATATTCCCAAAGCCCTGTACGAACGTGTTGAAGACTATTGCAAATCCAGGGGAATTGCCACCAGCGAGTTCATCTTCGATGCGATCAGCGAAAAGTTACTTTCCATTCACCGGGAGCGGCGGCGAAAGCCCAGGCTCTAAAAGCCCGCCCGACCGGGCCCCAGGGACCACCGGCCAACCCGAACCCAACGCCTGCAGATCACGTGTCGCTGAGACCGTTGCCAGTATCCTGCGTCATCACGTACGATCATATTCAGGTTCACCGTTTCGCCGATGAATGACCGGCGGGTGCGGTGCCCCTGGTTCTTCATCAGGACAGGAGGTGGAGACGTCATGGCCATCCTTTCCCGGCCGGCGCTGGTCCTTGGCCTGTTTTCGATCCTGATGGCGGCCGGCTGCGCCGCCCTGCAGCTGGACACGTTCAGAAAACGGGCGGCCAGGGGCGACCACGACTGGATCGCCGCCCAGACCGTGGCGTGCACAGAGGACTCGGATGAATGCGGACAACTGCACCTGATCAAAGGGGATGCCTGCTTTCGCCTGGCCAGGGCCGGCAAGGCACCCGCTGACAACTTTGCCTGTGCCGCCCATGAACTGGACCGGGGCCTGAGCCTGATTCGCCACTGGAACGATCCCGCCGACCGGCGCCAGTTCCAGGAAAGCCTTTGCGAATCGCTGGCAAACATCCTGGACCTGCAATCCGGCGATACGGCAGCGCTGACGCAGGGCCGCTTCGAGGACGCGGCCAAGGCCCTTTTCCAGTTGGCTCCGGAGAGCGTTCCGGCCGTCTATTACCTGGCCAAGGCCCGTCTGCGGCAGGTGCAGTCCACACTGGCGGGCCTCAACCCCGCCAGCCGGGTGCCCGCCTGCAACCGCCTCAAACGGTCGCTCAACGGCGTCCTGTCGATGATGGAAAAGGCAGGCAACGCACCGCCGCCGGACTGGGAGCGGTTTGCCGACCGCTACCAGCGCCTTTCCTTCGATTTAGGGGTGACCATCAGTGCCGCCGGATGCCGGTAGCCGGCAGAAATTAAGGAGGGGGTGACATGTTCGGATCGGTCTTCCTGGAAGTGGCCATCGGGATATCGTTTATCTATTTCCTGCTGAGCCTGGTCTGCACCACCTTGAATGAAATGCTGTCCCAGATCCTCGGCATGCGGGCCAAAAACCTGGAGCTGGGGCTGAAGCGCATCCTGAGCGACGAACGCCTGCGAACCGCCTTCTACCGGCACCCCTTGATTCGCAGCCTGGGCAGGACACCCGCTGCCGGTCAGCCGGTCAGGCCGTCCTATATCCCGCCGCAGACCTTTTCCATGGTGATGATGGATGTGGTGGCCGACCAGGTGAAAACGGCCGCCGGACCGGACGGGAGCCATGCGCGGACCGATTCCTTCGACCGCTGGCGCCACACGGTCAGCCGATTGGAGCAGGAGGATATAAAACGGGTATTGTCGGGGTTCTTGGACGTCTCGGACCGCAAGGTGGAGAAAATCCGCACCCACCTGGAGATGTGGTTTGACGATGTGATGGACCGGGTGTCCGGCACTTACAAACGTAAAACCCAGGCCATCCTCCTGGCCCTGGCGCTGGGGCTTTGCGTGGTGGTCAATGCCGACACGATCGAAATCGCCAGGACGCTGTGGAACGCCCCGGTCATAAGACAGGGCGTGGTGGCCGCTGCCGAAAAGCAGGCGCAGCCCCCGGCTGCAAGGGAAAAGGCCTCCCTCGGCGAGCTGACGGGACAGCTCAATGCACTGAACCTGCCGCTCGGATGGCGCCTGGACAACCTGCCGCAGGGGTGGCAGTGGCTGACCAAGATCATCGGCCTGATGGTCACCGCCCTGGCCGTCTCCCTGGGGGCGCCCTTCTGGTTCGACCTGCTGAACCGCTTCGTCCGGGTGAGAAGTTCCGTCAAACCGGTTCCCCGGAAAGGCAGCCCTTAACGGACCGGACGCCTGTCCCCCGGCTATGGATCGGCGGTGTCCGCTCTCAAGGCGGACAGGATCCTGCCGGCCGACTGGATCAACATCAGGGAATCCATTCCCACGGCAATAAACGTATATCCCTGTTTGACAAAGGGCTGCACGGCGGCGGCATCCGCACCGAAAATCCCTATCGGCATCCGGCGCCCTGCACATGCCCGACGGACGGCTTCGATCCGGCGCCGGACGTCGGCATCGTCCACCTGCCCCGCCTTTCCCATGCTGGCGGAAAGGTCGTAGGGCCCCACGAACACGCCGTCGATACCCTGCACATCGAGGATCGAATCGATGTTGGCCACTGCGTCGACATGCTCCACCTGGACGATCACGGCCACACGCTCGTTGGCCGTCGCCACGTAGCCGGCAAAGGATGCGCCGTATCCCTGGGCCCGGGCAATGCCCACACTTCTTTCGCCCAGGGGCGGATATTTGGCCCAGGCCACCACGCGGGCCGCCGTTTCGGCGTCGTTTACCAGCGGCGCGATAATACCGTCGGCCCCCGTGTCCAGGACCTGCTTGACATGAACCGCATCGTTTGCCGCCAGGCGGACCACGCAGGGGCAACGGGGCTGGGCGGCCTGCAGCAGCAGCTGAATATCGCCCGTGGACAGGGGGCCGTGCTCCCCATCGATAAAGAGCCAGTCAAAACCGGACCCGGAAAGCAGTTCGGCCATCTGCGGGCAGGGCATGCTGATGATCGTTCCCGCCAGCTGATCGCCCCGAAGCAGCCGTTTACGAAAAGCCATTGTCATATCGACCCGTCCTGACGGATGTCCAGAAGGTCATCGATCTCAGCGCTGCCGGCGGCATAGAGGGCGTCCAGAAAGGCCACGTAAAAGCTTCCCGGCCGGTCGCTGGCGTCAAACGCCAGCTGCCCGCACAGGCCATAGAAGCCGAAGGCCGCAGCCGTTGCGGCCAGAAGGTCCTCTCCGGCCACGGCACAGAAGGCGCCGGTGACCGCCGACAGGCCGCACCCCAGTCCGGTGACCCGGGTCATCAGGGGCACGCCGTTGGCCACGCGCAGCACCCGGTCGCCGTCGGTAATCAGGTCTCTCTCACCGGAAATGGCCACGATGCAGCCGTGCTGCCGGGCGATGGCACCGGCGCTGTCGACGATCCCGTCGGACAGGGACAGGGATGAATCCACACCCCGGGTCGTCACCGAGTGGTCGGATAAGGAAAACACTTCCGAGGCATTGCCCCGGATGACGGAAACATCGACTTGACGGAGGATGTGCATGACGGTCCGGGTTCGAAAACCGGTGGCGCCCGCACCGACCGGGTCGAGGATCACCGGGATGCCCCGCTGGTTGGCCGCCCCGGCCGCCAGCACCATGGCCTCGATCCAGCTCTCCGACAGGGTGCCGATGTTGAGCACCAGCGCGCCGGCCATGGCAGCCATGTCGGCCACTTCCTTGCGGCTGTGCGCCATCACCGGTGACGCCCCCGCAGACAGCAGGATATTGGCCGAGGAGGTCATCACCACATAATTGGTGATGTTGTGCACCAGGGGAGCGGTTTCTCTTACCTTAACGAGAAGGTCGGCAGTCATCGTCCTCATGCCGGCAAACGGATCACCCATCTGCAGCCACCTTCTCATCTGCGGGAATCGCCTTTTCGAGCTGGGCGGCCACGAAATCCCAGTTGGCCAGGTTGTCCAGCACCGTCTTGACAAAATCCACCCGGCGGTTCTGGTAGTCCAGGTAGTAGGCATGCTCCCAGACGTCCACGGTAAACAGGGGCGTCAGATCATGGGCCAGGGGCGTATCGGCGTTGGCCCCGGCGACCACCGCCAGGCGGCCTTCGTCCAGCACCAGCCAGACCCAGCCGCTGCCGAACTGGTCCTTGGCGGCGGTGAGAAAAAGCGCCTTGAAATCCGTGAAACTGCCAAAGCTTGCATCGATCATCTCCGCCAGCAGGCCCTCCGGCGCGCCGCCGCCGTCCGGCTTCAGGCATTTGAAAAAATAGGCGTGGTTCCATGCCTGGGCGGCGTTGTTGAAGATGGCCGCCCTGGAGGCGTCACCGGCCGTCATCCGGATCACGGCTTCGGGGGTGTTGCCGGCAGGCCCGATCCCCCTGATCAGCCTGTTGGCATTGTTGACATAGCCGGCGTAGTGCTTGTCGTAATGAAACCCCATGGTATCCGCACTGATGAAAGGGGCCAGGGCATCCTGGCTGTAAGGCAGCGGCTCCTTGACGAAAACGGTCGCATCGCCGCCGCCGCCGCACTGCACCAGGAAAAGGGCGGCCGCGGCACAGGCCGCCAGCAGCGATAAACGGGAAATCAGGCGTTTGCCGATCACAGTAAAGGGTGCCATGCTGTTTCTCCTTTTCGACCGTCCGGGGACGGTGGTTAAAAATTCCGGGGCATTGCAGGCAATGCTTCCCACCTGGACAGCGGAACCGTTCAGCGACAGGGAGCCGCAGCCCCGCCCGACCGCAAACTTTCATACAGGGCGATTCCCACGGCGGTGGACAGGTTCAGGGAGCGAATCTCGCCGGTAATGGGAATCCGGTAGCAGGCCCGGTTGAAACGGGCAAGCATCGCTTCAGGCAACCCCCCGGTCTCGGACCCGAATACCAGAAACATCCGCCGGCGGGCCGGCATCTCCCAGAAAGAGCGGTCGGCGCCTTTGGTGAACAGCCCCATTTCGGTGTCTTCTGGCTTGAGTGCGTGGCAGAAGGCATCGAAGCTGTCCCATATCCCGGGGGAGACCCGTTCCCAGTAATCCAGCCCGGCCCGCTTCACCTGTCGGCTGTCCAGGGAGAACCCCAGGGGCCGGATCAGGTGCAATCGCGCTCCGGCACCCAGGCAGGTGCGGCCGATATTGCCGGTGTTCCAGTGAATTTCGGGTGCCACCAGCACCACGTGGCGCTCCAGACCTTCATCGGCAGCGGATGTATCAAGATTCATCTATTCCAGCCATAAATCATTGAAAAGTAGTTTAATTTCATACCGGGAATGTCATACTTTCATCCTCGCCATAGTGGTTGTTTTACGTGTTGGATTGCGGTTCAGATCAAGGCCGCAGGGCAATTGGAACCGGAGGCGTAGCAGCGCTACGTCGAGGATTCCAATTGCCCGAGAACACCGATATGGACCGAAAGATGACAGGTAAAACAGCCACTATTGGATGTAGCCCCACTCTTTCAGCCGCTGATACGCATACTGGGCCTGTTTTCCCTGCTGGACCTGCTGCAGATAAGTGTTGTAGGCCCGGGCCGCGGGCTCGACCTTCTCCATCCCCTCCAGGGAAAGCCCTTTGAAAAAAACCGTATTGGGGTTGCCGGGGAGCTGCCGTTCGTAAATGGAAAAATCTTCGTAGGCCGCGTCAAATTTTTGGTTGCGGATCTTGGTAATGCCGCTGATGTGGTAGGCCTGGGCCTCCTGGGGGTAAACCTGCTTGGCCCGGTCGGCATACCCCTCGGCCTGCCGGTCTTTTTTCTGAACCAGCTGGCACTTGGCCATGAGCAGCAGCCCCGTGTAGTCATCGGGCGCCTGGCCCAGGGCCTGCTCGAACAGCCCTTCGGCCTGGCTGTATTGCTCCTTGGGCATCGCGCCTTCACCATCCTGCATCAACCGGATGGCGCCCCCGATGCTTCTCAGGGCGGCCGTGTTGTCCATATACCGCTCCCGATACAGGGGCTGGCCATCGTACTGCCGGTAATCATTGGTGGCCTGCCTGACCGAGGTCCGGTAACGTTCCGACGACATGGGGTGGGTGGCAAAAAGAAGATCCGTGACGCCGGCTTTGTGCTGATTCATGCTGTTGAGCATCTCCATGAGGCCCACCATGCCCTGGGGACCGTAGCCGGAGCGGGTCATATAGTCCATGCCGAGGCTGTCCGCCTGGCGCTCGTTGTCCCGGCTGTAAGAGGCGAGCAAAGCGCCGGACCCCAGCTGTCCCAGCTGGCCGGCCAGGTTGCCCGCCCCCGAACCGGCAGCCGCGCCGGTGATGACGGCCAGCCCCCCCACGGCCAGGTTGGCCAGCTGGGCCTTGGACATGCTCGCGGCGGTATGCCGGGCGTTGACATGGCCCAGTTCGTGGCCCAGCAGGGCGGCCAGTTCGGCTTCATTGTCCAGCTCCAGCAGGATGCCGCGGGTGCAGGCAATGCTGCCGCCGGGAAAGGCGTAGGCATTGACGTAATTGGCATTGACGCAGTGGAAATTATAGGGCATGTGCGTGCGATGGGTATTGGCCGTCAACCGCTTCCCCGACGCCTCGATATAGCCCTGCAGTAAACGGTCCTGGACCGTCCCGTAGTCGGACGAAAACTGGTGGGGAGACTGCTGCCGGTCGATGGCAATTTCCTGTTTTTCATCCATGATCATGAACTGGGATCGCCCCGTGACGGGATTGGCGGCACACCCCACGGCCAGGCCGGTGGCCGCCATGGACGTCATGATGAGAAATTCACGACGGCTCAGCCCGTTGATCGCCCTTCTGGAAACACGCATGACCACCTCATATACGCTGAAATTGGTTTCATACACCCCCCTCATGAAGGGCCGCGACAGGACAGCCGCCCGACCATGGCAAAGGGGGCCGATTCAGTCCGCAGCATCCGTGAAACCGCAGGCGCAGCGATTCTGCGTCGTGGATTTCAACGGTGCGAAAACACCGGCCGGGGCCGGCCCGTTCAGGCCCGCTGCCCGCAATGCGGGCAATATGAATAAGAACTGTCAAAGGCCTTATTGCAGGCCACACATACCGTCTCGGCGCCTGAGGGCGGCACCTCCCGGGCCGGTGGCCGCACATCATCCACCGGCCGCCCGCAGCGATCGCAAAACAAAAACGGCGTCCCCTTCTTCACCCGGACCAGGGGGATGAAAAACAGGCTCAGGTAGTGGTCAACCCGGGTGGCATATGCCTGTGCCAGCCCGCAGGACGGGCAGCGCTGCGGGCTTTCATCCACCCGCCTGGTTTTGGGTTGAACACCGGCGATCAGAAACATGCTGTCCTTGACGGGGTCGACAAAAAGCCGACATCTGCGTTACACGTCATCGTGCGTCACTGGGGCGTACCGTCAGTCCGTCCCATTTCCCGGGATGGAACATGAATGTTCGCCGTAAGGATGAAGATCCATATACTGTTCGCCCGCTGAAGCGCACTTTCGCGGGCCCGCAAGCCCTGAGGCGTTTTTACCCCCCCCGGAAATGGGACGCTGCAGGGGCATCATCCATGGCACCGTCATCCTGCGTCGAAGGGGCAGGATCTGCCCGCGCGCGGCTATTGCAAGCGTGGGTTGTATTGTATAAGAAAAAGCTTCATAGTCAATATGCAAAACACCTTTCGTGGAGCCGGCCGGACACATGAACCACCTGCAACGCAGCACAATGGAAAAAGATTAATAAACCAATGGTATCGGAAGGAGCACGCCCATGGTCATCGATTTTCACGTTCACACCTTCCCCGCTGAAATACGCAACCACCGGGAACGTTTTTTTGACGCCGAACCTGAATTCAAACTGCTTTACGAATCCCCCAGATCCAGGCTGGTGTCCGCACCGGACATCATCGATATGATGGACGAACAGGGGGTGGACATGTCCGTGGTGTTCGGGTTTCCCTGGCGAACCCCCGACACCTGCCGGCGCAACAACGATTATGTCATCGAGGCGGTGAACCGCTATCCGGAGCGCCTGCGGGGCCTGTGCTGCGTGGACAGCCTGAACCCGGAGGCCGCCGAAGAGGTCCGCCGATGTCTGGACGCCGGCCTGAGCGGAGTCGGGGAACTGGCTTTTTACGGCTGCGGCATCGACGGTGAATGCCAGTTGAGCCTCGACCCCATCATGGCCTTGTGCCGGGAGCGGGATGTGCCGGTGCTGCTGCACACCAACGAGGAGGTGGGGCATCTCTATCCGGGCAAGACGCCCAACACCATGATTCAGATCTATGAAACCATGGCCCGGTTCCCGGACAATACCATCGTGCTGGCCCACTGGGGCGGCGGGCTGTTTTTCTACCACCTGCTTAAAAAAGCGGTCAAGGAGACGCTCCAGAACGTCTATTACGACACCGCCGCCTCCCCGTTTCTCTACGACAACCGGATTTACCGATACGCCAGGGACCTGGTGGGATTGGACAAGGTGCTGCTCGGCACCGATTTTCCGCTGCTGAAACCCGACCGGTACATCAAGGAGATGACCGATTCCGGATTGAGCCGGGCGGATATGGACCTGGTGTGCGGAAAAAGTGCCGCCCGCCTGCTGAAATTGGGCGATTCGAAGTCTTGAATCCAAACGGCCACACCCCATGAATGGGGTATGGCCGTTTTCAGGAGAATCTTTGCGTACAACTAAAGTCAGACTGTTGAAATAATTTCCGAATCGACCGATTCGCAGTACAACGAACAATTGGAGCACATCATCTGCTGATCACGGCGCCCCGGCATCTCAAGGTCTGAACGCGCTCCGGAATGGACCGCTTATCCCTCTGCATTCTTTTCGAGTTCATCCAGCCGGTCCGGCTCCGAAACCGCTATATCCACCAGACACTTGGGGATGGAACTCTGCTCGCACATGACCCGGATTTCCTTTTCTTCCTCGCTGAATTCCATAATTTCGCGGATGGATTCGATGTAATCGGCCAATTCACCCGGCGGTATGTCTTCCAGCGCGGGGCCCTCAGCCGCTGCCTTTTTCCGGGCGGCCTCCTCTTCTGCCAGCCGTTGTTTTTCTTTTATCTCGTCTTCCATGGCCTTTTTGACCGCATCGATCGCGCCTTGGTCGACGCCTGCCATCTCGATGATCAATGCTTCGGAGACGTTATTGTCATAGAGGTGCCGAACCTTTTCTTCCTCGGATTTGCCCGCCACCGCCTCAAGCAGGGTTGCCACACGTTCCTTTTCTGCACGCTCCTTCTTTATCTCGGCTTTCACCTGTTCCAATTTCTCCTCGGAAATCTCCAATGCACTGGTGATGACCTCGGAAGCCACTTCTTCTTCGATGAGCAGTCGGATACTTTCATCACCGGACAAGGCTTTTGCCTTGGCAATCAGCAGATCGAGCCGCGTCTGCTTAACAAGCTTGATCACATCCGCCCGGCGCTCGGGGATTTTGAGTTCCGGCCACGTTTCTCCGATGTCGTCAAGAAGCTTATTCGTTGCTGAATGCGGGTCGGCCACGTCCTCCAGTGAAAATGCAGCGATGGCGGCGTTGAGGTCCTCCAGCAGGGGTTTTCCGACCTTGACCGCTTTATCCACGGCCCATCTCAATTTTAGCAGGTTTCCCCCGTGGCGCGAAACATTGAACCCCGCATTGTCGAGCAGACCTGCCACCCGCTGAATGGTTGGCTCCAGTTTTCCCCCTGAGAGATCCTGTGAGTCGAGCGCAAGGATGTTTTCCTCTATTGACAACCAGAGAGGCTTTTTTTTGAATGCGTCGCTTGTGGCCATTTTTCATCTCCTTTTTAATGATGGTAACCGAAAATAAATGCGCCGATCGAATCCTTCTGAACACGTCTCTGCATGCACCCGGGAAAACAGACAAACTGATCAAAAACTGTTTTTCGGGTAAAGCCTACAGAGGCGTCCCCCTGCGAGTCAAGGGAAAATCCACAATTTGTATGCGGCGGCAATCCGGCTGAATACCCGCCAGGACATCATGCCGGCAGATGCCGCCTGATCCGGGCACGCTACCCATCCGTTATCCGGGCCCGCGCATGGTCCGGCGAAACCCCGAAAACGAGAGGTACCGGAGATGCCCAGCCGTCTTCCATCAGCGGCCGTCCCCGTCCGGCTCAGGCCTCAGCACCCAGCAGCACCTCGTCATTTTCAAAGGCTTTTCGGCGGATGGTTGAGAACATCTCCAGCAGCTTGGGCACGGTCAGTTTATCTTTGTCCGCACCGGATACGTCGATAATCACTTCACCGGCATCCATCATCAGCAAACGGTTCCCGAAAGCGATGGCGTGGTTCATGTTGTGGGTGATCATCATGGTGGTCAGGCGGTGCTCGGTGACAAACCGGGTGGTCAGGTCCATCACGATGGCGGCGTTGCGCGGATCCAGGGCCGCCGTGTGCTCGTCGAGCAGCGCGATGTCCGGATCGGAAAGCACCATCATCAGCAGGGTCAATGCCTGGCGCTGGCCGCCGGACAGGGTACTGACGTTCTCCTTCATCCGCGATTCGAGCCCCATCCTCAATTGGATCAGCTGGTCGCAGAAATAGGCTCGCCGCTTGCGGTTGAGGCTGATCACCGGCCACTTGAATCCTTTTTTGCAGGTAATCATCATATTGTCTTCCAGGGTCATGTTGGAGGCGGTGCCCGCCAGCGGGTCCTGGAAGATCCGGCCCATGGTTCTGGCACGCCGGTACTCCGGCTGGCCGGTGACATCCTCCCCCTTGATGAGGACCTTGCCGGACGTGGGGGTCAGCGTTCCGGAAATCAGGTTGAACAGGGTGGTCTTGCCGGCCCCGTTGCTGCCGATGATGGTGACGAACTCGCCGGCGTCCACGGTCAGGTTCAGGTCCCGGATCACCGTTTTGGCATTGGGGGTCCCCGCGTGAAAGGTACAGTTGAGGTCCTGCAGGCGGATCATGCGGCGGTGCCTCCCTTTCCGCGAATGCGACGGTAGTTGGTCACGGCCAGGGAGGCGATGATCAGGATGCCGGCGATCAGCTTCAGGTCGTTGGGGGTCATGTTGATATAGTAGCCGTAAAAACGGCCCAGGTACATGATGGCCTTGAACAGGATCGCGCCCAGGATCACCCGCAGGGTAAGCATGCCGATACGATTGGACTTGATGATAAACTCGCCCAGCATGACCGAGGCCAGCCCGGACACCACGATCCCCTGCCCCAGGTTCACGTCGGCAAACCCCTGATACTGGGCGGCGAAGGCGCCGGACAGGGCCACCAGCCCGTTGGACAGCCCCACGCCGATAAGCTTGAGCGTGGCCGGGTTGACCCCCTGGACCCTGACCATCTGCTCGTTGTTGCCCAGGGCACCGAACACCAGGCCCATGTCCGTGTGGAAGAACAGGTCCAGCGCAAACTTGACGGCCAGAACGACCAGGGCAAAAAAGATCAGGGATGCCCATTCGGCGGGAATCACCCCCCGGGCGGCAGCCGTGACATGCGTGATAATCGTATCCACCCGCAGCAGGGGCAGGTTGGCCCGGTTGTCCAGTATGCGGATGTTGACCGAATAGAGCATGGTCATGGTGAGGATGCCGGCCAGCAGGTGCGGTACCTTGAGCCGGTTGTGGATGGCCGCGGTGACGAATCCGGCCAGCACCCCGCCGGCAAAGGCCAGCAGCAGTCCGGTCACCGGGTTCATGCCACCGGTCAGCGATGTGGCCATGATTACGGCGCCCATGGGAAAACTGCCGTCCACGGTAAGATCCGGAAAGTCGAGAATGCGGAAGGTGAAAAACACCCCCAGGGCCATGATGGCGTATATCAGCCCTTCGACAAAAATTCCTTCAAGCATGGTGGTTTCGTTTGTTTTTTTGACCGGTTGGCGATGACAACCCAAGCCGGCATGTTACCAATCCAAGGATAATCAATACCATTCAGGAGTCAGAATCCAGAAGGAGGAAGCCGGCTGTGCCGTCATCGTCTGAATCGATCGGGCGAAGCGTGTACACCCCTTCTGAATGCTGACGCCTGACGCCTGAATACCCGAAAGGCCCTGCCTGGATGGACAGACACTATCGTCTGATCAGCTTCCCATCCTCGATAATGCTGTTGGCATTGGCGATGACATCTTCCGGGAAGGTCAGCCCCAGTTCGTTGGCCACATCCAGGTTGATCAGCAGATCCACGTCGGACGCATCGGTCATGAACAGGGTGGGGATGTCTGCCGGTTTTTCTCCATCGAGGATACGAACCACCAGGCGGCCGGTGGCCTTGCCCATCTTGTAGTAGTCGAACCCCCAGGCAGCCAGCACCGGGGTCGTTTCGGCGCTGCTGGGATCGGCGGACATCACCGGAATCCCGTATTTATGGGCCACACTGGTCACGGCGGCCAGGGCGGACACCACGGTATTGTCGTTGGAGATGTAGATGCCGTCGACCCTGCCGGCGATGGTCTGAACGGCCTGTTTGACTTCGGCGGAGTTGGACACGGTGGTTTCGATGAACTTGATGCCCATCCGCTTGCAGACCTGCCGGGCGATGGCGGCCAGGCTCACGGCGTTGGCCTCGCTGCTGGCGTAGACGTGGCCCAGGCTTTTGATCGGCTTGATGCGGTTGAGCAGTTCTATCTGCGCTTTGACCGGGGTCATGTCGGAAATGCCGGCAATGTTTTTCTCACCCTTTTCCGTTGACCCGATCAGGCCGGCCCCCACCGGATCGGTAACGGCACTGTATATGACCGGCCGGTCCCTGAGTGCATTGACCAGGGCCTGGGCCGTGGGGGTGGCGATACCGACCGCCAGGGTCACATTTTCAGCCTTGAATTTCTGGGCGATGGAGGAGGCGGTGGACATTTCCCCGTTGGCATTCTGCGTGTCGAACCGCGCATCGGGATACCCGGCCCTGACCGCTTCCTGGATTCCTTTTTCAATGGCATCCAGGGCCGGATGGGCCACAATCTTGGAAATGCCGATAAGCACCGTGTCCGACGCAGCGGCGGGTGCGGCCAGACCCGCCGTGACAAAAAGAAGCAACGACGCCAGGGCACAGAATCGTTTTTTCATGAACTTTTTTCCTTTCCTTTTTACAGATTTTTCTTTATGTTCTGTCAGGCAGAAACAAAATTGCCAAGCCCTTACCTATATAGGCAGGCAAGCAAAATCAAGCCATTTTTCCCTGTTGCGCCAATGAACACCCAAACGGATCGACCCGGCAAAATTCAGACTTAACCAAAGGCCGTCCCCATGAAAACTGTTACCCGGGAACTGATGAACGTCTTCGCCCGGACCAACGACCTCAAAGAGATGGAAGCGCTGTTCCGGGAGATCTTCACCCCCAGCGAGATCGACACCCTCACCCTTCGCTGGCAACTGCTCAAGGACCTGTACGAAGGCAAGACCCAGCGCAGGATTGCCGCCGAACATAAGATCAGCCTCTGCAAAATCACCCGAGGCTCAAAGTTGCTCAAGGCCAGGGGAAGCTACCTGAAAAAAGTGCTGGACGAACTCTACGAAAAAAGGGACGGGGACTGACCGGCCTCCCACATACACAGGCGACCGGAATTGAGGCCGGGGAATCCTAAAACGGCGGACCGGCCATGCAGCCGGCACCGGGCCACGGTGGTCAGCGTTGGTCCCACCAGGAGATAACCGGCGGGTTGCGCAGGGGCTGGCGCTTGTAGGCGAACCGGGGATATCCCAGCATCAATGCGCCGAAGGAGTGGTGGCCGTCGGGAAGGGCCAGGGCCTTCACCAGGGGCGGAAAACTCATCAATGCCGCATGGAAGTAGCCGGCCCAGCAGCTTCCCAGCCCCATGGATACGGCGGCCAGTTCCATGTATGCGAGGGCAGTGATACAGGCGGCCGGGGCCGTTCGATCGGTTTTCTCGGCATGGGTCACGACCAGCACCGGTGCGCCGCGCAGGATCACATCGGTTCCGGCCTCCCAGCGGCGGATGGCGCGGGGCATGTTCAGACCGTCGGCGATTTCCGGCTGGTTGTCGGCCATCCAGCGCATCCAGTCGATGACGGTCCCCGCCAGTTGCCTGACCCGGTCCTTATTGTCGATGACCCGCCACCGGGGGCTCTGGAAATTGTGTCCCGAGGGCGCGTGGCTGGCAATCCCGATCAACCGGGTGAGTGTGCCCCGGGGAACCGGCTGGTCCTTGTATGCCCGAATGGATCGCCGGCTGCGAAGAAAATGCTCACACTGCTCGACAGTCAACGCCAGTTCCTTCCGGACGGGCGGGCATTGCCGGGCCGTCATCTTCGCGTGAGAAATACTGGCGGTGGGGCACACCGCCACGCAATGCCCGCAGGCGATGCACAAGTCGGCCGCGTCTGCGGACGGCGAGGGCAGTTCCCCCCTGGAAAAATCAATAATGCCCATCGGGCAGACGGCGGCACAGATGCCGTCCCGGTTGCAGGTCTTCTCGTCGATGGTCAACACGGTCATTTTTTATCTCCGCATCAATGTTGCAGAATTGTGGCCTGCCTGAGAATTTCTCTATCTTCCCCGGTTTTAGGCCCCCTGTTCGTAACACCGGTGACGCACCGGGATTGCCACGTCGCCCGGATCGCAAGGCGGGAGAATCGACAATAGCAGCGCTGTCGATCCTGTTTTTCGACTATTTTTCCGTTGATGTCAACGACAAGGGGTAAATCCTCCCCGCGCCAGGCGATAGGGAATGCGCTCGCTTTTTCGGTTCACCGATGGTGAAGTCATGACAGAAATTCGAATGATGAAGGCCGGGGCGAAAAAAAATTCGGAGGCGGGGGCCCGAAGCACTCAAATTCATAGCACCCCAATGCTTCACGGGATACCCCGCCTCCACGAAAATGGCAAGGACGCATCATTTCCGACTGTTTATAATTCCATCGAAAGCGAGCCGGCGATCATCGGTTCGTGATGGCTTCAATGGCGTAGCGGCTCAGTTGCGTGTGGTGCAGCACATCACCGAACGGTGCCATCGCCTCCGGTGCGCCCTTGGCAAACACGAGAACCGGTGTAGCCGTGTGCGTGCCACTATTCCAGACCACCATCTGGTCAGCCGCCACCTCTCTGGCCAACAGATTCTGGCGGTTGTCGTCGGTCTGATAAACGAAGAAGGAGCCGGTCGGACCCATTTTAGGAACCACGTTGGTCCCCAGATAGCTGTGCCCGTCTACGAAAAATGGATTCTCTTCGGTAGCCAGGACCCTGGCGGCCTGGTCTTCGCTTATTTCGAACTCCGTGTACGCATTGACGATTTCCGCCAGCATGGCCGGCGTCTGCTGTTCCTTGGGCAGGCTGTCAAACTTGCCGTAAAAAATATCGCCGTAGCTCAGTTGCTGGCTGTAAATTTTGTCCAGCACCTCTGGATTGCCGAAGTTGTACCCGGGTTTGAATTCTCTTCCCTGAAACAGAGAACCCGGCAGAGTCATTCCCTGGGGGAGGTCGCTCGCGTTGTAGCTAATCCCGAACCCCCCGGTCGTGTGATCAGCCGTCACGATAACCAGGGTGTCATCGCGGTTTTCCGCCCAGTCCAATACATAGTCTACGGTCTCGTTGAGCCTCATCATCTCATGAAGCATCAACCCGGTATCGTTATAGTGAGCGGCCCAGTCGATCATACCGGCCTCGATCATCAGGAAGAACCCCTTGTCATTTTTTGACAACAGCTCCAGCGCCTTTGCAGACATCTCCTTCAACGTGGGAATGGTCCGCTCGGGGCTGTTCAGGCTGTGGGTCACCTTGATGCCGTCGGGCATGGCCGAGTATGCGAACAGGCCTAACACCTTGCCCTGGGCCGCTTCCATCTGGGACCGGTTAAAGGCCAGGTCATAGCCCTTTTCCCGGGCCTCCTTGAGCAGGTTCCGCTCGTCTTTGCGTTTGGACTTGATTTTGACGGAGCCCTGGGTCATCTGCTCCAGCTCTTTTCTCACCGCGGAGTCCTTATCATTGGCCGATTTGGGAATCCAATAGCGCAATCCCCCCGAGAGCATCACATCGGGGCCGGCATTCAACATGTCGACGGCAATTTCGTTTTCCAGGCTGCGATGGGGCTGATGCGCGGCAAAGGCCGCCGGTGTCGCATGGGTGAGGCGGGTATCCGAAACGAGCCCGGTCGACTTGCCCGTTTGGATTGTTTTTTCTAAAATTGTCTCCACCGGATTGCCGTCCTTGTCGGCACCGATCATCTCCGATCCGGCAAATTGGCCGGTGGCCAGCTGGGTTCCGGACGCGGCGGAATCCGTAACGAGAACACCGCTGGGGTAAGTCATCGAGAGTCCCATCACCCCCCCGTCGTCCATCAACCGGTCAAAGGCTGTTTTTCTATTCTTGATGACCGTCCGGGGCGCCTGCCTGGCGTAGGACAGCAGCAGGCCGACCTGCTCCGGGCCCATGCCGTCGCCGATAATCATAATTACATTTTTGGTCGGCGCTGCATCCGGCGCTATCCCGCGGCCCAGCGTACCGGAACAGCCGGCAGCGACCATGACCGTAACCAATGACAATACGACGAACCGGACCATTTTCTTTTTCATTTTGCCTCGCTCCTATTCAGGTGGTTGGTGTTATGTAAACCCCGCCGCAAGCGGCGGGGAAACAGGCCAGGGGTCGGGGTGAAGACAAGGTGGACAGATGAGAAAAAAGCCCAAACAGGCGTTTCGCCATTCTCGGAAAAAAGAGGAAGGACATGATTTTATGGGGTTGCGCGCATGTCTTCATCTCAAAAGGCGAAACGCCTGTTTTAGGAAAAGGCAATGTGCGGCAATCGTCTGACCCGGATCGGGCAACGACGCCCTATGCGCCTTTCTTCTCCGGCTGATGTTTGTAAAAGGGCGACGATGAGGGTGGAACCAAGGTGTTGCCCAGGATCAGGTCGGCCGCCTTTTCGGCAATCATCATCACCGGCGCGTAGATATTCCCGTTGGTCACATAGGGCATCGCCGATGCATCCACCACACGGAGGTTCTCCATGCCGTGGACCTTCATGCTGTCCGGGTCCACCACGGCCATGGGGTCCGTACCCATCTTGCAGGTACACGAGGGGTGCAGGGCGGTTTCACCGTCCGCAGCCACCCAGTCCAGTATCTCCTGGTCGGTTTCAACGGACGGGCCGGGAGACACCTCTCCGCCATTGAAGGGGTCGAATCCCGGCTGGTTCATGATCCTGCGGGCACAGCGGATGGCCTCCACCCACTCGCGGCGGTCCTGGTCGGTGGAAAGATAGTTGAACCGAAGGGCCGGATACTGCCGGGGGTCGGCGGACTTGATCTTCACCGATCCTCTGGCGTCGGAGTACATGGGCCCCACGTGGACCTGGTAGCCGTGACCGCCGGAGGGAGACGATCCGTCGTAGCGGACGGCCACGGGCAGGAAGTGAAACTGGAGATTCGGGTAGGCCACATCGTCGTTGCTGCGAATGAACCCGCCGGCCTCGAAGTGGTTGGTGGCCGCCGCCCCGCTGCGGTGAAAGAGCCACCGGTACCCCACCAGGGGCTTGTTGTACCACTGCATCGCCGGGTACATGGACACCGGCTGTTTGCATGCATACTGCACATAGACCTCCAGATGGTCCTGGAGGTTCTCCCCGACCCCGGGAAGATCGTGCACCGGCCGGACGCCCGCGCGCTCCAGTTCGGCGGCGTTGCCCACCCCGGAAACCTGGAGCAGCTGGGGAGAATTGATGGCGCCGCCGCAGCAGATGACTTCTCCACCGTATACCTTGCGCGCAGCCCCTTTTGCCTTGACATACTCGACACCCACGGCCTTTTTCCCGTCGAAAAGGATTCGATTGGCAAAGGCCCGGCAGACCACGGTCAGGTTGGGGCGGCCTTTGACCGGATGCAGGTAGGCCCGCGCCGCACTCAGGCGGCGGCCGCGGTAGATATTGCGGTCAAAGGCACCGAATCCTTCCTGGCGGTATCCGTTGACATCATCCGTCAAGGGGTACCCGGCCTCCTGAACCGCCTTGAGAAAGGCGCCGAAAAGCGGGTTTTTACAGGGGCCGGTTTCAAGAAGCAGGGGCCCGTTGACGCCATGGTATTCGTCGGCACCGATCAGGCGGGTCTCCGCCCGTTTGAAGTAGGGCAGGTTGTGGGCGTAGTCCCAGTTCTCCATACCGGCATCCCGGCCCCAGCGTTCGTAGTCCATGGCGTTTCCACGGATGTAGATCATCCCGTTGATGCTGCTGGAACCGCCGAGCACCTTGCCGCGCCCATGAAAAACACGCCGGTTATTCATGTGCGGCTCCGGTTCGCTCTCGTAACACCAGTCGTATAATTTATTGCCCAGCGGGACGGTCAGTCCGGCAGGCATGTGGATGAAAATGTCCCATATGTAATCGGGGCGCCCGGCTTCCAGCACCAGTACCCGGTTTTCCGGATTGGTGCTGAGCCGATTGGCCAGCGCACAGCCTGCGGAACCGCCGCCGACGATAATGTAGTCATAGTTTCCGGTTTTCATTTTTACTCCTCATGGGTTGCACGGATGGCTGCATTGAGCCACCCCCTGACACACCGCCGGACAGCCATTCTGAAAGCACGCTGAACGAATGGCGTCCTGTACCAAACGGGAAGGCCTGCCGGGTCGACCGGCTCCTTTTCAGGGACGAAGATTCGGATCCTCTTCCGGAAAGGGCTGCGGGCCGCAGTCAAAACGCCGTTTTTTGTCCAGCCTCAGAGAGACGATCTTTTCCTCGGTCGGGTGGCCGCGCTGGTCCCACCCGCGCTGCTGATAGTACTCCGACAGCATGAATGCCATGTCCGCCTCGCTGATGCGACGCCCCTTGTGGGGGCCGCCGGGAAGCGGCTCCGCGACAATCCGTCTTGGCAGGCGATCCTGACCGGACGTAAGCCCCTCGCGCAGGTTGAAAAGCCGGGTCTGGTTCCAGATGCGCTCCCCCAGGGTGGCAAAAAACCGGGTGTCGACCGATCGGCCGGTGGCGGCGTTGAACAGGCGCACATAGCTTTGCGGCGTGATCCCGAAGGCCCCGAAATCGCATTTTACCAGGGCATCCAGACCGGCGAGGTAATCCTGTTCGCCCTTCAGGATTTCGGCCTTTTGCGTCAGCCCGTAGGTATCCACGGGCTGGCCCCGGTACTCCCGGCCGCCGACCTCATAGGCCACCATGAAGCCGCGCTGGTGGCAGGCACCACGATCGGCGGTCATGTAGGCCAGCCCCATGCCCGGGGTACCGCGCGGCGCCCACCCGGGCACTTCCAGGCCCTTGACGTGAAGCGCGAAATTCCCCGCATCCCCCCCCAGGCGGGCAGCCGCCTGCCTGACCCCCCCGCCGAGCAGGCGGCCCAGATCGTTTTCCTGCGCGGCAATGGCATGGATCAGGTACTCGGCGCCGGCCACGCTGCCAAAGGAGAGCGTCACCCCCTCGGGCGGATCGAGAAGCCCCTTTTCTACCGCTTCAAAGGCAAATCCGATCACGCCGCCCGTGGACATGCTGTCCAATCCGTACGTATCGCACAGTTTTACCAGGTGGGCCACGGCCCGGACATCGTCAATGTCCAGGTTGCTGCCCATCAGGGCGGCGGATTCATATTCCACGATGTCGGTAATGGTATGGGCGTATTTGCCCGTACGTACGGCCCCCATCTGGCTGCATCGAATGGGACAGCCGAAACAGGCGGATTTCCCCAGGAACAGGTGTTTCTTCTGCCCCTCGTCGCCCAACCGGTCCGCCTTGTCGTTGACCTGATCGAAGTAATTGCGGTACGGCATCGTACCGACGGCATTCGACCAGGGGACGGAGTTGCTCGTGCCGCTGTCGGTGAGGGCGTCGCAGGTGTCGCTGGCCCGGATATCGGCATTGGCCGCATCGCAAGCCGCTTGAAACGCCAGTGGGTCATCGACCGTCACCAGGCGGCTGCCCGTGACGGCGATGGCTTTCAGGTTTTTGGACCCCATTACCGCCCCGGCACCACCGCGGCCGGCCTGGCGGTTGTACTCACAGCTGACCAGTGCGAACGGCACCCCGTTCTCTCCGGCCTGGCCGATGGTCACCACCCGGGCCTCGGGTGCATCGAGTTCCTTTTTAACAAGATCGTTGGCCGTCAGGGCATCGGTTCCCCAAATTCCCCGGGCCGGACGAAATTCAACCCGGTCGTCGTCGATCCACAACACCGTGGGCGCTGCTGCCCGTCCCAGGATGATCAGCCCGTCGTAACCGGCATACTTGATCTCCGGCCCGAAACGGCCGCCGAAGAAGGAATCCAGGTAGATGCCGGTCAACGGTGATTTGGTAATCACACAGGCGCGCATGCTGGGTGCCGACGTGGCCGTGAGCGGCCCGGTCATGAACATGATGACATTCTCCGGACCCAGGGGATCCGCGCCGGCAGGCGTCAGGTCATAGAGCAGCTTGGCGCCGAAGCCCTTGCCGCCGACGAAGTCATCTTTCAGCCATTGGGGCAGCGGGACGGTCCAGGCCTTTCGGGAGGACAGGTCCGCCACCAGAAATTGTCCCATGGTACCATCAGCCATCGTTCACCTCCCGCCGGACGGCCAGTTCCAGGGCGCCCGTGGGGCAGGCCGCCACGCAGTGGGGGTCACCGCCGCACAGGTCGCACTTGACCGATTTTTTCAAGTCCACATCCACGCCCACCACGCCGATGGGGCAGTACTGGCTGCACAGGTTGCAGGCCACACAGGTCGACTGATCCACCACCATGGCTCCGGTGTCGGGATCTCGGCGGATCGCCTCGACGGGACAGACATTGGCGCAGTATGGATTGGCGCAGTGATTGCACACCGTTGGGAAGTGATAGAGGTTCTCACGGCCGTGCGTGATCTTGAGCAATGCCCGGTGGGGGTTGAAACCGCCCAGCAAACGCAGGCTGCAGGCCAGCTGGCAGAGGCTGCAGCCGGTACACAGGTCGAAATTGGTTTTGATGAAAAGAGAGTCGGTCATATTCGTTGTCGGTGTCCGAACCGGTCGGAACACGAGCCTTTCAAGACCTTCAGAGTCAGAGGTTCGGGAAACCGGGGGCCGGGGCCACCCGGCCCCCCCGCTGCCGCGCCGGCGCTTATTTTATCCAGCGTGGAACGATGAATTTACTATCCTTGTAGGCCCTGGTTGGCGGATCGGTGTAAATGGCTTTCAGCTCGCCGCCCTGCACCTGGTAGTGCACCACCGGTGCGGCTTCCTGTGCGCGCAGGACATTATCCTTGTCCCACCTGATCAGGCCCTGATGCCCGTTATAGCCGTTTTCCCGGAGATAGGCGTTCACGGCCTTGAAGTCGTAAGCATCGCCCACGGCCGTTACCGCCTTGGCCCATGCCATAACACCGGTGTAGGTTGCCCATGAGCCGGCCGGGATCTGGTGATTGTATAATTTTACGAACTTGTCGATCCAGGCTTGACCGGCGGCATTGGGTGCCACGGGACCGGGCAGGCCGGTGGGCATCTCACCCACGATCCCGTCGGCGGCGTCGCCCAGGTTCTCCACCACTTCGCGCGGGGTGATCCCCCATCCCAGACTCAGGATCGAGCTGGTGGGCTTTTTGATAAACTGGCGGAAAAAAGTGATGTTCTCCTGAGCGCTGGGGATCTCGATGTGGATCAGTGCCGGTTTGATCCTGCGGATACGGGTCAGGATGGCCCCCCACTCGTTGGTGCCGTATGGCACGGTTTCACGCTTGGCGACCTTCCACCCCTTTTTCTTGAAGCTGGATTCCAGGGTATCCCCCACTTCGACGCCCCAGGAGTCATCGGTGTTGATGATGACGGCCTTCTTGTTGGGATACTCGTAAGGCAGGGCCATCAGCACCCGGAACATGCTCTTGGCCTGTTCGATGCCCACATCGGTCAGCTGAAAAATATTCGAATACTGGGCCGGGTTTTCCCTGTAGACATCCACGGCGGCCTGTGAGCCGTCGTCGGCAAAAAAGGGCACGTCGTACTTGCCATAGGCACGGACGTCCTGGCCCCATCCGGCCCATCCGGCATGCACGGAGGTGACCTTCTTCTGGCCGCACAGGTAATCGGCGCCCTGCATGACCACTTCGGGGGCAAATTCCTTGGAATCGTAGCGGATGATCTCGACGGGCTTGCCCAGCAGGCCGCCGGCCTCGTTGATCTCGTCGATGGCCATCTTGATGCCCTTGAAATAGTCATCGCCAGAGCCGGTATAGGCACCGGTCATGGCCAGAGGAACACCCACGGGAATGTTGTCGGCGGCCATGGCCGTCGACCCGGAGAGAACCAAAAAGGCCATTACCATCGATAGTATCGTCACTCGTTTCATGTCGCGCCCTTCCTTTCATTTAATGGTAATGTTGAATACGCCTGCGATACAATGGCATAAAGGTGGTTTTCCAGTTTAAGCATTGTCGTTTTCAGATACGCTGACCGCTGCCTGCCCCAGGACCGAAATGCCTGAGGAAACCATGGCGACGGCTGAAGGGGCCCGGCCGGCCCTGCGTTCAGCCCTGCTTCGCCCCGGCGGACAGGGGTTTGGTCCAGAAGCCCATGACGCCGTTGGGCAGCGCCAGCACTAAAATCACCACCAGGGCCCCCATGGTAACGGCCCGGTAGGCACCCAGCGGCGCCAGCAGTTCGTTGGCGGTGACGGTGATAATTGCCCCTAAGATGGCCCCCGGAAAGTGGCCGATGCCCCCCACCACCAGCATGACCATCAGGGTGCAGAACAGGTCAAGCTCGAGCATACGCGTGGAGATCATGCCGATGTAGTGGCCGTAAAAGGCGCCGACGATACCGGTGAGAAAAGAGGTGACGGCAAAGACCATCAGTTTGTATTTAAAGGCGCTGACCCCCAGGCTCATGGCAAATTCCTGTGAATCTTTGAGTGCCAGGAACGCCGTCCCCCAGTATGATTTGATCACCACCATGATGATCAGCGAGCAGATGACGGTCAGCACCAGGGTCAGGTAGAAGGTGGGTACCAGGTTGGCCGAACTGAAGGTATAATCGAATATGCTGATCGGCGGGATGGTCAGAATGCCGACCGATCCGCCCGAACCGATGGCCTTTCCGATATCGCCCCGCAGCAGGGGCATCAGGGTCATGTGCACGCCGAAGGTCACCAGGGCCACGTATGGTCCGGCCAGTTTGAGGCAGGGCAGGCCGACAAGAACCCCCATGGCTGCCGTAAACAGGCCCGCCAGAAGGATGGCCAACACCGCCGGCACAGCGAAATTGACCGTAATAATGGCGGAAAAATAGGCGCCGATGACGAAAAAAGCCACCTGCCCGAAGGAGAAGATGCCGGCAAAGCCCATGATGACATCCCAGCAGGATGCCACGACGGCCCAGATGAGGCACATGATCAGGATGTGCATGACAAAACGGACGTCACCCACAAACAGGGGCATGAGGGCCATGGCGGCATAGACCGCCCCCATCATGGTCAGCATACGTTTTATACTCATAGAGCGTCAGCCTTTTCCCATCAACCCCTGGGGCCTTACCGCCAGGGTGGTTAGCAGTAAAACGAAGAGAGCGATCATGCCGTAGCTCATACCGAAGGTCCAGCCCACGAAGGCTTCGAGCATGCCGATAATGAAGGCGGCGTATAGGCCGCCGCGAATGGAGCCCATCCCCCCGAAGGCGGTGATCACCCAGGACTTGATCATGATGGCGCCACCGGACATGGGCGAGATGAAGTACTTCTGGCTGAGCAGGATGCCGCCGAAACCCACCATGGCCGTCGAAATGGCAAAGGTGGCCGCAAAAATCCGGTTTTTGGGGATGCCGACGATCCTGGCCCCTTCCGGGTTCTGGGCCACGGCCTGAACGGCCATGCCCGTGCGGGTGTTGTTCAGAATCCAGCCGAAGAGCAGGATGCCGCTGATGGACAGGAAGAAGATCATGATGTCCTGGTAGGAGAAGACCAGGTTCCCCGTCTCCAGGGTGCCTTCCAGGATGGCCGGCAGGGACTTGACGCGGCCGCCGAAGACCACGGCGTACAGGTTGTCCATGAACAGGGCCAGTCCCAGGGTCAGCATCATGACTTTCATTTCCCACTCATCCCGCTTTCTCAGGGGGGCCACCATGGTTTTTTCGAGAGCGTAGCCCACGGCGAACATGAGGGGAACCACCGCCAGGAAGACGGAGAAGTACCCGCCCACCAGTCCGACGAAATTGATCATGATCCAGGCGAAATAGCCGCCCAGGTTGAAAAAGGAGCCGTATGCGAAGTTGAAGGCTTTGGTTACGCCGTATACCAGGGTCAGCCCGACGGCCATTAACGCATATACCGATCCGTTGGTCAGTCCGCTGATGATCACGTCGATGAGTTCGTAGATCAGGAACAGGGTATCTTCGTTCATTGTCATCTTGGTTCCGCTCCGTTTACCGGCAAGGGGACGAAATGCACGCGGCGGGTTCCCGGGATTGCCTGAAAAGGCGATGTATGGCCATGATCATGCTTCTGTGCCAGGGGTGTGGCTGGTTTACATGCCCAGAAAAATCTCTTTGAGGTGGTCGTTGCCCAGGGCGTCATCCTTATTGCCGGAAAAAGTGATGCAGCCTTCCTCTAGGACGTAGATCCGGTCGGCCATCTCGGTGATCTGGGGGATGTTCTGTTCGACCAGCAGTATGGTCATTCCCTGCCGGTTGATTTCCTGAATGATGTTGAACACTTCCAGACGCAGATTCGGCTGCAGCCCCAGGGAAGGCTCGTCGACGCAGAGGAAGTCGGCATTGGCCATCAGGCCCCGGGCGATGGCCAGCATCCTGGCCTCCCCGCCACTCATGGTGGAGGCCAGCTGATGGTGGCGCTCGGCCAGTCGTGGAAACAGGTCGAAGACCCGCTCCAGGTTTTGTTTTTCGCGGGGTCGGGCATTTTTTGAATAGGCGCCCAGCTTCAGGTTTTCAATTACGGTCATATCCGGAAAAAGCTCCCGGTTCTCGGCAATGTAGACCACGCCCTGGTTGACCAGGCTCTCCGCCGGCTGGCCGAGAATTTCCCGGCCATTGCAGGAGATCCTGCCCTCCACGCGTTCGGCCAGTCCACAGATGGCTTTGAGCAGGGTGCTTTTGCCGTGCCCGTTGGGCCCCAGCATCACGGCCACGGAGCCCTTGTCCACTTCGATGGAAACATCCTTGAGCACGTGGAATTGGCCATAATAGGCGTTAAGATCAGCTACCTTCAGCATACGCATCCCCCAGATAACACTCGATCACCCGCGGATCACAGGTCACTGCCACGGGATCTCCGCAACAGATTTCGCCGCCCGTTTCGATAATCAGCAGGGTTTCGGTCAACTCGGTCAACACCTTCATGAAATGCTCGATGATGATGATGGTCACCCCCATGTCCGTATTGATCCGGCGGATGAACGCCATGAGGTCCTTGATCTCGTTGGCGTTGGAGCCGGCCATGGGTTCATCGAGCATGAGGATTTTCGGCCGGGTGGCCAGGGCGGCGCCCATCATCAGTTTTTTCTTGCCCAGCAGGTTCAGCTGCCCGGTGGGCTGGTGCCGGATGGCCTGCATGTCCAGAAAACGGATGATCTCTTCCACGTACGCCGGGTCAAAACGCCCCTGCGCACCGAAGCGGTTGCCCACGCTGATGCTCTTTTCCACCGTCAGGCTGGGAAAGGTCTGGGGGATCTGGAAAGTGCGCGAGATACCCAGTTGGGCAATCCGATGGGGCTGCAGTCCGGAAATGGTCCGCCCATCGAATTCGATCCGTCCGTCGAAAGGGTAGAAACCGGTGATCAGGTTGTAAACCGTGGATTTGCCGGCGCCGTTGGGACCGGCGATGCCGAAAATCTGTCCCTTTTCGACCGTAAAGCTCAAATCATTGACGGCCACCAGTTCGCCAAACTTTTTGGTGACATGGTCGACCTTCAAGATGGGATTCGCACCGTGGCCGGCATCCTTCCCGGATGTCATCATGCGTCAGAGTCCTTTTTATTTTCGCGGATGCAGCGATTGAGCAAAACATAATGGAAGCCGATGAACGAAAGGGCCTCGAGCGGCTCACGAGCGGCAATGGCCGTGGCCGTTTCCCGCCAGTTTTGGATCGTCTTTTCCCGATAATAGGCATCTTCGTACAGGACGTAGTCATAGGAACCGAAACTGATTTGAATGGTCTGCATGATCCAGTCGAAAAGGGGGTTTCGGGTCATCTTCACCAGCAGCAGATTCAGTTCCCGATCCACCTCGGTGATGCGCGCCATGGAGGGCGAGGGGCACAGTCCGGCCGTTTCAAGTTTCTCGACGCCCCTCAAAAGTGCTGCCGCCTGGTCGTCGTCTCCTCTCGATATAGCCAGGATGGTGACCGTTCTGTCTATGGATTCACGAAACTCGATGAGGTCGGCAATGTCGATGTCGCGCTGTTTGATCATCAGCGTCAGGGGCTGACTGGCTTCGTAGGCACCGATTTTCTTGACATAGGTACCGCCCTGCCCTCCCCTGCGCGTTTCGATCAGCCCTTTTTGCTTCAGCTCCCGGAGTGCTTCCCGGACCACACCGCGACCGGTTTTGAAAAGCGTTTGAAGCTCCCGTTCGCTGGGAATTTTTTCCCCGGGCGAAAGCTTTCCGTCCAGAATGGCCGCTTCGATCTGAAGGGCCACATTACCGGTCATCCCGCTGCCGTTTACCGGATTGAACATCGTCCCGCCATTCGTTGTCCGGTTGCGGCCAAAAACGCATTGAAAACACCCACCGTCCGCAACCGTGGCTGCACAGGCGCGATTGATGCCGGTGCATGAAATTATTTTCAGATAAATGAATGAATCGCATTCACAGTTCGGTGGTCGTACCGCTACTGGATATCGAAAGGCTTGTCAACCATTTTTATGATGGTTGCAGCAGCTGCGGAAAAGGAACAAAAAGTATTTTTTTATTAATTATAATAAAGTATTGTATACGAATCTATCCGATTTTGCGTCAGAATCCTGAAACGACATCCGGCCATCTTGGACTGAATTGATGGTACTACCATTAAGGCGTTTTCATATTCATTGAACCATCCAGAAACACCCCGGCAGGCGTCTTCACGTCCATGTCACGCCGCTGACCTGTGTGCACCGGATCGGCACCGACCGGTTTATCTGGCCGGGCCCTCGCTTTTGCCGGCTCCGGCAGGCAGGACGCTGAAAAGTGGCCTCGACCGCTTCAGGTCGAACAGGAAAAAGCGGCAAGGCCTCATGTCCGCCGGCTGCCGACGGTCAACCGATGGTTTTATGCGTTCTACCGCGCTTCATCCCGCAGCACCCGCCGCAGCACCTTGCCGACGCTGGAAACCGGAATCGTATCGCGGAACTCGATGGCCTTGGGCCGTTTGTAGCCAGCCATATTCTCCTTGCAGAAATCGCGGATTTCCGATTCGGTGCAGGTTTCGCCATCTTTGAGCTGGATGAACGCCTTGACCGTTTCTCCGCTTTTGGCATCCGGAACGCCGACCACGGCAGCCAGGGCCGCCTTGGGATGGGTGAAGAGAATATCCTCCACCTCCCGCGGGTAGACATTGAAGCCCCCCACCAGTATCATGTCTTTTTTACGGTCCGTGATCACCACGTACCCGTCCGCATCCACGTGGCCGATATCGCCGGTGAGAAAATAACGGCGGCCGTCGAATTCACGGAACACCTCGGCCGTCTCTTCCGGTTTGTTCCAGTAGCCCTTCATGACCTGGGGCCCGCAAACGGCCACCTCGCCGTCTTCTCCCGGCGCCATTTCGGCCCGGCCGGTGTCGGCGTCCAGGATTTTGATGTTGGTACCGGGCATGGGAAAGCCGATGGATCCGATCTTGCGCCGGTCTCTGAACGTCGGGTTTGCCGTGGCCACCGGAGCGGTTTCGCTCAATCCATACCCCTCGAATATCACGGCACCGGTCTTCTCTTCGAAGCGTCTGCACACTTCCGGGGGCAGGGGCGCTCCGCCCGAGAAGCACCCCATCAGGGAAGTCAGGTCAAACTCATCCAGCAGGGAATGGTTGGTAAAGGCCACGAAGACGGTTGGCACCGCCGGCATCAGGGTGGGCCGGTGCGTTTCCACCAGCTTGAGCACCTCGGTAAAGGGCGGGTCGCCGGCCCGCGGGTCGGGCACGCAGATCAGGCGGCTGCCCGATGCACAGGCGGACAGCATGGCGCAGGTCATGCCGAAGCTGTGGTACCAGGGCAGTACGCCCAGGTAACAGTGATGGCCGCCCCTGCGGATGCCTTCCACCGCTCCGCCGTCTTCGTATACCAGCCGCGCCCAGGCATCCAGCGCCATCAGGTCATACACAAAATTGGCATGGGTCAGGGCCGCCCCCTTGGGCACCCCGGTGGTGCCGCCGGTGTAGATGATCAACGCCAGGTCCCCGGTCGGATCGATGTCCACGGCCGGCGGAGCGGGTTGGGCGCGGGCCACCACGTCGTCAAACATCAGGTGCCCGGGGGCGTGGCGCGCGGCACGGGGGATTTTACCGAGCAACCCGCCCAGAAACCCCTTGAGCCGGGGCAGATAGGATTTGACGCTGCAGACGACCACGGTCTCCACGTCGGTGCCCTGGATGGCTTTTTCGGTGGTGGGGTAGAATTGGGGATGGTCCATGCAGAAAAGGGCCCTGGCCCCGGTATCCGTGAGCTGATAGTTGAGTTCACCGGGCGTATAGAGCGGGTTGCAGGTCACACAGACCGCACCGGCCTTGAGGATGCCGAAGTATATGGCCGGATAGTGGGGCAGGTTGGGCAGGAAAATGGCTACGCGGTCGCCTTTTCGGATTCCCTTGGCATGCAGAAAATGGGCGATTCTGTCGGCCGTATCCTTGACCTGGGCGAAGGTTCGCGGGGCACCGCTGAAGATCGTATAGGTCTGATCCGGATAGTCCCTTGCCGCGTCGTCGAGCAATTGAAACAAGGGCATGTCATAATCATGAATCTCGTGGGGGACACCGTCGGGCCAGTTCTGTGTCGGCCAGGGAGCGAATTCCATTGCATCTACTCCTGTGGGTTGGGGTGGAACGACCGGATCTTCGGCGCTGCCTGGGGCGCCGGAGACGTCATCGGATAAAAGGCCACCGCCTGCAAGGGAGGTCTGAATCCCCGGATTCTTAAACCGGGCCCCCGATGGCGTCAACGAGACGGTAACGCCGATTTATGATTCTTTTCTCGGACTGCAAATGAATAAAAAGGGATGCTTGAAAAGGTAACTTTCGGGGAAGGGTATCCTTTTTCCCGGCCGGGGTCAACACGGGACTGACCCCGGCAAAGATCGTCTCCACCGCTGTAGAATGCTGCGGAGGCTGGGAGCGGATCGGGGGTCGGCGGGTCCGGCCGCCCGGGTCCGAAGAAAACCGGCCTTCGGACGGAAGCGTTTTTCTCCGATGAAAGCCGCTGCGGCACGGCACTGGCGTCAACCGGGCTTTGCGCCGATAATTCGCCAGGCCGGCTTTTGTTCTCTCAGTCCGTCGGGAACCCCCTTCAGGATCGATTGTCTGAGAATTTCCAGCAGCCGGGTCTTGACCTCCGGACCGTGGGTGATCAGGCTCACCTCCCGGGCCGGTACCGGTGATTCCAGGGGCCGCAGCAGTCCCCTGGACGCCGGTGCCAGCGTCATGACCGCCAATTCGGGAAGCAGGGTGACGCCGTGCCCCGACGCCACCATACGAATCAGTCCATCCAGGCTTCCGCCCACAAAGCGCAGCCGTGCAGGGCCTTCTCCACTGAGATCCGCAGATCCCGTGCACAGCCGGGACACCTGTCCGTGCATGCAGTGGCCATTGTGAAGAAGAAGCATCTCATCGGGCATGAAGTCGCCGGTGGACAGGCGCGTCTTTTCCGCCAGACGGTGACCCGGCGACACAAAACCGTAAAAAGGCTCGAAAAACAATGGGGTCTCCCGGATGCCCTTCTGCTCCAGCGGAGTGGCGGCGATGCCCGCATCCAAAGTATCCCTGCGCAACCCCTCAACGATATCCATGGACAGCAGTTCCCGGACAGTCACCCGAATGCGGCTGTGGGACGTGAGCAGATCAGGAATGAACCGGGGCAGCAGGTAGGGCCCCAGGGTGGGAATGATGCCCAGCCGGAGTTCTCCGGACGCCGCTTCCCGTTGCTCCCGGACCACCTCCGTGACGCCTTTGAGTTCCTTCAGGGTCCGGTAGGCCCGATCGATGACCGCCTTGCCGACGGGAGTGGCCTGAACCGGTTTCCTGCCGCGATCGAAAAGGGTTACGTCCAGTTCCGACTCCAGTTTCTGAATCTGCATGCTCAAGGTCGGCTGGGTGACGAAACACCGCTCGGCCGCTTTGGAAAAGCTCCCGTATCGGTCCACAGCGACCAGGTACGCCAGTTGGGTGTGCGTGATCATTCGTATAAATTCTATCTATATATTTATAAATTTAATCGATTTGATTTATGTTATGGGCGTTGCCATTGTTTGTCAACATCGGGACGGCCCCGATGTCGAAGAGCATGTGAGGATATCCCGTCACGGCGGGTAACGGAACGCCGCGGGGCCCCGTATATGAGAAAACCGAATCCGTTTGTCTTGGAGGACTGACCATGAACCACACATTACCCGGACTGCCCTATGCCTACGACGCACTCGAACCCTTCATCGATGCCCGGACCATGGAAATTCACCACACCCGGCACCACCAGACTTACGTGGACAAGCTGAATGCCGCCCTTGAGGGGCATGAGGCGCTCCACGATAAAACCGCTGAAGCCCTTCTAAAAGACCTGGACGCCGTTCCCGAGGGCATTCGCACGGCTGTGAGAAATCATGCCGGCGGACATGCCAACCACGCGTTCTGGTGGCCGATGCTGAAAAAAGAGGTCCCTTTCAGCGGGCCGGTGGCCGAGGCCGTCACCCGGCAATTCGGCAGCTATGAGAAATTCAAGGACGCGTTTTCCAGTACCGCCGCCCTGCTTTTCGGCAGCGGCTGGGTCTGGCTGGCCCTGGACCGGGGGAAACTGGAGATCGTGGCCACGCCCAACCAGGACAGCCCCGTCAGCCGGGGAAAAACACCGGTGATGGGCATTGACGTCTGGGAACATGCCTACTACCTGAAATACCAGAACCGCCGCCCGGCGTATATCGATGCCTTCTTCAAGGTGGTCGACTGGGAACGGGTCAACGATATCTATGTGGCCGCCGCCGGGTGAAGGTGGCCAGGGGCAGGCATGCCCCGGCCAAGACCTGCGGGTCATGGGTGCGGGACAGGCAGGTGGCTCAGGGGGGGCAACGGGCGCCCTTTGACCCGGTTGCGCCCCCCTGCCTTGGCTTCGTAAAGCAGAATATCGGCCTGCCGGAGCAGCGATGCCGGCGTAACCGCGATTCCATCCGCTTGAGGAGAGAAACCGGTTACGCCGAAACCGGCGGTAATGGAGATAGGATGCCCGTCGGTCCGGGTTACGCGGCCCGACACGGTTGTCCGGATCCGCTCAGCCAGCACCATGGCACCCTTCTGACCGGTTTCCGGCAGTACAACCAGAAACGCAGTCGCTGTCCATCGGGCTGCCTCATCCGAAAACGGGGTGTCCCCATTTTTCTTGCTGTCGGTGCATGACCGTTGGCGAATGCCTGCGGACCGAACATACCAGACCCATTATTGAATAACAACATCGGGGCAGCAGTCCGGTCATCGACGGCGTCAAACCGATGTTTATTTCACCGGCCCGGCCGGTCGGACGAGGCCGCTTTGGGCCGATGAGTCGATCAACAGGGTGTTGAAAAACGTCATGAGCGCAGGGCAGACAATGCGAAATTCGGCGAAATAGCGCAGTTTATGAGTGATAAATGAGTATTTTGAGACGAATTTTAACGCCGTATGGACAAGCGCAATCGTTTTTCAACATCCTGTTAAGCCAGGCACCCCCGGCAAACCCGAGCCCCGTCCACCGTTTCCAGCTTGGATGCCATGGTGGGCTCACCGCAGCGGGCACAGGGCGTGGACGGCTCGATGCGCGCCTTGTCCGGCATGCCGGCGGTCACCGCAGAAATGCTGAAAAGATCTTCAGCACGGGTATTGAGAACATCGACGGTCCGCTGCATGCCCAGGGCGTCCAGTTCCGCCCTTTCCGAATCCGTAATGCTGCCGTCGCGCGTTTTTCGGAACAATGTGATCTGGCGGTCGTTGACCCGAAACGCGTCCGGTTTCATGGCCAGGCGCACCCCCCGGCCGGTGCGGCGATTGAAGAAGGTAAAGCCCATTTTCCCGTAATCCCGGTGAATCAGGTTGCCCTTGCCGAACGTGCAGCCGGTCAGCGCCTGAATGGCGTCCACGCAACAGGCATCGGTCTCCACGATGGCCACCAGCTCTTCATCCAGCGCCCGCTTTTCCCGCAGCCAGTCCAACCCGGCGGTGGCCGCCAGGTAACCGATGGCCAGCCCGCCGCACACGTGGCCGTGAAAAGCCTGGCAGCGTTTGAAAGCATCACTGTCCATGATCTGTCGGGCGTCCATATCAGGCCTCCTTTTCCATTTCCCGGTGAATCGTCTCCATCCAGTCCGCCACCTTGAGGTTGTCCACCTGAAGGTAGGACCTGGAATAGGGCTTCACGTCGATAATGGGGCTGCCGTCCACGGCTTCGAGGCCCCTGACCTCCAGGACGTTGCCCTTTCTGGCCACCAGCGGCACCGCCGACACCAGCACCGGGTTGGGCCGGGCCGGACTGCAGGTGGCGAATATGCCCTTCAGGGGAAGGTCCTTGCGTCCCATGGGATGAACTTTTCTCAGGCTGCGCCGGGCCGGGTCGATCAGGTGAGGCCAATAGAGCACCAGCACATGGGAAAAATCCTCGATTCCGTCCAACAGGTCCGCCCATTGGGGGCCGATGACCAGCTGGCAGACGGTGTTTTCCACCCGGCGATGATAGGCCTTGATATTGTCCATGCGATCGGCGAGCGACAGGTCCGCTTCGTCGGCGGACAGCATGGGTTTGTCGATCGCGCTTCTCACCACGCCCACGGGTGTGAGTTGCATCGTCTGCGGATGAACGGGGTCGGGCTGCATAATCACCTCCAGAAATTTGAATATGGAATAACAAACAGATACGCATCCGCCTTGCGGCGGACCGCACATTTTTCCTAATCGTCAGATCTCGAACCCGGCACTGATGAAAAAGGTCTGCCCCATGGCGGGGAAGCCGTATTCCTCCTCGTACCGCTCATCGAAGAGATTGTCCACACCAGCGGTTAAAAATCCCCGGGTCCGTCCTTTCCACAACGGGCAGCGCACGGAAAGCGCCACCACCGCATAGGCGTCCAGATCCATCAGCGTGACACGGCTGCCGACCGGAGCGCCGTCCGGACTTGAAGAGCTGTTGCTGTCGATAAAGGGGACCTGCCGGTCATCCACCCAGCGCACGGCAGCTGTTGCCAGCAGACCATCGTCGCGCCGGTATTGGATGCCCGCATTGAATTTATAGTCGGGCAGTTCGGAAAGCGAATCGCTCAACGCGTTGCTGGCATCGAGCACATCGCCCGTTTTCCGGGTATCCTGCCAGGTGAAATTGAAAAAGGCGGACAGACCGTTCCAGATGCGCCCCTCCATGTCCAGTTCCACCCCGGTGAATTCCACCTGATCGATGTTGTAGACCACCCGACTGGGCGAGTAGCCGAAAATCCAGCGGATGTAGTCATCGACCCGGTAGGTGTACCCGCTCAGCGACACCCTCAGGCCCGGCAGCCCGGTAAAGGTCGCCCCCGCCTCGTATTGAAGGGCGTCCTCATAGGTGAGATCGCTACGGACCACATCGGAATCGGGGTCCACTTCCGGCCGGTAGCCGCCGTAGTACCAGTAAAACGCCGGATTGTCGGGAAAGCGGGTCGCCCGGGCAAAACGGCCGAACAGGGACAGGCCGTCGGCCGGACGGTATACCATTCCCAGCTTGGGCAGAAGCACCTCTTCATCGAATCGGGCCTCGACCGGTTCGTATCCGGCCGGCCGCCCCCCGCTGTAGCCGGAAACCTGATCCACGGTACGGTCCCCGTAGTAGTCTTCGTAGCGGAGTCCGACGTAAAGGTCCAGCCGGTCGGCCAGCGCCCACTGGTCGTCGACGTACGCCCCGTGCCAGCGGGTGCCGTCCCACTCGTCGCCGCCGTCCGTCGGCGGAACGGGGAAGTATCCGGAGCGGACGTAGGTGTTCTCCGTGCCGCCGTATCCCTGGTAGTTCCCGTCGATGCCGGCGCCCAGTCGATGGGCGGCCACCGCTTTTTCGCATCGCGCGACCCACCCCCAGGAGCGGTCGGGGGTGGCGTCCCGTTCCAGGACCACCACACCCTGGTCATATGAGGTGATGGTATCCGTGCGGTCTTCGGTATTGAAATACAGTTTTACCTCGGCATCAACGCCGGCCAGTTGTTTTTGCACCCCCAGGTCCAGTTCGGTGCGTTTTTTGGTATAGGTGCTGTTGTCCCCATGGGTATCCCCGGTGGGAAAACGGATTCCCGGACCGATGAGATAGCTGCCGATACTTTCCGGGTAACGGGGATCCAATCCGGGGGTGCCGGCCTGGTTGGCCACCGGCATGCCGTAATCGCCATCGGTGTATCGGATGCCGGCCGTAATTTCGCCGTCATCGCCCCAGAAACCGGTTATCTCTCCGGAAAGGGCGACCCGCTCCGCCTCGCTGTTCCTGAGGTGGCCGTCGGTTTCCAGGTAGCCGGCCGAGAAGCGCCCCCCAAGTGAGTCGGTCCGCCCCGAGGCAGCGGCGTCCAGCGACCAGGTGTCGTAGCGCTGGTACCCGGCGGCGGCCGTGGCGGCAGGCTCCCGGCTGAGTTTGGCCGGGACCAGGTTGATGATACCGCCCAGGGTGTTTCCGTATTTTGCGCTGAAGGCACCCTTGCCCACATCGACCGATTCCCAATGCTGGAGGGATATGCTGCTCCAGTCCACGAACTGACCGCCCATGACACCGGTGCCGTTGAGCGGCCGTCCATCCAGCATGATCAGTGACCGGCGCTCGTCGAATCCGCGGATCCTGACCTGGCTGCTCTTGGGCGTCAGGACCGACCGCTTCTGCACATCGATACCCGATGTCTTGCCGAGCACATCGGGCAGGGTCGCCGCCACCGCCGCGCCCGTGTCCGCGATGTCGATCCGCTGGATTTGCTGCTCGGGCGAAACGGTGCCCTCGCCCAGGACGGTAATGTCCTCCAGGGTATGCACGTCATCCGAAGCCAAAACCGCACCGCCGTGAACCATGAGGGTGAAGGTTATCATAAAAAAAACGGCTTTCTGCATTCGACCATCTCCTTTCAAGCTGAGTAACAGGTTCCATGTCTCGGTTCATGCCCCGGCGGTATCCCACCTGCCGGGCCGAACCCCGTGACGAAGTCACTATGTGGCTGAAGTCTTCCTGGCTTCGCTTGAAAAAAGATGATGCGTTGCATCCGCTGCCCGAGCCTTCCGATGCCGCTGCCGGTTCCGCCCGTGGCAGCCGGCAGGCCGCGTCATGGAATGCGCTGCATCCGCCGAGTATCCCCTCCTCCCCGTTGTGAATCATTAACGCCAGGCGGCTTGGCGCCGCCGGTTTCCCGCCGTGGACGGCCGGCCATTCATGGACCGTTTGTTATTGATCGTCCCCTCTGAATGCGGCGTTCATGGCTGCAGGAACCTCACGGGTTCCCCCACCGGGCCATAGTCTGCGGCCATTTGATCGTAGACCGGCCGCCCGACCAGAAAAGCGTATATCGCATCGGCCCGTTCGGCCGGGTCCACATCGGCAAACCGCGACGGGTAGAGGGTCTTGCCGATGGCAAGGGCATCAGCCATCGCAGTGCCGATGTTGGTGGTGTAAAAATTAAAGGGCAGCAGGCGGTATACCTTCCGGCTCCGGAAAGCCGACAGGGCGCGGTAAAAATCCGGCCGTTTGCGGTAGTCTTCGGCCACCAGGTCCCGACCGGCCCCGTCGATAAAAATGACCTCGGGGTCGAGGCCCAGGAGGACCTCCCTGTCCACGAAAACGTGGCTGCCGATGGCGGCGTCCACCCGTCCGGCCAGGTTGACGGCATGATTCCAGTCCAGCGGTATGTAGTTACGCTGCGTGCTGGTGATGCCGTGGGCACCCCGGTAGCCGATGCCGCCCACAAAAACGCCGGGTTTCTCCCCGTCATGGGTGTCGGCCGTCCGCCGCTTCAATTCTGCGCGCAGATCCTCGATATATTTTACCACCTCGTCGGCCCGCCGCTGGCGGTTGAGGATCCTGCCGGCCAGTTCAAGCGAATGGTATACGGCCCGGTCGAATCGGGACAATTCCCCGTAGCTGAGCACCACCACGGGAATCCCCAGGGTAGCGGCCACCTCGTCGGCCAGCGGCGCATCCATGTAGGTGGCAAAAATCAGATCGGGCCCAATCCTGAGCACGGCCTCCATGTCCGGCTTCTTGTTGATGGCCCCCGGCCCGCCGGGACCGACAACGGGAAGGGTGTGCAGTTGCGGCTGGGCCAACCAGTAGGGGCGGCCGGCAGCAAAGCGTTTTTCCATGGCCTCGACCCCCGCCACCCGGTCCTGGGCATCCAGATAGACGATCAGCCGCAGGGCGCCGGGGCCGAGGCAGACGATCCGATCCGGTTCGGCCGGCACACGCACACTGCGCCCGGCCATATCGGTGACGGTCAGCGACTGCGCCAGTACAGGCGTGGCCATCCACACCAGTAGCAACATCACCGGCAGCCAGATTCTGTACTTCATTGGTTGCTCCTCACTATCAACATTGATGTCCTTGTAAAAAGTCGTTTTTCCGACGGGTTCGTAAAAAAGCCGAGATCAAGGCTTGCGAAGACCGAGAATACCGCTATCGCGGGTGCCGTAGGCAGCGTACTTACGGTACTCCGCAGTGACGAGGGATGAAGCGTAACGCAGATATCGGCTTTTTTAAGAATCCGTCAACATTCACACCGGCACCACCACCCGATGTCCGCCCACCGTTGCCACCTGGACCTCGAGGCCATAAACGTCTTCGATAACCCCTGCGTCCAGATCCTCCCTGGCGGCCAGTGCATGAACCCGATGGTTTTTGAGAAAGAGGAATCGATCGGCAAAACGAACGGCCAGATTCAGGTCGTGGATGGCGACCGCGGCCATGAGACCGTTCTCAACCACCACGGATCGAATCAGGTCCATCACGTCCATCTGGTTTTTCAGGTCCAGGTTGCTGGTGGGTTCGTCCAGGAGCAGGACGGTCGGCGACTGGGCCAGGGCCCTTGCAATCATGACCTTCTGTACTTCTCCCCCGCTCAGGTCGCACACGGGGCGAAGGGCCAGCCCGGAAAGTCCCATCCGTTCCAGCGTTTCTTCGACCACGGCAAGATCGGCGTCCCCCACCCTCAGCCCCATGTGGGGCCTGCGGCCCAGAAGGACGGCCTCGTATACGGTAAGCTGGGCCTGCGCGTGCTGCTGGGGGACATATCCCATTCGCCGGGCAACGGCATCCCGGGGCAGCTCGAAAAGGTTTTCCCGTCCCAGGAACACCGCCCCTGACCGGGGTTTCAGAATCCGGTTGAGACATTTGAGCAGGGTCGACTTGCCGGCCCCGTTAACCCCCAGGATGGCCAGTATGCGCCCCTTTCCCACGGAAAACGAGACGTCGTCCAGCACGGGATGGCTGTTGTAGGAAAAACGGACGTCATCTACCGACAGGATCATCGATAGCCCCGGACCAGCAGGAAGAGAAACATGGGGGCCCCCATGAAAGACGTGACGATGCCCACCGGCAGGGCGCCGGAACCGATCACCGCCCGCCCGATGGTATCGGCCCCCAGCAGCAGCATGGCACCGATGATGGCCGAAAACGGGATCAGCAGACCATGGTCCGCGCCCACCAGCCGCTTGGCAATGTGCGGCGCGATAAGCCCCACAAAGGCGATCACGCCGTGAAATGCCGTGGCCAGGGCGGCCACCAGGGCGGCCGCCAGCATGCCGTAAATCCGCATGCGGCCGACGCTCACGCCCAGCCCCCTGGCGGTCTCTTCCCCGGCGGCCATGGCGTTCAAATCCCATCGCCGGTAGATCAAAAAGAGGGAGGCAACGGTCACCGCGGCGGCCAGGAGGCCGATCTCGGCCCATCCGGCGCGGGCCACATCGCCGAAGGTCCAGAAGACGACCACGGCCAGCTGGGTGTCCGAGGCCAGGTACTGAACCAGCACCGTTGCCGAGGCGAACAGGGACGACAGGGCCACACCGCAAAGGATGATGGCCTCGGGGGAAAGCCGCCGAAGCCCGGCCAGCACCATGATCACGGCCGTGGCCCCCATGGCGCCGACAAAGGCAAAGACGGTCACCGAAACCATCTGCTGACCGAAGCACACGATGGCGGCTGCCGCGCCGAACGCCGCCCCCTGGCTGATCCCCAGGGTTGACGGGGAGCCCAACGGGTTTTTCAACAGGGACTGGATGCTCAGGCCCGACAGGGAGAGGCCCCAGCCGACCACGATGGCCGAGATGATCCGGGGCAGCCGGATCTTCCAGACGACAATATCGGCGGGTCCGACGGTCGCGCCCATCAGGACCCGCAGCAGGTGTTTCGGGGTGATGTCATAGGCCCCCTGGGTCACGGCCAGCACGGCCAGAAAGGCGGTCAGCCCCATCAGAGACATCATCAGGGTGCGTTTGCCGCGAACATAGCCTAAAAAGGCCTCGGTCACCGTTCCCGATGGCGGGACGGCCGGCCCCAGGGTCAACGCCTGGCTGCCGATTTTTCCGCGGGCATCGCCGCCGCGCCACGATGGTTTCAGCATGTCTTCCTCCAAATAAAAAAGCCACGAAAGCGCTCACCCATTGCTGGGGTGCGTGGCCTTCATGGCTTGGCTGACGTGGCGGGTTCGACCCGTAAGGATCGGGATGCTGCCGGTTCAGAAAAAGGGCCGCTTCTGCCGCCCTGCATATGTTAGTGGCATATACCCAATCGACGCCTGTCCGTCAACCCTTTTTCGTAGAATAAAAATCATTCGAAGGGGCGTTGCACCCCATGTTCAAGCAACCCGGCGCACCCCGACCGGCAACATCGACCCGTGGGCCATCAGATTGCGGTGCAGATCGAAACAGTGCTCGAGGTTATGGCTGATATGCCCCAATCGCGAGTCCCGGAGATAGCCATGCAGGATGTCCCGGTAGGCCGGATGGGCGCAGCGGTCGATAATGGCTCGGGCGCGGTGCCGGGGTCCCAGGCCGCGTAAATCCGCCAGACCCTGCTCCGTCACCACCACCCCGACGGAATGCTCGTTGTTGTCAATGTGGGGGCACATGGGCACGATGGTGCTGACGTCGCCGCCTTTGGCCACCGATGGCGCCATAAAAATGGACAGATAGCTGTTGCGTGTAAATTCACCGCTCCCGCCAATGCCGTTCATAATGTCCATGCCGTATACATGGGAGGAATTGACATTGCCGTATATGTCGATCTCGAGGGCCGTGTTGATGGCAATCACCCCCAACCGCCGGATCACACCGGGGTGATTGGAAATTTCCTGCGGTCTGAGGACGATTCGGGGTCCAAAATAATCGATGTTGTCCACGATCTCCTTCAGTTTGCCGGCCGTCACGGTGAGGCTCGTTGCACTGGCGCCCAGCAAACGCTCACCGATCATCAAGTCCACCAGGGAATCCTGGAAAACCTCCGAGTACATGAAAAATGGAGGAATATGAGGAGAACTTCCCATGGCGGTCATCACCCCGTTGGCGATATTGCCCACCCCCGCCTGGATCGGCAAAAAATCGGAGGGAATGCGGCCGCAGGCCATCTCCCGCCCCAGGAAGTCGGCCACATGACCACCAATGGCCTGGCTGACGGCATCCGGTTCGCTGAATCCGCCGACCTGGTCCGACGCATCGTTTTCAACGACCCCGACCACCTTGCCCGGGTCCACCTGGGCATAGGGCCACCCGACGCGCGAGAGGGGGTCGTGAATGGGAATCGGATTCCGGTGAGGCGGCGGCGGCATGACCAGGATGTCGGCCATTTCCCTTAACCGCGGGGACTGGTGACGGTTGAGTTCGATCACCACGCGCTTGGCGTATTTCAGGTAGGTCGGGGAGGCCCCGATGGAGGTGCTCAGGTAGACCCGGCCATCCGGCGTAATCTCGGTGGCCTCGACCACGGCCAGATCGATGTCGCCCAGAAACCCCCAGGCCACCATCTGGGGAACATGGGACAGGTGCATATCCACATACTCCACCTGCTGGCGGTTGATCTGCCGTCGCAGGGCTTTACCGGTCTGGTAGGGGCAGCGCCAGGAAATCGCCTCGGCGGCGGCCAGGTCCTCGTCAATGCTGTGCCCGCTGGAAGCGCCGGTGAGCACCCTGATCTGAAAGGGATTGCCGGCGGCATGCTGTTCACGGGCATAGTCCGCCAGGGCTTCGGGTACGGCTTTGGCCGCGCCGGCGGGCGTAAAGCCTGAGAAAGAGACGGTCTGGCCATTGGCCACGGTACGGGCGACTTCTGCCGCCGTTAAAATCGGATAGGGTCCGTATGCTGCCATGTTTCAGATTTCCTCCATCGGTTATAGAAATGATCGGCAACTCGCCGTGTTCCCGTCTTGATCAGCAACCGCTGTGCCAGATGTCGTGAGTGGGCACCATTGCTCGACAAGCCTGAGCATCCATCGCCCGTGACCCCCTTCACGGGCCAGGCGCCTGTCGACCAAAGGATCGATGCGTGTCCGATTTTTTTTCAGGTTGTTCGATTCGGTGACGGCTCGAATCATCCGACAGCGATTCGTGAACGGGGAACCGGCAGGCGGACACGTGGCAACCCGGTATAGCAGCCCATGTCCTCATTTCTGCGGGGCACCATATTGACAGAATGTATATCGCATCGGCGGCCGATCAAAATTATGAATTGGACTTCGCCGGGGTTTCGTGAAAATGGGTCTATACTCATAACAAGTTAATACATCACACCTGCGGAAAGGAGGACGCGGACATCATGAAGAACTTTTTTGCCAGCCGTTGGGGAATTGTCAGCGTGGGAGGAACCATCGGCATTCTGGCATCGCTGCTGCAGAACCTGGGAAACCCCGGCAATATGGGCATCTGTGTGGCCTGTTTCGAACGCGACATGGCCGGTGCACTGGGGCTGCACCGGGCCGGCGTGGTCCAATACATCCGTCCGGAGATCATCGGGTTCGTCATCGGTTCGATGATTGCCGCCTATCTGTTCAAGGAGTTCCGGCCCCGGGTGGGTTCGGCGCCCATTGTCCGCTTCGTTCTGGGCGCCTTTGCCATGATCGGGGCACTGGTCTTTCTGGGATGTCCGTGGCGGGCGGTGCTGCGGCTGGCCGGCGGCGACGGCAATGCCATCCTCGGATTGCTGGGTTTGACCTTCGGCATCTGGATCGGTACGCTTTTTCTCAAAAACGGCTACAATCTGGGTCGCACCCAGAGCACCCACACCACGGTGGGGTGGATGCTGCCGCTGATCATGCTGGGTTTTCTGGTCCTCCTGCTGATTTATCCACAGATTGAAGGACAACCCAAAAGCGGCGTTCTATTCTACAGCCTCAAGGGTCCCGGAGCCATGCACGCCCCGCTCATCATTGCCCTGATCGTGGGATTGGGCATCGGATTTCTGGCCCAGCGCAGTCGGTTCTGCACCATGGGTGCCATCCGGGACGTGGTGCTGTTCGGTCAGACCCATCTGCTCACCGGCTTTCTCAGCCTCGTGGTGTTCGCTTTTCTCACCAACCTGGCACTGGGTCAGTTCCATCCGGGCTTTGCCGGTCAGCCCGTGGCCCACACCATGCACGTCTGGAATTTTGCCGGGATGGCCCTGGCCGGTCTGGCCTTCGCCCTGGCCGGCGGCTGCCCCGGTCGACAGTTGTTTCTCTCCGGTGAGGGCGATGGCGATGCCGCCGTATTTGTAATGGGAATGATCGTCGGAGCCGGTTTCGCCCACAATTTCGGTCTGGCCAGCTCCCCCAAGGGCGTCGGCCCCCATGGCATCGCCGCCGTGGTTGTCGGACTGGCCGTTTGCCTGTTCATCGGCTTTACCATGCGGAAAAAGGCGTAAGGAGGATAATCATGAGCACAACCATCGATGCACGCGGATTGTCGTGCCCGCAACCGGTGTTGCTGACCCTGGACGAAATCAAAAAGGGCGCTGAATCGGAAATTATCGTCATGGTGGACACGGACACCTCCAAGGAGAACGTATCCCGGGCTGCCCAAAGCCAGGGATGCACCGTAACCGGCGTAAAGCCGGATGGCGAGGGCTACCAGATCTGCATTACCAGGGGATAGCGTGGGATTTTTCAATTTTCTCAGAAGCAACCCGAATAAAAAGAAACCGGCGGCGGTCCGTCAGGAAGACCGCGGCTTTCTGGTGTTCGAAAACACCAGCGAAGTCATCCAGGCGGAAAACCTGCTCAAACAGGCGGGCTGGACCGTCCAGGTGATGGGTCCGCCGCCGGAGATCCACTCGGGCTGCGATCTGGTGATCACCTTTCCCCTGATCGAAGAACTGAACATCCTGCGACTGCTCGACAAAAACCGGCTTCCGCCCCTGTCGGTGGTGCCGGTCACCGGTCCGTTGCTCGAACCGGTCGGCATCTACCAGGTCAAGGACTTCGGCGAATATCTCATGGTGCGCGCGGCCAACATGAAGATCGCAGTAGAGAAGAATAGCCGAAAAATCGTCAACGTTTCCGGCGGCGGGTGCCCGGATGTGCCCTATCTGGCCCGCAAGATGGTCGGCAAGACGATCGATGAAGCGCCCCGCCCCCGAGAGATCGGCCACACCCTGTGCGGCTATGCCCTGGAACTGGCTTTCGAGGAGACCCGGGTTCGATGCGCGCCGTAGTCGGAACCGTACCGTTCGAGGATTTTCCCCTCACCGTGGGCAACGTCTCTCTTTCCGGACAGGACCTGCAGATCGGCGGGCACACCGTACCCGTCAACCGTGGCACGCCGGCCCTGCTGGCGGCAACGGTCAGGGCCCTGGAGGTGCTTGGCAACGGAAAGGTCACCGGTTTTCTCGTCGGGGACATCGGCCTGGGCAAGGGCAGCCGGCGACTGTATGAAACCCTGGTCCGCGATCTTAACGGATACGACCTGGAAAGCCTGACCTTCCACTACCTGCAGCCGGATGTGGACTGGCACAATCGCGTCCGCTTTGCCGTGGAGGAAATGCCCCGTCGACCGCTGCTGATCGCCGATGCCGGGTTCATGTACGCGGCCAAGATGAGCGGCAGCGCATCCAAATACGATCTGTTCACGCCGGATGCCGGCGAGCTGGCCTTTCTGGCCGACGAAGCGGCCCCCCATCCCTTTTACACCCGCGGGTTCATCCTGCACGACGAAAACAAGGTTCCCGACCTGATTCAGCGAGCCTATTCACACAAGAATGCGGCCCGCCATCTGCTGGTCAAGGGAGAAATCGACCGTCTGGCCGACCGGTCGGGCATTCTCGAAAGCGTCGACGGTCCGTCCATCGACGCCATGGAGGCCATGGGCGGCACCGGCGACACGCTGACCGGGCTGGCCGCGGCGTTGATTGGTGCCAACGGTCTCTCCCTGCACCAAGCCGCCATCGCAGCGGCTATGATCAACCGCGAGGCCGGCGCATTGGCCAGTTTGACCCCCGCCAGCCAGGTCGCCGATCTGATCCGTCATCTGCCCCGGGCCATGGAAAAAGTCCTTACCTGAGGCGTGTAGCGCTTCCTGTAGCCCCTATTTCTCGTTGGCTGGGGTTCCCACGCCTACGAATTGCCCATTTCTTTTCATTCAATTTAAATGATTTCAAACGAACTCATTGTGGTTATCTGAAATAGGACCTGGTCTGTACCATGGTTGGTATCGCAGATTTGGTAACAACAAAATCACCGGTGAAATCCGGTGCATCTTCCTTGTTGAAAAATGATTATCAAGATAGTTTGAATTTTGACAACCATTTGGATGCAGTTCTGAGTTCAGCCCCATTCGGATATGTTTTCTCTCTATTCAGTATTTTTGAAACTTGAACCATTTTAATGCTGGGAAAGAATTTTTTAAATGTTTCAAAATTTGGACTGAGGCTGCTGTCTTTCCATTTTACCTCTATTAATAGCGAAGGGATGTTGTTTGCTGTTATACAAAAATCAATTTCTCTGCCATCTTTATCCTTCAGGTAATACAGTTTTCCTTCTTCTCCCAGACAATCTTTCCGGAAATGTAACTCCTTTTGAATGGCGCATGCCACAGTGTTTTCAAGCTTAATGCCTTGTTCACCAAGGACCTGGCCGGTATCGTAGAAATAAAACTTTGGCGTTTTCTGAATAGCCCTGGCAATATTTTTGTGGAAAGGTGAAACTTTAAAAAGAACATACATGTTTTCAAGTATGGTTAACCATCTTTTAACCGTTTTATCCGAACACTGCAGATCTTGTGCAAGGGAACTATATGAAATAGGACTTCCTACCCTATGTTTTAATAATTGGATCAGGGTTTCAATCTGAGTGATCTGTTGGACATTTTCAAGATCAATTAGGTCTTGCTTTAAAATAATATCAAGATGAGATTTTTTCCAACGATTATAAAATCGGCTGGTCCCATTTAGAAATGGTTCAGGGAAACCGCCAATCCGAAGAAGTTTATCCAGCTCGGCCTCAAGATCGTCTGATTTTAAATAAGTATTAATTTCCTTAAGATCCAGTGGATGCATTCTAAATTGGAAAAACCTTCCTGCTAGAGAATCTCCAACCTTTTTATAAGTATCTAATTTGGCGCTGCCTGTAACAAGTATGGATGGTGGTATACCTTCTGTATCGTAAACCCCCTTTAACCAGGATTTCCAATTTTTTAACTTGTGCAGCTCATCAAAAATAACCAGGGGTTTTGATCGGTCCCAGGACTTTTCATTCAGGCTCAATCTGTCTTCAACACTATCATAGTTGAAATAATCAAAATCGTTTTTCAACATTTTCGATAGCGTTGTCTTTCCAGTTTGGCGTGGTCCAGTCAGTAGAATGATTTTTTTATCTAAATCTTCTTGGATATATCTTTCAAGGTATCTTTTCATGGAGACTATTTTGGCATCTATTCCGAAATAGTCAAGACTTTTTCGGAATTCTATTCGGTAAAGTCGGATTTTAAAATCTGCTTAGGACGCTGGTTTTTACCCTGAAACTGAACGGCTAAGAACATTTTGAGGCCATTTTTAAACTTGACCCGCACTTTAATGGGCGTCCCCGGATCACCGGATCACTTTCCGACCCCGGATCAGGCCACCTATCCGACCGATCGGGCATTCTGAAAAGCGTCGACGGACTCTCCGTGGAGGCCATGGGCGGCACCGGCGATACGCTGACCGGTCTGGCCGCCGCGTTGATCGGTTCCAACGGCCTCTCCCTGTCCGCAGCAGCCATCGCAGCGGCGAGGATCAACCGCGAGGCCGGTGCATTGGCCGATTTGACCCCCGCCAGCCAGGTTGCCGATCTGATCCGTCATCTGCCCCGGGCCATGGAAAAGGTCCTAGCCTGAGGCGTGTAGTCCCTTCTTGTAGCCCCTGACGCTCGTTGGCTGGGGTTCCCACGCAGACGAATTGCCCATATCATTTCGTTCAATTTAAAAAATTTCGAACGAACTCATTGTGGTTATCTGAAATAGGACCTGGTCTGTACAAGGTTGGAGCATCAGCGTAATCCGCCATCATTTTTTTGCCTGTGATAGCAATTTGAAAGTCAACTAATCATTGGAAAAGGCCAACCACCAGATGTAGCGGTTGGCCTTCCTTTTTTTTAGGATGCTACTGGGTACATAACTCTTATTATGTTGTCTTCATTGACATGGTGTTTCATCACTTCTACATCCACCTGTATGTCTGCAATAAAACTCTAATTCATTATTTAGTATTTCAGCTTGCTCCAATAGTTCTTCCGCTTCGGCCATCTCCATAAAATGCTTAATATCTAAATCTTCATAGGCATATAAAGAATCTGGAATAAAAATTCATAGAACGTCGGCCACTACTGCTGCAGTTATTGCTTCGACCCCTAAAAATGCTAAACCTGCGCCAATAGCTGCACCTGTCGCTAAATTACTTCCAGTTTTCGCAGAAGACGCCATTGAAGAAGACGCACCAATTGCAATCCTACCTAAAGCATCAAGGCCAAATGGATCAACAAAATTCACCGGATTATTTTGGACATTTATCCGGTCGTACCCTCCCTCCAAAGAAAGCGCATTGCCTATATATCAAAGATCTATACGTTATTATATCGACCTTTAACTGACATAATTTCGACAAGAAATCATAGGGTCGTAGCCGTAAAGTTATGTAAAAGAGCGGCTGAGGATTTACGCCTCAGCCGCTCTTGAATGCTTTATGTCTTGGACTATAGCTTTTCTCCACATTTAGTACATGTCTTGGGTATCCATGATGTCCAGATATAGACTTCATTACCCAAAATCTTTACAGGATTGTGCAAGACGGGTTTACCGCATGAGGGGCACTTAAGCGTCAAGCAGTAAACACCCACACCGGCGGTGAACAGCAATAAAAGGATTAGAATGTGCTCACCAATATAAGCTGAACCTATCATCAGGACAGAACCAATTACAATCCACATAGCCACAATTATTCTATAGTTTTTTCGGAGTGTTGACATATTAATCACTTACAGGGATCTCCATAGGGATTATCGAAGAAGTTTCGTATCTCATTCAGAAAATCTCTAAACGTATATGTCTCAGTGAAACTGCCCGATACCGATCCACCAATGAATGTAGCAGAAGGACCTAATCCTAATGTTCCGCCTAAAAAATCGCCTGTATTATTATCTACAATCGATGTGATGCTAAGGGGACCGACGGTACAATTCTGATTTATTGTGGTGCCTGACACATTGGAAATATCGCCTTTAATGTAACCAATAAATGCGTCAGCAGAAGCATTTACTCCTAATCCGCCTCCACCGGAGCCGAAAACTCCTACATCTGCTTTGCTTTCACCAACACCTGGATTAATCACAACACCGGCGCTTCCCTCAACGCCACCTACTCCAACAGCACTACCGCCACCTCCGATAAGGATATTTAGCAGACCATAAGGATCAATCGCATTGACCGGATTATTTTGGACAAAGATATAATGCTATGACATTCCTTTTTGAATGAGTGATTCATAAATCTTTTTTGACACAGGAATTGAGGAAATCGCTCCTAAGGTTGATACTACAATTCCAATAAAAAAGCTTTTTTCAATGATAATTAAATACAGTCCGATAAATGTAGGTATGATGATCAAAGAAATAGTTGCGAAACTCTTTACTGTCTTTAAAAAGGTTTTATTGGTGGTCTCTGCTTTAGTGCTATTTGGTGACTTTTTCGAGATAGCGTAATATCGCCGAACTCCGATGTAATACCCATAAATAACAGCAGGAAAGCTTACCAGAAAAACAGGTATAAGAATGATAAGACTATCTTGAATTGTAAAACGGAAAACTCCCGTAATAACAATATGAATTGCTAATAATGAAAGGGAATAGACAAAGGCAATGGCAAACGTCTCAGCGCAGAATTTATACATCTTTTTAGTCTCCACAAGTGTCACCAGCACCAGTATCATGATGATCTATATGGCCTGAAGGGAAGGCTGGGAAAAGGCCGGAATAATCCGAAAGAGTTGGAATGTCTGTACTGATTAAGTTGTTAACATGATTGATTATCGTTGTCGTTCCAAACATGACCTGGTATTCACCTGCGGCAACCAGGGAAACTCCAACTGGTATCACCAATGCACTAAATCCAAAAGTCTCCGGAATTGCTGCTGCAGAAGATGCTGTTAACAATGCTCCGCCAGTTCCAACCCATGCTCCAGAAATGATAGAGGCAGTTCCAATCACAAAAGGAGAAAAAAAATGTTCGACTGGTACCCAATACTCTCCCAATGTTTTTAATCCATACGGATCTAAAAAATTGATGGGATTATTTTGGACCATAGCATAGAGGTTAATCCCCCCAACTTCTCCCAACGGATCACGAGTCAGCCACTTGCCGATCAACGGTGAGTAAAGCCGGAACCCATAGTAATTCAAACCAAGCTCTGAATAATAGCGCTTGGTAGAGAACTGAAACGGCTGATCCAGAGCACCGGTTTGGGCCAGCACCTTTCCGAAACTAACGTACCGGTAGGCGACAGCGACAGCGGAGGCAGTATCCAGCACGGCAGAAACATTGCCCTTGCCGTCGTAGTAATACGTATAATCGTAAGCATTCACGGGGTACTTTGATGGTCCGATTGGCTTCGCAAGTCCCCGAAATCAATACACAAAAGCAAGGTTCCTAACCATCTGGAATAATTCAAAATAAATCTAGATTTTTCTTTTTGGCTATGATAGGGTGCTTTTCATGGCACTCAAAAGACCTTTTTCGGAACTCGATTGGCAACTGACGCCAGAGCCGGTGCGTCATTACATCATGGCTCTGGAACGGACGCTTTTCGATATGGAACAGCGGATTGCACTCCACGAAAAACGGCTCGAGAAGCTCGAGGTTCGGACCCGGAAAAATTCTCACAACTCCAGCAAGCCACCGTCTTCCGATCCACCTTTTGCGAGGAAGAAGAGAAAGCAAAAAAAGAGCAAAAAGGCTAAAGGCGGTCAGAAAGGCCATAAGCCGCACCAGCAGCAAGTGCTGGACCCGACCGAGAGCTATTGGTTGACCCCGCAACGTTGCTCATGCGGGCATTCGGCTTTCGATCAGGAAAAGATGAAAACGTTTTACGTACATCAACATATTGAGCTTCCCGAAATCGAAATGCAAGTCAATCACTATCTTCTCCAGCAATGCGATTGCCCTAACTGCGGTAACGTGGTCAAAGCCATGCTGCCACCTGAGATGTCCACCGGTTACGGTCCTCGTTTTACCGCCTTTATCGGTGAACTGAGCGGCATCAAGGGCATGAGCCGAAACGATGTCAAAAAGTTGTGCGAATCTGTATTAGACATTCCCATTGCCACCGGAACCATCCAGAAAATTGTCGACCGCACCTCAAATGCGCTATTGCCAGTCTACGAACGCATCGGCCAGATCGCCCGACGCTTTTGGTGTAACTACATCGACGAAACATCCTGGTTTAAGCAAAATGATCTGCACTGGCTGTGGGCCATGGTAAATGAACGGGTGGCATTTTATCGTATCGACCCACACCGGTCTAAGGAGGCCTTCGAAAACTTAATCCAGGATTGGAACGGCATTCTGGTCAGTGATGGATACGGCCTATACCAAAAATGGGTGCACCGCCAAACCTGCCTGGCTCACCTGATCCGCAAGGCCGATGCCCTGACGGAAAGAAAGAAACCCGACCTTCGCCGCTTCGGAGAAATCGTCGCCGCCTGGCTGAGGCAACTGGTATCGTTTGCCAAAGAACCTCCCGACTCAAAACAGTGGTCGGATTTTTATACGTTCTTCTTGTTCACCGTCTCCCTTTGGGAGGAGGACAAGACCGATGCTGGTAGACTTGCCCGTCAGATCGTACGGGAAATGGACAGTCTGTGGACCTTTCTCGATCACCATGGCGTCGAACCTACAAATAATCGCGCTGAGCGGGCCTTACGTTTTGGTGTGCTGTGGCGAAAACGCAGTCTGGGAACCCAAAGCGAAAAGGGTAATCGGTGGGTCGAGCGGATCTTGTCACTGAAAGAGACCTGCCGTTTAAATGAAAAGCCCACGTTCCCATTTCTCGTGGAATGTATTGCTTCCTACTTTCGTAATATAATGCCTGACCTTTCCTGGATTTGATTCATACGGGAATATCCCGTGAACGCGTACGTATAATCCATACCACCTTGGCGCATATTCAGCAATCCGCCGATCCCGCCACCCATGTTCGCCCCCCAGGTGTATTCGCGGGTAAGCTGATTCGTGCCGTCGCGCTCTTGGAGCGCCAGCAATCCATCGCGAACGATGCGCATATCGCTCACAGGAGAACTGTTCTCATTTTTTTATCTGTCCCATAAAACTGAAGGCGCTATATACGAACTCGGTCTTGTAGGTGGTCCCTCCATCCGCATACTCGATGGACACCAGCCGGTTCTCCGCATCGTATGCTGCGGTGAACGGATGGCCGGCAGGTGTATATCCCTGGATCAGGTTGCCTGCGTCGTCGTAGGCTAGTGCCCCGGTGGTGCTGTCGCTGGTCATCTGCTCGACAACATTGTGCGTGTAGGTGGTCACCTGATCGGCGGCAAAGCTGATGCCCGGCCCGTCGGTGACCGTTTCCGAAGAGATCTGATCCGGATGCTCGGTGTCGGCGTAGGCATAATCGAAACGAGTGATGGGTTGCGAAGAACCGTCGGTGTTGATCAGGGCTGTGAGGCGTTTGAGCGGATCGACGTATTCGTAGGTTGCCTGTCCGTTTTCGGGGCTGGTAAGGAAACGGCGGGCAAAGAAGAAATCTCCTTCAACCACCGTCAGTCTTAACAGTTTCTGAACTTTTGCAAGATGATTACTTATACCACTATTTTTTTTACCAAGAACATCTTTTTAACTTACATTCCGCACCCGTGAGAATCGATTTTAGGAAATTTTTTATCGTTCAAAAATAACCACATAGGCGATTTAACATATTGTATTTACTGTAAAATAAAAATACCTAGACATTTCAACTAGTTGCTGGTACGTTACCCCCAATCTTGACAACAACAGTTCAAAGGAGGGGACATGCCACCGCTTGACACTGAAAGTTTGACCATCACCGAGGTCAGGCATCTGCCGATCGTCAAGGCTTATGCACAAAAAATCGGTCTGGTGGAGACCATCGACCGGATGGTCGGTTCTCAAATGGAATTGAGCCCCGGCATGGCTGTATTCGGCATGGTGCTCGACACCCTTTCGGGACGGACACCGCTTTACCGTCTGACCGAATTTTTTGAAGAAAAGGATACGGAGCTTCTCCTGGGCACCGCTATCGAACCGGAACGCTTTTGCGATACCAACTTGGGCCGGTCCATGGATCAGATTTTCGAGACCGGTACCCAGAAGGTGTTTTCTCAGATCGCGCAGAATGCATTGACAGTTTTTGCCGTCGATCCGCGACGACTGCATTTCGATACGACCTCCGTGAGTGTATTCGGCGATTACCATCTGGTTGATCCACCGTTTGAGATCACCTATGGTTACAGCAAGGACAAACGACCGGACCTCAAACAGTTTCTGGTATCGATGCTGTGTGTCGACCGCAACATCCCCATTTTGGGGACCACGACGGACGGCAACGCTTCGGACAAGACCTTGAACAACGAACTGCTGACCAATATCTCCGCATACATGGCCAGACACGGGCTTGAACCGGGCGCGTACGTCTATGTGGCCGACTCTGCATTTGTCACCGAGGACAATCTGAAGAAAGCCGACAGGCGTCAGACCTGGTTTCTGACCCGCCTGCCGGCGACCTACAAAGAGTGCGGCCGGATCATTCGTGAAGCCGTGGCCGCCGATGACTGGATCGACATCGGCCGCCTGGCCGAAGAACGCGACCGCCCCAATCGCTCAGTTGCCCGCTATCGGGCCTATGACGGCACCGTCGAGCTTTACGGAAAAACCTACCGGGCGATCGTCGTGCATTCCAGCGCGCATGACAAGCGGCGTCATAAACGCATCGATCGCATGTTGAAACAGGACCGCAAGCAGCTTGAAAAAGACTGCAAAAAGCTCGCGGACACCGTGTACTATTGTCAGGCCGATGCGCAGGTCGCGTTAGACAAACTGATTCGTCAATCCGCGTCCAGCTACCACCGGCTTCAAGCTGGTGTTGAAAAAATCCCCAAATACGGTCGCGGCCGGCCTGCGGCCGGTAAGCCCCGAAAGGTTTTGCGCTACGAATATCGCGTAACGGCGACGGTTGTGGAAGCCCCGCAAAAAGTGCAACCGCTCAGGGAAGAAGCCGGTTGCTTTGTCCTGTTGACGAATCTTTTGGACCAACAAGGCGACTGGTCCGCCCCGGAACTGCTCTCCCTTTACAAGAGCCAGATCGGCATCGAGAAGAACTTCAGCTTCCTGAAGGACCCGGCCATCGTAAACAGCATTTTTCTGAAAAAGGCCCAGCGGATCGAAGTGTTGGGCCTGGTATTGCTGATCTCCCTTTTGATCTGGCGTTTGATGGAGCGTTCCATGCGCCAGTATGTCGAGACCAATGACTGTGAGTTGCCCGGTTGGGTGCGACGCAAAACCAGAAAGCCGACCAGCTTTATGATGACGACCAAGTTCTCTTCAATCATGGTCGTTTCCATCGGGAACCACAGACAGTTGGCAAAACCATTGAAAGCTGTTCAGCTTGAGTATTTGAAAGCGCTTGGCGTCACAACTGACACATTCACAGCCCCATAAAGCGATGAAAAATAGTCGAATCGTTGCTGCTTGGGGTGCGGAATGTACGTTTTAAGGCCTTAAGGCCGCAAATTGGGCCTGTTTTCAACCTAACAATTTGATATCTGAGTATTCTGTTTGCCCCAGAGTCCGATTTTGGTTCGACCCTTTTCCTCGTTAAAAAGTCACTTCCCCCAGAATATTTACTGAAGTGTTTGATCTTTTTTTAATTTTTTTAAACAGAGTTCAATACTGTTCTTAATATTTTGCTCATTTGGATTTAAGGCTTCGGCCTTCTTATATGCTTTAAGTGACAAATCATATTTTTTTATCATATTATAGGCATATCCCAATCTAACAAAACCTATATAGTCTTTCGGATAATGCTTGACATATTTTTCCAAATAATTAATTGCTGATTCAAACTCTCTAAGTTCTATAAAACTATACCCTAAATAATAATTATGGGAATCGCTTTCTCGTAACTTTTCATAACAACCTAAAAGATCAACGACTTCTTTGTATTGTTTTGATTTAAAATATACTCTGGAAAGTAAAAGAATGGTTGAATAGTTGTTACTCTCATGGTCAAGTAAAGATTCAAGTAATTTTTTTGATTCATCTAACTGATTATGATCTAAATATTGACTGCTTAAAAATAATTTTATAAATCGATTATCAGGTTTTTTATTCAGTTCTTTTAAACACACTTTCTCAACAACTGAAAAGTATGAAGCAGTAGGATTTGTAATTAACCCTGCAATTATTTTAAAACCAAGTATTATTTTTTCAATTCGCATTTTATTTCCATCCTGTACTGCTATAGAATTATGGATTACTTGCTCTTACAAGGTCCATTATTGCGCGAACGATTTTCTTCCATAGTGGTGCTTTAGGATCATTCCCTGGATCATTCGGATCATACCCTTTTCCAGGCCCCATCCACGGGGTCCCCTCTTCACATTTGCTTTTCGCAAGTTGTTCTTCCATTTCTTCTGTTTTCTCCCTTATATCTTCGGGAGTAATGGGACCTGGAGGATATAAACCTGAATCATCTTGAAAAAGCCTTACAATATCTTTCGCTAAGGGGCGAGGATCCATTAAATCCGCTATTCTCCCCAAATCCTTTTGCATCTGTGCCGACTGCCCAGGGGTTAGTCCAAGCTGAGGGTAACCGGCAGTTCCAACACCGAAACCGGAGCTTGCAACTCCACCAGCCCCCCCCATACCAATGGCAGCCGGAGTTAGCCCCCAAGGATCAACCCAGTTCACCGAATCATTGGCAAGGTTAATCCGGTCGAGCCCTACCGCCAAAAAGAGCGCAACTCCTTATATATCAAAGATCCACACCGATTTTACCCGACCTGTAATTAGGCATAATTTTGACAAAAAATGGAAAAAGCGTAACCGTAAAGTCGGGCATGGGGTTCAGTGTCGGCAGACACTTTCTTTTTAGCGCCTATGGGTAAGATAATCAAATGATTTTTAGCGGTTAAAAGAAAAAGGAGAGGTTTTCTCTTTAACCGCCACGAGGAGAACAGACCGGCTGCCCCCGCAGCAGCCGGAGGACCGGCACGGGCCGCAGGGCGAGGAGGCAGACGCCGCCTTTCAAAGGGGCGGCGGGCGGGATAAGAATCGGATTCGACCGGCTGCATTCCTTAATGTGTCGTTGCCCCGCCTGGCGGGACCCGTGCTCTGATTATATAAACTCGCGTTATCGGATGGCGCACCGCAATCTATGTCCAATCGGACGTGCTGTACGATAACGACTGATTATGTAAGAAGAAGCAGGGGGCGTGACAGGCGGGGCTTATCAATGGATGCGGCCGACCTTCGGGGCGGCGGGCGGGCATATCGATTCAGACGCAGGCCGCCCCCGCAGGCAGCGGAGGACCGGAGGGCCGTAGCCCGAGGAGGCGGACGCACCGCTCATCTGCGGTTGTAGGTGCTGCGGATGCCGTCCAGCAGAGCCTGCATGTTGTCCGGGTCCAGGGTCTGCAAGGCCTCGCCCAGGTTGAACCGGTCGTGAAGGTTCGGGTTGCACAGGTTGAGCAACGCTTCCAGGATCAAAAACTCGCCGTGGGAGAGCAGCCCGCCGCCGCCCTTGTACAGCCAGGTGGAAAGATCCAGGTCGTAAAAGTCGGTGGGCGTGATACCCGGGATATTGCCCCGTTCCACGCCTTTGTGACGCAGCGCCGGGAACGAACAGGCGATCCGGTACAGCCTTTCGTCAATGGATGACATAAGGGCCTCCTTTCACATTTTTTCCCGTTCACGGGGATGACAGCGGCGATGGATGTCTTTCAGGTCGGTGATCGACAGATGGGTATACACCTGGGTCGAGTCCAGCGAGGCGTGACCGAGCAATTTCTGGATCGTCCGGATGTCGGCCTTGTTCTTGAGCATGGCCGTGGCGCACGAATGCCGGAAGGTATGCGGGTGCACGTTCTTTTTCAGCTTGGCTTTTTTCGCATACTTTTTGACCAGTTTCCAGACCACGTTTTTGGAGAACGTTTTCCCCTGCATGGTGAGGAACAGGTGGGCGTTGTACGGATCGACGATCAACTCGCCGCGAACGGACTTGATATAGTTTTCCAAGTACCGGCAGGCGATCCGGCCGATGGGAACGATGCGGTCCTTCTTGCCCTTGCCCTCGATAATGCGCAAGAACCCGTCTTGGTAGTCCACATCGGCCAGGGTCAGCTTGTTGAGTTCGTCCTTGCGGATGGCCGAAGAGTAGAGCACTTCCAGGATGGTGCGGTCGCGGTAGCCGATGACGGTCTTAACATCCGGGGCATGGATGATCCTGCGGGCCTCTGCCGGCGTCAGCACGCCCCGGGGAAGCTTTTTGGGCTCCTTGGCATAGGCCACATTGCCGCCCGGATCGGAGACAATATAATCGTTGTCCTTTAAAAAGCGGGTGAAGTTCTTGGCCGCCGAGAGCATGCGGTTCTGGTAGGCGATGGAGTTGGGCTGTCCCCGGCTGTTCAGGCTTTCGAAAAGCGCCATTTGATACTCACGGATCGTTTGGGAAGCGATTTGCTCCACATGCGTCACGCCGCAGCCTTCCAGGTAGGCCAAAAACTTTGCCAGCATCCAGTCTACATGGTCGATGGTGCGCTCTGACAGGTTCCGCACTTTGAGCGACCGCAGATAGGCGACGGATAAGGATTTAAAGTGCGTTTCGTTCATAGCGGCCCTTGATCCTTTCGATTTGGGGTTTCACCGTGACCCTGGCGGTTTTATCCTTTTCCCTGGGGTGAGTCTTTGCGTGCACGGCCTTGATATCCAGCCCCAGTGCCCGGATATACTGCTGGGTGCTTTTCAGGTCCGCATGGCCCAGCATCCGTTGCACCGCCACGATATCCGCCCCGTTTTTTACCAGGTCGGTGGCAAAGGTGTGCCGGAACGTATGGGCCGTGACCCTTTTTTTAAGCCTGGCCTGCCGGGCAAACGTGCGGATCATGAGGCTCACCACCTGGGAGGTGACCGGATTGCCGTAGCGGTTGACGAACAAGCGCCGGGTTTTGCGGTTCTTCTTTGTCAGCCGGGGCCTGGCCTTGGCGATGTATTCGCGCACGGCTTTGACGGCGTGCCTGCCCATGGGCACCACCCGGTCCTTTTGCCCCTTGCCCTTGTTGACCCGCAAAAGGCCGCCTTGAAGATCGGCATCGAACACGGTCAAGGCGCACAGCTCCCGCAAGCGGATGCCGGTGGAGTAGAACACCTCCAGAATGGCCCGGTCCCGGATGCCGGTCATCAGGGCCAGGTTGGGCTGGTCCAGGATCTTTTCCATCTCCTTGCGGGTCAACACATGCCGGGGCAGGGATTTGTCCTTTTGCGGTTCGCGGATGGATTCTGCCGGGTCGATGAACACCCGGTTGGATGCCTCCAGGTATTCGAACAGACGCTTTATGGCCCGTACCTTGGTGCAGATGGTGCCGATGGTGTAGGATTTGCCCTTATCGGTTTTGTGGCGGTAAAGCCCTTCTATGTAAGCCTCGATATGGCCTTTGGTCACCTGCCGTACATCGCCGGCGTCCACGGCCTGCAAAAAACCCCGGGCCTGCCCGGTGTACAAATCGACCGTTGACGGGCTGCAGCCGCGGACCTGCAAATGCTCCTTGAACGAGAACAACAGCTCGTTGAGATTATCCATACGACCCCCCGTTTAACTGCGTTTACGATGACGGTTTGGCGATGTTGCCTATATTACTTTTGCCCGGATTGCCACGAAGTTGGGCCTAAAATTGCTGTCAGCCCTTGCCGATAAAGCGTTTGCCAAGATCACGGCGCACCCTCGTTGTGAGCTCGAACCGGGCTCGTAGTCCCCTTGTAGTTGAGATTTCAGCCCTCGTTGTCGTCGACAATCCCGGCCTGCTTTGCTTTTTTTCTTAACTGCTTGATATCGATCAGCCCGACCATAAAGGGCCTGCCGTCCTCGCCGCCGCCGGTGTAAACCAGCTCGTACACGTACTCCTTGCCCCTTTTTCCCATGGCTGTGTACAAATACTCCAGCTCTTCCAACTGGCGAATGTGGGTCCGCACCTGGAAGTCGCTCCAGCCGCTGTATTCCCGGATCTGGCGGCGGTTGAAGCGGTATTCGGCGGACGCGCCCGCCTTGCCGTCTTGCTCGCACATCTGCTTGACGAGAAGAAGCAGCTTGCGCGACGACGGGCTCAGTTCGTCAAGGCTGCGCCCCAGGACTTCGTTTGCTATGGTGTTGGCCTTTTCGATGTCGGCCAGCGTCACGGTGATGTATTCGATGGCCTGGCCCTCGTGCTCGACGGTGCGGCGCCTTCTCTGGTACTGGAACAGGTAGCTGACTGCCGATATCAGGTTCAGGTACTTGGTGTGGTCCCGCCTGGCCCGCAGGGATTTACTGGTGAAGGTGAGCAGTTCGGCATAGGGGTTGACCACCTTGACGGACTGCAAAAGCCGGTTGGCGTTGCGGTGCTTGGCCATGACCGCATCGGCGGACAAACCCGACAGCATCCCGGCCATGGTGTGGCGCTGCCTTTGCTTGGCCAGGATCTTTTCGGTCATCTCCACCGACTCGTCGATGGAGACGAACACGAACCGGGAGGCGGTCTCACCGTCGATATCCACGGCCGTGGTGGTGATAAAGACCATCAGCGGGCCTTCCACCGTGTTTTCTTCGGTTTTGAGCTTGCCGGTGGCCGCATCCTTGCCCGTGTAAGCGATGGTGATCTTTTTGGAACTCTGGATGGAGCGGATGGAGTAGATGGCCCCGTTCATACCGTCCAGCTCCTCGATGGCCAGGATTTTATGCTTGAGGCTGTCCGACTCCTTGTAGAACAGGGCCTGGTCGGTCAGACGGGTGTACTTGATGACCTCACCGATGGGGATCAACGATAAAACCGTGTCCTGCAAGAACGATTTGCCGGCGGCGCTCCTGGATTGGATCATCACGGACAAGGGTTCGTCCATCTTGCGCGAGACCGCCGCGATATAGCAAAGCAGCTTGTTCATGGACTCGCCGGTGTAGCCCACGGTCTCAAAATCGGCCAGGATCTCGTCGAACATATTCGGGTTTTCGAGAAGGGCCAGGGCCTTTTGTTTGTCGCCGGCGGTCATCTGCGTTTGGCCGGGTTGGGCCTCTTTGGGCGGCCGGTAGCTCTCGGCATGCTGCATCAGCTTTTGCAGGTCGTCGGAGATTGTCTTCTCGTCCAGACCGAACAGGTCGCACAAGCCCTTGAGCAAAAAGCCCCTGGACCTGGCCGAGTAAAAGTCCACCGTATCCACGTGGAAACGGTCTTTGCCCTTGTCTGTGGCAATACCCTTGATGGTGGCTTTCAGTTTGGTCTCGCGCCGGACGATCCCCCGGGCCTCGTAGCGCCGGCCGTCGATTGTCACCGCAAAGCCGTAATCGGTGGCGGTGTAGCGGTCCTTTTTTTCTTTAACCGCCGTCTCGGGCTCCGGGTCACCGGTGCCTATCAGTTTTTTGAACGCGGTGGCGGGCTCGGCGGTTAAAAGAAAAAAGTCGTTGATATCCTGGCCGTCGGGAAGATCGATGCGATGGGCGGTAAAGCCTTCGGATTCGAGTCGGGCGGCTGCTTTCTTCGCTGCCTTTCGCCCGGTATCGTCGGCGTCGAAGCAGACATGCACGGTTTCGACGCCGCACTGCTTGAACCAGGCCAGATGATCGCCGGTAACACCGTTGGTGCCGTAAGCCGGGATGGTGTTGTGGATCCCGGCGCACAGCAACGTCAGGCTGTCGATCACCGATTCGGTAAGAATGATTTGTTTGTGCGCCCGGGCCGCCTGACGGTTGAACAGGCCCAGCCGTTGCCCGGTCAGGTACAGGTGACGGGCGCAGCCGGGCTTGGCCGCATCGTCGATGCGCCGGCCGTAGATCCCGGCCGGATTACCATTGGCATCGTACAAGGGGAAGGTGACGCAGCCGTAAAAGTGCTCCTTGCCCCGCTGGTTCAAAATACCGAGCCCTTTCAACTGGCCGATCAACTCCCCGTCATCGGGCAGCACGTTTAGCAGCGTGCCGTTGGCAAAACCGGCCGTATGGGCGGACAATACCGACTTGTCCGCGATGCCCCGGGTCTCCAGGTACTGCCGGGCGCGCGGGTCTTCGCCAAAGGCCGTGTGGTAGAAGGCCACCACCCGGGCCAGCAGCTTTTTCTGTTTGGCCGACAGCGGCGGGTCGGGGGTTGGCTTCGGTTTGGGCGTTCGAGCCTGCAAGCCGTTGTCTGACAGGCGTTTGACGGCTTCTTTGAAGTCCACGCGGTCGAACAGTTCCACAAAGCGGATCACGTCGCCGGCAGCGCCGCAGCCAAAACACTGCCACAGGTTTTTATCGGGATTGATGGACAGGGATGGATTCTTGTCGTCGTGGAAGGGGCAAAGACCGAACCAGCCCTTGCCGTTTTGCTTTACATCGATGCCCCGGGATTGGACCAGGGCCAGCAGATCAACGCCACGTTTGACGGCCTCGATCTTCTCTTTCTCTATCGTCATATCTCGCTCTCTCTTGTCCCGGCGTAGCCTTTACGCGAAGCCGGGTCTCTCAGTTTGCTGAACATCACGTCGCGCAGGTGGTTCAGGCTTTCTCTCAGTTGTACCGGGTTGACCAGGGCGCGGCCGCAGCGGTAATCGCTGTCCAACCGGTCCAGGTCCCGGCCGGTGATCAAAAACGTGGCGATCTTCCGGCCGTTTCTCCGCACCCGCACGCCTGCCAGGTTGCCGCCGCTGGCCAGAAGATATGCGCCACGGAACAGGTCCGTCACTTCAAGGGTGCCCTTCAAAAGACATCACCTCCTTTGAAAATTTATTTCTGTCACGAATACGTGACTTCCATAACGAATCGGTGACGACCTGTCAAGTACTTATGGGGATTGACTATTACCTATAGATGCTAAATAATGCATTCAATTCGATAAAAACATTGATAATTGATATTTTTAGGTGATTATATGGCTATCGGCGAAAGGATACAGGCACTAAGAAAACGGCAAGGATGGAGCCAACAGCAATTGGCCAAAAAGATCGGTACCAGCGGACCGATCGTGGGGCGCTACGAACGCGGCGAGATGACCCCCTCGGTAGAAGTGGCCAAAAAACTGGCCGACACTTTCGATGTCACCCTTGATTTTCTGGTGGACGATACGGGAAGAACGGCAGAGATCAAGGACAAGGCCATGCTCCAACGCATAATGGATATCCAGGCCCTGGATACAGAGGATCAGAAAACCATTGTGCATGTACTCGACAGCCTGTTAAGGGACGCCAAAGCTAAGAAAGCCTACGCACCTCAATAGCTGGACGCAGCCCCAAGGGATATTTTTGCAGTAAAGGAGGCACCATCATGGGCCAGATTCAATATATTTCTGATGAAAACAACCAGGTGACGGGGGTCATCGTGCCCATCGACCTTTGGCAGGAGATTCAGTCCGAGAAGGAAACGGCGCATCTGCTGAAAAGCGACGCGATGAGGGCACGGCTGCTGGACGCTAAAAACCGCGAGAAAGGCATTCCTTTTGACGAAGCATGCAAAAAGCTTGGTGTTTGACCCCAACGGATTTGAGGATCTGGCCTGGTGGGTAGAGAAAGACCGTAAGAAAGCGCTACGCATCATCAAGCTGATCAAGGAAGTCCAAAAAAATCCGTTCTCCGGCACCGGTAAGCCCGAACCGCTCAAACACGAGTTGTCCGGTTGCTGGTCCCGCCGCATCGACCGGGAACACCGCCTGGTCTACCAGGTCAAAAAGGACACCATCCGTATCCTGGCCTGCCGCTACCATTATTGACCATTCCCATCCGCATTCTCACGTAACATGTAACAGCAAGGATTGGCCACTCCGGTCGCTTCATCGACAAGCCGCTGCGCTCGGCACATCCGATAATACTGTATTATCGGACATGGCCACGCCGTAAGGGCGTGCCTGCCCTCGCTCCACTAGACATAACCATATTATGTCTTCTTGACGATGAGACCGCACTCCCGGGCCTGGCTGTCTGTGTCCGCCCACCGCCCTGAATGAAAATGGCGGTTAAAGAGAAAATCATTTCTCCTTAACCGCCGTCTGTCAATGCTGGTTTCGTACCTTAACCCGATCAATGTTGCTATCGTCGGCGTCGAAGCAGACATGCACGGTTTCGACGCCGCACTGCTTGAACCAGGCCAGATGATCGCCGGTAACACCGTTGGTGCCGTAAGCCGGGATGGTGTTGTGGATCCCGGCGCACAGCAACGTCAGGCTGTCGATCACCGATTCGGTAAGAATGATTTGTTTGTGCGCCCGGGCCGCCTGACGGTTGAACAGGCCCAGCCGTTGCCCGGTCAGGTACAGGTGACGGGCGCAGCCGGGCTTGGCCGCATCGTCGATGCGCCGGCCGTAGATCCCGGCCGGATTACCATTGGCATCGTACAAGGGGAAGGTGACGCAGCCGTAAAAGTGCTCCTTGCCCCGCTGGTTCAAAATACCGAGCCCTTTCAACTGGCCGATCAACTCCCCGTCATCGGGCAGCACGTTTAGCAGCGTGCCGTTGGCAAAACCGGCCGTATGGGCGGACAATACCGACTTGTCCGCGATGCCCCGGGTCTCCAGGTACTGCCGGGCGCGCGGGTCTTCGCCAAAGGCCGTGTGGTAGAAGGCCACCACCCGGGCCAGCAGCTTTTTCTGTTTGGCCGACAGCGGCGGGTCGGGGGTTGGCTTCGGTTTGGGCGTTCGAGCCTGCAAGCCGTTGTCTGACAGGCGTTTGACGGCTTCTTTGAAGTCCACGCGGTCGAACAGTTCCACAAAGCGGATCACGTCGCCGGCAGCGCCGCAGCCAAAACACTGCCACAGGTTTTTATCGGGATTGATGGACAGGGATGGATTCTTGTCGTCGTGGAAGGGGCAAAGACCGAACCAGCCCTTGCCGTTTTGCTTTACATCGATGCCCCGGGATTGGACCAGGGCCAGCAGATCAACGCCACGTTTGACGGCCTCGATCTTCTCTTTCTCTATCGTCATATCTCGCTCTCTCTTGTCCCGGCGTAGCCTTTACGCGAAGCCGGGTCTCTCAGTTTGCTGAACATCACGTCGCGCAGGTGGTTCAGGCTTTCTCTCAGTTGTACCGGGTTGACCAGGGCGCGGCCGCAGCGGTAATCGCTGTCCAACCGGTCCAGGTCCCGGCCGGTGATCAAAAACGTGGCGATCTTCCGGCCGTTTCTCCGCACCCGCACGCCTGCCAGGTTGCCGCCGCTGGCCAGAAGATATGCGCCACGGAACAGGTCCGTCACTTCAAGGGTGCCCTTCAAAAGACATCACCTCCTTTGAAAATTTATTTCTGTCACGAATACGTGACTTCCATAACGAATCGGTGACGACCTGTCAAGTACTTATGGGGATTGACTATTACCTATAGATGCTAAATAATGCATTCAATTCGATAAAAACATTGATAATTGATATTTTTAGGTGATTATATGGCTATCGGCGAAAGGATACAGGCACTAAGAAAACGGCAAGGATGGAGCCAACAGCAATTGGCCAAAAAGATCGGTACCAGCGGACCGATCGTGGGGCGCTACGAACGCGGCGAGATGACCCCCTCGGTAGAAGTGGCCAAAAAACTGGCCGACACTTTCGATGTCACCCTTGATTTTCTGGTGGACGATACGGGAAGAACGGCAGAGATCAAGGACAAGGCCATGCTCCAACGCATAATGGATATCCAGGCCCTGGATACAGAGGATCAGAAAACCATTGTGCATGTACTCGACAGCCTGTTAAGGGACGCCAAAGCTAAGAAAGCCTACGCACCTCAATAGCTGGACGCAGCCCCAAGGGATATTTTTGCAGTAAAGGAGGCACCATCATGGGCCAGATTCAATATATTTCTGATGAAAACAACCAGGTGACGGGGGTCATCGTGCCCATCGACCTTTGGCAGGAGATTCAGTCCGAGAAGGAAACGGCGCATCTGCTGAAAAGCGACGCGATGAGGGCACGGCTGCTGGACGCTAAAAACCGCGAGAAAGGCATTCCTTTTGACGAAGCATGCAAAAAGCTTGGTGTTTGACCCCAACGGATTTGAGGATCTGGCCTGGTGGGTAGAGAAAGACCGTAAGAAAGCGCTACGCATCATCAAGCTGATCAAGGAAGTCCAAAAAAATCCGTTCTCCGGCACCGGTAAGCCCGAACCGCTCAAACACGAGTTGTCCGGTTGCTGGTCCCGCCGCATCGACCGGGAACACCGCCTGGTCTACCAGGTCAAAAAGGACACCATCCGTATCCTGGCCTGCCGCTACCATTATTGACCATTCCCATCCGCATTCTCACGTAACATGTAACAGCAAGGATTGGCCACTCCGGTCGCTTCATCGACAAGCCGCTGCGCTCGGCACATCCGATAATACTGTATTATCGGACATGGCCACGCCGTAAGGGCGTGCCTGCCCTCGCTCCACTAGACATAACCATATTATGTCTTCTTGACGATGAGACCGCACTCCCGGGCCTGGCTGTCTGTGTCCGCCCACCGCCCTGAATGAAAATGGCGGTTAAAGAGAAAATCATTTCTCCTTAACCGCCGTCTGTCAATGCTGGTTTCGTACCTTAACCCGATCAATGTTGCTATGCGGATAGCCCTATCAAATAAGGTGATACCGCTAATAATCCAACTATAAAAACCATCGGTAGGGCGGCTATTGTCAAAACGACGCCAGATTTAAGGAAAGAAGAATTCATGCAAATTTTAACTGCAAATACGGATAGCATCAACGTCCAGAGGTAGACAAAATATACCAAATAATTGAAGGGCGTATGGGGAAAAAAATATCGAAGTAAAATTGATAACACGTGAAAGATCAATCCTATTCCGCTTATGGACAATAAAGATAGCAATAGAGGCTCCATTTTAGGGCTATCTTTTAAATTAAATATCAAATAAATCAACAGGATAAAAACGAAAAAACTGACAAACGTGATCAACCAATTTACTTGCGGTATGCTCAACAATGAGAAAAAATAATTTAGTTTATCACTTGAGTAAAAATGAACAGTCTCTCTATGGACCCCGGATAGACCACCTGATTTAATAAAGCTAAGGACTGTAACTGTAATAAATATTAAAAGAGTCTCATTTTTAAATGCTCCATCTCTTATTTCTTTAAAGACATTAAACGGATTAACAACGATGTCTTTTAACAGGTTGTATACATTGGTTAAAATTACTTGCATGGGTCCTCATCTTTGCCGTAATAGTCATATGTCCAATCGTTAACCTGTGGATAGAAATAATGGGTTCCAGGGCTTGTGATAAATGTTTCATCAGGCCCCGGGATATGTTTCTGAATCCATGTTTGCTCAATTCTTCTTTGAGTTCCTATCTCAAAAGCATCGTCAAGATATGAATTTTCTGGATTTGGGTCTGGAACCCATTCTTGAATAACATCTCTTTTTAGACCCAAATACTCTTTAGGGTCTGCGCCTGCAACGGACGGGTCCATACCGCTACCAATTAAATTTGTAACCCTGTTTAGTAGAAATCTCCCCGTATTTTTCGTGCTATGGTAATCACTCCCAACGGTAACCCATATTAAACCAAATGGATCAACAAAGTTCACCGGATTATTTTGGACATATACATAATCACCATTTTTGTGTCTTTAATATTTTTTGAACAATGAAAAAGGATAGCAGCAAAAGGATTGCAATTATAGCGAGATTAAATACAATTTTCTTAAGATAATTCTTTCTTAATTGTATTTGCTGCTCCATAATCAAATACTTTTTTCTTTCTTTAATATCAGATTTGGTTGGAGAATAAGCAGATTTTGTCCCATTATGATCAATAAATTCTATTGTATTACCAGTAGTAAAATAGTAATATTGTGCTGCAGATAGTCTTTTATATGCACTAATATTTAAATCAAGAACCTCTCCTTCAATCTGCTTCAATTTTACCTTATTTACTTTTACAATTTCTGAATCATTGATCAATAACAACCCTAAAACAGGCCTACCATATGATACTAAACTGAAAAGCAAGCCAATGAAAATAAGTATTAATGCATTCGCACCTTTCGGCTCTATTTTGGTTTTATAAAATAAAATTCCAAAAAGAAAAAGGATTAAGGACAAAATAGGAAATGCGTAAAAAATTACAACATTAAATATTTTTGAGTCTTGGAAGAAAGATGATATTTCACTTACATTGTTAATTAACACAACAGGGATAAAAACAATGAAGAAAGAAATTTGAAAGAACTTAATAATTTTATTATTCATTGAATATATTTTTCCTCAACTATTAATCTGAAAGTGTTTATAACTATTGACAACGTAATTCATTAATTTCATTTGCATGGCTTGAGGATGGAGACAAAAGATCCCATGTGGCTCTAACAATTCCTACACCAAGGTAAAGAGCAACTGCCGATTTATCATGAACAATTCTTTTAAGCTCAATTTCGATCAATCTCATTTCTTCAAAGCTTTGTGCATTCCTAAGTTGATCTCTGTAGAATTTTTCTTGTCTACTAAGATCCATATATGTAGGCATCCAAGTAATTACATCACTTGCATATGATCCAATTGTAAATCCCGCTAAAAATAGACCGTAAGCATTCACGGGGTACTTTGATGGTCCGATTGGCTTCGCAAGTCCCCGAAATCAATACACAAAAGTAAGGCTCCTAACCATCTGGAATAATTCAAAATAAATCTAGATTTTTCTTTTTGGCTATGATAGGGTGCTTTTCATGGCACTCAAAAGACCTTTTTCGGAACTCGATTGGCAACTGACGCCAGAGCCGGTGCGTCATTACATCATGGCTCTGGAACGGACGCTTTTCGATATGGAACAGCGGATTGCACTCCACGAAAAACGGCTCGAGAAGCTCGAGGTTCGGACCCGGAAAAATTCTCACAACTCCAGCAAGCCACCGTCTTCCGATCCACCTTTTGCGAGGAAGAAGAGAAAGCAAAAAAAGAGCAAAAAGGCTAAAGGCGGTCAGAAAGGCCATAAGCCGCACCAGCAGCAAGTGCTGGACCCGACCGAGAGCTATTGGTTGACCCCGCAACGTTGCTCATGCGGGCATTCGGCTTTCGATCAGGAAAAGATGAAAACGTTTTACGTACATCAACATATTGAGCTTCCCGAAATCGAAATGCAAGTCAATCACTATCTTCTCCAGCAATGCGATTGCCCTAACTGCGGTAACGTGGTCAAAGCCATGCTGCCACCTGAGATGTCCACCGGTTACGGTCCTCGTTTTACCGCCTTTATCGGTGAACTGAGCGGCATCAAGGGCATGAGCCGAAACGATGTCAAAAAGTTGTGCGAATCTGTATTAGACATTCCCATTGCCACCGGAACCATCCAGAAAATTGTCGACCGCACCTCAAATGCGCTATTGCCAGTCTACGAACGCATCGGCCAGATCGCCCGACGCTTTTGGTGTAACTACATCGACGAAACATCCTGGTTTAAGCAAAATGATCTGCACTGGCTGTGGGCCATGGTAAATGAACGGGTGGCATTTTATCGTATCGACCCACACCGGTCTAAGGAGGCCTTCGAAAACTTAATCCAGGATTGGAACGGCATTCTGGTCAGTGATGGATACGGCCTATACCAAAAATGGGTGCACCGCCAAACCTGCCTGGCTCACCTGATCCGCAAGGCCGATGCCCTGACGGAAAGAAAGAAACCCGACCTTCGCCGCTTCGGAGAAATCGTCGCCGCCTGGCTGAGGCAACTGGTATCGTTTGCCAAAGAACCTCCCGACTCAAAACAGTGGTCGGATTTTTATACGTTCTTCTTGTTCACCGTCTCCCTTTGGGAGGAGGACAAGACCGATGCTGGTAGACTTGCCCGTCAGATCGTACGGGAAATGGACAGTCTGTGGACCTTTCTCGATCACCATGGCGTCGAACCTACAAATAATCGCGCTGAGCGGGCCTTACGTTTTGGTGTGCTGTGGCGAAAACGCAGTCTGGGAACCCAAAGCGAAAAGGGTAATCGGTGGGTCGAGCGGATCTTGTCACTGAAAGAGACCTGCCGTTTAAATGAAAAGCCCACGTTCCCATTTCTCGTGGAATGTATTGCTTCCTACTTTCGTAATATAATGCCTGACCTTTCCTGGATTTGATTCATACGGGAATATCCCGTGAACGCGTACAATAGACCAACCTCTTTTGCAATTTTCCCATCAGGATCAACAAAGTTCACCGGATTATTTTGGACCATCGCATAGAGGTTTATCCCCCCAACTTCTCCCAACGGATCACGAGTCAACCACTTACCAACTCCCGGAGCATAAAATCTGTAGCCGTAATAATTCAAACCAAGCTCTGAATAATAGCGCTTGGTAGAGAACTGAAACGGCTGATCCAGAGCACCGGTTTGGGCCAGCACCTTTCCGAAACTAACGTACCGGTAGGCGACAGCGACAGCGGAGGCCGTATCCAGCACGGCAGAAACATTGCCCTTGCCGTCGTAGTAATACGTATAATCCATACCACCTTGGCGCATATTCAGCAATCCGCCGATCCCGCCACCCATGTGCGCGCCCCAGGTATATTCGCGAGTAACCTGATTGGCACTGTCTCGCTCCTGAAGCGCCAGCAATCCATCGCGGACGATGCGGATATCATCCACCAGCGAACTGTTTTCGTACTTCTTTATCTGTCCGATAAAATTGCTGGCGCTGTAGGCAAACTCGGTCTTGTACGTTGTCCCTCCATCCGCATACTCGATGGACACCAGCCGGTTCTCCGCATCGTATGCTGCGGTGAACGGATGGCCGGCAGGTGTATATCCCTGGATCAGGTTGCCTGCGTCGTCGTAGGCTAGTGCCCCGGTGGTGCTGTCGCTGGTCATCTGCTCGACAACATTGTGCGTGTAGGTGGTCACCTGATCGGCGGCAAAGCTGATGCCCGGCCCGTCGGTGACCGTTTCCGAAGAGATCTGGTCCGGATGCTCGGTGTCGGCGTAGGCATAGTCGAAACGAGTGATGGGTTGCGAAGAACCATCGGTGTTGATCAGGGCTGTGAGGCGTTTGAGCGGATCGACGTATTCGTAGGTTGCCTGTCCGTTTTCGGGACCGGTGAGGCTTTGGATGCGCGGGTCGGAGCCGCTATATCCGTAAGTGAACGTTCGGGTATCGGCCTGCACGGAGGTGACTCGGTTCAGATCGTCATAAACGTATGAAAGGGCGCGGCCAAGCTGGGGACTGACGCCGATCCTGCGCCCCAATTTGTCGTAAGAATAAGTCAGGGTGTCGTTGTCCCAGGGGCCGTCAATCGTGTGCACCCGAGAATCGTCGTAATAGGTGTAGCAGGTTGTGCCCAGCCCGTCCGTAACAGTGACCAACCGGTCATAGTCGTCATATTCGAAAGTGACCGCAGGCGTATCGTCCGAATAGCGTTTGGCCACCAGCTTGCCGTCATCGTAATAATAATCGCTGCGGATGCCGCGCGGATCGATCATCCGATCCAGGCGGCCGTTCTTGTCATAGGCATACTGGATTACCCGGCCATCGGGCCAGATGCGCCTGGTCAGGCGGTTTTCCCGGTCGTATTCAAAAGCGGTCCGGTTCCGATTGGGGTTGGTGAAGCCTGTCCAATTACCGTTGGGATCGTATTCGTATTCGGTGGCCCCGCCTTCGGGATTGGTGATCCTGATCAACCGTTCGAGGGCATCGTAGTCATAGGTCGTGGTTCTTCCGGCGCGGTCGGTGATGCTGTCCACCAGACGGGGGCAGCAACTGGAATAGGATGCCTGAACCGTATGGCCGTCCGGGTAGAGTACCTGGGTGATATGGTTCAGATCGTCGTAGGAATAGGTCAGTGCGATGCCGGCCGCATCCGTGGCGGTCTCAACCCGCCCGACGCTATCGTAGGTATATTGGGCGATGGTCTGCCCGGCCCGCGTGATCTGGGAGAGGCGACGGGCACCGGGTTGCCCGGCTGGATGATAGGCAAACTCGGTAAAAATGGTGTGATCGTCGTGGATCTGGGTACTCGAAGTCACCTGGCCGTAACTGTTGTATTCGATGGGATCGATCCGCTTGCCGACCATGTCTTCAATCGAAGTGATCTCATGGTAGGCGTTATAGGTCAGGGTCACCGATCCCAATCCCGCACGGTTGATTGCGGTCAGATCCACATCGTTGGCCGGATCGTAAACAAAGGTGGTGACCGCGCCGACCTCAGGGGTGATCGAGGTCAGTTTGCCCATGGCGTTGTAGGTGTACGATGTCGTATTGCCGTAGCTGTCGGATTCGCTCAGGACCTCGCCGCTGTCATAGTCGTGGGTCTTGGTGACCTGGCGGCCTTCGGGATAGAGGATCGTTTCGATCTCCTCGCGGGGGCCGCGTGCGGTTTCTGCAACGTAATAATACAGCGTTTTGGGAACGGCATCCGCGCTATTGTTCGTGGTGGAATCCACATATTCCACATAGTGCCGGGGGCTTACATGCCAACCATACCCCACAAGCCCGTTGTAATAATACTCTTGCTTGTTGCCCAGCGGGTCCGTGACGGTAATCCGTTTATGGGCGCCCAGGCTCTCCCCGGAAGCGGGGTATGTGGCAGCGTTCGCACCGCCGCCGCCTTCGATTGAAAATTGGGTAATCCCGCGTTCGTTTTCGATGGCGGTCAGGTTGGCATCGCCATCGTAGGCGATTGCCGCCCAAATCCCCCCCATGTCCGTGATCCGGGTGAGCAGATCGCCGGTATATTCGAAGTCGGCATGGCGGCCGAAGGGGTCGGTAACACGGATGACCTTGCCGTCCGTATAGGTCAGGGAGGTTACCTGGCCAACGGCATCGGTAATCGTCTCCAGCTGCCCGCTGGTGTTATAGCCCATGGTGAGGCCAAGCCCTCGGACATTGCGTCTTTCCACCAAATGCGGGGTAGTTAGACCGGACCCGTCCGGTATCCTGAAAACAAAAACCAGGTCCATGGGGGTGCGGACCTCGAAATGGTTGTCGTCGATCTTGGCCAACCGGTTGTATTTGCCATACGGGCGTGTATAGCCATCGCTGCCGTCCGGCGTAAAGAGATCTATCCGACCATCGCCCATGACGACGGCAACTTCACCGGATTCTGAATCTTCTATAAGATAGCTGCCATATAAGAACCGCCATTTGCTGCCGAAAGGCTCTTGCCCGGTAATGGTTGCCCGGGAATTGTACGTGAGGCGAAAATAGACCGCCGGCCCGAAGGCGGGCTTGTGCCACACAGGCATGTCCGATATCAGGACATTGAAATTAAGCGGGTTTACGAACCACCTTGGCGCACCACCGCAATCGTCTTCATCTTCATAATCATCCAGGCCCAGTTCGCCCTCGGCTGACTCTACCTGGGGAATGGCTGGTGCGTCGGTACCGCCATAAAGTGATTGAGACACAGCCTTTGATAGAACATTAAATCGCCCACCAGCCTTCTCGAGACTGGCGATGAATACACCGCTCCATACGCTTTCGAACCGATCCAGCGAATGAAGAATATGTCTTTCTTTCTGGGCGTCATAAATCAAAACCCGATCCGTAAAAACGCGATCCAGGACAACGAAATGCCCGCTTGAATGGCCTTTTGCCGGATTCAAATAAACGATAGCCGGCAAGGGAATCGCATCGATGGGGCGGGTCCCTTTTTTATACGCCTTGAGAAAAATGCCATGGCTTTTCGATAGCTCAACCAGGCTCCGGATACTGCTTCCCATCAAGGATGAAGGCAGCATTTCCCTCACCCTATCGGCGGATGAAGGATATCCCTGGATCTCCAAAAGATGCGCCAGGGAGCGGATGCCGCAATTCACCCGCTGTAATCGGAATACGCCAGAAAACTCATCGGGCACGTTTCGGTCGTAGGCCGCAGCGGCGAAAGATCCCGAAGATAAGAAAAATACAGCGCCCAATAAAAAAAGAATTGCGATTTTGGCTTTCATACTGCCTCCGGTATGACCGTCATGTGTGGCTCCAAGACAATTTAGCATTGAGTAATAGATGATCATCTCTATCATCGACATCCATCATGCCAGTTGCTTTCTAAAGGCCTTCCATCCGGTTTTTTCTCATCAGTGCGAGCTTTCCCAACCCAATGAGCATCAGCATCCCTATGAGCAGGAGATAATGATTGGCAGCCGGAACGGGTATTACTCCAGGAGAACTGCCCGCATCGCCCGGGTCGGTTCCTTGCGCGATTTCATCACCATCCGACGATCCGTCTCCGTCTGCATCCGGATCCAGGATGTTGATCAGGCCATCCGAATCGATATCTGCATTCCATGAATCGCCCCAATAGGTTTTTTCGTCGCCGTCGTTCAAACCGTCTGCATCACTGTCCTCGATTTGCGGATTCAGGCCATTCTCGTATTCCCAGATATTGGTCAGCGTGTCCGCGTCACTGTCCTCATTTTCCATGAAGTCGGACAGCCAGTCGGAGTAATCGACGACACCCCTGCTGGAACTCCAATAACCATCAAGAATACGATAAACGTCCACCCAGTCCTGGCCCCAGTAATTATAGCGCCCGTCCACATCAAACTCGTTTTCGTTGTTCAGGTCGTAAGCTCCCAGGTTGCCATACAGGTTGTTATAGTTCAGCACCGAACCGTCACCTGCCTCCAAAAGTATACCCAAATAATTGCCGTGAATGTCGTTGTAATACAATTGAACCGGCGCGGAGGACTCAATATACATCCCATAATCGCCGTTGCCTGTTACCGTATTGAGGGCGATCGGTGACTCAAGCGGATCAGTATCAGAATTTCTCCAATAAATACCGTAGCCGCCATTGTCCATCACCGTGTTGCCCTGCAGTTCAACAAGAACGGTGTTTCCAACACTGCGACAATAAATACCGTCTTCGGATGCGCCGCTGACTTCATTGTTATTGATCATCAGGCTGCCATCCCAATTCCAAATTGAAGTACGGATACCATACGTACCTCCGCTGATCGTATTGCCGTCGATTGCCATGTCTATATTTGAAGCGTCTGCGGAGGCATAGATGCCGTATTCGGCGTTATTGGCAACGGTGTTGCCGTCGATGGACAGATCCGAGCTACTGGAATTAGAATTGTACACATATAGCCCATGCCCTTCATTGCCCAATACCGCGCTTGTACTGATATGACCGGTCAGTTCCGTGCCCGAGTCCGATACATATGCGTACAGCCCGTTGCCACCGCCATACGATAGTTCGGTTCCGTCCAGGGACAGCGCCACCGTGGCACCGCCGCGTGCATCGATCCAGATACCGTCGTCCGCAATGTATTCAATGGCGGTATCGGTCAGTGTCACCGAGGCGGCATGGCCGTTGTTTGCCGACACCGACACCCCCACCTGTCCATTGGAAACCTCACAATTGGAAAGGCTCACCGTCGCATCGTTCGCTTCGGCCACGACGCGGATTCCGTACCAGTCGCCACGGGCTGCTGTAATCGACGAAGAATCGAATACCACCCCGTCGGCGATCAGGGTACCGTAAACGATCAGTTCCGCCTGGGATGTGCTGGCACCGCTGGTGGTGTCATCCTGGTTGACGGCAAAATTGACTTGCGCGCCGGGCTCAATGATCAGGGTCGTTCCGACGGGCACCGTCACATCTCCGGTAACGGTCCATATACCCGACCAGGTTTCATTCCCGCTTAAGGTTCCGGATATTGTGGGCAGGCTTGTATCCACCGTCACGGTCACCCCGGTGCCAGGCGTCTCCACCACCGCGCCCGCATCCGTGGCACGGGACTCGAGGGTATAGACGCCGTCGCCCGCCAGCGTAATCTCTCCGGTCCAGGTTTCGGCGCCGCTCATCGGCTGCCAAGTACCGCCTCCATCAACACTGATTTCCACGGCATCCACACCCGCCGGCGCGTACGCTACGCCGCTTACACTTATCTGAGTATTGCCAAAAGTGCTGCCGTCCACCGGTGCGATGACAAACGATACCGGACCCGTCGGCAATACCTGGACCGTATCCAGCCACGGTTCGTAGTAAACCCTGCCAAGGCCGGGTTCATCGAAACTATCGAAAATCCGGGTGATGTCCTTCGGGTTGCCACCGCCGGTCATCTCTGTCGTTGCGCCGCTGCCCCAGTAATTGTAACGCGCATCCACTGGCGTTTCGCTGCCGTTGACCAACTCGTAATCGCCCAGATTGTCATAAATACTGTTGTAGTACACTGCGGCCTTTGTGCTTGACTCAATGTATACCCCGTATCCACCGTTGCTTGTTAGCGTGTTGAACGTGATCAAAGACTCTATCAGGCTGGAGCTATAGGCGGGAGAGCAGTGAATTCCGCTGCCGGCATTGTTTGTAACCGTGTTGCCATGTATCTCCATAACCAAAGCCGAAGTACTGGCATTCGACAGTCCCCGAATCCCGTGGCTCCCGTTATCGTGGACATAGTTGTCTATCACCCGTGGTTCAAACATACTACCCGACAAAGCATAGGCGTATATGCCTTCGTTGGCGGCACCATTCACATCGTTGTTTGAAATTGTCAGACTGCCATCCCATCCCCACGAGTACAAATAAATGCCGTTGGTACCGCCGCTAATCGTGTTACCGGAGATCATAATGTCCGTCAGGTAATTGTTGCTGGCTCGTGTGTATGCATAGACGCCGTATTCAGCGTTGCCTTCGATAACGTTGCTGTCGATGGAAAGATCCGAGCGGCCGGAACCGTAATTTTGCACGTACAAACCATTTGCACCGTTACCAGATACCGTTCCCCAACTGATGTGACCGGAAATCACCGAATCGTCCCAGTATGCATACGAATATAGTCCGTTGGCCCCGTTGTCGGACAGCGTTGTACCGTCCAGCGACAGCAATACCGTGGCACCGTGATCCGCTTTGATCCAGATACCGTCGTCAGCGCTGTCGTCGATCGTCGTATCGGCCAACGTTACTGCAGCCGTATGTGCGCCGTACACATTCACCTTCAACCCCGTCTGCCCGTGGGAGATCGTACTATTGGAAAGGTTCACTGCCGCATCGTTCTCTTCGGCCAGGACCCGGATTCCGTACCAGTCTCCCGCTGTTGGCGTGGCCGACGAGGAGCTGAATACGGCCCCGTTGGCAATCAGGTTGCCGTAAACGATCAACTCGCTTTGGGAGGCGCTGGCTCCGCCGTAGGTGTCGTCATTTAGGACCGGAAAACGGACCTCGGTATCCAGTTCCAAGGTCAATGTTATCCCCGCAGGCACGGTCACATCGCCGGTGATTTGTACCGTACCGGACCAGGTTTCGTCTTCGGTCAAGGCCCCCGAAGTGGTGTACGCGCTTGTGTCCACCGTCACGGTCACACCGGCACCCGGTGTTTCCATCGCCTCATCCACGTCCGTTGCCCGTGACTGGAGCGTATGGGCGCCATCGCCCGCCAACGTGATTTCACCCGACCAGGTCTCGGCGCCGCTCATCGTCTGCCAGTTCGCACCACCGTCATCGCTGACCTCCACGAAATCGATCGCCGCAGCCGACACCGAGATTCCCCGCACGCTCACCCGGGGATTTGCTATTGTACTGCCGTCCACCGGCGCGATAACATGCGAGACCGGCCCCGTCGGCATCGTCTGGACCGTATCCAGCCACGGCTCGTAGTAAACCCTGCCAATGCCGGATTCATCGTAAATATCGTAAATCCGGGTGATGTCCTTCGGGTTGCTCCCACCGGTCATCTCTGCGGTCACGTCACCGCCCCAGTAATTATGGCGTGCATCCACAGCCGATTCGTTGCCATTGGATAGTTCGTAATCGCCCAGGTTACCGTAAAAGTTGTTGTAATGCACCGACGAACCGTCTTCGGCTTCCACGTACAGCCCAATATCTCCGTTTTCATGAATGTCGTTATAGTAGATCTCGGCAGTCGAATTGGACTGGGAGTAAATTCCAAAGGCGCCATTGCCGGTAACCGTGTTGAGGGTGATCAAGAAGCTCTCCGAAACATGATCGCAATAGATACCGCTGCCGGTATTGTCGACCACCGTGTTGCCCCGCACTTCCATTATCAAACCCGAATCGGAAGCCCCCGTATAGCCGTGAATCCCGTGTCCCCCGTTATCGTGCACATGGTTGTTCACCAGCCGGGGGCCGGATGTGCCGTTTCTCATGTAATAGTAAATGCCGTCTTGTAAACTTCCGCTCACTTCATTGGCGCCGATCCACAAACTGCTATCCGATTCATCTACATACAGGTATACGCCGTATTCCCCGTTGGCATCGATAGTGTTGGTGTCGATGGATATATTTACAGCGCCGTCATACAAGAAGTCATCGGCGTTGTCGGTGAACACATACAACCCGTTGCCCCCGTTGTTTGACAGCGTGCATCCGTTTACCGACAGATCCAAGGTGGCATCGTTGTCCACGTCTACCCAGATGCCGTCGCCCGCACTGTTGCTGACCGTTGTGCCGGTCAATGTCACCGTGGCCGTATGCCCGTTGTCCGCCACCACCGACAACCCCACCTGGCCATGGGACACCGTGCAGTTGGAAAGGCTAGCCGCGACATCGTTCTCCTCGGCCAGGACGCGGATACCGTACCAGTCGCCCGCTGTAGGTGTGGTCGATGAAGAGCCGAACACCGCACCGTCGGCAATCAGAGATCCGTACACGATCAGTTCAGCTCTGGATTTACTGGCGCCGCTGATGTTGGTATCCTGGTGGACGGTAAAAATGATCTGCGTTCCGTCTGCGATGGTCAAGGTTTTACCCTCAGGCACGATCACATCGCCGGCAACCGTCACCGTCCCCGTCCAAGTTTCATCCTCGCTCAAAGGACCCGAGGTGGTTGGCAGACCCGTGTCAACCGTCACATTCACACCGACGCCCGGCGTTTCCTCCACATCATTCGCATCCGTGACCCGGGACAAGAGCGTATAAGCGCCACTTGCCAATTCGATCTCTCCCGACCAGGATCCGGCCCCGTTCATCGTCTGCCAGCTCGCACCGCCGTCATCGCTGACTTCGACATAGCCCAGGCCCGCCGGCGATACGGCAATACCCTTTACCTGGACTTGGGTGCTACCAAAAGATGTGCCTTCAATAGGGGTCAAGAATTTGGAAATCGGACCTTCAGGTAAAGAGATCTTTGACTGGGACCAGTCTGAATAATACACTCTGCCTTTTTCTGCATCGTCGAAATAATCGTAAATGGAATAATTGTCTTCAAGGCTGTCATAATTGGGGTATTGGAACAAAACATTGCTGCCCCAGTAATTGTGTTGGGCGGATACTTCAAAATGGCTGGCATTAAAAAGCTCGTACCTGCCACGGCTTGCATAAATATTATTGTAGTGAACGGCGGCGTTATCATCGACTTCGACGTACAAACCGATTCCATCGTTTTGGTGGATATCGTTAAAAAACATTTGCGAAAGGGCGGTGGCTTGGACGAAGACCCCGTAATCACCATTGTTCGTGACGGTATTGAACATTACATGTGGTTCGATCTCATACCTGCTATCGTTATCCCAGCGGGTAATGTATAACCCGCTGCCGGCATTGGAAGTCACCGTATTGCCCCGCACGTCAAGGAAAAAAACCTCTTCGTCGGAAACAGAGTATCCTCGGATTCCGGTGCCGGCATTGTCGTGAACATAATTGTCTATGATCCTGGGTTGGCAATTGTTAAAGCTGTCATCCACTGCGTAACAACAAATGCCAATATCCGTGCAATCGCTCACCTCGTTTTTGGATATCGTCAAGCTCCCCAGCCATTGATTCCATCCATCAAGAGCGATCTCGATACCCCTTTTGCATCCGCTGATTGCATTGCCATCAATTTCCATGTTTGTATATGAATCTTCTGCGTAGGCATAAATACCGTATGCATTGTTGTCGGTGATGGTATTGCCTTCGATGGACAGGTTCGAACGGCCGGAATCGTAATTGCGCATGTATAGCCCATGCCCGCCGTTGCCCGAGACCGTGCATGTGCTAATATGACCGGTAATTTCTGTGCCCGATTCAGTAACATTTGCGTATAGCCCATCATCTCCGTTATCAGACAGCACAGAGTCGTCCAGCGACAGCGACACTGTGGAATTGCCACTCAGCTCTAGTTGTATGCCGTTGCCGGAATTATCGGAAAATTCCGAATGGTCGATGACCATGTCAACCGACTGGCCGATATCGGTTGCCGACAATCCGTTAGAGGCATAAAAAATCCGGCAATAGGTCAGATCGATGGTTCTGCCCACCGATCCGCCGGGCATCTGGATACCGCCCCAATCGCCGGGCGCCGCTTCAGTGGCATTTCCGTCGCCATTCGTGTCACCTGCGTAACGGTCATCTCTTTCCGAGGTAAAGATGATGGGCATCGCCGAAGTGCCTTGGGCCATTAGCGCGCCGTTGACAACCAAAGTGGCGCCTGCTTCGAATTTGAATACGGTTCCCGGCTCGATGGTAAGGATTGCTCCGGGATCGACGGTCAAAGTATTTTGTACCGTATAGGGACCGGATGCCCTGGCAAGGGTCGTATTCTGAGAATAAACCTGGTCGGTTAGCACCGTTCCCGCGTGACCGAATGTGGTAAACGACCAGACCGGACTGCCGGTGCTGGTTGCCCCGTGATTGTCACGGGCGATGATCTTCCAATAGTACGTGGTGTTCACGGATAGCGCGCCGACGGAATAAACGGTTCCGCTATGGTTTGCGGAAACAAGGGGCGGCGTGGGTGAGGTTCCAAGATAGATATCGTAGTCGGCAATGTAATCTCCGGCATTGGGATCGGTTGCCGCATCCCAACTCAGGTAGGCATTGCCCGCCACGATTCCGGCATCGTTTGCCGGCATCCTGTAAACCGGCGCATTCGGCGGGGTATTGGATGTGGTAAACTGCCATATGGGGCCTTCACTGGTATCGCAGCGGGAATCACGGGCCTTTACTTGCCAATAGTAGGTTTGAGACGGTTCCAGGGCGTCAAGTGACAATACCGATGCAGTGGTTCGTTCAAAAAGGGCGGGCGGACTATTCGTGCCGAAATAGATCTCGTAGGACACCGCATCGCCTGTATCCGGGTCACCACCGGACCATTGAAGCGTTGCGGATAAAGGATCGACAGTACTACTTCCGTCCATAGGGGTCGGGTTTGAAGGCGTGTCCGGTGTTGCATTGGCTGGTGATGATACCAGGGCGATATGCCGGCTGAAACGATTGCCCATCAGATCGTAAGTATAAATTACAGCGGTGCCATCATCGTAGACCGTTTTAACCAGCCGGTTCATGTCATCATACTGGTATGTAAGGGTACCCGAAGCCATGGCCTCGAAACATAAGATAAAGACCAGGAAAACGATCGTGATGAATGTCCTGCCAAAAACGGTCTGAATCCGCATGCTATCCCCCCGGGATATATTGATTGTGCAGCATTAATTATCTACCCGTACTTTAAAGGAGAAAATCCCCAAATGATCTTCAAATGTTCTCAGGTTAATAGTGAAGATACGGTCTCCGTTCGATATGGTGGTCGTATCGATTGTCTGGGATGCCGGCAGCGAAGGGTGCGGGCTTTCGATCAGCATCTTCCCGTCGACGAATATGTACAATTCGAATTTTTCCCGTTCGAGTTGTCTAAGATTAACATCCTTGCCCGCAAAAACCTGTAGTTCGGCCTGCCCCTCGATGATTGGTATGCCATCCGCTGTTTTTTTTCCGGATTTAAAGGCTGCGTTTAGAAGCATGTCATGGCAAAATTCTCGTTGGTGCAAAGCATGCAGATTAATGGTGCTGCCCACGGGCGGTTTGATCGGAAAGCGCTTCTTGAGTCCTTTATAATTATAGGAGCGGGGATTGGAGCCGTTCAAAAGGATTGAATTCTCGGGCAGGGAAAACGCATCCAGATAGATTTCGAAGTGCTCCTTTTTCCAGACCTCTATCAGCCCGTTTACGTCTTTTCCATCCCAGGCAGCATGGTAATCCCCCTGACTTCTCGGCACCCATCCAAAAAGGCTGATATAGGCAGGCCCACCTTCCTTCTCTCCTATCCGCATCTGGCAGAGAGCCGGTTGATCCAAACGATAACTGACTTGCTTTGTCTGTGCATTGTATGAAATATCGTGACCGTTAAGCGTCAATCCCCACGGCGTTTCCGAGGGGTTGTAAATTTCGCTGCCCTGTTGGCGACTGCGCACCTTGATGATCGGAATATACGCCCCGGTGGGGCAAAGCTGACCGTTATCGTCGCGCCCGTCCCAGGTCACTTCATGTGTTCCGGGATTCCCTTTCTCGCGATCAAAAAAAGTCTTAACGATTCTGCCATTCAAGTCACAGATGAAAGCACTCATGACAACTTGTTTCGTTTGGTGCCATCGGATCCGCGTTGTCCCGCCGCTGGTACTATCTAAAGTCGTGGGCTGCACCGATACCGAAATCAATAAATCGCCCGCATAGCCATTTACATGCAGCAGCAGCAAAACGAACGCTAATAAAAGGATAAAGCGACATCCAGCAGGATGGTCCAAATCTGACTTTTTTCTCATTCTATCCTTCCCTTGTGCCTTGGCGGCGTTAAGCTATTCAGCGGCATGCCGAGAAATGAGTGCTGAATATCAGCGCTATTTTGGTTTCGATTCGTTTTCCACCTACCTGCCCCTGCCGCCAGTGTGGCAAACCAGTCTGTTAGGCGCATGATCGGCCGATAAGGCCTCGTCTTTTTGCATCTGTCGCGACCTGACACGCCCATTTCGGATCGTCAGCATGCGATCCACCAGGTATTCGGCTTCGGAAACCAGATGGGTAACAAATATGCAGGTCATGTTCATTTCCCGGGCAATCTTTCGAATTTCCAGTAGCAGCCTGTTTTTCAACTCCGCGTCAAGGCCTGAAAAGGGTTCGTCCAAAAGCAGTATTTCCGGTTCCTGGATCAGTGCACGGGCCAGGGCCAGGCGCTGTTTCTCTCCCCCGGATAGCTGGTGGGGATAGGCTTTTTTGAACGCGTCCAGCTTCACCCGGGACAACGCCGCCTCGATTTTTCCGTGGCGTATTTTTTTGTTCGACAGATCCGCCCCCACAGCAAAATCCAATTGCTGCCATACCGTCATGTGGGGCCAAAGCGCCAGTTCCTGGAACACCATGCCTACGGATCGATCATACGGCGCGGTGAGTTTTTGGGGCGTGCTGACCAGTTTGCCGTTTATCCGGATTGTGCCGGCGTCCGGTTTTTCCAATCCCGCCAGCAAACGCAACAGGGTGGTTTTCCCGCTGCCGGAAGGTCCTAACAGCGCCAGGCATTGCCCGGCCGGAACCCGCACGGATACGTCCGCCAGTATGGTTCGATCTCCCAAGCCCACCGACACCTTATTGATCTCGATCATGATTATCCTTTTCGGTTCATCCGTCTTGCCCGGCTGCCGCTATCCGAAATGGGCGAAATTTTCTAACGCCGAAAGCAAGACCTGTAGCCACACTTACATTCACGAAAACAAGAACCAGCGCCATGGCGGCCACCACCTGATTGGCGCCATAGTGCATGAGCGTGTATATTTTCAGGGAAATGGAGCCCTGGCCGGGAGGAATGACCAGCAGGGTCGCGCCCAATTCTCCCATGCAAAGAATGAACGCGATGATCCAGCCGGCAACAAGGCCGGGCGTAGCCAGAGGCAATTCAATCGAAAGCAGACGTTTCCACCAGCGCTTTTCCATGAGCAGGGCCGCATCCTTGAGGCTGCCACCGATCTGCTTGAGGTTTGCGTTCGATGCCCGTACGGCAAACGGCAAAAACCTCCCCACATAGGCAGAAATGAGAATCCACGAGCTTTGATAAACAATCTCGGTAGCCGGCCGATTCCAGCAGTAGATCAGCCCGATCCCAAGGGCGGTGGCCGGGAAGGCCAGCGGCACCAGGGTCATGTAATCCAGGCCCGCAGTGCAGAAAGATGGCTTGTTCTCAATCATCTCGGAGAGAAAATAACCCAGCAGAACGATGACAGTCGCGGAAGCCAGCGAACGCCCCATGGTAGCGGTCACTTCACTAAGAGAATTGTTAAAGACAACCTGGTAGCTCTCCGGAAAGCCGGCCCGGCTGATCAGCACCATGATGGGAACGATCACCGATACCGTAATAACGAGTCCGAAGAAAAGAAAGGCTATTGGCCAGGCACGGCCCAACTCGAACGTTACCGCTTTGCGGCTGCCCGTATCCAAGGTGACATAAGACCGGTTACCCATGAAACGCCGCTGCAGTCCCAAAAGGATAAGCCCGACAATGATCACCGGAAACGATTGGGCAGTCGCCGCGCCTTCGTTGTAAAAGGCGCTGAACTGGGTTACGGCCTCAACGGGGTAGACATGCACGCGAAGCAGCGCCGGGACACCGTAATCGAACAGGGAAAAGAGAAAAACCAGAACCGCCCCTGAAAAGATATGCGGGCTGACCAGCGGCAGGGTTACTCTTAAAAACACGGTGACCGGCTTGTGGATCAGCCCGGCGGCCTCTTCAAGGCGCCGGTCCATGCTGTCGAATCCACACAAGGCCAGCAGGATGACAAACGGGAAATAGGAAAGCGCCAGGATTGTGGCCGATCCGTAAAGATTGTAAATGTCGATGGTTGCGGTCCCTAAACCGAAGGCACCGGCAATAAATGTTGGCCAGATCCCCTTTGGTCCGAGAAAGGACAGCCATGCAATGGCATGAATGTACGAGGGAATGCAAAGCGGCAGCAGGTAAAGCCATTGCCACAATTTCTTACCGGGGACATCCGTACGCGACATCAGGAAAGCAAAGGGAACTCCCAGCAGCAGGGCCATAATGGTTGCCAGGAAAGACAAGGCCAGACTTTTAGTGAAAAGGCCGATCATCCGGCCGTCGGTAAAGACCGAAATGTAATTATCCACCGAGAACGAACCGTCTACAGCAAACGATTTTCCGAACATCATCACCATGGGCAGCACAACGATACCCAAAAACAGGGCCATGCAAATCATGGAGACGAATTTCGGCTGGCTTCTCATCGTCTTCTCAATCGAATGCGTCGGACAATGGTTATCGGATAAACAACTGCTGGACGAATTTAACCGAAACCTCCATTTCGTCAGCCATTTTCTCAAAATCAACCGGCATGGTCTTGACTTGATCCACGGAAACAAAATTGGCCGGCGTTTCCACCTGTTCCCGCACGGGCATCTGCGCCGAGGGGCAATATGCAAGATCCTTCTCCACATCCCGGCTAAGCAGGTAATCCATCAACTTTCTGGCTTTTGCCGGGTGCGGGCAGTTGGCAACCAACCCAACGGTATTGGGGATTAACAACGTTCCGAGGCCGTCTTTGTCCGGATAGATCGCTTTTATAGGCAAGCCGGCCAAAACACCGGTATTCACATCGTCGGTATCGGTAAAACCGGCGACGATCTCTCCGGATCCGACCTGGTCTTTGACGACTGAATTACCGTCAACGATCTTGATCCGGTTGGCTTTTAATTCCATGAAATACCCTTTCGCTTTCTCCTGCCCCCAAAGGGAGAACAGCGCCGCTACATGGGTTGCCGTGGTGCCGAACAGCGGATTGGCGATGGCCACTTTCCCTTTCCATTCCGGGTTCGTGAGCTGCAGGATGGATGACGGCTGTTCTTTAGCTGTCAGGGCGCTTGTATTCACGACCAGCACTCTGGCGCGGGCCGCAAAGCCCGTCCAATACCCTTCCTTATCCTTGAACTGACCGGGAATATCTTCGGCAGAAGGAGAGTGATAGGGTGTCAACACGCCTTTCCGTTTTAAAATGATGGACCGGATAATCTCGTTATTCCAGAACACGTCGCATTGCGGGTTTTTCTTTTCTGCTATCAACCGGTTAACCAGCCCCGTGGTTTTGGTTGCCTCGATATCGTATACGGCCTTGACCGCAATTCCAGACTCCTTTTCAAATCTTTTGAGGATCGGTTCGGAAAATATCTGATCGAGGGCCGTATAGACCACAACCTGACCTGACGAAGCACTAATAGCGACCGCAGGTATCAGTAAAAAAACGATGGCAGCCATGAACAAGATAGTTTTTTGTTTACGTTTCATCGGTTAAACGTCACTCCTTTATCCGGATCAGCAATTGGTCGAGAAATTGAAAACATTTTTCCAGGCATTGATGATTATTCTCCGATTGGACGATGATATTTCTCAGTGCCTGTTCGATCTCCAGTGCCAGGTCAGATCTTTCTCCGCCCCAATAATCGATTTCGATGCTATGAATGGCTTGGGCCAGTTTATCGATGCCGGGATCATCGATCCGATATTTTTGGACGATGATTTCAAAGGTGGATAAATGGTGGGTCCGGCATAGCGTTGCGTCGGGCGTGTCAAAAGGTATGCCTTCCGGCACTAAACTGCCGTCGGGAAAGAACTTAAACTGGGCTTCTATGTCCACAAATCGCTTGATCAACCAGGCCGATGCGCAACGGTCCGGTTCCATTGCCGTGCCTGTAGAATAAAGATGAGGATTATCCTGGGAATAGACGTGTTGGGCGGGCAGATTTATGCCAAGGAACAATAAACAAAGCATCAACGTAGTCAGGTGGTACGTTTTCATTTTCGCCTACCAGATATAACGGTGAACAATGAGCATGTACAAAACCGCGGGCATGTATCGTCACAGCCGCTGCAAATGAGTTCAATTCAGTTTGTAGAGGGGAAAAGTCGCGAGAGCGCTGTTGACTAATATTCTACCCAAATCCTGGTTAGAATATTATTAGATCCGAATTTTTATTCTTGGCCCGAAACAATCATGTCAGTCGAAGCCATCTATTTCGGTTCAGATTCGGTTGAATAGCATGCATATACAATGGTGTACATATACCGAATTCATCGATCTTCAGCAGTTTTCACAAAAATTTACAGAGGCACCTGGCCATCTATCAATTGTGATAGGCTGAACGAAATAGATGCCTTGACAAGGATGGGTGCAGAATAGATCACAGGACCTGAAGCTATTTGCCCCTTCAGAACATACATGTTACTTGCCTTATGTTGCTGGAAAGTAATTGAAATAATATTTAATTTGAAGCACCACTACATATGGGGGCGGCTGAATTTCCAGCTTATTGCAGATTACATTTGGAAAATGAATCTATCACAGAAATGTGGCGACCTTAGATGTGTTGAGAGAAGCTTGGGTGGGCCAGTCCTGTCAAATGTTGTGATAGACGGATATCTGATACTTAACTCATTTTCAAAATGGGGGTAGGATGGTGATGCTCAGGCGTGGTATTCGACGGCGCCTGGCGCCATCGGTGTCATCCTGCCATCGTGGAGCATCAGGATGCGGTCGGCAATCCGCCCGACCTGTTGCGGGTTGTGCGAAACCGTCACAATCGTGCACTGTTTTTTTAGTTGGATGAGCAGTTCCTCGATGACCCCGGCGGCTTTCGTGTCCAGAGAACTGGTCGGTTCGTCGCACAACAGCACCTCCGGCTCCAGGATCAATGCCCGGGCGATGCAAAGGCGCTGCTTCTGCCCGCCGGACAGGTCCAGGGCGCTCTTTTCCAGACGGTCTTTCACCTCTTCCCATAAAAAAGCCTGCTCCAGGGCCGTTCGTATCTTCTCCTCGATGACCGCTTTGTCCTTCAGGCCGGCCAGCTTCAAGGGGAAGGCCATATTTCTGGCGATACTCATCGGCAACGGGTTGGGCTCCTGGAATATCATTCCCACCTTGCGGCGAAGAAGCGGCAGGGGCAAATCCGCTGAAAACGGTGAGAGCCAGCGGCCGCCCAGCCGAATCCGGATGTCTCCCTCCATCCGGGCGCCGGGTACGTCGTCCCAAAGACGGTTGAAAAGGCCGAGGAAGGTGGACTTGCCTTGTCCGGACGGCCCCATGACGGCCGTGACGGCGTGCTCGGCAAACGTCACCCGGATGTCCTTCAATACCGGGTTTTGCCCATAGGAGAAGCTGACCCCTTCGACGATTATTTTATCCCGTGGTTGCATCGAACCCGCTATAGCACAATTCATCGCGATCTACAGTCGGAAAAGTGACCGATAGGTGAGGCTTCGCTGGATCGAGTAGGCCAGCATGAAGAGCAGGGCGCAGGTTGCCATCAGAATGAGGCAGGCGCCATACCCTCGGGAGAGTTCGGCAGGGTCGGTGTATTGGCTGGAGATATAGTAAATGTAAAACGGCAGCGCCTCGAATGAAGACAAGGGGGAACGCGGCACGCCGGCGGTGGCGACCACACCGGTCAGCATGATCACGGCGGTGTCCTCGGCGCATCGGCCGATGGCGAGCATAATGCCCGAGACAATGCCGGCCAAAGCGCGCGGAACCAGTACGTGAACGATGTTCTGGAGTCTGGTGGCCCCCAGGGCGGGAGCGGTTTTGCGGATGGTTGCCGGCACGTTTTCCAGGGCCACCTGGGTGCTGCGGATGACGTAGGGCAGGACCAGAAACGCCAGGGACATCGCACTGATGAGCAGGCAGGGGCCGATCCTGCCGGAAAAACGCTGGTGCAGAAAAATGGCGACGCTGAAACCGAACAGGCCGATGACAATGGACGGAATGCCGGCCAGTAAATCGAAGAAAAAGCCGAAAAGCCGTTTGATGGATGGACTTGCGTATTCGGCCAGATAGATGCCCGCGGCCACGCCGGTGGGTACGGCAAGGGCGGTCGACCCTGCCACAAGAAGAAGGGTGCCGGCAAGGGCGGCAAAAATCCCGTCAAAGACCCGTGCGCGACCCAACAGGGCATCCAGGGGCGGTACCGCGCCGAAGATGAGCTCCATGCCAAGGCCGGGAAGCGAGTTGATCAGCAGATAGCCCACAAACACCAGGACCACCGCACACAGCATGGCGGTCAGGGTCCAGGAAAGCACGAGAACCGCTCTTTCGGCAATATTCCGGATCACGGCGTCACCGTCCTTGTCGATTGAGCAGCCGCACGCAGGCGACGGCGGCGGCGGTAAACAGGTAAAGGATGATGCCGCAGGCGAAAATGGACCGGAATTCGAGGCTGTCGTAATCAGCGGCCTTGACCAGGGCGATGTGTGCGGTCAGCGTGCGGGCCGGGTCCAGGAGGCTTTCGGGTGCGGCGACGGCGTTGCCGGCCAGCATCAGGGCGATGAGCGTATCCCCCAGGGCGCGTCCCAGGGCGAGGATGAACCCCGATGTCATTCCCCCGAGGGCCTTGGGCAGCATGACGTACAGCAGCCGCTGCACCCGGGTGGCACCGAGGGCTTTGGCCGCCTGGCAGTACGCCGGGTCGACCGCCAGCAGGCTGTCCGAGAAGAAGAGGATCATGGTGGGGCTGATCATGACGGCCAGCATGAACGCGGCCGCAGCCACGCTCATCCCCGGCCCGCCCAGTCCATTGCGAACCAGGGGGACCAGCAGGAAGATGCCGACAAAACCGTAAATCACGGTGGGGATGCCGGTCATGAAGCGGACCAGGGCCCATAACCAGCGGCGCAGGTCCGGCCCGCCCAGGCTCGTGATGACGAAGGCCGTGCCCAGTGACATGGGCAGGGCGATCACGGCGGCCGAAAAGGCGATCCAGAGGGTGCCCGAAACCATGGAACCGATGCCGTACCCCCCCTGGTGAGGAGACCAGGGGGTGGAGAATACGGCAAGAATAGATACCTCCCTGAAAACGGGCCGGCCCAGGACGATCATGAAAAAAAGCACCGACGAGGTCATGAGCGCGCTGGCCGCGGCACACAGCATGAATATCCGCTCGGCGGCTTTTTCCCCGAGATCGCTCATTTCACCGGAATAAACCCCTTGGCAGCAGCGATCTGCTGCCCTTCCGGGGCAAACAGATAGTCGATGAACAGGCGGGTCAACCCCGTGGGTTCGCCCCTGGTGTTGCTGTAGAGTCCGCGTGAGACCCGGTATTGATCGCTTTTGACGGTTTCGATCGTCGGCACCACACCGTCCATGGCGACCGGGGCGACGCTCGCGTCCATGTGGCCCACGGAAACATAGCCGATGGCATAGGGATCGCTGGCGACGGCGGTTTTCATGGCCCCATTGGAGGGAATGAACAGGGCTCTGCTGTAGATGTCCCCCTTTTCCAGTGCTTTTTTCCAGAAAACGGCGCGGGTTCCGCTGGCTTCGTCGCGCGTGTACAACGTGATTGAATGATCGGCGCCGCCCAGGGCGGCCCAGTTGTCCACCTTGCCGGCGTATACGGCCTTCAATTGCTCCTGGGTCAGGGATCGGACGGCGTTCTCCGGGTTGACCACGGCGCCGACGCCGTCAATGGCCCATTTGAACATGGAAAGCCCGTAACGGTCGATCTCTTCCGGGGTGGGTTTGCGTCCCGAGTTGCCGATGTCCACGAGTCCTTCGCCCACCTGCTTGATGCCCACACCGGAACCGCCGCCCGCGATGGTGATGACGATATCCGTGTTGTAGGTCATGATCCGTTTGGCCACTTCCTGCATGACCGGGATATGGGCCGTGCCGCCGGCGATCCGGATCGTTCCCTGTTGTCCGTTAAACGCGTCCAGGGCCCCGGCGAGGCAGGGAGACGCCATGAAAGAAAGCCCAAGAAAAACAATCGCCAATCGAAACCATTTTTTTGCCATCGTCTTTTAACTCCTTATATGTTGTTTTGCACTTTACCCATGGATCCGTCGCCCATCCGTTTCGCCTTAAATACTTTCTAAAAGCGCATCGATGCGTGTTCTGAGTTGCCCGGTGTCGCTGTCGGCGTAATCGGTTTCGACTTTCAAAAAGGGCAATCCGTGCACCGCCTCTACGTGCCGGACGATCTTATAGGATTCGACGCTGTAGGAATGGCAGGCCTGCAATACGAAGTCGACTACCGCATCCGGCTTGAAGCGAGTGATCATGTCCGACAGATCCTCCAATCGCCGCTGGTTGGGCGTCATGCAGGCACAGGGAATCTTCAGGTAACGATACGCCATGGCGTCGATGGGGTCACCGCTTTTTTCTTCAAAAACGCCCATGAACGCTTTCATGCCGGTACATGCATCGGGTGCCACCACCATGCCGCCGGCCGCTTCGATCACCTTGAAGATTTTCGTGGCATCGCCGCCCACCGGACAGCCGGTGACCAACACCCGTGGCGCGCCCGGTTTGCCGAAATGGAGCCCCTCCCGCGCACGTCTTTCCAGTATGTCCAGCAAAGGTTCCAGCACCGGGGCCATCTCCTGTCCTGTGGCGGCAATGGCTAAAAACCCAACATCGTACATCTCCTTCCAGTGAAGCACGGGCGGCGACAGCGCCGCATAATCGAATATTTTGCGCATCAGCGCGTTCTTCCGGTTGGCCGCCTGGATCGACGCCTCGATCGTCTCCTCGTCCGCTTTCCGGCCGAAACGCGTTTCGAGAAAGACTTGCAGTTTCAGAATCATCCGCTTCCAGTTGCGACGAGCTTCAACTTCATCGGGAACCTGGGGCAGATCCATGACATGGGTGGGTTTGATATCGGCGATAAGCTCGAACATCTTCTTCTTGCCGTCACAGGTGGTTTCGGCGATGACGGCTTCCGACATGGCATAAAAAGGGCAAGTGCCTTCGATAATGAAGCCGTAGCTCGATTTGATCAGCGGGCACAAATTGGATGGCAGCACTGTTTCAGCAGCGGGAATGGGCACCTTGGAAAAGGCGCACAACACCGCTGGAACGATGCCCATGGCCTGGATCAGCTCAATGGGCGCATAACCGCAATAAATGCCGACCACCGGATCGCCGTTTTTCTTGCGACGCTGCGTGTAGTTCAGCACCCGCTTGGCGGGCTCGCCGGCATAGCCGTCATCCATTAGGGGAGTGATATCCATGGCGTTTGTCTCCATTTCCATGTGAAGCAGGACCGTTTTTTACCTATGGCGCCAGGCGGATGTTTTTCCTCTCATCCGCCGTATCGGCCCATAATTGGCGTTCAGGATGCAGTGACAGACGATCAGGACCCTTTTGCTTCGCTTCATGGCGTATCCGCAGGTAACTGGTCTCGGGCCAACAAGGCCGCACCCAGCGCACCGACCCGTTGGGGATCGTCGGGAATGCGGATCCTGCGGCCCAGATTGGCCTCCAGCAGGGCACACATACACGGGTTTTGGGCCACACCGCCGGTAAAGGCGATATCGCCCTGGGACGAGACCCGGTTGACCATGCCGGCAACCCGGCGGATGACGCTGGTATGCAGTCCTTTGGCGATCTCCCGCGGGCTTTCTCCTTTGGCAATCAGGGAGGTGACTTCCGATTCGGCGAAGACCGTGCACATGCTGGAAATACTCAGCCCGTTCCGGGCCTCCAGGGCCGCCTGCCCGAATTCCTCGATCGTAAAGCCCAGGGTTTTGGCCATGATTTCCAGGAACTTTCCGGTGCCGGCGGCGCAGCGGTCGTTCATCTCGAATTTTTTGACCTTGCCGGTGTCGAACAGCGCAATGGCCTTGCTGTCCTGCCCGCCGATATCAATCACCGCCAGGATCTCGGGGAACAAGGCCCGCGCTCCGCGGGCGTGGGCCTTGATCTCGGTAACCGTCGACGCATCGAAGGAGGTCTCGAAAAGGTTGCGACCGTAGCCGGTGGCCACGATGTGATCGAAAGCCACGCCTTCTATCATTTTTTTGGCTTCGGCCATGGGGTCGAATCCGGTGTCGGCCTGGACACTCTCGACAATTTCCCCGTCTTGGCCGACCACCACCAGTTCGATGGTGCGCGACCCGATGTCGATGCCTGCAGAACGTTTACTCATTTCAATAGTTCCACAAAAGCCTCCACCCGCGTCTTCAACTGGCCGACATCCTCCATGCTGTAATCGGTTTCGAGGCGCAGGCAGGGGATCTGGGCCTCCTCCAGCGCTTTTTCCACCGGGATGGACTCCATCAGGTACGGCTGGCAGAACTGCAAGCCATAATGAATCACGCCGTCGGCCCGGTAATCGGCAACCATCTGCTGGATGTGGTCGAGGCGATCCGGGTTGGGGGTGAAGATGGCACAGTCTACCTTGAAGTAACGATCGACGATGGCATCGAGCATCGCTTCCACGGTTTCCCCGGATTCATCGGTCAGGTTGCGGGTGCCGCGTTCCCCTACGCAGGATTCCTCGCCGACGATCACCGCGCCGGTGGTTTCGACGATCATGGGCAGTTTCCAGTTGGGTACCGCCTGTGGACAACCGGCAACAAGAACCCGAGGGGTCTTTTCAGGGAAAACGCCTTGTTCGGCCTCGATCCGCTTTTCCAGTTCATCGCAGATCTTGTTCACCGAATCGGTAAACCGGGTTGGATTGTCGTAAAAGAACACCTGGTTGGCCAGCAGGGCGTCCAGACCGGAAATCGGCGCCGGATCGGCCTTGCGCAGCGCGGACAGCCGATGGAGGGCTGCACGTTTGGCATTGACCGTCCGGATCGCCTGCTTCAGGGAATCAGCCGTAATTGAAACGCCGGTAAGGCTTTCCATGGCGTCCTTGAAACGATTGTATTCCGCCTTGAGAAGTGCCCGGCCGTTTTCGTGCTTCACCTGGGGCAGGTCCATGACATAGAGATTGTCGACCAGGCCGGCCAACGATTCGTAGGCCTTCTTCTTTCCGTCGCAGGTGTTCTCGCCGACGATCATGTCGGCGCTCTCCAGGTAGGGACAGACCTTGCCGAGCTTGAAGCCGAAAGCGGATTTGATCAGGGCGCAGGTGTTGCGCGGCAGCAGCCTCTCCACATCCTCGGTGGCGAAATCAGCCCCTGAACACAGACCGACCAGGGTGGCATTGGCCGCCAGGACGATTTCCTCGGGGACGAACACGCAGTAGCTGCCCACAATCTTCCGGCCGGCCGTTTTCTCGTCGAGCAGTTCCTTGATGCGCAGTCCGTGGACTTCGCTCATCACGAAATCGAAATAGCCCATCCCTTCGGGGCGATCTTTCTGTGCCAGATAAATGTCCTGATACGCTTGCCCCAGAACACCTAAAAGCGCGTCGTGAGCCTCAAGGTCGAGGCCCAATTCGGTCCACATCGAACGATAGTCTTCACTCATGAGTTACTCCTCATTGTCTTTAAAAACCGATTCAGGTTGAAAACAGGCGCGCCAGGCGCAACAGCGCGCCACTGAAGACAGATTGCCGTCGGCCGAGAAACGCGTTGTCCGCCCGGTCCACCAGTTCTGGCCGTTCTTGCAGGACCAGCCTGGCCGCCATCTCGGCTGCCTGGGCCGTCAAATCGGCACACTGCCGGAAATGGGCCTTGTTGTCATGCCTGACCGTTCTGGACAACACCCGGCAGCAGGTGGCGCCGTTGGCGCTTTTAAACGCATCGTGCAACTGGCGGGCGCTGTCACGCATATCCCGGCGCCGCCGATAGGGATGCGCGTTTCCCAGGAGCAGCCCGGCCGCCATCACGGCTCCGCTGAGCGCCCCGCACAGGCAGCCGCTCTCCCCCAGGGCCACTGAAAACGGGGCGGCCATCGCCATGGCCTGCGCATCGGTCAATCCGCCGTGCAGGCCGTGGTTCATCGCCGCAACCACCGACTCCGTGCACAGCATCTGCCGGGTCTCATATAAATTGCGGGCGCGCTCCCGGATACTTGCAATCAGGGCGTCGGCATCGGGCTCTGATTTTTCTCTCTGATCATTCATGCAAATTTTCACTCATTTATGAAGTGCGTGTCAGCCCGGAAATGGTAGCTTGGGGTTCAGATCAAGGCCGCAGCTTTTTGGAAACCACAGGCGTAGCTGCGCTACGTCGAGGATTTCCAAAAAGCGAGAACGCAGATCTGGACCCCGAGATGCCGTTTCCAGTTGTCTATTCGACTTTTTCCAGCGGGTACTTAGCCCCCTTCCAGGCAAAAACGCCACCCGAATAGCGGTAGACGTTCCTGTAGCCCAGCTTGACTGCCCATGCTGCACCGTTGTGGCTTCGGGTACACTTGACGAAACCGCAGTAAATAACGACGGTCTTGTCTTTATCGCTTCCCAGCATGCGGATGAAATCCTCCCGGGTCTTGCCGTCGGTCTCCTTCGTGTCCCAGGCATTCATGTCCGGGATGGGAAACAGAAACTGAAGGGCACCGGGCACGTGATTCTTTTTGTAACTGGCTTCGTAGGGCATGGTGTCGACGATCACCATATCTTTTCCGCTGTCCATCCATTGCCTGAGCTCTTCGGTGGTCACCAGATCATAGTCGCCGCGCTGTACTTCTCTGACGAGCTTGACCGCCCCGATCTCCTTTTCGACTTCTTTTTCGAATTTGTTGCCGAGCAACGCCATCGCAGGATCGGTCAGGCCAAAAACAAGGACCCCGACCATTGTCAGTTTCAGCACCCATTTTCCCATACGCATTCTCAACTCTCCTCATTTTTTAACGTTGGCATGATGTTTATTTTCGCGAATCGGCCATTGACCAACCGCCTGATCGTCCGGGGCCTGACATCACAATATCGGCGCCATCCATAGAGGAAACCGACGGCCGCCATCATGAGCATATCGCGATAAAGGGCTGCCCTGAGCCCGTGGAATGCCTCGGCTTCGGGATCTTCCGGCCCGAAACAGCCGCAATCCACATCCAGCCCCATTAAGATGCCGTACCCCAGAATGGTGATGAACAACACCAGCAGACCGGCAATCACGGTCAGGCTGCCCCGGATGTCGACCATCAGGCCGGCACCGGCAACGACCTCCATGACCGGCAGGATCATGGCCACGGGCATGATCAGCCCGTCAGGAACCAGCCCGTATGCCTCGATCAACACGGCAAACGTTTTCGGAGCCAGGAGTTTGGTCGTACCGGAGTAAATGAAAATGCAGCCGAGAATCCAGCGAAAGAATCGATACATCCAGGCCAGCACAGGCATGCTATGAGTGTCGGCATACATAATCAAACTATCTGTTTTAGAAACGAATGGGGCAAGCGGTTCGATCTTTGCCGATCCCAGCTAAGAACCGTCTGTCCCATGGCGTGAATCGGCTCCGGCTCCCCGCCGATGGTACCTGAGAGGCCATCACTGATATCAGCCTGATTGAATAGATTGAGATTATAAATTAATCAAACTGTTATTCTCTATACGAGAGCAGGATCGCATTGGTATTTTAAATTTGATTTTCCCAGGCGATTGAGGCATGGATAACCGGTATTCTTAACCTCATATCCCAAGGTCTCATCCATGTTTCGGTTTTTCGGTTTCACATGACAGTGCCCAGGTTTGCTGCCCGGGTTGGTATGCACTGGACAAGACTGAAAGACCGCATTTCTGAGCGACATTCTGTAATTTAAGCCGAGTAATATTCAGGGAAGCGCCGTGCCGAGCCCCTTTAATATAAGGTTCGCCTCAAACGCAGGCCTGCTCACGGCGATGTTTGAAATTGGCGCATGTCCTGATGGCAATGGATTTATGCAGAGCGAGTCTAAACCACTTCCAAATGATGCTTGAGAGGAATAAACATGAGTGAAGCCAAAGCGATTAAAATCCAGTCCAACCGCAAGAGCACCTTCATAGATAAAGTGAAGGCAATTCTTCCCGCAGGAGGAAATCTGAATCTATGCCTCACCTGCGGGGCCTGCGCCTCGGGTTGTCCGGCCACCGGCCTGGAAGGTATGGATCCACGCAAATTCCTACGTTTGGCAGCCCTGGGACTGGACGACGAAATAAACGGCCACCCCTGGGTCTGGATGTGTTCTTTGTGTCAGCGCTGCGTTTATGTCTGTCCCATGGAAATCAACATACCGACCCTTGTTTATGAGGCACGCACGCTCTGGCCCCGGGAAAAAAGACCCAAAGGCATTCTGGGATCCTGCGACATGGCCTTGCGCAATGACAGTTGCAGCGCCATGGGGTCGCCCCCGGAGGATTTCATTTTCGTGGTGGCGGATGTGTGCGAGGAAGTCCAAGGCGATCAGCCGGGATGGGAAAACCTGCAGGCCCCCATGGACAAAGAGGGCTCCCACTTCTTTCTCAGTCAGAACTCGCGGGAGCCGGTCACCGAACCCGAAGAGATGGTGCCCCTATGGAAAATTCTTCATCTGGTTGGGGCGGACTGGACCTATGGAAGCACCGGCTGGGGCGGCGAAAATTACTGCATGTTCCTGTCCGACGATAAAAACTGGAAAGCCATCACCGAAAAAACGGTTCGCAAGGCCGAATCCTTAGGGTGCAAGGTCTACCTGAACACCGAGTGCGGGCATTCGACCTATTCCGTATGGATGGGTGTCCAGCGACACAAAATTGAAACCGGCCTGGAAATCGCCCCGATTGTTCCTTATTACGCCCGCTGGATTCGGGAAGGTAAAATCAGGCCCGAAAGCAATTGGAACAAAGACCTGAAAATCAAATTCACCGTTCAGGATCCCTGCCAGCAGGTGCGCAAAAGCTTCGGCGATCCCCTGGCCGAGGATCTCCGGTTCGTGGTCAAAACCTGTGTGGGAGAGGAGAACTTCGTGGACATGACCCCCAACCGGTCCAACAACTTCTGCTGCGGAGGCGGTGGCGGCTACCTGCAGTCCGGTTACAATGAAGCCCGGCGGCAGTATGGCAAACTCAAATTCGATCAGATCAAGGCCACCGGCGCCACGTATGTGGTGACCCCCTGCCACAACTGCCACGCCCAGATTCATGATCTGGAAGAGCATTATGAAGGCGGCTACAAAACCATTCACCTGTGGACCCTGATCGCCCTTTCCCTGGGCGTGCTTGCCGACACCGAACGCGTCTATCTGGGGCCGGACCTGGCCGAGGTGTGGCTGCCCGGGGAACCGGGGACACCGATCCTTTCGTGGATAAATAGAAGATCCCGGGCAATTGTCGCGTCCGGAAAAATTCAAAACGCTTCGCTTGAATAAGGAGGACACCATGGCCCCTGAACGCTTCGAGCCCCGGATCGTCGCTTTCTGCTGCAAATACTGCGCGTATGCCGCAGCCGACCTGGCCGGCTCCATGCGCCTGAACTATCCGCCGAACATGAAAATCATTCAGCTGCCCTGCAGCGGCCGGGTGGACATGCTGCACCTGCTCAGGGCCATCGAGGAAGGCGCCGACGGCGTCTGTGTCGCCGGATGCCTGGAAGGCGAATGCCACTTTGTGGAAGGCAACCTCAAGACCCGGAAGAAGGTCGAGGCCGTTAAAAAAGCCCTGGTGTCGGCCGGCATCGAACCGGAGCGGGTCGAGATGTTCAACCTGTCATCCGCCATGGGTGCCCGGTTCGCCGAAATCGCCACGCAGATGACCGAACAGATCCGGGCGTTGGGGCCAACCCCGGTAGTCGAAGCCTTGACTGCCATCTGAGTCCATTCGCCGGAGGAGTAAAAATGTCCGCCTGGGAGCCTGTAATCGTCGCTTTCTTCTGCAACTGGTGCACCTACGCCGCCGCCGATCTGGCCGGCGTCGGCCGGATGCAGTATCCGGCCAACATCCGTGTCATCCGCCTGCCATGCAGTGGGCGCATGAGCCCGAAATTCATCCTGGCGGCCCTCATGCAGGGTGCCGACGGGGTCTGGGTGTCGGGCTGTCACCCGGGCGACTGCCACTATATCTCTGGCAATTATTACGCCCGCAGAAAATTCGCCTTGTTGACCCGCCTGCTCACTTTCATGGGCGTCGAACCGGACCGGGTCCGGTTCTCGTGGATCTCGTCGGCCGAATCCACCAAATTCATCCGGGTGGTCAACGAGGTGACTGAACATATCCGCATGCTCGGACCGTCCGACCGTTTTGTCAAACACCCCGCGTCCCACCCCCTTGAGGAGGCTGCATCATGATTGAACGGATACACCTGGATCCAAAACTGGAAAAATGCCTGGCAACGCTGAGGAAAGGAAGTCGCCGAACCTGCCTGGCCGCCAATCGGGTGGCGGCCATTATCATGGAAGTCAAACGCGGAAAACTGCCGCCGGAAGAAATGTGTACCTTTACCCGCAATGGTGAGGCACGCATCAAGGGATGCCGTAAATACAATCTGGGCGCCGGGTACCGTCTTGTCTCCCTGAAGCAGGGCGATGACCTGTATTTGCTGTTTGTCGGCACCCACGATGAATGCGACCGCTGGATCGAAAACAACCGGGAGCACCTGCCGCTGCAAAGGATTGCCGGGCGCTGCAGCACGGTAAAACGAACGGCCCGCAAAAAAAGCGATTCGGAAACGTCACCCCTGATGCCGGAGATGGAACCGGATGAAGACTGGATCCCCCCGCTGAGTGACCGCGACCTGCGACGGGTCTTCAGTGGGTTGGTGGGGGACAAACAGGTTGAATCCTGAGAATCACAGGATCTTGAAATACGGGGATTAACCGGCTTTACGAAAGGATAAGACCATGCTGACCGTCACCGGATCCGCCGCCCAGGCGGTGGCCGAATACTTCAAAACCATGGAGGTCAAACCCGTGAGAATTTTTCTCTCCCAGGGATGCGGCGGCCGGCAACTGGCCATGGCCCTCGACGAGGCTAAGCCTTCGGATGCGGTCGTGGAAACGGGCGGGTTCCAGTTTATCATGGATCGGACGCTGCTTGATCAGGCGCAATCGGTGCAGATCGACTACGCCGACATGGGGTTCAGGATCTCGTCCAGCCTTGAACTTGCCGGCGGATGCCGGGGCTGCGATACCACCGGTTGCTGCTGCTCTTGAGGCGGTTTTCAGTCGCAAGTAAATATCCGGGCCCGGAGGACCAGGTTTTGTTTTTCCCTTGAAAAGGGCGGTCGCCGCTTGATTGATTATCACTCAAGCAACAAGTAGTCAGAATTCAGGAGTCAGAAGCCAGAAGCGAAAGGACGTCGCTACGCGCCTGCGGTTATATATACGAAGGAATGAGCCAATGGCGAAACCTTCTTCTGGATGCTGAATTCTGACTCCTGGATTCTTTTGTAATGCCTGCAGGCATAACCCGCTGCCCTGGACCTGGCCCGGAGGACCCGGTTTTCTGGACCGAATAAAAAAAGCCCCGACCTGTCCGGATCGGAGACTTCTTTTCATTCTGAGAGCTATGGCCCGACGAAGATCACACCTTGAAACTGGCGACCACGGAATTGAGCGTCTGGGCAATCCGGCGCAAATCTTCCGCACTGACCTGGACCTGTCCGCTGCTGCCGGCCATTTCCCCGGCGGACTGGTTGACGGTGCCGATATCCCGGGAGATCTGCGCCGCCACGCTTGAACTCTGGTTGACGTTTTCGTTGACCTCTTGGACACCGCTGGAAACCTGGGCAATATTGTTGGCAATTTCCTGTGTGGCAGCGGACTGCTCTTCCACGGCCGATGCAATGGTGGCCACAATGTCGTTGATCGTCTTGATCACCTTGGAAATCTCATCGATACCGGACACCGCGCCATCCGTGCTTTCCTGGATGTTGGCGATCTTGCCTTTTATGTCCAGCGTGGCGTCGGAGGTCTGCTTGGCCAGTTCCTTGATCTCGTTGGCCACCACGGCAAACCCTTTCCCGGCGTCGCCTGCCCGCGCCGCTTCGATGGTGGCGTTCAATGCCAGCAGGTTCACCTGTTCGGAAATTTCCGTTATGGTTTCAACCACCTTGCCGACACCTGTGGCGGCATTGCCTAAAGCGTCCATCTGTTCCGAAGCGCCCGTGGCAGTGTCGACGGCCCGGTCGGAAATGCTCCTGGCTTTTCCCGCATTCTGAGCGATTTCGTTGATCGTGGAGCTCATTTCCTCAGCCGAAGCGGCCACGACGCCGACATTGGTGCTCGACTGCTCCATGGCGGCGGCAACATTGTTGATGTTCGAACTCATCTCTTCCACGGCTGAATAGACGGTATCGGATCTTCCGGACATGTCTTCGGCGCTGGCGGACATGCCCGTGGACAGCTCGGCAAGGGTGTTGGATGCGGTGCCGAGGGATGTGGCATTTTGCGCCATTTCCTTCATGAGCCCCTGCAGTTTCTCCATGAAGGTATTGAACCAGGCGGCCAGTTCCCCCAGTTCATCCCTGTCGCCCTCTTCCAGGCGTTTGGTCAGGTCCCCCTCACCCTGGGCGATATCCTTGAGGCCATCGACCATGGCATTGACCGGCCGGGTAATCATTCGGGAAATAAACCAGGCCAGCGAGACACCGACCGAAACGCCGAACAGGATGGCCACCAGCAATATCGTCTTGGCAGACTTATAGGTAGCCGTGGCACTCTCACTGGCGCGTTGGGCCAGATCGAGATTGATTTCCGTCAGCTTGTCCAGCTGATCGCGCATCTGTTCAAAATGTTTCTTGGCGCTCCCCAATGTCAACGCCGTGGCCTGTCCGGAGGCCTCGTCAGTGGCCTTTTGGGCAAGTTCGACCACCTGGCGGGAGTCGATTTGCCATGCTTTCCTGGCCGTTTCGTATACTTCGAAAAGTTCTTTTTCCCTGGCCGTTGTTGCCAGCGCCTTGTATTTATTCCAACGCGTATCGGATTGACTGAGGCTGGTTTCGTACTCTTTAACGAACTGTTCGAACATGGTGGAGTTGGGATCGGTAAAGATCATGGATCGTTCGGCGACCAACAGCTGCTGAAGATCGCGATCGGCTTCGATCAGAAAATCGATGCTGGGCATCTGAACGGAAAAGATCGTTTCCAGCTCCCGTTGAACGCCGCCCAGGCTGCTGAAGCCGGCATATCCGACAACCCCCATAAAAAGAACCATGATGCCGAAACCGGCCATCAGTTTAACCCGAATCTTCATATTTCTGACAAAACCCATCGGCTTCTCCTTCTATTAATGATTGGCAGAAGACGCTTCTGATAATACCTCGGTCCCGTTGGAAAATAGTTTAGGGAAATATTAAATCACGACTTTCAGCAGCGATGGTTATCCTGGTTTCCGCCACCATGGGTTCTGGAACAATGCCGAATCCCATTGCCCATAAAGGCAACATTTTCCTGTCGATCATCTTGACAAACGAACTGGACCCACCTATAGATAATGGACCCGCCCACACCCCGGGTCCACACCGGCATTATGAAAATGCCTTTTCCTCATTGATTCACCACCAAGCTGACTGAACGATTAAACCAGGCCAGGAAGGCTCACGGACAGGAGTCCGTTTTCTTCCCGGCTTTTTAATTTATGGATCATGACATTTCGTAAAATAACCTTGCGTTCAATTTTTTCGATTGTTTTCTGTCTCCTCTGGTTCTCAGCGGCGTTGGCGCATGAAAGAATTCTGGAACGCGACACGAACAAAGACGGAAAGATCGATCAGATCGCCCATGTCGATAAAAAGGGAAACCCGATCCGTCTGGAGATCGACAGCAATGGCGACAGTCGTTTCGACAAATTCCAGGTGTACATGGACGGAAAGCTGGTTACCGTTGAAAGAGACCGGAACCACGATGGAACCATCGACATACGGGATACGTTTCAACAGGACAAACGGATCCGTCACGAACGGTTTTCGACCGAAACCGGGCAATTGGAGCAGATCATCCGGTTTGACGACCAGGAGCGCCCCCTGACGATGGAGCGGGATACCACCGCCGACGGTCGTCTCGATACCCGCCATGAATTCGTGGCCGGGCGCCTGGTCCGATCCACGCGGGATACGAATGGGGATGGCCAGGCAAATGTCTGGCAGGCTTACCGCAACGATCTTCCCGTGGAGCAGACGACCGACGGCGATGGCGACGGACGGGTTGAAAGAATCGTTCTTTTCGACGACCGGGGCCAACCCCGACTCAGCCGTCATGACCTGGACGCCGACGGCACCTTCGAAACGGCCCGGCACTATGCCGGCGGCGAAATCGTCCGCCAGGAAAAGGATGCGGACAACGACGGCACTCCCGACACCGTTCTGCACTTCCAGAAGACGCAGCCCATTCTTCAGAAACGGGACACCAACCTCGACGGCCGGTTCGACGTCACCACCCGCTACCGTGAAGGACAGCCGGAAAAAGAGGAGAAGGACACCAATTTCGACGGCACCAGCGACGTATTTATCCACTTCGACGAAAACGGCCAGCTGTTGAAAATGGAGGAAGACACCCGCTTCAGCGGACGCATCGACCGCGTCCGGAACTACCGGAGCGGCATCGTCGAGCGGGTCGTCAACGATGGTGACGGAGACGGTTTCATGGAAACCTGCACCAATTACAAAAAAGGCAAAATCGACACCCAGACCCAGGATGAGAACAAGGACGGCCATGCCGACAGCACGATCTTCTTCAATGCAAAGGGAGAAAAGGTCCGCGTGGCCAGCGACACGGATCTTTCGGGCCGGCCGGATGCCTGGGAATACTATCGGAATCAAGTCCTGATGCGGGCGGAGCGGGACAGCAACGGTGACGGGACGGTGGACCTGAAGGTCGTTTACCACGACGCGGTACGACAAAAACTCATCCGGGACCGTGATTTCGACGGCCGCTTCGAAACCACCCAGTGGTTCGACCGCCGCCCCTGGTCCATGGTGATGGAACTGGACACGGACCTGGACGGAAAGCCCGAGGGCCGCTACTGCTACATGGACGGTGTCCTTCGCGAAAAGAGGGTCGACGAGAACGCCGACGGCCGTTTCGATTTAAAGGAGATCTACGACGACCGGGGCAGGATCACCCGTAGCGAGGAGGAACCCAATGGCAGCGACCGGTTCGCCCTGGCCTGGATTTACGATGAATCCGAAACCGCCGTCCGCGCGGAAAAGGACCGCGACGCCGATGGCCGCCCCGACATCTGGTACGACTATCTCGAAAACCGGCTGGCCGCCGTGGCGGAAGACACCAATGGCGACGGCCGGGCCGACGTGTGGGAAACCTACGACACGGCCGAGGCCCTTCTCGAACGATCGAAGGATCTTAACTTCGACGGGAAGGTGGATTTCACGGAAAGTGCGGGGGGCGGTTAGGTGTTAAGCGGTTCAGGGGGAACGGCTCCAGATCGTCAATGGATAATATTCCGCCGGCCCTATAGTCTTCAGCCTTCAGTCTATTTATCTATATTCAAGGAGCAACACGATGTTCGATTTTCTTGCCAAAGGGGGCGTTCTGGTGGGGCCCATTTTGCTGTGTTCGGTGATCGCCCTGGCCCTGTTCCTGGAACGCCTCGTCCGGCTCAGCCGGGTAACCATACGCGGCAACGGCCTGGTATCCAATGTTTCCACGCATCTTAAAAAGGGTCAAGATCACCAGGCCTATGAGGTCGCCAGCCGGGACACCTCTCCCATGGGAAGAATTTTCACCCAGGCCATGGAAGTCAAAAACCAGGACCGGGAGACCCTGGAGGCGGTTCTGGTGCACGCGACCGAGGCGGAAACCCGGGAACTGTCCCGCTATCTTCAGGCCCTGGCCACCATCGGCAACATCACGCCCCTGCTGGGATTGCTCGGCACGGTACTGGGGATGATCAAGGCCTTCATGGTCATCCAGGAAATGGGGGGCAAGGTCAATGCGGCAGTGCTGGCCGGCGGTATCTGGGAAGCCATGCTGACCACGGCGTTGGGACTGGCCGTGGCCCTGCCCACCATGGTGGCCCACAGCTATCTGACTGCCCGGGTGGACCGATACGAAGCCCAGCTCCAGGACGGCACCGTGACCTTTCTCAAGTCCATCGGATTCCGGATTCATGGGCACACCCACACGGGAAAAGCCCATACGCACACGCACACCCATGCACACCCGTAAACCCATCAGGAGTTGCCCCATGCTCGTCCATGCCAGGCCCAAAGCGCGCTACCCGGTACAGATGCCCATGACGTCGCTGATCGACATCGTTTTCATGCTGTTGATCTATTTTCTGCTCACCACCAACTTTATGGTGGATGAAGGCATCAAGATCAAACTGCCCCAGGCCCGGGCCGCGGCCCCCCAGACCGAGGAAACCATCACCATTTTCGTCGATTCCCGGGGGCGGGCCTTTCTGGGCGAGGAAGCCATATCCCTTGACCGGCTGTTCGATCGGATCAAGGAGAAGATTGGGGACAAAGAAGATGAACTGGTCGTCGTTCGGGCCGACCGGGCGGTGATCCTCAACAAGGCGGTCAAGGTCATGGACATTGCCAAGGCAGCCGGTGCCGGCCGGCTCTGCCTGGCCACGGAAAAGGAATTGTAGCGGCCATGGAATCGCAACAGCATCCGTCATCGGTGCAGCGCACATCGGAACCCAATTGGCTCCTGCGAACACTGATCATCTTCTCATTGGTGGTCCATGCCGGAATTTTTATCCAGGTATCCGGCGTTTACCAATCCAGCACCTTGAGCTATATCGAAATGACCCTTCAGAACATCGCCCGGCCGGCAACCCGGGACATTCCCCGCCCCCGGCCGCGCCCCAGAATGCCCGCACCCACGAATCCGGTTAAAAAGCTGGACGTAGTCCAGCGCCCCCTGCCCCGCTTCCGGCCGCTGGCCATGGCCCCGGTAGAGAACAACCTGCCGGACACCCTGGTGGAGGACATCAGCGCACCGGACATGCCCCAGACGCCGGGCGTGGACAGTGCCGACTGGGTTCCCGGCCCCCAGGTCTCGGAAACGGCCGATGAATTCATGACCGCGTCCAGCTACCTGGACATGGTGCGCATGAAGATCGAGAGGCGCAAACGCTACCCGGAGGCCGCCAAGGCCAGAAGCATCGAAGGCCGGGTCACCATCCGTTTCGTCCTGTCCACCGACGGGAGTGTCTGGAAAGTGGCCGTCACCAAGGGCTCCAGAAGCAAAGCCCTGAATATGGCCGCCCTGGATGCGGTGAAAAACGCCGCCCCCTTCCCCCGGCTGCCCGCCAATCTGTTCAAGGGAGACCTGCCCCTGGAACTGACCATTGTTTTTGAACTGACTTGAGATAAACCATCCTGGATAAAAGGTCGGGTGTGTCAGGGTTCAAATAAAATACGGTGGTCCACCAGGTTCATGCGCCTGATCTTCCCCTTGATGGTAATCTGGTCGCCGAAGATTCCTACCAGGCGGAAAGTACCGTCAGCTTCGGGCTCCACCAGGTCGACCGACTCCATGAGCAGGGTTTCCTCTCCATCTTTAACCATGTAAGCATTGGCTTCACACATGATCGAGTACCTCCTTTAATCGTTTCTCCACCAGGATCTGGACCAGATGGGGCAGCGGTTCGGCGGCCACCCCGATGATTTCTGCATTTTCCTGGAACAGGGGCAACAGCAGCTTGACTGCGCGACTGGTGGTCACCGCTTCGGCCATCCGGGGCGTTACTTCACCGAGCATGGCGTTGGCCCAGGTGATGGTCACCGGCCCGACGATGCAGTGGGCGCGGCCCGCCGTCTGACAGATGGCGTTTTCACCGGAGGCGCAGCGGTTGGCGCCTGCCCGCAGCATCTGGGAGGCGGCGATGGCGTTGGTTCCCAGGGCGATCAGTTCGATCGTTTCGCCATGGGCGGCCCTGAGGTATTTGATCAGTGTCGAGCCGATACCGCCGCCCTGACCGTCAATGACACAAACACGTTTTCTCACGATTATCTTTTCTATGTATTGGGGACCGGGGTATTCCGGATCATGACATTCAGCCAGGGAAGATGGGCAACCGGTTTTAACAGGCTCCCCGGTTGAGCCTCCCATCTCCGAAGGCGAATTCTCAAAATCCGGCCACCCGCTTCAGAAACAAAAAAACCACGAATGCAGCAGTGGTTTCAATTCCTGCCGATGCCTTCGTGGCCTGAAAACGGATTCGATTTTCGGTTTACCGCAACACCTTCTTGGCGCCTTGTTTCAATACCTGAACAAATAGCCCAAAAGGAATCATCAAGTCAAGCCTATTCAGTATCCGAACCAAACCGATATCGACAACAGATGCCTGGTCAAAGGTGAGGTCGGTTTTTATAGGATAGCCATAGGACCTTGATCAAAGCCGGCAACCCTCACTTTTTCAAGTGCGGTGTCAGATCAAATCGAAACTGATCTGGATACGGGCATGTTAAAAATGCTTCAGATGGCTCTGTAACTACGGGCAAGCCTTCCAATTTCTGCAGTCTATCAGCAATTCGACATCGGCCTGCTGATACCGGTCTATTGTTTTTGAAAAACGACTGAATAGGTCTGTTCAGAAAATTCCGATTTGTCTTTGGCTGATGCGCTCATGTGGTCAGGTGCATCCAGCGTAAGCTTATATGTGCTTGCCAGCTCGGGATCTTCTTCATCGATCTCGGTAATGGTAACGCTATTTCCAGACGTTGAGATCGAAACTGGGTACTCCCATTTCTCACCGGCACTGGATCTAAAAGATGAGGCCTCGGCGTCAGGCGCTAACTTATGAATGCTGTCTGCCGTCATTAGATAAACCATTTGGCCGGACTTTTCGTCTTCATTGATATTCAGGGTCAGCTTGAGCTCTTGATGGTTTTTCAGCTGCTCTTCAAAATAGATTACATCAGTTATGGCCTTGCCCTCCCACACTCCAGCGACCCCTTTGTTTTCAGTCTCTTCCGACAAGTCTATATTAAAATTCACCTCCCTTCGATCAGAAGGGCCTTTAAGAATCTTCCCGTCCCGTTCCAGTTCAATACTAACGACAAGCGCAACCTGATGATTTCCTGCAACCTTTTTTGCCGGTATTTCCAAAGCGATATCATCATTGAAAGAACTGCTCCCCGGTTCTAGATCCCTTGTTTTCCGGACCTGTTCAATCCCATCCATGCCAATTGAGACGATTGCCCGTCCTTGCATCGGAACGAACAGATTGTATCCTGCATTCGCTTTAACACCCAGTGGCGCATCCTTGGAAGCGGGTGCCATCGGAGCAGCAGAAAAATTATCGATTGAAAGACTGCACTTGGATAGCAACGCTTTTAGTCCTGTTTCATTGTCTTTCTTCTTGCTGTCACTGACTACTGTGACGGTCGCGACCTGTTTTGCACCCAAAACAGCTCGGGAAGATAGGACCCCGAATTCGGAAAAACCACGAAAAGAAGCATTCAGTTTATATTCGCCAGGCACATTAGGTGCGTGCCAGGCCGCCCAACCGTTTCCACTGCCTTTGTCAATCCAGCGAGGGCTTTCGACCAGCAATCCATCAGAGCCATTCATGATGATAAGTTCATCAGCGGTCTTACCCTCAGCGGCGGCAACAGGGTTACCATTGCCGTCGAGCAGTGAAAAATAAACTTGTCCATCCCCCAGAGGTTGGCAAACGGCCGGTTCTACGCGAATTTTCAGTTGGCTTGGATTGCCTGTGGCAACCTCGATAACGGCACTACCCACCTGGATCAGCCCTTTGTCGTCATTGTCTCCGCTCAGAGTCGCACTTATTTCAAACACCGTGTTGCTGTTGTTAGGCGCTCGCCATACGGCTTTTTCAGGTTCCGACAAGTCAATCAGCGATGGTTCGATGATTCCATATCGGCTGCTGATCAGCGTTTCCGAAATGTTCGATTTAGGTTTGGCTCGTAGTTTTGCCAAAATAATCGGTCGCTGATCGCCGCTCATGGTCATTGCCGTGAGGTTAAGTTGTATATTTCCACCCGGCCCGACAACTTCACGGTCAGATCTGAGTGACAATGCAACGACCTTGGTTGGATCGGCCAATACGGTAAGCGGAGATGGGGCCTGATCTCCATTCTGTTTTAAGAAAATGTACCGTTGCAACACTTGTTCGGGGGACAAAACGGTGGCATCAGGCCCCAAATTAGTTATATTAGGCAAGCTGGCCTTTTCAGGACGGTTCGGGTGGGTGCGGTACCAAATTTTATATTGGCGATCCCAAATCAAGACACCGCCGTCACCGCTTTCATAGACATCCGGCAATCCGGGGATCTGTGGTTTTACGATATCCATTCGGTCCGCCAACCGAGGAAATTGTTTTTCGAAAGCATTATACCGGCCGTCATCACCGTGGCGGCCGGGCAGCAGCTGGTTGTCATCTCGATCCAGGATTCTTCGGTATATCCTCTCTGACGCACCGACCATGGCGGTACCGGCATCGCCGTAGTGTTGTATGAAATCGCTGACAACCGGCAATCCAGATTTGTCGCCGAATGTCTTCATCAACCAAAACAAGCCATTCAGTCCGTCTCGCATTTTTCTGAAAGCAGGCGTTGGCGCCTTTAGGTCCATTTTTTGGATGAGTGTTTGCAGAGATAGCAGGCGCTGACCATAGTCTATTCCCTTGTTCGCAACCTGAAGATCACGATGATACCTGGCCAGCAAACCGCCGGTGGATTTATCCATCCACGCTTCGTCACTTGACCAAGTATCTACTTGGTTCATGCTGTTCTCCACGTGATGAAGTGTTTGATACATGACGCGAACGGATTCAAATGCCTTCCATGTGCGATCCGATCCTAATACTGTCGATTTTTTCTCACTTAGTTCCTTAAGTTCACGGTTGATTTCGGCAATACGGTCAAGATTATCTGAAGGTATCTCTCCGTTTTCATCCCGTGCAGCCGAAAGTCGCTTTCGTTCTTCTATCAAGGAAGTCATGCGGCTTGTGTAAACCTGTGCCGCTTCTTGGGACAACTGGCGTGTCAAGGCTAAAGAATCGAACGATGCCTGCCCGATGGTAGAGCCGGCATTTGAATATTCGATGAAAGTGAAACAGATCAGAACCGTGATGAGGGCCCTTTGTAACATCTGGCATCTCCTGTCATTTTGAGCATTCGCATGAAGGCAACAGTCAGCAGTTTGAATGCAATCCAGAAAACCTACCAATTAAACCAAATGTAGTTTTGGCTCAATGCCAAAATTGCAGTTCGTCTGTCCCCTGCCGGCCAGGCTGAAATTGCGTGTTTATCCTGAAAAGAGGCGCGTTAGATGAGGGACCGATTCGTAACCGCATCTCAATTACCCCCAGGTCGGCTGATTGACGCGACATGGAAAAGTTTGGAAGTGCAATCGCAGCCGGGCCTGCCAGCTGCCCGGCCCCAACATCCTGATGGGTGCCAAATCCCACTGTATCTGAGCGTCCATTTCATTTATACTGTCCACCACGATGGATTGGTGGTGGATCATAAAACTGTTCTGGGGCGGCGTCGGTCTGGGCCTCGCCTGCCTGCTGCTGATTGCGGTGTGGCGGGCCCAGGGGATTTTCGCCTGGAACCGTTCCCTGCAAAGGGAACTGAAATCCCTGGCCGAGGGGGCGGAAACCGTTTCCTTGAACCGCAGAAACGGCATTCGGGTGATCCAGGACCGCTGCGATGAAATTCGCTACTCCCTGTCGCCCGGCCGCGGTGGTCTGGATCAGCTGGTGGACTATGTCCGCGCCATCGCAGCCTGTTTTTTTCCGGACGCCCGGCGCCCCGAGCTCCAGGTATCGTTAGGGTATCTGGTTCAATGCATGAACGATTCCCTGGTCCGGTTTGACCGGATTCTCCAGCGACCGGAACTGAATCGTCTGAAATCGATGAATATCAAGACCATCCGCAACCTGTTTCGGTGGTCCACCGAGGTGATGCAGCACCCGTCGGTGAAGTGGTACGCGGAACATCGAATCCTGATACGGAGAATCAGCCGTATTCGCTTTCTTTTCTTTATCGATCCATTCTCCTGGATTTTTTTATTGTCGCGAAAGGTTGTGGTCCTTTTGCTGATACGGACGCTGGTCCTGGATATCACCGTTTATGTAGGCAAGGTGGCCCTGAATGCATACGACCAGGGCCATGGCAGGTCAGAGGAAGAAGATGTTGTCCTCCTGGAAGAGACCCTGGAAGATCTCTCCCATGTGCAGATGCCACCGGCCATGGAGGCCGATCCGGCCCTTCTTGAAATCCGCCGGGAACTGGTTGGATTTTCTACGGTGATGCTGTCCAGCCCAACCTGGGAGAAATGGAAAGTGGCTGTACGGAAAGCGGCAGACCATATTGCCCGAAATTATTTTCCCGATTCCGACACGCCTGTGGAAGAGGCCGCTATCGGTCCGCTGCTTTATCGGACACGGTCCTGGCTGGACACGCTGGGAAAGGGAGAGACGATTGCCATCGTTCGCTATGCATACCGCACACGACTTGAAACCCTGTTTCAAGCCAGGGATGTCTCCGAACTGATTCTCACCCCAACGGTTCGCCGCGCAATGCGGACCGCATTGGGTACGTACGGTTGGCTCAAATGGCCGCTGTTCATCTACCGGCATGCCAAACGATTCTCCCTTCCCCGTATGGCCGTGGACCTCGGGTGGTTCGCGGGCAAGAAAACGATTCTGGTTTTGATCCATGGCCGCACATTTGACCAGGTGTGCCGGGAATTGGACTGGGTCTACCGGATTTCATCCAGGTAAACAGGACGGTGCCATAAAAACCCGATATCTTGTGTTTCAGCGCTGCTCAAAATGGCCATGTTCCAATGCATGGTTGTGCTTCCTGAACAGTTTCTTGGAGTCTGTGGACGACAAGGACCGGCGATTCCACACAGTCATGGATAAATCACTTTAATCATTGACAGATTAATTCGTCAAAGACTATTCTTCATCAACATCACCCCCCTGCCACTTCCAAGAAGATATTCAGGAAAGAAGAGCGCATGAACAGGTTCGGACTGATCCAAGCCCTGAAGGCCGCCGATGGCCGTTCCAGAACAGAGGCCGAATCGGTGGTGAACCTGCTTTTCAACACAATAATCGATGCATTGATGGAAGGAGGTCGAGTCGAAATTCGTGGACGCCGTTCCATTTTTGTCAAAGAGTACCAATCCGACACCGGGCCTAATCCCAAAACGGGTGAGCCGTTTCGGATCACACCGGAGTAACTGCCCTTTTTCGATGCGGGTAAGGAATTGAAAGAAAGGGTCGATCGCCGATAATCCAGAGCCCGGATGCCGATTGGTGCAGCCCATGACTCAAGTATGCGGCGACCTGATAACCATTAACCCGAACCCAGACCAAGGAGGCCACATGACCAAAGCTGAACTTATCGAGAAAATTGCCAGGGAGGCCGACATTCCGAAAGCCACCGCAAAAGTGGCGTTCGACTCAGCGCTGGATGGCATCAAAAAAGGACTCAAGAAAAGAAACAGCAAGGTCACCCTGGTCGGATTCGGGACATTCAAAAATGTTTACCGCAAAACCCGGATGGGCCGGAATCCCCAAACCGGTGAAAAGATCAAAATCAAAGGGCGCAACGTGGTAACGTTCAAGCCGGGTAAACACCTTCCATAGCCGCCCGCCATCCTGTAATTCGGTGTGTGCATTTTTCCGGGGTACTTTATCTGCAGCGCATATGGACCGCGGCAGGACGCTGTCGCACAAAGGGGGAGGAAACGTCATGGAGTTCATCGACTATGCCGGCATGCACGCCATGCTCAAACAAACGGTCGACCGATATGGTGATAACAGTGCCTACAAATGGTTTACGGAGCCCGGGCAGACGGATTCGGTGACCTGGAACCAGTTTTACGGTCAGGTCCGGAAGGTGGGCAAATCGCTCATGGCGCTGGGGGTGGGCAAAGGCGACAAGGTCAACATTCTCAGTTATTCGCGCTATCAGTGGGTGCTCTGCGACATGGGCATCGCCAGCATCGGAGCGGTGACAGTGGGCATTTACCAGTCCAACCTGCCCAAAGATGTCCGTTATATCGTCGATCACTCGGATGCGGTGGTAATTTTCGCCGAGGACAATGCCCAGCTGGCCAAGCTGATGGAAATCCGGGCCGAGATTCCCGACATCCGCAAGGTGGTTCTGTTTTCCGGAGACGAACCGGCAGACGATTGGGTCATCAGCTTCGAAGGCTTTCTGGCGTTGGGCAAAGATGTCGCCGATGCCGATTTCGACTCAAGGGCGGACGCCGTGACATCGTCAGACCCGGCTGGCATCGTATACACATCCGGTACGACAGGGGTTCCCAAAGGCGCGGTGCTGACCCACGACAACATCACCTTTACGGCCCAGTCGGTGAAAGGCAGCACCAATATCAGCGAAGGAGAGGAAGTATTTTTGTTCCTGCCGCTGGCCCACGTGTTTGCCCGCACCTGTGTCTACGCCACCCTGCTCACCGGGTGCGCAACGACATTCACGCGCAGCATGGACACCATCGTCGAGGATATCGGCGCGGCCAGTCCGCACTGGTTTGCCAGCGTGCCCCGCATCTACGAAAAAGTCTACTCCAAGGTCATCAGCGGCGCGGAAGCCAAGGGCGGCGCAGCGCTGAAAATCTTCCGGTGGGCCTGTGAAGTGGGGGAGGCGGTCAGTGACTGCAAGCTCAACAAGCAGCCTATTCCCTTCGGGTTGGGAATCAAATATGCCTTGGCCAACAAGCTGGTCTTCAGCAAGGTGAAGGCAGCCCTGGGGGGCAGGGTCAAGTGGTGCATCAGCGGCGCAGCACCGTTGAACCCCTCCATTGCCAGGTTCTTCCACGCCGCCGACATTCTGATTCTCGAGGGCATCGGCATGACGGAAAACACATCGTTTACCAATCTCAACCGCTACGACAGCTATCGTTTCGGTTGGGTCGGCCCTCCAGGTCCCGGGATCGAGCAGAAACTTGCCGACGACGGTGAAGTGATGTATCGCGGGAGAAACGTCATGAAGGAATATTACAAAATGCCGGAAGAGACGGCTGAAACGATTACACCCGACGGGTGGCTGTACACCGGCGATCTGGGTGAGATCGACAGCGAGAACTTCCTGAAAATCACCGGGCGGAAAAAGGACCTCATTATCACTGCCGGCGGTAAAAACATAGCACCGTCCGCCATAGAAGGGGTCATCGCCACATCCAAGTACATCAATCAGATATGCATCATCGGGGACAAGCGCAAATTCCTCAGCGCGCTCGTCACCATCGATCCTGACAATGTGCCGGAATGGGCACAGGCCCGGGGCATCTCCTTCGACTCACTGGAAGCGTTGATGGCCAACGACAAGGTACAGGCAATGATCGAAAGGGAAGTGGCCATGAAAAACAAGGAATTCGCCAGCTTCGAAACGATCAAGAAGATCACCATCGTACCCGAGTTCACCATCGAAAACGGCCTGCTGACGCCAACGATGAAACTCAAAAAGAATGTGGCAATCGCCCAATACGAGGAAGCCATCAACGCAATGTATAGTGATGATTAGGTGGACGGTGCAAAAGATGATGTCGTCAAAGAAAATCTAACAATTTTGCCATATTCAAGCTGACGACACCCTGTTGGCATTATTCCTCGCGCTGGCGTCGTCGATTCAGTGCGGTTTACCCTTTCGCTCCAATTTGATATTTCGGTTTTTAATGAACATCCATGAAAGGCTGATTCCATGCCCTCAGATCGTAGAAAACGCAAACTGAGCGCTATTCTCAGTGCTGATGTAAAAGGGTACAGCCGCCTTATGGGAGAAGATGAGATCGCAACCGTTGACACGCTAAAAGAATACAGAAAGGTGTTGGCAACCCATATCAGCCAGTACAATGGACGGGTGGTAGACTCTCCGGGAGACAACCTGCTGGCACAATTTTCAAGCGTTGTGGATGCGGTGGAGTGCGCCGTTACGATACAGGGGGACATCAGCGCAAGGAATACGGCGTTTTCTGAAAATCGCAAAATGGAGTTTCGTATCGGCATCAACCTCGGAGATGTCATCGAGGATGGAGACCGCATTTACGGTGATGGAATCAACATTGCGGCCCGGATAGAAGGGATTGCCGACGGTGGCGGAATCTGCATATCCGGCACCGCCTATGACCAGGTCAAGAACAAGCTGAACCTGGTTTTCGCGTTCCTCGGAGAACAGCCTGTCAAGAATATTTCTGATCCGGTAAGGGTATATCGATTTTGTCCCGGGTCTGAAACCAGTGGCGAGTCACCGGGCCAAAAGCGGAAACAACTGGGGCCGTGGCACAAAGCGATTCTGTGCGGGGTTTCCTTCCTGGTGATTACAGGTGCTGCATGGGTGATGTTGACTTTTTTTCTTCATCCGGTTCCTGAAGACGTCGCTTCCGTCGAAAAAATGCTGTTTCCCCTGCCCGACAAACCGTCTATTGCCGTGCTGCCCTTCGTCAACATGAGCCGCGATCAGGAACAGGAGTACTTTGCCGACGGCATCAGCGAAACCATCATTTCAGCCCTTTCCCATATCCCCCAGATGTTCGTCATCGCCCGCAACTCGACGTTTACATACAAAGGCAAACCCGTAAAGGTTCAGCAGGTGAGCGAAGAACTGGGGGTGCAGTACGTCCTGGAAGGAAGCGTCCAGAGGTCCGGCGACCAAATCCGGGTGACGGCTCAACTGATAGATGCCACGACGGGACATCATCTATGGGCCGAACGCTATGATCGAGAACTGAAAGATATCTTTGCACTGCAAGATGAAATCACACTGAAGATACTTACGGCCCTGCAGGTGAAGCTTACCGAAGGTGAGCAGGCCCGACTGTGGGGCACGACGGACAACCTTGAGGCCTGGGGCAATCTCATCAGAGGATCCACCCTTTTTGAGCAGTTTACCAGGCAAAGCAACGCCAGGGCCCAGCAGTTCTTTGAACGGGCCGCAAAACTGGATCCGAATTGGGATATTGCCTGGACCATGCTGGCCTGGACGCACTGGGCCGAAGCAAGTCTGGGATGGAGCGAGTCTCCTGCCGAATCAATCAAGCAGGCGATTGACATTGCCACAAAGGCCGCAGGGATCAACAATACCCTTCCCGAGGTCCATTCGCTCTGGAGCAATATCTACCTGGCCCAGGGGGAGTATGACAAGGCCATTGGCGCGGGCCAGAAGGCAATTGCCCTTGGCCCCAACAATGCTTTGTGCCATATCCTTTTGTCGCATACCATGACCTGTGCGGGAAGATTCGACGAGGCGATCGAACTTGCGGAAAAAGCGATGCGCCTCAGCCCCTATAGTTCGGCCTGGTATTTAATGATGATTGACGATGCCTACCGAATGGCCGGCCGTTATGAGGAGGCGCTCGCCATAGGGAAACAGCACCTCGATCGTTGCCTTAACGGCGAGTGTGAGCCCTTCACGGCACATATGGGCCTGGCAGCGACTTACGTTGGCCTTGGGCGTATGGAAGCGGCTCGACGCCATGTCTCGGAGCTATTGAAAATCATGCCCGACCTCTCGGTGGGACAGGCTCGAAAGATCATCTTATTCAAAGACCCGGCCCACGTGGAACATTCTCTCGACGTCCTGCGCCAGGCAGGACTGCCTGAATGATCTCACTGTCAATACAGACCCAAACCGTATTTAGCGCCCATCCATAAATGGCCAAGTTGCCCGATATCTTTGTTGCGCTCAAAATTGTATCCTCGGAATATCAACCCTATGCCTGCGGTACAATTTTTCGCGCGCCTTGATCTCGAACAAATTTTCCTATTTCTGGATGCACACTATTTAACGGCTCCCCCTCTTCCATTAAAAAATCAGCTCGCCATTCTGGGTATTCCATAAAGCCAACATAGTTTGCGTTATAACTATCAGCATGTTAATCAGATGACAGTGCTTCTTCCGACAAAGAAAAGAGGGGTAAATGCCATTTGAAGATTGCCTGTGTCATCAGCTGGGGAAAACGGTAAGGAAGGTAACAAGGGCCTACCGCAATGAGATTGCTGCATAACCCGTAACATCCAAACTCATGGCGATAGACCATAAACAGACAATGCGTGAAGTCGTCGATTACGGTTCAGGGGAAAAACCACCGTCCAAATTCGTCAGGGAATGTTATGCCGTATAAAATCATCGGGATATCTGGAAGCCCGGTAAAAAATGGGAACGCAGACAAGTTTCTGGGATCGATCACGGATTCGGCTTCAGAAAAAGGACTCGATGCGGAAACGATCAACCTATCCACCATTGAAATCAAAAATTGCGTGCACTGCAATTTTTGTCTCGCAAAACAGAAACAGGGACGATACTGTTCACTGAAAGATGACGCACAGCTGGTATTCGAGAAACTGGAACGTGCCGATATCATCGTGTTGGCCAGCCCTGTTTACTTCATGCGCACCAGCGGAATGATGGCGACCTTAATGGACAGGCTGCGGGTTTTTATATTCGGGAACATCGCCGGAGGAAACCTGCGAAACAAAATTGGAATCACTGCCGGTGTCTCCTGGTTAAGGCATGGCGGAATGGAAACGACACACCTTTCACATCTGTATGCATTTTATACATTGGACATGATCCCGGCCACAGTCCACTCCTGCATCAGTCCCATGGGAGCGTCAGCTGTCTCCAGCAGACATGGCGAAGCCAGGTTTGATCCCTCCATTCGTATCGGTATAAAACAGGATCGAGCAGGTATTGAATCGGCAAGGGCCCGCCTTTCCCGCGCGCTGGAACTGACGGCGTTGATCAATGGGGGCCGGCCTTGAATTACCAGGACCAGCATAATAATGAAATGGGCACAACAATGAACAGGTCTTTTCCTGAGCAACTGACCGACCATGTGACCGTCTTTGGAAACGATCATTTCCGACATTATCTGGTCGGTGAATACCAGGAGGTACTGATCGAGTGCGGTGTGACATCCAGCGTCAGGGATTTCGCCGAACAGCTATCGGATTCGGCCCGGCAGGGGCCTGAAAAACTGCTGGCGATGCATGCCCACTTCGATCATGTCTGCGGCATTCCCGAGTTAAAACGGCATTTCCCTGATGCCAAAGTCCTCGCTTCGCCTGCGGCTGCCAGGGTTCTGGACAATCCGAAAGTTGTCGCCGGGTTTTTTGATCAGGACAGAAAACTCCCCGGGCGTTTCGAAACCGGGTTGTCCGAAGCGCCTGCCGGCCGATCGCCCCAGCCAAACCGGATTCCCGTTGATCGAACCGTCAGCGGTGGTGATCGAATTGCACTGAAAGGCGGTGGAGACCTGGAACTGATCGCTGCACCGGGCCACAGTCCCTGCGGCTTGGCTGCCTGGTTCGAAAGGGACCGTGTGCTTTTCATCTCAGATGCCCTTGGATTTCCAATTTCCGAAGATACGATCTTTCCGGTATTCTTTCACACCTATCGGCCATATATGGAAACCATCGAAAAGCTGGCGAAATATCCGGCCGAGGTCCTGGCATTTCCGCACAAGCGCATCTGGCAGGGAAAAGATGTGAAGGCCGTTTTTTCACGAGCGCTTTCTGCAGCTCAAAATATCCGGGAAGAGATTGTGTCGGGGGTGGCCAAGGGCAGGAAGCTGTCCGACCTCAAGCAAATGCTGTTCGATAGATTTTATCGCGAACACCTGCGGACCTATACCCCGGAGAACATTCGGCTCTGCGTGGATCTGCTGGTTCGCAGAAGCATCGAAGACCGCTGCACTGACAATGCTCACCCCTCGTAAACGCCCCTTAACGATATAATGCCCGGATGCAGGTGAAATTGGCTCTTCGGCATAAAAAATCAAGCCGTTAATTTCTAAAACAGTCGACATTGGTATTGACTATTTTTATTAATGAAATTATCCAGCTTTATATTTTTTGACCATACATTCAGCGAGGGAGTGATTTTGGACAGAACGATTCTTGACACCCTGGATAACGAGATAATTCAACTGTTGGTGGTAGATGGGCGCATGCCGATTGGTGAGATGGCCAAAAAGCTCAATGTGACCGCGCCGACCATTCGAAGCAGAATCAAGATTCTCGAGGATAAAGGGTTGTTCAAGGTTTCCGGTCTTGTCGACCCCGACCGGCATCCGGACATGATCACCGCTTTGGTCGCCATGAGCATTCAATCCAAAGGACAGTTGGATAAGATTCTGGATAAAATATCCCAGCTCCCGAATGTTACCTGGGCAGGGGTTGTTGCCGGACGCTATGACATCATTGCACAGGTTGTCTGCGTAGGAGGAAGAAACGAACTGTATCAATTTACCACTGAAACGATCCTGAAACTCGGCAATGTTGTCAGAAGTGAATCGTTTATCATCATGAAATCCAGGCAAAACTGGCTGCGCCTCCCCAAGGATGTGGGGAATATATAATTGAGATATCGAGATGAGAACTTCCGGCCTGCGGTTAAAACCGGAATTCGCATTTCACAAAATTTCTGGCTGTTACTTTCAGGTCCCACACCAGCTTTGCTGCTTTCGGCAAAGAAAAAACCGCAAAATCTATCATGTAAATTTAACGGATTCGTAAAAAGCCGATCTCTGCGTTATGCGTCATCCCTGCGAAACCAGAACCCGCCAGGAAAATCATCGGAGTTGGAATTACAACAGGTGTCAGGGCTTAAAAACCGGGGGTACCAATTGCCTGTTTATTCCATGGTCCTGCGAACCGGTAAAATATGCCCGGCCTTATTTGTGACGCCTTCATAGCAAGTGGTGCCGGATTCGAAGTATACTATCCAGGCCATTCCGGAATGAGAATCAAGCGTTGTCGCCGACCAATGGTAGCCCGTTGGGACAGCTGAAAACTTATGGTCGACGGGAAAGGCAGGATCTCTCCTGCTATAATCGATAAGGGTGCATAGTTCTCTCATTGACGGCAATCGCCAGTTGCCGGCGGATGATCCGTCAGAGAGGACAAGATCCGGGTTCGGGCCACAGTCACCGTCTTTTAGCGATGCGACCGCATGCGAAGTGCTCTTCCAATCCAGCATTCCAAAGCAATTGGTATTTTTTAACCAGATGAGGGTTGTTAGCGTGTCGGTCACGGTGCCATCATTATTGTCTATAAATCGGGAAATGGGGATGGCTTCATCCAGCAATAGTAGCGCATACTGTCGATGAAAGATACATGGCAGACGGTCCCCTTTCCAATCATAGCAGTCAGAATTATAAGGGTTTACGATTCCGCCCCATTCCCCGTCGATTTGAGAATTTGACAGCGAACTGTTTTCATCGGCATATGCACCACTGCCGGGCAGCAAAAAGACAAAAAATGCGAAAACAGTATTCCGAGCCAGTCTGAGGGCATTGGTTATCATCGATCAATCCCCATGGCCCTATTTTATTCCGATGGTGCTCGATGCGGCACGTTGACGATGCCGGCTCTGACCGAACCTCCATAGGCGATGGAAAATACGGCCTGCTGCTTCGATGAATGGTAGAATTATTTTCGAGATGCAGCTTCATAAACCGATCGATTATCCTTTTCCCATTCTCTTTGGGTTCCCAACAGCGACGGGTCGGTTGCCTCCTGAATTGTATAATCTGTATAGGCCCTAAGATAGTGTGTGCCCGACCAAAACCACACCGTAGAGCCCCATGCCAGGCTGACACGGTCGTCATCGATCCCGTTTAATATATCGGCTCTCCATCCTTCTTCGATCTCATAGCGTCCATTTACTTTTGAGCGTTCTGTAATATACGTCGACAGGTTGCGACTATTAAAAACGAGCTTCAACTTGTTCCGTTCCATGATGAAGTGAAAATTGGGGCGATACACGCCTTTTCGCGAACCGGAGAGCAGGTAGAAGACATAGACTTTCTGGCCGTCTCCAATGTTTGCGACAATGTCACAGTCTGTTGCTGAGGCGAGCCGTGAGAAATCAGCCTCCTGGGCCCCCTCTTTAATGTGATCTCCCCAGATTATACGCGACACTTCTTCCGGGTTTTGGCATTGGACACACTTCAAGATGTACTGAACCAGCGCATTGTCGTCAATTTGGCTGCGCTTTGGACCTTGAATTCGGGACGCTTGCAATTCCTGCGCGATGTTCCCCTGACTCGACGATGCCATCGGTGCCATGGGCAATAGAAACGATCCCAGAATCAGGGCCGCCAGATAGACAATGAATGGATTTGATTTCATATAGTCCTCCTTTTTGATGTGTCTGAGGCGAAAGGCCATCCCCCTGGCAGTGGATGTGAACACCGCCAACGCCGGGAAGACTGCTCCCGAAAGGATTGGTTTCGACCGAATGCGATCAATAGTTGGCCATAGGTCCTGGGCGAGAGGGTTCCGTGGAAGAGAACCGTTCCATCGCATATCGCTTCCCGTGTCCATCTGAGACGGGACATGGCAAACCAGACAACAGGGTGGAAGAAATAGACGATTTTTACCCAGTAATTTCCGGTTAAGAAATTGCATGAAAATAATTTAAATTCAGCAGGTTAAAGGTATTTTTTACTTGACATAGGGTCGCTAATGTGGGCGGCGTTTTTGTATATCCTACTATTACAGGAGGTTATGCATGCCGCGCACATTCAAGCCCTTCCAAAAAGGTTGCAAGTTCGAATTTCATTCTCTTTTTCGACCAGCGATAAAGGCAACATCACAGATGCCAGCTCTCAATTCAAAAGGTAACCGACCCTTGCAGATGACTTTTGAAGAACATCTGCGGGCGCTTGTTTACTTTCACCTTGAAGAACATCACTCCGCTCAACATCTGCTGCAAGTTCTCGAAGAAGATGATTTTGCCAAAAGTGAAATCGCACCGGAAAACGGAATCAAAAAAAGCAGCTTTTCAGAGGCCACCAACAGCCGGGGGCTTGAACAGTTCATGCATGTCTTTCAAAACCTGCAAGCCCAGGCCGCTGAAATTTTACCCAAACAACATCCCGAACTTGGCAATCTGATGGGCATTGATGGTTCCCTGATCAATGCCTCCTTATCCATGCACTGGGCCGACTATCGTAAAAAATCAAAAAAGGCCAAGGTCCATGTCGGTTTTGACCTGAATCAGGCGATTCCAAGAAGGATTTATCTTACCGATGGTAAAGGTGCCGAAAGACCTTTCGTCAACTTAATCCTTTCCGAAGGACAAACCGGCGTTATGGACCGCGGTTACCAAAGCCACAAACACTTTGACCAATGGCAGCGCGACAGAAAATCGTTTATGTGCCGGATCAAGGCCAGTACTAAAAAAACGATCATTAGGGAAAGCCCGACTGCCCCTGGTAGCATCGTCTTTTTTGATGCCATCGTTATTCTGGGAACTACTGAAATCAATCGAACCAAAGAACCGTTGCGCCTGGTAGGATACGAAGTCGATCGTGTCAAATACTGGATCGCCACCAATCGTGTCGACTTAACCGCCGAACAAATCGCTGCTGCGTATAAGCTTCGCTGGGACATCGAAAACTTTTTCGCTTGGTGGAAACGGCACCTGAAAGTCTATCATCTCATCGCCAGAAGCGAGCATGGACTGATGGTGCAAATTCTGGCCGGCCTGATCACCTATTTGTTGTTGGCGATCTATTGCCATCGCGAATTTAACGAGCGGGTTTCAATCAAACGCGTTCGCCAACTACGCATAAAAATACAAAATGAATTACGCGCGAGCATGTATGATAAGCCGCCTGATTCAAATTCCAAAGAACAACAATTACGAGAAGTTAATGCAAAAACTTAACCGGAAATTACTGATTTTTACCAACTCCTGCAGGCAGATTGCAAGATCGTCCCAACGTTTCACATGCACCAGTTCATGGGCCAGGATTGATTCCAGGGCAGCATGCCCGGACGAGGCGATCAGATGCTCCGGCAGTATGATTACAGGCCGAAAGCGCCTTATGGTATAGGCGGGCGTCTTTGATATGACGGTCTTTACTTTCACCGCTCTATGGATATGCAATCGCCTGCGCCAGGTGTTGACGATAGTTAACACAGCGGGATCCTGAGACGTTTCTCCCCGCCATACAAATTTCCGATATCGACGGCGTGTGCGAAGAAACAGCACCAGCAGCGAGGTGACAATTGTGAAATAGGTGCAGAAGACAACAAGGCGGAGCGACTTCAACACGGCTGGAGTCGGGACCGCGACCCACCTGCTGGTAACCGTCGCGCCACCCCAGGAGGGATTGAGGACCTCAGACAGGACTGTGCCGGATATAAAGGCGGAGGTCGGATTTTGGTGTCCCTGGTAAAGATGGGATCCAGTTGGAAAGGCTATGTTTTGCTGCGGAACCGCACGTGGGGGAACAGACCGAATCAACCGGCTGGCACTCCAGGGCGCGGCCATATCAGGCGGCAGCAGCAGACGCAACAGGACCAGCAGCCACAAAGCGTGCTGCCAGCGGGGATATCTTCCCCGGCAGCATTTTACCATTGCCCAGATCAGGGGGAAGAGGACAAGCGCATAGAAAGATTGCCGCGCCAGGATGGCAAGAACTGTTTGGGCGATTGGGTCAGGAGGTATCATGGCGCGCCTCCGTTTCATCCGCCAGGAGCTTTTCCAATTCCCGGACCTCCTCCGCCTTCAGGACCTTGCTCCTGGAAAAAAGGGCCACGACCTCCCCGTAGTCCAGTTCCAGGACATGGTCCGCAAAAAACTGGACGATCCGGGTAAATCCCGTCGGCCGGGATATGAGCGGGCGATATAGGAAAACACCGTGGAATTTTTCCCTTGCCAGCAACTGCTTTCGGACCATCCGGTCCATCATGTTTTTGGTTGTGGAATAGGCCCAGTCATGTGCAGCGGTTATTTGATCGTGAACTTCCCGTACACTGAGCTTTCCGTTTTTCCAGATGATTCTCAGGATATTAAATTCCGCCTTGGTCAAATCCGGCATGGGTGGATTCTTGGTCATGAGCACCTCAATGCTAATAGTTAATTTAACTGTTACATTGTAACGATTATAAATGAATATATATATAACCAAGGTAGAATGTCAAGCCTTTTTACCGGAAGTTGACGCTTTGTCGTTGTATGGTTCGCACGGCGAAGGATGGCCTTTCAGCAAGTTTCAAAATCACGAACAACATCATTGGATTTCAGCCTGACTGCGAAGCGATAGGTAAAAAATTCATGATGCACCTGGATAGTCCCCACCCATAAATTGCCAATTCGCCAGCTATCTGCGTTCCGCTCAAAATTTTATCCCTCGAATATCAACCATACGCCTGCGGTACTATTTCTCGCGTGTCGCATCTCGAACAAATTTGCCAATTTCTGGAAGGACTCTGAATCACGGGCTGAATGATTCGCTGTTATATGTACGCCAACCCAATAAAACTTAGTAGAGGAGGGACTCGTCATGGAAATGGATTATGGCATTCTTTCATTATTGCCGCCTTTGTTGGCGATTATTTTGGCCGTGATTACTAAACAGGTATTGCTGTCTCTTTTTGCCGGTATCTGGGTTGGGGCCACAATGGCAGCCGGATGGAACCCCGTCATGGGATGGATTGAGACTTTCCGCGTTTTTATTTTCAAGGCACTGGGAGACAGTTGGAATGCTTCGGTTCTCATCATGCTCATGCTTGTCGGAGCTTTCGCAGCCATGATCGAAAGAGGGGGAGGCGCCCATGCGTTTGCTGATGCCTTGAGCAAGAAAATCAAAACCAGGAAACAGGGACAGCTTACCGCCTGGGCGGGAGGACTGGTGGTTTTCTTCAGTGACTCAAGCAACGCGGTTATTGTTGGACCGATCTTCAGAACCATTACAGATAAGTTGAAGATTTCCCGGGAAAAGCTGGCTTATATCGTCGACTCGACCAGTGCCGCCGTTCCTGCATTACTGCCAATAACTGCATGGGGTGCCTTTTTAGTGGGTCTCATAGCGGATCAATTTGAAGAAGCATCCCACCCGGTCGATCCGTTTAATGCTTTTGTATCCAGCATACCCTATATGTTTTATTTGATCGGGTGTATTCTGCTCGTATTTTTGATCGCATATTTCGGCAAGGATTTCGGTCCGATGAGCAAAGCGGAACGAAGGGCTAACGAAGAAGGCAAACTGATTGCCGACGGTGCTAAGCCGATCAGAAAAGAGGTTGCCATCAAACTACCGGAAGATTCCCAACCTACGGTCTGGAACATGATTACTCCGGTCATCATTCTGATCGTTATGATATTAGGTATGTTTTTAGGGACGGGGGGGGCCCGGAAAAAGGTGTCCTGGCAGCCCTTGGTTCCGGCAGTTCAATTATTTCTCTCACAATGGCTTTTTTTATCGCCACGATAGTAGCCGCCTATTATGACAATCGCGGGCGTCTCAAACCCGGCGTAGCCGACCGTTGGGACATTGATCCGGACAACTCACCGGTGAAAAGCAGATAACAACCTATTCAAACGACGGGTAGCGGTTTAAAAGGCTTATTCAACAAGATCATTCAACCGCAAACCAGGGACGGGCGAAGGGTTTGACTGTTTTTTGGCTATTCGGCGCCTGATCCTGCACCGGCTCACCTCACCAGCTGCAATTCCAAAAAAAGAAAATGACCTCGCCCCGTTCGGAGCATTTTTAAAAATTATAATCATTACATTTTTCTAAAAGATAAATTTAAGCGTTGACAATTTTTTATGATGAAACTATACAGGTTAAAGTTTCTTAAAAGAAAATATAAAAGAGGCTAATTTTTGAATAAGAAAATACTTGATGTCTTGGACAATGAATTGATCGCTCTCCTGACCGAGGACGGGCGCATGCCGATTGGCGAGATGGCCAGAAAGCTCAATGTAACGGCGCCAACCATTCGAAACAGAATCAAGATTCTCGGAGAAAAAGGGTTGTTCAAGGTTTCCGGGCTTGTCGATCCCGACCAGCATCCGGACATGATCACCGCTTTGGTCGCCATAAGCATTCAATCCAAAGGACAGTTGGATAAGATTTTAGACAAGATATCCCAGCTCCCCAATGTTACCTGGGCAGGAGTGGTCGCCGGGCGCTATGACATCATTGCCGAGGTTGTCTGTGTGGGGGGAAGAAAGGAATTATACCAGTTTACAACGGAAACGATCCTAAAGCTCGGCAATGTTGTCAGAAGTGAATCGTTTATCATCATGAAATCCAGGCAGAAGTGGCTGCGCCTGCCTGAAGGTGTGCGAGAAATCTAACCGAAGGTCAATCAGTAATCATACGGTGGAGGGGATAGATAATGAAAAAAATAATTATCGCCATTCAATTCGCCATGATCCTTTTGTGCATTGCATCCAATGGATACGCCGGCCAGGAAGAAGCGTCCGTTACCAACAGCCTGGGGATGAAATTTATTCTCATAACACCCGGCAAATTTATGATGGGAAGCCCCGAAGAGGAGCCTGGACGGTATGCCGGCGAAAAATTACATCCCGTCAACCTGACGAAACCTTTTTACATGCAGACGACCGAGACGACACAGGAACAATGGGTGTCCTTGATGGGAAAAAACCCTTCAAGCCATATCGGATGCGGGGCCAACTGTCCGGTGGAGCAGGTTTCATGGGAGGATGTGCAGCAATTTATTCAAAAGCTGAACGAGATAGAAGGAACCGATAAATACAGGCTGCCTACCGAGGCCGAATGGGAATATGCCTGCCGGGCGGGAAGTACAACGGCGTTTCCCAACGGCAGTATCAGCAGCCTCCAATGTGGTGTTGACGACAACCTGGATGCCATCGGCTGGTACTGCGGGAACTCCCAAAACCTGATTAAGCCGGTCGCTGGAAAAAAGCCGAATGCATGGGGACTCTACGACATGCTCGGGAATGTCCAGGAATGGTGCCATGACTGGTTTGGGGCCTATCCGGACGATGAGGTGGTCAATCCGAAAGGGCCCAGGAAAGGTTCCTACCGTGTGATGCGTGGCGGCGTCTGGTACAGCCCGGCCCGTGATGCCCGGTGTGCAAGCCGTTTTGGGAGCCCTCCGCATTACCGGTTCCAACATATCGGTTTCAGGTTGTGCATGGCCCAATAATAATGAACGCACGACTCACGCCCGGGGGGAGGTGGTACGGTCACCGGAATAAATTCATCATGTTAAATGCAATGTGAACGGATACTGGATAACGGGAGGGAAAATGAAAAAGTTTAAATTCGTTTCGGTGTTGGCTGCGGCGGTTCTCGTTCTCGGTTCCTGGGGCATGGCCTCGGCGGGAACCCTCGACGAAATTTCAAAGCGGGGAGAAATCCGCATCGCCTGTCAGACGCAGGGCGCGCCATTCAGCTTTGTGGACAGAAATGGCGACCGAACCGGCAGTTCCGTCGAGCTCTGCAATCTGATTGCCAAGGAAATGGGGGTCAAGGTCAAATACCTCAATTATGATTGGGACGGCCTGACTCCGGCCCTGCTTTCAAAGAAGGCTGACATGCTCGCCGCCGACATGACACCGACGCTGAAACGGGCCATGAGAATCGCGTTTACCGACCCGTACATGTATGTCGGCAGTGTGGTGTTCGTGAAACAGGACAGCCCGATCAAAACACTGGAAGACATTAAGGCCGGGACAAAGATGGCCGTGCTTCTGGGCTCGACCGGTGAAAGCGACGCCAGAAAAGTTTTTCCGGATGCAAAATACAAGACGTATAAAGGCGGCGGCCCGCTGTTGATCAATGCCGTCATTGCCGGACACGTCGAGGCCGCGGTGAACGACGGTTCATCTGTTCGCAGCCAGATATCCAATTTCCCGCCCAACAGCGTCCGGATTCTGGAAGGCCAGTTGTCCCGGTCCCCGCTGGCCTTTGCCGTTCGATATGATTCTCCCGATCTTAAAAACTGGCTCAACCTGTTTTTCCTGCACAAAAAGCTGGACGGCAGTCTTGATGAGAATCTGGACTACTGGGTCAATTCACTGGACTGGAAGAAAGATCATTAAGCAGCCTTTTACTTCACGGGCGGGTGGCAGTTTACCGATGTGAGCCGGGTGCTCCGGCTCACATCTCCGCCAAATCGAATCCCTGACTGGGAAATTAAGGGCTAAAGATATGCTTGAAGCTTTCAATTTCAGAGCCATCCTGGAATACATGCCAACCTATGGGCAATGCTTTTTGGCCACCCTCTGGCTGTCTGCCTTGTCGCTGTTTGGCGCGATACTGGTGGGAATCGCCGCCTGCGCCATGCGGCTGAGCCATTCACGGCTCCTGTCCGGCGCAGCCGGTGTTTACATCGAAAGCATCCGCTCCACCCCACTTCTGGCGCAGCTCTATTTTTTCTATTTTGGCCTGCCGACTTTCGGGGTCATGCTTCCCGAATGGGTCACCGGGGTGATTGCCCTGACCCTGAACAGCGGTGCCTACTACGCCGAAATCATTCGGGCGGGTATCCAGGCCATTCACTCCGGGCAGATCGAAGCCGGAATTGCTTCCGGTTTCAGCTATCTGCAGCGGATGCGCTATATCATCCTGCCCCAGGCACTGGGGATGACGATCCGGCCCATGCTGGGGCAAGCCATCGTTTTGGTAAAAGACTCGTCGCTGCTCTCGCTGATTTCGATATTGGAATTGACGAGGGCCGGCCAGCTGCTGACATCGGAGCGATTCATGCCTGCTGAAGGGTTTCTGACCACGGCCGTTTTTTATCTGATCATTTACTACATGCTCAAGGCTTTCTCGGGCTGGTCCGAAAAAAAGCTGATTTTTCGGGAAGCGCATTGAGATGCGAGGAATGAAATATGTGGGGTTTCTATTTTAACGAACTGATACGCAGCCTACCCTCTTTTCTCGAAGGCCTTTGGATGACCGTCGCCGTCTCCGGGCTGAGCCTGTTGGCAGGGACCGTCATCGGATTCATCTGTGGCATCTTCAGGGCCGGTAAAAACAGGATTCTCCGAACCATCATCGGTGCATGGGTAGACCTAATTCGGGGAACACCATTCCTGGTGCAGGTATTCATCATTTTCTTTATTCTGCCCAGCGCCGGCATAGAACTTGAGGCGTTCTCCGCAGCGGTTATCGCATTGAGCAATTTAACGGCCAGTTTTATCTGCGAAATCGTCGCCTCAGGGATCATTGCCGTGCCCAAAGGGCAGAGTGAAGCGGCGACCGCCGCCGGACTGTCTCCGTTTCAACAGCTCTGGTACATTGTCCTGCCCCAGGCCATGCGTTCGATCTTGCCGCCTCTGGTGGGACAGTATGTTCTCCTGGTGAAAGATTCATCCGTTGTCTCGGCAATTGGCGTGGTCGATATAACCAGAGTCGGCTGGCTGACGGTGCAGCGCATTCCGGAAGGGTTGATGGTGTTCGGCCTTGTCGGGCTTTTGTATTTTGCCATCTGCTATCCGTTGATTAATCTGTCAGGCTACCTGGAAAGGCGCATGACGGTTGTGTCAACCAAGCTTTAAAGCGGTCTATGCAACGGTGTTGTCGGAAACGGTGCATGTCAGAAGGGGAATAGCGCAATGATATCTTTCAAGAATGTAAACAAATGGTACGGGGACCTTCACGTCCTGAAAAATATCGACCTGGAGGTTGCTGAAGGGGAAGTGGTGGTGGTCTGCGGCCCCAGCGGATCGGGCAAAAGCACCCTGATTCGATGTATCAACCGGTTGGAACCCATCCAGGAAGGCGAACTTGTCGTCGATTCCATGGCGGTGCATGACAAAAAGATCAATATGACCAAAGTCAGGGCGGATATCGGGTTTGTTTTTCAGTCCTTCAACCTCTATCCTCACATGACAGCGTTGCAGAATACAATCATCGCGCCGGTCAAAGTCAGGAAAATGAACAAGGATGAAGCTGAAAGACTCGGCCGTGAGATGCTCGTCCGGGTGGGACTGGAGGAGCGGATCGATCACTATCCGGCCCAACTCTCAGGAGGACAGCAGCAGCGCGTGGCGATTGCGCGGGGCTTGTGCATGCAACCCAAGATCATGCTTTTCGATGAACCCACATCGGCTCTGGATCCGGAAATGATCAATGAAGTTCTCGATGTGATGCGCGGACTGGCCAGAGAGGGCATGACGATGATGGTGGTCACCCACGAGATGGGATTCGCCCGGGAAGTGGCCAGCCGGGTCGTTTTCATGGATGAGGGGCAAATCATAGAAATGGCGCCTCCGGACGATTTTTTTACCAATCCCCAAACCGATCGGGGAAAATTTTTCCTGAAATCGATTCTGACCCACTGACGGGTTGTTCAGTTAAAACCCGATTCGGGGCGCTTTATCTTAATTTCAGGAAAACGGGACTCATTTTCATACGGATTCGCCTTGCTGGGCCGGAATAATTTTTTTTGTTTCCAACAGATTCAGGATCCATTAAATGGTTATTTCCCATTGATTTGGGTCTTCACGAAATCAGTGCTGATAAACGGCTTACCCATATCCGTGCGTCGACGCTGATACATGGCTGTTGTGCAAATGTATTGGGGGTTGAACGACCGGTTAATGGAAATTGGGTCAAAGACGCTGTAAAAGACGGATTAAAAAACGAAGTGAACCAATTCACTGAAAAAAAACCAGGAGACACCAATATGAAAATCGCGGTATTAGGCTCGGGAAATGGAGGCTGCGCGGTCGCATTCGACTGTGCGGCCTATGGGCATCAGGTTGCCTTGTTTGATTTTGAACAATTTCCTGCAAGTATCGGGGCGGTCCGGGACAATGGCGGCATCCACTGCGAGGGTGAACTTGAAGGGTTTCAACCGGTGGCCTATGCCGGACACGACATTGAAAAAGCCCTGGATGGGGCGGACATCATCTATGCCGTTGGTCCGGCCTACAGCACCAGGCCCTTTGCCGAAGCTTGCAGGCCGCACCTCAGGAAAGGGCAGATCGTTATCGTCTGCCCGAGTTCGTGCGGGGGTGCCATCGAGTTCAAAAACGGAGCGGGACGCGATCTTCGGGATGAGGGTGTCCTTGTGGCAGAAACCTCGACACTGCCCTACGCGGTGCGACTGCTCGAACCCGGTAAAATCCGTATTTTCAACAAGCTCGGCGGCGGACTGTTTCTGGCGGCCGTTCCGGCGAAAAACACCCATTCCGTGTTGGCGCGGATAAAAGATGTGTACCCGGCAATGTGTGCAGCCAGGAACATCCTCCAGACCAGCTTGCAGAACGGCAATCCGGTCATTCACCCGGCCATTACCCTCATGAATGTCGCCCACATAGAACGCACCCGGGGGGATTTCGATTTTTATCACGAAGGCGTCACCCCGGCGGTTGGCAGGCTGGTCGAAGCGGTGGATAAGGAAAGGATCGCCATAGGAAACAAACTGGGCGTGACGGTCATTCCCGATCCGGAACTGGGCGTCATCCAGGGCTATATGACCGAAGCCACCTATGACACCGGATTTAACAACGCACCGGGGTTCGCGGGGGTCAAAGCCCAGCCCAGTCTGGATTACCGGTATTTCAACGAGGATGTGGGGTACGGCCTGGTGTTTCTCCAGAAACTCGGGGAACAGGTCGGGGTAGCGACACCGGTCATGTCGGCCGTGATCACCCTGGCTTCCCAGCTGATGAACCGGGATTATGTGGGCGAAGCCCTCCGTACGATGGAATCGCTGGGACTTTCAGGACACGACGCGAAGGAATTGGAAGAACTGCTGGCGTAGTAAATTCACAAATTTGCAGCCGTCACCGGGCCACCCTGATTTTCGACGAGATCCAGACCGGGCTCGGCCGCACAGGACAACTGCCTGTTGATTGTCATGAGGATGCCGAGACGGATGCCACCCTGACCGGCAAAGCCCTGTCGGGTGGCTTCTGTCCCGTTTCGGCCGTTCTCTCCAATTCAGAAGTCCCGGGAGTTTTGATCCCCGGTGAGCATGGCAGCACTTCCGGAGGCAATCCCCCGGCCTGTGCCGTTACCCGCACCGGCGCCCTGGCGCCGAATATCGGCGACCGGGTCAGCGGCAAAGACATCTGGATCTTTCAGCTTGATTGCGTTATCGTTACCGGTGGTGTGTGTACCCTTCCCCATTGCCGGCCGGTTGGATGCCTCGCAAACCGTCAACCGGGGGGTACACCGCCCACTTTCCTGAACACAGCTTTGGATTACAGCTCGTGTTCATCCAGAAACAGGCAATTTGGGTCGAGATCAAGGCGCGCGAAAAATTTTACCGCAGGCATATGGCTGATACTCCGAGGATAAAATTTTGAGCGCAACGCAGATATCGGACAAATTGGCCATTTATGGATGGGCAACAGCTCACTTCGATCTTACAGACCGTACCTGAAGGGCCTGTCATCGGCAATTCCCTGAGATCTATCCGGGAAGACGCGATCATTCTCGAACTCTGGTTTTAGCTCATACGTTCCACGATCCGGACACGCATAATAAAAACCGCCCACCCAGAAGGAGGCTGCTATGGAAGATTTTAAGAGCATTCTCTACCCCGTCGCACTCACCGACATTTCACCCAAGGTCGCCCCCTATGTGGTGACCCTGGCGCGACAACTCGGCGCACAGGTCCATCTGCTGCATGTGCTGCGTCGCTTCGACTGGTTCGTGGACACCTACGTGTCCGATCCCCCGGAGCCGGACTTCAAGCGCATTGCCAGCGACTTCGAAAGCCAGGTTCTGTCCCAGGCGAAACAGAAGCTCAAAGCGTTTCACAAGAAGTATTTGAGCGACATCCAGGTTGCCAACAGGGCCGTGGTCTCCGGAACCCACTACAAGCAGATTTTAAACTATGTGAAATCCGAGGGGATCGACCTCATCATCATGGGCACGGGGACCCCGGTGCAGAAAGTGATTTTCGGTTCGGTTGCAGAAAAAGTTTCCAGACTGGCCAGTGTCCCCGTGATGCTGGTCAAATAAGCCGAAAGCAAACGCCATTCGTCTCACCCTAAGATTAAAGGGAGGAAAACCATGGAAACCAAACGGACAAAGCGCGATCCTTATTTCTGGGAGGCATTGATCTCGATTCTGGGGTTGATTGTTTTCATCAGCCTGGCGATCGTGCGCTATGAAACCGATGCCCATGTCCCCATCCTGCTCGGTGTGCTCGTAGCCGCCGTAGTCGGTCTCAAGGCCGGTTTCAGCTGGAAAGAAATCGAGACCGGAATGCTCAACGGCATCACCAATTCGCTCCAGGCCATCGTGATCCTGGCCATTATCGGTATTCTCATCGGTGTCTGGATATTGAGCGGGGTGGTTCCCACCCTGCTGTACTACGGCCTGAAAATACTGCATCCGAAAATTTTCCTGCCGGCAACCCTGATCATCTGTTCGATTACCTCTCTGGCCACGGGGACGTCCTGGGGCACCGCCGGCACCATCGGCATCGCCCTGATCGGTATTGGCGAAGGGTTGGGATTTCCACTGCCGGTCGTTGCCGGCGCGGTGCTTTCCGGGGCCTATTTCGGCGACAAAATGTCACCCCTGTCCGACACCACCAACATGGCGCCGGCAATGGTGGGCACCGACCTGTATACGCATATCAAGCACATGGCCTATACCACCGGTGTCAGCTACGCGCTGACCCTGGTCATCGAAATCGTACTGGGCTTTTTCTACGGCGGCGGCCAGGCGAATCTGGAAAAAGTCAATCAGATCCTGTCTGGCATCGATGCGCAATTCAGCGTCAATCCGCTGCTGCTGATTCCTCCGGTGATTATCATTGTACTGGCGTTTCGAAAGATTCCGGCGGTCCCGGGCATTGTGATCGGCATACTGGCGGCCGGTTTTCTGGGGGCGATTTTCCAGGGCAACACCTTCGGCGACCTGCTGTCGGCAGCCTATGGCGGCTATACCAGCAGCAGTGGTGTGGAGGCGGTTGACAACCTGCTGACCAAAGGCGGGTTCGAATCCATGATGTACACCGTGTCTCTGGTGATCTGCGCCATGATGTTCGGCGGCATCATGGAAAAGACCAACCAGGTGCGCGTCGTTGTCAACGTCATCCTTAAAAAGGCCGAGTCCACCGGTTCCCTGATTACAGCCACCGTCCTGACCGCGATCGGATCCAACCTGATCCTGTGCGAACAGTACATGGCCATCGTGATGACCAGCAAGATGTACGCCCAATCTTACAAAGACAAGGGCCTGCACCCAAAGAACCTGTCCAGGGCCGTCGAGGACAGCGCCACGGTGACGGCCAACCTGGTGCCCTGGAACTCGGGCGGTGCCTACATGGCCGCCACATTGGGGGTGGCCACCATCGCCTATCTGCCGTTCAATTTCTTCTGCTGGATTTCTCCGATAGTGTCCATGCTCTACGGCTGGCTCAATATCACCATCGATCCCCTGGAGGAAGAAGATGAACTGCCCGGCATGACGGCCGAGCAAGGTGCCGTTTAAAACACGGGTACGCTGCTGTTGATTCGCCGCCACGGGGATAAAGGGATAAAGGAGAAAAGGACATGGGTATGCTTAGCTGCTGTAAAGCAATCATTGCCTTGATTCTGTCAGGGATATGGCTGGGGCTGGGGGCTGCGCCCGCGCCTGCCGCAGACGTGGCGTTCTCAAAAGGCTCAGCTTTGGAGGGTATTCTAAAACGGGGTGAACTTCGCATCGGCCTGGAAGTGGGCTATATGCCGTTTGAAATGATCGACAAACGCAGCGGACTTCGCCAGAAAGCGATCCGGCACGGAGGGACTCGGCGCAGGGGCCGGCAACTCAGCCTGATGGGGTTCGACATCGATGTGGGAATTGAGATGGCCAAGGCGTTGGGGGTCAAACCGGTGTTTGTCGACACCATGTGGCCCAGCATCATTCCGGCCCTGAATCTGGGCCGCTTCGATATCATTTTCGGCGGGATGTCCGTTACCGAATCACGCAAGGAAAAGGTCGATTTTGCCGATCCGTTTATGACCGTGGGACAGACAATCCTGCTGAATGCCAGGCACAAGGAAACCGTTCAGTCATACAAAGACCTGAATAATCCCGGATTTGTCGTGGTATCCAAACCCGGTACGACCGGTGAAGAGGCGGTACAGCGCCTGATTCCCAAGGCCGCCTATGAGACCGCGGATACGGAAATCGAGGGTGCCATGCGGGTGCTGGAAGGCACGGCGGACGCTTTTGTCTATGACTTTCCTTTCAATGCCGTGTTCCGCGCCTTACATCCATCGAATGAGCTGGTCTTTCTGGACGAACCCTTTACCGAAGAGCCCATCGCCTGGGCGATACGCAAGAACGACCCGGATTTCATGAAATTCTTAAATGGTTTTTTAGCCCGGTTGAAAGCCGATGGCCGCTTCGATCAGATTTATTTCAAGTGGTTTCTCAGCTCGACGTGGCATCGATTCGTGCGATAAACTGCGGGCGACTGCGGGATTGACGCCTTTGGGTTGGATTTTGCCCTTCGGTGCCATCGACACCGCGATAACACGGCAGGCGGCGTAATGGTACCGCATGGTTCCAATACGCTCGATGAAATGGAACAAAGGGGTTGATTCTCGCAGCAGCGATAACAGTTGCTGCGAGGTTTCCACTGCACCGGTTATCGGATTCAAGGCCATAGCGCAGTCGCATTCTTTCGACTTTCCGGAAACAGCGATAGAAAAATGGGAGAAGACAGAAAACACCGGGGAAAGTCTGTCCTTCTTGTTTGCGCACTTTGTGTCCTGATGGTTGGCATCGCCGATCGGGCTCAACCCAAAGAGACCGTTTTGACGGTAGATGTCGAGATAACACCGCCTTGTGTCATGTCTGAAGAGACCCGTTTTACCGGTTTTGACATTGAGCTGTGGGAAGAGATCGCCAAAGATTTAGGATTGGCATATGTATATCATGAGACCGATCTGAAGGGTATCTTCAGGGATTTGGTCGATGGTCATGCAGACGTCGCATTATCATGCATCACCATTACCAACGAGCGCGAAAAAATCATCGACTTTTCCCACCACTACATGGATTCCGGCTTGCGTATCATGGTCTTGAACAAGACCAAATTCAGCCTGGCCGAATCCGTAAAATCCATTTACTCACCAATCGTATTCAAGGCCTTCGCTTATATCGGGTTGTTTATCATTATTTGCGGTCATGTTTTTTGGTGGGTTGAAAAAGGGCACAAGTATATCAGCACCAGCTATTTTCCAGGGATATTTCAAGCATATTGGTATGTTCTGGTGACCATGACCACTGTCGGCTACGGGGACATTGTGCCTCGCAGCTGGGTTGGCCGGCTGATGGCTTTTCTCGTAATGATTATCGGAATCGGGATTTTTGGATGGACGATTGCGCAACTGTCTTCGGCAATAACGCTGCAGACACTTCACTCTGACATCACCAGTCACTGGGATCTTCGGGACAGATGGGTTGCAACGGTTGAAGGAACAACAAGCGTACCGGCACTTGAAAAATTAGGCGCCGTTGTCGTTCCAGCCAGGACCATAGACCAGGCCTACGAGAAACTCTTGAACAGCGAAGTGAATGCAGTCGTTTTCGATTCGCCAACCATCCTCTACTATGCCAGGAACAAAGGGGCGGGAAAGGTTTCGGTCGTCGGCCCGCTGTTTGATATTCAGTATTACGGTTTTTTGTTCCCTCAAGGAAGCGAACTTCGTGAATCGGTTAATCGGGCCCTTTTGAAGCTAAGAAATGACGGCACATATGATAAACTTCACAATAAATGGTTCGGCTCACACTAGCGTCGCGACATCTTAACGCCAACCTGCCTGCCTCAACTATCGGGGCTGAGGCTTATTTCTTGATCCGCCGCAATATCTTGAGCCGCCTGGCATTCAACCCATTCGTCATGCGTTGGCACGATTTCACACGAATCCCCGGGGGCCGTTTTCGAGTATGGCCAACCGCCGTTAACCGGGCTGCAAAAGGGCATACACTTCAACCTGTTCTTTTCTTCCCCGGATCGCCATACGCTCCATTTTCTCAAAAATAGCGTTTCCGCGATCCGTCTCCCGGACGTGGGCGTATGTCTGTGCGGAAATCAGCATCTCCGTCTCGACCTTTTTGGTCAGATCCTGGAGGCGGGATGCCAAATTGACGGTGTCACCCACAAGCAGGTAGGATTGGCGGTCAGGGCTGCCGATAGTGGCAGCGATCACCGTCCCGGAATGAACGCCGATCCCGTGCCTGAGCCGGGGATAGCCCTTGGCTTTGAAAGACCGATTCTACGCCTTCAGGCGCCGGCCCATCTCCATGCCGGCCTTAAAGGCACTAGTGTGATGACGCCGCCGCCGTATGGGCGCACCGAAAACCGCATAGACCTGATCTCCGACAAACTGAAGCACCAGGCCACCATGTGCCTGCACGGCTTCGGCCATCTCCTTGAAATAGGCGTTCATGATCTTCACGATCATTTTCGGATCATTGTGTTCCGTCATGGGGGTAAAATCCCGGATGTCCGCAAACAGCACGGAAACATCCTTGAATTCGCCATCGAGGGGGATTCTGCCCGACAGCACTTCGTCTCTCACCTCCCTGGCCACATGGCGTCCGAACGCGTCTTTGATCCGCTCTCGCTCCCTGAGGCCTTCGGTCATGCGGTTGATCACATCGCCATTGTATCCGATTTCATCGCTGGTCGTCACCCGCACCCGTTCGTTGTAGAAGCCTTTGGCCACCCGGCGCAGCACATGAATGATGTCGCCAAAGGGTTTGCTGAGGTTGCCGGACACCACCAGCGTCAGTACAAGTGCAGCGGCAATAAAGACAAACGACTGGATAATCACCACCCGGTTTAAATCTGACAGCACCCTGGCGGCATCCATTCCTCTTTCTGAGAGGTGCAGTGACGAGTAGTGCAAAATGATGATGTTCATCCAAGGCACCAGGTTGATGGCGAAGGCCAAATGAGAATCCGCCCCCGAATCCTCAGCGACGTCATGACAGCCAGGAAATTGGCGATTATCATGGCGTTGGAAATGGCCAGCAAACGTATTCGGTCAGACATACCTCACCTTTTCCTGAACGTTAACGACGGCAGAGCATAAAACGGCAGCCAGAGGGAGCAGAGTCCGTCCGTAAACAAGCGGTTTGGGTCGTGCAGGGCGTGCGGGAAATGTTGCCACGGGCACACGGTGGCCGTCCTGCGAATACAATTTCAAGTCTGATGCCGTATCGCCGCGGCATGACCGGACAATTTGGCACGATTTGGATGGGCACGGCTTATCGACAGATTGAGATTAGCTTGCGGCGCCATCCCTTGTCAAATGTCGGGGGAAAACGGGTTTTGGCGCGCCCGTCGCCGGCAAAGACAAGCGTGCACGTTCACCGCCCTTTCGGGAAGGAATCGGCAACACACGGCTGAATCGGTTCGTCTATGACATCATTGCGCCACAGAACGGTGATCACATCCTCGAGGTCGGATGCGGCACCGGGAAACTGGTAGACAGGATAGCCGGGCGCGTTGACGGCTGTGTCGTGGAAGGCATCGATTTCTCGGCTTCGATGGTGTCGGTTGCCCGGCGGAAAAACCAAAAGCACATTGCACATAGCAAAGTTTTCATTCACCAGGGCAATGTCGACCCTATGCCGGTTCATACAGCGACCTTTGAAAAAATCTGCAGCGTCAACACGATCTACTTCTGGACGGCCCCCGAAGCCACCATAAAGAAAATGGGGCGTCTCTTAAAGCCGGGGGGAATGCTGGCTTTGGGTTACGAGGATATCGCCCAGCTGAAAAAGCGTCGATTGGACACAGATGTGTTCCGGTTTTATTCTCATTCCGATGTCGAAACGCTTGTGAAAAATGCCGGATTTTCAATGGATATCAGGACGCGATCGATTGGATTCGGCCCATCTGTCTTTCACTGCACCATCGCAATTAAATAGTGGCGGTCCAGAATCGAAAAAAGCCGTCAGGACATTGTCCTGACGGCTTTTTTCATTGGTAAGCACTGGCCTGCCGATCAGCGCTCCAGCTCAGTTTCCAAACAGTCCTCCACACGCATGTGATGCGTCTGCCAGACGTTGTTCTCGTTCATGAAGGACGCCATGTTCCGGTTTCCCAGATGGGCCACCATGGCGATGTCGTCCTGTGCTTTTTCCGTGTGCGCCATCTTGGCGTGCAGGGTGGCCCGGCTGTAATAGGCGGCGCCATACTCCGGGTTCAGTTCAATGGCCCGGTCGAAATCAGCCAGGGCGGCATGGTCGTCCCCCTGCTTCTCGCCCACCAGCCCGCGCATGTGATAGGCGCGGGCATAGCCGGGTTCAATCTCGACGGCACGGCTGAAATCATCCCGCGCCCGGTCGAGCATGTCCAGCTTGAGATAGGCCGCGCCACGGCTGACCAGGGTCAAGGCCTGCCCCGCGTCCTGTTCAATGGACAGGGTAAACCGTTCGATGCTTTTATCATATCGGGTTTCGGCGAACGCCGTCATTCCCGATTCAAACCATTGTGTGGCGGTATGGGTTTCTGTCATTGGAGAGTCCTCCTGTATGTCAACATCATTTCAGATGATGGTTCACTGAGTTTACCTGCGCTGGCAGCGGCCAGCCGCAGCATTTGCGCGATTGAAGCGTGTTATCGAATAAATCCGGTAATAGTTAACAATAAGGCTCCGGGCTCTTTTTTCAACCTATCTTGAACTGCGCCAGTTTGGCATTCAGATTCTCGGCCAATGCGGAAAGGTTTTCGGCGCTTTCATGAACTTTGGAGCTGTTGCGGGACACCTCCTGGGATGCCTGCGTGACCTCCATAATGTCCCGGGAGATGGTTCCCGAGAGCTGAGATCCATGAACGGCGCTGTTGTTGACCTCCTGGATGCCATGCACCGCGTGATTGACATTGGATGCAATCTCTTCGGTAGTGGCGGTCTGTTCTTCCATGTTCGATGAGATGGTGGTCACGATTTCGCTGATGTCACTGATGACCTGGACGATCTGTTCTATTTCACCGACCGTATCCCGGGTGGTGGATTGAATGCCGTTGATCTTGCGATTGATCTCCTGGGTGGCGTCGGCGGTCTGACTGGCCAGCTGCTTGATTTCGTTGGCCACGACGGCAAAGCCCTTGCCGGCGTCTCCGGCCCTGGCAGCCTCTATGGTCGCATTCAGAGCCAGCAGATTGGTCTGCTCGGAAATCTCAGCGATGGTATCGGTAATATTGCCGACATCCCTGGTCGCCCGCCCCAGTTCACTTACTTTTCGGGTCACATTCCGGGCCTGTTTTACCGCGTTCCGGGTAATCATGCTTCCTTGTTCGGTGTTGGCGGCAATGCCTTTGATGGTGGCGCTCATCTGTTCCGCGGCGGCGGCCACGGTTTGCACATTGGCGGCGGCCTGTTCGGAGGCTGTGGCGACGCTGCCCAGGCTGGTGTCCATCGATTCGGTGGCCCGGGCAACCGTATCGGCCTTGTCCGATGATTGCCGTGCCCCGGTGGCCAGTTGCTCCGAGATGGTCGACAGTTCCGTGGAGGAAGCGGTTACCGTTTGCGTGCTGTCTGCCACATTGATCAACATTTTGCGCAGATTGGTCACCATCCCGTTAAGCGCCTGGGCCAGAATGCCGATTTCATCCTTCTGGCGCACCTCGAGGGACTGGGTGAAATCCCCGGCGGCCATCGCCTTGGCAAAATCAACGCCCCGGATCAGGGGAGCGGTAATATTTTTGGCCACAAAATACCATATGGCGGCCACCACCGTTAAAGCGGCAGCAATCAGAGAAAGCTGCAGGATTCCCTTTTTATGATTGATGGCGTCAATTTTATGAATAACGGCCTCGAACTCATCGGCGTATGCTCCGGCGATAATAATCCAGTCCCAGGGTTTAAAATATATAAAGCGCGACACTTTTTCCCGTTCCCCCTCCTGGTCGCTGTTCTTCCAGCGGTATCTGATTTCACTGCTTTGCCCGGAAGCTAACTGATGCGCGGCACCGATCAGGTGCTTGATGGGATAGGAGCCGTCTGCGGACTGATGAGAGAGGATATTCTCTCCGTCCCGTTCGCCATTTTTTGAGATCACGTAATTCCCTGCAGAGTCGATGACCGTAATGTACCCGGTCCGGCCGACCCGGGTGTCCATGATCGCTTTTCTGAGGCTGGAAACACTTTCCTGGGGCACGCCCACATAGAGCATGCCCACAATGCGCCTGCTGCTGTCGTAGATCGGTTCATAGGCGGTGATGTACCAGCGGTCGACCACGAAAGCCCTGCCTTTGAACGTCCGGCCGTCGAGAACCGCGGAGACGACCGGGTTGGCCTGGCCGTCGGGGTTGACTGCAGGAATATACGTCCCCACGGCGCGCTTGCCGTCTTTTTTAACCACATTGGTTGCCACCCTGAGCATACTGCCGGAATCATCGAGCTTCTGAAAGATGGTGCATGTCCCGCCGACCAGGGCCTTGACCCTGTCGACGATTGAGGATGCGACCCTCATATCGTCGGTTTTGCCGATCCAGTTGCCACCGACAAGCAGCTTCGGAAGCGATAGGGTTTGATTTTCTTTGGTGTATTGGTTGGTGGCCCGCCATTGGGTGCTCTCGCTTGACAACCCGACGGCACCCGGCTGGGTGAAAACGTCACGGGCCACATTCAACGCGGTGTTGACTTCGTTTTGGACCTGCTCCTGGACGGCATTGCAGGTGGCATAGACCCCGCTAACGATATGCTCGAGGTCGGAGACGGCCATCCGGGTCGTCTCTTCAATAACCATGTTGCCGGTACGGATGTCCTGAAAAAAGGAAATGGAGAAAGTCAGAATCAGCGGGATAAAACTCAATATAATACCATAAAGCAGCAATCTGACCTTTAACCGCAGTTTCCGGAAAAGCATCACCATCTCCTTTGTGAAGGGTCCATTTGATTACAAAACGACGAAGGCATCATGCCTGAAGGCGCTTTCATTGTCGCCAGCCTGGTCCCTGCGTCAAAACGCATCCCCGTGTACATCATCGGCAAAACTAATTTTCCTTCTGACCTTTATCGTCATAAGAAAAAAAAAGTTTAGCCGCGGATGGCCTCGAATCATTTGCGGGATGTCACTGCCCAAAGAAGGAAGGAGGTAAAGCGCCGTCGGCATGCTATGGGGCAACCCGGGGGAGGAACCGATTCCCCGTGACCGGTCACGGGGAATCGTCAGGGGATAAATGCTGCGTCTTTAAACATCGGTGAAGGGGAGCCCCCAGGGATCAGAAGGGCCAGAACCCGCTGTCGTTCCAGATGCGTTCCTTTAGCTCGGCATCGATGGCGGCGAGGAATTCCAGATGCTCCTTTTCCCAGTCGGCCAGCCACTGGTAGAGTTTCTGTTCTTCCGGGTCCTGGGCCTCTTTTCCCCGGTTGGCATAGAGGGCGATGGCCCGTTCTTCCATGAGCATGGCCGCTGAAATGGCCGCGGCTTCGAAATCGGCGGCGGCAATGCGCGATTTGACTTCCGGGGTCAATACATTATGCGAGATGGTGCCCGTTTCCGAGGTGTCCGGTGCCTTGAACCGGCCGGTTTCCTTGAACGCCTTGAACTGCTCGGAAAGAATCTTGACGTGCTGGACTTCTTCGGCGGCCATGGTTTCAAAAAAGTCTTTCACGTCAGCGTTCGTGGATTGCGCTGCCGCCGTCCGGTAAAAGGCTTTCCCCCGCTTTTCCAGCAGGATCGCATTTTTAAGAATATCCAGCGTAGTGTTTTCCGTCATTGGTTCCTCCTTGTTGATTTAAAAACGTGGCAAGCCCTCACTTGACGGGCAGGATTATCGAGCCTCCTTGATTTTTTAGGAAAGCCAAAATCATCTTGACACCTTTTCGGAGACCCGTGTAGACTTCGGAAGAGATCGACGGCCATGGTTACCGGCCCTTTCGAAAGAACAATGAGGGGTGACACCCCCTTTTCTCCTACAGGAAACTAAGCGATACCATGCCGAAAAGCAAGCGCCTGAGTGCCAATATGGAAGATTACCTGGAGACCATATACCATATTGTCTCCGAAAAAAAGGCCGCCCGGGCCAAGGACATCGCCGTTCGCATGGCCGTCAACAGTGCATCGGTGACCGGGGCCCTGCGGTTGCTGGGGGAAAAGGGCCACATCAACTACGCCCCATACGATGTGATCACCCTGACCCCCAGCGGGGAGACCCTGGCCCGGGACATCGTGCGTCGCCACGAGATTCTCAAGGATTTTTTCACCAAAGTGCTGGATGTCGACGAGCAGGAGGCGGAAGACACCGCCTGCAAGATGGAGCATGCCGTCTCTCCGACCATCATCGACCGGCTGGTTCGTTTTGTGGAGTTTGTTCAGATCTGCCCCCGGGGGGGGGAGGAGTGGATCGGCGGGTTCCGCCAGTTCTGCGAAAAAGACGACGCCCTATCCGGATGCGAAAACGCGATTTCAAAATGCCTGGATGACCTGAAAAAAAGGCAACGGCAGTTCAGCCGGGCCAAACGCGAAACGATCACTCTGGAAAGCCTCGAAGCCGGCCAGGTCGCCCGTTTGATCCGGGTCAAGGGAAAAGGCACCATCGTGAAACGGCTGAAGGAACTGGACATCACCCCGGGCAGCATCATCGAACTGGAAAACGAGGACGCCGACGCCGACAGGATCAACATCAAGGTCCGCGGCTATCACCTGTCCCTGCGCAAAGACGACTTCTCAAAGATCGAACTGGAAGTGATCCCCCAGACGTAACACCCACCCTTTGATGGTTCAACCCGCCATTGATAGGCTTCAAGACAATGGTTTTGGCAAGGCCAGAGGGAGAAAGCCGTATAGATAATACTGCGACGACCGATAACGCAGCCAAAAGTATTGTCTTAAAGCCTATTACCACTCGCTGTGCAGCTGGCGCTCCACATCCGGCCATCGGGCTTTGAGATTGGAGATGGCATCCAGGGCGATCTCAAGATGGATGTTCATGTGATTCTTGTAGATTTCCTCGTGCAGTTTCTTGTCCTTGATGCCGCGCCGCTGCAGGGGCATGTCCGACACCAGCATGATCGAACCGATGGGCACTTCGTAACGGTAGGCCACGGAAAACAGCGTGGCCAGTTCCATCTCGATGGCCAGAATGCGCTGGCAACGCAGGTAATCCACGAAATCGTTGTCAAACTCCCACAGCCGCCGGTCGGTGGTATACACGATGCCGCAGCGGGGAATCATCCGGCGGGCCTTGACGGCCCCGATGCACAGCAGGTTCACGGACATGGCCGGCAGGGCGGGAAATTCCATGGGCAGGTAATGGCGGCTGGTTCCCTCACCTCGGATAGCCGCTGTGGGCACCACGAAGTCGCCCACTTCCAGGATGTCGTCAATCCCGCCGCACATGCCCAGCATGACCACGGATTTCAGGTTGTCCAGATAGGCCAGGCCGTTGATCACCAGGGCCGCCTGGGGCGACCCGATGCCGAAATCGATCATGGTGCAGTCCAGTTCCGGTGCATTGACGATCCGGAACATGCCCTCATGGATCTCGCTGCCGGTTCGATCGGCAAAGGCCTTGATGTATTGGCGAAAATTGGTGATCAGCACATGGCCGCAAAAATCTTCCAGTTTGCAGTTGGTATAGCGCTCCAGTGTCTGCCGGATGTATTCGTGTTCCTTGAGCCCCATCGTGCCTCCCATCATGTTGGAATAAAAGCAATAAATGAAAGTCTAATAGACCCGTTCCGCAAGCGGTTGTCAAGGTTTTGTAAGGGATTGGCCAGCCATCGACTGTCGGCTGCAACACCGGCAAAGATTGACATCCGTTCAATTTCAAGCCTATTGCTTTTCAACCGGGGCCGGTATCGGGTTGCCGCCGTGAAGGTCTTAAACCAAACATGAACCGGACCCGGTCAGATGGCCCCGTGAAAAATCGCATTTCTGACGAATTCGTAAAATGAATAACATGCCCCCCACGCACCTGCTGACATTTATCGTCCTTGCAACCGCTGCCTATCTGGCCGGATCGGTGAATTTCTCCATTCTGGCATTTCGGTTCACCGGTCGGGAGGACCCGCGTCAGCACGGCAGCGGGAACCCCGGTGCCACCAATGTCTACCGGCAGGCAGGGCTCGGCTGGGCCGTGACGGTCCTTCTGCTGGATGTGGGTCGGGCGGTCGGCGTGGGCCTGGCGGCCCGTGCGATGCTTCCTTTCTGGCAGGTACCCTGGGTGGGACTCGGGCTGATCCTGGGCAACCACTTTCCCCTCTTCCACGGCTTCAAAGGAGGCAAGGGAGTGGCCAACTACCTGGGATTCACCCTGGCCCTCGCACCGGCGTGGGCCGGCCTCGGTGCCCTGGCCTGGGGAGCGGCCCACCTGATCTGGCACACACCGTTTCTGTCATCCTTTGCCATGGTTGCAGTTCTGGCCGCCGGAACAGCCGTCGCCGAGGGTGCCCATTGGTGGGGCGCTGCCGGCGCCGCGGCGACCGCCTTGTTCATCATGGCCTGCCACCACCGCAACATCCGCGAGCGATGGGGCGGTCAACGGTAGCCGGCAGCGAGCCATGGGAGGGTCCTTGCCCCGTGAGCCCCGCCTTGCCTCCATCAGCGGATGACCGGCACGATGTTGCGCCGGAAATCGCCGCCGATGGCAGCCCCCCGTTTTCCAGGGCCCTGTTGCGGCCTGAAAGACGACCATGATGCGACCGAACGTTTCCATTAACCCGTTTGCACTGGCAGCCGTTACGATCATCGCTGCGACCCTGCTCCTGGTCGCCGTCGGTCGCATGACCATTGTTACCGACATGACAGGGGCCGCACCCGGAAATGGCCCGGTAGCCGCAGACGGACACCACCGCTCACCCGCCCTTCCCATTGTGGATCCCATCCGCATCGACATCGGCGCCACCGGAGGGGATGGGGCACGGCTGCTCGCCGCCGCGGAGTGGGTCGAAACGCGGTTGCAGCAAAACGATCTGTTCCCCCGGGCACGGAATCAGCCGATGCCAAAACGCCTGGCCGACCTGTCGGATCAGGTCATCCCCCATCTGCCGGTGCTGTTCACCGCCGGCGAGCTGCAAGTCCAGGTCGCCCCGCTGCTGACAGACCGGGCGATTCGGCAGGCCATGACCCGGTTCCGGACGGACGCCCCCGGGCAGGCGTCGTCAATGGCCATGGACCCGCTGGGACTTCACCGCATGGTCCTGGCCAGACTGGCCGCCATGAGTCAGGAACCCGGGGCCGCCATCCACCGCGGACGACTTTTCTCCGCGGACCGGCGCCACGTTCTGATCCTGGCCATCCCGATCGGTTCCGGCACGGATGCGACCGTGGCACGCGCCCTGACCCGGTTCTTCCACGACCTGGACAGGGACCTGGAAAAAAAATTCGGCCGGGAGATCACCCTGACTGCCGCCGGTACCTTTCGGACCACCCTGGACAACGCGTCCATGGTCAAGGGCGACGTGCAGCGCATCATCCTGTGGAGTGCAACAGGAATCGTCGTGCTGCTGGCGGCCTGTATTCGTCCCCTGGCTGGGATGCTGTCCCTGATGCCGCCACTGGCCGGGATGATTTCGGCCTTTTTCATTTTCTCATTGACCCACGACAGCATCTCGATCCTGGTGCTGGGATTCGGGGGCCTGATCGTCTCCATCAGCGTGAACCACGGCATCGCCATCATGGGACTGGCCGACGATGACGCCATAAACGGAGCAAGGCATGCCGCCCGGGAAATCCGGGCCGTTGGCCTGCCGGCCGTCCTGGCCGCCGTCGGTGCCTTCGGAGCCCTGGCTTTCAGCGGAATTGCCGTTTTCGAAGAACTGGGACGATTCGCCGCCATGGGCATCGGGTTTTCCTTCCTGTTCGCCCAGACCGTGTTCCCCCTGCTCCTGACAACCGGCCGGCATGGCCCGACGCCTGCCGGACGCCGTTTGGCAGGGTTCACGGACCGTCTGACCTCGGCCGGTTGGTCCGGGCTGGCACTGGCCCTGCTGGCTGCGGCCGTGCTGGCCGTTTTCATCCGGCCGCCTGTTGCCACGGACCGGAAGGCTCCCCAACCCGCCAGCCGGGAAACGAATACGGCCGAAGTCCGGGACAACCGCTTTTCGGATACGGTTGTGATGACCGAGGCCGCTGACCTGGCCGCCCTTCAGGCCAAAAACGACCGGCTGCTGGAACTTCTCGAAACCGAAACCCACGCCGGCGGCATTCTAAAGGCGCTGACGCCCTCCCTCTTTTTCCCCGGCCACCGACGCAGCGCGGAAAATGCCGATGCTTGGAGCCGATTCTGGACCGCAGAACGCGTCCAGCTGCTCTCCTCGGTGCTCGAGCGGCAAGGCGCAGCCCTGGGATTTGCCGACGGCGAATTCGACCCGTTCCTGAAAATGATAACCACCCCTTCATCCCGCCCTCCGGCCATCCCGCCCGACCTGCAAGCGCTGCTGGGCATCTCCAGGGATGAAATCGGCGGCCGGTGGGTTCAGACCACCCGCATCACCCCCCGTGAGCACTTTGACCGTCGTCGGTTCAACGACCGGATGTCCGCCATCTCGACGGTAGCCGACCCGGCACGCCGCTTCCCCGCCATGGGAAAACGGCCCTTCCAAAAAACGGCCGCCATGCTGCTGATCCTCGGTGCGGGCCTGATCCTCCTGCTGGTCCTCTTTCTGGCCGACGCGGGCCTGTCGTTTACGGCCCTCCTGCCCCCGGCCTTCGCCGTTGTCTGCACCGCGGGCACCCTGGGCATGACGGGACGCCCCCCGGACATCCCGGCAACAGTGCTGCTGTCGGTCTTCATTGCAGGCCCGGGCGCGGGCTACGGCCTGTTCCTGATCCGGGGCTGCCAACGCTACCAGCGCTTCGACCACCCCCATTTTTCGGCAGTCCGAACGGCCATGATAATGGGTGCCGCCGCCACCCTGGTGGTCGTTTGGGTTCTTCCGGCCGCAGACCACCACCTGTTCGAAAAAGCCGGGTGGATCGCCTGCTGCACCATCGGCTACAGCCTGGCCGGTGCACTGCTGATTCTGCCGCCCCTGCTGAAGCGTCGGTTCGAAGCCACGCCCACGGACACCGGCGGCATCCGACGGCGCTATCGTAATATGGCACCCTGCCCGAGACTCATGGCCGGCTCCGGGCGGCGTCTGGGCCCGCTGATCGGGGAACTGTCGGCACGGCTGCCGGCCGAAACGGACGCGGCAAACATCCTGGATGTGGGCTGCGGATATGGGGCCCCGGCCTGCTGGATGGCCGACCGCTATCCCTATGCGATTATCCACGGCATCGACCCGGACCCGGAGCGGGTAAGGGCAGCGGCCCTGGCATTGGGCCCCCGGGGACGCATCATCAGGGGATCGGCGCCCGATCTGCCGCCCATGGATGTACTGGTGAACCTGGCGACGATGCTTGACGTGAGCCACCACCTGCAGGACTGGGAACTGGAAAAAAACCCTGGAACGCATCCATGAACGCCTGCTTCCGGGCGGCCGCCTGATCATGCGCTCCCCGCCGCCACCGTCGGCCGCCCGCCACTGGACAGGCCGCCTGGTGCGTTTCAAAAACAGGATCACGGGCCCCGACGCCTGTTACCGGGACCGAGAGGCCCTGAACCGCATCCTGGACAAATGCGGCTTCGAGATCCTGGCCGCCCAGACCGCCGGCAGGCGCACCGCGGCCTTCTGGCACGTGGCCCGGCCCAGATAAATCCCCGGGGGATCCAGCTTCCGGTGTCCGGTCAGGGGTCCTGACGGCGGGGAGAGAAAAGGCCATCATTTCCGGCATCACCCCGGACGATACCCCACGACGGGGCCCGCCCGCCTCAACGCCCTTTTCTGACCGTCAGGACCACATTGGCCCCGAAAATCAGCAGGGCGCCCATCCATCCGGCCCCCCCCAGTGACGGATCCCCAGCCAGCCAGGGTCCCAGCAGGGCGGCCAGCAAGATCCGGGTTGAGGAAATGACGCCGCCCTCCACAGCGGTCACGTAGCGGAAGCCGATGGTGATGAGAAACTGGCCGGCGATGCCGGCCCCGCCGCAAAGGGCCAGGTAGCTGAACTCACGGACGTCGGGCCAGAAGAAGTGATGGTGAAAAAAAAGAAACATCAGCACCGACCCCAGGCCGAACATGTAAAACAATACGGTATTGGCATCGTGGTGCTGCCGGCTGAGGTTCAGGTAGACGATGGCAAAGGCCGCACTGATCCCGGAGGCCAGCCCCCAGAGGCTGGTGAGGGTCAGCCCCAGGCGTCCCGGCTGCAGGATCAGCCAGACACCGGCAACCGCCAGCACCACCATGGCCACGGCCACCGGGTCCCGCTGGTGACGAAGAAGGACCCATGACAGGATGACCACGAAGATGGGGTAGGTCATGTTCAGAATATTGGCCTCGGCCACCGAGGTGTAGCGCACCGCCTGATAGAAGCAGTAGACGGCGATGCAGTTGCCGACGGTGCGGCCGATCAGCAGGTGGTAGCGCTTGGGGGCGGGCCCCTGCCGCTGGAAGCCCATGATGACGCAGACCACCAGGAAACCCAGAAAAAAGCGGAAAAAGGCAAAATAGGCCGAATCGATGGCCACCACCTCCCGTGACCATCGGATCACCACCGTTGAAAAATAGAAGCAGAACGCCGATGCAAAAACAGCCAGACACCCGAGGATACCCATCATTGCCGGGGCATGGACCGTGGTGGCGGGAGGGGGTGTTTGGGGCATGAAGAGGCTTTCAGTTTTGATCCTGGTGATGATGCAGCCCGGCCGGAACCGATAGGTATTCAAATTATCCGGTCCTGTCAAGTCATTGCTCGGCGGTGGAAGACCTTGACCCCGCCCGCGCATTGTATTAACTGGTGCCCAGCCAATACCCGCAGCGGCTCAGGCCGCCGTTAACGATTCAAGGATTCAACCCACCGATGACGCAACCAGATGAAAACAAGGACACGGTTTCCCTGATGACCGAACGCCTGCTTTGCGGCCCGGCCAGACCGGGTCAGGCGTTCTGCATGCCGGGCAGCAATTATGACGAACTTTACCGCATGGCAAGACGGATCAAGGCTTTTTTCAGCAGCCGGAAGGACGACGGCAAACCGGTCTGCCTCTGTTCCGATGACCGCACGGTAATGGCGGCCGCCCTCCTGGCCTCTCTGGCCGGTGGACCGGAACTGCTGATCCCCCATACCCTGTCGGCCGCCGCCCTCGCGGACCTGCACCGGCTGACCGGCTTCACCAGCGCCATCGGCCGGTCCGGCGACCATGTGCCGGCCGGGGTTGCATCAATCGACGTGGACACCCTGGTGGACGAGGCGGAGTCCCTGGCCGCCGGAGAGGTGCTGACCCCGGACAGCCCCTGGGTCCGTCTGTTCGCCGGCGGCTTCGGCGACAGCGCGCGCCTCTGGTCCAAAACCCCCCGCAACCTGCTGGGCGAAGTGGACTATCTGGTCAGGCGCTACGAAATAGGCAGCAGCGACCGTATCCTCTCCACTGACCCGCCCCTGCATATTCGCGGGCTGTTACACGCCGTGCTGATCCCCCTGGCGGTATCGGCGCGGGTGGCGGCAGTGACCCCGTCCCATCCCGAAGCGATCCGCCAGCAGATGGCCGCCGCGTCTCCGACCATTTTCGTGAGTGTCCCCGCCCACTACCGCGCCCTGGCGGACAACCCGCCGGAACGGGGCGCCCTGCGGCTGGCCTTTTGCGTGTCCGGCACCCTGGACGATGCCGACGGCGAGGCCTTTTCCCGTGCAACGGAAACGGACCTGGTGGAGATATACGGTTCCACGGCAACGGGCGGCATCGCCACCCGCTGCCGTGCCGGAGGCGAAGCGGGGTTCACCCCCTACGCCTGCATCCAATGGCGGGTGGCCGGCAACCGCCTGGACGTGCGTTCATCCTTTCTTTCCGACGCGTTGCCGGTGCGCGACAGCGGATGGTATACCATCGCCGACCGGGTGAAAGCGCATGCGGACGGGTTCGTGGTCTCCGACCCGGCAGCGCCTCGTGTGGTCAAATTCGAACCGGCCGGGCTGAACGTACCCGTGGATGAGACCAAAACCCTTCAGGAACTGGGAGCCGACCATGGCATCGACATCCGGGCCGACTGCGGCGGCATGGGGGTCTGCGGCAAATGCCGTGTGCTGGTCCATCCGCAGACGAATTTCTCGCCCCTCTCCGATGCGGAACTGGACGTACTCACACCGGACCAGATGGCCGACGGGTCGCGCCTTGCCTGCCAGGCCCGGGCCACCGGGACGGCAAGGGTCACCATCCCCGACACCCTGGCGGAAAGTGCCGAGACCCGCGGCAAGACGGGCATTGCCGGCAGCTATCCGGCGGACCCCATGATCCGGCGGTTCAGCGTGGACGGCCCTTCGCCGGGCCTGAAAACGGACCACACGCCCGAAAGCCTGGTGGACTGGCTGGCCGACCAGGTGGGGGAAAGGGCGGCCTCGATGGCCGATCCCGCGGCCCTGCGCCAGTTAAGCCGCTACCGCGACAGCCTGAAGGCCTTCACCCTGGTGGTGCACGGGGAGACCGGCATACGCCGCCTCCTAAAAGGGGATCACACCGTCAGCCTCGGGTTTGCCGTCGATCTGGGCACCACGTCGGTGGCAGGCTACCTGTGCGACTTGAGGACGGGAAAGCTGCTGGCCGCGGACGCCTGCGTCAACCCCCAGCGACGGTTCGGTGAGGATGTCATCAGCCGGATCAGCCGGATCAACGAAAAGGAATCGCATCTGGAACAATTCCAGCGACTGGCCGCAGAAGGCATCAATATTCTCATGACCCGCTGCCTGGAGCAGGCCGGCGCCCCCCATGCCGCCATCGACGAGGTGGCCGTATGCGGCAACACCACCATGCAGCAGGTTTTTGCCGGATGGCACCCCAACGGGTTAGGGGTATTCCCCTATTTCCCCCTGACGCTGACGCCGCCGGTGTTCAACGCCGGGGACCTGGGGTTGGCCACCGACCCGGCCGTGCCCGTATTTCTCATGCCGGTCGTATCGGGTTTTGTGGGCGGCGACACCATGGCCGCCATCCTGGCGGACCGTCCCCACGAACGGGACGAAACCAGCCTCATCGTGGACATTGGCACCAACGGCGAGGTGGTGCTGGGCAACCGGGAGGGGTTGTGGGCCACCAGCTGCGCCACCGGCCCGGCGCTTGAGGGCGCCCAGATATCCTGCGGCATGCGGGCGGTGTCCGGCGCCATCCACCGCGCCTGGCCGGACGAAAACCTTGGCCGCGTTGCCTACGAGGTGCTGGGAAATGATGGCCGCAATCGGCCCATGGGGCTCTGCGGTTCGGGCATCATCGACGCCATCGCCGCCCTGCGCCAGCTCGGAGTGATCCGTCCCAATGGTCGACTGGACGAAGCGCGTGACGGCGTGGTGTCCGACCAAGGGGGCATCGGGAGATATTACACCCTGGCCGACAAGGATCAGAGCGCCACCGGCAATGAGATTTCCGTCAGCCTGAAGGACGTTCGCCAGATTCAGCTGGCCAAGGGGGCCCTTTGCACGGGCATTGAATTTCTCATGCGCAAGGCCGGCATCGGAAAAATCGACCGGACGATCCTCACCGGTGCCTTCGGAGCCCGCTTCAACTGGAAAAACGCCCTTGCCATCGGCATGCTGCCGCCGGCCGCCGCCCGGGGCGAGGTCATTCCCAGGGAGAACCTGGCCGGCGTGGGGGTGGTAATGGCCCTGCTGGACCAAAACCTGAGATCGGAAGCGCGCACCCTCTGCCGCCGTATCCGCTATCTGGAGCTGGCCTCCGAGCCCGATTTTGCCATGGCGTTTGCCCTGGCTACGGGGTTTCCGGAAATTGAAGGATAGCCTTCAGCCTATTTACCTGATTCTTCTTTTGTAACCGTTCACGGTTTACAGTTACCGGTTCACGGTTAAGAAAAAATGAAGGCAGCGGGTAACCGTAAACCGATAACCGTGAACTAATACCTTTTCTTTCGCCACGGACCAACACAGACAAGGGCCATTTCAGTTACTGCTATCAGTCTATCAATGCCGTACACTTGATCTCCACGCACCCGCCCTTGGGCAGCGCACTCACCTCGACGGCGGCGCGCGCGGGTTTATGCGCTGGAAAATACTCGGCGTAGATGGCGTTGAAGTCCATGAACCGGTCCATATCGGTGAGAAAAACTTCCACGACGGTCGCCTGCTCCAGGCTGCTGCCGGCGGCGACAAGGATCTGCTTCACGTTTTCGAGGGCCTGGCGCGCCTGGCTTTCCAGGTCCTCCCCCACCAGGTTCCCGGTAGCCGGGTCCATGCCCAGCTGGCCGCTGACAAAAACGAACGGTGCGGCAACCACGGCCTGTGAATAGGGGCCGATGGCCGCCGGGGCGCTGTCGGTGTGAACCGTTTTTAAACTCATGATAACGCTCCTTTATTCATCTTCGAAGTTGATGCCAACTTTTACGTGACGATTTCGGATGATGACGAATCGGTGCTGGCCGAGGCCGTGACCGCCTCCGATCTGACCCGGCGGCATCGTTGGCGAACATGGACGCTACCCCTGGCGATTCGACAACGCCTGGACCATGGCCTTACCGGCTTCGTAGGCCTCTTTCAATGCGGCCGGGGATTCCTGAATCTGTCCTTCGGTTTCGATGTTCTTGTACAACAGGGATTTCCACAACTGCATATCCAGCGCATCCATGAAATATTTTACGCTCAACTGTGCGCCTTCAAACAGCCGTTTTCCCTTGGTGGACCCGACGGAGATAAACAGGCCTTTCCGGGGATAGTTTTTCTGGCCGAAGGGTTTTTTGTCTATCCAATATTTTTTTACCCAGAGGGAGTTGCAGCGATCCATCAGGATCTTGGTATGGGCGCTGACCGTGTAAAAAAAAATCGGTGACGCCAGCATCAACCCGTCGGTGCGCTGCAGCAGGGATTCGACAGGCCCGAAATCATCCTTGATGACACAGGACCCGGCTTTTTTACACCCGTATATTTCCAGGCAGGGAGACATCTTCAAATCCCGCAACACGATTTCAGTGACCTGCGCACCGGCATCGCGCGCACCGGCGACGGCATGGTTGAGCAGGGTTGAGGTATTGCCTTTTCGGCGCGGGCTTCCAAATACGGCGGCGATCTCTATCATGGTGCACGTCCTTTGGGTTACGTGGATTCAACGCAGGCGGCCGGGGAATATCGGGGCCGGAGGGTCACCGGGAGCCGGCGGCATGGCGGAGATCTATCATTTTCAACCGCTAAAAATCAACCGGCGGCCCGGTCCGCCGGTCGAATCAGAACGCGACGGCGCTGGCGGGCATTTTTTTTCAGCTTTCATTCTCTACCGTTTCAGGTAAGCTTAATGCAATGAAAAACACCCCTTCCATTAAAGATGGCCTGTCACAGATTGGCCGTCTGAACCCGCATCTGGCAGACGAACTGGCCAAGATCCCCGAGATCCGGAAAGGACAGACAAGGTCATCACGCCTGGCCCTTCACACCCTCCTGGCCCTCTACCGGCTCGCCCCGGACCGATTCGATCGGATGTTTGCGTGCATGGACACCATCGGCCTGCCTGCGCATCGGAATTTTTGTACGCCGCTTCAGGCCTTGTTCTGGATGGTCCAGGATAGACGGCTGGAGGCGTCCGGCCTGCTGCTGGGACTCAACATTGTTCAGACGGCGGGCCCCGATGGGGGCTGCCGGATCGGCATGCGCCCGGACCCGGACGACGGATGGACCGGCACCCCTTCAACCGGCACCGGTCCGGCATATACCCTGGAAAAAGTTCTTGACGCGGCCTGGAATGGCGAGACCGTGCTGATGCTCGGCCCCGTGATCCGTGAAATCATTCAACGCTTGACGACTGCGGCGGAAGCGGAAGAATACGCCGTGCTCGCGAAACGGCACAGCACCCGGCAGCTGCAGGGCTATATCATGGACGATTTTCTGAGAAAAAAAGAGGTGTTCAACACCAGTGACTGGGGTACGATACAAACGGCCCTGAAACAGTCCCGCTGGAAACGGTTTTATACGGTTGCCGACCGCCTGAATTCGCCGGAGCTCATCAGCTATTACATCAATAACTTCTTCTCATTTCGCAAAACCCCCGCCAGCGGCGTCTATTGCACCTTTTTCAAGAAAACCGCCCAGTGCACCGGGGCGGCCTATTTTGCACAGTTCATGCTGAAGCGTGCCGGCTACCGGACCTTTCTGAGAAGTGTCAAATGGGACGAAGATCCCTGGGACGGTCTCCACACCGGGTCGGGCATCATCCTCGAGGACGGGCGTTACCTGCTTGTCGCCAACTATACGGGAATCAATGCCATGGACGGCCCCTTTGACGACATTGAGAGCCTGGACCGTCGGCTGTCATGCAACAGGAGAATAATTGGCAGCAAATGGGGCGCCTATTTTCCACCACGCTACTTTTAAGAGAAATGAAGCGGTCGATGGTTTCCGAATCCGGGATCGCCCCGGAAAAGACGGGATCACCGGCGCCGCAGGTCTCCGGCACCCTTTATGAATGGAAATGGGTTTCTTTTGCAGGCATTCGCCCGCTCTCGGTCTGAGCGCATCAGCAGGTCAGATGAAAGCACGCACCGACCGACTCCCCCTTCGCCAGCCGATGGTTGTAAATGGCGATGGCCCGGGAATTGGGTCTGGCGATGAATTCAATGCCCCGTTCGCCGAGAAAGGGCATCAGGTTGGCTTCCGGGCGCATTCGCCCGCTGGTGCCCGTGCCGGCCACAATCAATGCCGGGCCGGCGTCGACGAGGGAAAGGATATCGTCAACGGCCAGCACATGGCCCCGCTGCCGCCACCATCCCTCCTGGACACGGCCGTCGGGAAAGATGAACAGGTCGGACGTATAGGTCCGGCCGTCAATGGTCATCACACCGAATGCGGTGCTGTCGATCATGGTCTCTCCTGTCAACGCATATGATGAACCGGGCCACGGTCCATCGGAAGATTCGGTCGGGCGACCTCGTCACGCCAAAAATCCTTACACCCACAAGGTAACGAAGAAATCCTGTTTTTCAACCCGTTTTGAATGTCCGTGACAAGGGGGTGAAAGGGAACGCAGGCGTCTGACTTTTCCGGAACGGTCAAGGCGTTGAAAAAGGTCAAGCGGTCGGGTTGCCCCCGTCCAGCACGCGGCGAACGATTCCGGCCAGATCCGCTTCCACGATGGGTTTGTAGATAAAGGCCTGGATCCCCCTTTCCTGCGCCTTCTCTGCGGACATGTGGATGCTGTATCCCGTGCTGATGATGATGGGCAGCCCCGGCTTGATTTTCAACAGTTCGGCAGCCAGCCGGTCTCCGGTCATGTGGGGCATGGTCATATCGGTAAGCACCAGATCGATGGCCTGGGGCGCATCCCGAAACAGGTCCAGGGCTTCCGTTCCGCTGCTGGCGGTTGACACCCGGTAGCCCAGCTTTTCCAGCAGGTGCCGACCCACATCGATCAGTGCCGGTTCGTCATCGACCAGCAGGATACGCTCACTGCCGCCGGGAAGTTCGGAATCCACCTCCTGCTCGACGGCAACCGGTTGAACGGCTGACGGGATGTAAACATTGAATGTGGTGCCGGTGCCCGGTTCGCTGTATGCGTAAATGGCCCCGCCATAGCTCTTGACGATCCCGTGGACCACCGACAGTCCCAGCCCCGTGCCCTTGCCCTTCTCCTTGGTGGTGAAGTAGGGATCGTATATCTTTTGCATGATTTCAGGGGGAATGCCCCTGCCGGTGTCCTGAACGCTGAGTTTCAGATATTCGCCCGGATGCAGTCCGGGGTGCATCCGAATGTCCCGGTCGGAGAGCCGAACCTGCGAGACGCTGACGGTCAGGCAGCCGCCATCGGAATCCATGGCATGGCCGGCGTTGGTGCTCAGGTTCATGACGATCTGATGGATCTGGGTCGGGTCGGCCATGACAGGGTCGATGCCGGGGCTGATTTGCTGTTTTATGTCGATGGTGGCGGGCATCAATGACCGCAGCAGCCTCAGCGCCTCCTTGACCAGGGGAGCAACCTGCAGGGGACGCAGGTCGCGCTCATCCTTGCGGCTGAAGGTCAGAATCTGTGCGACCAGATCCCGGGCGCGCAGTCCGGCTTTGAGAATCTGCCTCAAATGGCTGTGCACCCTGGAATCCGGATCCACCTCCGGAAGGGACAGCTCGGAATATCCAATCACGGCCGCGAGGATATTGTTGAAATCATGGGCAATGCCGCCGGCCAGGGTTCCGATGGCCTCCATTTTCTGGGCTTGGAGCAACGCCTCACCCAAACGCTTGGTCTCCTTTTCCGCTTTTTTGCGCTCAGTGATGTCCTGCACAAATGCAATTGAAAATTGCCGGTCGTCATATTCGAGCAGATTGGAAGAAATTACCACGGGTATTTCAAGGCCGTCTTTACGCCGGTGGATCGTATCAAACGAATCCGCTTTCTTCTTACAAAGGGTTTGCCATACGTCTTCCCAATTGTCACGGTTGACCTGCGGGTCGATGTCGAAAACGGACAGGGCGGTCAGTTCTTCCATGGAGTATCCGAGGGTGCGGGCGGCTTTCTCGTTTACATTGAGGATCCGGGCGTTCGAACCGATCCGAAAGATACCGATGGCAGCCTTATCAAAGCTGAACTGGGTGAGACGAAGAGCGGCCTCCAACCGGCGACGGTCGGTGACGTCCATCCACATGCCATTAAAAACGGTCTCTGCACCGGTCCTTTGGAAGGTTGCATGGGCCGAAAACCAGATGCGGTCTCCGGAAGGTTTGACCAACCGGCCTTCATATTGCCAGTTGTGCTGATGAGTGACCGCCCCGCGGATGGAGGCCATGAAACGGTTTCTTTCGCTGTCAGGCATACACCGGGTGAATTTATCGAAAAACGTGCCCTCGGCGCTCTCGACACCAAAAATTTCCAATGCCTTCGGGCTTACATAACGACAGGTAAACACGTGGTCGTAAGTGGCGCTGAGCTGGAAGACCACCCCGGGGACATTGGCGGTAACGTCTTTGAGCTGTTTCTCGTTCTCACGGATTTTTTGTTGCTGGGCATATGCGTCGGTGACATCCCGGAACACCAGCACGACCCCGACCATGCGCCCGTCGGGATGGAGGATGGGCGCCCCGCTGTCGGCAATCTGGTATTCCCGGCCATCCCTGCGGATCAGCACGGTGTGATTGGCCAGACCGACGATCTTCCCGTTGGCCAGTACTTCCTCCACCGGACTGACAACCGGCTGTCGCGTGTGGGCGTTGACGATTTGAAAGACCTCTGACAGCCGCCGGCCGCTGGCTTCTGTCGACGACCACCCGGTCAACTGCTCGGCAATGGGGTTCATCCGGACAACGGCCCCTGAGGCATCGGTGGCAATAACGGCATCACCGATGGAATCCAGGGTAATTCGCATGCGGGTCTCGCTGGCCACAAGGGCCTTTTCGCGCCGGCTGATCATCCGGGCCATGTGCTCGAGGCCCTGGGCCAGATGCATGAATTCTGCGGTTTTGGGCGGCGGCCAGTGCAGGTCATACCTTCCCCGGGCGATGCGTTGCGCCTGTTCGCCATAGGCGCGAAAGGTCCGGGAAAGATTGCCGGCCTGCAGCCAGGCCACCCCCAGGGCCAGCATCAGGGCCGAAACCAATCCTAAACCAATCATTCCAAAAGCGGCGCGCAGGGGTTGATAGGCCGCCTGAATCGGCTGGGCGACCAGAACGTACCAGCCCAGCTCGCTGACATCGACCATCGTTCCCAAAAACCGCTTGCCGTCCAGTTCGAAGGCACTGGATGCAAATACGCCATCGCCGCTGGCAGTGCCAGCGGGGAGCTCCGTCAAAGACAGCCGCTGCCCCCAGCGCAGCCGCTGTGAATCCGCCACGATGCGGCCCTGCCGGTCCAGAACCATGGTGAACAGGCCGGCTTCCAGCGGCAGGTGGCTGATGAATTCGGAAAACCGGTCCAGTGTGATTTCGCCGATGACCGCGCTGCCTGACAATGGGATGGTCAGCGCCACCGCCAACCGGCTGCTGGCAGTGGAAAGAAATGTTTCCGACCAGGCGGGCTTTCCCTGATGATGGGCCGGGTTCAGAAAGCCTCGACCGGAAAGATCCATGCCCAGCAGGTCATCGCGCTTTGACCGGCGCAGGAGGGCAAGACCGACGCTGTAAATGGTTTCATCCCGGTGGGAGGCAAGGTAGATGGTCTCGAAGATTTCACCGTTGCCGCATTGGGCATCCAGCAGGGCCGTCAACTGGGATGGCCGCTGGGGCCCCCGGGACTCCACGAAGTCGGCCAGGGCAGCCAGCTGACGCTCGCCGCCTTTCAGGTGGTCCGATACCTGGCCGGCTATGGCCCGGGCCAGGCCTTGATGCTGAACACCGATATTGGCGCGCATCTGGGGCATCAGGAACTGCCACACGAGAGCGGCGATAATCACCACCGGCAGGGCGGCCACCAATGCAAACTGCAGAGACAGATAGCGGCGAAGCGACATCGGTGATTTCATGATATTACTCCAGGACAACAAACTTCCGGTTCCGGACAATGCTGATGGAGGCATTGGACCGCTTCACATCACCAAATTCGTCAAAACTGAAGTCGTCTTGCAGCCCCTCGAACTGCCGCAGGGAAAGAAGGGCCTCCTTGAGGCTCCGGCCTTTTTTTTGAGCGCGCAGGGCGGCCAGCACCACCTGGGTGGCCTCGTGGGCATAAACCCCGGGAAAACCCGGCTCACGATGATAGCGTTCAAGATAAGCTTTGCGAAATGCCTGATACCGGGGTGCCGGGCTGCCGCGATCAAAGGTTTGAACCACCGTGACCCCCTCGACGGCTCTGCCGCCCAGTTCCAGGAGCCGCTCGGTGGCCCCCCAGTCGGCCAGCGAGATCGGGATGGCGGGGTCGAGTTTGCGAATCTGCTGGCACAGGACGGCTGAGTCCATGGAGTTGGCGATAATCAGCACGCCGTCGGGCACCGGCGCCAGCAGTTCGCGGGCAATCTCCAGAAACGTTCGCCCCTCGGCGGTGTTGAATCCGATGGTGGCAAGGATCTCCCCCCCGGCGGCGGTGAAGGGCGTGTGAAAGTTTTCCAGCCAGTTTTCAGTAAAGGAGCGGTTGCCCCGGTCGTAGGCCGCAACGATGCGCCGCAAATCTCCGCTATGGATGTGATAGCGGGCGCTCCTGCCAGCGTATTCGCGGGTCGTGGCAGAGACCCGGAAGAAATAATCGTCCCGGCCGGAAAGATGCTGGGTGGTAACGGTCGGGCTTACGGCGACCAGGCGATTTTCATTCAAAAGGGGGGTGATCGCAAGGCCCATGTCACTGGTCATGGGACCGATAATGGCAGCCACGCCTTCGCCGATCAGTTCGCGTACGGCTTTCCGGGCCATGTCGCCATCCTGCTGGTCGTTCTTGATAATAAGCAGTACCTGGCGGCCGTCGATGCCGCCATTTCGATTGCATTGTTCAACCGCCAGCTGGGCGGCATCCCGCCCGGAAATGCCCAGGTCTGCCACCCGGCCGGACGTTCCCCCAACAAACCCGAGGCGAATGGGCTCTGCCGGCTGGCAGCCCAGAAACAGGAAACCGATGAACACCCCTGAACCGGCCCAACGCCAAAAAGATCGTTTCCAGTGGAAGACGGCTCTCACGAAAGAAGTTCTCCTTCAAAAAGGCGGCGCCGATGGAAGCAACAGCATGACTGCGTTTACGATGGATTCGATAAGTGTGACGGATCGTGTAAAGAACGTAACGGCTTCCGTTGCAGACGCATTTGTGTTATGCGGCAACGATTGACCCAAGATCCTAAAAGTCTGTATTAAACCATTCCGGCATCATATCGCATACTGATGGCGACCGCGGTCGTCACGTGCGGGTTAAACGTCCCGATTGGAAATATCCCATAGACGTCATCTATTGTGGCGTGGTAGCCATCAGTCTAATGTATATTTTACCCGAGCGCAAGTCGTTTGCGGACGGTACCGGAGCCGTATCTCAACACCTCTCAGGATAGGAAATCCAATGACTGAAACGGAAGATGTGTCCATAGCTGCAGCGACAGAAAAAGATATCGACGGTCTGGCCCGGCTGATCCGAACCAGCTTTGCCGATGTGTCCCGGCGGTTCGGGTTGACACCGGAAAACTGCCCCAGACACCCGTCCAATTGCACCCATGAATGGATTCAGGGCGACCTGGAGCGGGGGGTGCATTACTTTATCCTGTCGGTCGCGGGTGAGGCCGTCGGCTGCGTCGGCGTGGAACAGGCATCGCCAGCCACCTGTTACATGGAACGGCTGGCGGTATCTCCAGAACATCGAGGCTGCGGGTACGGGACCCGCCTGGCCCGCCACGCCGTGAGCCGGGCGAAAAAAATGGGCGCCGCCTATGTCGGCATCGGGATCATCGCCGCCGATACCGGTTTGAAAAATTTCTACGAGGCACTGGGCTTTGAAGCGGGGGAAACCAAAACCTTTGCGCACCTGCCCTTTGAGGTGGCTTTCATGACTATTTTGGTGTAAATCAGGCCGGGAGTGACAAGAGCACCTGTATGGAAAAGGAATGGGGGCTATCCGACACGCTGGCCTTGACTCGCATCCATGATGCCGGGGGACATCGTTCGAATGGAAAACAGCCCCGACCCGATTGAACACACGCCAAAGGACGGACATGTCATCTTCAGCAATCCCCCCGGTGGTCATCAGCGGCAGCGGCCTGTGGACCCCGGAGCATATCATTACCAACCATGAACTGGTCGCATCTTACAATGAATGGGCCAACAGGTACAATGAGCACCATGCCCGGGCCATCGCGGCAGGTGAACGGGAAGCAAAGCCGCTGGGCTCGGTTGAATTTATCGAAAAGGCCTCCGGCATCAAGCAGCGCTATGCCTACATCAAAGACGGGATCCTGGACGTGGACCGCATGCGGCCGGCCATCCCGGAGCGGCCGGAGGACGCCCTTTCCGACCAGGCCGAAATAGCCTTACACGCCGCCCGCCGGGCCATGGACGCCGCCGGCAAGACAGCTGCCGACGTCGATGCGGTCATCGTCTCCTGTGCCTACACCCAGCGCGCCTACCCCGCCATCGCCATCGAGGTGCAGAATGCCCTGGGCATCGAGGGATTCGGCTTTGACATGCTGGTGGCCTGTTCGGCTGCGACGTTTGCGCTGCACCGCGCCCATGAGATGGTGGCGGCGGGAACGGCACGCTGCGTGCTGACCATCAACCCGGAACTGACCTCGCCCCAGGTCAACTACCGCGACCGGGACAGCCATTTCATTTTCGGGGACGTGGCCACGGCAACCATTGTGGAAAGGACCGATACCTGCACGGCGCAGCAGCGCTATGCCATCCTCGGCACCCGTGCCCAAACCCGGTTTTCCAGCCACGTACGCTCCAACTTCGGCTATGTCAGCCGGGCCAACGATGCAGACCCCTTCGGCGTCGATAAGCTCTTTCACCAGAACGGTCGCCGGGTGTTCAAGGAAGTCTGCCCCCTGGCCATCCGGCACATGGCCGCCCATGTCGCCGACCACGGGCTGGAGATATCCGACATCAGACGCTGGTGGCTTCACCAGGCCAATATCAACATGAACCTGCTGATCTCCGGCAAACTGCTGGGGCGCGAGGCCACCTTCGATGAAGCGCCCATCGTGCTGGACCGCTATGCCAACACCGCATCGGCCGGTTCATTGATCGCCTTTCACCTCTACCACCAGGATCTTGAACCCGGTGATATCGGCGTGATCTGCTCCTTCGGTGCGGGCTATTCCATCGGCAGCCTGGTGGTTCGGAAAACCGAACGGTAGCACGCCGAAGCAATGGCGGTCCGTTTTTTTAAATCGTCATGGTTGATCCGGGGAAAAAAAGGCCGTTACGAATCCTTGGCATGGCCCTTATGGCCGTGTCCGTGCTCCTCCTGTCCGCCTGCGGTGTGGTGAAAACCACTTACCGGCTGACCAGGGGAACGCTCGTCATGGCCTATAAGGTCACCCGATTCGCCGGCAGCACGGTCTATACCGTGGGCGAGTTCACCTTCGACGTGGTCACGGCACCGTTTTCCTGGCCCCTGACCCATGAGGACATCGACACCATCGACGGCCTGTCCCCCAAGGAGGCCATTGCCCAGGGCCGCGTCAAGGCGTCACCCTACGTCGTCCGGGGCAGGCGCTATGTCCCCATGACGACGGCCCAGGCGGCAACCTACCGTGAAGAAGGCATCGCATCCTGGTACGGGGATGAAACCTACCGCCAGCGGGGCGGGCACATGACCGCCAACGGAGAGGCCTTCGATCCCGACGGCATGAGCGCTGCCCACAAGTACCTGCCCCTGCCGATCTTCGTTCGGGTGACCAACCTGTCCAACCGCCGCCGCATTATCGTGCGCGTCAACGACCGCGGCCCTTTTATCGAAGGGCGGATGATCGATCTGAGCGCGGGGGCGGCCAGACGGCTGGGGTTTTACAAGCATGGCACGGCCCGGGTCCTCGTGGAGACGGTCCATCTGGAGGGCTGACGGCCTCGGGGCCTCGCACCATTCGATTGCCTTGAAATCACCGGGCATTGTTGTTAAAAAGAATCAGCGCCCAGCCTTTCCCAACCATTGCACATGCCATGGCGTTCAATGTCTCTCCTTTTCTCCGGGCCCTCAAGAAGGCATTGCCCATGGGGCCCGCCAGGAAAATGGATGGGATTGGATCCACTTCCCCATTGCGCGATGGGCCTCCTTCGGGTGCGTGCCGCCAACCCCCTTGAGGAAAAGACATGGACATCGAAACCTACATGACCGACCGGGTCGACGATCAGCTCAAGTACTATGAAAATGCCGCCACCAGGGCCAAAAACACCCACGTGAGAACCCAGGCCGCCATCATCATCCTGGGCCTGCTGGTGCCGGTGGTGACCAACCTGCCATCGAGTTGGGGACCGTCGATCGACATTGGCCCGCAGATAAAAATCGCCGTCACGATCCTCTCCCTGACCCTGGCCATCCTCACCGGCCTGGCCAATTTCCGCAAACCCGGCGACCTGTGGCTCACCTACCGCATGACCGAAGAACTCCTCAAGCACGAAAAGTTCCTCTTCATCACCGGCAGCGGCCCCTACTTCAACAGTGAAAAAGCCGGCCACGACTTCGTGGAGAGCATCGAATCGATCATTTCGGCGGAGCACAACAAGTTTCGAACCATCGTCGACACCACCCGGCGCGCCACCGACGGCCGGGTGGAAGCCGGCCAGAAAACGGAAGGGGAATCGCCCGATCGCTGATCGCGGAAGAACAGGGCCGGCGGGGAAGGTCGACCGCAGGAAAGGAATTCGATCAAACCGGCGGGTTGCGGCGGGCAATGGCTTGACACACCGAGGCGATGAGCCGGATCTGGGGTACAATGCTGCTCAATTCCACATACTCGTCACGGCGGTGCGCATTGGCGCCGACCAGGCCCATGCCGTCGACGGTGGGAACGCCCTGGGCGGAAGTAAAATTGCCGTCCGAACATCCGCCGGTGGAGATGCACGCGATATCCAGCCCCATGGTTGCCGCCTCGGCCTCAAACTGACGCCACAACTGCAGGGCCCGGTGGTCCGACTCCATGGGCGGCCGGCCGACGCCACCGCTCACGGACAGCGTGACGCCCGGCACATGGGTGTGCGCCGGCAGGGAGTTGAAAAACGCCTCGACCGGCGCCACGTCGATTTTGCGGGCCACGCGCACGTCGACGGATGCCTGCGCCTCGTCCGGAATGATGTTGGTCTTCTCACCGCCGCGAATGACGGTCACGTGGGCCGACGTGCCCTCGGGGGCCTGATCGTTGAAACGGGCGATGGCAATCGCCTGATGGGCAATTTCAAGGGCCGCGTTGGCCCCCTTTTCCGGCTCCGCGCCGGCATGGGCCGACACCCCGCGGGCGGCAATCCTGAAACCACCGCCGCCTTTGCGCGCCAGGACGAACCGGAATCCAGGCCGGCAGGGTTCGAATACGAACACGCGGTCGCTGTTGCGTGCATGGGTTTCGATCCAGCCCCGGGACGCCTCCGAACCGACCTCTTCATCGCCGTTGAAGCAGACGCCCACGGCCAAGTGTTCCAGCACGCCCCGGTGGTGGAGGGTTTCAAGCGCATGCAGGGCCACCAGCAATCCGCCCTTCATGTCGCAGACGCCCGGGCCGGTGGCCCGGCCACCGTCCACGGCAAAGGGCCGCGCGTCCACTTCACCCTGCGGAAAAACCGTGTCCATGTGCCCCAGAAACAGGATGTCGAACCGGTCCGCAGGCGGACGGTTCTGCGCCTGCAGGCAGGGAACGCCCCGGCCCCCCAGTTTCTCCAGACGAGAGGAAAAACCGATTGCCTCGAGTCGCTTGCCGAGAAACCGGGCCACGGCCGCGATGCCGGCAGGGTTATCGCTGCTGCTGTCGATATTGACCAGGGTCTCCAGATCATCCATGAACGTGTCAAGGCGATCGGCGACGAAGGTATTGATTTCGACCGTCATAATTTAGCCTTATTTCTGAATTAATCGTATTGTAAGGGCGCTTCCGGCAGGAGTCGGAGGGCTTCAGAATCAAGGCGCCAGGGGTGACGCCGCAGTTCTCCTGCTGCGATCCCCCGGCAACGCCGAGTCTGGAGTCCTCCGGCTGCTGACCGATCAGGTCTGGCGTGCCAGCCTGGGGTTGAGCTCGTCGCGCAGCCAGTCCGAGAAGAGGTTGATGGCCACGACCAGAAGGATCAGGGTGACACCGGGAAACAGGGTCAGCCACCACATGCCGGCGTAAATGTAGTTCTTGCCGATGGCGATCATCATACCGATGGACGGTTCGGTTAGCGGGACGCCGACGCCCAGAAAACTCAGGGTGGCTTCCAGCATGATCACCACGGCCAGGTCCACGGCCATGACCACGAAAATGGGGGGCAGGGCGTTGGGCAGGATGTGGCGGAAAAGGATTCTGAAATCCCCTGCCCCGGATGACCGGGCGGCCACAACGTAGGCATTGTCCTTGATTTCGAGGACACTGCCGCGAATGGTGCGGGCGTATTTCACCCAGTCGGCAATGCAGATGGCGAATATCACCGTGACGACCCCGCGGGTTTCGAACACCCCGAGCAGCAGGACGGCCAGCAGGGTGGTGGAAAAGGCGAACACCGTGTCGGCCAGCCGCATGACCACCGCATCCAGAACTCCGCCATAGTAGGCGGCCAGCATGCCCATGATCACGCCGATCACACTGGAGATGGCCACCACCGAAAAGCCGACAATCAGCGATGTGCGCAGCCCGTAGAGGATCGTGGAGAGAATCCCGCGCCCCTGGTCGTCGGTGCCCAGGGGGAATGCCGGCACACTGCCGTCCATCCAGGCGGGTGGAAGCAGGAAGTTTCCCAGGTCCACGGTCATCAGATCATACGGATCCATGGGTGCCAGCAGCGGCGCGAAAATCGCGCAGAAGAAAAAAATCAGCAAAAGAGAACTGCCGATCAGGGCGGACGGGTCCCGCAGGTAGTTTCGAAGGTGCTGGGATTTCAATATACCGGCCATAAGCGAGCTACTCGTACCTGATCTTGGGGTTGAGAAACGCGTACATTAAATCCACCAGGATGTTAATGGTCAGAATGATCACCGCCGCCAGCATGATGTAGGTGACGATCACCGGCTGGTCGGTCTCAAAAATGGATGTCAGCAGCAGGTTGCCCATGCCCGGCCATTGAAAAATGGTTTCGGTGACGATGGAAAAGGCCACGAGTTCGCCGAAGGAGAGCCCGGCGATGGTCACCACAGGAATCAGCACATTTCTCAGGGCGTGTTTGAGGATCACCTTGAAGGGCGACAGTCCTTTGGCCCAGGCGGTTTTAATGTACTCCTCGGAAAGCACCTCGCGCATGCCGGCCCGGGTGAGCCGCAGCAGGACGGCCAGCTGGTATCCGGAAAGGGTGAAGGCCGGCAGAATGATGTGCTTCCAGCCGTCGACCGTCAGCAGTCCGGTACGCCAGAAACCGATCTGGACGGTTTCACCGCGGCCGAACGATGGCAGTATCTCCAGGTAGACTGAAAATGCCATCACCAGCAGGATGCCGATCAGAAAGGTGGGGATGGAAATGCCGAAAATCGACCCGGCCATGATCGCCCGGGTGATCACCCCGGTGGGCCACACCGAGACCACCACCCCCAGTCCAACGCCAAGGATGAACGAGATGCAGATGGCCGTAAATGCCAGCTCCAATGTTGCCGGCATCCGTTCCAGGATCATGTCCAGGGCATCCACCGAACTGATGTAGGATTTGCCGAAGTTGCCTTTGAGTACGCCACCGATGAAACTGACGTACTGAACGGCCATGGGGCGGTCCAGGCCGTAGGATGCCCGCACCATCTCGCGCTCCTGCTGGGTGGCGTATTTGCCGGCCAGCATCAGCACCGGATCACCGGTGTAGCGGAACATGATGAAGCAGACAAAGGAGACCGCCAGCAGGACGACGATTCCCTGGAGCAGCCGTTTGATCAGATAAGTGGCCATGAGTTGTCAGCGGTCCGGTGACCGGTTTAGGGTTGGCACGGCAAAGGAGTCTTCTCCTTCGCCGATTGAAAGTCCAGCAATCCAGGAGCCAGAATTCGGCCGTCGCATCATTCCGATCCAATGGTCTGGGCGAAATGCCCACTGAATCCTGGGTCCTGGATTCATTTTTATCCAAGTGGCCAATGGCCGTTCAAAACGGGTAGATTTGGGTCCGGGCCAAGGCCGCAGGGAGGTTGAAACCGCAGGCGTAGCAGCGCTACGTCGAGGATTTCAGCCGAGTGAGAACGCCGGCCCGGGCCGAAAGATGCCCGTTCTGGATGGCCATTATTTGATTTCCTTGGCCACAATCCACCGGTCCGACCGCGGGGTGAACTTGACGTCCCTGCCCTTGACCACGGCAAAGATATCCTGCTGGTAGTGCAGCGGAATCCAGGCCACGTCCTCGACGGATTTTTTGTTGATGGCCTGGAGCGCCTTTTCACGCTCGGCCCGGTCGATGATGGAAGAGGAGGCAACGATCATGCGGTCGATTTCCGTATTGGAGTACAGCGTGCCGTTGTACGCCCCCATCCCCTTGTCCTTGTCGACGGTATGCAGCAGCTTTTCGGCGGAACGGCCGAAATCGAAGGAGCCGTCGAACCAGCCGATCAGGTAGAAGCGATGCTTGAAGTCCGAGAGCTCATCGAAAAAAATGGACTTGGGTTTCACATCCAGGGTCACCTTGAGCCCGATCTTGGCCAGGTATTTGGCCACGGCCTCGCAGATTTTCTCATCGTTGACATAGCGGTCGTTGGGCCCGGCAATGGTGATGTCGAATCCGTCGGGGTATCCGGCCTCGGCCAGCAGCCGTTTGGCCAGCGCCGGGTCGTAGGGCAGCCGCTTCAATCCGGGGACGTATCCCACGGTGGGCACGTCCGGCACCTGGGCGGTAGCCGTGGCCTGGCCGCGCATGACCTTTTCGATAATCTCGTCCTCGTTGATGGCATGAGCAATGGCCCTGCGCACACGGATATCGGCAAAGGGGGTGCCGGCCTTGTTGGAAATGTCCATGTAAATGGCCCGCCGGGCCGGACGGGAAATCAATTCCACATGGGGCATTTTCTCGATGCGTTCGATCAGGGATACGGGCACGCCGTTGACGATATCGGCCTGCCGGCCGGCCAGGGCGGCAAAACGGGTGGCCTCTTCGGTGATCGGACGGATATCGACGGTCTGGTATTTGGGTTTGCCTTCCCAGTAGTCCGCGTTGGCGGCCATGCGAACGTAGGAGCCTTTGACCCACTCCACAAATTTATAGGCACCGGTACCAATCGGCCGGGTGTTGTAATCGCCGTCATCGCGGCCCGCAGAGGATTCCATGTCCACGATGAAATTCTGGTGCATGGTTTCGGCGAACCACGGCACCGGCTTGACATTCTTGAAAATCACCGTGTAGTCGTCCGGCGTTTCGATGGAGGCGATGGAGTTGGCGATGTTGAGCAGCTTGGAATACTGGGGGTCCTTCATGCGCTCGAAGGTGAACTTGACGTCAGCGGCCGTAAAGGCATTGCCGTTGTGAAACGTGACGCCCTTGCGCAGGCTGAATTTCCAGGTCAGGGCATCCAGCCGCTCCCACTTGACGGCCAGTGCCGGCGAGAGCTTGCCGTCCGGAGCGGGGCGCTGAAGCAGCCCGTCGAAAAAATTGGACATATAGGAGAGGTTGGCGTCGGACGAATAGGCGTGGGGGTTCATGGATTTGGGCGGTGCATCGGTAATCACCACCAGGTCAGCTTTGGCCATCGCAACGGCGGGCAGGGCCAGCAGGGCGATGATCAGGGTCAGGGCGATACGTTTCATGGGGAGAGCCTCCTTTATTGGTTGAAGATCAATGATCGTCATTGCGCGTTAGCGCGGGTATACAGGTGGCAGGCGGCGGTGTGGCCGTTGCCGAAATCGACGGTTTCGGGTATCTCCCGGTCACATATCGCCATCCGTTCCGGACAGCGGGTATGGAACCGGCAGCCCGACGGCGGATCCATGGGGCTGGGCACGTCCCCCTTGAGGATGATGCGCTGTTTTTTACGCATCGGGTCGGGTACGGGAACCGCGGAGAGCAGGGCCCGGGTATACGGGTGTTTGGGTGCCCCATACAGGTCACTGTAGGCGGCCGATTCCACGATTTTTCCCAGGTACATGACGATGATCCGGTCGCAGATGTATTCGACCACGGCCAGGTCATGGGAAATGATGATCATCGACAGATCGAAATTGGCCTTCAGCTCCATGAGCAGATTGATAATCTGCGCCTGGATGGAAACATCCAGGGCGGACACCGGCTCGTCGCCGATGATCACCGACGGATCCAGGGCCAGGGCGCGGGCGATGCCGATTCGCTGGCGCTGTCCGCCGGAAAATTCGTGGGGAAAGCGACGGCCCTGGTCGGGCGACAATCCAACGGTTTCCAGCAGAAAGGCCAGGCGGTCCCGCCGTTGGCTTCCCCCGAAGAGCCCGTGGACGTCCATGGGATCGGAGAGGATATCATTGACCCGCATGCGCGGGTTCAAGGAGGAGTACGGGTCCTGGAAAATCAGCTGCATCTGCTGCCGCAGTTCACGCAGTTCGCTGCGGCCCATCTCACCCATCTCACGCCCCTTCCACATAACCGTACCGGCGGTCAGCGGAATGAGCTGGGTAACCGCCATGCCGGCCGTTGTCTTGCCGCAGCCCGACTCTCCGACGATGCCCAGCGTTTCCCCCCGGGCCAGTTCAAAGCTCACCCCGTCCACGGCGTACACATAGCCGGTGGTCCGGGAAAGGATGCCCCGCTTGATGGGAAAGTGGACCTTCAGGTCCCTTACGCTGATCAGCGCCTCGTTCATGACGGTGGTTTCTCCACGTGCAGCCAGCAGCGAACCCGGTGTCCGCTGGAAACGTCGGTTAGATCGGGTTCGCGATGGCGGCAGACATCCATGACATGGGTGCACCGGTCGCAGAACTTGCAGCCTTCCGGAAGGGCCACCAGGCTGGGAACCATGCCTTTGATCTCTTTCAGCCGCCGGGTCTCACCGGCCGTCCGGCTCCCCAGGACGGGAATCGATGCCAGCAACCCGATGGTATAGGGATGCAGGGGATGCCGGAATATCTCCCGGGTCGACGATGCTTCCACCACGCGCCCGGCATACATGACCACGATGCGGTCGGCCATTTCAGCGATCACGCCCAGGTCGTGGGTGATCATCTGCACGGCCGCCCCGTAATCCTCCTTGAGCGTGAGCATTAGGTCGAGGATCTGGGCCTGAACGGTCACATCCAGCGCCGTGGTCGGCTCGTCGGCAATCAGGACCTCCGGGTCGCAGGCGAGCGCCATGGCGATCATGGCCCGCTGGCGCATGCCGCCGGAGAGCTGGTGGGGATATTCGTGAACGCGTCGATGCGGGGCCGGAATCTGCACCCGGTCCAGCATATCGATGGATGCGTCCAGGGCATCCTTGCGGCTGAGATTCCGGTGCAGGATGAACATTTCCGAAATCTGATTGCCGATAGTGAAAACCGGATTCAGGGAGGTCATCGGTTCCTGGAAAATCATGGCGATGCGGTTTCCGCGAACATGACGCATCTCCTGGGGGGAGAGATCCAGCAGATTCGCCCCGTCGAAATCGATCCGACCGCCCACGATCTTTCCGGGCGGCTCGGGAATCAGGCGCATGATGGACTGGGCGGTGACACTTTTGCCGCTGCCGGATTCTCCGACGACGCCCAGCACCTCGCCGGCATTCATAAAAAAGGAAACCCCGTCCACAGCCCTGGCAATCCCGGCGGACGAAAAAAAATAGGTTTTCAGTCCGTCGACATCGATAATTTTTTCGTTAACCGATGGTTTCATCTCGGCATTTCAGATGGTGAGGGATTGATGGAGCAGAACCACTTAATATAGACACGGCATTCGGGTCAACATTTTTTACTTAACACAGTTAACAATAATATTTAACCATATGGTCTTGCCGGAATCGCCCGCCGTGCCCGCCTATGCCGCGCCGGGTGCGGGATTGGCAGGCCGGCGGAAGCCCCCGGGCCTAATGGAGGGCAAACCCCGGCGCGTCCATCAGTTCGGCAAGCGCCGCATCGAACTGGCCTCCAATGCCGTAAGCGGTCAATCGCTGCCTGATGGCGGCATGGAAGCCATCCGAACCGAGGCGGCCATCGGTACCATCCAGGGCGCCCATACACTGCGCCACCTCGTTTTTGAACAAGGCCACGATGCCGATGTCGTCAGACAGGAAACTTTCGAGGGTAAGCTGGTCGCAGGCGTTGTCGTAGTCGTGTCGACGCATGGCCGTATAGCTGACTTTCGGGGTGTCTCCGTCCGCATCCTGTATCTGGAACTGAAAATAGGTACAGCGGTTGACGATGTGGTAAAGATGCTGATCCGGTGCTTTCAGCGCTGCCGCCACCGCATTGGCATAGAATTTCGCAAAAAGTGCAACCTTTCGGGGATCCGCCGCCTGGGCCGCGGGCCCGATGTTTCTCTCCAGACTTTCCTCGAAACAGGCCCGGCACATATAGGTCTCGAACCGGTACCCCTGCTCGCAGTTTTTTAAAAACAGGGCCTTGCGTTCAGCCACCACATCGCGGGTAAAGGTCCTGAAAAATTTTTCCGCCTCGCTGGCCGGTCGGTTGGGAAACGCCTTCATCATGTAAAGTTCGGAAGGGAGAAAAATACCGCTGGGTCGATGTTTAAGTATGATCTTGGTGCCGCCTATGCTTTCCAGTGCGGCCATGAGCAACTCGAAATAGATATGGTCGAACTGGGGAAGGATGCGTCCCTCAAATTTTCGCCGGCGGTTATTGTCCAGGATTTCGGGAATGTCATGGCGATTGAGCGGCATGTAGTCATAGTCGGCGAGAATCGCGTTGATTTCAGGAATCGAATGGTTCAGCGCCAAAAGAATGGAGGCGATCTTATCCTTTCCCGGCTTGTTGATATTTCCTTTGATCAGTTTGGTCAGGTAGGCATTGGAAATACCCGAAATCTTGCTGATCTGATTCAGGTTCAGGCCGCTGGATTCGACAATCCCGGACAGGCAGGCTTTAAATTTTCGCATGGATGAACCGCTTTCCCCTTCACGGGCGGGGGCCCTTACCGCAGCGGGAGATGCTTTTCCGGATTCGAAGGGTCATCAGAATGCCGTTGGACCAGTCAGCAGTGTACACCAGTTCGCCCATCGGTTGAACATTTTTTTTAACCTCATTTAAAAAAGTTTCTTTTTTTGCTGGTGTCTGCCATCGCCCCCCTCCCGGTCAACCGCCGGATTGATTTGCAATTCTATAAAAAACAAGGTATTCGAATATAAAGAAAAATTAACCAAAAGGCATCTACTTCAGCATAGGCTTCGAAAAGGAAATGGCCATGACGAAACCATTGAGACGGGAAGACCGGCGATTAGACGATGCGGCTGCTATGGCACTGCTGAAGCGGGGTGAGTACGGCATTTTGAGCACCTCGGACAAAAACAACAGGCCGTATGGCATACCGGTCAACTATGTCGTGATGGCGGCAAGCATTTTTTTTCACTGCGCCAGCGAAGGCCGGAAACTGGAAAATATCACGGCCAACCGGGGAGTGTCCTTTTGCGTGGTCGGCAAGACCGAACTGATCCCCGAAAAATTCTCTACCCGTTACGAAAGCGTGGTTGTATCGGGAAATGCCGAAGCGGTGGACGACCGGGTGCTGAAAAAAAACGCCCTTCGGGCCCTGGTGGCCAAATATGCACCGGAACACATCGTCGCTGGAGATGCCTACATCGACAAACTGATGGACCGGACCACGGTTGTGCAAGTGGCCATCGAACGCATGGTCGGCAAGGCCAGAAAGTAAAACACGGATCGTTCCGGGCGAAAGCGCCGGCATGGGCCGCCGGTATATGGCGGCCATCGCCGGTCGAGGGCCAATTGTTTCGGCAGCAGGCCGGCCCCCCCCTAAAGAAAATGCTGATTCTGCCGATATTCCCTGGAGGACAGGTGCACCGGACGAATGGAAATATCAGCAAGCCCCCCCTGAAATGCATACGATGAGCTATTTCCTTGCGGCCGATGAAGGGCCAGGCGTTCCGCTGCCAAAGGAACGCCTTCGGACGCAAAAAACAACCCGCATCACCTTTGCATCGATGCCCGAAACCAGCCTCCGGCATCTGTTTTCCCGTCGTCGATTCGGCACGCCGGCCATCAGACACCGGAATCGAACCGTTTTGCCATGGGTATCGACGGGCCGGAAAACGGGAGCGCCGCCTGATGACGCATAAGACGTTTTCTCTGATCATTGCCATACTGCTGACCATCGCCTTTTGCGGCTTTATCATGATCTATGAAAACCGTGCCATGGCCACCGCCCAATCGCGCATCGACACCCACGCCCGAATCATCGAAGATGCCATGTGGAACTACAACCACCAGGGGATCCACGAGTATCTGAAACTGGCCGCATTCTCGGACCACTACGAATCCCTGGCGGTCCATCACCAGAACGGTGAACTGTTTCAGGAAATATATGGGGAACCGGCTGCGGGTTTGGACAGGTTTCTGGCTGCCGTCAACCTGATACCGCGGGTTAAGCTGAGCGCCCGCGTGAAGCACCAGGGCGAGACCATCGGCTGGATGCAGGCCGTCGGGGTCCCCGAGACCATCTATATGCATGCCTATGTGTTTTTTGCACTGACCATGGTCTTTGTCATCGTGCAGCTCTACCTGCGGCTGCTGAAATCCAAATCCCGGCTCGAAGAGCGGGTCAGGGAGCGCACGGCCGAAGTGACGGCCTCAAACCTGGAGTTGAAGCTGGAAATCGAAGAGCGGGCCCGGGCGGAAGAGGCCCTTCGCACCAGCGAACAGAAACACCGCCTGCTGTCGGAGAATATCAGCGATATTATCTGGACCATGGATCTGGAAATGAACTACACCTATATCAGCCCGGTGGTGGCCAAGGTGCAGGGCTGGGAGCCGGCGGAACTGGAGAAAATGGGCATCGAAAGCGTCCTTACGCCGGCATCACTTGAAAAGGCCCGGCAGATATTCGCTGAACAGATGGCCCTGGGTGAACGGACAAAAAATTACAACCGTTCCAGTACCATGGAGCTGGAGTTGTATCGAAAAAACGGGTCCACCATCATCTGTGAGGTCACCGCCTCGTTTATGGTCGACGAAAATGGACAGCCGGCCGGAATCCTGGGGGTCACCCGGGACATTTCCGAACGCCGGATGGCGGAGAGAGAAAAAGCCGACCTTCAGCGCCAATTGGAACGTTCCAAAAAAATGGAGTCGCTGGGCGTCCTCGCCGGCGGCGTGGCCCACGACCTGAACAATGTGCTGTCCGGCATCGTCAGCTACCCCGACCTTCTGCTGATGGATCTGCCCGAAGGCAGCCCCTTGTCCGCGCCCATCGAGACCATCAAGGAGTCGGGGCAGAAAGCGGCCACCATCGTTCAGGATCTGCTGACATTGGCCCGGCGGGGGGTCAGCACCAGTGAAGTCCTCGATCTGAATCGCCTCATCGAAGCACAGCAGCGTTCTGCCGAGTATAAAAAACTGCTCAGCTATTACCCCGATATCCGGGTCTCTTTCCATCTGGCCGCCGAGCTGCCGAATATCAAAGGATCCTCCGTTCACCTGAACAAAACCATCATGAACCTGATATCCAATGCCGCCGAGGCCCAGCCCAACGGGGGTGACATCATTGTGACGACCGAAAACCTGTATATGGACCGGGACCTGCGGGGATACGATACGGTGAACGCGGGTGAGTACGTCCGGCTGCGGGTAAAGGATCACGGTGAGGGCATCAGCGAAACCGACCTGGACCACATCTTCGAGCCCTTTTACACCAAGAAAAAAATGGGGCGCAGCGGCACGGGTTTAGGGCTTGCCGTGGTATGGGGAACGGTCCAGGATCACGAGGGATACATCAATGTGCACAGCAGACCGGGTGAAGGCACCGTTTTCGACCTTTTCTTCCCACTTTCACGGGAGGCCGTGGAAGAAAAGGCCCCGGGCCTGAGCCTGGCGGCCATTCAGGGCGGCGGCGAAGCGGTTCTGGTGGTGGATGACATGGCGTCCCAGCGGAAAATCGCCGCCCACCTCCTGCAGCGCCTGAATTACACGCCCTACACCGTGGACAGTGGAGAATCTGCCGTGGCCTTCCTGGAGGCTCACACGGTGGACCTGGTGGTGCTGGACATGATCATGGCCCCGGGCATAGACGGCCTCGAAACCTGGCGCCGGATCATCAAGCGTCACCCGCGGCAACGGGCCATCATCGCCAGCGGTTATGCGGAGACCGAAAAAGTGAGAACCGCCCAGCAGCTGGGCGCGGGAGAATATCTGAAAAAACCTTACATGATCGACAGCCTGGGAAAAGCCGTGAAAAATGCGCTGGCCCTCACCCGCCGTCAATAGGGATTGGGCATCCGCCGCTCACAGGAACATCTTTCCCGGATTCATCAGGCCTCGAGGGTCAATCAACCCCTTGATCTGTTTCATCAACGCATAGCCGGCGCCATGCTCCAGCTGCATGAATCTGCGCTTGCCGATGCCGATGCCGTGCTCCCCGGTGCAGGTACCGCCCAGGTCAACCGCCCGATGGACGATGCTGTCGTTGATCTCCTCCAGGGAGGCCCATTCCCCGTCATCAGCCGGGTCACCCACCATGACCACATGCAGGTTGCCATCCCCGGCATGGCCGAAAACAAACCCCACGGCCTTTTTCGCATCCAGCTGCTGCTGGGAAAAAACGACCATCTGCGGGTAGCTGGAGATGGGCACCGCCGCGTCCACAATCAGGGTTTCCCGTCCCGGGAAGGCGCGGTGAATCGTCTCCCAGGCCTCATGGCGGGCCCGCCACAAGTCTTTGCGTTCCCGTTCCTTGACGCCGGTTTGAAAGTCAAGGGCGCCACTGTCCCGGCACAGCTCTTCGGCCAGGGCGGCGGTCTCGTGCAAGGCCGCTTCGCTGACGCCGTGAAACTCACAGAACAGGGAGGGCTTTTCGGCGATTCCCAGCCCCTTCTCACGGTTCATCAGCCCGATCAGTTCAGGTGTGAGCAGTTCCAGGGCCGCAGGCGACAGGCCCGACCCCATGAGCGTCGCCACGGTTTGCGAAGCCGCCTCCAGGGTGTTGAAAACAACCGTGGCCGCCAGGTGGGCGACGGGAATGCCGGCCAGCTTCAAGGTGGCCTCGGTCACGACCCCCAGGGTGCCCTCGGAACCCACAAACAGGCGGGTAAGGTCGTACCCCGACGACGATTTGTGGGCCTTGCCGCCGGTGGGAATCACCCGGCCGTCGGGCAATACCACGGTCAGGCGCATCACGTAGTCCCGGGTGGCGCCGTACCTGATGGTCTGCACCCCGGACGCGTTGTTGGCAATCATGCCGCCGATGGTGGCATCGGCACCGGGGTCCGGTGGAAAAAACAATCCCGACCGGCCGGCATTCGCGTTGAGGGTTTTTCGAAAAACCCCGGGCTGAACATCGGCCTGGAGGTCCTGGGGACGGATGGCGAGGATCCGGTCCATGCGGGTCATATCCATCACCAGACCGCCCTCGACCGGCAGCGGGTTGCCTTCGGTGCTGGTGCCGGCGCCCCAGGGCGTGACGGGAATACCTTGCCCGTAGGTATAGCCAAGGATGGCGGACACCTCTTCGGTGCTGACCGGCCAGATGATGCCGGCAGGCAATCTACCCCGGTGGGGGGAGATATCCTTGGTGTGAAGCTCACGGTTGGACTGGCCGGTGGAAAAGCGGTCCGTCGAAACCAGGGTGGACAGGGCGTCGATCTGGGTTGGCGTGAACTGTTCCATTTTTCCTCCGCTGGTGAATGGGTTGCGCGGGCTGCGGCGCATTGACTGGGTGTTGGAAAACCATCCGGGCCGAAGCCATCACCCTATCCGTGCTTTACACCATTGCCATTACCGCCAACATCTTCGGTCTGGGTCTCATGGGACGGACCTATTGGAAGCGGCCCCCTGAAGTTTTACTCAGCGATGGGTTTCGGACGGAAAGCGCCGGTGGAACCGGATCAAGGGCCTTGAGCTTGGCCAGCAACAGCCCGGCATCGGCGTGGGGGGCCAACCGGTCCCGGAAACCTTCCAGGACGCCAACGGCTTTTTCGGCGATTCGCCGGGCAGCCGTCTGGTTTCCCTGCTCCAGGTGCACATAGGCACCGGCCGCCCTGATGACGGCCTGAAGCAGTTCTTTTTCGTCTCCGCGGGCCGTCAGCCAGTGCGGCTCCAGATACTCGTGGGTTTCAAAAAAGAGGCGCCGGTCCCAGATGGCCACGGCAATATCCAGCGGGTCGTCGAGATGACGGCGGGAAACGATGGCCAGCACCTGGTCGTAGGCCGCCAGCCGCCGGTTGATGTAGTCCGTGACGCATGGTGGCTGCGGTTCGCTGAGAAAAAAACCGGCAATTCGCCGCACCGGGTGCATATCCCTGTCCGCCAGAACATCTTTGAAGCCTTCGGACAGCGCGTTGCGGACGTTGCGGCACAACCGGTTGGTGAACGGGTCAAAACGCTCAATTTCATTCATTTACACATCCTGACGGCCAATCGGGTTTAAACGGGCATCGATCTCCATGGACGGTGTTCCGGCAGCGCCCCCGAAAGAAAGGCCGTTACGGGGCATCGTTGCGGCCCCGGCTGGGTGCGCCTGGGACCATGACTGCGGATAGGGGTTGTAAGATGACCGCGGCTGTTCTATTATTGGTGACGAAGTCGAATTTTTCTACACCAGTCCGTCGCCAGCGTCAATGTAGCGTAAATCCCGCCGGTTTGACAACCATCGCAAGGGTATTAATTTGAAATCTTTCCCGGGCAAGCTGTGGGGAAGATTCACCGAAAGGATAACATCCATTTTCCAGTCGTTCGCGTTCCCCGCTGTGAGGCGCGGCGGGTGGATTCGCGATCACTGTTTATCGCCACCCGAAATCCGGCCCCCATTCATACGGCCAGCCAACATCGGAATCATCTCGCATCGACAAGAAAGGACCGCAGCAGCAATGAATTTCACCTTCGCCCCCAAAAGCATCAATGTGCTCAACCTGGAAAAAAGCCTCACTTTTTACCAAAAGGGCAGCTACTGGATTGAAATTATGCCCGTGAGAAAAAATGATGAATAGAAAATCGAAAGGCCAGCCTGTGGAACCGGTTAGCGGACATCTTGAAATATTGGACAAGGGTTTCGGTTTTCTTCGGGACATCGACAACAATTACCAGGCCGGGCAGGCGGATACCTTCGTCCCCGCCTTCATGATCACCAAATTCGGACTGCGGGAGGGATCGTTCATCGAAGGCCGTGGGGGGCCTGGAAATCCCGGCAACCAGAACCTGAAGCTGACGGCGGTGGACCGGGTCAACGGCCTGTCACTGGACGATTATGCCCGGACCGAAACCATGCATACCATGACCAGCATCAATCCCGAAAAGCGCCTGCGCATGGCCCAGGGGCCCAAAGACATCACCGGGCAGGCCCTGGATATCATCGTTCCCATGGGCCGCGGGCAGCGAGGCCTGATCATCTCGCCGCCAAAATCGGGAAAAACGACGCTGTTGCGCCACATGGCCAATTCGGTAACGGCCAACGATCCAGAAATGGGTGTGTTCATCCTGCTGGTCAACGAACGTCCGGAAGAAGTGACCGACTTCAAACGGGGGCTCAAAGACGCCCACGTATTGTACTCTTCCGCCGACCAGAGTATCGGCCAGCACATGCGCATGACCCGCCTGGCGGTGCATACGGCCATGCGATGCGCGGAGGTCGGCCGGGACACGGTGGTCTTCATCGATTCGCTCACCCGCATGGCCAGGGCGTTCAACGCCGAAACGGAAAGCTACGGCCGGACCCTGTCCGGCGGGCTGGGGGCCAACGCCATGGAAGTTCCCCGCAAAATATTCGGGGCGGCGCGCAATATCGAAAACGGCGGTTCGCTGACCATCATCGCCACCATCCTTGTGGAAACCGGCAGCCGGATGGACGACATCATCTACCAGGAGTTCAAGGGAACCGGCAACATGGACCTGGTGCTCAGCCGGGACTGCGCCGAACACCGCGTTTTCCCGGCCATCGACATCCGTCTGAGCGGCACCCGCAAGGAAGAACTGCTCCTGAACAAGGACGAACTCAAGAAAGCGGTCGATATCCGCCGGGCCCTGTCCAGAAAGGATCCGACTGAAGCCATGGCCGAACTGATCGAATATCTGGACCGCAACGGTCGTTAAGGGAGCCTGTACCGATGGACGGCAGATACCGAAAAAATATCCGCCCCGGCGACGAAGTCAATATCGTCCTCAAAGCGGACCAGCGCAGCGGCCGTCTCACCCGCGGTACGGTCCGGGAGATGCTGACCCGCTCCCCCAGTCATCCCCATGGCATCAAGGTAAGGCTGACCGACGGAAGGGTCGGGCGGGTCAGGGAGGTGCTGAAGACGCCTCAGCCCCCCTGTTCGTAAATAACGGAGACGCACCGAGATTAGATTGCCCAGGCGCCCGGATTGCAGGGCCGGAAAAACGACAATAGCAGCGCGCATTACCGGTGCGCCGGGCCATGCAGCGATCCGGAATGCAGCGGCGATGGAAGGCCATCGTATTCATGGGCAGGGGGCTGAGAAAAAGGCAGTCCGCCATGACCGGTTTTTCAATGCCGGAATAGGGTTAAATCCTTAAAAATATGACCCCAACAGTTGCAATCCCCGATAACGGGCTTATCATCCCCATCGCACCCCGTCGACCCGCGACGGGGTGCGCTGTTTTTAGGGGGGCCGAGCCCCCGGCAACCGGTTGCCCGAAGGCAACATTTTAAATCGCCCGGCGCGATACACAAAGGAGATAAAGATGAAAGATCGTTCCCATATCACCCTCTACAGCGGCGGCCACAAAGGCGCTGAATCCGAATTCGGCCGATTGGCCGAGGCCTGGGGCATCCAGGAGGTCAACTTTTCCTTTGAAGGACACGTCACTGAACGTTCCCGGGGTATCCGTGAGCTTGACGCCAGCGAACTGGAAAAAGGAAATGTGAGCATGGAGATCGTATCGGCACGCATGGGCCGCAAGTTTACCCGGGGGAACAAGATCCGCAAGGTGATCCAGACCATTTTCCACATGGTCAACAACGGCTACCACGTAATTGCCGTGGGATGGATTCAGCCGGATGACACGGTCAAAGGCGGAACCGGGTGGGGGGTTGAACTGGCCAGGCTGTTCAACCGGCCGGTGCATGTCTATGATCAGGACCGCAAGGGCTGGTTCGCCTGGGAAAACAACACATGGGTGGCCCAGGTGCCGTCCATCGAGAAGGACACTTTCGCCGGCACCGGCACCCGGAATCTCACCGAAGACGGTAAAAAGGCCCTCCGGGATCTCTTCGAAAACGCCTTCGGACCGGCCTGACCCGCGGCATCTGAGATCACCTGCAGACGGTCCATGCGCGATCGGCAGCCGTCTGCAGCCGGAAGGGCGGATTCACGGTAAAAAAACCGTCTATTCCCTTTTACCCTGGCGGTTGACGCTCACCTTGTCGCGCTGAAGGGATGATTCCGGGTGGGGTGCCGGCTGCCGGAGCGGATAGCCGATGGCCATGATGGCAGACGCCACCAGTCCCTGGCGCAGGCCGACCACTTTGGCCGCAAAGTCACCGGCAGGGGTGCTGTCATCGAAATTCCGCTTGCGCAACTGGATCCAGCAGCTTCCCAGCCCCAGGTCGGTGGCGGCCAGGTGCAGGATAAGGGTGGCGATGGAAACGTCTTCCACCCAGACATCTGATTTGTCCGGATCCGCACAGACGACGACGGCCAGCGGCGCATTGGCCAGAAAGGAAGCGCCGTGGGGCTTGGCCTGCGACAGGCGCTTGATGGTTTCCGGATCGTTGACCACCACGAACTCCCATGGGTTGAAGCCCCGCGAGGAGGGCGACCGCAGGGCCGCCTCCACGAGTAAATCCACTTTCTCCGGTTCAACGGGCCTTGGCTCGAATTGGCGAACGCTTCGCCGCGATCTTAGCAAATCGATAAACATACCCTCTCCTTCCGATCACGCTGGCATCAGATCTGTCTTCTCAGCTGCTGCCATCTGTTTTTCATGATCTGGTTTCGGACTCCGGGCCTCGGTCACTTCCCGCAGCATTTCTTGTACTTCTTGCCGCTGCCGCAGATGCACGGATCGTTCCTGCCGATCTTCGGGCCCTGCCGGATGGCCTGAACCGGCTGCGGCGCCTGGCCGTCCTTGAAATACCAACGGCCGTCTTCACGCACAAATTCGGCAATTTCATGGTGATCGAAGGCCTTGCCGTCTTTACGGTAGCGGGCCAGGAACTCAACGGTTCCCGCCGAATCATCGGGACCGCCCTTTTCCGTATTCCGGATTTCCAGCCGCTGCCAGTCCAGTTTCCGGGACCAGGCCGCCGTTCCTTTGCGGTCGGCCTCCTGGCGGTTGGAATGATGCGTCGTCTCAAAAATATAATCGAATTCCTTTTTGGCATGGGCCGCGTAGCGGGAACGCATCAGCGCTTCGGCCGTTTCGGCGGTCCGGTCTCCCTTGATCAGCGGTTGACAGCAATCGGCATACTCTTTTTGACTGCCACAGGGGCACAGTTCCATGGTGTTGCTCCACGTATAAGGTTATTTTCGGTTCAGATCCGTTGGGCTGCGGTCTCCGGTGCCTGCCGGGCACCGAATCCATTACGGCAACCGGCTATAAAGGGTAAGGCCCTGACTTGTCAAGTTCGATGAAATCCTAAGCAGTCGCAATTTCGGCGGCACCGCAGAAAGGCCGGGATCAAGGTCAGCGAATCCCGATAAAAGATGAGTCCTTACGGTGCGCCGCCGAGACAGCGGATGAATCATAATGCAGCCATCGGGCTTTTAACCATACCGTCAGTCGAAAGACGGGCGGCCGCAAGCCGGTTTCAGCCTTCGGGCAGCGGCTTGCGCTGCTGCTCCCGGGCGGCATCTTCTGGATGGATACGCCAGGTGAACAGGGGCGACAGGAGGTAAAGGATCATGTACCCCAGACAGATCTGCCCGAAAATCGGTGTGAACATGCTGACCGTCAACAGCGCCAGATTGGCGCGCCCGAACCATGGATGGCGGCTCATGGTCCGTCCCAGGTGGAGGTATCGAATGGGGTAAACGTTCATGATGATCCCGGCGAACCCCATGGTGCCGATTGCAAACAGGCCCCAGAAAACAATCCGCTGCGACGAAAGCGCCAGGGCATGATCGAAGATCACCAGCGGAGACATCACCAGCATGGCTGCCGCCGGTGTGGGCAGCCCTTTGAAGAAGCCGGGGATCGGATGTTTATCGAGGGTAAAATAAATCAGCCGGCCCACGCCCATCAGCGCATAAAAGGCCGCAATCCATCCCACGGGAAGGTGGGCGAAGCGGCCTTCACCGAACTGGCTCAGGGTGATGTAGAAAATCCAGGCCGGAACCATGCAGAAACTGATGGCATCGGCCAGATCGTCCATGATCCCTCCCATGTTGATCGTCCGCTTGGGCGGCTGGTCGGGAAGGGGGTCCGTCAGGCCCAGTCGGCGTGCCAGGGCCCCGTCCAGCTTGTCGAACGTAGCGGCCCCGATCATCATCAGGTAGGCTTCCCGCATGCGGCCCTGGTAGGCGAAAAAAACAGCGATGAGCCCCATCAGGGCGTTCATCACCGTCAGGGCGTTGGGAAATACCGACAGGATCTTTCGCCGGAGCACCTCGTCTCCGTAGCACAGTTCATCCAGACAGGCGGTGCCGTACTTGCGACAATAGCCGGCGATGGATCCCAGGTTGATAATGAAAAAGAGGATTTCCACAAAAAAGAGAATTCGCAGGGAGACATTCCCCATGTAGGAAATGCGGAAATAGATCCATGATTCAGGCCCTTCCGGGATATAAAAGGCGTAGGCGTAAAGCAGGGCGCTGACCGGAGCGGCGACGATGGTTCGCATGCGGTTGTATTCACTGTTTTCCGGTTCCACGCCCTGCCGGATGGCGAATCCGCGCATGAAGGATGCAAAGCTGTCCCGCACCAGCACCGTCACGCAAAGCACCAGGACGAAAATGGCGTGCATCAGTTCGCCGTGGGTGGGGTCGCTCCGGGATACCAGCAGCCGCCACATCATACCGGCGGTGATCACCGGAAATATGATGGAATAAACCAGCTTGTCCATGAGCCGGTCTGCCAGGGGGGCCAGCGGGGCGTTGGGCCTGAAACGGTCTGAAAACCATCCATCCACGATGTCGATAATCATGGAGAGGATCAGAAACGAAACGCCGATGGTATACACCACCGGACTTCGCCCCCACATGATCGCCAGGGCGCAGATCATGCCACCGAAAATCAGGACGGGGCGACTGTATACAAAAAGAGCGGCCAGCCGCGCCGGCAAGGGGATGTTGTCTGTCATGGAAACACGATGCCTGTTGGCCTTAAAAGGGTTGATTGAGCGCTCCTCACATCAAGCCAACGCATCATAAAGGCATTGCCGATTCGAGTCAAGGCGAGAGCGGTCGGGCATTCCCATCCGGGTTGCCGCAGGATCGTTTGGCGTGGCCGGGAAGGCGCCGTCGACCCTGGGCAACCTTCCACAGGCGCCCCTTCGAAACAGGGTCAAGCGCCGCTGTTCAGGCATCCGGGCCGGCTTCGGCAACCCGCTCGACAGCGGGAATCGTCAGCGGCTGGTGAATTTTCAGCGCGGCCAGGTTCACCCCGGTATTGTAGCGCCTGAGCAGCCAGAGCGGCAAATCGAATTTTTCACGGCAGAGGGTCCAGTAGCTGTCCCCCGGCTGGACCCGGTATCGCTGGAGTTCGCCGACCTGGTAGGCCGCGTAGAAATCTTCCTGCATCCGTTTGTGAAACTCGTGGCGCCGGGCTTCGAAATCCCGGGCGGTGACAATCCCCAGCGGGATTTTGATTTGCTGGTTGAGGTGCAGCGCCCTCCCGAAGGGCAACCGGTTGAGGCGACGAATCCGTGAGGCACTGACACCGGCCCATTCGGCGTAATGGCCGAGGGTCTCCTCGACCTCCACCCGCACGATCCCCACCGCCTGTTGCTTGACGCGGGAAATCCTGTAAAAATCGACATTCGTGTCAATGCCGCCAGGCGGTGCCACCGTACCGCGGTGCATCCAATCGTTCAAGGCCGCTTCGGGGATGTGATCATCCATGGCCAGCAGGTCGGCAGGAGCCGGCCCCGACCGCCGGTATCGGGCCAGGTGGCTTTCCACGGGAAGATCCGACGGGGCCACAAAAGGCGGGTTGGTGCTGACTGCAGCCGCCGCCCGCCCCCTTGGTTCCTTCGGCGCCGGGCGCATGGTGGCCGCAGGCATTCGGGCCGACTGACCCGTCTGAGGAATGCGGAGGGTCTGCCTGGCATAGACCGTCGCCCGCCGGTCCAGACCGTTGGCGAGGATCAGGTCGTCCAGTTTCACCTGGTGCATGCGGGCAATTTTGCCGGCCGTGTCCCCCCGCTGAACCGTATAGAATCGGCTGGGCTTCTGGCGCTTTTTGAGCATATCGGCAGGGATTTCCGCCAGGTGCGCACCGCCGGATTCATTGCGGCCGGGCAGGTTCAGAACGTATCCCCTGGGGATGTACTTCTGCCCGCTGAAAACCGGGGGCCGAAGGGCCGGGTTCATGCCCCGGACAACCTCGGGGGACACCTGAAAATGGCGGCAAAGGTCCGCCAGCGCAGCGTATCCATCAAGGCTCACCGACCTTGACGGCAGGGGGGCCGCCAGGGCCAGGTCCCCGAAATAAGACCGGTAGTCGGATGCCACCCGGCGGGCGGCCAGAAACTCGGAGTAGAAGTTCCTCGATGCGAACTTGAAGGTTCGCCCTTTGTAGGCGGTGAAAATTTCGGGATAACCGCCGTGGGCGGCCTTGGCCCGCTGCATGCCGGCGGCGCCATGATTGTAGGCCGTGACGGCCAGCGGCCAGCTGCCCAGCCGGTCGTAATTTTCCTTGAGCAGCCGCGCTGCCGAATGGGTGGCGGTAATGGGGTCGCGCCGCTCGTCGAGCACATAATCCACCGTCATGAATCGTTTGCCCGTGGACCGGGTGAACTGCCACATCCCGGCAGCACCGAATTTGCTGGTTGCGTGGGTATTGAAGGAGGACTCCACATGGGGCAGGTAGGCCAGATCCCCGGGCACGCCGTTGGCCTTCAGGATGGCCCGCATCCGGTCTATGTAAGCCCCGGATCGAGCCAGCCCGTCCCGGAAGCGGTCCCGCTGACCGATCTGGCAGCGCACCCGGGAACGGGCATGGCGGAATGTGCCTGCAGTTGCCTGCGGGCCGAACAGTGCCGCCACCCGCCGGCAATCGGCGTCTTTGGTCAGCGGATCGTCGGCCAGGCGATTCAGGATGGCCGCATATCTGCGACTGGCCGTCTTCATCCGCTCTCGATTGATTTTTCGGGCACCCCGCTGCCCGGCGGGTTCAAGGTCAATCACCCTGTATACCACATCCAGGCGGAGACTGTCGTGGACGACGGCCTGTCGGGTTGAATATTCGGAGTATATCTTTATCCAAAAAGAGACATTGGGTTCGATAACCTCGTACTGGGGAAACGGTTCGCCGGCGGCATGGCCGGATGAAATGAACACGCCCAGCAGGGCTGAAACAATGACGATCCATATCGTTACACGCTTGTGAGTCATGGCGGCGGTTCCTCTTTACCGGTCGGATTGGGTCAGTAATAGTACCAAATTAAAGCAATTTCGATACCATGGTCATTCAATTGGCCACGAACGCCCAGCAGCAGGGCGTTAACGGCAAAACCGGTTTTTTCCAGGTACCGCCCGACCGGGAAAAACGGCCCGAATCCGACAGAAAATTGACAAAAATCGATGACCGGCGCCACGTTTGCAAGGCCCTGCCGACGACCGGCCGGGACTCTCGTCCGCCACGGGTCGAAAAGGCTTGAAACCATCCAGAAAGTGATCATATTCTGAAATCGGTTTTATGGCTGAAGGTTTAGAAAATGAAACTGCTGAGAAGCCTGATCTACCCCTATCTGTACACCCGCTACGGCATTCATCGAATAACCGGCACCGGTCCGTTTGGGCGCCAGCGGGCCAACACCATCTGCCCCCCTGATGGTTCCCGGTGGAACCCGCTGAAACAGGCCATCTGGAAATACCATGTCAAACAGTTCCATGAATCCTCGTGTTCCGTGGCCACCGTGGTCGCGTGCATCAATGCCCTCCGGTTTTTGAAAAACGGCACCCCCCGCCCGATTGATCAAGCCGACATCCTCGACCGGGTGACCACCGGTCACTGGAAAGCGCGGATGAGCGACGGTGGGTATCGCGGGCGGCGCGGGCTGCCGCTGCCGCTCCTGGGCCGGGTGGTCAGGGACAGTCTCGCGGCCTACGAGCTGGACGGTCATCGCGTGGACATCGTCCGGACGCCCAGAACCACCTCCCGGGAACCGGCCCTCCGGGCAACGCTGAAAAAACGTTTGCGGCGCTTTGACCGCCATGGCAAGGGCCTGATCATCGCCCATTTTGACCAGGGCACCCTGGTTCCCACCCTGAATATCCCCCACATATCGCCGGTCGGGGCTTACGATGAAGAGACCGGCCGGGTCACCCTGCTCGATGTGGATCCCGAACAGGAAAAGCCCTACGAGGTGTGCTTCGACAGGTTCTACAAAGGCTTGTCCAGTGATTACCACCATGTGTTCGACGCGTTCGGGTACGGCAGCGGCGGGTATGTCTACATTGAAATTCAGTAGGCACACCCGCCACGGGCGGCGGCCGGTGTCCATCGGAGGCCCCTCCGACCGAAGCAAACTTGCATCGATCGGCAATCATGGTTAATTTTTACTTTTGACAATTAGGGAGACAGCGGCATTCAAAACAGTCATGAATAATCTGAATTCCCGGGACCCGATTTCCAGGAGACGCTTCATGGGCAAGCTCTCGACAGCATTCAAGGTGGCGCTCATGTCTCAGTTCCTGCCACGGGTGGTGCCGGCCGCCGCGAGCACCGAAGGCCCTGCGGCGACGCTTCACTATCATCCGCTGAACGGCGACAGCCTGCGGGAAATGGCACTGCGAAAGCTGCATCACGGGTCGGACGCCTTTTTGAACCCCATGGGAATATCACGCAACAGACGATTCTGGCAGGTGCTCTCCTGGAAGCTGTTCAATAAAAATGCCTATGCGGATTATCTTGACGACCAGCCGATTTCGCCCGTTGCCATCGATTGGGACCCGATCAGGGCTCACCGGGGCGTGTCGGTCACCTTCATCAAACATTCGACCCTGCTGATCAAGGATGGGGACCGAATCCTGCTGGTCGATCCGGTGTTCGACGACATTTTCTGGTTTATCAGGGATTATTCGCCCCGGGCGTTCAACCTGGATGACATGCCGCGGCCGGACCATGTGCTGATCACCCACGGCCATTACGACCATCTGGACGCGCCCTCCCTGGGCGCGCTCGATCCGGGCACCCATGTCATCAGCCCGTTGGGATACGACAATGAATTCAACGCGCTGGGCATGACCCGCCGAACGCGACTGGACTGGTACGAGCATTACAGCGACGGGGCCAGGGAGGTCACCCTGCTGCCCGCCAACCACTGGACCATGCGCAACCCCATCGTCGGCCCCAACCGCTCCCTGTGGGGCGGCTACCTGATCAAAACCGCCGGCGGGCCGACCATCTACATTTCCGGGGACAGCGCCTACTTCGATGGATTCGAGCAGCTGGCCGACGATTACGACATCGACCTGGCCATTTTCAACATGGGCGCCTATGCGCCGCGATGGTTCATGGCACCCAGCCACATGAACCCGGCGGAGACGGTGCGGGCCTTTCAGGAAGTGGGGGCCCGGCAGTTGATGATCGCCCACTGGGGAACCTTTCAGCTGGGCGACGAACCGGTTCATTTCCCTCCAGCGGATCTGGAAAAAGCCCTTGGACAGCAAGGACTTTTATCCCGGTGGATCGACCTGGGACATGGGCAGACCCATTTCTTCTGACAGGAGCAGGCGAGAAGGGAGAAGAATGATGAAAAAAATAGCGTGGCTCTCCGTTCTGTTTGTTTTCGCCGGTCCGATGGACCTGCCGGCGTTTCGCGACCACCAGTCGTCGGTGACGCCTGTCGGCAGCGGGCCGGCATACCCCACCACCCGGGATGTGGTCGCCCGGCTGAAGATGCCGAAGCAACTGCCGATGGATAATGGCCGTCCGGGAAAGCCCGTCCATCCGATATACCCGGGCGACAAACCCGGCCATGGACACCCGGGGAAAGATCGTCCCCGGTACGGATGGTCCGGCGGCACAACCGTGGTGCGGGAAGTTCAGCCGATCATCATCGTGAACCAGCCGGCGCCCCAGACGCCGGCACCGCCGCCGTCCGAACCCGAGCGTGTGTGGGTGCCTCCGGTGATGGGCACGCGCACGGAACCCGGCTACTGGGATTATGGCATCAAAAAAATATGGATGGGTGACCACTGGCGGTTTGAACAGGATTTCGAAGACCGGATATGGGTGCCTGAATCCCAGATGGCGGTCGTCGAGCAGGAGGGGTACTGGAAGATCGTGGAGTAGCGGGCAGGCCGAAACAGGCGCAGGGTTTCACCCGCCTTACGCACCATCCGGATCATGTTTTCCCGATACAGGCCTCGTCGACGCAGCCCTGCTTCCCGCCGAAGGACATGGCAGAAACGGGTTTGTTTTTTTCTTTTTCAGCGACCGCTGCGGGATCAGGACCCGTTGGCGAGGGGACGGCGGCCATTTTCCCGATGCAGGCCTCATCCGTACACACGGTTTGCGATGAAACGGCTACGGAGGATCGGACTCGGGTCCGTTTCTTTTTCCCATCACCGGATTCTCCCTTCATTGCTAACCTCCTCCGGGCACATCAGGGTAAAGCCGCAACCCGCCAGGATTTGGCAAGGCAGGCGTTCGGGCCGGGCATGGTGAGAACCGCCGCATGGACCTTCAGGCACCGGCCTTCAGGCTTGCGAAATATCCGCGCTCGAAATAACGGGCGGTTTCCTTGTCCAAAACGGCCTCGTTTTCGTGAATGTACCGCGGTCCGGCACCCCAGGCGCCGCAGGCCAGCACCGCGGTGTCGCCAAGGTTGAACTTATGGCCGCAGGCCGGGCATCCCTGGGCGTTGGTCGTGTTGAGGGATTCAAGGTCCATGATGATTTTAGGCTTGCAGGCATTCATCTCGTTCATTGCCATTTCCTTTCTTTTCAGCGGGTTCAGTTTATCAGAAGGTATTCATCATCCCGGCAAATGCAAACCGGCGCACCGTGGTTCCCCAGCATGCGCCGGCCTGTGCTGCCGATCATTCGGTCTTTCCGGGGACCCTGAAAGGTTGGCCGCTCTTAAACAGATACAGACAGCACCGGCTTGAAAAAAGGGTCAGCGCCGCGACCCGGGCCGGCGGTTTCGATTCATGCGAAAAGGATCCCTGTCCGGCCCGGGAAGGCTGACAATGATCACGTTACCGGGTTCGAACCGGATGGTGGTCCGGCTGTAGAGGGAATACCACACCCCGGCCCGCTGGCCCGCCGGGTCGGTGATCACCCCGCCCAGGGTGGCGGGGGTAAAGCCCAGCTGATCGGTCATGGCATCAACCAGCCGCTCCAGCAGCGCCGGGGTCATGTCCACGGATCGCCAGAGACCCGGCTTCAGGGTGTAAGCCCGGTCGATGGCCAGAACCGCTGTCGGCCGGGCCTCGGGACCGGTAGCGTAATAGGAATGGTTCGCCAGCACCTCATGTCGCTCGAACACCTCGCTGATATCTTTGCTCGACTGCACGCGGCCGTAAGTGCCGGTGCACCCCGTCACCCCGGTGATGGCCAGGATAAGGAACAGGTACGTCCAAAAGTGTCCGGTCACAGGTTTCATAAGGGTGCCCCTTGGGATTGGGATGCATTCCGCCCGCCGGTTTGTGGCAGTGCCTATCCTTTTTCCCGCTGTCCCCGCTCTTCGAGGTAGGCGAGGGTCTGGCTGGTGGTCAACTGCCGGCTGGACGGTCCGGAGCGAATAAAAAACATCTCATCTTTTTTGTTGGTGATAAATACCGGCCGGGGAGATCGCCGGCAGCGTACTGCAAAAACCGACACCCCCGCTGCGGGCAGTAGCGCAAATTCTATAAATTCCGTAAAATTCAACCCGATGTGCTGCTCGAAGATGGCCGAGAAATGACGCAGGTATTTATCGTCGTTGGGAAAATTGTCCGCGGCAATACCATGAATCGTGCCGTTGTCGGCCACACCCACCAGCAGTGTGCCCCCATCGGTGTTCATGAAGGCCGCCACGGTTTTCAGGCAGGCCAGTTCGATCTCTTTGCCGGCCTTTCCCGATCTCAGGTTCCAGCGCAGGGTGGACTTGAACTCAAGGGTGTCGGTCTCGCCCTGTTCGATCAACGCGATCAACTCCGCGGCCGTCATGGCCTGCAGCGGCTTTTTCCCGCGGCCGGGGCGTTCCGGCCGGCCCATGCGCAGAGCCGCGGCCAACAGAAGACACCAGAGCAATCCCAGGCCCGCCGGCACAAAGAAAAAGCGGTTCAAGGGCAGATGCCGCAGCAGGTCCGTCCTGGAGGCGATGACACCGACACCGGCCTGCTGGCGGCTTCCCTGAAGGCCGTGAATCAACCCGTATTGAGGCTCTCCGGCAACATCGAATCCAAACGGCACGTCGATTTCACCCCCTTGCCGCCAGGCCTGGCCGGCAGCGGCCAGAATGGGGTCCTGCGGGGCGGAACCAGGTTCCCCGGCTCCGGAGTCGGGCGAAACAGGTGCCGAGGGATTCTGGAAATCGATGAAAACCCCGCTGCGGCTGAAGAGAAAAAATCGATACGAACTGCCGGCGCGGATGTCGTCAAGCAGCTGGGCGATCTGGGTATTCAACACGCCGGCGGCGGCCACGTGGCCGATGTGCTCCTTTTGCCATGCGGTGGCGGCGGAAAGGCCGCTCATCCCCGCCGGGGGAAACGATCGGGCGGGGCTCCAGACGATCGATCCCTGACCCTTCAATTCCGGGGCGCGTCGCCAGTCATCCGAAAGCCCGGCCGGGTCCCGGAGGGCCTCCGACCATTGGTCCGTCATCTTGCCGTCGGCGTCTCGCCCCCCCCACACCCAGCCGTCCTTGCTGGATTCGCTCCGCGTGTGGCCCATGAGCAGCCCCTCGCCATCCCGCACCAACACAAAGGACAGCCGGCCCTGCTCCCATAGAAAAAAACCAAAAATCTGCGGATGGTTCCGCAGCAATGGTGAAAATTTGGCAGCCAGTAAGTCCGGTTCGGAGAGGGTCAGCGTTCCGTTCAGGGACCATTGGCGGACCAGGAGCAGGTCCTCGCCGACCGGATTGAAAAACCGGTCGATCCGGGAGGCCATCTGCTCGGCCAGACGGGATATCTGGGCCGCCGCAACGGCGTCACGATTCTGCCGGTCCCGGTACAGGGCGATGCCGGCGATGGCCAGAATCATGACCAGAGAAACCACCTGGAATACGATCAGGTTTCGAAAGCGGCGTGCACGGGCAGGTCTGCTTGAACGGGCCGTCATGGATAGGTTCTTTCATCGGAGGAAACGGGGGCAGCAGGTCGTCGCTGAAACGGGTGTTCGAAGCGGCGGATGGACATACCCGGCTAATCGAGGGTTCTCACCGGCAGGGCGCGATAGGCACGCTGGTGAACTTTCCGGACCGAGTAAAAATAGACGTTGTCGAAGTTGAATACGGTTGCCGTGGGCCCCAGTCTGCCGGTTTCAGCGCTCCAGACCCAGCCGCAACTCAGTTGGATGACCGGAACAATCTTCACCCATTGGCCGCATGCGGCTTCATATCCCTTTCCCTTGAGCACCAGACTCTGCAGTTCCGCCAGCGTCGGCAGACGCCAGTCATCATGCATCGTCGGCAGGGTGTAGGGAAAGGTGTAGCGAATCCACTTTTCCGCCTGATGCCAGTTGATGTCGCCGTGATTGTCGGTTTTGGCCCACATCAACCCCATTTCGTGGTCCGTCACGGTGCCGTCGCCATTGTCCGTAAAGCGGTCTCCGGCATGGGCGGCCCCGCCGATCGTCAATGCCAGCCAGATCAGGACGGCGATAGTGGACAATAAGGCGCGTCTGACCATGGTCTCCTCCTTTTTGCGGATACGTTTCGTCGAAACACCGGGGAAGACGGAAGGGCGATCAAACCCGGTATACGATCAAGTGACCTCGCTCGCGGCCCCAAATCATGTCTAAATGTGCTTGATCCTCTTTTTCAGCCGTTCGGCCACCTTTTCACCACGGTAGGAAATAATCGTCGCCGGCGACCGTCTGAAAATCTTCTCGGCCACGGAACCGACCAGAATATGCTCCAGATCGGTGCGGCCTTTGGGCCCCATGACGATCACATCGATGTTTTCCGACAGGATCAGCTTCAGCAGTTCATCGATGGGGTTGCCAATCCTGAAAATCGTGCGGACGTTTTCCCGGGGATAACCGGCAGCGGCGATGATGTCGTCAAGCAGCTGGCGGCGTTCCTCCTTGACCTTCTGCGTATAATGACTGCCGTCCACGTCATAACCCATGGCCGATATCGTTTCCACCGAGGCCACATCGCGTGAATTGATCACATTGGCGACGATCAGTTCGGCATCGACACCCCGTGCAAATTGGGCGGCGAAATTAAATGTTCCTTGGGCATACTCGGAAAAGGCGATCGCCACCATAACTTTTTTGACTTTTTCCATCTCGGCTTCCTCCGGTTGCGAAAATCGCACCTCCCGGGTTCCTGGGGGGGCGATCCCGTTAGTGGGGCATTTTCCTGCGTCAGGCCACCGCCGCAGCAGTATTCTGTCTGGGCATCCGCGGCCGCTGCAGCAGATAAAGCAGGCCGAAAATGGCCATACCGATAGCGTAGGTCCAGTATCGCTGATCGTGGGGAATGCCCAGCAGGGAGGAGATCAGATCGGGGCGCATCAGCGACAGGGTCACGCAGAGGAATATGGGAATCTCCCAGACTTTGTTCCGGGCGACGAACCATCCCTGGGTGGCCGAGGCAAAGGCGAAATTGCCGAAGCAGGCCATAACGAAAATCAGGATCCCCTGTGCCCAGCTGTTGACATTGTGAAGGATCAGGTCGCTGTTGAAAATGAACATGAATGGCAGGATGGCCGTTCGGATGTCGTACATGAAGCCCTGGATCCCCGTCGCAATGGGAGGCGATTTGGCAATCGCCGCCGCGGCATAGGCCGCCAGGCCCACCGGCGGGGTGTCGTCTGCCAGGATACCGAAGTAGAAACAGAACAGGTGGGCTGACATCAGCGGCACGATGAAATCGTTGAAACCGCCGATCTCCACGATGGCCGGCGCCGTCAGCGAGGCCATGACGATATAGGTGGCCGTGGTGGGCAGCCCCATTCCGATGATCAGACTGGTGATGGCGGTGATCACCAGCATCAGAAAGATATTGCCGCCGGAAAGGGTATCGATAATGGCGGTGATCAACTGGCCCAGCCCCAGGGCCACCACGCCAACGATGATACCGGCGGCGGCCGTGGCCAGCGCGACGGAAACCATGTTGCGGGCCCCCGATGCCAGCGCCGAGAAGATGTCGACGATGCCCTGCTTGAAGGCCGGCCCCAGGGGTTCGTTAGCCAGATGGGCTTTGACCGGGTGCTGCAGCAGCATGATGATGGCCATCACCCAGATGGCGTTGAAGGCGGCCAGTTCCGGCGAGTGACGCACGACGATCAGCTCGTAGAGCAGCATCAGAATGGGCACCAGGTAGTGGGTGCCGCTGATCAGGGTTTTGAAGAAGGCGGGCAGTTCGGCCCGGGACATGCCCCGCAGCCCCAGCTTGGAGGCTTCGATGTGGGTGATGTAGAACAGGGCCGCATAGGAGGCAAAGGCCGGTACGGCGGCGGCCTTGATCACTTCCACATAGGGGACATTGACATACTCGGCAATGATGAAGGCAGCGGCGCCCATGATGGGCGGGGCCAGCTGGCCGTCCGTGCTGGCGGCCACTTCCACGGCGGCGGCCTTGGTGCCCGGATAGCCCACCTTCTTCATCAGCGGGATGGTAAAGGTGCCCGTGGTGACGATATTGGCGATACTCGAGCCGGAAACCAGGCCGGTGAGGCCGCTGCCCATGATGGCGGCTTTGGCCGGCCCGCCCTTGAATCCGCCCAGCAGGCTCAGGGCCAGCTGGATGAAATAGCGTCCGGCGCCCGCCTTGTCCAGCATGGATCCGAAGAGGACGAAGAGAAATACGATCGTGGCCGACACATCCAGCGGGATGCCGTAAATGCCCTCCGTGGACATGGTCATCTGCCCCATGAACCGGTTCAGCGAAACCCCCTTGAAGGCGATCAGATCGGGCATGTAGGGTCCGAAGAAGGCGTAGCAGCAGAAGAGCATGGCAATGATGGGCAGGGCCGGGCCGATGACGCGCCGGGCGGCTTCCAGCAGCAGGATCACCAGAACGGCCCCCATGATCAGGTCCCGGAGGATCGGGGCGCCGTAGCGGGTGATGAGTCCGTCATAATCCAGGGCGATATACAATGCCGAAACGGCGGCAATGATGCCGATGGCAAAATCGAGAAGCGGAATCCGGTCAGTTGCCGAAAAGTAGTCGATGCCGAATTTGGGTTTCTTGAACAGCGGGTAGTTCAGGTAGACGATCAGCAGGGCGAAGCCCAGGTGGATGGAACGGATGAAGGTGGAATCGATGATCAGCCAGCTGGCGATGGAAAGCTGGAACAGGCTCCAGCAGACGGCAACGACAGGAATCACCCATTTGGGCCATCCGGCGGGCCGCCGCCCCACGCCCTCTTCTTCTTCCGCCATGCGCCTGGCGATCTCCAGCCCGTCATCCTGCTCGGTCAATGTCTTGTCAGTCATCGGTATCACCCACCATCATCTGAGAAAGGTTTCCCCTCATGCCCATCCGCCATCCATTCGCAGGGTCCGACGGCAACCCGACATGAAAAGGGCCATCGGATAAAACGCACTCCGGAATCCGGCAGATGCCTGCCGCGGCCGTCGACCGGTAAAACCGGCCGCCGGCCCGCAGATTACCTGTTCAGTCGACGCCTATTTGAGCCCGACTTCCTTGAAATATTTCATGGCACCGTCATGAATCGGCGCGGAAAGGCCTTCCAGCATGCCTTCCTTGGTCAGGACGGCGTAGGCCGGATGCAGTTTCTTGAACTTGTCGAAATTGTCGAACACCTCTTTGGTGATGGCGTAGACCACATCGTCAGAGACTTTGGCAGAGGTCACGAAGGTGGCTTTCACACCAAAGGTGGGGACGTCCTTATCATTCTGGGCACCCGGATACTGGGCCACGGGAACGAAGGATTTGGCGTAGTAGGGATACTTGGCAATCAGTTTATCCACGGTGGAAATGGACACGAAGCGGACTTTGGTGGCCCCTGCAGTGGCTTCCTTGAAAGCGCCGGAGGGATGGCCCACGGTGTAAAAAAACGCATCGATGCGGCCGTCCTGCAGCAGTCCGGGCGCTTCGGCGGCCTTGACCTGTTCGGCCTTGAGATCCTTTTCCCAGTCGATGCCGTTGGCTTCGAGGGCGTCAATCGAGTTCTGGCGCTGCCCGGATCCCGGGTTGCCGATATTGACGCGTTTGCCCTTCAGGTCCTTGATGTCCATGATGCCGGAGTCCACGGTGGCCGCCAGGGTCACCGACTCGGGATGGATGCTGAAAACCGCCCGCAGATCCTTCTGGGGCTTGCCGTCCCATTCGGCCATGCCCTTCATGGCCTGGAACTGCCGGTCGGACTGGACCACGCCGAATTCCAGGTCGCCGGACATGACGGCATTGACGTTGAATACCGAACCGCCGGTGGATTCGACGGTCGCCCGGATACCGTACTGCTTGCGTTTGGCATTGACCATTTTGGCAATCGCACCGCCGGTGGGATAGTATACACCGGTGATGCCGCCGGTTCCGATGGTCACAAATGTGGTTTTTGCCTGGACGTCCGCCGGAACCATGCCGAAAACGAATGCGAGCGCGACGAACAATGCCAATAGAGATACTTTCTTCATTAAATCCTCCTCCTGTTGATGTTACCGGTAAAAAAATAGGCCGCTATCGGCCGGGTTTCACGAGCACGCCCCCTGCTTTCTCCAGAACCTCAAGCGGGTTCTTCAGGGGTGGATGCCAATGATGGACATACCGACAATCTTGATCGACGCAAAGCATCGGATTTTTAAAGTCGCCAAACAATCGGGATTTGAGAAAAGAGGCCGGAATACCTATTCCGCCTGATGTTCAACCGATCCACCCTTTGGAATTAAAAATTCCCGTAAAGGTATTTCTCAAGGCTGGATAACGCATCAAGACTAAAACAAAAGGATACCGCTGTCAACCGGAACCGGCCCGACCTGAAGGCCCGTATAAAACCCGCTGGGAGGCCTTGCACAACCGCTGAAGGATCAGTATGGTGGGCCGATGAACCATGCGCCCCCACCCACCGTCAGCGTTATCCTGCCCACCTGGAACCGGGGATGGACGCTCACCGATGCCATCGATTCGGTCCTCGATCAGGATTTCGGGCCGCTGGAGCTGATCGTGGTGGATGACGGCTCCACCGACAATACCGCCCAATTGCTGTCGGCCTATGGCGATCGCCTGCGCGTGATCCGGCAGGCCAACGGCGGGGTCAGCGCGGCCAGAAACACCGGCATCCGGGCGGCGGGCGGCGACCTGATCGCCCTGCTGGACTCGGACGACGTCTGGCTGCCGGGAAAAGTAACGGCCCAGGTGGCGTTTTTCAGAGAACATCCCGACGCCCTGATCTGCCAGACTGAAGAGATCTGGATCCGCAACGGCGTGCGGGTCAACCCGGGCAAACGCCACCGCAAGCAGACGGGCATGATCTTCGAGCCAAGCCTGGCCCTTTGCCTGGTGAGCCCGTCGGCGGTGATGATGCGGCGGCGCCTGCTGGACGAGGTGGGTCTTTTCGACGAACGCCTGCCCGCCTGCGAGGACTACGACCTGTGGCTGCGCATCGCCTGGCGCCATCCCATCCACCTGATCGACCGGCCGTTGATCGTCAAGCACGGCGGCCACGACGATCAGCTCTCCCGAATGCCCGAACTGGACAAGTACCGGATCCGATCCATCGCCCGGCTGTTGGACAGCGGCTGCCTCTCCCCGGACCAGCGGGAAGCGGCGGCCGCCGTGCTGAAAACCAAGTGCGCCATCTATGCCCAGGGCTGCCGCAAGCGGGGCCGGATGGATGACGGACAGTATTATGATCGGCTGGCAGAAAAATACAGACAACAGGAAAATCACTGCGGGTGAAATAAAGCCGGCGACGGGCTGAATGATTGAAAACAGAGAATTCAGGATGTTCCTGCGAAGGGTCGACTCGCCCGAGATGACCCACCCCTCATTTTGACCGCGGGAAAGGAAATAAGGGTCGTTGTTTACCGATTGAAATGGATAACCCCGCCGCAAGCAGCGGGGTATCTTTTAAAAAATAACTCCATTCCTAGCGCCGAATGCGGCTAAGAACTGAATTCAATGAGATTAAAACCATCTTTCATAAATTTTATTGTATTCACCGGATTCAATTACTGTGTTCAGGGCATCGTTCACCATTTTTATTTTGTCCTGAGATTGTCCTTTTTTGAAAGCAAAACCTAAATATTCCGGTTTATCTGACTTCAGTAAAAAGGCCAGTGTCAAATCCTTGGAATACTGTTCGTTTGTAAGCGGGTAATTTGCTGCAACAGCATCATCACAGACAACGGCATCAGTACGTCCGTTATATAAATCTTCCACAGCAAGGCCAATCTCGTCGTATGACTGCAGGATCACACCTTCAATCTTTTGTATCATCAAAAATCCTGTAGTACCGACCTGAGCACCAATTTTTTTTCCTTTTAAGTCCGCTTCCAATTTTATTTTCGACGTTTTTTTGGCGAGGATTCCTTGTTTAACTTCAAAATACGGATCACTAAAACGCATAGTCTTCTTACGGGCATCCGTAATGGAAAGAGAAGATGAAATCATGTCATATTTACTGGCATAAAGACCTTCAAAAATGTCATCCCAAACAGTGGTCCGGATGTCAAATTTAATATCACTCACTTTTTCCATGGCAGCCAGTAAATCAGGGGTAAAGCCTATGATGGCCTTCTCTTTGTTGAGATACTCCATTGGGGGCCATGTGGTGTCAGAGGCTACGGTGATAACTGTTTGAGAAAATGCCTTGGGCACCAGCACGAGCAAGGTCAAAGCAATCATTAAAATTTTTTTCGACATAGTAAATAATCTCCTATTCATTTATTTTCTTAATCTTACGCCTTATACAAAAAATTCTTCTATCACATTTTTTCGTATACAACGGCCCTAAAAAGTGCTCGACTTTAACCGGAATGCCTCGATGCGCTCCGCAATGTTGGCTTTGAGATTCAAGAAGAATAGCGAATAGTCGAATGCATGATAGACGCCTTCAGGAAAATGGCCGCCTTCTACCGCTAACAGGTCCACATTTTCAGGCCGGACAACCAGGCCGCCGGCCACGATCCGGGCCGACGTGAAATACGGGTATGTTTTGGCCTTGCCGTCAGCGTCGAAGAAGACCGATCCGAGGTTTTTTTCTGCGGGCACGAAGGCCCCGTCCATGGACCAGGAGAGGGGGTTGACCGCCAGGGCGCCGGACTTGAGGGTCGGCGCAGCAGACTGTCTGCCGTCTGCCACGCTATTGTACGAGATGACGCATCCGGTCTGGTCTGACCGGCCGCACATGCGCACTGCCGGGTGGGCGGCGAGGTCTGCAGACGTCAGCGACCAGCCCGGAAGGAGGGCTGCGATGAGTTGCGCTTCCGCACCGGTGGTGCCCCAATGCTCGAGCATGAGATCCGTCAGGATCATGCTGCCCTGGCTGTGGCCGGCCAGAAAAAAAGGACGCCCCCTGTTTTCGTGTTTCAGGTAGTGGGTCAGGGCGCGCCAGACATCACTGTGAATGATCTCATGCAAAGGAGCGGCGTCGGCGTCGCTCAGGCCCAACCCGGCGATGTTCATCTGGCGGTACATGGGTACGTATACGTTGGCCTGTCCCTCAAAGACCGCGGCCTGGGTGTCGATCGTGATTTGAGCCGCGGCGCGCATGTCCGGCCTGGCCGTATCCATGATCCAGTCCGTATCGTTGAACAGGACCGTCGGGTAGACAAAAAAGACATCTACGGGTGCCGTGGGTGCCGTGGGCTTTGCCAGCCAGGATTCCTGCAGGGCATAATCCGGGGCGACCGGAACGGTATGGAGGTCCAGCGGCGGCATCGCCTGACAGGGATTCAAAAAGGCGATGCGGATAAACGCTGTCAACGAAAAAAAGATCAGCAACTTGCGATTTTTCATAAATGCTCCAGGACAGATGGGGATGTTGTTTACTCCGTGATCTTTATATCGTCTATAAAAACACCATGGTATCTGACAACGAAATCACTTCGAAGCACCATCGAAAAAAACAGTCGATTAGCCCGCATAAGCGCTCAGGTCGGCCCCGATGTTCACCCACCCGGAAGTGTCGATGGTCCGTTCGCCGCCATACGGCGAAGCGTCATAACCGCAGGCATCGTAATCTTTTACAGCAGCATTCATGGCAACGGTTGTATATGTCGTGCCGTCGGTGCTTGCCTGGAGTTGGGTCCATCGCCACGCTGATCCATGGTTTCCTGAACTTATTTTCCTCTCAAAAATTAAAAAGAATTGTTTTTGCCCCGGAACTAAACATGGCAATTGGGTCATGTATACTTGATCGGCATCGGGTATTGCTCTGCCTTTCGTCTTTGGGCAATGGGCTGATTACATTATGGGCTGGTTTTGTTAAAACTTTAGAAATAACTGAGGCGAAAAAAGATCATATAAAAAGGGGACGTAGTTTACTAATTTTACAAACTTGGAATTCCGGTTTGCCAGACGGATTGCGGCCTTATGTACAATTTGTAACCAACGTCCCTGAAGCTTCTAAAATTTGCGGAAAACGATCAGTGCCCGGTACTTTTCCAGGGTCTGGCGGCTCAACAGCTGAAACAACACGTAGATACGGGGATGCAGGTTACTGGTATCGGGAATGACAAAGTGTTGTCTCTCGACGCCAATCTCGTCTAAAAAAAACACAAAGGCTTCCAGCGCGCCATCTTGATGTTCTCCCAGGACTTGAGCGTTTAACATCCGCTCTGTCAGGGGGTAAGGGGCCTGTGCGCAAAGATTATCGAAAAGCCAATTCGGTTCGTTCCTGCAATGTAAGGCACCCAGCAGGATAATGTGACGCATCCCCGGTTGGAACGCGTCCCAGAAGTTACGGGCAAGTGATTTCTCGCGCGATCCCGAAATACCACGCTGTTGCTTTTGCTGGCTGTCGGTCTCTTCAATCCCGCAGATCTTGATATCCGGGTTGATGGCCCTGACGGTTCGGAAAACATTCATAATATCGGCATCCAGCAACGGGAAATAGGGCCTGCCAGCGTTCATCCGTTTGAGAAGTTTTTGCAGCTCTTTTGGGGTCGCCTCCATCAGCAGCACATCAGCACTGACCGTTGCGAAGAATTCTTCGGCAAGAAATTGCCGGGTAGATTCTTCATGATACTCGCCAATGCACATTATCTGGTAATCGGATTGATCAATATCGGTCAGCCACTGCTGCATGGGAATCAGACTGGATTCCAGGTTTTCTTTAATGGCATCCCTTTCCGGTCTGGGCAGGCTGGAAAATCGCTGCACCGCATCGACCGCCTGTAAATGATGAAAGGGATGCCGGACGCGCTCCGTGCTGGGCGATCGGGTAGGAGGTCTCGGATATTCCTCTTTTATCCAGTCGTAGACGATCATAAAGACCAGAATGAGGACGTATCCCCCCAATACGGTCAAGATAACCCGGGCCAGTGGAGAATCCATCCAGGTACCCGCCTTCCTGCAACGCTCCTGCCTATTGCTTGAACTTCCTCCAGATGCGCTTCCAGGTAGAGGCCGTGGCGTATACGGCGCTTTGCAGAACGACACGGTCAATCCTGGCCAGTTCGTCCCCGTCAGTGAAGTAGGTGTCAAACACCGGCTTTTCATCCCCATCATACGGGAAGTCGTCTTCGGGAAAGATCATCGAGTTAAAAGCGAACGCCCCCCGGCACCAGAGGACCGCCGTCTCCCAGATATCCCTGTCGTCACCCGGCCATGTCAACGGGTTGTGGAACGAAAGTCCAAATTTCGTGTCCAGTGTCTTGGCTCTGGCAATAATCCGGGCCGGTGTGTCTTGACAATCCCTCAGGTTCTGCTTTTTGAAATACGTTCCGACTTCCCTCTCCCAGTGGCTCTCCCATCGTCTGTGCATGTCGGGCTGGTCCTTGACGTACGCCGCGAGTACCCGCTTGTCCGCATGGCAGGGCATAAAGCAATCCGCGATGTAATGGCTCATCATGAAGAAGAACGTTGATACCTGTTCTTTGCTGATGGTGCACTTTTCGTCGAGGTACGGGCCGTAATACCCTGTAGATCCCGGCACGAGGCCATCGAGTTCCTCGTCACCCAGCAGGAGCATATCGGCAATGGTGTCGAACAGTGATGAAAGGCAGTTCGGGAGATGCTGCCCCGCCTTCTGGTCGGCCTTGAAGGAGCGATCCCACCAGTCGGGTTCCAGCGTTATGTCCCTGGCCACGGCGTTATGCAGGGCCAGATTCCCGTCTAAAGCCGCAAGCAGCGTTGCCTTGTCCACCACGAAGCGGGACGCATTTGGTCCGAAGTAGGGGGTGTTCTTGAACGTATGGTTGCCGATGATGCCGTGCCCTTTTTTGAACTTGGGCATATCGGGCAGCCAGCATCCGATGTATGCGTGCCGGACCCATGGGGCAAGAATCTCCGCCAGTCCCTGGGTCTTCGGGTCATCCTGGACGAGACCAACGGCCCGGATCGCTATCCAGGTGTGTCCTCTTTGTTTCATGGCGCATCCTCCCGGGTTTGCATGCCGTCACCGATTGGTTCTGATAGCCGTCCTCTGTACTGCAATACGAAAAAACGTCCTCGTGGCCAGGTCTCCACAGTTGACATCAACTGTGCTGAGGAACCCGACCAATAGGGTCGTTGCTGACAGGGTAAAAATTGAAAATCAGGTTTTCCCAGACGAATCGGGTATTATTTGTACAACCGGTCAACGACGTCCCCGATCACCATGGTCATGGAACAGGTGCATTCTGAAGAAAAGGTCGTATCCTTTCAATAAGCTGATCGGGCTGCTCTTCGATCACCAAATGACCGGCATCGGGAATGACATGAAAGAATGAGTCCGGAATCATGCCGTGTAAAGCCTGGCCTTTTTCTACTGGCATCCATGTATCCTCACGTCCCCAAAGGATCAAAACAGGGCTGGAAACCCGGCTGTACAGAGGTTGCATCTCATCCGTGTATCTCGAATTTGCCTGCGAAATTTGCCGATAAAAAGCCGCCTTTCCGCCAGGCTCCGTCCACGGACGAACAATCCTATCCAGTGTCGCGTCATCCATGGGCTTAAAGGCTGCTGTTTTAACGTAAGCACGAACGATGGCCTCATGGATATAGTCTGGAACGCCCGCAAAAGCAGCCTCGTGCGCATTGACATGCTGGAAGAAAGGCGAGCCCCAGGGAGAAATCGCCACTGGATCGATAAGTACGATTTTTTCGAAATCACGTCCACTGAGGAGATGCGTTCGAAGAACCGTCGTACCACCGAAGTCATGGCCGATGACAGCAGGATTCATGAGGCCCCAGTGATCCAGAAGCGCATCCAATATCAGGTTCTGGATGCCCAGTGAAACATCGCCGGGAGATTTATCCGATTGACCGTAACCAATGAGGTCATAATAATGTACGGTGAAATATGACGATAACGGCTCAATGAGATGGCGTAAGTTGAATGAAGACCATGGGGTGCCGTGAATCACGACCACTGGTGGGCCATCCCCACGTATTCCATAACGTACCGTCCGTCCATTAAAAATATAGGCTTCGGGCAGCGTCCATTCCGTCATTTATAAAACTCCTGTTTTCCAATAACGCAAACGTCAGCGGCAAACGATTGAACAGTTCTGATTTATCCGTTTGTTTGCCTGAAACCAGTCCGCAATAGTCCGTTTTTTCCATTAATGAAACATCGGGAATATTAATGCTGAACTCCCGGTTTTCGTCTATGCCTTTATTGGTGTGGTGCGGACCTAATGCGATGGCAAATAAAGGCGGTTTGAAATTGACCCTTGAAACCCATCCAACAGCCATGAAATTAGATTTTCCCTCAACAACAGAGCCGACGATAACCATAGGCATGGGGTATAAAAAAGCAGCACCATTATCATTTTTTTTTGTTTTCTTGGCGTAATCTCTGAATTCGTCTCCATACTTCCTCTCAAGATATCTATCGAGAGACGGAATGATATAAAAGATGAAATTCACAGACATGATCAATGGTATCGTCAACATGCTGAGGCTGCGAGTCGTCAAAGCAAGCCCGGTAAAGAGAACGATATCTCCGAAATAATTGATATGCATTGCCAAACTAAATGATCCCTCTGTGTAAAGCCGTCCCCTGTTTTCCGCCTTTAATTTCCAGACATGCCTGGAGTATTCAGAATGCGTATTGATATAGGAGCCTGCCAGATAAAGCAGAATACCAATGACCTCGATAACGCCGACAACCAGTTTGTTGTTTCCTCCTACCTTGGCAAAAGCATAAACAACCAATGACATCAGCACCGTGATGGTTATGGTTTCCGGCCACGACCATTTGCGCTTCTGGAACACCCAGACAGTAACCTGGAGTCGCACGAAGTAGATCGACAGGCAGGATGCCATGAGTATACGTCTCACAAAGTCACCGGTCAACGGGTGATGCCCCAACCACCTGTCTGTTGTTGCACAGTCGGAAAACATCACCAACAGAGCGGCTATAAGGGTAATGAAAATGCAGCCGCTAAAAACAGATTTGTTCAAATATGAACTATCATATTTGTCTATGAATATCATTTTTACCTTTAAAAAATAGGTTTTGCGCGAACACCAAACTTACCGGTCCCGTATAAAGTCGTAATTCCCTTTTTACTGTCGTCCCCGCGAAGGCGGGGATCCAGTGTTATCATATGGTTATAGATTTCCGCCGCGGGAATGACACGACAGGGGACTTTTTACGGGTTCATCAAACTTACCGGCCGGCAGGTTGCGGCTGAGGAGCATCCGTCCGAGCAAATTGCGAGGTTGGAAGGACGTTTTAAACCCGGAGGTTTGTGCTTACCATGAAAATGCGACGCCGCGTTTGCCCAGGATAAAATCGTCAAAAATGATATTGCCGGGCTTATCCACCATTCCGACACAAACGTGGAGTGGCAGTAAATGTTCCTCCCGCGGGTGACAGTAACGTGCGGAAGGCGCCTTCTTCCATTCACTCAGGCGTTGTTCCCGCTCAGCCCGGGACATGGTGCCGGTGCAGACATCAATCAACCAATTTTGAAAGTCATCATTGGCCCTATCGGATACGTTGTTAGCGTCCCGGGCAAAAGCACGCATGTTATGGAACGAAAAGCCAGAGCCGACAATAAGGATATTCTCAGTCAGCAATTCGCGCAATGCCCTGCCAAGAGCAAGATGCCTGGCTGGATTTAAGCCACGCAACAGCGACATTTGAATCGCAGGAATATCGGCCGCCGGATACATCAACTTCAACGGGATAAACAGGCCATGGTCAAAACCGCGCTTAGAATCGACACCCGCCTTTATCTGGTTCCGGTTCAGCAACCTGACGATTCGCTCCGCCAGTGCAGGACTGCCAGGCGCCGGATAGGTGATTTCGTAGGCTTCATCTGGAAAGCCATAATAATCATATAACAAAGTCGGATTTGGGGCACCCGTCAGTGTCGCGACATGCGCTTCCCAATGAGCGCTGATGACCAAAATTGCATCCGGCCTTCGCAGCTGCGCCGGAAGCCGGCTCATGAAGGCAACCATCGCTTTGTGGCCCGGGTCCTCAAGCAATGGTAACGGCCCGCCGCCATGAGAGAAATAGATCACTTGGGGTTTCATATGATATCCTTAACGGATCGTTATATTGCGCTAAGACTCCATCCCAAATCTGCTAATCCTTCAAAGTTAACATTTTCTTTGCATGGGGGGCCTTCCAGCGTCGCTTTTCAGCGGCCGCGGCTGTCTGCGCCCGGCTGCAAAAGCATTGTTCTTAATCTGGCAGGCTAACAGGCAAGGTGGTGTCATGCCGGACAGCTGGAGTATTTAACTGCCGAAGTAATCTGTGGTTTTGCGTTTCTATTTACCCGCCTTCATCATGCACCAAACAACCATGTGGTGAAAAGGCCGAATTAAGTTGAAGTACACTGGACCGGTCCAGTGAAGATACTTGACAGACGTAAACACATGATACCTGGTACGTTTATGGTTTAGTTTTTCAGCGGTGACACCCAGAAAAGCTGTCAAGTGTCTATCTTCCGGTGTTTCTGAAACCCAGTACATTTCCTCTTTTGCATCACGCACAATAAAAAATGATGCATTTTCACCAGGCGTATAGGAAAGATCTTCTGGTTTTATTGAGGGCAAGGTCTCTGGCTTTTCATGACGAACGAGCCCGAGGATGCGTGCAAGAATTTCCCTGATTCCATATAGTGAGACCATCCACCAGGGGTAGTAAGAGAGCATGCCGGAAATAAAACGCCTTAAATCGACATCACTTTCAATTGTTTTAACATCGACATGATCCGCATTCTGGAAATAAATCTCAAGCTCTTTGTACTTTAGAATCTCATTCATTTTAGACTCACACAACACCATTTTGGGGCGCGTCTTCCCCGATTCTTCGTGTAATGTCGAGATTCCCGAATGACAAAGCCCAAGGCGACCGGGCACGATTAACGTCGCCTCATAAAATCTGTCATGAGCTTTTATACCGGTATACGTTTGTTTCTATCGGTCCAAAACCAAGTTTCTTATACAGTTTATTGGCTGCCACACGAGAAGGTCCGGACGTTAAACTGACAGTTTGGGCACCAAGATTTCCTGCCATACCAACAGCATGCTTGACGAGGTGACGCCCCACGCCTCTACCACGTGTTTTTTCGCTGACGACAACGTCTTCAATCCATGCCTTGATCCCCGTAGGAATTTTAACCGCGGTCAATGTAAGGCTGCCGACATAGCTGCCATTTAATTCGACCATCAATAAATGAGAAGACTCCGATTGAATGATTTCCTCTAAGTCTTCAACTGTTAGTGGCGATACCGTTTCCAACAATTGAGGTAGTAGATTATTTAAGGCGTCCAATACTTCTTCTGAGTATTCTGTAACTTCAAGTATCCTCATATATATACGGTGATGGCCCCGAGAGGGGCTTGCGCCCTGTAAGATGCGCCGAGCTTTGCTCGGCGCGATAACGCTGAATTCACTGGTTTCGTGTTGTTTGCGAAATCCTGTGGAATGGCTGGTTGACTGTATTTAACCTAAACGAGGCGATTTTGGTTTTGAACAGAAGTATTCTGGTAAAACATGGTAGAGAAATCGGGTTCTGCTGAGAATTTGATACTATTTCTGCAGACAAGCTATCCTGACCGAATTTGTTGTGGTCATATGCGCATTTTAGCCTGTTTTAGCGCACACCTCTCCACCGGTTTTACTCCAAATTTTATTTTCCCTGCGGGTTATTCGATAACCGGCGCTTTGCGGCACCGTTCAAACAACTCCGGCAAGCGTAGGTTTTCCAGGCAGGTCCTAGTCACCTTTAAGACCGTTTGCTCACTGTGGAAAACGATTTTACCGGCGATATCGATCAGCCGTCTACGCACCGTGGAGGCATAGGAACCAATCGATAATACCGGCGCACTGACATCTTCTTTAAACGACTCGAGCAGAAAATGACCGACCAGCATCATATAATACCAGGCTGCATTGGGGGCGAATCGTTTGAAAGGCAGTTGTTCGTGACCGAAATCCTTCAACGCCCGGTTGGCCAATTCGTCGCTGCCGCGTTCATGATAGCAGGCGACGAGCCCATTGGTGGTCAGATATTCCACCGCTCCGGCGTTTTCCAGCATACCGTCGATCGCCTGACCTTGACCGATGTTGGTGACGATGATGGTGTCAGGCCGAAATCCCGGAAGGTAAAGCTGTTTGCTGTTATCGTGCATCAACCGACAAAAAATCGCGCGGCGGAATTGTTTCCAGTTGCCTTGCCGGATACCGAACTCGGCGTATTTCCAGGCTTTCTTCTTTCCGGATTCGAACCGTTTCCATTTGGACGCATCCCAGTTGTCCGCCATTTGCTTGATGTCTTTATACACTTTGCCGCCGCAGACATAACCGACATGAAGCCTTTCGCAAAGCTCGAAGATTTTCTGGTCGAAAAACCCGCTGTCCATGCGGATGATAATCGGCACATCCCCACGGTAGTCGCATCTGATTTTAAGAACCATGTGCCGGATCATATTCAGGACCGTATCGCCATGATTGGAATGTTTGTCCCCACTGCGAAACACCGCATCGACAATCAAACGTCCCCAATTCATTTGCAGGGGTTGAAAGCCCTTTTTCTTCTTGTAGGTGGGCTTCACGCCGTGCCGGCATTTTGCATCGTCATTGTCCATGACCATCGTATCGATACCCAATTCGATCACATCGGGTTGCGTAATCCGCAGACGCCAGATGAAAAGGGCCTGCAAAAGGCGCCGGAACAAAAACACGCGAGTCCAGGCGAATGCTTTGAAAAAACGTTTGATTTGATGAGAAGAGGCCATGTCTTCAGTTGGCGTCTCTATGCTGCCGGCATAGCCCTCATCGCGAGAAATCTGGTCGAAATATGCCAGGCGCCGACTGGTCCCATCGGCGAAAAAGCAGAGCACTTGTTTGAAAAGTTCTGTAATGGCAAGGCCTTTTCGGTTCTTGCGGATGGATCCAAACCAGCGGTCGAACCAGCCAAAAACCTGAATGCCGTGCATATACGCCACGAACAGGGCCAGCCCGGCTCTTCCGGTCAACCGGTCGGACGTCGTTTCGATGCGTTGGATTTTGAGTTCACTTTGTCGGTAGTTTTTGCTATGCTTACTCATAGAGTCCTTTACCTATTGGGTGTGTTTACGCTTGTTGTAAACATGGTGGTTTTTAACAAGTATTATAACACATTATCCAATTTTAGAGGACTCTTTTTTTGTGAAAATCGCGTATTTTAGGTTTAATTAGTTTCAAGTCCGAGCTTTAGGCCTATCAGAATTAAAATGCTACCACTAAATCCATTTAGAGTTTTTCTAATCGAATCTTTTTCTATAGTTGATTTAAGGCGACATATTAAGTGTGACAAAATAATTAACCAACTCATGCCGATTACAAATTGTACAGATACCAACAGCATGGACTTGATAAACACCGGATCGTTCGGGCCTATAAATTGAGGGAAAAAAGCCAGGTAGAAAACGCAGGTTTAGGATTCAAAACATTTGAGAACAGGCCTTCGCGAAATGACCTTAATGGTTGAAGTCGAATGTTCATTAAAGATTTTTTAGATATAAATACTGGCTGATTATGTCTGAATGCCCCATATATGGAATTGGCACCAAGCCAAATAAGATATAGAGCTCCAGTAAATTTCACATAGCCAAAAAGAACTGCAGAATTGGCTAAAATAACTGAAATGCCCAAAGCAGAAAGGCAGGCATGAACAAATAACCCAGAGCAGATACCAAGTGCAGTATAGTATCCGTCCAATTTTCCACTTTTTGTTTTAAGGATATACCAATAATGAAAAACAAACACAACTTCACCCCTGATCGCGGCCTGAAATTGATGGACCAGGTTCGCCAAGTCCTGCGTTATCACCATTATGCAACCACCACAGAAAGCACATGTTGAAAATGGAATCTGAGATTTATCGATCACTGCGGAGCACATCGCCATCCACGTGAAATGGGCGCCATGGAGATCGAAACTTTTCTCAGCCAACCGGTTACTGTACAGCAGACTCATGCGGAAGACCGGGAAGAGGGGTCGGAGGGGTCTGGCTGCCGGAAGGGTTTGCCAGAAAGATGGGTCCCGCGGCTCGGGATCCGGGCTGGCAATACCTGTTTCCGGCCAAAAAGCGCAGCATCGATCCGCGCAGCGGAAAAGAGAAACGCCACCATGTCCTCTCTTCAGGGCTGCAGAGGGCAGTCCGGGTTGCGGTGCGCCGCACAGGGCTGACCAAACGCATTGGCTGTCACACGTTTCGGCACAGCTACGCTACCGCTTGAAAACGGGGTTAACATCCGAACTGTACAGGAACCGATTGGGCATGCCGATGTCAGGACAGCCGAGATCTACACCCATGTCATGCAGAAAAACCTGAACGCGGCCGAAAGCCCCCTGGACACCCTTCGTTGCGATGGGGCTCGGTAGGGAAGGTTTTAGGGTCAGGCCGCCACATTTGAATTTTAATCATTTTTACAGGGGAACAGCTATGCACTTTCGTTATTTTTGTGGTTCGTTTTTCCAAAATGGCCTATTGGTCCGATATCTGCGCTGCGCTCAAAATTTTATCCTCGGAATATCAGCCAGATGCCTGGGGGACATCCCGTGATCCATACGGGGCGGTAAAATTTTTCGCGCGCGTTCCTGTCCCGTCTGGTTTCCAGCGGAAGATCTCGACCCAATTTGCCTGTTTCTGGATGTTCACTGGGTCGCTACCGGGACTGAGTGGATTTTAGGGGTCACCTTGGACGCAGCCCATTATTCGGCCATTCGCCATTGGAACCTGGTGGTCTGCGGGTTGCGCCCCTTGGCCCCTCGAATCCTATCTCATACTAAGTTGAGCGATTGTCGAGCTTGCCGCAGACTCAAGGCAGAGGTCGCAGCGCTAAAGGGAACTATGCGCTGAGATCGGCAATCATACCATCCGGTCTATTTCACCGATGCGTTTTTTGAGCCGCTTGGCCGACACCGGCCCGTCGGTGCCCACCTCCTGGGCGAACACCGAGACCTTGTACTCCTCGATGGTCCAGAAAAACGCTTCGACGGCCGCCCGTTTTTCGGCGGAGGCCGCGGCATCCATGGCGGCGAGCATGCGGTTCAACTGGTCGAGAAAAGGGGCGATAAGGGCCTGGCGGGCACGGTCCTTTTCCAGGTCGGTAAGACCGCGCTGAACGCGGATGGAGATGGCCTTCAGGTAGCGAACCAGGTGGGTCAGGCGCTGCCGGTCGTAAAGCAGAACGAAGTTATCGGGCACCAGGCGGGCCAGTTCATCCTTGAGGGTCTGCAGGAACTGCCCCACCACCGGGGCGGCGATGCGTTTCTGCTCGATCTCCAGAATCCGGCATTGCGCCTCGTGGTGGGCCTCGACCACAGCCACGACCGCATCGCACAGGTCCCGGCCGCACTGGTGCACCCGCATGCCGATCAGCGTTTCGACGTGGGCGTCGTATTGGGCCGCCGTCAGCAGGTTCACCTCAAACAACTCGCGGGTGACGCACTGGATCAGCTGCGCCTCGACAGCCGCCATCCCGCCGAAATAGTGAACCTGGCGCTTGAGCAGGGCCGGCAGTTTGAGGTTCTTTCTGAGGTATTTGACATCGTCGGCAAACTGGCAGGCCAGCAGGGCCGCCACCCCGGCGGTGTGGGCCGCATCCGCCGCCTTGGAATCGGTGAACAGTTTGATATCGACGTTCCCCCCGGCAACCGCCAGACGGGGATAGAGGCGCCACGGGGTTCCCCGCCGGTCGTCGACATCCAGCACCGCGGGCAGATCGCCGAAATCCCAGCCGGTGAGGCCCTGGCGCTCCCATTTGCGCTTCAGGTCGCCCAACCCCGACGGAAGGGCCGGCCTTCCCGGCGCCTGGTCCAGCAGACGGTCATTCCGCCCGGTGGCCACGATCTTGCCCCTGGCGTCGGTAATGGCCAGGCGCATTTTCAGGTGGTCCGGCAGGTCCTCCACGGGCCAGGCCGCCGCCGGAACGTCGACCTGCAGCCGTCTGAAAAGGAAGCGGCTCAGAGCGGTGGGCAGGCTTTCCCGGCCCCGGGGCATCTCGTTCAGGATGGTCTGCACCGTGTCGGCCACCGGCACCAGTTTGACCCGGTGGACCTTGGGCAGGCCCCGTATCAGGGCGGTGATCTTGTCGGCCAGCAGGCCGGGTACCAGCCAGTCCAGCTGTTCGCGGGGAACGTCCCCGGCGGCCTCGGCCGGGATGGTGACGGTGACGCCGTCGACCTCCGTTCCCGGATCGAAGGCATAGTCGCAGTCCAGCACCCGGTGGCCCAGGTCCAGCCGGCGGGGAAACTGGTCCAGCACGTCCTCGTCGGGCAGGTAGCGGGTCAGCATCTTCCGGTTCAGCCGCAGGAACCCGTCACCGCCCTGCTTGCGGATGCGGTGTTTCAGGGTGCGGATGTCGAACACATCGGGGAGCCGTTCCTTGTAGAAGGCCACCAGCACCTCGTCGTCCACCAGGATATCCCGCCGGCGGATGCGGTCCTCCATGCTGCGCACCTCGTCCACCAGCTCGGCATTGTGGCGGATGAACCCCGGCGGCTGCCGCACGTCGCCTTCCACCAGGGCGCTGCGCACGAAGATGTCGGCGGCCTGCTGCGGATCGATGCGCCCGAAGCCCACCCGGCGGTCCTGGACGATGGGCAGTCCGAACAGGCTCACCTGCTCCCGGGCCACCACCTCGCCGCGGCTGCGCTCCCAGTGGGGATCGGACCAGGTGGGCCGGCACAGGTCGCCGCCCAGGGGCTCCAGCCAGGCCACATCCACCACGGCCGCATTGCGCGCAAAGAGGCGGGAGGTCTCCACCATCTCCGCCGCCACGATCCAGGTGCCCGGATTCTTGAACAGGCCCGACCCGGGAAACAGCATCACCTCGCGATCCTTGGCCGCCCGGAAAAATACCTTTTCCTTTCGCATGGCAATGTTGGAAAGAAACCCGCTGAGGATCGAGCGGTGAATGGCGGCATAGAGCGGGTGGAATGCGCCGTCACGATCCTGTCCGGCCGCCAGGCCATCCGGCAGCACCGGGCCCCTGGCCGTCTTCGGGCCGTTGCCCTGCTCCTTGAGCACCGCCGTAATCTGGCGGTGGATATCGCGCCATTCGCGGATGCGCCGGAAGGAGAGAAAGTGCCGGCGGCAGAATTTCTTCAGCTCGTTCATGCTGCGCGGCCGGTCGGCACGGTCGTGGATGGCCCGCCAGATGTTGAGAATGGTGATGAAATCGGACAGGGGATCCACGAACGGCCGGTGGGCCTGGTCGGCCAGGGCCGCCTTCTCCAGGGGCCGCTCGCGCACGTCCTGGATGCTCAGGGCGGCGGCGATGATGACGATCTGGCCCAGGCAGCCTTCCTTTTGGGCTTCGATGAGCATGCGCGCGAGGCGCGGATCGATGGGCATGCGGGCCATGGTGCGCCCGTTTTCGGTCAACTGGTAGGCCGGGGCGCCTTTTCGCTTGTTGCCTGCGCGCCGGATGGCCCCCAGTTCCACCAGCAGGTTGAAGCCGTCCCGGATGCTTTTTTCCGCCGGCCGGTCGATAAAGGGGAAATCGGCGACGTCCCCGAGCTTGAGGGCGATCATGCGCAGGATGACCTCGGCCAGGTTGGAGCGCAGGATTTCCGGCTGGGTGAACAGGGGCCGGTTGAGGTAGTCCTCCTCGGGGTAGAGGCGGATGCAGACCCCGTTTTCCACCCGCCCGCAGCGCCCCTTGCGCTGGTCGGCGCTGCTCCTGGAGACGGGCACCACCGGAAGGGAGGTGGTCCGGGACCGCGGCACGTACTGGGAGATGCGCGCCAGGCCCGTGTCCACAACGTAGCGAATGCCGGGAATGGTGATGGACGTCTCGGCCACGTTGGTGGCCACGATGATCTTGCGGGCCGATGTGGCGGCGAAGACCTTGCGCTGATCCCCGGCGGCAAGCCGGGCAAAAAGCGGCAGGACGACGGTTCGCGGATAATTGCGGCCGTTCAGGGTCTCGCAGGTTTCGCGGATATCCTGCTCGGTGGGCATGAAAATCAGGATGTCGCCCCGGGCGTGCGTTTTAACCAGCCGGTCGACGGCCTGGGCGGCCAGTTCGACGGGGGTGCGCTCCTCCTTCTCTTCGGGTGCGGCATCGGGGCAGAAATAGCGGGTTTCCACCGGGTACAGCCGCCCGGATACCTCGATCACCGGGGCATCGTCGAAGGCCCTGGAAAATTTCTCCGTGTCGATGGTGGCCGAGGTGATGATCAGCTTGAGGTTGGTCCTGCGCTGGACCAGCCGCTTGAGGATGCCCAGGACAAAATCGATGTTCAGGCTGCGTTCATGGGCCTCGTCAACGATGATGGTGTCGTATTCGTTGAGCCAGGGATCCCCCTGGGTTTCCGCCAGCAGGATGCCGTCGGTGACCACCTTGATGTAGGCCCCGGGGCCGGTCTTGTCCTGGAAGCGGATCTTGTAGCCCACCGACCGGCCAAGAGTCTCCCCCATTTCCTCGGCAATGCGCGCGGCCACGGTGGTGGCGGCGATGCGTCGGGGCTGGGTGCAGGCGATCTTGCCATCAAGGCCGCGTCCGGCGGCCAGGCAGAATTTGGGAATCTGGGTGGTCTTGCCCGAACCGGTCTCACCGGAGATGATGGTCACCGGATGCTGGCGGATGCTGTCGACGATGGCCGCCTTGGCCCCGGTGATGGGCAGGTGGGTCAGGTCCTCGAAGCCGGGCACCCCCTCCCGGCGGCGACGCCGGCGGGCAGCGGCATCGTGCATGCGCGGTGCCAGGGCGTCCATCCGCCGGTCGAAGGCCTCGTCTCCCATTTTTTTGCGCGACCGCACCAGTCGATCCAGTTCACGGCGCAGGGCGATGGCATCGCGGTGCATCATCTTTTTGAGCAGTGTCCTGAAGGTGGTGATCTGTTTTCGGGTATCGGTCATGGGTCGTCCTGTATGTCTGCGAATCGCCGCTGTGGCGCCCTTTTCCATCATTGGGCGAAGGATTTCAACCTTTTTTGGCGGTTTTTGCCCGCCTTCCGCCAGGGTCCCAATTGTGCCCGCGGGTTCAATTTGCTATGCTCGGGGAGCAATCAGCGACTGTCGCCCAACCGATGGTGAAAGATGAAAAAAAATCTATATGCATATGGGTGCATCGTCCTGTTGAGTGTTGCCGTGGTTCTGACCGGCGGAATCGACCAGACGACCAAAGATGCGCTCAAGGTCCGGCACATCCTCAGGACCATCGAAAGGCAGCCCCCCCGGTCCGACCCCGGTGAACTCGCCGCCAGGGTGACCGAAAAAGAGCTCAACGCCTATATCGCCTATCGCCTGGCCCGGGAGGAAAGGCCCTTTATCGATACACTCGAAATCGACCTGATGGACGGCAATCATGTCGGGGGAAGGCTCACGTTCGATGCCCGGCGGTTGAATCTCGACACGCTTCTGGGCACGGAGCTGGTTTTTGATTTCAAGGGGATCCTGGATACCCGGGATGGTGCGGCCCGTCTCGATTTCATCTCTTTGCAGCTCAACGGCCAACCCGTCAAGCCGCAGGTACTGGATTTTGTCATCGGCACGGCTGCACTGGTCTACGGCATGGAGTCGGGCGGGAGTGGGGACTGGTATGAACTGCCCAAAGGGATCAAGCGGATCATGGTCAATAAGGCCGTTGCCGTCCTGTATTACTGACGGATTCGCAAAAAGCTTTTTCAGGCCACGCATGGCCATATCCGAAAGAAACCGAAAAGGCGCAGGAGCGGCTTCCAGCCGCGATCATCCCATTGCATCGCGGCTGGAAGCCGCTCCTGCGAAAAACGACCCTGTTTTGATTAACGCTTCCTCAGAAGCCCGGCACCGTGGGCACACACGGCCTGCGGCACCCGCGACATCGCTATTCTCAGGCTTCGCAAGCCTTCCTGTCCCGTCTGGCGTTTACCGGGAGATCCCGGTCTTTTTACGAACCCGTCCGAAATGCGGCCTTTTTATGCAAGCGTCCGGTGCATTGAACGTATCGATCGTTTCAACCCCGCGATCGGATCCTTTTATCGAGAGCGTCAGCGATTGCTTTCATGTACAATTTCGGGAAAATGCCCTTCCTTGCAGATCAATCCGTCAATGGGCCGGTCGAACACCACGGAAAATCCCTTGCGATCACTGCGCACCACCCTGCCCGCGACCTTGAGCTGATTCTCAAATTCGAAAACCGGAAATCGGAGTTCGATGGGCTGCCCCTCGGCAATTCGCCGCCAGGTCCCGATAAAAACGCCGGTGGCGCCGATATTTTTGATGATATCCCGGTAGGTCCCCTCCCGGACGCTGTATTTTGCAATGATGAACGCGGCCCGGCGGGGAAATCGACGCTGGTTCTGATTGGCTGTAGGTTTCATTGGTCTTGACCCCTGATCGTTACTGTCGCCCTTATTTTACCACCGCCTCCGGACAATGCCAACCACCGTAAACAAAAGGGGCGCCGGGGCGGATCAGTCCGCCCTTGCCTTCACGATCAGGCGCATGGCGTCGAGCCTCACCACAGCCGTCGAAACGGCAGCCAGCAGGGCATCGCGCTCCGCTCTGGCCGCATTGATTTCCTCGTCGCCGATGGCGGTATTCACCCGCCCGAGGGCCTCAAGCCGCTGGACGTCTGCTTCCATGGCCAGGCCGGCGGCCCGGTGGGCGGCCTCAATAACGGGCAGGGCCCGGGCCCGGGCCATCGCCCGACCAGCGTCAACCATGTCCGGGATTCGATGGGAAACGGCGGGAAGGGTTTGCGCGAAAAGGGCTGCCGAACCATCGGCAAACGAATCCGACCGGACGTCGGGCAGGTCATTTTTCCTGTCTTCCAACTGGTGGTCCACGACCACCCGTATGGGGGTGGGCGGCAGGAACCGGTCCAGGCAGAGGTCCGGTGGCGCACCGGCTTCCAGCAGGAACACCATCTCCATGAAAAATGCCGGCGGACCGGATGCGGGCCACAGCGAAAAGGCGACATTTCCCTTGCCGCTTCCCAGAAAAAGGTCCATGGCGCCGGCCACCAGCGGGTGGTCCCAGGTGAGAAAGCCGAGGTCTTCACGGGTCAGGGCCACCGACCGGTCCGTGGTCACCGCAATCCCCGACGGCCGGAAGCCCGGCAGCGGCTGGGCATACCGGTGATCGGGCATCAGCCTGAAGACCCGCTCATCAACCGGTTCCATGACAATTCCGCAATGGTCGAGCAGCGCTTCGACCAGGGCCTGGAAGGCGGAATCGGCGTCGGCCCGACGGATCGTTTCGATCAGGCGGCCGGTCTCTTCCGGGGACCACCGGTCCAGCGCCATGAGCCGATCGCGTCCCGCTTCGATGCGGCGCCGCTGCCGGTCGGCGGCGATTCGACCGCCGCGGATCAGCCGGGCCAGCCGGGCATCGGCCTCCCCCGGCCCGGGTGCCGCTGTCAGCGCCATCAGCGCGCCCATGAACCGTTTCGTTACCCACGCGGCAGCCGGCGCATACCGTTCGAACGCATTCAGGGCCTCATGGTACCACCGGGCCATGACCTCGCCGGCGGTCCGGCGGACGTAGGGCACCATGACCCGGACCACACCGGTCTGCCCGATGCGGTCCAGGCGGCCGATGCGCTGTTCGAGCAGTTCCGGGTCCGCGGGCAGGTCGAAAAGGACCAGCCGGCGGGCAAACTGAAAGTTGCGGCCCTCGCTGCCGATCTCCGAACAGACCAGCAGGACCGCACCGTCCGGTTCGGCGAACCAGGCGGCGTTGCGGTCCCGCTGCACGAGGGTCATGCCCTCGTGAAAACGCCCGATCCTGATATGGGTTTCCTTTTCCAGCGACCGCAGCAGGGCATTGACTTTTTGCGGGGACCGGCACAGCAGCAGCGTCTTCTCATCGCGGTGCTCCCGAAGGAAGGCCGTCAGCCATCGGACGCGGGGGTCGTCTTCCAGACAAACGTCCTCCGGCTGCGGCAGGGTCCCGCAATCCCGGAGAAACTCAGTGTTCAGCCGCCCCCGCATGCCTTTGCCGCCGGCGTCCAGGGGCACCAGGTGGACCGTTCGGCCGGGAAACCCGGAAACGGCGCTGCGGCTGGTCCTGAACATCGCCCGACCGGTGCCGAAGCGGTCGACCAGTGTCCGTACCAGGCGGCGACGGGCGCCGTCAGCGTCCGGCCGTGCCAGCGTGCGCGCGACCCTGTCGGGGGAAACGCCCAGCAGCCGGGAAAGGGCGTCCACGGCGGCCGGGTCGATGCCATCCCCCTGCGCCACCGCCTGCACCAGGTCCGCCATCCGTCCGAATTCCCGGTTTTCCATTTGAAACTGCCGGTAGTCCCCATAGCGATCCGGGTCCAGGAGCCGCAGCCGCTCGAAATGGCTTCGCGCCGACAGCTGTCCTGGCGTTGCCGAGATAAGGATCAACCGCCTGACCGTATGGGCCAGCCCTTGAACCTGCCCGAACAGGTCGTCACCGGGCCGCATGCGATGGGCCTCGTCCACCACCACCATGTCCCAGCCGCCGGCCATCAGCTGACGCCGCATTGCCGGCGGTGCCCCGGCCAGAAAAGCGAAGCCGCACAGGCACAGGGGTTCATCGTCCAGAGACGCGTCACCGGCAGGGTCCCCGGATTGCGCCTTCACGGCGGCATCATCCAGGATGCGAAAGCGCAGGTTGAACCGCCGGGCCAGTTCCACATACCATTGCACCACCAGGGCATCGGGAACGACGATCAGCACCCGGCCGACCCGGCCGGTGGTCGTCAGCCGGTGGAGGATCAGGCCGGCCTCGATGGTCTTGCCCAGTCCGGTTTCATCCGCCAGCAGAACCCGGGGAAACCGCCGGCTGCTGACCTCGGCCGCAATGGCAAACTGGTGGGCGATCAGTTCCACCCGGCCGCCGACAAATCCGTGAACGGGGGATCGGGCCGTCCGGTGGCGGTGGTCGAGCAGCCTGACCCGCAGATCGAACAGGGGCAGCGCATCCCGCTGGGCGGCCATGAGCCGATCAGCGGGACGGTTGACCGTCAGGGTGTCGGCCAGCCGGTCCTCACGCAGGCGGCCCCCGTCTCCGCAATAAACGTTCAGCCCGTCTTCGGTCTCGATGGCGGCGATGGTCAGGGACACGCCGCCGTCGCCGGCAATCCGGTCCCCGGGATGAAAAACGACCCGCCTGAGCGGCGCGCTTTCGATGGCATACGTGCGGGTGAGACCGCTTTTGGGGAATGTGACGGTGACCCGCCGGCCGTCGATCGCCTCGACGATCCCCATGCCCAGTTCGGGTTCCATCTCACTGGTCCAGCGCTGACCGGGGGCAAAGTCCGTTATCACGGCATGCAGTCCTTTCAGGAAATCGTTCAGAAGTCAGAATCCAGGAGTCAGGATGTCGCTGCGCGCCTGCGGCTTTTTACGAAGGAATGAGCCAATGGCGAAACCTTCTTCTGGATTCAGGATTCTGGATTCTGACTCCTGAATTCTTTTGTAATCCATGCAGGCATAGCCCGCTGCCATAGACCTGGCCCAAAGGACCAGGTCTTTCAGGTACGATAAAAAAACCATCGGCCCCGGCAACTGACCGGAACCGATGGTAGGCAATCCGTTGACAACCCGGAGCCCGGGGCTACGAGATCAATCGTTATCCTTTCAGGGAGAACTTGGGCTGAATGATATCGTAGTATGCCTTTTCCGACACACTGCCCCAGGTGCCGACCACCTTCTGGAACTCCCTGAAGGCATTGTTGACCTTGGTGGCCATGGGCGTCTTGGCGGCCTCTTCGGCCACCACCTCGTCGGCCAGTTTGCGCAGGTCGGCCAGCACCTGGTCGGGAAACTGGACCAGCTGGGCGTTCTTGTCGTTGATCAGGGTCTGCAGGGCCTGGCCGTTGCGGGCCTCGAACTGGGACAGCACCCAGTGCTCGGTTTCGGTGCAGGCGGCATCGATGATGTGCTGCAGATCCGTGGGCAGGCTCTCGTATGCTTTTTTGTTGAAGAAGTATTCCAGATAGGTTCCCGGTTCATGCCATCCGGGATAGTAATAGTACTTGGCGGCCTGGAAGAATCCCATGCGCAGGTCGTGCAGGGGGCCCACCCACTCGGTGGCGTCGATCACGCCGCGCTCCAGGGAGGTGAAAATTTCACCGCCGGGCAGCAGCACGACGGTCCCGCCGGCCTTGGCCAGCACCTTGCCGCCCAACCCCGGGATCCTCATTTTCAGGCCCTTGAAGTCGTCAATTGACTCGATCTTCTTGTTGAACCACCCGCCCATCTGGACGCCGGTGGAGCCGCCGGGACGGGGAATCAGGTTGAAGGGGGCGTAGGTCTCTTCCCAGAGCTTCAATCCGTCGCCGCCATAAAACCAGGCGCTCATGCCCTGACCGTTCAGGCCGAAGGGTACGGCGGAAAACCACTGGGTGGCCGGTTCCTTTCCCGCCCAGTAATAGGCCGCCCCGCTGCCCACTTCCACGGTGCCGTCGGAAGCCGCCTGGAAACTTTCCAGAGCCGGAACCAGCTCACCGGCGGCAAACACCTGAATTTTAATGCGACCGTCGGAAAGCTCTTCAATCCGTTTGGCCAGGCGTTCGCAGCCATCCTGAAGCACCGGCAGCTTAGGTGGCCAGGTGGTGACCATGCGCCATTCGTAAGTCTTTTTGGTAACCACCGCCGCCGCTTCCGGTTTCTTTTCCTCTTCTTTTTTTGTGCATCCGATGACGCCCGCTGTCGCTACTGCAGCTGCGGCGGCGCCTACTCCTGCTTTCCTCAGGAAATCACGTCTTTTCATCCTCTCCTCCTTGCATGCGTTAATGTTGAAATTCCACCCCAACAGAAACTACTGCTTCATTACCTGTTGAACTGAACGGATTGGATCCTGCCTTGTCAGATACAGCTGGATTGCAGCAAAGTATTTATGGTCCGAACACCGCTTTCGGCAGCCAGGTAGCCAACTGGGGAAAAAGGACCACGATGGCCAGGCCGATAATCTGGACGAGGACAAAGGGGATGATGCCCCGGTAGATGTGTCCTGTTGAAATTTCCGGCGGCGTTACCGCCTTCAGGTAAAACAGGGAGAACCCGAAGGGCGGCGTCATGAACGAGGTCTGCAGGTTGACTGCGATCAGGATGCAGAACCAGACCGGATCGAAGCCGAACTCGATCATGATGGGCGCCAGGACGGGTACATGGATAAAGGTGATTTCGATAAAATCCAGGAAAAAGCCGATCACGAAAATCAGGCCCATGACGATGGCCAGCACCACGTTGTGGCTGTATCTGTCGGCCAGCGAACCGAGAAATTCCCTCACCAGCCCGTCACCGCCCAGTCCGCGGAAAACCAGCCCGAACAGTGCCGCCCCGCACAGGATGATAAATACCATGCAGGTCAGGCGCACGGTGGTCTGCATCACCTCCTGGAGTATCGTCATGGAAAATTTCCGGTTGGCCAGGGTCAGCAGGGTGGCGCCTACGGCACCCACGGCGGCCGCTTCCGTGGGTGAGGCGATCCCGGCGAAAATGGAACCCAGCACCGCCACCATTAGAAACAGGGGCGGAAACAGGGCTCTGCCCATTCGGGCCGCCAGCTGGCGGGGCGAAATGGCAGCCAGTTCGGCCTTGGGAATGGCCGGCGCCCATTTGGGGCGCACCCAGGAAACGACCAGGATATACAGAACAAACAGGCCCACCAGCAGCAACCCCGGAAATACCGCCCCCATAAACAGGTCGCCGACGGAAACGCCGACGATATCGCCGATGAGAACCAGAACAATGCTGGGCGGGATAATCTGGCCCAGCGTACCGGAAGCGGCAACGGTACCGGTGGCCAGTTCATTCTTATAGCCGCGTCGGAGCATGGTGGGCACCGCCAGCAGCCCCATGGTCACCACCGTGGCCCCGACGATGCCGGTGGAAGCGCCCAGCAGGGCACCCACCACCACCACCGAGACGGCCAGCCCGCCGCGCAGGCGGCCGAACAGGAGCCCCATGGTGTCCAGCAGTTCTTCGGCAAGGCCGGAGCGCTCCAGCATCACGCCCATGAAGACAAACAGGGGAACGGCGATCAGGGTGACGTTGGTCATCACCCCCCATATGCGCAGGGGCAGCAGGTTGAAAAAGGACCAGCCGAAGCCGATCAGGCCAAAACACATGGCCGTGCCCATCAGGGTAAAAGTAACCGGGAAACCCGCCATCAAGAGGATCGTCAGGGCCAGAAACATCCACGCAGGCAAATACTCCATCAACCCTTCTCCTCTTCAGCCGTTTCAACGCCCAGAACCTGCAGCAGCGCATGAACGCCCATGGACAGGCCCTGCAGCAGCAGCAGGGCATACCCCACGGTCATGGTTCCCTTGACAATGAAACGGTAGGGGATGCCCCCCGGATCCGGGGAGCCTTCCAGCATGGAGAAGGAATTGCCCACAAACTTCCATGAGGTGACGATGACCAGGTAGCAACCGGGGATCAGAAAAAAAATAACACCGATCAGGTTGATCCAGGCACGCCCTTTGGTGCTCAGCCGCTGATAAATGATGTCCACCCGCACGTGGCCATCGTGCAGCAGGGTGTAGCCGGCACCGATGAGGAAAATGAAAGCGAACAGGTGCCACTCCAGCTCCTGGGTGAAAACGAAGCTGGTCTTGAACAGGTACCGCATGACCACATCGACAAACACAACCAGTACCAGCAGCAGGGTGACCCAGGAAACCATGCGGCCCACCATTTCGTTGGACCTGTCGATGGCGCCGCAAAAGACCTTTAACATATTGACCATGAAAACCGCCTGAATAGATTAACCCGCATGAACTCGATTTTTCGTTTTGCCACGTTCCGGATCGCCAGCGCAACCGGCGTCGCCCAAAATTAGTAAAGGTTTAAGTTTGTTACACTATATCGTTTTCATTGTCAACACGTAGAAAAAGTGAACGGGATTCATCAGACAGGTCGTCCGGCCGGTTGCCACTGCCTTTTTCAGACAGCACCGCTTTTGCTTGATAAAGGCCCGGCGACAGGTTATGAATATACGCTCAATCAAAAACGGGCGTCTCCGGCGTCGATGCCACCGGGCATCCGTCGGCCGGACGCCCCAGGACCGGCGACAGACCGTCTGAAGGACAAGGTCATGGCAGGCAACTTATACTGGGCGGACAGCTACGTAAAAAAACGCTGCACGGCCGAGGATGCCATCGGGCACATCCGGCCCGGCCAGCGTGTGTTCATCGGCTCGTCCTGCGGGGAACCCCAGCACCTGGTCAAGACCCTCTCCGAGGCGACCGCCTGGTTTACCGATCTGGAAATTGTCCGGCTCATGTCCCTGGAAACCGCTCCGCTCTCGCTGATCGCCGACCGCACCCGGGACCAGCGCCTGAACATCCGCTCATTTTACAATGGGTCGGCAAAATCCAGGCGCCTGGCCGAAAAATCCCGCTTTCTCACCCCGCTTAACCTGTCTGCCGTGCCGCGGCTGTTCAAAAGCCGCCGTCTGCCGGTCGACGTGGCCCTGATCCAGGCGACGCCGCCCGACGATTTCGGCTGGATGAGCCTGGGGGTTTCCGTGGACATCACCCTGGCGGCGGCGAGTTCCGCGGATCTGGTCATCGTTCAGGTCAATCCGGAAATGCCCCGGGTGCAGGGCCGCAGTTTCATTCATGTCAACGACGTCCATCTGGTGGTGGAAAAACAGGAACCCATCCTCACCCTGCCATCGGTTCCCGAATCCGGGGCGGCCGATACCATCGCCCGGCTGATCGCCCGCCTCATCGACGACGGTTCCACACTCCAGATCAGCCCGGGGACGGCCCCCCGGGCCACCTTGATGACGCTGAGGGACAAAAACGATCTGGGCATTCACACCCAGTATATGACCAACGAAATCATGCACCTGTTTGCCCGGGGGGTGATCACCAACCGCCGCAAGGGGTTGAACAACGGTAAAATGGTGGCCAGCAGCGCCATCGGTTCCCCCAGCCTGTATGAATTCATCAACGACAACCCGGCCGTCGAGTTTCATCCGTCGGACGTCGTCAATACACCGGGCATCATTGCCGCCCACAACAAGATGGTGTCCCTGTCCGTCGCCATGGCCCTGGATCTGACCGGACAGGTGGCCGCCGACGCCTTGGAGTTCAACAACTTTTCGGGTGTCACCGGCATGCTGGACTTCATCCGGGGGGCCTTTCAGTCCGAGGGAGGGCGAAGCATCATCATGCTTCCGGCGACCGCCAGGGGGGGCAGGAAAAGCCGCATTGTTCCCATGCTGGGCGACACCGCCGTGGTGGTGCCGCGGGCGGACGTCCAATACGTGGCCACCGAATTCGGCGTGGTGAACCTGTTCGGCAAAAGCCTTCAGGAACGGGCCATGGCCATGATCAGCATCGCCCATCCGGATTTTCGGGATGAGCTGCTGCACCAGGCCAAACAGATGAACCTGATCGGCCCCGAACGAACGATCAAAGGCGCCCTGCACGGGGTGTACCCCATCCGCCTGGAAGAGACGCTGGAGATTGAAGGAAAAACGGTAACCATCCGGCCGGCCAAACCGGTCGACGAGCGCCGGATCCAGGAGCATTTTTACACCCTGGACAAAAACGATATCCTCTCCCGCTTTTTTCACGAAAAGACCAGCTTCGTTTATGACGATGTGGGCGAGGTGTCCCAGGTGGATTACATCCAGAACCTGACCATCCTGGCCGTGGTGGGCGAGTTCGGCTTCGGCAAGGTGGTGGGCATCGGCGAGTACCTGCTGGATCCATCGAGCAACCTGGCCGAGGTGGCCTTCTCGGTCAGCGGTCCCTGGCAGGCCAAAGGCATCGGCCGGCGGCTGATGAAAAAACTTTTCGAAGGCGCCCGGGACAACGGTATCGCGGGCTTTTCCGCTTACACGGCACCCGAAAACCAGGGCATGATCAACCTGTTCAACAGCCTGCCGGTGAATGTGTCCACCGCCATGGAAGATGGCCTGATTGCCCTCAGCTGCCGTTTTGACGATATGAAATAACCAAAGAATTGAGGGACTGCGAAGTGATGAATCAGGGAATGGTTTGAAACTTGAGATTGGAAAGCAGAAATTGGGAAGCGATGCGACGCGTTCAAAAATTGGTAACCAAAAGCATGCAGACCGAATCTCCAATTTCTAATTTCAACATTCTGTGAACGAATACAAAAACGCGAATCTCAGAAATAACCTGTTGATAAGGAATCTCACCCATGACCACCACCCATACCATCAAATTTCTTCCCCACAACCGGGAAATCAAGGTGAACGACGGCGAGAACCTCATTCGCGCAGCCATGGAGGCCGGCGTTCACATCAACGCCTCCTGCGGCGGCGAGGGCGTCTGCGGCAAATGCCGGGTGCTCGTCGAACAGGGTCAGGTCCAGGGGGGCGTCAGTGAGCAGATCAGCACCGAGGACCGTGAGAAGGGCTACCGCCTGGCCTGCCGGTCGACGATCACCGGGGATGTGGTGATCCGGGTGCCCGTGGAATCGGCCGTCGACGCCAGCGTGTTGAGCCAGCGCTACGTCCCGCGGCGCACGGCCCGCATCCGGCAGATGGACCTCAACGATTTGAAGGAACAGGGGCTCTTCCTGCCGCCGGTGGAAAAAATCTACATCGAGCTGCCCGAACCGGACAACCAGGACCACCTGCCCGATGTCACCCGGCTGGTCAGCCACCTGAAGCTCCACCACGACGAGCACCGGCTGACGGTGAGCCTGCCGGTGATCCGCAAGCTTCCCGACGTGCTGCGCAAGGACGGCTTTAGGGTGACGGCCACCCTGGCCCGGCCGGTCATGGACAGCGGCAAGACCGAAATCGTCAACGTCCAGCCCGGAGACACCAGCGACCGCATCTACGGCATTGCCATGGACATCGGCACCACCACGGTCTACGGCCAGCTCATCGACCTGAAAAGCGGGGATGTCCTGTCCGAACACGGGGATTTCAACGGCCAGATCAGTTATGGCGAGGATGTGATCAGCCGGATCGTCTTTGCGGAAAAAGAGGGAGGGCTGGACCGCCTCCACAAGGTGGTGGCCGAAACCATCAACGGCATCGTCAACCGGATCGTGCGCCGGGCCAGGGTGGATCCGGACGACATCGCCGCCATTACCCTGGCCGGCAACACCACCATGACCCAGCTGCTGCTCAAGGTCAACCCGCGCTATATCCGGCGGTCTCCCTACGTACCTGCGTCGACCCTCTACCCGCCCATCCGGGCGGTGGACATCGGCCTGGACCTGCGGGATCACGTCACGGCCCTGGTCTATCCGGCCGTTTCCAGCTACGTGGGCGGCGATATCGTGGCCGGTGTCATGGGGGCGGGGTTGTACCTGGACGACCGGCTGACCCTGTTCATGGACATCGGCACCAATGCGGAAATCGTCATCGGCAACCGGGACTGGCTGGCCTGTGCCGCCTGCAGCGCCGGGCCGGCCTTCGAAGGGGGCGGCATCAAATTCGGCATGCGCGCCGCCAAGGGCGCCATCGAGGATTTTTCACTGGATCCGGCCACCTGGGAACCCATGCTCATGACCATCGGCAACCAGCGCCCCAAGGGGATATGCGGATCCGGGCTGATCATCATGACCGCCGTCATGTTCGAGTTGGGCCTGATCAACAACCTGGGCAAATTCAACCGGGATCTGCCCACCGGGCGCATCCGGGAGGACAACGGGGTGTGGGAATACGTCCTGGCCTGGGCGGACGAAACCCAGATCGACCGGGACATCGCCCTGACCGAAATCGACATCGAAAACCTGATCCGGGCCAAGGGGGCCATCTTCAGCGGCTGCATCACCCTGCTCACCGAAGTGGGCATGGGCATGGCCGACATCGACCGCATCATCCTGGCCGGCGGTTTCGGCAGCTATGTGGACCTGGAAAAAGCCATGACCATCGGCCTGCTGCCGGAAATCGACCCGGAGAAAGTGACCTTCATCGGCAACAGCTCCCTCATGGGGGCCAAGATGAGCAGCCTGACCAACCGCATCCGCAAGGACGTGGTGGAGGTGACCCGCAGCATGACCAACTTCGAACTGTCAGAGACCATGTCCTACATGGACAATTACGTGGCGGCCCTGTTTCTGCCCCACACGGACATGGACCAGTTCCCGCGGCTCAAGGAACGGATGGCACAGCGGCACGGGAAGGCAAAGGGGTAAAACGTCCTCCTCCTGTCGCTCCCGTGGAGGGCGGAAGAGACAGAACATCGGTTTGGGGATTTTTCATGAAATCGCTGAAATCGTTATCCCGATCAATATCTCGTCAGGCATCCGGGCGGCCCGGACCGCCCACTGGACACTGAAGACAATCTAGTAGGAAATTGGGATTTAATCGAACTCATCTATTGACAAATAAACGGTCTAACATATAAGAATATTTTCTGGTTTTTCGCCTTTGGGAAGCGGAGAGCCATCCCGGCCCAAACGGCCTATTCGTATTGTTATTACAAGTTGTTCTTCCGACAGACAAATAAGTCATTATTTGCACACCAGAGGATTGTTTTGTCGATGATGCCTAGCATGAACACGATAAATATCCATCGCGCCGCCCCCAACGGCACCCTATTCCCGCCCATATTCTTCCCCGGCTTCTTATCTACCGCTGTAGATATCATATATACTAAAAATATTTTAATGAAAGGGGGCCTAAGCATTTCAGTTCCTGGCCGAGTATCTGCGCTCCGGCCATAAACGAGGAAGCACCATCGTGAACCTGTCGAACACCTCAATCATTAACCGGTAGCTGATAAGGAGGTAAGCTTTGAGTTTTGAATTCTATAAGGAATCCTATGCAGGTGAGATAAAGGCGATCTCCATCGGTAGCGGCGACAAGGCCGTTACCGTTGGTGGCGAAACCTGCTACCCGCTCTATCAGTTTGAGGGGGAAATGCCCCACAAACCGAAAGTGGCCATGGAAATCTGGGACATGGAACCTGAAGAGTGGCCGGCAGCGGCACTGGAGCCCTTCAAAGACGTGGTCTCCGACCCGGCCGCATGGGCAAAGAAGTGCGTCGACGAATACGGCGCCGAAATCATCGTGCTGCAACTCAAGAGTATCGACCCCAACGGCAACGATGCCAGTCCGTCGGATGCGTCGGCCACGGTCAAAAAGGTGCTGGCCGCCATCGATGTCCCCCTGGTCGTCTGGGGCGTCGCCAACATCGAGAAGGACGAAGCGGTCTTCAAGCAGATCGCCGAAGACTGCCAGGATGTGCAGTTGACCCTCGGTCCGGTGGAAGACAAGAACCACAAGGGCATCGGGGCGGCGGCCATGGGATACGGCCACGCCATCATCAGCTCGTCGCCCATCGACGTCAACCTGGCAAAGCAGGTCAACATCCTGCTGGAGAACCTGGGAATGCCCATGGACCGGGTGCTCATCGACCCCACCACCGGCGGCCTGGGCTATGGCCTGGAGTACAGCTACTCGGTGATGGAACGCCTGAGAATGGCGGCCATGGCCCAGGGCGACGACAAGCTCCAGATGCCCCTGATCAACAACCTGGCCAACGAAATCTGGAAGTGCAAGGAAGCCAAGCAGGGTGTTGACGAAGCACCGACCCTGGGTGACCCGGAAAAACGCGGCATCCTCATGGAAACCGTAGGGGCCGTGACTTATATCATGGCCGGATCCGACATCCTGATCATGCGCCACCCCGAGTCCATCCGACTGGTCAAGGCCTTCATCGACATCGCCATGGACGGTGGCAATGCCGCCGACATCAGCCCCATCGCCAAACGGCTGGAAGGGGTCTCCGTGGATCTGGCCGCCCTGGCACCGGAGCCGGACCTGTCCATCGAAGAAGAGAAAAAAGCGGCACCGGCCAAACCCGCTGCCAAGGCTGACGCCAAACCGGCGGCCAAACCCGCCGCCGCCCCGGCTGCAGCAAAGAAGGCTGAGCCGGCACCGGCTGCAGCGCCGGCTGCACCTGCAGCGCCGGCCGTCGACCCCGAAGCCGAAGCCAAAGCCAAAGCCGAAGCCGCCGCCAAAGCCGAGGCTGACGCCAAAGCCAAAGCAGAAGCCGAAGCCAAGGCCAAAGCAGAGGCCGCCGCCAAAGCCAAAGCGGATGCCGAAGCCAAAGCCAAGGCCGACGCCGAGGCCAAAGCCAGGGCCGAGAAGGAAGCCGCCGCCAAGGCGGCCGCCGACAGGGAGGCTGCCGAAGACGCCCTGCGTCAGAAGCGCGCCGCCGAACGCGAGAAAATGGCCGCCAAACACGCCGCGGCCGGTACGGACGAGCCCGTTCCCATGACAGCTGCCGCTGAGCAGAAGTCGGAAGCCGAAAAGATTCTCAGCCGGCTCAACTGGGTGCATCGACGTGTCTCGCTTTACTAGGGCATCGAACCGTTAACCTTTGCCGAAATCAATACGAGGAGGAACCTCTGATGGCAGAACTGAAAAAAACGAAAGGCCCGAAACTGGCCGATCCCGTCGCCGCAACCATCGATACGGCCAGCCAGGAAATGATCGCACGTGCCCAGAAAATGGGCATCGATACGGTCTTTGATCGTGCGGTCCAGATGAAACCCTGCGCCATCGGCATGCAGGGGATTTGCTGTAAAAACTGCTCCATGGGCCCCTGTCGCCTGCCCCTGCCCAAGGGTGGCATCGAAGGCGAAGATACACGCAAAGGCCTGTGCGGCGCCACGGCCAACACCATCGCCGCCCGTAACTTCATCCGCATGATCGCCGGCGGTGCGTCCGCCCACTCCGACCACGGCCGCAGCGTGGCCGAAGTATTCCGGTCGGCGGCCCGCAAGGAGACCGACGCCTACCAGATCAAGGACGTCAACAAACTGCTGGAAATCGCCCCCTTCCTGGATGTGGCCGTCACCGTCGAAGAGGATGGCGAGGTCAAGGATCGCGACGTCGACGAAATCGCAGTGGAAGTGGCCGAGAAAGCCATCAACGAGTGGGGCAAACCCGAAGGCGAACTGCTCTACGCCAAACGTGCGCCGGAAGCGCTGTATGAAAAATGGAAGAAAAACGGCGTGATCCCCCGCAATATCGATCGCGAGATCGTCGAAATCATGCACCGCACCCACATGGGCGTCGACCAGGACTACAAGAACCTGATCAAGCAGGGCACCCGGGCGGCCATCGCCGACGGCTGGGGCGGCTCCATGCTGGCCACCGACCTGCAGGATGTGCTCTTCGGCACCCCCTACCCCCTGCAGTCCGAAGCCAACCTGGGCGTCATGAAGGAAGACCACGTCAACCTCATCGTCCACGGCCATGAACCGGTGCTCTCCGAGATGATCGTGGCCGTCTGCCAGAAACCGGAAATCGTCGAATATGCCAAATCCAAGGGCGCCAAGGGCATCCAGCTGGGCGGCATCTGCTGTACGGCCAACGAGATCCTCCAGCGCCACGGCATTCCCTCGGCGGCCACCTTCCTGCAGCAGGAGCTGGCCATCATCACCGGCGCCTGTGACGCCATGGTGGTGGACATCCAGTGCATCATGCAGAACCTGGCCAACGTGGCCAAGTGCTTCCACACCAAACTGATCACCACCCACCCCATCGCCAAGATGGAGCAGGACAACGTCATCCACATCGAGTTCGACGAGCACTACGCCCTGGAAGATGCCGATAAGATCGTCCGCATGGCTATCGACAACTTCGCCAACCGCGGCGCCGAAGTGATGATCCCCCGCCAGAAGGCCACCCAGGTCGCCGGTTTCGGCGTCGAGTCCATCAAGTATCACTTGGGCGGTACCTTCCGCGGCGACTACTACACCCTCAACGACAACATCATCAACGGCCGCATCCGCGGCATCGCCGGCGTCGTGGGCTGCAACAACGCCCGTACCCGCCACAACGAAGGCCACATCCAGGTCGTCAAGGAACTGATCAAGAACGACGTCATCGTCCTGACCACCGGATGCAACGGCATCGCCTGCGCCATGGAAGGCCTGCTGACGCCGGAAGCGGCAGCCGTGCACTGCGGCCCGGGTCTGGCCGAAGTCTGCGAAACCGTGGGTATCCCGCCGGTCCTGCACCTGGGCTCCTGCGTGGACAACAGCCGCATCCTGCTGGCCGCCACCGAAGTGGTCAAGGCCGGCGGACTGGGCAAGGACATCTGCGACGTGCCCGTGGCCGGCAGCGCCCCCGAATGGATGAGTGAAAAGGCCATCTCCATCGGCCACTACTTCGTCGCCTCCGGGGTTTACACGGTATTCGGCGTGACCCTGCCCACCTCCGGTGCGCCGGTGTTCCACGACTACCTGTCCAAGGAACTGGAAAAGGTCTACGGCGGCAAGTGGGATCTGGAGGTCGATCCCATCAAGCATGCCCAGCTGATGATCGCCCACATCGACAAGAAACGCAAGGAACTGGGTATCGACAAGGCCAGGGAACGCGTCCTCATGGATATGGCCGACCGCCAGGCCCTGGATGCATAATTGATCTTCAACCAGATCCTCAACGAAGGAGGAATACGATATGTCTAAATTAGTCGCATTTGCCGCCATTCAAGGTGGGTACAAAGTGGTCTCCACCGCTGAAGGCCTCTACAAAAAGGCGCTCGAAACTTACAACGCCGATACCAAGATCGGTTTTCCCAACACGGCCTACTACCTGCCGGTGATCTACTCCCTCACCGGCATGAAGGTGGAAACCCTGGAAGACCTGAAGAAACCGCTGGAATTTGCCCGGGGCCTGCTGCCTCCCCATGTCAAGGGCAAAAACCACCTGCCCTACCTCGGTCCCCTGCTGGACGCCGGCATGGGCGCCATCTTCTCCTACGAAATCATCGAAGCCCTGCGGATTCTCGACCAGCCGGATTTCTACATTGCGGAAGAGGATCCGGATATCGACGCCGGAAAGATCTGGGTGGGCCCGGCGGACGACACCATCCTGCGGAAACGCGGTGTGGAGTTCGTGGACGGTTCGGCCCCCGGCTTTGCCGCCATCGTGGGTGCCGCCCCAACGCCTGAAATCGCCAAGGACATCATCGAAGACTACCAGAAACGCAGCCTCTACATGTTCTGCGCGGCCAACCACAACGGCACCTCGGTTATCGAGCAGCTGATCCAACAGGATGTCCAGATCGGGTGGAACACCCGTATCGTGCCCTTCGGACCGGACATCTCCTCGGCCGTATTCGCCCTCGGGTTTGCCAACCGTGCGGCCATGGCCTTCGGCGGCGTCCAGCCCGGCGACCACAAAAAGATTCTGCTTTACAACAAGGACCGGATTTTTGCCTTTGTCAACGCCCTGGGCGACATCGGCACCGAGTGGGGCGTGGCGGCCGCCGGCTGCGTCAACTGGGGTTTCCCGACCCTGGCGGACACCGACATCCCCGAGATCCTGCCCACGGGTATCTGCACCTACGAGCACGTGGTGGCCAACGTACCCCATGACGAGATCTGCCAGCGGTCGGTCGAAGTCCGCGGCCTGAAAACCATCGTCTCCGACATCGAAATCCCCTGCGCCTTCGGTCCGGCCTACGAAGGTGAGCGTGTACGCGGCGCCGACCTGTACGCCCAGTGCGGCGGCGGCAAGACCCAGTGCACCGAGCTGGTCAAGATGGCCGAGATGAACGACATCGAAGACGGCAAGGTCATTGTGGACGGTCCGGACGTGGAAGACCTCAAAGAAGGCGACACCTTCCCCATGGGGATATACATCCAGGTGGCCGGCCGCGAATTCCAGAGCGACTTCGAGCCGATCCTGGAACGCCAGATTCACCATCTGATCAACTACATCCAGGGCATCATGCACATCGGCCAGCGCGACATCTCCTGGGTGCGCATCAGCAAGGCCGCCATCGAGAAGGGGTTCACCCTCAAAGACATCGGTGTCGTGCTGCACGCCAAGTTCCACCAGGACTTCGGCAAGATCCTGGACAAGGTTCAGGTCACCCTGAAGACCAAGAAAGCCGATGTGGACGAGCTGACCAAAAGGGCGCGCGCCGAATACAAAATGCGCGACGAGCGGGTGGAGAAGATGACCGACGAGGACGTGGAAGTGTTCTACTCCTGCACCCTGTGCCAGTCCTTCGCCCCCAACCATGTCTGCTCGGTCAGCCCGGAGCGGACCGGCCTGTGCGGCGCCTACAACTGGATGGACTGCAAGGCGTCATATGAAATCAACCCCACCGGCCCCAACCAGCCCATTGAAAAGGGCGAATGCATCGACCCGGTCCTGGGCCAGTGGAAAGGGGTCAACGACTTCGTCTACAAAGCGTCCCGCGGAGCCGTTACCCATTACAACTTCTACTCCATGGTCACCGATCCCATGACCACCTGCGGCTGCTGCGAGTGCATCGCGGCCATGCTGCCCTCGTGCAACGGGGTCATGACGGTCAACCGCGACTACGCCGGGGAAACCCCCTGCGGCATGAAGTTCACCACCCTGGCCGGCGTCATGGGCGGCGGGGCATCATCACCCGGGTTCGTGGGCCACTCCAAGTTCAACATCACCCAGAAAAAATTCATCAAGGGTGACGGCGGCCTGGCACGGATGGTCTGGATGCCCAAGATCCTCAAGGAAGAGATCAAGGAACGTCTGGAACGATTCGGCAAGGAAAACGGGATCGACAACTTTTACGACATGATCGCCGACGAAACCGTGGGCATCACCGAGGAGGAGATCCTGCCCTACCTCCAGGAAAAAGGCCATCCGGCGCTGTCCATGGATCCGCTGATCGGCTAACAGCAAAGTCGACGGGGCGGGCACCGCTGCCCGCTCCGTTACCCTAGACGAACCGATTCCCCGGTCGTTGCGGCCGGGTGAATTGCCCATACAGACAAGGAGAATAGTATGGCATTAACCGGTATTCAGATTTTCAAACTCCTGCCTAAGACCAACTGCAAGGAATGCGGGGTTCCCACCTGCCTTGCCTTTGCCATGAACCTGGCATCCGGCAAGGCCGAGTTGGACAGCTGCCCCTACGTCTCCGATGAAGCGCGTGAAAAACTCTCCGAGGCCTCCGCACCGCCTATTCGCCCCGTCGTGGTCGGCAAGGGCGTGCGCAAGGCAACCACCGGCGGCGAGACCGTTCAATACCGCCATGAAAAAACGTTTTACAACCCGACCCTGATGGCGGCCCAGATCGGCAGCGATATCGCTGCGGCCGACCTGGAATCCAAGCTCAAGGGCTGGAACGCCCTGCAGTTCGAACGTGTGGGACTGAACCTGCGCCCGGAGCTGGTGGCCGTCAAGGATGTCGACGGAAACGCAGACGCCTTTGCCGCCGCAGCCAAACAGGTCGCCGAGACATCGGAATTCAACCTGATCCTGATGACCGAGGACGCTGAGGTCATGAAGGCCGGCGTGGCCGCCTGTGCCTTCAAGCGGCCGCTGATGTATGCCGCCACCGAGGCCACGGCAGACGCCTTCGGCGCCATCGCCAAAGACAATGACCTGCCGCTGGCCATCAAGGCCGAATCCATCGACGGACTGACCGCCCTGTCGGAGAAGCTCACCGGCATGGGCCTCAAGGACCTGGTGCTCGACCCCGGTTCACGGGACCCCAAACAGTCCAATGAAGACATGATCGCCATTCGCCGCGCCGCACTCAAGGACGGCAACCGCGCCGTGGGTTTTCCCACCATCGCCCTTCCGTGCGAGATGGCGTCCAACCTGGACACAGAAACCATGCTGGCAGCCATGTACGTGGCCAAATACGGCGGCATCGTGGTGCTGTCCGACTTTGCCGGCGAGTCCCTGTTCCCGCTGCTGCTGGAACGCCTCAACATCTTCACCGACCCGCAGCGACCGATGACCGTCACTGAAGGGATCTATCCCGTCAACAATCCCGACGAGAATTCCCGCGTGCTGGTGACCACCAACTTTGCCCTGACGTATTTTATCGTCTCCGGTGAAATCGAGGCCAGCAAGGTCCCCACCTGGCTGCTCATCAAGGACTCCGAAGGCCTGTCCGTGCTCACTGCCTGGGCCGCCGGCAAGTTCGCCGGTGACGATGTGGGCATGTTCGTTAAAAAAAGCGGCATCACCGACAAGATCAAACATCAGGAACTGGTCATTCCCGGCTATGCCGCCGCCATCGTGGGCGACGTGGAAGAGGAACTGCCCGGCTGGACCATCACTGTCGGCCCCCGGGAAGCGGCACATATTCCCGGCTTCCTCAGAGCGTAACCGCAATGTGATCTTACGGTCGGGGCGGACCCAGCGTTGGATTGCCCCGGCCGTCGTTTCCTGGCCGGTTCGCCGGCCATACCGTTGGCAATAGCGTCATCCATGGCCGGAACACTGGCCGGAGCATGATGCCGAGAAAAGAAAGGAAAGTCGCATGTTACTTATCGGCGAAAGTTTAAATGTCATTTCGACAAAGATCGGCCGTGCCTTCAAGGAGCGGGATCCCAAACCGATCCAGGAAGAAGCCCTTTTCCAGAAGGAAAAGCGTATGGACTACATCGACATCAACCTTGGCCCTGCCAAAAAAGACGGCCACGAACTGATGCCGTGGGTGGTCGAAGTCGTCCAGGACGTCGTACCGGATCTGCCCCTGGCCCTGGACACCTCCAACATCGACGCCATCGAGGCGGCCCTGAAAGTCATCAAGCAGGTTCCTTCCGGCACCCCGCACATCGTCAACTCCATCATGTGCCGGCCGGAACGCTACGAGCGCATGGTACCCATGACAGCCGAGTACAACGCCGATTTCGTCGCCCTGATGTGGGGCCCCGAGGGGCTGCCCCGCGATGAGAACGAACGCGCCGCCCTGTGCGTGGAACTGCTTTACTTCGCCAACGAAGCCGGCATCCCCAATGAGAAAATCTGGGTAGACGGCATCGTGACGCCGGTGAACATCCAGCAGCCCCAGGCCATCAGCCTGATGGAATTCCAGAAGATGATTCCGGATATGGCTCCGGGCGCCAGGAGCACCTGCGGCCTCTCCAACATCTCCAACGGGCCGCCCGACCACCTGCGCCCCATCCTGAACCAGACCTACACCGTAATGCTGATGAAATGCGGTATGGAATCGATCATCACCGATCCGCGCGACGAGCAGCAGACCGCCATCTGCAAGGGTGAACGCCAGGACATCGTGGACCTGATCTACGGCATGCTGGATGGTGTTGAACCCGACCGTGCCAGCCTCTCCAAAGAGATGCTGGACTACGCCAAGACCGTTGATGTCATCCTCGGTAAAACCCTGTACTCCGACTCCTGGCTGGAAATCTAAAAGCCGGACACATTTTGTCACAAAAAAGCCCCTTCCACACCGGAAGGGGCTTTTTTGTGGTTGGGGCGGCAATATTCGAATAATGGGCAGAAAATGACGTTACCGTTTGCGGATCGTGAAATTAGAAAGTGGAAACTTGATGGCCCCGAAAACTGCATTTCCGACGAATTCGCAAACGCGCTTCATCTCCACCCATCTCTATCCACTTTCCAATTTCCAATATCAAATCTCAATGCCCCGGCATGCGAGTCTTCACCGTGTGGTCCGATACCGCCCGGGTCCGGTCCGAAAACAGCTTGGCACAGGTGGGGCAATAAGCATGGGTCTCTTTGACATGGGGGTGGGGGGCGGTGCGGCGTTCGATGAAGTCAATAAACCGCGTAGTGGCAAACCATCGACCGCATCCCTCGCAGCGCTCCAGGGGGTGTTTGCCAATCAACTCATCGCGGATCGTCACGGTGCGGACATTCTGGATGTCCTCCACCCGGATCGTATTGGTGGGGCAAATGTTGGCACAGGTGCCGCACCCGATACATCGATCCGGCTCCGGCACCACGAAGGCAACCCCATCAATCTTTTTCATTTTAAGGGCACCGGCGCCGACGATCTCTTTGCACACCCGGATACACAGGCGGCAGCGCACGCATCCGTCCGGCGGCGCCTCCACATCCACCCCGTACTCCGCTGCCATCTGGCGCAACTGGAGCGACTGGGGTGCCATGCGCAGCAAATTCTCGAATGCTTTTTTGCGAGCGGCGTCCACAATGGGTCCCGTGGTTTTAATATCCAGACCATCCGACACTTTAAGAATGCACGACAGCATGGCAATCTGCCGACCGCCGGTCCTGCCGGTGACTTCCACTGCGCAGAGCTTGCACGACCCGGAGGGTTTCAGGGCCGGGTGGTAACATAAGGTGGGGATGCTGACCTGATTTTCCCGAGCAGCCTGGAGCGCCGTCTGGCCCGCCGTCGCCGGGTATGATGTGCCGTCAATCGTTATCGTGATCATCTCATTAATCCTGATAGATTCGTAAATTGTCGTTTTCCGGACGGTTTCCGGATAATGCCGGCATCAAGGATTGCCAATCCCGGGGAATGCGGCGTAACGCAGGCATCGGCTTTTTTAGGAAACCATCAATCCTGTGCGGCGTCCTGAAGGTCGGTAATGTATTCCTGCAGATAGTGCAATTCCGCCGTCAGTTCACCCACGTGGTGTTTCACCAGGTCTGAAATCGTAAGCATGCAGGCGATCCGCCGGTCTTCCACCACCGGCAGGTGGCGGATATCCGCCTTTATCATCATGGCCATGGCGCTGCTCGCCAGATCATCGGGACGGGCGACGATCAAGTTGCCCGTCATGGCTTCGGAAAGCGGCATTTCCCGGAACAGGCGGTGACGCCAGGCCACGTGGCAGCGCAACACATCCCGTTCGGTAAATATCCCCACCGGCTTATCCCCCTCGACGACAATCAAGGCAGAGGCCTTTTGTTCCGTCATCTGGACAATAGCGTCTTCGGCAGTCTGCTGTGCCGGGATGGTATGCACCACCCGGCGCTTTTGCTGGATCACATCCTGAACCCGCATAGGTGTATTGCTCCTGCTGCATTTCCCCCGCCGTTCCAACGATGCGGGTAAAACAGGTGGTTGAACCATTTTATCCAGGCGACCATCAACCGTCGATGGGCCGCAGACAATCCTGGGGCAGCCGATGGGTGCCCTTGCCCTCCAGGCTCACTTCGACCAGTGCATCCGGGTCGTTGATGGCCGTATCCGGATCGGTGATGATGCCGTGAAGGCCGATGAAGCGATCCATGTAAGCTTCCCAGCTCTCGTCCTGGCTGCGTTGAAAGATTTCTACCTTCTGACCCCTTCGGAAAACCATTGTTCTCTCCTGTTAGGATAGCGACCACAGCAGACGAACGTCGAATAAAGCACATCGCCTGCAAAATCTCCTAATAATCCAAAACCAGGACCGTACGTTATACCAGCATGGTATCGACATTGAACCGGGCGTTTTTGGTCCGGGCACACGATTCGCAAACCAGGGCATCCGCCGACACCTGACCGGCTGACTTCACCCGCTGGCTGATAAAATCCAGGTATTTCTTTGGGCCCATGGCCTTTCCGCAGGAATGGCAAAAAACCAGCTTCTGACGGTTGAGGATCGTACCGCAAAGTATCAATAGCCGCTCGTCACCCCGGTCTTCGATTTTCATGGCGCCGGTGGGACAATTGGCCGCGCAGGCACCGCAGGCGATACAGCGCTCCTCGGTAACCCGCAGGTCGGTGTGGCCGGGATGGTCGAAATCCAGATAACCCATTTCAAGGGCGCTGATGCCCATCTTGTCCCGGCAGACCTCCACACATCGGCCGCATCGGCGGCAGATGTCGCAACGCAGGCACCGGCGGGCCTCCTCGCGAACCATGTTTTCGGTATAACCCAGCTCCACCTGCTGAAAGGTGGTCCGGCGGCGGTCCAGGTTGAGCATATCCATGCTTGGCCGCTTGATGACCGTTTTGGTGCTGGCCGGCACCTCGATGCATGCCTCCCGGCGCCGCCGAACGGGAACCGGCGGCATCTGGGGCTGGGGAATGCCCAGCAGGTAGCGATCGATGGCCTCGGCCGCCCGCTTGCCACCCCCGATGGCTTCGATCACCGTGGCCGGACCGGTTACGGCATCTCCGGCGGCAAAGACCCCCTCGACAGAGGTTTCCATGGTGACCATGTTCACGTCAATGGTGCCCCGCCGGGTCCACCCCATGCCGTCCAGGTCGCCCATGCACAGCTGGTCCACTTTCTGACCGATGGCGCTGATCACCACGTCTGCATCCATGGTATACTCGCTGCCCAGAACCGGAACAGGGGACATGCGACTGCTGCCTTCCCGCTTTACCAACTGGGCTCGGACACAGTTCAGCCCCGTAATCTTGTTGTCCGCTCCCACAATCCTGGCCGGTATGGTGAGAAAGGAAAAACGAACACCCTCTTCCTCGGCCTGTTCCACCTCTTCCTCATCGGCCGGCATTTCGTGGCGGGTCCGGCGATAGGCGATGGTCACCTCCGGGCTTCCAAGACGCAGGCAGGTTCGCGCGGCATCGATGGCCACGTTGCCGCCGCCCACTACCACGACCCGTTTTCCGGGCACACGACGCTCTCCTAAAGCCACCCGGCGAAGCAGGTCGATGGCCTCCATGGTCTGGGGAAAATCCGCTTCACCGGGGATGCCCAATTTATAGGCCTTGTGGGCGCCGATGGCAAAGAAGAAGGCCTCATAACCCCGGGACTTCAAATCGTCCAGGGTGACATCTTCGCCAAACCGGGTGTTGTACGCAAAGGTGACGCCCAGTTCTTCCAGCATGGCCACCTCCCGGTCGATCACTTCCCGCGGCAGCCGGTACCGGGGAATGCCCACCATGATCATGCCGCCTGCCGTGGGCAGTGCTTCGATCACGTGAACCCCGTACCCTTTCAGGGCCAGGTAATAGGCCGCGCTCAGGCCGCCTGGACCGGCACCGATGACACAAACCCGTTTGTTCTGGTCCGGGCCTTTTTCCGGATTGCGGTAACTGCCCTCGGACATGGCCCGCTCGGCGGCAAAGGCCTTGAGAAATTTAATCGAAACCGGGGAATCCATGCGACCGCGCACGCACATGAACTCACATGGCCGGGTGCACACCAGCCCGCAGACCCAGGGGAAGGGATTGTCCTGGCGGATCACTTCGATGGCTTCGGCGTCCCGGCCCTCGCCGATAAGCGTTACATAGGTGGGTACGTCGATACCCGCCGGACAGGCCATCTGGCATGGCGCCGGCGTCAGCCATTCACAGGTCTCCGTGGGGCAGTTGTGGGTCTTCACATGGCTTTCGAAGACTTCTCCGTGGGTTTCCATGATCCCGTGAAGATGCTGCCCCAGCCGTTGCCCCTCGGGCGCATGTTCATCGTCCAGCAGGTCCCGGATCAACGCCCGGACGGCCGGCAGATGATCATCACCGGCACGGCCCCAGGCCACGTCATCCAGAAGGCTGTGAATTTCTTCGGCGATACGGCGGCTTTTCGGGTGCGACAAACCACCCTTGCCGATGACACCATCGATATGGTGAATGCTTTCCGTGACCGGACATTGGCTTAGCGACATGAATGACCTCTTGCCCACCCGCATGCTCCCTGCCGCCGTCGCTCCCCCTGGCCGGCATTCAACAATCGGTATCAACGTGCCCTGGCCACGGTAGGAGTGATCCCCCCGGGAAAAGCCCGGAGGGATCTGGAGGAAGGGGTATGGGTGTTGGAAACATCTTTATGGTAAATAAAAGTATACCCGAAATACGAATTTCCATAGCCCGCCCGCATCACAGGTTTCACCCGTGGGGGTGTGAAAGCGGGGCCGGGCCGCTGCCTCAGAAGGCGCTGTGCTCGAGCGAGGCCACGGTCTGGGCATGTCGCTCCCGGCGAATCTGAGTCATATCTTCCACCGTGCCGAATTTCAGGCAGTGGGTGGTACAGGTGGTCACGCACGCGGGATCCAGTCCCTGATCCACGCGGTCTTTGCAGTAATCGCACTTGACCACCTTGCCCGTTTCCGGATTCCACTGGGGGGCCCCCCAGGGGCATGCGGAAATACAGGTTTTACAGCCCACGCAAAGGCTGTGATCTACAAAAACAATGCCGTCACTGCTGCGCTGCTGCATGGCGCCGGTGGGGCAGGCAGCCACGCACCAGGGATTTTCACAGTGAAAGCAGGGCATGAAAATATAGGCGGCCCGGGGAAGTCCGCCGATCATTTTGGGTCCCACCTGGATAATCTGGCACAGCCGGGGCCCGACCGGCAGATTCTTGTTGGCCTTGCACTGCACTTCACAGGCATGGCATCCGATGCATTTCTTGGTGTCCTGAAAGAGATAGTATTTGCTCATAGTCCTCTTATCCTGTTGAATGCCTGCGGGCACCATGGCAACCCACCATGGCGCCCTTGTGGATAGCGGCCGGTCAGGCAGCCTTCACATTGACAAAGGTATCGTGATAGGCGGGGCTTCCCCCCACCTTGTCGTAAATGTTTTCCTGAAGCGCAGCATCGCTGACGCCCCTGTTGTAGGACCGCTCGGCCCGCTTGGCCTGGTGCCCGAACCCATGCAGCAGAAATACACAGTCGGGATGGATCAGGTCGGTGACATAGGCACGCATCTGCCCGGTGTGACGGCTGGAAGCGATCTCCACCATGGCCCGGTCGGCAATGCCCAGTTCGGCGGCCTTATGGCTGTTGATCCAAAGCAGGTTCTCACCGCAAAGCTCGTTGAGGTATTCCACATTCTGGGTGGACACGTGGGTGTGCAGGGCGGCCCGGCCGGTGACCAGCCGGAACTTACCCGCCCCCGGCACCGGCATCGATTCATATGCCGGCAGGGACTCAAACCCGGCGTCCTCGAGCAGCGAGGACTTGAACTCGATCTTTTTGGACGGCGTTTTGAGCTTGAGGCCGTCCATCCGATCCCAGAAAATCTTTGACTTGCCATAGGCAACAAAACCCTTGGCATCAAAATCCGCCATCGTGAATCCCGTGCCTTCCAACTGCCAGCGGACCAGCTCGTCCATGTTTTCGTAGGGAAAATAATCACCGGTGCCGATGCGTTCGGCGATCTGCTTGAGAATCATGGCGCCGTCACGGGTGTCGTAGCGGGGCGTCACCGCCTGGCGCCGCAGAAACATCTGGGGCTTCAGGCCATTGGCCTGCTGGACACAGTCGGTTCGTTCCAGGTAGGTGGATTCGGGAAGGATCACATCGCTGTACCAGGCGATATCACTGTAGTTGATATCGATGGTGACAATCAGGTCCAGCTCGTCCAGCGCCTTGCGGGTCAACGCGGTGTCGGCAATGGACATCAGCGGCTCGAAACGGTAGTTGAACAGGGCCTTGATCGGGTAAGGATCGGCGTTCATGATGGCGTAGGGCAGCCGGTGGGGCACCCCGTGGGCCGGGTCCGGCAACGGGAAGTCGGGCGTTCCCGCCTTGTCGAACCGGGGAACCTCGATCTTGGGGAAATCCTGTTCCACCAGTTTGCGTGCCGCCTTGCCACCCGCTTCACCGGGACCTTTTTTAAAAAAAATGCCGCCCGGGGTCTCGATGGATCCCATCAATGCATTGAGCATGAGAATGGACCGGCGCAGATATATTTCATTGGTGTGGCTGGCTCCCCGATAGCCGTAATGAAAGGCCACGGTCGGGGCATCCTTGGCCAATTCACGGGCCAGTGCAACGATTTCCCCGGCCGGAATCCCGGTCTCCGCTTCGGCCCACTGGGGCGTATACGGCTGCACGAAGTCCTGAAGTTCAGCCAGGCCGTGAACCCAGCGGTCCACAAAAGCGGCATCGTAGAGCCGTTCATCCAGGATCACATGCATCAGGGCGTAATTGAGTGCCAGATCGGTGCCGGGCCGGATCATCCAGTAGCGATGCGCCTTGGTGGCGGTGATCGAGACCCGGGGATCGATGTAGGTCATTTTGGCCCCATCTTCCATGGCGGCCATCAGGTTGTTGACCTCTTTGACCGACAGGGCCTCAAATATGTTTCGCCCGTAAAGCACGATGTGCCGGGTGTTGCGGTAGTCGACCCCGATCTGCCCGTCGGTACAGCCAAACAGGGAGCGGCAGGCCGTGTTGACCGATCCCTTGCACAGGGCATCGTGGGTATAATGGTTGGGCGAACCGATGGCCTTTAAAAAGGTCTTGCTCACGTGCGTGGCCAGCTGGGTGCGCTCGCCCAGCACCACGCTGTGGCCGCCATACTGGTCAATGATCGATTTGAGTTTGTCGCCCACATAATCCAGGGCCTCGTCCCAGCTGGCCTTGCGCCAGTTCCCCGACCCCCGGTCACCGACCCGGATCATGGGGCTCTGTACCCGCTGCCGGTCGTAAAGCAGGGAGGTTCCGGCGGCACCACGGGGACACAAGCTGCCCTCCATGCCTGCCACATGGGGATTTCCTTCGATCCACGTCACCTGTCCATCTTTAACCTTGACCTTGATCGGACACCGGATCGAACACATAAAACAGAGACTGAAAACTTCTTTTTCCATACCTTGCCTCCAGAAAATTGCAATTTTAACGATCTTTATGGGAAAGATCGTCCCGGCTTGGGTACCGCCCGGCCCCCTTTATCTCTGAATGAAAGTCGACAGGGCCGGCATTTCCCATAATTACTGAATCTTCGGCATTACAGCAACAAACATGCCATGATGTGGTGGGTGATGTTGCGACAGCCTTAGGGCCGTCTTTCCTCATCATATTGATGACATTGGTAATACTTTGTGCCATCGGCTGGACGTGAACCAACAGACCGACAGTGAATGTCGACCATATGCATTTTATTTATTGCATTGAAACAATTTAATTGCAATGTTCTGCCGTAAGAAAAAGCCAAGGTTCAGGCGGCAAATCGTCTTGCCGCAGTTTTTTTACTGCGCCGGCCATAGACAATCCAGGTCAGCGGCCACGGTAGGCGCCCTCATAAATTTGTCGGACCAGAGATGAAAATAGCTGTATCGTACAAAGTTTCAAAAGGTTACCATCTCATCGGGAATTCCGCGGAAAGGGCTGCCAGACGATGGCACAGGCTTTGCTGGTTGTAGGGAGATTATTTTTATGGGTGATCTGTATGCTTTTGAAGACAGCCCCTGCGGATTGCCCGGAAGGAAACCGATGAAAAAAGCGTTTGTCCATATCCAGTGTGCGATGCCGGCCATTGAATCCTTTGCCTGGAGCCTGCTGACCGGCACGATCGGCACCTTGATTCTGGCGGGGTTCTTCAGCGGCATCATGAGCCTGGAGACCCTGTCCATTCTGCTGCCCGTTGTCATTGGCGGCAATGCGGCCATCTCCGGTTACATGCTGATCGAACGCACCGAAGACGAAATCGAACGAAAAAAGACGATGGCTGCGGTTGTCGGCACCCTGGTGGCGCTCGTGTCATTCGTGTCGGTCAATGCCCTGTGCTTCCGGATGGGTGGATTTTATCTGATGTCCGGCGTCCAGGGCCTGGTTGCAGCCGTCATTGGGACGGTCGGCGGATGGTCCGGCGGCGTCCTGGCGGTTAAATACAAAGCGCTCAAGGTACAGATTCCCTGATGTTTTTTGTGCTGATATCAATTCAAAAGGTTTGGATGTTTGTGGAAAGGGGGGCAGACAGGTATAGACGACCATACATAAGGGAACCTGCGCCGATTATACTCAATTGTAGACCGTTTTTTCACGGTTTGCCCGACAGGAGGGCAATTTTTAATTTTTCTTAGAGGAGGTTGATAATGAAGAAAGTTTTATTCCCGGCTATTATGTTCACGGTAATAGCTATTTTTGCGGTCACCGGTATCTGCAGTGCCGCAGCCACCATTTCATCGAGCGAATACAAGGCAGGCGACGTGGTTACGATCGAAGGGTCGATCGCGCCCGGACAGGACCTGTACATTGCCATCGCACAGCAGAAAATGTTTGCCGCACAGGACACCGACGGTGCGCATGAAGTCAAACGCTTCAAGAAAGACATGAAGAAGGCCAATTTCAGCGCCGACACCAAGATTCCTCCCATGTATTACATGATCACCAGCAATCCGGATGCCTTCGGCAAGGAAGGCAAAAAGAAATTCGGTGGTCCCTCCGTGCTCCTGGGCAAGGGCGGCGGAATCTACAACACCACCATGTACTACCTGAAAAAGAAATTCGAAGAAGTCGATCCGGTTGCCCAAACGATGCTTGGCCCCATCCAGACCGAAGAGCAATGGAATTTTCTCAGGTATGCCAACGAGTCAAGCTACGGCATCAACACCATCGTCAAAGAGGGTAACAACGTCGGCAAGGTGACCATCTTTTCCCGTACGGTGATCACCGACCACGCCACCAGCGGCAAGTACTGGGACAAGGGAACCTCCATCAAGCTGGACAAAGACACCGGCAAGTTTACCGTTTCCTTCAAATCCTATCGCCACACCGCACCGGACACCGGGTTCGATGTATACGTCAACGGTGAAAAAAGCGGTTCCTACAACATTACCGGCAAAGGGTTCTGGCTGAGCAAAGGCTATCGCTACATGAACCCCCTCTGGATCACCATCGGCGCGATTCTCGTGGGCACGTACTTCTCCATGATCGGTGCTGCAGGCGGCATGCTGATGGCGGCATTCCAGGTGCTGGTCGTTAAAACCGCAGGTCCCGTCGGCATCAACGCCGCCAACGTGTTGAAGCCCTCCAACATGGCGCTGACCCTTTTCTCACCCCTGGGCTCGTTTTATCGTTATGCGGTGGTGGAACGGCGGGTTGCCTGGCCGATTGGTCTGTCATTCGGACTCGGCATCTTCATCGGCTCCATCTGGCTGGGCAAATACGTGTCCGCCGTCCTGCCCCTCAAGGCCTACAAGGAGTGGCTGGCCGTGCTGGTCGTGCTCATGGGTATCCAGACCCTGCGGGAACTGTCCCCGAAAATGATGGAAAAACGTAAAAACATCAAAGCCATGGTCAAAAAGTTCAACGATGCCGTGGCCAAGGCCAAATCCGAAGGGTCTTCCGTGGAGATGGGCCGCATCGAACCGGTCAAGAGCAGCCTGGTGGATTACCGGTTCAAATTCTGGGGTGAAGAGTTCAAGATCAACCCCCTGCTTTTCGCCATCCTCGGCCTGGCCATCGGCGTGGTATCCCGGTCTTTCGGTATCGGCGGGGGTTTTCTGCTGGTACCGGCCATGACGACCCTTGGGGCGCTGCCCATGTATGTGGCTGTCCCCATTTCACTCATCGGCACCTCCTTTTCCAGTATCGGCTCCTTCATCGGGTACCTGATGACCGGCTATTATCCGGACCTGTGGCTGATGATTGCCATTATTATCGGTGGGTTTGCCGGCGGTATGCTGGGCAGCCGGGCGCAGAAACTCTTCAGCGAAAAAACACTGAAGGTGGTTCTGGCCATCACCCTGTTTTTCCTGTTCTTCCGTTTCTTCAAGATCGAGATCTGGATCTAGTCGATGGGTTAGGATAATGGTGGGGGAAGGCAATCGCCTTCCCCCTTTTTGTTTTCACCAATACGTCTTACCGATAGGGGCTGTGAATGCGTTTCCCCGGGGTTAACCATGGATGATTTCCTGGACATGCTGTGGGACAGGATTATGGACGGGATCGGTGCCATCGCCGCCATACTGGACGCTATCCTGGCTCCGCTAAATCAGCACCTGGGCCCGGCAATGGTGATTCTGCTGCTGGTGGCCGTGCTGGTCGCGTTTACCAAGCTGCTGGCCAGGGTATACCACACCCAACGATACGTCGAACTGAAAGCGAATTACGAACACTGGTTTGAATTGCGTAAAGAAGCGATGGCCTGTGAAGATCGCGAAAAGGGTAAGGCCCTGGCAAGAAACATTGACCAGGTCCAACTCAACAAAGCTTATTACGACTACTTCTTTGAAGGCTTCCTGAAAAGCATCATCACCACCATCCTGCCGATTCTCTTTGCAGCAGCCTACGTCAACAGAGCCTATGCGCCCGACAATCTGATGCGACTCGTTGGCCGTGACTATATCTATAAATTCTCACGTTCGGGGAGCGATCCCGTCGTCATCAGTTCCTTTTTCTGGTTTGTGATATCCCTTTTTCTGGTTTACCTGGCATGGTTCGCGGCCGGTGTCATCATAAGAACGTTTTTCGGAAAAAAGAAAACAAGGCGCCTCGATTCAGAATCGGACGCAAGGCCGTCCGAGGGTCCCCAAGACTGAATACCTTTTAGATCTGCCGCATCGGCAGCACGGCTATTTTTCACGTGGTATCGCCTGACCGTGATTGGCGGCACAGCTACCATCAGAACCATCATCCGGCACCTGTTCGCTCACCAATGGATTTATTTGGGGCTATGAAACCTAAAAAAACGATCGGCGACATTGTTGGCGCAATCCTCTTTCTGGTGTTGTTTCCGGCGGCTCCCGCCATGGCCACTCAGGGTCATGCCGGCATTGAAGGAGTGTGGGTCCACCAGTTTGCCCATCTTTTTTTCCTCTTTTCGATGATGCTTTTAATCTACTGGCTCCGGCAGGCAGGACTGGTCAAGAGACCCGGATGGCGCTACATCCAGTATGTGGCCCTGTTCTTCATTCTCTGGAATGCAGACACCCTGCTGGTTCACTTTCTGGATGAACAGATTCGGGCAGTCAAGGTAGCCAGTCTCGGCCGGTGGCAGATACACGTCTCTGCCACCGGCGGCCGCGAATGGCTGGCGGCTTTATACTATATCGCCAAACTGGACCATCTGCTGTGCGTCCCGGCCATGGTATGCCTGTGGCTGGGCCTGCGCCATATGCTCATAGAGGCCCCACCGGCAGAATCAGGTGGAGGTGTCCGGTAATGAACGTTTCCCTGATACCTATCTGGGCCGTGGATGTACTCGGATCCATCCTGATGATCGTGTTCGCGTTTCTCAGTTTCGGCCTGAGCCTGCGCCTTAAAAAAAAAGATCCCAACAACATCGTCATCACCTATCTGCTGTGGGTGTGCCTGTCCCTGTTCGTATTTGCCATCTCCCGATCCGCCGGCCACCTGCTCAAACAGATTTTCCTGCTGACCGGTCTCCAGGACCTGTGGTCCGCCATCCGGCCATTTTCCGGCGCTGTCAACACGTTCACCTTCATTGTGGTGGCCTCGGTCACGCTTTTTTTCGAACGGACATGGGCCAATTACGGAACCATCCTGAAGGATCGCCAGGCCCTTCAGACCGCTCACAAGGAACTGCTTTATCTCAACCAGAATCTGGAACAGCTGGTTGAGAACCGGACCGAGGCGCTGGTCATTTCGGAGCAGAAATACCGGCGGATCTTCGAAGTCTCCAAAGATATGATCCTGGTCACCCGCACCGACGGCCGGATCGTGAACCTCAACCCGGCAGGCAAGCAGATGGTAGGGTTGACCGCTTCCGGAACCAACACGATCGAGGGACAATTTTTTCAGGATTTTCTGTCCCGCCCCGAGGACTGGCATGCCATCAGCCGTCACATCGAAGACCGGGGCTTTATTTCCAGTGAGGAATTCGATCTCAATCTGGAAGATGGCAACCGGCGCCGGGTACTGCTTTCCGGCAGCCTGGCGAAAAGTCCCTCCGAAGAGGGAGAAACCATTCACTTTCTGATAAAGGACATTGAACAGCGCCGCTTGATGCAAAAACAGATGGCCCAGGCGGACAAGCTGGCCTCCATCGGCGAACTTTCCTCGGGGATCGCCCACGAGATCAACAATCCCCTGGGGATCATACTGGGCTATACCCAGCTGCTGCTGCGCAGCGAGGCGCCCAAGTCAGACCGATACAGTGATTTGAAAACCATTGAAAAACACGTCAAGTCATGCAAGGCCATCGTGGAAGATCTGCTCAACTTTGCAAGAACCTCCAGCCCGCGGAAGGCCAACCTGGACATCCACGCCGTCATTGACGATGTGATCGGATTCCTCCGCCATCACAGCAACCTGGAAAACATTCAGATAGAAACCGATTTCGAAACCGACATACCTCCGGTGCTCATGGATGAAAAAAAGATCAAACAGGTGCTTATCAACCTGCTGATGAACGCCATCCATGCGGTGACGCCCCAAGGCGCCATCAAAATCACCACGGGACTCAACGTGGCGGCACGGCGGATTAGCGTCGAGGTGTCGGACACGGGGCATGGCATCGAAAAAGAAAACCTGCCACGGATCTTCGATCCCTTTTTCACAACGAAACCCACCGGTGAAGGCACAGGCCTCGGACTTTCGGTCAGCTACGGCATCATCAAAGGTCATGGCGGTAACATCACGGTAAAAAGCAAGCGCGGCCACGGAGCGGCGTTTACCCTGTCGCTGCCCGTCACGCCCCCCTATCAGGGAGATCAACCATGACACAGCATCTGCTTATCATCGACGACGAACCGGACATGCTCACCCTTCTCAAACGGAGCCTGGAACCCGAACTGGGGTGTCAGGTGGATACCGCGTCCTCCGGGGAAGCCGGTCTGGAAATGATTCGCGCCACCGACTACGACCTGGTGCTGGCGGATATAAAAATGCCCGGCATCAGCGGGATAGAGGTCCTGGAACAGATAAAGGCCGACCGGGGCGAAGAGGTTACGGTGGTGATGATGACCGCTTACGGACGCATCGAAATGGCTGTCGAGGCCATGAAGCACGGTGCCTATGACTTTATCACCAAGCCTTTTGATCATGATGCGCTGGTCATGCGGCTGGAAAAGGCCTTCGAGCGCAGCCGCCTGCTCAAAGAGAACCTGAGGCTGCACCACGAATGCCGCTCAACGGATATGTTCCAGAAGCTGGTGGGCAAAAGCCCCGAAATGCAGCGGGTCTATGATACGATCAGAATGATCGCCAAAAATGACCTCACCGTTCTGATCACCGGGGAATCCGGCACCGGCAAGGACCTGACCGCCCGTGCGGTTCACGCCCTGAGCAACCGGAACACACGTCCGTTTATCGCCGTGAACTGTCCCACCGTACCGGAGCACATACTGGAAAGCGAGTTGTTCGGCTATAAAAAAGGAGCGTTTACCCATGCCACCCGCGATAGAAAGGGCCTGTTCCAGGAAGCGCACACCGGCACCATCTTTCTGGACGAAATCGGTGACATCGCGCCCACCATCCAGACCAAGCTGCTGCGGGTGCTTCAGGAAAAGGAAATCAAACCGCTGGGAGAAGCGCGCCCCATCCAGGTGGACGTGCGGATCATCGCCTCCACCAACCAGCCGTTGTCTGAAAAGATAAAATCGGGTGACTTTCGTGAAGACTTTTTCTATCGTCTCAACGTCCTGCCCATCCATCTGCCGCCGCTTCGCGAGCGCACAGGGGACATTCCCCTGATCGCCAACCATCTGCTGGAAAAACATTGCGCCAAACTCGACAAACCCCTGAAACGATTATCTCCGGAATTGATGGATGCCTTCGTCGGTCGACGGTGGGAGGGCAATGTGCGTGAAATGGAAAATTTGATCATGCAGGGGATTCTCTTTTCGCCCGCCGACGAAATTACCCCCAAGGACGTTGGCATCCCCCGGGAACCGTCACCGGGGCCGGGGCCGGACATGCCGCCATTTCTGGACCTGCCCTACAAGGAAGCCAAAGAGAACAATCTGAGCACCTTCAATGCCACCTATATCGGGCACATGCTGACCTTGAGCAAGGGCAATGTCACCCAGGCGGCCAAGGCCTGCGGTCTGGAGCGCCAGGCCCTGCAGCAGATCATGCGACGCTACGGCATTTCTGCGGAGCCATATCGGCAGTCGCCCTGAAAAGAATAAAGGGGATGGGCGCACGGCCGCCCATCCCCCCTCTTCCATGAAATCTCCGATAATTACTGGATGCTGATCCGCTTCGGCTTGCCGGTCTCCGGTTTGGGGATGTTCAGCTTCAGCACACCGTCCTTGTATTCGGCTTTGATCTGTTCCGAATCCGTTTCCGCCGGCAGGGTGAACGAACGTTCGAACCGTCCGAAAAACCGTTCACGAAGGGTGTATCGCTCCTCCTTGACCTCGTTGTCACTGGACCGCTCCCCCTTGACCGTCAGCACCCGGCCGTTCACATCGATGGCGATCTTGTCCTTTTCCACGCCCGGGAGTTCGGCTTTCATCACGATGTGGTCGTCTTCCTCGAAGATGTCCACCTTCGGGTTCCACCCCCGGATCATATCCGTTCGGCTGCCATCGAAGAAGCCATTGAAAAGGTCGTCGAACACGCTGTCCATCCGTTGCCGGACATTGAACAGATCTCTGGTTGGATTGAATCTGACAAGCTGCATGATATTACCTCCCTGTCTGTGGGTCATCGACCCGTTGCCAACTGTTTGACGGTAAGGTAATTACACACAGGTGCGTGTCAATACTTTTTATCATATTACTTTTTAATTTTTTTATTTTTAGTAATTTTAATAAAGGCGCCCGGTTACAGCAGCGCCCCCGGGAATGGCTATTCGACGGGCAGACCGGCCTCACGCCATCGGGTCCAGCCGTCCTTCAGATAGCTCACATGGACGAACCCGTTCAAATAAAGGATTTCGGCCAGCTGAGGGGCCAGATGGCAATCTTCGCCGTCGCAATAGGCGACGATCGTGGCAGCCGGGTCTGTCGCCGACAGGAAAGCGGGCAGCCAGGCCTCCGGGTCCGCCGCGTAAAGGTGGACAGCCCCCTTGATGTGTCCGGCGTCGAAATCGGCCCGATGGCGGGCATCGGCAAAAACAGCATTTTTTTCCGTGAAAAGGCGCGCCGCTTCATCGACGGAAATCTCGGAGAAGGCGCTCTGGGCCAATAATTGCCCGTCGTCACCGTCATTTACCGCCACTGGCGGGTCGCCGATCTTATCGGGCCGCAGCGCATAAACCGCAAGGGCAAGCCCAATGGCGATGAGAATGAGAACAACTGCTTCTTTGGATGCCTGTTTGACCATTGACGTTTCGGGTTCCTTCCTGTTGCCGGCCATCGGGGGGGCCGATCCTGATTCGATCAACATAGCAATTTTACGGTCACAATCAACCCGCTTTTTCCTGCCGCATGTATGATCAGATCGGTATTGCATTTACTCATCGAATTGTCCACTATGGCCATTGGGTTTTAACCAGAACCGCTTTAGGGAGGCACGCCATGTGTGACGTCAATGTCTTTGTGGTAAAAAACGGAGTCGAGGAGAAAGTACTGGAAAATGTGGATCTGATCGAGGAGGTGCCCGACGGCATCCGACTGGTCAACATTTTTGGCGAGGAACGGACACTCAAGGCCAAAATGGTCCTTTACAACAACAGTGAAAAAAGGATGCTATTTCAGTCATTTTAGTCAGTCGTAGGTCTCTATGAAAATGCGCGAATGGCCGAACCGGTCGTCGATGATGGCGGTGGCATCCCGGATCATGGAACGCCGGCCGCACAGGTAAAAATCATAGGTGCCCGGCCGCAGCTGCTGCTCGAGGTAACGGCTCACCCGGTGCGGATAAATATTGCCCTGCCCGGCATGATCCCCGGGCAACCGGCTGATACAGGGGACATACCGGTGCAGCACGGCTTCCAGGAGATCCCTGTAGATCAGCCGGTCAGGCGACCCCGCGCCGTGAAGCAGGAGGGCCGCTTCGACCCCGCCCCGACAAAAGGCCACAAACGGGGCCACGCCGGTGCCCGTGGCCACAAACACCGCCGGGTTAACCGGTCCCTGGAAAATAAAATGCCCGTGGGGGCCGGTCAACTGAAAAGCGGTTCCGATACCGGCCTTCAGGATCTCACTGGAAAACCGCCCCTTTTCCACCAGGGCGATGCAGAAATCGATGGTGTCGGCATCCGGTCCGGAAACCATGGTGTAATCCCGCTGGTAGCCGCCCATCCCGATGCGCAGAAACTGGCCGGGCATGAAGGCGAAGTCCGCCGGACGGGTCAGCCGCACTTCAAGGATGCCGGGGGCCAGCCACCGGCGGGCCACCAGGCGTGCGCTGAAACGGCCCCTGTCATCTACCCTTTCCACAGCACATCCGCCTGCCCACGTGAATGATTGCAGAATCGGGCAAGGACAAAAAAGTAATCGGAGAGCCGATTGAGAAATACGAGAATATGCTTCATCGTCTCCGAGGGGCCCGACTCGCCGTCCTCATGGTCGACCAGTTCGATCACGCGCCGTTCCGTTCGCCGGCAGACGGTTCGGGCCATATGGGCCAGCGATGCGGACAGGTGCCCGCCGGGCACTACAAAATGCTTCAGTTCCGGCAGGACCGCATTCATGCGGTCGATGGCGCCTTCCAGGCTTTCGGCCGGATGCATCGTAAACGGCTTTAAGAAACGAGTGGACGCAGCACCGGGCGTCGTGGCCAGCCAGGCACCGGCCGCCAGCAGCATGGTCTGAATGTTCCGGATTTCATCCGTCAAGGCCTCGTCCCCCGGATCAAGACTTGCCGCCACCGCACCGATCACGGAATTGAGTTCATCCAGGTCTCCATAAGCCTCGATTCGCGGGCTGCTTTTTGAAACCCGCTCGCCGCTGAACAGGCTGGTCTTGCCCCGATCCCCCGTACCGGTGTAAATCTTCATTGAACCTCCCTGACCCGGACAAGCCGGAGTTGAGGAACCAACGTCTTGAAAATAAACGGGAACCCTATTTTTTAAAAAATGGATAGAATACCGTTGCTAAACACGTCTATCGTATAACTTTGCACTGATCCGTTGACCATATTCGATTGTTTTACCATGCCGCCCCAGAGGCCTGCCGGAGCTTGCCGGAAAAACGCCTGCCCTTCCCGTCAATCGATCCTTTGGGCCGCCCTGAGTTTGCCCATACGGCCGGCAACCAGAAACCAGACGACGGTGAGCGCCTGTATGCCGAGCATGATGGAAAACCCCGTGCGATAACCGGCGAGGGCATAACTGCCGTCGGCCGAGACGGGAAAGATACCGATCATGGCACCGATCGCCCATTGCCAGAGGAATGCCGCCACAAACACCAGCAGATTAACAGCGGTGGTCACGCGTCCGGACAACTGCACGGGAAAGCTTTGGGACAGGGCGGCATAAGCGAGAATGCCCGACGTACCGAAAAAGCCGAACAGCAGCCAGAGGGGCAGCACCGGACCGGCCGCTCCCCATGCCACCACCACCAGCTGGACCCCCATGAACAGGCCCATGCCGGTCACGGAGGTCGTCAGCACGCTGATCCCGGACCGGCTCAAGCGTCCGGCCAGGGATCCCAGCAGGATGAATCCCGCAATCATGGCCACGGCGACCCAGAAGAGCACATGGGCCACGGCCATGCGCTCAAGCCCGGCCACATCCTTGAGCCAGGGCCCGGCCCAGAGCCCCTGGATGGATAGAAAGGACGCCTGGGACATGGTGGTCAGCGGGGCCACTCGCCAGAACGCCCGGCTGGTAAAAACGGTCCTGACCCCTTTCAACTGATCCCGCAGGCTTTCTGTGTTCCCGCCGGACCGTTTTTCCGGGACCACGATGTATACGGCCACAGCCACCACCAGCGTGAGCACGGCCAGAACCATGAAAACCCCGCGCCAGTCGGTCACGTGCAGGGCCGCCTCCACCGGGGCGGTTGCCGCCAGGGCGCCGAAACCGCCCGCGGCCATCTGGAATCCGTTCACCAGGGGCCATTTCTCCCTGGCAAACCAGAGGGTGTAGGCCTTGAAGGCCGCCATGAGACATGCCGACACGCCAAATCCGATAAATGCGCGGGCGACCACCAGGCCGGCCAGCGTGCCGGATCGCGAAAAAAGATAGGCCCCCAGTCCGGCGAAAAGCAGAAGCATGGCTTCCATGCGACGTGGGCCATACCGGTCCAGCAGGACTCCCAGCGGCAACTGGAAAGACGCGAAGGCGATGAAATAGGTCGATGTCAGCAGGCCCAGCGACGACGGGCCGATGCCCAGGTCACCCACCAGATCCGCTGCAATCACCGCATTGACCACCCGGTAGAGGTAAGAGAGGAAATATCCGGCGGCAAAGGGCACGAATACGCGCAGGGTGGTCAGAAAACCAATGGTTCTATTCACGCGTCCTGCCCCGTTCTGTTTTCAGCCGCTTGTTATACTGGCGCAGCAATTTCCACTGACAATAGTTGGACGGATTGGCACGGGTGTTTTTCAATATTTTCTCGGCGGCCTTCAAATCCATGCCGGTTCTCATCAGGTAGGCGCTGAGAAATGTTCCGGTGCGCCCCACGCCGAAGCGGCAGTGCACCAGCGCTTTATGCCCGCTGAGGATCTGCCGGCCCAGCCAGTCGAGCGCTTTTTCCATTTCCCCCATATCCGGGGCGCACTCATCGGCGATGGGAAGGTAGTACACCGCAAACCCGCTGTCCTGCTGGATCTCGTGCAGATCACAATATTCGCCGCACAGGTTGACGATGGCATGGATGCCGTGAGCCCTGATGACGTCCAGGTCGTCGTATGAAAGCGGTGCATGTCCCGCTGCCAGATCCCCGGTGATCCATGTTAATTCGTAACCGCCCACAAGTCTTCCTTTCCCGCTTTTTAACGGAACCGTCCCTTACAGCGCCACATTGGAAAAATGATACCGCCCCTGCATGAACGCCTCCGCATAGGCATCGACCATGGTTTCGTCCTTCAGATACATGTCCATCAACCGGGTGGCCCCCAGCAGTCGACCGACCATGTCCAGCGTATGGGCAATTTCCGTTTTACCGGCGGCCGCGTAGCGTGCATCGATCAGATCGCTTTTGCGGGTCACCTCAAACCCCAGCCGTTCAAAGATCAGGCCCAGGAAGGCGGCCCGCAGTCGGCGTTTTTCGATATCCGCACCACCGCCGGAGAAGCGCAACAAAATGTAGTTGTCCGCCTCCTTGTCTGCGCAGACCGTATCCAGAACCACGAAATGATACCCGAAACGCAGGTTCAGGTTGGCATAACAGTCGGAAATGATCACGTGACTGGCAAACATGGCCGATTCCGGGCTGATGGAACCACCGCTCATGACCACCTTGTCGTGGGCGGCCCAGTCGAAATGGGAAAACGCCCCCCATTGAATATCCGGGTGGGTCAACCCCTTGAACAGGGCGCGAAGCGGCCTGCTGGCAATATCGGTCAGGCCCACCGGGGCCTGGGCGTCGACCGTGTCGGCCAGGCCGCCGCCCACGTCGATCACGTAAAACAGCATGGGAATGCCGATGGTCAGTTTTCTGGAGCCGCCGATTTTGCGCAGGCGAATATTACTGAGTTGGAACATGGCGGCCACGGCCTTTTCGTGCACGAAACGGATGATGTCATGATGGGAACGGCAGCCTTCCGGAGCAAAGTTGACGCTGCCGGGATCTACCAGCTCGAGGGTCGAAATAAAACTCATCACCGCACCCAGCCGTTTGATGAACGGGCTGTCGGCCAGCAGGTTCCGCCGGGCGCAGGGACTGTCGACCATGGCCTGGACCACCCCCCGGTAGACGGTACCGGTTTCGGCATCCACGGTCACATCGATCCCATCGGGCAGGGCCTGGAGGGCATCGGCGGCATTGACAATGGTGGGGATGCCGAATTCACGGGCCACCGATGCAAAATGACCGGCGGCGCTGCCGGCTTCGGCCACGACGGCATGCAGTCGATTGACGGCGGCGGCAAAATCCGGAGGGATGGTGCGGGTGACCAGCACCGAACCGTCCGGAACATGGGCCAGGTCATCGAGCCCCCTGATGGTGACGGTTTTACCGGCCGCAATGCCTGCGGCGGCAACTTGTCCGCCGGACACCAGCACCGCATTGTCAACCGGCTCGAAGCTGCACGTCAGCCGCCCTGAGGGTTGATGGGCGGGTTCGTCGTAAAACGGCCGCGTCTGAAGCAGAACCAGCCGATGGTCATGGGCGAGGCACCACTCCACATCCTGGGGGTGGCCGAAATGGTCCTCCAGAAGCTGGCCCCATTCGGTCAACGTCAAGGCGGTGGCCTCCCGGATCGGCGCCGTCTTCTTTTTGACCTCATCGAGGGGGCGCGTCTCCAGGCCCCGGGCCGGATCGAAGATTCGCTGCTCTGCCTGACGGTGAGGTCGCTGGAACACGACGTCCGGCGGATCTGTTTTGGTGGCCTGGTAGACTGCGGGGACGGACTGGCCGTCCACCAGCAGTTGTCCCAGCCCCCACACGGCATGAATGGAGAGCCGGTTGTCTGATGCCCGGGTGGATTCACGGGTGACCATGACCCCGCTGGCCACTGCGGCAATCATCTCCACCACCAACACGGCCATGGGCACCTCCCGGTCCGCCATGCCGTAGTTTATCCGGTAGACCAGCGCCGAAGGGGAATATTTACTGGCCAGAACCTGTTTGTAGGCGCTGGCAATCTCTGTATCCCCGACGTTCAGCACGGTGAGGTACTGGCCGGCAAAGGAGGTTCTGGAGTCTTCACCCTTGGCACTGCTTCGAACGGCTAGACGCGGTCCGGGGCCCCACACATCCCGTAACCCGGCCAACGTGCCGTTTATCGCTTCCTGCACATCTTCGGGAACGGTCGCCTCCCGGATCGCCCGGCAGATTTCATCGGAAACCCGGGCCAGCGAGGCTCCGGAATGAATGTCCAGCCGGGCCAGGTTATCGTCGACCAGCCGGTGCAGATCGTTGAAGGCCATAAACCGATTGAATGCACGGGTGGTGATGGCAAACCCGGCCGGCACGGGAAGCCGCAAGGTTTGCGACGCCCTTGCCAGGTTGGCGGCCTTGCCGCCTGCCAGTGATTCGTCCAATGCCTGCCGATGGTCCAGGGGCATCGCATAGGGTGGATCCGTATCCTCCTTGCCGGCGGCAAGCATAAACCGGACGTAATGGTCGAATTTCTGGTGAAACGTGTTCAAGGCGCTGTATTTGCCGGGACAAATCTTGTACAGGTCGGCAATCATATCACCGACGGCGGCGGCGAATTGCGTATATTTTTTTTCGATGACGTTAAAATCCACCGGCATCTGGTCGTAGTATATCTCTTCCAGTTCAGCCATCAGCTCATGGGCGTTTTTGTCCTTTTCAAGCAGCGACTGAAAGGCCGCATATTTATCCTTGATCACCGCACCGGGGTTGAAGACCTGAAGGGTCCAGTATTTAAACAGGTTTTTTATCATCACATGATATCCTGGTTTGCGTTCGGGGCAGTTGCTGACCCGGAAAACGATGATGATGGGCGCGACCTATCGGGGATGGCCCGGGTATGGGTGGTGCCCCGCGAAGGCGCCCGGGGTAAAATAGAAAACGCCCGGTGGGGTGCCGGGCGCTCCGTTAAAACCGTGTTTCAAATCCGGCGGATCACTTGGTCCCGAAAATCTTATCGCCGGCGTCACCCAGTCCCGGCAGAATGTAACCGATATCGTTAAGTTTATCGTCGATGGCCGCGACATAAACGTCCACATCGGGATGGGCCGCTTCCAGCCGCTTGAGCCCTTCGGGTGCGGCCACGAGAAACAACCCCCGGATCTGCCGGCAGCCGGACTCTTTCAGCAGGTCGATGGTCGCCGTCAGGGTGCCGCCCGTGGCCAGCATGGGGTCGAGGATCAGGGCAATGCGCTCTTCCATCTTGCTGGTCATTTTGACATAGTAGCGCACCGGTTCCAGCGTCTCTTCGTTTCGGTACAGCCCCACCACACTGGTTTTGGCCGACGGGATCAGGTTCAGCACACCGTCCATCATGCCCAGGCCGGCACGAAGGATCGGGACCACCGTAATTTTCTTGCCCTTGATGTTCTCGACAACCACGTCGCCTGCCCACCCCTTGATGGTAATGGTTTCGGTTTCCAGGTCCTTGGTTGCCTCATAGGTGAGAAGTGTGGCCAGTTCGTTGGCCAACTCCCTGAATTTTTTGGTCGTAACGTCGTGAGCACGCATAAGGCCGATTTTATGTCTGATCAACGGGTGTTCAACAAGATGTACGGGCACACATCCTCCTTTTCGGGCCCGGCGATGGCACACCGGGCAGTGGTTGGTTGCGTTGGATAAATACGCCTTAAAAATCACCCAACGGTCTGTTGAAAGTGAAGTTGAAAGGGTCCATCAGCAGGGCTTCGTAAGCGGGTTTGGTGTTGCCTCCCAGCGCGGAAAACGGCAGGGATACGAGAAACACCGCTCCGCCGATCAGCGTGGCGCAAAGTCCCAGTGGCCTGACAACCAGGGCATCGCCGGCCATTTTCCCGGCAACAATATCGTCATCCTGTTCAAGCTCCTGGGCAAAGCAGGTCGTACAGGGAACTGCGACCAGCGCAAGCACGGTCAGCAGGACAATGACGCGTTTCAGGATTCCGTTCATACCGTTTCCTCCTTTGTGGGTCGTAAGTTGAGCGATGGTCGAGGCTGCCGAAAACAACCAGAGCGATGATTTTCCGCCGGCCCTTTTTCATACGGGATGGCGTCTGATGCATCGGATGTGTTAAGGTCGGCAATCTCAGGGGGCCAGATGAAAAACCCCGACATCGGTTGACTGTTAAAAATAACGCCGTTCCCTCATTTTTTTAGTCGAAGCACTCGGTTTTCGCTGACACAGGCAGCCTATGGGCAACGCTGTTGCGGAGAACAGGTAAACCGTCGAATTTTAAACTATTAGCAGGTATTGGGAATGCATGCAACGCATGATATGATTGAAAACGCAGTTTCCCGGTGATAGTGGACAGCCAATCGCCCTCCCAACCGGGAAAAAATGTTCGCAACAAAATGAAATTTAAAATAAAAAATGACACGGCCGCTGTCAAGGAGGATCAAGTCGATCCTCACCGGCAAATGGTTTCGGTTGCCGTGGCGCTACCGGTCCATGACATCTTCACCTACAGTGTTCCCGACCATCTGATCCCACAGGCCTGCCCGGGGAAGCGTGTGCTGGTACCCTTTGGCAGGCGAACGGTGACCGGGTACCTCATGGGCCCGGCCACGACAATGGACCCACCGGAAATCAAGCACATCCTGGACGTACTCGATGCGACCCCCCTTTTTCCGGAAACCCTGATTCCTTTTTTTCGATGGATCGCCGCCTATTACATGCACCCGCTGGGTCAGGTCATCAGCACCGCCCTGCCCGCCGGGCTGAATCTGACCGACGTGGCCATACTGACGATCGGCGATGCCGGCAGACAAGCCATGCGATTGCCGTCCCTTTCGCCCCTGGAAGCGATCGTGCTGTCTGCATTGGTCCAGGGGCCGGCCGACATCAAACAATTGCAGAAAACAATCGGACAACCCGTCTCATGGGCATTGATCCATGCGATGCGCCAGCGGGAGTGGGTCCGGGTGGATCGCCAGATCAGGGGACGTCAGATCCGGCCCAAATCCATCCGGTGGGCAACGGTATCGGGAACCGAGGCAATTTCCGACCGCCTCTCCCGTCAACGTCAGCGCATCCGGGACATCCTGCGGACCGAAGGCGATTTGAGCCTCCCGGCATTGAAGGCCCGCGCCGGGACCACCCCGGCACTGATCCGGGAAATGGAAAAGGCGGGCCAGGTCCGCACCTATGAACAGACGATCTACCGGGATCCGTTCGGCGATCCCATCGAACCGGATTCCCCGCCCCGACTGACCACCGAACAGGCGGCGGCCATAAAGGCCATGGCGCCGCTGCTGGGCCGGGGATTCAAAACCGTGCTTCTGGCCGGCGTCACCGGCAGCGGGAAAACCGAAGTCTACCTGCGGATGGCCGAAACCGCCCTGGACCGGGGGCTTCGGGTTTTGGTGCTGGTGCCGGAGATCGCCCTCATTTCACAAACCGAACGCCGTTTCCGGGCCCGGTTTGGAGAAACCGTGGCCGTGCTCCACAGCGGCCTGTCCAGGGGTGAACGATATGACCAGTGGCGCCGCATCGCCGGCGGGAAAGCGACCATTGCCATCGGCGCCCGGTCATGCATTTTCGCCCCCTTTGGCGAAGTCGGCCTGATCATCGTTGACGAAGAACACGACGCCTCCTACAAGCAGGAGGGCGGTCTGAGCTACAATGCCAGGGATCTGGCCGTCGTGCGGGCCCGTCATCACGGTGCGCTGGCAATTTTGGGATCGGCCACGCCTTCGCTGCAATCCTGGCACAACGTCACCGTCGGAAAATATGAAACCGCCATGCTGTCCCGGCGGGTCAACCGCCAGCCCCTGCCGGCCATCCAGACCGTGGACCTGTCCCACATCCGCGATGAACGGGGCATCCATCGCTACATCACCCCCCAGCTTCAACAGGCCATTGGCAAGACTCTGGATGAGGGTGACCAGGCCCTGGTATTTCTCAACCGCCGTGGATTTGCCGCCTTTCCCGTCTGTGCGGACTGCGGCCAGGCCATTCGATGCAACAACTGCGATATCTCCCTGACCCTGCATAAGCGGGCCAATGCATTTCGCTGCCATTACTGCGGGTTCTCCCGGGCGGCCGCATCCAATTGCCCGTCGTGCAGTTCCGAAAAAATCAGGCTTCTGGGCGTGGGAACCGAAAAAATCGAGGAAGCCCTGGTGCAGATGTTTCCCCAGGCCCGGGTGGCCCGCATGGACCGGGACACCATGAGCCGGAAGGGGTCGATCGTGCGCCTTCTCAAAGATCTCAAACACCGCCGCATCGACATTCTCGTCGGCACCCAGATGGTGGCCAAGGGTCACGACTTTCCGGGCATTACCCTGGTGGGGGTTGTCTGTGCCGATCTGACCCTGAATTTCCCCGATTTTCGTTCCGGAGAACGGACCTTTCAACTGTTGGCCCAGGTGGCGGGGCGTGCAGGACGAGGGGATAAACCCGGCAAGGTGATTCTCCAGACGTTCAACCCGGATCATTACAGCATCGTTTCGGCAAAAGAACAGGATTTCAAATCGTTTTTCAATCAGGAAATCGGATTTCGAAAGGCGTTGGGCTATCCCCCTTTCTCCCGTATGGTTGCCGTGCGCATATCCGGTAAAAACCCCAAGCGGACGGCCGGACATGCCGGGGCATTGGGAGAGCACTGCCGGGAGATGCTGGCCAGGAGCGGATCGGGTCCCGGCCGGATTCAGGTGATGGGCCCCATCGAAGCACCGCTGTCGCGCATCGCCAACCGCTACCGCTGGCAGATCCTGGTCAAAAGCCCGGACCCCAACGGGCTCCACCATTTTGTCCACAGGTTGGTCCGCTGCCATCACGGGTTGCCCGACGCCCGGCAAATCAAGGTCGCCATTGACGTGGACCCGTTTTTTCTGATGTAGCTTGACAGGATCGGCACCGAAGCTTAAATACTATGTCTTGTCGATTGCTTATTAAGGCGCGGTTTATCAGCGCATCTTCCAACAAGGAGAGGTCTGCATGAAAGTCCGTATGGTTGTTGTTGCGGCAACGCTTGCAATGCTGTGGGGTACGGGCGCGGCCGTCGCTGCGTCGGACGTAAAGGATCCATCCGGCAAGGCCCCGTCCACCGTTGCGGCTGCCGGGATGCCCGAGGCGAACCTGCCGGAACTGGCATTCCAATTCGACCCGGTGGTGGACGGCACCCAGGTCACCCATGACTTTGCCATCAGGAACGGAGGAAACGGCCCCCTTGCCATAACCAACGTCAAAACCGGTTGAGGGTGCTCGGTCGCCTCCTACCCGAGGCAAATCCCCGCCGGCGGCGAGGGAACCATCACCATAAAAGTCAACACCAACGGCTATGGCGGCAAGCAGATGAAGAAGCACATCGAGGTCTTCACCAATGACGCGACCAACCCCCGGATCAGGTTGGCCATCAGCGGCTCGGTGCTGAGCTTTGCCAAAATGGAACCCCGGTATGCACGACTGGTCGGCCCGGCGGGAACCGATATTAAAAGAGCGATCACCATTACGCCTGAAAAGGCCTATCCGTTCAAAATCCTCAGGGCGAAAGCCCGCAACGGAAAAGACATTGCGTTCGAGGTCAAAACATTCAGCAAAGCCGGTAGTGAGGGCTATGTCCTGACCATTGAGAACAAAAAAACGGTTGCCGGCCGCTATGCGGACACCGTGGTCCTGACCACGGACAGTCAGATCAAGCCCACGATCACCATTCCGGTATATGGCCAGATTATTTCGACAGCACCGCAGCCGGCACCTGCAACGACCAAAAAGAGTGCCGGTGACGGGTGATTGAAGACGGATCGTGACCCGGAACGGACCTGGTTTTCACCTGCCGGCAGGTTGCGGCCTGCAGATCAAATGGCGGCGCAGGCGTTATCCGGCATTTTAAACGAGACCGTTTCCAATGACAACAAAAGCATCGACACGGCATTGTCGGTGCTTTTTATTACGAAGGAGTGTGGTCAGTGACCCCCTGCCTTAAAGTGGTTGCCTTTGATTGTGACGGTGTCATGTTCGACAGCCGGGAAGCCAATCGGGCCTACTACAACCACCTGCTCGAGCATTTCCGCCTGCCGGCCATGACTCCGGAGCAGTTGGCCTACGCCCACATGCATACCGTCGATGAAGCCCTGGCCCACCTCATCCGTGACGAAGCCACCCGCAAGGACGCCCATGCCTACCGGAAACGGCTGGGATACCGCCCCTTTCTGAAATTCATGGAAATGGAACCGGGGCTGGTCCCGCTGCTGGAGGCGCTCCGCCCCCGTTTCAAGACGGCAGTGGCCACCAATCGCACCGACACCATGGCAAGTGTACTGGCGGACAACCGCATCGACCACCTCTTTGACCTGGTGGTCTGCGCGCTGGATGTGCAGTTCCCCAAGCCCCACCCCGAGGCGCTGTTCAAAGTGGCCGAGCACTTTTCGGTGTCGCCCGGGGAAGTGATCTATGTGGGCGACTCCATGGTGGATCAATTGGCCGCCGAAGGTGCCGGCATTCCTTTGGTGGCTTACCGCAACCCTGATCTGAAAGCCGCTCACCACATCAGGCACCTGGCCGAAATTGAGGCGTTGGTGGGCCTGTAATTGAGTAACGGTCTAAACGCTTAAAAACAAGCCCAGCTCATGGCCGCCTATCCCCACACACTGAAAAGCCAGGCCGAAGCCGCCCTGGATGACCCGCATTTCGACTTCATCGCCACCTACCACGCCGTGGCCGACCTTCGCCGTCTGGCACAGAAACACCCGGGGGTTCTCGACGAAGGGACCCTTTTCGCCCTGGAGCGGCTTCTGCAATCCAGTGCCTTTCGCAAAATCCGTCAGTCCTATTTCCTGTTCCGGGAAGCCGCGTCGGTAATGACCGATATCGCCATCATGCCCGGGGGCAACGGACTGGGGGCAAAAGCGCTGGCATCCCTGCATCGCATGCTCGCAAAAACCGGCGGCAGTGCCCACCGGGGCGTGGCCGAAGCGCTGGGCGGCCTGCCGGTCGCCATCAGGGGCCCGCAGGTGAAAAATGGCCCTTCCATGACCCCGCCGGCAATCTCCTGGGCCCAGCTGATTTCCCAAAACAGGCTGACGGCCACCGGTCCCCCGCGGTACATCGGCAGGAGCCTGGTGGTGCAGACGTCTGAAGGCAGCCACCTGCTGGTCGTCAAACTGGCGAAAAAAACGGATACGGCAGCGGGCCTGGAAAAAGAGATCCGCTGGATGGAAATGCTGAAAAAAGCGGACTATGCGGTCGACCGCCGGTTTCACATTCCCAGGCCCCTGTGGGGCGGAAGCCGGCGGGTCTTTCGAATCAACGGTCTTCCCCTGAACCCGTCCGGAACCGTCCATCGCCATCCCGATGGCCTGGCGATCGCATTTGTGGCCCACCGGGACTACTTCGTCTACCCCAACGGCCAACGCATAGACACGTCCTCCGCCCGGGAAATGCTGGCCCGCAATGCATTTTTACTGGGCCGGCTGGCGGCAAAGGGGGTCATCCACGATGCACCCATCCCGCTGTTCCACAACCGCACCCAGCGGCTGCGCCGTGACGACCAGGGCCGCTACCAGTGGTTTCGATCAGGACGCCTGGACCAGTGGCTGTCATCCTGTGCATTTCCCAATCTCGGATTATCCGGGTTGCGGGACTTCGAGCATCTGGAATCGTTGGACGGCGGCGGCCGCCGCCTTTACCGGCATATCGGCAGCCACTTCTTCAGTCTGCTGCTGGTGGCCGGCAGCCATTTCCGCTGCCGGGATAAAACCAGGGTCGGCCTGGACAAAAACAGGCAGCCGGTCGACACGAGGGACCTGTTCGACAAGCCGATGCTCAAAGCAATGGTCGGGGACGTATTCGATGAATACTTCAGCGGGTTCACCGGCCTGTCGCCGGCGGGCCCGCTGCCGGTGGACCTGGATCGTCTCACCGACCGCATGATCGAAGAGATGGGCGTGGACCGCTACATGACCGAACTGCTGCGACGGACCGACCAGAACGGGTTGACCGACAGCGAGTTTATCGCCTTTTTGAAAACGAGGGGATACGATGCGAATCAGCTCGCCGGCCTGAAACGGGGAGAAAAGGACATCCTGATCACCAGCGGCCCCCATCTGGGCGACTTCAACCGTCAGATCTCCCTGCCCGAACTCATCGAGGGCGTGGCCGCCATGTCGGCGGTGTGCATCGCCGGACGGTTTACGGCAACACAATCATCGTCAGGCAAGGTCTGCCGCGCAACCTGAGTAAATCAACCCATCAAACCGCAGTTAAAGCGATTCCCTGGCCCGATTGATATTGTCGATATCCCCCATGACGATCAGGGTCATTCCCGCTTCCAGGATAAAGGAGCTGGGCGGCCGGAATTCAAAGCCGCCGTCCTTGCGCCGCACCCCCAGCAGCAGCAGGTTGAACTGGTCACGAAGGCCGGACTGCATGATCGCCACCCCCACCAGGGGGGAGTCGGCATTGACGGGAACCTGGTGGATACGCAGTTCCCCGCGCTCACTTCTGAGCATGTTATCGAGGAAATCCACGGCGGCCGGCCGGATCATCTCGGAGGCCATGCGCAGGGCGCCAATGACGTTGGGAGAGACCACGGAGGTGGCACCGGCCTTGAGCAGTTTGGGCTGCAGCCGGCTGTTGGTCATCCTGCTGATGATCCGGGCCGTGGGGTTGAGCATGCGGGCCGTCATGGTAATGTAAAGATTGTCATTGTCCGACGGAAGACAGATGGTGATTCCGGTGGCCCGTTCTATGCCGGCAGCTATCAAATTCTTGTCGTCGGTGGCATCGCCGTGGACATGATACAGGCCCTTTACCTGGCGGCAGCGTTCGATGACGAGGTTGTCCTGCTCGATGAGCACCACGCTGGCTTTGCTGGTCACCAGTTCAACGGCCAGGGGAAATCCGGTTTCCCCGCCGCCGCAGACGATGTAATGGTCTGACAGCGCATGGATCTTGTTTTCCATTTTTCTTCTCCTGAGCATCCCGGTCAACTCGCCTTCGATCAGCATGGCCGTCAGGGTGCTGATGCTGTAGAGGATGATGCCCATGCCGAAGGTAATCAGCAACATGGTGAAGACCTGGGCGCTGGGGTTTCCCGTAATGCCCAGCACCTCCCCGTAACCCACCGTGGTCAGTGAAATGACCGTCATGTAAAGGCAGTCGAGGTAGGTGGCATGCCCCTCGAAAATGACAAAATAGCCCGTACTTCCCATCAGCAGGGTCCCGATGAGAGTGGCCATCGCATAAAATAACCGTCTTCTGATTCCCATAAAGGCACCGGAACGCTGGACGCGCCTCCGTTGACGGGTTCCTGTTTACGGCCCGGCGTGGCATGCGGGATGGGCTGCAGGCACCTCCGGGGGTGTCATAAAGGCCGGAAACCGGGTGTCACCGCCGAAGCCGGCGTGCTGCGGGATCCCCCGTCGGACAGATGATGCGCTTGAACACGGCGGTGTCGATGTTGCCGCCGCAGACGACCAGGGCGACCGTCCGGCCCGCCAGTTGAGGGGCCATTTTCAGAAACCCGGCCACCGTGACACCGGCCGCCCCCTCGATCACCAGCCGGTGGTTGTCGAAGACCCGAATCATCGCGCTGCGGATCTCCGCCTCGCTCACGAGCACCCAGTCGTCCACCAGGGTCCGGCACGGATCGAAGGTAACGGCGCCCGGTTCGATACCGCCGGCCGTGCCATCGGAAAGGGTCTCCCGGGCCGGAACCGCCACGATCCGGCCGGCCTTGACCGATGCGGCCATCGCCGGTGAGTTTTCCGGCAGGCACCCCACGATGCGGGCCTGCGGACGCAGTGCCTTGACCGCCCCGGCAATCCCCGAGATCAGCCCCCCACCGCCCACCGCCACCATGACGCAGTCCACCCTGGGCAGTCGAGCCAGGATCTCCAACCCGATCGTTCCCTGCCCGCCCACCACGACCGGATCGTTGTATGGCGAGATATAGACCTTCCCGGTCCGATCGGCCTGCTGCCGGGCATAGGTTTCAGTGGCTTCACAATCCGATCCGTGAAACCGGACGGTGGCTCCCAGGGTCTCGAGCATCCGGACCTTCAGCGGGGAAGCGGTCTCGGGAAGAAAAATGGTCCCCTCGATCCCCAGCCGGCGCATGCCGAAGGCCGAAGCCATGCCGTGGTTTCCCGAAGAAGCGGTGACCACCCCGGCCTTTTTTTCTCCTTCGTCCAGCGCCAGCAAGCGGTTCAGGGCCCCCCGGACCTTGAAGGAGCCCGTGTGCTGGAGGTTTTCCAGCTTGAGAAACACCCGGCCACCGGTTTCGCGTGCCAGGTCAGCGGACGGTTCCAGGGGGGTCGCCCGGATGTAGGGGCCCAGGTCCCGCTGGGCGGCCAGGCAAAGCCCATAGATGTCAGGCGCCGTCGACGCCGCTGCGGTCGCTGACCTCATGACCACCCTCCCCTGGCGGAGACACCGCAGGCGGCAGCCATTGCCGCAGCGGCTTCAGCGGGGTCGCCGGACCGGGTGATGCAGCTGATGACGGCCACCCCGGCCGCACCATGGGCAAAACAATCCACGGCATTGACCGGCCCGATGCCGCCGATGGCCACTGCCGGGACGGGGGACCGGTTGACGATATCCCTGAGCCCGGCGAGCCCGTGGGCTGGCTTGGCATCGACCTTGGTGCCGGTCTCAAAAGTGGGACCGGTGCCGATGTAATCGCAAAAGGCCAGATCGGTGCGCTCCAGTTCGGCCATGGTGGACACGGAGACACCGATGATCGCCGGCGGCCCCATGACGCGCCGGGCCAGCCGGGGCAGGGCATCGTCCTGGCCCACGTGAACCCCGTCGGCACCCACGGCTTTTGCCAGCAGCACATCGTCGTTGACGACGAAGGGCACCCCGGATTCGCGGCAGAACCGGCAAACCGCCTCAACCTCTTCATAGGCATCCAGGCCAAAAGACTTGTTGCGGTACTGGACCATGGTGGCACCGGACCCAACGGCCAGGCGGACCTGGTCCAAAACAGGGAAATCCGCCACCCCGTCATCGGTGATGAAGTAAAATCGAAGCAGGTCGCGAATCTCGTCTGGTTTCATGGAAGCCTTTCCCCCCCGGGCCAGGGATCAGCGCTGCTGTCGACCGGGTCGCCAGGGGCTTGGTTGAACATCCGATGAAGGGTCAGGAAACGGTCCGCATAGGCCGCCTCGTATCGGGCCAGGCCGGCGGTGATTTCCTCGATGGTCTTTTCATGCCGTCCGTTGTCGGTCTTGGAGAAAAACTTGTCTGCGTAGCAAATCAGCCGTTCTTCCACGGAAAAGGGGACCATGTCGCGGACCGGCAGGGGAAGATGTTGACGCACAACCTGGCGTGCGCTGATCCCCACGCCCACATGGCACTCGCAGACCCGGCCGTGCCGCTTAAGATCAAGCCGGTCAAGTATCTTTCGGCCCTCGACCCCGTGGCACACATAGGGCAGGGTTCCCGTACACCCCAGATCCGGACAGCGGGTCCGGCCGATGCCGATGTCGTGAAGCACCGCCGCCTGAACCACGAAGGACCGGTCCGCCTCCAGCCAGGGGGCCCGGTCGAGAACCATTAGCGCTTTTCGGGCCACCAGGTCGCCGTGACGCAGCAGCAGGTCACGGGTCGGGTTGCCGGCGGGATAGACCCGCGAAATGATGGCTTCCGGGTCGATGTTCGCGTTGCTTTTGTCCACCAGGGTCCTATGCGTTCAAGGGGTGATGGGTTCTCTCACGACACTGACAGGGCCAGTCGCAAATCAACATTTCGGGTGCTCCCGGAAATGACGGATGGGGGATCCCCGCAACACGGAATCTGCGACACGCCGGGGCCGCAACGAAATGGAAACCGCAGGCGCGGCAGCGCTGTGCCGGGGATTTCAATAGCGTGAGAACGCGGGCCTTGGCCGAAAGATGCCGTTTCCGGATGGTCACCGGCTATGCCTTGCCCGACAATAAGACCCCTTCAATGAACATGTCGATGTCCCCGTCCAGCACGCTGTTCACATTGCCGACATCCAGACCGATACGGTGATCCTTGACCATCTGGTAGGGGTGCAGCACGTAGGAACGGATCTGGCTGCCCCAGGCAATGTCGTCCTTGCCGTTGTGGATTTCCTGCAGCCGCGCGTCCTGCTTACGTTTTTCCGCTTCGTAGAGCCGCGCCTTGAGCACCTTCATGGCCATGTCTTTGTTGCGGTGCTGGGATTTTTCCTGCTGGCACTGAACCACGATGCCGGTGGGCAGGTGGGTAATACGCACGGCACTGCTGGTCTTGTTCACGTGCTGGCCGCCGGCGCCGCTGGCCCGGAACACATCGATGCGCAGGTCCTTGTCCGCCACGTCGATTTCAATGGCATTGTCCAGCTCCGGGTAGACAAAAACGGACGCAAACGACGTGTGGCGCTTGCCGCTGGCATTGAAGGGAGAAATTCTCACCAATCGATGGACCCCGCTCTCCGACTTGAGATAGCCGAATGCGTATTGACCGGTGGCGGTAAAGGTGACGCTTTTGATGCCCGCTTCGTCGCCGGGCTGAAAGTCGACAATACCGGATTTGAATCCTTTCGCCTCCACCCATCTCAGGTACATGCGAAACAGCATCTCGGCCCAATCCTGGGCCTCGGTACCGCCGGCGCCGGCATTGATGGAGATGATGGCATTGTTCCCATCGTCCTCACCGTCCAGCATCATGTCCAGGGAAAACCGGTGCATTCGCCGGCCCAGGTCGCCGATCTGGCCGGAGACCTCCGCCATCGCATCGGCGTCCGCCTCTTCAACCGCCAGTTCCAGCAGAATGCCCGCTTCCTCCAAATCATTTTCGAGGCCGTGAAAGGCGTCGATGCGCTGTCCCAGAAGGGTGCGCTCCTTCAAAATGGCCGTGGTGCCCTCCGGGTTGTCCCAGAACCCGTCACGGGCAATTTCCGCTTCGATCTCCTGGAGCCGTTTTTCCTGGCTGACCAGGTCAAAGATACTCCTTGAGCTGGTCAAGCTTCTGTTTATGCTCTTTCAATGTCTGTTTGGCTTCGGTACTCATGGTTTATCTCCTATTTGGGTCACACGCGCTCAGGGTCGCAGTAAAACGCAAAGGATCCCGGGCAATCGGTTGGCCCGACGGCACCGGAATCATTTCCTGCCGGGGCCTCGCCCGGCCAGCCGGCTGATCAATCGCTTAATCCAATGGGGCGAATCCCGCAGGGCATCGCCAGCCGGCTCCCGGCCACCGATCATGAACCGCCCCGCCAGCACACCCAGCACCATCAGGCAGGCCATGGGCAGCAGGTCGCCCATGCGGGTATACATGCTGGCTTCCGACAATACGGGCACCGGACGATCGACCACCGCATCTTCGAACAGGTCGGTTCGCGCGATGATCCGCCCGGCGGGGTCAACGAATCCGCTGATCCCCGTATTGGCACAACGGACCAGGCTGCGGCGATTCTCGACAGCCCGGAAGACCGCCATTGAAAAATGCTGGAAGGCTGCGCCGCTCCTGCCGAACCAGGCATCGTTGGTCAGGTTGACCAGCAGCCCGGCACCGTTTTTCACAAGAGACCGGGAAAGTCCCGGGAAAATAATCTCAAAACAGATCTGCACGCCGATGGGAGGGTTCGCCTCTCCCCACGCCAGGGTCCGCCCTTTCTCTCCAGCCGAGAAGTCACCCACCTGAGCCACCATCTTGCCCACGAACGACAGCACGCGTTTAAAAGGGACATACTCGCCGAAGGGCACCAGGTGAACCTTGTCGTATCTCCCTGTGGCACGGCCGTCCGGTGCCACCATAAAGGCGCTGTTATAGTAGGCATGACTGCCGGCTTCCCCATGAACGCTGGGGCTTCCCACCAGCAGATGGACGCCCGCCCGCCGGACGGTGTCGGTTACCAGCCGGGTGAGCTTGGGGCTGGCCTCGAAGTAAAACGGTGTCGCCGTTTCCGGCCACACCACCAGATCCGGGTTGCGGGCAGCGGACGTCAACGTCAGGCCGACGTATTTCTTGGTGGTGGCGATCTGAAACGCCGGATCCCATTTGCGGGCCTGGTCAATATTGCCCTGGACCACGGCCACCCGAAGCGATGAGGCGTTACGAACGGCTTCATCCATGGCCCCGATTCGTGTGGCTCCGTATACCAGGCACGAACCGATCAGCACCAGGGGCGCCACGACGGCCTTCAGGGCCAGCCACCGGTCCACCGGAACCCCCCGCCAGGGTTTGCCTGCAAGGAACAGCAGCAGCACATATAGGGCAGCATTGAAAAGCACCACCAGAAAAGAGATCCCGTACACCCCGAACATATCTGAGATCTGTATGATATGCAACCGATTAAACTGGGAATATCCAACGGTTCCCCATGGAAATCCAGTGAAAAGAAAACTGCGCACATACTCGATCGCCACCCAGAAAATCGGGGCCAGAATAACCAGTTGCCCGGGTTTCCGGCAAAGGCGGGACACCGCCAGTGCAAAAAGTCCCGGGTAGACGGCCAGGTAGGCCGCGAGCAGAACCAGCAGGGAGACACACTGCCACCATGGCAGGTATCCGTAAGTCCGCATGGTGAAGACCACCCAGTATAGCAGGGTCAGGTAGTGGGCCAGACCGGCAATCATACCGGTCCTGAACGCCGCTTGGGGGCTGAGGCCCCGCAGGGCGACCAGCAGAGGGACCAGGGCGAACCAGGCCGTAGCCGACAGCCCCAGCTTGGGAAATGCCAGGGTCATCAAGAGCCCGCTGATAACGGCAGGCAGCCATTTGGATTTAAGCACCATCACCATCTCGCCCCTGTTTCATAACCGTCTCGCCCAGGTATTCCCGGACGGCATTGATGGCGTGGGAAAACATCTTGGTACCGGCCAGTATGGCACAGGCATCATCCTCGTCGCCACAAACGCCGGCAAAAGCAGGACCAATGGCCCTGGCCGGTTCCGGGATCTTGCCGGCAGCATCCAGCGCAGCGACATAATAATCAAGACGTTGTTTGAGGATGTCGAAATAATCGATGTCCGAACCCACGGTCAGAGATGCCGAGGTGGAAAGGGTGCCGGAAAAGACACGGACATGTTCCCAGAAATGCTGACCGATTTCGGCTTTAGGACCATCGTCGGCCAGAAAAAATGAAACCGCCCACCCCACCGATATGATTCTCAGCAGTTGAATTTCGTATTCCATCGTCCCCCGCTGTTCAGGAGACGCCAGCGGCAGGGTGCCAAGAATGACGTTCATGTCGTTACGGTCGATGGCGTATTGAAACAGATCTTCGCCGGCACGGGCTATTGTATCTTCGACTGCTTTTTCGGTATCGGTCATGGATCCTTCCGTCGGGTTGATCGTTGCCGTCCATCCTGGCGGCACAGTCGCATTCAGAACCAACCGCCGCATCTCGATCGGCCGCACCCCGTGGCAAATCGCGACGTGGGGCTCCGGGGTGCCGGGTCAACGATTGAAGCGGCCGAACCTTAAATCACCGGTGGATGCAAGTCAAGCCGGCTGTCTACCCGATGAACACTTGTATTTCGGCCGGTTTCGTGAGATGACGGCAGCGTTTCCCGGGGACGGCTGTAGCCGCTGGCGATCCGATGGGGCGCCTTTGGTTCAGGCAATGACTGCGACCACACATTAAAAGACTGCTCATGAGACCCTTCTTTACGGCGCTGGTGATTGGCTGGATTATTCCCCTTTTCGCGTCCCAGGTGTTTTCGCAGCCCCTGACATCCGATGTCCCGTCTCCGGTGAAAACGGTTGAAAGCGACGATGCCTGCGGCGCCATCGTCGACCTGACCGCCGGCTACCGCGCCGATAAACTGAGCTGGCACATCGCCGGCAACCGGCAGGGAACCCACCCCAACGTCCGTTCGGAGCTCTCATGGACCGATATTGAAATCTACCAGCTCAAGTTGGCCAGCCGGACGGTCCTCAAGGAGCATGTCTACCTGCGGGGCCATGTGAACATCGGAACCGTGGTTTCAGGCGACAACCGGGATTCGGATTATGGCGGAGACAACCGGACCCAGGAATTTTCCAGGTCCCTGAACGGCGTTGACGGTAACGATGTATGGGATGCATCGCTGGGCGTCGGCGCCCGGTTCTCCTTTTTTGACGCAACCATGATGGTCTGTCCAATGCTCGGTTATGCCATTTCCGAACAGGATCTGAACATCGTCGACGGCTACCAGGCCATCACGACACCGCCCGCGACCACCCCCATCGGCCCCATTGCCGGTCTGGACAGCCGGTATGAGACCCGCTGGAAAGGGCCCTGGCTCGGCGTGGATCTCTTTTTTTCAATTCCCTGCACGGAAGGCCCGTTTTCCGGAATCGGGGTCATCTTCACCGGCGAGTACCACTGGGTTGATTTTGATGCCGACGCCAACTGGAATCTTCGTGAGGATTTCGACCACCCGGTCAGTTTCTCCCACGACGCCGATGGCAGGGGTCTGATGGCAGGGGCAAGGATCCTGTTCGAAACCAGAACCCGCTGGGGGATCAATCTGGGCATGAACGTACAGGAAATGACCACGGACGCCGGGCGGGACCGGATCTTCTTTGCAGACGGTTCCGTCGCCGACACCCGACTCAATGAAGTCCGCTGGCGTTCATTTACTTTTGAAGCGGGCGTATCCTACCGATTCTGATTGAATTCCTGCCGATTCAAGCCGCTGGATGACCACGGGGTGGTCCGGGGCGGGGCCTGCGGTCCGACGGGCCGACAGGCCCCAAAAAAAACTCCCCAGACCCGGAGGATCTGGGGAGCCGAAAGCTGAAGCGCACACCCATTGATCTTATAGTACATCAAAATGAACAGAATGCAACACTACAATAACGCCTAAAACATACTTGTCCAAAACACGTACTATCCATGTGAAACGGAGTTGCAGGGGTAAGCAGCGCAACAGCCGGCCAGGCCGGATGTCGGCGATGCCTGTCTGCCTTCAGTATCAGGATCAGGCGGCGCCGTCCATACGGGCAAGGATAATGTTGAGAACCCGGCGCAACGGCTCGGCCGCACCCCAGAGCAGCTGATCGCCAACGGTAAAGAGGGTCAGATAACGCGGCCCCATGTTCAATTTACGAATCCGCCCCACGGGAATGGAAAGGGTTCCGGAAACCGCCGCCGGGCTGAGTTTAGCCAGGGTTGCGGCCTTGTCGTTGGGCACCACCGACACCCAGTCGTTCGCCGAGGCAAGGGCCGCCTCGATGTCAGGCAGCGGAATGGCCTCGGTCAGCTTGATGGTCAGGGCCTGGCTGTGGCAGCGCATGGCGCCCACCCGGACGCACTGCCCGTCGATGGCGATGGGGTTGGCCGAACGCCCGAGAATTTTATTGGTTTCCACCAGCCCCTTCCACTCCTCCCGGGTCTGCCCGTTTTCCATGGCACGATCGATCCAGGGAATCAGGCTGGCCGCCAGCGGCGCACCGAAATACCGGGTGGGAAAATCCGGACCGGCCAGTGTCTCGGAAATCTGCCGGTCGATATCCAGGATGGACGATGCCGGATCGGCCAGCATCGCCCTGGCCCCATCGCCCAGCAGTCCCATCTGCGACACCAGCTCCCGCATGGTATTGGCCCCGCCACCCGATGCACTCTGGTAGGTCATGGAGCTAATCCACGCCACCCAGTTTTTTTCAAAGAGCCCGCCAATGGCCATGAGCATCAGCGAGACCGTACAGTTTCCGCCGATAAAATCCTTGATGCCGTCGTCAAGGGCCCTGTCGATCACATGCCGGTTCACGGGATCCAGCACGATGACGCTATCGTCCTTCATCCGCAGGGTGGATGCCGCATCGATCCAGTACCCCGTCCACCCCTTCTGCCGCAGTGCCAGGTGCGTCCGCTCCGTGTATCCGCCTCCCTGGCACGATACGATCACCGCCAGATCGCCCAGCCGGTCCAGGTCATTCGCGTCCATCACCGGCTGGGGTCCGCCGCCGATGTCAGGGCCGGCGCTGCCGGCCTGGGAGGTCGAAAAAAAAACCGGGGCAAATCCTGAAAAATCGTTTTCAGCCTTCATCCGGTCCATGAGGACCGATCCCACCATGCCACGCCATCCGACGATGCCTATCTTGATCATTTTTTCAGGACTCCTTTAGGTTGATGATCCCGCCGGCAAAATAAATGGAGTGACATTCTCCGGCAGGAATCTGCAGGCGGTTGCCTGTTTCAATAAAGTTCGCATGGTCCGGTTGTCAAGGTGTTTTAAAACATATGACGGGCGCCGGAACCGGTCGTCCCGGAAAAAGATTCCCTGCAGCATGGCATATCGGCACGTCGCGGGTGGTGACCCCGCCCCATTGGAAAAGCGGCTGTTTGTTCATTCAAACAATCAGCAAACAGGCTCAAGAAAATGGCGGCCCGGCCGAATATGGTTCAAAAGGATAGTTGAAGGCCGATCCCGGATGTCGCCGAAACGATGCAATACCCGCCGAAATCCTTCAATGGGTCAACCAAAGATGAAGTTGCGGGAGCCTGAAAAATACAGCATACGGCCGGGCGCAGGCGGTTTCCAGCGCCCGCCGATGGTGCGGCGCAACAACCCGGGCGAAAATCGTCGGGATGGGCATGGGACCTTGAACCGAGGGACGAGGAAGGTTGGATGAAGATCAAGTCGAAATTATTATTCGGTGTAACCGGGGTGGTGCTGTTTATCATGATCTGCTCGACGGCAGCCGTCTACATGCTGTTGAACAAACAAAACCATGCCGCTGTCCGGCGGAACCTGGAAAAAACCATCAACCTGGTCAAAGACGACCTTGGCAGACGCCAGGCCAAGCAAACTCGGGATGTCAGCCAGGCGGTCACCGTAAATAAAATCGGCGAGAGCATCAAGTTCATCGCCGGTTTTGCCGGCCAGATCAATATCACCCGTGACGGCTACGTGAAAACAGCGGGCGCACTCGCACAGCTGATCAGCGCCGGTGATTTGTGGCAGGCTGCCGTCTACAACCACAAGGGGCTGCTCCTCGCATCCGCTCAGGCCATGCCGGACCGGACATTGGCCGCGGTTTTCGCACACGGGGACGGCCAACGGACCTTCGAGCAGGCCCGTATCAATGCCGGGGACCCTCTGAATGAAGCCGCGTGGCAACAATCCGAGTCCTCCCCCCTGTCCACGGTTGCCAATCAATTTTCCGGCAACCCGGTGGCTGAGGCCGAAACCGTTCAGTATATCGATCTGGACGGTGTGCTCTGCCTCCAGACCACGGCTCCCATTCACACCAATGTCTACAACAGGGAGACGGAGCTGGTGGAATCGCAAGTTTTCGGAACAGTGGTGGCCCGTCAGCGGCTGGAAGGTGGTTTTTCGGCGACCCTTGCCAACCTGTCCGGCATGGACCTCAACATCTTCTCCGGCCAGGGGAAACTGAATGTCGGCACGCTGCCCGGGTACAACCAGCTGGCGGGCACGGCGCAGACGGCCGTGGACACGACCCTGTCGGTCGAGGCGCAACCGCCGGCCTCCGCCGAAATCATGGTAGACGACGACGGTTTTTTTCAGGCGGCCCTTCCCCTCCACGACGGATCCAGGGTTGCCGGATGGCTGTGTGCCCTGGTGTCCAGGCAAACGGTTGCCGCCAATACGCGCCAGATGGTCATCACGATGGGCCTGGTGTATGCGGGCTGTCTGGTGGTGGTCATCCCGCTGGCCTATCTTTTCGCCGCGTCCTTCTCCCGCCTGGTCAACAATGTGGCCAACGGCCTGAAGGACATTGCAGAAGGAGAAGGAGACCTGACGAGGCGCCTCGAAGAAGACAGCAAAGACGAACTGGGTGACCTGGCCCGATGGTTCAACACCTTCATCCGGCGACTGCAGGGCATTATCAGGGAAATCGCGGAGAATGCCGGCCACCTGGCGGCATCCGCTTCCGAATTGAAGGGCCTGTCGAAAAGGATGAGCACCCGTGCGACAGACATCTCCAATGAGTCGGCCGCCGTATCCTCGTCATCGGAAGCGGTAAGCCTGAGCACCACCGCTATCGCCTCGGCCATGGAACAATCCAGTGTCAACCTGAGCACCGTCGCCGCTGCCGCCGAAGAGATGACGGCCACCATCAAAGACATTGCGCGCAATACCGGGAATGCCAACCGGATTACCGGCAAGGCGGTGGACCAGGTTAAAAGCGCATCGCAGCGGGTCTCCATCCTGGGCACCGCCGCACAGGAAATCGGCAAGGTCACCGAAACGATCACCGAGATATCGGAACAGACCAACCTGCTGGCCCTGAATGCCACCATTGAGGCGGCCCGGGCCGGTGAAGCGGGAAAAGGGTTTGCCGTAGTGGCCAACGAGATCAAGGAACTGGCCAGGCAAACGGCAGCGGCAACCGAAGAAATAAAAAATAAGATCGGAAGCATACAGGATACGACCCAAAGCACTGTATCTGAAATCGAAAACATCTCGGTTGTGATCAATGAGGTCAATCAGATCGTTTCGACGATTTCAACGGCGGTGGAAGAACAATCCAGCACCACCGGCGAAATTGCAGGCAATGTGGCCCAGGCGTCCCAGGGGGTGCAGGAGGTCAATCAGACCGTCGCCGATAGCACGCAGGCCATCGATCAGGTGGCCCGGACACTGGTGCGGGTCAACCGGGCCGCCAGCGACATGTCCGGCCAGAGCAGCGCCGTCGACGACAGCACCCACGCCCTGTCGCGACTGGCGGAGGAACTGAACCGCCTCGTGGGATGTTTCAAGGTGTAGGCAGATAGGGGTAGCGGCGCACGGATCTTCGAAAAACGAGGCGTCCGGGATGGGGACTATATGGCTTCGGGCATGTCTGACCAGCGGTCCGACAAGAACTGCAAAATGGTCTTCAGAAACCACTCGGGGGTCTCTACCGGTATGGAATGGCCGGCACCTTTCACCAGCAGATGCCGGCCCCCGCTTTTCTCGGCCACCGCTGCCGCCCCTTCCGTGCTTACCAGGGGATCGTCTGCCCCGCTCATCACCAGCAGGGGCATGTCGAGCTTCCCCAGCATGGAACTGAGGCTCGGATAAGCGGTCATGGCCGATAGATGAGCGGCCACGGACGACGCCCGGTTGCGCCGGACGATGGTTTTGGCGATGCGGTCAAGAATTTTTCTGTTCCTGGCCAGATAGGCTTCACCGAAAACATGCGGCGTGGCAGCACTTACCATGGCCTCGAGCCCACCGCTTTCGATAATCTTGAGCCATGACCGGACTACCAGCCGGGCCCGAGGGGAAGCCCGAACCCCGATGGCGCACATGACCAGTCGACTGACCGCTTTGGGCATCCGCCGGGCCATGGCATAGCCCAGCAGCGCGCCATGGCTCAACCCCACCAGGCAGACCGGCCCCAGTTCAAGATGACGAATCAGCGCCAAAAGATCATCCAGGTGCAAATCCAGCGAAAGGGGCAAGGGGCCCAGTTCGCTTTCCCCCTGCCCGCGGGCATCGTAAAGCAGGGAGCGGAACCCGGGCTTCAAGGCTGCCGCGATGACCTTCCAGTACATGGTGGTCTGCAGGGTGCCGTTCAAAAAGATCACCGCCGGCCGGGCAAACTCGAAGCCGACGGTTTCATAATACAGGCTGCATCCGTCCTGGGTTCTGAAATAGGGCATTTGCCGGCCATCCTTTTTGGGGTTGCGGTCCCGGACCCGGCTTCCCGTATATCACATCCGGTCAAAATTCTGAAGATGGCAGACAGCGCCGGCAAAGGCGGTCCGGGACGGCGAAAATCGTTGGGCCGGCACCGTTCGGGCGGACATGGTTTGGGGCCGCTGTTTTTGACATCTGCCGATATCGGTCGCATTATTTAAAATCTAAAGAATATCACCGGTTGCCTAATGGCCGGCTAACAATGACCCGATAGCTTGAATCAGGCGGTGCCGCCAAATCGACGCCGCAGTTCGGACAGGCACCCGGTGAAACAAAGGCTTGCGCGGTGACTGTAAATCAGTCTAAAAAGACATCTACAAAAGATCCTTAAAAGGAGTGTTATCATGTCGACCAAATTCTATTGTAACAGTGAAATCTGCACCCATGCGGACCATGGCCCCTTCGTTCTCGAGCTGGCCCAGGAAGCGGTCATGGACGGGAACAACCTGGCCACCATCTTCTGTCCCCGGTGCGGCAAACCCATGAAGCAACTGCCATTGGACCTGAAAAGTTCAGAGCATCATCGTTTTTACTGCCACAGCGATGCCTGCAGCAGCAGGGAGAACGGCCTTTTCTTCATCGATCTGCCGGGAGAAGCGGTAATGGATAAAAACAATCTGGCCACCATCTTCTGCCCCAAATGCGGCAAAGAGATGAAACCGTTCAGTCAGCAACCGGACGCGGCAATCAACTTTTAAGGACGGGGACCGCGCTGCCCGGACGATGCCGGTCCGTCGTTTTCTTCCGGCATGGGTAACTGCCGATGCAAAAGGGTGGGCATTCCACTGAGAATGCCCACCCTTTTGCGTGGTTGGCCTGCCTCGACGGGCAGTTGAAAAACGGGATTTTCTGATGAACAAACTGATTCTTTCTTTCGGAATCATCTTCGCCGGCCTGGCCCTGGGATACGCCATTCAGCGGCTGACCGCCGCCCGCAGGATACGCCTGCCCGTATCGCTCGAGGTGCTGCGCAAGCGCCTCCAGAAGACCGCCCTGCTTTTCGTCCTGCCGGTGACGGTTCTGGGGGCCATCTGGACGGTGGATGTCCGCTCCCTGTCCATTGCCGCCCTTCCCCTGATCGGTGTCGGTGCCATCACCCTGGGGGGTATTCTGGCCCTGGGCGCCGCCAGAATGCTTCAACTCGACCCCCGAAAAACCGGCGCCCTGGTCCCCTGCGGCGCATTCACCAATATCGGCGCCATCGGCGCACTGATCTGCTATGTGTATCTTGGGGAGATGGGATTCGCCCTGGTACCCATTTACAAACTGTTCGAAGAATTGACCTATTATGCGGTGGGGTTCCCCCTGGCCAAATATTTCAGCGCTGTGGATGCCGTGCAGGATTCCGTCGGGGAACGGTTGAAGGCATTGATGATCGATCCATTCATCCTGACAGCGCTTTTCAGCATCATCATCGGCGGGGTTCTCAATCTCTCCGGGCTTCCGCGGCCTGAGGTGTTCGGCATCGTCAATGCCATCTTCATCCCCCTGGGCACCGGTATGATGCTGATCTCAATCGGCCTGGCCATGCGTTTTGGAAGCGTCCGCCACTATTTAAAAGCATGCACACTGGTGTCCCTGATCAAATTCATCATCGTTCCCGTGTGTGCCACCGCAACCGCCTGGTCGATCGGCTATGGTCATATGGAAAGCGGCCTGCCCCTGAAAGTGGTGATCATTCTGTCATCCATGCCGGTGGCATTCAGCGCATTGATCCCCCCATCGATCTATGACCTGGACCTCGACCTGGCCAACGCCTGCTGGTTTTTCACTACGTCGGCCCTGATCGTCGTGCTGCCCGTGCAGTTGCTTCTGATCAACCTGGTTTGACGAGCCGAGTCGGATCGCCATTGCAGCCCCCTCCTGCCGGATGCCGACCAGTCGGTGTTTTTGGCACCGTGCCGGAACCGGACCACCAGGCCCGAGTTGACCTGTATCCCCATTTGGATGTAAAAGCTTACTGTTGCCCGTCCGCAGGTCGGTGTCACGCCGAAACCGGGGGATCTTGGAAAAATTCATGGCATGGGAAAAATGTTACCCCAGGCTGAAGGCCATTATGCCCATGATTGACTGTTGAGCATCACGCATGCGCTTGAGAAAACCGTTTCCGGAAAAGCTGAAGTCAGAATCCTGATTATGCGAACCTGTTTCTCCCTTTTTCTCCTCCTGTTTTGGGTGGTGTCGGCGGATGTCGCACCTGCGGCCGACCTTCGGATTACCGTGGGCGTCCATGAGAACACACCGCTGATTTTCACCGATCCGAGCGGCCAGGCAAAGGGGATAGCTGTCGACCTCCTCACCCTGATTGCACGCGAGGAGGGCTGGACGATCCACTATCTTCCCGGCTCCTATGCCCAATGCACCCAGCGTCTGGAAAACGGCACTATCGATCTGCTGCCGGGCATGGCCATCTCCCCGCAACTGCAATCGCTGTTTTCATTCGGGGAAGAGACCATCGTTGAGAACTGGGGGCAGCTTTACATCAGTCCGGCGGCCACGTTCTCGGACATCCTTGATTTCCACGACAAGGCCGTGGCCGTGGTTGAGGCAGACATCTATTTTGAGTTTTTCGAAACCATCATGGAAAAGTTCGAAATTCGACCGCGATTCATCCAGGTCGATGACTACGGGAACGTCTTGTCCCTGGTCCACCAAAAAAAAGTGTCCGGGGGAATCGTTCCCCGGCTTTACGGGGCCTACTACGAAAAACAGTTCAGGGTTCGCAAAAGCCCCATCAGCTTCAGGCCCACGGAATTGCGTTTTGGCGTCGCCAGCGGCCGCAATGCCGCCATTCTCCATACGCTGGACAGTCACCTGAAACAGCTCAAATCCAATCCCAATTCCATCTTTTACCAGTCCATGGATTTTTGGACACAGGGGGTGCGAAAGGTCACGCTTCCCCTTTGGCTCAGGCCCGTTTGGGTACTGGCAATTGTCGCCGGGGTCATGGGGCTGATCATCGCAGGCAACATATTTCTCAGACGGCAGGTCAAACTTCGGACAGAAACCCTGAAAGCAACGGTTGCGGAAAAAGAGAAGATCGAGAGCGAGCTGGCGGTGGCAAGGGAAATTCAGCGCCAGCTGGTGCCGACCAATTCCCAGGCACTTGCGCGCAGGCGGGAGTTCGACGTCTACGCCTGCCTGGAACCGGCCCGGGAGGTGGGCGGGGATTTTTACGACTATTTCTTCATCGACCGCAACTCCCTGTGCCTGGTCGTCGGCGATGTCTCCGGCAAGGGGGTGCCGGCAGCCCTTTTCATGGCCATGACCAAAACCATGATCAAGTCCGCGGCAAGGCTGCTGGTGGAACCGGAATACATTATCGCCGATGTCAATCGGGAAATCGCCAGGAACAACCCGTCCCTCACCTTCGTGACCGTTTTTCTGGGCATACTGGACCTGAATACCGGCAACCTGACCTACACCTGCGCCGGCCACAATCCGCCCCTGTTCATCGGCGAGAAGGGGAACTCGGTCCTTTTGGGGGATGCACAATGCCCGGCCATCGGCCTGGACGACACGTTCCAGTACCGGCAGGCCACGGTTCAGATGCGGCACAATGAGGGCCTGCTCCTGTTTACGGACGGCGTTACCGAGGCACAGGATACAAAAAACCGCTTTTTCACCCAGGAGTCACTCATGAACACCGTATCCCTGACTGCCGGTTTGACGCCCAGGGAAAGGATTGCAGCCATCCTGTCCCGCATCCGGGAGTTCACCAAAAACCGCCCCCTGGACGATGATTTGACCCTGCTGGCCCTTTCCTACTTCTCGCCAGACCGAATGGGTGATTCACTTAAAACCATTGTATTGAGAAATGACATCCGTGAAATCGGTCGAATCATGGACGCGATTACCCATTTCGTCGATTCGGCCTCTTTCCCGCCGGTGGCGGTTCACGATGTCAGCCTGGCCATGGAGGAAATATTCTCAAATATCGTCTTTTATGGGTTCGGCGACGACCTGGAGCATAACATTACGCTCCACCTGGCCATCGAGGGCGATGCCCTGGTCCTGACGCTTCAGGATGAGGGCATCCCGTTCAACCCCCTGAATGTTCAAATCGGCCGCAAGGACAAGCCCCTGGAGGAAAGGGACAAGGGAGGGATGGGAATTATCCTGGCCAAGAATCTCATGGACAAGATGGAATATCGCCGCGAGCGGGGGAGAAACATCCTGCGGATGGAGAAACGCTATCGTTAGCGGTGCAGCAAGGAGAAGCCAATGGATCTATCGGTCACATCGAAACAGAAAATGGACGGGGTGTACATACTGTCGGCGGCCGGCCGGCTGGACACCAATACCTATCCCCGGCTGGAAGCGCGGGTGGAGGTGGTGCTCGAGGAAAAACCCCACACGCTGGTGTTCGATATGGAAATGCTCGACTACATTTCCAGCATGGGGGTGCGGGTCATCGCCAAGGCACAGAAAACCATGAAGGCCTATAACGGCAGGGTGGTCCTGTTGAACCTGCAGCCCCAGATCCAGAAAGTGTTCGACATCATCAAGGCCCTCCCGTCCCAGCAGGTCTTTTCCGGCATGGATGAACTGGACGATTACCTGGATCGGATGCAGCGGCAGGTCACCGGATAAAGCCTCAGCGTTCGATGTAAGTACCACACGGGCTTTGCCTGCGAACTCCGGTATTCGGGCGTACCCGTATCGCCCCCGGATTCGACAGATTAAGGCTGTTATCTCCCCCTGTTGCCGTCGAAGGCTGTCTTCGACCTCAAATTTCAATTGGGCTGCCTGAACCAAAGGACAATCGGAGCCGGTTTCTGCCAATGCCGACTAGATGTAGGTGAGGTTTTACGGCAATACATCTCGGCAGGCATCGCAGACCTGCACAAACCAACCCGGCCCCTTTTTCCGGGTTCTTCACCCGAAAAGGCGCTGTCGGCCAAACAGGTATGGCTCCGATTCGAAAAATGGAAAACGCGTCTGAAGCTTACGGTCGAAACTGAACAGTTTTTCGGCCTGGTGGGTTTGGGCCTGGCCGACATCATCCTCGATCAACACCCTTACGATGGCGTTGGCATCCAGTGCGACCATTCATCAACCCTTTGCAGTCACCGTCCCTGGATTGCGCTTTCCATCTGCTCGATCGAAACAGGTTTGTCGGGTTTTCTGTGTTTAAGAAGACCGAAAACCGAACTGGCCGGTTATTGTTCCGTGGTAATGAGCACCTTGCCCTCCTCGAGCGGCACGAAAATCAGCTTTCCGGAGGTTAGGATTTGCAAAAACTCCCTGATTTTTTTGGGGATGGCAACCTGTCCCGTTGATGATAAGGTCCCTGTCTCCATAGCGCCCTCCAAGACGTTTATAATTTTCCTTACTTTTCAGTAAGGATACCAAGCAACGCCGAAAATGCCAAAGATGTTGGTGGCAACTAGCTTTCAAACAGCCAATCGATGAATCTTGACACACTTGCGGCGGAGGGATAAAACCGGCAGCATGAAAAACGGGGAAAAGCGTTTCGCTCCCCCCATGAAAGGAGATATCCATGGACGACCCCATCCCCCACTACTGGAAAATACGGCTGCAGAAACTTAAAAAGGCCCTGGAGGCCAACAATTTCGACGTCTACATCGCCGATAATAAGGACATGGCCAAAAAGATTGCCTACAACACCATCATCCCGGCCATCTCCGCCCGAACCATATCCTGGGGCGGGTCCATGACCTTTGTCGGCACACGCCTGTATGAGGCCCTGAAAAGCGACCCCAACTACACGGTGATCGACACCTACGATAAAAGCCTCTCGCCGGAACAGGGTATCCAGCGGCGGCGGGAATCACTGATCGTGGATCTGTTCATCACCGGAACCAACGCCGTTACGGAAAACGGCCAGCTGGTCAACCTGGACATGATCGGCAACCGGGTCGCAGCCCTGACCTTCGGGCCGAAACAGGTGCTGGTCTTCGTCGGCCGAAACAAGATCGTACCGGATCGCGAGGCCGCCATCGCCCGCATCAAAAACTACGCCGCCCCGGTCAATGTCATGCGGCTGGACAAAAAGAATCCCTGCGGCAAAACCGGTCGCTGCGAAAACTGCAGCAGTCCGGATCGCATCTGCAACACCTGGACAATCACGGAAAAGAGTTTCCCCAAGCACCGGGTGAAGGTCGTTCTGATCAATGAAGACATGGGCTTTTGAGGCCACGGAAAACGGCTGCCGTTGCCCTGAGGAGAGCTTCCGAAAACCGCCTGACGGATTCGGAAGCGCCCGGACACCCAATCTGAAAATAACGGGGCCAACCCGACCAAGGAGCAATCGAGATGACCATCGAAGCGACCACCTGGCTTTACGTAACCATCCAGCAGGCCGGCGCCGACGAACAGATCGTCGGGCAGACCGACACCGAACACGACATTTCTTTCATTCCCGCCTTTTTAAACAAAGAGGACGCGCAGCAGGCCATGTTTCATCTGCCGCTGGAGAAAAAGAAAAAATACGAGGTGCAGGCCATCATTTACGAAGATCTCGCCCGTCACGCCGTTGAAAACGGGTTTTTGATTTTTGTGCTGGACGAGGACGGCAAGGTGCTGGAGCGTCTTCCTGCCGCCCGGTGAGGCGGCCGGGTATCAAGCTGTTTTTTTCTCAGCGCCGGAAAAAACGGTCTCGGGAATTTCCGGTGGCAGGGTCTCGATGTAAACGGACTGGCTGGGGAAGGCAAAAGAGGCGCCCGCCGTCTCTACAATCCGCTTGATTTCACAGGCCAGGTTCTCTTTGATCGCCAGCCATTCCCCCCATACGGTGGTCTTGGTGAAGCAATAGATCAGGATATCGATGGAAGAATCGCTGAAACGGTCGATGCGCACAAAGGTGGAAACCGCCGGCGTGGTGTCGAAGGCATCGGATTCGCGGATGTAGGCGTCGATGCCGTCGCAGATGGCTCTCAACTGGTCAACCGTGGTGTGATACGCCACCCCGATGGCCCAATAGATTCGCCGGTGGGTCATCAGGCTGTAATTGACCAGGGAATTGTCCGACAGCCTGGCGTTGGGCACATACACCGGCGCCTTGTCGAACTGGCGGATCAGGGTGGAACGGAACCCGATGTTTTCCACCGTGCCTTCCACCTCCCCGTCCACCTTGATCCAGTCGCCCGGGTTGAACCGTTTTTCGGCAATAATCAGGATCCCGGCGATCAGGTTCTTGAACAGATCCTGGGCGCCCAGCGCCACGGCGACACCGAACAGCCCGAGCCCGGCGATGATCGGGCCGATCCGGATGCCCCAGATCTCCAGGATGGTGGCGGTACCGATGAAGATCAGGGCCACGTTGATGGCCTTGATCAGCCAGGCCACCATGGAAGCGGTGAAGTATTTTTCCAGTTGCCGGAGGATGCCGGACAGGGGGGACACCAGGTTCCTGAACGCCCAGAAAATGACAAATACGATCATCGAACGCACGATACGATCGGCAAACAGTTCCAGACTGCCGGACAGGGCCAGATAGTCGACGGCCAGATAAACACCCAGCACCACGGGGATAAAGGCGATGGGCCGCTCCAGCACCGTCAGGGCCTCATCGTCGAATCGCATTTTGGTTTTCCCGGCCAGCCTTTTCAGTTGGCCGAGAACGATTTTCACGAACAGGCTGCGGACCAGCAAGGCCGCCAGGACGATGGCCAGGGCCACGAAAATCCGCCCCAGGCTCGTCTCCAGCAGTCCCTTGTCCCAGACATCCACAACCAGCAACCAGAATTGTTTCAAGGTTTCCAAAGCATCACTCCACGTTGCGCGAAAAGCCCCCCTGACGGCAATCCAGGCGGAGAAAAATCGCTCGTTTCCACGATCCATTGGTAAAAAAGGCAGCCGGCACCGCCTTCTGGCGCTGTCCGTCGGCCGGGCACCTGCTGCCACGAGCAGCAGGATGGTAAATGGATCGGGCCCGCCGTTCAACTATTTTTTATGAAAACAGCGATGAATCGGCTCACCGGGGGACATTGATCCGGCGGGTCATAAAGGTCGACACGGCGGCAAGCACCGCGTCGGTTTTTTCCAGATGCGGTGCGTGGCCGCAGCCGGGGATCACCGCCACGTCCACCGCGCCCCCGGCGTTTCTCCGGATGGCATCGATCTGGGCCTGCGACCCGTAGGCGTCATTTTCCCCCTGAATGGCCAGCACCGGTACGCGGATGGCCGGCAGGAAGGGTTCGATGGTCCAGGACCTGAAATGGGGGTGAAGCCAGACGTCGCTCCATCCCCGGAAGGCGCACCGGGTATTTTTCCCGTGGTAATGGGCCAGGCGGGTTTTAAGGTCTCCATTGAGATAACGTTTGCGCGCGGCCTCAATGGATTGTCGGGTGAGGGCTTCGCAAAACACATGGGCGGCCAGGGTGACGACGCCTTTCAGGCCCGGCCCGGGGATACCGCCGGCATGGATCAGGGCGATGGAGCCGCCGTCGGAATGACCGACGAGAACGTAATCGCCAATGCCGGTTTGCCGGAGGACCTCAGGCAGCACGGTCAACCCGTCGTGATGCATGAAATCGATGGCCCGCGGCAGTGGGCAGGGATCGGAGCCGCCGTATCCCAGGCGGCTGAAAACCAGGGCCCCCCAACCGATAAGTTCGGAAAACCGCGCGGGGAAATTCCGCCACAGGGCCACGCATCCCAGTCCCTCGTGGAGGAATACCAGCGTGGGCGCTTCGTCCGGCCCGGGACCGATCCACTGCGCCTCCAGCCGCCCGGCATCTGAATGAATATCCAATCGGCCCGGTCGAATTATTTCTGGTACCACCGGCCGCCGGCATCCTGGAGCCATTCTCCGGCCTTGGCTTTTTTGGCAATCTGCAATGCCCGTCGCCGGCCGACCACCGCTGCCGTGGTGCCCTGCTGCCGGGCGATGGCATGGTAAACCCGCTGGCGGTCGTTATTCTCCGCCGCCACCAGTTCCTCTTCGGGCTTTTTGCCGCCGACGAAGGCCAGAAACCCCTGATTGTCCTCCCCGATGGCACCGGCGGCCTTGAGTTCGATAATCTTGGGAAGCCGGTCTTTCATCCGCGATTTGATATCACCGCCAAATACAGGCCCCGAAAAAATAAAAGCGGCGGCAACCATCGCTGCCACCAACCAGGAATACCGTGTCCGGTTCATCTCAACAGTCCTTTCCCTGCCGACAAAACACCATGGGTCAGCAGTCTCATTCAATGGGCTGGATGGCCCCGGCAGTTTCATCGATATCACCGAAAAAATCGTCAAGGGCCCGGTCCACCTTCACATTCACGTCGATCGTAATGTGGATGGGCTTGATTTCCACCGGTTCTACCGCCACTTCATGGCGGGTGGCGCAGGATGAAAGGCCCCAGACGGCCCAGACGGTTGCCGCCAACGGCAGCAACATCTTTTTCAGCATAACGGGTCTCCTTACTCGATCATGTTGACAATGTCCTTATACTGCAAAAGCTGATTCAGGGGAAGCCTCAGGTTGACGTCCAGGCCGATGCCCTGAAAAACCGATCCCCGGGCGCCGGCCTCGACGCGAACAAAGCTGCCGATCTCCTTTCTGTAAACGAATGGCAGGGGGTTGACCGGCTTGCCGTCGAACTGGAGGCGCATGACCACATCCTCCCCTTCGGACATCAACCCGAGCTTTGCCCAGGTGTAGGCGTAGTTTTTCAGCGCCTCCCGGGCCAGTTCCACCTGGGCAAACTGGGGGGTCCCCGCCGGGATGCCCCGGGTGAGGACCTCCGTGCCGGTGAGTTGAACCTGTCCGCCTTCACCGGGTGTGGAAAAGAGGAACCCGTCGTCGAAACGGATGTTGCCGTTGCGGTATACGACGGGGATCCTGCCGTTGACCGTCCCGGTCCCCCTGGCGTTGACCGACCCCAATTGCTCGAGAATGCGGGACAACCCCAACTGCTGGCAGTAAAGGCTCACCCGGTAGTCCTGTTTGCCGGCCGTGACACGCAGCGATCCGGCGTCCACCTTTCCCCCGCACCAGAACATACGGCCTCTTTCAAGAAACAAGGTCTGCCCCGATTCCACCTGTACGTCAAATTCACCGCCGTCCACGACGATGCCGCCCATGGCGGCACTGGAAAAGCGGACCTTCTGGGCGGGGCCGCTGCGGAGGCGGGGCAGTTCGGGGAAGCGCAGGGCCGCATCGATGCCCGTCACCACAATGTTTTTTTCCGCCACCCGCAGGCTGCCGTCCTTCATGGAAAAATCGACATCGCCGCGCAGGCCGCTGGGGGAAAAGGAAGCATTCCCCTTAGCCGCCACCGTCCCGGTCAGGGACACCCCTTTCCCTGCCGGAAACAACCGTTCCAGGTCACGATCAACCGTCAGTTCATAGGGGGGCATCCTGAACGCGACGTCGGCAGAGGGGAGACGCGCCCCACGGGTGCGAACGGTTCCCGTGAAACGGACGGCCATTCCCGGCAGCAGGTCGCTGGCATGGGTGGCGGAAAAGGCATAGGCATCTGCTTGGCGGGTGATGCGGCCCTGGAGGTTTCCGAGGACGCGCGGACCGTCGTCGATCCGGGCAACGGAGAAGGTGCCCGCCCGGACCGCTTTTCCGGCAACCGAGTGGTAGGGGACGTCTAACCGGACGCCCGACAAACGCAGGCCGCTGTCCTGGTGATGAAACCGGCCCCCGGCAATTTCTACCCGGCCGTCGACCACCGGCGGATCGCTGCCTTGCCGCTGAAACCGCGCCGACACGGTCAGAGCATCGAGTTTACCGGCCATGCCGCGGCCGGTGACCGTCGGTTCGGAAAACTGGATCCGGGCATCGCCGGACCAGGCGGCACCATGGGGACCGTCCCCGAACCGCAGGCGACCTGCGGCATCCGCCGAAGGCAGGTTGGCCAGTGTGCCGGCCAGGACCGCCCGGATCGTGCTCAGATCCAGGGTCCAGTCGGCGCCCCCCTTTTGACGGTCACCCGCCGCTGTAAAACGAAAACGGGGCGGGGCACCATGAATACCGATCCCGCCCGCCATCCCTGTCCATAGGCCTGCGGGCGTATCCGGACCGCTTCCGTTCGTCTGGAATTGGGCGGTCCATTCGCCCGATGCGTTGTGGGTGGCCGCGAATGTCAAGGGCAGTGGGACGCCGGCGGTCAACGCAACCGGTGTCGTGCGATCGAGTGAAAAAGGAAGGACCGTCAGGTCGGCGGTCCCCGCAACCGTTCTCAGGTCGGTATCGACGTCCACGGTTGCCGTCAGCATGTTCAGGGACACGGGTGCCGGTCTCTGAAGCCGAACGCCGCCGGCGGTGACCTGCCAGGCCTTGAGATTCCCGGACCTGGCTGACAGGACCGCCGGGGCCCCTCCCCGCTCCGGTCCGGCCCGAACCGGCGCGCAGGCCAGACCGCCGTCGTGCCAGGTCAGGTCAATGGCCGCATCACCAATGGACACCGGCGCCAGGTTTATCCCGGCGGCTGCCCGGACACTGACCCTTCCGGTGGCGTCCAGACCGGGGACCCGGTGGACCAGGTCGGCAAAACGATCTATGTCAATCATATCGCCGTCTACGCGTAACCGCCCTTTCCGCTGTTTCACATCGACCCGGACGGTCACCGCCAGTGCCTGTCCGCGGGGGAACAGGCGCAGGCGGGCATCCAGGCCGGTCATATCCTCTCCATCCGGGGTCAGCACGAGGTCAAAGGGAATTTTATAGAAGGCGCTGCCCCAGGCCAGGTTGATGAGGCCGCTGCGGACGTCGAGTTTTCCCAGCTGGACGGCCGCCAGGGGAGATGGCCCGTCGGCGGACGCCTCGGCTGCCGTTTCACCTTTCGCCACGGCTCGCCAGTTCACCCCCGGAAAAGAGATGCCGCCGGGGCCGACGGAGGCGTTGATCACGACATCACGAATGCGTATGCGGTCGATTTTTTTCCGGCGCAGGCCAGCCGGTGTATAGTCGAGAACGATGGCGCCCATGGCCAGGGCCGGCCGGTCGGCAGGACCGAAGACAAAAGGCCCCGCAGTCGTCTGGCGCAGGCCGATCCGGGTGATCCGTCCCGAAAAATCGGCAACGCCCAGGCGCTGGATCTGCGCCACGGGAAGCCGCCGGGTCACCATCGCCGGCAGGTAAAGATAACCTGCCATAAGCAGGCATCCCCCTATGGCGGCGGCGGCGATCGCCAGACAGCCGACAGTCAGCCAAAACCGTCTGCGTGGTCGGGTGTCGTTCATCTACCAGCCGATGTTCCGGGCGGTGAGTAGTTTTTTCGCCCGTTCGTGGCCGACAACGGCCGCCTGCTGAAAGCAGTCGACAGCCCCGGCGGTGTCCCCGGATTTATTGCGCACCACCCCCAGGTTGAACAAGGCGGGTCCGTTGGACGGATCCAGGGCCACGGCCTTTGCAAACGCCCTGGCCGCCTGTTCCAAACGGCCGCCCACATAGGCCGTTTTTCCGATTTCGATCCATCCGCCGGCCGTTTCAAGGGACGGCCGGGAAGGCGTCCTGGGCGCAGGGCCGGGCGGCGGGGGCGGGGGCTGCGGCCCATCCGCCGGAACCGGGCGAGGCGGCTGGGCAGACGGCTGAACCGGTGGACGGGCGGCCATGGGGACCGACGTGTACCGTTTTCCCTTTCTCTTTACCAGCCCCCACGCCGCCAGGGCCACGGCCGTCCCCATGAGCGAGATGCCGAGCACCGGACGGTAGAAGACCCAGGCCACGCCCATGACCATCATCGAGAAAAACAGGGCCAGCACGAAAGCGACCAAACCGGTGCCGGCCGCGATCAGGTTTCCCACAAAAGGAATGACATCGGCAAAAACCGACAGGGGTTTGAGAAGCATACAAAGCCCGATGAACATGAGCAGCAGGCCGCCGGCGCGGATCCCCCAGGTGAGCAGGCGATTGTGAAAATGAGCCGTTTTAAACATCTCCGCCGCACTGTGACGGCCTGTCTGGAGCAGGCTGATGGAACCTCCTGACCCAGTGGCATAGGCACCGAACGAATGGCCCTGCTGGGCGGCAATCAGGCTCACAGGGCCGGGAAAAAACGGCCTTGAACGAAATGCGCAGGTCTCCGATGGCCGGATCGCCGGGATCACGGCCGCGGTAATAGCCACCATCGGTCCGCATGCCCTGTGCCCCCAGAATCGATGGCAGGGGGGCCGCCTCGTCCACGGGCACCGGCACCCAGTCGTCGATTTCCCGAACCATGGAAGGGATGAGGGAGAAGGCCCCCACGGTCACGTCGGAAGCGTTGAGCGTCCTGGATTGAAAAGGCATGGAAGCGGGGTTCTCATGCCCGCTGCGCCGTTTGAAAGCCGATGAGTTAATGGGTGATGCGGACCAGACCCGCGAATAGGAATAGGTGGTGACCTTCTTTTCACCACCACCGGTCTTCTTTTCGGTTCGGGTATCCCGGCTTTCTTTCCATTGATACATCTCCACCGTTCGCTGGAGACGCAGGGCCGTCAGGGAAACGGAAAAGGGGGTATCGGCAAGCGATTGCCGGGTATCCGCCGTGCCGCTGGTGTGCACCAGCCGTCCCTGATTGGCCGGATCGACGCGGTCGGGTAAAATGGAAACCACCGCCCCCTCCCCCTCTTTCAGGGTCTGGTCGCGTTTGACGGCCCGACCTTCATTCCAGAACAGCAGGGGAAACGCACCGGCAAAAAGAACCAGGCCCAGAATGATGCCCGTGAAAGACGTTTTGATGCGCCCTCCCCAGGAGGTATGGGTTTCTTCGGTAAAACGGTCTTCAGACATGGCGGCCTCCGGACCGGATCGACTATCCGGGTCTTCCAATTTCTATTTTGATAGGACTGGAAATTTTTTTTTCTAAATGATATTGAACAGATATATTTGTGTCAAACAAAAAGGCAAACCCAAGGCCCCCAACCCGTCCACCTTGCGGGCGGGCTCTTTTTGTGAGCAAATGATAGAATGCCATGACATCACGTTTCGGTATCCGGGAGCGGAGGCCCCGCTGTTCGACGGGCTCGATGTGGCGATCGGCACACCGGGTTTTCACGCCCTGTTCGGTCCGTCCGGCGCAGGCAAGACCTCCCTTGCACGGATCATATCCGGTGATATCGACGGATTCGCCGGCCGGGTAAAGACCGCCGGCGACATGCCCTGCCTGTATACCTTCAACCGGGAGCGGCTGCCCGGGTGGTCGCCCGTCGGCCGACACCTGGAAAAGACCTCGCCACCGGGCCGCCAACCGCTTCGAGATGAACTGATCGATCATTTCGGACTGTCCGAACTCATGGGCCTGCGCTATTCCCAGCTCTCCATGGGGCAATGCAACCGGGTGAACCTGCTTCGTTACCTGCTCCAGGACTTCAGCCTCCTCATCATGGACGAAAGCCTGGCCAATGTGGATGAACCCACCCGGCAGACCATTCTCTATAAAATAAAATCCCTTTTTCCGGAAGCCGGGTTTCTTTATATTTCACACAATGTGATGGAAGTGTCCCAGTTCTGCGACCAGATCATCGTCGTTCGCGGGGCCCACAAATCGCCCCAGACCGCCCGCATCTGCGGACAGGATCACCGTGTTGACCGGCCCCTGGACAACACGGCACTGGAGCGGACCATGCTGGAGATCATGAATGCTGCATAGACGCATTTTCCAGTTTTTCATCGTCTACCTGTCAGGCATCGGCCTGCTGTTCGGCATCAAGCTGGTCCTGAATCTCTCCGACTATGTGATTCCGGGGCCCGTCGGAGTCTGGCAGACGGCGCAGACGGAATTTTACCGCTACATGGGCGATGTGCTGGACACCTTCGCCGTGGCTGTCATCGGTCAGATGCTGTCCATCCTGATGGCCCTGGGTGTCGGCGTGGCCGGACGCCGGGCGACCTGGTTCGGCTCTTTCATCAAAGTGGCGGCCTACAATGTCCAGGCCTACCCCATCGTGGCCATCGCGCCGATCCTCTTCATCCTGCTGGGAGACGGGTTTTTGACCCGTCTGTTCATCGCCGCCATGATCTGCTATTTTCCCCTGCTGTTATCGGTCATCGGCATCATGAGCGAACCGGTGGCCGATATCGAGCATTTTTACCGGGTCACCGGGCGGCTGCGCTGGCAGCTGGAGGTGAAAATCCGGGCCTTTGAGAATCTGCACAAGCTGACCACAGTGGTGTCGGGCAGTGCCACCCTGGCCATGGCCGGTACGATCGTGGCCGAGTTCATCGCCGCCAATGCCGGCATCGGCTACAGCATCCGCATCGCCCTCTACCAGAGCGACCTGTCCAAAATCCTGGTGGCCCTGTTTACCATCGGCATTACCCTCTCCCTTTACCAGGGTGCCCTGGAACTGGCCGGGGCCGGGGTAAAAAAGGCATGGGCGACCGGATGAGTCCATTCTACCAACTGGAGACCGCACCATGAAAACACGCGCATTATATTTCCGGGTGACCGCCTGGGCGTTGCTGCTGATCGCCGGCACGGGGATGGTGACCGCCGGAGACGTCATGGCCAACGAAAAGGTGGCCTATCGGTTGAAATGGCTGATCAACGCCAGCACCGCAGGGGATGTATATGCCCTGGGCCAGGGCTTGTTTTCCGAGCAGGGCCTGGATGTCGCGGTCAAGGCCGGGGGGCCGGAGCGGGATGCCATCCGGGAGTTGGAACTGGGGTACGCCCAGTTCGGCGTCGCCTCGGCGGACCAGGTGATCCGGGCGCTGGCCAAAGGGGCGTCGGTCGTGGTGCTGGCCCAGCTGTTCCAGATCAACCCCCTTCAGTGGATTTATCGGGCGGACGATTTTTCCCTGGCAGGGGTCCAGGATCTGGCGGGAAAAACGGTGGGGATCACCTATGGCGGAAACGACGAAACCATCATGCGGGCGCTTTTGGCGACCGCCGGCCTGGATGAGCGCCAGGTCCGCCTGGCCGGCGTAAGGTACGACTACACGCCGTTTTTCCTAAAAAAAATTACGGTCTGGCCGGTCTACCGCAATACCCAGGGTATTTTTTTGTCGGACAAGCTGGCGGCCGGCGGCGAGCGGGTGGCATTTTTCGATCCGTCCGAATACGGGATCCGGTTCGTGGCCAACAGCGTGGTCACCTCACAACGGATGCTCGACGAGCACCCGCAGACGGTCGCCCGGTTCATCCGGGCTCTGCTGGCCGGATGGCAGGCGGCCATGGCGCCGGCCAGCGAGGCGGCAGCGATCCGGTGGGTGGGCGAACACGATCGTGACACATCGCCGGCGGTCATGCGCCGGCAACTGGCGGTCACCCGCCGGATGGTCCGGCCCGATCCTGCCATACCCGTCGGCCGCATCGACAGGGCGGCATGGCAGCAGACCGAGCAGATCATGCTCCGGCAGCGCCTGATCCCCGGCCCGGTGAACGTCATCGACCGGCTGAGGCCCCAACCCTCACACTGATCAAATACGATTTACGAATTACAGCTGTCGTTTCAGGCCACGGCCTCGGCGAGGATGGCACCGGAGGTGCAGCAAGCGCTGCATTGGGGATCCCAAATGATCGGGAACGCCTGCTCGGGCCCAAAGATGGCGTTTATGCATCTCAACTAATCCGGATATCGGGCCCTGACCCGTTCATGCAAGGCTCGGGAGCGCATCCATAAAAAGCCCGTATCCGAGTCGAAATCGTAGGCGAGCATGCGGTCTGTCCCCTTGTCCAGCCAGTAATATTTTTCCACATCCTCATCGTTCCGGGTGCCCACATCGAAAAGTCGGAACGCCTCCGCCTTGAGGTTCATGAAATCCGAAAAATTACTGACCTCCACAAGGATGGTGTAAAGTCCATTCTCCCAGAACCCGAAAACGATATCGTCCACAAGGGCTCTGGCAAAGCGCTTTTTCTTGTGTTTTCTGGTGTACTGCTGAACCCCGCCGTAGGCCGCGTCCGTTCCAACTTGCGTCAAATCTTTGATCAGTGACGGCGGCTGACCCCATTTCAGGTCGAGATACCCGGTTTCATCCCCGTCCGGCGATGGCGCTGAAAGTGGAAGGCCTTCGGCCGGGGGGTGGGTATCGGCGGGTGTTCGATGTTCCGGGGCCGGTGGCGCTTCGACCGGCCCCGGCGCGTGAATCAGCCGCTCCACGTCAGCCTCATTCACGCGAACCACCTGCCCGTTGTTGATATAATTGACGGTGCCATTCTCCTTCCAGGCCCGCTGGGTCTGAAACATTTCCCCCGACTTGAGGATCACCATGTCGGCGTCAACCGTGCCGACACCCGTCATCAGGGTGATGGCACAAACCATGTTCAATATTTTTTTATGCATATGTATAAAGGCCAGCCATATTGCCATGCGGCGGTCACTGGCAGAAACAATTAAACCCGTTGGGCATATCAGGATCATTGCCCCGAACACACCGGCCGGATGCCAATCTAACGGTCCGGATGCACCTTGTCAATTCTGGAGGAAAAACCTTTGAATTTCTCATTGCAATGGCATAGCCTTGGGTCGAATTCAGCTTGAATGAAGGAGACGCCATTGACAGACAATCCTGAAAACCGAGGCCATCGGCCTGACCCGCCGCGGGTATGGACCTATACGCTGCCCGGCGGGCACCGGGTCATGGCCGGAAAAACCGATGTGGACAACGACCGCCTCAGCCTTAAAGTGGCCGGTCCCAACGACTGGTGGTTCCACGTGCGCGGTATGCCCGGCAGCCACGTCGTTCTGGTGACCGCCGGGGGCCAGACACCGGACCGGAGCACCCTGAACCAGGCCGCCGCCGTTGCGGCGTATCACAGCAAGGCCAGGACCGGCGGGATCGTGGCGGTGTCCGGCACCCTGGCCCGCCATGTGTCCAAGCCCCGCGGGGCCAAACCCGGCACGGTGCAGATTCGCAAAGAACGGGTTTTCAAGGTCCGGCCGGCCTTGCCTGAACCGGCTTGACCCCTTCTACGGCCGGGTACCGGGATGAAGGGCGACGCAGATTCAGGATTAAAACGAATCAGCCATAATACGGAAAGGAAGCGCAGATGCTCTATCAGTTCGATGGGAAACAGCCGCAGGTGGGAAGCGGCACCTACGTCAGCGAACTGGCCCACGTCATTGGAAATGTCATCATCGGCGACCAGTGTTATATCGGCCACGGCGCCATCATCCGCGGCGATTACGGCCGCATCGTCATCGGCGACGGAACCGCCGTGGAAGAGGGGGTCATCATTCATGCACCGCCAGGCGACACCCAGACCATTGGCCGACGGGTCACCCTGGGGCACGGTGCCATTCTCCACGGCAGGTCCATCGGCGACCGGGCCGTGGTTGGCATGGGGGCGGTGGCCAGTATTTTCAGCCAGGTAGGCGAAGGCAGCATCGTCGCCGAGGGCAGCGTGGTCAAACTCAACAATACCATCCCGGACAGGATGGTGGCGGCAGGCAACCCGGCACGGGTCGTACGCGCGGTCACCGTTCAGGACGAGGAAATGTGGTCCTACGGCAAACAGATCTACATCGACCTGGCCGCCAAATACCTTGAAGAGGGAATGATTCCGGTTGCCTGATCCGTGGAACACCCTGTTCATGCAGGGGTGACGGTTGCCTATTGAATCCAGGGCCTGGACAACCGCCGACCATGGTTGCCGATGAACACCAGGTTCCTGCAACGGCCGCATGCACCGGAAAGGTTGCGAAACAGGACGACCTGGCCAAAAGGGTGGACCGATTTCAACCGGTTGGTGTTGATAAAGACCTGATCCACATCCGGGCCGCAGGCTTTCAGGGTGTTGATCAGTTCATGGGCGGAGGTGCCGTCGAAGTCTCCATCGAGGGTGAGATGGACACTGCTTTTGCTTTTTAGCTGGAAAATCTTGAAATTCATGGCCATCGGTTGCCTTCCTTTCCGCCGCCGTCCGGCGGCATCATCCGTTTGCCAGAACACGAATCCAGCGGTGGACGACAGAAACGTCACACCGGGGAGGGGTGAAGCGGCGGGAAGGTCGGAACAGGCAATTCCATCTCAGAAGAACAACCATCGACAACGCAGTTTCTGCGGGCACAGTAATCAGATTCAAGGTGCCGCTTCACAGCGTGAAGTTACAGCAACGATGGTGCCATCTTTAAGAAATACCGGCCCACTCAATTTATTCCAATTAATATAAGATGGTTAAAACAGACAGGCTTGACTCCGGACAACATTCGCCGGGGTTCAATTAGGAAAAATTATACCTATTGTCCGTGAAAACCAGGTAACATGGAACCCGCACCGGCACGCCAGGCGCCATCCCGATGGGATTATGGGCTAAAGTTTTCGGCGAACCATCCGATGATAGGCCCAGTTGAAGCTGTATTTATGGGCCCCGGCCTTTAACGACAGACCATCTGTGAATGCATCTGCAGCGATGGGAATGGTTTTTATGACCGGAGAACAAGGGATCGATAAAAAGTTTGGTGTTATTGCCGTAGAGTTGAATTTCGTCGGCCAGGAAAAAGTGGACAAAGCCCTGGTGGTCCAAAATCGCATCTTCGAGAAGACGAGTGTGAGCATGCCCATCGGTGAGATTTTGATGGAAATGGGCGTCCTTTCATCCGAGGAAAGAAGCGAAATCCTTCGGGTTCAAAATGAGGTTGAAGGTCAACCCCAGACAGATAAAGAACCCGCGCCGCCTGAAAGGAAAGGCAAGCCCTCCCGGTCCGCCCCAAAAAAAGGCAGCAACCTGGATATCAGCGTTTCCAAGGATAAACTGAAGGCGACGGCCTATATCGAAGGCGAAGTGCCGGCAAGGGAATTCAATGTCAATGATGTCAAGATCATGCTGCATTCGCAAGGCATCCTTTACGGCATCGCCGACGACACCCTCATCGAAGCTTTTTTGAGGGGGGAATTCAGTGTCGGTGAAGGCTGGACCATTGCAACCGGCACCGAACCGGTTCCCGACGCCCCGCCGCAGATTGTTTACCATTTCGACACGGACCCGCTTAAAATAGGCACAATGACCGAAGACGGCCTGATGGACTGGAAAGACCGCGGACGGTTGCCCCAGGTAAAGGAAGGCGACCTGCTCGCCGAAAAAAATCCGGGCCCCAAAGGCAAAGAGGGAATGGATGTATACGGGAAGAAAATTCCCATCCCCAAATCACGGGAGCAGCGGTTCAAGTGCGGGAAAGGCGCCCGGCGGTCTCCGGACGGCATGCAGGTACACGCCGCCTCGTCCGGCATCCCCAAACTGTCATGCAGCGGCGAAATTGCAGTGATGCCGACCCTTCACATTCAAGGGGACATATCACTGGAAACCGGCCATGTGGAATTTGACGGGCATATCGAGGTTGCCGGGGCCGTCGAAAAAGGTTACCGGGTGAAAGGGGGAAGCCTGCATGCCAATGAAATACGCGATGCCCAAATCGATATCGACGGCGACATTTCGGCGATGAATGGAATTTTTGGTGCCACCATAAAAGCCGGCGGGAACCTTAAAGCCGGACATATTCACAATTCCGACATCATCCTGGCCGGAGACATGGCCGTGGAAAAAGAGATTATCGAAGCAACCATCGAAGCCAATGGCCGCTGCCTGATCAACGACGGGATCATTATTTCATCCGCCGTTTCCGCTAAGATGGGAATTACCGCCATGGACATCGGCACGGAGGCCTCCAAATCCAGCGAATTGATCGTGGGAATTGACCGGCAGATGGAAAGAGACGCCGAGGCCATCAAAAATGAAATCCAGGCGGTCAAGACCGAACGCGAAACGCTGCCGACCCGACTCGAAGCCCTGAGAAACCGCTCCGACGAAATCGGCACGCAACTCGGCGAAGTGGCCCAGCATCAGGACAAATGCATGGTGCAGCACCGGCGTCTTCAGGAAAAAATCGAAGCCGGCCTGCTCAAACAGGGCAGTGCCGCTGCGGAAAAGCTTCAAAAAACCATTTCAGAATTGAAGACCAGACAGGATGCCTATGACCTGGAGGTGGCCCAACTCATGGAAGCGGATGAAACCATCGATCAGGAAATCAAGACAACCGAGAAGGCAATCACCGAAAGCGCCGCGACCCTGCAGGAATTAAACACGCGATTGGGCACGATCACCGAAGCCCAGAAGACGAGCGTCGGTCTGGCGGCGGTCAAAATCGGGGGGAACCTCTTTTCGGGAACCCGGATCACCGGTCCACACAGTACCATGGTGGTCCAGGAGAACCTCAAGCGCCTGTCGGTTGTTGAAACGGATAAACCGGACCATGAGGGGGTGAAACGCTGGCGATTCGAGATCAACCCTTTCCGGTAGCCCGCCGGGTACCGCGGATATGCCCCAAGATCAACGCCACAGGGATTTTTCCATCCTGACGGGAACGATAGGGGCTCGGCAGAACAACGTCAGGACCCGGTTTTTCACGGCCCGGCAGGAGGCCGTTTAATCTCTTGACGGAGCATGTATTTGCAGATATAGGTGCCCACTTCAGTGGTCTATGCGTCTATACTTTTAATGGAGGAAAAAGAACATGAATAAAGGTGATTTAATCAACGAAGTGGCCAGACTCGTATCAACCAAAAAACAGGCTCAGGAAATTGTTGACTGTGTTTTTTCCACTGTCACCGACACCCTGAAAAAAAATGAGGCCGTGCAGATTGCCGGTTTCGGCAGCTTCAAAACCACCAAGCGTGAAGCCAGAATCGGCCGCAATCCCCAGACCGGCGCCGAGATAAAGATCGAAGCCAGAATGGTGCCCAAATTCGTACCGGCCAAAGCGCTGAAGGATGCCGTAAAATAAAATCCCCGTTAATTCGTTGCGGTTGAAGGCAGGGCAGGTGGCCCTGCCTTTTTTATTACCGCCACCCTGAGTATCCAACGGATCTTAGCCGTTGTCCCCAGCACGGCAACGGTTCGTTCGTCAACGCCGCAGCGTCTGTTCGCGTCGCGGCTACGCGTTGACTTTCATTATGGGGGTTGCTAATACTGTCGGCTATGGAATCGGGTGAAATTGTAGAATATATTGATGACCAAAAGATAATCTGCGCGGTGGTGATGGAGAGCGGCAACCAGCGATTACGGCTGCTCACCGAGCACAACCGGGAGGTTAAAATCGCCGCGCAACGGTTGTCGCACCGCGGAAAAACGCGCCTGGAACAAAATTCGGGAAGAAACCGGATGGTGGAGTGGCTCCGCGAGTTGTCCATCAAGCGAAACGCCATTGCCGGCGAAGTCCAGGTCGAAGAGCTCTGGGAAATCCTCAACCATGAGCAGGCATGGATCGATTTGAAAACCATGACCGGCCTGTGCTTTCCGGAAGATGCCGACGACGACCATGAATCGGGAGTGATCCGGGCCCTGTTCAAGAGCCGGCGCCATTTCAAATTCAAGCCCGACCGATTCCTGCCCCACACCGAAGCACAGGTGGCCGCCATCCTTGCAATGGATAAAAAAGCGGCCCGACAGGAGCGGCTCGTCGCCGCCGGTGCCGAATGGATCAGATCGGTGCAGGCGGGCTCGACGGTCGAAATGACCCAATGCCACCGGGAGTTGGCGGAAATATTCCAATCCTATTACCTGGCCGAAAAGGAAAGCCCCCATTTCCACACTGCGCGGGCCATAATGAAAAAAGCCGGCCTCACCTCACCGGAAGCCATTTTCAGCCACCTGGTCGCCGTGGGGGTATGGACGCCCGATGAGAATGTGGATCTGATGCGGTATAAAATTCCCACGGACTTCTCGCCGTCGGTGCTCGAACTGGCTCAATCCGTGCCGGCGGCAGACGCGTTCATCGGCAGCGGCCGGGTGGACCTCACCCACCTGAACACCATCACCATCGACGGCCAGTCCACGCTTGATTTTGACGACGCTTTGAGCTTCGAAACCCGGGACGACCACTTTCTCGTGGGGATCCATATTTCCGATGTGGCCCAGTACATTAAAAAGGGCGATCTGCTGGACCGGGAGGCACGGTCGCGGGGCAGTTCCATCTACATGCCGGACAACCGGATTTCCATGGCGCCGCCGCTTCTGGCGGAGCACCGCTTAAGCCTGAAAAAGGACCACATCCGGCCGGCCATCAGCACCATGGTGAAAATCGGCCTGTCCGGCGACATCATCAGCTATGATATTTTTCCATCCATCATCCGGGTTGACCAGCAGCTCAGCTATTTCGAGGCCAACATCAGTGCCGAAGAGGGCCAGGCCATCGCCGCCCTCTACGACATCGCCATCCGGTTCAGGGAAACGCGTCTGAGCCAGGGTGCCATCCAGATCACCCTTCCGGAAATCAACGTCTGGCTGGATGACTCCGGAATGCCCGTGGTCAATCGGGTCAATCGAGAAAGTCCGGGACGAATGCTGATCGCCGAAATGATGATCCTGTCCAACTGGCTGTCCGCACGATTTCTGGCGGAAAACAAAACGCCGGCCATTTTCAGGTCGCAGCCCAAGCCCAAAGACCGCATTCTAAAAAACGGCACCGGCACCCTGTTCCAGAATTGGATGCAGCGCAAACTGCTGAACCGTTTTGTTCTGCGGCCCGGGCCCGAGCACCACTGCGGGCTGGGGCTCGACGCCTACGTCACCGCCACCTCGCCCATCAGGAAATACTTCGACCTGGTCACCCAGCGCCAGCTCCGGGCGGTGCTGGGTCTTGAACGGGCATACACGGAAAAGGAAATCGAGGAAATTATCGGGCAGCTGGCCCAGCCGATGGCCGACGTCGGGCGGATCCAATTTCGCAGAAACCGCTACTGGCTGCTCAAGCACCTGGAAGGCCGGATCGGTGAGAAAGAGGAAGCCATCGTCCTGCAGCGCCGGCGAAATGCCTATGCCATCCTGCTAAAGGCGTACATGATCGAGTGCCCCCTGCCCCAATCCAGCGGTATCGACCTGAAGCCCGAAGACCTGGTGCAGGTGACCATTCAGCATGTCAACGCGCGCAACAACACCCTTTCCGTGTTTATGGGGTAGTCCATCGGAGTTCGTCGTGTTTCCACGCCCGTCATTCCTGCCATCGGGCATTCCCCGCGTCTACCTTGCGCTCTGTTTTTCTCACCTGTTGACTTTTTGGGTTACAGACTTAACTTGAGACGGTTCGTTGCCACGGTCCGCCTTCAGGAAAAGCCTTAAGACTGCATCAGCAGCGCAACGGCGAGATTCGGGACTTTTTCCTTGACCCTCGAAAAATTATTCACTATAGAGACATTTTCAAAATAAATCACATTCAGAAAGCCACTGCTCATGGGAATTCAAGAACGGAAAGAGAGAGAAAAAGAACGGCGTCGGCAGCAGATCATCGTCGCGGCAAAACGGGTGTTTTCGGAAAAAGGGTTCAACAAGGCGACCATGGAGGATATAGCCAAAGAGGCGGAATTGAGCCCGGGCACCCTCTATCTGTACTTTAAGAACAAGGAAGAACTTTACGCATCGTTGTCCCTGCGGATTCTCCAATACCTCCACATCCGGGTCACCCACGTCAACAAGGAGACAAGCCTGTCCCCCGACCAGAAACTGGCCGCCCTCATGGAAGCCATGTACGACGTATACGACTTCGACCCGCTGATCATTATCAACATGTTCCACCTTCAATCCAGCGAAACCCTGAAGAACCTGTCCGAATCGCTGCTGACGGAAATCAAGGAACTGTCCAAGAAATCCATCGGGGCCATCGCCAAGATTTTCGAAGAAGGAATGGACAAAGGAATTTACGTCGATCGTCATCCCGTGGCCCTGGCCGACATCTTCTGGTCCATGTTCTCCGGCGTTGTGCTGTGGGAAGCCAGCAAAAAGATCATCAGCTCGGAAAAGGATTATCTGAAATCCACACTGGCCACGGCATTTGAACTTTTTGAACGGGGGATACGGAAAGCGGACTGAAGCCCCGGGCATTGTTTGCGTCTACCGGGGGATCAATCCACCATGGGCCTTTCAGCCAGGCCGGCACCTCTTGCCGGTCTGAGTGAAAGGCCCATCATTTTTTCAATGGTCAGACAGGAAGTGAGCGCACGATGATCGGCACGCTGGTAAATGCAGCAGCTATAATGGCAGGCGGTACCTTGGGCCTGCTCCTGAAAAAGGGCATCAAAGAACGCTACAAGGCAACCCTCATGCAGGCCATCAGCCTCAGCGTTGTCCTGATCGGTATCCGTTCCGCGCTGAAAGCGACGGACCTTCTCGGCATCATCATCTGTATGGCCATCGGCAGCCTGCTGGGGGAGGCCATGCGGATCGAGGGTCGCCTGGAGGCCCTGGGGGACTATGCCCAGAAACACATCGGCCGGTCTGCCAATGGCGGTTTTTCAAAGGGATTCGTAACGGCCAGCCTGGTTTTTTGTGTGGGATCGATGGCGATCGTGGGGGCACTGGAAAGCGGGCTGGCGGGCAACCATGACACCCTGTTTGCCAAATCGCTGCTGGACGGCATCACATCGGTCGTATTTGCCTCCACGTTCGGAAGCGGGGTGCTTTTCTCCGCCGTACCGGTATTGGTCTACCAGGGCGCCATCACGGCAGGGGCGTCACTGCTCAAGCCCTTTCTCACCGGCGACGTGATCGCCCAGATGTCCGGTGTCGGCGGCCTGCTGATCGCGGCCATCGGCCTCAACATGCTCAAGGTGGCCCGCATCAGGATCGGCAACATGCTGCCGGCCATCTTCCTGCCGTTGATCTATTACATGGTGGCCCAGATTTTTTAGTGGCAATAAAAAACCCCCGCCGGCGGGCGGGGGTTTTTCAGTCTGTCGATATGTCGGCGCGTGCCGGGGCCGTCGCCCTACTCTTTAGGATGGCACCCGATGCAGCCGGTGGGGCCGGTGGCCGGCAATTGGCCGTCGATAGCGGCAAGGGTGTTGGCCATCTCCTGGATTTCCAGCTTCATGGTCTTGTGGCACCCGATGCACTGGCCGTGGTAAGCGTTCTTGTAGTATCGGAAGGCCTGGTCCTTATCGATGATCTTGGACCCTTCTTTCCTTGGCAGGGTATCCAGGTCATGGCAACCGGCGGTCATGCAGCCGGTGATCGGTTCCGTGCCTTCCCAGGTGTGGTGACAGTTGTTGCAGGCAATCACCATGTGAAGGCCATGCTGGAACTCCACGGCGGCCCGCTTGGCCTCGACGGTATCCGGCGGCTCCAGAACGATCGTTCCCATGGTCACACACATCTCTTCATCACCGGCGACGGCAATTCCCAGTGAGGCACAGGCAATCATCCCGATGAGCAACAACACCCCCACAAACGATAGGCTACGCATACGCTTCCCCTCCTGAAGTCTTATCTTGGGCTTTTGTCGTTGAAAAATGAAGCAGATATAAACCCAAATGGAAAATTTTTCAATGAATAAATGCCGGCATGCCCGATCCGCCCGCCCGGGCCTTTCCCGACGGCCCGGTTCCGCAGATCGCACCGGGCAAGGCCGCCGTTTATCTGCGAACAGCGCGGACGGCACCGCAGCTGTCCTCGTTTTCCGAAACCCTCTTGAACTCGGTTTCCGGTACCGACGTGACCACATCGACCACGTGATGATACCCCCGCACGAATGATTCGGAAGTCCAGTACCACGCGGCCCCGGTCCCGGGGAAAAAAGGTTTGTTTTTGTAAAGGGTGGCCAATTCGCCGGCGGTCGGAAGGCGCCAGTCCGAATGGCCGCCGGTGCGCAACTCCGCAACGTATGCGCTGGCTTCTCTGTGGGTGATACATTTTCCGAGGTCCAGGTGGGAATCCAGCAGACACCAGGTGAGCCCGGTGACCCGGTCGGAAAAGGTACCGTTCCGGCGGTCGACGAACCGGCTCGCTACCGGGCTGAGCTGTCTGGCCACCTGAGCCTCGAGCGCTTTGATCCGCCGGGCTTCATTGGCGCGCTTGGCCTGTTCGGCCTGTTGTCTGGCCAACAGGTCACGCCGGGCCGCTTCTTCACGCCGGGCCCGGATGGCGTCCTGTAGTTCCGGTTCGAGCTGCGACCTGAGGTTTCTGGCCCGCACGGCGTAGCGCCCTGCAGGGTGGTTATCCAGGTACATGTCCAGGCGCTTGATCCGGCTGAAAATGTCGTTGACCGGATTCTTGGCATAGGCCGCTGCATTCTCCCAGGCCGCCTGCCTGGCCAGGTCTGCGTCCAGTGCAGCGATCAGCCCGGCGACCGCCTCTTTCTGGGTGGTCGCCGGCCGTTCGGCAAGATAGTCGGTATAGACCTTCCGGGCGCCGGCGATATCGTCAGCCAAAAGGGCCGCCCGGGCCGCCAGCGCCGCCACGTCCTTCTTGTCCTGAAGCACGGTTCGCAACGCCATGACCTTTTCCGCAAAGACATCATTGGAAAAAGCGGACAGGAACCGGTCGCACTGGTCGATGCAATCGTCCCAGTCTTCGCGGTCATCGCAGCCACCGGTCTGCTCCTCAAGCAGGCCGTAATATTCTTTGGCCAGGTCGCCGATCATCCGTTCCACGGCCTCCCGCTCCGTACCGTCGGGAAACTGCGCCAGATATTCCCGATAGGCGGCATAGCGCTCCAGAAAATCAGTGGCGGCAACCTTTTTCAGATCTTCGAAGTAAGCGGTCCCCAGCAGCTGCCGGATGCCGCCAATGGCGTCATTGATCTGGTCGACATAATCGCTTTGCGGATACTTCGATAAAAAGGCCGTATAGAGGGAAAGCGCTTTTTTCTCGAATTTTTCATCGATCGGCAGTCGGTTGACATCCAAAATCGTCTTTTCGTAGTCCCGCTTTTCAATTTCCAGATAGGCCTCGTTCAACCGGCCTTCCAGTTCCGATCGATGGGCATCCTCGGGATACGCTTTGAGGTACTGCATCATCAGTACAATCTGGGCATCCAGGGCTTTGGTGACCGTCAGGTCCGCGATCAGCTGGTCGTAACGGCGGTTGACCTGCCTTTTTCTGAGCAGCTTGCCGCCGCCGGTGACCACGATGGCAAAAACAATCACCACCCCCAGCACAATGAGCAGTTTTAGGGTCCTGCTCATCTGGTCCTGCTTGCCCACCGAATGGTCGGTGGCCTTTTTAAAGGGAACATGGACCAGGGGATCAGGCTGAGGCGGTGGGGCGGCCGCCGGGGGGGCGGACTCCTGCGGAGCCGGCCGGGAAACTTTTTTCACCGGCTTTTTTTTCGACCGGAGCTCCTTTTTCGTTCCGGGCGGTTCGACCGGCGGCGTTTTTTCCGCTTTCTGGGGGGGGGACGGCGCGATACCGGATTCGTCTTTAATTTTCAGACTCTCCATCATCACGTGCATGAGGGGGTCGTGAATCTCTCTGACCCGGTCGGGGTCGGCCGCTTCAATCTGAATGGCGGCATTGTCCCAACTGATGATCCGGTAGGCGGCATCGTTGCCGGTTTGTCCTTCAAACGCCGCCGCGATCAGACTGCCGCCATCGAGATAGAGATGACCGGTGCGCTCGCCGCTGGTCACCTTCAGCGTGTAAGTGGCCTCTTCCATCTCCGACATCTGTAGAAACGAAGGCAGGCTGATGCCATGGATCTGACCGCCCACCCCGGAAACGGTTTCAATCTTTTTTTTACTGATAAACTTTTGAACCAGGGTGCTCAACCGGCTGTAGTCCGCATCGCTCATGCTGGAGGAACAAAACCCCAGAAGGATCTCGGTCTTATCCGCGTCCCGGGTCCAGGGCCACAAGGCGCCGTAAAACGCGCCGGTTTTCAGTTTGTTGAGAAAAAGAACCTGATCCTTGCGAATGCCGCCTAAATATTTCACCGTGGGCTCAAAACGCAGGCTGACGGGGAGGCCTTTGCCCGGCGGCTTGGCCGGCGGACCGAAGAATTCGGAAAGGGTCTCGATCAACTCCTGGATGGAATACCCCGACGCGGTCACCTGGTAAAGGCTTCGCGATTCCTCGTAAAACCGGATAGCCATATCCGGAAGGTCATCGATACCCTTTGCCAGCGTCAGAAACCCGACCAGGGCCGCTTCGTTATTGGCAAGATCCCGGATTTCCTTGCTGTCCCCGGCCAGAAACTCCTTGATCAGCGGTACCCCCATGCGTTATCGCGTCCTCTATCTGTCTGTTGGTATCATACCGATGGCCGGGCATTTACAGCGTACAGCGCCCCGTCCATTGTCCATGAAACGTTGGGAACCAGAGATTCCAAATCATGATGAAAAAGGAAACCCATCCCCGATGGGGTTTATTTTTTCCAATGATCAATAGCAAATGGGAATTAATCTTGTCAAAGCCAAGATCACCGGAACCCGGATTAACCGCTATTTTATTACACTCCCGAAAAAACCGGCCAGGCCACTGCCGGCTGGATGCAATCCCTGGCAATTGACAGCATCGAAACGATCTGATAGTTTTTGATAATTCCCTTCAATAGTTGAATAGACGTTATCAATACCGGCAAATCCTATCGACGATCCGTCTGTCCCAGTTCCGCCCCAGGGGAAAAAGAAGTATCACCCTTAACCTCGGAGGAGGCAACCATGGATGTAGACGACCTGAAAAAAATTCTGGCGGGCTTTTGTGTCGCCGGTCTGATTGCAGGGTCCACCTTCACCCTGAACGGCTGCGCATCCGGCAAAAGCGCCTGAAGTGGCGAAAAGGCTGGAGCCGGTGGCTCCACAAGCGGGTGAAGTGGCGGTTCTTCCGGTGCCGGTGGCACCGACGATGAAAAGAAACCGCCCGCAAAAAGCGGCTGAAGCTGATTGGCATCACGCAGGTTGCGTGACCGATCCGTACAGGCCCGATTCGATTAACGACCCGATTGTTTCAAGATAAACGAACCTTAATTGCATCCCTCACCACTTGCCACATACGAAAATATTTTCTCCACCTGCCGCCGCACCCTCGGCAGTCACACCTGGGGCAGGGTGCTGGCGGCAATGGACGAAGACCTGACAGCTGAGGCCTTTCCCGACACGGTCGCCAGCTTGAGCCCATCCATGGATCTGCCCGGCTACCTCGTCGACCTGGCTCGCCTGGAATGGCTGCTGCACCAGAAACAGATCGCCGCCGATGAGCCCATCCCGCAGGCCAGGACCGTTTCGCCCAATCCCACCCTCACCATCGTCCCCGTCCGCTGGAAGCACCTGGCGGCATTCATCCGGTCGAATGCCCAAGGAGCCCGCCCACACAAGGAAGCGGCGTATGTGATGATCTGGCGACACCCGAAGTCCGGTGAACTGCACTATCGGGAACCGGCGGCCATCGACCTGCTGGCACTCAAACTCGTCGTGGAGCAGATCGACCCCCTGGCGGCGGCCGAAGAAGGCAAGGTGACCCCGGGAGATATCCAGAACGCCATCGATCAGGCCATTGCCCGGGGTGTTCTCCTGGCTCCCGGCACACGCATCCGGCGCACACCGATGCCGGCGGGAAGGATGGATTCATCCCTCGAACCGTTTCTGGCCACCGATGCCTTCACACTCCAGTGGCACGTCACCCAGGCCTGTGACCTGCACTGCAGACACTGCTACGATCGAAGCGACCGAAAACCGATGCCCGCGGAGATGGCCATGGCCATCCTGAATATGTTTTATGACTTCTGCCGCCGGATGCATGTGCGGGGACAGGTGACCTTCACCGGAGGCAACCCCCTGCTCTATCCCCACTTCGACCAGGTCTACCGCAAGGCATCGGACTATGGTTTCGGCATTGCCATCCTGGGCAATCCCACGCCCATCGACCGCATCGGGAAACTGATGGAAATTGCCCCCCCCCTTTACTTTCAGATCAGTCTGGAGGGGCTGGCGGAGCACAACGATTATATTCGCGGCAAGGGCCATTTCAACAGGTCACTGGCCTTTCTGGACGCGCTCCGATCGCTGGGCATCTACACCATGGTGATGCTTACCCTGACCCGGGACAACCTGGACCAGGTGCTGCCCCTGGCTGAACTGCTGCGCAAACGGGCCGACTTTTTCACCTTCAATCGCCTGTCCACCGTCGGGGAAGGCGCCGCGCTCCTGATGCCGGAGACCGGTGCCTTCGAATCTTTTTTGAGACGATACGCGACCGCCGCCGCCCGCAACCCGAAAATGGGACTCAAAGACAACCTGATCAACATCATCCGACGGGAAAACGACCAGGCGCCGTTCGGCGGCTGCACCGGTCACGGCTGCGGCGCCGCCTTCAATTTCATGGCGCTGCTGCCCGATGGCGAGGTACACGCCTGCAGGAAATTTCCTTCGCTGATCGGCAACGTGCTGGAAAACGACCTTTACGACATTTATCACACCCCGCTGGCCCGGCGCTATCGCACCGGCAGCCAGGCCTGTCGGAATTGCGGCCTCAATATCGTGTGTCGCGGCTGCCTGGCCATCACCCACAGCCTGGGACTGGATATCTTCACGGACAAAGACCCCTTCTGCTTCGCCCCCCCATCGATCACGGGCAAATAGAGGGGCCGATACGGGCCCTTTCCCGGGTCCCCCCTGATCAGGTCCAGCCGGATGGGACATTCCGCCTTTCCACTGCATCCAGAAAAAACCGTCCGCTGGCGCCGCTGTCCGGAACAATGGCTGCGGCCTCGATGCGCAAAAAAGATTTTCGATCTCTTTTCACCGCCAAGGGCAAAAGCGGCCTGGACCTGCCCCTCGCGGCCAGGTTCATGGGGGCTCCCGGCGGGAACATGCGGGTGGGTTCCGAAAAAGGGGAGCCCCCCTCAAAATGCACTTTCCTTTGAAAAATGAATGGATTATACTGATGAGAAAAGATGAGATAACGGGGTTGAACGGCATTATGGAAAACAGGCCGTCTGCCCCTGACGATCCGTTTCCCCATGTTGCCGGTCCAGCACCGGCACGCGACAGGCCGGCCCCATGCAAACCCGGAAAAACAGACATCCGCCGAACAAGCGGCCGTGCGTGATGATTCTCGCCACCGGCGGCACCATTGCGGGGTCGGCCGAATCGGGAACCCAGGCCGGATACACCTCCGGCCGGGTGGCCGTCGATACGATGATCGCCGCCGTTCCGGGGTTGCCCGCCATTGCCCGGATCCAGGGTGAGCAAGTGGCCAACGTGGGCTCCCAGGACATGACGTTTGCCATCATGATCGACCTGGCCGACCGGATCAACACCCTGCTGGGGGACGGCGTGGCTGACGGCGTGGTCGTCACCCACGGCACCGACACCATGGAAGAGACGGCCTATTTTCTCAATTTGACGGTTCGCAGCAAAAAGCCGGTGGTCCTGACCGGATCCATGCGCCCTGCCACCGCCGTAAGTGCCGACGGACCGCTGAACCTATACAATGCCGTTGCCGTCGCCGCGGATCCGGATGCCGCCGGGCGCGGGACCCTTGTGGTAATGAACGACCGGATCCATGGCGCCCATTCGCTGACCAAGAGCAACACCACGTCGGTGGAGACCTTCATTTCTCCCATCAACGGACTGATCGGGACGGTCAACTACGGAACAACCGAGTATTTCCGCCGCCCGGTCCGCCGGCACACCTGCCAAAGCGAATTCTCCCTGACCGGCGTCACGTCGCTGCCCCGCGTGGACATCATCTACGCCTGTGCCGACATGCCGGCCGATCTGGTCGACGGCTCGGTGGAAAGAGGGGCCAGGGGGATCGTGATCGCCGGCGACGGCAACGGCAACATGAACGCGGCCACCGTCGAGCGGGCGGCCCGGGCGGCGAAAAAGGGGATACTGATCGTTCGCAGTTCCCGTGTCCCCACCGGAAAAGTGGGCCGCAACGTTGAGATCGACGATGACCACCTGCGGTTTATCGCCTCGGATGAACTCAACCCGGCCAAGGCCAGAATCCTGCTCATGCTGGCCCTGCTGAACAAACGCAGCCGGGAAGAGATTCAGCGGCTTTTTTACGCCTATTGACCGGCTGCCGGCAACGGCAAGGATCCGCAACGCACAGCCATCCGGACCTTGCCCCAACAGCAGGAAAACGACCCGTTGAAATGGCTGCATATGGAATCCGTGAGAAAACGAGCCAGGCAGATGGGGATCGCACCGGGCATTTTGCCGACGGGTCCCCTCAATGCCATCACCGACGTTCACCCCGTCCGGGTGGGCCAGGTGACCCTGATCGAAGGCGGAGGTGTCCGCACCGGGGCCACGGCCGTCCTGCCCCATCCGGACAACGTCTATCAGAACCGGGTGCCCGCGGGCATCGCCGTTGGGAACGGGTACGGCAAGCTGATGGGCAGCACCCAGATCCGGGAACTGGGCGAAATCGAAACCCCCGTCGTTCTGACCAACACCTTGTCGGCGCCCCGGGCGGCCGACGCCATTGTCGACTGGGTGTTGACGCTTCCGGGAAACGAGGCCGTGACGACCGTCAATCCGGTGGTGGGCGAAACCAATGACAGCCGGCTGAACGACATCCGGCGCCGCAGATTGACGGCCGCGATGATCCACCGGGCGATCCGGGAGGCGGCCCCGGGCCCGGTCGCGGAGGGAAGCGTGGGCGCCGGCACCGGAACTATGGCCTTTGGCTGGAAAGGCGGCATCGGCACCAGCTCCCGGGTCGTCCCGAAAAGCCTGGGCGGGTACACGGTCGGCCTCCTGGTGCAATCCAATTTCGGTGGTGTGCTCCAGGTCCTGGGCCGGCCGGTGGGCCGGGCACTGGGCCGGTACTATCTCAAGGACGAGCTGGACGGCGGCGATGCTGACGGCTCGATCATGATGATCCTGGCGACCGACGCCCCCCTGTCGGACCGCAACCTGGCCCGATTGGCCCGGCGCGCCCTGTTCGGCCTGGCGCGCACCGGAGCGTCTTTCGCCAACGGCTCCGGCGACTATGCCATCGCCTTTTCCGTTGCCGATGGCGTGCGCCGCACCCCGACACGGCGGCGGGTCCGGTCCGCCATTGCCGATCTGCCCAACGACCTGCTTTCTCCGCTTTTCCAAGCCGCTATCGAATCGACGGAAGAGGCTATCCTCAACGCCTTGTTCACCGCCACGACCATCAATGGACACAATGGCTCGATCGGTGAAGCCATCCCCCTGGACCGGGTGATGGCGGCGCTGAACGGCCACGGCATCGAAACGCCCCCATGACATGAAAATTCGCAGCTATCATCCCGAAGACAGAGGGGCCGTCATCCGTCTGTGGCGCGACTGCGGCCTCGTCGTTCCCCAAAACGATCCCGGCAAGGACATCGACAGAAAACTGACGGTCAATCCGGAGTGGTTCCTCATCGGCGAACGGGACGGCAGGATCATCGCCACCTGCATGGCCGGCTATGACGGCCACCGGGGCTGGATCAACTACCTGGCGGTGGCGCCCGGCCACCGGCGTCAGGGCGCCGCACGGCGGATCATGCAAGCGGCTGAGGCACGCCTGGGGGCCGCCGGCTGTCCAAAAATCAACCTCCAGGTCAGGGTCTCCAACCGCCGCGCAATGGCCTTCTACCGATCGATCGGGTTCACGGTTGACGAGGTGGTCAGCATGGGCAAACGGCTCGAGCCGGATCATCCCGGGAAGATCGGTTGAAACATTTTACGGCCTTGCCCAAAAACGGCGCGGGAATTGCTTTATCCCTGGTTCATAACTACCGGATTATGGAGAGGACCCATGGGAAAAGGCGACAAACGGTTGCTGGCGCTGGCAATTGCACTGATTTCATTAGCGATGGTATGGTTTGCGCAATTCAGCCAGGCCCAGCAGAATGCCATTTACACCGATTCGATCGTTCAAATCCTTGACGCAACGAAAACGGCGCATGGCGAACCCATGGCGTTGAAAATACCTCCCCCCTCCGCCCGTCGCATTTACGGACTGGGAGGATAATCCCACGATGCCGGCATCCGCGACGTTTCGCGGCTGCGCCCGTGGTATCGCCGCCGGTCGTCTGGGACCGTCACGACATGGCTGCAGCCGCGCCGGGCGGTTGTCCCGCTGCCGGGTGAAACCAAAGGGTGGCATTGAGTGAAAAAACAGCCCGGATGTGTCAGGAAAGAAAAGAAACCAGATTCCCTGACGCCTTGGCGAGATGTCTTTTCAGGACCGAGATTGCCTGTCGGACGTTTTTCTCACGGCAGGCCTCCAGGATTGCCCAGTGTTCGTTTTGCGAGATGCCGGCTGCCGATAGACTGTCCAGGTAGATGATCAGGTAGCGCAGCACATTGTTGTGCAGCCTTTGGATGGCATTCAACAGCAGCGGCATCCGTGCCGCCCGGTACAAAGTGGCATGGAATTCCCAGTTCAGATCTCCCCATTCCGTTTTGTCGGCCCCGCCGTCGATAATTTCCAGAACGCCCCGGGCGCGAATCAGGTCCGCCGGGCGAATCCGTAATATGGCCTTTTCGAGGGCCACCGTCTCCAGGGCGATCCGCATCGTATAGATTTCCTGCACCTCATCGGCCGAAAGTGGCGAGACCACAGCCCCCCGTTTGGGCATGAAGGCCACCAATCCTTCAGCCTTGAGCTGCACCAGGGCCTCGCGCAGGGGAATCTTGCTCACCCCCAGTTGCTCGGCGAGGATATCCTGTCGCAGCGGGTCATTGGCCTTGTACCGGCCCTGTATGATTTTGGAACGCAGGGCATCGGCGATCCAGTCCGCCGTGCTGCCCGTTTTTTCGGGAAGTCTTGAACGTGTCGCGCTCATCGTCGTCTACCTGTCATGAACAGTCATCGTTTCCACCTTCCCCATCGGACCCACGGCTGCCGGGCGTAAAGGCGACGGGTCAACCCGGTTCCGGAGGGCAGAACGGCAGGCCCGGGCATCCGGCCGGCAGGCGGTGGGCCTGCATGCGGGCCAGGATCAATTGGATGGCGCCATGTTCCGGGGCCGTCATGGCCGCGTCGAAGGAAAGGCCCAATCCCTTGTATTTTCCAGCCCCCAGGGGATGATAGGGAAGCAGTTCAATTCCGACCAGGTGCCTGAGGCGCCGGCACAGCCGGATAACGCCGTCGATGTTTTCCCGTGTATCCGTGAGACCGCGGACAAGCGGGATCCGGACCGTCAGCCCGCGCCCCATGGCATCCAGGCGCATGATGGTCTCGATGATGGTGGTATTGGAGACCCCGGTCAGCCGCTTGTGGATGGCATCGTTCGTGTGCTTCAGGTCAATGAAAATGGCATCGATCCAGTCGAAGATGGCCCGGGCGTCCTCAAAAGCAAAAAAACCGCTGGTTTCAACAGCCGTCCGGATGCCGGCAAGGGAACAGCCCCGGGCCAGGCGTCTCAACATCTCCATCTGGGCAAAGGGTTCGCCGCCGGAGAAGGTCACCCCGCCGCCAGAGCTGCGGTAAAACACCGCATCGCGTTCGAGAATCCGGCTGACCGCTTCGACCGTCAGGTCCTGCCCGACGCGTTCCCTGGCATTTTGCGGACAGGCCTTTTCACAGCGGCCGCATGCCACGCAGGCGTCCCGGTCAAACTCGAGGGAGGCCCCGTTCAGGCGGTTGGCGCCCGCCTCACAGACATCGATGCAGGCCCCGCATCCGGAGCACCGTTCTTCCATGAAAAAAAGCTGCGTTTCAAAAGACCAGGACTCGGGATTGCTGCACCATCGGCACCGCAACGGGCACCCTTTGAAAAATACCGTCGTCCGGATGCCCGGCCCGTCGTGAAGGCTCCAGCGCTGGATATTGAATATCATATTTTCAGTCCGGAATCAGGATCCTTTCCGGGCAGGCCCCGCTGACCGCATGCCCCTGCCATGGCGGTTGCACGCCCTCAGGCCGCCAATTCGGTTTACTCACATGGCGGCGTAGGACGTCCGCTGGATAATCGCGTCCTGCACTTCCCTGGACAGGGTCACGAACCGCGCACTGTAACCGGCGACCCTGACCAGCAGATGCCGGTATTGGTCCGGGTGCGCCTGTGCCGCCAGCAAGGTCTTTCGATCAAAGACATTGAACTGGACATGAAAGGCGTCCAGCTCGAAATACCCCCTGATCAGGGCGGCGAGCTGGTTCAGGCCCCCCTGCGTCTTGAGCGTATCCGGAGCGAGCTTGATGTTCAGCAGGGTGCCGCCGGCATGCCGGCCATGGTTGATCTTGGCCGTCGACCGCATGGCGGCGGTGGGGCTGGTCACATCCGTACCCGCATGGGGCGAGCACCCTTCGGTCAGCGGATCCCCGGAGCGCCTGCCGCAGGGCGTGGCGCCCACGGCTTTTCCGGCGGGGATATAATTGGAAATGCCCATGAAGGCGGAGTTGAAGGGACTGCCGTAACGATCTGTATACCGGTTGATCTCCTGATGATAAAAATTGCTGATATCAATGGCGAACCGATCCACATCGTCATCGTCATTGCCGAATTTCGGGCAGGCCAGTGCCTGTCGGCGCAGGTCCTCGAAGCCCTCCCAGTTGCGGTCCAGGGCCTCATCCAGCGTTTTAAGATCGGTCAGCCGCCGGTCGAACACCAGGCGTTTGATCGCCGCCAGGCTATTGACCGTATCGGCGATACCGATGCCGGTCAGGACCGGTCCCACATGATAGCGGGCGCCGCCGTGCACCAGATCGCGGCCGGACTGCATGCAGCCGTCGGTAAATGATGAGAAAAAAGGCCGCGGTGCGCGTTCGGCCTGCACCTGCTGGGCAACCAGGGTGGCGATAACGGCATGTTTGATCATGTGTTTGAGCTGCTCCAGATAGGCGTCCATGACCGCCTCAAAATCCTTCAGCACCGCCGTGCCCCCGGTTGCCACGGCCAGGGATCTGCCATCGCTGCGGCGCCTGCCGTTGGTCAGGACAAATTCGACCCCCGCCGCCAGGTTGATGTTGCAGGCCGATGTCCACTCGCTGATTTTTCGCGAGTGGGGAACCACACAGCCACAATTGCTCCAGTCCATGGCATCTTGGGGGGAAAGCCCCACGCCGGTCAGCATCTGGGTGCCGATGCGGTCGTTGTGGATGGCCGGGAACCCCGTCCCCTCGCGGACCAGTTCGCAGACCCGCATGAGGAACTGGTGGGGACAGCCCGGGTGGACCCGGACACTCAAACCGGGTTGATGCAATTTTACCCGGCCGGTGGCCTGCAGACACATATAGGTGAGATCGTTGGTCCCATCGGTGCCATCGTCTTTTCGGCCGCCGACGGTCAGGTTCTGGAAGGCATTGTAACCGGCAAAATAGCTGGCCGTATTTTTGGACACGAACCAGATCCATTCCGACAGTTTGACCCACAGGCAATCGATCAGCTCCTGGGCCTTTTCCCGGGTGATGCCCCCGGCTTCCATGTCACGGGCGTAAAACGGATGCATGAACTGGTCGAACCGTCCGATATTCAGGGCCACTGCATTCTCGAACAGCGAATTCCCCAGCTGGACGGTCCACAGCATCTGGATGGCCTCCCAGAACGTTTCAGGCGGGTTTCCCGGAACCTGCCGGCAGTTATGGGCGATGGCCAGCAGTTCCTTTTTCCGTCGGCCGTCCGGCTCCTGAAAGGCCATCTGCTCGGCCTGCCGCGCATACCGTTCGTTCAGGTGGATGATGCCGCGGGCGCAGACGATGACGGCATGGTAAAAATTCGACTTCTCGATATCTTCCGGGATCGTCATATCCAGGTCTGCGATCCGCTGCCGCGCATCCGCGATGATGCCGTTGAAGCCTTTAACGAACACAATATCCTGGTAGTCCGGTGTAATCTCACCGACCGCGCATCGCCATTTTGAATCGTTGTCTACAATACCCGTATCCACGGCGATGGCTGCAGTTTCCGCGGGAAGCCTTGCCAGGAAAGCGTCCTCGATGGATTTGCCCTTCCAGAAAGGCAGAATGTCGTCCACCAGTTCCCTGAGGTCTTCCCCGTTGATGGCATAGGGATCCTGGTCTCGCCGGTCGATGCTCCCGATCTCCTCCTCGATCCACTGCCAGGAGATGTCGGGACTCACACCGGCCGACCGTCGAAAGGTTCCTGATGACCCGACGATGAGCTCATGGTCAAAAATAGTCACCGGAATCCGCTTGCAGATGTTGCCGAATGCCCGCGCTTTCTGCAGTATCGCCGGTGCACCGGGATTTTCAGCGTATGATTCGGTAACGGACCGGGCTCGAACGATACAGACGTGCGGGTCCGCCTGGTCGTATGCCTCGCGCAGGCGACCGATGCGGTCGCCCGCCGGGAGAACGGAAGCCTCCCCTGCCTTTTTCTTTTTCGCAACCGACGTCATCACCGGCCCTCCCCTGGGTTGATTATAATATAATCGTATACGATTATGATTCAATTAATGAAATCGGCTGCAATCTGTCAAGCCTTTTTACATGCATGACATGGGGAAAGCGTTGCCAATATATTGATGGTAGACGGCAGCCGTCGAGATGGCTGGCCGGCAGCGATGGCGGGGGAGCCTTGCTTTCATCGGGTGATTCGGATAGGGTGCCCGGCATTGAATCCCACGCCAACCTTGAGTTCAATCACCGAAAGGGAGCGGAGCCATGACACCACTGACATTATCGGAAAAAATCAGGCGCGCCACCGGCGTTATCTGCAGGCAGGGGCTGGTTCAATTTCCGGTCACCGACACGGCCGTCGCCATCATCCGGCAGGTCGTGGGGGACCAAGAAGATGAATTGGACCTGATCGATGCCTTCCGTGAGCGGCCGTCCCAGACCATGGACCAGCTGGTTGCGTCGAGCGGACTTTCGGAGGCGGCCATCACGCGGCTGACCGACAGCCTGGCCGGAAAAGGGCTGGTGTTCAATCAGCCCAGTTCCAGCGGGATCATGGTTTACCGCCTCCTGCCGCTGATGATGGTCGGGCTGATGGAGTACCGGTTCATGGGCGAGCTGACCGGCAGCGACGGGGAAAAAGCCCTCGCCGGACTCTTTGAACGGCTGCTGGCGGAACTGCGGGAGCAGACCCAGGGCAATTACGACGCCCTGATGCCCCTGTTCGCGGCGGCCCCGGCCATCGACCGGACCGTGCCGGCCGACCGGACGGCCGAGGGCCGGAAGATCCGGGTGATCCCGGTGGAAAAGCCCGTCGAGGGGGCCGACGAGGTCATCCTGCCCAGCCAGACGGTCGAAGCCATCATCAACAAGTTCGACGACATCGCCGTGGGCCACTGCTTCTGCCGCCAGCGCCGCAGCCTGCTGGGAGAACCGTGCAGCACCAACGCACCGGTGTTGAACTGTTTTTCATTCGGCAAATCCGCACGCCACACCAGCGCCCAGGGCTTTGCCAAAAAAGTCACCCGCGAAGAAGCCCTCCGGATTCTCAGGGAAGCCCAGCAGGCCGGCCTGATCCACAAGGCCTTTCACCCCGGATCCCGGGAATCCAGCCCGGAAACCAGCATCTGCAACTGCTGCAAGGATTGCTGCGACACCCTGCGGCTCTGGCGGGACGGCAGCCTGCCGATGATCAATTCCACCTACCACCTGTCCGTCATCGACCGCGATGCCTGCAGCGGGTGCGGCACCTGCCTTGAATGGTGCCCCACCGATGCCATCGAGATCGACGAAGACGGTGTGGCCCGGCGGGATGAAAACGCCTGCCTCGGATGCGGGGTCTGCGCCCGGTTCTGCCCGGAATCGGCGATTTCGCTCCAGGAGGGTTTTCGCAAGGTCTTCATCCTGCCGCCCCGGCTGCGCAGCGCGTAAATAGCCCCGCGGGATACGGCCGATGGTTTAAACTGAAGGACCGGTCCGCGTTAGGGTGTCTGGCGATACCCGGTATCGTCGTAATACGTCACCCGTTCCGGCCGGCTGTCCCCATTGCCTTCAATTGCATGGGCCAGCTGATCCTCGCTGTCGTCCGGCTCTGGACGAATCGGGTCGACGGCCTTCAATTCATGGGATTGCGGCGGGGTTGCCGCCACCAGTTTGAATTCGTCGGAGGGTATGAAGGACAGGCTCCCCGGCGCCTTGGGGACGTGCAGCTGATAGGGTTCGGCAATCTCGGCCATGTCCGATTCATTGCCATCCTTGTCGATGGCCGTCACGCCAAACATGACCGGTCCGTCCGACAGGGTGACATCATCGGGAAGGGCGATCTCGGTGACGTTGCCCACCTTGATGAATTTGGAATCGTAACCGACGACGGTGCCCTTTGACCAGTAAAGCTTATAGCCGATGACCGTGTCTGAATCAGAAGCGTCCCAGGATAACTTGTATTTCCGAATCTTAGCCATTGAGCCCCCCTCCCTGCATCAGCGGGTTGAACAATCAGGTGCCGGTGTGATGAAATGCGCATGCGGCCATGTTCTTTGTCTGAGAAGCGACGACACTGGTGTAGTATGCCGTCATCTGCCTGTCAACCATCCACCGCTTCCGGTTCAGTATCGCTGGTACGGATCCGAAAAAAAGGGCCCGAAAAGGACTGCCATGTCATTTTTTCCACCCTTGCTGTGCATGATTGTTGACGATTCTGGAAAGTTCTGTCTGGATGCATTCAACCTTAGCTTTTGTAATCATTAGGTTATTTAGAAATTTCTCCAGGAAGGCCCATTTTGTGCTTTACCATTGGGGACACGACGGTCAATCCCTTTAGGAAAGGATCCATCAAACGAATGCACGTATTTTTCAACCTTTACAATGCCGGGATTTCGCTTCTGGTCTGGTCCCTGATCGTTTCAGGCCTTCATGCCCCCCTGTGCGAGGCGACCCCCCACCACCCCCGGGAAGCGGCGTTTCCAAGCGGCCCTGAAACGAATCCAACGGAAGGCAATGGCCGGGCCCCGGCCGCCGTTGCTGTGGTGTCAGAATCCGTCGGGACCGCGTGGCCGATGGCCTGCGGTTATCTGGTCACCAACAACCATGTGGTTTCGGATGCCGAATCGATCACCCTTATCGATCGGGCCGGCACGGCGTTTATCGCCTGGCCGGTGCTTCAGGATGAAATGCACGACATCGCGTTTTTGGAAGTGGCCGATGAAAAGGCCCTGCCCCCCGCCCTGCCCCTGGCCGGTTCCCCGACGGACCTCGATACCCGCGTGTTTACCGTGGGGTTCCCCGCTGAAGAACAATCGGTTCAGGGCCCCAGGCGATCCCAGGGCCGAATTTGCGGGTTACAGGGCACAGGCGCAGACGATGCCAGCTATCGGACCAGTGTTTCTGTTCGTCATGGCAACAGCGGCGGGCCTCTGATGAATTTGACCGGTGAGGTGGTCGGCGTGGTCAGATCGATGCTGGCCTACCGTGACGCCGCATCCGAACAGGTGCATGTCCTGGAAAACGCGAGCTGTGCCGTAAAGGTCGATGCCGTAAAATCGCTGCTTCAATTCCTTCCGCAAAAAAAACCGGCGCTGAGGCCTATGGCCGATACGGCCGGCGATACGGAGGCGCTCTACGATGCGGTATCGGATTCGGTACTGCGAGTGGTGGCCCGACGCTGGGAGAGTGCTCCCGTCGACTGACGGCCCCACCGGAGCATGAATCAGACCGGACCGCCATCGACAGCGTCTTCGCCCCCCTGCGCGCATCCCCCCGGGCCATCGTTTTAAAAGCGCTCCGGCGGCCCCCCATTCAGCGATTGCAGGCCAGGTTTGACGGTCGACCCAACGGTCGGCCGCTGGCCCGCCACCGGGTGCGCGATATGCTCACCTGCCTGCGCCAAATCCCCCGAGAGGCGCAAACGGCCCCTGCGGGCCGGCATCCTCGAATATTTTTTTTATACATACATTTCAATTGGTTTACTTCGAATACGACCATGGCAGGCGCACCATGGCAAACGATTTGCTCATGGGAAAGGGCGAGGTCTGTTACAGCGCAAACCCAATAAACCCATACGACATCTTTTGGAGGTATCAATATGAAATCGAATGCACACAGGATCTTTGCCGTTTTGCTTCTGGCAACGTTTTCCGTCTGGGTCGGCTGCTCCCATAACGCACCGCCCGAACTGAGCAACCTGCAGAAGGAACTGAACGAAAAAGAAAACGAAATCAACCGCCTGGCCAGCGAAAACAGCAAAAAAGACAGTGAGATAAGCTTGTTGGCCAACGAAAACAGCAAAAAAGACAATCAGCTGAAAGCCTACGAGGAGCGGATTGACCAGCAGGCCAAAAACGCTGCCATGCAGGACGCATCTTCTCCGGAGGCATCCTTGTACCCCCCCGAGGCCAACCCGGGCGAGTGCTTTGCAAGGGTCTTTGTTCCGCCCACCTATGCAACGGCATCCGAACGCGTACTCACACGCAGCGCCTCCGAACGACTGGAGATCGTCCCGGCCCGTTATGAATGGGTGGAGGAAAAAGTGATGGTCAAAGCCGCCTCGGAGCGCATCGAAGTGATTCCCGCCAAATACGGGTGGAAAGAGGAGCAGGTTTTGGTCAAAGCCGCCTCGAGCCGACTGGAGCAGATTCCCGCCAAGTACGAGCGGGTGGAAAGCAAAGTGCTGGCCAAAGAGGCCCATGTGGTGTGGAAAAAAGGACGGGGGCCGATCGAAAAGGTCGACAACACAACCGGAGAAATCATGTGCCTCGTAGAGGTGCCGGCTTCCTACAAGACCGTCAAAAAGACGGTCATGGTCACCCCCCCGGGAACCCGCAAGGTCGATATCCCGGCGGAATTCAAGACCGTCAGGAAGCGGGTGATGCTCGAACCGCCCCAGGAACGCACCATCACCATTCCGGCCGAGTATGAAACGGTCAAGGTCCGCAAGATGGTATCCGGTCCCCAGGAACGCAGAATCCCGGTGGCGGAAGAATACCAGACCGTGACGAAAACCGTAAAAACTGACGACGGCCACATGGAATGGCGCCGCATCATGTGCGAGACCAACGTGACGCCCGACGTCGTCACCAACATTCAGCGGACGCTTCACAATGCCGGGTATGACCCCGGACCGATCGACGGCGTGCTGGGCCGGCAGACAGCGTCCGCACTCAAATCCTACCAGCGGGATCATCGGATGGCGGAAGGCGGTTTGACATACGAAACCGTCAAAAAGCTGGGAATAACGCTGTAATCAAAGGCACCCCGATCACTGATGTGGGACCTGACCGTAACAAGTCCCCCTGGCCGGCGCCGGTCAGGGGGACTTTTTCGTTGCACGGACCGCCAGGGATCCTGTGGCGGGGTCCGCCGAAGCGGATTCAGCGTGCGGTCAACTTGATTTCAATGCGTCGGTTTTTGCGGTAGGCCGCCGGCGTGTCGGCCGGATCGAGGGGGTGGAACTTACTGAAACCGGCCGCGGCCATGTGGGATTCGGGAATGCCCTGGGTAGACAGAAAGCGAACCACCGAGACGGCCCGGCTGGTGGACAGCTCCCAGTTGGAGGGAAACCGGCCGGAAGTCACCGGCACCCGATCGGTGTGGCCGTCAATCCTCAGGATCCAGTCGATCTCCGGCGGAATCCTGCCGGCCAGGTCGTTGAGGGTCGCGGCCAGCTGGGTGAGATGCCGGGTGCCCGCTTCTCCAAGTGCCGCCGAGCCGGATGAAAAGAGCAGTTCGGCCTGGAAGACGAAGCGGTCCCCCTCGATGCGGATGAGGGGGTTGTCACCCAGCACCGTTCTCAGGCGGCCGAAGAATTCCGAGCGATAGGATTCCAGTGTGTTGATCCGGCGGGCCAGCGCCAGGTTGAGGCGTTTGCCCAGATCCTTGATTTCCGTATCCTTGCCGGCGCTCTCGCTGCGGGCCAGGTCCAGGGCGCGACTGATCTTTTCCAGCCGGGCCTTCAGAGCGGCGACGCTCTGGTTCAACCGCGCGATCTGGGCCCTCGCGCTGGCGGACAGGCGGCGCTCCTCACCAAGGGCCTGCTTCTGTTCGCCGATCAGCGCGGTGAGGGCCTGGATGCGGATCTGCTTTTCCTCGATGGTCCGCTGGGCCAGCAGGGTGCGCTCCCGGGCGTCGGCCATACCGGCCTCCAGGGATTTGGAACGGTCCCGCAGGGCCCCGATCTCAGCCCGGCCGGATTGCAGTGCGGTGGACATGCTGCCGATGCGCGCCTCCAGTTCCCGGCGCAGGCGCCGCAGGGCATCGATGTCTTCCTGCAGGCTCCCGATCAACATCAGCTGCTGAGCGATCCGCGCCTGATCCGCCTCGGCACCGGACGCCATCGCCGCGACCCGGTCATCGAGCATCGCTTTGGTGTCGGTGAGCATGCTGACGGTAACGGAAAGTTCGGCCGCATCGGCCGCCAGCCGGCGGTTGCGCTCTTCTTCGAGGCCCAGATGGAAGGTCAGTTCGTCGACCTGGCGCTGCAGGACGGCCAGCTCGCTCTCCTGGCCGGAAAGGACCTGGCTCAACAGGAATTGGGCGACGGAGAAGATCAGAACGAGAAAGATGACCACCATGAGAAGCGCGCTGAGCGCGTCCACATAACCGGGCCAGACATTGAAGGTGCGCGGGGAACGCTTGGCGATGGCGGACATGGCTCAGGCACCCGCCGCCGCAACCGCGCGCTTGCCGGTCGGGCGCACGGCGGGAGACCGGTCCGACAGCACCCGGGCGACCATGCGGTTGTTCTCGCGAAGCTCCCGGGTCATCAGGACCAGCTGGTCCTTGATATCCCCGGAGCCCTCCTGCGACGGCAGCACGCCCAGTCCCGTTGCGCGCCCCTCTGACGTGTCGATCAGATGCGTGACCCCGGAAAGCCACTCCTCGAGTTCATTGAAGAAGCGGTTCTGGGCATGCCCCGCCTGGAGATCGATAAATCCGAGCACCAGCGAACCGCCGAGCCCGAACAGCGAAGAACTGAAGGCCGTCCCCATGCCGCTCAGGGGCCCCTGCAGACCGGCCTTGAGGTTCTCGAACACCGCTGAAAAATCGTTGCGGGCCACCTCCAGCCCCTCGATGACCTGCCAGACCGACGAGATGGTCCCCAGAAGTCCCCAGAAAGTCCCCAACAGGCCCAGGAACACCAGGAGACCGATCATATAGCGGGACACTTCGCGTGATTCGTCCAGGCGCCCGCGGATCCCGTCCAGAACGGTCCGCATGGAAAACGCCGAGAGGGAGAAATGATCCCGGTTGAGCCCTTCCAGCTGTTTGGCCAGGGGCTTCATCAGGCGGGTGGGATCGGAAACCGAAATGCCGATGTTGCCTGTGCGGAACATCTTGATCCAGCGCAGCTCCGGCTCCAGGGCAAACACCTGGCGCATGTTGATGGCGATGCCGGTAACCAGGGCCGCCAGGATCAGCAGGTTGAACCCCCAGTTGGCCATGAAGGCCATTTTCAGGGGGACGAACATCAGCAGGCAGACAACGGCGACAATCGCCAGATAGAGGGTCATCCAAAACAGTTGATGGCGCGGGTGGTTCATCGGGCTCCCTTTGTGTCGGTCCGTGATCGACGTGCACGGTCCGGGTTGCATGTTTTCAATCGGGGCGGGCACCGACCCGCTTGCAGAAATATTATCAAATAGCATGCCACATCCGGGGTCTTAGATTTCACATGGAATATCAAAGCGTTGGAAAAGGGGGCGCCGAAAGTCCGCCGGCGGCTTGACGAGGGGCGTCAGAAAGCGGTCACCATCCCGGAGACGGCGCCTCAATTTTTTGACGAAGAGACCGATATAGGAAACAGGACAAATAAATTTTTCCGCGTCACCCTGCCAGACGGGTACTGCGGAAACAGGAGTGTGTTGGAGATGACCCTGAGATTTACCGTTTTCGTCTTTATCTTTCTGTCGATGGCCGCCATGCCGGCAGCGGCCACGCAGACAGCCGTTATTCCCGCCTATGCATGCGTATCGGCGTCTCCTTCGTCAATGAAAGCCTATCAGCGCTTTATCGACAGCCAGAACAATGCCGCCGCAAAAAAACTGCTTCGTTCCAGAAAAATCTTTCTTTCACCGCGTGACATCAAGGTGGAAGTGGTGGCGGTTGACGATAACATCGCCAAGGTGAGGCTGAGCCGCCTGGATGAAAACGCCCGGCCGGTCACGCTGTATTTCTGGACACCGGCCGAACAGTTGAAATTGATACCACCGCAATAAAGCCGTCCGCCCTGCTTCGGGAATCAACAACGGCACTGCCTCTTACATGGGTCAGAAACGGGACCTGGACATCCAGGGACGGCCGCCACGCTCAAAACATCCCTGCCCCGCAATCGAAAAAAAGGCAGGGTCGAAATCATCGACCCTGCCTCGCCGTCTTCTTTGCAAATAGCCCTAATCCTCCAGTAGCAGCAGGGGCACCCATGGCATGGCTTTCCGGCCGCTTGCGTCGGAAACCCCCGGATCGGTTTCTTCGCTGTCGACCCGGCCATTGTGGTTAGTGTCTTCCTGGCCATCGAGCCAGCCGTCGCTGTCGGAATCATCGTCCAACGGATCGGTTGTCGTTAACGGATCGAGGTCGGCCTGAAAAACACCGGTGTCGGTGTCATCGGTGATGTCCGCCAGCGTATAGCCGGCTTCCGTACCGTCCTGCAGCCCGTCTCCGTCCGTGTCCGCATTGCACGGATCGGTTTCTCCGGCATCCACCGTACCGTTCTGGTTGGCATCCTCGATCGCGTCCGCGATGCCGTCGTCGTCCGTGTCGGCGTCGTCGGGGTCGGTACAGGAGAAGAGAACGGTAACGGTCTGGTTGCTGTCCATGACCACGGTATTGGTTGTGGCGGTGGAATTATCGTCATCGGTCCCGCTCCAGGACATGACGTGATAGCCGGTGTCCGGTGTGGCGGTGAGGGTCACGGTCTCTCCCTCATCGTAGGTGCCGGAGGCGGGCGACACCGTGCCGTTTCCACCGGAAACGGTTGCGGTCAGGTCGTATGTCGTGGCCGGAATGCCTTCAAAGCTGACGGTGACGGTTTTGGGGCCATTCATGACCACGGTATTGGTTGTGGCGGTGGAATTGTCGTCGCTGGTGCCGCTCCAGGCGGCCACCTGGTAGCCGTCATCCGGTTCGGCCGTCAGAAGGACCTCCGTACCGTCATAATAGGTGCCGCCGGTAGGGGTGACCGTACCGAAGCCGCCGAAGACCGTGGCCGTCAGGGTATAGGTCGGCGTGGAAATGAGGGTTTCATAGGCCCCCAGGTCATAGCCCATGCCCTGGGGGCGTTCATTCCCCTCCAGGTCATCGCAGGGGGCCGTCAGACTGTAAGTGGCATAGGATTCGATGCCCACGTCCAGCAGACCCGACTCCGGGCTGAGATGATAGTCGCTGTCGCCACCGGCAAGGGGATCGCCGTCCGGCCCGTTGTAGTCTGTAAAATCGGGGCTGACGGCCATGTTGCCGATCTTTTGCGGGGCGCCGGCATTGTGCCAGCTGGCATCGAGCATCGAAAAATTGTTGTAGAGCAGTTTCAGGTTGTTGAAACTGGAGCCGGCTATCCCGTCGTAATAAACGAATTCAATGTCGCTGTATCCGCCGCCGTCCAGCACATTGCCCATGAAAATCGAGTTCATGACGGCGGCGTAGCTGTTGCGGTAGGCCAGATAGAGCCCGGCACCATGGCTGCTGGCCGTGTTGCCGGCGATGGTGCAGTTGATCATGTCCGTGTCGCTGGCCTCGTCGCTGTAAAGCCCGCCGCCGCTGGCGGCATGATTGTTGGCAATCACGCAATTGGTGATCTCCGGCCGGGCGTAATTGATGCTGCTGTTTTGCCCGCTGTAGATGCCCCCGCCGTTTTTCGACGCGCTGTTCAGGATGATGGTGCAGCCGCTGATGCGGGCATCGTTGCGCTCGTTGTTGTGAATGCCGCCCCCGTGGCCGGCCGTGATGTTGCCGCGGATGGTGCAGCCGGTGATCAGCGGTGAAAAACCGGCGTCGTTGTAGATGCCGCCGCCGCCGCCGTCCGTGCTCCGACTGGTGGTGTTCCCTGAAATCAGGCAGTCGCTGATGGTCGTGCTGTTGCTGGAGATGGTGTAGATGCCGCCGCCGTTTTCGCCGGCCGTATTGTTCAGGATGGTGCAGCCGTTGAGGTTGGTGGTCCGGCTGCAGTATACCCCGCCGCCGCTGCCGGTGGCGCTGCTGTTTTGTATGCTGCTGTTGGCAACGGTGGCCCCATCGGCGGAAACCAGGATCGCGCCGCCATTTACCGCACTGCCATGGGTAAAGGTGAAACCGTCCACCGTGGCGGCGGCATTCATGTTCATGCAGCGAACGGTATCCTGACCGTCGATGACGGTGGGACGGGCCACCCAGTCGCGGCTGTCTCGCTGTATCTCGGTGCCGGCGAAACCGCCGTAGACAAACAGGATCTTGTCCACGTCGACCTCGGCCGACAGCCCGTAGGTGTGCGACCGGACCCAGATCTCGTCATTTTCAGTGGCCGCATCGATGGCCGCCTGCAGGCTGGCCTTGGCCGTGGCCCAGGTGGTGCCGTCATTGCCGTCATCGCCGTCAAGCCCGTCCACATAGAAATCGGCGAAGAACACCTGACTGGGATCGTATTCATCGGCGCCGATATCGACCACTGCAGAGCCGTTGGCATCGCCGTCCAGCTGGCGGGCGTCCCCGTCCACGTCCACGGCCAGCAGGGTCGTCGACGAGGTCCCCTGGTCGATGCAGGAGGAACCGGGGCCGATATGGTAGTTGCCGTTGTCCGGATCGATCAGGAGCGGGTCCGTGTAAACCTGGGCGTCACCGAGATAATAGCCGGCACAACAATTGTTGCTTCCCTCCGGCCCATCTGTCGACGCATATTTTACCTCCACGTCTGGCCGGCTGCCCCCCGTATTTCCCCAAAAAATGCAGTTGTAGAGCGCGTGCTTGGTGCCGGTGTACCCCTGTATGTAGAAGGCACCGCCGGAGTATGCGATGTTGCGGGTAAAGGTGCAGTTGATGAAGCGTGCCGAGCCGTTGTAGGCATTTACCGCGCCTCCGAATGCCAGGGCTGTGTTGTGGGCAAAGACGCAGTTGTTGAAGGTGGGCGTGGCGAACAATACGTAGGCGGCACCACCGCCGTTGTACCCGACACTTGATGTATCGGATTCCGTCGACTGGTTATGGGTGATCATGCAATTTTGAAAGATTGGCGAACCACCGGAAATCCACATGGCTCCGGCTCTGTTGGCACTCCCGTTGGTAATCGTCAGCCCGTCCAGGGTTGCCGAGGCACTGACCTGCAGTATCCTGATGGCTCCGCCGCCGTCCAGGATGGTTTCATTGGCGGCGAAATTCCGCTGGTCGGCATCGGTTTCGTTGCCGGTGAAACCGCCCAGGACGGCAATGGCTTTGCTCAGATAAATCGTCGAAGACGGCAGGTAGCGCCCCGCCTGCACCCAGACATCATCACCGGCTGACGCGGCGGCCACCGCCTCGGCCACACCGGCAAAGGCGCCCTCCCAGCTGGTGCCGTCACCCGACTCGGCGACATCCGAACGCACAAACCAGGTCGCGGCGAAACCGTCGGCACCGGCAGATAAAATGAGGGACACGATCAAGACGGACATAACCGCCGTTTTCACTGCTGCAGCCATCCTCAACCCAGCGTTTCTTTGGTAGCAGACAACTCGACCTGGCATCGCAATCTCCTTTTAGTTTAGGTTGGCGCCGTGGAACCGGCATCAGCCGTCTCAAAAACAGGTTGTGGCCCAGGGTCAACGCACGGCCGGGGTTCAACCCGCGGGCATACGCCAATTTAGCGGGGGCATGAAACCCGCCAACCACGCTGAAATGGTGTCGAAAAACATGTTTGAGACAGCTGTTAAACGAAGGCGATCATGCACAGGGCCACCTCCATGATCGCTGCATATATGTAGGGCTGAGACACCGGCGCGACGGCCATGCCCGCCATTTCAACAGGTATCGGACGCCGGCACGGGCCGGCGGGAAAACAAAGAGAAGAAGGACCTTGTCCACCATCGTCCGGGTGACGGGATGTGCGCACCCCGGCTTGAAACTGAAGATTCGGCCGGTAAGGGAAGGCGCTGGCACAGGGCACCCTGTGTTGGTCGTCTGAAGGCAGGTGACGGGGAACCGCCACCCGGGGGCGGGACATGTGGCAGACACACAGTGGCTACGAGCGCGCGGCAAGGAATGGTCCTGATCGTTTGAGTTGCTGAATTCTGCGAAAACCAGATCGAGAATCCTGAAAAAGCAAAAAACATACCAGGATATCAATATTAATTATATACTGCTATTTCTTATAGTTATCACCCTTCAGAATTTCAGGTAGGTAATAGGGGAAATATTTATTATGAATCCTCGTCAATAATATGAAATTTTTTACCCTTTTGCGCAGGGTCGACCGATGCCATGGACATCCACCACTGTGCGCCCCTTGCGCAGCCGAATCCCCCCAGGCGGGGGTTAGGGCATGAAATGCCCGTAGTGCAGGGTGTGGTCGATGATCTGGCGCTTGACTGCGGTCACGTCCATCCGTTCCCGGATTACGGTGCGGTATAGCCCGGCATTGGTGATGTCGCCCACGAAAACGCCGCCCACCAGCCGGCGGCCGGCCGCATCGAACACCAGCTTGCGGAAGGTGGTCGCCGTGGCCTTGCGGTGAATTTCATAGTCGCCGCCCGCGGTGTGGACCACCCCCATGGCCACGAAGGGTTCGTCGGCCACCTGGGTGGCGTTGAGGATGCCGAAGGTGCCGCCGTAGGCCGTTGGGGTACCCGCCATGTTCAGGCCGGCGCAGCGGCCCATCTCCACCGCATTGGTCCACAGGGCCGTCATCACCGGCGCCCCGGTAACCGGGTCGCGGGTCACGGCGACATCACCGGCGGCGTATGTTCCCGGCAGGCTGGCAGCCGCGTAGCGGTCCGCCACGATGCCTCCCGCCACCCGGACCCCGCTGCCGGCCAGAAATTCCACGTTGGGCCGCACGCCCTTGCCGATGCAGACCATCTGGCAGGCCAGCGTGTGCCCATTGTCCAGGGCCACCCCGGTGACACCGGTGGCGTCGGACACGATCCCGGTGGCCGCCACACCGGTCAGGATGGACAGGCCGGCGGCGTCCAGGGCCTTGCGGATCAGGGTCGCGTCATCGGGCTCCATGAGTTGGCTGAGCACCTCGGGAGAGTAGACCGCCAGGGTCACCTTGACCCCCCGTTCCAGCAGGGCGAAGGCGGCTTTGAGGTTCAGCAGCCCGCCGCCCAGCATCACGGCGTGGTCGGTTCGGTCGATGCGCAGGGCCATGCGGCGCGCGTCGGCCAGGGTCCGCATGGCAAAGACCCCCTCGGCGCGGGTGCCTTCAATGTCAGGCGGCACATGGGGCCGGCTGCCGGTGGCGAAGAGGATCTTTTCATATCCGTGGCGACTGCCGTCTTCCAGTGCGACGCTGCGGCCGGCGGCATCCACCGAGGCCACCCGCGCACCGGTCCGCACGTGGATGTCCGCCCCGGTGTAGGGGCCGCAGCCGGCCAGGGTCATTTCACCGGCCTGTTTTTTTCCAGAGACCAGAAACGGAATCAGGGGACGGAAATAGGGTTCATCCGCTTCTTCTGACAACACTGTGATCACGCCCCGGGGATCCCGCTCACGGATGGCCTGGGCAGCCGCCATACCGGCCGCACTGCCCCCCACGATCACATATCGACTCTGCTGTCGAGCCATATCAGCCCCCTTCCGCCTTGAGCAGTTCCCTGGAGGCGTGCTGGCGAACCGTTTCGGAATAGTCGGGCACCGTTTGATAGACCAGCGCACCGGTGGGGCAGGCGCTGACGCAGGCGGGAATATCCCGGTCCGGGCAGCGGTCGCAGCGATAGGCCTTGTGGGCCTCCAGGTGCCGGCCGATGACCCCGTAGGGGCAGACCATCACACAGGTCCAGCAGCCGATGCACTTGTCCGTGTCGGTGCGCACGACCCCGTCGGCATCGCGGTGAATGGCGCCGCTGATACAGGCATGCATGCACGGCGCGTCCTCGCAGTGCCGGCAGACCAGCGGGACCTTGCGGTCCGGCGCCACCCACTCCACGTATACGCGACTCTTGGGACGCGGGGTTTCCGCGATGGCGCCGAACAGGGTCTTGCTCGCGGAATGTTCCACTGCACATGCCGTTATACAGGAACGGCACCCCACACAGCGATCCGTCCTGACGAATATTTCCTTGGGCTGAGACATGACCTCCTCCTCTTGGTTTTAGATGCCCAGCGCTTTGCGCTTTTCATCCATGTGGGCGATCATCAGGCCGGCGCCTTTCACCGGGTCGGTTTCCACGGCAAAGGCCGCCCCGACCACGTCGTTGGCTGCCTGGGTCAGCACCTCGGTCACCATGGGGCTGCCCAGAACCGGCGGCACCGTTCCCAGAACCGTGAAAATCCCCGATGAGACCACGTAGGCCCCGATGCTGACGGCCTTCTCGCTCATCCACTCGGGCGCCGCCCCGGCCACCGGCAGGTCGCTGATATCCACGCCCAGGGCATTGGCCACGGCGGCACAGACCGTCAGGATGCGGCTGATGTCGACGCACGAGCCCATGTGCAGTACGGGCGGCACACCCAGGGCCTGGCAAACCCCTTTGAGGCCGCTGCCGGCGTCTTCGGCGGCCTCGGGCAGCATCAACCCCACCTTGGCACAGGCTATGGCGTTGCACCCGGTGGTCACCACCAGGACGTCGTTTTTGATCAGCTCGCGCACCAGGCCGACGTGGCCCTCGTCGTGCCTGATCTTGGGGTTGTTGCACCCCACCACCCCGGCAATGCCCCGGATCGCGCCGGACTTGATGGCATCGAGCAGCGGGTCGAGCGTTCCCCCCAGGGCCTTGATGATGGCCTCGGCGCTGAAGCCGACCATGCAGGCGGTTTTCTCGTCGGGGATGAAGACCTTTTCAGGGACCCGGTTGGCGTAGTTGTCCAAGGCCGAGCCCACGATCTCCCGGGCGATGGACAGGGCGTCTTCCTCGTTGAACTGCTTGTGCACGGCCCCCGGAAACTTGGCCTTGGGCGAGGTGGAGATAAACCGGGTGTGGAAACATTCGCACAGGTCGCCCAGGGCCGGCATGATGCACTGCACATCCACGATCATGGCGTCCACGGCCCCGGTGATGATGGCCAGTTCCTGCTGCATGAAATTTCCGGCCATGGGAATGCCGTGGCGCATGATGATCTCGTTGCCCGTGCAGCACATGCCCACCACATTGATGCCTTTGGCGCCGGCGGCTTCGGCCCGGGCCACCAGCGCCGGATCGCCGGCCGCGGCCAGGATCATCTCGGACAGCACCGGTTCGTGCCCGTGGGCCACGATGTTGACGTGGTCCGCTTTGAGCACCCCCAGGTTGGCCTCGGAACGCACCGGTTCCGGTGTGCCGAAGAGCACGTCTGAAATCTCGGTGGCCACCATGGAACCGCCCCAGCCATCGGCAATGGATGCCTTGAGACCCTGCAGGATCAGGTTGACCGCGTCGTTGTCCACGCCGATGTGGGTGCGGTGCATGATCTCAACGATCTCCCGGTCGATGCCCCGCGGATCGATGCCCATTTTGTGCCACTGGTCCACCCGTTGTTGCGGCGCCCGGCGGGTGAACTGCAGGGGCCCCTCCTGTTTTCCGAATTCGGCATACACCGCCCGCGCCAGGTCCAGGGCGATCTCTTCCTTGCTGCGATCCGCGGTAGGGATGCCGTATTCTTCGGCCAGGGCGGCCAGCTTGGTTTCATCCCTGATCTCGTATCCGCCGCTCTTGCCCTCGGCGGTCAGCAACAGGGTGTGGGCCAGGTCGCGGCCGTGATCGGAATGAGCCGCCGCGCCGCCGGCAATCATGCGAATGAGGTTGCGGGCCACGATGATGTCGGCCGTGGCCCCGCAGATGCCCCGCTGGGGCCCTTCGTCTTCGAAGGGGCTGATCCGGCAGGGGCCCATGTTGCAGTTGCGGCAGCAGACCCCCAGTTCTCCGAAGCCACACTCGGGAAGCATTTTCTCATAGCGGTCCCAGACCGTCTCCATGCCGAGTTGGTCGGCCCGGTCGAGCATCTGGTGGACCGCCGGGTCAATACTCTTTTCCAGAATCTTGTCATTGAAAGCCATCGGGTTCCCCTCCTGTATTGATGGAAAAAGCGCCATAAAAAAATTTGTCAGGGCCGTTGCCCTCGGACGGGTGATGCCCGGGACGGAAGCCACCGTTCATCATTCCGATGTCGGATCAGGCCCCCCTGCCACCCGCCATCGGTCAGGAACCGGGCAGCGGGCCCGAAAAAAAAGCCGGCTTTTCCCTGGTCGGGAACACCCGGCTTTTTCTCATCGATGCGATTCGATCGAGTGTCCATAGTCAGAATACAACCTGCCGTTTCAGCCGGCGGCCCGCTTCCCCGTTCGCAGGCAGATCGGATGAAGTGCTTGTTATGGTCTTATTCTCATAATTTATATAGAAAACCCGTCCCCGGTAAGTCAAGTTTAATCTGGCTGCTTGTTCTGGCCGGAGACGGGCTTCGGTGCCTGCTGCGGTCGGCTTGGAAAAAGATGACGCGGCCCCGTCATTGCCCGCCCGAACCGGATCGGCGCTGGAATCTCGGGAAACATCCGACTTGATTGTGCCCTGAGGATCAGGTAGGTGTAGCCGCAGGGTTATCCGTTGAATCCGTCTGGCATCTGTTGCCGCGGCGGCCAGGGGATGAAATGATATATTCTTCCTCACCACCTGCAGTCAATATCAATCCGGCGAAAGGGGCCGGCTGATCCGGCCTGGCCTCGGCATCATGATTTCGCCCGCAACCGTTGGATCTTGCCATGATGAAACAGTCGATAATCAAAAGCACCGGCAGGTACGTACCCGATCGCCACGTGTCCAATGACGATTTGACCGGCCTGATGGACACCTCGGATGAATGGATTCGCCAACGCACGGGGATCGAGGCCAGGTACTGGGTCAACGCGGATGATGCGGTGGGCACGTCGGACCTGGCCCTCGAAGCGTCGAGGATCGCACTGGAAAGAGCCGCCTGGCAACCCGCCGATCTGGATCTGATCGTCTTTGCCACCATGACATCGGATGTCTACGTGCCCGGTTCAGGTGTCATCCTGCAGCACAAACTGGGGGCTGGGAAAGTCCCGGCACTCGACATTCGCCAGCAGTGCACCGGCTTTCTGCATGGACTGGAATTGTGCGATGCATACGTCAAAAGCGGCAAGGCCCAGCGGATCCTGCTGGTCGGGGCCGAAACCCAGAGCCGGTTTCTGGAACTGAACACGCAGAACCGCGATACCGCCGTCATTTTTGCGGACGGTGCCGGCGCGGTCTGCATCCAGGCCCGGGAGGCAGACCAGGCGGCCGGTATTCTGGCCTCGGTCTTTCATGCGGACGGGAAATATGCCGGTGTGCTTCGGGTGGGGGTGCCCTCCCGGAAAAGCGGTCCGGTCATGAATGCCGAGGTCCAGGCCCGGCAGGAGTATTTCCCTTACATGGACGGAAAGACCGTTTTCAAACTGGCGGTCACCCGGCTGCCGAAAGTGGCCCGGGAGCTTCTTGACAGGGCCGGCATGCAACTGGCGGATCTCGACATGGTTGTCCCCCATCAGGCCAACCTGCGGATCAATGAATCCTTCAGGGAGCGCATGAATATCCCTGTGGAGAAAATGTTCAACAACATTCAGCGCTATGGAAATACAACCGCGGCCACGATTCCCATTGCGTTTGACGAACTGATGGAAAAAGGGATGCTCGGGTCCGGGGACAATGTGATGTTCATCGGCCTGGGCGCCGGACTCACCTGGGGCGGCGTGATTTACCGGCTGCCCTGACGTACGAACCCGGCGGTTTAAACCAGGGGACAGGGTCGAAGAAAGGAAAGATGGGAGCCTTCATGTTTCCGCAGGCCGTGCCCCTGGGACGAGTTGCACCGCCCCCGACCTTAGAGGTGACCGATGAAACGCACCCCCCGACACCAGGCCCCGGCCGATGCCGACGACCGCAAGGCGGTCCAGCCCGTGATCTGCTATCCGGTCGAAAGCCTGCCTCCGGCGGACATGGACACCTATGCCGCCGCCCGCCGATCGATGGAATTTGGTGACGCGGTGGTGGTCCCGCCTCGCAGCGCCCGGACGTTTCGCGTACCGGCGGGAAATTTTTTCCGGATCATCAGCGTGGACGGCCCCCAGGTGGGCGACCTGAACCTCTGGGCGGCGGATGACCTGTCGGAACGGTTTTACAGCGGCAAGACCCGCGCCCTGCATGGCACCCACCTGAGCACCGGCGACCGGATGTGGAGCAGCTTTCCCCACATGCGCCCCATGGCGACGATCACCTGTGACACGCTCGACTGGTATGGGTTCGATGCTTTTGGCGCCGGTGTGCATGACGTGATCGGCACCCGCTGCGATCCCTATACGAGCCGGTTGCTGAGCGGCCGGGACTATCACCAGTGCTGCCATTCCAACCTGATCCGTGCCCTGGCCGCCGAAACCGGGCTGCCTCTCGACCAGGCCGAGGCCCACGTGCACGACGTGCTCAACGTCTTCATGTGCACGGGGTTCACCCATGACACCCACCAGTATTTCATGAAGGCAAGTCCCGTTCGTCCCGGCGACTTCCTTGAATTTTTCGCCGAAATCGACCTGTTGGGCGCACTGTCCGCCTGTCCCGGCGGCAATTGCGCAGCGGAGCACTCCAGCGACAGGGCGGCCTGTTACCCGCTGAAGGTCGAGATCTGGCAGCCCGATCCGAAGCGACTGGCTGGATGGGTCCCCCCCGCCCCCTCAGCCTACTCGCGCAGCCACGGGGGATGAGCGATCTTAAGGTACGTGGCCGTCATGCCCGACGGCGGGCAATCCTGCTTTGTCCATGCGGGCATTACAAGGGCTGAAAACGCGACGGGACCGTCATCGGTCGGTGAATAAAAAAAGGGGACCCCTTCAAACCGTTGAAGGGGTCCCCTTTTAAAATGAAAAACGAAGTGTCAGACCACAGTCACGTTGGCTGCGGCAGGACCCTTGGGACCCTGCTCAATGTCAAAGGTGACCCGGTCTCCCTCGTTGAGAGATCTGAATCCGGTGGCGTTGATTGCCGAATGATGAACGAAAACATCCGGTCCGTCTTCCTGCTCGATGAAACCAAAACCTTTGCTGTCATTAAACCACTTCACAATACCAGTTGCCATGCAAACTTCCTCCTACCGATAAAAAAATTAATCATTGCTTCAAACTTCAGGAGTCATGGTGACAAATGGATCAATCCTTTAGCAAGAAACCGGACCGCCAACACCGACGGACCTTCATGATAGCAATGCCATATCACGCAAAAGAAAAAATGCAAGTCAATTTTCATTTTTTAGCATAGATTCAGGACATATCAATCGTATCGGGCGGTGACATGGGGTCATGCTGACGCATATGCGCCACACCCCGCGTGAATTCCCCCGGCGTCCCCATTGGCCCGGCCCCTTCCGATTTTGCGAAAAAGACATTTATGATAATTCTTTTAGACAGTTATACCCTTTCAAAGGTCAATCTGCAAAGGTGGCACGCACTTTGGAAAGAATCACGCAGGACGGGAATGCTGTCGGATTGGAATGACCGTTACTGCACATGGCCACAGCCTCGGTACAGCGCAGCCGCATTTCACGACAGCCCGGTCGCTGCGGGTACGGCAACCAGGCGAGGCAGGGTTAACATTGCTGGAAATAACCGGTAAGGCTCATGACTGCAAAAAGAAGATACGCTATTTCGTCTGCCGCCGGACCGGAGCGGTAATCCTGAACCAGCTGCCGGCGGCCTGCCCGATTCGGGGCGGCCCCCCTTCCGCGTATGTCGAACTGGTCGAATTTGAACCACCCGGCCCGATGGCGACGTGCAGCCCGACCGATGATGTCGCCAAGGTTGGATAAAAAGCCCTCAATATGGAGGTCTGCAATGAAAACAAGAATGATCATTTACACCGCGGTTGTGTTCGCAATGGGCCTGATCTTTTATCAGAATCGCGAATTTTACCTGAGCGAACAGCACCTTTCGCTGAACCTGCTCTTTACCGAATCCGGAAGGGTGTCCATTGCCAATGCCACCCAGGTCCTTTTCTTCTTCCTGGCCGGCATCGTGCTGGCGTCGGTCTCATTTTACCACGACCGGCTCAAGATGCGCCGGGAGATAAACAACCTGAAAACCGCCTTTCAGTCATGCGCGGCGCAGGTGACCGAGATGAAGCCCGCCGAATGCCCCCAGCCCTGGAGTAAACGGATCAAGCTGCCGGCAACGCTTGGCGGCAGGAAGAAAACCGCGGAGAAAGACGAGAGTCCCGTTGACGATGGGCTCGGGCTCATTCCCGGCTGACGGCCGCCTCGGGCGGAACCGGAAGATGCCCCCCAAGGGCAGGGACAAAACGATATCCCATGCCATGGCCGGCCGGCCGATGGTTGCTGACGGCCGGCCGGCGGTCAGGCGGGAGAGGTAAGGCCGAGGGGTTTCACCGTCGAGGGACTGACCGCCGGTTTTTGCCCCCCGATCAACCCGAATTGCGGTTCACCGGTTGACAGCCGGCGTGGCCTCTTCGTATAGATGCCTCGCGATGACAACATTTTTGTTTGGGTGCCATAAACGGATCATGCTGGCGGCGGCGGTCTGCACAGCCCTTTTTTTTATCACGCCGTCCCTGTCCAACGCCTTTTCCCGGACGGAGCGCGACAGGTTTCAGCGTTCCATCGTCGATTACCGCCCGCGGTTGAACCCCGGATTCAACAAGGTCAAACGCAAGAGCACGCGCTACATCATTGTCCACACCTCGGAACTCGGGCTGGAATACACGCTGAGGGTCGTCTCCAAGGGAAAACACTTTCGCAATGGCCGACGCACCTTCGGGGGGCACACCCACTATGTGATTGCCCGCAACGGCCGCACGTATCGCATCATGGACAAGCAATGGGTGGCCGATCATGCCGGCCGCAGCATGTGGAACGGCCAGACCGACCTGAGCCGGATGTCGATTGGCATCGAACTGGTCGGCTATCATTACGCGCCCATCACCGACCGGCAGTATCGGTCGGTGGGCCTGCTGATCGACATTTTAAAGGGTGTTTACCGCCTGGATGACCGGGCCGTGCTGACCCACAGCCAGATTGCCTACGGCCGGCCCAACCGCTGGCATAAACGCGACCATCGCGGACGCAAACGCTGCGCCAAAAACTTTATCCGCGCCAGGGCTGGTCTGGGGCCGACCTGGAGCCATGATCCCGATGTGCGCGCCGGGCGGCTCATGGCCGATGCCCAGTTGGCCAAAGTATTCTACGGCCGCCGGGCAAAGGTTGGCGAAGTCGATGAAGGCAATCTCATTTCCAGGGAAAATACCGCATGGCTGATCGCCGGCGAGGATTTCGACAGCAGGTCAACCGTATACCGGTTTCCTGACGGCCGCCTGTACAGCGGCGATCAGATCACGGCCGGGGTCGGCTGGAACCGGATACCGGCCAAAACGGTGGTCCTGCTCAACCAGACGGCCAGCCTGGACGGACTGAGAAGCGCGGGGCCGGTGAAGACCATTGCGGACGGCAACACGGCATGGTCCCTGGCGGGAAGATCTTACAACCACAGGACGACCATCTATTTTCTCCCCTCAGGCCGGATAAAAAATGGTTCGATGATATCCGATTGGGACGATCTGCCGGCCAAGACCCGATTGATCATCGGCTACCAGGGGCCGTTTCCGGTACGCAAGGACCGATCGGCCTATCGCATCGCCGGCACCGGCTACAAAGACCGGAAAACCCTTTACTTCCTGCCACCCGGGCAGATCCTGAGCGGCAACAAGATAAAAGACTTCAGCCGGCTTCAAGCCGGAACGCTGGTCTTCCTTCCTGCGGCGCTGTGATCCGCCGGCGACCGCTTTGGGCTTGGCGGATCGATCTCCGAAAGAATACTGAGCACAGGCCATCCGGTCGAAACCGATGGCAAGCGCATCGCCCGCCCGGAAGGATCGATCACATGCGGTCTGAGTAATTTTTATGCCCGGACCACTTGGGCAGATTGTCGTTGATGTCGACAACCCGCAGGCCATAGAAGATGTGGCAGGTGGGCTTGAAGGACGCCGGTATCCTGGAGATATGCCCGAAGTCGAAAAGGGATGGAAAGGCGAGCCACATCCGGCGGCCTTCGTCGGCGATCGGCGTTCCACAGCGGCCGCAACTGACTTTGCAAGGCAGGATTCGATCATACTCAAGGCGTTCGCTGTTGAAGAACCGGAGGTGATCGATCCCTGCCGTTATTCTCACGTCCCGCTTGTGAAAAATCGCCGCCCACTGCATGGGCGCCCCGTGCAGTTTCTGGCAGGTCAGGCAGTGGCAGATTTTAGCATCCACGGGATCCGCACACACCTCGTACGCGACCGCACCGCAATGGCAGCGGGCATGGTATTTGGGAATAAACCCCTTATCCCCGACACTGGCGTAATCCGGTCCGAATTCTGTTTTCATGAAATGAGGGACGCTCTCAATATTTAAAGTTTTGTCTGATCAAGCGACAGATTTTCTTCAGCGGCGATCCGCCTGCCGCGTTCCACCGAATGGCTGACAGATGTAATCGACAGGCCTAATTGCCGTGCAAGAGATGACATGCTCACACCCAACAGGTCAACAGACCAGCAACAAAAAAGGCTGCGGGCTTTTACGGTCAACCGGTTTTTTCCGGGCGCCCGGATTCGTTTTTCTTCGATATTTAAAAAGATCGGCAACGTATCGGGCCACGGCATCCGTATCGATTCCCTTGGCCCGTAAAAGCTGTTTGTGATGATAGGCTTCCCGGGCCGTATCAAGCACCTGCGCGACAAAATCGCTATCACCTGAAATCCGTTCGTCGCCCTTCATGTATACGTTGGCCCGTTAAAATACCGCTGGCAACAAAATTCTGATATTTCTGCCTTGCCGCCTTAACCGTATTGCCGGACTGCCTGAGCACATGCGCTGTATTTTGCCATGGACAATCCCTTTGGCCCATTAACGCCCGGTGTCCGCAATAAGGATACTTGGCCAGCCCTGAGGAAATATTTAAAGTCTATATATTGAGAACGTCCCTTATTTACCTGACAGGGGGCGGTGAGTGTCGATGCTGAACAAGTTTTAACTGCAGAAAACAAAGGAAGCCGGCCTTATGGCCGGCCCCTGTCACCACGCGGAGCAACCCTGTTTGGTTTAAAGAAGCGCACCCGTCAACTTTGTTGGACTGAATTGCCCTCCCGTGGCTAAGCCAATTAGCTAAAATATCATGTTAATCCATCCATATAAGACCTTTTGGACAGAAGCAATTGGTATCACTACCCAATTTTAAGGTTGCCCATGGGTAATTCTACCCATACAGCAGTGCGTCCATCACGATGCGGTACCAGGGAATTGAGGATCGGAAAGCTCATGATGGGTTCCTAAAAAAATCCAGCATAGCACAGCTTGCCGATGAGATTTCCTCACTCTCCGGTATGCCTTGAATGTCTGTTGTAGGCGGTCAATATGGAAAAGATGACAAAATGAGAAAGGATGTCATGCCCGGGATCAGGAAGGTTTTACGGGAGACTCACCGGGTGAGATGTTATCAATAGAAAGGGCAGGCCTGTTTCCAGATCTGCCCCAGCGCACCCATTGGATAAACCGATCATGAACCCGCAGTCGGCTTCCACATACAAAATAAGCACCACTTGATCGCTTGCAACTCCAGAAAAATCAATACCGTTAACAGGAGCAGGTATCGCCGGGCGGAGCAACATCATCGTTATCTGAAAGTCAGCCGAATGGGATTTATGTTGAGCCGTGCAAGGCGTTAAAAAATTAAAGATGGCATCGTTCCTGGATTTCCGATCAACTGATTTTCGCCCCCCAGCACCTACTTACCCAGCCACCTCAGAATCCCTCTGAACAAAGACGCACTGTGGCCGATCTGCACATAAGCCTCCTGCCTGGAAATCATCCGGCCCTCCTTTTCCAGTTGGTATCCCAGATTCAGCGACAGATTGGCAATCCTGGCGACCTCCTGGGCAAGATCGTCCTCGGACTGAATAACAATCGGATAAACTTCGATCAGCGGCAACTTGTAAAGGACTTCCCCGTTGATGACAGCGTCGGTGGCAACGTGGTTCCGTTTGTTGTAATCGTTGTACAGCGTATTGTGCAGCGGCTGACTGAGATCCCCGACGTAGTGGGCGCAGAATGCCAGATGGTATTCAGCGTATTTATCCTGTCGTGTCGTGGTCCGGTACTCCCTGATGGCGCCCAGAATCGCACCGTAGAGGTGCCCATTGAGGGCACCGGACCTGTTGTAAAGGCGTACCTGGCTCAGAACCATCCTGGGGGTCACAATGGTCCCCGGTTTGTTGTTCACGTGGTGGTTCCTGTTTTCAATGTTGCCGGCCTTCAGTTTAACCATGTCGGCGCCGGTTGCGTTGTACCACTTTTCGTACCCTGCCGCTTTAGCTATAGCAAGGTGCGTTTCATCGTGCCAGGCCCACGCTTGCATGGAAAAAGCCATCAAAAACAAAACCGGAACCAATGTGATTGATTTTTTCATTCGCCTGGGACCTCGACAGTTGTTTGGTAACTGGCAATCAGCGCCCCGTCCTCACGCCACACCCAGCAGGTATTTCTCACTCGCCCATAGCCATTTTCAGGTAAACGTCCTGGTCACCAGGTTCATGAATCACGGCACTCCATGCCCCTGAAACGGCTGCAGGGGCCAATGCCGTCAACAGTGACAACAGATGGCAGCATCTCCTTCTCCCACCGACCAGATTCTAAAAAGCACTTGACGATTCGGTGCTCGGGTTTGCCAGTCACACCAACCGGTACCACAGGATCTGGTCCCCTGCCACCATTGTAAAAAGCATAATAAGCAGGTGTACCTGGAAGGCCGCAAGTCTGCCTGAAATCTCTCATGGCAGTCCAATGCTGTGTCTTTTATATTTCCGGCAGTGTATCAATCCGGCAGACATTCTGAGACATATCCCTCCACATACCAGATTGTCAAGAATAACCAACCCTTGACAAGGGCTGCGATCTCTGAGATTTTGGTATCATTCCCACCGACCACTTACCCGGAGATCCATTTATGGCATTAACGAAACACACCATCGTCGAACAGATGCAGAATCAACTCGGCTTTCCCAAGAATCAATCCGTTGAAGTCACAGAGACCCTGCTTGAACTGATCAAGGCATCCCTGGAATCTGGTGATGATGTGCTGGTGAGTGGTTTCGGAAAATTCTGTGTCAAGGAAAAAGCGGAACGGAGGGGCCGGAATCCGGCTACCGGTGAGGATAAGATCCTGGCGGCACGAAGGGTGGTGACGTTCAAGTGTTCCGGCAAGTTGCGGGGAAGGATCAACGGCGGATAAATCCCGGAAATGGAACAGCACCCATGGTCTCGGTTCAGGCCTGAAAAATAATTGCATACAGCGTTGGAAAAGGAGGTGCTTGCAAGGGACGTCACCAAGAAGATTGAAACTGGTGGATTATCCAGCAGCATAAGCAGCAGGATCGCTGCCTGGTATTCCATCTTTACCCGGTTCCCAAATATTGTCCATGACAGTTACCATTAAAACTGGAATTGCACGTTTAACCGGATCTGGAAGGAAATAGACAAATGGGCAACAGTCCTAACAGACGTGAATATCAACGGCACACCGCACTATTCAGTGCGAAGTACACCGTTAAGTCCGGAACTTATCGCGATTTAATCGGTAACGTAAGTGCTGGAGGCATTTTCATTTACACGCGGCGGGATATCATCGATGGACAGAGAATAACGCTTCGATTCCCGATTATCGCCTTCGACCAAAAGCCCAGCGTTCTGGGCACTGTGGTTCGGTCCCAGGACAAAGGTTTTGCAGTGAAGTTTGACAGTCCGATTGAAGAAAGGATTCCCAGGGGCAGTCAACGTCTTCAAAGAAACGCCGTTTGAAGTCATTTATGTTGACTTATCCCCACGCAGAAACCATCGGCAGCGGTCCAGACGACAGGCGCTGCCGGATCCCCTTCGAGCCGAAAAATGGCCCAGGCGTCTGCGCACGGTTGAATCCAGGCAAGCCCATCCACCGATGCCATGGACTTTCACCCCCTCACTGAAAAGATGGTGGCGGACAAATCGCCCTTTCTTTAAGTGATGCCCGCGCCAGATTCCGGGAATTTGCCAGCGACATAAATTATATCTTCGCTGCCCATAATGCCCGGTTCGAAATGAACATGCAGGAGAAAAAATTATGCCCGTTTAACCGGTCCGGTCCGCAGAAGGGGGAGGAATAGTGCCGGTAACATTTCCAAGTCTAATCTTCAGTACCTCCGATCCTATCTGGGACTTGAGATCAATGCCACGGCCCATGATGCCCTTGGGGACATCCTGGTCCTGGAATCTGTGTCCTGGAGGATCCATGCTAAGTTCGTGGCAAACGGACTGCGCAACCCGAATCATGAAATGATCAAGATAAGCAACAACCCGATCCTGATACCACGTATGCCCTTCGGTAAGCATAAGGGGATGCCATTTTCTGAGATTCCAAGGGATTATCTGGAATGGCTGTCAGGCACTGAACTGGATGAGGATATGGCCTATACGGTGAAAAAGCATCTGGGGGTTTGACTATTTGATTATCGATTGCTTATCTTGTGAAGGACTTCTGGTTGAAAAGAGCTATTCAAATAGGTTTCCTGCAATGTCCCATTCAGTCTATCTGGCACGTATTTAACGGGAACTGAAAATGGTCCCAGTTCATCTTCAAGACAGGTAAGTGTAAAGTCTTCACAGAGTATAACGCCGTTCTCAAAAACACCAGTAGCTGTAACGACGCCCCTTCCACCTTCACATCCACTATAGAATGTTTCATATCCGACTATTTGAAAGACCCCGTCTTCATTCAACGTTATTGAACGTTGCACCTCAGAGCCATCATCTGGATCGATCCCTTGCCATAATCCAATGAAATAAAAGTTATGGAAAAATGTTTCCGCATGTGCTGCGGTTGTAAAAATAACAAAAAATGCTACGCCAAGGATTACAATCAATCGTTTCATTTCCCCCTCCCCCTTTTTTTACGGCCTTTTTCCCCAGATGCTTATAACGATCTGTCATTCAACACGATTTGGATAGGGTGTGGTGAGTGAACGGTGGCTTTCGTTTGGGCAAGAAATGAATAGGAGCAACAAACAGCTCAACTACGGATATATAATGTTTCAGGTTTATTACAAGCGATGGTATCTTTTCGCGCAACACCCGGGGTCAGGATACCTTCGTTCATTTATGATTGTAAACGAATTTATTTCACAATGGAAGATATGGGGGACGTATGGGGGACGCTCTCAATATTTAAAGTTTTGAGTGATCAAACGATAGGTTTTCTTCAGCGGCGATCCGCCGACCGCGTTCCACGGATTGGCTGACAGATGTAACCGACAGCCCCAATTGCCGTGCAAGCGATGACATGCTTTCGCCTAACTGGTCCACTGACCAGCAGCAAAAAAGACTGCGGGCTTTTACCGTCAACCGATTTTTTCCAGGTGCCCAGATACGTTTTTCATCGATGCTTAAAAGATTGGCAATATATCGGGCGACGGCATACGTATCGATGCACTTGGCCTGTAAAACCTTTTTGCGGTGATAGGCTTCCTGCGCTGTATCGAGAACATGCGCGACAAAATCGCTGTCGCCGAGAATCCGTTCATCGCCTTTCATGTATACGTTGGCTTGCCGTAAAGCTTTAACTGTTTCCCATCCCCCCATCGATCGAACCAGCCCCCCACCGATCAGGTCCGGTCGTTGGCCTGCGGAAATACCGCGGGCGACAAATGCCCGGTACTTCTGCCTGGCATGCTTAACCGTACTTCCGAAAAGTTTGAGTACATGCGCTGTATTTTGCCATGGACATTTCCCTTTGCCCATTAATGCCCGGTGCCCGCTGTAAGAATAGCTGGCCAATTCACGCAAATCGTTGACCAGTTTGGCTCGCAAAGGATTTAGATGAATGTATCGCACCAGTTCCAGCAAGTAGGTATCTTCCTGGCACAAAATGGATTTGTAACGATTTTGAAACAGATGGCCGCTGCGCCGGTGGCGCCGATTGTATGTCGCGGCATGACCGGTCAACAATCGGCGCATGACGGTCGCCACGGGCGCATCACCGGTACGAAGCAGCAGATGGAAATGGTTCGGGATCAGCGCCCAGGCAAAACAGCATGTTTGCGTCTGCGCGATAATGGTTTCCAGGCGTTCAAGGAATTGGTCACGATCATGATCGTCATCGAAGATATTACGGCGACCGATTCCGCGAGCAATTATATGGTGCAGAGCGCCCGGAGCATCGATTCTGGACTGGCGTGGCATGGATTGGTGATACTAAAATCGTGGGAATTTATAAAGTTTAAATAGTGAGAGCGTCCCATATTTTCCAGGCTTGGATTTGCTCTGTGTGCCACCCACCGGTTAATACCGATGGGATAGAATGGAATGATCTCAGCCACTGCTATTATGATCGAAAATGTACGCGTTCACGGGATATTCCCGTATGAATCAAATCCAGGAAAGGTCAGGCATTATATTACGAAAGTAGGAAGCAATACATTCCACGAGAAATGGGAACGTGGGCTTTTCATTTAAACGGCAGGTCTCTTTCAGTGACAAGATCCGCTCGACCCACCGATTACCCTTTTCGCTTTGGGTTCCCAGACTGCGTTTTCGCCACAGCACACCAAAACGTAAGGCCCGCTCAGCGCGATTATTTGTAGGTTCGACGCCATGGTGATCGAGAAAGGTCCACAGACTGTCCATTTCCCGTACGATCTGACGGGCAAGTCTACCAGCATCGGTCTTGTCCTCCTCCCAAAGGGAGACGGTGAACAAGAAGAACGTATAAAAATCCGACCACTGTTTTGAGTCGGGAGGTTCTTTGGCAAACGATACCAGTTGCCTCAGCCAGGCGGCGACGATTTCTCCGAAGCGGCGAAGGTCGGGTTTCTTTCTTTCCGTCAGGGCATCGGCCTTGCGGATCAGGTGAGCCAGGCAGGTTTGGCGGTGCACCCATTTTTGGTATAGGCCGTATCCATCACTGACCAGAATGCCGTTCCAATCCTGGATTAAGTTTTCGAAGGCCTCCTTAGACCGGTGTGGGTCGATACGATAAAATGCCACCCGTTCATTTACCATGGCCCACAGCCAGTGCAGATCATTTTGCTTAAACCAGGATGTTTCGTCGATGTAGTTACACCAAAAGCGTCGGGCGATCTGGCCGATGCGTTCGTAGACTGGCAATAGCGCATTTGAGGTGCGGTCGACAATTTTCTGGATGGTTCCGGTGGCAATGGGAATGTCTAATACAGATTCGCACAACTTTTTGACATCGTTTCGGCTCATGCCCTTGATGCCGCTCAGTTCACCGATAAAGGCGGTAAAACGAGGACCGTAACCGGTGGACATCTCAGGTGGCAGCATGGCTTTGACCACGTTACCGCAGTTAGGGCAATCGCATTGCTGGAGAAGATAGTGATTGACTTGCATTTCGATTTCGGGAAGCTCAATATGTTGATGTACGTAAAACGTTTTCATCTTTTCCTGATCGAAAGCCGAATGCCCGCATGAGCAACGTTGCGGGGTCAACCAATAGCTCTCGGTCGGGTCCAGCACTTGCTGCTGGTGCGGCTTATGGCCTTTCTGACCGCCTTTAGCCTTTTTGCTCTTTTTTTGCTTTCTCTTCTTCCTCGCAAAAGGTGGATCGGAAGACGGTGGCTTGCTGGAGTTGTGAGAATTTTTCCGGGTCCGAACCTCGAGCTTCTCGAGCCGTTTTTCGTGGAGTGCAATCCGCTGTTCCATATCGAAAAGCGTCCGTTCCAGAGCCATGATGTAATGACGCACCGGCTCTGGCGTCAGTTGCCAATCGAGTTCCGAAAAAGGTCTTTTGAGTGCCATGAAAAGCACCCTATCATAGCCAAAAAGAAAAATCTAGATTTATTTTGAATTATTCCAGATGGTTAGGAGCCTTACTTTTGTGTATTGATTTCGGGGACTTGCGAAGCCAATCGGACCATCAAAGTACCCCGTGAATGCTTACTCGAAAATAATGCGGTAAAGCCCAAGCGGTTTCAATACTTCGATCAATCGATATCGGTAAGCATTTGTATCGATATTAATTTTTTTTCTTTATTTTAAGTATGTTTATAATTATCGAATCGCTTAGATATCGATAAAGATTCATCGATGAAATCGTTGTACATCCTAAAGCATCACATATCGATCATCTTTTCGAACTATATATAAAGGGATAAAAACTACTGATCCTTTGAATTGATATAAATGGGCTATGCTATAGTTTAGGTTTTTATTTGGAATAAGTAACCCCTTGGGTGTTCGTGCCCAAGATGCCACCAAGTATGGTGGTCATCTTTATATCGCCATTAATGCTTGCTTCCTGCGGGATGCATTACAACATCAAGGGCAGTGTTATTGATGCTCAAACCAAAAAGCCGGTAGTGGGTGCGGTTATTGCTGTGAAATGGTTCAGATACAAACTTGCTCCCATCGGTTTGCCGACTCCAAAAGAACGATACGGTACCACTGAAGAAATCACTGATAGCCAAGGAAGTTTTAAAATTCCCAACTATCCCTTTGGATCTCATTTCATAGGGATCTACAAAAAAGGATATGTCTGCTGGAGTAGCGATAGTGTTTTCAACCCACATGGAAAAGACGAAGACGAGATGATTGTAAGAAGATGGCTTGATGTCAAGCACGGCATGGTTATTAAGCTTGAGCCAAAAACTGAAGGGTTCCCTGAGGTGGAACATGCGAGTTTCGTCTGCATGGATGTCGATATTAAATTGTCGTCACCAACACCTATGTTTGACAAAGTCACACAGGAAGAATCCGAGACATATGAAAACTACATATACAAAAGAAACACGAAGTAAAGCTAAAGTAGTTTGCCGTCTGTTTGATAGCCGGTATCGTTTGGCCATTTTGGTTCTTATCATATTGCCTTTCCTGCTCGCCTCCTGTGGCCTCAAGCCTTTGTACTATGATGGTATCTATCATGGTAGAGTCATTGACTCAAAAAGCAATGAGCCTATTGAAGGGGCAGTTGTACTTGGTGTTTGGTACAAGGAGTTCTGGACTGCTGGGGGAACAATACGCGAGTTTTATGATACCCGTGAGACTGTTACCGATGAAAACGGAGAGTTCAAGGTATGGGGAATGGGTCCGAGGGTCATGACCTTTCTGGAAGGAATGTATGTTGTTGTTTTAAAGGTGGGCTATGAAAACGTCGGTCTAAGAAGTTGGGAGTCATTAAAAAATTCGATCTATTACAGAGATCGAGTGAAATGGGATGGAGGCAAAGCAGTTATCCCCTTGGACAAGTGGAACATTGAGCAGCGACGAAAAAGATTCAGTGTCCGTGTTGGGGCAATTCCCGATGAGAAACAGCGGCTCCTGCTCGATGAAATTAGTAAGGAGAAAGCAGAGATAAAGAAGCAGCCTTGATTGGTTCGGTTTTACCTCCCCGCATTAAGGAACTAAACATAGCTGTGCCGACCCTAAACCCTGAAAATCGCATTTTACACTCAAAAAAGGGCCGGTGGGCTGGAAATTGGCAGAAACGTCAAAACACCAATACTCGGGCTGTGGGAGGGAAATACGGTGGGAAAATCAAAAAGTTCAAAATAGACAAGGGGTCAGCATTACTACCTAACCCCCTGTTTTTATTGTTGGTGATCCCAGCGGGATTCGAACCCGCGTTACCGGCGTGAGAGGCCGGCGTCCTAAACCACTAGACGATGGGACCATTTGGAAAAACAGCCGTTCAATATAGAAAACACGATGCTTTGTCAAACACTATTTATTCCGGGGCAGCCCACGGGATGGCGTGATCGTTACCAGCAGATCCACTTGGATTCCCGTCTTCACGGGAATGACACCAATGGGCGACCGAGTATAAACCAAACCTGTTCGCAATCAGTCCGCCGGCGCATCGACGGCGGGACGTTTGCCCTTGCGGAAGCCGACAAGGAAATAGACCATGACCCCGATGAAGGGAACCATGGCCACAAGCAGGCCCCACAGGGCTTTCATCTGGATGGAACCGAAGTCCTTGCGGGCGATATCCAGGATGGCCGCACAGGTCAGCAGGAAAAAAAACACGCCGGTAAGAACCACGAACATGCCGGTACTCATGATGGATCAGCCTTTCAATTTTTCCGCAACGTCGAGGATGGTGTTCACGTAATACTTGCTGTGGTTGTAGTGGTAAACCACCTTGAAGGCTTTTTCGCGTGAGATCCCCGGTTTCCAGCCGTAGTGTTTCAGGTAACCGGCAATGCTGGCGATGGCGTCGGCATGCACAAACAGGTCGATGCGGCCGTCGGCGTTGCCGTCTTTGCCGTATGGGGCGATATTGCTGGGCATGAACTGGGAAATCCCCATGGCGCCGGCATAGGACCCCTTGATCGTCGTGGGGTCCATGGATTCTTTTTCCGTATAGGTCAGGAACGCCTTCAACTCCCGGTAGGCCCAGCGGGACTTCTGGTCCGCTTTCTTTTCAAACTTCTGGCGCGACATTCGCCGGTCGTTGTCGGGCAGGCTGTTCCAGATCGTCTCGCGGGGCTTGTCGTCGGCCATGGCCGCCAGGGTGGACAGGGTGTTGATCACCGATCTCTTTCCCGTGTACGTGCCCAGCTTGGTTTCCACCAGGATGATGGCGGTGATCACTTCCTTGTCCACGCCATAAGTCGCCTGGGCGGCATCCAGCGCCGTCTGGTGCGCCTGCATGTATTTCCTGGCCGAGGAGACATTCCAGACGCGGGTGAACTGCTTGTAGTTCAGCTTGGATTCGTTGTGCATAAAATAAGCGCTGACGCCGCCTTTTTCGAAGGAAACATCCGGGCTGGCGAAAATCTCCCTGATGCGCTCACTGTCGAAGCCGTCTGCGATCAGCCGCTTTTCGAGTGTATCAAAGGGCCACGGCGCATCGTCGGAAAAGGCAGGCGCCACCAGTCCGGCCAGCAAGACCATCAGCATGGCAAAACCGGATGAAACCAGGCGGCCGTATCTTCTGTGAAGGGTCGTTTCGGGCATCGGCCTTGCTCTCCTCTTTTTAATTCTGATCATGGGCCTCAGAGCGGAACGATTTCCCGCTCCCGGTGGGAAAACCCGGTCAGATGCCGGTAACCGGCCGCGTTCAGCAGGTCCCGGGCCCGATCGAACTCCCTGCCCACCGATTCGGGCGCGTGGGCATCGGAACCCGTCACCACGGGAATCTCGAGGCGGGCACACCGGCGAAGCAGGTCCGGCGATGGAAAGGCCTCTTTCACGGGATGGTGCAACCCGCTGGTGTTCAACTCCACGGCCAGATGGTTTTCCCGGATCTTTGCCAAAACGCCCTCAAAACCGTCGCGTACAGACGGTGATGGGCGTTGGTTGTACTTTTTGGGCAGATCGAGATGACATACCACATCAAAGTAATCATAATCCAGCATAGATTCCAATACGCCAAGGTACCTGGTGTATACGTCGTCGGCGACCCGTTCCCCGCTGGCCCATGCCGAGCGCCGGGAGACCACATCTTCACCGTCGAGAAAATGGACGCTGCCGCCGACCACATCCAGGTCGAAGGTGTCCACGATTTCCCGGCAGCGGTCCACATGGCGGGGTGAAAAATCGATCTCCAGCCCGACGCGAACGGTGATCCGGTCCCGGTACTGGCGTGCCAGACGGCGTGCCTGATACACATACATGGGCACTTCCCGTGGAAACATGGCGTTGGGACGCCCCGCCTCCTGGAAGGTCAGGTGGTCCAGGAAACAAATGGTGGAAAGGCCCCGGTCAACCGCCGCCCGGACATATTGCTCCATGGTGCCGGCGGCGTGGTTGCAAAGGCTTGTGTGGACGTGGTAGTCGATCATTAAAGTAACGGCTTCGTAAGAGATCCGATATCTGCGTTAGGCTTCATCCCTCGTCATTGCGGAGTACTTTGAAGTACGCCTCATTCCTCGGGACTCGCAAGCCTTGATCTCGAATTTCTTACGAAGCCGTATGGAATGTGTGGTGGTGCCGGTGTATCGTTTCGATGGCGGCACTTTCTTTACGGGTTGATTGACATGGCAGCTCATACCGTGTCAAACCATCGCCTGGCAATGACAACGAAATTGAACGATTCAGCTAATATAAACACGATCGGCTCCCATGGCACGAAAAAGCGCAAAAACTCTCTTTGTCTGCCAGGCCTGCGGGTATGAATCCGCCAAGTGGATGGGCCGCTGTACCGAATGCGGCGGATGGGACACCTTTGCCGAAGAGGTGCGCCGGCCGGCCGCGCCCGGCAACAAGACCATGGCCGTCAAGGGCAACCGCCCGGTGCCCATCAATGCCGTGGAGATCATCGACGAGGAACGCATGTCCACCGGCATGGCCGAGTTCGACCGGGTGCTGGGCGGCGGCCTGGTGGCCGGGACCCTGATCCTGATCGGCGGTGACCCGGGCATCGGCAAATCCACGATCATGCTCCAGGCCCTGCACGGCATCGCCAGCACGGGCCGCAAGGTGCTCTACGTTTCCGGAGAGGAATCGGTTCGCCAGCTGCGCCTGCGCAGCAGACGGCTGAAAACGGTGTCGTCCACCCTGCTGGTGGTATCGGAAATCGATATCGATGCGGTCATGGCCATGGTGGACGCCGAACGGCCGGACGTGCTGGTGGTGGATTCGATCCAGACCGTGTTCAGCCCGGAGATCACATCGGCACCGGGCAGCGTGAGCCAGGTGCGCGAGTCCACCATGCGGCTGATGCTCATGGCCAAGCGAACGGGCATCCCCACCTTTCTGGTGGGCCACGTGACCAAGGAAGGCGCCATAGCCGGGCCGCGGCTGCTCGAACACATGGTCGACACGGTGCTGTATTTCGAAGGCGATCGCAACCACGTGTTCCGCATCCTGCGGGCGGTGAAGAACCGCTTCGGCTCCACCAACGAAATCGGCGTCTTCGAGATGAAGGAAAGCGGCCTGGAGGAGGTGGCCAACCCGTCGGCCGTGTTCCTGTCCGAGCGGCCGGAAAACGCCGCCGGCTCCGTGGTCACGGCCAGCATGGAGGGCACCCGCCCCATCCTGGTGGAACTCCAGGCCCTGGCGTCGAGCACCAGCTTCGGCACGCCCCGGCGGACCATCCTGGGCCTCGACCAGAACCGGGTGGCCCTGCTGGTGGCGGTCATGGAAAAACAGCTGGGCATGCACCTGATGGGCCACGACATCTTCATGAACGTGGCCGGCGGCGTCAAAATCATGGAGCCGGCCGTGGACATGGGCATCGTATCGGCGGTCGCCTCCAGCTTCCTGGACCGGCCCATCCGCAAGGATACCATGGTGCTCGGCGAGGTGGGCCTGGCCGGCGAAGTGCGGGCCGTGGGCAACGTGGACATCCGCATCTCCGAAGCCAGGAAAATGGGCTTCACCCGCTGCGTGGCCCCGGCGGGCAGCCTGAAACGGCTGGGACCCATCGAGGGCATCGCCCTCGAAGGGGTGGCCACCGTAGCTGCCGCCGTGGAGTTGCTTTTCTGACAACACACTCATTATATTGGGTATTGGGTCCACCCCGGGCCGGGGTTTAACTTGACTTGAAATGGTCGAAAAGATATGAAGCGAACAAACAAGAAAAAGAACCCGTGGGCGGACCATTACACCCGCCAGGCCCAGAAGGACCATTTTGCGGCCCGCTCGGTGTACAAACTTCAGGAAATCCAGAAAAAGCACCGCATCCTGAGCCGGCGGGCACGGATTCTGGATCTGGGTTGTGCACCGGGGTCCTGGCTGCAGTTTGCCGCCCGGACGGTCGGCCCCGGCGGCCGGCTGGTGGGCATCGATCTGACACCGGTCACCATCGCGCTGCCCGACAACGTAACCGTGATCACCGGCGATGTGGCCGACCTGGAAGGCCACCTGGCCAAACTGGGTCAGACCCGCTTCGATGTGGTACTCAGCGACATGGCACCGGCCACCTCGGGCAACCGGCACGTGGATGAAGCCCGCTCCGTGGGACTGTGCGAGACGGCATTGTGGGTTGCCGACCAGACCCTGGTGCCCGGCGGCGGCTTCGTCTGCAAGATTTTCCAGGGAAGCGATTTCAAGGCTTTTGCCGATCAAGTCAGACAACGTTTTGACCGGCAGGTGACATTCCGCCCCCAGAGCACGCGTAAAGCCAGCCGGGAAGTGTTCGTCATCGGACTGGGTAAGAAATGACGGTTTCGGAAAAAGCCCGATATCTGCGTTACGCGTCATCCCCCGTCATTGGGACGCACAGCGGGCAGGCCTCATTTGACGGGGTTCGCAGGACTTGATCTCGGCCTTTTTGCGAGACCGTCTGAATAAAACGGGTTACCCGTCGAAAAAATAGAAGGAGAGAAAAATGTCAGGACACAACAAGTGGTCTTCCATCAAGCACCGCAAAGGCGCCCAGGATGCCAAAAGAGGAAAGATCTTCACCAAATTGATCAAGGAAATTACCGTGGCCGCCCGGACGGGTGGAGGCGATCTGGACGCCAACCCGCGCCTGCGCACCGCCGTGGCCGCCGCCAAGGCGGAAAACATGCCCAAGGACAACATCGAACGGGCCATCAAAAAGGGCACCGGGGAACTGGAAGGGGTCAGCTACGAGGAGAGCTCCTATGAAGGCTACGGTCCCGGCGGCGCCGCCATACTCGTGGAATCGCTGACCGACAACAAGAACCGCGCCGTGGCCGAAATCCGCCACATCTTCAACAAGTACGGCGGCAACATGGGCGAGAACGGCTGCGTGGCCTGGATGTTCGACAAGAAGGGCTACTTCAACGTGGACAAGGCCGCGGTGGGCGAAGACAGGCTCATGGAAATCGCCCTGGAGGCCGGCGCCGAAGACGTCCGCGAAGAGGACGATACGTTCGAGGTCATCACCGCACCCGAAGATTTCGATGCCGTCAAGGAGGCCCTCGAGGGCGCGGCCATCCCCTTCAGCGACGAAGAGGTGACCATGCTGCCCCAGAACATGAGCCCCCTGGAGGGCAAAGAGGCCGAACGCATGCTCAAGCTCATGGACGCCATGGACGACTGCGATGACGTCCAGAAGGTCTACACCAACGCCGACATTCCCGACGACATGGTGGATGCCATGTAAACGCCTGGCACCATGCGATCTCCAGAGTTGAAAAGACCGGTACCACCAAATGGGTGGTGACCGGTCTTTTTCTTTTCGCGCTTCTCCGGCAACCGCCGGCCGGCTTCCGATTCAGCCGGCAGGACGGTTAAAATGGTCAACGGATCGGTGTTGCGTTTTAAGTGTTTCAGCCTTCTCGCTGAACCCCTTTAACGCGACAACGCGATCATGCGCGTCACCGCGGACAGGGCCGGGACGCGGACCTCCTCGGGTACCTTCACCTGGCCGGACAGGTTTTCCAGGCAGGCCAGGATATCCCGGGGGGTGATCATTTTCATGTCCGGGCACACCATCTTTTCCGAGGCCGCGTAAAAGGTCTTGGCGGGGAGCTTCTGCCCCAGGGGGTGGAGCAGGCCCACCTCGGTTCCCACGATAAACTCGGTGGCGTCAGACTCGGCGGCAAAGCGGATCATCCCCGATGTGCTCAGGGCCGCATCCGCGATCTCGACCACCTCGGGCCGGCATTCGGGGTGGACCATGAACAGGGCCTCCGGATGGGCGGCCCTGGCGGCCCGGACATCGGCCACCGTCAACCGGTCGTGGATGGGGCAGCACCCGTCCCACAGGTGAATCGTCTTTTCCGTGTGCCGGGCCGTGTTGCGGGCCAGGTTGCGGTCCGGGGTCATGAGCAGTTCATCGGCATCCAGGCTGGCCACCACCTCGGCGGCATTGGCCGAGGTACAGCAGATGGTGGACAGGGCCTTGACTGCGGCCGGAGAGTTCACGTAGGTCACCACCGGCATTTCCGGCATCGTCCGGAGGCGCGCGCTCAATTCCATGGGGGTGATCATGTCGGCCATGGGGCAGCCGGCCTCTGCTCTCGGCAGCAGCACGGTTTTGTCCGGGGAAAGAATCGAGGCCGTCTCGGCCATGAAATGCACCCCGCAGAAAACAATGATCTCCGCATCGGTATCGGCGGCCCGGATGCTCAGCTCGAGCGAGTCCCCGCACAGGTCGGCAAGGTCCTGGATCTCGGGCGGCTGATAGTTGTGGGCCAGCAGAACGGCCTTTTTTTCATCGAGCAGTGCTCTGATTTTCTCTTTCATCGGTTGAGCCTTTCACTGAACGGTCCCGGGGGGTGCGGACGAAGCGGCATCTGCGGTGCTCACGGGTTCATCTGCACCACGTCGGCCCCCTCCGGCACGTCGAAACGAAAAAGCGCCTCCGGCGGCAGGTCGCCGAAGCTGACGTTTTTCAGTTCTATGCGGGTTTCGTCCCCGTATACGTTGAAGGTGGTAATCCGGACCAGGTCGAAGCTGGTTTTATCAATATCCAGGTTGACGGCCATCAGATCCACCGAGGATTTATTGGGCACCAGCCGGAGACGATACAGGCCGGGCGCATCGACCGGTTCCAGGGATATCTGGAAATTCTTGCGGACCGTCTTGATATTGGACAGAAAACCGGCCCCCTTGCCCTCTCCGAAAAAAGAGGGGGCCTTGCCCACCAGCACCTGGTTATCTTCAGGCCGGAACACCCACAGGTCATTGCCGTCGGTGATGATGGTCTGGGGATCCGGCACCAGGTACTCCCAGCGCATTTTTCCCGGCTGCCGGACCATCAGCCTGCCGGAGGCCGTGTCGGTGACCGCCATGGCCTTGAGGATGGATTCCTGGTCGAAATCCGCCGTGAATCCGGGCACGTTGTAGCGCGCCTCCACGCCGGCGATAATCGTGTCGATGGTATGGTCGGCGTCTGACGCCGAGGATGGCGGTACCGGCACGCAAGCGATGGCCAGTATGAAAACAGCCAGGCGGATGAGGTCCATCCCATCAATCTTCAAGCGGTTCATAAGGCCCCTTTCCTTTGCGGTCGTCGATATGTCAGCAGTTCCACGGTGCCCATCGGCGACGATCTGAGTAACCCATTTCTCATGGTTTGTAAACCTGTCCCGGGCAATCATCGAATCATCGCAGCAGGGATTGGACGGCGGCCTCGGGGGTATCCAGATCCGACACCTGCCGGATCGGTTCTACCATGGGCAGTGCTATGGTTTCGGTTTTGCCATACATCTGGAAGCAGGCCCGGTCGATCAGCCGCATCTGGTGCATCAGTTCATCAGGCGACGCGTGGGGGCTGCGAACCCCCTGAAGCATGAGGGTTTCCATGTTGGACCGCTGCAGCAGTTTCTCGAAACGACGGGCCTGCTGAAAACTGCGGAACAGATGCCGCTTGTGCCCGGCCAGCAATTCGTAGGCGTCGTCCCCATCTCCGGCAGTCCCGATCAGGGAGAGCACCAGATCCAGGCAGGCCAGGTAGTCGGGGTCGCTGTCGGCCACGCGTTCGAAAAACCGGGCCAGGAAAGTCCGCAGGCAGGATGTCCAGCGGATGCCGGCATTTCTGAGCCGCACCTTGACCGACCTGCCCGGCACGGCCGACACGCTGCCGTCGATGGCCGCCGCCACCCGGGGATCGATCTGCCAGGCGATGTTCAACCGTTCCAGGTAATGCGCCTTGATAAAATCGGGGACCTGGACGCGGACCACCGGCCTGCCGTCGGGAAGGCCGACCGGGGCGACGATCGCCCGGGCCATCAGACGGTCAAGGCAGACCGCTTCCTCCTCCGGTGAGAACCGCGCCTGCTCCAGCAGCGGCTCCAGGTCAGCCTGAACGTCCTGATCCGGAGAAAAGATCAGGTCCAGCAGGCTGTCCCGATCGCAGTCGGCGTCATCGGTCAAAAAAGCGGCCAGGCTGGCGGGTGTGGGGGAAAACAGGGAGGTTTCGATGTAGGCGAGCACCTCTGTGGTGAGGCGTCCGCCATTTTCTATGCAGGTGCTGATGCGGGCGAGCAGGTCGCCCTGATGGTCATGGATGGGCTCGATCATAACCAATGATTATATCAGGTTTGACCTCAAAATACTATCCATGCCACCGGCCGGCCGGCAATGCCAGCCCCCCCGGAAACGCGGCCTGGCGATCCGAAAAAAACGCCAGACGCGTCGGCGTCCGCTGGCGGACGTCGACCCGCCAGGCACGGCGCCTGAAGGTTCGCGGTGACCGGGGACCCGAGCCGCCGAAGCGAAAAAATGGTAATTTCCGGTCAGGCATGAACACACCCGGCGATGTCGTCGAACAATTCCCTTAGGGTTTCCACGTCAGCGGAAACCGAATCCAGCTGATTTTCGGCGGCGGCCCGTTCGATCCGTTTGGCCAGTTCGTGGACATTCACAATGCCCATGTTGCCGGCCGCCCCGTTGATGGTGTGGGCCCTTCTGGCCACCTGCCGGGCGTCCCCGGCGCTGAAGGCGGTCTTCAAAAGGGCATAGTCAGCCCGCCCGGTGTCCAGGAACAGGCTGACCAGTTCACGATATTCATCTTCATCCAGCCCGAGTTTGTCGCCCAATACTTTAAAATTCATCCAGACTCCTTACTGAAAACATTTTTTTCGATAATTGCAAACACCGCCTCCCGCTTGATGGGCTTGGTGATGTAGTCGTTCATGCCCGCTTCCAGGCACCTTTCCCGGTCCCCTTTCATGGCATGGGCGGTCATGGCGATGATGGGCACCTTGTCAAATCCTTTCCGGCGGATGGCCTGGGTGGCCTCCTTTCCATCCATTTCCGGCATCTGGACATCCATGAAAATCAGATCGAAGGCATCCGGATCGGCGGTGTAGGTGTCCAGGGCTTCCACCCCGTTGCTGGCGACGTCCACCTGGTACCCCGCCTTCCCCAGCATCAGTCTGGCCAGTTTCTGGTTGACCAGGTTGTCTTCCACCAGAAGTATCCGCACCGAGTGCTTGAGGTCTTCCCTGACCGAATACTGGGTGTGGATCTTCTCTAGGCGATCCGTCCGGGCACCGGGCTGCCCGGCATTGTCCCGTAGCACGCGCCCGATCATCTGCAGCAACTTTTCCCGGCGGGCCGGCTTGCTTAAAAACCCGTTGAACCCGGCCTTTTCGCAGCGATGCGCATCCCGCTCCAGCGAACTGGAAAGGGCGATCAACGGCATCCGGGAAAGGGGGGCCTGCGCGGACCGGATCCCGGCGGCCACCGCAAACCCGTCTGTATCCGGCATGCGGATATCCGAGATGCACAGGTCAAAGGGCGCTCCTTTTTCCACGGCCGCCTGCAGCACGGGCAGCACGTCATTGCCCCGCTGCGTCACGACGGTCGCCATGCCGGCCGTACTCAAAACCTGTTCCAGGATCCGCCCATTGGCGGCATTGTCATCCGCCACCAGCACGCGCAATCCCTCGAGAGACACCGGCGGCACCCGGCGGGCCTGCTTGTCTTCGCATTTTTGCAGCCAGGCGGTAAAATGAAAGGTACTGCCTTCACCCGAACGGCTCTGCACCCATACGTCCCCGCCCATCAGGTTGGAAATCTGTTTGCAGATGGACAGCCCCAGTCCGGTGCCGCCGTATTTGCGCGTGGTGGACCCATCGGCCTGCTGGAAGGGTTCGAAAATAACCGCCTGTTTCTCTTCGGGAATGCCGACGCCCGTATCGCGGATGGCGGCGTGCAGCATCACGGATTCCGGCGTCTCTTCGGCCAGGTGCATGGACAATTCTATTTCGCCGGCCTCGGTAAATTTCGGTGCATTGCCCAGCAGGTTGGTGATGACCTGGCGAAACCTGAGCGGATCGCCCTTGACCATGGCCGGCATGTGGTCGTCGACCCGGCAAAGCAGCTCCACCGGGCGGTTTCCGATTTTCGGCCGGACCAGATCACAGACGTCGTAGGCCAGCAGTTCGGGGTCAAACGCAATCGTTTCGAAATCGAGTTCCCCGGATTCGATCTTGGAAAAATCGAGGATGTCGTTGATCAGAGAAAGCAGGGCGATACCGCTGCGCTTGATGGTCTGGGTGTAATCCACCTGCATGTCGCTGAGTTCGCTATCCAGCAAAAGATCGGTAAATCCGATCACCCCGTTCATGGGCGTACGGATCTCATGGCTCATATTGGCCAGGAACTGGCTTTTGGCCCGGTTGGCGGTCTCGGCGGCGTCCTTGGCTTTTTTCAGTTCCTCTTCCGCCAGCTTGCGCTCCGTGATGTCCTCCACGGTTCCGGTGTAACGCCCGCCCGCATCGGAGAACACCGGTTCCGAATGTAGGTGTATCCACCTGACCGCCCCATTGGGCCGCACGATCCGGCAGTCCATGGAAAAGGCATCCATCTCGTCCAGGGCGCGTGCCCACGCCGAAGAAACGGCTTCACGATCGTCGGCATGCAGGAACTCGATCCATTCCAGGGTCAGGCTCTCCACCAGGCTGAGGCCGAAGATCTCCTGGTAACTCGTATTGGTGTATTGGCAGCTGCCTTCTTCATCGATCTCGAAAACGCCGAAGTGAATGGTTTCCGAAATCAGCCGGAACCGCTCCTCGCTGCCGTGAACCGCTTCCTGGGATTTCCGGTAGCGCCTGTTTTCTTCTTCCAGAACCTTGTTTTTTTTAACCAGTTCGAGGATCGTCGCAGCACGGGGCATCGGGCTCGTTTCCATTCCTGTAGGAAGACGGCGATGGTGGCGCCCACCGCCGCCGGCCATTTCTCCGGCCAGCCGGGCGGCGGCGGTTCGTCCGGACCCAACGGACAGAAAAAACCGCCTTCATTTTCATCCGGTGACTCCTATATCGGCCTGCAAAGGAGGGACTTTAATTTTTCCGGACCCCGTATTCGGCAGCCTTCCATCCGCGATTCAACGATCTTTGCCGCAATGGGCGACCGGATGGCGGCGGGTCATTTTCCTTTTGTCGAAGCAAGGTTGTATCGCTTCAATTTCTCCCTGAGGGTCTTGCGGGTAATTCCCAGCCGCCTGGCCGCTTCGCTCTTGTTTCCGCCTGCCGATGCCAGGGTGTTGACGATGGCGTCCCGCTCAATCTGCTCCAGGGGGACATCGACGGCGAAAGCTCCCGGTGGTGTATCCGGATCGCCATCCCCGGGGTTCGGTTCCAGGGCGGCGAAATCATTCCGGTCCAGGCAGGCTGACCGGGCCAGCACAACGGCGCGTTCGATGGTATTCATCAATTCACGCACATTTCCCGGCCAGGGATGGCGGATCAGCAGGTCCATGGCCCGCGGGGAAAAACGATCCACGACTTTGCGGTTTTTTTCCGCGAAGCGAGCCAGGAAATGGGTGGCCAGCAGGGGGATGTCTTCCCGGCGTTCCCTCAGCGGCGGGGTTTTCAGTTCCACCACGTTCAGGCGATAATAGAGATCTTCCCTGAAGGTGCCGGCCCTGACCATCTTCATCAGATCCCGGTTGGTGGCCACGACAAGGCGGACATCCACGGAGAGGGTCTCTTCGCCGCCCACCCGGGTCAGCTCCCGCTCCTGAATCACACGCAGCAGTTTCACCTGCATGGAAACGGGCATTTCACCGACTTCATCCAGAAACAGGCTGCCCCCGTCGGCCTGCACAAAGCGTCCCTCCTTGCGGCGGTCCGCACCGGTGAAGGCGCCTTTTTCATGGCCGAAAAGCTCCGATTCCAGCAGGGTGTCGGTAATGGCGGCGCAGTTGACCTTGACCAGCGGCCCGTCCCGCCGGGGGCTGTTGTGGTGAATGGCAGCGGCCACCAGCTCCTTTCCCGTCCCCGATTCGCCGGTAACCATCACCGTGGCCTCGGAGACCGCCACCTGGGCGACGGTCTCCATCAGCCGAACCATGGCCGGGCTGCTGCCGACGATGTCCGGGGCCTGCAAACCGCCCGCCAGCTGATGTTTGAGCCGCCGGTTTTCCGCCCTGAGGCGAATGTGCTCCAGGGCCCGTGCCAGGGTCAGCCTGAGCTTATCGAAATCCAGGGGCTTGATCAGATAATCGTAGGCACCCTTTTTGAGGGCATCCACCGCCATCTCCACGGATGCGTAGGCTGTCATCAGCACAATGGGGATCGCCGGATTGATGGTTTTGATCCGTTCCAGGGCTTCCAATCCGGAAACACGGACCATGCGGATGTCCATCAGCACCAGATCCACGGGCTGGGCCCGGACCGCATCGACGGCCGCCTCCCCGTCGTCCGCATCCACGATCTCGTATCCCCACCCACCGACCAGGGTGTTCAGCATGGTGCGGTGGGCCGCATCATCGTCGACCACCAGCACCCGGTATGTGTCAGCCATCATGCCTCCCTTGCCGCCGGCAGGACGATCTGAAAGGCCGTTCCCCCGCCGGGCCGGCCGTCCACCAGGATCTCTCCCCGGTGCGCCTTGATGATATTGTGAGCGATGGCAAGCCCCAGGCCGGTACCGCTCCGCTTGGTGGAAAAATAGGGTTCGAAAATGTGGGGCTGGTCCGTGGGATCGATCCCCACGCCGGTGTCGAGGACCTGGATGCGGGTGCTGCCGTCGGCCTGCCCGGATGCCCTGACCGTCAATGTTCCCCCGTCGGGCATGGCATCCAGGCTGTTGAGCAGGAGGTTGAGCACCACCTGGCTCATGCGGTCGGCGTCCATACGCGCAGACAGGCTGTCGTCGGCCAGATCCAGGACCATGGTGACGCCGGATTCGCGACTCTGGCGATCCACCAGCCGGAATGCGTCCCGGAAAAAAGGCTCGAGCGGCACCACCTGAAAATGAAGCCGGACAGGACGCGAAAAGTCCAGCAATTGCCCCACCACCCGGTTGAGCCGGTCGACCTCCTGGATCATGATGGCGGCGATCTGCTGGTCCTTTTCGGATTGCCGGTATTTTTCCCTGAAGTAGGTGGCAAACCCCTTGATTGAACTCAACGGGTTGCGGATCTCGTGCGCCACACCGGCGGCCAGACGACCCACCGACGCCAGGCGCCGGTTTTCTTCCAGCTCCTGATGGAGGGCGCGTATTTCGGTGAGGTCCTTGAACAGGATCACCTGAGCGAAGCACTCCCCGTTTTCGTCTGTCAGGCGGGCGGCACTCACGTCCATGGGGATGCGGCGGCCGTCGGCGACCGGACAGAGAATCTCCTTTTCCACCGGCCGGCCGGCATCCGCCAGCGTATCGGCCAATACGCCCGGTATGACACCGCTGGCGGCATGACCGATCACACGGGCGGCACGGACCGACAGCGTGGTTTCGGCGACGGAATTCAGCGCAGTCACCCGGCCGCTGCGGTCCAACGCCACCAACCCGATGGGCATGCGCGACACCAGGTTGTCGGAAAACACCTTTTCCCGCGCCAGGGATGTCCGGGCGGAACGGTAGTTCTGGGTCAGAAAAAGCAGCATCACCCCGGCGCATCCGACCAGCAGGAGCACGAGGGCCATCACCACGGTGTGGCGCACGTCGGCGCGATGGGCGGCGTCCAGAGCATCGGTCCTGAAGCCGGCAAAAATGACCATGGCCGGGGCCTCCCGTTCCGGCGGGGCCATGCGCATCATGTGCCCGTGCATGGAACGCTTCGATGGTCTGGCCAGTGGGGCGAACTTCCCGAAAATCTCCACAACGGCCTCATTTTCCGCCGATGTGGTCCGGCGCCAGGCCAGCTTGCCCGACGCATACACGGACTCGAGATCCAGGGTGCCCCCATAATCGGTCCCCAGCCGATCCATCCGGCTGTGGGCAACCACGGTACCGTCGATGCCAACCACCAGAAGGTAGGCAATGTCCGGCTGGGCGGCGGTTTCGACCAGCAGGCGCTGCAATTTGAAGCCGCTGCCGTGCCCCCCGCGCAGACCCATTCGGGTACCGGCTTCAAACGACCGGATCAGTGCGCCCCCCTTTTCAATCATCAGGCGGATGCTCTGGCGCTTCTGGCGATTGATGTTCTCCAGAGACATCAGGGCCACAATGGGCAGCAGGACCAGCACCGCTCCGAGTATGATCCAGGGTGAAAAACCCGAAAGAAAGATCCTGTATTTTTGTCTGTCCATCATCATCCCGATTGTCGAATACAAAAACGCTGCCAGCGTGCTGATAATCTCAGGAAGCCGCATCCATCGCCTTCCCGACCGAACCGGATGAAAACCGTCCCGGAAAAACCGGCACCTTTTTACCCGGACCGGCAATCCGGGCTGGTTACTTTCGACCCGCTCCAACCAATGCCTGGTGCCGTAATCCGATGGGGCCAAAAATTGAAAACGGTTTTTTAGGTATTAGATTTAGAAGGTTACGATTTTTCCAGCCGAAAATCAAACGGAAATGGCACCAGCCTTGCTCAAGAAAATTATCGACAGTGAAACCCGGCATCAATTGGACCATCTTCATCTTTTTTAACCATGAAAGGAGTCAATCATGAAAACCAGCAACATGAAAATCGCAATTGCCGGCCTGGCCGCCGTCGCCATCATCGCCGTGGGTGCCAACGCCATGGCGGGCAAAGGAATGGGATATCAGGCCGATGAACAGGGAGGCGGGGGCTACGGCGGGCAACACCGCCGGGGCGACTGCGCCTACGGTCAGATGAACGCGGACGTCACCCCCGAACAACGCGAACAGCTGGATGCCGAGCGGCAGGCATTTTTCGAGACCACCAAAAACGAACGGCAGGATCTGCATGCCAAGCGGCTGGCATTGCGTGCGGAAATGGCCAAGCGCCAACCGGATGTGAAAAAAGCCTCGGGCCTGCAGCGGGAAATCACCGAACTGCGGGGGAGCCTGGACCAGAAACGCCTGGACCATATTATGGCCATGCGCAAGATCAGTCCCGATGCCGGCCGGGGATGCATGATGGAAGGCCGGGGCATGGGCCACCACGGCAAGCGTCATGGCATGGGTTACGGAACGGGGAACTGCCCGAACCAATAAAAAACAGCTGTGATCGCTGAATGACCGCGGCGCCGGGGGCCTCCCCCGGCGCCGCCGTTTTCTGCCCACACAACCGCTTTCAGCCGGGATCGGCGCAAAACCGGAAAGGCCACCGGTCATCCCACCCATCCGATTTGGGTTGGATTCCGCCGCGCGGATCTGATATGGCCATGGCCATTCAGCAGGTGAATGGAGCCGTCCGATGAACCCCCTGTACCAGCGTCCCTACTTTTTCGATGCGGGCATCCGCTTCCAGTGCAAGCGCTGTGGTGCCTGCTGCACCGGCGCCCCCGGTATTGTTCGGGTCAATGAACGGGAGGTCGCCGGCATGGCCGCTTACCTGGGTATGTCGGATTCCGGGGTGGTCGACGCGTATCTGTCTCCCCGGGAAAACGGATACCGGGTCCGGGAAGCCCCTGACGGCCGCTGCCTGTTTTTCGAAAGCGGCTGCCGGATCTATCCCGTCCGCCCCCTGCAGTGCCGGACGTTTCCCTTCTGGTTTGCCAACCTGCGTTCCGAAGCCCGGTGGGAAGCCGTCCGCCGTGAATGCCCGGGCATCGGCGCCGGCCGTCGCTACACCCGAACCGACATCCTGGATATCCTGCAGCAGGGGATGCGATTGTTTACGAAGGCATCATCTGTTGGGTGAAATCAAAATTGCTGCTAACAACTGGATCAGAGAATCCTTTTGATGGTTTTTAGTCGTTCATGCGGTATGCCCCTTTGAGGGCGTACACCTCTTTCTCCCAGATGCGGTTGAAGCGCTGCGGGTCGGCTACCGGCTTTTTGATCATCCGCATACAGACCGCCATCTGCGTGTCCGTACTGCTGGTCTTGCTGTAGAGCTGCAGGGCGAACCTGGAGAAATCCCGTACCATGAAATCGAAGATCTGGTCCATCAGGTCGTCCGCCACCCCTTCAATGCCCGCTTTTTCGATAAGCAGCTGGCCGTAGGCCACCAGGGTGAACAGCTCGCCCATGTTGAGCAGAAAATCGATGTCCTTGATCTGTTCCCGGTCCGGTGCGGCGGTGGCCAGCAGTTCCACCAGCAGGTCGATCTGCTCCTTGAATACCCGGACGTTGGGAAGATCGATGCTGTCGTAGGCAATATGGTAATCGTGGAACTGGATTTTACCCAGCCCCTTGGTGGGGCCCTGGTTGAAGAGGAAATCATCATGGACCGCCGCGTCCATTTTCCCGATTTCCGGGAACTGGCCGGGATTGAAAAAGTAGTTGGCCATGAACTTGACGATCAGGGCCATGTTCACATGGACAGTGCCTTCCAGCTTGGGCAGGGCGCGGATGTCCCGGGCCGCCATTTCGAAGTAGGTGTCCTTTTCAAAGCCCTTGGCCGCGATCACGTCCCACAGCAGGTTGATCACCTCCTCGCCCTGGGTGGTCACCTTCATCTTCACCATGGGGTTGTAGAGCAGATAGCGCCGGTCGTCGGCCGACGCACTGCGCATGTAGTCCGCAGCCCGGGAAGCAAACATGCGCATGGCGCACAAACGCGCATAGGCATCCACAAACAGCTGGCGGATGTGGGGGAAATCGGTCACATAATGATGGAACAGGTAGCGGCCGGCCGCATGGTCGATGGCCTCGTAAAACGCGTGGGTGCAGATGCCGATGGAGGCCCAGCCCAGGTTGTACTTGCCCACGTTGATGGTGTTCAGGGAGGAGTCCCATGCCTCACTGCCCGTGGTGAGGATGTCGTCGTCGGTCAAGGGGTAGCCATGAAGGGCGTACTCGGAGACGTACATCTGGGAGTTGACCACATTCTGGACGCATTCGTAGCAGTCGTGTTTGGGGTCCACGACGAAAAAGGCGTATTCATCGGTTTCCGAATTCTTGGCAAACGTGGAGACCAGGGCCGCCTCATTGCCGTTGCCGATGTAGTACTTGCCGCCGTCGGCCCGGTATTGCCCGTCACCCATGGGCGTCAGGGCCATATCACTGGCGTACAGGTCGGCACCGTGCTCTTTTTCCGACAGGCCGAAGGCGAAAATGCCGCCGTCTTCCAGCAGTCTGGCGGTCTTTTCCTTGACCGCTTCGTTTTTGCCCATCCAGATGGGGCCCAGACCCAGAATGGACACCTGCCAGGCGTACCAGTAGGCCAGGCTGTAAAAACCGAGGATCTCGTTGAAATCCATGTTGCGAAAGGTGTCCCAGCGGCATCCCTCGCCGCCGTATGGGGTCGGGGTCAGCAGGGAGGCGAAGATCCCCTCTTTTTTGACGAACTGCAGGAAATCGTCGTACCAGACCCGTTCGTGGTCGTCTTCCTTGAGCTTTTTCTTGCCCTTGGTTTCAAAAAAATCGATGGTCTTTTTCATGATCTCCCTGGATCGCCGGTCCAGGTGGTCGAACTGCGCCTTCTTGGGATTGAACAGCATGGGTAGCCCTCCTCACAACGCTTTTTTCCGCACACGTCAACCGTGCGGATGTTTCCCGGCCATGGGAGACCGGTCATGTTGGCAACGTTAACATTGTTCACCTATCCCAGAAAAAGAGGTCCTGTCAATGGATTACTGGCCAAACCGCCCGCCGTCTGTTATTTTGTCGCCCACCGATGTCAACGCAACCGAAAGGCGATAAATGACAGAGCCCGACAGCCCTGACAAAATGGGGATGATCCCCTGGCCGGAATTGATCCCCGGGACGTTGATCCGGCGCTACAAACGGTTTCTTGCGGACGTCCGTCTGGACAGCGGGGAAACCGTTACCGCCCACTGCCCCAACTCGGGAAGCATGACGGCCTGCTGCCAGCCGGGCCGGCCGGTTTATCTCTCCTGTCACGACAATCCCAGACGCAAGCTCAAGTATACCTGGGAACTGATACACATGCCCGGATCCCTGGTAGGGGTGAACACCCAGATACCCAACCGGCTCACCGCCCACGCCATTGAGACGGGCGATGTGGCTGAATTGAGCGGCTACGACACGCTCAGGCGCGAAGTCCCCGCGGGCAGACACTCGCGGATCGACATCCTGCTGGAGTCAGAGGATCGCCGCCCCTGCTACGTGGAGGTCAAAAACTGCACCCTGGTAAACGGCGGCGCGGCCACGTTTCCCGATGCGGTGACCGTTCGGGGCCAAAAGCATCTGGTCGAACTCCAGGACCTGGTGGCCGCCGGATATCGATGCGCCATGTTTTTCCTGATTCAACGCATGGACGCCCGATCCTTTTCGCCCGCCGACCACATCGATCCCCAGTACGGGAAAAAGCTGCGTCAGGCATCGCAAAACGGCGTAGAGATCCTGGTATACGATGTCTGGATCGATCTTCACGGCATCCGGCTGAACCGGCGGATCCCCTATGAACTGGGGCCGCTGCCCTGAACGATAGAAGGCCTCCTGGCCGGTGCACGCCAAAAGTGGCATTCGGAAAATCACCGCCCGGCAGGTTTCCAGCATGCCGGGCAGACCGTCGGGGATGGCTGCGCCTGTTAAAATTAAGTTTGAAATTTCAGGGATTTTGGACTATTATACCGCCTGGTTAAGCCAAGTTTGACCGCTGCCAGACAGGATCCGGACCGGTTCGCCACCCGGGTCACCGCCTTCAGGATACCGAAGTAAAACGATGAGGACGCTGCAATGAATAGCGATGCCGCCGGCAATACAAAACAAGGCCTAAAGGTGCTCCTGGTTGACGATGAAAAGATGGTGCTCGAGGTGGGGAAAGCCATCCTCCAGCGGCTGGGCCATGAAGTCGTTGCCGCCGAGAGCGGAGAGGAGGCCCTGGAGCAGTTCGGCCGGCAGGCCGAATCCATCGGATGCGTGGTATTGGACCTGACCATGCCGGGAATGAACGGCAGGGCGACATTCCAGGCATTGCGGGAACTGAACCCCGAACTGCCCATCATCATTGCCAGCGGCCTGGCCGCCGACCAGGTTGCCGGTCATTTCGACGACATGCCGCCGACAGCCGTTATCCAGAAACCCTACCAGATTGCCGATCTCTCGAACACGATCCAGCGCATTCTCCAGGACAGCCCGTCATGCGCACCGCCGCCAACCGGCTGATCCGCCCCTGCACGGAAAAAAGGGGTCCCCCGCAACCATCCTTGTGGAGGACGATGCCTCGCAGGGATATCAAAAAACAACCGACAGTGGACCAACATCAGACATCGAACTTGGCCTTGATCTTGAAAACGTGGGTGGCGGGCAGATTGAGGATCCGCTCGACGCCAGTTTTCTCGGCTATCCGGGCCAGATTCTCACGGATCACGGCCATGGATGGGGCGATAAAGGTGAACCACACGTTGAATGAATTTTCCCGAAGGTAGTTGTGGGTCACCCCGGGAAAACCGTTTACCGTCCGGGCAAACAACTCCAGCTTCTCTTCGGGAACCCGGGCCGTGCACAGGGTGCTGACGAACCCGACCTTTCCCGGAACGAAGTTCCCGCCGATTCGCCGGATGATGCCTTTTTCCTTGAGCCGCGAGACCCGCTTGAGCACCCTGGCCTCGGTGGTTCCCAGTTCCCGGGCAATGGACGCGAAGGGCCGGGGGGTCAACGGGAATCGTGTCTGAATACGATTAAGAATCGTTTTGTCCAGTTGATCCATTTCTATAGTCATATCAGAGTAATCCCTCAATCGATGGTGTCTTTCCAAAGGTGGTGGCCTGTGGGTCCCCGCTGTCCGGGATCTACGACACGCCAAGGCCGCAGCATTTTTCCAACCGCAGGCGCAGCAGCGCTACGTCGAGGATTGCAAAATTGTGAGCACACCGGCATGAGCCGCAAGATGCCATCTCTGAATAGACACACGCTATACTTTTCCATAACTGTGAAGCCCCGGCAGCAGGTTGACGCCGAAATAAGTGAACAGCACCGCCGCAAAACCGACGAGGGACAGATAGGCGATCTGCTTTCCCTGCCACCCGCGCATGAGGCGGGCATGCAGCAGGCTGGCATAGATGAACCAGGTGATCAGGGACCAGGTTTCTTTGGGGTCCCAGGACCAGTAACTGCCCCAGGCGGAGTTGGCCCACACCGCGCCGGTGATGATCCCGCCGGTGAGAAAAAGAAACCCGAACAGCACCATCTGGTGGGTCAGTTCATCGAGCACATCCAGTTTGGGAATATGACCGATGATCCCCCCGCCCTTTTCAGGATCCCTTGCCTTGATCAGGTACATGATGCTCATCCCGAAGGCGATGGCAAAGGCGGCGTAGCCGAAAAAACAGGTGGCGACATGGGCGATAAGCCAGTTGCTCTTCAGGGCCGGCACCAGCGGTTGGATGCGGTCGCTGATATTGGGCGACATGGATGCGTAAGCCATGGCCAGAAATACAATCGGCGTGACAAAGGCACCGATCAGCGCGTTCTTGTATTTAAACTCCAGGAAGAGGTAGATCACGCCGGCCGTCCATGAGAAAAACACCAGCGATTCATACAGGTTGGAAAGTGGTGCGTGCCCGATTCCCATCTGGTAGGACTCCACCCAGCGCAGAAGGAGGCCGGCGGTGGTCACCAGCACAGCCGCCAATACCGTCCATCGGGCAGGCACGGTCAACCGGGTTCTCCTGAAAATCAGGGCCGCCAGGTAAAAAAACGCGGCCAGAGCAAAAACAAAGGTCGAAATGGAGAGTAGCTGTGAACTGCTCATAGGCAATGTTGAACTCCTTTTTGTGTCAAAGGGCCTCGGTCATGGCGGTATAAATCTTCTCGGTGGTATTTTTCATGGCCAGCTTGTTGCGGTTGGCCGTAACGGCGAAGGTGACCCGACTGTTGTTACGAAGCTGCTCGATCACGATGCACACCTGCTGGTGAGACAGGTAAAACGTCACGAAGCAGCCGGCCAGCATCAAGATAAACCCGGTGTAGACCAGCCACACGCCGGGATCACGCGTCACCTGCAGGCCGGTATAATAGCGCTCCCCGGCGGGCTGCTGGGGTACAAATTTCTCCTGGGGCTGGTTGGCCACGGCAATGATCACATCGCCGCCGCGCATCTTGTCGAAATTGGCAAACTTCAGGGGAAGCAGTATTTCCACCGTTTCACCGGTCGCCGGGGTGAGCAGTCCCTTCAGGGCCGCCCCCACATCCATTTCGCGGAAGGCGGCGTCCGCCTCATAGGACATGAAGACAAACTTTCCCAGGCCCTCCGGAATGGTTACCGGTTCGCCCACCCTGGCGGTCAGGGTGTAGCTCATGCCCGATGCACGGCTGGTAAAACTGAGGGAATAGGCGTCCGCCGGTCCGGAATCCGGCACGACCGGCCGGGGCATCTTTTCGGGCGGCAGTTTTCCGTAACTGGACTGAAAGATATTGATTCCCCGGAAACGAAGGGGATCGTTGACGATGATGTCTTTTTGCTTCAGCGTCTTGCCCCCGTCGAGGATGGACAGCGAGGAGCGGTATTCTTTGGGGGCACCGGTTTCATACAACGTCAGGTTGAAGTCGTCACAGCGGATCTGAAAATCGAGGCGGTGAATCTGCCCCGTGTTGCGGATGCGGATGACATCCGTGGCTTCACCCTCGGGAATATTGACATACCCCTCGAAACCGAAAAAAGATCCGACCAGTCCGCCGACAAGCAGAAAAATCACGCTCAGGTGAACGACGTAGACCCCCAACCGGGACAAGCGCCCCTTTTCCCCATAGATCACCGCCCCGTCATCGGATCGGGTGACCCTGCAGTGGCGGTAGCGGCGGGCAATCAGCGGCTCAAAGCGTTTAACCAGTTCCCCGGCATCCCGCTTGTCGGTGAAAGTCCGGGCGTCCGACCGCCGGGTAAATCGCTCCGGGCGAACCTTGGGATGCCGGTTGAAAATCAGCCGCCAGCTGCCGCTGAGCCGGTCAATGGAACAGACCACGATATTGACGGTCAAGAGCAGAAGCAGCCCCTGGAACCACCACGAGTGGTACATATCGAAAATTCCCAGGGTGCTGAGCAATTGGTAACGAAAGGCCCCGTAGGCATGCAGATAGGCGTCCGGGTTTTCGTTCTGGGGAATAACGGTGCCAATGATGGAGGTAAGCGCCAGAGACAGCAAAAGGACAATGGTCAGGGTGACGGAACAGAAAAATTTCCACAGTGGGTTCGCGTTCTTCAAAAACAGCTCCTTTTAGTATACGGCGGTTGCGTCCTTTCCGCTGAATCAGGGATCGGTGACCGCCTGCGGAAAGCACCTGCCGCAAGATGCGGGTCGCCATGCAAGGCACCGATTGCATAAAATAATGCCCGCACGGGCACGAAACCGTAAAATAACAACAGCTGGTGCCATGACAAGCCCGATGATCGCACCGAGGCGCTATTTAAACAGAAAATGGCCGGTTAAAAAAGCGTTATCTTCAATAACGGGAATTTGTTCTAAACGCCCTGGGGTCCGGGGAGGGAAGAAAACCGCCCGCCCCCGCCAAAGGGCATCTCCGCCATGAAACGCGCTGACTGGCCGGAATCAGAATTATAGGATGCTGGATCACGGCCAGGCCGGCTGCCACCGCTGCCGCGCGGCCAAAATCAGGGCATCGTGTTCAACCGCAGGTATGGGCTCCGGTTGTTGAGGATTGAAATCCCCGCCCAAGGCCGATTCTGGCCGAAATGCGCTGTTGTGAAGGTCGCAGGGTCGTGAAAAAGGTTTTTTTTGGGCCTGGGTTATGTTAATGCAGACATATTCAAAAAAAATACCGAGGAAGCCATGGACGATTTCAAAACGCTGCTCGAAGGCTCGGCCCGGGCCCACGGCCACCTGTGCCCCGGTCAGGTGGTGGGGGTGCGCATGGCCATGCTGGGGTGCCGGCTCATCGGCTTGGACAATCCCAGACAGCTGCCCCAGATCAAGAAACTGATCGTATACGTGGAAATTGACCGCTGTGCCACCGACGCCATCGCCTACGTCACCGGCGTCAAGCTGGGCCGCCGCTCCCTGAAATTTGTGGACAACGGCATCATGGCCGCCACCTTCGTCAACCTGGATGGCGGCAAGGCCTTCCGCATTGTTTCCACCGAGTCCTCGCGGGACCTGGCCCATGTTTATGCACCGGGCATCGAGGATGTCCGGCAGCAGCAGCGCGATGCGTATATGAACATGCCCGATGACGTGCTGTTCACCGTCATGCCGGTCTGGGTGGATGTGCCCGTGCACGATCTGCCGGGTCCCTCCCGGTTCAAGGCCCGCTGCGCGTCATGCGGGGCCACGATCCGTGACAAAAAGGAGATTCTGGTGGGCGACCGGGTACTCTGCCGCCCCTGCGCCCGGGGCACCTATTACCGGCCGCTTGAAAACCGCATGCAACTGAAAACCGCATAACGATCACTCATTCTGAAGGGAAAGCGTCCATGTGCCAGTCCCGCCACGCCCGCCGGATCAATGGCGGCATGACCAAAATTACTGTTGAAGAGGCTGTCGGCACCCGCCTGGCGCACGATATCACCGAGATCCGCCCCGGCGAATTCAAAGGCCCGTCCTTTCGGCGGGGGCACAAGGTTCAGGAACAGGATGTCTGCCGGCTCATGCGCCTGGGCAAGCGTCACCTGTACGTCCTGGACCTGGGTGCCGACCAGGTCCATGAAGACGACGCCGTGGTGGAGCTGGCCACGGCCCTGGCCGGCCCCGGCATCACCTTCGGCCGCAAGCCCAGTGAAGGCAAACTGCAGCTGACCGCCGCCTACACCGGCCTGCTGAAGATCAACACCGACGCCCTGGTGGCCTTCAACATGATTGCCGACGTCATGTGCGCGGCCATGCACAGCAACGTCCCCGTATCCCGGGGGCAGATCGTGGCCGGCACCCGGGCCATCCCCCTGGTTATCGACAGGTCGGTGCTCGACCGGGCCGTGGCGCTGGCCCGTGAGCAGGCACCCGTCTTCAGTGTCAAATACTATCCGCTTAAAAAAATCCGCCTGCTGATCACCGGCAATGAGGTCTACGATGGCCTCATCGAAGACCGGTTTGAATCCATCGTCAACCAGAAGCTGACCGCTTTCGGTGCATCCTTGCTTGAAACCGTGTTCCTGCCTGACGACGCCCGGCGGATTGCCGACACCGTGAAGCGGTTTGCCGCCTCGGACACGGACATGATCATTACCACCGGGGGTATGTCGGTGGACCCGGACGACGTGACCCGGCACGGTATCCGACAGGCGGGGGTGGATACCCTTTATTATGGTTCAGCCGTACTCCCGGGGGCCATGTTCCAGCTGGCCTACAGAGGGGAGATGCCCATCGTGGGCATCCCGGCCTGCGCCCTTTACCATCAAACGACGATTTTCGATCTGGTGCTGCCCCGGCTGCTGGCCGGGGAGCGGCTGGACGACCGGGACCTGGCCCGCTTTGCCGTTGGCGGCCTGTGCCTGGACTGCCCGGTGTGCCGGTATCCGGCGTGTCCTATGGGTAAAACCGGCTGTTAGATGGAACTGAATCGAAAACTATACGCCTGCATGTCCGCCGCGGCAGCGCGGGTCACGATCGACCAGGTCACCATCGGTCTGGGGTATACGGCGGTAACCACCTCGGATGGGGGGATCGGTATCGCCGCCACATGCGTGGCCCGCGACGGCGGCTGCGCCGGCCAACGCGATGCCACCGATTTCGAAGGCCGGCCGGCCATCGACCTGCTTGGGCAGATAATGGAAGCGGCGCCCATGGGCCGAACCATGGCCCTGGCAACCGTCAATGCCCTGAACCACCGGTATGCACGCAAGCTGCCCGAAGATCCGGGCAACACCCTGCTTTTCGATCATTTCAACATCCGTTCCGGTGCCCGGGTGGCCATGGTCGGCTACTTCCCACCGCTGGTCCGCCGGTTGGAAAAACAAAAGATCTCCCTGTCGGTGGTCGACGATGCCAGGGGGATGGGGGACAAAAAAACCTTCTACGGGCAACTCGACGGCTGGGCCGATGTGCTGCTGATCACGGCCACCAGCATCATCAACAATTCCACGGAAACCGTTCTTGCCCACGCCGGACCGGACCTGAAAACCGTCCTGCTGGGCCCCTCCACACCCATGGTTCCGGAGGCATACGGCCACCTGCCCGTCCACATGCTTGCGGGGACTGACGTCACCGACGTGCAGGGGGCCCTGAAAATCGTTCGCCACGGTGGCGGCACCCGGGCCCTGAAACCCGTCTCGCGAAAAATTTATTGGCTGGCTGACACTGACCCTCGGTAGACTTGATACCCACCGCGATTTCAATCTTTCCCTTTCATTTTTCTGCCCGGGTATTAGTTTAGTCACGCAGTAAAAAGTTTTTACAGGCCACACATGTCCATGTGTCCGAAAGGTACCGAAAAGGCGTTGGAGCGGCTTCCAGACGCGATGCAACAGGATCATCGCGGCTGGAAGCCGCTCCAACGATAAACGACCCGGTTCTGATTGAGGCTTCCCTGGAAGCCGCATTTCCGGCGGGATCGCAAAAAATCCGAACACGAAACAGCGCCAAAAGGAAACCATCAACGATGCAATGGACCGATGAAGCCGACGCAGCCGTAAAAAAAGTACCCTTTTTCGTTCGCAAAAAAGTCCGCAGCCGGGTGGAAAAGGAAGTGACCGAAGCCGGAAAGACCCGGGTGACCCTGTCCGATGTGAAGACCACCCAGGCCCGATACCTCAAAAAAATGAGCAGCGAGGTCAAAGGCTACCAGCTGGATGCCTGCTTCGGCGGCAGTGGGTGTCCCCACCGGACCACCACCAGCGAAGTCCTGGTCGAACGGATCGAACGGGTCATGGCCGGCGCCGACCTGCTGGGTTTTCTGCGATCGCGGGTGCAGGGCGGCCTGAAGTTTCACCACGAATTTCGCATCAGCATTGCCGATTGCCCCAACGCCTGCTCCCAGCCCCAGATCAAGGACGTGGGCATCATCGGCGCGGCAACGCCCGAATTCACCGACATTCCCTGCACCGCCTGCGGCGCCTGCAGCGATGCATGCAAGGAAAACGCGGTCCAGCTGTCGGCGACCGGGGCGGCCGTCGCTGTCGACGCCGCCCGTTGCGTCCATTGCGGCAGTTGCATGGCCGCCTGTCCGACGGGAACGCTGACGACGGGCAAAAAGGGCTACCGGGTGCTGATCGGCGGCAAGCTGGGCCGCCATCCCCGTCTGGCGAGGGAACTGCCGGGCATTCACGATGCGGAAACCGTGGTGCGGATGATCGCTGATTTTCTGGCATTTTATAAATCCCGCAGCACGCATGGTCAGCGTTTTGCCCAACTGCTCACCGATGCGGATATCGACGCATTTACCGACAAATGGGCATCCTGAAACCGGTCACGCCGTCTCACCTTCTGGTGGACCGGCTGGAACAGATTTACCGGCAGTACCATCGACGGGCCTATGTCGACCCGGATCCCCTGACCTTTCTCTACGACTGGGACCATGTGAGAGATCGGGAAATCGTGGGGCTGGTGGCCGCCAGCCTGGCCTACGGCCGGGTGGTCCAGATCCTGAAAAGCGTGTCGGCGGTGCTGGAAAAAATCGGGCCGTCCCCCTACCATTTCGTCACCCGCCGGTCGCTGAAAAGCATGCGGGAGACCTTTTTGGGATTCCGGCACCGCTTTGCCGACGGAGACCAGATGGCAGCCCTGCTGTATGCCGCCGGTCGGGTTATCCGGCAGTTCGGCAGCCTGGAAAACGGGCTCGCCGAGGGCCTGGCGACGGACGGGAAAAACCTCCATGCAGCCCTCGGTCATTTATATCGCCAGCTGACCCGCGGCCGCAGCAGTCCCGGCCACCTGCTGCCGGACCCCGGCAAAGGCAGCGCCTGCAAACGGCTTCATCTCTATCTGCGCTGGATGGTCCGCAAGGATCAGGTGGATCCGGGCGGATGGCAATGTGTGGCACCGTCCGATCTGATCGTTCCTCTGGATATCCACATGCACACCGTCGGCCGCCGACTCGGATTTACCCGCAGGCGACAGGCCGACCTGCGCACGGCCCTTGAAATTACCGACGGCTTCAAGGAAATCTGTAGCCAAGACCCCGTCCGGTTCGACTTTTCCCTCACGCGGCTGGGCATCAGGTCAGAACTGGACATGACGAGCCTGCCTTTGCACCCGGCCTGACACCACCTGTCCGATCGCCTCCATTTCTATTGATCCCGACGGGTTCGGCCCGATATCGACCGGCTGGTGAGTATTCCATTTGGGTTGAACATTTCCACTATTGGTGTTATCTTGCCCTCGCTATTCACGGGTTGTCCGATTGTGGGCGGGCTTCGTTTCGTTATCCGTCACACCTGATTTCCGACTTCATGCAGAGCTAAAATGAGCGCCCTGACCATCGACCACATACTGTCCAACCGGAAAAATCTGGAGCGGATCCTGGACAACATGAAAGATGGCATCATCGCCCACGACCTGAACCGGCGTATTTTTTATTTCAACAAAGAGGCCGAAGCGATAACCGGGTACCGCAGGGAGGACGTCGTTGGCAAAGACTGTCATGAAGCCCTGGGCGGGCCTTTTTGCGGCAGCCGGTGTTCCTTTTGCGACGGGAACCCCATTTTTCTCGATACCGCCGAATACCCCGTCAACATTGTCACCCGTGATGGGGAACCCCGGCGGCTGGAAATGACGGCCACCATGATGCGTGACGAGCAGGACAGGGAAGTGGGCGTGCTGGCCACATTCAGAGATGTCACCGACCTTTTTGAACTGAGAGTCAAAGCCAGAGAAATGACCGGATTTTCCAATATCATCGGCTGCGACGACAAAATGGTGGATGTGTTCCGGCAGATCAAAGACGTCTCCGGCTACGACTACCCCGTGCACATCTTTGGTGAAACCGGTACCGGCAAGGAGCTGGTGGCCAATGCCATTCACGTGGAAAGCCTGCGGGCCGGGAGCCCCTTTGTTCCCATCAACTGCGGGGCGCTGCCCGAGGGCCTGATCGAAAGTGAGCTGTTCGGCCATGTGAAGGGTGCGTTTTCCGGAGCCATCCGGGACAAGAAAGGCCGGTTTGAGCTGGCCGACCAGGGCACCATTTTTCTCGATGAAATCGCCGAACTGCCCAAGCTGCTTCAGGTGAAGCTGCTGCGGTTCCTTCAGGAAGGGACTTTTGAGAAGGTCGGTGGAGAAAAAACCGTATCGGTGAATGTACGTGTGGTCAGTGCCACCAACAAAGATTTGAAAAAAGAAGTCAAAAAAGGAAGCTTCCGCGAGGACCTTTTTTACCGGCTCAACGTCATCCCCATCCACATACCTCCCATCCGGGAACGCAAATCCGACATCCCGCTGCTGGTGGACCACTTTCTGTCCCAGGCACCAACGATCAAGGGGCAACGCCCGGTCCGCATGGCCCAGGACGCCCTGAACGCCCTCATGGACTACACCTGGCCGGGCAACGTTCGCGAACTGCAAAACGCCGTCCAGTTTGCCATCGTCCGCTGCAAGGGCAAGGTCATCCGACCCGAAGACCTGCCCATTGAACTCAAGGGCATGGTTTGCGAGAAACCGAAACGCGGTCCCGTTCGCAAGCTGGATGCCGGACGGGTCAGGGCGGCGCTGACCAAAACCGGCGGAAACAAAGCCCGCGCGGCCAAAGTCCTGGGCGTCGGCCGGGCCACCTTGTACCGGTTTCTGGGCGACCACCCCCAGGTGCTGTCCGACGATTAGCCTTCCAGCACGAAATTACACCCTTTCGGTGGTCCATCCCATCCGAAAACAGGGACACGGTTATGCGAAACCGGCACGGCTGGCACCCGTTGTTGTGCCATTGCAGTGAACAGGCAAGGGTCGGAGTATATAAATAAAGGGGCTCGATACCGAGCCCCTTTGATTTTTGCTGATAACGTGAAACGTCCGGTTAGGCGGCGTCGATATCCCGCCGGTCGGACATGTCCATGAGCACACGCTCCCGGGCCTTGTCGATACCCAGGGCCTGGCGCTTTTTATCGATGTGGGCGATCATCATCCTGGCCATCTCGTGGGGATCGGGGTTGAACCCCCACTTGCCCATGCCCATCTCTTCCAGCCCTTCGAAGAGCAGTTTTTCGAAATTGGTGCCCTTGGTGACCGGAAATGTGACGCCGAAAACGGTATAGACGCCGGAAGCCACAAAGTACTGGCCGATGGCGATGGCCTTTTCACTCATGTATTCGGGGGCGGCACCCGCGACCGGCAGGTCGGCGATACTGTCCCCCAGGCCGCCGGTACGCACCATTTCGGAGCAGGCGATGAGGATGCGGGTATTGTCCACGCAGGACCCCAGGCCCAGAACGGGCGGCATGCCGACGGTTTCACAGACTTCAGCCAGTCCCGGTCCGGCCAGGGCGGCGGCTTCCGGAGAGGTCAGCCCGGCCTTGGCCAGTGCGATCTGCGAACAGCCCGTCTGGACCACCAGCACGTCGTTCTTGATCAGTTCCCTGACCAGTTCCACATGCACGTAATCCTGCTTCACACGCGGGTTGGTGCAGCCGACCACGCCGGCCACGCCACGGATGCGCCCGTTGATGATATTCTCGTTCAGCGGGGTATAGGACGCGCGGAAGGAACCGCCCAGCATGTAGTTGATGTACTCGTGAGAAAAACCGTGAACACCGATGCCCACTTTCTTGGGAATTTCGACGGGAAACTTGCGGTTTTTAAACCGGCTGATGGCGCGGATAACGATCTCGTCGGTGCACTTCTGGGGATTGTGCTCATCCAGTTCAATATGGGTGGCCCCCTCGAGATGGCAGCGCGGGTTGGTGGTAATCAGCTCTGTTTCATAACACTCGGCCACCTTGACCAGGCCCTGCTGGATACACTGGACGTCGACGGCCATGGCATCTACGGCGCCGGTCACCAGAATCGGTTCGGTGGAGGAAAAGTTGCCGGCATGGGGTATGCCGTGACGTGACATCACCTCTGCCCCGGAGCAGCACATACCGACCAGGTTGATGCCCTTGGCACCGGCCTCATTGGCCGACTCGAGCAGCGAGGGGGCATTGACCGATGCCAGCATGGATTCGAACAGGTTGGGCTCATGGCCATGCACGATCACATTGACGTGGTCCTCTTTGAGTACGCCCATGTTGACTTCCACGCTGACCGGAGACGGGGTGCCGAAAAGGATGTCGCTGATCTCGGTAGCGACCATCGAGCCTCCCCAGCCGTCAGCCAGCGCCGTCCGGCAGATCTGTTTGATCAGGTTGGTGTGGTCCTGGTCCATGCCGATGTGGGTGCGGCTCATCATCTCCATGATCTCACGCATGGCCCCCCGGGGGACAATGCCGTGCTTGCGCCACATCTCCAGTGTCTTCGGAGGAACACGCTTGGCAAAGGGAAGCTCCCCCTCCACCTGGGTATAGGTCTTTTCCAACTCGTGGTAGAGATCCATGGCAATGTCCTGGACACTGCGATCCTCGGTCTCGATGCCGATCTCCTTGGAAATCGATACCAGCTTGTTTACGTCCTTGATCCGGTAATCCTTGATTTTTCCTTGAACCACATCACGGAAAATGTCCAGCATGGCCATGCCGTGATCATTGTGGCAGGCGGTTCCGGTAGCAACCATGCGACCGAAGTTACGGGCCTGGATGGCATCGATGTTCGCCCCGCAGACGCCGACTTTTCCGTACGGATCTTTTGCATTCAGCCGGCAGGGCCCCATGAAGCAGTGCTTGCAGCAGGCCGAATCGGCACCGATGGGGCAGGCCTTCATACCGGCAGCCCTGTCAAACTGAGTTTCAACACCGTCGCGCCGGGCTTTGGCGAGCATCTGCTGGGTGGCATCGCAAATCGTCAGGTCCTTGAGTTCGATCTCTTTTTTGGGTTTTAAGGCTTTCTTCTCGACCATGGTCCCTCCTTCGTGGAAAGATTATGTGTGGGTAAAAAAATCACTGTCAATGACATCGGCTCATGATTTTATGGCTGAAAACGCTTCATCCGACGTGAAATCAAGTCAGGGTATTTGCAATGCATACGCCCTTATCAGGAATGATTACTGTTTCAAATAAAAAAATTATCGCCATCTGTCAAGCACTGTTTCCATTTTTCTCACTGTTTATCCCCCGGGTGCCGGGCTGCATGCCTCCCCTGTTCGGAGATAGGGTGAGATGCCGAGATGGCCGGGCACCCGGACCGACGGGTCGATAAAGCAACAATGGCAACGCGATTGGGCCGCCGGACAACGCAGCGATCCGGGATCGCCCCCGGCGATGGAACCGCCAGCGTATCCATGAACAGGGGTACTTCGTAAAATACCGCCGGATCGCTGCAGCCGGCCGTGTACATTGTGCCCGGTTTCACTGATTTCCCTTGACCGATTCACGGCGGACCTTTAAGGTAAGGGGCTCACCCACCCAACTGGTTGATAGGGTCGGGGCCATCAGCACGCGCATACGCCCCGCACCTATGGAAAGGATATGGTCATGTCTGAAAAACCTGTGAAAGTCTTTTCACTGAGCACCTGCAGCCATTGTAAATCCACCAAACGCCTGCTGGACGAATGTACCATTCAATATGATTTCGTGGATGTGGACCTGCTGGACGGAGAAGAACGCAAAGCCATTCTGGCCGATGTGAAAAAATTCAACCCGCGATGTTCGTTTCCCACGGTGATCATCGGCGACGAAGTCATCGTCGGTTACAAGGAAGACAAAATCAAGGAGGCGCTGGGACTGTGATGGATGCAACGGTTCTTTATGAAAAACTGAAAAAAGTGCAGGAGCCCAAAGGGTACTACTTCAGCAACAACCATGAACGGGTCATGGAACTGCTGGAGGCATTGCTCGTCAACAAGGAGCGCTACGGCTATATGGTCTGCCCCTGCCGGCTGGCTTCGGGGGACCGGGACAATGACCGCGATATCATCTGCCCCTGCGACTACCGGGAGCCCGATGTGGCCGAATTCGGGTCCTGTTACTGCAACCTTTATGTTTCCAGGCAGTGGAACGACGGCGACATCGATCAGGAATACGTGCCCGAGCGTCGGCCCCCTGAAAAAATGTTTTTCTAACGCCTGACGAACCGGCCGGCATGCCTCATGCCGGCCGGTTCTGTGCCAGCAGCCCCGCCTTGATAAAGCCCATCACGCCACGGACAATTTTTTCGTCATCCACCAATGCGTCGGCACCGATGAATATTTTCATCCGTTCTTTGAAGTATTCGGACGTGTAGGAATACTGAAGCATGAGGATCAGATTGTCGATGCACAGCGCAGCCACGCGCGGGTCCAGTCGGTTGTCGATCTCTCCGTTGGCCATTGCATGCCGGATCAACGCGTCGTAAAACCGGGCCGAAATGCTTTCCATTCTGCCGGACAGCTTCCGGGACAGGTGGGACAACCCCTCGGAGGTCAAATCCAGGTATATCTGGTGCAGTTGCGGGTAATCCCGAGCGTATCGCTGGGCCGCGCGCACCATTTTCTCAATCTTCAGGAAAATGCCGCCCGGCGCCCGCTCGATGTCGTCCAGCACCCCTTCCAGCAGGCTGTGGGCCCGCTCGATGATCGTCAGAAAGAGATCCTCCTTGGAGGCGAAATATTTATACATGGCCCCGATGCTGATACCGGCCTTTTTGGCAATCACGTTGATGTTGGCGCCGGGAAATCCGTTGGCGGCGAATTCAGCCACCGCCGCATCCAGAATCCGTTGCTGTTTTTCTTCGGGAATCCGAGTAAATGTGTCTTTGTGATATTTTTGCATAAGTTGCCGGCCGCGCTATCCGCCACTCCGTTGTATACGGGAAGGCGGTTTCGGACGAACCGCCTCCAGATAGAGAATGATTACTCACTCACTGCCTTGAAGTCAAGTCGGGATCAGCCTTCCAGAGGATGCTTGTCCTTTACTTTTCCCTTGACAATCGATTGAAAACCGATCAGTTTAACAGTGGTGAGTGAGTATTCACTTTCCATGATCAAGCCTTGGTATCCCCACCTGTCTGAAATTGATGGCCAGCCACTTGGCAGGAGTGTGAACCATGCCCGAAAAATCCGCCCGGGACTACCACTACTATCGCGACATCATCAAGGGCCGGCGCCTGCCCCTGGCATTCGTGGACCTTGACCGCTTTGACGCCAACGTCGCCTATGTGGCCGGCACCCAGAAACGAAGCGGCAAAACGATCCGGGTGGCCTCCAAGTCGATCCGCTGCCCGGATCTGATTGGTCGGGTGTTCGATAAAGGCGGCCCCGCCTTCAGGGGGATCCTGGCCTTTACCGTCGAGGAGGCGGCGCTCCTGGCGGCCCGGGGGTTCGACGATATTATCGTGGCCTACCCCACCGTCCAGCGATCGGACATGGACCTGATCGCAAGCGTCGCCGCCGGAGGGCCCCGCATCGCCCTGGTGGTCGATTCCCTTGCCCAGCTGCAGTGTCTGGCGCAGGCCGGGCGGCAATCCGGGCAGGTGCTGGAGGCCTGCCTGGAGATCGACATGTCATACCGCCCCATGGGCCGATCCATTCACCTGGGCGTTCGCCGAAGCCCCCTGAGGGAGGCCGATCAGGCCGTCAGGCTGGCCCGCCGGGCGACCGATCTCGAGGGCGTGCGGATTACGGCCGTCATGGGCTATGAGGCGCAGATCGCCTCGGTCAACGACAGCGTCCCCGGCCAGGGGCTGAAAAACGCTGTCCTCCGCATGGTAAAGCAGCGTTCCATGACGGAGTTGATGAAGCGGCGGCAGGCCGTCATTCAGGCCCTTGAGGAGGCAGGATGCACCATCAACATCGTAAACGGCGGCGGCAGCGGCAGCCTGAAGGCCACGGCCATGGACAGCGCCGTCACTGAAGTTACCGCCGGATCGGCATTTTTCGCCCCCGGGCTGTTCCGGCATTTCCACGAGGTCACCTTCCAGCCGTCGGCATTTTTCGCCCTTCAGGTGGTGCGCCGGCCGGCCCCCCGCTTGATCACCTGCCTGGGCGGCGGCTATGTGGCATCCGGTGAGGTCGGCCCGAACAAGCTGCCCCGGCCGATGCTGCCCCCGGGGCTGGCCTATATCGGCATGGAAGGGGCCGGCGAAGTACAGACGCCCCTGAAACTGCCCGCCGGTGCCCACGCCCCCGACATCGGCGACCCGGTCTTCTTCCAGCACGCCAAAGCCGGCGAACTGTGCGAACGGTTCAACCACCTGCTGCTGGTCAAGGACGGCGGTATTGTGGACCGGGTGGACACCTACCGGGGAATGGGCCATGCATTTCTTTGATCGGCCAGGTTAGAGCAATGGAAGGCCGCCCCTTGGCCACTGAATCCTCGACCCCTTGAACCCTTTATTCATTCCAGGAGGACCATCGTGACCCCTCACCGACCCACGCGCCATGACTATATCATTGTCGGCGCCGGCATTTCGGGACCTTTCATCGCCCACGAACTGTGCCGGGCCGGCGCCGATTGCCTGATGATCGAAGCGGGCAGGCACTACAGCCGCCGCACCTATCCACGCAATGACCTGGACGGTACGGCCCAGCTCTACTGGTCGGGCGGCCTGGAGCTGGGCACCGACGCCCGGCTGGTCTTCCTGCGCCCCAAGGTGGTCGGCGGCGGGTCGGTGGTCAACCAGGCCCTGGTGGACCGTTTCGATGCGGAGGCCTTTGACAGCTGGCGCCGGGATTCCGGCGTGGATTTCTTCAATGAGGACGCCATGGCACCCTGGTATGACGCAGCCGAGGCGGAAATCGCCATCCAGACCATCCCCGGCGAATACCGCAACCGCAACGCGGATGTTTTTGAGCAGGGTTTCCAGCGCCTGGGCTACCAGCTGGCCCCCCTTCGGCGGGCGCAGAAGGATTGCCATTACGAGCAGGGCAACTGCTGCATCGAATGTCTCAACGGCTGCCGCATCGGCAGCAAGCAGAGCACCCCGGAAACGGTTCTCAAAAAAGCCCTGGAACGGGGACTCGAGCTGCGGGCGGAGACCGAAGCCGTTAAGATTGATGCCTCCACAAAGGACGTTTGGGTCACCTGCCGGACAGCGGACGGCGGCACCGCCACCTACCGGGGGCGCAACCTGGTCCTGGCCTCCGGGGCGATCGGCAACGCCCGCTTGCTGCTGAATTCAGGCTTCGGCAAAGGGCTGCCCGCCGTCGGCCGCAACTTTTTCTGCCACCCCCAGTACATGAATTTCGGCGTATACGACCAGCCGGTCCGGTCCCACCTGGGTGCCTTTCAGGCCTTCAAGTCAGACGATGCGGGCTTCAGAAAAAACGGTTTCAAGCTGGAGAACGTCTACGCCGGTCCCGCGGCCATCGCACTGCTGCTCAGCGGATTCGGCCGGCAGCATCAGCGGGCCATGGAACGCCTGTCCCATTTCGCCTGCATCGAGGTGTGCACCCGGGACACCCATCCCGGACGCATCAAGGTCAACCGCCGGGGCAAGGTCATCATCGTCAAGGAACAGAACCGGGAGGACCTGGAGCGCTACCGCAGGGGGCTTGCGGTGATCGATGAGATTTTCCAGACCACCGGGGCAAAGGAAATGATCCACGGCAAAATGGGCATCGGCCTGCACCTGATGGGCGGATGCGGGATGGGAACCGATCCGGCGCGTTCGGTGGTGAATCCCGGATTTCGACTCCACGGCCATAAACACATCTACTGCGCCGACTCCAGCATGTTCCCCAACGCCCCGGGCATCAACCCCTCACTGACCATCATGGCCCTTTCCAAAAAGGCGGCCGCACAACTGATAAAGGATGGCAACCAATGAAGATATCAAAATATTTCAGCCGGAATCAGCTTCTTGGACTGAGCCGGGCCGGCGATGTGATGGTTCCCGGAACGGATGTCTCGCCCTCCTTTTCGCAAACCGGCTGCATCGACCATGTGGACCGCATGGCGGCGTACCTGACCGCCGAAGACCTCGGCGGGCTGCGCATGCTCCTGGCCGTGTTCCGGTATGCGCCCGGGTGGATGATCCGTCTGCTGATGACCACCTGCGCCAACAATGACCGCTTCCCCGGTTTTCTGGGCAGCACCTTGAGGACCATCGAGGTCGGCATCAAGGGAATGGTCATGAGCCTTTACTACTCCAACCTGACCGGCGAGGCTTACGAGGGCGACAAGGTCTTCGACATTATCGGCTGGGATGCCAAGCTGGTAATGTCCCATGAGGATGCGCCGCCGGAATCCAAACATCCCGATATCGCCTACGACCACCCTGATCGGTCGGACGTCTCGGGAATCGTTGACCGGGCCCGGAAGGCCCAGCCTGATATTCTCTCCTGGGGGGTCAAAAAGCGGCTTGAATTCATCACCCGGCTGAAGGCGGTCATCATCGACCGGCAGACGGAGATCCTGGACCGCATCCAGGCGGATGCCTGCAAATCACGCACCGATGCCCTGACCGCTGAAATTTTCGGCACCCTGGACCATCTGGACTATCTGGAAAAAAATGCCGTCAAGATGCTCGCGGACCGCAAGGTGCCCACCCCGTTCGCCCTGATGGGCAAAAAATCGAAAATCTACTTCGAGCCCATGGGCACCACGCTGATCATCTCCCCCTGGAACTATCCCTTCTACCAGGCCATCGTTCCCATCACCCTCTCTTTCGTGGTCGGCAACGCCGTCATCTATAAACCCTCCAGCGCCACGCCCCTGAAGGGACTGGTGGAGGACCTGCTCGCTGAAGCCGGTTTCGATCCCGCGTGGGTCCAGGTGGTATACGGTCCCGGGAGGGAACTGGGCCGCCTGCTCATCGACCGGCGTCCGGACAAGATCTTTTTCATCGGCAGCCAGCGTGCCGGACGCCAGATCATGGCGCAGGCGGCAGAGCACCTGATTCCGGTGGAATTGGAAATGGGCGGCAAGGACCCCATGATCGTCTTCGAAGACGCCGACCTCGAGCGTGCCGCGGCCGGTGCCGTCTGGGGCGCCTTCACCAATACCGGGCAGTCCTGCACCTCCGTCGAAAAACTCTACGTCCAGGACAGCATCTACGATCAATTCAAAGCCATTTTGGTGGGTGAGACCCAAAAACTCACCCAGGGCACGGACAGTGACGGCGGATCGGACATCGGCCCCATGACCACGCAGGCCCAGGTAGAAGTGATCGCCGAGCAGATCGACGACGCACGGAAAAATGGGGCGACACTGCTTACCGGCGGAAGTTGGGACGGCGCCTCGCCGGCCATCCCGCCGATCGTTGTGGAAGGCAGCACCGAAGACATGCTGATCAACCGGGAGGAAACCTTCGGCCCGGTGCTGCCCATCTTTGCCTTTCACCACGAAGCCGACGTCATCCGGCGGGCCAACGGCGACGAATTCGGCCTGTCGGCCAGCGTCTGGTCGGCCGATCTGCAGCGCGCCGACCGGGTTGCCCGGGCCATCGTGACGGGCAATGTCTCCATCAACAATGTCATGCTCACCGAAGGCAACCACGCCCTGCCCTTCGGCGGTGCCAAGAAGAGCGGCATCGGGCGATACAAAGGAGAATTCGGGTTCTACTGCTTCGCCAACATCAAATCGGTCCTGGTGGACAAGAACAGTGGCAAGATGGAGGCCAACTGGTTTCCCTACACCCGGCGCAAATTCCAGCTGTTCACCGAGCTGACCACCCATATCTACACGCCAGGCATCTGGTCCTTCATAAAGGCTGCCGTCAGCGGCCTCAAGCTGGAGGGGTATGTCAAGAAGCAGGGGAAAAAGTAGCTTGGCAGGGCATTGACCGTCGATTTCATCTGCAATGACGGGATCTTTCGGTAATGCCGGTAAATCAGGAAAATTTGTCGTAGGCGATCATCTCCGGCTCCACCCCCAGGCTGTCGAGCATGTCCTCCACGGCCTGGACCATCATGGGCGGCCCGCACAGGTAGTATTCGATCTCCGTGGGATCCTTGTGTTTGACCAGGTAAGTGTCGTGAAGTTGCTGGTGGATGTAGCCGGTCATCCCCTCCCAGTTGTCCTCGGGCATGGGGTTGGACAGGGCCACGTGGTAGGAGAAGTTGGAAAATTTTTCGGCCAGCCCCTTGAATTCATCATCGAAAAAAAGTTCCAGTTTGGAGCGGGCCCCGTACCAGAAAGAGAGGGTTCGATCGGTGTTCAGCCGCAGCAGCTGGTCCAGAATCTGGCTGCGCAGGGGGGCCATACCGGCACCGCCGCCCACAAAGCACATCTCCCGGTCGTTTGGCTTGACGGCAAACTCGCCGAAGGGACCGCTCAGGGTCACTTTGTCGCCGGGTTTGAGGCTGAAAATATAGGTGGAGCCGGTCCCCGGCGGCAGGTTCATGGCTCCCGGCGGGGGTGTGGCGATGCGGATGGTGAAGCGCAGCCGGGTGGCTTCCAGGGGCGGGTTGGCCAGTGAGTAAGCCCGGAACACCGGCGCCAGGTTTTTGCCCCGCAGCCCCCACAGATTGAACCGGTCCCAGTCGGGCCGGTAGCGCTCGGCCACCCGGATCCGGAAATGCTCAAAGGGAATCTCGTATTCCGGGATGTCGATCTGGATATAGGCGCCGGCCGTGAAGTTCAGCTGTTCATTGTCGTCCAGTTCCAGGACCAGATCCTTGATGAAGGTGGCCACGTTCTCGTTGGAAACCACGGTGGCCGTGTATTTTTTTACGGATAAGATTTCATCGGGAATGCGTATTTTCAGGTCTTCCTTGACCTTCATCTGGCAGGCCAGGCGGATGTTGTCCTTTCTCTCCTTGCGTGACAGGTGGGCCAGTTCGGTGGGCAGCGGCCCCCGGGACCCCTCTTCCACCTTGCACTTGCACATCCCGCAGGCGCCCCCGCCGCCGCAGCCGGAGGGAATGAAAATGCCGTTGTCCGACAGGGCGGACAACAGCGTCCGTCCCGACGGTGCGTCGATACTCTTGTCCTCGTCCGCATTGATGACCACCCGGTTGCTGCCCTTCTGGACCACCCTGCCCTCGACAAAAAGCAGCAGCCCCACGAGAATAAGAATCACTGCCAGAAAAACAGCGGTTGCGGTAAGATAGATCAACGGTCTCTCCTTCTTTCAGCGCCTGTTCGAAAATCTTGCGTCTGCTTCGGCAACATGGCGGAAAGGGAGTCATAAGCGGCGCACACGCGAAGCATGCGAGCATTTTGAGCCCTTTTCCAACGCCGTTGGCAAGGCCCGGACAGGGTTGTCGGGCAGACGCTCATAGGGTGATTCCTGAAAAAAGCATGAACCCCATGGCCATCAGTCCGGTGACGATCATGATGATTCCGAAGCCTTCCAACCCCCGGGGCACGTCGGCATAGCGCAATTTGATGCGGATGGCGGCCATGGAGACGATGGCCATCAGCCAGCCCACACCGGAACCGAAACCGAAGACCACCGTTTCAATGAACGTGTAGTCGCGCTCGACCATGAACAGCGACGCCCCCAGAATGGCGCAGTTGACCGCAATCAGCGGCAGGAACACCCCCAGGGCCATGTACAGCGCCGGAGAATAGCGGTCGATCACCATCTCCACCATCTGGACGAGGGCGGCGATGACGGCGATAAAGGTGATGAACTTCAAAAAACTCAGGTCGACGGACGCCAGGCCGGCCCACCTCAGCGCCCCGGGAGACAGCAGGTACTGGAACACCAGCCAGTTCACCGGTGCGGTGATGGAGAGAACGAACACCACGGCAAAACCCAGCCCGATGGCCGTGTCCATGTTTTTGGATACCGCCACGAAGGAGCACATCCCCAGGAAGTAGGAGAGCAGGATGTTGCCCACGAACACCGAATTGAGAAACAGGCCGATCAGGTTTTCCATATCCGTCATTCCCCGGCCGCAAACGGCCGTTCATCATTTCATTTATTGAAATTTTAGATTTGGTGATTGTGATTTATTTGCCTGACCTCACCATTCCATCCAACCATCAACCTAACTTTTTATTACACTCTTCTGCAGCCAGACAAGCAGGCCGATGATGATGAACGCCGCCGGTGCCAGCTGCATGAATCCCATGTTCATGTAGCCGTGGTCGTATAGCACCTGGGGAACGACCGGAAACCCGAAGAGTTTGCCGGCCCCCAGCAGTTCGCGGATAAAGGCCACAGACACCAGCACCAGTCCATAACCGGCGCCGTTGCCCAGTCCGTCCGCAAACGACTGCAGCGGCGGATTGCCCAGGGCGTATGTTTCCGCCCGCCCCATGACGATGCAGTTGGTGATGATCAGCCCGACGAAAACAGAGAGCTGCTTGCTGATGTCGTAAAAATAGGCCCGCAGCACCTCATCGGCCAGGATCACCAGCGAGGCGATCACGGACAATTCCACGATCATGCGCACGTTCCTGGGGATCACGTTGCGCATGGCCGAAATGGTAAAGCTCGAAAAAGCCGTGACAAAGGTCATGGCCAGGGCCATGACGAGGGCGGTGTTCAGCTGCACCGTAACGGCCAGGGCCGAACAGATGCCCAGGCTCTGGATAAACACCGGGTTGTTCTTGACCACCGGTTCGGAAAAGGCCTTGAAAGTCGGCGATTGGGTTATTTTCATGCTGACGGGTCCACCTTTTGACAAGAAGTGCGCCTTGCGGGATCAGGCGCGTTGAAAACAGTAAACCGATATAAACCGCGGGTATGCCTTGCGGTCAGCCGTCCGACGGCAGGGCGACCGGCCCGGCCCGAAATTGTTCGGCCAGCGGCTCGTAGTCCAGCAGGACATCCTTCAGGCCGCCGGTGAGGAATTTGCCGGTGAGCGTGGCACCGGAAATGCCGTCCACAAAGTTGACCTGACGGTCCTCGGCAACCGCATCGGCCACCTTCCCCTTGGCGATGCCCACGGCGGAAAACCGGCCGGACGCATCCACGATCTTTTTTCCCACGAAGTTTTGCTGGAACCAGGGTTTTTCGATTTCACCGCCCAGGCCCGGCGTCTCGTTGTGGCTGTAGACGGAAAATCCGGCCACGGTCTCGCCGTCGTTTTCGATGGCCATGTATCCGCGAATGGTGCCCCACAGGCCGCGGGAATCGACCGGAAGGATGTAGGCGGCCGGCTCGCTGTCCTTGACGTAGAAACAGACCGGCAGCGCATCAGCATCCGCCTGGCCCGCGACGATCCGTCCGGTGCCGTCCACGGCGTAGCAGCGGATATTGTTCCGGTAGGACTGTTCGATCTGCGCCGCGGTCGAGGGGCCAACGGGATCGACCAGCCCTACGGACATCAGAATATTTTTCTGCCGGTCCAGGGCCACGTTGCGCATTTTGCGCTCCTTGAGGCCGGTGGCGGCGCCGGTGAGCAGCAGGCTGCAGACCAGGGCAACCAGGGCGGAGAAACCGATGGATTTCAACTGATCAGACATTGGGCACCCTTTTTCTCAGCCGCGCCTTGATGACGAAATGATCCATCAGCGGTGCAAAAAGATTCATGAACAAGATGGCCAGCATCACCCCTTCCGGATAGGCCGGGTTGAACACCCGGATGGCCACGGTCAGCGCACCGATGGCAAATCCATACAGCCACCGGGAGAGGTTCATGCCCGGGCCCGAGACCGGATCAGTGGCCATATAGACAATGCCGAAAGCAAAGCTGCCCATGACCAGGTGCCAGGCCGGATGCACGGAAAACATGCGGGCCGCCTCACCACCGGAGGAAAGGTTGATCAGATATCCCGGATAGGCCACCGCCAGCACCCCGAGGATGCCGCCGACCATGATGCGGTAATTGCCCACCCCGGTCACCACCAGGAATCCGGCGCCGAGCAGGCACATGAGGGCCGAGGTCTCGCAGGCACTGCCGGGAAGGTTGCCGATAAAAAGCCGCCCGAAGGTGTATCCGGCGTCATTCAGGATGCGGGAGGCCGCCTCTCCGGAAGCGGCCAGGGGCAAAAGGGCCAGCGGGGTGGCCGCCGTTACGGCATCCACCGCCTGCCGGCCGGTCTGTTCAACCAGGGTCCAGACCCGGTCGCCGGACATGTTGGCCGGATAGGCGAAAAAGAGAAAGGCCCGCGCGGTCAGCGCCGGATTGAGAATATTCCTGCCCGTGCCCCCAAAAATTTCCTTGCCGATCACCACGCCGAAGGAGATCCCCACGGCCACCTGCCACAAGGGGGTGGTGGGCGGCAGGGTCATGGGAAACAGCAGGCCGGTGACCAGGAAGCCCTCGCTGATAGTGTGCCCCCGAACCGAAGCGAACAGAAGTTCCCAGAACAGGCCCACGGCGTAGGAGACCATGAGCATGGGCAGCACCACCCACGCCCCCCGCACCATCGCCGGCACCAGGCCCACATCCAGCCCCGAAGCCAGCCCGGTCTGGTAGCCGGTGTTGTACATGCCATAAAAAAAGGGCGGCATCAGCGAAATGATAACAAAGGTCATGAACCGCTTCAGGTCCAGGCTGTCCCGCACATGGGCGTCGGCCGTGGTGGTCAGTGCAGGGGCGAAGGCGACCGTTTCGATGGCATCGAACAGGGGGTGCAGCTTTTCCAGTCGCCCGCCGGATTCAAAGTGCGGCCGGGTGGTGTTGAACAGGCGTTTAAGGGCTTTCATGTTTTAGTGTCTACCTATAAAGACAAGTTGGATTCTTGTAAAAACAACAGGGCATGGATTCAATACGAAGGCCAAATGTCAAAGCGCAAATGCCAATAGAAGGATATGCGGGCCGATTTCATTGAAAACAGGCAGTATTCCTTCATTTGACATTTAGCATTTGGCCTTTGACATTCATGTGCAGATGTATTGTTTTCCCTCAACCCGCAGTCTCGGCAATCAGGCGATCTCCTTATAGTATTGGGCTTTTGCCTTCCGGAACACCTCGCGCAGCTCAATCTTGGACGGGCAGGCATAGGTACACAAACCGCATTCGGCACAATCCAGCAGGCCATGGGCGAGGGCCTCTTCCACCTCGTCGGCCACCAGGCACTTCATGGTGAACTGGGGCAGAATGTCCACCGGGCAGATCCGGGCACAGGTGCCGCAGTTGACGCAGGCCCGCACCTCCCCGTGCTGGCCGCAGTCCATGGGAAAAGGCCTGCGGCGGAAGGCGGACAGGAAGGCCGTGGAGTAACTGGGTTTGCTGAAGCCCGGACGGATGAAACCGAAAGGCTCTTCCCGGTCTCCGTCATCGACCAGATTCAGGGCATTCTGGTAAAACCCCATGAAACTGTCGACACCGCCGGTAAGGCCGGTAAACACCCCGCCCACGATATACCGGGCATCCGGCACCCCGAGAGCACCCCCACCGCCCAGCAGCCGCAGCGGCACACCGGCACGGGTCGAGACATGTCCACCGGCGGGCGCCAGGCTCCCGCCCACCGACATGATCCGCTGAACGGGATAGCGGCCGGTCCTCAAAAATTCACCGAGCAGGATCACGTCCTGGCCGTCGATAAACCAGGAGCGATTCTGCTGCGCACCGGTTTTGGTCCGGTACAGTTGAACACCGGGGTTCCCGGACGGATAGCAACCGGAAAAACGCCGGACAGCCGTCTGGTCGGGCAGGACCGCCAGGACCGCCTCGTCACCGGTATGGTTGACGATCACCTGGTCGCACAATCGGGTGAGCAGTTCGAGTCCCGAGCCGAAGCATTCTTCCCTGCCCTGGAGGTAAACGGCCGGGTCGGGTGCAAACGGCTCGTCGTCGCCCAGGCGAACCAGGATAGCCGGCGGCGGCGTGTCCTGGTCGGCCAGATCCATGAAGGGCAGGACTCTGAAAAACGGCCACATCCCGCCGGCAAGCAGGATGCCCACCAGTGCCTCCCGCGAAACGGCGCTCAACTTATCGGCTCCGGGCACTTCGAAAGAGGCCATGGGTTCATCGCTGTCCAGGGCGATAATGATCTGCCGGATGACCCGCCGGGGGCCGAATACGATGCGGGTCACCTGGCCGCCGCCGGGCGAGAGAAACCGGACGCGGGTATTGCGCTTGTCCTCGAAAAGAGGGGAGCCAATGGCTACCGAATCCCCCTCCTGGACCAGAAGCCGGGGCTTGATGAAGGGGATCTGTTCGGGGACCATGCCCACATGTCGCGGGGCATCCAGCAGGCGAAGCTGTCGGCTGGGAGCACCGGCAATCGATGGTGAAAATCCCTTTTTCAGGTGTATGGCATTCATCCGTCAACCTTGGTAGTGGCACACTAGGGTGCGAAATTGAAAACGTAGTCCGGTCTGACCGGTCGTTGCGACAAAACAGGTGCAGGATCGGATTTTGGCCTGCCGGCGGCATGCATAAGGTCAACGCAACATTCATGCCGTGGGGAAAGGCATGATAAAATGGACCATCGATGAACTGCGCCCGGCCGTGTCAGCCAGAATCCGGAAATTATTCTGGCATGTTTTTCGTTGATCTGCAAGCCGGGAATCCGCCCTGAGAGGATGGATGGTTAAGCAATCCCGGCAACAGGGCGTCCGGAGCGTCCCGCCGTTTATCGCGCCTGATGCCCCCCCGGTGGTGTGGTCATCCCCCTTGACATATGCTCGATTTCAGCTTAGGAAAATAACAGACCTTTTTCTGGAGATCATGGGCGTGGAAATCGACAAAAAAACGAGAATGACCCGACAGCGGCGGGTAATCTTGGAAGAGATCCGTAAAATCAACAACCATCCCGCCGCTGATGAAATCTACGAACGGGTGCGCAAACGGCTGCCCCGGATCAGTCTGGGCACTGTCTATCGAAACCTCGATGTGCTCTGCGAACTGGGTGAAATCCAGCGACTGGAATTATCCGGGGCGATGAAACGGTATGACGGCGTCGCCAAAAAACATTATCATATCCGCTGCGTCTGCTGCGGTCGCGTAGACGACGCACCCATCGCACCGCTCAATGAGCTGGAAGACGACCTCTACGGCACCACCGTCTACGAAATCATCGGGCACAACCTGGAATTCACCGGATTGTGTCCCCAGTGCGCCATTGCACGGCACCAGCGGCAGGCGGCCAGCTGACCGCGGCCCGGAAACCGCAATATTCCCTTTATTCCAGACCTTTGTATTATGATACGGTCATGTATCGCCCGAAACATGAGACAATCGCAGAGGTCTGATGCCGATGCGGCGCGGACAACTGACGTCCGCTTAATGCCCGTGAACCGCACCGGCAACTGATTCGACCCGGGCCAAAGCCGGCGCACAGGATCGGGCATCGTCCCCTGGCATAAAATTTGTAGTGTTAACATGACGTTCTTCCGAAAAGGATATTTTCCGCGATCGAGGCCTGCTGGAAGGTTCACCGCAGGCGTGTGATCGAACGGCCGAGGCTTGAACATCGGGCAATAACGCCTTGCCGCGGACGGGACCAGGGCTATCCGGCCCGATACGCTGAACCCCTTACGCTTTGACCCCAGACCAGAAAAGAGGTGACCCATGGAAGATGCCTGCAAACCGGTTCTCAACACAGGACTAAGGGGCGTGACCATCGCCAGCACGAAAATCAGCGATGTCAACGGCGCCGAGGGAAAGCTGGTCTACCGGGGATACCGGGCCCGGGACCTGGCCGGGAAAACCTCATTCGAGGAAGTGGTCTACCTGCTGCTGTTCGAACGGCTTCCCGACCGGAAGGCCCTGGCGGACTTCAGGCAGCAGATCGCCGAACAGCGCGCGGTACCCGAGGAAATTCTCACCGCCATGAAAGCCATGCCCACCGATGCGCTGCCCATGGATGTGCTCCAGGCAACCGTCCCCATGATGGCCAGCTTTGACCCGGACATTCGCCAGGCGGATATCGACAGCACCACCCGCATGGCCGTTCGCCTGATCGCCAGGTTCGCCACCATCGTGGCAGCCTGGGACCGGATCCGCAACGGCAAGGCACCGATTGCCCCGGCCCCCGGCCTGAGCCAGGCGGCCAATTTCCTTTACATGCTGAACGGCGAGGTGCCCGATGACGAACTGGCCGGCTTTTTCGACACCTGCCTGGTGCTCCACGCCGAACACTCCTTCAATGCCTCGACCTTTGCCGCACGGGAAGTGGCCTCCACCAAGGCCCACATATACGCAGCGGTGACCGCCGGCGTCGGCTCTCTTTCAGGTCCCCTTCATGGCGGCGCCAACACCCGGGTGATGCAGATGCTGCTGGAAATCGGCGATGTGGACAAGGTGGACGATTACGTCACCAGAATCCTCGACACCGGCGGTGTCATCATGGGGCTGGGCCATGCCGTCTATCAGGTGGACGACCCCCGGGCCAAGATCCTCGCCCCCATGTCCCTGACCCTGGGCAAACGGGCCGGAGACACCCGCTGGTACGATCTGTCCAAGGCATTGGAAACCAAGGGCAAAGCCGCCTTCAAAAAGAAAAAAGGCAAGGACATTTTCGTCAATGTCGATTTTTACAGCGCATCCCTGTACTACTACATGGGCATTGCCGTGGACCTGTTTTCTCCCATTTTCGCCATCTCCCGCATCGCCGGATGGTCGGCCCATGTGATTGAAGAGTTGTATGGCGGGGCGGCGGCCAAACCCACCCTGTACCGGCCCGAGTCCGATTATGTCGGCGATTACTGCGGTCCCGACGAATGTGCCTTCGTTCCCATGGATGAGCGCTGACGGCAACACCCCCACTCACCCCCAATATGAGGTTCCACACAGAAAATGAAAAAATGGAAATGCATTGTCTGCGGCTACATTCACACCGGCGATGACCCCCCCGAGAAATGCCCGGTCTGCGGGGCCCCCAAAAGCAAATTCGTCGAGGTCACCGAACCCGAAGCCCCGACACCGGAACCGGCGGTGGCCGCAGCCCCCGAAATCGAACCGGTGGTCGATCGGCCGGAACCGTCCGAGCCGGCAGCGGCGGCCGAACCCGAACCGGTCTCACCGTTCGAGGATTCCCGCTACCGACGGCTGTTCGAGCTGATGACCCGCTACCACGGCCACCCGATCAGCGTGCATATTCCCAATGGCCTGCTGCCCGTTGCCATCCTCTTTATCTTCCTGTCGGCCCTGTTCAGCGTCAAGGGCATGACCCTGGCCGCGACCTACAATCTCGGCGTGGTGGCCCTGTCCATGCCGCTGGTATTGTTTTCCGGGTGGGTGGATTGGCAGAATCGTTTCAACGGCGCCATCACCCATGTCTTCATTGTCAAGATCGCCTGCGGCATCATCGTTTCCGTCACCGCCTGGTTCCTTTTCATCTGGCTGTTGGTCAATCCGGCCGTCGTCACCACGCCCCAGCCGTCCCGGGTTGCCTTTTTTATGATCAACCTTATTATGCTGGGTGCAGCGAGTACCGCCGGATGGTATGGCGGAAAACTGGTTTTCAGGGACTGAACCGGGCAGGCATTCAAAACCGGCAGATTATGTTCAAACCGTTTGAATCCGTCGCCGGCAACGGGCATGGAAACCGGATTGTGGGGTTCAGGATTCGAAGCGATGGACGTGCACACGAACAGGGTATATCGACCATGAATCCCCGGGTTTCCCGACTGGCCGTTTATCAATTCCGGCCCTGAAGGGTCATGCGACGATCAAGGAGACGCAACTATGAACCAAGCACAGAATATGGACGACGCACAGATGCGGCAGGTCCAGATGGAACTGTCAAGAATTCTCAGCGGGCTCAAACATGAGATTCCCATCCTGCTGTTTACCCAGGGCGGGAAAAACGAGGTCTTCAATGACGCCGCCCGGCAGGCCCTGCGCTTTTTCCGGCAAATGACCGACAAGATCGTTCTGCGCGAATTTGACCTGAGTCATGAGACGGCCCGGCAGATGGGCATCGACCACTCTCCCACCCTGGTGTTTGATCCGGACCGGCATAATGTCCGCTGGCTGGGGGCCCCCCTGGGCGAAGAGGGCCGCATCTTCCTGGAGGTCCTGCTGCGCATCGGCACCGGCAAGAGCGACCTCAACGAAGCGGCCATGGGCGTACTGAAGAAAATCGACCAGCCCCGCCATGTGAAGGTCTTCGTCAGCGCATCCTGCCCCTATTGCCCCCAGCAGGCACTGAACGCTCTCAAGGCGGCCGTGGCCCGCCCCGAATTGATTTCCCTGGAGATCATCGACATTCAGGCCAACCCTGATCTGGCCGAACAGTACGGGGCCCATTCGGTGCCCCAGACGTTTACCAACGATGTACTCACCGCGTTGGGCGCCCAGACCGAAGAACTGTTCATGGCCTCCATGGATAAAATGGAACAGCAGACCATCTTCATCCCCGAAAGCGACGCAGCGGAGGTGGAATGCCAGCTGGTGATCATCGGCGGCGGCCCCGCCGGCCTCACTGCCGGCATCTATGCGGCCCGCAGCGGCCTCAAGTCCGTGGTGGTTGAAAAGGGTGTGCTGGGCGGCCAGGTGGCCCTGACCCCGGTGGTGGAAAACTATCCCGGCATGAAGGAAGTGGGCGGCAAGACCCTGGTGGATATCATGGTCACGCACGCCCTGGAATACGTGCAGATCTTCCCCGGCGAGGAGGTCGTGGACATCATCCCCGGAGAGCCGCACACTGTCCAGACCTCCCGGAGAAAATTCAAGACACAGGCCGTGCTCATCGCCACCGGCGCCTCCCACCGGCATCTGGGGGTTCCGGGAGAGGAGCGATTCTCAGGACGGGGAGTCAGCTATTGTGCCACCTGTGACGGGCCCCTTTTCAAAGGCAAACGGGTCTTCATGGTGGGCGGCGGCAACAGCGCCGCCACCGAAGCCCTGCACCTGCACAACATGGGGGTGGCCGTTACCCTGGTGCACCGCCGGGACCGCCTCAAGGCTCAGGAAGTGCTGGTCCAGAAGCTGATCGACAGCAACATTCCCATCCTCTTCGACACCGAGGTCAAGGAAATCCGGGGCGAAAACCGGGTCACCGAAGTGGTGCTGCTGGATAAGGCCAGCGGAAAAACCGCCGTCAAGCCGGCCGACGGCGTCTTTCTGGCCATCGGCTACGATCCGGCGGTCGACCTGGCCGCCAAGGTGGGGCTGGAACTCAACGACGAAGGCTACATCAAGCACAAGGAGTTTCGCACCAGCATCCCGGGCATCTACGTTGCCGGTGATGTGGCAGGCGGCTTCAAGCAGATCGTCACCGCCGCCGGTTACGGATCCGAAGCGGCCCTGGCCATTTTCGAAGACATCATCAATCCCTACTGGAAGGAAAAATGACCGGCTGCCCGGATACAGGGTTGCCGCCGCAACCGCCCAAAACCGCAGCGTACAGCCGGGTGACCATGTCGCACATGATGCTGCCCCAGGATGCCAACCCGGCAGGCATTGTCCACGGCGGCGTCGTCATGAAGCACATCGATGACGCAGCGGGGGTGGTGGCCATTCGGCATACCCGCTGCAACGTGGTCACCGCCTCCATCGACCGGCTGGATTTTCACAACCCGGCGTTCATCGGGAACCTGCTGACCCTCAAGGCCAGCTTGAACCTGGTGGGCAAGACCTCCATGGAGGTGGGGGTTCGCGTGGAGACCGAAGATCTTAAAACCGGTGAAATCCGGCATACGGCATCGGCCTATCTGAGCTTCGTTGCCCTGGACGACAATTTTCACCCCCGGCCGGTGCCGCCGCTGGTTCTCGAAACCGATGAGGACCGGCGACGCAACCGCCAGGCCCAGGCACGGCGGCGGGTACGCCTGGCTGAAAAAACCCGCGAAACCTCCTGCCGGACCGACCCGCAAACCTGCCATCCGGCCTGAAGGCACGGCGGCGGATGCCCTGAAGACAAGATTCCGGACCCTAAGATATGAGAACGGACAAGCCCGCTCCGCTGGCGGCACTCTCGCGCCAGTGGGGAATCAGGTTTACCCGGCTGCGCCCCGATCTTCCCCTTGCCGGCAGTCCGGAGCGCACCCTCTGGCGAAGCGTGGTGGAAACGGATGCCACCCGCCTGTTCGTGCTGGAAAAAATTCCGTCACGCATGTACGCCCGCAAGCGGCAAATCATCAATACCCTGAAACAGCTTGGTGAACACGGGCTGTCCCAGATCGCCCCCTACCGGCCGGATGCCTGCGGCGAAACGATTCCCCTGGTCGACCACGGCCTCTGGCAGCTGTGTCCCTTTATGCCCGGTATCGACCTGGAGCGCCCCGCCTATGCCATGCACGGATGGCGGGGTGAGGCGGCAGCGGCATTTCTCACCCGACTCCACGGCGCCTGTTCGGAAACACCCGCTGCAACGGGCTCCCCCCCGTTTTCCATTGCCGCTTACAGCCGTGACCTGTACACCACATTGGGTCGAAAAAAACCCGAAATAGCGGCGACCTATCGCCCGTTCATCGACCATTTGAATAGAACCCTTTTCCCCATACACGACCGCCTTCCCGCTGCCTTTTGCCATGGCGACTACCATCCCCTCAACATCATCTGGGGGCAGCGGTCCATCCGGGCGGTCATCGACTGGGAGTTTTGCGGCACCAAGCCGGAAATCTACGACCTTGCCAACCTGCTGGGATGCCTGGGCATGGAAGATCCGGAGAGTCTGGGGGGGGCGTTCGTGCAGCGGCTGATCAGCCGGCTGAGACGATCGGGCATCTATTCCGACATGAGCTGGAAGGCGTTGCCGGACCTGATGCTGGCCATCCGTTTTGCCTGGCTCAGCGAATGGATGCGAAAACGTGACCTGCCGATGATCCGGATGGAGGCCGACTACATGGCGCTCCTGCTGGCTCACGGGAGGGATTTTTTTAACTTTTTTCCGGCAGTCTGACCACCATCACCGGTATCGTACTTCTTCTCACCACCCTACGGGCGGTACCGCCCATGAGCGCTTCCTTGAACATGCCGAACCCCTTGGTACCCATGACGATGGCATCGGCGCCGTTGAGTTCCGCCTGATTAAGGATTTCGTCGGCGGCAATGCCCTCCTTCACGATAATCTTGTCTACCTGGAAACTGCAGGCGTCCACCTCGGTGCTGATATCATCACAGAAGCTGTTGAGCCGCCCTTTGATACGGGAAACGAAGTCCGCCTGCTTCTCCTCCTGGAGCTTTTTCCATTTCTCTTCACCAACATACCCGTGAATCTGCAGGAAGGTTTCCGCGGTGAGTTTTTCGATGACATGAAGAATGGTAATTCGTGCCCCGTACTGCTGGGCCAGACTGGCGGCGTAACTGTATGCGTAGCGTGCATTTTCGGACAAGTCGGTCGCGTAAAGAATATTTTTGATCTGTGGCAGCATAATCTCTCCTGGCAGCTGGTTACCAAATGTATGAAATAAGTGTGGATTTGATGTCACCTAAACTACGCTCTTGTTTATCCCGGAACCACATCCAGTATCTTCATGGCGGTACCCCCCCGGCACGGTGCCAATACCGCCAACTTTACCCTGCTGGGATTCGGGGATCCCGTCTTCGATCGCCACGACAATCATGGCCCCGGCGGCAAAGGGCGGGGTACCGGGAAGCATGGGTTGGGAAACCATGACCGCGGCGGCGCCAACGATCCCGGTCACCGGCGCCACCAATCCGGGCAACTGACCATGCCGCAGGATTGAATCGTGGCAGGTATTCGATCATACGTGTCCTGATTATATGGGCGGCCTGACAGAAAACAAGCCCTGACGCGCTGCGAGCGGATCAGTCCCCCAATTCGGCCATGTGATCGTCATATAAGGTTTCAAATGTCTGTTTGTGCCTGGCCTCTTCCTGGGCCAGCAGCTTAAACAGCTTGATGCAGTCCGCATCGTCGGTTTTGGTCGCCAGGGCGTTGTAGAGCCGCAGGGCCTTTTCCTCACGCTTCATGGCCAGCCTGAGGATTTCGGCAAAGTCCATGCCCGGTTCGTATTTCATGTCCACGATATAATCGCTGCGCTTGATATCCGGGATCCACTTGTAGTCGTATTCCACCACGGAACGGTTGCCCTTCTTGAACTCCTCCAACAGGGTCTGGTGCTTTCTTTCCTCTTCAGCAAACTCGGCAAGGGTTTTTTTGGATGCCGGAAAGGTTTCCCTATCCACCAGTTTCTGGTAAAAGTTAACTGCCTGCTTTTCCCTTTCGATGGCGAAATCGAGGATCTCTTCGAAGGAATTGAAATTCATGGTACCCCCTTGATGGTTCAATTGGTGATCGTCTGCACGAAAAAAATGGCGACGGTCAATGACGTCGCGTGAAACAGCCGGTTCGGCTCAGGCCCACGCAACATACTAAAAAAGCAACTAACATGCCATTGTTTTTTACCATTTCGCTTGCACGGACAGCGGAGAACGGGTGGCCAGGGATACATTTCCCAAAAAAATGTAACAAATTGGTGTTTCTCAATCTCTTTAGCCCAAAAACACCGTTAACACAACTCATGGAGGACCACGATGACCATAGACCGCGTTATACTGGCCTTTGCCGGCGCAATGATCCTGATCACCCTGCTGCTGTCTCAAATTCACAGTGCATACTGGCTCTGGTTTACCGCCTTTGTGGGCGCCAACCTGCTGCAATCGAGTTTTACCGGGTTCTGTCCCCTGGTGAAAATTCTCAAACCGTTGGGGGTTAAACCGGGCCCGGCTTTCGACTGAAGCCGGGGAGCGCTCACCGGCAGCGTGCACGGAACTGGCGGGCCTGGAGACTTGCCTGCGGCACCTTTCGGACAGGCCGAAGGGCAAAAGGGAGGTGCCCGGGCAAGGGGGTCCGTCCGATGCGGCAACGTGTCCGGGCGGTCATATCACAGCCCATGGGGTGGGCGAACAGTTGGTTTTTAAGCATGGAGGTGGTGCTTCAGGGAAAATCGAGGGCCTGCACCCCAGCCGGCGGGCGGCAACCGGGGATCATCCGGCGCTGTTCAAGCCTGAGGGCAACGACGGCCGAAAGAAAACCGGCGCCCTTTGGGATCAGGTCCAGAGAGCGCCGGTACCGGTAAGGATGCATTGACATAACACTCAGGGGTCAATGCACATTGAGCTTGTGCTTAAGCCAGGATTTGACCTCGCCTTCAACGGCCCACACGCCCTTGTGCCTGCCCTGGGCATGCAGGAAGCGTTGTTTCAAGTCCTTGGGCATCCTGATTTTAGCCAGTTCCACGGCCTCGTCACTGTTCCGGCGGATAAAATAGATCACCGGTTCTTCCTTCCAGGTGTTGACCACGAAATAGTGGGAAACATCATCCTTGGATCGGATCACGTAGTTCCCACGGGCCCAGTTGTTTCCCCATTCCAGGTATAGGCGAACCGCCTCTTCCGGTGTCATCTCCCAGTCAATGGAATTGACCAGATCCGTGTTGCGTTTGATTTCCTCAATGTTCATCATGTCAGCACTCCAGATGGTTTAATTGGCCGGCATGCGCCGGTGTGATTGAAGGTTGTTATTCTCGTCTCTTTTGACTACAATGACGCCAGAACCATGCCAATGTTGTCCCGCTGCCTCTTCGATGGCCCCAACCCGAAAAATTTCCTTGTATTTGCCATAGTTGGGGAATCATTCCGTAAAAGCGGAAGCGATGCCTGAGCCAACGGTCCCCCGGGGACGGCCAGCCGGCATGTTCGGCATTCTAAAAATAGAGACACTATTGTCTCTTTTAAAAAATAATACCTGAAACAAAATCTTCAAGATGCCACAGCGCGAGGGCATGATTGGGTGTCGAAACAGAGACCGGCACCGGCAAAAAACTTGCATTTTTCGTAAAATGGCACATATTTACCCCAGATTCGCCCACGACCTCCCGCCGCCGCGAGGTCGCTCGTGACGAGATGCGTTTCAATTAAACGCAGACCATCGACCCCATTGGGCGCAACATTCATTTCAAGGCGCTGAGACCCGATTATTGTTCATGAATGCTTGTAATAATCCTTTTGCCGAAAACGTCATCCGATCCGGCCGGCGGCAGTTCATTTTCGACTGGTTCCGGGTGACGGCCACGGCGGGCCTGCTCGTCTGGATCATCTATGCAAGCGGGGCGGGCCTGGGCTACAACTGGCAGTGGTACCGGGTGCCCCGATATCTGTATTCTTTTTCAGATGGGCATTTTCTGGCCGGCCCCCTGCTGAAAGGGCTTTTGGTAACGCTGAAGGTGTCCGCCGTATCGCTGGTGCTGTCCAGCCTTTTCGGGCTGATCACCGCGGTTTGCCGGCTGTCCGGATCGTTTACCCTGCGGGCACTGGCACGGGTGTACCTGGAACTGATCCGCAACACCCCTTTGCTGGTGCAGCTGTTTTTTATCTATTTCGTGTTTTCGCCCATGGTGGATCTCAGCCGGTTTGCATCGGCAGTGCTGGCGTTGAGCCTGTTCGAAGGGGCCTATGCCTCGGAAATTATTCGCGCCGGCATCCTGGCCGTTCCCCGGGGGCAGTGGGAAGCCGCAGGCAGCATCGGCCTGGGCCGTTACCGCACCTACCGGCACATCGTGCTGCCCCAGGCCCTGCGCCACATGACCCCGCCCCTGGTGAGCCAGGCCGTCTCCCTGATCAAAGACTCCGCCCTGGTGAGCACCATCGCGATCTACGACCTGACCATGAAGGGCCAGGAGATTATCGCCGAGACCTATCTGGTATTCGAGTTGTGGTTCACCATTGCGGCCATCTACCTGATCCTGACCCTGTCCCTGTCGCTGGCCACCCAGGCCATGGAAAGGCGACTGGCTGCGGCGGGTTCCGGCATGTCGTGATGGGAGCTGAAGGGGGCCGGGCGAAAAAACATAGCGTTTGGCGACAAGCGACCGTGAGTACCGACAACCCATTGATCGATAAGGAAAGGAGCGCAAGCATGAAAATTGTGAGACCGTTGGCCCGCAGTGTCTTTCTGGCAATTCTGGTTTTCACCCTGGCCGGTGTCCCCGGCGCCACTGCCGCCGACAGCACGGACAGTGTCGTGGAACAGGTCATCCAACGCGGGGTATTGCGGGTGGGCATGTCCACCTTCGTGCCCTGGGCCATGAAAGACAAGACCGGCAAGCTGATCGGTTTTGAGATCGACGTGGCCACGCGCCTGGCCGAGGACATGGGGGTCAAGATCGAATTCATCCCCACCAAATGGTCCGGCATCATCCCGGCCCTGCTCACCGGCAAGTTCGACGTCATCATCGGCGGCATGGGCATCCTTCCCAGCCGGAACCTCAAGGTCAACTTCACGACCCCCTACGATTTTACGGGCATGTCGCTGGTGGCCAGCAAAAAGAAAGCCGCCGGCATGACGGGTATCGAGGCCTTCAACAGGCCCGGCGTCGTGATTGCGGCCCGTCTGGGATCCACCGCCGTGACCGCCGCCAAGAAATATATGCCCGAGGCCGAGATCCGCATGTTCGACGACGAGGCCCAGGCCTACCAGGAAGTCATCAACGGCCGGGTGCATGCCGTGGTCGGCTCGGCCCCCACACCGGCGTTTCAGGCCATCAAGTATCCGGATAAACTTTTCCTGCCCATCGATGGCACCTTTACCCGCGAGCCCATCGGCTTTGCCGTACGCAAAGGCGATGTGGACACGCTGAACTATTTCAACAACTGGATCGGCTACGTGTCGGCCGAAGGCTGGCTGAAAGACCGCAAAGCGTTCTGGTTTGAAACCAAGGATTGGGAATCACAGATCCAGTGATCGGCAAAAAGATACGAATCACATGGACGGACCTGATCCTGCTGGCCGGGATCGGGTCCGTCGTGGTGTGGCTGGTCTATCAGGCCACCGTACAGGCCCAGTACAAATGGAACTGGCAGGCCATCCCCCAGTACCTGCTGCGCATCGATGAGAGCAGCGGACGCTGGGTACCCGGCCTGATTCTCCAGGGGGTTCTGGTCACCCTGCGGCTGAGCATCTGGGCCACGGTGCTGGCCCTGGTCATCGGCACGGTCATGGGCCTGTTCAGGACCGGCTGCAGCCGCTATCGCCGAATGATCGGAAGCGGTTATGTGGAGATGATCCGCAACATCCCCGTGCTGGTCTGGATCTTTATCTTTTATTATTTTATCGGGGACCGGCTCCTGCCCGCCATCGGAATCGACCGGGCGATGCTCATGGACGGCGGGCCCCTGTCGGGCATCCTGAGCCTGGTCATGGCCGAACCCTCCCGGGTGCCCATCTTCATCTCCGGCGCCGTGGCCCTGGCGGTTTACGAGGGCGCCTACATCACCGAAATCATCCGCGCGGGCATCCAGTCCATCGACAAGGGGCAGTGGGAGGCCTCCTCCGGGTTAGGCTTCACGCGGGCCCAGCAACTGCGCTACATCATCTTCCCCCAGGCCCTGCGGCGGATCATGCCGCCCCTGGCCGGTCAGTTCATTTCCACCATCAAGGATTCGGCCATCGTCTCGGTGATCTCCATCCAGGAGCTGACCTTCCAGGGCATGGAACTGATGGCCGCCACCTTCCTCACCTTCGAAGTCTGGATCACCATCCTGGGCATCTACTTCGTGCTCTGCCTGACCTGCTCCCTGCTGGTGGAGCGATTCGAGTTGGTCCTGAAAAAAGAAGCCCGGCCCGCCTAGCATAGCCGCCCAGGCAGTTACAACTTTTATTGTAATTTCAACAAAGGTTGTAATCTGACGATTATAATTCATATCATCAGGTTATAGTGGCTTGGACCGCAACCGCACAACATAGATTGTAATCATGGCGCCCCGGCAGCTCTGAAGGGCCTGCCCGATTCCATCGCAATCGCCCTGTGCCACCCTCCCTCGGCACTGCCCATTTTTTTTCTAAGTAGCTAAAATTTAGGTTTATTATAGCCCAACCAATCTTGGAAAAGGGATGTGGGAAGGAATTTTTAAATCCCGTTTATTTAAGGTGGCACAGATATTGTTAAGATACTGAATGATATTTATTTAAATATTTGAAACCAGCAAAATGAATCTTTTGTTTCACTGAATTTCATTCATTTTGCCAAACCGAGAAACGAGGGAGGAAGAATGTCGGTACAACCAGCTGCGAAGGTCCCATTGAAGGGATGGATTACAACATTTGCCGGAACCACCATCAACCTGTGTCTGGGCATCCTGTATGCATGGAGCATATGGAAAAAGGCGCTGGTCAACGTAGATCGTGCGGGAGAGGTGATGACAGGTATCGATGCGGGTTGGACCTATCTCACCAACGCCCAGGCGGCAACCCCGTTTTCCATCTGTGTCGTCCTTTTTGCCCTGCTGATGATTCCCGGCGGACGGATCCAGGACAAATTCGGACCGAAGATCGGTGCCACGGCGGGCGGCCTTTTCCTGGCCCTGGGCTGCGTGGTCGCCGCCTTGATGAAAAGCCAGATGGGCCTGATCATCGGCTTCGGTGTCCTGGGCGGAATCGGCATGGGACTGGGCTATGCGGCGCCTACGCCGGCAGCCCTGAAATGGTTCGGCCCCCATAAACGGGGCTTGATTGCCGGCACCGTCGTGGCCGGATACGGTGGCGCGGCCATCTATATCGGTGGACTCGGTCAGTATTTCATCGACCAGTACGGCATCAGCGGCAGCTTTTTTGCCCTGGGCGGCATCTTTGCCGTGGTCACCATTTTGTGCGGGCAACTTTTGTTTACGCCGCCCAAAGATTATGTGCCCCCCATGCCGGCCAATGCCAGGGCTGCAGCCGCAACGCAGGACAGCACCAAACACGATTGGACCCCCAAGGAGATCTTCAAATCCTGGCAGTTCTATGCCCTGGTCCTCATGTTTACCATATCCACCCAATCCGGCCTCCTGATTATCGCCAATGCGGCCGGTCTTTTGAAAAAGGCGGCCGCCGACGTGCCTTTCCTGGCCGCCAATGCCTGGATCCTGGTATCCTTCGGCGGTCTGGTCAACGCTTCGGGGCGGGTAGGAACCGGTTTTTATTCGGATAAGATCGGCCGGGTGAATGCCTACTGCCTGAACTGCGCCATATCTGCAGGTTGTATGTTCATCCTGCCCTATGTGATTGCCGAACAGAATATCGTACTGCTTTTTCTGGTCGTGGGCGTCGCCTACTGGCAGTATGGTGGCGGGCTCTCGCTGATGCCTTCATTCACCGCCGATTTCTTCGGGTCCAAATACCTCGGTTTCAATTACGGCCTGGTCTTCATCGGCTGGGGCATGGGTTTTTTCATGACCAGCCTGGGCGGAACCATTGAGGATATCACGGGCAGCCTGCGATGGGCGTTTTACATGTCGGCCGGCCTGCTGATGCTGGGCGTCGTCATCGCCTACCTCACCAATCGGCCCAAGCACTCAGAAGAAAAAGTGCCTGTCATGGCCAGTGAGATGCTGGCCGAAAAAGTCAACGAATAAGACCCGCCGAGCAGCATCTTCGGTTTAAGGTCTACGAACCATCATCGAAAAGAGAAAAGCCGGGATCTGATCCCGGCTTTTCTATATCGGCCCGCCGGATGTGGCTCCGTTGCCGCCCCTTGGTCCTCCCGTCGGAGCCGGTCAGGCGTCCTCATCCTGAAAAAACGGAGGACCATGAAGGCCGCCCGGACGGGACAGGGACGGGACCGTGCGGGTTTATTCGGCCATGACGAACTGGCCGCCCTTGACCTGTACGACCACCATGGAATCCACGTCCAGGCCGTTGTGGTCCTCCGGGGTGAGGTTGTAGACGCCGGAAATGCCCACATAGCCCCGGGTCTGCTCGATGGCGGCACGCAGGTCATCAGCCCGGGTGCCGGCCTGCTTCATGGCGCCGGCCACGAGCATGATGGCATCCCAGGCATACCCGGAATGGGTGTTGATGGGAAACTGCCTGTGGTAACCGTATTCATCGGTGTAGAGCCGCACAAACTCCTGGATGACCGGTTTCTGGGGATCGGTATCCGGCAAAGCATCGACGACCATCAACTTGGTGGCCGGCATGCGGTCGCCCTCGGAGGCCTTGCCGGCCAGTTCGATATACTTGGGATCGGGCAGGCCGTGGCACTGGAACAGGGGCAGGTCGATGCCCAGCTGGGCCTTGTTTTTGGAAACGATGGATCCGGCCGGTCCGATGGTCCAGACCACCAGGGCCTGGGGCCCGGCGTTCTTGGCATTGGTCAGCTGGGCGGTCATGTCGGTGTCCTTGGGGCCGAACGCCTCCTGGGCCACGATTTCAAGGCCGAAGTCAGGGGCCAGCCGGGTCAGCCAGCGCACCCCGTCCTTGCCGAAGCCGTCCGATGCGGTCAGCAGGGCAATCCTGGTCAGACCTTTGTCCTTGAGGTACATGTACAGCCGCTTGACGGCTACCGAGGACCGTTGGGGAGACTTGAACACCCAGTCGAATGGCCCCAGCTTGGGGCCGCCCATGATTACCGGGTCGCCGCCCACGGTCATGAAGGCCGGGGTCTTGCCCGCATGGATGATCTTCTTGACGGCCATGCCCGTGCCGGTGCGGGTGGGGCCGATGATCGCGGCAACCTTGTCCTTGTAGATGAACTTTTTGGCAATGTTCACGGCTTTGGCCGGATCGCCCTCGGTGTCGCCGACGACCAGCTCGATGGGCGTACCGTTGACCCCGCCCTCCTGATTGATCTTGTCGACCACCATGTCGGCCACCAGTTTGGTGGGCGTGCCGATAAAAGAGGCCGGACCGGACAGGTCGAAAAAAGCACCGATCTTGATCGTATCTGCGGCAGCAGCGCTGCCCCCGGCAAACACCATCATCACAGCTATGGCTGAGGCCACCAGTCGATTCATCCGTCTCATCTTCTCCTCCTTTTCTCTATTGATAGGCGGTTTTAGCAAGTCTTGCGTCTCCAAGAGGATCCAAAACAGTTTAAACCGATGTTTGTTCAGAATTGGTGGATAACGGTCCAGATCAAGGCCGCAGCATGTTTCAGACCGGAGGCGCAGCAGCGCTGCGTCGAGGATCTGAAACATGTGAGAACGCCGATATGGACCGTAAGACGCCGGTTATGAATAAACATCAGACGATTTCGTCGGTAATTCTGCTATCAAACACCCGCTGGCTCTTACGCTGCGTCCGCGGCAGCTGCCCGTAGTCCACCAGTTCAACCTCGATGGAGACCAGCAGCTGCCGTTTGACCTGGTAGACGGTTTCATGCACCAGCTCCGCCGTCCGGCCGGCCTCCACCCCCTCGCCCCGTTCGATCTTCAGCTGCAAGAAGTCCCTGCCGGAGCGCTCATCCCGGGTCAGGTGGATCTGGTATTCGGAGCCCAGTCCGGGAATCGCCGAGAGGATGGTGTCGATGGTCGAGGGGTAGATGTTGACCCCCCTGAATTTGATGGTGTCGTCGCTGCGCCCCTTGATGCGCGAGTGCCGGGGCATGACGGAACCGCAGGTGCACCGGTCGGGGATGATGCGGGTGATATCCCGGGTCCGGTAGCGGATCAGCGGGGCGGCCTCCTTGCACAGGGTGGTGACCACCATTTCGCCCCACTCGCCGTCGGGCACCGGCTGAAGGGTTTCCGGATCGACGATTTCCAGAATGTAGTAATCGCCCCAGTAGTGGATGCAGTCATGATCCCCGCATTCGATGCCCGCGCCGGGGCCGTATAGCTCGGTAAGGCCGGTGATGTCGAAAAGCTCGGCGCCGCCGAACAGTTCGGAGATCTTTTGGCGCATGGATCGGGAGCTGCGCTCGGAGCCGTAGATGATTTTGCGGATGCTGATCTGGTCGGCGATGCCGCGGCGTTGAATCTCCTCGGCCAGGAGCAGCGCCATGGAGGCCGTACTGCAAAATACCGTGGAGCGCACATCCTGCATGAACTGGATGTGCATGTCGATATTGCCCGGCCCCACCGGGACGGCCATGGCGCCGACCTTTTCACAGCCCAGCTGAAAACCCATGCCGGCCGTCCAGATGCCGTAGCCTACGGCAATCTGAACGCGGTCCAGGGGGGTGACGCCGGCCATCTCGTAGCAGCGCGCAAAAAAGTGAACCCAGTCGTCCAGATCCTTCTGGGTGTAGCCGATGATTTTGCGTTTGCCGGTGGTGCCGGAACTGGCATGGACGCGCACGATCTGTTCAAAAGGAACCGACCGCAGGGGAAACGGATAGAATTCACGCAGATCATCGGCCGTGGTGAAGGGCAGCCGTCTGATATCGTCCAGGCTGCGGATGGATGCTGGATCGACCCCGGCCGCCTCCAGGCGCTGCCGATAAAAGCTGGAGCCCTCGAAGGCATGGCGGACGGTCCACTGCAGCCCCTTGAGCTGGTGGGCGGCCAGGGCGTGATGGTCGGGAAAATCGGGCATAAAGGTGTGCTGATGCATGTCGGGTTTCTCCAAACGGATATTGGTCAGGCCGGCTGCGCCCAGCCGGCTGGCTTCGGGTTTTTCTTCGCTGGCAGCGCCCAGAAAGGCGGCTCGCAAGGTGGGGTCGACCAGCAGATCCTGGCTGCGCCCCTGCTGGACGATGCGGCCGCCGGCCATCAAAAATGCTTTATGGGAGGCCGACAGCGCCCTGGCGGCGTTCTGTTCCACCAGCAGGATGGTCACGCCGGAGCGCGACAATTGGTGAATGATGGTAAAAATTTCGTCGCTGATCAACGGCGCCAGTCCAAGGCTGGGCTCGTCCAGCAGCAGCAAGCGCGGCTGCGCCATGAGGGCCCGGCCCATGGCCAGCATCTGCTGCTCGCCGCCGGACAGGGTCCCGGCCGCCTGGTCCGGTCGCTCGGCCAGGCGGCCAAATCGATCGAACACCGCCTGCATGCGCCGGGCGACTTCCCTGCGCCCGGTTTTCAGGGCAGCCGCCCCCAGTTCAAGGTTTTCCACTACGGTCAAGTGCGCAAAAACCTCCCGGCCCTCGGGGGTCAGGGCCAGCCCCCGGCGCACCATCTGCACCGGCGATTGGCCGGTGACGGCCTCGCCATCCAGCAAGACCTTTCCCGCCGAGGGCTTCATGAGCCCCATGATGCATTTCAGCAGGGTCGTCTTTCCGGTGCCATTGGCGCCCACGAGGGCGACGGTTTCTCCCGGATCGATGGCCAGGTCAACCCCGAACAGCGCCTGGGCGGCCCCGTAGTGGGCGGTCAACTGCTCCGTGGCCAGCAAATGAACGTTACCCATATCAGGCCGTAGCCTCCATACGGCCCAGGTAGGCCTCCAGGACCAGGGGGTTGCTGCGGACATCCGCCGGATCTCCGCAGGCAATGCAGCGGCCGCTGTCCAGGACCACCACCTGGTCGGCCACGTCCATCACCAGGGCCATGTCATGTTCCACCAGCAGCATGGTGTGACCGGCGCCGCGCTGTCGGCGGATGTGCCGGGCAATCCGGGCGGTTTCATCTGCGTTCAAACCGGCCACCGGCTCGTCCAGCAGCACCAGACGGGGGTCGCTCACGAAGGCGCGGGCCATCTCCACCCGTTTCTTTTCACCGTAGGACAACGCCGAGGCCGGCCATTGTGCTTTCCGGGACAGCCCGAAATCGTCCAGGGCGTCCAGAGCGCGCAGGCGAAGCTGCCGCTCCTCGTGGCGCAGTCCCGGCAACCGCAGCATGGAGATGATAAAAGAACGCTCGGCAGCCACTGTCAGGCCGGTCAGCACGTTGTCCAGCACCGTCAGCCGGCCGAACAGCTTCAGGTTCTGGAAGGTGCGCGCAACACCCAGGGCGGCAATATCATGGGCCGGCAGGGCTTCGACGGGGCGCCGGGCCAGACGGATGCTGCCGGCCTGGGCATTGTCCACACCGCTGATGCAGTTGATCAGGGTGGACTTACCGGCACCGTTGGGGCCGATGAGTGCCGTCACCTGCCCCCGGGGGATGCGAAACGAGACATCCTGCAGGGCCGGCAGGCCGCCGAACCATTTGCTGACGTTTCTCAGTTCAAGCATGACGACTCGTGGCGATGCGCGTGCGCACCGCGTCCACAATCCCCGTGACCAGCCCCTGGGGCATAAAAAGAAGGATCAGCACCAGGATCAGGCCATGGACGATGTCCTTGAAGGACTCCAGGGCCTCGATCCATTCGGGCAGCAGGGTGATCAGGGCCGTACCGAACAGGGTTCCCCAGATGGAGCCCATGCCGCCCACCACCACCATGATCACAAAATCCACGGAAACGAAAATGTTGAATGAATCCGGGCTCACGAAGGCATAACAGTGGGCGAACAGACTGCCGGCCACCGATGCCAGCACCGCCGACAGGACAAACACCTTCACCTTGGCACGACGGGTGTCCACCCCCAGCGCCGCCGCGGCGGTCTCATCCTCGGCCAGGGCCGCCAGACCGCGTCCCGCGCCGCTGCGAACCAGGTTCAGACACAGCAGGAGGGCCAGCACGGCAAATGTCCACACCAGGTAATGAAAATGGATTTCGTTGTTAAAAACCAGCCGACCGATGGTGAGGCTGGGGATGCCGGAAAACCCGCTTGGCCCCCCGGTGACCGAATCCCATTGTACCAGGAGGGTATAGATAACGATGTTGAACCCCAGGGTGGCCATGGCCAGGTAATGCCCGCTCAGCTTGAGGGCGGGCAGCCCTACGGCCAGGGCGATCAGGGCAGCGGCCAGCCCCACCGCGGCCATGACCGGCCAGGCCGGAAGCCCCAGCGTGGCGGTGCCGATGGCCGAACCGTAGGCCCCGATGGCAAAAAAAGCGGCGTGGCCCAGGCTGATCTGACCGGCATAGCCGATGAACAGGTTCAGGCCGAGCACCACGATGGCATAGATGGCGATCAGGTTGGACAGGCCCAGATTGTAGGGATTGCTTTCCACCAGCGGCCACACCAGCAATACTGCGGACAGCCCCGCCACGGTAAGTCCGGTCCGATGCAGGTAGATAAAGTAGAAAATGTTGTCTTTGGCAGTCAGCATGGTGATTCAGCAGATGAACAGTCAATACCGGACAAAACCGTTTAGAGAATTCAGAAGCCAGGCGTCAGAATCCGGAAGGACAGACCCGACTCCGGCTCAATCTTTGATTTAAGATAACGCTTGGCGATATCCTCTTCCCTCCCGTATGAAACCTCCCCGTTTTCAAGTTGTCGGGCAACGCCTGCAGCGCAGCCCGACCCGCAAAACGGATGTAAAATCGAACCGGAGAATATCCAATTTCCAATGTCGAATAACCAGGGATGGTATCGTTTCACCATATCCATCAGAAAAGGCAGGTTAGGGTTCCCCGCGATGCGGGATCTGCGACAGGGCAAGGCCGCAGCGAGGTCGAACCCGCAGGCGTAGCGGCGCTGCGCTGAGGATTTCGACCGAGTGGGAGCGCCGGCCTGGGCCATAAGATGCCTTTTCCGGTTGAACCGTATCACTTTCCCAACAACCCCTTGGGCCTCACGAACAACACCAGCAGCAGCACCACAAACGCGGCGACATCCTTGTAGGCGCTGCTCCAGTATCCGGCCGACAGGGATTCCAGCAGCCCCAGCACCACGCCCCCCAGCACGGCCCCGGGAAAGGAGCCGAACCCGCCCAAAATGGCGGCGGCGAATCCTTTTAACCCCAGCAGGACGCCCACGTCGTAGCTCAAGGTGGTGATGGGGGTCACCAGCACACCGGCCAATCCGCCCAGCCCGCCGGCCAGGGCGAAGCTGGCCGCCTTGACACGCCCCACGGGAATGCCCACCACCGACGCGGCCGTCTGGTTGGAGGCCACGGCACGCATGCACAGCCCCAGCCGGGTGCCTCGGAAAAACAACACCAGCAGGCCGATGGCCAGGGCGGTGATGATCAGGATGGCCACGGCCTGGGGCAGGATGGCGGCGCCGGCAATACGAAACGGCTCCTCGCCGGCCAGGGGCGGGACGGCCATGCGGTTTTTGCCCCACACCAGCTTCATGGCTCCGCGCAGGATAATGGAAATGCCGATGGTCAGGAAGATCAGCACCAGATGGTTCTGGGAGCGCGCCGGCCGCACCCCCAGGCGCTCCACGGCAAGCCCCACCACGGTAACGGCGGCCACGGCGCCGGGAAGGGCCACGACCATGGGCAGCCCGCTCCAGTAAAGCCCGCTGAACAGGAACATGCCGCCCAGGGAGACGAAATCGACCTGGGCAAAATTGACGATGCCGATGGTGTTGTGAACCACGCAGAACCCCAGGGCGATCAATGCGTAAATGGCACCGCTGGTCACACCGGCAAACACAAACTGCAACAGGTCCTGAAAACCGGCCACCGTTCCTCCACGTAGAAACATTTTTAAAATCAAAGGAGCCCACCCTACGCCAGGCACAGGCTCAGGTCAAGAGCAGAAAAGCGGTGCCAATCCGTTTTCCCGTCTCCGAAAACCGATGCCCGATTCCGGGGCTCAGCCATGTCACATGCAAAACCGGACATGCCGGATGCTGAATGCGCGCTGAACGGCCGTTGAGATACAGTGCGGGGAGCATCCGGATGCCCCGTCAACCGCCCTCTCGACAATCGATTCATTTACGTGTAATAGCAACGGGATTGTTTTTTGGGGACGACATCCGAACGATTGAATAATCGCCCGATTCTTCTTGACGCATCAAGCTCAAAGGTTAAACGCAAAATGTCAAATCAAGGCATGAAACAGGCAGGAAAAAAAGAACTCATGATGGGCAACGAAGCCATTGCCCGCGGATTGATGGAAAACGGCTGCCACGTGGCGACCGCCTATCCGGGAACCCCCGCATCGGAGATTCTGTCCGCGGTGGCCAAGGCCAATAAACCGCTGGACACGACCATGCACGTCCAGTGGGCCGTGAACGAAAAGGTGGCCTTCGAAATCGCCTACGCCGGCTGCATGACCGGACTGCGAACCGCTGTCAGCATGAAGCAGGTGGGGCTGAACGTGGCCTCCGATCCGCTGATGAGCGCGGCTTACATGGGTACGGCCGGCGGCTTTGTGATCATCAGCGCCGACGATCCCGGCCCGCATTCGTCCCAGACGGAACAGGACAGCCGCATGATGGCCATGATGGCCAAAATCCCCGTCCTGGACCCCGATTCACCCCGCCAGGCCAAGGAAATGGTCGGCCTGGCCTACACCCTGTCCGAAGCCTTCCATACCCCGGTGATGCTGCGCCCCACGACCCGTGTGTGCCACTCCCGCCAGGATGTCCGCCCCGGCGCGATCCCGCCGCTGGAGAGGAAACCGGATTTCAGGAAAGATCCCTCGCGCTGGGCGGCGACGCCCAAATTTCGGTACCAGCTTCACCTGGAACTGGAAGAAAAGCTGGCCCGCATCGCGGCCCACCAGGCGACGGAGCCGGTTCTGCGCAATCCGAAGGCCGCCGGACGGCGCGCCGTGGTTTCCTGCGGTGTGGCCGCTGCCTACACGGCGGAATCCCTGAAAAATCTTGACCTGTGGGACGACCTGCCATTTTACCAGGTGCGCCAGCCGTTTCCGCTGCACACGGCCTTCGTCCGCCTTCTGCTGGACGCCTTTGACGAAGTGCTGATTTTGGAGGAGACCACCGGCATCATCGAAATGCAACTGGCCGACCGCGATCGCATCAAGGGCAAGCTGAACGGGGTGGTCCCGTGCGTGGGAGAGCTCCTTCCGGAAAAAATTGAGGCCCTGCTGGCCGCTTTTGCCGGCATCGAGGCACACCTCCCGTCGCTGCCCCAGGCGCCCGGCCGGCGCCCGACGCTGTGTGCGGGCTGCCCCCACCGGGCCAGTTTTTTTGCCATCAAGAAAGCGGCCCCGCGGGGCATCTATACCAGCGACATCGGCTGCTACACCCTGGGACTGAATCTCAAGGCGGTGGACACGGTTCTGTGCATGGGGGCGGCCATCAGCCAGGCCGCCGGATTCTACCAGGCCTACAAGCATGAGGAAAAACGGCCCGACATCGTGGCCACCATCGGCGATTCGACCTTCTTTCACGCCGGGGTGCCCGCCCTCGTCGACGCGGTGGTCCAGAACGTCCGTTTCGTGCTGGTCATCCTGGACAACCGCACCACGGCCATGACCGGCAGCCAGCCCACGCCGGCCACGGGCACGGGCGCCTCGGGAGAACCCCTGGCGGAAGTCGATATGGAAAGCCTGGTCAGGGGCTGCGGCATCAAGTTTCTTGAGGTCGGGGACCCCTATGACACCGACGGTTTTATCTCGATGGTCAAAGGGGCGGTCGCCTTCAGCCGCAACGAGGGCCCGGCGGTGGTCATCGCCCGCCACCCCTGCATCATCGACCTGGCGCGCCAGGGGAAGGCCGCCGATCCCATCGAGGTCCTGGTGACCGAGGACTGTGACGGGTGCGGCTTCTGCCTTCAACATTTCGAATGCCCGGCACTGGTGGCCGTGGAGGATGGCCGGCGAACCGCCGTGGACCCCCTGGTCTGCAACGGGTGCGGCGTGTGCCTGGGCGTCTGCCCCAGGGGGGCAATCGTGAAAAAAGAGTAGATCTCTGGTTTCCGGTTGCCGGTAATGGACTGAACAATTGAGAAATGAACGAGGACGAGTGAGTAACCCATGGAAGATAAATCCCGATACCAGATTGTGATCAGCGGCGTGGGCGGACAGGGTGTGTTGTTCATTACCCGGCTGCTGGCCGAAGCGGCCATCGAAAAAGGCCTGCCTGTTTTTACCTCCGAAACCCACGGCATGGCCCAGCGCGGCGGCACGGTCATCTCTCACCTCAAGATCGGAGAATTTGCCAGCCCGCTGATCAACCCGGGCCGCGCCGACGGCCTGATCGCCCTCAAGGCCGAAAGCCTGATCCAGCACGGCGGTTATCTCAAGCCGGGGGGGTGGGCCGCGGTAAACAGCCCGGAACGGGTGAAGACGGATGCACCGTCGACTGCATTCGCCCTCGATGCTGACCGGGTGGCACGGAAAATGGCTGACCCCAGGTCGGTGAATCTGATCATGCTGGGTTTCACCCTTTCCGGCGCCCGACGGAGCGGCACCGGCCAGGGGATGCTGCAGGTTTCCCTGGATGATGTCCAAGCCGTTTTGAACAGCAGACTCAAGGGCAAAGAACGCCGGCTGCAATCGTCCCTCCGGGCGCTGGCAGCCGGCGCCGACAGCGCTGAAGCACCCTGATCCTGCGGGGTGCCGGACCCGGTTTCTGCCGGGTGGCTGTTTCCTGCCGCCATCAAAACCGGAGGGGGCCTGCATGGCAGGAGATTGCCGTCTTTACACCCAGCCGGATTTAATCTAATCTTAATGAGACCGCCTCCCGATTCCGGGTATCCACTTCGCATTGACATGTTCGCGTTTACAGGAGAAAACGCCCATGGAAAACAAAATAGAGAAGAAAATGAGCCCCGGGGAACTGGCCGAACGGCTGGAGGCCATGGCCCGCCAGCTGCGTGACGGGCAGTTTCAGACCGAAAGCGGCAACTGGCCGGTTCCGGAAGCCCTGAGGGCTAAAATCAAGATTGTCGAAAAAAAGGGACGGCTGCAGGCCGGCTTCAAATTCAAGTGGTCGACGGTGGCGCATTACCCACCACCGGAAAAAGCAGCGGTCGAAGACTGGGAAAACCGGTTCAAGGGGGTCAAAAAGCGGTTGGGCCGATCGTTCAAGGCCCTGTCGCGGGCGGCGGCCCGGGATCTGCTCCCGGACCCTGCGATGGTGGAGCAGTATCTGCGGGACTCGGCCGACTTCGAGATCCTGTCCAGCCAGCAGTGGCCCGAAGAAATGATCGTCTACCGGGACCATGTGCAGAATATGAAGCGCGCCGCTGACGGCGGACGGCTGGCCGATTTCCAGCACGAGGTGCGGGACCTCCGCTCGGCCATGGTGGCTTGCCACCAGGCCTTCAAATAACGGAATCTATGACATGACAGATCAATTCCCAACCGATGCAGCCACCTTGCATGCCATCATTGCCGATCATGAAGACTGGCTGACTGACCGGATCCTTTTTTATGCCAAGCGCCGGGGATACACCGCCTACACCTCCACCCTGCGGGAAGCCTGGCGACAATCCATTGCCGGGCTCTCGGCCCCCCTGCTGGCCGCCCTGGAAAAAGGCGGTCCCGATGTTCAGCTGAGCCCCGACCTGGACTACGCCGGCGACCCGCTCGCCCGCTTCGGCATGGCCGAGACGCAGCGCCACCGGGAACGGGGGGTGGGACCGGCCATGCTTCTGGGGTTGATGAAGCACTACTGCCAGAGCTATATGGACCTGGTCGACCGCCAATCGCCGGACCTGGCAAGCAACCGGCGCTTTTCTCAAATCCTGAAACGGTTTTTCGACCGCATTGAAATCGGTCTGTGCACGGCATGGCAGAAACCGGACACCGACGAGCAGATGAAAAATCTGCAAAAGGCCAATCGCAGCATCACCAACGAAAAAAACACGTATCTGACCATTTTCGAAAGCCTTCAGACTCCGGTGGCCGTCCTGGATGAAAACAACCGCGTCGACGCCATCAACCATGCCTGGGCGACCCTTTTCGACGGTCCTGTGGTGCCGGGCGCCGATTACTGCGGTGACACCCCCGGCAACCATCCGGTGGCGTGGTTCCGCGAAGAAATCGACCGGTTCGTCGCCAGCGGAGAGATGGACAGAACCAAAGAAAAGCGTGTGAAAACGGCCCTGGGCCAGCGGGACCTGTCCATCAAGATGAAACGAATGCGCGATGTCAGTGAAAAGTACAGCGGATGCGTAATCCTTCTCGAAGATGTAACCCGGCGAAAGCAGGCCGACTCGGTCCTTGAAGAAACCAGCCAAAGCAGTGAGCGCCTCAAGGGGGTTCTGGAACTGGCCGGTGCCGTATGCCACGACATGAATCAGCCGCTCATGGCCATTTCAGGCTATGCGGAACTGCTTCTGCTGGACTGCCCCGACGATGGGCCCCATGTCCAGAAGCTTAAAAAAATTACCGAGCAGGTCGCCAAAGTGGCAGAAATAACGAGAAAGCTGATGCATGTTACCCACTACGAGACCAAAACCTATCTGGACCAGCAGATCTTCGACATCGAGAAATCATCCAGCCGCTCCCGGACGGAATCCGGGACCTGAATCGAGGCAAACGCCGGCCGCCCCTGCCGGTGCCTCGTAAAGTCCTGTTTCCGGAAATCCGTAAAAAAGGAGAACCCGTTTTGTTCAGCGCCCAGGACATTCTGGATATTGCCATACGGCTGGAAAGCAACGGCGAAAAGACCTATCGGGATGCCAGACAGCATACAGCCGACAAGGAGTTGAAAACCCTTCTGTCCTGGATCGCCCGGGAAGAACAAAACCATGCCCACTGGTTTGCCGGTTTAAAGGATCGCCTGGTTCAGGGCAAGGATCATCACCTGATGGCGGAACTGAGCCGGGCGCTGGTTGAGGATGTGGTCAAGGGGCAGGCCTTCTCCCTCCAGGAGGTGAATTTCAAGGATATCGACACCCCCGAGAAAATGATCCGCACGTTTATCGAATTCGAGGACGATACCATTTCGTTTTATGAAATCCTGAAATCCTTTATCGACGACCCGTCCATCGCCGACCAGTTGGAGCAAATCATCTCCGAAGAGAAAAAGCACTTGGAAACCTTCCGGGAACTGCTGTCGGAGCGCTGAGCAAACCAGCGGGTTCATCTACTGCCATATCTTCTCAACGCAACCCGGCTTCTTCAATTTGGCGCCCTGAAAAACAGGTCCGCGGCCACACATCTCCCTGAGACAAACACAACCGCGGCATAGCGGCGCTCTCCAGCTTCGGGTTTTTCACAGCACGTCCCGAAAACGTCTCGCATTATCCATGGCCTTGTAAAAACAAGCAGGGTGTTATAGAAAAGTTCTCTAGTGGCGGCGAACCAGATTCATCACCCCGCGGCCTGAAAGGGATCGGCAATCGATCCGGGGTTCTCTAAAGACGCTCATCCTTGCGACTCAACAACAGACATCTCACCAGGAGCGGATCCCCATGTGCGACTATAGCGACAGCATCGAGAATATCAGGCGAAGCGTTACAACCACGGTATGCATCCTGTTAACGATTCTGGCGGTACTGGGAACAACGGAACGCGGTTTCTCTTTCAACCGGAGAGACAAAAACCCTGAAAACGCCGGCCTGACGGGCATTGCCCGTCATCAGGAAATGATTTTTATCGACCCGGGCATTGCCGACTATGAACCCCTTCTGCTGAGCCAGGGATCGCATATTGACACCGTTCTGCTTGACAACGGGTCTCCCGGCATCGTCCAAATCGCCGAGGCCCTGCACGGCCGGGATAACGTCAGGGCCATCCATGTTGTCACCCACGGTCGGCAGGGCCGGATCGCATTTCAGCATGGCGCCCTCGCCATGGGCAACCTGAGCCGGTATCGCGATGCCTTTCGTGAGATTGCAGGGGCGATTGATCCGGACGGTACGATTCTGCTCTACGGCTGCAACATTGCAAGAAATGAGGAGGGAAAGAAATTCATTGCCGCCATCGCAGCGCTCACCAAACGTTGCGTTGCGGCCTCGGATGACCCCACCGGCGCTTTCGATCAGGGGGGAGACTGGCGGTTGGAGACGGCCACCGGCGAGGTGGCGGCCTCGGGCGTAAGCGGGGCCTTTGCGGCCTCGGGCTTCTCCGGTCTGCTGCTCGAATCCGGAGTGGAGACCTTCTCAGGGGCCGAATTTTCAGACGGCGAGACCGTGAACACCAATGACGGCAACTTCACGCTCACCACCGAAGTCGCTGGCGGCCTTTCGTGGGACAGCTCGACGCTCGAGGTGTATATCGACTCCGGTACGACAGGGACAACCGCCGGCATCCAGTATATCAAAGTGGCCACAACCAGTGCCGCCTCCCCACCGACCTTCCAGCTGGATGCCATAACCATTTCGGAATACGAAGACGAATCGGGCGATGCCTTTCAGCAGATCGTCGTCGCCGGATATGGCTCGGACGATCAGAAACTGGCCGAATATCATTTCGATGCCGGCAGCTTAGATGGAGTGGCCTTCAAATTTAATGACGGCGGCCATAAAATTGATTTGAGCGGATCTGATTTTTCCGGTGCCAATATCAAATATTTCACCATCGGTATCCATACCGGCGTGCAGGAGCTGTATGATTTTGGACTCCTGTCATTTCAAATCACCATCACCCTGACAAGCGATGATCCGGTCCTGCAGAATCTGCACGGAGACAGCCTGTCTTACGCCACAGGGGACGGTCCTGTAATCGTGGACCAGGGCACGGCGGTCAGCGTCAGCGACGGCGACAGCGCCAATTTCGACGGCGGGGTGCTGGCCATATCCATCACTGATGGCATTGTGGATGCCTCGGAAGAGCGCCTGTCCCTTGATGACAGCAGGGGGATTGTCGAACTTTCCGGCCTGACAGCCGGTTCCGGCATATCGGTGGATGACACCCCAGTCGGCACCTTAGGCAACGCCATTGCCGCCGGTGAAGACCTGGTGATCCGTCTGAACGGCAACGCCAATGCAGCCAATACGGCCATGCTGATCGGGGCGGTGACCTATGAAAATACGGACACGATCAACCCCGTACCCGGAACACGGACCATCGGCGTCGTGCTTATCGACGGGGCCGGGGGAACGTCGGAAACATCCAGCGCCACCGTCACCGTGGGCGGATCGGACCACAGGAACTTCGAAGGGGCCGTCGTCGACAGCGGAACCGTGACCACTGCCGACGGCGACTTCGAGGTGTCGACCGGGAACGCGCAGGGCATGGACCGTTACGCCTATGCATCCTCCCTTGACGAGGTCTACATCAACGACAGCGCATTGTCCTCTGATGCCCAGAATTTCACCGTGGCGGCGATATCATCAGCCGCCGTGGCGGCCTTCCGGCTCGACTCCGTGACCTTCTCGGAATCCCCGGCCGACTCGGGGAACGATTTTTACGGCAACATCGTCATTACCGGATTTGACGATGGCACCCAGAGCGCGATTCACAGTTTTCCCGCCTCGGCATTCCCGACGGATTTCCAGACGCGCATCGGCGGTTGTTCAGTTGACCTGAACGGGACAGACTTCGACACCGCCGATATCGATGCCTTCACGGTCAGCTTCACGCCGGCCAATCAGTCGCCGTACGTTTTCGCCATCACCTCATTTTCGATCACCGTCACCCAGAGCCAATCCAGCGAAAATCCCATTCTGGACAACCTCCACGGAGACAGCCTGTCCTACGCCAAGGGGGACGGCGGGGTGGTCGTAGACCAGGGCACGGCGGTTGTTGTGACGGATTCGGACAGCGTTGATTTCGACGGTGGCGATTTGACGGTGACCATCAGTGCCGGTGGTGCGGATGCGTCTGAGAATATCTTGTCCCTGCAATCCGAAACGGTTTTCCTGTCCGGTTCGACGGCAGGGTCTGCCGTATCGGTGGGCGACATGGTGATCGGCACCCTGGAAAACGACATCGCCGCCGGTGAAGACCTGGTGGTGAACCTGAACGGCAATGCCACCGCCGCCAGAACGGCCATGCTGATCGGAGCGGTGACCTATGAAAATACGGACACGATCAATCCGGTGCCCGGTGTCCGGAGCATCGATTTCGTCCTGACCGACGGAGACGGGGGCAAATCGGAGATGTCCGGCACCACGGTGGCCGTGGTCGACGCCGGCCACCGGAACTTCGAAGGGGCGATGCACAGCGGCGGCATCGTAACCAGCGCCGACGGTGACTTCCAGGTCTCGACGGCAAACAGTGAAGGCGTGACGACTGCCTCATACGCCGCCTACCTCGACGAGGTTTATATCGACGACGATTCGGCAACCTCATCGACCCAGGTTTTTACCGTGGCAGCGTCCGGCGCTGCGCCCTTCTCGATGTTCGAACTCGACGCCGTAACCTTCTCGGAGTTGCCGGCCGGTTCGGGGGATGATTTTTCCGACAACATCGTCATTACCGGATTCAACGATAGCGTTCAGTGCGCGAGTTTCAGCTTTCCCGCTTCGGATTTTGAGACGGACTTTCGAACCGAAACCGCCGGCGGTCATACCGTCGACCTGAATGGCTCAGACTTCGACGGCGTCGGCATCGATGCCTTCACGATCGGCTTCACACCCTCCGACCAGCCGCCGTACGTGTTCGCCATGACCTCTTTCCTGATCGCCGTCGCCCCGGTAAACGCCGCGCCCACGATCTCTGATATGGACGGCGACAGCCTGGCCTACCGGGAAGATGACGTCGCCGTCGTCATCGATCAGGGAACACCGGCCGGCGTGATCGACCCTGACAGCAGTGATTTCGCGGGCGGAACGTTGACCGTGACCATCAGCACCGGAGAAGACGCCCAGGAAGACGTCCTCTCACTGGACACCGGCGGAACGGTTGCCCTGGCCGGTTCCGCTGTATGGGTGGGCAGCACCGAGGTCGGCACCCTGGACAACGCCGTCACCGCCGGTGCGGACCTGGTGATCCATCTGAACGGCGATGCCGATGCCGCCAACACGGCAGCACTGATCGGTGCCGTGACCTATGAGAATACGGATACCGGCAACCCGACCGCGGGCCCGCGGACAGTCCAGTTTACCCTGGCCGACGGTGACGGCGGAACGTCATCGGCATCCAGCGCCACGGTGACCGTGAGCCGGATAAACGACCCGCCGGCGGTTGCCGTCAACACCGGCTCTATCCTGGCCGAAGGCGGTCTGGATACGCTTGCCGCCTCCGAACTCAACGAAGGCGATCCGGACGACAGCGGAACCGGTCTGTCCTACACGGTCGCGGACCCGGTGGCCCACGGCACCCTGTGGGTGGATTCGGATGGCAGCGGAAGCGTCAATGGAACGGAGACGGCCCTGTCCGCCACTGGACAGTTTACCCAGTCGGATATCGACAACGGCCGCCTGAGATATGCCCATGACGGGGGAGAAACCCTTTCCGACTATTTTACGTTTTCCCTGGCCGACGGCCGGGAGGACGGGGCCGCCGTCCTTACCGGCCAGACCTTCAGCATCGCCATCACCGCGGTCAACGATGACCCGAGCCTGTCCGGGCTGATCACGGACGTGATGGTGACGGAGGATACGGCCGGCAATGTGAACCTGTCCAGCGCAACCCTCAGCGACGCGGATTCGGGATCGGGCAGCGTGACGCTGACCCTGGCTGCCGGGAACGGCGTTCTGTCGGCCGCAAGCAGCGACGGGGTGGCCGCAGGCGGATCCGGTACCGGGACCCTGACGCTGACCGGCACGGTTGCACATATCGATGCCTTTCTGAACACGCCCAGCCACATCCAATACACCGGTGCATGGAACGCAAGCGGGAACCATGCCGACACCCTCACCCTGACGGCCAACGACGCCGGCAATACCGGCGATGGCGGCGGTGGGAATGTATCGTTGGGCACGGTTAACGTGGACATCGCTGCGGTCAACGACGCGCCGGAGATCATCGGTCAGACGAGGCTCAATACCTATGAAACCGCGCCTGTGGCGATCACGCTGGGGGACCTGGTGGTCACCGATCCGGACAACACCTACCCGGATGGTTTCACGCTCACGGTCCTGGATGGTGACCACTACACCCGTTCCGGCCAGGTGGTCACGCCAGCTGCTGGGTTTGCCGGGGATCTTTCGGTCCCCGTAAGCGTCAGCGACGGCACGGATGATAGCAGCGTATTCGAACTGACCCTGCACGTGGGCACTGAAAAGAGGGTGGAAAACATCAACGATGCCGGTGCGGGATCCCTGCGCCAGGTGCTTGCGGATGCCGGTGACGGGGATCGTATCGACCTGTCCGGGGTGGCCGGGACCATCACGCTGACCAGCGGCCCCCTGGCGGTCGGCCGGGATGTCGAGATAAACGGCTCGCAGACCGACGGCATCGTTATTGACGGGGGCGGGGCCGATCGCGTGATAGAAATATACGCCGGCGCAACCGTGACCCTTTCGGATCTTACCGTCACCAACGGCGCCGTCGCGGATTCCGGGGGTGGCCTCAGCAACAGCGGCGATCTGACCCTGGTCCGTGTCACCGTGAGCGGTAATGCGTCCACGCTCGGCAACCGCGGCGGGGGCATCCATAATCACGGCACCCTGACCATGAAAAACAGCACCGTCAGCGGCAACAGCGCCGACGGCGGCGGCGGCGGCATCGTCAACGACGGGATACTCGCGATCACCCACTGCACCATCGCCGCCAACACCTCATCAACGGCAGCAGGCGGTCTTCTCAACACCGGCACGCTCAGCATGACCAACACCCTCATCGCCGGCAATTCGCCCACCGATGCCGCCAATACCGGCACCGTCGCCGCCAATACCGGCAATCTCATCGAAGATGCCGGCATCCCCGCCAGTTTATCCGGAAACCCGGACCTCGGAGCGCTCGCGGATAACGGCGGCAGCACCCGGACCCATGGCCTTTCATCCGGCAGCATCGCGGTTGACGCCGGGGACCAGAACGCCGCGGAGACCGAGGATCAACGCGGCAACGCCCGTCCCGTCGACGGCGATGGCGACGACCATGCGGTTGCCGATATCGGCGCGTTCGAATACAGCCCCGGCGCCGTCGAATTCAGCACCGCCGCCTTCAGCACGGCCGAAGATGATGGCGTCGCGACCATTGCCGTCGTCCGGTCCGGTGTTGGAGACGGCCCCGTGTCGGTGGCCTATGAAACCTCGGACGGCACGGCAACTGCAGGCAGCGATTATACCGCCGCATCCGGCACCCTGACCTGGCGCCATGGCGACACATCGGATAAAACCTTCACCATGGCGATACTCGATGATGTCGACGACGAACCGGACGAAACCGTCAACCTGGCCCTGACCGGCATTTCAGGTGCCGGAACCGCCAGCATCCTTTCGGCCGTCCTGACCATCGGGGATAATGATGTCTACTGCACCTTGACCATGGCTCTCGGCGGCGAGGGCTCGGGAAGCGTCACCAGTTCTCCGGCCGGCATCGACTGCGGCAGCGGATGCACGGCGGTTTTTTATGCCGGAACCCCCATCACCCTTTTCGCCTCGCCCGATGATGCCTGCACGGCCTTTTCCGGATGGTCCGGCGGCGAATGTTCCGGGACCGGACCGTGCATGTTTGAATTGAATGGGGACACCCTTATTACGGCGGTGTTCGACCTGCCGGATTCAGACGGCGACGGCGTCCTGGACTGCAACGACGCCTTCCCGGATGACCCCGACGAAACCCTGGACGGCGATGGCGACGGCATCGGCGACAATGCCGACACGGACCATGACAATGACGGCATGCCGACGGACTGGGAAGTGCAAAACGGCCTGGATCCGCTTGTGGACGATGCCGATCTGAACCCGGACAATGACGGGTTGACCAACCTGGAAGAGTATCAAACCGGCACGGATCCCCGGGTGGAAACGGATGGCCCTGGCATCCCGGTGCTCGTTTCCCCGAGCCATGCGGCAACCGGACAAGCCCTGACCCTGTCCCTTGAGGCCGGGTATACGGGCGGCGCGGACACGTCGCTGCATGCCGGGACCCGGTGGCAGATCGCCCTGGACGCGGATTTCACCGATGCGCTGATGGATATCAGTTCGGAAACGCATAAAACCGGAATCACCGTTCCCGTCGGCGTGCTGGGGCCCTATACGACCTGTTACTGGCGGGTTCGATATGCTGATACCGGCGCTTTGAACTGGCCCTGGTCGGGCTCAAGGGCTTTTACCACAGGGACGGGCTGTGCCGACGAAGATGGCAACGGGCTCCCCGACGATCAGGAGGTCGGTCGGGAAACGGAATCGGATCTGGACGGGGACGGCCAAAACGACCTTTTCCAGGCGGACATGCACTGCATTGAACTTTCCGACGGCTCCGGCTGGACCTGCCTCCAGAACGGCGCGGCCTGCCGGGTCGATGAATTTTTCCGCATCGGCGATGAGGAAATCGCCGGCGCGGACGGCCGGCCGGATCGCCTCCCCTGCGGCCTGTTCGGATTCCGGCTGATTGTCGATGCGCCCGGCGATCCGGTGGTGGTGAACAAGTACTACTCCACGCCCCTGCCTGAAAATGTCGCCTGGTACAAATACGACAGCATTAACGGATGGTTCGATTATTCGGGCTTTGTGACCGTCGGTGAGGACCGGCAGGCCGTGGCCATTGAACTCATGGACGGGGGGTACGGGGATGCGGATGGTGTCGCCAACGGCGTCATCGTCGATCCGTCCGGGCCGGCAAGCATCGATAATTCCGGCGGTGGCGGCAGTGGATGTTTTATCACCGCCGCCGGGGGTGATCGACACGGCGGGAACCGGGGGCCATTCCGCTGGTGCTTCGTGGCTGCCGCTTCCCTGGCAGCCGGGATATGGCGGTGGATAAGAAATTCTGAACCGGAGGATGTCTGAGCAGGGATGCCGGCGGCATCGGCGGCACCCCTGACCGGGGCCGGCCACCCCCTTCTGGGTGATGGTCAGGCCCCCCCGGCCGGCGGGACCACCGGCAGCAAATCAGAGGTTGGCCCTGGCGAGGCATCGGTCCAGCGCAGCCTTGGCTTTCCCGATGGCTTCCGAAGGACGCATTTCACGCAGCCGCGCATTCCACGGCTCCACGACGACCGGGCCTTCGAAGCCCAATGCATCCAGTTTGTTGAGCATGCCGGTCAGATCGATCGTTCCCGTTGCGCCCGGCAGTTCCCGTTGGAATTCGGGCAGGGTGAACCGGTCGTAATCGCCGTCCAGGCCGTCATTGACCTCCACATAAACAACCTCTTCGGGCGCCAGTTTTTCAATATCCAGCAGTCCGGCGCCACTGGTGTACCAATGAAAGGCATCCAGCTTGATGCCCACGCAGTGCTGTGAACCCGCTGCTGCAATGAGCGCCCGGATGCCGTCAAGGGTGTGGATGAAATCGAACCGTCGCTGCCGCCGCATCGTCGTGGGGCCGATGAATTCCAGTCCGAGGCGCACCCCATAGGCTTCCAGCAACGGCTTGATCCGTTTCAGCCGCCTGCACAGCAGTGCGAAGTGGTCATAATAGGGCAGGGTGTCGGAAGACGGCTGAACGTACCCGACGCAACGGTCGAAACCCGCTTCCCGGCATAGAGACAGATCCTGCTCGAAAGTGGTAAGGCTCTGCTCGAATTCCGCGTCAGCGTGGCAGGCATTGAAAGCAGCCGAGAATGCAAATGCCCCCGGCTTCAGGTGGTACTGCTCGATCAGCTGGAGGGCCTGACCGGGGCCATGTTCCCTCAGGAAGTGACGGTCCGCGTTGACGGCGTCAAATCCGAATTGCCGGGCCAGCCGACAGCTCTCCGGAAACGGCAGGACATGGCCGAGGGATCCGCAGTGCGGGCGGTCGGTGTGCGCGGGTGCATCGGTTACATTCAGCGTGCGGAGCCATCTGCACCGGGCTTTCGCCGGAGACGTCTTCAATGCTGTTTCAGGCGCTTTCGCCGGATCGTGGTTCCTCATTCCAGGTGCCAAACCATACGAAACCGCTTTGGATTCAGGCGACATAGTTTTGAAAAAACTCCTCAATCACCCGTCGAACGATTTTTTCATCCACGTGGACGAGAAAATCGCCGTTTTCCTTTCTGCATTGTCCGATGCGCTGCAAAAGGACATACCGGACATCGCTGCCGATTTTTTTATTGTCGACATACATCGTACCGAAGATATTCGCCGGGTTAAGATGCTCCGGGAGACGTGGCCTCAGCGCCAGGACATCATCGATCAGCCGGTAATGGAGTGCGACCGCATCACCATCGATATAGCCTAATTTCAGGGAAAGCTCGGCGGCGATTTTCATGCCGATGGAAACGGCTTCACCGTGTGTCAACGCACCCTTTGCAAGCCATTCGATGGCATGGGCAAAGGTGTGCCCGTATTCAAGAATGATCCCGTATCGCCTTTCGGTCGGATCCTTTTTGAGAATTTCAAGCTTGGAACGGATCAATTTGAAGCACAGGTCCGTCAGCTGCTGTGAAGAGTAATCCCCTTTCTTCCTGATGGCGTGTTCCAGAAAGGGGAGACATGCGTCCTGGTCGATCAGCCCGTTTTTGATGCCCTCGATGATGCCGGAACGCTTGAATCGCAGGGGTTCCGTCTCGGTATATCGCGTGTCTGTCCATGCAAAAACAGGAGCATGGTAAATTCCGAAATTATTTTTGCCGTATTTCCCGTTCACGGCCTGCTTGTTGCTGAGCATCCCATCGGTCTGGTGGGTAATCGTGGTGGGGACTTCGACAAAACGAATCCCCCTGAAGATCAGCCCGGCGGCGAGACCGGTGATGTTCCCCACGGAACCGCCTCCGAAAGCGATCAGGAGCGATCGCTTGCTGACCCCTTTGGCGACAAGTCGGTCACACACGTCTTGGAGGACGTCGAAGGTCTTGCAGGTTTCCCCCCTGGGAAGCAGGTGGATATCCGTGGCAGGAAATGTTTGTTGGATCTTGTCGAAAAACGGTTCGCCGTATAGGTCGAAGATAAACGCATCGGTCAATAAAAAAAAACGGTCTACAGGACGATGGCGGGTTGCGCGGTCGAGGGTGTCGATAAAGTGATCCTCGATATCCCGGCCGAAGAATAAGGGAAATGTCGGTTCCAGCCCAACGTCTATCCGGATGAATTTTCCGCGATCGAATTCGATTATCGGGTTGTAGTCAAACATTCACGGTAACTATAACGTTTCGATCGCATGGCCAGTGAGCCGCCGGACCTTTGGGTTGTCCCATTTCAGGTGTCATCGGATGGTCTTGAACATGCGCGTCTCCTTCACGCGGCTCGCCGATATACCGTTGTCATCCTGCCCCGAATGGCCCGGGCGAACCAACCAGGCCCGCCGGCAGGCTTTTGCAAAGCGCATTGTTCAACATTTTCAGAGCTATGGATAATAGCTTAAATTTACTTTATGTCAAGGCCAACCCCAATTATAATCACCGCCGCCGGTGGCCGCCGATTGACAGTCGCTTTTTCGGAAGTGAAGCCGGCCGTCAATCGAGGATATCCCTTACTTTCCGGGACAGGGCATTGACCGTGAACGGTTTCTGGATAAAGCCGCGGCACCCGCGTTTCAAAATGCCTGAGGCCAGGCCGTCGATACTGTAGCCGCTCGACAATAACACCCTGACATCGGGGTTCACGGCTTTCAACCGGTCGAAGGTGTCGCCCCCGTTCATGTGCGGCATGATCAGGTCCAGGATGATCAGGTCAATCGATCTCGCCCTGTTTTCATAGATGTCCAGGGCCGCCTGCCCGGAGTCCGCCGTGATGACGGTGTATCCCAGTTTGCTGAGGAGCTTTTCACCGACCTCGAGGATAATCGATTCGTCATCCACCAGCAGGACGGTTTCGCGGCCCTTTTCAAGGCGTTCGGATTTGACCTGATGCTTGGGGACCGCCTTTTCGGATGCGGGCAGGTAAAAGAAAAAAACACTGCCCCGCCCCGGCTCGCTGTCGACATCGATCCCCCCCTGGTGATTTTTAATGATCCCGTAGGCGGATGCCAGGCCGAGCCCGGTTCCCTTTCCGACACCCTTGGTCGTGAAAAAGGGGTCAAAAATCATCGGCCGCACCGCCGGCTCAATCCCGGTTCCCGTATCGGCGACGGACACGCGGACATACCGGCCGGGTGCGATGGCGTATGGGGTGGCATCGTTTTCGTCGAGGAACTCATTGCGGGCTTCCACCACGAGGTCGCCGCCATCCGGCATGGCGTGCCAGGCATTGATGAACAGATTGAGCAGGACCTGCTCAATCTGTCCGCGGTCCGCGTCAACCGGCCACAGATCCATGGGGAGTTTTTGCTGAATCTGAATTTCCTTGCGGGTCCGGCCGAACATCTCGGCGCCGGATTTGATCAGGTCATTCAAATCCGTCGGCTTGACCTCATACTTGCCGCCCTGTGCAAGCCCCAGGAGCTGGCGGGTCAGATCCACGCCCCGCTGGACATATTCTTCAATCTGCTTCATCTGCCGATAATGCGGGTCGCCGGGCTGGTGATCCAGCATCGACAGGGATGCATTTCCCTGGATGCCCATGAGAAGGTTGTTGAAATCGTGGGCGATGCCGCCGGCAAGGGTCCCCAGCGATTCCATTTTCTGGGCCTGCTGAAGCTTGATTTCAAGCTGTTTCTGGGCCTCTTCATTCCGTTTGCGCTCGGTGAGGTCGCGGGTGAGATCATAAAAGCCCACCACATCCCCGCCGGGTTCGGAAACCGGGACGAAGCTGGCCTCCAGCCAGACGGTGCCGCCGGCCTTCCCGGTGAAAGCCCCTTCGAACCGGACGTGCCTGCCCGACAGGGCGGACCGGACGTACCGTTCAACGTTGGCGTAGTTGTCCGCCCCGATCACATCGCGCATATGCCGGCCGACGATGGCGTCCCGCTGTATCCCAAAGGCGCGTTCATACTCGAGATTCACGAATTGAAAGCACTGATTGGCGTCCACGTAGGAGATTCGGGCAGGCAGGCTGTCTGCCAGCAGGCGCATGCGCTTTTCGTTTTCACGCAGGGCGGACAATTGTGCCTGCAGCTGCGGATAGTAGCTTTTGCGTGTGGATTCCAGGCTCAGGCCGAGAAATTTTTCCCGCGCCTGTTTCAATCCATCCGGTTTTTCGAGTCTGGCCATGATTTCAGTTATCGACCTGAAAATCCAAAAAAGAAGGTTCTGTCAGAAAATCTTTTCAAACAGGGTTTCGATCTCCGCGGGGGCGGCATCCCGCGGGTTGGTCGCCAGGCATGGATCCATGGACGCATGGGCCGCCAGCCCGGGGATGTCTCCGGCAGCGACGCCCAGGTCCCTCAGCCGCCTGGTGATTCCCAGCCCGCGCCGCAGTGAAGCGATCCGATCCTCCAGCGCCGATGCGATTTCGGACGGATCCCCTGCGCCCGCCTGGACCCCCATGGCGGCGGCCAGTTGGGAGTATTTTTCCGATGCGGCCGGGAAATTAAACGCCACCACCTTTTCCAGCAGCAGCGCATTGCATTCCCCATGAGCCAGATTCCTGGCGCCGCCAAGGCTGTGGGCCATGGCGTGAACCAGACCGAGGCTGGCGTTGGAAAAGGCCAGCCCCGCCATCAGGCTGGCCATCATCATATTATCCCGGAAGGTGCAGCTGGACGGCTGCCGGCAAGCACCCGGCAGATTGCCGACGATCAGCCGCACCGCCTGGAGCGCGGCCATGTCGGTAAGCGGAGATGCGGCACTGGACACAAAGGACTCAAAGGCATGGCAAAGGGCGTCCATACCGGTGGCGGCCGTCAGTTCCGCCGGCATGGTCAGCGTCGTTTCAGGGTCCACCAGGGAGATGTCGGGAACCACCATCTTGCTGATAATGGCGATTTTCACCTGCCGACGCGTGTCCAGAATGATGGCAAATTGGGAAATATCCGCAGATGATCCGGCCGTCGTGGGGATAAAAATCAGCGGCGGTCCCGGGTTGGGAATCGCGTCAACGCCTTCGAAGTCAAGCACATGGCCCTGATTGCCGACGACCACGCCGATCCCCTTGGCGCAGTCCATGGGACTGCCGCCCCCCACGGCCATGATAAGGTCGCATGCCTCGCCGGCGTATACCCCGGCCCCGGCCATGACCTCGTGGTCTTTGGGGTTGGGTGTGACGTCACTGAATACCGTGAAGGGAATGCCGGCTTCGGACAGGCTGGCTGCCACCTTGTGGGCCCAGCCGGCTGCGATCACCCCCGGATCCGTGACGAGCAGCACCTTGGAAGCACCGAAATTGCCGGCGTGACGGCCGGCCAGCCCCAGCGCGGAGGCACCGTAGACGATCTCCGGAACCAGGAATTTTCTGAGGTTGAGCAAGGTTTTTGCGTCCACGTCAAGGCTCTCCTTTTGTATTGCCAGACCGGCCCGGCATTCCCGTTGAAAACAGGGTCGCCTGGAACCCGTCGGCCGGACCCCGCCGCTCGGTGCAGGCGGGTTGTCGGGAAGCTGCGTTCCTTATTCATATTAAGACTGAATTGACAGGGTTCAATTACTGTGTTTTTGGGCCAAAGAGATATGGATGGGGCCGACAGCTGCCGCGCACGGGCGTCTGTATCACCGCCGCAGGCAGTCGCCGGTGCCGCGCATGGACCGGCCATCGTTCAAACCGACACCACCTCGAGCGCCCTGACCAGCAGCATCGCCGCCATGCCGATCATGACCAGGCCGGCCAGGAGATCGGCCTGCTGCCGGAAGCGGTTCAAAAAGACCGCCGCACCGGCGCCCACGGCCAGCAGCCCCGGCAGGGTGCCCATACCGAAAATCAGGGCCATGGAGGCACCGGCCCATACCTGGGCCCCGGAGAGCGCCTTGGCAAAAGCGGCATAGGAAAGCCCGCAGGGCAGGCCGCCCAGCACCAGTCCCATGAGAAACAGGTCCAGGTCGCTGCGCTCGCCGGCTGTCCGGGACATGAGGCGCCGCCAGCCGGGCATCCGGTTGGGCATGGCAATGGCCAGCCACCGGGGTTCGGCGACAATTCCCATGCGGGACAGGCCGAAAAAAAGCAGGAACAGCCCCGCCAAAAGGCCGATCCCCACCTGCACCCGGGAGATCCACACCATCGGGTCGCCCCCGACGGCCGCGGCCAGACCGATCAACCCGCTGCCGGCGGCCCCCATGACGGCACCGATGATGCTGTAGGTGATCAACCGGCCGGCATGGTATGCCAGATGGGCCGAAAACCGGCCGGTCTGGCCGGGGAGGGCCACGATCAGGGGCCCGCACATACCGATGCAATGGCCGGTGCCCAGCAGCCCCAGCATGAACAGGGCAATCGTATCCGTTGGCGTTGTCATCTTCTCACCCGCGCCTCAAGTCCCGTCCCATGAGGCGGTTTGATAATGTGGCGGTCCGTTCAGCATTCAGTCGGGCGATCATTTCAACCGGAGCAAGTCACTGAGTATGTCGAGAATTGAAACCGTCGTCCGCCACCGATATTGGCCGAAACGGGGCTTTTAGAAACCGGCGCCCCTTTCTGCGTGTTTTTCCGGAACGGGCATGTCGAGGTCCGGATCGAGGCCGCGGGGTTTCTGAAAACACCGGTGCAGCGGCGCTGCGTCGAGGATTTCAAAAACATGGGAAGCAGATGCGGGTCTCAAAATGCCGTTTCCGGGTGGCACGATCTTGCAGTTTCTCACAAAAGCGGCTACATTGACACTCTCTTTTTCCGGTTTTCAACAGCCGTTTCGCTTGCATTAACAACCTCATCATTTTTCTGACTAAAAGGAGGCACCGATTTGAAATTCTCATCGGACACCGGTCAATGGCTGCGGGCAACCCTTGTAATGGTCGTCCTCGTTCTCGTTCCCGGAGCCGCGCCGGCGGCCGAGGGCGGGCCGGCCCCGGCATTGAAATCACTTTCGGCAGACGGGCAGATGACCCTCAGCGAGACCGACCGCTGCCCGGTCTGCGCCATGTTTCCCGCCCGGCGCCCGCGGACCGCCGCGGCCATGACGCTGAAAAGCGGTGAGACGTTTTATTTTTGCGGCAACGGCTGCCTGCTGAGAACATGGCTGAGGCCCGCGGCCTACCTGGGAAAAACCCGGGCTCAGATCGACCGTCTCGTGGTCCGGGACTACTTTTCCGGCCAACCCATTGACGGGCGAACGGCCACCTGGGTGGCCGGTTCCGATGTGGTGGGCCCCATGGGCCCGGCCATCATCGCCCTGGGTGACCCCGGGCAGCTGGCCGTCTTCAAGGACCGCCATGGCGGAAAAACCGTATTCACTTTCGATCAGGTCGACGACGATCTGTGGAAACAGATCAGCCGCCGCGAATTGCCGGCGGCCCGGGCGGATTGAATCCTCGGGCCCGCCTGATGGAATGCCGGCCTGATCGGAAAACCCGTCGGCTGCCGGCACCGTGTCAGACGGCACGGCGCCTGTTGACCATCGCCGTTCTGGCCAGCGTCCTGGTGGCCCTGGTCGTCGCCGGCGACCGGGCCATGCGGGGCTGCCACCAGGATGACGACGCCAGGGCGTGGATGGCGGCATTGTCCCTTTCCGCACCGGCCCTTTACGCCGCCGGCGGCCCCATGCGCCATCCGGAAACCGAGCACCCGGCGGTTGACCTGCGATTCTCTCCCGGCCTGGGAAGGGCCCCATGAAAACGAAGCCCGGATTCACCCCCATGGCCATCTGGGCCGCACGCGAAATCCAGCGCCATGCGGGCCGGGCCGTGCTTCTGTTTGCCTGCCTGGCCAGCCTGGTTTTTCTGACCGCCACCCCCCTGCTGTTCAGCCAGGCACTGGACACGACCTGGGCCAACCTCATGGACCAGGCGCCGGATCTCGTGGTCAGGCGTATCGACAGCGGCGGATGGGCCCCCATCCCCGCCCGGGCCGCAGTGGCCCTGGCCGCAAAAGTCCCCGGCGCCCTCAACCCCACCGCACGGCTGTGGGGCGTGGTGCCGGGTCCGGCGGGCCCGGTCACCGTCGTTGCCACCGATGGCATCATCCCTGAAACGGTGCGCCGGGGGCTCAAGGCCCCGGTGGCCGGACAGGCCGTGGTGGGCCTGGGTGTGACCCGCGACATGCCGGGCAGCCGGTTGAAGCTGGGCGGCCGCATCCCCGTCACCCTGGAGGTCGTCGGCACCTTCCCGGCCGGCACCGGTCTGGCCACCCATGACCTGGTCTGGATGACCCCGGGTGATGCCCGCCAGTTGCTGGGACTGGCGCCGGATCAGGCCAGCGACCTGGCCGTCCATCTGTTCCGGAGGGAGGAGGAACAGGCCATCCAGACCGATCTGGCCGCCGCCTTTCCCTGGCCCGTACGCATTACCGATCGCAGCACCGGCACCCTTCGCCATCACACCCTGGCCGTCCGCAGCGGCGGCATGGCGGTGGTGGCCGGTATCCCGGCCCTGCTGGCCCTGCTGCTGATCGTCACCGGCACGGTCGTCGACACCGCCGGCCAGCGGTCCCATTGGGGCCTGCTCAAATCCACGGGGTGGACCACCGCAGACATTGTGCGCCTTCAAATCATCAAGGCCGCCATCGTGGGCGTCCCGGCGGTAATGCTGGGTCTGGCGGCGGCCTACGGGGCGGTCTTCTATCCGCCCGTCGCCGGGGTCACCGCGTACTGGATCACCGGCGGCCAGCACCTGCCGCGGCTGACCCTGGCCGGCACCGGTGCCATGATGATCATGATCGAAATCGCCGCCATGGTGGGGCTGCCCTTCATGGCTGCCGTTTTTCTCACCAGCCTTCGGGGCGCGGCGGGGGCACCGTGGCGCATGCTTCAGGCGGACCCATGGAACTGAACACCGGACTGGCCTGCCGCCGGCTCGATTTCCGGTGGCCGGGAAAACAGGCCGAGGCCCCCCCCGTGCTGGAATCGGTCGAGGCGCAATTTTCTCCGGGCACGGTCAACCTGGTGACCGGTGCAACCGGCAGCGGCAAGAGTACGCTCCTGCATCTGCTGGCCGGCCTGCTTCGCCCCACGGCCGGCGAGATATGGGCCGACGGACAACCGGTTTCCCGCTGGCCGTCGCGGCACCGTGACGCGTGGCGGCAGCAGACCGGCATCGTTTTTCAGCACCTGGCATTGATACCGGACCTCACCGTGGCGGAGAACCTGGTGCTGCCGCTGATCCCGCGGCAGATCGTCTGGTCCCGCATACAGGCCCGCATCCACCGGCAGCTTGCCGTCGCCGGCCTGTCCGACCTGGCCGACACCCCGGCAAGCGCCCTGTCCGGCGGGCAGCGGCAACGGGTCGCGATGGCCCGGGGCCTGGTGGTCCGGCCCCGGTTTCTCCTGGCCGATGAGCCCACCGCCTTTCAGGATGACGACCATGCATTACAGATCGGTGAAATGATGGCCGCCGCCGCCCATGACGGCGCGGTGGTCGTCGTCTGTTCTCACGACCCGCGGCTGCGGTCATCCCATCGGGTTGACCGCCGGTTTCTATTGGACTCGGCATCCCTGGTCGAGACCCCGGACAGCCTGGCAGCGCCATGATCTGGCACCCCCTGGTATGGGCATTCTGGGCGGCGGCGGTCACCGGCGTTCTGCTTTATTCAACCGGCGCCGCTCAGGCCGTGGACGTGATGCTGAACTGGGCCCCGGGGCGAGCGGACGCCGACCAGCTGCAACGTGAGCGCCGTGCGGAAACGGCTGCGTTGCTTGGGCACTGGGCGTTGGGCAGCCTGACAGCGGCGGCCATGCTGGGGCTGGTGGGAATCGCCGTGGCCTGGCATCGGATCGTTCCCGGTGCCATGTGCGGTACCGGCGTCCTGCAGGCCATGGGAACCGACGGCAGCCGGGCCATGATTTTCTGGAGCCTCACCCTGATGATCCTCTACGGCTGGGGCACCCTGGATCGCCTGGACAGCCGTCATCCGCAAGGATACCTGACCCAGGCCGCGGCGCGGACGATGATCTGTGCCGCCCCCTTCCTTGTCCTGGCCGTCTTCTTCTCATGGCAGGCCCTGATGCGGATTGAAAACGTCACCCCGGTCAGCTGCTGCGCGGTGGTCTACGACCGGGTACTGGACGATGCCTCCGGGTCCGCGGCCATGAAACGGCTGGCACCGGCCTTCCTCTGGGGAAGCCTGGCGGGCAGCGCGGCATTGCTGATCCTCGCGGTGGCCGGCATCCGCCGCCCGGGCCGCGGCGCGGGCGGCCTGGGTTGCGCCATCGCCGTCCTCTGGTCCGTGGGGGCAACGGTTTCCGTCAAGCAGGTGTGGTCCGCCTACTACTACCAGGTTCTCTCCCATCCCTGCCCATGGTGCCTGTTCCTGCCGGACTATTACGGCGCCGGGTTCTTCATTTTCGCCTGCGTGGCCGTAGTCGTCATGGAGAGCACGGCACTCTGGCTGGCCGACCGCACCCGCAGCCGATTCCCGAACCTGGCCGATCCATCCGAAACCCGCATCCGGCGGGCCGCCTGGCGGACCCTCATCGCCCTGGTCGGATTCACGGTCCTGGCCACCGGACCGGCCATCGCCTGGCGCCTGCACACCGGGGTCTGGCTCGACGGCGCACCCTGATCCGTGCAGCAGCCGGGAACCCGTAAGGTTCGGTGGAGGGCGACGCCCACTGCGATTGACGCCGGCATCCCTGCGGGGCCACAGCCGTCGACATCGACGCCATTTCTCATTCCTTCGTGCCTGCAGGGCCTTTGCCCCTGCTGCCCGCAGGCAACCGGGGCTCGCGTTAGGCAATTGACAACCCCATCAGGCTTTTGTTATCGTGACACCAATTTACATCAAACCGTTTCATTCCCGACAAATACCAGCAGCACGGCCGCACCGCTGACGCCGGATTGAGAATGTCATTGACATTGAGCCGTCCATCGACAGCAGGATAGGTACCGCACCCGACCAATTCATGCCATCGGCATGGAAAACCTGGCACGAACGGGCATCACGCATGAATCGCAGAACCTTTCTCAAGATCGCATCCATGGGCAGCGTCGCCTTGGCCACCGGCTGCTCCACCGAATCCGAAAACAACCTGTTCACCATGGTCCAGGCCACGGAGGACATGGTCACCGGCAAGGAAGCCTGGTATGCCTCCACCTGCCGGGAATGTCCGGCCGGCTGCGGCGTCCTGGCCAAAAACCGTGAAGGACGGATCATCAAGCTCGAGGGCAATGGCCTGCACCCGGTCAACCGGGGCGCCCTCTGCATCCGGGGCCAGGCCGCCCTCCAGGGGATTTACAACCCCGACCGCCTGCGCACCCCGCAGCTGAAAACCGGGGACGGCTGGCAGGAGATTCCTTTTTACGAAGCCGAGGCATTGATCCGAAAACGGGCCGCAGCGGCCGCCGGCCGAGGTGCCGGCCGCATCACCATGGTGACCGAAACCGTCGGCCGGACCCAGCTGGATCTCTTTGCCACGGTGTTGCGGCATTTCGACAGCCAGCCGCCCGTGGTTTTCGAACCCCTGGCCTATGAAGCCCTCAAATTTGCCTATCAGGAGATTTTCGGGGCCGCCGTTTTACCGGTACTGCGCATGGAACAGGCCGATGTGCTGGTCGGCTTCGGTGCCGATTTTCTGGAGACCTGGCTCTCGCCGGTGGAATACGCCCGCAAGTTCAAGGCCATGCACCTGCTCAGCAACGGCGGCAAAGGTGTGTTCGTCCAGGTAAGCCCGTTCCAGTCGCTCACCGGCGCCAATGCCGACCGCTGGATCGGCTGCCGGCCCGGCACGGAAGCGGCGGTGATCATGGGGTTGGTCCGGATGGTCGTCGGCGGTGAAAACGGGCGGAACGTCCATCGGGACGTGCGCAAGGCCCTGGCCGGGATGGCCGAAGCCTTCACCCCGGAAGCGGTGGCCCGGATGTCGGGCGTCAGCGTGGAAGACCAGGCCGTCGTCGGGCGGCAATTGCTGGCGGCCAGACGCCCCCTGGTCCTGGGGCCGGGATGCGGCACCGACGGCGGCGGTGCAGTGGCCGCGGAACTGGCTGGCCTTTTTCTCAACCTGGCCCTGGACCCCGAATTGTCCCTGTTCGATTTCAACAACCGTCACCGGGTGGAGATCGCCGACCGGCGGTCCACCGTGCTGGCGGCGTTCGATGCCATGGATGAAAAATCCGTGGACCTGGTCCTGCTCAACAACGTCAACCCGGTCTTCGCCATTCCCGGGGGCGACCGTATTGCCGGGACGCTGAGCGATAAAAAGCGATTCGTGGTGGCCTTTTCCAATTTCGTCGACGAGACCGCCGCCACGGCCGATCTGATCGTACCGGTGCAGATGGCCCTGGAAACCTGGGACGCCTTTGAAAGCAGCAGCACCACCATGGGCACCCTGCAGCCGACCATGGGCAAAATAACCCAGGCGCCTGCGCTGGGGGATCTGCTGCTCAATCTGCTGCCGCCCGACAAGCGGCCCGCGACGGACTACCAGTCCATGGTGACCGCTGCCGTTCTGGCCGGTCAGGAGGATGAGACCCCCACCACCTGGCTGAAGACGATCCAGACAGGCGGCCGCTTTTCCAAAGGTAAGTCCTCGGGCAAGGCTCCCGGGGCCGGCATGAAAGCCGCGGCCACCCTGGAACGCTACCTGGCGGCGCTGCCGCAAGCAGACGCGGCGGATGTACTCGTGGCCCCGCCCTCCATCCGTTTTTTCGACGGCCGGGGCGCCAACCGGCCATGGTTGATCGAAACGCCCGATACCCTCACCCAGATCCCCTGGCAGACCACGGCCCTGATCCATCCGGACCGCATGGCCGCCGACGGACTGAAGGAAGGTGACGGCGTCGTCCTGGAAACCGGAGCCGGAACGATCGAATTGCCGGTCTACCCTTACGCGGGGGTTTTCCCCGGAGCCGTTGTGGTGCCCGTCGGACAGGGACACACGGCCTTCGGCCGCTGGGCCAGCGACCAGGGCGTAAACCCCATCGCCGCACTGGATCCATCGCTGGATGCCGACGCAGGGGCGCCGTCGTTGGCGACCCCCCTGACAAGCCTGACAAAAACCGGCCGAACCGTGGCCCTGGCCAGTACCTCGGGCCACCGGGAGTCCCTGCACCGTAAAATCGCCCTGACCGTTCCCATCGAACAGGTCGGCCACCCGGACGGGCACGGTAAACCGGGCCTGACCATGGACAATTTTCCGCTGACCCCGCCGACCCCCGAGGGATACGATCCCAAACGGGATCTCTACCCGCCCCATGACCATGACGGCTACCGGTGGGCCATGGTCGTGGACATGGACCGCTGCATCGGCTGCAGCGCCTGCGTGGCGGCCTGCTATGCGGAGAACAACATCGGCATTGTGGGCGAAAAGCGGATCCTGGAAGGCCGCGAGATGGCCTGGCTGCAGATCCAGCGTTACCACGACCCGGCGGACATGGCCCGCATGACCTTTCTGCCCATGATGTGCCAGCACTGCGACAATGCCCCCTGCGAGGCGGTCTGCCCGGTCTACGCCCCCCACCACTCCAAGGAGGGGCTCAACAACCAGATTTACAACCGCTGCATCGGCACGCGTTTTTGCGCCCAGAACTGCCCCTACAAGGTGCGGCGCTTCAACTGGTTCGACTGGCAGTGGCCCGAGCCGCTGGACATGCAGCTCAACCCCAACGTCACCGTGCGCAGCAAGGGCGTGATGGAAAAATGCTCCTTTTGCATCCAGCGCATCAAGGACGCCCACAACACGGCCAAGAATGAAGGCCGGGCCATCCGCGACGGCGAAGTGGTGCCGGCCTGCGCCCAGACCTGCCCCACCGGCGCGCTGACCTTCGGCAGCCTCATGGATCCGGCCAGCCGGGTGAGCCGGCTGATCAGGGATCCGCGGGCCTACCAGGTGATGGGCTACCTGAACACCAAGCCGGCGGTGATTTACCTGAAGAAGGTGGTGCAGAAGGTTTAGGCATGTATGTGTTTAGACCGAAGGCGGAAGGGTTGTCGGATGAGGACTCGGAATAAAATTCAGAAGTCAGGAGATAGGAGGAAAACGGTTTCACTGCGCTCCGGTGTTGTTTTAAAAAGACCGAGCCGAAGGCAAATCCGCACTTCTGGATGCTAAATTCTGGATAATTGTCGCAAAAGAAACGGTGATCGACACAAAAAGTTGGGAAAAGGCTTCCTGAGAATGCTTTTGGCAAGGCCAGAGGAAGGAAGCTGTATTCGGATATACCGCGACGACCGATAACGCCGTCCAAAAGCGTTCTCAGGAAGCCGACATACATAGGGAAGCAATGGAACAGACACTGACCTACCAGACCATCGACGATACCGTCCTCGACACCCTGACGACGCCCCGGCGCAGCTACTGGGTGGTCGTGGCCCTGCTTTTTGCCGGCGTACTCATGGGGGCGGGATGCTGGACCTACCAGATTCTGGTGGGCATCGGCGTCGCCGGCCAGAACAACCCGGTTCACTGGGGCACCTATCTGATCAACTTCGTCTTCTGGGTGGGGATCGCCCATTCGGGCACGCTGATTTCCGCCATCCTGCACCTGTTCCGGGCCGGCTGGCGCAACCCCATCGCCCGGGCCGCCGAGACCATGACCGTCTTTGCCGTGTGCACCGCCGGCCTCTACCCCTTCATCCACCTGGGACGGGTCTGGATGGTCTACTACATGCTGCCGGTGCCCAACCAGCGAACCCTGTGGCCCAACTTCCAGTCGCCGCTGATGTTCGACGTGGTGGCCATTTCCACCTACCTGACGGTCAGCAGCCTGTTCTGGTACACCGGCATGCTGCCGGACCTGGCCACCATCCGGGACCGGGCCCACGGTGTGCGCCGCAAGATTTTCACCGTGCTCTCCCTGGGATGGACCGGCGAATTCGAGGTATGGCGCCACTACACCCGCGGCTATCTCTTTTTCGCCGCCCTGGCCACCCCGCTGGTCATCTCGGTGCACAGCGTGGTCTCCTGGGATTTTGCCCTGAGCGTCGTGCCCGGCTGGCACACCACCATCTTCGCCCCCTACTTCGTGGCCGGCGCCATCCATTCGGGCCTGGCCATGGTGGTCACCCTGATGATCCCCCTGCGCATGATCTTCCGCTACGAAGCGATCATCACCGACCGCGTCCTGGAAAGCGTGGCCAAAACCATCGTCTTCACCGGCCTGATCGTGGGATTCGCCTACGCCACCGAAATCTTCATCGCCTGGTACAGCCACAACCCCGTGGAGGTGGAGTCCTTCCGCTGGCGGGCCTTCGGCGACTACGCCCTGGAATACTGGATCATGGTGACCTGCAACACCATCATCCCGCTGCTGCTGCTGTTCAGGAAGGTGCGCACCAACATCCGCGTGCTCTTCGTCATCAGCCTGCTGGTCAACGTGGGCATGTGGTATGAACGCTTCGTGATCATCATCGGGTCGGTGGCCCACGATTTTCTGCCCCACGCCTGGGGGCTCTACTCACCCAGCTGGGTTGAATTCGGCATCATGATCGGCAGTTTCTGCCTCTTTTTCTTCCTGTTCGTGCTGTTCGTCAAACACATGCCGTCGGTCGCCATGACCGAGATGAAAGAAACCCTGCATGAAGGAGAGCATCATGCCGGCTGACACCATTTCCATCATGGGGATCTTTGCCAGCGAAAACAGCGCCGCCACGGCCATCGACGGGTTGCGGGAAACGGCCTGGACCGTCGAGCGGGTTCACAGCCCCATTCCCAGCCACGCCATCGAACACGCCCTGGAGTTGCCCAAGAGCCGGGTAGGCTGGTTCACCCTGGCCGGTGGTATCACCGGGTTCTTTACCGGCTTTTTGCTGGCCGCCTTCACCGCCACCCGCTGGTCCTTGATGGTCAGCGGCAAACCGGTGGTGGCCCTGGTGCCGTTTTTTATCGTGGGATTTGAATTCACCATCCTTTTCGCCGTCTTCGGCAACGTTCTGGGCCTGATCTCCCAGGCCCGGCTGCCGCGCTTCGATACCCGGCCGGGCTACGACGAACGCTTCTCCGGGGACCGTTTCGGGGTGCTGGCCCGCTGCCATGCCGACGAGCAGGATGAGCTGACCCGTTTTTTCGAGGAAAACGGTGCTGAGACCAAAACGGTAAACGAATGGATGGAAAGGTGACCATGTCCACACTCCCGTCAAGCGATCAGGAAAGACCACTGCCGCTGATGAAGATTTTTTACGGCCTGGCGGCCGCCGGCGCCCTGATTTTCATCACGGTCGCCGTTGTGGGCAACCCGGCCCGGGCCTGGCAGGCCTACCTGCTGAACTTCCTGTTCTTCTCGGCCATCGCCCAGGGGGCGGTCCTCTTTTCGGCCCTCATGCACACGGTCAAAGCCCGCTGGAGCGGCCCCCTGGCCGATGTGGCCGAATCCTTCGCCGCCTTCTTCCCGGTATCCCTGGTGCTGTTCGTCATCCTGTTCATTGGCCACCAGCACGTTTTTCCCTGGCTGCACGAAGACCTGCACGGCAAGGAAGTGTGGCTCAACCTGCCTTTCATGTTCGGCAGGGACTTGGCAGGCCTGTGCCTGCTCTACGGGTTCGGCATGGCCTTTCTCTATCACCGACTCTACTTCACCCTGAGTATCCGGGGCGCATCGGGCCCCTTCGGCCGCTGGCTGCTGGCCCGCTGGGAGAAAAATCCGCCAGACGAAGATCGTCTGGCCGGCCGCATGACGGTCTTCGGCATCCTCTACCTGCTGGCCTTTGCCCTGGTCCTTTCACTGATCGGCTACGATCTGGTGATGGCCACGGATCCGCACTGGTACTCCACCCTGTTCGGTGCCTATACCTTTGTCAAGGCGGTCTACATCGGTTTCGGTGCCCTGATCGTCCTCAGCGCACTCCTGCATCTGAGCCGCAGGAACGGCTACCATGTCGAGGAAAGCCAGTTTCACGACATCGGCAAACTCTTTTTCGCCTTCTGCCTGGTGTGGGCCGATTTCTTCTATGCCCAGTTCGTGGTGATCTGGTACGGCAACATCCCCGAAGAGACCGCCTACATCATCGAACGCACCATGGCCGCGCCCTGGAGCACGCTGGCCTGGACCGTTTTCATCGGCTGCTTCCTGGCCCCGTTCCTGATCCTGATCAACCGCCGGATCAAAACCATGCCCCGGGCCATGGTCGTCATCTGCCTGGCCGTGATGACCGGCATCTGGCTGGAGCACTACCTGCTGCTGGGTCCCTCCTTTCATCACCACGCCCATCACATCCCCCTGGGCTGGGTGGAAGCCGCCGTGGCCGTGGGCTTTTTCGGTCTGCTGGCCGTTGCCGTGACGGGATACTTCCAGCAGTTTCCCGAGTTGCTGAAGGGCACAGAAGTGGAGACAATTGAGGTTGAAGCCGGTTAGGAGGCAGACGAAAAAAGGTCGATGCATCTGATTGAAAAATTGGGGATTGAGGGCTTAAGGAATTGAAAGAGCGACTGCCGTCGCAATCCCTTTTTACCGATACCGAATAAATTGCGGGCCAGACAGTGGGATATCAGGTTAATGATTGACGGTTCTCGAATTGAGGGATTGTGGAATTGAAGGGTCGATGCGGTTCGCCTTCAGTCTTCAGCCTTAACCCCTAAACACCTGAGTTTTGATAATGGAAATTCTGATTACCTCTTTTTCTCTGCTCACCCTCGCGGTGATCGTTATTCTGATCGGTACCCGGGGACGGCCCATGCGCTTTATCACCGCCTTCGGCGAGACCCTGGCGCACGTCTGGGAAAACCGGGGCCCCATGTTCTGGGTGTCTGCCTGCGTGGCGCTGGTGCTGGCGTTCCTGTTCTTCTTCTACGCGTCGCCGGCCACCCGCATCGGTGCGGAGCAGCCCATCGCCTTCAGCCACCGCCTCCACGCCGGGCACAAGGCCATCCAGTGCCAGTTCTGCCACCCCTACGTGGGCCGATCCATCCATCCGGGATTGCCGGCCGTGGAAAAATGCCTGTACTGCCACAACTACATCATCGCCAACCACCCCGAGATCCAGAAAGAACACGACTATTTTAACAGCGACACCCCCACACCGTGGGTGAAAGTATACGAACTGGCCGAACACGTGCTGTTCAACCACCAACGGCATATTAAAAAAGAAATCGCCTGCGAATCCTGCCACGGCGAGGTCCGCCAGATGGACCGCCTGAAAGGTGAACGCTTCAAGATGGGATTCTGCATCCAATGCCACCGGGAAAAAAAGGTCAACCTGGGCTGCTGGCTGGCCTGCCACAGCTAACAAAATTGAGAATTTTGAATTATGAATGTTGAATTGAGGAATTCTATCGTTTTAAAAACAGGCAGAATACAATCATTCAAAATTCATAATTCAAAATTAAATTTGCAAGGAGTCGCCATTGGTCGCTGAAACCCAAACCCTTGAATCCACCAATACCACCGCCAAGGGGTTTGCCCTGACATCCGGATTCTGGATGATGGTCGCTACCTTTTTCGGACTGCTCGGGGCCGCGGAACTGGTGGCCCCGGATCTGACCGAGAACATGGGCGGCATCGTATTTGGACGCGTGCGTCCCACCCACGTCAACCTGGTGCTGTTCGGTTTTGTCACCCCGGGCCTGCTCTCGGCGGCCTTCTACTTCATCCCCCGGCTGCTGCGTACCCGGCTGTTCAGCGAACGGTTGGGTGTATTTACCGTGGTTGCCTGGAACATCGCCCTGGTCGGTGCGGTGGCCACCCTGGCCGCGGGCTTTACCCAGGGCCGTGAATATGCGGAACTGATCTGGCCCATCGACATCATGGTGGTGGCCGCCTTCGGCCTGGTCTTTTACAATTTCATCATGACCGTCAAAAACCGCCAGGAGCCGATTCTTTATGTATCGGTATGGTACGTACTGGCCGGCACCATCCTCACCGCCTGCACCTTTGCCCTGGGCAATGTCATCTGGAAGCCCGACAGCGGCGCCCTGGTGGGCATCCACGATGCCATCCTGCTGTGGTTTTACGGGCACAACGTCTTCGGCCTGCTGCTGACCCCCCTTGCCGCCGCGGTGGCCTATTATGTGATCCCCCGGGCCTGCCGGGTGCCCCTTTACAGCCACACCCTCTCCCTGCTGGGATTCTGGGCGCTTATCGTGGTCTACACCCACATCGGCACCCACCATCTGCTTCAGGTACCGGTACCCACCTGGCTCAAGGTGGTGGCCATCGTGGACAGCGTGGCCATGGTGATTCCGGTCATGGCCTTTTTGATCAACATCTGGTACACGGCCAAGGGCCGGCTGGGTGAAATCCACGCCGACATCGGTGCCAAATTCGTCTTCACCGGCACCATCATGTACTTCTTCGTCAGCATCCAGGGGTCGCTCATGGCCCTGCCCGACGTCCAGCGCGTAACCCATTTCAACAACTGGGTGGTCGCCCACGCCCACATCGGCGTGCTGGGTTTTGCCGGCATGATCGCCCTGGGCGGGCTTTACTACACCATACCGAAACTTTCCGGAAAACCCCTCCACAGCCGTTTTCTGGCCGACTTCCAGTACTGGATGGTCCTGATCGGCATGGTGGGGTTTACCGTGGTACTGACCATCGCCGGCCTGATCCAGGGCAACGCCTGGCTCAACGGCGAAACCGTTTACCGGGTACTGCCGGAAATCCACGTATACTATGTGGTTCGTGCCGGCCTGGGCCTGTTGATTTTTTCCAGCGCGGTCCTTGGGTTTTATAATATCGTCCGTTCATTGTTCGGAAAAACCGGAGCGTCATCATGAAAATGACCCCCCTTGCCGTGGTCGTCGGCTCGCTGCTGATCCTGGCCGCCATCGTGTTCGTGGTGATCCTGTTGCCCTATGTACAAACCAGCCAGACTGTGCCATCGGACATTTTCCGCCAGCGGGCGGCCGACGAAGCTGCCGGGCGGGCCCTCTATATCGCCAACGGCTGCGTCTACTGCCACAGCCAGTCCATCCGTACCATCGACTGGGGGCTGGGCGCCGAACGTATCGCCCAGGCCGGCGACTATGTGGCCGACTACCCCATCCTGCTGGGTTCCCAGCGCACCGGACCGGACCTGTCCCAGGATGGCGGCGAGCACCCGGACGACTGGCACCGGGCCCACTTCATGAACCCCCGTTACACGCGCCCGCTGTCCATCATGCCGGCCTTCAAGTTCCTGGGCGACAACAACATGGACAATCTCATCCGCTACGTGCAGAGCCTGGGCCTGAAGGACGCCGACCGGCGTATGAAACGCCAGAATTTCTGGAAGGAGGAAGCCGTCAGGGCTTACGAAGCCGGCCCGGATGCCAACGTCAAGTGGCTCAACGACAATATCCCCCAGGGATGGCGCGATGTGCCCAACCCCTACCCCACCACCGAGGCGGGGCTGGCACGGGGGCACAAGATCTACCAGGATTTCTGCCTGGGCTGCCACGGCCCGGTGGGCGACGGCATGGGCCCGGCCCAGCCCTGGATCTATCCGCCGCCATTGAACTTCACCATCCTGAAAAACAGGGAAATCAGCGGCGGAATCCTCTACTACCAGATCATGAACGGCATCACCGGATCGGCCATGCCCTACTTCAAACGTGAACTGGAGTCGGAAAAAATCTGGGATGTGGGCAATTACGTGGCGGTCTATTTCATCAACGACAGCGACGCGAACACCGAGCCGAAGGGAATCGATGCGGCCTACGAGCCGTAGGCGCATTCGCGCCAGGAATTCAGGCTGAAGCGGTTTAGGCTGTAGGAAAAAGATTTTGATCCTAAACGGCTAATAGGCTCAAAATTTCAGACAACGGAATGCTTAAGGTCGAGCCTATCGTTGTCGAAACCAAGAAAGTGTTAGGCAGTTTGATTCGATCAATTCGAAAGCGGAAAGGAGATTAGACTGAGGTGATTTAGGCGCAACGACAAAGGGATGGCATCATCGCTCCTACAGCCTATACACCTGCAGCCTAAATACCTAATCATGTATTATCCTTACTTCATCGCCTACATCAGCATCGGCCTGACCATCAGCCTGGTGGTGTTCTACTGGGCCTTTAGAACCGGCCAGTTTTCCGACCAGCAGCGGGCCCGGTTTCTGCCCCTGCGGGACGAGACCGATGAGCCGCCGGTCAAGGCCAGCCGTTTCAATCGGATCGAGATTTACGGGCTTTTTTTCCTGGCAACGGCGGGACTGGGCGCAACGGTCGCGCTGTTGGCCTTTGCCCTGTATTTCAGCAAATAAGGGGGGCAACCCATGAGATTTTATGAACTGTTGAATTTCCAGCACACCATGGCCTGGCTGTTCCCCAGCCTGATTTTCATGGTGGTTTTCGGTGTGGGCCTGGCCTTTGCCCATCTGCATGGCAAGGACAGCGAGGCACGTAAAAAGACCATCACCGGCCGCTATGCCGACGGCATCGAAGAGCGCGACGCGCCCTATCCCCTGTTCATGATGCTGGTTATCGCCGGAACCTTTATCTGGGGATTTTTCTATATTGTCATGCACGGCGTTCTGGGGGTAAAAATCTGATATGAACGACGAAATCCATCGCGAATCTCTGCTCAGAACCTGGATCTGGCTCGGTGTCATGCTGGGCATTATCCTTTTTAAGGGCTTTCTGGCCTTTACCGTGGTTTCGGATATGGGCCAGCCCACCTGGGCCTACCGCCCGGTGAAGGATGTGCCGGCCCAGTCCCCCTATGCCGTGTACCAGCTGCTGCCCAATCCACAACACGTCAGAGGGGCCGGAGGAGAATAAATGATTCGCATCCTGTCAGTCGGCCTGATTGTTTCAGCGGTTGCCCTGGTGGCCTGGGGCGTCATCACCGCTTACGATGAACTGTTGCCCGTGGGACGCATGTGGAAAACCCCGGCGGTCAAGCCCCATGAAAACCCCATTCCGGTCATGGCGGCGGGCAGTGTGCCCGTCAACGGTGGCGAGGCGCTCTTTCGCGCCGCCGCTCCGGAAGCGATCCAGCCCCCCTTTTCACTCACCGACGCGGCGGCCGTCACGTCCGGCGAAACCACATACCGGTTTTACTGCATTCACTGCCACGGTAAAAACTTCGACGGTTACGGCACCGTGGGCCAGAGTTTTGCCCCGCCGCCCGGCGACCTTCGCAGCAAGCGGGTCCAGTCCATGCCAGCGGGCGTGCTGTTCAAGGAGATCAGCTACGGCATCCCGGACGGCCGCCAGCCGGCCCTGGCCACCACCGTGGCCGTTGAGGACCGCTGGCATGCCATCGCCTACGTCAAGAGCCTCGGCCAGCGTCAGTGACGCTGGCAAATATCAAATGACAAAATCCAAATGACAATTGAAGGATGGGGTCGATTTTATTTAGATCGATAGCATTCCACCATTTGACATTCGGATTTTGGCCTTTGACATTTTCATTGCCGAATTTCTTCTTTGGCACCATTGTCCTCACGCCCGGTTAAAATTCCATGACGCCTGCCAATTGCGATCTTTGTGGCCTTCCCCTGCGCTATGGCGCGGTTTCTCATCGGATCGACGATGTGCCGCTCCAGTTCTGCTGCCACGGCTGCCGGATGGTCTACGCCATGCTGCTGGAATCGACCGAGGTGGACGACCCCGCCCGGTTCAAGGAGACCGACCTCTACCGGCAGTGTGTGGCCGCCGGAGTGATCCCCGCCAGCGAAGCGGATCTGCGCCGCCTTCACGAACGGGAAAAACAGGCCAGCCATCCCGCCGGCAAACCGGTTGAGGGTGTGGACGCTGCGCCGGACCGGTCCGGGACCCTGCCCCTGGACCTGGTCGTCGACGGCATGTGGTGCACCGCCTGTGCCTGGGTGATCGAAACGGCATTGTCCCGTCTGGAGGGGGTCCGGGCGGCCACCTGCCATTTTTCAACGGACCGCATGCACTGCCATTACCGTCCGGACCGGGTGGCGCCCGACCAGATCCGCAAGGCCGTCGCCCGCCTGGGCTACGATACCCGGGACCCCGAGACCGGCGATGCCGCCCGGCATGCCCAGCGCAGGGAACTGATCCGGCTGGCGATCACGGCATTGCTGTCCGCCAACGTCATGATGCTCTCCTGGGCCCTGTATGCGGGCTTCTTCACCACCCTCTCCGGTGACGCCGTATCCAAAATATCCCTGCCCATCGTGGCCATGGCGGCCGTCGTATTCGTTTACGGCGGCGGCCCCATGCTGCGCAAAGCCTGGTTCGGACTGGTTCATCGGGCACCGGGCATGGAAACCCTGGTGGGCATGGCCGCCGGATGTGCCTTCGGCTACAGCATCTTTAACTGGCTGACCGGCAGCATTCACCTCTACTTCGACACCGCCTCCATGCTGATCACCCTGGTCCTGCTGGGCAAGGTCCTGGAGCAGCAGGCCAAGGGCCGCGTCCGCCGGGACCTGGACCGGTTCTTCGCCCTGCAGCCGTCCAAGGTGCGCCTGATCACCGACGGGTGGCCCGCCGGGCGGTATGTGGCCATCGGTCAACTGGCACCGGGCGACCGCTTTGCCGTGGAGGCGGATGAGATCGTGCCGGCGGACGGACACGTGGAATCCGGAACCGCGTCACTCGACGAATCCTCCCTGACCGGCGAACCCAGGCCGGTACCCGTCAAGGCCGGCGATCCCGTCAAAAGCGGTGCCCGCGTGATTGACGGCCGGTTCGTCGCCCGGGCCGAAATCGTCGGCGCGGACACCATTTTAGGCCGGATGATCGCCATCATGGCCCGCAGCCTGGAACAGAAAAGCGCCTACGAGGGACGCACGGATCGCATGCTCCGATGGTTTGTCCCCGTCATCCTGACACTGGCCGGAGGTACCGGTCTGTTCTGCTTTCTAAACGGTGCCACGATCAACCAGGCCATGGTGCGGGCCGTGACCGTGATGGTCATCTCCTGCCCCTGCGCCCTGGGCGTGGCCATTCCCATGGCACGTCTGGCCGGCATCTCCCTGGCAGGGCGCCGGGGCATCCTGGTCAGGGAGATCGAGGCCTTCGAACGGGCCGACGTCGTCGACACGCTGGTTTTCGACAAAACCGGCACCCTGACCCACGGCCGCTGGCAGCTGTGCGGCATCGACTGCCAGCCGGGACACGATCCGGAGACCGTCGCTGCCTGGGCTGCCGGTCTGGAGCGGGGATCGGACCATGAAATCGCCCGGTCCATCTTGTCCTATGCCCGCATTCAGGGAATTGCAGCCGCTGATGTCAGCGATATCACCGCCCATCCGGACGGGATCCAAGGCCGGCTGGACGGAATCGACCTGCGCATCGGCAAACGGGGATTCGCCCGGGGCCCGGCGACGCTTTCGGATGGGAACGGGGACGGTTCCGACGGAACCCTGACCTCGCGTGTTTTTCTCAGCGCGGACAACCGCCCGGCGGCAGTCCTGATCTTCGGGGATGCCATCCGGCCGTCGGTGCCGGCGATGGTGGACCGGTTGAAGCAGGCGGCCATGCACCTCCACCTGATCTCCGGGGATGATGACGCCGCCACCGGGGCCGTAGCCGGGACACTGGGCCTGAGCCGGACCCGGGGCGGTTTATTGCCGGCCGACAAGGCGGACTATATCGACCGGTTGAATGACCGGGGACGGCAGGTGGCCATGGTGGGTGACGGTGTCAACGATGCGGCCGCCATGGTTCGTGCCACCCTGGCCGTGGCCGTTCATTCCGGCGCAGGCCTGGCCAAAGAGGCCGCCCACATCACGCTCATGCGCGGGGATCCCGCCCAACTATTGGACTTTTTCCCCCTGGCCCGCCGGGTCAACCGCAAGGTGGGGCAGAACCTGTGGTGTGCCTGGATCTACAACCTGGTCAGCATCCCCGTGGCCATGAGCGGCCTGCTGACCCCCCTGGTTGCCGCCACGGCCATGCTGCTCTCCAGCCTGACCGTCATCGGCAACACCCTGCTGCTGGTCCGGCGGGATTGACCCTGTCGTCGATCCGCAACCCGCCGCCCCCGGCCTCCCCTCTTTTTCCCGATGGCCCCGAGAGAGACCCTTTTCCCCGAGGGCAGCCTTAAACGCATGAATCCGCAGCCGTCCCGACGGACCCCATCGTGTCTCCATTCCACAACACGGGGCCTTGACAAACCTGGAAAAAGAGACCATTTATAATCTCTTATGCGCGTTATCCCGATACGTTGAAGCGCGGCAGGCAGGGCGCCGGCCTGGGTTCGGCCTCGGCGGCAGCCATCGGATGACAACCATGAACATCGGAAAAAAAATGATTATCCACAGGTTAAACGAGAGGTAGAAAATGGCTCAGAAGATCATCATCGTCGGCGGCGTCGCCCTCGGATCCAAGGCGGCCTGCCGATTCAAGCGACTGGAGCCCCGCTCCCAGGTCACCATCATCGATCAGGACCGCTTCGTATCCTACGGTGGATGCGGCATTCCGTTTTACGTCTCCGGGGATGTGAGCGATGTCAACGATCTGCGTAAAACCAGTTTTCACATGCTGCGGGACGAAGCCTTTTTCCGCAATTGCAAGGACATCGAGGTGCTCACCCAGACCCGTGCGGAACGAATCGACCGGGAGAACAAAAAGCTCCACATCCGCCGGCTGGACGGTACCACGGACGTCCTGGATTACGACCAGCTGGTCCTGGGAACCGGCAGCCGCCCACGGTGTCTGATGATCCCCGGCGCCGATCTTCCCATGGTGCATACGTCCGCCAACCTGAACGATGCCCAGGCGATCAAGGAACTGGTCACCAGGGGGCAGGTGGAGCGGGCCGTCATCATCGGCGGCGGGTTTATCGGGCTGGAGATGGCCGAAGCCCTGGCCGACATGTGGGAGGTGGATACCACGGTGGTCGAATATTTCGACCAGATCATGCCCGGCTTCGTGGGTCCCCAGTTCGCCCGTATGGCCCAGCGGCAGATGGAAAAACACGGGGTCCGCTTTTTCCTCGACGAAGAGGTGAAGGCCATTGAAGGCACGGACAGCGTTGAAGCCGTGGTGACGAGCAAACGGCGACTGGAGGCGGACCTGGTGATCATCGCCATCGGGGCCACCCCCAATGTGGAACTGGCCCGCGAGGCCGGGCTGCGGCTCGGGCCGACCGGTGCCATTGCCGTGGACGAGCACATGCGCACCTCCGATCCGGTCATTTATTCCGGCGGGGACTGTGCGGAAATCCGCAATCTGGTGACCGGCCAGCCGGGTTACTTTCCTTTAGGGTCCATGGCCAACCGGCAGGGCCGGGTGATCGGCACGAACCTCGCCGGGGGAAGCGCCGAATTCAGGGGTGCTGTCGGCTCCTTTGTGGTCAAGACCTTCGAGGCCGCCCTGGCCGGAACCGGATTGAGCCTGGAAAGGGCCCGCCGCGCAGGCTTCGATGCGGTCAGTGTCCAGGTGGCCCAGTTGGACCGCGCCCACTTTTACCCGGACAAGGCCATGATCCACCTGGAACTGGTCGTTGAAAAGAAATCACGGCGCATATTGGGTATCCAGGGATTCGGGGAAGAGGGTGACGCCGTCGTGGGACGCATCAACATGGTGGCCGCCATGCTGGAAGACCGGCCCACCATCGACCGGCTCAGCAATGTGGAGCTGGCCTACTCGCCCCCGTTTTCGTCGGCCATGGACGTGCTCAACGCCCTGGCCAATACCGCCGAGAACATGCTGGACGGCCACTATCAGCCCATCGACGCCGATGGCTTTGCCGAAAAATGGGTCAACGGAAACGGCAACCTGTTGATCCTCGACTGCCGCGCCCGTCAGGATGGCGAATCCTTTGCTAAAAAATATCCCGACCGCTGGGTCAACATTCCCCAGGATGAACTGCGGCAACGCATGGCTGAAATCCCGACGGACAAGGACCTGATCCTGATCTGCAACACCGGCGTGCGCTCCTATGAAGCCCAACTCAACCTGAGGGAGATGGGCGTCACCGATCCGGTCAGCGTTCAGGGCGGCATGGTGACCTTGAACAAGTGCGGCCTGGACCTTTAATCCTTCGAATCATTCACCAGCGCCCCCCGCCGCAAACGGCGGGGAATGCGCTCGCGACTGCGATTATAGACGGGCAATCGATTCCGGACGACAGCCTGGCTGTCTCCGGAATCATTCGTTTGACCGCATCGGCGCTTCAACGGGCAGCCTTTTTCGGGGTTCATCGGCAGGGGGCCGCCGACCACCTTGAGAATCCTGAAATCCTTCCTATCTTAAAAACCATCGATCTAAACACCGACAGCACGGGATTGGCGTGATCATCACGCGCTACAGCATGTAAATCCATGTGCATCATCTCTGTACCAACCCATCCCAGGTCGGCGACAACCCGAGTCAGCCCGCCCGATTGCCGACCTTTAGAAGAAGGAGGATTCATGAACATTCGACGCCTGACCCTATTACTGGCTATTCTTTTGCTGGCCGGCACCGCCCACGGCAAAGTGGTGACCCAGGCCATTTCATACACCCACGGCGGGGTCTCCCTGGAAGGCTACCTGGCCTACGATGATGCCGTTTCCGGTAAAGCCCCCGGCGTCCTGGTGGTCCATGAATGGTGGGGATTGAACGACTATGCCCGAAGCCGCGCCGAGAAATTGGCCCACATGGGGGTTGTGGCCTTCGCCCTGGACATGTACGGCAAGGGCAAGTCCACCGAGCACCCGGACCAGGCCGCCGCCTGGATGAAGGCGGTCAACGGAAATATGGACGGATGGCTGAAACGGGCCATGGCCGGACTGGAGGTCCTCAAAAAGCAGCCCATGGTCGACGCCGGACGGCTGGCGGCCATCGGCTACTGCTTCGGCGGCGCCACCGTCCAGGTGCTGGCCTATGGCGGTGCGGACATCAAGGGCGTCGTCAGTTTTCACGGCTCCCTGATGCCGCCGACCGCCGAGCAGGCCGCACGCACCCGGGCCAAAATCCTGATCTGCCACGGTGCCGCCGATCCGATGAACCAACCCGAGGCCATGAGCACCTATGCCGCAGCCATGAACGCCTCATCCATCGACTGGCAGATGATCGCCTACGGCGGCACCCGCCACAGCTTCACCAACCCCGATGCGGACAAGCGGGACATGGCCGCCCTGGCCTACAGCCCGTCCGCGGACCGTCGCTCCTGGCAACACATGACATTCTTTTTCGAGGAATTATTTTAAGCGCCCGTGTCGGACTGAATGCCCGACACGCAGTCCTGCCGGCCCGCCCGCAGCGAACAGGAACGGGTCGTAGGATAAAACCAGCAGCCTCAACCGAACATTGAGAAACCATATGGAAAGGAATCCGACATGAATGAAACAACTGAAAAAACCCTCTGTGCCCTCCAGGAAGAGGGATTTATCGACTCCGATACCGACGCATTCAAAAAACTGATCCAACCGGCCACGCACTTCTGCAAGAACTGCGGACGAAGCGCGGCCAGCGACAAGAACCTGTGCAACCCTGAGCCGCTGTAAAGCTAAACCCAAAAAGCGCCGTTGGCATAATGGGCCGACGGCGCTTTTTTTCACAACTCGGGCAAGGGGGTTAAGCAGCATCACGTTTCAGGGGCCACGATTTTCAACTGACCGGCATAACGGCCAACCACGGCATCCTCGACGCAGTTTTCCAGTTCCGTATCGCTGATACTGCCCGGGTCTTTGAGTTCTTCCAGGGGACACACAAAATCGTTTCCCGCCATATCCTTGACTTTGACGTATAACGTCTCATTCGTTTCCGTGTTCATTGGTTTGCCCTTTCCATTTATCATTGAAAAAATATCACGCCCACAGCTGGGCGTTTTACCTGGTTCGGCCATACGCACCGATATCGCCTGAAGGGTCCGCACGTTCATTTTTAGATCAGGTCCGGTGGTGGATGACGCAGGCCCCTGATCCAGGACTCCGGGAATGAGCCATGCCCGTTGGCCGCTCCCAGCAGCGCGCCCAGGACCGCACCCCGGCCGGCGTTGTCCCCGCCCAGACGGGTGTTGGCAACCAGTCCCCGCTCCACCTTGTCGTGGTATTTCAGGGCCAGGTAGGCGGTCGCCGGCAATGCGTCTTCCACATAGCAGGCCGTGCTCAATCGCCGCCCGACAACGGTTTCATCGGGGTCCGCAAGCCATCGCATCAGGGGATGGCCCAACAGCGGATTGTCCTGCCGCCGGACTTTTCGCGCGATCACGTCAAAAAGCGATTCACCGGAAAGAACCGGAAGCAGCACATCCGCGAGGAATTCACCGGCCGCGGCCATCCGGGAACCCAGATGGGTGAGGCCGAGATGCGCCATGGCCAGCCGCCTGGCCAGGTCGGGATCCTGAGCGTAGTAGACGATAAGCGGAATCATGCCGATCACCCCGCTGATGTGCTTTTCGTTGACCCCGCAGGCCGTCGGGGGCTTGCCCGACGCATAGTTGGCAAAAAAACGGCGGTGATATTCTTCCACGTACGTGTCCCGGTGGCTGCCGGGGGTGGTCATGAAAGCGATGTATTCCGACAGATAGGCGTCGGCATCATATCCACCCCTGGCCTGCATGGTCTTGATCAGCAGGTTGCATAGCTTCAGGTTCAGCGTATTTTCACCGGCCCGCAGAAACTGGTGATAATGCACCCCCGGACGCCCCCAGAACCGGGCCTGGTCGTGGAGGATGTCGGCCCTTTCATTTACCGGGGTGTAGGAGGAGCGCCACAGGATGCTGTCCGGATGGGGGTTTTTGGGCGCCAGGTATCCGGCCACCCGGCCGTAGTCCCGCGCAAGGGCCCCACGGTCGTAGTACCAGTGAACCGGCATCGCCAGCGCATCGCCGATAAACATGCCCAGGAGCGCACCCTTGCGTCGTGACGGGTTGTCCGGTGAAGGGCCGGCGCCGGGTTCCGCTGCGGCTGACATGAGGACCGGGCTGTCCGCTGGAGATTTCATGGCGACACTTCCTTTACGTGGCGGGTTCATTTGAACGTTCGCACCGATCCCATGCCCCCGTCCACGGCAATCACCTGGCCGGTAATCCAGGCGGCGGATTCCTCGAGAAGGAACGTCGCGGCAGCCGCTGCATCGCGGGCCTTTCCGAATCGTTTCAGCGGATGTCGTTCCGCGGCGGCCGATCGTCTGCCCTCATCGGACAGCAGGGTTCCAGCCAGCGGCGTGTCCGTCAGCGACGGCGCGACGGCGTTTACCCGGATCCTGGGTGCAAACTCGGCTGCCAGTGAGCGGGTCAACCCTTCCAGAGCCCCTTTGGCACTGGCAATCGAAGCATGAAAAGGCATCCCCGTTCCCACGGCCACGGTGCTGAACAGGACAACCGAACCCGACCCGCTGGCCTTTTTCAAGGCCGGCAGACAGGACTGGATGGCGTTCACGGCGCCGAAAAAGTTGATGCGCCAGTCGGCCAGAAAGTCTTCTTCTTTAAGGCGGTGGAACGGGCGCAGGCGAATCGAACCGGGACAATAGGCCAGCCCCTGAACGGCTGCCGGGATCGCGTCCCTGGCGATGGCATCCCGGGTGATGTCCAGCGGCAGGTGCGTCACCCCGGGCAATCCCGACAGGGAGTCTGCCGACCGGGAAACGACGGCCACCGAATGATTTTTCCGGGACAGTCGACGGGTGATGTCCAGGCCGATGCCGGAACTGCCGCCCACGACAACGAAGGTCGATTCATTCATGAGTCGTCTTCTCCTTGTGGGTTGATGGATGCTCGGGTGCCCCGGCCAGATGACGCCGCAGGATATCTCCCAACTCGGCGAGGCAGGCTTCGATGGTGTCGTATTGATAGCCCGCCACGAATTGCCCCTGACCGTAAACATCCACCGCGGGGGTGAATGGCGGATAGGCGAACAACGCGTTGACGATGATGCCATGGTCGGCCACATGGCTGGCGACCAGCACGCCGGCATCGGGGGGAGGGGTTCCGTCCTCGCCGCCGGAGGGCCCGCCCAGCATCTGATGCCGAACACTGGGCGGGAGGTAAAAGGCGGCCGCCGATCGAGGCACCGTTACGGCACGGGATAACCGCTGAAAAAATGCTATTTCATCCGGCACCAACTGTTGAAAGGTCACGGTGGCCCCGGGTCTCAGATAGGCCGCCATCCGGTCCAGCAGGTCCGCCAGCATTGATTGCCAGCCGGCAACCAGATCCGACGGCCCGTTTCCGACCCGCTGTTCGACAACCCGGGCCATTTTGCGGTTCTGTTCAGCGTCGATCGGTTTCATCGGCACATCCCCTTTCACGGAGCGATCCATTGTCTACATGCCGCCTACGGCCGGCACGAAGGCAACCCTGTCCCCGTCGGCCAGCCGTTTGCCGATCCCCGTTCGTCGACCGTTGACGAATACCAGAGCGATGTCCCGCTCGGGGATCCGAACGTGGTCGGCAAGGGTTTTAGCGGTGGTAGTCCCGCCGGTGAGGGATACGGTGCGGCCACGGTCATGCCTGCAGGTATCGCCATTGTGCAACGATGAGAAGCATTTGACACTGATTTTCATGATTCACCTCCGGTTGGATGGTTGTTTGGTCCTCGTTGACCAGTTAACTTATTCATCGCCCAGGGGTCTTCAAGGCGGACGTCCGTGGGGAAGGTCTGCCGGGCATCGCCGGAGATGAATCACAACATTATGATTTAATATCGTTTTCTTGTATGCTAAAAAGGAAGCCGGTGGGTTTTCCCTACCACTGAATGACTAAAAGACTATTTGGCGGGAACGGAGAGGCAGCGGGGTGAAATTCGATTGGGCAGGCCTTCAGGGCCAAGGAAACGGGTGACATGCCTGAAGACATCAGAAACCGGCCATCCATCAGCCACGCAGATGCCACGGCACTGAACTTTGTCCGGTCATCCCCGCCCTGCGTCTTCCGGCGTCATTTCAGGCAGGGCCTGCGTTCCCACATCATGGAGATCCTGGATCCGGCGGATGTGGAGATCGAACGTTCGGGGACCCTGATCGACGGGATCAGGATGTTTCCCAAAGCGACGCCGCGCAGAATGTTTCGCATCTTCCGGTCCCGACTGAAAACGCTCGACAACGCCATGGCCGAAATCGGTCGGGTCAAAACCGTCGAACGCTACCTGGCGCCCGATTTCATTGCCACCTCCACAGAGTGCATCGTGGATTACCGGGGGCCTTACGGGTGGGACCTGGTGCTGTGCGGATTCCAGGAATATGTAGAAGGGGAAATCCTGGACCCGTGGACCCTTCTTGACGCACGGGAACTGCTGCCGGCGCTCTACGACACGCTGGGCCACAGGGAGCGGACGCTGCCCCTGACGCGGGACGAATGGATCCGAACGGTCAGGCAAAATAGCCGCCGGTTTATCGAAAGCATTAAACGGATGGTCGATGAAGCCGGGCATATCCCCGACCTGGCCGGTGCGGGCAATCTCATCCTCACCGTTGCGGGCAACCCCTGTCTGGTTGACATCAACAACATCTCTCGTGCCGACTTCCATCCGGCGGTCCACCTGGACGAAAAAGGCTATCCGGTCTGCGACAAATCCATAGAGGCACTCGCCCTGATCGAGGAAAAAATTCTCGGCGGACCGGTTGACCCCCATGAAAAGATCTACAGGCGGTTCCTCAGTCCGGAGCGCCGTGATGCAGTTAAAGCGATAGAGGCACGGTTCTGGAAAAAATAGACGTATTGCCGTCAGCCATTTCGATTTCGGTCGTTTCCGTGGTCAACGCCTTGCAGACCCGTCCGGCCGAATGCCCAGGTTGTCGGCGGCCGATTCCCTGTCCGCCCTCCGGGCCATTTGAATCGCCCGCTCCGATTCCTTGAATCCTGTCGAAGTCCATCGCCTGTGCAACGGGCCGAAGCGGCGGTCGTCCGGCCGGTTACATCTTCATGCCCAGCATCAACCGAACGGCCCCGGCCAGCACCAGCATGGCGGTCATCCCGCCGACGAACAGCCCGGCAAACCACAGCCACTGGCGCTGCTTCTCAGTAAGCCGCATCGTGCTCATGGGAGGCCTTGCCCCGGAACACCCAGAAGCAATACCCCGTGTAGGCCAGGACGCAGGGCAGCAGAAACACCGTGCCCAGCAGCAGCAGGGATTGGGATTCGGGTGCGGCGGCCACATCCCAGAGGGTCAGTTTGAAGGGCACCAGCCATGGCCAGGTGCTGACCCCGATGCCGATGTAGTTCATCAGGAAAATGCCCAGGGTGAGTAAAAAGGGCCGGTATTCCCGCTCGGTGCGCAGGTCCCGCCAGAGCATGATGAAAAAGACCGCCGAGAGGATCGGCATGGGCTGCAGGAAGTAGAAGTTGGGCAGGCTGAACCACAGGGCCTTGATGTCACTGTTCATCATCGGCATGGCCAGGCTGACCAGTCCCATGAACATGGCCACGAATAACAAGACGTAGCGGGCAGACTGCCGGGCCCAGTCCTGGGTGGCGCCCTCGGTTTTCATGATCGTCCAGGTGGCGCCCAACAGGGCGTATCCGGTCACCAGGGCAACACCGACCATGAGGCTGAAGGCATTCAGCCAGTCGAAGGCACTGCCGGAGAAATTACGTCCCTCCACGGAAATGCCGTGAACGAAGGTGCCCAGCACCGCGCCCTGCATGAAGGTGGCCGTCAGGGATCCGAAGTGAAACGAGTAGTCCCAGATCCGCCGGGATTTGCCGGTGGCCTTGAACCGGAACTCAAAGGCCACCCCGCGGAAAATCAGTCCCAGCAGCATGAAGATGATGGGAATGTAAAACGCCGGCATGAGAATGGCGTAGGCCAGGGGAAAGGCGGCGAACAGGCCGCCGCCGCCCAGCACCAGCCAGGTCTCGTTGCCGTCCCAGAATGGGGCGATGGAGTTCATCATACGGTCCCGGCACTGGTCCGACGGGGCAAACGGAAACAGGATGCCCACGCCGAGATCGAAGCCGTCCAGCAGGATGTAAAGGAAAATGGCCGTACCGATCAGCGCATACCAGACCAGCGGCAGATCCAGAAAACTCTCGAAACTAAACATCTTTCCCTCCTGTCCCGGCAGCGAGATCCGTGACCAGGGGCGGCTGTTTCACCCCGTGGCTGCCGTAGGCATCTTCACCGGTGGAATCCGGCCCCTTGCCGATCAGTTTGAGGATGTAATAGGCCCCGGCGGTAAACACCAGGCCATAGGTGACGACAAACGCGGCCAGGGACATGGCGATGGGCCCCGCAGCCACCGGCGAAATGGTCTCCGAGGTGCGCAATACGTTGAACACGATATACGGCTGCCGGCCCACTTCGGTGACGAACCAGCCGGCCACCACGGCCACGAAGCCGGCCGGCGTCATGGCCACGCACCACAGGTGAAACCAGCGCGTGGTGAACAATGCTTTGCGAATGTAAAGCACCAGGGCCACCAGGCCGGTGGCGATCATCAGCATGCCCAGCCCCACCATGATGCGGAAGGTCCAGAAAACCATGGCCACCGGGGGGCGATCCGCCCGGGCCCAGGATTTGAGGCCCTTCACCTCGCCGTTGAAATCGTGGGTGAGAATAAAGCTGGAGAGCTTGGGGATGGATATTTCCAGGGTATTGCGTTCCTCGATCTGATCCGGCCAGGCAAACAGTCGCAGGCCGGCGCCCTTCTCCGTATCCCAGATGCCCTCCATGGCGGCCACCTTGACCGGCTGGTGCTTGAAGGTGTTCAATCCGTGCATGTCACCGAACAGCAGTTGCATGGGCGCCACGAAGATGGCCATGATCATGGCCATGCCCAGCATGATCCGGGCATGCTTCACGTGCAGGCCCCGCCACAGGTAATAGCCGCCGATACCGCCGACCACGAAGGCCGTGGTCAGGTAGGCCCCGGTCACCATGTGGATCATGCGGTAGGGAAATGACGGGTTGAAGATCACCGCGATCCAGTCGGTGGGGTAAAGCAGGCCGTCAGCCCCCTCACGAAACCCCGCCGGGGTCTGCATCCAGCTGTTGGCGGACAGGATCCAGAAGGCCGAGATCAGGGTACCCACCGCCACGATCACCGTGGCGGCAAAGTGCATCCGGCGGCTCACCCGGTTCCAGCCGAAAAGCATGATTCCGAGAAAGGAGGCCTCCAGGAAAAAGGCGGTGAGCACTTCGTAGCCCAGCAGCGGCCCCAGCACGTTGCCCACCTTGTCGGCGAACACGGACCAGTTGGTGCCGAACTGGTAGGAAAGCACCACACCGGAAACCACCCCCATGCCGAAGGTGACGGCAAAGATCTTGACCCACATGCGGTAAATCTGCTCGTAAAGCGGGTCGCCTGTTTTCAACCAGCGCCATTCCACCACGGCCAGCCAGCTGGCCAGGCCGATGGTAAACGCCGGAAAGGTGATGTGGTAGGCCACGGTAAAGGCAAACTGGACACGTGCCAGAAATACGGGATCAAGGTGGGAAAGCATTAGATTACCTCGATAAAGAAAAGTGGGTTGTTGATGGCAAAGAAACAGCGGGTAAAAACCATAATAAAGGGATTCCCCGTAAAGTCAAGCCGAAGCGATGCAGGCCATCCCCGGTCAGGCGTTCAGCCGGCTGTCCTGAACATCCGCAAACGATGCCGGTGATGACCCCGCCGGCCACCGGCGACACGACCCCTTCTCCAGAGTCTTCCGGCCGGCAGCCGGCTGGCAAGGGTATCGCCACCTCTTTATCGATTGACCCGGTTCGCCCATGGCGTCCGGATCCGTCTTACCCCTCCAGTTTGCGGTTGATGTGATCCATCACCGGCGTATGTTCCCGCTGCGGGCTGAACAACACAAATTCCGCGTTCTGGTCCGCTTTTACCGTGTGGCCGGGGGGCCAGTAAAACAGGTCGCCGGCATTGACGTTCTCCGTGTCCCCGTTCCTGAACGTGACCGTGAGCGCACCCTGAATCAGATACCCCCAATGGGGGGCGTCGCAAAGATCATTTTCGAGGCCCCGGAGCAACGGGGCAATGTCCACCCCTGCGTCCATGGTAAAATGTTCGCCGCCGATCACACCGAAACCGGACGCATCTCCAAAATCGGTCTTTTGTCGCGCCACGGCTCCGGGAGCACTTATTTTGATCGGAATTTCATTTTTGTGCATATGCATTTGAAGTCCCTCCTTCCGTATCTCCATGCATTTTTCCATGCGGTGCCGCACCGGAATCCATCCTCACAGATTCAAGGCTTGATTTCGCCGCTGCGGACGGGGTTGGGGCACCGATTGTAATTAATACCACGTTGTGGTAATTTGTGCTATTTTTTTCCGATCTCTCCGGCTACACCGCTATGGCTGACCAACTCGATCCCGAAGAGACCCGAGAGGTCTCCAGTCGTATCTTTTCGGAGATCGCCAAGACGATTGCCCATTACCGGGGGGTTATCGAAAAATTCATCGGAGACGCGGTGCTGGCCATTTTCGGTTTGCCGGCGGTCCATGAAGACGACCCGGTGAAGGCGGTCAGGGCGGCCAGAAAAATTCATCATATGGTGCGATCCATCAGCCCGGAGCATGAAAACCGAATCGGACGGCCATTGCGCACGCACAGCGGCATTCACACCGGCCTTATCGTCACCGGGGAAATGATCGTGAAAAAGGGATCCACGGGGTTGTCGGGGATACGCTGAATCTGGCTTCAAGGCTTGCAGCCAGGGCCAGACCGGATGAGATTCTGGTCAGCAGCCGGACCCACCGCCTGATCGCGCCCTATTTTGAAACCCGGCCGGTCGGCCGGTTCCTCTTGAGAGGAATCGCCCGGCCGGTCAAACCGCACCGGGTGGTGGATATCCTGGAAGTGAACACCCGGTTCGAGGCGGCCCGGCGACACGGCTTCACCGCGTTCACGGGCAGGCATGAGGAACTCGCCAGGCTGCACGCATGCCTCGAAAAAACCGTTGCCGGAAAGGGGCAGTTCGTCACCGTAACCGGTGAGGCCGGTGCGGGGAAAAGCCGTCTGGCATACGAATTCCGCCACCGCCTTGACAGGAAAAGCATTACCGTGCTGCAGGGCCGCTGCCAGTCTTACGGAAGCAATATCCCCTATTTCCCATTTCTCAACGCACTCAAGCGCGGCCTGTTGCTTAAAGAAGAAGACAGCACCGCGGAGCTGGAAAAAAAATCCGCTCGAATGTCCTGGCGATCGACGCCTCCCTCGAGGGCTACCTGCCCCTGTATCTGCACCTGCTTTCCATTCCAAGCCAGCGATATCCGCTGCCCGGAGGCCTGCGCGGCCAACACCTTAAAAATTCGATCAGACAGGCCCTGGTTGAAATCAACCTGCTGAATTCCAGGCGAAAGCCGATGGTCCTGATTCTGGAGGACTGGCACTGGGTTGATGAGGCATCGGATTCAATCCTGAAACACATGGCCGGCAACGTGCGCCGGCTGCCCCTTTCGCTTGAAGTGCTCATCGCCCAGGAGCTGGTTCAACAGGTCCGGCGGGCTCCGGAAGCGGCGTATATGTTCAAGCACGTGCTGACCCAGGTTGCGGTTTATGAAAGCCTGCTTTTAAAAAAACGAAAGGCCTGTCATACTTCTGAGGGTCGGGCCCTGGAGGAACTATACGCCGGTCGTCTCGAAGAGCAGTGCGAGAATCTGGCCCATCATCATTCCCAAAGCACCCATACGGAAAAAGCACTGCTCTATCTGGAAATGGCCGCAGCCAAGGCAGCCCGTGTCCATTCCCTGCCGGAATCAAGAAGAGATTACGAAACCGAACTGTCGATTGTCGATGCAAGCCCGTTGGATCCGAAAAACCGGAAAAAGTTTATCGATCTGACGCTGGGGTGGGCCGAAGTGTCCCAGTATGCCCCTTCCAATAAAATCATGCGTGCGCTGGGCCGGTCACTCGATCTGGCCAGGAGGTTCGACTCCCGCCACCGTGTTGCCCGGGTGTCCTACTGGGTAGGAAAGTATGGGCACCCTCGCAAAGGCCATAAGAATCGCCAGAAAACGTGAGGTTCCGACCTTCGAGGCCATGGCCTTCGGCTATCTGGGAACCGTCCTGTTCTGGTATGGCAACTGGACGGCGTCCATCAACAACTGCAGGCAATGTATCGGCCTGTCCAGGAAGCTGGACAATGCCCTGCCCATCATCTGGGGCACGTTCTTTAAAGGGGCGGCCCTGTTCAATTCAGGCAGGCAGCCGGAGGGACTCACGGTCATGGGGCAATCCATCGACATGATGGCCAACGTGGATTCCGTCCTGGCAATGCGGTTCTTCTACGCCCTTTTCGCCGAAAACCTGGCCCTGCACAGGAAATATCGCCGGGCGGAAACCATCAATAAAAAGGCCATGGCGCTGGGCCAGTCCGGACAGCGATGGGGTGACATCGCCAGCTGCCGGGCCATGGCGATACTGGCTGCAGCGCAAAGCCGTCCGGACTGGCACCAGGTGGCCGGCCACATGCAGAAAAGCATCGACCTGTCGCCCCGTGCGGAAGCAATTCCCGAACTGGTGGTCAGTTTAAGCCGTTTTTCGGATCTCATGCTCAAGAAGGGCGACCTGGACAGCGCACACGCCTATCACCGGCAGGCAAAGAAAATGGCCGCCGCCATCGGCGGCAAGGGCCTTCACCGTTAGCCGCCTTTCCCCGGCGGTGCACGCACCGTTGCCATGTGTGTGATGCATACGGAGGGGTTATCCGGGAAGCGCCCGGATGACATCGAGGATGAAGGCATCGGTATCCCACGCAGACCGGTCGGCGGTGGCGCCGAAGCGGACCAGCACCAGCCCCCTCGTAGGAATCACGATGACCTTCTGCTCCTGGAAGCCCTGCGCCGCATAGGCGTCCCCCGGCGCGTGGGGCCACAACCGGCCGCCGGAAGCGCCGCCCCCGTGGCATCGGCCACCAGGGTGCAGCCGCAGCCGGCGCGGTAGATGGCCTTGGACCGGAAAACCTTGAACGCCGTGGCCGTGACGGATTGATCGTCCGCGTCGACATCCCAGGCCACGACTCCGGCCAGCGGGTTGACCGGTTTTACATCTTCGTTAAAAACAGCCTTCGGATCCCGCCCGGAGATGAAGGTGGAAGAGCACAGGTACCTGGCGACATAGCCGGTGCCCATAGGCATCGCCTGGGCCAGAAACCACACGGCGGCAGCCGACAGGCCGACGGCCAGCACCCCGCGACGGCCGGAATGCGTTTCACGCCTCGCGTCATTTCAGGTCCTCTCCAGCGCGCCATTGGGATTTACGTGAACAGGGTGTCAACCGCCGGCGCGGATCACCCGGGCAGCGCAACCCGCCGCCCGCCGGACAGCGGTTCCAGGTCGGCGGGCTTCAACCGAAAGACGATCCGCTCATTTTTCGCGTTCCCGGATGATCGTCTGAATCATCTGGTCAAGACCGTGAAGAAATCGGGAGCGATCCTTTTTCTGAAACGGCGGCGGGCCGCCGGTGATCGTGCCCGCCTCGCGCAGATCGGCCATGAGGTCGCGCACGGCCATGGCCTGGCCGATATTTTCCTCGTCGAAGGGCCGGCCGCTCGGGCCGATCACCCCTGCGCCCTTTCCGATGCAACGGTGGGCCAGCGGAATGTCCGCCGTCACCACGATGTCATCTGCGGACACCTGCTCGGCAATCCAGTCGTCCGCCGCATCGAAGCCGCCGTCGACGACCACCAGCGTCGATATCCCCGGATCGGGAATGCGCATGCGTGTGTTGGAAACAAAGGTTACGGTCAGCCCGTACCGCCTGGCCACCTTGCAGGCCTCCGGCTTGACCGGGCAGGCATCGGCATCGACATATATTTTCAACACCCCGACCATCCTTTTGAAACCAACTTGTCGGCGACCTCATTCTGCAGGAGACAGATGCCGATGACGATGTCGGATCTGCTCCGAAACCTGCCGACCCATCGGTCAATTCGACCATTCAATCCCTTTTTGTCCGGACGCCAATCGCGAAGGGCATCTTCTGCGGCGCATTGTTCAAACCCCTGCCAGGCGGTAAGTTTCTCATCAATTTCGGATCTTTTCAACTGACAATAATCTAACGCACCGTTTGGAAAAAACCGGCATCGCCCGCACCCACGGCCCCCGACTGCCGGGCGGAGGGATCTAATACCCGATGGCTGGCGTCGGGGCGGCTCGCTTTCTTGATTTTTTCAGTAAAGATGCATGCGCTCGATGCCGATAGCATAAAAAGTTTCAGCGCCGATCAGGCAGCGTTTGCTGAAAACCAAGATGTCACCCGGACAAGTCTTTAGATGTGGAAAGGATTTTTTAATGAAAAAATGGAAAGATATCACCATCGGGAAGAAATTAGCCATAGGATTCGGATGCTTATTGTCATTGCTGGCTGCCACGGGCTACGTCGGCTTTGACGGCATCCGGACGGTCAGCCATTCCCTGGTGGTGGTCGGGGACGAAGAGGCGCCGCTGGTCGACATGGCCAACGAGATGAAGCTTTCACTGATGGTCGCCAGAAATGCCATGGAAGAATTCAAAGGGGCCACGGCGGCCCTTGCCACCGACAATGCGGACAGTCTGGAAGGGATCCAGGAAGACTACCGGCAGGCGTTATCCGATTTCGACCGTTTTGCCGGTGCCATTCTCGAAGGTGCCCGCCTCGAAGAAGGAACGACCGTCGTCAGAACCGACAACCCGGATCTGGCCGCACTGGTCACACAGGCGGACACCCTCCACAATGAGAAATTCCAGGTGGCCGGCGAAAAAATGATGCAGGAGGGCCGAAAGCTGCTGGGGCAAAAGGCGGTGGCAGACAAGGCGATGGATAAAATGGAAGCGGTCTACGATGAAATTTATGCCGATGCATCGGCGGTTGAAGAAATGATTGCCGCAGAAATCGCCCAACGGGCGATACATGCCGGCATCGGCGGCGAAGCCAGGGCCATTTTGCGTGAGGAAGTCCCCCTGGCGGACCTGGCCAATGAACTCAAGATCGCCATGGCCCAGACCCGACTCCAGATTGAAGAGTTTGCCCAGACACGCGATCCGCAGCAACTGGATGAGATAGAAAAAGGGTACCGGCAGTGGGTCGCCGGCTTTGATGAAAAAGTATCTGCAATCCTGAACGGGGGCACGGCAGACGGCCAGGTCTTTGTTGCGACCGACAATCCGGCGATCCGTAAGGCGGTCATGGAGCTGGACGGCAATCACACGGATTTTCAAAAAAGGACGGACACCCTCATGGCCGCCCACCGACAAGCCATCGCCCAGGCCCGCATGGCAGAAGCCGCCATGCAGCAGTTGGACGAATTTGGCGATGAAGCGGCGCTCCTGCTCGGCAAGGTCGAGCAGCTGTCCGGAAAGGAAATGCAGGCGGCCAAAGATGAAGGGCGTGTTGCCAAAAATAAAGCGATCAGCGTCATCGTCGGGGTCACCGTGCTTTCCCTACTGGTGGGCATCGTACTGGGCATGGCCATTACCCGGGGGATCGTGGGCAAACTGTCCCGGGCCGTGGTGTTTGCGAAAGCCATTGCCGCCGGCGATCTCACTGCCGACATTGACGTGGACCGGAAAGATGAGCTGGGAATGATGGCCCGGGCACTGAAAGAGATGGTCTCGAAATTGCGCGGAATCGTCGAGGGTGTGAAACGGGCGTCGGAAAACGTCGCCTCCGGCAGCCAGGAGCTGAGCGCATCATCGGAGCAGATGTCCCAGGGCGCCACCGAACAGGCGGCCGCCGCCGAGGAGGCCGCTTCCTCCATGGAGCAGATGGCTGCCAACATCAAGCAGAGCGCCGACAATGCCCTGCAGACTGAAAAAATAGCGGCAAAATCCGCAGAAGATGCCCACACCGGTGGAAAGGCCGTTTCCGAGACGGTGGCAGCCATGAAAAACATTGCCGAGAAAATCGCCATCATCGAAGAGATTGCCCGCCAGACGGATCTGCTGGCGCTCAATGCCGCCATCGAGGCCGCCCGGGCCGGCGAACATGGCAAGGGCTTTGCCGTGGTGGCCTCCGAGGTGCGCAAGCTGGCCGAACGCAGCCAGACCGCCGCCGCCGAGATCAGCAACCTGTCCGGTTCCAGCGTGGAAGTGGCCGAGAGTGCCGGAGAAATGCTCTCAAAGATGGTGCCGGATATCCAGAAAACCGCCGAACTGGTCCAGGAGATCAGCGCGGCCAGCAATGAGCAGACCACCGGTGCCGAGCAGATCAACAAGGCCATCCAGCAGCTCGATCAGGTCATCCAGCAGAACGCGTCGGCGGCAGAGGAGATGGCCTCGACATCCGAGGAGCTGTCCAGCCAGTCCGAACAGCTCCAGGATAACATGGCGTTTTTCAGGATTGAGCACCTCGATGAGCGGCGCATCAACCGGGCTGCTGACACCGCACAGGCGGCACAGCAAAAAACGGCTCCAAAAAGCAAGGCCGGCGGAGACGGCGGCCTGATCGAGATAAAAAAGGACTTTCTGGGGGCTGACAGGCCTGAGGGATATGCCTTGGATCTGGGGGAGGTGGCAGCGGCAAAGGCGGATGCCATGGATAGTGAGTTTGAAAGATATTAAAGCAAACAGCTGGGAAATAGCCGCGGCAAGCGCCCCGGGCACCCCGTTGAGACAATTTCGAAAAACTGACTGGTTTTCCCATGCATGACGAAAGCACAGACAATCCCGCGTGTTCCCGAACCGTGAGCGCAGCGCATGACCTGCCGGCAGCGCTGTCGACCTTGGCTGAAGCGCTGACAGCCACCAGCAGCAACGTCGGGCCTGATTTCGTCGACATCGGCCGGCAGCTGCAATCGATTTATTCGGCAGCCGACACCCTGGCACAGCAGACGCTTTCCGCCGTCCAGCGCATTGCCGGGAACACAGACGACGGCGTGCTTTCCAAAGTAGACAAACTGGCCAGGCAATCCCTTGCGGAGCTGAAGAACTGCCAGACTTACGTCGCAGGTGACCTGGACCAGATCTCCGCGGTGGCCGATCATCTTCACGCGGCAGACGGCATATGCGACATGGGTGTCAAGATCGGCAAATTTTTCAGGATACTGGCCCTCAATATCGGTGTAGAAAGTTCCCGGTCCCATGAATCCCGTGAGACCTTCGGGGTGGTGGCCCGGGAAATCAGGGTGCTTTCCGGCAGGGTCGTTGATTTGACGCGCAGCATCTTTGAGGATGTCCAGGCCGCCAAATCCGGCCAATTTTCCGCCGGTGGCCGGATTGCCCATGGACTCGAGCAGCTGGACGGACTTGCTGATGCGGCCGGGCGGTCCCTTCAGACGGCGGTCGCCAACATCCAGACCCTCACCGCGGATACACTCGGGGCCCTGGAAGCGGCCGGTATCCACTCCAGGGAAATTTCCCGGCAGGTGGGTGAAATTGTGATGGGCATCCAGCTGCATGACAGCATGCATCAACGCATCGCGCATATTGCCGAGGGCCTTGGTGATGTGGCCGGTTTAATTGTCGAAAAGCCGGCCGACGGCGATTCCGTATGCTGCGAGACGGAACGATTCGGCGTGGCGCATGCCATCGTGGCCCTTCAGACGCAGCAGTTGAAACATCTCATCGCCGAAGTGGACGAGGTTCATCAAAACAGTCGCGGCGCCTTTGAAGAGATGGGCGCCGAAGTTGGCCGCCTGGCCAGTTGTCTGGCCGGCGTATCATCCAGGGATGAGGCGGCCGGCCAGGTTTTTGAAGCCACCGCGGAGGACCCCATCGGAACCCTCAACACGGCCCTGGCTGATCTTGCCCAGGTCATGGTGCGGGCGGACAGTCTGCTGGGCCAGATGCAATCGGCGGCGACGCAGGCCACCCAAATCGCCGCCGGCCTCTCAAGTTTCACCAGCGATGTTCTCGCCATCAGCCTTGAAATCGACATCAAGGCCATAAACGCCATTCTGGCGGCCAACCGTCTGGGCAGCAAGGGAAGAACCCTTCATTCGCTCTCACAGGAGATGTGCAGTTTGTCGGATCAGTCACGGGAGTTTGTGGACCAGGTTCAGCAGATACTGGAATCCATAACCGGCGCCACCCGAAAGATGCACACCCGCCAATCGCCGGAGGCCTCCGCAGTGCCCGCCGGCGACAACGCACAGATTAAGATGACCGTGGGCATTGAAGAGATCGACGCTGCCTATCGGCAGTTTGGCGCTGCATCAGCCCAGATATTTCAGGATGCGGAAGCGCTGCAATCCGCCATTCTCAGGACCAGCGGCAACCTGACCTTTTTTCCGGAGTTGATCACCTCACTGACCGCCCATCTGAACCGGTTGGAAGAGGCCCGGCAAATATTGATCCCCTGGGCGTTGCCGTCGGATGGAACGTCGCCGGTGGCAGCCGGCAAGCTGGTTGCCAGATACACCATGCAGCAGGAACGCGACATTCACGCGCAGATGATCGACGGCGGGCCGGCTCCGGGTCATACCACCGAGCCGGATTCTGATAACCAGGAAGATGACGAAGGCAATTGTGAACTTTTTTCAGATGAACCGCCCTGCCAGGCGGATAATCTGGGAGATAACGTAGAACTTTTTTAATGGAGAACCATTCAGGGAGTACGTGATGCATTTTAAGATGGCCCCATCGGGGGATTATGGAGAACTGACCCTGACGGGTGAGTTAACGATTGTTCAGGCGAAAGAGCTGAGGCTGGCCTTGATCCATTCACTGGAGCAATCAGACACCGTTGCCATTAACGTGGATCACGTGACCGATGTCGATCTGTCTTGCCTGCAGCTTCTCTGCGCGGTGCACCGCAGCGCACTTGGATCAAATAAACAGATTACATTCAACCCGTCGGATTCGGATGTGTTCCGGAAAGTGGTACAGGCAGCGGGATATGCACGCCATGTGGGCTGTGTCAGGAGCCCCGATAAAAACTGTTTTTGGACAGGAGAGCTGAATTAATATGGGAAAACGAATCATGACGGTGGATGACTCCGCCAGCGTTCGGCAGATGGTTGCATTTACCCTGAAGGGGGCGGGCTATGAGGTGATGGAGGCCGTGGACGGCAAGGATGCCCTGTCGAAAGTGAAGGCTTCACCGGTGAACATGGTGATTACCGACCTGAACATGCCCAACATGGACGGGATTGAACTGATTCGTCATCTGAGATCCGATGCCGCATTCAAATTTGTGCCCATCGTGTTGCTGACCACCGAATCCCAGGCTTCCAAAAAGCAGGAAGGCAAAGCCGCCGGCGCCACCGGCTGGATCGTAAAGCCTTTCAAGCCGGAACAACTGCTCAAGGTGGTCAAAAAAGTTCTGGGATAGCCGGTGGCCGGGTGGGGGTCTGGAAAAGGGGACCGATTGCGAAAAAAAGCAGGATAATTCTTATGGAAAACCAAAGACAGGCATATCGCGAAGAAGCCCGGGAGCTTCTTGCTGAACTGGAGAACGCGTTGCTGGAACTCGAGGAAACCCCGGACGACAGCGAACTGATCGGGCGAGTGTTTCGAGCCATGCACACCATTAAAGGTTCGGGGGCGATGTTCGGCTTTGACGATATCGCCGCCTTCACCCACGAAATTGAAACCATATTTGACCGGGTGCGCGGAGGAGAAATCGCCGTCAGCAAAGAAATGGTGAACCTGTCGCTGTCTGCCCGGGACCAGATCCAGGCGATGCTGGATGCCAGCGAGGGTGAAAACACAGCCGATGCCTCAAACGGTGAGGCGATCATCAGCGCGTTCCGGTCGTTGATAGTTGATGCCGGCCTTCCGGAGCCCGACCAACCCGGTGGCATCCCGGAGGGTGTCACAGGTCCGCTGAATGCTCCGCCTGAGACGGGCAAGGCTGCCCATGCCACCTACCGCATTCGCTTTCGCCCGGAGGCCGATATCTTTGCCAGCGGGACCAACCCCATCCTGCTGTTGAACGAATTGCGCGAACTGGGCGACAGCACCGTGGTGGCCCAGACCGACGCCATACCGGAATTGGCGGATTTGGCCCCCGAGGCCTGCCATGTCTATTGGGATATCATTCTTACCAGCAGCCAGGGAATCGATGCCATCAAAGACGTGTTCATCTTCGTGGAAGATGACTGTGAGCTTCGCATCGATGTAGTCGATGACGGACGCGGGCCTGGCAGTGACGCCGATTACAAACGGCTGGGTGAAATCCTGGTCGAGCGGGGCGATTTATCGACTGGCGATCTGGTGGCGGTCCTCCGGGAGCAAAAACCCATCGGCGAACTGCTCGTGGAGAAAGAGATCCTTGACGGGGGGGTAGTGACCGCCGCCCTGGCCGAGCAGCACCATGTCCGTCAGGTGCGCGACAGACGCAGGGAAAAGGCCGCCGGCTCCAGCATCCGGGTGGCGGCGGACAAACTCGATGCCCTGGTAAACCTGGTGGGCGAGCTGGTGACGGTCCAGGCGCGTCTCAGCCAGAAAGCCGCCCAGGACAACGAGTGCGACCTTTTGGCCATCGCCGAAGAGGTGGAGCGCCTCACCGCCGAGCTGCGCGACAACACCATGAGCATCCGCATGCTGCCCATCGGAACCACGTTCAGCACATTCAAGCGTCTGGTGCGTGATCTCTCCAGGGACCTGGACAAAAACGTTATTCTGACAACGGCAGGCGAAGAGACCGAACTGGACAAAACCGTGATCGAACAATTGAACGACCCCCTGGTCCATATTATCCGCAACAGCATCGACCACGGCATCGAAGTACCGGCCGCCAGGGAGGCGTCCGGTAAACCCGTTCAGGGCACGGTTCATCTTTCTGCCGTTCACTCCGGCGGCGATGTGTTGATTCAGATCAGCGATGACGGCGCCGGACTCGACCCGCAGGCGATTCGAAAAAAGGCCGTTGCCAGGGAACTGATCACGCCCGATGCCGACCTGACGGAAAATGAAATCTTCCAGCTGATATTTGCCCCCGGATTCTCCACGGCCGAAGCCGTCACCAGCGTATCCGGCCGGGGCGTAGGCATGGATGTGGTCAAACGCAGCATCGAAGCCCTGCGCGGGTCCATCGATATCAGCAGCCGCAAAGGCGCCGGCACCACCATCACGTTGAGACTGCCGCTGACCCTGGCCATCATTGACGGCCTGTTGGTAAAGATAGCTGACGATGCCTATGTGTTCCCGCTCGCATCCGTGGAGGAGTGTACGGAGTTTTCCCGTCATGCGGCAGACAAGGCCCGGGAGCGCAAAATGATGAATTTCAGGGGAAATATCATCTCCTACCTGAGCTTGCGCGAGATCTTTGCAGTCGAGGGGGAGCCGCCGGACAACCAGCAGGTTGTGGTGGCCGAAATCAATGGTGAAAAAATCGGTTTCGCCGTGGACCATGTGATCGGCCAGCATCAGACGGTGATCAAGACCCTGAGCAGGGTCTACCAGGACGTGCAGGGGATCTCGGGAGCGACGATTCTGGGGGACGGAACCGTGGCGCTGATTTTAGACATTCAACGGCTTGCATACGCCGTTGAAACGGAAGAACAGATAGCGGCCTAATAAAAGAAGATTGAGAGAAAAAAAATCATGAAATGGAAAAACATCAAGTTGAAGCACAAATTGGGTATCGTGATCGGCGCCATCCTGACCCTGATGGTAATTGTCGGCGGCTGGTCGATATTTGGTATCAGCGGGATCGTCAATGTCATCGAAGGAAATCAATTAGACGGCCTGCTGGCCCAAAAAGAAGTAGACCATCTCAATTGGGCCAATGCGGTCAACGCACTTCTGGTGGATGAAAACAAAACGACGCTTGATGTTGAGACCAATGACCACGAATGTGCCTTTGGCAAATGGCTATATAGCGAAAAGCGTAGAGAAGCCGAAAATATGGTGCCGGAGCTGGCGCCATTGCTCAAGAAAATCGAAAAGCCGCACCACGAGTTGCACCAGTCCGCCATTGCCATCGGCAATTCCTTTCATCCGGCGGATGAGACCCTGCCCGGCTTTCTGGCCGCGAAAGAGGCCGATCATCTTAAATGGGTGGCCAAAATCGATGCGCTCTTTATAAAAAACCTGCCTGAACTTGTGATCCAGACCAACGATCATGAGTGCAGCCTGGGAAAATGGCTATACAGTGCCGAGGCCCAAAAAAGTATAGCCAACCAGGAGGAACTGGTCCGTCTGGTAGACGCATTAAAGGAACCACATGCAAAATTGCATCAAAGTGCAGTGGCTATCCAAAAGGCGTATGAACCGGTGCATCCAGGACTGCTGGCATTACTCAAGGATCGTCTGGACGACCACCGCCGCTGGGTCGCCAAGGTGTCCGCAGCGCTGATTGAAGGCAAAAAAGCCCTGGATGTCCAAATGGATCCACGCTTGTGTGCATTCGGCAAGTTCCTGGCGTCCGATCAGGCGGCGGCTTATATGAAATCGTTCCCGGCCCTGCAGAAAGCGCTGAAGGCTTCCGTTGAGCCGCATCAGAGGTTACACGATTCGGCAAGGGAGATAGAAAATGCCCTCAACGCGGGCAACAGAGCCCGGGCCGAACACCTATTCACCACCCGGACCCTCGTCGCGTTGGAAGATCTAAGCATGCATTTCCAGCGCGCCGTTCGTGCCGAAGAAAAATGCGTGCAGTCCCAGGAAGCCGCCAAATCGATCTATCGCAGCCAGACCCTGCCAAGTATGAACCAAACCGCAGTTGCACTTGAAGCGGTCAAAGTCGAAGCAGAGCGTCTGCTAAAGGGCGTTCGGCAGGCCAAGCAGGTTTACGCCCAAAAAACCATGCCTGCACTGGGTACGACCCAGGCGTTGCTTGCCGAGCTGCGCGCGGAAGCCAAACGCCATGTCATGACCGATGAACAAATGCTCGAGTCAACCGTAAATACCCGCTTGGCGGTGATGATCATCGGGTCGATAGCCGTCGCCATGGGAGCGCTGCTGGCCGTGGTTCTCGCTCGTGGAATCGTTGGACCCATGCTCAAAGGCGTCGTTTTTGCCGAGGCCATTTCCCAAGGAGATCTATCCGTAAGGATGGATTTGGATCAGACTGACGAAGTCGGCCGGTTAATGGCATCCATGAACCAAATGGTGGCCAATCTCAAAGATACGGTTGCGGTTGCCGAACAGATTGCCATGGGCAATTTAAACGTCGATGCGAAAATACTTTCAGATAAAGATACGCTGGGCAAATCGCTTGCGACAATGCTCGAAAAACTGCGTGCCATTGTGCAGGATGTGAAACAGGCGTCGAACAATGTCGCCTCCGGCAGTCAGGAACTGAGCGCATCATCGGAGCAGATGTCCCAGGGCGCCACCGAACAGGCGGCCGCCGCCGAAGAGGCCGCTTCTTCCATGGAGCAGATGGCTGCCAACATCAAGCAGAGCGCCGACAATGCCCTGCAGACTGAAAAAATAGCGGCAAAATCCGCAGAAGATGCCCGCACCGGTGGAAAAGCCGTTTCCGAGACGGTGGCAGCCATGAAAAACATTGCCGAGAAAATCGCCATCATCGAAGAAATCGCCCGCCAGACGGACCTGCTGGCGCTCAATGCCGCCATCGAGGCCGCCCGGGCCGGCGAGCATGGCAAGGGCTTTGCCGTGGTGGCTTCCGAGGTGCGCAAGCTGGCCGAACGCAGCCAGACCGCCGCCGCCGAGATCAGCAGGCTGTCGGGCGCCAGCGTGGAAGTGGCTGCAGGCGCCGGCGAAATGCTGGCCAAACTGGTTCCCGATATCCAGAAAACCGCCGAGCTGGTCCAGGAGATCAGCGCGGCCAGCAGCGAGCAGACCATGGGCGCCGAGCAGATCAACAAGGCCATTCAACAGCTCGATCAGGTCATCCAGCAAAATGCATCCGCCTCGGAAGAAATGGCCTCAACCTCTGAGGAACTTTCGGGCCAGTCGGAACAGCTGCAAACCACCATCGCCTTTTTTCAGATTGACGCAACCGAGCGGGAAACCGCTGCTGCCAGGACCAGTCGGCTGGAACCACGCGGCAAATCTGCTGACCATATTGCAAATAATCGACACGGCAGCGATTGGATCGAGTTGCGGGAAAATGCGCCCTGGGAAGATCATGGTGCGGCGGATAGTGCCGGAAAATCCGGTAAACACGCCGGCTACACGATAAAAATGGACGAAAGCCTCCCGGGAAATCCGGATGCCTTCGATGCCGAGTTTGAAAGGTATTAGGAAATGAACGCATGGAACGTCACCCGTGCGATACCGACCGCCAGAGTGCGCCGCGGTGGTTTCCATCCACCGGAAGGGAAGGCCTGCGCGGCGGAAAAAACATCATCTCGAATCAGCAAGGACAGCAACCAATGACAACGACGGCGATAACAGAAACCGCTTTGTATCTCACCTTTAAACTGGAAGACGAAATCTTCGCCCTGGACGTGGCCAAGGTGCGGGAGGTTCTGGACCTGGTCAACATCACCAAGGTGCCGCGGGTGGCCGAGTTTATGCGGGGGGTGATCAACGTGCGCGGCAGCGTGGTGCCGGTGATTGACCTGCGTTTGAAGTTCGGCATGCCCAAAACCGAAAACACACTGGATACCCGCATCATCGTGATGGAGCTTTCCATTGACGGTGAGACCCTCATTCTGGGCGCGCTGGCCGATTCGGTGCATGAGGTACTGGAACTGGCGCCGCAGCAGATCGAGCCGCCACCCAGGATGGGCATGCGCTGGCGCGCTGAGTTCATCAAAGGCATCGGCAAGCAGGATGATCAGTTTCTCATCCTGCTGGACATCGACAGGGTATTCTCCTCCGATGAACTGGCGCTGGTGGAAACAGCCGGCGGGGAGATCCGCTCGGAGGCGGATGCTGTTTCCGCTTAAATCAGGACGAGGTCCTGAAACCGTCGCGAGGTAACGTACATGCGGGGTGGCAATCACGATCCAACCACCGATGGTCTCATGTCTGACAGGACATATGCGCGTTTCAGCGCCTATGTGGAGACCGAACTGGGCATCAAGATGCCCGACAAGAAAAAAACCATGCTGCAGTCCCGTCTGCAGAAGCGGCTGCGCCTGTCAGGCAAAAAAACGTTTGATGAATACTATGACTATGTATTCAGTCCTGAAGGCATGCAGACGGAACTGGCCCCCATGGTCGATGTGATTACCACCAACAAGACCGATTTTTTTCGCGAGCCCAAGCACTTTGATTACCTGGTTCAAACGGCACTGCCTCAATTGATCCGTTCCCGCGGCATCGGGGTGCAGCGGGCTGCCCGGATATGGAGCGCGGGCTGCTCCAGCGGTGAAGAGCCCTATACCCTGGCCATGGTCTTGAGCGAATTCAGGGCAATTGCCCCGGATTTTCGCTTTTCCATCCTGGCCACCGACATTTCAACCCGGATGCTCGATAAAGTGAAGCGGGCCGTTTACGCTCAGGAAAAAGCAGCCCCCGTCTCCATGGCCTATAAAAAAAAATACCTGATGCGAAGCAGGGACAGATCCAGAAAACTGGTGCGCATCGTTCCGGAATTAAGGTCCCTGGTGCGCTTTCGGCAACTCAATTTCATGACCGCCGATTACGGGCTGCGGGAGACCATGGATATTATTTTCTGCCGCAATGTCATCATCTATTTTGACCGTCCCACCCAGGAAAAGGTGCTCAACCACCTGTGCCGCTGCCTCACCCGGGGAGGCTATATCTTCATGGGGCACTCGGAAACCTTGAACGGCCTCAAGGTGCCGCTGTCCCCCGTGGCGCCCACGGTTTACAGGAAAATATAATGTCAGCACCGGAAGGTGGCCTGCCCGTTGTATATTTGAATTCGGCCGAATTGTGTTTTGCGCAAAGGCCGGCCAGGGTCACAACGGTGTTGGGTTCGTGCATTACGGTCACCCTGTTTCATCCGACCACCCGGACGGCTGCCATCTGTCATGCGCTGCTACCGAGAGGGAAGCAAAAATCAGGCTGCGGGGAAGAATCCGGGAAACCGTTCAAGTATGTCGATGAGGTCATCCCGATAATGGTTGCGAGAATGCGCCGCTATGGAATTCAGCCCCGCCAGCTCGAGGCCAAGCTGTTCGGGGGAGCCGACATGTTCCCCGCCGGACAGAAGCACCAGTTCCAGATCCCGGTAGGCCGCCAGAATATCGAAGCGGCCATGCAGGCCATCGCCTCGGAAGGATTGCACCTCAAGGTCGCGGAGGTTGGCGGAAAATACGGCCGCAAGCTCTTTTTTTACACCCATACGGGGGTGGTCATGGTGAAACCAATTCTCAATCGTAATGGATCGGGCGAATTGGGACGAATCACTTCCGCAAGGCATAGATAACCCGGGGTAAAGGAACCATGAAAAAAAAAATCAGCGTCCTTATCGTCGATGACTCCGCCGTCGTCCGGCAGACCCTCAGGGCAATTCTGTGTTCGGACCCGCAGATCGAGGTCATGGCCACGGCTTCCGACCCTTATTGTGCGGCCGAAAAAATTCAGCATGAAATCCCGGATGTGATCACCCTGGACGTAGAGATGCCCAGAATGGACGGGATTACGTTTCTCCAGAAAATCATGAGCCAGAAACCGATTCCGGTGGTCATCTGCTCCAGCCTGACCGCTGCGGGGTCCGATACGGCCCTCAAGGCCCTGGAGTATGGCGCGGCTGAAATCATTCAGAAACCGAGGATGGGAACCCGGCAGTTCCTGGAAGAGTCGAAGGTGCATATCTGCGATGCGGTCAAAGCCGCCAGTCAGGTAAAATTGAACCGCCTTCCCACCGTGTCCATGGTGGCGCCCAAACTCACCGCCGATGCGGTTCTGGCCAAACCCACCTCAAAGGCCATGATCCATACCACCGAGAAGGTGGTGCTCGTCGGGGCCTCCACCGGCGGAACCGAGGCCTTGCGGGTTCTGCTGCAGGCCCTGCCGGCTGATGCCCCGGGAATGGTCATTGTACAGCACATGCCCGAAAAATTTACCACCGCCTTTGCCCGGCGGCTGGACGGCCTCTGCCGGGTGGCGGTCAAGGAAGCGGCCGACAACGACACGGTGGTTCGCGGCCGGGTGCTGATCGCTCCCGGCAACCGTCATGTATTGCTCAAACGAAGCGGCGCCCGCTATTACACAGCGGTCAAGGAGGGGCCCCTGGTCAGCCGGCATCGGCCCTCGGTAGACGTTCTCTTTCGCTCGGCGGCGCGCTATGCAGGCAAAAACGCCGTGGGCGTTATCCTGACCGGCATGGGTGACGACGGTGCCCAGGGATTGCTGGAAATGAAGCAGGCCGGTGCATTCACCATTGCCCAGGACGAAGCCACCTCGGTGGTGTTCGGCATGCCCCAGGAGGCAATAAAACGGGGGGCGGCAGACAAGGTGCTGCCCCTTGGGGCCATCTCAGCGCGTGTGCTGAGCGCGTGCAGCTGAACGGTTCCCGGCGCTCTCGAGATAGATGCGCACCGGTTGCCCAACCACAGGAATTTTTGGCCCATAACTCACAAATAGCGAACAACTCCAAATTGTTACCCAAAATTCCAACCTTGCACTTTTATCCGGATCCGTCTATACTGCGTGACCGAATCATCCTCTGATCCTCACATTCAACGCCACGAGCGATAGGAGATCTGCCATGGAACTGCTGGACCTTTGTCCGCTTGAAACGTGGAAATCCCTGGAAGACGAGATTCGCAGCCGATCCGGCCTGAACGCCGGCGCATTCAGTATCGAGGGCATTCGCCTCATCCCGCCCGCAGTGTGGCCCAATCGGTTATGCCCGCAGATCAAGGCCAACCCCAAGGGGCAGAGTTTCATCTGTGCCACCGCCCACATGAATATCGCCAATATGGCCCAGGCGACGGGCAAGCCGGCGATCGAAGAATGTGATGCCGGAATGCTCAAAATGGCGGTACCGATTTTCGTCCATGAGGAATTTGTCGGTACCGTATCGGGTTGCGGCCGGCTGCTGGAGGATGGGGAGGTCGATACCTTCCTCGTGGGCAAGATTACCGGAATGGAAGAAGCAACCCTGGAGGAACTGGCATCAGACGTGCCGTCCCTGTCCATGCAGGACGCCCGCACCGCCTGCCGGTTCATCGAGGAGCAGGTGGCGCAGATCGTGAAGGCATACCAGGGCCCGCCGCCCTGAACCGGATGATGGCCGAGGCTGCCGCAACCTGCGGGGAAGGTGGTGAGAATTGTTGAACATTGACCACAAACACGCGACCGTCATCGGCGCCGGTGTGGCCGGGTTGACGGCTGCCGGCCTGCTGGCCGGACAGGGGGTGCAGGTAACGCTGGTCGAGAAAACGCCCTTTCTCGGCGGCCACGCCGTCCAGCTCAATTGCAAGGCCACCGATGCCTGCGTCAAATGCGGCGCATGTATGGCTGAAGACCGGCTGCTTCGTGCCGCCCGGCATCCTCATATCGAGATCCATACCGGTGCCCAGATTGACACCATCAGCGGTCGGGGTCCCTTCCAGGTCGATTATCGAATCCATTCCCCGCTGGTGAATGCCGACCGGTGCAACGGGTGCGGTCTCTGTTTGCAAAAATGCCCGGTCCCCGGTGCCATTCTCCAGGGCCGGGCCCCGCGTGTCGGCCCTTACGTGGCCATTCGCCGGGATCTGTGCCGTTACTTCGACAATGCCGCCTGCACCCTGTGCCGGGATGCCTGCCCCCAGGGTGCCATCCGCCTGTCCTCCCGGGCGCAGCCGGGTCGGCTGAAAACGGACGCCCTGCTCTTGGCAACAGGGTTTGCCCCCTACAACCCGAGCCCCAAGCCATATGGCTATGGACGGTTTCAGAACGTCATCACCAGCCTGGATGCGGAGCGCCTGCTGCGCGACCAGCCGGTGATGGTCCGGCCGTCGGACGGTCGGCCGGCCGGACGCATCGCCTTTGTCCAATGCGTGGGCAGCCGGGACGCCCGGTCGGGCCAGCCCGGGTGTTCCAAAATATGCTGCGGATCGTCCCTGAGGATGGCGCGACTGATTCAATCCCGCCGCAAAGGGGTGGGGATCACCTTCTTTTATATCGATGTGCAGACCTTCGGGAAAGACTTCCCGTGCTTTTATGGCAGTGCCCGCGAAAACATCGAAATGGTCCGGGCCATCCCCGGCGATATCATGAGAACCGACACGGACGAACTGGAAGTCGTCTACTTCGACCCGGAAACCAACAGGTCGAAAGAAGCCCGCTTTGAGCTCGTGGTGCTGTCGGTGGGACTGCTTCCGCCAGGGGACCATGGACATGTGTCCCGCACACTGGACTGGCCCCTGGATGAAAGCGGGTTCCTGCCGCCGAATGGCAGCAGGGGGCAGCCGGCAGGCATCTTTTCCGCCGGCGCGGCCACTGGCCCCATGACCATTGCCGAAAGTGTGGGCAGTGCCGAAAAGACGGTTTATGACATGATTCGGTATTTGAGCGCGTGAACTTACTTTCAGAATCGAAAGCATGGCACCCGGGTTCAAGCCGGTACCATCCATACCTGCCGGGAAAATTGCCATACGCATTCGGGTGAGAACTTATCGACATGGCCGAAAAAACGACATCCGCGATCAGGAATCCCGCTTCCCCGCCTCAGGAGGTGATCATTTTCGGCAGCGGCGTCTGCGCACAAAAAATTGCCCGCAATCTTTGCGGGCACGGCATCAGTGCCTGCCTGGCGTCCGGCGCGGACGCCCCCCCACTGAGGGGTCAGGGTGTCGGAGCCCAATGGCTGCGCGGTGTCGAGCTGACCGCCTGCCGGGGATTTGCAGGGAATTTCGAACTGAAACTCAGGCAGCGGGAGACCTTTCTCTATCGCAAGGCACCGGCCATTGTCCTGGCCGAGGACCCGCATCACGCCCCCGCCTATGCGCCCTATGGATTGAAACCCGGTTCGCGGGTGATGTCCATCTCCCAGCTGGAAGAAACACGGGGAGATTTGCCGGCAGCGGACCGTCCGGGGGGCGGCACGCGGGTCGCCTTTTTTTGCGGATGGGAAAATGACAGCCATCCGGCGGTCGCCAGGCGGATGCTGGCGGCATGCCTCCAGTTGCAACAGCACTCCCGGACGAGTACGTATTTCATGACCGGCAACCTCAAGGTGGCCGCCAGGGGTGCGGAAGGGCTGGTCGAGGCGGCCAAGCGTTCGGGCACCATTTTTCTCAAATTCACCCGGCGATTTCCAACGGTTCAAACGCTGGCGGACGGCCATTTTAAAATCGACTGTCCGGATGAGCTGACCCGAGCGCCGTTTCAACTGGAAACCGACCGGATCGTGGTGGACGAAACCATCGGGCCGCACCCGCGCCTGGAGGAACTGGCCCGACGGCTTGAGATCAGACAGGACGGCATCGGGTTTGCCCAGAGTGACAATGTCCGCCGGCTGAGCAACGCCACCAACCGGCGCGGCATTTTTACGGCCGGCGGTTCACGGGGCGCCCTGTCCGCGGACGAGCAGATGGCCGATGCCGACCAGGTCGCACTGAACGTGCTGGCCTTCCTGAAGGATCTGGGTGCCGACACCCTGCCAGGAATGGAAATCCATCGCGGCCGCTGCGCCCGCTGCCTGACCTGCCACCGGCTGTGCCCCCACAAGGCCATTGAGATCGGGCCGCACATGTCGGTGGTCTCCGCGGCGTGCCAGCGCTGCGGCATCTGCATGGCGGGCTGTCCGGCCCGTGCCATCCACATGGAAGGGGTGCAGATCGGCGCAAAAATAAAAAACTGCATCCGAAAGCCGACCCGGAGCTCAGGTGAAAAAGGAGACCATCTGCAGGTAATGGTGTTCGGCTGCGCCCGCTCGACCGGTCAGGCCCGTGCCTTGGCCCGTCTGTCGGGCCAGCCCCTGCCGTCCGGTGTCCGGTTTGTCGAGGTCCCCTGCGGAGGCTGCATTTCCAGCCGTCACCTCTTGACGGCCTTTGAGGCCGGCGCCCGCGGCGTGATGCTCTGCACCTGCCACACGGACAACTGCCAGTCGGACACCGGAAACCGGGTGGCCCGCCGGCGGGCCCAGGCGACCGGGGATCAACTGACGGCGGCCGGGATCGAGGGAGATCGACTGTATGTCACCTCCGTGGCGGCCAACATGGGCACCGAATTCGTCGCCATGATCAATGGGTTTGCAGAACGGATCCGGGCACTCGACGCCTGCTGAACGAAGGGAAAACAACCAACCGAGGAAAAAACACGATGGCCGACGAACCGGTTCGCCTTGAAGATCTGAACCCCGCCTGCTGCAGCCAATGGGCCCATGAACAGGATGTATGCCTGACATGCGCCATGTGCGCCAGTGCCTGCCCGGTGGCCGGGGTGGACGATTACGACCCCCGAAAGATGGTGCGCATGGTCTCGCTGGGTATGGTGGACGAGGTGGCCCGATCCCGCTGGCCCTGGATCTGCACCATGTGCGGCAAGTGCGAGCAGAGTTGCCCCATGGGAATCGACATCGCCGATATCACCCGGCGCGTCCGCTCGCTGCGCGACGGCCGGCAGGTGCCGGGCATTCTGCAAAAAGGTCTCGCCGCCGCCCTGGAAACCGGCAACAACCTGCGTCTGCCCAAGGAGGACTTTATCTTCATCCTGGAAGATGTGGGCGAAGAGATCGCCGAAGAACCGGGCTTCGACGGCTTTACCGTTCCCATCGACCGAAAAGGCGCACGCTTGCTCACCACCGTCCACAACAAACTGGTGAACACCCACACCGAAGACCTAAAGCCCTGGTGGAAAATCTTCCATGTTGCCGGTGAAGACTGGACCGTGGCCTCGGACAACTGGGAAGGCACCAGCTGGGGCTATTTTACCGGCAACGACGACGCCATACGGACCATGGCCGGACGCATCGTGGAAAACATGCGCCGGTTGGAGATCGATACGCTGCTCTGGCCCGAATGAGGGCACGCCTATCTGGCGACCAGGTATGGTCTCCAACGATGGTTTCCCGAAGCCCTGGAAGCATTCAACACGGTCACGGTGTTTGACCTGTTGATCGAATACATCAAAAGCGGGCGCATCCGCCTGGATCGCCAACGGTTCGATGTGCGCGCCACCTACCACGACCCCTGCAACTACGGCCGGCGGGCGCAGAAACGATTCGGCTACGGCTATTTTGCCGAACCCCGGTGGATCATGGACCAGTGCCTGGAAGACTGGGTCGATCTGCATCCCGACCGGCAGCACCAGATCTGCTGCGGCGGCGGTGGCGGCGCCCTGACCACGGGATACAATGACGAACGCATTTTCTACGGCCGTCGAAAAATGGACCAGATCCGCGCAACCGGTGCCCACATGCTGGTCCTGCCCTGCCACAGCTGCCACGGCCAGATCAACAGCATCAAGGCGACCTATGACATGGACGGCCTGACCGTGAAATACCTCTGGGAACTGGTGGCCGATTGCCTGATGTTGTAGCGTCTCAGCGATCTGGAATTGGATCTGTGAAGGCGCCCACAGGTTTTCACGGCGCTGAGGAGACGCCGTTAACCTGTGTCTAAGCTGCGTTCCAGGTTGATGGTTGTGGAAGGCCTGAACCGGTTGGCGCTGAAGAAGTGGATCAGTTTGGAATCATTCCAGTCGACCAGGGTGTTCACTTTTTTTACGCCGATTTGTCTCAGGTGATCCATGAATTCATTGATCAACCGCTCACCCAGGCCCTGATGCCGGTATTGGGGATCGACACCGATGGTATCCAGCCTGGCCTCTTCCTGAAAAATACCGTATTCGCCCATATAGAGCTCTCCCATGACAAACCCCACAACAGTTTTGGCGTCATCCTCGGCCACCAGCGACGTGGGCAGGTAGTCATTGGAATTGAACAGTTTTTCAAACTTCATTTCATAATACCGGGGCCGGGGCGCCTGGAGGACCTTGGCGTCGATCGCCACCACGGCGTCGAAGTCGTCAACCGTCATGAGTCTGATGCTGATGGTGCTCTGGTTCATGGTGCCTCCTTTGGGTGTAACCGTCTCCGCCGACTGGAAGGGATTGAGGTGGTGAACGGAGCTCACGGGGGGCGACAATCCCGCAAACAAGCCCCCCGTGCCGGCATGTTTCCGCAGGTATCGCCCGCCCCGTCCGATCGGCAGCCGATTCTGGCCTCGACCTGTAAAACCCGGAAGGGTAAAAAAGAGCAGATAGATATAGCGTTACCCATTTTCATAGTTGGGGTCAAGGGGATTAGGGGTAGAGGGGTTCACGGGGTACCGCATCTGCTTCGCTGCCGGGCACCTGAAGTACCAATCGGTCGTCTGCATACCCAACGCCTCGCATCTACTGCACCCTGTAAATGCTTACAGTTCGGTTTTTTCAACTCATTGACGGCTTCAACCCAGTGACCGGCTGAGATTGACTGGCATCTCTGCTGACCGATTGAAGGGGGGCGGCGGGACGCTTGGACTGCCGTTGGAAGCCTGCGGCACAATCAGGCCTGAAACCGGCGCCGGCCTTGGCGTGTGGGCACGGATCACGGGGGATGACCAATCCCTCGACGATTACTCTTGTGCGGGTACGTCGTGGAAACGAGAGGCCGGTGTCCCGGAAACCGCCGGGGAAGCGGGGGCAACGCCTTCAGGGAGGGGGCAGCCGCAGGCAGTGCGGGCGGCGGAGTCCAGGTTGCGGTCCCAGAAGTAAACGTCCCCCTTTTCGCACACCCAATGGCGGTGATAGTGGTAACACCGGATCTGGACGTCCGTCTCCGGGCAGACCGTAAAGTATTCGCCCGAACCATAATAGTCCGACGGCTTATGGGTAAAGGGGACTGCATCTTCCGCGCATTCCCAGGCATGGGTGCAAGCCGCGGACAGCAGGAGCGGTAAAAGCACCGACCCGGCCAGCCTGAAAATCCGCTGTTTCAACATGGGCCTGCGTCCTCCCCGCCATCGGCCCCTTTCGCCGACCCATGCCAGACACCCGCAACACAGACACGGTGGACCCCGATATCCCTGATCCGGTCCGCGGGGACCTGGAACGGGTCGTCTTCCAGGACGACCAGATCGGCCAGCCGACCCGGTGCCAGGGTGCCCTTCTCGCTTTCTTCAAAGGCGCTCCAGGCCGCCGTTGCGGTGAACATCTCAAGGGCCTCACGGACACTCACCCGCTGCTCAGGATTGGGGTGGGTAACCGCCGCCTGGATGCCGGCAAGGGGGCTGTAAGGGGTTACCGGGCTGTCCGATCCGCCGCTGATGGGAATGCCCGCATCCAAAATGGTGCGATAGGGGTGCACGCGTGCCAGGCGGGATTGGCCCAGCAGGGCCGCATACGTGGCCATGTCCTTCTGGCCGATGAAGGCCGGGATGAAGGCCGGCTGCATGGCCGCCATGATGCCCGCCCGGGCCATGCGTTCGATCTGGTTGTACGTCGGCAGTTCCAGGTGTTCGATGCGGTGGCGGTGATCCTCACGGGGAAAGGCCCGCAGCGCCTTTTCCATGGCCCACAGCACCTGTTCGATGGAACGTTCCGACTCGCAGTGCACCGCGATCTGGAGCCCCTCACGGTGGGCCGCCAGGATAAAGCGATCCATTGCCTCCTGGGTATAGGTCAGGGCGCCGTAGTTATCCGGTTCGTCCGCATAGGGTTCGAACAGGGCGGCCGTGTGCGCTTCGAAAGCACCGTCCGAGCAGATGCACCCGCCGATGCGGGGCAGTCCCAGACGTTTGACCTCGTCGATATCCATGGACTGGTTGTAGCAGACCAGGTGGACCGGCAGACGGTGGCGGTGTCGCCAGATAAAGGGGGTGTCGCCGGGCCCCAGGTCTCCGCCGTCGAGGGCATGCAGGGTCGTGATCCCTTTTGCCAGGGCCATGCCGGCCGCCCGGTCAAGGTATCCAAGCCGGGTCTCCGGGGAAACGATGCCGGCCATGGCCGGGTGCACGAAGGTCAGGATGCCCGGATCCCGGACCACGCCGGTGGGGCGCCCCCCCTCGAGATCGAGCCCGGCCAGGTCGAGCGGCGGCTTGATGATCTCCAGCGCCCTGGTGTTCAGGGCACACATGTGGACCGTGGCGTGCATGAGAAAAACGGGATGGTCCGGGACCGCACGATCCAGGTCGGTCCGGGTGGGCATGGCCTTTTGGGCCAGCGCCTGCTCGTTCAGGTAGCTCCCGAACACCCACTCCCCTTTGGGTGTCTGCCCGGCCCGGTCGGCAATCCGTTCCAGGATCGCAGCAATGTCGGGGACATCGTCCAGATGGACGGCCGACGCCTGGGACCCGGTCAGCATCAGGTGTTCGTGGGTGTCGATGAAGCCCGGCAGCACGGTCCGCCCACCCAGGTCCAGCGGTGTCCATCCCCGGTCGATGAGGGGCGACAGCGTTTCCTGCATGCCGACGGCGGCGATGCGGCCATTTTCGACAGCCAGGGCCGTACTGCGGGTATCCCCGCCATCCATGCTGATGATGTTGGCATTGATGATGAGTTCTCGGTCGCTCATGGGGTCACGCCTGTTTTTTCCTGCTTGTCAGTTTTCTGTCGATCCAATCGATCAGTTGAATGATGCCGCCCGGGAAAAAGAGGATGGTGGCACAGATCAGCCCGCCGAGGATGGCCAGGCGCAGGGTGCCGGCCAGCCGCAGGAATTCGTTGCCGAAGACGATCACGGCCGAGCCGAGCACCGGTCCCATGAAGGTGCCGATGCCGCCCAGTTCCATCATGGCGATGGCCAGCAGAAACGGCTCGATGGCCAGGGTGGCCGGTGAGATGTCGCCCAGGTAGTGGACATAGAACCCGCCGCAAAGACCGGTCATGAAGGAAACCATCACGAAGACCTTGATCTTCTCCTTGTACTCGCTGACCCCCAGGGCGGTGGCAAACGCCTTGCTGTCACGCAGGGCCACGAAGGCCAGCCCGGTGGACGAGCGGATGATCCACCAGATCGCCCCGTGGATCAGGAGGAAGAAGCCAAAAACGATATAATAGGCCTGCACCCGGGTGATATCGGCAAAAAAAGGCGGAATATCGTGCAGCCCCATGGCCCCGCCGGTGATGGTGCGGGTCTGGGTCAGGACCGTCGGCAGGCTGTCGGCAAAAATGAGGGACAGCAGGGCAATGTAGATGCCGCTGAGCCTGAGGGCAGGCAGTCCCACGAGCAGGGTCACGATCACCATGGCGGCCACACCGCCTAAAATCATGCACCCCCAGGGCGACCAGCCCAGGGACTTGGCCAGGATGCCCGACGCGTAACCGCCCACCGCCAGAAAACCGATGTTGCCCAGTGACGAGATGCCGGCCACACCCATCAGCAGGTTCCAGTTGGAGGCCACCGCCGACCAGATGAAAAAGAGAATCAGGATATGCATGATGTACATGTTTCCGTGAACCAGGGGGTAGGCGGCGATGCCCGCCAGCCCCAGTGCCACGGCGATGACTTTCCAGTTGAGCACCATTACAGCGTCCTTCCTCCCATCAGGCCCTGGGGCCGGATTAACAAGATGATCAGGAACATGAAAAACCAGATCGGCCAGACCCACATGGGGCCGAGGTAGAGCGAAATGACGGCTTCGGCCAGACCCAGGATAAAGGCGGCACAAATCGCACCGGTCACGCTGCCCAGCCCGCCGAAAACGACAATCACAAACCCCTTGACCATCCAGTCCCAGCCGATGTGCGGCGTCATGTAGTACTTGGTTGCCAGCAGGACGCCGGAAAAGCCGGTCACCGCCGTTGCCAGCCCGAAGGCCAGTCCGAACGTTCTCTGCAGGTTGATGCCCACGATGCGGGCCCCGTCCATATCCTGGGCCACGGCGCGCATGGCCTGGCCGAACCAGGTTTTTTTGATGAAATAATTGAGGGCGACGACAAACAGGATCACGATCACGATCAGGGCGATCTCATGGTAGTTGATGCGCACAAATCCCATCTTGAAACGGCCGTCGAGAAACCGCGGGATGTCCTTGACGCGGGGGCCGAATCCCTGCAGAAGCAGGTTTTCCCAGAGGATTCCCAGACCCAGCAGGAAAATGATGATCGAAAATTCCCAGTCCTTGGTTTTCAGCAGCGGGCTCAGGGTGGCGTGGTAGAGAACCAGACCGATCACGAACATGACCGCCACGGAAACCGCGATGGCGGGAAACAGCCCCAGGCCGAAATGGCTCATGCACAGCCAGGTGAAATAACCGCCCGACACGGCCACAATGCCATGCCCGAAGTTGAAGATGTGGGTCACGCCATAGACGATGGTCAGCCCCAATGCCATGCAGGCGTATAGGGATCCGGAAATGGTCCCGCTGACAAAAGCGTTGATCAGCTCTTTGATGGTGCACCTCTCTTTGTTCGTTGGAGCCGGGTACGTGCTGTCATGGAGGATTTTGGCGTCTTAGAAATAGGCCTTTTCAATTTCGGACTTATCGATCTCACCGGCCCCCCGCTCCATGACCACCTCGCCTTTTTTCAACAGAAAGATCCGGTCCGCCACGGCCAGCGCATAGTCCACCTCCTGTTCGACGACCATGATGCTGATGTCTGTGGTTTTTTTGATGCGGTTGATGGCGCCGAAGACGGTTTTTTTCATCAGCGGTGACAATCCGATGGAGGGCTCGTCGATCAGCAGGAGCTTGGCATCGCTCATCAGGCCGCGCCCCACGGCCAGCATCCGGCTTTCCCCCCCGGAGAGGGTCGCGGCCATCTGGTCCTTGCGCTCGTCGAGCCGGGGGAACAGTGAGAACACCAGCTCGAGGTTGTCGTTCACCCGGGGCCGCGCCCGCCGGTTGTAGGCTCCCAGCCGCAGGTTCTCCAGGACGGTCATCTCCGTAAAAATATTGCGGGCTTCCGGAATATAGGCCAGGCCCATCTCCACGAGTTTGTCGCTGGCGAGGCCGGTGATATCCACGCCGTCGAAGCGAACCGATCCCTTCCGCGGAGGATTGATCCCGGAAATCGCCTTGAGCAGGGTGGACTTTCCGTGCCCGTTGGGCCCGAACAGGGCCACCACCTGGGCCCTGGCAACACTCAGGTCGGCCTGCCGCAGGACTTGCAGTTCCCCGTAATAGCTGTCAAGGCCGGAGATCGTCAGGATGGCCTCATCGGCCGCAGGTCGGGTCATTGGTCATCCTCCTCGAGGACGACCTGGCCATCGCCCAGATAGACGTCGATGACGCGCGGGTCCGTCCGTATCCCTTCGGGGTCGCCGTTATAGATCACTTCACCGTTGTCCAGAATCAGTATGCGGTTGGAAATATCGATCAGGGAATCCAGGATGTGCTCGATCATCAGCACGGTCGTGCCGCCATCCCGGTTGACGTGCCGGACGACCCGCAGGAAATCGCTGATTTCGGTCACCGAGAGACCGGCCAGGGGCTCGTCAAGCATCAGCAGGCGGCACTCCGTGGCAAGGCAGGCCGCCATCATCACCAGCTTGGTGGTGTACAGATCCAGGTTGCTGGCCTCCAGGTCGCGGACGCTGTTGAGGTCCAAAAAATCCAGGGCCCTGGCGATGCGGTCCCTTATGCCCCTTTTTCTCCCGCCGCCAAAGGTGACGCCCACGCGGATATTGTCGTAGACCGTTAGGGAGGGGAAAGTCTGGGGCACCTGGAACGTCCGGGCAAGCCCCAGCCGGCAGATCTGGTGGGACTTCAGCGCCGTGATGTCGCGGCCGTCAAAGATGATGCTTCCGGCCGTCGGCGGAAAGGTTCCGGCCATCACGTTGAAAAGGGTCGACTTGCCGGCCCCGTTGGGACCGGCGATGCCGAAAATCTCACCCTGCTCCACTTCCAGGTCGACATCGAGAAGTGCCTGCAGCTTGCCGAATACTTTGGAAATGCCTTCTGTTTTAAGAATCATGCCTACTTAATCCATGACGGCAGCTGATAGGCCTTGCCCTCGTTAAACCTGGCCGGGCGCATCTTGACGTTTTTACCATCCTGAATCTGGAACCAGACCAGCGGCATATAGTCGTCCGACTGGTAAATGGACTGGTCCCTGGGATCAAATTTGTATTTGGCGCACAGCCCGTCGTACTCGGTAGACCGGATATGGTCGGCCACTTTTTTATAGCAATCGTAACAACCGGCCTTCTCGACGGCCGCGGCCCAGATATCGAAGGCATCCCGGGTCGCCTCGGCATAAAGGCCGGCCGGTTCACTTTTAAATTTTTTCATCCAGCGTTTTTTATAGTCCTCGTACTTGTCTCCGAATCCGTAGGCGCCGCCGACCCAGATCACGCCATCGGCCGCTTTGCCGGCCAGCTGGATGAATTCGGGGATCGAGGGGGTGTACTGCATGTAGACCAGGGCATTGAGACCGTCGTCCTCGAAATGGTCGGAGAACTGCTTGATGAAGCGGGCGGCGTCGGTCGGGTCCAGGTGCCAGAAGGTGACATAGGCGGGGTCCTTGGATTCAATCTTGGAAAGGATCGGCCCCCATTCGGCCATACCGAAGGGAACGGTCTCGTTGACGACGACCTCGTATCCGTCTTTTTCGGTAATGGCGGCGAATTCATCGGCGGGCATGATGTTGTACGCATAATCCACCTTGATGATGGCAATCTTTTTGTTGGGCGCCGTCCAGCCCATCTGCTTGCCGGCGTCAAAGAGGTATTTGGCGGCATCGACCCCGTAGGCTTTGTCATTGTACATATACTGGAAGACATTCCCGTACTTGTCCGGATTTTCGGCCACCGGCTGGGTGCACAGCGTCATGGCGTTGCCGTGCAGATAGGGGATATCAAAGGCCCCGAACACCTTGGTGTCCACACCGCCGTCGTCATACCCCGTGATAACGGCATTCACGCCTGCACCGACCAGCCGTTCGCCGATCGCCTTGATTTTTTCCGCTTCCAGTCCGCCCACGTCACCGAACTTCAGCGCGACAGGGTGGCCCAGCACCCCCCCGGCGGCATTCTTTTCGGCCACAGCCAGTTCCAGCGCCATTTTCATCTGTTCACCGTCGCTGGCATAGGGCCCCGTCAGCGGCAGCGGGCATCCGATCAGGATCGGCTTTTCCGCCAAGGCCGGCCCGGAGACCATCAGGCAGATCAATAGACTCACCAACAAAAACGGAACCATCTTTCTTTTACTCATCTGCACACTCCTTCTTCTGGTTTGCGGTTATCCACCGGTCTTGAAACGCGTATCGAAATTGCGGGCACAATCGTTTTTCCAACACCCTGCAACTGGCCGCCCTTCTACCTGTTCACACCGTCATTGGTCATCATGGTCCGGTATCGGCCCGGCCGCCGGTCCCTGAACAATCCCCATTCCCGGCGTTCGGCGGCCATCTGCACCAGATCGACATCGGCGGTGATGACGCCCTGGGCGGTCCGGTCCATCTGGGCCACCACCTGCCCCCGGTTGTCGGTGATAAAAGAGGAGCCATAAAAGGTGATGCGGGAATCGTCGATGGTCTCCGCACCCGTTCGGTTGGATGCCACGACCGGCATCATGTTGGCGCCGGCATGCCCCTGCATGCAGGTCTGCCAGTGGTCTTTGGAATCATAGTCCGGATGGCGCGGTTCCGAACCGATGGCCGTCGGATAGAAAAGGATCTCGGCACCCATCAGGGCCATGCAGCGTGCCGTCTCCGGAAACCATTGGTCCCAGCAGATGCCGACCCCGATGGCGGCATAACGCGTCTGCCACACGCGAAACCCCGTATCCCCCGGATTGAAGTAGTATTTTTCCTCATACCCGGGGCCGTCCGGGATGTGGGTTTTTCGATAGGCGCCCATCACGGTTCCGTCCGCATCGATAATGGCGGCCGTATTGTAGGCGGCCTGGTTCTTCTTCTCGTAGAAGCTGATGGGCAGGACGACGGAAAGCTCCCTGGCGACGGAGCAGAAGTGACGCACGGCAGGGTTTTCTTCAAGGGGTGAAGCCAGTTGCAGAAACGCCGGTTTTTCAACCTGGCAGAAGTAAAGGGATTCAAACAGCTCCTGAAGAAGAATGATCTGCGCCCCTTTCAAGGCGGCTTCTCTTACGAGCGACTCGGCGGCGGCAATGTTTTGGTCCCGGTTATCCGAACACCGCATCTGCGTCGCTGCGACACGCAATATGCTCATGGCATGCTCCCGATGGTGAGATGGCCTCCGCCAGATGAAAACAAGGTCAAAGGGAATGCAAACAACTGAGGACGGTACTATTATCGAATCATTTATTGAAAATATTTACGGTTGTCAACTTTTTCTTTTCGATATCAGTCATAATTTCGCATCTTTTTAACGACATTCGTACTTGATTTACCTCGTCCACTTTAGTTATAATTATTTTTTCAATATTCTCCGCGGCGGCCCCCCATCAGGATAGATAGTGAGCCTGCCGCATTCTGGACGCCCAAACAAAGGCAAGGTGATATGTTGAATCTGCCCATCGATGACATTGATGCTGAAATCATCAACATGCTCAAGAAAAACGGCAGGACGCCCAACACGGAGATCGCCAACGTGTTGAACCGCTCGGAAACGGCCATCCGAAAGCGGCTGAAGCGACTGCTCGACGAGGAAATCATCCAGATCGTCGCCGTGGTCAATCAAAAAAAGCTGGGGTATGAGATCGAAGGAAATATCAGGATCAAAACCGACATCAAAAAGACCGGGCAAGTAAAAAGGGAACTCGAGGCGCTCGATCGTGTGTGGTACATTGCGCAGATCACCGGGTCATCCGACTTCGACGTGGAATTCAATGCCCGTTCCCAGGACGATTTGCGGACACTCATCGAAAACGTCAACCGGATCGACGGGGTCCTGCAAACCGATGTCTCCATCCGGCTCCAACTGGTGAAAAACCGCTACGACTGGGAGAAGTAAAAACATCTCATTGCCGGGGGCTTGATCGTGAAGCCCCCGGCAATGCATCCGCCGGGATTATGTCAGGCCGCTTCCAACACGGCAAGGGAGAGGTCTTCGACGATGCCCTTGACCCGTTCCCGGTAAGCCAGCATATGCGGGGTCCGAAGGTGGGCATGAAGGGATTCCAGGCTCTCCCACTTCTCGAGAATGGTGACCCGGTTCTCATCCAGATGCTGTGGCGGCAGCCCGCTGTCGACATCAATGGTGGGGGCATACTCGAGGCACCCCTTCTCCGCTCGGACGCGGGGCACATTGGACTTGAATATTTCCAGAAATTCAGGGACGCTGCCGGGCTTGACGCGAATCGATGCGACGACATGAATCATTTTACGGCTCCATTTTTTATGTGTGACGGGGACAAGGCTCGCTGACCCTCAACGGGTCCTTTTATTCCATCTTATTCCATCCCGGAAACAGCCGGTGCATCGAAGCGCCGGTCCTCCCAGTGCATGTATCTCATAATGGCCTTGACGGCCATATTTTTCAGTACACCCGGCGGCCAGGGGAGGGTCCGGCGGTTGACGAAAAAGACATCGGTAAGATCGGTCCGCCGCTCCAGCACCAGGTCGCAGAGGGTTTTTCCGTTCAGGTGGGTAAGGCTGACCCCGTGACCCACGCAGCCCAGGCTGTATACCACATTTTTGTCTCCCAGGTACCCCAGGGCCGGGGCCATGTCCAGGGGAACCGACACCGGGCCGCCCCATTCATGGGTGAAGCGGATATCTTTAAGCACCGGAAAGAGCTGGCGAACGTCTTTTTTCAAACCATCGAAGACCGGCGGGCTCAAGTCCCGGTCCATGTCGGTTCCCGATGAGAGCGACACATCCCGCCCGCCCATGAGCAGCCGGTTGTCGGCCGTCAACCGGTAGTAGTGGACCAGGTTGCGGGCATCCTCGATACCCTGGCGGTGCTGCCAGCCGATCTGCTCGAACTGTCGCCCGCTGATCGGCTCCGTGAGCACGATGTGGGTCCAGACCGGGATCTGTTTGCGTCGCAGGCCGGGGAAAAAATGGGACCAGGCATTGGTGGCCATGACCACTTTGTCCGCACGCACGCGCCCGCCGGGGGTGTCGAGGAGGACCTTTCCGCTGCCCTTCGATATATCGGTCACCGGCGTCGATTCATACAGATCCACCCCCATGGGAACGAGCTTGTCCTTCCAGCTCCATGCCAGCTTGGCCGGGTTGAGGATACCGCAGCGCGGCTCCCACCACGCCCCTAAGTACATGGGGCTGTTTACCTCCCGGGCCAGCTGGTGTTTGTCCAGCCATGAAATCCCCTCCAGGCCGAGCTGGTGCGCCAGTTCGATCTCCTCCTGGATCCTGGCCTTGTACTTCTCCGACGTGGCCACCCGCAGGAAGCCGCGATGCTCGTAGTCGCAATCCAGGTTCAATTCGCCCACCAGGTCGTGCAGCAGGTCCACCGCTTTCTCCATATACAGGTGGGCCGCCCGTGCCTTTCTCCTGCCGAAGCGAAGGGCCGTGATGCCCAGGGTCAGGCCGAACAGGGTCATGTTGAATCCACCGTTGCGCCCGCTGGCACCGAAACCGACCACCTGGCTTTCCAGGATGGCGATGCGCAGGTCCGGCTCCGCCTGCTTCAGGTGATAGGCCGAAGAGAGCCCGGTAAACCCGCCGCCGACGATGGCCACATCCACATCGATGTCGCCGGCCAGGGAGCGGCCGGGCCGGTAGTCACGGGTGGTCAGCCAATAACTTTTTCCCCTGAAGTCTTCTTTTTTAATGGATGCCCCCTCCCGGTTAATGGTTGGAACGGACGTTAGTTATTAAATCGGTCAACTGACCTCATTTATGAAAGACAAGGCCAGCTTTCCGTTGGCCGGGGGTGTTGGCCAGCCGGTGAATCATGACCGCAAACGGGGCAGTTATCCTGTCCTGCCTGCCCGGCCGGGCCTTGGCAAGGAGCCTATCGAACTGCCGGCTGTAACGGTCCACCAGCACCCGGGCCAGATCGGCAATGATGTCTTCCTTGCTCTTGAAATAGTAGTGGATTACCCCGTGGGGCAGTCCCGCACGGGCGGCGATGGCCTTGATGGAAACTTTCTCGTGCCCCTGCCCGGCCAGGCAATCGAATAGCGCCCCGACAATTTCCGCCCGGCGCTGGTCGGCGTTGCTTTTCCGTCCCATGACTCGCCCCATTTCTTTGTTCGGTCAACCAACCTAATAATATTCACCCGTCCGCATCGTCAAGGCCAATTAAAAGATCCACGGATGCAGACGGTTGAACCGTCTCGGATATTCCTGAAGCCTCACCTGCGTTTGATCCGGGTTCCATCGTTTCCCGCCTGAAAAAGGCTGACGGCAGACATCCGGTTAAAGCTTTGGAGCATGAATGCCGATAGGGGAAAAAATAACCTGGCCTGGCCGTTGCCGGGACCTGACCGGACAAAAAGGCCCTGACACCCGACAATTCGCACCGGAGACTAAAATGGTGAAACGTATAACGACCCTGGCCCTGTTATTGATTTTGACCGGACTGGTTCCATCCGCCCGGGGGCTGGAGCGGTTTGAGATCATTACCACCCAGGAACTCCAGCGGATGCTCACCGAACGGGCGGCGGGAAATCAGGATTTTGCCCTGGTCAATACCCTGGACGCCCTTATTTATGAGCATCTGTCCATACCGGGTTCGATCAACATCCCCTGGAGCCGCGTGGCAGACCTTACAGACCGGCTGGGCAGCTATCGAAACCGGCTGGTCGTCACCTACTGCATGGGCTACCGGTGAGTGTTCGCTTACAAAACGGCAGTTGCCGTTAAAACCCTCGGCTATCGCAACATCAAAATCTACAACGGCGGCATCAAGGACTGGCAGAAGTCCGGACTGGCACTGGAATCCATTCATCCGCTGCCGGCCATCGATACCGCCTTCATTGCTGCGGACACCCTGAAACAAACCATCGAGGATGCTCAGGCCAAAGGTTGCATCGACCGCCATGGTGAGCCCCTGGTGACCCTTCTCGATTTAAGAAACGAAAATTTTCTGAGGCCGGACAGCCGCCCGCCGAGCATCCTGTCCACCTGCCGGACACAAACCCTGCTGCTGGACGATCTCCGAAACCCGGACGTGCGGGCTTCCATTCCCCGGCACGGGCTGGTCGTAACGATCACGGAAACCGGGAACCGCGATACATATGTCATGCGCTACCTCAGCCAGTTCGGCTTTTCGAATGTCAAAGGGCTTCAATTCGGTATGCGCAGCTGGATCAAACTGGGCTACCCAACCGCAGCACCATCCAGGGCGGACTGATCCATGCCGAGCCGGTCCCTCAAGAAAGGCCTTTATATTTTCATTGCGGCCATACTGGTGCAGGCATGCGTGATGGCATGCGATGTCTACTCCCGACATCGCATCGCCGTTTCCGACGCCACCCTCCACGCCATAAGGGAAGTGGAACGCAACTTCCTGGAAACACTGGCCGAGGAAAGTCATGATCTGCCCGAACCTGCCGCCGACATGCCATTGACCCGTCACTACCGGACCATGGCGGAGATGATCCACCGCGGGGGGCTCGAGCTGGATACCGCGATTATTGAACGACGCAATCAACTCTATCGTGAACTGACCACCTTGAAGCAGGAAGGCCGTCTGCTGCATCAGCACCTGAACCGGATGTTACCGTCGCTGACATCCAGCGTCCGCTACATCCATGAGCACCACATCGCCTATCTGCAAAACCTTATCTCCCGGGGAAAACTGGACCAGGATTACGATACCGGGGAAGGCTTCAGCCGCAGCCCGGTGAAAGCCGCTCCGGAACTCGATATCGTCAAAATGGCGGTCGCCATTCAAACCGGCATGCTGGATATTTTCGAAACGTTTTCAAAACTGGAACGCGGCTTTTCACCGGCCGCCATCAGTGTCGAATTTCAGGAAAGAATCCAAGCATTTTACCAGTTGGTCAACATCCTCGAAGACTATTCCCTCGACGCCCAGGACGGCCTGCTGGTTGAAGAGCTGCTCTTGAACGGGCGCACCTTCGAAAACAGTTTCAAGCGCTTCATCGCCATCGAAAAAAGTATCCGCAGGCTGTCTGCTGACAAAGACAGGAACCGCCATTATCTCTTGGGTCAGATCAAAACAGCCAAAGCGCACATTGAGCGGGCCTACGGTCACCTCGAAACCCAGGTTGAAACGCTGCAACGCCTGTCGCTGCTGGTCAATGCATTCATGCTCTGTTTGCTTTTATTTTTCAGCAAACGGATGATCAAGGCCTTCCGGCGGACCCTCGACGAAACAGGACGGATCCAGGAGAACCTGTCCTATCAGATCCCGGTCCGCACGTCTGATTTTGTGGAGTTTGGCACCATCTACAATGCGTTGAATTCCATGGCCGGGACGATCAACAGCCAGGTCGTCAAGCTGGAAGAATCGCGGGACCTGCTGGAAGAACGCGTGCAGATGCGCACCAGCGAACTCTCTCACGTAAATAATCAACTGATTGCCGAAATCCAGGATAGGATTGAAAAAGAGAAACAACACCGCGAACTGGAAGCCAAACTCAGCCGCGCCAGGAAGATGGAGGCCATCGGCACCCTGGCGGGAGGCGTTGCCCACGACCTGAACAATATCCTTTCCGGCATTATCAGTTATCCGGAACTGATCCTCATGGATCTTCCGCAGGATCATCCGCTGCGCGACTCCGTGATGGCCATCAAATCCTCCGGCGAAAAAGCCGCCACCATCGTCGAGGATCTGCTCACCCTTGCCCGCCGGGGAATCGCCACCCATGACCCCGTGGACCTGAATGCGTTGGTGAACCAGTTCATCGACAGCCCGGAGTGTGCCAATATTCTGCGCCACCACCCTGCCGTCCGAATGCGGAGCCGGCTCACGCCGGGCATCGGCTCGATGATGGGCTCGCCGGTTCATCTGTCCAAAACCATCATGAACCTGGTATCCAATGCCGCCGAGGCCATGCCCGACGGCGGGACGATTGATATTGTCACGACCCTGAAATACATCGATTTCACCATCCGCGGCTATGACGACGTAAAGGAAGGCGAATACCTGAAGCTTTCGGTGGGTGACACCGGTGAGGGCATCGCCGAAGAAGACCTGGAACGGATTTTTGAGCCCTTTTTCACCAAAAAGCAAATGGGGCGCAGCGGCACGGGACTGGGAATGGCGGTCGTCTGGGGGACCGTCAAGGATCACGCCGGCTACATCGATGTGAAGAACCGCCCCGGCAGCGGCACGACGTTCAGCCTTTACTTTCCGCTGAACCGGGCCATCCCGGTCAAGGATGGCGATGCGGCCATCCCGCCGGAACGATACCAGGGGCGGGGTGAAACCGTCCTGGTGGTGGATGATGTCAGGGAGCAGCGGGAGATTGCGACCCGGATTCTTGAAAAAATAGGATACCAGGTGGCATGCGTGACAAGCGGCGAAATGGCGGTTGCCTATTTACAGCAACAGCCAGCCGATATCCTGCTGCTGGATATGATCATGCCCCGGGGAATCGATGGACTGGAAACCTATCGCCGGGTGGCTGAAGTGGCGCCCGGGCAAAAAGCGGTCATCGCCAGCGGGTTCTCGGAAAGTGAACGGGTTGCCGAAGCCCAGCGGATCGGGGCCGGGCCCTACATCAAAAAACCGTATGGTATTGAGCAGATCGGTCTGGTCATCCGTGAAGAACTGGACCGGCCTGCGATCCGAAAGTCCGCGTGATTCCCTTATCCCCCCCGACAATTCAATCGCATTCGTCTCATCAGGCCAGGGGGTCCCGGGCCGGTATCGAAGCCGCCCCAGCGGCTTCATGTTTTCGGTGAGATCGTGGCCACGTAAGCCAGGGACAGCCGCAACGGCTCGTCGGTAATCATCTGCCAGATCTGCCGGGGATCTTCGTCGCTGGGGCGGACTTTCAAGCGGCATGCAACCGTGTCCGGCCCCGGATCAAAAAACGCCCCGGGGATGACCGGTTTTCGCTCGAGATGGCGGAGGACCCAGCCGGACAGCTTGTGCTCGGCGGCGGCGGCGATTCCCCAGAAGGACAAGATGAAATGGAGTTCAAGCAGCTGGTCCAGCCGCACGATACGATGCATGAAAAGCGTAACATGATTGTTGTTCCGCCTGGCAAAGTCACCCGTCCCGACGACGTTCCACTCAACGAACCACCCGTCCGCTTCATCAGGGGAATAGGCGTCCCGCAGGCAGGCAATAATTCCCTGGCAGGCCAGGTGGATCACATCCGGCTCAGCCGTCGCCACACTCTGTCTCGCCATGGTCCCCAGCATCGATTCGATTCTGGGTAAAAGGGACTGCATGTGGGTATGAAAATCATGGGAGACCCCCACCGTTGCCGCGTTCTGAAACGCAATGGACGCAAGGCCTGCCGGCAGATCATCGGGATCCGGCATGACGGTGTTGCCGATGAGCACGGGAAGCACCGGAACCCGGTGCTTTATGGCCGCTTCCAGTTCCGCCCGAACCGGATCGTCGGCCGCCCGAACCTTGACCGGCCAGCCGGAACCGATCAAGGCAACCATGATGCGGCTGCCGGCAATCGCCTCCCTGATGAAATCGGAAAAACTCACGGCAACGGGAATGGCGGCCACATCCATGAAGACCGCGTCTTTGCCGAAGCGCCGCACCAGCCAATCATATACGCGACAGGCCTGGGGGCTGTCCGACCGTCGATAGGAGAGAAAAATGGTGGTCATGGATGAACAGTTCTCCTTTCCGGGGTTGTGGGCGACAGCATCAATGGATCCCCGCCGCAAAGGCCGTCACGGACCGTTCCACGTCATCCGGCGTGGTGGCCCAGGAACTCACGCTGATGCGGATGGCCGGGTCGCCGTTCCACTCGGTCCCGCCGCACCAGCAGATACCTGACGCCTGGATGGCGGCCAGGGTCTCCCGGGTCTGTGACGGCGTTTTTCCGGCCACCAGGACCTGATTGAACGCGACCTCGTTCAAAATGCGAAAGCCATGCGCCGCCAGCCGGTCGGCAAACTGCGCGGCCCGGTCGCACATTGCGTCGATCAGGTCCGCCACGCCGCTTCTGCCCAGGTACCTGAGGGTGGCCCACAGATCCACGGCCCGGGCGCGGCGGGACATTTCGGGCACGTGCATCATCGGGTCCCGCTCGTCGCTGTATGAAATGTAGGCACCGCTGGCCTGCATGGCCGCCACCAGGGATTCACGCCGGCGGCACAGGACGATGCCGCAGTCGTATGGCGTGTTCAACGTCTTGTGGCCGTCCACGGACCATGAATCGGCCAGTTCGATCCCGCGCGCCAGGTATTTTCTCCGGGTTGAAGCCTTCACCCACAGGCCGAAGGCCCCATCGATGTGCACCCAGGCATCATTTTTCCGAACCGGGTCGCAGATCTCGGCAAAGGCATCGAAGGCTCCGGTGTTGACGTTGCCGGCCTGGAGGATCAACAGACTGCGGGCATCCAGCACGGGAATTCGGGAGGCATCGATCCGTCCCCGGCCGTCAGCCGGAATCCGTTCGATGCGGTCCCTGCCCAACCCCAGCAGGGCCAGCGCCTTGAACACCGAGCTGTGGGCCTGTTCACTGACGATCACACGGATGGCCGGGGCACCGAAAAGGCCCCGGGCATTGACATCCCAATCCAGGCGTCTGAGCAGTTCACCGCGGGCGGCGGCCAGCCCGCACAGGGTGGCCGTTGAAGAACCGCTGACATAGCCCGCTGCGGTGCCTTCGGGCAGTTCCAGCAGATCGCACAGCCAGCGTTCGCAGACCTGTTCCAGTTGGCCGACAACCGGTGAAATCACATACAGGGCGGGATTCTGGTCCCAGGCATCTGCCATCCAGCGGGCGGCCAGGGCGGTGGGGACGACCCCGCCGTTGACGAATCCGAAGTAGCGTCCACCGGTCTGGGCCACGGTGGCCGGGGCGCCGCAGTCGTTGAGCATGGCCAGGACGTCGGCACCGGACTGCGGGTGTTCCGGCAAGGGCTCATCGAACCGGGACAGGTGGTCAATCGCCGCTGCATCAGGGTAGACGGACCGGTCCCCGATCCCGTCGATGTATTCGAAGGCGTACTGCCGGGCCTGCTCGAAAAGCGATTTGTCTTCCAATTCCCGACGCATCTGGGCATGTATGTCAGGTTTCTTCATAAGGACGGCCTATCCGGTTTTAAGAATACAGAAATAGCCGGACGCCGGCCGACTCCGTACAGAGGAAATGGCCTGGGGCGGGCGGCCGTCGCGCCATCCGGCGGGTCTGCCGGAATCATGCGCGGCTAATTGTCTTTTTTACCGTCGGAATTGATGGACGCATATTCTGCAGGATAATATTTTCTGATACAATCCGGGCAGATACCATGACTGAACCGGGCCTCGGAGTGAGCCCCGACATATTCTTCTATCCGCTTCCAGATCCCTTCATCATCCCGGATCTGGTTGCAATGGGAGCAGATCGGAATAATACCGCGCAGGGTTTTTATTTCATCGAGTGCTTTCCGGAGTCTCCCGTTTTTATCCAGGAGCACTTTCTCATATTTTCGAACCCGATAGGTAGCAAAGAAAGCAATCATCAGAGATAAGAAAACACCCGCAAGCGTCAGCGTAAGGGTAATTATTTCAAGACTGGACTGCTCTGATTCAGCGGTTATCAGGAAAAATCCGGCCTTTTTTCTTGCATATGCGGTCAGTTCCAGCATCTTGGCCTCAAGCATGGCGACATGACGGGCGCCCTTTTTTTTGGTGATGAGAATGGCGTCTTTTTAATTGCCTGCCCGGAGCAGTCGAACCACCTCTTTTCGTATGGGCGCCCAGTCGGAAAAAAGCTGCCGGGTTTGTTTTTCGAGGGCCTGTCCGTCCTCACCAAGGATCTCTTTCCGGATGGTATCGAGATGCCGGTAGACTTTCCGTTCGTCCCCGTCAATATCTTCCAGGACGGCTTCTATTTCAGCAGCATCATCTGCCAGGACCGCATCTTTCATACTGCGGTGCATCTTTGTCAGGTTAAGCGCTGCATGGAGGGAGGCATTGGAGACCACCAGCGGATGGTTGTATATGGTTTTTGTGAGATGACCAAGGGTGAACAATCCCTTTATCGTATAGGTTCCGGAAGAAGCGAAAAGTAAAATGATAAGCATGAAGCTCAGCGTCAATTTCTGCGTTTTAATTGTATTCAACAAAGAGTCCATCGATACTCCGTCTTCGTCATTGCTGATTTATTGAGGGTTACCCATTTTAGGGATTCGGGTCAAGGGCTTTTCAGGCGCGGGGCGATCAGGATAGCAGGCGGATGGGTCGATGCCGGAAGGGTCCGCGGCCATTGGCGGTCCTGTTAACCGGCACCCTGCAGGTGCCGGCTGGGTGCGGGCTGAACCCGCTGCCAATCAGCGGCGATGCTTGACCGTGCACGTCGGTCCCGGCGGCATGCTTGACATCAGCATGCATATTCTTACACTTAACCTGCTACCAACTTACCACATTGTGACACTTTTGTATGATTTCAAGGCCTCTCCCGGATGGAAGCGTTATGGACGCCGAGCTGAAGAAAATAGGAAAATACGAGATTGTCGCTCCGCTTGGCAAGGGGGCCATGGGGGTTGTTTACAAAGCGCTTGATCCCATGATCAACCGGTTTGTGGCCTTGAAGACAATTCAACTTGGTTTTACCCAGCCACAGGATGACGATGTCGCCCTGCGGTTTCACCGAGAAGCCCAGGCAGCCGGCAACCTGAACCATCAGAATATCGTTGGCATCTATGAATACGGTGAAGATGCCGGGCGGGCATTTATCGCCATGCAGTATGTGCAGGGATCCACACTGGTCGATCTGCTTAAGGGTCACCACCGGTTTTCCCTCGAAGATATCCATCGAATCATGAACAGCGTACTGGCCGCCCTTGATTACTCTCACCGTATGGGTGTGATTCACCGAGACATCAAACCCGGTAACATCATGCTGGACAGCGCCGGGACCGTTAAAGTCATGGATTTCGGCATTGCACGGATCGAATCCTCGGACCTGACCCAGGCCGGAACCATTCTGGGCACGCCCGGTTACATGTCTCCGGAACAACTGCTTGGAGAAACCGTCGATCTGCGTTCCGACCTATATTCTGCAGGCGTCGTCCTGTATGAATTGCTTACCGGCGAAAGGGCCTTCACCGGATCCTCCTTTGCTTCGGTAATCTACAAGGTCATCAACAACGACCTCTCACCACCGTCACAGTTGAAACCGACGGTACCCGGCAGTCTGGATGCTCTGGTTGCCAGGGCCTGTGCCAAGAAAGCCGGGGACCGCTATCAGACCGCAGCCGAATTCTCAGCGGGTCTCGATCATGCATTGGCAATACGTGCCGACGACCAGAGGGAGGCGGGCGCCGCACCTGCCGGGACCGGTCCACAGTGGGAAAGTGATGCCACCATCACCGATCAACCCGTGAGAACCGGGAAAAAATGGGTCGCTGCAGCCGCCTTGATGGTCGTCACGGCAGGCATTGCCCTGGCGTCCTGGTTTATGCTGCCCGTTGGTCGAGAAGTCAGCCAGACGACCGGTTCCCCCCCCGGCACCACGTTCAGGGATTGTGACACCTGCCCGGAGATGGTGGTTCTTCCCGCCGGGCAATTCGTTCAAGGGTCACCTGAGACGGAACCGGATCGCCAGGCCAATGAAGGCCCGCAGCGATTGGTCGCAATCGACTACGCGCTGGCGGTAAGCCGCTATGAAATCACCAGAGGGGAATTCGCCCGGTTTTCGGCTGAAACCGGACACGACGGCGCCGGGTGCCGGACCTATGACGGATCATGGGCGATGGACGCAGGCCGCAACTGGCAGTCACCTGGATTTGCGCAGGCGGACACCCATCCCGCCACCTGCATATCGTGGAATGACGCCCAGTCCTATGTCAATTGGCTCGCTGAAACCACCGGCCGGGCCTATCGGCTGCTCAGTGCCTCGGAATGGGAATATGCCGCACTGGCCGGCATGGCGCCCGTGGGTGCTTCAGCGACAGAACCGGATCGGGCCTGTGAAACAGCCAATGTGGCCGACCGGTCGACCGCTGCCACCTACCCGGGATGGGATACCATCGACTGCGGGGACAACTATGTGCATACGGCGCCTGTGGGTTCTTTTCAGGCCAACGCCTTTGGCATTCATGACATGATCGGCAATGTATTTGAATGGGTGGCGGATTGCTGGAACGACACCTACACGAATGCACCCTCGGACGGGTCTGCCTGGAGGGACGGAGACTGCGGCTATCGTGTGCTGCGGGGCGGGTCGTGGTTCACGCCTCCCGGATACGTACGCGCCTCCTTTCGCAACCGGTTCGCCCCGGACTACCGAAGCAGCAGCTTCGGTTTTCGCGTGGCCCGGATGCCATGAGCCTGCACGCATACCTGCCGATCCAAGGGAGATAAAATGAAACACGTACATATGTGGATGGTCGTTGTTGTTGCCATGCTTGCCATGACCGGGTGCTCCCACCGCGCCCCGACCATCGCGCATGTCCATATCGGCCACGCCATGACGGGATGGCATGACACGCCCGACAAGCAAGGCCTTTTCATTGTTGCCGAGAATAAAGCCGGAGAAGCCTTTAAATACTCACAGGCCGCGGCAAACGGCAGCCGGGATCTGAATCGAATCAGGAAGAATATCGCCCGTGTCGGCATGTTGACCGATGGCCGGGCTGAGCAGGATGGCGGGGAGGATCAATATGGGGTCAAGCAGGCCCTGGCCGGTGCGGTCAGCCACATCGCCTATGCCGCCACCTCACCCGACGCTACGGCCAATACCAGGGTGTTCGCCGATGGGTTTGCCGCCAACGCCGCCGGCGTATTAGACCGATGCGACCTGATCGCAGCATTGAGCAGTGACATCAGCGCGTCCGGATCGGTTGAAGAAGCCGACCTGCTGGCACCGGAGATCGAAAAGCTGGCCCGTGCCAATCTCCACGGAGAAGATCTGGACGGTGACGGCCACATCGGCTCATATCCTGATGAATATGGATTGCTTCAGCTCCGCCGGGATATTGAAAGCATGATTGCCAGGGAAGATCCGCCTTATGCCACCGTTGGCCGGTGGTACCTGTTCAACCTGATCCGCCTGCCCGACGGCAGTTGGATGTTCCGCAATCGACACAGCAACGATGCTGTCAACCCATATGGCGGCGGGGGTGGCGGGGGTGGCGGCGGCGGGGGATATTAGAAACAGCTTAAGAACCACTCGACCGCTTTCAAAATTCGCTGGCCCGGGTCGTCCATCCGCCTTGAAGCGCCCGTGAGACCCCATTAGGAGCGACGCTTATTTCATGATTCCGTCAGGACACAGATTTCTTGGCACCACCGGCAGGACGGCGGCATTGGTGATCCTGGCCGTATTCTTATGGATCGTCCCGACCAAGGCGGCATGGTCAGCCCAGCAGTGCCTGTCCGCCACCGGTGAGTCAGCCGTTGCCGCCTGCCGCCAGGAATTGCTTGACGATCCTGGAAACGTGGCTGTTCGCATGGCGCTCGCGGAGGCGTTCACCTCCCTGAGGCGCTATGCGGACGCCGTTGCCGTTCTTCGTGAGGGGCTGGAACGCTATCCGGGTGACAACCGGATCAAAAGCCAACTGATCCTTGCAGAAAGCTATTTGAAAGAGCAGCAGTATATCGAAAAACAGCGAAAAAAAACGGCCGCCGCGTCAGGCGACAGGAAACAGGACACCCAGGTCCGGTTGAGCATTATCCGCTGCAAAAAGCTCACGGGGGATTCGGCCATGGCTGCATGCAACCAAGGCCTCACGGTGGCGCCCGGCAATCCCGAATTGTTGACGGGAAGGGGCAATGTCTGGCTGGAAATGGGCCGTTTGGGCAATGCCATTCTCGATTTCGAATCGGCACTGGCCGCAGGCCCCCAAAACCGTGATGCCGCCAAAAGTCTCCGGCTGGCCCAAACCAGACGAAAGGTCAAGGCGGCCCAATGCCTTCAAGGTGACGACCGGGACGGCCTTGCCGCGTGTGATGCGGCGCTGATGAAAGGGGCTGCCGACGAATTTGACATCCGGAAAAAAAGGGCGCAATTGCTTCAGGGCATGGGGCGGGAGAAAGAGGCCGTTGAGGCTTACCGGGCTGCCGCGCGCTTGAACCCGGGCGACGATCAGGTCGCACGGGCCCTGGCCGGGCTGAGTCCCCGAAAAGAAACGCCGGTCATCCGGCCGGTAGAAAAAACGCCCACCGCGCCCCCCCGCACAACCGTTCCGTCGGCGGTCGGGCAACCAACACCTGCCGAAAAAGTACCGCCGGCCAAACCGGCTGTCCAGGTACCACCGCCGGTAAAGGCGGCGCCGGCCAAATCCAAGCCGCCGGTAAAAACCGCTTCCGCCAAAGCAATCGTGCCGGCCGTGGTTAAACAAGCGGCGACGAAGCCACCATCTACTCCACCATCACCGTCCCCCACGCAGGTCGCTGCCGTGCAGCCACGGCAGTACAGCAACCTGCCTGAAATTCCGGGAATTACCCATTAGAACCCGTCCACGAATGGATCGTCTCACCCTTTGCTTCATCATTTTTTCTGTATAGACGCATTCTTGGTTTGACAACACTGAAAAGCGAGTCAAGTCCTCAGTTGGCTGTGATGATATCACAGATTCTAAAAGTTCACTCAAAGTTTTGAATAGGTTGGAGTTATCAGCATCGGACTGTGTCACGGGCGGCATTTTTTTTCGCCGTTCCGTGGGGGCAGTGGTTATACTTATTTCTTTTCTTTAAAGAACGATTTATAAATTTTCTTTGCTAATACCACTATCCTATCTATCGTTGGAGTATCTAAAATTATATTATCTGGTATTGCATTCAATTTTCTATTAAGTTCAGACCAATTACTATGAAGATTAGGCAGTTTATCCTTTGCAAACGCCGCTCCTATACCAAATTCATTTCGGTTCATGTTAAAATTTACCAAATCAAAATAATAGTACGTTTGATTAAGAAGCCTTATAATTTCTAAATCATCAATTGATTGGGATAGCTCTGGGATAGCTGAATCCCATAGGCTCGTATAAATACGAGAAAAGGATATTTCCGGAGGTTGCATATTTAGTCGTTGAGATAAGCCATCACATCTTTCAATGCCAAGCTTAACCTCTTCAAGTATTGCTTTTAATAAATTTTTTCCGCGATCTCGTCTCCCATATTCCTCACTTAATCGCTTTTTATGTTCAACAAAGAGGGTCGCGCACAATCCAATAACGGCACCGATAATTATTAAAAAGATATCCTTGAACATATTTTACACCTATTCGTTCACAGTAGTATACGCGGTCATAACCGAAACTGGTGATCAGTTGGAGCAAGCTGTAACGTAGCGATTAAGTGGGTGGCAATGAAGTTCAGCAGGTTTGCCGATTCGTCTTCAAGTATTTGTTATACAATTAAACAATCTACTAACTTTATCACTCCATATTGAATAAAGTGTTAAAAGTGTAATGCCAGTTAATACACAATAACTTAGTATTTTAAGATATTGACGATCCACTAAATGGTCTTTGGGCATATCTCTTATTTCTTCAAGAAGACACTTAGGAAAAATATGATAATTATCGAGCTTTTTTAAACTGGCATCATCTTTTGCATGTTTACAGTCAAGCTCCTCAATGGTTTTTTCACCTGATATAATTTTTGCGGTCAAAGAAATGCAGGCAGCATTAGTAACAACCGCATTCTGTTGTAGTTCATATTGTTTGCTGACAAACAAATAAACAAGAATGACAAATAATATTAAAAAGATAGTAAATAATATTTGGCTCTCACTGGTTTTTGCTAATTGCAAGCAAATTACAGAATAAAATACGATCCCGGCCCATGCCATTGTTTCTTTATGATTATGTTGGGCTCGGAAATCTAAAAGAATATCTGATATTTGCTTTAAGGCTTTATTAGTTAAATCAGGCAATTGATAGCTCTCCTATTTTCTTATGTATAACGCGTGGGATAACAGGTAGTCGGCGATTTTTCTGGGTGCCTTTGTTTAGCCCGATATTAACTTATTTATGGTCCGGTAATGTTGTAATTTTTGCAGATTAATTTCTTTATTAACTTTACTTGCCTATGCAATACAACCTTGTCATTTATGTTAGCTTTAAGGGCGATAGTGACCTTGCAAATATCATGCGATTTAGGTAACTCAAGATACCTACAGATAAACTGATACTGTCGGACAATAAGTTCATTAGGAGAAAGTAGTTGGTCCCAGTCATAAATTTTACCGCCACGATTAAAAGCATCGAGGAAATGTCGTGCATAGACATGCCAATTGACCCTGATATCATTATTATTTTGCTTCCATCCACATTCTAATTCTTCGTCTAATATAATATTATGCATAGAGTGTGATAAAATATGATGAGCCACAATGTTGCGCATATAATGGATGTTTTTTGATATTTCGGAAAATTTAGTGTCGAACGATAAACCGTCAACAAAATTTTTGAGATAGCAAGACGTTCCTCCTATTCCAGTTTTATCGAAAATATTTTTTGCAATGTTCTGGATTATTGCATGAGAGCCAAGAAAAAAGAGATAAACTTGTCCATTTTCCACAGTTTTTTTGAGTTCGGGGCGAACAAAGTTGGCGATAGTGTTCACAAGATTAAGAAAAGGTTCTCTTGGATTGCCAAAAGTGAAACGTTTCAAACGTTTTTCAAATGTTTCCATTCGAAAAATCCTCAATAGTAAAAAGTTGTAAGCATTCACGGGGTACTTTGATGGTCCGATTGGCTTCGCAAGTCCCCGAAATCAATACACAAAAGTAAGGCTCCTAACCATCTGGAATAATTCAAAATAAATCTAGATTTTTCTTTTTGGCTATGATAGGGTGCTTTTCATGGCACTCAAAAGACCTTTTTCGGAACTCGATTGGCAACTGACGCCAGAGCCGGTGCGTCATTACATCATGGCTCTGGAACGGACGCTTTTCGATATGGAACAGCGGATTGCACTCCACGAAAAACGGCTCGAGAAGCTCGAGGTTCGGACCCGGAAAAATTCTCACAACTCCAGCAAGCCACCGTCTTCCGATCCACCTTTTGCGAGGAAGAAGAGAAAGCAAAAAAAGAGCAAAAAGGCTAAAGGCGGTCAGAAAGGCCATAAGCCGCACCAGCAGCAAGTGCTGGACCCGACCGAGAGCTATTGGTTGACCCCGCAACGTTGCTCATGCGGGCATTCGGCTTTCGATCAGGAAAAGATGAAAACGTTTTACGTACATCAACATATTGAGCTTCCCGAAATCGAAATGCAAGTCAATCACTATCTTCTCCAGCAATGCGATTGCCCTAACTGCGGTAACGTGGTCAAAGCCATGCTGCCACCTGAGATGTCCACCGGTTACGGTCCTCGTTTTACCGCCTTTATCGGTGAACTGAGCGGCATCAAGGGCATGAGCCGAAACGATGTCAAAAAGTTGTGCGAATCTGTATTAGACATTCCCATTGCCACCGGAACCATCCAGAAAATTGTCGACCGCACCTCAAATGCGCTATTGCCAGTCTACGAACGCATCGGCCAGATCGCCCGACGCTTTTGGTGTAACTACATCGACGAAACATCCTGGTTTAAGCAAAATGATCTGCACTGGCTGTGGGCCATGGTAAATGAACGGGTGGCATTTTATCGTATCGACCCACACCGGTCTAAGGAGGCCTTCGAAAACTTAATCCAGGATTGGAACGGCATTCTGGTCAGTGATGGATACGGCCTATACCAAAAATGGGTGCACCGCCAAACCTGCCTGGCTCACCTGATCCGCAAGGCCGATGCCCTGACGGAAAGAAAGAAACCCGACCTTCGCCGCTTCGGAGAAATCGTCGCCGCCTGGCTGAGGCAACTGGTATCGTTTGCCAAAGAACCTCCCGACTCAAAACAGTGGTCGGATTTTTATACGTTCTTCTTGTTCACCGTCTCCCTTTGGGAGGAGGACAAGACCGATGCTGGTAGACTTGCCCGTCAGATCGTACGGGAAATGGACAGTCTGTGGACCTTTCTCGATCACCATGGCGTCGAACCTACAAATAATCGCGCTGAGCGGGCCTTACGTTTTGGTGTGCTGTGGCGAAAACGCAGTCTGGGAACCCAAAGCGAAAAGGGTAATCGGTGGGTCGAGCGGATCTTGTCACTGAAAGAGACCTGCCGTTTAAATGAAAAGCCCACGTTCCCATTTCTCGTGGAATGTATTGCTTCCTACTTTCGTAATATAATGCCTGACCTTTCCTGGATTTGATTCATACGGGAATATCCCGTGAACGCGTACAAAAAGTTAATATTGATATTCTATAGACGCCTATTCTACGTCCCTTATGGAGCTGTTATTTAGACGTCTTAATAACATCCCAAATAGGGACAATAAATTGCCGATTTCAGCCAGCCATCTTTTTTGGAACCAGCTCCATACCAGTAAATTAGAATTACAGATACATTGAGATAATCATCAACCAGCACCAATTAAAGATACCATCATCCATGGCTGCTAAAGAAAACAAATCAATCCCTTTAATAAATACCCCACCCACCTACCTAATCAGATCCAGTAGGCGTGTCATTATAACCTAAAATACGCGATTTTCATAAAAAAAGAGTCCTTTAAAATTGGATAACGTGTTATAATGCTTGTTAAAAACCGCCAAGTTTACAACAAGCGTAAACACACCCAATAGGTAAAGGACTCTATGAGCAAGCATAGCAAAAACTACCGACAAAATGAACTCAAAATTCGACGCATCGAAACGACTTCCGACCGGTTGACCGGAAGAGCCGGGCTGGCCCTGTTCGTGGCGTATATGCACGGCATTCAAGTTTTTGGCTGGTTCGACCGCTGGTTCGGATCCATCCGAAAAAACCGAAAAGGAATTGAGATTACAGAGCTTTTCAAACAAGTTCTCTGCTTTTTTGCCGATGGAACCAGTCGGCGCCTGGCATACTTCGACCAGATTTCCCGTGATGAAGGCTATGCCGGCAGCATTGAGACGCCAATCGAAGACATGGCCTCTTCTCATCAAATCAAACGCTTTTTCAAAGCATTCGCCTGGACGCGCGTCTTTTTGTTCCGCCGCCTTTTGCAGACCCTTTTCATCTGGCGTCTGCGGATTACGCAACCCGATGTGATCGAATTGGGTATCGATACGATGGTCATGGACAATGACGATGCAAAATGCCGGCACGGCGTGAAGCCCACATACAAGAAGAAAAAGGGCTTTCAGCCCCTGCAGATGAATTGGGGGCGCTTCATTGTCGATGCGGTGTTTCGTAGTGGGGACAAACATTCCAATCACGGCGATACGGTCCTGAATATGATCCGGCACATGGTTCTTAAAATCAGATGCGAATACCGTGGGGATGTGCCGATTATCATCCGCATGGACAGCGGGTTTTTCGACCAGAAAATCTTCGAGATTTGCGAAACGCTTCATGTCGGTTATGCCTGCGGCGGCAAGGTGTATAAAGACATCAAGCATATGGCGGACAACTGGGATTCGTCCAAGTGGAAACGGTTCGAATCCGGCAAGAAGAAAGCCTGGCAATATGCCGAGTTCGGTTGCCGGCAAGGCAACTGGAAACGGTTCCGCCGCGCGATTTTTTGTCGGTTGATGCACGATGACAGCAAACAGCTTTACCTTCCCGGCTTTCGCCCTGATACCGTCATTATCACCAACATCGGTCAAGGCCAGGCGATCGACGGTATGCTGGAAAAAGCTGGGGCGGTGGAATATCTGACCACCAATGGGCTCGTCGCCTGCTATCATGAACGCGGCAGCGACGAATTGGCCAACCGGGCGTTGAAGGATTTCGGTCACGAACAACTGCCTTTCAAACGATTCGCTCCCAATGCAGCCTGGTACTATATGATGCTGGTCGGTCATTTTCTGCTCGAATCGTTTAAACAAGATGTCAGTGCGCCGGTATTATCGATCGGTTCCTATGCCTCCACGGTGCGCAGACGGCTGATCGATATCGCCGGCAAGATTGTATCCCACAGTGGAGAAACGATTTTGAAGGTATCCAAGGCCTGTGCGGCAAGCCTCCGCTTGCCGGACCTGTTCGAACGGTGCCGCACAGCGCCGGTTATCGCATAACCGGCAGGAAAACAAAATTCGGAGTAAAACCGGCGGAGGGGTGCGCGTAAAAGCAGAGAAATGTGAACATATGCCTGAAATAAACTCGGTCAGGACGGCTTGTCCGGAGAAATAGTCTCAAATTCTCAGCCGATTCCGCTTTTTCTACCGTGTTTTACCAGGATACTTCTGTTCAAAACCAAAATCGCCTCGTTTAGGTATAATTAGATACCCAATACACCTACCGGCATCTCAATGGAAATCGCACTATGGATAAATGGTCTGGTGATTGATCAAAATGGATCTGGTACGGGTAGGTCTTAACACCCCTACCAATAAACAATTGGGATGTCAAACTATTGGGAATATGACCAATATTGTTGGGTAGTAATCAGCGCTCCCGTTATAAGAACATCGGCAGTCCTTATCTTACAGTTATGCCGGCGCACCAACGCACTACCCATCTGCTCCGGTTTCTCTTTTTCAATCCATGCATTATATGGTGTTTTGGTAGGACACTATCCCGTGACAATCTCCGTCAAATACCCTGACAAAGGTTTTCATACCAGCACACCCTTACCTCTACCAATAAACATTTAGAGGAATTCGGGGTCTCCATGCAAAGGGGCGTCCAAGAGACAACGACCCTCTTCCCCATAGTTTACCATGTCGTTCTGACAAAATCAGGAGACGCATGCATAATTAAGGACATTCTTTGATTGACAAATGTACGTACATTTGATGTAGTGACTGCATCACCTGCCCCATACAGCGAAAAAGGAGATCGTATGAAAACGGCCGCATCCCTTTTGCTGCTGACCCTCTTATCTATAATGCCGTTGGCAGACGGCACTTTGGCCTGTTCCACATTTGTCCTCCAACACGGCGGCCTGCAGGCATTCGGGCGCAACTATGACTGGAGCCTGGACGACGCCCTGTTGATCGTCAACAAGCGGGGCTGTCGGAAAGAAAGTGTGACCAGGCCTGAGGAAAACGGTGAAAAGGCGGCCTGGACGGCGAAATACGGCAGCCTCACCTTCAATCAGTACGGACGGGAGCTACCCACCGGCGGTATGAACGAAGCCGGCCTGGTGGTGGAAACCATGGCCCTGCCAGAGGCCCGTTATCCCGAACCCGACCACCGGCCATACATCGGCGCAGCGCTGCAGTGGCGGCAATACCTTCTGGACGTCTGCACAACGGTCGCGGACGTACTTGCCGCCGACCGCGACATACGAATATCCAACAACGTCAAAGGGCTGGGAATGCATGTGCTGGTCCTGGATAAAACCGGCGATTGCGCAGCCATTGAATTTTTAAACGGCCGCATGGCGGTCCACCGCGGCGATGACCTGCCGGTGGCGGTATTGACCAACGATACCTATACCCGATCCCTGCAATGCCTTCGGGAGGACCGCCCGCCGGCATTCGATGCCTATGGCTCCATCACCCGGTTTATCACGGCCGCAAAAATGGTTCAGCGCTGCCGGGCCAACAGCACGGACGAAATGGTCGCTTTTGCATTCGACACCCTTGCGGCCGTAGCCTCGGGAAGGACCCAGTGGCGCATCGTCTATGACAACCAGGCCATGATGGTTTACTACCGCACACAGGCCAATTTCCGGCTGCGGTACGTCGACGTTTCGGGTTTGGATTTCTCCCCGGCAACACCGGTGAAAATCCTGGATGTCAATGCCGGGGTGGCCGGTGATGTTACCGATCAGTTTTCAAACTACACCTATGAGGCCAACCGGGATCTGATTGAGCGCACATTTCGCAAAACAAGTTTTCTCACCGGCACTCCCGATGAAAGGTTGGATGCCATCGCCCGGTTCCCCGAGCGTTTCGGGTGCCGATAGGGGGCCATATGGTGACGGATGCCTTTCAACCGGAGGGAAGCATATCGGCTATTGTCAGACATGCAAGATCAGAAAGTGCTGCCGTGACAAAGGTCTGGAAAATTGTGCGGCCTGCGACGCCCCCCCTGAGACAAACTGATCAAAGTTCATGAATTCTCTCCTGATGCAAAAACTTGCTTCGACGCGCTGCGAAAACAGCTCGGGTCGCGTTAAGCAATGAAAAAAGACGCAACCATCATTTTGATATTTTCCCTGGTTGCCTATACGCTGATTGTTGTCTTAGTTCATTACACGCAAAGCTATGTGATATTCCAGTCCAGGGGGGCTTCCAATGCACCGCCGAAGCACCTCGACATTGATGAAGCAGTATTAACGACGCCTGATGGAGAGCGGTTATATGCATGGTGGCTGCAAACCGATAATGCCGAAAAAACAATCCTCTATTTTCAGGAAAGTTGAAATTTCATTTTGACAACGGTCGAAAACTAAAAAATATCACCGCTCCTGTGATCATCATTCACAGCATGGAAGACGATTACATTCCCTTCATCCATGCACACAAGCTGTTTGATTCCGCTTCGGACCCCAAATTCATGCTGAAGACAACCGGCTCCCATTTGGAACCGTTTGATGACCAGAAAACGGTGCTTTCCATGCTGATGGGGTATCTTGCCCTTTAACAAAAATGCTATCAGGCCGGTGGGCAGGGCAGCCCCGTCATTTAACCGGAGACCGAACAATGAAGCCAATATCCCGTCGTGAGGCCATGGAAAGCGGTCGGAAAAAATGGTGTCCATGTCACGGAAACCGATCTCCCGCCGGTTGTTTCCAAAACCGGCTCAAGGCGTTGGGCGTCCGGCGTGTGGCCCCGACGCATTGCACGGGTGATACGGCAGGAACGCTTTTCACCGCCGTCTATGGCGACCGTTTTCAGGATAGCGGCACGGGCCGCGTGATCGCCGGCATGGCACTGTCCGGACCAGCGAAAATCCGATGGAGGGCACGACGGCGGAAGCGAAATATGGCGTCCAGCCGGCGGCGAATCATCAGGGCGTGCAGGCCGATGCCGATCAGCCCGCCGGGCAGCCGGTAATGCACCTCATCGGTGTTTTCAACGCCGCCGTCCACCGCCGCCAGCCGGTGCTGGTGGTGCCAGAATCGATAGGGACCGTGGCGCTGTTCGTCCACAAAAAAATGGGGTGCCGCCACGTGGGTAATTTCAGAGACCCAGGCAACGGCGATACCGGCCACGGGTCGAATACGGTAGGTGATGACCAGCCCGGCATAAATCGATTCGGGCAATGGTGAGGTAATGGTAAAGTCCAACCAGGGGGGTGTGATCAGGCGCAGGTTGGCCGGATCTGAAAAAAAGCCCCAGGCCGTTTGCAGATCGGTCGCCAGGCGCTGGTGATGAACGATTCGAAAGGTTTTCATAACAGGCCGCCACCGAGGGATTGGAAAGGGCCGGAACGCTGATACAAGGGGCCTGGAGGCAGGATAACCCTGCCTCCAGGAGTTTGCCGCATGGAACGCCGGTAAGGGTGGAAATCCCCCGGCAGGATCAGGAAGACCGCTCAAACATGCATGACGCATACATCTTGCCGTTCGAAGAGCCGTGACAGTAATTGCAGTGCTTCACGTGCCACTCGTGCTCGGCGCGTTCGTTGAGATAGGCGGTAAACTGCCTGTCGAACTCGTCGGTAGGGGCGCGAAAGGTCTCGTATCTATAGGTATGAGCCATAATTCACCTCCAGCTTGGTTGTTGCATTCCAATTTCCGGGAAAGGCCGGCTAAGCTTTGTAAAATTACCCGCTGAGGCGGTTTGAATCCGTCACGTAAGGCGTGGGGGAAAAATTCAAAGCATCAAGGGCGCCGTCCGGGAAAAACCCGAAAATTGCCGTACAGCTACAACCTAATGACCAGGAACGGAGAATCAAGCAGTCTCGGCCGGGTTGATCGTTTTTTTTCAGCGTACCGGTTGCCCCTTGACGCTGCATCGCAAAAACGCACAGGCGCCGGCAATCCGGGGAGGGTGCGCAGCAAGGGGCTACAACTCGTGGATGACGATGGGTCCCTTTCCCGCGACACGTCCCGCCGCGTCCACGATCTGCCGGTGGTGGGTGAAAAGAATCACCTGGTTCCGCCGGGACAGGTCAGCGAGGACCTCGAGCGTCGCACGGGAACGGTCGTCGTCGAAATTGATCAGGATATCATCCACGATGAAAGGCATGGACTCTCCGGTTTCAAGGCGCCACACCAGGGTGGCCAGGCGCAGGGCCAGGTAAAGCTGGTCACGGGTTCCCGAACTCATTTTTTCCACCGTCAGACGCAGGCCGTCGGGCCGCACGCCGACGAGGATCGGCTCCCCCTTGTCGTCCACGTCGGTCATCAGACCGGTAAACGCGCCCAGGGTCAGGGCCTTGAAATAGGTGGCGGCTACTTTGAGGACCGGGTCCTGGTGTTCTTCCCGGTAGCGTTCGATTTCCAGCTGCAGGATCCTGGAGGCGATCTTTACCCGGGCATACCTGTCGGCCAGCCGCCGTATCCGGGCCAGTTCCTGTTCCATTTCCTCCGCCGTTTCAGCGGCCCTGGCACTGCCGTCCATGGCCGCCAGCCGGGTGTTTTCCTCGCCGATCACCTGGGACATGCGATTAATTTCGGGATTGATCCGTTCATCGATATCCCTGCGCAGGGAGGCGATCCGGCCGGACAACTCATCCACATGGGTCTGTTCGGCCTGGCGGGCAAGTTCGTCGAGCGGGACGCCCGCTGCTATCCTGGCCAGGATGGCCTCCGTATCGGCCATTTTCTCCTGCAGCTGCTGATGCACCGCAAACGTGTCGATCACCGCCGCCACCCCCTCCGGCTGATCGCAGCGGGCAATCCGGAGAAGGTCAGCCATCTGGGCAGCCGCCTGTTGCGATGTATTTCGGGCCGCAGCCACCTCTTCTTCCAGCGCGTCGACTTCCCCGGCCAGCTGGTTATACAGGGTGCTGTCCTTTTGCGCCTGGCCCAGCAGGGTCCGCAATTTCAAAATGGCCTGATCCAGGGGCAGGGCCACCAGGCCGGGGGCGACCTTTTCAAGCAGGGCCTTGACTTCATGCTCCAGATCCGCCGCATCCCGGTCAATGCCGTCAATACGCTTTTTAAGATCATCGGCGTCTTTCAGTTTGTCAAAACAGCGCTGCAGGGTGTCGATATGATCGGCGGCGTCCAGGGTGGACATTTCGCCTTTGACGCCCAAACCCGATAGCGCCTTATGCCAACCCGACTTCCAGGCGGCCAGGTCGTCCCGGGCCGCCGAAAGATCGTCTGTTGCCTGGTGAAATGCCTGGGACGCTTTCTTGCGCCGCTCACGGTATTTTTCCAGTTCCGCCTTCCGGCGGGCAATCCGCTCCAGGACCGTTTCCGCCGCGATCAGGACAGGCCCCAGCGCGTCACCGTCGGGCACGGCATCCTCTCCCATGGCCTCGAGCGCCTGCCGTAAGGCCAGCCTCAGATCTGCCCGCCGCCGGGCATCCTGCCCGAGGGCCTGCTCCCGCTTGAAAATGTCACTCAACTTGAAGCGGATCGTATCCATCTCGGCCAGCCAGCCGATCATCTCCTTGGGGGACAGGGGGACAATGCCGGCAGAATGCCACACCCCGGGCCAGGCATCGTCCAGTTCACGCTGTTTCAGGTCGATGGCCGCCTCGAGCCTGTCCTGGTCGGCCGCAGCCGCCTGCAGGGCCTCTACCCGTGCCCGGAGGGCCGCGGCATGGGCCACCCGGTCAGCCTCCCGCCGCAGCCGGTCAGCAATTCGATCCGCCTGCCCCACATATCCCTCGTATGCCTCGGGAAGGGATTGACCGGTATGGTAGGCCCGGCTCTCTGCGGCGACATCCTCCCCGTCGATCCACTGCCTGCGAAGCAGCTGCCACCCCTGCTCGCGCTTCTCCCGGGTCCGGGCCAGTTCCTCCTCCGACGGGACCTGCCCGGCATACAACACTTTATTGAGCGCCACCTGGGCGCTCTTCATCTCGTTGTCGATATTTCTCCGGGAAGCTGCAATTTCACGCCGTTCATCGGCAATCCTGCCGAAACGGCTTTCAAACTGGCGCACCGTTTCGGAAAGCGGCAGCGTGCAGCTCCTGAGCGTGTCCAGGCCACCGGCCCACAGGCCGATTCGCTTGATCGCGGCAAGGCATTCTTCTTTGTTCAATGCCACATCGTTTCGGCGCTCGTCCAGCTGGGCATCGAGATCGCCGGCCTTCTGGGCCAGTTTCACCGCCTGGAGAAGTTCCGGCGGCAAGCCGACCACCGGCACTGCCGCCAGACGGGCCTCGATATCCTTCTTGTCCCGGTCGGCAGCCTTGCGCTGCTTCTCCGCCTGTTTGAGCCGCTGGCTGATGACTTCATATTGCGTACTCAGTGCCCGGACCGTCTTTTTCCTGGCCAGCACCGGCCGGAGCGTTTCCACCGCATCCAGGGTCAGGTCGGGCCGGACCAACTGCAGCAGGCGGGCCGCCTCTCTGCGAAGACTGATCCGCATGCCGTTTCTTTCCGGCCGGTCCCGCTGCCCCTTGCGGTACTCCCCCAGACGCTGATGAAAATCATCGACCAGTTCCGCCTGATCCAGCAGTTCCCGATTGAACGAGATCGCCTGGCGCCTGGCCTCGAGCTTTTCCAGGCGCTCGACATCGCGCTGCAATTGCCGATCGGCCTCGCGAAGGGCCTGGCTGACCTGCCGGTACCGGTCCTCAAAATCAGGGGGCAGGAGCACCACCGGCCCCACGGCCTGCAGCCGCTCCTGCCAGGATTTCAAGGCGGCCAGTTCCGGAATGGCCTGCGCCAGCCGTTCCAGGCGATGCAGCCGGGTATTCTTTTCATCCCGTTCGCCCTCGAGGCGGGTCCGCGCCGCCCCGGCATCCGTCATGGCCTTGCGATGAACCTGCCAGTCCCTGAAAGACAGGCTGGCCGCATGCGCTTCTTTTTTCAACTGCTTGAATCGTTTGACCGCCTTGTTGATTTCGGGCAGCTGCCCAGCCGGCTTGAACAGGCCGAGGGCCTCTTTTTCAAGCTGGTCGATCACCTCCCGCAGGGAAGAGATGCCGGCACCGGCGGCAAACAGCGCCTGGCCCACTTCGCCCTTCTGGGCAAGAATCTCTTCACCGCCCTGCACCAGGGTGTCGTGATCGATGCCGTAAAGGGATTCGAAGACGTCCGGTTCAAGGCCCAGGAGAAAGGGGGCCAGGACCCCGGGATCAAGGGGGTTGCCCGCTTCATCGATGACATCGCCAATCCGTTTTTTTCGGCGCTGAAAGCAAATCGTCTCGCCGGCGCGGTTTTCCAGGCAGCCGCCGACCAGCAGCTGATCGTAGCTGTGAAGGAAATTGTCGGGCGTCTGTTGCTGAAATCCGTACAGCAGGGCCTTGAGTGCCCTGAGGGAACTGCTTTTCCCCGCCTCGTTGGGGCCGAAAACAATGTGCAGGCCCGGCTCTTCGGAGTCAAACGAGAGGGTCCGGCCGGTGAAAGGGCCGAACGCCGTCAGGTCCAATCGTTTAAGCCTCATCCGCCCCCCCGTGCTGAAGCAGCTTGGCAATGAGGAGTTCCTGCACCTCCGTGCGCAGTTCTGCGGTCCTATCGGTCCTATCGGTGGAGAAATCCAGAAAGGGTTCATTGCCGCCGTGGATCTCAGCCGGCAGTTTACTTTTCAGGGCGGACAATTCCGGCACCAGCCCCAGGAGGGACTCGCCATCCAGGTCCAGCTGCCGGATGGACTGCAGTAAGCCGGCAATCGGTGTATCCTCACCGACGATCTCCTCGAGGCCCACCGGACGGCGTGTCCGGAACCTGACCGCTTCCAGCCACACATCCCCTAATCCAACGGCAATGCCCCGGAATTCCTCGGTCAACCGGGCGGTGCGGTCGATCAGCCGGGCGTGGACCGGACATTTGCCGGTCAGGACCAGCCGCAGGGCCAGCGGCTTGCCGCCGGCCCGGTCCAGCTCACGTTCCATCCCCTGGCGAACCCTGTCGTGAACGCTGTCGAGGGTCTCGCATGGGGTCAGATCCACCTGGCAGAGGGTCCAGCGCAAGACATCGAGTTCGCAGGGTTCAACGGCCGTGATGCGTCCCGCCGCCACCGTCACCAGGGTCGCCCCTTTGGCCCCGGTCTCCCTGATGTGGCGGCCCTGGAGGTTGCCGGGAAAAACAATCCAGGGGTCCCTGGATACGGTTTCACGCTGGTGGACGTGACCCAGGGCCCAGTAATCATAGCCTTTTGCGGTCAGCTCATCCAGGGTACAGGGCGCATAGTCCTCGTGGCCGTCACGCCCCGTCAGGGAGGTGTGCAGCAGGCCGATATTAAAATAACTGGAATCCCTGCGGGGATAATTGAGGGCCAGGTTCTCGGTCACGACCCGCCTGGCATAGCTCTGCCCGTGGATGATGATGCCGAGGTCATCCAGAGGGACCGACTGGGGTTTCCCGGGGGTAAATAAGGTCACATTGTCCGGCAGGGGCATGGCCCGGGTAATCTGGCTGGCTGCATCATGATTGCCGGACACGATGAAGACCTTGATGCCGGCCCTGGCCAGTCGGCCCATGCGGGCGGCAAAAAAGAGGCCGGTGTTGTAATCCTTCCAGTCGCCATCGTACAGGTCGCCGGCAATCAGGATAAAATCGACCGCCTCCTCGATGGCCAGGTCGACCAGGTTGTCGAACGCCCGCCGGGTGGCCCCGCGGATCTCCTCCACAGGCGCATCCTCGTGGACTTCGAGGCCTTTCAGCGGGCTGTCGAGATGGATGTCTGCGGTGTGGATAAATTTAATCATGACGGATCCGTAAAAAGTCCGGGTTCTGCGTTGCGCACCATCCCTCGTCACAGCGGGATGTCATCAATACACCGCATTCCCCGGGGTCCGCAAGCCTTGATCCCCGAATTTTTACGAACCCGTCTGAAGTGAGACGTTTCAATCGTTCATCGATGCTCTATTCAGCTTTTTTACCACCTGCCTGGCCTGCCGGAGGTGCAGCGACAGGTGAAATCCGAACATGCAATTCCATCCATGGGCGTCAAGATCTCCGAAAACCGGGTGTTTTTTACGCGGGGTGCCGCGCAGCCGGGACAGCTGCGAGATCGATTCCAGGTGATCCTCTACGGAATCCCGGAACATCCCGACCTGTTCGATGCCGGGGCGGGCCGACGGCATCACATCATGCGCCGGGTCGATGGGGTCGACAAGGGCCAGGCAGTCCTCCAGCCGGCGACGGATGGTGTTCCCGGCCCGCTGCCTGCTGGTAAACATGAACATTATCCGAACGATCGACTTTATCATGCCCCGCCCTTGGCATACTCCCTTTTTCCTGCGAGACAGCTGGTCCCGACAACAGGCGGTTCCAGCATTGCCCCGCCTCGAGTCCACCGCAATGCCAACCCAAAGAATAGGAATGTTCGGGTTCTTCCGAGGGTTCAGCGCTATAGCCGCGTAAACGATAAACATCTGGATTGGCGTGCGGCCAGATCCCGGCCCGGGTTCCGCCTGCCCAGGCTATGATAATTGATCAATTCATTCAACACGATTCACCAGGCTCCTCGCGGCTTCGAGCCCCCGATAGCATACCGCAACGACTTCTGGCCAAAACGATGCAATATATTGGCACAACGATAATTAAATTCAGCCCCCCCGGACGATCTTACTTCGATGAAATGCCGGGAACCTGACCACTATATCTTAAAGTTGGCGGCAATCATGCCGATAAGAGACTCTGGCATTGTTGATTATAGCGCCCGCCATCGCAAACCCGTAAAAGGAGAAAGACCGATGAAAAAAGGCATTTTGAGCCTGGCAGTGACCATTCTGTTTTTCACTCAAGTCTCCCCATCCTTCGCTGTGGAATCGTTGACATGCTGGTTCCCCCCGGGCTGGAAATCCAAGCCGGGCCAGGCGCAGAATATCGTCAAGGCCTTGTCGGAAAAATCGGAAACGACGATCAATCCGAGAATTGCCAAAAGCTATCCGGAAATTCTGCGGGCGTTTGCATCGGGCAAGCCCAGCCTGGTCTATGTGGGATCTTTCGTACAAACCATCATCCATGCCAGGGACATCGGCGCGCCGCTGGTTCAGAACATCAACGGCAAGGAATTTTATTCAGGGGTGCTGATCTATCCCAAGGGGCAGGATCCGGCTGCGATCTTAAATAATTTTCCCGAAAAAATTGCTTTCGCCGCAGGTGCCAGTTCCGGTGAATCCACAGCCAAGGCCGCTACGAACGGAAAAGCATCCATCAAGACGCCGAATCACGTCGCATCGGTCGGTGCCGTCAAATCCGGCAGGGCCAAGGCCGGTGTGGTCAAAAACTGGTGGTGGGAAGCCAACAACGGCAGATATCCCGGCCTGGAAATGTATGCGATCCCCGGGATTTCAGAACAGAAGAACCCGGACAACGTGCTGACAGCCTCCAAATCGGTCCCGGCCGACGTCCAAAAGAAAATTACCGATGCCGCCCTCCAGAGCAAGGCGTTGTTCGGCGCGACCGAGATGGTCCCCTTCGACACGCACAATATCGAGTTCTCTCTCGATCTGATGGAAAAAGGTAAAATCGACCCCATGACCTACAATTGGAATTAAATTCCAGCTCGTTGCCTGGTTACCGATAAAATGAAAAAAGGTGTTACCATGAAATGGAACACGAGCAGGCTCAACCTAAAAATCATGCTGCGCATCATTGTGCCGCTGGTTTGTATTTTTGCGGGTTTCATATTCCTGATCAACTTCATGCTCCAGCGCCAAATCAATCACCTCTTCACGGCGCAGGTCATCCCTTTGTTTACCACCGAGCTGGAGATGATGAAGACCGGCGTCGATAAAACCCTGGCCGCCCAACTGGAAGCCAGCCGGAACAACCTGCAGGAATCCTATACCAGGCAGATGCTCAATTATGCCATCGCCCTGGGGGAGGCGTCCCTGCCGTTGGTGGAAGCTTTTGATTTTGACGCGATCCATACCCTTGTAGAAAAAGGCCTTTCCCAAAACGCCGACATCGGCTTGATCCGAGTCACCACCGAAAAAGGTTCTGACGACAGCATCCAGGCCGGCGAAATGCCCGAAGCCCCCATTACCGTTTCAAAAGAGATGTCATCGAGTTACGGGTATGTAAAGGTAGAACTTTTCGTGCGCAAGGAGCCCCTGCTGGAGATGATCGAGCAGGCAGAGACCCGCATGGCGGCCATCGGTCAACAGGTGCAGGCTGCCGAGAAAAGCATTGCCGCCAGCATCGCCGACCGGAGCCAGGGCCTGATTGACGCGCTCTTGAAATCCCTCAACACCCGGCTGGCGGTTTCCTTTGCCGGCATCCTCTTTGTTCTGGTGGCGGGGCTGCTGATGTTTCTCAATCGGGCGGTGGTCAAGCCGCTGAAAAAGGTAGCCGCCGGACTCAAGGACATTGCCGAAGGGGACGGCGACCTGACCGCCCGGCTGGCCCTCAAATCCGACGATGAAATCGGTGAACTCGCCAAATGGTTTAACATATTCATTGAAAACCTTCAGGCGATTATATCCGGGATTGCGGAAAACACCGTTACGCTCGGAAACGCCTCCACGGATTTGGCCGGCGTGTCCCGGCAGATGACGACCGGCACCCGTCAGGTTTCGGAAAAGACCAACAGCACCTCATCGTCGGCGCAGCAGGTCAACACCACCATGACCACGATTGCCTCCACCACGGAGCAAGCCTCCGCCAATATCAGCCGGGTCGCGGCCTCGGCCGAACAACTGGCCGGCTCCATTCAGGAGATCGCCCGGCACTCTGAAAAGGCCAACACCATGACCGGTACGGCGGTGACCCTGGTAAAGAGTTCGTCGGAACGGGTCGACGGCCTCGGGAAGGCGGCCCAGGAAATCAGCACGGTAACCGAAACCATCACCGACATTTCGGAGCAGACCAACCTGCTTGCCCTCAACGCCACCATCGAGGCGGCCCGGGCCGGTGAGGCCGGCAAGGGGTTTGCCGTGGTGGCCAATGAGATCAAGGAACTGGCGCGCCAGACGGCGGATGCCACCGGCGAAATCCGAAACCGGATCGAAGGCATCCAGGATTCCATTTCAGGCACCATCGGCGACATTGAAAAAGTACCGGAGGTCATCAACGAAATCAACGCCCTGGTGACCACCATTGCAACGGCCGTCGAGGAGCAATCGGTGACCACCAAGGAAATCGCCTCGAATGTCGCCCACGCATCCCGGGCCGTTGAGGACGTAAACCAAAATGTATTGCAATGCGCGTCGGTTACCGGTGAGATGTCGACGGAAATCTTCGACGTCAACCAGGCCACCGGAGAGATCGCCGACAGCAGCACCCGGGTCGATGCGAGCGCGGAATCCCTTGGGGAGTTGGCCCAGCATCTAAAATCAACAGTTATGAAATTTAAAATCTAACCCACTATTCAACCAGGAGGATAGCATGAAAAAGGCATTGGTCATTTTAATGGCTGCGTCATTTGGTCTGGTGCCCCTGACGACCGGCTACGCGAAGGAAAAACAGGTGATTGCAGGTGCCGGACCGTCCACCAACATCGTGAAGATGTTTTTCGAATCCTTTTCAACCCTGCCGGATGGCCAACCGTACGTGTTTGAGGTCCCGCCCAAATCGATCAAACATGCCGGGGGCATCAAAGCCAGTGGCACCTATGTGTTTGGCCGCACCGGGCGGCCGCTCAACGCCAAGGAAAAGCAGCTCAACAAAGGCGAGATCTTCCTGGCCCAGATTCCCGTGGCAATCGTGGTGGGAAAGGATACCGGCGTGACCCGGCTGGACATGAAGCAGTTGGAAGCCATCATCACGGGCCAAGTGGGCAACTGGCGTGCCGTCGGCGGTGCGGACCATGAGATTTTTGTGGTTGGACGAGAGCCGACCGAAGCGCTTTTTACCATTTTGAAGGGCAAATATCCGCTTTTCAACCAGGCCAAATTCGACAAGGTCTTCAAAAAAGACAACGCCATCGTCAATTTTATGAAGTCGCCGCACGGTAAATACGCCATCGCCTTCGGGGCCAAACCGAACTTTGAAAATACAGATGAATTCAAGATGGTCGCCATCGAGGGTTTCGAAGTCGGCGTAAGCCTGGGCCTGGTCTACGACCAGTCGAACGACGGCAATCAACTGGTGAACGCGGTTAAAACCCATGCCCGTTCCCACAGCTGGGCCAAAACCGTAAGCGATGCCGGGTACATGCCTCCCGGAAGCTGATTTCTGAATCCGCTGCGAACGCTGATGAGAAAATAGGTACGACCGAGTTGCTGCCCGGGAAGTCGGATTTCAAGCAACTCATTGGTACCCGGACGCTGTATCAGACTGAAACCCTGCCGTCCACCCATGATCACCATGCCGACCTTCGGGCCGGCATGTTTTTTCCCGCTTCAGGGGCCGGTCAACCGGGCCGAACCGGCGTGTCGGCATGCCGGGTTCCTTTCCGATTCACGCATCGAGCACGCGGCGCACGGTTTCCGCCAGATCGGCCTTGACAACCGGTTTGTAAACAAATGCCCTGATGCCGATATCATCGGCCGATTGTTCCGATATTTTTTTGCTGTAGCCGGTACAGATAACGATGGGGATACCCGGCCGGATTCGCATCATTTCTACCGCCAGACGGTCTCCGGTCATGTTCGGCATGGTCATATCGGTGACGACCAGGTCAAAATCGTTGGGTTTGGATCGAAAAAGCGCCAGCGCCTCCACGCTGCTGGTCCGCGTTTCAACCGAATACCCCAGCCGACTGAGTATCAGGCTGCCCATTCGTGCGATGGGCTCTTCATCGTCGACAAACAGAATGCGTTCCCGACCGGTGGGAAGCGCCTCCGGCTCAAAGGCGGCCTGCTGTCGACGCGCATGGGTTGCCGGCAGGTAAACCGTGAACAATGTACCGCGGTCCGGATGGCTGTCGACGGTGATCCTGCCGCCGTAACTCTGAATGATGCCATGGACCACGGCCAGCCCCATTCCCGTGCCCTCTCCAGGGCCTTTGGTCGTGAAATACGGGTCAAAAACAGAATCAATGATTTCCGGCGCGATCCCGAAGCCGGTGTCCGAGACCTTTATCTCCACATAGTCTCCAGCGGGCAAACCCGGTTCTATCCGGCGGGCACCGTCATCGACAGATGCATCCTTGAGACTGACTTGGAGAACGCCGCCCTGTTCTTCCATGGCATGGGCCGCATTGGTGCAAAGGTTCATGAGCACCTGGTGGACCTGGGTGGCATTGCCCATTATGGAAGAAGCGCTCTCGATATTTTTTCTGATGTCAATCGTGGCGGGGATCGAAGACCGGAGAAAGGTGAGCACTTCACGGATTATCTTGTCGACCCGGATGGGCTTGAGCGCTTCATCCGACTGTCGCGCAAAAGCGAGGATCTGCTTGACGAGATCCTTCGCCCGATTTCCGGCCGTGTATATTTCCCGAAGATTGTTTTCAAGCAGCGTCCCGGGGTCAACATCTTCGAGTGTCAATTCGGTGTATCCAATGATTGCCGAGAGGATATTGTTGAAATCGTGGGCGATTCCGCCTGCCAGGTGGCCGATGGATTCGAGTTTCTGCGCCTGGCGAAGTTGCACCTGAAGTGCTTCTTTTTCCTTTTCCGCCTGTTTCCTCTGGGTGATGTCCATCACGATCCCCTCATGACGAACCACATGCCCATCGGCATCAACATGCGCGCGGGTGCTGTTGGACACCCATATCGGGGAGCCGTCTTTCCGCCGGGCCCTGAATTCAAAATCTTCTATGGATCCGAACTGCCGGAGATGCTGCATAAACCGGCGCCGATCTTCCGGATCAATATAGTACTGGCTTTCAATATCGGTGATGGCACCGACGAGTTCTTCCGGTGAGTCGTACCCCAGCATGCGGGCAAAAGTGGGGTTCACCTGAACGAAACGCCCCTCAGGGGTACTCTGAAAAAAGCCTTCCACGGCATTCTCGAAAATGCTGCGATATTTTCCCTCGCTCTCTCGCAGCGCCTGCTCCGCCCGTTTTCGTTCGGTGATATCGGCAATGAATCCTTCGAGGATGCCCGGTTTTTCGGTATCTGACACCACACGAATGCCGCGTTCACCGATGTCCCTTACTTCACCGTCTTTTCGAATGATACGATATTCGATTTCATAGGCGCCGCTTTTATCCAGCGCATGCCGGATTTCCCGCCAGACCCGATGACGATCCCGGGAATGGATGACGTCGCTGAAACGCAGCATTTTACTCTCAATGAATGCATCCGGGGGGTATCCGGTTATCCCCAGGCAGCCTTCACTGAGAAATTCCATGGTCCAGTCCGGGTCGAGCCGGCAGCGGAAGACGATCCCGGGCAGGTTGGCGATCAGGGTGTCGCGCATGCGCCTGGATTCCGACAGGGCGGCCTCGGTTTTCACCCGTTCGGTGACATCGTTGTACACGCCCACCATCTCCCCCGTGGGCAGCTTGCAGACATAGCTTTCAACCCAGACTGAAATGCGGCCATCCTCGTATCGGGCCAGCGGGAAACTCTCCGCGCGGCCGCTTTTCCATACCCGCTGGAGCAGATCGAAAAAGCCCATCTCCCAGGCACCGGGGTAGACCTCGGAAATGGGCCTGCCGATGTGGTCTTCCCTCGCCAAACGGCCACTTTGGGCACCGGCGGCGTTGACATCTTTAAATATGAAATCGCCACCATCATCAACAGCTTCATAGATGGCCACACCGGTTGTCATGTGTTCAAAAACCGCCCTGAATCGATTTTCATTTTTACTGGCACGCTCAAACAGTGCCTGATACTCGTCTGTACGCGTTTGGAGCTTTTTTTCCGTACATGCCCGCTGCCTGATTTCACGGGCCAGTTTCTTATTGAAACGTATCTGGAACATGGCAATACCGCCGACCACCGCCAGCAGCAGGAAAGATATGGCCAGCGACCAGCGCACCCAAGTATAATCCCTTTCCGGCGCAGGATCATAAAGAAAGCCCTGCAGGCTGTATTCGGCGGGCAGCTGCCCCAGTTGATGGAACGTATCGGCAATGTGACGCCAGCGACCGGGGTTCATGTGGCCGATATCCACCAGTTTCGGGAGGATCAGGTCCTCCATGGACCGGGCTTCGTAGCGCAGGTGATCGCGGGTTTTCTCAATCCGATATTGATCGATGATATGGTCGATGACTTCTTCCTGATTGGCCATGGCGTATGCCCAGCCGCGTTTCGACGCATCCAGAAAAGCGGCCACGCGCTGGGGATGGTCTGCCACTTCCCGCTCGCTGGTAAACAGGCAGTCGCTGTAAAAATCGACCCCGTAGGTGGCGGGACTGATGATTCCCGCCTGAATGCCCGCCTGTTCGAGCAGCCAGGGCTCGTTGGTCACATAAGCGCTGACGGCATCGGTCCGGTTCCCGATGAGATCCTCCAGACGATAGGTTTGATCGATACGGTCGATGGCATCCAGGGAAATGGCTTCGTTCAGGAAAACGGCCAGGATATCGGCATCCAGTTTTCCCGGCAGCAGCATGACCCGTTTGCCGATCAAGTGCTGGGGATGCCTGATTCCGGAATCCGCACGGGTCAGCAGAATGGAAGGGGAATGCTGAAAAATGGGTGCGAGCACCACCAGGGGATCACCGTCGGCCCGGTGCAGGATCAGTTCAGCACCGGCAATGCCGTACTGGGCGCTGCCGCCCACCACCGCATCGCGGGCAAAGCGCCCTTCGCCGCCTTCGACAATGGTCACATCCAGGCCGCTTTCAGCGTAATAGCCCTTGGCCAGGGCCGCATAGTATCCGGCAAACTGGAACTGGTGCTTCCAGGCCAGCTGCAGCACCACCGGGTCGGCGGACCGGGCGGCATCAACCGGCAGAAGGATCATCACCAGCACCGTCAGGATCACGGTGACCCGGCGGCTCGTCGACGACAGGGGGGCTTGGGGTCTGGTGCGCAGCAACACGACTCTCCATGGTGATGGGTCGACCGGTCAGGCCGGGTGAGCGCCGGTACACATGGCAGCCGGCCAGGGTTTCAACTGCCGCCGGCATGGGATCGGAGAAAATGAGGGTCAACCGGGCACGAGAAGAGCGTTCAGCGGCAATTTTATTATTTCATTGTATATCCGACCGGTGGTCTTGGCAAGGAGACGGCCCCGAAATCAAACGGGCGTGCCTGTCATTTGATTGCAGGTGCCTCCCGGACAGGCAACCGCCCGAATGATTTCGTTGCCATTGGCTACACGGTAAACTGCCTCACCATGTCCTTCAGTTTTTCGGCAAGCTGACGCAACCCCCGGGCACTCACATTCACATTGGAACAGCTGCCTGACATTTCATCGGTCGAGTGGCTGACGTCAGAAATATCCCTGGTGATGTCGCCTGCCACTGCGGCACACTGGGTCACGTTGGCTGTGATTTCCTGGATTCCCCGGGAGGCCTGCGCCACGTTGCCGGCAATCTCTCCCGTGGTTACCGACTGCTCCTCCACAGCCGTGGCAATGGTGGAGACAATCTCATTGACATCCCTTGAGACCCTCGAGATCTTTTCAATCTGGGTGATCGTCCCTTCGGTGGAAGCCTGAATCCCCTGGATTTTGATCTTGACTTCCTCCGTGGCATCCGCGGTCTGCCTGGCCAGGGCCTTGATCTCTGATGCCACCACGGCAAACCCTTTTCCGGCGTCCCCGGCCCTGGCCGCCTCGATGGTCGCATTCAAGGCCAACAGATTGGTCTGTTCGGAAATTTCGGTAATGGCGTCGGTCACCTTGCCGACCTCCCGTGCGGCCAATCCCAGACTATCCACTTTGTCAGATGCGCTTTCGGCCTCGGAAACCGCCTCGCCGGTAATGGTGATGGCCTTTTCATTGTTTTGGGCAATCTCCTTGATCGATGCCGTCATCTGTTCGGCGGAGGTGGCGATCATGCTCACGTTGTCTGCGGCCTGTTCCATCGTCGCCGCCACCGACCTCATGGTGGCGTCCATCTCCTCAGTGGCAGCGGCCACAGCATTGGACTTGCCGGACATGGTGCCGGCGCCATCGGACATCAGGCCCGAAAGATCGGAAAGCGATTCGGATGAGGACGTCAGCGTTTCAGCACCGTGAGCAATATCCGTCAGGATCGTCTGCAGTTTTTCAATAAAGGCGTTAAAACATCTTGCCAGCTCACCGACTTCATCTTTGCCGGCGATGTCAATTCGTTTGGTGAAGTTCCCGCTGTTTTCAATGTCCTTGACCATTTCGGTGAGGCTTTTGATGGGCCGAACGATGCTTACGGCGATCGTCAGTGAAACAATGACGAGAACAAACAGCGATGCAGCGCTGATCACGAGGAACCATGCCTGCACATTGCGATGGGTCTGATCTCCCAGAAGATGCACCTTGTTCTGAAGTTCGACGATTTGATCTTCCGGAACGCCAGCGCACACAGCACCGATATTTTCACCCTCAACGGACCTGATTGCTGAAAACGAGGCCACATATCGCTTCCCGGCAAGGGGAAGGACCATATTTACCGCCTGGCCGGCGGCATATATTTCAGACAGCGCATCGGGCGCCAACTCGAGGCTGCCCGCATCGAAATCGCTGCCGGTCTCAAAGCCTGCGTGGGCGATGGGAATGGAATCGAGGTAAAGGATACCCACGGATCCCAGAATCCGGTTCGTCTGCTTGAGGAATTTATCATGATGGTTGAGCAGTTTTCCGGTAATGCAGGTCCCGATCGCATCGCCAAAATCATCGGTAACGACGGTCGAGGAAGCGATGACGATTGCGCCTTTTCCGGCAATATCCCGGTCGGCCAGACCCAGGTTATAGAGAAAGGATGAATCATACCTGGAAATCAAATCCAGTTTGGCGTCATCAATTGAGACTTGGCCATTGTTGGCGTCTTCGACCATTTTCCCGAGCTTCAGGGCGTCGTAATAGCCTTCCAGGACCAGTGCATCGACATCTTTGGGAAAGGATGCCTGTAATTTCCCGCCACGGTCATACATCAGGGCAAAGTCCGCTCCCAGTTCCATGCTAGATTTTTGAAGAAACTGGGCGATGACAGTGATTTGCTGGCTCTCTAAAATGGCCGCGGCGGCCGGGTCATGGCTTATTTTTTCGGAAATGCGACCGACGTCTTCTCTGAGATCATCGAGAAAGGACTTGATCAGCAGATTGTGGCTGCCCATCATCCGATTGGTACGCGAGACCATATCCTCTGAGAGTATTTTTGACTGTTGCGCAATCCCTTGGCCGAGTTTCCATGATATCAGTCCCATGGTCGTGCAGCCGATAAGAGATACGGCGGCAAGAAAGCTGATGAGTATTTTATATTTAATGCTTTTCATGACATGCACCCCCGACTGACCGGATTGCCAAAAAGGCAGGGTGAAAGAGGGTTGCTCCGGGAGGCGGGATCCATCGCCCCCGGAGCATACCGGGCTGTTACAGAACGGGCAGTGCGCCGGCCTGCCTGATAGCGGCGTGGGACGCTGAGGATGTAGAGAATTCCACAAACTTTTTGACACTGCCGGTCTTGTTTTTCTCCTTGAAAATCAGGGCAAGGGTTCCGGCATAGGGATAATCCATCTCGGTGGGCGCCTTGCCGTCGATGGTCAAAATATCGACGTTGTAATTTCGAGCGTTGGCATAGGTACCGAAGGCGATGGCATCGGCCTTGCTCTCGGCCAGTTCACAGGTGCTGGGATCGCTGAGGGTTGTTTTGGATCGTGGCGTCAGGGTAATTTCCGAGAATCCGGGAAATGATTTCAGCAGCACCCCCAAAGAACTGTCACCATCCTCTCGCCGGATCACCCTGATCCTGGCATCCCTGCCCCCGACGTCTTTCCAGTTGGTGATTTTTCCGCTGTATATCTCGCAAACCTGCCGGGCGGTCAGATTGTCTATCCCGACACTTTTATTCGTGAAAAAGATGATCGGGTTCTTTGCATATGGCATGTAGGAGAGGCCATACGATTTCTCTTTATCTTTTATTCCCCTGGCCACGCGCCCGATGACATTCTTATCGGAACCAACCGCTTTTATGCCGCCGCCTGATCCAATGCTCTTGGGAACGGCTACGGTCACGCCGGGACATCTCTGGCTGAAGGCGTCACCAATCGCCTTGAGCACTGAAGAACCGCTGCCCGTTCCAACAATGGTGATTTCATCCGCCATAACCGGGCCGCAAAGGAACAGGCACATGACCGACAATGCAACGCTTGTGATTGACTTTTTCATCTTTTTTACCTCCTCAATGGTTATAGACCCTCATAAGGCCGCTTCTCTCTATGGAGAGAACGCAAAAGCCGTTTCGATCCAAAGCGGGAAACAAACGAGCTTTTACTCAATTAACGATTACATATTGTCGATCGGCGATAAGAGAAAAAACTTGAGAAAATTTTTGATGGCCAGAATGCTGTGTATATTTAAATCGTTAACCAATGAGAAAAGAAAATTATGAGAATGTTTGAAAAAAAATAATTCCAGGGATACTTCTTCCTGAGAGATTTCTTTTCATGGACGGGTGCCGGGAAGATGGTCGTCCGCGGAACCTGGAGCGGCACCCGCAAAGGTGGCCTGATGGGTATTGCGCCTACCGGCAGGTGCGTATCCGCTGGCGTGGTCGACACCGTCCGCATGACTGATGGCAAGGTTGCGGCGCCTCGGGGGCCAGGTGGACAGTTGGCGCATGATGCAGCAACCTGGCGTCATCCCTTCGCCGGGTGTCGGCCGGGATCGAGAGGGCAGCCCTCCCCGGGTCCAGATCAAAGGTTTTTCGGGGTATTGATGGCAGCACCGTAGGACCGGACGCGATAGAGCGTCAAAAAGCCTGCGCGGTCCTCACCGCCGCCCTGGTGCACCCGCCTGCAGCCGGACCAGAACCGCTTCGGCGATGCAAGGCGGCGCGGACTGCGGAAAGGGTGCGACGCTGCTGACGTTGATCTCGCAGAGCACGTAGGTGTCTTCGCCTGAAGCGTTTTTTGGCCCCAACAGGAAGTCACAATCCCAGAGCACCGGCAGGCGTTCCGTGTGAATGTCCAGCAGACGCTGCAGTGCCGGCACCCATTCCTGTTCCACCTGTCGTTTGAGCATCTGGAATTGCGGCATGGTGGGGGGATGGTACAGGCGCGGTCCGGGCTGCGGGGCTTCGGACGGTGGCGCGCCGGGAGGCGCCGGGAAGAGCGCATTGACCGCCTGATGCCCGAAGCCAACAACCTTGTCGTGCACCAGGTAGCAGCGGACCATGCCTTCAGGCAGACGCGCCTGGTAGGCCTGGTCGACCATCCGGCCGGGTCCGCTGAAATACGGTTCACACCGGGTGAGAAATTCATCAAGTGGCACCTGCTCTTCAACACTCCCCCGCTTCGCATGCCGGATGCGCAGGAGCGTTTGCGGCTGCGGCCGGCCACCCCGTTCCGCCAGAGCGACCTTCCAGACACCGGACCCGCCGTTGCCGCGGTATTGTTTGAGGACACGGGCTTCGCCTGAAGCCAACCGTGCCGGAAGTTCCCGACGCAGCTGGTCCATGCTGCGATAAAGATGCGTATCGCATCCCCACCCTAAATCGCGGCTTCGATACAGGACTTCCTTGGTGCCCATCTTGAGGATGACATCAGGGTGCGCACTGACATAAATGCCTGAACCGGCGACCTCGCGAAGCATGGCGTCCAGCATGGACCGGTCCCGCCCGTCCTGGATCGGGTTCATCCACACCAGCACGACATCGACGTCCATCAGCTGCCGGCGGACCTCCCCGCAAAACGCATCGTGGTATACCGCCGGCTCAGCAGTAAGATCGAGGCTGGCCAGCGCCTGGAACACCGGGGCCAGCCGATTGTTCTCAGGGGTAGCACGCTGCCTTGCCTCGCGATCCCCGGGATAAAGAATCGCAACCTTTCCAGTGTGGATTTTTTTCATGGCATCTCCTCCATCATTGGCGCCAGTGCCATGTGCATTTAACGGGAATAAAAACGGTAATCACTATCGGCTTCAATGTCGAATGGCGTATTCAGGTTTCAGGGGGTAAAAGGTCATTTCGGAATCGATCACGGGACAGCCTGGCTAATCGTGAAAATGGGATGGTATCCGAACCGGACTGCCCGCAGCTGAGACAGCGCAACCATGCGCCTGGCCGATAGAAACAACAACGCGGGTCGTTATGGAGAGAGGCCTGGAGACAAGGCCGAACCGATCAACTTTACGATCTTTGAGGCCGCATCGAGATCCGGATCGAGGCGTGGATGATAACAGGCGACACTCAACCCCAAGAACCTTCCGGAGCATAGGGCGGTGGAGAGAAACGCCAGCGTTTCCTCGAAGCTCAGGCCATCCGGCTCAGGGAAGGAGACGGGCATCAGGATGGGATCGAGAACATCGACATCGAAATGAAACCACAATCGATCCATATGCCCAAGCAGCGAGAGTGCCTTGTTCGCAAGGTTTTCGGCACCGGTTTTCCTGAATACGTGATGGTCGAAGTGATGAATGGTCGATTCCGCAATCAGGTCCGGTTCCCGATATCCGCAAATAACCACATCTTCAGGCTGGACCAAGGGGGGCAGCCCGAACAATCCGGTTACCCCGTCCGGTCCTCTGCCTGTGAGGATCGCCAGCGCTATATCCGCCGGCTCCCCTGACGGAGAGGAGGAGGGGTCTCGATAGTCGGTGTGACCGTCCAGGATCATCAGGCCCACACGTCTGCCGGCCAGCCGGAAGGCCCCAAAGATGCCCAACAGGATGGAACAGTCACCTCCGGGAATGACAACAAAATTGATTTTCTTTTGAATCGAAAGCAATCTTTTGGCGGAGCGCCGGGAGATTTCCTTCCATGCCTCCAGATTGAGAATTCTGGTACTCGGGTCTCGATTCCCGTCAAAATCAGGAATTTCAAGATCACCTAAATCCAGCATCGTATGACGACTGCCTGTCAGTATATTTGACAGGCCCGCTTTGCGAAGTACGGCTGCAGGATTCTCGATCTCCGGGCGGGTACCGTCTCCGTCAAAGGGGATACCCAATATACCGATCATCATCATCCACCTCGGCTGGGGAAAACGCACCGGCCTCATCACCGGTGGGAGGCAGGCGCGACCGGCGGCGCACATTCGCAGGCAATTTCCCGGTTATGCAGCCCCTCCATTTCCGGCCACAATGGGATCGCCCACCGTTGTACACAAGGCATGGCTGCCGAATTAACGACCACCCAAGCGGGTGGTCTGATGAAGCCCCCTCGAGGGGGGCTGAAAAAAACATCCATGAACGCCGAACGCTGAATGTTCAACATCGAACATCGAATTCTGTCGTTTTGGTGTTCTGTCATCCTTCACAGCCGGCAACGAATGAACTCCTTTTCTGGTCAAACGGCGGAGCGTAGCGATTACATCATTGGACGTTCGATGTTCATTGTTCGAAAAATCGATCGCGGATTGAACTATCTCGCCGGATCATTCCGAACCTCTCCGGGTCACTCGGACACAGCCTGAGGTTCAATCTACTGCCATTAAGCGGCATTTGCACCCTTGGGTCTTTTGCCGCACAGCAACTGAAATTTCATACGCCGCCAGCGTGGGCAACCGCCGGGGGGTATTGCATCCAACAAGCGCCGGGGCCTCCCGGATCAGCGCGTCATTGTTGAGAGCCGCCACCATGAATAGGGCAGAATCGACTCTGCGGGTACGGTTGCTTTTGCGCACGGGATCTACTCATTTTCCCATTTAATCTGAAATTCAATTTCTTCTTCAGCGCCTTCTCTTTCATGCTCAATATTAAATGTTGCCCTCACAGGGACATAAATCCTTTCACCTGCGATTTGAATGGCGAATCTGGATCCATTTTCGATGGAATCAGCCAATCGCCTTAACTTGGCAACAAAATCCTTTTTGGGATATGATTTTTCAATGTCTCTTTCTGCTTTCATAAGTCTCACCCTTCTTGCGGTTGAAATGTTTAAGCCCCAGCGATGCATGAAAAATGCAGAAATTTTTGTTACTATTTGAAATTATGAACAACCACCGTGACCTCTCCTTGCGCTCTGCCATTGCCCAAATGTGCAGTCCAAGGGGTAACGACAATTTTCTCATTTTTTTACCCTACCGGGAAAGCCTGAGGCGTCCAGATCCTGCGTTGCCAGGGGATCGCAGTAAATTACGACGGTTTCACCCTTGGCGTCTTGACTCTGAACCCCTCAGACGTTTGCAACGCCGGGGTAAATTCGATTCGGCTCGTTTTTGTGCAACGTCCGGGCTCAGCGTATTTTGATGTTCTGGATATTCACCCAGGTATCCTCCGTGTACCAGATCTCCACAAATTCACGGATGGATGCGGCCTCGTGCCGCATCATTTCCTCGGCGACGGGTTTTCTCAGCAGGGATTTGATGCCTGAAAAAGCCGGTGCGGGCTTGGCGGCCAGATCATCGGCGACCTGCCTGGCCCGATCGATCAGCGACTCTCCCGGGGATACGGCCTGAACCAGGCCAATATCCAGGGCCTCTTCGGCCGAATACATGGCACCGGAATAAAGGACTTCGGTTGCCCTGGCGCTGCCGACCCAGAACCTCAGCATTTCGGTACTGCCTGCAAAAACGGATGCCCCGAAAGTTATTTCGTTGAGCGAAATTTTGGCTCTGCCCGAAATCATGATCCGGTAATCGCAGGCCAGTGCCAGCATGCACCCGCCGGCGATCGTGTGGCCGTTGAGAGCGGCCACAACCGGTTTCGGAAAGGTGAACAGGTAGGCGTACAGGCCCGCAAACCGGGTCAGAAAATCGGTGAACGCCGCTTTGCTGAAGGCCAGAAACTCGGGGATATCGAATCCGAAAGAGAAAAATTTACCCCGCCCGGTAAGCACGATGGCCCGGATGTCTCCATCGGCGGCCAATTTCTCCAGGCATTGCATCAACTCATCGACTATCGTGTCGTTGAGCGCATTCACCTTGCCGCGGCCAAGTGAAACGGCAGCAATACCGTCGACGATTTCCACTTTGACAAATTTCATTTTTCTCTCCGCTGTGGCAGGACGTTGAAAAACGCTTTGCGTGCAGACAAGAACGAGTACACCAACCGGCGAAAAGCGCCGTTCAGGGATGGGAAATGCCTACCAAGAACGCCATGGCAACGCCTGAGCGTCAAATGCGATCCCTTTCCAAGCCCCTTTCATGCGAGGTTACAACCAGGGGGTTTGCCCTTTGACGTAGCTCTCGACCGCTTCGAAGGGGGTCAGGTATCCATCCGGACCTGTGGACAGATAGGAAAACAGACCCTGGTTGATGGACATTTCCATCCCGTTGATCTGCTCCGGAGAATACAATCCAAGGGTCATCCGTTTCATTTCACCGATGCTGCCTGTCAGCCTTCGATTTCCATTCTTGCCGAGGGAAGGCGCCGCTGGAATGCGGTACCACGGGCAAGCCCACCTGACCTCATCGGCTATCGCCAGAGGATCGCGAAGCTGCGATTTAGGGCGGACCAGGGTGAACAGGGTATATTCGTGGACAATGTACACCATCGGGACGCGGCCGACCATCACCGCGTCCACTTTCCAGAAGTCTCCAGAACGCTCCTCGAGATCCTTCCAGTCGATGCGAAACCAATTGGCCGCCTTGCTGGTCAGATTGATCACCTTGCATCTCCCTGTTGCAGCAGCTGTCAGAGTTGTTAACCGGGCGATTACACGGGTAAGGGTTCGCCATGCCGGACTTGATCCGGCGTCCAAGGCAATCTGGATAGCACTGAAGCATCCCAGCGTGCCCGGCTTGCGGCTGAATTAAAGGTGTGCGGGGAGTTTAACCCCCGGACCAATAATTTACCTGATGCGATCGATTGAATTCTATACCGTTGAAAGCCAGATCTTCATCATTTCCATTTTATGGATACTATCGGCGATAGTTTCAAATTTCAAGACCCAGGTGTGCAGGTTATCGCGCCAATACGTCCATTTTTATTCTTGAGAAATTAAATTTCGCTAACGCTTGCTCATATCTGCCCTTCACTAATTTTGGTTCGAAGTTTCACGCTGCCAGGCAATATTTGCCAACCTCATCAATGGATGTATTTTCGATTTACCGTATTTAGTGTCCGTCCAGAAATGAGGGATTTTGGTCCAGATCAGGGCGCGCGAAAAATTATACCGCAGGCATCTGGCTGATATTCCGAGGATAAAATTTTTCACACAACGCAGAGATCGGGCAAAATAACCATTTATGGATGGGCGCTATTTAGGACTGCTTAAAGCCTGCAAGACCATTTCAAAGGATCTTCCCCTTTGCGTTGCATTGCATTTATCGGATGCCTTGCCCACTTTTCTGCTTCCGTTTGGTCCGGGTCTGGCTTGACGCGCCATATTTTGCAGCGGGTTCCTTGATCCCCTTCCGCCAATCTGCTATTTCGTGTCGATCCATTAACGGATAGCTGCAGCTATCCACTTTTTATGCAAACGCTATTTTCGGGATATCCGCAAGATATGAACCCAGGCGACAACATCGACAGCGGCGAAATCGCACGTTTCTCGGCCATGGCCGGTGACTGGTGGGACCGCCGCGGCGAATTCGCGGCCCTGCACGACATCAACCCGGTGCGTCTGGCCTATGTGCGCGACCGTGCCGATCTCGCCGGCAGCCGGGTATTGGATGTGGGCTGCGGCGGGGGGCTGTTGTCCGAGGCGCTTGCCGCCTGCGGGGCGCGGGTCACCGGGATCGACATGGCCGAGGCGTCCCTGGCCGTCGCTCGGTCCCATATGCGGACCAGCGGTCTGGACATCGACTACCGCCGGATCACGGCCGAGGCCCATTCGATAGAAACGCCGGGACACTACGACATGGCGGTCTGCATGGAACTGCTCGAACACGTGCCCCGGCCGGCATCCATCATCGCCGCCTGCGCCCGGCTGGTGCGCCCCGGCGGAAGCGTCTTTTTCGCCACGGTCAACCGCACCTGGCTCTCCTGGCTGCTGGTGATCATGGCCGCTGAGTACATCATGGGTATCGTCAGAAAAGGCACCCACGAATACCGCAAACTGGTAACACCCGACGAACTGAAAAAATGGGGCGCCGACGCCGGTCTGCGCCTTGAGAATATGTCCGGCCTGCGCTACATCCCGTTCGGCGGACACGCTGCGCTTTGCCGCAGCACGCGCATGAATTACCTGATGCATTTCATACGATGATGATGGAGCGATGACGTCTTGTAAAATAGCAATTTGATTTTTTGCACGATGGACGGGGTAACGTAATAATTACAATAATCAAATACCAAATCCCAAGTAAATCACAATTGCTAAACCTCAATAAAAACAAACGGCAATCCATTTTCTTCCTTTTTTGAGACTGGAATCTTGGAATTTATTTGTAATTTGCGGTTCATCCGCGTCGGTCGAAGAAGCAAGGGATTATACGGTCCGCAGATCCCGGCCTTTTTTTCGAAACCATAATAATTAGGAAAGGACCGTATCGATGGCCCTCTGGAACAACCCCCGCTGGTTTGACAACAAGAAGCGACAGGAACAGCTGGACGACCACATCCGCGCCACCGGCAAGGCCCGCTTCGGCCTCCGTGAGTTCGAAGAGGACCAAAAGGCCGATGCCGTGCGCGTGCACTTCGACCGGGTGGCCCCCAAATACGACTTCATGAACTCCCTGCTCAGCTTCGGCATTCAGCACGCCTGGAAGCGCGCCGCCGTGCGCATGCTCGGCGTCGGTCCCGGGGACCGGGTGCTGGACGTCTGCGGCGGCACCGGCGACCTGGCCATCCTGGCGGCCCGGCGCACCGGACCGGCGGGACAGGTGACCATCTACGACATCAATTACGCCATGATCCGGGCAGGCCGCCACAAGATCGATCCCTTCCCCTCGCGATCCCACATCAGCTACGTCCAGGGGGATGCCGAACGGATCAGCTTTCCCGACAACACCTTCGACTGTGCCATGGTGGGCTTCGGCATCCGCAACCTCACCCACCTGAGGCAGGGGTTTTCCGAGATGGTGAGAACACTCAAGCCCGGCGGGCGCTTCCTGTGCCTGGAGTTCTCACAGCCCACCAACCCCCTATTCCGAAGCCTTTACGATTTCTACTCGTTCAATATCATGCCGGCTCTGGGCCAGCTGCTGGCCGGATCGGCCGAATCCTACGCCTGCCTGCCCGAAACCATCCGCATGTTCCCCCTGCCCGACGAACTGGCGGCCATGCTGGCCGACGTCGGGCTGCGCAATGTGCGTTGGAAGGCGATGACCAATGGAATCAGTGTGGCCCATGTGGGTACAAAATCAGAATAGGCATCTTGCGGTCCATATCGGCGTTCTCCCAAGGCTAAGAAAAGGGTTCGAGGATCAGAGGGGTCCAAGGGGTCGAGTGAAGGAATTCTGCCAATCTTGAATGGCGATGCAGCCATCGATGGCAGGTTGGAGTTCAGATCAAGGCCGCAGGGTTATTGGAACCGGAGGCGTAGCTGCGCTAGGTTGAGGATTGCAATAACCCGAGAACGCGGATATGGGCCCCAACCTGCCATCGATTAAAATATTAGAAGACGGACCAGCACCACCCCAAACACACTCAACGGAAAATAGCTGGCCTTGTTGAACAGATCCATGGCCTGTTTGCGGTCGTTGGCGTCGACGAGCCTGAGGACCGGCAGCAGCAGCAGCCAGACCCCCATGGCGGCCAGGGCCAGCAGGTGAATGAAACCAAAGGTCAGCGGTGAGACCCACACCAGCAGAAAGGTAGACAGGAAGGCGGCCACCAGGCAGGCCAGTGCCAGCAGGCCGGCCCGTGCCGGGCCCAGTTTCACCGGAATGGTCCGGGCCCTGAAACGGCGGTCCTCTTCGATGTCGGTCCAGTCGTTGGGGATGTTCTGTCCGCCGATCTCCCAGAAGAAGATCCAGGCGAAGAGGACGAAGATAAAGAGTGCCGAGGGCTGGGGATTGACCGCATAAACGGCGGCCACGGCACCCAGGGTCTTGACGATGCCGTTGATCAGCGCCCGCAGTGGCGTCACCCGCCACAGCAGGCAGTAAATCGCCTCCAGCAGGCCGCCGGCCAGAAAAATGTAGAAGCATACCGGGTTGAGCAGCCAGGCACCGATCATGGCCACCAGTGCCCATCCCCCCGCCCACAGGATGCCTTCGGGCAGGGTCAGGACGCCCCTGGCCAGCGGGTGGCGCATCAGCAGGCTGTCCAGGTCCATATAATCCTCGCCGCCGGCGTATTCACCTGCGCGGATTTTCTCCCGGTCCGCGCGATAGTCCACCAGATCGTTGAGGGCGTATACGGCCGTGTAGCCGGCAAAGACGGTAATCAGCCCCAGCAGGGTGGTCACCGGCGAGGGGAAATGCCCCAGGCACAGCAGCGCGGCCAGTGCCGGGGTGGCGATATCGATGATCCCGTGGGGGGTGCGGGAAAGGGCCAGGAACAGCTTCAGCCGCGGATGAGTCAGAATGGCTTGTAGAGTCATTGTTTTCATGCTGCCGGTTAATGGGTTTGGGTGTTGGATTCAAGATCGCTGCAAATTGTCAGAATCGTAATGATTTGTCAATTTCAAGCTGAAGGGCCAACGAAAATCCGGTGTCCACGCCCGAACCGGTAAGGTCCTTATCGATTCATTCCCCGGCCGAATCGATTTTCGCCTCTGATAAGCCGTGATCGACGGTGGCTGCGCGAGGTTCATTTTCATTTCATTCGCGCAGTTATCGGGCAGTCATGCCGATGGCCCGTTCTGTTATGCCTTTTTTTTCAAATTCTGCATCTGTACTTAATTGCGCGAAGGTGATAGGCCCTTGTTCCATCCGCCGGGATAGGCTGTCTTGTCCCTGCCTGAATGCCGGCGGACAACCAACGAAGAGGAATCCGCATTGATCAGAAATCTGTCACTGTATGCCGTTACGGTGCTGGTCTGGGGATCGACCTGGCTGGGCATCAAATTTCAACTGGGGGATGTGGATCCGATGGTATCCGTGATCTACCGGTTCACCCTGGCATCGATCCTGCTGATCGCCTGGTGCGGGTTGCGCGGGCTTCCCATGCGCTTTTCCACGCGAGACCACCTGTTCATCGCCCTGCAGGGGGCCTGCCTGTTTGCGCTCAACTACTGGCTCTTCTACCTGGCCGAGGTGCACCTGACCAGCGGCATCGTGGCGGTGATGTTTTCCACCATCGTCTTCTGGAACATTCTCAACGGCCGCATCTTTGTGAAAACCCCGGTGCGGGCCAACGTGATCTGCGGCGCATGCCTGGGCATCTGCGGCATCGGCCTGGTGTTCTGGCCGGAACTGTCCGGCTTCAGCCTGGCCCACGATGGCTTCAAGGGGTTCGTGCTCAGCATGGCGGCCACCCTTCTGGCCTCCTTCGGCAACATCCTGTCTGTCCGCAACCAGCGCCACGGCCTGCCGGTGGTCCAGACCAACGCCTTTGGCATGGCCTACGGCACCCTGCTCATGCTGGCGGCGGCCCTGATCGCGGGAAAGCCCTTCACCTTCGATCCGTCCGCCCCCTATGTGATCTCCCTGCTCTACCTGGCCCTGTTCGGTTCGGTGATCGCCTTCGGCTGCTACCTGACCCTGGTGGGCAAGATCGGTGCGGACCGGGCGTCATATGCCACCCTTTTGTTTCCCATCATCGCCCTGATCATCTCCACCCTCTTCGAGGGCTACCGGTGGTCGCCGCCTGCCGTGGCGGGCGTGGCCGTTATCCTGGCAGGCAATGCCCTCTCGCTGGCAAAAGTAAACCTGCCGGACATTCGCGCACGGCTTGCGATGAAAAGCGGCTGAGAATCGCATGGAGGCGGATACCTGCCCTGACCGATACTTGACGAGATTAATCCGGCTTCACCGCGCTTTGGAAATTGGGGGTGGCAACGCTGTGGTCAACTGGCAGCGGAATGAGTGGACACAATACGCAGGAATGACGGCCGGGCGAGGCATTTAATCGCCGGAGCACTTTATTCAGGCTCGCATCTGATTCGGTTCAGGCTGGAAAAGACAGTCCGGCGCTGCCGTTTTGGCCCCGGGCTGTCTTAAAACGGTATCCCCAGATGCGGAGTTGTTATTTCCGGGGCACTTTCATGCGTGAATTATTCAAGTTTAAACGATACTTTCACCCTGGTCCTGTAGCCAACAATCCTGTTATCTTCCAGACGCATATCCATTTTGACAACTTCGGCTATGCGCATATCGCGAACAGATTTATCAACAGCGGCGACAGCAGCCTTGGCAGCATCCTCTCATGAAGTTTCAGCAAAACCGACAACTTCAATTACTTTGTAAACGCTTTCTTCCATAGCCCTCTCCTTTCAAAGTTTAAATGGATGACTAAAAATTGACCAACAACTTTTGTGCCAACACCAACAAAAGTGAGAACATGTGTAACAAACAGAAATAATGATAAAAATTATAAGTTAACAGGATCCACAGCCAAGATCGCAGCAGATGTGTGTCAGTTATTTTCCAGGCTGTCTGAGAATTTTTCTCTCAAACAAAGGTCCCTATTGGAAGTAATGGCAGGAAAAATGGGCACAACGGCAAATACAAAAGACAAGCGATTTAATCTTTCAGGGGGTTGATTGGGAGACAGGTCCGTATGGCGTGGTATGTTTTTAAGTCCTTATCTTCATTTCATTCTGATTGCAGAGGTATTGAGATCATTCCAAGGAGGGGCAAATTACAGGTAACACCGCCCGAGGTTTTGGAATCAAGTAAATCTTGTTTTCAGGGGTGGGTGGGTGACCTTCGCTTTTTGACGAACGACCCAAGTCCGCCCTGGAAATCTTGATTAACATTCTTTTCAAGATTGGTAATCTGCGCCCTTATTTCATCAGGGATGGCTGCTTTTTTATTTTCATTATAGTTAAATGAAACCAGCATCCCTTCACCCAACGCAGCAATATTCTTGTGTTTATGACTAACCACCAAGTACTTCATTAAAAAACGGTCGTTTTCTATTACATCCACTTTTGCTCCGACGCTTACATGATCGGGATAAGTTAACGGGATTTTGAACTTGCAGTGCGTGTTTGCGAGAATGGGCCCGATACCGGTTTTTATCATTTGTTCGTTAAAATGAATTTTTTCGAAATATGCAATGCGGGCACTTTCAAAGTACTTGAAATAATTTATGTTGTTAACATGCTGGAAGGCATCCATGTCACCCCATGCTATTGGTATTTCGATTATCACCGGATAATTTTTTAGCAGGTTTTGCATTTTAGCTCCGATTTTTTCAAAATTATACAGTCCTCGAAGTCATCCTATTCGCAGCCAGGAAAAATAAGGCGAGGCGGGCCCGCCTGCGCAGCAGGCCCACAGTGTCCCAACGAATGCATCTGGTTCGGGCCCACCGCCTTCCGCCTGCTGAATCTGATTCGGCAAGTGTCTCATTTCAACGACCCTCTCAGCAGATTTAGCAAACCATGATGATCGGTGATGTGCAATCCTGTGAGCAGCCCCTGGATTAAAGCGACCCCGGCCACAATGAACACGACTGGACCCAGGCTTACGATCCCCAGGAATAGATCGATTGCCCCCCAATGCAACACCCAGTATTCCGGAAGCGCACAAAAGCCATGGAACATAGGCCGCGAACATAGGTTCTCTCCTTCCTGATCCACTGTTTACAATTAATCATTTTGCACGACCCAATACAGATTGAGAGTATCCTCAAAATTCTGGAATTGTCAATTACCGGTCAACGGCTGACCGTCCAACATTTTTTCACAATCGCACGGTGCATTCAGGTGTTGATTCAATGTGTCGTTTCCGATCCAGCCCAACCCGAAGTCGATCGGTCGCCATGCCCCGATCAGGAAACCTCAAGGTCAAAACGTGCCGACGAAGGGAGCCACGGCTGAAACGAAGGCCCGATCTGCAATGGTTGCCTAAGCATCATTTTTGTATAATGATCAGGAGGTACGTTTGCTTCAACTGCGAAATCCCCGACGCTGCAGAAGCCGGAAGCGCAAGCGACGCGTTAATACAAGATTGGGGTATGTCCGATTTCAGAGGAACCGTGCTCATGAAAAGACTGTCCGCAAAAAACAAATTCCAGTTCGGCGCCGCCTGCATCCTTTTCCTGTATTGCGTCACCGCCGCAACCATCGCCTATCACTTTTTGAAGGGCATGGTTTCCGATGAAATCTACAAGGAAACCCAGCTGCTGGAAAGTACGGCCGATGCCACCCGCACTTATGTCAAGGACGTGCTGCGTCCCCATGTGGCGGCGCTGATGCCTCCGGACGGGTTCATGCCCCAGGCCATGTCCACCTCCTATGTCGGGCGTGAAGTCATGGCCCGCATCCAGGCACGCTTTCCGGAATTCGAATACCGACGCGCTGCAGCCAATCCCATGAACCCGGTCAACCTGGCCGACGATTTCGAAAACGGCATGCTCCAATGGTTTTCACAAAACCCGGACCACAGTGAGTGGCAGGGCCTGATCAACAAAAATAACAATGCCTACTACACCCGGATGCGGGCCATATATGCCGAAAAAGAATGCCTCCGGTGCCACGGCAATCCGGCGGATTCACCCTCTGAAATGAGGGCCATCTATGGCGATGACGGCGGCTACGGTTACCGTTTGGGGGACGTGGTGGCGGCCGACACGATCTATATCCCCGTGGGATTCAGCTTCGTCAGGATCAAGGAGGCGGCCTGGCTGACCTTTCTGCTGGCAACGGTCTCCCTGTTTTTCCTCTGGGGGCTCTTTTACCTGCTGTTCAACCGGACCGTCGTCCTGGAACTCAAAGGCCTGCTGTCCACCTTCCGCAACATTGCCGGTCCCGCCAACGTCAATGAAACACCCCTGGTATTCTCGTCGGGGGATGAGATCGCCGAACTCAAGGGGGCCTTCGAGACGGTTGCCGGAGAACTCCAGCAGGCCCACAACGACCTCAAGATCTCGGAGGCCAGGTACCGGCTGATATTCGAAACCAGCCAGCACGCCATTATCACCATCGATGCCGCCAAGCGGGTGAAAGACATCAATGCGGCAGGCATGACCCTTTTCGGATTCACGGATCGGGCCGAGGCCCTGTCCATGGAATCCTTTTTCCAGTTTTTCTTCGACGCGCAAGACGCCTTGGGCTTCATGCGGACCATGAGGGAAAAAGGGTTTGTACAGGGCCTGGAGGTGGAAATGGTGGATCGCGTGGGCAGCAAAATGTCCATCATGGTCTCGGCAACGGCCAGGCAGGATGACGCCGGTGCCTTTGCGGGCATCACCGCCATGCTCAGGGACGTCACCGACAGGCGGCGCATGGACAAATACCTCGCCCAGACGGAAAAGCTGGCCTCCATCGGCCAGCTGGCCTCGGGCGTGGCCCACGAGATCAACAACCCGCTGGGTGTCATCCAGTGCTATGCCAACCTCATCGCCAAGTCGCAGCCAGCGGATGCCCAGATCCTCAGCGACGTGGGGATCATCCGCAAGCATACCGAGCAATGCCGCTCCGTGGTGGAAGCCCTGCTCAACTTCTCCAGATCCGCCGAACCCCGCATGAGCAGGACCGACATCAACACCTGCATCGAAGAGGTCGTCTCGGTGCTGGACATTCAGCTTCAGAAGGACCGGTTCACCATTGAGCGGCAGTTCGATGCCACCCTCCCTCCGGTAACGGTGGACGGCAACAAGATCAAGCAGGTGCTGATGAACCTGCTGATCAACGCCAGCCAGGCCATGCCCGACGGCGGACGCATCACCGTCCGAACCGCGCTGGCGAAAGACGGGCGGCAGCTGGACATCACCATCGCCGATACCGGACCGGGGATCTCGAAAGAGAACATCTCCAAAATCTTCGATCCTTTTTTCACCACCAAGGGGCCCGAAAAAGGCACCGGCCTGGGCCTTTCCGTCAGCTACGGCATCATCCGGCAGCACGGGGGACGCATCACCGTGGATTCGGCTCCGGGCCGGGGCACCCGCTTCACCATCCGGCTGCCCATTGACGAGGCAGCCGCATAACGCGATCCCCATCCGCAAAGGCGGCCTGCATCGGCTGCCGCCCCGGAGCGTCAGGTGCAGCCTTATGGCGGCAGGGGGTCCGAGCAATCTTCCCTGCTTGCCGAAAATCTTCTTTTTCCCTATATAACCGATTGGTTAAGCGTCTCCCGGACCCTTTCAACCGGCTGCATCCGCATCCCTGAAGGTGCCGCTTTCAGGCGTCACCGTCCTGCCCCGCCGGCTCCGCCACGGCTAGACATCTATCTGATATTATATCATTTTTTTACACAGATGACCGTGGCACACCCCTTGCTGTTTAAAGTTCCGTTTGGAGATAACCTGTGGTTTCCGACCTGGACGAAGGCGGGCCGCACGATGACTGACTGGCGGGCAAGACGGAACGGGGCCCGCCCGTCACCAACGCACCATACGATTACCAAAGGAGGAAGTGATGGCAGAAAAGCCAGACGGCCAAGTCGTCAGGGACATCGGCAAATGGGAGTGGTCCGAACTGTGGAAGAAGGAAGACTGGTGGGCCATCTGGCTCGGGTTCTTCATCCTCCTGGCAGGCATCGTACTCTATTTCCCCCAGTCCGGGGCCGTGAAATCGAAACTGATGTCGGCCGAGGCCAACTATTCCCAAGCGGCCCAGCGCACCGACCAGTTCAAGACCATCGCCTGGTACCAGTTGTATGATGCCAAGAAAAAGGTCAAAGCCAAAGATATTGCCGCCGGTAAATGGATGTCCACCTTTTCGAAAAAAACCCACAGCTGGACGGCCAATCCCCTGGACGCTTTTTTCATGAGCAAGGAAAAGGCGGATGCCAAAAAAGCCAAGGCCGTCGCCAAGTATGACAGGGCCAAAGCCTCTGCCGCCGAAGCCCTGGCCCTGGCCACGGCCGCCGAAACCGCTGCCGAAGCGGCCGGATTCAGCGATGCGGCCCTCAACGGCCAGGCCAAGGCCGCCATCGGCGCGTGGCGCGACGCCCACCTGGCGGCCAGCAACGCCAAAAAGAAAACCAAGGCGGCCCCCTACAACCAGATCGGCTGGCTGATCTTTCTGGGCGCCAGTTTCGCCGTCTTCTTCGGCATCGGCATGAAGGCCATGGGCAAGGATTTCGGCAAGTTCGTCGTCGGGTTCATCTTCGTCTTCCTGGTGGCCGTGCTCGCCTACCTGGCCAGCAGCCAGGCCACCATGAAGCACTACGGCATCGGCTATGCCGCCTGGGCGATCTTCTTCGGCATGCTGATCTCCAACACGGTCGGAACCCCCAAGTGGGCCATGCCGGCCGTGCAGACCGAGTACTACATCAAGACCGGCCTGGTGCTCCTGGGCGCCAAGATCCTGTTTGAAAAGATCATCACCATCGGCACCGCGGGCATCTTCGTGGCCTGGGTGGTCACGCCCACGGTCTGGTTCGTCACCTACTGGTTCGGCCAGAAGATCGTCAAAATGCCTTCGAAACGGCTCAACGCCACCATCTGTTCGGACATGTCGGTGTGCGGCGTCTCCGCGGCCATCGCCACGGCGGCGGCCTGTAAGGCCAAAAAAGAGGAGCTGACCCTTTCCGTGGGCCTCTCCCTGGTCTTCACCTCCATCATGATGATCCTCATGCCGGCCGTGATCAAGTCCACCTTTCCCGTGGACAAACAGCTGATCCTGGGCGGCGCCTGGATGGGCGGCACCATCGACGCCACCGGCGCCGTGGCCGCTGCCGGCGCGTTCCTGGGCGAGAAAGCCCTCTACGTGGCCGCCACCATCAAGATGATCCAGAACGTGCTCATCGGCGTGATCGCCTTTTTCGTGGCCCTGTACTTCACCACCCGGGTGGAAGCCGCGGAAACGGGCCACAAGGTCGGCGCCATCGAGATCTGGTACCGGTTCCCCAAGTTCGTCCTCGGTTTCATCGGCGCCTCGATCATCTTCAGCCTGGTCTACACCAGCTTCAACAGCCAGATGGGGGGAATGGGGCCGGCAATGATCGACCAGGGGGTCATCAAGGGCATGAGCGACCTGTTCCGCGGGTGGTTCTTCTGCCTCTCCTTCGTAAGCATCGGCCTGGCCACCAACTTCAGGGAACTGAAAGAGCACCTGGTGGGCGGGAAGCCGTTCATCCTTTACGTATTCGGGCAGTCCTTCAACCTGATGCTGACCCTGGTGGTTGCCTACATCATGTTCTACGTGGTCTTCCCCGAGTTGACCGCCACCATCTAAAGGATATACAGTAAACGTCGTACTCCCCGGACGGCATTGCGCCGCCGGGGAGCATTCCTCCAAAGGGCCACTATCGAAAGGGAGTCAATCCCGATGAAATCGGCAACAACCACTGAAAACCGCCCCATGCCCCGCGTCAAGGCGTGGTCCATCCTGGGACTCACCTTGTTTTCGCTCTGGCTTTTCGGAGCGGCGGTGGGCCCCTGGCTGCAGCATCACATCTACAGCATGGACGACATCGTTCGGGTGATCGAAGAAAACGACATCGATTCCGGCGCCTATTTCTACACCGAAATCGAAGGGGCCTACACCGGCGAAAAATACCTGCGACAATCCCTTGAAATGGGAGATCCGGACGAGTTCGGCCTGACATGGCCCTTTATTTCAGGCATCGTCACCTGCCTGGTCATGCTGACCCTCGGCTTCCGGTACCTGCCCGAGTGACCCGGATGACAGACACGCTGACATTGACCCGCAAACGGGATCTGATCCTGGCGGTCGAAAAGCAGTTTGCGGCCCGGGTCTCCGCCCGGGTGATCGACAAGCCGAGGCTGGATGTCTGGATGATCCTGATCCCCGTCTTTTTCATCTTTTATTTCTGGCAGCTCAGGCGATACGCAAAAGGCCGCAGGACCTTCGCGGAAAAGTTTCTGATCACCCGGCAACGGGCCCTCGATGAAGCCCTGCGAGCCGCTGAATCCGGCAAAGGCCCGAACGTTGCGAACGTGGTCCAGGCCGCCGATATTCCGGATGAAATCAGGAAAGTTTACCGCCGCTGGGTGGCCCTGCTGGTCGACCACTACCATGACCTGATCAGGGCCCACGGCAGCAGCTACCCGACCCTGGTCCGGACCACCTATAAAAGCCGCAGCAACTACCTGCTTTTCCTCAACCGCCTCAACCAGGTGGAACGGGAATTCGATGCCGCCCTCAAGCCCCACCTCGACACACCCGCCGACAATGCCAGCGGCATCATCAAGCAGATGGAAGAAAGCACCGCCGGCATTCGTCGGGAGCTTGCCGAAGAGATCTTCCCATAATTATCTGATGGCTGGTGGCGACGCTGTCGCACTCCTGCCGCGCCATGCATCGCCGCATGTCTGGTCTCGTCTCAGGGCGCCGGTGGTGTAAAAGGGCGCGGCCGCACCCAGAACCAGCCCGCCACGACGGCAGCCCCGAAGGCGGTATAGCACAGGACAAACACCCATTGTGGCGCCTGATAGTATAAAACCGCCTCGAGCCAGTGGGAGATGAAAGCACCCGGGTAGTGGCGGTCGCCGGCCCGTTCGCGCAGCAGCGCTTCAATCGACGTGAGCGGGCAGATAGCGCCCAGCCAGGACTGCACGACCACCACGGCGATGGCCGCCAGGTGGGCCAGCCGAAACCACGGATTTCGAACCCACGACCACCGGAGCACCCGGCCGATAAAAACAAGCAGGAGCCCGGCGACAACGAAGGCCACGAACAGGATGTGCACCAGCAGGAGCCCATCTGCCGCTATTCGATAAAGGGTGGAGGATGTCATCGCAGCACCCGGGGGGTGTTTAGACAAGTGGCGTTTATCCGTGCATTACGAACGCATCTGCTGGACGTCGATGCCGTAGCGCCGGATGATCTTTTGCAGGCTCTGGCGTTTCATGCCGCTGAGCTGGGCGGCCGCCGACACGTTGCCGCCGGTCTTGCCGAGCAGCCGGTTCAGGTATTCCAGGGTGAACACCCCGATGGCCTGCTCCTTGAGTTCCTGGTACGGTTTATCCAGGTCGATCAATTCGGTCGAGCACACTGCGGGCAGGGAGTCCTCCGCCAGGTGGGCCGTCGAAATCCGGTCGTCGGGGACAACCGCGTACCACCCCCGTATCAGGTTTTCCAGCTGACGGGTGTTGCCGGGCCATTGCCGGCCCACCAGGTGATTCAGGACGCCCGGGGTAACGCTCTTTCTGGCCTTGTCCTGTTCCGATGCCACCCGTTCGAGAAAATGATCGACCAGCAGGGGGATATCCTCACGAATCTGATCGAGGGAAGGCATGGTCAGGGTGGCCACTTTCAGGCGGTAGAACAAATCTTCCCGGAAACGGTTTTCCTTTATTTTCAGCTCGAGATTCCGGTTGGTGGCCGCAATGATGCGCGTGTCCACCAGGTGGCTCCGGTTGCAGCCCAGCGGCCGTATCTCTTTGTCCTGCAGGACACGCAGCAGCTTGGTCTGGACCGGCAGGTTCAGGTCCCCGATTTCGTCAAGGAAAATGGAGCTGTGGTTGGCCTGGTCGAACATGCCGAGATGGTCGTCGGTGGCATGGGTGAACGCACCCTTGCGGTACCCGAACAACTCACTCTCCAGAATACTTTCCGGCAGGGCCGGACAGTTGACCGTTATCAGCTTTCGGTGTCCCCGCCGGCTGAGCTGGTGAATGGCCTGGGCGGCAAGGTCTTTGCCCGTGCCGGTATCCCCGCGGACGAGCACCGTGACATCGGATTGGGCCAGCATGTGGATTTTCTCGAATACCGCCCGCATGGGCCGGCTACGGCCGACCATGCTGCCGGCAGTTTCGGTTCGGCTCACGGCTTCGCTCAGGCGGGCGTTCTCCCTCACCAGCCGGTTTAGCTCCAGCCCCTTTCTGAGCAGGTGGATCAGCCGGTCTTCGTCCACCGGTTTCTGGATCAGATCGTAAGCGCCTTTTTTTATGGCCTCCACGGCTTTTTCAATCGTGCCGTAAGCGGTCATGATGATAACGGTGACGGCCGGATCCAGGGATTTGATCCGTTCGAGCAGCGTGAGGCCGTCCATGTTGGGCATGAGAACATCGGCCAGGACGACATCGACGGCCTCTTTCGACAGGATGTCCAGCGCCTGGAAACCGTTTTCCGCGGTCAGGACGCGGCAGTCGATATCCATGCGGATGGTTCGCCGGAGTCCGTGAACCAGATCGGATTCATCATCGACGACCAGGATGGTGTCGCCTGCCATCACAAAAACCTCCCAGGCGGATGCGTCTGTCGGAGCAGTTCGCAACAATCTGCTCCGGGGGTGTGGATGAGTGCCCGCTTCATCCATCGGTGAAGCGGCCGTTCGACCGGGGTTGCCCCGGACAAAGCAACGGGCGTGCTGTGCGTCAGCTGCCGGTAATCCGCTCGAGCGTCTCCTGCTCGGTCTTACAATCGATACAATAGCTGGTGACGGACCTGGCCTTCAGGCGGGCGAGGCCAATCGGTTCTTCGCAGTTTTCGCAAATGCCGTAGGTTCCGTCGTCGATAGCCTGAAGTCGTTTTTGGATTTTGCCGATCAGTCGCCGTTCTCGATCCCGAAACCGCCACTTGTTGTTGCGGGCCTGCGCTTCCGTCGCCCGGTCCAGCGGATCGGCCTCGGTGTCCATCGCCTCGCCGAGAATCTCTTCAACGGCAAGATCTGCCTTGGCCAGCAATTCTTCCAGTTCTCGCTGCAATATATTCTGAAAATAGTCGAGATCTTTTTTTTTCATGGGCATCTCCCGTTTGATAATGGTTGCATCAATTTAACATCAAACTTCGATGAATCAAGAGGGTAACGAGAAACTAACCCAAACCGGTCAGGGGGACGACGGCGCCGTCAGCCGGTTCCGGATGGTCCTCACGAAAGGGGGCATTTACCGGTTGCCCAAAGTGACCGCCGGACGTTATGATAAAGAATCAGCCTTCGACAACCTCAGCGGCGCGCTGCTTCGCTTCCCGGCAACCGCCAGGTGTCCGTTCATGATGAAAGGCGCTCCCGGAAAAATAACCTCACCCACCGGGGCCGGAGCGGGTGCACGCTCCCGGGCCCGGAAATGGCATGCGTCCAACTGCGCCCTGGCCCGCCTGTTGAACGGCCATCGCCGGGAACTTCAACACGCCGTGGCGATGGCGGCGGATATCCGCCGGGGAATAGACAGGCTGGCGTCATCGATGACCGCTTTGTGCCGCCGGACCTGCCGTTTTTGCCCGGAACCGTGCTGCATCACCAACACGGTATGGATCGATTTTCGGGATCTGCTGTACCTCCATCTGCTCGACGAACCCATCCCCCCTTGCCAGGCGGCATCCGATCCCGGAGAGGCCTGCCCGTTTTTAAGCCATCGCGGATGCCTCCTGCCGCTCCGCATCCGGCCGTGGATGTGCATCCGGTATCTCTGCCCGACGCAACGGGCCGTTCTCCATAGCAAAGGACGGCCCGCAACGGCCGTCCTGCTCGATCAGATTGAACGCATCGACAACAACCGCCTCCGCCTGGAAACGGAGGTCATCCGCTGTATCAGGCGATGGCGTCAACCATCACCATCATCTTCTCCTGCATGTTCCCGGCAACGGCCATGCGGTCGTGACCAGCCTTGAGCCGCCGGCCCAGCCGGCTGCCGGCTTCTACGGCGGCAGCCGTCACCGCGGGATGCCGGTTCACCTCCGGGATGATGTCCGCGGAAATCTCGACGCCCGCGTCATGAATCATACTGGGAATACCCAGATGGCAGGTCTCTCCGTATCCGTTGCTGTTCTGCAGACAAGGTCTGCTCATAAAGGGTAGATTTTGGTCCAGGCCAAGGCCGCAGCAATATCGGAACCGGAGGCGCAGCAGCGCTACGTCGAGGATTTCAATATTGTGAGAACGCCGGCCGGGGCCGAAAGATGCCCTTTAGGGGCGGACATCAAGACGTGTAGATGGAGCATTTTCTTACATTCATGGCCGCCTCCTGAAGCGCTTCGGCGAAGGTGGGGTGGCCATGGATGGTGCGCGAGATGTCCTCGCTGCTGGCACCGAACTCAAGGGCCAGCACGCACTCGGCAATCATGTCCGCCGCCCGGGGGCCGATGATGTGGACGCCCAGGATCCGGTCGGTCTTGCCGTGAGCGATGAGCTTGACGAAGCCGTCGGTTTCCCCCATGCAGCGGGCCCGCCCGGCACCGGAAAACGGAAAGCTGCCCACGCAATAGGGAATTTCGCGTTCACGCATCTGCTCCTCCGTAAGGCCTACGCTGGCGACCTCGGGCCAGGTATAGACCACCGCCGGGATGGTGTCGTAGTTGACTTCACCGGCCCGCCCGGCCATGCACTCCACGGCCGCGGTGCCTTCGGCGGAGGCCTTGTGGGCCAGCATGGGCCCGGGAATCAGGTCGCCGATGGCGTAGATGCCGTCGACACTGGTGCGGTAGGTTTCGTCCACCAGGATCTGGCCCGTCCCGGGATCGGTTTCGATGCCCAATTCCTCGATGCCCAGCCCCCGGACCAGGGGACGCCGGCCGACAGACACCAGCAGCCGGTCGAAGGTCATCGTTTCGGTGCTTCCCCCGCTTTCCAGAAGGGCTTTGACCTTGTTGCGCACCACCCTGGCCTCGACCACCCGGGTATTGAGCTTGAACGCCAGACCCTGCTTTTTTAGGATTCGGTCCAGGGTCCGCCCCACCTGGCCGTCCAGGGTGGTGGCGATCTTGGGAAGCATCTCGACCACGGTCACCGTTGATCCCAGCCGGTTCCAGACCGAGCCCAGCTCCAGGCCGATGTAGCCGCCGCCCACGATACCCAGATGCCCGGGCACGGCGTCGAAATCAAGGGCCTCGGTGGAGCTGACGATATGCCTGCCGTCGAATTCCAGTCCCTTCACCTCGATGGGCTCGGAACCGGTGGCCAGCAGGATATTTTGGGTCGACAGGGTGGTTGTCTTCTTTTTGCCCGTGTCCACCTCGACGGTGCCTGCCGCCGGCACGGACGCCGTTCCATGAACGACCTCGATCCCGTTGCCCTCGAGCAGCTTGCGCACGTTTTCGGTCAGGTCCGCCACGACCTTGTCCTTGCGGGACAGCATGGCCTTGAGGTCCAGGGAGACCTTGCCGGTCTTGATGCCGTATTCGGCAAAGCGTTCCCGGGCCAGGTGGTAGTACTCGGAGGCGTCCAGCAGGGCCTTGCTGGGAATGCAGCCCACGTTCAGGCAGACGCCGCCCAGCCGGGAGGCCTTTTCCACCACGGCGGTCTTCAGGCCGAGCTGGGTGGCGCGAACGGCCGCCACGTATCCGCCGGGTCCGGAACCGATGATCACCAGGTCGAACTGCGCTTGCTCTGCCATTTTTACACCTCCAATGCCATGCGTTCCGGGTTTTCGACGAACTCTTTGACCCGCTTGAGAAAGGTGACCGCCCCCTTGCCGTCCACGATGCGGTGATCGTAGCTCAGCGCCACATACATCATGGGCCGGATGACGATCTGGTCGTCGACGACCACCGGCCGTTTTTCGATCTTGTGCATGCCCAGGATGCCGCTCTGGGGGATGTTGAGGATGGGGGTGGACAGCAGGCTGCCATAAACGCCGCCGTTGCTGACCGTAAAAGTGCCGCCTTCCAGGTCGGCCAGTTCCAGCCGGTTCTCCCTGATCTTGGCCACGTAATCCACGATGGCCTGTTCCACGCCGGCGAAGCTCAGGTGCTCGGCATGGCGGATCACCGGCACCACCAGCCCCCGGGGGGTGCCCACGGCCACGCCGATATGCTGGTAGTTGTGGTAGACGATGTCATGGCCGTCGATGAAGGCGTTGATCTCGGGCACCTCCTTGAGGGCCGCCACACAGGCCTTGACAAAAAAAGACATGAATCCGAGGGAGACGTCGTGGCGTTTCTGGAAGGCCTCCTTGTACAGGGAGCGGATCTCCATGGCCCGGGACATGTCGATCTCGTTGAAAGTCGTGAGCATGGCCGTGCTCTGCCGGGACTCCAGCAGCCGTTCGGCGATGCGTTTGCGAATGGGCGTCATGGGTTTGCGTTCTTCCATGGCGGCCGCTGACGTCGGGTCGGTCGCCGCAACGGGTGATGAGGGCGCCTCGGGGATGCCTGCCGGCGCATGCTCCAGGTAAAGCAGCACGTCTCCCTTGCTGATGCGACCGCCGGGGCCGGAGCCCTGAATTTGGGACGCATCCAGGTTCTTCTCGGCGACAAGGCGGCGCACCGACGGAGCGAGGGGGATCCCGTCGACGGATGCCGCCGGAGCCGGGGTTGCCGCGGGGGCAGATGGCGGCGTTGGCGCCGGGGCCGGCGCCTTATCCGGTTCCGGCGCTGCCTCGGCTTTCGGCGGTGCGGCCGCCGCTTCCGCATCGACCGGTGCAAGGGAGCCCACCACTGCGCCGATGGCCACGGTTTCACCGGCCTGCACCAGGATCGACAAAACCCCGTCCGTCTCGGCCACCACTTCCAGGGTCACCTTGTCCGTCTCGATGACAAAAAGGGGCTCATCCTTGCGGACGGTGTCGCCGTCCTGTTTGAACCACTCGGCCAGGACCGCTTCCTGAACCGACTCGCCGACACTGGGAATCTTGATTTCGATGGACATGCAGGCTCCTTGAAAATAGGGGTTGAGGCTGAAGGGTTGAGGCTGAAGGGTGGGATCCGGCCACCTTCAGCCATTATGGCGCCCTCGGCCTGTTTGATTTTACAACGGTGAATATCCAATGCCGAACAAGGAATAGCACGATGGAAAGCGAAGGTGTTCTATTATTTACTCGCTATCGCGCAGCGATGCCTTCCTTCAACATTCGATATTCTGAATTGGGTATTCTGCGGTTCATTTTTCAAATAGTTGCCGGTCACGCTGACATCAATGGTCGGGGTTTGAGAAAATGATCGCGGCTGGAAGCCACTCCAACAATTCCTCAATCGTTCAATTCGGAATTCTGTTCCCGGCCCTCGGACCGCTGTCATCCGCCCTCCGACTTCCGTCACCCCGCCATCCCCCCGGCCTGGTTATGGGGGCCGATGGCGCGATCGACAATGCCGTCCTGTTCCATTTTATAGACCCTGGGAAAACCGGTGGCCGGACTGGCCGAGGCGTTTCGGCCCACATAGCCGAGGGGCTTTTTCAGCAGCGCTGCCAGTCTCGGCCGGATGAACTGCCAGGCGCCCATGTTCTCCGGTTCCTCCTGGACCCAGGTCCAGGCGTTGGCTTTTTTATAGCGGCCGATGACGGCACGGACCGCTTTCTCGGGAAACGGGTAAAGCTGTTCCAGGCGTAAAATGGCGGTATCGGCGGCGTTGATCTGCTGACGTCGGGTGATCAGCTGGTAGTAGATCTTGCCGCTGCAGAAAATCACCTTCCTGACCGATGCAGTTGCCTCCGCATCGTCCAGAACCGGTCGAAACCGCCCCCCGGTCAGGTCCTTCAACGATGAAACGGCCATGGGGTGGCGCAAAAGGCTCTTGGGGGTCATGAGGATCAGCGGTTTTCGAAAAGGGGCTCTGATCTGCCGGCGCAGCAGGTGGAAGTACTGCGCCGGGGTGGTCGGGTTGCCCACCTGCATGTTATCGCCCGCGCAAAGTTGAAGGAAGCGTTCCAGCCGGGCGCTGGAATGCTCCGGCCCCAAGCCTTCCCAGCCATGGGGCAGCAACAGGGTCAACCCGCACAATTGCTGCCACTTGTCCTGCCCGCTGGCGATGAACAGATCGATGACGCACTGGGCGTTGTTGACGAAATCGCCGAACTGGGCCTCCCAGAGGGTCAGGGTCTGGGGGCGGGTCACCGCGTAGCCGTACTCGAAGCCCAGCACACCGGCCTCCGCCAGCAGGCTGTTGAAGACATCGAAGGATGCCTGCCCCGCCTGGAGGTGGTTCAGCGGGACGTGGGGTTGCCCCGTCTCGTAGTCCCACAACACGCTGTGGCGCTGGCTGAAGGTCCCCCGGCCCACATCCTGGCCGCTGAGACGCACGGTGTGCCCCTCGGCAAGCAGGGAGGCAAAAGCCAGGGCCTCGGCACCGGCCCAGTCAATACCCTCGCCGCTGGTCGCAGCTTCCAGCCGCTTGTCCAGCACGCCCTTTAGCCGGGGATGCACGGTGAAGCCATCCGGCACCGCTGCCAGCCGGTTGGCCAGTTGGACGAGCGTGTCCTTGTCCACGGCGGTTTCGACCGGATCGTGGGTATACGACCCGCTAACCATCTCCCATTCCTTGAAAAACCGGGGTTCGGGGAAAAGGCAGGTCGAACCGTGAATCTCTTCATAGGCCTTATCCAGACGGCTGTTGATGCTGCGCTCCAAATCGGCCACATCGGTTTTGGAAACGAGCCCGTCAGCCACGAGGCCATCGCCGTAGACCCGGTCCAGCGACGGACGCTGGCGGATGCGCTGGTACATGGTGGGCTGGGTAAAATAGGGTTCATCGCCCTCGTTGTGGCCGTATCGCCGGTAGCAGACCAGGTCGATGACCACGTCCTTGCCGAACCGGTAGCGGTAGTCGGCGGCCAGCCGGGCCACATGGACCACGGCCTCCGGATCTTCACCGTGAACGTGAAAAATGGGCACCATGAGCATCTTGGCCACATCGGTGGAGTAGCGCGTGGAACGCGCATCTTCGGGCAGCGTGGTGTATCCGATCTGGTTGTTGATGATGACGTGCACCGTCCCGCCGGTCCGATAGCCCTTCAATTGGGACATGTTCAGGGTTTCGGCCACCACCCCCTGCCCGGCGAACGCGGCATCCCCATGCAACAGCACCGGGAGGACCATCTTGTCGCCGCCGTCGGCCAGGCCATCCTGGCGGGCACGGGCAATGCCTTCCACCACGGGGTTTACCGCCTCCAGATGGCTGGGATTGCTCACGAGATAAAGGGAAAGCGGGGTGCCGTCCGCCATCCGGTGCTCGGTGAGGTAGCCGATGTGATACTTGACGTCCCCGGATCCCACCAGATCCTGGGGGTCGTAGCAGCTTTCGAATTCCGAGAAGATCTCTTCGGCCGGTTTTCCCAGGATGTTGCACAGCACATTGAGGCGCCCCCGGTGGGCCATGCCAAGGATGATTTCACGGCATCCGGCCTCAACCGCGCGCCGGCGCATGACATCCAGAAAGGGGATCAGGGCTTCCCCCCCCTCAAGGGAAAACCGGGTCACCCCCACGTACTTTTTGTTGAGAAACTTTTCAAACAGGGAGGCGGCGGCGAGTTTTTTCAGCAGATCGATCCGATCCGCCGCCGACAGATCGGCCCGGTTCTTCACCGGCTCCATGCGCGCCTGCAGCCACCGGCGTTCATCGGGATCCTGAAGGTGCATGTACTCCACACCGATGCTGTGGCAATAGGTCTGTTTCAGGCGCCCCACGATCTCCTTCAATGGTGCCGGGCCCGGTTCGATCAACCCCGGTGCGGCAAAGAGGCGGTCCAGGTCCGCCGTATCCAGGCCGAAGGCATCCAGATCCAGCAGCGGGTGGGCGGTGGGGCAGGCGGACAGGGGATCCATGCAGGCCAGCAGGTGGCCGATGTCCCGGTATCGGTGGATCAGCGCCCCCACCCGGGCCTGGCGCAGGGCCTGATCCGGGTCGGCACCGGCCGGGCCGGTGGCGCCGGCCAGTTCAAACCCTTTGAAAAAAAACTGCCAGTCATCGGAGAGGGACGATGGATCGGACTTGTATTTTCGGTATTGGGCGTCAATGAAGTCGGCACTCAGGGTTTCAGACAGATTCATCTTCCACAGCCTCCTATGGACGGTCTCATGGTTATGGACAGGTCGCGCATCAGGTTTGCCGATGCGCGTCGTCTCGGCCGGGTGGTGCGGGTACGCCGGCCTGTCGGCAGAACCATGCGGCCACGGTCCGGGCCACCTGGCGCTGGTGATCCGGCGCGGCGAGCATGTGATCGCCGCCGGCAACGATGGAAAGTTCCACCATGGCGGGGTTGGCCGCTTTGGCCAGGTGCGCTTCGGCCACCGGAATGATCTCGTCCCGGTCACCGTGTACCACGAGCATGGGGACCCTCAGCGAGCGGGTGGCCGCCGTCAGATCGTGCCGTTCGGCATCATCGAAAAAATCCTGCTTGAGGGTAAGGGCCCGCCCCCGGCTGGTGAATCCCACCTGGCCGGTTTGCGCCAGGGCCTGCTGCTGGGATGATGTGAGAAAATGCATGGGCCGGGTTCCGCTGACACGGCCGGCCACCCGGCAAAGGGCCGACACGACGTTCATCCGCCGGGCGGCGATCAGCGCGATGGCAGCGCCCAGCGAATGTCCGGCCAGGCCGATCCACGGCGCGCCTTTCTCCTGAGCCAGCGCGATGGCCGCTTCCATCTCCAGAGCCTGCTTGGACCAGGTGGACTGCTCGAATTGTCCCTGGCTCTGGCCGTTTCCGGAAAAGTCGAACCGCAGGGCCATGAAGCCGGCATGGCACAGTTCGCTGCAGATGCGCCGCAGAACACCCGTGTGCCGCGAACAGGTGAAACAATGGCCGGCAATGACGGCGCCGACCGGTGTCCGCTCAGGCTGGTGCAGGGTTCCGGCGAGGATCTCCCCCAACCGGTTGTCGAATTGGATCTGCTGTTCCATGTTTTCTCCGCGGGAGGGCGTTGCGATCACGAGTATATTAACAAGATCCATGCCATGACCGTCAAGGTAAAAAGCAGTCGCGCTGCCTCCTGGCGACCGCCCATCGCGCCGCAGGACCTTGAATCAGCTCCGTTGGCGGCCCTTTTTCAGCGGGGTTGCCCCGCGCCGGGCCATCCTGCGGGCAGACGTTGGGCAGAGTTGTTTTTTACGGAGGAAGGGTATGGGGCATGCCGCATGCGGGACGGGTCGCTGGCGCCGCCCCTTGCCAGGCGACAATGTCGCCGGGCAGGTCTGTCACAACCAAACCAGTCGTTCATTTGAGACAGGATGTCTCAAGATAGGTGCGCCACCCTGGGACCGCCTACCCCTGTTCCCCTTTGACCCGTTTAATGATTCTGGGGATGAAAAAGGAAAAAACGAACAGGGCAATGGAGAAAAAGACCTTGAAGGAAATCAACTCACCCCAGTTTCCCGACGCCCAGACATCCTTTATGGTGCCGATGAAGAAGGTGAAAATGAAGGTCCCGACGATGATTCCCAGGCCGGTGCCGGCCAGATAGTCCGCGAACCGGACCCGGGTGAGCCCCATGCCGAAATTCATGGGCGTGAAGGGGAAATATACCAGCCGCAGGTAAAGCACGGTGGCAAAACCGTTGCGCTGAATGGCCTCGTCATATTTTTTCAGCCGGTCACCGATGAGTGACGCGGCGAACTCCCGCCCCAGGGTCCGGCCGATGACAAAAGCGCCCGCCGAACCGATCATGGCCCCGATCCACACCCACAAGAATCCCCAATAGGGCCCGAAGATGGCGGCGCCCAGGCCGGTGAGCAGGGTGCCGGGAATGAAGAGGCATACCCCCACGGCGTAAGTCACGATATAAACCAGGGGCGCCCAGTATCCCGCCGATCGCAGGAACGCGCCCAGCGCCTCGGCGGTGATGAAGTCTTTAACCGGGGTATAGCGTATCAACATGATCGCCCCGGCGATGAAGAGGCCCAGAAAAAGGGCTTTGAGCTTACCGCCGGATGCTGATTTTTCTACTGGCATGACGTTTTCCTCTTCATCAGATACGCACAGCACCTTGCACACGACTATAGGGACGCATTAATCCAAACAGGACCGTTTTTCGATTCATAGCGGATGTATCATGTTTGGCCTGGTAAAGCGTTTAACGGGTTCATCAACCGCGGGACAGAAATCAGAAAGCCACCTGAGCCTCAGGTGCTGATGGCCCCGCCTCAGGTAAAACCGGCACCGGCGGTGCAGGTATAACAGTGATCCGCCGTGGCGATGGGCATTCCCGGCGCCGGGGGGCCGGTCATCTCGGATACATGAACGCGACGGCTGCCCATGGGCAGCCCCCGGGCCAGGTTGAAGTCACAGTCGTACAGGTAACCGTCCCAGGCCACCGACACCAGGGTCCGGCACATCACCCCGGCCACCGAACAGGGGTTGAACCCGTCGGCCAGTTTTTTCAGGTAGGCCGGCAAATTGCCGGATCGCTCCAGCCAGCGCCTGAAGCGTCCCAGGGGCGCATTGGAAAAACTGAAGAGGCGATCGAAGGCGATGCCCCAGCGGCGATCCAGCATCTGCCGGAAGCGCTTTTCCGTCTGGACCTGATCCGCTGCCGTAAAGGCACCCGTGGGATTGACCACCAGGTTCAGTTGCAGGCCCGTCTCCGGTTGGGCGTATCCCCTGGCGTTGAGCGCTTTGAGTGCATCGATGCTGGCCCTGAACACCCCGTCCCCGCGCTGGGCATCGGCCTGGGATTCGTTGAGCGAGGGAAAAGAGGCCACGATGGTCACCTTGAGGCGCGTCAGCAGGTCCATGAGCGGCTCACGTCCGGCCTCGTTCAGGGCCGACAGGTTGGACCGGAAGATCAGTTCCGGCGTCCTGGCGGCAAACGCCGTGACAATGTGGGCGATATCCGGATTCATCTCCGGGGCGCCGCCGGTGATGTCGATCGTCTCGAAAGGCACCCGTCCGGCCCAGTCCGCCACCTGGTCGGCGGTCTGACGGGTCATGACCTCGGTTTTACCCGGGCCGGCATTCAGGTGGCAATGGCCGCAGGACTGGTTGCACAACACCCCCACGTTGACCTGGAGGATCCGCGTCTTTTCCCGGGTCAACACCAGACCGTGGCGGGCGAGGGTTGCGGCAAATCCGTCGGTCCTTTCATCCGGCGCTGAAAAACGGGCCAGGTCCTCATCCATGGGTGCCCTTCCCTGTGCATTCACATTGAGACCTTGTCGGCAACATTTCTCATCTGCACGCCGTGAACCAGGGAGGCTCCGCCCCGGATGGCGGTGGCCACATGGACGGCCTCGGTCATTTCGGTGGTATTGGACCCGGTTTCCAGACAGGACCGGGTGTAGGCATCGATGCAATACGGGCACTGGACGGCATGGGCCACGGCCAGGGCGATAAGCGACTTTTCCCGCTGGGTCAGATCGCCTTCGGCGAAGACCGCATCGTAATAGTCGAAAAATTTTTTGGCCAGGTCGGGAGTGTCTTTGCCGATGTCTCCGAACTTGGGCAGGTCGTCAGGTCTGTAGTAGGTTTCCATAGCAGTCTCCTTTTCGATTGTCGATCAGTCTTCCATCTTCAGTCCTAATGCGCAATCCTTCCAACCGCTGTTCTCCGCCTTCTGCCCTTCTATCCTCCGACCTCAGACTTCAGGCTTCAGACTTCAGACTTCAGACGTTCGTCTTCACACACCTCCGGTGTGCACGCCCGCCCCTTCAGGTTGAAGAAAAATTTGAGGCCTTTCTGAACCCGTTCGGAGAATATCTTGGGAGAAAAGACACTGCCGGTCACCCGCTTGCTGATTTCTCCCAGGGTGGGATAAGGATGAATGGCCGATGCCAGGGTGGAAAGCTTGACGCCGCCGTTTAAGGCCGCCACCCACTCGGCAATCAGGTCTCCGGCCCGGGGGCCCAGGATCTGCACCCCCAGGGGTTTTTCCTTTTTGTCCAGAATCAATTTGATGCGGCCATCGGCCTGCCCTTCGGCCAGGCCGCGGTCGTTGTCCCCGAAGGTCTCGGTCCAGACGGAATAATCGATCCCGGCATCCCTGGCCGCCCGTTCGTTCAGACCGATGCTGGCCAGTTCCGGATCGGTGTAGGTGCACCAGGGCAGCCAGGTGTAGTCCACCTTGCGCGGCAGTCGGAACACGGCGTTGCTCAGCACGATGCCCCCTTCGTAGCCGGCCGCATGGGTGAACTGGTAGCCGCCGCTCACGTCCCCGGCGGCAAAAATATGTTTTTGACTGGTGCGCAGTCGTGCATCCACGGTAATACCCGTGGGTTCGTATTCAACACCGGCGGCATCCAGCCACAGATCCTTGACATTGACGGACCGGCCCATGGCCACCAGCACGGCATCGGCCGACAGGTCCAGGGTCAGGCCAGTGCCCGGTTTCACGGTAACCGTTTTTTTCCCGCCGGCCCCGGACACCTTTTCAACCGCAGCCCCCAGATGGAAGGCGACCCCTTCGGATGCCATGACGGCCTGAACGGCCTCGGCCATATCGGGATCCTCCTTGCCCAGGATCTGGTCGGCCCGGTCCACCACGGTGACGGCGGTGCCCAGCCGGTTGAAGGCCTGCGCCATTTCAATGCCGATGGGCCCCGCCCCCAGCACGATCATTTTTCCGGGAAGGGTTTTAAGAGAAAAAATCTCCCGGTTGGTGATATAACCGGACTCCCGCAATCCCGGTATGGGAGGAACGGCCGCCGATGATCCGGTGGCAACCACCCAGGTCCTGGCACTGATGGCCCGGCCGTCGAGATCCACGGTGTGGTCGTTTTTGAAAAAAACGGTCCCGAAGGCCACCTTGGCCCCCAGCCGGCAGAAGCGTTCTTCGGAATCATGCTTCTGGATCACGGCAATCACCTCCCGGATCCGGCGGGCAACCCGGGAAAAGTCGACCGGCGGGAGGTCCACTGGGGGCAGCCCGTATCGTTCGGCGTGCTTCATATCGTGGTAGACATGGGCCGAACGGATCAGGGTCTTGCTGGGGACGCAGCCGTAGTGCAGACAGTCTCCGCCAAGAGCGGGCTCTTTTTCGACCAGCAGGGTCCTGGCGCCCAGCTGGGCTGCGCCCGATGCCACCGTCAGGCCCGCCGCCCCGCCGCCGATGATGCCGATATCGTAATCGTAATCTGCCATAGCCGTCTCCTTTAGGTTCCGTTTAGGGTCCAGTCGTAGTCCAGGTATCTGACGCGGATCCGCCCTTTGTTTTTTAGCAGCCGGTCCCCCAGCGGCGGATGGGCAAATTGAATGAAAAAACCGATGACGTCGTCATTGAAGTCCTGTTCAAACCAGTCGAACAGCTTGCTGACCCACAGGGTATCGCCTTCCAGACGGTTGAAACGCGAGTCGTTGACAAACGCCCGGGCCGAACGGTTCAGCTGCTCGTCCAGGCGGTCTCCCGTAAAGGGTTCGCCCTGAAGCGGGGGGCAGCTTCTGGAGGCACAGTTCACGGCAAAGTGGACCCTGGGGTCCTTGAACCGTTTTCTCAGGATGTCGTGTTCGATCTGATCCAGGGTCAGCAGGCCACCGTCGATGCGGGCGATCTTTTTCTTCCAGGGAGATCTGAAAAGAGTTCCCAATTCCTTGATGGAACGAACGTCCGGATAGCGCGACAGGATCAGTTTGAGCGTCCACGCGTTGTAGGCATTGACGTAAAAGGCGAATTGGTGGTCTGCCGAAAGGGATTCCGGATCGACGGCGGCGAGTACGTCCAGGTATCGGTCGAGGAGGGCTTCGTCACCCTGGATGCCCCGGTAGTCCACCAGGCCGTCTTTGACATGCCGGCTCAACAAGGTGGCGTACAGGTCGTGATCCACCGGCGCGGCCTTCGCGTCGACGCCGGCAATCCAGAATCCGGCGACCATGACCATCAGGAACAGGAAAGTCGGTTTCATACCGCCCCCTCATTCTACAGGTTGACCTTGACCGCATCGTTCTCAAGGCAGCTTGACGGATTGGTCGACCGCCAGATCTGAAACTTACACCACTTTTTTCGACGGCAGAGAAAGGACTTGGTCGCGCAGCCGCCCGGGAAGACGGCAACGGGTGGCCGGGGGAAATGGGTAAGGTCCCGTCTACTCTTTCCCGGGCCACGGCACACCGGTGCGTTCATCGACCACATAACAGAACCGGTTCCAGTCGAATTCCCTGCCGCTGAAGGGGCAGCGCAGCCTGACTTTCCGGTCGGTAACGGCCACCACTTCCCAGTCCCCCTTGCGGGGTCCGCCTTCAATATTGATTTTCTGTCCCACCGTGAACGGATAAAGGTCGAATACGGTTACGTCATGGGTTTCCATGGTTGCCCCCAACGTTGACGGGTTCGTAAAAAAGCCGATATCTGCGTTACGCGTCATCCCTCGTCACTGCCGCGCCCCCTCGGTACGCCTCATCCCTCGGGATTCACAAGCCTTCCTGTCCCGTCTGGTGTGTAGCGGGAGATCCCGGCTTTTTGACGAACCCGTCGGAAGAGCGGCGTTATAGGCGGGCATCAACTTTATTTTTTAATCTTGGCGAATTTATCGTGCCACGCGCAGGCATTGCAGTATGTTTCCGTATCGTCCGCGACCACCGGGCATTCCTCGTCATCCAGGTCTTCCTCGAAACAGATTTCCCCCTCCCGGCATTCGAATTCGTAGACATCGTATTCGTCATCGGGGTTCTTGACATGGAATTGTTTGCAGTTGCAGACGGGGCATTTGGACTGGCTCATGGTTTACACTCCTTCAGGGTTCCTGCCGGGCAAGCGTCTTCGGGCCGGACAAAAGGCCTGCCAGCGATGCCCGATGATAGGTCAGGTCTCTCCATCGGCGTTGTCACACAGCATCTGCCGCAGCCGTTCACCCAGAAAAACGATGGATTCGATGTCCAGGTGGTCGGTCACGGTTTCGTCAAAAAGCAGCTTGGCGGTGGCCCCGAAGCCGTCCACCCGGTCTTCGTCCCAGAATAACAGCATCACCGGGACCCGGGGCAGGGGCCGGAAGTAAAACGCGGCATCCGCGCTGCTATTTCCGCCCGTCACGTCTTCGCCCCCGATGCTCAGGGCCGATGCCACCAGGGCCTCGAGCCGGCCCTGAAACCGATCCACCAGGGGGGTTTCCACCTGCCCGGCCATGGTTTTGACCTTGGACACGGTGTTGGGAAACGCTTCAAATCCCTTCCACGTACCCGAGGGCATCCGGGTCCCCCCCTGGGCCAGGTGGTTATAGATGAAGACCTTTTCCCAGCGGCTCAGGTCCGAGCCGTCGGACCGTCGGACATCATCCGGCCGGATCAGGACATGGCCTTCGAAGTAGGGCAGCTTCAGGGCCCTTCCTTCATCATGGTCAACCAGGACGCCGCCGATTCGATCGGGCAGGTCCGCCAGATTCATGGAGGCCGAGCGCTCCCTGGCCCACACGAGGGCATCCTGCGCCAGGTCCCGTTTGATCCACTTGCCGGCTGCGTACTGCGCGCCCAGTTCGCGGTTGCATCGTGCCACCACCTCCGGGTCCAGGTGCGGACAACCGTCCAGCGGATGCTTCTCGGCGACCACCATTCCCGCAAAGGCGATGCAGGTGGGAAATCCGCAGTCGCCGCAATTGGTTCGGGGCAGCACGTCGCGGTAGAGGTCGACCACGGAAAGGGCCATGGCCTACCAGACCTCGGGATAGCCGATATCGATGAAGGCGGATTCCATTTTCAGCTTGTGATCCCGCTCCATGGCCGCCAGATCAAGAAAAACCTGCCGTTTCTCATCGTCATCGCACATCCCGGCCATCTCGGTATACTGCTTCATTGCCGCTTCCTCTTTTTTCATGGCCAGGGCGAACGCGTCGGCCGGCCGCATGTCCAGGGACAGTTCCGGTTCCTCCACGGTTTCGGCCACCTTGTAGTCCCGCGATTCCTTGAAATAGCGGTCCACGGTGTTGCTGGTGAAGATCTTCGTCAGGATATCCCGGTGCTTCTTCTCCTCCTCGGCCAGCGAAGTGAATAGATTCTTCAGGTGCGGATCCTTGAGGGTCCTGGCCGCATCTTCATAGAACTTTTTGGCCTCAACCTCGTTGGCGATGGCCTGCTTGATGATATCCTTGTACTCACTCAGGTTCATAATTTCCTCCGGTCGGCTGAAAAAAAGTGGGATAAAGAGGGGCAATATCCTCGGGTTCTGCATCCAATGATAATGACTGCTTCAAGTAAAAGCAAACCGTATGCCATCCAGAAAACCATGGCAGATTCCCTTTGTTTTGTGTATAATTGCATTAATCTTCCCGACCCACCGACATCAACCCGACACCATTTGGAGGCCCCATGAACTGGCGACAATTCCTGACCCCCGTTTCATCCATCGACACCAACCAGGCCAAATCCTATCTCGCGGACAAGAACGTGGACGACGTGACGATACTGGACGTCCGCCAACCCAAGGAATACGAGGCCGGCCACATTCCCGGTGCCGTCCTCGCCCCCCTGCCGGAGCTTACCGACTGCCTTGACCGCATCGACCGCACCAAGCCGGTGGTGGTTTACTGAGCGTCCGGGGGACGCAGCCGGGTGGCTGCACAGCTGTTGTCCGGGCAGGGCTTCACCAACATCGTCAACGTGGCCGGCGGGTTCAACGCCTGGACCGGTGGCACGGCGTTCCTTGGCGAAGAAAAGGGTCTGGCGCTTTTCGATGGGGTCACATCGGTGGAAAACGCCCTGGCCGTGGCCTACTCTCTGGAGGAGGGTCTGAAGAACTTTTACGAAGACATGGCGGCCAAGGTGACGGTTGATGCAGCGAGACAACTGTTTCACCAACTGTCTCAAATTGAGATGAAACATCAGGACCGGATTATAGCGCAGTACACCGAACTGACCGGCCGACCGGTCACCCGCGAGACCTTCGAAGCCCGGCAGGTATCGGAGGTGCTCGAGGGCGGGCTGACCACCGAAGAGTACGCCAACCTGCTCATGCCATCCTACGACACGGTGTCAGAGATCATCGAACTGGCCATGTCCATTGAAGCACAGGCCCTGGACCTCTACCTGCGGGCATCGGAAAAAGCGCAGAACGAAGCGGGCAAAAAAGCATTGATCCAGATTGCCAACGAGGAGAAGACCCATCTGGCAAGGCTGGGCCAGCTCATGGAAGAAACCCTGGAAGAAGAGGCCTGACATGAAGAAGCGACTGGTTCTCATCGGCGGCGGCCACGCCCACATGGTCACGCTGGCCAGCCTGGGCAAACTGGTCGAAAAGGGGCACGGCGTCACCGTCATCGGCCCGTCGGCGTATCACTACTACTCGGGCATGGGACCGGGGATGCTCTCCGGCACGTACCGGCCGGATGAAATTCGATTCGCCACCCGTCACGTGGTCGAAAAGCAGGGGGGGACCTTCCTGCCGGGCAAGGCCGTCAGGATCGATGGGGAACGGAAAACCGTGATCCTGGAAAACGGGGACGCCGTCCCCTACGATGTGCTCTCCTGCAACGCGGGCAGCCATGTTCCCGAACCGGCCATTGACGGCGATCCCGGCGATATTTTTACCGTCAAACCCATCGAACGGCTCATGGAGGCCAAAAGCCGCCTGGTCGACCATTTCGGCCGGCACGCCCCGGATGTGGTGGTCGTGGGCGGAGGGCCCTCTTCGGCGGAGGTCGCCGGCAACGTCTGGCAATTGGCCACCGCCACCGGCGGCCATATGCCGCGCATCACCGTCTGTGCCGGCAGTGCCTTCATGGGCCGCTTTCCCGAATCGGTCCGGCGCAGAATCGTAGGGACCCTGAGCCGACGGGGAATTTCCATCCGCGAGGGCGTTTACGTGAATTCCGTTTCCGGCGGGACCGTCACCCTGGACAACGGCGACGCCCTGCCGGCGGATTTCATCTTCCTGGCCCTGGGGGTCACCCCATCGCCTATTTTCGGGGATTCCGGCATCGATACGGGACCCGACGGCGGCCTGCGGGTCAACCGCTTTTTGCAGAGCACCCAGTACCCCGACATCTTCGGCGGAGGCGACTGTATTTTCTTCCAGGACCAGCCCCTGGACAAGGTGGGGGTTTACGCCGTTCGCCAGAACCCGGTGCTGCTCAACAATATCACGGCACGGCTGGAGGGCGGCGACCTGATGCCTTTCGACCCGGGAGGCGACTACCTGCTGATCTTCAACCTGGGCGGCAGGGTCGGCGTCCTGAAAAAGCGCTGGATGGAATTCGGCGGCCGCCCGGCCTTTTTCATCAAAGATTATATCGACCGCAAATTCATGAAAGAATTCCAGGCCATCGAATAGGCGGATCGGGATCCCGGCCGCATCATCACCTTATCCGGCCAACCGCCACGCGACGCCGGCGGCCGCCCCGATGGGCACCAGGTATTGGACGGGAAAATGGAATTTCTGGAGCAGCACCAGGGAACCCATTGCGGCGACCAGGGCAAACCCGTCGATCCCGGCCTCGGGCAGGATTACCTTGAAACCGAACCAGACGGCCAGGTTGAGGATCACGCCCACGACGGCGGCGGTAACCCCGGTAAGCGCCGCCTGGATACGCTGGTTGCCGGCCATGGCCTCGATGAACGGCCCACCGGCAAAGATGAAGAAGAAACAGGGCAGGAAAGTGACGTAGGTCGTTACCAGGGCACCTGTAACGCCGGCGGTCAGCGGCGTCAGATCCCCGGGCAGGTTCCAGGCCCCCACAAATCCCACGTACTGGGTCACCATGATCAGCGGTCCGGGCGTCGATTCGGCCAGGCCGAGGCCGATCAGCATCTGTTCGGTACCCAGCCAGCCGCTGCCCACGGCAAAATCGTTGATGTAGGCCAGTACCGCATAGGCACCGCCGAAGGTGACGAAGGCCGCCCGGGTAAAAAACAGGGCGATCTGCCCCAGCACGTCATCCAGGCCACGCCAGGCCAGCAACCCGCCCACAACGACGCCCCACAGCACCAGGCAGACGAGGAGCACCCGGACCACATGGGAGAAAGAGGGGGCGGCGCTTTTCCGTAAATGGTCATCCTCCAGATCAATGCGGCATTCCCGGCGCTGTTCATCGAAGGCGCCCCTGCAGAAAACCCCGGGCAGGACACGTTCCATGAGCACACCACCCAGCGCCGCCACCGCCACAATCGCGGGAAAGGGGATCTCGAGGAAAAAAATGGCAACGAAAGCCACAGCGGCAAACCCATAGAGCACCCCGTGGTGAAGCGCCTTTTTGCCGATGCGCAGCACCGCCTCTGCCACCACGGCCACCACCACCGGCTGGATCCCGTAGAAAGCCGCAGCCACGGCGGGAATGTCGATGTGGGCCACGGCCAGGTAACTCAGCAGCAGCATCACGAAAATGGACGGAATCACGAAAAGCGAGCCGGCGGCGATGCCCCCGGCGATGCCGTTCATGCGCCAGCCGATATAGGTGGCCAGCTGCTGGGCTTCGGGGCCGGGCAGCAGCATACAGAAATTCAATGCCCGCAGGAACTGGTTTTCCCCGATCCAGCGGCGCCGCTCGACCACCTCCTGGTGCATGATGGCGATCTGTCCGGCCGGTCCGCCGAAGCTGATGAAACCCAGCCGTGTCCAGAATTTGAGGGCATCCTTGAAGGAGGCATGCGCCGTCGGTTGTTCATTTGGTACGCCCGGCATAGCCCCTCCTGTCCTGCCGCGGGAAGACCGAATTCCTCCGCGGCCGTCAGTTCTTTTCTAAGCCCCCCGGACTGAAGCGGAATCCCATCGTCGTGACCATCCGGGATATCCGCACCGGGACCGCCGCCGTTCCAGACACCGGAGGGCGGATTGAACGCGGCAACCGCGCATTCCGCTGCCAGTGGCGGCAGGCAATGGTGCCCTGGCGGCATTGACAGCCATCCTCCGCCTTGCTATTAGTTAATAATCATTTTCCAGCAAACAGACAACGGGTCAGATTGAACCATACCATGCCAGATCCTGAAATCCGACTGCAAAAAATGGTTGACGCCCTGCGACAAGGCCAATACCGGATCACCCCCCAGCGCCTGGCCATCCTGAAAGTCCTGGCGGAAAGCAAGGGGCACCCCAGTGTGGAGTCAATCTTCGAGCAGGTCAAACCCAACTTTCCCACCACCAGCCTGGCGACGATCTATAAAAATGTGGCCGTGCTCAAAGAGCTGGGCCAGGTTCTCGAACTGGGGTTCAGTGATGGAAGCAACCGCTACGATGGTAAAAAGCCCTGGGACCATCCCCACGTGGTCTGCACCGTCTGCAAAAAGATCCTGGACCCCGACATTGCGGCCCTGGAGGACATGACCCAGGAGCTGGCACGGGTGACCGGGTTTACCATCACCCGCCACCGCCTCGATTTTTTCGGCATCTGCCCGGACTGCCAGAACAAAAAGTAGGTTGCCAACAGAAACGGGAAAGTCCCCCGCAATGCACAGGTGCCTTACCCGAAATCGGTCTCGGCCGATGGTGAAGGGCGAAAATATGACCGGGCGGGCCGGTGCCTCCGGTTGCCGCCCGGAGTCCGGGAAGGGGTGCAACGGAAAACACGGCGGGACCTTTGCGGCAGGCCCGCCGAAAAAGGGGAGACTTGTTATTTGGGCGGGAACGACTGCCGGGCCTTGCCGAAACCGATGATCACGCCCCCGGCATCCATGGCCATGATCGAGAATTCGTACTTGTGTCTTTCATTGGGCGGGCAGGGGCCGTTGTAGCCGATCGCAAGGGCGCCGGCGGGGATGAGCCCCGAGCCGTCATGGGCCACCTCACCGCCCCCGTGGTTCCGCGCCGGCTCGCTGATGTCTTTGAGGGCGACCCGAAACGTCGTCGTGCCCTCAGGAATATCGGACACACGGATTTCAGGGGACACATGGGTACAGGCCTGAATGCCTTCCCAGGAGAAGGCCACGTCCATGGTGGCGGCGTCTTTGGGGATTATGATCCGATCCGGCGTATTGCCGGCGCATCCGGCAGCCATAACGAGCAGGGCGGCCAGCACCACCAGGGAAGATTGTTTTTTCATCGTGGCCTCGATTTATAGTAGGGAATCAGTGCGTTCAAGGGCTCCAATAGCATCTGCACGAAATCGGGTCAAGGTCGACGGGAATGCAGCCCGTCCCGGCTGCAGCAGTGGGGTAAAGCCTTTTCGGAAACCGCTTGAACAGGAGGATTCCCCCTGTTTCACGACCCGGCGCCCCCCCGGTGCTGTCCAGCCCCTCCCCCCGGGATCGCCCGGTCAGGCACCGGACAAAGCGGCATCAACCAGCTCAACGGGGTGGACGACACGCACCGACGGATGACTGCCCAGATGGGCCCCGATGGTCATGCGGCAGCCGGGGCAGCCGGTTGCCAGGGTATCGGCGCCGGTCCGGCGAATGTTCTCAACCTTTCTCGCGGTGATGGCCGCCGATACTTCCGGATGGTCGATCTGGAAGACACCACCGCCGCCGCAGCAGCTGTCCGGCTCCTGCATTTCGACAAAGTCCGCATTGGGCAGATGACGAAAAACACCGCGAAGGCGGGGACCGACGCCCTGGCCCTTCACGAGATGGCAGGGGTCATGGTAGGTGAATCTCGGCCGGTTCCGGCTCTCGGCCAGTGCCGGCAGCCAGTCACGATGGTCGGCGACAAATTCCATGACATCACGGGTTTTCCCGGCCAGCCGCTCAGCCTGGCCGATCAGGCGATCGTCCACGTCATGCCCCATCAATCGGAGTTCTTTCAACAGTGGAACATATTCCCTGCGCAGCGCCGATCCGCAGGTGGCACAGTCCACAATCACGGCATCCACGTCAGGTCGTGAAAATTGCTCGATCACCGAACGGATGCACGTGACGGAAAGCGCCCTGGCACCGGAAAGAATGATGGGTATCCCGCAGCAGCCCTGTTTCCCGGGCGTGTGAACGTCCACCCCCATGCGGGTCAATACCCGTGTCACGGCGTTTCCGATGCCGGCATACAGGTAATTGGTTGCGCAGCCGTGAAAGTAAAGGACACGTGCCCGCGGCTTTCCAACTGCCGGCGAAACCGGGTTCACCGTCTCGGAAAAAGGCCGGTCGTTGAACGGCGGTATCCCCGCAAGGGGCAGATGCGAGGGGGCGCCGCGTTCGAGCAGGGGTTTGAAGTGTCGATCGGCCCAGGCCGCGAATCGGGCGGAGGCGGCCAGCATCCACTTCTTCGCCAGAAGCCGATAGATGGTCTTTTTGCGCCAGTCCAGGCCAAGCTCCCGGATGGCCAGCCACCGCATTCCGGAAAACAGATGGGCCCCCTGCACACCGCTGGGACAGGCCGCTGAACAGGATCCGCACATCAGGCATCGCGAAAGGATATCCTTCATGTACCCGGACAGATCGAGCCTGCCGTCCAGAATTTGTCTCGACAGCTGAATTTTGCCCCGCGGGCTGGACGACTCGGTCAGATATTCGCGGTAAACCGGGCAGGCATTGAGGCAGAACCCGCATCGACTGCAGTTATCCGGTTTTTCGATGGCTTTCCGGATGGCGAAATCCGGTGTGGTCTTTCGGGCCGGCTGCCTGCCGCTTGCACACAATTCGTTTGTCATTTGCACCCCATTGTCCCCGTGATGGTTTCCGTCCGGCGGAGACGAGGATTATAGCCATTTGCCTGGATTCAAAATACCCTTCGGATCCAGCACCTTTTTGATCTCACCCATAATCCGCCGACTGTCACGGTGCAGAAACAGATCCATATACTCGGTCTTGGCCATTCCGATCCCGTGCTCCCCTGAGAGGGCCCCTCCCAGTTCGGCCGCCTTGTTCACAATTTCCGCTTCGGCGGCTTTGACGCGGCGCCACTCCTCCGGGTCGGATTTATCGGTGAGAAAATGGGGGTGCAGATTGCCGTCACCGGCATGCGCGGTACAGGCGATGAGCAGATCATATTTTTCGGCAATTTTTCGAATCGCCAGAATCATGGCCGGGAGGTCGCTGATGGGAACGGTCATATCTTCGACAATGCACGTGGGCCGGGCACGCGTCATCACTGCGAACTGGTTCCGGCGCGCCTCCCACAGGGCATCGTTTTCCTCGGGCGAGTTGGCCACTTTTATCCGTTCGGCGCCCTGCTCCCTGCAGATCGCCTTGATCCGATCGACCTGCCGCCCCAAACTCTCCTTTGCGCCGTCGACCATGATCAGCAGCAGTCCCGCCGCATCCCGGGGCAGACCGAAACGGGTGTAGTCCTCGATCAGATTGATGGTGGTGCTGTCCATCAGTTCCAGGGCCACCGGCAAGATACCGGAACTGATGATATGTGTGACCGTATGACCGGCGGCATCCAGATCGGCAAAGGAGGCCTGGATCGAGCGCTGGGCTTCCGGCTGGGGGATCAGTTTCAAGGTGATCTCGGTAATGATGCCCAGCGCGCCTTCAGCGCCGCAGAAAAGACTGGTCAAATCCATGCCGGTTACGTTTTTCACGGTTCGCCCACCGGTTTTGATGATCCTGCCGTCGGCCAGGACCACGGTCAGGCCGAGCAGATAATCCCGGGTCACACCGTATTTGGCGCCCTTCAGCCCGCTGGCGTTTTCGGCCACGTTGCCGCCCAGGGTGGAAACGTTCAGGCTTCCCGGATCCGGCGGATAAAAGAGTCCCTGCCGGCTCAGTTCAACCTGCAGATGGCCATTGACCACACCGGGCTGGACGACGGCCAGTCGGTTCTTCTTGCTGATCTCAAGGATTCGGTTCATGCGGGTAAAGGCAAGGACAATGCCCTTATTTTGCGGAATGGATCCCCCGCTCAGGTTGGTACCGGCCCCGCGGGCCGTCACCGGAATCGATTCCCGGTCGGCTATTTTCATGATTTCGGAGACCTGGGCGGTCGATTCGGGCAGGAGAACGGCCTCCGGCCGTGTCTCGGACAGGGTCGCGTCATAAGAATAGCAGATCAGATCTTCCGGTGCGTCGAGGTAATTCTGCCCGCCGACCCGTTTTTGCAGCATTTCACGAACATGATGTTTCAGCATACCCGGTACTCCCTGGTTGCATCTGTAGTTATGCGGATCACAAGGGACGGATCAGTCGGTCACCCCATCCCTGAGAAACCCGATCTGGCGGTATCCACAGGCTTCGCTTCGGGTTTTCATCTCTCCGCCGGCGACGCGAAGGATCAGATCGAAAAGTTCCCCGGCGGCGTCATTCATGGTTTTGCCCGCCATCAGGGCACCGGCATCGTAGTCAATCCACCTGGCCTTGTGCCGGCCGACCCGGCTGTTGGAGGACAATCGCAACAGGGGCGTCGCGAAACCGGCGGGGGTGCCGCAGCCGGTGGTAAAAATCGTCATCACACAGCCGGCCGCCTCCTGGGCGGTAATGCCGGCCAGGTCATTGCCCGGTCCGCTGAGCAGATTGAAGCCCTTCTTGCGAAGGCGGCCGCCGTATGGAATCACATCCCGGACGACCGCCTGGCCGCCTTTTTCCGTGCACCCCAGGGATTTTTCCTCCAGGGTGGAAATGCCGCCGGCAATGTTGCCCGGGACCGGGCTTTTGTATATCTCCTCGCCGTAGCGTCGGAAGTAGGCTTTGTAGTCGTTCATCATACCCACGATGGCGTCGAACACCATCCGGTTTTCAGCGCGCCGCATGAGCAGATGCTCCGCACCGAACATTTCGGGCACTTCGGTCATGACCACCGTTCCGCCGAATCCCGTGAGCCGGTCCGTAATTTTTCCCACCAGCGGGTTGGCCGTGATCCCGGAAAAGGCGTCCGAGCCGCCGCAGTTCACGGCAATGGCCAGTTCGCCCGCCTTGCACGGCGACCGCCGATCCGCGCTGAGGGCTGCATACAGCGTCTCCAGCAAGGCCATGCCGTCGGCCAGTTCATCTTCGACATCCTGGCAGTTGAGCACCTTGACCCGCTGGGGATCAAGGTCTCCGACAAGGGGCAGGAAACAGTCCAGGCAGTTGGACTCGCAGCCCAATCCCAGGATCAGCACACCGCCGGCATTGGGGTGGTGCACCAGACCGGCAAGGGCGTTCTGGGTGTATAACAGATCCTGTCCGACCTGGCTGCAGCCATTGGCGTGGGTCAGGGCAAACGCACCGTCAAACCCGGGCCCGGCGGGATAGCGGGCGTTGATCCGGTCGGCCAGCTGCTGCGCCGGACCATTCACGCAAAACACCGTGGGGATGATCCACAGTTCGTTGCGGATTCCCACCCGGCCGTCCCGGCGCCGGTAGCCCTGAAAGGTCGGCGGATCCCCCGGCGGACCGCCCGCCGGCATGGTCACGGGCGAATAGGTGTAGGCGACCTCTTTTTCAAGGTTGGTAAACAGGTTGTGAACATGCACCCACCCGCCTTTTCCGATGGGCCGGGTGGCATGGCCGATGGGGTCGCCATAACGAATCACGTCGGTGCCCGCCGCCATGTCCACAAGGGCGACCTTGTGGCCCATGGGAATCTCATCCGTCAGGGTCAGCCCGATATCGCCGGTGTGTGCCGCTTCGCCTTTTTTCAGGTCCCTGGTGGCGACGGCGACGGTATCCCCGGGGTTCATCACGATCAGATTGGCCACATGCATTTCCTCCATTGCTTCAACAGGCACCCGAAACGGCTTGCAGAAGAGAAATCAGACTCCCCGACCGATCAAACCGCAGGGCCCGGTCAGACGGATCCACGACCACATCGGCCCTGTTTTCCAGCTCGGCCAGGCACCCTTCAGACACCAGCAGGCGGGTGAGGTCAAGGGTATTTTTGATGTGGACGATACGCAGGTCTGCAAAGGTATACGGCCGGACCGTCTGGAGTGCGGCGGCAATGGCCGCTTTGTCCGTGGGAAAGGTCAGGGGCACCATTCCGGATTCCGGGCAGCAGGAGGTCAGGCAGTTGATGGCGGTGGCCTGAAAATCGATTTTGTCAACCAGCCGTCTGACGGTAAAATCCGCCTGCCCGATGCCCAGGGCGGCCCCTTCCGAACCATCGGTCAGGTCCCGGACAAAAATTCGGGTAATCTTCGGCAGGGGACGCCGCACCCCGCAGCGGCAGACATCGCGCCCCACCACATTGGGATCGATGCCCTCCCCGCTGATATCCTTGCCCATCTCATCCACGATCAGCAGGTCGATCTCTTCGACGGGCAGCGTCGGCAGGCACCGGCGCGCTTTTTTCAGCATCTCGGTTTCAACGGCCACCATGTCCCCGGCCGGCGCCATTTTGAGCTCGCAGGTCTCGTGTTCCTGGTTTTCCACCAGCCCCACGCCGAACAGCAGGTGACACCGCCCCAACAATTCGGTCCCGGCCGTACTGATGATGTCGTAGTAATCACGGACCATGGCCAGGCGATGGTAGTGCTCGGCCCCCACCTGGTTACCCAGGCCGATGGCCATCATCTTTACCAGCCCGCTTTCCGTGGGGCCGGTAAAATTGGTGTGCGGCTTGATCCGATTGATCAGAACGATGCCGTCGGCGTCGTGGGCCAGCCGGTCAACAAAAAGCGGGATGCCGTTTTTCTCCCCCATGGGGACCACGTCCATGGTTGCATGAACCGGGGCACCGACGCTGGATTCGGTAATTCCGCGTGCGGCGAGCACCTCGATCTGGCCGGCGGCCGTTGCCCCGCCGTGCGAGCCCATGGCCGGCGTGACAAACGGCCGGCAGCCGCATGCCTTCAGCCGCGCCACCACCTCGCGGACAACGGGGACCAGGTTCGTAATCCCCCGACTGCCCACGCCCACCGCAATGCGCATACCCGGCAATAGCAGCGCCGACCCGTCCAGCCGGTCCCATTCCCGGGCCATACGGTCGCCAATATCCACCGCCGGGGGGATGCGGTAACGCTGCCGCACCATTCTCATTTTAGGCAGATTCAATCGGGCGCCTCGATATCGACCAGATTGGCATAATTTTGATGGACATTAGATAAAGCCGAGCATCCGGGGGATGGCCAGCGACAGTTCGGGGATGAAAACAAGAAGCAGCAGCACCGCCATATCCAGGATCAGAAAGGGCCACAATTCGCTGACCACCGCCTCGAAACTGACCTTTCCCACACCGACGGCGGCAAACAGCGCCACGCCGAGCGGCGGCGTAATGAGTCCGATGTTCAGGGCCACGACCATGACCACGGCAAAATGCACCGGATGAATTCCGATCTGAACCATCACCGGTGCCAGGATCGGCGCCAGAATGATGCAGCTCGCCGACGTCTCCAGCCACGTGCCGACAAAAATCAGCAGCACCACGACCAGCAGCATCAGCAATTTGGGATCGTTGCTCAGCGACAGCATGAACGCGGCGATCTGCTCGGGCAGGTGCACCCGCGAAATGATCCACCCGAGAATGTTGGCAAATCCGATGATAAAGAAAAGCATGGCCGATGTTCGCATGGCGCTGTATACCGACTCGTAGATGCTCCGCAGGGAAACGGTCCGGTAGAAGACGGTTCCGATCACAAGGGCATAGAAAACCGCGACGGCAGCGGCTTCCGTCGGTGTAAAGACCCCTGAGAAAATCCCGCCGACGATGATCAGCGGCATGATCAGCGCCAGCACGGAGTCTTTCAGGCACAGGCAAAAGGCCCTGAGCTCGAATTTTTCCTCGAACTTGGGAAAATTCTTCTTTTTGGCCAGGATGGCCACAAAACCGCTCATACTCAACCCGACAATGATTCCCGGAATCATGGTGGCCGCAAAAATGGCCCCCACGGACACCCCGGTAACGGCGCCATAGACCACGACGATGATGCTGGGCGGAATGATGGGGCCGATAATGGACGAGGCCGCGGTGATCATGGCCGCAAATTTACGCGTGTATCCCTGTTTTTCCATGGCCGGGATGAAGACGGACCCCAGCGCGGAAACATCGGCGACAGCGGCACCGGTAATCCCGGCGAACAGGAGGCTGCTGTAAATGTTCGCCTGGGCCAGACCGCCGCGAACCCGACCGATAAGGTAATTGACAAATTGAATCAACCGATCCGTAATCCCGCACCGGTTCATGATTTCGCCGGCCAGGCAGAAGAAGGGGATGGCCATGAGAACGAAGGTGTCGATTCCGGCATACATCCGTGAAGCGACCATCTGGAGCGAACTGCCGGCCCATAGAATCCAGCCGGTTGAAACCAGCCCCAGGACCATGGCAACCGGCAACCCGATCAGAAGCAGCCCGACCAGTATGCTGAACATGGTGACGGATATCATTGTTGGGTCCCCCTTCTCTCCGTCGACGGGGAATCCCCGGCAGGCGCCTCAGGATCATTGTCCCCCGCGGCGGTGAACAGATCGATAAAACGCATACCGCTTTGAAAAAGCAGGAAGACGCCGCCGGCCGGAATGGCCAGATAGGGCCAGAATTTCCGGATCCCGCTTGCCGGAGAAATGAGACGCTGTCCCAGCTGGGCGTATTTAATCCCGCATACGATCAGGACAATAAACAGAACCGTTGCCAACAGGGTGTGAACCATCTTGATCCAGCGGACCCTGCCGCTATTGGCAATGAAGAAATCGATGGAGATGTGACCCTGCTCGGCGTAGACGACCGAGGCGCCCAGCAGGGCCATCCAGACCATCATGTATTTGGCGATTTCCTCGGCCCACACGATTCCGTCGCCCAGAATGAATCGAAAGAAGATCTGTGCCCATACGATGAGGGTCATCACGACAAACAACACGACCGTTGCGTTGCCGACAATGGTGTTGACGCTGTGACCAAGCCGTCTGAGTTTCCCGAGGATCTTCAATCTTCCCTCCACTTGCGGTTTCCAGGGCATTAGAAAAAACGCCGCCCGGGCCGACGCTGACCCGGGCGGAAGGCAATTATTTTTTGGCGTATCCCAAACCGACCAGCGCCTCGTCTGCCGCCGTCAGGATGCCATCGACCCATTTGGGGTCGCTGACCCCTTTTTCCCTGATGAATTTCAGGACCGGCGCCTGGGCAGCCGCTTTGAACTGCGCGAGTTCATCCTGGGTCGGCGTATAGATTTCCATCTTCTTTCCGATGATGCTTTTGCCGATTTCCCGGTATACCCGGGCGGCCCGTTCACCGGCCAGGCCGGCCTTTTCTCCCCCTCGCAGGATGATCTGCTGATGGGCCGGGGAAAGGGTTTGGAACCATGCATCGTTGACCATGAGATGTTGCTGGGTATACACATGGTGATCGAGAATCATGTACTTCTGGACCTCCTGAAGCGAACCGAGAATGACAATCGGTATCGAGTTTTCCTGACCGTCGACAACCCCGGTCTGAAGCGAGGTGTAGACCTCGGCCCATGAAATCGGCGTGGGTTTGGCACCCAGGGAACGAACCAGTTCCATGTGTGCGGGAATGTCCATGGTACGGATGCTCAGGCCGGCCATATCCGCCGGGCTGTGAACGGGTCTTTTGTTGTTCGTGAAATTCCTGAACCCGCCGTTATCCCAAAGGCCGATGACCCGCAGGCCGGTTTGCCGGCGCATGTCTTCGAACAATCCCTGACCATAGGCGCCCCGAAACACATCCAGCGCCTGATCGACCGACTGAAACAGGTACGGAACGGTCATGGCCTGAATGTTCGGATAAACGATGGCGATGGTCCCTTCGGTCTGGGACGTGGCCGCTTCGATTTCGCCGGACATGGTCATTTCCTGAAGCGAGGCCGTATTGCCAAGCGCTGCGCCGGGCGAAACCGCCACCTGGATCTTGCCCTGGGATTCTTTTTCGACATAGTTCTTGAATGCCACCGCCGCCGCGTGCACATTCTGGGTGGCGTCCGCCACATCCGCATGGGCCAATGTCATTTTGATGACTTTTTCCTTGGCAAAAGCCGCCTGACTTCCAAAAATCAAGAAAGCTGCCGCAATGAAAACAACAAAGACCGCTGACCCAAAAATCCTGTTCCGATTCATTCCATCTCTCCTTCAGTTGGTTGGAAAAAAGCCAATTCTCACCAGGCCTGTGATCGTTTGAAAGCTCCCCTGTGGGTTTATCGCCCCCTTTCCGCACGCCCTTTTAAAACGCCGCAAAAAAACAATTTTCTCATCTTTTTTTCAGCTTCGCATTCAGGGCATTGTCAGGGGGCAGGCATCTCGTCCCGCCCCCATCTATTCCGATTTTACGTCTATTCCGCACAGCCGCATCGCTGCGGTCTTCTTCTCCGCCATATTGATTTTTCTCCCGATCATGATTCGCTGGGCCTGCGGCGAACCGGCGCCGTGCATGGATTCAGTCAGGTAACCCACGGCGGCCGTCCCCAGGGTCAGGTTCTCGATCAGGCGCAGGATCCGCATGCGGTCCGCGGTGGGAATCCCGGGCTGGGCCTTGAAATATTTCTGCACCCATTTACCGGTGGCATCGCCGTCCAGGTCCTTTTGCGACGGCAGGGTGACCATCAGCCCGCCGGCGATATCCTGGGCCAGCCTGGCAATTTCGTAGGGGAAGCGCGTCACGTTCTGCTTGTGTATGTTGGCCAGCAGGGTGTTGACGGCGTATGTGCCGCTGAGCTTCTTCTTGCCTTCCGTGGCACAGGCGAGGCAGCCGCAGTATAAAGTCTCATTGAGATGGTTCATCTCGATCAGCTTGTCCTTGACGTGCGAGGCCCTGGCGGCACCGTTGTACTCGGCGGCCAGCTGGGCGGCACCGATGAGCACATCGCCCACGCCGACCTTGCAGGCATAGCTCTGCCGATGGTAGGCGGCGAACATCTCCACGAGGGAACCGGCAAATTCATATTCTCCGCACATGAACACACGGTCCCAGGGAACGAACACATCGTCGAACACCACCAGCGCCTCGTGGCCGCCGAAAAGCATATTGCCCTGGTCCATGGCCCCGCCTTCCAGCTTGCGCGTATCGCAGGACTGGCGCCCCAGGATGTAAATGATGCCCCTGGCGTCGCTGGGCAGGGCAAAGGAAACCGCGTAGTCCCGGTCGGCTTCCCCCATGGCGATGGTGGGCATGACGATCACTTCGTGGGAGTTCACCGCACCGGTCTGGTGGGCTTTGGCTCCGCGGACCACAATCCCGTCCTCCCTTTTTTCCACGATGCGCAGGTAATGGTCGGGATCCGGCTGCCGGTGGGGCGGCAGGCTGCGATCGCCTTTGGGGTCGGTCATGGCGCCGTCGCACACGAGGTCCTTTTCCTGAACGGTCGCCAGGTATCGTTTAAACCGTTCGTTGTAATGGGTTTCATGTTTCTGGTCGATATTGTAGGTGATGATGGACAGGGCATTGAGCGCATCCATCCCCACACAGCGCTGGAAACAGCAGCCGGTCTTGCGGCCCAGCAGCCGGCCCATCTTGCTCTTTTTCACCAGGTCGTCGGTGCTCTGGTGAATGTGGGTGAAGCGGTTGATACGCTTGCCGGAAAGGTGGGAACGGGCCGTCATCAGGTCGGCATAGGCCGGATCGTGGGCCAGCTCATAGGTTTTGGCAACGGCGTTCATCGACGGCCGGATGATCGGATCGTCGACCACGTTGGTCACCCGCTTGCCGAACATGTATACTTCCAGATTCAGGGCCCGCAAACTCGCTTCATATTGGTCGGCGGTCATCATCGGCATGCTGACTGCTCCTTTCCTGTCTCTGATTCAGACAGTTTGACTTTTCTTGAGAAGTTTATTCCAGTCTTTATCGACGTTGCTCTGGAAGGCCGCTGCCGTTTCCGGAGGCATGTTTTTAAAGCGCCCCTGGAGATTCAGGTACGATTCAATGGGTTCTTTGGCCGGCATGGGGCTGATTTCCCAATTTTCCCCGTCGAACACTTCGTAGAGGGGAAACACCCTGCTTCTCACGGCCATCCGGGCCACTTCGACGGAGACTTCCGGGGCGTGACGCCACCCCGTGGGGCAGGAGGCGAACAGGTGAATGAAGCGGGTCCCCTTGATATTCATGGCGGTCTTCAGCTTATCCGCCAGGTCCAGAGGATCGCTGATCGAGGCCGTGGCCGCATAGGGAATCTCGTGGGCGGCCATGATATCGATGATTTTTTTCTTTTTCTGGGGTTTCAGCGCCGAAACCGGCGAGGTGGTGGTCCAGCAACCGGCCGGCGTGGCCGAAGAGCGCTGTATGCCGGTATTCATGTAGGCTTCGTTGTCATAGCACACGTAAAGGATGTCCTCATTCCGCTCGGCGGCCCCTGAAAGCGCCTGGAACCCGATATCGAAGGTCCCGCCGTCACCCGCCCAGGCCAGCACCGTGGTGTGGTGGTTACCCTGGGCTTCCAGTCCGGCCTTGATACCGGCCGCCGTGGCCGCCGTGGTTTCAAACGCCACGGAAATGACCGGAACGGTCAGGCAGGAGTATGGGTAGATGCCGATCAGGGTCGACCAGCAGCCGGCGGGCATGACGACGATGGTGTCCCGGCCCAGGGTCTCAAGGGCGTATTTCATGGCCAGGGCCGCCCCGCACCCCGGGCAGCCGAAATGTCCCGGCGTGAATAGATCCGATCTGTTTTCTGTCGCTACCGTCATGCCAGCACCTCCCCCCAGTACGAATTCCCGGCCTGCACGGCTGCACCGCTGCCGGCGAGCGCCTGTCGCGCCAGTTCGACCACACTATCCGAGGTAATGTCGTTTCCACCGATACCGGCAACAAATCCATGCAAATGAATGTCGCCTGCCATCCCGAACAGAGCGGCCTTGACTTCCTGGGCAACGATGCCCTCCGCGCCGAAGGAAACGTCCCGGTCGACGACGACCACATGCCGGGCGCGCGCCACGGCTGCCCGGACCTCGTCAACAGGGAAGGGGCGCACCATGGAAAGCCGCAGGCTGCCGGCCGCGACCCCTTCCTCCCGCAGGCGGTCTGCGGCCATACGAATGGCACCGGCCGCGGTTCCGATAGCGACGATCACCAGATCCGCATCGTCCGTGCGATAGGGACGGACCACCGGATGGCGCCGACCGAATTCGTCCGCGAAGCGGCCGGCCGCTTCATTCCAATGCCGTGACACGCCAAGGGTGTCCTTATGGCGGCTGAATTTGAACGAGGTGTAGAGGTCGGCGCCACATACGTTTCCAAAGGTTTTCGGGTCGTCGACATCCAGTTTGCTTTCCGGTCGGTAGGCGGGCAGATACCGATCGACGGATGCCTGTTCCGGCACGTCGAGCAGTTCCGAGGTATGGGTCAGATAAAACGCATCGAGGTTGACCATCACCGGCAAAAGCACCTTTTCGGCCACGCGGTAGGCGATCAGAATGGCATCCATCACGTCCTGAACGTCGGCGCAATAGTATTGGATCCAGCCGGTATCCCGCTGGGAGAGAGCGTCGGTATGATCGCAGTACAAATTCCACGGCGGTGCAAGCGCCCGGTTGGCGTTGGCCATGACAATGGGCACCCGTGCCCCTGAAGCGTAGTGCAGCACCTCGTGCATGAGGGCCAGGCCCTGGGAAGAGGTCGCCGTAAACGTCCGGGCGCCGGTGGCCGCGGCCCCGATGCAGCTGGCCATGGCGGAATGCTCCGACTCAACGTTGATGTATTTGGCATCGAGATCCCCGCGGCCGATAATATCCGCCAGTTCTTCGACGATGACGGTCTGCGGTGTAATCGGGTAGGCCGACACCACCTGGACCCTGGCCAGCGCTGCAGCCAGTGCCGCGGCTTCGGTTCCCATCATTACTTTTTTCATGAATTTCCACCTTCCATCGTGATCACGCCGCGCGGACATTCGTAGGCGCAGACACCACAGCCTTTGCAGTGAAACAAATCAACCGCGACACCCGTTTCATTTCTGCGGATACTCGCGTCCGGACAATACCGCACACACTGCCCGCAGCCGTTGCAGGTGCCGCAGGAGAGGCATCGGTCCGCCTCCTCCAGAATCGACTCGCGGGTACACGCGGTTTGCCGCTTGCGATCGCGGCATGCCGCCGGGGCCGAATTCTGAAAGCGTTCCAGTTTGATGTCATCGCCAGAGACCTGGCCGTCCATCTCGACGAGACGTGCCGCTTTGGCGGGATTTCCGCTCAGCTGGCCGGCGATTCGTTTGGCCGCCATGTGCCCGGCACCGATATAGTGGGCGATCATGGCGGGCTTGAAGGGAAGCCACTTCTCCGGCAATTCGACGGCCTGGGCCGTATCGGCCGGGAAACGGTCATCATAAGGATTGAAGGCCGAAGAAAATCCCGACCGGATGGCAGCGGCGCCCCTTGATGTGGGATCCAGAATGACGGCATCGAACTGGTCCGCCAGCCGGGGAATGTCATCGCCCGAAACGGCCTGCCCCAGCTGAAGGTCCAGATGCACCCGCCGGACCAATCGATCGATTTCCCTGTCCAGCACCCCGGGGTCGAGCTTGCCGGGCGGGGTTTCAAGCAGATAGCCGCCCGCCCGGGCATCGTCATCCATCACGGCCACGTCAACCCCCTTCAGCCGCAGGAAATAGGCGCATGCCAGTCCAAACGGGCCTGCGCCGAGGACGGCGACGCGGCCGACATCCGTCGGTTCTATGGGCTGCGGCCCGGTCGCGTTCCGGTCCGCCAGATAGCGTTCGATCTGCTGGATGGCCACCGGCTGATCCAGTTCCCGGCGAACACACCTGGACTGGCACGGATGGTAGCAGAGGCGGCCGGTCAAACCCGGCAGCGGATTCTGGGCCAATATTTCGGCCAGCGCGCCATCGGCGCCCCTTGCCTTCAGGGCGTTGATCATGTTCGGTATGGGCATTCCGGCCGGGCATTGCGCTCGACAGGGCGGTGTTTTGTCCATCGGCACCGCCGTAAAATACCGCCACGTCCCTGTTTGGTTCCAGGCCATACTGCCGATGGTGGCCGGCATGGCCGGCAATTCCGCCATACATCCAATCGTTTTTTTAGGCTGCATTGCACTCTCCCGACACCCAGCGCACGGCATCGCTGGCCGCCAGCGCTGCGTTCGCATTTGCTGCCGGCTTTACAGGGACGCCCAGCTTCACCGCGTCAACCAGATGTTCAATTTCCAAATTTTCGGCAACCTTGGCAAATGCACCCAGGATCACCGTATTGACAATGGGCGACATCCTTGATCCCAAGCCGTATTGAACGGCGATGCGCCCGGCATCGACACAGGCCACCCGGAACGTGGCGTCAACGGGAGGCGGATCGTTCCTGTCCGGGTAATTGAGAACAATCAGTCCGCCCGGAGCCAACCCGCGGGTGACATCCACCATTTGAAGCAGGGTCGGATCCAGTACGATCACGGCAGAAGGATTGCGGATCTCTCCCCGCTCCCGGATGGGATCAACGTCAAGCCTTACAAATGCGGCAACGGCGGCGCCTTTTCGCTCCATTCCGAAAGAGGGGAACGCCTGCACGTATAGCCCCTCCGAGAAATAGGCTTTTGCCAGTATTTTTGAAGCCACGACGGCGCCCTGGCCGCCCCGTCCGTGAAACCGTATTCCTGTCATCTCTCACCTCTGTGCAAACCAGTGGTTAATGTCCCGTCATGAAGCGTCCAGCGAATCTGAAATCTGCCTGGCGGTTGCCATGACCATTTTCGCGAACTGGTCGCTTTTCTCTTCCGTGATCCTGTTTTTGGGGGTCGAAATACTGATTGACGCCAGGCACTCGCCTTTGGCATTCAGAATCGGCGCCGCGACGCAATAGACACCGTTGAGCGCCTCTTCGTCATCATAGGCCACCCCTTTTTTCCGGACGGTTTCAACTGCGTTGATCAACTCGGCAATGGTGCCGATGGAGCGGTCCGTCATTTTTTTCAGTGTATTTTTCCCGCCGTGGATCCGCTTGATATCCTCATTGGAAAGATAGGAAAGGAAAATTTTTCCCGTGGCTGAACAGTGTACCGGAAAACGGGCACCGGCAGGCGTTGAAATCCGAAGCATCTCCTCGGACTCGAGTCGGAAAATGTAGCGGATCTGGTTGTACTCGTTGACCGCCGCATTGACGGTTTCCCGGCATTGCAGGTGGAGCTCCCGGAGAAACGGCACCATGGATTTACGCAGGAAATTCTCCTTTTTGCTCGGGGTGCCGATGGTGAGCGTTCGAACGCCCAACCCATAGAGTTTGGTCGCGGGGTACTGGCGAACGAATTTACGATCCCTGAGGGTTCCCAGAATGCGATGAATGGTCCCCTTGCCATACCCCAGGCGCTGGCCGATTTCCGTTATCGACAGGTCGCGCCCTTCGTCAATCATCAACTCCAGGATAAGCAGGGCCTTTTCCAAAGATTTGACCTGATAACGGTTGGCGGTCTCCGGCACCGCTTTCTTTTTCGAACGTTGTGACGCCATGCCCCACGCTCCTTCTGCTTAAAGGTTCTGTCATGCAGAACTAATTTTTAAAATATAGAACTATACTTTGCGGACTGGATCAAGCAAAAAGTTCTGTAATTAAAAATCAAGTTGTTAAATACAGAACAATAAATTCGCGGTGATGGTTAACTTACCGAAAACATGATCTTTCAATTAAATCCGGTTTTCAGCTTCCGCCCGGGGTCAGGACCGACCACCTTGAGGCGTCGACACGGTGACGATCCATCCGGGCGAAGTGCGTGCACACCCAATAAAAAAAGCCGGGCACCTGCCCGGCTTTTTTTTAATTTTCAGATAGTTGGAAAACTAACGGACCTGATGAATCAAACCACGGTCATCGTATCAGGCCACCTCCTGGAAATCGGCATCCACCACGTCATCGTCCGCCGGCGCCGTGGCACGGGCGTTTGCGGCCTGACCCGGCTGCGGTCCTTCGCCATGGGGGCCTCCCGGTTGCCGGTAAGCCGATTCGGCCATTCGGTGGGAGGCGCGGGTCAGCACCTCGGTGGCCTGTCGGATCTCGTCGGTATTGTCGCCTTTCAACACCCGTCTCAGGGTGGACACCGCGTCGTCGATTTCCATGCGCAGGCCCGGGTCGACAGCGGCGCCCATTTCGTTCAGGGTTTTCTCCGTCGAGTAGATCAGGGCGTCCCCGGCATTTTTGGCCTCCACCAGCGCTTTCCTGGTCTGGTCGGCATCGGCATGCAGTTCCGCGTCTTTCACCAGACGGTCGATCTCTTCTTTGGACAGGCCCGAAGAGGAGGTAATGCGGATGCTCTGCTGCTTGCCCGTGGCCTGATCCCTGGCCGACACCTCGACGATGCCGTTGGCATCGATGTCGAAGGCCACCTCGATCTGCGGGGTGCCCCGCGGCGCCGGCGAAATGCCGGTCAGCTCAAAGCGCCCCAGGGTCTTGTTGTCGGCCGCCATTTCCCGTTCACCCTGGAGCACGTGAACGCTCACCGCCGGCTGGTTGTCCTCGGCCGTTGAAAAGACCTGGCTCTGTCGCGCGGGGATGGTGGTGTTCTTGTCGATCAGCCGGGTCATCACCCCGCCCAGGGTTTCGATACCCAGGCTGAGGGGCGTCACATCCAGCAGGAGCACATCCTTGACATCACCTGCCAGTACGGCGCCCTGGATGGCGGCGCCCATGGCCACGACTTCATCGGGATTGACCCCCTTGCTGGGCGCCTTGCCGAATATCCGTTTTACCCGCTCCACGACTGCCGGCATGCGGGTCATGCCGCCCACCAGAATCACGTCGTCGATGTCACCGCCGGAAAAACCGGCATCCTTCATGGCGGTCCGGCAGGGACCCTCCAGCCGGTCGAGCAGGTCCTCGACCAGGGATTCCAGTTTGGCCCGGGTCATCTTGATGTTCAGGTGTTTGGGGCCGCCGGCATCCGCAGTGATAAACGGCAGGTTAACGTCCGTCTCCATGGCGCTGGACAGTTCCATTTTGGCTTTTTCGGCCGCTTCCTTGAGGCGCTGCAGGGCCATCTTGTCGCCGCGCAGGTCGATCCCCTGCTCCCGTTTGAATTCATCGGCAAGGTAGTCGATGAGGCGCAGGTCGAAATCCTCTCCGCCCAGGTGGGTGTCGCCGTTGGTGGCCTTGACTTCAAACACCCCGTCGCCGATCTCCATGACGGAGACGTCGAAGGTGCCGCCGCCCAGGTCGAATACGGCGATCTTCTCCTCCCGCTTCTTGTCCAGCCCATAGGCCAGTGATGCGGCGGTGGGTTCGTTGATGATGCGCTTGACGTTCAATCCGGCAATCCGGCCCGCATCCTTGGTGGCCTGACGCTGGCTGTCGTTGAAGTATGCCGGGACGGTGATGACCGCGTCGGTGACCGGTTCGCCCAGGTAGGCCTCGGCAGATTTTTTCAAATCCGCAAGAATGAACGACGAAATCTCCGCCGGACTGTACTGACGGCCTTTCAGGGAGATGCGAACATCGCCGTTTTCCGCCCGTTGAATCTCGTAGGGAAGGTTCTTCCGGTCTGCGGTCACCTCGCCGGCATCGTACCGGCGGCCGATGAGCCGCTTGACCCCGAAAACGGTGTTCTCCGGGTTGGTCACCGCCTGGCGTTTGGCGATCTGGCCCACAAGTCGCTCACCGCCGCTGGAAACGGCCACCATCGAGGGTGTGGTGCGGCCGCCGTCGGCATTGGTAATCACCTTGGCGTCGCCGCCATCCATGATGGCTACGCAGGAATTGGTTGTTCCAAGATCGATTCCGATTGTTTTGCTCATTTTCTGTTCCTCCTGGATGACGGGGATGGGAACCCCGCGTTGGTTTCTGATGAGCAAACCATAAATCGGATTAATTATATGTCAAATTTTTTTCATTACTTTTTATAATTTTTATTTTTAATAATTTCGACTCTGGGGCAAGGATCGACAGGAGGCGTTCCGGCCAGGCCATCAGGCGCAGGAACGCCCGCCCCGATGAACGGACCCGGTATCTTCTGCGTGCAGCCATCCAAGTGTTGCCGGTTGCCGGATTATTGGCTATAATTCGATAAGTCGAGTGATTGCGGCCCTCGTTCGATCCTGAACGGATCGACCCCGCTGGCAGCGCCACCTGCTGTCTTCCCTGCCGGCTTTCCGTGATGATGCTGCCTCATAATGTTCTGCTGCCGGCCCGGTTCCGGCTCAACGCGCTGAAAACAACCGCCGCCCCTTCACCAGACTGACGGCAGTAGCTGTGTTTACCCATCTTCGCCATTTGCGAACCTTCTACCGAGGAGGATAAAAAATGCCGATATTCATGATGTTCGGAAAGTACACGACGGAGGCGATGCAGGGCATCAGCCCGGGCAGGACGGAAAAGGCCGTTCGACTGATCAAGGCCAACGGGGGAAAGGTCGTATCGATGTATGCGGTTATGGGAAAGCACGACCTGGTTTTTACGCTTGATTTCCCCGATTCGGAAAGCGCCTTTGCCACATCCGTCGCACTGAACCAATTAACCGGGATTACATTTACCACGTCACCGGTGGTCGAGGTCGAAATGTTTGACCGTCTGATCGCCAAAGCCAAAGAGATTTAGGTCGAAGAAAACCGGCACGTCCATTTTCATGCATCGGGCCGCCGGCATCGGCCGTGAGACAGCCTTCCGTTACTCATAATCGTAGACCTCGTATTGCGTCTTCACCGCCAGCTGGTCGTCGATCCTGTCCTGAATCTCTTTTCGCTCCGGGCTCTCATACCACTGTTTCCAGTAGAAATCGGACTGCCATTTGGAAACCACCAGAACCTCTCCCGGCCTGTCTACCCGCCTCAACGTCTCGCTGGACAGATACCCGGGGTGGCCCACGATGGTCGCCCGCAACTGGTTTATCAGCGGCATCAGCGCCGGACGGTTCTCTTCGGATACCTGTCGCCGAATATGGATTCTGATCATTTCAATAGCTCCTTCAGACGGATAGGAAGCGGTGATAAATACTGGACAGCCGTTTGTTGAAAACAGCTGAAAGCCGCCGGTAAACGGTGAGCCCGAATGCAGGGTGGCCGTTGAACACGCGGTTCATTTTGCGGGCATCGATTTTAATTGCCTGGATATCCGATGCGGCGACTGCAGTGGCAGTGTACGTCCCATTTTCTACCAGGCTCGACCAGCCGAAGATATCGCTCTGCCCGTTCAGGCGATAGACGGTTTTTTCCCCGCCGATCTTCAGTTCAACGGTGCCGTGGACCAGTATAAAAAGGGCTGTCGCCGTGTCCCCTTCATTGAATATCAACGTTCCCCCGGGATAGGAGGCTTCCTCGCATGCGTTATCCGCGATCTCTCCCATCACGTTCAGGTCCAGACCGGTGAACAGGTCCATCTCCGTGATATGAATTTCCCAACCCTCCGCTTTTTCTTTCATGATTGATGCCCTCCCTGTTAAACGTGTGCCTCGTGACCAGGAAAAACGAGACGCTTTTCCCAAGGCAGCGTGGCACGAATCGGTGTCGCGCCGCCGCACGGCTGGGTCCCAGGCAATTGTCGATTTCCGGTTCGGACGTTTTCCGGCTCAACAGTCGTCGGGGTCAGGCAGGGTTCTGAGAAAGGGTCGGACAGGCATAATGACGCCGGGACTCGGCTGAATGGATCAGCCCGCCGTACATAAATTCAAATTATATTCAACCGGTTCGGGCGTCAAGAGTTTAATTGCCGCCGGCGAGGGGGCCCGGCATACAGAAAGCGGCGCGGCGATGAGGGCCAACCGCCACAAGGGTGATTGGCCGATCAACGCACACGGCGGGTGCCGGTTTTCCATCGGACGGGGGTTACTTTTCCCGCCACGTCGGCTGGCGCTTTTCGAGGAATGCCGACACCCCCTCCTTGGCGTCTTCGGAGGAGCAGAGCCGGGCAAAGGCCTCGTTCATGTAATCAAAGGCCTTGTCATAGCTCAGGTCGGCGGCGGAATAAAAGGCTGACTTGGCGATCTGTACGGCGACGGGGCTCTTGGCGGCCAGCACCGCCGCCCAGCGCCGGGCTTCCACGGCCAGGTCATCCGCCGGGACCACCTTGTTGATCAAGCCCATATCCAGGGCGGCCGGGGCCTTGATCAATTCGCCGTAGAGCAGCAGTTCCATGGCCCGTTTCCGACCCACTGACCGGGTCACGGGAATGACGGGCCCCACGCAGTTGAGGCCCACGTTGATGGCGGTCAGCCCCATTCTGGCGTTGTCGGCAACGATGGCCAGATCCGCGGCAGCCACCAGGCCGGCACCGTTGGCCGCCGCAACGCCGTGCACCTGGGCAATCACCGGTTTCTTCATCCGGCTGATGGTCACCAGGGGGGTTTCCATGCTGGCGATCCACTCCCGGTACGCCATGGTGGACTTTCCAAAAAAATCACCCACATCGATTCCCGCGCAGAAGGCTTTTCCCGCGCCCTTGAGGATAACCACACGCACCGACGGGTCGGCATCCAATTGCAGAAAGGCCGCATCCAGTTCGGAAGCCAGGTCCAGCGTGAACGTATTGAGGCTGTCCGCACGGTTCAGGGTGATTTCACCGATAAAATCTTCTCCAACATCAACAATTACATTTTCAGCCATGAGAAATCCTCCTCTATTAAGTGGATGTTACTAATCAGATGAAGGCCAGAAACACGATCATGGCGCCAAGCGCCTTTCCAGGCCAAACATGGCCACCTATCCGAAAGGAAAAAATGGCACAGGAGCGGCTTCCAGCCGCGTTCATCCCCTTGCATCGCGGCTGGAAGCCGCTCCTGCGAAAAACGACCCCGTTACTCTAAACGATTCCTCAGAAACTCACCGTGCACCACGGGGCGTTGCGGTCCATCTCGCGATGGTCCCGGAACAGCATTTCAAATCGTTTCAGGTCGGCGTCGGACCCCATGGGGGTGTCCAGAACGGACGGGTTCTCCCGAACCGCAGCCACCAGGGCCGAGGCCGCCTGGGGGTCAAACCGGGTGCCGGCCCCGATGTTGAGCTGGACGGCGGCATCTTCCAGACTGATGGGACGGATGCCCGCCCTCCCGGCGATCATGGTTTCGAAGGCATCGCAGACCGCAAGAATACGTGCCCCGACGGGAATGGCCGTTCCTGCCAGGCCGTCGGGATAGCCGCTGCCGTCCATGCGTTCGTGGTGATGACGGACCATGGGGACCAGGTGCGACAGAAACACCAGGGGCCGCAGGATGTTGGCGCCCACCACCGGGTGCATACGGACCAGATCCATCTCCCGGCTGGAAAGACGGCCCAGGCGGCCCAGGATCTCCCGGCCGGTGCCGATCTTGCCGATGTCATGCAACAGGCCGGCCTGGTACAGGGACCGGGCGGCCTTTTCCGTCATACCCATTTTCAGGGCGGTGGCCTCTGCCAGGCGGCCCACGTTCAGTGAATGTCCATGGGTCTCCGGATGCTTGGCCTCCAGGGCCATGGTCAGGCCTTCCACCGTCTGTCGAAAGGTGTCCAGCAGGCGTTCGTCGTAACGCAGCGCCTTGTGAAGGGCGATGGCCCCCTGTTCGCCCAGCGCCGTAAGAAATTCCACCTCGGCACGGCTCAGGTCTCGCTTCGCCCCGAAGTATACGGCCAGGATGCCCCCGTAGGGAGGGTCGATCTGCACCGGCATGCCGATCACCGACACCACCCGCCGTTTGCCCAAACGCTCGAGGTCGGGCAGGCGATCATCATAGCGGACATCCGCAATGAACACCAGATGGTCGGCATCTGCCGGGAAAAGGGTCTGCAGGGTAGGCAGGTCCACGGCCGAAAGGCTGCGGAAATCAAACCCGCTTGAAACTTTGTGGGCGATGCACCCGGCGTCCCGATTGACAACCCAGTAAATGCACCCTTTGGCGGCCATGGTGTCGGAAATGGAGGTAACGATGCGACCGAGAATCTCCTCGGTCTCCATACCGGAGTGAATCGCTTTGGAGACGTCGGCAAACGCCTTGAAGTATTGATGGTAGCCGGAAACCATGGGCCCCCTTTATTCCGCTGGAGTACGCGACTGGGAAATTTTGGCTATTTTGACAACCCGGCGCGTCCGAACTGTCGGGGAAAAGGAGGACGCCCTCCCACGCAAAGCCATTATGAAAATTCGGACAGACCGACAAGAGATTATAGCCACAGATACAGAAAACACCCCACGTAAACCACGGTGGCCACGGCCGCCAGCGTCATTTTGACCGGGGAGAGGCCGGAAGCGGCCTTGACGGCCACAAAAATTCCCGCAGCGGCATAAACGCCGGCAATCGACAAACCCACCGTCAGCCCCGGTCCGGAGACACCGCTTTGAAGGGCGGAAACCACCGGCGCCAGCGGCCAGAGGGTAATTGCGGCCGTTCCAATGTTAAGGTAGGTCGGCATGAATTGGGGGCTGCCGCCGATACCGCGGCAGAACACCCAGACGAACAGGGAAAGGCCGCCGTGCATGAAAAAAGCGATGGAAATGCTGACCATGAGAATCATCAGCGGGTTGAAAGAGATGGTGGCATCGGGCTGGCGGGCCAGCATGGAGCGGGCGAACTGAATGGAGGCCATGCCGTAGATCACCCCCAACACGCTGACGTTGAGCATGGTGTAACGCATGGGCAACCGGGTGGCGGCCAGTCGGTCAAACACGGCGCCGTCCAGTCTGAGTATCCGCATCATGTCCTGAAAGTAGTGCATGGCCGCCCCTTTTGCCGAGAATTTACCGACTGCCTCCATGGTGTCCCCTCTATAACATAAAAGGGAGGCGGGTGCCTCCCTTTTGTCACTGTGCCAGGACCTTTTTCTCTTTGTTGCCCCGGCCCTGGAAAACGCAGCATTCCCGAGCCCGAAGCCCGGGGATGCTGCCGTCATAACGACACCCGCCGCCTGCTACCAGGGCTGCAGCCCCCAGGCAAACACCCCCATGCAGACGATGGCGATGATGATCGGAACGGTGATGCCGTTGTAGTGCTTCTCTTCATAGTGATCGCCCCATCCGTGGATGCGGTCGATGACCATCTTGTCTTCGAGGGTGGGCGCGTATGCCGACAGGGCCGACACCCGGTTGAAGATGATGGACAGAACGATGAACATGGCAAAGCTCAGCGGGATGGTGACCATGCCGCCGGACATGCCCAGGGCCGCCACCAGCCCCTTGCCCACGCAGATGCTGGGAATCACGTGGGGGGAGATGACGATAAACAGAATGCCGCAGAAGATGGAGGATACCATCAGGGCCAGCTTGTTGGCCTCCTTCCACCACACCCCCAGCAGTATGGCCGGGGTTGCCGTGGTGGCCAGCAGGCCGAAGGCCCACAGGATGCTGGTGACCAGGAACTTGGGCGGTTTGAAGGCCAGCAGGATGGCAGTGATCCCGCCCAGGGCCAGGGCCAGGTAACCCCATTTCATCTTTTTCTTGGCGTCCATGTTGGGTGCCAGGATACCCAGCAGGTCGCTGCCCACCAGGCCGGCGATGGCCATCAGGTTGCCGCCGATGGTGGAAAGACCGGCGGCCAGGGCGCCGCCCATGACGAATGCCGCCACCAGGGTGGGGTTGTAAAAGACGTTCAGGATCAAAAGGGTCTGATCCGGCTTGGCGATCACTTTCCCGGTGGTGGCGGTGAAGTAGTTGCCGGCGAAACCCACCACGTAGGTACCGGAAAACAGCAGTCCCAGAAAAATGGCGAACCAGACCACGGCCCAACGGGCATTCTTTACCGACGAGGAGGTGAACACCTTCATGGCCAGGTGGGGCAGGGCCACGGGGCCCAGGGTAAAAGCCGGGATCAGGGCAAAGTACCAGCGGAAGTCATACTTCATATCGAAAAAGGTCGGGATGGCGGCAATCATGTCCGGCACCATGTCCCCGTAGGCCAGGGGCGGAAACCACCAGCCCGAGGATCCCATGGCCTTCATGATGGCCCCCATGGGCACGATCATGGCGATGGTCATGACCACCATTTGAAACGCGGCGTTGTAAGTGGCGCCGTACATGCCGCCGATGGTGATAAAACCGACGGTGGCCAGGCCGGCCACCACCAGGGCGGTGTTGTAGGGCACACCGAAAAGCAGTTCGAAGGCCCGGCCAAGACCGATCATCTGGCCCAGCGCGTACATGACCATGATCAGGATCATCCAGCACACGATGACAATGGTGGAGGGCTTGCCGTACCGCTGCTTGATAAAGGTCGCCGGCGTAAAGGCCTTCATCCGCCGCAGGCTGGTACCGTATAAAAGGGTCAGCAGCGGGATGGAAATGGCCCACTGAATCCAAAGGTAGACAAAGGGAACCTGCAGCTTGAGAATCAGGGCGATCACCCCCAGAAAGGTCGCCAGACTGGCCCAGGTGGCCGCCATTCCCAGGCCGTTGGTCACCGGCCCGATGGAAAACCCGGCGGCGTAAAAGTCTGCGTCACTGGTGGTTTTGCGGCTGGCCATATAGCCCACGCCATAGAAAATAAAAAACAAAATAATAACGACACCGATACCGATCCAAACGTTGCTCAAGGCATATTCTGCTGGCATAATCCCCCCTTATTCCTTGACGGAAATATTTTCTTCTTTGTTCTCTTCGGCAAAGGCCTCCATCTCATCGTCAAACTTGTTGCAGACCAGGGTCATCACCAGACAGACCAGGGCCATGCCGAACCATCCCAGCAGAATGGGAACGATGTACTGGGTGGGAAACCCCCACAAGGTGCCGGTCTGAAGGCTGGGGAAAAGGACAAAAATCGATGCACTGTGCCCCATCAACATCAGCAGGACGGAAAAGATCACGGTAAGCCAGATCTCTTTTCGATAGAGTTTCTCCTTCATGTTAGTTCTCCTTTGCAGGTTGAGGCGTTGAGGCAGATGCAAGCACACCCGCCCGTGAGAATATGCATGTAACTCGCACCCGGTTTCGTTCCCACCCTGTCAGGCAGCGCGAACCGGGGTTCGGCCGACATTCCCGCCGACCCTCCCGGGCAGTCCGTTTACGAATCCGAGTTTTTGAAAAGAAGGGTTGTCCATTTCCAACCGGGATCATCACGCGAGCGCTGATTAATGAAACTGATTTACTGAATACTGTTTACTAAAGGAATATCAATAACACCATCGGTGGCGGGCCGATTTTTCTGTCCGTCACGGACCGATTATTTTGTCGGGTCCTGCCTGATGGCCGGTAGGTTTTCGACCTACACCCAAAAAATCGGTGAACGCATGCCTGCGAACCCGGCGCAAAACATCCCAAAGCACCGCCACGCCATGCTTTACAATCCTTGCCGTTGGTGATAATGCATGCCGTTGCAGGGTTTCGTGGATACCGGTACCCACCGGCGCGGCCCGGCAATATGAACTGGAACGGAACCCTCGGTGCGCTTGCCATGGTTGCGTTGGGCCGAACCAGGAAAAGTCGACAGACGAAAGCAAGCCCGGCCTGCACGAGGTTGACGCCAGTCAGGCGGTAATCGGCAGCAGCGGTTGCCGTTTTTTACTATCGGAGTGGAACAATCAGATGGAATTTATCCCGGTCATCGGCCTTGAAGTTCACGCCCAGCTGAAAACCCGTACCAAAATTTTCTGCGGCTGCGCCACCGCCTTCGGCGCCCCGCCGAACACCCATACCTGTCCGGTCTGCCTGGGAATGCCCGGTGTGCTGCCGGTACTCAACAAAAAGGTGGTGGACTACACCATCAAAATGGCCCTGGCCACCGGCTGCACCGTTCAACCGGAAAGCCGGTTCGCCCGGAAAAATTATTTCTACCCGGATTTGCCCAAGGGATATCAGATCTCCCAATACGAACTGCCCATCGCCACCGACGGCCACCTGGATATCGACATTGACGGCCGGACCCTGCGCATCGGCATCACCCGCATTCACATGGAAGAGGATGCGGGAAAGCTGATCCACGATCCGGACCGCCCCGTCAGCCGGGTGGACCTGAACCGAACCGGGGTGCCGCTGATGGAAATCGTCAGTGAACCGGACATCCGCAGCCCCGAAGCCGCCGGCGAATACCTGCGCCAGCTCCGGACCATCCTGCGCTACCTGGACATCAGCGACGGCAATATGGAGGAAGGCAGCTTCCGCTGCGACGCCAATGTCTCGATCATGCCGGCCGGATCGACCCAATTCGGAACCCGCACAGAGGTAAAAAACCTCAACTCGTTCCGGAATGTGGAAAAAGCGATCGTTTATGAAATCGCCCGTCAGAAAGAGATCCTTCTCGACGGCGGCGAAGTGGTCCAGGAAACCCGGTTGTGGCAGCCTGACAAGGGGCGCACCGATTCCATGCGCGGCAAGGAGGATGCCCACGACTACCGCTACTTCCCCGACCCGGACCTGCTGCCCCTGGTTATTGACGAGGATTGGATCGAACGCATGCAGAAGGAAATGCCCGAGCTTCCTGCCCAGCGCAAAACCCGCTATGTGGAAACCTTCGGCCTGCCTGTTGACGACGCCAGGGTACTGACCGCCAGCCGGGCACTGGCCGACTACTTCGAAGCCTGCATCGCCCTGTTCGACCAGCCCAAACCGGTGGCCAACTGGATCATGGGCGACCTGCTCGGTCTGCTGCATGCCCAGGGACTCGACATCGGCCAATCCCCGATTTCCCCCGAACACCTGGCCGGCCTGCTGAAACTGCTGGACCAGGATGTCATCAGCGGCAAAATTGCCAAAACCGTCTTCGAAGCGATGGCCGAAACCGGCAAACCGGCCAAACGTATTGTGGCGGAGAAGGGCCTGGTCCAGGTTTCCGACACCTCGGCCATCGATCCCATCGTTGATGAAATCATTGCCGCCCACCCCGACGAGGTGCAGCGCTACCAGGACGGCCAGAAAAAACTGATCGGTTTTTTCGTCGGCCAGGTGATGAAGCAGACCCGGGGCAAGGCCAACCCGAAGGTGGTGAATGAGATCCTGCGGGGGAAGCTGGGTTGAAAGGTCAAATCACAATATTCAAATGACAAATTCCAAACAAATATCAAACAAGGGCGGCCTTCGTTCCCTTTTGGAATTTCGGCATTGATATTGGTAGTCTATTTGGAATTTGGATATTGTGATTGGTTATTTCTAGGACCATCTTTAATGCGTGACAGCAACTGAAATAAAACGACCAAACCGCGTTGTCTCTGGTCTCGTTTGATTATTTTGACATTTTGATTTGGAATTTGTTTGTAATTTGATTATTGATATTTGTGATTTCCCATCTTCTTTCGATGATACCGCTGGTCAAACTCAGGAGATTTCCTTGAAAAAACAATCCCATATTATAAACCGAATCATTTTTCTGATGGTATCCACCCTGCTGCTTCTCTTGGCCACTGTACCTGCCACTGCCGCTCCCGCCCGCGTCGCCGTCCTTCCCTTTGACATCAATGCGGAAAAAGATCTGACCTTTCTCCAGGAGGGCATCCTGGACATGCTCGGGTCGCGTCTGGCCTGGCAGGACAAGGTGGAGGTGATCAATGAGCATGAAACCAAGTCGGCCCTGGCATCGGTGGAAGGATTCGAAGGGGAGAGCCGGGCGCTACTGGTGGGCGGCAAACTCCAGGCCGACTATGTCCTTTTCGGCAGCCTGACGGTTTTCGGCGAAAGCGTGAGCATCGATGCCCGCATGGTCGACGTCAGCGGCCAGCAGGAGCCCCTGCCCTTTTTTGCCCAGACCCGCGGCATGGGCGAGGTGATCCCCCAGATCAACCAGTTCGCCACCAACATCAACGAAACGGTATTCGGCCGCGCCGTTGCCCGGCGGCCTGCGGCCGCACCGCAGATGCAGTCCGGAACGGCTCCGGCAGCCCGGGTCCAGTCAGCCCCGCCGGTCTACGATCCGCGCATGCACCCGGAGAAGCTGCTTCAATCCGGCATCCAGGCGGAAAACCAGGCCCCGGTAGCCGGCCAGCCCTATCAGACGCCCAACCCGGCCTTCATCGCCGCAGCCGGGGCAACCAATACCACCAACGGCCCCACCTTATGGCGCAGCCGCAACATCAAATCCCTCATTACCGGGATCGATGTAGGCGACGTGGACAACGACGGACTCCAGGAAATTGTCATTGCCCGGGACAAGATCGTTACCATCCACCGCATCGTAAACGGCCGGCTGCTGAAGATCGGCGAAGCCGGTAAGATCCGAATCGGTACCCATATCGGGGTCGACGTGGGTGATGTCAACGGCAACGGGACGCCTGAGATATACGTTTCCAGCGTCGGCGGGCCCAAGAACGATATGATCGAATCTTTCGTACTTGAGTATGACGGAAACGCCTACACAATCATTTACGGTCCGGACAACTGGTACTACCGAGTAACCAAAACCAACGATCGGGGAACTCTTCTCCTGGGCCAGCGCCAGAAAACCGCCGATGAAAGCATCATAAAAGGGGCCATCCATGAAATGCAATGGGAAGGCAGCCGTCTTTCTGCCGGGCCGCAACTGTTAAAAGGCGGGCAGGCCAACCTCATGGGAGCGACCTACGATGACATCACCCATACTGGCCAGAGCCTGATTGCCGCCTATTCTGACTGGGACCGGGTACGCATCTATAGTGGGGCCAGTCAGATGATCTACGAGGATACCGATCGCACCGGAGGCAACCTGCTGTCTTTCAACCTGCGGAAAACGGAACCTGGCGTTGAGAACAAGCAATTTTTCCCGCTGCGAATCAGGGCCACCGATATGGACAGGGACGGAAAACCGGAAGTACTGGTAGCCAGCCATGATGAACTGGCCAAAAACATGCTCAAGAATTTCCGCGTCTTCAAGCGGGGAAGAATCGAACTACTCTCCTGGGATGGAATAAGGTTGGTCCCCAAATGGAAAACCCAGGATTTTGATGGAAGGGTAAGCGACTTTGTGGCGGCCGATTATGACAATGACGGCCAGGATGAATTGCTTGCAGCCATCGTGACCAAAGAGGGCCGCATCGCATTCACAGACAGCATAAGCAAAGTGATCGCTTTTGAACTGGACGGGCAGTAAGGCTCGAAGGCCGCATAAAATCCAGCCCCTTTCTATTTATCACGCCTTCGGCCTGAAGACCGGGGGCGTTTTTTCCACTACGCTGCCAATCTGTTTGAGAACTTTCTCTGCGACAACAATATTGTGGCGGGCTGTTTTGGGGGGATAGCCACCTATACCCCAACGACTTGAAAAACTGCCGGGGCGGAGAAATCCGAATCTAACGAAATCTTTTCCATAATATGGTTAATGGTTATCCTACCAGTCCGGACGGCGCCCTGCTTTTCGACGAAAAGAGCCTTGCCCAAAAGGACAGGATTCTATCCTGTGTCCAAAGGTGCCAAAGGGCCGATTTTTTTATGAATTCACCCGTCGCCGGATTGTATTATCGGCCGACGGTCTTCCCCGGAAAACCGTCTGGTTGCTGATCCGCCGTATCCTTGGCCCTTGGCGATGATCCGCAATACAGTTAATTCATCAGCAACGCGTCATCAAGCACAAGATTGAAAGTCCTTGTGTGGCTAAGTGGTCTGGGATGGGCAATCGAGCAGTGTTTTGAGGAGGCTAAAACCGAGTTGGGTATTGATCACTACGAAGTCCGTAAATTTTCAGGCTGGCACATTTTTCCTCTGGCACCTGAAAATCAGGATGGGAAAAAAAGCACCATCTATTACGCTGTCGCAGCTTAGGGTCCTTATCAACTTTGTTTTGCCAATGAAGCGGCATACCCTTGACAGCCTTCTCGATCAGGGTATTTGGATACAAACTCGGAATCATCGCGCCTATCTGTCACATCGACGACGGCGTATGCGTGAACTTTTTAAAACACACTAAGTTGCGTTGTAGGGTTACAACTGTCCGCAGTTTGAATTGATACACACTAAGAGAACCAGGGTTAAACACGAATTTAAGCTTTAACACCGGAAAGAACAAAGGAAACCGGATAGAATGTAATACACCCGAAACAAATTAGATGAGGAGCATTGCAGATCCAAGCCCTAAATAAAAAACCCGGGACCGAAGCCCCGGGTTTTTTGTTTTGGTTTATGCTTCTAATGTTTCCGCAAAGCGGCGACTAGAAGTTAATCTGCCATTTGGCACCCACGTAGAAGGTCTCTGGCTCCGGCTCTGTTACCTCATCTTCATAAGTAATCATGCCAACTTCCGGGACGATAAAGAAACCCGGAGCGACGTTCACGGTGCAGTTGAGGTAGTATTGAGTTCTTTCCGTGGTGTTGTCACTTTCATCCACTTCAGCTTCTTCATAGCCATAACCAGCTTCAAAGGTCAGCATTTCGGAAGCGTTGAAACCAACTACTGCCAGATAACCCAGGCTGTCGGAATCCAGTTCCTTAAGGTCGTCATCTATGCTCATATCGTCAGCCAACGCTTTACCATTGAACTTAGGATCATAAGCACCATAGTTGCCAAGGTTCTGACCAAAGTGAACACCAGCCTTTACAAAAAAAGCACCAAAGTTGGCTCCTGCACCACCGCCGATCACGTAGGAGTCCACATCAACGCTTTCATCGTCCAATTCAATTTCATAAGTCTGGTAGCCGGCAAAGACGTCAGCAAAAAATGCGTCTGACTTGAACGCGTAACCGACTTCAATCTTCGGCAAGCTGGTATCGACATCGATTCCGAGTTCGTCCGCAAGAGCGTCATAATCAATATCAATGATATCCAAAGCAGCTGCAAGATCAGGATCAATAGCGTCATCGTCTAAAAAGTCGGCCATAGCTTTTTTTGCATATTTACCGGCCTCGCCACTCGTGTTCGGCTCAATCAAAGCCAGTTTGAAGTTACCCATTTTCCACTGGATCATGGGCAGACGGCCTTCGTAGAATTCACCAGCACCCAGCAGGTCGCCGTCACCGTCGTAGACGCTGTTGGAGTAGAACAATGCACTGGGGGTGTAAGTCTGGCCGATGAGCAGCTGGCTTCCGTTGCCGAAGGTATAGGTACCATAGAGTTTACGTTTGCCGAAGCTGTCGCTCATTTCGAAACCACCGCCGATCTGGTCGTTGAACTTGACGGTGGCACCGATGCGGCTGTTGCCCTGCTGGGCCCATGTAAGATCTTCGTCACTGTCAACGCCGTCTTTATCAGGATCCACATCATTCCAGAAAGTGGCGAAACGGGCGCTGCCGTAAAAGTTCCAGTCGGCAGCCATGGCCGGTGCGGCCAGGCAGAGAATGGCAAAAATAATAAACAGTTTTTTCATCTTAATCTTCTCCTTAACGCGTTTAATCTTGATTTACTGCAACCTAATAATTGTCATCGAAATGCGTGATACGGGTACTGCGTCGCTCCCCAACCACCTCCTTTCGCGTCGTAATTTATCTTAAAATTTCAGGTTTTCAGCGAAGGATCGAAAACCCGAAACCTTAAAATACTTGAATTTGTACTGATGAAGCAGGTTTTGCAAGAACACGGTGCCGGGTAAAGCTATTGAATTTAAGGACAATAATCGCCTACCGGCACCTATAGACCTAATAATTTAAAGAATTTTTAACAGCGGGGCCCACCCCTGTCAAGGGTTTTTACCTCTGGGAAACGGTTGATATCCCGTTCCCCAGTGGCCGCAGACACACCGCCGACGGGAAACACCACCACATCATGGGCCATTTTTTTCATTTTTGCCCAGATATTGGTACGTTGCGACAAAAGGCCCTCCCGTGATCATTAAATAATTATTTATATGCCTAATTACATATAATTAGATTAAATGGGATTTTCGGGCTTAAGGGACGTTCAGAGACAGACGGGGGTCGGAGGACCGATGACCGGGGAACGGATTCCGGATTTAGGGATTTAGGGATTGGGGGATTGGGGGATTGGGGAACGGTGATTCGTGAACAGTGAACGATAAAACCCTTGCCAGAAAATCCAGCCTCATTCCCAAAATAGTGACCGCGTCCCCTCGCCCCCTTGGGGGAGAGGGACAGGGTGAGGGGGGGGGATATGTGATATGAGATCGGGATCGACCTCCAACCTCGGGAGTTGCAGGCGGGTCATTCAGTGGTTGTCGTTTTCAAGTGGGTCGGACCATCGTGAAAGCCCAGGGACCGCTGCAGCGAAAGCAAGCAAAAAGGTGCAATTTTAAAGTTGAAGCCGCAAATTACACCTTTTTTAGATAAAAGCTCTGAATCATTTTACCAAGGTTTTTCCAGATCATATCCCCCGTGGCAGCGGCTTGGTTTATGGCGGCGAAACGGTCCAAAAAAGAACCGATGTCGCCATTTTCCCCGTTAATCATTTACAGAAACTGTGGGCGATGACGGACTGATTTTCCTGGGCATGTCCCTCCTGTCTTTATGCCGGACCGCCATTTACTTATCCCATGATCCACGCTGCACCCAACCCCTGGATATCGTAGAAGCGGCTTCCAGCCGCGATCATGATCCGACGGCCTATTCGCGGCTGGAAGCCGCTCCTACTTTATTCTGAATTTTTTTCCCGACAATCGGGTTGATGAAAAAAATGCCTGAACTTCGAATAGGGGTAGGAATAGCCGATGGCGGCCGTCACAAAGGCCTGCCGGTCACCGGCGACAAGGGGGTATTGACGGCCGGGTCCCATGTGGGTGTCACGATAAAAAAGGTTGGTTTCCATCGCCTTGAGATCGGCGGCTTCAAAAAAGTAATCCTGCCAGTTGTAGCGGCAGGACACGGCCTTGCCGCGCCGGGGATCATATTCCGGTGTCAGCATGATCGCCTGCTGGTAGTGCAGCAGGTCTTCCATCAGTGGACCGGGTTCGATGCCCTGTAAACTAAGAAAATCGGCAACCGAAGAATAAAATTCATCCCGGTTTTCGCCGATACTCAGCCACAGCCAGGTCCACAAGGGCCAGCCCTTGCGGGTCGGATGGTAGCGCCGCAGGAGCTCGAGCATGTCCGGCTGGGTGAGGATGCGGTTGACCTGGGGCATGTCCGGGTTTTGTCGGTAATCGGCGATCAGTTTTTTTAGGCGCACGACCCCCCGCCCGCTGCCACCAGGATCGGCCGTCATCCAATCGAGCAGCCCCTCATAGAAATGCCGGTAGGACAACAGCCCTTCACGGTGCAGGTAGATGGCGACGAACCGGGTGAAGCCACCGTTGTGAAGCGCCTGGATCATTTCGGCAAAAATCAGGCAGTAGGCCCAGTCGTCGTGGGGCATGCTGCCGGTGCCGAAAACCAGCTCGACGACTTCTCTTTCAAAACCCGGAGGGGTCAGCCGGATGGGCTTGAACCGGGTATCGAGTCCATACTGCTCGCGCATGCCCGGCTGGCTCAGGGGCGCATTGGGCAGAAGGGCCAGCTCAAAAACCCGGAGGTCGTCGTGCATACCGATTTCCAGAAGCCGGCAGATGCCGCCCACAAAAGAATCCCGGGTCTCTTTGGGCAGCCCCAGGATCAGTTCCGTATAGGTGGGGATCTGGTGACGCTGGTATCGGTTTTTCAGTTCGGCATACATGCCGATGTCGCCGTGGGGCCGGCTCACCGCCGCCAGCACATCCACGTCCACGCTCTGCATGGACAGGGTCGTCCCCCAGAGCATATCGTTTTCAAACAACAGCCGGCTGATGGCAAACACGGTGTCATTGGAGGTTTTGGCAAACTGAATGCGCACGCGTTTGGGAAAACCGGTTCGAAGGCGCGCATCGACCAGGAGCCGGGCAATCTCGAGATCTCTTTTGAACAGGCCGAAATTGGAATCCGTAACATAGATGTCCGCGACCCCCCTGCCGGCCATGTAATTAATCTCCCGGGCCACCCGCTCCATGGAATGCAGGCGGACCTTGTTTTTGGTACGCACGCCCCAGTCGCAGAAGCAGCAGGCAAACGGACACCCCCGGTTGGTTTCCCACAGGGCAATTTTTCCGCCGTTGGACTCACCGAGAAAATCATCGAGGCAGCCGTTCAGATAAGGGCTGGGAACCGGCAGGTCCTTGCCCAGCCGGGGGCCCATAGGGGTGGTGACGAGGCGTCCCGATCGGTTGAAGGAGATCCCTTCCAATCGTTCAAGATCCGGTTTTTCTGCCAGCAGTTCCAGCAAAAGGCGGGCAAAGGGAATCTCCCCTTCACCGTGCACGAGGACGTCGGCCTGGGGGAACCGTGAAAAAAAATCCCCGGGTTGTTCGGGGACATGCGGCCCGCCGCAGACCACCAGGCAATCCGGATATCGGGCTTTCACCCGCCGGGCAATTTTCATCTGCTGGTTGTGGTTCCAGACATAACAGGAAAGGCATAAAAGGTCCGGGTCCACAATCCGCGACACTACCGTATCCACCGGTTCCGGCGTGGTCAAGGGCGGGTGCCAGTGATAGGCGGCGGTGATCCCGGAATCCTGTTCGGCATAACTTTTTAAAAAACCGAACGCATAGGGCACAAATGAAATCATGTTGAAACTGAGGAAATAGATCGATTTCATCAGGAGCGTTTACCTTAATATTATCGTGTTAGGAGGAAAGACCATTTCAGGCTTCCGGTCATCGGGGCCGATCTTTGTTTTCCGGATTTTTGTATAGCACCTGAACCTTCCGGCGGGCTTGATCCACCGTTACATTCCTGTTGAAAACATTCGAGTACCAGATGCCGATGGTTTGCCCGGCAGGGTCCAGGATATAGGCCCCATAAGGCAAATCCCGGATCTCCCTGTAAATGTTCGCGCTCATCGCCTTGAGCTGGTCCGGCCGGGGCGAAAAAGGGATCCAATACCGCGAGGGAACCGTATAGCCACGGTCAATTCCGATAATGGCATAGGGCATGGTCTCTCTGCCCGTGTAGTAATATTGAAATTCGGGTTGAACCGAACCGGCCTGAAAGGCCTGTCTCACCCGGGCATCCAGGGAGAAATGACCGTAATGCGTCATACACCCGGTCAACGTCAGCACCAGGGCAATACCGACGAGCAGGTTGGCATCGGTCCACATATGGCAAAGTTTGGGGTTGCGCATGATAGCCTCCTTTTTAAGGGAAACCTACCTGTAAAAAACAAAACCGTCAAATCTGGGTCGGGAAAATAACAAAGGGCTTACAGCGATTGCCATAAGCCCTTGATATTCTTTTGGCTGAGGGACAAGGATTCGAACCTTGATTGGCGGAGTCAGAGTCCGCAAAACATACCCAAAACATAGCATTGATCGGTATTGAAACATATGTATAAAAAAGGTTTTTATTACGTGTTTTCAAAAACTTATAAGCCTTTCGATTCATCTTGTCATGTATTTCAATTGACAAAACCTGATCGAATCTGCTTACATAGTGCTTACACGACAACCATTCAGACTATGTAAGCAAGGGAGGCAGCAGTGTGGCACGGATCAAATTGACGGCCGGCAGGGTCCAAGATTTTAAATGTCCAGCAGGCTCCCAACAATCCTTTCTGTGGGATTCGGAAGTCCCTGGGTTGGGTGTTCGTGCCACGGCCACGGCCAAGGTTTTTATTTTTCAGGGAAGATTATTTTCGGGGACCACGGTTCGCCTGAAAATTGGTGATTGCAGGGCATGGGTTATCGATTCGAATGATAGTGAAATACCCGGCGCGCGTCAAGAGGCCCGGCGGCTTAGATCGATGATTGACCAGGGCATTGACCCTCGCGACGAAAAACTTAAGCGCTTGGCCGAACTGGTGGCCAAACAGACAGAGACAATCCGACAAGAAGTGACCGTTTCCGATGCCTGGGCAGTTTATATCGAGGATCGGAAAAAAAAAATGGAGTGTCCGTCATTTAAAGGATCACCAGGTTCTTGCCCAAAGGGGGGGCCAAGATGCCAAACGGGGTAAGAAAAAAATCAAACCGGGGCCGCTGGCCGAACTGATGCCCTTGAAATTGACCAGACTGACCCCCAAGAAGGTGGAAGCATGGGCGAAGGCGGAAGCGACCAAACGTGCAGCCCGCACACGGCTTGCTTTCAATTTGCTCCGGACTTTCGTCAATTGGTGTAACAGCCATCCAGATTATAAAGATCTTGCAGCGCCGGATGCTTGCAGCCCCCGAATCAAAAAAGAACACATCCCAAAACAGGAACCACGTAACGACTGCCTCCAACGGGAACAATTGGCGGTATGGTTCAAGACTGTCCGCGATTACAAGAACCCGATCATATCCGCATACCTACAGGCGTTGCTTTTAACCGGCGCTCGGCGGGGAGAATTGGCCGGTTTGCGGTGGGAGGATGTAGACTTTAAATGGCGATCCCTCACCATCCACGACAAGGTTGAAGGTGAACGAACTATTCCTTTGACACCTTATTTGGCCACCCTCCTTTCACCGTTGCCGCGGCAAAACAAATGGGTATTCTCAAGCCCGAAGGCCAAGTCCGGAAGGATCGAGGAACCGCGGCGTACCCATAATATTTGCCTCGATAAAGCCGGCATTGATCGATTGACCATCCATGGCCTACGGCGGTCCTTTGGAACCCTCTCCGAATGGGTGGAGTGCCCGGTCGGGGTGGTTGCCCAAATCATGGGCCACAAGCCTTCAGCCATTGCCGAAAAACATTACCGGCGCCGGCCGCTGGATCTCTTACGTTTGTGGCATGTAAAGATTGAGGCCTGGATACTCGAACAGGCCGGCATCGAACAACCGGCAGCCGGGGAAACCGGATTGAGAGTGGTTAAAAAAGCATAAACCAAATTTTGGGGATAGGGAACTGCAGCCCGAAAAGCCGGTATCCTGGCCGGCCTTCCCCGATTTCATAAACCAGGTGCTGTGACAGGAGATGGCAGATGGGATTGAATGATTGGATTGCTGGTGATGATTCTGTTGATCCTTCCTTGAATCTAAAAAAAGTTTTATTTCTGAGTGACGCAACAGCCCTTTGCGCATCCGCAACCTTACAAAGAGTGCACGCTAAACAAAAAAAGGTTACATCGAACTATAAAGAGATTGCTCTGTCGAATCAAAATATTAAACCAAAAGAGTTGGACTCACTTTTACCATTGGAAAATCATTTTGCCTCTAATCCAAAATTAGTGGAGTACATGAACAGGTTGCTTGAAGTCCGCAATGATGATGATTTCGCATTACAAGCACTTCAGGAAATGATGGACCTGGATTTCGATTGTAACATTACAGAACCGCTTCCCGATGGATACTGGAAGCGGTTTGAAAAGACAGTCATGTACTCATCTGTGCTTTATCGGCTTTTCCATAATTTGATCCCTGATAAAAATTATGAGGGCATCAATGGCAAAATTATGCAGCAGATCGATTTTTCAATGAGTAAAATACTGTATTCAGCTGGGCAAATAGGAGCAACATCGGTTGAACAAACAAATCAATATGATAGCCAATTATCACCATCCCGAAGGAGTTCAACCAAAGCTGCGGAACGGCAGGAATACGCCGTTGAACTGTATAATTCAATACCCAAGGGAATTTTAAAACGTTTACATGAAATAAAGGACAAGATGGAAGAGCTTCAGGCACGTTGGATTATGAAATATGGTGACGACAACGTTCCATCGTTAAAAACTTTACAACGGTACTTGAAGAAGGCCGGAACGCCTATAAAGTAATAAACCCCACCTCTCACCGTGGACATAATGCATTTTGTCCACGGTGCCCACAGACAGAATGCATTTTGTCTGCCCCTACCCCCCTCCCCTATTTACAAGCCCGATATCAACATCCAAGATGGCGGTAAGTTCAACTCATTTGGATTGTTTTGTAAACAACAACCCCAAAAAACATTGAAGGAGCCGCCATGCAAACCCCCGTAAAGTTCATCGCAACCGGACCATTCGCTAAATCACTTGGCGTAAAGCCAGCGACCGCCCGCCGCAGCTACTGCGTCAACGGCCAATACCTTGGAATCGTTCCAAAAAAACTTCCAAATGGCCGTCTTCTGTGGTCGACTGAAGCACTGGCCAAAGTTCTTAACCAAGCCAAATAGATGGCCGGGGCGGCAAAGTGTCGAACTTTAAATTCGAATGGCAGGGCGGCAGTTGACTGAACAGCAAGGGCGGGGACATGGAAATTGTATTACCACACAGTGAGGAGCACGAAGAGTCGCTCATCGTTGCTTTGCTTACGCAGCATGATTCGGCAGGCCCAATTTTTGATATTGTCTCTCCTAACAATTTTTTTTCAACGAAACTCCAGACCATTGCCGGTAAAATCCATTCCCTTTTTTTGAAGGGCGAACCTCGTGACACCGCCTCAACAGTATTGGCCCTAAAAGAGGATGACCAGCTCGAAAAGGCCGGTGGGGCAGCATATATCAAAGGGTTGACGCTCAGTTGCCCAGTTCCGAGTTCGAATGTGTACTATGCTTCGAAGGTCTCAAGCCTGGCTCGTGATCGCCGTTATGTCGCTGCCGGCAACAAGATTATGCAAAAAGCCCTGAAGCCTGGGGATGGCACCGAGGGTATCGATGAGTTTGCTTATCGGGTCCTTTCCGAAGCCGCGAACAATCATAATAACCAACAGTGCTCATGCCGGCAGTTCCAACTGCTACCGATTGACTCGATGGAAATCACCACACCCAAATACATAGTTGACTCAATCCTTGAGGCTGACACCTTATTTTCGATTTTCGGGGCTCCGGAGTCCTGCAAATCATTGCTCGCCACGGCGCTATTGTCTTGTGTGGGCACGGGCACCCCATTCCATGGGTTGGAGGTTAAACAGGGGCCGGTGATTTACATTGCCGGCGAAGGTCAAAGCGGTATCAGACGGCGGTTCGGGGCGTGGTCGATAGTCAACCATATGCCTTTGGGGGGCGCCCCCATATACGTCTCAACTGCCCCCATTGGCTTGTGCAACGACGGTTCCATTGATTTTGTGCTGAGAGTGATATCCGAAGTCGCCGATACAGCCGGTCCACCGGTCCTGATCATCATCGATACCCTTGCTCGAAACTTTGGGCTGGGAGACGAAAACAGCACCTCAGATATGACGCGGGCAATAGCAGCGGCGGATCGCATTCGAGAATTATATAATTCCGCGGTTGGGCTAATCCATCATTCCGGAGTGATCGATAAAAACCGTGGCCGTGGCAACTCAGCATTACGAGGCGCCATCGATTCAGAATATCGAATGGAGAAGGATGGATTCGGAATTATCAGGTTTGAGGCAACAAAAATGAAGGACGCAGGATACCCGGCTCCCATGGCATTCAAGCTTTCGGTGGCCGAACTCGGGATCCAGGATGACGATGGCAATGAAATCTCGAGCGTGGTGCTCCGGCAGGTAGACAATGAGACTTCGGAGGATCCATCACCGAACGCCGGCCTGGGGAAAAATCAATCTCTCAGTCTACATCTGCTCAGCAGACTTTACCAGGCCCACCGCGTAAACGTCGAGAACTCCGGCCGCGATCCTGAGTCTGCCCGGGTGCTATTGGATGATTGGAGTTCGGCCTGCAAATCTGCCGGAATGAACCGCCAGTCATTTTACAAAACGAAAAAATCAATGATCGAGAAAGGCGTTATCCGGGTGGACGGACCATACGTGCTGCCGTCTCCCCTGTCACCGTCTCCTTTCGTATCCCCCCTTTAGGGGGGGGATACAAAGGGAGACGGTTAGGGATGGGGCAAAGGAGACAAAAGGATACAAAGGGAGACGATGGATACACACAAAAAGGATACACAATTTTCCGTCACCCCGCCGACGGAAAAACTGGAACGCCCCCGGACCGCCCTCCGGGGGTTGTTCCAACAACCTAAAAGACTTTCAATGATGACCACCGAAGTCTGTTGCCAACCCTGGAAACAACCAAAGACGGGAATCGTCCTTTGGCTGCCACACCAAAGGCGAACCCCGATCAGTTGCCGCTGTACCTCTCTGCGCGGCAACAACTGGAACTCCCCAGAATAGCCTCCTCTGGGGGGTTCCAGAACCAACAAATAGGATCGGTGCACGGTGGATAATTTTCGGCGCGGCCAAAATTATCAGCCGGTTGTAAACACAATTTTGAAAAGGAATAGGATGATCTCAGCACTGAACTTCAAATCATTCGACCGTGGTGCCATTCTGGGATTCTTTGACTTGCGGTACCACGGCCTGACCATCAAGGATTGCCGCCTGATGAACACGAACGGCGGCCTATGGATCGCATTCCCACAACGGCAGACCAAACAGGATGGCGAAACAAAATATTTCGACCAAATGTACCTCACTCCACCTGAAACCGATTATGTCCGCCGGATGGTAATCGCTGAGCTTCAGGCACAAGGGCACTTTGACCGACCATCGGGGAAAGGATCGGGGGCCAAACAATCCAATAGCAGGCCATTACATCGAACTCCCGAAGGTGAGGATCTAAGCGAGTATTACACTCCGCCCGGGACGGATGACGACATTCCATTTTAACTGAAACCGCATGAGGAGACCCCATGGCCCTTATTTACAGCCAGCAAGGATTAAAAATTGTAGGCAACAAAGATCCGAAGGTCAGCCCCTACTTAAAAACATGGATCAAGCAGGGCAATACCTGCGTTGTTGGCGTCATCGGCGAAGGCACCACCAAGGAGATCCAGGTCAACTGGAATAGCCCGTTCGAAGAGGACACCATCGGCGGGAAATACAGCAAATTGGGTGGGCTAATCCAACACTTCACCGGACGCACCAGCAAAACCTTGTTGGCGTCAGCCCAAGTCTGGGAAGGGAATCGACCACACCAGTTTAACTTGGTGGTCAAATTTTACGCCCTTGCCGACGCAAAGGCCGAGGTAATGGAACCCCTTCGTTGCCTCGAGAAAATGCTTTCTCCGAACGTTAATGATTCGGTCCCTTGGAGTGGTTGGAGCGAGATTAGCGCCGGCCGGATCCCTCAACCGGTTTGGATCAATATCGGCCGAAACGCACTGTACGGACCATGCCTGATCGTTGGTATGACCCAACCGCTGGACAAGGAAAAGACCAAAGACGGCTACCTGGTGCGCTGTGAAGTCAATTTGCAGGTTGAGACGGCGCGAATGCTAAACCGTAGCGAGATAGATAAGACCTACGGGTAAAACCAACTAAAAGGGGAAATAATCATGGATCAAAATTTACAAGCGGTATTGGACCGATTGGGCCAGATCGAACGTCGTTTAGCGGTTGTCGAACACTGTGCGAACGTTTATCGCCCTGGTCCGCCAGATAAACCCATACGCATAGAGCCCGGCCAGTCGCCCCGGCCGGCCAAACCACCTGCCCCGGAGCCCAGGTTCGTTCCGGCTCCTGATCCGGAAGCCACTGCCCGTTTAGAACGCCGAAGAACAGAATCCAAGGAACGGCTCAGAAAGCTTTGCTCAAATCAGGAACGCAACAGCTTGATTGCTGACGATGTCAAAAACCAAACCGGTAATGGGCTTGTGGTTGTTCTGTCGGAAGATGCAGACCACTGCAAGGTTCTGTGCAATGCCTTTCGCAAAAATAGTAGCTGGCTCGAACGCCGGTCGGTGGCCGTCTTGACCATGGGCACAGAGCCCAAGGAGAGAGACCGCATTGTCGGCCGAGTCGATGCTGGGAAAGTGGACGTGCTTTTCACTGAGAACAACCTATTCAGTGCCGAGGCATTTGATTACCGGCATGTAGCCGTCCTGTTCTTGGCCACACCCCTCAAAATCAGTAGCCAACTGCTCGATAAATTCAGCCGCCTGCTGATGCCATCATCTGGCCAGACACGCCCCCGGCGGATTGTGGGCTACGCAGATTCAAACGTTGAGACTTTGGCGGGTTCTATTCGGGACAGGCAGCGCGATTTTTTTAAAGTCCGACCAAATTTTCGGGTGTCAATCTTAAAGGGGGCCGACTAAATGTCAGAGAGAATCAATTATCAAGATGAGTGTCGCGCCTACCTCAAACTCAAGGCCCAAGGGGAAAAAGTAACCCAAGCCAAATATTGCCAGATGCGGTCGACGGAAATCGATAAAACTGTGTCCCTCGCGTATTTCAAGAAGGTCATGCGGATGGTCAAAGGGAAGTTGCCATCCAGCAGGCAGTCAAAACAAACTGCCGCCGGCCAAAAAGTCACCCCAAAAGACACTTTTGATTGGGAATGCATCAAGGCCGATTTTATGTCGGGGCCATATCGGTCGGTGGCGCAGTTTTGCCGCGGATGCGGGATTGAAGCGACCACAGGGTTCTACAAGAAAGCGAAGGGCTGGAGGAATGATAAAGCCACGGCTGGTCTTATCCCGAAGAAAAACAGGGTAAAAAACCAGACAGTGCACCAAAAGGTCGAAAATGATGGGGACTTGACTGTCCGGATCGTTATCCGCTGCCCTCCAGGCGCCAATATCACCCTGGATGTTCAATCAACAGATCCTGTGCTTGCCGCCGTGGAGGTTCCAGATGGGAAAGCATAAACCTTCCTCCCATCAACCAGCTTGCCCCGGTTCATTGGCCCCGGTTGAGTATGACGGGCAACGGGTGGTCACTTTTGCAATGATCGACGTGGTGCACCAACGGCCGGTAGGAACGGCAGCCCGAAACTTCAATTTTCATCGAAAGAAATTTCATCCAGGAAAACATTATTTTTACCTAAATTATCGAGAACTTAACGAAATTCGTACTTTTAAAAGACCAAGTAGGCAGGGTGCCTTTCTACTGACCGAACGCGGATACCTGCTACTGGTGAAATCATTCACTGACGATCTGGCTTGGAAGGTTCAGGAAAAACTCATTGACGGCTATTTCCGGTCGCGGCTCCTGCAGACACCACCGGAATCAACGATGGCGGATCCGGTAACGGAAATTGACATGATCCTCCAAGCTACAGCTGTTTTAGCCCAGACCGCCAGAGCCTTAAAAATTAAAAGAGAAAGGCTCGGGTAAAATGCCAAAAAAGAGTACCCAGGCTGAATTCAAAATCTTCGAACGCCTATTTAACCAAATTCGGCGTTCAAAAACCGCCAATCGCCGTGAGGCCACCGGGACTCTGACGCCAGCTGCGATGCGTAAGCACCTATCATCCGGGGCACCGCTGTCACTGCTTTACGGCGTCAAGCCAGATGGTACCGCTTTTACTGCGGATGACCTGAAACGGTTCGACAAGCAGGCGCAGCGGGCCCGGAAAGAATTTGGTTTCGGGAAAAAGGGTGTTCGGATTGACCAGCTGATTTCCGCCAGTCGAACCGATGATATCGAGCGAAGCCGCAAACAGATCCGAAACGCCACCTTTTACCGTATTTTCAACTCCAAGTCCGGGGTGTTGCTACATTTCAGGACATCGGCCGGCCCGGACAGCAAGTTCACCCACCACCAGGTTAAAATTCGTCTTGAGGAATGGGGGGACTGGCTCACCTCTACGGTGAAATTCAACAAGGCCGCCAAGAACATCCTGAACGGGCGGATTTCATTCGACTGCGATTGCGGCAGGCACCAGTTCTGGTACCGCTACGTGGCCACTATCGGTGGTTTTGCCGTTTCCCCACTGGAGCACTCCTACCCGAAGATTCGCAACCCGAAGCTGACCGGCGCCTGTTGCAAGCACGTTCTGAAAGTGCTGGCGACCTTGCGCGGGCCGGCTGTGCAGCGCCTGATCATCGCCGAGATGGAAAAAGAGGCGGAGCGGATCGGGTTTGGTGATGACCGATCGACTGCGAACCGGTTCCTCACGAAAAAGGAATTGGCCACGGCCGCCCGGTCGAGTGCTGCCGTGCAGGCCGCCGATAGGAAAAAGGCGGCAAAAGCCTTCCAGGATTACCGGCAGGCCAAGAAGGGTTTTAGAAAGAAAATGGAGGAGCCAAGAACCGTGGACGCATTTAAAAAGCTGGAAAAAGAAAAAGCAGCATCCGACCTGAAGGCCGCCACAATTGAAAAGATTGCCAGACATGAACAGCAAAGGGCAGATAGAGCGGAGCGGGATGCATTGCTGGGCAATTTGCAGGGCCACATGGCATTATCGGTCTACCGGGACAAGATGAGCAAGGCGGAGGCGATCAAGTCTTTTGCCAAGGCCAAAGATATGCCGGTGGCCGACGTGGAGAAGTTGGCTGAAAGCGTCAATATCTAAACATTTACCATCAAAGGAGATATCAAATTGGAATCATACGCGGACAAAATGATCGATGGCGTTAAAGCTATCGAGGTGCTGGACATGCTCACACATTTTATCGAGCACACCCCTGAAAATCCAACCAATGCACAACTGCAGATCGCAATGGGCCTGCTGAAGGGCGGTATTGACGCTGCTGCAGAGATGCTGCGCGATGAAGTTTTGTATGATGCGGATGCGGAAGGGGGAAATCAATGACTGCATCGGTGCTGGATAAAAAAGTGCTCTCCATCCTGTCCATGATCGAGGAAAACACCGCTGGCCTGGCCGAGATGATGAATGCTTTTGACCCCAGACGTGCCCCAGGGAGCCGCCTGCCGGCTCAGACCGCCCCGGTTTATGCTGCAGGCCGCGTTTCTGCCAAAAAGGCGCGCACGGGAGCGTCCGCCATGGCGCCCAGGCCTCGAACCAGCATACCGACCCGGACTGCGACATTAAAACAGCCGACGCCATTGCCGCTGGAATCTGCCCCGGAACCGCCCCAGCCTGCCGAACGCCCGATCGTCCTGAAACGTGAAACGACCAGGCGTGAACCGGCCGTGAGGAAGGCCAGACCCCAGCTGGAAAAGATCCTGACCCAGGGTGGAAATCTGCCGGTCCGGCCGATGCCCGCCCGCGATGCCAAGGGCCGGTTCGTGAAAAAGGCAACTGCATCGAAGGGCGCCCAGGCCAAACATGGAAAGCCGACTGCACCCCGGTCGACCACCGCTGAAAAGGTGGTGGAGGCCCGGGCGAAAAACCAGGACGAATCCAAAGACCGCCGGCTGGGCAAGATGATCACCGGGGCCATCCGAAGCGGGTTCGGCGCGGCCAACTCGGTGATGGGGGGCGGAAGCGGGCAGAATGGCGAAAAAAGCGATATCATCGGGACGGCCGCTGGTGGCCCCATGTGGTCCGCTGTCCGGGAAATGATCGATGCCGTCGACATGACCAAAGACAACCGCTTTGCCAATGCGATTCTGGCCAGACTCGGCAAAAAGAAAGATGCGGTACCAGAAGCGGAAGAGGGAGATGGCCGGCGGGATGAGCACGGCCGGTTCACCGCTAAAACCGTCGGGCCTGCAGGCATCGGCAACCCAGACCATATTGAAATTGCCGAGCAGAACCTGGAAGGCGTTAAAGATATTGAAAGCGCCATTGAAGATTCCGACAGCAACGCGGATCGTCGGAATCGGCAGCTGATCAAGGCAGTGACGGCCTCTGGCACTGGGAGCGGTGGAGCGACTGGCGACGGGGTCCTGGATTGGCTTTTTCCCGACAAAAAAAAGGGGCCGAAGAAAGGCCCGGGCCGGGTGAAGAAGGCTCTTTCAAGCGGCCTTGGCTTCATGAAAAAAGCAGGTGGCAAGGCCATTGGCGGGATAGGATCGCTCCTTGGTTTTGGCAAGAATAGCGCTGGTGCGGCTGCCAAGGCCGGCGGCGGGGTTCTGAAAAGCGTTCTGGGGTTCGGCAAGGGGGCCGGGTCCCTTTTGGGCCTGGGTGGTGCCGGCGCAGCGGCATCCGGGACCACTGCAGCAACCGGCGGCGGGCTCATGGCAACCATTGGCAGCATCCTTGCCCCTGCAGCTGGCGTGCTTGGTGCCGGCGCAGGCGGGTACGGAGTCGGGAAACTGATAAACAGCGGCATCGGTAAGATGACTGGCGGCGGTGAGGGGTGGCTGGGTAATTGGCTTTACGACAAACTTCATCCCAAGGCAGAGGCCCCGGTCCGGTATGCTGTTCCCAAGGCTGAAAAGGTGGCTGAAAAACGGTCGGCAAAAGAGATCCGCCCGACTAAGACCGAGGCCCCAAAGCCCCAGGTGATTATCCAGCAAGTCCCGGCGCCGGCGGTAAAAGAAATCAAGCACCCCGCCACAGTGCGACGTGAAAAAGAGCGGGCCGCCGGCGGATACCATATCCCAACTCAATTTGACGACACTTTGTTGATGCTCATGGCGCTGGATAAAATATGAAAACAGTTACTTTATTGGAGGTCCATCATGGATAAGCTGTCTCAAGCTAACAAATTTTTCAATGACCTGGCCGAAAATCTCAAAGACGGAGAAAATAGTAATAAGGCCTTTAGGCAAACTATCGAAAACCATGTATCCAGTTTTTATCCTGAAGAATTGCCATATATTCAAAGAACATTTGAGCTGCAGGATGAGGACCGACCCGAAACCACTGGCCCGCCGATGATCGATGTGGATTTGGTGAATCTGTTTTGAATCTGCAGCCTGGTGCCCCCTTCTGAAATGGCGATGCCTGCCGGCAACGTCATTTTTGATGGGTGGTGATGAACTTGCCGGTCCGATCATTGGTGGTCAGTAAATTCAGACTGTGAACGCTCGGGACCTGCATGGGGTTTTGGAGGTAAAATCACGATTCAACGGCTGGATATAACGACGGATAACCGAGTATCGGTTTATGGAAGGCATAGATTTTATAGCCTTTAATAGTTCTATTAAAACCACAAAAAACTACATCAACACCAAGGAATACCACCTCCAAGCCGTTCGCGGGGCCTGCCTTCCGGGAATCGTATTTTTTTGAAATTTTCTCCATCGGTACGATTTACTGGTAAATAATTTCCAGGATGGTCGTTTCCGGGATCCCTCGCCACGCCGTTGACTCCATGGCCCCGACCTGGAAACTCTCACCATCCACGTTCATCAGGAACTGGACGGTGCACGCGGCGCCGACCGGCCACCATTGGGTGTTCATGAAATGGGTGATCAGCTGGCCCATGTCGGACTCATCGCCCTTGAAATCGCTGTAATCCCCATTGGCCATGCAGAACCGGTACAGGTCATAGGCGCTATAGTACTCGCCCAGCATCTTTACGGCGGCCTGGTGGGTGGCCTCGGATATCCGCCCGGAGAACTCCACCACGGCCTGCCCCTTGTCCGTCGTGAAATCCTGCCATGCCGGACTGTCGAAGGCCCCGTCAAAGGCCTGGCCGATGGTCGTGGTTTCATTCAGGTTGAGGGTGCTGCCCTTTACCACTTCGGTCGGCGAGTTGCTGAACCATCCGGCATGGGAGATCCCGGATAGGAGCAAGATGGTTGCGATTGTAAGGAAAGGATTACAGTGTTTCATCGTTGTTCCTCCTTCATGTGGGGTTTTCTCAATGGTTCCTCTGCTGAAGTTCAATAAAGAAATCTTCATCCCTTTAAAACTTTATATAAATCATTTAAATCATTATAAATATATATTGACATTCTCGGCAACACATGCAAGTTTTTAGGGGCCATGGCATGATTTTTATCTTACACCAAAAGGAGGATCAACATGCCTACCCAACACTCCGCCCCTACCATAGCCCTGATCGGTTCGGCCGTGCTCGATGCCACCGAAGCACACGAGATGCTCGGAGCCATCATCAACGTCATTGAGAACCGGCCGAAAAGCCCCACTGAAGCCCAACTGCAGGCGATGATGACCATGGTCCATGAGGGCCTCATGGTCACCCGGCAGCGCCTACAAGGGCTCAGCTATGAAAAAGGGTCTGCGTTTTGTGCATTGATTAATGAGTCCTTATCGAAAAAGGAGGCGCCGACCAAAACCCCTGACAAAGATGATGACTCGGAAGATCGTGCTGGCTACCTGGTCACGGCGATGGATCTATACCTGTCGAGGGGCGATCGACCAGCGAAGGCATTGCGAAAGGCCACCTCTGATTACGCTTATGAATATCACCATTCGGCCTGTTTCGGTTAACGCTCATGACCTATCATTCGGCCCCTGGATCCCCGGGGGCCTTCATAACCAACGCTGCTACTTACAGGAAAGCTGACTAAATGAAATGCCTCGCGTGCGGTGGTAATTTGCGGTCCCCAGGGCACGATCGGAAAAACCTCAAGAATAAGCTATTCGTGCTCCGTTTCCGCAAGTGCAATTGTTGCGATGCCGGGTATGAGACCCGGGAAATGTTCGACTGTATTACCGAACAGACCGTTTCCGGACCGATCAGGGTTACCAAGGCCAACCGCTGCCCGCTTTGCGACTCAAAAACCATTGTCCAGTCCACCACCCCCATAAACCGCGGTGAGGTCCTGCGAACCCGCAAGTGTGAAAAATGTGGTACCGAATTTGGTACCATTGAACGAGTCTTTCTGGTTTTGGTGCCGATAGAAGACACTTAAATGAAGGATGGCCGGGACCAAATCCCGGAAACCGAAGATCGTAGAGCCGGAATGGATCGAAGACGGTCTTCCGTGGGGAGTTAACGCTTGTCTGAAATAACAGCGATCCTACCGGATAGGATCGCATATACAGTCACAGGCCGGTTGCTCTGCTCTGCGCTGTAGAATTGGGGGAATCATCTATTTGTTTTTTAAATCCACTCTTAACTTAAAGTCAGGCTGATTGTATGATGAAGGAAACATATTGAAATCCAAGCAAGCTTACAGTATCTGTACAAATAATTGATCTTGGTTATACGATAATAGTTTTTTTTCATCTAATATTGGTAAACTTTTAAATAGCATAGCCTGATAGGGCACCGTATAAAGAAACTATATTGATCTAAAACATGGTGGCCACCCACCTAAAATTGTGATAGCATCGTTTTATGTCTTCTGTCTTCACACCTTTACGATATCCTGGAGGGAAATCTTCTCTGGCGCCCTTGTTATCTGCTGTAATCAAAACTAATGGGTTGGAGGGTAGTGTATACGCTGAGCCATTCGCGGGAGGGGCTGGGGCTGGGATTAAGCTGCTTTATGCGGGGGTCGTATCAAAAATCGCTTTAAATGACGCAGATCCTCGTATTTTAGATTTTTGGCTGGCTGTGATTGGGCAGCCCAATAAATTCTTAGATAGAATTGCCAACACTCCAGTTACAGTTAATGAGTGGTATAAAAAGAAAGCCATCTGGAAAAATCCGAAACAATACAATTTGTTGGAAAGAGGGTTTGCCACTTTTTTTCTCAACCGTGTTAATCGTTCGGGGATTCTGGAAGGCAATCCCATTGGTGGCCTAAATCAAGATGGCCCCTATTTAATAGATGCCCGTTTTAACAGAAAAAATTTGATTAAACGAATAAAACGGATGTCAGAATGGCGATCATTGATTAGTTTTAGTGGATTGGATGCAATTGATTTTCTATCTGCAGTATCAGCTCAGCCAAAACCACCTTTTCTATATTTGGACCCACCTTATGTTGCAAAAGGGCGGTCCCTATATTTAAATGCATACCAACATGAGCATCACGAAAAATTATGCAATTGGTTGAAGTCACAGGATCGATTATCTTGGGTTTTAACATATGACGATCATCCGAGCATACATAAACTTTACTCATGGTGCCGAGTTGAAAGGATGAACATTCGTTATTCTGCCCAAGTCAAACGACAGGCAGTTGAATTATTAATAACCCCCCGTCGACTATATCTTCCGGAAGACAAACCAAAACCATTGCGCTACGCTGCATCTGCTTTCGTTGCAGTGTAAAGTATTTCACTAAATTGTTCCCACCAAACTTTCAACTCACCATACACATTTTCCTTGTTAACTATCCCCAAACCCTCAACTTCAATCGAGTTATTATAAGCTTTTTGCATATACCAAGGCAACCTGCAACGGTGAAATATTATACCATAAAGGACCGTATTATCACAAAGAGCCTCTTTATAAGCTTCAGCCCCTTTTTCTAATTCATCCTCAAACAAGCAGAAAGGAACAAACATTGCTCTTATTGGTTTCAAAACTGGTGGCTTTTTATACCATCTCCGCCGGAATTGTTCTATCTTATCGCTGCTTAATGGTTTGATTGACCAATCTTTTCCGCTTGCAACCTGCCCCCATAGCGTTAATGCCCAGCCCGGTCCATCGCAATGGGGCAACCAAGCAAAGACATCAAGCTCATCGTCCTTGGCATGTTTTGCGGGTGCTGGAGGAAAGTCCTGGACAACTCCCTCTCCCCCCATTTCCAGTTCCACCAATCTCAAGGCATCAAGAAGATTTGTATGGTCAGGGCGCGGCCAACCAAATGCATAAACACGGCCTCCTAAATAACCCGCTGCCGCTAAATTTGCACAAGCCTGAAAAAGATTTCGCTCTTGGTAAGAAATGTCAGGAAGCGATCCATCAACAACTATTTCAGTTGATTTAATACTAATGCGCAGACTTAAATTGTAGGAAAGCATTCCAGGGTTTAACGCCTCCTTTTGTTCTATAAAAGTCCCGCCTCTAATAATTTTAAATGGGTATGCTTCTTTTAATGTCTCATCACGGCGTTCAAATTCCCTGCAAACTCTTCCAAGAACTTGCTCTTTTTCAACATCTTCAGTCTCATCTCCTATGTAAGCGTCTTCGGATATATCCATCGCATCCAGCAGTTTTTCAACAGGACATTCTTTGTATTCAGTAGTGAGGGTATATAACTCTAACCAATCAGCCAAACGTGTCGCAGGCAAATCAAGTTGGGGCGGTATTAACATTTAGTCAATCCTCATCAATTTCTATATTGTCCTGCTTCATTTTCATGTTTGCCGTCAACTGCTTTGTGATCCTGCTCAAATCAATGGCAGTCTCATAAAGAGATTTTCCGCCAGCGTATGAATATACATTTCCCAGCGCCTGTTTGGCAGACGATTCTGCCCGATAAAGGGCTTTTTCAAATATTTGTTCTGCTGGAGTCAGTTCAGCATGCGACAAATATAGATCATTGCTACGCTCAAGCATTGACGTTGCCTTCTGGTCGGCCAAGACTTCCGCCAAATTTTTTACATCCGGATTTTGTGATGAAACAACCGGTTTAATTTTATCCTTTGAACTACCATACAACCAAATCAGCAGTTTTTTTAACTCTGGAAGTTTCTCCTGAGAGATAAGAGCACCATCAATGTCTGTTCTTGAGAAACTTGGATTGAGCCCCAAGTATTCTCGTATCTGGTTACGCGTGAGTGCAACGTATAAATGTGAAAAAGCGAATTGACGAGTAGGATAGCGATCATCAATCGTAAACAGACCATTTTCCTCAGCCTGCTCAAGGACAATCCAGCCATGGAGCATTTTTTTTACAGTAGCAAAAGAGTCACCAATGAAGCTAGAAATTTCTTCAACCGATTTTCCTTCTCGATACCATTCTGATGCATATTTTGCCTTCGCCAACGAGTCCCATTTGTGTGGCCCATTTATGTGCTTAAAACCAATAAAAGCACGGGCTTCACTCTCAGCAGCCACACGGTACACAAGCACTTCATTTAATTGTTCATCCAGATTTATAGAAATTTCAGGAATCGTTATGCGGCATTTTTTGGCAAGATCTTTATTTTTTAGAAGCTTAATTGCTGCAAGGCGCCTGTTCCCCTCCAAAACTAAATATGGTGCTTTCTCTCCAATTACAATCATTGGCTCAATCATGATGTATCCGTTTGAAGCAATTGACAACAATAGCTCATCAATATCTGCCACATTTTTAAGCGCCATGATGACGTCAAAATCCGACGCACCTTTTTTTAAACCGAATTGCGCGGTAAGCCTTGGGTTATCCGTATCAAACCGCAAAAGATCAGGTGAAGTCGAAACGGCTGTACGCAGTGGTAAATCCATTTTTTTCTCCAATCGACGAATAATGGTATTGACCTTTGCCAGTATTACTGAATAATGGGAGCAACGTAGTTGGAATTAGAAATAGCAAGTATCTAATTAGCCGTCAACATTACAATTTAGGCGGATAGCTACTAAACCTGGTTTAAAAATGTATTTGAAGTCCAATCCCGCCTGGTTTCAAACCAACTGCCATATCACACCAGCCCTTAAGACACTGATCGAATTTGCTTACACTGCGCTTACACGGGGCAAAAAATGACAAAAGGGGTTACAGATTGGATTCTGTAACCCCTTGATATTCTTTTGGCTGAGGGACAAGGATTCGAACCTTGATTGGCGGAGTCAGAGTCCGCTGTCCTACCATTAGACGATCCCCCAACAGAGGTAGGAGCCCCGTTTACACAATAGCGGCCGGCGAGTCAAGTCTAAATTGCCGTCGCAAGCGGGCAAAACAGGGCGTCTCACTACAGAGGGTATAAAAATTCACAATACACAAGCACCAAATTCCCAATATTCAAATGACAAACAGGAGCAGTTCGGCACGGGTTTGGGATTTCAATATTAACATTTTGAATTTGTTTGTGATTTGATCATTGGAATTTGAGATTTATCCCCTATGCACCCATGGTTTCAATATACGCCACGGCCCTTTTCAAACGATCCAGCACCCGCTCCTTGCCCAACACCTCGATCACTTCGAAAATGCCGGGGCTGACCGTTGTCCCGGTCAGGGCCACCCGCACCGGCTGGGCAATCTTCCCGAAACCCAGCCCCGTTTCATCCATCACGCGCTTGAAGGCGCCCTCCTGGGTCTTTTCCGCCAGGTCCGCCAGTGCATCCAGTTCGCGGGCCAGCAGGGAAAGCACGCCGGCCGCCGCCGGCTTGAGGAACTTTTTAGCCGCCTTGGGATCATATGGCCGGACGTCGGCCAGATAGTAGAAACGGGCGCCGTCGGCCATTTCTGCCAGGGTTTTACTGCGGGCGTGCAGGCTGCCGATGACACCGGCCAGGTAATCGTCATCCGCCGCGTCATACCCCTTCTCAGCCAGAAAGGGCAGCACCCGGGGGGCGAGCTGGCCGACCGATGCCGCCCGGATATGGTCGGCATTGAGGGCCGTGAGCTTGTCCGGGTCGAACACGCTGGCGGAACGACCGATATGCTCGAGGTTGAATTTGTCCACCAGTTCCTGCCGGGTAAAAAACTCCTGGTCGCCATGCGACCACCCCAGGCGGGCCAGGTAGTTGATGAAGGCATCGGGCAGATACCCCATATCCCGGTATGCCGTCACCGACATGGCGCCGTGGCGCTTGCTCAGGCGCGTCTTGTCCTTGCCCAGCACCATGGGAACATGGCCGAACACGGGCAGCGGGGATTTCAATGCCCGGTATAGCAGGATCTGCTTGGGCGTGTTCATCACGTGATCGTCACCGCGGATCACCGTGTTGATCCCCATGGTGATGTCATCCACCACCACCACAAAATTGTAGGTGGGCGTTCCGTCGCTGCGGCAGATCACGAAATCATCCTGTTCGCTGTTCTGGAAAACGATGTCGCCCTTGATCACATCTTCCACCACCGTGGTGCCGGAGAGCGGGGATTTGAAGCGAATCACGGCATTGTCCGAACGGGGCAGGCCGCGTTCCCGGCACCGGCCGTCATATTTGGGTTTGCCGCCCTCGGCCTTGGCCTTCCGGCGCATGGCCTCCACCTCCTCCGGGGTGCAGGTACAATAGTAGGCATCGCCCGAATCCAGCAGCCGCTGGAGGTATTCCCGATATACGTCAAACCGCTGGGTCTGGTAGTAGGGTCCCTCGTCCCAGTCCAGTTCCAGCCAGTCCATGGCTTCAAAAATAGCATCGACGGATGCCTGGGTGGACCGCACCGTATCGGTGTCTTCGATTCGAAGGACAAATTTTCCATTATGCTTCCGGGCGTAGAGCCAGTTGAACAACGCCGTGCGCGCACCGCCCACATGCAGGTATCCCGTGGGGCTCGGCGGGAATCGGGTAATGACGGTTTCCATTTCACCTACCTTATGGTTAACGTATTTGTGTTTATCATGAAGAAGCAGTTGGGGCCGCCCGCTTTGCATGACTGAGGTTTCCGTTGCCGGATGGCCGATCAGCGTCCAATGGCAATGCTTTACAGTCTTTGACGGCAAGTCAAACGAAGCTATTCCATTCGCCCGGAGAAATGACCCATATAGTAATTTTACTAGTCATTCTCAGATCATGGGCGGTGGCCCCGTTTTCATGCCTCCCGGAGGATGGCTGCCATCCCGGCCACCTCGCCGGCCGGCAATCGGACCGCCATTTGGCAACCGCTGCGATTCAAATTTAACCAGCCGAAATCACATATAATGACGGCACACCCGGAAATTGCTCACCCATTTCCGGCCACCTCATTATCACATCCCGACAGGTGGAACAAGGGTGCATCATAAAAGATTTTCAGGAAAAGCCTTGACATTCTTCAGCATTTTAATTACTAGAGGCGCTACCCAATGCGAAGCGGGTAGATTCTGGATAATTTATCAATATTTCAGTATGTTAGGAGATTACTAATGGCGGTACCAAAGCACAAGACATCCAAGTCAAAACGGGACAAACGACGAACCCACAAAAAAATCGACGCACCGGAAGTGGGAACCTGCCCGGAATGCGGCGAAGCCAAACTTCCCCACCATGCCTGCCCCGAATGCGGTGAATACAAGGGCAAGAGCGTGATTGCCACTGACGACGACTGAACCCCATAGGAAAAACCAATGATGAGCGATACCGGAGCCCATCGCCCGCAAGGTGGATTGGACGAAGAGACCCGGCAGATGGTGGTCGACACCGTTCGCCAGCTGGCCAAGCGCCTGCTTACCAAAAAAGCCGTCCTGGAATGGGACCGTGAAGAAATTTTTCCCGAGGCTGCCGTCAGGGAAATGCTGAGCCCGGAAATCGGTCTCCAGCTGCTGTTCATCCCCGAGGAGTACGGTGGCATGGGCGGTGGCGCCATGGACTGCTGCGTGGTCACCCGGGAGATGTGCAAAATCTGCCTGGGTGTGGGAACGGCATTTTTTGCCATTCAGCTGGGCTCGGATCCGATCATGGTCGGAGGCACCGAGGCCCAGAAGGAAAAATGGCTGGGCGCTGTCGCCGAGGGGAACAGCCTGGTGGCCTACGCCGTGACCGAAGCGGAAGCCGGCAGCAACCTGGCATCTCTCAAAACCAAGGCGGAACCGGTCCTGGACGATTCCGGAACCCTCACCGGCTACCGGATCAACGGGTCCAAACAGTTCATCTCCACCGGCGGCTACGCCGACTTCGTGACCGTGCTGGCACAGGCCCCCGAAGGCCCCACTTTTTTTGTGGTCGAAAAGGGAACCGAGGGATTCGAGCAGCACAAGGGAGAGGAGAAGCATGGCATCAGAGCCTCCAACACCTCCCCCCTGACGTTTTCCGATGTGTTCGTTCCCCTGGAGAATATGATCGGCGACGCACCCGGCAAGGGGCTCAAGCAATCCAACCAGGTGTTTGGCTACACCCGCCTGATGGTGGCGGCCATGGCCCTGGGGGCCGGAGAAGCGGCATTGAATGAGATCGCCGTTCCCTATGCCCACGAACGGGTGCAGTTCGGCGGCCCCCTCGCCGAGAAAAAAGGATACACCAATAAACTGATCGTTCCCCACTGGGTCAACCTGAAGGCCGCCGCCGCTTACATCGAAGCCACCGCCCGGCGGTTGGACAGCGAAAACGAAGACCTTCAGGTAGAGGGGTCCATCGCCAAGCTCTTTACCTCAGAAGCGGCCAACCGGGCGGCGGACGACGCCATGCAGGCCCTGGGCGGCTATGGCTACATCACCGAATTCGGTGTGGAAAAAATCAAGCGGGATGTAAAAATCACCTGCATCTACGAAGGCACCAGTGAAATCCAGCAGAGCATCATTTCCACGTTCCGCTGGAAGAAGACCCGAAAAACCAAGGGCGCCTATTACGAAGAAATGGCCCGGAACCTGGATGCACTGACCGAAACCGGCCTTCAGGCCGGCTGCCGGACGGTCGCCGCCTGTGCCCGGGCGTTGAACCGCGTGATCAACTTTGCCCATGAAAACCGCCTCACCCGCCACCAGCAGGTCATGTTTGCCCTGGCCGACATGATGGCCCATGTGGAAGTGGCGGACAGCATGACCCGGCAGGCGGTCAACGAAGCGGATAAAACCGCCCTGGCCACGGCCCGGGTGTTCGCCAACACCTGCGCCCGACTGGTGTCAGAGAAGGCCCGGACGATTGTCCTGGGGACCGGTGCCATCGAAGCCGGTGTTGCCGATGATATCCTGACGACCCTGGAACTGCAGGTACTGGAAGGCAGCTACCGCGGCCTGATCGACGATATGGATCACATCGCCGACCGGATTTTCGGGAGGGCGTCATGACCGACACATTCGAACGAATCGTTGTGGTAACCGGCGGATCACGCGGCATCGGACGGGCCATCTGTGCCGCCCTGAGTGCACCGGGAACCGCTGTCTTTTTTAATTACAACACGGACCTGGATGCGGCCGAAACCACTGCCGGGGAGATCGCGGCAGCCGGCGGCAGCGCCCATTTTCACCAGGTGGACGTGGCTTCGGAAACCGCAGTGGCCGACTACCTGGGCACAGTTTTGAAAAAGGCCGGCCGGATCGACGTGCTGGTCAACAACGCCGGCATCACCCGCGACGGCCTGCTGGTGAGAATGAAGGCCGCCGACTGGGACGCCGTCATGGACGTCAACCTGAAAGGAACGTTTAACTGCATGAAGGTGGCCGCCAAAGCCATGATGAAGCAGCGCTACGGGCGGATCATCAACATCTCTTCGGTCGTCGGCGTCTCCGGCAATCCGGGCCAGGCCAACTACGTCGCCGCCAAAGCGGGCATTATCGGCCTGACCAAGGCTGTGGCCCGTGAGCTGGCCAGTCGCAACATTACCGTAAACGCCGTGGCACCCGGTTATATCGACACCGATATGACCGGCGACCTCAACGACAAAGCCAAGGCGGCCATGATCGACCAGATCCCCATGGGACGGATCGGCACCCCGGAAGACATAGCCGGCGTCGTCGCTTTTCTGGCCTCCGCATCAGCGGACTACATCACCGGCCAGACCATCCATGTTAGCGGGGGCATGTACATGTAAAAAAGATTGGGGGATTGAGGAATTCAGGAACAGGGAATGGGTGAATAGACCGTTCGTCATGACAAATCATCAAGCCCTGAGCCTTTACTTTCTCAATCCCTGAATACCCGAATCCCTTAATTCTGTTTAATTTTTGAAAGGAGAACATCATGTCTGTAGAAGATAAAGTCAAAAAAATCATCGCCGAAAAACTCAGTGTGGACATCGCCGAAGTGGTTCCGGAGGCCTCTTTTGTCGACGACCTGGGTGCTGACAGCCTCGACCTGGTAGAACTGATCATGTCCATGGAAGAGGAGTTCGACGTCGACATTTCCGATGAAGATGCGGAAAAACTGGTTTCTGTCAAAGACGCCTTCGACTATATCAAGGAACACTGATCTGACGATAGGTCTGATTTCTAATTTTGAATGGATGAATCCTGCCTTTTTGAAAAGGGCAGAATATATTCATTCAAATTTCAGAATTAACCATTCATAATTATTATTGAACCGGAAGGGGAAAATCTTTGGAAAGACGGGTAGTCATTACCGGATTGGGACTCGTAACACCGCTGGGTGTCGGCGTCGATGAAACCTGGTCGGGCCTTTGTGAAGGCCGGTCCGGCATTGGTGAGATCACGGGTTTCGACACCTCTGCGTTTTCCACCAAAATCGCGGCGGAAGTAAAAGGTTTCAAGGCTGAGGATTTCCTTCCCAAGAAAGAGGCCCGACGCACCGAAAAATTCATTGCCTTTGCCGTGGCCGCAGCCCGGATGGCCGTTGAAAACGCCCGCCTGACGATCGACGAAACCAATGGCCCCCGCGTAGGCGTGATCACCGGCTGCGGACTGGGCGGACTGCACAGCCTGGAGTTGACCGCCCACACCGTCCAGGAAAAAGGCCCCAAACGCGTCAGCCCCTTTTTCATCCCCATGCTCATCGGAAACATGGCCCCGGGAATGATCTCCATTCATCTGGGGGCCAAAGGGCCCAATATCTCCGTGGCCACGGCCTGCGCCGCCGGTGCCCATGCCATCGGCGATGCCTACCACACCATCCTGCGGGGGCAGGCGGACGCCATGATCACCGGCGGGGTGGAATCGGTGATTACGCCCACCTGCATTGCCGGCTTCAACGCCATGAAAGCCCTCTCCACCCGCAATGACGATCCGCAACAGGCGTCACGGCCCTTTGACCGCGACCGTGACGGGTTCGTGGTCGGCGAAGGTGCCGGCATGCTGATTCTCGAAGATCTGGAACACGCACTGGAGCGGGGTGCAACCATCCTGGCGGAAATGGCCGGCTACGGACAAAGTGGAGACGGTTACCACATGACCTCGCCATCGCCGGACGGCGATGGCATGATCCGGTGCATGCAGGCCGCCATCGACAGCGCGGGCATCACCTGTGAGGCCATCGACTACATCAATGCCCACGGCACATCCACGCCGTTGAACGATCTGTACGAATCCCGGGCAATCAAAAAGGTCTTTGGCGAATCCGCCTCCCAGGTGCCCGTTTCTTCGACCAAATCCATGACCGGCCATCTGCTGGGCGGTGCCGGCGGCATCGAAACCTCGTCTACGGTGCTGGCCCTGAAAAACGGGATCATCCCGCCCACCATCAACCTGGAAAATCCAGCCGACGAATGCGATCTGGATTACGTCCCCAAGGTGGCCCGAAAAGCCGACCTCACCTACGCCATGTCCAACTCGTTCGGCTTCGGCGGCACCAACGCCAGCCTCGTGGTGAAGCGCTACGCTCCCTGATCGGGAAACCTTTCTTGCGGGCCGGTCCAAACGCGAATGACCACCTGCCCCGGGCGGGGTCGAAAAAAGTGCATCGCGGCATATCCGGCACCCAATCACGGCTGGCGAAGGAAGGCCCCGCTGCCCGATGTCATCCCGACGAAGGCACCGCGTACCTTCCTTAGGCATTCACCGGTTTCATGCCCGACGTTGGGCCCGGGTTGTCATGAACGTCCCGCACGACCCTTTGCGCCCTCTCTCCTCAACCCTAACCCGCCTGAACACTTCCGTTTTTTTTCTTGCGGTGATTGATGGTTATGGATATGTAAACAGGTCAGACCATTTATCGACCACGATTTTACCTTCGAAAGGAAATCCTGCCATGACCGAAACACCCGGCCCACGGCAAATCATCATCGGTTGCGACCATGCAGCCTATCGACTCAAGGAAACACTGAAAGCAGCGATGGAGGCTCAGGGCATCGCCGTCATCGATGTCGGCACCCACAGCGACGCATCCATGGATTATCCCGATACCGGGAAAACCGTGGCCGAAAAGATATCCTCGGGCGAGGTTGAGCGGGGCATTCTCATCTGCGGAACGGGACTGGGCATGTCCATGGTGGCCAACAAATACCCCCATGTACGCGCAGCCCTGTGCAACGATCTTTTCTCGGCGGCCATGAGTCGACGGCACAACGACGCCAACATCCTGGTCATGGGGGGGCGGGTCATCGGCGACATCCTGGCACTGGAGATCCTGAGGACCTGGCTGGAAACCCCCTTCGAGGGAGGGCGGCATCAACGCCGCCTGGACATGTTTGACACCGTATAGAAAGTGAGAAAAACCGTTGAATAACGACTGGATCAGCGCGACCGACCCTGAAATAGCACGGGTCATCGAAGATGAAACGGCGCGTCAGCAGTCCCACCTGGAGCTGATCGCATCCGAAAATATCGCCAGCCGGGCAGTCATGGCGGCCCAGGGCAGCATCCTGACCAACAAATACGCCGAAGGCTACCCCGAAAAACGCTACTATGGTGGTTGTGAGTTCGTCGACCGGGCCGAACAGCTGGCCATCGACCGGGCGCTGGCCCTGTTCGGCGCCGACAGTGCCAACGTGCAGCCCCACTCGGGCTCCCAGGCCAACATGGCGGCCTATTTTGCATTGCTGGAACCGGGCGACACCGTGCTGGGAATGGATCTGGCCCACGGCGGCCACCTGACGCACGGCGCCAGGGTCAGCTTTTCCGGCCGGCTTTTTCATTTTGTCCACTACGGCGTTGACCGGGAAACGGAAACCATCGACTACGACGAGGTGGCGCGTCTGGCCAGAAAGCACCGCCCCCGGATGATCGTCGCCGGCGCCAGTGCCTACCCCCGCTTTTTCGATTTCAAGGCCCTGGCGGACATCGCCCGTGCCATCGATGCCCTGCTGATGGTGGACATGGCCCACATCGCCGGCCTGGTGGCCGCCGGCATGCACCCGTCCCCGATCCCACACAGCGACGTGGTCACCTCCACCACCCACAAGACCTTGAGGGGCCCCCGGGGAGGCTTGATCCTGGCCCGGAAGGCCTGCGGCAAAAAAATTAACAGCCAGGTATTCCCCGGCATCCAGGGCGGCCCGCTGATGCACATCATCGCCGCCAAGGCCGTGGCTTTCAAGGAAGCTCTGGGAGCCCCATTCAAGCGGTACCAGAAAGACATTGTCGCCAACGCGGCCGCCCTGGCCGATGCCCTCCAAGAAAAGGGCCTGGACCTCGTGTCCGGCGGCACGGACAACCACCTGATTCTGATCAACCTCAGCCGCAGCGGCCTGGACGTCACCGGAAAAGAAGCAGAGGCCGCCCTGGGACGCGCCGGAATTACCGTCAACAAAAATGCCATCCCCTTTGAAACCCGAAGCCCCCATGTGACCAGCGGTATTCGCATTGGCACCCCCTATGTCACCAGCCGGGGAATGTCGGCCGATCAGATGAAGGCCATCGCGGGCCTCATGGCTGAGATCCTCAAGGACCCCGACAACCGGGTGCTGCTGAAAAAAACAAGGTCGCAGGTACAGGCGCTGTGCGATGCATTCCCCCTGTATCCGCCGGCGGACGACGACGGACGTTAAAGGAGATCACTCATGCAAGCAGCCCACTCCGGCAAGCGATCCGGCTACCTCTCCTGGGACGACTATTTCATGGCCGTGGCCCTGCTTTCGGCCCAGCGCAGCAAGGACCCCAGCACCCAGGTCGGCGCCTGCATCGTCAACAGCCAGAAACGCATCGTCGGGGTGGGATACAACGGGTTCCCCACCGGATGCTCCGACGACACCCTGCCCTGGAGTCGCGAGGGAGATTTTATAGACACCAAATATCCCTACGTCTGCCACGCGGAACTGAATGCCGTTTTAAACAGCGTGCCCGGCAACCTCACCGGTTGTGCCATCTATACGGCCCTGTTTCCCTGTAATGAGTGTGCCAAGGTGATTATCCAGGCGGGAATCCGCGAGGTGGTCTATCTGTCTGACAAGTATGCCGGCACCGATTCCGTCCGCGCCTCAAGGCACATGTTTGAGCAGGCCGGAGTTGCCTGTCGCCAGTTGGAGCCGGCCAATCCGGTCGTGACGATTCGTTTGTCGGAAAATGGATAATGGTCGATTCGTTTCCCTGCCAGTCGGTTCAAAAACGTTACGCAGCCAGCGGAAGGAGATTTCATGAAATGTCCATATTGCGGAGAGCTTGACAACAAGGTCATCGATTCACGGGTCAGCAAGGACGGCAGCGTAATCCGGCGCCGGCGGGAATGCCTCGGATGCACCCGGCGCTTCACGACTTACGAGCACATTGAAGAAATTCCAATCATGATCATCAAGAAGGATGGCCGTCGCGAAGTCTTCAGTCGCGAAAAGGTGGGGTCGGGTATCCGCAAAGCCTGCCAGAAACTGGACATCAGTATGAATCTCATCGAGGAATTTATCGACGACCTGGAGCGGGACCTTCGTGAGATCGGCGAAAAGGAAATCCCTTCCCACGATATCGGCGAGCGCGTCATGGTCAAACTGCACGAACTCAACGACATCGCCTACGTCCGCTTCGCCTCGGTATACCGCGAGTTCAAGGATGTAAACGACTTTGTATCCGAACTCAAACGGCTGCTGAGCCACCCGGCCAAGTAATGCGTTGCCAAGGGCAGAAGGGGTCACGGTTTCAAGAGGCCGAGGGAAAGCATACGGGATTTCATGGAATAAATAGTCTGCCTGAAATTAGGTAATCTCTCTTAAGACACCTTAAGGAGTGCCGCTAAACGGCCACTTGACTCCTTGAACCCTCGAATCCTGGAATCCTTTTCAATTGTTTTATCTGAGGAAGCATTCTACGATCCTGAATTAATGATCATGAGCGATTACGAATTTATGAAACAGGCCCTGGCCCTGGCCGAAAAAGGGGTGGGCCGGACCTCTCCCAATCCCATGGTCGGCGCAGTGGTGGTCCGGCACGGACAGGTCGTGGGCCGGGGTTATCATCAACGGGCGGGCGGGCCCCATGCCGAGGTCCACGCCATCGATGATGCCGGCAGCCAGGCCCGGGGAGCGACCCTTTACGTCACCCTGGAACCATGTAACCATTTTGGCCGCACACCGCCGTGCACCCGAAAAATTATCGATGCCGGAATCCGGCGGGTGGTGGTGGCCATGACCGACCCCAACCCCGGCGTCGCGGGGGGCGGCAACGCGGCCCTGCAGGCGCAGGGCATCGCCGTGACCACCGGCGTTTGCGAAAAGGAGGCCCGAACGCTCAACGAGGGGTTTATCACCTGGGCCACCACCGGCAAACCATTTGTCATCGCAAAATGCGCGGCGACCCTCGACGGGCGAATCGCCACACGCACCGGTGACTCCCGCTGGGTGACCGGTCCGGCGTCGCGTCAGTTCGTTCATCGGATCCGTCACGCGGTCGATGGCATCATGGTGGGCGTGGAAACGGTTAAAAAAGACGACCCCAGCCTGACCACCCGGCTTGACGGCCAAGCCGGTTCAGACCCGACGCGCATCATTCTGGACACCCATCTGTCGATGCCTGCGACTGCAAAAATGATCGCTCAGGCGTCCGATGCCCCCACCTGGGTGATCTGCGGGCCGGATGCGCCGGCGGATCGCCGTCACGCGCTGGAAGTTTCCGGTTCACGGGTAATCGAGGTGCCGCTGGAAGGCGGCCTCATCGACCTGCCGGCGCTGATGGAACGGCTGGGCGCCATGGACATCACCAGCCTGCTGATCGAGGGAGGCGCCTCGGTTCTCGGTTCAGCCTTTGCCGCCGGAATCGTGGACAAGGTCTGTTTCTTTTACGCGCCAAAGATACTGGGCGGTGACGACGGGGTTCCCATCTGCCGGGGAGCGGGCCCGGAGCGCATGCAGGAAAGCCTTCCCATCCACGATCTGGACGTGTTCCGATTCGATGCGGATGTGATGCTTCAGGGTTATCTTAAACCCCGCTGATCCATTGACAACAACCGTTTACACATTATTTTTACCAACATGTTCACAGGAATCATTGAAGGGCTAGGCACCGTTACCGCCATCCATCCATCCGGCCAGGGAAGCCGGCTGTCAATCACCTCGGATTTCGATCTCACGGGAACCCGCATCGGCGACAGCATCGCCGTCAACGGCGCCTGCCTGACCGCCGTCATCCTCGAAGGAAGCCGGTTTACCGTGGATGTCTCCCCGGAGACCCTGAAACGCAGTGTTCTGGGCGGAATCAGAATCGGCGAGCGCGTCAACCTGGAGCGTGCCCTGCGACTGTCGGACCGGCTGGACGGCCACCTCGTTTCCGGCCACGTGGATGGCACGGGCACCCTGCGGGAGAGAAAAACCCTGGCCAATGCCATCGTCATCACCTACCGGGTATCCGAGAGCCTGTCTCGGTACATGATCGAAAAAGGGTCCGTCGCCGTCGACGGCACCAGCTTGACGGTCAACCGCTGCGACAGCACGTCATTCGAAGTCAGCATCATTCCCCACACGGCCGGCCTCACCACGATCGGTCTCAAGAAGGTGGGAGATCCGGTCAACATCGAAACCGACATGATCGGCAAGTACGTGGAACGTTTTGTCCTCAACCCCGGACGGCCGGGAAGCGAGGCCGATACATCCCACGGTGGCATAGACAGGGCTTTGCTGGCCAAATCCGGATTTATCTGATAAGGACCCCCAGGCACGACGCGGCAATGGGCCGTTTTGTGGTCCCCGGCGCATCGCCTTGCGGCAATTGACTGGGGAACCATTCACCACAACCCACGTTTGGACGACGTTGTCAACAATTCAGCATGAAGGATGCCGGTTGCCAGGTCGTCAAGATGAACGGACTGCAGGAGAAAGATCCACCATGCCAACAATTACCATCGACCAAGCCATCGAGGATATCCGAAATGGCAAAATGGTTATCCTAGTCGACGATGAAGACCGGGAAAACGAAGGCGACCTGACCATGGCGGCGGAAATGGTGACCCCCGAAGCCATCAATTTCATGGCCAAATTCGGACGGGGCCTCATCTGCCTGTCACTGACCGCTGAAAAATGCGCCCAGCTCAACCTGCCCATGATGGTGCAGAACAACACCAGCCCCTTCGAAACCGGATTCACGGTCTCCATCGAAGCCAAATGCGGGGTGACCACCGGCATCTCCGCCGCTGACCGGGCCACCACCGTGGCGGCGGCAGTGGCCGACGACGCCAAAGCAGGCGATCTGACCCGCCCCGGACACATCTTCCCGCTGCGGGCCCGTGACGGCGGCGTCATGGTGCGGGTGGGGCAGACCGAAGGAAGCGTGGACCTGGCCCGGCTGGCCGGCCTCAAGCCGGCGGGCGTCATCTGCGAAATCATGGATGACGACGGCACCATGGCCCGCATGCCGGCCCTTGAAAAATTCAGCGAGGAGCACGGTATCGGCATCTGCACCATCGCCGATCTGGTCGAGTATCGCATCCGTACGGAGAGCTTCGTTCACCGCGCGGCCGAAACCGTCATTCCCACCCTGCACGGCGGTGACTTCAAAATGATCGCCTTTGAAAACGACGTGGATGAGTTGACCCACATTGCCCTGGTAAAAGGGGAAATCGACCCGGACCAGCCCACCATGGTGCGGGTGCACTCGGAATGCATGACCGGGGACATCTTCGGATCCATGCGTTGCGACTGTGGCGACCAGCTGCACAAGGCCATGGAAATGGTGGCGGCCGAGGGAGCCGGGGTCATCCTCTACCTGCGCCAGGAAGGGCGGGGCATCGGCCTGATCAACAAGCTCAAGGCCTATGAACTGCAGCGCTGCAAGGGGATGGACACGGTTGAGGCCAACCTGAAGCTGGGGTTTAAGGATGACCTGCGCGACTACGGTATCGGCGCCCAGATGCTGGTGGACATCGGCGTCCGCAAAATGCGCCTGCTGACCAACAACCCCAAAAAGATGGTCGGGCTTCAGGGCTATGGGCTCAGCGTGGTGGAGCAGGTGCCCATCGAGGTCGAGCCAAACGAGCACAACCGGTGCTATCTTGAATGCAAAAAATTGAAAATGGGCCATACCCTCAGTTTTGAAGAGACCACAACGCATCAATAAGAAAAGGATACCCGTCTTATGCCGAATATCATCGAAGCCGGCCTGGTCGCCAAGGGAAAACGGTTCGGTATCATCGCCAGCCGTTTCAACGATTTCATAACGGACAGACTCGTGGGCGGGGCCGTGGACGCCCTGACCCGCAGTGGTGCGGATGACGCGGACATCGATGTCGTCAAGGTGCCCGGTGCGTTTGAAATCCCCATGCTGGCCCAGCGGATGGCCCAGAGCAACAAATACCATGCCATCGTTTGCCTGGGGGCCGTCATCCGCGGTGCCACGCCCCATTTTGACTACGTCTGCGCCGAAGCGTCCAAGGGCATTGCCCAGGTGAGCATGGAGACGCAGGTTCCCGTCATTTTCGGCATCGTCACCACGGACACCATCGAGCAGGCCATCGAACGCGCCGGCACCAAAGCGGGCAACAAAGGCTGGAGTGCGGCCGTGTCCGCCATTGAAATGGCCAACCTCATGGATACGGTGGACAAGGGATAAGCATGGGAACCCGTCGACTATCCAGGGAACAGGCCCTGCAGGCCCTGTTTTACATGGACATGCACCGTGATCCGGGGGAAGACCCCGTTGGTTCTTTCTGCAACTCGTTTACGGAAGAAAATCCGGCGGAGCCCTTTTTCCATCGTCTGGTTTGCGGGGTGCAGGAAAACCGTGAAACCATCGATACGGTGATCGAACAGTTCTCCAGCAACTGGAAGCTCTCGCGCATGTCCTGCGTGGATCGCAATGTGTTGCGAATCGCCGCGTTCGAATTGCTCTTTTGCGCCGACATTCCGCCCAAGGTGTCCATCAACGAAGCCATCGATGTCGGCAAGCGCTTCGGCACCGAGGAGTCCGGTGCTTTCATCAACGGCATCCTGGACAGCCTGCGGATCGCCATAGAGGAAAATCAGGTATCCTGCGTACCCAAAGCCACCGGACAAAGCAGCTGAAGGATGAATGCTGAACGTCGGCATCTCCATTGAAAATGCAGGTTGCCATCAGTCCAATTTTGAATGAAGGCAGACTCTCATTTTAACAATTGACAAAATACCTCAGTTCAGCATTCAACATTTAAAATTCAGAATTACAACAATATTTCCGCCAGGAGGAAGAGCTTGATTATCCGTCAAATGGCCCTGGGCCCCATTCAGGCAAACTGTTTTATACTCGGATGCGAAGAGACACGCCAGGCAGTGGTCATCGACCCCGGCGACGATGCCGACAGAATCCTCACCACCTTGTCAGGGGATCGATTGACCGTCGTGCATATCATCAATACCCACGGCCACTTTGACCACGTGGGTGCCAACAAGCGGCTCAAAGAGACCACCGGCGCCGATATTCTCATCCACAGCGCCGACGCCCCCATGCTCTCCCAACTGTCGGCTTCGGCGGCGGCCTGGGGACTGGCGGCGGAAGATTCACCGACGGCGGACCGGCTGCTGAACGACGGGGATACCATCACGTTCGGCACCCATACCCTGACGGTGCTTCACACGCCCGGCCATACCCCCGGCGGTATCGGCCTCTACACCGAATACCAACAAGCCGGCGACCTGAAAAAAGCGGTTTTCGTGGGAGACACCCTCTTTCGCGGCTCCATCGGCAGAACCGATTTCCCCGGCGGGAATTTCGACACGCTGATCAGCAGCATCCGGACCAAGCTCTTTTCACTGGACGACGGGGTCGAAGTTTATCCGGGGCACATGGGCAATACCACCATCGGCGTTGAAAAGCGGACCAACCCGTTCTGCGGCCTGGGATAGCGCCGCGTTGCGCATCAATGCCTGAGGGAAAATGAAAAATGCCAAATGAAGGCATGGTGCCGACAGTCCGCTCAAATCGCGTCTCAAGCCCTCGTCCGATATTTGTGCTTTGACATTTGGTATTTTTCGCTATTATTGTGCATGCTGATTCTCAGGGTTAAATCGACATCATTTACTTCCAGGGCCCCACAACAGCAAAATGCCTCTATCCATAAAGCGAAAAAAAACCCGTCGGATCATGGTGGGCGGCGTTGCCGTAGGGGGTGGCGCACCCATCAGTGTCCAGTCCATGACCAATACGAAAACCGATGACGTCACGGCCACGGTCAGACAGATTCGGCAGCTTGAGCAGGCCGGGTGTGAAATCGTCCGGGTGGCGGTTCCCGACCAATCGGCGGCGGATGCCGTCAGCCGGATCAAACGGCAGATTGACATCCCCCTGGTGGCCGACGTCCATTTTGACTACCGTCTGGCCATTGCATCGGCCAGGGCCGGTGTGGACGGCCTGCGATTCAACCCCAGCAACATCGGCAGTAAAAAGCATATCAAGGCGCTGGTCGCGTGCGCCAGGGAATGCCGGATTCCCATTCGCATCGGTGTAAACGCCGGGTCCCTGGAAAAGGACATTCTCGAAAAGCATCGAGGGGTTACCGCCGACGGCATGGTTGAAAGCGCCCTGCGCCACGTGTCCCTTCTGCAGGAGCTGGATTTTCACGACATCAAAATTTCCATCAAGGCGTCGGATGTTCCCCGCACCCTTGAAGCCTACCGGCTGCTGTCCCAAAAAACAGACCTCCCCCTTCACGTGGGAGTGACCGAAGCCGGATCCCTTTACTCGGGTATCGTTAAATCGGCCCTGGGCATCGGTTCCCTGCTGGCCGAAGGCATCGGAGACACCTTGCGGGTTTCCCTCACCCGGGACCCGGTGGAGGAAATCCGGGTGGGCTATGAAATCCTCAGGGCGCTGGACATTCGGCACCGGGGGCCGGAAATAATCTCCTGCCCCACCTGCGGACGATGCGATATCCCTTTGTTTGATATCGTGGACCGGGTCGAAAAGGCCCTGATGACACGGTCCACCCCGGTGAAGCTGGCCATTATGGGATGTGTGGTCAACGGCCCCGGCGAAGCCCGGGAGGCAGACATCGGCGTCGCCGGCGGAAATGGGGTGGGCATCCTGTTCAAAAAAGGAAAAGTGGTCAAGAAATTTCCGCAAGACCGGCTGGTCGAGGTGGTTCTGGAAGCCGTGGACGAGTTTGAAGCGCAGGCCGACGCCCATTGAACCGTCTTCCACCCCCCGATGCGCCCATGTTAGGGATGACGCGGGGAGGGGCAATGGGCGCTTTTGAAATTGATTCCGAAAAAAAACAGTTAGGACACAGACATGGGAAAACAGCAGAAAAATGCCATCTCACCCTCACGGGCTGAAGATTATCCGGAATGGTACCAGCAGGTCATCAAGGCATCGGACATGGCCGAACGCGCCCCGGTTCGCGGCTGTATGGTCATCAAACCCTGGGGATACGCCCTGTGGGAAAACATCGTGGCGCAAATGGACCGGATGTTCAAAGCCACCGGCGTGAAAAACGCCTATTTTCCGCTCTTTATTCCCATCAATTTCCTGGAAAAAGAAGCCGAACATGTTGAAGGGTTCGCCAAGGAATGCGCCGTTGTCACCCATCATCGCCTGGAGAAGGCGCCCGGCGGCAGACTGGTTCCGGGCGGCCCCCTCACCGACCCCCTGGTGGTTCGTCCCACTTCGGAAACCATCATCGGCGATTCCTTCTCCAAATGGATCGGCAGCTACCGTGACCTGCCGCTGCTGATCAACCAGTGGGCCAACGTGGTGCGCTGGGAGATGCGGACCCGGATTTTCCTTCGCACCAGCGAATTTCTCTGGCAGGAGGGCCACACCGCCCATGCCACGGATACCGAGGCCATCGAACGCACACGGATGATGCTCAGCGTTTACACCCGCATGGTTCAGGACTACCTGGCCATACCGGTCATCGAGGGCCACAAGACGGCGGCGGAGCGCTTCCCCGGTGCGGTGGACACCTTGTGCATCGAAGCCATGATGCAGGATCGCAAGGCGCTTCAGGCTGGCACCTCCCACTTCCTGGGGCAAAACTTCGCCAAGGCCTCCAATATCAGTTTCCAGACTGAAACCGAAACCGAAGAATTTGCCTGGACGACGTCCTGGGGAACCTCCACACGCATGATCGGCGGATTGATCATGACCCACGGCGATGACGACGGCGTCATCATGCCGCCCCGGGTCGCCCCGGCCCATGTGGTGCTGCTGCCAATTTTCAGAAAGCCGGATGACCGGCAGCAGGTCATGGACTACGTCAACGGCCTGGCCGCGGCCTTGAGGGAAATGGTCTATGCCGGCCGGAATCTGGTGGTGGAAATCGATGACCGTGACATCGGTGGGGCCCGGGGATGGGACTGGATCAAAAAAGGCATCCCCCTTCGGCTGGAAATCGGGCCGCGGGACATGGCTGCGGATTCCGTTTTCGTCGGACGTCGTGACCGCCCCCACCGGGACAAAACCGCCATCAAGCGCGAGGCTTTCATTGCGCAGCTGCCCGATATCCTGGACGACATCCAGAACCAGCTGTTCCAGCGGGCCTGCCGGTTCCGCGAGGAACACACCCGCAATGTGGACGACCGAAGCGATTTCTACGACTGGTTCACCCCGAAAAACCAGGAAAAACCGGAGGTCCACGGCGGTTTTGCCATGTCCCACTGGTGTGGGGATGAGGCCTGCGAAAGCAAAATCAAAGCGGATCTCAATGTCACCATCCGCTGCGTCCCGATAGATGCCGGATCGGAAACGGGGACCTGCATCTGCTGCGGCAAATCCAGCGACAAGCGGGTCGTCTTTGCCAAAGCCTATTAAAAATGATTCGAATCACCGACATCCTCGATAAGGTCCTCGAAAACCACCCGGATGTGGATGTGGACATCATCGACCGGGCCTACATCTTTTCGGCCCGGGTGCATGACGGTCAGATGCGCCTCTCCGGCGAACCTTATCTCTCCCACCCCCTCGAAGTGGCCGGCATCCTGGCCGACATGAAGCTGGATTCCATCAGCATCGCCGCCGGCCTGCTCCACGATGTCGTCGAAGACACCCACGCCACGGAAGCCGAAATCGGAGAAATGTTCGGCCACGACGTCATGCACATCGTCTCCGGCGTTACCAAACTGAGCAAGCTGCCCTTTAACAGCGCCCAGGCCAGGGAGGCGGAAAGTATCCGCAAAATGCTGCTGGCCATGGCCGACGACATCCGGGTCATCCTCATCAAGCTGGCCGACCGCCTCCACAACATGCGAACCCTCCAGTTCCACCGGAGCGAGGCCAAAAAAAAGAAGATTGCCAGGGAAACGCTGGATATCTATGCGCCCATTGCCGCCCGCCTGGGCATCTACTGGATCAAGAATGAGCTTGAAAACTCGTCCTTTCGTTTCCTCAACCCCGAAGCCTACCAGGATATCCGGGACCGGGTGGACAAGGACAGGGAAGACCGTGAAAATTATGTGGAAACCGTCAAACTTTACATCCATAAAAAGCTGGACGAAAACAAGCTGAAAGCCCAGGTCAACGGTCGCTACAAACATTTTTTCAGCATTCACCAGAAGATGCTGAGCCAGAATCTGCCGTTCGAAGAAGTCTACGACATCATCGCCTTCAGGATCATCCTGGACACGATCCCCCAGTGCTACGAAGCCCTGGGACTCATGCACAGCCTGTGGCGGCCCATCGCCAAGAAGTTCAAGGACTACATCGGCATGCCCAAGCCGAACATGTACCAGAGCCTGCACACCACCGTCATCGGCCCTTTCGGCGAGCGCATCGAAATCCAGATCCGCACCCATGAAATGGACCGGGTGGCCAAATCGGGAATCGCTGCCCACTGGAGCTACAAGGAAGGCAAGGTCATCGACGAGAATGTCTCCAAAACCTTTGCCTGGGTGCAGAATCTGGTCGAAAACCAGGAAGCCTTCAGGGACCCCAATGAATTCCTGGAGAATGTGCGCATCGACCTTTTTCCCGACGAGGTCTATGTGTTCACCCCCCAGGGACAGATCAAATCGCTGCCCAAGGGCGCCACACCGGTGGATTTCGCCTACCTGATCCACACCGAAGTGGGCGCTCAATGTGTGGGCGCCAAGGTGAACGGCCGCATGGTCCCGCTCAAATATGAGCTCCAGACAGGTGAAATCGTCGAGGTGATCACCAGCAAGGGGCACCACCCGTCAAAAGACTGGCTCAATTTTGTCAAGACGGTCAAGGCGCGCTCCCGCATCCGGCAATGGATCAAAACCCAGGAAAAGGAGCGCAGCGTCTCCCTGGGCCGGGAAATGTGCGAAAAGGCCTTTCGAAAATTCCGGCTGAACTTCAACGCCCTGATTAAAAGCGAAGAGATGCAAAAAGTCGTGGAGGGCTTTGGGTTCAAGCAAACCGAAGACCTGATTGCCAACATCGGCTACGGCAAAATCACGCCGCTGCAGATCATCCGTAAGATCACCCCCAAGGAAGTGGTGGACGACACCGAATCCCTCTTCAATAAAATCGTCGCCAAGGACAGGAAGAAAAAGGAAAAAGGCGGGGTGGTGGTCAAGGGGGTGGATGACATCCTGGTGCGTTTCGGCAAATGCTGTCAACCGGTGCCCGGTGATCCCATCACCGGATATATTACCCGGGGGTACGGCGTGACGATTCACCGAACCACCTGCGTCAATGCCATGAAATTGAATCCGGAGCGCCAGATCGAGGTGGAGTGGAACCAGGAAATGAACGAATCCTACCCGGTCAAAATCGTCGTGCGTTCCCTTGACCGGGTAGGTTTGCTTGCGGACGTGGCGGCCAACATCAGTAAGAGCGGCGCCAACATTTTGAGTGCCAATACGGAGACCAAAGACAACCAGACCGTGGACAGCTATTTTACGTTGTCGGTCCAGGGCACGGACCATCTGACCCGTGTGGTGGAGTCCTTAAAACAGGTCAAGCAGGTCCTGGAGGTCAGACGGTTGGGCTAGGCCGCTTTGACGACGTGACCCGACTTGATGCACTGGGTACAGACCACCATTTTTTTGACCCGCCCCTTGTACAGCGCCCGAACGCTCTGAAGGTTGGGATTAAACCGGCGTTTGGTGATGTTATGGGCGTGGCTGATGTTACTTCCCACCATGGGTTTTTTTCCACATATTTCGCACATTTTAGACATGACCAACTTTCTCCGTTTATTTCACATGGGTAGATTCACGGGCCATTCGGCCCCGACTGTTTTTTCAAACTCAGGTTTGTTACATTAAATCGCTGCTCATGTAAAGCCTTTTCCACCGCAAAACCGTTTGCATCCCGTTACAAAACTTCTTCGATGTGGAAGCCGTGGGCCTGGAGCAGGGCGGCTGCCACCCCCAGCACGGGCCGGTAGCCGTCCGGCAGTTCATCGGGGGGCAATGCCATCAGCAGCCCGGATCCGCATGACGGGCTTTTGGCCTTCAGACAGCATCGGTCGACCCCATGCGACAAGGCCATCTCCAGGGTCAGACGGGCTCCTTTCACAAAAGCACCGGTGCGGTCGACGCCCAGTTCATCAACCACGCGAGCGCACCCGGCCAGCACGTCCGCCCCGTCACCGCCGAGCAACCGGCATGCCGGCCGCGGGGTCGCCAAGCCGCCCAGTTGTTCGGGGCAGACGGGAAGGATGTTTTCCCTGCCCAGTTGTGTGATGAGGGCCTGTTTTTTTTTGGTTTGCCCGTCGTACCGGCACCGTTGGCCGCACAGGCAGGCGCTGACGAGAATCATGGTGCCGACGGGACCTCCGGCGGCTGCAGCTGCGATTGAATCCAGGCGTCACAGTTGGCCAGGTAGGTCAAGGCCTCGTAATGGTGTCCCACGTCCGGGTACTTTTCGACCACGGCGGTAAAGCGTTCCTTGGCCGCCTTGTAATTCTTGTTTTTGTAGTAAAAGGTTCCCACATAAAACTCATGTCCGGAAAGGCTCTGGTAGCAAGCCACCACATCGCTTTTGGCCATGCCGGCATAAGCGTCGTTGGGATATTGACGGATCAGGCGGCGATAGGTCTCCAGCGCCTTGGCGGCATTGGACTGGTCCCTGTCGATGGTGTCGATCTGGTTGAAATACGACCGGCCGATTTGAAAAACCACATACGGAACCGCTTCGTTGCGGGGATGAAGCTGCTCAAACTCTTCGTAGGCAAAGATGGCATCGGCATAGGATTCCAGGTTGAAATAGGCATCGGCAATCTTCAACTCCGCCAGGATGGCATATCGGGAAAACGGATACCAATCCCGCAACTTCTCGAACGATTCAATGGCCTTTTTATAATTGCCGTCCTCGAAGTAATCGACACCGTTTTGAACCAGTTCCTGGGCGGACAGATCGTCTTCCTTGGCTTCCAGCCACGCGCATCCGGAACAAATCAGCATCATACTGACACAGGCAAGCAGCAACCGTTTCATATCCACGTATACAACATCAGGAAAGGACACTGTTGAGTGCCTCTTCCAGTTTGGATTTGGCGACCATGCCGGTGATTTGATCCGCCACTTCGCCGTCCTTGAAGAAGATCAGCGTGGGAATGGCCTTGATGCCGAACTTGCCGGGCGTCACCGGATTGTCGTCCACATTGCACTTGGTAAATTTTACCCGGTCGCCATAGGTTTTGGCCAATTCGTCAAGAATGGGGCCAATGGCCTTGCAGGGGCCGCACCAGGGAGCCCAGAAATCAACCACGGCGGGTTTATCACTCTTCACTACCTCAGCATCAAAGTTGCTGTCTTCTATTTCCATGATACCTGCTGCCATGTCGGGATATCCTTTCGATGGGAGTTGGGGGTGCTGAAAAGTCAAACAAACATAATAATAAGGCCCTTGATTGTCAACCGTTCCTGTGTATTTCCGGGCCGGCAGCAACCGTCTGCACAGCGCTTCGGATTCGCGTTTCCGCAACAGGCCGGGCAGGGCAGCAGGGGCCTGCCATGGCCGTATTTTTCAGCAGGCTTTCGCCGCACTGTCGCTCCATCTGCAGGCATGAAAATACAGGGCGGGCAGGGCCTGGTCATCAATCTTCAAAGCCCTTGACAGGGGGGCCACCCGGTCCCATCGCCCGGCCTCATAGGACCGCACCAGTTCGATGTATCCGGCAAGGCGGCCTTTGGCGTCCACAAGGGCCCGCTTGATCGGCCCGGAAAGCGGCAGTTCGCCCAGAATCTTGTCCATGGGCTGGTCCAAAACAGCATCGATCAGGGAAAACATGCCCAGGGTGAACATCTCCGACGGGGATGTTCTTTCCCGGGCTTCCGTGCCCAGGAGTTCACACAGCTTGCCCCGGATGCAGGCCGCCCGAACCAGTTCGTTGGGTTTTCCTTCCGCCAGTCGGGACATGGCGATCAGGGACACGAAACGGCGGATTTCTTTTTCTCCCAGGTACACCAGAGCCTGCTTGACGGAAGCGACCTTGCTGGCACGGGCGAAAAACGCGGAGTTGAGATACTTGAACAATTTATAGGAGATGCCCATGTCCCGGGCGATCAGCGTCTCCAGTTCATCGCAGCTGAAGGTATCGCTGTTGATCCGGGCCATGATCATCATAAGATTGAGTTGAGAACCTTGGATTTCTTGCCCCCGGAGGATTTCCGGCTTACAGAAAAAGTACCCCTGGAACAATTCGAAACCCATTTTTAAGGCCGCCTCAAATTCGTCGTGGGTCTCTACTTTCTCCGCCAGCAAACAGCAATCCGCTTTGGAAATTTTTTCCAGGTAGGCTTCGATCCCCTTCTCGGGGGTAAGACGGAAATCGAACTTGATGATGGATGCCATGGCAATAAGGGGTTCCAGCTCCGGCAAATATACGAAATCGTCAAGGGCAATGGAATAGCCCTCGGCAACCATTTGCGTGCAGGCATCGATCAGCACCGGGTCAGGTTTCACATCTTCGAGAATTTCGATCACGGTGGTTGCGCTGGGCAGAAGCAACGGGACTTTCTTCTCCAGGAGCTTTTGGGTGAAGTTGATAAACGATTTTTTCCCTCCTGCCAAGGTGTCCATGCCAATGGTGAAAAACGTGTTGGTCAGCAGGGCCGTGGTGGCCACGTCTCCATCGATATCGGGCACATAATTGGCGGTGCCGTCGCGAAAAAGAAGTTCGTAGGCGTAAATGTTCTTGTTCTTGTCGAATATGGGCTGCCGGGCCACGTATACATTTTCCATATGAAGACCGCCACCATCTTATCGTCAGGTTGTGTACAAAAGGACGCTGCCCCATGGGCATCGCGGGAACTCACCATTTCCCGTAACCACTCTTATCGCCTCCGGGGGCAATAACTTAAACGACGGAAACCCCATCTGGAAATTGACACGGACCGGTCATCTCTGCTACCTCTTTTCAACGCAGGGTTTGGGCCGGACAAAGCAGACTCAAGGGAAAAAGGGGCTTGACATGGGTAAAAGTTTTCGCATCGGCGCACTGATTTCAGGGGGTGGAACCAACCTTCAGGCCATTATCGATGCCTGTGAAGACGGCCGTATCGATGGAGAGATGGCCTTTGTGGGGTCGGACCAAGCCGGGGTGAAGGGCCTTGGCCGGGCGCGCAAACACGGCATCCCCGACTTTGTTGTCGAATACGGGCCGATTATCCGATCCTATCGTCAGGATCCGGCCTACTTCACGCTGCCAGACGACTTCAATTTTTCAGAAATACTCGCCAAACAGCACCTGTTCGCCGACGGGGCCCCCGAGGACCGGGTAAGAGAATTTTTCTGCACCCGGGCCGCCGCCGAGGTCCGCCTGCTTGCTGTAATCAAGGCCCACAGTCCGGTGGACCTTCTGGTTCTGGCCGGTTTCATGCGCAACCTGACGCCTTATTTTATCGACCGCTTCAACACCGATCCGGTCCATCCGCGCATCATGAACATCCATCCGGCTATTCTGCCTTCTTTTCCCGGGGTCGACGGCTATGGAGACACCTTTCGTTACGGGTGCAAGGTGGGGGGCTGCACCGTCCATTTTATCGACTACGGGGAAGACTCGGGCCCCATCATCGGCCAGCGGGCGTTTCCCATAATGGAAACCGACACCCTGGACGACGTGAAACGCAAGGGTCTGGAGCAGGAATGGCAGTTGTATCCGCAGTGCATTCAGAATTTCGCCCTGGGGCTCGTCCAAACGGTGAAAATGACCCATCGCCTCGACGACGGCCAGGTCTGCCAGCGTACGGTAGTGAAAATCGCGCAGAAGGGGTGATGTGGGATCGGGATCGGGCCTCCGACATCAGGATTTCGAATTAAGGGATTACGGGATTGGGGGATTGGCAAACGATTTAATTTAAAGCCGACAGCATATATTCAATCCCCGAATCCCCTACAGATACTTCATCATCATGGGTATGGCCACAAAGGTCCCGACGGCGCTTCCCAGGTTGGTAAACACCACCACCAGCAGCACACGGGTGACCTTGTTGCGCCAGAATCCCTTGACCGAGAGGATATCGGTGGGCAGGCTTTCGAAATCCTTGACCTTGGGCTTGCGCGAAAACGCCTCCACCAGTCCGGACACCCATCCGGCGGCAATCATGGGGTTGAGGGAAGTCAGCGGCGCTGCCAGAATTGACGATAGAACCGTCAGCGGATGTCCCAGGGCGATCAATGCCCCCAGTCCGGCCAGGATGCCGTTGGCCAGCACCCACCAGGTCACCATGTCGGTCCCGGCGCCGGCGCCGCCGCGAAAAAAGCCATAAAGAATCAGGGCACAGATACAAAAAGGGATGAACCATTTCAAGAATCCGGAAAACTGCCCTTTGGGGGGCAGGGTCTCCAGGGACTCGAGGTCGATGGGCTGATCCCAGTAGCGCTTCATTCCCGGCACGTGACCGGCGCCCACGACGGCCACAATCGTCTGCCCTGGCGCCGTGCGGATCTTTTCCGCCAGGTAGCGGTCCCGCTCGTCGATGAGGCTGGTGCGAACCTGGGGCATGGATTTACCGACCTCGTCCAGAATCGATGCCAGCATATCCTGCTGCTTCATCTTTTCCACATCCACCTCGCTGATCTCGTCCACCTCCCCGAAGGACAGAATCAACTGGAAAATCAGCTTGATCTTGCCCCACAACCCCATGTTTCGCCAGGTCCGTGACAGGGTGGTACGAATATCCCGGTCCGCCAGATGAACGGCAGCGCCAACGGCCTCGGCCGAGTCCATGGCCTGGATCATTTCCTGGCCGGGGGACACCTCGAGCCGGTCGGCAATACGTTTTTGAAAGGATGCCAGCATCAGGTTGGAAAGCAGGAGAAAGGCCTTTTTCTCTTTGATCACCTTGATGATGTCCATCTCCTGCCAGCGGTCTTTCTGCCGGATGGCCTGGGCACGGCTTTCACAAAGTTCAACGCAAACCGTATCGGGCTTGACCTCGGCAATGACCGCTTCTACCAGATTCACGCTCTCCGTGGACACATGGGCGGTCCCCACGAGGATGATCCGTTTTCCGTCATGATCCAGATGGTGGAGCATCTCGCTGTTGAGTTTATCATCCATCGAATATATGTTACCTTTTTATATCGCTTCTCGGCGGTTACAAGTTGAGCCAATATATACGCTCCGGCCGTGATGTCAAATATTGATTCCCCGCGCGTTGCCCTGCCGGAAGGGGTCCACCGGGATTCCAGACGTCGTGGGATACGAAACAGGGTGGATAGATCTGATGACATTGGATGAGGCCTCCAAAACCCCGTACACCATCGATACCGAACCTTTTTACCTGGATACCGATAACGAGATCCGCATGTTCGAAGCAGCGGCAGCAGCTCGCCTGCCCGTGATGCTCAAGGGCCCGACGGGATGCGGAAAGACCCGTTTCATTGAACACATGGCCTTCCGGCTCAAACGGCCCTTGATCACCGTGGCCTGCCACGAGGACCTGTTTGCCTCGGACCTCATCGGTCGCTACCTGCTCAAAGACGACGAAACCGTCTGGGTTGACGGCCCCCTGACCCGTGCCGTGCGTATGGGGGCCATCTGCTATCTGGATGAAGTGGTGGAAGCCCGCAAGGATACCACCGTGGTCGTTCACCCGCTGACCGACAATCGCCGCACCCTCTCCATCGACAAAAAAGGGGAAGTCATCCAGGCCCATCCCGATTTTCTCATGGTCATCTCCTACAACCCGGGTTACCAGTCGGTGCTCAAGGACCTGAAACAAAGCACCCGCCAGCGCTTCGTCTCCCTCTCATTCGACTATCCGGAGCCGGAAGACGAATCCCGCATCGTGGCGATCGAAGGAAAGGTGGACCATGACACGGCGGCGCGCCTGGTCGGCCTGGCAGGCAAAATCCGCCATATCAGGGAGCATGGGCTTACCGAAGGCGCGTCCACCCGGCTGCTCATCTATGCCGCCAGCCTGATCCGCCAGGGAATCCCCTTCAAGGGCGCCTGCACGGCGGCCCTGTGCCAGCCGCTCACCGATGACGACCGGCTTCAGGAAACCCTCAATGACCTCATTGACGACCTGATTTAATATGGACCCGGCCATTCCTCACCCCGTTGCCCGCACCGCACGGCGCCCCCTGGACGACCTGGCCATCGCCGACCCGCAGGCCGCCGAGCGGATGGGCCGCCATCTGGTCGACGCCGAACCGGAAATGGTGGCCGGCCCCCTGGTCCGGGTGGTGGACGAGGTGATCGACGCCCTGGCCGTCGAGGTCTCTTTCGGCCGCCACCTGGCCGAGGGCATGGGCCGGATGCTGGCCAAGGGCACACCGGCCGATCTGGACCGATACCGCAGCCTGGTTAATGCGGCGGCCGACCGGGGGCCGACCCTGGCCTGTATTTTTGCCCGGCATCTGGTGCCGGTGCTGACGTGCGGGGACAGCCGCCTTGCCGAACGGTTCGAAGCGGCCACCCGGATCATGCTGCAAAAAGGCACTTACACGCTGAAAGCCCCGCTGGAGACCCTTTCCGCATTTATCGAGAACCAGGAACTGGCCTGTGCCCACGCGTTTCTCGAGCTTCTGGTCACCACCTATACCTTGACGCTTTCATACAACCGGACGGTTTACCTGACCCATACCCTGCCCCGTGCCGTGGGTGAATTTGCCTCCTCCCGGCGGCTGGCTCAAATCCGTGGATTGGCCCGCATCATCCGGATGGATGAACGGCTGGCCGACAATTATCTCCAGGGTCTGGAATCGGGCCTTCGCCTGCTGTCGGGCGGTGCCCTGAACCATTTTCTGGATCAGGCCGTCCGGCGCTATCACAAAGATCCGGACCTGGGCGCCCGGTTTCTGTCCCTGGAGTCCCGGCAGGCCATAGACATTTGCCGCGATCTGCAGGTGGCGGTGCCCCTGCCGTCAGTCCGGTCCAGACTGGAACGCTATCTCCAGGCCCGCACGGGCCTGGCCGTGGCCGTCCGCCCGCTTTCCACGCTGCCGTCAAAACAGGCCGCCACTGGGGCTGCCCCCCCCCTGGTTCGATGCGATGGGCAGGCCATCTACCTGCCCGACGAGATGGACCTGATGGACAACCGCGCGGACAACGCAGCCCTCTACCGGCTGCTGGCCAGCCTGGAGGCCGGTGCCATCGAATTCGGGACCTATGACCTGGATGTGGATAGAGTGCCCGATGATGCCGCCGGGGCGGCACCACCGGAGCCCCCTGCCGCTCGGAATGCCGAATCCGACCTGAACCGTTTCCTGCACGGATTCGAGGACCCCGGCCTTGCCCTGGACCTGTTCACCCTTTTCGAGCACGGCCGCGTCGCCCTGAAGGTGAGGCGCCGTTATCCCGGCCTGGCCGGCCGACTCACCGAGGCGCTGGCCGATGGTCTCCTGCAGGCCCGGACCGGTCACCGTGCCGCCGGCACCGGGTTTCCCCTCTATCGGCACCTGGTGATGGATGAATCGCTGGAGGCGGAACCGGCCTTGACCCCCCTTTTCATGGACATGGCGGCTCGTCTGGACCAGGCGATATCACGGGGCAACGACACGGTGGAAACCAGCGCCCGGCTGACAATAAGGTTCTACCCGGCACTGGCGGAGCTCGCCGCCGGCTCGGGGGAGTCCGGCTATCAGCCCCTGCACCTTCCTTTCGGCCGCCGGCTGGAGCCCGCATCCTTCGCTCCCTTCCACGCCGCTTACCACCGCCTGGCAGCGGATATCCAGACGCACCTGGCCCAACGACACATTCAGGTCTATCGGTCGGATGTCCGGCGTCTTCTCATCCGCCAGAACGGGCAGTTGTCCGCGGCAGATGTCAGCCAACTGATTGGCAGCCGGTGGACCCAACCGGTCCCCTGCTCCGCCGTTGAAGGCTGCTGGCCGGAGCTGGAATCCTTGATGTGCGGTCACGGCATCGGGCAGCCGGACGCCGGTGAAGACGACGCCGATGCCTTTCGCTACCGTGAATGGGACGGATGCCTGGGTGACTACCTCGCGGACCGGGTCAGGGTGCTGGAACGGGACTTGCCGGGGGGCGATACGACATTCTACCGGCAGACCCTCCGGGAGTTCCGCGGTCTGGTGGGGCGCATCCGCTACGCCTTCGAAATGCTGCGTCCCGAAGAAATCACCATCCTGCGCCAATGGCGGGAAGGGGATGCATTCGACTACCGGGCCCTGCTGGATTATGCCCTGGACAGGAAAGCCGGATTGATGCCTTCGGACCGCCTCTTCGTTAAACGGATGAAACGGGTGCGGGATGTGGCCGCCCTGCTGCTGGTCGACCTGTCCCGGTCGACGGCCGGCACCATTGATGACCGGGGCACCCGTGTGCTGGATGTGGAAAAGCAGGCCATTGTGCTGCTCTGCGAGGCCCTGCAAGTCGTCGGAGACCGCTTTGCCATCGCCGGTTTTTCAGGCACCGGGCCATTGGGGGTCGATTATTATCGCATCAAGGACCTTCAGGCCCCCTTTGACGATGCCGTTAAAGGGCGAATCAGCGCCATGGCCCCCCAGCGAAGCACGCGCATGGGGGCAGCCATACGCCACGCCACCGCGCTTCTCGCGCCGGTTCAGGCCCGGGTGAGGCTGGTCCTCATCCTGAGTGACGGGTTCCCCAACGACGTGGCTTACAAGGGTGCCTACGCGGTTGAGGACACCCGCCGGGCGGTCATGGAGGCCAGGTCCGCCGCCACTCACGTCAAAGCCATCACCATCGGCGCCAACGAGAACGAACGACTGGACCGACTGTACGGCAGCACCCACCACACGCGCATCGGCAACGTCCACGACCTGCCGGACAGATTGGTAAGGGTTTACAGTGCGTTGACCCGGCATTAGGATATGTCCATGAGAAAATCGCCGCCTGCAGGCCGGGCCGTCGTTCTTGGGTTTCCGCAATCCGCGATACCGAGCCTGCGGCTGTAAGCCCCCCTGAGGCCGTGGCCTGAATACCAAACGGCCATTTCCGGATGAAAACGGAGCGGACAGAAAGGAGCGCCTTTGAAAATTTTCGACGACGTTTTTAACTGGGACGGATACGGCGGCAAATTCAACCTGGCCGCCGGCCGCTGCCGTCTGCGGCTGTTTGACCTCAGCAAAAGCGAAACCGCGGCGGTACCGCTCCTCAGGCCCATCATTGCCGTGGTTTCAAATCTGCCCGGCGACCGGCCATCCGCCATGAAACAGGTGTCCGTAAAGGCCTGTATCAGCCATGTGGCCACCACCATCGTTCACCGCTTTAAAATCGACCATAACCGCATGGTACTGGTCGAGCATTACCCCCGGCAAACCTACGGCCGGGATTCCGAGAAAGTCATCCCGGAAAAGTACGAGGTGGTGGACTTGAAATGGCACGGCGAAAAGGCCCTGTTTCCCAGCTGGCGATCGCTTAAACCGCCTCTGCTGGACATCGTGCGCACCCTGGTGGTCGAGAACCCGTAAATCCGATACCGGACCCAAGCAAAAAGCCATATCAGGTAAGGGGTTGCAGCGGTATCTGTACCCAAAACGACCAGGCATCCTTCCCTCGGCATTTGGGTGGGGACCTCCGCCTTCGGTCTATTTTCCGGACCGGCCTGTGTTTTCCACGATCGCCTTTGCGGGAATCAGACCGGTGGCGGCCGCCGAGACGATATTACCGGCCACACCGGGGCCGTCACCGGCCACGAACATGCCCTTGATTTCCGTTTCCAAATCCCGGGAGGTCTCCACCTGGGTGGCAAAAAACTTGATCTCCGGCGCATAAAGCAGGGTTTCGTCGTTGGACACGCCCGGCACCACACGGTTCAGTTGCTCCAACCCGTCGATGATGTTGGTCAGTATGCGCTCGGGCAGCGCCATGGCGATGTCCCCGCACACCACGTTGGTGAGGGTCGGCTCGATGTACCCCTTGCTGACCCGGTTCCAGGTACTGCGGCGTCCCCGCTTCAGGTCCCCGAACCGCTGGAGGATGGGCTTGCCGCCGCCGATGAGGGTGGCCAGGCGCCCGATGGCCTCCCCGTAGGCCTGATTGTCCGTAACCGGTTCGGTCAGCACCACCTTGGAGAGAAAGGCAAAGTTCGTGTTGGTGGATTTGCGGTCGTGGTAGGCGTGGCCGTTGACGCACACAAAGTCGCTGTAGCTCTCCAGGGAGACAAAACCGCCCTGATTGGTGCAGAAGGTGCGGGTCTGGTCATCGTACTTGCCGGTCTGAACGAAAAAGGTGGGATCGTAGATCACGTCGCACAGGTCCTGCATGATATCGTTATGCACCTCCACCCGCACCCCCACCTCGATGCCCCGTTGGGTCAGGCCGATGCCGTGTTCTTGTGCCACCCGTGCCACCCAGTCGGCCCCGATGCGCCCCGGCGCCAGGATCACCTTCTCACAGCGCCGCTCTCCCCGGCTGGTTCTTACGCCGACGACCCGACCGCTTTCGACCATCACATCCTTCACCTCTTCGGACGTATGGATGGTCACGCCCTTCGATTTGATATGATCGGTCATGGCGGCGATATAGCCGGGCAGGCGGTCGCTGCCCAGGTGCTTCTGCCTGATCAGCAGCAGGTCGATGCCGAACCGTTTGGCGTGCTTTCTGATCGTCCTGGCCTGATCCATGTCCGTCGGGTAGACCGGTGCATCCATGCCGAAGCGGTTGAAAATGGCCTCGGTTTCTGCGATCAGTGACTCGGCGTTGGCGATGGGCATGAACTGGGTGAGGTCGGTTTTTCCCAGCTTGTGAATAAAATTGAGTTTGCCGTCGGAAAACAACCCGGCGCCGCCGATGCCGCACAGGATATTGCATGGTTTGCATTGGGTGCAATACTGCCGGTCCGCCACCGGGCAGACGCGTTTGAGCGGCCCTTTTCCCCGCTCCAGGAGCAGTACCTTGAGATCGGTGTGTTCGCTGAGGTAATGGGCGGAAAAGAGGCCGGCGGGCCCCCCTCCGACGATAATCACATCGAAACAGGCAACGCGTGCGGATGCAGCGGAGGTGACTGACAATGGATGTGTCTCCTTGAATGAACCGCAACGCCGGGATATCAGCCCATTGCGGTGGGGTTGGCCCGCCCGGTCGGTCGGATGGCACGGTCCGAACCGGAAGGGATGCGATCTGAGCGGGCAGACTGACGATCGATACGAACACAGCATGCGATCAGCACGGGCATCGGACAGTCCGCTGCCTGCGGCATGCCATGAAACGGCGTCACTCCGGACCAGCGGTACCGGGATGCCGGCCGACCTGTTTTTTCACCGGGCAGCGACCGGCTTTACACCGTTCTCTCTATAGTTCAGCAGCCGCAGCCAATCAAGGGATCACTTGACTTTTTGTCTCAGGTTCACCAACATACGAGCAATGAAAAACGGCTCACAGACAACGGGAAAAAGACGCCCGCGCCGTGCCGGGCAATCCCTTGCCCCCCAGGTGACCAGAAGCGGGGATGCACCCCCGTGTTTGAAAAACGGATGTCAATGCCGCGGATGCTACGGATGGCAGAACATGCTGCGTGCCGCAAAAAGCAGTCCAAGATGGCGGCAATATCCCCTTTGCTGCCAGATGACCGGGTTGACCCTCCGACACTGAAGCCCGCCGGGTGAGTTGATGGCGGCCAACCGAATCGCCTCGACGGCCCCCCTCCCGTCGTGCCCCACCTGCGTCAAGGACCGACCGGAGAAACGACAACGACCTGAAAACGGTCTTCAGACCTGACCGGTTGTCGGTGCGTCCAGAATCGTTCTCACTTTTTCGGACAGGGATTGCAGGTCAAAGGGTTTTTGAATGAAGCCGTTGCAGCCCCGCTGCAGTATTTCGGAGGCCTGGCCGTCGATACTGTACCCGCTGGCCAGCAGCACCTGGACGCCCGGCTCGATGGCCTTGAGCTGGTCATAGACCCGGCCACCGCCCATATCGGGCATGATCATGTCCAGAATGATCAGACTGATCCGGTCATGGTGATCCCGGAAGGCCGCCAGGGCCTTTTTGCCGCCACCGGCGGTAAGCACCTCGTATCCCAGGGCACTGAGCATCGCCCGGCCCACATCAAGAATTAATGGATCATCGTCAACCAGCAGGATGGTCTCATTCCCGGAGCGGGGCTTCTCATCAGCGGGGGCTGCTCCGGCGATCGTTTCAGGCAGGGCCTTCAGGTAAACCGTGAAGGTGGCGCCATGGCCGATTTCACTGGACACGTCGATATAGCCGCCATGATTTCTGACGATGCCATAGGCGGATGCCAGCCCTAATCCGGTACCCCGCTTCATGGTTTTGGTCGTAAAAAAAGGGTCAAAAATACGTGCCATGGTTGCCCGGTCCATGCCGATACCGGTGTCTCGAATGGAAATCCTCACGTATTTCCCGGAACTGACCCGGTGTACCGCCGCCTGGCGGTCATCCAGGGTTTCATTGGCCGTTTCCAGATAGATGGTGCCGCCCTGGGGCATCGCCTGCCAGGCATTGATAAACAGATTGAGCAGCACCTGTTCGATCTGCCCCCGGTCCACGTTGACGGACCACACATCCGGCCGGCAGTTGGAAATGATCCGCAGTTCCTGCCTGGTTCGCCCGAACATGTCGGCGCTTTTTTGGATGAGGGCGTTGGTATCGGTCGCCTTGACCTCATACTTTCCCAGACGTGCAAATCCCAGCAGTTGCCGGGTGAGCCCGGTGCCGCTGCGCACACAGTCCCGTATGGTGTCCAGCCGGCCACGATGGGCATGACCGCCCCCCATGTCCAGTGCCATTATGTCGACATTGCCCTGGATCCCCATGAGCAGATTATTGAAATCGTGGGCGATACCACCGGCCAGGGTGCCGATGGCTTTCAATTTCTGGGCCTGGAGAAGCTGGTCCTGCAGTTGCTCTTTTTCCTTGATGGTCTGCTTGCGGTCTTCGATTTCCTGACGCAACATGGCGTTGCTCCTGAACAGTTCGGCGGTACGTTCCGCCACCCGGTCCTCCAGCTGCTGGTGGGATCGCTGGAGGTCGGCTTCGGCCTTTTTACGCTTGGTGATATCGCGGGCATTGACCACCAGCCCCTCTACTGCCGGATGACCCAGCATGTTGTTGCTGGTCGCCTCGATGATTCGCCATGAGCCGTCATGATGCCTGAAGCGAAGCTCCGATGGCGAATTGTCGGTGTCCCCTTCCATGCGCCTTTTGAAAATCGCCAGCGTGCGGTCCCTGTCATCGGGATGAATGAAATCGGAAACCCGGCGTCCCATCACCGAATCCCGGAAATATCCGAGGATGCGTTCGACGGAAGGACTCAGGTAGGAAATGCAGCCATCGGAATCTAAAATGGCGATAATATCGGATGTATGCTCGATCAGGGACCGGAAATGCGCTTCACGGTGCTGCAGGGCGGTCAGGGACTCCTGAAGTTGCCGGCTCATCTGGTTGAAAACCACGGCCAGACGGCCGAATTCATCCTGGGCATCGATAAGAATACGCGTGTCGAGATCTCCCCTGCCAATCTGCTCCGCACCGGCCGTCAGCAGTCGCAACGGATGGGTAAGCCTCCGGGTCAGCAGCATCAACACCCCGGCCATGACTGCGAACCCGATAATTCCCAGGCCGGTCAGATAAGGTTTCATGCGGTTGGCGACCCCGTAGACCTCCTGCTCGGGATCACTGGCCAGAATATACCATTCCCAGGGTGCGAAATAGTCGACCAGGGCCAGGTGCTTTCCGGCCGGGGTCAGGTGGCGCAGCCGGCTTCGTTCCGGTTTGAGATTCCTGAACCATGCCTCCTGGCCGACATCCCTGCCCACCATGGCGGGGTCCGGATGCACGGCGACAAGGCCCTGCCGGTCGATGGCAAAAATGAAACCCAGTTCCCCCACCTCAATGGCCGACATGGCCGCTCCGGCATCCAGCTTGGCCTTGGTGATGCTGGCCGGGATATCCTCCAGGCCATATCGGCGGAGCATGTCATCCTGTCCGGCAGCAACCTGAATGGCCTCCGAAAGGCGGGTGTCCAGCCATGTTTCGGCGAGCTCCGTCAGGGCTGTACGTGAAAAATGGTAGGCAATGCCGACCGTGGACAGGAGCAACAGAAAGACCAGCGGCAGTGTGGTGATCAGTACTTTGGGATAGGTGCTCATCGGTCTTTCCTATCCTGCCGGGGGCAGCGCAGGGGGATCTAGTGATTCCGTTTCAATCTGGTATTCTCGGTGAACTGGGGATACAGGGCCATGGTGGAAACCAGCGAATGCCCGTAATTCACGATGGTCCTGCGGGCATAGCACTGTTTGGAATACATGATCGGGAAAGCGGCCATGTCATCCAGAATCCGAATCTGGGCCTGGACCCACAGCTGGATCTGCCGCTCCGGGTCAATCTCCAGGCGGGCCGCCTCGATCAACCGGTCGACCTTGTCGTAACTGGAGAAATTCGTATCCGGCCGGGCGCCGGTGAGGATTATGGCGTCGGAATGGAAAAACCGGCTCAGGTAGGCATCCGCATTGGGGCGCCAGGCCACATATATTACAATGGGTCGGGGAGACCGGCGAATCAGCTTGTGCATGGTCGAATGGGTCTCGACGGCAATTCGGCAGCGGATACCGATCCGGGACAGCTGCCGGCCCATTTCCCGGTAGTAGGTTCGATAAAGTCGCTTTTCCGAAGACACCAGGTCGAGAGCAAAACCGTCAGGATAGCCGGCATCGGCCATCAGGTCCCTGGCCCTGGCAAGGTTCTGGGAGTAGGTAAGGTCCAGGATCTCTGCGTCCGTTTTCGTGAGTCCCCCGGGCAGAAACCGGGCCGGTACAGGGGAAAAGACGCTGCCCGCCAGCTGTTTGCTCATGGTGTCCAAAAAGGCCTCCCGGTTCAATGCCAATGCGATGGCGCGTCTGACACGGATATCGTCCAACGGCTTCATCCGGGTATTGAGGTAGATGGTGGCCACCTCGCCGACACCATGGGTATCGACCGCAATTCCCGGCTGACCGGCCATCTTTTCCGGCCAGCCCTTCTCACCGGAACCGATGATCACATCCAGTTCGCCCGACGTTAAGCCGGTTTCGCGGGCCCCGATATCGGGAATGAACCGGATCTGCACGCCATCGATCTGCGGCCGGCCCCGGAAATAGTGGTCATGGGCCGCCAGGACAAGCTTTTCGCCGGGCGTGTAGCCGCTGAAAACAAAAGGACCGGTTCCCACCGGATGCTGCTTGAACCCCTCATACCCCATGGAATCGATGGCCCGTTTGCTGACGATGAAACCGCCGGCATAGTTGGTCAGCTTGGGCAGGAAAAGGATGGAGGAAACCGGTTTTTCCACGGTGATGCGTACCGTGTATCGATCGACCGGGACAACGGTCATGCCCTCATACTCTCCTGCGTAGGCACAAAATTCACGACTGGCCGATTTACGAAGGGAAAAGACCACGTCTTCGGCCGTCAACTCGTAGGCCTCCGTTTGCGGCCCGGCGTGAAACCAGACCCCCTTTCGCAGCCTGACGGTCCAGACCTGCCGACCACCGATCATTTCAAATCCGGGAACGCGCACGGCCAGATCCGGTTCGATCTTGGGCACGTTTCCCGGCAGGTAGCGCAACAGGCCGTTGAAGACCATATCCGCCAGTGCCCGATCCTGTGAACCGGCGGCAAAATGGGGGTCCAGGTTTCCCATTTCACTGACATGAACACCAAATCGCAGAACATTCCGATGGTTGCCCCGCTGGTCCGGGGATGCCGCAACGGCGCTGTGGATCAGCGATCCTGAAATAAACACGACCATGAGCAACAGCGATATTCGTGATTTTTTCTTCACGGCCGGCACTCCTCGGCAGAAAACGGCGGCAGCACGGATCTCAAAAAGGTCAGCGATCATTGATGCTGCATGGAGCGGTCCAGGCTCCGGTACTGGATGGCCTCGGTGACATGGTGGACCTGTATGGCGGCCACGCCCTCCAGGTCGGCGATGGTCCGGGATATCTTCAAAATCCGGTTGTAGGCCCTGGCGGACAGTCCCAGCCGTTCGATGGCCGATTCCAGAATACGGGCGGCATCATCACCGATGCGGCAGTGGGCCCGGATATGTCGGCTGGCCATCTGGGCGTTGGCATATATCCGGGTCCGATTAAACCGCTGGTTCTGGGTCTGGCGCGCCGCCACCACACGCCGCCGGATCGCCCCCGAAGACTCGGTATCGGTCGCCGCGATTAAGTCTTTATGAGCAACGGCGGGGACTTCCACATGAATGTCGATGCGATCCAGCAAGGGGCCGGAAATTTTAGACCGATAACGGTGAATCTGGTGGGCCGTGCACCGGCAGGCGTGGCGCGAGTCGGAAAGATAGCCGCAGGGGCATGGATTCATGGCAGCGATGAGCATGAAGCTGGATGGATAGGTCAGGGTGGTTGCCGCACGGGCAATGGTCACCTGGAGATCCTCCAGCGGCTGACGAAGCACTTCCAGCACATTTTTTTTATATTCGGGCAGTTCGTCCAGAAACAGAACGCCATTGTGTGCCAGGCTCACCTCTCCCGGCCGGGGCACATGCCCGCCGCCGATGAGCCCGGCATCAGAGATCGTATGATGGGGTGAACGAAAGGGCCGCCTGGTAACCAGCGGCTGATCCCGGTTCAGCAGTCCCACGACACTGAAGATTTTGGTGGTCTCAATGGCCTCCTGAAAGGTCATGGGCGGCAAAATCGTGGAAATACGGCGGGCCAGCATGGTCTTGCCCGAACCGGGGGGGCCCACCATAATCACATTATGGCTGCCTGCCGCAGCAATTTCAAGGGCGCGTTTGGCATGTTCCTGGCCCATCACCTCGGCAAAATCCATCCCGGAACAATCAGGGGCGTTAAAAACCGCCCCCAGATCCGTCTTCAACGGAAGAATGGACTTGAATCCTCTGAGAAAATCCACCACCTGACCCAGCGTACGAACCGGATAAACGGAAAGGTTCGAAACCACGGAGGCTTCTTTGCCGTTGTCTGTGGGGACGATGATGCCGCGGTATCCCGCTTGCTTGGCCGCAATGGCCATGGGCAGGGAGCCGTTGACCGGCTTGACGCGGCCGTCCAGGGAAAGTTCCCCCAGGAAGAGATAGCCGGAAACCGCTTGTCCGGGAAGGATGCCGGTCGCGGAAAGAATGCCGATGGCCATGGGCAGATCGAAACCGGTGCCCTCTTTCTTGATGTTGGCCGGGGCCAGGTTCACGGTTATCCGGTCCGCCGGAAACGTATAGCCCGAGTTGGTAATCGCGGACTTGACCCGTTCCCGGCTCTCTTTTACCGCCGTTTCGGGAAGCCCTACCGTGGTGAACGTCGGAAGTCCCTGGGCGATATCCACTTCCACTTCAACCAGATATGCCTCGATACCGATCACGGCGCTGCTCAGAACCCTGGCCAGCAAAGCCTCTCTCCCTGATAATGATAGTTTACTTCGTGGGAAACATGCGAAGTCGTAGGTATATCAAGCCCGTCGATATAGGACAATGGTTTTGTCGAAAAAAGCAAATCCAAAAGATTGACATTTAGTGGTTGTCAAAAGAAAAGCGGGTGATTAAGATTGCCCGTATGGATTGGATTCCGATTTCATAAGCGAAAACAGCCCATGAACGCCAATGGCAGACATGGCATATCAGGATATCGTATTCAATGAAACACCATCAGCAGACCATAAAGACACCGGTGAGTTGTTCCGGTGTCGGCGTCCATTCGGGAAAGACCGTCAACCTCAGCATCAAACCGGCACCGGTCAACCACGGGATCCGGTTTGTCCGCGTCGATCTTCCCGGTGCCCCGGGGGTCACCGCCCATTTTAACAATGTGGTGGACACCAGCCTGGCAACCGTAATCGGCGCCGAGGGATGCATCGTCTCCACCATAGAGCACCTGATGGCAGGACTTACCGGCATGTCCATTGACAACGCCATCGTTGAAGTGGATGCCTATGAGTTGCCGATCATGGACGGCAGTGCCGGTCCGTTCACCACACTGATCAAATCAGCAGGAACCCTCAGCCAAGAGGGCGCCAAATGCTATTTCAAAGTAAACGATCCCATCTCCCTGAATGAAAACGGAAAATCCGTGACCATCTATCCGGCCGACGAATTCAGGATAACCTGCACCATCGCCTACGACCACCCGCTCATCGGCACCCAGACCTGCAATTTCGCCATCGACCGGGAAACCTTTGAAAAAGAGATCTCCGCGGCCCGGACCTTTGGCTTCCTCCACGAGGTAGAACTGATGAAGCGCTATGGTCTGGCCCGGGGCGGAACGCTGGACAATGCCGTCGTCATAGACGGGGACCGGGTGCTCAACGATGGCGGGCTGCGGTATCCGGATGAGTTCGTCCGCCATAAAGTACTGGACTGCATCGGTGACTTCTCCCTCATCGGCATGCCCATTATGGGGCATGTGGTGGCCAGCAAATCCGGACACGCCTTCAACCATGCCTTCCTGGAAAAATTCTTCGAGGAAAAAGCATCCTGGGATACCTGCACCCTGGCACCGGATCCCGCATAAACAGGATCTCCCCCCCGGACGCGACTTAAAACCCCTTGCCATTTTTCAACACTTTCGATATGTTTATTTTTCGTATATTTTCTTCTATTTAGTTAACTTCAGGAATCCTACGGCGTCTCCATGAACCGATCCTGCCGACGGTTTACAGGTTTTTTCGTGCTGGGCATCTTTTTTTTAACCGTCCATGGCCTGGCCATGGCCAAGGATGCCACGCTCACCAACATTATCGTCACCAATACCCGGGACGATCTGCTGGTATACCTCTCGGTGGAGGACGCCTTTACGCAAAAGATAGAGGACGCCGTCAAAAGGGGCGTGCCGGCCTCTTTTTCCTTTTTCGTCAACCTGTACCGGACCCGGGGGATGTGGTTCGACAAAAAAATGGCCGATCTGACCATCGAGCACACCATCAAGTACAACAGTCTTAAAAAAGAATATGCGGTATCCCGCTCATGGGACACCAGCAGTCCGGTGATCGTTCAGTCATTCGATGCCGCCAAAAAGCTGATGACCGAGATCGACAGCCTCAAGGTGATCCCGCTGGGACTGCTGGAAAAGGGAAAGCAATACCAGATCCAGGCCAAGGCAAAACTCAGCCGGGTGACCTTGCCCTATTACCTGCACTACGTCCTTTTTTTCCTTTCCCTCTGGGATTTCGAAACCGACTGGTATACCATCGATTTTATCTATTAACCGCTCTTCTCAAAAGCCCTCATGATTTTCGGCAAACGCAACCCGACGCCAAAACCGACCCTATCGAAAGAGGAACGCAGCCGCCGTAAGCGCGAAGCCGTGATCAGTCTGGTGATTATCGTGGTGGTGGGGGTGCTGACACTGGCGGAAAACCGGGTCATCACGTTTGGCGCCGACATCCCGGTCTCCAACACCATCTTGATGTTCATCCTGATCAACATCAATCTGCTGCTGTTGATTCTGCTGATCTTCCTGGTATTTCGAAACCTGGTGAAGCTGCTCTATGCCAGGCGGCGGAAAGTCATGGGCGCCCGGTTGAGAACCCGGCTGGTGATGGCCTTCGTGGCCCTTTCCCTGCTCCCCACAATCATTCTTTTCTTCTTTTCGATCAACTTTATTACCAACAGCATTGAATTCTGGTTCAACGTCCCCGTGGAGCAGGCCCTGGAAAAATCCCTTGTGGTCGGACAGCAATTCTATCGTGAAAACGAAATCCGCCACCAGTTTTTTCTGGAACGCATTTCCTACCAGATCCAGCGGAAAAAAATGACTGAAGCGGTCAAGCAGAAAGAGCTCAACCATTACATCCAAGTGGTTCAGCGTGAGTTTGACCTGGACGCGGTGGAAGTCTACTCCGCCAATTACAGCCGCATCACCTATGCTTTGGGAAAAGATCTGGAAAATGTCGCCATGAAGGCGGCGCCCCCCGGTGCATTTGTCAAGGATGCCGGCACCAAGAAAGTCCGCACCATCACCGGACCGCTGAAAAATGGTGAACTGCTTCGGACCATCGGGACGGTGCCCTTTGACGCAACCCCGGCAACGGCAACCGCGCATGTGGTGCTGGGGCTCTTCATCCCCCCGGATTTAGCGGAAAACATGGAATCCATCTCCAGGGGGCTCGACGAATACCAGCAGATCAAGCTATTGAAAAAACCGATCCAGATCACCTACTACATCACCCTGTCAATCGTGGCGCTGCTGGTTATTTTCTGCGCGGTATGGTTTGGATTCTACCTTGCAAAAACCATCACCATTCCCATCATGGATCTGGCCGACGGTACCCGGCGGGTGGCCGAGGGGGATCTTACCGTTTCCATCGACAGCAGCGTCGCCGATGATGAAATCGGCAGCCTCGTGGATGCCTTCAATAAAATGACGCGGGACCTTCGCTCCAACCGCCAGCAGTTGGAATTGTCCGCCCGGAAACTCACCGAGCAGAACCAGGAAATCGAGGCACGGCGGCAGTACATGGAGATTGTGCTGAAAAATGTTTCCGCCGGTGTCGTTACCCTGGACGGCGACGGTATCATCACGACATTCAATACATCGGCTGAACGCATGCTCAGCCTGGATGCCGGCAAGGTTCTGAACAAACACTACGAGGGGCTTTTAGCCGCCGACCACCTTCAGTTTGCCGAGGATATCATGGACCGGGTCACCTCGGTACGGGACCAGACCCTGGAAATCCCCCTGCGGGTCGCGGTAAACGGCCAGCCACGAACGTTTCTCGTCTATGTCAACCTGTTAAAAGATGATCAGGGGCAGCCCATGGGCATCGTCATGGTATTTGACGACCTCACGGAACTGGAAAAGGCCCAGCGCATGGCGGCATGGCGGGAGGTGGCCCGCCGAATCGCCCACGAGGTGAAAAACCCCCTCACTCCCATCAGCCTGTCGGCGCAGCGGCTCAAGAGACGCTATTCGGAACGCATCGATGAACCCGTGTTTGACGAGTGCACCCGCATGATCATCGACCATGTCGAACTGATTCGCAATCTGGTCAATGAATTCTCGACCTTCGCCCGGTTTCCCACTGCGGACCCCAAGCCCTGCCGGCTGTCTCCGATCATTGAAGAAACGGTGTCCCTGTACCGTGAAGGGCACCCGGACGTCGGTTTCGATGTGCAGATCGGTGAAGATATTCCCCAGATGAATCTGGACCGGCAGCAGTTCAAACAGGCCATGATCAACCTGGTGGACAACGCCGTGGCCGCCGTTCGCAACCAGGGGCAAATCACCATTTCTGCGGCCTACGACCCCATATTGAAGCTGGTTCGGATAGAAGTCACCGACGATGGAACGGGCATTGCGGACACAGACAAAATACGGCTTTTCGAACCTAATTTTTCGACCAAGCGGGCCGGCATGGGGCTGGGCCTGACGATTGTCAACTCCATTGTCAGCGACCACAACGGTATGATACGGGTACAGGACAACTTGCCAAAAGGGGCCAAGTTTGTCATCGAACTGCCCGTTTAACATCGCTCACCTGCCGGCCTCTCGAGAATAGGCGGCTGGCCCGGGAAAGGAGATCGTCAATGTTCCCTTCCATATTGATTGTCGACGATGAACCCACGATTCTGCAGTCCCTCAGCGGTCTGCTCACCGACGAAGGGTTCGAAGTCATTACCGCCAACAACGGCTATGAGGCGCTCAAGATTATCGATGCCGAGGCTCCGGATTTGGTGCTGCTGGACGTCTGGATGCCGGGAATCGACGGTATCGAAACGTTGAAAGAGATCAAAAAAAGCACGGCGACCCTGCCGGTCATCATCATTACCGGCCACGGCAATGTGGAAACCGCCGTCAAAGCCACCAAACTGGGAGCCTTCGATCTCATCGAGAAGCCCTTGAATATCGACAAGGTCATCGTGGCCATCAACAACGCCCTCAACTTTCGCCGCCTGGAGGAAGAAAACCGCTACCTGCGGAAAAAAACGATCGAGAAGCACTCCATCAGCGGCGGCAGCAATCCCGTTCAGGCCCTGAAAATGCAGATCGCCACCGTTGCCCCCACCGAATCGTGGGTACTCATCAAGGGAGAAAACGGCACCGGAAAGGAACTGGTGGCCAGAACCATTCACCAGTTGAGTCCCCGTGCCGAATCCCCGATGATCGATGTAAACTGTGCCGCCATCCCCGAGACGCTGATAGAAAGTGAACTGTTCGGCCATGAAAAGGGGGCCATCGCCGGCTCCAGCGTCAAGAAACGGGGAAAATTCGAACTGGCCCACACCGGGACGATCTTTCTGGATGAAATCGGCGACATGAGTCTGGCCACCCAGGCCAAAATCCTGCGCGTCCTCGATGAAAAGAAATTCCAGCGCGTGGGCGGCGGGCGGATCCTGACGACGGATGTCAGGGTCATCGCAGCCACCAACAAAGATCTGGAGGGTGAGATTGAAAACGGACGATTCAGAGAAGATCTGTATTACCGGCTCAATGTGGTTCCCATCGAGGTGCCGCCGCTGAGGGACCGGGCTGAAGACATCCCCTCGCTGACGGAAATTTTCCTGGCGGAGGCCGCCGCCAGCAACCGTGAAAAACGCAAGACCATCACCTCCGATGCCATTGATATTCTAACGAAACACGCCTGGCCGGGAAATGTGCGGGAATTGAAAAACCTCGTCGAACGGCTGGCCATTATGGTTCAAAATGATGCCATCACCGCAAAGGATCTGCCCGCCAACCTGTCCGATTCGAAAGCCACCGGGGGAGAACTCTTTTCCATCGAAGATCTGGACAAGGCACGCGTCGCCTTCGAGACCGAATATATCCTCAAGAAATTAGCCGGCCATGATAACGACGTGGAAAAAACCGCAGCGGCCATCGGTGTGGCGTCCGATTATATCCAGACATTGATCGCGGAACGAAAAGCGTGAGGGTCATCAGCGGCACTTTGAGAGGCCGTCGTCTGTCCGCCCCCGTCGGCCTGGCCACCCGCCCCACCACGGACCGCATCAGAGAATCCCTGTTTAATATCCTGGCGGCCGGCATCCGGAACCGGCACGTGCTGGATCTTTTCGCCGGTACCGGCGCCCTGGGTATCGAGGCGATGAGCCGTGGGGCCGCATCCGCCGTTTTTGTCGACCGGGCCAGGCCGGCCCTTGCGGCAATCCGCCGCAACCTCCTGGAACTGGGACTGACCGATCAGACCCGTGTGATCAACTGGGATATCGGAAAAAACCTCAATTGCCTGGCATCGGCACCCCAGGCATTCGATCTGGTCTTCATGGATCCCCCGTATGAAACCAACTGCGTGATGCCGGCGTTGACGGCCCTGGTATCATGCGGGGCGCTGGCCCCGGATGCACGGGTTGTCATTGAACACAGCGCCCGGGAACCCCTCCGTCATCCCATCGGTACGCTTGGCCTCGCCGACCAGCGACGATTCGGGAAAACCCTTGTTTCATTTATGGAACCCATGTTATAGAGCGTTCCCGGCAGACATTGGCCCACGGTAAGAGACCAATCCTAAAAACAGCGCTGAATTTTATTCCGGAACCGATGGTTCCACCAGGTTTCCTTCTCCATATTCAACCGCCGGGAGTCTTAATGCGACGAATCGCCATCTACCCAGGTTCATTCGATCCGGTCACCAACGGGCACATCGACATTGCCAAACGGGGCTTGAGGCTGTTCGACCAGATCATCATTGCCATCCTTCACAATCCGGGGAAAAAATCCCTGTTCACCGTCGATGAACGGCTGGAGATGTTGAGTGAATCCATGTCGGGAATCGACAACGTGGAATTCGACACCTTCGACGGCCTTCTGGTTGAATACGCCCAGAAACGAAAAGCCAGCGCCGTACTGCGCGGCATGCGGGCCGTTTCCGATTTTGAATATGAATTCCAGCTGGCACTCATGAACCGGAAACTCAATCGGGATATTGAAACGGTATTTCTCATGACCGGACTGCGATGGATCTTTACCAGTTCATCCATCATCAAGGAAGCAGCCCAATTCGGCGGCGACATATCCGACATGGTGCCGCCCGGGGTCAATCGCCGCATCAAAACGAAATTCGGATCATAAGCCATGGACCTGTGGCAGCTTCATATTTTCCTCAAGGTGATCGATCTGAAAAGCTTCTCGCGGGCTGGCCGGGCGGTTCATCTCTCCCAGCCCACCATATCCAGCCACATCAAAGACCTGGAGGACCACTTCGACTGCCGGCTCATCGACCGCCTGGCCAAGGAAGCACTGCCCACCAAGGCGGGAAGGCTGCTTTACCGGTACGCCAAACGGATGATCTCCCTGCGCGACGAAACCGAAAGCGCCATGGCCGAATTCAAGGGCAAGGTAAAAGGCAGCCTGGACCTGGGCGGCAGCACCATTCCCGGGGCCTTTGTACTGCCGGCAATCATCGGGGCATTTACCCAGCGCTTTCCGGAAGTCAGCGTCAGCCTCTCCATTGCCGATACCCAGCAGACGATCGATGCCATTTTAAGTGGTGATCTGGAAATGGGTGTGGTCGGTGCCGTCTGCACCCATGCCGCTATTTCGCAAACCCACCTGGTGGAGGATGAACTGTGTCTGGTCGTGCCGGCCGATCACCGCTGGGCAGAAAAAAAGCGGATCACAATGAAACAACTGGCCAGCGAGCCCTTTATCATACGGGAGAATGGATCAGGCACCCTTAAATCCATTCAGGCCAGTTTCTCCGAGGCGGGTCTCAGCCTCAACGATCTGAAGGTGGTGGCCCGCATCGGCAGCACCGAAGCGATCCGCCAGGGAATCAAAAACCGCATGGGGGTCTCCATTCTTTCAGCAATCGCCGTCTCCGATGATGTGGCGGCTGGAAATCTGAGGAAACTCACCATCGACGGGTTGAATCTCAAACGGGCCTTTTACCTCACCCACCATCGCCATCGAAGCATCTCCCCTTTATGCCGGACCTTTATGGATTTCATCAACGACCGGGTTCTAGACGAGTCGTAAACCCCCGGCGGCCCACGCCAAACGGTCGCATGGCGAGACCAAACGGCTGCAGCGGCTGCCTTTTGCCGATACTCCGTGGTGAAATGCGTCTGCGATAGGCAGCGCCATCGGATTTATCCCACGGTCAGAAGCCTACAACCTGACGCCTGGGAGGCCACGTGAAGCTTGACCCCCGCATCGTTTAGCACAGCCTTGACTGCCTGTCTGGCTTTCGCCGGGGTGTTGTTCTCTTCGCTCAGGTGAGCCAGGATCACGTGGGCCAGCCGCTCATGCTTGATCGTTTCCAGCAGCAAGGCGGCATCGTCATTGGAAAGATGGCCGCTGCGGCCGCGGATGCGTTGTTTCAGCGGCCACGGGTAGGGGCCGTCGATCAGCATCTGGGGATCGTGGTTGGCTTCCAGAATAAGGATGTCACAGGCGGCCAGGTGGTTTTTCACAACGCCGGTAACGACCCCCAGGTCGGTGGCAACCCCCACTTTGGCCCCGTTGCAGCCAATCGTAAAACCCGCCGGGTCCATCGCGTCGTGGGAGATGGAAAAAGGGTGGATGGCCAGGCGGCCGATAGTGAAAGCATGGCCGCAGCGAAAGGGGCAGACGTCGGCCAGTTTGCCCAAAGCGGTTCCCGTGGCCTGTCGGGTGCCATCGCTGATGTACACCCTCAGGCCGAAGCGCCGGGAAAGGACCCCGACACCGTGGATGTGGTCGGTGTGCTCGTGCGAAACCAGGATGGCATCCAGATTCTTGGGATCCAATCCTTTGCTGGCCATTCGCCGCTGGATCTCCACCCCTGACAGTCCCGCGTCAACCAGAATGGCGGTATGGCCGTCAGAGACGTAAGTGGCGTTTCCCCGGCTGCCGCTGGCCAGAACGCTGACGGACAGGCGGTGGTCGGCGGAAGCGGCCCCCGCTTCAGGCAGTTTGGCCATTTTCATCGCCCTGTGTGACCAAATCCGCCGCCGCTGCGGTCGGTATCATCAAGATCATGGACGACCTCAATCCGGGCCTGGTATACTTTCTGGACCACCATCTGGGCGATGCGGTCCCCCCGCTTGAGGGTCACCGGATCCGGTCCGAGGTTGATCAGGGCGATCTTAACTTCCCCGCGGTAGTCTGCGTCGATGGTCCCGGGGGCATTGATGATGCTGATGCCATGCTTGACTGCCAGGCCGCTGCGGGGACGTATCTGAGCTTCGAATCCGTCCGGCAGGGCCATGGCAAATCCGGTGGGCACCAGGCAGATGCAGCCGTGGTTCAGTACCAGGTCATCGTCAAGGGCGGCGCAGATATCCATACCGGCGCTCTGGGCGGTCATATACCGTGGCAGGGGGATGTCCCGGTTCTTTTCGGGGTTCAACCTGAGAAAAGCAATGGATGGCGACGGGTGCATAGGAAAAAGGTCATTATTCAGGATTATTGGAAATTCGTGGAAGCAGTGCCGGAATCGCCGCCCTCACCGTTGGCGGAAACGGTCGGGCCCGTCAGATGGGGACCCGGAGATGCCGGTAACCGTTTCCCACGGATCGTTCGATGCGATCCCATCGGCCCTGGTGCTGCCGGGTCGCTAAAGGGTCAACTGCCCTGAAAAATCAGTTCCGTCTGCACCAGGCCCCACCATGGTCAGGGCCGCCCTGCCCCCGTCCCACAGGTCTTCGGCCAGGGCCTGCAGATCCGGGGCCGTGACGGCATCGATGTTATCGATTACCGACTGTATCGGGAGAGTCCGCCCGAAGTAAAATTCGTTCTGGGCCAACCGGGCCATCTGGTTGTCCGGACTTTCGGCGGCCATGAGCAGGTTGCCCTTGGTGAACTCCTTGGCGTCTGCCAGGACCTCGGCCGGAACCGGATCCCGTTTCAAGCGCCTGACCTCGTTTATGATCAAATCAACGCTGGTTTCTATATCCTTGGGATCAACCGCTGTGCAGACCCCCAGCATGCCTGTATCGGTGTAAGAGGTCAAAAAAGAGTAGATCGAATAGGCCAGCCCCCGCTCCTCACGGATAATCTGAAAAAGCCGGGAACTCATGTTGCCGCCGAAAATGGTGTTGAGCAGGGAGGCGGCAAATCGCCGGGGATCGGTAACCGACACCCCGTTCATGCCCAGGCAAAGATGGGTCTGTTCCAGGTCCCGGTGTTTCAGGGCGATGCCGCAACCGGCGGCCGGCACTGCGCGTGGGGCAAAACCGCTGCCGCCTGCGATCGTGGAAAAAACGGGCGCCACCATATCGACCAGACGATGGTGTTCCACATTGCCGGCGATGGCGATAACAATCCGGTCCGGCTGATATAGCCGCTTGAAAAACGTCTTGATTGCCACGCTGTCAAAACCAAGGATGTTTTCCCGGGGACCGAGGATGGAGCGCCCCAGCGGATGGGTACCCCAGAGTGCCGGCCCCATCATTTCGTGGACAAGTTCCTCGGGGGTGTCCTCCACCATGCCGATTTCCTGAAAGATCACCGGCCGTTCGCGCTCGACCTCGCTGCCATCAAATGAGGAGTTGAGAAAGATATCGGAAAGGATGTCCACCATGGTACTCAGCTGGGTGTCAAGCACCCGGGCATGGTAGCAGGTGTGCTCCATGGAAGTGAAGGCATTGGTCTGCCCGCCGATGGCGTCGAACTCCTTGGCGATCTGAAAAGCGCTCCGGCGGGCGGTGCCCTTAAAAATCATGTGTTCGATAAAATGGGAGAGACCGCTCTCGACGTCGGTCTCGTCACGGGCCCCCACGTGAACCCAGACTCCCATGGAGACCGAGCGCACGTGGGGCATGCGCATGGAAACGATGCGTACCCCGTTATCGAGGACCGTCTTATTGACCGTCGGTTTTTTGTTCATCTTCCCGAACGGCCTTGTGGCTGAGGCGGATCTTGCCATCCTTGGAAATTTCCAGGACCTTGACTTTCAGCATGTCCCCTTCTTTGACCACATCGGTCACCTTGCCGACCCGGTGGTTGGCCAGCTGGCTGATATGCACCAGGCCGTCGGTACCGGGAACAATCTGAACGAAGGCGCCGAAATCGGTGGTCTTGACCACCCTTCCTTCGTAGATGGCCCCCACCTCGGGCTCCATGGTCAAGGTTTCCACCTGCAGGCGGGCGGCCTCACCGTCTTCGGCAGAAGTGGCGGCAATCTTCACCAGACCACTGTCGTCGATCTCGATCTTGGTGTTGGTTTCGCTCTGAATAGCCCGGATCACCTTGCCCCCTGGGCCGATAATGTCTCGAATTTTATCCGGGTTGATCTTGATGGAGATGATCTTGGGGGCAAAGGGAGAGATCTCCTCGCGGGGGACGGCCAGGGCCTGGAGCATCTTGTCCAGAATGTGCAGCCGGCCCGCCTTGGCCTGGTCCAGCGCCCGCTCCATGATGTCCCGGGAAAGTTCGTGGATCTTGATGTCCATCTGGAGGGCGGTGATGCCCTCGGCCGTACCGGTCACCTTGAAATCCATGTCGCCGGTATGGTCTTCATCGCCGAGGATGTCGGACAGAATCACCACCTGGTCGCCTTCTTTGACCAGCCCCATGGCAATTCCGGATACCGGCGCCTTGATGGGCACGCCGCCGTCCATCATCGCCAGTGCACCGGAGCAGACGGTTCCCATGGATGATGAGCCGTTGGATTCCAGCACCTCGGAGACGATGCGGATCGTGTAGTCGAAATCTTCCTTGTCCGGCAGAACCCGTTCCAGAGCCCGGGTGGACAGTCCGCCATGGCCGATGTCCCGCCGGCTGGGCGACCCCACCCGCTTGACCTCGCCCACCGAATAGGGGGGGAAATTGTAGTGCAGCATGAAGGGGCGGTTCTCTTCACCGCTGAGGGTTTCCACCCGCTGTTCATCGCCACCTGAACCCAGTGTCAGAATGCCGAGCACCTGGGTCTCGCCGCGGGTGAACAAGGCACTGCCATGGGGCCGGGGCAGCACCCCGACCTCACAGGTGATGGGGCGGATTTCATCGAATCGGCGGTTGTCGATACGGCGGCCTTCTTTGAGAATCATGTCCCGGCAGATCTGCTTCTGGAGACCACCGAGGATGGCGCCGATTTCACCGTGCCGGTCTGCCATCTCTTCGCCCAATGATTCCACCACCTGGGATTTGACCGTACGTACGGCCTCGTACCGCTTCATTTTCTCGGGTATGGTCAGCGCCTCACGCAACGGTGCGGTGGCCTTTTCCTGGACCATCTCGACCAGGGCCGGGTCTTTCTCCGGCGGGGTAAAAACCCGCTTGGGTTTGCCGATCTCCGCCTTGAGCTGTTCCTGGATGTCGATGATGGGCTGAATGGCCTTGTGGCCGAAAAAAATGGCCTCCAGCATGTCTGCTTCACCCACCACGTCACCGCCGCCCTCCACCATGACCACACCGGTGCGGGACCCGGCGATGATGATGTTGATGTCGCTTTCCGCCGCCTGTGAAATAGTGGGGTTGGCGACAAATTCGCCGTCGATGCGTCCCACACGGACACTGGCGATGGGGCCGGCGAAGGGAATGTCCGATATTTCCAGGGCGGCCGATGCGCCCACCAGGGCCAGCATGTCCGCATCATTCTCCTGGTCCATGGAGAGCACGGTGGCGATGACCTGGGTCTCGAAGCGGTATGCCTTGGGAAAGAGGGGCCGAATCGGCCTGTCGATCAGGCGGGCGGTGAGGGTCTCCTTTTCGCTGGGGCGCCCGATCTCCCGCCGAAAGTAATTTCCCGGGATGCGGCCGGCCGCGTAAATTTTTTCCTGGTATTCCACCGAAAGGGGCAGGAAATCGATATCCCTCTCGCTATTGGCGGAAACCGCCGTTACCAGGACCATTGTATCGCCGTATTGAACCACAACGGACCCGGACGCCTGCTTGGCGACTTTACCCGCCTGGATGCTGAGGGTGTTGCCCCCCACATCCGCCTTGAATGTATACTCCATTAGAATTCCTTTTCATGGTATGATTGCGGCAAGGGCCGGAACGATCTGCCCGTTGCCTGTAAATTGCCGGTGGGCATGCCGTTTGAACGCCTGACGGCCAAAGTGGGCGGTTGGTCTGTCCCTCAAAAGGAAAGTCGGCAGCCGCGTTCGTGAATACCGGCAATGGGGAAACGGCGACACCGGGTTGCCGTTTCCGGATCACCTTAGCGCCGCAGACCAAGGGTTTCAATAATCGAACGGTATCGCTGGACATCGTTGCTTTTGACGTAATTGAGCAATCTGCGGCGTTTGCCGACCAGCATCAGCAAACCTCGACGGGAGTGATGATCTTTCTTATGCACTTTCAAATGCTCGGTCAGATAGGTAATCCGATGGGTAAGAAGACCAATCTGGACTTCCGGGGATCCGGTATCGGAATCATGCTTTTTGTATTTTTCAATCAGTTCTTTTTTGGTTTCTGCTGTATACGCCAATGTTTCGTCCTCCTTAAAATGGTTGCTGACTACCTGTTTGCTTTTAGTCTTGGTTTCAACCGAACGGCCGCAGCCAGGCCGAAGGTTTCGTTAATCATCTTTTGCCGATCCACGACCTTATCGTTATCACCTTTACCTCGAAAAAACACAACAATAATTATAACTGCGTGTTTCCGGCGATTCGGTCAAAACGGCAATCAACCGGCCGCCGGCATCGACCACCTTGAAGGCCCCCTTATCCGATACCCGGGGTGAATCCGGGATATCCGCCGCCGACAGCTTCACCCCGTTTTGAATTTTTAAAGCCAGTGCGCCATCGGCAACCGCAGCCGGCATGAATGGCAGCGCCGCGCTCATGGGAATCATCGCTTCATGAAGACGGCCTTGATCCCTGAATGCCGCCAGTTCATCCAGGCCAACGGCGGCATGGATGGAAAATCCGCAACTGGCCGTCCGGCGAAGCCGCCTGAGATGTCCGCCGCAGCCCAGTTCGCGACCGATGTCGGCACACAGGGTGCGCACATAGGTTCCGGATGAACAGGACACCGAGAAGCGGACCGCCGGCAGGTTCACGTCGAGAATGTCCAGGCGGTGAATCCGTATCGGCCGGGCGGGCTTTTCCACGGCCTCTCCGCGGCGTGCCAGTTTATAAAGCGGCGTACCCTGGTGCTTCAAGGCCGAGTATACCGGCGGGACCTGGGTGGTGGCGCCCACGAAACGCGCCGCGGCTTCCCGGATCTGTTCCACGGACAGCCGGTCCACCGGGTGCCGTTCGATGACGGTTCCCGTCGCGTCCTGCGTGTCCGTCACCCGGCCCAGAACCATTTCCGCCTCGTAGGCCTTGTCGCCCTCGAGAAAAAAACGGGACAGCCGGGTCGCCCGGTTGAGGCAGCAAATCAGGACACCGGTGGCAAACGGATCCAGCGTCCCGGTATGGCCGACTTTATTGGCCCCGAAGAGGCCCTTGACCCGCGCAACGACGCCTGCTGACGAAAGTCCCTCGGGTTTGTCCACCACGACAATGCCGTCTAATTCAGTTGGCATGTCTCGCAAAAACCGTCGGACAGGCTAAAAATGGTTCGTTTCAATTCCAACAGGCTGGACTCCATTGAAAAACCGGCGGCTCCGGCATGCCCGCCGCCGCCAAAACCCATTGCAATCCGGGAAACATCCACGCTGCCGTCCGACCGCAGGCTCACATGAAACCGCTTTCGGTCGTCCGTCGCGCCGCTGCCACCTTCCAATTCATGGATCAGGGCGGCCATCTTCACATCCTGAATCCGCCGGGCATAGTTGATCAGTCCGTCGGCATCCTCGGGTTGGGTGCCGGTGTCCGCCAGCATCTCCCGGGTAACCGTCATGATGGAAAGCTGCCCGTTGTTGGATATCTCGATGGAGTCCAGTGCAAGGTTGAGCAGTTTGATCCGCCCGAGTGAATAGGTGCCATATACATGCTGGGCCACCTGAGACGGCTTCACCCCCGCTGCGACCATGGTTTCGCAGATGGAAAAGGCCGCCTGGTTGGTATTGGAAAAACGGAAGGACCCCGTATCGGTCAAAATTCCGGTATAGATGGCCGTCGCCATGGCCGTGTCTATTTCTATATCCATGCACTGGATCAGCCGGTACACAATTTCAGCCGTGGCGCAGGCGTCCACATCCACCAGTTGAAAGTGGCCGAATCGTGTGTTGGTGATGTGGTGATCGATGTTGACGATGGCCGGTATGGTCCTGATGGCCTCGGCGATCGACCCGACACGGCTCAAGTCGCCGCAGTCCAGAATCACCGCCGTATCGAAGCGATTCAGGTCCGACAGGTGCTTCTGGATACGGGCCACCGAGGGCAAAAACCGGTAGACGGCGGGGATGGCACTCTCGTTGTAGAGCACCACTTCACCACACCCCAGCTTTTCCAGTGCGATCCCCGTAGCCAGAAGGGCGCCGATGGCATCGCCGTCAGGATTGGAATGGGATGCCAGGAGAACGCGATCACTGTTCGCCAACTGTTGGATTATTTTTTTCATCATCGGTTTGTATGGATTTCAGTACCCGGTTGATGTGGGCACCGTAGTCGAACGATGCATCATAGAAAAATTTCAAATCCGGCATGTACCGAAGGCCCAGTTCCCTGGCCAGTTCTCGTTTGATAAATCCCTTGGCGCTCTCAAATCCCGTCAACGCGGCGTGTTCGCCATCTGCGCCGCCGTGGGTGGCGAAGTAAACCTTGGCGATCCGCAGATCCCGGCTCATGCTCACCCCGGTAATGGTGGCTTGGGCGAGCCTTGGGTCGCTGATGCCGTTTTGGATCAGGCCGGCCAGTACTTTCTGCACCTGCCCGCCAACTCTTTCCGCTCGACTGAATGATCGGGTTACCACGATTGTCTCGCATTCGATCCGCTCTCCGGACCGTGAGGTGCCGATAAAACCGGGCGTTGCAGCCATCACAGGGAAATGATCTCCAACTGGGAGTCAATCATTTCCGCAAGCCCCAGGTCTTCGGCAAAGTTAAACATTTTGTCCAGTTTGGCATTGACCAACCGGCGATCGCTTCCCACCAGGCTGACACCGATGACGGCCCGCTGGTAAATGTCGTTGTCCGCCACCTCGGCCACCGATGCGTTGAAGTGATTTCGGATGCGGGCAACGATGGCCTTGACCACCTTTCGTTTTCCCTTCAGGGATCCGCACTGATGAATCCTGAAAACCATGTGTCCGATGCCGACAACCATCGTAGGTTATCACTCCACTTCCGGCCGGATCTCTTCCATGTAATAGTTCTCGATGACATCACCAACTTTGATGTCATTGAAATTCTCGATGCCGATGCCGCATTCGTATCCGGATTGGACTTCCTTGACGTCGTCTTTGAACCGGCGCAAGCTGCTGTTCTTTCCTTCGTAGGTGATAATGCCGTCGCGGACCAGTCGCATCAGCTGGCCCCGCTGGATCTTGCCATCGGTCACATAGCAGCCGGCAATGGTGCCGATCTTGGGCACATGAAACGTCTGGCGGACTTCGGCGCGGCCAAGAACCCGCTCCTCGTAAACCGACTCCATCATGCCAACGATGGCATCCTTGACCTCTTTGATGACATTGTAGATGACATTGTGGAAACGCATGTCCACATTCTCTTCGGCCGCCAGTTCCTGGACTTTGGCATTGGGCCTGACGTTGAACCCGATAATAATGGCATTGGAGACGGCGGCCAGGGAAATGTCCGACTCGGTAATGGTGCCGGTGGCCGCATGGACCACGTTGATGCTCACCTCGTCGTTGGAAAGCTTGACCAGGGAGTCTCTCAGGGCCTCGATGGAACCGTCGACGTCTGCCTTGATGATCAGGTTCAGGTCCTTGACCTCACCCTTCTGCATTTTTTCAAAAAGCCCCTCAAGACTGAGCCGGTTGGTCTTGGCCAATTCTTTGGAGCGCTGCTTCTGGGTACGGTGCTGACTCACCTGGCGGGCATCCTTCTCATCCGCCAGCGCCACCAGTTCATCGCCCGCCATGGGCACACCGGAAAGGCCCACAATCTCCACGGGCATTGACGGACCGGCCGATTCGACCGTGCGGCTCAGATCATCCTGGAGCACACGGATCTTGCCGTAGTGCATCCCGCAGACGATGGAGTCACCGGCGCGCAGGGTACCTTCCTGCACCAGCACGGTGGCCACAGGCCCGCGGCCTGAATCCAGCTTGGCCTCGACCACATGGCCGCTGGCCAGCTTGTCCGGGTTGGCCTTGAGTTCCAGTATTTCCGCCTGAAGGAGAATCATCTCCAGCAGTTCATCGATCCCGGAGCCTTCCTTGGCCGATACCATGACAAAAATAGCATCGCCGCCCCAGGCTTCCGACATCAGGCCGTGCTCGCTCAGCTCGCGTTGAACCCGATCCGGATCGGCACCTGGCTTGTCCATCTTGTTGACGGCCACGATGATCGGCACGCCCGAAGCCTTGGAGTGGTTGATCGCCTCCACGGTCTGGGGCATGACCCCATCATCTGCGGCGACCACCAGCACCACGATATCGGTCACCTTGGCACCACGTGACCGCATGGCCGAAAAGGCCTCGTGCCCCGGGGTGTCGAGGAAGGCGATCACGCCCTTTTCGGTCTCCACATGGTAGGCGCCGATATGCTGGGTAATGCCGCCGGCTTCGCCCTCCGTCACGCGGGTTTTGCGGATCACGTCAAGCAACGACGTCTTGCCGTGGTCCACGTGGCCCATGATGGTGACCACCGGTGGTCTGGGGACCAGCTTGCCGGGATCGTCCTCCCCGGTTTTTTTCAGGATAACCTCTTCCTCGAAGGACGCCTTTTCAACTTCGTAATCGAATTCACCGGCCACCAGAACCGCCGTATCGTAGTCAATGGTCTGGTTCACTGTGGCCATGACCCCCATCCCCATGAGTTTGACGATCATTTCGTTGGCCTTGATGCCCATGCGCTTGGCCAGTTCTGACAGCACGATGGTCTCATCAACCTTCACCCGGCGCTTGATGGCCTTGGCCGTGGTGATCTGGGTCTTCTGACCGGCCGGCATGGCCTTCATTTTGCCCTTCCGGCCTTTCCGCCCACGCATTTTCCCGCTGTAAAGCGCCGCGCCTTCAACAATCTCGCGTTTACGGAAGCCGCCTTTCTTTTTGCCATATCGATTCTCACCGGGTTCCGAGCCCTTTTTCCGCCATGCCTTCTTCTTATCCTTGGCGGAAACGGAGGCATCGGTGGTCTGGGCAGACCGTGGCGGCGCCGGTTCGGTACGCCGTGCAGCGAGGGAGGAAACCGGGGGCGTGGTCGGCAGTTTGATGATCTTGGCCGGGGTGTCTTTCTTGCTTTTTTTGACCTTTGCCACTGGCGGTTTGGGGGCTTCTTCGGCTACCGGCGGTTCCGCCGGGGACGCCTCACCGACGGTCGAATCTTCATCGGTCGTCTCGGCAGGGGGGGCTGCCGCTTCAGTGACCGGCGGTTTTTCGTCTGCGGTGGGTGCATCCGGCTCCGGTGCCGCGGTGGTTTCCGGCTCGTTAGCGGGGGTCTCGACGGGCGCCACGGCCTCCGGCTCGGGTTCCTCCTTCACCGGCGGGACGTCTGGTTCTTTGGTCACGGGCTTGGATATAATTTTGGCGGATTCGGCAGCTTTACGTTTCTTGACCACCGGTTTCTTTTCTGCCGGCGCGTCCACCTCTTCCGCTGCAGGGGCCGGTTTTTCCGCTTCGGTCGGGGGGGATTCGGGTTCTTGCGCCGAAACGGCCTTGGTCTCGGCGGTTTCCGCCTTCTGGGGCGTTGCCACCTTGCGCCGCCGGATCACGGTGGGCCGCACACGCTTCTCCTCGAGCTGATCGTCCTTTTCTTCTCCGAAAAGCGAGGATTTGACCTTCGCTACCACATCTTCGTCCAGAGAACTCATATGGCTGCTGACGTCGATATCAAGGTCCCGGATCCTGTCCAAGAGTTCCCTGTTCGTCATATTAAGATCTCTGGCAAACTCATATACTCTGATTTTTGCCATCCATTCCCCCCCAATATCGTTTTGTAGGCATTTTTCACTCGGGTTGCCGTTTCAGCCGAGTCCTGAACCGCTACTGCGCCTCTTCCGAAGTTTCGGCGTCGGACGCCGTCTCCTCACCGGGTTCATCGGCCGGTGTTTCAGCCGGTGCTTCAGCCGGCACCACTTCATCTTCTGCTTGTACCGCGGCCGCTTCTTCGGCAGCGCGGGCCGCATCCTCCAAACGCCGGGCCTCGGCAGCCTCGGCGGCTTCAATGGCATACGTTCTTGCGTTTTCGATCAACGCCACGGCTTTTTCCTGCCCGATGCCCCGAATCTCAACCAGTTCTTCGACGGTAGAGTCGGCCAATTCTTCAGCGGAATAGATACCCTTTTCAAAAAAAGCATCTGCCAGACCTTCGCCGACCCCGGGAACATTGACCAGTGATTCGTAGCCGATCTTCATCATTTCATCGTATTTGGATTCGGAATTGACGTCCAGGTGCCATCCGGTGAGCTTGGAGGCCAGACGCACGTTCTGTCCCCGTTTGCCGATAGCGACGGAAAGGAATTCATCGGGGACGATGACTTCCATGGCATTGTTTTCTTCGTCGATAATCACCCTGGAGATTTCGGCCGGCGCCAGTGCATTGCACACATACTTGGCCGCATCCACGTGCCAGGTGATGATATCAATCTTTTCACCCCGGAGTTCCTGAACCACGTTCTGCACCCGACTGCCCTTCATTCCCACGCAGGCACCCACCGGATCGATGTCCGAGTCGTGGGAGGAAACGGCGAATTTGGCCCTGCTTCCCGGCTCCCGGGCGGCCCCTTTGACCTCAACAATACCCTCGCTGATTTCAGGCACCTCGGTCTTGAACAGGTTGATCAGCAGTTCGGGATGGGTTCGTGAGAGCACAATCTGCGGACCGCGGGTGTCGTAGAGCACATCGAAAATCAGCGCCCGGATCCGATCACCCCGTCGGTAATTTTCACGGGGAATCTGTTCACGGGTCGGCAGGATGGCTTCGGTCGTTCCCAGGTTGACGATGATGTTGCCCCGGTCCACCCGCTGGACGATACCGTTGATCACTTCACCCTTGCGGTCAATATAACTGGAGTACACCGCATCCCGCTCCGCGTCTTTCATCTTCTGAATGATCACCTGTTTGGCCGATTGGGCGGCAATCCGGCCAAAAGTGGAGGTGTCCATTTTGGTTCCGAGACTGTCGCCGACCTCGCATTCTGGATCCAGTTTACGCCCTTCATCCATACTGATCTGCAGATCCGGCTCGGTCACCTCTGCCACCACCTCTTTAAACTGGAAAACCTCGATCTCTCCCGTGTCGGGACTATACTGCGCCTCGATGTCGACCTTACTGCCAAATTTCTTTCTGGCAGCGGAACGCAATGCCTCTTCCAAGGCACGGATCAGAATTTCAACATCAATGCCCTTGTCCCTGCTTACCTGTTCCACCACACGTTTGATATCTGCTATAAACATCAGCGTTCTCCGTTATAATTGATCAGCCGTGCCCGTGTAATATCGTTAAAATTAAGACTGACCGTCTCGTTATCCACCTGAATCTGGATCGTTTCATCGACCACTCCGGCCAGCACGCCGGTAAAATTTTTCCGGCCGTTGATGTCGGTGTTCAGACGGATTTTCGCCCGATGGCCCGTAAAGCGGATAAAATCCTCAAGCTTCCCCACCGGCCGGTCAAGGCCCGGCGAAGAGACTTCCAACCGGTAAGGCGGCGCATCTTGCGTATGCACGTCCAAGATGTCTTCCAGTTGCCTGCTGATGTCGACACAGTCGTCCAGTGTCACGCCACCGGGTTTGTCCAGGTACAGACGCAGCGTCAACCCTCCCGGTTCACGCTGGTACTCGACATGGACCAACTCCATCCCTTCGGCACTGCAAAGGGGCTCAGCCAGGCGGCCAACCGTCTCGACAAAGGCCCGCTGCCGCGCCAGGGCCTGCGGGTCCGAGTGGCGGTGCGCCCCCCGCCCCCCCGGCATTCCTTTTCGTTTTACGCTGCGTTTCGCCATGTTCCCACCGAACAAAAACAAAAACGGGCAAACAGCCCGTTTCCATGTTCAACTGATTATGGATACCGTCACTTACCAGTCCATAAAACCTACGTCCAGCGGAAAACCCGCGAATGTTCCGGACATCCCGATCGGAACTGACGAAAACGGACTTAAAATGGAGCGGGCAACGAGATTCGAACTCGCGACACCAAGCTTGGGAAGCTTGTACTCTACCAACTGAGCTATGCCCGCTCACCAAAGTACACTAATTAAGGCAAAACAGAAGCCCTGTCAATATCTTTCTATCCGGTACACATTGCGGGCGGCTGCATCTTCCGGGATGATGGCGTTGACTGGCGGGAATATGGGAGGAAACGGCATCCTGTTCGCACCGCAGAGCAACAAATGATTCCATGGGCACGGCCATCATCACGACAAACGGATATCCAGCCCCAGGTCAACGCCGGCGGGAATCGAGCAAATCCCGGATGTGTTTCAGTTCCGTCCTTATCTCAGCAATACCGGGGCGCTTGGCAACCGGTTCCGTCGAAGCGCCCGATTTTTTTTTCAGATGTTGCCGGGCTCCTTCGATGGTGAATTTCCGGTCGTAAAGAAGCCGCTTGATCCTTAATATCAGCGCCACATCCTGTCTGCGGTAGAGGCGCTGCCCCGCATCGGTCCGTTTGGGTTTGATCTGTTTGAATTCAGTTTCCCAGAATCGCAGTACATACGGGGGAACCTCGGCGATATGGCTGACCTCCCCTATCTTGAAGTAAAACTTGTCCGGTATCTCGGCTGTGCCGTAAGCGTCTTTTTTCATCGGTATTGTCCATATCGGTCAAAACGCTGCCGGCGGATTCAGACGGATCAGGTCGGCAGTGCCGCGCCGAATTCGGTAATCAGGCGATGGGTGAGATGGTGGTGGATCTCGTTAACGGTTTCATCCTCCAGCGTACGTTCGGCGGAGCGGTAGATGATCCGCAGGGATACGCTCTTTTTCCCGTCCGGTATGGGATCTCCGTCAAACACGTCAAACAGGTAAAGATCCTCCACCAGTTGTTCACCAGAGTGGGTTACCGCGTCCAACAGGCGGCTGGATTCGACATCCCGGTCGACGATAACCGTGATATCGCGGTCCGTTGACGGGAAACGGGGTATCGGAGCCATTTTCCTGTCGTCAGGCAAAAGCTGGGCAATGATCTCCAGATCCAACTCAAACACAAACGTCGCCTGCCTCAAACTGTAACTGTCCGCCACCGAGGCATCCACCTCGCCCACAACCCCCACCATGACCCCGTCATGAAGCACCTGCGCCGAACGTCCCGCGCGGGAGTAGCAGCACTGGTCATCCGGCAGGGCGGTAAACGTAAATCCTGCGATGCCAAGGGTTTGAGCCATCCCTTCGACCACCCCCTTGATATCGAAAAAATCACAGCCGGCCTCTTTCGTATGCCAGGCGGCCTGAACGCGTGGACCTGTCCAGAGGCCTGCAAGCATCTCCTTTTCTGTGGGAAGGGAGGCCTCCGGCCGGGGAAGAAAGACCTTGCCGACTTCAAAGAGGCGGAGACTTGTCTGCTGTCTGGAAATATTTCGTTGGGCCGTCTCCAGCATGCCGGGAATCAGGGTGGTCCGCATCACCGCCTGCTCCTCGGAAATGGGATTAAGCAGCGCCACGTGGCTGCGTCGCGGGTCGTCGCCGCCCAGTTGAACCCGGTCACAGGATTCGGCACTGATAAAACTGTAATTGATCGTCTCCGAAAACCCGAACCCGCAAAGGATATCCCTGACCTTATTTCGACAGACCATCATTGGGGACAGACTCGTGCCCTTTGACGGCAACGCGGGGAAGGTGGTGGGAATTTGGTTGTAGCCGGAAAGCCGGGCCACCTCTTCCACCAGGTCACGGGGACGGGTAACATCCACCCGGAAAGAGGGCACTCCGACCTGAAGGTCGTCCCCCTCGCCGGCTTTGACCTGGAAGGTGATACTTTCCAGCATCGTGGCCATGGCGTCACGATCCAGATCCGTGCCCAGCAGGTTGTTGGTGGCCGATACACCCAAGGTCAACTGAAGCGGATCAGAGTTTCTGAAATCCTCATCGATGGTTCCGCCCACCAAGCGCCCCTGCCCCAACTCGGCCATCAGGCCGGCAGCGCGGTCCAAGGCGAAGAGCGTGCCATCGGGGTCCACGCCCCGCTCGAAACGGTGGGACGCATCGGTATTCAGGCCCAAGGCCTTGGAGGTTTTGCGGATGCTGATGGGGTCAAAGCAGGCGCTTTCAATCAGAACACGGGTGGTCGACGCCTCGATCTCCGAGTTCAGCCCTCCCATGACGCCACCCACGGCAACCGGTTTTTCACCATCGCAAATCATTAGCATCTGTTCGGAAAGCCGGCGAGGCTTTTTGTCCAGGGTGGTAAACGGCTCTCCCGCCAATGCCGTTCGAACCACGATGCGCTGGCCGGCCAGGTTGTCAAAATCAAAGGCGTGCAGCGGCTGGCCGGTTTCCAGCATCACAAAATTGGTCACGTCAACCAGGTTGTTGATGGGCCTTACCCCCACCGAACGAAGCCGGTCCTGAAGCCAATGCGGGGATGGCGCGACGGTGATGCCATCCAGCAGCCGGCCGGCATAACGGGGACAATGGTCCGGCGCGTCGATGGTCACCGACGCGAAGGCGTTGATGTCGCCTTCGCCATCCGGCAGGCTGAATACGGGCGGATTCATTTGAACCCCTTGGATGGCGGCAATCTCACGGGCCACGCCCATCATGCTCAGACAGTCGGGCCGGTTGGGGGTCAGGCCGATTTCCAGGGTGTGGTCAGAAAGCTTGAGGGCCGTTTTCAGGGAAACGCCCGGTTGAAGGCCTTCGTTTAGAATCATCAGCCCGGAACCGTCCGGCCCCAGACCCAACTCGACTTCGCTGCACAGCATCCCCTCGGAGGCTTCCCCCCGAATAACGGTTTTTTCGAGCAACGTGCCGTCGGGCAACAGGGTGCCGACACGGGCCAGCGGCACATTCATGCCTGCCGCCACGTTGGGCGCGCCGCAAACGACCGGGGCCAGACCGTCTCCGGCGTCCACCCGGCACAATTTCAGCCGGTCCGCGTTGGGATGGGGCAGCACATCCATCACCCGACCGACGACCACCGTTTCCAGATAGGCATATCGATCTTCCACGGCTTCCACTTCCAGGCCGACCATGGTGAGTGCGTCAGCAAGATCCGTGACCGCCATATTGATGGGCACATATTCTTTCAGCCAGCTCAGACATACTTTCATCGGTTCAGGAACACTCCGTTAAAATTGACTCAAGAATCGGTAGTCGTTATCAAAATAGCGCCGAATGTCATCTATACCGTATTTTAACATGGCAATACGTTCGACCCCCATGCCGAATGCGAAACCGGTGCACCGGCTGGTGTCATAGCCCACATTTTCAAATACCGCCGGGTGGACCATACCGGAGCCCAGAACTTCCAGCCAGCCGGTGTGGGAACAGACACGGCAGCCTTTTCCCCGGCAGATCACACATCGGATATCCACTTCGGCGCTGGGTTCGGTGAACGGAAAAAAACTGGGCCGAAAGCGCAGGCTGGTGCGATCATCGAACATCTGATGGATAAAGGCCGTCAGCGTGCCCTTGAGATCGGCAAAGGAGACCTGCCGGTCCACCAAAAGGCCCTCCACCTGATGAAACATGGGTGTATGGGTCAGATCCGAATCGCACCGGTACACCTTTCCGGGAGCGATAATACGCACCGGCGGCGGCTGATTTTCCATCACCCGCGGCTGGGTGGGTGAGGTGTGGGTCCGAAGGACCACATTGTCCGATACGTAAAAAGTGTCCTGCATGTCCCGGGCAGGGTGATTTTTCGGGATATTGAGGGCCTCGAAATTATAATAGTCGGATTCCACTTCCGGACCTTCGACAACATCAAAACCCATTTGGGAAAAAATGCTGCAGATACGGTTGGTGATCTGGGTGATGGGGTGAAGCGAGCCCGTTCTCGGTACCCGGCCCGGCAGGGAGACATCAATGCGGTCCGTTGCCGCTGCGGACATTTTGGCCAGGCGGGTCAGCGCATTCTTGAACTCACCCTCCAGGGACCGTTTGATTTCATTGGCCCGTTTTCCCGCCTGGGGACGCTGCTCTGCGGGAAGGCTGGAAATAGTGCGCAAATAGTGCGTGATGTGTCCTTTCCGCCCCAGATACTGGGTGGAAAGGTCGCTGACCACATCGGCATCGTTCGCCGATGCCAGTGCGTCCATGGCGTCCGCATATATCCGTTCTATGGTATTTTCCACGATCGTCGCTCTGTTTTTATATGGAGTGTCGCTATCCCTCGGCCCCGCCGGGGCGGGACGAGGAATGCGGTCGCTTCATCGGTTTCAAAGGGGGAAGACAGCGGGGGGGTTCTCGCCACGACAGAATGACCCGGCTCAACCCTGCTGTGACGCCAGCGTGGCGATCTGGGCAAAACCAGAGGGATCGGATACCGCCAGTTCGGCGAGCACTTTGCGATCCAGGTTCACGTCAGCTTTTTTCAGGCCACTGATAAATCGGCTGTAGGAAAGATCATTCATGCGGGCCGCCGCGTTAATACGGGCGATCCACAGCCGGCGGAACTGGCGCTTCCGCTGTTTTCGATCCCGGTAGGCATAGCTGAGGGCCTTGTCTACTGAATCGGCAGCGGTCCGGAACAGCTTGCTTCGCCCGCCGCGAAATCCCTTTGCCAGCTTCAACACTTTCTGGCGACGTCTTCTCGCTTTGAATCCTCTTTTAATTCGCATTTTCTCATCTCCTTGCTAACAGGGCCACCGTGCCACCCGCACCTGCATCTAACCGCAAAGGCTGCCACTGGGAAAACCTGCTTTGAAAATTCTTAAAAAAACTGCCAATTAGCCATTGGGCAAAAGAAGCCGGACTTCCCGCATGTCACTTTTTTTTATCAGCTGCATCTTTTTCAGGGAACGTTTACGTTTCCGGCTCTTGGTCGTCAGGATGTGACTGTGGTGAGATTTTGAAAACGTGTATTTCCCGGACCCGGTCTTCTTGAACCGTTTTGCAGCAGCCCGGTTGGTTTTAATTTTCGGCATGTGTTCTCTCCTTGGGCAAAAATTTGATCATGATTCTCGAATATTCTAACGGCCTGTGTTCTGATCGTCCGGGTCTTGCATCCGGGCGAAAACCAGATTAAAAAAACCGATGGCGTGAACAAAAACATGCGTTCACGCCAGCTGTTGCAACGGCCTGTTTCTTTTCGCGTAAGCCATGGCCCGCGGAGCCGGCGCCACAGCCCGTTATCTGCCTGTCGGCACTATCGGGGCGCCAGCACCATCATCATCGTCCGCCCTTCGAACTTGGGATATTGCTCGACGACGGCAATCTCCTCCAGTTCTGTGGCAATCTGCTGCAACAGTGCTCTGCCACGGTCAGAGAGGGTGATTTCCCGACCCCGGAACATCACGGTGACCTTGACTTTGTCTTTTCGCCCAAGAAATTTGCGGATGTGCCCCATTTTCGTCTCGAGATCATGTTCACCGGTTTTGGGCCGGACCTTGATCTCCTTGATCTGAAAAGTGGTCTGCTTTTTCTTGGCCTCCTGCTGCTTTTTGGTCTGCTCGTATTTAAACCGCCCATAATCCATGATCTTGCATACCGGCGGTTTCGCGTTAGGCGAAATTTCGACAAGATCCAGACCATAATCATTGGCTTTGGCCAACGCCTGATGAATAGGAAGTACGCCGACTTGGTTTCCTTCCGGATCAATCAAGCGGACTTCCCGTACCCGGATACCCTGATTGATCCGCGTGGTATCGGGGCGCCTCCTCTCCATCTGTCTATATCTGGGACCAGCTATGCTTCCACCTCCTGAAGCCTTGAAGGTTAACGGCGATCGAACCTGCCGATCATGGACGGGCCATTGGCACATCTCCAGTACGATTTACGGAGAAGAGACCCGATACTAAACTTTAGTCCAATATATGACACGGCTGTCAAAAGCAAGAAAAAAATGGAACACCGCACGTCAGCCGGTCATGAGCACCCCGGCTGAGCCAGTGTGTAACGGCTCAGCAAGCTGTCCGCCCAATAGCTGCGCCCCGGGTCGGCAAAAAACCGCTGAAACAGCACCAGACTCTCTTTCCTCAACACGCCGGCGATCACTTTCAGGCGGGCTTCCCGGTACAGGGAAGGCAGGCCGGACCGATCAACCCCGGTTCCGCCCCCCATCACATCTTCATAGGCGTAAACGATCCGGCCAATGCCACTCAGTACGGTAGCGGAAAAGCACATGAGGCACGGTTCCATCGTGCAGTACAGGGTCAGGGCCGCCCGGTCGCCCCCCGCTCCGTCTTCGCAAAGGCGCCTGAGGGCGTTAATTTCAGCATGGTCGATCTCATTGCCCGGACCAACTGCCGTTCCTGTGCGATGCCCCCGGGCAACTACGTTTCGGCCGTCTGCAATCACGCACCCCACGGGAAATTCACCTCCCGCCAGTGCCGTTCGGGCCATATCAAGCGCCGCTGTCATAAACCGGATGTCTTTTTGCGATGCCGTTTCCGGACTCATGCGATCCTGCATGCGGTGTCGTCACAGGGACAGCTGCCGTCAATTTCAAATGCGTAGACGATCCTGGCCTCCATTTCCACCTGCTTCAACGGGATGGGTAAAAATTCAGCCCGGGCCAGTTGTTGCAAAAGGGCCTCACGAGATGGAATCCGATCGAACCCCGACGCCGTCAACCGTCCGGTTTCACCGTCGAGAATGTCCGCCGACTCGCCATTGGTCACCACCACAACCGGCACCTGGTAGGGAGCCACCAGCCTGGAAATGGCGATGGTCGGGCGGTATCGGGTCACCAGCGAACCTGGCCCGTATTTAATCACCATTGCCGTTCGATCGTCAACCGTTACCATGAAATCCACCCACAGTTGTCCCCTGCGATTGCCGGCCGCGACGGTCAGCGGGTTTCGGGGATGGACATCCTCTTTCGCATACCCCTTTTCCAGGACCAGGAAACGGGCGATTTTCTGGCGATATCGCTCGTCGTGGGTATCGGGTAACGCCTCACCGGTAATAAAATCATCCATTTCCCCCAATATCAGATGGTGACCGCCCATAATCCGCCTTTTCGTCCCGACATACCGCTTTACAAAGCGTTTGGTCTGTGAATAGATAGTTCCTTAAATCTAATGCAGGGATGAAAAAATCACAACCGGAACGCCATGAATATACGCGAGCAGTTTGAAAAACGCGAAAAAAACTTCATGTCTCCTTTCGGCTGCCAGAGCGCCCAGACCCGGGGGCGGGAACGGAAGGAAGCGCCCTGCCCCATCCGTACCGCGTTCCAGGTGGACCGTGATCGCATCGTCTATTCCAACGCATTCAGGCGGTTGAAGCATAAAACCCAGGTATTCCTCAATCCGCTGGGTGACGAATACCGAACACGGCTGACCCATACGCTGGAAGTCTCCCAGATTGCCCGAACCATTGCCCGTGCGATGTTCCTCAACGAGGATCTGGCGGAAGCCATTGCGTTAGGGCACGACCTGGGGCACACGCCCTTTGGGCATGGTGGCGAGAACGTCCTTCAGGAGATCCATTCTCCGGAGTTCTCACACCCCAAGCAAAGCCTTCGGGTGGTGGATGTCATCGAAAACGATGGCAGGGGGTTGAACCTGACCCACGAAGTCCGTGACGGTATTATCAAGCACTCCAAAGGATACGGGAAAATACTGCCCGATGACCCCAATGAGCTGGCCTGTACCATCGAAGGACGCATCGTACGGATATCCGACATCATGGCTTACCTGAATCACGATCTGGACGATGCCATCCGCAGCGGCGTTATCCGGCAAGACCAGATACCGGAAGTCTGCACCCGGATCATCGGTCGGACCCATCAGGACAGGGCCACCACCATGATCCGGGACCTGGTCTTTTCCAGTCAGGCGGTAGATGGCGAACTGCGCCTGGCCATGAGCGACGAGGTGTTCGGTGCCATGACCACCTTGCGGGCATTTCTCTATAAGAACGTCTATCGATCCGCCAAGGTTCACAAGGAGTTTGTCAAGGCAAAAAAAATCCTGTCCGAGCTGTATTTCTATCTGCTGGACAACGAGACAGCTCTGGAATCAGAACTCGCCCGAATGGGCATCTCCGGGTGCCTGAACAATGGTCAGCCCAGGGAGCAGGTGGTCTGTGACTTCATCGCCAGCATCACCGACCGCTACGCCCTCGGCCTTTACAAAAAAATATTTTTCCCGTCACCCACTGTCTGAGGCCATTACCGACTGCCATGAATCTGACGCCCGAGTCCTTTTTAGCCACCAGGCACCGTTATCTCCCGCTCATGAACCGGCTGAAAACGCTTTTCGACGAAATGGATCGCGCCTACCAAGCCGCAGCCGATCGCTATGGTTTCCGGTGCAACGGCTGTGAGGACAACTGCTGCCTGACCCGGTTTCACCACCATACGCTGGTCGAGTACCTCTACCTGGTGGACGGCGTGCGCGCCCTTGATCCCGTCCTTCGCCGGGCGGTCCTGAGCCGGGCGGTGACGGTGTTCACCCGGACGGCCGAGGCTGACCAGCGGGGCGAATCCGTTCGCATCATGTGCCCGCTGAACCAGGAAGGCCGGTGCGTGGCATATGCCCACCGCCCCATGATCTGCCGGCTTCACGGCATTCCCCATGAACTCCATCGCCCCGGCGGCACGGTCCTCAGACAACCGGGATGCGATTCCTTTTTCGACCAGTGCCGTCACAGCGGCACCACCATGTATATCCAGTTTGACCGCACCCCGTTTTACCGGCAGATGGCCTTGCTGGAAAAGGAACTGCGCCGGCTAACGGGATACGGCGATAAGATCAAACTCACCATTGCCCAGATGCTGGTGACCCTTACCGAAAGGGCCTATGAAATCGATTAAGCCAGAAACGATAGACCAACTGCCGGGCATACCGCTCAAAAAAGGCGACACCTTCAATTTCCGGTGCCACAGAGGCCTGCCCTGTTTCAACCAATGCTGCCGCAACCTGAACCTGTTTCTCTATCCCTATGATGTGCTCCGCCTGCGGAAGCATCTCGATATGGATTCCGACAGATTCCTGGAAACCCATGTGGATGTGGTCATGCGGGAAGGCAACTATTTTCCCGACGTGCTTTTACGCATGGCCGACAACGAATCCAAAACCTGCCCTTTTCTGAGCGACGCCGGATGCACGGTTTACCCGGACCGGCCCGATACCTGCCGCACCTTTCCCGTGGAACACGGCATGCTGTTTTCAGATCGGCCCGGTGCACACGAAATTGTCAGTTTTTACCGGCCGCCGGATTTCTGCCAGGGCCGGCATGAGCGTCAGAAACTGACCCTTGCCCAGTGGGCCGATGACCAGGAAGCGGTCACCCACAACCGGATGACCGCCCGCTGGGCGTCTATCAAGGCGCTGTTTCAAAAGGACCCGTGGGGACCGGAGGGGCTGAACGGTGCCAAAGGAAAGATGGCATTCATGGCGGCGTATAACATTGACCGCTTCCGTGATTTTGTGTTCCAGAGCAGCTTTCTCAAACGCTACCGGGTCAAGAAGGCACGGGCCCAAAAACTCAGGGCCAGCGACCGGGAACTGCTGTTGTTCGGATTTGAATGGATCCGGTATTTCGTCTGGGGCATCCCCTCCAAGGACATCCGTTCCTGAAAGCACCCCCAGGCACCGGAAATATCACCGGCCCGATGGGCAATGGACGTCCACCGGGCCGGAATTTTCATACTGACGGTTAACCAACCGCCAGGCGCTTATTTTTTACCGGCCACCGCCTCGGCAATATTGAAGCAATAATCGCCGATCTTCTCCAGATTGGTCAGCAGACTGACGTATACCAGCCCCTGGTCGATGCCGCACTCGCAGGAACGAAGCCGCTGGATATGGTCGTCACGATAGCGTTCGCGCATGGCATCGATGGCATTTTCAAGGCTGTCGGCCTGATTCATGAAGTTGACCGGCCGCTGGCGCATGGCCGAAATGATCAGGTCCATGAACTCGGCCACCTTGTCGACCAACTGATTCAGATCGCCCATGGCCCGATCGGTAAAGGTCAGGTGGCCCTCAATCATATCCTCGATGGCCTGGGCAATGTTTTCCACGGAATCGCCCACACGTTCGATGTTGTTGGTCATGCGCATCAGGCTGGAGATTTCTTTGGCCTCGGACTCGCTCACATCGCTCTGGTAGATCCGGGTGAGGTAGGCCACGATCTCCCGCTGCATGTCGTCCAGATGATTTTCCACCTGCCGCCACTTGGCCAGCTTCTTGTAGTCCCTGTCCTTTAGCCGTTTCACCGTCTTTCGAAAGGTATATTGGGCGGTCTGGGCCATGCGCAGGATTTCGCTGCGGGTTTCCACGATGGCCGCAATCGGGGTGTCAATGAGCCGATCGCCGAAATTGGGAAGCCGGTAGTAGTCGACGTCCTCCTCTTCCTTCGGTGAAAGCAATATGGCGACTTTGATCAGCCAGGGCAGCACCAGAAGAAAAAAGGAGGCGTTGATCACGTTGAACAGGGTATGGCCGTTGGCAATATAGCGGGCAATGTTGACCACATCACCCCCCACCACCTGGTCCACGGGACCGGCTCCGAGCCCCAGGGTCATTGCCTCCACCAGTTTTACGAACAGGGGGAAGATGCACAACATGAGGGTCACGCCGATGACATTGAACATGGTGTGGGCCCTAGCCGCCCGGTGGGCGTTGATGTTGTTGGAGCCGATGGTGGCCAGTTCGGCCGTGATCGTCGTGCCGATATTCTCCCCCAGCACCAGGGCCATGGCACCGGGAAAGGTCAGCAGGCCCTGGCTGGCCAGGGTCATGGTGAGACCGATGGTGGCCGAGGAAGACTGGACCATGATCGTCAGCGTGGCCCCCACCACCACGCACAGCAACAGGCCGCCCACCGAACCGGGGTCGAACTTGGTAAAAAAAGCCAGGAAAGTGGGGTCACTCTTGATGGGCGCCAGGCCGAGCTTCATGACGGTCATGCCGTAAAACAGAAGACCGAATCCCAGAATCACATCTCCGATATAGCGGGTCCTCTTCTGCTGGGTGAAATATTTGAGAACGACCCCGGCAGCGATGGCCGGAAGGGCCAGTTTGGTCAGCTTGAATGCAATGAGCTGGGCCGTGACCGTCGTCCCCACGTTGGCGCCCAGGATCATACCCACCGACTGCTGCAGGGTCATCAGCCCGGCGGTGACGAATCCGATCAGCATCACGGTGGTGGCGGACGAGGATTGGACCATGGCCGTGACAAAGGCGCCGGTGAGGCATCCCACTACCCGGTTGGAAGATACGGCGCTCAAGATGGCCTTGATGCGCTTGCCGGCGGACATCTGGAGACCGTCGGTCATCATCTTCATTCCGAGGATAAACATGCCAAGACCCCCGAGGGTCGTTATGAACACTCCCGTCATCACCTTCTCCATTTCGAGGTTTGGTGGCCGCTTCCGAAACGGTGGCGTTTTATCTCAACCGCCTGAAAGTAGAAGCGAATATCACCATGATTCAAATACTCAATGAAAACAAGAAATTGGTTGGCCCGTTATTACCATACACCGGCCAGATGTCAAGCCCCAAGGCAGACTGGGGCGCCCCTGAAAAAGGTCTGGGAAAAGGATACCGTCAGGACAGGATCGAACCCGGCCGCCCGGAGGCCAGGGGATCGGTTCAAATCCGGTAGCCAATGGCGTAAAATCCCACATCCTCGGGATGAATGTACACTTCGGAGATGGCCTTGTCCCGCACCGATATCCCGGCCCGGTGGACCGACTGCGGGTCACCGGAAACCAGGGGGTGCCAATCGGCCAGATCCTTGCCTTCAGACAGCCGCCGGTAGGCACAGGTTTTGGGCAGCCACCGCAATCGGGGAATCTGCCGGGGAGTCAGCACCAGGCAGTCGGGCACCAGGGTGGTCCGGTTGTCGTAGTCGGTGCAGCAGCACGCCCGGACGTCCAGCAGGTAGCAGGAGACCCAGGTGTAGGTGACCTTTCCCGTTTTACCATCCTGAAATTTCTGCAGGCAGCAACGGCCGCAGCCGTCGCACAGCGACTCCCACTGTTCGCGGCTCATCTGTTCCAGGGACGTGGTTTTCCAGAACGGTTGGGCCGGAGGGTGGGGGTGGGCTCTATCGGTCGTCACCGGGGGTGTCCTTTTTTGTCCGTCTGGTCGCCAGGTATCGATCCCGCTGCGACCGTCCGATTTGCACCGCGGCCCGAAACGGGCCTATCTTCTTGCGTTTCCAGGCAGTCCGCAGCAACGCCGTGGCCATGTTCGCCGGCACCGGGGGTTGCTCGGACCGGGGTTTGCGGGTCAGCCGGAGGGCACCGGTGGGACAGGTGGAAACACACAGGCCGCAGCCGATGCAGCGGTTCCGGTCCAGGTGAACGCTTTTACTCCGGACCGTCAGGGCGTCCATTTGGCACCGGTCCGCGCAAAGACCGCAACCGGTGCACAACCGGCTGTCCATGCGGGCGACGAAGGGGGCGGCCATCAGGTCGGCGGGTCTGGAGTAGGTTTTGATCGTACGGAGCACCCCGCAGCAGCATCCGCAGCAACAGCAGATCCACGCCGGATCACGGCTGTTGCTGGGCTGGAGAACCAGGGCGGAACGGTCTGCGGTGTCCAAGAGGTCCAGCACCGTCTGTCGATCCACCGGTCGGCCGATGCCCGATTTAACGAAGTAGCTGCCGGCATCACCAAAGGAAATGCAGGTGTCCAGCGGGCCGTCGCAACCATGCCCGGCCATGCGCTGCTCTTTTCGGCAGATACACGGGGAGACCACGAAATGGTCCTTATCACGAATCAACGCCGCTGCCGCTTCATGGGGCAACACCGGCAGTTTCGGATCGATGCTCCGGTTCACGGGAATCGTGCGCATCTGGGGGGCACGCCGCCAGACGCCGGCATCGAGGAGTACCGGAATGTAGGCGGCCATGTCCGTCACCAGTTCGGGGGTCAGTCGGTTGACCTGGAATTCCCAGATGCCGACCACAAACTGGGACGCCATGTAGCGCGGCGCGTTCCCCCCGGATTCATTTTTTAAAATCAGTCCTTTGTTCCACATGGCCGCCAGCATCGTTTCCGCGGCATCTTCCGTCGTTCCGCAACGATAGGCGACCACTCGCGCCGTCTCTGGAATCAGGGTCAATTGACAGGCCAGGCGGGCCTCGGATTCCGTGAACAGATGCCGCAAAATACGCAGTTCCACACCATCCGCAGTGGACGGGAATCCACCGGGAAGCTGGTCGAGATGATCCGCCAGTTGACGATAAACCGCGTTATTCATAGGTGCTGCCTTATCATGAATCCTTCCGCACGAAAAAGGAAAATCGCTCCGCAATTGCTTTTGGTGCCAGAGCACTTAGTTTTTGGTTCACATCCTATGACCGCCACCCCAGATATGGGCATGTTGACCAGGAGCATTGACGTGACACCAGCAGACATTCCTTCAAACCGCCTTATCCTGATAATTCTGTCGGTCTGGGCATTGGTGCCAAGCGCTGCTTTGGCGAACATGGCAATGCCGTTGGCCGCGGACCACAACCTGACCATCCGCCTGTTCCCAGAACGTTCGGAACTGGAAGGACGCGACCGGATCCATATCCACGGGTCGCCAAAGGGCCCCTTGCACCTGTCGATTTCTCCCCGCGTCCACCTGCTTTCAATTCGCATCGATGGCCGCGACCACCCTTACACGTTTCGCCGGGGACGGTTAGCCCTGAGCCCCAATCCAAACCTGTCACCCCTGACGGTTGATCTGGACATCCATTATACCTGCCGGTTCGACGACCCGGCGCCGGTCCGCCCCCTGAATGCCGACAATCCCGGGTTTGGGGTAAGCGGGACCATCTCCCCCGCGGGAACCTTCATCCTGGCCGGTGCAGGCTGGTACCCCCGGTTGGCCGATGCCCGCGAGTCGTTCGACCTTCGCGTGGAGGGTCCTGCGGACACCGTAGCGGTCACGACGGGACGAGCGGTCGACATCGCTCACACCGGTAAAAGGACCGTCAGCCGCTGGCAGATCGACAATCCGCTGGAAGGACTGAGCCTGTCTGCCGGTCCTTATGTGGTCGACCGGCGATCGGGGCACGGCACCACGGCCGCCACCTTTCTTTTTCCTGAAAACCGCCACTTGTCACCGCGCTACCTTGAAGCCTCCCTGGACTACCTGAAGCGCTACAGCGATTTGTTCGGCGCCTATCCCTTTGACGGTTTTTCCGTGGTGGAAAACTTTTTCCCCACCGGCTACGGCTTCCCCGCCTACACCCTCATCGGGGGCAGGGTCCTGCGCCTGCCTTTTATCCCCCATACGAGCCTGCCCCATGAAATCGTACACAACTGGTGGGGCAACGGGGTGCTGGTGGATTCTGCCTCGGGCAACTGGTGCGAAGGACTGGCCTCCTATACGGCCGACTACCTGAACAAGGCCAACCAATCATCCGATGCTGCCATGGACTACCGGAGACAGGCCTTGCGCAATTTTTCATCCCTGGTCTCGCCGGAAAGCGATTTCCCCCTCAACCGCTTCCGGTCCCGAACAGACCCGGTTACCAAAGCCGTGGGATATGACAAAGCGGCAATGGTCTTTCACATGCTGCACCAGAAACTGGGCGATGCGGCGTTCTGGAACGCGCTGCGGGACCTGTACCGGCAGTTCCTGTTCCAACACGCCTCCTGGCAGGACCTGCAGAAAATCTTCGAAAGGCAGGCCGGCCGACCCCTGGAAGCCTTCTTCCGGCAGTGGGTTGACCGCCCGGGGGCCCCGCAGATACAATTAAAAGGGACCCGTCAAATAGCAGGCGACGGCAGCTATCGGACCATCGGCCGCATCGTTCAGGAAAAACCCTATTACGACGTCACCATCGATCTGGTTGTGGAAACCGGGGAAGGACCGATAAAGCAGGCGGTTCGCCTGTCCACAGGGCAAACGGCCTTCGATATACCCAGCAGGACGAAGCCCCGGGCACTGGTCGCCGACCCTGACTACCACCTGTTCAGGCGGCTTTCCCCGCAGGAGATGCCACCCACCGTCAACACCCTGAAGGGTTCGTCAGCCCCCGTTGCCGTGGTTGCCAGACGGATGGGCCGGTTCGGCCGCCCCCTGGCAGGACAATTGGCCCGGGCCATGGGACTTGGATCGATCCGGATTGTTGATGAAACGGATTTCGACCCGGCGGAAGCCGCCGGCAACGATCTGCTGTTCATCGGGCTGCCAGCCCAACCGACGCTGGCACAATGGCTTCCCCGGAACCTTGAACTGGCGCCCGGAAGTTTTCAGGCAGGGGGGCAGCGGTTCAACGACTCGACCGATGTGCTCTTCTTCGTGGCCCGGCATCCCGACCATTCGAAAAACATTGTCTCCCTGATACACCCGCTCAGCCCGGAAGCAGCCGGCTCGGCCACCGTTAAGATTCCTCACTACGGCCGCTACAGCTACCTTGCCTTCAGCGACGGACGCAACCGGATCAAGGGGACCTGGGAGGTCAAACGGTCACCCCTGATGGTTCGCTGGGAAACGGCGACCCGCCCATAAACGCGCAGGCGGGGATCAATGCCTGCAACCGCTTGGTCGCAGCCCTATCGTTGATATTCCTGCGATCAGGTGCTTGCTGACGAGACACAGATCGGACCCGGAAGCCGGTTCCGTATGAACACCCATCAAGGAGCTATTCCATGACCAGGCATCTTTTCCGATCCATCATGGCACTGTCGACCCTCACGGTCATTCTCCTGGCCGGCGGTTGCCGCGGGCCAGCGAAGACCGGCCCGCTGAACCTATACGATCTTGAAACACGGCAACCCATTTCCGGTCCGCACGCCGTGGCAAAACTGAAACACAGCCGTCTCGTGCTGGTGGGAGAACACCACACCAATCCTGCGCACCACACCGCCCAGCTCCGGGTGATCCGGGCACTGAACGCACAATCGGCGCCCTTGTCCATCGGATTGGAAATGTTTCGGAAAGACAGTCAAAATGCACTGGATCGATGGGTGGCCGGTGAGCTGACTGAAAAGGATTTCAAAAAAACTTATCTGGACAACTGGAATTTTCCCTGGCCCCTTTACCGCGAGATTTTCATCTATGCCCGGGATGAAAAGATTCCCATGGTGGGTCTGAATGTCTCCAGGGGCATCACCCGGCAGGTGGCCCGGCAGGGATTTGCGTCATTGTCGGAATCTCAGCGGGAGGAACTGGAGGGGGTGTCCTGCAACGTAACCCGCGAGTACCGGGATTTCATCCGCAGCGCATTCGGCGCCCATGGCCACGGCAGTATGGATTTTATCCACTTTTGCGAGGCCCAGCTGGTGTGGGACACCGCCATGGCCATCAACGCCGTCCATCACCTGGAAAAGCACCCTGACCGGGTCATGGTGCTGCTGGCCGGCTCCGGCCATGCCCGTAAAATGGGCATCCCTTACCAGGTCGGCAACCGTTCCCCGATGCCGCTGACGGTGCTGCTGCCCCACACACCGGACATCTTCGATCCCGACAGCCTGACCCGCGCCGACGCGGATTTTATCATCATTCCCTGAAAAATCATGGGTGCAGGCGACTGCCGCACCCATGATTTTTTCCAACCCCCTTCAACCGTCAGTCAAAACCCCTGAATTTACATTAGGTGAGAATTGATAAACAGGTGGCATATGATGCTGGCCGCATATCCCAGAATAATGATGGGCGTCCATTTCAGGTGGGCACCGAAGGTGTAGGTTCCCCTGGCCGTACCCATGAGGGCGACGCCGGCGGCTGAGCCGATGGAGAGCATGCTGCCGCCAACCCCCGCCGTCAAGGTCACCAGCAGCCATTGCCCGTGAGACATGGCCGGGTCCATGGTGAGCACGGCAAACATGACCGGAATGTTGTCCACGATTGCGGAAAGGAACCCGACAATCACATTGGCCGACGTGGCCCCCAGGTCAAGGTACATATACTGGGAAACGGCCGCCAGGTATCCAAACTGCGCCAGTCCGCCCACACAGAGAATCACGCCGTAAAAAAACAGCAGGGTATCCCACTCGGCACGGGCAATCTTTTTCATGAGATCAAAATGCTTGGCGGCGGCTTTCTTTTCCGTAAAATCCTGCAGCACCTCAACGGCACCGACAACCTCGCCGGTCTCGTCCTTCACGGGTGCACCGGAAAAAGAGACCCAGCGCCCCTTTTCGCCCAGTGTGGGGACAAACCGGGAGGCCTCGTAGGCTCCGCTGATGTATTCGTTGCGTTTGAAATGCCCCTCATAGTGTCTGTCGATCATCTTTTCCGGCAGGTAATTGAGCACCAGGTCGGCCATCACCGGCTGTTTATTTTCGTAAAAGGGTTTCCACTGATCGCGGGTGCCCACCACCTCCTTGGCCTTGATCCCGGTATAGGCCTCACAGGCCTTGTTCCAGTGGGTGACCGTGTGGTTGGCATCGATGGCAAAGGCAGGCAGGTCGACCTTTTCGATGATCGTCGACAGGTCCAGTTTGCTCTTGACGATGGTGGTAATGGGGTAGACCGATTCGGCACCCCGGGCCCCAAGGATATAATCATAGCGCTCCGAGCGGCCCTCGTGGAGCTTGATGTGATAGGACAGGGGGCCCAGGAATCCCAGCCCCAGCATCATTCCGGCAACCGGCGGGAGGTGCAGAAAATTGTGGAAACAGACCGCCGTGGTGATGGTCGCCAGAAAAAAGGCCATGATGGCCTTGGCCCCGTATTTCATCTCCACCTTTTCATCGACTTTTTTTGGAGACGCCTTTTCAATGGCCAGGCTCATGATAGCCGCAGGAATCAGCCAGTTGACCAGGGACGGAAAAAAGATGTTGAAAAATTCACTGAATTGGACCTTCCCTTTCTGCCAGACCATCAGGGTGGTAATGTCCCCGAAGGGCGAAAAAGCGCCGCCGGCGTTGGCGCCGACCACCACGTTGATGCAGGCCAGGGCCACGAACTTCTTGTTGTCCCCGCCCACGGCCATGACCACGGCCCCCATCAGCAGGGCCGTCGTCAGGTTGTCGGCAATGGGTGAGATCAGAAATGCCAATGCCCCGGTCACCCAGAAGATGGACCGCAGGGAGAACCCCCGTGACACCAGAAAGGCCCGCAGGGACTGGAAGACATTTCGTTCTTCCATGGCGTTGATGTAGGTCATGGCGGCCAGCAGAAACAAAAACAATTCCGCATATTCCAACAGGCTGTGCTTGATTGCCTGGTGGGCCGTATGGGTATCTCCGATACGGATATAGGCAATCGACAAAAGCACCCAGATAAGACCGGCAGCCAGAAGCACCGGTTTGCTTTTGCGCAGGTGAATCGAATTTTCCAGGGGTACCAGCGCATAGGCCAGGACAAAAATAATGATTCCCAGATAGCCAAAGACCGTACCGGTCAAATCGGCCGATGCGGCGGCCCCATGCCCCCCTTCAGCCCATGCCAGCACGGGCATCAGTAAAATAAAAAACAACCACCCAATCCTTCTCATGTTAACCTCTTTTTTCGAATATGATACCACCCGGTGACATTGGGCCCCACAATGGCCTTGATTTTCGTTGATATCAAATCCATGCCAAACCGACATGTCTCGTTTATGTCAATGGGCCCACGATTTACCTATCCCCTGATCGGCTGATAACTTTAGCCCTGGGCACAAGGAAACGGTTGGAAAAACAAAAAGGGGTCAGCATAGTTTATCAGTGCACATATGCCAATAGTTTTTTTATGGAAACCCTGACGCAAGAAAAAAAAGGGAAAGATCCAAGGTGCCGGAGAAGCCGGCCGAAGGACAACCAAAGAGTTGATTCCGTTTGAAAACAGTGGTCAGGACGAAAGCGTCCGTAAGGTAAGACAGATGATGAATGACACCGCGTCAGGCAATCCGCCGGGAATCCGCGGACTGCTCCATTTTGAACTTTTCGTGAAAATGGAGAACTTTTTTGATGTAGCGCTGTGTGGCCTTAAACGGGGGTATCCCCTCATAATTTCGAACATGGCGGGAACCGGCATTGTAAGCCGCCAGAGCCAGCTGCACGTCCCCGTCGAAACGGTCCAGCAGCGACTTGAAATAACGGACGCCGCCATCAATATTCTCGGCGGGGTCGTAGGCATCCTGGACTCCCATCGCCCGGGCGGTTGAAGGCATCAGTTGCATCAGCCCCCGGGCCCCTTTTTTGGATTCCGCATTGGGATTGTACCCGGATTCTGCAAGGATGATGGCGCGTATCAAATCCGGATCCACTTCATACCTCCCGGCCGCCCGGACGATGATACCGTGGAAGGGGATCGATTCGTTCGGCACGACGGCATCCTGTGTCACAGTTATCTCCGGAAGAATCCGGGTGGTATCCGTCAGGGCAACCTCAATCACGGGGGATACGGGCTCGGGTTCAGGCAGCAGGTCAAGTGGGCCGGGCGACTGCGGCATTGCCAGCTTTTGCAGGGGGACATGAACGGTATCGGCAGTTGAGGAAAACGTACAGGCGGCGGTCAATAACAATGTACAGGTGGTCACCGTAAGGAAAAAGATGACCACATCCTTGAAATGGAATGAAGCAGTGGTGTCGTTATTCGTGGTATTCATGGCATTTCACATTGATGATAAGGGTTGAACAAAACGCTGCAATGTTTTGCGTCGAGCATATCGCCCTGGAAAAGCAAATAGAATGCCGGAAAAACGTTGTAGATCAAAATTTACTTATATTTTCTTATAGTTATATAATTTTTTGCACGGACTTTCATCCATCCGGCACAGCCAATGGCAATAAAAAGTGGTGGCATTGGCACCACAGTATGTAATATTTTTCCCAATCAAAGGGGCAAGGGCAAAAAGGGCCGGCAACCTTGACAGCCGGTGGAAGGCGCAGCCGACGGGTGTCGGGCGGGCGCTATCGATAGTCGCCAGTCGCCGCTCCGGCAAGGCCTGGACATCCCGGGCCCCGTTTTCAGCGGCTCGCACCAGGCCGGCGCATTGGCCCTGAGGCCCTGCGGTATTGCAGTGACAGGGTTCAGTCGTTTTCCGAGGACGCCTAAATACCTAAATAAGCCTTTTTCACCTCTTCATTGACCAGCAGGCTGCTGGCAGCATCGGAGAGGGTAATCCGCCCATTTTCCATGACATATCCCCGGTGGGCGACTTTCAGGGCAAGATTGGCGTTCTGTTCCACGAGAAAAATGGTGGTGTTGTTCTCGCTATTAATTTTTTTAATGATTTCGAATATCTGTTTTACAATCAGCGGGGCCAGCCCGAGAGAGGGTTCATCCAGAAGCAGCAGGCGGGGTCGGGCCATCAGGGCCCGTGAGATGGCCAGCATCTGCTGCTCGCCGCCGCTCAAGGTTCCCCCGGCCTGGTTGCGTCGCTCCGCAAGGATGGGAAACAGGCTGAACACATAATCCAGGTCCGATTTCACACCCTCCTGGTCGTTCCGCAGGAATGCCCCCATATCCAGGTTTTCCAGCACGGAGAGGTAGGGGAAAATTCGACGGCCTTCCGGCACCTGGCTGATGCCCATGGAAACGATCTTGTTGGGGTTTACACGGGTAATGGCCTCCCCCAGGAAGTGAACGTTCCCGTTTCTCGGCGGAACGATCCCGGAGATGGACATCAGGGTCGTGGTTTTGCCGGCGCCGTTGGCACCGATCAGGGTGATGATCTCACCCTCTTTGACCTCCAGGCTGACGCCTTTGAGCGCGTGTATGTTGCCGTAATAGGTATGAATATCAACGAGGCTAAGCATCTATTTCCTCTCCGAGATAGGCCTTTATCACGTCAGAATTCTTGCTGATCGCTGCAGGTGTGCCCTGGGCAATTTTTTTACCATAATCCATGACAAAAATGCGGTCCGAAAGGCTCATGACCAGCTTCATGTCATGCTCTATAAGCAGAATAGAGATGCCTTCACTTTCACGTATTCTGAGGATGAGTTCGTCCAGTTCCTGGGTCTCGTGGGGATTCATGCCGGCGGCCGGTTCATCCAGGAGCAACATGAAGGGCTCGGTGGCCATGGCCCTGGCGATTTCCAGGCGCCGCTGGGCACCGTATGGCAGGTTTTTGGCGAAATCGTTGACATGCTTGTCAAGACCGATCTTTTTCAGGATCGAATAGCTTTTCTGGACCACCGCCTCCTCTTCCCGGCGCGTGGATATTCCCCTCAGGACAGCGCCCAGGATACCGGCTTTCATCCGGCAGTGGCAGCCGATCATCACATTTTCGAGAACCGTCATGTTCTGGAAGAGGCGGATATTCTGAAAGGTCCGGGCCAACCCCTTTTCGGTAACCCGGTTGGGTTTGAGCCCGTTGATCCGCTGCGCCGCTCCGTTTTTCGGGGGGCTGATCATGACATCCCCGCCGGTTGGGTTGTAGATCCCGGTAATGCAATTGAAAAAAGTCGTCTTGCCGGCACCGTTGGGCCCGATCAGGGCCACGATTTCCCCCTGGCGGACATCCAGATCGACTTTATCCAGGGCACGCAGGCCGCCAAAATCCATTGTCAGTTGCTGTACGTCGAGTATTGGTTCCATATCCTTTATCTATTGGGCTGCTGGCCGCCCATGCGGCACATCATGTTCGGTTTCTTTGTACTGATAGGTCCGCCGCACCGTTTCCACGATACCACCAGGCCGGAACACCATCATCACCACCAGGATCGCTCCGAATGCCAGTATGCGGTATTCGGAAAGAAAGCGCAGGTATTCGGGTAGGAGAATCAGAATAAATGCACCGACAATGACGCCCACAATGGACCCCATGCCGCCCAGCACCACCACACAAAGGATGTTGATCGATTCCCAAAGCGTGAAACTGGCCGGGTTGATAAAAGTGGTCTTGGCGGCAAAAACCACCCCGGCGAATCCCGCCCAGGTGGCCCCCAACGCAAAGGCCATAAGCTTGGTTTTACGCTTGTCGATCCCCATGGCCTGGCAGGCCACCTCGTCCTCACGAAGGGCGATCCAGGCCCTTCCGATCCGCGAATTCTGCAGGCGGTTGACCACAAAGATGGTAAACAGGCTCAGGATGATCATCAGAAAATAAATGTAAATGGTCGCCTGTTCGATGTTCATGTCCACACCGAAAAACCCCGGTCGGGGAATGTTGGCGATGCCACTGGGCCCGAAAGAAAATTCGTTCCAGTTTTCCATTATCAGGCGAATGATTTCCCCGAATCCCAGGGTGACAATGGCCAGGTAGTCTCCCCGCAGCCGAAGTACGGGAAACCCGAGGATGATGCCGAACAGGGCCGCCAGGCCGGCACCGATGCCGAGTACCGTCCAGAAACCGAGTCCAAAATGATAGTTGAGCAGTGCATAGGAATAGGCGCCGACGCAGTAAAAGGCGGCATAGCCCAAATCCAGCAGGCCGGCGACGCCCACCACGATGTTAAGCCCCAGGCCCAGCAGGACATAGATAAGGGCCGTTATCATGATGTTGGTCTGGTAGATGGAAAAGACGAAAGGAAAGGCCACGGCACCGACCCCCACCGTGATCAGCGCGGGTATGGTGAAACGCCGGTCAGCCAGCAATCGCTGGCTCAGGGTCACCCGGTCAACGCCGTCGGCAACCGTTTCCTGGGAGCCGCGTTCCTTGCGGCGGATCAGGAACCGCCAGACTGCACTCAGCACAAAACTGCCGATCCCCACGAAAAACAGGTTGGCCCAGCGCCATTCGATGATGTTTTCCACCGTATTGACCCGGATCACCATGATGGGGAAAGTTAAAAACATGAACCAGATGCAGACCTGGAATGATTTTTTGAGTTCGTTTGCTATCATGGATGTTTGCTTCTCAATGCGCATGGTTGCCGGCGACAGGCTGCCCATTGCCGGTCGTATCAATATTAAGCCGTTACACCTTCTCTGTGGTTGAGCGCCCCAGAATACCTGCCGGTCTGAAGATCAGGATCAAGACCAGAAAGACGAAGGCAAACACATCTTCATAGTCACTGGAAATATAACCGGTGAAAAAAGATTCGGTCCATCCGAGCACCAGCGACCCCAATACCGCGCCGGGGATTGACCCGATGCCCCCCAGCACCGCCGCCACGAAGGCTTTGATGCCGGCAATGAATCCGATGTAGAAATTGATCTGCCCGATGTGCGAAGCGATCAGCACCCCCCCGATGGCCGCCGTCGCCGAACCGATGATAAAGGTAACCGATATCACCCGGTTGACATCCACCCCCACCAGCATGGCCATATCCCGATCCTGGGCGGTGGCGCGCATGGCTTTCCCGATCTTGGTAAATTTGATCAGGAAGGTCAGCAGGACCATGACAATCGTGGTCGTCACCAAAATGACCACTTCCGGCGAGCCGATAATGTGGGCATAGGGTTCCATGAATTCAAAATCGGGGATGAGCCCGGGAAAAGGCATGAAATCCGAAGTCTGCGCCAGCAATACATAGTTTTGCAGAAACAGGGACATGCCGATGGCGCTGATCAGTGCGGACAGGCGGGGAGCCTGGCGAAGGGGCTTGTAGGCGATTTTTTCCATGGTGTAACCGTAAGCCGATGAATACACCACGGCGACCACGGCGGCGATCAACAAAATCGCAATCTGGTTCCACCCCAGAATGGTCAGCACGCTGATCACGATCAAAGCGGTGAAAGCACCGATCATGTATATTTCACCGTGGGCAAAATTGATCAGTTGCACGATACCGTAAACCATGGTGTAACCCAGGGCAATCAACGCATAGATGCTGCCGCGGGTGAGCCCGCCCAGAAAAAGTTCGAAAAAATATTCCATAACGATTAGACCATAAAAAGGAGTCGGGGGATACCGCCCCGCCGCGGGCAGCCGGACGTGTCAAAGTGACCTTCATAAAAAGTCAGGGGCCAGACACAGGATGTCTGTCCCCTGAACGGTTCCGAAATCACTTTCTCTACTTCAATTCGACGTAGGCACCATCTTTGACCTGGTACATGGAAAAACCCACACCAATCGCGTCACCGCGATCATCGAAACGAATTTTACCCAGCGGGGTTTCCACGTCTTTGGTCCTGAGTGCGTTGGTGACCGCAGCGTAATCGGTGCTGCCGGCCTGCTCGATGGCATTGAGCAGTGCGATGGCGGCCGCGTATGCGTTCAGGTAGAATGCACCCGGGTCGGCAGCGTAGGTTTTCTGGTGGGCCTCGTTGGCGGCAATGGCCATGGAATTCTTGGATACGTCCATGGGGCCGGTGGCATAAACGCCTTCGGCATATTTCTGGGCCACCTTGATAAAGGTATCGTCTTTTACGCCGTCGTCGGAGATAAAGACCGTGTCCATTCTCTTCTTGCGCATCTGGGAGACAATTTTGGATGCTTCCGGATGGTAGCCGCCGAAAATGACCGCCTCGGCCTTGCTTCTTTTGATTTTCTGAACGACGGCACTGTAGTCCACGGCACCGGGGGTAATACCTTCATAAAAGACCACTTCAGCCCGGGCGTCTTTTTCCAGAAACGCCTTGGCAAATTCGGCCAGGCCCTTGCCGTAATCGCCCTTGTCGTGCAGCACGGCGATTTTCTTCAATTTGAGGACATCCAGTGCGAAGTCGACTTCCAGGCGGGCCTGGGCATCATCGGAAGCGATGGTGCGGAAAAAGTTGGGATAATCGCCGCTCTGGGTCAGTGCGGGGTTGGTGGCGGATGGGGACATGACCGGGATACTGGAGTCCTTGTAAATACCCAGCGCCGCCTTGGTGGCACCGGAGCAGATGTGACCCAGAACCACGTGCACCCCTTCGGATACCAGTTTGGTGGCGGTGTTGGTGGCCACTTCAGGCTTGCAGACATCGTCCTCCACCAGCAGTTCCACCTGTTTGCCGAGAACGCCGCCCTTGGCGTTGATCTCTTTTACTACCAGTTCTGCTGCCTTGATGGTCGGGATGCCATAAGAGGCAAGGTCTCCACTGTGAGGCCCGGCAACGCCCAATTTAATGGTATCCGCTGCCATGACGGTACCGGCGGCAACCAGGAATGCAGCGACAACTGCGACGACAAGAAATGGTCCCAAACGTTTTTTCATCACGCCTCTCCTTCTCATTTGGTTATGGTGAAACATCCACGCCAAGTAAAGACGGTTGTATATCTGAGTTGATCAAGTTCAGTCAAGTCAAAAGGCAGCCGATGGCGTCGGTTAACGGAAACGGACAGCACCATTTATCACATATGATTTCTGTTGGTTAAAATCCTGGGCGGGGCTTTCGCCATGTCGACGCCGGGGAAACCGGCGGACCGGGGCCGACAGCTCTGAAGCGAATTCATTTTTTAAGCCTGCCACAATAAAGATATATGTTCCATTGCAAATACTGTCAACAGCATTCCTCGGGAAGATCCACGAGACGCCCGCTGTTTTAAACAGCTCAACCCGTCGCCGCGGGCAGAGGGTTAAACCTTGCCCTGGCCATCAAACCCATGTATGAGGGGGAACCAGGCGGTATGGCCGCAATTTGATATGACAGCGATTCAGGAATACCATTATGGGAAAAAGCATCGGTTTGGTCGTCAAGGATGAAGAAAACGCCTGTCAACAGGCCGACCGGTTCGAACAGTGGCTGGTCCGTAAAGGACTCACGGTCATCCGCCGGCAAAGCAGCCTGCCGGGCGGGGAAAAACCGGAAGCATCTTCCAGGCAGGCGTCGAAATCGCTTTTCTGTGTATTTGTTCTGGGCGGTGACGGCACTTTTTTAAGTGCCGTTCGCTGGATCGGCGACCGGCAGACGCCCATCATCGGCGTAAAATTCGGCGAGGTGGGGTTCCTGGCGGAAACCACCGAAGACCGCCTTTGTCAGGCGGCGGACGCCATCCTGAACGATCAATTCACCACCCGGCCGCAGATGCGTCTTCAGATTCAGGCGTTCCGCGAAGGCGTGGAAATATCCCGGGAGTCGGCGTTCAATGACGTGGTGATCAACAAAGGTGCCCTGGCCCGGCTGGCCCGGATCCGCACTCACATCGACGACCAGTTCCTCACCGACTACCGCGCGGACGGGCTCATCATGGCCACGCCCACCGGTTCCACGGCTTACTCTCTGGCTGCCGGCGGCCCGATCATTCACCCGTCGGTGCCCGGCATCCTGATCACGCCCATCTGCCCCTTTACCCTGACCAACCGACCGCTGATGGTCCCCGACTCGGCCGTCATCAGGATCCAACTGGCCGAAGAGTCATCGGACATCATGCTGACCTGCGACGGCCAGGTGGGACTGAAGATCGACGAACGGGACACCATCGTCATCAGCAAAAGCCCCAATCCGGTTCAGATGATCACCATGCCCGACCAGAACTACTTCGACGTGCTCAAAGCCAAGCTGAAATGGAGCGGCAGCCGGGTGTAGCTGAAGCGTCATTCAGAAACAGATTGCACTTTTATTTTTCCATGGTTCATGTTAACAAGGTTCACAAGGCTGAAATAGGAAAAGGAGATACCCTGATTTGAAGCGCTATCGACGACGGCTGACCGTTTTTTGCTGCCTTTTTGCCATCCTTTCCATCATTTCTTCGATACCCGCATCGGCGCAGGAACCAGGCAATCGGGTCTTGATCCTGCCGCTGACGATTCATTCAGAAAAAGACCTGGCATTTCTCAACAAAGGCATCATGGACATGATGGCCTCGCGTTTCAGCCAGTCGGCCAAGGTGATCCGAAAGGCCAGCGTGGATCCGGGTCGGGATCCCGTCCAGATGGGCCGCGACCTGAACGCCGATTATGTGGTCTCCGGCAGCCTGACCCTGTTTGGCAACAGCACCAGCACCGATATCGCGCTGACCGAAGTTGAATCCGGCGATACGGTATTGCCGTTCAGCCAGTTCGGCCAGAGCAGCAGTGATGTGCTCGTGCACATCAACCAGTTCGCCGTCCAGGCGAACCGGTACATTGCATCCCTCTCCGCCGCTGCCCCCCCGGTGGCCGCACCCATCGCGCCGGCACCGGCGGTGATGGTCCCCCAGGTCCAACCGGCCCAACCCATGCAGCCGGCGGCGGTCGCGGCGCCCCGGGCACCAACCCCACCGGCACCTCCCGAGTCCCCGCCTGTCGCTGCAGTGGCGGCGGCACCGGCTGCCGCCGTGGCGGAGACGGCCCGCACCCAAGCCGTTGAAGCCCTGTGGACCAGCAATCCCTTCAAAGGCACCATCCGCGCCCTGGCGACCGCCGATGTGAACGGCGACGGTCATACGGATATTGTATTCGCCCATGAAAACCGGATTGTCGTCGAGCATCGGAACGGTGACCGCCTGGAACGGCTGGCCGCCTTTGATGCAGGCAGGCGCCACACGATTGTATCGGTGGACGCCGGAGACATTAACGGCAACCAGGCGGTTGAAATCTTCGTCACCCGGCTGGACGCCCACAACAAACTGGACTCCGTCGTATTGGAGTGGGACGGCGCCGGTCTTCGGCCCGTTGCCACCGGCCAGCGCTGGTACTTCCGGGTGGCCGACGACCCTGAAAAGGGCCGCATCCTGATGGGCCAGCGGCGGGGAACCCCGGCGGCCAACGATACCGGCGGCCTTTACGCCTACACCCATTTCCTGCCCGGCGTGTTCGAACTGACCTGGAACGGAGAGGCCTACCAGGCCGGCCGCCGTTTCCCGCTGCCAGAAGACATGACCATCTATCGGTTCACCCGGGGGGACATCTTCAACGACGGGAACATCCGGGCCATCGGCTATTCCCCGGCCGACCAACTGCGCATTTATACCCCGAGCGGCAGCCCCCAGTGGGCCGGTGAAGAAACCCTGGGCGGCAACCCGCTTTTTCTGGAAGCCACATCGTCCACCGACGCTCGGACCAAGGATCGCACCTACCTGACCCAGCGCCTGATCGCTGCCGATCTGGACGGCGACGGCAAGGTCGAAGTGGCCACCGTCCACAATCGCGATGCGGCCAGGGGCTTCGTGGAGCGCTTTCGAAAGTACACCCGCGGACGGGTGCTGGCCCTGCGCTGGAACAAGGTCAACATGAAGGAGGTCTGGACCGGTGAGGAAATCAGCGGCTACATCAGCGATTTTTCACTGGCGGACCTGAACGGCGACGGCCGGCTCGAGGCGGTTTACGCCCTGGTGACCAGCACCGGCATCACCCAGGCCAAGTCCAGCAATATTGTTGTCGAGCAACTGGTCGGATTCTCAAGCAAATGACAGATTAACATCTTGCAACCCGAATGAAATAACAATACTCAAAACACAAATTCCAAATAAATCTCAATGACCAAATTCCAAACGATCTGCCGGGGCCGCTATATTCTGCAAGGGGTTGTTGGTATGGTTTGAGATTGTGAGATTGTGATTTGTTATTTTCAGTTGATACCACCGGATCACTCATCAAGATCCGTTCTCTTTACAGAAAATTGGTATTTCATTTATTTGACCGCTGTCAGCCACATGCTGGATTGTCGGTGCAGCCTGGACAACTGCATCTACGCACCATGGAAAAGGGGGTGATCGAAAGCATCGCGGTTAGTCGGATCAGCACGTGTACCATTACCACGTTTTCAACAAGGAGGAGCCAGATGAAGAACGTTAGGTTTGTAGTTGCCATTTGTGCGGCGCTGATGATCGCTGCCCCGGCAATGGCCCTGGATTTGGAGATTTCGGGGCACTATTTTGTAGAAGGGTATAACCATTCCAATCAAGAACTTAAAGACACCGATGCCACGAATGACTATCTTAGTATGGAGTTCATGGCCAAACCAGTATTTAAAATTAATGACAACATTACCCTAACCACCCAGTTCACGGCCCTGCAAGACCACGTCTGGGGCAAAAATGCGTTTCCGCAAGCCGGCAATGAAATTCTCCCGATTTCAGATAGCAATGGAAATTTCATAACAACTGGCGAGAGGGATGATAACGGGTTCCTGGTCACAGGCTCTCCAGAAGTGGATTCCAGCAACAATTTTGACTGGAAAGCCGCCTATATGACCATTAAAACCCCCATTGGCGGCTTCATCGTCGGCCGCTACATCGATACACCCTGGGGACTCGGTCTGGGCGACAGCACCGCCAGCCACGGCAGCAATGACCGGCATAAGGACCGCATCATGTGGGTCATACCTGTAGGCGACTTCATTTCGGGTGCCGTCTACCAGAAAAATGTGGAAAATGACGACAACAATTTGGTTTCCGACCAGGATTTTACCAAAGCCTATGTATTCAGCGCCTACAAGCAGAAAAATTGGTCCACGGGACTGCTTTTCGCTAAATACACCCATAAGGACTATCCTTCCTCCAAAAACTTACAGACCGCTGTCCGAAATGCAGCAATAGCGAAACAAACAGAAGCTTTAACTACGGCTGGAGCCCTTGCAGCGGGCGCTGACCTTGCAACTGCACTTGCAGCTGGAGCTAATGCCGCTGCCCCAGCTGCAGCAGCTTCAACCGCAGCATACGAAACCAGGGGCAGCTTGGACCTTTGGGTCCTCGATCCCTATTTCAAAGGGACCTTCGGCGGGTTGGGCATTGAAGCTGAACTGCTTTATGGCTGGGGGGATGTCGACCAAAATGGTATCGGTACGGATGACCTGGATGCCGAGGGCATGGGCTACATGTTCGATCTTTCCTATGATTTTGGACCCTTTTCTTTAATGGCTGGAACTACATTTATCTCAGGCGACTGGGATCTGAACGATGATACGGCAAGCCCCATGGGTTATTTCGAGCCCTCGATCGACCACGAACGCGGCTTCCTGCTCACCTCCGATACTTCCGGCCTTGAAACAACCCTTGGCGGACGGGTGAATGACCCCACTGTAAATGGAACCGGACCCCTCGGGATGCCCATGGGCAATCTGTCCGGCGGTCCCGGAACCGTCACCGGCCAGGCCGGCGCCCAGATGTTCTATGTGGACATCGGATGGCAGGTGATGGAAAAACTTGAACTGGGGCTCTTTGTCGTGACTTCTAAAGCGGATGATGTGCCCAAAACAATCACCGGCAATGAATGGGACGATGACCATGGAGAAGAGTTCGACTTCAAAATCAAATGGAACATTATGGACAATTTGACATTTAGCGGAATTGTTGCCCACCTGTCGGCCGGCGATTATTGGAAACAAGGCGATCCAAGTAGAGAAGTAGAAGACCTAACAACCTTTTACGGTCAACTGATCGTCGAATTCTAACCCGACCAGTAGCGCCGAATTCCCGTTTCGGCGGGAACCTGACAGACGGACCCAAACGCCCCGGTGGCCTTACGCTGCCGGGGCGTATTTCTTTTGTTCCCTCCGTCCTGAGCGGCCCTTTTTTCGCGGCTGGAAGCCGCTCCTACGCCGGCATGGACCGGTGTGGTGCTCTTGGGGATGGCAACATCAAGCCCATTTTCTTCCTTCAGGACATTTACACGATAGTCCATTCATGACACCAGCAAACCACGCTGACTGCAGGTGCATTGAGCGATAGGGGTCGGGAAGGGCCGTCGCCCTCCCCGCCCTCCGAACCGTGCGTGCGGTTCTCCCGCACACGGCTCTCCAGTCGGTGGTTTCAACATCGTGATTGGCTTGCCAGTGCATGGGCTTCGGTCATGGTGAAAAGCCCACGCTCAGCAAAGAAAGCATTCGGCCAGCGGGTATGGTCTTTACGGCATTGACCCATTCCAGGACGCTTCTGCTGTTTCCGTAGCACCGATCGAAGCCGACGACGGATAAATCCATCGACCGATTTGAACTCATTGGAATTCGCATGTTTGAAATAACCAAACCACCCACGCAGCATCGGGTTCAGGTCCTCAATAATGTGTTTGAGGCTGTTTCCTCGCGTGCGCCGGGTCTTGGTCCGAATGCGATCCCGCAAGGCGTTCAAACTTTTGCGGCGGACCCATCGTCTTCCAGCCTCGAACCGATATCCCAGAAACTCGAAGCCTTGCCCCGGTACCGTGCAATCCCCCACGTGGGTTTTGTCCGGATGCAAGGTCAGACCGTTTGCCGCTACCCAGGCGTTTATAACGGCCAGCGCCGATTGAGCCGTCTCCGGGCTCGGGCACATCACGACAAAGTCATCGGCATAACGCACCATGCGGTACCCTTTGGACCGCATCAGACGGTCCAGCGGATGCAGGTACAGGTTCGCCAACAGCGGGCTGATAACCGCACCTTGCGGCGTGCCACCAATCGGCGTCCATCGCTTGAGCTCGCTGATGATATCCTGTTTGAGATACCCGTGAATCAGGTCGAGAACCCGCCCGTCGCTGATGCGCGTTTCCACCAGCGCCATCAACCGGTCATGGGCAATGGTGTCGAAGTAGCTCGCCAGGTCCGCATCCACGACATGGGTGCAGCCATTCTTAATCAGGCGGTCCACCTCTCGAAGGGCGCTCTTGCAACCGCGCCCCGGTCGGAAGCCAAAGCTCGTCTCCTCGAATTCCTTTTCGAAAATCGGTTCTATCACCAACTTCAACGCCGTCTGCACGATGCGGTCCTTGACCACCGGAATTCCCAGTGGGCGGGTCTTACCCGGTCCCTTGGGGATCTCCACGCGCTTGACCGGCTGGGGGCGATAGGTTCCCGATTTCAACGACTCCGACAATTCCTCAAGGTAAGCCGACGCCTTGTACCCAAACCGTTCGATACTCTGGCCGTCCACACCTGCCGCCCCCTTGTTTGCGGCGACCTTCTGCCACGCGATTTCAAGGGTTCGCTGACGGGCAACCTTGTCGATCAGGCTGAACCATGTGCCTCCTTTGACGCCGTTTTCCAGCGCCGCCAACATGCGCTCTGTCCAGATCGAGGCTTCCACCCAACTTCGGGTTTCTGTGCCTTGTTTAGTCCCGCCGCGACGGGACACTGGCGACACGTAGCTTGTGCATTGCCTGTTACTGGATTTCACACATCCACCTTCCTGCCTCCCTTCCCTCGGCACGGGTTTGCTCTCCGCGCTTCTCACGACAGTCGCCGCTGCAGTACTATGAAGGCTCTGACTCCTGTCCACATCACCCCACAGACAGGTCTCCCCGCTTTACCCACGACGCCTTCCGACCATTCCATCTCCAACCACCTGACGTCCCCCTGTCCCAGCTTTAACACGCTACCCCTTAGCTCGGCAGGTCCCCTTTCTTCGGGTAGAGGCTTCGCCATTCTCCAAGCAGGCTCGCCGGCAACGCCCGGCCGAATCGAGTTCGTCATCCTACGGACTGGTCGTTCACCTCCGGTTGCTTCCCACCCCGCCTCACGGCGACGCAGTTACCTTCGGTTACAGGCCCGGAGAGCGATAGGCCTGAAGAGAACTTGCACCTCTTTGACATCGTGCGCTCACGGGCGCACTAGGAGCGGCTTCCAGCCGCGAAATCACTATCACCGACGATCAGAGCCTAACATCGCATTCCGGCAATACCGATTATGGCGCAAATGATAATCATCAAGGAAATACAAAAGGAGGAAACGTTACCGGAGCAGGATCAGGGTGATAATGACAACCAGCAGGATCAGGCCCGCGGCCATCAATCGCTTTCTGGTTACCATCGGCGTGCCGGACGCAGAGGGTTTCTGCCTGTCTTTCGCTTTGAAGGCACGGATTCTTTCTATTTTTTCCTTTTCCTTCATCCTTTCCCGCCGCCTGGCCGCATCGCCCCGTCTGTCGTAGGGCCCTCCTCTGCGGTCATCCGCAACGAACAGGTGGTCCTGGCGGCGGGTTTCGGTTTTTCTTCTTTCCATAGGCCTTCCTCCGTGTTTTTTTGGCTATGGCAAAAGAGTTATTTTTCAATGACCCCGTAGCCATTATTTTCCGGCGGAGTGCCCCGGCGCTCCGTTGACAAAACACACCGGCTGTAATGGGGTCGTGAGCGCCGGTTCAGGGCAACGAGCACCCGGGCGACGGTTTCGCTGATGATGCCCGCCCCGGCCTGGCGGGTAATCTCCTCCAGAGCGGACCGGTTGTCGTAGGAAACCGGCCGGTAAGGCCGGGGTGAAATCAGGGCGTCGTAGACATCGCTGACCATGATGATGTCGGTCATCAGATGGTCGATGGGCCTTCCCAGCGGGTATCCGCTGCCGTCCCTGCGCTCGTGATGGTCACGGGCCACCCTGGCGGCCAGGATGGTGGAATCCCGGAAATAATAGCTCAGAAGCACATACCCGGCCAGCACATGGTGCCGAAGGTGGTCAAACTCCGTTTCCGTCAGGGGAGACACCTTGGTGAGAATTTCAAGGGGAACGCACAGCTTGCCGATGTCATGGGTCGGGCCGGCGATAATTTCCTGCATCAGGGCATCCGCATCGTTGATCAGTTCCCGGGCGATCAGGATCGAGAGTGCGAAAACAAGCAGGGTGTGGCGATAGGTATAAAAATCAACCCGGCGAAAATAGTAAAGCGATTCCAGAACCGCTTCGGGCATGACCACGTCCCCGGCAATGGCAAGCAACGCCCTTTGGCGGGCGGGGTCGTGGAAGATCACATCGTAGGGGGCGGCGGCAAAAAAACCCAGCAGGTCCGGCCGGACCTGCCGGTAGTCCAGCAAACGGCGGGTGGCGACGGCAGTCGGCTGACTGCAGGTGAGCGTTTCCATGACCGGTCCGGAAAGGCGGGTCCCTGCCGCCAGCAACTGGTTACCCTCAAGATCGGTTACCGCGTGGTTGAGCTGGTAATCCGGCATGGATTGCGCCTCCTGAACGCCGTAGGATGCTTTACATGCAATGCCAACGCATGTTGCAGGTTTCAACTTTTGACCCGGGTCATATACTGGCCGGTCTCCGTGTTCACCCGGATCACTTCACCGGCGGTCATATACTCGGGCACCTGGACGGTGACCCCGTTGGACAGTTCGGCAGGCTTGTTCCGGTTGGTGGCCGTGGCCCCCTTGATCGCCGGCGCGGTGTCCACGATCTCAAGATCGATGGTCTGTGGCAGTTCAATGCACAGGGGGTGGCCGTCCCTGAGCAGCGCGGTGATCCCTTCCAGCCCGTCGATCAGCCACGGGATCTGTCCTTCCAGACTTTCTTCGGATAAGGTGTACTGCTCGTAGTTTTCACTGTCCATGAAGGTGTAGAGGTTCTGGTCGCGGTAAAGAAAACTCACCCGTCGCTTGTCCACTACCATCTCTTCCAGCGTATCGTTCCCCTTGTAGGTCTGGTCCAGTTTCTGGCCCGATATCAGCGATGCGTACCGGACCTTGTAAAGGGTGTTGGCCCCCCGTGCCGAAGGGGTGTGAACGTCGATGTGCTTGATCTGGTAGGGGTGGTTGTCGATATCGATGATATTTCCTTTTTGAAGACTGCTGGCTTTTGGCACGGATGTTCTCCTGTATGGTCGTCATTGTTGACAGCCGGGGCAACGGGTCCGGACCGACCATCGTTGACGCCCGCTCGACAAAGTATGTCTTTCCCTGACCTTTAAGAAAAAGGGCTGGGCAAGGCCAGAGGGAGAAGGCGGCATGAAATTACGCCGACGACCGATAACGCTGTCCCCAACTTTTTTCTTAACGGCTATACTACCGCGTATCCGGGCTCAGGGCAATACAGTTGACGACGGAATGCGGCGACACCATTTTAAGACGTCGGCTTAAGATTCAAACCATCATGATCACGGCCTGTTGAGGAAACAAGTGAACGAAGACATCTGGCTGGAAAAAATGCGGCGGACGACGATGACCGGTGAACAGCAGCAGCAGCTGTTTGAAAAAATCGGCGCCATCCTTAAACGCGCCATCGATGACCGGTCACCCCAAAAACGACCGGCGGGCAAAGCGGGCCTCAGGGCCGAAAAAGGCTACTACCGCCTCCTGTACCTGGAGGGAGACGTCCATGAACAAGCGGATCGTGAGGCCCTGGCCGATGGATGGGAACACCTGAACGGGATATTGCGCCAACTGACGGATCTCCCCGAAATCCGGGCGGAGATCCTGGCGGGGGTTATGGCCACCGTGGATGAGATCACCGGTCAGCTGCCCGGCGCTGATTGACGACCGGTTGAGCATAACAGGCAAATGATGCGCCGCCACTTTCGCCGCTCCATTCTGTGCCTTCGCGCCGAGCCCCGATAAAAGCGGAGGCCCCCCGCAAGCCGCATCAAGGAAGTGTAGATGGTTTTATAGGGTTTACAGGCCATCCGGGCCAAACGTACAATTAACATCGTCATTCCGCTGTTGTACAATGGCACCCATCGATTATCCCGACCGGCCCACACCGCTCTCCTAAGGCAAGCCATGCACACCGCAGGGAATGCAGTCCGATTCCATTGGCAACGACTGGATGTTCACAAACTGACACTGAAGCCCTGTGGCCACCGTTTCCTGTGGTGGGCCTTGACCGCTGGCCGAAGTTCGTTGCCGGTTGCAGTCAGAATGACCGGAGACAGGGACAAAACCATACCAGGAGGGCGAATGCAAAAAACCGGGTCCATGAAATTGCTCCTGTCCGGCCTTCAGGTGGAAGGGTCCGCCTGAAGGCCGGCAATCGACCTTTCCCAACCCACCGATACCGGCGGTAAAAAGCCATCGCTGCCGGACAGCAAGGAGGTGAAAAATGGTCATCATCAGTGCGCTTTGTTTTCCCCAGGAAAGCGCCAATAAAGTGGGAAAGCGCTTTCTGGAAATCGCTCCGCCACCGGACTATATGAGCATGAAAGGCCCCTATATCAAGGGAACCGAGCAGGGAATCCGGGCCATCGAGATATTTGAGCTGGATGAAACCAAGCTGGCCGTGGGCCTGGATTATGTCACCCAACGGTCCGTTTCCTATTTCGGCATTCCCGGCTTCACCTACGAGACCAATGTCTATTTCGAGGCCCAGGAGTCGCTGAAGCTGATCGGCCTGGCCTGACACCATGGTATTCTGGTCCGGCAACAGGGGAAAACCTCCCGGTGCTGCCGGGCCAGCATCCCTGTTCAGCCCGCCGGATCATCGATCAGGCAGAACATGGTCACATCCGGGCTCATTGCCTGCCGCTGCCGGTACTCCGCACGACTCTCCCGGACAAACCCCAGTTGGGCATAAAGCGCTTCCAGACGCGGGTTGTTGGTCAGGGAAATAAAACGCGTGTATCCCTGCGAACGCATCAGGGCCATGAATGATTTTACCGTGTGCACGCCCACCCGCTGGTTGCGGAAACGGGTGGAAATGGCCAGTGCGCCCAGTTCCACGGTCTTCTCGTCGATGATCTTCTGCTCCACGCACCCCACCACGATGCCGTCGATGGCGGTCACATAAAACCGGTGCCGATGGTCATTCAGGTATGCCTTGCTGCGGGGCTTTAAAAAACCCGACCGCTTGTACATCTCAAGAATCCGGTGAACGATGGCCACCTCCGCGTCGGTGCGCACCTGGCGGAAATCTTCCCGGAAGTTGTTGGCGATGAGGGTCCCCGCCCCTTCCACGGTGAACAGTTCATGTTTGATGATGTTTTTGCCTGCCGGCAGAATGTGAACACGATCACACTGCCCGGCCTCGATCTTGCGGCAGATGCAGGCCATGGCCCCCTTGAAATTGACATTGGCGATGGGCCCGCCGAATTCGTCCAGCGATTGGCGGACCCGCCCGGTGGTAATGGCGTTGATTTTATCGCCCTGACGGTCAATGAGGAACCGGCGCTCCAGAAAAATCACCTTGAACATGGCGGGTCGATGGTTGAGTACCGCGTCGTAAAAATCGATTTCCGGTGAAATGCGTATAATTCCGGTATCCGGAAGCCGGCGTTCCAGCTGGGTGATCAGCTTGCGGTTGGCGAACCGGTTGGGCATGTTGTGCAGCAAGGTGGTGACGGCGCCATGGCGGACCAGGAATTTGATGTCGGTGATGACGTCCTGAAAATGATCGCGCAGGATGCCTTCCCGGCAGGCGATAAAGACGTGCCTTCCGGCAAGGGCGCGCGCGTATTCTTTCAGGTAGAGTTTGGGCATGGATGTTAACAGAATTCTGAGTTTTCAATTTTGAATGAAGGTTTTCTACCGTTTCAAAAACAGACAGAATACATTAATTCAAAACGCAACATTATAATTTCAAATATGTCTGGCTATAGATCAGGCTGCGGCCAATCGCCTCGGATCCTGCCGGTTTCGTGTCACGGCCCTAAAAATCCAGAATCCCGGTATACGTCTGCGGCGTAATCGACAGCAGTTCCTGCTTGACGGATTCCGCCACATCCAGCGTACCGATAAAAGCGACGATGGCGGCCTCGTCGATGGCCTCATGGGTGCGGGTCAGCGCCAGCAGGGCCTCGTAGGGTTTGGGGTAGCCCTCCCGCCGCAGCACGGTCTGGATCCCCTCGGCCACCACGGCCCAGTTGTTCTCCAGGTCTTTTTTCAGCGCGTCCTCGTTGAGGATCAGCTTGTCCAGCCCCCGTTTGAGCGATTTGAGGGCGATGAGGGTGTGGCCCATGGGCACCCCGAGGTTGCGTGTCACCGTGGAGTCGGTCAGGTCCCGCTGGAGCCGGGAGATGGGCAGCTTGGCCGAGAGGTGCTCCAGCACGGCGTTGGCGATGCCCAGGTTGCCCTCGGCATTTTCGAAGTCGATGGGGTTGACCTTGTGGGGCATGGCCGAGGAGCCGATCTCACCCTTTTTTATTTTCTGCTTGAAATAATCCATGGAAATGTAGGTCCACAGATCCCTGCACAGATCCAGCAGGATGGTGTTGATCCGTTTCACGCCGTCGCAAAACGCAGCCAGGTGGTCGTAGTGTTCGATCTGTGTGGTCGTCCGGGAGCGCGTCAGCCCCAGGTCCTCGTCGACCAGCCGGTTGGCGAAGGCGATCCAGTCGATGTCCGGGTAGGCCACGTGGTGGGCATTGAAATTGCCGGTGGCGCCGCCGAACTTGGCGGCGAAAGGAACGGCCTCCAGCAGTGTCATCTGCTGGGCCAGCCGGTCCACGAACACATGTATCTCTTTGCCCAGACGGGTGGGCGAAGCGGGCTGGCCGTGGGTGCGGGCCAGCATGGGCACCGGCTTCCACTGCCCGGCCTTGGCGTCAAGATCCGCCACGATCTCCTGCAGTGCCGGCAGCATCACCGTATGCCAGGCCTCCTTCAGGGACAGGGGCATGGCCGTGTTGTTGATGTCCTGGGACGTCAGGCCGAAGTGGATGAATTCCTTGTAGGCCGACAGGCCCAGTCCGTCGAATGCCTCTTTGACGAAATACTCCACCGCCTTGACATCATGGTTGGTGGTCTTTTCGATCTCCTTGATCCGGGCCGCGTCCGCCATGGTGAAGCTTCGGCAGGTTTCGCGCAGCCGGTCGAACACCTCCGGGTCAACGCCGGCCAGTTGGGGCAGGGGCAGCCGGCACAGGGCGATGAAATACTCGATCTCCACCCGGACCCGGTAACGGATCAGCGCGCCTTCGCTGAAAAAGTCGGACAGGGCGGCGGTGGCCCGACGGTATCGGCCGTCCACCGGGGAAACGGCGGTCAGGGGAGAAAGTGTCATGGGGACCTCCTAAATTCTATTCGGGATAAAAGGCGAAAAAAATATCATTGGGTTCACGGATGCATATCAATGTCAAAGGTAAAATCCAAAATGTCAATTGAAGGACGGCGGACGGTTCTTTATAAACCTGTTATGATTGACGATCGGATTGATCCTCGTCCAGGCCGCTTATAGGTAAATGGCCCGGCAATGTCAAACGGGAGCAGGGTTCAGGCTGACGGTTGAAGACATTTAGGGCTGGCGGCATGCTGTGCTTTTTTAATTAAACCGGCCACCATTCTTCACTTAAAACGTAACACGTTTTTCCAACAATGCTTTCAACATCGTCTGCCGCCGGCTGGTATCCTGGTTTCTGACCGCCATGGCCATGGCCTTGCGGGTGCCCACCAGCACGGCCAGACGCCGGGCACGCGTCAAGCCGGTGTACAAGAGGTTGCGATAAAGCATTTTGAAATGCTGGGCGAGAACCGGAATGACCACCACTTCAAACTCGCTGCCCTGGGATTTGTGGATCGTAATGGCGTAGGCCAGGTCCAGTTCAGCGATGTCGTCGCGTTGATAGTCCACCGTGCGGTTGTCAGGGAAAAAGGACACGGTGCAGGTCAGCGCCTGGTTGTCGATCCGCACGATCTGGCCGATGTCCCCGTTAAAGACTCCCAGGTCGTAGTTGTTCCGGCGATGGATCACCCGGTCGCCGACGCGAAAGATGCGTTCCCCCAGGCGCAGTTCGCGCTTGCCCGTCGACGGGGGGTTGGCCGCCTCCTGAATCATCGTGTTGAGGCTCAGGGTGCCCAGGCTGCCCCGGATCATGGGGGAAAGCACCTGGACTTCGCAGTCCCGACCGCAATATTTCGGGATCCATTCCAGCACCAGCTGCCTGACGATCCCGGTCGCCGACAGGCCGTAATGCAGCGACGACCAGGGGTGGATTTTTTTCACGACGGCCGCCAGTTCCGCAGCACGGCTGTCGGCCCGGGCCACCTGTTCCAGGTTGACGTGCTCGAATTTTCTGGGAATCGTCAGTTCGGTCTCGTAAGGCACAACCGGTTCGCGGATGCGGAACTCATACAGGTTGTCCTCACCGTCAACAACCGGCACCGGAGCTGCAGGTTCTGCATCGAAGAGCCGTTTCACCCGGGACACGAAACGCAGTTGTTCCCGGGTGGCTTCATCCGAATCCATGAAAAAACAATCGGCGCCGTTGGTCCACACCTCCGGTTTTTTAAAGGGCGATTCGATGTGGGGCATATCCCCGCGGTTGATCATGTGGGCGTAATTGATGATCAGGGACTGCGCCGCCTGCCTGAAAATCCGGGTCAATCGAAAACAGAATACGGTGCCGGAGGCGATGATATCCCTGAGCACATTGCCGGCACCCACCGACGGCAGCTGGTCGGCATCGCCGATAAACAGCACCCGGCAACCCCGGGGAACCGCCTTGAGCAGGGATGCCGTCAGGGCGATGTCCAGCATTGAGCATTCATCCACGATCAAAAAATCGGCATCGAGGGGGTCTGTTTCGTTTTTCCTGAACCGGCCCATCTGCCACGCCAGCAGCCGGTGAATGGTCTTTGATTCCCGGCCGATGACATCGGTCATCCGCTGGGCCGCCCTGCCGGTGGGCGCAGCCAGAATGACCCGCTCGCCGGCCGCCTCGAGCAGCTTGACCAGCACCAGGGTCGTGGTGGTCTTGCCCACCCCGGGGCCACCGGTCAGCACGGAAAATTGCCGTCCCACGATGCCCGTGACCGCCGCGGCCTGCTCATCGCTCAGGACGATACGGCTGTCCCGGCAGAACTTGACGATCCAGCGCTGCACCCGATCCATGTCGATGGGAACCGATCCACCCATACCGGCGATTGTACGGGCCACGGTCAGCTCATCAAAATAGAGGCTTTTTGAGTAGTAGCACGCCTCGGTGTCCCCATTTTCATTCCCCCGCTGGCGAATCATCAGCAGGCCGTCGGCCGCCATCGCATCCAGCAGGGCGGGCAGGCGGTCGCCAACGTCCAGCGACAGCAGGTCATTGACCTGCACCTGAATCTGCGTTTGGGTCAGGTAGCAATGGCCAGCATCCCTGCTGGCTGCCAGCACGTGGGCGATTCCCGCCATCATCCGCTGCCTGCTGTCGGTGTCCAGGCCAATGCTCAGGGCCACCTTGTCTGCCGAAAAAAAACCGATCCCGTAAAAGTCCCTGGCCAGCCGATACGGGTCCTCGGTGACACAGGCAATGGCCTGATCACCGTACTGCTTGTATATCCGAACCGCAAAAAGGGTGCTGATCCCATGGGACTGCAGAAAGATCATGACATCGCGGATGGCCCGGTGCTCGATCCAGGCCGCGCTGATGGTTTTCAGTTTTTTTTCGGCAATGCCCGGGACTTCGGTAAGCCGGTCGATCTGCGCTTCGAAAACGTCCAGCGTCTCCTCGCCAAAGTGCCGAACTATCTTTTTGGCCGTTTTCGCCCCAACGCCTCTGATGAGTCCCGATCCGAGGTATTTTTCCAATGCGGCACTGGTGGCCGGCCGACGCTCGACGGCATGGGTGGCGTTGAACTGGCGCCCATATTTGGGGTTGATCGTCCAGGATCCGGAAAATTCCATGGTCGCACCGGCAAACACTTTGGTCTGGTGAACGATGACGGTTTCCTGCTGGTGGGGGTTGTTGAAGGGCAGCACGCGCAGGACCGACCAGCCGTTATCGGCGTTGTGATAGGTGACCCGGTCCACGATCCCCCGGAGGCGCTCGCTGATGATTCCGGTGCGATTCGGTGTGGGTGGTTGCATAAGTATGGTTTCATACAATCAACTTGCAACCCGATGATCAAGAAATATATTATAGAGCATACCCTTGATTAACCCGTCGTCATTGCATACACTTTTGTCCATGGGCTACGTTTTCGACTTTCATGATGCCAGAGGCTACGACCAGTGGTTTTCAAAACGGAAAAACCGCCTGGCCGCTGCCCTGGAGAGCCGGCTCATGATGGGAATGCTGGATCCGGTTGCCGGAGAATCCGTGCTGGACATCGGCTGCGGCACCGGGGCGTCAACCGTACCGCTGCTGGAAAAAGGCCTCGATGTGACGGGTATCGACCCGTCCCCCTATATGCTGGACATCCTGTCGGCAACCCTGGGCAATCGCATCTCCCTGTACCGCGGGTTCGCCGAAGACCTCCCCTTTGACGACAACTCGTTTAACCATGCCTGCCTGTTCACCTGCCTGGAATTCGTGGACGATCCCCAGAAGGCGCTGGCTGAGGCCTTTCGCGTGGCCAAGGACCGCGTGTTTATCGGGTTCTTGAACCGCTATGCCCTCGCGGGCATTGGCCGCCGGGTGCAGGGCATCTTTTCGCAGACCATCTATAGCCGGGCCACCTTTTTCAGCGTCTGGGAAATCAAAAGCATGGTCCGCAAGCTCATGGGACCGGTTCCGGTGTGCTGGCGCACCGTCTGCCAGTTTCCCGGCCCCTGGGGAACCTGGATGAACCACATCGAAGGATCAGGCCTGGTCCAGCGATTTCCCTTCGGCACCTTTGCCGGCATGGTCGTCACCCTGGTGCCGCGGTTCCGCACACGCCCCCTGGCCATCCGTTATCAGCCCAAGAATGTCGGCAACGTGGCTGCCGGTGCGGCCGGGTGTTCCGGGATGGCCCCATCCAATGGGTTTGAAGATTTTCCTCGCCGGGCAGCGGGAAGGGCCGCGTCTACGCCGGCCAAAAACTGGCCGCCGCAATGAGAATCAGTTGACAATGCACCCAAACATCTGTTTAAATTGTAAAATTTATACTCCCGGATCGCCGGTGCCGTTTACCGGAGGATCCTCGCCAAATTAAAGGAGCCCGCCTCATGAGAGCCTGGTTCTACGACACCATGCAGGATCAGCGGGTCCGATGTCGGTTGTGCAGCCACATGTGTGTGATCGGCAACGGCAAACGGGGAATCTGCGGGGTGAGGGAAAATCGGGATGGCGTTCTGGAAACACGGGTGTACGGGCGCCTGATCGCTGCCGGCGACGACCCCATTGAGAAAAAACCGATTTTCCACCTGATGCCCGGAAGCCGGTCTTTTTCCATCGCCACGGTGGGCTGCAACTTCAAATGCAGTTTCTGCCAGAACGCTGACATCGCCCAGATGCCGGCGGACAGGGACGGGATGGTAACGGGGGACCCGGCCACGCCCGAACAGGTGGTCTCGGCCGCCCGGCGCCGGAATTGTGCCAGCATCGCTTACACCTACACGGAACCGACCGTATTTTTCGAGTTTGCCTGCGACACGGCCAAGCTGGCCCACCAAGAGGGAATCAAGAACGTTTTCGTCACCAATGGTTACATGAGCGCCGAAGCCCTGGAGCGGGTCAGCCCCTGGCTGGATGCGGCCAATGTGGACCTGAAGGCCTATACCGACGCGTTCTACAAACAGCAGTGCGGGGCCCGGCTGGAGCCGGTGAAAAAAACCCTGCAGCGGTTGAAAGCCCTGAAAATCTGGGTGGAGGTCACCACCCTGATCATTCCCGGGCTCAACGACGATCCGGGAGAACTCTCCCGACTTGCGGCCTTCATCGCCGAGGATCTGGGCCCTGAAACCCCCTGGCACGTGAGCCGTTTTCACCCCACCTACCGGCTGGTGGATCGCGCCGCAACCCCGGTGGAAACGCTCATGCAGGCCCGGGAAATCGGCAGGTCGGCCGGACTTCGCTATGTCTATACGGGCAACATTCCCGGGCAGGGCGGCGAAGACACCCGCTGTCCGGGGTGCGGGCAGACCGTCATTGCCCGCCGGGGATTTCGGATCATTGACAATCGGGTTAAAGCGGGCCGCTGCAGCGGTTGCGGAGCGGCCATCGACGGCGTCGGGATGTAAAGACCATGTCAACCATCGGGAAGCTCAATCTGGATCATCTGGTCGGCCAGCAGGTGGGGACCTCCGTGCTGCTGAACAAGCTGGGACACGGCGCCATGTCCGCCGTGTTCGTGGCCTTCCAGAAGACCCTCAAACGGCAGATTGCCGTCAAGATCCTTCCCAAGTCACTGATGACGGAAAAAACCGCCGCGTTTTTCCAGCAGGAGGCCGAATCGGCGGCCATCCTGGCCCACCCGCATATTATTCCCGTCTATGAAGTGGGCGAAACCAAAGAGTTTCTCTTTTTCACCATGCAGCTGGTCAAGGGCAACGAATTGTCTTATTACATCCGGCGCACCCAGAAAAATATCGTCCCCTCCAAACGCTTCATGCCGCTCAAGACGGTGATCACCCTGATGCTGAAAATCCTCGACGCCCTGGCCTATGCCCATGACAACGACATCGTGCATCGGGATATCAAGCCGGACAACATCATGATCGAAAAGCACTCCAAACGCCCCCTGATCACCGATTTCGGCGTTGCCCGGGTGTCCCGGACCACAGGCAAGAGCGATCGGCTGCTGCTGGGCACCCCCATGTACATGGCGCCGGAACAGATTCTTTCAGGAACCGTCGATGGCCGTGCGGACATGTACAGCGCCGGGGTGATGATGCTCGAAATGCTCATGTCCCGCCTTCCCTACCCACCCTACCGGACGGCCATGGACCTGCTCAAGATGAAGCTCTCCCTGAAAGACCGCATCTTCCAGCAGCGTCCGTCCCAGGTCCATCCCGTGGCCAATCGGGCCCTGGATGAAATCCTGTTCAAGGCGCTGGCATTCAACCGGGACCAGCGATACGCCTCCTGCCGTGAATTTGCATCGCAACTGGAAACCTATCTGAATAAAATGACGACACCATCTTCAGCCAGATGAGGACAGCATGCCACTAGACGCCACCACGAAAAATCAGCTCTCCCAGTTCGGTCGGACCATTGCCCTGCTGTTTAACCGATCGATGATGTACCAGCCCAACCACCCCTTTGTGGAGCAGTCCATCAACATGTTTTACGAAGGTGCCGTCAACCTGCTGGACGTCATCTCCCCCCTGGTATTCATTCTCAACCGGGAGGAGTTTTTCGTGGATGAAGAGCCCCTGGATCCCCGTCTCAATGTGACGCGCCTGGTGATACTGTTCAAAAACAACGGCATCCAGTCCATCTCCATTGAACCCGGCCTTGAAAAACGGGATATCAAGGTGTTTCTGGAGGTGTTCGGCAATATCAGCAAATATAGCGGGGCCGAAGGCTTCAAAAAGGCCATTTTTGCCCGGGGCGTGACCAGCATCAAGGTCAACCATGTCCGCTACAAGAAAGTCACCGAAGATGATGAGGTGATTTCGCGGGAGTCACTCAAGGATCTGACCCCCCAGATGATGGCCGCCGAAGACGAAGCCAAGACCCGCAAAATGTTCATGGACACCCTGCTGGAGAGCGTACTCACCGAGGAATTCGCCAAAACCCTGAATATCGAGACCCTCATGGCCAATCCCGGCGCCGTTTCCCAAAACATGATCCAGGCGGATCTGGAAAGTGTATCCGGTGCCGGTCCGGGGCAAGGACCTGGTGAGGGAGGCCCGGGTGGCGCCGGAGCCGGATCGGGAACCGCAGGGGCGGGTCCGGGCCAAGGGCCGGGAGAAAGTGGAACGAGCCCGGGTGAGGTAGGAGCCGGTGATGGTCCGGGAGGGACCGGAACCGGATCGGGAACCGCAGAAAGCCGCGGCCCGGCAATGGGTGGCGATGGCAGCGCCGGGGACGGGACAGGAACGGGGCCGGGCGGTGTCGGAACGGATGGACCTGGCGGATCGGGAACCGGCGGAAGCGGTGCCGGCGGCCACGGGGGGCTGCTTTTTCAACAGCTGGAAGTCATGCGCATCGAGGTGGAGAAGCATCTGGAAGGCAAGGGCGATGTGGCCATTGCCGATCTGGCCGGTGCGGTCTTCGACATGAAAAAGCAGCTGCTGGAGGGTATCGAAGCCCAGAAGGCCCTAGGCGTCGCCTATGAAAACGAGGCGGCCATCCTGGAAAACGCCAACGATCTCACTGACCGGGTACTGATCCAACTGGTGAAGGACGAGTACCAGCAGGGCAAGATCACACCCGCACGCATGGCCCATATCCTCAGGCGGCTGGTACCCGAGGCCGCCGAACTCAAGCGCCTGCTTCCCAAAATAAAAACGGCTCTGCTGGAAGAGGGGATGTCCCATACCCAATACCTGGAACTGGTGCAGGAACTGAGCAAGGAACTGCAGAGCGAGGGCCTGGCCAACATCCTCCAGGAAAGCGGCGAAGAGATCGGCGTGGACGGCGATCAGCTGATCGCGGAATTCAAGCAGAATCCGGAACAGGCCGCCCAGCTGATCTACCTGGCCTCGGAGATCCGCAAGGGTACCGGAGACGACGATGCGCTGGCCGAAATTCTGGCCGGGTACGTGGAACAGGTCGGCGGCCAGATGACCATGGACCAGAGCGATCAAACGGATGATCCCGAACACCTGAAACAGGTGATGGGAAGCATCGAGACCACCATCGTCCGCCAGCTGGGAAAAATGGACGTGGGGGGCGATGTCATCAACAAGCTGGAAGAACGCCTCAACGCGCGCATGGAAACGGTTCTGTCCCAGATGCGCACCGAATGGATCAAAGCCAAGGGGCAGGCGGGCGAAGGCGGTGGACCCGCAACGCCGCACAAGGTTCTCAGCGTGCTTCAGACCCTGGAGCAGAGCGTCAGCGAGCATGACGAACTGGGCGTGATCCTGAAAATCGTCCGCGCGAAAGTGGAAGCCGGCGAAATCGATGAAAACGACTATAAAAAAATCCAGGACGAGATTTCCCTCCAGAAGCGGATGATCAAGGAAAAAGAGGCCAACCGGGTCATGCCCACCGGCGTGATCAAAGCCAGCGCCATGGCCTTCATTCTGGAAAAAGAGATTGCCCGGGCCAACCGCTATGACTATTCCTTTTCCGCCCTGGCGTTTTCCATGGTCCGGATCAAACCCCGGGCAAAGGTGCCGGCCGGCGCGATCAACAGCGAGATCCTCATGGAGGCCGTACTGGCCCTTTTGTCCCAGACGTTTCGCGAGGTGGACATCGTCGGCCAGCTGGGCAAAAACACCATCGTTGCGATGCTGCCGCTGATCGACCGCGAAGCGTCCAAAAAAGCCCTCAACCGGGTAATGAAAGTCCTCCAGGATGCGCCCATCGATGTGAAGGGCGTGCCGGTGGATTTCAAATTTGCAGGTATTGCCATTACCTTCGACGGTGAGCACACGCCGGACGGCAAAAGCTTTATCCGGGTGATGTCCGGCCGTCTCCAGGACATGGCCAACCGCCTGAAGAATATTCAATCGTTCATGTAACCGTTAAGAGGGCGTACAGATGCCTTCAAATGAAAAAAGGAGTGTTGACGATGCCGACTGACTTGACCCGGCGGTCATTTATCAAGGCCGGTTTGCTTACCGCCGGAGCCGCCGCCATTGCCGGCGTGCCCCACGCCCGCTCCGCCGGCGCCGCGGGGAAGGAACTGTGCACGCTTCTGGATCTTCAACGATGCATCGCCTGCGGGGCCTGTGTGGAGGCCTGCCGGGAGACCAACGAAGAAAAATTTCCTGAGCCTGCAGGCCCCATGCCCGATATGGTTCCGCGCAGCAAAGTGAAAATCGCCGACTGGTCGTCACCGGAAAAGCGTGCGGTGGAGGACCGCCTGACGCCCTATAACTGGCTTTTCATCCAGGAGGCCGCCGGCGAGTACAACGGCCGGGACTTCGAAATCAATATTCCCCGGCGCTGCATGCACTGCCGCAATGCCCCCTGTTCAAATCTGTGTCCCTTCGGGGCCGCGTTCACCCAGGACAACGGCATCGTGCGCATTCACCCGGATGTGTGCATGGGGGGTGCCAAGTGCAAGGCGGTGTGCCCCTGGCACATTCCCGAGCGCCAGTCCGGTGTGGGGCTGCACCTGGACCTGCTGCCCCAGTATGCCGGCAACGGCGTCATGTACAAGTGCGACCGCTGCTACCAGCGTCTGGAAGAAGGCGAACTGCCCGCCTGCATCGAGGTCTGTCCGGAAGATGTCCAGCAGATCGGCCCCCGGGATGAGATCGTCGAAAAGGCCCACCAGCTGGCCGGAGAAATGGATGGTTTCATCTATGGCGAGACGGAAAACGGGGGGACCAACACCATCTATGTGTCGCCGGTGCCCTTCGACGTGCTCGACCGGAGCATCCACAAGGGGCCGGGAGAACCCCACCTGGCGCCGACTCCCGACAGCATGGCCTCGGCCAACCGGATGGCGCTGGCGCTGGCCATCGCACCGGTGGCCGGCGTCGCCGGCGCCGTGGCCCGTTTTCTCAGCCTGGGCGGCACCGATAACAATGCAAAGGGGGCCGAATGATCGCTAGAACAAACCCCGTGCCGAAGTTGCTGGTTGGCGCCGCCGCCGTAGCGGCGCTCTTTACCGGGTTCGGCAATATGCCCCTGTGGGGAAGATATTATGTGGCCGATGCGCCGGGTTTAGGATGGTCAGGGGATTTTTTCATCAACGTCAACGTTCACATCCTTGCCGGCAGCCTGCTGCTGGGCATCGGTGTTTATGCCATCACCACCGACCTGATAACACGACGGGTCCGGGACAACCGGATGACCCTTTCCGGCAGGGTCAGGGGATTTTTTCTGGCATTGGCGCTGGCCACGGGCATCCTCATGGTTGTAAAAAATCTGCCGGGCGTTCACTTCCCGATGGCGGTGCTCATGGTTTTCAATTTTACCCACATGGCATCGGCCTTGCTGTTCATGGTGGCCGCGCTGGTCGCCCTGATTTTCAGATGGCCCTGGTACACGGCTCGCTGAAAGGCCGGACGCAGCTTCATGTGGCCGGATCGACCGTGTTCATTTCGGATGTCTCATTGCTATCAACCATCTTCTATTGCCGGCGGCAACCCATCCGCGTGCCGGTATACGGGCCCGGCCGCCAATTCAATCCGTGTCAGGAAATAAAATATGAAAAATATGCAGCCCCGTATCATTTTCTTTATCGTAATGGTTCTCACCGTTTCCGGAATGGTTGCTGCCGCCGGTGGGCCGCCGGCCGATCTGCCGGCCTTTCCGCCCAGCCTCGAAAGCTACGGCGACACGGGTATGGGAAGCATCGGCAGCATCCTCTTCAACCGCATCCGGCTGGAGCCTTTCAACCTGGTGGCGTCGATCATTTTTTTGTGCGCCATCATTCATACATTCCTCACCGGCCGCTTCATGGTCATCGCCCACCGGTGGGGCCATGACCACGAAGAAAAAATAAAAAAAGGACTGGCTCCCCGGGATTCGGTGCACCATGGCGCCGAAGTGTTTCATTTCCTCGGAGAAGTCGAGGCGGTATTCGGCATCTGGGCCGCGGCCCTGTTGGCTGCCATCGTATTGTTTTTCGACTGGCCCACGGCCAAAAGCTATATCCTCTACAAGGTGAATTTCACCGAACCCATGTTTGTCGTCGTGATCATGACCCTGGCGGCCACACGCCCCATCCTGCAGGTCACGGAACGGTTCATGTGGAAAATCGCCAATCTGATGGGCGGCACCCTCAACGCCTGGTGGTGGGCCATTTTGACCATCGGCCCCATTCTGGGATCGTTCATTACGGAGCCGGCGGCCATGACCATTGCCGCCATGCTGCTGGCCGACAAGTTTTATGCCCTGTCGCCTTCCAAGAAATTCAAGTACGCCACCTTGGGCCTTCTCTTCGTCAACATTTCCGTGGGCGGAACGCTGACCAGTTATGCGGCCCCTCCGGTTCTGATGGTGGCGGCGCCCTGGAAATGGGACACGCTGTTCATGATGACCCATTTTGGCTGGAAAGCCGTGCTGGGCATCCTCGGGGCCAATCTATGCTATTTCTTCCTGTTTCGCGGAGAATTGCAGGCCCTGCAAAAAACCTTTGCCATGAATAGCCTCAAAGACGAAATCCAGCAGCGTTACCTCAAGCGGGCCGATGTGGAAGACATGATGGACGATTGCCTGGAAAGGCTCGAAGGCCGCTTCCATTTTGTGGATACGTTCTCCGAGCAGTTGAAGGAAGCGGGCCGGGAAATCACCCAGCGACTGGAGGATAGGGCACTGGCGGACCTGAAGAACAAGGGCATCGATCCGGATATGGCCAAGCGGGCGTTTAAAGAGCGAAACAAAGAGATTCAGCTTCGCCGCATGCGACGAGCCTTCCCGCTTCTCCTGCCGCCGGAGGAGCGACCACCGTTCCTTGATCCGGACTGGGACCACCGGGACGATCCGGTGCCCCTGTGGGTAACCCTGGTGCACATCGCCTTCATGGGATGGACCATCATCAATGCTCACTATCCCCCCTTCTTCATCCCCGGGCTGCTTTTTTTCCTGGGATTCGCCCAGGTGAGTTCACCCTATCAGAACCGACTCAACCTGAAACCGGCCCTGCTGGTGGGTTTTTTCCTCGGCGGTCTGGTGATCCACGGCGGCCTTCAGGGCTGGTGGATCGAGCCGGTCCTGGGCAACCTGACCGAAATTCCCCTGATGCTGGGGGCCACCGTTCTGACGGCATTCAACGACAATGCGGCCATCACCTTCCTGAGCACCCTGGTCCCCGATTTCTCGGAAGGGATGAAATACTCGGTCGTCGCCGGCGCCGTAGCCGGCGGCGGGTTGACCATCATCGCCAATGCCCCCAACCCCGCCGGGTTGAGCATCCTCAAATCCTTTTTCGATGAGGAAGTGTCACCCGTAAACATCTTGCTGGGGGCGGCGATTCCAACAGCCATCTTATGGCTGGCGTTTCTCGTCCTTTAACAGGAGGAAAGCCCGATGACGGTATCCCGGGCAGGACAGTGGATGGTGGTGGCTGGCAGCATTCTCTTTTTATGCGCCTGCGGTCCCAAACGCCCGGTGTTTTATCCTAACGACCACCTCAAAGCCGTGGGGAACGAACAGGCCCGGGCGGATGCGGATCAATGCATGGCCGAAGCCAGGCAATACGGTGTCAAAAACGATGCCGGCAAAGCGGTGGGGGGAAAAGCCGTCAAGGGGGCGGCCGTTGGCGCGGCCACCAGTGCCGCTGTTTCCGCTGTTCTTGGCGGCAATGTGGGTCGGGCCGCCGGTGCCGGAGCCGCCGGAGGGGCCACCGCCGGTGCCGTCAGTGGTGCATTCGATGCCGATGAACCGGACCCGACATTCAGAAACTTCGTCAACCGGTGTCTCCGGGAAAAGGGATATGAAGTAATCGGCTGGCAGTAGCTGGCGGAAGGAAAAGAAAGCCCACGACAGGACTCGAATCGTTTTGCATCTCAGGCGAATGCTGAGTAATTATTGGTATTTACAAGGCTCCGCAGTGACGAAAAATGAAGTGTAACCCAGATACCGGACTTTTTACGAATCCGTCAATTCTCATCGCAGCGGTCATCGCAATGATGCTGGCGGCAATCGGGTGCAGCCCCACACCGAAGTACCAGCGAATCCCCGCCGAAACGGTTTCGTCGACCGTCGAACCGCCACCGGACCGGCTGCTGCGATTCGAAACACCGGTTACGCTCAACGAGGCCTTGTGGAAGGACGGTTCGTTGTTTCTTACCTATAGCGACGGCCGCCACGACTACTTTGGCCGGGCATCCGCCGACGACCAGGTCAACCTCTCCATCCACCAGGAATGGTTTCCCGTCTATCAGGTCAATAGCCTGAGCGCTGACGCCCACGGTCAAGCGGTCATCGGAGCGGAACCGGTCCGGCACCTGCCCCGGAAGGACTGGGCCGCCTTCATCCGAGGTATTGAAAAATCCCTGACCGATCGCGTTCAACCGGGAACCGGTATCCTCGTCAATGTCAGGGACGAGGAAACGTTTCTCTACCGGCGGCACGACGGGTCGCTGGACGAATGTACCCTGATGGAAAAACCGGCGGGCATCCGGCTGGCGGAAAACCATCGTCTGGAAGCCATGACAGGCGGGCTGTTCCTCTTTCTGACCGCCTATCTCGAAACCATCGGCGTCCCCGATCGATATCTGGTTATGGAAACGGGTGAAACCGGCCCCTATGCGCGTCCCTTCGTCTTTGTTGACCGCAATCGGCAACGGTTTCACTTGCTCTCCCTGGAGCCCTACACCTTCGGATCCATGCCCAGCATGCCGGTGGCCAACACGGGCAAAGCGGGCTGGCATCTGTTTGTGCGCAGCTACCTTTTCGAGCTGTTCAATCGCCCGGTCTCTTCCCTGTCCCGTCTCGGCCTGTTTCTCTATGACACTGCATGGGACGCCACGCGGGGGATATGGACCAGCACCTTCCGCTTCCCCGACCTTACGGAAGCGGATATTCCGGACCTTCACCAGGACGGGAACATGGACCGGGGCGAGTGGGAAGACCGGCTCGACCGGATTGTTGGGGCAGACACCCGCACCAGCGGGCAGATCGAATTGCTCGTCGGCGGGGATCGTTTTTTTCCGCGCCTGGTCGATGCGATCATCGGCGCCGAACAATCCATAAAGTTGCGCACCTATATTTTCGATCGGGACGATTACGCCGTCCGGTTGGCCGATCTTCTCAAGAAACGGTCTCAAGACGTCAATGTCCAGGTGATGGTCGACGGTTTAGGCACGCTCATGGCCCAGAACAAGGCCGCCGGCTCCATGCCGCCGGACCATAAGGCGCCCCTGGGTATCACCTTATACCTGACCAACCAGTCCAGGGTTCGGCTGGTCAGCCTCACCAACCCCTGGTTCACCGGAGACCACACCAAGACCACCATCGTCGACAGCCGCAAGGCATTTATCGGAGGAATGAATATCGGCCGGGAATACCGCTGGGAATGGCACGACCTGATGATGGTGGCGGACGGGCCGGTGGTCTCGGTAATCGAACGGGAGTTTGACAAGACCTGGGCCCACGGCCAGGTGCTGGGGGATGTGGTCTTCTCCGGATACATGCTGGCCAACCCGCCCAAACCGGAAGTCCCCCGGGGCTATCCGATACGGGTGCTTCGGACGCTGCCCTACGATTCCCAGATTTACCGATCCCAGCTGCACGCCATCCGCCAGGCCAGGGGGTACATTTTTATCCAGAACGCTTATTTTTCCGACGTCACCATCATCCATGAACTGGTCAAGGCCCGGCTGCGTGGCGTGGACGTGCGCGTGATCATCCCCATGGAAGGCAACCACGGCATCATGAACGCCAGCAACGTGACGGCGGCCAACACCCTGTTGAAATACGGCGTGCGGGTGTTCACCTATCCGGGCATGTCGCACGTCAAGGCCGCCGTCTACGACGGCTGGGCCTGCCTGGGGTCGGCCAACTTCGACAAGCTGAGCTTTCGCGCCAACAAGGAGATGAACCTCGGGGTTTCGGACCCCGGCTTTGTCGCCGGCCTTATCGACACCGTGTTTACCCCCGACTTCGAAGCGGCCGTGGAGTTGGACCATCCCCTGCCGGCCGGTTGGGGCAACACGTTCGCATCTATCATCGCCAGCCAGCTTTAACCGCAGACCCGTCTTGTGACAGCGCCTGTGCCCGTCTGTGGTCCGGGCCAATGTTTCCAATGCAAACTTTTTTAAAAAAATATGTGACAACGCGTTTTAATCCGTGTATTTTCTGGCGGTTTCCTAAAAAACAAACTGCTGCCGACAGCCGCCACCGACCGATGGATGGCTCGTTTTTTTTCAGAAAAACGCATGGATAGAGGAGGAAAACCCATGGCCTATCGCTACGACCACCCCAACAATCTGGTGGCCCTGATCGAAGATAGTGTAGAAAAATTTTCTGAGAACCCCCTGTTCGGAACCAAAAATCCTGCCGGGGACTACGAGTGGGTGACATACGGTCAGGTGGGCCGCCGAATAGACGACCTCCGGGGTGGGTTGGCCCGCATGGGCGTTAAAAAAGGCGACGCGGTGGGCATCATTGCCGACAACCGCACCGAATGGGCCATCTGTGCCTTCGCGGCCTATGGCCTGGGGGCCAGGTATATCCCCATGTATGAAAAAGAATTGCCCCAGATATGGCGATACATCATCAAGGATGGCAACGTTCGAATGCTTTTCGTCGCCACCCCTGAGATTCGGGAACGGGTCAACGCTTTCATCCAGGAGACGCCGGACCTGGAAAACGTTCTTCTCATCGACGGTCAGGGTGAGAACACCATGGCGGCACTGGAGGCCATCGGCCGAACCCACCCGATTCCCGCCATCCACCCCGATCCCGGGGACATCGCCGTACTGATTTATACCTCCGGAACCACGGGAGACCCCAAAGGCGTACTGCTCTCCCACGGCAACTTCACCACCAACTTCCAGGCCGGAGGCGCCCTTTATCCCGAACTGGGGCCCGACAGCCGCAGCCTGTGCATCCTCCCCTGGGCCCACTCCTTCGGCCAGACGGCAGAGCTGTATAATTTAATTCACTTCGGCGGCTCCATGGGTTTCATGGGAGACGTCACCACCCTTGCCGAAGACATGGGCAAGGTTCGGCCAAAGCTATTGGTCGCGGTTCCCCGGGTCTTCAACAAAATTTACGATGGCCTGTGGGCCAAAATGAACGAGACCGGCGGCCTTGCCAGGAAACTGTTTGTCATGGGTGTCGAGAGCGCCCGCCAGCGACGCGAATTGGCGGAAATGGGGCAATCCAGCTTTATGGTCAACCTGAAGTTCAGACTGGCCGACCGGATTGTCTTCCAAAAAATCCGGAACCGCTTCGGCGGCCGTCTGACGACCGCCATCACCGGCAGCGCCACCATGAACGTGGAGATCGGCCACTTTTTCAACGACATCGGCATACCGGTGTACGACTGCTACGGCCTTACCGAAACCACACCGGCCGTGACCATGAACTGCCCCGCAGCCCACCGTCCGGGGAGTGTGGGCCGCCCCATCGATCAGGTCCGCGTGGAGATTGACCGTCTGTTTCTCGAAGAGGACGCCGACGACGGCGAGATTATCGTCTATGGCCCCAACGTGATGAAAGGGTACAACAACAAGCCCGATGCCACCCGGGAAGTAATGACCACCGACGGCGGATTTCGCACCGGCGACCGGGGCCGCCTGGACGCGGACGGGTATCTGTACATCACCGGCCGCATCAAGGAGCAGTACAAACTGGAAAACGGTAAATACGTATTTCCGACGGCCCTCGAAGAGGAGATCCGGCTGCTCCCCTGGGTGGAAAATGCCATGATTTACGGCGAAGGAAAACCCTACAACGTCTGCATGATCGTACCCGATTTCGTGGTGCTCCAAAAACACGCCCGCGATAACCAGCGACCCGAAGACCCGGACCAGCTGGTCGCTGACAGCGCTATCCAGGAAATGATCGAAAGCGAAATCACCGCCTTCCTGAAGGGTAAGTTCGGCGGATACGAAATCCCAAAAAAGTTTTTGTGGGTCCGGGAGGACTTCTCTCTGGAAAACGGCACCCTCACCCAGACCATGAAATTGAAACGCCGCAGCGTGCTGGAGCAGTACCAGGACCAATTGGATGCCCTCTACGCTTGAGAGGATGGGGATGCAATCATCCGGAGTCTGTTTTTGACATGACATCCCCTTGACACCCTGCCCGCCTATACTCTAAATTTGGCGGAACGCATGACGATTACCTGTCTGCCGGCGGCATTGGAGCGTCGTTTTCTATGGCAGACACGCAGTCGCCCGAAGGCTCAAACTTTCCGAAAAATCCGCGGGTGACCCATCGAATCATCGGTTCCACCCGGCAGCACCCCGACCCATTGCCACGACATCTGCCATCGCTGGCCGCGATCCATCACTTTTGAACTGCAGGGTGCTTGATGGCTGGAATTCAACCGTTCATGGAGAAAGCAATGACCAAATGGCTGCGAACGTTCGAACACATGATCATCCGGTCTCTCATCTACATGATGGCCCTCATTATTCTGATTTCAACGGTCGAACTCAGTAATTTCCGGTTAAGAAATTGCATGAAAATAATTTAAATTCAGCAGGTTAAAGGTATTTTTTACTTGACATAGGGTCGCTAATGTGGGCGGCGTTTTTGTATATCCTACTATTACAGGAGGTTATGCATGCCGCGCACATTCAAGCCCTTCCAAAAAGGTTGCAAGTTCGAATTTCATTCTCTTTTTCGACCAGCGATAAAGGCAACATCACAGATGCCAGCTCTCAATTCAAAAGGTAACCGACCCTTGCAGATGACTTTTGAAGAACATCTGCGGGCGCTTGTTTACTTTCACCTTGAAGAACATCACTCCGCTCAACATCTGCTGCAAGTTCTCGAAGAAGATGATTTTGCCAAAAGTGAAATCGCACCGGAAAACGGAATCAAAAAAAGCAGCTTTTCAGAGGCCACCAACAGCCGGGGGCTTGAACAGTTCATGCATGTCTTTCAAAACCTGCAAGCCCAGGCCGCTGAAATTTTACCCAAACAACATCCCGAACTTGGCAATCTGATGGGCATTGATGGTTCCCTGATCAATGCCTCCTTATCCATGCACTGGGCCGACTATCGTAAAAAATCAAAAAAGGCCAAGGTCCATGTCGGTTTTGACCTGAATCAGGCGATTCCAAGAAGGATTTATCTTACCGATGGTAAAGGTGCCGAAAGACCTTTCGTCAACTTAATCCTTTCCGAAGGACAAACCGGCGTTATGGACCGCGGTTACCAAAGCCACAAACACTTTGACCAATGGCAGCGCGACAGAAAATCGTTTATGTGCCGGATCAAGGCCAGTACTAAAAAAACGATCATTAGGGAAAGCCCGACTGCCCCTGGTAGCATCGTCTTTTTTGATGCCATCGTTATTCTGGGAACTACTGAAATCAATCGAACCAAAGAACCGTTGCGCCTGGTAGGATACGAAGTCGATCGTGTCAAATACTGGATCGCCACCAATCGTGTCGACTTAACCGCCGAACAAATCGCTGCTGCGTATAAGCTTCGCTGGGACATCGAAAACTTTTTCGCTTGGTGGAAACGGCACCTGAAAGTCTATCATCTCATCGCCAGAAGCGAGCATGGACTGATGGTGCAAATTCTGGCCGGCCTGATCACCTATTTGTTGTTGGCGATCTATTGCCATCGCGAATTTAACGAGCGGGTTTCAATCAAACGCGTTCGCCAACTACGCATAAAAATACAAAATGAATTACGCGCGAGCATGTATGATAAGCCGCCTGATTCAAATTCCAAAGAACAACAATTACGAGAAGTTAATGCAAAAACTTAACCGGAAATTACTGGATCGAACTGGGCTATCTGCTTGTCAAGGACATTGTCAGCCCGCCGGCGTTTTTCCTTGAAATCGAACAATTGCTGGAACTCTTCGGTTTTTTTCTCCTTATCATCATCGGAATCGAATTGCTGGAAACGATCAAGGCCTACCTGAAAGACAAAGTCGTTCACTCGGAGATCGTATTGGAGGTGGCGCTCATTGCCATCGCTCGCAAAGTGATAATATTGGACCTTAAGGAATATGACAGCATCGTCATCCTCGGCATTGCCGCCTTGATCATCACGATTTCCCTGTCCTACTACATCGTGAGGGGCAAGCTGAGAATTGATCTGTCCAATACACCCGATCAGAAACCGTGAGCACCCCATGATTTGGCAGGCTTGTCCCCTGGCGGGTCTGGGAGAAAGGCGCCGCGTTGAAAACCCCCTGGAAAAAAAGAATCCTCATCACCGCGGCAGCCCTTGTTGCGATGGGGCTGGTGATTATCCTGCTCAACCTTTTTTTTGTCGACTTCGTGGTCGATTTCTGGTGGTTCCAGTCCCAGGGGATGACGGTTTATCTTCTCATGCGGCTGATCTACCGCTACCTCGTGTTTGCTTTTTTTACCGCGATTTTCTTCGGGTTCTTTACCGTTAATTTCTGGTTTGCATCCCGGGTCATCGGTGTCGCCGAAACGTCCCGGGACAAAAACGACAGGAACCTGGTCAAGACCCTGCACAACGGGTTGCGGCGGATGTACCTGCCCCTCTCCGTTCTGATGGCCCTGCCGATCGCCGCGCCCATGTACACCCACTGGGAAAAGGCCCTGCTGTTCCTCTTCGGCGGCGCCAGCGGCACGGCCGACCCGCTGCTGGGAAAGGATATCAGTTTCTACCTGCTGTCCCTGCCCGTTTACACCCTGATCCAGAAGGAGGTCCTGGTGGCCTTCATCATTCTGCTGGTGGGTGTGATGTTTCTCTACTGGTACGAAAGCCGCCTGCTGGCGATTGAGGATCAGGCGCTGCCGCGCATTGCCCGCGTGCACGTCAGCGCACTGACCCTGGCGACAGTCGCCATCGTCTGCTGGGGAATCCTGTTCGAACGATACCGCCTGCTCTACGAGACGGTCAATCTGCCCATTTTTTTCGGCCCGGGCTATGTGGAAATGAAGATCATCCTCCCGATGATCTGGCTCTCGGTGATTTTCCTGGCAGCGACCGGCATATCACTGGTGGTGAGCGTCAACCGGAAGGCGGGATGGAAACTGCCGGTGGTTTTCGTCGGGTTGTTTGCACTCAGCGTGATGGGAAAAAACGCCGACTTTTTCAACGACCTGGTGCGCAAATATATCGTCGCACCCAACCAGATTGCCCGTGAACGGCCCTATATCGATGCCAACATCCGATCGACGCTGGCCGCCTATGGACTCGATGCCATCCAGACCCAGGATTTCAGGACCCAGTCGACGCCCGCCTTTGACGCCGACGACCCGGCACTGGTGCGGCGCCTGCAGAACATTCCCGTCTGGGACCGCGAGATGCTGGGCAGCGTTTACGAGGAACTCCAGGGGATTCGGACCTATTATTCGTTTCCGACCATCGACGTGGATCGCTATACCGTCGAGGACAGCTACCGCCAGGTATACCTGGGCGCCCGGGAAATCCAGTTTTCCAAGTTACCCGAATCCGCACAGAACTGGATCAACCTTCACCTGCAATACACCCACGGTCAGGGGGTGGTGATGATTCCGGCCGCCCAGGCCGGTGACGAATTCATGACCTGGTTGATCAAGGATATCCCGCCCCGCTCGGACTTCGGGCTGTCCGTCAACCGGACGTCCATCTACTACGGGCTCGAGGACAAACCGTACGCGATCGTCCCCAATGATGCCGGAGAAATCGGCTCGCCGGTGGGCGACGATGAAGCCATCGTTCACTACGACGGCAACGGCGGGGTCCCTGTCAATTCGCTGTGGCGCAAGCTGCTCTTCTCCATGTACTTCAAGGACCGCAACATATTTTTTACGGCCAAGACCAACGATCGCAGTCGGTTATTGTTCCGCCGCAACATCCTGGACCGGATCACGCACATGACCCCGTTTCTGAAGCTCGACCAGGACCCGTACATCGTTTCGACGGCAGATGGCCTGTTCTGGATTCAGGACGCCTATACGACCGCCGATAACTACCCCCTGGCCCCGGCAGTGGAGGGAGGGTTCAACTACATCCGCAACGCGGTAAAAATTGTCGTGGACGCTTACCACGGGAAGGTCAGCTACTACGTATCCGACAGCACGGATCCCATCATCAACGCCTATCGCCGCATGTATCCCGGCGTTTTCCGGCCGCTGGCACAGATGCCCCCAGGCCTCCGAAAACACGTCCGCTATCCCCGGGATATATTTTTGACCCAGGTCGGCGTTTATGCCAGGTACCACCAGCAGGATCCGGAGCGGTTCTATCGTCAGGAGGATATCTGGGAATTTTCGAAAGTACCCCAGGGCCGGGACCTGGTGCCGGCCAACCCCTACTACCTGACCCTGGATCTGATTGAACCGGGCAGGGATGATTTTCTGTTGTTCATGCCCATGGCGCCCTTTGGACGTGACAACCTCCGGGCACTGATCATCGCCGGCAGCGACGGCGACAACTACGGCAAAATATTCGCATACCGTTTTCCGAGGGATCAGCAGGTCTACGGTCCCGCCCAGGTCCACTCCCTGGTCAACCAGGACATCGTCATTTCCGAACAGTTTACCCTGTGGGATCAGGAAGGATCCGAGGTGCTTTTGGGCAAAATGATCATCGAGCCCACGGGCGGATCCCTGCTGTATATCCAGCCGGTCTACCTCCAGGAGGAGGGCGCCTTGAAAATCCCGCAGTTGAAACGCCTGATCATGGCATTGGATGATGCCGTTGTCATGGCGCCCAGCCTGGAGGAAGCCGCGGTGATGCTGGAAGCGGAGTTGGCCCGCAAGTCGACCCGCCGAACTCAACCAATGCCGCAACCCACGCCGCCCGACGCCGCTGTGAAGCCGCCGGGCGGGGAATCATCGCCGCCGGCGCTACCAGACGCAAAGGTTCCCGGCGAGCCGCCTGCGGGTGACCCGAAGCCTGGCGACACCCCGCGTTCCTGAGGATTTACCGAACTGCCAGGCCCAGTTTCAGGCACGGCCATGGCAGCGGACAAGTCTTCTCAGGATACTGAAATGCTTGACATCGATCGAAAAAAGACCCACAATTCGTAGAACCGATCGCAGGGTTGGTCCTCCTTGCCAACCTGCTTTGAAGCATTCAGCTATCACTCACTATTGTTTTTGTGCCCCTGCGGCACTGAATTCATTGCGCACCAAGCGGACATCGGCCGACTCGATGAGGACGGATACTTCTCGGTGCCCATGCCCGCCAGTATATCGGCGTCGCTCGGAAAGCCGCGCCGCCCGAGGAGGTGTGAACCATGATTAAGCGAATTCTGGTCGGATTAGGCGGTACTCCCTTCACCAAGGTGAGTACGCAGTGCGCCACGGAATTGGCTCGCCGGCACGACGCTCAGACCACTGGTGTGACGGTGGTGGACCTCAGCAAGTTGGGCAAGGTCGGCCCCGTACCCGCGGGAGCGGGCATCTATGCCCAACGGATGCGGGAACGGCAGGCTCGTGTGACGAAGGAGGGAATCGAAGCCGCCATCGCCGCGTTTAAAAACCATTGCAGCTCGCAGCAAGTGGTCTGCCGGCGCATCGAATACGAGCAAAAGGACCCGTTCACGGCCATGATCGCCGAAGCCCGTTACAATGACCTGACCATTTTCGGATTGCGCAGCATCTTCGACTATGGGTTTACCAGCGACCCGGACAAGGCCATCGTCAAACTGGTCACCCAGGGGGTCAGACCGATTCTGGCGGTAGCTGAAAATTACCGCCCTGTCAAAAAGGCGTTGATCGCCTACAGCGGTTCCATGGAATCGGCCAAGGCCATCCGTCATTTCCTGCACTTGAAGCCCTGGCCCGACGTCAGGCTGCACATCGTGCATTTTAAGGAGAGAGCTGACACAGAACCCTTTCTGGTCAGAGACGCAGCGGATTTCTGCCAGGCGCACGGATTTGAAGTGCAGACCGACACGCTGGATGGCCAGGCGCGTAGCGACCTGATGCCGTTTGCCCGGGAGGTCGACGCCGATCTGGTGGTGATGGGTAACAGCGTACATAAGACCTTGATCAAGCAGTTGCTCGGTGACACCGTACTGGAGACCATCAAGTCGGCCGATCGGCCGCTGTTCCTCTCCCAATAGCCTGCTCATGCAACGACCCGATCATTCTGCACACGCCGCCGGCACCAGCCGTATCGGCCTTTTTTCCACAGCCCTTCCGCTTCTGCTGTTTGCCGGATTGTGCACCCTGTGGCCCCTGGTGGTGCGGGGTGGGGTATTCGTCGTGGAATGGCCCTGGGTGCCCAGCCTGGACATCGTGCTGCGCTTGCGCCTGGACGGTCTCAGCCTCCTGTTCGGCCTGATCATCACCGGAATCGGCTTCCTGGTGACCCTTTTCGCCGCCAGCTATATGGCCGGACATCCGCATACCGGCCGCTTTTTCGTCTACCTGCACGCCTTCATGCTGGCCATGCTGGGCATCGTTATGGCGGACAACCTGCTGCTGCTGTTCGTCTTCTGGGAAATAACCACCCTTTTTTCCTATCTGCTGATCGGCTTCGACCACGAATCGCATAAGACCCGCGACAATGCCAAACAGGCACTGTTGGTGACGGGCGGCGGCGGGTTGGCCCTGCTGGTGGGAATTTTGCTGTTGAAAACGGCCGGCGGATCGCTGACCCTAAGCGACTGGATGGCCTACGACCAGCAAATCCGGCAGCATCCGCTCTACGGGGCCATTTTTGTGACCATGCTGCTGGGGGCCATGACCAAGTCGGCACAGGTGCCCTTCCATTTCTGGCTGCCCAATGCCATGAGTGCACCCACGCCCATCAGTGCATTTCTGCATGCCGCGACCATGGTCAAAGCCGGCATCTATCTCCTGATGCGACTGCATCCCCTGCTGGGCGGCACGCCGGAGTGGATGGGCAGCATGGTGGTTATCGGCGGTGTCACGGCCATATGGGGGGCAATTCAAGCCGTGAGCCCCTCCGATCTCAAGCGCATGCTGGCCTACACGACGGTTATGGGCCTGGGCATTCTGACCATGTTTATGGGCGGGAACAACACCGCTTCACTGACCGCCGCAACCACATTCCTGCTGGTCCACGCCCTGTACAAGGCTGCATTGTTTTTAGCCGTGGGCAGCATCGACCACCAAACAGGCACCCGCCGTTTAGAAAAATTGGGCGGACTCTGGCGCGCCATGCCGCTGACCGCTCTGGCCGTGGCGACGGCCACCATGTCCATGGCCGGCTTCCCGCTCTTCTTCGGCTTCATCGGCAAGGAGATCATGTATCAGGGTGCGCTGACCGAAGAGATGTTTCCCCATTTCGCCACCACCATCACCCTGCTCTCCAATTCGCTGATGACCGCCGTGGCCGGCATCATTCTGCTGGGCCCCTTCACCGGCAAACGCCCCGAGCCACTGTCAACCGTAATCGAGGCCCCGCTGCCCATGCGCTTCGGTCCCGGCCTCATGGGCGGGCTTTGCCTGCTCTTCGGCATCATTCCGTGGTGGGTGTCGGACTACCTGATCCAGCCGGCGGTCCGTGCCTTTTCCGTCGTCGAAAATGAGGTTCACCTGGCCATCTTCCACGGCTTCAACACCCCGCTGTTGCTGAGCGTTGTCACCTTGACCCTGGGCGGGCTGGTCTATTTTTCCCGCAGAATCGTGCGCCCGGCCTTCGCGGCGGCCATGGATGCCATCCCCCTGACCGGCCAGCGCGGGTATGACAGCACCCTGAAGGGAATGCTGGCCACCGCCCACGCGGTGGCCGACGGTTTACAGAACGGATCCTTGCATCGTTATCTGTTGATCACCATCGGTGTTTTTGCGATCACCACCGCCGCAGTCTGGTGGCTGAACGCTGACGGCTGGGCCCTGTGGCTGCGGTCGGCAGACCTGCCGCTGTCCCACTGGCTGTTGGTTGCCGTCATGGCTGTTGCCGTTGTGGTGGTCGTCCGCACCCGGTCCAGAATCCTGGCGGTGGCTGCGCTGGGTATGGTGGGCGGCGGTGCCGCACTGGTCTTTTTGGTTTACGGCGCTCCGGATCTGGCACTCACCCAGTTGCTGGTGGAGACGTTGACCCTGATCATCGCCTCCATCGTTTTGCTGCGGTTGCCTCCGCTGTCAGGAGCGCCGGGCGCCGTTAGCGTCAGCCGGTGGGTGGATGGCCTGGTGGCCGTCGGCACAGGTATCGTGGTCGCCGCCCTGTGCATGGCCGTCACCAATGGCCCCATCGATCGTCAATTGACCGCTTTTTTCGAATACAACAGCTATATCGCCGCCCACGGACGGAACATCGTCAACGTCATCCTGGTTGATTTCCGCAGCCTGGATACCTTGGGCGAAATCACGGTGGTCGCCACGGCCGGTCTGGCCGGCTACGCCTTGATCGCCAAACGAAGGCAGTGAGGCAACCCATGCAATCCTATATTCTGATGGCGGCGACACGTCTGTTGGTCGGGCTGATCCTGGTTTTTTCCGTGTATCTGCTGTTCCGCGGGCACAACGCGCCGGGTGGCGGTTTCTCCGCAGCCCTGGTCGCCGGCACGGCCTTCGCCCTGTTCGCCATTGCCGCAGGGCCGGGCCCGGTGCGCAAGGCCCTGCGAATCAAGCCCACGGTGTTGATTGCCTGGGGCCTGTTGCTGGCCGTTGGTTCCGGCTTGATCGCCGTCATGGCCGGCCGGCCTTACCTGACCGGATTGTGGTGGACGCCGGCGGCCTTGGACGGTGCCTTGGCCGTGGGAACCCCCTTGTTTTTCGACATCGGGGTGTTTCTGGTGGTCCTGGGAACCATCTTGACCCTGCTGCTGAACCTGGAGGAGCGCTGACATGGAGGCCGTATTGGCGCTGTTGACCGGTGCGATGGTGGCCGGTAGTATTTTTCTGATGCTCAGCAAAAATCTGGTGCGGTTTATTTTCGGTCTCGTGCTGGCCAGCAACGCGGTGAACCTGTTGATCTTCGCCGCCGGTCGTCTGGAGACATCCCGACCGCCGCTGATTCCCCAGGATGCATCACATACGGCGGTGGCCGTGGCCAACAGCCTGCCTCAGGCACTGATTCTAACGGCCATTGTCATCGGCTTTGCCCTGCTGGCATTCATTTTCATCCTCTTTTTCCGTACCTATCAAACGCTCGGCACCGTGGATACCGAAGCCATGACCGACGCCGAACCTGCTGCCGACGACGATGCAGCGGGAGGGACACGACCATGAGCAGCGGTCTGGCTGCCCCCATCATCCTTCCTTTTGCAGTGGCGGCCATCGTGCTGCTGGGAAGGCGTCAGCCGACCTTCCAGCACGCCGCCAGCATGCTGGCGGCGGCGCTGCACCTGGCCACGGGCGCCTGGCTGCTGTATACGGTACATCATTCAGGGATCCAGGTGCTGCATGTCGCCGCCTGGCCGGCGCCATTCGGCATCGCGCTGGTAGCGGACCACCTGAGCAGCCTGATGGTGGTCATCACCGGTGTGATCTACACGGCGGTGAGCGTGTATTCCCGGGCGGATATCACCGCCGACCACCAGCAGCGGGGCTACTATCCGCTGCTGCACATTCTGGTGGGGGGGATCAGTGGCGCATTTCTCACCGGCGACCTGTTCAACATGTATGTCTGGTTCGAGGTCATGCTGATGGCATCTTTCGCCCTGCTGGTGCAGGGGAAGACCCGGGCACAGCTTGACGGTGGTGTCAAATACGTGGTCATCAACCTGATTTCGACCCTGCTGTTTCTCACCGGGCTGGGATTGGTCTACGGCATGACCGGCACGCTCAACATGGCTCATCTGCACGTCAAGCTCCGCATGGTGTCCGACCCGGGCCTGGTGGCCGCCGTGGCCGTGCTGTTCTTGACCGCATTTGGCATCAAGTCCGGGCTGTTTCCCCTGTTTTTCTGGCTGCCGGCCTCCTATCACACCCCGCCGGTGGCCACGTCGGCCATCTTTGCCGGCCTGCTGACCAAGGTGGGCGTCTATGCGCTGATTCGAACGTTCACCCTGATATTCCCATTTGAAGGCAACGGGCTGCGCACACTGGTGCTGGCGGCGGCAGCGGCCACCATGATCGTCGGTGTCCTCGGTGCCGCAACGCGCTATCAGATCCGCCGCATCCTCTCTTTCCATATCATCAGCCAGGTCGGCTATATGATCCTGGGCCTGGGTCTGTTCACCCCGCTGGCGCTGGCCGGAGCAGTGTTCTACCTGATTCACCACATTATCGTGAAAGCCAATCTGTTTCTGATCAGCGGCCTGATCCAACGCTACGGGGGGGCATTCGAACTCTCACGGGTGGGGGGGCTGTACCGCAGCCACGGTTGGATCGCCCTGTTGTTTTTCATTCCGGCCTTTTCGCTGGCGGGGTTCCCGCCGCTGTCCGGATTCTGGGCAAAAATGATCCTGATCCGGGCCAGTCTGGAAGCCGGGCAGTTCGTCCTGGCCGCGGTGGCCGCGGTGGTCGGGTTGCTGACCGTTTATTCCATGGTTAAAATCTGGAGTGAAGCCTTCTGGAAACCACACCCGAAGACCATTGAAGACGCTACCGGGACTGCACCGCCATTAGACGCCTGGATGCTGGCACCCGTCGTGGTCATGGCGGCGATGACCGTTCTTATCGGCCTGTCGCCCGAACTGCTGTACCAACTGGCCAGGGCCGCCGCCGAGGAATTGCTCGAACCCGGCGCCTATGTCTACACCGTGATCGGGACGATGCGATGAATCTATTTTTCATCAACACGTTTATCGCTTTGGGTTACATCGGCGTCCAGGGACAATTCAGTCTCTTCGGATTTATGATCGGCTTTGCTTTGGGATACCTGGCCCTGTGGCTTACCCAGCCGTTGTACGGCAGGTCGCGATACTTTCAGAGGGCACCGAAAACCGTCAGACTGGTCGGGTTCTTTCTGGTCGAACTGCTGCTGTGCAACCTGCGGGTGTTCTGGGACGTGATTACCCCGGGACATATCAGCCGGCCCGGTATCGTTGGCGTGCCCCTGAGCGCTGAATCCGACATGGAAATCCTGTTGGTGGCCAACCTGATCTCGTTGACCCCGGGAACCCTCAGTGTCGATCTTTCCGACGACCGGCGCACCCTGTATGTGCATGTCATGTATCTGGACGATCCGGATCGATTTCGACATTCGATCAAAACGGGATTGGAGCAACGCGTGTTGGAGGTGACACGTGATCATTGACCACCAGACCATCGTTGATCTGGCCAGTCGCCTGTCGCTGGCCCTGCTGATTGTGAGCATTGCACTGACGTTCATTCGGTTGGTCCGGGGCCCCCAGGCGGTGGACCGGGTGGTTTCCCTGGACCTTATTGCTGTCATGATCGTGGCCTTTATCGGCGCCTATGCGGTCCATGTGCGGGATACCTCTTTTCTGGACGTGGCCATCGCCTATGCCCTGATCGCGTTCCTGGGCACGGTGGCACTGGCCCGGTACCTGCTTCGTTCGCGCAGCCGGCCGGAGGATGGGCCGAACATGGGGGAGGAAGAATGAGTGCCGTCATCGCATCCGCGCTGCTGATCATCGGCAGCATTTTTTGCCTGGTGGCTGCCGTGGGCATGCTGCGCCTGCCGGACACCCTCATTCGCATGCACGCCGCCACCAAAGCCGGCACCCTGGGAGCCGGGTTCATCCTGGCGGCGGAAGCCGTCGTGGCCGCCGAACTGGGTACGACGCTGAAGGCCATCGCCGCCATTGTCTTCCTGCTGCTCACCGCACCGGTCGCCGCCCACTTGATTGGCCGGGCCGCCTACCATCAGGGGATTCACCTGTTCGAAAAGACCTGGATCGATGAGTTGGGGGAGCGCCTGCCGGGTGAACCGACCGCTGAAAAACCACCCTCCGATGCATCGGACACATCCGCAGCCGGCGATGAATGAGGATGGTTCATGGCCTGCGGCATCAGGAAGCCAGCCGGAGCGTTCCATCGGAAAACGGGTTGATCAGGTTGCGGCTGACGCTGCCCCCCTCCTTGACGCGGATCCGGATCTGGCTGTCGCGAATCCCCAATTCTCCGGGCTTCTTGCGTGCATGGGTGAAGAACCGGTCGACACGGGCCTGGACCCTTGTCGGATAATGGTTTCGAGCTCCGCGGAATCCGAACGGGAAGCCCGCCGCTGCCGTCCTGCCAAAACGCTTGTTTTCCGGGCGTCCCGTATGCCATATTGGGCATCATCCGATGGCGCCCCGGAGACAAGGGCGTACATCGGGTCTGTCTGGATGGTTCAGGGCCGCTTCGATCTGCATCTCGCCCGTTTACCACACGAACGATAACCACAACCGGGGCCGACAAATTACGCTCTCGGCCGGGAACAATACCATGAAAACGATTGCCCGCTTGATGGGCCTTGGATTGGGACGATTGTCCTACACCCCGCCGCCGTGGATGTCGGCCATCAACGCATTCAGAAGAAACAGACCGGCTGCATTCTGGATACTGATCCTGCTCCTTCTGGCACTTGCCCTCGGAGTCGGCTACCGCCTGACAATACCGGGTCCGCTGCAGGTCGTGGCCGTGATTGCACCGCCGGGCCCGCCTGCCGATGGGGAGAATCCGCCTCCCGATCCGCTGGTGGTTCAATTCGATTATGCGCCCGACGACCGCCAGCCTGACCGGCGCTTACCGGAAGTGGAGCCCGGCGTGGCGCGCATCGACCTGATCGGCAAACCGGTCAACGGCATCCGCATGAGCCCGGCCTTTCCGGGCCGATGGCAGTGGACGGACGACCGCTCCCTGGAATTCAGACCCGAAAAGGCCTGGCCCGCCGGCACCCGGTTCCGCATGGATTTCCCGTCCGGGATTTTCTCTCCCGAGACCCGCCTGAAAAAGGATAAGAATGAATTCGAAACCCCGGCGTTCGAAGCATCCATCGAATCCCTCGAATTCTACCAGGACCCCACGGACAGCGCCGTGCGCCGTGTGGTGGGCACCCTGTTCTTTTCTCATCCAGTGGATGGTCAAAGCCTTGAAGACCGCCTTTCCATGACCATGCGGCCCTCGGGGAAAGGGGTGCAGTCAACGCCTGAGGCGGTTGGCGTATCGGTGACCTATGACGACAGCCGGCGCCAGGCGTACATCTCCTCCGAGCCGGTCAGCCTGCCGCCCCAATCCAATACCATGCGGCTTACGGTGGGAAAAGGCCTGATGCCCGCCACCGGCGGGAAAGGAACACCCGCGGCCCTGACCGACACCGTTCTCGTCCCCGATCGTTACAGCTTTCTCAAGGTCAGTGAGGCCGGTGCCCGCATTGTCCCCAACGACCGGCAGGACCCCGAACAGGTGATTACGCTCACCTTCACCGATGAAATCGACGAAGACACCCTATCCGAAAAATTGAGCGTCTACCTGCTGCCGGAATTCAACCGCAAGCGCAACGTTCGCTACTGGAAAAGCCCCCGGGAGGTGACCGGCCAGGAGTTGGCTGCGTCCGAGCGGCTGACGCTGACAGCCGTCCCCAACGAACGTCCGGCGTCGACGACCTATCATTTTGTGGTCGATGCCCCGGAGAATCGCTACCTGTACCTGCGCATCGACGAGAACCTCACCTCGGTCAACGGATTTGTCCAGGCCGCTTTTTTCGATACGGTGATGGCCGCCCCCGTTTACCCCCGCCAGGTTCAGCTGGCCGGTGAAGGCTCGCTGCTGACCTATTCCGGCCGCCGGCACGTGGGCCTGACCGCCCGTGGGCTGACCGCCCTGAAGGTGACCGTTGGCCGGCTGCTGCCCGGACAGATCACGCACCTGGTCACCCAGACCGGCGGTGACATCCGGGATCCCTACTTTTCCAATCCCGGCTTCAAGGAAACCAATATTGCCGATTTTTCCCGTGAAATCATCGACCTGAAGCCCCTGCATCCCGGCAGGGCCAGCTACACCGCCGTGGACCTGTCCACCCGTCTGCCTGACGGGCCCAGCCCCTTCGGTCTCTTTTTCCTCTCCGTGGAAGGCTGGGACAAAACACGTCAACGGCCGGTCCACGGCGCATCGGACAAGCGGTTGATCCTGATCACGGACCTCGGCCTGATCGTCAAGAACAACGCCGACGGCTCCCATGCGCTCTTCGTCCAGTCCCTCAAGACCGGGCGGCCGGTGGCCGGTGCCGACGTCCGGCTGCTGGGCAGAAACGGGCTGCCCCTCTTCCGGCGAACGACCGGCGCCCGGGGCCATGTCGACATCCCCGTCACCCGCGACTTCAGCGACGAGCGACAGCCCTGCGTGTACCTGGTCGAAACCGCCACGGATACGGCCTTCATCCCCTTTGCCGGTCATTCCCGGCAGATCGACTACTCCCGATTCGATGTGGGCGGCGTGAGGGCACGTCAGGGACAGAGGGGAGAACTCAACGCCTTTGTTTTTACCGACCGTGGCATCTACCGGCCCGGTGAAACCGTGCATATGGGAATGATCGTCAAAAATGCCCCGCTGGACAATGTCACCGGCATCCCCCTGGAGGTGGTCGTCCGGGGCCCGCGCCACAACACGGTCAAAACCGAAAAGATCATCCTGCCCCGGAAAGGATTTTTCGATGTGACGTACGCCACCGGGGCGACATCCAACACCGGCCGCTACCGGGTATCCCTCTACCTGGTGCGGGACAACCACACCCGCGACCGCCTGCTGGGGTCTGCCGGTTTCACGGTGGAAGAGTTCGTTCCCGACACCATGAAGCTCACCAGCACCCTGGTCGACATACCGGCGCGTGGATGGACGACGGCGGACCATCTCACGGCCCGGGTGGCATTGACGAATCTGTTCGGCGCCCCGGCCCGGGAACGCCGGGTTCAGGCGCGCATCAGCGTCCAGCCCGCCCATTTCCGGTTCGAGGCCTTTTCAGATTACCGTTTCATGGATCCGTTCACGGATGCCGCCGAGAAACCACTGCGCCTGGACGAGACGCTGGCCCCTGCGGTCACGGATGCCGACGGCCTGGCCCGTTTCGCCATTCCACTGGACCGGTTTCGCGAGGGGACCTACCAGCTGGATGTCTTCGTGGAAGGATTCGACCCCGGCGGCGGCCGCAGCGTGTCGGCCCACAACCGCACCATGATTTCACCACTGCCTCACCTGGTGGGTTTCAAGAGCGACGGAGACCTGGGTTTTATCCATGCCGGCAGCGACCGCCGGGTGGACTGGATCGCCATCAGCCCCCATCTCACCCCCCTGCCCCTCTCCGGCCTGACCCTCAGACGCATGGAAATCCAGCACCTCTCCACACTGGTCAAACAGGCCAACGGCACGTTCAAATACCAGACCGTAGACCGTGAAACCACGATCGACAGCCGTTCCTTTGCCATCGCCCGGACCGGCACCCCCTACAGGCTGGCCACGGAGGTCCCCGGCGATTACGCCGTCGACATCCATGACGCGGATGGCACACGGCTGGCCCGCCTCACCTATTCCGTCGTGGGGCACGCCAACCTCACCGGACGCCTGGAAAAAGAAGCTGTGTTGCAGCTCAAGCTGGATAAAAACGACTACGCCCCCGGTGAGACCATCGGCCTGAGCATCACGGCCCCTTACGTGGGCGCCGGGCTGATCAGCCTCGAAAGCGACCGGATGCACGCCTTCAAGTGGTTTGCCACCGACACGGAAAGCACCCTGGAGACCATCCGCCTGCCCGACCATTTGGAGGGCAACGCCTATGTCAACGTCTCCTTCGTGCGCGATGCCGGATCCCGGGAGATCTTCACCAGCCCGTTGAGCACAGCCGTGGCCCCCATCACCATCGATCGCAGCCGACGCCGTCTGGACGTGGCCCTGCAGGTAGATGATCGGGTGCGGCCGGGGCGGGCCATGACCATCGGCTACACCACCGCCCGACCGTCGCGGGTGGCGATCTTCGCCGTGGACGAGGGCATCCTTCAGGTGGCCGGCTACGGGACGCCGCAGCCCCTGGACCACTTCCTGCGCAAACGGGCCCTGGAGGTGACCACCCTGCAGATGCTGGACCTGATCCTGCCCGAATACGACCTGATCCGTGAATTCATGCCCAGCGGCGGCGGCGCCATGCGCAAGGCACTGGCCAGCAACCTGAACCCCTTCGCCCGCCGGACCGACACGCCGGCGGCCTTCTGGTCCGGCATCGTTGACGGCGGCCCCCGGGAACGAACGGTCTCCTTTGTGGTACCCGACACCTTTGCCGGGAACCTCAGGGTCATGGCCGTGGCGGTGGGCGATGATGCCGTCGGCACGGCCACGGCGGACACCCTGGTGCGCGGCCCCTTCGTGCTTTCGCCCAGTGTGCTGCTCCAGGCCGCACCGGAGGACGAATTCACGGCGACGGTGGGCGTGGCCAACCTGGTGGAAGGCTCCGCAGAAAAGGCCGCCATCGACGTCAGGGTGCAGCCGTCGGAAAACCTGGAAATCGTCGGTGAAGACCGTGTCCGCCTGGTCGTCGACGAAGGGGGTGAAGGCCGGGCCGCTTTCAGGGTCCAGGCCGGTCGTTCTCCCGGCGCGGCCAGCCTCACGTTCCTTGCCCGACTGGGCGGGGAAGAGGGCCGCCGGACGGCCGGCCTCAGCATCCGGCCGGCCATGCCGTACCGCACCACCTTTGCCAGCGGCCATGCCGGGAACGGTTCGGTCGAGCTGTCCCCGTCCCGGCGCCTGTTGCCGGAATTGGCCGAGCAGCGGGCATCGGCATCGGCCAATCCCCTGGTACTGGTCGATGCGCTCACGGCCTATCTGGATCATTTTCCCCACGGCTGCACCGAGCAGGTGGTCAGCCAGGTGTTTCCCCTGGTGGGCCTGTTGTCCCACAAGGCCTATGGGTCCAACCTTACGGATATCGCCCGCCGCTTCAGTGTACTCATGGATCGGCTGCGGGAGCGGCAACTGGCCGACGGTGGTTTCAGCTTCTGGCCCGGCGGCCGTATCGCGGCCGACTTTCCCAGCGTCTACGTCATGCATTTTCTGATCGAGTCCCGGGAACTGGGCTACACGGTGCCGGCGGACATGCTGCGGCGGGGGACCGACTACCTGGATGAGGTGGCCTCCCGGGACACCGGTGACCTGGCGGCCGCCGGTGTCCGCGCCCAGGCCATCTACCTGCTCACCCGCATGGGCCGGACCACCACCAACCTGCTGGTCCACCTCCAGGAAACCCTGGAAAACAACCACACGGGCACCTGGGAAAAAGACCTGGCCGCCGTGTACATGGCCGCCACGTACCGGCTGCTGAAAATGGATGCAGATGCCCGGCGGCTGGCGGGCCGCTACCGGATGGGCACCGTAAGCCATGTCCCTTCCGGTGACTTCAACCGGCCCTTGACGCGGGACGCCCAGGCGCTCTACCTGCTGTGCCGGCATTTTGAACGCCTGGCCCGGCAAGTCAGCGGCGATGATCTCCTGCGGCTGGTCGACCCCATCTTCCAGGGAGACTACAACACCATCGGGGCCAGCTACAGCATCCTGGCGCTGGGTGCCTACGGACGGCTGAACCAGCCGTTGATCGATGCAGAGACGGTCCGCTTCAGCGTCGACACCGCAGCCGGCGACCGGCGGTCGCCGGACAGCCGCCCGGCCCCTTTTCCGACGGCGGTCTACGGCGTGGATGTAAAGCACATCGCCATGGACGGCAGCGGCCCCCTGTTCTACCTGAACGTCCAATCGGGCTTCGACCGAACGCTGCCCACCGAAGCCCTGCGCGACGGGCTTGAAATTCACCGGGAGTATACGGATGAGGCCGGCGAGGTGCTGGAGACCTTCACCCAGGGCCAGGAAGTCACGGTGCGCCTGCGCGTCCGCTCCCTGGAAAAACCGCGGGTGACCAACGTGGCCATCATCGACCTGCTGCCCGGCGGATGCGAGGTGATCCGCAGTTCGGTACCGCGGGAGGTCCGGGGATGGCAGGCGGACTATGTGGATGTACGCGAAGACCGCGTGATCTTTTACGGGTGGGTCGAAAACAGGGTCCGTGACCTGACCTACCGGGTCAAGGTGACGGCTCCGGGGGTGTTCACCGTGCCGCCGGCATTCGCCGAATCCATGTACGACCGCCGTCTGCGGGCATCCACGGCCGCGGGCCGGGTGACAGTGACGCCCGCCCCATGAAACGCGCGGTGATTTGTCTGGCGGCGGTCATGGGGATGGCCGCCGCCGTCTGGCTGCTGTGCCCCCGACCGGCCCTTGACGATTACTACCCCCGGTCGCGGGCCTTTTACGACACCCACGGCCGCCTGCTGCGCCTGGCGCTGGCCGCCGACGACCGCTACCGCCTGCACTGCCCCCTCGACCGCATCTCCCCGCGGCTGGTGGAAGCCACCGTCCTTTACGAAGACAGGGATTTTTACCGTCACGCGGGCGTTGATCCGGCGGCCCTGGCCCGGGCCTTCTGGACCACTTACATCACACGGTCACGCCGGGTGGGCGCCTCCACCATCACCATGCAGGTGGCCCGGCTGCGCTGGCGTTTGCGCTCCGACACGATCAGCGGCAAGCTGCGGCAGATCCTGCGGGCCCTGCAACTGGCCCGCCACTATGAAAAAGAAGAGATCCTGGAAGCCTATCTGAACCTGGCCCCCTACGGGGGCAACATCGAGGGCGTCCAGGCGGCCAGTCTGATCTATTTCAACAAGCCCGCCGGCCAGCTGAGCCTGCCTGAAGCCCTGACCCTGGCCGTGGTGCCCCAGAACCCCGTTCACCGAAATCCGGCCAACCCGGAGGGGTTCCAGCACCTGCTGGCCGCGCGGAAACGCCTTTTCGAACGCTGGCTGCGGTCCCACCCCCGGGACCGCGGCCTGAGCGCCTTTTTTGAACTGCCCATGGCGGTGCGCCGTTCGGCGCAATTGCCCTTTGAAGCCCCCCATTTCGTCGACCACATCGACGCGGGCAGATGGCGGCCAGGAGGCGGCAGCCTCCACACCACCCTCGATCTGAACCGGCAACAGACGATGGAAAGGATCCTCCGCGGACATGTGGCACGGCGCGCCGACGAAGGCATCACCAATGCGGCCGCCCTGGCGCTGGACACCCGCACCATGGCGATATCGGCCATGGTGGGCTCGGCGGATTTTTTTAATGACGGCATCCATGGCCAGGTAAACGGTGCAACGGCCAGGCGGTCGCCGGGCTCGACGCTCAAACCCTTTGTCTACGCCCTGGCCATGGATCAGGGGGTGATTCACCCCGCCAGCCTGATGAAGGACTCACCCCGGCGCTACGGCGGGTTCACCCCCGAAAATTTCGACCAGCGTTTTTTGGGTCCCGTTTCGGCCCACGACGCCCTGATTCTCAGCCGCAACCTGCCGGCAGCCGACCTGCAGTCACGGCTGGCCGCTCCGGGGTTCCACGGGTTTTTGAAACGGGCGGAAATCGGCAAGCTCGAACCGGCGGCATTTTATGGGCTGGCCCTCTCCCTGGGGGGCGTCGAGGTGACCATGCTGGAACTGGCCCGGCTTTATGCAGCATTGGCCAATGGCGGCCGATTGAGGCCCATCCGCATGCTCAAGGGACAGGACACGGAAACGCCTGCACAACGGATCCTGAGCCCGGAGGCCAGCTTTTTGGTACTGGACATTCTCAAAGACACCCCCCCGCCGGAGAGCCACCGGGTGCCGCGGTCGGTGGCGGCTGGCAACCAGGTGGCCTGGAAAACCGGCACCTCCCATGGATTCCGGGACGCCTGGGCCGTGGGTGTGTGCGGCGACATGGTCGTTGCCGTGTGGGTGGGCAATTTCAACGGACAGGGCAACCGGGCTTTTGTCGGCCGCACCGCCGCCGGTCCCCTGCTCTTCGACCTGCTGGAGGCACTGGTGCCCGAACGGGGATGGACCGTGTCGGATTCGGTTGACCGCGATCGGTTGAACCTCAAACGCATCGATGTGTGTGCCGCCACCGGGGCGTTGCCCGGCCGATATTGCACCCATACCCAAAAAAGCGAATTCATTCCCGGGGTGTCGCCCATCCGGGTCTGCACGGTCCATCGGGCGGTCCCCGTGGCGCTTGCCACGGGACGTCGGGCCTGCCGGCACATCCCCGGCCGGACGCGGATGGCGGTCTTCGAATTCTGGCCCTCGGACCTGCAGGCCATTTTCCACGCAGCAGGCATTTCGCTCAAAGGGCCGCCGCCCTATGCCCGTGACTGCGGCCTCGACCAGCAGGCCGCCACCGGACACGCCCCGGTGATCACCTCGCCCCAGGCCGAACTGGTTTACACTGTCATAGGCGACCCTCCCCAGAACCCGGGGATCCCCTTCAGCGCCGTTTCCGATGGGGATGTCCGGCAGCTTTACTGGTTTGTGGGCAACCGGTATGTCGGCATTTCCCGCCCCGGCCAGCCGTTCATATGGCAGGCCCAGAGCGGAACATTCGACATCCGTGTGGTCGACGACCATGGCCGGGCCGCCCGGGCTGGGTTGACGGTAGCGATGGTGCCCTGATTCAATTATTTTCCATGATCCCGGAATGACGGTGGATGGCGGGAGAATGCATCGGCCGGTTAAGACCCCGGCTGGTCATTGCGGGCGGACCTTTTCCGGATGCATCATTGACGGCAACAACTCCCGTGATAATCAGCTGCATTCAGAAAAAATGGTTGAGGCTGATATTTTCTTTGAGAAACAGGTGCAGCGGAATGACGATAAAAAGGGGAAAGGTAATGGCGATCCGCAAAAGATGGATGGGCGCGCCAAAAGTCGCGTTTCAGACGAATTCCTGAAAAAAACCGGGGCATCCTGCAATGGTTGACAGGGTGCCCCGGCTTGGATTCGACGCGATGGAATCAGGTTGTTTTTTTTACATTCTTGGCTTCAGGCCCGCGGTCGCTCTCCTCCACATCGAACATGACCATGTCCCCCTCGGACAGGGTCTTGAATCCCGACATGTCGATGGCGGAAAAGTGGACAAAGATGTCCCGGCCCTCTTGTTCGTTGATAAAGCCATACCCCTTTTTGTCATTGAACCATTTAACTGTTCCGTTCGCCAAAACACTGACCTCCTCTTCTCGAAAGTTCCCCTCCTAAATGTCCCTTTGCCTTAGTAGACGATACGCCGGCACATGGAAGATTGTCGCTCAGAAGATGTCAGTTCAGGGGGTTGCGGTTGCCAAGATATCATCCGAGAAAAATCATTAGCCAATGAAATATTCCTTGTCAAGAGAAAAACTACAGTGGAAACCGTTGAATATCCGCGTGTTCCTTCAGCTTCTCAAGGTAGGCATCGATCTTTTTCCCTTCCTCTTCCTGGCGCAGGCGTTTGGAAATGGCCTCCTTAACATCGTTGAACGCCATGGTCTGCTCCGCCTGGTGCTCGGTTGCGCGGATCAGGTGATAGCCGAATCGGGTTTTCACCACATCACTCGTCTGGCCGGGCTCGAGGGCAAAGGCGGCGTCGGAGAACGGTGGAACCATCTGTTCCCGGCTGAAAAAACCCAGGTCGCCCCCTTTGGCCTTGCTGGGGCAGTCCGAATATTCCTGGGCCAGGGCAGCAAAGTTCTCCCCATTGTCGACACGTGCCTTCAGCCCCTGAATCGTGGCCAGGGCGCTGGCCTGCTTGGTTTCATCGGCATTTTCAGGCACCTGTACAAGGATGTGGGAGGCCTTCACCTGCTCCGGTTTGCGGAACAGGTTGGGGTTCTCGTCGTAGAAAGTACGGACCTGCTGGTCAGATACGGAAACCTTCTGGAGGACCGCTTTATCGATGAGGGCTTTGATGGTCAGCCCCTTTCTCATCTGACCTTTGAGCATCTCCTCGGAAAACCCCATTTCCGTCAGGGCCTTCTGGTAGCCCGCCTCATCCTTGAATGCAGCCTTGAATTCGTCCAGGGCTTTGGCCACGAGGCTGTCTTTGACGTCGATCCCCATGGATTGGGACTGCTGCAGCAGCAAGGTGCGGTTGATCAGGGTTTCGCGGATGTCCCCCTCGTAGCGTTTCAGTTGATCGTCATTGACGGGACGGCCCTGGCGGGCCAGTTTCAGCGAGACCAGTTTCATTTCGCGATCCAGGTCCTTGCGAAGGACGTCGGCATCATTGACCCGGGCGATCCGTCCGGCAGGTACGTCTGCGGCTACCATCGTTTCGGGAACGAGCAGGGCGGTCGCCATCAGGGTAATGGCGGCGACCATAACGGTTTTGAGCATATCAAAGGTCATCAATTTCTCCTTTTAGGGTTGGGGGATGTCAATACCCCGGATGCCGGCCGATGGTAATCACCCCGTTGTCGGCCGGCATGGGTTGTCACGTGAAGGATGCGGGTCATCCGGCACGAAATGGATTTCGGCGTCATGGTTAACATTTTTCGCACAACACCGGGCGGTCTTTTCCTGCAGCCATCGCTGCACATCGTCCGCCATGTCATTCTATTGAAGCATTATTCCGGGGCGACGGACCGGTTCCGGTCATGCTCACCAATTCTCCTGAGAAGCTGCCCACGATCACCTTGCTTTTCAATTTTACCGGCAGGCGGCGATGGTCCGCAGTCACCCATAGCTGAATTTTGGCATCCGGGCTTTTCTCGAAAACACCCCCGACATGGGCCAGGTCCGGTTCAATGAGAAGGGTGTCAAAAATTCCTGCCGGGACCCGTATCCTTTCCCGCCGGACCACATCTGCGGCACCCAGTACGTGTTTTTTTCCATCGGTCACCGCCCGCTGGATACGGCCGCCCACGACCAGGTCCATCGACCGGGACCAGTAGAAAATGGACAGGGGATCAAAGGTGCCGACCGAGATGGGTACCGGTTCCCGGGCCTGGCCCCTGTTGACGTATTGGGCCGTCATCGCCTCCCAGTCGAAGGAAACGGTGATGTCCCGCCGGGTTCGGCCCTCATGCTGCTTTTTGCGGTACAGCAGCGACTGGCTCATCGTAACGTCAGACCACGCATCGACGCGGTCCCGGATCATGTAAAAGGCGTCTATAAAGCCATTGGACCGGGCTGTCAAAACAAAATGATAGGCGTCGATCCCTGCCATATGCTCCTGGGGCAGCACTTCCAGGACCGCTTCGCCGGCCGGGATAATGGTCCATTTCAGGGCAAAGGTCAGTCGTTCACCCGGTTTGAACGCCTGGCCGGCCGGCATCGGCGGATCATCGGGCCATGCGGTGCCGGCAACTGACAGCCAGACGACGGCAGCCAGCCAAACGGCAGCCAGACCGTGGCCGGAAGCCGCAATCGGTTCCCGGTCCACCGTTCGATCGGATCTGGGGTTTTTCCTTGTCATGGTAACGTCTGAGTATGGCGTGCTCTGATTTCAGCGGCCGTCGACGGGTGCTGAACGCATCGTTACGGGCCGGCGACGTTTTTTCGTCCATTGCCATAGCCGGTAGGCGTGCGTAAAGGCCATGGCGGCGACCAGCCGGGGAACCCACAGCCAGAACGGATGAATGCCCAGGGGCAGGAACAGCGACGGGTCTTCGACGATGGCATGGTTGATGCCGATGGACACGTGCAGGGGCTTGAGTTGTTCCGATGGAAGCCGTCGATCCCGGGTTTCGTCCACGATGACCGCGCCGCCGTAGGTGATCCCGAAAACCGCGGCCGTCATCCACAGCATGCCCACCTGCCGATCCAGGCCCAACAGCCCCAGAAAAGGTTCGATGAAGCGCATCACCTTTTCAATGAGGTGGTACTGCTTGAGCATTTCCATGAATATCATCAGGCCCGTGATGATGATCATTATTTTCAGACTCAACCAGCCCATGGCCGCCGCCCACCCTTTCATGGCCGGCCAGAACTCAGCAGGGGGTGCCGCCGACGGGCCGCCGACGGATTTCTGAACCGTTTCCGGCCCCAGCATCCAACCCACCATGGTGACGGTCAGCACAGCAGCCACCAGCCGGACAGAGGTGGCCATCCATGCGGGGCAGCCGGACTGGTGCTGCACCACGCCTTCCTGAATCAGACTGTGGGCGATGAGCAAAAACACCGCGATCAGGGTCATCTGGTCGACGGTAAACGGCAGGACCGACATGGCGGCAATGGCACCGTAAATGCCGGTCAGCAGTCCGGCCAGCAGCGGCAGTGCGGCCATGGCCGGCAGATGGATCGCGCCCATCAGCGGTTCCAGAAACCCGTCCATACGGATGAGCCAGCCGGAATAATCCAGCAGAAACGTGGCAAAGGAGACCGGCAGGATAATCTTTAACATCCATACAAATCCCCGCCACCCTTTGACGGCACCACGTTGAAGAATCGTTTTATGGGAAGGCGGAATCAAAGTCACGGCAGCATTCCTGTCAAGTAAACGTTTTCGATAACAGTTCTGGATCCGGTTCTATATCACAGTTTGATGGGCAGGGCACGGATTGAAATGCATGCGGGCGCAGCGGGAAAAACGGCCGTAACGCATCCGGCAGAAGCGATCACGGCATCAGGTAGAATCCCAGGGCGGGGTCGTCCGGCTCGTTGGGGTGAAAGGAGGCCCCCACAAAAAGGCCGCTGACATTGCGGACGATGACGCGTTTTTCCATGGGCGTCCGCTTGCGGTCGTCAAGGCGGAATTCGATCAGCAGGGTAGCCCCGATGGGAAAGGCACGGGGAACGGTCATTTTCAATTTCAAGCCGGTTGTGGAGATATCCACCACCTTCACCAGGCCGGTGTCCTCGGCGCCCCTTTCTCCCAGCAGGGTGAATCTCCCCGGCAGATCGGAACCTTTGCGATATTGCTTCCGCTTTTCCAGCTGGCATCGGAATTGGTGGCCGCAGGTACAGGTGCAATTGACCATGATCTTCTTTTCGGTCGTGGCATACTGACTCACATCCGCTGTTTTGGCCTTACCGCACTGGGGGCAATTGAAGGTAGCGGTGTTGCTGCTGGAGATGAATACGATCTGGTCCATAGGATTATGCTTCCGTTCCCGGCAGGACCAGCGCTTCTGTTGACAGGGGCTGGTGTCCCCTGACCTTGATGATTTCCGGCTTGTAGCTGGCATTTTTGGAAAGTCGCCGCCCGGTGATGCGAATGACAATGAATGCCAGCCCGAAAAACAGGAAGCCGAACAGGGCGGAAAGCCCGGATGGATCCATGCTCCTCATGCCCGCCACGGTCTGCCCGAGCACCGCACCGGCAATCATGGCCAGAATCGGGAAGACGTAGAGCAGGAAAGTGGCTTTCAACAGGGACGACGTCTGGATGTTTAAAACGATCCGGTCGCCCACCCGGGCGTCGGCCGTGTTGATGGCCTCCACCTTCATTTCCATATCCTTACCGCCGCCTTCACCCTGGCAGGTATCCCTGGAGGAACAGGACGCACAAGCGCTGGAACGGGTGGTTTTTACCCACGCAGTGCCCGACCCGTCCGTTCCCATTTTGAAAACAACACCTTCTTCGGTGGCCATAAACGTCTCACTTTATTTGGTTGAATCGACCGGCATGACCATGATCACGCGTTGACCGCGTCCCGGATGGGTTCCGGCGGCCGCTGGCTGTCCGCATCCCGGTAACAGATAAGACCGCAGTTGAGGCACCGGGCGGCTTCTTTCCGTGCAGCTGCCGTATCAAACCCTTTTTCCAGCTCCATCAACTGAGCCAGGTCACGGCTGCTGGCCAGGGGCATGATCTGTCGCCGGCTGGCCTTCACGGCTTCCACGTGGTCCACGTTCTGGATGGCCGTATCCGGCTTCAGGACGTTGGCGGACAGTTCCAGGGGAATGTCGTAAATCAGCTTGTGAACGGTGGCGGCGGCCCGGCGGCCGGCACCGATGGCCTTGATGGCACCGCTGAAATCGGTCAGGGCATCGCCCGCGGCAAACATCCCCTTCCCGTCGGCATGGGCCGGCTGTTTGTATGGCGGTACGGCTGTCCAGGCGGTCGGGCGCGCCACCTCGTCACCGACCGGGCGGGTAAAGACCAGTTCGGGAAAACGACCTGCTGAAAAAACCAGTGTCTGCGCCGGCAACGGAAAGGAGTCTCCGGTTGCCGCATCGAGCACCTCGATGCCGGTGAGCGCCTCTCCGTCGCCGGACAGGCGCGTGACAGCACCCGACACCACGCGGGCGCCGGCGTCTTCCAGGGCCGCCACAGTCGCATCATCAGGCATTGTCCTGAAGATAAAGGTAATCGTCCTGGCACCCAGGGAGCGGGCTTTGGTCAGGGCGTCACCGGCCAGCCCTTCACCGCCGAAAATCACTGTGTCGTCGCCGCAGGCCACCGTCCCATGCCCGTCCTGGCCTGAACGCAGGAGATCCAGCAGCAGGAAGCCGCCGGGAAGCGGGGCTTCGACGGTTTTCTCGGCACCACGGGCCAGGCGGCTGTCCCAGCCGCCCGAGGCGAGCAGGACCGCTTCGTAACCCTCGTCCAGAAGGCCGGCCACGGTAACGTCCCGGCCCAGCATCTGGCCGGTCCGGGCTTCCACGCCCATCTCCAGGATGCCGTCGATATCCCACTGGAGAATCGCTTCCGGCAGCCGGCATTTGGCGATGGCGGTATTGAGCAGTCCGCCCAGGCGGTCCGTGCCTTCGAAAACGGTGGCGGCATGGCCCAGCCGGGCCGCGAAAAAAGCGGCCGAAAGGCCCTGGACCCCCCCGCCAGCCACGGCGATTCGCCGGCCGGTATCCGGTGCCTTGAACGGCTGGATGCGTTCGCTCCGGGTACGTTCGTAATCGGCGGCAAAGCGTTTCAAAAAGTTGATCGCCACCGGTTCGTCCACGTACTTGCGCCGGCAGTCGTTCTCACACGGTCGCGGACAGATTCTGCCGATCACCGTGGGAAAGGGGTTGCGTTCCTTGATGGTCTGGACGGATCCGTGATAGTCGCCGTCGACAATTTGCTGGATGTACAGGCTGATGTTGATACCCGCCGGACAGGCGCGCTGACAGGGCGTGGTGCAGTCTTCGGCGGTGTATTCCTTGAGGATTCTTCTCGTCACCGACGACAGGGTGATGATGTGTTTGGGGCAGACCCGCTCGCAGGTGCCGCAACCGGTACATTTGACCTCGTCCACCACGGGAAGCCCCTGGGGCCCCATGACAATGGCGTCGAAGGGGCATGCGGCGGCACAGGTGCCCAGGCCCAGGCAGCCGATGTTGCAGACCTTCATGCCGCCGGCGAGCAGGGCGGCCGCCCGGCAGTCGTTCAGTCCGTCGTAGGTATATTTGACATCCGCATCGGCCACCCCATAGGTGCAGCCGGGCAGGGCAATGTCCGGTTCCTTGGCCTCCACGCTGACACCGAGAATAGCGGCGATGGCCAGGGCCGTTTCGTCACCGGCGGCCACGCAGGAATTGGGCGATGCCTGACCGGCGACGATCGCTTCGGCATTGGCACTGCAGCCGGGCAGGCCGCAGCCGCCGCAGTTGGCGCCGGGCAGCACATCCTCGACGGCAACGATTTTAGGATCCACGTATACGTAAAAAATTTTGGAGGCCAGTGCCAGGCCGATTCCAACCGCGAGTCCCAGTCCGCCCATGAGAATAATCGCTATGGTCATGTCAACACTCCTGTGATTCCACCTTGCATTCAGACGCGACCGGTGGTGGTGGCGTCGCCGGGTCCTCGACGACCGGTTGAGAATCGACGGCGTCTGACCCGCCATGCCGCCCGGGCCGCTTCGTGATACCAGGCGAAATTAGAAAATGGCGTCAAACCGGCATTTGTCGTAGCAGGTCAGACACTTGATACACTTATCCTTGTCGATGCGGGCCACTTCCTTTTTCTTCCAGGCGATGGCATCGGCCGGGCAGGCCCTGAAGCACATCCCGCAACCGGTGCAGGCCTCTGGGTCCACCTCGAACTTCAGAAGGGCCACGCAGCGTTTGGCCGGACATCGCTTTTCATGGATGTGGGCCTCGAACTCGTCCCGAAAGTACCGCAGGGCCGAAAGCACCGGGTTGGGTCCCGTCTGCCCCAGCCCGCACAGGGCGGTTTCGCGGATGGTCTGTGACAACTCGATCAGCGTGTCGATATCGCCCGGTTCTCCGCGGCCCTCGCAGATTTTTTCCAGAATCTGGAGTTGACGGCGGGTGCCCTCCCGGCAGGGGGTGCATTTACCACAGGACTCGTCCTGGATGAACTCCATGAAAAAGCGGGCCATGTCAACCATACAGGTCTTTTCATCCATGACGATGGCACCGCCGGACCCCATGATGGCCCCGACCCGGGCAATGGCCTCGTAGTCTACCGGCGTATCCAGATAGGCCTCCGGAACGCAGCCGCCCGAGGGGCCGCCCAGTTGCACGGCCTTGAATTTTCTTTTCTTGGGAATACCGCCGCCGATGTCGTAAATGATCGTGCGCAGGGAGGTCCCCATGGGCACCTCCACCAGGCCGATGTTGTTCACGTCTCCGGACAGGGCGAAGACCTTGGTGCCCTTGCTGCTTTCAGTGCCCACGCTGGCATACCAGGCGCCGCCGTTGACCATGATCTGGGGCACATTGGCCAGGGTTTCCACGTTGTTGAGAATGGTGGGCTTCTCCCACAGGCCCTTGTGCGCCGGAAAGGGCGGGCGCGGGCGCGGCATGCCGCGCCGGCCTTCGATGGAGCGCATCAGCGCGGTCTCTTCACCGCAGACAAAGGCGCCGGCACCCTGGTAGATCTCGATGTCAAAAGAAAAATCCGATCCCAGAATGTGCTCTCCCAGAAGCCCGTAGGCCTTGGCCTGGTCGATGGCGATGCCCAGCCGCTTGATGGCCAGAGGGTATTCGGTGCGGGCGTAAATATAGCCTTTGTGCGCGTCGATGGCCCTGGCGGCGATGATCATGCCCTCCAGCACCGCATGGGGGTCGGCCTCGAGGATGCTTCGATCCATGAAAGCCCCGGGATCGCCCTCGTCGGCGTTGCAGAGCACATATTTGACCGCACCGTCACTCTGGCTGGCAAAATCCCATTTAACGCCCGTGGGAAACCCGGCACCGCCGCGTCCGCGCATGCCGGAGGTCTTCATCTCTTCGATGATCTGCCCGGGGGTCATGTCGAACAGCGCCTTGGCCGCACCGATGTATCCGTCCCGTCCGATGTACTCATCGATGACTTCGGGGTCGATCAGCCCCTTGTTGCGCAGGGCCCGCGGCATCTGGTGGGCAAAAAATGGAATTTCCGTCTGGACGGCAATTTTGGCCTTGGACACGGGATCTTTGTATAGCAGGCGTTCCACCGGCTTGCCGTTGACCAGGTGGGATTCCACCAACTCGGGCATATCCTCCACGGTGAGTTTCTGGTAGAAGATGTCGCCGGGATGCACCACCAGGATGGGCCCCATGGCGCAAAAGCCGTTGCAGCCGGTCTCGATGACCTGGACCTTTTCACCCAGCCCTTTTTCGTCGATGGCCGCCACCAGGGCATCCTTGACCCGGATGGCACCCGTTGCATGGCAGCCGGTGCCGCCGCAGATCAACAGGTAGGTCCTGTCCCTGAATGCCATCCGTTCTTTCTGCGCCTGCCTGATGTCTTCCAGACCCGAAGTGGTCAGTTTCGCCATATCCCGTCTCCAGCAGTTTTTACCAGGAACCGTCCAACCCCCTGATGCCGTTCATGTAGAGTCGCCCGCAAGCCACAAACAACGAATACTCGGTCACCATCAGTGGAATTTCGAAGGATTTGGCCATCTCGATGAATTCCTTGGGCGGGTTTTTGCCCCTGACAATGACGATGGTTTCGACACCGACAATTTTTGACGTCCGGATAACATGGTCCGTGGTAACACCTGTCAACAGGACGCAGCCCTTGGCCGCGGCAGCCAGAACATCTTCCATCAGGTCCGCCGCACCACCGGCGACGATGACCGCGTCCATCCGGTCTTCCCCACAGAGCATGCGGCCCTTGAGGATTTCTTTGATTTCGGAAATTTTCATAATTACGATGTCTTATAACATGAGGGTTAAGGGCAAAGGAGCCTGGTTATGAATATTTTTCGAGCAATTCGATCACTTTATCGGAACTGACATCCCCGTAGGTGTCCTGGTCCACTACCATCACCGGTGCCAGGCCACAGGCCCCCAGGCAGCGGACGGCTTCCAGGGAAAACCGCCGATCGTCGGTGGTGCCGCCCTCTTTCAGCTGATATTCGTTTTCGATGCGGCTCAGGGCTTCTTTGATCCCCTTGACGTAGCAGGCGGTCCCCAGGCACATCCTGATGGTGTGACGGCCCTTGGGCACCATTGAAAAAAGGGAGTAAAAGGAAGCCACACCGTATACGCTGCTGGCGGGCAGGTTGAGTCCCTGGCTGATGTAGTCGAGCAATTCCACAGGAAGGTATCCGGCGATGGTCTGGCACTCTCTGAGAACGGTGATCACGGCACCGGAAACAGCCTTGTTGGCGTCGATGACCGCGTCAATCCGGGCCCACATCTCGTCGTTGATATCCGCATGGTGCGGATGGTGTTTCTCGGTCATGTCGACAGCGCTCCTTTGGCCACAAAATGCAATTCGTTCGAAACCGCTTTCAATCGCCGGATCGGCCACCTGCACGGCCATTGGCGCAGACCGCGGGTAACCGCGTGGCAACATTTCATAATTATATAGAAATGTCAACGATATCATAGCCGTCGGCGCCCTTCCGAGAGCGCTTGACGCAGCCGTAAAAGCTGGTCTATAACCCAACCGCCCGGACGGTGATGCCAATCGATGTCGCGATGACCGGTATCGTCGGACCCCCACCCAGAAACCACCGGAGGCCGTCATTGGAACGTCTGAAAGAGAAAGTCCTTGAAACCACAGCGTTTATCCGCTCGAAGATCAGCCATCCACCCGGCACCGGAATGATTACCGGCACCGGTCTGGGCGAGGCCGTCGGCCCCCTCGATGACGCGTTGACCATGGATTACGCCGACATCCCCCATTTCCCGGTCTCCACGGTGGCCGGTCATTCCGGGCGGCTGGTTGCAGGCACCCTGGATGGACACGCGATGATGGTGATGCAGGGGCGCTTCCACCTCTACGAAGGCTACGCCCCCGCCGCCGTGACGTTTCCCGTCCGGGTGATGCAGGCACTGGGGGTTCGTCACCTGATTATTTCCAATGCAGCCGGCGGCATGAACCCTGCCTTTCGCCAGGGGGACCTGATGGTGATTCGCGACCACATCAACCTGACCGGCGAAAACCCGCTGATCGGGCCCAACAATGAGGACTGGGGGCCACGGTTTCCCGACATGACGGCGGCCTACGACCGGTCCCTGATTCAATTTTCCCGCCGGGCGGCGGACGGCTTGGGCATCACCCTGAAAAGCGGTGTTTATGCCGGATTGAAGGGACCGTCCCTGGAGACGCCGGCGGAAATCCGCTACCTGAAAACCATCGGTGCCGATGCGGTGGGGCTGTCCACGGTAATGGAAACCATCGCCGCCGTGCATGCCGGCATACGGGTGTTGGGCCTGTCCACCATTACCAATATCAACAATCCGGACCAACCCTTGCCGGCGGCGGTGGAGGACATCATCGCCGTGGCCAACCGGACGGCCCCCGTCCTCAACCGGCTGATCCGGGCCGTGGTGGCGCAAATCCGCACAGGAGCCCGTTCATGACCCCCCAAACCGACCTGCTGATCACCAACGGCATCGTCATGACCATGGACCCGGACGACCGTGTCATTCAACATGGCGCGGTGGCCGTGTCCGCGGATACGATCACGGCAGTGGGCCCGGCGACCGAAGTTGCCCGGCGACCGGCCAGAACCACCATCGACGCCGCCGGCGGCATCATCATGCCCGGCCTGGTCAATACGCACACCCACGCCGCCATGAGCCTGTTCAGGGGCCTGGCCGACGACCTGCCCCTGATGGACTGGCTCAACGACCACATCTTTCCCGCCGAGGCCCTTTTGGACAAGCACAAGGTGCACGCGGGAACACTGCTCGCCTGTGCGGAGATGATCCTTTCCGGGACCACCTGCTTTTGCGACATGTATCTTTTCGAGGAGGCCGTGGCCCGCGCCGCCAGGGCTGCCGGCCTGCGGGCGGTGGTGGGGGAGGTGCTCTACGACTTCCCCTCGCCCAATTATGGCACCATCGAAAAAGGCTTCGACTACACCCGCCGCCTGATCGACGCCTGGCACGGCGACCCGCTGATCACCATTGCCGTGGAACCCCACTCCCCCTACCTGTGCGCACCGGAGCTGCTGACCGAAGCCGCCGACATCGCCCGCGAGCACGGCCTGCCCCTGGTGATTCACCTTTCCGAGACCCGCCGCGAAGTGGCGGACATCCGGAAGCGCTATGGTGCCACGCCGGTGGGACACCTGGCCAATCTGGGGGTGCTGGGGGACAATCTGCTGGCCTGCCATTGCGTGGTGCTGGATGACACCGACATGGATCTGCTCGGGCAGCACGACGTCCGGGTGTCCCACAATCCGGAGAGCAACATGAAGCTGGCATCCGGCGTCTCCCCGGTGGCCGATCTGCTGGAGCGGGGCGTGTGCACCGGTCTGGGCACCGACGGCTGCTCCAGCAACAACAACCTGGATCTGTTCACCGAGATGGACATGGCCGCCAAACTGCACAAGGCCAGCCGCCTGGACCCGACCGTGATGAATGCTGCCACCGTGCTGCGCATGGCCACCATCGACGGCGCGCGCGCGCTGGGGCTGGACGGCATCACCGGCAGTATCGAAACCGGCAAGAAAGCCGACATTATCGTCGTCGACACCCGCAAGCCCCACCTGACGCCCATGTATCACCCGGCGTCCCACCTGGTCTATTCCGTCGGCGGAAGCGATGTCAGCGCCACCGTGGTGAACGGCCGGGTGCTGATGAAAGACCGCCGGCTCATGCACATGGACCTTGAAAAAATCATGGCCGATGCCAGCCGGATCGCCGAAACCATCCGGAGCCGATAGCATGGGTTTCGATGTGGTAATCCATAACGGCACCCTGGTGACCGTGGACCGGCACATGCGGGTCATCGAAAACGGCTGGATCGGCATTGAGGCAGACGTCATCCGGGCCGTTGAATCCGGCAGGCCGGGCACACCGCCCCCCGGGGCCGGCCTGACCATCGATGCCGCCGGCGGCATCGTCATGCCCGGACTGGTCAACACCCACACCCATCTGCCCATGTCCCTGTTCCGCGGCCTGGCCGACGATCTGCCGTTGGAGGAATGGCTCGACGACCACATCTTTCCGGCCGAGGCCCGGTTCATCAGGCCAGATACGGTGCACTGGGGCACCCTGCTCTCCTGCGCGGAGCTGCTGCTGTCCGGCACCACCTGCTGCTGCGGGGGATATTTCCACGAAGACGCGGTGGCCCGGGCCGTCGCGGAAACCGGCATGCGGGCCGTACTGGCCCAGGGCGTCATCGATTTTCCGGCACCCGGGGTGCCGGACCCGGCGCAAAACATTGTCCACGCCAGGGTATACGCACATAAGTGGAAGGGCGGCAACCCGTTAATCACCCCGTCCATCTTCTGCCATTCACCCTACACCTGCAGTGACGACACCTTGAAAGCCGCCAAGGCCGAGGCCGAGGCGTCCGGCCTGCTGTATCAGGTGCACGTGGCCGAAACCCGGTTCGAACGGGACCAGTCCCTCAAGGAGAGGGGCATGACGCCCGTCGCGCGCCTGGACCGGCTTGGACTGATCGACCGTCGCACCCTGATGGCCCATTGCGTCTGGGTGGATGATGCCGACATCGACATCATCGCCAGACGGAACGGTGCGGTCTCCCATTGCCCGGAAAGCAACATGAAGCTGGCCTCGGGCAGCGCGCCGGTAGCCGGCATGCTGAAGGCGGGCATCAGGGTTTCACTGGGCACCGACGGTTGTGCCAGCAACAACAACCTGGACCTGTTTGGCGAAATGGATACGGCGGCCAAACTGCACAAGTTGACCACCGGCAACCCCACGACACTGGGCGCGGGCAGTGCGCTCAGCATGGCCACCATCGACGGCGCCCGGGCCATCGGCCTGGCGGACCGCATCGGATCCCTTGAAATCGGCAAGCAGGCAGATGTCATCATCCTCGAGGCACGCGCCCCGCACCTGACGCCGTTGTATCACCCGGAATCGCACATCGTCTACGCGGCCTGCGGCGCGGACGTGCGCCATGTACTGGTGGCCGGCAGGCAGGTGGTCAAAAACCGGCGGATGCTGACCCTGAATGTCCCTGAAATCATGGATCGCGTCAACGCCATCGCCCGGGAGATCCGGTCAAACCAATAGATTGGCGTGTTCGGCAATGCTCGCTTTTTTTCCCGACACCAAACCCGGGGAAGCTGAAAAGAGCAAATTGCATGCACCAAATCCCAAATTACAACATCTAAATTTCAAGTAAGATCAAAAAATCTGGCGGTTGGTTATTTGTTTATGGGTTGAATTTCCCGAACCATCATTGAGCACGGCGACCCGCTATTGAACATCGATCCAAAAAAGGAATGCATTATGGACCTGAAAACCATCATTACCGCCGCCCGGGGTGACGCTCCGGTGGACCTGCTGCTGACCCGCGCCAGGATCGTCAACGTCTTTTCCGGCCGGATCATCGACGGCAGCATCGCCGTCAAAGACGGTCATATCGCCGGTTTCGGCGATTACGATGCCACCGAGACACTGGACATCGGAGGGCGTTTCGTGGCTCCCGGATTCATCGACTCACACGTCCACATCGAAAGTTCCATGACCTGCGTCACCGAATTCGCCCGTACCGTGGTCCCCTGCGGCACCACCGCCGTGGTGGCCGATCCCCACGAAATCGCCAACGTGCTCGGTGCGGCGGGCATCGACTACATGCTCCGCTCGGCCGAGGGCCAGCCCATGGACTGCCTTTTCGCCCTGCCCTCCTGTGTGCCGGCCACGGATATGGAGACCGCCGGCGCCCGGCTGAGGGCCGGGGATCTTGCCCCCTTCTTCGGGCATCCGCGCATCGTGGCCCTGGCCGAGATGATGAATTACCCCGGCGTGATCTTCACCGATGCGGACGTGATGGCCAAACTGGCCCTGGCCCGCAGCCACCATCGCCCCATGGACGGCCACGCCCCGGGCCTGTCCGGCAGGCAGCTGTTTGCCTATGCGGCCGCCGGCATCGCCTCGGACCACGAGTGCACACGGGCCGAAGAGGCGCTGGAGAAACTGGAACTGGGCATCCACATCATGGTGCGCGAAGGCACCTGCGCCCGCAACCTGGACGCCCTGTTCCCCGTCATCAACGAACATACCCGGCGGTGGATGATGTGGTGCACCGACGACCGCCACCCCCACGACCTGCTCGCCGAGGGCCACGTGGACGCCATAATCCGTAAAGCCGTGGCAAAGGGGCTGGATCCGCTGACGGCCATCCGCATGGGCACCATCAATCCGGCCGACTACTTCGGCATCCGCGACGCCGGGGCCATCGCCCCGGGGCGCAAGGCCAACCTGGTGGTCTTTTCCGACCTGGCGGACATCCGCGCCGAACAGGTATTTTACCGGGGCCGGCCGGTGGCCCAAAACGGCCGTCTGTTGCCCGGCGTAGGGCGGCCGGCCCCGGTGGCCGTGCCGCCGTCCATGCGTCTGGATCCACGCCATCTGGACTTTTCCATACCGGCCGCAGGCAGGCGCATACGCGTCATCCGGGCCATTGCCGACCAGGTGGTCACCCGCTGCGAGATCATGGACGTGACCGAAAAAGACGGGATGGCCGTGGCCGATGTGGCCCGGGATGTGATCAAGATGGCCGTGGTGGACCGCTACACGGGAGAGGCCCGCACCGGCAGTGGATTTGTGACCGGACTCGGGTTGAAGCGCGGGGCCGTCGCGTCCAGCGTGGCCCACGACTCCCACAACATCATCGTTGCCGGCGCCGACGATGGGGACATGCGCGCGGCGGTCGCCGCCGTGGCGGAGATGGGCGGCGGATTCGCCGCGGTCGACGACGGCCGGGTTCTGGCCTCCCTGCCCCTGCCCGTGGCCGGCCTCATGTCCGACCAGCCGGTGGAGACCGTGCGGCAGCAGATGGACGGAATGATCGCGGCGGCAAAAAGTCTGGGAGCCACGCTTTCAGACCCTTTCATGACCCTGGGATTTTTGGCCCTGCCGGTCATTCCGGACCTGAAGCTCACCGACCGGGGGCTGGTGGATGTCCATCGGTTCGAGATCGTGCCCCTCTTTACGTAGGTGTTTGGCTTTTGGCGATGGCGGCATCAATGGCCTCCCGGACCCGATCCGGAAACCGGGCGGCCATCGGCCGGCCCTGTTCATCCCGCCGGGTCCACACGGCCCGGTGCATGCCATAGGCAATTTTCACCCGCGACCCGTCCGGCTCCAGGCGGAAGTAATCCACGTGGAAAATCACGCTGCAGGCGTGCAGTTCCCTGACGGCCAGGGTGAGCACAATACGGTCGAAGGGCATGGCCTCACGAAGGTGATCCACGCGGCTCTCCAGGGCCAGCAGTTCTCCCTTCTCCCCGATGCCCCCGAAGGTTTCGGGGATCAGTTCATAGAAAAACCGGTCCCGGATCTGGCCCTGCCACTCGTAGTAGTTGGCGTAGTAAATGTTGCCCACCAGGTTGGCGTGCGCCAGGGTGGTTTCGAAAGTCTGTTCCCGAACGATGGGACGCACCACGGGGCCGGACGGGGCCATGTAGACGACGGGGTCATCGTCGCCGGCGAGCAGGTGCCCCAATGATTCCTGCATGGGTTCGAGAGTGTCCGGTGCGTCGAACTGCGGACACATGTCTTCGATGAACTGACCGTAATAGGCCGGATAGGGGGCGACCCTGGCCACTCCCGGCCCCAGGATCTCCACCCAGGTGGTCTGCAGCCGGCAGAAGGCCAGGCGCTCGTATCCGCCGCCTTTCATCATTTTGCGGAAATCGTAGGACAGGGTCATGGTGGAATTCTCCGGCCCGCTGTTGTCCGACACCCACATGAGGATTTCGATCTGGTCGCTGGTGCCCGCCTCCCCTAATATCTTCAGGTGGCCGTAGTTGGTCACGCCGCCCCATCGGCCGCTGGCAAACTGGTCGGACATTTCCGCCAGGACCGGCCAAGCCGAGGCCTCGCGGGTATTCCCCATCCATTTGATAAAGTTGGAAAAATAGACGGTTCGGCTCAGGTTGGCGCTGGGCTGGAAGGTCACCGGCAGCCGCTGGACAAAGACCAGCTGACCCTGGGGGCCGCCTTCGATCATCTCGAAGGGGCGGGTCTCGTACAGGGGGTCATAGCCCGGATAATCGGCTGTCAGCAGATGCGCCGGCACCCGCGGCACGGCCTGTGCAGAAACCGTGACGGCCAGAACCTGGGGCGCCCCCCACGTCAGACGAATGGCCAGGGTCAGTACCCGGATGGGTGCCCCGTCGGCATCGTCGCCGACAAACAGCACCGCTTGATCTTTTTTGTCCACGATCGAAAGGGTTGCACCGGATCCGCCGCCGGCCTTGGCCAGGGCTTCGGCCGCCGCCCAGACCCGTGTTCCGGCTGTGTCCAGGTCCTCTCCCCGGTCGATGAGCGTGTCCAGCAGCTCGATGCGCCGGGCACCGAGCAGGCCGACCCACGCCTTACGGTCTCTGGGGGTGACGGCAGCCAGATCGCACCCCACCGGTCCGGGCCCGCAGACGCACAGGCAGGTCCGGTCCTCGTGGGTAAGGGAAATGTCCAGAACGGGCGCGGGCACATCGGCAACCACCGGTTTTCCGTTATCCTGCCACCTGACCGCCAACGGCAATGGGGCAACACCATGGCGTTCGGCGGCGGCAGACAGGGCCCGTTCCATCAACGGCGCCTCCTCCCGGTGCCGTTGGTCTACCGGCATGTCATGGATACCGGGGAGACAGGCCAGCTCCAGCGGAGGGGACGTCACCGAAAGGCGCCGGCAGGCCTCGTCCAGGGCATCACCGACCAGGCGGCGGTCCCGATCTTCGGGAAAAACCAGGTCGGCCACCGTCGGGTAGTCATCGTGGTGTTTGAGGATCCGCAGCCGGTATCCGTTCAACACGGCCATCTGCGTTCCGTTGTCACCGACGGCGGCCACCCGGTAAATCAGGTCCCGGTCTTCCTGTTCCATCAGTTCCACGCGCACCCTAGCGGAAGCGGCCGCACTGAAAAAACCGGGGAACAGGTCCATGCGGTCGATGGATACGGGCAGACTGGTATCCTGGGGTACCAGCAGGGCCGCACTTTGAAGGAGGGTGTCGGTAAAAAAGGGATCGCCCAGGCACAGGCGGGTGGGTTTGGCCTCTCCGAAAACAGGTGTTTGCAGCCGGTCTTCCGGCACCCTTTCGGATGACAACAGGGCCGTCCCCGCTTCCGCACCGGACGTCCGGATATCCCAGACGGTCCGGATGCGCTGGAACCGGGGTCCCTGGAAAAGCAGGCTGGGCCGGTACAGGTCGGTCTGCGGCACCAGTGCCATGGACGCGGCCGGAAGGGCGACAGTTTCCACGGATGCACTGCCTGCGGCGTCAAAAACCAGGGTGGCTGCAAAAAAGTCCGACTGGACACCGGTGCCCTGCTTGACGATACCGGCATGGACCACGGTTTCCCCGCCGGCCGCCGCCTCGGCCAGTCGTGCATGGACCGTGATGTCGGCGCCTGTTTCGGCATCGACGGTGATGGGCCGCAGGAGTCGGACATCCCGGAACTGAACCCGCGATAACTTCGTGCGGCCACACAGGTAAAGCGCGGCCTGGGCCATGGCTTCCAGACCGAAAACCGTCGGGAACAGATAGGAGCCCTGGAAATGATGGTCTTTCAGGTAGGGATCGGTCTCCAGGGAAAGTCGGGTTGAAAAAACTGCTTCCACCCCGGGAGACAGATAGCTTCGATTCTCCAGAAATCGCCACTCACGGGGCAGGCCGGGCAACACCTGTTGCCAGGTGTCGAGCCCTGCCATGCGGGCGGTCACCACGGTCTGGCGACGGCCCGGATCATGGGTAAAAATCCTGAGGAACCGGGCAACCCCCTCGTCGGTGGGAATCGCATCGATGCCCTTGTCCCGCAGCAGGTCGACGCTGCCCATGCGGGCCCCCATCCCTTCGTCCCGCCAGATGCTGTAGGCCACCGTGGCCGCCTGTGTCCGGGGGTGGTCGGCGCAAAACCCGCGCAGGGCAATGTCCATGGTCTCATTGGAGAAACCGTACCAACCGTTGCCGGGCATGCCGGTGATGCCGATGATGGACCCCATCCCCAGGATCAGTTTGGGCGGCTTGGCCTGCAGGGCGTCCAGCAGGTGCAGCAGGCCCAGCACCTTGGGGGCGGTTTCGGCGTAGGCCTGCTCCGGATTGACCCGGCCGGTAAGCCGCGGCCGGTTGAGGCCGGCGCCGTGGATGATCCCTGTCACCGGGCCGAAGCGGCCGGCAACGTCGGCCAGCATCTGCGCCACCGCATCCCGACTGGCCATGTCACAGGAAAAATAGTCGACGGGCAGCCCGAGGGCGGCATACTTATCTAAAAGGGTGCGGATCTCCCGGGCCCCGGATGCGCCAGGGGCCTGATCCGGATGGGGGGTACGGCCCACCAGCGCCATGGGCACACCGGTCTCCCTGGCCACCGCCAGGGCGCAGAGGGCCGTAATGCCCCGTGCCCCGCCGGTGACGAGAATGACATCGTCGCCTGACCACCGCAGGTCCCTTTTCCTGTAGGCCGCCGGTTGGGCGAGGCGTGGCATGAACGTCCTGCGGGTTTGGTCCAGATCGTACCCGACAGCGGCAAAGCTGTCCTGGGTGATGGTCTCGGCCAGGGTTTCCAGGGCGATGGTCTCCGCTGGCAGGGCCGGGCAGAAATCCACCACGCGGACGCGAAGGTCTGCCCGTTCAAGGTGAAGGCTGGCCGCCAGGGCCAGGGCGCCACAGCGATCCAACCGGGCAAAACGGGGCTTTCTGCCGAAAAAGCCACCGCCGAACTGAACCCATGCCACGGTGGTCCGGCGCCGGGGAGCACTGGCCGCCGGCGGCAGGGAGGCCACGCTGGCCCGCATGCGGATCATCCGCCTCAGCAGGGCCGATCGATCTTTTTCCCGATGATCGTTTTTGGGCAGGATCGCCACCAGGTGGGAAAAGGCCGGATCCCGGACGTCTTTTTCAACCGCGTCGGCGTCAAAGGCACGCACCCGGGTGGCGGCCCCGCGCTGGAAAAAATGCCTGCCGAGCGCTGAGGCCACGTCAGCCGAGTCCTCGCTGTGGAGAATCAGCACCCGGGCCTTCTGCCAGTCGTTTTCCGACCGCATGCGCCAATTGTCGGGAAACGATGGATAAGGGGTTTTGACCAGGTCCATGCTGAAATTGCGCACCCAGGAGGGCCGGCCGGCAGCCGCTTTGGGTCCGGCAACGGTGCCCCCGTCGCCGGCACCGTGCTGTTCGGCGGCCATGCGGCTCAAAATTGCGCTGATCTGCCTCAGGCTTCGCGTCAGCATCGGTTCGATATCCACATGGGCCTGTATGCCCATGGCCCTCGCGGTTTGCCGGACCAGCGTTTCAAGCTTGTCCGGCCCCATGTGAAGGCCCTGCTCGACCGGCAGGTCCGGGTCCAGGGCATCATCTGAAAAACCGGTGATCCGGGTGGCCTGTTCGAGCAGTTCGGTCAGTGCATCCGGCGGCGCCGCCGCCGGGGCCGGCAGGGATTCCAGGCCGGCAGCGATCCGATCCACCACCCGGGCCAGGCTGGCGTTGGCCAGAGACGTTGCATCCACAGGGTCGGACAACCCGGCATCGCCGGCCAGGCGGACAATCAGATCCCCGGCCTTGATCGAGTCCAGGTTCAGATCGTCCAGGAGCCGCATGGACAATTCAATGCTCTCCGCCGGGAACCCGGTGGTATCCGATACCAGGGCCACCAGCCGTTTGCCCAGGTCGGCGCGGTCAACCACCGGTTGGCCGCCGGCCCCCGGCAGATCATCCTGCAGCCGCTGTGCCGCATCGGCCAGTTCGCCTAACGCCGCATTGGCCAGCAGCGCCGGATCGGGGAAAGAGACGCCGCAGGTCCTGGCGAAACCGGCGATCAGGTCCCCGGCCTTGATCGAGTCCAGGTTCAGATCGTCCAGGAGCCGCGAATCCCGGGACAGGGTCTCGGCGGAAAACCCGGTCAGGTCCGAGACCATCCGGAACAGGATAACCTGCGCCGCCTCCGGGGCATCACCGCCAACCAACGTCGCGGCCGGGCCCTTGCCGGCATCATCCTCCGGCCGGGCATCCGGGTCCCAATAGGCCAGATCGGCCTGCACCACCCGGTTTAAAAAGCCGCCCCGTGAATCCAGGTAACGGCTGACCAGGGCTTCCGGCACGCCGGCAAAGGCGTCGGCCAGGATGGTGGTGGTTGGATCGGTCGGTATCGGCTCGACACCGGCGTCACCGCCTTCGTTCCGGGGAAGGGTTTCACAGGGGTTGACCACAAAGGATTTTTGGTCTGCCGGAACAAAGGGCCGAATCAGCCGGTTTTCAAAAAGTGCTTCCCAATTCATCGGCACCCCATGGGCAAACATCGCTCCCAGGACGCGGTGCAGATCCGAAAAACCGCCGGCCCTGCCTTCCACCGGCAGGCATGCCGGCCCCGCCTCACCGACAATGTCTCCGGCAAGACCGGTCAGCACCCGCCCCGGTCCCAGTTCGACAATCAGATCGCACGCTTGGGCCATTTCCCCGACCAAACCAATGAAATCAACCTGCGACCGAATCTGCCGGGAAAAATGCTCGCTGAGGGGTAGCCCCGATTTCAGGACCGCGCCCGTGACGCTGGAAAAGACCGGACACGCGGGTTCTTCCATCGCCCTGGAAAGCAGGTCGAAGCCGGCCACCTGCCGGGCGGCCGCCTCACACAAACGACTGTGAAAGGCGTTGGAAACCGGCAGCTTGCGGGCTTCGACCCCCTTTTCCCGGGCGATTCTGGCCATGGCGTCGACAGCCGCCAATTCCCCGGACAGCACCGTCTGACGGGGGCTGTTGAGGTTGGCGACCGTGAGATAGCCATCGACGTCCGGGATCAACGCCATGGCGGTGGTTTCGTCACACCGCAGGCTGACCATGGCGCCCGGTGCATCCCCGGCCGCGGACATCGCCTGCCCGCGGCGGGCGGCAAATTCCAAAAGCGTGTCAGCATCAAACACACCGGCGCAATAACAGGCGGTCAGCTCGCCCAGGCTGTGTCCGCCGACAGCTGCCGGCCGGACGCCCAGCCGGGTTAAAAAGCCGAGCCACAGCATCGAGGCCAGGCAGATGGCCGGCTGGGCATGTTCGGTACGGGCGAGTGCGCGAAACCAGCGGTCCAGCTCTTCCGGGCCGGAGGCCCGATCCGTGTCCCTGAAAACCAGGCGGCCAATCGGAATTCCGCCGATTTCACGGGTGATCCCATCCGCCTGCCGGACCAGCGATCGGGCCCAGGGGAATCGATCGGCCAGTGTCCGCGCCATGTTGAGCTGCTGGGACCCCTGGCCTGGAAACAGGAACCCGATCCGGGGGCTGGCGGTGCCCGTTCCCAGCCATATGTCGGCACCCAGAGCCATGGTCCGCCGGTCATCCGCTCTTTTTTCATCGCGCAAGAAGGCTGCCAACCGGTCCAGCCGGTCGATCAGGTCATCGGGATGACCGGCGACAATCGCCGCCCGGATGGACGCATCCGGCGGCACCCGCCGGCTCGTTTCAGCGGAAAGGTCGGCCAGCTCGGCGATGCTGATGCCGTCGGCGGCCGTGACCAGGTCCGCGATGGTTTTCAGCATCCCCGCCTGACCGGCGGCACCCAGCACCATCAGTTCACTTTCCTGGGCGTGGGCCAGCAGCATCCTTTCCTCCAGGGCGGGTTCCAGCCGGTCGTCGGGGGCGTCTCCGGACACCAGGGTAAGGTGGCAGTTGATGCCGCCAAAGCCCATGGCGGAAACGCCGGCCGTCAGTTGCTTGTGGGCAGGCACCCGCCGACCGTGGCGGACGGGATAAAGCCGTCGGGCCGCGCTGTCGAATGCCTGATGGGGGTCGCTGCACGCAGCGGTCGGGGGGACCACCCGACGGTTGACGGCCATCACCGCCTTGATCAGCCCGCCGATGCCCGACGCCGCCTTGGTGTGGCCGATGATGGATTTCAGGGAGGTGATGCCGCAGGGCCGCAGCTGGCCGCGGGGCACCGGTGTGCCTCCCAGGACCCGGGCAATGGCTTCCAGCTCGGTGCGGTCCCCCACGGTGGTACCGGTGCCGTGGCCTTCGATGAAATCCAACGCCTCGATGTCGTGGGGAGCCTGCCGGTATGCCCGCTCGAGGGCCAGGGCCTGACCGGCGGCGCTGGGGGCGGTAATTCCCGAACCGCCGCCATCCGAAGAGATGCCCCAGCCGTTAATCACCGCGTAGACCCGGTTGCCGTCCCGCCGGGCAGCCGCCAGGGGTTTGAGCACCAGGAAACCGCAGCCTTCACCGGGGATGAAACCTTTGCCGCCACGGTCATAAACGGTCATATCGCCGTCGGTGAGCGCGCCGGTTTTGGCAAAACCGACCAGTTCGAACGGGTCCAGGCTGATGTCCACGCCGCCCACGATAGCCAGGTCCAGGTCCCTATCCACCATGCGGGCAGCGGCGTGTGCCACGGCCAGCAGGGATGAAGAGCAGGCCCCGTCGACGGTGAAACCGCCGCCCATCAGGTTCAAATGGTTGCAGATCCGGCCGGCAATGGTATTGGACAGGCCGCCGGCCAGCGTGTCTTCATCGACCGGCGGGAAAACGCCGGTATAATGCGCCTTCAATGTCCGGATGAGCCGGTGAATCTGCCGGGCATCCATGCCCTGTGCCCGGGCGGCAGCCTCCAGCGCCCGACGGACAAACGGCCAGCGCAGCCGCATGGTGTTGGACCGGGTCTGCTCACCGGTCAGGGTGTTGCCGACAATGACGCCGGTTCGCCTGCCGGGAAGGGTCTCGCGGGTGTACCCGGCATCGGCCACGGCCGCCAGGCTGGTGTCCAGGGCCAGCCAGTGAACAATGTCCGTGGTGCGTATGGTTGAAAAAGGAATGCGCCGCCCGGCCCAGTCGAAATCGAACCCGTCAATGACCGCAACCTGTCGGCCGTAGGTTTTGTCGGGCGCTTTTTTATCCGCATCGTAATAGTCGGCCAGGGGCAGCCGACAGTCCGGAATACGGCGAAACTGCCGGCGTCGGGCCAGGACATTTTCCCAGAGTTCGCGGGGCGTGGAAGCGTCAGGATATCGACATGCCAGTCCAATCACAGCAATGGCCGGGGGTGAAGACCGGTGAGTCATAATCGGCAGCCTTTCTCGTTTAAATGTATTTTCGGGAGCTTATCGGAAAGCCTGATAATTGCCGGCCCAAGAGATGGATCCGGCCACAGGAATCTATGAAAATTTTATGCCAATGTTAGTGAACCAGCAGATATCGTTATAAAATGACGGATTTTCTGAAGCCCGGCAGCGTTGCCGCCCCACGGCCGGTATCGATGCCCGCAAAAACTTGACGGTTGTGGGATAAATCGGGCATGCTGTGGCTCACCGTCAGCACATGTGTTGACAACGGGTGTATCTTTTTCCGAACAGGCTTTTCATTTCCGAGAAAGGGAATCGACCATGAAGCTGCGCACCTGCGTATCGCCGGCGGGACGATTTGTCTATGGTCTGCACCGCCCCCATTTCATCGCAGACAATTTCCGTGAAACGGATGGGCTGGCCGGTCTTGGCGCATTCGCGGACGGCAGCCGTCACCGCAATACGGCCAATTTCCCTTCCGGTCCGGTCAACGAACCGGCCGCGGACTGGATATTTGAAATCCCCAACGCGTTCCCTTTCAGGGGCGCCACCTACATCGGCAAGGCCTGGGCCGACGCCCGCGCCGGAGCCACCGGCACGATCAAACTGCCGGAGGCACCGGCACTTTCTTTTTCCCAGGACCACCCCGATGAACAGGCGGCTGTCCAGGCGATCCGCAAGCTTGCCCGCCCCCTGCAGCTGGCACTGGCGGTCACATCCACCGATGCCCGGGACCTGTGCTGTCTGGCGCATGTGGCCTGCACCATGATTGAAGACGAAACGGGCGGACCGCCCCGGGGCCTGGCCTACCGGCAGCAGGCGGACGGCAGGGTCAGGGCGGTGATCGCCGATGAAGCGCTGTTCGACGCCGTCGCCAACAACCGCCACCTGCCCGACGCCTATAAACAGGCCATGGCGCTTCGCCCCGGCGTTCAAGGAGACAGTGAGATTGTAGGCGAGTGGCGTCGGAGTGCACCGCACAGCCATGTGTTTGAGTACCTGCGCAGGAATTCCTACATTCCCTGGGGGCACTATGCCGCCAACATGGCCGACGACGCCGTACGGTACGGGGTTGACGACCTCAGCCTGGCGGACATGGCTGGTATGCGCCACCTTTACTACCAGAGAAGCTACACCCGACTGGCCGGCCTGTTGGACCTGCCGCCCGTGGCCGGCGGGCGGACGCTGACCGATCGAGAACTGGAAACGCTGCGGCGGCGCGTCCTCAAGGAATTGAAAACCAGAACAGCCGTCGAATTCACCCGGACCTTGTGGGGCTGGAACTTCGGCTTTGATTATGCGCCCAGCGGATATCGCCTGCATGCCTCCCATCAACAGATCCACCAGCAGTTTGCCCTGGTGCCGGCCGAAATCCCCCTGGCGACGGATGAGGGCGTGTTGCCGGCCTATGCATGCGGGGACCTGGTCGGCGATTTCGTCAACGCATTTCGGATGGAAACGGGGAAAGGCTTTTTTGACTGCTACGAAAAGGCAATCAGGGGAAACAGGCGGATGGACGACGGCGCCCGCGGCGAGCACAGCCTGGTGGTGCATGAGGACGACCGGGTCATGGTGTTCGTTCCCAAGGCCCAGACATCCCAGTGGGAACTGCAGCTGATGCCCAAAGCAACGGTGGGAAACATTGTCGAGGCCGATGCGCCCACGCGCCGTTCCCTGGACCGGGCCATACTGGTCGCCGTCAAGGTGCTGGGAGCCATGGGAGCCCGCATGATCACCACGATTGAATATTCAAAGCCCTTTGTCGGGGGCCATGGGGATCAGCGCATGCTGCTTTCATTTCTGCCCAGACTGCCCGAATCGCCGGGTGCTTTCAGCGAAGCTCAGTTACGCTGGATCAACGGCCACTACCCGGAGGATTTTGCGCGGGCCTGCAGGGCCCATCTTCCACAACGAATGTCTGAACGATGGAAAAAAGATCGCTGACGCCGTATGGTTTGAGCACAAAGGCATCGGCGCCGGCCTCGACGGCCCGTGGTTCGTCCGCAGGATTTCCCGAAGCCAGAATGCAGGTGATCTCGGGCATGGCCGCCTTGATGCGCTGGATCAAGGCAAGACCGCCAATTTCGGGGATATGGACATCCGTAAAAACAATATGGATGGGATGGGTTTTCCGGATGGTCTGCCAAGCGGCAAAACCATTGTTGAAGGTCTGAATTTTCCGGTTTATGCTGAACTCAAGGGTGTCGACCACAAAATCGCGAACCAGCGGATCATCTTCCACCACGGCTATTTGAACGTTGGGTATGATGGTCCACCTCTCGCCGTTGTCTGTACCCCCCTGCACGCCCCCCTTTGATCCGTCGAGGAAGGCGCCCCGCGTCGCCTTGCCAACATGTAGCGCGATCCGGGCTGCCGGTCAAGAAGAACCCACGGTTTTCCATGAGGTCGTGCCTGTCGGCAGACTGACAGCCACCGGGCTCGCAGCCCGATGTTGAGATGTCAATTGTCTTGACATTGGCAGACTCCCGGCTTAGCTTCTCCGGGCGCCGGGGTGATGGCCAATTATTCAGTCCGAAGGAAAAAAGGAGCTTATTTTGCCGCCTGTCATCTCCATTGTGGGCAAGTCGGAATCCGGCAAGACCACGCTGATCGAACAAATGATTCCCGAATTGAAACGCCGTGGCTATCGCATCGGCATTGTCAAGCACGCCCATCACGGATTTGATATGGACCGCAAAGGGAAGGACAGCTACCGTCACCGTCAGGCCGGTGCCGATACCGTCATGATCGCTTCACCCGGCCAGATCGCCATGATCAAGGATGTGCCCGGTGAACGCCTGGAGGACCTGATCCCCTTTTTCAAGGACATGGACCTGCTGATCTCGGAAGGATTCAAACGTGACAGCGCCCCGAAAATCGAAATTTTCAGGGCGGAACGCCATCAGCACCCCGCCTGTCTGAACGACGACACCCTCATCGCCATGGTTTCCGATACGCCCCTTGAGGTGACGGTTCCCCAATTTGCGACTGCCGACATCCTGGCGATCACCGACTTCATCGTGGCCAGATTCCTCTCCGGCCACCGGGGCGACAGGGAGGCTTTGCGACGGAATTGATCCGTGTTTAACAGGCGGGAGGCCGCTCTCGGTTTCAGTTCGACAGTGCAGAGATAAAACATCCGCCACCGCCGCCGCCGGATGATGATGAAGAGGTGTCGGTGAGCGAATGGGAATCGTCTTCGGGTGACATGGCAGCACTCGTGGCGACGCCGTATCCGGCCGGGTCGATGACGATACCGTTTTCGACGCCGTCGGCATCCCCGAAGCCCCCGTCCTGAATCTCGACCTCGACCGACAGGCGATCATGGGCAAAAACGGCATGGGCGGAATAGTCCTGCCATCCATTGATGATGTCGTGTTTTACCCACCTGGCCGCCTGGGGCGCCGGTTCCGAAAAATAGACCCTCACCGTGGCGATGCCACCCGTCCGCTCCAGTTCCAGGCGGAAGCTGACCAGTCCCAGAGGCAGATCGTAGGGGATCTGATCCAGGGCATCGATGGTCGCCAGATCGGTGGATTCCAGGGCCGAAATCCGGGCCACCCCGCCGCCGTCCGGCGCGCAGACCGCCACCTGGCCGGCACCTTCCGGTACATTCACACAGCGCAGATCGTCCTGGTCGGCATCGGCGATGGCGTTGTTGTCCAGATCAACGGCCATCCCCACCTCCTGGTCGTCCGGAACGCCGTTTCCGTCTTCATCCAGTCCGGACTCACCGGTGATGAACCGGCTTGGGGAGGACCACTCGGAAAGGGTCCCCTTGACACCATAATAGCGGGCGACCCAGCTGTAGCGGGTATCCGCTTCGAGTACCAACGGTGGCACGTCCAGTTCGGTAAGGCAGCTGGAGCTGGTAAGATCCAGAACACAGAGACCATCGGACACCCGGGTGACGACCCACTGGGTCCGCAGGTGCTGGTCGCCGGTATCCGGCGAACGGAAGGGCGTCGTCTGGAGTACGGGAGTCAGAAAAAGATCCCGGGCATCGTTTTGCGGTGAGGTTACCGCCGGCTGTCCGGGAATTGCGGTTTGACCATACAGCCACACCTCGTCGGAGTCGGCACTCTGGCTGCCGTACAGGTCATAGGCCCGAACGACAAAAGCGTAATCCGTGTATTCATCCAGTCCGGACAGGGTGCAGGTGGCCGCCGCCCCCTCCCAGACCGGCTGGGCGTAATGGTACACATCACTTCCCTGCCGGCAAAACACCCGGTATCCCATCAATGTGGCTTCTTGATTGGCATCCCAGGCCAGTGTCACTTGCCGGGAAGCCTGGCATAGACAGGCAGGCACGACCAGAAACCATACCAGCAGGACCAGGCCGAGCCGCAGCCGGGTGGCGGGTGTCAGGTTGTCAGGCAACACAAACAACTTCATGCGCGTCCACATCACTCCATATGCTGTCCAGCATCAATTTCGGTCAAGAAACGCAACAGGGAGGGTCGCCTCCCCCACCGCAATGGTCCGGCGGGCGGGCATCGGAATCAACCTAACAAGATACCGGGTAGCCCGGCATTATACCCATTCGTCATTGAGCGATCGAACCGGAAAAGGCTCACTGGGGTGGAGCAGTGAAACAGCGCCCCTCCGGTCCCTGCCGGATCTTCGTTCTGGGATGAAGTCGGCGTAGGAAAACCGGCGCCGTTGAAAGTCCAGCCGCCGATCTCCGCGTAGGGTCTCGTTCAGGCTATAGCATCTTTTCATTGTCATCTTCAATCTTTTTTACTTTCGCTTGGGAGTGGCAAACGATGGGACAACAAAATTACTTTTACGCAATATTCATGCTATATTAGACGCCCCCGTCCGGGGGCCCTGTCCGGTGGACATCGAAACCGGTGGCGGGTCCGGTTACGCTTTTTGCACGCCCGGTTACGGTTTTTGCGCTCGGCTGCCGAGGTTTGATTTGCCCCGTGGAGTTGTGTTAATTGATATCAACGGCCTGAAAAGACGTGAGCCCACCTTTTTCGGAAAGCACCGCACCCATGAATCTCAGACTTGGCATCACCGGGAAGCTGCTGGTTTGGTTTCTTGTCATCATCGCTATTTTTTATGGCACGATCCTGGTCCTGTATATCAATGTGCAACAGGTGGTGAGGTTGTCCGGAACCATCGTGGCCAAAAATTATGCCATTGCCTCCGGGACCAAAAAAATGATGGAAGCGCTGCTCAGCACGGAGGAAAACAAGCAGAAATACCTGCTGCTCAAAAAAGCCGACTACCTGGTCTTTTTCAATGAGGCACAGCGGGCCTTCGAGGAAAACCTGGCCCAGGTGACCCGGCTGACCACCATGGGGCATGAGATTTCCGACGTGTGGCGGGAAATCAACGATGCCTACGCGACCTATCCCGACGCGGCACAGGTCTCCGATTATCTGGCCGGCGAGGTGAAAAACCCGGCCGCGGTAGACACGTTCTGGGTGCCGGAATCGATTATCAACGAATGGATCACGAAAATTTCCGTCGAGCGGCTGAAGAACGAGGAGGAAATCGAATACGCCACCCGTGAACTGAACCGCAAGGGTCGGCTCTCCGCCAAAAACGGACTCGTCGGTTTGGCCGTTTCCAGCCTGGTCGGCCTGCTGGGCATCTTCTACCTGGCCTATTCCATGATCAGGCCCCTGAGGGAACTGATGGACGGCATCCGTGAAATTTCATCGGATCGGCTCAGCAGCCCCCTCAAAGTCCGCAGCCAGGACGAATTTGGCGAACTGGCCCATGCCTTCAATGAAATGTCCAACCGCCTGCGAAAAGAAGAACGGATGCGATCGGATTTCATATCCATGCTCAGCCATGAGATCCGAACCCCGCTGACCTCCATCCGCGAATCGGTCAACATGATCCGGGAAGAGGTGATGGGGCCCATCAACAACCGCCAGGAAAAATTCCTGAAGATTGCCGGCTCGGAAATCAGCCGCATCAGCGATCTGCTGAGCCATCTGATGCAGGCATCCCGTTTGGAGCCCGGCCTGTTGAACATGCAGCTGGAACCCATCGATCCCCACACGTTTGTTGCCGAGTGCACCAACAGCATCAAACTGGCCGCCGAGGCAAAAACCATCGACATGCGTGTCCAGATCCCCCCCCAGCTGCCGCCGATCGTCGGTGACCGGAAACAGCTTCAGCAGGCCATGTTGAACTATCTTTCCAACGCCATCAAATTTTCCGAGCCCGACACCTGCATCACCATCGGCGTCCGTCAGCACCAGTCCAAAAACCGGCTTTCCTTTTTCGTTAAAGACAACGGTCCGGGCATCCTCGAGGCAGACCAGGCATTTTTGTTCAACAAATATTTTCGCGGCCAACGCGAACGCGAGCGGCTGGAAGGCGTCGGTCTTGGATTGAGCATCGTCAAAAACATTGTCGAATCCCACCATGGCACGGTGTGGGTCAACAGCCAGGTGGGTAAAGGAAGCACCTTTGGGTTCACCCTGCCCAGCGCACCCGAGTGACCGGAGCCGATCGCCGACCGGGACGGCAGCCGCTGAATTTTCTTGAATTGTCAGTCGATGGCGATTAAAAAGAAGGATAAATGATCACCAATGGAGATTCAATGAACAAGGGTATCCGATGACAACCCCCTGGCGAAAACCATACCGCCTGATGATCGTCCTGATGGTCCTTGTCGGCGTGCTGACCGGCTGTGCATCCGTTTTTCAGCGTCTCGACGACCGCATGCACCGCAAACGCTTCAGGTCGGACGATGAGGCCTTCGAAGTGGCTCTGGCGCTATATGGCCAGGGCAATTTTGCCGATGCAGGTGAACGGTTCAAGGCTCTGGCAGCGGCCAGCACCAGTGACAAGATATCCCGTATGGCGTGGCTGGGAGAAATCTGTTGCCACCTGATGCTGGCAGAGACCCAGGCGGAATATGATGCGGCCATTGACCAGTGGCGTGCTTTCGGGACCTCTTCGCCCGGAGGCGGTGCGATGTGGGACCTGACCCTGTTCGACCCCCTGGTGAGTCGCATGGCACCGACCCAGATCACTCGGGTCATCAAAATCCAGCCGGCGGCGACGCAGATATCCACCGAAACCAAAGTGTCTGCGGAACCCAAACGCCAGCCGGAAGACCGTAAACGTCAACCTGCAGACCGGCAACTTCAGGCCGAAGTTGTCAAATTGAAAAAGAAATTAGAGCAGGCGGCCGAATGGCAGCGAAAGGCCGAACAAATCGAAGCCGAGAACCGCTCGCTCAAAGAAAAAATCAAGGCGCTGGAAGCCATTGACCAGAACATTCAAAAGAAAAAAACGGAAATAGCGGCTCCCGGCGAATGATACCATGAAAAATACCAGCCAACCACAATCGGTCCTCGTTGTCGACGATGACCGAAATGTACTGGAAGTTCTGGACGCCCGGCTGTCCAGTTGCGGACTCACCGTCCATAAGGCGGATGGCGGCCGCAAAGCCCTCGGGATCCTCAAAACCCATCGAATCGACCTGGTCGTCTCCGATGTCAAAATGCCCGAAATGGACGGCCCGGCGCTGCTGGCGGAAATCATCCGCACCAAGCCGGGCCTCCCGGTCATCTTTTTAACGGCCTATGCCAACGTTCCCGATGCGGTCAAAGCGGTCAAATCCGGCGCCGTTGACTATGTCGAAAAGCCTTTTGACGGCAAAGCCCTTACCGAAAAAATCCAGTCGATTCTCAGGGACTCCGAGGACGAGCAGCCGGGCCGGACAGCCGAACCGGAGCCAGCCCCGGACAGCGACGACGATACCATCAGTCCGGCCATGAAAAACCTGCATGGTCTGGTAAAAAAAGTGGCCCGCAGCAACGTCAACGTCCTGGTTCTCGGCGAGAGCGGCGTGGGCAAAGAACGAATCGCCAATCGGATTCATCAAATGGGCCCTCGCCGGAAAAACCCGTTTGTTGTCGTCGATTGCGGGGCCACACCTGCCGGGTTGCTGGAAAGTGAATTGTTCGGCCATGTCAAGGGTTCGTTCACCCATGCCGTAAGCGACAAGAAAGGGCTCATTGAAACGGCCGACACCGGCACCCTGTTCCTCGACGAAATCGGCAACATCTCACACGAAATGCAAATCCGGCTGCTCCGGTTCATCGAGGACCGGACCATCAGAAGGATCGGCGGGCTCAAGGGAAAACCCGTGGACTGCAGGATTATCGCGGCCACCAATGCCGATCTGGGCGAGGCGATCAAAGCCGGCCAATTCAGGGAAGACCTCTTTTTCCGGCTCCGGGTGGTGACCCTGACCATTCCCCCGCTTCGGGACCGGAAAGCCGACATCCCCCTGCTGGTCGACCATTTCGTCCGGCAATTCTGCCGGCAGCAGCAGGTGGAAACGGTCCGCATCCCTGAAGAAACCATGGGGTGGCTGTGTGACTATTCGTGGCCCGGCAATGTCCGCGAACTGAAAAACGCCATCGAGGGCGGCATCGTCCTGTGTCGCAACAACACGCTCCGGCCGGAGGATTTTCACCTGACAGGCATTACGACGGATGCATGTGAGCAGAGCACGGCCGATGACAATTGTCTTTCGCTGGAAGAGAGCGAAAAAAACACCATTCTCCGGGCCCTGGAACAGACCGGCGGGATTCAGAAAGAAGCCGCGGAAGTACTGGGCATCAGCCGGCGGGCCATCCATTATAAAATCAAGAAATACGGCATTGACGCCGGCAGCATCAAGGCCAGACACTAACCCGTGCCGGTTTAACCGCCGTCGGACAATCCCCTGTTGAGCACCTCGTGCGCCTGCCTGTAACCGAATCCATGCGCCTGTCTCCTTAGTATCGTGGAAAAAGAAATGGACATCGGCCTCTATAACACATATGAAAGGACTATAAATGCGGGAGATATTGACATTGCTGGCGGTTGTGGGGGTCTGGGTGCTGATTCAGGCCTATATTCTGCCGAAACTGGGCGTCTCGACATGAATGCGGGAAGCCTGTCAGGTGACAAGCAAAAAAAACAATGCCGAACCCGTCGGAGAAACCGAAAAACGACGATAAGGACACGGACCTGATCCGGGCGATCAACAGCGGCCGACAGGATCTTTTTTATGAACTGGTCAAGCGCTACGAGAAAAGCCTTTACAATTTTGGCCTGCGAATGTGCGACAACCCCAGCGACGCCGAAGATATGGTGCAGGACACATTCCTGAACGTCTACAAATACCTCGGCGGATTCCGATACGAGACCAAATTCAAAAACTGGCTTTACCGCGTCGCAACGAGCGCCTGCCTTAAAAAAAAACGCCGGTCCAAGTATGCGCCGGACCGGGAACTCTCCCTGGACGACTTTCTTCCGGCAGATGAATCGGCCGTATCCATGGACCTGCCCCGCTGGGCGTCCCAGCCGCTGGACCAGGTCCTCGACGAGGAACTGGGCACGGTTATCAAACAGGCGCTCCTGGAGCTTCCGGAAAAATACCGGCTGGTCATCGTTTTACGGGATGTCGAAGGGTTCTCCACCCAGGAAACGGCTGAGATACTGGACCTGACGCCCACGAATGTCAAGGTGCGCCTGCACCGGGCAAGGCTCTTTCTCAGGGAAGCATTGAAAACGTATCATGAAACGGACTGACCCACACCATTCCCACGAGAACTGCATTCGGTTGTTCGAGCGGCTTTCCGAATATATCGACAGGGAACTGGACGCCCCGACCTGCGAGGATATCGAAGCACACATCAGGTCCTGCAAGCCCTGCCAGGTATGCCTGGAAACCCTGAAACAGACGGTGGCGTTATGCAAAAACCTTGAACGCCGCCAGGTTCCGGAGGCCTTTACCCTGAAATTGAGGGGCGCCATCGCCGACCTGGTAAATAAGAAACCTGATTGACAGCCCTGTTTTGATCGGGAGCCCCCCGTAAACCGAGTCTCCCTTCATTCGGGACGGCGGCCATCGAGACCCACGCCCCAACCCTCCCCAGGCCCTGCCGGCCATGAGAACCGCCCCATCAACAACTGGCAGTCTTTCCACAAACAAGGTGTCCGGCCCGGATCAAACCATGACCGTCGTGTCTGCGCGGTAAACAGTGAGCGGCCCGGGAAAGGCATCTGAAAACGACGATCCCCGCCGGCGCCAGGTGAGACCCCGTAACCTTGAGGGGGCATCGGTTCAGGCGGGGAAGGACTATGTATATTTTTTCACAAGCCAGGAATGCCTGTGGAATTGAGACCATATTCCCCGGGATGAATACTCAGGACTGAGCCGGTTATGGAAGAAGAGAAAAACACCAGAGGGAGCTCCAACCTGCCGTATTTTGGACTATTTCCCTACAGCCAGAACAGAAATGCCGAATCTTTTTTCCCATTGGCACTGGCATTGCTCTAATTAAAAAACGAACCCGATGTTAAGCATCCGATTTCTGTAAGTTTTATCCCAACGTTTGAACCAGATCGGGCAGAAACCGGTTCGCAGGCGCCCTCGGTTTTGCAAAGGTCCCGTTGACAAATCTGCATAACCACCATAGATTGAAGGACACTTGCCTGCTGAACAGATGAGAACTTCCAACGGAACTGGCTGTCGCTGTGCGCATCGCTTCAGAATTCACCGGCAGGGTGCAACTTTCTGTTTTTCCCTATCTTCTGGAAAGGTTCATTCAAATCCGTCATGAGCCTTCAGCAGATTTGTCTGCACTGTCACGGCTTATCAGAACGGATCCCGCATTGTGCTTCATGGCCATGCGCCTTGACCGGTCCATGGCGTCGTCCATCCATCCATCCGACTCCGTCGGCATCGATGAGACGGTCAGCCGTATCGGCCTGGCCGGCATCGATGCCATTGCCGGCCAGGCCTTGACCGGTCAGGCGTTGAACGATCTTCACCACCACCAGGCATTGGCACTGGGATGGCTGTGGAAGCATGCGCTGACCACGGCCCTGCTGGCCCGTGGACTGGCTCTGGAACTCGACTATCGCCCGGCAGAGGAGGCCTATATAGCGGGGCTGCTCCACGACATCGGCAAAATGGCCCTGCTGGCCCGGACACCGGCAGCCTGCGTGCCGATGCTCGCCGATCCGGGCCAGGCACAGCCACTGCTCGAAGCAGAGGAACAGCTCATCGGGTCGGACCATGGCCGCCTGGGGGAACGGATGATTCAACGGCACACCCGTGCCTGGTTTGCGGCGGATGCGGCCCGATACCACGCGGCGTCCGCCTCGGCGATGATGAATGCACTCCCTCTGGTCCAGGTGGTCTGGGCAGCCCACCGCATGGCCGGCGGGCCGCAGGCGTCATCCGATGCGTTGTCAACGGTTGCAGGACTTTTCAATCGGCCTTCAGGGCAGTTGCGCCGCCTGTGGGCGACAGCCGAGAAGCAGGCGCAGGCAGTGGCGGATGAACTCGGTGTCGTTCCCTACGCAGCGGCGGAAAGCGGGTATACCGGGGGAAACGACGTCCCGCTGAAAGGGGAGATCAGAACCCGTACCATCATGTCGGGGGTCTGCGGCGAGCTGCTCAAGGCCCCCGGACGCCAGGGCATCCTGCGAATACTGCAGCACAGTCTCAGTGCTTATTTGGGTATCGACAGCGTGATCATCCTGGATCACGACCCCGGGAACAACACCTTGATCGGAAGCTATGCAGCAGGAATCGGCCTGTCCCTGCCCAAAAGCCGACTGCGCATCCCCCTGACCGCATCGGGATGCCTGCCGGCCATCTGCCACACCAGCGGTGAAACGGTGGATTCATTTTCGCGGACTCGCCGGGAGGCACTGACCATCATCGACCGTCAGTTGGCGGCATACATGCGCAAAGATGGCATCGTCTGCGTGCCTTTCCCCTCCCGTCACGGTGGGAGCGCTTGCCTGCTCGCCGGTGTCGATCGCGATGCGTGGCCGTGGATCAAGCAGCAGGCGCCGCTCTTGAAGGCCATTGCCGCTGCCGTGGCCGACACGCTGGACAAGGAACCGGCGCGAGGGGCCGAAGGAGATCGCCGGGCACCGGATCAATTGGCATCGGCCAGGTTACGAACCCGTAAAATCGTGCATGAAATCAACAACCCGTTGAGTATCATCAAAAACTATATCAAGGTGCTGACCCTTCAGGCCGAAAAAAGCCTGTCCGGTGAAAATGAACTCCGCATTATCAATGAGGAGATCAATCGCGTCGGCACGCTCATTAAATCCCTGACAGCAACGCCATCAGCGGATCCCCCTCACATGGCGCCCTTTGACCTGAATGCCGCCATCACGGAACTGTTGAGCCTGTTTCGTGAAAGTCTGCCCGAAAGGCCGGCCATCCGCCTCGAGCAGGATCTGGGTGCCCACCTCCCCGCCCTTGCATCTGATCGCAATCAGTTGAAGCAGGCATTGATAAACCTGTTGAAAAATGCGATGGAAGCAATGCCTGATGGGGGCACCATTCACGTGAAAACCCGCATGATAGAATCCCCCCCGCGTCATACCGGCGGCAACCATGGGAAAAAACAGATTAGGATCAGCATCTGCGACGACGGCCCCGGTATTGACGAAGGGATCAAAAATGACCTATTCAGGGAAAATGTGACGTCAAAGCGGGGTCACGACGGGCTGGGGCTCTCCATCGTCAATGAGACCGTGCGGTCTCTCGGGGGCGCCTTGCTGTGCGATAGTATTCCCGGCAGAGGAACCTGTTTTCACATCGAGCTGCCCGCAGGTGGCAATGGACCGGACAACGAAACTGCACTCAGCCACTCAGGAGCGTTTCATGGATAACCGCCCCCGATTATTGATCTGCGACGATGAACCGTTGATGACCGAAAGCATCAAAAGGGTGTTAGGCGACAACTATCGGGTTCAGACCACCAACAGCTCCCGCCACGCCCTGAGCCTGATCCATGCCGACGCCCCGGACCTGGTCATCCTGGATGTCATGATGCCGGGGATGACCGGCTTCGAGGTTCTGGATGCCGTCGACCGGGAGCACTGCGACGCCGCGTTCATCATCGTCACCGGAGAGGCCTCTGTCGATTCGGCCATCAAAGCCATCCGAAAAGGCGCCAGCGATTACCTTAGAAAGCCTTTCGAGCCCGAAGAATTGATCATTCGTGTAGAGAACGTGCTGAAACAGCGGCAGATGAAGCACGATCACATGTGTGTCCAGGCTGAAAACCGGCAGCTGGAAAATCAGCTGCGCCAGTCCCAGAAAATGGAGGCCATCGGCACCCTGGCCGGCGGTATCGCCCACGACTTCAACAATGTATTGAGCATCATATTGGGCAATACCGAACTGGCGCTGGCCGATATGCCCGGCCACCACGCCGCCCACCATAACCTGGAACGGATCCTCACGGCCAGCCTGCGGGCACGTGAAATGATTCAGCAACTGCTCAGCTTCAGCCGCAAGGAAGAATCCGGATTCAAACCGATCCGCCTCAACAGCGTCATCGCCGAATCGCTCAAACTGATGCGCGCGTCCCTGCCCACCAATATCTCCATCGAACGCGATATCTGTTCGACCATATGCACCGCCATCGCCGACGCCACCCAGATTCACCAGGTCATGCTCAACCTTTGCACCAATGCCGCCCATGCCATGGAACCCAACGGCGGGGTATTGACCATCCGGCTGGAGCCGGTCACCCTGGACGGCGATACCGCCGCCGATCCCGATGGCCTGGCCCCGGGCAGATACGCCAGGCTGATCGTCGCCGACACCGGCCACGGCATTGAAGCAGAGATCATCGACCGAATTTTCGACCCCTATTTTACCACCAAGGAAACCGGCAAGGGAACGGGAATGGGACTCTCGGTCGTTCACGGGATCATCAAGTCCAGCGGCGGGACCATCAGGGCCTTCAGCCAGCCGGGCCGGTTTACGGAGTTTCATCTCTACCTGCCGGTGGTGGATATCGTGGTTGATGCGAAACCCGCCATTTTCGACCAACGGCACCTGCCCGGCGGCCATGAGCACATCATGATCGTGGACGATGAAGAGATGCTCGTGGACATGATGCGGCAAGTACTGGAGCAGTTGGGGTACACGGTCACCGCCCACACCGACAGCAGCGCTTCCCACGAGGCATTTGTCTGCAGCCCCCGGACCTATGACCTGCTGATCACGGACATGACCATGCCCGGGATGACAGGCACCGACCTGGCCAAAGCGATTAAAGCGGTGCGCGCCGACCTTCCCGTTATTCTCTGTACGGGCTTCAACGAGCAGATCAGTGAAGAAACCGCACAATCGCTGGGGATCCAGGCCCTGATCATGAAGCCCGTGGGCATGCAGCAACTGGCGGAAGCCATCCGCAAGGTGCTGGCGCAGCCATCGCCCGAGCGTCGAAAAACCCCCCGGTTCGCGGTCCCTGCCGGCTCTTTCGTCATCTCCCGCACCCACCCCTACGAGCGCTGCAACCTGATGGACATCGGCCCGTCCGGATTGGCCTTCAGCCATGAAATGGAATCAGTGCCGGACAATCCATCCGACCAGCTGGCCATCATGGCGCCGGACGGTGAAATTTTCATAAACGGGCTCCACTGCCGCATCGTCTCCGACACTCCCGCCGGCAGTCCGGTCAGCCTTTCCGAAGCGGGCCGGGCCCGTCGTGGCGTAAGTTTCGAGGACCTCACCGTGCTCCAGACGGAGCTGATCAGCCAGTTCATCCATAACCACGCCAGAGGGCTGCTTCAGTGACCTGAAGCCCCCATCAGGCCTCATCGGCCGGCCACACGCCGGGAATGGGTGTGCGGCAGAACCGGCAATGCCCGGCCACGATATTAAACACGGAAAGATGATATCCCTGCCGCTCCACCAGCAGTCGGCGGCAGTGGTGGCAGAAGGTATGGTTTCCCTCGTGGCCCGGCACGTTACCCAGGTAGACATACCGTATCCCTTCGGCCATGGCCAGTTCCCGAAAGCGGACCAGGGCGGCCACCGGCGTGGGGGCCAGGCGGTCCAACCGGTAACGGGGAAAAAAACGCAGAAAATGAAGGGGATGATCGGGCCCCACATGTTCCAGAATCCAGGCACACATGCGGCGTACCATCTCCTCGCTGTCCCCGTATCCGGGAACCACCAGGTGGGTCATTTCAAAATGAACGCCCTGCCGGTGAAGGGTGACGAAGGTATCCAGCACCGGTTTCAGGCGCCCGCCGTTGAGCTTCCGGTAGATGTCGTCGCTGATGGATTTGAGGTTCACGTTGGCCCCGTCCAGCACCCGGCACAGGGCCAGCAGCGGCTCTCGATTGATATAGCCGTTGGAAATCCAGACATTGCGAAGCCCCCTGGCCCTGGCAATACGGGCGCTGTCGATCATGTATTCATAAAACGTAGTGGGCTCGCTGTAGGTGTATGCGACGGTCCGGCACCCGCTGGCCACCGCCGACGTCACCACGGCGTCGGGGAACAGATCGATGTGGCGTACATCCTCGGGCCGGGCCTGGGAAATTTCCCAGTTCTGGCAGTTGAGACAGCGGAAATTGCACCCGGCCGCCGCAATGGAAAAGGTGCTGGTGGCGGGCAGAAAATGAAACAGGGGTTTTTTCTCGATCGGATCCACGTTGGCCGAACAGGCATTGCCGTAGGCCAGGCTGTAGAGGGTGCCGTCCAGGTTCACCCGGCTGCGGCACAGGCTGCGATCCCCCGGCGACAGCCGGCATCGGTGGGGGCACAGGGTGCACATGACCGCGCCGTCGTCCAGCCGGCTGAAGTGATCGGCCGCCCGGGACCATTTCCACAGGGTTGCGGGCGCATCATTTTGGAAGATCGAACCGCCAATGTCCGCAGGCACGGGGTCGGACGGGCCGAAAAAAGGCCAGCCGGCATGGCCGGTGGCCGTTTGGCAGAGGCCGACCGCAGCGGCAAGCATGAATTGTCTCCGGTTAACCCGTTTCATGAATCGATCCTGCAACCAGCATGCTGACCAGTTTAAGGCCTGCCAGGCAGACGGTCGCCCACAGGAGGCCCAGGAAAGGGATCAGCAGCAGGCTCACCAGCAGAACGCCGATGGCCGCGCCCACCAGGTCCGCTGAAAAACTCTGCGCAGCGGCGGCGGAACTGTCCCCGGAGATCGAGAGGGCCAGCGGGAACTGGAATCCGCAGCAAAAGGAAACCGCCAGGCCGAAGCCGTATAACACCACCGCCGGTATGGCCTGCCGGGCAACGGCCAGGAGCAGGGCAAACAGGAGCAGCAGCAGGCCAAGCAGCAGATCTGCACCGATCAGCGCCCGGCGCCGGTCGCCGGTATACCGTCCCCCGGTCCAGGCACCGGGCAGCAGGCCGGCCAGGAACACGGTCACCAGCACCCCGATCTGCAGATAAATATAACCATAAAGCGTCTGGAAGGTAAAGATGGCCACCATTTCAGCTCCGATGTTGACGCAGCCGGTGGTCAGCAGCACCCACTGGGGCCGTGTTATCCGGTACAGGTAGGCCAGCGCCGCCGCCGCCAGCACCAGGGCGAACCAGCGTGGCGAGGTGCCGTGCCGCGCAAACCAGTCAACGAAGGCCTGCCGCATCAGCTGTGGGGACAGGTCCAGATTTTGTCCCGCGCCGGTGTCCACGGCGTCGTTGAGCTGCCGGATGCGCCGGTCGGTCAGGTCGCCGGCAAAATAGCGGCGGATGTGGCCGGTTTCGATCCCCTTTTCTTCCAGAAGCGCCGGGATATCGGTTCGGATCGGCCGGTCCCGGCAGAGGAACAGCAGCCGCTGACCCGGCATGAGGGTGACATGCTCAAAAAAAGGGGCGACCGTGTTGGCCAGCGTCGACAGCTGCTGTTGCCGGATGGCGGAGATATAATCGGCCACGCCGTCGATGCCGAAACTGAATACCCCGCCCGGCGCAAGGCGGCTGCTGACCAGTTCGAAGAAGCCGGCCGTGAAGAAGCGATTCACCTGGTAGGTTTCCGGTTCCGGAAGGTTGACCAGGATGGCGTCGTAACGTGTCGGTGTGCGGGCCAGGTAGGTCCGGGCATCCCGGGTAATGACCCTGAGTCCGTCGATGGGCGCCACCAGGCCAAAACGGATCTGAAGCCGGGCGGCCTGCGGATCCAGTTCCACGTAATCCACCCGGCCGGGATGGTATTTGGCCACTTCGGCCATCATGCCCCCGACGGCGGAAATCAGCAGCAGCCGGCGCTGGCGGTCTGTCTGGGAAAGGGGAAAATGGACCATCTCCTCCGCCAGCGCCGCGTCCTGGGAAGAGAGGCCGGGCACGCCGTCCGTGAAAAGGGAGATCTGCCCCGCCGATTCGACCACTTCGATACGGCCGTATCGGCTTTCCGCATAATGAAGCCGCCGGCCTTCCCGGGCGGGCAGCAGCCGGTCTTCCCAGGCGGCGCCCGCCAGCAGGACAGCGATGGCCGCGGTGCCGGCCAGCAGGGTCCGGCGGGAAAGGGCCGATTCCAGCTGACACAGGGATGCCAGCAGCGGCAGGTGGACCACCAGCAGGATCTGAAACGGAGCCAGCCAGTATACCAGGACAAAGGAGAAAACCGCACCGCCGGCCACGTCGCCGATGTTGTCGGCCAGGTACATCCAACTGCCGGGAAATCCGGCCCAGCGCCGCCTGACGACCAGCAGGCTGTAAGGCAGCACAAACCCCACCACCAGGGCGTAGGGGAGCAGGGTGGCGGCAACGAAAGCCAGCGTGGGATAAAAACCCACCGAGGCGCCATGGATGAAGACCAGGTCCCGCATCCGGCGAATGGCAACGACCTGCCCCACGGCGAGAATGGCCAGCAGGCAGGAGAGCAGGGCCAGAATCTCCGGTGATGGGGGCAGCCCCCGCCCGCGCCATCCCCTGGCGGTGGCGGTGCCCATGCCGCCGAAAACCAGCCAGCAGAAAAAAATCAGGGCAATGACGATCTCATTGCCCCGGAATTGCGCCAGGTATTCACGTACAAACACCAGTTGCACGGCCACGGAGGCTACCCCCGTGGCCACCACCACCGCACGGACGCCGCCGTCAGCGGTCCTCTTCAAAATATTGAACCTGGTAGACGAGAACCGTCAGATCCCCTTCCCGCCACCCATCGGCCGGCAGGCCGGCTTTCATGCACAGGTGCGAGAGAAATGATTCCGGCTGGGGAAGCTGCTCCCACACCTGGGGCAAAAAAGTGGCGCTGGCAAGGCCCTTTTTTAGGATCACCCCGTCGATGCCGGGTCTCAGCCGGGACAACAGGTCGGCGGCATCGGTGTAGGCCAGCGGGGCCGGTTCGGAAAGCACGCTGACCTCGATATGTACCCGGTCCAGCTCCTTTTTTCCAAGGGGCGGAAACCGCGGATCGTGAAGGGCGGCGTTCAGCGCATTGTCCCGAACCCCGGACACGATGGGTGCCGTGGCCGACAGGCTGCCGATGCAGCCACGAAGCTGGTCGTCCATTTTAAGGGTAACGAAGGTGCCGCAACGGGCCTGGAGGGCCCCATCCGCAAGCTGCATCGCCAGCTGCCGGTCATCGGCCGGACCGGCGGTTTCCCCAAAATGGGCCGCCAGGGTCTGCCGCGCGAGGGTCACCAGGGCCGCCCCCTGTTCGGGGGTCAGCATGCGGCGGTCATCGGATTGGTTTGGCATCGGTTCATCTCCATAAAAAGCAACGGCACCATATCCCACCACGGCGGCCTTGTCGCCGGATGTGTCGCCGCTGTTGCTGTAATGCAAAAGCAGCGGCCGCCAGTGGCCTTTCCGGGCCAGTTCCAGAAGCACCCCCACCGGGTAGCGGCCGCAGGACCGGTTGGCCTGATCCGCCTGCCAGTTGGGGTCCAGCGATATAATTCGGTCCAGCGTCTCGCGATCCCGTTCGACGGCGTCGTCGTAAGGCAGGCCATGGGACAGGTCGGCGCTGACCACCAGCAGGGTCCGCGGATTCCTGAGCATGGGCGCCACCGCCTGCGCCATCGCCGCCGCATCGCAGGGCCCCACCACCACCGGAATCAATTCGAATGCGGGCAGTCGGGTCTGCAAAAAAGGCAGGATCACTTCCAGGCTGTGCTCCTGCCGATCCGAAGCATCCACCCGTGCGAACAGGTCCGGCCGGTCTTTCAGCAAGGGGGTGAGATCACCGACGGGAACCAGCCCCAGCGGCGTCCGCCAGTGGGACGCCCCGGTGAGCGCGCCGTTGCGAAATCCCACCCGGTGATCGGGACCCAACAGGACCACCCGGTCGAACCGGTCGCCAACGATGGCCAGGACGGCATGGGCAGCGGTAGCACCGGAATAGGCGTAACCGGCGTGGGGCATGATCAGGGCGCGCAGTCCGGCAGGTGGGTGCTGGACGTCCCGCCCCCGGGCGGCCGTGTCGCTGAGGCGGCGTATCAGCCGGTCCAGTTCATTCCGGTCCTCAGGATAGAATTTACCCGCCCAGACCGGGTCCCGAACCGCACCACAGCCAATGCCCTGCGGAGAAAGGAGGCACCACAGAATAAGGGTTGCTTCAAAAATGACCAGGCACCGGGGTACAGACACAAACGGTTCCTCCGGTCGCTATTTTCGTGCGGGCAACCACCTCCGGCGGGGACCCGCCTGTATTCAGGACTACAATGGCGTAAAACGACGTGTCAAGAAATTTGCCGGGAATGGAATTCGCTGCCGTCGGCGGCGCTTGAAACCGCCGTTTCCGTTGGACGGTCACCGACGGCACCCAGGGGATCATGGGACTGGCCGTCGGTCTCATCCAGGGGCGGCTGCCAGTATCCGAGCAGGCCGGCGTGGTCCGGATCGATACCGAAGTAGTATCCCGCCGGCGCAAGGCGCTTCATGAGCGGAAGTATCCGCGTGCGGAAAAGGTTTTCCTTGAACTCGCAGCCGGCCGGGGTCCGACCCAGATAGACCATGTCGTACAGGGCCGCTTCGATGCGGCCGATCTCCCTGCGCATATCATGTCTCAGATCGATGGAATAGAGAAAACCCAGGCAGTTGTCGATCAGGATGCCGACATCCCGGTCCAGCCTGCTGATCATCTTGAAACCGTTAATTTTGAATCTTCTCACGGCGGCATCTCCGACCCGCGCACAGCATGTTGATACACAACCCGGTGTTTTTCCCCGTACCTGAAAACCCTATCGGCAGATAGGGAAGAATGCTTTAGGGGTGACCGGCCAAATTTAACGACGATCCATCACCAGCACCTTGGCCCCCCGGATCCTCCTGTTTTTCAGCTCCATCAACGCCCGGTTGGCCGATTCGAGGGGGAAGGTCTCCACCTCGGGAAGAAGGGGGATCTGATCGGCAAGCGCGAGAAACCGCGAGACATCCGATCGGGCCACGTTGGCGACGCTTTTGATTTCCTTCTCATGCCACAAATGAGAAGAATAGTCGAGATGAAGCAGGGCGTCCCGATCCCCGGCCTCCTTGCGGATGGCATTGATCACCAGCCGGCCGCCCGGCCTGAGGTTTCGCAGCGCTTCCACCACCGGCGTCCAGGCCGGCGTGGTGTCGATGATCCGGTCGAGGGGGGCGGGTGCCGTGTCGGTGGTGTGCCCGGCCCACACAGCGCCCAGGGAGCGGGCGAAGTCCTGTTCCCCGGGGCTTCTGGCAAAGACATACACCGACGCAGCGGGAAACCGGTGCCGCACCATTTTGAGGACCAGGTGGGCGGAAGCGCCGAACCCGGTGAGCCCGAGACGCTGGCCGTCCCGCAATTCACATAAGGCCATGGACCGGTATCCGATGGCGCCGGCGCACAGCAGGGGAGCCGCCTGGACGTCGGAAAAACGATCGGGAACCGGGTAGGCGAAGCCCTCGGGTACGGTCATGAACTGCGCGTACCCCCCATGGGCATCCCGCCCTGTGGCGGTAAATTCCGGGCAGAGATTCTCCCGGCCGTCCCGGCAGAATTCGCATTGCCCGCACGCCCGGTAGATCCAGGCCACGCCCACCCGCTGCCCGACGGAAAAACGGTCAGCTCCCGGTCCGGCCCCTTCCACCCGCCCCACCACCTGGTGGCCGGGAATGACCGGGAACCGGGGCGGCGGCGTCCGGCCTTCGATTTCGTCCAGTTCCGTGTGGCAGACCCCGCAGGCCGCCACCCGAATCAGGATCTCGTGGTCGCCGGGCATCGGGATGGGCATCGTTCTGGGCACCAGCGGCGTATCCGTCTGATTCAGATCGTGGATGCGCGCCAGTACCATGGCATTCATCTGGTCCATGGTGACGGCTTCTGGCTTCGGGTTGAAATGGTCGAAAATGAATTGAGGCTCACTATACCACAGGACGAAGGAATTCTCCACAGCCCCATCCGTCTCCCGGGACCGGCGGCGGCAGGGTCAGGGTCAGTCGGTTGCGGCCCGCCTGCGGTCCGGACCGATCCGCCGTTCTTTCCGGCTGGACAGGCTGACCACCACCCCGTCACGCACACTTTTTCGCCGGTCGACCCGGTTGCGGCGTTTTTCCACAAAATGGGGGCTGCCGGCAGGAACCTGCGCCTCCCGCTTTTTGGGTTGCTCGTTTTTGACAAAGGCACTGCTGATGACGACGATATCCATGGCCAAGCCTCCTTGTGGATAGCTATCAGCCTCGTCTCCGGCCACTTTAGCGGCCCATGGGCATTGATGCTGCCGGGAGCCTCCAATAAAGCTAAAGGATCGGGCCCGGCGGTCGATAAGGCATTCAACAGCCAACCATTGTCGATCTGAACGGAGGACCAGCGAATGAACATCAGTGCCGCACCCGCATCCACCATGGCCATGGCCACAGCCGCGCAACAGCTTCAAACCACCATGCAGGCCCAGGTATCCATGTTGCAGGAGCTGGCCGAAAGCCAGCAGGAGGTCGCCCGGATGCTCGCCGAGGGCGGACTGGGCCAAACCATCGATGTGAGGGCCTGACCCTTCTCCCCTCCGGAGAAACGACCACCCGGAAAGCGGCCCGTTATCGGACCGAATCCTTTGCAGCCTGTTTCGCCGCACACCGGCGGCAACCCGCGTTTAACGCGTCTATTCCTGTGATCGCCCCCCCACCCGGCAGTCGCCGATAAAGAATTCGAGATCCGATCTGTCGCACTGCCGGGCCCAGGCGACCACGGCAGCCGAATAGCGGCCGAGGCTGGAAATCCGGTGAAAAAAAGAACGGACCTGGTGATCCGGCATCCGTCCGCAAAAATGAAGCAGCTTGGGAGCCAACAGCGCATTGACGTGGGGGATGCCATGCCGCCGGCATGCCTGGACCCCCTTGCCGTCATCGATAATCACGAACCGGGCGGCGCCGTTCAGGTAGTGGTGCAGGGTATCCCGCTCTCCCCGGTCCAGGCGCAGGACATCGGCAGCATTGTCGAAAACCCTTGCCGCCGGGTCATCGAGGACGGTGACCCCCGGATGACGACTGGCCAGTTCACGAAGGTCGACGGCACCCGGCTGGTCGGGCACGGTGACCTCCTTGAAAACGGAACGGGTCATGCGCAGGCGAAAGACCTGGCAGCAGCGTTCGATCAATCCGGCTTTAGCCAGCAGGATGGCCGAAGATGCATCGATGAGGGCCCGCGGCGTCATGGGGTGTTCTTTCCTGCCTTCCGAAATGCGGCTGAATCGAATGCCACGTCTCGAGAAAAACCATGACCGGATGCGGATCCCTGCCTTGTCAGCCCCCCGGACGATGCCTGAATGTGCTTGAGACGGCGCAGGACTAGTCGAAAAGGGCCCCGACGCTTTCTCCCGTATGGATGCGCCGGATGGCCTCGGCAAACAGGGGGGCCACGGAAATCGTGTGAATTTTGCGTCCCTGTTTTTCCACGGGCACATCGACCGTATCGGTCACGATCACCGACTGGATGGGGCTGTCCTCCAGCCGTTTAACGGCAGGACCGCACAGCACGCCGTGGGTGGCGCCCACATGGATACGGGTCACGCCGGCCGCCCCAAGGGTTTTTACCGACTCGGCCAGGGTGCCGCCTGTTGACACCTCATCTTCGAAGATGATGGCCTCACGCCCTTTCACATCTCCCACCACCAGTCCCTGGACCACTTCGGTATCGGCCACGCGCCGCTTGTCGATAATGGCCATGGGCAGCCCGATACGCTGGGCGAACCGGCCGGCCCGCTTGGCACCGCCGGCATCAGTGGCCACCACCACGGCGCTGGACAGGTCCACCCGCTGGCGGAAATAATCCACGAAATAGGGAATGGCGGTGAGGTGGTCCACCGGGATGCTGAAAAAGCCGTGCACCGCGTCCGAGTGAAGATCCATGGTCAGCACCCGGTTGGCACCGGCGGTCTGGACCAGGTCCGCCATCAGCCGGCCGGCGATGGAGATGCGCGGGGCGTCCTTCTTGTCCGAACGGGCATAGGAAAAATAGGGGATCACCGCCGTAATTCGCCGTGCCGACGCGCTTCTCAGGGCGTCCAGAATGATAAACAGTTCGAGGATATGATCACCCACCGGCGTGGTGAACGGCTGGACGACAAAGACATCCTTTTCGCGGACGTTTTCCCGGATCCGTACAAACAGGTTGTCGTTGGAAAAACGGGATACCACCAGCCGGCTCAGGCCGATGCCCAGCGTTCCGCAGATCGACCGTGCCAATTGCGGGTTGGCGTTGCCGGAAAAAATCCTGAGGTCGGTGGACATGGTCGCTTCTCCCTGCTGAGACATTAGCGGATGCAGCCGGATTATACGCCAGGGGCGGCCGGCCGGGCAACCGCTTAATCAAGAAAAAAAAGAGTGGGCGATCGGCAGTCAACGCCTTTTGACGGGGCCTGCCCCCACCAGGTAGAGCAGTGCGCCGTCATCCGACAGGTCCAGCAGATCTGCCGCCTCCCGGTCATAGATGGCGCCAATGCCGCAGGCCCCCCACCCCATGGCGGTGGCGGCCAGGTAGACCTGCTGGCCCAGTCGCCCGGCCTCGATCATGGCATATCGGTAACCCCGCGGCCCCCAGGTGCGGTCCAGGGCGTCCAGGTCGGTCATGAACAGCAGATGAAGGCCGGCATGCTTCAGCCACATCTGGTCCAGGCAGGCCCTGGCCATGGATTCGGTAAACCCGCCGCCGGACACGCACCCCAGGCGCCTGGCGTCCGGATCCAGCAGGTAGAAACCGGGGGAGACCGGCATCCCCGAACCGGCCAGAAACCCGGTCGCCAGGGCAGACCGGCAGGACGGGGGCATGGCCGAGGCCGCACCCATATGGCCCGTCACCAGGTCCAGGAAGGACATAAGATCGGCCCGGGATACGGATGCGGACAGGAAGTTCCGGCGAGATCGGCGCTGCCCCAGTATACGGGCATAATCCGCCGGCACCGGGAACTCCGGCGGGTCCAGGCCGATCCACGAGGCCGGCGTTTTTTTCATGACAGCCAATTCGGGCGGGGCACCGGCGGATCCGGTTTCGACCGCATGGCCGGCCCGGTGGATCCTGAGAATATCCGGGTAGGCCACCTCCCTGTCCGAGACCACCGACGCCCGGAGAATGTCGCCGGCGAGGGGTTTCGGGTCCCCGGCCGCTCCCGTCCCCATTTCAGCGGCCGGGGCGCCATGCAGGTGAACGCCGACCAGGCAGGCTTCCCGCCGGGGATCCAGGCCCAGCAGGGTCGCCGCCCGTCGGTCGTCGAAATCGAGATGGATGGAAAAATCCATACCCAGAGCACCCAGCGCCAGCCGCAGGTTTTCCAGCAGGTGGCCGGCATCGAGCAGCACGTACCGGTAGGCGCGGCTGCGGTATTTCCAGGCGCTGCGAAAAAAGATGCCGGTGATGTAGAAAGTGGCCGCAATGCCCCGGTTCACCGGCGGGATCGCGGGCACCGGGCCGCGACGAAGGGCCGTCAGGGAGAAATCGAACAGGTTGTAATGGTACAGCCCCGGGGCCAACCCGTCGATGTGATGGGCCGCCAGGTAGAGTTCGAAGGGATACAGGGCGCCGGCCGAGGCCACGCTGCGGTAATGGAACGGCTGCCCCCCGTGCATGGCCCGGGCGGTCACATCGTGGGCCAGGCGAAACACCGTTGCCATGACCTGAATGTCCGGCGCTGCCGGATGGCCGGGGGACGCATGTCTCATGATCCCGGGGTAATCCAGGGGCGGCAATTTCCGGTCGTGGTCCAGGGGCACCCGGTCCGGCTGCGGATAACGCTTGACCGGCACCGGCTGATGCGCCCAGTCCAGGCTGTGGGGCGTCAACCCGTGGCGGCGGTAGCTCGTCGCCCTGTGATAGCCGGCGGCCGTTAATATTTTCTGAGACATGATGGGCCCCCTCGCAGTGGTCTGAAATGGAAGCACGGCGGTGAAACGCCCGGGGCCGGGGAGCGCAGGCGACGGAAGTCCACCAACGGGTCACGACTGGCCGATCAGATCCTCAAGGGCGCTGTCGACATCCGCAAAACGAAAAACGAACCCGTCGGCGAGCAGCCGGTCGGGTTGCACCCGCTGGCTGGCCAGCAACACCCCGGCCATCTCACCCATCATCAGCCGCAGGGCCAGGGAGGGAGCGGGAACCAGGGCCGGTCGGCCCAGGACCGATCCCAGGGCACGGGCAAAATCTTTTTGGCGGACCGTTCCCGGTGCGCAAAAATTGTAAGAACCCTGCGCATTGTCATGGTCGATCAGAAATTGGACCCCGGAGAGAAGATCGGCCATGTGAATCCAGGAGAACCACTGGCGGCCGCGTCCCAGCGGGCCGCCTGCAAACATGCGAAAGGCCGGAAGCATCCGGGCCAGGCCCCCCCCGCCGGCGTCCAGCACCACCCCGAACCGCATGATGGCGACCCGTACCCCCCGTTTCCCGGCCTCCAGGGCCGCTTGCTCCCAGTCCACGGAGAGGCGGGCCAGAAAGTCGGTTCCCGGCGACGAATGCTCGTTGAGAACCTGGTCGCCACGGCTGCCGTAATAGCCGACCGCCGAGGTACTGATCAGGATTTTATTCTCACCGTTCATGGCGCTGACGAGGTTGCGGGTGGTGAGAACACGACTGTCGACCATCTGGGCCTTGTAGGTCCTGGACCATCGTTTGAATATGGTGCGCCCGGCCAGATTGACCACCGCATCGGCATCGCCCACCGCCGCCTGCCAGTCCCCGGCGCGGGTGGTGTCCGCAGTGCACCAGGTGAAGCGCGCCATCGATCCCAGCGGATGGGCGTCCGAGGTTCCCAGGCCGGTGACCACGTGGCCGGCGTCCAGCAGGGATCGGGTCAATGCCGATCCCACGAATCCGGATGCCCCTGCAATCACGATCTTCATGCTGTCTCCTTTCTGGTCGGAGGTCCTACCGGGCCAGGAAACGCCACAGGTACCGTTCGATCTCCTGTCTCGGCAAGGCGCCGGCCGCCGTGTCCACCACCTTTCCGTCCCTGAAAAACAGGAGCGTGGGCAGGCTCAGGACACTGTATCGGCTGGCGGTCACCGGATTCTGGTCCACGTTGAGCTTGGCGACCTTCAACCGGCCCGCATATCCCCTGGCCAGGTCATCCAGCACCGGGGCCATGGCCCCGCAAGGCGCACACCAGGCGGCCCAGCAGTCCAGCATCACCGGCAGGAGGCTGGCGAGCACCTCATCGGCAAAGGTTCGATCCGTCACCACCACCGGCCGGCTCGGCGCTGCAATGGGTGGAAAGGAATTTTTACAGCGGCCACAGCGGGGGCCATCCTTCAGTCTGGCTACGGGAATCCGGTTTCGGGTACCGCAGGTGCGGCACCGCACGAGCACAGTCTCATCTGCCATTTTCTCTCCTTACCGCAATCTACAGGTTGTGGCATCACGCCGTCGGGTCGTCGTTGTCGACAAAGACCATGCCTTCGCCGGGAAAGACCATCCGCTCCTCTTCGGGGGTCGTTCGCACCACCGCCGGCCATTTTCCCGGACGGGGTTCAGGGCCTTCCCGGGCAACGATCCCCGGATGCCGATCCAGCATTTTCGGTTGCGCACGCAAATCCACACCGTTCACCGGGGAACTGAATTCGATGGGGATGTTGTTGGGGTCAAAGGTATAAATGGAGTGGATGAAGCCATGGTCGATCACTTCGGACACCCAGAACCCGGCCGCCTCCAGCCGGTCTTTCAAGTCCCACAGGTCGTCCTCACCCTCGACGCCGAAAGCGATGTGGTCGAAGGCGGCAGGACCATTCACCGGCACCCCGTGGTCCTTTTCCGCTATTTTTTTCGCGCCGGGCCATTCAAAAAAAGCGATCATGTCACGGTCGCAGATCTGGAAAAAATAGTGCCGGTAGCCCTTGCCGCCCAGACCGGCCACCAGACGCATCCCCAGCAGGTCCCGCCAGAAGCGGATGGTGCGGTCCATGTCGCCGGTCACCATGGCCAGGTGATTGATTCCGGTAAATGATGGCATGATCCCTCCCGCGCCGACAGGGCGTGGCAAAACTGAATTCAAGTGGCGCCGGTCCGGAAAAGGTCCTTCCGGCCCCAGATCTGCGTGGTGCTCGCCGGGCGGCCGAAAGCGGATGCCCGGGACCCGGCTCACCCCCCGGCGCGGCCGTCGTCGCAGGGGCCGTCATCGTCCATTCCCCGGGAATGCTCCGCCGTGAAACTGGCCGTGCAGGCCTGCAGGACCTCTTCATTGGACAGGCAGGCCAGGGCCTTGTCGTAATCCGGTTCCCGGGAGATCTCATCCACCAGTTGCGTATAGACCACTTTCCCCTGGCCGTCGACGACCACCACTGCCCGGGCCATCAGTCCGGCCAGCGGTCCATCGGTGATGCGCATGCCGTAGGCATCGCCGAATTCGGGATTGCGGAAGGTGGAGGCCGAGACCACGTGATCCAGCCCTTCGGCGCCGCAGAAGCGGGCATGGGCAAAGGGAAGGTCGGCCGAGATACACAGGACCACGGCATTGTCATGGTTGCCGATTTCGGCGTTGAATTTTCGCACCGACATGGCGCACACCGGTGTATCGATACTGGGGAAGATGTTGAGCACGACGGTTTTGCCGGCGTACTCCTTCAGGGACACATCGGACAGGTCGCCGCGGGCCAGGGTGAAATCAGGGGCTTGCGTACCCGGCTGGGGAAGATCGCCGGACAATGGAACAGGTGATCCTTTAAATGCGGTTTGAGCCATGGGGTCCTCCTGTGATATGATGGGTGAGTATCGAATATAAGATTACCACAATCAATAAACATGCCAATATAAAAATGTTTGCGGGAAAATGGCATCGTTATTGCTAAATCTGTTCCTGCTTGCTCACTTTTCTAAATCTTCAAACTATCGGGAGGCCAACCATGGGTCACAAACGTTACCACATCAAATCTGCCTGCCCCCAGTGCGGGTGCAGTTTTGCCCAGGTGCTGTCCAAAGAGGAGATCAAAGAACGCTATGGGGACACACCGAACATCGAACTGGAGTGCGGCGAATGCATGCTGAAATTTGAAACCGACCGCAAAAGCGCCTGTCCCGAGTGGGACGACGAGTGCCGCCTGAAAGAAGGAGAGGCCTGATTCGAGCAGCGCCGGTTTTATTTTTTTAGGTTGACAGCCGATCGGTGAAACGGGCATGGTTCGGGCATCATTGAATCTGGCAAATACCCATTTTAATCCATCCTCCAGTCGGAAAAGAAAGGCAGATCCAACCATGAGCTACGATTTTAGTGCAGACGATGTGTTCGACATGGCTGAGCAGATCGAAAAAAACGGCGCCGCGTTCTACAGGAAGGCCGCCGATAATGTCACAGACGCGGACGCCAAAACGTTTTTATCGGACCTGGCTGCCATGGAAGAGGACCACGAGAAGACCTTTTCCATCATGAGAAACCAGCTGTCAGGGGAGGAAAAAGCCCAGACCGTATTTGACCCCGATGGCGAAGCGGCATCGTATCTCAAGGCCCTGGCGGATACGCGCATCTTTTTCGAAAAGGAGATTGACACCACTTCCATGCAGGCGATACTGAAGGCCGCCATCCTGGCCGAAAAAGACTCCATTGTATTTTACCTGGGGATGAAAGATCTGGTTCCCGAAGGCCTGGGCCAGTCGCGATTGGACGACATCATCAAGGAAGAGATGTCTCACATCAAACTGCTCAGCCGCCGCCTCATCGCCACCAGGTAGCGGGCTGCCAACGATGTTCGGTCTCAAAATGGGAAGTGACGGATTCACTCCCGCAACTTCCCGCCGCCTCCCCGGTTAGACGTGTTTCGGTGCCGGTATGAGACATCAGTGTGCCACGTTGGCACCTGATACGCACCTTACCTTCTCGAATACCGGCGCACAACAACTCATAGCAGCCAGCGAGGTAACGCCATGAAAAATGTCCGCCTGTGGTGGATCGTGGCCCTGATCGTGTTTGCCCTTTCCGGGATGGCATCGGGCGGCAGCGTCCCGGCCGCCGGAGACCGGCTGGCAGTCATGCGACTGGAGGGCCCCGACCGAACCGACGTACAGGCCTATCTGGGCCTTTCCGGCAGCGGCCCCTTCGACCCCGCAACCATCAGCGGCCGACTGCTCATCATTGAAATCTTCAGCATGTACTGCCCCCATTGCCAGCGGGAGGCGCCGGCCGTCAACCGGCTGTACCAGGCCATCGAAGCATCTGATACGCTGCGCGGCCGGGTAAAGATGATCGGGATCGGGGTGGGCAACTCCACCTTCGAAGTCGACCATTTCAGAAAACATTACCAGATCGAATTTCCCTTGTTTCCGGACGAAGACTTTGTGGTACACAAGGCAATGGGCGAGGTCCGCACCCCCTTTTTCCTGATTGTCGCCCTCGAACCGGATGACGGAGGCAGGATTCTGTGGAGCGGTATCGGTAAAATGGATCCGCTGGACACTTTTCTGGACCGCCTGAGCGGTTTCCTGAAATAGGTGACCCCCATGATCGATCCAACGCGACCGAGGTACATTTCAGTGGTAGCCGCCATCCTGTGGCTGGCGGTTACTCATGGCCACGGCCTGGCCGGCGATGCGGGCATGAAAAACATGATCTTCGACCCCGGCCGACTGAAGCCGGTGGACAGCGTCCTGGCGGTCGAGGTCGGCGACCCGGCCCCGCCCTTTTCCCTGCCCTCCCTGACGCAGGGGACCGTTTCCCTGGCGCAATACAGGGGAACGCGCAACGTGGTCATCTCGTTTGTGCCGGCAGCATGGACGCCGGTGTGTTCCGATCAATGGCCCGGCTACAACATCACCAGGGACATCTTTGCGCAGTATGATGCGACCCTGCTGGGTATCACCGTCGACAACCTGCCCACCCTTTTCGCCTGGACCCGCCAGATGGGCGACCTCTGGTTTCCCGTGCTGTCGGACTTCTGGCCCCATGGTGAGGTGGCACGGCGATTCGGCGTGCTGCGCGGGGACGGTACGGCCGAACGGGCCGTGTTCATCATCGACAAAGCGGGCATCATTCGCTACATCTCGGTATCCGATATCAACCAGCGGCCAAACTTGAAGGACATGGTGGAGGCGTTAAAGGCCATTCACCAGCCCCAGGAAGACTGAACCGTCCCACCAGCCTGTCTTACGAGACATCTTTGTATCGCATAAGACGTGAGACCCCATGAGCGATCGTTTGCGGCAGGCAGCCTGCCACCGGAAAAAAAATGCCTTCTCGAGCCGGTTTCCGGTGAAGGCCGCGGCCACGGGCGGCCGCAGCGCCGGCGGGCGTGGCTGCGGGTAATGGCGGTCTCCGTATGGCAGGTGCTGTCCGCACCGGCGGGGGGGGGGGAAAAGAACCTTGGCACGTATCTTGATTACGCTAAGAACAATGCTGCCGACGTCCTTTCGGGCCGGCAGAATCCAACCCCTTCGGAGAGTTTCGATCCGTGAAACCGTGTGACCAAAACATCAAACTGACCATCTTGCTGGCCGAGCGGATGATCGAGCTGGCCGATCAGGGTGACGATGATCGTGAGGATACCGGTTGCGGTATCCTTTACGGGATGCTTCGGGACTCGGGCTACAAAATCAAGCAACTGGCCGAGAACGAAAAGCGCAAGCATATCGCCAAAGGCTGGTGGGATGAAAGCTGTTGACGACCGACTATCGTTCAACATTTTAAACCTTACCCAACAACACAAGGAGGAAAACGCGTGGCAAGCATTAAAGGCACCAAAACGGAAAAGAACATTCTAACGGCGTTCAGCGGTGAATCTCAGGCCAGGAACCGTTACACGTACTTTTCCAAGCAGGCCAAGAAGGAAGGTTTTGTACAGATTGCAGACATTTTTGAAGAGACCGCCAACCAGGAAAAAGAGCATGCCAAGCGCCTGTTCAAGCTGCTGGAAGGTGGCGAGGTTGAGATCTCCGGTGCCTTTCCCGCCGGCGTGATCGGCACCACCGTCGAAAATCTCAAGGAAGCGGCCGGCGGCGAAAACTACGAGTGGACCACCATGTATCCCGAATTCGCAACGGTCGCGCGCGAAGAGGGCCTGGATCACGTGGCATTCATCTTCGAAGCCATTGCCGTTGCCGAAAAGCAGCATGAAAAACGCTACGAGGACCTGAAGGCCAACATCGAGGCCGGACGGGTATTCAAGAGAGAAGAGAGCGTGACCTGGCGCTGCCGCAACTGCGGCTATCTTCATGAAGGCACCGAACCCCCCGAGATGTGCCCGGCCTGCGCGCATCCCCGGGCCCATTTCGAGATCCTGGGTGAGAACTGGTAAGCGGCGTCAACGTATTATCAATCGTTTTTTCAAACCGACAAGGAGAAAAAAATGGCGGAAAGATTTGAGGTATACAAATGCGATCTTTGCGGGAACATCGTTCAGGTGCTCGTCGGCGGCGGCGGCGAGCTGGTGTGCTGCGGAGAGGCCATGAAAAAGCTGACCGAAAACACCGTTGATGCGGCCAAGGAGAAACACGTACCGGTCATCGAGAAGATCGACGGTGGATACAAAGTCAAAGTGGGCGGCGTCCCCCATCCCATGGAAGAGAAGCACTGGATTCAATGGATCGAGTTGAACGCGGACGGCAAATCCTACTTCCAGTTTCTCGACCCGGGCCAGACCCCCGAAGCCGTGTTCAAGGTCGATGCGGCAACGGTTTCCGCCAGGGAATACTGCAACCTCCACGGGTTGTGGAAGGCGTAACCCCGCATTTTAAAAAATCCGGGAGACGGCGGCCGCCCCGGCATCCGCCTCCCGTTTTCCCGCCCCAGTCCCGACGGCCCGCCGGGGACTGCATGTGACCTGTGCCCGCCAGGAGCCGTTGACGGGCAGGGGCCACATGGCCAACATCAAAAAGGAGGTGTTTCATGGGAAGCTGGAAATGCGGAAACTGCGGATATGAACTCGAGGCGGACAAGCCGCCCGAAAAATGTCCGTCGTGCAAGGAAAAATGCGATTTTCTGGACAATACCTGCTACACGCCCGACTGCCAGTACGAGGGCAAGGACCCCAGAATCAAATAACACCAGCCGCAGATCGACCACACCGGCCACCGGTGTCTCGGTTGGCACCCGGGTGCCACGCGGACATCACCGTCCAGGCGCATCAACTCAAAAGCCGAAGGGAGCAGGAAATGGCCAAAGCACTCATCGTGTATGCCACACGCACGGGAGAGACTGAAAAAATAGGCAATCTCATCGCCGAGGGGATCCGGTTCTCCGGCCATGAAGCCGAGTTGCTGAAGGTAACGGATATAAAAAAAGGGGAGGACCTGAAGGGGTACGATGCCGTTATTCTCGGTTCCCCCACCTACCACGGCGAAATGGTTCAGGGGATGAAAACCCTGCTGTTCATGGCCGAAAAAGCGGAGTTAGAAGGCAAGGTGGGCGGTGCCTTCGGCTCGTTCGGCTGGAGCGGCGAAGCTCCGGACCGCATCTTTGAAACCATGAAAAACATCTTCAAGATGAACATGGTGAGCATTCCCCTGCGGCTCAAATCGGCCAACCTGGGCGGCGGCATGAAGATGGCCCAGGATTATGGACGGGAGATTTCAGAAAAGCTCTAATAGTGTCCGTCCCGAAATAGGCATAATGGGTCGAGATCAAGGCGCGCGAGAAATTTTGCTGAAGCCATATGGTTGATATTCCGAGGATAAAATTTTGAGCGCAACGCCGATATCTGGCAAATCGGCCATTTATTGACGGGCACACAACTGACAATCGACGCAAATCAGTCAACCCCATCAATTCGGATTAAAAAAGGAGGCTGTCATGTCCACACCCCAACATTGCCCCGGTTATGAGAATTTTAAAAACCTGAAATCATTCGTCTGCAAATGCCCCGAATGCGGCGAAAGCAAAGAGATCTTTTCCGACGAGTTCAACAAGGATCACACCTGCGCCAAATGCGGCAAGCCCATCGACTTTACCCAGTGCACCCTGGACGGGAGCGCTTAGGCCGCCGGATGCCATCGCTGCGCCGCAAGGATCGCACGGCCTTGCGGCAACCGGGACGGCATCGCCCCGCCGGCAGGGACGGGCCAGTCCCCGGAACGCGTGGACCGGCACCGTCGCACCCGATCAACAATGCCCCGCGTAAGAATTTCTTTTTACGCGGGGCCTGACCATCCACATTAAGGGCAACCGGTCCCGGGGGACGGCTGCCGGCATCTGTTCAAGGAGAATGGTTTATGGACGTTGTCATGTTATCCCGGCTCCAGTTTGCCGCCGCCACCATGTTTCATTTCCTGTTTGTTCCGCTGACCCTCGGGCTCTCCGTTCTGGTGGCCTACATGGAGACCCGGTATGTGCGTACCGGCGATGAAACCTACCTGCGCATGACCAAGTTCTGGGGAAAACTGTTTTTGATCAACTTCGCCCTGGGCGTGGTCACCGGCATCACCCTGGAGTTTCAGTTCGGCACGAACTGGTCCCGCTACTCGGCCTACGTCGGGGACGTGTTCGGGTCGCTTCTGGCCATCGAAGCATCGGTGGCCTTCTTTCTGGAGTCCACCTTTATCGGCATCTGGATCTTCGGCTGGAACAAGCTGTCCAAAAAGGCCCATGCCACGGTGATGTGGCTGGTGGCCGGCGCCGGCAACCTCTCGGCAGTCTGGATTCTTCTGGCCAACGGGTGGATGCAGCACCCGGTGGGCTTCACCATCCGCGACGGCCGGGCGGAACTGACCGATTTTCTGGCGGTGATCACCAACAAATTCGGCCTGCTGGAAATCGCCCACACCATCCCCTCCGCCTTCCTCCTGGCCGCCTTTTTCATGATGGGCATCAGCGCCTGGCACCTGCTGAAAAAGCAGCACGTCACGTTCTTCACCCGCTCCTTCAATATCGGCCTGGTCGTGGGGCTGGTCTCATCCATCGTGGTGGCCGTCACCGGTGACATGCACGCCGTCCACGTCACCGAAACCCAGCCGGCCAAACTGGCCGCCATGGAATCCCATTGGGAGACCCGGACCCGGGCCCCCATCGTCATGTTTGCCGTCCCCGACGAGGAAAACGAACGCAACCGGGTCGAAATCGGACGGATTCCCGGCGCCCTGAGCCTGCTGGGACACCATGATATCAATGCCGCCGTAACCGGTCTGAAAGACATCCCCAGGGATGAACGCCCACCGGTCCTGCCGACCTTCGTCTCTTTCAGGACCATGGTCGCCCTGGGAACCCTCTTCCCCCTGCTCACCATCGTCGGTCTGTTCCTTCGGAAACGGCTGCTTGAATCCCGATGGTACCTGTGGGTCATGCTCCTGGCCATCCCGCTGCCCTACCTGGCCATCGAGATGGGATGGGTGCTGGCCGAAGTGGGCCGTCAGCCCTGGATTGTCCACGGATTGCTGAAAACCGCCAATGCCGCCTCACCGGTAGCGGCCTCCCAGGTGATGACCAGCCTGGTGGGATTCATTCTGGTTTATGGCCTGCTGGGAATCGCCGGTTTTTACCTGATTGCCGATTTCGCCCGAAAAGGCCCCGAAACGGCAACGGAAAACAGATAACCAGATTGACTGGACTCGACCAATAAAGACGAAACACGGGGGTTTTAAATGGAGTTACAATCCGTATGGTTTTTCCTCTGGGGGCTGCTTTGGGCCGTATTTTTCATGACGGACGGCTTTGACCTGGGAATCGGTTCGCTCTACCCGTTCCTGGGACGCTCGGAACGCGACAAGAACATGATGATCCACGCCATGGGGCCGCTGTGGGACGGCAACGAAGTATGGCTGATCACCGCCGGCGGGGTCACCTTCGCCGCCTTCCCGCTGTTCTATGCGGTGATGTTCTCATCCCTCTACTCGGCCCTGATGCTGATCCTCTTCGCCCTGATCCTGCGCGGCGTCTCTTTTGAATTCCGCAACAAAGTGAACCGCCCGGCCTGGAAAAGGGTGTGGGACGTCTGTATCTTCGTGGGCAGCTTTGTGCCGGCCCTGCTGTTCGGCGTGGCCTTCGGCAATATCTTCAAGGGCATCCCCATCGACCAGGACGGCGTTTACCTGGGCAACCTGTTCACGCTGCTCAATCCCTACGGCCTGCTGGCCGGGGTGCTGTTTGTCTGCCTTTTTCTGATGCATGGCGCCCTGTGGCTGACGATCCGCACCGACGGCGACCTGGCCGGGCGTGCCGAGCGTCTGGCCGGCCTGCTATGGCCGGTGCTCACCGGCGTGGCGGTGGTCTTTCTGGTGGCCACTTACATATTCACCGCGCTTTACGACAACTACCTGGCTCGGCCGGTCCTGTTCCTCGTGCCGGCCATCAGTGTTGCCGCCATCGTGGGCATCAAGTATTTTCTGATGCAGAAAGCCTTCTTCAGGGCGTGGTTCGCCTCGGCCGCCACCATCGTTTCCTGCACCTTCTTCGGTGTGATCGGGCTGTTTCCCAACCTGTTCCCCTCCAGCGTCAAGGCCGAGTACAGCCTGACGGCCTTCAACGCGTCCTCCAGCCCCCTGACCCTGAAAATCATGCTCATCGTGGTGCTGCTTTTCGTGCCCGCGGTGCTGGCCTACCAGGTCTGGGCCTACCGGCTGTTCAGCGTCAAGGTGACCGACGAGGACCTGGCCCACGAGGAGATGTACTGATCGCCCCCCCTTCCGCCGCGTCCACCGGACAGCAGACCCGGTGGTTGCGGCGGGGTAACCGCCATCGCAGTGCCAACCGCCAGAAACGGAGCTTTGCATGAAACCCAATCCATTGATCATCACCGTCGCCACCGCCCTTCTGGGTGTCTGGGTGGTCATCGCCGCCGCCGCCAAACCGGGCCCCGACCATATCGACATTTACGGTGGCACCAGCGGCAAGGTGCCCTTTCCCCATGCCCGACATCAGGAGCGGATCCAGGACTGCAACGTCTGCCACAGTGTCTTTGCCCGGGAAAGCGGCGCGATCAAGCGCATGAAGGAGCAGGGCGCACTGAAGCCCAAAAAAGTGATGAACCTGCAGTGCATCAAGTGCCACAAAAATGAGAAGCGGGCCGGCAAGCCCTATGGCCCGGTGACCTGTTCGACCTGCCATGTCAAATAACAGTGCAGATATCGGCGTTTTTACGCTTTCATCAACGTACAGCCGATCAAACCGGCTGAACAGAGCCCGAGTGCCATGCTGATTGTAGGACTTCAGGGAAGCCCCCGAAAAAAAGGAAACACCGACACCTTTCTGGCCGCCTTTCTGGATAAAGCCGCCCGGACGGGCGCTGCCGTCAGGACCATCCAGGCGGCCCGGGCCGGCATCGTGCCCTGCAGGGGCTGCGGGTATTGCGAGACCCACGGCACCTGCGTCATCGCCGATGATCCCATGTCGACGGAAATATTCGGTCTGCTGCGGCAGGCCGATCTGGTGGTGGCCGCGTCCCCGGTCTATTTTTACGGCATCTCCGCCCAGCTCAAGGTACTGGTCGACCGGTGCCAGACCCTCTGGTCGCGAAAATATGTCTATAAGCTCAAGGATCCGCTGGCCGACACCCGGAAAGGGCTGCTGTTCAGCGTCGCGGCCTCCAGGGGCCGCCAGCTGTTCGACGGCGTCGACCTGACGGTAAAATACTTTTTCGACGCCATCGACGCCCGCTTCAGCCATGCCATGACCTACCGGGGAATTGAATCCAGGGGCGAAATCAGCCGGCATGAGGGCCTGGCGGCGGACATTGACGAGGCCGTCGCCAAAACCGTCCTGCCGCTGGTCAAACGCAAAAAGATCCTTTTCATTTCAAAGGACGGCGCCTGCCGGGCCCCCATGGCGGCGGCCCTGGCCCAGCAGCGCTTCGGCGACCGCATCCGCACCGGATTCGGCGCCCTGCAGCCGGCGTCCGGACTGTCCGTCCCCATGGTCCGGGCCATGCAGCGGGCTGGCGTGGACATGGGCTTTCGCCGACCGCAGCACGTGGACCAGGCCCTGTATGGCGCCACGCCCGATCTGACCGTCATCGTCGGCGCCGACGACGACCGTCGGATGAGAGGGATTCCCGGTAAAAAAACGATAAGGTGGTCACCGGCCCAGCCGGTTTCGTCGGAAGCGGAAGCCATGGACGCGCTGCGCATGGAGATGGCCGCGCAGTTGGATACGCTCGTGCAGGAATGGCAATAAACGGTAACCCACAAAGGAGTCAAGAATGGCAGAACCCCATGAAATGTACCAGTGCCAGACCGTTAACTGCGGATATATCTATAACCCCGACAAAGGGGACCGCAAGGGAAAGATCGCCAAGGGCACCTCGTTTGACGATCTTCCCGACGACTGGAAATGCCCCATCTGCGGGGCCGGCAAAAAGATGTTCCGCCCCCTGGGGTAATGGCTGTCGGGCTGCCGGCCGTCAGATTCGGTTAGACACCGCAAGGCCCTGTATGGTAAAAGAGACCATCTTTTTCCAACCGAGACGCGGTACCGACAGAACATGCATGGCAAATCGCCATGGGCGATTTTTATACAATTAACCGATAACGTTACGGAGGAAACAATGGACAGGTATGTTTGCACACTCTGCGGCTATGTTTACGATCCCGAAGCGGGCGATCCCGACAACGGCGTGGCTGCCGGTACCAAGTGGGAAGATGTACCCGGAGACTGGGAATGCCCGGTCTGCGGCGCAAGCAAAGACGATTTCGAGAAAGAGGAATAGATCCGCCGTTATCGGATCGTTCCCTTTTTTCCATCGACCAGCACCGAATGCCCTTTTCTGATTACGGGAAAAGGGCATTTCGATTTCTGATCCGGGAAAAAAGGACCAAACGGACGGCAGCAACGGGCATGAGTACCGGCCCCCGCGCCCCAAGCGCAAAAACGCAGAATCCGGGTTGACAAATGCTCATCGGGGCCAAAATTTAACCGGTAGCGGCTTGTAACCATCCAGTTTCAGACGCCGGCCCGAAGGCATCGCGGCAGGCGCAGTTGATCCACCATGCCGCCCGGACCGGGCGGGCCGAAAACGAAAACAGGAAAGCACACATGAAACCGACGAAAATTGCGGACGGCGTCTATGAGGTCGGCGTCATCGACTGGAACATCAGGGACTTCCACGGTTATTCCACCGACCGGGGAACCAGCTACAACGCCTATCTGGTCATCGACGAACAGGTGGCCCTCATCGACACGGTCAAGGCGCCCTTTGCGGACCAGTTGATCGCCAACATCTCACAGGTCATCGACCCCGAAAAAATCGACGTGGTGGTCAGCAACCATACCGAGATGGACCACTCGGGCGCCCTGCCGCGCATCATGCAGCGGGTGGGCGAAGACAAGCCGCTGTACTGCTCCAAGATGGGCGCCAGGAACCTGGCCAGCCATTTCACCAATCCGTGGAATTATCACCCCGTGAAGGAGGGCGAGACGCTCAGTCTGGGCAAACGCAGCCTCACCTTCATGGAAACCCGCATGATTCACTGGCCGGACAGCATGTTCACCTACCTGAACGAGGACCGCATCCTCTTCTCCAGCGACGGCTTCGGCCAGCACTACGCGGGATTCGAGAAGTTCGACGACCAGGCCGGCGCCGATCTCATGGAGCAGGCCAAAAAATACTATGCCAACATCCTTTTGCTCTATGCGCCGCGCATCCTGAAGCTGATCGAGAAGGTGGCGGCCTCGGGCATTCAGATTGACATGATCTGCCCGGATCACGGGGTGATCTGGCGCAAAGACCCCGGCAGTATCATCGATGCCTACCTGAAATGGAGCCGGCAGGAGCCGGAGCAAAAAGCCGTGGTGGTCTACGACACCATGTGGAAAAGCACGGAAACCATGGCCAACGCCATCGCCGAGGGCATCTCATCGACCGGCGTCATGGTCAAGCCCATCCACATCCGCAGTTCCCACCGCAGCGACATCATGACCGATGTGCTCGATGCCGCCGCCGTGGTGATGGGCTCCCCCACCCTGAACAACCAGATGTTTCCCACGGTGGCCGATGTGCTGGTCTACATGAAGGGGCTCAAACCGGTCAACAAAATCGGCGGGGCGTTCGGCTCCTACGGCTGGAGCGGCGAAGCGGTGAAACTGGTGGCCGCGGAACTGGAGGCCATGAAGTTCAGGATGATCGAAGCCGGGCCCCGGCTTCAGTACGTTCCCGAGGAGGCCGGCATCGCGGCCTGCATCGAGTACGGCAAAATGATCGGCCAGGCGGTAAAGGCGGGCTGACCGGCAGTTGAAACAGCCCCCGAGACCGGGCATAAACGTATCCGTCGGAGGTGTCCCATGAAAGTCCCTGTCGTCGATATCGGCACCTGCACCCTGTGCATGGGCTGCGTGGAAGTCTGCCCGGAGGTGTTCGTGCAAAACGATGCCGGATACATCCAGGTCAACGAGATGGACGTCTATCCCGAAACGGAGGTGGACGAAGCCATCAAATACTGCCCCGAGAACTGCATCAGCTGGGAAGAACACTGAAAACGGTTTGATAACCTTTCGGGAGAAAACATGAAAAAAGTGGCACTGTTCGTATTCAACGGAGACCCGGTCTGTTTCATCCATGTCCTGCTCAACGGGCTGGACATGAAGGCCAAAGGCATGGAGGTCCGCATCGTCGTGGAGGGGGCCGCCACGGCCCTGCTGCCCAAGCTGGCCGACCCCCAGAATCCCCTGCACAAGCTGTGGGAAAACGCCAAGGGCCAGGAGATCGTGGACGGCGTCTGCAAGGGCTGCGCCCACAAGATGGGCACCGTGGACGAAGCCGTCAGCCAGGGATTGGCCCTGCTGGACGACATGTCCGGCCACCCGTCCATGTCCCGCTATATGGAAGCGGGATTCGAGGTGATCTCATTTTAAACCGCCTGCCGGGGTGCGATCATGGGCTACCGTGAACTCAAAATCCGCATGGGCCACCTGCTGGCACGGGACGATCTGGAGGGGGCCCTGGAAGCCATCCGCCGGATCCCCGGCCGGCAGGCCGTCAATCCACTCTTCTCTTTTTTCTATTCAACAGAAGAGCGGATCCGCTGGCACGCGGTCACGGCCATGGGCGTGGTGGTGGCCGGGCTGGCCGAAACCGCCATGGAATCGGCCCGGGTGGTCATGCGCCGGCTCATGTGGAACCTGAACGACGAGTCCGGCGGCATCGGCTGGGGATCGCCCGAAGCCATGGGTGAAATCACCGCCGGCCACCCCCGCCTGGCGGACGAATTCGCCTGCATCCTGATGTCCTATATCAATCCGGCGGGCAATTTCCTCGAACACGAAATCCTCCAGCGGGGATCCCTGTGGGGCGTGGGGCGCCTGGCCCACGCCAGGCCGGCGCTGGCCCAACCGGCAGCCCCGTTCCTGCCCGCATTTTTCGACGCCCCCGACCCCTACCTGCGCGGAACGGCAATCTGGGCGGCCGGCCCCATCCTGGACGATGCCCTTGGGCGGCTGGTGGCAACCCGCTTGTCCGACACGGGGCCCCTCCGGCTCTACCGGCAGATGCGGATCACGGACGTCACCGTCGGTGAACTGGCCGGGGAGGCGCTCGCAGGCCCCGGCCGGCAGCATTCGCCCGAACCCTAGCGGTCAGCCCCGCCCCCTGGCATTCCGGAATCCCGGTGCCGTGGGAATCGCGTTTGCGATTCCCGGCAGGCCGGCGTGGCCCCCTTACGGTAGAACAGACCGTGAAGGGCTGTTCGCCGGCGGGCTGAATTGAACTTGAGCGGGCACCGGTTGCGTGCTAAAAGCCGTAAACGACAGCGTTCGTAACCGTATCGACGGGTTCGGGACCGGTTGAACCGGGAAAAATCCACCCGTCCCATTTCAAGGAAAAGGCTGCATGAACCTCCAAAACCATGTCCGCAATGAATTCGGCAAAACCGACACGCCGGCCAACACCATCGCCAAAATCACCGCCGGATTCGATCGGCTGGGCTACGCTATCCGCTATATCCCCTACCAGGTGGCCGACCATATTCACTGGTCCCAGATCCATATCGATGCCATAAAACTGCAGTGCCAGGGAAAAGGCCTGACGCCGGAGCTGGCCAGGGCCAGTGCCCACGCCGAACTGGCCGAGCGGTTCAGCGGCGGGCTGTTCTTCCAGGACTTCGAAGAACAGGTCCGCTTCAACATGCCTGCCCTTTACGGCAGCCAGGTCAACCGTTTTCTGAATTATGAATGGCTGGACGGGTATGTGAACAGCCACCAGGACAACCTGAAGGACGGCCACCTGCCCATCGAAAGCCTGCTGCGCAACCAGCCCCACCTGTTTCCGGAGGCCGTCGAGCGGATCAAAAACAGCCAGATGGCCCGGCACTGGGTGGACGGCTACTCTCTCGTGCAGGACAAGACCGTCAAAGTCCCCATCAATTTCATTGCCTACATCAATGCCTCCAACGGCATGGCGGCCGGCAACACCCTGGAGGAGGCCCTCGTCCAGGCGGCCTGCGAAGTGTTCGAACGGCATACCCAGATTCAGGTCATCAAACCCGAGTTGAGCGTTCCCACCATCGACAGGGCCACCCTGGAAAACAGCCGCCTGAAGGCCATGATTGATTTTTATGAAAGCGAAAACGTGGAAATCATCCTGAAAGATTTCTCCATGGAGGGGCGCTTTCCCAGCATCGGCGTGCTTTTCATCAATCACAACCTGCGGCCCGGAAGGCTCGAGCACCAAATTCTGGTTCCCGGCGTCTCCTTCAACATGGACGAGGCCCTCAGCCGCTGCCTGACCGAAGTCATGCAGGGCCGCAACACCCTGAAGATCCCCAGCCCCGGGCTGGACAAACCGGTTTCGCCCCGCTCCCGCGTCGAGAACCTCTACCTGCTGTTCAAGTGCTGCATCTCCCAGAAAGACATTTCCTTCCTGGAAAAGGGCGGCACCACCGTTTACCGGGACAGCCGCAGCGAGGACCTCTTCTCGGAAATCGAAGCCATCCGGAAGATCTGCCAGGCGCTGGAAACCGACTTCATCGTCCTGAACCTCACCCATCCGGTGCTGGATTTCCCCGTGGTGCGGGTCGTCGTGCCGGGCATCTCGGACTTCCTGCCCTTCGTGTTCAAGGATATCCTGACGTCCGCCGACACCAGCCCGGATTCCACCTGGCACGGCGAGAACTACAAACAGGTCATGGAAACTTTTTTCCAGGGTTGAACGCCACCGGCGGCTGGGGTTCCCGATTGACGCGAAGCTGAAAGACATCCGGTCTTGCGTATTGGCCGACCACATCAAAGTCGATTTTTGCCCGGGTGATGTCCTCCAGGTCCAGATCCGCATATAAAACCCCTTCTTCATCCCAGAGGGGACCGGAAACAGGCAAATCTGGCCGGGATCGCCCGCTGAAAACCAGACGGGGCAGGATCGCAGGCGAAAAATAAATTCACATGTTTGATGGCAGACGGGGTGCTTTGAAATCGGCTCTAATAGGTCCAGCCCATGACCCCTATGCCGAAAATATTGGCGACAATGGCGATGCCATACAGGGACGCAACGGTAATGACTTTGGCCCGGTACGTCCGCATGCCGATCACCAGCAGGGCGGCCACGTAAAAGTGGAGATAACCGAACAGGAAGATCAGCCAGACCCCTTTGAACGTGCGATGCCAGAAGGGGTATTCCCATACCAGATGACCGCCCATGTTGAGCAGCACCTCCACGAAAACGCAAAACCCCGAATACCCGATGGCCCAGAACCACCAGTTGGGAATGCCCAGGATTTTCTCGTTGCGGTCTTCTGAAATGGTGTTGGCGTAAATGATGCCCGAGATGGCGAACATGAACATGATTTCGATGTTCCAGCCCACCATGGTGCGCAGGGCCGTCTCACCTGGCGCGGTCCAGAAGGCCGACCGCCCGGTGAACACCAGCACCCAGCCGTTCCAGGTCTCGTTGATGAAATCCATGCCGAAAACGGTCAGGCCGGCGAACACGACGTTCCAGTTGCCGGTCGCCCGGGCTTTCTTCATTTCCAGGGTGTAGATGTAAAAGATGCAGGCCAGCAACGGAATTACATACCATTTGAGGGTGGTCAGATCGCGCAGGCCTTCCAGTGCCTGCCGGGATGCCGGTGTCATAGCAGCCTCCATGATAGCAGTTCGTTGTAGAATCAGGCAGTGAGAATTCGGATCAGGAAGAAATGAATAAATCGGTTTTGCGTGGGTTTGTCAATTACCAATCGGGATCACCCCACTTGTCCGGTAACCGTTCAGGAAAATGAAAAAAACCGCCAACCACATTCCCAATCTGTTGATTAGTCGGCGTATTCTGTATTCTGCAGAATCCCAAGCGCCTCAATCGTTTTTTCCGCCACCATTTTATTTTTGTTAAAAAAGCGTTTCAAGCGCTCGACAAGCTGTTTCTGTTTTGCCTTGTCATGTGAATAATAGTCATGCGCTATCAACTTTCTTTTTATAACTTGCCCACTATCCGTCGAGTCTTTCCAGCAGTATCTGCTGGACCATTTTCGGATTGGCATTTCCACCGGATGCCCGCATGGCCTGACCAACCAGGAAACCGATCGATTTCTTATTGCCGTTGTTATAATTCTCAACCGCCGAGGCGTGCTCAGCCATCACCTGGGTTACGATGGTTTCCAGCATACTTGTGTCTGAAACCTGGCGGAATCCGAGGCGATCCACGATCGCTTCGGGGGATTCTGCACTGCTGAACAGTTCACCCAGAACGATTTTGGCTGATTTGGCATTGATTTCGTCCTTCTCTACCATTTGGACCAGGGCGGCAAAGCGATCGGGGCGCACCGGCGAGTCAGCGATGGTGAGGCTCCGGTCCTTGAGCGCCGGCAGCATTTGGGTGGCCAGCCATCCGGCCGCGGTCCGCGGCTGAACATCCTGGCCCGCAACGGCTTCGAAAAAATCTGAAAGATACCGGTCCGAACTCATCAACACGGACTCGTCCCGATTGAGCCGGTACTGCTCCGCGAACCGTCCGGCCTTCTGATTGGGCATCTCCGGCAGGCGGACCTTCATCTGTGCCAGCCAGTCCTCGGTGAGCAGGATCGGCGGCACCGAAGGATCCGGCACGCAGGGGCCTGCGAATTTGGCCCGCATCGCCATGGTGGCATGCTTTTCCGGATCCCACAGCCGGGTATGGAGAAGAATCGGCTCACCGACGTTGAGACATTCCGTCTGGCGTTTGATTTCATAGGCAATGGCATCTCCCACGTGGCGGATGGAGTTCATGTTTTTGACTTCCACCTTCGTATTGAACGCATCGCTGCCCTGGGGGCGCAGGGAAATATTGGCATCACAGCGCATGGTGCCCTGCTCCATACTGCATTCGGCACACCCGGTATAGCGGATCTGGCTTCTCAACACCCGCAGAAATTCCATGGCATCACAAGGGGTGCGCATATCCGGTTCGGTGACGATTTCGATCAGCGGGGTGCCGGCGCGGTTGAAGTCGACCAGGCTGATGGGCAGCCGGCCCTCGGTTTCATGAACCAGTTTGGCCACGTCCTCTTCCATGTGGACATGATGAATACGCAATTTTTTCGGCTGACCGTTTTCATCCTCGATGTCCAGCCATCCGTTTCTGGACAACGGTTTATGATGCTGGGAGAGCTGAAACCCCTTGGGAAGATCCGGATAATAGTAGACCTTCTGGTCAAAGGCGCTTTCGGTCTGGATGTCGCAGTTCAGTGCCATACAGGCCAGGGTGGCCTTTTCAAGTGCTTCGAGACTCAGCCGGGGCAGTGCGCCCGGGAGGTAGAGGCATATGGGGCAGATGTTGGTATTGGGGTCATCCCCGGGTGTGTTCGGGCAGCTGCAGAACAGCTTGGTGGCGGTGTTGAGCTGCACATGGATTTCAAGGCCGATTACCGCTTCGTATATCATGACGGGGCGCCTCCTGTTAGAATATCATATAGCCGCTGACCGACGGTGAGAAGTTGGGCATCGCCGAGGCGTTTTCCGATCAGCTGCACACCGCAAGGGGCGCCGGTTGATTCCGGCAGTGCAAGGGCGGGCTGGCCGGTCAGGTTTGCCAAGAGGGTCGGTGCAAACGCGTCATAGATGTCACCGGCGGCTTCCGCTTTTGAGGCCCGGGCCGCACCATTTTTCAGCGGCAGCAGAAGCGCATCCACCCCGTCGAGGGCGGTTTCGGACTCCCGGATCAGGCGGGTCCGTATCCGGCAGGCACCCACGAACGCATCGTAGTTCTCGTATTGAAAATAGCCGCCCTGGAAAAGGTATTCCTTGATCAGCCGGCCGAAAGCCTCCCCCCGGGAGTGGATGTACATGTCATTCCAGTTTCGACCGGAATCCGACCGGTGGCCGTATCGGACGCTGTCGTATTTGCCGGTGCTGGACGAGGCCTCCACAGATCCGATGACCTGGTGGACGGTGCGCACCAGCGGGTAATCGGTCAGTTCAATTTCCCGGATCTCGAGGCCGGCCCGGACCAGCCGGGAAACGGTCGCGTCAAAGGCGTCGGCATCCGGGGCAGCCAGCTGCTCCCGGGCCGGTTTCAGCACGCCGAGGGTCCGGACGGCATTCGGTGTTTTCAACGCCGGCGGCAATTCGGAGGCCACGCGGGCGGTTCCCGTTTCATCCATGGCCGGGTCCCTGGAATCGGCACCGGTCATCGCCAGAAGGGCCCCGGCGATTTCAGGAAGGGTTCGGGCCGCCATCCCGTAGCACTCCATGGAGGGCACCAGGCCGATAAGCCCGAAACGGGAGAGGATGCCATAGCTGGGCTTAAAGGCAAAGGCTTCGCCGGCGGCCCCCGCCATGCGGGCCTCACCGAGGGTGTCGGTGACCAGCGCGATATCGGTAAGGCCGTTTCTGATGATTTCAGATGTGGTGTCGGCCTTCAGGCCGAAACCGAGTTCGCTCATCCGGCTGCTGCCCTTGATCGTAGCACCGGCGCTGCGGAGGTGTTGAATCGCCGTGGCGTCTTCCAGGGCCACATAGTTGTCCAGCGCCATGGAGCCGGCTTCCGTCGGCCAGTTTCGAACGGACATGTTCGGTTGAATGACCACGGTTTTTCCCCCAAGCGGACCTGGGGCCGTTTCCGGGGGCGTTGCATCGATATAAGTAAACAGTTTCGATTCCATTGAACGGTTCTCCTATTCGAGGATGCTGGCAACCTTGAAAAAATCACCTTTGACGGCCGGCGCGTTCTTGAACAGCTCGCCGGTTTCAACAAAAGGGCTGCGCTGCGCCGGCTCGATGTCCCGGTACCGGCTGACCGCGGGCAAGGCGGAGAAAGACGGGGATTCTTCCGGGGCCCGGCCAACAACCGCATCGGCCATACGCTTGGCGTCTTCTACAGCTGCGGCCACTGCCGGCCGCTCGCCGTCGTCGAGGCCGATGCGCGACAACCACGACAGTTTGTCGATGGGGTCCTGCTGATGGTCGGTGCCGGGGAGTTCTTCCCGGCCGCCCAGGTCCAGAAGATTCAACTCCTGGAGCTGCCCGCGCGAAACCCCGGAGGGAGCGCTCGTCAATGGACAATACGCACTGCGGTTTTTGGGAAACGCCGTGACCTCCCGAATCGAAGCGGTGTTTAAAATCATGGCCACGACCCGGTCCATGCCCAGGGCCAGTCCCCCATGGGGTGGCGGCCCGTAATCCAGCGCATTGAGGAAAAAGCCGAATTTGTCCCGGGCGGATGCTTCGGACAAGCCGAGTGCCGTAAAGATTTTTTGCTGCATGCGTCGATCATGGATACGAATGCTGCCGCCGCCGAGTTCTTCGCCATTGACAACGATGTCATAGGACCGGGAGCGCAGTGTCAGCAGATCTTCGATGCGGGCGGGGTCAAAATCATCGCGATCCGGGGCGGTAAACGGATGGTGACTGGAAGAGATTCCCTCTTCCGTGGCCTCGAACAGCGGAAATTCGGTGATCCAGACCGGCTTGAACGTGTCACGCGGAATTCGCCCAAGGCGGTTGGCCACATGAAGCCGCAGCTGGCCCAGGGCGGCATTGACGGTATCCAGAGACGGATCGGCGATCATCAGAAGAACATCGCCGTCGACCGCATCGAAGCGCTCGATCACCCGGCGCTGCTCCGTTAAGGAGAAAAACTGAACGATATTGGAATCCAGCCTGCCGCCGGTCACCCGCATCCAGGTCATTCCCTTGGCGCCGAACCCGGGAACGATCTCTTTGGCGTATTCGTTCTGAAGAATATTCTTGCTCAGCGGCTCCGAGGCCTGTTTGACATTGATGCCCCGGATTCGGCCGCCTCGCTGGAGAACCTGCCTGAAGATAGAGTATTCGGTATCCTTGAAAATATCGGTGGCTTCGACAAAGAACATCTCAAAACGAAGGTCCGGGCGGTCCGAGCCGGTCAGGTCCATGGCCTCCTGCCAGGTCATTTTCGGAAACGGCCGGGGCAGCCGGATATGGCCGATTTCAAACATGCCGGCCAGCAGTTCCTCGATCAGCTCGTAGATGAAGTCTTCATCGATAAAGGAGGCTTCCAGGTCCAGCTGGGTGAATTCCGGCTGGCGGTTCGGGCGCAGATCCTCATCGCGGAAACAGCGCGTGATCTGATAATACCGCTCAAAGCCGCTGATCATCAAAAGCTGTTTGAAAAGCTGGGGCGACTGGGGCAGCGCATAAAACTGATGGGGATGGACCCGGCTGGGAACCAGGTAGTCCCGTGCGCCCTCCGGTGTACTCTTGGTCAGCATCGGGGTTTCCACATCAATGAAGCCGCGCTGGTTGAGAAAATCACGAACCCGGGCGTTGATGCGGTGTCGTTTGATGAGAAAATTCTGCATGGACGGTCGCCGCAGATCCAGGTACCGGTGCTGCAGTCGCAGATCCTCGGAAACGGCCTCCCACGAAAAACCGGCAGCCGAGGCCACCATGGCCTTTTCGGAAATCGAAAAGGGAAGCGTTTCGGATCGGCTCAAAATGGCAAGGGTTTCAATGACAACCTCAATGGAACCGGTGCTGATATGGAGGTTTTCGGTGCCCTCCGCCCGCCGGACGACCCGGCCGGTGGCGGTGATGCAGAATTCGTTTTTCAGTTCAGCGGCATCCCGGCAGACGGCTTCGGGTGAGAACTGAGGACTGAAAACCAGCTGCACGATTCCGCTGCGGTCCCGCAGGTGAACGAACGTCACCTCCCCGTGGTCGCGAAGCGCATCAACCCAGCCGGCTATTTGGACGTTCTGGTCAACCTGGTCAACCCCCAGCTCTCCACAGTATGACCGATTGTGGTAATTCACGGATGGTGACTCCTTTCCTGACGGTTTTTACCGTTTTAATGTATATTTGATCACCTGGTTATCGTTACTGATCAACCCCGCCGTGACAAGTTCTTCAAAAACACTTTTGGCATCGATGCTTTTGCGGCCACTTCCGCATTGTGAATCGATCCAGTTAACCAGCTTCTGTTCTTTCCTTGGCCGCGTTCGACCATCGATATGTGACAATCTTTCCACTGTCAGTTCTGCACATGAACTGAGTTTTTCAGATGGTGGTTTCGCTTCTGTTTTTGGTGTGATCTTCTTACACATTCTCGCCGTTTTTTTGATATGGTTCACCAACCCATTAAAACCATTATCTCTTGTAATAACGTGGAATTGTGTTTCTTTGGGAGCGGTCTGGGAAAATTTGCCGAGATAATAGGCGATATGAAAATCAAGATTGTTGGCGCCATTTGTTTTCAACTTTATTATCTGGATCGTTATGAATTCACTGATGGCAGCATTGCCAAGCTTGATATTTGGGTTCTTGGGTCCACAGAATATGAATAATTTCTGATAGGTCGAAAAATCGATATCTTTCAGGCTGCCGATATTTTCATAATCCACAAAACCCCAGATCATTTTCAATCCATTCCTTTTTTTTCCGTACGTTATTGCGGGCGTTTTTTCCCGTATTTAACTTAGTTTCGTTCTGTTAGCCGGGTCCGTCCAATTTTAGTCTCCAAGCAAGAGTCAAGAGCAAACTTGACCCTTGTGATAAAATCGATAGCGCCAGCGGCAAATCCTTTCACCCCTTCGTCACGGGCCGAGCATCGCAGCCATCGGCGGATCCTGGGTCGGTGGCTGTCTGAGCGCAGCGAGTTCCACAGACCCCGCCGATGGCGAGAAGCGCAAGGAGCAACCCGTGACGCGGGCGGAGTCTTTTGTTTCGTTTCCCTCGCCGTTCAAGACAATGAAAAAATCTCCAAAAAGAGTAACAAAGCGCTATAACCATACCGCCCAGTCGCCGTAATCGAATGTTCCGCTCCCATGATGCAATTTACCCTCAGCGTTCAATTGCCGAAAGGCATCACGCATTCTGCTCAGAATTTCAGGCTGAATATCCAGAGTGTGATGTGCCGGGAACACGTGTTTCACCGGTAGCGCCGAGACCTGCTCAAGGGATTTGAGGTACGCCTCTGGATCAGTTGACGGGAAATAGGCAAACAAGGTGTCTTTATAAACCAGATCACCGGTAAAAAGATACCCGCGCTCCCTTTCCCAAAAACACATATGTCCCGGCGAATGGCCGGGTGTATGTACGATCTGGATAAGGCGGTCTCCAATATCAATGATGTCATGGTCCTTCAGAACCCTTGTCGGATTGCCCTGAAAGAAGACATAGTTGTTTACGTCATACCCTTCAGGCAAGTCACAACGGTCAACGACCATGCCTTTGATCTGCTCAATTGTCAGCGGGAATTCTCCGGCAAGCCAGTTGATCTCGGCTTCATGAGCGTAAAAGTCCGGGAAAAATCCATGACCGCCAATATGGTCCCAGTGAATGTGTGTGGCGACAGCGGTAACCGGTTTGTCCGTCAGCCTGATGACTTCATCATGGATGTTACAGATGCCAAGCCCGGTATCGATCAGCAGGCTGCGTTCAGAGCCATTCAGGAGATAACTATGGGTTTCCTCCCAGTGGCGGTATTCGCTTATGATATAACTTCCCCTGTCAATTTGATCTATCGTAAACCAATCGTTCATTTATTTTCTGATTCTTATTTTGGCGTACCGTAGCGTCGTTCCTGGCCGTTCAGGAAAATGATAAAAACCGCCATCCATATTACTAAATTCCGGACTTTTACCGGATGATTCCTTAACCGCTCTTTTCGACCCCGGCCAAAATCGATTGAGCCCGCGGCGAATCCACTCACCCCTTCGTCACGGGCCGAGCATCGCAGCCATCGGCGGATCTTGGGTCTGTGGCTGTCTGAGCGCAGCGAGTTCCACAGACCCCGCCGATGGTGAGAAGCGCAAGGAGCAACCCGTGACGCGGGCGGATTCTTTTGTTTCGTTTTCTTGGCCGTTCAAGAAAATGAAAAAACCGCCAACCACCAGCCATATGCCCAGTTTCGAGTCCACTTCTCATCCCACCATAAAACGAGATACAGGAAAGCTACCTCCGTCAAATAAAATCCTATAATGCTCTTTTTGCCCTCAAAAACATCAATATAGCCCTGTTTTTCGGGATCATTTTAAGCGTATACAAAGGTATTCCTATCCGTTAGCTTGGCCCGTCCCCGTTTTGCGACGAAGGAGCGACGCTTTTTGATGTCCGAGTGGATGTGATTGTTCGATGCATTTTCAATTCAGACTGCCCGCTTCGCGTATTCTTCACGCCAATCTTTCAGTGAAATCATGTCGGTCAGAATATCGTCTGGCTTCGGCAATTCCACGGGTGATTCTTCTGGCTGTGAGTGTTCAAACCCAGAGTATTTTGTCATGAGTGAATCAAGGAGATTGCAATCCGCGCCCCTCAATTTGGATAGATCCTTGAGCTTCAACGTATGGACTGGACGCTGAAATCGTTGAACCACCCCGCAGAGCAGGTCATTTTCAATAGAGCGCTCCACCAATGTCCTGAAATCGCTGCATATAGACTTTAGCAAGATTTCAGCAAGTTCGAAGTCTCCGTTTTCACGCGCTTTCTTTGCGTCCTGGTACCGTTGATTCATGAGCGTGTTCAGGGCGGTTTTGATGTCACTTTGTGAAAGTGGAATGGGAGCTGGCTCTCCGGTACCCCAGTCAGCAGAGCGGACGCTAACCACATCAGGCTTTATTGACTTCTTTTCAGCAAAATGCCTGACAGTTCCCAGTAAAGAGAGGCGGTGAGTGAAGACAATGATCTGCTTTTCCCGAGACAACTCGATCAGCCTTTGAACCACGGCCTCTTCATAGCTTTGGTCAAGCGAGGATATCGGATCGTCGAAGACAAACGGGGCATGGTTGCCCTTGCCTGTCACGTCGGCCAAAAATGCCGCAATGGAAACGATTCGATTTTCACCCTCGCTCAGGACATCGTTGAGGCCACTCTGAGAGGCACCTCGAAGCTGGAGCTTATGAAGGACCCGGCCTTTGGAGACTTTTGTTTTCACCAACTCAACCTTCACTTGAGACGCGCCGAAGGCCTTGATCTCTGTATTGAATCTCTGCACGAACTCATCAGTAATCAATACTTCTGCCAGTTCTCCCTTTTTCTGGGAAATGGCTTTGGTGTTGGTCGTCTTCTTGGCTTTCTGGATTTGGTTCAGCAGCTTCAATCTGCTGACTTCTTCATCAATGGCAACTCGGTGTTCAGACAACCACTTTCTGGTCTGTAGGCTGTTCAGCTTTTTTTTGATCTCCTCTCGGTTATCGCTTTTGGCGTCTTCGTCATATTTTGCCGCGAGTTCATCAAGGCTCTTGGAATGAGCATTAGCTTTTTCAATCCATTTCGGTGAGAGCAGAGGATCGGGAATAGCTTCTTCGGAATCGATCTCAGGGAGTTGGTCTTTCCTGGCCTGCAGTTGAGCAAAGAATTCCGTTACTCGGCTGGCAAATTCATCCTGTGGAATGCTTGTCGCATCGATACGTGCCTTAAGCGTCTCCGATGTCGGTAACGCTTCGATAGTTTGACTGACAGTCTCATATTCCTTGGTTGCATCCGATGCGGCTTTTTGCATTTCACCCTTCACGAAATTTTCGAAGGATATCAATCGCTCCTTGGCCTCCTGGGTCAAGGTCTGATGGCACAGGACACAACGGGAACCGTCAGAAACATTTGGGTACTCAGTTTCTTTGTAGGCAGTCGATACAGAGTAGTTCCTGGCTGCTTCCCAAAGCGCTTTCCAGATATCAGACCCGATGCCTTCAAGCTCGCTGCCGGAGAACACCTTATTCGCTGAGGCATCTGCAGCTGTCTTCTTGAGAATCGACTTCTTTTTGGCAGCAATGATCCTCCGGATATTCTCGTCCGATAATTGCTCCAGATATTTTTGGGCATCCTGGACCAGAGTGTCGATATGTTGCTTCTGCTTTCTGAGTTGCTTTGCTTTTTCCGCTGGTGCCTGTTCGGCGAGGCGCTGCAGTAGCGTTTGTATCTCGGACTCATCACTGCTGCTAAATATGCAATGCTTGTCGATGCCCTTGGCAGTGGTCTTGTAACTGATGGATTCATACCAGATGCCTTCTGGAGTTACTTTCTTGTCAGCCGGCATATTCGGTTTTTTGGATGGGTGCCGGTTGGCCTCGGCGTCTAACGCCGAGGCAACCTTTTCACATGCAAGGATAAGCGAACTGAAAAACAATAAAACAGGCGGCTCGTAGCTCACCTCGTCCTCGCTGCTGACAAAGACCTTGCCAAACGAGGTGTCGTAAATATCAACGTTATTGAGCTCATCGCAGATACCTTGTCCTGACCACGTATGACTCTTCACGATGCCGTCCTGCTCAAACGAAATGCAGGCCTTCTGTACGGCGGAACCGGGCTTATAAACATTACAGTGCAGGGTAGCCATCTCGCGGGCACCACATACATGCTTGAGGAGTCTGACGTAACCGGATTTACCTGACCCGTTGTTGCCATAAACAATCGTGATATTGCCTTTACCAAACACAAGTGGTTTTTTCGGAGAAAGGGCGTTTACTCCTTCAATATCACTGATTGAACACAAACGTAAGTTACCTGCAGTGCCCGGGGAGAATGCGGACGCGGGAATGGAACAAGATGTTTTCGATAACTTGCCGGCAGCGTCCTGTTGGCAGAGGGTTGTAAGCTCAGAGATGTCTTTTACAGTAAACTCAGACTGCTGAAGTAGCCGCGTTGCTGCGATCTGGAGCCACTGAGGACGCTCAGAAAACCATTTGGACAAATATTCCATTCTATTGGACATATGCCAGTCTATCCCTTCGTATGAGTTCCTTCATTTTGATCACAACGTTTAAACTCAGCCGACGCTTTAGCGGTCGGCTGGAGTGCTTTGATACTAGTTATGGCCTCCCAAAGAAACGGGGCTGTCGTGTAAACCCATCATCATATTTCCTGTTCTCCGACGAGCTTTTTAATACCCCATTCTCGAACAGAAAACATGATGATGGGTTGCCCCCTTTCACTTGCAACGGTAAACTTTTGTTACCCCTAACAAATACTTACCCAAGCAAAAGGAGGCACATCATGAAATTTTACAACCGACAGCACAAGTATTACTGCGGTGTCGATCTGCATGCCAGGAAAATGTATGTCTGCATCCTCGACCATAAAGGAAAAATTGTTGTTCACCTGAATATCAAAACCGACCCGGAACTCTTTTTCGAACTGGTGTTCCCGTTTATCGAAGACGTTGTTGTCGGTGTTGAATGTGTCTTCTGCTGGTACTGGCTGGCCGATCTGTGCGCCGATCACAAAATCGATTTCGTCCTTGGACACGCATTATACATGAAAGCCATCCACGGCGGCAAAACCAAAAACGATAAAATCGATTCTTACAAACTCGCCATGTTACTCAAAGGCGGCAATTTTCCCACCGCTTATCCCTATCCGGCCAAGTGGCGGGCAACACGGGATCTGCTGCGCCGGCGCATGTATCTGTCGAGACGATGCAGCGAACTGGTAGCCCATATTAACAACACCAATACCCAGTACAACCTGCCGGCGTTCAGGAAAAAATTGTCACGCAAATACAACCATGGCGGTGTCGCCGAAAGGTTTGAAGACCCGGCTGTCAGAAAGAGCATCGAAGTCGACTTGGCCATGATCGATGCCATGAATCAGATTCTTAAAAAGCTTGAATGGCATATCGAAAAAACCGCCCGCCAGCATGATTACCACACTTTATATCTGCTGCGCTCAATCCCCGGTGTCGGGCAGATCCTGGCCCTGGTAATCCTGTACGAGGTCCATGATGTCAGGCGGTTTCCCAGGGTACAGGATTTCTCATCCTATGCCAGGCTGATCCGGCCGGTAAAAGAGTCCGACGGCAAGTGGGCCGGGCACAGCAACAAGAAGATCGGCAACCACCATCTCAAATGGGCGATCAAGGAAGCCGCGATCCTCATGCTCAGGGATTCATCCCAGGCAAAGTATTTCGTTTCCAAACTGGAACACAAATACAATAAAGGCAAGGCTCTGGGAATCTTCACCCACAAGCTGGGCCGGGCCATTTACTTTATGCTCAAAAACAAGGAGGCGTTCAACATGAAACGATTCTTCGATCAATAGATGTGGAACCGGAAGGTGTCAACTTATCGCATAACTGAGATCAAACGGGCGGATCTGAGTCTCTCGATTTAAGACATGCAGCCCGACTGCGAAAAAAGAGTGGACCCGATGCCCGAAGCTCAATGCTTTGATTGGCGGCACCTTTCGGTTCCATCCACGCATACGGATAGCTTGACCGGTGGTGATCGTGTTCTGCCCCTTATCCGAGTGACACCCTAACTGGACGTCCGCCCGTCGGACGAGCCGATACCTTTGACTGCGCCGGAATAAGGGAATCGAAATATATTCTGAAGCCGCCTTAAGGTGGCACGCTGATTGTCAAAGAACCATCTGGCAAATCAGTCAATCCTGATAGATGTTTGGTGCAGACGCGTTATCCAAACGCGCTGACGCTCGCGACCGAAGACGCAAGCCGGAACCAACGAATTGCTTGTCAAGGGATCCGAGAAAAGAGACGGAAGAGGTTCGCTTAGAAATTGATTATTCCGATCCATGGGAGAAGTTTTTTCCTTGACAACCGGAGGCCATATAGATGTTATGTGTATTATTCTTTTTCATACTATTTTTTATATGGCTGTTTACGGCCAAAAGCGCACGTTCATGGAACAACTAAATTCATTCATATTGCGTTTTTTTGGGCAAGTCGATTTTCGATGAATCGTCGTGGTGATTCATTGGGCGCATAGATGCGTACCCGAGTTTGATTAACTGAAGATTCATTTAAACGCACGGCCAAATCTCTTGGACGCTGGTTTCGCATTACCTTGGCCACTTCGTCACTTCGGGTTGCCATAAACGCTTTTCGTGGGTGAATTGGTAACGCAATAACACAATTAGGATCATCTATACCGTGAACGAATATACAAGGATGATCTGATAGTAATAGGTCATATGGAGCTTTGCTAAAATCCCAAAGCCACCATTTCATCTTAAGAATCTTGGTGCATATTTCTGGGTTATCTACTAACTTATGAAAGAATGATAATCCAAAGTTTTCAATGAGTCCCGGATATTGTTCCTTTGTCCATTCTTCAAGTGTTGGAGCATCTTCAGGAGCTGCAAGCTCCTCATATTCCTCTGGTTGATCATTCAAAGTAGCTTTGAGGTGTTGGGCCGATTCGCGCTTAAGCATTTCCACAATGTCGGGCTGACGGAGCCGCAACGACATTAAGAATCGCGCCCAATCCATTCTATCTTCGATCGTAAGAGACTTTAGACCATCTTTTTCTAGTTTGTTCCGTATACGCGCAGCATTATTGTCGATAATGCTAAGAAAGTGTTTTTCGACTGCCTGCTTCTCCATGCCTGCAACCTTTTCCTGGGTGAGTGCGTATAAGTCGTGATCGAATCCAGTGTACTTCGGTGTGTGCGGCTTTGATGGAATGCCTTGTATGTCTATCCGAAAAACCATCAGTTTTCCGTTAGGCGAATTTTCAGCCCATGGCTTTTGGAGAAACTCAGGTACGTAATGATGGCGCATTCAATGCCTACTTAATCAATTTACTCAACATACACTAAGGGGCAAAACCTTTCATTTCTAAAACACATAATATGGTTTAGACTGCCCAATAGACGCCTTATTTTACGTCTATTTAGCAGACGAAATCGTATTATGCATCAAATCAGTTGCATAATACCCGTGTATAACGGTTTATACGACTGATCAGTCGTATAATAATTTGACTATTATTAATGGGTGGCCCATTAAAATGGGCGGACCCACCTTGATCTTTAAGCGCATTCCATGAGCTTCTAGGAATGCGCTAATTAAAACAGGTGCCGTCTTTCAATAGCAGCTGAAGCTACGATATAAATCGAAAAAACTTTGCGCTGTCTGGTCAGACATTAATGGCAGGAACCCGGCGGAGCGGCAGCGCAAAAAATGCGGTTGATGCCATTGCCATTCTTTAGAACTTGAGAAGAGAAAACCCAATTTATTACGGGCACAAATATTTAAGATCAAATATGAGCATAAGTCAACAAAAACACAAAGGATCACCCTAGGTAACCCCATTTGGAAATTTGACGATTTGAATAATGATTTTACCCCCCTCACCCTGCCCCTCTCCCCCAGGGGGGCGAGGGAACCCTGCCAGCACCGACGTTCATCCAAGGGGACGGATTCCAGACCGCGACGCCCTCGCCCCTGGAGGGGTGAGGGCCATGATTAAAAAGAGATCTGCAGACACTTTCTCCAAATGCGATTCCCCTGTTGCGAAAACAATTCAGACTTGCATCCACACGGCAGCGGCGTTACCATGAGTCTGTCGTATCGTGCTGAACGCCCCGGGAATGGCGAACCATGCCGATTCACACCGGCCAACCATCGTGGGGATGGCGCCGGGCCGTGGGTTCTTTTGACGATCAAAGAATAATCTTCGCGCCTGTAACCGGAAGGTGGTATCGGGCTCTAACAGGGTAGTGAAAAGCCTTTGCGTCTGCCCATAGGGCGCTGGAATTCGGTTCAAAATACTCATTTAGCAACGATGAAAGATTCGTGAACGATTTGAAATCGTTCCTGTTTTTGTCGTCCCCGCGAAGGCGAGGATCCAGTATTTACAGTCACTTATAGATTACCGCCGCCGCGGGAATGACATGTCTGGTAACTTTTTGGGAAACTGTCATTATTGGATGCTCTGCGGTTCGCTTTTACATCTGCATTTCAGGTCAGGTTCGCTGCAGCGCGTTACCTGACAACTTGAAAGTGAGGAATCAGGAAATGCCAAGATCCCCGGTGTTGATCGTGCTGGCCTGCGCCCTGCTGTGGCCCGTATCGTTCGTCGGTTGTACCTCCCAGAACACCTACCGCTACGACACGATCAAGACGGAATATGCCGACCTGGCCTGCAACCTGGGCGAAAGCCGGGCGGCGGATGCGCCTGCGGCCACGTGCGCGGTCAACAGCAGCCTGACCCTGCAGGACGTGCTCGACATCGCCCGGGACAACAACCCGGACCTGCTCATGGCCGTGGCGCGCATCGAACGGGCCCGGGCCCTGCTGGAGAAATCGGCGGCACCTTTTTATCCCCAGGTGAACGTCTACACCGAGTACATCCAGGGCGACGCCCCCTCGGCCTACCTGTTTCGGACCATCGACCAGCGCAAACTTCCCCCCGGGACCGACTTCAACGATCCGGGATGGTTCGAGAACTATGAAAGCGGCGTCAGCGCCGGCATCAACCTGTTCAACGGCGGCCGGGACAGGCTTAACCGGGAAATGGCCAGAACCGGGCTGACCATTTCTCAACTGGACCGCGACGCCATCGAAAACCAGGTCATGGCCACGGCCATCGGCGCCTATTACGATGTCCTCGCCGCCGCAAACTTCACCTCGGTGGCCAAGGCCTCCGCGGAAACCACCCGATCCCAGCTGCGCATCATGGACATCCGGTTCCAGTCGGGCGGCGCCCTCAAAACCGATCTGCTCTCCCTTCAGGTGAGGGTAGCCGAGACCGAAGAAATTCTCGTCCAGAGCCGCAACCGGCAGCGCCTGGCCAAGGCGGCGCTGGCCGAAATTCTCGGGGTAGAGCCCGAGGTGCCTTTCGGCCTGGCCGAAGCCGCGCCCAGCGCCATCGAAGTGCCCGGGGACCCCTTTTCAGCCCTGGACTACGCCCTGGTTCACCGGCCCGAACTGGCCGGCGTCCGTGAAAAACTGCGCCGGTCAAAAATGGCCGTGGATGCGGCCCGGGCCGGCTACCTGCCCCAGGTGGATTTCACGACCCGCTACTATGCCGACGATCCCGAGATGAAATACAGCAGCGACCGGGACAACTGGACCGCCGGCCTCTACCTGAACTGGAAGCTCTTCGACGGGTTCGCCACCCGCAGCGACCGGGCCGAGGCGCTTTCCCAGCTGCAGGAGACCATGGCAGCCGACCGCAAGACCCTGCTGGCCGTCAAGTTCGATGTCAAGAAGGCCTACCTCAACCTGGACGAATCACAGCAGCGGCTGAAAGTGGCCACCTCCAGTGTCCAAACGGCCCGGGAGACATACCAGCTGGTCAAACGCCAGTACGAGGGCGGGTCGGCAAACATCACCCGCTACCTGGAATCCGAACTGGCCTACAACCGGGCCAGAATGCGTGAAACCACCGCCTATTTCGACCGGGAAAAAGCCCGCGCCCAGATCGCCCGGGCCATCGGCTACTGGACCGGTAATCGTCACCAAGGAGGAACCACCCGATGAAAAAGAATCCCCGGTTCACCGGCTGGCCGACCGGCCTGTGCATCGCCGCCGCAATGGTGCTGCTCGGCGGGTGCGACAAGATCGAACCCGGTGTATTTACCGCCGTGGAAAAAGCGCCCTTCTCCCCCGGTCGAACGGCCGCCGCCGAGGTGCGCGAGACCGACCAGGTCTACGAAGCGGTGGGCACGGTGCGCCCCAGAACCGAAACCCGCATCGAGGCCCGGGTCACCGGCCAGGTGCTGGATGTACGGGTCAGCCCCGGGGACCCGGTCACCAAGGGCCAGCTGCTGGTTTCCCTGGACAGCCGCCAGATGACCTCGCGCCTGAATCAGGCCAGACAGGCATTGAAAACCGCCGAAGCGGGCCGTGAGCAAGCCAGGCACCTGCTGGAGGGGGCCCGGGCGGGCTTCAAACAGGCCAGGGCCAACTACGACCGGGTCAGGCGCTACTTTGACTCCCAGGCCGCCACGGCCCAGGACCTGGAGCAGGCCGAATCCACCTTCCGGCAGGCCGAGGCGGGCGTCAAACGGGCCGAAGAGGGACTGGCCGCCGCCAAAGCCGGCATCCTGCAGGCCCGGGCGGTGGTGGACGAAAGCACCATTTCCATCGAGTACACCCGCATCCTGGCCCCCGAGGACGGGGTCGTTCTCAAACGCTTTGTGGAGCCCGGCGACCTGGCCCTGCCCGGCAAGCCCCTGTTGGCCCTGCGCACCTCCGGGGCCATGCGGCTGGAGGCCTATGTCCGCGAGGGGCTGATCACCCGGGTGGAACCGGGCGCGTCCCTGGACGTCGACATCGAGACGCTGGACCGGCTGGTCGCGGCCACCGTCGAGGAAATTGTCCCCTATGCGGACCCCAACTCCCGGACGTTTCTGGTGAAGGCCTCCATGCCCCCGGTCGAAGGCCTCTACCCGGGCATGTTCGGCAAGCTGCGCATTCCCGTGGGCCGGCAACGGATCGTCACCATGCCGTGGGCCGCCGTCCGGCGCGTGGGCCAGCTGGAACTGGTTCACGTGAAAGCCGGCGACGGCTGGCAGACCCGCCACGTGAAAACCGGCGTCCGTCTGGGGGATGCGGTGGAGGTCCTTTCCGGGCTGGACGGCAGCGAAACCCTGGGATGGGAGGTGTCGGACAATGGCTGATCTCCCGTCGGCACCCAAGGGCGTCATCGCCGGGGTGGTTCACCGGTTTCTCACCTCGCAGCTGTCCATCATCATGATCATCCTCTCCCTGTGCCTGGGTGTGGCCGCGATCCTGGTCACGCCGCGGGAAGAGGACCCCCAGATCGTGGTGCCCCTGGCCGACATCTATGTCAGCACGCCGGGGGCCAGTGCCGAGGAAGTCGAGAAGCTGGTGGCCACGCCCCTCGAACGCCTGCTCTGGCAGATCGACGGCGTGGAGTACGTCTACTCCATGTCCAGCCGGGACATGGCCGTGGTCACCGTCCGGTTTTACGTCGGCGAAGAGCGTGAGAATTCCATTTTAAAGGTCCACAACCGGATCGCCATGTACCAGGACGAGGCCCCCCCCATCGTCCGCGGATGGGTGGTCAAACCCGTCGAGATCGACGATGTCCCCATCGTCAACCTGACCCTTTTCTCCGACCGCTACGACGACCATGAACTTCGCCGCATTGGAGAAGAGGTCCTGGCGCGGCTCTCGGCGGTCAAGGATATCTCGCGCACGCAGATCGTCGGCGGCAGAAGTCGGGAAGTCCGCGTGGAACTGCTGCCCGAACGCATGGTCGGCCTGGGCGTCTCCCTGCCCGAGGTCCGCCGGGCGCTGATGGGCGCCGATGCGTCCGTGACGGCGGGCACCTTTTCTCGGGCCAACCGCAGCACCACCGTCACCGCCAACGCCTTTCTGGCATCGGCCGGCGAGGTGGGCGCCCTGGTGGTGGGCGTTCACGAAGGGCGTCCGGTCTACCTGAGGGACGTGGCCGCGATCGTTGACGGCCCACAGGAGGCGGCGGTCTATTCCCGCATCGGCTACGCCCACCATTACCGCAGCCAAAACGGCCTGGAAGAGACGCCCCGGTCCTATCCGGCCGTCACCCTGGCCCTGGCCAAGAAGAAGGGAACCAACGCGGTCACCGTCGCCGCCAACATCCTCGACGAACTGGAAATCCTGAAAAAGGAGATCATCCCGGACGGCGTCTGGGTGGAGACCACCCGCAACACCGGGGATACGGCCCAGCAGAAGGTCAATGAACTGCTCGCCTCCCTGGCGTTTGCCATCGTCACCGTGGTGGTGCTGCTGGCCTTTTCGCTGGGGTGGCGCGAGGCCCTGGTGGTGGCCCTGGCGGTGCCGATCAGTTTCTCCCTGGCCCTTTTCGTCAATTATCTGTTCGGCTACACCATCAACCGGGTCACCCTGTTTGCCCTGATCCTCTCGCTGGGCCTGGTGGTGGACGATCCCATCACCAACGTGGACAACATCCAGCGCCACATGTTCAGCGGCATCCGCGGTCCCATCGACAGCGTGCTCTTCGCCGTCAACGAGGTGCTGCCGCCGGTGATCATGTCCACCATCGCCATCATCCTCTCCTTTACCCCGCTGTTTTTCATCACCGGCATGATGGGCCCCTACATGGGCCCCATGGCATCCAACGTGCCCATGACGGTCATCTTCTCCACCCTGTGCGCCCTGACCATCGTCCCCTGGATGACCTACCTGCTGCTCAAAAACCATCCCGTCACAGCCGGGGCCGGCAGCGGGGGTCCGCAGGCCGCCACCGGCACCCGCATCCACCGGCTCTACCGGGCCGTGGTCGCGCCGTTCCTGGTGTCGCGGACCCGGCGCTACGGGCTGCTGGCCGCCATCCTGATCCTGCTGATCGTTCCCGTCGGCCTGGCCGTGTTTCGCCTGGTGCCGCTCAAGATGCTGCCCTTCGACAACAAAAACGAATTCCAGATCGTGGTGGACATGCCCGAGGGGACGACCCTGGAGGCCACCGATGCCGTGGTGCGGCAATTCGAGAGGTACCTGCGCACGGTGCCTGAAGTCACCAGCGTGGTCGCCACCGTCGGCGACGCCTCGCCCATCGATTTCAACGGACTGGTGCGCCACTACTACCTGAGAAAAGGCCCCCACCTGGCCGATCTCCGGGTGAACCTGGTCGGCAAGAACCGGCGCGCGCAGCAGAGCCACGCCATCGTGCTGCGGTTGAGAAAAGACCTCGAGCGGATCGCCCATGAGAACCGGGCCGACATCAAACTGGTGGAAACACCCCCCGGCCCGCCGGTGATGTCGACCCTGGTGACCGAGATATACGGCGACAAGGATGTTTCCTACGGCCAGCTGATTAACGGCGCCGCCCACATCAAGACCATCATGGCTGCCGAGCCCTTCGTCACCGACATCGACGACTCGACCGAAGCCGACAGGGAGCGGATCGATTTCGTGGTGGACAAGGAAAAAGCCGCCCTGCACGGGGTCTCCACCCGGCAGATCATCGAGACCCTGCGCATCGCCCTGTCCGGCGACACCCCGGCCACGCTGCACCTGCCCGGGGAGCGCCAGACCCTGAGAATCAACACCATCCTGCCCCGGCAAAAGCGCTCCGGCGAGGTGGAATTGAGCCAGGTTCCCGTGAAGGGCGCCGCCGGCGCCATGATCCCGCTGGCGGAACTGGTCACGCCCGTGCATATCGCCCGGCAGCAGCCCATCTACCACAAAAACCTGGAACGGGTGGTGTTCGTCACCGGCGAGATGGCCGGCCGCGCCCCCGGCGAAGCCGTGCTGGACATGATCAAACGGCTGCGTTCCGATCCCATGCCCAGGGGCACCCGGGCCGAGTGGGCCGGCGAGGGCGAGTGGAAGATCACCCTGCGGGTATTCCGGGACATGGGCATCGCCTTTGCCGCGGCACTGACCGGCATCTACATCCTGCTGATCGTGCAGACCGGCTCCTTTTTCATGCCCATGCTGATCATGATGGCCATCCCGTTGACCCTCATCGGCGCCATGCCCGGCTTCTGGCTGCTGAACCTGGTCACCGGCAAAACCGTGGGGGGCTTTGCCGACCCGGTTTTCTTCACAGCCACGGGCATGATCGGCATGATCGCTTTAGGCGGCATCGTGATCCGCAATTCCATCGTGCTCATCGAATTCATCCAGGACGCGATCAAAGAGGGGCTCCCCTTTGACGAGGCGATCCTGCAAAGCGGCGCCATCCGCATGCGCCCCATCCTGCTCACCGCCGCCACCACGGCCCTGGGGGCCTGGCCCATCACCCTGGATCCCATCTTCTCCGGGCTGGCATGGACCCTGATATTCGGCCTGCTGGCCTCCACGGTGTTCACCCTGGTGGTCATTCCGGTCACCTATTACGCCCTCTACCGGCACCGGCACGATTGAATCGGGTCGGGATCTGTCCGTTTTGCGGGGGGATGGTAATAAAGTTTTTTCAGGCCACGGGTCAGTGTTAAGTTTTACGTTTGACGGACTCGTAAAAAGTGCCCGGCTCGTCATGCCGGACCTGATCCGACATCTGTATATATTGAAGACAACAGGTTTCGACATTTGCCGGGATATCGGGACAACTGGGATGGTGACTGATAGGGAACGAATCAGAACAGGATCGTTTTTCGATAGGAGCGGCTTTTCGGTTTTTTCGGATATATGGCCATGGGTGGGCTGAAAAAGCTTTTTACGAACTCGGCAAACGTAACACGTTCACGAAACGAGCCTGGAGTTACCTTAGCCCCTCCAAACCGGACCTTGTGGAGACCCATCAATTAAAAACCACTTATCCGAACCGATACCAACCAAGTATAACAGAACGGCATTGGGTGGCCAACACTAAGCCGGGAGATTGACCACCCGGCAGCCGATGACCGCCCCGGCGTAATGCTCCTCGATCTTGGCCCTGACACCGGCCGTGTATTTGGCCCGGAAGAGCCCCTGTTCCATGTCAAAAAACTCTTTCTGGTGATGTGCGTACCGGTATCCCATGGTATGCCCCGCGGTCCAGAAGATCCCGATAAAGGGGGCCGTGGTCTCGATGATGCGGATGACTTCAATCAGAGAGGCATTGTGGTCGTTGCCCACCGGCACCAGCCCGGCGAGTTCGGTCTGCTCCCGGGGCTGGCTGTCCAGCCGCCGCAGGGTGCGCATCTGTATATTCAGCGTATGCTCGGAGACGCCCATTTCCGCCCACGCGTTGACGGCGCTCCCTTTTTTGAGAACGGCCTTGCACCAGGCCAGGGAGGCGGCGGTACAGATGCCCTGGGAACCGCCTGAATCCTGCGTATAGGGGTTGGTGAGCGGAAATACCTGTTTTGCCGTCATGTTGCCGTGCCAGAATTTTGCGCCCCACACCATTGGCAATCTCCTTTGCGTCAGGGTCCGTTTCAATTGTTCGACCATCGTCACTGGGATGGCCGAGGGGTCACTGTCATCATGGATAAGTGGAATTATCAGGTGGGTCCTGATTTAGTCCACATGGGACCTTGATGTCAAGAACTACATAATATTATTCATTTTTCTATCTCCATACCCGCACGCCCCAACCGCATACCACGGGGAAGGCCGGGGGACCCCGGTATTTTTCCCCCATGGCGGCCTCTCATCCGGGGCATGTCAGCAAAAGGTTCAGGAATCCGCCGAAGGCGCTACGGTGTCGTTGCCGCGGGCCGAAGGGCCCGGTTGGTATGGGGCCGATTTTTCCCGGACCAACCGTTGACCCGGCTTTCGCCTGACGGTCGATAACCGATAAGCCCTGCTTTTAACCCCGTGGACGGACATCACGGCGAGGCAAAAATGTGTATTTTTCCGGCTCTTTACACTGCCTCATTCCTGTCTTACCATTTCGGGATACTTGTTGGGCACATTCGCCTACCACAAAAAAGGAGACAACCATGAGCGGACAAATTTTCTATCGTGAACGGCTGAAGGTCAAAGACGGATCCAAGACGCCCCGTTTTAAGGTGGCAGGGGTGGCCGGTGTGGATCTCAAGGTATACGCCGACCATCTTCGCAAGGGAGAACTCAAACAGATGGCCGATGCCGTCGGTGCGGACCTGGTGGAACTGAAAGGCGGCGGCGGCAGCGGCAAAAACAAACAATAAGGACGCCAACCCGGACCGCTCCACAGACGCAACCCCATAGCAAGGAGAAGCCATGCCCCTGGTCAGAGACAAGGACGGAAAACGCCTGCATGTGAAAAGCCGGCTCATGGGTGAAAGCCTGGTGAGCAAGGAATTTATCGACAGCCTGGACGTCGCTCCCCAGGAGCGCCTCTACCCGGATGTGGCGGTGATGAAAATAGGCGGTCAGTCCATATGCGACCGGGGGGTCAAGGCACTGCCGGGGATCCTCAAGGAGATCGTGAAAATCCGCCGGCAGCACAAGATGGTGTTGACCACCGGCGGCGGCACCCGCAGCCGCCATATCTACACCATCGGCCTGGAGATGGGCATGCCCACGGGCATCATCGCCAAATTCGGCAGCATGATCTCCGAACAGAATGCCCTCATGGTGGCCACCCTGCTGTCACCGTGGGGCGGCATCAAGATGTCCCATGCGGACATCGTCAAACTGCCCACCTATTTTGCCGAAGGCATCATCCCCGTCATGCACGGTATGCCGCCGTACGACTATTTTGCCATCAAACCCAAAACCGGCCGAATCCCCATCCATCGCACCGACGTGGGCCTGATCATCCTGGCGGACCTGATCGGCTCAGAAACCGTCCTCTTCATCAAGGATGAGGACGGCCTGTATACGGCCGATCCCAAAAAAAAGCCCGATGCCGCGTTTATCCCCGAGATCGGCGCCCGGGATCTTATGGAAAGGGACATGGACGACCTGGTCATCGAGCGGCCGTGCCTCGAAATCATTCAGAACAGCGAGGTCATCGATCGGGTGCAGATCATCAACGGCATGGTCCCGGGAAACATCACCCGGGCCATGAACGGCGAGCATGTGGGCACCTTCATCTACCGGCAGTAGCGCTCACGGCAAAAAAAGCGAGTCCGGTCTGACCCATCGGCAATGGGTCAGATGTCATCCGGAAGCGCATCACCGGGGCCACCCGGAAGGGTTGACGCATGTGAGATCCCGCATGCAAATCTGTTGTCGGGGCATTCCCGGCTCCCACAGCTAAGGGCTTGGCCCATCCCCCGGCGGTTGCGGGAGCAGGCCACGACCGCGAAAAACAGGAGATCGATCCGAATGCGGGCACTTTCCAGTGCCCCGCGGAACCCTGTTGTGACCGCCGATGGCTTGTGGTAAGATTTACCTGTTCGCTGATTATCCCTCCCGAAAACCAACCAGATGGTGGATCGATGAACGAAACGACGAATGGTGACCGGACTCCCTTGTGTTACTCCAGCGAAGAGGCACGAACGGTGCTGGATTCCCTGTCCGCCCACATAGCCATCGTGGACGAAAATGGCGTTATCCTGGACACCAACCAGGCCTGGCGTGATTATGCCGTTAAAAACGGTATGCCGGAAGGTTACGACTCCATCGGGGATAACTATCTGGCGATCTGCAACGCCGCCAGAGGGGAGGAGGGCGCCCACGCCAGGGTGGTTGCCAGGGGCATTGGCGAGGTGATCGGCGGGCAGGTCGACGAGTTTCTGTACGATTATCCCTGCCACAGCGATGACGGCCCCCACTGGTATTACATGCGGGCCATCAGAATGTCCGGGGAGGGGCCGCTTCGGGTGGTGGTCAGCCATGAAGAGATCACGGCCCTCAAGCTGACCGAAGAGGCCCTGAAAAAAAGCGAGGTCCAGCTGACCGCACAGAAAGTTGAACTTGAAGAGGCCAACATCGCCTTGAAGGTCCTGTTGAAACAGCGCGAAGGCGACAAGGCCGAACTGGAACAGAAGGTCATCTCCAATGTCAAGGACATGGTGATGCCCTACGTGGAGAAGCTCAAGCGGGTCAGTCTCAAGCCCAAGGACAAGACGGTGGTCGATATTATCGAATCCCACCTGCAGGACATTATCTCACCGATGATGCAGAAGCTGGCCAATGCCAGCATTATCCTGACCCCCCAGGAAATTCAGGTGGCATCCCTGGTCAAGGACGGCAAGGCCAGCAAGGAAATCGCCGGCATCCTGAACGTTTCGGAAACCACCGTCCATTTTCACCGTAAAAACCTGCGCAGGAAATTTGGACTGAGCAACAGCCAGACCAACCTCAGAAGCTACCTGATTTCCATTTCCTGAGACAATGCCGCCGGCGCCGGCGGGGTGTCCACCCTCGCCCGGCGGCCGCCCGGCCCCTCCAGATCTTAACCCCGCGAGCCCGCCGGTGGATATGACGCGACGGCCCGCGATGACAGGTTTACCCCCCTACTCAACCGTCAGCCAATTCACATGGTCTCCCGCTGGTGCTGTGTTTAGTTTTAGAACTAACGGAAAGCATTCATACGAAGTGGAGGAAACCATGGAAACGATCAACATCGACAGTGTCGCCGACATCGTCTTTCAGCTCAAATGGAAGAGTGAGTACGCCGATCATCGTGAGTACTATGCCGCCCGGGGCATCAACCTGTGGCGGGACTGGCTTCCCGACAGGGTGCGGCGGTCGTTGACCGGAATGCATGCCTGGGAACAGGCATCGGTCGACTTTTCCGCGGGAGACCTGTTCGGAAGCAACGGCGGCCCGCTGAAAATCGACCGCAGGCGATTCTCCATGGACCCGAGGGCCGGCAGGTTCTACCCCAGGGGCCGGCTCAGCGGCCTCCCGGGGGTTTTTCCGCAGAACATGCAGCCCTTTCGCTGCGTGGGGGTCAACAACGGACACATGGACATAGACATGGCCCACCCGCTGGCGACCTACCCGCTGTCCCTGTCCATGACCACGGGGCAGATATCAGACAAAGATAACGAGCGCGGCGGCAGCAGCGTGGACTGGGTGGGTCTGCTCACCGAAGGGCCCGGCATGCAGGCCCGCTGGCAGAGCACCCCCACCGATTTTTTCGACAGCGACGCGTTTACGAGGCGGAATGAACAGACCGACGGCCGCTTCTACAGCAAGCCGAGGCTGGTGCACCACCTGGACGAAACGGCCCGGGAAATGGTCGCAGACGTATACAAGCGCTTTGTCGGGGATGGCATGCATGTGCTGGACCTGATGAGCAGTTGGGCAACCCACCTGCCGTCAACGGTCAAGCCCGGGAGCGTCAGCGGCCTTGGCATGAACCGTACCGAGCTGGAGCAGAATCCGCGGCTGACGGACAGCCAGATCCGCGATCTGAACATCGATCCGCAGCTGCCTTACCGGAATGCGTCTTTTGATGTTGCCATCTGCAGTGTATCCGTGGAATACTTAACCCGACCGCTGGAGGTATTCTCCGAAGTGGCCCGGGTGCTCAAACCGGGCGGCACCTTTGCAGTCACATTTTCCAATCGCTGGTTCCCGCCCAAGGTCGTTCGCGTGTGGGAGAAGATCCACGAATTCGAGCGGATGGGCCTGGTCATGGAGTATTTCATACGCAGCGGCGCGTTCGACAACCTGGGCACCTATTCCATGCGCGGCCTGCCCCGTCCGAAAAACGACAAATATGCGGGGGAGCTGCTCCTGTCTGATCCGGTCTATGCGGTGTGGGGAACCCGGAAATCCGCTTAGACCGACCTCCGGCGGCAGGCAATGACGCCATGGCCGGATGGGGGCCACGATCCATCATCCCCGCAACCACAGCATATCGACTGAATACGAAAACGCAACGTGAGGAGACAACGATGAACCTGAAGACCTATTTTGATGACACCAAGGGGTTGGGCGTGCTTTCCACGGCTGATGGAGACGGGCGGGTCAACGCCGCCGTATATGCCCGTCCGCATGTAATGGAAGATGGTTCGATAGCGTTTGTCATGCGCGACCGGCTGTCCCACAGCAACCTGACGTCCAACCCTCACGCCGCCTTTCTGTTCCGGGAAGAGCGCCCCGGCTACAAGGGCATTCGCCTTCACCTGACCAAAACCCGTGAAGAGAGCGGCACCGAACTGGTCAAGGACCTTTGCCGGCGATGCCGGATCGACGACAAACCCGACACGGTCCGTTTCCTGGTCGTTTTCACCGTCGACAAGGAGCTGCCGCTGATTGGTGCCGGAGACGACCATCCCTGACACCGCTCACCCGGTTTCCATCAATCGGGCAGGCGGGTTGCCGTATACGGACCATGGCGGTTAACATCATCGGATTCAGGGGATTCATACCCGGATGATATTTTTTCTTCTAACCGATTTCAACGCCGGGATAACCGGAGTCAGGTCGAACCATGACATCTGCAATCAGGATCGGTGTCAGCAAATGCCTTTTGGGAGAAAAAGTCCGTTTTGACGGCGGGCATAAACACGACCGCTACATCACCGGGACGCTGGGTCAGTACTTCGAATTCGTTCCCGTCTGCCCGGAAACCGACTGCGGCCTGGGTATCCCCAGAGAAGCCATGCGGCTGGAAGGTGATGTCCGCCATCCGCGGCTGGTCACCAACAAAACCGGCATCGACCGGACGGAACAGATGATGTCCTGGGCGACGCACCGGTTGGACCAGCTTGAAAATGACGATTTGTGCGGCTTCATCTTCAAAAAGGATTCGCCCAGCAGCGGTCTCTTCCGCGTCAAAGTCTACAACCGGCATGGACAGCCTGCCAGGACCGGCAGGGGCATGTTTGCCGCCGCTTTTACGGAGCGGTTTCCCCGTATCCCCGTGGAAGAAGAGGGCCGGCTCCACGATCCCGGACTGAGGGAGAACTTCATCGAGCGGGTGTTTGCCCTGAAGCGCTGGCGGGAAACGTTGGCGGAGAAAAAGGCCATGGGCCGGCTGGTCGCTTTCCACACCCGGGAAAAGCTGTTGCTCATGGCCCACAGCCCCAAGCATTATCGGGAAATGGGGCAGCTGGTGGCCGGCGGCAAGCAGGTCGATCCGGTCACACTGTACGACCGGTATGAAGGCATGCTGGTGGAGGCGCTGAATCTCAAGGCCACGGTCGCCAAAAACACCAATGTGCTCATGCACATCATGGGATACTTCAAAAAACAGCTTTCCGGCGATGAAAAACAGGAACTGCTGGAACTGATCGGCAATTACCGCAAGGGCATCCTGCCGTTGATCGTTCCCGTGACCCTGCTGAACCATTTCGTGCGTAAATACAGTCAGCCCTATCTGTCCGACCAGACCTATCTCAAACCGCACCCGCTTGACCTTCAGCTGCGCAATCATGTTTAGGGCGGCCCATGGATGAGGCCGCGCCCTGCCGGAGCGCCGCCTTTTCGATTGGATAAGGGAGACACATGACCACCGAAGAGACCGTCGCATTGGTGACCGGCGCCAACAAGGGCCTTGGACTGGAAACCTGCCGTCAGTTGGCCCGTCGGGTGATAACCGTACTGATGGGGGCCAGGGACATCGAACTGGGCCGCGATGCCGCCGGCCGATTGAAGTCCGAGGGCCTGACGGTCGAACCGGTTCAGCTGGACGTGACCCGGGCCGACCACATCGCACAGATTGGAAGCGTCATCGAAACCCGCTTTGGGCGGCTGGACATCCTGGTCAACAATGCCGGTATGATTCACCCGGAGGAGTCCCTGTTCGCCAACAGTTCGGAGCAAATCTCCCTCCAGGCCTTGAGGGAAACCTTCGAGGTCAATTTTTTCGGCCAGGTGGCGCTGACCCAGGCGCTTTTGCCGCTGATCAAAAAAAGCCCGGCCGGCCGCATCGTCAACGTCTCCAGCATCCTGGGCTCCCTGACCCTTCACAGTAAGGAATCTTCCGAGGCAACCCAGATAAAGCCCCTGGCCTATGACGCCTCCAAAACGGCATTGAATCAGTTTACCGTGCACCTGGCCGCGTCGCTGAACAGGACGCCCATCAAGGTCAACGCCGCACATCCCGGCTGGGTAAAAACTGATCTGGGCTCCCGGCGGGCACCCATGGGCGTGGAAGACGGCGCCAAAACCGCCGTTCGTCTGGCGACCATCGGCCCGGATGGACCCACAGGAAAATTTTTCCATTTCAATGAAGAGGTTCCCTGGTGAAAACCGTGCGCCCGTTTCGAAATCAATGACCGCCTTACGATACCCTATGGTTGGTTGGCCGTCTGCCTGTGCTGTGAAAGCGTGCGTCGCTTTAACATCGCCCGGGGGATTTGAGCGACAACCCATTTTTATCATAAGATATTCAACCGCTTCACCGCCCCGGAAATAGATGGTTGACCATAGGTTGAAAATATACTAATTGATAATTAATATCTTTTAGGTTTTATTATTAAAGTCGCTATCGCGTCCGATTTCTTTGAATACCCATACGACTGAGTTGCCCGTGCACATATTGCTTGAGGCGGCCACGCGGATTTGTTAGAAGGAACCTGCATGCCGGTCATTGGGAAACCCGTTAATTGGCTGCAGCGCCCCCATCAACATCAAATCCTTCTTTTTTCTTCTGCTGAAGCGCCACCGTGAGTGCACAAAACCCAGTAACGGTGAGTGGCTGCGATTGGATAGCGGCAGGCCCCGGTTTTCTCTATCGGCAAAAAGCAACATGGGCCGTCGACCCCGGACTTTATCCGAAAAACCAACTGAAAAGGAGGACCTTATGAATGCAGAAAGCAAGTGCCCGGTAACGGGCAAAGTCAGCAACCCCACTGCCGGCGGTGGCACCTCGAACCGTGACTGGTGGCCGAACCAGTTGAACCTGAGAATTCTTCATCAGCACTCGCAGATGAGCAATCCCATGGGCGAGGCGTTCAACTACGCCGAGGAATTCAAGAAGCTCGATCTGGAGGCCCTGAAGAAGGACCTCTATGCACTGATGACCGACTCGCAGGAATGGTGGCCGGCCGATTGGGGGCACTACGGGGGACTCTTCATCCGGATGGCGTGGCACAGCGCAGGCACCTACCGCATGGGCGACGGCCGCGGGGGCGGGGGGTCCGGCAACCAGCGATTCGCGCCGCTGAACAGCTGGCCGGACAACGTGAACCTCGACAAGGCGCGCCGGCTGCTCTGGCCGATCAAACAGAAATACGGCCGGAAGATCTCCTGGGCCGATCTGATGATCCTGGCCGGCAACTGTGCGCTGGAGTCGATGGGCTTCAAGACCTTCGGCTTCGGCGGCGGGCGCGAGGACATCTGGGAGCCGGAAGAGGACGTCTACTGGGGTGCCGAAGAAGAATGGCTGGCGACGAGCGACAAGCCCATGAGCCGCTACAGCGGCGACCGTGATCTGGAAAACCCCCTCGCCGCCGTTCAGATGGGGCTGATCTACGTGAACCCGGAAGGCCCGGACGGCAACCCGGATCCGGTCGCTTCCGGCCGTGACGTCCGCGAAACCTTCGCCCGTATGGCCATGAACGATGAAGAGACCGTCGCCCTGGTCGCCGGCGGGCATACCTTCGGCAAATGCCATGGCGCCGGCGATGCCGCCCATGTCGGTCCGGAACCCGAGGCCGCCGGCATCGAGGAACAGGGGCTCGGCTGGAAAAGCGGCTTCGGCAGCGGCAAGGGCGGCGACACCATCAGCAGCGGCATCGAGGGAGCCTGGAAGCCGAACCCGACCCGATGGGACATGGGCTATCTCAAGGTGCTGTTCAAATACGAATGGGAGCTGGTCAAGAGCCCGTCCGGTGCGAATCAGTGGCTGGCCAAGGACGTGGATGAAGCGGACATGGTGGTTGACGCCCACGACCCGTCGAAAAAACACCGTCCCATGATGACCACGGCGGACCTCTCGCTGAAGTTCGACCCGATCTACGAGCCGATCGCACGGCGCTACCTGGAGAACCCCGAGGAATTCGCAGACGCTTTCGCCCGGGCGTGGTTCAAGCTGACCCACCGCGACATGGGCCCCCGCTCTCGCTATCTCGGTGCCGAGGTCCCGGCAGAGGAACTGATCTGGCAGGATCCGGTGCCCGCAGTCGATCACGAGCCGATCGACGCGCAGGATATCGCCGACCTCAAAGGCAGCCTCCTCGCATCCGGGCTGTCGGTTTCCCAGCTGGTCTCGACCGCCTGGGCGTCGGCATCCACTTTTCGCGGCTCCGACAAGCGCGGCGGGGCCAACGGGGCACGCATCCGCCTTGCGCCGCAGAAGGATTGGGCGGTCAACCAGCCCGAACAGCTCAAGACGGTGCTGGGAACCCTCGAGGGAATCCAGAAGACGTTCAACGACGCGCAGTCCGGCGGGAAGCGGGTGTCGCTGGCCGATGTGATCGTTCTGGGCGGTTGTGCCGGTGTCGAACAGGCGGCCAAGGCTGCCGGTCACGAGGTGGCGGTTCCCTTCACGCCCGGACGCACCGATGCGTCCGAGGGGCAGACCGACGCGGCGTCATTCGCCGTTCTCGAACCGTCCGCGGACGGATTCCGCAACTTCCAAAAGAAAAAATATGCCGTCTCGGCAGAGGAGATGCTGATCGATCGGGCGCAGCTGCTGACCCTGACCGCCCCTGAGATGACGGTTCTCGTCGGCGGGTTGCGTGTCCTGAATGCCAACGTCGGAGGGTCCCCGCACGGCGTTTTCACCAGGCGACCCGAGACGCTCACCAATGACTTTTTCGTGAACCTGCTTGATATGAATACGGCGTGGAAGGCCGCCTCGGCGGACGAAGACGTGTTCGAGGGACGTGACCGCGCGAGCGGTGAACTCAAGTGGACCGGCACCCGTGTGGACCTTATCTTCGGTTCGAACTCCCAGCTCCGGGCCCTGGCGGAAGTCTACGGATGTGAGGACGCCCAGGAAAAGTTCCTGCACGACTTTGTAGCCGCGTGGAGCAAGGTCATGAACCTTGACCGCTTCGACCTGGCCTGATCGATTAGACGTCAACACACTGGCATAAAAACGGATTCAACCGGGGACCCCGGGGGCCTCGACGCCCCCGGTCCCTTAACCTTTCAGGAGACACAGCAATGGCGGAGAAAAAATTCAAACAGGTGTGTGAGTGCAAAAACTGCGGGAACGAGGCTGAAATGGTCATTACCTGTTCCCTGGAAGAAGAGAAGGCGGCGGCAACGCCTCGTGTCGTCCCCAAGGGCGAGGGCAAAACCGAAGGGCATGCCGTGTGCAGCCATTGCGGCGGAGAAGCGGATATCTGGCTGGACGTCTGAACCCTTTTTAGGCCGACCGTCCGAAATGGCCCTCGAAACACGGACGCGCCTGACAGTTCAAGATTCGTGGTTCAAGCGGTCCAACTGATCCACGGTTGACGGTTCGACATCGACCGTGCCGCGCTGGCGGCTCATTTTCTCCTTTCGATGGCTCCGATCCCCGGGAACGGCAACCCGGTCCGCCCAATCGGCGGGCGTCTCCCTGCGCAGTTGCCGGCACATATCGGAAACCGCCGTTTTGAAAGCATTCCTGTCCCCAAAGCCGGCAATGTCCAGGGCCAGGACCAGGCAGCCATATTCGTGGGGATGCCATCCCGGGGTCTGCAGTGTGCTGAGCCGGCTTTGCACCAGGGCACCGGTGAGCACTTCGATCAACAGGCTGATGCCGAACCCCTTGAAGCCGCCGCCGATGGGCAGCAGATTGGCCACCCCGTCGTCGGAAAGCGCCTCCCGGGCAACGGTGGTGGGCCTGCCGCGGCGGTCCACGGCCACATGGTCCCGCAAGGGGTTTCCTTTTTCCCTGGCGTTCTTGATCTCGAAAAAGGGAATTTCGGTGGTGGCCATGTCCAGGCAAACGGGATCGTCGGCCGTGGGGATGGCGTAGGCCATGGGATTGGTGCCCAGCACCCCGCGGGTGCCGCCGAAAGGAACGGTGCACCCGGTGCCGCCGTTGAACAGGGCAATGCCGATCAGGTCCCGTCGGGCCAGACCGTCGGCCCACATGTTCAGGGTAATCACCCCGGCGGAATTGTGAAAACCGACGGCCGCCAAACCCAGCCGCCCGGCCCGCTCCGCCAGCGTATCGTGAATGGATTTTATTTTCAGGGATGGCGCCAGGCCATTGAAATCCAGTACCGTGACGGCCCCCCTGTCCACCAGGGGGGTCACCTCATGGCCCGTATGGTCGCGCCAGACCGCCAGATCGGCCACGGCTTCGGCCAGCGGATTCATGCGGGGCGATTTCTTCAGATGGGCCTGCATGCAGAGCGCGGCGAAATAGTCCGCTTCCCCGGGCGAAACAAACCGCCGCGCGGTTGCCGCCAGCCGGCCTTCAAGCTCATTGATGTCTATCTGCATCGGCAGCCTCCATCCCCTGATCCCCCGATCAGCGTAATTTCACCCCGATCCCCATCGACCCGCACCCGGTCGCCCACGCTGATGATGTCGAACGGGTCGTCCTCGAGGTCCGTGACCATGGGTACGTTGAGTACGGCCGCCGTCACCGCGGTGCGGGAATCGAGATGGGGAAAGACCAGCGCCGCCGGGCCGAATCCGGCCACCTGGGCCGCGTGAAAAAAAATGGACCAGCCGTTGGAACCGCGGCTGCCCTCCAGAATCAGGACGCTGCCTTTGAGGCGCATGCCTTCCAGGGGGTGGCCGGGCTCCTTCACCCTGCCCGTATGAACGTCAATTCCCCCCCAACCGGTAATGGTCCGTCGGCTGATCAGTGCCGGCCCCTCGGCGACGCCGCCCAGGGCCCCCCTGCCGCGAATGACGATCGATGCCATCAGTGTCCCTCCCAGGTTCCGCTGATTGCCGTTTGCAGGCACTGGTCCAGTGAGCCGTAATAAAGCTGTGCATCCGTCTCCTGGGCTGCCGACAGGCGCTGTTTGGCCGAATCGTAGGCCGCCGTGCGCACACCGGACGGGTACCCGCGGGTCGACGGGCAACTGCCGGTGAGCACCCGGGCCCCGGCGTTTTCGATCGTTTCCGTGTAGCCGCAACGATCGGCCATATACTTGAACGGGCCGGCGGTCCACACGTGAACCACGGTATCGGGATGAATGCGCCGGCCATCCAGGAACGCGGCGATGCGACGAAGTTCATCGATATGATAGTGGGGGCAGCCCAGGGAGATATAGTCGATCGGCCCCCGCGGGTTGCCGTTGAGCCCATCGACGGATTCGGCCGTATCACGGTCGGAAACGATGATGCGGCCCTGTTCCGGGTTGCCGCCCAGCGCCTGATCGATGCTGCCCGCCTCCGGGGTGATCCCTTCCAGGTGGCAGATCTCCGTACCGGCCGTGCAGGCCAGCGAGGCAAAAAAGGCTTTGAGCCGGATGGCATCGGGGCGTGCAAAGTCGCCGGTCAGAACAGGCACGGCCATGGGCGGCAGCTGCCTGCCCAGGGCATGGCCCAGCACATCCCAGTCGTGCACCGATTCAGGACGGGACCGGACCGCCACCAGGTGGGTGGCCCTGCGGTTCTCCGGCAGGTGCAGGCCCCACAGCGGGGTGTAGCCGCACACGGCGGCGCAGAAGCTGGCTTCGATGCCGTCCCCGTTTCCGCAGGCGCCCCAGAGACTGTTCAGAAAGAGAACGGCACTGGATTCACAGCTGACGAAATGCTCCCCGGCAACTGGAATGAAACCGAGCAGGTAGGGCACGCAGGTGCCGCTGAGGACGACCCCCGCATCCACGAAGCGACGGAGCATGGCCAGGTTCTGCACCTGCCGGTTCGGCCCGGCCAGCATGTGTCCCGGTAATTCGGTGCAGTCCACCTCCACGCCGCTGTAACAGATGCAGCCCCGATTCATTTTCTCAAGGCGGGCCGCCTGCGTGGTGCAAAGGGCCATGGTCGAGAATATCCGGTCGAAATCATCGGACACGGCCACATCCAGATAGTGGTGGGCGCCGCAGAACAGATCCGCCCAGGTGACCCGGCACAGCCGCTCTGCCCCCAGTACCCCGGCGTAGCGTACGATCAGCGCCATGGCCTTTTGGGGCGCCCGGCCACCTTCGCCATCCAGGATGGCCTTTTGGGTATCGGTGAGTTCCATCGGTGTCCTTCACCTTTCTGGCAGGTTTATGGACGCATATCCCCCTTTGAAAAAAAAGGCAACCCGGCCGGCCGACGGGCTTTCAGGAAAAGCGCGTGCAATCCACGGGGAAATGACCTATGATGGACTTAATTTCAGCCATGTTCGGCAGCGGTCGGCACGGGACACCGGCAGGCCGCCGGATACGCCGAAAAAACGAGTGGGCGCGCCGCAACCAAAGCGGTGACCCCATACCAACGGGTAAATCCTCGGATTTGTGCATTCCTCGGTATATATCCTGGAGACGGCCTGATCGGGTCGATGATCGGGCATTCTTTTTCAGGGGGACATCCTGAGCCACTGCGCAAGGACAAAAACAAAGGAGAGTTTGCTGATGGAAGGTCACATTAAATGGTACGATGAAAAAAAACGGTTCGGGTTCGTCACCACCCAGGAAAACGAAGATATTTTTCTACATGTTTCGGGAATCAAGGAATACGGTCATTTCGGCCTTCAGCGGGACGACCGCGTGGAATTCGAAATCAAGGAAACCGCCAAGGGCAAACAGGCGGTCAACTTAAGGCCGGTCAAATAATATTCCTTTCAGCCCCGGCAGGCACCCTTCCATCCTGGACGGGGTGCCTTTCTTTTTGCCCCCGCCCCGATCTCGTCTCCTCACTCCGATATTACGACAGGCGTACCGGCTTTCTCGGCAGTACGATCTCAAACCGGCTTCCCTGGCCCGGTTCGCTCTGCACGGAAATCGCCCCCCCGTGTCTCTGGATGATCTTGCGGGTCACGAAAAGCCCGATGCCGGTTCCATTGCGGCCTTTGGTCGAATAAAAAAGGTCGAAGATGTTGTCGGCTTTCTGGGGACTCATGCCGCCCCCGGTGTCCTGCACGACAAAATGGACCGTGTCCCGGTCCGCCTGCACCAGAAAATCGATGCGGTGCGCGATCGGCGCAGGGTTTTCGATGCAGGCCTCGATGGCATTGTCGATCAGGTTGTACAGGGCCGTCCGCATCAGGTCCGCATCGATCAGCAGGTCCAGCGATGACTCCGGGAACTGCGGGTTGAACCGGATATCGGCCCCCCGCACTTTCATTGCCACGTTAGCCGCCACCCCCGCGGCAAACTGCAGCAGGTCCACGGCCGCCGGATCGAGGTCCCGCTCCTTAGCGTAGTACAGGATATCCGACACCAGCTTGCGGATACGCGCCATCATGAGCCTGGCCGTGTCCAGCCCCTCTTCGATGCGCCCCGGCGCGTCGCGGTAAAAACCCGAATCGATCATGTAAAGACCGGCGTCCAGGCCGGTCAGGCTGCCTTTCAGGTTGTGGGACAGGGTACTGACCATCAGGCCCAGGTTGGCCAGGTTGGCCTGCAGCTTGCGCAACTGGGTCACATCGGCGAAAATCGTCAGCACCTGAACCAGTTTTCCGGTCGCGGTCTTGATGGGGGAGGTCCAGGCCATCACGTTGGTTTTGACGCCCTCGCTGTTGGTCAGGATCATCTCCCCCTGCTGGGGATCTCCCGTTCGTACGGTGCGGGTAATGGGGTCCCGGTATGCGGGGAAAATGCCGGGGCGGAAAACCTCGAAAAAATGCCGGCCGGTCTGTTCGCCGAAATTTTCCCTGAAACGCCGGTTCACCGCATTGATACGGAAACGGCGATCCAGGACCACGATGCTGGAGGGAACGGCGTTGAACAGCTGTTCGTATCGCTGGTGGGTGTGGCGGCTCTCCTCGGCCAGGCGCTCGATCTCCTTGGTGCCGGCAAAGATTTCGATGACCAGCTCGACATGGCCGTCGTTGTCGTATATGGGCGCCGTATGCACCGTCACCGGAACCTGCGCACCGCTGGCGTAGCGCACCAGGGCCCGGGTGGTCAGGACGGTTTCGTTTTTCAGGGTCCGGCCGACGGGGCAGCCGCTGCGCGTCCCCCGCCGCCCCGCGTAGAGGCCCCAGCTGTTCTGGTGAAGCCGATTGCCCAGGTAGCGGTTGTAGGTGCTGTTGGCGGCCAGCACCGTGCAGTCCCGGTCGTGTATGGAGACAAAATAGGGCAGTTCATTGAAATAGCGCATGCCCCCCTGGGCGTCGCTGGCCACCTGGCTGATGAATGCCGACATCTTATCCACGATCTGGCGCACGGCCAGAAATCGCTCGGTATCAATGAGGCCGCGATTGCCGTCCCGGGCCCGGGACGGCGCGTTCTCGGAAAGGGACCGGACGCGCCGGTGCAGCCGCAACACGGACTCCATGCGCTGGAGCACGGTTTCCAGAGCGAGCGGGCGCACCGGCAGCGATAGAAATTCGTTGACCCGTCCCCTGAATAGCGCCATGGCGGTGTCGACCTCGCCGGCGGCGGTCACCAGGATCTGGATGTCATCGTCCCGGGTGCGGATGGTGTCCACCAGTTCCGAGGCGCCGTTCATGTCGATGCCGACCATCACCCAGGGCGGGCGGACCGTTTCATATTCCCGTACCCCTTCGGCGCTATTGCGGGCCGACACCACACGATAGCCCAGGGCCACCAGGGCCGGCGCCACCGTGCACGGGTATGGTGCATCGTCAACCACCAGGATCGGTTCTTTGATCATCGGATGCGATTCCCGCCTACACCCTGTCATAGGGATGAAATCCCCTGGGCACACCGCCGGTCAGCGCCCCTTTTTCATGGTGGAATTCGGGACTGTCGCAAATCTTCTTGAGCAGCTCGTCCTTGACCGATGGCGATGCCAGGTGGGCGATGCCCACGGCCCGTTCGGAGATGCTCAGGCCCCGGGGATCGAAAGCCCCGTTTTCGGTAACGATCACCACCGGATCCGCGGCGATGGCCGTGGTGGTGATGCCCTCTGGACACATGTCCACGATTTTGGATAGGCCCTTGGCAGTCAGCGATTTCAGGGCAATGATGGGCACCCCGCCCCGGGAAAGGTTGGCGCCGCGAATGAAATCGCACTGGCCGCCCACACCGCTGTAAATCTGCCTGGCCTTCATGGAATCGGCCCAGATGTTGCCGTGAAGGTCCACGCCGATGGCGCTGTTGATGGAAACCATGTTGGGTTGATTGGCGATGGTCAGGATGCTGTTGGTGTAGTCCGATGGCCGGCTCTGCACGGCCGAGTTGTAGTTCAGCCAGTCATACCCCTCCCGGTCGCTGGCCAGGAAGATCGAGGCGATGCTGAACTTGTTGCGGGTACTGGTATAGCGGTTGGTCACCACCCCTTCATCCACCAGCCGGCGCATGGCATCGGCAAACAGTTCGGTGTGGATCCCCAGGTCCTTGACGCCCTTTTCCAGGATGGCATCGGTGACCGCCTCGGGGACCTGCCCGATGCCGTATTGAATGGTGCAGCGGTCCCGGACGTAAAGGCCGGCGATTATCCGGCCGATCCTGCGGGCCGGCTCGTCCGGCGGCTGCACCGGACTGACAGGCAGGGGGTAGTCGGTGTCCAGCAGGTAGTCGATCCAGGATCCGGGCACCGTGTCCCCCAGCACGAAGGGCATCCGGGCGTTGCGCTCGGCGAGAATGAGGCCCTTGTTGGCCCTGACCGTTTCCACGGCCGCCATGACCCCCTCCACGGTGGTCCCCAGGCTGTAATTGCCCCCGTTGTCCGGCCCGGCCACGGTCAGCATGGCCACGTCGGGATTGAGATAATCGCGCACCTGCATGGGGATGTCGCCCAGATGCATGAGCTGGTACTTGGCCCATCCGCGGTTGGCGGCCTCCCGGGTGTGATGGCTGTTGAAGATGATGCGGTGGGTGATCCGGCGGCATGCAGCCTCGTCAAACAGCTCCGCCACGTCACCGAGAAAGAGCACGCCCATCATCGTCACGTCCCGGATGGCGGTGTCGGCCGCCAGCTGGCGGAACAGGACCTGGGGCGTGGCAGCATTTCCCGAGGCATAGATCCGGCTTCCCGGCGGCAGCAGCGCCTTGTTGACCATATCTTCGACATTTTTAACAATCTTCATCCTGTCCTCACGGTCTGTTGTCATCGTTCATCCCGGGGGATGCATTCGAGTCAGGGGAAAACTATTTTCTAATTCGACCGGCCTGAAAGCACAACGAAAAATTAAAAAGGGATGGGGGAACCGCCCGAATCAAGCGGTTCCCCCATCCCTTTAATCCCTTCAACGTTTTATTCGGAAGTGGTCGGTCGAGGTTCGGATCAAGGTCGCAGCATGCTTGCAACCGCAGGCGTAGCAGCGCTGCATCGAGGATTGTAAGCATGTGAGAACGCCGATCCGGGCCGCAAGATGCCTCTTCCGGGTGAAACGGTTTAGCGGTTGGCCTTGCGATACCCCAGCTGATCCAGGGCGATGATCCACTTGCAGATGTTCGCCGAGCCCTCCACCATGTAGTAGGTCGGCGTATCCCGGTAGATGCGGGCCACCGGGTACTCGGTCGAGTAGCCGTAGGCCCCCAGGATGCGCATGGCGTAATTGGAACACTTATTGACCGCCTCTCCGGCAAAGTATTTGGCCTTGGCCACATCCAGGCCGTTGTTGAGCCGGCCCTGGTCCTTGGCCCAGGCCGCCTTGTAGACCAGCAGGCGGGCCGCGTCGACCTCCGTGGCCATCTGGGCCACCATATCCTGGTTCATCTGGAACTGGCCGATCGGCTTGCCGAACTGCTTGCGGTCGTTGCAGTATTTGGAGACCACATCCAGACAGGCCTGGGCCACGCCCACCGCACCGGCCGCGGCCGACAAACGGGTCTGGTTCAATGAACCGAATACGATCTTGGCGCCCATGCCCGGTTTGCCCAGAATGTTCTCTTTGGGTACCCGGGTATTGTCAAGAAACACCTCGCCGGTCGGCGAACTGAACGAGCCCATCTTGTCCAGACGGGTGGTCTTGACCCCGTTGAAGGTCTTGGGCTCGATCACGAAGGCCGACAGCCCCTTGGAACCGGCGTCGATGTCCGTGTAGGCGTAGTAGATCAGGACGTCGGCCACCTCCGCGTTGGAAATCCAAGTCTTGGAGCCGTTGAGCAGCCAGTGGTCGCCCTTGTCTTCAGCCGTGCTGGTCATGGCCATCACATCCGAACCGGCGTCCGGTTCGGTGATGCCGAAGCCACCGATCAGGTCGGCCGTGCACAGCCCCGGGATGTACTTCTTTTTCAGGGCTTCCGTTCCGTAGGTCAAAATCGTGAAGGCGCAGCCGAGCACCTGCATGTTGACCTGCACCCGCAGCGAACTGCACACCCGGGCAATCTCTTCGGTGACGATCATGGCCGCCATCCAGCCCATGTCCTCGCCCTCGTATTCCTCCGGAATCACCGTGCCCCAGAAACCCAGCTCGCCCATGGGCTTGATGACCTCTTTGTATGGAAAGTAGTGCGCTTCGTCCCACTGGTCCACATTGGGCGCGATCTTCTTGGTGGCGAATTCGCGCACCGCCTTGCGCAGCATCTCCAGTTCCTTGCTCAGTTGAAAATCCATGAGATCTCCTTTACGTCTCCGTTATGGTGAAAGGGTGGTTAGGGGGTAACCCGGTGGATCAATTCCCTGGCCGTCTCCAATATGGCCGTTTTAAACCGGACCGCCAATGCGGCTTCGAGCATCTCCATGGTCAGCACCCGGTTCCCTCTGGCCAGCAGGGCCAGGCTGGCCAGGGCCCAGTCCTGCGCCTTGATCCGCTGGGCTTTGAAATCCACCTCCTGCACGGTGGCGCCGGTTTCGGGAAGGGTGACGCCGGCCGCCTTGAGGATCAGGGTGCCGCTGCCCAGCCGGGCCAGCATTTTCCTGCGCCGCCCGACCCCTTCGTCGGCCAGGGCCACGACCACGTCGGGGTGTTCGATACCGGTATAGTCCACCGGCTGCGGGGCGAGCACCATCTCACTTACCGAATGGCCGCGCAGCACGGTAATGGGATAATCGTTTTTCAAGGTGGCATGCCAGCCGCCGGTCATGCCCGCCAGGCAGACGATTTCACCGGCGGTGACGATGCGCTGCCCGGCACTGCCCACGATCAGGACCTCCTGGCGCTTGGAGGCCGGCGGCTGAAAGCGGGCCTCGATCTTGGCCGGCCGGGCCGGCACAGGCAACCCGCCGGCAGCAGTCCGATACCCGCGGCCGTACTCCTGGCGCTGGTTTTCAGGCACCGCCCCCTGAAATCGCGGCAGGAGGGCCAGATCGGCCTCGATGCTTTTGGGGGTGAGTTTATTGCGTTTGGTATAGCGGCCGGGGCACATGCCCCACATGTCGACCACCGAAAATCCATCGAAGTCCATGGCCGCCACCATCAGGTCGACCAGGTCCGGTGCATAGGATGAGGTTCGTGCCACAAAGCCGGCCCCGGCCGCGGCGGTGACCTGGCAGATGTCGATGGGCTTTTCCAGCCGGTTGAGAAACCCGGATCCCACTATGGCCTCCTGCGGGGTGGTGGAGGAGCACTGTCCGCCGGTCATGCCGTAGTTGAAGTTGTTCAGGATCAGCAGGGTCAGGTCGATGTTCCGGCGGCAGGTGGAGAGCACGTGGGCGCCGCCGATACCCAGGCCGCCGTCGCCCATGGTCACGATCACTTTCAGGTCCGGACGGGCCATCTTCAACCCCGTGGCATAGGTCAGCGCCCGGCCGTGCAGCCCGTGAAAGGCATGGGTGTTGAAAAAAGTGTCGAAAAGGCCCGAGCATCCGATGTCACTGACGATAACCACCTGGCTGCCGGCAAGCCCCATGCGTCCGAAGGCCTTGTCCAGGCTGGTGGTGATGCGTTCATGGCTGCATCCCGGGCAGAACACCGGAGGCCGGCTGGTATTGATCAGACTGCTCATTTATATCACCTCCCCGATCTGTTCCGGTTTGATCAGATTGCCGTTCATCTGTCCGAAAAAATCGATGCTTTTGCCGGGCAGCAGCCGGCGGATCTCACGCACGTACTGCCCCGTGTTCATTTCCACCACCACGACCCGCTCATAGGCGGCGGCCGTATCGACAATCAGCCGTTCCGGCACCGGCCACAAGGTTTTGGGAACCAGCAGGGAAACCGGCTTGCCGGCCGCTCTGGATGCGGCCACCGCCACCCGGGCGGCCCGGGCGGTCACGCCGTAGGCCACCACCAGGGTGTCGGCCCGGGGGTCCAGGTCCTGGTCGAAAAAGGTGAACCGGTCCACGTGGGCGGTCAGTTTTTTCTCCAGGCGGTGCTGAAAGGCGTTGATCTCATCGGGATCGACGGTAATGTATCCGTTGGCGCCGTGGGTGGAGGAGGTCTGCCGTACCAGGGTTTGATCGCCGATGGGCAGAAAATCCGGGGCCGTGTCATCACCGGCGCTGGCAAAGGGCAAAAAGGGGGTCTGCCGGTCGGCCGGCCGGCGGGTGACAATATCCGGCAGGTCGATGGCGTCCAGATCGACGCTTTCCCGGGTCATGGCAATCTCCTTGTTGGAGGCCAGAAAGACCGGGCAGCGAAACTGTTCGGCCAGGTTGAAGGCGTGGACGGTGAGCCGATAGCAGTCGGCCGCATCCACCGGCGCCAGAACGATTACCGGCAGACCGGAGCTGGAGCCCCAGCGCATGAACTGGATGTCCCCGTCCGCCCCTTTGGTGGCGGATCCGGTGGAAGGCCCCAGCCGCTGAACGTTGACGATGACCAGGGGGATCTCGCTGCCGATGGCAAAGGAAATCTGTTCGCTGTAAAGGCTGATGCCCGGTCCCGACGTGGCCGTGAGGACCTTGTTGCCCGCCATGGAGGCGCCCAGGCAATAGCCGATTGACGCGATCTCGTCCTCACCCTGGAGGCAGACCCCGCCCTCCGGGGGCAGGTACCTGAGCATGGCGTTGTATATGGTGGTGGCCGGCGTGATGGGATACCCGGCAAAAAACCGGCAGCCGGCGGCCATGGCCCCCAGCGCCGCCGCCTCGTTGCCCTCGATGAAACTCAGAGCCATTTCAATCCTCCCTTAAAATTTTATCACATATTTGATCAAATTCAGGATCAAACCAAAGCACCCATAACGAAACCCCTTTGGGGTGTCAATGCTTTTTAAGGCAGGACGCGGTTAAAGCGTTGGAAAAGCGTGAGTTCGCGGACGGGCACCGGCATGGGCGATGCTTCTTTGGGTTCGGGCGCACCCGGCATCACCCACGCCGGCCGACCGGGCGTAAAGGGGGCGGCCCGGCAACGGGACCGCTGTATCCGTATGGCATTCCGGTCAGAACGAAAACCCGGCTTCCACGAACGGACCGCTGAATTCCACATCCGCCAGGATATCCTCTTCGTCCAGTTCGGCCTTTTCGTACCGGTATCCCCCGGCGGCAAACAGCGGGCCGGCGACCCTGACCTTGACCCGGCCGATCAGGCTGTATACGTCGTTGCCGCTGTATGAAATGCCGCGCCCTTCCGCTTCGAGGGACAGGCGCTCGAAGGGACGGAACTGGACCGCCAGAAAGGCCATGGGGATGGGAAAGGTGCCGGTCTCGGACTCACGGAGTCCGCTTGAATCCTGGCGAATCTTCAGTTCGTAATCATATATGCGCACATTCACGCCGACATCGATATTGAACGTGTCGAAGGTGGCGGTTTTGAGCAAGGGAATGCCATAATACAGGCCCACGTCCAGGCTGTCCAAGACCGTTTCCGAATAAAACGGCCCCGGATTGAAGGTGACGTCGCCGAAATTGAATCCGTCTGCTTTTTCTCCGGTTGCACTGAATTCCATGGGCGTGGCCATAAGGTAGATATTGGGCAAAAACAGCGGCATGTCGATGGACAGGCGGGCCGAGACCCGGGTTTCATCGTCATATTTCAGGTCTCCTTCGACATCGAGGATATCGTCCGCCCCCAGGACCTTATACCCCAGCGACCCGCTGGGTTCCTGGAGCCACCCGCCCACGGCAAACTCCACGCCAAAGGCACCGGCAGGTACCGCCGCTGCAATTAAAATCAAACCTGTCACGGCCGCCAGCAGATACGTCCTGTTGATCATGATTGCTCCTTTAAAGCAAAGCCCCCGGTTGATCGAGCGCCTTTCCGGACATGGGGGATTCGGGTCCGGAACAGGGCCAGTGAAGCATCTTTCCGCGGGCATATCGCTCGGCGTCCGAGGACGAAATACCCTTTTCCGGATAGTCATGGATGCATGGATCGGTTATCGTCAGCAGGGGCAAAAACTTGAGCGCAAGAATCGATGGGGGCATCGGGGCACCGGCATGACGGGCCGCCAGGTGCCCCGGGTTTTCTCAGGCCTGTCTTAATTTCTGCAGGGCCTGTTCAGCCGCGATGGTGATCGGCTCGGCGCTGGGCTCCGATGAGATATCCGGGTTGCAGGCCGAGGTAAAGGTGGTCAGTTCGCCGATGGTCCGCCGGCCGAGGATGAAGGCACTGACCGCATCGATCTCCCTGGACGGTCCGATCGTGTGGCTGACGATCTGGCCGCCGATCAACCGCTGGCTGGCCTTGTCGAACACCAGCTTGATCTTCCAGGGCAGCATGCCCGGAATCATGGCGTGCTTGCTGCGCGAATCGACCACCGCGCAGACGGTGTCGAACCCGTGGCGTTTGGCATCCGCGTCCGTGAGGCCCGTGGCCGTCACGACCAGGTCGAACATCTGGCATCCGCCCGCATTGAGCACGCCGGGAAACTGGATATCATAGCCGGCCAGCCGTTTGGCGGCCAGACGGCCCTGCATCACCGCCGGGCCCCGAAGCCGGCCGCCTTCGGGCTTGCCGGTGATGAAATTGATTTTTTCGACACAGTCGCCGCCGGCAAGAATATCCGGGTCGGAGGTTTCCTGATAGGCGTTGACCTTGATGCCGAACTGGCCCATCTCCAGGCCCATGGCCTCGGCCAGTTCGGTGTTCGGCCGAACCCCCACGTTGATGAAAACCATATCCGCGTCGATGACCGTTCCCGAGTCCAGTTCCACGCCGGTCACCCGGCCATTGCTTCCGAGAATGGTTTTGACTTTCTCGCCGGTGAGCAGCCGGATGTTTTTTTCCGCCAGATAGTCCGCGACGGGTGCCGCCATATCCGCGTCCAGCATCAGGGGCAGCGGACGGTCCATCAACTCGACGACGGTAATCGTTCTCGGGGAACCGCCATCGGCTGCCAGCAGGGACGCCACTTCCAGGCTGATGAAACCTGCGCCCACAAACACCAGGCGTTCAGGCTTTTTCTCGGCGATGTAACGCCGTATTCGTTCAGCGTCGCCAGCACTGCGCAGGGAGAGGACGCCGTTGAGGTCGCGGCCGTCGATGGGCGGTATAAAAGAACGGGCGCCCATGCCGAGAAACAGCTTGTCATAGTCAATCTCGCGGCCGCCGGACAGTCGAATGCGCTTGTTGACCTTGTCCACATGGGCGACTTCATCCACGATGACCGTCAGTCCGGCGGCTTCAAGCATCTTGTCGGGGACCACGATGGATTCGGGGGTGGCCAGACCGGCCACGACATGGGGCAACGCTCACCGGACAATGAAGCAGGTCTCTTTTCGAATCACCGTTACGTCCACCTCCGGCATCAGCTTTTTAGCCATCATGGCCGCCGGGCCGCCGGCACCGCTGCAACCCACAATTACCAGTCGTTCGCCTTTTTTCATGATTGCTCCCTTCGTTGCCTGGATCGGTTAACAGTCATCGCGTGGCGATGCCACCAGAATAAACGTCCTTCCAATGAACACGAACCTGACCATAATTGCAAGCATACCCTCAAAAAAAATTGGTGGGCCAGAAAGCAAATGGCATTCGGCAAATATCGGAAAGCCTGCCGGCACGGGTCACATGACCGGGCGCCGCATGTCGCGGGGCAGGAAAAATCAGGACCGGCGCCCCGCCGGAAAACGGGAGAAACGGCCTGGCTCAGACGGGGTAGTTGAAATGCCGGCCCTCGAAATTACGGATGGTCCAGCGGCCCGGATGTTTGTCGACCACGTAATTCGGCGTCAGGGGAATTTTTCCGCCACCGCCGGGCAGGTCCACCATATAGTGGGGCACGCCCATGCCGGACAGGTGACCGCGCAGCGCATCCATGATCTGCAGGCCGGTGGCCACCGGAACATGGAAATGACCGGTGCCGCGCACCCGGTCCAGCTGGTGCAGGTAATAGGGTCGAACGCGGATGGCCAGGAGCCCTCTCATCAGCCGGCGCATGACGGCCGGGTCATCGTTCACGCCCTTGAGCAGCACCGTCTGGCACCCCAGCGGAATCCCGGCATCGGCCAGGCGGACGCAGGCGGCCGAAGACCGTTCGGTGATTTCGCCGGGGTGATTGAAATGCGTGTTCAGGTAGATGGGCTGGAATGCCTTCAGCACGTGAACCAGGTTGTCGGTGATGCGATGGGGCAGGGTACAGGGCATTCGCGAGTGAATCCGGACCAGGCGCACATGGTTGATACGCCGGATCTGGTCCAGCAGCCGGGCCAGCCTGTCGTCGTCGAGCATCAACGGGTCGCCGCCGGACAGCACCACCTCAGCAATGTCGGGGGTCCGGCGAATGGTGTCGATACCGGCGGCGATGCGGTCGTTTCGGGAAACGCCGCCCACGCGTCGCTTGCGCATGCAGAAGCGGCAGTGCATGGCACAGCGGTCCGACACCAGGAAGACCGCCCGGTCCGGGTAGCGGTGAATCAGCCCGGGCACCGGGGATCGCGCCTCCTCGCAAAGGGGGTCGGCCGATCCGGCGGTGTCGGCCAGTTCGACCGGATCGGGCACCGCCTGACGCCACATGGGATCGCCCGGCTGCCGGATCAGGGAGAGATAGTAGGGATTGATCCGCACGGGAAAATCACGGATCACCAGCGCTATCCGGTCGGGGTCGACATCGACGTGCTCGGCCAATTGCCCCGCGCGGGTCACGCTCTCGGACAGCAACACCTTCCAACGGGGCATCGACGGGGGCACGGGGCGGGTCACAGATGAACGGATCCCGTCAGACATTGAAGCGGAAGTTGATGATATCCCCGTCACAGACCCGGTAGGTCTTGCCCTCCAGGCGCACCGTGCCTTTTTTACGGGCCTCGGCATAGGTACCGGCGGCAATGAGGTCGTCGTAGGCCAGCACCTCGGCGCGGATGAACCCCTTTTTGATGTCCGAGTGGATCACTTCGGCCGCATCCACGGCATCGGTGTCCCGTCCGATGGTCCAGGCCCGCACTTCGTCCTCACCCACCGTGAAAAACGAAATCAGCCCCATCAGGTCGTAGGAGCGCATGATCACGCGGTCCGTGGCCGACGCGGTGATATTGAACTCGCTCAGAAAATCCTGCGCCTCGTCGTCGGACATCTGGGCCAGTTCCTGCTCCAGCTTGGCCCGGATCACCATGCACGCCTCGCCGTCGGGCAGAGAGGCGTCCTCGGGCAGGCGGTCGTCTTCGTCTTCGTTGTTGAAGAGCATCAGCATGGGTTTGGCCGAAAGAAAGGCAAAACCGCGCAGGAGCTTGGCGGCAGCGATGTCGGGGAAGTGGCGCAGGGGGGTTTCATTCTCCAGATGCGCCTTGCAGCGGTCCAGCAGGGCAATCTCCTCGGGATTGGGTTTTTTCCCGCGGCGCGCGTCCAGGGCCAGGCGCTCCAACCGCTTTTCCACCACGACCAGATCGGAAATGATCAGCTCCTGGTCGATCGCCGCCACGTCCGCCGCAGGGGTGGGGTCGTCAAAACCATACCCGCTGAAATTGCGCACCGCATGAATCAGGGCGTCGCAGTCGCGCACCTGGGTCCAGATGCTCTGGTCTTTTTTGGCCGCGGCACCGTGGTCCCCCTTTCCGGGCAGAAAATACTCCACCCGGGTAAAGATGGTTTTACGCGGCTGGTACATGGCGCTTAAGGTGTCCACCCGCTGGTCCGGGACGGTGATGGTACCGATACGGCTTTCCTGGCGATTGCCGTCCGCGGCAACGCTGCGGGTCAACGCTTCGAAAACAGTCGCCTTGCCCGACTGGGGAAGCCCGATGATGCCAAGTCTCATAGGTCTGTTCCTGTGTTACGCATGGGCGCCGGTATCATTCAAAAGCGACAGCATACCGTCCATGCATTTTTTTATTTGGCATTCGCACATACAGGCCCTTGCGTCAAGGCAAATGAAAAGGGGCGGCAGCGGCCGGAATCCCGGCGCGCCCTGAGGACATCTCCAATTGGCCTTCCGGGTTAAGTCCCCAGTCGAAACGATCCGGTACGATGTCGCCCCGGAAGGGGAGTATTAGTATTTGACAAAGGACACCCTTTTGGATAGAGATTTTTCCCTGAAGGCGCCCGACAGGGCTTAAAAGGGAATCCCGTTTAAATCGGGAGCGGTCCCGCCACTGTATCCGGGGACGAAATCTGCGACACCACTGTTTCGGGAAGCAGCGAAACGGGAAGGGCAGAAAGTAGATGGATCCGGAAGCCAGAAGACCTGCCTTTGCAAATGCCGTCTATTCCGCGATGGACCGGATTCGGCACAATTTCTGACAGGGTCAAGTAAACCGGGTGCAGCCCTTCATGCCAATCGGGCCATGAAGGGTTTTTTTATGCCGGTTCATGCAGGGTCAACCTCAACGACAATGGAAAAGGAGCACGGTATGCGAGCAAAAAAACGGTGTGGAATCATGCTGGTTTTACTTTTCTTTCTGGCAGCAGCCCAGGTGCATGCGTCAGCCGGTCACGGCCATCAGGCGGACAGGAAAACCGGCATTCTCCTGGTCGCCTTCGGGTCGAGTGAGGCGTCCGCCCAGGTCTCATTTGAGAATATCGACCGGAAAGTAAAGGCCGCCTATCCCGATACGCCCGTTCGATGGGCCTATACGTCTGACATCATCCGCAACAAACTCGCCGGTCAGGGAAAGGTGCTGGATTCGCCGGAAGTGGCCCTGGCGAAGATGCTGGATGAGAAATTCACCCACGTGGCCGTTCAATCCCTGCATACCATCGGAGGTGCGGAATACCACGATTTGCGCAAAACCGTGGGCGCGTTCAAAATCATGGGCGGATTTCAGAAAATCATTCTGGGGTATCCGCTGATCGCCACCCAGGAAGACATGGCGCGGGCCGTGGACGCCATTATCGGGACCATCCCCCCCGAGCGCAAACCCGGTGAAGCCGTCGTGCTGATGGGGCATGGCACCCATCACCCCTCAAACGCCTTTTATGCGGCGCTGATGTTCCAGTTGCAGCTCAAGGACCCCAACATCTTCGTGGGCACCGTCGAAGGCTATCCCGATGTCGGCCTGATAAAGGATCTGGTGCTGCGGAAAAAAATCAGAAAGGCCTACCTGATGCCGTTCATGTCCGTAGCCGGCGATCACGCCAAAAATGACATGGCCGGCGATGAGGCGGATTCCTGGAAGTCCATCCTGACCCGCGCCGGCATCACCTGCGTCCCCGTGCTTAAAGGCACGGCCGAATATGATGCGTTCGTGGACATCTGGGTGGACCATGTCGCCGGGCCGATGGGTCATTTCTAACCACGCCCGCCCACAAAGAGGTTTGCGGCGCACGTCTCGATGATGTGAAAAATTTTATCCCTGGGATGTCCTCCCTGATCCGGGGTAAAATGTTTCGCATCACCCGATATTGAATAATGGTCCCGATCCGTTTATGAGAACCCCATGACGGCACCCCTTTCCGCCATCCCCTGGAACACCCCCGCCCTGTGGTGCGAGGCCAACGCCAGCCTGGCCGACGCCCTTCGAACGCATTGGTCCGCTTTGGCCGGAAACCACCGGCAGGCCCGGCAGGCCCGGCGCCTGCTGGAGTCCATCTTTCCCCGCATGGACATTTTGTGTGAGCAGGCCTGTCCCGCCTGCACGGACGTCTGCTGTCAGCGGGCGTGGGTATGGGCCGACTTCAGGGACCTGCTCTTCTTCCACCTGGCCGGCATCCCCCCGCCCGAGCGGCAGCTGCTCTCCCAACCGGGAGATCACTGCCGCTATGCAGGCCCCGACGGCTGTCGGCTGGAACGACTCCAGCGGCCCTTTGTCTGCACCTGGTACCTGTGCCCGGCACAGATGCGGCACCTGCGGCAGACGCCGGCGGAGATGAAGAAGGTCTCTGAGTCCCTCCAGCTGATCAAACGCCTCCGGCGGGAAATGGAAGCGTCATTTATCGAGGCGGTAGCCTGAATCAGGTGTCTGCCTGAGATAGCCCGCGCTACGGAGTGATTTCTTCTTTAAGCATACAGCAGGCTATTTTGTAAGCCGGCTTGCCGCCATCGGCAGGGGGAAGGTTGCGGGGCTGGATGATGCGGTTCATGACGCATCCCTCGGGAATGCACAGGGGAAACAGGTCCGCCTCGTTGACCTTGGCGGCGGCCACCAGCCGGTCATCGCGGATTTCAAGGCTGTGCAGGGGGTAGTCCTCGCATAAGGGGCATCGATAGACGCGGCCGTTGGGAAAAATGAAGTAGTTGTCCGCCACCAGGCCGGCGCATTCGAAGGGTTCATCGGGCTCCAGGAACACCTTGGGGAAGGTGACGGTGATCCCCCGCCGGGCGACGGATTCGGCCACCTGCGGGATCACCGCCAGCCAAGTGTCCCGGTCCACCTGGGCAAGGGCGTCCCGATGCCGGGGGTCCTCGGCCCACTCGCCCCGGACGCCGATCACCTGGATAAAAAACCGGTCGACCCCCAGTTCGTCCAGCAGGGTCGGCATGCGCGCCAGGTGGTCGATGTTGGCCCGGCTGACCGTATAGATGAGGCTGACGGCAAAACCGCGTTCTTTGGCCGCGGCAATGCCGCGCGTGCAGTGCTCGAAGCTGCCCGATCCGCGCAGGGGATCGTTGATCGACGGGCTGGGGCCGTCCAGGCTGAAACTGAAGTAGTCCACCTCGTCCGGCGACACCCGATCGAGGATGTCGTGAAAAAGGTAGCCGTTGGTATCGATGGTCACCGATGCGTATCCCAGGGCCCTGGACCGGCGGACGGCGGTGGACAGGTCCGGGTGCAGGGTCGGTTCACCGCCCAGAAAAATGACGTTGGATTCGGGATGCCGGCGGGCGAACAGGGTCAGCCACCGATCGATGGTATCGATGTCCAGGGTGTTTCGGCCGTGCTGATCGGGGTTGATGTAGCAGTGCCGGCAACGAAGGTTGCACCGGGTCAGGAGGTGGAAGAATACGTTGGCCGAATGGCGGGTAAAGGATACCGTTTTTCGCATCACATCGATTTCATCAGGTTTTCCAGGTCCGCATCTTCATCTTTATCCGGCGTCGATCCGGCTTTGCCGCCCAGGCGCCGCACCTCCTTTTTGGCCCGGATCAGCTCTTCGTTGGTCAGGCGCAGGCGGTAGGTCATGTATTCGGCGAAAATCCGGTAGAGCAGCAGCAGAAAGTCGAGGCGCTCATCCTTTTGATCGGAGGAGGACAGCCGGTTCCCGGCGGAGGTGTCCACGGCCAGACAGATGGTCTTGCCGTCCGACAGCACCGTGGCGCTGCGGGTCTGGTCGTCAATAATCCGCATCTCGCCGAAGATTTCACCCTTCTTCGAGATGGCTCCGATCTCTTCGCCTTCCTTGGTGATGCGGATTTTACCGGAGAGCAAAAAGTAGAGCCAGGGGTCCATGTCCCCTTCCTGGATGATCGTTTCACCGGATTCGTACTGGCGGATTTTACTGAGGCGAAGCAATTTTCCCAGGTTGCGGGTCTCGAAATGCTTCAGGGCCGAGATGGACATGAGTCGCTGAATATTCTCAATATTTTCCTTCAGATATTTGGACTCGATCATACTCCCCCCCAGGCGATGGTAAGTTCCGGAAGCCGTCTTTTGGTCGCATTTTAGTGTGTCGGTTCAGGAAAGGCAAGCCTCATTCGCTGAATTATGGGGTTCTTCTGACCTCCATACAGTGCTTGGAAAGGTTGTCGTCGAACTGAACCGGGTAGCAGCCATCGAAACAGGCCTTGCAGAAATGATCGACCGGATTGTCGATACCGGTGGATGCGAGCAGCCCTTCCAGGCTCAGGTAGTACAGGGAATCCAGGCCCAGGTGGTCACGCAGCTCCGCCACGTTCATCCTGGCTGCGATCAGCTCCCCTTTGGTGGAAAAATCGATGCCGTAATGGCAGGGAAAGCGGTGGGCCGGCCCGCTGACCCTCAGGTGAACCCGTTTGACCCCCAATTCACGAAGAGCCTTTACGCGTGTCTTTACGGTGGTGCCCCGTATAATCGAATCTTCGATGATGATGATGTCCTTGCCCTTGAGCAGTTCCTTGATGGGGTTGAGCTTCACCCGGACCCCGAAGTCCCGCATGCTCTGGGTCGGCTGAATGAATGTGCGGCCCACGTAGTGGTTGCGGATCATGCCCGTTTCGAAAGGGATGCCCGATGCTTCGGAATACCCCAGGGCCGCATAGGTGCCCGAATCGGGAAAAGGCATGACCAGGTCGGCATCCACGGGCGCTTCCTCGGCCAGCCGCCGGCCGTGGGCCTTGCGCGTGAGGTAGACGTTGTGGCCGAAAAAGGTGCTGTCCGGTCGGGCGAAGTAGATGAATTCAAAAATGCAGAACGCCCTGCGATTGGGGGTATTGGTGCGAATGCTTTTGACCCCGTCCCTGCTGATGATGACAATCTCACCCGGGTCCAGTTCGCGAACAAATTCCGCCTGCACCAGGTCCAGGGCGCAGGTCTCCGATGCCAGCACCCAGGAACCGTTGAGTTTGCCCAGGCACAGGGGCCGGAAGCCGTGAGGGTCCTTGATGCCGATCAATTCGCCCCGGCTGGTCAGCACCACCATGGAAAAAGCCCCCTTCAGGCGGGCCACCGAGGCTTTCAGGGCCTCCTCGAAACCCAGGTGGAGGCTGCGGACGAACAGGTGCAGAAACACCTCGCTGTCCATGGTGGTCTGGAAGATGGAGCCGGCATCCTCCAGTTCGGCTTTCACATGGTGGGCATTCACCAGGTTGCCGTTGTGGGCCACGGCATAGGCCCGGTTGCGGTGGCGCACCACCAGCGGCTGGGCGTTGGCCACCACCGAACTGCCCGTGGTGGAGTAGCGCACGTGTCCGACCGAACTGGAGCCGTTGAGGCCCTCCAGGATGTCCATGTCAAACACGTCGGGAACCAGCCCCATCCCCTTGTATTCGTCTATCGCACCGCCGTCGGCAACGGCGATCCCGGCACTCTCCTGCCCCCGATGCTGGAGGGCATAGAGCCCGAAGTAACACATTTTCGCCGAGTCCGGATGATTGAAAGCGCCAAAAAGGCCACATTCTTCCCGGGGTTTGTCCTCACCGATCATTTCCAGACGTGTTGTTTCAGATGGGTTCATTTTCATTGGCCTTGAAGGGGAAATGGTTGGTCCGGGCCTGATGGACCCGCTATCCATGATAGTCCTGGATGGGTTTCACGGTAAAGGGTTTTTCCCGGAGTGCCTCAACGGCCCGGCACACGGCCAGCGCACCGGCGGCCGTCGTGGCGTAGGGCACCTTGAATTTAAGGGCCGCCCGACGGATCGTATAGCCGTCCCGGCGGGGTTCGTCACCGGTACCGGTGTTGATAATCAGCTGGATGCGGCCGTTCTTGATGGCGTCGGCGGCATGGGGGCGCCCCTGGGACACCTTGTTGATCCGTTCCGCCGGGATGCCGCTGGCGGTGAGACGGGACCAGGTCCCGTCGGTGGCCAGAATATCGAATCCCATATCTGCAAATTGGGCTGCCACCGGCAGCATGGCCGTCTTGTCGTCATCACCCACACTGATGAACACCGTTCCGGCCAGGGGCAGGCGCTGGCCGGCGCCCAGCTGCGCCTTGGCATAGGCCCGGCCAAAATCCTTGCCGATGCCCATCACTTCACCGGTGGACTTCATCTCCGGACCCAGGAGGGTATCCACGTCCGGGAACCGGTCAAAGGGCAGCACCGCCTCTTTGACCGACAGGTGCACGGGGACCACTTCCCGGGTAAACCCCAGTTCGGCAAGGGTCTGGCCCAGCATGATCCGGGTGGCCAGCTTGGCCAGCGGAACCCCGGTGGATTTACTGACGAAGGGAATCGTGCGCGACGCCCGGGGGTTGACCTCGATCACAAAAAGCTGGTTGTCCTTGATGGCATACTGAACGTTCATCAGCCCCACCACTTTCAGTTCGGCAGCCATGGCCTTCGTGGCGGCGCTGATCCGGGCGACCATATCGCTGCCGATGCTGATGGGAGGCAGGACACAGGCGGAGTCGCCGCTGTGGACACCGGCGGCCTCGATGTGTTCCATGATGCCACCGATAATGCTGGTGGTCCCGTCGCAGATGGCGTCCACGTCCACTTCCACCGCCGCCTCCAGAAACTTGTCGATGAGCACGGGATGACCCGGGGACGCCAGGATGGCCAGCCGGGTAAAGGTCTCCATATCCCTGGGGTCGTAGACAATCTTCATGGCCCGCCCCCCCAGGACAAAGGAGGGCCGCACGATCACCGGATAGCCGATGGTGTCGGCAATCGTCAGGGCATCGGCAACGGACAGGGCCGTGCCGTTGGCCGGCTGCATGAGGCCCAGCTTCTTGAGCATGGCCTGGAACAGTTCCCGGTCTTCGGCCCGGTCGATGCTTTCCGGCTGGGTGCCCAGGATGGGTACGCCTTCCTGGTAAAGCGGTGTGGAGAGATTCAGCGGGGTCTGCCCGCCGAACTGGACGATCACGCCGTCGGGCTTTTCCTTCTCCACGATATGGAGCACGTCCTCGCGGGTCAACGGCTCGAAGTAGAGCTTGTCCGAGGTGTCGTAATCGGTACTCACCGTTTCCGGGTTGCTGTTGACCATGATGCTCTCCACGCCCAGTTCACGCAGGGCAAAAGAGGCATGGACGCAGCAGTAGTCGAATTCGATGCCCTGGCCGATGCGGTTGGGTCCGCCGCCCAGAATCATGACCTTTTTCCGCTTCGAGACCCGGGCTTCGCACTCGGTTTCGTAGGTGGAATAGTAGTAGGGGGTGGCAGCCCGGAATTCCGCCGCACAGGTGTCCACCAGCTTGTATACCGGCCGGATGCCCATGTCCGTGCGGGCCCGGGCCACCACTTTTTCCGTGACGCCGGTAATATGGGCGATCTGGGCGTCGGAAAAACCGAAGGCCTTGGCGCGGGTCAATTGGTCGGCGCTGAGGGCGGAGAAGCGGGCTTCTTCAGCGCCCTCCCCCGGGCCAGCCGTCTCTGCGGCCTCGATCAGTTCCTGCTCCATGCGGAAAATCTGTTCCAGCTGAAAGAGAAACCAGGGATCGATGGCGGTCGTCTGGTGGATCTCCTCGATGGACATGCCCGCCTGAAGGGCATGACGCAGGTAAAAGATGCGCTGGGAGTTGGGAATGGCCAGTTTCTGTTCGATTTCATCCGGGGTCGGCGGCGCGCCATCAGCTTCCGGGCGGTCCTTACCGTCGGCGCCGAAGCCGAAGCGGCCGATCTCCAGGGACCGCAGCCCCTTCTGGAAGGCTTCTTTGAATGTCCTGCCGATGGCCATGGTTTCACCCACCGATTTCATGGCGGTGGTCAGCAGGTCCGGGGTTTCCGGAAATTTTTCGAAGGTCCAGCGGGGAATCTTGACCACGCAATAGTCCAGGGTCGGCTCGAATGAGGCCAGGGTTTCACCGGTGATGTCGTTGGGGATCTCGTCAAGGGTGTACCCCACGGCCAGCTTGGCGGCAATCTTGGCAATGGGGAACCCGGTGGCCTTGGAAGCCAGGGCGCTGCTCCGGGAGACCCGGGGGTTCATCTCCACGACGATCAGGTCGCCGTTTTTCGGATCGACGGCGAACTGCACGTTGGACCCGCCGGTGTCCACGCCGATCTCGCGCATGATGTCCAGGGACGCGTCGCGCATCCGCTGGTATTCCCTGTCGGTGAGGGTCTGGGCCGGCGCCACGGTAATGGAGTCACCGGTATGCACACCCATGGGGTCCAGGTTCTCGATGGAGCAGATGATCACCACGTTGTCCGCGTGGTCACGCATCACCTCCAACTCATACTCTTTCCACCCCAGCACCGACTGCTCCAGCATCACCTGGCTGGTAAGGCTGGCATCCAGTCCCGATTTGGCTATTTTTTCGAGGTCTTCAGGGTTGTAGGCCACCCCCCCGCCGGTGCCGCCCAGGGTAAAGCTGGGCCGGATGATCAGCGGGAATCCGATCGATTCGGCAATCTCGCGGGCCTCGTCCATGGTATTGGCAATGCCGCTTTCGGGGATACGCAGGCCGATGCGGTTCATGGCGTCGCGGAAGCGGTCCCGGGATTCGGCCTTTTCAATGGCGTCCAAGGAGGCGCCGATGAGTTCCACGCCGAAGGTATCCAGGGTTCCCTGCCGGGCCACCTCGACGGCGGTGTTCAATCCGGTCTGCCCGCCCAGGGTGGGCAGCAGGGCATCGGGGCGCTCTTTCTCGATAATCTTGGCCACCGCCTCGGGAGTGACCGGTTCGATGTAGGTGCGGTCCGCCGTTTCCGGGTCGGTCATGATGGTGGCCGGATTGGAATTGACCAGCACCACTTCGTAGCCCTCCTCTTTCAGGGCCTTGCAGGCCTGCGTCCCGGAGTAGTCGAATTCGCAGGCCTGCCCGATGATGATGGGGCCGGCGCCGATAATCAGAATTTTATGGATGTCCGTGCGTTTGGGCATGTGTGTGGAGACCGAATTTAGCGTGCAGAAGCCAGAATCCAGAAGCGTGGATTTGTCTTCAACGCGTTATAATTTATTTAACAGCAGATATCGGGCTTTTTACGAATCCGTCCATTTTCGTCATTTCGTTTTCATCATGGCCCTGAACTGATCGAACAGGTAAGCCGCATCATGCGGCCCCGGAGATGCCTCCGGGTGGTATTGGACGGAAAAGGCCGGCAACCGGCGGTGGCGGATGCCCTCCACGGTGTTGTCGTTCAGATTGATGTGGGTCACCTCGACCGCATCGGTGCCGAGACTGTCCATGTCGACGGCAAAACCGTGATTCTGGGAGGTGATCTCCACCTTTCCGGTCTTCAGGTTCTTGACCGGCTGGTTGGCCCCCCGATGACCGAATTTCAACTTGTAGGTACGCCCGCCCAGGGCCAGGCCCAGGATCTGGTTGCCCAGGCAGATGCCGAAAATGGGCAGCCGGCCGAGCAGGTCTTTAACGGTCCGGACGCCGTAAACGACCGGTTCCGGATCGCCGGGCCCGTTGGAGAGGAAGAGGCCGTCGGGCGCCGTGGCCAAAATGGCCGAGGCATCGGTTTCGGCCGGCACCACCAGGACCTCGAAACCCACCCGTTCCAGGCAGCGGGCAATGTTGTACTTGAGGCCGAAATCAATGGCCACCACCGAAGGCCGATCCCCCCGGTGCCGCCATACGCGGGCATCCAGTGTCAACTCATCGCCCAGCAATTCGGGCTTGCCGGCGGTCCACCGGTATGCCCGGCGGGTGGTGACCTCCCGGGCCAGGTCCATGCCCACCATGCTGGGAAGGGCATTGGCACGCCGTTTCAGGGATTCGGGATCCAGATCCGTCGTGGAAATGATGGCGCGCATGGCGCCGCCGTTGCGGATGTGGCGGGTCAGGGCCCGCGTATCCAGCCCTTCGACCCCCAGTATGTTCTGGCCGGCAAGGTAGTCGGCCAGGGATTGCGTGGACCGGTAGTTGCTGGGAAAGGGCTGGTACTCCTTGACCAGAAAAGCGGCGACCTGAATCCGCCCGGACTCGACATCTTCGTCGTTGACGCCGTAGTTGCCCACCAGCGGATAGGTCATGGTGACCATCTGGCCGCTGTAGGAGGGGTCGGTAAGCACCTCCTGGTAACCGGTCATGCTGGTGTTGAACACCACCTCGCCGCTGGCTTCACCGGGACCGGTAAAGGACCTGCAGGGGAAGGTGCGGCCGTCCTCGAGTGTCAGTCGTGCTTGCATAGATAACCGTATTGTTTGCGCCGGGCCGGTCGGCCATACGCCGTAAAAAGTTCTGAGGTCAATTACCACATCTGCCCGGCAAATCAAGCCCATTTAGCGGGGTCCCGGGCAGCGGCGCCGAATCCTTGCCCCGCCGCCCGCCGGGGGGCGCAGACAGGGAGAATCACTGTCAAACGAAGGATAACCATCCGATCCGACGGGGAATTGACAGGGAACCGGCACCGGACGTGCTGCATCCGGTCATTGACATTACCCCATGGGGGTATTTTCCACCAGATCCCAGATGCCGCAGGGGCAGGCACCGGCGCAGAATCCACAACCGATACAGCGCTCCGGATCGACCACATACTCGAAGGCCGGCCCTTCCAGGGCCTTGCGGCTGATGGCCGCCTCCGGGCACATGGCCACACAGATGCCGCAGTCCCGGCAACTGCCGCAGGAAGCGCACTGGGACCCGCACTGTTCCATGTCTTCGTACTGAACGATCCGCGGATCCAGGTATTCCAGGGAGATGCGGTTGATGTCGATGACCATCTTGCGATCCGCACCGGGCCGTTTGCCGGCCATGATTTCCGAGATGGTTTCGGCGGCCCGCCGTCCGGCGCCGATGGCGTCGGTGAGCAGGCCGGGCCGCACCACATCGCCGATGGCGTAGACCTTGGGGTTGGACGTCTGGTAATCCTCGTTGACCATCACGAATCCGCGCTCGGTGGCCACGTCGTCGGGCAGGAAATCCAGGTCCGGGGCATCGCCGATGGAGACCACCACCGTGTCGGCGGGAATCAGTTCCCCGCTCTCCAGCTCCACGCCCCGCTCGGTGATCCGACGGGTGAAGACCGGCCAGCGAAACACGGCGCCCACCGACTCGGCGTCTTCACGCTCCTTGCCGAAACTGGCCGGCTCCTGGACGTCCAGCAGGGTGATCTCGCCGGCCCCCAGGCGAGCCGCCTCGGTCGCCACGTCGCAGCCCACGTTGCCGGCACCGATGATCACCACCCGGTTGCCCGGTGAAACGCGGTCATGCTTGGCATCGGTCAGAAAATCCATGGCCGTGATCAACCGTTCCTTGCCCGGAATGGGCAGGGTTCTCGGTTTTTGTGCGCCGGCGGCCAGGATCACAAAATCGTAATCGGCGATCAACTGGATCGTATCCGACCGGCTCAACCGTTGCTGGAGGTGAACGTGGGGGATTGCTTCCGCCGCCCGGGCCAGCTCTTTTTCGACCACGTCGGCGGGGATGCGGCTGCTGGGAATTGCCGAGGCGATCTTTCCGCCCAGGGTCGGGGCGTTATCGAACACCACCGCCTCGTGGCCCATGCGGCGCAGCTGCCAGGCCGTGGAAATCCCGGCGGGTCCGCCGCCGACAACAGCGATGCGCTTGCCGGAAAGGGGCGGAAGCTCAGGCAGGCGTGCATCGATGCTGGCCCGGCCCAGCTGGGATACGTCCACCGGGGTCATGAAGGCCGAGCCCTTGGTACAGGCGGTCATGCAGGGGTGGGGACACAGGTAGCCGCACACGGAAGCCGGAAACGGGGTAAAGGCCAGGGCCAGGTCAACGGCCTCGTCCACCCGTCCCTCGCGGACCAGCCGCCAGCGATCCTGCACGGGAATGCCCGACGGACAGGTGGACTCGCAGGGGGCCTTGAATTTGCGGTTTTCCCAAACGGGGACGAAACGCCGCAGGTTGCCGTGGGTGATCAGGGGAATCGGGCTGCGGTCGATGTCGGTGAGATCACCGACAATGCCGCCCCTGCCCAGTTTGTTATCCCACACATCGCGCCTGAAATCGGCCATGGAACGCCGGCCGACGCTTTTTTTCTCCTGGGGCGACCGGGCGATGATCAACTGCCACGCGTCGCGGACCGCCAGGGTCTCGCGCAGTTCCAGGCGGTCGATGGCCGTCAGAAAACGCTCCAGCCCGTCGACCAGCCATTTCCATGTGTCGTCATCGACGGGCATCATCCTGGCATCGGCATGGCTGAAGCCTTTTTGCGGGCCGCGAAACAGCACCCGCCCCCCCACCATGCCCACCATGGGGCGGTATCCGAGCACATTTTCCGGATTCTGGGCGTCGTGGCCGCAGATCACGGCCACGCCGCCGGCCATGAACTCGGCAAAATAATCCCCGGCGGAGCCCAGCACCCACAACTGGGGTGGTTCAAAGCGGGGGTTGTTCTTGGTCATGGTCATGCCCCGGGCGCCGATATTGCCGGCAACATAGACCTTCCCCTGGGCCATGCCGTTGGCCGCACCGTTGGACGCGTGGCCGTGAACCGTGATCGTCGCACCGGCATTGAGCCAGCCGACGTCGTCCGATACCGGCCCCAGGACGTCAATGGTGGTTCCCGGATACCCCATGGACCCCACCCGCTGGCCGGCATGACCTTTGATCTTCAGGTGCACCGGCTCGCCGCCGGTTTTCCACAGGCGCCCGCCGATACCGTGCTGACCGAAGGCATGAATGGCCAGACTGCGGTGGCCCGCGTCCACGGCCTGCTGAATCTGTTCTTCGAGAACCCGCGAGGCCAGGCGCTCCCCGTCGCGCTTTCCCGTTATATTGAAAGGTTGTCTGTTTTCCGTCATCGCTCGTTCTCCAGTAATAGCAACAACAGGTTTTTAGGCTGCAGGCTGCAGGGAAATCGGATCGGGTCTTTTTCCTACAGCCTAAACCGCTAAAGCCTATCCACCTAATCTAAACCACGTACTTGATATTCAGCCGCTGGGCGGCATGGTAATCGCCGATGCCCAGGGCGTCTGACATGCCGATGGGCAGGGCGGTGGACCGGCCCAGGGGGGCCACGATTTTCTTCAGCTCGGTGTCAAAGGCCAGAAAAAGGTCCACGACGCGTTCGGCCACCTTTTCCACATCCAGGCGGCGGTAGAGCCGGGGATCCTGGGACGTGATGCCCCGTGGACAGCGGCCGATGTTACAGATATTGCACCGGTCCGTCTCCGATCCCAGGCAGCCGGCGGCCGCCTGCATGATGTACTTGCCGGTCTGGACGCCGCTGGCCCCCAGCATGATCAGGGCGGCGGCGTTGGCGGCCAGGTTGCCGCTCTTGCCGACACCGCCGCCGGCAAACAGGGGGATCTCGTTCTGCATGCCCACTTCGACCAGGTTCAGGTAGCCGTCCCGGATGTTGGTGGCGATGGGATGGCCCATGTGGTTCATGGAGACATTGTAGGCCGCGCCGGTGCCCCCGTCCTCACCGTCGATGGCCAGGCCGGCGGCATAGGGGTTGCGCGTCAGGTTGTTAAGCACCGCCATTGCCGTTGAAGTAGCTGAAATTTTTGGATATACAGGCACCCTGAACCCCCAGGCCATGTACATGGACTGGATCATCTTGGCCACGGATTCTTCGATAGAATACTGGGTCTGGTGGGTGGGCGGACTGGGCAGGCTGACCCCCGGCGGCACCCCGCGGATGGCGGCGATAAGCTTGTTCACCTTGTGCCACATCAGCAGTCCGCCGTCGCCGGGCTTGGCACCCTGGCCGTACTTGATCTCGATGGCGCAGGGATCTTCCACCATCTCGGGAATGGCGTGAATGATTTCGTCCCATCCGAAATAGCCGCTGGCGATCTGCAGGATCACGTATTTGAGAAAGGGGCTGCGCAGCAGGCGCGGCGGGCATCCGCCTTCACCGGTGCACATGCGCACCGGCATGCCCAGTTCCTCGTTGAGGTAGGCCACACCCATCTGCAGCCCCTCCCACATGTTGGGGGAAAGTGCACCGAAACTCATACCGCCGATGATCAGGGGATAGATCTCCCGCACCGGTGGAATCCATCCGTTCTCGCTGAGGAACTTCAGGTTCTGCTCCGGAGGCAGCACACGGCCCAGCAGAGTCCGCAGCTCGAATTCATGGCGCCCGGCATCCAGGGCCGGATCCGTGAGCATGGAAATGCGGATGAACTTGATCTGGTCCAGGATGCCGCCGGGGACATTCCGCCGACCGCCGCGGCTGCGGGGCTGACCGCCGCGGTTGATATGATACCGCAGCTTATCCGCCTCGTCCGAACGCATGGGGAGGATGGCATCATTGGGGCAGACCAGGCTGCAGGTGGCACAGCCCACACAGGCATAGGCCGGATCGGTCTTCTGGCGAATACCGTGGTAGACATCGAAGCTGCTGGCGGGGTTGCCGCCGGGTTCGAGGGAAACCGCGATACGCCGCTTGCGGAATACACCCAGCTCGATGGCATTGACCGGGCATACCGCCGTGCAACGGCCGCACAGCGTGCACTTGTCCTTGTGCCAGAGAATCTGCCAGGGCAGATCCTTGACGCTTAGTGTAGAAGGGGTAACGGCTGCGTTTGGCTGCATATGGAAACCTCCTGGCGCTCCGGCCCGACAACGACCGTGTCCAGATGCATGGGTTGAAAATCCTTGCTCTTGTCCCGATCGGGAACCGCGAAATCAAGTCCGCAGATTTCAGAGGAAAAGGCGTATCGTCCGGGCCGGCCGCCCACCACGCCGGGCCGCAGCTTCTTGCGGTCCTGGGCCATGAAAAGGCTGTGATCCGGCAGACACCCGATGACGCAGTTGGGCCCGTCGATAATCAGGCGGCGGCACGACTGCTTGAGCTGCTTCAACAGGCCGGCATTGGGGTGGTCCGCGATCGCGGCATCCTGCAACGGGGTGATGATATGCTTGTAGGCCGAGACATCGAGGCCCAAGCGGGTCTGGGTGTAGTGCAGGATGTGGGTGAACACCTCCGAATCGCTCTGGTAGCCCGTGTAGCCGGGAAAATTGCGCGACAGCAGGAACTCCCGGATGGGGGTGAACGCCGTGCATTCCCCGTTGGTCATGGAGGCGTACCCCTGGATGAAAAACGGGTGGCAGGCATATAGATTGATGGCATAGTTGGTGTTCTGCCGCCCCTGGGCCATGATCACCCGGGCATGCAGTTCCTTGCGGTCCAGGTTCAGATAGTGGGCCACCTGCAGGGGGTCGCCGATCTCCTTGAGCATGATCACATCCGGCCAGAAGGAAAAAACGATCATGTCATGCTTCTCTTCGCCCATGGCCCGCAGCTGAAGACGAATCTCCAGCAGTTTTTCATAGAGGGCGGATTTCGAATAATCATCCCACTCTTCGGGGTATTCATAGGCGCGGATCAGGTAGACGTCCCGCTTGGGAACGCCGGCGGGCTGGTTTTTGGGCACCTTGATGGTGATTTTGTATTTGGTCATGAAGCCGACGTCCATCATAAAGGTATCCAGACGCCGCAGTCCCGCCTCGCTGAATATGCCCGACAGGATGGGCGCGTCCTTGATCTCCTCGAAGGGACCGCCCAGGTCCCGCAGAAACAGGCCGACACCGGATCCGTCGTGGCCTTCCCGCATGACATCCATGGCTTCCATGGCAATCATGGGGGAGACGGGAGTCTCACTGGTCATGGCAAACAGTCGGCACATGGTATTCACACTCCTTTGGTTGCCGAGGGTAAAAAAGGCCGGCATTGACACTGGCAATGCCGGACCCGTAAAAAACGCGAGCTTCTCATACAAAGCAATTTATATACCACCAGGACAAAGCCGTTAAAATCCAATTATATCCCGAACCGTCTGCGCTGCAACACCATTTTTCACACGGCAATTTTTTACATAATTGCAACATTTTTGGCCTTCAAATTACAATTTTGTAGAGTTCATCCCCGAGGCCCGACAGATTCCGTAACCTATCGAAAAAATACTGATCTTGGCATTTTTTTTGAAATCTGATACCCTTCGCCATGCGTGTCGAAAGCCTTTCCATGATGTTTTGAACCGGTGACCGCCGGTCATGCAAGGCACCGTGTTTCCATTTTACAGATAAGGATATGTCTACGATCATGACTGGCTCCCCCTGCGATATTCTGGATCGTTATCAACAGGAGCGATGGACCGCCTTCTGCGACGAAGCCAGGGCCACCGGGATGGCATTCTCCCCCACCTCGGCCGGTGCCAAAGCCCTGGCGGCCACCGTTGGTTTCAGTGAGTTCGTGGCCACCAGCTGCATTCGGCACCCCCGTATGGCCCTGGGCCTGATCGACAGCAACGACCTGTTCAAGCCGGTTGAAGAAATTCACCTGGGCCGCCGTCTGGCGCCCTTGCTCGAATCGGTGGCAGCAGACCATCCGGACGTTCCCCCGGGCGGCCTGCTGCCGCCGCTCGAAGCGGCCCTGCGGGCCTTCCGGCGTCGCGAGATGGTGCGCATCGCCGTAAGGGACATCGCCGGCCTGTGCGATCTCGACGACACCATGGCCGCCCTTTCCGCCCTGGCAGCGGCGACCATCGACGGGGCCCTGGCGCTGTTGTTCGACCGCATGTGCATGATCGACGGCACACCCGAAGATGCTGCCGGCACCGTCCAGCGCCTGGTGGTATTCGGCATGGGCAAGCTGGGTGCGGGCGAACTCAATTTTTCCTCGGATGTGGACCTTATTTTCGCATTTCCGGCCAACGGCGAAACCCGGGGCGGCAGACGCCCCCTGCCCAACGAGGCCTTTTTTACCCGGCTGTGCCGCCACCTGATCCAGGCCATCGGCGAAAACACCGCCGATGGATTCGTCTTTCGGGTGGATACGCGGCTGCGGCCCTATGGCGACGGCGGCCCCCTGGTCATGAGCTTCGACCACATGGAAGATTATTACCAGAACCAGGGGCGCGAGTGGGAGCGCTATGCCCTGATCAAGGCCGCCGTGGTGGCCGGGGACCTGGAGGCCGGCCGGGGGCTGCTCCGGCGGCTTCGGCCATTCGTCTACCGACGATACCTGGATTTCGGGGTGTTCGAATCCCTGCGGGAGATGAAACGCAAAATCACCGCCGAGGTCCGCCGGAAAAAACTGCACGACAACATCAAGCTGGGCAGCGGCGGTATCCGGGAAATCGAATTTTTCGGCCAGATGTTCCAGCTGATCCGGGGCGGCGTCCTGCCGGCCCTCCAGGAGCCGGCCATCCAGACGGTGCTGGACACATTGGCCAGAGAGGGCTTCGTACCCCAGCCGGTTTGCCGGCAGCTCACCGCAGCCTACCGTTTTTTCCGCAACACCGAACACCGGCTTCAGGAGGACAGCGACCAGCAGACCCATGCGCTGCCATCGGACCCCCTCCCGCGCCTGCAACTGGCCCGATCCCTGGGGTTCGAGACCTGGGATGACTATCGGCGGGTCCTGGATGACCATCGGAACCGGGTTCGGTCCCATTTTGACGGGCTGCTGGAACCCGAGGCCCCAACCGCCCCGGATGGGGACGGCGGCGGCAAGGCAGCGGACCTGGCCGATGCCTGGTCCTTGTCGACAACGACCGATGAGCGCCGGCGGATTCTCGAAAGCGCGGGATTCAAGGATGCAGGTGCAGCCGCCCTTCTGGAGGCCTTTAAGTCCGAACCGGCCACCCGGGCCCTGAGCAACGCGGGAAAACACCGTCTGGCCCGGCTGATCCCGCGGGTACTGAGAGCGGCTGGCGAAAGTGACGATCCCGAAACGGTGCTGGGCCGGATGCTTCAGCTGCTCAAACGCATTCAGCAGCGAACCAGCTACCTGTCCCTGCTCCTCGAATACCCCAACGCCCTGTCCCATCTGACCCGGCTGGTCGGGGCCAGCCCATGGATCGCCGCCTTCCTGAGCCGCCATCCGGTATTGCTGGACGAATTGCTGGATCCGCGCACCCTGTATGCGCCTCCCGACCCCGATGCCCTGCATGCCGGACTGGTCCGTCAGATGGCCGCGGTGCCCGATGATGATCCCGAGTACCAGATAGAGGCCCTGTGCATCTTCCGCCAGGTCAACACCCTTCGGGTGGCGGCGTCGGACATCACCAATGTGCTGCCGCTGATGAAGGTCAGCGACCACCTCTCCTGGATTGCCGAAACCATTCTGGACAAGGTGGTGGAAATCTCGTGGAACTATCTGGTGGACAGGCACGGGCACCCGTCCTGCACCCTCGGCGGACAATCGTGCGAGCGGGGCTTTGCCGTCATCGGCTACGGCAAGCTGGGAGGCATCGAACTGGGATACGGGTCGGACCTGGATCTCGTTTTTCTCCACGCGGCCGACCCCGGCGAAACCGAGGGCGGCAAGCGGCCCATCGACAACGCCCATTTTTTTGCCCGGCTGGGCCAGCGGGTGGTCCATATGCTGTCCGCCCACACCACCGCCGGCACCCTGTACGATACCGACATGCGCCTGCGGCCCAACGGCTCCTCGGGGCTGCTGGTCAGCCATGTAAACGGATTCCATCGCTACCAGATGGAGGAGGCCTGGACCTGGGAGCATCAGGCCCTGATCCGGGCCCGGCCCATCGTCGGGGATGCGGTTTTGAAGGAGACCTTTTCCGCGATTCGGCAACAGGTGCTCTGCCAGCACCGGGAAACGGAATCGCTGAAAACAGCGGTCAGGGACATGCGCGAGCGGATGCGTGAAAGCCGGCTTTCAGCCCAACCGGACCAGTTGGACATCAAAGAGGATGCCGGTGCGATGGTCGACATCGAATTTCTGGTCCAATACCTGGTATTGCGGCACGCGTCCAACCATCCGGAAATCACCCGCTGGACGGACAATGTGCGGCTGCTGCAGGCGCTGGCCGAAACCGGCATCGTGGACGGGGTCACGGCCTACCGGCTCAGGCAGGCCTATCTGATTTTCAGGGCCGTCGCTCACCGGCTCAACCTGCAGGAACGGTCCACCCTGGTCGATGGCCGTCGATTCAGGCATCTGCGGGATCTGGTGCGCTCCTTCTGGCAACAGACACTGGGGCCGGAATAAATGCGAGCCCCCCTTTCAGCAAAGCGGATACCCTTCAACCTGGACCTGGTGCTTGGCCGGGGACTGGGCCGCACCCTGCTGCTCAGTTTTTTCGCCCTTGCCATGATCCCCATGCTCCTCGTGGGCGCCTTCAGCGATCACATGGCCGGCACCCACCTGGCCCAGGAAGTCCGCCGGGATATCGGAATCATCGCCGAGTTGAAGCGCCGTCAGCTTCAGGCGTTTTTCGACGAAGGATCGACCGACGCGGACCGCCAGGGCCTTCAACCCGCCACCCCGGCCTTTTTCAACACCATCGACCGGATGCTGGAAATGCCCATGGATGATGGGGCCGGCTCCCGGGTGTATCTGGTCGACGCCCAGGGGCGATGGCAGGCCGGCACCAGCGGGGAGCCTGAATTCAGCAGGAATGCCACCGTAGACACCGACCAGACGCGACGATGGCGGGAAGGCCTGTCCGTCCCGCCGGCTCCGTTTGCCTATGCCGGACCGGGCGGCCATCCGGTCATCGGCACTTTCGCAGAGGTTCGCCTGGGAGAAACCCCTTACGCCCTGATCGTTGAAGTTGACCGGCAGGCCGCTTTCGGCGCCCGCAACCGGTTTCGGGCCATGGTGGCCACCCTTCTTATCCTGACGGGGGTGGGGGCACTGGTGGTGGCCGCGGGCCTGGCACGGTCCATCGTCGGCCCTGTCCGCGATCTTTCTCGAACCGCCCTGATGGTGGCCGCGGGCCGCCTCGACCATGGCCTTGATGTAACTGCCAAAAATGAAATCGGCGAACTGGCGGCCGCATGTGACAACATGATTCGCCATCTTCGGGCGGCCAGGGCGGAAAACGATACCCGGGCGCGGCTCATGTCCGGCCTGGCCAGCCTGCACCAATCGATCAGCGGCGAGCATGATTCCGGAGAACTGTGCCTCAAGACACTTGAATTTCTTTTCGGCTTTCTCGATCTGAGTCAGGCTGATTTTTTCTTCATCAACGATAAAGGAACGTTGGCGTGTATCTGCCGACTCCCCGGCCATGCGGAGGACGAAACCCATCAAACCTTCTATCCGCAGGATGGAGGCAGGGACCAGACGGCCTCGGAAGGCACCATCGTCACGTTGCGAAAGGACCCGGAAACCGGGCAGGCGACGCCGGCTCCCGCAACGGATACGGCCCGTCTGATCGCCGTCCCATTGGTGTTGCAGGGGACGGTCAAAGGGGTGCTGGAGCTGGAAAAAACGGAAGGGTTCCATCGATGGGAGTACCGGTTCCTGGAAACGGCGGCCGATGTCATCGCCGTGGCCCTCAACGCCGCCTTGATAGGGCAGCAGGAAGCGGCCCTGCTGGAGCGGACCCGGAAACAGGCCGAAAAATTGCAGGTACGGGAGGCGGCGCTGGAGGAAAAAACCGGAGAACTCAAGGACCAGCGCCGGGCCTTTCGCACGTCCGAGCATAAGCTTCAGCTCAAACAGCTGGAGTTGGAGGCGGCCAACGCACAGATGGTGAAAAACGCGTCCGACCTGGAAGCGCACATGGCCATCCTGGAAAAACAAAAGCGGGATATGGAGAACCAGAACACCGAGCTGGAAAAGGCCCACCGGGAACTGGAAGACAAAGCCCGGCAGCTTGAAGCCACCAGCCGCTACAAAACGGAATTCATGGCCAACATGTCCCATGAGCTCAGAACACCGCTCAACAGCATCCTGCTGCTCTCCCGGCTGCTTATGGAAAACAAGGAGAACACCCTGACCGTCAAGCAATCCCAATTTGCCCAGACCATCCATTCGGCCGGTGACGACCTGCTCAACCTGATCAACGAAATCCTGGATCTGGCCAAGGTGGAATCGGGAAAAATGGAAGTCGTCCACCGGGCCGTTCGGATTCAGTCCATCGTCCATGCCATGCAGGTAAGCTTTTCCCCCCTGGCCGAACAAAGCGGTGTCGCCTTTACCACCCACGTGGCACCGGACGTACCGGGTCAAGTGTTCACCGACCGCAAGCGTATCGAACAGATTATCAAAAATTTTCTTTCCAATGCCTTCAAGTTCACCCCCACGGGCACCATCCGCCTGGAGATTGCCGTCGATCCCGACGTCTCCGTCTGCAGGAATCCCGGAGACAGGCCGATCAGCAAATGCCTGGATATCAGTGTCGTGGATACCGGAATCGGCATACCCGCGGCCAAGCACCGGATGGTGTTCGAAGCCTTCCAGCAGGTGGACGGCTCCACCCGGCGCAAATACGGGGGGACGGGGCTGGGCCTGTCCATCTCAAGGGAACTGGCCCGGCTGCTGGGCGGTGAGATCACCCTGGAGAGCGAAGCGGGACAGGGCAGCCGCTTTACCCTTCACCTGCCCCTGAACGACCAGATAGACGAAACGCCGGCAGTGGTTCCAACCGAAACGAAAAGGCAGGCGCCCCGCCCCCCCATTGAAGGAGGATCCCGGTCGGATCGCGTCGAGGCGTCCGCCGCGCCGGAACCGGTTCCGGACGATCGCAGGCGGCTGTCCCCCGGTGACGAAAGCATTCTGATCATCGACGCAACCTCCGGAACGACCGAGCCCATCAAGGCGTTTGCCCACCGCAACGACTACCCGGTGCTGGTCGCCGAGCAGGTTCAAACCGGCCTCCATTTCGCCGACTATTATCTTCCGTCTGCCATTTTTGCCAGCCTGCAGTTGCCCGGTGCCCGGGGATGGGCCCTGATCCGCCGGCTCAAGGCCAATCCCCGGACGTGGCACACGCCCGTTTTCACCCTGTCGCCCCGGGAAGACGGCCTTGCTGCCGCGTTTCACGGGGCGGCAGGCCATGTGATCGAGCCGGTCACGGTCAGCAGTTTGCAGGCCGCCTTTCACCGGATCGAACGATTGCGTTCAATGAAAGACCGGACGGTTCTGGCGCTGGCTCCGGCCCCGGACCATTTCGCCCGGATCACGGAGGCTGTGGGCGTGGCGCCGATCAGGATTATCCCGGCGACCACCGCTGCCGAATGCCAGGCGGCCCTCGGCGTTCACAGCGTGCAGGCGGTGATCGTGCATGCGGCCATGGAACCCACCGAACCGCAGCGTTTTTTAACCGGTATGCGGAATCATCCGACACCGGTGATCCTCTTCTCCGATGGCCCCCCGCCCCCCTTTTGCCGAACCGCTGCCGGTCAATATGCAGGGCAGGTGAACCTCGAAACCGTCGAAACACCCGACCAATTGCTGCTGGCACTGGTTCTGCGGCTTCACCTGCCGCCCGAGGCGTTGAACCGCCCTCATCGCGACCGCCTGCAGGCCCTGGACCGCCGCCGGCCGGCATTCGAGGGCCGCCAGGTGCTCCTTGTGGATGACGATATGCGCACGGTATTTGCCGTTTCCAACGTTCTGGAAGACCAGGGGGCCACCGTCGTCACCGGCAAGACCGGAAAGGAAAGTCTTGACAAACTGGACGGTTTTCCAGACATTGATCTCATTCTCATGGATGTGATGATAGCCGAAGTGGACGGATACCGGGCCATACGTGAGATTCGAAACCGGAAGCGCTTCCGGACCCTTCCCATTATCGCCCTGACGGCCAAAGCCATGAAAGGGGACCGGTCCAAATGCATCGCGGCCGGGGCCGACGACTACCTGGCCAAACCGGTGAATCTGGACAAATTGACGTCCATGCTGAGAATATGGCTTGACCCCCAATAGGCCGCTCGGAAACCTGTCGCCAGGGAGTGCCTGTCCAGACACTGAAATAGCTGGCTTTAAAAAGCCACTGCCGACCTTCCACCCAAACATCCGCCGGACGCAATTTATGCCAACCGATGAACTCATAGAAATTCTGGTCGTGGACGACAGGCCCGAAAACCTGCTGGCCATCGAAGGGGTCCTCGACCGGCCGGACCTGTCCATTATCACCGCCACGTCAGGCAACGAGGCCCTGGGTCTGGTCCTGGAGCACACCTTCGCCCTGATCCTTCTGGATGTCCAGATGCCGGGCATGGACGGTTTCGAGGTGGCGGAACTGATGCGGGGAAGCGAAAAAACCCGCCATATCCCCATCATCTTCCTCACGGCCATCAGCAAGGAAGAGACCCACGTCTTCACCGGTTATGAAAAAGGCGCGGTGGATTACCTGTTCAAACCGCTGGATCCACTGATCCTGAGAAGCAAGGTTAACGTCTTCGTCGAATTGTTCCGGCAGCGCAAGGAACTCCAGCAGAGCAATTCGGAGCTGAGCCAGACCGTCAGGGAGTTGGAAGCGGTCAACCGGCAGATAAGGGAACAGCAGGAATCGGTCATTGAAGAGGAACGCCTCAAGGTCCTCTTGCAGATGGCCGGTGCCACGGCCCACGAACTGAACCAGCCGCTGATGGTCCTGATGGGAAACGTTCAATTGATGGAAATGGACGGCGATATTCCCGAGCATCTGGCCGCCCGGGTCGAAAAAATCGTCGAGGCGGCCAACCGTATCTCCAGCATCGTAAAAAAAATCCAGACCCTTCGCCACGACGAACCCCGGACTTACGCCGGTGGAAAAACCATTCTCAATCTGGACCAGAAGGTGTCGATCCTCTCCGTCGAGGACAAGGACAGGGATTTCGCCAAGGTCAAACGCATCCTTCAGGATCACCGGCAGTTGAAACTGACCCGGACAAAGTCCATCGAAGACGCCTTCGAACGGCTGGAAAAGGACCGCTTCGATCTCATTTTTCTGGATTACATGCTCCCCGACGGCACCGGCCTGGATTTCCTCGAGGCCATCAACAGCAAAGGGGTGGAGACACCGGTGGTGGTCATTACCGGCCAGGGAGACGAACTCATCGCATCCCGGATCATCCAGGCCGGGGCTTACGACTACCTGCCCAAGGCCAATGTAAGCGGCAAGGCGCTGCTGCGCATCATCTCCAATGCCCTGGAAAAAGCCGGGTTGAAGCGGGAGATGCGCATGGCCCAGGAAAAGCTGGCAGAGATGTCCGTTCGCGATGAACTGACCGGCATGTTCAACCGTCGCTATTTCCAGGAAGCGCTGGAACGGGAAATCTCCGGGGCCGAGCGCTACGGCCACGGACTGGCCCTGTGCATGATCGACCTGGACCATTTCAAACAGGTCAACGACACCCACGGCCATCTTTGCGGAGACCGGGTGCTCCGGGAATTCGGGCGGCTGCTGGACAGCAGCATACGCAAATACGATGTCGGTTGCCGTTTTGGCGGCGAGGAGTTTACCGTGATCCTGCCGGACACGACGTTGGAAAAGGCCGTGTTACTGTGCGAGCGGTTCAGGGAGCGGGTAAAAGCCCATGAATTCACCTACGAGGGGCTGGTTCTTCGCATCACCACCAGCGTCGGCGTCGCCGCCCGGCCGAACGGCGGTGAGACCACCGGTAAACAGCTGGTGGAACTGGCCGACAAAGCCCTTTACCGGGCCAAAAGCCAGGGCCGGGACCAGGTGGTCGCCATCTGATCAGAGGGCGTACGCCTGAAAAAAGCAAAATGCCGGCAGATGGCCCGAGCCATGGCATCGGCCCCTGATACACCCAAATGATGACTCGCCAAAAAAATGCCGGGGCTTCCTGTTTCCGAAGACCCGGCATCGTTTATTCTATACCTCAGACAGTGGTCCTGCTGCGGGTTCAGGCCTTTCTGGCCCCGGCATACCCGATGCCCTTGAGCGCCGCTTCCATCTCTCCGAGGATGGTCGGGTCGTCGATGGTGGCCGGCACGTTGTAATCCTTGTTGTCGGCGATCTTCTGGATCGTTCCCCGCAGGATTTTGCCCGAACGCGTCTTGGGCAGCCGTTTGACCACCGTGGCTGTCTTGAAGGCCGCCACCGGGCCGATGCGCTCGCGAACCATCTGGATGGTTTCTTGGATGATCTCGTCTTCGGCCTTGGTGACCCCGGCCTTGAGGACCACAAAGCCAACCGGCACCTGGCCCTTGAGGCTGTCATCCACGCCCAGCACCGCGCACTCGGCCACGTCCGGATGGTCGGAGAGGACCTCCTCCATGGCGCCCGTGGAGAGCCGGTGCCCGGCCACGTTAATGATGTCATCCGTGCGGCTCATCACGAAGGCGTAACCCTCGGCATCGATGAAGCCCGCATCGGCCGTCTTGTAGTAACCGGGAAATTCCTCCAGATAGGATTCCACGTAGCGGTCGTCGTTCTGCCACAGGGTCGGCAGCGTACCCGGCGGCAGGGGCAGCTTCACGACCAGGGCGCCGATTTCACCCGGGGCGACCTGTTTGTTGTCGGCGTCCACTGCCTGCAGATTCCAGCCCGGCGCCGGTTTGGTGGGGGATCCCTCTTTGACTGGAAACTCATGCAGACCCAGGCAGTTGGCGCAGATGGCCCAGCCCGTTTCCGTCTGCCACCAGTGGTCCACCACCGGCACCTTCAAGGCTTCTTCGGCCCAGTGCAGCGTGTTGGGATCGAGACGCTCGCCGGCCAGATACAGGGCCTTGAAGTTGGACAGGTCATACTGCTTCATCAGTTCGGCATTGGGGTCTTCGCGCTTGATGGCCCTGAAGGCGGTGGGGGCAGTGAACATGGCCCTGACCTTGTGGTCGGCGATCACCCGCCAGAAAACCCCGGCATCCGGCGTGCCGACGGGCTTGCCCTCGAAGAGGATCGTGGTGCAGCCCTTGAACAGGGGGCCATAGACGATGTAGCTGTGGCCCACCACCCAGCCGACATCCGATGCCGCCCAGTAGACATCACCGGTATCCACGTTGTAGATGTTCTTCATGCTCCATTTCAGGGCCACCACATGGCCGCCGTTGTCTCGTACCACGCCCTTGGGTTGGCCCGTGGTGCCCGAGGTGTAGAGAATGTAGAGCGGATCCGTGGCTGCCACCGGTACGCAGTCCGCCGGGGTGGCACCGGCCATGGCAGCCTCCCAGTCCACATCACGGCCGTCGATCATGGGGGCCTTCTCCATGGGGCGCTGAAAGATCACGCACGAATCCGGTTTGCTGTCGCTCATATCGATGGCCGCATCCAGAAGGGGCTTGTAGGCGATCACCTTCTTCACTTCGATGCCGCAGGAGGCCGACACGATCACCTTGGGCTTGGCATCGTTGATGCGCGTGGCCAGTTCCTTGGCGGCAAACCCGCCGAACACCACCGAGTGAACCGCGCCGATGCGTGCACAGGCCAGCATGGCAATGGCCGCTTCGGCGATCATGGGCATGTAGATCAGCACCCGGTCGCCCTTTTCCACCCCCTGGGCCTTGAGAACGCCGGCGAAGGCGGCCACCTCGTCACGAAGCTCGTTGTAGGTGTACTTCTTGATGGTGTCCGTAACCGGACTGTCATAGATCAGTGCCAGTTGATTCCCCCGTCCCTGATCGATGTGATAGTCCAGGGCATTGTAGCAGGTGTTGATTTCGCCGCCGGTGAACCAGCGGTAAAAAGGCTTGTTGCTGTCGTCGAGCACCTTGTCCCAGCGCTTGTACCAGTGGCAGTCTTCTGCCGCCTTGGCCCAGAATCCGTCCGGATCGTTGATGGACTGTTCAAATGCCGCTTCGTAGGGATTGGTCATGTGGCCTCCTTTTGCCGTAGGTTAAGAATACAGAAGGGCAACATCGTCGCTTGGTAACTGCTGTATCCAGGCGCCGCGTGTTCCAGGGCGTTTCCGGAAATCGTGGTTTCGGGGGAAACCGGTTGAAAGCGTCCGGCGGCCGCCTCGGGGGGGAGACAGGCGAGACCGCCAAAAAACAATAGAGAAAAACATTGATTAATGTCAAGAATAAAAGATGAATTTCATACAGTATGTGAATGAATGAATTTATTTTGCGTGAGCTCGATTACCCTGCATGCAACGGGCCGCATTTTGGTTGTGTTCTCCCCGAGTTGACCCGTGGCAGCTTTTCAGTTATCGTTTCCACCAGTCCGGCAACGGCCTGTGCCCCGACAAACCCACCAGCGAAAGTAATCCATGCGGTCACTGAAAGCCATCATTCACAAAAGCCTGCTGTCCAAACTCCTGACCAGCGTCGGCTTGATTCTGCTGCTGTCCCTCGCCGTCTGGGGGTTCTTCAATTTCAGATACATGCAGCAGAAAATGGTGGCCAACATCACCGCCGGCACCCAGCGGCTGAGCAGCACCATCCGCCAGGGCACCCATTATGCCATGATGCTCAACTCCAGGGACGACATCAGGCAGATCATCACCAACATCGCCAAGCAGCACGATATCGTCACGATTCGCATCTACAACAAGCAGGGGGAGATCAAGTTCTCCAATCGGGACGACGAAATTGACACGGTCACCAACATCAAGGACGAGGCCTGCTACATCTGCCACCGCAGCGACCCGCCGGTGGCCCAGGTGGCCCAGGCCGAAACGGTCCGCACCTTTCGGTCCGAGAACGGCTACCGGCTCATGGGGGTCATCAGTCCGGTATACAACGAACCGGGCTGTTCGACCGACGCCTGCCACGTTCACCCGCCGGACAAAAAGGTACTGGGCGCCATCGACCTGGTGGTATCGCTGGAAGAAGCGGACCGCGAACTGGCCCGTTACGAAAGAAACCTGGCCGCCCTGGCCGTTTTCATTTTTCTGGCCACATCGGCCATGATCTTCCTGTTTATTTATCGTTTCGTGAAATATCCCATCAAGAAACTGATCGACGGGACCCGGCGAATTGAAAAGGGCGATTACGCGGCGCCGGTGGAAGTCGACCAGGCCGATGAGATGGGGCAGCTGGCCAAGGCCATTCGGCAGATGGGCAGGGCCATCAACGGCAAGCAGAGCGAACTCAACAAACAGCGCGACCAGTTCCAGAACCTGTTCGAAATGGTGCCCTGCGTGATCACCGTCCAGGATCGGGACTACCGCCTCATCGGCTACAATCGGGAGTTTGCCGACAAGTTCGCCCCCAAGCCCGGCGACTACTGCTATCGCGCCTACAAGGGACGAACGGAAAAATGCGTGGACTGCCCGGTGGAGGCCACCTTTGCGGACGGCCAGTCCCACTACAGCGAAGAAACCGGTGTGGACAAGGACGGCAGCGTCAAGCACTGGATCGTTCGCACCACGCCCATCCGGGACGAGTCCGGCGAAATTGTGGCCGCCATGGAGATGAACCTGGACATTTCCGAGCGCAAGCAATTGGAAGAAAAACTGGAGCTGTCCGAAAAGAAATACCACGCCATTTTCAACAACATCCCCAACCCGGTGTTCGTTCTGGAGATCCGAAGCCTGCAGATTCTGGACTGCAACAAGAGCGTCCGGGCCGTGTACGGCATCGAACGGGAAAGCCTGATCGGCACCTGTTTCCTGGATCTTTTCGAACCCGACGAGCGCGAAACCATCGCTTTTCGAATGGCCACCACGGCGGTGTTGAACCAGGTCCGCCATGTGGGCAGCGATGACCGGCAGCTTTATGTGGATATCCGCATCTCCCCGTCTGAATACACCGGCCACCGGGTGCTGCTGGTGACCATCAGCGATGTCACCAAGCGGCTGGAGGCGGAACAGCAGCTGATCCAGGCCAGCAAGATGGCCACCCTCGGCGAAATGGCCACCGGTGTCGCCCACGAATTGAACCAGCCCCTGTCGGTCATCAAGACCGCCAGCAGTTTCTTCATGCGCAAACTGAAGAAAAAGGAACCCATCCGCGATGAGATTCTGATGACCATGTCCGAGGAAATCGACAGTCACGTGGAGCGGGCCACCAAGATCATTAACCACATGCGCCAGTTCGGCAGAAAGTCCGATCCCAATCTGGAACCGGTTTTCCTCAACGAGGTGCTGGAACGGGCCTTCGAAATCTTCAGCCAGCAGCTCAAAGTGCGCGGCATCGAGGTCCAATGGCAGACGGATCCCGACCTGCCGCCGGTCATGGGCAATCCCAGCCGGCTTGAACAGGTGATCATCAATCTGCTGATCAATGCGCGCGACGCCATCGAGGAACGATCGGACCGGACGGCGGACGGCGCGCCCCCCCGGACCATCACCCTGGTTACGGCACGCAACACCCGGACGGTCACCTTGTCGGTGGGTGACACGGGCGCCGGTGTCCCGGCACCGATCAGGAGCAAAATTTTCGAGCCTTTTTTCACCACCAAGAAAGTGGGCAAAGGAACCGGACTGGGGCTGTCCATCAGCTACAGCATCGTCAAGGAGTGCGGCGGCAAAATCGATGTCACCGAAAACCCGGGGGGCGGCGCCTGCTTCAATCTGCAGTTTCCCATCGTGAAAGCGACGTCATGACCGACGACATCCTCCTGGTCGACGACGAGGCGGGCATCCGCAAGGTCCTGGGTATTTCCCTGGCCGATCTGGGGTACACCGTTCATGGGGCCGAAAATGCGGCGGCCGCATTGACGATCATCGAAACGGTCCGGCCGGCCATCATCCTCACCGACATCAAGATGCCGGGCATGAATGGCATCGAACTGCTCAAGGCCGTCAAGGACCGATATCCGGACACCGAAGTCATCATGCTGACCGGCCACGGCGACATGGATCTGGCCATCGAGAGCCTCAAATTCCAGGCCACGGATTTCATCACCAAACCCATCTCCGAAGTGGCGCTGACCGTCGCCCTGCAACGCGCCGGGGAACGCATCGACATGCGCCGGCAGCTAAACGCCTACACGCAGAATCTGGAGCACCTGGTGGAAGAAAAATCCCGCCAGCTTATCGAGGCCGAACGCCTGGCCGCGGTGGGGGAGACGGTGGCGGGGCTCTCCCACACCATTAAGAATATCGCCGGTGGACTGGACGGCGGGATGTTTGTCCTGGAAAAAGGCATCGAACTGGAAGACACCGCCTATCTGCAGCAGGGATGGAAACTCGTGCGGGGAAATGTGGACCGGATCAAGACCCTGTCCCTTGATCTGTTGAATTTTGCTAAAACCGACCGTATGGCGTACCGGCCGGTTGACCCCGGCCAGCCCGCCCGTGAAGTCTTCGATCTGATGCGGTCCCGGGCTGAAGCGCACGGGATGGATTTCGTTCTCGAGGTGGAGACCGGACTGGCGCCGATTCAAATGGATCCCGCGGGCATCCATCAGTGTCTGTTGAACCTGGTCACCAATGCCATCGACGCCGTGCTGGATACAGAACCGGCTGACGGGGAACAGCGCATCACCGTGTCGGTGAGTGCAGCGGAAAGCGGGGGAGTCCGTTACCGGGTGGCGGATACATGCTGCGGAATGGATGAACCAACGAAAGCGCGGCTGTTCCAGCGATTTTTCACAACGAAAGGCGAACGGGGTACGGGCATCGGCCTCATGCTCACCCGGACCATCGTCCACCGCCACAAGGGGACCATCGATGTCGACTCGCAGCCCGGCAAGGGGTCCTGTTTTACCATCAACCTGCCGGACCGGCCCCGCTGATGGATGGATATGGGGGGAGGTACTGCCGTGGTGGCGGTGCAGGGAAAGCGGGTATCGCCATCCTGACCTGCTATGCATCAATTTTCCGTGCCGGTCATCATGTTTTCCTGATCGATCAAAGCCTGAATCGTCATCTGATCGTATACCGAATTCACGGCAAGCTGGGCCTGATCCCATAACCCCATGAATACGCAATTGCCCAGAAAAGGACAGTTTCCCTTGGATGCACAGGACATGCACACCTCCGCCTTTTCCACTTTGTCCAGGGCCCGGAAGATGTCACCCACGCGAATCTGTTCCGGTGGATCGACCAGCGTGTAGCCGCCGAAAAAACCCCGCTTGGAAGCCACCACACCCGCCCGCTTCATCTGCCCCATGATCACCTCCAGAAAACGCAGCGGAATGGCCTGCGCCTCTGCGATGATGGATGTCTTCACCGGTTCCTCCCCCTGCTGTTTGGCCAGTTCGAAAATGGCGCGCAGGGCATATTGTTTTTTTTGGGTTATCAGCATGGTTGATTCTGTTCCTGATTCGTTGGCCGTCCCTCGCATGGGGCCGGCGATGGATGCGGGCATCGCCCGTGTAAAATGATGGTTTTTTAGGTTTCTGAGACGGCGGCAAATATAATCACTTTGCCAAAAATTGCAATGCTTGAATGCGACTTTTTTGGGTATTTACCCCATTTAACAGGTGAAACCTGCCAGCGCGATCCCACCCACGATGATTTTTAAACCATTGTAATCATGTACTAAAAACTATTTTTGAAAAAAAATGAAAAAATAATTGACATTCAAGGCCAATCCCGACTATTAAAGTCGGAATACTACTTGATTTATTAAGTCAAGAAATATGCTGACAATAATAGTCAGGAAAGACCTGAATGCTGGCCCCCACCAAAAAAAACCAGTACGCCCTGCGCGCCATTTTCGAACTGGCCAAACACATGAACCAGGGACCGGTGAAAATTTCAGACATTGCCGCGGCCCAGTCCATTCCCCTTCGATTCCTGGAAGTCATCCTCAATCAACTCAAGGCCAGTGGCATCGTCGATTCCAAACGCGGCTTTACCGGCGGTTATTTTCTGGTCAAGCCGCCCGGACAGGTATCGGTGGGAGATGTACTGCGGTTTCTTGACCGGGAGCCGTCGCCCACCGACTGTATTGCCTGTGTGTCCAAGACCAGCTGCCCGTTCGATGGCCGCTGTGCCTTTTCATCCCTGTGGATCCGGGTGAAGCAGGCGGCCTTCAGCATATATGATCGAACTTCTTTTCAGGACCTGATCGACCGGGAACGGGATACCGGGCGGCAGGGTGAACCATGAGGGCGGACGTCCCGTCCGAATCGGCAAACTGCATACCCTAAGGATGTCAACGATGCGGAAAGGAACAGTTCATTTGAAAACAGGTGGCATGCTGCTGGCCATGGCCGTTATTTTTCTGCTTGCCGCAGGGGCCGTCAACGTCGATTCCCCCGTTGACAGGCCGATTGAAACCGGTGCGGATCTCATCATCATCGATGCCATGAGATCCATGGGTCCCCTGGAACGGCCGCCGGTGGCGTTTTTCCACAGTCGACACACCGAAGCCCTGGCCAAGATCAGCCGGGACTGCAGCGCCTGTCACATGGCCGATGAGAAAGGGCGCCTGTCGCCCAAGTACCAGCGGCTGGCCGACACGGACCGGCAGACGGTTACCGACACCTATCATGTCAACTGCATTGCCTGTCATCGTGAACTGGCCGGCCCCGACCGCAAGAGCGGCCCCCAGACCTGCGGGGGCTGCCACCAGGAGAACCCGGCCGTCGCCTCCACCTGGAAGGACCTCGCCTTCGACAAATCCCTGCACTACCGTCATGTAAAGGCCAACGACGAAAAATGCGAGAGCTGCCATCACACTTACGACAAACAGGCCAAGCGGCTGGTCTATGCCAAGGGTGAAGAGGGTGCCTGCGCTTACTGCCATAAGGAGACGGCGGTTGAAAACACCCCGGCCCGCAAGGAAGCATCCCACTTCCAGTGCATCGGCTGCCACCGGGACAACCAAGCCAAAAACAAAAAGGCCGGTCCCATCGGGTGCCTGGACTGCCACGATGCCGATTACCAGATGGGCATCGAAGTGGTGAAAGAGATACCCCGGTTGAAGCGCAACCAGCCGGATGCCGTCCTGGTCAAGACAGGTGAAGCCCCCCGGCCGGACGGGGGATGGCCGGCGGCCATGAATCCGGTCCCCTTTGACCACCGTGCCCACGAAACTTACAACGACAGCTGCAAGGTGTGTCACCACGCCAGCCTGCAGTCCTGCGCCAGCTGTCATACCAGCGCCGGTAAAAAAGAAGGCGACCATGTCAAGCTGGCCCAGGCCATGCACAGCGTGACCGCTCAGGCCAGCTGCATCGGCTGCCACCAGGAAAAACAGAAAGCACCCGAATGTGCCGGTTGCCATGCATTTATCGGCCAACCGGTCAACAATCGCCAGGATCCGTCCTGCAAAGCCTGCCACATGGCGCCACTGCCGGTCGGCGTGAACCCGGCCAATGCCGATGAAACCGAGGCGTTCGCCATGGTCCAGCTGGCGGCACGGGATGTGGAAACAAAAATCTTTGCTGCCGACAAGATCCCCGAAAAGGTGACCATCGGCCGGCTGTCCGATCGGTTCCAACCGGCGATATTGCCCCATGGTAAAATCGTCAATGCGCTCGTGGATAAAACCCGTAACAGCCGACTGGCCGGCTACTACCACAGTGAGGCGGGAACCCTGTGCCAGGGCTGCCACCATCACAGTCCACCCGCGGAAAAACCGCCGGCGTGCAGCAGCTGCCACGGCGAGACCATCGAAGGCGCCGATGCGTTCAGGCCTGGTTTGGCGGGAGCTTATCATCAGCAGTGTATCGGCTGTCATCAGAACATGGGCATCGAAAAACCCGACGCCCGGGATTGCAATGCCTGCCATGTGGAAAAAAATAAAGGATAGGGGCTGCTCGATTCGGCCATAAACTGCAAGTTGAGGGTGAACCATGTCACTTTCCAGGAGAAAATTTCTCGGTTGGATCGGCGCGGCAGGCATGACCGCCGCCGCCGGACGCAACGCGTCTGCCGCGACCACGCACCATTTTGAAGGCCATGCGGATTCGATGGCGGTACTTCATGACACCACCTTGTGCATCGGCTGCCGCCAGTGTGAAGGCGCCTGCAACGCGGTCAACGACCTGCCGGCGCCTGAAAAGCCCTTCACCGACCTGACGGTTCTCGAGGAACAGCGGCGGACCACGTCCGAAACCTACACCGTGGTCAACCGAAAGCCCGGCAAACCGGAAGGGCCGGTGTTTGTCAAAAAACAGTGCAATCACTGCCTGGAGCCGGCCTGCGCCTCGGCCTGCTTCGTCAATGCGTTCCAGAAGACCAGGGAAGGCGCGGTGGTCTACGACGCCTCCGTCTGCGTGGGCTGCCGCTACTGCATGATCGCCTGCCCTTTCGAGATCCCGACCTACGAATACGACAGTGCCTTTTCGCCCCGGGTCATGAAGTGCACCATGTGCCACCCCCGGGTGCTCGAGGGCAAACTGCCCGGCTGCGTGGAATCGTGTCCGACCGAAGCACTGGTTTTCGGCAGGCGTGACGATCTGCTGAAGATTGCCCGCCAGCGGATCATCCGGCGGCCGGACACCTATGTGGACCATATCTACGGCGAGCGGGAAATGGGCGGTACGTCGTGGCTCTACCTGTCCGCTGTGCCCTTCGACAGCATCGGCATGCGCACGGACCTGGGGATTACCCCGGCCCCCGAACTCACCGCCGGTGCCCTGGGAGCGGTGCCCATCGTCGTGGGGCTCTGGCCGGTTCTGCTCACGGGTATTTACGCCATGAGCAAGCGCAAAGAAAAAATTGCCGCCGAAGAAAAAGCCCGGGCGGTATCAACGGCCCTGGCCGAGGCCGAGGCGCAGGCGACAGCCAAAATGGATGCGGCCCTGGAAAAAGCCGGCCAGGAAAAGGCCGCCGCCATTGAAAAGGCCGTCAAAGCGGCCCTGGAAGCCGAAGAAAAAGCCCGCGCCGAAGCCGCCGCGGCGCAGGAACCGCCCGCCGCAGAAGGCGACGGAAAAGATGCCTAACCGGCGATCGGGCCGGGGATAGCGAAACCTTTCAGGAGGAATCCTTTATGTCTGAAGATACAGCCGCCATGGGCAAACCGACGCTTTCACCGTTCAATATCGTGGCCGGTGCCATTTTGCTGGTGGGGGGGATCCTGACCATCCTGCGCTTTACCCAGGGGCTGGATGCGGTCACCAACCTGTCCGACTACAACCCCTGGGGCATATGGATCGGGTTTGACCTGCTGGTGGGCGTCGCCCTCGCCGCCGGTGGGTTCGTGACCTCGGCAGCCGTGTATATATTCGGGATGAAACAATACCATGCCGCCGTCCGCCCGGCCATCCTGACCGGTTTTCTGGGCTACGCACTGGTCGTCCTGGCCCTGCACTACGATGTGGGCCGCCCCTGGCGCCTTCCCTATCCGTTTATCATGCAGCGGGGCACCACCTCCCTGCTCTTCGAAGTGGCCGCCTGCGTGGCCCTTTACCTGACCGTCCTCTTCATCGAATTCTCACCGGCGGCGCTGGAATGGCTGGGCCTCAAGCGCGCCCGCAACCTCGTGGTCAAACTGACCATGCTGCTGACCATCTTCGGCGTGGTGCTGTCCACCCTTCACCAGTCCTCACTGGGCGCGCTGTTTCTCATCGCACCGTCCAAGCTTCACCCGTTGTGGTACACGCCGTACCTGCCCATTTACTTTTTCGTCACGGCGGTGATCGCCGGGCTCTCCATGGTGATCTTCGAAAGCACGCTGTCGCACCGATACTTCGCCCACAAGATGGACGCGGCCCACCTGGCGGAAAAAGACACCGTGCCCCTGGGATTCGGCAAGGCCGCCTCATTCGTGCTGGCCGGTTATTTCATCATCAAGGTCATCGGCATCAGCACCGGCAACACCTGGCATTACCTGGCCACCGGTTATGGCCTCTGGTACCTGGTGGAATTGCTGGGTTTCGTAGCCCTGCCCTCATTTCTCTTTGCAGTGGGAGTACGGGACAAAAATGTCACCCTGATTCGCTGGACCGCCGCGTGGAGTGTCCTGGGAATCGTCGTCAACCGGTTCAACATCTGCCTCGTCGCCTTCAACTGGCACCTGCCCGCCAGCGAGCGCTATTTCCCCCACTGGATGGAGATCGGCATCAGCGTGTTCATCGTGACCCTGGGCATCGTGGTCTACCGGTTCATCGTCACCCGCATGCCCGTGCTCTATGAGCATCCGGACTACGACGCCCACTAACCGTTTAAAAGGGAAGCAACCGCCCATGGAAACCATTGTTACCCTCCAGGAGTTCATGCTCCACACCAAGAATATCACCTATGTGCTGATGGTCGTCGCCCTGATCGGCATCACGGGCTTCTGGCTGTTTCTCACTGACCGGGATGATGATTAGAAAAAGGAGTATCCCATGTATGAACTGGTAACCGGCCCCCTTGCCTGGATCGCATTCGGCGTCTTTGCCGTCGGCCTGATCTATCGTCTGGTGTGGTATATCCGGGGCCTGAACTGGCAGATGGACCGCGTCACCTATTCGGAAAACGTGGCCTACGGCATCAAGGGCGCCCTGCGCTCCATCTTCTACTGGCTGGTGCCCTTCGGCACCCGCAGCTGGCGATTCTATCCCGGGTTCACCATCCTGGTGTTCGTCTTTCACATCTGCCTGCTGGTCACCCCGGTGTTTCTCATGGGCCATAACGTGCTGCTGCTGGATCGCTGGGGGTTCAGCCTGCCGTCCCTGCCTGAAGGCGTGGCCGATGCGATGACCCTGGCCGTGATCGTGGCGGCGGTGTTCATCGTCCTGCGGCGCATCGCCCTGCCGGAGGTGCGGATTCTCACCAAACCCTACGACATTCTGGTGCTGGCCATCGCCGTGGCGCCTTTTTTGACGGGTTTTCTGGCCTATCACCAGATCGGCAGCTACGACTTCTGGATCGTCGCCCACGTGTTATCCGGCGAGATCATGCTCGTGGCGATCCCCTTTACCAAGCTGTCCCATTTTCTGCTTTTTTTCCTCTCCCGGGCACAACTGGGCATGGACTACGGAATCAAGCGCGGCGGCATGAAAAACAAGGGAATGGCCTGGTAGGCCTTGCGCATACTTTAATATTTTGTATTTAAGGTGATACTATGCCCGAAGGAATTCTTTGCAACAAGCAGGTAGTCGATACCAAGGAAAAGCTGAACGCCCTCCTGGCGGACAAGAGCGGCAAGCAGTACTACGCCGAGATGAAAGCGCTCGACGTGGATACCAAAGCCTTGGCGGCTACGCTGGAAAAGACCTGCAAATCCAGGCTGCGAACCTGGCTGGAGATCTGTGCCCACTGCGGCATGTGCGCCGACAGCTGTTATTTCTACCTGGCCAACAACAAGGACCCCAAGCAGGTACCGTCGTATAAAATCCAGTCCACACTGGGTGAAATGGTCAAACGCAAGGGCAAGGTGGACAACGACTTCATGCACATGGTCATGGACACCGCCTGGTCCAAATGCTCCTGCTGCAACCGCTGCGCCACCTATTGCCCCTTCGGCATCGACATGGGGGTAATGTTCGGCTATGTGCGGGGACTGTGCTTCGCCCAGGGGTTCGTGCCCTGGGAACTGAAGATCGGCTCGGGCATGCACCGCATCTACAATGCCCAGATGGACATCACCACCGAAGACTGGGTGGACACCTGCGAGTGGATGGCCGAGGAATATGAGGAGGACTGGCCGGGGTTGGAAATCCCGGTAGACAAGGAAAACGCGGATATCATATACACAGTCAACGCCCGGGAACCCAAACACTACCCGGAGGACCTGGCCGAAGCGGCGGTCCTTTTCCACCTGGCCGGCGAAAGCTGGACCGTTCCCAGCCAGGGATGGGAGGAAACCAGCCTGGCCATGTTCGCCGGCGACTGGGGGGCCTGCAAGATACAGGTGGAAAGTGTCTATGCCGCCATGGATCGCCTGAAACCCAAGCGCATGGTGGTCACCGAGTGCGGCCACGCCTACCGGGCAACCGTTATCGAAGGCCCCTATTGGGCGGGACTCAAATCGGGCAAAACACCGGTTGAAAGTTTCCACTATGTGGAGTGGGTGGCCGAGGCCCTGCGCACCGGAAAGCTGAAGATTGACCCGGCCAAACGGATCAAGGAGCCGGTGACCTACCAGGATTCGTGCAACTACGTGAGAAACGCCGGCCTCGGCGACTGTGCCCGGGAGATCATGAGCTACGTTGCCGAAGACTTCCGGGAAATGCGGCCCTGCAGGGAGCACAATTTCTGCTGCGGCGGCGGCGGCGGGCTCAACGGCATCGGGCTCTACCGCCAGCAACGCAACACTGCCTTGAAGGTCAAACGGGATCAGATCCTGGCCACCGGCGCCAAACTGGTGGTGGCGCCCTGCCACAACTGCTGGGATGCCATCCGGGACCTGGAGGAGGTCTACAAGATCGGCATCCGTTGGACGTTTCTCAAGCCACTGCTCCTGAGCATGGTAAAGGTTCCGGAGCATCTGCTGCCCCAGGACGAGTAGCAACATCAACGAGCCTGGATTCATAATACGGTTGGCCGTTTCCGGCTTCACCGGTTCAGGCCCGAAAAAGGCGCTGTATGGACACTGTCCGCCTCAACATCGATGGGTCCATCGATACGATCCGCAAGGACGATCAGCCCGCATTGCTGGCCTGCCTGGCCCGGCAGGTGGAACTGGCACCGGAGTACACCCTGCGCAGTTTTTTCAGCATGCTGGACGCCTATGGCGCCCTGGTTCACCTGAATGCCTTTTTTCCGGATCTGATGGAGCAGTGCCGGCAGGGACCGGCCGATGGATGCCGGGTCGACGCGATCGACTGGCTGATGCTGGAAAAAACCGTGGAAATGATCGGATTTCCCGGCGAACCGCGCCTCGAGATCTACCGCAGCTTCAGCGGGTGCCGCCAGGGCAAATCGGTCCCGATCAAAGAGTTCCAGGTGGATATGCTGCTGGACATGCAGGTCCGTCTGGGCAGGCTCAAGCATGTCATCTTCGGTGACCAGGTCGATGTCTTTGAATTCGATACCGTGTTCACCCTTTTTGAATTGGTGGAAGGAATCGGCTGGGAACTCGGATTTCATGGAACACCCAGGGAATGCCAGATTGGGTCCTTCCGAAAATGAGAGGCTTCTCCCGAGGTTGCCGGCCAACACGGAAATCGGGTAAAAGATGCCGTTTCTGGATGGACAAGAGATAAGGAGGTTCCATATGTTTAAAAAGATCCTGTTTGCAACCACGGCGTCACCGGCCTGCGACAACGCGGCCAAGGTGGCCTTTGACCTGGAGATGAAATGGGATGCCAAGCTCTGCGTTTTTCACGTCCTCGGAGTCCCCACCCGTGGATACAGTTCCTTTGTCACCGATGTCCGCACCGGAGAGACCGAACAGATCGATCCCGACTATGTCGACTGGGTGAAAGAAGAGATGAAGCATACCTACAATGGTCTTCTCAAAGACAGTGAAAATGCCACCCTGGAAGCCGTCATCGGCGTTCCCCACCGGGAAATCCTGAGAAAGGCCCGTGCCGAAGATGTCGACCTGATCATCATGGGTGCCCACACCCGGGACGAAGACATCGGAGCCGCCCGCTATCGCAGCGTGGTGGGCAGCACCATGCAGAAGGTGGCCAAGAGTGCCCGCTGCCCGGTGGTCATCATCAGCCGTCCGTGCACCACCTGCTGGAAACTTTTTTCCAACATTGTCGTGGGCACCGATTTTTCCAAGCCGGCCACCAGTTCGTTCCTCTGGGCCCTGCGACTGGCCAGGGAGGTCAACGCCCGGCTGCACCTCTTCCACGCCGTGGATATCCATGCGGCCGAACCGGGAAAAATAAGCGGTCAGGCGGAAATCGAGGAACGCATCGACGCGGCCCGTCAAAAAATCGAGGCCAGGTACCTCTCCCAGCTCAACGGGTTCGACAATTACGAAGTGGGTATCCGGGAGGGAACGCCTTATGTGGAAATTCTCAAATTCGCCCGCGAAAAACAGGCCGACCTGATCGTCATGGCCCACCATACCCGGGAGATCGATCCGGAACTGGCCCTTTTGGGCTCAACCGTGGAGCAGGTCGTGCTGCGCTCCTCCTGCCCGGTCGCCAGTGTCAACCATCCGGACAAGGTCCAGGATGACCAGGTCTGAAGCCGAACCGTCCAGGGGAACCATTCTCATCGTCGATGATGCCATGGATATGCGGGTGTTCCTTTCCGCCTTGTTCAGGACCCATGGCTACCGCACCGAAACCTGTCGGGACGGATCCACCGGCCTGGCCAAAGCCCGGGAGATCAGGCCCGACCTGATCGTCCTGGACGTGATGATGCCGGGCTCCGGCGGTGCGTTGATGTACAAAAGCCTGAAAACGGACGGGCAGCTGAAGCGGATACCCGTCATTATGCTGTCAGCCGTGGGGCAACATTCGTTCCGGCACTATCTGAAGATGCTCAACATCAAAATGGTGACACCGCTGCCGGACCCTGAAGAGTACCTGGAGAAACCACCCGACGCCCGGCAGCTGCTGGACACGGCCACTCGTCTCATGGCATTGCAAAAAGGGTAAAGATGGAAGAAAAAATCCTGCTGGTCGATGATGAGGAGGGAATCCGGAAGGTCCTGGGCATTTCCCTAATGGACATCGGCTACCAGGTGTTCACCGCCGAAAATGGAACGGAGGCCCTGGCGGTTTTTCGGCAGCACACCCCTCCCATTGTTCTCACCGACATCAAGATGCCCGTCATGGACGGCATCGATCTGCTCCGACAGATCAAAGCCGAGAGCCCGGACACGGAAGTGATCATGCTCACCGGTCATGGCGACATGGATCTGGCCATCAAGTGCCTGAAGCTGGAGGCCACCGATTTCATCACCAAACCCATCAACGACGATGTTCTGGAAATTGCCCTCAAGCGCGCCCGAGACCGTATCGACATGCGCACGCAGTTACGGGCCTACACGGAAAACCTGGAGACGCTGGTCCAGGAGCAGGCCGCCCGGTTGATCAACAGTGAACGCCAGGCGGCTGTCGGACAGGCAATGGAGGGCCTCTCCACGGTAATGCGGGATATCGCCGGAGACCTGAATACGGGCATCAACTACTTCAATGAGCTACCGTGCTTTGTTTCCATTCATAACCGCAATCACGAAATTATTGCCGTGAATTCGCTTTACCTGGAACGGCTGGGCGACCATACCGGCCAGGCCTCCGGGTTTGCCTATTCTGAAGACAGTACCACCCGATCCCCGGTAGTCGAAACCTTTGCCACCGGAAACGGCACACGCTCCCAGGCCATGGTAACCTATGCCGACGGCACCCGTGGACCGGTGATGGTGCATACCGCGCCCATTCGGGACAGCCATGGCGATGTGGAACTGGTGGTGGAAATCGTAGCGGATATCGGTGAGGTCCGACGCCTTCAGGAGCGGCTCCAGTCTACCCAGCAGCGCTACCAGCAATTATTCGACCAAGCGCCCTGCTATATCACGGTACAGACGCCGGACCTGACCATACGGGCGGCCAACCGCCGTTTTCAGGAAGACTTCGACCTTACCGTGGGGGCATTCTGTCACAAGATCTACAAGGATCGCGACCAGGCCTGCCCGGATTGCCCGGTGGTCAAGACTTTTGCCGACGGCGGTTCCCACCAGTGTGAAATGGAGGTGACGTCCAAGCGCGGGGAATCCTACCGGGTGCTCATCCAGACGGCCCCCATCCGCGACCTGGCCGGCAACATCACCCATGTGATGGAGATGTCCACCAACGTCACCCGCACCCGCCGGCTGGAAGACCAGCTGGCCTCGCTGGGTCTGATGATCGGATCGGTCTCACACGGCATCAAGGGGCTGCTCACCGGCCTGGACGGCGGCATGTACCTGCTGGACTCGGGATTCAAGAAGGAGAACCAGCAGCAGATCCGCGAGGGCTGGGATACGGTGCGGTTCATGGTGGGGCGCATCCGGGACATGGTGCTGGACATCCTCTTCTATGCCAAGGAAAAGGACCTCAAATGGGAAACGGTGGACGTCCCGGCCTTTGCCGAGGAGGTGCTGCATACGGTGGGGCCCAAGCTGAAAGGCCATGACATCACGCTGACGCATCGTTTCGATCCCGCCATCGGCCGCTTCGAGATGGATGCGGGCATCGTTCGCAGCGCCCTGACCAACATCATCGAGAACGCCGTGGAAGCCTGCCGGTCCGACCGGTCGGGCCGGCCCCACGAAATTAGTTTCCACGTCACCCAGGATGCGCAACACATCTACTTCAACGTGACCGACAACGGCATCGGCATGGACGAGCAGACCCGGGCCAATGTCTTCACCCCCTTCTTCTCGTCCAAGGGTGAACGCGGCACCGGCCTGGGGTTGTTCATCTCCAACCGCATCCTCAGCCAGCACGGCGGAGGCATTTTTCTGGAATCGGAACCGGAGACCGGCAGCCGGTTCTCCATAAAAATCCCCAAGAAGGCATCAACGCATCCGCACACACATGCGTCATTGTAGCGGGTTCAAGGGGCAGCGGCTCCCGGGGGGGCAAGCGGGAGAAATCCGGAAGACATGGGATGACTTTCAATCAGGCCGCCTGCCGCTGCCGATGGGAACCGGACCCGACCCCCTCCATGGCATTAAAAAATCTGCGTATATGGCCTTTCATCAAATTTCGCCACCCGCTTGCGGATATTGGCGTCGATCTTCTCTAAGGGCACCGCCGGGACAATGGCATCTTCCGGACATTCACGAACGCAATTGAAGCAATCGAAACACCGGTCGCTGAAAACAGGGCCGGGGTCCAGCGTAACGGCGCCCACCGGGCACACCTGTTTACAGATGGCGCACTGGGTGCATTTCTCCTCATCGACGGTTTTGGGAATAATCGTCCAGGGCTGCTCCAATTTCTTTTTGCCTTCGGCGCCCACGGCTGCCGGCTGGTAGTCGAGAACCTCAAACGACAGGGTATCTGCGGGCGTCTTCGTCAGCCGATCGATCAGGCGGCCGATCTGCCGATCATCGTCGGCATCCGGATGGCCCTGGCCCACCGGGTTGTCAGACGGCCACATCATGGAATGGACGCCCAGCACCTTGGCAGCACCGGCCAGGGTGCAGCCCTTGCTCTCCAGGGCCTTCCCCATCTGCCAGAGGGCGATCCCGCTGCTGGCGCCGCCCCAGGTAATAAAGGGCACGGCCGGGCAACCGATTCCCTCGGGCAGGTCTTCGAGAAAAGCCATTACCGGCGGAATGGCCATATCCCGGTAGACCGGCGATCCCACGAAGAGGCACGCATCCGCGCCGGCCGTTTTCAGCAAACCAACGTATCGGGACGGGTCCTTGGTGATTGCCAGATCCAGGCGGTGAACGGTGACGGCTTCCTCTTCCAACCGATCGCCGATCACCTGGGCGACATGGCGGGTGGAGCCCGCCGGTGAACAGTATACGATTAACGCAGTTTTCAAATTTGACCGCCTTTCATAGCAAGTTATTCCTATATCAGCGCCATGGCCTTTTCCGGACAGATCTCCTGACAGCAGAAGCAGGTGACGCAGCGCGCCATATCCACCCGGGGCAGGTCCTGCGCCATGGACAGGGCCTGTGCAGGGCACTGCTCCACGCAGGACCCGCAGCCGGTGCAGCCGTCCGGATCCGCCCGGGGCGTGAGTCGGGTTTTACTCTCGAGCATTTCCTGAACCGCCGCATTATCATGGATGGCCTCACCGCCCAGGGGCGGGAGTTTGAAATCGTTTAATTTTTCCAGCGTGCCGTCAATGCGGATATCCGTCATTTTCCAGCCGCCCAACCCGGCATCGGCGGCATTTTTGAGGAATCTCAATCGGCCCGGATCCAGGCCCATCATGACAGCCATGACCGCGTCCATGGCCACGGCATTGTCTGCAGCCAGCACCAGGCCGATCTCGCGCAGATCCGGCGAGGCCGGGCCGTTGCCCTCCATGCCCACCACGGCGTCCACGATGAACAGGTCCGGCACCCGCAGCCTGAACACTTCGACCACCAGGTCGTGAAACCGTTGAGGGCTGCCGGCAATTTTGTGCAAGCGGGCCTTCTGGGCGCCGGGCAGGATACCGTAACTGTTCTTGATGGCCCCGGTCATGACGGTGAGCCCATGGGTTTTGAACTTGGGCAGGCTGATGACGATGTCCGCGTCGATAATGGCCCGGGAAACATTCACCGTTTCCATGAACTCAGGGTTAAAGGGCCGACTGACCGCGCCGAGGCCAATGTTGCGATAGTACCCCCGGGCGGCAGCCATGAGACCGGCCTGCTCGAAGGCCGCTTCGTTGGCGCCGTAACTGAACAAACCGGGATTGTCGCCGACAATAATGGATGCCGGCGCGAAAGTTTCCACTTTGTCCACCACGGCGGCCAGCACGGCCGGGTGGGTGACGATGCCTTCCGCCGCGTCCGATGCCCGCAGCACGTTGGGTTTGATCAAGACTTTTTTGTCCTTGAGGTCCCGGGGAAACAGATCAAACGCCCTGTCTATCGAAGATCGGACAGTGTCGTAGGTTGCCGGATGGATCATGACATGATGCATGGTTCAACGCCTCATTGTAGCCGAAAAAATGAAATGCAAAAAGGGTTGGTATCATGGACGGGGCTGATTCTCAAGCAGGCGTGAAGGATGCGTCTATCGTCCCTTGAGCATGCGCACCAGCGTCCGGTCCCGGTCGATGAAATGGTGTTTCAGCGCAGCCACGGCATGGACCACGATCGTCACCGTCAACAAGCCGGCGACCACGCCGTGGACCTCACGGAAAAAAGCGCCCAGCAGCGGGCTGTGCCATACCAGCGGGGGCAGCGAGAACCCTTCGAAAAAAACCACCGGACGGCCATAGGCCTGGGACATGAGAATGCCCGACAGGGGTTGCAGAAGCGGCAGAAAATACAGCCAGACGTGCAGCACACGGGCGATGTAGGCCTGCACCGGGGTGCCCCTTAAAGGGCGGGGTTGGAGATTGAAGCTGCGCCATAGGAGACGGGTGACCGCCAGCAGCAAAATAAGAACACCAATGGATTTGTGGGCCGCAACGGCAAGGCCTTTAAATCCTCCGGGCGGGAGGAGCGACAGCAGGCTGCCACCTGCGAGCATGCCGATTACCAGCGCAGCGATGACCCAGTGAACCAGGCGGGCAATCAAACCATATCGGTCTTGGGTGTTCATGAACATGCGGACCTCCTTGTTCTTTCTTGGGGAAGGTGGACGGCATATCAGGGGATAGGGATCATAAACCTGCCCATCAGGTTAGCGGATTGCCCACCGGGTGGCAAGCCCAACCGTTTTAAACCGACCGACGGGTGACGGTGGTGATGCCGGAGTTGAAAACGCTGCCCTTATTCCGGATGCTTCTTGCCGTAAAGAATCCGTCCCAACTCCCGATGGGTGAAATAGGGGTCGTCGTTGCGCAGGTAGGGCAACGCAATGCGTTTTTTACGGATGATCTGCCTGGAAATATCCGCGTAAATGGTGTCGGGGTCAAAGAGCGCAGCCGAGATGATGGCCTGGCCGAAGGGATTGATCACCTCGCTGCCGCCCCAGAAGCGGAAGGGATCGTCATCAACTGCCGCAGAGACGGGATCGGACGGGCAGTCATCCGAAGATCGGAGATCCTCGAAGACTTCGCAGCCCACGCGGTTGGCGCACAGGTTGTACACGCCGAACACCCGGGAGTAGAACCGGTTGATGATATTCCAGCTTTCAATGTTGGAGAACTCATTGCCCATGGACCCCCTGGAAGAGTTGAACATGGTGATGAAGACGTCCGCCTTCTGGGTAATCCCCAGATAGGGCAGCGAGGGGTGCCACAGGTCGTTGCAGATGAACGGGGCGATGGTCAGGCCCTTGAGTTTGAACACCCGGACGTGCTTGCCGCTGGCGAAGATCTTGCGTTCCTCGAACACGCCGTAGTTGGGCAGGTTGAGCTTGCGGCAGGCGAACAGGATGTCGCCGTCCACGGCCACCAGTGCCGAATTGTAGAAATTCATGGCTGGAGACTCTTCGATAAACCCGACGACCGCGGCCGTCCCCCTGGTCGCCCTGGCCAGCTGCCGGATTTCGGGTGCATCCATGCGCAGGGCCGCCTGGTGATATCGCTCACGGACAAAGTAACCGGTCAGCGAGAGTTCGGGAAAGACCACCAGGTCGGCGCCGTTGACCTTGGCCGCTTCAATCTTATCGATGGTGCCTTCCAGGTTGGTCTTGACGTCCAGCAGGACCGGGTCGGTCTGGTAAATACACACTTTCATCGATGCGCCCTTTCCATGGGTTGCCGGCATCCGCCGGGACGGTTTCAGCGGCCGGCGGCGGTGCCGGCACCTGCCTTTTTTAGCGGCACGTCAGCAGTGATCGTGTTAAATCCGAGCGTCGTCCATCTTATGATCGGCATCCGTCGATGATGGGGTCGATGGTCGCCCACTGGTCGGCCGACCAGAGCCGGCCCTTCAAATCCATGGCCTTCATTTTACCAATCACCGGAACGGTCAGCCAGAGAAATTTTTCTTCCAGTTCGTGATCCGACGGCAGGGTATCCGGCGGCTCCCAGCGTGCTTCGATACGCCCGGAGCGAAATACGTCGCCGGTGGTCGTCTCGACGATAACTTCGGCCGGGGCCTTGGCCGGGAACTCGGCCTCGAATTCGGGGGCCACTTCGGTGGAGACCCGATCCAGCAGGGCCAGCAGCCTCGGATCGTGCAGGCGCGGCGGGAGCACCTGCCCGGGCCCCACCTCCCCGTCCAGCAGGGCCGCGGCCACCGGGAATGCCAGGCTGTACTGGGCCGCCTCCGTGTCGCGGGGATGCACGCCGGGCAGGCGGGTGGCCGCCTCGAAGGTGCGCACGCGGATGTGTCCGATCTGATCCGGATCCAGGCGATGGTCCCGGACGATTTGAAGCGCACCGGCCACGGCCGGCTGACCCCATCGGCAGGCGGCATAGGGTTTGAAATAGAGGTTGAGGATCTCCCATTGTTGGCCCAGGTTTAGCACCAAGGATGGTTCCGGGGCGTCGTCGAACAGGGGACGGATGCCGGTGAACCCGTCACGGGCCATGAGGGCCGACAGCACCGCTGTCATGCAGCCCCAGCCGATGCTGTCCTTGCCCATGGAGGGCGTGTCGATGCCCTTCATCATGGGGGCGATGGGGGCGTGGTATTCGGCGGCGCCCATGGCGTGAAAGAGCTGGCTCCCGGTCAGTCCCAGCAGCCTGCCGGCGGCAGCGGCACCGGCGATGGCCCCCCAGCTTCCCGAGGAGTGGTAGACGTCGTAGGTGGCGTGGCGGATCAACCCGGCGCGGGTGCCCAGTTCGTAGGCCACCACCAGGGCGGTCAGAAATTCCCGGCCGCTGCAGCCGCCGGCCAGTTCGGCGGCAGCCAGCACCGGCGGCAGGGCACAGGCCCCGGGATGCCCTTTGGTGGGTCGATAACCGTCGTCGATGTCCAGGGCATTGCCGGAAAAGCCGTTGGCCAGGGCGGCACCGGCGGCCGATACGCGTTCACCGGAAACCATGATGGTGGCCTGGTCGCCGCCAAACTGCTCCAGGGCGGTCTTGCGAATGATGCCGGCGACCGGCGTCTGTGACCCGGCGACCAGCGCACCCATGCTATCCATGAGGCAGCGTTTGACCTGGTGCTTAACTTCGGCTGGCAGGTCTTCCCAGCGGGTATTCAGGGTGAAACCGATGGCATGCGAAGTCAGTTGACCCATGGCCGTTCTTAATTGCCTTCCGGACAGTTCGGCGATACCGTCCACTTTATGAGTGGGAGATAAACAGCGTCAATCGGTGACGTCGATTTAAAAGCGCACACGGGTCATCGGCATCAGGCAAAGCGCATGCATGGGCCCGTTTCATGAACCTTTCAATAAAAACCATCGCTCGTCAACCATCCCCCGGCACAAATGGCCAGAACCTTTCGTGCCGGGGTATATTCTACAACAAGCCGTTGGCCTTCAGGAAGCCTCTCGCGACATCAGTAACCGATTTCTTGTCGACATCCACCTGCGCATTCAATGCGGACATGGTCGCGTCGTCGATCAACCCGGACAGCATGTTCAGTTGTCCGGCGAGATCCGGATTCGCATCCAGCGTCTCTTTGCGAACGGTCGGCGTAATCGCATAGGCGGGGAAGTAATTTTTGGTATCCTTGAGCACCCTGAAATTGAAGGCCGGAATACGCCCATCGGTAGCAAAAACAAGCCCCACGTCGACATCGCCATCCTTCAGTGCCTTGTACACCAATCCGGTCTCCATGCGTTTGACGGCTGAACGGGGGAACTTGAACCCATAGGCTTTCTGGAGCGGTTTCAGGCCGTCGTCCCGTTTATAGAACTCGATGTTGCACCCCAGTTTCAATTTATCGCCGGCATTGAGTTTGGCGGCCAGATCTTCCAGGGACTGGAGGCCCTTTGACTCGGCATCGGCCTGGCGCACCGCCAGGGCATAGGTGTTGTTCGCAGCCGATGCATTCAGCCAGACAATACCCGTTTGCGCATCTTTGGCTTTGACCGCCTCATAGATCTGCTCGGCAGGCTGATTGGCAAACTTGTTTTTGTGGAAATTCAGAAACGCCGTGCCCGTATATGCCCAATACATGTCCACTTGTTTATTTTCCAGTGCGCCGCGCACCAGCGAGGTGCCCATACCGGTTTTGAGTTCGACATCGTACCCTTGCGCCGTCAGATATTGACCGGTAATTTCGGCCAGCAGCAGCTGTTCGGTAAAGCCCTTGCCGCCGACAACGATCGTAGCGGCCAATGCCGTTTGAACGGTAAACGCCGTAATCAACATCATCGTTACGAAACTGATTTTTTTAAAAACGTCTTTCAAGGTTATATCCTCCTTCATAAGAGTTATTCGTTTGCAAACCGTTGCGGGTTTACGCCTCTGGGCAACAGCCAGAACTGAATTTTCGACAAAATAAAATCCGTCAGAATCGCCAGCACGGCGACCGATAAGGACCCGATCAGCAAGGAATTGAATTCATTGAGTTGAATCCCGGTAAAGATATACTCCCCCAGGCTGTCGGCAGCGATCAGGGTGATCAGGGGGCTGGTGCCGACATTCAAGGCAAAACCGGTTCGAATACCGGCGGAAATGACATAAAGGGCGTTCGGAATTTGTACTTTCCACAGGATTTGCTGATCGGTCATGCCCTGACCCCGTGCGGCCTCGATCATATGTTCCGGAACTTCGCTGATCCCCTGGTAGGTGTTCCTGACCACTGGCAGAATGGTGACGGTGGCCAGACCGATAAACGCCGATTTGAAGCCAAGTCCGGTCAGGGTCATGATAATGGCCAGGATGGCCAGCGTGGGCACGGCAGAGAGAATATTGAACCCCTGGGCGAATAGTTCCGCATACCGCTTGAACCACGGTCTCGTCATCAGGATACCGGAACCGATGCCCAGCAGGGACGCCGTGATGCCTGAAGAAAAGACGATGGCAATATTCTGTCTGAGCAGATAGATCCAGTCCTCATAGGTGTCCCGAAACTCCTGAATCAATCCGGTCGATTCCGAAAAGACACCGGCCAGATACACCACGCCGATCAGGATATACAGAAACAGCGTCTTGCTTCTCCTTATGAGTTGTATGGCGGTGTTCATGAATCCATCCTATGTGATTGTGTCGCCTCGTTTGCGGGGGACCTCACCCAGCAGGCTGGCAATGGTGTGCTGGGTGAGGTAACCCTTGTAGGCACCGTCATCGTCCACCACCGGCAGCCAATCGCTTGCATGGGAGTACATTTGTGATACGGCATCGTGCAGGCTGTCGTTTTCATGGATCGTGCCGGGTATCGGATCGATGTACTCATTGACAATACCGCTTTGGTCTCCACGTATCTCTTCTTTGGTGATGTATCCCTGTGCACGGCCCCGCGGCCCGACCATGACCGCGATATGGGCATTGTGGCTGCGCATCTTCTCGGCCACCTTATCCAGCGGCTCGTCGGATTGGACAGCCATTCGAAAGGGCATGATCGCTTCGGATACGGAGATGAGCTTGAGCCGTTTCAGGGCGCGGTCCGTACCGACAAAATCTTTGACAAACCGGTTTGCCGGGTTCGCCAGGATTTCATCGGGCGTATCGCACTGCTCGAGAATGCCCTCCCGGAAAATGGCAATTTTATCTCCCATTTTGATGGCTTCATCGATGTCATGGCTGACAAACAGAACGGTTTTGCCCAGTTCGGCATTCAACTTCAAGAATTCGTCCTGAATGACGGCACGGTTGATCGGGTCGATGGCACCGAACGGCTCGTCCATCAGCATGACAGGCGGGTCGGCGGCCAGTGCCCGGATCACCCCGATGCGCTGCTGCTGGCCGCCTGACAGTTCCCTGGGGTAGCGCTTCAAAAAAATAGTTGCGTCAAGGTTGACCATCTCCATCAAGTCCCGCGCCTTTTCCCGGCTTTTCTGCTTGTCCATTTTCAGCAGATCCGGCACCACGCAGATGTTGTCTTCGATGGTCATATTGGGAAACAGGCCGATCTGCTGAATCACATAGCCGATTTTCCGCCGCAATGTGATGGGATCAAGATCGTCCGTATCCTTGCCGTCAATATAGATTTTCCCGGACGTCTTGGGGATCAGTTTGTTGATCATTTTCAAGGCCGTGGTTTTCCCGCACCCCGACGGCCCCAGAAAAATACAGATCTCACCCTTGCCGACGTCCATGGAAACATTGTTGGCCGCAATGACCGGCTCTTTTCCCGGCACCTCGAAATGTTTGGTCAGATTTTCAAGTCGAATCATGGCGTCGCCTCACTCAGTCCTTTAGGAGTCAGCAGTTTTTGTATGAATAGAAAGAGGTAGTCCGCAATGATCGCCAGCAGGGAAACCGCGACCGCACCGACAATCAGCTTGGTGCCGTCGGTACCGGTAATCCCCTCATTGATAATGGTGCCCAGACCGCCCGCTCCGATATAGACCGCAATGGTGGCCACGGCGATGTTCATCACCACGGCCATCCTGACCCCGGCCATAATCACGGGCACCGCAAGGGGGATTTCAACCCTGGCAAGGCGCTGCCAGTCACTCATGCCCATGCCTTTGGCCGCTTCACGGAGTGCGGGATCGATATTGTTGATCGCGGTATACGTATTACGGATAATCGGCAATTGAGAATACAGGAAAATGGCGATGGCCGCCGGCCAGAATCCGATACCGCGGTTGACCAGCGACAGCAGCGGAATCATCAGGCCGAACATCGCCACGGAGGGGATGGTGATGATCACCGAGGCGACATATAACACCGCATCCGCCAGCTTCTTGTCCCTGGTGATGAGTATCCCCAGCGGCACGCCGGTCAGGATCGCCACACCCACCGATATGCTCACCAGATAAAGATGTTCCATGGTCAGCTTGATAATGGTGGGATAATTACTTCCGAGATATCGGATAATTTCTTCCATCAAGCACCTGCTGGGGGTTGTCTTTTGGTGTCGGCCGTTATGGATTCGTGCGTTTTCTCCGGTTTGCCGCTTTTCGCCTCAACACCGGTTGCCGGCAGCGGCGCCATCACCGATACGACCTGGCGCCGCCCTTGCTTGGGTTGCCCTGATCAGAAGGCAATCAGCTGCCGCGCGGTCTCCACGGCTCCCGGGGCGTCCGCGCTGTAGCCATCCGCACCGATCTGGTCGACGAAGGCCTGGGTCACCGGTGCACCGCCGACAATGACCCGGGTGGCCATGCCGGCTTCCCGGACCGCCTTGACCGTACTCTCCATGGCCGGCATCGTGGTGGTCAGCAGGGCTGACAGGGCAATGACGTCAGCTTTTTTCTCCACGGCCGTCCGGACGAAAGCCTCACTGTCCACGTCCACCCCCAGGTCAACCACCTCGAAGCCGGCCCCTTCCATCATCATGGCCACCAGGTTTTTGCCGATGTCGTGCAGGTCCCCCTTGACCGTACCGATAACGATGGTGCCCCTGGACCCTGTGGTTTCGTTGGAAAGCAGCGGTTTGAGCAGTTCCATACCGGCCTTCATGGCCTGGGCGGCCATGAGCATCTCCGGAACGAAGAGTTCGCCGGCGCTGAAGCGTTCACCCACCTCATCCATGGCGCTGATCAGACCGTCGTTCAATATGGTGTCGACGGACGTTCCCGCATCGAGTTCCTTTTGGGTCAATATTTTTGTTCCGGCATCGTCGAAACCCATCACGGCCTGAAAAATGTCCCGTACTGCCATTTTTCTTCTCCTTTCAATGATCCAGCAGGATGTTGAATTTTTGCCGGATGGCGACATCGACGTCTGCAGGGATATGGGGCGCCTCCGGAGCCTCCAGGATTTTACGGGCAATGGCCTTGGCCCGCTCGCGGGCATCCTGGCAGCCGCCCTGCTCCCATTGATGGCGACTCCTGCTGTCTGTCACCCCGTTTCCCTGAAAGTACTCACTGCGCATATATTTCATGGTGTGGGGCGACATCATGAAATTGCCGGCCGGCCCCACCGTGTCGATAACGTCCAGGGCCAGATGGTCGGCGTCCACATCGATCCCCTTGAGCACCTTGCAGGACATGCCGATGATCTCGTCGTCCATAACGAATTGCTCAGGAGCCACCGTGAGCATGGACTCGAGCATGCCGGCGCTGTGGTGCATGTAGTTGGAACCGCCCATGGCCCCCAGCAGGATGGTCATGGCCTTTTCCCATCCGGCCTGTGCATCGGGCAGCTTGGCATCGGTCAACCCGGCGGAGTTGTAGTTGGGAATATTGATGTGGGCAGCCATCTGATGGATGGCCGCATTCATCATGCCGCATTCCACGCCACCGCCCAGATAGCCCATGGTGGTCATGTTGGCCATGCCCGGAATACCGCCGTAGAGCAGGGGCGCACCGGATCGGGTCAACTGGCAGAGGGTAATGCCGGCCAGTTGCTCGGCGTGCAGCTGGGCCAGGGTGCCGGCCATGGTCATGGGGCCGGTGGAGCCGGACATGGGCGCGGCCGACAGGGCCACGGGAATGCCCTGGCGGTTGCATTCCTGCATGATGCGCGTGGACTGGGTGCACAGCTTCAGGGGTGAAATGGCAAAGGACGTGATAATCGATATAAACGGTTTGCCCTGCAGCTGCGCCGTCCCGCCGGCCAGCATGGCGGCCATGTCGATGATGCGATGCAGGCCGGCCTCATCGTTGACCCCGCTCATGACGTGCTTGCCGGTGGCCTTGAGACAGGCGTAGAACATGTTCACGTCGTAGTCGGCCTCGGGAATATCCGTGGGAATGCAGGGACGCAGGAAAAAGTGAATGTGGTCGAGCCGGTCCACCAGCCGTCCGAGGTCGTAAAGGTCCTTGAGGGTGGACGACCGTGGCAGGCCGGTTTCCATGTCCAGAATTTTGACCGCGGCGCCGCCGGTGCCCAGGTGAACCCTGTCTTCGGTCAGGTCCAGGTCGTTTTTTCCGTCGCGTGCGTGCAGGATCACCTGAGCGGGAGCCTTGGCAATCTCCTCGAGGACCAGCTCACGGGAAAACCGGATCCGTTTGATCTCACGGTCCACCGTGGCACCCGCGTCGGCCAGCATGTCTATCGTTTCGTCCAAACCGGACTCATAGGCGATACCGGTCTTTTCGAGGATGGTCAGTGATGCGTTGTGGATAGTGTCAATGCCTTCGGGCGACAAAGGTTTGTAAATGCCGCCGCTGAGACCCTTCGAGTTCATTCTTTTCTCCTGTTGGTTTCATTAAAAGGCCGGTGGATGCTTTCCATCGGCAATCGCAAAGATCGGGTTACCCGTCAACCATCCCGGCCCGGAAGGCCCTGGGCTTGACGTTGTTCTTCAGCAGGCCGCCCACCAGTTCGTCGGCGATGCGCATGCGATCGCCCACCGTCTGGGGCACACCGTCATCGCTCATGCACAGGGCGATGACCTTCAGGTCCGTATCGGTGGTGATGGGCATGGTGTGAGACTCCTGTTTTCCGTTGCCGTTTTGCGTATATCGGAGGTCGGTCTAACCGGTGTTTCAGTTCTCCGCATTCGGAAATCAGGCTGAGAAACTGGGCGGTCCGGCTTCGGCCATGGCAATTCTGCCGGCTGAACCGTCTGACGGCCAAAAACGAATTGTATCTATTCATATCAAATGAAATTTTCCATTTCATGCAAAACAGTCGAAGTCAATAAAAAAATACGATTCAGTCTAATTTCATCGAACGGGGACTCGCGCAAATTGCGTTACAGGGCTCTCAATTGTTATGAAAAAATAAAAAATTTTAGCGTCTTGATCGGATCCTGAAAACACTTGGATTAAATGGTTGTGTTTTCGGCACCGCCTGTGGTTAGGTATCAAAAAAAGTCAATTGAAAGAAATGTTAGCGGGGCGGCAATGAAAGAGCTCATTTCTTTGAAAGCTTTTCAATCTTTTTTGGGTGGAGGTATTTGTGACAACACCTGATCTGCATCCCCTGATCGAAAAAATTTCGGCAAGTATCGAAGCCCTCACGCCCAAAGGGCGCATTCTGGGCGAGTTCATCATATCCCAGCCACGCAAAGCGGTGTTCATGACCACCAAGGAACTGGCCGAGGCGTGCGAGGTGAGCGAGGCCACCGTGGTGCGCTTCGTGGCCGGCATCGGCTACGATCGCTACAGCGATTTCCAGCAGGCCCTGCGGGATTTCGTGGACACGGAACTGACCCTGCTGGACCGGCTGGACATCGCCGACATGCAGGCGCCCGGCGCCGTTCGTTTCCGGCGCACCGTGGCCGAGGAGATCGACAATCTCCAGCAGCTGTACAACGCCCTGGACGTCGACGCCATGGAGGCAGTGGTGGATGTTCTGGATCGCCGGGTGCCGGTTCACGTGATCGGATCGCGGCTCTCCTTTACCCTGGCCTATTATATGGGATGGGCCCTGACCAAGGTGCGCGACAACATTCGTATCATGAAGGGCAGCGACCGCACCACCATCGATTGGCTGACCATCGCACCGGCGGACAGCGTTGTCGTGATCGTCGCCACCTCCCGCTACCCCAACGAGCTGATTCGCCTGGGCAAGCTGGTCAAACGCCTGGGACAGACCCTGGTGGTGATCACCGACAGCGCCACCTGCCCGGTGCTTCAATTCGCCGACCACCACCTGATCGCCGCTGCCAAACACATCCCCTATTTAGGAAGCCCGACCCCCATGTCCTGTCTGATCAACTATCTGGTCCACGAACTGGCCAGCCGGCAGGGCGAGGCCCTGAAGGTGCACCAGGCCAGGCTGGAGCAATCCTACTGGGAAAACGATGTGCTGTTCAATATGAAGGACCTCGAGGGCCGGACGCCGGAATGAGCGGGGTAACGGGATGCCTCGGCCACCCATTGAGCGATTGGCCGGCGGGCGTCCCGCGGCCAATCGTCCTCCGGGTGACACAGAACGAACCGGTTTAAAGGGGGCCGGTCAAACGACGCTCAGGATGAGACGGCGGGGCAAGGACGGGGGTGCCGGTCCGTGACGCACGAACGGATCATGCGTCAGCCTGCAAAGAACGCACCTGGTCATCATCCGCCACCTTGAACCCGCCGATCAGTTCCTGCAGGACTTCAGCCATTTCAAACAGCTTGGCCGCACTGGTGTTCACCTGGTTGCTGCTGGAAGCCATCTGGCCGGCCTCCTGGTTGACAACGGCAATATCCGCGGCCATATCGCCGGCGACAGTGGTTCCCTGGGTGATGCTTTCATTGACCAGCTGGATACCCTGGGACGCCTGCCCGACATTCTGGGCAATCTCACGGGTGGTGGCGGATTGCTCTTCGACCGCGGTGGCGATGGCGATCACCGTCTGGCTCACCTCTTCGATCACGCCGCTGATACGGCCGATGTCATCGACCGTCTCTCCTGTGGACTGCTGGATGCCGGTAATTTTTTCACGAATGTCCTGGGTGGCATCGGCGGTCTGGCGAGCCAGGTCCTTGATCTCGTTGGCCACCACGGCAAACCCTTTTCCGGCATCGCCGGCACGGGCCGCTTCGATGGTCGCATTGAGGGCCAGCAGGTTGGTCTGTTCGGAAATTTCCGTGATGACCTCGGTGACCTTCCCGATGGCCGAAGCGGCCTGGCCAAGGGTATGAACCTTGGCGGACGTACGGCTGACCTGGGAGACCGCCTGATCCGCGGTGGCCTTGGCATTATTGGAATGACGGGCGATGTCGGCGATGCGGGTGCTCATCTCTTCCGCAGCCGCGGCAACCATGTTCATATTGGTGGCCGCCTGTCCGCTGGCACCGGCCACGGAAACCATGTTGGCACTCATCTCCTCGGCTGCCGCCGACACGGTGTTGGATCGGTCGGACATGGCGTTGGCCCCGGTGGACATGTGCTCCGATATGGAGGTCAACTCGTTGGACGATGCGGTGACGGTACCCGTATTTTTGGCCACTTCTCCAATGATTTTCTGCAGCTTGTCCATGAACAGGTTGAACCAGGATGCCAGTTGGCCCACCTCGTCCCGGCTTTTGACATCCAGCCGGGTGCACAGGTCGCCTTCCCCCTGGGCGATTTCCGCCAGGCGCCCGGCGACATGTTCCACCGGCTTGATCAGCAGATGCACCACCAGCAGCATCACGCAGCCCAGCAGGATCAATCCGCAGACCAGTCCTGCCGCCAGGACCGTGGTGCGGGTGCTGCGCACGACGTTCATGCTGGTCTCGCCGATCCCTTCGATGGTTGCCTGGATCAGGTCCCGGTTTTTGCCCGCTATTTTCTGGACCGCCGCACCGATGTCCGCGACCACCACGCCGGATTCCTGCTCCAGGGTGTCGGCAATCGATGCGGCATTGTTCCGGGCCAGGAGCTCGAAACGACCGGTCATCTGCGCCAGGGTCTGGTTCATCATCGATTTGTCGATGCACACCAGTGCGTGGCCCAGGGCCGTGCCTTCGGCGACGATGGCCTTCTTGACGATGAACACGGAGGAATCCTTGGATGCGGCGGACAACACCTTATCGATTTTTTTCTTGCCGCTGCCCGTTTGAAGATACCCCTTGATCTTTGTATTTTTTTTATCGACATAGCGGGTATAGGGCTTTCCGCCAGGCCGGAGATACAAGGCAAAAACGACGTTGTCCGCGTTGGCGGCCGACTTGGCATAGGTCACCAGATCGGTGTAGCTGTTGGTCAAAATGGCCTTGGGCGCCACCTGGGCGAGCAGGGCCACCAGGCTGTCCGCATTTTTACGCAGCTGGGCTTCCCATTCCCTGGCTACCTGGGCCCCCTCCTTGTCCAGCGCCTGACGGGTCTGCAGCGACAGGTCCTCGCTGGTGGACTGGGCCATGGCTGCCATGGTCTGGTGCACCTGTTCGCCAACGCGGGCAAAATCCTTTTGCATGTCCGCATCGGAGGCGTCCAGGCTGGCGCCGAGTTGGGCACACATCTTTTTGAGCGAACGTTCCTGTATGCCGGCTACCGAGAAGGCCAGCAGCACAAAGGACAGGAAGAGGATCAGCGTTACCGGCGCCAATATCTTGATGCGCAGATTCTGATTGTTGAGTAGACGTTTCAAAACCATTCCTCCAGTTCGTCTGCTGGGCAGCCGGCGGCGGTCGGCTGCCCAGGTGGCATCGGCGAATGCGGGTCGATCGCCTTCGCACAGAGGCCGGGTATTATTGGGCCGTCGCGTAGGCGCCGATTTTAAGGGATGCCTGCAGGTTTTCAATGGGCCCGTAGTCCAGGGCGTCCACCCAACCGACGACTTTGGCCTTTTTGGCGGCCTCATCCGCTGGTTTCAACGCCTTGAGCGCGACAACGACCTGGTCGGCGATGGCCGCCGGGGTGGATGCCACTTTGGCCAGCGGCCATTCCGGGTAGAGCGTGGTGCTGCACAGAAAGGGAAAATCGGCATGCGCTTTCGGCGTGATCAGTTTGAACTCCTCCAGATCGATTTCGCCGGCGGCGGCCATGCGCTCCATCGTGTCGGTCCTTACCGTGCCGGCATCCACCGCCTCGTTCATGACGGCATACACCACGTTGTCGTGCTTGCCGCCGAATTCGAGCTTGGCAAAATCGCTCTGCGGGTCGATGCCGGCATCGAGGATCTCCTTGTAGGCCATCTGCCAACCGCCGAAGGACGATTGTTTGACCGCCATGAAGGTTTTGCCTTTCAGATCGGCCAGGCTGTTGATATCATCGTTTTCGGCAGTGGTCAGAATCACGCCGCCAAAGGATTTCAACGGCTGCCCCTGACGGGAGTTGACCATGGTCGCGATGGCCGTGGCCCCGAACTTCACCTTCGCGGTGACGAACATGGAGGAGTTGACCAGAAAAAAATCGACCTTGCCGGCTTCAACGGCCGGGTTGACGTCGTCAAAACCCAGGGGAACGACTTCAAACGTATGCCCTGAAATGGCCTGGGAGAGGTAATCCCCGGTGGTCTTCCACTTGGCCAGTGCCTTGACCGGTCCATTTTTGGCCAGTACGCCGATTTTATAATTTTCGCCGAAAACGACCCCTGTTCCGGCCATGAAAAAAAACAGCACCAACATAAGTTTACAGAAACTGACTTTCATGCCATCCTCCTGTCAATCGAATTAACAAATACGCCAATGGACCTTTCCATATGTCCCGGTGGCCACCCGAAAAATGAGTTTCCATGCATCTTTATTATGACCATAGTCTCTTTTGCCTGTGTTTAAGGAACACTATCGGCAGCGATGGCGGGTTCTTTAAATAAAACCTCATCGATCTTCAATTTTCAGGGTGGAAACCTGCTTCGCATGGTGGCAGGCCCTCTCCTCCCGGCAGGGAGGCATGGCCGGGCGGGGGCCTCTGAATCCGTTTCAGCATCACGCCCTGGCAGGCAATGGTGAGGGAAATCGTGCAAATTAAGGAAAGAGTAAGTCGCTGAAGAAACCCTTTTGGGAATACAATGCGGCGGTCTACAGGCAAACGAAGGTTAACGGTCATGGGCTGGCAGGATATCCATTGCCGTTTCCAGGCCCCGCCATCATCGTTATGAGCGCCGCCAAACGGACCGCCTACCCCAGGTTGATCAGAACCACCGCCACCCCCGCCAGGGCAAGGAACGCAAAATTAGCCGGGCGCAGCCGTTCACGCCAGACCAGCAGGCTGGCCAGTGTCGTCAATGCAATCACCCCCAGTGCCAGGGTCGGGTAGGCCGTCGCACCCGGCAGATGGGCCAGGGTGCGGATCCAGAAATGCGTGGCCAGAACGTTGGTGAGCCCCAGGACCGCACCCCAGAAAAGGCAGCGCCTGCCGGGCCGGGCGCCTTTGAAAAGCTGGGGAAGGGTGAGAATCAGGGCGGTGGTGAAGATCATGGCCATAAAGCGGTCCGGGTCGGCCAGCGGCGCCAGTTCCGCCTGGACCTTGAAGGTGAAATCGGTCACCCCGTATGCCGCGAATAAAAGCAGCCCCCAGACGATGCCTCCCCATGCCGTTTTTCCGGAAGGGCCGGGGCGCAATGGTTCTTTGCCGGCCAGCGGCAGACAGGCGAATGCCAGGATGAGCCCGGAAAACTGATAACCGTTGGCCGGTTCGGCAAAAAGCAGCAGGGACCCCGCCGTGGGCAGCGCGGCAGACAGGCGCATCAAGGTGGTGGACAGGGCCAGGCCCGCAGCCGATATGGCCCGGTCGAAAAGCCAGAGCGATAGCACGTACATGAAGCCCACAAAGATGCCCAATGACCATAGCAGGGGCGAATCCGTGCCTGGAAGGGGTTGCCAGGCCCCCCGGGCCGCAAGACCGAGACTGCACACCAGATAGTTGACGGCCAGCAATTTCCCCAGCTTCAAGCCCTTGGCGTTGGCGACCTTCATGGTCATGGCCACCCCGCTGGAAAAGGCGATGGCCAGGGCCAGCGATGGGATTGCATTCATGATGTGCCCTGATCTCCTTGACTGTATTGGGGCCGGTGGGCCTTGCTGCCAACCCCGGCACGACCGTTCCCGGATGAAAACCGGCGATGGCCGCAACCGGTTCTTCGGCCTTCGGGCCGCCGCCGTCGACATCACCGCCAGGGGGCGTTGTCACCGCAGCAATAAGCCAGGCCGGACAGAAAGGCAATAGATTGATTTGGTTATCGTTAGCAGGTAGAAAAAACCACTCATCGCGCCGCGCCGGGCCCCAAAAACGAACAGGTACATGAACCCATCCGGCATGGGGCGGGCATTGATGAAAGCCGGCGTGGACGGCCCTGCCATGGAGGAAATCAATAAAATGATAGCCAATGGCGAATCCGCCAATAAAACCATTTTCACCGTGATCAAGGAAAAAGAAATTCTGGACAAAGCCATTGGCCTGGTAAAATCCTTTTGCGGCGATCTCTGTGAGCCGGGCAAGGGCATATTATTTGCTGTGCCACTCGCTTTTGTGGATGGGCTGCCGGAAGAAGCGTGAAAGGCCCGGCACTGCGGACAAGGACCCTGGTCGTGGAAAAAAAGCGGGTCAGGGAAGGATGTCGATGGGCGTTCCGTCAGCGATGAGGGACCAGACCACATCCATGCCTGAATGGTTCAGGGCAATGCATCCGCCGGTCCTGCTCGCTCGGGCAGGAGATGTGGATGAAGGTATAGAACCGGCTTCCTGGATTGCGCCAGTCCATGACATACTGCCCTTCGGGGGTGGGCCATTCGCCCTCCTCCAGCTTGTCCCCTTCGGGCGCGCCGCCCAGGGCAATGGCAAAAGCATACAGCACGCGGTCCCCGTGCATGAGCAGCAGCAGGCGCTCGGGTTTTTGACCACCACCCGGTCCGCTGTGACCACCTGCCACGCCGACACGATTGCCGGCGCCATGACAAAAGCCGACATCGTCAACAATAAAAAAAATGAGCGCACCCTGTTGGGCGCCCTCACCGGCTTGACCGGTTAACGCTTCGGGAAAGCGATTTTAATTTTTTCGCGGCCGTTCTTTTTCTTCACTTTGACCTCGAGGTCGATGCTGCTGTCGCGAATGCCCAGCGCCAGCGCCGTCTTGCCCTTGTCGGCTTCGATGTGGGTCATCTGCCTGAAGGTTTCAAAAATTTCATGGCCCACATCCTTGCCCGGGGAGGGCAGCTCAGCGGGCCGGTATTCGGCGGAGACGGTGATCCGGCCGTCTTCGCTGCGGGAGATGGTGATCTGTTCCGCATTGCTGCCGACCCCGTGCAAAGCGGCCAGGGCAGCCCATTTCAAGGCTGCGCTGCGGGCATCGGGTTCGTCTTTTATCGTCGACATCTCCTTGAGCGGATCTGTCGTTGCGTAGCAATCGCACATGTCCTGAACGTTTTTATGGATACTGCCGGAATCCTTCATGATGGGCCCCCTTATGGTTCGGTGGTCGTCGGGTCGGTCAATGGGCATCAACAACCCCTTTCAATGACAATCGGAAATATTACCATTTGACGGGAAACGTCAACGGCGGCGGAATGGACGGCAACCGGTCCCTATGCGGCGGTCGGCTCCCCCCTGCCGCCTTCGTCATGGCAAGCGCATAACGGCCGCCTGCACCAGGTCCAGCAGGGCCGTGGGATATATGCCGATGCCCACGATCAGGACAATCATGGCCAGGGCCGCCAGGCGGGCGGCCGGGGTCAGGGGGATGGCCGCGGCCGGGCGGTCGGGTTCATCCAGGTAGGCGGCCTTGAGCACCAGCAGGCAGTAGTACAGGGAAACGACGACGTTGGCCATGGCGATGACGACCAGGACCAGATAGCCCTTTTGCATGGCGGCCAGGAATATCATCAGCTTGCCGGCAAAACCGATGGTGGGCGGGATGCCGGCCAGGCTGAACAGGGCCAGCATCAGTGCCAGGGCCAGCAGGGGGCTGCGCCGGTGCAGGCCCGCCAGTTCACTGATCTGCAGGTTGCGGCCGTCATCGGCCACCCGGGTCATGACCATAAAACAGGTGTATTTCATGACCAGCACGGCCGCCCCGTAAAACAGGGCGCCGGCGTACCCGGCCGGTGTCATGCACAGCATGGCCAGCAGCAGGTAGCCGGCATGGGCGACACTGGAAAAGGCCATCAGCCGCTTGAAGTCCCGCTGGGCGATGGCGGCCAGGTTGCCCACGGTCATCGACACCACGGCCATGGCGATCAACCCCCGGGCCAGCATGTCGCCGTTTCCCTGGGCCAGTGAAATCACGCGCAGCAAGACGGCCACGGCAGCCACCTTGGACACGGCGGCAATAAAAGTCGCCACCGGGTTGGGCGCGCCCTCGTATGCGTCGGGGGCCCAGAAGTGGAAGGGAAAGACAGCCAGTTTGAAAAACAGCCCGGCCAGGGTCAGCAGCAGGCCGGTGGCCACCATGGGCTGGCCCATCCTGGGGGGAATCAGATCGATCAGCCGGTCGATGTGCATGGCGCCGGTAGCCCCGTAAACCAGGGCCAGACCGAAAAGCATGATGGCCGACGCACTGGCCCCCACCAGGAAATAGCGCAGGCCCGCAGCCATCCCCAGACGGCCCTCCCGGCGAAGAAAAACCAGGATATACAGCGAGTAGCTGGACAGTTCCAGGGCCAGGACCAGGGCCAGCAGGTGCACCGCCGAGGCCATGAGCGTCATGGCCAGGGTGCAGACGGCCAGCAGAAAAAAGCCTTCAGCGTGGTGCGCGGGTGCAACGCCCTTGAAGTCATCGCACAGGCAGACGACCAGAAAAAAACCGATGGCCAGGAGCACCTTGACCACCTGGGAGAAAAGATCCACGCGGTAGACGCCGTTGAACAGGTCGCCGCCCATCGTGGCACAGGTCAGGCTGGCCGCGACCGTTACGGCGGCCATGGTGACGCCCAGGTGGTAATCCCGCTGCCGGTCCGGCTTCAGGCAGGCCAGCACCAGAAACAGGGCTGCCGCCAGCAGCAGGGTCATTTCGGGAAGGAGCAGGGTCCAGTTCATCTTAATCCTGTCAATTGAACCGTGGCCGTATGGATCATGTCAAACAGCAGGCCCGGGAACAGCCCGAACAAGACGATCACCGACACCAGAATCACGCGGGGCACCGCCAGGGCGGCGGGGATGTCCGTCAGACCGGCGAATTTTTCCAGCGGCGGCCCGTAGCAGGTGTTCTGGACCACCCGCAGCATGAACAGCGCACCCACCGCCAGCGCACCGATGGCCAGCGCACCGGCCACCGGGTAGACCCGCACGCAGGACATGAACACCACCAGTTCGCCCCAGAAGCTGGCCAGGCAGGGAACGCCGATGCCGGTCAGCGCGGCGATAATGAAAAAGGCGCTCGCCCGCGGCATGATCCGGCTCAGCCCGCCCAGTTCGGCGATGGCCTTGGTGTGGGTCCGGTCGTAAATATAGCCCACCGAGGAGAAAAAGAGGGCCGTCATGATGCCGTGGGCAAACATCTGGAACACCGCCCCGTTCATGCCGTCGACGGTCATGGTGGACAGCCCCAAACCGACGATGCCCATGTGCGACACGCTCGAGTAGCCGATCACGTATTTCAGGTCGGTCTGGCTCAGCCCGACGATGGCCCCGTATACAATCCCGCAGACCGCCAGCACGGCCATAAGCGGCGCCCAGAACTGCCAGCCTTCCGGGCACAGGAAGATGCCCACCCGCAGGATGCCGAAGGCACCGATCTTCATCAACACGCCGGCGTGGATCATGGACACCGCCGTGGGTGCGGCCACATGGCCCACCGGCGACCAGGTGTGAAAGGGAAACACGCCGGCCAGGATGCCGAAACCGATGTAGAGCATCAAAAAGGCCAGGCGCTGCTGGGCCGGCGAGAAGCGTTCCCCGTCCATCAGCGTCAGCAGGTCGAAGGTCAGGGTGCTAGCCTGGGACACCAGGTAGACGATGGCCGGCAGGATCAGCGCGCTGCCGGCCAGCAGGTAGAGGGTCAGCTTCATGGCCCCGTACTCCTTGCGCGTGCTTCCCCAGACGGCGATGAGCAGGTACATGGGAAACAGGGAGACATCGAACCATACGAAGATGAAAAACAGGTCCAGGCTCATGAACATGCCGAAGACGCCGGCCACGAGCAGGAACACCAGGGCGAAGAATTCCTTGACCCGCAGCTGCATCTCCCAGCAGGTCAGTACGGCGGTAAAAAAGACGATGCCGGTCAGCAGCAGCATGGGCAGGGCAAAACCGTCCACCGCGTTGAAATAGGCGATACCCAGCGCGGGGATCCATTCCACCCGCTCGGCGAACTGGTAGCCGCCCGCCTGCTGGTCGTAGGCACAGTATAGATAGACGGAGATAACCAGGGTCAGGCCGCTGAACACGGCGCCCACGATTTTAATGGCCTGCGTGTGCCGTCCGGGGATGGACAAAATCACCAGCAGGCCCACGGCGCAGCAGAGCAGCAGGGCCGTCAAAAAGGGGAAATGTGCCAGCTGGTAGGCCATGGTCACCCGCCCCATGCGATAAAGAGAATCAGACCGACAACCGCCGCAAACATCACCATCAGCCGGTACTGGATCATGCCCGCGTGCAGCCAGGCCGCCACCCGGCCCAGGCTGACGGTCGAGCGGCCCAGTCCGTCCACGGCACCGTCAATCACCCGCCGGTCGTTGGCCGCAAACCACCGCGACACCCCCCGGTAGACCAGCGTGTCCAGTAAAAACCGGTAGAACCGGTCCAGGTACCAGCGCTGGCCGAACAGGTCCGCCAGCAGGGGGAAGCGCTCCACCCAGCCGATCCGGCTGGCCTTTGGCCGGCCGAATTCGAACCAGGCCTGCCCGATGGCCACCGCGGCCAGCAGGCAGGCGGCCACGGGCAGCCAGCCGTGGTGGGCCGCCGCCCCCGCCCCGCCGCCGGTGCGGGCCAGAAAATCCTGCAGCGGGGCCTGAAAAAATCCCAGGGCCAGCGTCACCCCCGCCAGACACCACAGCACCACCGCCATGGCCCGGTCGCCCCCGTGGCCCCGATCGCCGTGGCTGTCCGCCGGCGGGGCATCATCCCCACCATCCCGGGGAAACAGGAGAATGAAAATCAGGCGGAACGAGTAGTAGGTGGTCAGAAAAGCGCCCACGGCCGCTGCCAGAAAGGCGACCGGGTGCCCGCTGTCCAGCAGGTGCCCCAGGATCAGTTCCTTGCTGAAAAACCCGGAAAAGGGCGGCAGGCCGGACAGCGCACCGGCCCCCACGATGGTACAGGCGACCGCCGATTTCAGCCGGCGACCGCCCTGCCGCCCGATGGCGGCCATATCGTTGGTATGGCAGTGATGGATAAACACGCCGGCGCTCAGGAACAGCAGGGCCTTGAAACCGGCATGGGTGACCAGGTGGAACACCCCTGCAAACAGGCTGCCGGCGCCCAGTCCCATGAGCATGAACCCCAGCTGGCTGATGGTGGAAAAGGCCCAGACCTGCTTGATGTCACGGGCCACCATGGCCATGGTGGCGGCCAGCAGCATGCTGACCGTGCCGATCGTCAGGCAGACCGCCATGGCTGTCGGCGACAGGGAAAAAAAACCGAACAACCGGGCAAAAAGATAAACACCGGCGGCCACCATGGTGGCCGAATGCAGCAGGGCGCTCACCGGTGTGGGGCCCTCCATGGCGTCGGGCAGCCAGGTGAGCAGCGGGAACTGGGCGCTCTTGCCGACGATGCCGCCGAAGATCAGCAGGGCGGTCAGCGTGGTCATGCCCGGCGACAATTGCGCCGCCACCGCGGCCGGATCAGTCAGCACCGGAATGTCCAGGGTCCCCAGTTGCAGCCAGAGCAGCACCAGCCCCAGCAAAAATGCCACGTCGCCGGTGCGGGTCATCACGAAGGCCTTTTTCCCGGCCTCACTGGCGCTGAATGTGTCGAACCAGAAGCCGATCAGCAGGTAGGAGGCCAGTCCCACCAGTTCCCAGAAAATGTAGAGCTGCAGCAAGGAGCTGGAAACCGTCAGGCTCAGCATGGCCCAGGCGAACAGGGACATGCAGCCGTAATAGCGCCCGAAACCCGGGTCCCCGGCCATGTATCCCAGCGAATAGACCTGGACGAGGAAACTGATCGCGGCCACCACGGTGAACATCAGCAGGCTGGTCGGGTCCAGCAGGATGCCGAGGGGGATCGCCGTCTGTCCGGAAACCACCCAGACGGTCTGGAATACCAGCGGTGCCGGCATCTGCCAGTGCTGGACCAGCAGGGTGACCGCCGCCATCAGGGACAGGCCGGCGGCGCCGATGGAGATAACCGCACTCAGCCGATGGCGCGACCGGGTGGCCACCATGATCACGCCGAAGGCCAGCAGCGGCAGGATCAGGGCCGAAGCCGCAACGATCAGACTGAAGTGAAAAGGGGTCGCGGTGCCCATACTCAAGGGGTTCCTCCCGTTTCGACTGCCGCGTCACCGAGCCCAGGGTCCACCGACCCGGTGCGCCGGTAGACCACCAGAATGGCGGCCAGCCCGACGGACACTTCCGTAGCGGCAATCGCCAGGATAAAAATGACAAACGCCTGCCCTTCCATCTGCTGCCAGTGCAGTGCCGCCCCCACAAAGGCCACCGCCGCCGCATTGAGCATGATTTCGATGGCCAGCAGCATCATGATCAGGTTGCGCCGGGCCAGGATGCCAAACATGCCCAGGGTAAACAGCAGGGCCGACAACAAAAGGATGTGGTTGAGCGGAACGATCACGGCGCCTCCTTTTGCCGGTCAGCGGACGGCGGACGGACCCGGATGCCCAGCACATAAGCGCCCACCAGGGCCACCAGCAGCAGCATGGATGCAATTTCCACGGCCAGCCAGTGGGCCTGGAAGAGGAAGACGCCGAACGTCATCGGCGATGCCTGGGCCGCCGATAGGGGAGCCCATCCCGAGGTGTCCCGGCCCACCAGCACCGTATTGACCAATAAGAAGCCGACACTGATGAAAATAGCCGGCAGCAGCTGCCCGGCCGGAAAGAACATGCCGGGCCTCTTTTTCAGCCGGATCATCATGATCAGGAAGAGAAAAAGCACCATGATCGCGCCGGCATAGATGATAATCTCAAGGGCCGCCAGGAAGGGCGCCCCCAGCAGGTAAAAGAGCATGGCCGTTCCAAAAAAGGACAGCACCAGGTAGAGCACCGCATGGACCATGTTGCGCCGGGTGACGGCCAGCACGGTGGACGCGAGGATCAGCAGGGCGATGGCGTAAAACAAAAGGGTGAGTAGGGACATGGCTCAATCACGATGTCAGGGTAAATTACTTTTCACATTCACCGGCGGCGCCTCACTGGCATGCTCGCCTTTCCCGCGTTGGTCCGTGGTCACGCCGGCATAGTCATAAAAGTTATAGGACGGGTCCTTGCCGCAGCCGTCCACCAGCAGGTCCTTTTTCTCAAACACCAGGGTCAGGATATCGCGCTGCACGTTCTCGAAGTCCGGCGTGAGCTGAATGGCCGACGTGGGACAGGCCTCTTCGCACAGGCCGCAATAGATGCAGCGGCCGAAGTTGATGCGGAACCAGCGGGCGTAGCGCCTTCCGTCCGGCTGTTCGGCACTCTGCATGCTGATGCAGCTGACCGGGCATACCGCCGAGCAGAGGTAGCAGGCCACGCAGCGCTCGCGGCCGTCCGGATCACGGGTCAGCACGATGCGGGCCCGCGAGCGGTCGGGCAGCTGCCGCTTGACCTCCGGATATGACTCGGTGATGGGCTTGCGCCCCAGGTGTCTGGCCGTGGTGGCAAACCCGTCCACCAGCGCCTTGAGGGCCGACCATGCCGAATTCTCATCAGGCTTCAGTGGTTTATGTGCTGTGGTTTTTTTCCTTGGGCCCACTTGGGATCTCCACAGTTTTCATTACTTCGGATCAAGGCCGCAGGATTTTTGTCACCGCCCAGCAAGCCCATCGGGATCTTCGTCAGGCGGTACATCGCGCCATTAAGGGTTCCAAGTGTTTTGGATGGTTCGGGTTCAGATCATTCGGTTTTCCCTCGAATCCTTGACGCCTCGCCCCCTTGCCCCCTCAGGCTACCCCCTGGAGCGAAAGGCGCCGCTTCTCATCACATTGCGAACTGGATGAATGCCCCCGTCACCACAATATTTACCAAAGACACCGGAATCAGCACCTTCCACCCCAGGGCCATGAGCTGATCGTAACGCAGCCGCGGCAGGGTGCCGCGAATCCAGATCATGATCACGGCCACCATGACTATTTTCAGCATCAGCCAGACCACCGGCGGCAGCCACGGCCCGCGCCAGCCCCCCAGAAAAAAGATGGCCGTCAGCGCGCCCAGCACCTGGATATGCACGTATTCTCCCAGAAAAAAGAGGCCGAAACGCATGCCGCTGTATTCGGTGTGAAACCCGGCCCCCAGTTCGTTCTCCGCTTCGGGCAGGTCGAAGGGAATGCGTTTGCTTTCGGCCATGGCGCCGATCACGAAAATGGCGAACGAGACCGGCTGGAGCACGATGAACGGCACGCCGGCCTGGGCATCCACGATGGCTGTCAGGCTGAACGACCCGGCCAGCATCACCACCGGCACCAGCGACAGGCCCAGGGCCAGCTCGTAGCTGATCATCTGGGCCGCACCGCGTATGCCCCCCAGCAGGGCGAACTTGGAGTTGGAGGCCCATCCGCCCAGGGCCACGCCGTAGACGCCCAGCGAGGACAGGGCAAACACGAAAAGCAGCCCCACGTTCAGATCGGTGATCACCATGGGAACGGCGCGGCCAAACACCCTTACATCTGGTCCCAGAGGCACCGCGGCGAACATCAGCATGGCCGTCACGGCCACCACGGCAGGTGCCAGTCGAAAAATGACCCCATCGGCCGCGGCCGGCACGATGTCCTCCTTGGTGAGCAGTTTGACGGCATCGGCGATGGGCTGCAGCAGGCCGAAAATCCCGGCCCGGTTGGGCCCCAGCCGGATCTGCAGCCGGGCCAGCAACTTGCGCTCCAGCCACACCAGGTAGCTGGCCGCCAGCAGCAGGCCGCTGAGCGTCACGGCGATCTTGATAAAAAGAATGGTGAGGCCTAACAAAAAATCCATGCGATCTCAGCCCGTCCAGGGGTTACGATGGCTTAACGAGCGATGCCCGCTACATTTCAACAATTCCGGGTCTTGACCCCCGCCGTTTCACCACGCCGGGGCATTGCTACGGGTCCAACGGAGCCACCCGGCTGCTTTCCAGGCTCAGCCGGGTGTCCCCCAGTTCCTGCCAGTTCAGCAGGTGGTGCCGGGGAACGACCAGCACCCCCCTGGCCATGGTCGGATCGGCCTGCAGTGGCAATTGCAGCTCCCCCCGGCGGGCAGTCACCCTGACCGGCAGGTTTGCGGCCAGGCCGGCACCGGCGATGGTGTCCGGGTGCATGCGCGCAACGGGCGAGGCGCTCAGCGCCTGCAACACCGGAGACATGGCCGACAGGCTTTCGGTGCCGAAGGTCCAGTCCACCAGCAGCAGGGTAATCGCGTCGGCCGGCGTGTCGATTTCCGGTGGGGAAAGTCCCTCTGAAACGGTTCCCGGGGAAAAGGACGAAGCGGCCAGGTCGATGCGGTCTGCCGCTGCATCGGCTGCGGGCATGGCCACTGCCGGGTGAAAGGCCGCCATGGCCGCGTTCAACTGCTGAACGGGATCGGCTGAAAGCGACCGGGCAAGGGACGCCACGGCCCGCCAGGCTGGCAGCGGGTCATCACCGGGGACGCGCCTGTCGAAAGCGCGCGGCGGATGGTCCCCGTCGCCGGCCGCCGCGATGGAATCCCCGGGGGCCATGACGGCATCGGCCGCCTGCAGGCGCCCCTCCTGGTTGATCCAATGGCCGCCGGATTCATAGATCGGCTGGGTCGGCAGGAACTGCCCCGCCCCATGGTTCAGGGGCGAGTCCAGGTCATCGAGCACCACCAGGTGATCCAGCCGTTTCAATGCCGACTGCAGCCGGGTCCGGTCCGGAAAGCCGCGCCAGAGATCCGATTCCACCGCCACCAGCGCACGAACCTGACCCGCTTCGATGTGTTCCAGCACCTGCGACAGGGAAAGGAGCGGCTCAGCTGTCAGGGCGGCCGCGAAGGCATTGGCCCCGACAAGGGTGTAGAACAGCCCGACCTTGATATGGGTCCGGCTCAGTGCCCGGGCCAGATCGGCGGCCAGGCGGATGTCCCGGGAGGTCACGATGTCCGTGCCGCAAACAATCACCGGCCGCGGACTGCCGTTCAACCGCCTGGCCAGGGTCGCCACGGGAAAGGCCTCCGTTGCACCGGGCGGTGTGGCATCCGCCGCCGGCGCCGTGATGCGGCCCCCGATCTGCTCGATCATGGCCTGCAGGACGGCGCCCAGATGTGACGGATGCACGGCCCAGTGATCGAATCGGAAGGGCAGCTGCACCCCGCGCGGATCGACGACGGTCACCCGGCCGCCCTGCCGCCACACCTGGCGCAGGGAGAGGGCCAGCATGGGGGCCTCGTTGATCGGATCGGCCCCGATGACCAGCACGTCGGCAGCGGCGGAGACGTCGGCCAGGGAAACGGCCAACGCTGGTATCAGGCCGCCCACGGCAGCGGCCAGGTTGGATGCCTGGCGCGGTGTGGCCGCCACCGCCGGCCCGGTCCATCCGTGCTCGCCGCAGGCCCGCCCGACCATGGCCAGGGTTTCCAGGCTGCTGCGCGACGAAGCCGCGACGGCCACACTCCCGGGGCCGTATTGCCCGGTCGTCCGTTCGATCGCCGACCGCGCTGCGGCCAGCACGTCGCCCATCGCTGCGGGCGTCCCTTCGAGGCGGGCCTGCCGGGGCCGGTCGACGGCGCTGGCGTACGGGTAGGCGTAGCGGCCCCGGTCGCAAATGAAATACCCGTTGACCGCAAGGTTGGGCCGGGCCTCGTGGCGCACCACCTGACGGTAACGGGCCGATGCCACGGTATTGCACCCCAGGGAGCAGTGAATGCACAGGGAAGCCTGGCGTTGATAATCCCAGCGCCGCCCGAAATATCGCGACGGCTTGTCGGTATACACCCCCGTGGGACAGATGTCGGTCAGGTTGCCGCTAAAGGGGCTTTCCAGTGCACCGGACCTGCTGCGGCCGAAATAGACCCGGCTGCCGATCCCCATCACGCCCAGGTCCCGGTAGCCGGTATACTCCTGGTAGTACCGCGAGCAGCGATAGCATTGGATGCAGCGGTTCATTTCGTGCTGCACCAGCGGTCCCAGGTCCTGGTTGTGGTGGGTGCGCTTCAGCCCCCGATAGCGACGCAGGCCATGGCCGCCCGATACGGTATGGTCCTGGAGCAGGCAGTGCCCGCCTTCGTCGCACACCGGACAGTCGTGGGGATGGTTGAGCATGAGAAACTCGATCACATGCCGCCGGAAATCCACGGCTTCGGCATCGGTGGTGGAGACCACCATGCCCTCCTGTGCATCGATCATGCAGCTCATCTGGACCCCCTTGACGGGCCCATCCGTAAAGGCCACGGCACAGACCCGGCAGGCCCCCACCGATCCCAACGCCGGATGATAGCAGAAACGCGGGATCATGATGCCCAGCCGTTCGGCCGCCGCGATCACCTTGGTGCCGGCGGGAACATCGATTTTTCGGTTGTCGATGGTAAGCGTGGGCATGATTGTTATTTAACCGATTGCCATCCGTTTCAATTCCGGTGTGTTAATAACCGTCTAATGGGGGTTCAAGGATTCGAGGATCCAAGGGGTCAAGTGATTGTCTTCCACTTTTTCCCAAAAAAGGTTGCGGGTTCGGCCATCCCTGTCCGGGTTGATGTCTTACCAGATTGGCGCGCTTTACCTTTCCCTCGACCCCTTGAACCCTCGACCCCTGAACAAAACGCCGTATTGGACCGGCAGGTGCCTTTTACTATCTTAACGACCTGTCCCCCCGGAAAGGGTAGCCTGTGGTTCAGGGCAAGGCCGCAGCATTTTTGCAACCACAGGCGTAGCAGCGCTACGTTGAGGATTGCACAAATGGGAGAACGCCGCCCCTGGGCCTCAGGATGCCCTTTCCCTGCTTTTAAAGGGGCAGCCCCTGCCCTCAACGTGCGCCATCACCTCGTCTTCGAAGTGCGCCAGCAAACTCTCGATGGGCCCCACCCCGCCCGGCGCAAAGGCGCAGTAGGACTTCCACAGGTGCCGGCACATCGTCCTCATCATCGGAATGAAGTCCGCCTCGCCCTGCCCGTTTTCGATGCGCCACAACAGGTCCCGCAGATAGGGGAACCCCTCCCTGCAGGGGGTGCACCAGCCACATGACTCGCGGGCGAAGAATTCCGTCAGGTTCAGGGTCGCGGCCACCAGGCAGGTGTGGTGGTCGAATACCATGACGGCCCCGGTCCCTAAACGGTTGCCGATCGCTTTCAGGGAATCGAAGTCCATGGCAATATGGTAATGGTCCGCGGTCAGGTACCCGGTGGAGGCGCCGCCGGGCAGGCAGGCCTTGAAGGTCGCCCCGTCCTTCATGCCGCCGCAGCAGTCCTCGATGATCTCCGAGAGCGGGATGCCCAGGGGCAGTTCATGGCAACCGGGTTGGCTGACCTTGCCCGACACGCAGAAAAGCTTGGTGCCGGCGGCCTCCGGACTCAGGGCCAGGTCCTTGAACCATTGGGCCCCGTGGGTGACGATATGGGGAATGCAGGCCAGTGTCTCCACATTGTTCACCAGGGTCGGCAGCCCCCACAGCCCTTTATCGGTGGCGTAGGGCGGGGGCTGCTTGGGGTTGGGCCGCCGGCCCTGAAGGGCGTTGAGCTGCGCGGTCACCTCGCCGCAGATGTAACGGCCCCCGCTGCGATGGACGACGATCTCGAAGGTGTAGTCGCTGCCGAGGATGCCTTCGCCCAGCAGTCCCTCCCGGCGGGCGATCTCGATTTCCCGCTCCAGGATTCTGGCGGCACTCTCATATTCGGGGCGGATAAAAATGATCCCGTGGGAGGCCCGGATGGAGTAGGCCGCCAGGGCCATGCCCTCCAGGAGCATATGCGGTTCGGCATGCAGAAAGACGCGGTCCTTGAAGGTTCCCGGCTCCATCTCGTCGGCGTTGCAGACCAGATAGCGCGGAAACGGGGCGTCCTCGGCCACGGTCTGCACCTTGACCCCGGCGGGGAATCCGGCCCCGCCGCGCCCCAGCAGAAGGGCATCCGTCAGACGGGTCTTGACCGCCTGCCGGTCCATTTCGGTCAGCACCCGGCGCAGGGCATCATAGCCGCCGGCCGCCCGGTACTCCGCCAGGGTGGTGATGCGGTCCGGCTTTCGGTGTGCCAGCAATACCCGGGGATAGGATGCACTCACGGGGACGCCTCCTGCAGGGTGTCGATCAGCCGATCCAGGGATTCGATGGTCAGGGGACCGTGAACCCTGCGGTCGACCAGAATGGCCGGGGCCCGGTCGCAGTAGCCGATGCAGCATACCGGCAGCAGGGTGAACAGCCCGTCGGCCGTGGTCCCGCCCACCGGGATGCCCAGCCGGTCGCACAGGTGCGCCACCAGGTTTTCCCCGCCTTCCATCCAGCAGATCAGGCTGTCGCAGACGTGAATGACATGCCGGCCCACCGGTTCGCGGTAGATGAACGTATAGAACGTGGCCAGTTCATCCACCTCCAGGGGCGACATGCCCAGCAGGTCGGCGGCCTGCACCAGGGCCTCGTCGGAAAACCAGCCGTAATGATCCTGCAGGGCATTGATCACGTCGATGGCCATCTCCCGAGGATGGTCCACCCGGTCAATCTTCGCCTGCAAATCGCTTTTCAGTGTTTCAGGCAGCATAGGAGATGAAGCCTTTACGTATTCGGTTCCGGGCGGTGCTGTAAAGCGGTCGAGATCAAGGCTTGCGCATCCTTGAGAAACGAGGCGTACTCAAGGTACGCCGCAGTGAAGTAAGGATACGCGTAACGCCGATATCGATCGTTTTACAGTGCCGCCATGCTAGCGGTCGATGTCGGGTAGTATGTAGTCCACCGACCCGATAATGGTGATCAGGTCGGAGAGCGACCAGCCTTTGGCCATCAGCGGCAGGGCCTGCACATTGGCAAAACCCGGCGCCCGGATGCGCATGCGGTAGGCGCAGCCGAGCCCGTCGCTGACCACGAAATAGCCCTGCTCGCCCCGGGGGATTTCGCAGGCGACATAGGCCTGCCCCCTGGGAATCTTGGGCCCGCGGGTCACGTTGATGAAATGATGAATCAGGCTCTCGATATCCGTGAGCATGTCCTTGCGCGCCGGGATCACGTAGCGGTAGTCGTCCGTGACGGTGCGTCCCGGCGGCATCTTCGCCGCCGCCTGGCGGATCAGCCCCAGGCTCTGGCGCATCTCTTCGATACGCACCAGGTAGCGGGCGTAGCAGTCGCCGCCCTCGGCCGTGGGGATGTCGAAATCGAACTGGTCGTAGCCGCTGTATGGAAAGGCCCTGCGCAGATCCCAGGCCAGGCCGCAGGCCCTCAGGTTGGGGCCGCTGACGCCCCACGCCACGGCATCGTCCAGGCTGATCGCCCCGACCCCCATGGTCCGGGCACGAAAGATGGGATTTCGGGTGATCAGGGATTCGTACTCGTCCAGGCGCCGGTCGAAGCTTCGCGTGAAGGCGTCCACCGCCTCTTTCCACCCCCCGGGCAGGTCGGCGGCCACACCGCCGATGCGAAACCAGGAGGGGTGCAGCCGGCCGCCGGTGATCCGTTCGACGATGTCCAGGATCATCTCGCGTTCCCGGAAGGTGTAGAACGTAGGGGTCATGGCGCCCACATCATGGGCATAGGTCCCCAGCCAGACCAGATGGTTGCTCAGGCGGAAGAGCTCGCTGAGCATTACGCGGATAAACTGGGCGCGGACGGGCACGTCGATGCCGGCCAGCGTCTCCACGGCCATCACATAGGGCAGGTTGTTGGCCGCCCCGGCCAGGTAGTCCACCCGGTCGGTGTAGGGAATGAACTGGTGCCAGGTCTGCCGCTCCCCGATCTTTTCCGCCGCCCGGTGGTGGTAGCCGATCTCGATGTCCATGTCGGTGATGGTTTCCCCGTCCAGGCCCAGCACGTAGCGGATCAACCCGTGGGTGCTCACATGATGGGGACCCACATTGACGATCAGGTCCTGCCGGCCGTCGCGGTCGCGGACAAAAAAACCGCCGTCGCGCGGCTGCAGCCGCCGGGCGTCCGCCTGGGTGTAGGGGGCCATCTCCGTCGCCCGGCCGGGATGGGATTTTCTCAGCGGGTGCCCCTGCCAGTGGTCCGGCATGAGGATTCGCCGCAGGCCGGGATGCCCGTCAAAGCCGATGCCGAACATGTCGTAGGCTTCACGCTCGTACCAGGCGGCCGACGGCCAGACGCCGGTAACGCTTGGCGCGGTGGGGGATTGTCCTGTCAGCGGCACGGTCAATCGCAGCCGGGTGGGCGGATCGAAGGCCAGCAGGTGATAGACCAGGGTATAGTCACGGCCCGGCTCACGGTGCCGGCGGGCCGACTCGTCGATTGCAGTGAGGTCGTCCAGCCGTCTGAATCTGGGAGCCGCATCATTTTTCAGGTAGGACAGGACCTTTCGAAGGGCGTGGGGAGCCACTTCAAAGGCGGCCATATCGCCGGTCGGTGATAGCTCGTGGACCGCATCGCCGAATCGCCGGTGCAGCCGTTCGCCCAGCTGCCGGTCGGTTTCGGTTGCCGGGCGCTCGGCCGGCGGCGGTGTCCACATGCCGTCGCTGCGGCTGTCGTCAAAGGATGGCGGAACCACCGAGGTGCCCCGGATGGCGGTGCCGCCCATGCCCGGACCACGCGGGTCACGGCTCTTGGAAACACCGTCCACCAGCACCGGCGTCACGGTCCCCTGACTGCCGCCGGCCAGGTGAAAGACCGGGCGGGCCGGTTTTTCCCGGACGATTTTTTCCTGCAGTTTGACCAGGCCGGCCAGCACCGCCTCGGGTCGCGGCGGGCAGCCGGGGATGTACAGGTCCACCGGCAGGATCTGATTGACCCCCTGGACCACGCTGTAGGCGTCGTACATGCCGCCGGTGTTGGAACACGACCCCATGGAGACGACCCATTTGGGCTCGGCCATCTGCTCGTAGAGCCGCAGAACCACCGGGGCGATCTTTTTGAAAACGGTTCCGGAAATGATCAGCAGGTCGGCCTGCCGGGGCGAGGGACGCAGCACCTCGGCACCGAAGCGGGCGATATCATAGCGGGCGGTAAACACGGCGGCCTCTTCCACAAAACAGCAGGAAAGGCCGAAGAACATGGGCCACAGGCTGTGCCTGCGGGCCCAGTTGATAACGGCGTCAGCACCGGCCAGGGCGGTGTCCATGTCCGGTTTCAGTCGCGTTTCGGCCCCCATTCGAGGCCTCCCTTCACCCAGACGTAAACGAGACCGGCGATCAGCACACCGATAAAAAACTGGATCTGGAACCAGCCCGCCCAGCCGAGGGGACGGCTGGCCACCGCCCACGAGAAGATGTAGGCACCCTCCAGATCAAAGATCAAAAAGAAGATGGCCACCATGAAAAACGGCACCGGATAGCGCAATCGGGCCTGGCCGGTGGGAATGATGCCGCTTTCGTAAACCCTTGTTTTTTCCGGGGTGGGATGCTGTCGGCCCAGCCAGCGGGACAGAAAAAGCAAGGCGAGCGTCAGACCGATGACGACGGCGCCATAGAGGATCAGGCTGAAGACGCCGGGTTGCCAGGGGGAAAGAACGCCTTGAAGGTCAATGGGCTGCATCGGTTCACCGTTGGTCTTCAGAGGTCGGTTGGAAGGGATATCCAAAAAAGCGAAACGCCGGTGCTGACCGCCTGTCCCGGGGCCGAGGCCCCTTCGTCGGCTGTGGAGAATAATTGTAGATCGGAGTGTTCCCGGTTGTCAAGCCGGACGGTTGGGCTCAGACGACTGCCGGTTTTAATCATTGCTTCAATCTGGATATGTTTTATAATGATTCAGGATTGAACATGGTGTGATGCTTTCTGAGAACCTTTTCTTAAAAGGGGAAAGCCATGGCCCATATCGTCTCCCATTCTTCCTACCGCCAGCTTACCGATCGCCTCAACCGATTCCCCCAGGGCGCCCCCCCCGCTGAACTGCTCACCAAGATATTGAAAGTGCTCTTCAATCCACGGGAAGCAGAACTGGTTTCGCTGCTGCCGATCCGGCCGTTCACCGCAAAGCGGGCCGCCGGGGCCTGGCGCATGCCCGAAAGCGAGGCGCACCGGATCCTTGACGGGCTGGCCGGAAAAGCCCTGCTGGTGGACTTTGAAGTCAACGGGGACATGCAATACGTACTGCCGCCGCCCATGGCCGGTTTTTTCGAGTTCTCCATGATGCGCATCCGGGAGGACATCGATCAGCAGCTGCTGGCGGAGTTGTTTTATCAATACCTGAACCAGGAGGAGGACTTTGTCCGGGCGCTGTTTACCGAGGGGCAGACCCAGCTCGGCCGGGCGTTCGTCCATGAGCCGGCGCTGTCCGAAGCCAACGCCCTGCACGTGCTCGACTACGAGCGCGCCAGCGAGGTGATCAGAACCGCCTCCCACCGGGGCATCAGCATGTGCTACTGCCGGCACAAGATGATGCACATGGACCGCGCCTGCTCGGCGCCCATGGATATCTGCATGACCTTCAACACCGCGGCCGAATCGTTGATCCGCCACGGCCATGCCCGGCCGGTGGAAGTGACCGAAGGGCTGGAGCTGCTGGCCAAAGCCCGGGAGAACAACCTGGTTCAGTTTGGTGAGAATGTGCGCCAGGGCGTCAACTTCATCTGCAACTGCTGCGGGTGCTGCTGCGAAGCCATGACCGCCGCACGCCGCTTTGCCCTCATGCAGCCGATTCACACCACGGGCTTTTTCCCCCGGGTGGACGAAAGCACCTGCAACGGCTGCGGCCGGTGCGTAACCCTGTGTCCGGTGGCGGCCATGACCCTGGTTTCGGCCAACGACCCCAAACACCCCAAACGAAACGTGGCCCGGGTGGACGAAAACCGGTGCCTGGGCTGCGCGGTGTGCCTGGGGGCGTGCACCCAAACCGCCAGCCTTTCCCTCGAGCACCATCCCGGACGGGTACTGACCCCCCTGAACGGCGCCCACCGGGCGGTGATCATGGCTGTCGAACGGGGCAACCTGCAACACCTGCTGTTCGACAACCGCGTCCTGTGGCACCACCGGGCCCTGGCGGCCGTGGTGGGCGTCATCCTGCGCCTCCCTCCGGTGGCCCGGGTCATGGCCACGGACCAGGTCAAATCGCGCTACCTGGAAGCACTGGCGCGCCGATACGCATGAGCCGTTCAAAGGAAAAGGAGGGAATCATGTTTGGATTGATTATTGTCGCCCTGGACGGGTCGACGCATAGTTTAAAAGCGCTGGATTACGCCAGCCAGCTGGCCGAAAAACACGATTCAAAGCTCATTTTACTGCATGCGTTTCGTTCCACCTCTGATCTTCGAGGGTCTGAAGGCTTCAACCAGATGGTCGGCAAACGGAGGCAAAAAGGGGAAGAAATCATCAAAGCGGCATGCAAACGGTTGGGACAGGCGGCCCATGACGTGGAAGAAAATCTGCTTGAAGGTCCGGCAGCCGAAGCAATCGTCTCGGTCGTCGAAGCGCGTAATGCCGATCTGGTTGTGATGGGCACTCGGGGGATGGGTTCCCTGAAGGGGCTGCTTTTTGGAAGCGTCAGCACCAAGGTGACCCATTATTCTCCATGCTCGGTACTGGTCGTTCGATGAGTGGGTAACGGTCGGCGCCGGAAGAATCAGGGGTGATGCATCTGTATCGAATGGATTCCATCGGGAGAATTTCGCCTGCTCGACAAAAAGTCAATGACGACGCCCTTGTCTATTTGAGACTGAACACAACCCTGCCCCTCGCGGTCTTCTCCTGATTCTGCCCTTCGGCTGCGGCCTTCGGGGCCACGATAAAAACCCGTTCCCGCGCCACCCGGCCATTTTCCAGCAGATAGTTTTTAACATTAAACGCACGCGCGTCGGCCAGCTTGCGAAAATCGTTTTCAGTGACCCGGGTATGGGTCCGCACGAGCTGATCGATCTCTTCGGGCGTCAGCACGACCGGTTTTCCATTGGCGTCAACCGGCACGGCAAGGCCGTCGGCGCTGAAAATCGCCGCCATGAGAACCGGACGTTCCGCGGGGTCAACGGTAATCGCCTCCAGGGGAACGGCGCTCTCGCCCGAGGCCATCATCCGCTGGAGCTTTTCCGCCTTGAGCCGGTTTTCCAGCAGCACGCCCCGCAGTCCATCTCGGTCCCATTCCGGTGACGCCGTTCCCTGAAGGTCCAGTTTCAACCCCGGCCGCTCGTATAGAATCTTGGCCAGTTTGTCCATCTTGTCCGCATTGTCACGGCTGATCTGGCTGGTACCGGAATCGAAATCCAGGTAACTCAATTCCTCACCGCCACCGGCCAGGGCCCCTAATGCGGCAAAAGGCGAGGTGACGATTTTGACAATCAAATTCCTGATGACGGTCAGCACCACCCTGCCGATCTTGAATTCGGGGTCGTCCACATTGCCGCTGACCGGCAGCTCCAGTTCGATATTGCCGTCCCGGTCCTTGAGCAGGGCCACGGCCAGCTTGATGGGCAGGCCCACCGTGTCGGGGCTGTCCACCGGGTCGCCCAGGGTGAGTTGATTGACATAGATGCTGTTCTTTCCCTCCAGCCGGCGATCCTCCATGAGGTAGGCCACGTTGAAGGTCAATTTACCCTTCTCCAGTATATAGCCCAGATATTTCCCCGAATAGGGCGAAAAGGGGCTCAACTCGATGTCGGAAATATTCAGGTTCAGATCCAGGTAGGGATTGTCGATCAGCGGATTGATCCGGCCGGTGACCTTTACCGGCGCGTGATCGGACCACATGCCCTCCAGAAGCACATCGGCCTTTCTCTCCTCGATGGACTCCAGGCCGGACACACGCCCCCCCAGGTCGTGGAACCTGGCGTTGAAATTGGGCTTGATCAGCCGATCGGAAAAATCCACATCCCCGCCGGTCAGAGAGACCCGGGCGATGCGAACGGTTGGTTTTTCCGTTCGGGGGCCTGCCGGCGGGATTGGCGCCGGTGGTGGCGGGGAACTGTCCGTAGGGCCGGTTTCGGTTTCCGATCCCGCGTCAGTCGGGCTGAACATGGAGACCAGGTTGACGCTGCCGTCCGGGTCAACGATCAGGCGGGCGAAAAAATCGGAAAGAGAAACCTGGTCGATGGAAATCCCGGTGGGGTTCAGGCCAAGGTCAAAGTGGTCAAACACAAGGGCCTCCCACTTGAGGAAATCATTGGCATTTTTGCGGTCGATGGAGGCGAACCGGTTGAGCCCGGCCGTGCCGGTATAGGCGACCGCCGGCGCCGCGCCCGGTTTCCGGGACACTCCCAACCGGCCCTGCGTGCTGAAAAAGCCCTGGGTCACAATGAGTCCCGCCTGTTCGGAAAGGTACGGCTGGAAGGGACGGACATCCATGTTTTCAGCGGCAACAGCCAGATCCAGGGCAAGGGGCGAGATGGTGACCGCACCGCCGGCCCTGAACTGCCCCGCCTGTTCCCAGCGGAGCGAGAAATCCGCCTTGCCCGCTGAACCGGGTGCCGTGGAAAGATCCGAAGCGGACAGGGCGATCCTGTCCAGCCTGATCTTGACCGGTTCCCGGGGCACGCGGTCTTCCACCGCCACGGCGGCATCAGTGACACTGACAGCTCCGAGGTTCACGACAAATGGCGCGGATTCCGGGTCGGCCGGCGACATTCGTTTCTCACCGGACGGCCCCGCGCCATCACTCTCCACGTCGTGGGCCCCGAAAGCGGGAACAAAGGCCTTGACCAGGTTCAAGGCGCCATCCTTCTCCCGGCGGCAGGAGAAATCGGCCCTGGAGAGTTCGAGGCGTCCCAGGGTCACCTCCCGCCGGGCCAGTTCCACCGTGGCATCGGCCACGCGCAGCCGTTCGAACGCGATCAGGGGGTCGTCGTCATCCTCGTCCACCACACTGAGATGTTCCAGATCAAGGTGGACGCCGGACAGGGAGAGCAAAGGGCCCCCCGCTTCCTGACGGAAGCGGTAGCTGCCGCCGAAGGACAGCTGGCCGGCTGTGGTCTTGAAGTCGAAACGATCCTTGTAGTAAGGGATGTACCGGGAAACCTGCAGGCCGGAGACGTCAAGTTCTCCCGCCAATTGGAGGGGGGTGGGAGATGCGGTGCCGGACAGGGTGACCGATTCACCGGCCTCGCTTTTCAGGGAGAGGCGGTAGGCGGCGGTGCGGTCGCTGTTGAGGCCAAAGTTGTCGACCTCGACGTCAAGGTCGGTAATCGTCGTGGAAAACGGCTCGCTGTTGGAAAGGTCCGTAAAATGGACGACGCCCTTGTCCAGCTTGAACGCGTCGATGGTCAGCACCGGCTGAAATCCGCCGGTAGTGTCTTCAGCCGCTTTTTCCTCCGCCTTGCCGTATGCTTTGGCCGCCAGAAAGGGCAGATACAGCGCCCCTGAGTGCAGCCGTTTCAGAAAATATTCCGACCCGGACGATTCCATCCGGGCCACGCGCAGCTGCCCCCCCAGCACCGTTGAGGGCAGCAGATCGATTTTCAGATTCGGGTGGTAAACGAAGGCGTCGCCGTTTCCGTCCGCCAGCCGCGCGTCAATAAAGGAAATCAGGCCGGCCACCACCAGCTCCGGCTGGCCGCCTTCCAGCATCCGAAAATCGACTTCGGTTTTCGTTTCCAGGGTAAGCGACTGCACCACCAGGTTTTCCGGAAGCGCTGCATAGGGAAGGTAATGGGGCACGCTCAACCGTTCGACGCCCACGTCTAGGGTGGTTTCCCGCTCGGGGCCGAATGGCCGCGTTTTGCCGTCCAGGGCCAATGTGGCGCCGTTGATCCGCGCGCCCAGGTGAAACCGGGTGGTGACGTCCATGTCGGCCGGACGGGAGGAAAAGTCGGAAACGGTCAGGTTCAGGTCGTCGATATGGTGGGTGACGCCCGCCACCCGGTCATCCATAACGACCCGGGCGCCGGTGAGGCGCGTCTCGTAAACGGCCAGGGCCAGTCCCCCTGGGTCATCCGGCGTGCCGGTTGGTGCAGATCCGGTCCCGTCGCCCCCGGCGATGTCCGAGAAGTTGAAGGCGGTCTCACCGGAGCGTACCAGGGAGAGCGTCGGATTGACCACCCGAACGGATTTGAGCACCAGCGCCCATTTAAAAAGGGACGAGACCTGCAGGTTGACGGTGGCGTCATCCCATTTCACAAAAGGCGCACCGCCGGTTTCCCGGACGTCGAGATCGCGGAGGGTGACCGACAAGGTGATGGGGTTGACCCGCACCGAACCCACCGACACATCCCGGTTGATGGCCCTGGCGACCTGATTTTCCATGATGCTGCGCACGATGAAGGGGGCGCCGAGGAAACCGAAAAGAATATAAAAGACAAGGATCGCAGAAATGGCGACGACGATCTGTTTCTGGCGCACGGTCAGGTCAGCTGTCTTTATCATCTTGATGGATCCGCCTGCAATCGTTCGGATGGGAGCCCAGGTGTGGGCCGGCTGCCGCTGGGGCAATCAAAGGGCGCCGGCAATCACCTCCAGGGCCCGTTTCATCAGGTCCGGGTCCGCCTGGGATCCCATGTGGCCCAACCGGAACACCTTATCGGCCAGGGGCCCGTAACTGCCGGCAACCACCAGCCCTTGGTCCCGCAGGCACCGATCCCACGTCTCCCATGTATGTCCGTCGGGAATCCTGGCCGCCGTGACCGTGGGGGACGGGATGGCGCCGGATACCGGAAACAGGTCGATCCCCATCTCCAGCAGACGCCGGCGGCAGAACCGGGCCACCGCATCATGACGGTTGAAGCTGTTTTCCAGTCCCTCCTCCAGCAACAAGCCGGCCGCCGTGTGCAGGGCAGCCACGCCCTGCCAGTTCGGCGTGTAGGGGAAATAAGCGTTCTTAACCGCCTGCTGGAAGGGCTTGAGCGCATCGTAGCCCACATAGCCCACGGCATCGACAATCTCCCAGGCCTTGGGGCTCACCGACAGGAAGGACATGTCCGGCGGCGCGGAAAGACATTTCTGCCCCCCCCCCAGGCACAGGTCGATATGCCAGTCATCGGCCAGCACCGGGACGCCGCCGGCACCGGCCACCGAGTCCACGTAAAAAAGGGGCACCCGGTAGGCGTTTTTCAGCCGGCCCAGTTCCTCGAGGGGATTGAGGGTCCCCGACGGGGTCTCGCAGTGGACAGCGGTGATCATGCGGGGTTTGAACTCGGCAATGGCCGCTTCGATGCGGGCCATGTCATTAATGGTCTCGTCATAGCTGAAGCCCACGGTTTTCACATCTGCACCGAGGGATTGGGCCATTTCACCGATGCCGTAGCCGAAGACACCGGTGGCCACGGCCAGCACCCGGTCGCCGGGCACCAGGCAACTCTTCAGAGCGCTCCACAGGGCGAGCATTCCCTCCCCTGACATGATCACGATATCATCCCGCGTGCCGAAAATTTCTTTCAGCCGCCGCTGAGTGCGCGTGTAAAGTTCGACAAACTCGGATTCCAGATCCCCGGAACCATAAGGTTCCAGGTAGGCCTGACGGACGGCCTCGGGCACCACCACCGGCCCGGGGACCATGGGGATGGGATAGGTTTGCATGACGGCCCCTCCTTGCAGGGAAATGCGGTCTTTAGGAGCAAAATAGTGCCTGTTTACTTCGTATAGATGGCTACATTTGGATAGGAATGCCAAATGTCAAAACCCGAATGCCAATTGGAGGATGGGGATTCGATCTTATTTCCGAACAGGCAGCATACCTTCATTTGACATTTTGCATTTGAACTTTGGTATTAAGGTTTATCGATGAATCAAGATTCACAACACTTTTTGTATGTTGTTTCAAATAATACCCGGTCCTGTCAGCACGATTCCGTTAAACCTGTATGCTGCGAATCTGCTTCAGCCACGGCTGAATCCGGTCCCGGTGCTCCGGGGGAATCATGAGCACAAACACGGGCTGATTGGCGACCAGGCCGGCCGGCGGTGGCCCGAGTTGGCCGGCGGTGTAAGCTTGCCGGTTTTTTTCAGAGTCCAGAAACTGCATCACATCGGAAAAATTTCCCGAGAACCCCTGGGCGTCGATATGCTCCAGGTGCTGGAGAAACACGTCATTGACCGTCAGGATAAACGGGTCCATGTCTGCAAATCCCGTCTGGCCGCAATTTCTGGCAGAGACCATGCAGCGGCAGCCAAAGGGCCGCACCCCATAGAGAGAACAGGCGTCATCGGCAAGCACCGGACAGGGGCCGGCGGAAGGATCCATCTGCTCTTCGGGCGGGTCGCCATCGCGGGCGCAGATGTCGGCCATGCGGTTAATGGAAACCCGGGGCTTGAATCGGTCCGGATGAGACTGCCGGGCAATGGTTTCCAGGCAATGCATGTCACCGGCCTTTTCCAGATGGGTGATGATCCGGTAACCTTCCAAGGTGGTCATGGTCACATTTGCCGTGCAGCAGTGCGCGCAATATTTTTCACATGCCAGGTCGAATTCGCCGATAAAGCGGTCGTAGATGTCGACCATTTGTTCCAGTATGGTCAGTTTTGCATTCAAGTTCATTTCAGATGACTTTCCGTGGGATAAAGGGATCATGTCTCGCGTTTCTCTTATACCCCAAACCGTTTCCTTTTTCCAGCAGTTACGGGCCGGGCCCCGACGCCCCGGGTGATGGCGGCCGCTCGGACCGGATCCACACGGTTTTTCCTTCGATCGAAAGCATGGTATACAGTATATTTTCCAATCAACTATTGCCTGGCGAACAAACCGGTATGGTTTCGTCGTGCCGGACTTGATCGGGCATCCAGGAAATACTGGATAGCGCTAAAGCGTCACTGCGAGCCCGGCCTTCGCCGGCATGACGGACGGTTGAAGTCTCTAATCGCCGGAATAATAACGGACAGCAAGGGAGGATGCCATGACCGGCAGGGTCTATTTCATCGATATGCGGGCCACGATCAAGGAGAACTTTATTGCCAAAATCGGACGCCTGATGGAAACCGCAGGCATATCGAGGATCATCGACAAGCGGGACCTGACGGCGGTAAAAATGCATTTCGGGGAAATGGGAAATGCGGCGTTCATCCGACCGGTGTACATCCGCAAAGTGGTCGAAGTGGTCAAACAGGCCAAGGGCGTTCCATTCCTCACCGATGCCAACACGTTGTACGCCGGCACCCGCAGCGACGCCCCCCACCACCTGACCACGGCCGTAAAAAACGGCTTCGCCTATGCGGTGGTTGAAGCGCCGCTGATTATCGCCGACGGCCTGCGCGGCAAAAGTGAAACAGCGGTTCCGATCAACCAGAAACGCTTCGCGTCGGTGTATATCGGCACCGATATCGTGGAAGCCGACGCCTTCATCTCCGTGGCCCATTTCAAAGGCCACGAATTGTCCGGCTTCGGCGGGGCCGTCAAGAATGTGGGCATGGGGTGCGCCTCCCGAAAGGGCAAGCTGGCCCAGCACTCGGGCCTGTCTCCCCGAATCTCGGGCGAACAGTGCATCGGCTGCGGTGAATGCCGGGACCACTGCTCCCAGCATGCCATCTCCATGGAGGGCGAAACAGCCGCCATCGATGCCGACAGCTGCATCGGCTGCGGCGAATGCATCCTGATCTGTCCCAACGAAGCCATCACGGTGCAGTGGAACCGCTCCGTCCCGGTCTTCCTTGAAAAAATGGTGGAATACGCCCTTGGCGTTCTGAAGGGGAAGGCGAACAAAGCGTTTTTCATCAATTTCATCACCGATGTCTCCCCGGCGTGCGACTGCTATCCGTCCAACGACGCCCCCATCGTGAAAAATATCGGCGTGGTGGCCGCCACCGACCCGGTGGCCATCGACCAGGCCTCGGTGGACCTGGTCAACGCCGAGCCCGCCCTGGCCGGCACCCGGCTGACCACCAATACCGCAGCAGGCGAAGACAAGTTCAAGGGCATCTACCCCAAGGTGGACTGGGAGATCCAGCTGGACTACGCCGAAAAAGTGGGATTGGGTTCAAGGACCTATGAACTGGTAAAATTATAACCCGACGAAAGGCCGATATGCTGCGTACCACGGTTCACATGGCCCTGCACGTTCTGGCGCCGGCCGCCGTCGCCCGATTCGGTTTTCCACGTCGCTGGAAGAGGGCCTGGGCGGTCATGGTCGCGACCATGGCCGTTGACCTGGACCACCTGCTGGCCACACCGATATTCGACCCGGATCGCTGCAGTATCGGTTTTCATCCCCTGCACACCTGGCCGGCCATGGCGCTGTACCTGGCAATGGCCCTCGCCCCCAAAACCCGCCTGGTGGGTCTGGGACTGGTGATTCACATGGCGCTGGATGCCATCGATTGCATCTGGGCGGGATCGGGTCTGGGATAGGAACAAATACGTACTACCAGATTTTGATGCTCCGCCCCTTCAGCTCCAGCAGTTCTTCGGTGGTAGCCCTGAGCCGGTCGGCCAGAACGCCCGAGAATACGCGATAGATGACATAGCCGAAAGCCAGCTTGTCATTGCCGGTCAGCTGCTCGATGTAATAGATGTCCGTGGCCAGGCAGACCGTTTCACCGACGGCGACGGCCGAAGCACTGCGGGGGGCACACTCGATCGCCCCCATCTCGCCGAAAACATCGCCCCGGCGCTGGAGCATGGCCACCGGTTTATTGTCCTTCATCAGCCGGACTTTCCCGTAAACCATGAAGTAAAGCCATGTATCGGCGCTGCCCTGTTCAAAAATGGTTTCCCCGGGGTTGTACTTCCTGATTTTGCTCATGGACATCAGGTGGTGCAGTTCATCCTCTTGGAACGGTTCGAAAATTTCGAATTTCTTGATATCATTCAGGACTCTCTGGTTTCCCTTTAAAAAATCGGTTTCCTGCATGGGGCTCCTCCCTGTCCCGATCATTGGCTGAAGCGGGTGACATCCTGTTGACCATCCCTGTGGGAAATGTCAATTTTTTATACAGCCCGTTGCACTGTACGTAACTGGAATGCCAGCTGATCGGTAAAAAAACCAACTGTTTTTATATTAGTTTTTGCAAATTCATGGGACTCCGTTCCCATTTCCTGGCATATGTTAAGCATGATTCGCACCAATAAGACCGTAAATCACGGCGCGATCGTTCAGGCCCCAATTTTTTCAATTCGGGTTTCTTTTCGAAGGAAGTGGGTAAGGCCAAGGCCCGGTACGGGCGAACAAATGGGAGCCGGGTCAGGACGGCGTTTCGGACCGTTGCTCGACTCTCATGAACCAGGCCTTGATGACGGCATTGACCAGGGTTGCCAGGGGAATGGCAAAGAAAAGCCCCCACAGACCCCACAATCCGCCAAAGAGCAGCACCGCCACGACAATGGCCACCGGATGGAGGTTCACCACCCCGGAAAGCAGCAGCGGCGCCAGCAGGTTGCCGTCGAGGATCTGAATGACCATGTAAGCCACCATGGCCGAGGCAAACTGGCTGCTCCAGCCCCACTGGATGAAAGCCACCAGCGCCATGACAAACCCCATGACCGTTACACCGATATAGGGAATGATGACGGACAGTCCCACAAACAGGGAGATCAGCAGGGAAAACTGAAGCCCCATGGCGCGGAACACGGCGTAGCTGACACCCCAGATAATCAGCAGTTCCCAGCCTTTTCCCCGGATGTAATTGGTCACCTGAACATTGGCCTCCTGCCATACGGATTCGGTAAGGTCCATGTTATCGGGCAGAAAGCGCCGTCCCCAGTCCAGGATCATCTCCTTGTCCTTGAGCAGGAAAAAGACCATGAAGGGCACCAGCACCAGATAGACCACCAGGTGAATGAGGCCCATGACCGAAGCCAGTGACAGGGTCAGGACCCGTTTGCCCAGGGTGGAGATCCCGGTGTTGAGAAATGCGATGATCTCTCTGATCTGGTTTTCGGAAATGAGTTCCGGGTAGTTGGTGGGCAGTTCAAGCAGCCGGTATTGTATCGTGGTCAGCATGCCGGGCAGCTGCTGGACCAGTTGGCTGATCTGCTTGACGGTCAGGGGAATCAGCCACAGGGTCATGACGACCATGGCCACCATGAAAACGGTAAAAACGATGGATACGGCGGCCAGTCGCGGCAGGCGGGAACGCTGAAACAGGCTGACCATCCCGTCGAGCAGGTAGGCGATGATGATACTGATGAGAACCGGCGCCAGAAGGCTGCCCAGAAAATAAATCAGACCGGCGCCCGCCAGGAGCATAACGCCGAGAATCACCCGCTGGGGGTCAGAAAAATGCCTGTCTTTCCACGTCCTGAACAGCTCAAACATCGGTTCCGTTCCCTGCTCCCCTCTATGTAAACCATCGGCCGGTGGAGACCCCGTTAAAAGCGGTATCCATATACCAGCCCCAGACTGTCCATGCCTTCGTTGGGCGACGCCAGGTCGGCATTGGATACGTGGTCAAAGGCAAGGACGATCCGGTGATGGCGGCTGATGGCATATCCGATTTCGATGGGAATCCGGAACAGCACCCGTGAGCCCAAAGATTTCCGGTCGGCCGAATCCGTATCCCGCTCCCCGTCGTGCAGGGCCAGCCCGATTCCCGTCGAAAAAGAGAAAGCCGATGCCGGTTCCCACTGGAGCAGGACCCCTCCGTATACCGTGCTGGTGTCGCCACGGGTGTTCCAACTCCCCCCCACGCTGGGGTATGCCGTTGCCGACAGCAGATTGAACAGCGGGCGATTGAAGATCACCGCCATGCTGAAATCCGGGCCCTCCTCCCTGGATTCGCCGCTCCACAGCCCGTCAACATCGTGGGCCAGCACCCCGGCCCGGATTTCCCGGACAGGGCCGGCAGACGGGGATTGCCCGAAGGCGAGGCCGGTCATCGTCAAGCACACCGCCAAGGCCCAGGGGCCTGCATGCAGGCGAAAAAAGCGGTGGTAGAGGCTGCGGCGAACCCCATCTGCGAATATCATTCAACCGCATCCGGAGGCAGTTCGCAGGTATCCCCCCGAACTGATTTCTTAGCCTCGACGTAGTGGGCCGCGGCCAGGGCGGCCGTGCAGCCGTCCGCCGCCGAGAGCACAATCTGACGGGCGAACTTTTCCCGCAGGTCCCCGATCACGTATACGCCGGGCGAGTTGGTTTCACACTTCTCGTCGGTGACCACCAGCCCGTCGGCGTTCATGCGGGTACCGGCAGGCACCAGTTCGTTATTGGGGTTGAAACCGATGAAGATGAACACCCCGTCCACGTCCAGGCTCCGGGCGTCCGCCGTCACCGTGTCTTTCAGGGCGACGCCGTTCACCCCGTCCTCGCCGGCCTTGATCTCGGTGACCACGGTGTTCCAGAGCATCTCGATATTACAGTCGTCGAAAATGCGCTGCTGCAGGATCTTGCTGGCCCGCAGTTCATCCCGGCGATGGGCGATATAAACCTTCTTACACAATTTGGCCAGGTACAGGGCCTCTTCCGCAGCGCTGTCGCCACCGCCGACCACCACCACCGTTTTCCCCCTGAAAAAAAATCCGTCGCAGGTGGCGCAGTAGGAAACGCCTTTGCCATAAAATTCGCGTTCCCCATGCACGTCGAGCTTTCTCGGGCTGCCACCGGTGGCCAGAATCACCGCATGGGCCTTCAGGGACTCGCCATTGGCCAGCTTCACCGTGTGATGGTCCAGGCCCGGGTCCAGGGCGGTGACCTCCTGGGAGATCATTTCAAGGTCGTAGGATTGGGCGTGCTGGGTGAATTTCATGGAAAGCTCGGCACCGCTGATATGGGTGAACCCGGGATAGTTTTCCACTTCGTCGCTCATGGCCACCTGTCCGCCGGTGACGCCCTTTTCGACCATCACGGTCTTGAGCGCCGCCCGCATGGCATAGATGGCGGCGGACAATCCGCCCGGGCCCCCGCCGATGATTACCAGATCATAAAAATCGCACTGTGCCATCGTCAGTCTCCCTTCTTTTGCCGGGCCAGGGCTTTCTGCAGCTGGTCCCCCAGCGATCCCATTGAGTTGGTCGTCCCGCCGGCATATTCCTGCCACCCCTGGTCATCGGCACCATCGCCGGTCCCCAGTGATATTTTCCGTTCCCTGGCGTGGATGCCATCGATGGTCACGGTGATGGCGGCCCCGGGCTTGAGGGTGTCGAAGGCCGCCGCTTTTTCCGATGCGGCGATTTTTGATTTGGGAAGCAGCCCGGTGATACCCGGCGACAGGTTCACGAAGATGCCGAAGGCCTCCTTTTTCTCCACCCGCCCCTGCACCTTGCTGCCGGGCTTGAATTTTTCTTCGACGTCCGCCCAGGGATCGCCTTCGGCATCTTTGATGCTCAGGGAAATTCGCTTGCGGTCAAGGTCAAATTCCTTGACCATCACCATGATCTCGTCACCGGGCGCGACCACCTCTTCCGGCCGCATTACCCGCCGCGTGTAGCTCATCTCGCTGATGTGCACCAGCCCCTCGATACCGGGGAACAGCTCGACGAAAGCGCCGAAATTGGCGCAACGGGTCACCTTGCCCATCAATTTGTCGCCCACGCTGACCCGGTTCGGGGCCTCGAGCCAGGGATCCCCCATGGCCTGCTTGACGGAAAGGGAGATCTTCTGGGTGCCCGGCTTGTCGCCCTCCTTGATGCCCAGGACCTTCACCTGAAGTCGATCCCCCACCTTGACGGCCTGCTCGGGCGTGTCCAGCCGGGACCAGCTCAGTTCACTGATATGCACCAGTCCCTCCACACCGGGTGCCAGAGACACGAAGGCGCCGAAGGGCAGAATGCGCACCACGGTGCCTTCGAAGACCGCCGCCTCCTCCAACTGCGCCATGAATGCCTTGCGGCTGGCTTCCATCTCCTTCTGGAGGATGTCACGCCGCGAGACCACAATGTTGCGCCCCCTCTCTTCGAAACGTTTGATCATAAAGGAAAACGTCTGCCCGACATACAACTCCGGATCTTCCACGTAGGTCACATCCATCTGGCTGATGGGGCAAAAGGCCCGCTGCTTGGACACGTCCACCTGAAACCCGCCCTTGATGGCGGCCGCCACCTTGCCCTCCACCGGAACGCGTTGTTCCCATGCCTCCTTGAGCATGTTCAGGCCACCGATTCCGGACATGGCCCTGGACAGGCGGATTTCACTTTCATCGGCGGCGACCACGTACAGGTCCAGTTCATCGCCTTCGACAAACGGCAACTGGCCGTCCTCATCCAGCAGCTCGGACGTTTCCACCACCCCGTCCACTTTGGTACCCGTGTCCACAAACACGTTGCCCGTGCCGATGGAAATGATGCGTCCGCGGATCTGGTCGCCCACCCGGATATTATCATTCATGCCTGCGCTGTAGGATTCAAACAGCTCGGCAAAACTCTCTCCGTCCTCCGGGGACTCGTTTTCAAAATCGTCGTTCATGGTTGTTCTCCCAGTCGTTTAAAAGGTGCGGCAACTTCACCAGAAAATGATGGCTTTTGCAAGCCTATTGTCGGTTGCCGGACCATTTCCCGGATCACCGGCGAAGGCCTGAAAAAGCAACTTCCGGGGTTGACATCTGACCGGGAAAGGATAAGCTTTCCCCATCGGTGCCAATGCCTGTCAGTGCACTCGCCTCGGCCGTTTCACAAGCCCGGCACCCGATACAGACAGACACCCGTGAAACGGGCTGTGCCCATCATTAAAAAGGAGATGTCATGGCCATCATCAAATGGGATCCGCTGGGAAACATTGCCACGCTGCAGGACCGCATCAACAAGCTTTTTGACGATTCGTTCCCCTGCCAGACGGATGAGGACGGCGAAACGCCGCTGTGTGAGTGGACACCCGGCGTGGACATCTTTGAAACCGATCCGGGGGTCGTCATTGCCGTCGATCTTCCCGGGGTAAACAAGGAAGATGTGGTGGTGGAAATCCGGGATGACGTGTTGAGCATCAGTGGGGTGCGCTGCGCCGATCCGGAATATCAGGCGACCAACTATTATCGCCGGGAGCGCATCTGCGGAAATTTCCACCGGACCTTCACCCTGCACGCGATGGTCCCGCCGGAACAGATCAAGGCCAAATTCAAAAACGGCGTGCTGGTGGTGGAAATCCCCAGACCCGAGGAGGATCATCCCCGGCAGGTTTCCGTGGACATCGAATAGACGCCTTTCCCATAGTGCCTTCGGTGAAAATGCGTCAGGCCGGGTTGAGCTGTTTGTCAAAGTTGGAGATATGATAAAAAAGAATGTCCCGGAGCATACTCAAAAATACGTTTTTTTCCAGATCGTGGTTAACCACCTGCCTGTCGATGAGGGCAAGCCTTGATTTAAGCAACTGGTGCTCGGCCAGGTGCTCCCGGGTCATGGCCAGACCCTCCTCCCTGCAGATTTTTTCCTCGCTGTCCAGATGATTGACAAAAGCCGAAACCAGAATTCGGGCCGTGGGGATCCAGTTCCCGGATTTTGAGCGGCAAAGATCGATCATGCTGTCGATGTTGGCATGTTCGCTGTCGATGCGCAGACTGCCGGTCGAAAAGTAAGAATAATACATCGGCGCGCCTGTAAAAAGAACGTGATAGGGTGGAGGATTAAAATTAGCAAACGGAACGGTCATCCGTCAATCCGTCTTTTGACGAATTGACCGGCAGGCAGGTTATGCGCGGCAACGTCGAGGGTCAGGACGGTCGCGTCCGAACCGGGACCGTGCAGGGATGTTTCTCCTGCGCGCCCCTTCGCAGAAGACCGTTTTGTCCCGTATATTTAAAATCCGCCAGGCGTGATTACATTGTTGGAAGATAATTTGCCCGGATTCATTCAGATGGGCCGATTTTTTACAACGTTTATCCAAAGGAGTCTGCCATGGAAAGAAGAGATATCGTACCCAACGAACGGGAATGTATCAGCCAGTGCATCATGAAGTTCTGGTCCGGTTCGGACCGGCCGGTTGAAAACAGGGATGAACGCTACGAACGATGCCTGACCCACTGCAATGTCTGCGGTTCGGCCTGACCGGGCCGCGTCGATAACGGTTGACCGGTCCCCGGAGAAAATGAACGGCCGGTCCGGTTTCACGATGGAAAACCTGTAAAAAAAGCCCCATAGGCGACTGTTGTCGTCCGTGGGGCTTTGGCTTATTGACGGGCCGGCCGAGTCATCGATCCCCCGGCGGCCACCAGTTTTCCAGCTGACGATGAAACGCTTCTGCAGAAAAAACGAATCGGGACCGCCGCCGGTTGCGCCGGATTGCAATTTGACTTTTCCGGCAGATCGGCCATACCTTTGGCTCAGCCGATTAACCCCCTGAAAAACAGCCAGGCGAACACAAGGACGTCGTTATATTCATGAATGAACACGGCACCCCCGAACACATCCAGCGCCAGGCCGAGATGCTGGCCAACCGGGTAAAAAAACGTTTCAAACACCTGCACCGGCGCTTCAAGCGGCAACAGATCGAGGTGTTTCGCCTCTACGACTGGGATATCCCCGAGATTCGTGCCGTGGTGGACTGGTACGGCGGCCACCTGGTGATCGGGGAGTACATGCGCCGCCAGTCGGTGCCCGAATGGCTGCCCATGATGGGCCGGGCCGCGGCCCGGTCCCTGGACGTCTCTGAAGACAAGGTCCACCTGAAGCACCGCTGGGCAGGCAGTCAGGATGGCAACCGCTACCGGCGGATCGACCACTCCGACAGGAAAATCGTCGTCTCCGAACGCGATCTGAAGTTCCTGGTCAATCCCACCGACTATGTGGATACGGGCCTGTTTTCCGACCACCGGGACACCCGGCAGATGGTCCGGGAGATGGCCGCCGGCAAGGATTTTCTCAACCTGTACTGCTACACGGCATCTTTTTCCTGTTACGCCGCCAGAGGCGGGGCCCGCGCCACCGTTTCCGTGGACCGGTCGAAAAGCGTGATCCAGTGGGCCCGTGAGAACATGGCCCTCAACGGCATCGACCCGGAGGTCAACCGGCTGGTCCAGGCCCACACCTTCGATTTTCTGAAAAAAGCCCGGCAGGAAAGGCAGCGCTTCGACCTGGCGGTCGTCGACCCGCCGTCCTATTCCACCACCAAAACCCGCAACGTGGCCTTCGACATCGCCAGGGACCATCCCCGGCTCCTGGAAGGGGTGGTCGAACTGCTTCGACCGGGGGCCACCCTCTTTTTTTCCACCAACCACCAGAACTTCGACCCCCGCATGCAGGGTCTCAGGATTTCCGGTGTGCAGGAAATCACTGCCCGCACGATCCCCGAGGACTACGTAAACAAGCGCAAGACCATTCACCGCTGCTGGCGCATCACCGTATAGCCGGGCTGATATCGGAAAAAAACGCCATCCTGGCTTTAAAACCGGCCCCGGCGGCCCCATATTCCATATGGTTTGACAATAACGCACGACAACCAGGAGAAAACCCATGATAAAACACGCAACGGCAACCCATCTGGCCGATCTGGTCGGCTACCAGAAAGATGCGGTGGTCAGCAAAACCATTATTGAAAAGAAGACAGGCACCGTAACCCTGTTCGCCTTTGACCAGGGGCAGGGCTTAAGCGAGCACACCGCCCCCTTCGATGCCATGGTTCAGGTACTGGACGGGGAGGTGGAGATTCGCATCTCCGGCAATCCGCACACGGTCAAGGAAGGCCAGACGATCATCATGCCGGCGGGCGAACCCCACGCCTTGAAGGCCGTGACCCCATTCAGGATGCTGCTGACCATGATCCGGTCCGGTTGATCGCATTCGAGACAGCCGGCTGCCATCCAGGCAGCGCAGGTGCAGCGCACATGGACTAAAAACGGCCCTTGAGGGTCAAGCCGATAAACGGCGCCGGGTCGTAGTCGGTGTCGCCCAGTTCATGGGCGTTTTCATCTTCGATGGTAATGCTGCCGCCCACCAGCGCCCCGCCGTTGAGGTCCAGGCGACACCGGCTGCCCAGCGACCGGCCCACCCGTATAAACGGCGCCCAGAATGCCACCTCGCCGATGCCGTCGGCCACCACGCTGCTGTCGTCCAACCGGAAGCGGTAGGATCGGTAGGCGCCGCCCACCCCCATTTCCAGGGCATCGTTCGGGGTGTAGACCAGCTCCAGTCCGGCCGGCCCCACCGGCCCGGCCCGGAAGGGGTTGGTCAGCCGCAGCCGGTCGTTGATCTTCCAGTCGACGACCAGGTAGGGAAACACTTCCGACTGATCCAGCCGTTCGAAGATGCCGCCCCCCAGGCCCAGCATCAGATCCGGGCCGAAGGTGTAGGCGGCCGACAGCACCACGCCGTAGGAAAGGGATTCTCCGGCGTCGGCCCCGGATGCACCGGCAAAATCCATTGAGGGGATGACCCCGAAGCGCCAGGGGGTATCGGTCCGGTAGAAAATGGGGACACTGATGCCGGGCCTGAAAATTTCGTTCCACAGATCGACGCCGGCCAACCCGTCGATGTCGGAAAAGGTCCAGCGTTCGTAATCGACGCCCAGTCCGAGGCCCACCGTCCAGTGCCGATCGATCAACCGGGCAATGTCGAAGCGCAGAAAATGGCGCTGGACGTCGAACCTGCCGCCGCTGTCCAGATCGGTTTCAAACTGGTAGATGGGGGTGTAGGAGAACCGGTAACCGATATTGGGCCGATCCCCCTGCCCGGGTCCGGCGGAGGATGCACCGGCATGGCCGGGCGACGCGACAGCAGCAACCATCAACGATAGCACCAGTAGAACCGGGTGAAGCCGGGATCGGATCATGTCAGTCTCCTTGTAAAAAAGGGTTTCGGGTGAACGGGACAGGAAACGTTCTCATTACACCGGCGCCTTGGCGGTCGTCGAGGATTATTTTTTACCTGTCCGGCGGCACGACAGGCGTTACCGGGATGGGAGCCAAGGAGACGACAGGCGTTTTCAGAAAAGCACCGGGCCGGATGGATGCTTACGGCGATCGGGACCCGGGGTTGCGCACAGCAGCACCCGTAGTCGAATGTCCCCATGGGCACAGGTTAAAACCGGAAGCGAACGCCCGCACACACGGCGTCTGATCCGCCGTCGGCGGCGATGGTGCCGAAGCCGTCGGAGCGGTGGTGCAGCCGAAACAGCAGTTCCCATCCCCTGGTGGGGGGGCCGAGGGTCAATTCCCCGAACCAGTAGATCAACCACCGGCTGCTGTCGCTGTTGGTTTCGAGTTCGATTTCAGGGACACGGGTGGCATGGGAGGGGCCCCGGGGGATATCGCGCGTTGCCATTTTTCTCTGGTCAGCCGGCCCCCATAGACGGCCAGGGCAAGATCCTGGGCGATCACGACGCCGGGGAGGAGCCCCACCATCAGGCAGGCGATCAGCACGACCGATATGTGTTTTCTTCCCATAAGCCATCCCAGGACGCTGCGTTCCTCTTTTTTTCAAGGTACTGCCCGTTTCGCGGTAACGTCGTTTTCGGACCACATCGGCGTGCGCCGCACCGTCCCAGGGTACGCCGGCCACCCGCATTCCCAAACCGTCGCGGGTTGAACCGGGCTGCAAATGGCTGTCATCCAGGGGGGGTGAATGCGTATCGCCCGATACCGGATTCAAAACGGTCCGGATCGAATCGACACGGCCTGGCTGATATCCGAGCGCTCGCCGGTCCGCTCCACAAGGTGGATCCGATTGCCTTCATGTACGACGGAAGCGTCTGCGCGGAGGGCCAGAAAGGCCAGGACCAGAAAAGCAGCCACCGGGCATCGGTTTTCATCATATCCACCAAAGCAGCATGAAATCAAATTTTTCTTGCAGCGCTGGTCTGCACGAGGACGAAATCCTTACCAAAACGTATGGGAATCGGGGAGCCGTGGAAGAAAACGTCCTGCAATGGGGGGCCCGCTGGCCCCGTGGCTGCGGGGGGATGAAGGTCCGGGAAACCGAAGGGTCGGGGCGGCTGTTTTCCCGGATACCGGGACCGACGGCGCGCCGCGGCAGGGGCGGCCAGTCACCCGGGGACGGCCAGCGGCGTAGGGCCGCCGGCGTCCAGAACATTGCGAATGGTGTTCAGCAGTTGTTCCCTCGTGTAGGGTTTACGAAGGTATCCGCTGGTACTCGATTCAAGGGTTTGCATGGTTCGTTCATCCAGGGTGCAGCCGGAGATAATGACGACGCTGAGGCCCGGATGGGATTTCAGCAGTGCCTGCAGGCATTTTTTGCCCCCCATCCCGGGCATGATCAGATCGAGCATGACGATATGGATCGGGTCCCGGCTCCGTCCGACCACCTCGAGGGCCCTCTCCCCCGCGGAAACCGTCAGGACCCGATAGCCGGCGTTTTCAAGCAGCAGTTGGCTGCAATGCCGGATGGCTTCATCGTCATCCACCACAAGGATGGTCTCACTGCCCCCCCGGCAGCCCACTTTCGCCCGGGTCGGTGTCCGCTCCCGGGGGGATTCGACCGCCGGCAGATAAATCCGGAAGCAGGTTCCCCTGCCGGGCGAACTGCTGCACGTGATCTGGCCATCGTGGTTGTTGACGATCCCATAGACCATGGCCAGGCCGAGCCCCGTTCCCTTTCCCGGCGCCTTGGTCGTAAAAAAAGGCGCAAAAATCTGATCCACGGTATCCCTGTCCATGCCATGCCCGGTGTCTGAAACGCTGATCAGCACACCGTCCTGCGGGAGACTGGCGGGCGGGGGACTGTCGCCGGCTGCGGGAAGGGCCACGCTTTTCGTCTCGATGACCAGACTGCCGCCGTCCGGCATGGCGTCACTTGCATTGATCGCCAGATTCATCAGCACCTGCTCCATCTGAACCGGGTCGGCATCGACCATCTTCAGGTTGGCGTCGAGGCGCAGGTCCATGTGAACCATCTTGGGAATGGTGCGCTGCAACAGCTGGTGCACCTGGCGCACCCGGTGGTTGAGGTTGATGGGCCGTTTTTCACTTTCGATTTTCCGGCTGTAGGTGAGCAGCTGCCGGGTAAGGGCGCCCCCCCTTTCAACGGTCTCTATTATCTGGTCGAGCCCATGCAGGTCGGTGTTGCCGTTATTAAGGTTCAACCGAAGTAATTCCGAAGCCCCCTGAATGGTCTGGAGCAGGTTATTGAAATCGTGGGCAACCCCACCGGCCAGCGTAGCCACCACCTCCAGTTTCTGGGCCTGCTGCAATTCTTCTTCGAGCCGTTTTTGGGCATCCATCATCCGCACGGCACGCATCATGTATCGAATCCGCTGAACCAGGATCACCCAGTTGATCGGCTTGGTAATGAAATCCGTGGCGCCCACCTCATAGGCACGATTGATGGAATCCAGGTCATCCAGGGCCGTCATGATCAGAATGGGCATCCCCTCGCAGCACGGCATGTGGCGCAGGGCGATGGCGGTGTCAAAACCATCCATCTCCGGCATCATCACATCCAGCAGGATGATGTCGGGCAGGTGGCGTTCAACGGCCTCCAGGGCCCGTAACCCGTTTTCGGCTTCCGACACCAGAAAACCGGCGTTTTCCAGAGACTCACAGGCCACGCCCCGCATGATGGCATCGTCATCCACGACGAGGACGTGGGGTTGTGGTTCGTTGTTCTTCGGTTCTGTCATGAAGCTCCTGTCTTTCCGGGAGGTCAGGCGTTTCACCCCACCCTCTGGTTTCATTGGCCGGTATGCAGGCACGCGCTGCAAAAGGCCGGCAGGCAGTCGTGGATGCAGATTCATCACCACGAAAAACACCGCCGCATGACCTACCTTATCGACGCGGCCCGAAAAATCTTCAGCATTATTCCCGTTTTTCTTTCAACGCATCCAAGCAAAACAGATTTTCCGGCTGCCGCCGGAGGCGGTTTATGGATCGTTTTCAGACTTGCCTGTCCGGTTCGCATGGATGGCGCAGGCGTGTGTTCCCCGCCATTTTCCCTAATGAAAGCCGGAAGTGAGCCGATAGTATAGAAAAACAACCAACCGCCTTGGCGTTAACGTTGCCAGCGAGAGAGGTCATGCGAAAAAAGGGAGAACCGATCAAAAGGGAGCCCAATCACAAGGGTATCGGAATCCACTTCGAGCCCCTCGAGCCCCGGATCCTGCTGTCCGGAAGCTGGGGGACGGGGATGGACAGCCCTGCGCCCGACATCCAGGCCGGCCCCCGGAGCGACTTCGCCCAGGACACCGTGGCAATTTATGAGCGCACCGGAAGATCCGTTGCGGTCTTCGAGCACCAGAACCAGGGTCCGCCGGGCAGCGGCTCGACTGTGGACCTGCTGGCCGGCAGCCCTGCGCTGGAAACCATCCCTGCCGACCATGCCGGCTGCAGCGCCGCCCCTGGCCGGATCGAAAATGACGAAATCCCGAGTCCTTACCCGCAACCGGATAGGGAGACGCAGCTGGAACTGGTCGTCGTCGATGCCGGCATCCGGAACCATGGACCGTTGGTGGACGATATTCTGGCGACCGCCGGTGATGACCGGGCGTTGGAGGTCCTCGTGCTGGACAGCGGCCGCGATGGCGTGGAACAGGTCAGCGACGCCCTGGCCGGCAGGCAGGGCATTGACGCCCTGCACATCCTGTCCCATGGATCCGAGGGACAGATCCAGTTGGGATCCACCGCGCTGACCGCAGGCAGCCTCGACGCCCATGCCGATGCGATCGCCGGCTGGTCCACTGCGCTGGACGGGTCGGCAGACATCCTGATCTACGGTTGCGATGTGGCCGCCACACCCGACGGCCGGGCCTTCATCGACACCCTGGCCGCCATGACGGGGGCCGATGTCGCGGCGTCGGTCGACCCCACCGGCAATCGCGCCAACGGCGGCGACTGGCATCTCGAATACCGTGTCGGCACCCTCGAAAACAGCGTCGCCGTTACCCCATGGCTGCAGCAGAACTGGGACCAGGTGCTCGGCCAGATCACCGTGACCACCACCAGTGACACCCTTGACGGCGATGCCGATACCAGTTCCCTGGCCGCCCTGGCGGCCACCCCGGGCAGTGACGGGGCGATCTCCCTGCGCGAGGCCATCGAGGCGGCCAACGCCGATACCGGCGCCGATACCATTATCCTGGGGTCCGGCACCTATGGCATTACCCGCACGGGACTGGCTGACAACACGGGTGACTTCGACATTCGCGACGATTTATCGATTGTGGGTGTATCGCCATCACAGTCCATCGTGGACGGCAACGAGTCCAACCGCGTCTTCGAGGTGCACGATGACGCGGCGATCACCGTTTCCTTCTCCAACCTCAAAATTCAAGATGGCTATACCGGGCTCGGTGGTCCGGACGGGGCCGGGCTGTTCATTAACGGGAGTGCCAACACACCGTCGGTTTCGATCGCCAATGCCTGGTTTTCCGGCAACGACACCGGCGCATTTGGCGGCGATGGCGGCGCGATCTACAACCAGGCCGACCTGACCATTGTCAACACCTTGATCGAAGGCAACACCGCCGATTTGGGCGGCGGCTTATACAACGCCGTCGGCGCGACATTGCGCATGGCCAATGTGACGGTCAGCGGCAATGATTCGACCGACGCCGAAGGCGGCGGCCTCTATAATGGAGGGGTTGCCACGCTGCGCAATGTTACCGTTGCGCTGAACACCTCTTTTACCCAGGGGGGCGGGCTGTTTCAAGCCGGTGGTATGCTGGATATGGCCAACAGTATCTTTGCGGGTAACAGCGCCGGCGGGTCGGGGAATGACATTCATGGGGTCGTTTCCAGTTCCGGATACAACATCGTTGAAGATATCGCCGATGTCACCGGCTTGATCGGAACGGACCAGAATGTCGACCCGCTTCTCGGCGGCCTCGCCGACAACGGCGGCGACCTGATGACCCACGCCCCGGCGGCCGCCGAAGCCATCGACACGGCCGATCGTTCGCTGATGGCCATCACCGACCAGCGCGGCTTCCTGCGCGGCGACGGCAGCCCGGACATCGGCGCCTTCGAGGTTGGGGCGAGCGCGGCCGGCACGGCGGACTATCTCGACCGCTTCGACACCGATGGATCGTTCGCCGGCGACGATGGGGCGCTGCCCTGGATCAATGGCTGGCAGGAGGTCAATGAAGCTGATGGAGCTAGCAATGGATTGGCACAGGTCCATGACCAATTCAGCGGTGACGGCGGCGGTAATGTGGAGCTACGCATAAAAAATGACAGCGGTGTCTGGCGCGAGGTTGATCTCGGTGGCGCCGTTTCCGCCTCGTTGAGTTTCGACTATGTCCGTGCCGATCTGGAGGTTGATGACCACCTCGTGGTCTATGTCCAGACCGCGGGTGGAACCGGTGGTGTACCTGTGGGAGACGCGCCTGGCACCTGGGATGAAATTGGACGCTATAGCGGTGTGGCCGACGATTCAACCTATCAGAGCGAATCGCTTGATGTCAGCTCCTATATCTCTACGGAAACCCGAATTCTGCTTTACGCTGAAGGAGTAGCCCAAGTAAATGATTATATTTATATTGACAATGTTAAAATCACTTTGAGCTTAACGGCGACGAATGCCGAGGAGTCCCTGGCGGTCAACACCGGCATCACCGTGGACGAGGGCAGCGCCGACAACACCGTCACCGCCGCCATGCTGCTGACCACCGATGCCGACAACACCGCCGCCGAGTTGGTCTACACCCTGACCGCCGCACCGACCCACGGCACCCTGTTCCTCTCCGGCGCGGCCCTGGCGGCCACGGACACCTTCACCCAGGATGATATCGACAACGCTCGCATCACCTACGACCACGATGACTCGGAGAACCTTTCCGACGAATTTGATTTCAGCGTCGACGACGGCGCCGGAACCGCCACTACGGGCACCTTTTCCATCAGCGTCACGGCGGTCAACGACAACGAAGAAATCCTGGCGGTCAACACGGGCATCACCGTGGACGAGGGCAGCGCCGACAACACCGTAACCGCCGCCATGCTGGCCACCACCGATGCCGACAACACCGCCGCCGAGCTGGTCTACACCCTGACCACCGCACCGACCCACGGCACCCTGTATCTTTCCGGCGTGGCCCTGGCGGACAGCGACACCTTCACCCAGGACGACATCGACAACGATCTGATCACTTACGACCACGACGATTCAGAAACCCTGTCCGACAGTTTCGCCTTCAGCGTCGACGACGGCGTCGGGGCCGCCACCACCGGCACCTTCAGCATCACCGTGACCGGTGTCAACGACGCCCCCACCCTGACCGCTTCCGCCGATGATCCGATCTTCACCGAAGGCGGCGCTGCCTCTGGACTGTTCAGCGGCACCAGCGCAAGCACGGTCGAGGTCGGACAGACACTGAGCACGCTGGTCCTGACCGTGACCGATGCGGTGGACGGCGGCAACGAGATTCTCAACATCGACGGCAATCAGATTGCGCTGGCCGACGGTACGACGGGTACGACCGCGATCAACGGGCTGCTGTTCAACGTCAGCGTTATCGGGGTCACCGCGACGGTTACCCTGAGCGGTGGCACGCTGTCGGCTGCGGAGCTCGAAACCCTCGTCGACGGGATCAGCTATCAGCACAACAGCGGCACCCCGACCATAGGGGGCCGGACGGTCACCCTGACCCGTCTGGTGGATTCGGGCGGCACGGCCAACGGCGGTGACGACACCGCAACCCTGGCCATCGCCTCGACGGTGACGGTCGAGGCCGCCGGCGGCACTGCGCCGGTGCCGGGCAACAACGCCATCAGCATCAACCAGGGCGGCGGGATCGTCCTCGACAGCACGATGCTGTCAGCGACCGATGCCGATAATGCCGACGCCGGTCTGACGTTCAATGTATCGGGGGTCAGCAACGGCTGGTTTGCCTTCCTATCGGACACCGCCACGCCGATCACCAGCTTCGACCAGTCGGCGGTCACCGCCGGCAACGTGGTATTTATCCACGACGGCGGCGAACTCGCGCCGGCCTACCAGATATCGGTGACCGACGGCAGCACCAGCACGGCCGCCGCGCCAGCCATGGTGACCTTCAGCCAGACCGGTTCAGGGGTGTTGTGGGTGAGCACGGATGGAGATGTGGGCGCTTCCAACGGGGCGCCCGGACTGGATGGCACGGGTTGGCGCAAGGGCGACATCCTGCAGCAGGCCGCCCCCAACCTGAGCCTGGGCGAGGCCGCCACCGACGGCACCTTCAGCATCGCCTTCGATTCGTCGAACTTCGCCACCGACGCCAACGTCAACGGCATGCACTTCGTGACCGGCACCGTCACGATCGGCAGCAGCAATGCGATCACCCTGCAGGCCGGCGATCTGCTTCTGACCACATCCAATTACAAAACCTTTTCCAGCAACGGCGCCTTCCCGCCGTCCGACCTCACCGTCGACAAGACGGATATCTTCTTTTTCCGTCCTGACACCCCCGGCGACTACAGCGTGGGCAACTTCTACCTGCTGCTCAGCGATCCGTTCCGGGACGGCGCCGAGATACGCGGGCTGTCCCTGGTCGAGAAGGACGTCTGGGTGGGCGACGTCCAGTTGCAGGCGGGCGACCTGCTGCTGGCGCGCTCGGGCGGGGCCGAGGACAACGACATCTGGCTGCTGGAAACCGGCACCCTCGACCCGACGGTTGGCGGAAGCTACCCGACCGCGCAGCGTCTGATCGAAGGTGACGACGCGGGCGTGGATATCGAAGACAAAATCCATGGTCTGGATATCGTCGAGACCGACATCTCGGGCGGTGGCTATAATTTCGATGCAGGCACCATCCTGGTGACGTTGGATGCCGATGACGGCGACGGCATTGGTACCACCGCACAGGCGGCCGACCAGCAGGACATCGTCGCATTGCAGGTCAACAAGACCACCCTGGGTTCGGGTGCCGGCAACGCCCAGGGGGTCGCGACCCTGGTATTTGATGGTGATGACGTCAGTGGCAACGACGTGAATTTTGATTCGGGCAGCGAGAATCTCGATGGCCTTACGCTAACGGTCACCCCGGGCACTGGCAATGCGGCCCCGACGCTGGACAGCAGCACACTGGTGGTCAACGAGGACCAGACCGTGACCCTGACGGCTGCGATGCTGTCGGCCAGCGATCTGAATGATGCGGACAGCGGCCTGGTATTCAACGTGTCGTCGGTCAGCGGCGGACGGTTCGAGATTGCCGGGGCACCGGGTGTGGCGGTGACCAGCTTTACCAAGGCCCAGATCGACGCCGGTGACGTGTTGTTCGTCGATGATGGCGACGAACTGGCGCCCGCATTCAACGTGTCGGTTTCCGATGGATTGCTCTCCGACGGACCGGTGGCGGCGACGATCAACTTCACCCCGGTCAACGACGAACAGACCCTGGCGGTCAACACCGGCATCACCGTCGCCGAGGGCAGCAGCGGCAACACGGTCACCGCGGCCATGCTGGCCGTCACCGACGCCGACCACACGGCCGATCAGCGGGTCTACACCCTCAGCGGGATTCCGGCCAGCGGCACCCTTTACCTGAACGGCGCCGCCCTATTTCTGGGCGATACCTTCACCCAGGACGACATCGACAACGACCGGGTGACCTACGACCACGACGGTTCGGAGATCACGGCCGACAGCTTCGCCTTCAGCGTCGACGACGGCGTCGGCGCCGCCAGCGCCGGCACCTTCAGCATCACGGTCACCCCGCAAAACGATGCCCCCACGGCAAGCGGCAGCTGCACGATAGCCGGCACGGATGAGGACACCATCAGTGCCGCAGTACAGGTCAGCACCATTGTTTCCGATGCATCCATAACGGTCAACGATAGGGATGGGGACATAGTAGGCATAGCCGTTTTCGATACAACCGGCCTGGGCAATTGGCAGTATTCCACGAACGGTGTCAGCGGATGGACTGATTTTGGCACCGTCAACCCAAATGCCGCCCTGCTCCTGTCGGAGACCACCTGGGTTCGGTATCTGCCCGATGGCACCAATGGCGAAATCGTCGGTTTTGATTTTCGGGCCTGGGATCAAACAACGGGCAGCTCCTCCATCAATGGCGCGCCGGAGGTTGCCGATACTGTACCTGGCGGTGGCACCACGGCCTATTCGCCAAGTGCCGCCAGGGTTGCCCTGACCGTCACGGCAGCCAATGACGAGCAGGTGGTGGCCACCAACACGGGCATGACCGTATCCGAGGGCGGCACGGGCAACACCATCACGGCCGCCATGCTGCAGGCCACGGATGTCGATAACAGCGCCGACCAGTTGGTTTACAGTGTCACTACCGTACCGATCAACGGCATCTTGTACCTGAACGGCATGGCCCTCTCGGCCTCGGACAGCTTCACCCAGGACGACATCGACAACGACCGGGTGACCTACGACCACGACGGCTCGGAGACCACGGCCGACAGCTTCGCCTTCAGCGTGGACGACGGCGTCGGCGCCGCCAGTGCCGGCACCTTCAGCATCACGGTCACCCCGCAAAACGATGCCCCGACCGCGACGGCCGACAGTTTCACGGTCGCCGAGGGGTCGACCACCCGTCTGAATCTGTCGGGCAACGACAGCGATGCCGACGACGGACTGGACCCGGCCGCCATCACCATCGTCTCCGGTCCGGACAACGGGACCATCGACAGCATCAATGCCGACGGAACGGTGGTCTACACCCACGACGGCGGTGAAACCCGTTCCGACAGCTTTACCTACACCATCGACGACGTGGCCGCGGCCACCTCCAACACGGTCACCGTCAGCATCACGATCACCCCGGTCAACGACGCGGCGACCGGCGTCCCGGCGATCATCGGCACGGCGCAGGAAGACGGCACGTTGAGCGCCGATACCAGCGCCATCGGGGACCCCGATGGCCTGGGAGCCTTCAGCTATCAGTGGCAGCGCTCCGGCGACGGCGGCAGCACCTGGCACAACGTGGGCCCGGATTCGGCCACCTACGTGCTCGGCGACAGCGATGTGGGCGCCCGGATCCGCCTGCAGGTCCGTTTCACGGATGCCCAGGGCGCCGGCGAGGGGCCGCTGACCAGCGCCGCCACCGCGGCGGTCGCCAACGTCAACGATGCCGGTGCGGTGGCCATCGACAACACCACGCCGGTCCAGGGCACGACGCTGACGGCCGCCGTGACGGATCCGGATGGAACCAGCGGCCCCATTGCCTACCAGTGGCAGCGTGACGGGGTGGACATTGCCGGCGCAACCGGCTCGTCCTACACCACGACCCCGGACGATGTGGGCACGGTGATCACGGTAACCGCGAGCTACACCGATGACGGGGCCGCCGCGGAACACCCCACCAGCGCCGGCACAACGCCGGTTGCCGGGATCTCCCCCCCCCAGGTGCCCACGGTGGATCCGCCAGCGGACAGCGGGGAGCCCGCCGGCCCCCCGCCTGTTCCCGACATGAAAGCACCCGAGCCCATCGCCGAAGAAGAGGCGCCGGCGACAGAACCGGCGGCCGAGCCGAGCGCCCCGCCGTCGGCGGCAACCCAGGCAGCGGCGATATCCAGTCGCCGGCCCACCGCCGGGCGGTCGCCGTTCCTGGTCAAGGCCGCCCATCAGGTCGGCCGGATCCTGGGTGCAGACACCTATGTCAAATCGATCGCCCGGCGCCAGGCCGGCAACCCGCCTGGTCTCCAGGCAGAAGCACCCACGGACAGGGAGCCGCACCCGGTGGACCGTCATGCCGGCCTGCATCGTCGAACGGCGGCCCGCGCGTACCTGAACATGGTCAATTCCCTGGATGAGGTAAAAAAGGAGATGGCCGGCGACGTCGCCGTCAACCAGACGATTTTGGGCTCCGCCATCGCCGTGTCCACGGGCCTGTCGGTGGGCTATGTGGTCTGGATGATCCGGGGCGGCATGCTGCTCAGTTCCCTGCTCTCATCCCTTCCCGCCTGGCAGATCCTGGATCCGTTGCCGGTCCTGGCGGTGAGAAGAGGCGACACGGACGCCGATGACGATGAATCGCTGGCATCGATGGTGGCAAGCCAACCCCGCAGTGCTCCCGGGAAGCCCGCCCCCACAGGGGAGCTGACAGAAGCGACGGAGGAAACCTAACGGCCATGAATCGATTGAATGTCAAGCACCGGGTTGTCATCGGCCTCCTGGGATTGGTGGCCAGCGTGGTCATGCTGGGTTTCTTTCTGGGAATCGTCCCGGACAGGGACAGTGCGGTCCGGCAGGGGCGCACGGCGCTGGCCGAAGCCATTGCCGTGCACACGACGTCAGCGGTGCTTGCCACGGAGTTTACCTACCTGAACGACGATTTCGACCGCCTTGTGGCCAGGAATCACGACCTGCTGTCGCTGGCCCTGCGCCGGCAGGACGGTGCGGCGCTGGTGGCGACGGCCGGGCATGCCCGTCAATGGCAGGTGATGGGCGGTGAGTATTCCCGGGACACCCAGGTGCGGGTGCCCATCTGGTCCGGAGAGAACAAGTGGGGCCAGCTGGAGCTTCGTTTCGAAGCCTTGACCCGGCCCGGCTTCATGGGGCTGGCCCACCACCCGATGCTTCGCATGGTGGTGTTCATGGTTCTGCTCTGCTATCTCGGTTTCTACTTCTATCTGGGCAAGGTGCTGCGTCAGCTGGACCCCTCCCGGGCCATTCCCGGCCGGGTGCGCTCGGCCCTGGACACATTGGCCGGCGGCCTGCTGGTGCTCGACCACAAAGAGCAGATTGTGCTGGCCAACAGATCCTTTGCCAACCTCCTCGGTAAAGCATCGGACAATCTTCTCGGCCACCGGGCCGGTGACCTGCCATGGATGGATAAAAAGGGCGACACGGTCAAGCGCCCCGACCGTCCCTGGGTCCAGGCACTGGAGAGCGGCGAAACCCAGACCAACCGTATCCTGCGCCTGCGGCGCCCGGACCGGCGCGGGTTGACCTTCAACGTCAACTGCTCTCCGGTGCTGGGTGCCAGCGGCAAGTACGCCGGTGTGCTGGTCAGTTTTGACGATATCACCCAGCTGGAAAAAAAGGAGATCGAGCTGCGCCAGTCCAAAGAGCAGGCCGAAGCCGCCAATCAGGCCAAAAGCGCTTTCCTGGCCAACATGAGCCATGAAATCCGGACGCCCATGAACGCCATCCTCGGATTCACGGAAATCCTCAAACGAGGTTACGGAAAAGACCCGGCGGACAGTTTGCGCTACCTCAATACGATTCACGCCAGCGGCACCAATCTGCTGGACCTGATCAACGACATCCTGGACCTGTCCAAGGTCGAGTCCGGTCAGCTGGAGGTGGAGGCGGCCTGGACCGAGCCCCATCGCATTATCCACGAAGTGCTCCAGATGCTGGGGCTCAAGGCCCGGGAACAGGGAATCCGGCTGACATTCAAGGCGCGTCGTGCGCTGCCCCGGCAGATCAAGACCGACCCGGCGCGTTTTCGACAGATTATCTTCAACCTGGTGGGCAATGCCATCAAGTTCACGGAGAAGGGCCAGGTCAGGGTGGCCTGCGATTTCCAAGCATCGGCGGCCCACCCTCAGCTGCAGATCGATATCAGCGACAGCGGCATCGGCATTGCCGCGGATAAGATTGATTCCATTTTTGACCCGTTCACCCAGGCCGATTCGGCGATCACCCGTCGTTTCGGTGGAACTGGGCTGGGCCTTTCCATCAGCCGCAAGTTCGCCCGGGCACTGGGCGGCGACATTCGGGTAAAGAGCCGGCCGGGTGTCGGCAGCACCTTCTCGGTGACCGTGGCCACCGGTGATGTGCAGGCGGTGCCCTTCCTGCAGCCGGACGAGTTGACGAAGGCGGATCAGGTGCAGCCGGCAGGGAAACAGACAGCCTGGCAGTTCCCCGAGGCGCGGGTGCTGGTTGTGGACGACGGGGATGAAAACCGGGAACTGATCCGATTGCTGCTGCAGGAGGCCGGGCTGAAGGTGGAGGAAGCGGAGAACGGAAAAGTGGGGGTGGAAAAAGCCACCGCGCAATCGTATGACGTTATTCTCATGGACGTCAACATGCCCGTCATGGATGGGTTCACGGCAACGCAGACGCTCCGGCGGCAGGGCCTGGAAGCGCCGATTATCGCCCTGACCGCCAACGCCATGGCCGGGTTTGAGCAGGAGTGCCTGGACGCCGGGTACTCCGGTTACTGCTCCAAGCCCATCGACCTGGACCGGCTGATGAAACGGATGGCGGATCTGTTGGGGGGCAGGCCGGTTGACGGCCGGTCCGCCGAAGCGGAAACCATCGACGCCGCACCGATAGCCACCGCCGGGACGCCTCCGTCCGCAGAGGCCGCCCCCATCGTTTCCACCCTGCCGGACAGCAACGAACGGTTCCGCGGCCTGATCGCCCGTTTTGCCGCCCGGCTCAATGAGCAGCTGCACACCGCCCGACAGGCCCTCGTCCAGGGGAACCGGGACGAGGTCTCCGCATTTGCCCATTGGCTCAAGGGGTCGGGCGGCACCGTCGGCTTCGATGATTTCACGGTGCCGGCAAGCCAGCTTGAAACCCTGGCCAAAGAAAACGGCAGTGCCGCGGAACTCCACAAACAGATCACCGCGCTGAGCGGGCTGGCTGCGCGCCTGGTCGTTCCCGGGAATTCAGCACCGACAGCACCCCCGTCTGAGGTCGTTCGGTCAGGCAAAATCATTTCGGACACCCCGATGAAGCCGATCCGACCAGCCCCCGAGGCAAGCCCCCCCCTGACGTCGCGCCTGGCGTCCAACCCCAGATTCCATGGTGTCATCTGCCAGTTTATAGAGAAATTGAAAGAAGAATTGGGCCGGGCGGAGCGGGTTCTGGAAAGCGGAGACATGCCAGCGCTCACCCTGATCGCCCAATGGCTGAAGGGAGCCGGTGGAACGATGGGTTTCGACGATTTTACGGCACCTGCCGCACAGCTCCAGGCGTGTGCCAAAGCAGCACAGGTCGAGCAGGCAGGCCAGGTGATCGCCCAGTTAAGAATCATTTCGGAAGCCATCGTGCCGCCACCGCCCTTGCCGGCAGGCAAGGCTGAAAACCGACCGATGGGTAAAAGACCTGTCGCCAGCATCAACTAAAGGATTAATCAACCATGCCCGTTGCTCTTGGATCGGATACCATAACGTGCAGGATGGCCTCATCAGAACCAATGAAAGATGGTGAGCCCCTGTTGGATGCAACCATTATGATGGTCGACGATGAACCCATCACGATGGAAATCGTCCAGATCCTCCTGGAAGAGGCCGGTTATCGACACTTTGTGATGGTCGAGAATCCAGCCAAAGCAATGCACACGCTCGAGGAAAAGCGTCCGGATCTCCTTTTGCTCGACCTCATGATGCCGGAAATCTCGGGATTCGATATATTGAGATCCGTGAGGGCACACCCGAAACTCAGGCATTTGCCCGTGTTGATCCTGACGTCATCCTCGGAGGATAACGACAAACTGACGGCACTTGACCTTGGCGCGACGGACTTTTTATCCAAACCGGTGGATCCGATCGAACTGCGCCTGCGGGTGCGCAACACCCTGGCGGCCAAATCCTACATGGATCAGCTGGCATTCTACGACCCCCTGACCAAACTGCCCAACCGGCATTTATTCATGGAGCACCTGGACTGGGCGTTGAAAGGGGCCAGACGCAACCGGGAAAATCTGGCCGTATTGAGCATCGAACTGGACCAGTTCGATAAAATCAACGACACCCTCGGACTTTTTGCAGGTGACGAACTGCTTCGAAAGCTGGCTCAGCGCATCGCCGGTGTGGCCCAGGGTGTCGATATACTGGGAGATGTGACACCCGATAAAAAAATTGCCGTGAACCTGTTCCATCTGGAGGGAGGGGTTTTTTCCCTGATTCTATATCGTCTCACCAACGCGAGAAGTGCGGCATGGGTCGCCGAAAGCATCATGGAATCCGTTAACGAACCCATATACATCCAAGACACGGAGCTCTATCTGACAGCCAGCATCGGCATTTCGACCTACCCGACGGACAGGGCCGATTGTGCCACGATGCTGCAGATGGCCTCGGGTGCCAAGGATTATGCCAAGAGCACGGGGGGAAACACCTTTCAATTTTCTTCCCGCCAGATCCACACGCGCTATCAACGCCGCCTGGGTCTGGAAGCCCGGCTGCGGCGGGCACTGGATCGCGATGAATTAATTCTCTTCTACCAGCCCCAGCTGGATGTCCAGACCAACACCATCACCGGGGTGGAAGCCCTGTTGCGATGGCAGGCCCACGATGGCGGCATCATTCCGCCGGATAAATTCATACCCCTTGCCGAAGAGACCGGGCTGATCGTCCAGATCGGCGAATGGGTGCTGCATCGCGCATGCAAGCAGTTGAAGGCGTGGCAGCAGGCGGGAAAAGCCGCTATCGGCATGTCGGTCAACATGTCACCGGTCCAGTTTCAGAGCAGGGAGATGCCTGCCATTTTCAAGCGCGTCGTCGGCAGCAGCGGCATCGATCCCTGCCAGCTGACGATCGAGGTTACCGAAGGCATGTTGCTGGAAGATCTCGACGCCAAGATTGCCCTGATGAAAGGCTTGAAGGACCTGGGCCTGAAACTGTCCATCGATGATTTCGGGACCGGGTACTCTTCGCTGAGCTACCTGAGAAAACTGCCCTTGGACGAATTGAAAATCGACCGGTCCTTCTTTATCGATTTTTTCGAAGACACCAAAAGCCGTGCCCTGGTCTCCTCCATGATATTTCTCTCCCACAACCTGAATCTGCTTACGGTTGCCGAGGGTGTGGAAACGGAGGCCCAGCTTCGCTTTCTGCAAAAAGGGGGCTGCGACCTTTACCAGGGCTACCTGTTCAGCCGGCCGCTTCCCAACGACAAGTTGATCGAACTGCTTTCCCCTGAGGATTGAACGCGGTTCGGTCAAGCCGGGTCGAACGGAGTTCGGGATTTCATCCGGTTGCCGGAAACCTCCGGCCGTGGGACGTCGTATTTGACGCGACCGGCGTCAAAATCCGGGCACTTTTCGGCCGCCCCCCGGCCAAAGAATATAAGAAATTGGTATCATTAACTATTTTTAGACTCCTGGTTGGTATATTCTTTGCTGATTACACAGGAAGCCACAACAGAGGCCCTTCGTTTCCGGAAGGGCACCAAAAGATCAGGATGTCTTTTCGCCTGAGAGGAACACGCGTCATGGTTAAACTCAAATCCGCTGTCATTCTGGTCTTGCTGATGGGGGTGGTGGCCGGCAGCACCCTGTCCGCCCATGGGGAAGAATTGCAGGGCATCACCGCACCCAGTGCCGACATCAGCCTGTCCTTTGTGCTTGCGGGCCGGGTAGCCGATGTCCTGGTTGCCGAAGGTCATCGGGTCAAAAAGGATCAGCTGCTGGCGCGCCTGGACGACGAACCCGAAAAGATCCAATCCCAGCAGTTGAAGCTGCTGTCAGCGGACCGGACCCGGATACTGGCCGCCGAGGCGGAACTGGCCCAGAAGAGGGTCGATCTGAGAAAGCTTGAACTGGCCCGGTCCAAAGGCGCCGCCAGCGACTGGGAGGTGGAACACCTGCGACTGAACGTCCAGATCGCCCGGCTGGCGCTGCAGACGGCAATTCTGGAGCAGGAGCAATATCAGCGCCGCTATGCGCATTCACGGAGCCAGCTTCGACGAATGCGCCTGGTCGCGCCCATGGAAGGGATTGTTGAAAATGTCAGCGTCGAAGCCGGCGAATCTATCGGAGCCTTAGGACCGGTGATCCGCCTGGTCAAAAACGATCCGCTCTGGATCGACGTTCCGGTGCCATCAGCTCAGGCCAATGATCTTACAGTGGGCCAACCGGTATGGACGTCCGTTGCCGGAGGCACCGGGATGGCGGCACCCAACGGCCGGATCATCAACATTTCGGCCGTTGCAGATGCCGCCAGCGACACCCTGCGCGTGCGCGTCGAGGTTGACAATCCGATGAGAAGGCCTGCCGGTGAGCGCGTTACCATCGAATTCTCATCGCCAACAGACGCAGATACCGCTGCCCGACTGAAAACGGAGACGGAGTAGCGGCTCCTATGTTCAACCGATCCGTTTTATCTACCGATGCCGCCCCGGAAGGGCACCCACCGGGGCCATCATTGCCATTTAAATGGGTTTCCAGGCATCATGGCCGCAACACTGAAAAACGCATCTGCAGGTGATTCAACGCCTGGGGATCCTTTTCGATTCGCGCACATCACAGAATTGTTCACGTGCGGCGGTCCGCCCGATCAGTTCCTCGCCGACTTGCTGGCCACCCAGTGCCGCAATGCCCGTGCGGATGCCGCCGTCGTGGTGCGGCCCGGACAAAAGAACCGCCTGGAAATCCTGGCGGCCTACCCCGGGCCGGTTGCCAGCAAACCCGCCCTGGATTGGGTCGCCAGGGCCCACGAGCCGTTTCACAGGGTCATGGCGGACGGGAAGTCGGTTTTAGTTCCGGAAATGCCTGCCCCGGGCGGGAGCACCGAGCCGTTGGGGACCGTGCTGGGCGTCCCGATCCGCAACGAAGCGACGGTTCGCGCGGTGGCCTTGTTTCTGCTCCGGGCATCAACCACCCACGAAGGCTCGGCCCCCCTGACCCTTCTGGAAACGACTCCGCTCCTGCTTGAACATTATGAACTGCGCCTGGCATTCGACCATGGTCAGGCGGCCATGAAGCGCCTGGGGCAGGTCCTCGACGTGCTCACGGTGGTCAACCGGTCACACCGCTTCTTGAGCGCCGCCATGGCATTGTGCAACGAGATGGCGACCCGCCTGGACTGCAGCCGGGTCAGCCTGGGGTTTTTAAACGGCCGTTGTGTCAAGGTTCAGGCCATGAGCCATACGGACACCGTCAACCGGGAAATGAAGCGGGTCCAAGCCATTGAAGCAGCCATGGAAGAGTGCCTGGATCAGGATGTGGAAGTGATTTACCCGGCATCGGATACGGCAGCAGTGGTGTGCCGCGCAACCGCAGGACTTGCCGGGGAGCATGGTCCCGCCGGCGTGCTGAGTCTGCCGATTCGGGAAGACGGTGGGGCGGCCGCGGTGATGACCCTGGAGCGCACGCCGGAACGGCCCTTTGACCGGCCGGAGGAAATCGAGGCGGTCCGACTGATCTGCGACCTCTGCGCCCCGCGGCTGCTCGACCTCCGGCAGAACGATCGCTGGTTCGGTGCACGGGTGGCGTCGTGGGCGCGCCAGCCGATGGAATCGCTCATCGGGCATGAACACACGTGGATCAAGGTGGCTGCGATCCTGTTCTTTTTTCTGATGGTGTTTCTCGCCACCACCAGAGGAGATTATCGACTGGATGCGGCCTTCGTTCTGGAAGCCCGCAATCAGCAGGCCGTGGTTGCGCCATTCGACGCCTTCACCAAGAGTGTCCTCGTGGCGCCGGGTGACCGCGTCGAAGCCGGACAAACCATTCTGGGCACACTGGAAACCACGGAACTGCGGTTGAAGCGGGCCGCCCTGAAGGCCGAGCAGCTGGGTTACCGGAAACAGATGACCGCATCGATGCGCGACCGGAAGACTGCCGACGCGCAGATCGCAGGCGCCCAAAGCGATAAGCTGGCCGCTGAGATCCGCCTGGTCGACAGCAAAATCGAACAGGCCACCCTGGTCGCACCGATCACGGGCCGGATCATTTCAGAAGACCTGAAGCAACAGATCGGAGCACCGGTCGAAACCGGAGAGATCCTTTTCGAAATCGCCCGCATCGATGCCCTGCGGGCCACCCTGTTCGTCCCCGAAACGTCTGTCGCCGGCGTCACCGCCGGTCAGGCCGGGGAACTGGCATCCGAGGGCCATCCCGGCCAGCGGATCCGGTTCGTCATCGAACAGGTGAACCCCATAGCCGAAATCGTCGACCATCAAAACGTATTTCGCGTGCATGCCCGCATCGTCAACCACCTGGAATGGATGCGGCCCGGCATGAAAGGCCGCGCCAGGATATCCGCTGGACAGCGATCCCGACTGTGGATCGTCTCCCACCGCGTGGTCGACTGGCTGCGCATGGCATTATGGATCTGAGCGAGGCAAGCAGGTGAGCACTGACCGGCCGACATTCAATGAATCCTGGTATCGGGTATCCGCCCTGACCCCAAGGCTGCTCGCCGCGGTGAACGTTCGCCGGCAGCACTTTCGAGGCGTGAGGTGGTATATTCTCCAGGATCCGGCGGACAACTGTTTTTTCCGTATGAGCGACGCCGCCTACTATTTTGTTGCCATGCTGGACGGACGACGCACCGTGAACCAGGCGTGGCAGGTCTGCATGAAACGATTCGGTGACAACGCGCCGACCCAGGGCGAGGCGATCGATCTTCTCGGCCGGCTCCATAACGCCAATTTGCTCCAGGGCAATATCGCACCTGATGCGAAAACGCTCTTCAAAAGGCACCGGAAACGCGTCTGGCGGGGGGTGAGGGGGGCAATGGGCAATCTTCTTTTCGTTCGCATCCCCTTGTGGGATCCGGACCGTTTTCTGGACAGGTGGGTGAAGCTGGTCGGGAGGGTGTTCAGCGGATATGGCCTGGCCCTGTGGTCAGGCCTCCTGGCCGCCGGGCTGTGGGCCGTTGGCGGCCATGCCGAGGCGCTGGCCGAAGGCACTGCCAACGTGCTTGCCCCGGACAACCTGCCCCTTTTGTATGCCGCCGTGGTATTGGTGAAACTGGCCCACGAAATGGGACACGGGTTTGCATGTAAACATTTCGGGCAACGGACGGGTGCCGGCGGCGAGGTGCATCAGATGGGCGTGACCTTTCTCTTCTTCACCCCGCTGCCGTTTGTGGATGCATCCAGCGCCTGGGGCCTTCGAAACCGCTGGCACCGTATCGTGGTCGGTGCCGGCGGCATGCTGGCTGAACTGGCCATTGCATCCGTTGCCGCCATCCTCTGGGTGCGAACGGCTGACGGAACCATGGCGCATGCAATCGCCTATAATATCATGTTTATCGCCAGTGTGAGTTCCCTGGCATTCAACGGGAACCCGTTTTTGCGATACGATGCCTACTACATCCTGCTGGACCTGCTGGAGATCCCCAATCTTGAATCCCGATCGAGGCTGTACGCCTTCTATCTGATCAAGCGATACCTATGGGGTCTGGGCACGGCTTTCGACCCCAGCCATACCCCGGGGGAAAAGGGATGGCTGATCTTCTACGCCGTTGCCGCCACCGCCTGTCGACTGGTCGTTTTTTCAGCCATTGCGCTGGTGCTGATGGGTAAATTCTTTTCGATCGGCGTGCTGCTGGCGGCGATCCTGATCGGCCGCTGGGTGCTGCTGCCCCCGGGGCGCCTCATCCGCTATCTGGCCACCAGCCGCGAGCTTGTCCGCCACAGAAAGCGCGCGGTGCTGACATCCGCAGCGGCCGCTTTTCTGGTTTTTGCTGCCGTGGGGTGCGTCAGGATGCCCGATCGATCCCGGGTCGAGGGTGTCATCGACCCGCGGGATTATTCTGTCATTCACATGCAGACAGCAGGATTTATCGAACAGGTTCTCGAGTCCGGCCAGCCGGTCGGGCCGGACGGGCCTGCGGTGGTCAAGGCGACCAGCCCTGAACTGACGGCCAAACGGGATCGGGTGCGAGCCGAGCTGCGCCGGCTCCGGGTCGGTCGGCAGACGGCCCAGACCCGGGACGCTGCCGCCGCCCAGATCATGAAGGAAAAAATGGCGGCATTCGAGGAGCAGGTCGCGCGTTTGGAAGATGACTGGCAGGCTCTGGCGCCCAAAGCGCCCATCCCGGGAACCTGGGTCGCACCGGATGGCGGGCGGATGACGGCCATGTATGTAAAACAGGGTCAGCGAGTCGGTGTGGTCGTTAATCTGGACCGCCTGCGTATCCGGGCCGTCGCCAGTCAGCGGGTGGCGTCACGGCTCATAGAAAGCGCCAGCCGGGATGTGGAGATAAGGCTCAGAAATCGGCCGGACATCGACTTCAGCGGACGGATCGAAAGAATCATTCCGGCCGGCCAGGAACGGCTGCCGTCAGCCGCATTGGGATATGCAGCCGGCGGTGCGACCCGGACCGAACTCGAGGATCCCAGCGGAAAGCGGGCAGCGGAGCCGTTTTTTGAAATTTTGGTCGCGCCGGTGGTTCCGGCGACCCTGACGCTTCGCCCCGGCCAGACCGTGGTCCTTCGCTTCGAGACACCTGCCAGGCCGCTGCTCGCCCAAGGCTGGCGTGCCCTTCTGCAGCTATTCCAGGGGAGGTATCGGGTCTAGCATGGAGACCGTAGACAGTGCCGCCTGGCGAATGCTTTCACAACGCCTCAAGGTGGCGGAACCGCTCCAGGGCCTGGATGCGCGATGGCATCAGGTCATCGGCCTTGCCGGCCGGCTTTCGCCGGGTCGGGGTCGTTTTCTGCGCCAGGCCGACCGGGTCATGGCCATGACCAGAGCCTTAATTCCGCTTTCAGACGCCGGGCTGCGCGACTGCATGGCGCCGCTGCAGGATCGGTTCCGCCTGGGTCGCGACACGATCGACAATCACCTGCTGGCCTTTGCCATCATCGGCGAAGTGGCCGCACGAACCGTCGGGCTGCGGCCTTATCGCGAGCAGATCGCCGCAGCGATTTCAATGGAAGCCGGTTGTGTTGCCGAAATGGCCACCGGCGAAGGCAAAACCCTCGTGGCCGCGCTGCCGGCCGTCCTTGCCGGCTGGCGCGGTCACGGCTGCCATGTCATCACGGCCAACGCCTACCTCGCCCGGCGGGACGCCGGCTTGATGAAGGCCGTTTATCGTTTCTGTGGCCTGACCGTGGGATGCGTCACCGGGGAAATGGAACCGACCGGACGCAAACAGGCTTACCGGGCGCACGTCACCTACTGCACGAACAAGGAAGCCGCCGCCGACTTCCTGCGTGACCGGCTGCTGATGGGAAGTCTTCAGGGGCTGCCCGCGGCCCTGCTCTCGAAGATGGTTCGCGGCCGCGGCGCCGACATGAGCCGGCTGGTCCAGCGCGGCCTGGCGTGCGCCATCGTCGACGAAGCCGATTCCATATTCGTCGATGAAGCCGTCACGCCCCTGCTGATCTCGGGAGAAAGCCCGAATCAGGACCATGTCGCCGCCTACCGTCGGGCCGCCCGACTGGCCGACGGGCTGCGTCCGTCCATGGATTTCCGGATCGATCGCCCCCATCGCGAGATCCATCTGACGCCGGCCGGAAAACAGCGTCTTGCCGAATTGGCGCATCCCCTGGGGGGCCTCTGGGCCGGATCCCGGCGGCGTGAAGAGCTGGTTGTGCAGACCCTTGCCGCCAGGGAATTTTTCATTCGCGACAAGCAGTATGTGGTCGATGGCGGCAAAGTGGTAATCGTGGACGAGTTCACGGGTCGGCTGATGCCCGACCGAACCTGGCGGGAAGGCATCCATCAGGCGATCGAGGCCAAAGAAGGACTCGACATCAACCTTCCTAAAGAAACCCATGCAAGAATCAGCTTTCAACGGTTCTTCCGGCTTTATGGAAAACTGTGCGGGATGTCCGGCACGGTCACCGAGGCCCGGTCGGAATTGTGGCAGATTTACCGACTGGCGGTGGTCTCCGTCCCCACCCATCGTCCCTGCAGACGGACCGTCATGCCGGATCGTGTGTTCACGACGGCCGCAGCCAAGTGGGAGGCGGTGGTAAAGGCGATCACCGAAGTTCACCGGACCGGTCGCCCGGTCCTGGTCGGCACGCGCAGTATCCGGGAAAGCGTGCACCTGAGCGGCCTGCTCGCGGCCAGGGGCGTGGCGCATCGATTGTTGAATGCCGTGCAGCAGGATTCCGAGGCCCTGATTATCGCACAGGCCGGCCGCAGGGGGCAGGTCACGGTGTCGACGAATATGGCCGGCCGCGGAACGGACATCCGGCTGGGCCCGGGCGTTGCGGAACTGGGGGGCTTGCATGTGATCGCCACCCAGCGCGCCGAAGCGCGGCGCATCGACCGCCAGCTCTTTGGCCGGTGTGCCCGGCAGGGCGACCCGGGCAGCGCCCAGGCCTTCGTCAGCCTGGAGGACGACTTGTTCCGGAGGCACGCCCGCCTGGTGCCCATGGCCGCAGGTAAACGTTACAGCCATCACAACAAAGAGATCTCCTCGCCTTTCTGGCGGCGTTGGATCAATACCGTCCAATCCCGTGCCGAACGGGTGTCGTTTCGCGCACGCAAAGAGGTTCTATCGGCAGACAAATGGATCGAACATCAACTCGGATTTGCATCCCATGACATATAAAAGGGGTAGCCTTCACCACATGCTGACAACACGAAAAATTCTCGGTTCGTTCTGCATCGCCGTCCTGTTAGTCTTGAACACCATGGCGCCGGCCAGCGGCGGGGTCGACACCCCATCCGCCCGCCTGGAGGTCGCCGACGTCAATTTCGGTGGCAACTCGCCGGAACCAAAGGATGAACGATTCACCCTTCAAGTGGGTGCCTTTAAAAGGATGGATCGGGTTGAAAAAGCGTTGTCCCGGCTTGAGGCCAAGGGGTGCCATGCATTCTATCGATACGAGGATACCGGTGCAAAGGGGATGTGGTATCGCGTCTACGCGGGCAGCCACACGACGAGAGAAGAGGCATTGGCAGCCGCCGATCAGTTGAAGGCCCGCGGAGTGGTGGATTCCTGTATCATTCGCAAGGTGGATACGGGCGGGGGCCCGCTTTCGACAACGGCCGCTCAGGGGGCTGCGGGCCTGCAGGCCGGCCTCGCGAAGGCGGAAGAAAGAGAGCCGGCCCCCATCCGCACATCGCGCCCGGACGGGGACGCACAGGCAGCCGGCCCGGTGAAGGCGCCGCCGGATGACGTCCGGGATCCGGTGCCGGCGGTATCGCCGCCTGACGCCGGGGGGAAGAACGTCCCGGAAAGGGAAATGGCGCCGGTCCGCCTGTCGCTGATGGACGCCATCCTTTACAGCCTGAAGGGCAATCGTGAAATCGGCGTGGTAGCCTATGAACCGGAGCAGGCCCGGGAGGACGTTGAAAACGCCGAATCGGTATACGACCCGTTATTGTTCGCCGACACCACCTTTCGGCGTGAGCCCAACCTGGACTCGAGTGTGACGGATATTGTCACCAGCGATGAAGGGATCAGCCAGGCGGGCATCAGAAAGCCGCTCAAGACCGGGGGGTCCCTGTCGACCTACCTGGAAACGAGATACGAAGATTTGAACAATGCGACCTTCGAAAGGCGTTACAAATACATCGTTGCCCCGACGATTGAACTGCGTCAACCGCTGCTGAAAAATCGGGGCGGCAGGGAAGAACGGACCGCCATTCAGATTGCCAGCTGCCAGGCGAGCATTTCCGAGGAAAATTTTCGCCAGAAGGTGATTGAGATCGCCAGCAGCGTCGCCAGCGCCTACTGGAAGCTCTTTTTATACAAGGAAGTGGTGAGCATCAATCGGCAAAATCTCGACATGGCCGAAGAGGTCCTCCGGCGTGAAACGGTTCGACTGGCCAGGGGCATCTCCCAGCAGCTGGATGTCGAACGCGCAAGAAGCAATGTTCAAACACGGCGCAGCACCCTGTTGCGGTCCCGGGAAAACCACCGGGTCGCCATGGATCGGCTCAAGCTGCTGCTGAACTGGTCGCAATTGAAAATTGATTCCGATTTACCGGTGATGCCTGTGGAAACCCCACGGACGGTAACGGTGCATGTGAACGAAAGGGAAGCCATCGCGACGGCACTCGAGAACCGGCCGGAAATCATCAAAGCGAAGCAGGCGCTTCTGATTCGGGAGATTGACGAAGACCTCTCGGCACACCAGCGCCTGCCGACGCTCGATGCGGTCGGACGTTACAGCTTAAGCGGTTATGGCAAGGATCTTGACGGCGCCGGAAACGACATGTCACCCAATGATGAGGATTCATGGGAAGTCGGCCTCTATTTTGAGTGGGCCATCGGCAACCGCTCGGCCGGTTCCGTCTACCGGAAAAAAAGACTGAAGCGCCTGCAGGCCAATGGGCAACTGGCACGCATCGAAGATGACGTCAAACTGGACGTCAAACGCGTACTCCACGGCATCGCCGCCGCCAGGGGCGAGATAGAAGCCACCCGGTTGGCCAGGGAATCGGCTGAAAAAGTGGTGGAAGGCGAATTCGTTCGGTTCGATATCGGGCAGGCAGGCAACCTGGAACTCCTGCGTGCCCAGGACTTGCTGGCGGCCAACAGCCGCAGCTTTATCCGCGCCGTGGTCGACTACAATATCGCGATGCAGGAACTGACGAGGGCCCAGGGAACCCTGCCCCATGGGGTCACCCTGGAGGCGGCCGGAAGAGGCAGCCATTGAGCAACCCGTTTCAGGGAACCAACCCGCCAGGCGAAAGGAATCACGTCAGGGTTCGAAGTTTTTCCTTGATGCGGAGTCTGGCTTCCGGGGAAAGCGCGGCGGCATCCCGGGGCGTCGACGGATCACTGTCGACCTGACGGCTCATCGCCCTCAACAGGATCAATTGCCGGCGGACACGGGCACAGTAACGGCACATCATCAGGTGAATGCGAACCGCCATGCGATGGTGAAACGGCAGCGGGCCATCCAGTGATTGGGATACCTTCTGCGACACGTCCCTGCAGCAGAACATCCAGTGCGTCATTTTACCGTTCCTTCTTGATGCCGGCTGAATCCAACCCGTTCAAGGCATTTGCGCAACAGCATCCTTGCCCGGTGGAGCAGCACCCAGCAATTGTTGGCGGTAATCCCGAGCTGCCCGCAGATCTCTTCGGTCGTCAAGCCATCGATTTCTCTGAAAACAAACGCATCGGCACTTCGCTGCGGCAAGTCTGACAAACATCGATAGAAATGGTCCAGAAATTCTTTGGTCTGCTGGGCTTTTCCGGGGTGGGTGCGCCAATGGGCCGGACGGGTCTGCCAGCCCCCGTTGGCGTTGAAAAGCCTCTCCACCTCGTCCGGGTCATCGGACCGGTTGGGTGCCATAATCGTGGACTTGTTTTTTCGGTAATGATCGATCAGCTTGTGCTTCAGGATGCCGAACAGCCAGGTTTTCTCGGAAGAACGCCCCTTGAACCGGTCCTTGGCCTTCACAGCCGCCAGAAATGTTTCCTGAACCAGATCTTCGGCAACAGCTTTGTCTTTGACCCTGGCAAGCGCAAAGCGAAATAGCGAATCTCCATACGCATCCACCCACAGGTCGGCATTTGTTTTTGGCGAGCCTTGCATGATTGTCGAATACCCTTTGTCCGGATGACCGCTGATTGTTGAATCAGGGTATCAGATTGCGTCGATTTTTCAAGCGGTCCGCCTTTCATCTGGTGGATTTGTCGGCCCAACCCGACAGCCCTTACACGGTTCAATGCGGATTGTAATGATTTTCTGCCACCGTCGACTGAATGGTAGAAATGAGGGGCAGGCGGTGTCGAATGCGATCAGCAGGAGAGGTCAGATGCTCAGGCACACCGTTGAGAATGCCAGAGATGCGTTTGACGCGGGCCATGCAAATTTCTGGGGCAATCTCATCCGGTTGAATAATTTGCTGGTCATCGTTAACATCAGTATGTTTTTTCTGACCGGACTGGTGGCCAAAGGCTATTTTTATACCTTTTATTCCCTGGTATGTCTGGGGGTCGTGGGGGTGGGCGTGCTCATTCCGACGACGCTGATCCGCCGTCTCTGGTATTACTGGATATTCCCGGCCACTGAACTTTGCGGCCTCTATTTCCTCGTTGCCAGTGTTGTATACTGGATTAACAACGGTTCCGGGTAGCCCTGCAGGGCCGTTGGCGGCAATCCACTTCCAAAGGGTGAACCATGCGACGCAACATCGACATACGATCCGGTGGCCTGTTAAAAAAAATCGGCCGTTATTTTCTCAAACGACTGGAAAGGCCCCTTCGGTATTGCTCCCGAAGACCTGGAAATTGTCCTGAACAGGGTGGTCGGCAATCTGGGGTATCGCTATGACCACGAAAACCTGGTGGACCTGGCCCTGCTTGCCCTGCCGTCATCGATCAATCCATTTAAAAAACAGACGATTAAAGCCTGTTTAGGCGGGTGCACGGAATATAAAGTGATCTGTTCGGGAATGATTGCCAACGCATTCCAGGCCGTCGGTTATCCGATTGTCCCTGCATTGCGGCCGGCGTCGGGTACCGGGAGCCACATGGCCAACGCCCCTTACGGGTCCAGGCTGGTCATGCGCCACCATTCTCAAATTGTGCCGAAAGATTTTGACCTCAGCCCCAATTTCGAGATAGTGAAGTACAACATTATCGGATTGGGACGTTTCAATTACCAATCGATCTGGGCTGAAAAAAAACCGACGTTCAATAGGGATTGACATCTGGCCGCCCATTGACGAACGTGGTGCGGCATTCATCAACCTCGTTTACCCTCCCAAAATAAGGACCGACCCCCCATGAGACAGGATCTTGAGCCAGGCGTTGCCGACATTCTGAAAAAAGCTTCGGACATGGTGCCCCTTGAGCGGGAAGACGCGTTAACCCTGATGCGGGTGCCGTTGCACACGGCAGGGTGCTATGCGCTCATGGAGACCGCCAACCGGATGTCGCGATCAGAATTCGGTAATAAAGGAGAAAATCATTTTCATATCGGGCTCAATGTGGAAGCCTGCCCCATGGATTGCCTTTTTTGCAGCCTCACCCGCACGGCCGGCATCTTCAAAGAGAAAATCGATTTTTCCATGGAACAGATCATCCGTTGGGCCAAAGCGGCCGAGCAGCAGGGCGCCGATGCCCTGAACCTGATGACCACGGGAACCTATCCGTTCAAGCGCCTGCTCGAGGTCGGCCGGCAGCTGGGTGAGGAAACCCGCGTTCCCCTGGTGGCCAACACCCGGGACATCAGCCATCGGGAAGGTGAAGCGCTGATCGATGCCGGTTTCGTGGGGGCCTACCATGCCGTCCGGCTCGGGGAGGGGCGGGACACCCCGTTTAACCGGAATAAGCGCATTGAAACCATCCAGGTGTTCCGCGACGTGGGGTTGCTCTGGATGAACTGCGTGGAGCCGGTCGGGCCGGAACATTCGGACGATGAAATCGTGGATCTGATGCTGCTGGCCCGGGACTATGGCGCCACCTACAGCGGCATCATGCGACGAATCAACTTTCCGGGTTCGCCCATGGAGCGGTTCGGCATGATCAGTGAGCTCGAAATGGCCCGTCTGGTGGCCATCAGCCGCCTGGTCATGGGCGACGTTCCCCAAGCCCACTGCACCCATGAACCCCACAGCGCGTCACTCATGGCCGGTGCGAACCTCTTCTTTTCCGAAGTAGGCTCCAGTCCACGGGACCAGCAGGCCGATACCGGCAAAGGCCGCGGCACCGACGTCACGCATTGCCGGCAGATGCAGCTGGAAATGGCGTGGGACCCCTCACTGCCATCGAACTGTTTTGAGAACTAACCAGGCGCGGGACGGCAAACCGTCATCGCCTGCGAAAGGAACACGCATGCCATCAAAACAAAGATTGATTCGCTTTCTCGTGGTCGGCATCCTGACGTTGATGCCCCTTTCTGCTCCGGCTGAGGAACCGGTTCGCATCGGCACATGGAAAACCCCGCAGACGATCCAGCCACTTTTTTACCACCGTTTTCTTCCGCAAACGATGAAAAGCCGGGTTCTCACGTTTACCAACCCGGCGGACCAGAAAACGGCGCTTCTTGCCGGAAGCCTCGACATTTGCGGAACCACGCTGGCGCATGCCATTTATTCCGCTTCCGTCGGCCAGCCGGTGGTCGTTGTTTCGGCACTGTGCAACAAATGCTCGGCCCTGGTGGTCAAAAAAGACGGCCCGATTCATTCCGAAAAGGATCTCGCGGGCAAAACCATCGGTTATGTCCCGGGGACCATGCACGAAATCCTGCTCAGGGAAACATTGACCCGCAACGGGATAGCGCCGAATACGGGCGTCACTCTCATTCGGGTCGATTTTTTTGACATGGGAACCGCCCTTGCCGGCGGCAGCATCGATGCCTTTCTCTCCGGGGAACCGTTTCCCTCACTGGCCGCCAACCAGGGATACGGCCGAATTCTTTCATACCCCTATTACGCCGATTCGGTCGGCACGATCAACGCCGGGATGCTGGTGCGTCGGGCCACAATCGAAAACCATCCTGAACGGGTGGCCCAATTGGTGCTCGCGCATGCCCGGGCGACCCGCTTTTTAAACGCGCATCCGGACGCATGGCTGAGAAAAGCATCCGGTTTCGGAACCCGTATGGAGGTATTGACCGCCGCGGTGCCCAACATCGAACTCGCCTGGGAGATGGACGACGCGTTCATACGCAAAGCCAAAGCCCTGGGCAACCGCATGCAGGCCCTGGGAATGATCCAACGCCAACCGGACTACGATCGGCTCTTTGATTTATCGTTTGTTGCCCAGGCCCGGGAACGACTCCAATGAACCGTCGACCGTCCACCCCCGGCCTCTCCGGCCAGCTGATGCCATGGATTCTGCCGGCATGTTTTCTCGTGGCCTGGATGGCCGCCTGCGAAACCGGCCTGGTTCCCGGTTACCTGTTGCCGCATCCGAAGGACATCTTCGCCACCGCCTCGACCTATATCTTCAGTGACCCCGGACAGGACCCCTACGCGGGACGCTTTGTCGAGGATCTTCTCGCCAGCACCATGCGGGTCATGACCGGCTTCGGCCTGGCGGTGGCGGCAGGCATCCCGCTGGGCATCGTTTCCGGACGAATCGCGCTGGTCAATCGGATGCTGAGCATGACCATCAATGCCCTGCGCGCCGTTCCCGGTATCAGCTGGCTGCCGCTGGCGATGGTGTGGTTCGGCATCGGCATGAAAACGACCGTCTTTCTGGTGGCCCTGGCGGCCTTTTTCCCCATTTTCCTCAACGCCGAGGCGGGCGCCCGCCAGGTCAGCCCGATTCTGCTTCAAGCCGGCGCCATGATGGGCGTTCACCGCCTGCGGGGCACCTTCGCCATCCTGATCCCGGCGGCCATGCCGCAGATCATTACCGGCCTGCGCCTTGGAATGGGCATTTCATGGGCCTACCTGGTGCTGGGTGAACTCACCGGTGTGCCCAATGGGCTGGGGGCCGTCATCATGGATGCACGCATGCTGGGCCGCATTGACATCATCATCGTGGGGATCCTGATGATTGCACTGGTCGGACGGCTGTGTGACCTGGGCCTCCATGGCTTGTTGCGAGGCTGCTTCAAGAGTGCCAGGAGGCTGCCGTGACGACCCGATTGCATATCGTAAAAAAACGGCCGGACGTTAAACCGGTAATTCTCGAAATCGAAGGTCTGAGCAAGGGATTCGGGACAAACGGGCCCGCCCAACCTCGCGTGCTGGAGCATATCAGTTTTTCTGCCCGACGGGGTGAGATGATCTGCATTTTAGGGCGCAGCGGCTGCGGCAAATCCACCCTGCTCAAGATTCTGGCCGGTTTTTTGCCCCCAAGCAGCGGTTCGGTGCGGCTGAAGGGGCGACCGGTCGACCGCCCCGGGCCGGACCGATGTGTGGTCTTTCAGGAGGATGCCTTATTCCCCTGGCTGACGGTCCGGGAAAATATCGCTTTCGGCCTGAAAGGCCGCGGGATGGACCACAGGGATCAGCAGCGGGAAGTGGATCGATTCCTGTCCCTCGTCGGACTGGCGGATTTTGAGGATTTTCTGCCCCAGGATATTTCCGGCGGCATGAAACAGCGGGTATCCCTGGCACGGGTACTGATTCTCCAGCCGGAGGTATTGCTCATGGATGAACCCTTTGCCGCCCTGGATGCCCAGACACGCGAGGAAATGCAGAATCTTCTGCTCGATCTGTGGGAACGGCTGTCCCACACGGTTGTTTTTGTAACCCACGACGTCAATGAGGCCGTATTGCTGGCCGACCGGATCATCCTGCTGGAAAAGGATCCCGGCCGCATCCGCGAAGATATAACCATCGACCTGCCCCGGCCGCGCAAAAAAGAATCAGACCGCTATTTTGACCATTGCCGTTCGATGATGGCCAAGATTAACCAGGTTTGACGGTACTGCTGGACTGCCCGGCTGCCAGGTTGACCCGAACACGAGACCATCACGGGAGGATGAGAAGACGTCCATGCGTGAGCAGTTCACGGATCGCTGTTGCGGAATTCGTTGTCAAAAGATGAATCAACATCCCGCGATGCAATCGATCTCCACATCCAATCCGGCATCCAGGCCTTTAACCGCCATGGCGATGCGGGCTGGCGGATCATGCGGAAAAAATTTCTGATAAACCGTATTCATCTCTTTTTTATGCTCCCATTCGGACAGGTAAACATTGACTTTCAGAACCTTTTCGAGGCCTGAGCCGGCAGCCTCCAGAATATATTGGATATGGGTGAGGATGCGCTGTGTTTGGGAAGCAACCGAATCTTTGACGGGTTCATGGGTTACCGGATCGTCAGAGGTTTGTCCGGAGACGAATACCAGATTGCCATACTTGATCGCCTGGGAGTAAGGACCGGGTTCGGGTGCTCTATCACTGTATACGATCTCTTTTTGCATGGTTTCTCCTTATTATTTTACAAACAGCTGTTGGGGAAACTCGATAAATTTTTCACACCCCTTGTCCGTTACCAGTATCGGCTCGCTGCATTCGAAGCCATAGGCATCAAGCCAGATCCCCGGCATGAAATGCAGGGTCATTCCGGGTGATAGTATGGTTTTGTCCCCGGGTCTGAGACTGATGGTGTGCTCGCCCCAATCCGGTACGTAGTTCAGTCCGTAGGAGTAACCGACGCGCGAGGGCTTGACCACACCCGTATGGGCAATCGCTTCCCGCCACCTGGCCTCCACCGCCTCGGCCGTTACCCCCGGTCGGACAAAGGACAACGTTTCCTGGAGTCCTTTCACCACGCCATCGGCGGTTTGACACAGGTCTTCCGGCGGATCTCCCAGGTATACGGTCCGGGACAAGGGGGCATGATATCGGTATCTGGCGCCGCAGAGTTCCAGCAGCACCGCATCGTTTTTTTGGTATTGCCGGTCGGGTTCGAAAGTCAGATGAGCGGTGGACGTTCTCTCCGCAGATGGCATGATCGGGAAAATAGCCGGTGACGAACCGCCGAATGCTTCCGTACCGGCAATTTGGGCGGCGCAGACGTTTGCCGCCACATCTTTTTCCCACACCCCCACATCGATCTCATCAATGGCGGTTTGCATCACCTTTTCACAGATCCGGCTCGCTTGTCTCATATATTCGATTTCAGCCGGCGATTTCACGACTCGAACCCAGTTGACAAGATTGGTCCCGTCCATCAGCTGAGCATGGGGCAGTTCCTCTTTTAGCGTGATATACATTTTTGCATTGAACCAGTATCCGTCCATCTCGAGGCCGAATCGTCTATTGTCTGCCTGATTCTCCCGCAAAAGGCCTGCCACCCAGCGCATGGTGTGGGTGTAGCGTGACTGGACATATTTATCCGGATATCCGCATATACAGTCATCGGGCAACCAACTGGTAAGCCTTGCACCGTTGGAATCCTGCTCGCGGCCGAACCAGATCGGGTTTTCCCGGTTCAGAAAAACGATGACGCCTTGGTGAACATAAAACGACCATCCATCATAGCCGGTCAGGTAATTCATGTTGGCCGGATCCATTACCAGCAACATTTCCATACCGAGATGGTCCATCATCTCTTTGGTTTTGCGGACCCGCCGTAGGTATTCTTCCTTGGTAAAAATCATATCGAGGATTCCTTAATTGTCGTCATCGATGAGTCTATGCTGAATAATGGATACATAATCACGGGAATTGATGCTGTTTCCGGACAGCAAGGTGACAACTGTATTCCCTTTCACATCCATCCGCTGATCGATCAATGCGCCGACACCAACGGCGGCGGCACCTTCCACGATTAATCGATGATTTTCAAAAACATAATGCATCCCGTTTTTTATTTCTTCTTCCGATATCAACAGGTGCTCGTCCGTAAATTTTTCCACAAGCGGCAGTGTGTGTCGATTCACATAACCGATCCCACCCAGCAGCGAATCGGCGATGGAGTCTTTTTCTTCCACTTGGACGGGCCTGCCGGCTTTCAGGCTCTCCAGCATGGCTGGAGACTGCTCAATGGAAAGACCAACGATATGAATGCCCGGATTGATGGATTTGGCAGCCATAGCGATCCCTGCCAATAGGCCGCCTCCGGAAAGTGGTATCAGCAGCACATCCGCATCGGGGAGCGTTGACAGTATTTCAAGTGCGATCGTCCCCTGACCGGCAATTATCATCGGGTCGTCAAACGGCAGTACGGGGATGAGGCCTTCGGCCGAGACCAGATCCTGATAATTTTTCTCTGCTTCATCCTGGGAATGGCCTTTCACAGAGACTTCCGCCCCCAGTTGTCTGATTGCCTGGACCCGGTAAGAGGCAACGTGTTCCGAGAGGCATACCACTGCCCGGATACCCATTTTTCCGGCGACATAGGCAACCGCTTTACCATGGTTGCCGGTGGAAAAAGTAATAACGCCTCTTTTCTTTTCTTCATCGCTAAGGCTTAGCATCTTATTTGCCGCCCCCCTGACCTTGAATGCGCCGGTATGCTGCAGACATTCCAGCTTCAGGTCTACCGTTCGTGCACCGGTTATTTTGGCCAGACCGGCAGATGGCAACAACGGCGTCTGAAGAATCATTGGTTTGATTCGGGCATGGGCACGATATACGTCCTGTAATGTTGGTAAGTGTGTCATAAAGTTATTCCACATCGAAGCAATTGTTTTAGTGCTTCCGTATACCAAAGACCGGAACCGGGATCTTTGATAAAGTCGTTTGACACCGCCGCCTTTCATCACGCCAGGATAAGTGATTTCCTTTGCCACCCATGTCTACCCCCCCATTGCCAGGTTCGGTAGAAAAAGAGCAATCTGCGGAAAGGTAATCAGGATAATCGTCGCCAGGATCAGAATTGACAGAAACGGCAGCGCGTGGCCGATCACCTCGAGATAAGGCCGCCTGAAGATGAGTTGTGCGGTAAAGATATCGCAGCCAAAGGGCGGCGTCGCCGAGCCGATGGCCGCCTGCAGTGTCACCAGGGTTCCCAGTAGAATGGGGTCGACGCCTGCACCGACCACATACGGCTGAAAAACAGGGCTCAGGATGAATATGGCGACGATGGGGTCCACAAACATGCAGGCCACAAAATAGACGACAACAACAATGGTAATGACCCACAGCATAGACGGATCGGTCCCGAAAAGCGGTGGCAGCAGCTTGGCCGGAATCTGCAGGAATCCGATAAGGAAGGAGAACGCCTGGCCGGCGCCAACCAGGATAAAGACGACGCCGGTGATGACGCCGGTCTGTAAAAAGGCATCCACGATGCGCTCGACCGTCAGGCTTTTGTAAATAACCATTTCCAGAATCAGCGCATAAAGCACCGCCGCTGCTGCTGCCTCGGTGGGACTGAAAAAGCCTGCATAAATGCCGCCCACGATGATAACGGGAAAGCCCATGACCGGCAACCCGTCTTTGACCGCTGTCCTGCGCTCGGACCAGTTGGCCTTGGGTAGGGTCGGAATCTTCTTCACTCTGGAGTAAATGTAGCAGTAGATGGAGAACATCATCAGAATCATCAACCCGGGGAAAATCCCGGCCAGAAAGAGCATTCCGATGGAGGTACTGGTTGCCACGCCGTATACGATAAACCCGATACTGGGCGGGATCAGAAATGCGATGTCACTGGAGTTGATGATCAACCCCAGAGTAAATGAGCTTTTGTAGCCGGCTTCCAGGAGCATGGGCCGCATGGTGCCGCCGATGGCCGCCACCGTGGCCTGGGTGGATCCGGAAACGGCGCCAAAAAGCGTACAACTGGCATTGGTGGTGATGGGCAGGCCACCGGGCAGATGGCCGACGAACACCTTCAGCATCCGGATCAGGCGATTGGCCGATTCCCCTGAAGTGATAATGCTGGCCGACAGGATAAACATGGGCACGCACACCAGTGCCGGCGGCGTCACCCCGGTAATGACCTGCTGCACCATGGTGATGATCATCCTCGGGGCGAAATCCGGCATATAGACGAACAGGTAAAGGATCAAAGAGCCCAGCAGGGTTATCATGAAAGGGAATCCGATCAGAAGCATGGTCGCCAAACTGATTCCGAAAAGGATCATATCTGCTCACCTCCAATTTCTTCATCTTCATATTCGCTCTGTTGATCCGGAGACTGCCAGGGGTCTTTTTCGATGATGTTTTTGATGATCGTGCGAAGGTACTGTATGCAGGCAAGCCCGAAACCAATGGGGATAATGATATAAAAAGTCCACTTGGGCACCCGCAGCGCGGGGGTCATGTGCCCCTTGGACATGGCGTTCATCAAATATTCCCATGACGCCCATGCCATAATTCCCATTACGACGGCGCTGACCAACGAGATGAAAATGATAAAGACCTTTTCCATTTTCGGCGGCATGGCATCCAGAAAGGCCCCCATTCGGATGTGACGTGCTTTACGAACGCCGTAACTCACGCCGGTAAAGGTCGTCAGCATCACCAGAAACTTGGAGACCTCCTCTGCAAAATAAATACTTTGGAAAAACGTGCGCGCAAACACATTGGTGATCAATAAGATTCCTAAAGAGGCGACGCAAAAGACCAGGATAGAGACTTCCACTGCATTGACCACCTTGCCGGCGGCACGGTTGAACCTTCGCAGAGCGCCGGGTATAACCGACTCTTCAGTGTCCTTTTTCATGGGTTGACCTCGGGGGCTGGAGCGATTCGCCCTGCCGCGGTTTGCCGGCCGCGGCAGGACAAATTTGCTTCGTTAGTTAATGCTGAGGGCTTTTTTTGCGTTCTTGATGTCTTTGAGCAGGGCATCCAGCACCGCTTGGGCGCCTTCGCCCCCAAGTTGAGGATATTGCGGGTAGACCGTTTCAGCCTTGGCTTTGAAGGTGGCAATGGTTGCGTCATCGAGAACGTGAAATTTCAGTGACGGTTTGGCCGCCTTCATCTTCTCCATGTCCGACGCGTTGCGCTCGGTAATCCATTTACCGGCAGGGACGATGGCGTCGATCCAATACCTGCGCATTTCATCTTGTGCTTCTTTGGTCAATCCGTCGAAGAACTGCTGGTTGACGGTGGGGATGCCAATGAAAGGCTCGCTTTTTAATTGGGTTAAATGTGTCTGAACCTCGTAGAATTTCATGCTGAAAATGGCAAACAACGGGTTCACCTGGGCATCGATCAGGCCCATCTGCAGGCCGCTGTATACTTCGCCGTAGCTCATGGGGGTCGGGCTGGCCCCATAGGCCTTGTAGTCTTCCACGAGCAGTTTGGATGACATCAGCCGAAGCTTCAGGCCGTCCATGTCTCCCAGCGATCGGATCTCTTTCTTGGAAGTCACCCACTGCCAGCCTTCGAACATGATTGACAGCGGCACAAGATCGTTCTGGCGGAAGGCTTTTTCCAGCAGTGGCAGGAACTCGCCGTTTTGTGCCATCCAGCCGAGAACCTCGGGAACCTTTTCGGTGGGGAAGATATAATTCAGCGCCAACGCCTGAGCTTGCGGCACAAAAGAACTGATCCATGCATGATCGGAAAAGACGAACTGCACGACGCCCATCTGGGCCAATTCGTTGATGTCGCCGGTATTTCCCAGTGTGCCGTACGGGTATACCTCAATGTCGATTTTACCGCCGGACCATGTTTTCATGTGGTCAGCAAAATTCCTGGCCCAGACGGTCATGAAGTCACCTTCAATCTCTTCCGAGGCCAGTTTGGCTTTGATTGCCGGACCGGTGTAACTGGCGGCCATGGCGGTCCCAAAGAGAATGAGAACAAAAAGGGCGGTTAACAGCACAATGCTTTTTTTCATAGTCAGATTCCTTTCATCTAACGCTCGTCGGGGCGAGCCGTAAGCTGTTGAAATTCCATTTCAGGCCTTGGGTATGGTCCTCCGATCACCTCCTTTTTGATCCTTTGACATGGTAAAAAAATTCAGGGCACCGCGGACATGCATGGCGACCCCGTTTAAAAGCACATCTTCATCGATGTCGAATCGTGGATTATGATGGGAAACGAACGTGCCTTTCTTCTCACTTCCTGCACCGAGGAACATGAAAACGCCGGGCACACGCTCACTGAATTCCGAGAAATCCTCACTTGCGATGGTGACGTGATCGATAATGGCATCTTTGTTTTCGAATACATCCCGGGCAGTCCGGCGGGCTAACGCGGCCAGGGAGGGATCGTTGATCAGCGGGATATTCTCATGGATGATTTCGATATCACAGGTACATCGATGGGTGCGACAGACCTGCTCGGCCACCCGCCGGAACCTTTCGGTAGGCTGTTCTTCGCTGTCGGGGCCGCCTTTGTATAGAAAACGGATAGAACCTTCCAGTTCGACCTTGTCCGGAATAATATTGCTTTTGGTGCCACCGGAAATTTTTCCGAACATGATGACGGTCGACTTCAGGTTGCTGATCTCGCGGGTCTGGATCGTCTGCACGGTCTGTATCAGGTTGGCAGCGGCAATCACGGGGTCCACGGCATCCTCAGGAACGCCGGTATGGCCGCCTTTTCCGAAAACAGCCATTTTGAACACATCCAGTCCGCCCATGACCGGGCCGGCGCTGATGCCGATCTTGCCGGATGCCACCGGTGTCCAGACATGAATGCCCATCACGGCATCGACGGTTGGGTCTTCAAGGACCCCTTCTCCGATCATGTGCAGTGCGCCGGCGATTTCTTCATTCGGCTGGAAAACGAACTTGATCGTTCCCGCGAGGGTGTCTCTGTGTTTAGACAACACCTTGGCCGCAATCAGCAGCATCGCCATATGGGCGTCGTGACCGCAGGCGTGCATCACCCCCGGGTGTTGCGATTGGTAGTCAACATCATTCGCTTCGGTTATCGGTAAGGCGTCCATATCCGCCCGAAGCATCAGCACCGGACCCGGACGGGATCCTTCAAGAAGGGCGACGACCCCTGTTTTCGACATGCGCCGGGTGGCCAGGCCCAGGGCCTTTAAATAGGCTTCAACCACTTTTGCGGTACGGTGTTCTTCGAAACCCAATTCGGGGTACCGATGAAAATCCCGCCGCAAGGCGATCACTTCATCACGGTATTGTTCGATCTGTTCGGATAATTGCATACGCGTCTCTCACCTGCTTTTTTTCTTAATCCTTCATCTGCTTCACAAAAATCCCGTATACGGGCGTTTCACTACCGTCGAAAAAACATAATCGATCATGGAAATGTAATCGAATACCGGCATTTGAACAGTTGCTTGCAAGGCCGCGGCGTATGGCGGCAGGAGGCTGCATTCCAACAGCAGCGCCTGTACCGCGTCATGTTGGGAAATGAGACGGCGGCCGGCCGCCACCACTTCGGCCTCTACCTTCTCGGTATCGAGCGTCCCCGTCTCCTGGATGGCAAACCGGTAAAAATTCGGCTGATCTTCCAAGCCTTCGATGACCAGTCGATCGACGTCGGTGACGCCCACGGCAGCCAGCAGTGTCTCGTCCAGGCTGCGGCCGTCGGCGGTCAGGACGCCAACCTTGCAGCCCTCATTCAGAATGGACAGCATAAAAGGAATCTGAAGCAGGCTCGACAGAAATACCGGCACCGCCAGTTCACTGGCCAGGCGTTTCTGGTGCAGGGCCATAAACCCGCAGTCTCCGGTCACGGCCCTTACGCCCTGGTCAACGAGGTCCTGGGCCGCCGTCTTCAGTGCATCGTAGACCGCCGGGTCCTTGCCGATGGCCCGCGCCACCGAAAAGCCCTCGACTTTGCAAAAGCGTACGGGATAGTTATAGGTGGTGGCGTTGGCCACATCCCCCGGGATGAATGGAACCGAGGTGTCCAGAAGGAGGATGCCGATGGCCTCTCCGCTGCTCGCCTGTCCTTTTGTGGCCTGATAGATCATCGAATCACCCTCTTCGTCCATCAGGATCTGTGGCAGGATGCCGACGTCGCTTCATGCTTTGACGAACAGTTTTCGGGGGACATCGGCAAAGGTCTCACAACCGTCTCCGCTGACGCGGAACGATTCACTGCACTCAAATCCATAGTCGTCCATCCACATGCCCAGAATCATGTGAAAGGTCATGTTGGGTTCAAGGACCGTCTGATCGCCTGGCCGCAGGCTGGCGGTGTGCTCGCCCCAGTCCGGCGGGTAGTTGAGGCCCATGGCGTAGCCAATGCGCGACTCCTTCTCCAACCCGACCTTGGCCATGTGCTTTCGCCAAACCTGTTCCACCGCTTCGGCGCGCATGCCCGGCTTGATCGCCGCCAGGGTCAGATCGAGGCCCTCAACAGTGTGAGCGGCCAGTTCGACCAGCTTGGCAGGGGGGTTTTTGCCCAGATAGGCCGTACGCGCGATGGGGCAATGGTAGCGATGCCGGCAGGCCGCCAGCTCCAGGTTGACCATCTGTTCGTTTTCGTATGGGGCATCGGTCCAGGTCAGATGAGGTGCCGAGGTCTTCTCTCCGGTGGGCATCATGGGCACGATGGCGGGATAATCTCCGCCGAATGCCTCGGTTCCCGACATCTGGGCCTGGTATACGGCAGCCACGGCATCACACTCGCGCACACCTGGTTCGAGCCGATCAATGGCCGTGGTCATCACCCGGTTGGCGATTTGGCCGGCTTGCCGCATAATGACAATTTCGGCGTCCGATTTGATCAGACGAACCCAGTTGACCAGCAGGTCGGCATTGGCAAAGCGCGCGTTGGGCAGGTGCTTTTGCAGTTCGGCATAGGCGCGCGCCGAGAAGTAGTAGGCATCCATTTCCACACCGACGGTCTTTGCCCCCCAACCCCGTTCGGCGATCATGTCCCCCACGAAATTCATAGGGTGCCGTGCCAGTGTCTGCACATAGTGATCCGGGTATCCGATAATGTCGGCTTCAGGTAAAAATGTGGTATGACGGGCCCCGGCCACGTCCATTCCCCTACCGATCCACAGCGGGGTGTCCGCATCCAGGCTGACCACGACACATTGTGGCACATAAAACGACCACCCGTCATATCCGGTGAGGTAGTTCATGTTGGCCGGATCCGAGGCGACCAGCACGTCGATTCCGGCATCTGCCATTCGGGTCTTGGTCTTGCCAAGGCGTTCGAGATATTCGCTTTCGTCAAACAGAGTCATTGTTCCTCCACACGATCAACGGTTGGATTACACCCACCCTCTTAATTTCATGGCCTTTTCAATTTTTTTCAGCGCACTGATCCAGGTTCCGATCCGCAGCGTGGCACCTTCATGGGCCCGAGCCGTTTCAGCCGCATCGCGGTAGGCCGCCAGAATCCGTTTTTCCAGCATGGCATTGACGGTCTTAAGGTCCCAGTACTGGTCGGAAAGGCCCTGGGTCCGCTCGAAGTGACAAACGGTGGCGCCGCCGCTGTTGGCCACCACATCCGGCACAATGGTCACTCCTTTTCCGGCAAGAATCTCGTCCGCTTCGGTCGTCACCGGGCCGTTGGCGCCTTCCACAATCAATTTCGCCTTGACATGCGCGGCATTATCTTTGTGGATGACACTCTGTACCGCGGCCGGCACGATAATATCGCAGTCAACGCCGAAAATTTCGGCATTAGAAACCGGCCTGGTACCCGGAAAGTCAACCACTTTACCGGTTTCGGCCACGTATGCTGTAAGTGATGCGATGTCGATGCCTTCAGTATTGTAGATGCCGCCGAACACATCGCTCACGGCCACAATTCTGGCCCCTTCCTTATTGAGCAGTCCGGCCAGGGCCGATCCAACCTGTCCGAAACCCTGAACCACCGCGGAACTCCTGGAGACCACCATGCCAAGATCCTCGGCTGCCGCTTTCAAGGTAATGAAGACACCGCGACCGGTGGCCTCTTCGCCGCCGACGGACCCCCCCAGGATGGCCGGTTTGTCATTGATTGCCGCCGGGCAGTGGTTTCCGGTAATCTGCTCGTATTCGTCGAGCATCCAGGCCATGGCCTGCTCACCCGTCCCGATGTCGGCGCCGGGAACGTCGGCCCAGGGCCCCTTTGGAGAAAGTGAGCGCACAAAGGCGCGCACCAGCCGCTCCATGTCGTTTTCGGTCAGTTCAGCAGGGTCGGCTTGGATACCGCCTTTGGCTCCGCCTGCGGGAATGGCCGCCGCGCAGTGTTTGATGGTCATAAACAGGCCCAGGGCCTTGATCTCGTCCAGGGTCAGGTTGGGGCGTATGCGCGTTCCATTGCGGCATGGCCCCAGAGCATCGCAATAGTGGACCCGATAGGCGGGAAAAACCTTGAAGGCGCCGCTATCGAGCTTCAAAGGAATTCGAAATTGTTGAATCCGCTTCGGTGCCTGGAGAATTTCCATCACCCGCGCGTTGATACCACCAATGGTACCGGCCTGGTTGAGGGTGTTAATCGCTACCTGAAAGACATTATTCATATTGCTCACCTTAAAAATTACAATTGAGTGCTAACCGATCCCATAGTCCGATTCCGGAGTATTTTTTAATAAAAATTCAGGTATTCCGTCTGAAGACCGACAGGTGAACGGTCCTGATCGGTTTACACCTTCAATGCTTGGACCTGAATTCTCACAAGATTATCGACAATTAAACAACCACCGGCAGGACCAGGTCGGCCGGTCCTTTTTTCGAAACCTTTAAATTCGGGGCATGGCGGTTCATCAGTTCCTGGATCACCTGGGCGACTTTGACCTTCTCACGCACCAGATCCTGATGGAATGATTCGAACGCCCAGGGTTTGTATATGTCACCTTCGCTGGTGCCCGGCTCGATCTTGAAGTAGACCGGTGCGGCGACACGGGCAATTTCAGGCGCCTCGTAGGCCCGGTACATGCCGCCGAATGCGTCGACGATAATTACATAAACGTCCAGTGGGATATCCACGGTCTTTCGAATGGAGGACAGGATCGGCAGGGAGACATCGGAAAGCGGGTTGAGGGAATTGACGCCCATGGATTCCACCACTTTGGCACCTGCCGCGCTACAGTATCCGCCGAATACGGAAAATTTGAAGATGGTTTCAGCCGGGATCACCCCTTCTGCGCGCATCTTGTTGAGGATAAACAGCACCCCTTCGTCATAGACCAGAAATCCACGGTGCCCCGCCTCGATGTTGCGCATGATGTCGGCGATGTGATAAGAGATGTTATCTGACCCCCTGAGCCGAAAGCCCTGCATGGTGCCCTCCGGCGTGGACATCTCCTTGGCGCCGGCGTCCCAGCCCTTGCGATGGCCGACAGTCATAACCAGTTCGATCTTCTCGTCGTGAGCCATCCGGGCCATGGCCTTGAGTTCCTCGAAGTCGCAGTAGGTCGAGCCGCCTACGGTCGCAATGGCGCGGTGAACGGTGACATCTCGTTTTTTGGCTTCGTCGATCATCGCTTCCATTGTGGTGGCCCGTTCGATACCGGCAATTTCTATCCGCCAGTGCCCTCCGTCCGGAAAAGATTGGGTCGAATCCACCAGATCGTAGCCGTCCCGGCCTGGGATCCCCTCTTTCTCCATGAAGTCACGAATGGTTTTCAACACCTCGGACATAAAAACCTCCATATCTGAAAAGTTTCGTTTATGTAAAAAATTACTGCTCATAGCAGCTTATCTGAAGTACGGGCGAACATCATTGGCCGATCAGTTTTTTAAGCTTGGGCAGTTCTTTCTCCACCATTTTGTAGGCATGTTCTTCTTTGGGGAATAACCCGTTTCGTGCCTCCTGCGCATATTGCTGGAATGCGCTAACGGTTTTTTCTCCCAGGTTCTCATATTTCTTTACAAACTTGGGCGTAAATGCCTGGAATATACCCAACACGTCGCTGCAGATCATAAGCTGCCCATCCGCTTCCCAGCCGGCTCCGATGCTGTATACAGGGATGCTCAGCCGTTCCCGGATAATGCCACAGACTTCAGGCGGCACCGCTTCCACCAGGAGTGCAAAGGCACCGGCGGCCTCGATCGCCATTGCGTCTTCGATCAGGTCTTTTGCCGCAGCCGCTGTGCGGCCCTGAGCCTTGAAGCCCCCCTGCTGGCCCGAACTCTGGGGAGTGAGTCCGATATGCCCCATGACCAGCATACCGCCATCGGCGATGGCCTGAATCTGGGGGCATACACGTCGGCCGCCTTCCAACTTGATCGCGTCCACGCCAGCTTCTTTGTGAAAGCGTCCCGCATTTCGAACGGCCTCTTCCACACTGACCTGATAGGAAAGAAAAGGCATATCTCCGATGATAAACGTATTCGCTGCACCCCGCCGCACCGCCTCACTGTGCCAGATGCACTGGTCCATGGTTACCGGGACGGTACCGCTGTATCCGTATATGCACATGCCCAGTGAATCGCCCACCAGTATCATGTCCATGCCGGCCTGATCGGCGAATGCGGCGGTCCAGTAGTCATATGCCGTAATCCAGACTGCTTTTTGGCTATCCTGTTTCATTTTCTGCAGATCAATACGCGTCAGTTTTTTTTTACTCATGGCGTGTATTCCTCCTTCAAGGTTCGGTTGGCAGCCAACCGGTTTCATGGTTTTATTTCTCAGGTGCACCGATCTGGCGCGATATTTGGCGGCACATCGGTAACAGCGTTTTTTGGATCGTGTTGATTTTTTCTTCCGTCATCCTCAGCGTTGGACCGGAAACGCTCAGGGCATATGTCGGCCTGCCCGTATGATCAAACACCGGCACGGCCACACAACGAAGCCCGAGGCTCAGTTCTTCATCGTCGATGGCGTAGCCGCGTCGCCGGATCTGCACGATGTCGGATTTCAAGTTCTCAGGGGTGGTAATTGTACGGGGAGACATTGCCACCCAATCCACGGACGCCAGATAGGCTTCGAGTTCACGATCAGGCAGAAAGGCCAACACCGCCTTGCCCAACCCGGTGCAGTATGCTGGAGCCATTGCCCCCATACCGACGTCCATTCTTAAAATCTCAGTGCTGTTGATTTTATCCAAATGAACGATTGCGGTTCCGTCCCAATGTCCCAGATTGACCGTTTCGCTGAAAGCCCGGGCAATTTCCTGCATGAAAGGATGGACGATCCGGCGGATCTCGAACCCATCGAGCTTCTTCATGCCCAATTCGAGGACCTTGAACGTCAGGCGAAAGACGCCATCCTCTGTCTTTTCAACATAGCCCAAATCGCGAAGCGTCGATAAAAACCGGTGACTGGCAGCCCTGCTGGTTCCGAGGTGCCCTGCAACCTGAGAAACCGACATTTCGCCTTTGGAGGCGAGCTGCTCCAATATTCGCAACCCTTTGGCCAGGGAAGAAACAAAATAGTATTTTTCACCTTTTGACGGCATTGCGTTCCTCTTTAACCGAAATGAGGCCCAATTTGGCACGTTGATCCCAGCAAATTGTATCTCACTATGTGTGACGCCATCTCTCTATGTGTGACGCATTGTTTAGCGGATATACATGGGCCTTGTCAAGGATTTTTATACCCGGGTGATTTGCCAGCTGCATGGTCCAAACGGAGCATCCACCCCTGATGTCCCCTCTCGAGTCGAAGACGACCGGGTCAACATTTGTGTTGACAAGACCGACCGGTCTGGCTTAAAACCATAAAAATATGACTGAGCGTTCGCTCGGATTATTAACAAAAAAACGGGGAATTGGTAGTTTTTACAAAATGTTGAACAAAGTTCAGAAAAAAACTGAAACCAAGGGGATTCCCACCCAGGTCAAAAACCAGGCATTGGTGACCCAGCGTCGGCGCCAAATCGTGGACGCGGCGGTGAACCTGTTCATCGAAAACGGATTCCACAAGACCACCACCCGACAGATCGCCCGGGAGGCAGGCATCTCCATCGGTTCGCTCTACGAATACATCGCCACCAAGGAGGATGTGCTCTACCTGGTATGCGACGCCATTCATGCCGAAATCGAGCACGGGGTGGCCGAGGCGCTCGACCGCGCCAAAAACGGGAGGAACCCCCTTTCCGAAGTCATCCGTGAATACTTCATGGTCTGCCACCGCATGAACGACCACATTCTGCTGATCTACCAGGAGACCCAGTCGCTGCCCGGCAAGTGGCAGCGGGTCGTGCTGGAAAACGAAATCCGCATCACCGGCATATTCACCGGTGTGCTGGCCCGGCTCATGGCCTCGGGGGACCTGCCCCGCATCGCCCCGCGGCAACTGGACCTGGTGGCCCACAACATCTCGGTGCTGGGGCACATGTGGACGTTCCGGCGCTGGTTTCTGGCCAACCATTACGGCATCGATGAGTATATCGAATTCCAGACCAGAAACATTTTAGGCATGTGCCGGGAGAATGCATTGTTAAAATAAGGATTCAAGGGGTCGAGGGGTCAGGGATTCAAGGGAGAACGAAAACGGGCTTCACGGGTGACAGCGATTTTGGGATATCAAAATGATACTTCGTGATATGGGGTGAATTCGAATCACTCGACCCCTTGAACCCTCGAACCCTATTTATTGTCGGATACAGAATGGACGGATACCATTATTAATAAACGCAGGAGGGAATGGAATGGATTTTGAGCTGAACAAAACCCAGAAGGACATTCAAAAGGCAGTCAGGGATTTCGTAAAAGGAGAATTTGACAAGGAATTGGCCTTCGAAATGGAGCAAAAACACGAATTTCCCCGTAAAATCTGGAAAAAGGCCTGTGACCTGGGGCTGCTCGGGGTTCACTTTCCGGAGAAATACTCCGGACAGGGGCTCGGTTCCATTGAAGACATTCTGGTCATCGAAGAACTGTGCCGCGGCGACTCCACGATCGGCAGCGCCATCGCCCTGGCCCCGTTCGCATCGGAAATCATCATGCACTACGGATCCGATGAGCAGAAAGAGAAATACCTGCCCGCCGTTGCCGAAGGCGAAATGCTTTCCGCCGGCGCCTTTACCGAGCCGGACCACGGTTCGGACATCACCTTCATGAATACCACCGCCGTCAAAGATGGCGACGAATGGGTCATCAACGGCGGCAAGACCTTCATCACCAATGGCGGGCTGGCCGGGTTCTACAACGTGCTCTGCCAGACCGACCCGGACGCCTCTCCCGGCTACCGCGGCCAGAGCGTCATCCTGGTGGAAGCGGACCGAGAAGGGCTCTCCACCACCGATGTGGGCCAGAAGATGGGTATCCGCATGATGGCGACCGCCGAAGTGACCCTGAAAGATGTCCGCGTGCCCCTGGCCAATCTCGTTGGTGAGGAAAACAAGGGGTTTTACCATGTGCTGCATTTTTTCGATGAAAGCCGCATCCAGGTGGCCGCCCAGGCGCTGGGAACGGCCCAGGGGGCCTATGACCGCGCACTGGCCTATGTCAAGCAGCGTGTACAGTTCGGCAAGAAAATCGCCCAGTTCCAGGTGACGCAGCACAAACTTGCCGACATGGCCACCAAAATCGAGCTGGCCCGGCTGATGACCTACAAGGCTGCCTGGAATTTCGACCAGGGCCGTATCGATCCCAAGCTGACCTCCATGGCCAAAATGTATGCGGCCCGCACCGCCGTAGAAGTGGCCGATGAAGCCATCCAGCTGCTGGGCGGCTACGGCTACATGACCGAATACGAGGTGGAACGCTTCTACCGCGATGCCAAGATCACCGAGATCTACGAGGGCACCAAGGAGATCCAGAAAAACACCATCGCCAGTGCATTGATCGGCAAATTGAAATAAGAACGACCCATCCCCGGAAGGCCCCCTCCCCGTCGTTCACCGGCGCCTTCCGGGGTCACCCGCAACCGCATTTCGTTGATGCTGCGACCTGAACCCTTCGGCCGCCACCACAGCATCTTTCCAGTGCTGTCCGACAGGCACCAATCGGCCTGCTCAGGACACGGGAAAGTCACCCGCTCGGCGGAGCGAGACAACCAGGACCAGCCACAGGAGGACGCATGAACGATGACATCCAGGTTTACCGGCCCGAGAACAATGTAAGGGTCGTCACGGCAACATCCCTTTTCGACGGCCACGACGCCTCCATCAATATCTTCAGGCGCATTCTGCAAAGTACCGGCGTGGAGGTAATCCACCTGGGCCACAACCGCTCGGTGAAGGAGATCGTCGACGCCGCCATCGAAGAAGATGCCCAGGGCATTGCCATTTCCAGCTATCAGGGCGGCCACCTGGAATTCTTCAAGTACATGGTCGATCTGTTGAAGGAAAGCGGCGCGGACCACATCAAGGTGTTCGGCGGCGGCGGCGGCGTCATCGTCCCCGAAGAAATCAAGGAACTGGAAGCCTACGGGGTGACCAAAATCTACTCACCGGAAGACGGCACCAGCCTGGGGCTCCAGGGAATCATCAACCACATGGTCCAGTCGATGGACTACTCCCGCGCCGACGAGACCGCCATGGATCTTTCCGACCTGGCTGCGGACAACAAGTTGCTGGTGGCCAACCTGATCACGACCCTGGAACAGGCCAAGGCCCGGGAGAACGGCCACCTGGCCAAATTCCGGCAGGAACTCAAAGAAAAAATAGGGGACCGCAAGGTACCGGTGATCGGCATCACGGGAACCGGCGGCGCCGGCAAATCCTCCCTGACCGACGAACTGATCCTGCGCATGCTCCATGACCTGAAGGACATCCGCATCGCCATCGTCAGCGCCGACCCCTCCCGGCGGAAAACCGGCGGGGCCCTCCTGGGCGACCGCATCCGCATGAACGCCATCGACAGCCCGCGGGTCTATATGCGCTCCATCGCCACCCGGCGTTCCCACACGGAGATCCCCGAGGCCATGGGTGAAGTGCTGGATGTGGTCAAGGCAGCCGGTTACGACCTGGTCATCGCCGAAACCGCCGGCATCGGCCAGGGGGACTCGCACATCATCGACCTGGTTGACCTTTCCATGTACGTCATGACCAGCGATTTCGGCGCCGCCTCGCAGCTGGAGAAGATCGACATGCTCGACTTCGCCGATATCGTCGTGGTCAACAAGTTCGAAAAACGCGGTGGCGAGGATGCGGTGCGCGACGTGCGCAAGCAGGTACAGCGCAACCGCATGGTCTTCGATCGCCCGGCGGAGGACATGCCGGTGTTCGGTACCATTGCATCCAAGTTCAACGATGACGGCGTCACCGCCCTTTACCACGCCCTGCTGGACGCGATCAAAGCCAAGACCGACGTGGCCTTCGAATCCAGCCTGCCGCGGCCCGACACCAAGCAGTCCACCTCCAAGACCATCATTATCCCGCCGGAGCGCACCCGTTACCTGGCGGAAATCGCCGAAACGGTGAGAAACTACCACCGTGAAACCGAAAGCCAGGCCGACGCCATGCGGCGGGTGTGGCACCTGGAAGAGGCTGCCAGGACGGTCGGCGAAGAGGGCCTGGAAGGGGACAGCGCCGCCCTGCTGGAACGGCTCAAAGGTGAAATCGCCAAGGCGCGCGAGGCCCTGGACGGCGAAACCGAAAAGCTGGTCAGGGAGTGGGAGACCACCCGGGCCGCCTATTCCGGCGACGAACTGGTATACACCGTGCGCGGCAAGGAAATCCGCGTCCCCCTCTATTCCGAGTCCCTCTCCCACCAGAAAATCCCCAAGATCTCCCTGCCCCGTTTCAAGGATCCCGGAGAGATCTATCGATGGATGAGAAGGGAGAACCTGCCCGGCTATTTCCCGTTTACGGCCGGCGTCTTTCCCATGAAGCGCGTGGGCGAGGATCCCACACGCATGTTCGCCGGCGAAGGCGATCCGGCGCGCACCAACCGACGGTTCAAGATGCTGTCGGCAAACAGCGACGCCAAGCGCCTGTCCACCGCCTTCGACTCGGTCACCCTCTACGGCTACGATCCGGACCGACGGCCCGACATCTACGGCAAGGTCGGCAATTCCGGGGTGAGCGTCTGCACCCTGGACGACGTGAAGGTGCTCTACGGCGGGTTCGACCTGTGCGCCCCCACCACCTCGGTCTCCATGACCATCAACGGGCCGGCGCCCATCATGCTGGCCATGTTCCTCAACACGGCCATCGACCAGCAGGTGGACAAATATATCGAGGAAAAGGGCCGTCAGCCCCTGACCGAGGAATACAACCGGATCAAGGCCATGGTGCTGGAAAATGTTCGCGGCACCGTGCAGGCCGACATCCTCAAGGAAGACCAGGGTCAGAACACCTGCATCTTCTCCATCGATTTCGCCCTCAAAATGATGGGCGACATCCAGGAATACTTCATCGATAAAAATGTACGCAACTTCTACTCGGTCTCCATTTCCGGCTACCACATCGCCGAGGCCGGGGCCAATCCCATCAGCCAGCTGGCCTTCACCCTGGCCAACGGATTCACCTACCTGGAGTACTACCTGTCCCGCGGCATGCCCCTGGACAGCTTTGCGCCCAACCTCTCCTTCTTCTTCTCCAACGGCATGGATCCGGAATACACGGTCATCGGCCGGGTCGCCCGCCGTATCTGGTCCGTCGCCCTGCGGGAGAAATACGGGGCATCGGTGCGCAGCCAGATGCTCAAATACCACATCCAGACCTCGGGCCGCAGCCTGCACAGCCAGGACATCCAGTTCAATGACATCCGCACCACCCTGCAGGCCCTGTGCGCCATCTACGACAACGCCCAGAGCCTGCACACCAACGCCTTCGACGAAGCCATCACCACGCCCACGGAAGAGTCGGTGCGGCGCGCCCTGGCCATCCAGCTGATCATCAACCGGGAGTGGGGGCTGGCCAAAAACGAGAACCCCTACCAGGGCAGCTTCGTCGTCGACGACCTGACCGACCTGGTCGAAGAGGCCGTGCTCATGGAGTACGACAAGATCACCGCCCGCGGCGGCGTCCTGGGCGCCATGGAAACCGGCTACCAGCGCAGCAAGATCCAGGAGGAGTCCATCTACTACGAAACGCTTAAGCATACGGGCGCGTATCCCATCGTGGGCGTCAACACCTTCCGGGATCCCCATGCCGACGGCGCCGACATGATTGAAGGCGCCTCGTGCATCGACCTGGCCCGGGCCACCACCGAAGAGAAGGAGTCCCAGCTCACCCGCCTGAAAGAGTTCCAGTCCCGCCACGCGGACCAGGCCCCCGAAGCCCTGGCCCGGCTCCAGAAGGTGGCCCTTTCCGGCGACAACATCTTTGCCGAGCTGATGGAAACCGTGAAATGCTGCAGCCTGGGACAGATCACCGGCGCGTTGTATGGCGTGGGCGGGCAATACCGGCGCAATATGTAAAAAAAAGGATTCAAGGGGTCGAGGGGGCAAGGATCCGAGCGAACAATCCTGTAGATACGTGTCGTTTGCCTTGAACCCTTGAACCCTCGAATCCTTGAACCCTTAACAATCTTGGAGAATAAAATGAAAGAAGCAGTCATCGTCAGTGCCGTGAGAACGCCGCTGGGCAGTTTCAACGGATCGCTCGCCGGCATCGGCGCCACGGATCTGGGTGCCATCGTCATCGAAGAAGCGGTCCGGCGGGCCGGCATCGACAAAAAAGAGGTCAATGAAGTCCTCATGGGCCAGGTCCTGCCCTGCGGCTATGGCCAGAACCCTGCCAAACAGGCGGCCGTCAGGGCCGGCATGCCCTGGGAAGCAGAATGCGTTACCGTCAACAAGGTGTGCGGCTCCGCCCTGAAAACCGTCATGCTGGCCGCCCAGGCGATCCAGACCGGCGATGCCGAGGTGGTGGTGGCCGGCGGCATGGAGAACATGAGCATGGCGCCCTACTACCTGGAGAAGGCCCGTTTCGGCTACCGCATGGGGCCCGGACAGCTCCAGGACTCCATGATCCACGACGGATTGTGGGACATCGTCAACGACTTTCACATGGGCATCTCCAACGAACTGTGCTCCGAGCGCTACCACGTGAGCCGGGAAGACCAGGATCGCTATGCCGTCGAATCCTATCGCCGCGCCCTGGAGGCCATCAACAGCGGCCGCTTCGACGATGAAATCGTTCCCGTCACCATCCCCCGGCGCAAGGGGGATCCCAAAATTTTCGACCGGGATGAATGCGCCCGGGAAACCGCCTACGATGCCATGTCCAGAATGAAACCGGCCTTCAAGAAAGACGGTTTCGGCACGGCCGGCAATGCCTCCATCATCAGTGACGGCGCCGCCGCCGTGGTGGTGATGTCACGGGAGAAGGCCGAGGCACTGGGGTGCACGGTCCTGGCCGCCGTGGGTGCCCAGGCCTCCTACGGCATCGATATGAAATACGTCCTGGTGGCGCCCATGTGGGCCATACCCAAATGCTTGAAAAAAGAAGGCATCGGCATCGACGACGTGGACCTGTTCGAGGTTAATGAAGCCTTTTCCGGTTCCACGGTTGCGGTCATGAACGAACTGGGGCTGTCTGCCGACACCACCAATGTCAACGGCGGTGCCGTGGCCCTGGGCCATCCCATCGGGGCCAGCGGCTGCCGGGTGCTGGTGACCCTGCTGCACGAAATGATCCGCCGGGATCAAAAGACCGGCTTGGCATCGCTTTGTCTGGGGGGTGGGGAGGCGGTGGCCATGGTCGTCAAACGCTGATCGCCGACCAGAAACGGCATCTTGCGGCCCAGATCGGCGTTTTCGGGTTTTGGCAATCCTCGACGTAGCGATGCTACGCCTGCGGTTTCCAAAACCCTGCGGCCTTGATCTGGACCACAAGCCACCATTTCTGAATGAAAACGGCTGTTGTAATGAACCGCATCTGATATCGGAAACAAGCACCTACAGTCTAAACACCTAAACGGCTACAGCCTCAACGGCTAATCAGCTTAACACCTAAATCACTAACCACCTAACAACGGAGTGAGACAATGGACATCAACACCTTTGGGGTTATCGGATCCGGCCAGATGGGCAACGGCATCGCCCAGGTCGCGGCCACTGCCGGCCTGAACGTCATCATGAGCGACATCAAGATCGAGTTTGCCGAAAAGGGGCTGGCCAACATCACCAAAATTCTCGGCAAGAATGTGGACAAGGGCAGGATCAGCGCAGACGACAGGGATGCGATCCTGGGCCGCATCAAGATCACGGCCGATCTGAAGGACATGGCAGAAGCGGATTTCGTGGTGGAGGCGGCCACGGAAAACGAGACCCTTAAATTCCAGATATTCAAGGACCTGGACGACATCTGCAAACCCGGCGTGATCCTGTCCACCAACACCTCCTCCATCCCCATCGGCCGGATCGCCGCCCAGACCGGACGTCCGGACAAGGTCATCGGCATGCACTTCATGAACCCGGTGCCGGTGATGAAGCTGGTGGAGGTGATTCGCGGCCTGGCCACCTCGGACGACACCTACCAGACGACCTGGGACCTGTCGCTGAAATTCGGCAAAACACCGGCCCTGGCCAACGACTTTCCCGGCTTTATCGCCAACCGCATCCTGCTGCCCATGATCAATGAGGCCGTGTTTGCCCTGTACCATGGGGTGGGCACCCGCGAAGACATCGATACGGTCATGCGGCTGGGCATGAACCACCCCATGGGCCCCCTGGCCCTGGCCGATCTGATCGGCCTGGACACCTGCCTGGCGATCATGGAAACCCTGTACAACGGATTCAAAGACTCCAAATACCGGCCCTGCCCGCTGTTGAGAAAATATGTGGAAGCCGGCTGGCTGGGAAGAAAAACCGGCCGGGGATTTTACGAGTATTAAAAAAAAGAAGGATCCAAGGGGTCAAGGATTCGAGGATTCGAGTGAAAAAAATTCATCGAGAACATTCAGATAAAAACTGCAGCCGGGCACAGCGGATAAAAAATGCTGCATTCACTTGATCCCTCGACCCCTTGAATCCTCGAACCCTTTCCTGACAAGGAGGTATCATGCCCCCCAAAAAAACCACGCCACTGCCCCCCGTGGGCAAAAAAATCAAGAAGGCCCGGACCGACAAAAAGATGTCCTACGACGCCCTGGCCAACGAAACCGGTTTTTCCATCGATTTTTTAAAGCAGGTGGAAGCCGGCAAGGTGACGCCGCACGTGGGGTCCCTGCTACAGATTTCCCGGGCTCTGGACATCGACTCCTGCGATCTGCTCAAGGAGGCCGAAGGCCGCATGCAGGATCGCATCAAGGCCTATACCAAGCGGACGTCCAGCTACGCTTACAGCACCCTCACACCGGGCGCTGAAAACAAACATCTCAAGGCCTTCCGGGTGAAGATCGATGCCATGAAAGACCATGAAGGCGTCAGCTACAACCACGAGGGAGAAGAATTCGTGTATGTGCTCGACGGCACCATCGAAGTGGTGGTGGGTCAGCATGTCAACAGCCTCGGCCCCGGCGACTCCCTTCATTTTAATTCCGGCATCCAGCATCACCTGAAAAACACCGGAGAAAAAGACGCCGAACTGATTGTGGTCATCTACAACCCGTAATCGACTGATTCCAGCGAGGCGGCGGTTTCGGTCATGCTGCCCGGGCCCCACCCGGTCATCGGGCCGCCATGAACCGAACACCCGGAACCATGCCGGTGAACATGCCGCCCTGCGGATATACCCAAAAAAGGATTACGCCATGTCATTCAAGCTGACCGATGAACAACTGATGATTCAGTCCATGGTTCGCGAGTTCTCCCGCAAGGTGGTGGCGGAAACCGCAGCGGAGCGGGATAAAACCAAGGAATTCCCCGCCAGGAACCTCAAGAAGATGGCCGAGCTGGGGCTTTTGGGGATGATGGTGCCCTTCGATTACGAAGGCTCGGATTCGGATACGGTGGGATACGTCCTGGCCCTTTCGGAAATCGCCTACTCCTGCGCCTCCACCGCGGTGGTCATGTCGGTGCACAATTCCATTGTCTGCGAAAGCATCTTGAATTTCGGCACCGAAGACCAGAAGCAGCATTATCTCAAGGACCTGGCCATGGGCAAGTATATCGGTGCCTTTGCCCTCACCGAACCCGAAGCCGGCTCCGACCCGGTAAGCCAGCAGACCACAGCGGTCAAGGATGGTGACCACTACATCATCAACGGCACCAAGCGGTTCATCACCACCGGTAAAAACTGCGGACTGGTCATCGTCACTGCCAAAACGGATCCGGATGCCCGCCACAAAGGGATCAGCACCTTCCTCGTCACCAAGGACAACCCCGGCCTCGTCGTGGGCAACATGGAAGACAAGATGGGGCTGCGCGCCTCCGACACCACCGACCTGCACTTCGAAGACTGCCGGGTACCGGCATCGGACATGCTGGGCAGCGAGGGAGAAGGGTTCACCATCGTCATGAAGGGTCTGGACGGCGGACGCATCGGGATTGCCGCCCAGAGTCTTGGCGTGGCCCAGGCCGCCCTGGATGCAGCCGTAAAATACGCCAAGCAGCGGGATCAGTTCGGCCAGAAAATTTCCAAGTTCCAGGGCCTGCGATGGATCATCGCCGACATGGCCACCGAAATCGAAGCGGCCCGGCAACTCACCCTGTCCGCCGCGGCCATGAAGGACCGCAAGGAACGCTTCACCATTCAGGCCTCCATGGCCAAATTGTACGCATCGGAAATGGTCAACCGGGTCACCGCCAAGGCTCTGCAGATGCACGGGGGGTATGGCTTTACCACCGACTACCCGGTGGAGCGGTTTTACCGCGACGCCCGGGTGTTCACCATCTACGAGGGCACCTCGGAAATCCAGCGGGTGGTGATCTCCAACAATATATTGAAAGACAAGCGGACACCCTGATAATATCCAGAAACGGCACCTTTCACTCGATTTCAGCGTTGGGCGGCAAATTCAAATCCTCGAAATATTGTATATATGCCTCCGGTTTGAATCCGCCACCCGCCTTTAACTCGAGCAAAATCTACCATTTCTGAATGCAAGTGGCACAAAAAAATTGGCTTAAAAGGAGGACAATCATGGTCAGAACGGAAATATCCCTGTTCCTGAAAAACGAACCCGGTGAACTGGGCAGGCTGGCCACACTCATGGGTCAAGCCGGCATCAACATCGATGCGTTGACCATCCAGGATGCGTCGGCATATGTGCTGGAACTGTTCAAGGCCAGGGGTAAATCACTCAAGCGCATCGCTTCCGCCGCCAGCTACAACTCCATGCGCAAAGACTCGGCCCAGTTTGCCCTGATCCGCCTGCTTGCCGAAGACGGCAAGACCAACGCCGCCATCGACCTGCTTTCCCAGCACGACTATACGTTCGACATCATGCCGGTCATCGCCGTCCAGCTGGACAACAACCCCGGTGAACTGGCGCGGCTGTCCACCAAATTCGGTGAAGAGGGGATCAACATCAACTATGTCTACGGATCGGTAGCCGGGCCGGACGCCAAATGCCTGTTTGTCTTCTGCCCCGAGGACATCGACCTGGCATCCAAGATCTTTACCAAGGACAAAGCGGACGGATAACGGCTGCACCAGCATTCCTGAAATCCGGATCTTTCTGTTTGCTACCATCGCTTTGGCGGTGCAGAAACAAGCTTTTCTGCACCGCTCTCTTTTTGGCCTTTTGCTTAAAATAACGGAGCCGCCAATGACCGCTTCCGCAGGCATTTTCTCTTGATGGTGGGTTTGGCCTATCAATAGACGCCTGCAACCCGACCATTGAATTTTTCGCGTTCATTGTCACTTTCAGTCTACGGCGCGTTGTGATTCCTACTGAATAAAAGTCAAACATTGGCGTATTGGAGGTTCGTGATGAACAAACAAGATTGTGTAAGCGAAAAATGGTCCAGCAGGACCATTGGACTGATCATCCTGCCCCTGGCGATGGCACTGGGATTTCTCGGTTTTCTGATCCTACCGGTGGTGGGCCTTTTCTTTGCGCTTCCGCTGTTCATACTTTCGTTCTTTTTTATTGCCGCACCGGAAAGCAAGGTGTGCCGCCTTATCCTGCGAAAAGAAACATAACCGTTCACCGACTGGGCACGGATTTCAGGTTGTCCTGAAAAACGCCGCCCGCACGCATGAGCGCAGTGAGGCGGTGGGTCTTTGAACGAAAAGGCCAGGCGTTATTCGCCTGGCCCTTTTTGTTTTTCTCATCCGGCAGACAGGCCTTTCACATCAACTCCGGGTGGCCCGACGGTAACCTATTTCGACCATCCCGATCAATTGGGCGTTTGGATCTGTTTGGCGCCGTCAATGGCCAGATCCACCGTGCTGGGATCGGCAAGTGTCGATGTGTCGCCCATGGATTCCTTGCTGAAATCGCCGGCGGCGACTTTTTTAAGGATACGGCGCATGATTTTGCCGGAGCGGGTCTTGGGCAGAAAATCTGACCATTGAATCATCTCCGGCGTGGCGATGGGGCCGATTTCCTTGCGGACGTGGGCCACCAGTTCCTTTTTCAGCGCATCTGTTTTTTCAACGCCGGAGTTAAGCGTTACAAAGGCGTAGATGGATTGCCCCTTGACGGGATGCGGATACCCCACGACCGCCGATTCGGCGACATACGGGTGAGAGACCAGGGCCGACTCGACTTCGGCGGTTCCCATGCGATGGCCGGATACGTTGATGACATCGTCTACGCGGCCCGTGATCTGGTAATAGCCGTCCTTGTCCCTGCGGCAGCCATCGCCGGTGGTATAGACACCGTCAAACTGGGTGAAATACGTTTCGAAAAATCGTTGCGGATTTTTATACACGCCGCGCATCTGGCCGGGCCAGGACCTTTTGATGATCAGGTTGCCCTGACATTCGCCTTCCAGTTCCTGGCCGGCGTCATCCACAATCGCCGGCTCTACCCCGAAAAAGGGGACGGTGGCCTGGGCCGGCTTGATGTCGATGGCGCCCGGCAGCGGGGTAATCAGAATCCCGCCGGTTTCCGTCTGCCACCAGGTGTCGACGATGGGGCATTCCCCCCTGCCGATATTCTGATAATACCAGTTCCATGCTTCGGGATTCAGCGGTTCCCCTACGGAACCCAGAAGCCGGATGGAGGAAATGTCGTGCTTTTTAACCCATGAATCGCCCTCTTTGGCCAGGGCGCGGATGGCCGTCGGTGCAGTGTAGAAAATGTTGATCTTATATTTTTCGACAATGGCCCAGAACCGGCCGTAATCCGGATAGTTGGGAACCCCTTCGAACATGACCGACGTCGCGCCGTTGCACAGCGGTCCATAGACGATATAGGAGTGTCCGGTTACCCAGCCGATGTCGGCCGTGCACCAGTAGATGTCTCCGTCGTGGTAATCGAAGATCATCTTGTGGGTATAGGAGACATAGGTGAGATACCCGCCGGTGGTGTGCATCACGCCCTTGGGCGTTCCGGTGGAGCCTGAGGTGTAAAGAATGAACAATGGATCCTCGGCGTCCATCTCCTCGGGCGGACAATCGGCATCGACCTTTTTGAGCTCGTCATGAACCCATCTGTCGGTATCGGCGTTCCAGTCCACCTTGACCTTGTCCCCGACCCGCTCGACCACCAGGTGGGTGTGGATGGTGGGGCACGCCTTGACCGCCGTATCCGCGTTGGCTTTTTGCGGAATGGCCTTGGCGCCGCGGAAGGTACCGTCGCAGGAAACCACCATAACGCTTTCGCTGTCCTGGATGCGACTGGCCAGTGCGTCGGCGGAAAACCCGCCAAAAACCACGGCGTGAATGGCTCCGATGCGCGAGCAGGCCAGGATGCCGATGGCCAGTTCAGGAATCATGGGCAGGTAGAAGGTTACGACATCGCCCTTTTTTATGCCGTTACTTTTCAGGATGTTGGCAAATTTGCAAACCTCGGCATGCAGGTCTTTATAGGTAAATTTTTTGCTTTCGCCGGGGTCATTGCCTTCCCAGATGAGCGCGACCTGGTCACCCCGGGTTTCCAGGTGCCGGTCGAGACAATTGTATGAAATGTTCAGTTTGGCGTTGGTGAACCATCTGATGTGAAGATCTTCGGCGCTGGTACCGTAATTGAAGTCCGTTACTTTGTCCCACTTCTTGAACCAGGTTACCTGTTCGTCGGCGACCTTTCCCCAGAAGGCATCGGGGTCGTCGATGGACTGCTGCCACATTTGCCTGTACTGGTCGTAGCTGCTGATGTAGGCTTTTTTCCTGAAATCTTCGGGTACCGGGTAAATCTCTTTGAGCTTCACATCTGTCATGAAAACCTCCATTGGATAAGAATATTGAGTTAATGAGCAACACAATGGCGCGATACGGATCAACGCGGTGCCGTGGCCAAATGTTTCGGTGTCCGGCACCACCGCCACTTTAATGAATTTTATTCATTATATATTTTTTTAGTTTTTTTTTAATGAATGTAAATTTCATGTGGTTCCTTTTACAAATTACATGCCAGATATAAATTGCAGGGCAATAGCAAAGCGATTTCATAACGGCGACAGACTATTAACGCAATAATTTTTAATGGTTAGTCAGCTGTTCGGTATCGTCGGCATGTCACCCTTGAGGGGGAAAAGCAGACGTCCAAAGGGAAGAGCTACAACTTTTATTGTAGAGATAGTCGCCCAGTACCCCCATAACCCATCGGGTTTTTTGATCAAACCAACTATCTTACAACTATAATTGTGGCTACAACCAGTCCGGGATGGACAACTACAGGCGTAAGGGCGCAAAAAGCGCATGCCATGAGCTTTTTACGAGGGCATCAGGCATAGGGAAACCGATCCACGGAATGGCAGGGCCGCATCACCTTGAACGGTTGACAGCACCCCCCTCTATCGTATATCGTCGTTTTACGATTAATCTTGGGTTGCATTCTATGGAAAAAGTGGAATCGAACCATGAATCAAGACGGTGAATGGCAGCTCGACACCCCAGCTTTCGCCAGGATCTGCAAGGCGCTGGGGCATCCGGCACGGGTCCGGATTGTTGAGCACCTCAAAGCCATCGACCGGTGCATCTGCAGCGAACTTGTCCAGATCCTGCCCCTGGCCCAGTCCACCGTGAGCCAGCACCTGAAGGTGCTCAAGGCTGCGGGGCTCATTACAGGAGAGGTGGAGGGTCCCCGGACCTGCTATTGCCTGGACCGGCAGATGCTGGAACGCTTCAAGCGAAGGGCCGATGCCTTCTGATCACAACGCGAGGTCCGACGCAGCGAAGCGTTGGCGGATGACAGGAATGAAATAAACGATGACGTCATGTTGCCCCGAAGAAAAGAACCAGGTGCCCCGGCCCGACGGCACCAGCCACGAGTCGACCGCGTGCGGCCTGAAACCGGACTTTCCCATACTGGGCAAAGACGCAGGGGCATGCTGCGGCGGTCAGGCGCCGGAAACCGGCAGTCGGCATGAAACACCCGGTTACCGGACGTGGGGCTTTGTGGAAGATTTCGTGGAAACACCGGCGGGAAGGATTCCCCGGGTGCACAACCATTGGAATCGTGAGGATCGAACCGGAACCCTTTGCGCCCGCCTGGGCATCGGCCGGGACAGCTACCGCATCGCTCCCGGACTGTATGGCGTCGGCGCAGCGGATGCAGCGTCGCCGGTAATGGTCACCGCCAACTACAAACTCTCCTTCGACACCCTTCGGACGTCGCTTGCGGACACCAGTGCCTGGATCCTGGTGCTCGAGACCCACAGCATCAACGTCTGGTGCGCCGCCGGCAAGGGGACCTTCTCCACCCGGGAGGTCGCCGACCGCGTAAAAGCAGCCGGCCTCGAAAAAGTCGTCGCGCACCGGCGCCTGATCCTGCCCCAACTGTCGGCCACCGGCGTGGCCGCGCGCCAGGTAAAACGCCTGTGCGGGTTTGAGGTCGTCTGGGGACCTGTACATGCCAGAGACATCAAAGCGTTTCTGGAAAACGGCATGAAAGCCGCTCCGGCCATGCGCAAGGTCACCTTCTCCCTGCGCGAGCGCCTGGAATTGATTCCGGTCGAACTCAACCACATGGGCCGGCCGACACTCTATCTGATACCGGGACTGCTGGTGCTGTCCGGTCTGGGAACGGGCATATTTTCAGTGAGCGCCGCCGTCTCACGGGGAAGTGCCGCCATTCTGGCGTACGTCCTTGCCGTGGCGACCGGCGCCATTTTGTCCCCGCTCCTGCTCCCCTGGCTGCCGGGCAGGGCCTTCGCCGTCAAGGGTGCCGCAATCGGCGCCGCGGCCGGCGCCCTGCTCTCGGCCGGATTCAGGGGCCACCTGGCCTGGATGGAGATGCTGGCCCTGACGCTTTTCATCATGGCCGTCAGCTCCTACCTGGCCATGAACTTCACCGGATCGACGCCCTTTACCTCTCCGACCGGCGTGGAAAAAGAGATGCGCCGGGCCATTCCGCTCCAGGCGGCCGGCAGCCTGGCAGCCGCTGCTCTGTGGGTGGGTGCCGGGTTCACGGGATAAGACAACTCACAGGAGGTCGCGATGAAACGATTCAGATACCTGCCCGGGGTGACCACCCTTGAATACGATAAGGGGCTTTGCGTGGGGTGCGGGTCCTGCGAACGGGTATGCCCACACGGGGTGTTTACCATGAACGGCAAAAAGGTGCAGCTGACGGACAAGGACGGCTGCATGGAGTGCGGCGCCTGTGCCCTGAACTGCCCCACGTCCGCCATCCGGGTCACCCCCGGAGTGGGCTGCGCCGCCTACATCATTTCCGGCTGGATCCACGGCAAGGAGAATGCCAGTTGCGGGGGTGAAGGCGGTTGCTGTTGAGAACAATACGGAAAACCCAACGTGGCATATGCCGGAGTACTGATTGGCCGTGGCAGGCACTTGGGAATAAGATTGAACAGGATGACCTGCGACGCTGATCGATGATCTAAATTTAGTTTCACGGGCATCTGCTCTCTCAGTTTACAACATGATTATCATTGCTTTTCAGGAGCCATAGAAAGCTGATAGAGTTGGAGAATCCCAAGTTTAAACCAAGAATCCGCCACCCCAATATATTGTGTTCGCCCCAAAATGAAAAAGCGTGGACTTTTTCGGCAATCCACGCTTTCTGGCTGATCCCCATTATGGCGGTGACCTGCACTATGGGATATCAGGTGGGCCATCTGGACCGAGGACTGATGGTCGTATTCCTCACCTCACCATCTTTCGGGCAAGCTAATGGACACTGATATCTTCGTATTTTATGCCGATCTTACGGCTTCCCATCCAATCAAAGCCTTCTTTCTCGCAGATCCCCAACGATATTGATGAATTTTTCCAGATTTAGCAATCACCCGATGGCATGGAATCAAATAAGCAACGGGGTTGACGGCAATCGCATTGGCAACTGCCCGAAAGGCTTTTGGATGGCCGATATACGAAGCAATGTCCTGATAACTGACGACACACCCCTTGGGGATGTTTAACAGGGCCTTCCAGACATTGATTTGAAAATTGGTCCCCTTGACCTGCAAATTAAACGGGTGTGCACTTTTCTGATGATTAATTCTAAAGATATGGTTAACGATTGAGCATACGGCAGTCGGATTTTCAATAAACTCGGAATCTGGCCACGTATCGAATAACTGTCCAAATGTTTCAGATCGTTCTCCTGACGCTACAAATCCAAAATAACATATCCCCCGTTGGGTGGTTGCCAGCAGGCACTCACCGAAAGGCGAATCACAGACACCGTACGAAATTTGCAGCCCCGACCCTTGTTTTTTAAATTCGCCGGGTGTCATCGCTTCGAAGGTAACAAATAAATCGTGAAGACGACCGGTGCCTGACAGGCCTGCGTCCATAGCGGTTTCTAAAAGGCTCTTTGATTCGACCAATCGTTTTTTGGTGTAATCGAGGGTCATAAATTGCATGAATTGGATCGGACTTATCCCAGCCCACCGCTTAAACAGCCTGTCAAAATGATACTTGCTTAAATGAACGCTTTGCGCCATCTGATCCAGGGACGGCTGGGATTTAAAGTTTTGTTCGATGAACTGAATTGCCTTTTCGATTCGTTGAAAGTCCTCGGACTGCTGTGAACAATCGGATGTATTCATACCAATTCCCCTGCGTTCTCTGTTTTCCTTCATCCTAACCAAATTAAACAAAGATAGCGACCCGGATCTTGCTAGTGTTCATCCAGAAATAGGAAAATTGGGTCGAGATCAAGGCGCGCGAAAAATTTTACCGCAGGCATATGGCTGATATTCCGAGGATAAAATTTTGAGCGCAACGCAGATATCGGACAAATTGGCCATTTATGGATGGGCACTTGCTATAAAATTCAGCAAGATTCGGGTCGCAGGATCCCCCTGCAAGTGTGTATTAATAGGCCAAGCAAACAATAAGACCCATTTTTACAGACCATGACAATTATTCAGGGGGAAACATGAAAACACAGAAAAACATACGAGAATCTGCAACAGTCAACCAGATAATGGGGTTTCAAGAATGGGGGTTGATCATAATTTTATCAATTCTATGGGGAGGCTCTTTTTTCTTTGTAGGCGTGGCTGTTCAAGATATGCCGCCACTCACGATTGTATTATGCCGGGTCGCCCTCGCGTCTATTCTTCTTCTGGCCGCTGTTTATCTTAAAGGGGATAGAATGCCGTCATCACTGGCCTTGTGGGGTGGGTTTATCGTCATGGGCGCATTGAATAATTTGATCCCCTTCAGTTTGATTGTCTGGGGGCAAACCCATATAGAAAGCGGTCTTGCAAGTATCTTAAATGGTACGACGCCTATATTTAGCGTTATTCTTGCCCATTTTTTAACAAAAGAAGAACGGCTGACCACCAATCGGATGTCGGGTGTATTGATCGGCTGGGTGGGTGTTGCGGTGTTGATCGGATTCAATTCATTGCGAGGCTTCGGCATCGAAGTGTACGGTCAAATTGCCGTATTAGGAGCAGCCTTATCATATGCCTGTGCCGCAATTTATGGGCGTCGGTTCAAAGGTCTCAGCCCTCTTGTAGTGGCTACTGGAATGCTTTGTGGCTCTACCATCATGATGACACCAATGGCATTGTTTGTCGATCAGCCCTGGAATCTATCCCCCAGCATCTATTCAATGGCGGCGCTCTTTGGACTGGCTGCGATCAGTACATCCCTGGCTTACATAATTTATTTCAGAGTATTGTCCATCGCAGGCCCGACGAATCTGTTATTAGTTACCTTTTTAATTCCCCTGAGTGCTATTTTACTGGGGGTCATGTTTTTAGGGGAGAGGCTGGAATGGAATGCATTTGTTGGCATGGGACTGGTATTTACTGGCTTGATTGCCATCGATGGCCGCTTGTTGGACAGGTTCCAACGCAAAGAAAAGGTTTGGTATTATGAAATCTGATAGCGTTTTCGTTATTTTAAATTCGCAACTTTGACGCGGTCGTAAAAAGTCAGAATCCCGGTTCTCCCGTCATTCCGGCGAAGGTCGGAATCTATTTTTTAATAATACCTCAACTTCCGGAGCTAACAGACAGAAACTTAAAACTGAAGGTAACGCTATGAATTAATTTAAAAAGATAGTTGAAGAGCCCAGTCTTTTGATTTATAGTGAATTTGCGAATAAACACAATAATATCAATAGGCAAGGGCTCAAATGATTCATAGCAGCATCGCCCCCAAACACAAGCCAACATCTGCATTCTTGGTAAAACGACGACTTTTTCAGCCGATTCAAAATTACTTCCGCTTTGCATCGGTGCGGTACCCGAAAACACCGCGGGCACAGTGGTCGTTCTTTGATATGAACGATTTTTACATTGCCTTTTGTGGGTAAGAACTTCTTCCGAGGCATTGTGATCAACGACGAACTGGCGTTTGGCAAAGATGCTGCCTGCGAAATCCTCAAAGGATGTACCTACAACTGGCGACATCTGCTGATGATTTTAGGGTCCCGGCTCCATGGCTTCTTAAACCGTTTGACGAATGAAAACCGCAAGGCGGTACTGATTGTGGATGACAGTCCTTACGATCGTTCACGGTCAAAAAAGGTGGAACGTTTATCCCGGGTATGGGGCCACAGCAAAAAGCGTTATTTCAAGGGATGTCGAATGCTCACGGACAGTTGGTTTGCCATGCCATCCGTCGTCACCGCACTGAAAGCGCATATTGATGTAATCGGCATGGTAAAAAAGACGCCGAAAATCCATTACGGCTGCAAGGGGCATCAGACAGACCTGATGGCCATTTACCGGAAGCTGAAGAAACGTCCCGGTCGGGCCAGAATCCTGGCCAGCACAATCGTAACCCTGAAAAAGGGATTGCCTGTAAAGTTGGTCTTCGTCCGGGACAAACGCAAAAAGGACTGGCTGGCATTGATGTCCACGGACCTTGAACTGCCGAATGAAGAAATTATCCGCATTTACGGTAAACGCTGGGACATCGAGGTGTTCTCTAAATTGGGCAGGCAGCATCTGAAACGTGCCAAAGAGATCCGCCGGGACTTAGCGATGCATGGATTGCCCATACCAGCATCGTGTTCATGCGCTATATGTTTCTGGCGTACCAGTGCCGGATAGAGACAGACCATCGTACATTTGGAGATCGGTTTTATGCCTGCTGCGATGAAATGGCAGACATTTCGTTTGTCGAGGCCTCTACCGGATTTTAACCCTGGCCGGTGAACAGTTGAGAAAAATGGGCAGTTATTGTGAAAAGACGGCATCGGCAACCTTCGATGCCGTCATTGAAACTGAACTGCAATATGTCGGCTTGCCAAAGAGCGGCGGGATGACCGCTTCGGCGTAACCCCGAAAGTTGAGCAATTAATTTAGTGTTCATCCAGAAATAGGAAAATTGGGTCGAGATCAAGGCGCGCGAAAAATTTTACCGCAGGCATATGGCTGATATTCCGAGGATAAAATTTTGAGCGCAACGCAGATATCGGACAAATTGGCCATTTATGGATGGGCACTAACTAAGAGCTTTGATACTTTCGCCCAATAAATTATGTATTCCTTTGGTGTTACATTCGTTAATCGCATAAAAACGGATTGGCAGTAATCGGCAGATAGCTTGCTACTCCTCAACCCATAGAAATTATTTCAATATCACATCCAAGTTATTTTACTCGAAACTGCACAAACAGTTTAACGGCAAGGCTTTTTTGGATGGAAAGCTTAAAGCATGATTGTGCCGTATGGATTTTCCAACATTTTTTCTGGACATATCTCATAAGCTTTTGTATGTTTTGGCCGATAATTCCGACACATAGTGTCTGCGGCCGGCATCCTGCCTCACTCATGCCGACCTCCTTGCTGACCGCAGGGTTAAAGGAGGTGATCTCTTCTCTACCGACCCGCAAACTGCTCAATTAAATTTTCCTTATTCGAAAACGCCAAAATCCAGTTGATCTGCATCTACGCCTGCGAACCCATCAATTTCGCGAAAAGGAGAAAATGATGCGCATCCGACCCGCTGCCCTTGTTTGGATAATTGTTCCCTTCCTGTTGGCGGTCGCCCTTCCCTGCCAGGCCGCCCAATTTAGCGCGGAACTGACCATCACATCCCCCCAGGAAATTTTATTTACGATGTATCGGTCAAAGACGATCTGATGCGGCTAAAGAAAACTGCCGGCCCTATGACGGTTCCGCCGTTGCCTACCATTCACAACCGAAATACAGGTGTTACCTGGGGACTGATGCCCCAGATGCACCAGTATGTGGAAGAAACCGATCCGGTAAAAACCATGGTGATGAACCCGGTTGTCGGTTGGGAACACAGGCGCAAGTATATGACCGGCACGCCAGCGGGCACCGAGATGGTGGCAGGATATCCCTGCGATGTCGTCGAGTACCGCGAAGCCGGCAAAGATGCCGTCGCATACCGGGTATGGACATCCCAATCCCTGGCTTTTACCGTTAAGACGGTCTCCTACGCGACCAACGGCAACGCAACCATGGCCTTAAGGAACATCAAGGAGGGGCCCCAGGATGACGCGCTTTTCAGCATCCCGGCGGGATATTCCAAGGTCGGTCCGGGAGCCAAAGGTGCGGACAGCTCTGCCGGGCAAACGGAGAAGGAGAAACCGTCGCCAGCCGCCTCGGGCAACATCGTGTTCATTCTGGACGCTTCGGGGTCCATGTGGGGGCAGGTGGAAGGCACGGCCAAGATCGCCATTGCCAAGGAGGTGCTCACCGGTCTGGTGGAGGAATTGCCGGACGATGCCGTGGTCGGTCTGGTGGCATACGGACACCGGCGCAAGGGTGACTGCGACGACGTGGAGGAGCTGATCCCGCTGGGCCTGCTGAATAAAAAGAAAACGATTGCCAAGATCCAGGCGTTGAGCCCCAAGGGCAAGACCCCCATCAGCCGGTCGGTGCGCCTGACCGCCGAGCGGCTGAAAAATCTCAAAGAGGAGACCACCATCGTCCTGGTTACCGACGGCAAGGAGACCTGTGATCCGGACCCCTGCGGCTTGGTCAAAGGCCTCAAAGCATCCGCTATCAAATTCGTCATGAACGTCATCGGATTCGATGTCACCGGGGATGAGCGGGAACAGTTGGAATGCATGGCCACGGCCGGCGACGGGCAATACTATACCGCCGGCAATGCCGGGGAATTCATGTCCGCCGCCCGAGAGGTGGTGGAAAAATCCACACCGCCCTATGGTGTGCTCAAGGTGTCTGCATCCAAGAACGGCAAACCGTTTAACACATTTGTCACCATCACCGACCAGGAAAGTGGCAAGCGGTGGACCCCGGCCAGTACATCCGGTGAAACCGGAACGGCGGAAATTCGGCTCGCGCCGGGTACCTATCAGGCCGAACTCAAGGACTCCGGCGTCAGCGGCGGCCGGGCACCGATGGTGCACCTGAAGGAGATCGTCATCGTGGCCGGTGAGACGGTGGAACGCACGGCTGATTTTTCGGACGGCACCCTGGTTATCGCCACCCTGCTCAACGGCAAAACGATACTCAAGAACTGGAGCAACTATCCCAGAAACGGCACACGCGTCGTCAACCTGCCGGAAGGAACGTATACGGTGATAGTTATCAGCAAGAAACAGAAACTTAATTTTGATAATGTCATGGTTGCTGGCGGATCGCGTGAAACCATCACGGCATCGTTCCCAATAAACCCATGAGTCTGACACGCGCACGAAAGAAGGCATGTCAAACAGTGTAAGATGGATGCGGACATGTACCCGCCGACAAAAGTCGAAAAAATCGGTGTTTATGAAACCGATGCATACATGGCCGGCATTCGCAAATACATATCCTGGCTGGAACTCAACTGCCCGGACGATCAGCGGCTGGCCGTGGCCAAAGATCGGCTGGCTGCATTGAAAGCCAACCGCGCACGGTGACCACTATCGAAACAAAGGAAGATGCATGCGTAAACGAATGATTGTAACCGCAACGATGCTTCTTTGGGCCTTTACAACGGCTGTCGTCGCGACTGCGCAAGACAACCCGGATGAACTGTTCGAGCGATGCAAGGATCACCCCCGCGGCCCCTGGTGCTACCAGGAAACCGTGGAGCAGCGCAACCAACCCGAACTGTGCAAGAATATTCTCACCTATTGGCCCAATGCCGATGGGGTGCACGGATGATGTTACTATCAACTGGCCATGAAAAACAGAGATTGCTCCCTGTGCCAGCGCATCCAAAAGGCGGCCATCAAGCAGATGTGCCTGCGTGACGCCTGCAAATGATTCGTGCATACACTGAAACCAGATAGGAAAGGATAATTTCCATGAACACTCCCACGCTTCTCACCGGACTGGGCTGCGGCATTGCCTCCGGGCTGCTGCTGCGCATGGCCAAACAGGAACTAGCCGCCAAGAAGATGGCCGGGAAATTGAATCTGACACCCATTGGAAACATTCAGCCCGGTTTGTGCCTGACCGCCGGTGAGGTGGTATGCGAAAAACCGCTGGTTACGCCCTACTCGCAGACACCTGCCGCCTGGTATCGTTTTGCCGCAACGGAACGCGGTCTGCAGGATGTGGATAATCACAGAAAGAAACCGGACAAGATGTTGTCCTCAGGAAGTCAAAGCTGTCCGTTTTTCCTCAGGGACGATAGCGGCATCATTGAAGTCTTACCCGCTGGCGGCACGGCTGGCTCTTATCCCCATCAACGCATCATGAAATCACAAAGCGGCAAGCGCACGGCCGTGGGTGATCGGATAAAAAAGCTCAAGGAAATCGACAGACAAAATCATCCGGATGGCGAGAAAAAACCGTTTTTCCGGAAAATCGAAATGGACGAGGCACCCCTGGATGTACCTGAGGATCTCATCGAAGTGGAACCCGGCTCCCGGGAAGCCCAGAACGCCCTTCACAAATATTCCGAAAGCTGGGTACAGGCGGGGGATCGTGTATTCGTTATAGGAATGGTCGAGGATGGGGCAAGGGGCAACCCCAGGAGAATTACCCACGCGGGTAAAAATGGCCCGTTAAAAATGTCTACGGATATGAATGATCTTTCGGCCGGGGCTTTCGGACGCAATTTTATGGTGGCATCCCTGATGGGGCTGGGATTGGGCGTTCTGGGCGTGGTATTCGTCTTGATGAGCCTCGGGATGGTCGGATCCTGAGAAAGGGATCCGATAATGGCCGGTCAGACTCTGACGGCCTTGTAAAAATGAACACATACAGAAGCTTGGGATCAGCAAGGTGAACTAACTTTACGAGTTTTCGCATCTCTATGAAGATTAACCGGGGAGCAGCAGGCAAAACCATTGTCGCTGTAGCGGTGGAACGGAAAAGTAAATTATATGCCTACTCGAAAGATGGGTACTTCGAACGCCTCCCAGATACTGGAGAGACGTGGATCTTGAGAAAAACTGTCCTTTTCGAAATCGGTCGTGAAAGTTCCGATATGGATTGACTATAGAATTTTAAACAATATAAACAAGTGGTTAAAAATTGGCACCATTTTTGGATTGGCTAACCGGTACCGTTTTGCTTGAGGATTAGAAGTGCGAATCAAACAGGGTTTCCTGGGAAATGACGAATCCAACAAACCGAATTGCCGCTTACGACCACGCCCGCGCGTTGGCCATCTGCGGTATGATATTCGTGAACACCCGCGCAATCATGAACAAACACGTTCTCGAGCTGTGGTGGATGGATACCTTCATCGACTTTATCACCGGTCGTGCGGCTGTGATTTTCGTCATGCTGGCTGGTGCCGGCATGGTGATGGCCTACGATCGGGCATCGGACGAAACAAGACCGTTGATAAAAATGCGTCTGATCATCCGTGCCTCATTGCTATACGTGATCGGCCTTCTTCTTATGTCTGTGTGGACGGCAGACATTCTTCATTACTACACGGCTTTTATTATTGGTGGTGTCATCCTTCTTGACCGTCAAACCCATTGGATAAGGATGCTGCTGATTGGATTGGTGGCCGTTTCCATACCCGTTTCTACCCTTGTGGTTTATGAATTTGAAGGGGGCCAGATCATTGAAACGCTGGTTTCACCTGGCCTGTTGGCGGGGCTATTGGATTACTTTTTTTTCAGCAACCATTATCCGGTGTTTCCCTGGATTTGCTTCTTTTTGGTGGGGATGTTGCTCGGGCGGTTGGAACGGAACCCGGGCAAGAGCCGGTTTCAGATCCTTTTTATTATCAGCAGTGTTGTAGTCATCGCCACCGAACTTTTGTCGGCCCTGCTGAACACGGAACCGATCACCGGCAGATGGTTCGACATTGAAGAACCCGGGTGGCGGTCCTTCAGCCTGTCGGAAGCGTTTCCGGTAGGACCGCTGTTTATCTTTTCTGCGGGGGCTTCCGGATTGGCACTGATATCGTTTTTGAGGTGGCTGCCGTTACAGACACAGATGACCACACACTTCTCTCCTCTATCGGCATTTGGTCGCCTGTCCCTGACGTTTTACATCTCCCATATCCTGTTCGGGCATTTTTGCCACCAATGGATCGTGAAACAATACGGCAGCGTCTCGAATAGTCAGGCCCTTCTTTTCGCGGTTGGTTTCATCATTGCTGCCAACCTTTTCGCCCTGGTGTGGACCCGTTTTTTCATGCGGGGCCCGTTGGAAATAGCGATGAATGCGCTGACATATGCCTTCATGAAACCGGTAAGAGCCGTATGGCATCTGGATACGTTGCCAGGTGAGGATTTCCACTTCATAGGGGTGATATCCAATGACGCCAAAAATCATCGTGCACGGAGGGGCACGCAACCAGGAAACCGACGAATCCAAACGTCGGGCGGATGTTCGCGCAGCCTGTGAAGCAGCCTACGAAGTTCTTCTCCAACAATCCGCAGTGGATGCCGTGGAAAATGCAATTCGACAGCTGGAATCCTCCGAATACTTGAACGCCGGGGTGGGCAGCTACCTGCAGCTGGACGGCCGGGTTCGGATGGATGCCGCCATCATGAAGGACGATATGACCGCCGGTGCCGTGATCGGTGTGGAGAGGGGTTTCCAATGCGAAAAATCAACAAAGGCTATATTTTACCCAGCGCTGCGTTTTCATTGAAACCAAGTCAAATCAAGTTTTTCCAGCCACTGGACCGGATACCGGAAGCAGGCGACGTCGTCTACGGGAAAGTATCTCGGATCGGCCAGCATTCGACCTTGGAAAATGTTTCAGGTCGTATCCATGCGATCCACAATGGCTCCAAAGGGATATTTGTCTTTGGGAATCGCTATGCACCTGATTATTATGAAGGGGTTGTCCCCAAAGAAAGCTGCCTGGAAATCGATTTGCTGGCCCGCTCAGGCATCATCGGAAAAATCAGGACAAAAAATACGCTCATCAAGGATCCGACCAAAGTCGACATTCTTGGATATGTCTGCACGGGCAACGGACAGGTGCTCAACACCACCCAATTCCCTTTGATCGATCCCAAGAGCCGGACGAAAAAAGCACCCCGATCACAAATGATCCTGATTTGCGGCACGGCCATGAACTCAGGCAAAAGCATGGCCGCTGTCGCTTGCTGCTGGGTTCTGGCATCCCTCGGCTACAATGTAAGGGCTTCGAAAGTGACCGGCACGGCCAGTCTCAAGGATATTTTGCATATGAACGATGCCGGGGCCAGCCATTATACTGATTTTACCCTGCTGGGACATCCCTCCACCTATATGTTGCCCCCGGAGAAGCTGCTGGATGTCTTCAACGTGTTGGATTTGAAATATGCCAACAATCCAAAAAATTTCTGGGTTGTTGAACTCGCCGATGGTATCCTTCAGCGTGAGACCGGCATGTTGCTGAATGCACAGGAGGTCCGATCGCGGATACACCGGTTGATTTTTTGTGCCAATGATGCCTTTGGTGCCATTGGCGGATTGAAAGTCCTAAACGAACAATATGGACTACAGCCGGATGCCATCTCGGGCGTGTGCTCCAGTTCACCGCTGCATATTCGAGAGTTGTCCGCTTTCACGGACATCCCGGTTTTTAACAGTGCCAATCCGGATCAGCAGATGTTGAAACAGTTGCTCGTCCCCGCCAAAGCGAAGCCGGGCAGGCAGAAAGCAGCCTGAAAAGAGGGATGGTGCTATTGATTGGCACCGACCCATCCACCCGGAATGCGTTCAGGACCTTGTCATGAAGATCGCTCCCGAACTGATCCCCAAAATCAAGATGGTCGCTCCCGGCACGTTGCTGCGCCGTGCGCTGGACGATATCATCATGGCCGATTTCGGAGCGTTGATCGTCTTCTTGGATGACATCAGAGAGCAGGAAGACATACTGCAGGGCGGATTCTACATCGGGGCAAGCTTTTCACCGGAAAAACTGTACGAACTGGCCAAAATGGACGGCGCCATTATTCTCGATGAAAACGTTTCCAGAATCCTGGCGGCCAATGTCCAGCTGGCGCCCGATCCCTTGATAGCGACGAATGAGACCGGTATGCGCCACCGGGCGGCCGAACGCATGGCCCGGCAGACGTCCAAGTTTGTGCTGACCGTCTCACGACGCAGAAAGGTCATCACCCTTTACCATAAAAACCTCAAGCACCAGATCAGTGATATCAATACGCTCATCGCACGAATCAGCCAAACCATCCACACCATGGAGCGATACAAAGGCAGTCTTGACAATAAGTCACTTAGAATCGAAGGCGATGAGTTTCTGGATCGGGTGCAGCTCATTCAAATTACCGAGCTGATTGATGACTGTATCGGAATAATGAACCTGCTCGGGGAAATCGAGCCCTATGTTCTTGAAACCGGAAGTGAAGGCCGTCTGCCGTATATGCGACTGAACAGCATCAAGGATGACGTTGACACCATGATGCTGATGTTCGTCAAAGACTATTGTTCTCAGACACTTTCTGATCCAGAAGTTGTCCGTCTGATTGAAAAGCTGAAAACCGTTACACCTGCCGATAATGAAAAAATTGCTGAACTGCTGGGATGGCCGGCATCGGGAGAGCGCAGTCTGTATGACGTTACGGTGAGACCTAGGGGATATCGGCTACTCAAACAGGTCGCCAAAATTCCGCCGGGCACAGCGGACAAGGTGGTCGACCAGTTCGGGGATCTTGTCCATCTCAGTTTGGCCGATGAAGACGCCCTTCTATCGGTTGACGGGATCGGCCAGAAAAGAGCCCAATCGATCATCGAAGGGATTCAACACATGCGCAACCGTAGTATTTACCGCTGAGCTCTGCTCGGTGCACGGATGATGGTCAGTAGTACCGGGCCAGACCCGGTGTAATGGTTTCGAAGGGGAGGATGTTTTTACATGGCCCGCGTAATCGGGGATCTTGCGTGCTATCCGTTTGTAGCTTCCCGCGGATATCGAGCAGGCTTCCGAACCCCTGAACCGCCTCACTGTCCAGCCAATCCGTTGAATGGACCATCTGTTTTTCGATCACAAGGGATTTACCGCGGTCCAAAGCCACTTTCTTGAACGGATGGCGATAACTGACGCCCTCTCTGAGAACGGCCTGGCTGTATCCGACCTTTAGACGGACTTTTGAAAAATCGATCAGATGCCACAACTCGGCCGAAAAAGAGATGGCATCCTTTTTGGCGGAAATGCTGTATAGCGAGGCGTCGACCCCGCGGTCGGCGAGCGTTTTGCAAACGTCGGCGATATGGTTCTCAGCGCCGATGACTGTCAGCCGCCTGATATACCCGGTAGGGGTGATATCTTCATGGCCGGCCCTGATCTCTTTCGCACATCGTTTCCTGGCACCCATCCCTTGAAATTGGTGGCGAAAAGCAAACGAACAGTAATTGATGGGCAGGGAAATGTCCCGTTCAAGGGCGTATTGGATTAAGGCCAAGGCAGTCAGTTCGCTCTCCAGAACGGTAACTCCTGGGCCGCGGACAAATGTATATCCTCTGTCTATTAGATGGTTGACGTTGTGAGGTGTGCAACGTATCTGGTGAAGGTTCAGATGGTTCACCCCGAGCCGTTCCAGATCAATCATCAATTGTTTGACTGTGGAAATATCTTCCGGAATTGCCGGTATTTCGACGGTAACCCGCGGAATCACATGTAGCGCCTGCTCCAGTGTTTCCAGACGGTATCCATTGGCACTCAAATCGAAACGAATTTCATCCAGTCCACCATCGCACAAGGCCGCAAGCTTCTCCCGATTTACCAAAATCCCGTTGGTATACAGCCACGTATACACTGGATGATCTACCCGTTTTTTGAGGGCTTTCAGATAAGCAAGAAGGCGGTCGAAAGTGAGAAGAGGCTCCCCTCCGCTGAAACCAACTCCCTTGATGTGATAGCGGGATACATAGTCCGCATAATTGTCGGGATGATCGAATACAATCGTATTGGTCATGGGCTGCCCGGGATCGTCCTGAGCGGTGGGACAATAAAAACAGCGGGCATTGCAGGTGCCATTGATGAAGAGGCAGGACCACCGCCCCTGTCCACACAGGGTGCATCCTTGCGAGATATGGCGGGTATAGAGTTTGGTCCGAGAATGGGCCCAATGCGCTTGGGGATTGCCCATGATACGATCCAGCAACGACGTTCTGGTGAAAACGGCTTCCTCTATTTCATCTGGAAGCAGCCATTTCATCGTATCATAAACGTTTGCATACGCTTTGCGGATGTGCGAATCCAAGCTGGTTGCCCTGAATTGTTGTCAATTAAAATCCAAGAGGTCTTCTTCGTCCAGTCCCCGACCCAATTCCTTTTGGATGAGGTCATCGCTTCTGCTCTCGGAAAAGTTCCTTTCATCCGGCATCCAGTCATCGCAATCGGGAAGGCCTTCAAATCCGCAAACCGAACAGGTGCTGGTAAAAGGCTTGAATAATGTTCCACAGATGTGGCAAATTCCATGATTCACACCGTCTTCCTCTCGTTTCTATTAATGCCCACGTCCTCTTCCAGCTTGAAAAACATTCCGCTATCATCCACGATCACTACCTGAGCCAGCGTCTTGATAAAATGCGACCGGAGGCTTTTGATAACTGCCAATATCAGCAACTTTTAAGCCATCAACATATAATTGTGGGATTTAATCAATCTATCTATGAATCAGATGGTTATCCACCATTCAGACGTGATGGAATGGTTTGTTTTCCAATAATAGGAAGCATGGGTTCCGAACGGACTATTTTTGAGAACTGACAGTTCCGGTTTTTCTAACACCGTGGGGGCCGACAAATCAGGTGTTATTTTGGAATGTCGCCTTTATCATTTAAAATCAAAATGTAATATTAATTGCAGATCATTTTCCATAAGATAAAGGGCCTCGGTTGGCACGAGATTGGCGTTCATATAAAAGTCTGGTATCAACGGAGCTGTGATTGCGATCGATCAGCCACCTTGTTTTCAGGTATAGACCCTTTAAGATTAGGAGTATCGAACTGATGGAAAATTTTCAAAAGGATCTGCTTTCTATCTCGAAATCTATCTCTAAACTGGCAGTAAAAGTAGAAACATTGGCTAACGATATCATTGGACAAAGCATGGAAAAGAAGCCAGTCAAAATATCATCGTCCTCAGAAGCAATCGTAAAAGAAGCCACGTAACGCATGCCCTCTAAAAATTGGATTAATAACAACCTCACCATCGCTGCTCATCCAATAAAGACGCAAAGAAAAGGAAAATGGTGGGAAAGCTATGACCTGATCATCAATGTCTCTGACTATGTGGACGTAGAGCTGAATACGATAATAGCTTACCATGGTATTGCAGTTTACTGGTTCCCAATGGGGGAATCCTACGGCATCCCTTTGGAAAATGTTTATGGTGCGATTTCAGTCTTGTGGTACGCTGAATCCAACAACCTAAGAGTCCTCCTTCATGGCATATCTGGGAGGAATCGAAGCATAATGGTTACCGACTGTTATTATTATATAAAAAACGGAAAGCACAGGAAAGACAGCGCCCGTGATGTCCTTTATGGCATAAATAAAAGCAACAAGCTGATTCTGAACATTCACGATAATCAACTACCCGGCATCTATCGCATGGAACTGTTTCTCGAAAATTGTAAAAAGCTACTAACAGCACCAGAGGTCGCAGGCGGGGCCCCAGTTGATTGGTTAAAAAAAGAAACATTCGGATAGAGGATCTAATGCCAACTTGGCAGCACAATCATTTTAATTGCAATCCGTTTTTTTTTAAACCCATAAAGGACAAATTAAGCAGCATTGACACTGTATAAACCGAGTTGATGATCCATGAAAACCTGGGGCGTACGTTCACGATGAAAACAATCATCCCCTTCATCCTATGGCTTCTGCTTTTCATTGGCAACGACATCGCTGTTAATCCGGTATCGGCCACCGATAGTGTGGCCTATCCTGTGATCAAACTGACCGTCAATAACCAGCCCCTCGGAGAGGTCTTGGCGGCCATCACGACCGAGACCGGGTATGAGTTCAACATCAACGAACAGTGGGAGTCGCATCCAGTCAGCGCCACCCTCGATAACCTTTCCTTGGAACAGGGGCTCAAACGACTGCTGCGCAACTTGAACCACACCATCATCTGGGATTCGGACCAGATCATCTCCATCATGGTCTATGGCAAGACCGAGGCCACAAGCCATCACAGCGGGATCTCACATGCCGCACTTCCTCCTGGTATCCCGTCCGTGCCGCCCTCAGAAGCCGAGGACCTTGGCGAACTGCAAGACGATCTTTCACCCGAAGAAGAAGCCTCAGAAGCCGATAAGCGCGAAATGGCAGGAAGCGAGGAGAATGCGCCGCTTGATGATCAAAAGCCCGACAAGACCCCAATTCAAGATTAGCAGCTTGAAAACTTTTTAGATCCTTGTATTGGTTTCCAGTCCAATAAAACTGGAACAATTATCCGAGCACCCCTGCAGGCCGGCAAATAAAGTATGTTCTGGCTATAACACGAAAACCAGCATTCCGGAAATTCCATTTATCTGTCCATACGTTGCCGATCAAGAGGACAGATGGAAAATTTCAAGGGCCACTACATATGGCAGTCGGACGAAATCCCTGTTCGATGCAGATTACATTTGAAAATAGTAAATATGACATAAGTACGGTGGTCTGAGATATATTGAGAAAATAACCGGTTGGACTCAACAACAGATACCATCTTTCCTGGATTTACAGAACCGCGACGTCCCCGCCTATCAGGCGACGGGAACCCATTCACAAATGACGCCAATTGTGGTTTCGGCCCCAAGGCGCCTCCAGTCGGTGTGTATCGGAATTGCTGCCAGCGGGTGAAACGCATGTGCCGGGCCGTTCCCAGGCAGCTATACCCGCCCCTCGGTCACCAACCTTGCAAAATGCTCATAGCTGCGGTCATAGGTGCGTTCGGCATCGTCGGGAAAGACGCAGGCGGGCAGCTGACGCATCTGCGCGTGGTACTTGATGCATTCACAGCAGACCCCTTTTCGCGAGCAGGGTTCGTAGGAGCAGTTGCAGCGTTCCAGATTCTTATCCTTATTGCACTCCATGCTAGGCATCTCCCTTCAGGCCGATTTCATCGGCCACTTCCCGCATGCCCATGATGGTGTCGGTGATCAGTTCACCCAGTTCCACCCCCAGCATATCGACGCCCTGTTGAATAATCGACCGGTCCACTTTGGCGGCAAAACGCTTGTCCTTCCATTTTTTTTTCACGGACTTGGCCTTCATGTCCAGGACGCTTTTGGTCGGCCGCACCAGCGCCGAGGTGGCCACCAGACCGGTCAGTTCGTCGATGGCGAACAGCACCTTTTCCATGGTGGTTTGCGGTTGGACATCCGAACAGATGCCCCATCCGTGGCTGACCACGGCGCGGATCAGGTGGTCGGGCCAGTTGTTTTCCTTCAGGATTTCTTCTGTTTTTTTACAGTGCTGATCGGGGAATTGTTCGTAATCCAGGTCGTGGACCAGGCCCACGACCCCCCAGACGTTCTCGTCCTCGCCGTATTTCCTGGCCATGTAGCGCATGACGCCTTCGACGGCAAAGGCGTGTTTAATCAGGCTGTCACTCCGGTTGTATTTTTTTAAAAGGGCCAGGGCATCTTCTCTGGTGGGTATCGGACTGCTCATCATGGTCTCCTATATCGTCATGGGATTGTCTGTGGAGCATGCAGGTCTTACTTTAAAAATACGGAGATTGATTTACCATATGACACGCCGGGCAACAACCCCTTGCCCCTTTGGATCATCGAAGCCTTTAACCCCTGTCAAAATGGACGGGCCATGCCAGGAGAAAGAGACGACCATGCCCCGCAAGCACCCCACGGATGAACTGCACCGACTGACATCCGCCATCCAGGCGCTCAACGTCCGCTGGTCCAGGCAGGCCCTGGCCCTCTGGCAAGGCCTGCCGCCCGAACATGCACCGGACCGGCTGTATGCCGGATTCGAAGCCGTCCTGACCCCGGAAACCATTGCCGGGGCATCGGACATACCGGACGATAAAACACGCACCCGCATCCGCCACGGGTTGATCGATCACTACCTGCAGCGCCAGCTGATGCCCCACGAGACGGAAATGCAGGCCTGGAGCCGTGGTGCGGCGGCCCACGTGGACGGTGAAAAAATATACTTCAGGGACGTCATTCCCTGGTGCCAGAAATCCAGCACCCTGGCCAAACGTCAGCGTCTGCAGCAGGAAACCGGCCCCTTGTGCAAACTGCTTAAGCCCTTTGCCGTCAACTACTGGAAGGTCGTGCTGGACACCCTTACCGCAGAGTTCGACTTCGACAATTACATCGATTACTGCCGCCAGAAAAAGGGCATTGACTACCACCGACTCTACCGGCAGGTGAAAGTCCTCGTCGATCAGACGGACGCTTACTACTTTGCGGCCATGGACGCGTGGAGCCACGCGCGTTTCAACCTGCCCGTGCAGCAGCTCACCCGGTTTGACGCCATCTACCTGCTCAGCCTGGGCCAGTGGGATCGGCTGTGTCCGGTGAATGCGCCCGAAGAGACGCTGGGATTCTTCAGGCACTGGGGGCTGGACCCGGCCCATCATCCCGGTCTTCATCTGGACCTGAGCACATCGGCCGAAAAAAGTGCCCAGGCGATTACCGTCATGGTCCGGATCCCCCGGGAGATCCATATTCTCATGCGGCCCGAAGGAGGGTGGGTCGATGTGGAAACCCTCTGGCACGAACTGGGACACGGGCTGTCGGCCGTTTCCACTGACCCGTCACTTTCTGAAGTGGACCGTGAACTGGCCACGGCCTTCAACCTGTCCGAAACTTACGCCTTCCTGCTGCAGCGCATGGCCCTGAGCCGGCCGGTACTGGAACGGGTCATGGGGCTGCCCGAGGCCACCGTGGCCACCATCGGCTACTACAAGGACCTGAAGGATCTGTCGGTCTTTCGCCGCTACGCCGCCAAATTCATCAGTGAATACGAAATGTTTACCGGCGGCGACCTGACCGACGGCCAACCCTATGCCGACACCATGGCCCGCATCACCGGTTTCTACCACCAGCCGGAAAGTCACCTGTTCGACCTGGTGCCCGAATTCTACTGCGCCGATTACCTCTTGGGGTGGATGGGGGAAGCCGTGCTGGCCGACCACCTGACCGGACGTTTCGGTGAATACGGATGCCTGGATCCCCTGGCCGGAGAATGGCTGAAGTCCCTCTGGCGCCAGGGCAATGCCGCGGACATGTTTGCCTTCTTCGAAACGAACGGACTGGATGAACTCACGGCGGCCCCCCTGCTGCGTCGATGGAGGCGTTTATCGGAGACGCCGGCAGCCTGAGATCAGGGCCGGCACTTTCCGGAGCTGGCTTGAATGCATGTTGTCGACTGGCACCAGTTTGTATTTCAGTCCGGAGCTGTGTATACTGCCCCTGAGCCCCATCAACCAGACGCACGACACGCAGCAACTGCCCCCCGAAGTCCTTTCAGGTCCGTGAGTAAACGGGCCAAAAACGGTGGTATCTACCCGTTTTCCGTTCACCGCCGTGTTGGCGGCCCACGGAAAGATCAAACCATTGGAGGAATGAATGACGAAAAAAATGGCCATGTGGCGCCCCCTGATTATTGTTTTCCTGCTGTTGCCGGGTGCCGGAATGGCGCAGGACTGTTCGACCCTTGATGCATGCATGGCCGACATGCTCGAAACGGCACCGGACAGTGTGACCGTTGGAGAATTGAAACAATATTGCCGGGATTGCGTTAACGCCCACCGGGCCGAAGGGCCGGCGGCTGAACAGGAAGCGGAAAAACCGCCGAGCCCCGTTGAGGTCCGACTGAAAGAAGAGGGGAGAACCAGCCAGGACTGGTTCGTACTGACCCCGCACCGTGCCAACTATCTTTTGCCGGTCGCTTACAACAGCTCCCCCAATGAAGAAGCGCTGGAAGGAACGTCGCTGGAAGATGCAGAGCTGGACAATGTGGAAGTCAAATTCCAGATCAGCGTCAAATATCAGTTGTTTGATAATATCTTTAAGGACAACGGTGATTTATATGTCGCCTACACCAATCAGTCCTACTGGCAGGCCTACAACAGCGACAATTCCAGCCCCTTTCGGGATACGAACCATGAACCCGAAGCCTGGGTGCAGTTCGATACCGACTGGAAATTCTGGGGATTCAAAACCCGGTTGATCGCGATCGGTGCGGCGCATCAGTCCAACGGCCGCGCCGAACCCCTGTCCAGAAGCTGGAACCGGCTGTACGCCAGCATTTTAATCGAAAGAAACCATTTTGTGCTCGGCATCAAACCCTGGTGGCGGGTTCCGGAAGACGACGATGATGACGACAATCCGGACATCGACAAATACATGGGTTACGGAGAGCTTCGGGTGGCATACAAATGGAACGACCACACCTTTTCCATGATGATGCGCAACAACCTGAGGAGTTCCGGCAACAAGGGGGCCGTGGAGTTGGGGTGGAGCTTTCCCCTGTATCGGAAACTCAAAGGGTATGTGCAGTATTTCAACGGGTACGGGCAGAGCATCCTGGACTATGACGATTCAGCCAATACCATCGGCGTCGGATTCGCGCTGTCGGACATTCTTTAAGGCCTTCGCTGCGCAACACACGACGGCCTGACCATCGAAGGCGGAAAATCACGTCGGGGATGACAACCGGGATGGTCACCCCTGAACGGACCGATATTTTCCATCGGCTGCCATTGGCGCTTCCCGTCCCGGAGTCCCGAACCATGGTTGCCACCAGCGCCTCGATCGACTCCCGGCAACGTCCAGTGACCAAGGTACGACGATCATGCACTTCCGTTTGACCAAAATTCACTCCATACGCGTTAAGTTGATCATCAGCCTGATTGCCGTGTCGCTGTTCATCGGCCTGATATCTCTTACAGTGGGCGGGAAACTGCTTTACCAATCGGTGATCGACGAAGCCAACAACCGGGTTCGACAGGATCTGAACGTCGCCCGCCTCATCTATGAGGAGCGGATCAACGCCGTTCGTCTGGCCCTGGAAGTCATCGCATCGAATCACGAATACTCGGGTAAAGGTTCCGCCGCGGGTCTGTTGGCTGTTGCCGAATCGGTCGATCAATTGTCCGACCGGCTGAAGTTGGATTTTTCGGGAATCACCGATGCCCGGGGACAGGTGATATCCGGTTCGGCGACAACGGCCCGTGAAATATCCGCCCCAGGGCCTCTCCATCCGCTGGCAGGCCACACACTGGAAAAGCGGCAGACCGTCACCGGCACACTGGTCATGGATCGCGACCAGCTTATGGCCGAAAGCCCGTCCATGGCCGACCGTGCGGACATCACGATTCGTTCGTCCGGGAAAGCGGACGGCGCACCGGCCCACCGGGAGACGAGCGGGCTGACGGTCGGCGCGGCGGTTCCCATCGTTGTCGACGGCAGCATCGCCGCCGTCCTTTACGGGGGGTTTTTGCTCAACCGTGACACCACGATCGTCGATAAAATCGGAGCGACCGTCTTTAAAAATGAGGTTTACAAAGGCCGGAACGTGGGCACGGCCACTATTTTTTACAAGGATCTGAGGATTGCGACCAGCGTAAAAGATCCGTCGGGAAAGCGGGCGCTGGGGACCCTGGCCTCGCCGCAGGTGGCCCGGCACGTACTGGAGAAAGGAGAAAAATGGACCGACCGCGCCAGGGTGCTCGATGACTGGACCATCACCGCCTATGAGCCCATCGCCGATATTGCCGGAAAACGGGTGGGCATGCTGTATGTGGGCGTACTGGAGGCCAAATATTCAGACATCCGGAGAAGGGCCATCGTCGTTTTCGGCGGCATCACCCTGGCGGGCGTGATCATCGCCATCGCACTGGAGTGGCTGTTTGCCGGACGGATCATGCGTCCGGTGAGCAATCTGATCCGTGCCAGCGCAGAGATATCCAGCGGTAATTTCTCACCTAATATCGGCACCATCTCCAGGGGAGACATCGGTCAGTTGCAGAAAAAATTCCTGATCATGGCCGGGGCCCTGAAAGAGAGGGAGGAGCGCCAGCGGGCCGAGAGCGAGACCCGCCTGATTCAGTCGGAAAAGCAGGCCAGTGTGGGCAAGCTGGCGGCCGGGGTGGCCCACGAAATCAACAACCCGTTGACGGCCGTCCTGACCTTCACCCATCTGATCCTGCGGCGAAAGGATCTGCCAGCCGAGGTCCGGTCCGACCTGGAAACCGTTGCCGCCCAGACCGAGCGGGTCCGGGGGATCGTCAAGAGCCTGCTCGACTTTTCCCGCCAGACGGAGATTTCCACTGAAACCGTGAATATCAACAGCCTGGTCGAAGACAGCGTGGGATTAATGAAAAATCAGGCACTGATCAAAGATGTTCACCTCTCTTTCAAGGGCGAAGCGGGCCTGCCCGCCTTGACCCTGGATCGCAATCAGTTTCAAAGCGTCCTGATCAACATGATCATCAACGCATTGGATGCCACGCCGTCAGCCGGAAAAATCGAAATCCGGACGACCCGGGCCGACCACAACGATGCCCCCGGCGTAGAAATCCGGATTGCCGATAACGGCAGCGGCATCTCACCCGAGCACATGGATCAGTTGTTCGACCCGTTTTTCACCACCAAGGCGGTGGGCAAGGGCACCGGCCTCGGTCTGGCCGTCTCCGCCGGCATCATTCAGCGCCATGGCGGGACCATCAACGTCAGATCCAGGCTTGAATCGGGAACCACTTTTACGATCTGGCTGCCCCGGCAGCAGGTCAAGGCATCGGCGCCCCCCGCCGGAAGCCGGGAGAAATCGTAATGAGAATTCTGGTCGTCGACGACGATGCCATCGTGGTGCAGAGCTGCTGCCGGATTCTGGAGGCCGAGGGCATGGCCATTCAAACGGCGGACAACGTGGAGACGGGGGCGGCGATTCTGGCCGCCGAAAGCTTCGATTTGATGCTGACCGACATCAAGATGCCCGGCCGGGACGGGTTTGAAATGATCCGGCGTGCCAAGAAGATACGGCCTGGAATGCCCATCCTGATGATGACCGGATACCTGACCGCAGATACCATTGAAGCGGGGCGCCATGCCGGTGCGGACAACTGCATCGCCAAACCCTTTACCCCCGAAGAACTGGTTCAAGCCGTGCTGAAGATGGGGTAGCCATGCCCCGGAAAGCAACCATACCCCAGGAAGGAGCCGCAAAATGAAACCAAGCATGTTGATCATCGACGACGACACCGCCGTTCTGACATCATGTCAGCGCATATTCACCGAAGAAGGATTTGCAGTGACCACGACCACCAACCCGGTAGAGGGGCTTGAGCTGGCGAAACACAACGAATACACGGTTATCCTTTGCGACTGGCACATGCCGGAACTCGACGGCATGAATGTCGTGGCACGGCTGGAAACGGATGCACCCGAATCGGCGGTCGTGATGATCAGCGGTTATCCTTCCGTTGGCCGGGCGACGGAAGCCATGAAACGCGGCGCCATGGATTACCTGGCCAAACCGTTCACCCCGGAGGAGATCGCGGCGACCGTCAAAAAGGCGATTGCCGGCAAATTGGACCGGGAGAAAAAGGTAATGGGACGATTTGAGAAAATACTGGGCAAGTTTCCGACCCAGAGCGTGGACGATAAAGTACCCAAAACCATTGCCGAAACCGTGGCCGAAACCGTGGGGGTCGTCAAAGCGACATCGCCGTGGTTCTCCCTGTTTGTGTTGGGGGTGATGGCCGGCGCCTACATCGGATTCGGCGGGCTTTTTTCCGCTTCGGTAACCTTCGACATGCCGGCGGACCTGGGAACGGGTTTGAAGAAGCTGGTCACCGGCGCCACGTTCAGCCTCGGTCTCATGCTGGTGGTCATCGCCGGTGCGGAACTGTTCACCGGCAACACGCTCATGGTCTCCAGCGTCATGACCGGAAGGGTGACCTGGCAGAAGGTCCTGGCCAAATGGGGGCTCGTTTATGCGGCCAATTTCTTAGGTTCGATTCTGCTGGCGCTGCTCTTCTATTACTCCGGGCTCTGGAAAGCGGGGGGCGACGCGCTGGGGGCGGTCGCGGTGAAAACGGCCCACGCCAAGGTCAACCTGCATCTGGGCGAGGCGTTTGTGCGGGCCATCGGCTGTAACTGGATGGTCTGCCTGGCGGTCTGGATGGCATTGGCCGCACGACAGACGGTCAGTAAAATTTTTGCCATATTCTTCCCCATCATGGGATTCGTGGCCATCGGATTCGAGCACTGCGTGGCCAATATGTATTTTATCCCGGCCGGCATCTTCCTCTCCCGATGGGCCGGTCTGGCGCCCGAAGGCGTCGATTTGACCACCCTCACCTGGAGCGCCTTTTTTCTGAAAAACCTTGTCCCGGTTACCATCGGTAACACCATCGGTGGCGTCGTTTTTGTGGGCATGGGCTACTGGGGAGCGTACCTGAGGTCCTCGGAATAATGAATGTGACCGTGCCCCAGAACAAATTCATCATCACCTTCTGCCTGACCGGTTTTCGAGCTGCCATGGGAGACGCCATCCCGGGCACCCGCGGGTTTGACGCATTCAATGCCCTGAAGGACAGGCTGGATGAAATGGCCGGAGCCGCACCTCCCAGCCGCTCATACCGGTTGACCCCCTGATGCAGGCGCCTTGTGGAACCAGGGCCAAGCACGAATGTTCCAATCATACAAGGCCCGTCCTTTAACGGCGCATCGCATGCATTAAAGGGTTGTTTTAACGAGTCTTTTCGGTTAATGTCAGGTGATCTGGTTGATAAGGCCGACCACCTTTCACCCTTGTTTGCCAATCCATTTTCCATACAACCATCACCCAGAGGTCTTGCCCATGAAACGGACTCCAGTCGTCGCAGAACTGTCTGACCGGTTCCCAACAAGGCATTGGTTTCTCAGGACCGCTGCCACGGCGTTAATGTTTTTTCTTGTTTGCGGCTGCGGCAAAAAGGAGGAACCCGCCCCGAAAGAAGTCGTCCGCCCGGTAAAAGTCATCACCGTCAAAGGCGGCGGCGGCGGCACCACCATGACCTATCCCGGAAAAACACGGGCCAACCGGCGGGTGGATCTCTCCTTCAAGGTCCCCGGCCCCTTGGTGGAACTGCCCGTGGAAGAAGGCCAGGAAGTCAAAAAGGGACAGCTGCTCGCCCGCATCCTGCCACGGGATTTCAAGATCACCCTCGACCAGGCCAAGGCCCGGGCCATCGAAGCCGATCGCCAGTACGACCGCTACAAGGAGCTGTATGTGCGCAAACAGGTGTCCAAGGCCGAGTTCGACCGCTACAAGGCCTCCCGCGATGTGGCCGCCGCCCAGTTGGAAGACGCGCAGAATGCCCTGAAAGACACCTACCTGAAAGCACCGTTTGATGGCATCGTGGCCAAGCGCTATGTGGAGAACTTCCAGGAAGTGCAGGCCAAGCAGCCCATCGTTTTCTTTCAGGACCTTTCCAGGATCGAAGTCCTCGTGGATGCACCCGAGACGGTCGTGGCCACGCTCCGGCAGGGTGAAGAAATCGAAGCCACGGCGACGTTTTCGGCGGCGCCCGATAGACAGTTCCCCCTCGAGCTCAAGGAGTTTTCCACCGAGGCCGATCCCCAAACCCAGACCTACCAGGTGGTACTGGTCATGGACCGGCCTGAAGGAATCAACGTGCTGCCCGGCATGACGGCAACGGTAACCGGCAAGCAGGCCGGAATCGGCTGCTCGGCCGCCCGCATCGTCATCCCCGCCATTGCCGTAACGGAGGGTGCAGACCAAAAGCCCTACGTGTGGGTGCTCGAAAGTCAGATGACCGTGAGTAAAAAAGGCGTCCGGGTCGGCGAGATGACCGGATCCGAGGACATTGTCATCCTCGAAGGCCTTTCCGGAGGAGAGAAAATCGTGACCTCCGGGGTCACCAAGCTGAAAGAGGGCATGCAGGTCAGCATATGGAAAGAGTAGATCGCGTCCACCCATAAATGGCCAATCAGCACGATATCTGCGTTGGACGTACGATTTTTTCATCGGCACATCAACCACATGCCTGGGGGACAGCCCGTGATCCAGGCGGGGCGGCACAGATTAACCGCATACCTTGATCTCAGCCCCATTTTCCTGTTTCCGGACAGACACAAGATAAGGATTGCCGGCAATGAATATCGCTGAGTTCTCTATCCGCAAGAATATCGTCACCTGGACCCTGACCGTGGTCTTGCTGCTCCTCGGCTACCTGGCCTACCGGAACCTGAGCCGGCTGGAAGACCCCGAATTCGTCATCAAGGATGCCGTGGTCGTCACGCCATATCCCGGCGCTTCACCCGACGAGGTCGAAAAGGAGGTGACCGAAAAGATCGAAAAGGCGGTTCAGGAACTGGGTCAGCTCCGCCGCATCGAATCCTACTCCTCCCGCGGGTTATCGACCGTCAAGGTCACCATCCAGGACAGCTTCGACAAAACGACCCTGCCCCAGGTGTGGGACGAAATGCGCCGCAAGATTTATGACGTTCAGGGGCAGCTGCCCCCGGGCGCCGGTCCCTCGATCATCAACGACGATTTCGGGGACGTCTACGGCGTCTATTTCGCCCTGACCGGAGACGGATACTCGTATGCCGAACTCAAAGAGGTCGCCGAACTGCTCAAAAGGGAGCTGCTGACGGTTGTGGACGTCAAAAAGGTCGTTTTTTTCGGTGAGCAGACCGAGGCCATCTACGTGGCGATGTCCCGCGAAAAAATGGCGGCCCTGGGAATCACGCGCCAGGAGATCTTCAACGCCCTGAGCGCCAAGAACCTGCCTGTCGATTCGGGTAAAATCAGAATCGGCAGCGAATATATCCCTATCTTTCCCACGGGTATTTTCAAGTCCGCAGAAGATTTCGGGGAGCTGTTCATTGCCAGCCGGGGAGGCAAGCTGATCTACCTGAAGGATGTGGCCGACATCCGGCGTGATTACGTGGATCCGCCGAGGGCCATCCTGCGCTTCAACAGCAAGCCCGCCATCGGGATTGCCATTTCCACGGTGCAGGGCGGCAATGCCGTCACCATGGGCGACGCGGTCAAGGCCCGCATCGGGCAGCTGATGCCCCAGATACCGGTGGGCATGGAGCTGGGTGTGATCGCCATGCAGTCCGATGCCGTCACCGAGGCGGTCAACGGATTCGTGATCAACCTGGTGGAGGCCGTTCTGATCGTCATCGTGGTGCTGCTGTTTTTCATGGGGCTGCGCAGCGGCCTGATCATCGGGTTCATCCTGGTGCTCACCATCGCGGCCACGTTCGTGTTGATGGACTATTACGCCATCGCCCTGGAGCGCATTTCCCTGGGCGCCCTGATCATCGCCCTGGGCATGCTGGTGGACAACGCCATCGTGGTGGTGGACGGCATGAAGGTGCGCATGGAGCAGGGCATGGACGGCATGCAGGCCGCCAAGGAGGTGGTGGGGCAAAATTCGATTCCCCTGCTGGGCGCCACCGCCGTGGCCGTGCTGGCCTTCGCCGCCATCGGCAGCATGCAGAACAGTACCGGGGAATACTGCCGGTCCCTGTACTACGTGATTCTCATATCCTTGTCCCTGAGCTGGCTGACCGCCGTGACCACCACGCCGCTGGCGACCAAACTGTTCGTCCTCAGCAAAAAGGCCGGGGGCAGCAGTGCCGGCAAGGCAGCCGATCCCTATGGCGGCAGATTCTACCAGGTGTATCGCCGGCTTCTCATCACCGCGATCCGGTTTCGCTGGGTGACCATCGCCGTGGTGGCCGGCATGTTCGCCATGGCCATTTTCGGTTTCGGGTATGTGGACAACATGTTTTTTCCGCCGTCCACGCGTCCCCAGATCATGGTGGAATGCCAGTTCCGGGAAGGCAACCACATCCGCGAAACGGAGGCGGGGGTGGCCCGCATGGAGGCCTACCTGAGGGAGTTGGAAGGGGTCACGGACATTGCCTCGGCCATCGGCTCGGGACACTCGCGGTTTCTGCTCACCTATGATGTTCCGGTGGACGCGGGACCTCACTACTGCAGCATTCTTGTGGGGGTGACCGACTTCGAAGTGATCGAGCAGATTTACACCAGGATGCAAAACGACCTGGAACGGATGATGCCGGACGTCACCGTCAATGTGAAGAAGTTCGCCCTGGGACCCGGTGCCGGCGGAAAAATCCAGCTGCGCATCAACGGCCCGGATCCGGTCGTGTTAAGAGGCCTGGCCGACAAGGCCATGGCCATCATGGAGGCCGATCCGGAGACCAAGGCCCTGCGCAGCGAATGGGGCGCACCCGTCAAGGTGGTTCAACCGGTCATTGCCGAAGACCGCGCCCGGCGCCAGGGAATCGACCGCCCCATGATCGCCCAGGCCATCCAGTCCAACTTTTCGGGGACGACGACCGGCGTCTACCGGGAAGGGATCGAACTGATCCCCATCATTGCCCGGGCGCCCGCCGGCGAACGCAGCACCATGGAGAACATGCGTGACATCCAGGTTTACAGCCCCATGGCGAACCGCAACGTCCCCTTGAGCCAGGTGATTGACGGGTTCGAGACGCGTTCGGAAAACGCGCGCATTTCCAGGCGCCAGCGTCGCAGCATGATCAAAATGCACTGCGATGCCCGTACACAGCTGCCTTCCCAGCTGTTCGCCCGCCTGAAACCCAAAATCGAACAGGCCCTGGGTGTGGATACCGAGGCCTACCTGGGCAAAGCGGTCGCCCCGGAACAATACACCGCCGAGACCATCAAGGTGAAGTACGACGACATCATTCCGCTCAAGGACATGCCCGGCTATTTCATGGCCTGGTCCGGGGAGGCCGAAGACAGCGCCGACGCCCAGCGCAAACTGGGAGATTACATTCCCATTTTCTTCGGCCTGATGATCCTGACGGTGATATGCCTGTTCAACGCCTTCCGGCAGCCGCTGATCATCTGGCTGACGGTTCCCCTGTCCCTGATCGGCGTTACCGCCGGTCTGCTGCTGCTCGGCCAGCCGTTCGGTTTCATGGCCCTTTTGGGGCTGATGAGCCTGTCCGGCATGCTGATCAAGAACGCCATCGTGCTCATCGACCAGATCGACCTGGAGATCCGTGATGGCAAGGCGCCCTTTCATGCCGTGGTGGACTCGGGGGTCAGCAGGATGCGGCCGGTCATGCTGGCGGCCCTGACCACCATGATGGGCATGATTCCGCTGTTCCAGGATGCCTTTTTCATCTCCATGGCGGTCACCATTGTCTTCGGCCTGGGATTCGCCAGCCTTCTGACCCTGGTTTTTGTCCCGACGCTGTATACCGCCTTCTTCAAGATTCCCTGCGAACCGGACAATTGAAGATCAGGGCCGGGATATCGTTAACCAACATGCACACAGGAGTTGCGTATGAAACGCCGATTGGCACTCGTTTTGGGATTGATCGGCCTGGCCGTTATCCTCGCTTCCGTCGTCCAGGCAAAAACCGTTCGAATCGGCGTGGTATATGACGGTGACTCGCCGCAATTTCCAGTGATCAGGGATCTTTTTTTCCATGAAATCGACAGTATGACCCGAGGCGCCCATACCGTGGTATTCCCGGCCCATGCGCAGGCCAGCGGGGAATGGAATATGCGGCAGATCAACCGGGCCCTGGATCGGCTGCTGGCGTCCGCCGGCGTGGACATGGTGCTGGTCCTTGGCGGGGCGTCCGCCCATGAAGTCTGCCGGCGCCGCAACTTCAGCAAACCGGTTTTCGCCGCCTATGTGGTGGACGCCAGGCTTCAGGGACTCCCCGTCGAGGCAGGCACCAGTGGCGTGCCGAACCTGAACTATATCAGCATCTTTTCCGATTTCAACCGGGCAATCCAGACCTTTCGGGAGATCACGCCGTTTTCCCGCCTGGCCCTGGTTGCGGACGGCTTCCTGCGCGAGGCCATCCCCCAGCTGAACACCATCGCCCGACGGATGTCCAACGAGTTTACCATGGATGTCACCGTGGTCCCCGTGACCGAATCCGGAGAACAGGCCCTGGCGGACATTCCCGCTGACAGCGATGCCGTGCTGCTTACGCTGATACCCCGTTTGCCCGACGCGGAATTCCGGAAGCTGGTGGCCGGTATCAACCAGCGCCGGCTTCCCAGCTTCTCCTTGAGGGGACGATGCGATGTGGAAAAGGGGGTCCTGGTCAGCACCACCCCCGAGGACACCTTTTTGCACCTGGCCCGCAGCGTGGCCATCAATGTCCAGGAAACCCTTGACGGCACCAATCCCGGCGACCTGTCCACCGCCTTTGCCGTGGGCGAGAAACTGGCCATCAACATGGCTACCGCCCGCGCCATTGGCATCTACCCGAACTGGGGGGTCCTTGCCGAGGCGGACCTGCTGGACGACGCGTCCGCGGTGGATCAACGGCGGCTGAACATCGTCATGGCCATGCAGGAGGCCCTGGCGGCCAACCTTGACCTGGCCGCCGCCAATCGAACGGTGGAAGCCGGCGCGGCCCAGGTGGAGGAAGCACGGTCACCGCTGCTGCCCCAGGTGGGCGTTTCCACCCAGGCCTCGATTATCGATGACGACCGGGCACAGGCCTCTTTCGGAGCCCAGCCCGAGCGCCTGTGGACCGGCTCCCTGCAGGCCACCCAACTGGTCTATTCGGACAAGGCCTGGGCCGGGTATACCATCGAGAGAGAACTGCAGACCTCCCGTGAGCAGGGGCGCGATGCCGTTCGGCTGGACATCGTTCAGGCCGCCGCCAGTGCCTACCTCAACGTGCTGCGCGCCAGGAGCATCGAACGGATTCAGAAAGAGAACCTGAAGCTGACCCGTGAGAACCTGGAACGGGCGCGCATCCGCGTGGACATCGGCGCCGGCGGCCCCGAGGAGGTGTATCGCTGGGAAAGCCAGATTGCCGACAGCCGGCGAAACGTCCTGACGGCCCAGTCCATCGCCCTGGACACCATCAGCGCAATGAATAATATTCTCAATCGCCCCCTCAGGGAGATGTTTGCCCCCGAGGAGGCCGACTACCGCGACCCCATGAGCATTCTGCCGGATCACCGGCTGACGGATTACATGAACAACCCCATGGAAATTCGGATCCTGAGGGACTTTCTGGTGGCGGAAGGGCTCGCGGCATCACCGGAGCTGAAGCAGATCGAGGCGGCCATGGCAGCTCAGGAGCGCAGCATCACCCTGGCAAAAAGAGAATTCTGGGTGCCTACGGTGTCCCTTTTTGGGGATGTCACCGAAAGGTTCTCCGAAGGGGGTGAGGGATCTGCCCCCCCATCCATCGGCAGTCTCCAGCTGTCAGGCAAAAACGATACGGACTGGACGGCCGGCGTCCAGGCGTCCCTGCCCCTGTACACCGGAGGCGGCAGGCGCGCCGCGCTCAGTCGGTCACGGGAAGAACTGTCGAAGCTCCGCTATGACCGGGACAATATCGCCAACCGCATCGAGGCACGCATTCTCAACGCGGTTCACCTGATCCGGGCCTCCTACCCCGGCATCCGGCTCTCTAAAGACGCCGCCGATGCGGCCGGTCGCAATCTGACCCTGGTGACCGATTCCTATGTTCGCGGCATCAAATCCATCATCGACCTGATTGACGCCCAGAACCAGGCCCTGGTGGCCAACCAGCAGGCCGCCAATGCCGTTTACGATTTTCTCATCGACCTCATGGCCGTGCAACGCAGTACCGGCAGCTTCTTTCTCTTTGCCCCGGAAAAAGAACTGGATGCGTGGATGGATCGGTTGAATCAATATGTAAGCGATGAGGAAAAGATGGCCAGACAGGGCTGACGGTCCCGCATGCATCCGACGCCTTCCCCGCGCCCATTTCATGAGGGGCGGCAAGCCTGCATGTGGCGGGACCGATCGACAGCGTTGAATCAGCGGCGCCTGCCGCCCCCGCCCCGGCCAGCTCCGCTGCGGCTCGGCTGGCGCTGGCGGGATCGCTGATACTGCTGGGTCCGCTGCTGGCCCCGGCTCCGGGAATTGGCATCACGCTGAAGGTTGCGCTGCCGGTCATTCTGCACACTGCCTGCCGGCTGCCGGGCGGGCTGAACGGCCGGCCCGGATAGTTGCGTGGCCGGGCGGTCCGGCGATCCGGCGGTCCTGTCTCCGCCGGGTCGTGTCCACTGGGTTCCCTGGCGCTGCTCCCACCCGCTGCCGGTGCGGCGAAAAATATTGCCCTCCCTGTCGGTATACACGTTGTTGGGCAGGTTGGCCGGCCGCCCCGCGGGGCGCGTGCCTTTCACCTCCCGGGTGGCCGGGCGGGACCGATCGCCACCCTCGCGGCCGGGCACCCGGTCATACAGGCTGCCACCGCTGGGAAGATTTACGGGACGGCCGCCGGACGGTCCGCCCCCACCGGGTGGTCGCTCCCCCGGTGGTTTGGCGATGGGATGCGTAGGCTCGGGCGGCCGGTGTGGCGGAGGACGGTGGTGCGGGGGCCGGTAGTAGGGGGGACGGTATCGGGGCGGCCCCCACCAGCCGCGGTAATACGGGACCCCCCAGCCGTAGCCGAAATAAAAGGTGAACGGCCCGTTGGAAAAAGCGACCCCGAAACTCCAGCCGTAGTAGGAGCTGTATCTTACGCTGTAGCCCCATGTCACCGGCCGCGGGTAGTAGTCGTGGCGATACCAGGGGTGATACCGGTAACCCGTTCCGTACACCACGACCCCGTGATGAACGTAACAGCCGGTGTATCCGGGCGTGTAACCCACATAAACCACTTCGGGCGTGGAATCATACACATAGACATATTTGACGTGGTAAACGGGGCTGGACGGCGGAATCTCCTGAACCGAAGCCGGAACGCTGTCTGCAACGGTCCAGGGGCCCCTGGGGGCTGCCGACACATACCACACGCCATTGTCCACGGCGTAGTACGTCCCCGCCACCCGTATCACCGGAGTGGCCGTGTTCACGGCATAGTCGATTCTCGTCCCCTTGATGCCTTCAAATTCGGGGGCACCATCGTAGACCACCTCGAGGGCCGCCTCCGACCGTATGACAACCGTGGTTTCCGGCACCTGGGCATCGAGCACGGCCTCCCTGGCTTCGACGGTACCGGGAATGCTGGCTCGCAGGTCCCCTTTTTGCGAGTCAGCCGGAATCTGTGCAAAGCTTTTCGGCAGACGGCTCGGCAGTACATGGGACCAGGGGCCGGCCAGTTTCCCGGCCCGGTACCAGCGGCCGGATATCAGCAGAAAATAACGGCCGGTATCCACCTCGTAGACGATATCGCTGGTGGTGTTTTCCACAAACATCAGGTCGTTGCCGGGAAACGGGGTCATCCGGGGCGGCCCGTCGGTGGATATGAGCTCGGTGGGTTCCGTGGCGCCGATAACCTCCAGATCGGAAGCGATGCCGGGCAACGCCCCCCCGTCCGGTCGCTCCGGCCGGATACCGGCCACCGCTTCCGGCGGATCGGCAGCCTGCTCCCATTGGTCAGTGACGGCGCTGGCCCGATACCAGGTGTCATCGCCCATGAGGTAATAGGATTTATCGGCCGGGCTGAAAACCATGGGAAAAGGCGTGTTGACCACCGCCATCAGCGTTGAATTGTCGATGGGCTGAAGAATCGGCTGCCCGTCGAGCGTAACCAGTATCGCCGGGTGCTGGACGTGGATGATCCTCGGTGGCCGGTTCTCCAGCCGCCCTTCCACGACCTTGCGCTGTTCAGCCACTTCGAGGCCGGCAAGGAGCCGGTCGAGGGACATGGGCAAATTCCACTGCGGTACACGGGCTTTCAAAATCCCGGCAAAGGCGGCCGCCTCTTCATCCGTGGCGTTGGGAAACCGCGAACGGACGGTTTCCAGGGATACCAGCCTGACGATGCGCGCATCCCGGTCGGTCTCCACGCGGGCCTTTGTCCAGACAGCGCCGAATACGGGCTCCGCCATTTTGGGGGTCTGGACCGATGCCGCAAACCGCGACGCCAAGCGGTCTCCTTCAAATTTTTCGATCTGGGGCTGATAAATGACAATCGTCCCTTCGGGGACCTTGATCTCCCGGGGCCACCCCGGCTCATCCCCCACGCCGAGGTCGGCCGAACGGGCGGGCAACGGGGAAAATGCCAGAAAAAGAATAAAAACAAGTCCCGGGAATGTGACCCATTTCAGACGCAACATGATTCTCCTGCCGTGAACAGTTCAGGTTGTGAGGTTGTTCCCAGGGCAACCGGACCGGACGGGGAAACCACCGAAAGGTTTGAAGGATACCCGCCCGTCTCCGGCATGGATATGGTCATTTGGGGATTTCCCGGGGGTCGGTCATGTTCTCCGGCCGCAGCATGTCGTCCAGGCGCTCCTGGGTCAGCCAGCCCTTTTCCAGCACCAGGTGGTAGACGCTGCCCCCGGTTTTCAGCGCCTCCTTGGCGATGGCGGCGGATTTCTCATAGCCGATCACCGGAACCAGGGCGGTGACCAGGCCGATGGAATTCTCAACGTAACTGCGGCAGACCTCGCGGTTGGCCTCGATGCCTGCGATGCAGCGGCTGGTCAGGGTGATGCAGGCGTTTTTTAAAATCAGCATGCCGTGCAGCAGGTCGTAGGCGATGATGGGCTCGGCCATGCACAACTCCAGTTCGCTGGCCTCGGCGGCCATGGAGACCACGGCATCGTAGCCGATCACCTGGTAGCAGACCTGGTTGACCAATTCGGGAATCACCGGGTTGACCTTGCCCGGCATGATCGACGACCCCGGCTGCATGGCCGGCAGGTTGATCTCGTTCAACCCGCATCGCGGGCCGGAAGACATCCAGCGCAGGTCGTTGCAGATCTTGGATATCTGCACCGCCGCCCGCTTCATGGTGGCCGACATCTGGGCAAAGGCCCCGGCGTTCTGGGTGGCCTCCACCAGGTTGCGGGCCCGGCGCAACGCGAAGCCGCTGACCTCGGACAATTTAAGCGTCACCCGGTCTGCGTATCCGGGCGGGCTGTTGATGCCGGTACCGATGGCCGTGGCGCCCATGTTGATGTTGTGAAATTCGTCCTCGGTGCGCTTGAGGGCCTCGGCGGCGCTCTCGATCATGACCGCATAGGCCGAAAACTCCTGGCCAAGGGTCATGGGCACCGCATCCTGGTTTTCCGTGCGCCCCATCTTGAGCACATCGGCAAACGCCTCCGCCTTGGTCTCCAGGGCCACCTTCAGTTCGTCCATGGCGCCCAGCAGATCCTTGAGTGACAGCAGCACGGCCAGCTTGATCGCCGTTGGATAGGCATCGTTGGTGGACTGGCTGCAGTTGACGTGGTCGTTGGGATGCAGGTGCTCGTATGCCCCCTTCCAGTATCCCATGATCTCCAGCCCGCGGTTGGCGATCACCTCGTTGGCCATCATGTTGGTGGAGGTGCCGGCGCCGCCCTGGAACATGTCCACGGTGAACTGGTCGTGCAGCCGGCCGTCCAGCAGTTCATCGCATGCCTCGCAGATGGCCTTCATTCTGGCGTCGTCCAGCACCCCCAGTTCACAGTTGGCCTGGGCCGCTGCCTTCTTGACAAAAGCGAGGGCTTCGATCATGTGCTCGAAATTCTTGACGAACACACCGGAGATGGCAAAGTTTTCCATGGCCCGCAGGGTCTGCACCCCGTAATAGACCTCGTCGGGCAGTTCTCTTTCCCCCAGTGAATCGTGCTCGGTCCGAAAATCGCCGATCAGCTGCGCCGGCCCGGCCCCGGTGACCCGTTCGGCGGCCATGCGCAGCCGGTCGCTGATTCCCGCGGCCACCCGGGCGACGATGCGATAGAACTGGTCCGGCTTTTCCTCCCGAAAGGCGGCCAGGGCCGCCTGGGAGATCTGCCAGACCGTGGCCCCGTTTCGGGTAAAGGCTCCTGTGGCATGGGCCTCATCCTCCAGAAAAGCACCTTCCGATATCAGGGCACCGGGGGTCAGAACGGCCAGATGCCGGGTGGAACCGTGCAGGCCACGAACGATGGTCACGTCGCCATCGACGACCAGCCCGGCCCACTGCCGGGGGGTGGATTCGTGAAACAGCCAGTCCTCGGCCGCATAGATCACCTGCTCGCCGCGTTTAAAAAAATCTTCCAGGTCGGTGCGGGCCACACCCATTTTTTTGGATGCTCTCTTCAATACCTCGTTGAGTCTGATCATGGGATCGACCTCCTTTTAAGCTAAAGAATGATCGGGGCAATCATAAACCCGATCACCACGGACAGGGCGATGGCCGTGACGCCCGGGATCAGGAAGGGGTGATCGAATACATACCTGCCGATGCGCGTTGACCCGGTGTCGTCAAATTCCACCGCCGCCAGCAGGGTCGGATAGGTGGGCAGCACGAACAGGGATCCCACCGCACCGAAGGAGGCGATGGCGGCCACCGGGCTGATGCCCAGGGCCAGGGCCGCCGGCATCAGGGCCCGCGTGGTGGCCGCCTGGGAATAGAGCAGCATGGCGGCAAAAAAGAGCACCACCGCCAGCAGCCAGGGTTTGGCCTCCAGCAGGGAACCGGCGAAAACGTTGATCTCCTCGATGTGGGCGGAAACGAAAGTGGTGCCCAGCCAGGCCACGCCCAGGACACAGACGCAGGCGCTCATTCCGGACTTGAAGGTGGCGGCATTGAGGACGTCGCTGGTGTTGATCCTGCAGACCAAGGCGATGAAGGAGGCCACGGTGAGCATGATGGTCATGATGGCATGATCTCTTGGCAGCACCGGATCTTTGATCAGCCCGACGTTGCCGCTGATGGCGGTGGCGTAGGAAACCACAGCGATCAACCCCATCAGGAAAATCAGGACGGACATTCTGGCGCCGGGCTTCATTTCCCCCTGCCGGGAGTCGGATGATGTCGAGACCAGGCCCCTGGCCAGTCGATCCTGGTAGACCGGGTCGTCTTTGAGTTCCTTTCCCAGGAAATTGGTGACCACGGCGGCCATCATGACGGCCTGAAACGTGCTGGGGATGCTGATCAGCAGCAACTGGACGTAGCTGACCCCGACCTTTTCCAGTTCACTGGCGAAAAAAATCACCGCCGCCGATATGGGCGATGCGGTAATGGCGATCTGGGACGCCACTGTGGCAATGGCCAGCGGCCGGGACGGACGCACGCCGGTCTCCTTGGCCACCTCGGCAATCACCGGCAGGGTGGAGAACGCCGTCAGCCCGGTCCCGGCAAACATGGTCATGGTATAGGTCACCACCGGTGCCATGAAGGTGATATACTTGGGATTGCTGCGAAGCACCTTTTCTGCCAGCTGGACCATGAAATCCAGCCCGCCGGCCACCTGCATGGCTGCAATGGCGGCAATCACCGACATGATGATCAGAATGACATCTACCGGGATGCTGCCCGGTTTGATGCCGAAAACAAAGGCCAGCACCAGTACGCCGAAGCCGCCGGCAAACCCGATGCCGATGCTCCCCAGGCGCGCGCCCAGCCAGATAAAAAGCAATACGACCAACAATTCGACAAGCCACATATGACAAGCCTCCTGTCTGGTTATGCCTGGATGGCGCCGTCAGGGCAGTTGATAGGAACCGGACAGGTTTTCGGTATGGCCCGTGAACCGGTTCTCGGTCCGATTGCGAAACACCGATGTCCAGGTGAACGTCAGCCCCCCGGTCAGCCCCTTGAGCCGGCCGGCACCGCCCACGAACGTGCCGTTTACACGGACGCCTTCCTCGACCAGCCGTCCTTCGAGTATACTGTATGCCGCATCTTCTCCCCCCGGCGTTCGCCAGACGCATCGGGTGGCAGTGCCGGTTCCGGCATCCCACAACCCGGTGCACTCCGACCACAGGTCGGCAACCGTGCCGATCTCGTTCTTCAGGTTCACGTGGCCGGACAACCTGAAGGTGAGCACTTCCCTGCCCTCCGCGAAATCAAGGGTCCGATACGTTCCGCTGACGATCCAGGAGCCTGAAAAGGTTCCCGCCTCTTCTGCAAGCGCCCGCCCCGCCGCCAACATCACAAGTAAAAACAAGAGGATCACCCCCGGCCAGATATAGACAGGATTTTTTTCGGCAGACATGCATTCTCCTTTCCGGCACAACCATGTATGTCCGTCACATGGATGTGTGAAAAAAATCGGATTACATTGAAGAGGAACTGAGTTGGTGGAACGCCGCGGTGGATAGATGCTTGAAAAAAACGGCCCAAGTGTACAACATATTTTCCTGTGGGTCCATAAAAAGATCCTTTGTGGGTGCACCCGCACCATTGACATCCGATGAGAAAACGAGCTTGTACAGAGGAGGCTTTTATTCTCACTCTATCGAGAAGCAACTGTAAAACAGGGGGTCGACCCGGACGAGGCAATGTATTCTCTTCTTCTCATGCGCTTTAAACTCAAAGCGGCGCATGCCCCAAGGATGAGAGCTTGACGCGGTGCGCGTCCGCTTCGAAAGCCGGTGACGGCAAAAAGAGCCGTTGAATCCACCGGCCGCAGGATCCCGGCGGAAGCGTTGGCGACATTCAGGCGGGAATGAAGAAACATTCATGGAACGCACGGCCGGTCAAAATGGCAGAAGGCGGCCGCCTGGGGTTGCATTCTGAGTATTGGCTGATATGATCCTGAAGTGCTGATGACCCCCGACAACCCGATCGGTTATGGAGCAACCATTGAAAATTGTCGTTACCAATGATGACGGATACGATCAGCCCGGGCTGGCCGCCCTGGTCGAAGCGGTAAAACCATTGGGCGAGATAACGGTCGTCGCACCGGCAACCCCCCAGTCCAACGTGGGGCACCGGGTGACCATGCGCGATCCCATCCGGGTGGATCGTGTCGGCGAACGGACCTATGTGGTTCACGCAACCCCGGCGGACTGCACCCGCCTGGCCGTCAAATGCCTGGTGCCCGATGTCGACTGGGTGGTTGCCGGGATCAATCCGGGTGCCAACCTGGGCAGCGATGTCTACCAGTCCGGCACCGTGGCGGCCACCCGTGAAGCTGCCATTCTGGGCATCCGGGCGGCAGCCGTCTCCCAGTATATCGGACCGGACGTCACCGTCGACTGGCCGGCGGCACAGGCGCAGAGCGCCCGATGCCTGCAGGCCGTCTGGGAAAAACCGCTGGCTGCGGGCCAGTTCTGGAACATCAATCTGCCCAGCCCGATTTCCGCCAACGACGTCCTGGCCCACCGTTTGTGTCCCCTGGACAAGCACCCCCACCGCTATCGATACGTTGAAGCGGCAAAGGGCTATCGCTACCAGGGAATCATCCACGACCGTCCCCGAGCAGCCGGCAGTGATGTGGACGTCTGCTTCGGCGGAATGATTGCCGTTACCCGGATGGAGATTTAACCGAATGAATTTTTGTTCCCATTGCGGCGGCCCCGTGGTTCTCCAGGTGCCCGAGGACGATGAACGACCGCGCCACGTCTGCCCTTCCTGCGGCACCATCCATTACCAGAATCCCAAGCTCGTGGTGGGCTGCATCCCGGTATGGGAGGATCGGATCCTCATGTGCCGCCGGAACATCGAACCCCGGAAAGGGTACTGGACCCTGCCTGCGGGATTCCTGGAAAACGGGGAGACCGCGGCTGCCGGCGCCCGACGGGAAACCCTCGAGGAAACGGCATCAACCGTTACCGACCTGGAACCCTACCTGATGGTCGATATCGTTCACATCCACCAGATTTACCTGATGTTCCGTTCACGCCTGCTGGCGCCCGACTTTCACCCCACCCGGGAAAGTTCCGAAGTAAAATTGCTCGGAGAAGCGGACATTCCCTGGAACGACATCGCCTTCAAGGTGGTTGAAAAAACCCTGAGACACTACCTGCAGGACCGGCCATCGGGCCGATTTGTCTTCCGGACCGACAAGATTGACAACCGGAGGTTGATCGGCAGTTGAATTCGACATGCCCCCCTGATAAACCGGTTGCCGCCCCACCGAACGGTGTCAAAGGAACTGGCCGAACTCGATGCCCACCCCCACGCACTGCCGGCCGAGCACGCAGGCGGCGGCATCCGCATCTTCCAGGAAATGGCGCACCTTTTCGCCCCCCAGCTCAAAATCCACCGCCCAGGCCCTGTTGGCCGCATCCCATTGTACGACCATATTGCGTTCGCATGATCCAAGTTGGGGATAAATTTCAGATATTTTCTCACATAGTTCCGATCTATTGACCATGGGTCACCTCCACGGGTCCTTTTCAACCGCGGCCCCGTCGCGAGTCCATGTGGACCGGATGCGGACGAAGCACGGTGCGGGTTTGTCGTTGTTTCCGGGAGAGCCGTCAAAGCGGTCAGCAGGAAGAAAACAGGCGGCGGGCGGGTCAGCGTCTTTTCCCCGGATCGATTCAGGGGCTGGTAATGACAAAATTCGCCAATTACCAGTGTCCGTAGGAAAGCGGGGCAATCTTGAGCGTGCGCAGAAACCGTGTAAAACCGGCGTTTCCGGAAATATGTAACCTAAGATAACCGCATTCACCGATTAATCAAGCACGGTCCCTGCAGGGCTTCTGGTACCCGGACCCGTCGCTGGAACCAGGACAATTTGACATTAAGACGACCGGTCATATCGTTATTCCCATGAAACGGATCAGAGACCACAGACGCGGCGCCATACTCGAATCCGGTGCGGAATTGATGCTCCGAAAAGGATATCACGGCACCGGGATTCAGCAAATCGTCGATGCTGCCGGCGTCCCCAAAGGATCGTTCTACAACTACTTCAGGAGCAAGGAAGATTTCGCCCTGGCCGCGATGGAACACACCAGCCGTGATCATATCTCCCGGTTCGAAGCGGCCCTGCAAAAGGGCTCCCCGTCTCCCCGCAAACGGATCATTGAGGCGTACAGGGCCATGGCAAAAGCCTATGATGAGGCCCGAAGCTACACCACCGGGTGTTTTGTCGGAAACCTGTGCCAGGAGCTGGCCGACACCAACGCAGCCGTTGCCGAAAAGGCGGAATTCCTGTTTCGGATATACACCACGGCGCTGGCGCGGTGCATCCGCAGCGCCCAGGCCGCCGGGGAGGTCGCTGCGGAAGCGGACCCCGACCGATTGGCGGAAGCCATTTTCAACAGCTGGGAGGGGGCCATCCTGCGCATGAAGTCCAGCCGGAGCATCGGGCCCCTGAATGCGTTTCTGGGCATGCTGGAGATGCTGCTGCAATAGTGCCGGACAGGAACTGGAAATGGCAGGTCATGGTCCAGACAACAAGGCAACTGGGTTTGAACCCAACCAATGAAATAGACGACCGGTCATTGGAATCAATGACCGCATTGAAAGGAACACCATCATGACAGACACGTTATTTACCCCCTATACCCTCGGATCGTTAACCCTGCCCAACCGCCTGGTCATGGCGCCCATGACCCGCAACCGCGCCGATGAAAACGGAGTGCCCCGGCCCATGACCGCCACCCACTATGCCCAGCGGGCCACGGCAGGGCTGCTGATCACCGAAGCCACCCAGGTTTCTGACAAGGCCAACGGCTACATGTTCACCCCCGGCCTCTACACCGACGACCAGGCCCGGGGATGGCGGGCCGTCACCGATGCGGTTCACGCCAAAGGCGGCCGCATTTTCAGTCAGCTGTGGCATACCGGCCGGGTGTCCCACACCCTGCTGCAGCCGGATGGCGGGGACCCGGTGGCCCCCTCTGCCGTCCCGGCGGACACCCAGGTGTTCACCCCCAACGGGTTCGAACCGCCAAGCATGCCCCGGGCCCTGGCTGTCGGCGAAATCCCGACCATCGTTGAACAGTTCGCTCATGCGGCCCGGCTGGCCAAAAGCGCCGGTTTCGACGGCGTGGAGGTCCACGGCGCCAACGGCTACCTGATCGAACAGTTCCTGAAAGACGGTTCCAACCGGCGCACGGACGCCTATGGCGGGGACATTCCCTCGCGCATGCGCTTTGCCCTCGACGTGGTCACGGCCGTGGTGGCGGTCTGGGGGCCCGGACGGGTGGGATTCCGCATCTCTCCGAGGGGCGTCTTCAACGGCATGGTCGACTCGGACCCGCTTGCCCTGTACAGCCGGCTGACTGAAGCGCTCAACGACATTCCCCTGGCCTACCTGCACCTGATCGAGCCGCTTCCCGGCCACCCCGCTTTTACCAGCCAGGAAGAGGTGCCGCCGGTCGGCAAGGAGCTGCGCAGGATCTACCAGGGGTCCCTGATGATCAATGGGGGCTACGGCAAGGAGAGCGGCGAAAAGGCAATTGCCGAAGATGCGGCGGACCTGGTGGCCTTCGGGGTTCCCTACCTGGCCAATCCGGACCTGGTGGAACGCTATCGTCGCAACGCACCGCTCAACGTACCGGATCAGGACACTTTCTACGGCGGTGATGAAAAGGGGTACAACGACTATCCGTTTCTGGACGAATAACCGACTGAAGTGCCTGTGGCACACGATCCCAAAAAAAACGCCGGCCCCCGGGGTCGGTGTTTTTCATGACCACTGCGGTTGCAGGGAGCGGATAAAGGACACCTCGTTCCGGTATTGTTCGACGGTACTGCGATGGGCGGGAATGGGGTTGGGCGTGACTGCTGGAACGGGCAGCCGCAGGCGGCGGTCAAAGGGCGTCTGGCCGAGTTTCATGTTGAAGGCGGTGACCATCAGGGCTTCCAGATTGATGGCATCCTGCAGGTTGTAGGCCAGCAGGGTCTCTAAGGCCTGTTCGTCACGATTGCGAAGGTAGGCCTTCCACAGCACGACCGCGAACAGCCCGTCAATGTCTTCAAGATCACCGCGGTGCATACCCAGCTGCGCCTCGCAACGTTTGAGTCCCCCTTTGAGCCCCAGGCTGGAGAGCACGTAACGCAGGTCGATGTGGGCATGGTCCAGAGGCCGGCCAAAATGCCGTTCGATCACCGGCACGTCGAAACATTTCCCGTTGTAGGTCACCAGCACGCGATAGCGGCCAATGTCGTCGATGAAGTCCTCCAGGTTTCGTCCATTCACGTAGGTGGCCATCGTCGACCCGTCGTAAACGGCAATGGTCGAGATGGTACAGTCCGTTTCCAGCCCGGTGGTTTCGATATCCAGGTATGCGGTCCGGTTGCGGAACTCACCGAACAGACGCCACTGCTGGCTGGCCGGAATGCGCCGGGCGAAAAAATCGGGGTTGCAGCCGTCCAGTTGGCGCCGGGATTCGATCAGGGTCTCGGAAATGGCTGCCCGTCTGGAGGCCGACAGCTTCAGCGACGCATCGTCGAAAAAAGCGTCCCAGTCATGGACGCCGGCGGCCCAGAAGCCCTGTTCGGTTTTCGGTCCGATGCCCGGGATATGGATAAACGTGTGTCGAAGCATAAGGTGACGTTTACCCGATTTTGCCAGGAATTGAAATGGGAATCGATGCAGGCCCGGAAAGGATGTGCGGGCGTGGAAAAGATCGGGTTGACGCTATGGGCGCTCTTCTTCAGGCGGTGCTTCATTCTGGGACGGTTCTTGATCCCCTTGGGAAATGACGCTGTTTTTTTCCAATTTGTTTTTTCGTTTTTCTTCTTTCTTTTTCTTTCTGGCCAATTCTTTCTGGCGCTTTTGAAAGGAATAATTCGATCTTGCCAATGGCCGACCTCCTTCGTTTTAACCGCTTAAATTCATAATAGGATCGATGCAAAAAAACCTCGATACGGCTGCCGGACGGCAGGGGGTGGCGAAGGGTCCGCACCGTGGTCCAAACAAAAAAGGCACCCCCGCGTATCGCAGGGGATGCCTTTTATTTCTCAACAGAAGGTTAAACTACGGTGACATTCGTGGCGGAAGGACCTTTGGGTCCCTGCTCGATGTCAAAGGAAACGCGGTCACCGTCATTCAAAGATTTGAAACCGGTAGCGTTGATGGCAGAATGATGAACAAACACATCTGCTCCGTCTTCCTGCTCAATGAATCCGAATCCTTTTTGGTCGTTAAACCACTTTACTATTCCATTAGCCATGATAACATCCTCCTTTCTTAAGATTTTCAACGTCGCAGACTGGAGGGTGCCACTCGGACAAATGGGGTTTACCTCTAGAAAGAAACTGCCCTGCACAAGGGTCAGGACTTGATTGATTACAGCCAATCTAATCCTTATTGGAGAGAAAGCAAGCGAATCATTCGTTATTTTCAATAAAAATGACGGGCGCAGATATTTTAACAGGCGAAAATATGGGCTTATGCTGAAATGGTTGAAATGGTTGCAGCGTTGATGATAATTTATCCGTTCCTGTGACCGAGGAGATCTGGAAATGAAAAACGTTCACGCTGAATCGGATGCCCGCGCCCAAAACCAGTCGAAACCAACAATCGAGAAAGAAAAAAGCTATCGTGAGCTCATCGAGAATCTGAACGATATTGTCTACACCACTGATGACAAAGCCATCGTGACCTGGGTCAGCCCTAACATCAGCCGGCTGTCCGGATATACGCCCGACGAAGTGATCGGAAAAAATTTCATCGATTTCGTTGCCCCCGATGATCTGACGGGACGGATCGATCAGTTTTTAAAAATTCTTGGCGGTACCACCCAAGCCACGGAATACCGGCTGGTCACCAAAACAGGTGAAATAAAATGGGCCCGGACCAATGGGCGGCCGATCAGGCGCGAAGGCCGTGTCGTGGGCGTCCAGGGGATTCTCGTTGATATTACCGATCAAAAAAAAACCGAAGAAGCGCTCCGACAATCCGAAGAAAAGTACCGAATCCTGGTCCAGCATGCCAAAGATGCAATCTTTGTTATCCAGGAGGAGCGCATCCGGTTCATGAATCCCAAGGCATCGGAAATACTGGGGTACACCTGTGAGGGCATCGCCGACCGATCCTTTATCGACTTCGTGCATCCGGACGACCGTGCTGCCATCGTGGACCGTTATATCCGGCGCCTGCGCGGTGAGCCCCTGTCCGACCAGATCTCCTTCAGGATATTGAACAAGGATGGCGATGTCAGGGATGTGGACCTCAATGCCGTGCTGATTTCCTGGGAAAAAAAGCCGGCCATCCTGAATTTTTTAAGGGATATCACCCGCCACAACCAGATGGAGGCCCAATTGCGCTATGCGCAGAAAATGGAGGCCCTGGGGACCCTGGCCGGAGGTATCGCACACAATTTCAACAACCTGCTCATGGGCATTCATGGTAATGTATCGCTGTCCCTGATGCGCTTGGACCCGTCTGCATCTTCCATAAAATATCTGGAAAATATCAACAAGCTGGTCGAAAGCGGCTCCCGGCTGACCCACCAGCTATTGGATTCCGCCCGGGGCGGGAGTTGCGAATTCGGCACCGTGGACGTCAACCAGCTGGTCAGGGAGGTTTCCGAAACCCTGACGGCCACGAAAAAGCACATACGGCTGCATCCCCGGCTGTCCGAAAAGATCCCGTGCATTCAAGCCGATCGCGGCCAGATCGAGCAGGTGCTGCTGAACCTTTTTCTGAATGCCGCCGATGCAATGCCCGATGGAGGAAACGTGTTTATCGAGACATCTGCCCTGACAGGGGCCGGGGCCAGGGGGAAAGCCGCGCTGTCCAGCCATCGAACGTATGTCCTCCTGAAGGTGTCCGATGGCGGCACCGGCATTCCTGAAAAAAATCTGGATCGCATCTTCGAACCTTTTTTTACCACCAAAGGGTTGGAAAACGGCACCGGGTTGGGGCTTTCCACCGCATACGGAATCGCCAAAAGCCATTACGGGGATATTGCCGTTGAATCCGAGGTCGATAAGGGGTCGAGCTTTTTTGTATACCTGCCGGCATCCGAGGACGGATTGGCAGCCACCGAAACGATGAAGGTATCCGAAGCGGCAACAGGACAAGGAACCATTTTGCTGGTCGACGATGATGCGTCGGTGATTGAAACCAGCGCGGAGTTGCTGGAGCTGATGGGCTTCGCGGTGTTAACGGCCTCCTGCGGGCCGGACGCACTGGGAACGTTTCTGAAAAAGTGGCAGCTGATTGACCTTGTGATTCTGGATCTGATCATGCCTGAAATGAGCGGCAAAGCGCTCTATCACCAGATGAAGAAAATCAACCCGGGGGTGAAGGTCTTGCTTTCAAGCGGATTCAGTGTATCCGGTGAAGCCGAGGACCTGCTGCGCATCGGGTGCCATGGATTCATCCAGAAACCGTACGATATCAAACAGCTGTCAGCAACCATAGTGGACATCCTGTCGGCGGAATAAACCATCACACACCCGATGGCCGGGTGCCCTCCGGGTTCCAGGGCCCGCCAAGGCGCTGTGAAGCCGGAGGTGGGCAGCGAAAAAGAGTTGCACCCGCGGATGGCGTTCGTCTGCCGCCATCATTTTCTACCTGGTGGCCTTGCGGTTATCGAGGACCCTTCTGAGCTGTTCGGACAATTCGTAGATATTGAACGGTTTCTGGATAAACCCGTTGCAGCCCCTTTCCATGATGGCCTTCGTCTGGCCGCCCGGAGAGTAGCCGCTGGACAATATCACGGGCATCGCCGGTTGAAGCTCCCGGATGCAATCGAATGTCCGGCCGCCGTCCATGCCGGGCATGATCAGATCGAGGATCACCAGTTGAACGTCGCCGCCGTTTCGCCTGACCGCCTCCACCGCGCGTTCACCATTTCTGGCCACCATCACATCATAGCCCAGCTCCTCCAGCAGGGCCTTTCCGACGCCGAGAATCAACTCTTCATCATCGACCAGAAGAATCGTCTCGGCCCCTTCGACCAGCTGCCTTGCCAGAGGGGCTGGCTGCCACACCGCCCCGTCAATCAACGGCAGGTAGATGGTAAAGGTGGTCCCGTGGCCGACTTCACTGTAAACGGTAATGATCCCCTCGTGATTTTTGATGATGCCATAGGCCGATGCCAGCCCCAGGCCGGTGCCGCGCCCCATTTTTTTGGTTGTGAAAAACGGATCGAAAATCCGCTGGCGAATGGAGGCATCCATGCCGACGCCGGTGTCGGTGACCGAAATCTTGGTGTAATGGCCCGGTTTGACCTGGCAGGGATTGCAATAGGCATCATCGAGGGCGACGAGGCCCGTATCCAGGTATAGATCCCCGCCGCCAGGCATGGCCTGCCACGCGTTGATATACAGGTTCAGGAAAACCTGTTCGAGCTGGCTCCGGTCTGCGGCGACCACGGGTGAGGGGCGCTTCAGGTTGGTGTGGATGCGAATTTCCTTTCTCGTCCGGCCAAACATCGTTGCACTTGCCACCAGCAGTTCATTGATGTCGACGGGACGCACCTCATATTTTCCTCCCCTGGCAAAACCCAACAATTGTCTGGTCAGGTGGGTCGCGCTTTGTATGCACGCCTCGATGGCGACGATATGCTCCATATGCGGGTGGGATGGCGCCATACGAAGCGATAAAAGCGAGGTGCGGCCCTGAATGCCCATGAGCAGGTTGTTGAAATCGTGGGCTATTCCCCCGGCCAAAGTGCCGACGGCCTCCATTTTTTGAGATTCGAGCAGCTTGTTCTCGAGCCGTTTCCGTTCGGCAAACAGGTCGTCTATCTCGTCTTTGATCAGTTTGATGGACTGGAAAAGCACGTAAAACGGATCATCTTCGGTGATTTCCATCGGGGGTTCGCCCCCTTCCCGGTCCCACTTGATGCCGCCGATATAGGTCAGGAGCTGTTCGATTTTTCGTCGGTTGGGATCTTCCGCTGTCACGTCCGCTGAAAACCGGGGCTGGCCGGATGGCGGACGCTGCCGGTCCTGACTGACCATCAGAAAGGCGTGATCAAGGTCCCGGACGATTTCAACGCTGAACGGCAAAAATGGCCGGGCCAGAAGTGCCGCCGTATGCATGGAGGCATTGGCGTGATAAAGGATATAGGCGCGCAGCGGGAACCGGCGGTTCCATTTTTTCAATGATTCGAGAAAGGCGATTCGTCCCTGACGGTTTCCCCGGCCCAACCGGCTTGCGTCAATGATAACATATTCTATTGCGGAACCATGGGGCAGTTGGGCCTGGAATAAAGGACGCATTTTTTCAAGCATCGGTATGTGCTCGCGCTCGATGCCGCCCTCGGCGATCGAATGAAGAATGCGCCTGTCGACGATGACAGAGCGATTGGCAAATTTCGGCGTTTGAATATTCCAGGACTCGTTCGAAAGCACTTCCACCGGTGAGAACGACCGGTTTGAACGATCGATGCAGGTTTGTTGGCCGAACAGGAATGCGTCCGACCCGGACAGGGACGGGTCGCACAGCTTGAGTGCACGCACAGCGGCATCTCCGTATTGCCCTTCCACGTAAATGGGTTTGTCCGACAGGTTGAAACGGCGGCCTATTTTGACCGCAATGGAAAGCAAAGGGGACAAATTACAGAATATTAACGCCAGAATCCGTTGGTTGGCGGTCAACCTGTTGGTGGCGTACTGCCGGGCCGACTGGCTGACCCCCTCCAGGGCGGCATAATCTTCTATTTGCAGATATTGTCCGTTTACGCCGCTTACGGATTCGGCCACGGCCTCGTTGAGCGCCAGTGACTGCCGGACTCCGGTGATGTCGGCAAACCCTTCCGGACAGCTGTAGATGATGGCCCCGCCGATCACATAAAAATTGGCCACCAGCGTTTCACCGACCTGCTGCCGGATCCATTCGGGGCGGAACGCGACCCTGAACCCCGTGACCGGGCAAACCCAATCCGGCTGCAAGCATCGTCCGCCCTGATTTGAAAGCGTGTTCATCTTGGATTCGCCCTGATCGTGAACGATTATCACTTCGTCAATGGCGCCTGCAATAAGGCCATGACGGCAATGGGTTGCGCCATATGAAGGTATCAAACCTGGAATAGAGAGGATGGAGATGGAGGCCCGTACAGGCCAATATGCCAAAGTAACGGCAAAAATTCAATCTTTTTGAAGGGTTTCAGGGCAATCCGGCTGGCCCATCCCCGGGCGCTTGAATCCGCCCGGAGACCAGCCTTCATGCCCTTGTCCCGTCTCCCGGTGCCTGATCGGGATAAATGACCGCCGGGCTATCGGACGCGATGGCCGGTTCGCTTCAGGACCGAAACGGCCTGCTCCAGATCGTGTCGTTTTACCAGGACATAGTCCGTGTCATACGTGGAGAGGGCGAAAATTGAAATGCCGGCATCGGCCAATGGCCCGGCCACTGCCAGGAGAATGCCGGTGAGTGAAAAATCCAGGGGGCCTTCAATTTTCAGGGCGAGAAAGCCAGGCTCGGTCCGGACGCCGCCCGGTGGCGCGTCCTGGCGGCAGACGATGGACAGTTCGTCCGCCGTGCGGGTGACGGAAGTCAGGCCCTGCACGGGCAGCCAGTCGGGAACAGGCGCGTCCGGCGCCAGCCGGCACACCGACAATGGATCCTCCAGAACCGACAGGGTCAATTGAACAGGTTTCATGGTCGCGTTCCAATGCCTTTGAAAAACGTATAGCAAAAGGTGCCATCCGCCCGGGTGGTACGGCAGAGATCAGCCATACCTTTATCCCATGTCCGCTCACCGATCAACCCCATGGCCAGGGCCTGCTCCCTGACCCCCGCCACCATGGCGGTAAAGGTCCTGCGGGTAAAGCCGTCGATCAGGGCGGGCCGGGACGCATCCACATATACCATGCGCGGAGAAACCGCGACACCGGCGTATCCGGCATCGACGAGCAGCGGATACAGCCGCCGGCCGATCAGTGCATCGCCACCGGCATGGGCCTGGATTTTAACCAGGCAGTCGACAACCCGGTCCGCCGCATCGCTCCTGGGATGGCAGTAGTAGGATCCGTGGTCGCCCTCGATGACAGTGAGCGTCCCCCCGGGTTTGAGCACCCGCCGGAATCCGGCCAGTGCTTTCACAGGATCGGCCAGATGCTCGAGGACAAAGCAGACGAAGACATGATCGAAGCAGCCCGTCCGGTATGGCAGCCGGTAGAGGTCCCCCTGCCTGAAGCTCACGTTGGTCAGCTGCCGGTCCGCCGCCATCCGTCGGGCCGCGTCGAGGGACGCCCTGGAGATGTCCATGCATTCGAAACGGACTCCGGGGCTGTTCCGGGCCAGCGTGAGGGTCTGGGCGCCGACGCCGCAGCCGGCCTCCAGCACCCGGCTGCCGGCCGGGTAGGCGGTGTCCCCATGCAGCAGTTCGGTGAGTGTACCGGCCTGGTCGGCCAGCCGGCAGGATTCTTTTTCTGAATACCCGTGAACATAGGAACCCATATACCATTCTCCCTTGTCTGGATCCAAAGCCGATCGGAACGGTTTCCTGTCGTTCAGGACAGGAACGCAGGGTTTTCGCAACCAACGGCGTGGCGGCGCACCGTCGAGGATTGCGAAAACGTGAAAACGCCGGTCTGGACCGCAAGATACCGTTCAACGGGAACGGTGGTCTTGTACAGAATTGCGGTATCGACCGGGCGTGGTGCCGACGATTCGCTTGAAATGGCGGGAGAGGTGGCTCTGATCGTAAAAGCCCGCTTCAACGGCAGCCTGCGCAGGGGGTTCTCCGGACGCGAGCAGATGCGTTGCCCGCTGCACCCGCGCCTGTATGAGATAGGCGTGGGGCGTGAGCCCGACCTGCCTGCTGAAGGTGCGGATGAAGTGATAGGGACTCAGGCCGCTGGCCGCCGCCAGTTCGTCAACGGAGATGTCCCGGGCATGGTGGGCATGGATATAGTCCCGGGCGGTGCCCACGGCCACCGGTTCGCGGCCGGTTTCACGGGCCGGGGGGTGCGGCCGGCCGTATTTCCGGATTACCCGGGTCAGTACCGCCAGCAGTTCCGTCTCTTTTTCCAGGAGCGGTGCCTGCGGCGCCTGCATGCGACGGTGAAGGCGGTGGATCATACGGGCCAGACCGGGATCGAAAAGCACCCCGTCCCGAATGAACGGCAGGGGAACCGTCTTTGCGGCGATCTGGGAGGCGGCCGATGCCAGCAGGCCGGCGTCCAGGTAGAACATGCGGTAGGTCCAGCCGGCTTCATGGGCGGCATGGCCGGTGTGCACCTCTCCGGGAACCGCCAGGTTGACGGCACCGGCAGGGGCCACGAGGTTCTCCCCCATGTAGCGAAATCCCAGGGCACCCCTTTCGATGACCCCCAGGCAGTACCCCTCGTGGAAATGGGGGGCAAAGGTCTGGGTCACATAGCGGGCATGCATCAGGTTCACCGGCCCCAGTCCGGTATGCACCCGGCACATGCGGGTTTTTTCCGGGCGGTTCATCCCTTGTTTCCGGCTGACCATGATCTGATCTCTGCAATTTCAGCGGCGTCGATGCCCAATGATTCCAGGAAATCCTGGTGGGCCTCGGGGGACATGCGTTCGAAGGCCACGTGCCACTGGCCCATGGCCGCGTCGTCCAGCCCGGCAGCACGAAGCACGGCCACCCAGCGCTGCTTGTCCAGCACCCGGGTGCCGGCCAGCAGCGATCGATCCTTCAACAGGTTGACGATGGTCTGCTGCTGGGCGCGCAGGTCATGGATTTCCCGATTCAGGGCCTCCAACCGCAGTTCCAGGGCCTTGACGGTTTTCTGCCGGGGCGCCGCCAGGATCCTCTGGATGGTTTCCAGGGCCATGCCCGTTCGTCGATAGCGGCAGATCTGCTCGAGCCGCTGGCGGTCCGCATGGCTGTATATCCGATAGTTGGCGCGGGTTCTTCCCGACGGCCGCAGCAAACCGATGCGATCATAATAGAGCAGCGTGCTCCGGGAAAGCCGGAACATCCGGGCCAGCTGAGAAATACGGTAGCTGGTGGCCTCACTGGCGGGTCTATCGGGCATAGGGATCGGTCTCGAGATCGAGGTCCGCCATCTTGAGCATGGTGCCGGTTTTCAAATAGTGATCCAGCATGCGTTCAAGGGCCGCTTTTTCCGATCGGAAAGCCTCGTCGGTCAGGGCCCTGATCCATTGGTTCCCCGGCTCGCTCAAGCCGGTATAGGTATGGGTCCAGGTGAGAACGGTGCCGCCGCCCTGCGCGGTCAAGGACAGGTCCAGCCGGTTGACCTTGAGGTCGGGCACCAGCCGAATGAATTCGATGGCCCGGTCTTTTTCATACCGGCACACGATCCAGGTTTCCTGGCCCCCCTGGGCGGGGAAATGGGTCTTGAAAACGGCATTGTTTTCGGCCATGCCGCCCGCCGAAAAAATCATATCACAGGACCAGGGTTCGATCCACTCGTATTCCCGCACCGGACACAACAGCGGAAACACATCGGCGGGCGGCGCACACACGGTCATGGTATAGGTTCTGACCACACGTTCTGCCTTGAAGGGCGTCATTTCATCACTCCTTTTCAAAGGGTTGACAGTATAATGACCGCATACACTGTTAAGCTGTAGGCGGGTCAATACCGATTTTCACCTTCGGCACCTCTTCGCGAATAACCGGAAGGGAAGCTTTAAAACCGGTTGATGCTGGTGTATACTCGACACACCCCCCCACCTGGACGCCCAAAAAAACGGAGGAGACGGTTATGGAAAAAACAGTACTGGTGCCCGTTGCCGACGGCACCGAAGAGTTGGAAGCCGTGGCCATCATCGATGTGCTGCGCCGGGCCGGCGCAGCGGTAACGGTGGCTTCGGTAAGCGGCAACCGCCAGATCACGGCGTCTCGCGGAACCGTCATCGTGGCCGACACCCTGATCGAGGATTGCGAAACAATCGATTTCGATTTGGTGGTACTGCCCGGTGGCATTCCCGGTGCCGAGCACCTGCGCGACTGTACGGGCCTGATCCGCATCCTCAGGCAGCAGCGCGAGCGTGGCGGTCTGTACGCGGCCATCTGCGCCAGCCCCGCCGTGGTCCTGGAGCACCATGGGCTGTTGGCCGGACGTCAGGCCACCTGCCATCCCGGGTTTGCCGAGCAGTTGGCCGACCCGTCCCGTGTTCAGGAATCGGTGGTGACAGACGGCACCTGCGTCACCAGCCGGGGCGCAGGAACCGCTGTGGCCTTCGCCCTGGTGATGGTGGAACAGCTCTTCGGCAAAACGACCCGCGACGAGGTGGCGGCATCCCTGGCCATATAGCCGCCCCATGGCAATAAACTGTCGGCGGAATTCACCGGGAACCACTTTGTTGGCCGGTTCACCAATCGCTCCAAGAGGCCGGTGCCTGTATCGATATTGCATTCAATTCAATCGGGATGCAATCCATGGCGGTGATGCACATGAAAAACCGTGTCTTTAATTTGTACCTCAGGAATTTTATACTGACCTTCCTCCCGCTGATTCTGCTCTTTGCCCTGATCTCCGCTTTTTTCTGGTTCCAAGAAAAAAAATCACAGGCCTTGCTGCTGGCGACCGCAGGACGCCAGCATGTGGAAACCCTGAGGAGGATCGCCAACGATGAGCTGAGGACCATCGTTAAGGGGTCAAACGCGGAATTGTTCTGTTGAACTATCTTGGAAACGAGCTTATCGGCAACCTCAACCGGCATTCATCCGATTCGGCTGGCGAGTTCATGATGGTCAATGCAAGTGGCTATTGGCTTAAAGGCCTTGAACCCGGGGAAGAATGGGGGTTCATGTTCGATGATCGCAAAAAGTTGACCCAGGTCCGTCGCGATCCCGAAGCCTGGCGAATCATATCCACCCGGGACGAGGGGCAATTCCGTAACGACCAGGGTCTCTACACCTATGCGACCATCTGTCCGCTGAACCGAAACATGCTGAGCAGCACCGGCTCCAGCCAGGCATTCACCCCAAGTGCGGGGGAGCGTTCCGGCAGGGAAATGCATTGGAAAATCATCTCCCTTGTCAGCGAAAAAACGCTGCAGGGACATAGCCAGATGCTTTTGTTGAAAAAGCTGCCGGCAGGCAGCTTGGAGGCACTGCTGATCGTGGCCGTCGCCATGGCCTTTTCGGTCATAACCGTCCAACGCAAACGGGCTGCGGAAGAGCGTCTCTACCTTGAAAAACTTCAGGCCATCCTGGAATTGGCTGGCGGCGTCTGCCACGAACTGAGCCAGCCCATGCAGGCCATCAGCGGGTATTGCGAATTACTCATGATAAACAGAAAAGATGATAATCCGCACAGTGGCATGATAAAAAAAATGAAAGCCCAGATCGAACGAATGGGAGGCATAACCAATCAACTGACGAGAATCACCAAATATGAAACCACCGATTACCTGGGCGGTAAAATTGTCGACATTGAGAAGTCATCCTTACCATCCAGCGATACGAATGAGGACGTGAAGAAATGAGCGACATGACCCCGCCATCACGCAAAACCGTGGCCCTGGTCCTGGGCAGCGGTTCATCCCGGGGCTGGGCCCACATCGGTGCCATCGAGGCCCTGGTGGAAGAAGGCATTCCCATCGACTTCATCTCGGGGTGCAGCGTCGGCTCCTACGTGGGGGCCATCTTCGCCAGCGGCAGCCTGGACAGCCTCAAGCACTTCGTACTGAGCATGGACGGCAGGAAGGTCTTCTCCTACTTCGATGTGGTTTTTCCCCGTTCCGGCCTGCTGGACGGCACCAAGAAGGTTGCCGAACTCTTCTCCATGCACACCGCCGTAGAGCGGTTCTCCGAACTGAACATCCCGGTGATGATGGTCGCAACGGACCTCCAGCGCGGAGAAAAAATAGTTCTTAAATCAGGCCCCCTGCTTCCCGCCCTGCGAGCCACCATGAGCGTGCCGGGGCTTTTCGCACCCGCCCGGGTAAAGGGCCGCTGGCTGGTGGATGGCGGCGTGGTGGACCCGGTCCCGGTAGGCGTCGCCCGTGCCACGGAAGCCGACGTGGTGATTGCCGTGGACCTGAACAGCGGCATTGCCTCCCGCCGCATGAGAATACCGCCTGTCGAGGAAGAAGTCACACCGCTGCAGGACGGACCCAAGTTCAAGAGTGAATTGCTGGTCAAGCTGACCGACTACTACGAAACCGCAGAGTCCAATTTCAAGCACAAGATCAACGAACTGCTGGGGCGGGACTCGGGCATGCCCGACATCATCGACACCGTCATGAGTTCCATCAACATCATGCAGGAACGGATCACCCGCATCAACCTGGCCGTGGAGCCCCCGGATGTACTGATCCAGCCCCGTCTGGGCGCCTTGAAGATGATGGACTTCGACCAGGTGGAGCTGGCCATCGAAGAGGGGTATATCGGGGTCAGGGAGAAGATGGAAGACATCAAGGCGCTGCTGGAAACACCTTCAACATCATCGTTGTTGCCTCAACCGGGCAGGCCGTAATGCAGGGGCCGCACCCCGAACCAGCACAGGAATGACAGGCCATTCGCTGGTTTTGGCGGGTGCGGGCACCGAAAACACACCTTGCCGGTGCACTCCCCCCAGTGAATGCATGCGTCGGAATCGGCAACCGCAATGTATTCCGAACGGGCCGCCAGCGCCTCCCGCTGGTATCGCTTAATAATCCGCAACTCATGACATCAGCAGGGACAACAGCTGCCTGGCGCGTATATTTCGTGGTCGGACATGAACAGGCTGAGATGAACCCGCCCGCTTTCGTTGGCGGCCTCGAACATTTCAGCCGCTTGCGACGCCAAAACATGGCGGGCCTTTCCATGGAGACAAGGCTGCCGGCAACGCCGTTCAGCAGAAAGCAGACCTCCAGGGGGTAGTCACATCGTTAATAACGGCTATGGATATTCACACAAGGGCAATCCATGCAGGGCCCCCCAGGCGGAAGCCTGGGCGCGGTCATTGACACCAAGTTTATTGAATATATGGATGACGTGACTCTTGACCGTATGTTGGGAGATCTGCAGTTCCCCGGAGATCTCCCTGTTGGTGGCGCCGCCGGCAATCCGCTGCAGCACCTCAATTTCACGCCGGGTCAAAGGGGTGGGCAGGTTGTCGTTGGCGGCATCGAAATTGGCAGCACGGATTCTCTCCAGATCGGATAAGCGCGACTGCAGGGATTGGATACGGGTCTCTTTCTGGTCGATTTTCTGGCGCAGGCAGGCGGTATCGATATCCAGGGACACCGTCCGAACGACATTTCCCTGCCGGTCATAGACCGGGAAAATGGCCTTTTCCTCCACCGGACGGGCCAGGTGCGGACATTTGACCATGGATGTCCGCTGGCGGGAAAGGGCGGCAGCGTAAGCCATGCAGGTGGAATAGCCGCAAATGCGGCAGTTGGTCCCCGGCAGCAACCGATAGATGTCCAGGATGGATACGGGTTTAAATTTTTTATGATTCGGGGTGAGGCGGGGTCTTTGCCTGTACAAATCAGCTATAAAATCTAGCAGTTTCGGCAAAAATGCCATCGCCCCGGCGATATCGCGAACCGGAGCAAATGCGCCCTGCCTGGGATAAAATGCGCATAGCCGCTGAAAAAGCACAAACTTGATGTACACGGGTGTCTCATAATATTGGGCATGGTCCGCCACGGCATTGATATAGGGAAAAAGAGGCGACAGGTCACCATCCAATTCGAACCGGGCGCCATACGCGCCGGCGCCAATATCGGCAACCTGGCCCGTCATGGGGCCGGACGGGAACAGCTTCAGCGTTGTATAGGCCGTCGAGAAATCCCGGTTTTCGAAATATTCAGCGCCGCTCATATCGGGTGCCATCGGGTTCAGGGTCCGGTCTGGTCCGACGCATGACGGGGTCGCCCCCGGGTGATGACCCGCCGTCTTTGTCTGGAGTTCGCGCCGGATATTTTTCAAGAAGGTGCAAATCATAGGCAACCCCGCCACCAAACGCAATTAAATTCCGAAACCGAAACGAGCCCCCCGCGGTCCAAGACAGGCCCTTATTGCCATCGGGCATTCAGGTCCGGTTCCCCGGTCTTTTTCACCCTGTCGATGCAGCTGGGCAACCCAAAAATCGGATAAAAAATCGATGAATCCCCCATTTGGGGGATTTCAGCAGGCGGCCTGTTTCCTATGATCGCCCAGCATAAACACAGTAACCAGGCCGATATCGAGATCGGGCAAAATGACCGCGTCCGGATGGACACGCGTCGGGAAGGAAGGGATGTCATGCCTCAGCTAAAAACCCTCATGGATGTTTTCAAACTGCTGGATAAAACCAATTGCCGCAAATGCAATGAAAAAACCTGCATGGCTTTTGCCGCAGCGGTCTTCCAGGGCAACCGGCCCATTTCGGATTGTCCGCAGCTGCCACCCGAGGTTGCCCGGTTGCATGGATCACGGCCAATGCAGCGGAGCAACAACGAAAGGGACGTCGAGAAACAGCTGGCTCGATTAAAAGCCAAACTGGGGGAGGTCGATTTAACGGCTTCGGCGCCGCGACTGGGCGCCGCTGTTGACGGGGCGAAGCTGGTCCTAAAAATCATGGGTAAGGAATTCAAGGTGGACGCCGACGGAAATATAGTTACGGACATCCACGTGAATCCCTGGGTGACGGGCCCCATCCTCAACTACATCATTTACTGCAAAGGCACGCCGATCAAAGGCAAATGGGTTCCACTGCGGGAACTGCCCAGCGGCGGGGACTGGTACCGGCTGTTCGGCCAGCGCTGTGAAAAGCCCATGAAAAAAATTGCGGATGCCTACGGGGACCTGTTTGCCGACCTGGTGGCACTCTTCAACGGCCAACCGGTTGAAAACCACTACCCGTCCGATGTGGCCCTGGTCCTGCATCCGCTGCCACGGGTACCGCTGCTGATCTGCTACTGGCACCCGGAAGAAGGCATGGGGTCCAAACTGAACCTGTTCTTCGACGCCAGCGCCGAAGACAACCTGGGCATCGACGGGATATACGCCCTGGGCACCGGCATCACCCGAATGTTCGAACGCCTGGCCCTGCGTCACGGCGGCGCCCCGGCCTGATTGGAAACGGTCACAACTATAGGAAAAGGGAGGGAAAATGGCCGTAACAGCACCTGTTTTCGACCGCATTATGAATGATTATCTTTCGCAGGTGGCGCGTCTGGAAGATGTCGCCCGGATCAGTGCGGCACTGGGCGTCCGATACGACGAAAAGGGCTACCGGGTCGGCTTCTTCAACCGGCAATTCACGATCGGCGACGAAAGGATTGTGGATCAAACCGGGAAGGCCCCCAATCACTCGACCAGCGTGATCCTGTGCCAATACCTGCTGTTGTGTCCCGATCCGCCGGTTGTTGACCGGTCTCTGGTCACCTACAAAGATTTCAAGGATGCCGCGCCCTATGTGGGTGGGTTTAAAAACACGGTGGGGCGGCCCATTGCCGGGCACTTTGAAGGAAACATGGACAAGCTTGAACAGCAATGCCTGGCATTGGGGGGCCGGCCGTGGGAGACGGATGTCTCCTGCCAGCTGGCGTTCCAATTCCGTGCGCTGCCCCGGGTGCCGGTGTTTCTGCTGTTCAATGACGCCGACGAGGATTTCCCGGCCCAGTGCACCCTGCTGTTTCAAAGGGATGCGGCATCCTACCTGGATATGGAGTGCCTTGCCATGGTGGGGGCGACGCTGGCGGCCCGGCTTCAGGGGAAATAATCCCCGGCCACCGATCTCTCTAACCCGGCGTTGCAAACGCCTGAACGCTTCAGCACCGCGGCGGCAGGGGTGGCGCCGTTGTTTTTTCCTGCGAGCCTTTGGGGACACGGCCCTTTGCGTCCGCTGAGTGGAAATGGCGGCGAAGGTATTTTATCACTTCTCGATCCAGGGGGAATTGGCCCGGCCATGTTTGAACCTCAGGTTCTTTTTTTGATAGTTCCCCGCGCGATGTAATCACGTTCAGTCCGAAGGGGGTCGGGACCTCGCAGGCGTTTTCCTCAGCCGCGACATGGGATCCGTCCAGTTTCAAGGCCGCGGTTCCGGAATTCATGATGCGCTTTCGGTTGGCAAGGCGCGTTTTGCGGCCGGGTGAACAGACACTGCGGCAAAAACCGCATACGGTGTAATAAAACCAGTCGGGATCAAAGACCGCCTGACGATAGTTCTTAAAACTGTTCCCAGCGTCCTGCATCTGGGGATCAGCCTTCTGAAGACGGATGCACAGGGCATCGAGTTCCTGCTTTTCCCCGGGCAATGCGCAGGCAAGCCGGAAAGGGCTCCAATTGGACCAGGTCCCTGAATCGGACAGCCCCTGATACCCGGTGCATCCGATCCAGCAACAGGTATTCGGTCGTTTCCACGCCATGGTCTCGGTAATGCCGGCGACGGCAACCCGTCTGGAAGCCTTGGGGTGAATCATCTGCACCGGGCAGACTAGGCTGCACATTTTGCACCTGTCGCAAGGGTGATCTTCATCCGAAATGGGTGCGTCCGCCGCCAGGGTGGCGGATGTCAGAACACTTCCCAGTTCAACCAACGCGCCGTATTTCCGGGTCAGCAGATTGCCACTCCAGCCCAGGCGTCCGACCCCGGCGGCAAGGGCCGCATAGCAGCGATACCGCAAATGAAATGACCGAATTTGCAGATGGCAACAGGTAGCGCGGGTCAGCGGAGGGTGGCCCGTCGGCAAGCTTCGCCCTTGATGTGACACCGATCAGATCGGCACCCAACCTTTTTGCCAGGGTTTTCAGATCCGTTGTCGCAGGTGCCATCAGGGCATCCCTTTTTTATGATTGGTATGATCAGGCAAGTGATTCAGTTTTCGTCCCCAGTTCAATATCCCTGATACAAACGGCCCAGACACCAAACCCAAGTTCATCCCAGGGCTTGATGAAATCGGTGATATATCCTGAAGCAGCGTCTCGCTGTCCTTCAGGCGTTGAAACCTCGTCAGAAGAGGGCAGCCGGTACATAACATCCCGGTCTGACATGATCGTATCCACCATCACGTCCCGACCGGATAAAGAGACCTTCGGCCGTTTCAGAATCGCCTTCAGCACACACGGTACACATAAACCCGGTTGAGCCGGTCCGGGTGTTCCAGGGGCAATCCGGGGAACGCTTTGGTTTTCTCGACCATCTGCCATTTACCATCGTTTTCCAGAGCGTCGAACTTGTCCTTGTACCCCTTCGGGATATAAACCTCTTCCAGCATGCTGAAAAGAATATAGCCGCCCGGGCACAGCACACGCACCAGTTCATCGAAGGCGCTTGCCGGGGCATGGCCTGCTGTGAAAACCCCGATGGACTGGCAAGCGCCGAAATGGCCGGAAGGGAAATCCAGCTTCTCACCGAGGACCATTTGGTGAAGCGCCTCATAGACATCACGTTCGTTGGCCTTGTTCAGCATGCCCGCGGAGACATCGATGCCAACTTGCCCCCGGTACCCCAGCAGATCGAGGATGGCCCCCATCAGTCCCGTTCCTGCACCGGCATCGAGAATCGGCGTCGTTCCGGGAACCACATATTTTCCAAACATGCCGGCAGCAACGGCCGGAATATTGTAACCGAATGAAGTGACATCCGCGTCATATTTTTCAGCCCACTGATCGTAAGCCGCCATCAAATCACGGTTGTCTCTGGCAGAATAGACTTTCTGTAAATTTACGCTGCTTTCTTGCCTTACCATTTTATCGTCTCTGTTCATTTCTTCTGCACATCGGTCGAAAAACTCAGCGTCGTTTCACGACCATCCGCCAGGGGTGGGCGACGTTTTTCTTTTCGAGTCTGATTTCAACAATTCGGACCCGACGGTGGTTCTCACCGATCACCAGAGTGGCGTGGGGCCCCCGGATGGATGTGCCGGCATGAATGATTCCAAGCGTTTCGACAACGGGGTTTCTTTCAAACACCCCCGCTTTGATGCGTGAAAATTCATCCAGTTCCCGGATGACATCTTCGAGGCGGGCCAGTTCTTTCTCAACACCTTCCATTTCCTGGCGCAGATCCGCTATCTTTTCAAACAGCAGCTGATGTTCATCTCTCCGCTGGATAATCGTTGCCAGGGACCGTTCGGATGCCGAACGAAGCGTACCCATTTCCGATTTGATTTTCCATGCAACGGCTGGGTCCGCCGATTGAGGGGAATTCAGCAATTCAGTCAATTGGGTCAGTTTTTCCCGGGCAGCCGTCTGGACTTCCGACGCGGCGGCGATCGTCTGCTCCAGCGTATCGGATGCGTCATTGTAATCGCCCAGCAACGCCTCCAGTTCCAGCCGCCGGGTCTCCTTTTCCGAAATTTGCCGGTTGATCACTTCCAGCGCCTCATCCATACGACTGTCGATACCCACAATCAATTCGCACGTTTCGGATGCTTTGGAGCCAATACCGGCTGCGGTAATGCCCTTCCTGGCCTGCACTTTGGATGTCAGGATTTTCCCGTTGTCGACGATCACCGTTCCGCCGGCGATGATGGTGGAATTGGAGACATCCCGATCGACAATGACATCGCCCCTGGCTTCGATGGTCGATTGGTGGATATATCTGGCCCGGATGTTACCGCCTGCTTTCAGGCGGGAGCCGTAAACCCCGCCCAGCACGTTGATATTGCCGACGATATCCGCTTCCGCCGTATTGGCTTCCCGGGTGCACAGGCTTCCCCCTTTGACCTTGTACCCGGCATTGACAATACCGGCCACGTCGATATGACCGTCAAAGTCGACATGGCCGGTACGGATGCCGATGTCGCCTTTGATGTTGAGATCCTCGAACACATGAACCTTGCCGTCGGCGGATCTGACCGGCCGGCCGTCTGCCGTGGCCGTTGCCTTCAGGCCGTCTGCCGATAAAGCCACCCCCCTGCCGCATCGCAACCTGACGTCGGGGACCTTTGGCGGGTGCACGGGCTGGCCGAAAATATCGATACCGGGTATGCCTTTTTTGCCCGCTATCTTTTCTGCAACCAGGGTTCCCGCCTTGACCTGCGGAATCTTGCCACGGTCCTTGTAATCCATGAAACCGGTCTCTTTGAGGGTCCCGATTCTCAGGGGATCGGTCTCGAAATGGTAAACCAGCTCCGCTTTTTCACCCGGGACCGGCGGCTGGCCGTTGGCGATGGTCCAGGGCGCCTGCGGGGTTGCATTATCGGCCAGCGCTTCTATCAGACGGGCCGGCTCGACGATACCGTATTGAACCGCGTTGATTTTGAGGGTTTCTGCGATATCGGCCAATTCTATGGGCTTGGGATACATCTGTATGGGGCGGACAACGCCCTCGAGCTTATCCTCACCGACCCAAAATTCGTAACCCTTGCCCGTTAGCCGGCTGTTTTTGTTAATGGCCTGCAGTGATTTTTTCTTCAAGTCGAATAACCTGTTCAAGATGTCGGGATAATCTTGGGTTTGATATCGCAATCAGATTACGGTCATGAGCCATGGGCGTTATTTATTGATACAAATAAATCCTTTGCCATGGCAACATTTTTCCGGCTGCCTGGCGGCATCTCCGGCCAGCCGTCCTTATCGGTGAGTGGATGCCATCGGGAGAACTGCCCGGCGGAAAGGACGCGGTCCGACGGTTTGGCCGGCCATGCGCAGGGTCCTATGATGAAAACTACGGATTCCATACAGGCCGGACGGGGTTCACTCGCGATTGCCGCGTATCGCGATTGAATTATACATCTCCCACGCAGACAAAAGGTTGCGGTTCAATTCGGTGGACCAGCAGGGGATCACGGATTCCCTTGACGTTGACCCGCGGCAGGGGGCTCATGTCCACGCACCGGTCAAGGCCCGCCCGCACGGCATCGCTGATGAGAATATCGGTGTCATAATCCTTGTTCAGGGCCTGGATGCGGGAGGCGACGTTCACCGTCTCCCCCACCATGGCATAGGAGAGCCGCCGGGGACTGCCGATGTTGGCGGCCACCACTTTGCCGGTGTGCAGGCCGATGCCGTGCCGCAGGGGCGGGTATCCCTGGTTGGCCAGTTCGAGATTGACCTGGGACAGGCGCGTTCTCATCTCCAGGGCCGCATCCATGGCATACTGCTGATGGTTGTCGAGGGCCACCGGCGCCCCGAAGACGGCCTCGATCTCGTCGCCGATGAATTGGAGAACCAAACCGTGGTGGGCGTTAATGATCTCGGACATGGCTTTAAAGTAGGTGTTGATGACCGTGACCACCTCCCGTGGGGATATGGATTCGACCAGACAGGTAAAATCCCGGAGGTCGGCGAACATTACCGTGACCTCCTTGAGTTCCCCGTTGAGGGTCACCCGACCGCCAATGATTTCGTCGCGCACCTCGCTGGATACATATTTTCCGAAGGTGTCATTCAAAAAATCACGTTCCCGCCGCTGACGTCTCTGGCGGTCCACCATCCAACCGGTGAGCAGTGCCATGAGGTTGAAACCGGCCACCTGAAGCGCCACCACTGCCGCCGAGAGGGTGTGGACGTCTGCATTGTGGGTGAAAAAATGCGCGTAGACGACGCTGGCGGCAACGGAAGCGAACAAGGCTGCCTTGAGGCCGAACCAGAGCCCGGCCAGGACGATGGGAAAGAAAAACAGCTCCCGGTGCAGGATGTGGGTGCCCAGGAACCCTCCCATGGGTAAGTGGTGGATCACCGCCACCGACGCAAGAAGAATGAAGACGGCACCCATTTTCATGGCGTTGAGGCTCATGGGCATATCTCCATACCCAGGTTAACCGGATCCGGCAAATTGCAAAAGTTAAATTCCAAATCTCAAAAAGGGAAAAACCAATAGTTGATTGGCATTTTGCAAATTAACCATTTGGACAAAGACTGGTAAAATTGACCCGCCAGTGTCTGTCCAGAAAGGGTAGGTTGAGGTTCAGATCAAGGCCGCAGCGTTATTGAAACCGCAGGCGTAGCAGCGCGACGTCGAGGATTTCAATAACGTGAGGACACAGATATGGACCTCAAGATGCCATTTCCGGATGGACGCGATCTATTGCATGTGATGGTACCAGAACTTGAACACCTGTTTTTTGTCCTGGTTTTTGAGCAGGCAGATGACGCCGTATTTTCCCGCTTGCGCGAAGGTGAAATTGGCGGCCAGGATGCCGCTGTAGTTTTTCAACGGGCTCGTCTGTTCGCTCTTGTCGGGGGCAATCACCTTGATCTTGCCCACGGCGTCTTTAATGGGTGCGCCGTCGCCGGCCTGCTTGAGGTTGACCATGATGTGGTGGGTATCCCCCTTGTCCGAGGTCATGTTCATGCTGGCCAGGCTCATCACCTGGAATTCTGCATCGATGCCCCCTTCCGTGGCCGCGTGTTTGAAGGTGCCGCCCATGCCGGTGTGGTCCATTTTTTTGCCGGACTTCATATCATGCCCGCTGTGGTTCATCTTTTCGCCGGACTTCATATCGTGCCCACCGTGATCCATTTTACCGTCGGACGTCATATCGTGTCCCTGCATGGCCATGGCTGTAACGGTGGTAAGTGCAAAGATAACTGCCGCAATGAGAAGTGTCTGCTTTTTCATTATAATTCCTCCAGAGTTGTGAATAACATCGCCATGTCGGCGAAGGTTATGTACTGAAACCTTGTTTCAGGAACAAAATAGGCGCCACCCATTTTCAAAAAAACGATCGGGGCTGGGAGCCCATTATCCAATTCCTCAATCCCCTGATCCCTCAATCCGGAATATTTTTCTCTTTCCTCATTCCTCCGGCAGCCGCCACCCCTTCCATATCCCGTAGATGACGGGCACCACGATCAAGGTAAGAATCGTTGCGCTGACCATGCCGCCGATCATGGGGGCGGCGATGCGCTTCATCACCTCGGAACCGGTGCCATGGCCCCACATGATCGGCGCCAGGCCCGCCATGGTGGAAATAACGGTCATCATCTTGGGGCGCACCCGCAGGGCCGCGCCCTCTTCGATGGCTTGTTTGAGATGACGACGGTTGAGCCGCTCACCATATTTTTCCCTGAACTTGCGGTAGGAGATATCCAGATAGACCAGCATGACCACACCGGTTTCGGCAGCCACGCCGGCCAGGGCGATAAAGCCCACGCCGACAGCCACACTCATGTTGTATCCCAGCAGGTACATCAGCCAGAACCCGCCGGTCAGGGAAAAGGGCACGCTGAGCATCACCAGCAGGCTTTCTGCGATGTCCTTGAAATTGAAATAGAGCAGCAGGAAGATGAGCAGCAGAGTCATGGGCACCACGATCATCAGGCGCTTTTTGGCCCGGACCATGTATTCGTATTGTCCGCTCCACACCAGGCTGTAGCCCGGCGGCAAATCGATTTTCTCCTGGACGGTTTTCTGGGCGGCCTTGACATAGGTGCCCACGTCGATACCGGTGATGTCCACGTATACATAGGCGCTGTTGCGGGCGTTCTCGCTCTTGACCACCGGCGGTCCTTTGACGATGCGGATGTCGGCCAGTTGGGCGATGGGGACCTGGGCGCCGGTGGGTGTGGGCACCAGGATACGCCTCAGTTTTTCCGGCGTGTCGCGCAGTTCGCTGCCGTATCGCAGATTGACCGGGTAGCGCTCCAGCCCCTCCACGGTCTGGGTGATGTTCATGCCGCCCACGGCGGTCATGATGATGTCCTGGATGTCACCCACGGTCAGTCCGTAGCGGGCGGCCTCATCGCGCCGGATTTCGTAATCCAGAAAATTGCCGCCGGTCACCCGTTCCGCATAGACACTCAGCGTTCCCGGCACCTCCCGGATGACAGCTTCCACCTTTTCGCCCAGATTGTTGAGCACCTGCAGGTCGTCACCCATGATCTTGATGCCCACCGGCGTCTTGATGCCGGTGGAAAGCATGTCCAGACGAGTCTTGATGGGCATGGTCCAGGCGTTGGTCAGACCGGGAAACTGGATGGCCTTGTCCAGTTCATCCACCAGCCGTTCCATGGTCATGCCTTCGCGCCACTCGGATTCCGGTTTCAGCATGATGGTGGTTTCAATCATGCTCAAGGGTGCCGGATCGGTGGCCGTCTCCGCCCGCCCGATTTTGCCGAAGGTGTGCGCCACTTCCGGAAAAGAGGCGATAATTCGATCGGTCTGCTGAAGCAGCTCTTTGGCCTTGGTGATGGAGATGCCCGGCAAGGTGGTGGGCATGTACAGCAGGTCGCCCTCGTTCAGGGGCGGCATGAACTCCGAGCCCATTCGTTTGACCGGGATCCATGTGACCGCCAGAATCACGAACGCGGCAACGAGCACAATGGCTTTCCTCTTTAGCACCACCTTGATAACGGGGCGATAAATCCAGATGAGGAACCGGTTGACCGGGTTTTTGTTTTCAGACTTTATTTTCCCCCGGATCAGGTAGCCCATCAGAATGGGTACAATGGTGATGGCCAGAAACGCGGCACCCAGCATGGCGTAGGTCTTGGTGTAGGCCAGGGGACGGAACAAGCGTCCTTCCTGGGCCTCGAGGGTGAACACCGGCAGAAAGCTCACCGCAATGATCAACAGGGAGAAGAACAGCGCCGGCCCCACCTCCTTGGCGGCGTCGGTGATCAACTCCCAATGGGCTTTTTTTCCACCTTCGTATTCAATGTGCTTGTGTGCGTTTTCGATCATGACGATGGCGCCGTCCACCATGGCGCCGATGGCGATGGCAATGCCCCCCAGGCTCATGATGTTGGCGTTGATCCCCTGGCCATGCATGATGATGAAGCTGATCAAGACACTCACCGGCAATGTGAAAATAATCACCAGGGCGCTGCGGAAGTGAAAGAGAAAAACAATGCACACGATGGCCACGATGATGCTTTCCTCGATCAGGGTGCGTTTAAGATTGTCCACTGCACGCAGGATCAGCCCTGACCGGTCATAGACCGCTTTGACCCTTACCCCTTCCGGCAGGCCGGACTTGAGTTCCTCCAGTCGCCGCTTGACGTTGTCGATGACCTGCAGGGCGTTTTCGCCATAGCGCATGACAATAATCCCCCCGACCACTTCACCCTTGCCGTTGTAGTCGGCGATGCCCCGCCGCAGTTCCGGACCGATCTTTACGCTGGCCACGTTGCGCAGCAGAATGGGGATCCCCCTGTCATCCACACCCAAGGGCACCGAATTCAGGTCTTCGATGCTTTTGATGTAGCCCAGCCCCCGAACCATGAACTCCGTTTCACCCATCTCCACCAGCCGGCCGCCGATATCCTTGTTGCTGCGCTTGATGGCCATGCGGATCTTCTGGATGGGGATATTGTATGCGCGCAGCCGGTTGGGATCGACGACCACCTGGTACTGCTTGACATATCCCCCGATGGACGCCACCTCGGACACCCCCGGAACGCTGGCCAGTTCATAGCGCAGGAACCAGTCCTGGATGGAACGCAGCTGCGACAGGTCGTGGCGGTCACTCTCCAGGGTGTATTCGTATACCCAGCCGACACCGGTGGCGTCGGGCCCCAGGGAGGGGGTCACCCCAGCGGGGAGCCGGCCGGCCACAAAATTCAGGTATTCCAGCACCCGGCTGCGGGCCCAGTAGAGGTCGGTACCATCTTCGAAAATGATGTAGACAAAAGAGATGCCGAAAAAGGAAAACCCTCGGACCACCTTGGCAAAAGGCACGGACAGCATGGCCGTGGTCAGCGGGTAGGTCACCTGGTCCTCCACCACCTGGGGCGCCTGACCGGGATATTCAGTAAAAATAATCACCTGTACGTCGGACAGATCGGGAATGGCGTCCAGGGGGGTACGCACGATAGCATATATACCGGCAGCGATGACAAACAGGGTCGCCAGGATCACCAGGAACTTGTTTTCGACCGACAGTTCGATAATTTTAGCGATCATGGCCTGGTTTCCTCTTCAGAGTACTTGTTCATGGTTATCGGTTCACGGTTTTTTTGATGTACCATGCAACGGTCGAAGCATTTAGGATATTGATAAATATTCGTAAATCCGGAACAACTTTTTTGCGCCTCCTTCCGCAATATTTGATGGATAACTGTAGATGGGCGCAGCAGTTGATTTTTCATCGCATAATCGCGGCAGACCCCTATTATTTTTAGCCGTGAACCGGCAACTGTAAACCGTGAACGGTTACTCGTCTGAATCCATGGACAGGCCGCTCATGTCCAGGCCGTCGTCTTCCATGGTCAACCCGTCCATGTCGAGGTCATCGTCTTCCATGGTCATATCGCCCATATCCAGATCGTCGGCATCGCTCCCGGTTTCCTTGCTTCGCGCTTCGAGCATTTTGGCGATGGCTTCCTTGAGGCGGCTTTCCGAATCGAGCATGAACTGCCCGGAGATGACGATCTCCTCACCTTCGGCCAGGCCGTCGATCACTTCGAACATGTAATCGTTGCCCTCGACACCCAGGGTGACCTCCCGTGCTTCGAACGCCCCTTTACCCCGGGAGATAAAGACCCGCTTACGGACGCCGCTGTCGATCACCGCCTCCTGGGGTACCACCAGCTTTTTTTCGGGAAAGGTGCTCTGAAGGTAGACGTTTGCGTACATCCCGGGTTTAAGTACGTTGCCGGGATTGGGAAAGGAGAGCCGCAGTCGGGCGGTCCGGGTTTTGGGATCCAGGAAAGGGTAGATGAAAAGGACTTCTCCCTGGTAACGTTTGCCGGGGATATAGGCCAGATCCATTTCGGCAGCCATGCCCTTGTGGACCCAGGGCAGTTCGTACTCGTAGACGTCCACATCCACCCACACCGTTGACAGGTCGGCAATTTCGTACTGGTGTTCCCCGGCTTTGACGTAGTGACCTTTCAGGGCGATCTTTTTGGTGACCACACCGGAGGCGGGCGAAAAAATCGTGATCGTCTTCTGAATTTCTCCGGCGGTCTCCAGCTGGGCGATCTGCTCGTCGGTGAGATCCCAGTATGCCAGCCGGGTGCGGGAGGCCTCCAGCAGCCGATCCCTTCCTTTACGTGAATTTTTTTTCCGACCGTTCTGCTGCTGAACGGCGATGAGATATTCCTGCTGGGCGGTGAGCAGGTCGGGGCTGTAAATGTCGAACAGGGGCTGGCCCTTTTCCACCTGCTCCCCTATAAAATCAACGTAGAGGGTTTCGATCCAGCCGTTGAATTTGGTATTGATCGAGTACAGCCCGGTTTCATCATAGATGACCGTTCCGAATGTACGGATCGTCTTGGCAAGGTGTTTCTTCTCGACGCGGCCCAGCCGGAGGCCCATGTTCTGCCGGGTCACCGGGTCGATGCGGACGGTGGAACTGGACGCCTTCTCCCCGCCCTCCTCTTCGTATACCGGCACCAGGTCCATGCCCATGGGCGACTGGCCGGGTTCGTTGCGGATGTATGTGGGGTCCATGGGCGCGGCCCAATATTTGATCTTCTTGCCGGTCTTGGGGTCCACCATACCGGCCTTGAGTGCCTCTTCGGCACGCACGCCGGAAGGACTCAGAACGCCCAGCCCCCCCCACCGGTCCGAACCGGGGGAAAAGGGAGACATCAGTACCCCACTGAGGAAGACGGCCCCAAGGGCGATGCATATCGGTTTAACAGACATGGTTGATCCTTTCCGGTTTTTTCCCCTGGTTACGGCAGCGGGGCGCCCACGCGACGCGCCAGTTCGATTCGGGCAATCCCGACATCGCTGTTGCGGCGTTCGCCGGCCAGATTTACATCCAGCCAGCCGGTGTAAGAGGCAATCACGTCGGCAAAAGAGACTTTTCCCGACTCGTACCCCCGGGTAGATACGTCCAATGAGGTTAAGGACAAGTTTATCAATCGGTCCTTGTACAGAGATCGCTCCCGCCGGGCCCGGTCCAGGTCGAACCAGCCGTTGCGCACCGCCAGACGGGTGCGCGCCTCGGCATCGGTGAGTTCGGCCCCCAGGGCCTCGAGCTTGCGCCTGGTTTCACGAAGATAGGCGTCCCGGCTGCCAAACCAGGCATTCTTGGGCAGGCCCTTGCCGCGAACGGGCGAAACCGTGGTGCTGAAGGTCGGTGTCATGCCTGCGCTGCCGGCCTGGAGAACCGCTTCATCGGTGTAAAGTGAGAAGTTCTGGCTATACGTCGGCCGAATCATGGTCTCGGCCAGTTCCACCATGCGCGCCATCTTACCCACCATGGCCCGCATGCGGTTCAGTTCCTGGCGGTTTTCCAGCGCCAGCGGGTAGAGGATGTCCAATGGGGGAACCGAGGCGTCCGGGGTCGTGGTTGCCGGCCAACCGAGAGAAACGCCCGGCTGCAGGTCCATCAGGGTCAGCAATTCGGTTTCCAGGTTGACCCGTTGCTTTTTCAGGGTATCCAGCCGTTCGCCCAGGCGCTCACGGCCAATGCGGATCTTGACCACGTCCTGGTAGCTGGTTTTACCGGCGCCGTATCGGGTAGTGGCCACCGATTCCAGGCTGTCCATCCGATCGAGGGTATCCCGTGTGATTCCTATCGCCCGGTGGATATACAGCAGGTTCCAGTAGGCCTTGCCACCCTGGGCAACGATGTCGCGCTGAACAAGGCTCAGTTTATGGGCTTCGATCTCGACGTTCTTTTCCGCCACCTGGCCCTTCAACGCGGCCACACCGGGAAAGGGAAATTTCATGCGGATACTGTCGGATCCTCCCATGGGGCCGACCCCGGCCATCACACTCTCGGTAAACGCCGAGTACAGGCCTATCATTGCGTCCAGCTGGGCAACCTGGTCAAATCCTTCCAGGGAAGCCTTCAAACGGGCCGTGGCGCCTTTAATGGATGCGTTGCGCAACAAGACCAGGGACTGTATCGTCTGAAGGGAAAAAGGCCCCTGAAGCTCAGCCACCGTCCGTGCATCATAAGCGGCCGCCAGGACCAGGGCAGAAGAAATGGGGCGACCTCCCGGAGCCAGCCCGTCTCTGTCTATTGCCTTAATCCAACGGCCTCGGGCCGCCTCGATGGTTTTCTTCTCACGGTCGAATGCATCCGGACTCTCAATCACGTCCTGCTCTGAAGCGGCCGGCTGCCGGAGCATGGCCGGCGGGGTATAGGCGTCCATGCCCTGCTTCAGGTCACGGTAGGCGGCAGGCGCCGGACCGGCGGCGGTCATTAGAACGAAAACCGTAATGGGGATCGACAAACGCCTCATGGCAGCTCCTTTCCGGCAGGACCTTCCGCATCCATCGCTTCACCGGTCAAGTGTCTGCCGGCTGCCCGTTCGAGCCGGGCCAGATTGATGCCATAGTCTGCCGTAGCGCGGGCCAGGGCCAGTTGGAAATTGTACCAGACCGACTGGGTTTCGATAAAATCACTGAAAGACGCCTCCCCTTCCCGGTACCATAGCTCGGCGAGTTCCATGGATCTGGCGGCCTGAGGCACGAGTTCGGTTTTGTAAAGGATGAGCACGCGCTTGGCATTACGGGCTTTGAAGTAGAGGGTGCGGATCCGGGTCCTGACATTGTTGATGCGGACCTGCTTCTCCGAACGGGCCCTTGATTTCTCGGCCATGGCCTTGTTCACGCGGCTGCTGTTCCTGCCGAACCACAAAGGGATCGAAATCCCCGCCTGGAGACCGATGGCGTCCCTTCCGGCATCCCTTGGCCGTACGGGAACATCTGGCTCGCCGATACCGGCGTAAAACAGTCCCACCTTAAAATCCGGCAGGTTTTGGAATCGAGCCAGCGACACTTTGGTGTCACCTTTTTCTATGTCCACCTGGGCCATGAGGATGTCCTCCTGGTTGGCTTCGGCCAGGTCATAAATGGTTTTCAGCTCGACACCGATGGGTAGTAAAGCCGGCGGCGCCAGCTGTCCCACCGCCAGGTCGGGAGGACGGTTCAGCAATCCGTTGAGGCGGGCAACCTCCGTCTGTTCCAGTTCTTCAAGAAGCAGCGCATCGTACTGCAACTGCCCGGTCTGGGACTGGGCCTTGACCACGTCAGTCAGTGTGGTTCGGTTGTCGGCGTGAGCGGTTTCGGCAATTTTTCGAATGTGGTTCAGCAGGTTGGTGTTGTGTCGGGTTACCATCCTGGCCTGCCGGATATACCAGAGCTCATAGTATGACTCCTTTACGGCCAGCAGGGTCCCCTTAACCGCCTTGTCGAGCTGGAGCTTGGCCATGCGGGCATCGGCAGCCACCAGGTCACCTGCTTTGGACAGCTTGCCGGGGAAGGGAATTTTCTGGGAAATCTGGGCGTTCCATTCCTGCGGCCCCAGACGGGTCTCGATGGGCTCGGGAAACCAGGTCACCATCAGCTGCGGGTCCGGATAACCGGTGGCGACCCGGTAGTTTTCCACCGTTGCCCGCCACGCTTCACGTGCCTGCTGAATCGACGGGTTGTGGGTATAGGCATGCTCGATGAGGTCGGCAAGCAGAACGGTAGCGGTCAAGTCCCGCCCTTGATCAGGGGACTGAGGGGAAGGGGCGCCGGCGTTCGCCTTCGAGGCCATCAAAACGGTGATCCCCAGCAGCAGTGCAAAGGCGCGTTGGCATAACCACCACGGCCGCGGCGCGATGGCCGATCGGATACGGATTCGAAAAAATGGGTGGTCCATGGGAATCTCCTGCCAGTGATTTAAATACGAGCCGACCCGTTAACTGCGATCGTGCTGCCATGTATTATCAATAGCCATGCCAACGATAAAACCATCTGTTATGATTTCGTTTTTTAATAACTACGGATATTGTGAAGGAAACATGTGCGTAATTATTGCGCAATTTGGCTTGCATGAGACACACGGTGCGTAAATTTTTATCACAATGGGTTGTTCCAGCGTGCCCCCGCCAGGGCACCTGCCGCCAATCGTGCTGCCGGCTGGCTCGGCCACGACTGGAGGTTTCATCAGAACGCACCCGTCAATCAGGGACCCGCAACGAGAGCGTGGTATGGAATTTGAAGGGGGAGATTGACCGGGTGATCAAATTAAAATGGAACGCGACAGAAACCGTATGGGAGTTGACCATGATCGTATACAACAGCATACTGAATCGGCCATGGGTGGCGGCCGCCCTCTTGACCGCTGCGGGGTTGATCCTTTCCGGCCCCGGGGAGGCATTCGGCCATGGCGGCAAAACCCACGCCGCTGAACCTTTTTCCGCATTTCAAGCCGTCCAGAAGGCCACGCAGCTTTACGACCGCCTGATCGTCTCCGAAAAACTTTCGGAGGATTGGGAAACCGGCCTGGCATCCATACATGTAACCGTCCGGGGAACTGAAAGCCGGCGGGAATACGTGGTGCAGTTCAAACGGTCCGGCGACGATCCGGGCAGCGTCTATTTTTATTTCAACCGGCAGGGCGATTATTCAGGATCGAACTTCACTGGAAAATAGACATCGACGGGAGGCGCGTATGCAATCCGGCACAACCGATCCACGCCATTTTCCGAAAATGACGCTGGCGACAATGCCCACCCCGGCAAAGGCCCTGGCCACCTGCATCCTTGTGGCACTGGCCATCGGCATGCTGGGCGCACTGGGCCAGATCGTCGTCCACGACATCATGCCCACGTTTTATGCTCAAACCGGAACCAATGAAACGGCCTCGCCGTCAGGCGATCCCCATGCCGGCATGGATCACGACGCCTCGCCACCACCCGGGGATGGCCGGGGGGATCTCTTCGCCGACCTGGCTGGCGTCGAAAAAAAAACGGTCAAACCGTTTTACCAGCAGGAGCAATTTGTCTGGACCTTGAAGTGGACCCACATCCACCTGTTCGGGATGAGCATGATATTCATCTTCGTGGGGGCTATCACCATCTGGCTGGATGCCGCTCCCGCCCTGCGCACCTGGCTGGTGGTGCTGCCCTTTATCGGGGTGCTGATCGACATCCTGGCCATGTGGCTGAAAGCCTTCGTATCTCCGGCTTTTTTCTGGCTGCACCTGCCCGGCGGGTGCCTGTTTGTCGTGGTGTTCGCCTACGTATCGCTGCGGGCGTTGTGGGAAATGTGGTTCAGATCCGCCGGCCACCGCTAAGAACACCATTTGCTTGTCCGTTACGCCTGGGGGCGGTGCGCAAAAAATTTGCACTTGGGCCCTTGCCGTACTATTCTTTTCACAATTATAATGTTCATGTTCTTTAGCGTCCTTTCGTAAAGGAATCAAAACGGCCATGACCGTCGTTCCCCGCCGACAACTCTATCTGACGGCCCTTTCCATTCTTTTTGTCGTTCTGCTGCTGTTGGTCTTGATCAGCGTTTCCACCTATCGGAACCTGAACCGGGAAAGAAACGCCGCCATGGAGACGGTCCACCGCCAGGCCCTGACGCTGATCAATGCACTGGAAGCGGGGGCCCGGGCCGGTATGATGATGCAGATGGCCGGAAAAGATGCCATCGGAAACCTGGTTCACGAAACCGGCCGGTCCAGCGATATCAATTACCTCTACCTGGTGAACGCGGCCGGCGAGGTGATGCACCACTCCATTCCCTCCCTGGAAGGCACCCGGGCCCTGTGGCGCCCTGAATTCCAGCGGGCGACGGATGTTCGCACCCGGGTGCGTCGTCTGGCCGACGGCGCCCATATTTATGAGGTGGCCAAACCCTTCATGCCCATGGGCATCCATTTGGATCCCGGCATGTCCGCGTCCGGAGCCACATCCGCAGTCCACTTCCATTCCGGTGCCACCGTCTACCTGGCAATGACCATGGCGGCCTATGAAGCCGCCCGGCAGTCCGACCTCCATCACGCCATGATCATGGGAGGCATCGTTCTGGCGTTGGGCGGCGGGGTCGTCTACTTTTTTATCGTGATCCGAAGCTACTACCTGCTCAGCCGGACCCTGCAGGAAACCCGGGACTATACCCGGCAGGTGATCGCCAGCATGGCCCATGGCGTATTGAGCATCGACAAAACGGGAAAGGCGGTTTCCTGGAACCGGCAGGCATTGTCACTGCTGGGTATAACGGGCACGGAAATAGACCACCTTGATCTGCAGACGGTTTTTGATTTTCAGGAAACCGGCATCAGCCGGACGATCCATCAGGGCGTTGCGGTGATGAACCGGGAAATCCGGCATTACCGGGACAATGGGGAATGGCTTCCGCTGCTGTTAACGGTGACACCCATTCAGGATGAAGCCGGAAGCCGCAGCGGTGCTGTGATGGTGCTCAGGGATATGAGCGAAATAAAACGGCTTGAAGCAAAGGTGCGGCGTGCGGAAAAACTGGCTGCGGTCGGCCGGCTGGCCGCCGGCGTGGCCCACGAAATCCGCAACCCGCTCAGTTCCATCCGCGGGTTCGCATACCTTCTCGGGCGTGGCCACGGAAAGGAGACGCCCGAACGGGAGTATGCCGATGTCATGGTGCGTGAGATCGACCGCATCAACCATGTCGTCACGGACCTGCTCAATTTTTCCCGGCCCATGGCGCTTGAGCCTCAAGCCACCATGCTTGCCGATCTCCTCACTCACGTGGTCTCCCTGGTGTCCGCCGATGCAAAGACCAACGGCATCGATATCCGCTTGGATTGCGACACCGGCATTCCGTGCGTCTTTCTGGACCCCAACCAGGTCACCCAGGCCGTGCTCAACCTGATGCTCAATGCCCTCCACGCCTCGCAAAGTGGCGGTGCCGTGGCGATCAGGGCGGCATGGCGCCCTAAAGAGGGGGAGGTGGAAATCCAGGTGACGGATAATGGACCGGGGATTGCGCCGGAAGTTCAGGAAAAAGTTTTCGAGCCCTTTTACACCACCCGGGAGCGGGGGACCGGTCTGGGGCTGGCCATTGTGCGCAAAATAGCGGAAAACCACGATGGCAGCGTCAGTGTGGAGAGTCCGCCGCCGGGGAAAGGCCGCGGTACCCGGTTCAGGCTCTTATTGAGGGATATGCAGGCGGGCGGGGATCCGGCAATGGAAAGATTGACGTCCAACATTGAACTTCCGACATCCAACGTCGAATAAAGCATTTTCTCCAAATTTTTAACGTTTTCAGAAAAATATAAGCATACCCATGAAAGCCAAAATCCTTGTGGTAGACGACGACGCCTCTCACCGCACCATGCTTTCGGCCGTGCTGTCGGCCGAGGGCTACCAGGTGCAGGAGGCCGACGATGGTGACACGGCCTGCCGGGCGGTGGAGAGAACCCTTTTCGATATGGTGCTCATGGATATGCGCATGAAGCGCATGAACGGGGACGCGGCTCAGAAAAAAATGGCGGCGATCAGTCCCGGCACCCCGGTGGTGATCATGACCGCATACGGTTCGGTACGCTCGGCCGTCGAGGCCCTCAAGGCCGGCGCCCACAATTATCTTACCAAACCCATTGATATCGACGAACTGAAAATCCTGGTGGTCAAGACCCTGCACCACCGCAAGCTGGAAGAAGAGAACCGCAACCTGAAGGAACGTCTGGACGCCCGTTTCGATTTCGGCGACATCATCGGCCGCAGTCCCTCCATGCGGGAGCTCTTCGATACCCTGGCATTGGTGGCCCCGTCGGAGGCCACGGTCCTGATCCTGGGCGAAAGCGGCACGGGCAAGGAACTGGTGGCCAACGCCATTCACCACAACAGCCCCCGCAAGGAGCGCCCCTTCGTGAAGGTCAACTGCGCCGCCCTGCCCGAAACGCTGCTGGAGAACGAGCTTTTCGGCCATGAAAAGGGAGCCTTCACCGGTGCCACTGGACCGACAAAAGGACGTTTTCAGATGGCCGACAGGGGAACTCTGTTTCTGGATGAAATCGCGGAAATGGCCCCGGCCACCCAGGCCAAAATCCTGCGTGTACTCCAGGAAAAGGAGTTTGAACCGGTGGGGGGCGCCCATACGGTCCGGGTCGACACCCGCATCATCTCGGCCACCAACCGGAACCTGGACGCGGAAATTGCCGCCGGCCGCTTCCGGGAAGATCTTTACTACCGGCTCAATGTGGTTACGATCAACGTACCGCCGCTGAGAAATCGTTCGGCCGACCTGTCGCTGCTGGCCGACTATTTTCTCGACCGGTTTGCCAAAAAAAATCACCGCAGCCTCAAAGGCATCCACCCGCGGGCCATGGATCTGCTGCTGCGCCACGCCTGGCCGGGTAATGTCCGTGAACTGGAAAACGTCATCGAGCGCGCGGTGATCATGGCCAGGGGAGACATGCTGAAGCCGGAGCACCTGCCCGACACCCTTCAGGACCATCACGACGATGAAGCGGCCAAGGGGCCGGTGCTTGCCTCGGGCCGATCGCTGAAAGAGGTGGAAAGGGAGATGATCCTGAAAACCCTCGAAGACATGGGCGGCAACCGGACACGAACGGCCGAGATGTTGGGCATCAGCCGTCGGACCCTGCAGTTGAAACTCAAGGAATACGGTGTCAATTAATCCTATATGGACTGTTTCGGAGGTGCATCATCGAATCCCGGTCCCGGCATCAAAATAAAATTTCCCCCATCCACTGGCTGCTGATCCGGCGGCTGATAATGGCGGTGAGCATCATCTCCATCGTTCTGGTGTCCGCGACCTGGGTCAATCTTCGCAACATGGCCGTGGAGCGGGTCCTGGATCGGGTCATCATGGCCGCCAGCCACTTCAGCCTCCAGGCCAGGGACATTCTTGACCGTCCCGGCCTGTCGGGCACCGATGGCCTGCAAACCGAGCTGGAAGCGTTCATCGCCGACCGCTCAAGCCATTACGACAGCAGTTTCACCCGGATGGGCCGATTCGTCTACGCCCGGATCTATGACACCGGTGCCCGACGGCTCGCCAGCATCTCGGACAGTGCCTATGATCACATTGCCGCGGTGAACCGGCGCATGGACGATGCCGCCCTGCGCATTCCCCAGCGCGGCAAAAAGCGGCACCGGGTATTCCGGCTGAACGGCAAGCCCCTGATCTCCGTGGTCGCGCCCCTGACCAGCAGTAAAAATGAGGTGGTCGCCTACCTGGAAGGTGTCTTTGCCCTTTCCGGGGCGGCCATGGACGCAGCCAGGAGAGAAACCCTGAAGACACTGGCGCTGGTGACGGCCATCGTCCTGACCACCGCGATCGTCCTGTACCCGGTCATCATCGGCCTGCTCGGCCGCCTGGCCCGAACATCCCGCAGTCTGCTGGATTCGCATATGGAAACGCTCAACGTGCTGGGCAGTGCCATTGCCAAACGGGACAGCGACACCGATGCGCACAATTACCGGGTCACCATCATGGCCGTTAACCTGGCCGAGGCATTCGGGTTGACGGCCCGTGAAATGCGATCCCTGATCAAAGGGGCATTTCTGCATGATGTGGGAAAGATCGGCATCCCGGACAGCATCCTGCACAAACCGGAAAAACTGGACACGGATGAGTACTCGCAGATGAAAACCCATGTGGACAAGGGGCTTGAAATCATCGGTCGCTCACGATGGCTCCGGGATGCGCTGGATGTGGTCGGCGGGCACCATGAAAGAATAGACGGCAGCGGCTACCCCAACGGCCGAATCGGCACCGAGACCCCCGTCAGTGCGCGCATTTTTGCCATCGCCGACGTCTTCGACGCCCTGACGTCCCGGCGTCCCTACAAGGACCCCCTTTCCTACACGGACACCCTGGCCATTCTGGAAAAAGGACGGGGCACCCACTTTGACACCGACCTGTTGGACCTGTTCGAGAAAATCGCCCCCGATCTTTACAAGCGGCTGGCCAACCGCGATGATCAGCAGCTGAAGGTCATGCTCGGGGACATTTCCCAGAAGTACTTCATGAACGATGTGGATACGATTCTGGCCCGGGGGGATTTGGCGTGAGGGCCGGCTGGGAAGAAAAAAAGCGGTATCCGGGGATAACTGCGTTCACCTGATGCCGCCCCGGACAAGCGGGCCATTCACGGACGGGCAAAAGCCTATTTGTTGCTTGCAGCCAGGCCGATCCCCGAGGCGACAAAAGAAGCGCCGACAATTTTATTGAAATACTTCCCCACGGCTGACCGGGAGAAAATGGCGACGATCTGCTGCCCGCCAGCGGCATACAGCATGAAGCAGCTGAATGCAATCAGTGCCCCCGCCCCCATGAGCACGCAGAACTGGATTAAAAAAGACGCATGCGGATCGATGAACTGCGGGAACACCGCAGTGAAAAAAACGATGGCTTTGGGATTCCCGGCCGTGACCAGGGCCGCCTGGAGGAACATTTTTCCCAGGGACGCATCATCCCGACCGGCGCCGGGGAGGTCCGTCGGCACAGCCCCCATGGCCGACGACCGCATGATGCCGATGCCCATGCAGACAAGATACGCCGCACCGGCCCATTTGACCAGTTGAAACACGGTCTCGGAGGCCAGCAGGATGGCCCCCAGGCCGGCGATGGACACCGCCGCCTGAATCAGGGTCACGAGGACGTTGCCCATGGCCGAGGCGATGGTTCGCCTGGCGCCGTATTGCATGCCATGGGTCAGGGCCAGCAGCATGCTCGGGCCGGGAATGATCGAAGCCACCAGCACGGTCATCGAATAGAGCAGCAGAAAATGAACCGTCATTTCTCGACCTCTGCGACGGCAACGTGATCCGGGCTGTCGATCCGGACATGGTCAAACCGCGGCGGATCTTCGTTGCCGTAGTATTTCAGGTAATTTTCCCAGTCGGCCAATTTGGCTTGATCCCGGGGATTGGCGCGCGACAACAGCCGCTTTCTCCGAATGTCCGGCCGGCAACGGACATAGTGAACTTCTACCACAGCGCCCAGATGCTGCCCGAGCGTCTGCGGCCAGTGGGCATCCTGAATCTCCCGGGTGAAAGGGCCGGCGATGACCACGCTGTTAACGGACAGATTATCCCGCGCGATGTCAAACAGCTGTTCGTAAACGGGGGTTCTGAAGATCTGCTTGAAATGGGCGCTGTCCCGGTCGTCAGGATCATGCCCGGATTGCCGGAGCGCGAGTCGGACGAGCCGTTCGGTCGACACATCGATATCGAGAAAAACCGCGCCCTTCCGGGTGGCCAGTTGTTTCCCGTAGGTGGTCTTTCCGGCACCGGGACTGCCGCAGACGATATAAACGCCTGTCATTTATGCGCTCCCATCGTTTTCCCTTGCGGGTTGCCCGGTGCGGCCCCCCTTCGGCCCGGTCTTTTTCCCCTGGGGTTCAAAAAAAGTCATGAAGTATCCGGGGACGGGGGTTTCAAAGGTCATCTCTTCATCGTTGAAGGGGTGTTTAAACTTGATCGACAGGGCGTGCAACGCCAGGCGCCCCTTGGTGCGCCGTCCATATTTGCCGTCTCCGACAATGGGGTTCCCGTTTTCGGACAGGTGGGCGCGGATTTGATTTTTTTTGCCGGTCAGCAGGTCGATCTCCAGTAAGCTATGTTTTTTTGACGATCGGATCACCCGGTATCGGGTTATCGCCAGGTCTCCATCCTGCGGGTTTTCAACCGATTGCATTTTATAATCATCGCCTTCGGCAAGATAAGACTTAAAAATGCCCTTCGGCTCGGTTAACTGTCCATGGACAACGGCCATATATTTTTTTTCAACGGTTTCCCACTGCGCGGCAAATTTCTCACGGATCTCATGACTTTTTGCAAAGACCAGCACACCGGAGGTACCCCGGTCCAGCCGATGGACAACAAACAGATTGTGTTTGGCCTTCGGGTTGCCTTTTCTGACATAATTGGTGAGCAGGTGATGAGCGGTCTTTTTGGCTTCGTAATGGGCTTTGACGCTCAAGAGTCCTGAACTTTTATCGATCACGATGATGTCGCGGTCTTCATAGAGGACCTTGATGCCGGCGGGCACGTATTTGGTTCTTATTTTTATTTTCGATTTGATCATAACTGTTTCCTGCCGTTACAACGGCCTCAGCGAAAAAGGCCGTCCGCCGGAATGCGGTCAGGGGAGGACGACAAGGACCAGCGAAAGCCCGTAAGCGCCCACCTTGGTGAAAACACCCGAGAGGGTCATTCAGCATTTTGCCAGATAGTGGCGGCAGGCGTCTTTCTGCACCGGTTTGGAAGGAAACTTCCTGCACACTTCCGGTCGTGAATCATAGACCCCACAGGCGTAGCGGCCATTGTTCTCATTCAGGAAAAAACAATCTCCGTTGGCCTTGAACCGTAAAAAATACGCTTCGGTGGCCTCACCTTTCGAGTGGGTAAACACTTCAAAGGGCAGGCCGGTCACGTGTTCCAACAATTCGATTTCCCTTGTTGACAATTCCACAAACGGAACATTTTTACAACATTGAGCACATTTTCTGCAAATTTCAGTGGATATAAAATCCGTCATCGCTGAAAAACGCCCGTATCTTCAATAGCAGGATTTAAGGATGCCCCTCTCCCGTCCAGTACGTCCGCCGACAGTCGCCGGACGGGATGGCGGCCAGATGGCACCATGGCCCTTCCGGCTGCAGATCATCGGGGCAGACAGCCGTCTGCAGCCCCGATCACAATATCGGCGAAAACAGCCGGGCCGTTCTTATGGCCAGGCGGAAGGCCAGTGACCGCCGATACACGTCGTCGGTGGTCAGGGGATCGGAAACGGCAAAATCATCCCGGCACATCTTCTCCACCCGGCGGATAAAATCGGCATCGGTGAAGGTCATGGTGATTTCGAAATTGATCCGCAGGGAGCGGTTGTCCAGGTTGGCCGTGCCGATGCCGGCCAGGCAGTCATCGATCAGGAAAACCTTCTGGTGCATGAACCCGTTCCGGTAGGTGTACATGCGCACCCCGGCCACGGCCACTTCGGCCAGGTAGCTGTGGGCCGCCCACCAGACCACCCGCTTGTCCGGGTGGGCCGGAATCAGAATCCGCACGTCCACGCCGCGCATGGCAGCCAGTTGAAGGGCCTTGATCACGGCCACGTCCGGCACAAAATAAGGACTGAGCATCCAGCATCGCCAGGTGGCGGCATTGATGGCCTGCACCATCATCAACGAGCAGCTTTCAACCATGTCGCCGGGGCCGGTGGGGATGCACAGCACCGGTTCGCTGCCAAAGGTGGGGGGCGGCGCCCAGGAGACCTCGGGCCGCTGTCCGCAGGCCCAATGCCAGTCCTCGACGAAGGAAAGTTGAACCGCCAGGGTGACCGGGCCGGCCATTTTGACGTGGGTATCCCGCCAGGATGAGAACCGGGTGCTCTTCCCCAGGTATTCATCGCCGACATTATGGCCGCCCACCCAGCTCTTTTCACCGTCCACCACGACAATTTTGCGGTGATTGCGGAAGTTGATCCGAAACCGGTTCAGCCATCCCCTGCCCACCCGGAAAACGCCCACATGAACCCCGGCGGCCCTGAGTTCATCCGTATAGGAACGGGGCAGCCTGACCGAGCCGACCTTGTCATAGAGGAAGTAAACCCGGACCCCGGCGCGGGCCCGTTCGATCAGGGCCGATTTCAGCCGCCGGCCCAGGTCGTCTGCATGAACGATGAAAAATTGAATCAGGATATAATGCCGGGCCTCGGCGATGCCCGCCAGGATGGAATCGAAGGTGGCCGTCCCGTTGACCAGCAGGGTACAGCGGTTCCCCTTCATGACGGGAAGCTGGTAAATATCGCTGAGAACGTCGATCTGGGGCGTCTCGCGCACCATGAGGTCACGAAGCTGCTGTTCCTGCCGCAGCATCTTCCCCAGATGATGCGTATCGGTGGTGCCGGACTGGTGGGCGGCGGCGTAGTCCTGAATGCGCCGGGCTCCGAAAATCAGGTAGAGAAAAACGGCCAGGTAGGGAAAAAAGAAAAGGGCCATCACCCAGGCGATGGTGCCCTGACTGGTCCTGCCGTTCATGAGAACGTCGAAAATGAACAGGATGCCCAGGCCATGGAGCACCAGGGGAATCAACAACATCCAGTATTCTATGACCACCTGCACGGCAGGCATCTGACAACCTCCGGAACTGAGCATGGTACACGGTTGCCCCCGCTCAATTCAGAACATGACAGGCTACGCCGGGCCGGCCACCACAGCCGCCCCGGCATCGACCGTATTGATGAACGCTGATTTCTCGAGCACCTCTTTTTTAGCATATGATTCCCTGAATTAGCAATCAAACTCGGTCTGGCCGGCCGCCTCCCGCCGGGACATGACAATGCCGGCCCCATTTATGAGTTGACTTGTACCGGCCGGAGCCGATAAATTATGGGTGTTTTCTTCAGGTTTCGCATTGGCAGGCCATCTTCTCTCTCCATGTCCGCAAACGTTCCCGCAGGGCGGCTGCCGGAGACCATCCGGCTCGCCCCCGTCAGGAGGTCAATATGCATCGTACCATCGTTGCCGGCTTAACGGCGCTGTTATTCCTGCTTGGCGGCACCGCCACGGCGGGCACCATCTATACGTGGACGGATGCCGATGGCGTCAAACGCTACTCCAATTCCCAGCCGCCCGAAGATGCCCGGGATGTGCAAACCATCGAGGAAATCCAGTATGACCAGGGCGCGGAAGACCAGCGCCGGCAGGAATTTGACCGTATGGTCCAGGAGGCCAGTGAAGACGCCGACCGGCATTTTGAAACCCGGGCCCGGGAAAAAGAGCAGCAGGCCGAAGCCAGCCGGCAACGCCGGCAGGAGGCGAAAGACCGGCAGATCGAGGAAGCCCGGGCCGAACTGCTCAAGGAAATGGACGCCATTCAAGACCGGGGATACAGCGCCACCTTTACCCAGGGCATGAAAGAGAATCTGATCAAGGCGGTGCAGGAAAAGATCGATCAATTGGAAGCCGGTGCAGGCGACTGACACGCTTGCGAAAATAAAAACAGGCACCACTGAAATGGGGAGGCACGCCGGCCGGTCGCCACGACAAGCGACCGGCAGCGCAGCAGATCCATGCAGATGCTTTTTGCAGGCTGCGGGCAGCAGCGCGGCGGAACCGATCCGGCGGGAGAATCCGATGACCGAACTACGAAACACCCGCACCACGATCCTGAATACGGGCCGGCCTGAAGCCAAACGTGAGGAAATTCGAGACTACTTCCACAACACCTTTACCATCGACGAGAAGCTCTACGACTGCCTGGCCGGCGATGATGCCTTCTACCTGCGCGCGGAACCGCTGCGGCACCCCTTGATCTTCTACCTGGGCCATACCGGCGTTTTCTATATCAACAAGCTGATCACCGCCAAAATTGTCTACCAGCGCGTCAACCCGGCATTCGAATCCATGTTTGCCGTGGGGGTCGACGAGATGTCCTGGGACGACCTGGACGGGGCCCACTATGACTGGCCGACCGTCGATGCGGTCAAGCGCTATCGGGATGAGGTCCGCGCCGTCGTTGACGACATCATCAAAACCCTGCCCCTGTCCCTGCCCATCACCTGGGAGCACCCCTTCTGGACCATCATGATGGGCATCGAGCACCAGCGGATTCACCTGGAGACCTCCTCGGTGATCATCCGGCGGCTGCCCATCGACCGGGTGCAGCCGCTCCCCCTGTGGGACATCTGCACGGAATCCGGGCCGGCACCGGAAAACGCGCTGGTACCGGTGCCAGGCGGCCGGGTGGTGCTGGGCAAATCCAAAGATCACCCCCTTTATGGCTGGGACAATGAATTCGGGCGCCATTCGTTTGAGGTCTGGGATTTCTCCGCCTCACGCTACCTGGTCTCGAACCAGGAGTATCTGGCCTTCGTCGAGGATGGCGGCTATCGAGAAGAGCGCTTCTGGACCGAAGAGGGCCGGCACTGGATCGCCTATGCTCAGGCGCGCCACCCGCTCTTCTGGATCCCTTCGGACGACGGCTACCGCTTCCGGACCATGACGCAGGTCATCGCCATGCCCTGGGACTGGCCGGTGGAAGTCAACTACCTGGAGGCCAAGGCATTTTGCAACTGGCTGGGCGAAAAAAACGGCACCCGCCTGCGCCTGCCCACCGAGGACGAGTGGTATCGCCTGCGCGACATTCACGGCATCCCGGACCAGCCCTATTGGAAAACAGCGCCGGGCAACATCAACCTGGAGCACTGGGCCTCGTCGTGCCCGGTTAACCGCTTTCGCTTCGGAGACTTCTACGACATCATCGGCAACGTGTGGCAATGGACGGAAACACCCACCACCGGCTTCGATGGTTTCGAGGTCCACCCCGTTTACGATGATTTTTCGACGCCCACCTTCGACACCCGCCATAACCTGATCAAGGGGGGCTCCTGGATCTCCACCGGCAACGAAGCCACCCGCGACGCCCGCTATGCCTTCCGGCGCCATTTCTACCAGCATGCGGGCCTGCGCTACGTGGCATCCGAACAGCCGGTGGCGCTGCCCGAGGCCATGTATGAGAGCGACCAGGCCGTTTCCCAATACTGCGAGGCCCATTATGGAAAAGATTACTTTGGGGTGGAGAATTTTCCCGTGCACTGCGCCCGGCGCTGCGTGGCCCATATGCAGGACCGGCCGAAGCGGCGGGCCCTGGATCTGGGGTGCGCCGTGGGGCGGTCCACCTTCGAACTGGCCCGCACGTTCGAATTCGTCAACGGCCTGGACTTCTCGGCGCGCTTCATCCGCATCGCCTTCCAGATGCAGGAAAAAGGGGTCACCCATTATGAACTGGTGGAAGAGGGAGACATCGTCTCCTACCACGAGCGGCACCTGTCCGATTTCGACCTGGATGCGGCAGCCGACCGGGTGGAATTTTACCAGGCCGACGCCAGTAACCTCAAACCCCGGTTCACCGGATACGATCTGATCCTGGCGGCCAATCTCATCGACCGGCTGTCCACTCCGCAAAAATTTCTCTCCTCCATCCACGAACGTCTGAACATGGGCGGCATTCTGGTCCTCACCTCACCATACACCTGGCTGGAGGAATTCACCATTCGGGAAAACTGGGTGGGCGGCATTCGCAGGGACGGCGAACCGTTTACCACCCTGGACGGGCTGAAGGGCCTGCTGGCGGACCATTTTCAGATGATCGCTCCCCCCCGTGACATCGAATTCGTCATCCGTGAAACCCGTCGGAAATTTCAGCACACCGTCAGCCAGATGACGGCCTGGGAACGCGTGAAATAAGGGTCGGCCATGGTCCGGCCAGCAGTCAGTTGGATCAGGGGCTGTCCGGTGTTCGTGGTCCGTTTTGCAGACTGATTTCAACCCGGCGGTTGGCCTTTCGATTCGCCGCTGACGTGTTGGGCAGCAGGGGATGGAATTCCGATTTTCCCTGGATGACCAGCCGCTGCGGAGAAACACCGTGCAAGGCCAGGTGTTTGGCCACGCTGGCGGCCCTGGCGGCGGACAATTCCCAGTTGGAGGGAAAGACGGCGGTGCGAATGGCAAGGTCATCGGTATGGCCGGAGACGATGACCTGATGATGCCTCAGGGGTGCAATCAACTCGGCGAGCCGTTTCAGGACCGACTGCGAATCGGCCAGGAGCATCGCGTCACCGGCATTGAACGTGATGCGTTCGCTCAGGACAAACACGGGCTGTTTCCGGTCCCACCGCACATAAAAATCATTGTTGAAGCTGCCTTCCAGGCGATCCACCATGTCCCTGTTCAGGGGAGCGGTCGGCGTCACCGTTGCCGGGGTCCGGGCACCCGGGACCGATGAGGCCTCAACGGACGGCCCGGCGGCTGGTAAAGGGGCTGACGCCCGGACGGCGGCTGGAGGCAGACGAACGGTATCGGCGGTGGACCGTGGTGCGGCTGTCGTTCCGGCGGGTTCCGATTCCCCGGCGGCGCGATCGGGCCGATGGATGGCATTGGCGTAAAGCAGCACAAAAAATACGAGCAGGAGGGTCATCAGGTCGGCCAGGCTCCACAAAAAGGCATCGTCTTCGGCGGATCCCCCTTGCGCCGGCAAGCTGACAGGGCCATGGAAACCACCGTCCCCGGATGGGTGAAAGCGCCATTGGGCCAACGGGCCGCCATTATCGACCGGCATCTATTTAACCATTTCCTGTTGCCCGGCGGACCGGCCCCGGATATGCCATCGAAACCGCTGTGGCCGGCTCGTCGACGGCATCCTGGATAAATCGGCGTCGGCATACGATTTGAGATGGTGAGCGATTTCCAGGGGCGGCCGCTTGTCGCAAACAGCCACCAGGCCGTCGAAAATGACATTGAGCATCATGGTCTCCCGTCTGATGGTTTCGGCAACCCTGCCGGCGAGGGGAAGAAACAGAAAATTGGCGAAGAGCAGCCCGTAGAAGGTGGTCAGCAGGGCCGCCGCCATCCCCTGACCGATCTGTTCGGAACTGCCGATGTGGTTCAACACATTGATCAACCCGATGATCGTACCCACAAATCCAAACACCGGCGCCAGCCTGGCGAGCCGGCTGACCACGTTAAACTGAATCTGCAGGTGATCCAGATACAGGTTGATCTCTTTTTTCAGGGCCATCTCGACCCGCTGGCGATCGTGGTTGTCAAGAATCATCTGAAAACCGCGGCGCAACACCGGATGCCCCACCGTGTCGATTTTCCGGTTCATCTCCCATAGGCCGGCGACCCGCTTGAGGCGCGCCAGGGCGACGATCTGTTGGACCAGGTCCTCAAGGTTCCGGGACCGCGGCTTCAGGCTGCCGCGCAGACTGGATAAAAACCCACCCGGGGTATGAACCGGAAATGTCAGCAAACCGCCGACAATCGTACCCAAAAGCACCAACGCCCCGCTTTTGAAATTGACCATGAGCGGGATATCTCCCATGATATTGCGGGCAAACAGGAAAAAAACCGCTGTCCCGACCAGCAAAACACCCTTCCTGATCACGAAATTAGCCCTCCAGCTGGTGGCGTTGCCACCGGTTAGGTTTAACTGCATCGATTCTGCTTCCATCCAAGCAGTTTTTATGCCATGACACAGGATGGCCGGTCTCGGGGGAGCCAACGCCTTGCTTGCGGGGAAGTGCCCCTTGTGACTCCGGGAAAAACCGGCCGGGGACGGCAATCCATTCCGGTAAAAAGGGAAGCGCCATGAACGACCGACGCAAAGAAGGCTCGATGGGCCGGGGCTTTCTTTTCCATAACAAGGCAAACGACAAAGGCATGCGCAGATGGGAAACCCGCTGCCCCGCATGCCGCGCTGCCGGAGGCAGGACGTGTCGACATGATCAACCCTGAAACCCTGGCCATCACCTGCGGCCTCTGCAGCGCCGTGGCCTGGGGAGCGGGAGATTTTGCCGGTGGCTTTGCCTCCCGGCGGGGCAATGCACTCACCGTGGTTCTCTTCTCCCAGTTGATCGGCGGCATCCTGCTGTTCTGCCTGGCCACGGCCTTTGCCCGCAGCCTGCCGCCCGCCGGTCATCTGGTATCCGGAGGACTGGCCGGCATCTTCGGCGTCCTGGGTCTGACCGGACTTTACAGCGGGCTCGCCCGGGGGCGCATGGGACTGGTTGCGCCGCTGTCCGCGGTGGTGACCGCCGTGGTGCCCATGACCTTTTCATTTTTTGTGGAGGGCTTACCCGGCGGGTTTCGGCTGACCGGTTTTGCCGTCGCCATGGCGGCGGTGTGGTTTCTGTCTTCTCCGGGAGGCAAATCCAGAATCGCACCGGGGGAACTTCGCCTCTCCCTGCTGGCCGGTTTGGGGTTCGGCCTGTTTTTCATCTTCATGGACCACGCCAGCAGCCAGGCGGTGCTGTGGCCCCTGGTGGCCGCCCGGGCGGCGGCGATCGTGGTGATGGCCGTCCTCCTGGCCGTCACCCGGCAGCTGGCCGCGCCGCCCCGGGGCCAGTTCACCTTTATCGCCCTGGCCGGCATCCTGGATACGGCGGGCAACGCCGCCTTCGGCATGGCCGCCCATCTCGGGCGGCTGGACATTGCCGCCATTCTGGCATCTCTCTATCCCGCCTCAACGGTCCTGCTGGCCTGGCTGGTGTTTCGGGAGCGGCTGGGCCGGCGGCAGTGGTTCGGCGTGGCTACCGCTGCGGTGGCCCTGGTGTTGATCGCACTGTAGTGTATCGCCGGAAACGGCATCTTGCGGCCCAGGCCGGCGTTCTTCCGGCGATAAAATACTTCAACCGTCCGCCATTCCGGCGAAGGCCGGAATCCAGCCGCGCCGCCAACCGTTGGCCGGTTTAAACACCGATGAAACGTTCTGTCAGGAAAGTCGCCACAGGCCCGGCCTGACCGACACCGGGATCGGTTTGACAAGCGAATGTCCAATATCCAGCAAGGAACCGCAGAATGATGAAGGAGGGGATGGTGTCGTTTATCATTGATATCGTGAAACGATACCCTCCCTGGTTATTCGCAGGTTAATAAGGACCCGGCCTGCCCCCTCGTATCTGTCCGGAAAGGGTAGATTGTGGCTCAGGCCAAGGCCGCAGGGATTTTGGAACCGCAGGCGTAGCAGCGCTACGTCGAGGATTGCAAAATCACGAGAACGCCGGCCCGGGCCGCAAGATGCCCTTTCTGGACAGATACGTTAGCCATGGAGGGCCTTGCCGCCGGCCTTGAGCGCCGCCTCCAGCATGATCTCCGCCAGGGTGGGGTGGGCGTGGATGGTGCCGGCGATATCCGCGACCCCCAGACCGCTGGACACCGCCAGGGCCCCCTCCCCCAGCAAATCCGTGGCGTGCGGCCCGATAATATGGACACCCAGCAACCGGCCGCTGCCGGCATCGGAAACGATGCTGGCCTGGCCGGCCAGCTCTCCGAGGACCTGCGCCTTTCCGAGGGATCGGAACAAAACCGTATCGGTGCGGGCATCGATGCCCCGGTCCCGGGCCTGGGCGTCGGTGAGCCCCACACAGGCCACTTCCGGCATGGTGAAGATGGCCCCGGGCACTGCCGTGTAATCCATGGCCCGGTCCCCGCCCATGGCGTTTTCCGCTGCCAGCATGGCTTCGGTGGACGCCACGTGGGCCAGCATCACCCGCTCCGGGCCCAGCACATCACCGATGGCATATACCCCGGAAACGCCGGTCTGCAGGCGATCGTCCACCGGGATCCATCCTTTGGCGTCCGTCTCCAGGCCAATGGTGGACAACCCGATGTCTTTCGTATTGGGCGACCGGCCGATGCACACCAGCGCCTTCTCCACCGACACCGTTACCGGAGCCTTGTCCTTCTCTTTTAAATGTGAAGCAAACGGCGAGGGGCCGACGGTGACCTTCAGATCGCTGCCGGTCCGCACGATCGATTCCACCACCCGGTTGACGTAGAACTTGATCCTGCGCTTTTTCATCTCCCGTTCGAGCACCTTGGAACAACCGGCATCCACAGACGGCAGGGGCAGCATGCGGTCCAGGGCCTCCACCACGGTCACCCTGGCGCCCAGGGCCGACAGGATGCAGGCAAACTCGCAGCCGATCACGCCGCCACCCACAATAAGGATCGATTCGGGTACCGTTTCAATCCCCAGGATATGGTTGCTGGACAAAATCCGTTGGCCGTCAAAGGGAAAGGCCGGCACGGAAAAAGGTTGCGAGCCGGTGGCAATGATCAACCGATCCCATTCCCAGGCCTTCACCTGGCCGTCTTCACCGACGGCGGAAACCCTGCCCGGCCCATCGACGCGGGCCCTGCCGCGAACCAGGGCAATCCTGTGGTGGGCCAGCAGGCCTTCGATCCCCTTGATCTGTGCCGACACCACCTTTTCCTTGCGAATCATGAGTTTTTCCATGTCCGGCAGGGCGCGCCCCTCGCTCCGGATGCCGAACGCCTCGGCCTGATGAAATTTTTCCAGCAGCTCGGCGGTGACCTTCATGATTTTAGAGGGAATGCACCCCCAGTTCAGGCAGGTGCCGCCGACCTGCTCTTTTTCCACGACCGTCACGTCAGCACCCAGCTGTGCAGCCCGAACCGCGGCCACATATCCTCCCGGGCCGGCGCCCAGAATCGTTACCCGTATCGCCATAGGACCGTTCCTCCTTCTCCGGCAGGCACCATGTTGCTCTGAATCGAAACCGCAAGCAGGCCCGCCATGGAAATTGTGTGTTTTATCCGACCCCATTTAATGTATTTATCATCTTTTTTACAACTAATTTTTGAAGAATTCATCAATTTTTCAAAAAATGTTTGACAGATTCATCATCCTTATTTAGCATGATTTAATCATTATCATAATCATGAAAGATGCCCGATGAAAATAGACGCGTTGAATATTTCCATCATCCGCCATCTGCAGGAAGGCCGCAAGTCTTATAAGGTCATCGCCGGGGATCTCGGCGTATCGGAGAATACCGTCCGGTCACGGGTCAGCAAGCTGGAAGACGAGGGCGTACTGGAAATCGTGGGCCTGGTGGACCCGGAAGCGGTCCCCCGGCACCGGGTCGTTATGGTGGGCGTCAAGCTGACGACCATGGACCTGGTCAAGAAAGGGGAAGAGTTCAGCCGTGCCCGCGGGGTAGTATCGGTAAGCGTGGTCACCGGGCGATTCGACCTGATTCTCGTGGTGCTGCTCAAAGAGGGCTTCGGCCTGCTGGAATTCTATACCGAAGAAGTCTCCCGCCTGGAAGGGGTTCAATCGGTGGAAACCTTCGTGGTCTACAAAAGCTACAACTTGAAAATACCTTACATTTTCTAGGATCATCCATTCGAAGCGGATTCGAATGACATGCTTTTCTCGTGATTAAACTTAACCGGCAAGGAGAAATGCATCATGGACACTCCGATCAAACGGACACCACTGAACAACTGGCACAGGGAGAACGGCGCCAACATGGCAGACTTCGGCGGCTATGACATGCCCCTGTGGTATGCCTCGGTAAAAGATGAGCACCTGGCCGTACTGACCGGTGCCGGTGTGTTTGACACCAGTCACATGCCCGCCGTCAACGTCACCGGACCGGGTGCCGCCGACCTGCTTCAGCACTGTTTCACCAATGACCTGGAGGCCTGCATGGGACCGTCCAGGACACCGCTCATACCGGGGCGATGCGTATATGGCGCCTTTCTGGACGAAAAGGGGCATACCATCGATGACGCCATCATTTTTTTTCTGGAAGCGGACAGCTACATGGTGGTGGTCAACGCCGGCATGGGCGGCGCGGTCGCCGGCCATTTGCGGCAGCATCTCGGTGGACGGGATGCCACGGTCGTGGACATGACCGACCGGCTTGGCAAAATGGACATCCAGGGGCCGGCGGCCGCCAGAATCCTCGGCCGGGTCCTGGCCGATCCGCAGGCGGTGTTTGCCGGCATGCCCTACTTCTCCTTCAAGGGGCACCATGACAACGCCTCCCCCCTGGCAGATGCCGTGCGCCTGGACGACGGCACCCCCATCCTGCTGTCGCGCACCGGGTACACCGGTGAATTCGGCTTCGAGATCTTCCTGGCCCCCGACCGGATCCGGCACCTGTGGGAACGTCTTCTGGCTGCCGGTGAATCCGACGGTATCCGGCCCTGCGGCCTGGCAGCCCGGGACAGCCTGCGTGCCGGTGCCGTGCTGCCCCTTTCCCACCAGGATATCGGCCACTGGCCGTTCATCAACCACCCCTGGCCCTTCGCCCTGCCCTTTACCGCCGACCAGGCCGGGTTCACCAAAGACTTCATCGGACGGGCCGCCCTGGAAAACCCGACGGTGGTCGCCTTCACCCAGGCCTTTGCAGGCAAGGATCTGCGTAAAATATCGGCCGGGGAAGGCTCCCGGGTGGTCGATGCCGATGGCCAGACGATCGGCACCGTGCTGACCTGCGCCACGGACATGGGCATCGGGCGTCACGATGGCCGGATATTCAGCATCGCCAGCCCGGATAAACCGGAAGGCTTTTCCCCCAGGGGGCTTTGCTGCGGGTTTGTGCGGGTCGACCGCAAGCTGTCGGTTGGCCAGCAGGTCGACATTGCGGACAGCCGCCGTAAAATCACCGTCACCATCGTGGCGGATGTACGACCCGACCGCACCGCCCGCAAAACCATGGCCGACATGATCTAATCGCGGACACGGTGCCGCGTATCCTATACAAAAAAACAATTACAGGGAGGGAAAAAATGAAAGCGATCAACGAACTGAATCTGCCGGACGATGTACGATACACCGATGACCACGAGTGGGCCAGGAAAAACGGCGATGTGATCCGCATCGGCATTTCCGACTACGCCCAGGATCAGCTGGGAGACATCGTCTTCGTGGAACTGCCCGAAACGGGCAGCACTTTTGACAAAGGCGAAGAATTCGGCACCGTGGAATCGGTCAAAGCCGTATCCGAGCTTTACATGCCCATGGGCGGAGAAGTCGTGGCCATCAACGAGGCCCTTGCCGACCAGCCCGAGCTGGTGAACAGCGACCCCTACGATGGGGGCTGGATGATTGAGATCCAAGCCAGCGACCCCGGCGAACTGGATGCCATGAAATCCAAGGCCGACTACCTTGAGATGCTGAAAGGATAAACAATCATGAGATATCTGCCCCATACCGAAGAAGACATCCAGCAGATGCTTCAGGTGGTGGGTGCGACGGATCTGGAGGCACTATTTTCCAGCATTCCCGACGACTGCCGCCGGAAGGACGAAATGAACCTGCCCGAGCCCCTCACCGAGTGGGAACTCAACGGGCACATGGACTGCATGGCCGCCAGCATGGGCGCCCCCCCCTTCTACAAGGTGTTCATGGGCGCCGGCAGCTACCATCATTATATCCCCGAAATCACCCGTCAGCTGCTGCTGCGCAGCGAGTTCTTCACCGCCTACACCCCCTACCAGCCGGAAATCAGCCAGGGCACCCTGCAGACCATCTACGAATACCAGACCCTGGTCTGCCGCCTGCTGGGCATGGACGTGGCCAATGCCTCCATGTATGACGGCGCCTCCGGGCTGGCCGAGGCCCTGCTGATGACCATCCGGGCCACGCGGCGCAAAAAAGTGGCCGTCTCACGCGCCGTGCACCCCATGTACCGAAAGGTGGTGGAAACCTATTTCGCACCCACCGGATTCGAGGTGGTCGAGCTGCCCGTGGGCGCCGACGGCCGCACCGACCTTTCCGGTCTGTCCGACCTGGGTGAGCTGGCCGGTGTCGCCCTGCAGAGCCCCAACTTTTTCGGCTGCATCGAAGACCTGGAGACGGCCGGCAAGGTCATCCACGCCGACAAGAAGACCCTGTTCGTAACCGCATTCAGTGAACCGCTGGCCTATGGCCTGCTCAAAAGCCCCGGCGCCTGCGGGGCGGACATCGCCTGCGGCGAGGGCCAGAGTTTCGGTATCCCCCAGAGCTTCGGCGGGCCCGGCCTGGGCATGTTTGCCGCCAATCAGAAATATGTGCGCACCATGCCCGGACGCCTGATCGGCAAAACCACCGACCGCGACGGCAAAACCGGTTTCGTGCTGACCCTGGCCACCCGCGAGCAGCACATTCGCCGCGAAAAAGCGACGTCCAACATCTGCTCCAACCAGGGGCTGTGTGCCACCGCCGCCACCATGTACATGGCATCGCTGGGCGGTACGGGCATCCGCGAACTCTCCCGGCTCAACCGCGACCGGGCCGAGTATCTCAAAGCCTCTCTGGCCAAGGCCGGCCATACGTCACCGTTCAGCGCGCCCACCTTCAACGAGTTCGTGGTGCGCTTCCCCGACGGATTTGCCGACACCTGGCAGGCCCTGCTGGAAAAAAAGATCGTCGCCGGGCTTCACCTGGCACCTTATTACCCGGAACTGTCCGACTGCTGGCTGATGTGCGTGACCGAAACCATCTCTAAAACGGCGATCGATGCATTGGTAAAGGAGGTGGCCAAATGAAAGACCAGATTAAAGATAAGATGGGAACCACCGGTCTGATCTTCAACGAACCCCTGCTCTGGGAAAAAGGATCCCCGGGCCGCAAGGGACTGTCACTGCCCCGCCGCGACGTGGAGGAAGCGCCGCTGGACGACGCCCTGGCCGGTGATGGTCCGGATTTTCCGGATCTCTCCGAACTGGATGTGGTGCGCCACTTCACCAAGCTTTCCCAGTGGAATTTCGGCGTTGACAGCGGCATGTACCCGCTGGGCTCCTGCACCATGAAATACAACCCCAAGACCAATGAACGCCAGGCGTCCATTCCCGGATTCGCCGGCGCCCATCCCCTGCTGCCGGAAAGCCTCTCCCAGGGCGCCCTGGAGCTGATGCATGACCTGCAGGGCTATCTGGGCGAGATCACCGGCCTGCCAGCGGTGACCCTCCAGCCGGCTGCCGGCTCCCAGGGCGAACTGACCGGCATGCTGATCTTCGCCGCCTACCACAAAAACAAGGGCCAGCAGCGCACCAAGGTGCTGATCCCCGACACGGCACATGGCACCAACCCGGCCAGCGCCGCCCTGTGCGGCTTCAAGGCCGTTGGCGTCAAATCCGGCCCGGAGGGAATTCTGCTGCCCGAATCGGTGGCCGAACTCATGGACGAGGATACTGCCGGCATCATGATCACCAACCCCAACACCCTGGGGCTGTTCGAGGACAACATCCGTCAGGTGGCCGACATCGTTCACCAGAAGGGCGGCCTGGTCTACGGCGACGGCGCCAACATGAACGCGGCCATGGGCATCGTCAACTTCGGCGACATCGGTGTGGACGTCATGCATCTGAACCTGCATAAAACGATGTCCACCCCCCACGGCGGCGGCGGTCCGGGCGCCGGACCGGTTTGCGTCACCCCGGAGCTGGACCCCTTCCTGCCGGTACCCCGGGTGGTCAAAGACGGCAAGGTCTACCGCCTGGTCGAGGACTATCCCCTCTCCGTGGGCAAGGTGCACGCCTTTTACGGCAATTTCAGCATCCTGCTGCGTGCCTACAGCTACATTCTGAGCCTGGGAAAGGACCTCAAGACGGCCAGTCAATACGCGGTGCTCAATGCCAACTACATCAAGGAAAAACTAAAAAGCCACTACCACCTGCCCTATGACCGGCCCTGCATGCACGAATGTGTTTTTACCGACAAGCACCAGCAGGAACACCATGTGGCCACCCTGGATATCGCCAAGCGCCTGATGGATCACGGATTCCATCCGCCCACGATCTACTTCCCCCTGGTGGTCAGCGGCGCCATCATGATCGAACCCACCGAATCCGAATCCAAGGAGACGCTGGACCAGTTCATCGACGCCATGGGGCAGATCGCCCGGGAGGCCTTAGAATGCCCCGAATGCCTGCACGAATCGCCCCAGTTCCCCAAGGTGCGGCGACTGGATGAAACGGCAGCGGCGAGGAATCCCTGCCTGAAGGGCTGAAACCAACCATACCAGGGGCGGCCAACCGGCCGCCCTTGCCTTTTCCTCTCCAGGATCGTAAAACGGTCGCCATGGAATTTGAAAATCGACAAAACAGGCCGCCAGCCTGCTGGTGGATTGATCTGCCGGAAACCGAATACGGAAAGGCCCTGAACATTCAGCTGGCCATCCTGAACGCCAAGATCACCGGCCGCCTGGAGGCCGACGTCGTCCTGTGCATCGAACATCCCCGGGTCTTTACCCTGGGGCGGCGCGGCGGCCGGGAAAACCTTTGCGTCCGCGATTCATTCCTGGCCCGAAAGGGCGTTGCCGTGATACCCACGGACCGGGGGGGCGACATCACCTACCACGGGCCGGGACAGCTGGTGGTCTACCCGATCATCCACCTGAGCCGCCGCCGCCTGAAGGTGGTGGAATTCGTTTCCGGCCTGGAGCAGGCCATGATTCGCACCGCCGGCCGCTGGCGAATCGATGCCGGCACCGACCCGGCCAACCGCGGTGTCTGGCTGAAGGGCGACAAACTGGGCAGCGTGGGCATCACCATCCGGCGCGGCGTCAGTTTCCACGGGCTGGCGCTTAACGTCAACACGGACATGGAACCGTTCGGCTGGATCAACCCCTGCGGCCTGGACCAGGTCCGCATGACCTCTATCGAGCGCCATCTCGGCCACCCGGTGCCCATGGCCGAGGCCCGGCAGGCGATGGCCGCCCACATGGCGCAGGTTTTCGGCATGACCTTGACAACACGGTCGGCAGAACAACTATACGAAGAGATCGAATTTTGGAATTATTAGGATTCAAGGGTTCGAGGATTCAAGGGAAATGCTCAAGAACTAAAAAAAACTGAGGGTTTGGCAGAAATCCTTTGAGTTCTGTTTGAGAATTTACCGGATAGCTGGAAAATTCACCAAAGAAGAGAGATCCGGCCTGATAAGATCCTTGGTCAACCGTCACTCGCCCCCTTGACCCCTGGAATCCTTGAACCCTTTTTTTGAAAGAAGCCCTATCATGACCCCACCCAACCCCATCCGCACCGGCAAACCGTCCTGGCTGAGAAGAAAACTGCCGTCCGGTCCCGAGTATGAAAAAATCAGGGCCATGATCGGCAAGGGCCAGCTCCACACGGTCTGCCAGGAGGCCAACTGCCCCAACCAGTTCGAATGTTTTTCCGCCCGCACGGCCACCTTCCTGATCCTCGGCGCCACCTGCACCCGCAACTGCCGCTTCTGCAACATCGACGGCGGCCAGCCGGGCCCGCCGGACCCGGATGAACCCAGGCGCGTGGCCGACGCGGCAGCCGACATGGGTCTGCGATACGTGGTAGTCACCTCGGTAACCCGGGATGACCTGGAAGACGGCGGCGCCGGCCATTTTGCCGCAACCATCGAGACCCTGCGCGCAACAATCCCCGGTGTGCAGGTGGAAGTGCTCATCCCGGATTTTCAGGGAGACCGGTCGGCACTGGAAACGGTATTGAGCGCCCGCCCCGATGTGCTCAATCACAACACGGAAACCGTCCGGCGCCTATATTCGGAAGTGCGGCCACAGGCCGACTACCGCCGGTCCCTGGAGCTTCTGGCCCGCGTCGGTGAGATCGCGCCCGCCATCCCGGCAAAATCCGGCATCATGCTGGGCCTGGGAGAAACCGAAGCGGAAGTCCGGCAGACCATCGCGGACATCCATCGCACCGGCTGCCGCATGCTCACCATCGGCCAGTATCTTCAGCCCACCCCCCGGCACCTGCCGGTGGTTGACTTCATCCCCCCGGAGGAATTCGATCGATGGCGTCGGCTGGCCCTGGACATCGGTTTCAAAAAAGTGGCCTCCGGTCCGTTTGTGAGAAGCTCCTACCATGCCGGGGAGATGTTTACAGGATCCGAAAAATGAGTTCTGGATAAAAATGGATTATTTTCTCTGCGTTATCGGCATGGTGATGATCATCGAAGGGGTTCCCTATTTCGCGGCACCGGACCGGATGAAGGGCTGGATGGCAAAAATCATGGAAATGGCGCCGGCATCCCTGCGCCGGTTCGGGCTGGTGATGATGGCAGCCGGCCTGTTCCTGGTATATCTGGGACGATCCTGAAGCGGCGGCCGACAGATTTGAACAACCGGTGCCGCCGGTCCGGCGAACCGCGTGTTCATCCATTCTTGTACAGGTAGAAAAATCTCATCACTTTCTTCACGTAGGCTTCGGTTTCCGGTATGGGCGGAATGCCCCGGTGGGTGTCCACTGCCCGGGGGCCGGCGTTGTAAGCCGCCAGGGCCAGGGGCACCTGCCCGTCGAACCGCTGGATCAAGGTCTTTAAATAACGGGCACCGCCCATGATGTTCTGCCAGGGGTCAAAGGGATCGGAAACCCGGAAGGCTTTCAGGTTCCCCGGCATGATCTGCATGAGCCCCAGGGCCCCTTTTTTGGAAACCGCTTTGGGGTCAAATGCCGATTCGGCGCGGATCACGGCTTTGATCAGGGGGAAATCGACACCGTGAAGGCTGGCGGCCTCGTCGATGTACCGGTCCCACCGGTTGGCGTCCATCCCGGTTCCCTGTCGCCTGGGGCGTTCCTTGACATAGACCTTGTAATCACTCGTCGTGGGGACATTGGTGAAATGCATGACGCCGTCGCTGTCGATATACATATAGATATCGGCAGCCGCCGGCAATGCCAGCATCACCACCAGAAAAATGGCGATCCATGTGCTGCGCTGCAGGATCAGAAAGAATCGAAACGTTTTTCGCATGAAACCTCGGCCGTCAATGGAAATGCAGTTTTTTTCACCCGCGCTCCGTTTCCGGTGGTATCGGCACAACTTGTGGATTTGTAAAGTTTTTTCTTCCTGTTGGCAAGAAAAAAAGGCTCGGGCCGAAGCGGCGCCCCCACGGAGCTTGACACTTCTTTGGTTTCCGCATATAGACCGGTTCAACTTTCACGTCTGCCCCACGTTATCCCGATTCCCAAAGGAGGTGTTATGCCCGCGCACGAGTCCGCCACCGATTACGCATTCCGTCCCAAAGACAGCCTGGTGGGCGCCCAGATGTTGTTTGTCGCCTTCGGCGCCCTGGTGCTGGTCCCCCTGCTCACCGGTCTGAACCCCAACGTCGCCCTGTTCACCGCCGGTGCGGGCACCCTGATTTTCCAATTGATCACCAAACGGATGGTGCCTATTTTTCTGGCCTCGTCTTTTGCGTTTATTGCGCCGATCATCCATGGCGTCAACACCTGGGGCATTCCCGGCACCATGTGCGGCCTGGCGGCCGCCGGTCTGCTGTACGTGGTGCTGAGCCTGTGCATCAAAACCTTCGGCGCCGGTTTCCTGCACCGGCTGCTGCCGCCCGTGGTCGTGGGCCCGGTGATCATGGTCATCGGACTGGTGCTGGCACCGGTGGCGGTGCACATGGCCATGGGCCGCACGGGTGACGGCGCCGCCTGGCTGGTTCCCCAGGGTGCGGCCATGATCGTGGCCGGCACGGCGCTTCTGGTCACCGTCCTGACCTCCCTGCTGGGAAAAGGCTGGTTTCGCCTGATCCCCATCCTCATCGGCATCGGTGCCGGCTACGCGGCGGCCCTGCTGCTCGACATCACCGGCATCTCCGGCGCCATGCAGGCCGGATTCGATCCCGGTGCGCTGAAAAACTACACCGGCCCCGCCCTGATCAGTTTCCAGCCCCTGATGGACGCCCCCTGGTTTGCCGTTCCGGATTTTGTGTTTCCCGAATGGAACCTGCAGGCCATCTTTTTCATCGTTCCGGTGGCGATTGCCCCGGCCATCGAGCATTTCGGCGACATCCTGGCCATCGGCAGCGTCACCGGCAAGGATTTCGTCAAGAAGCCGGGCATCCACCGGACCATGATGGGCGACGGCATCGCCACCTCTTTTGCATCCCTTTTGGGCGGGCCGCCCAACACCACCTACAGCGAGGTAACCGGTGCGGTCACCCTGACCCGCATGTTCAACCCCGGCATCATGACCTGGGCCGCCATTTTCGCCATCGCCCTGGCCTTTATCGGAAAAATGGGCGCCCTGCTGCAGACCATCCCGGTACCGGTGATGGGCGGGATCATGCTGCTGCTGTTCGGCGCCATCACCGTCATCGGCCTCAACACCCTGGTGAAGGCCGGCGAGGATCTCACGGAATCCCGCAACCTGACCATCGTGGCCCTGATCCTGGTCTGCGGCATCGGCGGTATGGTGATCTCCTTCGGCAAATTCACCCTGGGCGGCATCGGCCTGTCCGGAATCCTGGGTGTCGTGCTGAACCTGGTGTTGCCGGGCAAAAAGGAGGGCTGATCCGCCAGCCCGGTTGATCGTGAATGGCCAACGCCCCTTCCGACTCCCTGCGGAAGGGGCGTTTGTATCTTTTTACAGGGGGTTGACAGCCGGGGACCGGCATCGGATTATTTTCCAAGGTGGGTGCGCCCGCAACCGATCAGAGGCATCCCCCTTTCCGCAAACCGGAGTCTGCCATGGACAGAGACACCATCTACCGCAGCCCCCAAACGCCCGTGCCGCCATTTGAATTCAACCGGGAGGTTGCAGATGTGTTCGACGATATGATCCACCGCTCGGTGCCCATGTATGCCGAAATCATCCGCAGGCAGGCCCAGTTGATCGAAGGGTCCTGCCGCCCCGGGTCGCGCCTGTACGATTTAGGATGCTCCACCGGCAACCTCGCCCTGGCCCTGTGCGAGCGAATGCCTCCCGGCAGCTTCCAGATGACGGCCGTGGACAGCTCGGTGCCGATGCTGGACATATTCCAAAAACGCCTGGAAGCCGCCGGCCGGTCCGATGACGTCACACCGGTCTGCCGGGATGTTCGCCGGGTGGACATGCTGCCGGCCAGTGCGGTGGTGGTGAATTTCACCTTGCAGTTCATTCCACCGCCGGACCGGGATGCCCTGCTTCAACGCATTTACCATGCCCTCGAGCCCGGCGGCAGGCTTCTTTTCTCGGAGAAAATCATCCACCCGAACCCGGGGTTGTCGGAGCTGCAGGTGGGCTATTACTACCGGTTCAAACGGGAAAACGGCTATTCCGAGATGGAAATCAGCCAGAAGCGCGAGGCCCTGGAGAACGTCCTCGTTCCGGAAACATTGGATGCGCATCATGACCGGCTGCACCGCTGCGGGTTTTCCGGCATTGACGTCTGGCTCAAATGGTTCAACTTCTGCTCCTGGATCTGCATCAAATGAACCGGCTGGATGCCCTCACCCACGACCCGGTCGTCGGCCCCTATGCGGCTGAATTGACGGAAGCGGTCAGCCGTCGGAACCAGGCGATCTTGCGCACCGATAAAAAGGGGCTTGCCCTGGCGCGCGTCCTGGAAAGCCTGCCCGACGTGGCACCCTCCTCGACCGATGCGAACCGGGCGCGAATCCGCATCGGCACCGCCGGGGATCTGAACAGGGACCAGATCGCGTCCCTTCATACGGCCCTGCGCCACCTGAAACCCTGGCGCAAGGGGCCTTTCGATTTTTTCGGCATACCGCTGGACAGCGAGTGGGACAGTTCCATCAAATGGGATCGGCTGGCCGGCCATCTGGGCCCGCTGGCCGGCAAGCGGGTGCTGGATATCGGCGCCAGCTGCGGCTACTACCTGTTCCGATTGGCGGCCCGGGAGCCTGAATTGATCCTGGGCATCGAACCCTACCTGAATTTTTTCTTCCAGTTCCTGGCGCTGGCACGCTACCTGCCCTGCCCTCAGGTGCACTGCCTGCCCTTAAAACTGGAAGAACTGCCGGCCATGCGGCGCTGCTTCGACACGGTGCTGTGCATGGGGATCCTCTATCACCGGCGATCGCCCCTGGATACGCTGCGGCAGGTTCACCGGATGATGGTGCCCGGCGGACAGCTGGTGCTGGAAACGCTGATCCTGGAAGGCCGGCGAGCGCTGGCGCTGTTCCCGGAAAAGCGCTATGCCAAGATGAACAATGTCTTTTTTATCCCCACCGTCGCCTGCCTGACCCACTGGCTGAAGCGGTCCGGCTTCGACGGCATTCGCTGCGTGGACATCTCACCGACCACCCTGGCGGAACAACGCAAAACCGACTGGATCGACACGGAAAGCCTGGCGGACTTCCTTGATCCCGACGATCCTGAAAAAACGGTGGAAGGCTATCCCGCGCCGGTCCGCGCCATGGTCCTGGCCACTGCCCGTCCCAGATAGCCCCGCCGGCATCACGGCCCGGGAGGTGAGGGGCACGCCGGTTCAGGCCGGCGCCATCTTCTTCAACGCATCCGATATGATGGCATGCACCCTGTCCGACAACGCCTCCACCGACAGGTCATTGAACTGCTCAGGGGGGATGGGGTCCAGGATGCGGATGACCATCTGCTGGCGGCCGTGGAAATTGAGGCTGTGTTTGGGCAGGGCGGCATTGGTGCCGCTGATCACCACCGGCAGAATGGGCACCGCCATCTTTTTCGCAAGGATGAACGCCCCCGGCCTGAACGGCTTCATCGCCCCCGTTTTAGACCGGGTGCCCTCGGGGAAAATGAAAATCGAATTGCCCCGGGAAAGTGCGCGTTCACAGTCGGCAAACATCTGGGCCACCCCCGCCTTGTCCCCCCGCTTGAGCCGGATGTAGCGGTTCAGCCACATGTTCCAGCCGATGAAGGGCAGCTTGAACACCTCAGCCTTGGACACCCACTTGAAAGGGATAAACAATCGAAAAGCCACCAGAATATCCAGCTGGGACTGGTGGTTGGAAACAATTACGTAGTTGCGCCGCCAGGCCTCCCGCCGCCGGCCGCCAACCTGAACGCACCAGGCGGGCATGGCCCACAGATAGAGGGATGCCCAGAAGGAGCTGAACAGGTGAAGAAGAATCAACCGGCGGTCCACCGGTACGGTGAGGATCCATATCAGCAGGGCAACCGTGAAAAAAACGGCGGAGGTCAGTCCGAGAAATACCAGGAAGGCGGCGGCAATGAGTCGGTTCAGCATATGGGGCAACTCCGGCAGGGATGCGATGGTCCGGATTGGCTGTCGATTAACGGGTGATACCGGACACGAACCCATGGCAGAAACGGTGATGCGGCAAGGACTCAGTTACGCCTGAATGGTTCCGATCGTTTTTTCTCTCATGTTTTTCCGGGGGTTGTCCGATAACCAAGCATGCCGTATAACATAATCGATTCTTTCTCAAGCGATTAAACCGGCAGCCGTATAGGGACGGCAGCCATTATTTATCTGACAAGGAGAAATGTTTCCATGGACGATCGGTACACCGTTATTTTTGAAGGCAGAATCATGCCCGGAAAAACCGCGGGAATGGTCAAGGAGCGATTGAAATCCGCGCTCAAGACCGACGAGCGGGGGATTGCCAGGCTGTTTACCGGCAGCCCCGTGGCCGTCCGCAAAAACACGGACCTGGCAACCGCTGAAAAATACAGGCAGGTCTTTTCCGCTGCCGGCGCCTTTTGCGATGTCAGAAAAGAAGCGGCCGCCGACACCCAGGCCCCGCCATCGCCGGCGGCCGGATTGACAGCCGCGGAGGGGGCCGCCGGAGCGCCCGTGCAACGAACCGTTCCCGAGGTAAAAGTTCACCATATAACGACATCAGATGGAGGCAAAATGATCACCACCAACATTGAAACGGTTCCGGGTAAAACCGTGGTCGAACATTTCGGACTGGTTTCCGGCAGCACCATCCGGGCCAAGCACATCGGCCGCGATTTTATGGCCAGCCTGAAAAACCTCGTGGGCGGAGAACTCAAAGGCTACACCCAGCTGCTCCAGGAGTCCCGGCAGCAGGCCATGGACCGAATGGTCGAAGAAGCCCGGCTGATGGGCGCCAACGCCATTGTCAACGTTCGTTTTTCCACCTCTTCCGTGGCCCAGGGCGCGGCGGAGCTATATGCTTACGGAACCGCTGTCCGGGTGGAATAGGAGACTGCCGATGATTGACCTGATAATCTTTTTGTCATTGCTCGCGTTGGGTTACGGCGCGGGTACCTGGGCGGAAAAAAGACACTATCGCTCTATTTTCCAGCGGGAAACGGCCACGATCAATCTGCCCGCCGTCACCTTGAGATCCGTCAATGTGCCCGAAGACAAAATCCGGTCGGCCCGCCTGGTTGTCGGCAGCGCCGTGATTTCGGTGGATTACTTCAAACGCATCCTGGCCAGCCTGCGGAACATCTTCGGCGGCAAGGTAAAATCATACGAAAGCCTGATCGATCGGGCGCGGCGGGAGGCCCTGCTGCGCATGAAAGAGATGGCCGGGGACGCCACGGTCATTGTCAATGTGCGCATCGAAACGTCAGCCGTGGGCAAGCAATCCAAACGCAAAAACATCGGCTGCCTGGAAGCCATGGCCTACGGGACGGCGCTGACCCTGGAGGAATAGGTGAAATTCACGGCCCGGCGGCCGCTGACCAATGTCAATGTCTCGCCCACCCACCCGCTGAAAGAATTTGCGGTGCTGGCCGGCGGCCTGCTGGCCATTGCGGTCGGTGTATACCTGGCCCTCGGCCTGGCGGTCGATTTGGTCGTGCCCCGCCTTTCCATGGACCTGGAACAAAAACTGGCCGGCGCCTTCGTCGGGCGCATCGCGGAAACGGACGAGGTCGCGGAGACCACCCGGTCCCTCCAGGCCCTGGTGGATCGGCTCCAGGAAGGCTGCGCCCCGCTGCCCTACACCATCAGGGTCCACGTCCAACAGGCCGATGCCGTCAACGCTGCGGCCCTGCCCGGCGGCCACATGGTGGTCTTTACCGGGCTGCTGGCGGAAATGACATCGGAAAACGAACTGGCCTTTGTCCTGGCCCACGAACTGGGGCATTTTGCCCACCGCGACCACCTTCGGGGCCTGGGGCGCGCACTGGTGTTGATGACGGCATCCACTGTGTTGCTGGGGGCGGACAACAGCGTCAACAGCATGATCGGGCAGGGAATGGTACTGACCGAATTGAGCTTTTCACGCAAACAGGAAACGCGGGCCGACGAATTCGCCCTGGACACCCTTTTCTGCCATTACGGCCACGTGGCGGACGCCACCTCCTTTTTCAGCAAAATCCCCGAGGACGGGGACCCGGGCCGCTTCGGCCACTATTTCGCCTCCCACCCGGAAAACCGACGCCGCATCGGCCACCTGCAGGATCTGGCGCGGGAACGGGGGTATCCCGCCGGCACGCCGCTGGCCCTGCCCGAAGCTCTCGTACCCGCGAAGTGAACCCGTCCCGAAACGTCTTTTCCGGATGATCGCTATTTTTTTTCCGGCGCCTGTATCAGGCTGCGGTAAAACAGGTCGTCTTCACATTGATTCAACCCATTTTCCACCCGGATCAGGCCTTTTTTGGCCAACCTGGCCAGCGAAATGTCGATGCTTGAAAAGTCGTCGCTGCCGGTCTGCATCTGGGTGCGGATATGGTGGGTTTTCCCATCCCGGATAAAGCCCTTCATGCGCTGGCTGTTGACAAAATATTCCAGGGCCAGAATGCGGCCCTTTCCGTCCGCCCGGGTCACCAGCCGCTGGGCGATGGAAAGCAGCAGGGATTCGGCCAGCGTCATGCGGATCAGATTCTGTTCAAAAGGTTCGAACATGTTGACGATGCGCTCGATGATGGAGGTAGAGTTGTCCGAATGGACGGTGGAGAGGACCAGGTGACCGGAATTGGCCGCCTGAAGGGCGATGCGGAAGGTCTCCTTGTCGCGCATCTCGCCCACCACGATAACGTCCGGGGTATGGCGCAGCACGTGGCGCATGCCCTGGGCGAACGAGCCCACATCCCGCCCCACTTCGCGCTGGCTGATATTGCTCTTTTTGTGTTTGTGCAGGTACTCGACCGGGTCTTCCATGGTGACGATATTACAGCCCCGGCGGGTGTTGATGATGTCCACCAGGGCGGACATGGTGGTGGTCTTTCCATGGCCCGCCGGGCTGGAAACCAGAATCAGCCCCTGGGGCCGCAGGGCAAAGTTGGTGATCCATTCCGGCAGGTTCAGTGCGGGCAGTTCGGGCACCGCGTCCATGAGGGGCCGCAGGGCGATGGCCACGGAATTGCGCTGGCGGTACAAAGCCACACGGAATCGTCCGATTCCCGGATAGGTCGCGGAAAAGTCGTAATCCGTCTTTTTGGAAAAGGCCTGCCACCCTTCATCGGACAGCATTTCCCGGGCGTATTTCAGGCAATCCTCCGGGGTCAGGGCGGGAATGGCCAATCGCTTGAGGGTGTTGGCTATCTTGATGGACGGTGGTGACCCGGCCGTGAAGACCATGTCGTTGGCACCGGTCTTTTTCAGGTAGCGAAGCAGCGGCAGCAGCCGGGGGGATTTTTCCCCGTTTTCCATTTCGACCAGTTCGGACAATACATCTCCGCGCAGGCCCATACCGGGATTGGCGGAAATGCTCCGGATGGCGCTTTCGATCATGAAGGCCGGCATCACGACCGGGCGGATCTTCTTTCCCAGGGAAAATTCGAGTTCGCTGGTGGTGGCGAAATCCTGTGGATTCACCATGGCCAGCACCAGGGTCTGATCTTCCATGGCGACCGGCAGCACCCGCATGGCCGTCATCTTTTCCACGGGTATCAGCTGGAGCACGTCATTGGTGATGTTCCGCTCGTAAAGGTTCACCCCCGGAACGCCGAACTTCCGGCTCAGCAACTCCAGCAGGTCGTCCAGGGCCACAAACCCCATTTCGATGAGAATCGACCCCAGCTGCCCCCCGGCCTGGGCCTGCCGCTTCAGCACCTGCTGAAGCTGGTCGGCACTGATAAGGCCATCATCCATCAGTTGTTCACCAATGCGGCGTTTTCTTCCCTCTTTGGAATCCCTGGGGAGGTGATGATCTGCCATGTTCAATGATCTCCTTTTCGCATGTTGACGGTTGCACACCCTAATAGAAAGGCCGCCGGGTGTTGTCAAATCAAAAAGTGCCGGCCTAGGGCAAGGATTTGGATTTGCCTTGTGGATGGCAATCAAAAATGATAACGGGGCCAGCCGGTTCTTCGACCGGTTTGCCGGCATCGCACCCCTTCACATACGGAGTAGACCCATGACGAGCATTTTATTGATGTATATCCTGGTCGGCGCCGTGGCCGGCATCCTGGCCGGCCTGCTGGGTATCGGCGGCGGGCTGGTCATCGTGCCCATGCTGGTGTTCTGCTTTGTGCGCCAGGGAATTCCCGACGCCATGACCATGCACCTGGCCCTGGGCACATCACTGGCCAGCATCATGTTTACCGCCGTGTCCAGCTTCCGGGCCCACCACCGGCTCGGCGCCGTGCATTGGAGCGTGGTACGCAAGATCGTCATCGGCATTTTCACCGGCACCTTTGTCGGCAGCTGCATTGCCGCGCAACTCTCCACCCATTTCCTCAAGGGATTTTTCGTCGTTTTTCTATATTACGTGGCCGTCCAGATGCTGTCCAACAAGAAGCCCAAACCCTCGCGTCAGATTCCCGGTCCCGGACCCATGTTCGGCGTCGGCAACATCATCGGCGTCGTCTCCAGCCTGGTGGGCATCGGCGGCGGGACCCTTTCCGTGCCGTTCATGATCTGGTGCAACATGTCCGTCCACCATGCCATCGGCACATCGGCAGCCATCGGCTTTCCCATCGCCATTGCCGGGACCATCGGCTATATTGTTAACGGGCTGCCAGTCCCGGATCTGCCGGAGTTTTCCCTGGGGTACGTTTATCTGCCCGCTCTTTTCGGCATCGTGGTGACCAGTGTCCTCACCGCGCCCCTGGGCGTCCGCCTGGCCCACAGCCTGCCCGTGGATCAACTCAAGCGCGTGTTTGCGGTGCTGCTGCTGGTGGTAGGCACCCGGATGCTGATCGGGATCCTGTGATCGTTTTGATCAAATGCGCGAGCCACCGGCGGAAACGTGGTTTATCTGCATGGATCAGCCCTCAAGTCCCGAAATTTTCTTGACAAAAAAACTGTTCCCGAATAGTTAGCTTATCTTGGTGTTTTAATTCCCTCCCGGCTATCGATCTGTGCATACAGATTATGAAATCTACATTATCGAAAGGAGAAAGAACACATGTCCAATCTTATTCCCCCGCATGGAGGCAAGGGCCTCACTGTCTGTCTGCTCGAAGGTGCTGAACTGGAAGCCGAAAAGAAAAAAGCCGAAGGTCTCAAAAAAGTGGAGATCTCCCCACGCGTCAAAGGCGACCTGATCATGATCGGCATCGGCGGCTTCAGCCCGCTGACCGGCTTCATGACCAAGGCCGACTGGAAAGGCGTCTGCGAAGACTTCCTGACCGCCGACGGCACCTTCTGGCCGGTACCGGTGTGCCTCGACGTAAGCCAGGAAGATGCGGCCGCCATCAATGACGGTGACGAAATTGCCCTCTACGATCCCAAAGGGGACGAGATCATGGCCACCATGAAGGTCACCGAAAAGTTCGAGCTGACCGAAGCCGACAAGACCTGGGAGTGCGAAAAGGTCTTCATGGGCGAAGGCACCCCCACCGCCGAAGAATTCTGGAAGATCGCCAAGGAAGATCACCCCGGCGTCCAGATGGTCATGGCCCAGAAACCGGTCAACCTGGCCGGCCCGGTCAAGGTGCTCAGCGAAGGCAACTATCCCACCAAGTATGCCGGCGTCTACCACCGCCCGTCCGAATCCCGCAAGCTGTTCGAAGAACGCGGCTGGAGCGAAGTGGCCGCCCTGCAGTTGCGAAACCCCATGCACCGCAGCCACGAATACCTGTGCAAGATCGCCGTGGAAGTGTGTGACGGCGTTTACATTCACTCCCTGGTCGGCAACCTGAAACCGGGCGACATTCCGGCGGAAGTCCGTGTCGAATGCATCGACGCCCTGGTGAAAAATTACTTCGTCGAAAAGAACGTCATCCAGGGCGGCTACCCGCTGGATATGCGCTACGCCGGTCCCCGCGAGGGCCTGCTGCACGCCGCCTTCCGCCAGAACTATGGCTGCTCCAAGATGATCATCGGCCGCGACCACGCCGGCGTGGGCGACTTCTACGGCATGTTCGAAGCCCAGACCATCTTCGACAAGATTCCGACCCCCGAGGGCGGAAAAGGACTGCTCTGCCAGCCGCTGAAGATCGACTGGACCTTCTACTGCTACAAGTGCGACGGCATGGCCTCCCTGAGAACCTGCCCCCACGCCAAAGAAGACCGCGTGCTGCTCTCCGGCACCATGCTGCGTAAGATGCTGTCCGAAGGCGGCGATCTGCCCGATCACTTCGGCCGCGACGAAGTTGTCGCCATCCTGCGCAAATACTATGAAGGCCTCACCGAAAAGGTGGAGATCAAGACCCACAAGGCAGCCACCGGTAACTAATCATCCGGTAACTGTTTGCAAAATCATAAACGGGACGCACCTCGGTGCGCCCCGTTTTTTATTGGGCAGGCGAATGCACGACGATTCGTGCAGGATACCGTTACCGCAACAACAAAAAAGCCCCGCCAGCTATCGAATGGCATGAAGGGGCTTTTTTGCTCGAAAATGGCAGGCGCGATTGGATTTGAACCACCACCCTTTATCAAAATTATTGGGCCGCCCCCAGTTCTTCTCGAACAACGCGGCGCAGGATTTCTTCAAGCGGTTGTTCCTTATGTTCCATGTGTTTTCTTGTGCCTTACTTGGCTGCTTTATCCTGTGGATGCAGCGTTTCCCATATTTTTAAAGCCAAATCATGTTTGGAAAAAGGTTTGTTTATAAAGTCAATTCCTTCATCTAACACACCATGGTGCGCAATCACATTGGCTGTATACCCGGACATGAAAAGACATTTAATGCCCGGGTGCAGGCGGCTTATCTTTTTGGCCAAATCCCTGCCGTTCATTTCAGGCATGACAACATCGGTTATCAGCAGATGAAGATCATCGGGGTCCAAGTTGCCTGCTATTTGAAGAGCTTCTCCAGGTGTGGATGCGGATAAAACGCTGTACCCCAGTCGCCCGAGCATGGTTGATGTCATATTCAGGATTGAGATCTCGTCTTCCACCACCAGAATTTTTTCATTGCCTTTTTTTATCTCAGGTTTAACCGCTATTAATTCTTCACAGGCAGCCTCATGCCGGGGAAAGTATACCTTGAATGTTGTTCCCTGACCGGGTTCGCTGTAGACGTTTATAAACCCCTTGTTCTGTTTGACAATGCCGTAAACGGTGGCAAGGCCCAGACCAGTCCCATGCCTTGTTCCCTTTGTCGTAAAAAAGGGTTCAAACACGTTTGCCAGGGTATCTTTATCCATGCCGGCACCGTCATCACTAAAGGCCATCATCACATAATCACCCGGTTTGAACCCCCTGTGTGCCAGACAATACTCCCTGTCAAAACTGACATTTTCAGTTTCAATGGTGACTTTGCCAACACTTTTAATGGCATCCCTGGAGTTGACACATAAATTGGCCAGCGCTTGATCGATCTGGGAGGGGTCGATGTTGATTTTCCATAGGTTGTCCGACGGCCGCCATACCAGGTGAATATCCTCCCCAATGAGCCGTTCAAGCATTTTGAGCATGCCGTCAATCGCTGTATTCAAATCCAGGACCTTTGGTGCGATCGTCTGCTTCCGGGCAAAAGCCAGCAACTGTCGTGTCAGATCTGCCGATCGTTCTGCGGCTTTATGAATTTCATGCAGGTTGTCAACGATCGGATTTGACGGGCTTAAATCCTCAAGAAGAATATCGGTGTTTCCCAGTATAACGCTCAGCATATTGTTGAAATCATGGGCGACGCCGCCGGCAAGCTTTCCAACGGCCTCAAGCCTCTGAGCCTGCTGCAGTTCTTTCTCGAGCCTGATTTTTTCTTCTTCGGCCTTCTTTCTCAAGGTGATATCCCGGCCCACTCCCAATACGCCGATGAGGGTTCCCTTGCCGTCGAACATCGGGCTTTTTATTGTCTCCAATAGTTCGGTATGGCCGTCATCCGCATAGGTGATTTTTTCTTCGTTCATGCTCGGCTCGCCTTGTTCCATGGCGAGTCGGTCCTTTTCCCTGAAAAAGTCGGCCAATGATTCATCCAGGAAGTCATAATCTGTTCTGCCGACGATCTGAGCTTCTTTGGCGCCAAAAAAATGTTCAAATTTCGTATTGCAGGACAGGTAAACCCCGTTTGGATCTTTCAGCCAGACAAGGTCAGGCAGAGAATTGACCAATGTGCGTAAATGGGTTTCGCTTTTCTGGAATGATTTTTCCGCCTGTTTTCTCTCAAGGACCTCTCCCTTCAACCGGGTGTAGGAGTCATTGAGATTGGTCCGCATCAGATTGATGGTTTTTGCCAGTTCATCCAGTTCATCTTCCCCCCATTGGATCTGGCCCCGTTTCATCGTAAAAGGGGTTTTCAACGTATCGACCCTTAGAGACCTGGCATAATTCACCAGTTCATAAAGATGACGGGCTACTAACAGGTAAAAAATGAAAAAGATAAAACATGAGACCAGTACTACGACAATACCCTGGGAAAGAAGTAATACAACTGCATTTCTGATCAGACGACTGTATACATTTTCCAGGGTGTAAACAATCCGAAGCGTTCCCAGAGAAATGGTTTTACCGTGGTAGGTATAGGGTAAGGGAAATTCTTCGGCAATGACATTCTTATCTTGAAAAATACCTGCTTCTGCAATGACCTTTTTATCATGCATCACCCCGACGTACTGCATATCGGGCAATTTCATCATTCCATCGATCTGTGTCTGCAAAAGTTCGTTGTCGGATATCCAAAGGCTTTTTTTTATGCCGCCAAGATAACTTTTTTCCACCTGCCGGATACTTTTCCTGATTAAATTAAACCCGCTTTTATAGCCGATATACAATTGCACGGCCGTGATAATAATGGTGAGCAGCGAGCTGAATATGAAAAGCCAGAATATGAATTTCTGGGCGATCCCCCATCGAAAAATTCTTTTCCTTTTTAAATGTCCTTCATGCATTATTGTATATCTCAGTTTTCAGGCCTGTCCGTATGATACTGATTGACGATATTCCGATAGGTTCCGTCCTGCTTAATTGATTGAAGTGTTTTTACGATCTTCGGGATTAACGCAGCGTGTTTTTTATTAACATACAAAAATAAATCGTTGGTCACAATGGGAGGTTCTATGGCCTTAATGCGGTTATACCCCAGTTTGTTCAGCACCTCTGTACCAGTACTCAAACCGAAGATACCGACATCTGCGCGATTTTTTTCAAGGAGGGTGAAAAGCAGGTATTCATTTTTTACCGCAGTTTTGGCGTTATGATCTTTTAGCTCACGTTCGCAATTTTTCCATCCATTCACATAAGCCACATGGTACTGAAAAAGGCTCTTCCAGTCGTTGATCTCGATTTTTTCATTTTTTGAAAATGCGACTACGCGGTTTACAGATAGCCGTTCGGGTACGATGACCAGGTTTGGAAATGCATAAGAAAGTGTGTCTGTGCGTAAAAAATTACCGTCTTCTATGCCACGGTCGGCATTTATTAAAGAGCGTTTTGAAGGCATTGGCGTAATGTTAAGTCTTATCCCGATTCGGTTGAAACATTCCGTCAGCACAGCATTCATTGCTTTTGCCCTGCCATGACGCTGATCGTCCCCAGTTGTAAATGTGAGTATGGTCTGGGCGGATGAACCGGAAGAGAAAAACAAAAATAGAAACAGAATCAATCCCAAGCAGATTTTTTTCATTGTTCCAGCTCATTCTCCCCGATTAAAGGGGAATTAAGTTTTTTGCGAAAGGACTGGCATATATCCTTTTTCAGGTTCTATGTTTTTATACACTATAATTTTCACCGTCTGCAATAATATCCATGACTGACCGATTCCCTCGTCTTGAATTCAAGTGCAAGCAAACCGTTAAGCGTGATCGTTTCCAGGTAACTTGTGCTGTTCATACGCTTCAATCTGCCATTCATCATCATATCTCATGGGATCGTAAATTTTGGGTATCGCACTTGAACGAGACGCCTATAACGGCACCAAGAAAGCGATGCGTCGTCATCCATTCCGAGACCGGAAATCCGGTCCATGGTGTTCCGGTGCATCGCCGATGTCACATGTTGGCAGTGCTTTCGCAATGCCTCTGGACCGCTCACACCTCATTCAACGGCAAGATAACCGAATCCAGCCTATATTGCTTGGGAACATGGGCAGGCCGCCGAAGGACCCGTTGGGCAAAATCGTTGGCTTTTCTGGCCGGCATCGACCTGTGGATGGGACATCCACGATCCTCCAATAAAAAAATACCGCCATGCAGAAAGCAGCGATGGCGGTATAAAATGCGATTTGAAGGAAATATCCTGAATGGCCTGGCAGGCCGCCTGGAATCGTCGGGCATCGGTTCGGGGCAGGGAGGCCCGTGTATTCTGCTATTTCACGTTTGCGGTCCGGGATATCGCGATCTGGCTCCATATGCACCTCCGGAAGCGGACAGGATTCATCGACCCGTTTCAGATCGTTTTCGACGTCTCTCCGATCTGTTTTCTCACCCGTATAATCAGGACTGCCGTTAGATGGATGGGTTAATTCTCAAATGTCCAAGAGGGAACGTAACAAAGCCTGAATGAATTAGCAAATGAACAAAACTAAAAAGCCTGGCCATACATCCGTGTGTATGGCCAGGCTTTTTCATTTAAAAATGGTAGGCGCGATTGGATTTGAACCAACGACCTCTTCCGTGTCAGGGAAGCGCTCTCCCCCTGAGCTACGCGCCTACATGAAGTGATGCAGATACCACTTGCGTCTGCCGCTGTCAAGAAAAATGAGGTGCCGGCAGGATCCTCTTTTCCGCCTCCCGGAGAGACGATTCATGCCGGTGCGGAGGCGCTGGCCCCGATATCGAATTCAGAGCAGCGGCCATGAACCCTCCTCCGGCAACCCATTTCAGGGTTACTGGTGGACCAGACGAATTCGAATGGCCTCTGGGGTCACCTCGAAGATGTCGATGCCGAAGCCGCTGAAGGTCTTCAACAGCAGCGCGTCGGCCAGGGACCGGGTACTGCCCTGGTAATTAACGGCCATGGCGGCCCGGTCTGCAGACATTTCTTTCATTTTCAATTCCTTGACGCCGGACAGCGAAGAGATGGCCGTCCGCAGGCGGACGAAGCTGGCAATGTGGCCGCCGGTGCCCTCCACCGCCACCTCGATGACGGCGCTGCGATCCTGATCCTGCTGCCAGGCAGCCATCACCTGCCGGGCCAGCGCATCACCGGCCAGGGAACCGCCACCGGCCAGGGCATCGCGCCCTCCCGTGACCGCATCTTGGCCGGAAACCACGTCTTTCTGACGCGCACGGCCGATGGACTGCCCGGTCTTGACATTGAAGGCCCGTGCCTCGACAATCGCTTCGAAGGCGGCGATGGCCCCCCCCATGGTATTGGTTGCGGCCGAGGCGGCGCCGGAAGCGACAATCAGCACATCCGCGCCCAGGCGCCCGGCCAAATTGACCAGGTCCGTCTCCGGCGCATCGCGTGGAAGACCCAGCGGGGCACTTAGATTTGGCGGGTCGAGGATATCGAATCCGGCGGATTGGAACGCTGCGGCCATTGCCCCTTCACAGATGGTGCGGCCCGCAAGAAGCCGGTCCCCCCACCAATAGGTAAACGCGGCATCCAGCACATTTTTTTCGGCCACCATGAAAAGGATCCGCGGGGTCACGGCGCCGGCCAGGGCCAGCCCCAGGCGTGACAAATCACGGCTGATCCGGTCCGCAGCAACCTCCACACGTACCAGCGTTCGAACGGTCGATCCTGCCACGGACTCGGTGAGGACTCGATAATTTTCTACGTAATTGTCCCGCTCGGCCAGGATGCTGTCGTTGATCAGCTGGAACCGCCGGACCACCGTCTCGTCGGTGAGCATCTCCATCACCACCTGGCCCACCGCGGCGGCCAGGGCATCGTTGACGGCGTTCTGCCTGCCGCTGGCCAGATTCTTATCATGGATAACGGCGGATCCCAGCACGTTCATCTGCTTCACCACCCGATTGTCCTGTCCGTAACTGCTCGTGGCGACAAGCGCCAGCAGGAGAAACAGGCAGATCCGTTTCATCCAGGTTTTTATTGTCAGACCATCGGACATGGTTTCCTCCCACCCGGACCACTCGGTTGCCGGGGCAACACCGCCGGGTCCATCCGGGCGGCATTGGTAGCTAAATCTTGGTTATTCGATATCAAGCGTTCCGGACCAATGCATAGTCGGCGATGTCCGTCAGAATTTCCCGCACCGGGCCATGGTCAAAAGCGTCAAGCGCTGCCGTCGCCGTTTGGATGTGCTCCGCGGCCAGCGACCGGGTATAGGCAATACCGCCATAGCGGTGCAACATGTCGACGAACTCGGCAAACTCGGCAGGGGTGAAATCAGGGTTTTTAAGAATGGAAACCATGTGTTCCCGTTGCCCGTCCGGCGCATGGGAAAAAGCATGAATCAGCGGCAGGGTCATCTTTCCCTCCCTCAGGTCGGCACCGGCACGCTTGCCCAGGGAACGGGAATCCTGGGTATAGTCCAGCAGGTCATCGGCCATCTGAAATGCCAGCCCCAGGTGGTATCCGAAATCGGTCAGCGCCTGCACGATATCGGTTCCGGCACCGGCCACCAGGGCGCCGGTGCGGCAGGCCCCCTGGAACAGAACCGCCGTCTTGCAGCGAATCACCTCGACGTACGCGTCCTCGGAAAGGGTGACATCTCCCTTTCTTTCCAGCTGGCGGATTTCGCCCTGGGACATGTTTTCAGTGATTCGGGCGATGGTCCGGATCACCTCGTTCAAACCGGTATCCGCGGCAATGGACAACCCCCGGGCCAGGAGGAAATCACCGGTCAGCACCGCCGTGGGGTTGTCCCACTTCTGGTGGGCCACCTGCCGCCCCCGCCGCAAGTCGGCACCGTCCACCAGGTCGTCGTGCAGCAGGGTGGCGGCGTGCAGATATTCAAAAATGGTCGAAAAACGGACGACCTGATCGCCGGAAAAGCCGCAAAGCCGGGCGCAAAGAACCATCAAGAGGGGTCGCAACCGCTTTCCCCCGGCAAAAAGAATATGCCCGGCCACATCGGACACCAGATCGAAATGGGGCTTCAGGTTGTCGGCCAGCGCCTTCTCGATGGCATCGACATCGTCGGCCACGGCAGCGATTATTTTCTGTTTCAGATCGGTCATGGCACCTTCCCGATGAGGTCGTATTCCAGGGTGTCCGTTATTTTGACCGTTGCCATTTCGCCTATCGCTATCTGAGGGCCGCCCTCCTGCGTTCGAATATAGGTGAGGCCATCCACTTCGGGTGCCTGCACGATGGACCGGCCCTCATAAAGGTAGGGTTCGGAGGATGCCTCGACCAGCACCGGCATGGTCGTTCCAATCATGGATGCCAGGTTGTCGGCCGATATCTCCATCTGTCGGGCCATGAGGGCATCATGCCTGGACCGGGCCACCGCTTCGGGCACATGTCCGGGCAGCCGGTGGGAGGGCAGGTCCTCGGCGTCGGAATAGGTAAACACCCCCAGGTGGTCGAAGCGAACCCGCTCCACAAAATCCATCAGTTCCTGAAAATCGGCATCGGTTTCTCCGGGAAAGCCGACGATCAGGGTGGTTCGGATGGCCGCCCCGGGAACCGTGGACCGAATCCGAGCAAACAGATCCAGCAGCCGCCGGCGATCGTAGTTCCGTCCCATTCGCTTCAGGACACCGGCCGCGGCATGCTGGACGGGCAGATCAAAATAGGGACACAGGTTGCGGTGGGCGGCAACGGTCTTGAGGACATCGTCGGAGATGCTCTCCGGGTGACCGTATAAAAAGCGAATCCAGACGTTCGGGTCCATCCCGGCCAGCCGCGCCAGCAGGATATCAAATCGCACCGGTTCGTCCAGATCCTGGCCGTAGCAGGTGGTATCCTGGGCCACAAGATTCAGCTCTTTGACCCCCGCGGCAATCAGCTGGCGGGCTTCGCCCAGGATCCCATCGATCGGTCGGCTCTTCTGGCGGCCCCTCAACCGGGGAATGATACAATAGGTACAGTGCCGGCTGCATCCTTCGGCAATTTTCAGGTAGGCCGTATGGGACAGCACCCGTTCCCGGGCCGCGGTCCGGCCGATGGGAATCAGATCCGGATCGGGCAGCAGGCAGGCCCCGCCGGCCAGTTCGCCGGTCACGGCATCGACAATGCGGGTAAAGGCCCCGGTACCGATGAACTGGTCCACCTCGGGCAGGGAATCGGCAATGGCATCGCGAAACCGTTCCGGCAGGCAACCGGCCACGACCAGCCGCTGGCAGCGTCCCTCTTTTTTGAATCGGGCCAATTCGAGAATGGTGTCAATGGACTCGTTGATGGCCGATTCCACGAAGCTGCAGGTATTGACGAGGATGACGGACGCGTCAGCCGGATCCGGGGTCAGCGACCAGCCGGCCTGACAAAGCTGCCCGGCCATGTTTTCACTGTCCACCTGATTGCGGGCACAGCCCAGACTTTCAATGTATAATCGCATGGGGTTCAGCAAGGTCTCCGAATCCCGATCGGGGGTCAGGAACGGTCATGGTTCTATATCCATAGAAGTATGACGGTACCGGGTTCATCTACCAGCAACCATATGAAAAGTCAAAAGGCCGCCCGACTTTTCGGGCAGCCCTTTTCAATGGTCGGCACCTGAAAATGATAACGGTCTTCATCCAGATGCCTGATCAGGAACGAGGACGCGTCTTAACCTGAGATCGATAACATACCGCATTCATGGGGCCGCTGGCGTTCAGATTCATCGAAGAATGCACCTGAGGCCGCCGGTGAAGGCCCTTCAGCCTTTCAACTTTTCGATTTCAGCGGTGATGGCCGGGACCACATCGAAAAGATCGCCGACGATGCCAAAGTCGCATTTGGAAAAGATGGGGGCTTCGGCATCCTTGTTGATCGCCACCACCACGCGGGATGAGGCCATGCCGGCCAGATGCTGAATGGCCCCGGAAACACCGCAGGCGATATACAGGTTGGGGGCCACTACCTTGCCGGTCTGTCCCACCTGGTCGGAGACCGGCCGCCATCCCTCGTCAACAGCGCTGCGCGAAGCACCGACGGCGCCGTCCAGAGCGCTGGCCAGCGCTTCGACCACGGCAAAATCATCTCCGCCCATGCCCCGGCCGCCGGTGACGACCACATCGGCCTCGGTCAGTTCGATCTTGCCGGTTTCCAGATGTTTTTCAACCAGGTTCAACGCCGTGCCGGTCAGATCGACGGCCACGGTTTCCACCTCTCCGGCGGACTGGTCAGCGACCGCTTCCACGGCCCGGGGACGCAAGGCGACGATGGCCGGGCTTCCGGTCAGGCCCACGTCGGCCAGGGCCTTTCCCCCGTATACGGGCCTTGTGGCCACAATCTGGTCGCCATCAACGCGAACGTCCACGCAATCCATGGCCAGGGGCGCATTCAGGCGCGCCGAAAGCCGCGCGGCGATGTCCCTGCCCAGGGAGGTGGCGCCGATCAGTACCAGGGCCGGGTCGCATGCCGCCACCAATTGGGCGGCGGCTTCGGTGCAGGCATCAGAAAGGCCGTCTTTCAGGCCTTCTTCGTTGGCGACCAGTATCCGCTGGGCGCCATATTCGGATGCCTGTCCGGCCATGGCCTCCACATCGGCACCCATGACCGCAGCGGACAGCGATCCGCCGAGGCTGTCGGCAATCTTTTTGCCGGCGGAAAGGACTTCAAATGAAATATGCTTAAAACTACCGTCGACCTGTTCGGTGATGGCCAGTATTCCCTGTGGCATAATTTTTCTCCCTGTACGGTAACGCCCGACAAGGCATCTGCATCGGGCGGTGTCTTGAATTTACTTGGGCAGCCGCAGCCGTCCCGATCAAATCACCTTGACCTCTTCACGCAGGGCCTTGACCAGGGCTGCCGCCTTGTCGGTGGCACTGTCCCCATCGATGATCCGCCCCCCCTTTCGCTGGGGCGGCAGCCGCATGGCGAGGGTTTTCACCATGGGGTCGCCCGGATCGGTTCCGGTTTCCGACAAGGTGCGGGTATCAATGGGTTTTTTCTTGGCTTTCATGATTCCCGGCAGGCTGGCGTAGCGCGGCTCGTTGAGCCCTCGCTGGGTGGTGATCAATGCCGGCAAAGCGGTTTCCAGCACCAGGGTGCCGCCATCGATGGTCCGGGTGCAGCAGATCTTGCCATCGGCAATTTCCTGACGGATCACCATGGAGATATGGGGCATCCCCATGAATTCGGCAACGGCCGGTCCCACCTGAAAGTTGTCGTCATCCACGGCCCGGTGACCGGCGACAATCAGTTCGAAAGCGCCCTTGCGGAGCTCTCCGGCCAATACTTTGGCCGTGGCCAGACCGTCCAGGGATTTGCCTTCCGGATCGATGCGGACAGCGGTGTCCGCACCCATGGCCAGGGCCGTGCGAAGGGCCTCCACGGCCTTTTCCGGTCCCAACGAAAAAACGGTGACCGACCCGCCGACCGCATCGCGGATCTGAAGGGCCTCTTCAACGGCCATCTCGTCATAGGGGTTCATGACCCAGTTGATACCATCGGTCTTGATGGTGGCGCCATCATCGGCGATCTCAATCAGCGACTCGGTGGCCGGAACCTGTTTGAGCAGAACAGCGATTTCCACGATTCACCTTCCTTTGAGTGACCGGGCCAGGGCGGGTAGAGACGAAAAGCCCTGGCAGCCGGGTCTGAAAAGTTTGGGAACAAATACTTAACCCATCAATATTATGAGCATTGCTTTCGTATTGGGGCTAATTATATGACACCGGCCCCACTTGTCAACCGCCATTCCATCCGGGTTTGCGGCCCCCAAAAGGCCCATGGCGGCCGGCCCTGTTTCCGGAAATGATTTTAACGGCGGACAATGCTGGCCGGCGTGGCGGGCCCCGCCAACAAGCTATATTTTAGCTACAAAATAACTACGAAGCTCTCCGGATTTTGTCAAGCAAAAAACCTGCGCCGGTAGGCTGCGACCCGGGCGTGCCCGGCGTGACAGCAGGCGGCGCTGGCCCTGCCCCTCTGGCAATGCCCTCAATGGATCACAAAGCCGCTGGATGGATGGTCGATGAGGGTGCCGTCCGGCTGGCGAACCACGATGAGGCACTCGACAGCGGCCAATCGGTCCACCAGCGCCAGCCCCTCCTTTGGCCCCATGACCATCAGCGCCGTGGCCAGACCGTCCGCAACCGTGCAGTTGGCCGCCACCACCGTGGCACTGACCACGCCACTGCTCACCGGCCGGCCGGACCGCGGATCGAGGATGTGGGAATAGGTCCGATCGCCGACCTGGAAAAAAATCCGGTAGTCGCCGCTGGTGGCCATGGCCCGGTCCGTGAGAGGAACCGCCCGGTAGACATCGTCGAGTGCGGCCCCCTTGTCCGGGCGGTTGATGCCCACCCGCCAGGGGACCCCGTCCTTTCGGCGGCCGCGGGCGAACACTTCCCCGCCGATTTCCACCAGAAAGTTTGAAAACCCCCTTTCTCCAAGCAGCCGGGCGATCGCGTCCACGCCGTAGCCCTTGGCGATCGAGGCCAGATCCAGGGTTACGGCCGGGTCTGTCTTGCCGATCGTGCCCGACGGGTCCAACCGGATGCGACCGAATCCCACATGGGCCAGCGCCCGGTCGATGTCGTCGTCACCCGGGACCCGGTCGACCGTCCCTTTGCGGCCGAACCCCCACAGGGTGATCAACGGGTCCAGGGTGCCGTCCCAGGCCCCATTGGTGAGCCGGTGCAATTCGGCAGCCACCTGCAGCACATTGAGAAAATCATTGGACGGGGAAAAGGATTCGGATGTGGAGTCGATGCCATTGAACCGGCTGATTTCGCTGCCGGGATCATAGGTGGACATGCTGGCGTTGATGGCGGCCAGGCGATCGTCGATCTGCTCCTGCAAGTCGGCGCCGGACGTGAACAGGCCGGCCACCACCTTGATGTGATAGGTGGTGCCCATGGTCTTTCCGGCCAGGCGCAGTTCCCTTTCCGGCTGGCAGCCACCGCAGGCGAGCAGGATCATCGCCCCGAGGATGAGAATGGCCGGACGGACGGGTATCGGTCGCCAAGGCATCAGCATATCCGTGGTAATTGCTCACCGGTGAGCATGTCCACAATGCGTTCACCGCCGATGCGGGTTTGCATGTAGACGCGACCCGGATGGGCGTCGACGGCCTCGCCGATGATGCAGGCATCCTTGCCGTAGGGCGATTGCCGGATCACCGCCAGCACCCCATCGGCCTGGTCCGCCGGCACAAAGGCCAGCAGTTTGCCCTCATTGGCCACGTAGAGGGGGTCGAAGCCCAGCAGTTCACAGATACCCGCCACCGCGGGCCGGACCGGAAGGCGCGCCTCGTGGATGCGGACGCCCACTTGGGACTGGCCGGCGATTTCATTGAGGGTCGTGCCCACACCGCCCCGGGTGGGATCCCGCAGGACGTGGACGTCGCACCCGGTACCAAAAATATCGGCCACCATGTGATTCAGGGGCGCCGAATCGCTCCTGACGTCCGAGTCGAAGGACAGTCCCTGTCGCTGGGTGAGAATGGTCATGCCGTGATCGGCCATGGTGCCGCTAAGAATCACCGCATCGCCCGGCCGGGCATTGGCGCCGGAGACATCGACCTCCTCGCGGAGCATGCCGATGCCGGCCGTGTTGATAAAAATCCTGTCCGCCGCCCCTTTGGGCACAACCTTGGTGTCTCCGGTGACCACCTGTACGCCGGCCAGGCTGGCGGCCTGTCCCATCTCGGCCACGACCCGCTCCAAATCGGCCATGGGAAACCCCTCTTCGATGATCATTCCCACACTGAGAAACAGCGGGACGGCCCCGCACATGGAGACATCGTTCACCGTGCCGTTGACCGCCAGGTCGCCGATGCTGCCGCCGGGGAAAAAAATGGGATCTACCACATAGGTGTCCGTGGAAAAAGCGATGCGCCCGGCGGGCACATCGAGGACCGCCCCGTCATCGAGCATGGCCAGGGCCGGATTGTCAAAGGCCGGCAGCAACAGGTCGGCCGTCAGGCTGTGGGAAATCTTACCCCCGCTGCCATGGTCCAGAAGAATCTTGTCCGGTTTCATAAGATGCAGCTGATTCCTTTGGGAATATAAATGGTGATAAAAGACATGCTTTTGATTTACCTGAAGACGGCAGCCCGTCCGTCAATGGGCTACGCGCCGCTGACCGCCGGCATTCCCGGGTTATCCGTCCCCATGATAGCGATAATAGGCGGCGCAGGTGCCTTCGCTGGAGACCATGCAGGGGCCGACCGGCGCCATGGGATTGCACACCGTTTTATACAATGGGCACTGGGGGGGAATTTTCATGCCGGTAAGGATTTCACCGCATGCGCAACCCTTGGGCTCCGGGACCGGCCGCAGGTGCATGTCGAAAACCTTGACCGCGTCCAATGCCGCATATTTTTCACGAATCACCAGCCCACTGGCGGCAATGGTGCCGATGCCCCGCCAGTCGGCATCGGCAACCGCGAACACCTCGCGCATCACCGCCATGGCCTTGGGATTGCCGGCAGAAGACACGGCGCGGGTGTAGGCGTTCTCAAGGGCCGGCCGGCCGGATTCCACCTGGTCCACCAGCATGGCGATACTGCTGAGCAGGTCGGTGGGTTCGAAGCCGGCCACGACACACGGCACCCGGTGGTGATCGAAAAAAGGCCGGTAGGCATCCAGGCCGATGATCACGGATACGTGGCCGGGCAGCAGGAACCCGTCGATGTTGATGACACCGCCGGCCAGGGCCTCCAGGGCCGGAGGCACGATCTTGTGGGCCGACACCACGAAAAAATTGTCGAGCCCCTGCTGGTGGGCAGTCACAATGGCGGCGGCCACCGTCGGGGCGGTGGTTTCAAACCCCACCCCCAGAAAGACCACCCGTTGGCCCGGATTCTCCCGCGCCAGGGTCACGGCATCGAAGGTGGAATAGACAATGCGAACGTCGGCGCCGTCAGCCTTTTCCCGCTGCAGGGAGGATCCGCTTCCCGGCACCCGGATCAGATCGCCGAAGGTGGCCACGATGGTGTCCGGCTCACGGGCCAGACTGATGAAGGCGTCGATCTCTTTTTGCGCGGTGACGCAAACCGGGCATCCCGGCCCCGAGAGCAGGGAGATGGTCTCCGGCAGCAGGGAGCGGATGCCGCTTCTGAAAATGGAAACCGTGTGGGTGCCGCACACTTCCATAAAACGGACGGGCCGGCGGCTGGCCCCGGCGATACGATCGGCCAGGTGCCGGGCAATTTTCGGGTCGTGAAAGGCGTCACTGTGTGTCAGGGGCATATAGGGTTGTCTCCCGTGGCTTATTTACCTCTAAGCAACTAATCAGAACAGGGTCGTTTTTCGATAGGGGTCGGGAAGGGCCGTCGCCCTCCCCGCCCTCCGAACCGTGCGTGCGGTTCTCCCGCACACGGCTCTCCAGTCGGTGGTTTCAACATCGTGATTGGCTTGCCAGTGCATGGGCTTCGGTCATGGTGAAAAGCCCACGCTCAGCAAAGAAAGCATTCGGCCAGCGGGTATGGTCTTTACGGCATTGACCCATTCCAGGACGCTTCTGCTGTTTCCGTAGCACCGATCGAAGCCGACGACGGATAAATCCATCGACCGATTTGAACTCATTGGAATTCGCATGTTTGAAATAACCAAACCACCCACGCAGCATCGGGTTCAGGTCCTCAATAATGTGTTTGAGGCTGTTTCCTCGCGTGCGCCGGGTCTTGGTCCGAATGCGATCCCGCAAGGCGTTCAAACTTTTGCGGCGGACCCATCGTCTTCCAGCCTCGAACCGATATCCCAGAAACTCGAAGCCTTGCCCCGGTACCGTGCAATCCCCCACGTGGGTTTTGTCCGGATGCAAGGTCAGACCGTTTGCCGCTACCCAGGCGTTTATAACGGCCAGCGCCGATTGAGCCGTCTCCGGGCTCGGGCACATCACGACAAAGTCATCGGCATAACGCACCATGCGGTACCCTTTGGACCGCATCAGACGGTCCAGCGGATGCAGGTACAGGTTCGCCAACAGCGGGCTGATAACCGCACCTTGCGGCGTGCCACCAATCGGCGTCCATCGCTTGAGCTCGCTGATGATATCCTGTTTGAGATACCCGTGAATCAGGTCGAGAACCCGCCCGTCGCTGATGCGCGTTTCCACCAGCGCCATCAACCGGTCATGGGCAATGGTGTCGAAGTAGCTCGCCAGGTCCGCATCCACGACATGGGTGCAGCCATTCTTAATCAGGCGGTCCACCTCTCGAAGGGCGCTCTTGCAACCGCGCCCCGGTCGGAAGCCAAAGCTCGTCTCCTCGAATTCCTTTTCGAAAATCGGTTCTATCACCAACTTCAACGCCGTCTGCACGATGCGGTCCTTGACCACCGGAATTCCCAGTGGGCGGGTCTTACCCGGTCCCTTGGGAATCTCCACGCGCTTGACCGGCTGGGGGCGATAGGTTCCCGATTTCAACGACTCCGACAATTCCTCAAGGTAAGCCGACGCCTTGTACCCAAACCGTTCGATACTCTGGCCGTCCACACCTGCCGACCCCTTGTTTGCGGCGACCTTCTGCCACGCGATTTCAAGGGTTCGCTGACGGGCAACCTTGTCGATCAGGCTGAACCATGTGCCTCCTTTGACGCCGTTTTCCAGCGCCGCCAACATGCGCTCTGTCCAGATCGAGGCTTCCACCCAACTTCGGGTTTCTGTGCCTTGTTTAGTCCCGCCGCGACGGGACACTGGCGACACGTAGCTTGTGCATTGCCTGTTACTGGATTTCACACATCCACCTTCCTGCCTCCCTTCCCTCGGCACGGGTTTGCTCTCCGCGCTTCTCACGACAGTCGCCGCTGCAGTACTATGAAGGCTCTGACTCCTGTCCACATCACCCCACAGACAGGTCTCCCCGCTTTACCCACGACGCCTTCCGACCATTCCATCTCCAACCACCTGACGTCCCCCTGTCCCAGCTTTAACACGCTACCCCTTAGCTCGGCAGGTCCCCTTTCTTCGGGTAGAGGCTTCGCCATTCTCCAAGCAGGCTCGCCGGCAACGCCCGGCCGAATCGAGTTCGTCATCCTACGGACTGGTCGTTCACCTCCGGTTGCTTCCCACCCCGCCTCACGGCGACGCAGTTACCTTCGGTTACAGGCCCGGAGAGCGATAGGCCTGAAGAGGACTTGCACCTCTTTGACATCGTGCGCTCACGGGCGCACTTGGAGCGGCGTCCTCGCCGCGACTGTCCAGATTGCATCGCGGCTGGAAGCCGCTCCTACGCCTTTTCGGTTCCTTTCGGATATATGGCCATGCGTGGCCTGAAAAAACTTTTTATGAACGCTTGAAAAATCACATTTCCGACGGCTTCGTAAAAGGTTCGAGATCTCCCGCTAAACGCCAGACGGACAAGAAGGCTTTCAAATCCCGAGAATACCGCTATCCGGGTTCCGCAGTGACGAGGGATAAAACGAAACGCAGATATGGTTTTTTTACGAATCCGTCACGTTTGCTGCCGCCACCACGGCCTGTCCCAGCGAAAGGCCACCGTCGTTGGCCGGCACCAGCCGGTGGGTGAGCAGGTCGAATCCGCTTTTTTCCAGGGCGGCGGTCAGTCCGGTCAGCAGGCGGTGGTTCTGAAACACGCCGCCGCTCAAGGCCACGCGATCGATGCCCGTGCCGGACCGCAGATGCCGGCAAAGCGCGTCAAACAGGCCGATCAGGGTGTTGTGAAACCGGGCACTGATCGTCGCCGCGGAAAGGCCCGCCGTCAGGTCGCGGACCACCCCGCGGATAATCGGGGTGACGGCAATATGAAGCGGCGGCTCGCCGTGGTCGTCCCAGGCGAACGGGTAACGGCCGGATTCGGTGGCGTCGAGGATCATCTCCAGTTCCATGGCCGCCTGGCCCTCGAAGGCCACACGGCCGCGCAGCCCGATCATGGCAGCCACAGCATCGAACAACCGGCCCAGGCTGGATGTGAGCGGGCTGTTGATCTGTTTTTCCATCATGGCCATGATGACCGCCACCTGTTTTTTCTCCAGCGATCGAAAAAGGGGCAGCGGGAGGCCCGCGAGGTCCTCTCCCAACGCAGCATTCAGGTGGGCCACCGCCATGCGCCAGGGTTCCCGGATGGCGGCGGCACTGCCGGGCATGGGCACCGGCGCCAGGCAGGCGGCCCGGGTAAAGGAACGGCAGTCGGCCACCAGGACTTCCCCCCCCCAGACCGTTCCGTCCGTTCCCAGGCCCGTGCCGTCGAAGGCAAGCCCGATCACCGGTCCGTCGGCCTGGTTCTCGGCCATACAGGCAGCGATGTGGGCGTGATGATGCTGCACCCCGACACAGGGAAGCCCCGACAGTTCCCTGGCGTAGCGGGTGCTCAGATAATCCGGGTGAAGGTCGCAGGCCACGACCCGCGGATCGATGTCCAGAATGCGTTTAAGATGCTCCACCGTGAGACGGAAAAAATCGTCCGTGGCCCGGTTTTCAAGATCGCCGATATGCTGGCTCACAAAAGCCTGCCGCCCCCGGGTGAGGCAGATGGTGTTCTTCAGTTCGGCCCCGCAGGCCAGTACCGGCGGCATGTCTTCCCTTAAAAAAACGGGTACGGGCACATAGCCCCGGGAACGCCGGATGGGACGCATATGGCCGGCACTGTAGCGGACAATGGAATCATCGGTTCGCAGCAGGATGTCCCGGTCATGAACGAGAAAGGCATCTGCAATACCCCCCAATCGGGAAAACGCCTCGGTGTTGTCGATGGCAATGGGTTCGTCGCTCAAATTGGCGCTGGTCATCACCAGGGCCGTAAAACCGGCATCCAGCAGCAGGTGGTGCAAGGGCGCATAGGGCAGCATGATGCCGAAATAGCGGTTGCGCGGCGAGACCGAGTCGGCAATGGGCGACGGCTCACGCTTTGCCAGCAGGACGATGGGACGCTGGATGGACACCAGCAGTCGCGCTTCGGCCTCCTCCACGCGGGCAATGGCCCGGACGCGCGCCAGACTGCTGCACATGAGGGCAAAAGGCTTTTCCTCGCGGTGCTTTCGGCGGCGAAGGCGCGCCACGGCATCGGCATGGGTGGCATCGACGGCCAGGTGAAAACCGCCCAGGCCCTTGATGGCCACGATTTGCCCCTGCCTGAGCCGGACGGCCGTGTCGGCGATGGGATCGTCGGCGGCGATCATCTTTCCGTGGGCATCACACAGGGTCACCCGGGGACCGCAGACCGGGCAGGCATTGGGCTGGGCGTGAAAGCGCCGGTTGTCGGGGTCGTCATATTCGGCCTGGCACTGCGGGCACATGGTAAAGTGCCGCATGCTGGTCTTGGGGCGATCGTAGGGGACATCGTCGATGATGGTGTAGCGCGGGCCGCAGTTCGTGCAGTTGATAAACGGATAGCCGAATCGGCGGTCGGTCGCATCGCGCATCTCGGCCAGACAGTCGTCGCAGACCCTCACATCGGGAGATATCAGGGTGGACCGGCTGACACCGGCCCGGCTTTTGACGATGGAAAAAGCTGAAAAGCCCGTCACCGGCGCCGGCGATACCGACACGTCCACGATGTGGGCCAGGGGGGGCTTCCGGTTGGGCAGGTCGTCGATAAACTGACGGATGCGGTCCTCCGGCCCCTCGATCATCAGGGACACACCCGTCGCGGTATTGGCCACCTCTCCGTTCAGGCCGTGGTGGTTGGCCAGCTGGTAGATGAACGGGCGAAAACCCACGCCTTGCACGATACCGTTGATCTCCAGGCGTTTTGACGTAAGAGCCTCTGTCATGACCCGCGTTGGACGCTATCCTTTATCGGCTTCCAGACTGTCCACGTAAGCCGCCGCTTCACGCAGCAGTTTCAGGGATTCCGCCGCCGCGGCGGCGTCCAGCTTCTGGATGGCAAATCCGGCATGAACGATGACATAATCACCCACGGCCACATCTTCGAGCAGCATCATGCTGGCCGACCGCTGGACGCCGTCCACGTCGATGGTGGCCATGTTGTTTTCGATGTTGATGACTTTTGATGGAATGGCAAGGCACATAGGTATTCAAGTCCCTTCTTTTTCTGCGTAGGCGACGCCCAACCGATCCAGCTCGGCCAATACCATCTGGATCACATCGTCCATGCGGTCTGCGGTCGTGGCCGTCAAGTCTACACACAAGGTCTCGGTATCCCGGGGCTCGATGCCGACGATAACCGTTTCCGGAACCTTGTCCAAGGCCTGGCAAAGGGTCAGGGATTCAAGAAAATCAATCTGGTGCAGTGAATTTTTGGCCCGAATCCGCTCGGGAATCGCGTCCCCGTCAATGCGGTACAAGTCACCGGGTTCGCCGTGGTTGCGGATGACATCCACAACGATCAGCTGGTCGGCTTCGGCGATGACGCCCATCAGGTTGATACCCAACACACCGCCATCAATCACCGATACATGCTCCGGAAAATCGTAGCGCGCCTCCAGCGCCTCAACCACCCGGACGCCAAAGCCTTCATCGCTTAAAAGGATATTGCCGACCCCCATGATCATGACGTGCTCAGCATTCATATTTTCGGTCTTCCGCTGTCTGTGAGGAGTTCATAAAAGCCTTCGCCCTGAAGCAGACTGCATTGGTAGCACTAAATCACCCTCGGTTCAAGGCATCATCGCCGAAGTCGATTCGCATCCTTAATCCCTTCTGTCCGTGGGAAGCGCCAGGTTGCGGCTGCAGAGCGTGATGTGGCCGGGCCGGCCTGCCCTGACGGAAACCGGTTCCTGCCAGGCCACTTTGTAGCCGCCGATCATGGCCGGGAAGGTAACGACAACATAGTAGTCGCCGGGTGGCACATTCAGGAAGGCAAAATTGCCCGTGTCCGACGATTCGGTGTGGGCGACCAGATAACCGGGCTGATTTCGGTGTTCGGCAAACTGTTTGTAGAAATTCAGATGCATCTGGTTGATCCGGTCCAGGCGTCGATGCCGCTCCAAGGCATCAAGGCCTGCGAACCGGGGGACGGAAATCTTCTTGCTGGTCAGAAAAACGGAGAGGTATTCACCATATATCCGCCGGCCCCGGTCATCGCTGATACCAAGGCTGCCCAGCAGCCATTGCTCCGCCGCAGCCGGCTCGCCGGAAGCCCCAAACAGCACCGACAGGACTAAAAAGATCACCACGAATCGACTGACAGTCATGGCAACGCTCCGCTGTTTATTTTTTCATCGGTCCCGCCCGCCGTTTCCATGGCCGGCGGGCGGGATTTTTTAAGCCACGATATTGAAAATATACTCAAAACATGAAATAGTAAAGGTTAACCTTTTCTGATGGTTCTGCCAATGGCAGAAATGGTTCCCATTCCCCCGGAGGCATCCATGGATCGTTCATACATGGGAAAGGTGTTGTGGGTCGACCTGAGCACCGGCACCATCACCACCGAAGCCATTCCCGACCATCTTTACAGCCGCTTTCTGTCCGGAACGGGGCTGGCGTCCTGGCTCTTGTACCGGCGGATCCCGGCCGGTGCGGATCCCCTGGGGCCGGAAAACATTCTGGGATTCGCGTCCGGCCTGCTGACCGCCAGCGGATCCCTTTTTACCGGCCGCTGGATGGTGGTCGGCAAAAGCCCGCTTACCGGCACCTGGGGAGACGCCAACTGCGGCGGCAACCTGGCTCCCGGCATCAAGGCATGCGGCGTGGACGCTATTTTTTTTAGCGGCAAAAGCGACCATCCGGTCTATTTTTACGCCGACACCAAAGGGGCCGAACTTCGTGATGCGGCCCACCTGTGGGGCAAGGACGCCGTCGAGACCGAACAATTGCTGATAGCTGAAAATGGCGCCCGGCGGCGGGTTCGGGTGGCATGCATCGGCATGGCCGGCGAACGCCGTTCCCTCATCGCCGGCATCGTCAACCACGGCGGCCGCCTGGCGGCCCGCAGCGGCCTGGGAGCGGTCATGGGGGCCAAAGGGCTCAAGGCCCTTGCCCTTTGCGGCGCCCGGCGGGTTCATGCCTATGACCGCCGGCGAATGAAGGCCCTGAGCCTGTCGTGCAACGACCATGTGGCCTTTCAGCCCCCCTTTTTGAACGGCACCATGACGGCCTATCTCGGCGCCCTGATGCGCATGCTGCCCGCCCAGATGAAACTGGACGGCATGCTCTACAAGGTGATGCTGAAAAAGTGGGGCACCGTCAATCAGAACCAGATGGCCATCGAAGTCGGCGATGCACCGGTGATGAACTGGAAGGGGTCCAACCGGGATTTCGGGCCGGACAAATCCAAGCTCATCGACCCCGACGAATTTACCCGGCCGGTGGTGGCCAAATACTACTGCTACTCCTGCCCCCTGGGATGCGGCGGAATCAGCCTGGCACCGGACGGCGCCACCGAGGTGCATCGGCCCGAATACGAATCCACCATTGCCCTGGGGGGACTGTGCCTGAATGAAGATGCCGACAGCATTTACTACCTCAACGAACTGCTCAACCGGGCCGGCATGGACACCATATCCGTGGGCGGCACGGTGGCCTTCGCCATCGAGTGTTTCGAAAAGGGCCTGTTGACCCCCCTAGACACCGACGGCCTGACCCTGACCTGGGGCAATACCGAAGCCATTGTCCGGCTGGTGGAAAAAATGGTCAGGCGGGAAGGCATCGGCGACCTGCTGGCCGACGGCACCCGGCGGGCGGTCGAGCGCATCGGCAGGGACGCCGGGGAGATGGCGGTTCATGCCGGCGGCCAGGAACTGGGTATGCACGACGGCCGCTACGACCCGGGCTTTGCCCTGCACAACGTGGTCGAACCCACCCCGGGGCGCCATACCATCGGGGCTTACATGTATTATGAAATGTTCCAGCTGTGGCGAAAAATACCGGACTTGCCCGATCCCTCCCTGTTCTACCTGAAGGGCAGCAAATATCGGGCAAATCGGGAAAAGGCGATCATGGGGGCGGCATGCAGCCAGTATATGAACGTCATCAACGGCGCCGGGTGCTGCCTGTTCGGTGCTTTTCTGGGCGCCCACCGGATTCCGGTATTTGAATGGCTCAACGCCGCCACCGGATGGGACCTTTCCCCGCAGGCCTACCTGACGGTGGGCCACCGGATCCAGACGGTCAAGCAAATGTTCAACATCAGGCAGGGCATCGCCCCGAAGGACATCCGTCTCAGCAAACGGGTCCTGGGTGAACCGCCCCAACAGGCGGGGGCCAACAAGGGCCGGACCGTGCCCCTGGAAAAACTGCGCCGCTATTACTGGCGCGAAATGGGATATGAAATCGACAGCGGTGTGCCCACGGACGCATGCCTGGCCCACCTGGGCCTGGACAAAAATGAGGCCTGAAAAACATAAACCGGAAATCTGTTAGAAGCGGACCATGGCCTATCAAATTACGAATCGCTGTGTCGGTTGCGGGGTGTGCGTAAGGATCTGTCCGGTCGCGGCCATATCCGGACGGCGCCGGAAACGCCACCGCATCGACGAGAATATCTGTATCGACTGCGGCGCCTGCGGGCGGATATGCCCCCATGCCAGCGTGAAGGACCCCGAAGGCCACGTATGCGACCGGATCCGCATCCGGTCCAAATGGCCGAAGCCGGCATTCGACCCGGACCTCTGCATGGCCTGCACCATCTGCGTGGAGTCCTGCCCAACCGGCTGCATCGATCTGAAACCGGATCGGGGATCCCTGAAAACCCTTCGCCGGCCATTTTTAAAAAACGGCCGCGATTGCATCGCCTGCACGTTTTGTGCTGCCGAATGCCCGGTGGACGCGATCGTGATGTCCGAGGTAAAAAAATGACGGGTTCGTAAAAAAGCCGATATCTGCGTTACGCGTCATCCCCCGTCACTGCAGCGTACCGCCAGTACGCCTGATTCCTCGGCCTTCGCAAGCCTTGATCCCGGCTTTTTTGCGACCCCGTCGGGGATGACAGTTTTTACGGGGGCATCAAAAATGAGGTGCTGGAAAAAAAATCCCCTCCCGGGAATGGACGCCCGGGAGGGGATGATCATCGGATGTTCAGGTTAGAGCACTTTGAACTTGTAGACTTCGTTGGAGTCCGGATCGATCACGTGAACCGCACAGGCGATGCAGGGATCGAAGGAGTGGACGGTGCGCAGCACTTCCAGCGGCTGTTTGGGATCGGCGATGGGCGTGCCGATCAGGGATTCTTCCACCGGCCCCAGCTGGCCCTTCTGGTCTCGCGGACCGAAATTCCAGGTTGACGGGACCACATACTGGTAGTTGCCGATTTTTCCATCCTCGATTTTGATCCAGTGGCCCAGAGCGCCGCGAGGCACATCGTTGAGCCCCACACCCATGGCGCTTTCCGGCATTTCGTAGGGCTCGTACGTCTGGGTGTCGCCCCCCTTTATATTTTCCACCAGTTCCATGACCCAGCCCTGCATGGCGTCACCGATGGCGATGGTTTCCAGGCCTCTGGCAGCGGTGCGGCCGAGGGTGGAAAACAGGGCGCCGGCCGGGACCCCCAGCTTCTGAAGCGTACTGTCCACGATCGGCTTGATGTCCTTATGGCCCTTGCCGTAGGCCATCAGCACGCGGGCCAGCGGCCCCACTTCGCAGGAAAGGCCGTCGTAGCGCGGTGCCTTCAGCCAGGTGTACTTGCCCCCGTCGGGCCGGTACTTGGGATCTTCCTTGATCGGCTTGGTTTCCCCCTTGTAGGGATGCAGCGCGGGACCGTCTTCATACCAGGCGCGGGTCACCTCCTCGGTGACTTTTTCTTCGTAGGCCATGTCGATGTTGGCCAGGTCCCGCTTTTTGATCACGCCCCGGGGCATATACAGGCTGTCCGGCTCGACGTCGGTCAACGGGAAGTCGCCGTAGGTCAGGAAATTGGTCGTACCGCCGATGGCCCCCCAGTCCTTGTAGAAAGAGGCGACCGCCAGAAGGTCCGGGATATAGACGTTTTTAATGAAATCCTGGGTTTCTTTGGTGAGGTAGAGGAATTCGGCAATGCGGTCAGGCGTCATGTCCGCCACACTGGTGACGCCGCCCACCACCAGAGACTGGGGATGCGGGTTCTTGCCGCCGAAAATGGCGTGCATGCGTGCGGCCCGGGCCTGCAGCCGAAGGGCTTCGATGTAATGGGCACAGGCCATCAGGTTGGCCTCGGGCGGCAGCTTGTAGGCCGGGTGGCCCCAGTAGGCATTGGCGAAGGGACCCAGCTGGCCGCTGTCCACGAAGGTCTGAATGCGTTGCTGAACCTGCTTGTAGTAGGCGGCACCGCCCACCTGGGCATTGCTGACATTGTCGGCCAGGGCGGCGGTCTTTTTGGGGTCGGCCTTGAGGGCGCTGACGATATCCACCCAGTCCAGGGCATGCAGATGATAAAAATGGACCAGGTGATCGTGCTGGTACTGGGCGCCATGGAGCAGGTTCCGGATGAGCCGGGCATTTTTCGGAATTTTCAGGCCAATGGCGTTGTCCACGGCCCGAACCGATGAAACCGCATGGACATAGGTACAAACACCGCACGAACGCTGGACGAAATGATGCGCGTCCCGGGGGTCGCGGCCCTGAAGGATCAATTCGATACCGCGGAACATCTGCCCCGAACTCCAGGCGTTGACGACTTTTCCTCCGGCCACTTCGACCTCGATGCGAAGGTGGCCCTCTATTCTGGTAATCGGATCAACAACTACACGCTTACCCATTATGCAATCCTCCCTTATTCGTTAAGGAATACTGATTTCGGTGATAGACGGCTTACATCTCTTCGTAGAACGGGGACATGGTGTCCCAGAAATTCGGCTCACTGCAGCCGATACAGGGATGCCCCGCTTCCACCGGCCAGCTGGTGCCGTCGTTGAATTTGGCAATCGGGCAGTTGTTGTAGGTCTCCGGGCCGCGGCAGCCGACTTTGTAAAGGCAGTAACCCAGGGCGGCCTCTTCGCTTCCGAATTCTTCCACGAATTCCTCGTTTTCGAAATGGGCGCGTCTGGGGCACTGGTCATGAATGGTTTTGCCGTAGGCAAACAGGGGGCGGCCGCTATCGTCCAGATCGGGCAGTTTGCCCAAAAGCAGGTAGTTGACCACGGTCCCCACCAGGTTGATGGGATTGGGCGGGCAACCGGGAAGGTTCAGGGTTTTGATGCCCAGGGCATCGCTGACGCCCTTGTACCCGCCCGGGTTCGGGGCGGCGGCGGGAACACCGCCGTAGGCGGCGCAGGTGCCGATGGAAATAACGGCGGCAGCCTTGGGACAGACCTCTTTGGCAATTTCCAGGAAAGAACGACCGGCCACTTTGCCGTATCCGCCGTTATATTTCGTGGCGATGGAGCCCTCTACGATACAGATGAATTTTCCGTCGTATTTCTTGACTGCATGCTGCAGCTGTTCTTCGGCCTGATGCCCGGCGGCGGCCATGATGGTTTCATGGTATTCCACCGAGAGCACTTCCAGAACCAGCTCGTCAATATAGGGGTACTGGGTCCTGAGCAACGCTTCGGAGCACCCGGTGCATTCGCCGAAATGCAGCCAGACCACCGGCGGCCGCTGGGCCGGCGCAGCAAACACCTCGGCCACCTTGGGGACGAAGGATGATGACAGGCCCATGGTTGCCGTCAGCGCCGTGCAGTACTTCATGAAATCTCTTCGCGAGACGCCTTTTTCCTTCAACCTTTCATAAAATGATCTTTCCTTTTCCATTGGCACCTCCTGATGCTGATTAAGGATGATTGGGGATCAAAAAAAATAGAACCGGCTGTTCATGGGAGGCGGGTTGTGCAGCGGCACAATCTGCGAACTCATGGACGGCCCGGTTCCATTTGTCTTCTCAAAGGCGCTGTATCGATTTGTTTTGGAAGCTCTCAATGCGTTTCGCGATGCTTTCAGTTATCAGGGCCGTATCCGTCAATCTCTATAAATGCAAACGCATGCTAACGCGCAGGAGCAACTGCACGGCATTCAGTTAACGACAATGCTGGTTTCATCAAAAATTCAAACGTGGTGAAAAAAATTAAGCAACGTTTGAAACTATTAGTGGAAGACCCGGGGCAAGTCAAGGTAAAAAGAGGATTTTAACTATTGTTCAAGCTGGTTGGAATCAATGCGGGATGATTTTGCCACCTGGAGAAAATCATGGCAGGGGATAAAAAAAACGCCCGCATGGGACGCGGGCGTTTTCGATTTCAGAGACACCTGACGGGATCAGGCATCGTCCATATTCGTATCCGAATCGGATATCTTTATGGTCTTTTTCAAGTCCTTGATAATTCCTTTTTCTTCGAAATCATCATCCATGTCCTCATCGAGCAGATCATCCACAGCCATCCCCTTATCGGATGCAGACGCATCGGCGGTTTCATCCATCTCCTCTGCCTCTTCCGGGGCGAACAAATCCCGCTCTTCGAAAAACAGCTCGGCAGAAGTGTTGGCACCGGGCTGGAACATCTCGATGATGGCATCGGCAATACGCTCCGTATAGACTCCCGGCGGGTACATGTTATGGGTGCGAAGTGCCTGGATCAGAGCATTACGGTCCTTGTCCATGGAAGATTTGATAACATCGGCATCGTAGGATTCTTCACACAACAGGGAGAGCATCTCCTTGTCCAGTTCCGCGTATTCCTGAATGGCCAGCTTCCCGGCCTCATTGTCCAGCAGAACCACATATTTTTGTTTCATATCCGTCTTCCTCCAGAGGCGATATTTCGCTATTATTTTTTGTGCAGGGAGGAACATCATAAAACATCTGTGATGTCAACCATCATTTAAAATATCCCGTTTTGGAGCGGTTGACGATATTCGGCAGCTGCCCGCCGGTCTTTAGCTCCGGACAGAATTTCTTGCACGCCGGATGCGGTGACGTGAAACTTTTCACGCCGCCAGGAAAACCCGCCCGCCCCCCTCCCCTCCGGGGATAAAAGGATTGACGCTGATGGTACGAAATGTTATTGAGGCGACTTATTTCAGTGGAGGGATGGCCGAGTGGTTTAAGGCGGCGGTCTTGAAAACCGTTGAGCGAAAGCTCCGTGGGTTCGAATCCTACTCCCTCCGCCATATAATCGCTTCACGATTTTATGGTAAGATGGATTAAAAAAATTACGGAGAGATGGCCGAGCCGGCTGAAGGCGCTCGCCTGCTAAGCGAGTGTGGGGGGAAACTTCCACCGAGGGTTCGAATCCCTCTCTCTCCGCCATTTTTCTTAAGGCACCGATAGCCCGCTTGATCCGCGGGCTATCGCTTTTCTGGGTCAAGCCAGCGAAACCCGTTTCGTCAGGGACCGGCCCCCCGCTTCCGCAAAATCATTCCACCATGAAAACCTCATTGACAAAGACAGCATTGTCCCGAGTAGCGACCCTGTTCCTGCTGGCCGCCGGCTTTCTGACCACTGCCATGACGGGGGGCTCCCTGCTCGCCCATGCAGCCGGTCCCGACATCGACCGGGTTCAGAAGGCCATCCAAACCCGTCTGGACGGCGGCACCGCCATCGAGGCCCTGTCCTGCCAGGGAGAAATGATCTGCGGCATCCGAATGCTGCCGCGGGCCTATGACAACCGAAACTATCTGCCCCTGTGGATCGATGCCTCGCTGCGACTGGAAAAAGCGGAGGCCCTGGCCGGGGCCATCGGTCGTGCCGATGAAGATGGGCTCGTACCGCAGGACTATCATATCGAGGCCATTGACGGCCTGCTGGCCGAGATCTGTGAACAGGCCTCCGCAGCGGGTCCGGATTCGGTGGCTGCCGAGCTGTGGGCGGACCTGGATTTAATTCTCACCGATGCCTTTCTCCTGTATGGCTCCCATCTGGCAGCCGGGCGGGTAAACCCGGAGACCTTGCACAACGACTGGAAAATCAACCCGGTTGCCGCGGACCTGCTGTCATCGCTCGTTGCGGCCGCCTCATCCGGGGATGTCGATGGGGCATTGGCACAATTGAGGCCGGCGCACAGCGGTTATTCGACGCTTCGAAGCGCGTTGGCCCGACTGCGCCGATTGGCCGCCTCCGGCGGCTGGCCGCTGCTGGGTGCCGACCGGACACTCAGGCCGGGTGACCGGGATGCGGCTGTGGGCGGCCTTCGCCATCGGTTGACCGTGACCGGTGACCTCGAACAGGCCTTCCACGAAGACGATGCGTTGCTTTTCGATGCCGGGACCGAATCGGCAGTAAGGCGGTTTCAGCAGCGCCACGGGCTGAAGGTCGACGGAATCGTGGGCCCCGACACGTACGGGATGTTGAACGTTCCCGTCAGCCAGCGCATCCGCCAGGTGGTTCTCAATCTGGAACGATGGCGGTGGCTGCCCCATGACCTGGGATCCCGGTACATCCTTGTCAACACGGCAGACTTTAACCTAAAAGCCGTTGAAAATGGCCGGGTTGGCCTGCAGATGCGGGTGGTGGTGGGCAGGCCGGCCAGACGTTCACCGGTGTTCAGCGCGAGAATGACGTATCTCGTGGTCAACCCTTACTGGAATGTGCCCACCACGATCGCCGTCCAGGATATCCTGCCCGAGCTTCAAAAAGATATCACCTACCTGTCCTCGAAGGGCATCCGCGTTTTCGAGAACTGGGAGAGGGACGCACCTGAAATCGACCCGGCCACCGTGGACTGGCAGGCCTACCATGCCAACCGCTTTCCCTTCAGGCTCCGCCAGGATCCCGGGCCCTATAACGCCTTGGGGCGGATTAAATTCATGTTCCCCAACCAGTTTGCCGTATACCTGCATGACACGCCCAACCGCGCCCTCTTCAAGCGGGCCCAGCGGGATTTCAGCTCCGGCTGCATCCGTTTGGAATCACCTGAGGCGCTTGCTGATTTCGTGCTGGCCGACGACCCGCGCTGGGCGGCGGAGACGCTGGCTGACGTCTTCCGGGAAAAAGACCGCCGGATTATCCGGCTGAAGCATCCGATTCCCGTCCATCTGTTGTACATGACCGCCTGGGTGGACGCAACGGGGAGCATCCAGTTTCGCAGCGACATTTATGACCGAGACCGGGATCTGGCCCAGGCCCTGAGCCAGAGAAGACCGAACCAGCCGCCTGATTTTGTCCGCCGATAGCCAAACCGACCATGCCGGCCGATTTCTCCGCTAAAGCCAAAAAATAAAAGCCACCCTGGAGTTGGCAAACCGTCCCGGGTGGCTTTGGTTTTTTTAACCCTGATGGGGAGTGGCGCCGCTTACCCGTTCCAGGTTCGAAACGCCCCGGTATCCACGTGCACAAAATCCGATCGGGGATAGTAGCCGACGCCGCCGGTTTTCAAATCCATGCAGGCCTTGCGGAGCTTGCGGGTGTCATGTCCCGGCAGGCGAATGTCGATGGCGCGGCCCAGCATGTGGTAGCTGAACTTGGCCACCCCTGAACTTTGCTTGCGGAGCCGGGCGTTGGTCTTGGGCGAGCGGTAGCCGGAAATGATGTGAAAGGGAGAGCCGGCCCCCACGTGGCGATGGACGGAATAAAGCAGGTCCATCAACCGGAAATCCATCGCCTGGACATCGCCGGTGCGATGATCTCTCAATATGTGGTTGATGCGCCTCATGGCATCGGGGCAGTAGGCACCGTCTTTGAAATAGCAGAGGGCCAGTCGCTCGCCGGTATGGGTGTTGAAAAAGGAAAGGGACCGTCGGGTGCCGTCGGGCAGCAGGGCGGCCCATCCGGCTGCCGGTACCAGACAGGTGGCCAGAAAACCCGATCCCATTTTTAATAAATCTCGGCGGCTGCAACAGTTCATCTTTGTCTCCCCATTTCAGCGTGTTGGGCCCTGTTCGGCCATCAGTTCAAATCGCAGGCAATAGAAGCAAAAAACATACCTGAATGCTGAAATGGGCATGAAGTTATGGAAAGACTCACGATAAGCATATAAATATCTGTTTTTGTTATTAATTTTTAAATAATTAACCGCTTCACAGACAGAAGACCGATCGAGGAATGTTTTCATCTGCGGCCAGGGTGTTCACATTTTGTCAATCCGTTGACACAAAACTTGCGCTCAAACAATCCGCTGGAATTGTTTCTCCAGGTCCCTGACGGTCCATCGAATCCAGATCGGTCTGCCGTGGGGGCAGTGGGACGGGTTATCGCACAGGTCCAGTTGTTCCAGCATGGCCTTGATCTGGGTCTCGGCAAACTGCTGGTTTGCCCGGATCGCATTGTGGCAGGCCATGACCATGAGGCATCCATCCAGAATCGTTTCCATCTCTGCGCCCACACCGATTTCGGCCGTTTTTTCGACAAGCCGGGTGACCAGCGTCGGTATGCCGCCGCTGTCCAGCAGGGTCGGTATGGCCTTGACCACGAACGTGTTGCCGCCGAAAGGCTCGATCTCCAGCCCGTAGCGGTCCAGTTCCGGGGCCAAGCGCTCCAGGATCTGGGCTTCACGAAATCCCAGGTCAACGGTTTCAGGCAGCAGCAGCCGCTGGGCGGTGGGCCGACGGCCGTCGGATCGCCGCTTGAGCTGTTCGAAAACAATGCGCTCGTGGGCGGCATGCTGGTCGATCAGTATCAGGCCATCGTCGGACTCACAGATGATATACGTTCCCTTGTATTGGCCGAGGAGGGTCAGGTCGGCAAAAAAACGCCTGTTCCACAATGGTGCCTGACGGGCAGGCGGGCTGCGACGGGCCGGGCCGTCCGTCGATGGCGCCGGCGCATGGGGGGCGTCGGCAGGCGGCAATGCGGCCGGTTTGGGATCGGCAGGCGCATCGCTGTCCATGGCCGGCGGCGGCGGTGGGTTCGGTTCAGGAAAACCGGTCCGGGGGACTTGTTCTGCTGCCGGTCGTAGTTTCCGATCCGCGTAGTGGCCATGGGCCTCGGACACCTGTGCCGGCTGTCGCAACGGCTCGGCATCTGACGGTTCAGGCACGTCCCACCGGTTGGGATCGGATTGCCTGAGCGCATCGGCCACGGTGTCCCGCAGGGTGTCGTGGACTATTTTTTGTCGGACAAAACGGATTTCGTGTTTGGTCGGGTGCACATTGACGTCCACCTGGTCAAAGGGCACCTTTAAAAACAGCACCGCCACCGGATACTGGCCCTTCATCAGCCGCCCCCGGTAGCCGGCAAACAGGGCGTGCTGGATGACCCGGTCCCGGACCCATCGGCCGTTGACAAAAAGATAAATCCCCCGGGCCGTGGACCGGTTCATGCGGGGAGCGGCGACCCACCCGCTGATGTGGATATCCTCGGTGGTCCGCTGGACCGGATGGAGTTCATTCCTGATCGCGGTGCCGAGGACATCCGCCACCCGATCCGTGGGGTCTGCAGCCGGCGCCCAGCTTTTGACGATCCGGTTGTTGTGCGACAACCGGAATTGAACGGATGGACGGCACAGGGCCATGCTGGCAAGGGTGTCGGCAATGTGCCCCATCTCGGTGTTGATGCTTTTCAGAAACTTCCGGCGGGCCGGTGTGTTGTAGAAAAGGCCGGCGATGGTGATCATGGTCCCGGGCGGGGCCCCCGCGTCCGAGACATTGTTGATCCGGCCGCCCGCGACATCAATCCGGGTACCCACGTCGGCATCCGCTTCCCGGGTGACCAGGGTGAAGCGGGAGACCGAGGCAATACTGGGCAGCGCCTCCCCCCGGAACCCAAGGGTGCGAATGGCAAACAGATCCGGCTCCCGGCTGATTTTACTGGTGGCGTATCGTTCCAGGCAGAGCAGGGCATCGTCTCGGCCCATGCCTTTCCCGTTGTCCGACACGCGAATGAGTTTGCGCCCGCCTTGCTCGATTTCAACGATAATTCGGCTGCTGCCGGCGTCGATGGCATTCTCCACCAGCTCCTTGACCACCGAGGCCGGGCGCTCCACCACTTCACCGGCGGCGATTTTGTTGGACAGGTTTTCCGGAAGAATTCTGATGCTGGACATTTAGGCTGTCTGGGGTCCGTCTATGGCTAACAGATCGGGGTCCGGATCAGGACGGCAGGGCATCCGTTTCGCACAGGCGTCAACCTGCAATTTCTTTGAAACTGCGGGCCAGATACTCCGCTTCCACAGGTGTCAGGTTGAATTTCAGGCCGGCCGCCTCCATGAGCTGCTGCCGGCTTTGGGTAGATCCTGCTTTTTTTTCTTCAGCGATCCATCTGACCGCTTTTCTCAGGTTTTCACCTTCGGGCTGGATGGTGGCCATGGGCTCGCTCCTTTACGCGTATGGGTTGAGGCGATTCGTCCTATCGAACTGTCAGCCGATGGGAGGCTTCTGATCCGCGATGGTTTGCGCCGCTTCGAACGCCCGGGCGATTTTAAAAAGCATCGCCTCGTTAAAATGGCGCCCCATGACCTGCAGGCCGATGGGCAGGCCGTCATCCGAAAAACCACAGGGGACCGATATTCCCGGAATGCCGGCCAGGTTGGCCGACAGGGTGAAAATATCCGACAGGTACATGGTCAGCGGATCCTCGAGGGTCGCACCGATCGGATAGGCCGGTGTGGGCGCCACCGGGGAAAGGATGGCGTCGCAGGACGCAAAGGCGGATTGGAAATCGTTCTTGATCAGGGTCCGGACCTGGGATGCCTTGCCGTAATAGGCATCGTAGTAACCGGCCGACAGGGCGTAGGTGCCCAGAATAATGCGCCGCTGCACCTCCGCGCCGAATCCCTGGGACCGGGTGCGGCGGTACATCCCGAGCAGATCGGTCTGGGTCTTGTCACGGGCGCCGTATTTCACACCATCGTAGCGGGCCAGGTTGGAACTGGCTTCACTGGGGGCGATGACATAATAGGCGGCCACGGCATGATCGGTGTGGGGCAGGGAGACCTCGATGCATCGGGCGCCCAGCGATTCGATGGTGGCAACCGCCCGCTCAACCGCCGCACCCACCTGAGGATCAAGGCCCTGGGCCTGGCTGAACTCTTTGGGGATGCCCACCACCACGTCCGCAAGCCCCCCCTCGGCAATCGACGCAAAGGCCGGCACCGGTTCGGCAACGGAGGTGGAATCTTTCGGGTCGTGGCCGGCAATGGCGTCCAGCATGATGGCGCAGTCGGCCACGGTTTTACCCAGGGGGCCGATCTGGTCCAACGAAGAGGCAAAGGCCACCAGGCCGAAACGGGATACCCGGCCGTAGGTGGGCTTGATCCCCACCACCCCGCAATGGGATGCGGGCTGGCGGATGGATCCGCCGGTGTCCGACCCCAGGGCCCCCAGGCACATGTCGGCCGACACCGCGGCCGCCGACCCGCCGCTGGACCCACCGGGAATGCGGTCCAGGTTCCAGGGGTTGCGCGTGACCTGGAAACCGGAGTGTTCGGTGGTTGACCCCATGGCAAACTCATCCATATTGAGCTTGCCCACGATCACCGCCCCGGCATTTTTCAATCGCGTGACCACGGTCGCATCGTATGGGGGAACGAAGTTTTCAAGCATCTTGGAGGCACAGGTGGTGCGCAGGCCCCGGGTGCACATCAGGTCCTTGATACCCAGCGGGATACCGGTCAGCGGCTGAGCATCACCGGCGGCCAGACGATGGTCGGCCGCTTGCGCCTGGTCGAGGGCACCGTCTGCATCAACGGTCAGGTACGCGCCGACCTTGCCGTCCACCGCATCGATACGGTCCAAAACGGCCCGGGTCAGCTCAACCGAAGAAATCTCTTTATTTTTCAACAGGCCGGAGGCCTGCTTGATGGTCAGTGCATGCAGTTTCATGGGGTCACGTCCTTGGGGCGTTTCTGCCCGGTAAAGCGATTTCCGAATCAACCCATTGCCAATCAGATCACCCTGGGTACGGTAAAGGCCCCGTCGTCTTTTTCCGGGGCGTTGGCCAGGGCGTCCTGAGGATCAAGGTGGCCCTGCGCCTCGTCCTCCCGGAATGCATTGGTCAGGGTGATGGCATGGGAGGTGGCGGGAACCCCGGCCGTGTCCACCTGTTTGAGGGTATCGACATAGTCAAGAATGGTGCCGATCTGGCCGGCAAACCGGTCGACATCTGTCTCATCGATGTCCAACCGGGCCAGGTGGGCCACGTGCAGGACTTCTTCCTTGGATATTTTCATGGTGTCAAGCCTTTGTTATTTTTTGACCAGGATGGGCTTTTTCCGAGCCCGGATCAGCCGGTTCATATCCGCGGTCGCTTGTTCCCGGCCCTTGTAGCTGCCCACCCGCACCCTGAACCAGAGGCCGTTGCCGGGGATGACAATTCTCGACAGATAGGCAGAATACCCGTCCTTTTTCAGATTTGCAACGATTCGCTGGGCAGCCGTTGGATCCTTGAGGGACGCCACCTGGATGGTCAGGTTGCCCGCGGTGCCGGCAGCGGGCGGCGCCGGCACCGCTGCACGCCCCCCCGGTTTGGCCGACAAACCGGTTTTCTTGGCCATGACGGCGGACCGGTTCTTGTGGGGCGGTTTTAGGGCATCGCCGGATTCAGCCGGTGCAGCCGCCGCCGGCGGCACCGGTGTCGCCGGAAGTGCAACGGCGGTATCCGGATCGTCTTGTTTCAGGGCCTCATAGAACTCCAGGGGGGTCTTGTTGTCCTCCCCCCGGATGGTTTTTTCTATCGCCTCGCGCTCCTTTTTCATCATGGCGTCCCGCAGGGCGGCAAGCTCTTTCTGCAGCGCCTGGGTGTCGAAATGCACGGGAGCGGTCCCCCGGCCCACCAGCACGCCGAGGACAAACATCCAGGCCGCAACGAAAAAGACCAGCAGGTATCGCCCCCAGGCCATTCCCCGTTTTGGCTCGGTATCCTTGCCCTCTGTCACAAGTGATTTCCTTTGCCGGCAGTGAGGCCCGTTGCGGGTGATTTACATGGAATCCGGAGCGGAAACACCCAGCAGCGCCAACCCGTTGCGAATCACCTTCTGGACTGCCGTGATCAGGTAAAGCCGGGCCCGCGTCAACGTCAGGTCATCCGCGCAAAGCACCCGATTCCGGTTATAATAGGTGTGAAAGGCCGCGGCCAGGGTCATCAGGTAGTAGGTGATGCGGTGCGGTTCCATTAATGTTCCGGCCATTTTTACGGCTTCCGGATAGCGGGCCAGGGCCTTGATCAACGCCACGTCCTCCGGAGTATCCAGGGCGGACAGGTCCGCCGGCGTAAAGTCGCCCACATCCATGTCATCCGCCTCGGCCTTGCGGTGGATGCTGGCAATCCGCGCATGGACATACTGGACATAGTAAACGGGGTTGTCGTTGGTCTTGCGCTTGGCCAGGTCCAGGTCGAAGTCCAGGGGGCTGTCATAGTGCCGGGTCAGAAAGATAAACCGGGCCGCATCACGGCCGACCTCCCGGACCACGTCGGACAGGGTGACAAACTCGCCGGCCCGGGTGGACATGGCCACGGGCTGGCCGGCCCGCAACAGATTGACCAGTTGCACCAGCAGCACGCCGAATTGGTCGCGGCCGTATCCGGAGGCCTCCACGGCCGCTTTCATGCGGGGAATGTAGCCATGGTGGTCAGCCCCCCACACATCGATGACGGTGTTGAATCCGCGCTCGAACTTGTCCTTGTGATAGGAGATGTCCGACGCAAAATAGGTGGTCTGACCATTCTGGCGGACCACCACCCGGTCCTTCTCGTCACCGAAATCGCTGGTCTTGAACCACTGGGCGCCGTCTTTTTCGTAAACAAGCCCCTTCTCCTTGAAAAGACGGATATCCGCTTCCACCTTGCCTGCGTCGTAGAGGCTCTGTTCAGAAAACCACCGGTCGAAGGTCACCCCGAAATCCACCAGGTCGGCCCGCATGCCGTCAATAATCTTGCCGGCCGCAAAACGGGCGCAGGGCATGATGGCCTCCGCCTCGTCCTTTGCAAAAAGCTCCCGGCCGTCGCCTTCCAGCAGTTCGCCGGCCAGGTCACGGATGTAGTCGCCCTGGTAGCAGGTATCGGGAAAACCCACCGTCTCGCCCAGCAGCTCCTTTCCCCGCAGGTAAACCGACATGCCCAGAGTCTGGATCTGGCGGCCGGAATCGTTGATGTAATACTCTTTTTGAACGTCATACCCGCAAAAAGAGAGGATGTTGGCGGTGCTGTCTCCCACGGCGCCGCCCCGTCCGTGGCCCACGTGAAGGGGACCGGTGGGGTTGGAACTGACGAACTCGATCTGAATGCGGGCGCCCCTGCCCAGGTCGCAGCGGCCATACTGGTCGTCCTTGGCATGAATGGCCGCCAGCACCGGGTGCCAGGCGGTCGGCCGGATGAAAAAATTGATGAATCCCGGACCGGCGATTTCCGTTCGTGCGATGATGCCGTTTTCATCGTTCAGGTGCTTGATGAGGGCTTCGGCAATTTTGCGCGGCGCCATGCGCTGGGACTTGGCCATCTGCATGGCCATATTGGTGGACAGGTCCCCGTGGCTGTCGGCCTTGGGCTCTTCGAGCACCACCTCGCAAAAATCCGGCGAGGGGAAAATGCCTTTTTGGTGGGCGGCCGAAGCGGCAGCCAGAATCATTTCCTTGAGCAGGGTCTTCATCGATTATTTCCTGACACGTCGACAGCTGACGCCCCTTGGGGCCTCAGTCGTTGCGGTGGTGTGGGTTGATGCTTGCCGGCAGACGGCAGTTTCGCCTGCCGTCGGATACACGCCTGTTTCGATAGAGTCCAGTTCATAAAGAGTTTTCAAATCCAAGTCAAGAACGTTCACCCCGGCAACCGAATGGGCGGACATGGCCCTTAAAACAGACCCAAAACCGCTGAAAGGGCCGAACCGGTGCCCAATGCCGTCGGCGCCGCCCCATGCGTCGACGCCGCTTTTTCCATACCGGCCGATTCCCCATCCGGTCATGGGGTGCTTCTCGTGTTGCCTTTTTACTTGCATATCCTTACATTCCAACGTATTTTGCTTTTTTGCCCGACACTGCAAAGCAATCGCTTGGATCCTGGATCGATCAAAAGGTTTAAATTTTATGAATGTGAGTATCTGCAAACAGCGGCAGAGACTTGCCGTTGATGTTGATGCGGTTTGCCGTCTGGTCATCGCCACCCAGCTGCCCTCCGGGGAAATCCCGTGGTCCACGGGAGAAAAAACCGACCCGTGGGATCATGTCGAAGCCGCCATGGGGTTGGTGGTGGGCGGCTACCTGGAGCAGGCCCGGCGGGCATTTTACTGGCTGCAGTCTATGCAACTGGCGGACGGCAGCTGGTTTGCGGCCTATCGCAGGGGCATCCCCGAAGACCGGACCCGCGAAACCAACATGAGCGCCTACATCGCCGTGGGCGTTTTTCACTACTGGCTGGTTACCGGCGATCGCCGCTTTTTGGGATCCATGTGGGATACCGTGCGCCGGGCCATTGACTTTGCGGTGGCTCATCAGGGCCCCAAGGGAGAAATCAGCTGGGCCGTCAGTCCCCAGGGCAAGATCGATCCCATGGCTCTGCTCACCGGCTCCAGTTCCATCTATATGAGCCTTAAATGCGCGCTCGCCATTGCCGCCGAACTGGGGATGCCGGCGGCGCCGTGGGGCGATGCCCTGCATCGGCTGGGTGACGCCATCCGCAACCGGCCCTACCTGTTCAACATGACCAAATCCCGATTTTCCATGGACTGGTTCTATCCGGTGCTCTGCGGCGCCGTCACCGGGGACGCCGCCGGCCGCCGCATCGAGCGGCAATGGAAAAAATATGTGGTCGAAGGGCTGGGGGTTCGCTGCGTCTCCGATCAGCCCTGGGTGACCGTGGCGGAGAGTTCCGAACTGGTGCTTGCCCTTGCCGCCATGGGAGATACGGAAAAGGCTCACATCGTCTTCAACTGGCTGTCGGAACATGTCTTCGATGACGGTTCGTTCTGGTGCGGATTCACTTTTCCGGACATGACCCGGTGGCCCGAAGAGAAAATCACCTGGACCAATGCCGTGGTGCTCATGGCCGCCGATGCGCTGTTCAGCCTTACCCCCGGTGGGCGGTTGTTCAGTCATGACTGGTGGGCGGAATCCGGATATATGGTATGATCAAGGATCATCGCCCCTACATCGTCAAGAAAGCATACCTGAAGCTTCAAAAATTTTATGCCAGCCACTTTCTTCGCCCTCAGCTGGAGCATCTGGGAGGCGGATTCACCTTCATGCGGCCCTGGCATGTGGAGCTGTTCGGCGCCCCCATATCCATCGGACAATTTGCCACGGTCATCGCCACACCGGACAAGAAAATCAGGCTGTCGGTCTGGCCGGACCAGGCGGGCAAGGGACATATCACCATCGGCAACTACTGCCTGGTCTGCCCGGGTGTGCGCGTCAGCAGCGCTGTCGGCATCACCATCGGCGACAACTGCATGATCGCCAACGGTGCCTATGTAACCGATTCGGACTGGCACGGCATCTACAACCGCATTTCCTTTGGCAAGGCCAGCCCGGTGACCATCGAAAAAAACGCCTGGATCGGTGACAGTGCCATCATCTGCAAGGGGGTCACCATCGGCGAAAACAGTATCGTGGGAGCCGGGGCCATCGTGGTGGACCCGGTTCCCCCCAACTGTGTCGCCGCAGGCAACCCGGCCCGCGTGGTCAAACAGCTCGACCCGCAGGAAACCTTCACCACCCGCGCCCAGTTCTTTTCCGATCCGGTCAAGCTTTCCCGGGACTTCATGGCATGGGAACAGGCCGTGCTTCAGGGAAACACCCTGTTCGGCTGGCTCCGCCACCTGCTGTTTCCCGCCAAAGGGGATTGATGACGAGCCGGACATCAGACCGGAACCTGATCGCCGTCCTCCTGCCGGACGGCGGCCTGCAACTGGAATGGGAGGCGGCGGATGCAGCCATCGGCAAAAGCCGCACACTTCTCCAGGATGAGCTGTATCGATGTTCTGTATCGGACCGGGAAGGCTGGCTGCTACGCCTCGGTCTGGCCGATATGAAGGTGCCGCTCTCCGCTTCGATGTCCTATTGGCGGGAGTTTGCAGGAGAGTTTACCCGGCAGCTGATTCGCACGCCGGATCTCGAAGCCCTGCGGGAATCGGTCCGGCTGGAACTCGCGGCGGATAACATGGCGGCCTGGCTGGGCCGCGCGCCCATGATGACGGGACTGGATTATCTGGATGACCTCCTGCTGGCCAACGTCTGGGAACGATTGCACGCGGCCTGGCGCTCGGCCATGCGGGCCCACGACGGAACGGTGGCCGACTTTATCAGGGCATACCGTCCCAGCGCCCACCTGGTGGGCCGCATCTTTTTCCATCTGGTGGAAAACAAGGATGCGGCGCATCCCTTTGCCTTTCTGGCCACCTATTCCACCCGCCTGAACCAGGCCGGCGACTCCAGGCATGTGCCGCTGAAATTCGCCCTGCAGGAATTTGCCGGGAACCAGGCCAGGTTGCTGGAACTGCTGGCCACGGTCCACGAGGCCGCCAAGACGTCGGCGGTTCTTCAGGAGATGCTCTCTTCCGGCACTATCTTTCAGCCCCTGGCCTGGTCGTCCCGGCAGGCCTTCCTGTTTTTAAAGGACATTCCCGTTTTCGAAACTGCCGGCATCCTCTGCCGGATTCCCGACTGGTGGAAAGCCGGCGGCCCCCGGATCTCCCTCGACCTGAAGTTCGGCACCCGAAAGCCGTCCCTGGTGGGCATGGATGCGATCCTGTCCTTCAAGGCCGGATTACTGATAGACGGCGAGCCGCTGTCCCGGGAAGAGATCCAGCGGCTGCTGGCCCAGTCCGAGGGACTGGCCTTCATTAAAAACAAATGGGTGGCGGTGGACCCGGTCAAACTGCAGAAAATCCTGGCGGCCCACGAAGCGGCCGCAAAGATGGCTGACGCCGGGCTTTCATGGCTGGATGCCATGCGGTTGCAGATGAATCCACGGCAGTTGCCGGGCAATGCCGCAGCGGCGATTGACCAGGTCAGCGTGTCCCATGGACAATGGCTCGCCGATGTCCTGCAGAAATTGCGCGATCCGCATACCCTTCGGGCCATCCGTCCCGGCCGGACCTTCAAGGCCAGATTGCGAAAATACCAGCAGGCCGGATTGAACTGGCTCTGTCTGTTGCACGCCCTTCGACTGGGCGCCTGCCTGGCCGACGACATGGGGCTGGGCAAAACCGTTCAGGTACTGGCCTTTTTAAACTGGCTGTATGCAGCCCAAAAAGGCCGCAGGACCCGTCGACCGGCCAGCCTGCTGGTGATCCCCGCCTCCCTGCTGGCCAACTGGGCCGCCGAGATCAGGCGATTTTACCCGGACCTGTCTTTTTTCATCGCCCACCCCGGCATGCATCCGCAGGAGGAACTGGCCAATGGCGGCAAAGGGCTGATCGAGGCCCATGACCTGGTGATCACGACCTATGCCCTGGCCGGGCGCTATCGTTTTTTGCAGGACCATGCATGGTATTACCTGATACTGGATGAGGCCCAGGCCATCAAAAATCCGGGAACCCGGCAGACCCGCACCCTGAAAACCTACACGGCCGAAAACCGGCTGATTCTGACGGGAACGCCCATTGAAAACCGCCTGTCCGATCTATGGTCCCTGTTTGACTTCATCAACCCCGGACTGCTGGGCTCCGCCACCGAATTCAAACGCTTCGCCAAAACCCTGGACCGGGATCGCTCCCGGTATGGCACGCTGCGCCAACTGATCCGCCCCTATATGCTCAGACGCCTGAAGACCGACAAAACCGTCATCCGGGACCTGCCGGACAAGGTCGAAATGAAGGTCTACACCGACCTGTCGGCCAAACAGATCGTGTTGTACCGGCAGCTGGTGGGCAGCCTCGAAAAGGCCCTTTCCGACACGGACGGCATGCAGCGCAGGGGCCTGATCCTCTCGTCCCTGATGAAACTGAAGCAGCTGTGCAACCATCCGGATCAATACCTGGGCGGTGGCGGCTATCCGGAAACGGAATCGGGCAAGTTCGGCCGCCTGCGGGACATCTGCCGGACCATCCACGAAAAGAGAGAACGGGTGCTGGTGTTTACCCAGTTCAAGGAAATCATTGACCCGCTGTGCCGTTTCCTGGCAGACGTTTTTCACCACCCGGGGCTGATGATCCACGGAAGCGTATCGGTGAAAAAAAGAAAGGCTGCGGTAGACGAATTTCAGGCGGCGCCCTATGTCCCTTTTATGGTGCTCTCCCTCAAGGCCGGCGGCGTGGGGTTGAACCTGACCCGGGCCAGTCATGTGATTCACTTTGACCGCTGGTGGAATCCGGCGGTGGAAACCCAGGCCACCGACCGGGCCTTTCGCATCGGCCAGAAAAAAAACGTGATGGTTCACAAGTTTATCACCACCGGCACGATTGAGGAAAAAATCGACCTGATGATCGAAGAGAAGAGGCAGCTGTCGGAAGATGTCATTGCCGCCGGCAACGAGAACTGGATCACGGAGATGGACGACACCCGGGTGGTGGACATGTTCCGGTTATCGCTGGCGGTCGACCAACAACAGGAACGTGAAAGATCATGAGTTACTGGAAATTCGCCCCATATGTAACCGTTGCCGAGAAAAGGGCGCGGGCGGAGAAAAAAATCCGGCAGCTGAAAAAGAAAAAACCGGATCTCGCGCCGGTCGTCATTGAAGGCCGCAGCCTGGCCAGGACCTGGTGGGGAAAATCCTGGAACGCCAACCTCGAACGCTATGCGGATTACAGCAGCCGCATCGGGCGCGGCCGCAGCTACGTGAGGCATCTGGCGGTTCTCGACCTGCGCATCGACAGGGGATCGGCGGTCGCCCTGGTGCAGGGGTCGAGAAGCAAGCCCTATAGGGTTGAAATCAAGATCAAGGGCCTCGGGAAAACCAACTGGAAAACCCTCACCGCGGCCTGCGGGGACAAGCTGGATTCCCTGCAGGATCTTCTGGCCGGGCGATTCCCCAGGGACCTGTCGCACCTTTTCCTGCAAAGGGGCAGCGGCCTTTTCCCCAGCCCGAAGGACATTCAGTTTTCCTGCAGCTGTCCGGACTGGGCTTATATGTGCAAGCATGTCGCTGCCGTCCTTTACGGCATTGGCGCCCGGCTGGACGAAGACCCGTCGCTCTTCTTCGTGCTGCGGCAGGTCAACATGGACGACCTGATCGCCAGAGCCCTCAGCGATACCACCGAAAAATATCTCCAAAAGGCACAGGAGAGTGACCCGCCCGTGGTTGCCGAAGCGGATCTGGGCCGTGTGTTCGGCATCGATATGGATGTGGCGCCCGAATTTGGCCAGATGATCCCCGAGGCGGCCCCCAGCCCCGCCCGCGCGGCAAAGCCCTCGCCCCAAGCCAGCCCCGGCAAACGGTCACCCGCCAAAAAAAAGGGTGATGACCAAACGCTGATCCTGGAGCGGCTCCAGCGCGCAAAATACGGGATCGATGCGGCCGGACTGCATGCCGAGAGCGGCATCGACATCGTCAAGATTCGCAGCATCCTTTACCGGGCCTACCACAAAGGCCTCATCCAGAAAGTTGCCCGGGGCATTTACACAGCCGGGACGCCCTCGCCGGCCGACCGCCGGGCCGCCGTCCTGGCGGTTATCGAGGCCAGTGCAGGAGGCATCCGCACCCCCCGGGTCGCCGAGGAGACCGGAATGCACCCGGCCTCCGTTCGCCCGGTGCTGGCCCGTCTGCTGAAAACCGGGGAGATCCGCAGAATGTCGCGGGGGCTGTATGGTCCACCCGTGAATCGGATGAGGACCAAACCGGGCGGCGCAACAAGGGCCATTCTTGCCATGATTCAAACCCATCCTGACGGCGTCGCCTTTGCCGCCCTCAAGACCCAGTCGGGCTTCGAGGAGAAGCAACTTCGAAATATCGTATTCCGCCTTGTCCGATCAGGGAAAATTCGCAGGGCCGGCCGGGGGATTTATGCGGCCGTTCCGAAAACAAAATAGTGAAGCCGGCGGTTGATGGGCGCATCGCTCCCGACACCTCATCAGGGGAGCCGGCCAGGCCAGACCCGTTGGGGTGCCTCACCTCGATCGGAATCGGTTTTTTCCCCTTGACGCTTTAAACGATTCCATCATATCAATATTTTATAGTGGCCTTTCTCTCATTTCTTTCGCCATATCCAAGCGACTAAGTTGCTCCTCTGACGCTTACATCGGATCTGAAGCGCTGCTTTAGGAAAAACCCAGTTTTCATCACCCAATGCACATGGACGCCTGCCGGCACGGAAGGACCGCTTTGAATCGGGTCATACTCGGTGGCGCATGAATGTCGTCAAATTATGACGGACCACGACGGATGGGGGTAATCCGGGACATGAGAACGGCTGAAATGGGAAAATCCCATAATGTAGAAAGAAGCAGAAGGATAAACGAAAGAAAAAAATATCAGGAAGAAATCTTCTTTTCGACGGATTCAATGATTTTTCACGGAAGGATTGAAAACGTCAGTATGGGAGGGGCCGGCGTTGGCAGCCGGAGCCTATCGAAAATAAAAAAAGGGGCGGAAGTCATCATTGCCATTCCTTTTGCCAACAGACAGGGCGGCATCAAAAGAAAAGCAATCGTCAAGTGGACCCGAAATGACCAGTTCGGGGTTCAGTTTAACAGGAGAGAAAACGCAAGGCTGAATTATCATAAAGAAGTTTCCTTTTCCGTGGGTTCGATGGTTTTTTCCGGAAATATTAAAAACATCAGCATGGGGGGGGCGGGCGTTGGCAGGTTTAACCTGTCCAAAACCAAATTACCGGTCAAGATAAGGGTCACGATTCCTTTTGCTAAAAAACAAGGCGGCATCAAAAGAAAAGCGATCGTCAGGTGGACCCGGAATGACCAGTTCGGGGTTCAGTTTATTTGACTGGACCAACGCATCGCTTCCGGACGGGCGCGGGAGAGACGGCAGACCGCCGCCTTCACTTACCCCGCTCAGGACGGCCCCTTGGGAACGTCAGTGATCATCGACCCCAGGCCGGGGCCGGCCATAAACCGGTCCGGGTCCTTTTTTACATGGACATCGCGGTCCTTGCAGCGCGGGCAAACCGGCGTGATATCGTCGCCTTTGAAGGTCAAATGGACAAAGGTGTGGCCGCAGGCGTTGCAGCGGCAGTCGGCCGTTGGCATGAGGGGTTACCCCGTCTTCCGGATCGTGTCCGCCGCCTGCTTGACGATCTCATACAGGTCCGTCGGCCCCATGCCATGGCGCATGGCGATGTCGCGCATCGATTCCGATGCGGCGGCGGAAATTGTTTTCGTTTTCAGGGCGGCCCGAAGCTTCTGGATGTCCAGGCCATAAGTGGTGCAAATCTCCTCCAGGGTCAACCGGCCGGTTCCCGGCGGCGGAGTGTCGGGCAGTCTGGCCGGGCCGGTCGTCGCGGCCGCCGGCGGTTTCATGGCCTCGTACAGGGCTTTGGGGGTGGTGGTGTTGATGGTGGCAATGGCCTGAAGGGTCTGCCCCCCGTCCGTGACCTGGTAGCCTGCCTGCCTCAGGCGCTGCAGGGCCTCGGCAGCATCGAGATTCACCTTCCTGGCAAAGGTGTTCAGCGAAGAGAGTTCGGCGTGGCCGTAAGGGGGTTCCCCGTATGTTCGGATGCCCTGATCCTTGAGGGCGGCATTCAGGTCCAGCACCCAGGAAAAGGGCGGCACCGTCAACAGGGTGCCGGCCACCGTCACGACGCACACAACCAGGGCCAGGTTGAACGCCGGCGTGAAGATTTTCACCTGCCGGGATCGGTCCTTGAGATAGGTCAAAAGGGGTTTCCAATTGTAATAGATGTGAAGGCACAGCGCCAGGAGGAACAGCAGCCCCACATTGATGTGCACGTCACCCCACTGGGTCTTGTTCAGCCCCCACAGGCGCCAGTCCGCCCAATAGGCGACCCGCCCATGGGGAACCAGGTACAAGATGATGCTGGTGACCACCATCAGGACAAACGCCAGGCTGGCGGTCAGGGAGGTAAGTTTTCTCAGTTTCATGCGTTTCATTGCTCCGTTGGGTGGGTTGAAAACCATATCCGGTGCCGGGGAAAGGACGCTAAGCTGAGGAGCCCCGCCCGGCCCTTTCGTTACAGGCTGCCGGCATCGCCCGAAGAAAAGCCGTGAAAACAGGAAAAAAGAACACCGCCGGCAAGGGCGGTGGCGGCGCTGAACAGAAACAGCGGCGCACTGTTACCGGCTTCGTAAAGCGCACCGCTGACGAAAAACCCCACGGTAAGGCCCAGACCATATGTCACCGCGTTATTCAATGCCTGGCCCAGTGTTTTGTCTGTATCCGGGGCCAGTTGGTCCATGTAAAGGATCCCGGCCATGTGAAAAGCACCGTAAGTGACGGCGTGCAGGAGTTGACTGGCCATAATCACCATGGCCGATTCGGCAACATACAGGACGCCCCATCGAATGGCGGCCACGGCAAAGGATGCCGCCAGCACCCGCTTGAAAGAAAAACGGGCAAACAGCCGGGGCGAATTGATCATGACCACCACTTCCGCAGTTGATGCCAGGGCCCAGCACAGGCCGATGAAACTGCCCCCATGGCCCAGCTGGGCCAGGTGAATGGAGAAAAATCCATAGTAGGCGCCGTGGCTCACCAGCATCAGAAACGCACACATCAAAAACACCACGGTGTTTCCCGAAAACAGGCGAACGGCTTCATGGGACTGCGCGGTCCGCTGCGGGCGGGTTCGGGGCATCGCGGTGGCGGCAACGGCCTGGATCGCTGAAATGGCCAGCACCAGTGCGATGACGATGCCCACGTCATAGCGGTCGATCACCTTTCCGACCACGACCACCACGACGATAAAGGCGACGGACCCCCAGGCCCGGGTACGGCCGTAGCGGTGTTTGGTTTTTCCGAGCACATCCATGGCAAAGGCTTCAAGAAAGGAGATGATGGGTGCATAGAAGGCACCGTACACGATGGTGAGGATCAGCATGAATCGGAAATCGGTGGTAAAAAGGAAAAGCGCCCACAGGGCCGTGCTGGCCATACTGCAGAGGATGTAAATGGGGCGGCGGAGGCCCTTCCGATCCGCCATGAGCCCCCAGAACAGGGAAAAAATGATCAGCACGGCCGCGCGGACGGCGGACAGGCTGCCGATCTGAAATCCGCTGAAGCCGATCTTGAGGCAATACAGGTTGAAATAGGGCAGAAAGACGCCCATGGCTCCGAAATAGAGGAAGTATTGGATTCTGATGGTATTTTTATCGCTGGTCATGGCCCCGATCGCAACCGTGATGGATTCGTCAGTCACCGCTAAAACGGTTGCGTGCATCATATCCATTCTGAACGGAAAGGCAACGCCTTTCCCCATTTGTCCGGCAGGGAAAAAGGGCCAACGTCTCCGGGATGTTGACACAAATCGAAAACATGCGCATCATTCAGCTGTTGGCTGTCTGCCATCGCGAAACCTTAACAAGCGAACCCGCGTAATACGTGTCATTCCCGTCAAGGAGGAAACAATGAGCCCTCAGGTGAGAAATCCGATCCGGATTTCACTGGTCGTTTTCGGTCTGCTCATGGCCGGGTGTGTGCCACCCCAGACAACCGGAACCGCCGTGACCGGCGTCCGGGACCCGTCGACCGTCGAAAGCCCGGCCAATCTGGTCGGCCAGCTCAGCAACGACATTTCCCGCGCGCGGATGGCGCAGGTCAATGTCCTGTCTCCAGGATGGTTCAAAAAAGCGGAAAGCGCCTTCTTCAGGGCCCAACAAAACCTTGAAAGAGGCAACAAGATCGCCGATATCCGCAGGGATGTCATGGCATCACGGGACCACCTGCAGCGGGCAAACGAATTCGCCGTCATTTCGCGCACCACTTTGGAAGATGCGATCGAGGCCCGTGAAATGGCCCGCAACGCCGGGGCCACCAGCTTTGAAAAGGAGTATCGGCGGGTTGAAAACGATTTTCTGGATCTGACCCGGGCCATTGAACGGGACAATTTGAGTTATGCCCAGAAAAATCGGAGCATGGTGATCGACCGTTACCATGAACTGGAAGTTCGCGCCATCAAGGCGGAGACCATCGGCGAGGTGCGGACGCTGGTTGCCCGGGCCGAAGCGGCCGATGCCCGAAGGCTCGCGCCCCTCTCTCACGACCAGGCCGTAACCCGGCTCAACGACACCGACACGTTCATTTCTTCCAATCCCTATGCCAAGGAAGAGATGCTCTCCATGGCCAAAGAAGCCCTGTTCGAGGCCAGGCGGCTGGTCGTGATCACCGAACTGAGCAATCGGGTCAAAGCCATGAAGCCGGAGGCGGTCGTCCTTTTGCTGGAAGAACACCTGCACAGCATATCCGCCGCGCTGGGCGCACCGGACATGCGCGACCAGGAATACCCGACCCAGTTGGAAAATATCATCGGCTCGGTGAATTCACTCAAAAGCGACCGCACCTTCATTTCCGAAAAAAACCAGGCCCTGCAGTCGGAAATGGAAACACTCAAGGCTGACTACCAGGCCCAAATCGACGCCCTCAACGTTCGTGTGGCCACCCTGGAAGGCAAAACCCGGGAAGACCAGATGGCCAAGGAGCGCATGGCCAGGGAGCGCATGGCCGCCGAACAGCGCCTGGCGGCGGAAAGAAAGTTCAACCAGCTTTACGTGGCGGTACGCGGCTACTTCCAGACGGATGAGGCCGAAGTCTACAAAAAGGAAAACCAGCTGGTGATCCGGCTCAAGGCCATGCGGTTCCCGGTGGGTAAAAGCCTCATCATGCCGGAAAACTACGCCCTGCTCAGCAAGGTGCAAAAAGCCATCCGCACCTTCGACGACCCGCGGGTGATCGTGGAGGGACATACGGACACCACCGGCTCCGACGAAGTGAACATGCTGCTCTCCCAGCAGCGGGCCGAAGCCGTTCGCGAATACATGATCGCCAACCAGACCCTGGCCCCGGAGAGCATTTCCGCCGTCGGCTACGGGTCCGAGCGCCCCCTGGCTTCCAACGCCACATCGGCGGGCCGGGCGATCAACCGCCGCATCGACCTGCTGATCATCCCTGAAGCAAAGCCCATCTGACCGGGCGTTTGTGATATATCGTCAACGATCCATCAGCCATAGGACGTTCCATGAAAAAAGCATGGGACACCTGTTTCAGCCGGACTGGAAAGACGAAAGCAATGGCCAACTTCATCGCCGAAGGGATGAAGGCCTGCCAGGACTGCGGCAAAGCGTTGGGTGAAAAACTGGCTTGATCCGGTCATCGGTTAAGAATTACGGCAGCGTACCGGACGGTTCGGCACGCTGCCGTTTTATTTTTTCTGCCCCGGCCGGCGTGCTTTTCAGGGCTGGCTTTCATGTTCAGGGGTCAGCGCCGGTCTACTCCTTTTTTCCGTTGACTTGCCCTCTGAATCCGGTCTATTTTTAATACAGGCACCAGGGGCTTGTTGCAGTGCACTCCGGCACCAAGATCTGAGCCGACCGTTCCATCGTACCGTTCCAGATGATCGTCTCCCCACCTTTTTCTGAAACACCACGCCACTCGAACCGCCCCTTTATGAACCGCCGACAGATTCCATTGCCGAGCCGTCCAGGCATCCGTTGCCCCCTGGCCGGACGATGCCAACACCGCTGACTGATGGCCGGACACCCCTTCAATGAGCCGGTGCCTGGATGAAAAAGGGCACATTCACGAAGCCGATGGTAAATGCGGTCGTGATCCGTCTTATCACCCTAACGCAATGGAGGCCCGCCCATGTATCTTAAACAAGGAGATCTGTTCTGGGGAATGGACAAGGGGTTCGTCAAGGAGGCCATGAGTGCCACCACCAAAGTAAACCTGGAGGAAGGAGAGGTGGCCTTCAGGGAAGGAGACCCGGCCGATTCTTTTTTTATTCTGGTCAAAGGCCGTATCAAACTCACGCTGGGCGAGAAATCCCGGGAAGTATACGTCGCTTATGAACCGGGAGAGATTATCGGCTGGTCCAGCCTTATCGAACGTGACACACTGTCCGCCACAGCCCGCTGCCTGGAACCGACGATCCTGAGCAAAGTCGACCGGCAGCGGTTTCTCCAGATCCTGAAAAAATACCCGGCCGACAAGGCAACCCTGTTCCAGCGTGTCGCCTCGATGCTGGGCAGCCGCCTGGTGCACCTCTATCCCAGCATTGCCTGAAGGGCATCCTGCATGACAGGAACGCCAGGGGCCCCGCGGTTTTAACAAGCGGGGTCGGTCACAGCAGGTTCCGGGTGACCTTGTAGAGGGAGGGCCGGGTGCAGACCTCGTAGTACTTGCGATGGGTAAAGTGAAGCTGGCTCAGGTCTTTGGGATTGACCGCCGGCACATCGGCTTCACGCAAGACCAGTCGCTGGTAGCGGCCCGACTTGGTGGGAAACTTGCCCGTATAGAGGCGGACCTTTTCCAGCTGCAGGTCGGGAATGTCACCGTAAAACGGCTTCAGGTCAATCTCCTGGGCCAGTTTGCGGAATCCGGCCTCGTTCAACTCGATCCCGTTGACGTTGTATCGGAGAAACAGATCGTCGGCGGTCTTCTCCATCTCCTCATCCGAAGCCCCCTGGAAGACGAAGAGGTTGAAGGGACTGATGTTTTTCCGGATGATGTGCCGGACCGTCTTGTGGCATCCGGAAAGGCGATCCGCCAGATTGATCGCCGGAGAGATCATGATGCGATTGTCCCCATCGAAAAGAAAAGTGGGCGCATCCGCCCGGTGGCAGATACCGATGCCCAGTTCCAGGATCGGCAGCTGGTACTCCTGGCTTTTCTTATTGTACCGGTTGATGATCATCAGCATGTTGATGGCCATTCCGCAGGCCCGGGCCACGCTGTACCAGCCGCTGGGTGTGTCCTCCTGCTCGTAGATGGAGAGGATGATGGCATCGCCTTCGATAAACACTTTGTGGGCATCGTATTCCGACAGGATTTCGGAAATGGGGTCGAAAAAATTGAGGCTGAAATAAGAGGCCGGATTGAGCCCGCGTTCGTTCATCCGGTGGGTGATGTCCGTCGACCCGCGAAGATCGGCCTTGATGATGGTATGGTTGATGATGGGTTTTTCGCCCATCTCCTGCTCGTGGGGCAGCAGGAATTCATACAGGGTGCGATTGGCTTTGGACAGGGCCAGGATTTTCTTGTCCGTGACCAGGTTGATCCGCTCTGCCGCATCACGATAAATGTTGAAGCAGCAGAAATCGCGGTGATATCGGCAAAACGCCCTCAGGAAGCGAACCAGGTAGGCTTTTTTCCGGCGGGTGCCCATGCGTTCCATCTGAACGACCTTGCGGTTGAGCGGCCACATGCGGAATGTCTTGCCGTAAAGCTGTTTCAGGCGCTTGAGCCGGTTTCTCACCAGCTTCCGGCTCTTGGGATTGATCAGGTACTGGAGGACCTGTTGGGGAACAAGCGGCGGACAGTACTCGCGATACAGGGGCTGCATCTCATAGGAAGCCGTAATGCGCTCCATAAGACCGGTGCGGGAGAACTGCCGGAAAAAATAACCCATCAGCAGGCGCTGATGTTTCATCCTCACCCGATGGTTCCGGAGGGTTTTCCGGTCCGCCTTGTCCCGCTTAAGGGCCTGGTATTGTTTTTTGGCCAGGTTCCGGTTGAGCAGCAGGTCAATGTTGTCCGGCTGCTTGATCCACTGATCCAGGCGTTGCAGCTTAAAGTTCTTGCCGTCGTCATCGCCGGGCAGTTCCCTGGCCGTTATCTCCCGGCGCCGGCGATCCAGGGTCCAGCTGATCGCCGCCGTCTCTTCCATTTCCAGGAAACCGAAGATGGTGCGCATGAGGCTGAGCATCATTTCGTAGCGGTCGGGGTCTTCGACCCGGCGCCCCAGGCAGAGGTCGTACTCTTCGATCATGAAGTGGTCATTGAACGGATTGTCCATGTGGACGATGGGATTGGTGAGCAGATCGAAGAGAAATGGGAGGTCCTGGCCAAATACCGCCTCGCGCATTTCGCGAATATCGGATTCCCGGATTTCCCGGAAATACCCGCAAAGCGCCAACCCCACCGCCTGTTGCACCGTCCCCCGGTTTTGGAGGACATGGGCCAGGTTTTCCTTGAGCTTGAGCGCCGCCTTATGATCCTCATGGCGGGCCAGATCCGATCGGCGGATGGCGTTTTTGCAATGACCGATCAGGATGTCGTACTGCCTGCGGATTTCGTCGTGGACCAGGCTGAGAATGGCGATCTGGGCGAGAAAATCAACCTGCATTTCCTTGGCGGCCCTGGCTTTGTTCACCGCATCGCTCATGACCTGGCCATATAACTGCCGGTAGTTTTCCTGCTCCCGGGCCAGGGCGTTGAGCCGGTTTTTTTCTGAGCCGGTCCAGATACCGGTTTCCCGCTCGATGAGAAGAGCGGCCAGCTTGGCCGTCGCACTGCAGAAAGTAGGACTCAAGCGGACATCGCAACGGATATTGTCCACGCCCAGCACCAGACGGTCCAGCGAAAAGTCGGTGGCATAGGACTCCATGGGAAAGTCCTTGAGTCCGGGCAGTCTGGGTTGGAATTTGAAAAAATCGAGCATCCCTGCGTGTTCCGCCTGCTGTTGGAGAAAGGATGGGCGTAGGGGCGATATCAACCCTCTGTTACCCTTACCATTTGGCGACTTCGGTGTCCATAGAATTAACCCGCTGTCAAGGGGTGCCGATGCGCTCCGGTCCTGGCGTCAGCACGTTTACACGGATCGCTGACGGGCCGGACCGGCTTTGATCGCAATGGCGGCATTCGAGCGCCGGCCGGGCCGGGTCTGGACAAGCAGGCCGTCACCCGTTACAGTGGGAAAAAAAGGGAGCAGCCATGGCAACCATTCTCATCACCAACGCATTAACGATAAATGAAGGCACCGCGATCCATCAGGACCTGCGGATCCGTGACGGCCGCATCGACGCGATTGGCGGCGATTTATCAGGCAGGGGCGCGGACCGTGTCGTGGACGCCGGCGGGCGGGTCCTGTTGCCCGGGATGATCGACGACCAGGTTCATTTCCGTGAACCGGGCCTGACCCACAAAGGAGACATCGGCTCGGAATCCCGCGCGGCGGTCGCCGGGGGGATCACCACCTACATGGAAATGCCCAACACGGCACCGGCGACCACCACCATCGACCGGCTGGAGGAGAAACATCGCATCGCCGGACAGACCTCCTATGCAAATTACAGTTTCTATCTGGGAGGCGCCAACGACAATATAGAAATCATCAAACAGCTGGACCCGAAGCAGGCCTGCGGCGTGAAAGTGTTCATGGGCGCCTCTACCGGGAACATGCTGGTGGACGACCCCGTCGCACTGGAACAGATTTTCACCCACAGCCCGACCATCGTGGCCACCCATTGTGAGGACAGCCCGACCATCGATGAGAATACCGGCCGGTTTCAGGCCATCCACGGGGAAGACATTCCCATCGCCCTCCACCCGGCCATCCGCAGTGAAGCGGCCTGCTACCAGTCCACCGCCCTGGCCGTGGAACTGGCCGGGCGGTGCAACACCCGTCTGCATGTGCTGCACCTGAGCACGGCCAGGGAACTGGGCCTGCTGTCGTCCCTGCCGCTGGAAAAAAAACGGATTACCGCCGAGGTGTGTGTTCATCACCTGTTTTTCTCGGGGACCGACTACCGTGACAAAGGCAACCTGATCAAATGCAACCCGGCCATCAAAACAGAGGAGGACCGCCGGCAGCTGCTGGCGGCACTGGAGAAAGGAACGATCGATGTGGTGGGAACGGACCACGCCCCCCATACCCTGGCGGAAAAACAGCAGCCCTATCTGAAGGCGCCATCGGGACTGCCCCTGGTGCAGCACGCATTGGTCAGTTTGCTCGAACACGTCCACACCGGCGCGCTGACCCTGGAACAGGTCGCCGAAAAAACGGCCCACAGCCCGGCAAAGCTCTTCGATGTCAGGGAGCGGGGATACCTCCGGGAGGGCTACTGGGCCGACCTGGTGCTGGTGGACCTGGAGCATCCCACCGTGGTGGACGACCAGCCGGTTCACTATCGCTGCGGCTGGACGCCCTTTGCCGGCCACACCTTCCGATCGTCCGTCGCGGCCACCTTCGTTTCCGGCCACCTGGCCTATCATGACGGAAGGATCGACCCGGATCCCGCCGGACAGCGTCTGGAATTCGACCGATAGGCGATCCCTCCAGGAAACGGCCCGGTTGGACCACAAACCCATCGGGCCATCATGTCGACCGTAAAATACAATCTTTATGTCGGGAACTGAAACCGCCGCCCGGCGCCGGCAGGCTCTGAAAGGGGGCGTTCAGGATTCAGAAAAAAAAGGCCAGCGCGCCGTGCTCCCTCAGGATGTTCACCCCAATCGCCAGCAGAACGACGCCCCCCGCCATTTCCGCCCAGCGGCTCAGCTGCACCATGCTGCCGATCATTTTCCCCAGGTGCATGCCGGCGGTGGTAAAAGCACCGGCCACCAGCCCGATGATCAGTGCCGGCGTCCAGATGGAAACGCTGATCATGGAAAGGCTCAGGCCCACGGCAAGCGCGTCGATGCTGGTGGCCACGGACAACAAGACCATGGTCATGCCCCTGGTGGGATCCTTGCTGTCGGATTCTTCTTTTTCACCTTTGAATGCCGACCGCAGCATACCCTGGGCCACGAAGGCCAGCAGAACGAAGGCCACCCAGTGGTCGTAGGCCTCGATGCGGCTTCTGATCGTCAACCCGGCACTCCAGCCGATGACAGGCATCATGGCCTGAAAAAGGCCGAAGTGCCAGGCCAGCCGAAAGGTCTGGCGGGCGCTGACGGATCGAAGGGAAACCCCCGAAGCGATGGAGACAGCAAAGGCATCCATGGCCAAGGCCACGGCAAGGGCCAGAGTGTTGATCATTTCCAAAGATCGAATTCCCTTTTGGTGCGATCGGTTCCCTTAAGGCTCCAACAGACTGGAAAAAACTAAATAAAGGCCCGGCTCTTGTGTACGGGACCCCAAGAACTTGGACCCGGTGCGGCATGGCAGCAGTTAACCGACTGCCCGCCGGACCGGGTTCCAATTGGAAAACAAGCTAGCGTTGGGCAGCGCGGGGTGCCTTGCCTGCCAGCGGGTTGTAGAGCTTCATGATAGCGAACTTCATGACATCCAGGGTTTTCGTCTCTGCAATGATCCCCAGCAATGTCTCTTCCGCCTCGGAAGGAAGGTGGCAGGCCTTGGAATCGTCACAGGTGAGGCCGGAGAAGCCTTTTCCGAGTTTTTTGTACTCCTTGGCGGTCACCCCCACTTGAACGGCCTCTTTACCGTCGATGTTGACGATCTTGTCTGCCAGACCGGCGTCACTGATCACGGCCTTTTTCGCATCATCCAGAATCACGTTAATGTAATAGTCAGCCATCTTGTCGCCTCCTATTGTTGAAATGAAAAATGTTGTGCATAAACCCAAACCGGTTGGAGCTTTTTACGAAATATCATAAAGCGGGTCAACAAAGGATTTGTCGGGATTCATGCAACGCGACGTTACCAGCACTTTTCCGCAAGGGGGTAACTCCCCAACAGCTTGACGAACACCGCATGGAGGGTCAGCTCCCCGATGGCCGATTTCACCTCATCGGCATCGATGCCCGCTTCGAATGCCGCGTAGAAGACATACTCCCATGGATTTTCGGGAATAGGCCGCGATTCCAGCTTGGTCAGGTTAAGGCTGTACTTCTGGAAAATTTTCAGGCAGTCCACCAGGGCGCCGGGATAATGGCGGGTCTTGAACGCCACGGTGGTCTTGCCCGTCACATGATCCGCGGGCACGTTCTCCTTATTGGCAATTACAAAAAAGCGGGTGGTATTGGAACTGTTGGTCTGTATATTCCGCTCCAGGATCTCCATGTCGTAGATCTCGGCGCACAACGCCGAGGCGATGGCCGCGCAGTCCATGCGGTCACCCGCAGCCACGGCCTGGGCCGCCCCGGCGGTGTCGTAGGTAGGTACCGGGCGGATGCCCTTCGACTTGAGGTATGCCTTGCACTGCTTGATGGCGTGGGGGTGAGAAAAGGCCTCTTTGATGTCCTCGAGCCGGGCTCCTTTCTTGGCCAGCAGGGTATGCCGGATGGGCAGATACGCCTCGGCGATGACGAACACATCGTTGGCAAAAAGAAGATCGTAGTTCTCCACTACGGTGCCGGCGATGGTATTTTCCACGGGGATGAAGCCAAAGGCCACCTCCCCCTTGATCACCAGGTCGAATACATCGTCGAAGGCATCGCAGCCGACCGTATCGACGGTTTTGCCGAAATGTTCGTGGAGGGCCATCTCGCTGTAGGCGCCCTGTCTTCCCTGAAACGCGATTTTCATCAGCCGAGCCTTTCGTGAATGTTGGCCATGGCGTCGATAAACGCCTGGCGTTTTTGTCTGGCATAGGGGTTATAGGCGTGCATATCTTCGAAGAGTTGCCAGGTATCGTGGCTGACCACTCCCAGAATATGCATGAGCCGTTTATAGCCTTCGGTGTCGATGTCCAGGTCGCGGGCGCCGAATGCAGACAGCGACCGGCCGATAAAATGCGTCAGAGAAAGACTCACCGCGATCTTCTCATCATGCTCTTTCGCCGTGGCCTCGATCACCACCAGGCCCTGATTTTCAAACCATTTCTTGATTTTTTCGTACTGGCCGGTTTCAATGCGCTCAGGGCAGAGGACGATTTTGCAGCCCCCAAGCGAGTCGGCAGCACTGTCCGGGCCGAACATGGGGTGCGTGGGCAGGATGGAAACCGTTGCGGGAAGCAGCTCCCGCATCCATTGCACCGGGTAGACCTTCACCGAGCACACATCCACCACCAGGGCGTCTTCTCTGAGCAGGGGCGCAACCTTTTTCAGGGTGTCCCGCATGGCGGAGATGGGCATGCACAGGATCACGATCTCCTGGCTGCAGGCCGTTTCAAAGGAGACCGGACGGGCGCCGCAGGCCCTGATTTCTTTTTCCTTATCGCTACGGGTAGACACGACGATGGAAAAATCTTTGGACAGGTAACGGGCGGTAAGTGCTCCGAAACGCCCGAAACCGATGATACCGATACTGCTCATAACACCTCGCGGATTCTCTTGAATGCTTCCATCAACACATCATCGGGGGCGGCAAAACAGATGCGTACATGGCCGTCCATGCCGAAGTCCTCACCGGGGACGACGGCCACCGCCGTCTCTTCCAGGATCCGGGCGGCAAAATCCCCCGAGGTCTCCCCCTTTTTAAGGTGACCGGAAATGTCCGGAAAAAGGTAGAATGCGCCCTGGGGACGGATGCAGGGAAAGATGCCGGCCACCTGGTCGAAGGCCAGGTCCCGCTTGCGCTGAAGATCGGCCCGTCGCCGGATCAATAACCCGTCGTCCATTTCCAGGGCCGCCATGGCGCCATGCTGGGCAAATGTACAGACATTGCCGGTCAGGTGGCTGTGGAGGCGCACCATGGCCGCCGCCACCGCTGGCGGGGCAAGGGCATAGCCCACCCGAAAACCGGTCATGGCATAGTGTTTGGAAAAACTGCGCGTGACGATCAGCCGGTCGCGCACCGCCTCCAGATCGAAAAGGGACGTGTTCGCCAGATTGTCATAGACGAAGAAATCATAGGCCTCGTCGGCGACCACGAACAGGTCGTGCTCCTGTGCCAGCCGGGAGATGCCTTCCAGGTCCCGGCGGGGGTAGACCGCGCCGGTGGGGTTGTTGGGGGAATTGACCAGTATGGCCCTCGTTTTGGCCGTAACGGCAGACGCAATGGCGTCGAGGTCCAGCTGGTGGTCACGGGTCCCCACAAATACCGGCTCCCCGCCGGCCAGCTTGACCTGTTCGGCAAAACTCACCCAGCAGGGCACGGGGATGATGACCTGGTCACCGGGATCGCAAAGGATCTGAAAGATGGAATAAAGCGCCTGTTTGGATCCGTTGAAAACGACGATGTTCTCGGGCCCGCAGCCCGCAAACCGGCCGGCCAGGGCGGTTCGCAGGGCCGACAGTCCCGCCATGTCGCTGTAGCGGGTCTGCTGCAGGTCCAGGGCACGCTTGGTGGCCTCGACCACCGGCCCCGGCGTATCGACCGCCGGCTCGCCAATGGCCAGGCTGATCACCGGCCGCCCCTGCCGCTTCAAGGCCTCTATCAGCGGAATGAACCGAGCGGTCTTTGAAGCCTCGATGCGTTGAATTCTGGTGGAGAGTTTCAAGTCTTTCATTCCTGAAATTTTCAATTCCTAACCCGGATTAACCGGAAACAACAAATTACAAGCACCAAATTTCAAATAAATTCCAAATTACAATTTCCAAACAAGGGCCAAAAAACACCATCACTGTTTGCGTTTGTCTTTGGCAATCTTTAAACGAAAACCCCTACCGATTCAGTGAGTGGAAATCTCCACTCTTCAAGATCATGAGGTTTTGAATTTTAGTCATTGTGATTTGGTTTTTGGTGGTTGTCATTTTTCTCTTGTCTTCTGCCGCAGGGCAAAATCCCCCAGCACCAGCGCAGCCATGGCCTCCACGATGGGCACGGCCCGGGGCACCACGCAGGGGTCGTGCCGGCCCTTGGCCTCCAGGGTGACCGGGTTGCCGTCGAAATCCACCGTCTGCTGCGCCAGGCCGATGGTGGCCGGCGGCTTGAAGGCCACCCGCAGGACGACCGGTTCGCCGTTGGAAATGCCGCCCTGGATGCCCCCGCTGTTGTTGGTTGTCGTTCCCAGTCGACCGTCGGCAGCCACGAAGGCGTCGTTGTGGATCGATCCCCTGAGCCGGGTGCCGGCAAATCCCGAACCGATTTCAAATCCCTTGGTGGCCGGAATGGACAGCATGGCCTGGGCCAGTTTGGCCTCCATCTTGTCGAAGACCGGCTCCCCCCACCCGGCGGGAAGGTTGCGGCACACGCAGGTAACGATGCCGCCCACGCTGTCCTTCTCCTCTTTAACGCGGGCCACCAGGGCCTCCATCTTTCCGGCCGCCAACGTGTCCGGGCATCGGATCAGGTTGCGATCAATGACCTGCCGGGTAATCGTCTGCACGTCCACCTCCGCAGACGGGATATCGCTGACCGCACTGACCCAGGCAACGATATCGATCCCGTATGCCTCCTTCAGCATCTTTTCAGCAACCGCGCCGGCAGCCACCCGGCCGATGGTTTCCCGGGCGCTCGACCGGCCGCCCCCGGACGAGGCCCGCACCCCGTATTTCATCTGGTAGGTGAAATCCGCGTGGGAAGGCCTCGGGATCCGGCTCATCTGGCGGTAGTCGCCGGGCCGCTGGTCCTTGTTGGGCACGAAGAGGCCGATGGGCGTCCCCAAGGTAACGCCGTTTTCCACACCGGAAAAAATGGTCACCCGGTCGGCCTCCTGGCGGTCGGTGGTCAGCCTGCTCTGCCCCGGCCGGCGCCGATCCAGCTGTGGCTGGATATCGGCCTCATCCAGCGTCATGCCGGGCGGGCAGCCGTCGAGCACGGCGCCCACGCCTTTGCAGTGGGATTCGCCGAAAGTTGAGACTTTCAATAGGGTTCCGAAGGTACTGGACATGGTATGGGGTCCTGTTTGTTGGGTTTATCGGGTTGGCCGGTTCATGGTTTTTCCGAAGTCGGAAGTCTGAAGTCAGAAATCTGATCCCGGCGGGAAGCCGCTCCTTAAATGCCTCAATTCCCTAATCCCTCAATTCTGAAATTTTAAATTCTGCGACAATCCGGTCGCAAAGGGTTTCAATCTTCTCATGATCCGTTGCCAGGGCCAAGTCCGCGGCCTTTTCGTATAGCGGCCTCCGTTCCGACAGCACCGATTCTATTTCTTCCATCAATCCCTGGCCGGTCAGCGAAGGCCGGTTGCCGGCCGTGGCATCATCCGCAAGCATCCGCATCTCGATGGTCTTCCGGCCGGCCTTGAGCCAGGTGACCCGTCCCGACGTTTTCATGATGGCGACATTGCGGTCGTCGAGGACAATGCCCCCCCCGGTGGCCACGACCTGGTGATCCATCTCGGACACGGATGCCAGGGCCTGCCGCTCCTTCTGCCGAAAATACGGCCATCCATGGCGGTCGACGATCCGGGCGATGCTGTTACCGGCTGTTGCGGCAATCATCTGGTCCGTGTCAGTGAAGGGCCAACCGAGTCGTCGGGCCAGGGCCCGCCCCACCGTCGTTTTGCCCGTACAGCGGTATCCGATCAGATACAGGATCATCGTGGTTGTCAGTCCGTGTAAAGTGATTCCCAGACCTGCCAGAAGTCGGGAAAGGATTTCTCCACGCAGCCTGGCTCCGCAATCCTCACACCGGGGGTCACCAGGCCGGCCATGGCAAAACTCATTGCAATGCGGTGATCGTCGTAAGTGTCGATTGACGCGCCGCGGGCAGTGCCTCCCGTCACCCGAAGCCGGTCATCTTCAGCGACGGCCACGATGCCCATTTTTTTCAGTTCGGCACAGGTGGACGCCAGCCGGTCGCTCTCCTTGGCTTTAAGGTGAGAAACGTTCTCGATGACCGTCGTACCGTCGGCAAAGGCCGCCACCACTGCCAGGGTGGGCACCATGTCCGGCATGTCGGCCATGTCCACCGTGACGGCCCGAAGATCGCCGCCGGTCACCGTAATGCCGCCGGGTCCGTGGTCCACCCGGCAGCCCATCTGTTCGAGCACCCGGGCCAGACCGACGTCACCCTGGCTGGATGCCGCCGACACGCCGTCGACGGTGACACTGCCGCCGGTGATGGCTGCGGCGCCCCAGAAGTACCCGGCCTGTGAGGCATCCGGCTCCACCGCGTAGCTGCCGGCCCGGTAGGTCTGCCCCCCGGCCACCTCGAAACAGGCGTATCCCTCGCGTTGCACCCGGATGCCGAAGCGTTTCAAAATATCCACGGTCATGTCGATGTATGGCCGGGATACCGGGCCATGGGAAACCGTGATGGACATGCCCGCTGGCGTGCACGGGGCCGTAAGCAAAAGGGAGGAGAGGAACTGGCTGCTCACGCTGCAATCGATGGCCACCGCCCCCCCCGCTGCCTGCCCCCCAGGGATCTCGACCGGCGGACAGCCGTTATCCTCCAGTGCGCGGGCCCCGATGCCCAGCTGATTCAGCGCCTCCAGCAGGTGGCCGATGGGCCGGTGGTACATGCGCGGAGTGCCGCTGAGCACATAGGTTCCCTCTCCCAGGGCGGCCACGCCGGCCAGCAGGCGCATGGAGGTGCCGGAGTTGGCCAGGTAGATGGCTTCCCGGCAGGGTTTGAACCGGCCGTTCAGGCCATGGATCTCGATGGACGCCCGGCGGTCGGCGACCACCGCCCCCATCTTCTCCAACGCGGCAAGGGTCAGCAGGGTGTCCTGACTGCGCAGCGGGTTGTGCACCGTGCAGGGCCCGTCCGACAGGGCCGCCGCGATCAGCGTCCGGTGGGTGTAGCTCTTGGATCCCGGCACACGGATCCGGCAACGGCCGATGCGATGGGGTCTGATTTCAATCATGAAAATTTCATTTCTCCCTGAACGTTATGATTATTACTGATGCATATGGGCAATATCCGGTTCTTACTCTGGGCAATGGCAAAAGGGTTCCAGGATTCAAGGGTTCAAGCGGTTGTATTGTTTTTTGTTAGACTTTCTTCCTCAACGCCTCGAGAACCGTTTTTTTCATCAGTTGCACCGGCGCCTTTTTCCCGGTCCAGCGCTCCAGCTGGCAGGCGCCCTGGTGCACGAACATGGCCACCCCGTCGACCACCGTGCAGCCGGCTTCCCGGGCCGCCTTGAGCAGTCGGGTCTCCAGCGGATGGTAAACGATGTCCATCACCGTCATGCCGGGCCGCAGGCAGGCGTGGGCCACGGGCATCCGGTCCGTGTGAGGGGTCATGCCCACCGGGGTGGTGTTGACCAGAATGTCATAACCGACCCCGGAAAAATCGGCCAGGGGGCAGAAATCGCAGTCCAGTTCACCGGCCAGCCGGCGTCCCCTGTCATCGCTGCGGTTGACGATGGTCAGCCGGCCGCCGTAGGCGGTCACCCCATGGGCCAGGGCGCGGGCCGCGCCGCCGGCGCCGACCACCGCCACCCGCCGGTGGGCCACCGGGGTTTTTTCCAGCAGGGCCGCCATGGCGCCGGGGCTGTCCGAGTTGAAGCCGTAAAGGCGGCCGGCGTCGTTGACGATGGTGTTGACGGCGCCGATCTGCCGGGCCAGTGGATCCACGTGATCCAGAAGCCCCATGATCGCCACCTTGTGGGGGATGGTGACACTGCAGCCGTGAAGGTTCAGGGCCCGGATCCCGGCGACGGCGCCCGGCAGATCGGTAACGCGGAAGGCCACGTAAACCCCGTTGTGGCCGATCCGGCGAAACGCCGCATTGTGCATGACGGGGCTCAGGCTGTGGGCGATGGGGTCCCCGATCACCGCGTAGAGCCGCGTGCGGGAATCGACAGGCAGGTTTTCGTGTTCCGATGCCATGGCTTAGACCCCCACACCGATCAGCGGATAGGATCCCAGGTTTTTCAGGTACAGCGCATGGGGCTTGATCAGTTCGATGGCCTTCTGGATGCTGCCGTCTTCAAAATGACCCTCCAGGTCGACGAAAAAGAAATGGCTCCAGCTTTCGTGCCGCGTGGGCCGGGACTCGATCTTGACCAGGTTGATGCCGGCATCGGTGATGGGCGCCAGGGCGCCGGCCAGGGCGCCGGGCACATGGGTCAGGGCGAACATCAGGGAAGTCTTGTCCCTGCCGGACGGCCGGACCTTTTCCTTGCCGATCACCAGGAACCGGGTGGGCGGGCGGGAAAAATCCTCGATTTTCGAGGCGACGGCCTCCAGCCTGAAGATGGCCGCGGTACCACAGCCGGCAATGGCCGCCACCTGTTTTTCCCGGGCCGACTGGCCCACTGCAAAGGCGCTGGAACTGCACTCTTTCAACTCGGCATCGGGGAGATACTGGTTGAGCCAGTTGCGGCACTGGTTCAGGGCCTGGGAGTGGGCATAGACCGTCTTGATCGCGCGCAGGCGGACTTCCTGGGCCAGCAGGTCGTAAGAAACCGGCTGATAACGCTCGGCGCAGATGCACAGGTCCGATTCGAAAAAGAGATCCAGAGTATGGCGCACGGATCCCTCCACGGAATTTTCCACCGGCACCACCCCGTAGTCACAGGCTCCTTTCTCGACTTCACTGAAAATCTCCCGGATGCTGGGCTGGGGCACGTAGGTGACGGAGTAGCCGAAGTGGCTCGTGGCGGCAAGATGGGTGAACGTGGCCTCGGGCCCAAGATAGGCCACCCGCTGGGAAGCCTGCACGGCGCGCGCGGCAGCGATGATGTCGATGAAGATGTGGTGGAGGACGTTGGGGTTCAACGGCCCCTTGTTCAGGCTGGTCAGGCGCCTGAGGATCTCGCTTTCCCGGGTGCTGTCGACCACCCGGTTGCCGCTGTCCTTTTTCAGCTCGCCGATCCGTTTGGCCAGGTTGAGCCGCCGGTTGATCAGATCCAGGATGGTGTCGTCGATATGGTCGATCTGGTTGCGGATATCGCAGATGTCGGTGGCCATCGTGCATTCAGGGGGCTTTAGGCTGTCTACCATGGTGATTGCGGCCTCTCAATGGGTTGATCATCTATGGAATCGATGGTCTACACGACAAAGGGCCGGGGAGAGTGTTCTCCACGGCCCTAAAAAAAGAAACGCCGTGGGTTTTTGGTCTGCCCACGGCTTGGTTTGTCTGTTTGGTTCTCAGGACATTCAGCGCGCGCCGGGCAGACCCTTGCTAAAAAAGCAATAAAAGTAAAAATATCTGCCGGTGGTAAATCGAGTCATCGAGTCCTTGCCTTTCAAACGCTGAAGTGGAGAAAAAATACAAGGTCGGATTTCTCCTGTCAAGCTTTTTCCGAAACGCTGAAAAGCGGGACAGCTGCCCATCCGCTTTTTCCAGGTTGTAAACAATCCTAACGTTCACCCGTTGATGGCCACATGCCGCAAATAGACGTTTCTATGCATTTACAGTCGGTTACGGATTGGCTTGGTTTGTGCGTATACGAAGGTTGATCCCAGGCATCATCATCAACCAGGGAACCCACCAATGACAGCAGCCCTGATTATATTCGTCATTTCACTGCCGATGGTTGCGGCTGTCGCCTGCCTGATCTTCAGGCGCGACCACCTGCGCAATGGCGTGATCACGGCAACCGGGCTGGCCCTGGCGGCAACGGCCGTGATGCTGATTTCAAGGACCCCGGCCGACCTTTCAACCACGGGGCCGGGACGGCTGGCCGTCGAACGCATCATCCAGGCCGCCGATGTGGGCCTGTTGATCCTTTTTCTTTATTATGGGCGGCGCTACCGAAGCCGCCTGGTGGTTGTTCTGTCCGCCATACAGCTGCTCCTGCTGGGAGGCATGGAATGGCTGTCCCCCCCGTCGGTCCCTTCCGATGCGGTGGTCTTTCATGCCGACGGCCTGACACGGGTCATGCTGCTGATCATCAACCTCGTGGGGCCGTTGATCTGCTGCCACGCCATTGCCTACATGCGCAATCACGAACGCGAGTTCAAAATCGAACCATCTGCCCAGCCCCAGTTTTTTTTCATGATGCTGCTGTTCCTGGGCGCCATGAACGGCCTGGTGCTTTCGAACCAGCTCCATCACCTCTACTTTTTTTTCGAATTGACCACCCTGTGCTCCTTTGTGCTCATCAGTCATGACCGGAGCGCACTGGCTGTCGAGAATGCCGTGAGGGCCCTGTGGATGAACAGTATCGGCGGCGCTGCGTTCGCCCTGGCCCTGATCCTGATCCGGGCCTCGACCAATACCCTGGATCTGCAGCGCCTGCTTTTCCAGGGGCACCAGACCGCCGAACTCCTGCTGCCGGCCCTGGCCCTTCTCAGCCTGGCGGCATTCGTCAAATCCGCTCAATTTCCCTTCCAGCGCTGGCTGCTGGGTGCCATGGTCGCCCCCACACCGGTATCGGCACTGCTGCACGCCAGCACCATGGTCAATGTGGGCATCTATCTGGCACTGCGCCTGATGCCGTTGATCCAGGGCACCTTCCTGAGCCGGTGCACGGCCGTATATGGCGGCTTCGTCTTCCTGGCAGCGGCCGCCCTGGCGGTGGGTCAGAGCAACGGCAAAAAGGTGTTGGCCTATTCCACCATCAGCAACCTGGGTCTGATCTTTGCCTGTGCCGGACTGAACACGCCCCCGGCCCTGACCGCAGCCATCTATCTGCTGTTCTTTCATGCCGTTACCAAAGCGCTTCTTTTCCTGTGCGTGGGAACCATCGAGCAGTACATCCTCAGCCGCGATATCGAAGACATGCGGGGTCTGTATGCCGTCATGCCGGGCACCGCCCTGATGACCGTGGCGGGCGTACTCATGATGATCATGCCGCCGTTCGGCGTTCTGCTGGGCAAATGGATGGCCATGGAGTCGGCGGCGATGCATATAGAAGTCATCATGCTGATTGTCGCGGGCAGCGCGTTGACCGTGATGTACTGGGCCCGCTGGGCCGGCCTCCTGATGAGCGAACCGGTGGTGGTGCCGTTTCTGCCTGAACGCTTGCCCGTGTCTACGTGGTCGGTCCTGCTGTCCCTGTGTGCCGGCGGCGCCGGCCTCAGCGCCGCGGCACCCTGGCTGTATGTGCTGGTTCGGGCAGCGGCCGGGTCAGCTGCCCTTCCGGCCGATTACACCGTGCATTGGGGCATCATGGAAAACGCCGTCGGCCGGTTCGCTGTTTTTCCACTGAGCCTGCTGGCCATTGCCGGATGCCTGGTTTCCATCCTGGCCTTCCACCACGCCAACCGGGGGCGTTCGGTATCGCCCTATCTGTGCGGTGAGCAGAGTGACGAGCCCCGGGTGTTCAACGGGCCCATGGACCAGCCGGTGAAAGCCGGGGCCAGGAATTACTACCTGACTTCAATTTTCGGAGAAAAGACGTTGACGGTGTGGCTCAACGCTGCTGCCGGCGTCCTGCTGGTTCTGCTGATGGGAGGCGCCCTGTGAACCAGCCGCTCATCGCGCTGGCGGTCGGCCTGGCCGCCGGACCGCTGCTGGGAGGGCTGGCCGGCGGCCTGGACCGCATCGTTACGGCCCGCCTTCAGGCACGGACGGGGCCGCCCGTGTGGCAACCCTATTACGACGTGATCAAGCTGCTGGCCAAGGAACTGGTGGTGGTCAACGGGTGGCAGGCCTTTTGTGTTTACAGCTACCTCTTCGCCGCCATGCTTGCGCTGATCCTGTTCGTCATGCAGTCGGACCTGCTGCTGATCCTGTTCATCCAGGCGGTGGGGGCGGTGTTTCTGGTCATGGGGGCCCTGGCGTCCACATCGCCTTACAGCCAGGTGGGCGCCCACCGGGAATTGCTGCAGATTCTGACGTACGAGCCGCTTTTGTTTCTGGCGGCAGTGGGCATCTACCTGGAAACCGGCTCCTTCAAGCTGATGACGGTGATGCAGTGGCAATCGCCGCTCATGCTCAAACTGCCCCTGCTCTTTATGGCCCTGTGCCTGGTACTGATCATCAAGCTGCGCAAATCGCCCTTTGACCTGTCTGCCTGCCATCACGCGCATCAGGAACTTGTCAGGGGCGTGTTCACCGATTTTTCCGGCCCCTTGCTGGGAATGATCGAAATCGGCCACTGGTATGAAACCATCCTGATCCTGGGATACTGCAGCCTGTTCTGGGCCACCGGCGCGTTGCCCATGGTGGTGCTGGCGGCGGCGGTATACACCGCGGTCATTGTGGTGGACAATGCCGCGGCCCGCCTCAACTGGCGGTGGATGCTGGTCTATGGATGGGCCATGGGGCTGGCCATGGCCCTGGTCAACCTGATCTGGCGTTATCAGGCCTGAATTCAGCGCTGAAGATCGGGGCCGCCATATTGAAAAAACACCAGATGGTTACCGGGGTAGAAGATGTCCATCCGATGGCTTGACAAGTTGGTCCGCCGCGCCCGGATGCGGTCGCCCTGGATGCTGCATTTCGATTGCGGCAGCTGCAACGGGTGCGACATCGAGGTCCTGGCCTGCCTGACGCCGGTATACGATGTGGAGCGGTTCGGTATCGTCAACGTGGGCAACCCCCTGCACGCCGACCTGCTGGTGGTCAGCGGCACGGTCAATCGCCGCAATGGACGGGTGCTGGCCAACCTTTACGAGCAGATGGCCGCCCCCAAGGTCACGGTGGCCGTGGGGACCTGCGGCCTGTCCGGAGGAATTTTCAGGACGGCCTACAATGTTGTCGGCGGGATCGACCGGGTGATCCCGGTGGACGTTTACGTGCCGGGATGCCCGCCCCGGCCCGAGGCGATCATCGACGGCGTGTTCCGGGCACTGAAATGCCTGGATCGGCCTTCGGATGACCACGGCTGAACGACCAGGCGTCCATCGGGAAGCGGGAACGCTTTTCGAGGTCCCGACGGCAAAACCGACCCTGAGGAGGATGTGGCATGAACGGGAATGTGACTGCAGTGACCGCGCCGAATCTGCTGGGCGAAGTGACCCGGCTCAAGATCGAGGGGTACCGCCTGGTGACCCTGTCCGGCGTGAACACGGGCCCCGACCAGGTGGAGATCCTCTATCATTTCGACAGGGACCTGACCCTGGTGCACCTGCGGCTGAATGCGTCTCGAACCGTCCCCGTGCCCAGCATATCGCCGATCTTCCTGGCGGCCTTTCTGGCTGAAAACGAGATCCAGGACCTGTTCCATATTCGCTTCCACGGACTGGTCATCGATTATCAGCGCACCCTTTTTCTGCCCCGGGAGGTGGAGGCCGCCCCGTTCTGCCGATACGCCCCGCCGGAAAAACCGCCGCCCGTCCGACCCGATGGCCAACCGGCAAACGCGTCAGGTGACCCATGAGAACATCCGTCATCCCCTTTGGCCCCCAGCACCCCGTCCTGCCCGAGCCGCTTCAGCTCAAGCTGTCCGTGGAGGATGAGGTGATCACCGAGGCGGTACCCGCCCTGGGCTATGTTCATCGGGGTCTGGAAGGCCTGGCCCGGACCCGCGATTTTCATCAGATGGTCCAGGTGGCCGAACGCGTCTGCGGCATCTGTTCGGTGCTGCACGCCATCTGCTACTGCCAGGGGGTGGAGGCCATCATGGGGATACCGGTGCCGTACCGGGCGCGCTTCCTGCGGGTGGTCTGGGGAGAACTGCTGCGCCTGCACAGCCACCTGCTGTGGATGGGTCTGTTCGCCGACAGTTTCGGCTTCGAAAGCCTGTTCATGCAGCTGTGGAAAATCCGTGAACGGATATTGGACATCCAGGAGGCGACCACCGGCAACCGGGTCATCTCCGGAGCCATCCGCGTGGGCGGCGTCTGCCGGGACATAGACGCCCGGCAAGGCCGCTGGGTCACAGACCAGCTCGCCTGGGTGGAGCAGCAGGTCAGGCAGATCGAGCCGGTATTGACGGATGATTTCACCATTCGCCGCCGCACCGTGGGCAAAGGCGTCCTCACGGCGGCACAGGCCCATGAATTGGGAGCCGCCGGACCGGTCCTGCGGGCCAGCGGCATCGCCCAGGATATCCGCCAGACCGGTTACGCAGCCTACGGTGAGCTGGACTTCGAACCGGTGACCGCAACCGCCGGTGATTGCCATGCCCGCTGCATGGTCCGTCTGGGGGAGATTCATCAGAGTATCGACCTGATCGGCCAGGCCCTGACCCGCATGCCGGAAGGCGAACTGCGCGCCAAAGTCCGCGGCCGCCCACAGGGAGAATCGCTGATGCGTGTCGAGCAGCCCAGGGGTGAGGTCGTCTATTACATCCGGGCAGATGGCGGCATATATCTGTCCCGGGTCCGCATTCGCACCCCCACCTTCGCCAACATCCCGGTGCTGGTCAAGCTGCTTCCCGGCATATATCTGTCCGACGTACCGGTGGTGGTATTGAGTATCGACCCGTGCATCAGTTGCCTGGAACGATAGAAGGAGAACCATCGTGTTCAGGATGACCCCGCAAATTCTGCGTAATTTCTTCTCCGGACCGGCCACCCGGGCCTATCCCCGCCAGGTCCGACGGCCCTTCCCGGCCACCCGCGGCCGGCTGGTGAATGACATCGCGCAATGCAACTTCTGCGGCGTCTGTGCCAAAAAGTGCCCCAGCGCCTGCATCGACGTGGACCGTCATCTTTACCGGTGGTCCTTTGCCCCCCACATCTGCATCGGCTGCGGGGTGTGCGTGGAGGTCTGCCCCCGCGGCTGCCTGCACCAGGAACCGGCCACCGGCCCGCCTGCTGTCCGCAAGGAGAGGGTAGTCATGGATGGAGAATCGAAACCCTCGGAATGAATTCAAAATGGCATTGAATACCGGGGACACAAGCGATGGAGACCTTGATATCGGTCGGCATATCCGCCAATGGCTTTCAGGCCGCGATGCCGCCGCGGGGTGTCGTCGCAACGACAGGCGCTAAACAATCCAGATCGATTTTTCCGGGGCCAGGGAAAGCACCTTCCGGGTGACGCGACCCATGCTGAAATCCTCCACGGTGGTGGCGCCGCGCCGGCCGATGACGATGGTCCCGAAACCCTGGAACTGGGCCTCTTTGGCGAGGCCGTCGGCCCGGCTGGCCTTCTCCTTTAAAATGGCCGTCTGGAAATGATCGGGATCGAAACCGATACGGGCCAGATGCTGTTTGGCCTCGACCATGGCCGGGATGATTTTCCTGGTGTTTTCACTCAGCCAGTGGGACTCATGCCTGGGATGAAAGGCGGGTGTCGTCGCAGGGTGCGGAGCGGACAGCGGGCGCACGATGTGGCACAAGAGGATCTCTTCGATGGTTCGGGAAAAAAGGGTGCTCACCTGTTCAAACCCCTTGCGGATGCTGCGCGACCGATCGAAGGCCACCAGCACCTTGCGCGCATCGGGCCGCGTGCCGACAACCGCCAGGGGAACGTGGGAAATGGTTTCAGTCAGCTTGGCCGCGATGCTGCCCAGCATATAATCGGGAAGGGTGCCGAATCCGCTGCGGCCGACGGCTACCGCTGCGCAGCCCAGACTGGCCCTGTTGATGATGTCCCGGGCGACACCGACCTGCCGGTCCTGAATGGTAATGGATATCGAATCCGCCGGAAAACCTGCCGCCAAAAACCGCTGTCTGGCCGTTTCCATGAATGCGTTTACGGCCGACCCGTTGCGACGGGTCCACCGGGTAATTTCCGCTTCATATTCAACGGTGTCCGCATCAATGGTGTCCTCGGGGGAACCCAGGTCGAAAACCGCCTCGGGGACCTTGGTTTTCACATGAAAAAGCTCGATTCCGATCTGTCTCGGGGTCAGTATCCCGGCGAGGTAGCTCACCGCAGTTAAAGACTGATCCGAGCCGTCAACGGCCACGAGGATGACTGGTGTTTTCGCCATGGCACACCTCCTGGGGCGGGGTTGGATCCGGTTCCCGGGAATCGGTCGAAGGCCGGATCGGATGGTGACGCGCAAAAATGGGGCTCGACGTTCATGATCAGCCGGATAATGGCCCAATGATACGGCCGCCACATATCCCGGTGGGGAAACCGTCCCGGGTCCCCCCTGCCCATTTCTACGCAAAGGCTATGCCACAGGCGATGCCCCGCACCGGCCCACCAGTCCCTGCCATCCGGCCCTGCCAGCCGCTCATCCGGCAACGATGGATTGACGGTGGAGGATCCACCTGTGCGCCCTGCCCGTCATTCTTTTTTACAGACTGTAAAGAATAACGTGAGAACGCATCTATCCGGCCGGCTGGGAGCCCCCCGCTGCGACGTGACTGCCGGCGGGTTCAGTGCCGGCTTGCCGGTAATCCTGCCGGTGGCATGTTTTGTGCATTGGGATTGACCATGTACGCGCCTGCCGGCCCCAAGCCCGGCCCAGGGGGTTATCCGTCTGTTCCCGGTTCCAGACCAACGGGCAGCGTGACCGCCCCCCCTATCCGTTCCGGCAGGCGGGAGGTCCGCTATGGGCAGCGCTTTTCAACTGGATGCACAAGGCCTGCAACGGGTCCTGGACCTGTTGGCCGCCCGCGGCTATAAGACCATTGGACCGACGGTGGCGGCATCGGCCATCGTGCTGGGCAGCGTGGCATCCATCGAGGACCTGCCACGGGGATGGTCCGACCGGCAGGCACCGGGCAGTTATAAACTTGTCAGGACCGGGTCCACGGGCTTTTTTCAGTATACCTGCGGCCCCCATCCCTGGAAGCGATATCTCACCCCCCCGGAACAGCTTCTCTGGCGCAGCACCCGGCACAATGGAAAGATCCGCTCCCACGCGCCGGAACCCGCCGCCGGGCCATATGCCTTTGTCGGCATGCGCCCCTGCGATCTCCGGGCCCTGGACATTCTGGACCGGGTCCTGTCGGAACAGGCCTATACGGATCCAGCCTATTCACGCGCCCGGGACAGTCTGTTCACCATCGTCGTGAATTGTCTGGAGCCCGGCGGCACCTGTTTCTGCACCGCCACGGGAGGCGGGACCCGTGCGGTTTCCGGTTTCGACATCGCCCTGAGCGAAGTCGTCGAAACGGATCGATGCGTGCTGGTTGCCGAGCCAGGCAGCCGCGCCGGTGCCGAGGTCATCGCCGCCGTATGCAGAGATCCCGCCACACAAGAAAAAACCGAACGGGTCCGCCGCCTTGCCGATCAGGCCGCCGACAGGATGAACAGCCTGCCGGATCTGACAAAAATGGGACCGCTGTTTCAACAACGCTTCGACGCCCCCTGCTGGCAGACGCTCGAAGCGCGCTGCCTGGCCTGCGGCAACTGCACCATGGTATGCCCGACCTGTTTCTGCCACACCGTCATAGACACGGGATCGCTTGACGGCAGCCAGGCCGAGCGTCTGCGTGTCCAGGATTCATGCTTCAACATGGCCTTCAGCTACATTCACGGCGGGAGCGTCCGCCCTTCCGTCAGCAGCCGGTATCGCCAGTGGTTCCTCCACAAACTGGCAACCTGGCAGGACCAGTTCAAAACGCCGGGGTGCGTGGGCTGCGGGCGCTGCATCACCTGGTGCCCGGCCGGCATCGACCTCTGCCGGGAGGCGCTTGTTCTCGCCGGCGGTGAAGAAAAACGATCATAGAGGGGGCACACCATGGGATCCATTATTCGAGAAATCCGACAGCATGCCTTCTTCGAGGGGTTTCCCGAAGCGCTCTTCAAGGAGCTGCGGACCTGCGCCGACAAGGTGCCCTATGGGGTCGACGAGTTCATTTACCGGCAGGGGGATCCGGCTGAAGCGTTTTTCCTCATCCTGCAGGGTCGCATCGCCCTGGAACTCTATGGCGGCCATCACGGCGCCATGATCGTCCAGACCGTGGGGGAAGGGGAAATCCTGGGGTGGTCATGGCTGTTTCCTCCCTATCGCCGTCACTTCGATGCGCGGGCGGTCACCCCCGTGGCAGCCATTTCCCTGCAGGCCTACTGCATGCGCGAGCAGGCCGAGCGCAACCACCACCTGGGCCACGAGCTGTACAAGCGGTTTTCACGGGCCGTGGTGACCAGCCTTCAGGCCGCGCGGATTCAGCTGCTGGATCTCTACAGCCGGTCCCCGGCCCATTCGGGTCGCTGAAGGAGGTGGACGTGAATTCACCCATGACGCCCCGATGGTACCGCATCCGGCGAACCATTGCGGAAACCCGCGACACCTTCACGCTGGAGCTGGAGGCTGACGGCCAGGGGACCGATGCCGCATTTTTACCCGGACAGTTCAACATGCTCACCATGCATGCCGTCGGCGAAGTGCCCATCTCCATCAGCGGCGACCCGGACGACACCGCCCGCATCGTCCATACGATCCGCGCATACGGAACGGTCACCAGCCGGATGCAGCGGCTGAAAAAAGGGGATTTCCTGGGGCTCAGGGGACCCTACGGCGTCGGCTGGCCCATGGAGGCCCTGGCAGGCAACGACATCATCCTGTGTGCCGGCGGCATCGGTCTGGCGCCGCTCAGGCCGGTTCTGTACACCATCCTGGCCCACCGGAAAGATTTCGGCAAGGTCACCCTGCTCTATGGTGAACGCACCCCCCAGGACCTGCTTTACCGCCGGCAGATGGAACGCTGGCGGGGCCGGTTCGACCTGGACATCCGGGTGACCGTGGACAGTGCCCGCCGGGACTGGCGGGGGGACGTGGGGGTGGTGACCACACTGATGACCGCTGTGCGGTTTGACCCCGGACAGACCTATGCCCTGCTGTGCGGTCCGGAAATCATGATGCGCTTCGCCATCGACGCGCTGTCCGCGAAAGGTCTGGGCGATGATCGCATGGTGATCTCCATGGAGCGCAACATGAAGTGCGGAATCGGGCTTTGCGGCCACTGCCAGGTCGGGCCGGTGTTCGTGTGCCGGGACGGGCCGGTCTTTCGATACGACAGGGTCAGGGAACTGTTTCACCGGCGGGAGTGCTGAAGCCATGAACCCCGAAAAGAAAATCAAGCTGGCCGTCTGGAAGTTGACGTCGTGCGACGGCTGCCAGTTACAGCTTATCAATGCGGAAGACCGGTTCCTGTCCATTGCCGGGGTGGTCGAATTTGCCCGATTCCCGGAAGGCTTCCGCAACGTGGCCAGGGGCCGCTATGACATCTCCCTGGTGGAGGGATCCGTCACCACCCCCCGCGATGCCCGGCTGGTCCAACAGATCCGCCGGCAATCCCGGGTGGTGGTCGCCATGGGCGCCTGCGCGACCAGCGGCGGCATCCAGGCGCTGCGCAACTTCAGCGACGCCGGCAAATGGATGCGCATGATCTACCCCAGCCCCGGCACCATCGACATCCTGAAGAAATCGACGGCCCTGTCCGACCACATTCACGTGGATCACGAACTGCGGGGATGCCCGATCAATCCCGACCAGCTGATCGAGTTGATCGCCGCCTGCCGCCAGGGTCGCAAGCCCAACCTGCCCACCCACAGCCTGTGCCAGGAATGCAAGCGCATGGGCTATATCTGCGTGACCGTGGCCTCAGGGGTGCCGTGCATGGGGCCGGTGACCCAGGCCGGATGCGGCGCCATCTGCCCGGCCGTGGGCCGCGGCTGCTACGGCTGCTTCGGCCCCTGCGACACAGCGAACACCCGGGCCCTGCACGAGGTATGGCAGCGGCAACTGGAGGTACCGGTCGACGACATCCGCCGGGCCTTTCGCGGGATAACCGCCTGGGCAACCCCTTTTCGGCGGGAAAGTGAGCGGCGATGAGCACCACCAGAACCATCGAGGTGAGGCAGCTGGCCCGAGTGGAGGGTGACGGCGGATTTTCCATCAGGGTCCGGGACGGCCGGGTCCGCGACGTGAAGATGAACATCTTCGAGCCGCCACGCTTGTTCGAGGCCTTTGTCCGGGGTCGGCACTATGCCGAAGTGCCGGATCTCACCGCCCGCATCTGCGGCATATGCCCGCTGGCGCATATGCTGGGCGCCAGTCAGGCCATGGAGGCGGGCCTGGGGATACCGGTCAGTCCGGCGGTGCGCGCCCTGCGGGAACTCGTCTTCCTGGGTGAATGGATCGCCAGCCACAGCCTGCATATCCACCTGCTGCACGCTCCGGATTTTTTCGGGTGCGACGATGTGCTCGCGCTTTCCCGAGACCACCCCGAGGCCGTCCGGCGGGGAATTCGCCTCAAGCAGGTCGGCAACGACATTGTCAGGCGTCTGGGCGGCCGCGAGGTTCACCCCGTCAACCTGCGCATCGGGGGATTTTACAAAATGCCCTCGATGTCTGACATAGACGCGCTGCGGCAGGATCTGGAATGGGCCCGCGAGGCGGCCCGCGAGACCGTGCAGTGGACCGCGGACTTGACCTTTCCGGATTTCGAGCAGGACTACCTGTTCCTGGCCCTTCACGACCCCGAGGATTATGCGGTCCTGTCGGGGCGGCTGCTGGCGAGCACCGGTGAAAAGATGGCTATCGGCGATTTCGAAACCTTCATGCGGGAGGAGCAGGTGGGCCACGCCACGGCCCTTCACGGGCTTAGCCGGCAACACGGGGCGTACCTCGTCGGGCCCCTGGCCCGGTTCAACCTCAATTTTTCCCAGCTGTCCCCGGGTGCCCGGAAGGCGGCGGAATCGGTCGGACTCACGCCGCCCTGCGGCAATCCCTTTAAGGGCATCATCATCCGCAGCGTTGAAATCATGCATGCCTGCGAGCGGGCTCTGCTTTTAATGGACCAGTATCGACGTGCCGATCCGCCAGGTGCGGAAACAGCCCCCTTTTCGACCACGGGCTGCGGTTGCGTGGAAGCCCCGCGGGGGGTGTGCTGGCACAGGTATCGCCTCGACGAGCGCGGCAATGTGGCCGACGCCCGGATCGTTCCGCCCACATCCCAGAACCTCAGGTCGATGGAAGCCGACCTGCACGCCTTTGCCGACCGGCACCAGGACCTGAAACCGGATCGGCTGGCCTGGCAGTGCGAACAACTGGTCCGCAGCTACGACCCGTGCATTTCGTGTTCAAGCCACCGCATCAACCTGCAGACAACCAGGGGCACGTAAGAATGCCATCTGCCGTTGGCGATGCACAACCGCGGTCATCGGTTTTTCGCGGCCGGCAGGAGCAATCCGAATACCAGGCAGATCACCGCGGCGATCAACGCCAGCCAGAAGACCTCCACGACGCAGTTGCCGATGGCGTTGTGCAGGATGGATTGCGCCGTGGGGGGCAACTGCTGCTGGACATCCGGTCGGAAAAAATTCTCGAAATTCTGTCGGATCTGCGCCATCACCCCAACCGGGATATCGCCTTGAAGGACCGATGCGTTCAGGGTGTCCGCCACCCGGGCGAACCGGGTGGTGACCAGGCTGCCGCAGATGCCGATGCCAACCGTTCCCCCGAGGGTGCGGGTAAACTGGTGGGACGAAGTGGCCACACCCAGGTCCGTCTTCCCGACGCTGTTCTGGACGACCAGCAGGGTGGCAATGGAGGTGAATCCCATGCCCACACCGGCCAGCCCCATGGCCGCGGCGCAGGTCCACAGGCCGGTGGCCGCCGAAAAACGAACGGCCATGGTGCAACCGGCAACCAGGATGATGCCCCCGGCCAGGGCAAACGCCTTTTCACCCCAGCGGTTGGATTGCCGGCCGCAAAACAGTGCGCCGGCCGACCAGCCGAAGCTGAGGAACACCATGACGATGCCCAGTTGGAAGGGCGAGTGGCCCAGGGCCCCCTGGATGAACAGCGGGCTGAATGCGGAGAGGGCAAAAATGGCCACGCTGCTGAAAAAAACCAGGCCGTTGCCGGCGGAAAAGCCCCGCAAACGAAAGAAATCAAAGCAGAGAATCGGTTCGTTGCTGCGTTTCTCGACGATGTAGAATCCCGCGGCAGACAGCCCGGACAGGACGAAGAGCCCCAGGATCGGCGGCGATGCCCAGCCATAGGCCCGCCCGCCCAGCAAAAAGGCGGTCAGGAATGAAAGGATGGCCACGGTCAGGGTAACCATGCCGGCGTAATCGATCTCTATGATCCGCCGTTTATCCCGGGTTTCCGTCAGGAAAAACCAGATCCCGGCCAGTGAAAGCAGCCCGATGGGCACGTTGATGTAGAAAATCCATCGCCAGGAGACCCAGGTGACGATGAACCCGCCCAGGGACGGGCCCAGGACGCTGGCCAGGCCCCACACAAAACTGGCGTAGGACATCATCCGGCCGCGGTGCTCCGGTTCGGAAATGTCCGACAGGACAATGTATACCAGGGCAAAGTTTCCGCCGGCACCGATTCCCTGGACGGCCCGAAAAATGGTGAGGGCCGTCATGTTACGGGCCATGCCGGCCAGCACGGACCCCACCAGGAAAATGAGAATGGAAACCAGGTAAAGGGTGCGGTTGGGAAACAGGTCGGCCAGCTTGCCGAAGACCGGCAGGGAGATGGCCCGGCTGAGCAGGTAGGTGGAAAAGACCCAGCTGTACAGGTGAAGGCCTCCCAGGTCGGCCACGATGGTCGGCATCACCGCACTCATGATCAGCGTGTCCAGGGCGGCCAGAAACAGGGCCAGCAGCGTGGCCAGGATCAGGAGCAGTCGGCGTTTGTGGGTGAGGGGTTGCGGCGGCATCGGGATCCTTATTCAAAAAATGGCAATTTGCAACCCACGATACCCCGATACCGGGGGCCAGTTCAAGACACTTCAATGGGGTCTCGCCTTATCCCCCTCCCTGGCAGGCCGCCCCCTTGCGTTTCTCCGCGGGACCGGATGACAAATTGCGGTTGACCGCATGTGCCCGGCTGCCCTACCATTAATTACCGGATCGGAGGAATACATCCAGCGCCGGAATCAAGCCAGGCGTGAGAAGCATTCCCCTGCTGAACCCCTCACCGGTATCCGCCGGCCATTGTCCGCGCTTTGCATCCGAGTCGTCACCTCGATCCATCCGCTAACGGCAAGGGGACCGTCCATGATCCCGTCACCCGACCATCGATCACGCCAGCACCCGCCACCCGGACGACGGGATGGATCGCCCGCCCCCTCCGCCACTGAACCGGCCAGGATCGACACCCGCAGGTACAGGAAGGTCCGCTGGTTCTTCGTCAAAATGCTCGCCGGCATGATTGTTTTTGATGTCCTTTTCAGCCTGCCCCTGCTGCGCTGGTTTCGGCCACCGGCCCTTCCCCGCTGGCGGAAGGTATCGCAACACTACCGGGAAATGGCGGTTGAAATGGGCGGGGTATTGATCAAGCTGGGCCAGTTCGTCAGCACTCGGGTGGACCTGCTGCCGCCGGAAATCATCCACGAACTGGCCGGGCTTCAGGACCGGGTGGCCCCGGCACGGCTGGAAACCGTCGTTTTGCAGATCGAAAAGGACTTTACCCGTCCCCTGGCCGACATCTTCCCCGTTTTCGGGCCGGACCCCATCGGGTCGGCCTCTCTTGCCCAGGCCCATGAGGCTGAGCTGGACGATGGCACGGCCGTGGTGGTCAAGGTGCTCCGGCCCGGCATCGACATCCTGGTGGCCACGGATCTGAAGGTCATGGAACAGGTGTGCCGCTGGTTGAACCGGTTCAGCCACATCCGAGGCCGCATGAATCTCGACCAGTTGATGGCTGAATTTACGGCCACCACCCGCCGGGAGCTGGACATGATGGAAGAACTGGCCAATCTCAAGCGGTTCGACGATGACTTCCGGAAGGATCCGCACGTCTATGTTCCCCGGGTCCATGAAAACCATTGCGCCCCGGCAACCCTGACAATGGAAAATGTGGCCTACGTCAAAATCAATGACGTCGAGGCGTTGGGCAGGTGGGGCATCGATCACCGTCAGGTCGCCGACCGGCTCTACGACGTCTACATGAAGCAGATCTTTATCACCAACTTCATCCATGTGGACCCCCACCCCGGCAACCTCTTCATCCGGCCCCTGCCCCTGGAGAGGGAAACCGCGGCCGGCATTCATGCATTCTCTCCAGGCGACCGCCCGGTCGCCTGCGAACAGCGCCCGTTCCAGATTGTCTTCATCGATTTCGGCATGACTGCCGTGATTCCCAAGCGATTCAAGGCGGCCCTGAGAACGATGGCTATCGGCGTGGGCACCCGGGACGCACGAAAGGTGGTCCAGGCCTATGTCGCCGCCGGTGTGCTGCAGCCGGGGGTGGATACCGTCCGTCTGGAAGCGGCCCATGAGGACTGGTTCAACCGGTTGTGGGGCATTCGCATGGGGAAAATGCACGAAGTGGCCTACGAGGAAGCTCGCTATTTTATTAAGGAATACAGGGACCTGATTACTGAAATCCCTTTTCAGCTTCAAGAGGAAATGCTTTTTGTCGGCCGGGCGGTGGGCATCCTGGCGGGGATGGCCACCCAGCTCGATCCGGAATTCGACCCATGGGGAAAGACCATTCCCTACGCCAGGCAGTTTGCCCGGGAGGAACTGAAGCTGAACTGGAAGGATCTGCCCGAGGAGGTCCTGTTGCTGGGGCGGCACCTGTTGAAGATTCCCGCCGCCCTGGATCATGTTCTCGACAAGGCCCGGCACGGCACCCTGGCCATCCAGGTGTCGCTCTCCCCGGAAACGCGCAGGGCCATCAAACGAATCGACCTGTCCGTCAAACGATTCGCCTGGATGGTGCTGTCCGCCGGGTTGCTGGTATCGGGGGTCAATCTCTATATCGCCGGGCACCTCCATCTGGGCGTCGCCTTCATGGGCCTTTCCATCCTGGTTTTTCTGTGGGGGTTGAGAAAGGCGTAGGTCTTCGGGTTCGGCGGAATGCACCGGACGGGCCGCATGGGCGCCCGGGCGACTTGACCCGGCGCACAGATGGTGTAGAGTGGTCGTGGCTGACGGTTGGCCCTCCACCCGGTCTGAACAACGCTCCCGGCCGGATGCGGGAAAAGCGGCCCGCAGGGGCTTGCCCGGAGAACGGTTGAAGGATCAGGGAAAATGTGTGACGCTGGCGCAATGAGGGTGAATCGAAAAATCCGGCTGGTATTGACGGCCGCCCTGCTCATGGTCACGGCCCGCGCCATGGCCTATGAAGAAATCGAAGATCTCGTGGACATCTTTGCCACCGGGGGGCGGTTTATTGCCATGGTGGACGGCCGGCGTAATTTTTCCGAAGCGTACCGTTCGGACGAAAAAATTCTCTGGCAGGGGGCAAAGGGGGAAGTGGGCGCCTTTCTCACCAGTGACCGGCTTCTGGCCGTTTCCGTCAGATCCGGGCAGTGGAACACCATCTATCTCAAGGTGAATGAGAAGAAGGGGCAGCCGGAGATGCTGATATCCGCTCATCTGGTGGTCATGCTGACCGCCGAACGGATCGTCGGCTTCGGCACCCATACCGGCGGCTTTATCCAGACGCGGATGCCCATCGGGGAATCGGTGGCCGACAGGGCGGCTGAAGGCCGGGTGGCCGTCGTGGTCACACCTGCCCGGGCTTTCGGTTTTTCCTCATATCGCCGCGGTGTCGCCGAAATCCGTTTTAAACGGCAGGAAAAGGTGGTGTCCCTGAAAACCACCTACAACCTGATTCGCCTGCGGACGTCTCAGCGGTTGATCACCTTGAAATCCGAGGATGCCGTGTGGCGGCAGTTTGACCTGAAATAGCCTTTTTGGTATTGCCCGCAATGGGTTGAGAACCGGTTCAATGGGCAGGCGGAAGAGGTGGCATGGATATCGACTACAAATCGTTGATCGACAACATCTTCGACGGGCTGTACCTGGTGGACAAAAACCGGTCGATCATCTACTGGAACCGGGTGGCGGAAAAGATCACCGGATATCGCGCTGAAGAGGTGATCGGCAAACGGTGCCGGGACAACATCCTCGTTCATGTGGACAGGAGCGGAAAAAGCCTTTGCCTGGGCAGGTGCCCGCTGGAGGCGACCATCGGGGACGGCCAGTTCCGGGATGCGGAAGTGTTCCTTCAACACAAGGACGGCCACCGTGTGCCGGTCTGGATCAGGGCGGCCCCCCTTCATGACACCACCGGGACCATCATCGGCGGCGCCGAGCTGTTCACGGACCTGAGCGCCGGCAATGCCATCAGCAACAAGGTTCTCGCCCTGGAAAAGCTCTCTTTCCTGGACCCCCTGACCCAGCTGGCCAATCGCCGGTACCTTGAAATGGAGCTGAGCAGTCGCATTGCCGAGAAAAATCGTTATGGGGCCGCCTTCGGCCTGGTCTTCATGGATATCGATTTTTTCAAACGCTTCAACGACACCTATGGCCATGACGTGGGCGATCGGGTGCTCAAGGCCGTGGCCCGGACGTTCGTGAACACCGCCCGGCCATCGGACCTCATGGGCCGATGGGGGGGTGAAGAATTCATCGGCATCCTCGGCCGTGTCGACGGGGACGGCCTGGATTCCGCCGTAGAACGAATCCGCGCTTTGATCGAGCAGTCCCGCATGGATGAAAACGGCCAGTCCCTGCAGGTCACGGTTTCCATCGGGGCCACCCTGGCCCGTGACGCGGACAACGCAGACAGCATTGTCAAACGCGCCGACACCCTGCTCTACGAAAGCAAGAAAAACGGCAGGAACCGCTGTACCATCGGATGACGGGAAAACACCGTCATGCGTTTCAGGCGTTTAATAAAAATGACCTGCAACGGGCGAGCGCCGGCAGCTGAATCGAATCCCTTTTCCTATGGAACCACAGCCATGACCCGACCCGACAACTTCACCCGTCCTGAATACGACCGGTCCGCCCTGATCACCATCGATGTCCAGAACGACACCCTCGACGGCGGACCGTTTGAAATACCCGGCACATCGGCCATCCTGCCGCAAATCAGCGGACTGTGCCGACGCTTTCGCCACGCCGGACGCCCCATCGTCCACGTCATCCGCATCTACACCCCCGATGCCGGCGACGCCGACCGCTGCCGGCGGGGTGCGCTGCTGGCGGGAAAGCGGATGCTGCTGAAAGGATCGACGGGGCGCCGGCCGGCCGGCCCCCTGCTTCCCGGCAACGACATCCGCATCGACGACGAGCTGCTGATGTCCGGGGCGATCCAGCCGATCGGCCCCCGGGAGGCGATCGTTTACAAGCCGCGGTGGGGCGCCTTTTACCGAACGCCACTCGAGGCCCACCTCAGGAAAAACGGGGTGTCCACGCTGGTGTTCTGCGGCTGCAACTTTCCCAATTGCCCGCGGGTCTCCATTTACGAGGCCAGCGAAAGGAATTTCCGGATCACGGCCGTGGCGGATGCCATTTCCAATATGGACCAGGCGGACGCCTGCGGGCTCGAGACAATCGGCGTCACCGTTTCCACCACCGAAGCTGTCGGCCGGCACATCCAGGGCCTGCAGGCAGTCAACATCGGGCATCGGTTGGCAGATGGAAAACGTGAGGAGGGACTCCCGAATGGAAAATCATGGAAGGACGGCAGCATGAACATCCTGTTTGCGGCACCCGAGAACGCCTGGGGCGGTTTTCTGGGGATGGTTCGAAAGCAGTTGCCGAACCATCGATTCAGGGCCACCGGTGGTTTCGCCGTCGACAGCCTGGACGGTGTGGAGGTGCTCATCCCGACCATGAGCCCCGTCACCCGGGAAGTGCTGGCGGGAGCGGACCGGCTGAAACTGATCCAGCAATGCGGTTCGGGGCTGGAGGGCGTCGATCTCGCAGCCGCGGCGGAGAAGGATATCTTCGTGGCCAATGTGCCTACGGCAACGTCGGGGAACGCCGACTCGGTGGCCGAGGTGGGCATCTATCTGATGATCGGCCTTCACCGGGATGTTCGCGCAATGGACCGGAGCATGCGGGAGAAGAAGATGGGACAGCCCCAGGGCAGGGCCCTGGGCGGAAAAACCGTGGGCATCGTGGGCCTGGGCGGTATCGGCCAGGCCCTGGTGAAGCGGCTGAAGGGGTTCGGGGTGCGCATCATCGGCATCAAGCGGCAGGCCCCCCAGGCGGCCGAAACAGCCCTCGGGCTGGACTGGGTGGGCGCGGCGGAGCAGTTGCCCGAACTGCTGGCCCAGTCGGACGTCGTCTTTCTCTGTGTTCCCGCAACCCCTGCCACCACCGGCCTGATGAACCGGGAAACGCTTGCCCGCATGAAGCCCGAGGCCTACCTCATCAATCTATCCCGTGGCGGCCTGGTCGAGCGCGACGCCCTGGAATGGGCCCTGTCCAGCGGCACCATCGCCGGTGCCGGCCTGGATGTCTTCTGGGAGGAGCCGCCGGACCCCGACGATCCGATTTTCCGCCAGAATGTGCTGGCCACGCCCCACATCGGCGGTTCGACCGATCTTTCCATGCAGGGCATCGTGGCAGGGGTGGTCGAAAACATCCGTCGCCTGGAAGCCGGCCGGACGCCGCTGAACTGCGCGAAACCGCAGCAATCGAATTCCCGCCGATTCCTGTGATTATCAAAACAAACCTGCGGTTTTGGCGACGGCTGCGACCCAGACCACCGACGGGTTGAAACAGAACTTACCAAACTGGGCAATATCCGGAACCGGGAATAATTGGAGCCGTCTGGCAGGTCACATCTTACCGTTTAGAGGCGCTCAAATAGCGGGTGGCGTCGGAGCAGCACGCGCGAATACAGTCTTCAATGGGTGTCTGGCTCGGGTGTTGTGGGCTCGGGCCATACCCGTGGCGGCATGTCAAAGGCAGGTGCGCCCCCAAGGATCGGCCAGGCTGTTCCAAGGCACTTTTTTCGGGATGCGGTTGTCCGTTTCCAACCTGGTACGCCGGCCGAGCCCTCGCCAGGGCGTTTTCCGGATTAGGAGACTCAGGCAGGACGGCCGGCGGCTGTGCTTCGCGGCCACATAAAGCCCAGATCACCCGCCATACTTCCCGTACCAGATCACATCACGATAATTGACCGGATCCGTGGCCCCTTCCGTATTGAACACCAGCACGGTGGCGCCCGGGCCGAGCTCCAGGGCCTTGCTCAGGGACGAACAGTCCGGATGATTGGCCAACAGATCCAGCAGGCCGATGCCCACGGCTCCGGATTCCCCGGCTTCTATCGCTTCGTCATCCCCAACCGGGTTGGCCAGGATGCGCATGCCGTTGGCCGCTGTGGCATTGCCGCAGCTGATGAAGCAGCAGGCCCATTCCCACAGAATATCCCATGCCGGGGGGCTGGGTTCGCCGCAGGCCAGGCCGGCCATGATGGTATCCAGGTCTCCGGTTACGGCATGGGGGCGGCCGTCGCCGGCCCGGGCCGAAGCAAGCATGCAGGCGGCGCGGTCGGGTTCGACCACGATGAAGCGGGGCGGCTGATCGGCGTACACCCTGGCCAGGTGGGCCACCATGGCCGCGGCAAAGGACCCGACCCCGGCCTGAACGAAAACGTGCGTGGGATGCAATCCGGCCCCTGCCATCTGGGCAACGGCTTCCGCAGTCATGGTGGTGTAGCCTTGCATGATCCAGCGGGGAATGTCCCGGTATCCTTCCCGGGCCGTGTCCTGGACCACCTGCCACCCGCGTTGCCTGGCTTTTTGCCAGACCAGCCGCACGGCATCGTCATAATTGAGATCGGTCACTTCGACCCGGGCGCCATGGCGGCGAATGTTCTCCACCCTGGCCGGTGCCGACCCTTTGGGCATGAAAATGACCGCCTGCATTCCCAGCTGCTCGGCCGTCCAGGCCACGCCCCGGCCGTGGTTGCCGTCGGTGGCGGTGGCCAGGGTCATGGACGCAAGCCGATGGCGGAAGGCATCGCCGGTCAAAGCGCTGAACGCAACTTGCTCCCACGGGATTTCCAATTGTTGCGCCACCAATCGCGCCACGGCATAACTGCCGCCCAGCACCTTGAAGGCGTTCAGGCCGAAGCGGTCGGATTCGTCTTTGACCAAAATGTCGCCGATTTTCCAACGCCGGGCCAGCCGGTCCAGGCGCACCAGGCCGGTCGGGCGATATCCGGGCAACGTACGGTGAAAACGCTGCACCTGTCGGACCGCGCTGTCGGTGAAATCGGCGACCTGGCGTTTCCGACCGGGCGCGGCCGCCAGATAGCGAATGCCGCAACTGGGTATTTTCCGGATCATTTCCGATTTACACCTCCACAGGGACTGCCTACTATCGGGTTTTGTTTATTGGCGCTCACTGCACCGCAACGGCAGGAGGATGACAATGGCCGACTATCCGATTGTAAACAGAAATCAACCCCAACTGACGTCGCTGGGCCAGGGCAACCTGCCCGATTTCTACATGGAAGACTTCTCCGTCCTCGGGCTGTGTGTCAACGACTGCGACCTGGCCGCTGACATTCTGAAGCACCACCGATTTGCCTTGAGGCCGTCCCATGGCTCGATGACTGTCCAGATCAAGGATGCCTTTCACGCAGCAGCGGCGGTTGGCCTGCTCAATGAACATGGACTGGCGTGTGAACTGGCCGATGTTGCCCTGGGCATGTATCAGGGGTGATAGCCACCGCGGGTCTGCCGTGGGCGGACATCGACACAACACTTCCGGCAGGATTCAATCCAATGCAATTTACCCTCGGGAGGCATGAATAGCGCCCAACGCCGGCATCGACCAGATTGGCCATTTCTGGATGGACGCAGCCTAAATCAGCCGATAGACCCGGAACGGGAATGCCCTTCGCACGGCCGTCACGTTGTCCCCACCTTCCAGCGCGGTGGCATCGTAGAGGGTTTTCCTGGCCAGGCACAGGGCCTGCGAAGGACTCTCTCCGTTGCACAGGGAACGGAAAAAACGGATCATGGTCTGGGCCGCAGCCTCTCCGGCCTGCCGGCTGAAAATGGTCGCCACAAAGGCAGTTGTACCGGCTTGATTGAAGTGGTTGATGAAATTGAGGTTCAATCCGTACAGATCGCAATCGAAATAAACCAGTTCAGGCTGCAGGCCGGACAGGGTCTGGGGCCGAACAATCATGTGCTTCATCTGCACCAATTTCCGGGTAAAGCCGGACCGGGGGTCGATGGAAAACTCCTCGGTCTCATACGCCCCGACCGCCCGGATGTGGAACACATCGTCTTGCTTCTCCACGAACAGGGTCAGGTCGGCCGCCAAGGCAGGCGATGAAAAAAAACAACGATGCGAGCACCGCCCGGAAAGCCAGGGTTTTGAAAAACAAGGGCAATTGATCGGTCATGGGCAGCCTCCGTCGGCAGGGGAAGCATTGGTCGGATCCAATTTTGTTGACCGACCTGTGACGTATCACAGTCCGGCCTCTGCCTTTTTGGATTCCAGCCGGGCGTCGAATTTGGCTTTGTCGATGATGAATCGCTCGTGCCGTCCGCGGGCGATCCGATCCACGCCGTCGTGGGCCTCGATCTCGAACACCATCCGGCGGCGGTCCACTTCCACCAGTTTCACCCTGGCGGTAACTTCGAATCCCACCGGAGTCGCCGCCGTATGGCTGACATCGATGTGGGTGCCCACGGTTTGTTCCGCCGGCCAGTCCAGGTGCGGCGTTACCGCCTGGATGCAGGCCCATTCGAAAAAACCGACCATGAATCCGGTGGCGAACACCTGGGGCATCACCTGGAATTCATCGGCTTCCGGATAAAGTGCCGGAACGGTTTTGGCGTCGGTGATGCGGTAGGTGAATTCATGCTCGATACCGGGAACCAATGTCGCTTTCATCGTTCCTCCTTGGCTTAAAAAATCGTTTGCCGCCCCCCAAGATGGCCAAAAAGCGCTGTCGGGTGGCTGTCATGTCACTTATGAGTTAACACAATTTTCAGGACCTGTGCAGGGGGCGCAAAAAAAATCGCCGGTGCGTTGGCGAAACACGCACCGGCGACAGGCAGTAAACCGGTCGATCGTTAAATCGGTTGGCACCCGGACGGCGACGCCTCCCCATGGCTGGCCACGGAAAGGCGTCCAAGGGTCAGGCGCACCCGTTATGGACTAAACTTTTCTGGAACCGGCCAGTCCGATCCCATTGAGCGCGTCTTCCATTTCAGCGAGGATGGCCGGATCGTCGATGGTCGCCGGCACCTTGTACTCCTTGTTGTCGGCAATCTTCTGGATCGTACCCCGCAGGATCTTGCCCGAACGGGTCTTGGGCAGGCGGTTGACCACCGTGGCGGTTTTGAATGCCGCCACCGGACCGATTCGGTCGCGAACCATCTGGACCACCTCCTGCTGGATGGCGCCATGCTCCCGCTCGACACCGGCATTGAGCACCAGAAAACCGATGGGAATCTGGCCTTTGAGCTTGTCTTCGACACCCAGGACGGCACACTCGGCCACTTCCGGATGGTCGGCCAAAACCTCTTCCATGGCACCGGTGGAAAGGCGGTGGCCGGCCACGTTGATGATGTCGTCGGTGCGGGCCATGACGTAGGCGTATCCCTCGTCGTCGATGTAGCCGGCGTCCGCGGTTTTATAGTACCCCGGGAATTCTTCCAGGTAGGACTCGACAAAGCGGTCGTCGTTCTCCCACAAGGTAGGCAGGGTTCCCGGAGGCAGGGGCAGTTTGACCACCAGCGCGCCGATCTCGCCCGGCGCCACCTGCTGGTTGTTGGCGTCCACCACCTGCAGGTTCCAGCCGGGTACGGCCTTGGTCGGCGATCCGTACTTGACCGGAAAGTGGTTCAGGCCCATGCAGTTGGCCGCGATGGCCCAACCGGTCTCGGTCTGCCACCAGTGATCGATGACCGGGACCTTGAGGTTGTTTTCCGACCACTGAATCGTGTCCGGATCGGAACGTTCGCCGGCCAGAAAGAGGATCTTGAAGTTGGACAGATCGTAATTTTTCATCAGCTCGGCCCTGGGATCCTCGCGTTTAATGGCCCGGAACGCCGTGGGCGCCGTAAACTGACATTTGACATTGTGCTGGGAGATGACGCGCCAGAACACGCCCGCATCGGGGGTTCCCACCGGTTTGCCTTCGAACAGAATGGTGGTGGCGCCCTTGAACAGCGGTGCGTAGACAATATAGGAATGGCCGACGACCCACCCCACGTCGGAGGCCGCCCACCATACGTCGCCGGCATCGATGTCGTAAATCGCCTTCATGGTCCATTTCAGGGCCACCATATGGCCGCCGTTATCCCGAACCACGCCCTTGGGCTGGCCGGTGGTGCCTGATGTGTAAAGGATGTACAGCGGATCGGTGGCCGCCACCGGCACGCACTCGGCCGGCTGGGCGGATGCCATGGCGTCTTCCCAGTCCACGTCGCGGCCGTCGATCATCGAGGCCTGCTCCATGGGTCGCTGCCGCACGATGCAGGACTTGGGCTTGACATCGGCCATTTCGATGGCGCCGTCCAGCAGGGGTTTGTATTTGATGATTTTTTTGCCTTCGATGCCGCAGGAGGCGGAAACGATCACCTTGGGCTTGGCATCGTTGATCCGGGTGGCCAGTTCTTTGGCGGCGAACCCGCCGAACACCACCGAATGGATGGCGCCGATGCGTGCACAAGCCAGCATGGCGATGGCGGCTTCGGCGATCATGGGCATATAGATAATGACCCGGTCTCCCTTGACGACGCCCTGGCCGGCCAGCACGCCGGCAAAGGTGGCGACTTCGTCCCGCAACTCGCTGTAGGTATAGGTCTTGATGGTATCGGTCACCGGGCTGTCATAAATCAGGGCCGCCTGATCGCCGCGGCCATTTTCGACGTGATAGTCCAGCGCGTTGTAACAGGTATTGACCATGCCGCCGGTAAACCACCGGTAAAATGGCTTGTTGCTGTCGTCCAGCACCTTGTCCCAGCGCTTGTACCAGTGACACTCTTCCGCGGCCTTGGCCCAGAAGCTGTCCGGGTCGTTGATGGATTCTGAAAATGCGCTATCGTATGGATTGGTCATGAACGGGTCCTTTCATGTCTTGGCATTGAAGGGTTGAATAGTGGGGTCGGACCATCCGTTGGATGGTATCCGGACCGGGTCGGATGCCACGGTCTTGCCCGGAGGGGGGGCCGTCCGCTCCGGGCAAGAAGTCGTGGGTGGGTCCCTGTGGGTTTTGGGTTCAGGGACGACCATTCGATTCGACGACCACCGTCGGCATGGGCTGGGTGATGAATGCAACCCAGACGGCGGTGACACCATCAAAGGGTTAAGCGGTTTCTTTTGCCAGGCTGCCCACCGGTTCGGGCGCTGTATCGATCCAGGGTTTTCCAACGGGAAGAATCGGTCGCCCGAACACTTGGGCATAAATGGCGGCGGCCATCATGTACCAGGCGTTGAGGGCACACAGAATCAAAACGATGGCGGTCGGCTTGGTCAATCCGGGGTACCCGAAATGGGCCAGATCGAGCCCGATAAAACCGAGCAGCAGCAGGGTGAAGGTGGAAGCCATGGCGCCGTGGACACGCATGGCAGCGACCCACATGATCGCGGTGTAAAGGGTCCAGACCACGAGGAAAAAGCCCACATCCGTGTGACTGAGGGTGTAGATCTTGAAATGGTTCAGCATCCAGATGATACCCAGTGCGATCCAGAAAGAACCATAGGAAACAAAGGCGCTGTATCCGAAATTGTTACCGCATTTGAATTCCTGAAAACCGGCAATCAGCTGGGCCACCCCACCGAAGGCAAAGGCAAGGGCCAGGACCGGTCCGATACCGCACCATCCAAGGTTATGAAACTGGAGAATCAACGTGGTTAAACCAAACCCGGCCAGACCGACAACTGCTGGATTACCTTGACCTTCTGCTGCCATTACGACCTCCTTGTGGATAAATGTGAGGAAAAATGGAAAAGAAATTTCTCTGCCTGAAATTGTTTCATCGCTGAGAACCTGGCGGCAAGCAGGAATTGTTGCAGAAACCAGGGGGGATTGCCTGGCCGGGTTCAATCAATGTGCTGCGAATTGCAGAAGTGAATGAGCAAGTGATGTGCCACAGGATAGGAAAAATCAAATCGTGTTTGATTTCAATTTGTTATAAACTTTTGGGAATTTTGTAAATGAATAACGTTCATCGTATAATCGAGACGCAAATGTCCCAATACTATCCTTTTATAAGTATAATAATTTGATTTAATTGAAAAATACAAGCTTGGGGTATTTTTGCCCCAAATAGAGGTGATTACAGCCCGTAGGCTTTCATTTTGCGGAATAGCGTCCGCCGGTCGATACCCAGCAGTTCGGCGACACGGGATCGGTGCCAGTGATTTTCCTGGAGCAGGTGTTCAATGTATTGCTTCTCGAAATTGCTGACGGCCTGACTCAAGGGCTGGTCGAAACGATCCGGAAGGCCGGGCGGTGGATCCGGCCGGATGGCGGGAGGCGGCTCATCGGTCGTTGGGGGGAGGTCCAGAAAGTCGATCTCTCCCAGGGTGATATAGCGATGCACACTGTTTTGCAGTTCGCGGATATTCCCCGGCCAGTCGTAGCGCTGCATGGCCGTAATGATGCGCTGGGGGACCACGGGAAGCTTGTCGCCATGGGGAAAATCGCTGACAAAGTGGTTGACCAGCAAAGGGATGTCCTCTTTGCGTGAGGACAGGGCCGGCAGGGTAATGGGCAGAATGTGGATACGATAATAAAAATCTTTGCGAAAATGCCCGCTTTCAAGACGTTGTCGCAGGTTTCGGTTGGTCGCCGCCACGATGCGAATGTCCGCCTGCTTCACGATGCTGCTGCCGATGGGGGTATACCCGCCGCCTTCAATGGCGCGCAGCAATTTCACCTGCATGCTCAGGTTCAGTTCGCCCACTTCATCCATGAACAGGGTCCCGCCGTCGGCCGCATCCAGATAACCGGGTTTGTCCTGGTCCGCTCCGGAAAAAGCGCCTTTGCGGTAGCCGAAAAACTCACTTTCGATGAGGCTGTCCGGAATGGCGCCGCAGTGAACCGTGACAAAATTTTTGCTGCCGCGGTCGGACAGGTCGTGGATGGTCTTGGCCACCAGTTCCTTGCCCGTGCCCGACTGGCCGTAAATGATCACGTGGGCGTTGGACTCCGCCGCCTTGAGGATGTTTTCGTAAACCTCCTGCATGGGCCGGCTCTTACCGATAATATGGCCGAACCGGCTGGCCGTTCGCATGGATGACTTCAGCCGCCGGTTTTTTTCAGACAGCTGGGTCTCCCGCTGGCGCAGCCAGTCTTCGGTCGCTTTTCGATCGGAAATATCCAGTACCACCGCCTGCAGGTTGCGGACCTGGCCCTCACTGCCGAACATCGGTGATTGAACGGCATCATACCAGCGGCCGTCCTTTTCGTTGTAGAACTCGGTTCGTGCGGCCTGGCCTTTGAACACATCGGAATGCCGGCACCACGGACACGGCTGATCCAGACCATACAAAACGACATGGCAACGCTTGCCGGCCACGTCGTCACCCACGTGGTCGGCCAGCTTCCGGTTGACGAAATCCAGACAGAAGTCCGAATCGCACGTATAGATGAACCCTTCGAAAATAGAGACAATCTCGGCCAGCCGGGCTTCGCTTTGCCTCAACGCGGCAGCGGTCTTTTCACGAATGGCCATCTCTTTGGTCAACTCGGCGTTGGCCACCAGCAGTTCTTCGGTACGCCGGTGAAGGTCCCGGGTCCGGGAACCGATTTCGTCTTCCAGGTGGGCCTGATAGCGCCGATTCTCTTCCAGCAGCCGGGTGTGCTCCAGGGCCCGGCGGATCGCGTGCTCCAGCACGGCCATATCGACGATGGGTTTGGTCACGAAATCAAACGCCCCCAGGCGCAGTGCCGCGACCGCATCCTGCAGAACACCGGCACCGGTGACCACGATCACGGGGATGCGGTCCAGCTGACCGGCAATCGCAGCCAACACTTCCAGCCCGTCCATGCGCGGCATGCGAAGGTCAAGCAGCACCACATCGGGGGTGACCTCGTAAAACCGACTGAGTCCGTCCCGGCCGTCACCGGCCTGGTATACGACAAACCCGCTGTCCTCGAGGTAGGTGGAAACACTGTCACGGACAATTTCCTCATCGTCGATGATCAGCACCCGGCGCTGTTGAGCGGTTTCAGCTGGCATGGCCATTCTCCCTGGAACCGGAACCGTCGATCGAATCGGCATCGTCGTCCAGCGGATCGCGCAACGGCAGGCGGATGACGAAACTGGCCCCCTTGCCCGGCGACGACTCCGCGGTCATTGAGCCATGGTGGTTGTTGGCAATGATAAAATAAGAGACCGACAGCCCCAGCCCCGTCCCCACGCCCACCTGCTTGGTGGTAAAAAAGGGCTCGAAGATTCGTTTGAGCTGAAGCTCATCCATACCGGGCCCGTTGTCGGTGATTTCGATGACGGCAAACCCTTTTTCCTGGCGCAGCTGCAGGGTGATGCAGGGCGGCGCCGGCGGCTGCCCGCTGTCCCCCATGGCCTGGGCCGCATTGCGAAGCAGGTTGAACACCACCTGTTCGATTTCCGTGGCGACACAGGGGACCGGCGCCATGGACGCGTCATAATGACGGACAATCTGGATATGGCGAAAATCAAATTTCTTTTTCAGATCATAATCCTGGGCCGCCAGCTCGATGGCCTTGTCCAGCAGTTCGGACAGGTCCACCGGCGCTTTGCGCGATTCACTGCGCCGGCTGAAACTGAGCATATTTTCAACGATATGCGACGCCCGCTCTCCGGACACGCGGATGTTCTCCAGAAAACGGAAGATTTCCCTTTTCTCCAGATAACTGCGGATCGTTTCCAACCGGGTGCCGCACGCCTCAGCAACCTTTTCGTTGGCCGGCAACCCCGGCGACATGCGCCGAACCACATTTTGAAGACTCTGCAGCATGCCCCCCAGCGGATTGTTGATTTCATGGGCCATGCCGGCGGCCAACCCCCCGACGCTCATCATCTTTTCGGTCTGTACCATCATGGCTTCCATGCGCACCCGCTGGGTGACGTCGTCCACCCGGATCACCGCGCCTTTCACCTGGCCCGCTTCAATGGGATAAACCATGATGTCGGCATGAAAGGAAAGGCCCTTTAAACGGCACAGGGCCTTTTCCACCTGCCGGGCCTGGCCTTCGTTGATGGCCCCGTCCATCATCTCCATGAACGGGATGAGCAGCGGCAGCACCTCGGTGACCGGACGGCCCAGTGCCTGGCGGTCCTCCAGACCGGTCATGCGCACCGCACTCCGGTTCCACTGGGTCACCAGCCCCTTTTTATCGACCCCCACCAGGACCGAGGGCATGGCGTCAACGAAATGCTTGAGATAATGCCGCATGCGCGCCATCTCCTGTTCGGCCTCCCGGGATTCGGTGATATCGGTACCGATACACAGGTATTCCTTGATGGCGCCGGCTTGATCATGGATGGCCCGACTGGTCCAGGCGATCCAGACCGGCTTGCCGTTTCGCAGCTGGTTGGCATGCTCGTATCGCCCGCGGTAGCCGGACGGCCGGATCATCATGCGGATGCCGTCGGGTATATCTTCGGAAACGATGGTGCCGGTGACATGCTTGCCCAGAATTTCCGACTCCGCGTATCCGAAAAACTGCTGGGCGAATTCATTGAAAAACGTGATTTTTCCCAAGGGCGTCATCCGCAGGATGATGCTGTTGGCATTTTCCACCAGTTCCCGGTACTTGGCTTCGCTTTTACGGATGGCGGCCTCGGCCTTTTTACGGTCGGCGATTTCCGTTTTCAGGCTTTCACTGTAGACCTCCAGCCGCTCCATGAACGTGTTGAAATAGTTGGCCAGCGTTCCCACTTCGTCCCGGCTCTGGCGCTGCATGCGCACCGAGATGTCCCCCTTGGCCCCCGAAGCGAACCGGTTCATCAGCTCCTGCAGGGGGTTGGTGATCGATGAACTGATACGCAGCGTGATGGGCAGGACCAGAATGAAAGAAATCACCACCGTGGCCAGAATCAGGTGCCCGATGGTTCTGAGCGGTGCGTAGAACTCCTCCAGATAGCTCGATGAGGCCACAATCCATTCATACTCGGGGATGTAGTTGAAGATGACCAGTTTTTCCCGCGCCGGCGATTCACCGGAGGGTTCCCAGGAATAGATGATTTTTCCGCTTTTGCGCTTGCAGATCTCCCGGATGAACTGACGGCCCTTGACGTCGGTCGCCTCGAAATAATTGCCTTCCAGCGAAGGGTGGACAATCAGGTTTCCTTCAACATCGAGGACATAGGAATATCCCGTCTGGCCGAAGACCAGGGACAGAATGCTGTCCCGGAAATCATCCACGTTGACCAGTTCTTTGAATTCATTGCGGTAGGAAGACACCGAAATGATCCAGTCCCACGGCTCGAAATAGGTCATGTACAGGGCTTTGGGCCGCAGATGGGTTTCTCCCGGATTTTTCCAGTTATACTCCAGATAACCGACTTTCCTGATCTTCTGGTCGGCAATGAACGAATAGTCGGAAAGATCAACGCGAACCAGGGCATGTTCCGGATGAATCAGGATGACACCATGGCTGTCGATACTGTAAATGTATCCGGTTTTTCCGATGGTCTGGCTGAGCATGACGTCCCGGGTGCGGCGCTTGGCCTCCTCCATGCTCATGACGCCGGCCACGGCCTTGCGGTAAAAATGCTGGGCGATCTCCCTGTTTTTTTCGGCGACCGCACGCAGGTGGTTTTTGATGGAAACCCCGGCTGACGTGCGGACCATGTTCAAAATGGTCTGGGTGGTATTTTTGAGTTCGCTTTCTATGTTGGTCTCGATGGCCTCCTTGACGAAGGAAAATATGATGCCGCTGCCGATGGCCAGCGAAAGCATGATGACCGCGGAATAGCTGATGAGCAGCTTGTAGCGGATACGAAGATCCGAGAATCGACGCGACAGGTTTAACATCAACCTCTCCTGTGAACTGGCGTTGACCGGCCGACAGACGGTTGGAATGGATGGGCACCGTTATCATCAATGGCGGTCGGACAGAGTAGAAAATGGCAGGCCTTGATGTCAACAGGGAAAAAGGCGGGAGGGGGGAAAGCGGGTCGCGGCGTCGAACGGTATCACCGAGCCTGTTCGATCACGATCGATGCAATGCGCATGAAAGCCGGCGCCCCCCCCGGAGGGCCGGGCCAGGGCGCATCACCGCAATCGAACAGGCCGAAACCGGGAAGGCTCAGGCCGACTCTACCGATTTGATTTCCGGGATTTTCTGTTTCAATACCCGTTCGATGCCGTTCTTCAGGGTCATCTGGGACATGGGGCAGCCGGCACAGGCACCCTGGAGCCGAACCTTGACAATGCCGTTTTCCACGCTGATCAGTTCCACGTCCCCGCCGTCCGCCTGGAGCATGGGCCGGATAAGATCGATGGCCGCTTCTACCTTTTCTTTCATATCAGTTTTCCTTTCCCGAGAAAGATGAACCCGATGTTCGTATCGGGGCCGTTACCAGCCTGTCAACCCTCACGTTTAGTATAGAACGCCTTTCTGAACTGGTCAAACGTTCCGGCCAGAATCGCCTCGCGCATGGAGTTGACCAGGTTCACGTAGTAATGGACGTTATGGATGCTGTTGAGCCGGTAAGCCAGTATTTCACGCGCCGTGTACAGATGCCGCAGATAGGCCAGGCTGTAATGGCGGCAGGTGTAGCAATCACACGAGGGATCCACCGGCCCCTCGTCATCCCGGAAGCGCGCGTTGCAGATGTTGATGGTACCCCGATCGGTAAACATCTGCCCGTTGCGGGCATTTCGCGTGGGCATGACGCAGTCGAACATATCGGCACCCAGGGCCACCAGTTCGACCAGGTCCTCGGGGGTGCCCACCCCCATGATATAGCGGGGACGGTCCGCCGGCAGCAGGGGCAGGGTGTGGGCCGCCATTTCCATCATCAGGTCCTTGGGCTCCCCCACACTGAGGCCGCCGATGGCGTAGCCGGGAAATCCGATCTCGGCGATGGCTTCGGCGGACCGTTGCCGCAGGTCGGCGAACATGCCCCCCTGGACGATACCGAACAGGCTGTTGCGGCATTCCGTCTGTTCGCGCCAGAAGGTTTTGCAGCGCGCCGCCCAGCGCGTGGTCAACTCCAGGGCCGCCACCGCCTGTTCATGGGAGGCCGGATGCTCCAGGCACTGATCCAGGCACATGATGATGTCGGAATTGAGGCAGATCTGGACCTCGATGGATTTTTCCGGCGACAGCATGTGCCGGCTGCCGTCGATGTGGGACTGGAACGCGTAGCCCGCTTCGGTCAGCTTGCGCAGCTTGGCCAGTGAAAAAACCTGGAACCCCCCGCTGTCGGTGAGGATGGGCCGGTCCCAGTGCATAAATCGGTGCAGGCCGGCAAAACGGCCGACAATGTCGCATCCGGGGCGAAGATAAAGGTGATAGGTATTGCCAAGGATAATCTGGGCGCCGGCGGCCTTCAACTCCTCGGGACTCAGTGCCTTGACCGTGGCCAGGGTGCCCACGGGCATGAAGACGGGAGTCTCGATTTGGCCGTGAAGCGTATCGAAAACACCCGCCCGGGCGGCGCCGGATTGAGATATCAATTTGAAATCAATCATAATTGGTCTGATTCGGATGATCGTTAGGATTCGATTAAGCGCGTATTCATGGCTGACAGGCCGTGTAACATCGGCCGCAGTCCGTCCACCTAAACACCTTCCACCTTCAGCCTGTCCACCTATTCTATCAACATCGCATCCCCATAGCTGAAAAAGCGGTACTTTTCGGCCACTGCCGTATGATAGGCCTCCAGCATGGTCTCCCGACCGGCAAACGCGGACACCAGCATCAGCAGGGTGGAGCGGGGCAGGTGAAAATTGGTGATCATGGCATCCACGATCTTAAACGTGTACCCCGGATAGATGAACAGATCACAGCGACCGCTTCCCGCCGCCACGCGGCCGTCCGACCGGGCGGCGTATTCCAGGGAGCGCACGCTGGTGGTGCCGACGGCCACCACCCGGCGGCCGGCCGCCTTGGCCTGGTTGACGATCCGCGCCGTCGCATCCGAAATGGAGAACCACTCTTCATGCATGCGGTGCTCCCGGATGTCGTCCACCCGGACCGGAACAAAGGTGCCGTACCCCACATGAAGGGTGACGGCGGTCACGGTGACGCCCTTTTCACGGATGCACGCCAGAATGTCATCGGTAAAGTGCAGACCTGCTGTCGGGGCGGCAATGGCCCCCTGCTCACGGGCATAAACGGTCTGATAGCGCATCCGGTCGGTTTCATCCGGTCCTTTGTCGTCCCTTTTGATGTAGGGGGGCAGCGGCATCCGCCCGATCCGATGCAGCAGGTCGTCAAATGGGGCGGGAGAGGAAAACCGAACCGAATAGATCCCGTCGGAGAAAGCCAGGACCTCGGCAGTCAACCCCTCATCGAAAAAAATCCGTGTGCCGGGGGGGCTCTGCTTGGAGGCCTTGATCAGGCACCGGTAAACCCGTGTGCGGTCATCCTGCCCGCGGTCCTCGGCTTCACCGTAATCGAGGATCAGCAGTTCGACTTTGCCGCCGGTTTTTTTACGACCGTACAGGCGTCCCGGGACAACCCGGGTGTCGTTGACGATCAGGACATCCGAGGGATGCAGCAGGTCGGCAATCTGGTTGAACTGCCGGTGCAAAACCGAGCCGTCGTTCCGTTTCAGGTGAAGCAGCCGGGAGCCGTCCCGGGCGGTTGCCGGGGTCTGGGCGATCAGCGCCTCCGGCAGGTGGTAATGGTAATCGTCGAGTGTATACATCCGTTACGGCCGCCAGTCCGGCCATTTCCTTTCCGTAGCATTGAGTCGTCATCGCCATGGGGCAACCCCACGGGTTGTTGACCGCCCGTCCGGAGTCGGGGCGTGTGTTTCTGGGCCAGCGCCGTTTCCGGACAGGCGCTGAGTGGTTTCAGCACTATAATGACCTTCCGGTGCGGGATCAAGCCTTGCCGGCGCATAGGCGTCACAAATGGGTTGCCCGCCCACCGACCAGCCGCCCGTTGCAAATTCATGCAATGAACAATATTCATAAAATTATTCTTGACAGAGGATTAACCGGCGGTCTAACGTCCAGGCGCAATAACATTGTTACTCTTTTTGAAAGAGCCAGTCTATACAATATAATTTTATGCATAAATTACAAATGAATAAACGTTATTTAAACAAGAAACATCATTATTCACAGCCATTATTCGCGTTTAAAAAAAGCATCTAAAAAAATATTTTTAGTATAAATTTATATAAGTTAAACAAAAGCCGATCTCCTGACGGGATCAAAAGATCGGAACCCTCATAACAATGTTTGCACCTCTTAAACCGGAAGTCTACCAGCGGCTGGAACAGGCCGTACTGGACATTTTTTCCCACTCCGACTTTCACAAGGCCAATATCCGTGACGTGGCCAACCGGGCGGGTGTAAGCTTTTCCACCATTTACAAACATTACGGATCCAAAGAGCGCCTGGTCTTTGCCTTTGTCGACGTCTGGCTGGGCAAACTGACCGAACGCATCTACGATCATCTTCAGGGCATCGAGGACCTCAAGGAAAAGATGCGCAAGGTGCTCTGGCTCCAGCTGGATTACTACGAACGCAACCCGGGTCTGGCCAGAATCATTTTCATGACCCTGCCCATGAAAACCTGGATGGCGGACGAATCCTTCCAGCAGAAAAAAATGATCAACCTCTACCTGGAGGTGATGCGCAAGGGCCAGAAAGAAGGTCAGCTCGATCCCAATGTTCGTGCCGGCGTACTGCTGGACGTCATGCTGGGGACGGTGCAGCGTGCCTTTACCATGTGGATCTCCAGGGGGCAGCAGGGCCGATTGACCGATCAGGCCAACATGCTTTTCGACATGGTCTGGCGGGCCATTTCCAATCCCGGTGATGGCGGCCGGTAAAAAAGTTACTTTAACCATTGGAATGGAGCAGTGATGACAGCGGGTTAATTTGTTTTTACCGGGTGCCGGGGTGTGGGTACTGATTCGCGTTTGCGTTACGATGTTGACAGGATGGGGTTTGCCGGGGGGCCGATATCACCATTTTAAACCGATCAACCGTTTTAACAAAAGGAGCACACCATGTCAGAACATCCCGATTTGCAAAAATGGAAAGACCTGTCCACCAAGCAGCTCAGGGGAAGACCCCTGGAGGACCTCGCGTGGGACACCCCTGAGGGGATACGGGTCAATCCGCTCTATACGGCGGAAGACCTGGAAGGCATGCCCCATGTCAATACCCTGCCCGGTTTCGCCCCCTACGTCCGCGGCCCCATGGCCACCATGTATGCCGGGCGCCCCTGGACCATCCGCCAATACGCCGGTTTTTCCACGGCCAAAGAATCCAATGCCTTTTACCGCCGCAACCTGGCCGCCGGCCAGAAGGGCCTGTCGGTGGCCTTTGACCTGGCCACCCACCGCGGCTACGATTCGGATCACCCCCGGGTCATGGGCGATGTGGGCAAAGCCGGAGTCGCCATCGATTCGGTGGAAGACATGAAAGTCCTCTTCGACCAGATCCCCCTGGACAAAATGAGCGTCTCCATGACCATGAACGGCGCGGTGCTGCCCATCATGGCCGGCTATATCGTGGCGGCCGAAGAACAGGGCGTCAGGCAGGAGCAGCTTTCCGGCACCATCCAGAATGACATCCTCAAGGAGTACCTGACCCGCAACACCTATATTTACCCGCCGACCCCCTCCATGCGCATCGTTTCGGACATCATCGCTTACTGCTCCGAAAACATGCCCAAGTTCAACACGGTCAGCATCAGCGGCTACCACATGATGGAAGCCGGCGCCAACAGCGTACTCCAGACGGCCTTCACCCTGGCGGACGGACTGGAATATGTCCGCGCGGCCATTGCCGCCGGGCTGGACATCGATGCCTTCGCCCCGCGGCTGAGCTTTTTCTTCGGCGTGGGCATGAATTTTTTCATGGAAATCGCCATGCTGCGGGCAGCCCGCTTCCTGTGGCACGAGCTGATCAAGCCCTTCAATCCCAAAAACCCCAAATCCTCCATGCTGCGGACCCATGTCCAGACCTCGGGCTGGAGCCTCACCGAGCAGGACCCCTACAATAACGTCATCCGCACCACCCTGGAAGCCCTGGCTGCGGTACTGGGCGGCACTCAGAGCCTGCACACCAACTCCTTTGACGAGGCCGTCGGCCTGCCCACGGACTTTTCGGCCCGCATCGCCCGCAATACCCAGATCATCATCCAGGAAGAATCCCAGGTATGCCACACGGTCGATCCGCTGGGCGGCTCCTACTACATCGAGGCCCTCACCGACGGAATCATCAAGGAAGCCCGCAAAATCATCGATGAAGTCGAAGAACTGGGCGGCATGGCCAAAGCCATCGAAACCGGCATGCCCAAGTTGCGGGTCGAGGAATCGGCGGCCCGCAAGCAGGCCCGCATCGACCAGGGGCTGGATGTCATCGTGGGCGTCAACAAATACAAACTCGACGAAGATACCCCCATGGACGTGCTGGAAGTCTCGGACGAGGTGCGCGAAGACCAGATCCGCATGATCAAGCGGCTCAAGGCCGACCGGGACGACGACGCCGTCCGCAACGCCCTGGGCGGGGTCACCCAGGCGGCCGAAAACGACGGCAACCTGCTGGCCGCCAGCATCGCGGCCATCCGCGCCCGGGCCACGGTGGGCGAGGTGTCCGACGCCATGGAAAAAGTCTTCGGCCGCTTCGTGGCCACCACCCAGTGCATCTCCGGGGTTTACGCGTCCGAATATTCCGACAACGAGGTGATCGAGGCCATTCGCAAGCGCACCGACGGCTTCATGGACAAAGAGGGCCGACGGCCGCGCATCCTGCTCACCAAGATGGGCCAGGACGGCCACGACCGAGGCATCAAGGTGGTGGCGACGGCCTTTGCCGATCTGGGCTTTGACGTGGATATCAGCCCCATGTTCCAGACGCCGGAGGAAGCGGCCAAAATGGCGGTGGAAAACGACGTCCACCTGGTGGGCGCATCCAGCCTGGCCGCCGGGCACAAGGCCCTGGTGCCCCAGCTCATCAAGGCGCTCAAGGCAGCCGGGGGCGACGACATTCAGGTCATCGTCGGCGGCGTGATTCCACCGGGCGACTATGACTTTCTCTACCAGGCCGGTGCCGTGGGCGTCTTCGGACCCGGAACGGCCATTACCGAATCGGCCAACAAGGTGCTCAACGCCCTGGACAACCGCAACGCATAATCGCACTGGGTCCGCATACGCCCGCTCCCCCGTCGCCAGGCCATTCCGGTGCGGCGGGGGAGCGGGTTGCCAATGACTCAGCAAGCCAGAATGGGGGCCATTTTCCAATGGGTGGAAAAGATCCCGACTATTACATCGACGGCGTCAGATCCGGCAACCGCCGCATCCTGGCCAAGACCATCACCCTGATCGAAAGCGCGCATCCCATCCACCGGCAACTGGGGCGCACCGTGGTCGACCGGCTGCTCCCGTTCACGGGGACGGCCATCCGCCTCGGCATCACCGGTGTTCCCGGGGTCGGCAAAAGCACCTTCATCGAAAGCTTCGGCACCATGCTGGTGGAGAAGGGCCACCGGGTGGCGGTGCTGGCTGTCGACCCGTCCAGCACCCGCAGCGGCGGCAGCATCATGGCGGACAAGACCCGCATGGAACGGTTGTCCGTTGCCCCGGGTGCATTTATCCGCCCGTCGCCCTCCGGCGGCACCCTGGGCGGGGTGGCCCGCATGACCCGTGAAACGCTGCTGGTCTGTGAAGCCGCCGGGTTCGATGTGGTGGTCGTGGAAACCGTGGGGGTGGGACAGTCTGAAACCACGGTGGCCTCCATGGTGGATTTTTTCCTGGTTCTCATGCTGGCCGGAGCCGGCGATGAACTGCAGGGCATCAAGAAAGGCGTGCTGGAACTGGCCGACGCGGTGGCCATCAACAAGGCCGACGGCGACAACCGGGAAAAGGCGGAAAAAGCCCGGCGATCCTATGAGATGGCCCTGCACCTGCTCAACCCGGCCACGCACACATGGTCCCCCCCGGTATTGACTTGCAGCGCCTTGACATTGGACGGGGTGGACACACTATGGGAGACCATCCTGGATTACCGCAAGCGATTGTCCGCCACCGGAGAACTGGACGAAAAACGTCGCCGCCAGTCATTGGCCTGGATGTGGTCGCGCATCGAAGACGGGCTCAAGGAACGGTTTTACGACAATCCGGCCATCAGCGACCGCCTGGGAGACATCGAAGCATCCGTGGAACGGGGAGACCTCTCTCCCACCGTCGGCGCGGACACGCTCCTTTTTTTGCTTGACAAGGATCGCTGAGTCTAGAAAATTGGAAGATTGTTTTCAGGCCCGTCTGACATGGGGAATTATTTTTTAACCTTTTGTTTATTTTAGTTATATATAATTTGTGGCCAGTTGCCGGATGACTTTTATCCTCACCCGCCAGCTAGTCAATGAGTTCTGCACTTCAGGTGAAAGGAATGTGACATGGGTATTGTGAAGGAAAAAATCAAGGATCTCAAGGCGCGGGAAGCCCGCATCCTTGAGATGGGCGGGGAAAAACTGGTTGCCAAGCACAAGGAAAAAGGCAAGCTGACCGCCCGTGAACGCATGGGAAAACTGTTCGACAAGGGAACGTTTCGGGAAATCGACATGTTCGTCCGGCACCGCTGCGTGAATTTCGGCATGGAGGATGTTGACATTCCTTCCGATGGCGTCGTTACCGGACACGGCCTCGTGGATGGCCGGCCGGTGTTCGCCTTTGCCCAGGACTTTACCGCCCGGGCGGGCAGCCTCGGCGAAATGCAGGCCAAGAAGATCTGCAAGGTCATGGACATGGCCCTGAAAGCCGGCGTCCCCTTTGTCGGCATCAACGACTCGGGCGGCGCCCGCATTCAGGAGGGGGTCGACGCCCTGTCCGGCTACGGCCAGATCTTTTATCGCAACTCGGTGGCCTCCGGCGTCATTCCACAGATCTCGGCCATCATGGGGCCAACGGCCGGCGGTGCGGTCTATTCACCGGCCATGACCGATTATATCTTCATGGTCAAGAACACCAGCTACATGTTCATCACCGGTCCTGAGGTCATCAAATCGGTCACCGGAGAAGAGATCAACTTCGAGGACCTGGGCGGCGCCATGGCCCACAATGAAAAGAGCGGTGTGGCCCAGTTCGCCTGCGAAAGCGACGAAGACGCCATCAACCAGATCAAATGCCTGCTGGCTTATCTGCCGGCCAACAACATGGAAGAGCCGCCGGTGGTGGAGACGGGCGACGACCCCACCCGAACCGACAAAGCGCTTAACACGATCATCCCGGACAGCCCCAACCAGTCCTACGACATGCGCGACGTGATCCGCGCCATCGTGGACAACGGGACCTTTTTCGAACCCCATCAGCACTTCGCCACCAATATCCTGACGGCCTTCGCCCGCCTCAACGGCCGCAGCATCGGCATCATCGCCAACCAGCCCATGGTCATGGCCGGGTGCCTGGACATCAACGCCTCGGACAAGGCCACCCGGTTCATCCGTTTCTGCGATGCCTTCAACATCCCGCTGCTCACCATCGCCGACGTCCCCGGCTACCTGCCCGGCAGCCAGCAGGAATGGGGCGGCATTATCCGCCACGGCGCCAAACTGCTGTGGTGTTACAGCGAAGCCACCGTGCCCAAGCTGCTGCTGGTCACCCGCAAGGACTACGGCGGATCCTATCTGGCCATGTGCTCCAAGGACCTGGGAGCCGATTTTGCCTTTGCCTGGCCCACCGCCGAAATCGCCGTCATGGGTGCCGCCGGTGCCGCCAACATCATCCACCGCAAAGCGATCAAGGGCGCCGACGATCCCAAGGCCAAACGGGCCGAGAAGATCGCCGAATACGAGGACCTGTTCTCCAATCCATACTGCGCCGCCCAGCGGGGCTACATCGATGCGGTTATCGAGCCGGCCGAGAGCCGGCCGCGGCTCATCGACGCCCTGGAAGTCATGTGCAGCAAACGGGAACTGCGGCCACCGAAAAAGCACGGCAACATCCCCACGTAGCGGCCGACGTCAAACGCTAACCAACCCCTAAAAGGTGTGATATATGGACGCAAATGAGAAAAAGCTGGCCGCCGCCGTTGCCGCGGTATCGGCCTATATCCAGACCGAAGAGGAAGCGCTGGTCATGCCGCCGCCCAAGCGGCCCGAACCCCGCCGATTTGACCAGGGCAACCTGTGGAGCCTGTCCGGCAGGCAGGGCATGATGCAAATGCGCAACCTGATGCAGATGAAAACCTTTAACCGATTGCGCTGAGGCCGACCGGAACCGAACATGTTAACCCACTTCCAATTTTTAAGAGGAGACCCATACGATGAGTGACCACGATCAAGTCAAAATGACCAGCATGAACTACGACGTGAACCGGCCGAAAGCGGAAAATCCGGTGAAGATCATGGATCTGAGCCTCCGCGACGGCCACCAGAGCCTGTTTGCCACCCGCGGCCGCACCGAGGACATGATCCCGGTGGCCGAACTGATGGACCAGGTGGGCTTCTGGGCCGTGGAGACCTGGGGGGGCGCCACCTTCGACACCATGCACCGCTTCCTCAACGAGGATCCCTGGGAACGGATCCGCACCCTGAAACGCTACTTCAAAAAGACCCCATTCTCCATGCTGCTGCGGGCCCAGAACCTGGTCGGCTACCGCAACTACGCCGATGACGTGGCCAACGCCTTCATGGACCGCGCCTGCGAAAACGGCATGGACATCTTCCGCACCTTCGACGCCCTCAACGACTACCGCAATTTCGAGACCGTGGTGCCCAAAATCAAGGAGTACGGCCGGCACTTCCAGGGCTGCATCTGCTACACGCTGACCGAACCGCGTCTGGGCGGCGAGGTCTACAATCTGGATTACTATGTGAACAAGGCCAAGGACCTGGATGCCATGGGCGCCGACTCCATCTGTATCAAGGATATGGCCGGTCTCATCGCCCCCTACGATGCCTATGCCGTGGTCAAGGCCATCAAGGAGGCGGTCAAGCTGCCCGTCCACCTGCACAGCCACTTCACTTCCGGCATGTCTCCGCTGAGCCACCTCAAGGCCATCGAGGCGGGTGTGGACATCATCGACACCGTCATGACGCCTTACGCCTATCGCACCTCCCACGCCGCCGTGGAGCCGCTGGTGATGAGCCTTTTGGGAACCAGCCGCGACACGGGCTTCGACATCCACCTGCTGGCCCGGATCAACGAGATCTTCGAAAAAGAAGTCATGCCCAAGTACAAACACCTGCTGGACGATTCCAAGATGTCCATCATCGACATCAACGTGCTGCTCCATCAGACCCCCGGCGGCATGCTCTCCAACCTGGTCAACCAGCTGCGCGACATGGACGCCCTGGACAAGATCGACGAGGTGTACAAGGAACTGCCGCGGGTCCGCAAAGACCTGGGCCAGATTCCGCTGGTCACGCCCACCAGCCAGATCGTGGGCATCCAGACGGTCAACAACGTGCTCTTCGACACCCCGGAAGAGCGCTACAAGATGATCACCGGCCAGGTCAAGGACCTGTGCTACGGCCTCTACGGCAAGACCGCCGTGCCCATCAACGAAGAGGTTCAGAAAAAGGCCCTCAAGGGCTACGAACGGGGCGAAGAGCCGATCACCTGCCGGCCCGCCGAAGTGCTCGAACCGGAACTGGAGAAGGCCAAGGAAGAGATCGGCGACCTGGCCGTGGATAAGGACGACCTGGTGCTTTACGCCATCTACCCGGTCACCGGAAAGAAGTTCCTGCAGTGGAAGTACGGCAAGGAAGAGCCGCCCGCATCAGTCAAACCCATCACCATGGATGAGGTCCGGAAGAAGGACGAGCTGATTAAAAAAGCCAAGGCCGGCGAACTGGTTGAGAAGAAGAAGGGCGCTCCGGCCAAGGGTGAGAACACACGCACCTTCAATGTGTTCGTGGACAACGAGTACTTTGAAGTGGGTGTGGACGAAGTCGGCGGCAGCCCGGTGCTGCAATACGCCCAGCAGATTCAGCTGTCCGGCGCCGTTCCGGCGGCCGCACCGCCCGCCCCTGCAGCTGCCCCTGCAGCTGCGCCCGCTGCCGCACCGGCCGCACCGGCCGCAGCTGCGCCGGCAGCCGCGCCCGAGAAGAAAGCCGAAGCCGCGCCCGCTGCCCCTGCGGCGGCAGACGCCGCCGGCACCCCCCTGCCCGCCCCCATGCCCGGCATGATCGTCAAGTACGAGAAAAAAGTGGGCGACGCGGTCAACGAAGGGGAGACCCTGGTGATCCTGGAAGCCATGAAGATGGAAAACGCCCTGGCCGCGCCGGCCAGCGGAACGGTCAAAGCGATCAACTACGGATCGGGAGACTCGGTGGCCAAGGGAGATGTGCTCTGCGTGGTCGGTTAAGCCGGAAGTCATGTGACTGAACAGTGTCCATCCAGAAATGGGGAATTTTGGCCGAGATCAAAGCAGGCGAAAAATTTTACCGCAGGCATCGTGTTGATATTCCGAGGATAAAATTTTGAGCATAGCGCTGATATCGGGAAAAGAACCATTTATGGATGGGCACTGAATAAATGAGCATGGTCACCCGCCTGCGGCTCACGACCGTGCTCATCCTTTTTCAGCCGGATTTTTACGATCGATGAACCCAACGTTTCCTCCGTTACAGACTTCAAGATAATGTTTTTGGACGGCGTTATCGGTCATCGCAGTATTCAGTCAGCTGACAGCTTCCTCCCTCTGGCCTTTCCAAAGACACTATCCGCAACCCTATCGAATTAAGGAGAAAGAGGCCCATCCATGAAAATTCATGAATACCAAGCCAAAGAACTGTTCCGCAAGAACGGCGTGGCCGTTCCCGACGGTCAGGTCGCCTTTACCGTCGAAGAGGCCAAGGCGGCCGCTGAAAAACTGGGATCCTATCCGGTGGTGGTCAAGGCCCAGATCCACGCAGGAGGCCGCGGGTTGGGCGGCGGCGTGAAAGTGGCCAAGAACGAACAGGAATTCGACGACTACGCCGGCAGCATTCTGGGGATGAACCTGGTCACCAAGCAGACCGGTCCCGGCGGAAAACGGGTCAAAAAGCTGCTGGTCGAGCAGGGGCTCAACATCGCCAAGGAACTCTACCTCAGCATTCTGCCGGACCGCGCCACCGCCAAGATGATCATCATGGCTTCGGAAGCCGGCGGTATGGACATCGAAGATGTGGCCGAGAAAACCCCGGAGAAGATCATCAAGGTGTATGTGGATCCCAACGTGGGCATCCAGGGCTACCACCTGCGGGCGGCGGCGTTCGGGCTCAACATGCCCAAAGCTTCCATGAAACCCTTCACCGTCCTGCTGAAGAACCTGTTTAACCTGGCCGTCAACTACGACTGCTCCCTGGTGGAGATCAACCCCCTGATCATCACCGCGGAAGACGATGTCATCGCCCTGGACGGCAAGATGGATTTCGACGACAACGCCCTCTACCGTCACCCGGACGTAAAAGAGTACCGCGATCTGGATGAAGAGGATCCCACCGAAGTGGAGGCCGGCAGCCACGGCCTGAACTACATCCATCTTGGCGAAGGCGGCAACGTGGGCAACATGGTCAACGGCGCCGGACTGGCCATGGCCACCATGGACTGCATCAAGTACGCCGGCGGCAATCCGGTCAACTTCCTCGACGTGGGCGGCGGCGCCAGCGCCGAGCAGATCGAAAACGGCTTCCGCATCCTGCAGAGCGACGAAAACGTCAAGGCAATCCTGATCAATATCTTCGGCGGAATCCTGCGCTGCGACCGGCTGGCCAACGGCGTGGTCCAGGCCGCCGAGAAGGTGGGCCTGCGCGTGCCGGTGATCATCCGCATGGAAGGCACCAACCTGAAAGAGGGGCGCCAGATCCTGGCGGATTCGGGCCTGGACCTGATCAACGCCAAAGACCTCAAGGACGCAGCCGAGAAGTTGAAGGAAGCCATCCAGTAACTCCCACAAACAAGCGAGGAATGAATCGTGAGCATACTTGTCAATAAGGAAACGAAGTTGGTGGTGCAGGGTATTACTGGAAAGGAAGGCCAGTTCCATACCCGTGCATGCGTGGACTACGGTACCCAGGTGGTGGCCGGCGTGACGCCCGGAAAGGGCGGCCAGAAGATGGACGACGTTCCCGTTTTCAATACGGTGTCCGATGCCGTCAGGATCGCCGGTGCCAATGCCAGCATGATTTTCGTGCCCCCGCCCTTTGCCGCTGACGCCATCATGGAAGCGGCCGATGCCGAAGTGCCCCTGATCGTCTGCATCACCGAGGGGATTCCGGTCATGGACATGATGCGGGTGAAAAACTACCTCAAGGACAAACCGGTGCGCCTCATCGGTCCCAACTGCCCCGGCATCATCACCCCCGGCGAATGCAAAATCGGCATCATGCCCGCCGTCATTCACCAGCCCGGCAAAATCGGCGTGGTCTCCCGATCCGGCACCCTGACCTATGAAGCCGTCCACGCCCTGACCACCACCGGCCTGGGCCAGACCACCTGTATCGGCATCGGCGGCGACCCGGTCAACGGGACCAACTTCATCGACTGCCTGGAGCGCTTCCAGGCCGACGAGGCCACCGAAGGCATCGTCATGATCGGCGAAATCGGCGGCGACGCGGAAGAAAATGCGGCCGACTACATCAAGGCCGAGGTCACCAAACCGGTTGTCGGTTTCATCGCCGGCCTGACCGCGCCTCCGGGACGGCGCATGGGCCATGCCGGCGCCATCATCAGCGGCAGCAGCGGCACCGGCCAGAGCAAGGTGGCGGCCATGAAGGCCAACGGGATCCATGTGTGCGAGAACCTGGCGTATCTGAGCGATGTCTGCGCCGAAACCTTTAAATAGCCGGGATGGAAAGGGCATCTCTTACCCGATTTCTGTGTTGGGCGGCGGATCCGAATACTCGAAATATTCACAATATTCCTTCGGTTCGAATCCACCACCCGCTTTGAACTCGGGCGAAATCTGCCATTTCTGATTCCGATTGAATTGATCTTTTTCTATACGGACGGTCTTTGCAGGCCGTCCGTGGTTTTTTGGCAGTTGATCTAATTTCGGCCAGATGGTAATTGATCTGCGTTGAAATTGAACACCCCAGACCCCGGCCCTATCCCCTCAATGGGAGAGGGAGACGACACGTGCGGTTTATCCCAATATTTTTACAACGGTCGTGCTGGCGTCCCCTCGCCCCCCGGGGGAGAGGGACAGGGTGAGGGGGAATAGAATGATGTGTTTCAAGGCAGGTTGGATCACCAAGCGCCGTTTTCAGGCATCCGTTATCTAACCTCGGTCCTCGGAGAAAACCATGCACGAAATGGGCATCGCCATGGAGATCGTGGACATCGCCAAAGCTTCGATCCCGGAAGATATGCAGGGCAGCAAGGTCCGCAAAGTCAACCTTCAGGTGGGCAAGCTGTCGGCCATCGTGACGGAAAGCCTGCGGTTCTGCTTTGATCTGGTGATCAAGGACACGCCCCTGGAAGGGGCCGAACTGGCCGTAGAGGAAATGCCCGTGGTGGCCCGGTGCAGGGACTGCCAGACCCAGTGGACCGTCACGGAGCCGGTGTTTACCTGCAAGAACTGCCAGAGCGGGGCCATCGACATTCTCTCGGGCCGCGAACTGGACATCAAGTCCATTGAAATCGAGGACAAGGATTGACCATGTGGAATTTCGCCAATCGCATCACCCGACGCTATCATCACGATCATAAAAAACACGGTTCCCACGACCATCACCACCATCACGACCACGGACATGACGTTGAGTCCCGGAAATCGGGCACCCGTGAAATCAAGGTGGTCCGGCGGGTGCTGGACGCCAATGACATCATGGCGGACCGCATGCGGGCCGTCTTTAACGAAAAAAAGGTCTTCGTGCTCAACATGATGAGTTCGCCGGGCTCGGGCAAGACCACCACCTTGCAGAAAACCCTGGCCCGCATCATGCCGGAGCTGCGCTGCGCCGTGATCGTGGGCGATATCTGCACCACCCACGATGCCGACCGCCTGGCCCGGTCCGGTGCCCCGGTGATCCAGATCAACACCGATGAATTCGGCGGAGACTGCCACCTGGCGGCCCATGTGGTCGAAAGGGCCGTGGCCGGCCTGGACCTGGATGCCATCGACCTGCTGATCGTGGAGAACATCGGCAACCTGGTCTGCCCGGCCGAGTTCGATATCGGCGAGGACAAGCGTGTGGTGGTCCTCTCGGTCACCGAGGGCGAAGACAAGCCGGCCAAGTACCCCCTCATGTTCCGCGAGTGCGACGCCACCCTGCTCAACAAGATCGACCTTTTGCCCTACCTGGATTTCGACATGGACCTGGCGCGCAAATCGATCGGCCAGATCCACCCGGGCATGCCCGTTTTCGAAATGTCCGCCAAAACCGAAGAAGGCTTTGACGAATGGATCGGGTGGCTGCAGGAGCAGGTAGATGCCAAGTTGAAAGGGTGATGTCGGTTTCGGTTGGATTGATTGGATCGTCTGCCACGCATTGTCCTGTAGAAAGCCATGCCGACCACCAAAACACAAAAAAAGAAAGCCAAACGCAAAAACAAGCTTCAGGCCCGCAAGAAGGCCCAACATGCTGAAGTCCGCTTGGACAAAGCAGATTTTTTTTACGCCGAATCCCAATGGTACAAGGAGCAGGGAAATTTTGACAAAGCGTTGCATTTTATTAAAAAAACGCTGAAGCTGGCTCCGAATGACCTCGATTACATCAGGGCCCTGGTTGATTTGGGATTCAGGATGAAGAACCCAAAGCTCCAGTTTGACGGCATCATGCGGTTGTACAGCTGTGGTCAGATGGATGACCTGCTATTGCCCCATTTTACCAATTTGCTGATCGATAAAGGGGATTTCGAACTGGCCATTCAAACGATCGATCGCCTGATCGTTCGGCTCCCCTCCATGAACATTCCCAATAAGCGTCGACTCAACAGGGATGCGAAACACAATCGTGAATATTGCCTGTTCCAATTGCAGAATGAAGTAAGCGGCCGGCCTTCGCCCCCCAAAAAGCAAGTCAAGAAAAAAGCGGTCAAAAACAAACCTCAGGTGGCCAGTCCCCGGTCGGTACACCCGAGGCCTCCCGCGTCAGAACCGTCCTTGCCTGAAATTCCCGTAAGCGTGGTCATCGACCGGGATTCCTTCCAAACGCATCTATCCGCAGGCATGGCGTCATCCCACGCACGGTATGACGTTGCCCTGGAGGCCCAGCGTATCCGCTTCAGGGAGTCCTTCGAGAACCTGATCTGCTTGTCGACCCTCATGGGTGTCCAATCGTTCTGGCACCAGGAAGAGACGGCCCGCAAAGTGTTAAAAACCTTTCGTGGACGCGCCCTTCTATCGGACGAGGTGGGGCTGGGCAAGACCATCGAAGCCGGCATGGTCCTGAAAGAGTATGTTCAGCGTGGCATGGTTAAAAGTGCCCTGATCCTGACCCCCACCCCACTGGTCAGCCAGTGGCAGGAAGAACTGAAAGCCAAATTCGCTCTTGATTTTGCATCCACCGACGACCTGGATTTTCGCAAGTCCAATCACGCGTTCTGGAACCTGCCGTTTATTCTGGCCTCCATCAATCAGGCAAAATCCAAGCGCAACGTCGATGCCGTGACCCGCCGGGAATATGACATGGTGATCGTGGATGAGGCCCATCATCTTAAGAATCGCAATACCCTCAACTGGAAGCTGGTCAACGCGCTTAAAAAACGGTTCCTGCTCCTGTTGACCGCCACGCCGGTGGAAAACAACCTCATGGAGTTGTACAACCTGATCACCCTGCTCAAGCCGGGCCAACTCAAGACGGCCAAAGCCTTTCGCGAGCGGTTCATGACCAAGGGGGATCCGACCAGCCCGCAAAACCGCAGCCGGCTCAAGAAACTTCTCGGCCAGGTGATGATTCGCAACACCCGGGCCGTGGCAAAAATCAATATTCCCCCACGCTTTGCCGAAACCATAAGGATTGAGCCCACCGGTGCGGAAAAAGAGCTTTACGACCGCATCACCACCTTGGTTCAATCCATCAATGAGACCAGCGGGACAGGCAACAAGCTACTGCTCAAACACCTGTTGGCCGAAGCCGGATCTTCACCACAGGCAGTGGAATCGACTCTTTCGCGCATGCTGGGCAACAAGGAACTGCTGCTGGACCATGAAAAACAGATAGGGGCCATCCGCAATCTGACACGGTCCATGGGCGATACCCAGAAGAACAAAGTCCTGCTCAACATCATTCACAGTGCACCGGGAAAAAAAATTATCTTTGTCAAGTACATGGGCACCTTGGCGCATATCTCTGATTACCTGGCCTGGAAAAAGATACCCCATGCGATGTTTCACGGCCAAATGAAAAACGCGGAAAAGGATGCACAGATAGAGCAATTCAAGGAGCAAACCGATATTCTGGTCACCACGGAAATCGGCGGCGAGGGACGCAACCTGCAATTTTGCCACCAGATGATCAACTATGACCTGCCCTGGAATCCCATGAAAATCGAACAGCGTATCGGCCGGATTCACCGCATCGGACAGGAAAATGAGGTGCGCATTTTCAACCTCTGCTCGGCCAACAGCATCGAAGATTACATTCTGGATATCCTGGATCGTAAAATCAACATGTTCGAGATGGTGATCGGCGAGATTGAAATGATCCTCGGACGCGTTCGCGGCGAAAAGGATTTTTCCGACCGGGTGTACAATATATGGATGGATGCGGCATTGCCGGAAGAACGTCAAAAGGGCTTCGACCAATTGGCCACGCAGCTCAAGCGCTCCAAAACACGCTACCACACAACAAAACAGTTGGACGAGAATCTTTTCGGAGAGAATTTTGAACTCTGATCCGAACCACACCCTGGAATCGTTTGTCGAACGTTTCTTTGTCTGCCGGGGTGCGGTGGTCGAAAAACGTGGCTCAGGTCTGGATCTGCTGGTTCCAGGGGATCTGGCACGGCGGTTCGGTATTCCTGAGTATTGCCACCTGGCCGTTGAAGGCGAGTCGCCGGATAGTTACAGCGTCAACTATGGCTCTCCGCTGCTGGAAACCATCATCCAGGCCGCCGGAGAGCAGATTCCCCTGACCATTGTTCGTCTCGCCTTTCACTACCTCAAAAGCCAGGGCTTCGACCGGCTGATCCAGGAGCGGTTCACCTTTCACGGTGCCATTGTCGGCGTGAACAACACCGCCGAAGTACTCACCGAATACCTGCTGCTGAATTGCCGTTTTCTGGCTCAAAGCGACGAACAAAAAGAGGGATTGATTCCCCGGGCCTTCAACATCGAAACCGGTGCGCCGGTCGGCAACCTTGAGGAAATGCTGGAGACCACCGAAAAGGAATTTGAGCCGGATGGCCCCTGCAGCCCGTTTGAAGCGGGAAAAATCGATGCCATCATTGATTGGGTCAGCCGTCAGGCACCCAAATGGGTAGAAGCGGAAATCCAGCCCTTCCGTGACAGCATGAACCGCCGCTTCAGGAGGGATGTGGCCAACCTGGAGGCATACTATGCCGACTTGAAGCAGGAGATGAGGGACAATTTGAAGCGCAGCGGCATGTCCAAGCAGTTGATTCAGGAGCGAAGAGAAAAAATTGCGCTGATACCGGAAGAGATGGCCAAGAAAAAAGATGACCTGTTCAAGAAATACAGCATCAAGGTCAAGATAGAACTCAGCGGTGCCATGCTGATCCGCACCCCAGCCGTCAAGTTGTTCTGTCAGGCCACCATCGGCCGCAGCAAAAAGCCCTTCACCCTGTTCTACAATCCCATCGACAAATCCCTTGATCCCCTGGTTTGCAATGGCTGCGGGCAAGCCGCGACCGACATCCATTTCTGCGACCGGCTGCATCTGCTGTGTCCCGAATGCGCACAGATATGCCCCGCCTGCAATACCAGGTCATAATTATCCCATTTTTCACTCGGTCAATTGATCCGCGCTGATGTCCAATGCGGATGCAATTTTTTCCAGCGTGGATCGTCTTCTGTTCGACTCTCTGATTTGTGATATTGAGTGCCATGGAATCCTCAATTTTTGTATATCGTGTATAATGCATACATGCAGTATATGCAGCGGTCAAGGAAGACCGTCGCCCAGCAATTGTAATTTTAAAACGATCAAATTCCGTTTTTCATTTTCTTGTGCGGCCAAGAAAACGAAACAAAAGAAGCCGCCCGCGTCACGGGACATCCCTTGCGCTTCTCGCCACCGGCGGGTCCTGTGGAACTCGCTGCGCTCAAACAGCCACAGGCCCAAGGTCGCCGCTGTCTGCGATGCTCAGGCCCGTGACGAAGGGGCAAAAGGAATCGCTTTTGGCTCAATCCGTTTATATGACCGAACGCATCGGCCGCCCCAGCTTCTAAATTTTATATATTGTTTGCTCTTGGGGATGGGGGTTTTTTTATAAAACTAATACGATGGGACATAATGACAATTACTGACCGTCGCCCTTATTCCTTCTATTGTGGGTTTGATCATTTCCGCACCAAACTAAACCAGACGGCTTTTTCCTGATAGAAATGTATAGACCCCTTTCCCAGCCTGGATGATCTTCCTGCCAAGTTGCTCTGGTTTGCCGCTGGTGTCGGCATAGGGAATCAAAAAACGGCTTCCCAACATGGCAACCAGATTGTTGCGTTGCTGGGCAGTCGATACGGTGGGCCGTTTCTGTTTTTCGTCGAATGGCGACAAAATCAGCAACCGGCCCTGATCGATCGGCTTTTTCCATACGCTCGGAATCCGCATCCGAGCGATGCTGCGCGCCGGACAGACGACAATCGACTGGTCGCCTTTCAGCAGGATATCCAGGCAGTCCTTTTCGATGGGAGAATGGAAACCGCTGACAACGGGGACGCCGGCGTCGCGCAAAAGCCGCATGCAATCGTAGGTGTTCAAAATGATTTTGCCGGGGCATCGGATCGAGCAGAAAATGCCCAACAAGTTGTCATTGAGGATATCAAGGTTGCCAATGGTCCAAAAGCTTTGAAAACGGGAGGAGATTTCACCCTTTAGTAAGGCCGCCGGGCAGGTTGATTCGCTCGTTTTGATTTTCTGAGTTGGGTTGCTCATGACGATAAAATTCTATTCGTAATTCTATTTGGAAATTACGAATAGAATTCCAAATAGAACCCTATATGGCGTTCATACAACTGAAATATTTGAATAATTCTATTTGGAAAAATTCCAAATAGAATTCCAAATAGAAATCAAGGCAACTCGTACCGGGTCCATCGCCCCTTCCCCAACCGCTTGATTACCCCTTTATCGGTCATTTTTTTCAGGATGTAGGATGTTTCGTCAAGATTGGTACCTAACAGTTCGCGGCATTCGGCATTGGTGATTGAGCCCTGCTGTTGAATGTAGCCTATAATTTTTTTCTCGTTTTCCCCTATTGGCGAATCGCCATTTTCAGCCACTGAAACCTTCAAACGATATTTGGTCCATCGGCCGACACCGCTCTGTTCCACAAGATCCGCCTGCACCAAGCCCCGCAAATCACTCCCGGCGGTCATCATATCCACGCGGTTCAACCGGCGATAGTCCTGGTTGTCGATGTCATGATTCTGTTTGAGATAGACCAAGGCCAAGCGCTGGTGATCGTTGATCGGCAACTGTGCAAACCGATTGATTCACCCCAAACAACTGAATATTGAATCCATCCATTTGGAAAGTTCTCGACTGGAGTTGACGGGTGGCGTTCGAATAGAAAAAGGGGCTCTATACAAAAAACGCGGTGGTTCCCCTCCACAGGGGAACCACCGCGCTTTATATGTTAACGGCCGGTCAAGCCGTGGGGAGGCGTCTTTAAGCGATCATGCCTTCCTTCCAGAAGGGCGACATCTGGCGCAGGCGTTCGATGATGGGCGGCATCTTCTCGATGATGAAATCGATCTCTTCTTCGGTGTTGTAAATGCTCAGGCTGTAGCGGATCGATCCGTGGGCGGCGGTGAAGGGCACCCCCATGGCACGCAGCACGTGGGAGGGTTCCAGGGAGCCGGACGTACAGGCGGAACCGGATGAGGCGCAGATCCCGTACTGGTCCATCAGCAGCAGGATGGCTTCGCCCTCGATGTACTCGAAGGCGATGCTGGTGGTGTTGGGCAGGCGGTTTTCCGGATCGCCGTTGATCATTGATTTGGGCACGCGTTTGAGCAGTTCGGTTTCCAGCTTGTCCCGCAGGGCCCGCACCCGGGTGTTTTCGTCCTGCATGCATTCCATGGCCAGCTGGGCGGCGCGGCCCATGCCGATGATGGAGGCGGTATTCTCGGTGCCGGCCCGGCGCCCGAATTCCTGGTGTCCCCCCATGAGAAAAGGAGCGAACTTGGTGCCCTTGCGAATGTAAAGGACGCCGACCCCCTTGGGGGCGTGCAGTTTGTGCCCGGAAATCGAAAGCATGTCGATGGACGAATCGGCCATGTTGATGGGAATTTTTCCCACGGCCTGGACGGCATCGGAGTGAAAGACGATGCCCCGCTCCCTGACCTTGCGGGCAATCTCTTCCACGGGGAAAATCGTTCCGGTTTCATTGTTGGCCCACATGACACTGACGATGGCCGTGTCGTCGGACAGGTGCTTGTAGAGGAAATCCAGGTCCAGACGCCCCAGCCGGTCCACGGGAACAAACGTCACCCGGTAGCCGTTGTCTGCCAGGTGCTCGCACAGGCTCTTCACCGCCGGATGCTCCACCCGGGTGGTGATGATGTGGCGCTTGTCCGGATTGGCCCGGATGGCGGCGTGAATGGCCGTGCTGTCGCTTTCGGTGCCGCAGCTGGTGAACAGGATCTCTTCGGGCATGGCGCCTAGCAGGGTGGCCACCTGTTCGCGGGCCGCCTTGAGCGTGGCGCCCACGTTGCCGCCGAAGGCGTGCATGCTGGACGGATTGCCGTACAGGTCGGAAAAATAGGGCAGCATCGCCTCCACCACCTCCGGTGCAACACGGGTAGTGGCATTGTTGTCCATGTAAATGGGTTTCATCCGCTACACCTCCTCGACGACCAGTTCCTGGGAGACCAGATCCTTGAGTTTGGTTTCCACGTAGTGTTTCAGGGTGATCTGGGATTTGCTGCACGACGCACAGGATCCCCGAAGCTTCACCAGCACCCGGTTGCCGTCCACATCCACCAGTTCGATATCGCCGCCGTCCTGTTTCAGCGCCGGCTTGATTTCCCGTTCCAGGGTGGCATCGATCATCTTGATCTTCTGGATATTGGTCAACTTTTCGGGTTTCCTGGCGGCCCGGGGGGCATTGCCCAGCACCGAATCGATGATGAACTGGATCTTGTCGTGGCAGTTGCCGCAGCCGCCGCCGGCCTTCACGTAATCGGTGACATCTTCCAGGGTGGTCAGGCCGTTTTCTTTCACCGCCCGCTCGATCTGCACATCGGAAACACCGAAGCACTCGCAGACAATTTCGCCTTCGATCTCTTTGGCGGCCTCCCCGCGGTAATAGGCGATGGCCTTTTCCATGGCATCCCGTCCCATGACCGAGCAGTGCATTTTCTCCTTGGGAAGGCCGCCCAGGTAATCGGCGATATCTTCGTTGGTGACCTTGGCCGCCTCGTCCAGGCTCATGCCCTTGACAATTTCCGTCAAGGCGGACGATGAAGCGATGGCGCTGGCACAGCCAAAGGTCTGGAACTTGGCATCGGCAATCCGCTGGTCGTCACCCAGCTTGAAAGTCAGCTTGAGCGCGTCGCCGCAGGCCAGGGAGCCGACTTCCCCGATCCCGTCGAAATCGTCGATAAAACCGACATTCCGCGGGTTGAGAAAATGCTCTTTCGTTTTATCAGTGTAATCCCACATGGTTTCCTCCAGGGTAACAGGGTGCTGTCCAATCCTATGTAAAGCAGGGCGTTTGTGGCAAACCGAACCCCGCCCATTGTCATTGCTCGCTATACGATAAGCATGATCTTCCAAAAAAAAAGCCGTGACCTTGTCCTTTTTCTGTGACAAACTTTCCAAGGGCGAAAAGCAGAAAACCCATTGAAAACCGGACCCAAGAAGGGAGGAGGCGACCATGAATCTGAGAAAATCCGTCTTTTCCGGAAGCTGGTATCCGTCGGACCGCAAAGCCTGCGAGGACCAGATTCACCAGTTTATCGAGGAAGGCAAAGACCGCACCGTTGCGGTGGCCAACCCGGTGGGCGGCATCGTTCCCCACGCCGGCTGGTACTTTTCCGGCAGCATTGCCTGCAACGTCATCCAGCGGCTGGCCCGGGCCGCATCGCCCGATGTGGTCGTGGTGTTCGGGATGCACCTGCACGCCGGCTCACCCCGGTATATCATGCCCGAGGGAGAATGGGAGACCCCCTTCGGCCCCATCGCGGTGGACACGGCCCTGGCCGGAGAGTTGACCCGCCGGTATCCTTTCGAGCTGGAAACCCCCACCCGGTTCAACCAGGACAACACCATCGAACTCCAGATGCCTTTCATCCGCTATTTTTTCAAGGACGCCCGGGTGGTGGCCATGGGCGTGCCGCCGGCCGCGGAAACCCTCGACCTGTCCCGAACCGTGGTCAGCACGTCCCAGGACCTGGGCCTGAAGATCGCCGTCATCGGTTCCACGGACCTGACCCACTACGGCCCCAACTACGGGTTCACCGCAAAGGGCGCCGGTCCTCAGGCCGTCGACTGGGTCCGGGACGAAAACGACCGTCAGGTCATCGACGCCATGGTCCGCATGGATCCGGAGGCCGTGATCCGTCAGGGATTGTCCAATGACAACGCCTGCTGCTGCGGCGCGGCGGCGGCAGCCATCGCTGCCGGCAAGGCGCTGGGCGCCGGGCATGCCGACGAACTGGTCTATGCCACCAGCTACGACAAGAGCCCGGGGGACAGTTTTGTGGGGTATGTGGGAATGCTTTTTTAAAAGCAGGGTTCAAGGGGTCAAGGATTCGAGGGCTCAAGTGCAACAGCAGTATCGGGGGCCATGAAGGAGTTTGATTTTTTTGAACCAAATACACCCTTCCGCCATCAAAGCCATATGATGTGGTTAAAAAAGGCCGTCGCCATCCAGGAGGTTTTTGGGGCGGGCTGTTTCGCCATGTATCCATTTACATACCTTGATTTCCGCGAAAAACCCGGCAGGCATCCAGAAGGTCGTCTATCACAATATTTGACAGGACTGACCGACACAAGATTATCTCAATGTATCTGAAATCAGTTCCAATCACCGATTTTTCTGTATAACACCCAAAATTTGATGATATACAGGTCAACATACTAACTGGTTATGTTCAAAAAGGAGTGAAATTTGATCACTTTTTCTTTTTCAAATAATTATTCATGGGTCTACTACATAATCAGTGCTGGTGTTATTGCTATATTGATAAGGTTAATTAATTCCTTTTGGCGCACTTTTGAAAGTGAAGACAAACCCAAAGATAGATGTAAAAAATTCAAAGATGCATTTTTAGGGCGTGGATGGATAGAAACAAGACAATTCATTGATAAAGCTAGAATTAAAAAGGAAAATGTCAAAATCGCAAATGATTATTGGTATCCATTTTTCCTTGGGTGGTTGGAATTAGTCTCATATCCCATACTTTTACACTCGGATAAAGCAACATATATTGGGGCTTGGTTAGCCTTCAAAACAGTTCACAAATGGGGATATTCGCCAGGGATTAACCGTTGATTTTACAACAGATATTTATTAATGAATGCGATTATTCTTGTTTGTTCTTATCTTTTAAGTGTATGTCCAATGTTGTTGAAATAACAAACATAACATCTATATGGCCTCCGGTTGTCAAGGAAAAAACTTCTCCCATGGATCGGAATAATCGTACGCGTTCACGGGATATTCCCGTATGAATCAAATCCAGGAAAGGTCAGGCATTATATTACGAAAGTAGGAAGCAATACATTCCACGAGAAATGGGAACGTGGGCTTTTCATTTAAACGGCAGGTCTCTTTCAGTGACAAGATCCGCTCGACCCACCGATTACCCTTTTCGCTTTGGGTTCCCAGACTGCGTTTTCGCCACAGCACACCAAAACGTAAGGCCCGCTCAGCGCGATTATTTGTAGGTTCGACGCCATGGTGATCGAGAAAGGTCCACAGACTGTCCATTTCCCGTACGATCTGACGGGCAAGTCTACCAGCATCGGTCTTGTCCTCCTCCCAAAGGGAGACGGTGAACAAGAAGAACGTATAAAAATCCGACCACTGTTTTGAGTCGGGAGGTTCTTTGGCAAACGATACCAGTTGCCTCAGCCAGGCGGCGACGATTTCTCCGAAGCGGCGAAGGTCGGGTTTCTTTCTTTCCGTCAGGGCATCGGCCTTGCGGATCAGGTGAGCCAGGCAGGTTTGGCGGTGCACCCATTTTTGGTATAGGCCGTATCCATCACTGACCAGAATGCCGTTCCAATCCTGGATTAAGTTTTCGAAGGCCTCCTTAGACCGGTGTGGGTCGATACGATAAAATGCCACCCGTTCATTTACCATGGCCCACAGCCAGTGCAGATCATTTTGCTTAAACCAGGATGTTTCGTCGATGTAGTTACACCAAAAGCGTCGGGCGATCTGGCCGATGCGTTCGTAGACTGGCAATAGCGCATTTGAGGTGCGGTCGACAATTTTCTGGATGGTTCCGGTGGCAATGGGAATGTCTAATACAGATTCGCACAACTTTTTGACATCGTTTCGGCTCATGCCCTTGATGCCGCTCAGTTCACCGATAAAGGCGGTAAAACGAGGACCGTAACCGGTGGACATCTCAGGTGGCAGCATGGCTTTGACCACGTTACCGCAGTTAGGGCAATCGCATTGCTGGAGAAGATAGTGATTGACTTGCATTTCGATTTCGGGAAGCTCAATATGTTGATGTACGTAAAACGTTTTCATCTTTTCCTGATCGAAAGCCGAATGCCCGCATGAGCAACGTTGCGGGGTCAACCAATAGCTCTCGGTCGGGTCCAGCACTTGCTGCTGGTGCGGCTTATGGCCTTTCTGACCGCCTTTAGCCTTTTTGCTCTTTTTTTGCTTTCTCTTCTTCCTCGCAAAAGGTGGATCGGAAGACGGTGGCTTGCTGGAGTTGTGAGAATTTTTCCGGGTCCGAACCTCGAGCTTCTCGAGCCGTTTTTCGTGGAGTGCAATCCGCTGTTCCATATCGAAAAGCGTCCGTTCCAGAGCCATGATGTAATGACGCACCGGCTCTGGCGTCAGTTGCCAATCGAGTTCCGAAAAAGGTCTTTTGAGTGCCATGAAAAGCACCCTATCATAGCCAAAAAGAAAAATCTAGATTTATTTTGAATTATTCCAGATGGTTAGGAACCTTGCTTTTGTGTATTGATTTCGGGGACTTGCGAAGCCAATCGGACCATCAAAGTACCCCGTGAATGCTTACGAATAATCAATTTCTAAGCGAACCTCTTCCGTCTCTTTTCTCGGATTCCTTGACAAGCAATTCGTTGGTTCCGGCTTGCGTCTTCGGTCGCGAGCGTCAGCGCGTTTGGATAACGCGTCTGCACCAAACATCTATCAGGATTGACTGATTTGCCAGATGGTTCTTTGACAATCAGCGTGCCACCTTAAGGCGGCTTCAGAATATATTTCGATTCCCTTATTCCGGCGCAGTCAAAGGTATCGGCTCGTCCGACGGGCGGACGTCCAGTTAGGGTGTCACTCGGATAAGGGGCAGAACACGATCACCACCGGTCAAGCTATCCGTATGCGTGGATGGAACCGAAAGGTGCCGCCAATCAAAGCATTGAGCTTCGGGCATCGGGTCCACTCTTTTTTCGCAGTCGGGCTGCATGTCTTAAATCGAGAGACTCAGATCCGCCCGTTTGATCTCAGTTATGCGATAAGTTGACACCTTCCGGTTCCACATCTATTGATCGAAGAATCGTTTCATGTTGAACGCCTCCTTGTTTTTGAGCATAAAGTAAATGGCCCGGCCCAGCTTGTGGGTGAAGATTCCCAGAGCCTTGCCTTTATTGTATTTGTGTTCCAGTTTGGAAACGAAATACTTTGCCTGGGATGAATCCCTGAGCATGAGGATCGCGGCTTCCTTGATCGCCCATTTGAGATGGTGGTTGCCGATCTTCTTGTTGCTGTGCCCGGCCCACTTGCCGTCGGACTCTTTTACCGGCCGGATCAGCCTGGCATAGGATGAGAAATCCTGTACCCTGGGAAACCGCCTGACATCATGGACCTCGTACAGGATTACCAGGGCCAGGATCTGCCCGACACCGGGGATTGAGCGCAGCAGATATAAAGTGTGGTAATCATGCTGGCGGGCGGTTTTTTCGATATGCCATTCAAGCTTTTTAAGAATCTGATTCATGGCATCGATCATGGCCAAGTCGACTTCGATGCTCTTTCTGACAGCCGGGTCTTCAAACCTTTCGGCGACACCGCCATGGTTGTATTTGCGTGACAATTTTTTCCTGAACGCCGGCAGGTTGTACTGGGTATTGGTGTTGTTAATATGGGCTACCAGTTCGCTGCATCGTCTCGACAGATACATGCGCCGGCGCAGCAGATCCCGTGTTGCCCGCCACTTGGCCGGATAGGGATAAGCGGTGGGAAAATTGCTGTTTTTGAGTAACATGGCGAGTTTGTAAGAATCGATTTTATCGTTTTTGGTTTTGCCGCCGTGGATGGCTTTCATGTATAATGCGTGTCCAAGGACGAAATCGATTTTGTGATCGGCGCACAGATCGGCCAGCCAGTACCAGCAGAAGACACATTCAACACCGACAACAACGTCTTCGATAAACGGGAACACCAGTTCGAAAAAGAGTTCCGGGTCGGTTTTGATATTCAGGTGAACAACAATTTTTCCTTTATGGTCGAGGATGCAGACATACATTTTCCTGGCATGCAGATCGACACCGCAGTAATACTTGTGCTGTCGGTTGTAAAATTTCATGATGTGCCTCCTTTTGCTTGGGTAAGTATTTGTTAGGGGTAACAAAAGTTTACCGTTGCAAGTGAAAGGGGGCAACCCATCATCATGTTTTCTGTTCGAGAATGGGGTATTAAAAAGCTCGTCGGAGAACAGGAAATATGATGATGGGTTTACACGACAGCCCCGTTTCTTTGGGAGGCCATAACTAGTATCAATCGCATCCACCCGACTTTACCCGCCGCTACGCTCTGGGCAAAGCGGGTGATGCAGGCGTTAGGCTTTGAGGGTACAATCTATGAACAAGCGGCGAATCGAAAAGCTGAAAGACCTGCTTGAAGAGCTAGTTCCTGACCAAATCGACTTCCAGTTATACACAGAAATGTTGGAAGCTCGATGGGATACAGACACATTTTTTCGTGGAAAGGTTCTCGCATTGCACAGCTACTTGAAGCTTTTAAAAAGAGCGGATCTATCTGCATCTCTAAACGATTTTTTGCCAATTGACGGGAATGCTATTGAAGCTTTGACCTTCATCAGGGACCATATCACACCTGAGATTCTCGATTATTTGGAAAAAGAAGCAAATGTTGACGAGAATGATCTAAGTGAGCATTTTTGGTGTTTTTTACATCCAAGAATTGTAACGATCGCGAAGCCAAGATTTGATACCGGATTTGTACGCGTTCACGGGATATTCCCGTATGAATCAAATCCAGGAAAGGTCAGGCATTATATTACGAAAGTAGGAAGCAATACATTCCACGAGAAATGGGAACGTGGGCTTTTCATTTAAACGGCAGGTCTCTTTCAGTGACAAGATCCGCTCGACCCACCGATTACCCTTTTCGCTTTGGGTTCCCAGACTGCGTTTTCGCCACAGCACACCAAAACGTAAGGCCCGCTCAGCGCGATTATTTGTAGGTTCGACGCCATGGTGATCGAGAAAGGTCCACAGACTGTCCATTTCCCGTACGATCTGACGGGCAAGTCTACCAGCATCGGTCTTGTCCTCCTCCCAAAGGGAGACGGTGAACAAGAAGAACGTATAAAAATCCGACCACTGTTTTGAGTCGGGAGGTTCTTTGGCAAACGATACCAGTTGCCTCAGCCAGGCGGCGACGATTTCTCCGAAGCGGCGAAGGTCGGGTTTCTTTCTTTCCGTCAGGGCATCGGCCTTGCGGATCAGGTGAGCCAGGCAGGTTTGGCGGTGCACCCATTTTTGGTATAGGCCGTATCCATCACTGACCAGAATGCCGTTCCAATCCTGGATTAAGTTTTCGAAGGCCTCCTTAGACCGGTGTGGGTCGATACGATAAAATGCCACCCGTTCATTTACCATGGCCCACAGCCAGTGCAGATCATTTTGCTTAAACCAGGATGTTTCGTCGATGTAGTTACACCAAAAGCGTCGGGCGATCTGGCCGATGCGTTCGTAGACTGGCAATAGCGCATTTGAGGTGCGGTCGACAATTTTCTGGATGGTTCCGGTGGCAATGGGAATGTCTAATACAGATTCGCACAACTTTTTGACATCGTTTCGGCTCATGCCCTTGATGCCGCTCAGTTCACCGATAAAGGCGGTAAAACGAGGACCGTAACCGGTGGACATCTCAGGTGGCAGCATGGCTTTGACCACGTTACCGCAGTTAGGGCAATCGCATTGCTGGAGAAGATAGTGATTGACTTGCATTTCGATTTCGGGAAGCTCAATATGTTGATGTACGTAAAACGTTTTCATCTTTTCCTGATCGAAAGCCGAATGCCCGCATGAGCAACGTTGCGGGGTCAACCAATAGCTCTCGGTCGGGTCCAGCACTTGCTGCTGGTGCGGCTTATGGCCTTTCTGACCGCCTTTAGCCTTTTTGCTCTTTTTTTGCTTTCTCTTCTTCCTCGCAAAAGGTGGATCGGAAGACGGTGGCTTGCTGGAGTTGTGAGAATTTTTCCGGGTCCGAACCTCGAGCTTCTCGAGCCGTTTTTCGTGGAGTGCAATCCGCTGTTCCATATCGAAAAGCGTCCGTTCCAGAGCCATGATGTAATGACGCACCGGCTCTGGCGTCAGTTGCCAATCGAGTTCCGAAAAAGGTCTTTTGAGTGCCATGAAAAGCACCCTATCATAGCCAAAAAGAAAAATCTAGATTTATTTTGAATTATTCCAGATGGTTAGGAACCTTGCTTTTGTGTATTGATTTCGGGGACTTGCGAAGCCAATCGGACCATCAAAGTACCCCGTGAATGCTTACCCGGATTTTATTCTGATTCTGTCGAAGCTGCTTTCAAAGAAATCAACGTTATTATAAAGGCGCATTTCAAACAAGTGACAAACATTGAACTCGATGGAGCAAAGCTAATGTCCCGCGCGTTTTCAAAAGATAATCCAGTATTCACATTAGCGGATACTTCGACGATGGACGGCAAAAATGTTCAGCAAGGTTACATGAATCTGTTTCTTGGTTCAACTATAGGGATTCGAAACCCAAGTGCGCATGGAAATGAGGAAATGGAACAAATAGATGCTATCCATTTTCTATTCCTTGCAAGTTTATTGCTACGGAAATTTGACACACGCATATAACCACCAAATGCACCGGATGCAAAAGGCCGTGGCTTATTAACCATTCGTGGTTTATCTTCTTTAGCATGCTTTTAAATATTTTCGTGGAAGCCTTTTTCACTTGGTGATTTGGAACGTTAGGATTCATTGATGGACGACGAAACTTTGTTTAACAAGGTTTGGGTTATTGAGTCTTTACGTAAAGAAGATCGTGAGACTGGGAAATCACTCTATAACGATGTATTGCTCCCTATTTCCCTTCGTGAAAAAAATTTGAGAATTGAAATTGCTTGTCCGACTGACAAAGAAAGCTTCTTCAAAGTTCTTTCTGAAGTAGAGAAAGAAGCGAAGGCTGGGCTCTATCCAATAATTCACCTGGAGTGTCATGGTTCAATAGAAGGGCTGCAATTGACAAATTTTGATACCGTTAGCTGGGAGGATTTGAGAGATGTTTTCATTCGAATAAATATTGCAAGTCAACTCAACACAGTAATTGTTGTGGCAGCATGCAATGGAATCTATCTTATAAACGTTGCAACAATACTTGACAGAGCTGCATTTTGGGCCGTGATCGGGCCAGTTGACGAAATATCGGATCTTGAACTGAAGCGGGACTTTTCAGCTTTTTACGAAACTTTTTTTAAAACGATGAGTGGGGATGAGGCTGTAAATGCTTTAAATAAAGGGGTACCAATCTCGGACCGTGTTTATCATTTTCGCTCATCTCAAGCCCTATTCAAACGAGCGTTTCTGAACTATCATCAAACTCACTGCGTAGGTAAAGGCAAGAAAATACGATTGGAGGCTTTGATAAGTGAAGCCATGAAAGACCCAGCTACTCGCGCTAAGGGCGTAAATTGGGTACGCAAACGTATCAAAGCTGAACTATCAAAAGAACGAAAACAGTTCATTAAATTCAAAGATCGATTCTTTATGATTGATTTGTTTCAAAAAAATGCAGAAAGATTTTCGTTGAGTTACGAAGATGTAATTGAAACATTCGCATCCTAACCTTGCAGTCCAGAGGGACAGCAAGGGCCGAGCCACTATGGGAAATTGTGCTTTGTAAAAACTCTTTATCATTTACAAAGGTCAGTGAAAGCCCTTGCTGCCCCTGACCGCATCGTTAGCAAGGCGATGGAGGATTGAGATTGAAAATTAAGATCTTCTATTCTTGGCAATCAGATATTAAGGCTGCATCTAATAGAACATTGATACAAAATGCGTTGGAGGGTGCTGCTAAAGATATTCGAGATGACGACTCTATAGAAATTGAACCCGTAGTCGACAGAGATACATTTGGAGTCCCTGGCTCTCCAGATATTGGATCAACTATTTTTAGTAAAATCGATAATTGTGATATTTTTGTTGCTGACGTTACTATTGTTAACAAGCTTCAACAAGCCCGCCCAACTCCGAACCCGAATGTATTAATTGAGCTAGGATACGCCTTAAAATCAAAAGGAGATAACCGCACAATATTGGTTTTGAACTCAGCTTGCGGGAATCCTGAACTTTTACCATTTGACCTTCGACAAAAACGTATTCTCACATACGGTTCAGCGATAGATTCTACTAATCGCGCTAAAGAACGGGCATTATTGCGTAACCAACTGTGTAAAGCGATCTCACTGATTGTACAAAGTATCGTCGAGACACCCCTGAAAAGTAATCCAGTTATTTTATCAATAGATTATAAAAAGATCAAAATCGAGTCGAAAAGGCATGATTATCAACTTCAAGTTGAATTAAAAAATGATGGAACAAACAACATTTCAGAGTGGCACGTTGATGTTGTTTTTCCAACTACATTATTAAATCCTTTGGTTACATATGCTCTCGCAGTACCTGAACGTAGCGATCATAAAAATACACTTTTCAGATCTAACCAAGACACACATCCGGGTGTTATTTATCCGGGTGATAAAAAAATTGTTATGAGCATTGATTATTATATAAATACAAATACTTATAGAATTCGGCAGGATTTATTCCAAAACAAAGTCAGTGCTATTTCTTATGTTCATGGTCAACAGGTTGCCAATATAGAAAAAGAAGTTAGTGAATTACAAATGTTTTAAAGAATATTTTTTTGTTAGCCAGGGCATTCAGTGGATCGCAAGGACCATGCGCCCACTGATTCCCGCCGTTACCGATAACTAATTACCGGTTGGCCCCGATTACATATATCCACAATCCGCGAATCAGAAATCGACCAAAGCGCCGATACAAATAACAATACCTAAGATCAAGTTTGACAATCCGCCATATTACAAACGGCCATCCAAAGGTCGGTAACTGCATAGATTTAACACCTATATCAGGGGAGTATCCCTCGACCCCTTGAATCCTCGAATCCTTGACCCCTTTTTTTAGAGACCGTCCTGTATCTCCGCCAGCCGATCGCTGATCTGAACCGGGTACGGTTGCGGATCGGTGAACCGTTTGTGCCCGTCATCCAGCCGTTCGAAATTTTCCGAAAACCGTGACCGGATCTCCGAAAGGGTCGGCATGGGGCCCACCGGCCGGCCCTTTTGCATCACGGGCGTCAACAGGGCGGCGGCACCGTCCGGGGGGTCGTCCCGCAGGCCGATCACATCACCCAGAAAACGGCCGTCGGCGGCCGCCCGCCGAAAGACCTGCTTTTCTCCGGCCAGGGTCATCTTGCCCTCACTGACCTTGCGCACGTTGCGGTCGCCCATGCGCACCATTTTATAGACCATGTCCAGATAGGGCGCATCGGCCGAGGTTCCCATGCGGGTGCCCACGCCGAAAGCATCGATGCAGGCCCCGTCGGCAACCAACCGTTCCAGGGCATACTCGTCAAATCCACTGCTGGCAAAGATCCTGGCCTCCGTCAGCCCCGCCTCGTCCAGGATCCGCCTGACCTGCCGGCTCAGGGCCACCATGTCCCCGCTGTCCAGCCGGACCCCCATCAGGGCCTTTCCTTTCTCACGCATGCGGATGCCCACGGCGGCGGCAGCCCTGGCGCCCTGCAGGGTGTCGTAGGTGTCGATGAGAAAAACGGCATTGTCGGGAAACAGGCTGGCATAGGCCTCGAAGGCGTCGGTTTCGCTTTCGAATGCGGTGACGTAACTGTGCGCCATGGTTCCGGAAATGGGGATGCCCCAGATCTTTCCGGCCAGGACGTTGCTCGTACCTGAAAAGCCGGCGATGTGGGCGGAACGGGCCACAGTCATCCCTGCGTGGCTGCCCTGGGTGCGGCGCAGGGAGAAGTCCACGACGGGGCGGCCGGCGGCGGCATGAACGCAGCGGGCGGCCTTGGTGGCCAGCATGCTGGCCACGCCCATGGTATTGATCAGGTAGGTCTCGATGATCTGGGCCTCGATCAGGGGCGCCGTCACCTCCAGCACGGGCTCGTCGGGAAAAAAAATCTCGCCTTCGGCCATGGCCATGACACTGCCGGTGAATCTCAGTGTGGCCAGGTGGGCGAGGAATCCCCGCCGGAACTGACCGGTCTGCGCCAGCCAGTCGATCTCCTCGTCGCTGAATTGGAAGCGGGTCAGCGCATCCACCACCGCCTGAAGCCCGGCGGCTACAAAATAGCCCCGCCGGGGGTGGGGCCGCACAAACAGGGAAAAGGTGGCCGTGTCATCCAGTTGCCGGTCGAAGTACCCGGCCGCCATGGTCAGTTCGTAGAGATCGGTAAACAGGGGGCCGGGGAATGGGGGAAAACTCATTGAACGATCGCTCCGTATAGTCGCTGCATGCGCTGGAGGGCGTGGCTGTGGGCATCGGCGTCAAAATCGGCCACACCGTCACGCGGTACCCGCGTCCGGTAGTCCCGGTTGGCCAGTCCCCCGACGGTGTCCATCACGCAGATGGAGGTGCACACGCCCACCACCTCCACCTCTTCGGGGTCGGCGGCAGCCAGTATTTTTTCCAGGTCGGTGCCATAAAAGCCGCTGTAGCGGGTTTTGGGCAGGACCGCTTCGCCTTTCCGGGGCGCCAGGTCGTCGATGATGCGGCTACCCCATGTGCCGGCGATACAGTGGGGCGGGAACTTTTCAAACTCACGGTCGTCCTTTGCATGGGCATCCTGCAGGTACACCACCAGGCTGCCCGCCCGCCGGTGGGCCTCCAGCCGCAGGCGCACGAAAGGAATGATCTCCCTGGCCCCCTTTCCGCAATAGAGCGCCCCTTTTTCGTCGATAAAATCGTTGAGCATGTCAACGACGATCAATGCCGATCTGACCATGGACCTCCGCCTTTCCGGGCCGCTGGCCGACCCGCCGATGGTTTGGACCAAAATATACCTCATGCGCGCGTTTGTAAACAAACACGTGCAGCCTTGACTGGTACTACTGGTTGGCGATAAATACATACCATTGGTATATCAACCCCCCATCAAGGAAGCGTTTTCTCCATGAACCCTGACATCTACCGGGAAATCAAGCGCCGGATCCTCTTTCTGGAGTACGCGCCGGGCCAGATCCTCAACGAAAATAGTCTGGCCAGAGAATTCGGGGTCAGCCGCACCCCCATGCGCGAGGTCCTTTACCGGCTGTCCTGGGAACAGCTGGCCCGCATCATCGCGCGAACGGGCACCATGGTCACCCAGATCGAGTTTCAGACCATGATGCACACCTACCAGACGCGCCTGGGCATCGAAGGGGAGGTCGGCCGGCTCTGCGCCGAACTGGCCACGGACCGTCACCTGGACAGGATCCGTACGATCCGGGAAAGCTGCGCGCGGTTGATGGACAAAAAAGATCCCGGCGCCCTGGTGGAAATCGACCGGCGATTTCGGCGGATGCTCCACGAGACCGCCGGCAATCCGGTGCTCAAATCCGTTTCCGACCAGCTCTATACCCTGACCTTCCGGCTGTGGTATGTTACCCTGGACAAGGGTGAATGGCAGGATGAGGTCCGGGAGATGCTCGATGAAATCGACACGACCCTGGCCGGCATGGAAGCCAGAAACAGCCGGGAGACATCCCGTGCACGGCGCGAGGCCCTGATGCGTCATTTCGAGCGGATCCGCGCCAAGTACCTGGGGGTGCCGGGTAATGTGAGGCTTTAAAAAGCTGGTTGGTGGTTTTGGTTGATGGTTTTGGGTTTGATTCAGCGTTGGACGGTCATCCTGTAAAAGACGGACATCGAATCAGCAGAAAGGAAGAACAATGAAGTACATCATCTACCTGTTGGGGTTTCTGTGGATCGCGGCGGGGGCCATCGCCATTCTCTACACCGGTGACTACAAGGCCTACCTGAAGGCATTGATGGTCCGGCTGGATCGCAAGTTTCTGGCCCTGATTCCCGCGATTTTCGGTCTGCTGCTGCTGGTTGCCGCCCCGTCCACCGGCCACAGCTGGTTCATCGGCGTGATCGGTGTCCTGGGAATCGTCAAAGGCGCGCTGATCTATTTCAACCCCGGCGGCATTCTGGAACTGAGCAAAGACTGGCTGGAGGAGCTCTCGGACCAGGGATACCGGTTGATCGGCATTATTGCACTGGTGCTGGGGACCGTAGTGATCTCCTGGATTCAATAATCAGCGACTCCCTAAAAAACCCGATATCCGCGTTACGCTTCGTCCCTCGTCACTGCGGCGTATCATCTATACGCCCTCATTCCTCGGGACTCGCAAGCATTGATCTCGGGCTTTTTATGAAGCCCCTTGGTTACCGGGCTGTTACTGGTCTGCAAGTTGGACCGATCAGGTTCGCAAAGGTATACTTTCGGTCGAAGGGCGCCTTGGCTCTGAAGCCATCCGATGATTGAAAACGAATATGCCGACAAAAAGAATATGGGGCAAAGCGGGCATTTTTGCATGGATGCTTTCTGTTTTGATACTTGTCGCCTTGCCCCTGCTGGGCATCATCTTCGCCGGCCGCGATCCGGCGGCCTACCTGGAAATACCGCCGACCACCCGCTATGTCCGGCAGGCCGGATTCTCGTGGCCCTGGTTTGCCTTTTTCACAGTCGCCGACCTGCTGCTGATGGCCGGCCTGCTGTGGGCGGTTCGCTGCGGGCATAGGAAAAAACCGGGCACGCCCGAAGGGTCTGCGTCACCGGGAGCATTCCCCTGGTGGGGCTGGGCCGGCCTGGCCCTGTGCCTGAGCAACTGGCTCCTGGCCTGGCAGCGGTTCTCCTGGTTCTGGCTTTTTCAGCCCCACACCTTCCTGCCCATCTGGGCCGGTTTCATCCTGGCCGTCAATGCCCTTGCGGTCAAACGCAGCGGCAGTTGCCTGCTGCTGCGCCGGCCGCTTCGATTCGTGCTGCTCTTTCCGGCCAGCGCCGGGTTCTGGTGGTTCTTCGAGTACCTCAACCGCTTCGTCCAGAACTGGTACTACACCGGCATCGAAGGCATGGGGCCGGGAGCGTACAGCTACTTCTCCAGCCTGGCCTTTGCCACGGTGCTGCCCGGCGTACTGAGCATGATCGACCTGCTGTCCACGGTTCCGGCCCTGGGCCGGGGCCTGGCCCGCTGCCGGCCGATCCGCCTGCCGCCCCCCCGGTGGGTGGCCCCGGCCACCCTGGCCGCGGCGGGGGCCGGCCTGGCTCTGATCGGCCGCTTCCCCGACCAGCTTTTTGCCCTGCTGTGGGTCTCGCCCCTGCTCATCTTCCTGGCCATCCAGGCCCTGACCGGCCGCCGCACCCTGCTCCAGCCGCTTCGCTCCGGCGACTGGCGGCCGGTGGTCATCCCGGCCCTGGCAGCGCTGGCCTGCGGCTTCTTCTGGGAGATGTGGAACTACTTCAGCCTGGCCCGCTGGACCTACTCGATTCCCCATGTCCAGCGGTTCCATCTGTTCGAAATGCCCATCCTGGGATACGGGGGCTACCTGCCCTTCGGCCTGGCGTGCCTGGCGGCGGGCATGCCGGTGATCGGCGATCCGTTCAACCAGGCAGACCGGTATTGATCAACCATCACGCCATCCGCTGGGCAACCGGCACCCCCATCCTCTCAACCCGGTGCGGGATCCTTGCCCCTGAAGCGATGTGGGCCTGGAACTGCATTTCTTTGCTTGAAGCAACCATGAAAATCAATTAGGGTCAGTTTACAGGCTGTGCGCCTCGCGTCCTGAAAGGGGCCGCCGGCAGCATTACCGATACCTCCGGGTATTCAGTGGATATCCTTTTTCCCGATCGCGTGCCCAATACTCCAGACGACAACACCCGCATGAAAGGGCATGACTTGGATTTAGCAAAACGGCACACCATCTTGGAGGCTTCATGTTGAAACAATTGCTGGACAGCCTGTTGTCCCGCCTTCGTTCGTATTTCGATATTGAAAGAATGGGTTTGCTGCTTGGCGAACTCCTCGTCAGTGTCATCATCGCCATAATCGTCCTGACACTCTTTTACCTGATCTGGCGGGCAGTGAGCTGGGTCGTGACGCCCCGCCTGAAGCGCCGGTTTGACAAAACCAGCGTCGCGTTTGCAGAAACGATATTAAAATTTGGCATGTTCGGTCTGGGCGTAATCGCCGCGCTCGGTGCAGCCGGGATAAAGACAGCGGCATTGCTGGGTTCCTTGGGGGTGGCCGGACTCACGATCGGGTTCGCGCTGCGCGATACGCTCTCCAATATCATCTCCGGCATCCTGGTGTTTATGGATCGCCCGTTCACCATCGACGACCTGGTGGACATCGACGGCAAGTATGGGCGGGTCGACCGGATCACACTGCGTACCACGCGCATCGTGACCAACGACGGCAAGATGCTGGCGGTGCCCAATGCCGAGATCATGAATAAAACCGTGACATCCTATACCAATTTCCCTCATCTGCGGCTGGATATCGCCGTTACCGTGGCGGTTACGGAAGACCTGGACCGAACGCGGATGATCCTGCTCTCACTGGTACAGGATGATCCCGACTACATGGTCGAGCCATTGCCCCGAGTGGTGGTGACCCAGCTCCACGACTACAACGTCACCCTGGAACTGCAGGCGTGGATCGAAAATGAACGGCAACACGTGAGGAAAAGCCTGGAGTTGCGCGAGAAGGTGTTCAAGGCATTGACCGCCGCCGGGGTGGAGATGCCTTTTGAAACGATTCAACTGGCCCCGCACCAGGTTACCGTCGGGATGAGGAATGGCGAAAACGGTGCCCCTGCCCCGGATGGCAGGCCGGGTTGAGCGCCCGGCGTTGACCGTCGGGCGGCTTGCTTCCGCCAGAGACCGTTGGATGTTAAGGGCCGCCGGACAGGCAGGATCAGATTGCGTACACAAACGCCCACTGACCTCATGATGGGAAGCCGATGAAGACGTCCGATTCCGAAAATGAAAAAACAGCCCCGCCACTCTGGCAGTATGTTCCCATTGCCGATTACCACCCCCCTGCCCCACCGGTAACCGAAAGCGTGAGAGAGCGGCTGGCTGTCTTTCGGCGCCTCTTTCTTCACGGCGAACCGGAGGAGGAATCCCCTTTCAAGGCCAGCGACAACCTCCGGGCGCTGCCGGCCTGGCAGAGCAAACGGGTCGCCCCCTCGCCTGAATGGCACGGTTCGGCAGAGGCGCTGACCCTTGAACTAACCGCATGGCTGAAGCAGGAGGAACCCGACAGGCCGGCAATTGTTCTGGTTGGACCACCCCATGGCGGGCACAGCGGGACACTGGCGGTGTGGGCAGAGCAGCAGGGATGGCCGATCTTGCCCCCACCCTCGACGGAGCAGATATTGAATGGCGATGACACCTGGCTTTCCGGGCAGAGCCGTTCGGGCAGCCCCTGGGTTTTTCCTGCTCTGGAGCGCGCCTATTTGCGTCACGCAGAGGGCTTAAACCTGATACGCCGGTTCCTGGACCGGGTCTGCTCCGGGAATTTGGGTCGCGGCATCATTGGCTGTGACAGCTGGTCCTGGGCCTTTCTGCGTCACGTCTGGCGCGGCCGGCTGCCCGTCACGCTGACCCTTCAGGCCTTCGACAAAGACCGGCTGGCCGACCACTTTCAGCAGATCGCCGATCCTTCCGGCGACCGACAGCTCCTGTTCCGCCAATCGGACAACGGCCGCTACGTCCTGAAGCCCCCGAAGACCGAGACGTCCACTGGCGCAGAGACCAGCAGTTTTCTGCAGCTCCTGGCGGCCCACAGCCGGGGAAACCTCGGTGTTGCCCGGGCGGTCTGGCTCGCCAGCCTGCAGACCGAACCGGATGAGAAACTGGCTGAGGAACCGCCGGATGAAGGCGCTCCCGGGATGGACGGCCAAACCGTTTGGGTGCTTCCCTGGAGCCAGCTCTCCTTTCCTGCGCTTCCGTCCGGCGCAGGACGGGACGAGGCCTTTGTGTTGCACACCCTGCTTCTGCACAACGGCCTGCCGCTTGAACTGATGCAGCGGTTGCTGCCCCTGGCGCCCAGCCAGGTGATGGAAACGCTCCTGCGGCTGGAAGACAGCGGACTGGCGGCCCAGGTCGATAGCGTCTGGCAGGTGGCGGCGCGGGGCTACCCGGCAGTCCGCCAGTTCCTGCAGGACAACGGCTACCTGATCGATCAATTTTAGGAGAACCAGATGAACGGTTCGGGTAATGTCTCCGAGATTTTTCGCACCTTGAGCCACGCCAACCTCGTTCATATCGGGTTGATTGTGGTCGCCGCCTGGCTGTTGATCGTGTTGAGTTCGCGTTTTCTGCCGTGGCTGGCCGAAAGGGCTTCCGGTCGCTTTCGTTCCTATCTCCGGGCCTCGGTACCGGTACTGCGGCTGGTGATTATTATCGGCGCCCTCGTGCTGACGGTCATCCGCGTGATCGAACCGACCATCGACAACCTGATGGTCCTGCTGGGCGCCCTGGGACTGGCATTGGGGTTTGCCTTCAAGGATTACGTCAGCAGCCTGATCGCCGGCGTGGTGACCCTGTACGAGATGCCCTATCGTCCCGGCGACTGGATCGAGGTCAACGGGGCCTACGGCGAAGTGAAAGCCATCAACATGCGCAGTGCCGAAATCGTCACCCCCGACGACACCGTGGTGGTCATTCCCCACCTGAAATTGTGGGACCAGCTTATTTTCAACGCCAATGACGGTGGACAGAACCTGCAGTGTGTGTCCGACTTTTATCTGCACCCCCGCCACGACGCGGCGCAGGTCAAGCACACCCTCTATGATGTGGCCCTGACCTCCACCTTTCTGCAGATCGAACAACCGATCCACGTGATCGTTGTGGAAAAACCGTGGGGCACCCACTACCGCCTCAAGGCCTACCCGCTGGATCCGCGCCAGCAGTTTCACTTTGTCACCGACCTGACCGTTCGCGGCAAAGCCGCGCTGACCGGTCTGGGTGTGGCATTTGCCGCGGCGCCGACCGTATCGCCGGCGCATCAATGATGCCGCGTTGGGAAAATGACCTGCCCGCATCGCAAAAAAACCCCTCGACACCCGCTATACGGTTGCAAATCATGGAGGCCCTGTTCTATTGGGGGACAGACCACCCGTTTTCTTTTGATGTCCGATCATCCGCCGCAGCCGGTTGAATGCAGCCTGCAGGGGGGCTGCAGCCGGCCGCCTGGCGTCCAAACGCAAAGGAGGAGAAGATGTCGACAATTAAAAAAAGCATGCTCACCGGGCTCTTGGTCGCGCTTGCCGCAATGGCACTGGCCGCGTCCATGGTTCCGCCCGCAACGGCGGCAGGGTTCAAGAAGGAGTACAAGCTGCAGGTCAACGTGGGCCCGTCGTTTTACTGGGGAATCGGGGCGACCAAATTCGCCGATCTGGTCAGGGAAAGAACCGATGGCCGGATCAACATCAAGCCCTATTTCGGCAGTGCACTGCTCAAGGGCGCCCAGCTCAAATCCGCCCAGATGGTGGCCAAGGGGGTCATCGACTGCGCCTATGAGTCGACCATCAACGTATCGCCGGTCATACCCGAAGCCAACATCTTTCACCTGCCGTTTTTTATCAACACGTTCGAGAACCTGGACAGGATGAAGGCCGGCCAGTCCGGACAGGCGGTTTTCGCGGCCATGGAAAAAGTGGGTCTCAAGCCGCTGGCCTGGGCGGAAAACGGGTTCCGCCAGGTGACCAACAGCAAGCGACCCATCGAAAAACCGGAAGATCTCAAGGGGCTGCGCATCCGGGTCGTTGGCAACCCCCTGTTCATGGACACCTTCCGGCAGCTCGGCGCAGACCCGGTCAACATGAACTGGGGCGACGCCCAGACGGCCTTTCAGCAGGGCGTGGTGGACGGCCAGGAGAACCCGGTGGGGGTGCTGATCCCTGTCCAGATCCACCAGTATCACAGCTACGCCACCATGTGGAATTACCTGGTGGACCCGTTGGTCATCTACTGGAACCGGAAGCAGTGGAAGGCCTTTCCTGCCGACATCCGGAAGGCGATCCGGGAATCGGCCGAGGCCTCCGGCCGGTTTGAGATCGCACTGTGCCGGGCCGGCCTGGACGGAGACAAATCCCTCACGGTGCTCAAAAACGACTTCAACTACACCATGGCGGTTCCCGATCCGGTGGCGTTCATGGAATCCAGGGGCATGACCGTCTCGTTTCTGTCCGCGGACCAGGTGAAGGCTTTTGCCGACGCCACGGCCCCCGTTCTTGAAAAATGGGCCGGGGAGATCGGTACGGACCTGGTGGAAAAAGCCAGGGCCGATATGGCCCGGTAGCAATGCCCACGACCTGCTGAGGAGCACACTTTGAAATCCGGAAAACCGATCCGCGCCGACTATTGGATTGCCGCGCTTTTGCTCATGTCCATGGCCCTGATTGCCTTCGTCAATGTCCTGAGCCGCTATTTCATCAACTTTTCCATCGGTGCCACCGAAGAGATCACCATCAACCTGTTCGTTTGGATGACGGTGGTCGGCACGGGCATCGCCTTCGAGCGCGGCGCCCAGTTGGGCATGGTGACCTTTTTCAACCTGTTCCCCCTGAAAATGAAAAAAAGCCTGGTGGTCTTCAGCGCCCTTCTGGGCGCCGGGCTCTTCATCCTGGTCTGCGGGTACATGGTTCAGGCCATCTACGACGAGCTGACCCTCTTTCATGCCACCAGCGCGGCCCTGGGCATCCCCGTGTGGATCTACTATGCAGGGGTGCCGCTGTTCGCCGTGTTTGTCTTCCGGGGCATCTATCGCGGCACGCTGGCCCGCCTGGCTGTGCTCGACGGGGAGAACGCCTGATGGAAATTCTTCTCATCAGTTCGGTTTTCCTGGTCCTGATGACGCTCGGGGTCCCCATCGGGACGGCCCTGGGCGTGGCCGGCGTGGTGACCATATTTCAGTTCGACCTGGGCATCGAAATGCTCGGCGTCAATTTCTCTTCCGGGATTGCCTCTTTTCCGCTTCTGGCGATCCCTTTTTTCGTGCTGGCCGGGGTCATCCTCGACCGGGCCGGGCTGGCGGCGACCATCGCCCGGTTCTTCGAACTGCTGGTGGGCAAAAGCACCGGCGGACTGGCCATGGTGGCGGTCATGACCTGCATTTTCTGGGGGTCGCTTTCCGGCTCCGGGCCGGCGACGACCGCCGCCGTGGGCATGATCCTGCTGACCCCCATGATCAAGCACGGGTACAAGAAAAGCTTTGCCGGCGCGACCATTGCCAATGCCTCCGACCTGTCGATCATTCTGCCCCCCAGCATCGCCTTTATCATCTACGGCAACATTACCAGTGTCTCCGTGAGCGCCCTGTTCGTGGCCGGCATCATCCCCGGACTGTTGACCGGCGCCGGCACCGTGCTGGTGGCCTATCTGGTGTCCAGAAAACGCGGCTACCGCGGAATCGCCAGCCGGGGCACCCCCGCCGAGCTCTGGCAGGCATTTAAACGCTCCGTCTGGGCGCTGCTGGCGCCGGTGGTGATCCTGGGCGGGATTTACTCGGGCATCTTCACGCCCACGGAGGCGGCCGTGGTGGCTGTCTTCTACAGCCTGTTCGTGGCCGTTTTCATCTACCGGTCCATCCGGTTGCGGGATATGATCGACATGCTGGTGGATGCGGCGGTCACCAGTTCGGTCATCATGTTCATCGTGGTCTTCGCCGGGATTTTCACCTGGACGGCCTCGGTCATCGGGGTGATCGACAGTGCCGCCGAACTGATCGTGAGCATCGCCCCCAATGCCGTCGTGATGATCATTCTGATCGACCTGCTCCTGCTGGCCCTGGGCATGGTGCTGGATGCCATCAGCATCTCCTACCTGCTGATGCCCATCCTTATCCCGGTGCTCAAGGCCTTCGGCATCGATCCGGTCTGGTACGGGGTGATTTTTATTTCGGCCCTGGCGGTCGGCCAGGCCACACCGCCGGTGGGCGTCAATCTGTTTACCGCCGCCAACCTGATCAACAGCGACGTTGACGCCGTGGCCAAAGAAGCCATCCCCTACGTCCTCATGGATGTGGTCATCCTGGTCATCCTGTCGCTGCTGCCGATTCTCTCCCTGTACCTGCCGATCAAGGCCGGGCTGTATTCACCATGATTGAGCTCAGCCTTTTCACGGTCGTCAAAGTATCGGTATCCATCCTGGTGGTGGTCCTGCTCAGCCTGATCGCCGAATGGGCCAGCCCGCGCATCGCCGGCATCGTATCCGGCTATCCGCTGGGCGCGGCCATCAGCCTGTACTTCATCGGCCTGGAAAACGGGAACCGCTTCGCCGCCCGCAGTGCGCTGTTTACCGCCGCCGGCCTGGCGGCCACCATCGCCTTCGTGGGGGGGTATCTGCTGGGGATCAGGTGGGCCCATGGCCGCGGCCGGCTGCGGTCACTGGCATTTTCCGTCCTGCCGGGCATCGCGGCCTACGGGCTGGCTGCCTGGACACTGTCATACCTGCCCGTCAATTGGATCAGCGCCCCCTCGATCGCCATCACCGGCATGCTCCTGGCCGCCTGGGGCTTCCGCCGCATCCCCAATGTGAAAATACGGCAAAAAATCCGCCTGGGCATCAGTGTAACCCTTCTGCGGGCCGTATTCGCCGCCCTGGTCATCCTGGCCATCACCACGGTGGCCGGGGCGGTCGGTCCACGCTGGGCCGGTCTTTTTTCGGCCTTTCCCATCACCATGCTGCCCCTGCTGGTCATCGTCCAGTTCACCTATGAAACGGACCACGTCAGAACGATCATCAAAAACGTTCCCCGCGGGCTGGGATCGCTGCTGATTTATGCCCTGGTCGTTGCCGCGTTCTATACACGGCTGGGAATCGCCTGGGGAACCCTTCTGGGCTACCTCGCGGCCACAATTTACCTGATCATGCTTGAATACGGGATCAAGGCTTGCGGCCCCCGGGGAAAGAAGTGTACTTAGGAATCGCAATGAAATCCGTAACCATTCTCTCAGTCATCCTCGACCTGGTCATCCTGGTGTCTTTTCTGACCCTGCCGCGCACCGGCATGGAAGCCATGGGCACCGCTTTTCTGCTGATACCGCTCCTGGCGATTCGGGGAATCGTGGCGGTAATCGGGCTTGTGATGGCCTGGCGCCGCAAGCGCATAACCTTTATCGCCTATACCTTCTTGAGCCTGGCTGTCATGGCCGGGCTCTGGACGTTCGGCTGGTCCCTGAAGCCCAGGGATAAACCGCTGTACCGGGCACTTCGCCGGTCTGCCAGGGAACAGGCCAGCCGGCTCTCCGACTACAAAGACCGAAAAATTTATGACGCCCGGCGCTTGCTCATGAAAACCCGTGACCCCGGGCATGCCCGGCTCTGCGACCTGCTGGCCGATGAACGCGACGTGGCGCTTCTGGAGGAACAACTGGCCCTGGAGCCGGATCTGTCCAAAACTTGCGTCACCTTTGACGGGGATCGGGTCTCGCCGGTCTTGCATGCCGTCATCCACTCCTATGGGCCCTGGCCGGAAGGCCCCACCAAGCGCCCGCCGGTGGACACGAAGCGCCTGGATGCCGCCGTACGGCTCTTGCTCGACCATGGCGCCGATCCCAATGCCTTCGACCGCCATGGCAACACGCCGCTGCACTACGCGCTCATCTTTCAGGAGGAACCGCTGGTCGATGTCCTGCTTGCCGGCGGTGCCTGCGTTTTTCTCAAAAACGATAAGGATGAGTCGCCTGCAAGGCTGCACTCGTCGCCTCGCCTGAGAAAAAAGATCCGCGCTGCAGCCAACGATCCGGCCATGGTGGCCCGCTGCCCGGACCTGCACCGGACGACGGCGGAGAAGTCCGACAGCCCCCCTGACGGGCAACGGACAGGCAAGCCGCAGTTGCCACCGGATGCGGGCCTGCTGGATGCCCTGCGCTCCGGGCGTATGGAGGAAGCGGCCGACTATCTCAGTCAGGGGGCCGACCCCAATGCGGTAGACAAAAAAGGCAGCACCCTGCAGGCAGCCATGCGACTGTGCCGGGACCACAAACTGGCCATGATGCAGATGCTTCTTAAGGCCGGTGCCGAGGTCAACCTCCGGAACCGGCGGGGGGAGACGCCGCTTAAAATTGCGGCTTTTGACTGCAGCAGGGCGGTTCCTTTCCTGCTGGAGCAGGGTGCCGATCCCACCCTGGCCGACAATGCAGGCGACACCGCCCTGCACGGCATCGTCAAATACAAGGCCGAAACCATGTCTCCCCTGCTCGACGGGCTGCTGCAGGCTGGGGCCGACATCAATCACCAGAACCGGCACGGCCAGACGCCGCTGGTCAAAACGGCCTATGCGCCCTACGTACGCGACGAAGTGGCGCCGTTGCTGCTGGCCAGCGGGGCGGATCCCAACCTGCAGGACTACCGGGGAGATACCCTCCTGCATATTCTTGCGGCCGAAAAGGGCCGCACCGATCCCGGCGAAATGGTCCGGTTGCTGCTGGATCGCGGGGCCGGGCTCGAAATACGCAACCGCATGCACAGAACGCCGCTCATGGCGGCGGCTGCCCGTAAAAATGTGAAGATCGCAAAAATGCTGATCGATTCCGGTTCCGATGTGAATGTCAGAAGCAAACGGGGCAACCCGCTGATCGGTTCGCTGATCTCCTGCGATCCTGAAAAGCTGGCCATCCTCAAACTCCTGGCGGACGCAGGCTGCGATGTGGCCGCCACGAGCGAATACGGCCCTCTGCCCCTCGCGCAGGCGTTTTACAACCACCTGCACCTCGACTGCCTCGAACCGGCCCGGGTATTGTTAAACGCAGGGGCAGACCCCAACCGGCAGGATCGCAACGGCACGGCCCCGATCCACAGCCTGGCCCATTGGAGTAAAAAAGACCCCGAACCCGCCCTGGCCCTGCTTCTGGACCATGGCGCCCGCATCGATATCCGCAACCAGCAGGCCATGACGGCATTGCTGCTGGCCGCACGATACGGGACCAGCCTCGCCCCGATGAAAGCCCTGCTGGATCGGGGGGCCGATGCCGATGCGGTCGACAACGCCGGCAACACCCTGCTGCATTGTGTGGCCATGAATACCAAGCCCGGCGTGGCGCAGCGGCTGGAATTCGCATTGGCCATCGGCGGTGACCCTGCCGCCGCCAACAGCAAAGGCGAACGCCCCATCGATCGCGCCCGCCGAATGAAAAACCTTCCCGCGGTCGACGCCCTGACGGCATTGGACAAGTAGAATCCAACGCTGCAGAAACGAAGAGAACACAATGGCCATCGAATTGAAATATAGCCAATCTGTGTCATCCCCGAGTAGTCGTAGTCGGGGATCCATCCACTATCATCCATCCTCCCCCCCCAAAGGGCAGTATACCCTGACCGTTGCAGATTTCGGAATCAATTGGTTGGTCGCTACTCACAAAAACGGAATCAGTGATGCTATGCGAACATATTTTAATGGAAAAACAACTATTTCAATAGAAATCATTTGTACTGCTCCAGGAATTCTGCCGAAGGCGGAATGTTCTGAATGAGATCGATCAAAATTCCATTGGGATCTTTGATGATGCAATGCCGCTGCCCGAAAACCTCCGAACGGATATCCTGAACCAGCGGGATCTTTTCTTCCATCAAGCGCTCATACTCCTTGTCCACGTTGGAAACTTCCATGTTAATGAGCATTCCTCTGCACCGCTGCCGGTAGCCGTCCGGCACACTGGGATGGGAATGATCCAGGAAGGCCAGCTCGAATGCCGGGGTGCCGGAGGACCTCAGGCTCACATACCAACCGGCGTCAAACGTGACTTTAAAATTGAAATGGGTAATGTAAAACCCTTTTGATGCCTTCACTTTGTCTGTACAGATGACCGGATAGAGGCTGTTTATTTTCATGGTGGTTTCCTTTCCTGGCATTCTATGTTATACATACAGTATGTATTTAAAAAACAATAATGCATACAGCGTGTATGTCAATGAGGTCAATGAAAATGCCTGCAAAAAAACAGCTCACCAAAGCCGCCCAAACCAAGGCAACCACCCGCAAATTGATCACCATCGCCAAGAAGGAGTTCAGCCAAAAGGGCTATTCCGGGGCTTCCATGGAACGCATCGTCAAGGCCGCCGGCATGACCCGCGGCGCTTTGTACCACCATTTTGATGGTAAACAGGGCTTGTTCTATGCGGTGTTCTGCAAGGCCCAGCAGGAAATCGGTCGCCGGATCGAGAAAAAGACCGAGGCGGTTTCCGATCTGTGGGATCAGCTCGTTGAGGGGTGCCATGGATTCCTGGAGGCCAGCTCCGATCCCGATTTGCAGCGGATCGTCGTCATCGACGCGCCTGCCGTTTTAAAGTGGGAAACAGTGCGCTTCGTGGATTCAAACATAGAGGGCAGCGGATTTTCCCTTTTGAAAGAATGTATCCAGGAACTGAAAACCAATCATATCATCAAGCCCCTGCCCGTGGATGCCCTGGCTCATCAGCTCAATGGTGCCATGGATGAAGCGGCTGTCTGGATCGCCCGATCGACGGATACCCGTTTAGCCCTGAAGGAGGCCAAAGCAGTCTTGGATGAGCTGCTCAACGCGCTGAAGGTATAGGGCAAGCGCTCGAGTTGGCATTTTGCACGCCAACACCATTCATATTGCATGGCAAAATCGCAAAAAATTAGGTGTATACCTTTCTGGCACCGAATTTGGGTTTTCCTGCTCTCCACAGATACAGTCTGAAAAGCCGTTGAAACCTATGAAAGCATGATAGGAGGATGATTCCATGGTCAACAACGAACAACAACGAAATAGCCCAGGCACCACGGCCATGGTGCCTGGGAATAGATCACGCCGATCCTAAAACAGCCGGTAAAGCCGGAAGAAAAAATGCTCGACAGGCAGAATTTCCATCCCGGCGAACCCGGCGGCCAAGGCATATTGTTTAAGCGTTTCCGGCCGCATGACCGTTCCGGTCTGGGCCGAGGGCTGCTCGGCCATGCCGTTCGGCAGGCAGGCCATCACGCTGAACCCGTAAAACAGCCCATCAATTCCGCTGTCATCCGGAGAAAAGCGTTCCGCCGTGCGTTCGTCAAGAATCACCACGCTGCCGGTTTCAGCGGCCATCTGCCGCATGGCAGTCAAGACACCCACCGGATCGGGCATATCGTGAATGCACTCGAAAGCGGTGACCAGATCGTACGTTTTTTTGTGGATCGGATCGCTTGCATCGCGCACATGAAAATTGACCCTGCCGATTAGACCGGCTTGCCGGGCATTGATGCGCGCCCGGGCAACGGAGGGCTCATCCAGATCATAGCCGTCGACCCGGATATGGGGATACGCCAGGGCCATGCCGATGCTGGACCAGCCCTGACCGCAGCCGATATCCGCCACCCTGGCGTGTGGATTGGCAGTCAGGCGTCCGTGGATGTCCGGGATGCCGGGCAGCCACTCGCGGCCCAACTGCTGCATGAACATGGTGCGGTTCAACAAACCGACACCGTCGCGCATATCCTCACCGTAGCGGCTGTACGGCACGCCGGCGCCACTTTTGAATGCCTCGATGACGTCGGCCACCGGCCGCACCGCGCCGACGACCAACTGGGCCAGTGGCGCCAGGAAATTTACACTCTCTCGGTCGGTCAGCACCTCGATATGACCGGCGGGCAGGAAAAACCGTCTCTCTCCGGCCGGTGCATCGGCATTTTCCACCCGCACTATACCCGCCACTGTCTGCTGCTCCAGCCATTCACGCACATAGCGCTCGTATGTACCGGTCAGTCCGGCCAGTGCTGTCGACGTCAGCGACGCACCCCGGGCCAACGCCGTGTAAAATCCCAGTCGGTAGCCGATGTGGATGGTGTAGATATCGAAGACGCCTGTGGTTGCATCCAGCATCCGCATGGTGAATGCATCTCTCTCCTGATCGGTTTGTGTCGTGTCGAGTTGTGTTATCGTATTCATGATTCATCCTCATATATGTTATTTTTACAAAATCAGTTCCAGATCCAGCCCCGCGAACGGATCCGCCAGGCGCCCATTGCCAAAGCTACGTCTTGGACCGGCAGCTGGACCGGGTTGCAGGTGAATGGCGGCTTCCACCGTATCGGAGGCTTCATGTTCATCAAACGGATAATCCGTCCGCCACAGCAGGTGCCGCATACGCCGGTTCTGCGGGTGGATGGACGCATTCAGCGTTTTGAGCCCCAGGGCCGCAGCACTCCGGCACAGGCGCTTGAGCAGCGCCTTGCCCACTCCGCGGCCCTGAAAGCCATCTTCGACGACGATGGCAAACTCGGGCCTGCCGTCAGGATAACTGCGGTCGAAGCGATAGTAGGCCAGGCCGATGATCGTACCGTCGGTATCGTTGCGCTGGGCCACCAGGGCCGCCCCTTCGGAAGGGGGCATATCGCAAACGGCCTGCATATCCTTGATTCCCGGCTGGTATAGCGTCAAGTATCGGAAATAAAGGGTCTCTTTGGACAGGCGCCTGTGCATGCGCAACAGGTTGTTCACATCGGCGGGAACGGGCGGGCGGATCACCAGGCGCGTCCCGTTCAACCGCACGCCATTCGAACCGCCGCTGCGCAGCGTTCGCATGCCTGCAGATGCTTTTTTGAATTGTTTTTCGATTTTATGGATATATGTTTTGATAAATTCAGCCATTGTGATTGCCTCCCTGTTATGCGGAAAAAGCCTGTTCCCGCGGTTTTGAATCCAAGGTAAACGAGGGGCGTCCCTGCAACGTCCTTTACAGCGTCCCCGGAGGCGTCCTTTTTTATTTTTGAAAAAGAATTATTTATGACTGAAATTAAAATCTACCTCTTCGGCGCCCCGCATATCGAAATTCAGGGACGTTTCATGGACCTTCGCCTGCGCAAGGCCCTGGCCCTGCTGGCCTACCTGGTTGTCACCCGCAAAACGCACACCCGCGACACCCTGGCCGCCATGTTCTGGCCGGAAGCCGACCAGCGGACCGGGCGGGCGGACCTGCGCCGAACCGTCTACAACCTGAAAAAAATGGTGGGTGAGAAAACCCTCGAGGTGAACACCGAATCCATCGGCATCCATCCCGAGGCCGACCTGTGGACCGATGTGGACGCCTTTGAGGAAAACGCAGGCATGCTGAAAGACGATCCCCATACCGAGGGGGAGCGGTTATCGCGCCTGTCGGAAGCAGCGCAGTTGTATTGCGGGGATTTCATGGCCGGGTTCAATCTTGCCGACTGCATCGAGTTCGATGAGTGGCAGTTCTTCCAGCGCGAGCACTGGCAGCGTATGGCCATGCAGACGCTTGATGAACTGATAGCGGCCCATGAGGCCGAGGGACGGTTTCCGGATGCCATTTCCGCGGCCCGGCGGCGATTGTCCTTCGACCGCCTGCACGAGCCCACCCATCGGCGCCTGATGCAGCTTTACGTTCAAACCGGTGAGAACGCCGCCGCCATGCGGCAGTATGGCATGTGCAAACGGATGCTCAAGGTCGAACTGAATGCCCAGCCCCAGGTGCAGACGGTGGACCTTTACAATGCCATCCGCGCCGAGCGGCACGCCGGCCGGTCAACCATTGCTGCCGTTACCCCCAAAACCCGCTACGCCAAAAGCGGCGACACTTATATCGCCTATCAACGGCTGGGCAGCGGCCCCGTGGATATCCTTTTCGTGTCGGGCTTTGTTTCCCACATCGAGTATCTGTGGAAGGAACCGGGACTGGCCTCTTTTTTCCAGCGGCTTGCCGGATTCTGCCGGCTGATCCTGTTCGACAGGCGCGGGGTGGGATTGTCGGACCGCACCGGCGACCCACCCCACGTGGAAAGCACCCTCGAAGACATCCACGCCGTCATGAAAGCAGCCGGATCGAAGCGCCCCATCCTGTTCGGCGTCTCCGAAGGCGGCCCGGCCATCCTGCAGTATGCGCACCGGTATCCGCAGTACTGCCGGGGCCTGATCCTTTATGGAACGATGGCCAAGGGCACCCGAAGTGAGAACTATCCCTATGCTCTGACCCGCGAGCAGTATGACACGTGGCTGGCGCGCCTGGCGAGTGAATGGGGAGGACCGGTGGGCATGGACTATTTTGCGCCCAGCCGCAGGCACGATCCGCTGCTGAGGCAGTGGTGGGCCGCCCTGTTGCGTCTCAGTTCAAGCCCGGGCAACGTGCGCCTGGTTCTGGAAGCCCTGCGCGATATAGACGTGCGCTCCCTGCTCCCGGCGATCACGGTGCCGTCCCTGATTCTGCATCGCAAGGACGATAGCGCCATACGTGTGAAGGCCGGCCGCTACATGGCCAGTCGTATCCCCGGCAGCGAATATGTGGAGCTCGACGGCCAGGATCACTGGTGGTGGGTGGGGGATGTGGATCCGATCATCGCGCAGATTAAACGCTTTTCCCAGAAAACGTCCGGCCACTGATTCAACGGAATCACGAAAACAGGATCAACCATGCCAAATGCGCATTGGCCGCAGACCGCATAAGGTCACTCATTATCGGGCATGGAAAGTACAAAGAGGCCATCTGAATTCGCAACATCCGGCACCGAAGGTGCCCTGTAAACGTTTGGCCGAAAGCCAGAATAAATGCTGCAACCCTAATCGTCTTAAATGGAAAATGAGTCACCGTAACATGATCTAAAATAATACGAAAATATTCTGTTTTAGCCATAAGGTTTGACACCGTATTTACAATCATCGGCAGTGCGTTATTTACGTTGTTTATTGCCAGCCTTCCTTTATTTATTTTACGATATCTTGTCGTCCTTCAGCGTTATAAAAGCGATTGACAATAGTCATTTAAAAGATCGCTTCCATCGATTGTTCACCTCATCATGACCTCCAATACAACCAATTGTAAATTCATAATTTTATACACATCAGGGTCATAATTGGCGGTCATGACCGTGGCTATTTTAAAACAAGAGAAGCCAGCGGAATCAAATTCAGTGAAAAATTCGCATTTTCAAATTAAGGCGGATACTAAAAACAATCGCGTCTTTCGCAAAAAGAAAGGCGGAGGTATGAATTCAGAGCTGAACCTTTGACCAAAGCAGGGAAACAAATGGGTGCCCCTTTTTATACTGCACAATTACTGGGTTCGGTGAATCAGGAACGGCTGGCCTGACGAAGACATCCTGTTATTTTAATGAAAGATGTGATAATGCGATCTCTTTTGAAAAAAGCGGCCGAGTAGAAGAACGTTGCTGGTATAAAGTCCAATTTATTATCTAAACAAGCAGGAGATTATTTTATTATGTTGAAAAAAGGTGTGATGATTGCTTTGACCCTGTTCATGTTCGCTCCCAGTGCATTTTCAAAAACGACGATCACCGTTGCCTCTGACGCCACGTGGCCCCCAATGGAGTATATCGATAGAGACAAAGCCATCACCGGCTTCACGCCCGAACTGTTGGCTGCCATGGAAAAAGTAAGTGATATTAAATTTGACATCCGGAACACGGCTTGGGACGGCATTTTTGCAGGGCTCGCCGCCGGTAAATACGACATGGTTGCCTCCTCTGTTTCCATTACGGACGTCCGCAAAAAAGCAATGAGCTTCAGCAGTCCTTATTTTGAAGTCAAACAGGGGGTTATCACAAAAAAAACAGCGGACATAAAATCCAAGGCAGATCTGGAGGGCAAAACAGCCGGCGCCCAGATCGGTACCACAGGCTTTCTGGTGGCACGAAAGATTAAAGGGGTCACCATGAAATCCTACGACGAAATCGGCCTGGCCGTAGAAGATTTATACAACGGACGGACTGATGCCGTGGTCTGCGATGACGCGGTTGCCGCGGATTACGCGCTTACCAACAAACAATATTCCCAAGATTTGACCCTTGCCTTCCTGCTGAAGTCAGATAAGCCTGAATATCTGGGATTTGCCTTCAAAAAAGGGAAATCTGAAGACAAGCTGAAAATGGTCAACGATGCCCTGGAAAAAGTAAAAGCATCTGGAGAATACGACAGAATTTTCAAGAAATGGTTCTAACGGATGACCTGGTTTGAAATCCCTGGCAAGCCCTTTTGTTGCCAGGGATTTTATTTTTTTGAACCACAAAATTCAGATCATCACGTTGAATGATCGATGCCCTCGTTAAAAGTCGTTTTTCCGACGGGTTCGTAAAAAAGCCGGAATCTCCCGCTAAAGGTCAGACCGGACAGGAAGGCTTGCGGGTCGCCAAAAGCGAGATTGTGCGAGCGAACAGCAAATCGATCTATATCCTTACGTCGAACATTCATGTTCCATCCCGAGGAATGAAGGTGTTCTGCCGGTACGCCGCAGTGACGAGGGATGAAGCCTGACGCAGATATCGGCGTTTTTACGGATCCGTCAACGATTGGAGTGCCAAAATGGCAGACAAGGATCATCCCATTAACATAATGGTCGGCGACGGCGCCGCCATTCCTGAACAAAAAGACAAGGGGTTGGTGAATGCATGGTCCATATCCTTTGTCGGCGCCGTGGGCTGTATTATCTATTTGTGCCTGATCGACCCGGACATGTATTGGGAAGTGTTAAAATTCTTACCGGACGGGATACTGGTCACCTTCCAGGTCACCATTGCCTCCATTGTTGTGTCTTTGATAATAGGCCTCTTCACAGGTTTGGGACGTATCTCGGACAACAAAATAATCAATACCATTGCATCGACCTATGTTGAGATTGTACGGGGCATTCCTTTATTGGTTCAACTCTTTTACATTTACTACGCTCTGGGACGATTTGAGTTCCTCCAGATTTCGGAACTGCCATCGGCCATCATTGCCATGGGTGTCTGTTATGGTGCGTATATGGGAGAGGTTTTCAGAGCCGGTATCATCTCCATTGACAAAGGGCAGGGGGAAGCGGCCCGATCTCTTGGGTTTAACAAATCCCAAACCATGTTCATGGTTATTTTACCCCAATCATGGAAAACCATTCTTCCGCCGGTGGGCAATGAATTCATTGCCCTTTTAAAAGACAGTTCCCTGGTTTCCATATTGGCGGTTGCCGATATATTGAGACGCGGGCGTGAATTTGCAAGCGTGACCTTCAGCTATTTTGAAGCGTATACCATGGTTGCTTTGGTTTATCTGGTGATCACCCTTATTTTATCCAAAGCGGTAAGCAAAATGGAAGAAAGGTTAAATTATTATGAAAGGGACTGACGCCATCATTCAGATAAAAAACGTTTATAAGTATTTTGGCAGATTATGTGCCTTAAATAAAATTAACCTTGACATTACACCGGGTGAAAAAGTGGTGGTGATCGGCCCTTCCGGTTCCGGCAAATCAACCATGCTGCGGTCAATTAATCGCCTGGAGAAAATAGATAAGGGACAAATTCTCGTTGACGGCAAAGACATCAATGACAGAAGCAACGACATCAATATGCTTCGCCAGGAGCTTGGAATGGTCTTCCAAAGCTTCAACCTTTTTCCCCACAAAACCGTGCTGGGAAACCTCATGATGGCGCCCATGAAACTCAAGAAAATGTCAAAGGAAAGCGCTGAAAAGAGAGCCATGGAACTGTTGCACAAGGTCGGGATCAGTGACAAAGCACACGTATATCCCAAAATGCTGTCCGGCGGCCAGCAGCAGCGGGTGGCCATCAGCAGGGCGCTTGCCATGGATCCTAAAATCATGCTCTTTGACGAACCCACCTCTGCCCTGGACCCGGAAATGATCGGCGAAGTACTTGAAGTCATGGTCAATCTTGCCAAAGAAGGCATGACGATGGTTTGCGTGACCCATGAAATGGGCTTTGCAAGGGAAGTTGCCGATAAAGTGATCTTTATGGACAATGGAAAAATCATTGAAACCGGCACGCCCGAGCACTTTTTCAACGCGCCTGAAAACGACAGAACCAAATTGTTTTTATCTCAGATATTATAATCAAGGCCAAGCGCCCTGAAGAAAAAAGCCCATAAAAGATCAGTTGAATCAGTGTTGTCCCCGAGCAGTCGGGGATCCCGTCATTATCAGCCCGCCTTTGCCCCAACGGTCGGCAACCCTTAATGGGTTGAACCGCATCAGGATGCTTTTATAGAAAAACAGGATATCCGGGAAAACGCTCAAATAGCGGAATCATCCAAAAGGCGGAGATCGCAGCATAGATGCATTGGAATCAACACCCTTTTTCAGGGATTCCCGGTATTTTTTGGGCGAGACGCCTGTCTTGCTTTTGAAGAGCCTGGAAAAATAGTAGGGGTCTTCAAAGCCCAGGAAACCTGCAATATCAAAAATATGATAAGAAAGATTGGACAGCATGATCTTGGCTGCATTTATTTTTAGCCCGATAAAGTATTGATGCAACGAGACGTTGGTTTCCCGCTTGAACTTTTTTCTAAGTGTATTCACACAGATTCCATGACCGGCGGCAATATTTTCAAAATTCAGCTCTGCTTCACGCAGGTTGTTGTGCATGGCATCAAGGGCATATTGCACGGAAGATGATTTTTTATTGAGATCCGATGTGACGGCCTGCCTGCTTATCTCATAAAGAATATTGTGCAGGAGACAGAAGGCATGTTCATCGGCGGATTCATTATTTTCAAGGGTACATAGAACCAGTTGGTTCCAGTGATTTTCCAGGGGGCCGAAATCATTTAAACGTGTAACCCCGGGGGTCGGTAAAAGGTTCTTAAATCCATTTTCTACCGCATCGTGCCTGAACAGAACCCAGTAATTTCTCCAGGTTTTGCGGTCCCGGGGATCGTATAGGTGCTGTTTTCCTTTCGGCACATAAACCATGGATATCTGTTTTATCACGGAACTCAGCCCTTTTTCCTTGAAGATGAACAGGGCCTCGCCTGAAATGGTAATGGCCAGGAAGTCAGAATCAAAGGTGCGCAGACCAACGGGTCTCATACAGAGCAGGTCCGGGTCAACAATCCCGGCACTGTGGACGCTTCTGTCAATCATTTAATTCACCATCATTTTTCTATGAAAAATTAATCGATTCTAAAGAAAAATAAATCTTAAATCCAGTTTTATCCATCTTTTTTATAATTTTGTCCATTCAAGACCCCCTCTCTTTGCTGTATTTTCAGTATCAGAAATGATCGTGTATTCAAATGATTAAAAGCCACCAAAACAAGGACAAAAAAAAGGGATATCCATATGAAAACGACAGGAATGTTAATTTTTTTAACGATGGCAATGGGATTATTTTTTTCTGTTCCAACTTTTGCCGCAGATGATAACGTCCATATCATTCGGTTTGCCTGGAACGATATGTGGGGGCCGAAATCCCGGGCGTCTCAAATTTTTCGGCCAGGCGGTGAGATGGAAAAAATGATTCATGAAAGAAGCAACGGCCGCCTTGAAATGGAAAGCGTGTCCCGCAGGTTTCCCGGAACAGATATCATCCAGGATGTTGCCAGGGGAAAGGCCGATGCCGGTGATCTTCACATGGTGTATCATTCAGGCATCTACCCCTTATGGAACTGGGATGAAATACCCGGAATCGTCAATATGAACCCCAACACCGGGGTCAGTGAAGAACTGGACATCTACAATGACCCCAAAGTCAGGGCCTGTTATGACAAGACCATGGGCAAAATCGGCCTGAAATTCTGGTTTGTTACCCAATGGGATCCCTGCAACGGCATCTGGAGCAAAAAAGAAATAAAGACGTTGGATGATATCAAAGGTCTTAAAATATGGACCCCTGGGTATCTTCCGGCCAGGGGAATGAAGGCCCTGGGCGCCAGCACGGTCAGCATGCCCGGTTCCGAAGCCGCACCGGCCCTGTTGGCCGGCGCAATTGATGCAGCGCTCCTGCCCATGGATTTTGGGTATTCCATCGGCCTGGCCAAGATCGCCAAATACTTTACCCGGATACCGATTTCCCCCACCAGGAGTTCAGTGACCGTGGTCAATGAAAAATTTTTTACCAAACTTCCCAAAGACCTTCAGAAAGTTTTCCAGGAAGTCGGCCTGGAGCTTCAGCAGATGGTCAACCGGTCGACCCGTGCTGGATATGCCTTAAGCGCCGATGCGGTTGATCTGGCCGGCATCAAAAGAGGTGAACTGGTCCCTGCCGCTATGGCTGAAGCCCGGAAAAAACTGAAAGCCATTGAAGAGGAATGGGTGACACTCTCCGGCAAACAGGGGCGGGATTTTTTACCCCTGGTCAAGGATGCTGCAAACAGGCACCGGAACTTGAAAACCGAAAAATCAACTTTTTGCATGACGGTTCATTAATCCATCATATTCCGCCAAGGGGCCATTCAAGGCCCCTTCCAACAATAGATTGCGTCAACGGGTTGTAAAGAAAAATAATGCCATACCTTATGTTGATACTAAGTGCCTTTTTTTGGTCGGGGAATTTTGTCCTGAGCCGGGGAATGCACACTGAGATCGCTCCAATCAGCCTGTCTTTCTGGAGATGGGCCGTTGCCCTATTGATCCTTTTACCATTTGCCCTGAAACCATTGAAACAGGACCGGCAAATCATTCAGAAGAACCTTAAATTCATAATTTTCCAGGGAATTATTAGCATTACGGGCTTTAACACCCTGATTTATATAGCCCTGCAGTCAACAACCGCCATCAATGCATCCCTGGTCAATTCTGCCATCCCCGTCATGATAGCGGTGATTTCACAGGCGGTATACAGGGAAAGACTGACAGGTTTCCAGTCAATGGGGATCCTGCTTTCCCTCTTTGGTGTTCTGTACCTGATGTCCAAGGGGAACCTGGACATACTCCTTGCCATGGAATTTAACCGGGGAGATATCGTTGTCCTGTTTGCAACCCTGCTGTGGGCCACCTATTCCGTCAATCTAAAAAAGGCGCCCAGGGAGTTGCACCAGATATCCTATCTGGCCAGCATCAATATAGTGGGAGTACTTGCCCTGGTTCCCTTTTTTCTCCATGACATTGCCTTGGGAAAGACATTTCCCATAACATTGCCCAATGTGATGACCATCGGCTATGTTGCCCTGTTTGCCTCGGTGCTTGCATTCCTCTTCTGGAACGGGGCCATAAAAAAACTGGGAGCCAATAAGGCCGGGCCTTTTATTCATCTCATGCCGGTGTTCAGCACCATTCTGGCGGTTCTTTTTCTGGATGAAAAATTGATGCACTACCATTTGACCGGAATAATCTTTGTATTTGCAGGCATATTTATTACCAGTTTTAAGTTTTCCATGGTATTTAGAAACAATGTTGCCGGGGCGGGGTCGCCCATTAAAGGGCAGGTCAAGTAATCGAGTAGAGGGGGGCCTCACGGCCTCTCCCTTTCACACCACCGGGCGTACGTGCTCCGTACCGGCGGTTTCTCATAGCGGTGCAACAACAAATACCTGCTGGTCAGGTTTATCAGTCCAATCGTCTCGAACCATTTAATAGGCATGGCCTCGTTGGCCGATGGAGATCCAGACAGTCGCCGCCATCCCTTGCCGGACAGGGCCAGTATCCAGGATCGCCATTCCAGGACACCTTTGAACGTAGCGACATAAACGTGGTCGATGATGCAATTGGGGTAATCATCTTCCCTGCACCTCCATGCTATGCGTTTGTGAAAAAAGAAAACATCCCGATCGATCATTTACCTTTAAACATTAATGACATAAAATTAATTGCCCCGAAGTGTCGGAAGGTAATCGTCATACCTGCTTCAGACCTGCCACGCTCAATAGTGATATCGAGGGAACTATCACAACTATCACACTGAACTTCATCCTGAAAATTGACGGGACGGTTATAAAACGGCATTAGCTGACAAAAGGCGGGAGCCGACCTCACTGATCGAAAGCGTTGCATGCCTGACACGAACCTTCGGTCGGCGGCTCACCCATTACGAGATTATTGATGTCGCAATTGAAGACACCAATATCACTCAGGCCAGCCCCAACAAAGTGACGTTGTTCCTGCTTTTCGCAGCATTGGTTGTCGTTCCCTGGACCATTCGCAATGCCTGCGTCCTTGGCGGATTTACACCTGTTTCGACGAATTCGGGGATAAATCTTCTTCTTGGAAATTCCGAGAACGCAGGTTCCAACACGGGTGTCAATGTGGATATTTCCCGTTATCTGGAAGCGACCAAAGCGTTGAGCGAAAAAGAGAAAGACGTTCGACTCAGGCAATACGCCATTTCTTGGATACGCGAAAATCCACGAGCGGCCATCAATCTCTATTTTTTTAAACTTCTGAATTACTTCAACTTCCGAAATCAGCTATATGTCAAGACAGAGGGAAGACACACAAGAGATATCATCATGTTTTTAAGCTATTATCCATTGCTTTTCCTGGCCGCCTTGAGACTTTTGATGTACAAAAAGCGCCCTATATCGTCTTCGGAGGCCATTCTCTATCTTATTTATTTCGGAAACGCCTTTGTCAGTGCGATATTCTTCACGCGAATACGTTTTCGTATTCCATTCGATACGCTGCTGATCGCGATTGGGGCGGCGACACTTGGATTAATCGTTCGGGAGATAACCAACCGATATATATCGAAGAAGACAAATGCAGGCGATGCTGAAGCGCTCACCTGATCTCTTATACGAGCCAGCAGGGAAGCAAGTTACCATGGTCAGATGGCGTTCGTGAATGATACATTACAGCATAAAACCCGGAATCATAAACAAAACGCTGAATCAAGGCCAATTCAATTGTTTGCAGCAATTTTCCTCATCACCATACTCCTTATTGCGATTACCCTGTTACCGTTGTGGCGTCACCCGCATTGGCTAATCCGTGGAATGGATTTTCCGCGGTTGCAATTTGCCGTTTTGGCAATAATTCTGTTACTTGGTCAGTTTCTTTTTCCCGATCTTGGGAAGACAACCAGCTGGGCACTCATTTCACTAACACTTGCGTGCTTTGTCTGGCAGTCGTGGTGGATTGCTCCATACACGCGCCTTTGGCCCGTGGAGGTACAAACGACGAAGGACAGCAATCCTGACCGACTTCTCAGCATTATGACAGCCAATGTGCTTACACCCAACCATAACGCACAGGCGCTGCTCAACGTCGTCAATGAACACCATCCGGATGTTCTTGTAACGTTGGAGTCTGATCAATGGTGGCAGGATCAACTCGACACCTTAGCGTCTGAAATGCCTTACAGCATAAAATGCCCCCTGGACAATCTATATGGAATGCATGTGTATTCACGTCTGCCTCTTGATGAATCCGAGATCAATTTTTTAGTGGAAGACGACGTCCCTTCTATGCATTCCCTGTTGAAGCTGCGCACGGGTGACGCGGTGCGGATGATTTTTTTACATCCTGCACCACCAAGCCCTACCGAAAATCCGGAATCTTCGGAGCGTGATGCTGAGTTGGTGATTGTCGCACGGAGCATCGTTGACAGCGATCAACCGATCGTCGTCACGGGTGACCTTAACGATGTCGCCTGGTCGCCAACGACCCGGTTGTTTCGAAAACTCAGCGGGTTGATAGACCCGCGGGTAGGCCGCGGAATGTTCAACACTTTTCACGCAGGATATCCATTTGTGCGCTGGCCATTGGATCACATATTCCACAGCCGGCACTTTACCTTGAAGTCCATGAAACGACTGCCCCCAATAGGGTCGGATCATTTTGCGATCTTCACGGAACTTTCGTACACCCCGGTACAAGGAGCGGTTCAGCAGGGGTTAGAAGCCGATCGATCTGACCGATCTTGGTCAACGTCTATAGCTGAAAAACAAAACGTGAGTGAAGCAGATGTTCCCAGCCCGGGCGAATGAGTCAGACGTTCATCATTTCCTGGCCAAGGTTGTCCGGTAGATCTGCATTCAAAAAAAGCGCTTAAATCCAAAAGGAGGTTGATTATGAAAAAGAGTCTTTTCATAGGATTAACTTTTTTGGTTTTTTTGTTAATTGGAAACCATGTATTTGGGTTGACGGTTGGAAATGAAATCGTTTCCGTAGGCGATTTGAAACATGAAGTTCTGCTAAAATGCGGCCAGCCCCGGTCAAAAGAAATAATCGGCTATATCGACCGTGTGGTATCCGATGAAAGAATACGGGTTATGAAAATCGAAGAATGGATTATCGCCGTTACCTCCTATGGTAAAACGTACTACTATAGCCTGATGTTTGAAGGCAATGAGCTCAAAGAGATCAAATCCGCAGGTGAAAAATGATAAAGTTGGCTATTTGCGGAAAAATGTGAGGGAAACGGTTTCAGGGACGTAAATCAGTGACCAGTGAGCGGCACGACAAGGCGCATATGCATCGGGCCTTCTGTGCCGGTACCATCGACCAGGGAGAAGTGATCTATCAGGTCCAAGGGAAGCCTTGCCCTGATCTATCCGGAAACGCGTCATTCCTGCAATCCCACCGGATTGGGCATAAGACACCAATCGTCTTGCAAACGGCTGGAGGATTGATGATCATCGCCGGGGCCGGTCTCGCGCCGGCTCACCGGAGCAACTGAAACGCAGGGGATGGTTGGAGCAGCCCCCCGCGTCGGGGCGGCCCATCAAACAAGGGTGCCGCACGTCGCCGCTCTGCCGGACTCATTGGTTCCGCATCCGGCCACGGAACATGGAGAAAAAGATCCCGACCGTGCACAGGCCCACCGACACCGCGAACACCACCCGGGTGCCGATGAGAAATCGGGCATAGCTGTCGGGCGTAATCGCCCGGTGGCCGACGAGCAGGGCGAGCACAGCGGTGGCAATCGCCATACTGACCATCTGCCCCAGCAGCCGCATGGTGGCCACGGCGCCGGAAGCGATGCCGTAATCCTTTTTGGCCACGGCGCCCATGATGGCGCTCATGTTGGGCGACGAAAACAGGGCGAACCCGAATCCCAGCAGCACCAGGTTGCCGATGATCCCGGCAACGGAAGAGTTGGCGTCAAGCTGGGTGAAGACGGCCATCCCCATGGCCGTGATGGCCATGCCCCCCGTGGCCGGCAGGCGCGGCTCCACGCGGTCGGAAAGGCGCCCGGCCAGCGGTGAAAAAATGGCCATGATCACCGGCTGGGCCATGAGCACCACGCCTGCGGTCTGCGGCGTCATGCCTTTGATGTACTGCAGGTATAGGCTCATCATGAATGTGACGGCAAACGTGGCCGAGTAATTGAGCAGGGCGGCCAGGCTGGAGAAGGTGAAGGTGCGGTTTTCCACGAACAGGGACACCTCGAAGACCGGGTGGGGAGAGCGGCGCTGCTGCCGGAAAAACAGCACCAGCCCCAGCGTTCCGCCCGGAATCAGGGTGCATCCAAGGGGTGACGGCATCACCGTGGCGCCGTACACCAGGGAGAGGATGGCCCCGGCGTAGATCAGGCATCCCGCCACATCCAGCCGCCGGCTGCCGGGATCGGCCCACTCCCCCCTGAGAAAGGCATGGGTGACGGCGATGGAACCGACCCCCAGGGGAAGCATGGCCGCAAAGATGCTGCGCCAGCCGACCTGCTGGGTCAGAAAGCCGCCGACAAACGGCCCGACCGACAGCCCCACGTAGACGGCCGAAACATAGACGCCGATGGCCCGGCCACGCTTTCGGGGCGGGAAGACGGAGGTCAGGATGGCCATGCCGGTGGTCACGAACAGGGCTGCCCCCAGGCCCTGGATCACCCGCAGGAAAAGAAACCAGGCGGTGTTGTGAGCCAGGGCTGCGGCCGTCGCCCCGGCGGTGTAGACGATCAGGCCGATGCTGAACACCTTCCTGCGGCCGTGGATGTCGGCCAGCTTGCCGGCCGGAATCAGGCCCACGGCCATGGCCAGCAGGTAGGCGGTCGCCACCCAGCCGAGTTCCACGGCCGTCATCTTCAGATCGTCCTGGATGGCTGGCAGGGCCACATTGACCGAGGAGATCATGAAGGGCCCCATGAAGGAGGTCAGGGTGGCCACAAACAGGGCCGACCGTTCCAGGGCGGCTTGATTTTCCGGCGCAGGTGGACGGTTTGGATCCGGATCTGAATTCACTGGCATCCTGTCTTTCGTCTGTGGCGGTCAGGCATTCGACGCGGCTCGCTATGCCGATTATGCTGAAAACGGCCTGCTGGCTTTTAGGTATCACCGATCAGGGCATCTCTTCAACGCCAGCCATCGGTGCATCAAGGAACCGTTGCCGCTTTTACACCCTTGAAACGCCGTGGTAAAGTCATTAAGGTATGTTTTCGTCAACGTTCCAGCCGCCAGGTTTCTGCTGGTTCAGGACCGTATTGGTCCGTTAGGGTGAAAGCGATGCCAACAAGGCATCTCCGGCACCCCTCTGTGGCTGGACGGGGGTAGCGCCCGAGATCCAAAGCTCTCAGATGTTAAAACCCGGCCCACCCTTTTTTCTGTTTCAGGTCTCCCAGAGGAGCGACCAATGAACTACTGGCTGATGAAATCCGAACCGTCTGCGTTCAGCGTCGATGATCTGAAAACCTTGCCGGACCGGACTGAACACTGGGATGGCGTGCGCAACTACCAGGCGCGCAACATGATGCGCGACCAGATGAAGGTCGGCGATCGCGCCTTCTTTTATCACTCCAACTGCCGGGTGCCGGGAATCGTCGGACTGATGGAAATCGTGCGCGAAGGCTACCCGGACCATACCGCCTTTGACCCCGCCGGCAGGTATTTCGACGAAAAAAGCAATCCGGACCAGCCGCGCTGGTTTATGGTCGACGTCAAATACATCCGCCACACCCGGCGCGTCATTCCCCTGGCAGAGCTCAAGGCCCATGCGGCACTTGAAAACATGCCGCTGGTGCGCAAGGGGAACCGACTCTCCATCATGCCGGTCTCCGAAACCGAGTGGAACGTGATTCTATCCATTGAGAATGGAGCGGACCGGTAGATCGACAATTAACAGACGGATCCGTAAAAAAATTCGAAACCGGCGTTACGCTTCATTCCTCGTCATTGCTGCGCAGCCTACAGTACGTCTCTTTCCCCGGGCTTCACAAGCCTTGATCACGGCTTTTTTACGATGAGACCAACATTCTGTACAATTGGTAACAATGTCCCCCTGAATAGAGGAGCATGATTTTGAAAGTCACCGTTTGCCAGATTGACCCCCGGGCAGGGCAGCTGGATCAATACCTTTCCGCCCTCACGGATCACGTGCACTCGGAGCGCAGCGACTTTTTACTGCTGCCCGAGATGAGCTTTTCCGAATGGCTGGCGGCCGACCCGACGCCGGACCCGGAACGCTGGTCAAAAGCCGTCAATGACCACGCCCGCTATATCGAAAAATTGGGTTCGCTGGGCGCCAGAGCGGTAATGGGAACCCGGCCGATTACCAATACCGCGGGAAGCCGGCGCAACGAGGCCTATCTCTGGACGGCAGACACCGGCAGTGCGGCAGGTGTGCGGGAAAAATACTACCTGCCGGATGAAGACGGGTATTGGGAGCATTCCTGGTATGACCGGGGACCGAAAACCTTCGATACGGCGCGTTGGGCCGAGGTCCGAATCGGCGTACAAATCTGTACTGAGATGTGGTTTTTCGAGTGGGCGCGTCATTATGCGGCGGCCCGTGCAGACCTGTTGTGCGTGCCCCGGGCCACCCCCCATGATTCCGTTGACAAATGGCTGGCCGGGGGGCAGGCGTCGGCCGTATGTTCCGGGGCCTATAGCCTCTCATCAAACCTCTGGTGCCCGCCGGGCAGCAAAGCGGACTGTGGGGGCCTGTCCTGGATTATCGATCCGGAAGGCAATATCCTTGCAAAAACGGATTTTGATACGCCGTTTGCGACGGCAGACGTCGACCTTTCGCTGGCCAGGACCAGTAAATCGACCTATCCGCGGTATGTGCCTGAATAGGGGCTCGCGCGGGGGATGGGGACGGTCCTGTCCGCTGTTCAGTTCGACCCTCTCTCAAGCAGTGCGGGCTCGTCAATGCGACGCCTGGTGAAGCGTTCATCCAAACCGGGTCATTTTTCGCAGGCGGGCTCCTCCAGCCGCGATGCAATGGGATGATCGCGGCTGAAAGCGTCTTCTGCGCCATTTCGGTCTCTTTCGACAGAGGATGCCCGTGGATAGCCGGAAAAAACTTTTTACGAGAGCACCTCGTGTTGGTGGACGGATAAAAAATCGCCTTTACGACGGATTCGTCAAGCTTTGAAACTGCCGACAATCGAATTCAGTTCCGCGGCCATCCGTTTAAGATTTTCGGCACTGGCCATGACCTGTTCGCTGCCGCCGGCGATTTCGGTGGAACTCTGATTGACCACGGCGATGTCCTTCGTGATTTCCGCCGCCACCGTGGAGCTCTGGTTGACGTTCTCGTTGACTTCCTGAATCCCCCTTGATGCCTGGGCGATGTTGGTCGCGATCTCTCTGGTCGCAGCGGATTGCTCTTCCACGGCCGTGGCGATGGTGCCCACAATTTCGTTGACGCTGTTGATGACCTCGGTGATGCCGTTGATCCCTTTGACGGCCCCGTGGGTGCTGCCCTGTATGTTGCCGATCTTCTCCTTGATCTCCAGGGTGGCCGTCGAGGTCTGCTTGGCCAGTTCCTTGATCTCGTTGGCCACCACGGCAAAGCCCTTGCCCGCCTCACCGGCCCGGGCCGCCTCAATCGTTGCGTTCAGGGCCAGAAGATTGACTTGCTCGGAGATTTCCGTAATGGTCTCGACCACTTTGCCGATGGCCTCGGCCGCCTGACCCAGTCCGTCCATCTGGCCGGAGGTCTCACCGGCCTGGCTGACGGCCTGGACGGAGATGGCCCTGGCCTGTTCGGCGTTCTGAGCGATTTCGTTGATGGTGGCGGTCATCTCCTCGGCGGCCGTGGCCACCATGCTGCTGTTGGCGGAGGACTGTTCCATGGCAGCCGCCACGTTGTTCAGGTTGGCGCTCATCTCTTCGGCGGAGGTGGCCACATTGTCGGCCCGGCTGGACGCTTCGACGGATCCCCTGGACAGTTGCGCGGCGATTTCTGTGAACTCACCCGACGAACGGTCGACCATATTCGAGCTCTCCGCGATTTTTCTCATCATGCCCTGCAGCTTATCCAGAAAGGTATTGAACCCGCCGGCCAGTTCACCAATTTCATCTTTCTTGATGATGTCCAGGCGCCGGGTCAGATCCCCCTCTCCCTGAGCAATATCTTTGAGCATGGCCACCGTACGATTGATGGGCACGGTGACCGACCGCGCACTGAAAAACAGGGGGATCAGAATCGCTGCCAGCAGGACGATGCACAGGGCGGCGATGCCCAACTGAATTTTTTGCATCATGGCGTACAGGTCACCGGCGTTGTACACATAGGCCATCACACCAATCTGTTTGCCACCGAAGTCCTTGATCGGCAGCACCGTCGTATAATAATCATCGACCCGGGCGGACGTCATCCCCATCTGCCCGCCGGTCAGCATGTCGGCGGTTAAAATTGCGCTGGTAACCTCTTGGTCGGTTGAAGAGACGAAAACAAACTTATCTCCAATGACCGGATTTTTGGATTCATCCTGCAGTCGGGTGGCAATGGGCAAAAACGCCTTGTTCATGTATACGGCAATGTACTCCTTCTCGTTGCTGATGCTGTACTTGACCAGCGGATCATAAGTGGAAAGCGACTCCACTGATCCCAGAAACGTTCCATTGTCGGCGATGACGGGCGCGATTCCGCGGATGGCGAAACCGCCGCGACCGATTTCGATACCGGTGATCGGCTGGTGGCTGCCGCTGCTGATGGTCGCGACCGTATTTCGGAAAGAACTCAGGTCATCGCTTTTGTGCTGATCCGTTTTCCACAACCGCAGAAGGCTCCTGGTCGGCGGGACGTGGAAATGCAGGCGCAGGGACTTGCCGTCATGGGTCTCCCGGTAGCCCTTCACGATGGAGGCGAAATGGTCGCGAAGATGCCGGCGGGCCGATTCCATCTGGGTGTCATCGTCCTCACTCAGGTTGCCTTTATAGGCCGTCTCATAGGCATCCTGGACGGCCTTTGCCCGGCTGAACAGGGAGGCCTGGCTCAGCATTTCGTCCGCGATGCGGTTCTCGCTGATGGAAATGTCGGCCACTTTCGACCGGGCGATGCGATCCAGATTTCGTTCCACCAGCCGGGAGACGGTCGTGCCGGCGACAAAAAAAAGCGCAACTGAAAAAATCACGGTGGCGCTGATGGCGGGCAGTAAAATTCGGGTACCTACTTTTTGCATGTGTTTCATGATCGGTTTATCCTCCGAAAAAAGCATCCAGGGGTTGTTTGATTCTGCTCATTTGCACAATACTATCGTCCGCCACGGGATGAACTTTAATCAAAAACAAATATAACTATCCGAATTTTATTCTGATTAAATTTGTCAAGAAACATTTGAGGGGATACCACCGGCCATGACCGCTCGATTGACAGCATGCTGTCAAAGCGTTAGTCTGCTGTCATGAAAAACGGTGACCGGCATGCACGAACGCCTTCGGCGGAAATATTTACAGCGTTGATACTTGAAACGTTCCGGTTCAATGGTCAACTGCTTGCTGCGGGGAATCGCCTGACCCAGGAATTTGGACTGACAAGCGCCCTTTGGCAGGTGCTGGGCGCCATTGATGAAAAACCGCTGCCGGTGGCCCAGATTGCACGAAACATGGGACTGACGCGACAAAGTGTCAGGCGGTCAGCCCATTTACTCAAAGATAAAGGCTTTGTCGATTTTCAGGAAAACCCCCACCATCGACGGGCAAAACTGGTTGCGCTCACGATTCCGGGACGCGATGCACTCGGTCAAATCAGGGCAATACAGACGGACTGGGCGAACGCCGTTGCTGATGGAATCAGTGTTCAGCAGTTGAAATCGGCGGTGAACACCATAATGCTGCTAAGCAGCCGGTTATAGGCCATCCTCACGGTTTCATACCCGTCCGTTGCACCGCCGTGCACTGAAAACATGACCGGTGCCGGGCTCGGCGAAGCGCCAATGGGAGGGTTGGATACGGATGAAGAACCGGCCGATGTCCCTTTTATGCAGCATGGTTTGCCAATTGGGGCTTTCCGCCGACGGCCATAGTGAAAAATTTAATCGAAAAGGCCAGGCGTGTTGTCATCTTGCACGGAAATAAAAAGGTTGAAAGCCGAATTCAGGTCAGATCTAGAGATATTGATGCCATGGGGCATCTGAACAATAACGTCAAACGCAGTGATGCCGAATGAAAGTTTCTCCCAGGTCATTGAAATGGATGCTGAATCTGTATCCGCCCTACTTCGGAACCGGTGTAAACGTCACCTATATCAGCGAGGACTGGAAAGAGCTGCATGTGTCCATGGCCATGCGCGGGTATAACCGCAACGCCGTTGGCACCCACTTCGGGGGCAGCCTGTATTCGATGGTTGATCCCCACCTGATGCTGCTTTTGATGCAATTGCTGGGAAAGGCCTACCTGGTTTGGGATAAATCGGCATCCATCGAATTCGTCAAGGCAAGCGCAAAAAAAGTGTCGTCGATCATCAAGGTGTCGGATGATGACCTGGATCGCATACGGCGCAATACGGATAATGGAGAAAAGTATTTTTCCAACTTTGACGTCAGCATAGTGGATGAGGACGGCGATTTGGTGGCCAGAGTGAAAAAAACGCTCTATGTACGAAAAAGACACCCCGAATCAGGGAGTTGAACAGAAGTGGGCAAAGAACGCATCCGCTTTATCGATACCGCCCGTTTCCTGGCCATGGCGATGGTCTTTTACGGGCACTTTATCGAACGAATCATGTACCTGGCGAACCCGACGGCGGCCGCGCAATACAAATTCATCTACTCGTTTCACATGGTCCTCTTTTTCGTGCTGGCCGGTTACGTGGCCAAACAGGACGACCTGGCGCCGGGGTTCGGACGGTTTCTAAAGCAGCGCGTACTGTCGCGCCTGCTGCCGTTTGTCTTCTTTACGCTGGTGTTCATGCTGGCCGCCGGCCTGTTTCCCGGGGATTTCTTTCAGCTCCAACTGCCCAGCGTGCAGGGATATATCGACGGCCTGGTGAACACCGTGTTCGGCATCCCCATGTTTTGTGTACCGTCGTGGTTCCTCCTGATCATCTTCTCGGTGGAGATGATTCACTACTGGGCCTTTCGCCTGCTGGCCTCCGATGTGAAAATCGTGGCCGGCGTGATCCTTTTCTATGTTTGCGGCTACCTGCTGAACGCGACCTTCGACATCGTCAATCCGATCAGGGGCAGGGTCGTCGGATGGAACTACCTGTTCATCCACGAAGCGCTTTTCATGTATGCCTTCTACCTGCTGGGCGTCTTCCTGCGCCGACAAAGATTCCTCAGGAAAAGACAGCCATTACGCGTCCTGGCACCCGCGGCAATGGCGGCATTTCTCGTCGTCCTGTTCACCTACCGGCTCAACAGTGGCCGGTTCAGTTTTCCGCCCCTCGATGCCGTGGTCATTCTCTTCTCTTCCCACGGCCATGCCGCCTGGTTCCCCCTGACGGCCCTGGCCGGCTGCCTGATGGTGCTTCTGGTCGCCCGGGCCGTGCCGAGCTGGCGGCCGATGGTCTGGATGGGACAGAACACGCTGATCCTGATGTGCCTCAACGGCATCTTTTACCACTATATCAACCCGCCGGTAGCCGCATGGGTCGTCGGCCATCTGCCGGGGACGCCATTGACCGTGTGGTGGGTGGGTTGTGCGATGACGGCGGGAAGCTTGGCTGTCTGCATGCCGCTGGTCTATCTGTTGAGACGCTGGCTCCCCCAGCTGGTGGGCCGGCCGGCGGCGGCGGGGCCGTTGCTGAAAAACCTGATTTGATACCGTTAAAGGAGGACCCATCATGCACCCACACCTTTTTTCCAGGATCACCATCCAGGGCCTGGCCCTGAAAAACCGCATCACCATGGCACCGCTCTATCTGGGCTATGCCGGCGAAGGCGGCACCGTCAGCCAGATGCTGCTGGCGCACTACCGGCTCATGGCCCGAAGCGGTGTGGCCATGGTCGTGGTGGAGAATGCGACCGTGGACCACCCCACCGGCAGCGGCTCCAACCGCACCCTGCGGGCCGATACCGACGACAACCTGGACGGTTTGAAACAGCTGGCCGATACCATCAAACAGGCGGGCGCGCTGGCCTGCCTGCAGATCAACCACGCCGGGCGGTTTGCCCATGCGACCGACCGGCCGGTGGCGCCGTCGGCGGTGAACACGTTCGGCCGCATGCCCAGGGCATTGAAGGAGGATGAAATCGAGCGTATCCTGGATAAATATGCCGCCGCGGCGGCCAGGGCCGGGGCCGCCGGGTTCGACATGGTGGAATTGCACGGCGGCACCGGCTACCTGCCGGCCCAGTTCCTCTCCCCGCGGACCAACCGGCGCACGGACGGATACGGGGGCAGCCTGGACAACCGCCAGCGCTTTGCCCTGAACCTGCTGGCACGGGTCAAGGCGGCGGCGGGCGCCACGCCGGTGGGTTACCGGTTTCTGGCGGACGAATGGATGCCGGACGGGTTTCAGCTGGAGGAGTCGACGCAATTCGCCGCACGCCTGTCTCAAAATGGCATCGCCTACATCTCCGTAATGGGCGGCACCTATGAATCCTTCTCTCTGCCGGAGATCGTCAAACGGTCCGAACGGGAAGGCTACATGCTCGACCTGGCCGCCGCGGTCCGCGCGAATGTGGACGTTCCGGTCGTCGCCGCCGGCCGGCTGGCCACCGGCGCCTTTGCGGAACGGGCCATCGCCCAGGGGAAGACGGATCTGATCGGCCTGGCGCGCGTCCTGTGGGCCGATCCGCTGTGGCCGCAGAAAGTCCGCGAGGGCCGTGAAACCGAGATTCTTCACTGCAACCCACACTGCGGCGACGCCTGCATGCACATGGTGATGAAAGGCCGCCCGGCGTTTTGCGTGGCCTGGCCGGCAGAAAAAATGAAAGCCTGGAAGGCCCAATTTGTATAGGCATGCCCATGGTCGTTCTGGTCAAAAATGGCCGTATTGTTGAAAAAATTCCCGGAAAATGTTCATATACATCTCCTGAAAAAAAATTCTGGGTTTCTCAAATGAAAAGATGCGTCTTCATCTGGATGGCGGCACTTGTGATACTGGGCTGCGGTAAGGACAATGAGAACCAGACCGCCATCGCCCGATCTCAGGGCATCACCGATGATGAGATCCTGGTCGGCTCGTCCCTGGCCCTGGGCGGTCACGCCGGCTACCTGGGCACCCAAACCCTGCACGGTGCACTGGCTTATATCCAGCATGTCAACCAGCAGGGCGGCATTCATGGCCGCCGGATCAGGGTCATTGCCTATGACGACGGCTATGACCCGCCCCGATGCGTAACCAACACCCAACGGCTGATCATCGAGGACAAGGTGTTTTCCCTGTTCTGCTATGTGGGAACGCCCACCACGGTCAAAATCCTTCCCCTGGTGGAGGAGGCCAGGATTCCCGTGGTCGGCATGTTCACCGGGGCCAACGCCCTTCGGGACCCCCTCAACCGCTACCTGATCAATGTGCGGGCATCCTATTACCAGGAGACCGGTGCGGCGGTGAAGCATCTTGTCGAAACGATGAAGCTCAAAAGAATCGCCGTCTTTTACCAGTACGACGCCTACGGGTTCGACGGCCTGAAAGGGACGGAAATCGCGCTGCGCCTTTACGGCCTGGTCCCGGTGGCCACGGGCACCTATATCCGCGGCACCCTGGATGTGGATGAGGGATTGCGCAAGATCATGGCCGCCGGCGCGGAAGCCGTGGTCATGATCGGCACCTATGAACCCTGTGCCAAATTCATCCGCCTGGCCGACCAAAAGCAGTTTTCGCCCGTGTTCTACAACGTCTCCTTTGTGGGAGCCGATGAACTGGCCCGGCTGCTGGGCCGGGTCGACCAAAAAATCATCGTGACCCAGGTGGTGCCGCCGCCGGAGGTGTCGGGCAGCGACCAGAGCCTCTGGGGGGCGCGGGATTATGTGACCCTGTTAAAACAGTATTATCCCATGGATCGGCCCAACTTCGTCAGCCTGGAAGGGTATATCAATGCCAAGGTGCTGGTGGAAGGGCTTCAGCGCGCCGGGCCGACGTTGAATCGCGAGACATTCATCAATGCCATCGAGTCCATCCAGCAACTGGACCTGGGTTTCGCCAACCGGCTCTCCTTCAGCCCCCTGGACCACCAGGGATTGGAAAGGGTTTACTTTACCCATCTGCAGGATGGAAAATTTGTATGGCGCAGCCATTGATCGACAGCATTAAAAATTCCAGCCTGAAGAATAAGATCTTCTTTTCGGTCACGGTGGTCATCCTGCTGATCAGTGTCCTGATCGCCCTTTTTACGCGCTGGATACTGATCTCCACGCTGGTGTCGGAACTCCAGCAGCGCGGGTTGGGCATTGGCTACAGCATTGCCGAAAGCTGCAGAGGGTTCATCCTGACCAAGAACAAGCCCCAGCTGACCAGCCTGGTCTTCGACGCCCGCCTGGGGGCACGCAAGGAATTGGTCCGCTACGTCTTCATCAAGGACAAACAGGGCCGGATCCTGGCCCACACCTTCACCAGCGCGTTCCCCGGCCAAATCACCGATGCCAACCGCATCGAACCGGAAAAAGACCACCGCATCAGGTTGATGGATATGGGCGGGGACAGGGTCTACGACGTGGCCGTTGCCGTCAAGGAGGGTATTTACCGCATCGGGTCAGTGCATGTGGGCGTGTACAAAAAGCACATCGATCAGCTGATCAACAAGTTGCGGACCACGTTTCTGGGCTTCGTTTCGGTGGTGATCATTTTCTTTTTCATCATCAGCCACCATCTTTCCAAGACCATTACCCAACCCATCACCCGGCTGACCGATGTCTCCGATGAAATCAGCCGTGGCAATTTCGATGTTCAGCTGGATCTGGAAAAAGGGCTCCAACAGGGCGGGGTCAAGGATGAAGTTCGGCAACTGTCCAGATCCTTTATCAATATGACCAATCGCATCCAGGAATCCCAGGCCAAGCTGAAAGAGTCGGACAACAAATACCGGTCCCTGTTTGCCAGCGGCCCCAACCCTATCTTTGTGCTGGATCGCAAAACGCTGACGATTCTCAGTGCCAACCCCAGCGCCGAAGAGACATACGGCTATACCCGGGAAGAACTGGTGGGCCGGCCGTTTACGGACCTGGGCCCATTTGATCTGGACGAAAACAAGTGGGCCGAACTCAACGCCCAGCATGCCGGCAGCGTCACCACCATCAGCTCCAAGGTCCAATATTTCAAAAAGGGGAACCAGGCATTTTTTGTGAACCTGCACGCCTGCCCGGCCCCCTATGAAGACAAGAACGCACTGATCGTGGCCACCACCGACATCTCCGAAATGGTGGAAAAGGACAGCCAGCTGATTCAGGCCAGCAAGATGACGACCCTGGGGGAGATGTCCGCCGGAATTGCCCACGAACTCAACCAGCCCCTCAACGCCATCAAGATGGGCAGCGAATTCCTGGAAATGATGCTTGAAAAAGAAAAAGGCATCCCCGAACGGGAGCTGTTTCACATCGTACGTGAAGTCAGCAGCCAGGTGGACCGGGCAGTGGATATCATCCGCCGGCTGAGAGATTTCGGGCGCAAATCGGACTTTACCCGGGAAAAGATCCTGATCAACGACCCCGTCAACTCGGTGCTGGACATCATCGGCCGCCAGCTGCGGTTGCAGAATATCCATGTACGGCTCCGGCTGACGGCCGACCTGCCGCCCATTATGGCCCACCACAACCGCATCGAACAGGTCATCTTCAACCTGTTGACCAACGCCCGGGATGCGATCAACCTCAGGGAAGAGTCGGGACGGGGAGATCCTCGGCGGGAAATCATCATCAGGAGCTACGCCCGGGACAGCCAGGTGGTGGTGGCGGTTTCAGACACGGGCATCGGCATCGATCCGGCGGTCAAGGACCAGATCTTCGAAGCGTTTTTCACCACCAAGAAAATGGGCGAGGGCATGGGGCTGGGCCTTTCCATCACCAACGGCATCGTAGAAGATTACGGTGGCCGGATCGATATCGACAGCAGGGAAGGCCAAGGCACCACCTTCAACCTGAGCTTTCCGGCGGTGCCGCAGGGGCGGTGACAAACCCGGCCGCATAGACCGTCGCCTGGTCGAAAAACCTGAACCGCAGGGTGCCGCTGTCCAGTACCGTCACCCCGGCCTGGATAAGGTGGACATCACGGCCGATCTCCCTGGTGTACTGAATCCCCACCTGGCCCACCCGGCCCCCACCGACTCCCGTGCGTTTGACGAGCGTCTCCAGGTACTCCAGGTAAATCGCATTGTTCACATGGCCATTGGGGTCGAAATCCCCTTCCCGGATGGTGATCGGCACCGTCTGCTGCGGGGCGAAGGCGTTGTCCACCTCGAATTCGATGGCGCCGGGGTCGAGGACATCCCGGGCTTCGGCCGTGTAGGGCGCGGACACCGTCGTGGGGATTTTGGCGACCCGTTGGCGGTTCAGGTCATAATAGAGCCATCGGCTGGTGGCTGCCGCCACCGTCTCATGGCCGCAGCAGACCAGAAAATCCCTGCCGGCCCGAAACCCCGCCGAGCCCCTGTGCCATGTCCGCAGGGTGACCGTCTCCCGGTAGCGGGGCAGTCGGCAGATGTGCACCCGCATGCGGTTCAGAATCCACACGGCACCGGCGGCCAGCATGTCCGCCGCCCCCAGCCCCACCGATTCCGAATGGTGAAGCGCACCCCGCTGGAGGCGCTGAAACAGCACCGGCAGCTTCATGCGAAACGCCGTGTCCACCTCGTCGTACTCCACAATTGACGTCTGTTCAAATTCCATGGCGGTCCACTTTCCCGGCACGCTTGGCTGCGCCCGGGTTTCATCGAACGACGGCCCGGGTCAACAGATACCGTTCACCCCCCTAAAAGCTTATGACGGCAGCCCTTTTCCGCCAGCCCCGGCTCCCGTCCAGCCAATCCCCGCCGTCCATGCAAATGGCCAGCGCCTCGGCCAGGTGCCTGGCCTTGAATCCCATCGATTCACTGCGTCCCAGGCCGGACAGGCACGAGGGGCAGTTGGTGAGCACGATCTTCTCATCGGTGGCCCCGCCAAAAGCCGTCGCGAGGGCGTCCCGTTTGCGCGCCCGCATGGCTGCGGCCACGTCCGGCCGGCTCAGGGCCAGGGTGCCGGCCTCCCCGCAGCAGTGGGGCACCACCGCCGCAGGGCTGCCCAGGCGGGCCAGCAGCGCCTCCCCCCGACCCTCCAGGGAGTCGTGGCAGGGGACATGATAGTACTGCCCAAGGCCGCTGCCGGCAGCCAGCCCGCTGTCAATGGCCAGCCGGCTGACATCCGCCAGCTGACAGCCGAAAATGGCCGGCACGCCCATGTCGTCCAGGGATTCCCGGCAGGTGCCGCAACTGACCGCCACGGCATCGAAGTGCCAGTGCCCGAAGCGCTCGCGAATCTGGTTCAGGATGACCGCCGTGCGCATGGTCTGGCGGCGGTGCATGTCGGCTTTGGCATTGACCCGTGCCGGAAACCCGCAGCACAGAAAGGGTGGCGGCAGGAGCACCCGCATGCCCATCCGGATTAAAATGTGGATGGCCGCCAGGGCGACCCGCGAATAGAGCCGTTCGGAGCCGCAGCCGGGAAAATAAAAGATCGTGTGCCGCACCTCGCCGTCCGGTTCGAGCACCACGGCCTGGCCGGGCCCGCAGGCGGGCAGCCGGCTGAAAAGGGTGCCCCCCGGAACCGGTGGCATGGGGGCTCGCAGCAGGCCCAGCCCCCTGGCGCCGGCCAGCCGCCGGGCTCCGGGCAGCCGGTTGAGCATCCAGGCACCGGCCCGCTGAAGGCGGCTGCCCGCCCACAGGGCCGTGGGCCGCAGGAGGCCATTTACCGCCGGTGAGCGGCTGTCCAGGTAGGCCAGGGCCATGCCGGTGGCCGGTGCGGTCTTTCGGTAGCGGCGCGCCGTCAGGATCTCCCGCTCCAGAACGGACACGGCACCCGTATCGATGTCCACCGGACAGGGGGGCTGACATTTGTGACAGATGGTGCAATGGTCGGCCACCTGCCCCAGGTACTTGAGCGCGTTGAATCCGGTGGAGCGGAAGCGCTGGGTTTCGTAGAGGATGGCCTCGATGAGCGCCACCACGGCCAGGTTCTTGTTGCGGGGATGATAAAACAGGTTCTCTTTGGGGTGAAACACGCAACAGGGGGTCTTGCAGCGGCCGCAGCGCACGCAGCCGGAGATCTGCTCGGCCAGCGCCTCCAGTTCGCCGTGGCGCAGGATGCTGGCCTCCAGTTCCAGCAGGTTGAAGGACGGGGCGTAAACCAGCTGCGCTGCCCGGGGGTCGCTCAGCTTGCCCGGATTCATGATCGCCTCGGGATCCACCTGCCGACGATAGCGGCTGAGGTCTTCGATACGACTTTTTTCCAGGTAGTTGAACTTGGTGAACCCGATGCCGTGCTCGCCGCTGACGGCCCCGCCCAGGTCCACCGCCTTGGCCATGACCGCATCGGCGGTTTCGGCGGCCCGGATCATCATCTCCCGGTCATTGGAAAAAACGGGGATATTGACGTGGATGTTTCCGTCCCCGGCGTGCATGTGGGTGGCGATGGCAATCAGCCGCGACCGGGTGTCGGCATAGATCTCGCCAATCTCCTGGTTGATTTTCACATAGCCGCTGAACAATTCGCCCAGTTCGGCCTTGAGCTGCCGGATGTGCGTCTCCTCCTGGAGATGGTGCTTGCCGGCCAGCCGGATGCGCGCCAGGGCGGCCATGAGCAGCTGTTTGGCCGCGGGCAGTTTGGCCGCCAGCCACTCGGGGTCCTCCAGGGGCTGGGCCGTCTCCAGGTGGGCGCCGAGGCGAAACACCAGAGCCTGCTGGTTCTCGCGCTGCTCCTCGGCGTTGATGTCGTCGGCGAACCGGGCAAACTCGGCCAGTGCGGCGATGGGCAGGACAATGTCTTCGTTGAGCTTGAAGGATTGGGTCCGCCTGGCGATGGCCCCCAGGCGTTTGCGGTCCCGCCAGAAGCGCCGGGCCTCCTGTTCGTTTTCGGCCACGAACAGGTGGGTGTTGGGAAATTCGGCCATGAGCCCTTCGAGACGCTCGAGGCCGCGCCGGATCTGGTCGTCGTCGTGCCCCACCATATCCACCAGCAGCACGGCCTTGGGCAGGTCCTGCCGGGGGGACTTGACCTTGTATCCGATGGCGCGCACATAGGCGTCGTCGAAGTGCTCCAGGGCCATGAGCGTTTCTTGACCGCGGTTGGCAAAGACCTCGCAGATGGCGGCGATCGCCCGGCTGGCTTCGTCCATGTCCGTACCGAAAAACTCCAGGCAGCAGGTGGCTTTCTCGGGATAGGCCCGGTGAAGGATGAAACGGGCCGAGGTGATGATGCCATCGGTGCCCTCCTTCTGGATGCCGGGCAATCCGGACAGCGCCTTGTTGGTGATGTCCTTGCCCAGCCCGGCCTGGCGGATCTGGAGGCCGTCCAGGGTCACCGTACGAACCAGCTGCCCCGTGTCATCGGCAATGTCGAAGTCGATCCGGTCGTCGGGCAGGATGCGCCGCAGGGTGTGGCCCCGCCGCCGGACCGTGTAAAAGCGGCCATCGGGCATGGCGATGACGAATGACAGCAGGTTGTCGATGGCCGTGCCCCACAACACGGCGGTCTTGCCGCCTGCGTTTTCGGCGATGTTGCCGCCGATGGTACAGGCCCATGCGCTGGTCGGATCCGTGGCAAACACCAGCCCCTGCCTGGCGGCATAGGCCATGGCCGCATCCGTGATCACGCCGGATTCCAGGTGGATGACGGCCGCCTGCCGGCGGCCCGGGTCCGGAGCCGGCATCTCACACGTTTCGATGCCATGAATGCGATTGAGCCGTTCGGTGTTGACGATCACGCAGCCGTCTTCAAGGGGCACGCTCCCGCCGGTGAGTCCGGTGCCCCCGCCCCGGGGGACCACCTTGAAGCCGGCCTCGGCAATGGCCCGGATCACCAGCGGCACCTGCGCCTCACGGGTGGGGCGCACCACGGCCAGCGGCAGACAGAGGCGCCAGTTGGTGGCGTCGGTCACGTGGGCGTTCAGGGTAAACGGATCGGTGAAGACATGTTCCCGGCCGACCACGGGAGCCAGGCGCCGATGGATCAGCCGCTGACCGTCACGGATTTGACGGATGCCGGCATGGCTTTCATCCAGCAGGCGCCGGCAATCATCGATCACGGCCGTCCGTTCAGCAGCCTCGCCCGCCTCCCGTGACACCATCTCCAGATCCATGCGAACGGCCTTGAAGAACCGTTGCTGCCGCCGCGGTGAAGCGAGCAATTCATTGCGGATAAAGGGATTTCGACGCAGCATGAACATATCGCCGAAAAATCGCATCAGGGGCCGGAACACCGGTCCCGCAGCCTTCAGGAAACTGCTTTTCTGCAGCCGGCCGAACCCGGCATCCCCGAGGAGCAGGCGAAGCACCTGGCTGTCATCGGCAGAGGTATAGTTAAAGGGTATTTTTCGGGTTTCGCTGTCTGGCATATGGCCGGCCTTGGTATCCGTTATTTCTGTGTACTGGAAACGGGTTCCAAATCACAATTCCCGTCAATTGGCAACCGTTTCAGCGGCAGGGGCCGGTTGCCGTCGTACCGGCCCGCCCCGTGGCTTTTCGGGTCCACGGGTCGGGCGATCGAAAGGGCCTACAGGGGGCGATTATTTTTCCCATTGATTCGGGGGGTAACGATCTGCCCGGGCTGAATGGACGGGTGAATCTGATCCAGTTGTGTGATATGGACCTTTCCGGGCCGCCGATCGGGCCATGTATGGGGTCAGGCACAGTTGTATACAAAATGTAACATGTTTCACAGATAAAACGCCGGCTGCCGCCCCCCGGCGTTGCCCCCATGGCAGCGGACAACAACATAACACTTTGGAATGTTTGTTGCATATTTAACGCTGACCATGCAACATGATACTTGATTGCAGCGACGACAGGAGGGGAAAAGGGATGCCAGAGGCCGACAAGGAAAAAAGGACTGCTGTGTTCGACCGCGAAACCTACGTAAAAATGCTGATCACCATTGCCCGGGCCGACAAGGAAAACGGCCTGCAGGAGTATCGCTACATCCGCAAGCAGGCCATCCAGCTGGGCGTCGACTACGCAGCGGTGCTGAAAGACACCCAAAAGAATTTTGAAATCGGCACCCAGCAGGTGTCCCGCCTGACGGCGCTGCGCGTCCTCAAAGATGCCATCATGATCGCATCCATGGACAGCAATTTTACCCTGCCCGAAAAGCAGAAAATTTATACCTACGCCGAAAAGCTGGACATCCCCCGAACCGATGTGGATCAGCTTGAAGTTCTCGTCGGCGCGCTCAAAGAACTGGACGACCGCTGGAAGGAACTGGTAGCCGGCCATCCCGATGAATAGGCCCGCATTGATCACCCCCATTTTCGACTACACTGACCGGGCCATCGCCTGTTGCAGGGCGGGTCTTTTGCAGCTGGACGGGTGGTGGCGGTTCTTATCCGCGCTGGACCCCTGGTTTTCCCTGGGCCTGTTTCTCGTCTGCTCCGTGCTCATGGTCTACCGTCTTAACGTACTGGAACGCAAAGGCCTCGAAGGCACCGTCCTGGGCACGCTGGTCATGCCATATGCCTCGGGGTTTCCCAACCTGATGTTTGCCTTTTCCCTCGGCCGCCAGGGCGGCAGCGGGTCGGTCATCCTTGAAAACTGCATCGTCAACAACGTCACCAACCTGACCCTGCTCATCGGCCTGCCGGCGCTCGTCTGGACCCTGAACATCATCCCGTCCCGGACGGCGCGGACGGCCCACCGCCCCGTGTCCAAGCTTCATCGCCTCAACACCCTTTCCCTGATCCTGACCCTCGTGGCCCTCTTTTTTTTCACCGGCGCCCTGTGGGCCCTGGGCAGGGACGGGACCCTGGATTTTGGAGACGGCCTGGTGCTGGTGGGCATATTCCTCTTCTGGCAGGTGCTGCACGTATTTGACGTCCTCAAATACAACATCCACCAGCGCCGCTCGCTGCCGTGGACCATCCTGGTGGACGTTTTGCTGGTGGTGGCCCTGGGCGCCGGCGTCCTCAACGGCATCGACCGGCTGGTGGCCTGGGTCATGGCCCTTGGCCCGGGGTTTGTGCTCTACGACCAGCTGGGGCTTCTCAGCGGCTGCCTCATGGTGCTGCCCAATGCGGTGCTGGCCGCCTACTATGCCTGGGCCGGTCGGGCGGATATCGTCTACAGTTCACAGGTGGGCGACGGCCACATCTGCATCCCCATGTGCATCGGCCTGTTTGCCCTCTTTTCCATGATCCAGGTGCCGGCCCAGACCACCATGGGGATCATGGTCATCGTCGGCGCGGGCCTGGTTCACCTGTTTTTCGTTTCCGTCGTCGGCCGGCTTCCCCGGTTCATGGGCGCCCTGCTGACCATCGCCTACGGTATCTTTATCTACACCGGGCTTGTCGCATAATTCCAACAACGCAACAGTTAACATAATCAGGGCTCCAAATAAGAGCCTACCCGTTTAGATGGTTTCAGTAGTGACGGGGGTTAGCTGGAGTTATATATCCACCGAAACTTGTTTGGGCCTGTTGTAGACATCACGTATATGCAATGCAGACAAGATGTAAAATACCCCGGCTATGACATCTGTATTTTTAGAATCGTTTTCTATCTGCCATCGTAATTCAGCAAATCCTAAGTTACGGACCGAAATTTAAATCTACCCACCAATGCATTAAGTTCTTCTGCAAGGCCACTCAATTGAATGGCCCTATCACTTACCTGTCTACTGCTGCTGTTCATATCTCCTGCTGCTTGGTTGACTTTGGAGATCTCCCTGGCAATCTCTTTAGCCGCTAGTGAGCTCTGGGAAACGTTATCGTTTACAGTACCGATTCCTCGGGACACTTGGGTAACATTCTCTGCTATTTCGCTGGTAGTCAACGACTGCTCCTCGACAGCTGTGGCGATTCCTGTCACGATTTCGTTAATATCGGTAACAACTTTCGAGATACCATTGATACCAGTAATTGTGTATTTGGTATTCGTCTGTATGCCTTCAATTCTACTCTCAATCTCGCATGTAGCATCAGCGGTTTGTTTGGCCAGTTCTTTGATTTCGTTGGCAACTACGGCAAAGCCCTTGCCAGCCTCACCAGCCCTGGCGGCTTCGATGGTAGCATTTAAAGCTAATAAATTAACTTGTTCGGATATATCGGTAACCGTTTCCACCACCTTGCTTATGGCATTTGCCGAATTACCTAGCTCTGCAACTTGTTCGGACGCTTCTTCAGCACGGGAGACCGCTCCTGCAGTGATCGTGCTTGCTTTTTCCGTGTTCTGAGCGATTTCATTGATAGTGGCAGCCATCTGATCAGTGGCCGATGTAACCATGCCTACATTGGCCGCAGCCCGATCCATCGAATCGGCCACTGAGTCTGAATTTGTGCTCAATTCTATGGCTCCGGCTGAAACGGTTTCCGCCTGGGATGCAGTCTGTTTCGCGCTGTCCACCATTCTGCTGGCAAGCTCAGACAACTCGCTCGAAGAAGAGTCCAGGCTTTGAGCGTTGCTGGCAACATTGTTAATAATCCCTTGTAATTTCTCCATGAAAGAATTAAACCATTTGGCCAATTCGCCGACTTCATCCCGACTGTTGTTTTCAAGCCTGGTGGTTAAATTGCCTTCGCCCTCTGCAAGATCTTTGAGCATAGCGATGGTATTTCTCAAAGGCCTGCTGATCGAGCGAGAGATAATAAGATAAACTAAAATTACGGAACTGAATAGGACACAAATAAAAATTACGGAATTTCTTTTTTGCTGCTTTTTTGCAGAATGTTTAATTAGAGTAAGCGCTTTTTTAATATCTTCAGAAAATGAGTTCATCACTGAAGATAGATCCTTGCGTAGAATATCGGTCAGTTCTGCGAGGTAGGCAATATCATTTTCCATTTCATCCGTAGTTTCCGAACTCAAACTCATTGCTGTATAAACGGTATCTGCTAGTTGTGTGAACTTTTTAAGCTTTTCCACATATGCCATAAGCTCTTCTTTTTGTTCGTTGCTGCCCCCGTCCAAACTAATGATGGTGTTAATGGCCTTTTGAACTTTCAATGATTTTTCTCTGGCATCGCCGATGATTGAATCATCACCAATCATGACGGCATCTTTATAGAGTTTAACTTGCTCGTTGAATGCTGCTAACGCCTCCTGACTAAGTTTACTAGAAGGGAAAATATATTCTGAAATTATGTTAAGTTGTTTTTCAGACGCCTTGTCATCAATAAAGCCGAAGATCATTGTCCCAAAATACCCTAAAACGAGCAGGCTCAAACCGAGCCATATTTTTTTTCCTAAGGTTAGAGAATTCCACATATAAAACCTTTTTTATTTTCAATGGTTGATAAAGAGGCGACTGCTCAGGCGACGATAATTTCTTTTGTAACCTGAGCAATTGTCTTCTCAAACAATTAAAAGCTAAATGTAATTTTAGCTGCATACATAAACCAGTCTTCGTCAGTACCCTTGGGGTTGTCAATGGAGACAACCTGAGCAGTACCATCCAGCATGTGCCCCTCTAATTTGATGGTCCAATATTCATTGAGGTCGAAACGGGTGGTAAGTGCCCAATCTTTCTGCCAGGCACCGTGATCCGGTAGTCCCTGGGCTTCTAAAGTATCGCCATCTTTGTCCTCGATATTAGCGTAGTACACAGAATAGTATGTTCCAACCTGAAGCCAATCTGTAAAACGATATGATGCGCTCAAATAATATCCTTCAGATTTGGTCGTATCTTCCGGTAGGACGTTGTCAATCCCAAAAGTTAATTCTTGCCTTGTATATTCGGCTGCAAGCACCAAATCATTCCAAGTGTATTCTGCGGAGGCCACATAATTCGTGATATCATTAAAATCGGCGACCAATGAAGAGCCAGCCGGTAGAGGCCCGAAAGGATAGTTGGTCCGAATATCAGAATCAAGACTCAATGTTAGATAGCTGCCTCCGACCCGCAACCCATCCAGCGGAGTCGACCATTGCAAGCTACCAACATAAGCAGTATCGATGTTAAATTTTTCAACTTCAAATACCCCACGACCAAGAGCTTCTGTTACTTTTGCGATGCCACTGTCGCTATCCACGTCAAAAGTTCCAATTTGAAGTTGATAAGAGAGATCACCAAAAACACCGACAGGTATCTCACCGTAAATACCGGCTCCTTGGATGGCCACGAGAGTATCTCGTTGCAAGTCATTGTAAACACTTTGCGGAAGCAAAATATTGGTTCGCAAAGCGTCAATATCTCTTGTTTCATTATAAAATCCGTAGGGTAATTTTATTTTACCTGCTCGAAATCCGAGCCAATCTTTCCACCGATAATCCCCATAAGCCCAATCTAAGGTGACCTCCCCATTTCCTATGTCACCAAGATCCCTGGCAAACAATTGAAGTCCTAAGCGCAGTTTTTCAGTCAATTCTTTTCCGAAATTAATGCCAAACTCATTAAATTCAAAGGAGCCTTTCTCTGTATTGCCTGCCAAGTAATTGTTGTTGTCCGTTTGCATGTATCCTTGAGATATAAAACCGTGAATATCGATATCCGCAACTTCTATGGCATGACAATTCAAAATATTCAGAAAAGTAATCGCAAAGCTGAGACAAGTCACAATTAGTTTTTTCATCTTTTCCTCTCATTTTTAAATTATTAAAACATTTAATTCAATAGTATTTTATCAAAAGTATCAATTTACAGATAATACCCTTGCTATATCGAGAACAGTATTATTTCCAACATATCCAATAGCGTTAGGTGTCTCATCAATAAAAGTGAGAAGTTCATTTTCATTATTAAATTTTCTAGGAAACTTTCCTTTGCCTGTAAACACTATTCTTTTCCAATAATTATTAAATTGAGAGACACTTTTACCTATGTACATTTTCAGGAATTTTTCATGTACATCACCTGACTCATAAATGACAAAAATAATTCTATTTCCGTCGTTCCATTTCGTTTTTTTTCCAAGATATATATTTTTCAATTCATGTTTACTCAACGAATCAATGCTTAAATTTGGATTAGCTATTATGTTGATATCATCTGCAAAAGCGATAGGTGTTAGTATAAAAGTATTCATAATGCAAAAAAAACCGAATCCGACCATGATTATCGCTGTATTCAATAGATTTTTTCTCACATGACCCTCCTGTTAAGGTTTTTGATTTAAATATAATTATATTTAAACTTTTCAGATGATAGTGTTTTAGAAATTGCAAGTATTAAATTAAGTTATAAACCGGCAATTGAATTGTGAACAATGTCCCCTTACCTATTGTACTAGTGACGTTTATACTTCCATAGCAGTTGTCCACAACACGCTTGACCACCGATAGCCCGAGACCAGTTCCATGACTTTTTGTAGTAAAATATTTATTAAAACATTTATCGATATTATCTGCGGTGATTCCAGAACCAGAATCCTGTATATGTATCAATATTTTTGTCCCTTCTCTATCTAGTTCCAATTTAATTTTTATCCATTTTTCTACGCTTTCTTCCATGGATTCGATTGAGTTTAGAATAAGGTTTTTAAATATTTGCTCAATATCAAATTTATTTCCTAAAACAAATTTTTCGTCCTCATCATATTGGTTTAAATCTATTTTCAGTGACACCTTTTTAATTGTCATCAAATCTTCAAACATTTTTATAGAACTAATCAACAAAGTTTTAATATCAACAACTTCTTTAGGGCGTTCTTCGTATTTATTAAGGCTCAATAGTTCTCTATTAATATGGTTAATTTTTTTTGCAGCCGTTAAAATATCCTTAAAAAATTTGATAATAGCATCCTTGTCATCAAGATTAAGCATTCCCAACTCTGCACTACCGTTAATACAACAAAGCGGGTTGTTAATTTGATGGACTAACATGGAAACATCTTCATTTGAATTTCTTTTAGTCAACTTGTTTTCCATACTTTTATTTGAATTTTTATTATAACTTTCTACAATTTCAATTATTTTTCTCCTTTGTTTATTGCGTTTATAGTCGCGTTGCTTTAGAGCCTTTTGCAGCGAATCATGAACCTTATTAATTGATAACGGTTTTTCAAGATAATCATTAACTTCTAATCGAATAGCTGATTTTGTACTTTCAATATTCCCATTTCCCGTTATCACGATAGATATAATATCAGGCGAACAGGCCTTTATGGTTTTAATAACCTCAAGGCCATTTATATCAGGAAGACACAAGTCGGAAAGTATTACATCATATTTTTTATTAGTAGCTTTTTGAATACCATCTTTACCATTTTCAGCTGTGTCAATTTGATATTTTTTAGAATCCAAGCCTAAAGAAAGCGCTTTTCGGATTGAAGATTCATCCTCTATGATAAGTATTTGTGTCATTTTCCACCTGCCATTTCTTGAATTGCGCATTGAACTCACATTATTTGATAATTGTGAACTGTCCTATGCTTTTAAAAGTTTTCATTCTGCACAACACGTGCCATTTTTATTCCCCAAGCAGGCTAAATATTTTCCATAAAATACAGAGCCTTGCCACGCAGCATTCAGTTAGGCACTAAATAAGAATAATTCATTGATTTTGTTAATGAGAATATTCTTCTTAAACTATTATAATAGTGTTATAATAGTTTATTATCAGAATTATTGTAGAAATTAATCTGTTAAATAAAATGATTAGAATGGCAATTCTATAAGAAGGAAGGCGTTAATTGATACAAACCACATGACACTGAGCAGGCCTTTTCCTAAAACGTAAAAGCCTTTCACCAATGCAAAAAGGGTGGATAATAAACTTGTAAAACGAAATAAGGAAGAATTGTAGCATTAATAATGAATTCTTAAACTCTTATTAATTGGGGCATGCGGAACAATTAAAATGCAATGATAAATTTACTAAAGTTTGCTAATTATAGTCCATTATGTGCATGCAAACACATCAATTCTTACCAAACTTTTTCACCTTATGACAATAATACCATGTACAAAAACAATTTTTTGAATACTTTAGCTTCACTGGTAAATGGATTTTGAGAGTCATTGATTTAAAGTAACGAAGAAACTAAGTATTAATATTTGTACTCGTTTTCACAAAGGTAATTCAATAATAAATGATGATCCTTCACCGGGATCGCTACTAACAGATATCGTTCCGCCATGTTGTCGGATAATTTGGTTTGATATGGCAAGGCCCAGCCCCAATTGGGAATGTTTTGTAGAAAAAAAGGGATCAAAAATATGGGACAAATGCTTTGATTGTATTCCATGGCCATTATCAACCAATTGAATAAATACGGCTTCCCTTCCATGTTTGAAAGTAGAAGATCCCTTGAAGGTCTTAAAATCGATACGGCCACCATTTTTAACGCTCTCATTGGCATTGCATAATAAATTGTCTATTACTTGCCTAATTTCTTTTCGATCACCAAAAATAGGTGGCAGATTTCTTGCCAAAGAGCAGTTAATTTTTACTTTTCCAAGTTCTGCAAGTCTACCGTTAATCGTATCTTCAACCAATGAATTTAAATCTAACGCAATTTTTGATGATATTGATTTCTCTCCGTATTTAATCAACTTCTTGACAATTTTAGCGATCCTTTTTACGTTATGGGACATATCTCTATATATTTCCAGTTGCTCATCCGTTGGATTGAATTTATTCCTGTCGCTCAACACATCAAGGAACAAATTCAATCCAGCCAATGGATTCCTGATTTCGTGCGCAAAACCGGACGATAATTGTCCCAAAGATGACAGTCTTTGTATTCTATTGATCATTTCTTGATCCCTCTTTTTTTTAGAAATATCAGATATACGGATAACTAAAGCGGTAACTGTTTTATTATCCTTAATCGGATATACGTCGATCTGATTGACCGAGCTTTTATTTGAGGGATGGTTTTTTTCGATAGAAACCGCGTTACCGTTCGATATAATTGAACGGATTTCATCGTTATCCAAAGGGTAATATCCTGACAGCATAAGACTTTTAAATGGTTTTCCAATCGCATCCTGTAATTGCATTTCGTAGAAATCAGCTGCAGCTTTGTTAAGCATTTTAACAATCAAGTCGTTTCCTAATAAGAGCATCGGTTCTGCAAACCCGTCGATAAGGGAATGCAAAAGTAAAGTTTTCTTTTTAATTTCAATTTCATATCTTTTTCGAATTTCAATTTCAGCTTCTATTTTTTCGTTTTTTGAATTAAGCTGTGCATTGGTTTTTTTGAGGTCTTGAATAAAAGCTCTATTTTCAATTCGCAACCTCCTTCTTTCAAAAGCTTGTTGGATAGTATAAAGTAGTTCGTGAATATTTTCTAGTGGTTTTGTCAAATATCCAAAGGCGCAATACTCTTTTAGGGCATTAATTACATTCTCAACGGAGGCAAATCCTGTTAGAATGATTACTTCTACATCTCTGTCCAAACGTTTAACTTGTTTTGTAACTTCCAGGCCATCTATACCTGGCATCCGCATGTCTGTAATAACCAAACCGAATTTATTTTCATTAAAAAGCTCTATTGCTTCCTCTCCACAAGATGCACAATCGGTATTGTAGCCCTCTAAGGTAAGAATAGTATTTAACGTGTTTAATATATCTGGTTCATCATCGACAATAAGAACATTTAAATTAGTATCCTTTGAAACAACCAACGATGTAATTGTGTCCTTATATTTATTTTTATGTCTTTTGTTTATATCTTGCATAACGGCACCCTTTTTGATGGGCTCAATTCAGTCAGTGTCTTCTTAATTAAAACTTCAACAACAATTTTATACGAAATTAACAATTCTACTATTTATTTTTTAACTGGAAGTTCTATCGTGAAGGTTGTGCCCTTGCCAATAGTACTTTCGCAACTAATATGACCGCCATATTTTTCAACTATCTGATGACAGATCGCAAGCCCCAAACCAGTACCATATCTCTTTCCCTTGGTAAAAAAGGGCTCCCAGATCTGTTTTATATCGGTAGGATTTATACCTGGACCGTTATCTTTGACTTTGATAATAATATTACTATCATTTTTTTGGTTATCATTATTTATTTTACAAGCATTTATATTAACAGCTCCTTTTGTTCCTATGGCTTCTATAGCATTTTGAATTAAATTTCCAAATACTTGTTGAATCCCAACGGGATCACCCCAAAAAACATCTATATTGTCCGCAATAGATACTTCACAATCTATTTTCTTTCTTCTAAATTTATCTGACCATAAACGGATTGTATCATTTATTAAATTTTTTATATCTATATTGCCTTCATTTGTGACTGTAGGTCTTGAAAAATCAAGAACACGGCTAATGATATTAGCGATCCTATCTACATTTTCCTTTAATTCTTTTAAAATATCTTCAACTTGGTCTGATTTATCAGTCAACACTTGATCGCACAGAATATCTAAAAATAATGATATACTCGACAAAGGATTTCTAATTTCATGAGCGATGCCGGCGGATAGATGGGCCATTGATGATAAGCGATCTGCTCGCATTAATTGTTCCTGGATAATTTTTTGCTCAGTAATGTCCATGAGGATTCCAATCAGCCCAATAATTTTCCCATGCTTATTGGCTATCCTCTTCAATCTGAACCAACCGGTTTTATTACTAGCAAGCTTTAATTCGAATTCTGAGGTCTCCCCATTTAAGACCGATCTATAAAGATATTTAGCCTGTTGTAGAGATTGTTTTTCTACACATTTGAATATACTACTATTAATTATTTTTCCAACTGGCAAATTGACTATCTCGGCAAATTTTTCTTCATTGTTGACATTTCTAATTGTTGCACTTGAATCAACTTCATAAGCGATTATGGGTAGGCTCTCCCAGAGTGCTTTAAATTTTACTTCAGATTGTCGAATAGCCTCTTTCATCTCGGAATACTTTGTAAGATCGATATGATAACTCAAAATTGCTTGGTTTTCCTCGACCCGAATGGGAACAGATCGTATAATAACGGGAAATTCGGAACCATTTTTTCTTTTCATCGTTATTTGATATGGCTTAACAACTTCTTTTTTATAATGTTTATATAAATTTTTCTTGACCAGCGATCGGTGTTTTGGTGGAATAACTAATTTTATCCAATCGAAGGAATTGGATTGCATTTCGTCAAGTGTCCAACCTAGTTTCTCTATTACGGTTTTATTGGCATAAAGAACCTTATTTTCCTGAATGATGCTGATCATATCCGGACAGGTATCTACAAGCATATGGTATCTATTTTCGCTTTGCCGAAGCGATTCAACAAGGCCTTTTTTTTCCTCATCCAATGCCATGCTGTGCAGTGCAAAGGCAATATCCTCTGCGATCTCTTTCAGTAGCGATATTTTTTCCTTTATTTGTTTGCCTGTATGAATATTGTATAAACTAAGGAGGCCATAACTTTTATTATTTTTTAACAAATTGAAGGTAAATACTTGATAATAAAGATTGGAATTTTTGTCATAAAAAACGCCACAAAAGGATTCCCGATCAGCAGGTATATCCACCATTGTTTTAAGACAAGCGTCTTGCTTCCAATTAGGAGAAACGCCCTTTTTAATTTCAGCAATCAGTGAAACCAGATCACCGCCCAATCCTGCACAAGAATTTTCAACCGGTTGTCCAGCATCGTCGAGCAGCTGTATCCAGGCCCCCTTCATATCGGGGTTCGATGTTAGGATCTGGCAGCTTTTACGCAAGAGCCTTTTCCGATTTTTTTCCCTGACGATCAGTTGATTAACGGCGCGGATGGAATACAACGTGGCATTCAGCGATTCAATGGTTTTTGCAGTCTGAACGTACTCGGTGATATCTTGCACTGTACCAAACGCGCTTATCGGGTTCCCGTCCCGGTCGCGGATGTATTCGGCCACAGCTTTAAAATTTCTAACACCGAGATCCTTGTGTATGATACGGTATGTAACCGTCTGCTCTCCCGAAAATGAAAGGGAGTCCTGCAATACTTGGATATATTGATCCCTTTCATCCGGGTGTATTATGTCAATCCAGGCATCTAATGATAATGAAAAGCTCGGCTTCGGGTCCAAGCCGACAAGGTTTAAAAATGAATCCGATGCGATCACATTGTTTGTTGCAATGTCCCACTCCCAACATCCCAGATTTCCCATTCTCTGGGCTTTTCTCAACATCGATTCTTTTTTCTGAATTTTTTGTAAAAATTTCTTTTTTTCAGTGACATCTCGATTAATACCGCAAAAGCCTTTGAATTGGCCGTCATTTCCAAAAAGCGGTGTACCGCTTGTTTCTATCCAAACGAGTTTTCCGTTCTTATGGTGGATTTGGACCTCCAAACCATTTATATTTTCCTTCGCTGCAGAGAGCTTCCGGTACAATGAATCGATACGAATGGCCTCCTCGTTTTGAAATAGCTCGCCAATCTTTTTGCCAACAATCTCTTCCGGCGCATAACCCCAAATGTTAGCCACAGCCGGACTTGAATAGATTACCTTTCCGTTTGCATCTACTTCCCAGATCCAGTCCTGCGATGTCTCGACCAGGGACCGATACCGCGCTTCATTGTTTTTCAACTCCGCCGTAATATTATTTTTTTCAGTCTCGTCCTGAATCGTCTCCACTGCACCGATAATATGTCCCTTAGAATCGAACAGGGTTTGCGCCTTTCCCGTGAAATATCTGTCAACGCCTTTTCCCTTGAAATTCGGAATCGTGACAGCTGCTGTGATGGCGCTATTTGCGGTTTTAAACTTTTCATACGCTTCATCATGACCATCGCGAAGTTGTAATGCCAAATCGAGAAGGGTCGGCTTTGGTTTTCCGTAGAAGGCGCGGCCCACATCAAGAGTCTTTTTTCCCATGATATCTTCAGCCGGAGTCTCCAAAATTTCCTCCGCCATTCGATTCCAGACAATGACGCGGCCCTCCGCGTTCACGGCCGCCACACCCTGAGGTAAGAACTGAACCATTTGTTCCAGCAAATTGTTCCTTTCTTTCAACGCATCACGTTCCGCACGCAAACGGGTCTCATTTTGCCGGCCCTTCTCGAAAGCCAGCTCCAAATTAATGACTTTCTTCTCCAATTTTTCGTAAGATGGTTTTAAGGCCATTTTGGTTATATCCCCTTTTTTCGAGACCGACGGTAATTTCAGTTTCCGCCATATATCTATGGTTAGGTTTGGTGCGAATGGGCGTTTCAGCCGGCAGTCGGAATCCGAACACGCATCGAAGTTCCCGTAGCATCGGTTTGGGTTACTTTGATGTCTCCCATATGATCCTTGATGATACCGTAGCTGATTGAAAGGCCCAGCCCCGTTCCTTTGCCCACCTCTTTGGTGGTGAAAAAAGGATCGAAAATCCTGTCCACATCTGCATCACAAAGCCCAGTTCCATTGTCTCGAACCAGGATGTCTATAAAACGTTGGCCCGCGCCATTGTTGGTTTCTTTTTCTTTTAAAATCATAGGCGTGGTAACTCCAACCTTGGTAACAACCTCTATCTGACCTTTATATGAAGGCATTCGGCTTCCCTCTTTCTTTCTCCCGCTCTGCGCTTTGTCTAACGTACGCCTGTTTTGAACGGGAGTCAGTTCATTATCGGCTTTTGAAAGGATAGCATCTCGAGCGTTGGCTATTAAGTTCAGTACAACCTGCTCCAACTGATTGTTGTCCCCCAGGATTTTTGGGAGATTCGACCCAAATCTCTTCAAGACATTGATACCTCGCAACCGAAGCTGCTCCCCAATAATTAGAAATGAATTATCGATGATTTCGTTAACATCCACTTTCTGAAACGTTGCATGAGACTGCCGCGAAAAGGTTCTTAGATGGTTGATGATATTCATCATCCGTTTCGTGTTGCGATCGATTGGCTCCAAAAGGTTGTTTAGGCTATCAACATCCCCTTTCCATTCTCGGATAAAATGCTTGGTGATTTGCGCGTTGCTTCTTATAACCATCAAAGGTTGATTCAATTCATGGGCGACTCCGGCCACGAGTTCCCCGATGGAGGCAAGCTTGCCCGACTGGACAAGTTGAGCTTGAGTGTTTTTCAACTCTTCATAAGCGTTCTGCAAGGATGTTTCGATCTTTTTTCGATGAGTGATGTCCATTAGCAAACAAATAGCACCATCCATAAAACCAGAATTATTTTTTAAAATCGAACCGGACATAAGTATGGGGATTTCGTCTCCTCCCCTAATTATTATGGTTCTCTCGATGTTTTTGATAGATTTTTGCTTAAAAATTTGTTCCAACCAGTTCTTTTTAGAGGAGGCGTCTTTATCAACTATGACATCCTCGAATAGATCTCTGTCATATAACTCCTTGATAGAACATTTAAAAAGTTTCAGGGCCGCATCATTAACCAGTTTAATTTTCCCATACGCATCCAATACTATCAGCCCTTCGCTCATACTTTGTATGATATTGTCCATATAATCTTTAGAAACAGTTGTTTTCTCAAGACGTTCCGTCATTATGTTGAATGAGTTGGCTAGCATTCCCAACTCATCGCTAGTTTTTAGGCTTGCCCTAGCGGACAGATCCCCTTCCGCTACCGACAGGGTCGCTTTTAAGAGTGAAAGTATCGGGACAGTCAAATTCCTGGCAAAGAAATAGGATCCCAAGATTGCTGCCAACAAACAAAAAAGCCCCAACAACGCAGTTAATTTATAAATGGATTCTGATTGGTTGTGGAGAGGCTTGAGGGATAACCCGATATAAAGCCAGCCCCATTGGAGGCTAGAATATTGCAGGGGATATGAAAAGCGATAAACTTCCTTCCCTATCAAGGGGCTATACACCATGTACCCTTCTGCCATCTCGCCTTTTTCAAAACGCCATTCAGAATCGGGATGCTCGTGCATCTCCCATTGTTTGGAGGTGTGGACCAGTGTAAATCCCCTGTCTCTGGAAACCACTATATAATGGATTCCGGAGCTGTTTCGCAGCACTTCCAAGCAATGTTCGACAATGAATTCGTAGTCTTCATCGACAATTGCATTGCCGCAAACTTGGCTGAGAGATGCGGATACACTTCGAGCCTCTGATTCAAGGCTCAGCAGCAACGCATCCCGCCCTTTGACGATCAATACCAATGAATACAGACCGATGATAACCAAAGAAAACAGCAACAGGAGAACAAAGGTCCGTTGAAAAATACCCCGCTTCTCTCTTATAGGACCCTCGCCACCGTTTTCGGAAGAGCTGATTTTCAGGCTGGTTGAGTTAGGAAATCCCATGATTTCTTCCCGCCACCCTTGCACGGCAACATGTTTGTTTATTCTTGATCGTTGGCCATTTTCGTTATCTTATGATATCAAGTTCATATTGTAGAAGCCAGCCGGCCGGCAGGCTGCCGAAAGGGCCATCTTGTCCGCAACCAATTATGCAAAGCCTAATGGCTGTCGAGAAGCGCCTCGTATTCATCGATAAGCGCTTGTACACTTCTTAAGTCCGCAGGCGTGCTTCTGATTAGACGATCCATTTTAAAGAGCAGCAGGATTTGTTTTCCACGCGTTGTTCGATGCAATTCCAATGCTGATTTCGTGAGGGGCGCTTTCCAGCTTTGATCATATCCTTTGCGAAGAATGCCTACTGTGTCCAGCATGGTTGGCGATGATGCCACGACTTTCAACTTCCTTGCAACTTGGGGATTCAGTTCGGTCATGGTTTCATAAACGGAGTTAGGAACGACACAGATATCGGCGCGTTTGAAGAAAACGGATAAAACTGCTTGTGAAGCTTTTTTCTTTTTTAATATGGAAGAATAAAAAATATCCGCCATTTGAAGGTTACTACGGAGGAGCAGTGTGTCTAAAAAAAGACGGCTCAAGGTATCATGCTCAATGACCGCCAGAATACCGCCTTGCGTATTTACAATAGGTGCCTGCTTGTTTTCAGAATGAACGATGGTGACGTATTTTCTACTTTTATTATTATGATAGATGCCCGAAAAGAAAATTTCTGCGTTTATTTCATCTTTGAAATAAAGATAATCCAACGTCGGCGTGACTGCCATGTCGAGATGGCCGGAATTTATCTTTTGAGTTACGTCTCTTATATCATTAATTATCTGGCCACTAACCTTGATACCGACCTGATTGCCGATTTCCTCAATCCACAGCATTATTGCAGCTCTGGCATCTTTTATATCCATGTCGCCTAATACTGCGGCTACAAATCCAATCTTCAGAGTTGGATCGGTTCCTTTCTGCTGGGTCTCTGCCAAGGCTGTGAGCGTAAGAGGAAAGCAAATCAGAAAAAGTGTCATAAGGCCTTTTGCGAGAAACCTCATTTCGCGGCTCCTTGTCGCAATGGTTCGAGGATCTCGTTACCGATGATGAAGTCCAACCTGGATCGGCTGACAGCATGATCGTGGCGGGCTTTCAAATATTGGGCACTGATAAAAGGTTCGAGCAGCTGTGCTTCAATGACCTCTTTGGTCTCTGCAAGCTCATTTTGATAGGCGCGCACATTAAGTTTTCGGTTCTCCCGAGCCGAGGCAAGAGACTCACCGGTTGCCATTACCTGTTCCTGGGCGCGGGCTAATTGAAGAAATGTGTCTTTTACTAGAAGACCAAGGCCCTCCTTAAAATACAACTTTTCCTGCTTTTTTTTCTCAAATCGCGCCGTTGCTTCCCTAATTTCATTCTTTGTTCTAAACCCCCTGAAGAGTGGTAATTGCATGCTAATGCCAATATTCCAAGATTTTATGTTTTTATCGCTCATTATTCCGGCATCATAAGAATTGTCAATGCGGCTCAGATTTCCATTCAGTGCTATGGTGGGGAAATAGCCACTGCGCGCCTCCTTGATTCCAGCTTCGGCAGCCTCAAGGGCGAGCTTAAGTTTGGACCATTCAGGGTTGAACTGATAGGCATTGGAAATAAGTTCGTCCAATTCCACGTTGAAGGGTACAAATGGGATCTCATTGGCGGCTGGCACAACGTGCTCGCGCCAACTCAATCCGATAGCGTTGGACAGTGCCGCTTTTGCGAGCTCTTCGTTGGAAGCGAGGAGGGCAACGGATGAACGAATCGTTGTTACGATAACCTGCGTGCGAAGAAAGTCGGTTTTCATTACAGTACCGGTTCCCGTCTTGTAGAGCATTTCCGTCAATTCCAGTAAAACGTTTAATCTATCCAGCGTTTCACGACCAAGTTTGTGGAGGCTGGTCGCAAGCACAGCACCGTAGTATAGCTTTTTCGTATTGAGGACGATTTGAAGATCGGTTTTTCTTGCCGCTTCTTTTGCTATGTTTACACCCGTACTTGCCTGCTTGGACATGGCGGTTCGCTTGCCCCCCATATATATAGGATAGACGAGGCCTACCGAGCTGATTAGTGAATCTCTATCCATTAGCTTGACGTCTATTTCGTGAACTGTAACGTTTGACTGTATTGGGGTTGGCCCAGGGCCTTGCACAGTGAGAGCCATTGTGGATTCAGGAAAAATTAGATTGGGGCTCTCATCCAGTCTATTGGCATTCATCTTTAGCGATAGTTGCGGCCAGTATGTGGAAAGAACCTGCTGATGTTGGGCTTCGGCAATTTTTATGGCGGATTCGGAGATTTGTCGCTGGCGGTTTTTTGTCAAAGCGATCTCCAAGCAATCCTCTAAGGATAGATTCCGAATTGCGTTACCAATGATTTGGCCGGAAAGAGTTTCGGAACCAAATGTGGGACCACAAAAAAAAAGCAAGAACGAAATGTTGAAAAAAAGAGTTCTGATCCATATTCGGGTATACCATCCCCTAAAACTCTTTTCCTGGATTGAAACTGTACTATGAATGTCCATGTATACGTCTTTTCTGGCATTTTATTGGATCGTTATCGAATCGATTATATCGCCTGCAGATGTTCCCGCACTTATCGTTGGTTGACGTAAGCGTTGTTAGTTGCACCCTATGCATTATGCATGTTATGTACCATGATATCATTCAGCATATAAAGCATTGAATACGCAAGGATTATGGAGAGAAGCCAACGCTGAAAATGGCGAGCAAAACCTTAGTTTAGTCATTATTGCAGAAGAGTAAGAAGAATATTGTTACTTGGTAAGCACCGAATGCAAAAAAATGGAAATTGTTTGTAAATCGAATTGTTGAATTTCAATTGTGGGGGGCAAATTAGATCGATGCAAATCCAGTTCAATATTTCAAACCGAGTTTTTTTATTCGGTATCGAAGCTTGTGAACAGGCATATTAAGCAATTTTGCTGATTCTACAACGTTGCCACGGGTTCGTTTTAACGCCTCCTTAATCAGGTTTCTTACTGTTTGCCCATAGTCAAGGGTATGATCCGCTTTTAAACCTGAAACCTTTTCTTTACACAGATCGAAACTATGCAAAAAATGCTTCGGCAGAAGTGTATCGCCATCTTCAAGAAGGCTTACCCGCTCCAAAATGTTACGAAGTTCGCGTACATTGCCGGGCCAATGATATTGAAGCAGAGCATCCTTTGCTTCAGGAGAAATGTTTGTAAAGCGCTTGCCAAATTTACTGCCATAATGGCTCAAAAAATGTTCCGTTAAAAGAAGTATGTCGCCCTTTCGATCACGTAGGGGAGGAACTTCGAGCTTAACCACATTGAGACGGAAAAAAAGATCCTTTCTGAATTGTCCTTTTTCAATTGCATTTTCAATTTTTGAATTAGTGGCCGCTATGACCCGGGCTTTGACATTGACTTCTTTGCTACTTCCGACTCTCTTGAACTTCCTGTCCTCAAGAACACTTAGTAGTTTTGCCTGTGCGTCAAGCGACATGGCACCAATTTCATCCAAAAAGAGGGTTCCCCCCTCCGCCTCTTCAAAATGTCCTTTTTTTCCCTCTTCCCTGGCTCCCGTAAAAGCACCTCGTCCATATCCAAACAGTTCGCTTTCGACCAAATCTTTTGCGATGGCAGCGCAATTGACGGTAACAAATGGGCCACCGCGCGTTGATGTAGAGTAATGGATATTACGCGCAAAGACGCCTTTTCCGGTACCGCTTTCTCCCACAATCAGGACAGGCGTATCCATACTTCGAGACAACTTATTTACAACTACCATCAGTTCATGCATTTCAGGGCTTTTACCGATAATTTCAACTTTATAGCGATTTGCCTCGGATTGTTGCATGAGGTGGAGCTGGTTCTTAAGAGCTTTATTTTCGAGGGCATTTTTCACAGCCAGGAAAAGTTCCTGGGATTTTATCGGTTTTACCAGATAATCATAGGCACCTATCTTCACAGCCTTTACGATGGTATGAATATCTTCAACTGCCGTGACCATTACAACCAACGCGCCTGGATCCATTTCTTTCAGCTTTTTTAATACATCGATACCCGTCATATCCGGCAGGCTGATATCCAAAAGCACTAGGTCCGGTCTTTCCTGGTCAAATAATTTTATCGCGGAAGATCCTTGTCTTGCAGTGATAACTTGGTATTTGCTCTCCAGGATCATTCGGAGCGCCTTTAAAACGCTTTTTTCATCATCAACAATCAATATACTTTGCATATCAACGCCTCTTCGAATGGGGTTTCACTACTATTAGCAAAAGGGAGGCGGCCCTAATAATAGCTTTATATAAATTTTGGTCCACATCTATTGCGAGAGTGGCTTTCATGTAACCTCAAGCGTAGAGAGTACCGAGGATCTGAAAGTGTTCAACCGGTGCTAATCTCTCCATATAGAACCCACAATTGTTTCGTATCGATATAGCATATTGATAAATCATATTATTTCTTCTGTAAGGTCCACTAAAAACCAGTGAATAATAAGTTATCATTTAGGTTAATATTGGTTGCTTAGCCTATTTTATCGATCAAGGCCTGTAAAACTTTAAAAAAATGCCGAAATACAAGTAACATGAACCCTATCATGCAAAATCCGTTTTCAAAGCATTCGGCTCAGACCGCCTTGACTGTGGGGCATTCCGTTTAGACTATTAAAAAGCACGTCTAAATCAGAAATTTTGAACTACTGACAATAGTATAAAGTGTATAACCCTCTATTTTGTAAACTTTTTTTTAATTTTATGTTACCCCATTCATGGAGAATGATAATATTCTAATCGATTCTCGATAATAACATAGGTTGCCCCAAACCTCCACACAAGAGATGCATTCTAACAGTCTATAATTAATATCAATATGTTGTTTTATTTATTTTCTCTAAAATGGCACAATATATGCTTTGAGGATCTTCAATAAGTATAGAGGGAAATAGGACTGACAGAAACTGCTTGGGTGAAGCGTAACATCATCGTTGACAGCTATATTGCTGAACACTGAGGGTGCTCCGCTCCGTATCCATCACATGAAATAGGTTGAAAAAAATATTCAAGGAGTGACCATGAAAGCCAGACTCGGATTGATCGGCCTTGGAGAGATGGGTATGGTCATGGCTGAAAATCTGCTTAAAAAAGGATATCCATTAGCTGTATTCGATTTGGACCAAAAACGGGTAAAGCGGCTTGTTAATCTTGGCGCTTCGGCAGTATCAGGCCCGGATCAAGTTGCAGAGAATTCAGATCTTTTGCTGATTATCGTTCGGACGACAGAACAGGTCCGCTGCGTCCTTTTCGGAGAAAATGGTGTGGTTTCAGCCTCATCGTTACCGTCGGCAATAGCGGTGATGTCCACCATCAGCCCCGTTGACGCAAGGAAAATGGCCAAGCCATTCCAAAATAAAGGGATCGGGTTCATCGATGCCCCGGTCAGCGGAGCCAGACTGCGGGCCGAGTCCGGCGACTTGACCATCATGGTGGGGGGAGATAGTGGCATATACCGAAAATTTCTTCCGATATTCGAGGTGATCGGCCGCCATGTCGTGCATGTGGGGTCGGTGGGGGCAGGACAGACCGCCAAATTGGTCAACAACATGCTGTTGTTGGTCAACATGTGCGTTGCCCATGAGGCCAAAGCGCTAATCGAAGATACCGGAATGGACCATGACACAATATTTGATCTTATTCGCGTGAGTACCGGGCAGAGTTGGGTTATTGACAATTGGAATACGGTGGCTGGATGGTGGCAGCATTATTCACCGGGAACCGCGCTCGACCTTCTGTACGAGGATATCGATATCACCCTGCAGTTGGGAGAAAAACACCAGGTTCCGTTATACCTGTCGGCATTGGCCAAACAACTATTACGTTACTGATTTTAATACCTTGAGTTTAAGTTGGCTTTGGCTAAATCGAAAGCAGTTGGATTGCCTGACAGACGTATTGAGTGAGCGCTTAAGCAAAAATTTGAAAACGGTTAACTCATTTATGGAGAGACCTCGGCCGAAAGGCGCTTGCTATTGGTAAACCTCCCCAAATACCAACCTTTAATTATTGGCACCGCCACCCTTCGGCTGAGGTCACTCCGCCAATTTTTTTTGGGTGGCCGATTATTTGAAAAGCTACTTTATTTTAGCAAATGCGCCAAGGTCTGGTAGCTTTTTCATAGGCTTTCTATGTAAAATTCTAAACAGGAGCTAACCTGGTAAAACTTTGGTTCGTGTGAAAAGCGTATCAGAATCTATTCTATCCGAATGACAACCCAGGATATTGGATGGTCGCAGCTATATTATTGCAAGAATTGAAATATAGAACGAGAAGCCACTATATGAGAAGCTGATGGGCATCCAACATTGCAGGGAGCGAGAGAGAAGCAGGCTTCGACATCTGAAAACAGGGGGGTCGATTGTGTCGTAGTAGCCCCCGCCTGGTTCCCCAAAAAAGCGGTGACAGATTGAAAGACGACTGTCGATATGCAACCAAGCTGTCCACCTTGCTTCGAGCGGGCGAACTCACGCCGGTCTATGTCCCCAACAATGAAGATGAAGCCATGCGAGACTTTGTTCGTGCCCGCGTTGACGTCCGGAAAGCCCTTCGCAAAGTCAAGCAACAAATCAATGTCTTCCTGCTACCGCTGTATGAGAGCAAGAGGGAAAAACGATAATGCCGACAAGATTCACAACATCAATGCTCCGGTTTAGGTAGTCTTATTTCCCTGTCTTTGCATTTACTATGTTTGGATTCACTTCAAACAGGATTACAGCCTTGCACACCGTATTTCGAAACCTGCCAATTAATAAGAAATTATTGGTGACCTATCTCTCTGTTTTTTTTGTGACCTCATCTCTTGGCAATTCCGTTTTGTATTCAATGGTACGACATACCATTGAAAGAAACATTGAGCAGGAACTCAAGAACACTACCAATATGATACTAAATATGGTGCATACTGCAGCCCGAGTGTCCATCAGAAACAACCTGCGCGCCGCTGCCGAACAAAATCGTGAGATTGTTGGCCGCATTTTTCAGAAACAACTTCAGGGAAATTTGACGGAAAGCCAAGCCAAGGCTCAAGCCAGGGAAATTTTGACAGGACAATCAATAGGAAAAACAGGCTATATATACTGTGTTGACAGTCGCGGCGCCGCTGTTGTTCACCCAAAGCCCGGTATGGAGGGTGGCGTTTTTCTGGAACAAGGATTCGTCAAAGAGCAGATTCTCCGAAAAGAAGGCTACCTTGAATACGAATGGAGGAATCCCGGCGAACCTGCCAAGCGGCCAAAAGCCCTGTATATGACGTACTTTGCCCCATGGGACTGGATCATTTCCGTTTCGTCATATCGAACTGAATTTGCAGAATTAATAGACGTTTCGGATTTCCGGGACAGTATTCTATCCTTGAAATTCGGCGAGACCGGCTATTCCTTTGTGATTGATAGCAAAGGGCAGATGATTATCCATCCGGTAATTGAAGGCAACGCTTTTGCATTCGCTGATACTTCGGGCAGGAAATTCATCCGAACCATTATTGAAGAGAAGAAAGGCAAGAAAATCTATTCTTGGAAAAATCCTGGAGAGCAGGTGCACAGGGACAAGTTGGTCATTTTCAACTATATCCCAGAGTATGACTGGATAGTCGCCTCGTCCTGTTACCTTGAGGAGTCCTACGCCCCCCTTAAAAAGGTTCTCAATGTGGTGCTGGCCACCACTGCGGCCACTTTATTAATTACCATTCCAATTACTTGGTTGATGAGCTTATATATCGTCAGGCCGTTGAAAACGATGATGAAGAACTTCCGTCGAGGAGCCAGTGGCGATCTGTCGATTCGATTGGATATTTCAACCGAGGATGAAATGGGACAATTGGCTGGATATTTCAATTACTTCATGGAGAAACTGGAATATTCCAACGCTATCCTTACCAATGAGATTCTGGATCGGCAGCGAGTCGAAGCTAGACTGCGAATAAGTGAAGAGAAATACAGGACTATTCTAGAGCGAATGGAGGAAGGTTATTACGAGGTGGATACACAGGGGCGTTTCACATTTTTCAATGCCGCCCTTCAGGCCATTCTCGGCTACCCAAAAGCTGTTTTGAACAGTCTTAGCCTCCGAGAAATTTCCGATCCGGAAACCTACCGCAAGATTAAGGAAACCTTCAGAGAAATCAGGACTTCGGGCAAAGCACAAAAGGCGGCCAGCTACCAGTTGAATCGGCGAGATGGGTCAACCTGTTATTTAGAAACATCCATATCATTGATGGTCGATGCGGATCGGCAGGTCATTGGCTATCGAGGTGTCCTCAAGGACATTTCGGAAAAAAGGCTGGCGGATTTGGAACTTCGGCGTTCCGTAGAGATGTTTTCTAAGGCGTTCCGATCCAGTCCCGCTGGTATGTTTATCGTAACCATCAACGATGGCAGATTCGTCGACGTTAACGATAGCTTCCTTCGCTATACAGCCTTCAGCGCAGAGGATGTCATCGGGCGGTCGCTGACCGAAACACAATTTTTTATACCGGAAGAGAAAAACGAACTGATCGTCGCGCGCCTTCAACAGGAATATGCCATTCGCAATATGGAAATCAATTTTCGCGCCGACGGAGACCATTGTCGCATGGGAATTCTTTCTGCGGAAATGTTAATCCTCCAAGGCAGCAAATGTATGCTGGCTGCCTTGGAGGATGTTACCGAAGCCCGACAACTGGAGCGGGAAGTCCTGGATATCAGCGAACGTGAACGCCAACGAATTGGATTCACTCTTCACGATGATCTCTGCCCGCACCTGCTGGGCGTAGAAGTTCTTAGCAATGTACTTCGGCAAAAGCTCGCAGAAAGGTCATCACCCGAGTCAATTAATGCCGCTAAAATTCAAGGTTTGATTCAGGAATCTATAATTAAACTCAAACGGTTATCCAGGGGACTGTATCCGGTGGACTTGTCCGGCTACGATTTCGACACCGCCATTGCTGATCTGGTGATGCAGGCTCAAGATATTTTCGGCGTCTCATGCCATTTTCTTTGCGAACTGCCTATATGTCTCAACGACGATACCATGGCGCGTCACGTTTATTGTATCACCCATGAAGCTATTCACAATGCCCTCAAACACGCCAACGCGGAAAACATTTTTGTGGTCTTAAATATGGAAAATGAAAAGATTATACTTACCATCAAAGACGATGGAAGGGGTATTCATGCCGATGAGCCTAACCATGGTATGGGAATGCGGATTATGAATTACCGTGCTCGGCGGATTGGTGCAGAGTTCACTGTCGAATCCGATATGGGTATGGGAACGACCATAACCATCGAAATAGAGCAAACGAAACAGTCTGGAGGGGGGCAGAAGGTGAGATGATGGGAAGAACGAAACGTATCATGATCGTTGAGGATCACCCCATTTTTCGGATGGGGCTGAAGGATCTGGTCAATCTCGAACCAGACATGTCCGTGTGCGGTGAGGCTGAGGATGTCTCCTCGGCTATCAAGCTGGCCCAACAGGAACTCCCGGATCTGATTGTGCTGGATCTGGCACTCAAAAACAGCAGTGGCATTGACCTCATTCATCAGTTTCGCTTCGAACGGGTAAGAATACCTATTCTTGTCCTTTCAATGCACGGTGAAGAATTCTACGCTCATCGATGCCTACTTGCTGGTGCCAGCGGTTACATCAAAAAACAGGAAGCTTCGCTTTCTGTAATCAAGGCGATTCGTAATATTCTTTCCGGAAAATTGCATGTCAGCGAAAAGCTGATGACTCATATATTAACGCAATTGCGCTTCAGCAAAGATACCCCCCAAGAATCCCCAATCGACCACCTTACCGATCGTGAGATGCAAGTTTTTAGATTGATCGGCCAGGGCATGTTGCCCAGTGATATTGCGAACCGGTTAAATCTGAGTGTTAAAACCGTGGGCTCCCATAAGGAACGGATCAAAGAAAAAATGGGTTTCAAGCATGGAGGCGAACTGGTTCGCTTTGCAGTGCTTTGGACCGAAAACATGCGGTAGCCCAACCATCACCCCATAGTGACTCTCAGCCTTTCACGTGCCCATGATAAACGTGTGACCAAGCAGTGATGCCGACAAGAGATATGGTATCCACACTGCAGCCCTATCATCATCGTTCTGGCCTCATAAAAGGCTTTCAGCGAGATTGTCCAATTTTTGCTAAGGCGCGATGATGGTAAACAAAGCAAACTAGTGTCCATCCGGCAACTTAAGCCACCGGTATCAATAAAAAAAAGAGCATTTTGTGACGGTTTTTCTCTTCTCATTGTAGTATGTTGAAAGTCGCCAAACGTTCAATATTAATACAAAAAGCAGAAAAGGGCCAAACACAAAATGCGCGAAAAACATCAAAAACAAATGCCACTTATCGATCTCCCAACCGGTCATCCCAAGGAAAAAGAGCTGGAAGCGATCAGCATCGTGCTTGATAGCACTCCTACCATTTGCGATCATGTACTGCAAGATCTCAACAAGGGAAAAATCATCAAGCGCCGGACCGGGGCTCGCGGCATGACGGCCGAGGAGATTATTCGCGCTGCGGTGGTGATGCGGATTTACAGTTTCACCGATGAAGATCTGGCGTTTCATATCTCCGATTCCAGGGCCTTGAGACGATTCTGCCGCATCGGCATCGCCGACAAGGGATTCAAAAAAGTCGGCCCTCAACGCCAATATCAAACCGCTGTCGCCGCAAACCTGGCAGCGTATATCCGACGACCTTTTGGTCTGCGCCAAGGACGAAAAAATCGAAAAGGGCCGGAAGGCGCGGATCGATTGTACGGTGGTCGCGTCCAACATCCATAAGCCTCTCGATTCCGTACAACTGTTCGATGCGGTGCGCGTGATCGCCCGTTTGTTGACCAAGGCCCGAGACGATTTCGGGATCAAGATCGTCTTGACCGATCATCGGCGCCGGGCCAAGAAAAGGATGATCGGCATCCAGTACGCCAAAGGAGAAAAACAGCGTATTCCCCTGTATAAAGATCTGCTCAAGGTCACTCGCAAAACCATCGGCTATGCCATCCGGGCCGAAGAGATCCTGGCACGGCACTGCAGCGCGGACCCGCTTTTGCTGGGCTTGTTCGGCGAGATCAAACATTATGGCGACCTGGCCCGAAAAGTCTACGACCAAACCTATCGCCGGGTCGTTCAAGGCGAAAGCGTCCCGGCCGGCCAGAAGGTGTTTTCCATTTTCGAAGACCATACGGACATCATTATCAAGGACCGCCGAGACACACATTACGGTCATAAAATCTGTTTGACGGGCGGGGCCTCCAACTTGATCCTGAATTGTGTCATTTTGGAGGGCAACCCCGCCGATACGGAATTGGTCGAAACCATGCTCGACCGTCAAAACCGGATCTATGGCCGCTATCCGTTGAAAGTCGCTTTGGACGGTGGGTTCGCTTCCAAAGACAACCTTGTCAAAGCCAAAGCGCGTAAAATCAAGCACGTCTGCTTTTCCAAAAAACGCGGATTGAAAGCAACGGACATGTGCCGCAGCGACTACGTTTACAAAAAGCTCCGCCAGTTTCGCGCCGGAATCGAATCCGGGATATCCTGGCTTAAGCGCAGCTTCGGTCTGACGCGCTGCACCTGGAAAGGATTTCGTTCGTTCAAATGCTATGTCTTGGCATCGGTCGTTGCCGCCAATTTGCTTACGATCGCCAGAAAGAAACTCGCGACCACCTGAACGGCAACTTCTGGCCGGCCGCCGACCAACCAGAGCATAGGATCGCCAAAACGATGGTATTAGTTGGCCATATGACCAATGAACTACCCCGCAGCAGAGCTGACGGGGTATCAAGGCAGCTCTAACTGTATCGGTTAGCTATTCGAAGCAAAGCTTCGGGGAATTTAACCCCAAGAGATTAAAATTTGTTCCAACCCAAAATTTACTTCTCACCGAGGCATCGGAAATTTTTTTCTTCGCAAAGAAGATAAAAATCATCCATTTCTGGATGGGGAATAGGTAATTTACTTATTAACATTTGGTTAATTTCCCCCCCCTTTTTTCCACGATTTGCTGATTTACGGATGCAATGTAATCTGAAACAGTTGACATTAAGTAAGATTTCCATCGAAGTGCAAAACATCCATCAGCAAAACTCTGCTGCTTCCTCGGTTTTTCGGAATAGTTGAAATTTGTTGCATAAAAAGCATAATTCATCAAAGAGACGGTGCGTAATGGATATGCTCACCATCAGCAATCTTTCCCTGTCGTTTAGAGGACTTCAGGTTCTTACGGACGTCAGCTTCGAAGTCAACCAGGGGGAGTTATTTGCAATTATCGGCCCCAATGGCGCCGGCAAAACATCTATCCTCAACAGCATTAGCGGCTTCTATCGGCCCAACAAGGGCCACGTCTACCTCGAAGGGCTTGATATATCACGCCATCCACCATACCGACGGGCAGAGCTTGGACTCGGCCGCACTTTTCAAAACATCGCCCTTTACCATGGGATGTCGGTTCTGGATAACATCAAACTGGGAGCGCACGTGCACCTGCGAACCGGTCTATTGTCTTCCCTGTTCTATTGGGGTCGTTCCCACCGGGAAGAGATGACTCTGCGCAAAGAAATCGAGGAGGATGTTATCGATTTTCTTGAAATTGAAGCGATCAGAAAACTCCCGGTCGGTTCCTTGCCCTATGGCCTTCAAAAACGGGTAGAGTTAGCTCGTGCGCTGGCCATGCGTCCGAAAATTCTCCTTATGGATGAGCCAGTAGCCGGAATGAATGCCGAGGAAACCGAAGATATGGCCCGTTTCATTTTGGATATCAAGGAGGAGCGAAACATTACTATCGTGCTCATTGAACATGACATGAAAGTCATTATGGACATTTCGGACAGGGTGCTTGTCCTCAATTTCGGTCAAAAACTAGCTGAGGGGAGTGCTGAAGAGGTACAGCGGCATCCGGAAGTTATTAAAGCATATTTGGGAGAAAACAAGGCACACGATGGAGATCTTTCTACAACTGCTGGTTAGTGGCTTCGCGGTAGGCGGTGTATATGCCCTCATCGCCCTTGGTTTTGTACTTATATACAAAGCCACCAGTATCATCAACTTTGCCACTGGCGAGTTCATGATGATTGGAGGTTTCATTTTTTATACCCTAACCATAAGCGTGGGGCTGCCGCCCGTTTTCGCCTTTTTGGGCGTAATAGTAACGGCTGCCTTCCTGGGCTTTCTGATAGAAAGGATGATTTTACGCCATATGCTGGGGCAACCCACAATCAGTGTAGTTATGGTGACCATCGGGTTAAGTTCGATATTATTGGGGATTGCAGAGATAATATGGGGTGCGGAGTTCAAGAGCTTTCCGGCCATTTTCCCAAGAGATCCTGTTATCATCGGTGATATCGTTCTTCGATCAAATATCTTCTATGGATTTGTCATATCTGCATTCGCCGTTGTCATATTCGCCTTGCTGTTCAAGTACGCCAAGGTAGGTATCGCTATGCGGGCAACTGCCGCGGATCAAGTGGCATCTTTTTCAATGGGCATCAATGTCAAATCTATGTTCACGCTCTCTTGGGCGCTCGGGGCCATTGCCGCCTCGATGGGGGGGATCATCATAGCCAACATAGGGGGGGTACACCCGACCCTGGGACACATCGGCTTAAAGATTTTCCCGGTGGTGATTCTGGGTGGACTCGACTCCATATTGGGTGCCGTACTGGGTGGCTTCATTGTCGGCATTGTGGAGAATCTTGCCGGTGGTTACTTGGACCCGTATTTCCATGGTGGAGTTAAAGAGGTGGCACCTTTTGTCGTGCTGGTTCTAATCCTTCTCTTTAAGCCATATGGTCTTTTCGGCAAAAAAGAAATCGAACGGCTTTAACCGGAGACCCAAGAAAACATGCGAATCGGCAACTTTAAGGAAACTTATGCGTCGGACGAAGCTGTGTTCCAGACGCCCACGGTGCGTTTTTGGATATGCGTTCTTTTTTTGGCGTTGTTGATCTTCCCTTTCCTGGCCAACGATTACCAGCTCTACATGGCGAACTTGGTGGGAGTGGCCATCGTGGGGGCGGTGAGCCTCAACATTCTTACCGGTTTTGCCGGCCAGATCTCACTGGGCCATGCCGCTTTTATCGGTATCGGGGCCTATACGGCGGCAATTATAGCAACTCGATTGGATTGGCCGTTTCTTCTCTGCTTGCCAATGTCCGGCCTGTCGGCTGCTTTCTTCGGGATAATCGTAGGGGGGCCATCCATGCGGATGAAAGGACTCTATCTATGCATCGCGACTTTGGCAGCTCAAGTAATCTTTGAATTTACCTTCGTCCACTGGGAGTCCATGACTGGTGGAATCCGGGGCCTCAATTTGCCACCACCGAAAGTGTTTGGAATTAGTGTGGACAACGAGTTCAAGTTCTATTTCATTACGCTAGCGGTGGTGATGATTATCGTCACCGTAGCCCGGAATATGTTCCGGAACCGCGTTGGTCGAGCATTCATTGCCATTCGTGACCGCGATATTTCAGCTGAAATCATGGGTATCAATTTGTTTCAGTATAAAATGTATGCATTTGGTGTAAGTTCATTTTTCGCAGGCATCGCTGGATGCCTCTGGGTCAACTTCATGAGGACGGTGACACCCGAACATTTCCCGCTCATGGAAAGCGTCCGCTATCTGGCCATGATTATTGTAGGCGGACTTGGGAGCATTCTCGGGGCCATATACGGAGCCATTTTCATGACACTGGTCCCGGAAATCCTTAAAAATACTTTGGGCTTGATCGCCCACCAGTTTCCTACAGCCATGAGCTACCTTTTTCCAATGCAGGAAGTTGTTTTCGGGTTGCTCATCGTGATGTTTCTGGTTTTCGAACCCCACGGGCTAGCGGAAATCTGGCGGCGCGTGAAGGATTATTTTCGATTGTGGCCGTTTCAACATTGAATAAAGGGGGACCAAATGAAACAGGAGAAATGGTGGATCGCATGGGCTGCCGTGCTGTTTATGTTGGTGGCAGTAGGTACTTCGTGGGCTGAAGACGAAATAGTAATTGGCGGTTGTCAGCCGATTACCGGTCGTTTCGCTTTCGCCGGAAAACACATCAATGAGGGACTAATGGATGCCGTCGGCTATGCCAACGAGCAGGGTGGCGCAGGTGGCAAAAGGTTCAGGTACCTCTATCAGGATACCGGTTACGACCTGAAACGCGCCGTCGCAACCTTCAAGCAAATCATGGCCCAAGACACTCCGGTGATGATGTATGGGGAGTCGACGGGACAGGGCAAAGCGCTATCTCCGGAAATTAATGATCGCTATCATGTGGTCTACAGCTCCACAAGTTTCTCCGAGGAACTTAGCGACCGGAAAAAGAACCCGTATATATTCGTTGGAGGATCTACCTATGCCCAGCAATTCGGCATACTATTGAAATATATCGCCGATCATCCCAAAAAAAAGGGCGTTCCGCCCCGGGTGGCGTTTTTCTATAGCGATACCGAATTCGGCCGTGACCCGATTCCCTACGCAAGGGAGAAAGCCAAGGAACTTGGGATTGAGGTGGTTGCCGAGGAAGTTACGAAGGTGGGTGCCGTAGACGTGACTAGCCAGTTGTTGGACCTCAAGCGCAACAAGCCAGATTTCTGTATCTTTCAGGGCTACGTGGTCTCCCCCATTCCAGCGGTCATCACAGGCGCCAAGGATTTCGGTCTGGATATAACCTTTATGGGAACTTTCTGGGCGATGAGCAAGATGCTTATAGACAAGCTCGGTCCTGATGGAGATGGATACATGGGGGTCATGCCATACAGCTACTGGTACATGGATGACGTTCCTATGATCCAGATCATTCGGGCCTACAACAAAAAGCATCACCCGGATGTCACCTATCGACCAAATTCCTACATGCAGGGGTGGTTTACCGGCATGGTGTTTACCAAACTAGCCCAGATGTGTGTCGATCGGAACCTTCAGGTAACGGGAGAAAACCTCAAGGACATGATTCCTAAGATCAGGGATTGGGATACGGGCGGTCTTGCCGGTGTAGTGAGTTTCAAAGACACCAATGCCACGGCAATGGGGAAAGTATACCGAGCCGAAGGCGGCAAATATATCCCCGCATCCGACTGGATGTATTTAGATTGACAAGGGCGGCGACCACTCGGTCGATAAATCGTTCCAATGCTGTGTTGACTTGCCTCCATATCATTTCTGTCCAACAGGTGTGGAGGCATGACAGCGCATTGTATATATGGAGGACAAGTTGCCCGCTATCCTTGAACTCAACAACATCGAGGTGGTTTTCAACAATGTGATCCTGGTTCTGAAGGGGCTCTCCCTGAAAGTGGAACAGGGCGCCATTGTGGCCTTGCTGGGGTCAAATGGTGCCGGCAAATCTACTACGCTTAAAGCCATTTCTGGATTACTGCCTCTGGAGGATGGTGAAATCACCGAAGGCAGTATTAATTATCGGGAGTTTTCCTTAGCAGGAATGGCTCCCCATAAGATAGTGCAAAAAGGCATTTTTCAGGTTATGGAAGGCAGACGTGTTTTCGAGGACCTCACCGTAGAGGAAAATCTGGCATGCGGAGCCTATACACGCAAAGATAGGCCCGGCATTGCCAGGGATATTGAAAAGTGTTTCACTTATTTTCCTGTTCTCAAGAGCCGTAATAACCGGTTAGCCGGCTACCTGAGCGGAGGTGAACAGCAAATGCTCGCCATAGGCCGTGCAATGCTGGCGCAACCTAAGCTTATGATGCTCGACGAGCCATCGATGGGATTGGCGCCAATGCTGGTTGAAGAGATTTTTGACATCCTACAGCAGATCAATCGGAAGGAAGGGATGACCATTCTATTGGTGGAGCAGAACGCTCAACTTGCGTTAGATATCAGCAACTACGGTTACATCATGGAAAATGGAAAGGTCGTACTTGATGGTCCCGTAGAATTGTTGCTCAAGGATAAAGATGTTCAGGAATTTTATCTGGGTGTTGGTCATAGTGAGGAGAAGGCCAGCTATCGAGACGTAAAACATTACAAGCGGAGGAAGCGATGGTTGAGTTGATCGGAAAAACGCTTCCCCAGGTATTTCTTGACCAGGTCGCTCTCCGTGGTGATTCGGTAGGACTGAGGGAAAAGGACTACGGCATTTGGCAACGGGTTACCTGGAGGCAGTACTTTGAGAATGTCCGTAATTTCTCTCTGGGCCTTAAACAGCTTGGTTTCGAACGTGGCGATCACATGGCAATTCTCAGTGAAAACTGTTGCGAATGGCTTTATTCCTGCATGGGGATTATCAGCCTGGGCGGAGTCGCGTTGGGTGTTTACTCAACCAGCCCCTGTAAAGAGGTCCACTATGTTGTCAAACACTCTGATTCGGTTTTTGTATTGTGCGAAGATCAGGAACAGACCGATAAAATACTTGAAGTCATCGACGATCTTCCAAAACTGAAAAAAATTATCGTCAAGGACATGAAAGGCCTGCGGAACTACCCGAAAGACAATATCATTTCTTTTGCAGAGGTGGCCAAACGTGGTCTTGCCTTGGCAAAAAAAGAGCAGTATAGATTTCAAGCAGAGATCGAAAAGGGGCATGCCCAAGATGTTTGCATTATGATATACACATCGGGTACCACCGGCCCTCCTAAAGGAGCCATGGTGAACCATCGCAACATCGAAGCGATGACCCGTGCTGCCGCGGCAGCTATGGAAATTGACGACACGGATAGCGTTGTTTCCTATTTGCCCCTTTGCCATGTGGCCGAGCAGATCTTCAGTCTTTATTTGCCTCTATATTTTGGTGTCCAGGTAAATTTTGCGGAAAGCATCGCTACGATCCAAAATGATCTCAGGGAAATCGCTCCAACCGTTTTTTTGGGTGTGCCCCGCATTTGGGAGAAATTACAGAATTCCATCATTGTCAACATTCAGGATTCCAGTTGGTTGAAACAGAACATTTTTAACCTTTGTATGAAAATCGGATATGGGGTTTGCGATCGACGACTGGCCGGTAAAAAGGTAGTAATTGGCCTTGCGCTGATCTGGTGGGCCTGCTATGGCTTCATCTTCAGGGCGCTGCAGAATTACGTAGGACTTCGAAATGTACGGCTGTGTTTTTCCGCAGCAGCGAAGATAAGCCCCGAAGTGCTGAGATATTTCCACGCGATTGGCATTCGCGTCAAGGAAGGTTATGGAATGACTGAGTGCACAGGGCTGTCCTTCATTCACAAGGGAGACGACATCAAGCTCGGTACAGTGGGAAAGCCACTGGACTGCATCACATTCAAGCTCGCACCGGACGGGGAGTTGATGAAGCGTGGGCCTAGCATTTTTTCCGGCTATTACAAAAATCCGGCGGCCACAACCGAAGCAATTGTTGATGGCTGGCTCATGACTGGAGATATCGCCGAGGTACACGAAGACGGTCATCTTGCCATCGTAGACCGCAAAAAAGACATCCTTATCACTTCGGGCGGAAAGAACATCGCACCTTCTTTATTGGAAAACGAACTCAAAGTTAGCCCCTTCATCAAGGAGGCCATCATCTTGGGCGACGACCGCAAGTTTGTCTCGGCAATGATTCAGATTGATTTCGAAAACGTTGGCAAATGGGCCACGGATCATCACCTTGCCTATACCAATTTCAAGTCGCTCTCAAAACTTCCTGAGGTCCATGACCTGATTCAAAGAGAAGTGGACGAAGTCAACGAACAGTTTGCTCGGGTGGAGAATGTGCGAAAGTTCCTGCTACTAACTAAGGAACTTGATCACGATGACGACGAACTGACCGCTACCATGAAAGTCCGTCGAGCCAACATCTACAAAAAATTTTCGGAGGAAATCCAGGCTATTTATGGGGTACAGGACTAGATGTGAAGTCAGTGCCTACCATTATTATTAATACGGCAATTAAACATACCAATTTTCTCTCATTTGTGCTATAGCATCGTTTATGGAAAAGACAGATACACGAAAACTGAAACCCGAGGTGCAACAGGAACTTCGCAACCAGGCCATCAGGCTTCGTCAAGCCGGACGGACGTATAAGGAAATCGGCGCGATTGTTGGCGTTCACCACACGAATGTTTGCAAGTGGTGGAAGGCCTACGAGCAAGGTGGTCAAAAAGCGATCAAACACAAACAGCGGGGTCGCCGCAAAGGTACTTGCCGCACACTGACGGATGATCAGGAGCGCGAGCTACAACGATTGATAAAAGATCGATGCCCCGACCAGTTGAAGCTTCCTTTTGCCTTATGGACACGCATCGCTGTCCAGCAGTTTGTGAACCAGTTGTATTCGATTCAAATTCCCATTCGAACGGTTGGGGAATATTTGAAGCGCTGGGGATTTACCCCGCCAAAGCCGCTCACCAGGGCATATGAAAGGAATCCGAAGGCCGTCCAACAATGGCTGGACGAAACGTATCCGACTATTGCCGAGCGAGCTAAAACAGAACAGGCCGAAATTCATTGGGGCGATGAGACAGGTTTATTGAACAACGCTTACTACCATCGCAGCTACGCCTCAGCTGGTAAAACACCGGCGATACGGTTGCCAGCCAAGCGAGAAAAGATCTCCATGATATCGACCGTGACCAACCAGGGTAAAGTTCGGTTCATGGTGTATGAAAATGCCATGAATTTAAAAACGCTGATCCGATTCATGACCCGACTGATAAAAGATGCAGACCGGAAAGTGTTTTTGATACTGGACAATTTGCGCACCCATCATAGCAAACCGGTTAGGGAATGGCTTGAGGGACACAAGGATGCAATTGAAGTGTTCTTCCTGCCATCCTATTCACCTGAGCTGAACCCTGATGAATATTTAAACCGTGATCTGAAACTCAATGTCCATAAGAACAAACCGGCGCGAACAAAATAACAGTTGAAACGAAAAACCATTGGTCACTTGCGAAAGCTTCAAAAGCTGCCCAAAAGAATCATGAAGTACTTTAAAGATCCCAACATTGCCTATGCTGCATAGTTGGTGCGTTTAGTTGCCAGAGTAATAACATTTTGATCGCCGTAGCTTACCGATATAGGTTGTAAACGATCGGATTCTAAAGCATCCATTGAATGATTACATGAGAAATTCTTCACAAGTCTCCTCCCTTATGAGAGAAGATGTGGCGCTGATCACACTGGATGACGGCAAAGCCAACACGCTCAGCCATGAGAGCATTGCCGCACTGCGCGAGGCGTTATCACTTGCCGAGTCCGAATCAAGGGCTGTCGTGCTCAGCGGCAGACCAGGCTTTTTTTGCGCGGGGTTCGACCTAAAGCTTGCAAGAGCCGGCCATGAAGCCATGCGCGGTTTGGTCGCCGCCGGTGCAGATATGCTGATGCAAATTTTGTCCTTTCCCCAGCCGGTACTCATGGCCTGCACAGGACACGCAATGGCCATGGGAGCGGTCATGTTGCTAAGTGCCGATGTTTGCATTGGGGCAGAGGGGCCATTCAAGATTGGTCTTAATGAGGTTTCGATAGGCATGCCTTTACCTGCCTTTGTAGTGGAACTCGCCCGGAGCCGACTGAGCCCGCGTCACTTCTTTGCTGCAACGTGTAATGCGCGGATCTATGACCCGATAGGCGCCGTGCAGGCCGGCTACCTGGATCGGATATGCTCACCTGAAGGTGTGGTGGACCAGACTGTCGCGGAGGCAGGGAATTTGGGTAAAATCCTTGTTCCCGAAGCTCTAAAAATTACAAAACAATATGCCCGGAGCGCTATAATAAATTCTTTGCGAAGCACCTTGTCTCGGGGCCTGAGTTCCTTTGAATTATTTGAGGGGTAGTGGTGTGTTTCTCTGGCCGGATAAGGTACTCTATTCCGTTGGTATTCAATGGCAAAGAAGATTATTCACACCCAGAAAAGCAAGCTAGATCTCGACCCGCTGGATTCGTGAAACCTAGAAGGTCTCCAGAGGCTTTCTCGATGAAACCAAATTGGATCGGGACGTTCAACATCAAATTGATTTCAATTTCGAAGGCGTTTTACAATAAGTCCTGACCAAACTGAGAAATAGTACGCCGCCAACGATTATGAACTTATTTGTCTGAACTGGAAAAAAGCAAGGAACTAAATAAGGAGTGACCATGAAAGCCAGACTCGGATTGATCGGCCTTGGAAAGATGGGTATGGTCATGGCTGAAAATCTGCTTAAAAAAGGATATCCATTAGCTGTATTCGATTTGGACCAAAAACGGGTAAAGCGGCTTGTTAATCTTGGCGCTTCGGCAGTATCAGGCCCGGATCAAGTTGCAGAGAATTCAGATCTTTTGCTGATTATCGTTCGGACGACAGAACAGGTCCGCTACGTCCTTTTCGGAGAAAATGGTGTGGTTTCAGCCTCATCGTTACCGTCGGCAATAGCGGTGATGTCCACCATCAGCCCCGTTGACGCAAGGAAAATGGCCAAGCCATTCCAAAATAAAGGGATCGGGTTCATCGATGCCCCGGTCAGCGGAGCCAGACTGCGGGCCGAGTCCGGCGACTTGACCATCATGGTGGGGGGAGATAGTGGCATATACCGAAAATTTCTTCCGATATTCGAGGTGATCGGCCGCCATGTCGTGCATGTGGGGTCGGTGGGGGCAGGACAGACCGCCAAATTGGTCAACAACATGCTGTTGTTGGTCAACATGTGCGTTGCCCATGAGGCCAAAGCGCTAATCGAAGATACCGGAATGGACCATGACACAATATTTGATCTTATTCGCGTGAGTACCGGGCAGAGTTGGGTTATTGACAATTGGAATACGGTGGCTGGATGGTGGCAGCATTATTCACCGGGAACCGCGCTCGACCTTCTGTACGAGGATATCGATATCACCCTGCAGTTGGGAGAAAAACACCAGGTTCCGTTATACCTGTCGGCATTGGCCAAACAACTATTACGTTACTGATTTTAATACCTTGAGTTTAAGTTGGCTTTGGCTAAATCGAAAGCAGTTGGATTGCCTGACAGACGTATTGAGTGAGCGCTTAAGCAAAAATTTGAAAACGGTTAACTCATTTATGGAGAGACCTCGGCCGAAAGGCGCTTGCTATTGGTAAACCTCCCCAAATACCAACCTTTAATTATTGGCACCGCCACCCTTCGGCTGAGGTCACTCCGCCAATTTTTTTTGGGAGGCCGATTATTTGAAAAGCTACTTTATTTTAGCAAATGCGCCAAGGTCTGGTAGCTTTTTCATAGGATCAGGGCCATTCAAAATATATAGCCGACAGCCTGACACGTCTTATAAAAGACTATGATCGGAAATCCTAAGGTAATAGTTTCGAAAAGACTTTATTGATTCCGAGAGTTATTTTAATAAAATCAGGGCATCCACTGCAACGGGTTGGTTGCCTCTTATGATTAAAGGATTAATATCAATTTCTTCTATCTTTTCGACTTCCATTCCGATTTGTCCAATGGTTATCAAAAGCTTGGCCAGCATGGTACGGTCCACAGGTTCCATTCCACGGAAGGCTTCCAGCATTTTATGCCCTTTAATTTCATCCATCATTTCAAAAGCGTCGATTTCTTCTATAGGGGCGACTCGAAAACAGACGTCCTGTAAAATCTCGGTAAAGATGCCACCCAAACCAAACATTACGCACGGTCCGAACTGGGGATCCCTTTTCAACCCCGCCACTAGTTCTCTCTTCCCCTGAACCATTTCTTGGACAAGGACTTCACTCCCGGCCTCATTCATCAATTCGGAAATCCTATTAAAGGCAAATAGCGCTTCATCCTCGTCGTGAATGCCTACCTGCACTAAACCCTTTTCAGTCTTGTGGCCAATTTCCGCCGAGCATCCCTTGAGAACAATCGGATAACCGATCTCTTGGATAGCCTCCTTCAAGTTGTTTTCATTTGCAACCAATACCTCCTTCGTAATCGGAATATCGTATTGGGCAAGCAATTTCTTCGATTCGAATTCGGAAAGTGCCGTCCGACCCTTTTTTAACGCCTCATCAATGATTTCCATTATTTCCCCCTGAAGGCCTTAATTTATACCGATTCTTGATTTTTCGATACTCCCATAGGGCGGCCATAGCGCTCACAGCCCTTTCGGGAGTTGGGTAGACCGGGATACCGTGATCCTGTATTAAGGCCACGGCACTATCCTCACGTCCGGTAAAACTCGCGCAAAAAATTGGTTTATTTGATTTTTTCGGAAGGTTACAGAACTCAATGCAAATCTTTTCAACCGCCTCTTCTAACAAATCCTGGGTTAATCCGTTCGTATTGCCGGTCATGGCAATTTTATCCTTGAAATGAACGGGGCCGAAAATCCCGTAGAATAGCATACCGTCAATCTCTTTAAGATTTAGAATCAAGTTTGGCAACTTCTTAAATATCAATCCCAAATCATAATTCATCGTGACATCCACAGGGTTTACGCTCGATGCCGCCGATGGTATCATAGCTTTGATTTTGTTGCGGACTTTTGAAGAAAAGATAGGGATATGTAGGCCGCTCCTTTCAGCCGCATCAGCCATTGAACTCCCTGGACCGCCCGAATTTGTTAACACTGCAAAGCTTTTTCCTTTGGGCAGAGGTTGGCTAGATAAAGCTAGACTCCAGTCAAAAAGTTCAGTCACGTCGTTGGCCCTAAGAATGCCGGCCTGTTGAAAAAGTCCTCTATACAACTTGTCCGGACTTCCCATGGAGCCCGTATGAGAAGCGTTAGCTCGAGCCCCGGCCTCTGTTCCGCCAGCAGATACCGCGATGATTGATTTCTTTGCTGTAATTTCTCTAGCAACCTTCAGAAAGTCGACCGGTCTTTTAATCCCCTCGATGTACAATGCAATGGATCGGGTTTGGTCATCCCTGCCAAGATATTCAAGGCAGTCCACCATATCGATATCGGCCTGGTTCCCGATACTAATTGCCTGGCTAATCCCCATTCCTATTTTTTCGAAGTAGTTCAATGTTTGGGTTACGTAGCTGCCACTTTGGGATATGATTCCAACATGCCCAGGTGAATATTTTTCAGGAAACCAAGTTGTATTCAGACCGATTCGACTGTTGATAATACCAATACAATTTGGCCCAAGAAAGCGGATTCCATATTTTTGGGCAATTCTAATCAAATCCTCCTGAGCCTTTTTCCCATTTTTGCCAGTTTCACCATAACCGGCTGTTATTATGATTGCATGTTTGATTCCTGCTCTACCGCATTCATCAAGAACGGCAGGGACTGCCTTTCCAGGTATTACCAGTACAGCCAAGTCAACAGGTTTATTAAGAGAAGATATATTGGGATAAGCTTTGAGCCCTATAACTTCTTTTTCTTTTCTATGAATTGGATAAATTCTGCCTTGGTAACCACTCTTGAGAATTGTCACGAGTTGGGCAGTGCCTATCGTTGAGAGGGAGTTGGACCCCCCTAAGTAAACGATGGATTTCGGGTTCATGATTGTTTGTAACGGGTTGACGTGCATGGGGTAACCTCCGGAAACCATTTAGGCGGTATTCTTTACCGGAATATGAATTTCAGTAGTGATGTTATCGGGTTGTTGAAAAACGGTACTTTCTTAAGACCTCGAATCGGCAAAATTGTATCTTCAACCGGCACACTACATTCGGCGGATAACTGCATGGTTTTGGAAAAAATCCGAGTATCAGTAAAAATGCGCTCGAGACTGCAAGCGAAAGCAGATGTCTTCATGCAGTCATATAGAATTGCCGCCACACCCCTATTGCCATTGCGACATGGAAAACCAAACAGCCACAATCGCTTTGTGAAAGCATTACACACTCTGCGATTTGTGTCTTGTTGTATAGTCCCGCAGCAGGGACAAAGCTTGAATGCTTTCCATGGGATTGTCAAAAACCGGAAAGGAATTGGCTGCTTTTAACTGCTCCAAGTGTCTCTTTTCGGTGAAAAAACTGAGCCCTATGGGTTTGTCTAACTCATTGCTGATTGAGCGAAAAAGCTCCAGAAGCTCTTTCGGGCTAGAGATTTCACTACCTATCATTTTTGCCATTTCCGGTCCGTACATGAAAGAAAGCGATAGTCCATCAATGTTATCCAGAGATAAACATTGCTTTACGGACTTTAATAAAATATCAAAGCTGTGAATATCGCCGAAATCCATTGGATTGGACATGCGTATTACCCCGCCCCTACGATACCTTTCAATTTCTTGAATCAGCTTTGACGGCAGCTCTGGGCAAACAAAACCATATGATTCACATGCGTCTCCAAGGATAACCGAAAATCCACCTGATAGCGATATGGCTACCAAACGGTTGCCTTTAAGCGGTGGCAGGCGTAGAGCCTTTGCACAAATTACCATTTCATGCAGACTCCTCACCCGGGGGACCCCCGCTTGCTTCATGGCTCCTTCGATAACCCTATCATTGTTAGCAAGTGCTGCGGTATGTGATTTGGCCACTTTAGAAGCCGTTGGTCCCACATTAGATTTGAACAGGATAATCGGCTTCGGTGATCTTTTCGCCAATCTTATAAATTCTTTTCCATTGTCAATACTTTCCAGATAGAGATGGATCTGTTTGGTATCCTCGTCTTCTATCAAGTACTCGATAAGATCTAGCTCATCTACATCCAATTTGTTCCCTGTGCTAATAATTTTCGAAAACCCGATGTACTCATCTGAGAAATAATGGGCAGCTTGATTAGCGATTCCTCCACTTTGGGCGACCAAACTAATTGAACCTTTTATGAAGTTCCGCGTATTAATCGGGTTAAAAGGTGTGCAAAGACCCGATCCAGTATTTATGGTTCCCACACAGTTAGGACCAATGAATCGGATGCGATGATGCTTTGCGACGTTAATAAGGTCTTTTTCCTCCTGATTATCCGTTTCTTTATACTCCCGGTATCCCGCGCTAGAAACAATTACGTGTCGTATGCCCTTGAAACCACACGCTTCCACTGTTTGAGCTACCAGGTGGGAAGGCACAAGTATCACAGCAAGATCAATGCCCTCAGGCAGCTTTGCGGTATCTGTTATAATTTTTTTCCCATAAATCGTTCCCGGTTTATTTCCTACAGGATAAATTTTTCCCTCGAATCCCATTTCCAGGCAGTTGCGTATAATAGTTTTTGCCAAATTCCTCGGATTGAGGCTCACACCAAATACAGCCAATGTCGATGGATAGAAAAATTGTTTCATCGCCACCTCAGGTTCTATTGACTACGGAGCTAAGATTGAAAGATATGGTTGCAAGGTTACCGTAACCGCACCTACAGGCATTGTGAAATAAAATAAAAAGCTTGGCATCACCTCCAAGATAACAGATTGTTGATCGAATGCATCGAAATCCACAACTCCCAAACTATATTGATTGCATTAATAGCGGTCATAACAGGCTTCCGGATTTGAAAAACGTTGGTCAAATTTGATCTCGAGTCTTGAAAAATCCTCAGTAGTGGTAAAGCCTTTCAAGGCGACTCACTATTGTTGGTTATGAGGCCTTCAAAACACAGTCGTGTGACAGATGCGGTTACAAACGGCTCACTGGAGCTTCAAAGACAATCGTATCTGATCTTTTTCACTTATTACAAGTTTAGGGATTATTATGTTAGACGACTGGCCTTCAGTCAAAAGGCTTTATACTACTCATGTAGGTGGCATAACCAGTGCCGTGCCCTCAGCCACCAGTTCATTTTTCTGGTTGACCCAAGTCAACTTCAGGCGAACCCATCGTTTATCTTGCAGCTTTTCAGACACTTGCGCCGATGCCGTAATCGTATCACCGATATAAACCGGTGCCTTGAAGCGGCTGAATAGTTCTAAGGCCACTGTCCCTAATCCTGGCAGTTTTGTTCCCAGTACCGGCGCGATCAGGCTTTGAGACAGGGGGCCATGGGCAATGCGGGTTTTGAAACGCGTCTGCCGGGCATAAGCTTCGTTAACATGCATGGGATTAAAATCACCGCTTATGCCGGCGAATATGTATATGTCACTTTCAGTGATAGTTTTACTGAAGGAGGCTTTTTCTCCGACCTCCAACACATCATAGGATTTCCCTTTTTCATAAAACATGGTGATTTCCCTTTCAAGGAGGCCTGTCTGCTATCTTCGATGCCATTCAGTACTTCAGTTCGGGAAGGTCTCTGAAGCACTCAAGGGAATCTGGGTTGGACAACGCTTCTCGGTTGGTTACATGCTGGTTTTCAACTACGTTCTTGACAGCCAGTTCTACCTTTTTCATATTGAGAGTATAGGGGATGTCCATGACGGCCACGATTTTGGCCGGAACATGGCGGGGCGAGGCATTGGATCGAATCACCTGTTTGATCTCATCCTTTAACGATTCGGTGAGGATACAGCCTTCCTTCATGACCACAAAAAGAACGACCCGCACATCGTTCCCCCAGCGCTGCCCGATAACCACACTATCGGCCACTGCCTCGATAGTTTCCACCTGGCGGTAGATTTCGGCTGTTCCGATGCGCACGCCACCAGGATTCAAAGTGGCGTCGGACCGTCCATAGAAGATAACACCGCCGGTTTCAGTGATCTGAATATAATCGCCGTGGCACCATACACCGGGGTAATCCTTGAAGTATGCTGCCCGGTATTTCGCGCCATCCGGATCATTCCAGAAAAAAATTGGCATGGAAGGGGCGGGCGCAGTGCAGACTAGTTCTCCACGTTGGTTGGTAACGGATTGGCCGTTCTCATCATACGCCTTCACGCTCATCCCCAGGCAACGGCATTGCAATTCACCGCTGTAGACGGGCCCCATAGGACTACCCCCAGCAAAACATCCATTTATATCCGATCCTCCTGATATGGAAGCCAGTTGGACGTCCTGTTTAATCCGGGTGTAGACATAGTCGAACTGCTCAGGTGACAAAGGGGAGCCAGTGGATAAGATCGTGCGTAAGCTCTTCAGGTCGTAGTCTATGCCCGGACAGGCACCTGTGTTTTCAAGAGCCGCCAGGTAACCTGCGCTGGTGCCAAATACAGTGATACGCTCATCCTGAGCCATTTGCCAAAGCGCTCCGGGATCAGGGTGAAAAGGATTGCCGTCAAAAAGAACGACCGTGGCGCCAACCGCCAGTGCACAGGTGAGCCAGTTCCACATCATCCAACCGCAGGTAGTGAAGTAAAAAATGGTGTCGTCTCGGGTCAGATCGGTGTGCAGTATGTGCTCTTTAACCTGGTTAACTAAGACACCACCTGCGCTCTGCACCATGCATTTGGGGAGACCAGTGGTGCCTGAAGAGTACATAATATACAAGGGATGATCGGCCGGGAGCTGGACGAATTCGATCTCCAGTCCGTTTTCACTGGAGACGAATTCGTCGTAATGGACGGCATTGGCTATACTTTTGATATTAGAACGGTTCTTTCCGTAAGGAACCACCACCACAGTTTGGATGGAGGGAATCTGATCGACTATCCGGGACAGTCGATCCAAGCAATCGATGGACTTGCCTTTATATCGGTAACTGTCGGCAGCGATCAGCATCTTGGGCCGGATTTGTCCGAAACGGTCGAGGACCCCTTTGATGCCAAAGTCCGGTGAACAGGAGGACCAGACCGCGCCCAGGCTGACCGCAGCCAGCATGGCAATGATGGCCTCTGGCATATTGGGAATAAATCCCGTGACACGGTCTCCTGGTTTGATGCCACGGTCCTTCAGGGACCTGGCCAAGCAGGCCACGCGGTTGTAGAGCTCGGCATAGGAGATCTGATAAGAATCGGCGGTTTCGGCTTTAAACGATAATGCCATGCGATCATCCCGGTAGCGTAGCAGGTTTTCGGCAAAGTTCATCCGTGCGCCCGGAAACCAATTCGCGCCCGGCATTTTATCAAGATTGTCGACAACACGATCGTAAGGTTGGGAAGCTACAATTCCAGCAAAGTCCCACAAGGCCGCCCAAAAATCAGGGATATGATCGACCGACCACTTGTACAATTGATCGTAGTGACCCAGATCAGTATCGAGTTTTTGGTTGATGAATTGCATGAATCGAATCATGTTGCTGTTGTTAACCCGTTCTTGGGATGGATACCATTTAATCTCATTCATAGTAATTCCTTCATTGCTAAGGAAATAGATAACAACTACTACTTTTTACTTTAGCTATTTTTGAAATACGCTTTGGGATAGTTAGTTTACTAAAACACCGGCAAACCATGTAATCGTGGTTGGGAAAACAAGGCATATTAGCAACCCTAAGCAGATCATCAAGCAAAACGGAATGCTTCCGGCCCAGATTTTTTCGGTGGTTACCTCCGGTGGAGCACATCCTTTCAGATAAATCAGGGAATATCCGAACGGCGGGGTCAAAAACGAACTCTGCAACATGATAGCGCACATTACTACAAACCAAAGTTTGTCGAACCCAGCAGCTTCAGCGATAGGTATAAAAATGGGAAAGGTAATCATGACGATGCCGATCCAATCGATAAACATTCCCATTATAAAAGTAATCAGCAGCATGATGCCCAAGGCCCCCCATTTATTTCCCATGCCAATGGTTTGGATAAGATCGGCCACTACATCCCCGCACCCGGAGCCTACGAAAACTCCGGTAAAACAGGTTGCACCTACCGCAACCATTAACACCATAGAGGTAGTTTGAGTGGTATTGAGGACAACACTGAACAAAACTTGCCTATTAAATCGCTTATAAATAATTACGAGAATTAGAGATAGGGCCGCTCCCATACCAGCGGCTTCGGTGGGTGTGGCAATGCCAGCAAAAATGGAGCCTAAAACCCCGACGATTAGTATCAATGGAGGAACCAACGATTTAACCACCTTGAATAATATTTCAGAGGATGTCACCTTGGACCGCTCTTCAGCGGAAAGGGCTGGTCCAAGATTCGGATTGATCCAGCACATGACAATGACATATAGCATGTAAAGGCCTCCCAAGATCAATCCGGGAACAATGGCCCCCGCAAACAGCTTACCCACGGATATAGATGTCTCATTGGCCATTACAATCAGCATAATGCTAGGGGGAATAAGGATACCTAGAGTACCGCCTGAGCATATGACGCCGGAGCTTATTCGCATATCGTACCCGTATCGGTTCATAATCGGCAGGGCCAAAACACCCATTGTAACAACCGATGCACCAACAATTCCGGTACAAGCAGCAAACAGGACAGAAACAACAATTACAGCAATGGCAATTCCTCCCTTGAGTGATCCCATAACGTATCGCAATGCATCGAACAGGCCGTCGGACACTTTGGATTGTCCTAACATTTGGGCCATAAAAATGAACAAGGGGACTGCGATGAGCACATAGTTGTTCATCATACTGAAGATCCTGCTCATAAACATGTTCAAGGAGTCCGGTCCCCAGGAAATTAGCCCGAAAATTACCGATAATCCCCCAAGCACAAATGCTAAGCTATGTCCCAAAAACAGGCCTATTGCCAGGGAGGTGAACATCAGAACAGTTAGCAGTTGTGGGCTGATATCAATCATGAAAGTCTCCTTTGGATGGATTAAGTATCAGCACGCGCCTGGTCACATTCGCAACACCTTGTAATATTAGCAGCAGGAATGAAAGAGGGATAACCGTTTTGATTGGGTACAGGGGCGGGGCGAAGACACTCCAGCTTGTTTCCCTGGTGGACCATGATATCTGTGCATAATCAATTCCCTTCCACAGCATGACAATGGTAAAAGGGAAAAAAAAGATTAGGTAGCAAAAGATATCAAGCAGGGCTTTTCTTTTTTTAGAAAGCCTTGACCGGAAGATATCAACAGAAACATGTCCATCTTGCATTAGGGTGAACGCGGAGGCAATCATGAAGTTAAGCCCGAATAGATGCGTACACGTTTCAAAATTCCAGATGGTTGGCGAATTGAAAAACCGCCGTAAGACCACTTCTAAAACCGTAAGCACCATCAGCAGCAAGGCAATCCAACTGAAGGTTTTTCCGAACCAGGCATTAATCTTCTCAATGACGGTTACATAGGTGTCCAAAGATTTCATCCCATTTCTCTCTGGCCAATAGGGTTTAATTATAGACGATATGTGCCAATTTTTAGAACCCGCCGTTGATCCACTGCCGCTTAAACAGTTAGGAATGCATTTGAGGGCAGTGGATGAACGAACAAGACTATGCCTTTAATTCCATTTTGGTGAAACCTATTGTGTGGCTGCTCGGCGCAACTTTTCCATATCCGGCAGAATGATCTGCCTGCTTAGCAGCCCCAGTTCCTTGTCACGAGTATTTGTAAGGACATTCATGGCGCTGAACATTGAATAAACTACTTTGGCGAATGTTGGATTTTTTTCAGCCTCTTCTACAATATGGTAGTAGGACAATTTTTGTATTTCCTCCATGACTGCTTCATCCAAATAATTAACTGTAACCCCTTTATCCATGAATTTTTTTGCATAAAGACTACCCTCGTAATTGTAATGGGCAATCCCCCAAGCCATCGTGGCTGTTGCGGCCACTTTGAATTTTTGCTGGATATGCGGAGGTAGTTGGTCCCATGCCTTACGGTTGACCATCAGTCCCATAGGAGATGCCGGCTGGTGCCACCCTGGAGAGTTCCATACGGAGGTAACTTCCTGGAAGCCAAGGCTCCAATCATTGTCGGGAGTGCTGAACTCTGCAGCATCAATAACGCCTTTCTCCAATGCCTGATATATTTCTTGGCCTGCTAACATGACTTGCGATGCACCCAAATCTTTAAGAATTTTCCCCTGGAACAGCCCGGACATCCTAATTTTTGCTCCTTTGAAATCTTCTCGTTTTGTAAAGCTCCTTTTGCCACGGAGACCAGACTCCGGAGGGAGCACCGTATGGAAAAAGTAGAGCAAGCCATGTTTTTCGAAAACATCCATGGCAACCTTGTCCCCGCCACCTTTGATGATCCAAGTCATCAAATCCATTTGCCCTGGACCACATGGGAGCGCTCCCAGCGCACCGAATGCTGTATCTTTACCAGCCCAATAACCCGGCCAGTCGAACCCGATTTTTACGACCCCACTTTGAACTGCTCCAAAGACTTCGAAAGATGATACAATCTGGGGGGCTGGGTATAGTTTGACTTCCAGCTCACCTTTGCACAACTCGTTGAGTGTCTTGACAAAGTACTGGTCAGCCTTAATCAAGGTGATGGCCGGCGTCCATACCGTGGCTGCTTTCCATTTAATTAGCTTTGCAACGACAGGAGTGCCTGGAGCAAAAATTACAGCGATTAGAACAACGATAACCGAAACAGTTTTTAATGTTCTCTTTGTCATCACAGTTTCCTTTCGTTGTGAGCAATTAGCTTTCTTGATTCTGCTGCCCGAAAATCTATAAGAGGCCCATAGATATGCCTCTCTTTAAATTGGATTAGTGTACCTCCTCATATAAAATTGAAGTGTAAGGTGATGTATCTTGATGTTAACAAACTATTTTTTCTTTCAATGCGATTTTGTTAATCTTACCTGATCCCAGTAGAGGCCATTCACCACTGCTGATGAAATAAACTTTTTTAGGAGTCTTGAATTTACTTATTTTCCCTTTACAGAAGTCGAACACATCCTGTTGTACCATCCTGTGCTCTGGCTCAATTTCGATTATGGCAGTAACTGCTTCACCCCATTTTTCATGGGGAACGCCTATTACTTGGACGCTTCTAACACCGGGCATACTCTCAAGGAAAATTTCTACTTCTCTTTCAGACACATTTTCCCCCCCCGTTTTAATCATCATTTTATAACGACCACGGTAGCTGATGTTTCCGCCAAGGTCTTTACATCCGTAATCTCCCGAGTGGAAAAAACCGTCACTGTCAATTGCTTTACGTGTTTCTTCCTCATCTTTATAATACCCTTGAAACCTGCTCCACCCTCGCAAGCAAATCTCACCATTTTCTTCGGGTCCAACCTGATCACCTGTATATGGATTAATTATCTTTACCTCAATGCCTGGCCAAGGTTTACCATTCGTATGTTTACGGATATAATCGTCGACTTCGTCGAAACTCATACTGACACCGGTACCCTCACTGAACCCGTAGTGATGGGCGATGACCTTTGCACCAGGAAACACATTTCGACATTTTTCGTACCATTCCGGCCCGGCGGCCAACAGTATGTTGCCTACCGATCCCAGATCGCAGTCGTTGAAGTTAGGGTCATTTGCAAGCGCATTGAAATGCGCTTCGAAACCACAGAAAAAGTTGATTTTTTGAGAATTTATTATTTCAAGAACTTCAGGAGCTACGAATTCGTTGACATGCAGTTCGTATCCGCCGGTCAGAGCACCGAGGGGAAAGTAGACGCATCCGGCAATATGGTAGAAGGGGAAGTTGCATAGCAATTTACTGCGGGGCGTCATGTTGAATGTTTTAGGAATCAAGTTTAGGCCTATGCCGAGCAGGCTGGTGTGGTTGTGCATCGCACCTTTGGGAAAGGCGGTGCTTCCGGAAGTGAAAAGGATATTGCAAATGTCTTCCGGCGCGCCCATTGCAATCATGTCGTTGATTTTTTTTCCATTACAGCTGCGGCCAGATTCCATAATATTTATAAAATCATGGCAAAAAAGATAACGCTTACCTGAAGGGCTCAGACAGACGATTCGCTCAAGACTGGGGATAATTTTCGAGGATATGGAGTCTTGGACACCGCCCGTGATATACGGATCGAGCTCGGTCAACAATCCAACATAATCTCCGGATTTCAATTTGTCTGTCATTATCAGCGTCTGGATGTCGCCCTGTCGTAGAATATATTTGAGCTCCTCAGTACGAAAATTTATGTTGATGGGTACGATCACGGCACCAATGATATGCAGGGCGTATTTAGTCAGGATCCATTCAGGAGCATTGCCGAACAGTGTCCCCACGCGGTCACCTTTTTTAACCCCTATTTCACATAATCCGGCGGCCAGCATAGCCGACTCTTGGTATAATTGGCCGTATGTCCACTTTTTGCCCTTAAAAACGAGGGCCGTATCATCTCCGTATTGCTGCACCGCGGTTTGCAATTGTTTTGCAATTGTCACTTTTTCCCAGTTCGGCATGATTATCTCCTTTTTTCCCGGTGCAGCTTCATATGCCGAGTGCGGTCCCAAGAATGGGCGATCAGGTCTTCGACTTCCGATTTGAGTACATTTTTTTGAATTTTCTGGGTGGCTGTTTTGGGTAAGCTATCGCGAAATTCGATAAAGCGAGGTATTTTGTAATAAGCTAATCGTTGTTCGCACCATTGGATTAGATGTTCCGGTGGCAAGGAAACCCCCTCGCATGGGACTACATAGGCCTTAACCTCTTCGATTCGAATAGAGTCGGGTACCGCTATGACGGCGGCATCCAGAACATCAGGGTGGTCAGATAGGACCGATTCCACTTCGGATGCAGAAATGTTTTCTCCGCTCCTGCGAATCATATCCTTTTTCCGGTCGACAAAATGATAATATCCATCTTCATCACGGTAGCAATAGTCGCCTGTATGAAACCATCCATTGCGCCAAACTTCTGCAGTGGCATCCTGATCTTTCAGATACCCGGACATGAATCCTTTACGGCGGAATATCTCGTCGGAAGAGCGGGTCAGCAATTCACCGACAGTTCCATCGGGGACTGAACGATCATTGTCGTCAACAATGCGCGCCTCTACTTCCGGCAGGAGTTTCCCAAAGGCTGCGGTTCCAGGCTTCCGCTCCTTCAGCCTCCGTCCAGTCAGGAAAAGTCCACCACCACCACCTTCTGTGGAGCCGTATACCTCTAGTAAAGCAACGTTAAACCGCTTTTCGAACTTTTCTTGGATATCTTTGGGCACGCCAGCCCCGATCCCGTAAACGGTTTTACCACCATAATCATATTCACTTTCAGCTAGCCCCATTAACATTGCCGGAATAACTCCTAGGTAGTGAAAGAATGTGACTTGATGCTTCCGAATATCCTGCCACCATGTCGACGGATGAAAGCGGTCGACGAGCACAACTGACGCACCGGCGGTAAGGGCACCCATTATAGTCAGGGTTTGTGCGTTCATATGGAAAAGAGGCAAGGGAGTCAGGATTACATCCTTATCCCCGACCATATGTTCACGGACATACATGGCACCTAAGTTCAGGTAATAGTATTGATTGACCAAGCACCCTTTGGGCCGTCCAGTTGTTCCGGACGTATAGAGAACGGCGGCCTCATCATCACAACTGATGGTCGGCGTTTCTTGCGGAGCTTGACCATGTCTGAGCAGGTCCGAAAAAAGCACACAGCCTGGGGGAGCGGATGGTGTATCTAAGACGATCATCGATTGTATGCCGGGGCAGTCCTTACGGGCTAAATCGACTATGTCGAAATGAGCTGAATCGGTGATCGCCATGACCGATTCTGAGTGATCGAGTAAGTACTGGGTTTCATAGACGGTAAAGTCGACATTGATCGGGACCATGCTTGCGCCGATTTTGTTTAAGCCGAACCAGAGATGAAGATATTCAGGCCTGTTCATCAACATGACGGCCACCCGATCTCCTTTTTTCAACCCTAGCCGGAGGAAGGCACCCGCCAAATTGTCTGAGACTTCATCCATTTGCCTAAAAGAAATTGTTCGGTTTTTGAAATAAAGAAATGTTCGGTTGCCAAATTTTTCAGCTGCCCTTTGAATAAGTTCTGCTGTTGATTCCATATTTCCTCCCAATGCTGCCTCTTTTCCGGAAATTATTTATGGGAATCAATACCGTCTAATTAATGATGACTAGTACTTGGTTCATGGCGACGTTATCATTTTTTGCCACGAGGACATCAGCAACGGTCCCGTCTGCTGGCGCACGCAACGGATTTTCCATTTTCATTGACTCGATGATCACAGCATCCTGTCCGGCTAAAACGCTATCGCCTTTGTTCACCAAAACGTCGACAACGATTCCAGGCATTGGGGATATGATTTCGCTTTTCATTTCAGCAAGCTCCTTCTCTACGTTTGTCTCGAGCGTTATTTAAGCAACATTTTGCACACGAAATACGGGCTATGAATGCGGCGTTGCCAAAGCGGCTTTGCGCTGAAATTTTTCTGTTTGCGTTTTGGCATCAGGGCGTCTTTCCAGTGAGTATTGGGTCAAGATCCACATTTTCCGGCCAGTTTTTCGGAAAAGATTGTCCGGGCGCTTCCCCCCGGTGCGCTTTTTTTTCCGCAAGGCCTTTACGTTTGTATTCTTCCCTTGGTTGTTTGGGGATTCTCCCGTTCAAAATGGACTCGGATCTCAGACGCCTGCCAATCGTTTTTTCCCATTTATTGCCAAGAGCCAAAACCCGTTCTATATCTATACCAGTCTCCACCTTCATTTCATCCATCATGACTAGCATGTCTTCTAGGCTGACAAGTCCGACGATATTCGGATCTCGGTAATAGTATTCCCCTGTTCCTCTGACGGGCACACCATCCAGGAAATTGGCGGGTTGTCCGCCGATGCCACCCATGACGCCTTCGTGGATCTCCACACCAGCAGCCATGGCGGCCAGGACATTGGCCAGCCCCCAACCCCGTGTGACGTGAAAGTGGGCTACGTGCAGGTCGCGGTTGGGAATCTCATCCAGAACCATGGAAAAATATCGGTAGACTTGATCCGGCGGAGCTGATCCGTCGTGGTCGGCGTGTTCGATGTCGTCGGCGCCGATACTAAGCCAGCGTTTGGTGAACTCCAGAGCGTCTTCGAAACGCGTGGGACCTGAAATCGGACTGCCCCAGATCGTGCTTACTGTTCCGAAAACCCGAATGCCGACATCATGGCACTTTTCAATGCAACGGCTGGCTTCTTGCCAGTATTCCGGTAGAGTCGTACCGGAATTGGCATAATGATGCTCTTCATCTGTGGACACCATCATTCCGATCCGATCCGGTCCCCAACCTTCCTTTCGACCGGCTATGGCCCGATCCACACCGGTTTCCCTGATAGCTACACCTGTCAGTTCAATATCGTCGAAATTAATTCCTTTTCTCGACAGTCGCCGGCTGTCGCGGACCCGTTTGAACAATTCTTCAGCATCCCTGAACTGAGGCAAAAAAGCTGGGTTAGCGAAATTGGTAATCTCGAGCCGCTTGAATCCAGCCAGTATAGCTTCTTCAACATAAAATACTTTTGCCTCAGTAGGGATAAAATGCTCCTCATGCTGCAGCCCTTCTCGAATGGAAATATCGCCGACACGAACTGTTTTAGGGTAGCTCAGTTCAAATGGATTGCTCATTCAGTTCCTCCTTTTCGATTCCTTGTTTGGCAATTGATGTATCCTAACGCCAACAGCTATTTCCCAGTGAAAACAGGCTTGCGTTTTTCTGCAAAGGCATCCAGTGCTTCCAGCCTGTCCTGGGTTGGGATGGTAATTTCATATGCTTTGGATTCAAGAGGCAGGGCAACACCGAGGCTGCACTGCGAACCATAGTTCAGTGCGAATTTAGCTTGCTGGACCGCCACCGGGCCGTTATCTGCAATCTCCTTTGCAAGGGCCTGCGCGGCTTTCATCAGTTTATCGGATTCAGCTACCTGGTTGACCAAACCAATCTCCAATGCAGTGCGAGCGTCTATTCTCCGGGCGGTATAGATCAGTTCTTTTGCCTTGGCCAAACCAACGATCCTGGGCAATCGCTGGGTGCCGCCACCGCCTGGGATAATGGCCAGACGGGTTTCGGTTAACCCCATCATGGCATCTGCAGCGGCAATTCTCAGATCACACGCAAGGGCAAGTTCAGAGCCACCGCCGAATGCATACCCATTTATTGCGGCGATCACCGGTACCCGGGCGTTCTCAACTGCTGCCATAGTGCCGCGAACCGTAGTGATAAAGCGCCGCACCTGATCATCGCTAAAACTGCGTCTTTCTTTGAGGTCTGCTCCGGCTGAAAACGATGCTTTTTTGCCTGCAAGTGGCGGGGCACCAGTTATTATTATTACCCTTATAGACAAATCGAAATTACTTTCCTCGACGACCTGCTTGAGCGTAGTAATCATCTCCATGTTCATGCAATTCATAGCACCGGGACGGTTCATAGTCAGAATAAGCATCCCATTCGATTTCATTTCTTGTAATATGGTATCGGACATCTGCCTTTCTCCTTATTAAAATTTAAAATTTCCGAAACTCGATTGTTGGATTGGTTTCAGCAACGAAACTTCAAAAGCCGTTGCCAGTGCATCCCTGCACATGTTGAGTGGTAAAGTGCCGTCATGGTACATGCGAGCTTCAGTGTAAAAGGGGTGTGCCTCACGAGAGTATTTATCAATCATTTCTTGCTCAAATTTCTGGAACTCTTTCTCATCTTTATTCTGACCACGTTTTTTAGTATTGGCTCGCTCAAGAGTAGTTAAAATGTGACCTGCCGTTCTACCTGACATCACCGAGGTGCGCCCACGCATGGTATTGAATATAAAATTGGGATCATAAGCGCGGCCGCACATCCCGTAGTTGGCAGCCCCGTGGTCTGGCCCGATGACCCATTGAATTTTTGGAACATTGGCGCAAGCCCCAGCCCTGACCATATTGGAGCCGTATTTACCGATGCCGGCATACTCTTCTTCAGTACCCACCATGTATCCCGGAGAATTCTGAATATAAAGGATTGGTAATTTTTGAGTGCAGCAACGAACGATCCATTCGGCAGCCTTGCGAGCAGATTCGACAAAGATAACTCCTATGCTGTTACTGGCAACGACTCCTATGCTCAGACCTTTGAGACGTATTTTACCGCAAACGATATTATCACCCCGACCGGGGCAATAATTGCGTTTATATTCGCTGAACGCCGAATCATCAGCGATTGCTGCTATTACCTGCCTGACGTCAATACTTCGGTAAGGATCTGAGGGAAGTACTTTGTACAAGTGGTCATCAGGTACCCGGGGCAGGCGCTCAGGCTGGCGGTCTGCATATATTTTTTGAGGGGGGTCATGTGATAAAAGCTCACGAAGCTTTTCAATCCCTTCGTCTTGTGAGGTAACAAAATGATCGGCGCCACCTGAAATACTAGTGTGTATTTTTGCGCCGCCTAAGTCTTGCATAGTTACTTCTTCCCCGATTGCGGATTTGACCATTGGAGGCCCGCCAAGGAATGAATAGGCCAGCTTATCAATCATGATGGATTCGCATGCAAGGTATACCGTATAGGCGCCGCCGGCAGTGTTGCCTCCTGTGCTTAAGGTATATTGTTTTAGGCCCTTGGCGGACATCCGGCTCATGTTGTAAAAAAACCGTCCGAACTGGTCACGGCCGGGAAATACGCGGTCTTGCATAGGCAAGAATCCACCCGCCGAGTCACCGATATAAATAGTGGGAATACCGCATCGATCGGCAATATCCTGAGCCCGCAGATGCTTTTTACAATTGATGGGGTAATATGCACCGGCCTTGACACGGCTGTCATTGGCAATGATCATTGCCCAGTTACCGTGAATCTTACCAAGTCCGGTCGCTAAACCGGCCGAAGGGACATCTTTAGTGGTTTCATAGTCAAGGCCGAATCCGGCACCCCGGCTTAGCTCAAAAAAATCTGTTCCAGTGTCGATTAGCTGTTGGATTAACTCACGCACAGGTTTTTTCCCCTGATGTTTAAGTCTCTCGATCTGCTTTTGACCGCCAGGGTTGTATGCTTTGTCCCAAAGGGCATGAATTTGCTTTTCTTCATTTTTCCAGTGAGCACGGTTGTTTTCAGTAATCTGTGCCTTTTTTAGGTCATCGGTCATGATTGAATCCTCCATAGTTTGTTCGGGGGTTCATTTGCCTCTCTTTTCGCGACTTTGTCTCACGCCGGTTATAATAAAAAAAGCCGATTGCGAGGATATATTTTCCTCGAACCGGCTATCTTCGTAGCTCTGAGTAAACGTGGCGCTCTATGACGCTCGAATTATGCGTGCCTTCAGGCTTTTCAGGTTTATTTATGAATGGTAATAATTTTTTTACATTTAGGGCAACGAGTTTCTATTTCTACCACATTACCACGCATCAAAAGCCTGTTACAAACAGGACAACGGTATTCCTTCTTATCACATGTTTTCAGGTCATTTTTCACCTCAGCAGTATCCGATTTTGATTTTATCATGATTTTTTAGGGCTGTCTTTTTACGCCAGCGGCCTCTTTTCATGAATTTTCTTTTAGTGCATCGATAAATAGGCTAGCAATTTCGTTTCTAACCTTTATAAGGTCGTAGTTCCGTTTAAAAATAATCCAAGGAATTAATATATGATCTATTGATCCAAAAAGTAACGCCCGGCAAACGGTTGGTCTGAGTTCACTTATAAACACCCCGCTGTTTTGGCCATCCCGGATTATCCCTTGAATAATTGAGAAAATTTTTTCCAAAATTTTGTTACTTTCTGAATAGTAGAATTTCTTATTTGGACGCAACATCAGCACCAATATTCTTGAATAATCATGATCTTCATTGTAAAAGTTGAATAAAGAATAGATCATTTTTCTGAGTTCGATTTCTGGCGAATTTCCGCTAAGTTCGTCCAGCAATTGACCTAATTTTTCCTCCGGGATATTAATCAGTAAATTTTCTTTATTTTGATAATAATCGTAAATAGTCCCTTCTGATACGCCAGCTTGACGAGCGATTTCCATTACATTGGTATCTTTATACCCATAGCTTGCAAACAGTTTACTGGCGCAACAAATGATCTGTCGACGTTTCCGTTCCTTTTTGTTCGCGGGAGAAATAATGGTCTTTTTTCTTGTGATTGCATTGTTTATCAAATCAAACAGATGTTCAGCTACCTCAAGGGGACTGGTACCATTTTTCAAGGTCCAGTTTATTGCAACATGATCAACGGTACCAAGGATCATATCGCGTACGATGCGAGGTGGAATTGATTTACGAAAACTACCCTCGGCGACGCCTTGTTCAATGATAGTGGTAAAAATACCACTATACTGCTTTAATTTTTTATAGGCGCTGGACTTGTAAAATTCTGGATAAGATCGCGACTCGAGGATAATCTGAATTTCCTTGCGACTGGCCGAATAAAACTTGCAGTGACACCAAACTGCCTTGCGAAGTTTGTTGATCGCACCAAGAATTCCCTCAAGGTGGTCTTTTATCCCCTCTATGCTTTCAATGAGAAACTCTTCAATAATTGCAAAAAGTATCTCTTCTTTACTATTAAAACATGTATAAATTCCAGAGGGGGCAATTTGTGCTTCTTTTGCGATCTCAGAAATCGTTGCACCCTCGAACCCTTTCTCAGCCAAAACCCTTGTGGCTGAAGCAAGAACTATAGCTCGTTTGCTCACTATGGCCTTACCCCATAACTATGAATATTGATCAATGTAAATTTAGAAATGATTTGTATTCATATTAACTTGACCTATCTTTGTCAAGCAGATTATATAAATAGCCAACTAACATAAAAAACTAAGAAAAATAAAGCTAATAATGTATAGAAAAGAGCAACAATGTTCAATATACAGCCATTACCTCCAGCAAAGCTTGAATTTCCCCCGAAATAGTGGACACTGAGTTAAGCAGCAAGAGGGAATGTTTCGTATTCTTGAGGCGTTGCATAATCAGGCACAGAGTGACGCCTTTTTCGGTTGTAGAAGATTTCGATATAGTAAAACAGGCTGGTGGTCGCTTATGAGCGGCTGAGGTACCGGTGATGATTCACCCATTCGGTTTTCAGCAGATGGAAGAAGCTCTCCGCAACCGCGTTATCATAACAGCTGCCCTTGCGGCTCATGCCGCAGGTCATCATATTTTTAGTGAGCATTTTCTGGTAATCACCGGCGGCATACTGGCTGCCCCGGTCTGAGTGATGCATCAATCCCGATGCGGGGCTTTTAAGGTCCAGCGCCATCTGTAGCGCATCGATGGATAGTTGACGGGTCATCCGAGAAGAGGCAGATCAGCCGACAACCTTGCGGTTGAACAAGTCGATTACCACAGCCAGATACAACCACCCTTCCTGGATATGGATGTAGGTGATATCACCGACTCAGGTTCGGTCCGGAGCGTCCACGGTAAACTCCTGGCTCAACAGGTTGGGTGCCACCGGCAGGTTATGCCGGGAGTTGGTGGTCGCTTTGAATTTCTTTTGGGTACGAGTCCGGATACCGGCTTCACGCATAATCCGGGCAACGCGGTTTTGGCCGCAACGGATGCCCTCATCGGTAAGATCCCGGTGAATTTTCGGTGATCCGCAGATTCCGTGACTGGCGATATGGAGGACGCGTATTTTGTCCTCTAAGGCTCGGTTTTCAATTCTTCGAGGGCTCTCCGGTCATGTCAGCCAGGCGTAAAACCCAGAGGGGGAGACATTAAGCAACGCGCACATACGGCCTACCTTGAACGCCTCCCGGTGATCAGCAATGAATTGGAATTTCATTTCTGATCCTCCGCAAAGTAGGCCAGCGCTTTTTTTAAGATATCGCGCTCTTCTTTTACCCGCTCCAGTTCTTTTTTAGAGTGCGAAGCTCCTGGTCGCCAGGCTTTTGCCGACCTTTGCCGGGAAAGGCGTTTTGAGGATCATCCGCCAACTGTTGCTTCCAGCGGCGCAGGACACTGTATTCAATGCCCAAATTTCTGGATGCTTCGGCAATGCTGTATCCCTTTTCTGTGATCAGCGCCACGGCTTCCTTTTTAAATTCCCGGCTGTAGCTCTTTCGTTTCTTCTTTGACCATTGAACACCTCCTTCTGCCCATATACCTTGGGCTCTTCGAGGTGTCCACCAAATCGGGTAAAATGCATTATAACGCAGGATCATTTTTGATTTCCCTCGTATAAGGGCATATTGTCGATCAGCCTAACTCCGCCGCAGTGAATCGCCGCGCAACGGCGGCCTTTAAAATCCTGGACATAGTCAACCTCAAACCCATCGGCTTCTAGCAAACGGGCCACCTCCTCGGCCGGCGCTTGAGCAGCCAATATTTTCGGAAACCTGGCCGCCTTCTCACGATGCCTTTTAGACAGGTGGAGATTGCGCGAACTTATGGCCAGGCGGTCTATATCGCGAACCGTGGGACAACCAACAATGATCAAGGGCATGAAAAAAGCTTCCACCATGCCTTTGACCAACTGGAGTTGCTGCCAGTCCTTCTCACCGAAATAAGCCCGTTGCGGTCGGACTAGGTTCAATAACTTCATGACCACGCTAAGCACTCCATCAAAATGACCGGGGCGGTGGGTGCCACACAACAGCGGGCTGACTTCGTTTTCGGAAACGCGATAACGATAATCGTCAGGATATAGTTCGCTGTAGTCGGGGAAGAAAATTGCATCCACCCCTTCAGCTTCACACAGTTTCCGGTCCGCTTCAAAGGTGTTCGGATAGTTGGCCAGATCATTCTCATCATTGAATTGGGTGGGGTTAACGAACAGACTGATGGTACAAATATCATTGTCCTGTCGACAGCGGGTGATTAATGACTGGTGTCCCGCATGAAGCGCCCCCATGGTAGGCACCAGCCCCACATTTTGTGTTGAAGGAATCACGTTGCGCCAGTTCTGCCAGGAGCTGATACTGGTAAAGATCTCCATAGTTATCCTACGCGTCTATGATTGTAATAATTCAGCGAGTTATGATTCATATGACGAAATCGTATGCTTGGACATTCAACTGCCATGTGGTATCTCAATTTCCTGTAGGGCAATATTGAATCAGCCCGACAACAGGGTTTTAAGCGGCTTAATCACTATACAAACACTGCGTCCTTGCACACTTCACAACTTTCGAATGTCAGACGACAGAGCTAAACAACAAAGATAGCTTCCTTATCGGCAACCATTGGCGTCAATGTCAGCGTGATCAGCTCGGTAAATCCTTTGTGTCCCCCGGCTTCCAACCCCTCCGTTATCAAATATTATAAAGAATAGCCGTGTTAGTGAAGGTCATCCAGAAAAATAGACATTAGGTTCAAATAGCCATTGCAGATGTTCAGGTAGTAAAGGTATGGATTCTAAAAAAATGCTAAAAAAGGAAATCCGGAACCTCCATGTGAATAACCATAACACTCAATGAGTCTGGTTGCCTCTTCATTATCCAAGTTTACAAATGACTCCATATGGTCCTCCTCCAAAAACATCTTCACCCGGGTCCATGTATGGGTTCAATGCACACTGATAAATTGAACTTTCAACAATTCTGATTTTTTCTTTTTTCTCGAATCGAATTATTTTTTTCAATACCCAAACGGCTAATTTTTTGAGACAATTCGGATACAACAAACGGTTTCTGGATAAATCCGTTGCAGCCCCTCTTGATGATCTCTCGCGCCTGGCCATCGATAGCGTACCCGCTGGACAGGATCACCCTGATATCCGGCAGAATCTCACGGATATGATCGAATACGTCTCCCCCGCCCATGCCTGGCATGACCATGTCCAGAAGGACCAAATCTATTTTTGAGCCCATCTGTTGAAGCGTTTCGATGGCCTGTTGACCGCTATTGGCTGTTGCCACTCGATATCCCAGCCGCTCCAGAATTTGCTGCCCAACCTCCAGAATCATATCCTCATCGTCGACTAACAGAATTGTACCCGTACCGGTGATAATTTCTTCCTTCTCAGACACGTGTTTAACCACTGGTTTATCCAGTGCCGGCAGATAGACCGTGAATGTCGTGCCCTGCCCAACTTCACTGTAAACAGTGATCGTTCCACAATGATTTTTAACAATGCCAAAAGCCGAGGCCAGCCCCAGCCCCGTTCCCCGGTTTCTTTCCTTGGTCGTAAAGAACGGATCGAAGATACGAGACAGATTTTCTGTATCGATGCCGATACCGGTATCGATCACCTTTATGCGGGCGTAGGTTCCCGGTTCCAGTCGGTAGGCAGTACAAAATTCCTCGTCCAGGGTGATGACTCGGGTATTCAGGTGCAACGTTCCGCCTCCGGGCATCGCCTGCCAGGCGTTTACGAACAGATTGATCAACACCTGCTCGATCTGTCGGCTGTCCGCCTCCACCACGATATCGCCGTCATGGAACTCAATATGGATGGCGATCTCTTTTTTTGTGCGACCGAACATCGTGGCCGTGGTTTGTAACATGTCATTAATATCGATCGGTTTGACCTCGTACTTGCCGCCCCGGGTATAGCCCAGTAGCTGGTCGGTCAACCCCCTGGCGCTGCATATATAGTCGTCGATGGCGTTCAGATGTTCTGCAAGGGGGTGGGCATCTCCCAGATCCATGGATACCAATGTGCATCGGCCCTGGATGCCCATCAAAAGGTTGTTGAAGTCGTGGGCAATACCCCCTGCTAACGTGCCGAGGGCTTCCATCCGCTGGGCAATGTGAAGTTGGGTCTGCAGTCGTTTCTTTTCGTGGATGTCGCGGATAACCCCGTGGGTGCCAACGAACCGTTTCTTGCCATCGGGTGGGACCGATTCATATATCCCAATGGATTTGACTTCGACATTCAAAAAGCGATCTGGACCGAATTTCTTTTCTGACGCCTGCAAACGCAGTTCAAGTTCGGTAGTGGTTCGATTGCCCGAACGGCCCTCGTTAAATAACCAGTGCACTTTCTTTCGATCAGCTTTCGCCACGAACGTCGCATAGTGCTTGCCGATGAGTTCCTCGGGAGCGTATCCTAATAGCTGTTCAACGCTCTCACTTAAAAAGGTAAACTTGCCGTCGGTGTCCAGCGTGTAGATGATGTCGGGGATGTTCTCAACCAGGGACCGATACATAGCTTCGGACAATTTCAACTCTTGGTCGATGATATCCTTTTCCTGGCGAAGCAGTCGCTGGGTCAGTGCATTCTCAACCGTTTTGAGCAGTTCATCGGGTTCAAAAGGTTTGCGAATATAGTTATAGGCGCCGCAACGCAATGCCAACAGGGCCGAATCGAGATCGGTATCGCCGGCGATGAAAATAACCGGGGTGTCGGGGTGTTGAATCTTGATGTGGCTTAGGATCTCATGCCCTCGTATATCCTGCAAATGAACGTCCAGGATGACCAGGTCGAATTGGGTTGTTTTCAAAGAAACCAGGGCGTCTTTGCCACAGTTCGCCGATGAGACCTCGTAGGTCCTGCTTTTAAGCAGCGCCTCCAGGCTGTTACACATCCGTGGATCGTCAGCGACGATCAGGATTTCTAAGGATCTGGTCATTAGTCGGACAATCAGCGTTTTTCGTTTGTAACCAATATTATTGATTATTTAGCGCGTCTATCAGTTCGGATAAGTGATTCAACTTCGCGTTAAGATTATTTCTGCCGGATTGATAAAGGCTCTCCATAATCTCCTGACGGGTTTGATTATCCGGAGCATTGGAAATAATCGTTCGATCTCATCCTGTAGTTCTTTCAGTTGTGAATTGTGCTGAATGAGTTCCTTTAAATCGTCATGGACCAACTAAATCGTCATGTACCAACGTTGACGATAAAACAGGTAGAGGACTGGGCGCACCATCTCACCGCTTTAATAAGATGGCTTTGCGCCCAGTCCTGCGCGGGAAGTGGAGGTGCCAGGTAGGCCTGTCCCGCGACGAGCTTGGATTATCTATTTCACATCAATCTGCCAGATTACCACCTATCACAACAATCATGATGAACCCTATTTTTAAACTCATCAATGTTGCGGTGCTTGCAGCCCCCTGATGAAGATCTCAAAGGCCAACTCAAATTTGGCACGAACAAGATCGTCTTTAGCATTGATGACCTTATTGATCTCTTCTCGTAAAACGACCCCGGAAAACAAACCCCAAAGAATGTCGGCCAAGGCGTTGGGATGATGGGCGGCAAAGGCCTCTTCATTCAGGCTGGTACTTAAAACTCCTATTATTCTACCCAGAATTTTTCTGGCCAGCTCCGTAATCTCCGTTAAAAGTTCATAGGAGATATGCTGCAAGGTTTCGATAGATTGTAGTTTGAACATGTTGATAAGCACCAATGGATCGAAGTCGTATGTGCCCAAAAAACAGTTTTTCAGGTTTTCCAACCTTTCCACAGCAGATGCGCCCACCTCTTCGTTGGTGTGCTCCATCCGGATCAATAGGTACTGAAGGGTCCTCACAGGTAATGACGCTAACAGTTCCTCCTTGCTATCAAAATACATATAAAGAGTCCCTGGACTCAATTCGGCTTCTTTGGCGATGTTACCCATGGTCGTATTTCCATATCCATTTTCAACTAGTACGCGCCTGGCTGCGATCAAAATCTGCTGGCGGCGCCTTTCTCTCTCTCGCTCTCTGCGCTGTGAGGTTCCCATGGCTTCTCAATTATCTCGCTCAGTTGATGCTTCGGCCTGGTTGCGATCGTCCAATAGTAGTAACACAGGCTGCCAGGGTCAATTATCGTTTCGGGAATTTGGACGTATGTCCTGATATTGACATGGTCGCCCGAATTAACCATCCGTGCGGCCGGACCATACATTTGGGTCATCCCGATCCGCGAGCGCAGGTATCACATACGCTTCCAGCCGGGCACAATTCTCCACGTCAACCATCAGGCAACAGCACGAGAATTTATTTTATCCTGAAGGCGGCTACCCAATTACAAAAGCTTCATGCCCAGGCGGCTGGTGACAGATAACCAAACCTTTCCTGTCGCAGTTGTCGCTTGTAGAGGTAATGGCCACATCCATGCAAAAACATACTATAGCATATTTTTGGATAGTATCCTTGTTATCGTCTTTAGATCAGAGCGTATATATTCTTTTCAGTTTTCAATCAACGACGACAATAGCTTTCCCGGTGGGTAGTATTGCTTTTTTGAAGACGGTATTTAACACAGTGGCCGCGGCCAGATATAGCCCGAGAACACCCAGTATGAGCAGGCAATACGCAGCTATGGGCGCCGCGAAGGACGGATTAACAGCCTTGAATTTCATTAATGTAAGGAACCAAAGGGCAATGTCCGCAAAAATAAGTGCGGCCAAAAACACAGGAGAACCGACAAGATACGCTGGCGTTATTACAGTTAGAATGATTGACAGGCAAAGCCAAGCATAAGGATCGCACGTTGCGCTCCAGTGAATATCGTTCGCATGGCAGATAAATTCTGCTGCGTTGAGAAGTCCTGTTACAAACATGAAAAATGCCCCAAATAAAAGCATAACGTTGCCACCCGTTATATTTCCCTCCTTCAACTCAATAACTCCAGCTGTAAACTGTGCTACAAAACCACCGAGCAACCAGATGGCAACTGCCAGATGGGAATCGGCACCTATTCTCCCTGTCAAGAGGCCAAAGAAAATGAAGCAGGCAATTGATAGTGCCGTTAGCGCTTGCGGACTCGGATTGGCGAAACCATGTTCTTGTTGGGACATTTTTTCTCTCCTTTTATAGGATTTTAAGTTACTGCTGAACAACACATTGGTTAATCGTACTTCTTTCATTTGCTTTAGTCGGATAGTCGAGACCTAATACTCAGTGGATCAGTTTGATAGGCTCTACCAGACTATAAAAATAGAGCTCCTATTAAAAGAGCGTGTTTCATGAGTGGATACCGGGGGAACAACGCTTTCAAAAAAGCTCAATGCCGTCGGTCACTGCCAATTCCCTCGACTGTATCACCCTGGTTTAGGGATTAGTAACTTCGTAAACTTGCTAGAAGTCGACACGATTAAGCCCCCTTAAATGCAGGATTTGGCGCGCCTCGTCAGGCGTAGCAGTTTCAAGCCCAAATTCTTTAGATATACGTACTATTTTTTCAACCTGCTCGGCATTGCTTTTAGCCATGACACCTTTTTCAAGATATAAGTTATCTTCCAAACCCACCCTCGAATGCCCGCCCATAAGCATTGCGGCCGTACATAACCTAAATTGATTTTTCCCCGCAGCGCAAACCGACCATTCAAAATCACCGATGAGATCAGTGGCGGTCTTTTTTAAAAAAACAAGATTTTCGATGGTTGCCGGTATTCCACCAAGAATTCCCATGACAAACTGAAGGTATACGGGTTTTTTGATCAACCCTTTCTGTATCAAGAAAGCTAAGTTATTGATCATTCCTATATCATAGATCTCAAACTCGGGCTTCGTACCCAACTCGTTAAAGATGCTGTTAAATTCACGTAGTGTTTTAAATGTATTTGGAAAAATAAAATCTTCGGTCATAGATAGGTAACCGCGCTCCCATTCATATTTAAAACTTTTCAGATTGTCCAAGGCATGAAAGAGTGCAAAATTTATTGATCCGGCGTTCAAAGATGCGAGTTCCGGGCGAAAGGTTTTAACGCCAACCACTCGCTCATCTGTCGTTTGGCCTAAACCACCACCTGTCGTGATGCAAACTACCAGATCCGTTTCAGCCTTAATTTTCGTTAAAACTTCACGGTAAAGGGATTGATCCGAAGAGGGCCGTCCATCTTCGGGATCCCTTACGTGAATGTGGACGATTGCAGCGCCGGCGCCATGGGATCGAATGGCCTCTTCGGCGATTTCATCCGGTGTTATCGGTAAGTATGCTGACATCGAAGGGGTGTGAATACTACCGGTAATCGCAGCGGTAATGATCACTCTATTCATCATTTCATCCTTTTAGTTAAATGCGTTTACTTTTATTTCACCCAGCGCCATTCGGGCTAAGTCGCCTATAAACAGAACGGGCAATCGGTTCCTATGTGCAGCAGGTGAAAGAGCATGCATACACATTGGACAAAGGCAGACAAGGGCCTGCGCACCTGCATTTATGGCGTCTTTGACATTTTCTTCTTGATGGGGCGTCGGATCCCCCATGCCGAGTATTTTCTTAACGCCTGCACAACACATGGCATTTTCCCTATCATATTTTCGGTCCACCCGTTCTGCGCCCACAAGATCCAAGAGTTCGTCAATAAAGTTTTCCTTTTCCGGCGTGTATCTAGAGGCGCATGGCCGCTGATAAGCGATTTTAACATTCAACGACTTAAGGCTATGGTGCTTTGGTTTAAGTCTCCGCAAAAGGTGCTCGGCCAGATGGACCGGACGAAATGGCACATCGAGACCGTATTCGGGTGCGAAGTGGGATAACATCGTGTAACAATCATCATGAAAACAGACTACCTCTTTAGGATTGTTTCGCGCCAGATTCTGAATCAACCTCTTAACGTGCTTTTCCTGGATGGATGCCCCTCCGATATGACTGAATAGGACCCAGCAGAAATAGGGATTGCCGCTTACCTGAGGCATGTCGTACAATGCGCCTTTGATCAATTCGGGATCGGTTTCCTTGAACACGCACAAGGATAGAATGCTATCGGCATTGAAGGCCGCAACCTCGTCATCGTTCGAGGAGAACCGGCGTTCGACAGCCTTAAGTTTCTCTTTTGGAAAAAGGGTATAGTATTTTTCCTGCAAGGATGCTATCAAGTCGAAAGGATAGGCTTGCTCCGGGCAAATTTCGTTACAGGCAAAACAAGTAATACAATTTTTTAATACGGACGAGTATTCTTTTTTAATCAATTTTTTGACTATCCCGATAGCCTCTTCACCATCGACTTCCATCCAAGGACATTGGCTTAGACATTTACCGCAGCGGTTGCATAAATCTTCTCTAAACATGTATGTATTATCTTTCAGCTATTCTATCGGTTTTGATTATGCCTTGATATGAGTATATTGACCTCACACCTTTTCGTATAATGTCGCGTAACTTTGTCTGATTTTATATTTTTCGAGTTTACCTGTAGTCGTTTTCGGTAAGTCGCCAACCATCACTACTTTCTTGGGTATTTCGAAACCACCCAAATTTTCTCTGCAGAGTGAAAGAATTGCATCTTCCGTCAAATCGGAACCTTTAACGGGCACGACAAAGGCTGTTATGGCCTCAATCCATTTTTCGTGAGGCAGGCCGACAACTGCCACGGCTTCCACCGCAGGATGGTTCAAAATTACCCTTTCAACTTTGATGGAGGGTACATTCTCCCCACCGGTTTTTATCATATCCTTCTTTCTATCGACAAAAACCAGCAGCCCGTCATCGTCGAAATAGCCCAAGTCGCCTGAATGATGCCATGCAAACGCTTTGCTGTCTTTTGTAGCGCTTTCGTTTTTTAGATACATTTCCATTACACCGGGACCACGCCATACAATTTCTCCTACACCCCCCTGTGGTAGGATATTGCCTGCATCGTCCATGATTGCGGTATCAACCGTCAATGCGGATTCGCCCCAATAATTGCCCTCTTTTTTCAATTGCCATTCAGAACGAAATGTATTTGTCGAAGGAAAGCATTCGGTCTGGCCAGTGCAAAGCATAAAATCAGCATCGAATAATTTAATTGAATCTTCTAACGTTCTACGATCCATCGGCGTCATTGCATAAATACATTTGCGGACGGAGGCAAATTTCGTTTGGCCCGAATCTGGGCAGTCGAGCATTGCACGATACATTGCAGGCAGACAAAAAAGAACCTGTATCTTCTCTCGCTCTATAGCTTGCAATACAGCGGCGGCGTCAAACGAGCGGAAGACGACAACCTTTCCTCCCAAGTGAAATGCCGATGTGTTAAAGGTCTGCTGGGCGCAATGAAATACAGGTAAAGTGGAAAGAAGGACCGTATTCCTTTGCCAATCGAGTTCGATCGGATTGGTCAAGGATAGGATAAATACAGAAAGGTGTGAAATCATCACCCCTTTAGGATCAGCTGTTGTCCCGCTGGTATAAAGAATTTCAAAAATGTCTCGATCTTGGATTATGACGTCTTGAACTTCTTCATCGGATTGTCCCTCCATAAGCTTATTGAAATCCTGGAAGGGAGCGGTGATAGAATCGCCGAAGATCGAAAAAGAAATAAGAGTTTTCAATGCGGGCACCAATTGTTTGACATCCAGAACCAAAGAACAGAGATCGGAGTCACAAATCAATACATTGGCTTCGGCATGATTGATAATATAGGCAATTCCTTCCGGGCTTAAACCGGGATTAATAGGCAATGCAACAAATCCCCCCTTGGCACAACCGTAAAGACAGATCAGGTACTCGATCGAATTGGGCCCCAAGAGCGCAATGCGGTCGCCCTTTTTTATTCCCAACGATCGGGCCATATAAACGAAGTTATTAATTTTCTTGTTGAATTCGCAATAGCTTATTTCGATATTTGTATCACCTCTTGTCTCAACCACGGCAATGTTGTCTGGCGATGTCGCGGCTCTTCGTCTGAATATATCCCCTAAGGCTACCCTTTGAACCAAATTTTTCGAAAGTTCAGTTTTCATCTGTTTCGCTCCAGTTTTCATTGTCTTCATTTGAAAACCGCTTGCGCGATAGACGCAGACGGTGCCGAATCATCCTTTTTTATAAGGCTTCTCTTAGTTCTCTCCGCATTATCTTGCCGACTGCATTTTTCGGGATTTCATCGACAATTACGATTTTTTTGGGCACTTTGAAGGTCGCCATCCTCTCCTTGCAAAAGGCAAAAATATCCTCCAGACTCACATCGTTCTTCGATTCTTCCATGACGCTGATAAATGCTGTGACCACCTCACCTTTGTATTCATCTTTTACGCCTATGACTGCAGCTTCCTTAACGGTGGAATGCGCCATGAGAACACTTTCGACTTCTGCGGGCGCTACGTTGTAGCCCGAAGTCACTATCAAGTCCTTATATCGATCAACGAAATAAACATATCCGTCCTCATCAATATAGCCAGCATCGCCAGTTTTCAGCCACCCGTCTTCAAGAAAGGTATCCTTTGTCTGCTCCGGTTTATTCCAGTAGCCCTTGGCAACCCCCTCTCCGTTGAACATAATCTCACCTACAGTGCCGACCGAAACGATCTCGAGGTTTGAATCAACAACTTTCACTTTACAATTGAACGGCCCTCCAATTGCGCCGGGTCTATACTTGTTAGGCATGCTCAAAACTCCGGATCCTTGGCACATACTCTCCGTCATGCCATATCCGTCAAGCAGCCTTTTGCCAGTAATTTCCTCCCATCTGAGTCTTACCGGGTCGGGTTGGGGCGCACCGCAGGAAAGCGTAGTTTTCAGATCGGGATAGGTTCCATTCTCGAACCCCGGAGTATTCATGAGCCCGACGAAGAAAGTAGGTGGTGCAAAAATGGTGGTGATTTTGTATTTGTTAATCAACTCAATACAAATTTGTGGTTCGAAAAGAGGAACGTGTACCACCGTGCCGCCGACAAAAAGCATCGGCAATTGTACGAGGCAGTATCCGGAGCAGTGAAACATCGGCATAATTTGCAGATTTACATCGTTTTCGGTAAACCCGTAGATATCCACTGTAGGCGACGTGCATGCCCAAAGATTCCGGTGCGCTTCCATGACCCCCTTTGAGACACCCGTCGTCCCGGCCGTGTAAAGCAGCAACGCCAAATCATTTTCAGTATCGATTTCAGCATAATCGTTTAATGCCTGTCCTTCCTCCAACAGGCTGACGAGGCTTAAACATCCATCTGGCAGCGCCTCTTTCGAAGAATGGAACAATGCCGGTATTTGGTCGTCATTTTCCGTAAAATCGGATAGTTTTGATAGTACTACGGTCTCTATGGCTGTATCTTGTCTGGCGGCTTCAATGGTATTGTGAAAAACGTCCAGAGCGATTATTACCCTTGCCTCCGAATCTTTGAGTTGATAACGCAACTCTCTATGTTTATACATGACGTTACAGGGAACCATCACGGCGCCAATTTTCAAAACTGCAAACAAGGCGATTGAATGCTGGATAGAATTGGGCATCATTGTCGCGACACGGTCCCCTTTACCAATATGGAATCGTTTCGATAATTGCCATGCCAACCGGTCAGATAACTGATCGAGTTCATGATAGGTCACTTCTTTTCCACAGCATACGAGGGCAACTTTATCCGGGTACGCTTTGGCGCTTTCGGTAAGGATGGTGTATGCTGGTACATTTGGTAAGGGTTTCGGGGGGTAGACGCCGAAATTAGGTTCAAATTTAATAATTGACTTGTCCATTTTCATCACCCTTCTCCTTTTCGATTATGTTTTGTGTGCAATGCTATACAGGCTCTTGATAACAAACCATTTTAGGAGTTATGAAATTCGGACTGAGCTTATTAAATGCGCACCGATGCTTTTATCGGTGCTGTTTTGTCGTTGTCTTATGTCTTAGTATCCCAATCCTCGCTTAATTAGTTCATTGGCAATAAGAATTCGTCTGATTTCCGAGGTTCCCGCACCGATCTCGTAAAGCTTTGCATCCCGGTAAAAACGATTAATTGGGAAATCCATAGTATATCCATAACCACCATGAATCTGAAGGGATTGGTCTACTGCTTTCGTTACGGTTTCGGCAGTAAAGAGGATGGCGGCTGCAGCGATTTTGTGAACTACCGTACCTTTTCCTCCATTATCAGTGTTTCCGGCTAAAACAGCGGCCCGGTATATCAAATATCTAGATGCTTCCAATTGGGTATACATATCAGCCAGTTTGGCTTTGACTAGCTGGAAATTACAGATTTTTTCACCAAACTGCCGGCGTTGCTTCGAATACTTCAGGGCAAGTTCCAGAGCGGCCTCACCGATTCCCAAGGCCATCCCGGCTACAACAACCCTTTCGACATCCAGGCCGCGCATCATCACTTTTATTCCCTGATTCACCTCCCCGAGAACATTTTCGGCAGGAACTCGGCAGTTATTAAAAACAAGCTCTCCCGTAGGAGAGCCACGATGGCCGATTTTTTCGATGTTTTTTGAAACACTAAAACCCTCGAACCCTTTCTCAACGATAAACGCAGTGATCCCTTTAGCACCCTTTTCAGGTTCCGTTTTCGCGTAAACCAAAGCTATATCGGCAACCGGCGCATTGGTTATGAATGTCTTACTTCCGTTGAGAAAATAATCATCGCCTGTTTTTTCAGCGGTTGTTTGGATGCCAACAGCATCCGATCCCGCTTCCGGTTCTGTTAGTCCCAGGCAACCGACAATTTCTCCCGAACAAATGCTGGGCAAATATTGTCTTTTTTGTTCCTCATTACCATTTTTCTCAAGATTGTGGGCACACAAGTTAATATTTGCCCCGACGGACAATGCCACGGATGGAGATATGCGCCCCATTTGCTCCATGACTAATACTGTTGTGAGAACATCGTATCCACTACCGCCATATTCTTCTGCAACATTAACTCCCAATATTTCGGCTTTTCCGAGTTTCTTCCACAAATCTTCGGGAAAATAATCATTTTTATCGATTTCATCGGCAATTGGTTCGACTTCTTTAAGCATGAATTCTCTAACGCTTTTTTGTATTCTTTTCTGCTCGTTACTTACCTCTAAATCCATATATTTCCCCTTTGTATACTGGTATATTTAAAAATTTAGGATCTCGGCTGGGAAATCGATATAATCAGTTCTAAAGGCCGGTAATGGATGTACTCAACTCACATATTTCCGGCCAATCTAAAGGAAAACATTGTCCGGGCGCTTCCCCCCGGTGCGCTTTTTTTTCCGCAAGGCCTTTACGTTTGTATTCTTCCCTTGGCTGTTTGGGGATTCTCCCGTTCAAAATGGACTCGGATCTCAGACGCCTGCCAATCGTTTTTTCCCATTTATTGCCAAGAGCCAAAACCCGTTCTATATCTATACCAGTCTCCACCTTCATTTCATCCATCATGACTAGCATGTCTTCTAGGCTGACAAGTCCGACGATATTCGGATCTCGGTAATAGTATTCCCCTGTTCCTCTGACGGGCACACCATCCAGGAAATTGGCAGGTTGTCCGCCGATGCCACCCATGACGCCTTCGTGGATCTCCACACCAGCAGCCATGGCGGCCAGGACATTGGCCAGCCCCCAACCCCGTGTGACGTGAAAGTGGGCTACGTGCAGGTCGCGGTTGGGAATCTCATCCAGAACCATGGAAAAATATCGGTAGACTTGATCCGGCGGAGCTGATCCGTCGTGGTCGGCGTGTTCGATGTCGTCGGCGCCGATACTAAGCCAGCGTTTGGTGAACTCCAGAGCGTCTTCGAAACGCGTGGGACCTGAAATCGGACTGCCCCAGATCGTGCTTACTGTTCCGAAAACCCGAATGCCGACATCATGGCACTTTTCAATGCAACGGCTGGCTTCTTGCCAGTATTCCGGTAGAGTCGTACCGGAATTGGCATAATGATGCTCTTCATCTGTGGACACCATCATTCCGATCCGATCCGGTCCCCAACCTTCCTTTCGACCGGCTATGGCCCGATCCACACCGGTTTCCCTGATAGCTACACCTGTCAGTTCAATATCGTCGAAATTAATTCCTTTTCTCGACAGTCGCCGGCTGTCGCGGACCCGTTTGAACAATTCTTCAGCATCCCTGAACTGAGGCAAAAAAGCTGGGTTAGCGAAATTGGTAATCTCGAGCCGCTTGAATCCAGCCAGTATAGCTTCTTCAACATAAAATACTTTTGCCTCAGTAGGGATAAAATGCTCCTCATGCTGCAGCCCTTCTCGAATGGAAATATCGCCGACACGAACTGTTTTAGGGTAGCTCAGTTCAAATGGATTGCTCATTCAGTTCCTCCTTTTCGATTCCTTGTTTGGCAATTGATGTATCCTAACGCCAACAGCTATTTCCCAGTAAACACGGTTGTTTTCTGCAATCTGTGCCTTTTTTGGGATCATCGGTCACGATTGAATCCTCCATAGCTTGTTCGAGGATTCATTTTCCTCTTCTTTGGCGCTTTTGTCTCACGCCGGATATAATAAAAAAAGCCGATTGCGAGGATATACTCCTCGCAATCGGCTATCTTCGTAGCTCTGAGCAAACGTGGCGCTCTATGACGCTCGAATTATGCGTACCTTCAGGCTTTTCAGGCTTAATTATGAATGGTAATTATTTTTTTACATTTAGGGCAACGAGTTTCTATTTCTACCACATTACCACGCATCAAAAGCCTGTTACAAACAGGACAACGGTATTCCTTTTTATCACATGTTTTCAGGTCATTTTTCACCTCAGCGGTATCCGATTTTGATTTTATCATGATTTTTTAGGGCTGTCTTTTTACGCCAGCGGCCTCTTTTCATGAATTTTCTTTTAGTGCATTGATTGATAGGCTATAAATTTCGTTTCCAACCTTAATAAGGTCGTAGTTCAGTTCATTGCTACATGATCAACGGTGCCAAGGATCCTATCGCGTAAGATGCGAGGTGGAATTGTAAAATTATGGTTAAGATCGCGACTCGAGGATAATCTGGATCTCCTTGCGACTGGCTGAAAGAAACTTGCAATGGCACCAAACTGCCTTGCAAAGCTTGTTGATCGCAACAAGAATTCCCTCAAGGGGATCTTCTACCCCCTCTATGCTTTCCATGAGAAACGCTTCAATAATTGCTAAAAGGATCTCTTCTTTACTATTAAAACATGTATAAATTTCAGAGGGGGCAATTTGTGCTTTTATTGCAATCTCAGAAATTGTTGCACCCTCGAACCCTTTTTCATCCAGCCCCCTTGGGGTTGACGCAAGAATTAAAGCTTACTTGCCCGCTATGGCCTTATCTCACAGGTATGAATATCGATCAATGAAAATTAAGAAATGATTTTTATTCATATAAACTTGATTTGTCTTTGTCAAGCAGATTATAAAATTTTCCAACTAACATAAAAAACAGGGAAAAATAAAACTAAAACTGTATAAATTAGGACAACATAATTCACTATACCACTATAGGCAGGTATCAACGAGCCAATTTCAAAACCATTGCGAAATACGTTCAGCGTCTAATCGTGGGCCACCTGCCCGCACAAAGCTTTTTAACTTGGTTTCCGATAAGCGGCCAGGCATGTTATGAGTTTCTGTTTAGAGGATTAATCATGGGGCCGCCATTGGACACGCGATGGATATATTTTCAGGAGTGAAAGATTGCTAATGCTTGCCGGTGGTATGCTTCTTCCAGATCCGCTACATGCTCAAGCTCTTTTTCAACCTCTGTGAAATCCGGCTTCACCTTTTCGGACACGTTTTTAAGGCATAAGGCGAGCGCTTGCCAGGCAAAACCCAGCTCAGCCATCTGCTGGGCCAATCCAGCCGAAGTAATTTCAGGCACGAGGATTGCCGCTTCGGATAAAAAATCGGCAAACAGAAATCGAAAGCCGCCACCGCCAGTGCCCCGTTTTTCAATGATCTGATACAGGAACCGGGCAGTCCATTGCCAGTCTTCGAAATGCGACCAATTGGAAATCTCGGCCTGCCATAGGCGCAGCCCGCTGATGCCCCCGGTAATGCCGTCGATAGCATCGAAACCGTTGAGCATGGACAGGCTATTACCGGCAATCGCCTTTTTTATTTGTTCAGGGAGGTTATCGGGCAGACAGATCTTTGCAGGTGAAAACATGTGTCCGCTGATGGTCATAAAATCGGATTGATAGAATCTTGCCTTTCGCATGTTTTCAGAAGGAACCGTCAGCAGGCCGGTGCGTTCGGTATCGGTTACCAAAAAGACGTCACGGTCCGGATCATATCCCCAGGCGGTAATCACATGCCCCGGATAATGTGTGTTTGAACCGTAATACGGCAGATAAAAAAGATCTGTACGTAGAATCACCGGCACACCGAGAGCCAGCCGGTCTTTCAACCCTTGCTCACTTGCTTCAGGTGTATCGAAGGTTTCCCATTGAAACGGATGGCCAATGCCATTGAAGAACTGTTCCTCGAAATCAATGGCCCGCACATGAACGATTCGGCTTGGCGACATTTCAGGACAATAGATAAACCATACGGCGAGGCCCTGTCCGAGCCCGAAGCACATGGCTTCGCTCCAATCGATTTCGTGATAATTAACCAAATTGCGGATGCCGGTGCTGGCACAATGGCGTCCCGGATGATGGTGAACGTCAAGTAAAATCATTGCTAAGCATATCCTTTTTGAACCTGACTAACTTTTTAGTATGGCTCTAATGGACCGATAATATTTGCCGGCTTTTCTGGAGCGTTTTTTATGGATAGGTGCTGATCAACAGGCTTTCCTATCATGCTGTGAGGTGCCTTTTCGTCGGTTCTGAACAGTCTTGTCTCACCCAGTCTATGGCTTGGGTGACTTGAAAGGAGGCTGCAAAGAATTGGGCCGACACGGTACCACCGGTATATTTCAGCATGTAATTTTTCATGACGTGCCCACCCAATCCTTGCAACCAGCCAATGGTCGCTGTGAAGGAGGTACATCCGGCTTGAGATCAATGGATCGTCAATGATCTCCTGCCGGATATTCGTGAATATGTTCGACTACATCAAGCTTGATGGAAGATCCAATTACCTGTACTTACATCATTTTTTTCTCTTTCGCATCATTTGCGGCTTATGAATACATCCGCTTGTATTGTTTCCGGATAGCCTTCTTATCCATTTTTCCCACACTGGTTTTGGGAATCTCATCGACAAACAAAACCTCATCTGGCAACTGCCATTTAGCGAATGTTTTGGATAAATGGTTCTTTATGTCATCGGCAGTTGTGCGGTTTTCCTCCCCCTCTCTCAATATCACCAGGGCAAGCGGCCGTTCTTCCCATTTGGGGTGAGTAATGCCCACAACTGCCGCTTCCCGAACCGATGAGTATGACATGATTTCGTTTTCCATATCAACGGAACTGATCCATTCTCCACCACTCTTGATGACATCCTTGAGGCGATCAGTGATTTTTAGGTAGCCGTTTTCGTCAAGAGTGCCTACATCGCCGCTCCGCCAATAGCCGTCCATGGTAAACTGGGCTTCCGACCCGGGGGCATCGTGGTATTTTGCGGTAATCCAGGGACCACGGATCAGCACTTCGCCAGGTGTTTTGCCGTCTTTGGGAAGTTCCTTGCCCCCTGCGTCCACAACTTTTAAATCCAATCCTACTACGATTAAACCCTGCTTCTTCTTCAGCTCCCATTTCTGATCTTCGTTCAACTCTTTTTCCACGTAAGGCATGATCCGGTTAACCGTTACCAGGGGTGTAGTTTCCGTGGCGCCGTAGGCGTGGATGATTTCCACCCCGGTGAGATCCCAGAATCCTTTCATCATGGACGCAGGTGGTTCGGTTGCTCCGGAAAGGAAACGGGCTCCTCTGAGGTCCGGCTTTTCGTCCAGCCCTCGGATGTAATCCAGGAGTGGCATAAAAATGGCCGGGGCACCTGCGCTCAAGGTGGTTTTTTGATCAACAATCAATTTGCTCAGGCCCTCCAAGGAATCCAGCGTATACATACCGGGAAACACCAGCCGTGCCCCCACCATAGTGGCTGCTTGGCTCAGCCCCCACCCCAAGGCGTGAAACATGGGCACAATCTGGCAATAGGTGTCCTTTGGGGATATCTCCGTGCTCATGCCGATAGTGCAGGAGTGCAAATAGACGTCACGATGGGAATAGTAGACGCCCTTTGGTTTGCCAGTGGTACCCGTAGTATAGCATGCGGCGTAAGCGGATGTTTCATCCATATGAGGCCACTCGAAATCTTGTGAGCCTTCAGCAATAACATCCTCATAGGAGTATGTGTTTTCCAACGTGGTCTCCACGTCAGCCAACTTCTTACCCGGCATGGTAATAATGATATAGCCTTTAATATTTTTGCACAAAGGAGCGACTGCGTGGGCAATGGGCAACAAAGTCTCATCTACGATAATGAAGTTAGCACCGCTATGGTCGATGACATAGGCCAGGTCAGGAGGCGTTAACCGCAGATTAAGCAGCAACATAACCGCACCCATACCGGGCAAGCCGAAATAAATTTCGTAGTTTTCATGGCTGTTCCACGCCAGGACACCAACCCGGTCTCCCACCTGGACGCCGATTTCCTTTAAACTGGTGGCCAATTTTTTCATGCGATTGTATGCTTCGGCATAGGTGTAGTAGAACATGCTTCCGTCTATCCGGCGACTGGCAATCTCCTGAGGTCCGAAATTACGGGCCGCGTGTTTTATGATGCTCGTGACATTAAGCTGGTATTTATCCTGACTTGTTGCGGGAAAACCTTTTGTGATTTCCATGGGGGCTCCTTTTTTGGGTAGAATACAGCTCAAAGGGTGATTAAAGTTAGACTGGCTAAACGATAACGCCAATATTGGCATTTCGTGATTCCTATCCGACGGTGTTCGGTAATCACCATCTGACGTTGCCTAATTCCCATACTGCTCCCGGAGCTTGAACTTCATTACCTTTCCGGCGGCATTTCGCGGTAGGCTTTCAATAAATGCCACAGATCTCGGCTTTTTATAGGAAGCCAGCTTTTTCTTGCAGTGGGAAACGATCTCATCCTCGCCGATACGCTCTCCTTGCTTGGCGACGACGATCGCTTTCACGGCTTCTCCCCACTGTTCATCAGGGACCCCAATAATCGCCACCTCCAATACTTTTGGATGGGTATAAAGAACCTCTTCGACTTCAGCGGCATAGATGTTTTCCCCTCCACTAATGATCATGTCTTTAGCTCTGTCTACAACGTATATATATCCTTCTTCATCTTCCCTCACCAGGTCACCGCTGTGAAACCAACCTCCGTCCATGGCCTCTTTGGTTTCTTTCGGCTTTTTATAGTACTCCAGCATTGTTGTCGGGCCTCGATAAACGATTTCGCCGACATGGCCTACTTCAACATCCTTCCCATCGATGTCGACAATCCTAGCCTCAACATTGATGATCCTCTGGCCAACCGAGCCCGGCTTTCTGATTGCATCTTTGTGTTTTAGCATGGTTGTACAGGGACTCATTTCAGTTTGCCCGAATACATCATATATTGACATATCTGGGAACCTTCCCATAATTTTCTTTTTTACCTCTACAGGCAAAATGGCTGCCCCCGACACCCCTATTGTAAGCGAGGTGTAGTCGTAGTTGCCAATGTCCGGGCTTTGAAGTAAAAATATCCACATGGCGGGAACAAGGAAGATGAAACTAATCTTTTCTTCCTCTAATGTCTTGGGTATCTCCTGAGGATCGAATTGCTCGACGATAATCGTTGTTCCTCCTCTCATAACAATGGTTAAAAACAGGCCCAATGCGGCTGCGTGAAATAGCGGGGGCACGCATAACCAGCGAGGCTCATTAGTAAAATTTATTTCGGCAAGCAGGTTAAGAGCGTCCATCATAAGGTTTTTATGGGTTAAGACCGCCCCCTTGGGCTTGCCCGTGGTGCCGGACGTATAGACGATAAAGGCCGGATCGTCATCGTTAACGACAATAGATGGCTCCTCTTCTTTTTGTTTCCGTAGAAAGTCTTCATAATCAATGATGCCATCATTTTGATTTTGACCGACTCCGATATATTGTTCAACCATCGACAACTCGTTACTGATGGATCCGATCGTTTCCTCAAATGCTTTTCCGAAAACAACGATCTTCGAGTCAGACTGGTTGATCTGATAAACGAGTTCTGCCCCGGCAAGGCGAAAGTTGAGAGGCACTACGATAGCACCGATCTTTGTGATGGCAAAGTAGCATTCCACCAGTTCAACGGCGTTAAAAAATAGAACCGCGACTTTGTCTCCCCGGCTGATACCGAGTTTGATCAATCCGTTGGCCAAACGATTTACACGCTTGTTGGCCTCATTATACGTGTAGCGTCTTTCACCAAAAATAAATGCCTCTCTGCTTGGCGATTTTCTCGTATTTCTTTTGATTAACTCCCCAATCGTCAACTGCCGTGATTGTTCCAACCTTCCGCCCATGACCTATCTCCTTTGACTTACGGTTAGTATCGTGCACTTCGATATACAGGTTCTCTGGGAACAAGGAACTGCCCCTTTCTCAATAGGCCAACTTTTCTTTATGCTAAGTCTTTCTGCATTCTGGACAGGAGATCTTTGCGCAGTTGCTTTTTCAGTATCTTGCCCACCGGATTGCGCGGTATTTGTTCCAAATACTCCAGGCGCTCGGGATGCTTGTATCTAGCCACTCCTTTCTCATTCAAAAGGCAAACCAGTTCATCAAATGTTACAGTCTGGCCCGGAACTGGTACAACATAGGCACACATCCTTTCCCCCAATTTTTCATCCGGCATTCCAACAACGGCGGCCTCCTGAACCTTGGGGTGAGATAGCAAGTAATTCTCAACTTCCTGTGAACTGATATTATAGCCGCCCCGGATTATGATGTCCTTGGCTCGCTCGAAAAAAGAAATGCAGTCGCCCTCACGAATCTGAAACAGGTCTCCGGTACGGAAAAAACCGTCTTTCGTAAAGCTCCTTTGGGTTACTGTCGGATTCTTGTAATATTCAGCAATCACACCGGGACCCTTGTATACCAACTCGCCAACCTTACCTACTTCGGTAAGTTCTTCACCGCTATCATCCAGGATTTTAACTTCCACAACTTTACTGGCGGAAGAACTCCAGATTGACCCGGGTTTGCCCCACTGGGGGAAATGATCCACCCTACAATCCATTTCAGGAATATCCTCAATCCCGGACACGATGCCGGTACCCTCGTTCTGTCCCCAAATATTTCCGATTTCGATATCCCAACGTCTTTTAAATTCCTGCAGGGTATATAGCGATGGCGGCGCCGACCCCAGTGTAATGGTGCGAAATGATGTCAAATCAAATTGATCCACATTGGGGTGTTTGACCAACATGTTGGCAAGCGCCGGTACCAGTAACGTATAATTAGGTTTTTCTTCCATGAGCTGCTTCATGAAAACCTGCGGATCAAAAGGATGATGCAGCAACAAGGTCCCACCAAGAATTGTCCATGGTATGTAGACCGTTCCTATGGAGGCCATATTGACCAAGGGCCCAGCGGTAAGCATTACATCTCCGGAGCGCATGCCTGCAACGTCTTGCACCTTTGCCATGCCGGCCCAGTTGTTGTGACTCAAAGGGCACCCTTTAGGATTGGCTTCAGTCCCGGATGTCCAACAGATAGTGAAAATGTCGTTGGGGTCCACGGTAACCGAATCCAAGGTCTGCTTTATCTGCCCAAGGCTCAGTGCCCGAATATCTTCCAAGCTAAAGACCTTTTCAATATGCGGATGCTTTTTCTGTAAGGACTTCGCCTGGGCCATGTGATCGAAGTTGTTGAATTGCTTGATGGTGATCAGAACCCGGGCCTTGGTGAGACCGGCGATATAGCTCATTTCCGATTCCCGCCACAGAACGGGCAGCGGTGAAATCAAAGCGCCGGCTCGGGAAACGGCCTGATAGAGCATGGCAAGCTCCCAACAATTTGGCAATTGAACCAAAACCACATCATCCTTTTCGATGCCTTCGGCAACAAGCGCTTCTGCAACTGCATCTGCAGCACGGTCTAAATCCCGGTAAGTTAGGCGCTCTGCTGGAAGTCCTACAAGTTTTTCTTTGTTGGGAGGATCGATCACACAGACCCGCTCCGGATCCTTTTTTACATGACTCTTGAAGTAGTCAATAAGAGTCTTGTCGCCCCAAGCCCCCATTTGTGTAAATTTCTTAATCGATGAAGATGATGCAAGAATCATTTTGCCTCCTTATTGTTTAACAATGTTATTTCCCTTGTTGTCGTTTCATGTGGCTGTTCCTGAGACCAAATTCGCTTCCCGCTTCAACCTATCTGCTAAGGCCTCCATCCACCTCAAGGATGCTGTTAAAATGGTAATTTGCTCAAATCTATCCCTGTCATAAACCAACGGACTATATGATGCCTTTACGAACAAACTCCTTAATCTCCCCTTTTGAATATCCGATTATAGACAATACGGATTCGTTGTGTTGGCCAAGATCCGGTGCTGGAGAATAATCAGGATGAGGAGAGCCAGAAAGGTTGAATGGAGGCAAAGGGTGTGGTTTTTCTACTCCATCATCCACCCACAAAAGTCGTGATTTTACCAATTTGGACATTATAGCCTCTTCGGTGGATAGAATCGGCGTAACGCATGCTTCGACATGCTCAAATAAATCGCTCCATTCAGATAATGTGCGCGTTCTTATAATTTTGGAAACTTCATCTATTGCCGACCTTCCATCGTATTGTCTATATATCAGGTCTTCTCGTCCGACTGTAATGCAGAAATTTTTCCAAAACTTGAACTCTACGGCGCCCAGTGCCATGTGACGATTGTCCTGCGTTCTGTAAACATGATAAAATGGCTGAGTACCCCATAAAACGCTGTCTGCTGTGTTAGGGTCTACCCTTGTGTCAAGAAAATTGCATTGCCCTAGTAAATTCAGAGAGAATATTCCGTCAAACAAAGAAACATCAATATACTGGCCGACCCCTGTATTCTCCCGCTGCACAATAGCCGCCAGTATTCCAGCAAGCCCCAACAGACTCCCACCTCCCAGATCTGCAAACAGTATATTTGGTACCTGTGGTGATGCATCAGTCGCGAATGTAGAATGAAACGATCCGGCTAATGCCTGATAGTTCAGATCATGACCAGCTTTATGACAATATGGCCCGCTCTGGCCAAATCCGGAAAGCGATACATAGATGATTCGGGGATTAATACTTTTAACCGCATCGTAGCCTAAACCGAGTTTATCCATAACACCTGGACGAAACCCTTCCACAAAAACATCGCAATGACTAACAAGGCGATGAGAGATTTCTCTGGCAGTTGTATGTTTAAGATTTAAGGTGATGCTCTTTTTGTAGCTATTGACAAGACCGAACAGACGAAAAGGATGATCGGGGTCTGATTCGAAAACTCTCGCGGGATCGCAGCTTTGTGGGTTTTCAACCTTCAGCACATCTGCACCCAAGGCGGCTAGTAGCCAAGTCAGATAAGGCCCCGGTAGATTAGTGGTCAGATCCATTACCTTTAGGCCTGACAACGCTTGTCGCATAGGTTTCTCCATATTTCGACTACAGCCTTAACGAATTAATTGCTTTAAAAATCGGAGCGAACTGCGTGTGGTATTTTCGTATAGGCTTTATAAAACGGATTAATTCGATTGATATTGCTAACCAGCCACAGTGTTTAATAATTTGCCTGAGAATAGGTATTGGTATGTTGTTGTTTCCAAACGATTCCGCCCAAGGATAGAATTCGTTTTCTATGTAGGCTATTTTACCAGCAGGTCACTATTCTCAGGCCCACGGCCGTCCAAGAGCGAGCAGACGGCCAAATCTTTGCCGAAAAATCGATCCACTCGCAAGGCCCCCTTGGTATCATCAAGGATCCATCCTGCCGGAAGTCCAGACGGGGCTCGGACCAGTTTTCCCTTGGCGACGACCGCGAGCCGATCTCCTTTTTTTAGACCAGAATCCTTGCCGGCGTTAACGTACCATACATGGTTTTCATGATAAAAAACCCTGCAGAACCAGGGAATGATAGCACTCCGATATACCGCCTGTTCAAAGGCTACACTGACGATGTTATCCATAAAGTGCACAACATCGACCTTTGTCAAAAGTTGGTTGGTTATCTCCAAAGATGGATAGCGATGCGGAATAGCGGTGTCTATCAGATGAATGCGGGCTATCCCGTGGCCAGGAAATTTTTTCGGCAATTGGATAGTTTCCACCCGGACCAGCATTCGCACGCCAGGGTAAATCGATACAACCTGCGATAGTCCGACCAAGTCCTTTGGCAAGGGTTCCTTGTGCCGGGGTATCGCCTCTCTGATTTCGACGGGTGGAACCGGTACGATGTGAAATCTCATCGAAACGGTTGTCATCGCATCAATCAGCACTTCTGCCGCACCAGCTGGCACCCGATCCCGATCGAACAGTACACCGACCTTGATCTTCATTCTCTGCTTAACAGGAGCCAAAGCCAAGGTCGAGGAAGTCGGCATCGAGTCCTCTTTACCTACGGCAGTCCGCCGTTCAATCTTGGCATCATGCCCTCCCAGTTCAGTTCGTTGTTTCTCCAACCTTTCACCATCGGCAGAACCGTCCTCCTTTTCGTGCAACGCCATCTGGTTTCTTTCTCTAAAAAAGTCTCCAGATAATAAAGCGGGTTGATCCACGGTCATTTGTCGTACCTGGGCATTTGAGTACGGATGGTCGGCCGATGTTTCGTTACTAATGATGTCGGGTGCGCTGGCGCAAGCAACAATCATCGTCGATGTTGTCAAAAAACATGCTAAGACACGATTCTTCCACGCTGTGAGAAAAAAGTTCATGGGCATCGTCTCTCCAAAGAGGCTCCCAGTCGGGCTGGAAGCCTCTCTTTAGCCTTTTCGCAAGAATTGGCTTAGAAATTAATGATTAACTCGGCCGCTAGTCGATAAGCCGTTTCATCGCTTTTTGCGCCTAACGCAGCAGTAACATCTTCCAGCCCGCTTCCAGGGAAAAACATAGAGAATTGACCCTTTACGAAGGAGTGTTTAGAGGTTGCCAAGGTGAGTTCGTTGTCCCATTCAGTTCCAATGTAGCCGGAGTCAACAGCTGTGTAGCCTAGAGCAGGGTTCACCATATTGGCAACTGTAATTTCCTCGTTCCATCTAAAGTAATTGACATTGGTTTTATAGATCAGATATGGTTTCGGAGCGACCTTAATCCCGGCGCTGACCATAGTCATTCCGGGGTTATCACCGCGGCCACTGCCGGCTCCTGCAAAATTCTGTAGCCCTCCTGTAAAAACCGGGGTGCCGTTACCATAAAGCTCAGGAACATAGCCGTATAGAATGGACCCAAGGACAAAGTTGGTATCCCCGATGATGGTATTCTCACCGCCCCAGCGCCCTGAATATCGCTGTGCATTGAGGTTACCGTTGTAACCACCAAGTTCGTCATCATTGGGATCATCGTCGCCCGAGGTATAAACAATCCCCAAATGAGGCTTAAACGAAAAATCGGTAAAAACCCCTTTAAATTCAAAGGAGATATCTGCTGCAAATGCAAAGGCATTGATATCGTAATCCTCAGCCAGACCCAATGCTCCTAGCCCTGTATCATCAGCCGAGCCAAACTGGTAGACACCCTCAAGGAACAGTTCCGCCAGGCCAAAGTTGCCGATGTACAACCCACCGATATGATGTGAGTCGACATCCGGCACGCCACCTGAGATTCCCAGAAGCGGAGCAGCAGGGGAACTTTGGGTCAAATAGTCCAGAAAATCCCTGGTTTGTACATTGCGGATACGGTCGTATGAATAAAAGCCGACAACTTTATGGTTCTTAATGGGTGTCCATTGGAGCTTACCGGCATAGAGGTCTCGATCTGCGTTCTTGGAGCCTTCAAAGTCTGTGGGACTTAATTGAAAATCATTTTCATGTAGTTTGAAGTAACCCAGGTTGTAACTGATGGTTTCATTTTTACCTGTTAGCCAGAAGCCGGGGCTATCATCCCCATATACCAGGCCAGCACCGTCCATGGCATCGAGATGCCAGATGTCAAAACCGGCGTGCAGACGCATGTTCCAGGGCAGTGCGTATGATATGTTAAGCCGTTCAAGCCCGAAATCGCTGCTGTCTTCATCACGCCCACCCCGTTCATCTACCGTAACCGTATCCCACACCTTGTCGAACTCCAGGGCAGCGTAAAAACTCCAGGTGCGGTCCTTTGGCAAGGCGTTGAAATGGATCTTGTTTTCATTGCGAATGTAATTGTCTTTTACCATTCCTGATTCATTGGAATGAATCCGAAAAAACTCGCTTCCAAGACTGCCGCCCAAGAATCCATTGGGGGCCGCATTACTCATCCCAAAATCGTAATCAGTCTCGGATGTGGGAATAACCCTCACCGTGGCTCCGAAACTCATCAGGATGTCTTTTGCGGTGTTTACCTGTATGCTACCAGGTCCAACGATTGTCTCCTTGGTAATGTCATCCGCAAGGTTTATACCTTCTCCCGTACTTTCTGATTCTGCGGCCACAACATTTGAAACGATACCAAGCCAGAGGCTTAAAAGAACACAAGCCATTCTCCTTAACCTGCTTTTCATAACTCCTCCTCTATCGATAATGGTTTACAGTAAAGCATCATGTATGGCCAACTTGAGAGCAATACATGAGCTGCCAAAACACCCAGATTTGGTTGAATAAGTTGAACGATTCCATTTCAGGGAGAAAGGTGTTTGCCAAGGCAAGAATTCATCTGATTGGATTTAACCGCAATCCAATATCGATCACCCTTTGGTCAATTTTATATTTAAAAAGAAGTAGACTTATCCGCTAACGGCAGTTTGCCAATTCAACTGAAATCACGCATGATCTATTGCAACTAAATGTAAAAAGATTGCGATTTTAGGCTGGTTATGTTGTCCAAATAGGCTTAAAGCATCCTAGCCCTGTCAGTAACCTGAAAAGAGAGATCTGCCGGACATTGTCTGCGAAACGAAAACCATCATGACTGGCTACCGTTCAGAATACAGGCTACTTTGCCAGATAAAAGGTTGTCGGGATGATTTCTTTACTTCGAACGATCCTTTTTGTCTCTTCAAGGAACCGTAGGTGTGAAATCGCCTCCCCGGTAGCAAACCAACGCTGCGTTACCGGAAACTCATTCCAGGTCTCGCAGCGAATATCCCAACTCATCTGTGACGCCACTTCATAGGCGTTTTTAGGACCGCTTCTCAAAATATCACAAATCTCCGTCATGCGATCTTCATGGTGTTGCATGAGTTCGTCAATACGACGCCGATGATCACTGAACCGGCGGCGGTGTCCGGGAAGTACTAAGGCTACGTCCAACTTGCCCACCCGTTTCAGGCTGGCCAAATATTCTTTTAGCGGGTTCTGGTCGTCAGCCCAACACTGGATATTCGGCGTAATGTCGATTAGCAGGTGGTCACCGGCGATAAGGATTTTTCGAGACGGCTCATAGAGGCACATGTGTCCTTTGGTGTGGCCGGGAGTTATGATACAGATGAACCGGTATGCGCCGATTTCAAAAATATCACCATCGTTAATAATGTTGAGTTTAGGAACCCATTTGGATCCGTGTTTGTGACCAGGGTGGTTCTCCAGCGCCGAGTGTAGTTCCGCCTTCGGAAATCCATTTCGTTCTGCATAGGCGATCATTTGGCCGAAGCCGTTCCACGATTCGATCAGTTCGCTATCCGGGCGGTTGAAGTAGATCCGGCTATTCCGGCTCGCCAGGCGTCCGACCAAACCGAAATGGTCCGCATGCAGATGAGTAATGAAAAAATCAGTGTGGTTGAGATCGACGTCCAGCTTCGCTAGACCGGTCCGCATCGTTTCAAGGCACTCTCGATGGTTGAGGCCTGTATCAACGACCAGAGATCTTCCCCCCCCTTTGACCACATAGGAATTCAAATACTTAAGCGGGCTTTTAGGAAGCGGCACCTGGATGCAGTAAAAATCGGGAAACAATTGTTCAGTCATGCCACCTTATCTTCTATATATGCCGGGGCTTATTGATTTTTCGGTTCAAGGAAAAGCATTGTATCGTATACGACGTCTGTCATGTCCTTGAAATCGAAACCCTGCCGTCTTCGACCCACTTTTTTCGGCTGCAAGGCAATCCTGATTGCCGTCCTTCTCAGGGGCAGCCCTGTCTCACTGTTTAGGCAGGTCTTTAATTAGCTTTGGTAGACTTCTGTATTGTTCTCTCTCAATATGTTCTTCCTGATTTTCCCTGTTGAAGTCAGAGGCATCTCGTCGATAAATACGACACGTTTGGGGATTTCGAATTTGCCGAGTTCGCGCTTGCAGAGGTCAATCACATCCTGCTCGTCGAGATCGGCATTTTCTTGCTTCACGACAAAGGCGGTTACCGCCTCCGTCCAGTGGGGATGCGGCAATCCTACCACTGCTGCCGACATTATTCTATGATCCGAAAGCAGCGCCCTTTCAACCTTTATGGAGGGTACATTTTCACCGCCAGTCTTAATCATATCTTTTTTCCGATCCACGAAAACGAGAAGATTATCTTCATCAAAATATCCTAGATCGCCCGAGTGGTGCCATCCGAAAGCCCGGCTTTCCACAGTCGCCTCTTCATTTTTAAGGTAGCAATTCATAACCGCCGGACCGCGCCAGACGATTTCGCCGGTTTCCCCTTGCGGCAGCAGGTCCCCCCCGGAATCCATGATGGCCGTGTCCAAGGTCAATGCCGATTCCCCCCAGTAGTTGCCCATTTTTTTAAGCTGCCATTCAGACCTGAATGTATTGGTGGAAGGGAAAAACTCGGTCTGCCCAGTTCCGAGAAGAAAATCAGCTCCAAACGTTTCAATCGCTTCCTCCAAAGTGCGGCGATCCATCGGCGTCATTGCGTAAACACCTGTTTTTAAGGAACTCAGATCTACCGATTTTATCTTGGGGTGATCGAGCATAGCCCGATACATCGCCGGCAGGCATAACATCATTTGAATCCGCTCTCGTTCGATCGCATCGAGAAGAAGCCCAGGATCGAACGCACGAAAGATTACCACCTTGCCTCCAAGGTGTAAGGCGCTCAGAGCAAATGTTTGTTGGGCACAGTGAAACATGGGCAAGACCGTGCAAGTGACGGTGTTCAGCCCCATATTCATTTCGATGGGGTTTGTCAGGGACATGATAAAAGTGGAAAGATGCGCTACCATCACTCCCTTAGGCAGGGATGTCGTACCGCTGGTATACAAAATCTCAAAGACATCCCGGTCTCGGATGATCACGTCTTCTACCTCATCAGGGGAGCCTTGAGAAATGAACTCTTCGAAATCGATGTAGGGCGAGCGAACCGTCTGCCCGGTCGCTGATATTCCGACCAACAATTCAAGATTCGGCAGATCCTTCCGGATCGCATCGGAAATGGCCACGAGTTGGTCGTCCACCACCAGTGCTTTTACCTCCGCATGATCCAAAATGTAGGCCACATCCTTGGGACTCAAGCCTGGATTAATGGGCACGACGGTTATACCGGCCTTGGCGCACCCGTAAAGTGAGATAAAATATTCGGTACTGTTCAGTCCAAGAAGTCCGACGCGATCCCCTTGACGAATTTCAGCATTTCTTAGTGCGCGAGCGAATTGATTCAGCTTTTGATTCAATTCTCCATAGGAAAGCCGAATTTCCTTGCCGTCACGGTTTTCTACCAGGGCTATTTTTTCTTTCGAAGTTGACGCCCGGCGGCGGAATATATCTCCTACTACCGCTCTTTCTATCAAGTTGTTGTTTAGCTCTTGAGTCATCTGGGCCTCCTTTGTGGTGGTCAAAATCCTTCGAGTTTACCCAAGGCGTCACATAATACTTCACTTGCGCCGCCGCCAATAGAATACAGCCGAGCATCCCGAAAAGCCCTCGAAATCCACATTTCGTTCATAAAGCCCATACCGCCGTACATCTGCAAGCAACCGTATGCCACTTTGTTGAACAATTCCCCACCGATGACCTTACCCTGGGAAATTTCACGGGTGGCATCCAGGCCCACGGATTTCATGCGTACAATGTGGTAGGTTAGCTGCCGAAGGCACTCGATCTCGCCAAGCCAATTCACCAAACGGTGGCGTAATACCTGCTTCTTTATTAAAGGCTCACCGAAGACGATCCGTTTCTTTAAGTAGGCTACCGTTTCGCGGATCAGTTCCTCCGCACAGGCATAGCACAACGGCAGCGTCGAGAATCGCTCGTGTTGGAACTGCTTCATTTGGTAGATGAACCCCTCGCCTTCCTGGCCGATGAGGTTCCGTGCCGGAAGACGCAGATTGTCAAAATACAACTCGGCCGTATCGCTGCTGCGCATGCCAAGCTTGTCCAGTTTCCTGCTTACTTTGAATCCTGGCAGATCCGTCGGCACGACAAACAGGCTGAAAGAGTGGTAGCCGGGATCCTCGCTGGTACGAGCCAGGAGGGTCAGAAAGTCAGCCTGGGTTCCATTGGTAATATAGGTCTTGGACCCGTTGAGAACATAATCATCGCCGTCTTTCTTGGCGTAAGTCCTCAGGGCCGCCACGTCGGAACCGGCATCTGGCTCGGTAACGGCAATCGCCCCCACCATTTCACCTTTGATAGCGGCTCGCAAATAGGTCTCTTTAAGATACTCGCTGCCGAACTCGGCGATGGCCGGGGTGGCCATGTGGGTTTGCACGGCAATGGCCATCGGAATACCGCCGCAACGGATACGGCCGCATTCTTCCAGCATGATGACGTCATACCAGTAATCCAGCCCCTCGCCTCCGTATTTCGGATCATAGCGGATTCCTAGAAACCCCAGCGCTCCCATCTCCTTAAACAGATCGTGCAGGGGTGCGATACCATCTTCTTCCCATTCTTCGACAAAGGGATTTAGGCGTTTATTGACAAAGTCCCTGATCGACTTGCGAACCTGCTCGTGTTCCTTGTTGAAATAGATAGTATGGCTCATAGCCTGGTGTCTCCTGTGAATGACTTCATGACCGGTATCGAAAAACCTGATGGGCTCTGGTTTGGAACAAGCACACAAAAGAAACAGGGGACTCGTCAGTCCCGCAATTTGCGGCGTAGAATCTTGCCGACCGCGTTTTTGGGCAACCCCTCCATGAAAACAATCTGGCGCGGTACTTTGAACGTGGCCAGGTGGGTCTTGCAGTGGTCGATGAGCTCCTGCTCGGTTACTTTGCCCTTGTGTTCCGGCTTCAGCGCCACCACGGCTTTGACGGTCTCGCCGCGGTATTCATGAGGCACACCCACCACGGCAGCTTCGGCCACGGACGGGTGTCGGTAGATTACATCTTCAACTTCGACAGGCGCGATGTTGTATCCCGAAGCCACGATCAAGTCCTTGATACGGTCCACAAAATGGACAAAATCCTCATCGTCGATAAATCCGCTGTCCCCGGTGCGGAACCATCCATCCGGAAGAAAAGCCTCGGTAGTCTGTTCGGGTTTGTTCAGGTACCCGCGGGCGACCTGCAGGCCACGATAATAGATCTCACCCTGGACATTCCTGTTCACAATGGTGCCGCTACTATCGGCGACTTTGACCTCGGCAAAAATGGGCACCCCGAGGGCATCCGACTTAGCTTTTCGGCCGGGGATTGAAAGCACTCCGCCGCTGTTGGTTTCGGTCATCCCCCATCCGTTTACCAACTCCACGCCAGTGGTTTTGGACCACTGGTCCTGAACCGCCACGGGAACAGGTGCGCCACAACCGATGGTCAGCCTCAGGCAGTCAATATCGCTGTTTTTCAACAGTTCGGCGCAGGACATCAATGCAATGAAAAATGTAGGCGGCGCGAAAATAACATTGACCCGATACTGCTCGACCACACGAATTGCATCCTTGACATCGAACATGGGGATGGGAATCACCGTCCCCCCTTGATAAATGGTCGGCAACAGGTGCAGCAAATACCCACCGGTATGAAACATGGGCATAATCGAAAAATTCACCTCCCGACCGATCCAGCCCCGCAGTCCGTGGGTGTGGGTCAACGAATTGAATACCAGATTGAAATGAGTTTCGATGACCCCCTTGCTTTTGCCTGTTGTACCAGCGGTGTATAACAATAAGGCGGTGTCCGTTATGGGGTCGCATGTGGCGTTTTCGGTCAGAGGCGCTTGTTTTTCCAGATTTTCAAAAAAATCCATTGTGTTGGGGATGGACGGCTTGGGAATATCCCACAAAGGTTTCACGGCACTGGAAACGATCGCCTCTGGGGCTGCGAAATCCTTAATATTTGTCACGATGACCTTTTCGATGACCCCCTCTTGATGCAATGCCTTGGCCTTATCGTAGAAAAGATCAAGGATAAACAGGCATTTCGCCCGGGAATCCTCGACCTGATAGGCGACCTCATCGGGCTGGTACATGACATTGATCGGGCAGTGGATCGCTCCGATCTGCCAGGCACCATACATGGCGACAATGTGCTGAAGGGAGTTGGGAAGGAGGGTGGCGATCACATCCCCTTTTTGCATGCCGATCTTTGTAAGCAGAGACGCATATTGACCCACTAGTTTATCCAGTTCCCGATAGGTGATCGCCCTATCGAAAAAGATGACCGCTACATCTTCCGGGCAGCGGTTGACGGATTCCTTGAACAGGTCAAAAATCGACATGCCTGGAATGGCCGGAAGATCCTCGGAAAACCAGGACGGATGGCTGATAACATACGCATCTTCCGGTTTGTACTGCAGGCCTTCCGCGATCCATTTCTTGGGATAACCGATCCTCTGGTAGCATTCGTGAAATGCATCGTCAAAAAACTCAGGCCCCATCTCTTTTCTCGCTCCCATGATCTTATCCATGAAAACCCTCCTTAGCTTTTTGAGAAACAATGATTGAATCCAGTCGATGCCTTCACAATAACTTGGATATTATTTCCTTCATGATTTCCGTAGTCCCGCCGCCGATGGACAAAATACGATTATCCCGGTATAGGCGTTCCACAAGGTGTCCCCGCATATACCCGTAACCACCAAATAGCTGCACCGCATCGTAAGTAACCCGGTCGCTGACGCCACACGCAAAATTCTTGGCCATTGAAATCTCTTTAACCTGATTCAAACCTGTATTCATCTTCGAGGCCACCCGGTATGTGAATTCTCGACTGACCTCGACCAGCGTGGCCATATCCACCAATTTATGGCGGGTCACCTGGAAAGCCTGAAGCGGTTTGCCAAATGCCATGCGTTCTTTTGTATAGTTGGCCGCTTCTTCCAGCGCCAGTTGGGCGGTGATGTTGGCCATGACGCTTAACTGCAACCGCTCCATCTGAAAATTTTCCATGATCGTATAAAAACCACCGTTTTCCTCCCCGATCAGATTCTCCGCCGGTACGCGGCAGTTATCGAAAAAGATCTCGGCCGTGTCCGATGCCCACCAACCGGTTTTTTTCAACCCTTGGCTTACGGAATATCCGGGGGTTTCCTTTTCGATAACGAGAAAACTTATCCCATGTGCTCCGGGTTTTCCGGTACGCACTGCACAGGTGAGTTGATCGGCCCTGATACCGCTGGTAATGAAGGTTTTAGAACCGTTAACGATATAGCAGCCACCGTCCTTTATTGCAGTCGTCTGCAGATTGGCCACATCCGATCCCCCCGAAGGTTCGGTGATGCCCAGTGCTGCAATGCGTCTGCCTTCAAGTACGGGCCTTACGAAACGCTCCTTTTGTTCTGCGGTTCCTTTCTTGACGATAGGCGGTAGAGCAATGTTCAACGACCCGATACCGGCGGCGAACCCGCCGGATCCGGACCGCATCATCTCCTCGCACATGACGATCATGTCGAAGACATCACCACCACTGCCCCCCATTTCTTCCGGATAGCTAATTCCCAGAAAACCGAGATCGCCAAACAGAGTATACAAGGCCTTGGGGAACTCACCGGCTTCCTCCCACTCATCGATAAAAGGCAGTACTTCCTTTTTTATCACATCCCTTATGGCCTTGCGGGTGAGTTCCTGCTCTTTGGTGAAATAGTTCAGTTCTTTGGTTTTCGGACTGTTCTTCTTCATAAAACCTCCATCCAATTTGCCGATCTGGCTTTAGGGAACCAGAACCGGTCTCAACGGAAAGTACCTGCCGGCGGTCCGTTGTCCGGTGGACCGGCAAAGGCCTGGGCGTTTAGCATCCACTGCCGCGCCGTCCTCCCGTCGCAGACAAGGGCTGTGTCGTCAACATGACGCCGCTGGGTCACCACCAGACAGAATTCTTCGGCCGAGCCGGTGATGGTTTCGACGGCGGTTTCATCGCCCCAGGTCCATAGATTGCCGGAAGGTGCGGTCAGGGTCACGAAAACCGGGGTGTCCGGTACGATCATGCCGCGATTCGAGAAACTCCACCCGAACGTAGTAACACCCAGATGGGCAACATGCTTCAGGCCGGGACTGACCGGCCGCTTCTTCTTCAACACATCGTAGATATCCTGCCCATGGGCCCATGTTTCCATGAGACGGGCAGAGGCGAAAGACGATGCACTCATGGGAGGACCATACCAGGAAAGACGATCATGGGGATCGAGACGGAGCAAGGCCTCTATGAGCTTTCTGCGCTCTTCCCGCCACCATTGAAGCAGCTGTTCAATAACCATGGCCCTGCCCTTGGCGAGAGAGACTTCTATAAAGTCGGCCATCTCTTTGATTTTCTGCTGAATTTCAACCAAATGCTGGTCAAAGCTTGCAGGGTCTGCGGCCGACAATCGGGCCGTATAGTCAAAGTATGCCAAATGGCAGATCTCATCCTTGACCGTCCACCCGTCGCACAAAGTAACTGCCGCCCAGTCATCCGGCTTTAAACTGGAGACCAACGTATCCAACGTGTTTTGCTCCCAAGTAAGATCACTGCAGATCTGATTCACCGGTCCTCCGTATCCTTCGAATTATTTAGTAGAATGGACTCGGGCATTTCTACTTCTTTGACTCGCAGATATTCTCCTAGAGTTTTGGCTTGGGGATCGCTGCGTACCGATGCGGCGACACCATCCCCAAGCAGACCTCGAATATAAAAGTTGATGGCCAGTAGATTGGGCAGTTCATAGCGATCGATGGAGTAGGAGCCACAGTCCGGAAGCAGTTGCACCAGTTTTTCCACTGTTAAAAAGTGACGTAAAAAACCATACGCTTCCGGGGTTTTGGCCCAGACGCCGAGATTGGCGTTACCGCCTTTGTCTCCGGAACGGGTGGCAAACGCCCGACCCAGGGGCGCACGGATAAAAGGTCCGCCGGGCAATGTTCCAGATTCGTTGATGGTGGCTAAATCAGGTTCCGTGTCATGATTTCCCGGCGCGGCGGTTACGTCGATGGAGATATCGTCGATAAATACATTCTGTCGGATGTGTCGAGCCGACACCAATGCCGGCCAATGGACTACCGCTCGTGCTCCCTTCGAAGGCGGAGCAATGACATTAAAACCAGGAATACTGGATAGGGCGAGTTCCACCACTTTGGAGGAAAATAGTCTGCCTACTTTTGACTCATCAGGGTCTATAACGGTGATGCGCAAAAATGCGCACGCCTCGTCGTTCGAGGCCGGATCCAGCTTGTCGGATCGAATCAGCTGTACATCCACCGTCTGGAACTGTTCGTCTCCCCCCAGGTTTTCGAACAGACCTTCTTTAACGATCTCGGCCTTCTCATCGATATCAAGTCCGGTCAGAACCACGGTCATGGAATTTTTATACCCGCCCAGGGTATTGATGCAGACCTTGGCGGTGTCGGTGGGAGGCTCGCCCCGTGTGCGTCCGCCCCGAACCCGGTCCGGCCCTATCTGATCCAGCGATAAAGTATCGAAGCGAGCCACCACATCCGGTGTCAGGTATCGCGGCGATGCGATTTCATAAAGCAGCTGGGCGCTTACCGTCCCCACGGAAACCAACCCGCCCGTATTTGGATGTTTGGTGATGACGAAACTGCCGTCTTCGAAAATTTCTGCAATCGGAAACCCCATATTCGAATAGGAAGGCACCTCTTTAATGAAGGAATAGTTGCCGCCCGTTGCTTGGGTGCCGCACTCAATGATGTGGCCGGCCGCGTATGCCCCTGCCAAGCGGTCCCAGTCGGTGCGTTCCCATCCGAAATGCCAGGCGCTCGGTCCCGCCACAAGGGCCGCATCGGCCACCCGTCCGCAGACCACAATATCCGCCCCCCGACCCAGCGCTTCCGCGATGCCCCAACCCCCAAGGTAGACATTGGCGGTGATGGGCATCGCACCCGAGTCCGCCAGGTCGATGCCTTTGTCGATGTGGGTAAAGGTCTCCCCCGCTCTCATTAGCTCTTTAATGCGTGGGAGCAAGTCGTCACCTTCGATATATGCAATTTTGGGTGCCAGACCGAGTCTGTCGGCAAGAAGCCGCAGTTCCCGGGCCAAACCTCGGGGATTCAGTCCGCCTGCGTTGGTCACGACTCGGATCTTTTTGTCCAGGCATTCGCCTATGACGCTTTCCATCTGCTTGAGAAATGTGGGTACGTAGCCTGCTTCTGGGGACTTGACCTTTTTCCGAAACAAAATGGCCATGGTGAGTTCGGCCAGATAGTCTCCAGTGAGAACATCGACTGGACCGCCTTGAATCATCTCCTTGGCCGCCGAGAGCCGATCACCGAAAAAGCCACTGCAGTTGGCAATGATGATCTTGTCGCTTTTTTGATGGCTGTTCATTTTTCTCCTGCGCCGGTTTGTTGTGCGTCCGGATTCGGCACGATACCAGGTCCGCCGGAAGATTCCCTTTTTCTGCATACTGAGAGTTCCACCGCTTCCAACCCGGAATCCAGATATCGCTTGGCCAGGTCCACATACAGCTGTTTGCCGAAAGACCAGATCTTCCGATCCTTGTCGGAAACCTGTCGCTTCACGGTTGCAGGATTGCCAACAGCGACCGAATTGGCGGGGATCTTCTGGCCCCATTTCACGAGGGATCCTTCCGCAACGATGGCACCTTCACCGATTTCGCTGAAAATACTAAGGACCGTCCCCATACCGATCACAGCGCCATTATCCACAAAATTACCATGTAAAATCGCACCATGACCCAAAGTAACCCGTTTTCCGATCCGGTTAAGATGATCCGGGGGCGCATGGATGATCACGCCCTCTTCCACGGCCGTGCCGTCGCCGATTTCAATACGGCCGTAATCGCCGCGTAGGATGGCTTTAGGGCCTATGTAGCAGTTGTTTCCAATGGTGACGTTTCCGATAACGGTGGCCAACTCGCTGACATAGGTATCAATTCCAACGATCGGCTGTTTCCCCTCGAACTTATAGAGCATCGTGGTTATTTTCCTTTGAATACCGGTGAGCGTTCTTCCAAGAAGGCGCTGATTCCTTCCCGATGTTTATTTCAGGGTAAAAACAAACGCGACTCCTCCCGTCGACGCAGTCCCACTCCCCTGTCTTTCAAGCCTCTGTCTGCGTCTCTTCGACAGTCGAGGGATCGATGTCCACCAATATCTGTTTGGGACTGACTTTTTCTCCCTCGGCCACATTGATTCGAGCAACGACGCCATCGAAGGGCGCCGACAGCGTGGTGTCCATTTTCATGGCGGACACCACGATCACACCCTGCCCCTTTCCGACGGCGTCTCCTTCGGCAACCAAAATTTTCGTCACCACCGCCGGCATCGGCGGCGTTATTGCCTGGTCGCCGTTCTTTGGACCGCCTCTGGTCCGGTGGGCAAGCGGTGTGTTGTTTTCTATAAACAGCCACGTGTGGCCATCCACCATCACCGCTTTTCCCTCTTCCGTATTGGCCACAAAGGCCATTTTCTGCCGCCCATCGATGGTCATGGGGATCATGTGATCCGAAATCCGACCGTAAGCCACGTCTGCCCTGTTGCCGTCGATGGTGGCCGTAAATCGGCCGTCCTCACCGGCATCCACCTGTAGGGGAATGGTTTCTTCTTGGCATTTCAGTTTGTATTCCAATGGTCTATTCTCCTGCCGGCTGTGATGCAGCCGACCGCACATATAGGTACAAGTGCGTTAATGCGGCCCTAAAACAACGATGTTATCCGCCCTCAGAGGCGCCAGGCCCTCAACGTTTGCCAGGGCCCGGGATGGTCGACCGCCGCCGTGCCCGCGGCCAATTTCCGCTTTTGCGTCATTGCGTCCGCCGCGTAAGCGATGGCGGCAAGATGCAGCGTGTCACGATCCGGTGACCACTCTGGAAAATGGGTGTCGATAAAATCGGTATAGGTCTCCCCCTCCCTGAAATGGTTGGAGGAAAGGATATCGATCAAAAAAGCGATAGGTGTTTTGACGCCCAACACCGCATAGGACCGAAGCGCACAGATCATCCGTCGAATGGCCGCATCGCGGGTTTCGGCATGGACCACCAGTTTGGATAAGATGGGATCGTACTCAACGGGAACCTCGAAACCGGAATATACACCGCAATCATTTCGGATGCCCGGTCCAGTGGGCTCTCTTAAAAAAACGATCCGTCCCGGGGACGGCATGAAATTTCGTTGCGGATCTTCGGCATAAATACGGCACTCGATGGCATGTCCCGTGCCGGAAAGATCCTCCTGGGTCAGGGAAAGTCCCTTGCCTGATGCGATATCGATCTGGTGACGCACCAGATCCATGCCGGTGATCATCTCCGTGATGGGATGTTCCACCTGCAGGCGCGTATTCACCTCCAGAAAGTAAAAATTGCCTTCCCGGTCGACGATAAATTCCACCGTACCCGCATTCACATAGCCCGCAGCCCGGGCCGCCGCCACTGCCGCTTGGCCCATCTCCGACCGCAACCGGGCATCCACTGCCGGACTGGGGGTCTCCTCGATGATCTTTTGGTGCCGCCGCTGAATGGAACACTCTCGCTCGAAAAGGTGGACCACATTGCCATGGCTGTCGGCCAGGATCTGAATCTCAACATGGCGGGATTTTGCCAGATATTTCTCCATATAGATGGCACCGTTTCCGAAAGCGGCCTCCGCTTCACGCGATGCCGATAGGCACGCTTCGGCAAGATCGTTCGGATCTTCCACAATGCGCATGCCCTTGCCGCCGCCGCCAGCCGAGGCCTTGATCAGCACAGGATAGCCGATCTGTTCGGCGTGCGCGGCCAATTTCACCATGTCTCCCGCTTCTTCGGTCGTGCCGGGTATTAAGGGCACGCCACCGTTGATCATGATTTGCCGCGCCGTGATTTTATCCCCCAGGTCACGGATCACCTGGGCCGGAGGACCGATGAAAACGATGCCCTCCTTTTCGCAGCGCTCTGCAAACATGGCATTTTCAGCTAAAAACCCGTAGCCGGGGTGAACGGCTTCCGCTCCTGTTTGTTTAATGACGGCGATCATACGATCGATGTTCAGGTAGCTCTCCGACGGTTCGGATGCGCCGATCCAAACCGCCTCGTCCGCTTCAAATACGTGCTGTGCCCGAGTGTCGACGTCCGAATAAACGGCCACGGTGCCGATTCCCATCTCCCGGCAGGTGCGCATGATCCGAACTGCGATTTCTCCACGATTGGCAATCAGAATCTTCTTAAACATTGCGTTTCCTGATGTTAGTTCTTGTCTGGACAATCCTGTTTCCATCCGGCTACATTCTGAAATTCCCATAGCCAAACACATCGTGCCGGATGGGAGCATTCAGCGCCGCGGAGATCCCCAGACCCAGCACGTCGCGGGTCTTGGCCGGATCGATGATGCCGTCATCCCACAAGTTGGTTGTGCTGTGATATGCATCGCCTTCCCTGATGGTCGCTTCGATGACCGGTTTCTGGATGGCGGCCACCTCGTCATCGGTCAACAGCGGCATGCCGGTCCGAACCCGCTGATCGTTTTGCAGCGTGACCAGCACATCGGCCGCTTGTTGCCCACCCATGACGCCGATCTGGTGGTTGGGCCAGCTCCAAAGAAATCGCGGGCCATAGGCCCTTCCGCACATCGCATAATTACCGGCGCCGAAGGACGCCCCCACCATCACCGTGAACTTGGGCACCGTGGCCGTGGCCACGGCATTGACCATTTTGTGGCCGTTTTTGGTGATGCCGCCGCGCTCGTAATCCTTTCCGATGATGAAACCGGTAATGTTCTGTAAAAACACAAGCGGTATTTTGCGGCGGTCGCACAGTTGGATGAACTGGGTGCCCTTGAGTGCACATTCGGAGAACAAAATGCCGTTATTGCCCAGAATGCCCACGGGGTAGCCGTGAATATGTGCGAAACCACAAATAAGGGTCGGCCCATACATTTCCTTGAATTCGATAAATTCGCTACCGTCGACGATTCGAATGATGACTTCCCGGATATCATACGGTGCGGCGATGTCCCGCGGAACGATTCCGTATATCTCTTTGGGATCGAACAAAGGCGGCTTGGGCGCTTTGGTGGTCAGCCGGGATTTGCGGGAGTCCGGCAGATTGGACACAAGTTGGCGAACGATCTCGATGGCATGGGCATCATCTTCGGCATAGTAATCGGAAACACCCGATTCGGCGCAGTGCAACTCCGCCCCGCCCAATTCGTCGGCCGTAACCTCCTCTCCGGTGGCCGCCTTGACCAGCGGTGGCCCGCCCAGGAAAATAGCCCCATGACCCTTGACGTGAACCACCTCATCACTCATGGCCGGGATATAGGCTCCCCCGGCCGTGCAAAGACCCATGACGGCAGTGATCTGAGGAATGCCCATTTTGCTGATAACTGCCTGATTATAAAAAACCCGCCCCCCATCGTCGAAATCAGGAAACACCTCGGCTTGAAGCGGTAAAAATGCACCAGCGGAATCCAGCAGGTTTACGATCGGCAGGCGGTTTTCCATAGCGATCGTCTGGCCGCGCAGGGTTTTCTTAACTCCCATCGGATAAAGGGCACCGCCTTTGATGCTGGGATCGCTGATCGAGACAAACACCTCCTTGCCCCCGACGATGCCGATCCCTGTGATCATTCCGGCTTTGTGAACCTTGCCGTCATAAAGGCCTCTTGCGGCCAGAGGCGCGATCTCCAAAAAGGGCGTGTTCGGATCCAGCAACCGTTCCAGTTTTTCTTTCGTTGGCAGTTTGCCGATTTCCGCAAGCCGCATCATTGCCTTTTCCGAACGTTGTTCCCATGCAGTCTTCAACTCTGTCTGCAAGCTTTCCACCAGCACCGCCATCGACTCGTAATTCTTTAAATATTCGTCCGAATGGGTATCGACTCTGGACTCGATCACGCTCATTGCGCCTGGCTCCTTCGTCATGCATGTCTATTATATAAAACCGTGAGGGGCCCAATTGCCCTCCGGACAACCGGGCTGCATCCTCTCCCGTACTAAACAATAAACGTGCCAACTGTGGCGAAACGTGCTTTAATCGATTTATTCTTTATTTATTCATGTTGTTAGCAGTATTGGACATTCTATCGTTTTGCTGTTAGCCATTAGGTGTGTTGCATCACTGTTGAAGCAGTCAGTGTTTAAACTTAACAGTCTCAAAGAAAGGAAAACGTGAATCAGTAAGGTTTGAGCTATACGTATACGGACGCCAACCCAATGTGAAACATCCAATCATTTTTCATGTTTCGATTAATAAAAATCCGGAAGGGCGGCCCGAATCGGCCAATGTGCTATTAGTGGATGAAAGCGAACAAAACAGATCCTCGCCAGCCTTGAAAAAGAAAAAAAGATGCTTGAAAAGAAAGAGCAGGAACTTTTCCACTTTCGTAGGCAACACCGGCGAAGTAATCTGTATGCCGAAATGATTGGATCCGGCTCAAAAATGGAAGCGGTTTTTGAAACAATACTCCGGTGCGCCGAGGTGGACACAAACGTATTGATCATGGGGGAAACCGGTGTTGGGAAGGAGCTCGCGGCCCGTGCGATCCACAGTCATAGCCACCGAAAAAAAGAACCATTTGTTACTGTTAACTGCGGGGCTCTTCCGGATGCGCTGATCGAATCCGAGCTTTTCGGCCACGTGAAAGGAGCCTTCACCGGAGCATCATCGAATCGTGCCGGCTGAATACGGTGTCGAAGGCCCGCCTGTCGAAATGGGAGCGCATGGACCCGCTGATCGGAAAATAAAAATCATACGGCTGAATCATTTCCACCGGGAAACCCGTGTCCTCGGCGGCCGGATCGAACAGGGGCATCAAAAAGGATAACCCGTCATGTGTCCGCCCCTGAACGAACAATCGTTGTCCCTGGATCACCCGATACCGATGAGCATTTCGGAACAGGTACAAATCGGAAAAAAATACTCCGACAGCCCGTCTCCCAGCTTCGAAAACCGGGGCTGCAGCTCGGCGCCGTGATCGATTGTCGGATCCCGGTATTCAAAACATGTCTACAATGGATTCGCCGATTCGATCGTTATGGCCATTTCTGCTGGATCGCGCCTCCTTTAGGCAAGCAGGGATGACGGCATTTCGACCATCTTTGTTCGCAGATATTCTCCCAGCGTCTTGGCCTGGGGATCCATGCGAAACGATGCCGATACGCCGTCCTGCAGCACGCCCCGGACATAAAAATTGAGGGCGAACAGGTTCGGCAGTTCATATCGTTCGATCTCGAACACCGCCATGTCCGGCAGGAGTTCTTTGAGTTTGTCAACCGTCAGAAAATCGTTCAACCAGGCATATGACGCGGGGGTCTGCCCCCAAATACCGAGATTGGCGTTGCCCCCCTTGTCACCGGATCGGGTGGCATAGATTCGGCCCAACGGCACGGAAGTCGTCGGCCCCGCCGGTACGGGTGGAATATCGACGGCGGCGGGCGGCGGCGACGGGATGTCCGATTCCGGCGGCGACGGGATGTCGAAGGTTTCGTCGCCCATAACCACCGTTTGTGGAACCTTGTCCACGGAAACCAGCGTCGGCCAGTGTTGAATGACCGGCCGACCCTTGTCCGGAGGCGCCGTCAATGCCAATCCGGGAACGGTGCAGAGCCCCAATTCGACAAATTTTGTGGAAAACATCGCCACTTTTTTGGCATCCGGATCCATGACGGAAAGCCGCAGGTAGGCGTAAGCCTCCTCATTGCTGGACGGATTGACCTTGTCCGAGCGAATCAACTGCACGTCGATGACCTGGTACGCATCCTTGCCGCCGATGCTCTGGAAAAGCGTTTCCTCAATGATTTTGGCCTGCTTCTCGATGTCCAGCCCCGCCAGCAGGAGAGTCATGGAATTACTGTGCCCGGACATGTTGTTGATGCACACCTTGGTGGTGCGCGGCGCCGGCTCCCCCCGGACGCCTTCGATCAAAACACGGTCGGGGCCTTCCTGGGAGATTTGAATGGTGTCGAACCGGGTGACGACATCCGGCGTGAGGTATCTCGGCTCCCGGATTTCATACATCAACTGGGCGGTCACGGTTCCGACGGAAACCAGCCCGCCGGTGCCGGGATGCTTGGTGATGACAAACGATCCGTCTTCGTTCATTTCGGCGATGGGAAATCCGACGTTATGGTAGGAGGGAATCTCGTGGATAAACGAATAGTTCCCACCGCAGGCCTGGCCACTGCATTCGATGATGTGTCCCGCAACGGCGGCGCCGGCCAATTTGTCCCAATCATCCGTTTGCCACCCAAAATGCCAGGCCGCCGGCCCCATCACCACGGCGGCGTCGGCCATCCGGCCGCCCACGATAATATCCGCACCGCTTTCCAGCGCTTTCACGACGCCCCATCCCCCGAGGTAGGCGTTGGCGGTAATGGGCATACCCGCCGCATCCTTTAACGCGGTGCCTTTGTCCAGGTGGGTAAAAGTCTCTCCCTGCTCCTGCAGTTCGCCGAGGCGAGGCATGAGATCGTCGCCCTCGATATACGCGACTTTCGGATGCAATCCCAGCGTTTGCGCGGTTTGTTCCAAAGCCGCCGCCAACCCCTTGGGGTTGAGTCCGCCGGCATTGGAAATCACCCGTATCTTTTTTTCCAGGCAAAGCCCCATCACCTGCTCCATTTGCTTGAGAAAGGTATGGGCGTATCCTTTTCCTGGATCCTTCATTTTTTGCTTGAGCAAAATCGCCATGGTCAGCTCCGCCAGGTAATCCCCCGTCAGGAAATCAATGGGACCGCCCTCGACCATTTCTTTTGCCGCAGAAAAGCGATCCCCGAAAAATCCACTGAAGTTGGCAATGATAAGTTTATTGTTCGACATGAGATCCTCCGAAAATAGTATAAGGGTTCAAGGGAAGGGGGCAACTTTCGAGTCTTGCAAAGTCTACATCTATTTTTTCAGCGGGCGACAGGAGTGCAGGCACGGCAAATCGAATATCATACGTTTTCCACTTGACTCCTTGAATCCTTATGGACGATATTATTTTCCTGTAAATTCCGGCTTCCTCTTCTCCATAAACGCCGTCATCCCCTCCCGGGCGTCATCGGTGGCGAGCACTTTTTTCAACCCTTCGGAAAGCAGGTCCAGGGCATCTTCAAAGGGCATGTCGGCCATCCGGTAGAAGGCCTCCTTGCCCAGCCTCAAACCAATGGGGCTTTTGCCCACCAGTTTCTGCAATACTTCGGTCACCGCTTCGTCCAACTGCTCCGCCGGAACGACGCGGGTAAGCATGCCCATCTCCAGCGCCTGCTGCGCCGTCAGCCTGTCACCCAGCAGCACCATCTCCATCGCTTTTTTGTGGGGAACGTTGCGGAAAATTACCGCACCGATCATCATGGGGAAAAGACCCACATTGACCTCCGGGGTGCCAAACTGCGCGTTGTCCACGGCAATTACGATGTCGCAAGCCAGCATGAAACCTGTGCCGCCCGCCAGACAATGCCCGTTGACGCGGGCCACGGTGGGTTTGGGAAAACCGGCGAGCCGCTTCAGCAGCGTCGCATAGCCGGCAATCGGGTCCATCCCGCTCGTGGTCATTCCCCCGCCAAGGTCCCCGCCCGAACAAAAAGCCTTCTCACCGGAACCGGTGACGCAGACTGCCCGCACCTGGTCATCTGCCTCGGCCCGGTCCAGGTACTGTAAAAATAGCTCGATTGCCTCCGCGCTGATGGCATTTCGCTGCGCTTCGCGATTTAGCGTAAAATAAGCAATCGAGGACTCGACACGATACAGCAAATGGTCTTCGGACATGATCTCACACTCCTTCCATGTTATAAATCGTCGTCATCTTTTTAAGGTACAGGGGAATCGTCGTTTTCAACGGTTCGATCCGATTGATCTTCGTTGGGGTTGATTTCCTTGTTGATAAAATCGCGGACGGCCTTTCTGACCATCTCGTGATCCTTCGGTATAATACATCTGATACGCGTCTCTTTTTTGAAGACATGGGATCACCTCCAAATCGGTTCCGGTAGAGAATCAGTACCCTTCCATTTTCGCAATAATATCACTCATCACCTCGTCCGCGCCCCCGCCGATGGACAAGATCCGTGCATCCCGATAATAGCGAGAAATCAGCATTTCGTTCATAAAGCCAAGCCCTCCGTACATCTGGAGGCATCCATCGGCGACTTTTCGAAGCAGTTTCCCGCTGTATAATTTTCCCATGGAGATCTCCTGGGTAACGTCCATCCCCGCTGCTTTCATGGTGGTGATATGGTAGGTCAGTTGTCGAAGTGCCTCGATTTCCGTCAACCAATCGGCGATGCGATGCCGGAGCACCTGCTTCGTGATCAGGGGCTTTCCGAAAACGATTCGGTTTTTGATATGCTCCACGGTCATGTCAATGATATCCTGGGAAGCGATATACACCATGGGCATCGCGGAAAACCGTTCGTGCTGAAACTGCTGCATTTGATAGATGAAACCTTCTCCTTCCTTGCCGATGAGGTGGTCTGCGGGAAGCCGAAGGTTATCGAAAAACAACTCCGCCGTATCGCTGCTGCGAATCCCCATTTTGTCGAGCTTTTTGCTGACCTGAAACCCAGGAAGATCCGTCGGTACGACAAACAGGCTGAAACAGTGGTGTCCCGGTTCGTCACCGGTTCGAGCCAGCATGGTCAGAAAATCTGCCTGGGTTCCATTCGTGATGTAGGTTTTACTGCCGTTGATGACGTATTCATCTCCTTCCCGAACGGCGGTGGTCTGGAGTGCGGCGACATCCGATCCCGCCCCCGGTTCGGTAACGGCGATGGAGCAGACCATGTCACCGGCAATGGCCGGTTTTAAATATTTTTCTTTTAGAAATTCGGATCCGAACTCGTAAATAGCCGGCGTCGCCATGTGCGTTTGCACGGCGATGGCGATTGGCACGCCGAAGCCCTGCACATGCCCCAATTCTTCCAGGAATACGAGATCACACCAATAATCGAGCCCCTCGCCGCCGTACTTTGTATCATAACGAATTCCAAGGAAGCCCAATGCCCCCATTTTTTTAAACAATTCATGAAGCGGGGCCTCCCCCGCCGCTTCCCAGTCATCGAGATTGGGATTGATCTCCTTGTCTACAAATTCCCTAACGGTCTTGCGGACCATCTCATGATCTTTTGAAAAATACAGCTGTTCGGATGTCTTTGCTCGACTGCCCATGATCGACTCCTTTTCTAATAGAATGTGACAGTGGGTAAGAGGAAGGAACCAACTTACCATCTCAACTTTAGAGTTTCGTTACAGCAAGCTGTACATGGTGATAAAAAACTGATATAATGGGTATAATCCAGCTAAGTACTTGCATTAACATTACGTAATTCTAATTCTTTCAGATTTTTATCAGATAGTCCGGCGAAGACACTGGTGCGTAATTCATTTTGGATTATAATAGGATAAGCGCTTACAAAAGAAACTTTAATGTTTGACCCAGCATTTTCAACTCTAAGAGTTGAAATCCTTTCCCTACGCTTGAAATCAAATTTTCAGAAAGATCATGACACCATTCTTTCTTCAGTCATTAACCGGATGTGAGTGGATATTAGAATCATCTTGATTGAAAAATGGAATAAGCTTTATTGCCCCTGCGAAGCGATATCTTTGTACTGTTCTCTCAACTCTCTTTTGAGAATCTTACCTGTGGGATTCCTGGGGAAATCATTAACAATAAGTACGTATTTTGGCACCTTAAATCTAGGTAAATTCTGCTTGCAGTATTGTATAATTTCCTCTTCGGCAAGATACTCATTTTGTATCGGAATCACCGCTGCAACCGATGCCTCCATCCACTCAGGGTGGGGCACGCCAAATACTGCAACCTCAGACACTTTAGGATAAGAACTGATGGCGTATTCCACACTGGCTGTAGAAATATTCTCACCCCCGCTCTTTATCATGTCTTTTTTACGGTCCACAAAGAACAGTTCTCCATTCTTGTTCAATCGCCCCAGGTCACCTGTATGAAACCAGCCACTATCAAAAACTTTGGCGGTTAATTCTGGCTGTTTGTAATATTCTTTCATGACAACGGGTCCCCTAAATACTAGCTCTCCTACGTCTCCTACAGGAACATCATTATTATTATCGTCTACGATTCTCATCTCCAGTGATGGTGCAGGTTTTCCTACCCATCCTAAATCTCCTTCCGGTATCTCATTGATAGTCTTAAAAAGTCCGACCGCCCCGCAACATGTTGGTTCACTTAGTGCGTAAAGGGAAACCCATTGAATATGGGGAGCTATCTCTCTCCCTTTGGTTATCATACGCTCAGGAATAGTAGCCCCAAAAGTCAAAAATTTCCTCATCGACGTTGCCGCCTCCTTTATTCCTTCGGTATGAAACAATCTCAGGTAAATAGTTGGTGTAAGAACTGTATAAGTCGTTTTATATTTTGCCATCATTTCAACCATTCTTGCGAGGTCAGGGGAGTAAGTACTAACGGTTGTCGCTCCCATTAATATAGGAAAAAGCCCTACACCCATGCCCCCGGTATAAAATAATGGCAATGATTCAAGCATGACTTCGTCTTCGTGAACACCCATATAACTATCTATCTGACAAGCTATCGAGATAGAGAGCCAATTTTGATGCATGAGAGCGACACCCTTAGGAAACGCCTCCGTGCCACTTGTGTAGGTGAGTGTCAGCATATCTCTGCTATCTATTTCTACTTCTGGTTCATTTTCTGGATATATGCTAATCAATTCTTCGAAATCTATCCATCCATCAGGTTTTTCATTCTTGCCGCTAAATTTGATAAACCCAGGTTTCACATTTAACAAATTGGGCAGAGCACTTAAGATTTTATCAGCAAAAGTATCTTCAACAAAGATTATTTTTGCATCACTCTGTTTAATAACATATTCCATCTCATTTCTGGTAAGTGCAGGATTAACAGGTATTATATATGCCCCGATTTTAGCTACAGCAATGGTCAAAAGTAGTTGATATGTATTCAGAGAAAAAATTGCAACGCCTTCACCTTTTTTAATTCCACAAGCGGTTAGCCCATTGGCAAGCCTATTAGCACTCTCGTTGAATTTACTGTATGTATATTCAATAGGCGATCCTTGTGGGGGTGACAAAACAAAGGCCAATTTATCCGGATTCCTTTTAGAATACCTTCTAATTACATCCCCTACCGTGTCCCGATTTAGTAGATGATTTTTTATGTCGCGATGTGTCATGTTGTCCCTCCTTTTGCCTAAAATAGGCGTTTTTAGAGTTGCACATCCATATCTCCATGCAAAACTTGGCAGACAAGTTGAGAACGCGCAATTTCCCAACTTAAATTCTCAGAGAGTCCTTTGACACCATCAGCTATATGAGCAAGTGCTTTTTATACCAGATTTTGCGCGCACCTTACCATCGGTCTTGCTATGTCTTTCTGTATCCTTTACCGGTTATGCGATAGCCGGAACTTTCGGGCACCGCCTGAACAGTTCCGGCAAACGGAGGCTTTCCAAGTAGGCCTTGGGTGGTCATGTATTCCATCGCCCCGGCCTTTTTCAGCCTGTCATCGATTGCCTGGCCTTGGCCGATATTGGTGATAATGACGGCATCAGGCCCGGATCCTGGAAGATAAAGCGGCTTACTGTCAGTTACGCAAAAAAAGTCCTCGCCGAAGGTGTAACGCCCCTCCCTCTCAGTGGTTCTCGGCTCCTAAAGGGGGCGTAAATAGGATTCGGCTATGCTAAATTCTTTGCAGGGTTACGCTTTCGTTGCGCTGAATTTACGATTGCAAATTTTAGGTTATAATCCCAAGGCATCGGCCAACCGCTCCAAATGGTAGCTGCCGTCCCCGAACGCAGTCTCTCCGGCCTTGGCCTTCCGGTAGTAGAGGTGGATATCGTTCTCTTCACAAAAAGAAATCGCGCCGTGAATCTGGTGGGCCAGCGTAGTGACCTTCCGGGCCGCCTCGCTGGTCCAGGCCTTAGCCATGGATGCCTCCACGGCAGCCGGCAGGTCTTTAGCTATCTTCCAGGCCGCCTGATAGGTCAAAAATCGTGCACCGTCCACATCCACGACCATGTTGGCACAATGGTGCTGCACGGCCTGGAAGCTGCCGATGGGTTTGCCGAACTGCCGCCGCTCCTTAGCATAGGCAACCGTTCTTTCGAACGCGGCCTGCATGCCGCCCACCATCTCGGCACATTTGGCCACTGCGGCGATTTCCATCAAATACGCCAATGCAGCCCCCGCCCCCCGAGTTCTCCCAAGACATGAGCTCTGGAGACGCTCACCTTGTCGAACACCACCTCGCACTGTTTTTCAAATGCCAGGGTGTCGAGCATCGCACAGGCGACCCCCGGACTGTTCGGGTCCACCAGAACCAGGCTCAACCCCGTATCGGCATTCCGGCCCACGGTCCGGGCGACGCAGAGGATATAGTCGGAAATATGGGCATTTTCGACAAACAACTTGGTGCCGTCGAGGATGAGATCCGGTCCATCCTCCCGGATTACGGCCTGGATATTATCCATTCCGTACCAGTTGCCCGGCTCGGTCGCCGCCAGGGAAAGAATCAATTTTCCGTTGGCCAGACGGGGCAGCAGCTCATCTTTCTGCTCATCGGAACCGAGGTTGAGGATGGCTGTGCCGCCCAGCACGACGCTGGAAAAAAAGGGCCCGGGGCAGCACACCTCCCCATGGCCTCCAGGATGATGGCCAGATCGATGAAGCTGCCTTCCATACCGTCATACTTTTCCGGAATCAGGATGCCCTGCCACCCCAGCCCGGCCATTTTCTTCCACACGTCCCGGAAATAGCCGGCCGGATCGCCTTGCATTTCCCACATCGTGGATACCGGGCACTCTTTTTTCAGGAAATCCCTTGCCGAGGACCGGATGATTTTTTGTTCTTGGGTCAATTCAAGATCCATTGGTTGCTCCCTGTATTTTCGTTGTCCGTTATAGTTTCCCGACGGATTGCGAAAAAGATTGGAGGATTCAGGTCTTCGACTATCGGCTACGCTCTCAGGCAAGGGGTCGAGGCTTCAAGTGAAAAAACATTTCTCGACAAAATCGTCCACATCACTTGATCCCTTGGACCATTTTCCTGTTTGCCGAGGTAATCAAAAACGCCCCTGATGCAAGGCATGGCCATCCAGTCTGTCTGTCGCCTGACTATCTCGCTGGCATCCCCAGCCCCCGCATGGCGATGATGTTTCGCTGAATTTCCGACGTACCGGCGCCGATGGTGCCGGAAATGCAGTCCAGGTATCCACGGGGCACCAAACCGCGAAACGGCGCATGTTTGGATCCGGTCATCAGCTGCCCGTAAGGACCCAGGATTTCCATGCAGATATCGGCCAGCTTCCGACTCAGCTCCGTTGTCACCAGCTTCAGGGCCGATGACTCCACACTCGGCACGAGCCCCTTGTCAAGCATTTCCGCCGTCCGCCAGAAAAAAAGGTATGCCACTTCCACCCGAACGGCCATCTCCGCAAGCCGCTGACGGACACCAGGGTTTTTTCCGAGCGGTGCGCCGTCGCGATCGGTCTGCTTCACAAATTCGGTGAACTGTTCCACGGTTCGCCGGAAGGCGCCGATGCTCACCATCAAGCGTTCGAAATCCAGTGCCGTCATGAGGTAGTAAAAACCCATGTTCTCATGGCCGATCATATTTCGCTTCGGAACCCGCACACTGTCGAAAAACACCTCGTTGAAGGAATGCACCCCGACGATGTTGACCAACGGGCGGATCGTAATGCCCGGCGTGTCATTGGGCACGACAAAAAGGCTGACGCTCTTGTGCCGGTGGCCTTCCGGGTCGGTCCGGGCGATCAGCCAGGCGTGGTCGAAGAAATGAGCGAAGCTGCTCCATGTTTTTTGCCCGTTGATGATATAATCGTCCCCGGAGCGAACAGCTGTGGTCCGGATGCTGGCCAGATCGGAACCGGCGTCCGGCTCGCTGTAGCCGAGCCACATTTCGACTTCCTTGTTTGCGATTTTGGAGATCCAGTCTTTCTTGTTCTCCTCGGTGCCGAAGCGCAGAATGGTGGGTCCGGCGATCCCGGTGGAAATGCTGAATGCCGGTGCCCGGTAATAGCTCATCCGCTCGTCGAAAATCGCCTGTTCCATGTAGGAGTATTCTTGTCCCCCGTATTCCCGGGGCCATGAAATCGTCGTCCACCCTTTTTCGACAAGCTTTTGTTTGAACTTCTCCGCGATTCTGCTTTCCTCTTCCGCGGCCAGTTCCATGGAGCCGTATCCACCCGGCCAGTGCATCGACAGATCCGGCCAATCGCCGGGAAGCGTATCCCGGATGAACGTTTCCACCTCGTCGCGGAACGCCTTTTCCCGCTCGCTGAATTGAAACTCCATAACCGATCCTTTCGTTTTCGCCCTGGGCCGTCATGCAGGCAATCCAAGCCCGGCACGCCCGCCGCACCGAAATGTCAATCGAATCCGTGGTTCCGACTACCGGAAAACACTCCCCGGCTAATCTCTCAGTGTCCCTTCCGGAACCACCCGCTCCCGAAGTACCGATAGTTCGGCCGCCGCCATTTTGCCTTTTCCGATGTCAGGAGGCTGGTGGCCAAGGCCGCACTGGACGATATTTTGGGTATACTTTTTCCGCAGCCGCGAAAAAGGATAGTAAATTCGTTTTTGACTAGCCTATTGCGACTGGTGGCATGATGACATTCGGGAAACTATAGTAAATAGGTTTTTTTTCTCTAATTTCCAAAACCTGCTTTACAGCTCCCCGAGTCACTGCATTATTTCCCCTTCTCTCCTTTGTAAATATCCTTATAAGTATCCCTCAACTTTCGCTTGAGTATCTTACCTGTTGGACTTACAGGAAATTCATCCCACTTTAAAAAAATAATTTTTTTAGGAATCTTGTAAGCAGCCAGATTCTTTTTGGCATATTCTATAACATCCCCTTCAGTCAAAGACTTGCTGTTGGGAATAATTGCTGCTGTGACCCCCTCAATCCAGTACGGATGAGGCGCACCAAAAACAGCGCTGACTTCGACATCCGGATGAGAATTTAATACTTCTTCCACTTCAAGACAGGCTACATTCGTGCCACCGGACTTAACCATATCTTTCATACGGTCAATGTAATAGTAGAACCCATCTTTTCCTTTCCTCAGCACATCACCTGTATGATGCCAGCCACCCTTGAAAACCTCAGCCCGTAGCTTCCTCATTCTTATAATAACCCAGCATAACGGAAGGGGTCCTCACAATGGCTTCCCCCCAGTTCGCCTTCAGGGACATCCACATCATTTTCATCGACGAGCCTTAACTCTACGTCGGGCGACAGTTTACCGATGACATTCCCCCCCTCCGGCTCTTCAAAGTACCGGCCGAACGTAAAGGTAATATTGATTTCTGTTTGACTGCAATGGCTCATCAAGATAGCCTGCGGACAGATTTCCTTCCACTCCCGAAAGACATTCATGGGTAGTGATCCACCAAACCATACGAGTTTTTTAAGAGAACTCAGATCGTATTTTCTGAGCGGCAACCCCAGCATCCCAGCATACAGGGTGGGAGGCCATATAAGATAAGTAATCCGATCCTTCTGGATAAGATCGAGCATCTCCATAGGATCACTTCCATAAGTAGCGATAATTGTGGCCCCTTGCTTAATAAAAGCAACCATAATTGACGAGGCGCCAATATGATACAAAGGTATATTCATCAGGTAAACATCTTCCAAACCAAACCAGGCAACTTCTGGATTGAGGAAATTGAGGGATTGCGAAAAGTAGCTGCTGTTTGATATCATAACACCTTTTGGAGCAGCAGTAGTCCCGCTCGTGTATATGAGTGATGCTACATCACTGTCCTCAATGATTACCTCCGGTTCAGCGTCAAAATATTTATTTGAAAACAGGTCTTCGAAGTCAACCCACCCTTTGGGCAAGTCAATACCCTTAAGATTTATCAGACCATATTGCTTTACAGCCTTGAGCTCATTCTCGACCTCTTTAACCACATTCAGGAGGGCGCTTTCCACAAAGAAAATCTTGGCACCAGCATGGTTGATCTGATAGGTAATCTCTCCTTTCCTCAACAGATAGTTCATCGGCGAATACCAAGCGCCTATTTTGAAACAGGCCCACATCAGAATAGCCATCTGGTGGCAATTCTGGGACATTACCGCCACCACATCACCTTTCTTGATCCCCAAGTCGCCGAGGGCATGGGCGACTTTGTTAACCACGGCATTAAATTCCCTGTAACTAAACCGTTTGTCCCGGAATACAAACGCCGTTTTGTCAGGTTGCCTTGCCGCTGACCTTTTTAAAAAATCCCCTACTGCCTGGCGTCTCATTAAATTCATCTGAAGGTCAAATTCTTTTTTACTCATCTTAATCCCTCCTGATTTAATTTTTTGTTAACATCCAATAGTGTTCGCATGGGCTAAGGATTGATTAAATTAAGATCTCTTTTTATGGTTAGAGCCCGTTTCAAAATTGCTTTAGCGTAATATGGTGCTTCCCAAAGGAAGACCGTTGCCGTCGACCACCACCATCCACTTCGATCCTTTGCCCCTTTTGTTTTTTCCAACCCCAAGGCCCTTTTTTTTGCCGGAGCGAAACTACCGTCGATGAAAACTTCTTCCCAGTCCAGTAAAGACTTTTCGTCAAGATCAGCTAAGAATTTGCGCCAGATATCGAGTCAAACACCCTCATCCTCCCATAGTCGCAAGCGTCGCCAGCATGTTGAATAACTTGGATATTTACTGGGTAGATCCTTCCAGTGAGCCCCAGTTCGCAGCATCCAAAGGATTCCTTGCCCCTATCTTTGCAACTGCAAATAGTAGAATAGCGTATTGAATGCAATTATGAGACATAATTGCTACTTTATCTACTTTTTCTATTCCAAATTCTATTAGTACCTTTCCTAGTTCATTTGCCTTTTTGTCCAGCTCTTTATATGTGACGCGCCTGTCTTTAAATACGAGTGCCTCCCTTTCCGGATACTTTTTGGGCACTGGCAATAGTAAAAAAAGTGTCCCCCCCCTTGATATAGAAGTTAAAAATCCTTCCCGATGTTTTTTCAGGGTAAAAACAAACGCGACTCCTCCCGTCGACGCAGTCCCACTCCCCTGTCTTTCAAGCCTCTGTCTGCGTCTCTTCGACAGTCGAGGGATCGATGTCCACCAATATCTGTTTGGGACTGACTTTTTCTCCCTCGGCCACATTGATTCGAGCAACGACGCCATCGAAGGGCGCCGACAGCGTGGTGTCCATTTTCATGGCGGACACCACGATCACACCCTGCCCCTTTCCGACGGCGTCTCCTTCGGCAACCAAAATTTTCGTCACCACCGCCGGCATCGGCGGCGTTATTGCCTGGTCGCCGTTCTTTGGACCGCCTCTGGTCCGGTGGGCAAGCGGTGTGTTGTTTTCTATAAACAGCCACGTGTGGCCATCCACCATCACCGCTTTTCCCTCTTCCGTATTGGCCACAAAGGCCATTTTCTGCCGCCCATCGATGGTCATGGGGATCATGTGATCCGAAATCCGACCGTAAGCCACGTCTGCCCTGTTGCCGTCGATGGTGGCCGTAAATCGGCCGTCCTCACCGGCATCCACCTGTAGGGGAATGGTTTCTTCTTGGCATTTCAGTTTGTATTCCAATGGTCTATTCTCCTGCCGGCTGTGATGCAGCCGACCGCACATATAGGTACAAGTGCGTTAATGCGGCCCTAAAACAACGATGTTATCCGCCCTCAGAGGCGCCAGGCCCTCAACGTTTGCCAGGGCCCGGGATGGTCGACCGCCGCCGTGCCCGCGGCCAATTTCCGCTTTTGCGTCATTGCGTCCGCCGCGTAAGCGATGGCGGCAAGATGCAGCGTGTCACGATCCGGTGACCACTCTGGAAAATGGGTGTCGATAAAATCGGTATAGGTCTCCCCCTCCCTGAAATGGTTGGAGGAAAGGATATCGATCAAAAAAGCGATAGGTGTTTTGACGCCCAACACCGCATAGGACCGAAGCGCACAGATCATCCGTCGAATGGCCGCATCGCGGGTTTCGGCATGGACCACCAGTTTGGATAAGATGGGATCGTACTCAACGGGAACCTCGAAACCGGAATATACACCGCAATCATTTCGGATGCCCGGTCCAGTGGGCTCTCTTAAAAAAACGATCCGTCCCGGGGACGGCATGAAATTTCGTTGCGGATCTTCGGCATAAATACGGCACTCGATGGCATGTCCCGTGCCGGAAAGATCCTCCTGGGTCAGGGAAAGTCCCTTGCCTGATGCGATATCGATCTGGTGACGCACCAGATCCATGCCGGTGATCATCTCCGTGATGGGATGTTCCACCTGCAGGCGCGTATTCACCTCCAGAAAGTAAAAATTGCCTTCCCGGTCGACGATAAATTCCACCGTACCCGCATTCACATAGCCCGCAGCCCGGGCCGCCGCCACTGCCGCTTGGCCCATCTCCGACCGCAACCGGGCATCCACTGCCGGACTGGGGGTCTCCTCGATGATCTTTTGGTGCCGCCGCTGAATGGAACACTCTCGCTCGAAAAGGTGGACCACATTGCCATGGCTGTCGGCCAGGATCTGAATCTCAACATGGCGGGATTTTGCCAGATATTTCTCCATATAGATGGCACCGTTTCCGAAAGCGGCCTCCGCTTCACGCGATGCCGATAGGCACGCTTCGGCAAGATCGTTCGGATCTTCCACAATGCGCATGCCCTTGCCGCCGCCGCCAGCCGAGGCCTTGATCAGCACAGGATAGCCGATCTGTTCGGCGTGCGCGGCCAATTTCACCATGTCTCCCGCTTCTTCGGTCGTGCCGGGTATTAAGGGCACGCCACCGTTGATCATGATTTGCCGCGCCGTGATTTTATCCCCCAGGTCACGGATCACCTGGGCCGGAGGACCGATGAAAACGATGCCCTCCTTTTCGCAGCGCTCTGCAAACATGGCATTTTCAGCTAAAAACCCGTAGCCGGGGTGAACGGCTTCCGCTCCTGTTTGTTTAATGACGGCGATCATACGATCGATGTTCAGGTAGCTCTCCGACGGTTCGGATGCGCCGATCCAAACCGCCTCGTCCGCTTCAAATACGTGCTGTGCCCGAGTGTCGACGTCCGAATAAACGGCCACGGTGCCGATTCCCATCTCCCGGCAGGTGCGCATGATCCGAACTGCGATTTCTCCACGATTGGCAATCAGAATCTTCTTAAACATTGCGTTTCCTGATGTTAGTTCTTGTCTGGACAATCCTGTTTCCATCCGGCTACATTCTGAAATTCCCATAGCCAAACACATCGTGCCGGATGGGAGCATTCAGCGCCGCGGAGATCCCCAGACCCAGCACGTCGCGGGTCTTGGCCGGATCGATGATGCCGTCATCCCACAAGTTGGTTGTGCTGTGATATGCATCGCCTTCCCTGATGGTCGCTTCGATGACCGGTTTCTGGATGGCGGCCACCTCGTCATCGGTCAACAGCGGCATGCCGGTCCGAACCCGCTGATCGTTTTGCAGCGTGACCAGCACATCGGCCGCTTGTTGCCCACCCATGACGCCGATCTGGTGGTTGGGCCAGCTCCAAAGAAATCGCGGGCCATAGGCCCTTCCGCACATCGCATAATTACCGGCGCCGAAGGACGCCCCCACCATCACCGTGAACTTGGGCACCGTGGCCGTGGCCACGGCATTGACCATTTTGTGGCCGTTTTTGGTGATGCCGCCGCGCTCGTAATCCTTTCCGATGATGAAACCGGTAATGTTCTGTAAAAACACAAGCGGTATTTTGCGGCGGTCGCACAGTTGGATGAACTGGGTGCCCTTGAGTGCACATTCGGAGAACAAAATGCCGTTATTGCCCAGAATGCCCACGGGGTAGCCGTGAATATGTGCGAAACCACAAATAAGGGTCGGCCCATACATTTCCTTGAATTCGATAAATTCGCTACCGTCGACGATTCGAATGATGACTTCCCGGATATCATACGGTGCGGCGATGTCCCGCGGAACGATTCCGTATATCTCTTTGGGATCGAACAAAGGCGGCTTGGGCGCTTTGGTGGTCAGCCGGGATTTGCGGGAGTCCGGCAGATTGGACACAAGTTGGCGAACGATCTCGATGGCATGGGCATCATCTTCGGCATAGTAATCGGAAACACCCGATTCGGCGCAGTGCAACTCCGCCCCGCCCAATTCGTCGGCCGTAACCTCCTCTCCGGTGGCCGCCTTGACCAGCGGTGGCCCGCCCAGGAAAATAGCCCCATGACCCTTGACGTGAACCACCTCATCACTCATGGCCGGGATATAGGCTCCCCCGGCCGTGCAAAGACCCATGACGGCAGTGATCTGAGGAATGCCCATTTTGCTGATAACTGCCTGGTTATAAAAAACCCGCCCCCCATCGTCGAAATCAGGAAACACCTCGGCTTGAAGCGGTAAAAATCCACCAGCGGAATCCAGCAGGTTTACGATCGGCAGGCGGTTTTCCATAGCGATCGTCTGGCCGCGCAGGGTTTTCTTAACTCCCATCGGATAAAGGGCACCGCCTTTGATGCTGGGATCGCTGATCGAGACAAACACCTCCTTGCCCCCGACGATGCCGATCCCTGTGATCATTCCGGCTTTGTGAACCTTGCCGTCATAAAGGCCTCTTGCAGCCAGAGGCGCGATCTCCAAAAAGGGCGTGTTCGGATCCAGCAACCGTTCCAGTTTTTCTTTCGTTGGCAGTTTGCCGATTTCCGCAAGCCGCATCATTGCCTTTTCCGAACGTTGTTCCCATGCAGTCTTCAACTCTGTCTGCAAGCTTTCCACCAGCACCGCCATCGATTCGTAATTCTCTAAATATTCGTCCGAATGGGTATCGATTCTGGACTCGATCACGCTCATTGCGCCTGGCTCCTTCGTCATGCATGTCTATTATTATATTCGGTTCTCTATAATGCTCCGGTTAATGCGTAATACTCAGAAATCGGGTCAAGATCCCATGGGATCTGTAACCAGGTTATGCGGGGTGTTCTTAGAGCCTGCTGAACGATGCGCATGAACTTTTTACCGATGTTTCGAGATTTACGGCGATTGAACCGAAAGACATACTCGTCCAGACAGTTCTGAAGGTATTTCGGTTCAAAGCGCCCTTGGTCCTTTCCCCGAATTAGTCGTTTAACCAAGGTGGTAATCAGATGAGCACCATATAGTTTGTCGTAATCGCGGCTTTTGCTTTGGTTCGTTATCTCCCGTCGATACTGTTCGTTATCAATGATGTTATAGCTTCGCCAATCACCCGTGGCGATGGTGGCACCGGGCTCAATGTTGTCGAGAATAAAGGTTTCTAAAGAATATCCGGTACAATCCAAGGCAATAAGTAAACGAATGCGAACCATTCATTTTTCGATGTCTCAACGTTCCGCGGCAACGGCAACAATGAACTTGCCTCCAGCGCCCCGGCCCCGCTTGCCGGATCGTTGACCGCCGACGAAAAACTTGTCGACTTCGACACGGCCGGATAGCTTTTCCCTTTCGTGTCGGATCGTACATCGCCGGAGCTTTTGAAGCCAAGTCCAGGCCGTTCCATAACTGCCGAAGCCCAGCAGTTCCTTGAAATTGACCGCATTGACGCCGGATTTACGGGTGGTGAACCACCACATGGCTTTGAACCAATAGGTGATCGGGCTTTTAGAGCTATCCATAATTGTATCGGCTGTCAAAGAATGCTGGTGTTCGCACTGGGTGCAAATATCCGGCTTTCATGAGCCAACCAATACCGTTTGTGGCCGCATTTTTTATACACAAAGCCATCGGGCCACTTTTGTTGGAATAGATATGCGTAACAGGCTTTAGGATTAGGAAAATGTTGGTCAAATTCGATCTCGGATCTTGGAAAGTCCTCAGTAATGGTAAAGTCTGTGATGGCGGCCTACTTTTTGTTGGTTGTGAGGCCTTCATAACGCAGCCGTGTGACAGATATGGTCACAACTGGTTCACTGAAGCTTCATAAAGAACCGGATTATTAAAAAATCGTGAGGGGCCCAATTGCCCTCCGGACAACCGGGCTGCATCCTCTCCCGAATACAACAATATTCGTGCCATTATTAGCAAAACGTTTTTAAATCGATTTATTCTTCATTTATTCATATTGTTAGTAGTATTTGACATTCTATCGTTTTGCTGTTAGCCATTAGGTGTGTTGCATCATTCCATTAGGTGTGTTGCATCACTGTTGAAGCAGTCAGTGTTTAAACTTAACAGTCTCAAAGAAAGCAAAACCATGTCCGTGAAATGGCATACGCCAAAGGAAAACGAAAAACTGAAACGCATTCTGGACTATCTAAAAATCGCCTATTGGCTGGTGGATTTAGATTTTGTTCTGCTGGATGTAAACCGTACCTTTTTGGAACTCACAGGGGCGAAACGGGAAAAAGTTATAGGGCGGGAGATGCTCACACTGGTCAACGAGGAGGAGCGGATAAATGTACAGCTTCTTTTAAAGGAATTGACCGAAGGAAAACGTGAATCAGTAAGGTTTGAGCTATACGTATACGGACGCCAACCCAATGTGAAACATCCAATCATTTTTCATGTTTCGATTAATAAAAATCCAGAAGGCCAGCCCGAATCGGCAAATGTGCTATTAGTGGATGTAAGCGAACAAAAACAGATCCTCGCCAGCCTTGAAAAAGAAAAAAAGATGCTTGAAAAGAAAGAGCAGGAACTTTTCCACTTTCGTAGGCAACACCGGCGAAGCAATCTGTATACCGAAATGATTGGATCCGGCTCAAAAATGGAAGCGGTTTTTGAAACAATACTCCGGTGCGCTGAGGTGGACACAAACGTATTGATCATGGGGGAAACCGGTGTTGGGAAGGAGCTCGCGGCCCGTGCGATCCACAGTCATAGCCACCGAAAAAAAGAACCATTTGTTACTGTTAACTGCGGGGCTCTTCCGGATGCGCTGATCGAATCCGAGCTTTTCGGCCACGTGAAAGGAGCCTTCACCGGAGCATCATCGAATCGTGCCGGGCTTTTTCGGGAGGCCCATCAAGGAACGCTGTTTCTGGACGAAATTGGAGAGCTGAACAAAAACATGCAGGTCAAAATTCTTAGAGCCTTGCAAGAGCGAGAAGTTCGCCCAGTTGGTTCGGACCGGTGTTTCCCGATTGATGTCCGCATTATTTGTGCCACTAACCGAGATCTAACATCCATGACCCAACAGGGGGACTTCCGCATAGATCTTTACTATCGTGTTGCGGTGATCTCTCTGGTGATTCCTCCTCTCAGAGAACGGCAACAGGACACTATCAAGTTAGCGATGCATTTCATCCGCAAACATCAAAAGAAAAACCGCGGGCAGCTAAAGGCCCTCGATTTAGCCACGCAACAAATGCTTCGGCGTTATCATTGGCCGGGCAATATAAGGGAACTGGAAAATGCGATTGAGCATGCACTTGCCATGAGCCACAGCACGGAGATAACACCGGAGCATTTTCCGCTGCAGGTGATTTTCCCGGAAAGCAATACTCAACGTGGTCAATCCAGCTCCTTTGCGCAATCTATCAACAGTGGAATAAATGCTAAAAGAGAAGAGGATCGACGCATAATTGCCGAAGCGTTGGATAAAAACGACGGCAATCAGACGGCTGCCGCTAAATCACTGGGAATTTCTCGCGTCACTTTGTGGCGAAAGAAGAGTATGTACAATTTATAACCCCGGCTAATGATCCAAAACGCATTGCAACAGAAACCAAGGCCTGCCCCCCGCCAGCTCATGGATCCATATCCGGCAGCAAATTAATACAGGCCCCACAAAAAACATCCCCTCTTTCAACAGCTGGAGTCATTGAGAACCTTATTCTACATGGCTGGGTAGATTTTACCGTACATTCCGCACCCCAAGCAGCAACGATTCGACTATTTTTCATCGCTTTATGGGGCTGTGAATGTGTCAGTTGTGACGCCAAGCGCTTTCAAATACTCAAGCTGAACAGCTTTCAATGGTTTTGCCAACTGTCTGTGGTTCCCGATGGAAACGACCATGATTGAAGAGAACTTGGTCGTCATCATAAAGCTGGTCGGCTTTCTGGTTTTGCGTCGCACCCAACCGGGCAACTCACAGTCATTGGTCTCGACATACTGGCGCATGGAACGCTCCATCAAACGCCAGATCAAAAGGGAGATCAGCAATACCAGGCCCAACACTTCGATCCGCTGGGCCTTTTTCAGAAAAATGCTGTTTACGATGGCCGGGTCCTTCAGGAAGCTGAAGTTCTTCTCGATGCCGATCTGGCTCTTGTAAAGGGAGAGCAGTTCCGGGGCGGACCAGTCGCCTTGTTGGTCCAAAAGATTCGTCAACAGGACAAAGCAACCGGCTTCTTCCCTGAGCGGTTGCACTTTTTGCGGGGCTTCCACAACCGTCGCCGTTACGCGATATTCGTAGCGCAAAACCTTTCGGGGCTTACCGGCCGCAGGCCGGCCGCGACCGTATTTGGGGATTTTTTCAACACCAGCTTGAAGCCGGTGGTAGCTGGACGCGGATTGACGAATCAGTTTGTCTAACGCGACCTGCGCATCGGCCTGACAATAGTACACGGTGTCCGCGAGCTTTTTGCAGTCTTTTTCAAGCTGCTTGCGGTCCTGTTTCAACATGCGATCGATGCGTTTATGACGCCGCTTGTCATGCGCGCTGGAATGCACGACGATCGCCCGGTAGGTTTTTCCGTAAAGCTCGACGGTGCCGTCATAGGCCCGATAGCGGGCAACTGAGCGATTGGGGCGGTCGCGTTCTTCGGCCAGGCGGCCGATGTCGATCCAGTCATCGGCGGCCACGGCTTCACGAATGATCCGGCCGCACTCTTTGTAGGTCGCCGGCAGGCGGGTCAGAAACCAGGTCTGACGCCTGTCGGCTTTCTTCAGATTGTCCTCGGTGACAAATGCAGAGTCGGCCACATAGACGTACGCGCCCGGTTCAAGCCCGTGTCTGGCCATGTATGCGGAGATATTGGTCAGCAGTTCGTTGTTCAAGGTCTTGTCCGAAGCGTTGCCGTCCGTCGTGGTCCCCAAAATGGGGATGTTGCGGTCGACACACAGCATCGATACCAGAAACTGTTTGAGGTCCGGTCGTTTGTCCTTGCTGTAACCATAGGTGATCTCAAACGGTGGATCAACCAGATGGTAATCGCCGAATACACTCACGGAGGTCGTATCGAAATGCAGTCGTCGCGGATCGACGGCAAAAACTGTCAATGCATTCTGCGCGATCTGAGAAAACACCTTCTGGGTACCGGTCTCGAAAATCTGATCCATGGACCGGCCCAAGTTGGTATCGCAAAAGCGTTCCGGTTCGATAGCGGTGCCCAGGAGAAGCTCCGTATCCTTTTCTTCAAAAAATTCGGTCAGACGGTAAAGCGGTGTCCGTCCCGAAAGGGTGTCGAGCACCATGCCGAATACAGCCATGCCGGGGCTCAATTCCATTTGAGAACCGACCATCCGGTCGATGGTCTCCACCAGACCGATTTTTTGTGCATAAGCCTTGACGATCGGCAGATGCCTGACCTCGGTGATGGTCAAACTTTCAGTGTCAAGCGGTGGCATGTCCCCTCCTTTGAACTGTTGTTGTCAAGATTGGGGGTAACGTACCAGCAACTAGTTGAAATGTCTAGGTATTTTTATTTTACAGTAAATACAATATGTTAAATCGCCTATGTGGTTATTTTTGAACGATAAAAAATTTCCTAAAATCGATTCTCACGGGTGCGGAATGTAAGTTTTACCGTTGATCACCGCCAGCTAAATTTGTTGGTTCAAATATCCATTCAACAGCTCCGCGTTATCGTTTTACAGACATCAAGTCCCTGAAAGATTGAGGTAGATTTGCCGCGATAGCAGGCATAGGGACCCGTAGTTGCATATGAAAAAAACCATTGTCAGGGCCAAGCTACGAAGGTCGAAGCAGGCATTGCCCACACGTTGCCAGCTATACATGGTTTTGTTTCTTTTTAAGTCGCTCAACACGGCCAACCGATTCAACAGTGATGCAACACTGTTAATAGAAAGTCGGCAAACAATAGCTTATCAATAAGTATCAACAATCTGTATTTATAGTATATTTAAATTGTTTAGCCAGTTGTGACGATTGGCATTTTTCTTGCTTTTGGTAGTCAGAGGATATGACGTGTTTTTTTTCTTTAACACTTTCAATCATAATAGTGTGGCAGTCACAGCCAAACACCGATTTAAAGTGAAAATGAAATTCTCCACCTGCAGCAGGTGGTATCAGGTTGCTCCATTGAAGAGGGCGTAAACGTTTGGAAAGCCCCGCTGGGGCTTGGTTTTAATTACCTATTCGAAATCCAGTTCCAGTTGTTGTTTCTCAGATTCCTCTTGTTGCCGGATATAGACTCGTATGGTTTCTTCATTTAATCCCAATGTGCTTACACAGTATCTGCGGGAGCAAAAACTTTTCGCGGATAGCTGCCTTTTCCGATGCATGTACCGATGGATGCGCACGGCACTTTTGCCTTTCAATAAACCAATCGTAAAGGCGATGCTATACTTGAGTGGAATGATCAGGCACATGTGCACATGGTCGGGCGTTGACTTACCTTCCAGCATTTCAATCGCTCGTTGGCGGTACAAGTCCCTCAATACCTATTCAACCATACGTTTGAATTTGCCGTACAGCTTTCTTCTCCGGTACTTCTGGGCAACCATTAAATGGTATTTACAATTCCAGCGTACATGCAATAAATTTTTCCCATCGTGCATAGGTTCTTACTCCTTTAATCCCCTTAAGGGCTTTACCGGTGAAAGAACCTATTTTATTTCTTATGGGATCGGTGGAACCTTGCCGCGTCCACCACTAAAAGTGGTGGCTTTATGCCAGAGTTAAGCGGGTTTCAAACCGTTCTAAAATAGCCAAAAGATAACTCTCTGCCCATCAGTCACCAATGGAGACGAACATATGGAATTTCACCTAACCCGGTCACAGAAAGAGATTCAGAAGGCGGCGGGGGAATTCGCCAAGGGCGAATTTGACAAGGACCTTTCCCGAGAACTCGGAAAGCAGAGCACCTTTCCGGAAGGTCTCCGCAAGAAGGCTGCCGAACTCGGATTCATCGGTATCCATTGGCCCGAGGCATACGAAGGTGGCGGCCTCGGCATTCTGGAAAACACCCTAATTGCCGAGGAATTCTGTAAAAATGATTCTTCCCTTGGAATTGCTCTATCTCTTTCTGGGTTTGCAGCAGAAAGTCTACTGCTATACGGTACCAACGAACTGAAACAAATGTACATTCCCCGAATTGCTACAGGTGAAATGGTTTCCGGTGGCGCATTTTTTGAACCCGGTGAAATGTACGATCTTTCCACAACCCAAACCACGGCCAGGGCCGACGGCGATTATTGGGTAATCGACGGAAAGAAATCCGGCGTACTCAACGGCGGACAGGCGGGATGGTATTGCGTATTATGCCATACCGGCTCGGAGAAAAAGTCGCCCGACAGCCTTAGCATGTTTCTCGTAGAAGCGGATAGTAGTGGGTTATCCGCGGCTGGTGGCCAGGATAAGTTGGGAATGCGCATGGTAGCTACGACGGATCTTCATTTTAAGGGGGTACGTGTCCCACGCTCCCATTTGATAGGAACGATGGGAATGGGCATGAAGCAGGCTAAGATTATGAGCGATCTATACCGAATCCTGGTTGCAGCCATGGCAATTGGTACGGCGCGGGGCGCATTCATCAAATCACTGACCTATGTCAAACAGAGGGAACAGTTCGGAAAAAAGATTGGGAAACTCCAGGTTACCCGACACAAGTTGGCGGAAATGGCGTTGTCCATCGAACAGTCCGCCCTGATGACCCTTAGTGCTGCCTGGCATTTCGACAAACGTAAAAAATACGAGATGGGGATTGCCATGGCGAAGCTTTCGGCCTGCCGAACCGCTTTGGCAGTCAGCGACGAAGCGATTCAACTGCTCGGCGGATATGGCTACATGACCGAATATGAAGTTGAACGCTGCTACCGCGACGCCAAGGCCCTGGCCCTATTTGAAGACAACCCAATGGGGGTGAAAGACGACGTAGCAGCGGGTTTTATCGGAAGAATCAATTAGACCTAACGTGGCTACGTCGATGTAAATCTTGAATATGGCTGGTAGGTAGCTGCGCTACACCGCTTAAAAATAATCCACATACCAAGGTAAGCACGCATATACCTTGGCGCGGTAAAGCTGCTCTAAAGATAAGGCGCTGCATTTGAAATGAAATGTCGAACATCAAGCTCACATGGACGATTGATGTTCTCATTAACACCGAATGAGTGGTCATTTTCTGACCCTACCAATTGTCAAGATGCACTCCTTCAGCACACTTAACATGACCACTGGGTATGGCTGTGGGTAGGTTGGGTGCAGCATTGCATTCACATTTATCAGGATCGTGTTTTTCACAACAAACGTAGATAATTGAGGTCAGCTGCCGACTTACACTTTTTTATGGGAGGCCAATATGACGATTTCACACGCACCTCTTTCCGAAAAGGAAAAAGGAAGATACTCCATCATTAACAAGGAAAACATCGAGTTTATCATGGAGAGAAACAACGCCACCAATCGCTGGGTCATTGCCGATATGCTCCAAAGGAGCCGATATCACTTTCCAGATAAAACCGCACTTATTTTTAACCATATCACCCGCACGTATGCTGAACTGGAAGATGAGTGCAATCAGGTTGCCAACGCGTTGACCGATCTTGGTGTCAAAAAATACGATCGGGTTGCCATTCTGGCCCACAATACCCATCACCATGTTCTCACCTGGATGGGTAGCGCCAAGATCGGCGCAATATATCTGGCGATAAACTACCTTTTGGGAGGAGATGATATCGCCTATTGTATTAACCACTCGGAAAGCAAGGTGTTTATTGTCGAAGATTCGTTCTATCCACAGGTGAAGGATGCCATTGACAACATGCCATCTGTGGAAACCTTTATCTGGTCAAAGCAGGGAGAAGGACAAAAACCTGTAGAAAAGTTTCTCGATTTCGATGATTGGTATAACACCCACCCTACAACCAAACCTGAGGTCATATTGAGGATCGAGGACCCTGTCCAGATGACCTACACCAGCGGAACCGAATCCTTGCCAAAGGGGGTCATCATTAGCAACCAGTCCCTCATATCCGAATATATGGGGTGCATTATTGACGGAAAATTTAGCAGCGATGATATTTGCATCAACGCGCTTCCTATATACCATTGCGCACAGCGGGATGTGTTTATGAATCCCATTTTCTGGCTCGGTGGGACCAACATTCTCATGGGGCCGGACATCGAGCTCATACTCAAGAATATTGCCCATTACCAGGCAAGTATGTTTTTCGCTCCGCCAACGGTTTGGATCGGCATGCTCCGCCATGCGGAGTTTACAAAATACGACCTGTCGAGTCTTGCGAAATGCTACTACGGCGCCTCCATCATGCCCCAGGAGATATTAAGGGAAATTTTACAAAAATTCCCCAATTCCGGCGTGTACAATTTTTACGGACAGACAGAATTAGCCCCCTATCACACCATCCTAAAGGCCGAAGACGCAATGAACAAAATCGGTTCTGCCGGTATGGGAGGGCTGCACATGGAGTCGAGGATCGAAGATGACGAGGGCCGCGAAATTACCGATATCGGTGTGCCTGGAGAAATCTGCGGCAGAGGCCCCCATGTGATGACTATGTATTTCAAGGAACCGGAAAAAACAGAAGAAGCCATGAAGGGCGGGTGGTTCCATTCAGGAGATCTAGGCGTTCTTGACAAAGACCGTTACATTACGGTCGTGGATCGGAAGAAGGACATGATCAAGACCGGCGGCGAAAATGTTGCCTCCAGAGAGGTAGAAGAAGCAATATACCTGCATCCGGACGTAGAGGAGGTCGCCGTTATCGGCCTGTCTCATCCCAAATGGGTGGAGGCGGTAGCTGCCGTAGTCAAGTTGAAAGCCGATACAGCTCCTTCCGAAAACGAGTTGATGGCGCATTGCAAGGCCCACCTGTCTTCTTTTAAAATTCCTAAAAAGATCATTTTTGTTGACGAACTACCTAAAACACCTACCGGTAAAATTTTAAAAAGAGACATGCGTAATTCGTATAAAGACAGCTTCTAAAGACTACAGACACAAAGAATTGTTATCAGTCGCATTCTTTCTCTTTGACTTCGATAAAGGGACCATAAATGGAAATTTTGGACTATTCGGAAGGGCACAAGGCATTCCGCCATCGACTGAAAGAATACATTGGCAGCCATATCCGGCCGAGGGTGGATCAGTGGGAGGCCCAGCATATCGTGCCCAAAGGTGACTGGAAACGCATGGGACAAAACGGCTTTTTATGCACGGCCGTTAACAAGTCTTACGGGGGCATGGAGGGCGATTTTCTTTACTCATTAATCTGTGCCGAGGAGATGGCCAAAACCCACCAAAGCGGCTTTATGACGCTTTTGCACAGTGACATCGTGGTGCCCTATATCGAAAGCTATGGGTCAGAAGCCCAGAAAAGGAAGTACCTGCCGGACTGTGTCACTGGCGAGGCCATTACCGCCATAGCCATGACCGAACCGGATGCCGGCAGCGACCTGGCATCCATGAGAACCACCGCTGTCCGGGACGGCGACGATTTTGTGATCAACGGTTCCAAAATTTTCATTTCCAATGGCGTCAACTGCGACCTTGTCGTTCTTGCAGCCAAAGACCCTGCCGCTGAAAACCCGCACAAGTCCATTTCACTGTTTATTGTTGAAGACGGCACACCTGGGTTCAAGAAAGGTACTCAGCTCGAGAAGATGGGGATGCACAGCCAGGACACGGCCGAGCTTTTTTTTTCCAATTGCCGGATTCCGACAGAAAACCTCTTGGGCGAAAAGGGTGACGGCTTTGTCATGCTCATGAAAAAATTGCAGCAGGAAAGGTTGGTCTGCTCCATCTGGGCGCTTTCACGGGCGGAACACGTTCTTCAATGGACCATCGACTACTGCCAAAGAGAAAGCATTGCAGGTGCGCCCCTGTTCAGAAACCAATCTGTTCAGTTCGATCTGGCGGAGATGGCCACACAGGTGAAGATGTCGCGGTGCTTTGTCGAAAAACTGGTAGCGGACCACATGGAAGAAAGGAATGCTGTCATGGAGACCTCCATGGCAAAGTACCAGACATCGGAAATGATCAACGAGGTCACGGGCCGCTGCATGGACATTGTAGGCCGGGATGCACTGGATGAAAGATGCCCGCTGGCCCGGGAGTGGAGGGATGTCAGAGTGATGACCATATTTGCAGGAACCAATGAAATCATGAAGGGAATCATTGCCAAGGGTTTATCACAGCATGATTTCAATATTGCGCTCAGCGCTGGACATGGGAAAAAATAATAATTTTGATGATTACATAGTTCTCTTAACATCCTTTGTTTTCAACTTACATTTAACAAGGAGGGCGAAACATGTCGGGAATCTGTTCGTATGGCGGATATGTGCCACGCTACCGCCTAAACCGGATGCAGGTCTACAAGGCCATGGGGTGGATGAATCCGGGAAACATCGCCAACGCCAAGGGAGAAAAGGCGGTGGCTAATTTTGACGAAGACAGCATTACCATGGCCGTTGCCGCCGGTCTGAATGCCCTCAACGGAAAAAATCCAACCGTTGTGGATGGGGTTTTTCTAGCATCCACCACCATGCCCTACAAAGAACGGCTCAATTCCGGCATCGTAGCCACCGCTTTGGGACTGGGGGAAGAGATCCACACAGCGGATTTCTCTGGCGGCCTCAAGGCTGGCACCGGTGCTCTCTTATCCGCCGTGGACGCGGTGGCGTCCGGACGTCTGAATAACGTGGTGGTAACCGCCGCCGAAAGCCGCCTGGGCAAGCCAGCCTCCCCCCAGGAACTGATTTTCGGCGATGCCGCCGCAGCATTCATGGTCGGCAATGACAACGTTATTGCTGAGTTCAAGGGAGCCTATTCCCTATCCTATGATTTTACCGACCACTATCGGGGGAAGGACGCCATCTACGACCGCCAGTGGGAAGACCGCTGGATACGAGATCTGGGTTTTGACCAATTCATCCCCCAGGTAGTCAATGGCCTTCTGGAAAAGCTAGATCTTAAGATTAACGATTTTGCCAAGATCATCTACGACTGCCACTACAGTGCGGCACGTAAAAAGCTGAACAAGATGCTGGGGATTGCTCCGGAAGCGGACCAAAGCAACTTCCAAATCGAAATCGGACAAAGTGGGACGGCCCAGTCTCTGTTGATGCTGGCCAGCGCACTGGAAACCGCTAATCCCGGCGACAAAATCTTGGTGGTCAGTTTCGGCAGCGGGTGCGATGCACTCTGCTTTGAGGCAACCGAGAACATCAGCGATCATCAGAACGCCGGGACCATCTCGGCGGCTCTGGCCGATAAAACCGAATTGGACAACTATACGAAATATTTAGTGTGGCGGGACATCCTGCCTATAGACGCTGGTCTTCGCTCAGAAGAGGACGTCTGGACCCGTTGGTCGGCCCTGTGGCGTTCACAGAAAATGGTGTTGGGCCTCTGGGGATCCAAATGCAAAAAATGTGGTACTCTCCAGCTGCCTCCACAGAAAATCTGTGTCAACAAAGACTGCGGAGCCGTGGGCGAGATGGAAGAGTACCGTTTTGCCGACAAGATTGGCCATGTGGCCAGCTTTACCGGCGACATGCTGGCTGCCTCCACCAACCCGCCAGCGGTGTATGGCCAGGTAGAGTTCGAAGGCGGCGGAAAGATGATGTTCGATTTCACTGACTGCAGCCTGGACGATTTAGAAACCGGCATGGCCGTCTCTATGAGCTTTCGAAGAAAATTCTACGATGAAAAGAGAGGCATTTCCGGATACTTCTGGAAGGCAGTTCCGACAAAGGAGGTGAAATAAATGGCTGATGGAATAAAAGACAAAGTAACTATACTAGGAATGGGATGCACACGTTTCGGTGAACGATGGGAATCGTATGCCGAAGACCTGGCTGCCGAAGCCCTGACTGAATGCCTGGAAGATGCAGGTATCGAGAAAAATGAAATCCAGGCGGCATATGTAGGCACTCACATTGACGAAATCAACGTAGGAAAAGCTGCGGTACCGCTGAGTGTAGCCCTAAAACTACCCTACATACCTGTCACCAGAACGGAAAACTACTGTGCCACGGCAACAGAAGCTTTTCGGGCGGCCTGCTACTCGGTGGCGGCCGGTGCCTATGACATTGTCCTGGCTTTGGGAGTAGAAAAGCTCAAAGACACAGGATACGGAGGGCTACCCGGTGGCAGCTGGCTGGGCGTCCAAAATAGTATGATGGGGGCAAATACGAGCGCACCGGGCCTTTTCGCTCAGCTAGCAACAGCATATAGCGCCAAGTGGGATGTGCCCATGGAAAAAATCAAGGATGCCATGGCCCACATTTCTGCAAAAAGTCATGCCAATGGGGTGTTAAATCCTAGAGCGCACTTGCGAAAAGTCGTATCCGAAGATCAGATCAAAGCGGCACCCATGATCGCCTACCCTTTAGGGCTGTTTGACTGCTGCGGGGTAAGCGATGGCGCCGCCTGTGCCATCGTGACCACCCCAAAGATCGCCAAAAGCCTGAAGAAAAATCAGAATATGGTCAATGTAAAGGCGCTATCCGTGTCAGTCAGTTCGGGCGAAGAATCCATTGGCAACTCCTGGGACGGCGCCCACTTTGTTACCACACGAATCGCCGCGAGTAAGGCCTATGAGGAGGCAGGAATCAAGAATCCCCGCAGAGAAATCAGTATGTGCGAAGTGCACGACTGCTTTTCCATTACCGAGATGGTCACCCTTGAGGACCTTCACATTTCACCCAAGGGCGGCGCCTACAAGGACATCATGGAAGGATATTATGACCTCGACGGCGAGGTTCCATGCCAGGTGGACGGCGGGTTAAAATGCTTCGGTCATCCCATCGGCGCATCCGGGCTGCGCATGATCTACGCTATGTACGAACAGCTGCTAGAGAGGGTTCCCGAGGAAAGAAAGGTTCAAAATGCTCGTTTTGGCTTGACCCACAATCTGGGTGGCATGCCGCATTCGAATGTTGCGGCCATATCTATAGTAGGGCTTGGATAGTAGTTCGCTTTTTCGTGATAAATTAGCGAAAGGAAAAGAATAAATGGGAGATTTACTAAAAGGGAAAGTGGCCATTATCACCGGTTCGGGACGAGGCATCGGTCAGGCGACCGCACTAAAATTTGCAAAGGAAGGAGCAAAGGTTGTGGTCAGCGACATCGATGCCCTGCCCGCGGAGGAAACGGTTGGGCGGATTATCGATTCGGGCGGTGAAGCTGTAAGCTATGTGGGCGATGTTATGGTGCCTGACTTCGCACAAGGGATCGTCCAAAAAGCCGTAGACACATGGGGCGGCCTGCACATTATCGTGAACAATGCCGGGTTCACCTGGGACGGCATGATTCATAAAATGGGCGACGAGCAGTGGGACAAAATTCTCAACATCCACCTCAAGGCCCCGTATCGAATCATCAAAGCTGCCCATCCTTACTTCTGCAATGCGGCTATGGAAGAGATTGAAAAAAAGGGCATGGCCACAGCCAGGAAGATCGTCAACGTTTCATCCGTGGCAGGTGTGGGTGGCAATCTCGGCCAAGTCAACTACAGCTCGGCCAAAGCCGGTATCATAGGATTAACCAAAACCATGAGCAAGGAATGGGCCCGCTACAACGTCCAGGCCAATTGTGTGGCATTCGGATTCATCGACACACGCTTAACCCAGGACAAGGAAAAAGGGATTGAAGTGGACACGGGCAAGGAGAAAGTGGCCGTAGGCGTTCCGGCCAAGCAAAGGGACCTCTTCATCAGGATGATTCCCATGCAACGACCCGGCACCCCGGAAGAAGCCGCCAATACGATCCTGTTCTTTGCGTCACCCCTGTCCAATTATGTTTCGGGGCAAGTACTGATATGTGGCGGAGGATTTTCCATGTAGAACAATCACGGTCGACCCTTTTCCAATCGTGACCTCGCCGCTAATAATTAATAATTGAGGACCAATAATCATGTCGCTTAACTTGGATATCGTCGGAAAGGCAATAGAAGTCGAGCCGTTCAGCTACGACCACGACACCGTAATTCTCTATGCCCTGGGCATTGGGGCGGGAATGGATGAGTTGGACTATATCTACGAAAAGAAACTGAAAGTGTTTCCCACTTTTGCCGTTGTGCCGTTTATCCCAACGTTCCTGTCGGTTTTCGTTCCTAAGGCAGGTCTGAATCTGTTTAAAGTGTTACATGGAGAACAAAAGATCATTCTCCATAAACCCATTGCCCCAGCCGGCACCATTCATACATCCATGGTATGCGAGTCAATCTACGACAAGGGCCACAACGGAGCCGTGGTCAATGTGCATCTTTCTAGCCATGACGACTCCGGCGACCTAATTTTCGAAAACCGGGCCGTTATCATTGACCGCGGGGCCGGTGGATTCGGCGGTGAACGAGGGCCTAAAAGCGAAAAAATCGTGCCGCCGAAGGATCGGGAACCCGATTTTCAGGTGGAATATCCCATTCCCCCGAATCAGACCGCCCTATATCGTCTGAGCGGCGATAAAAACCCGCTGCACATCGATCCGTCATTCGCTAAAAAAGGTGGTTTCGAAAAGCCGATCCTGCAGGGGCTCTGCACCTATGGGTATGCCGGTCGGGCTATCGTCCAGACAGTATGCGGCGGGGAACCGTCGGCGCTAAAAGCTTTCTCGGCCCGCTTTATGAACGTCGTGTTCCCCGGAGAAACCATAACGGTAGCCGGCTGGAAGCGAGAGGGCGGCAACTATATCATTCAGGTAAACACCGCCGACGGGCGTCTCGTGCTGGGCAATGCCCTGGCAGAGTTAGCGTAACCGAATCGCCAGAGTGACATAAAACCTTTTAATGTCGACGTGGCGATTTACTGTGATGGATCGCAAGCCGTGGGCCAAAAAGTACGGTTTACAAAGGCTTCCACATTGCGTTGTATCTTTCAATTACTCTAATTTTGCGTTTTAAATCCGCCTTACGCAGGAGAATGAGGCGGAATCTCAAGGAATAAGGAATGGATAAATGGATTTTAAGCTAACCATTGCAGAGGAAACAAAGAAACAGGAATTCGAGGAGTTTTTCGAACATGAAATGAAGAACGCACCGCCGCAGTTTGGCAACGGCGGCCTGGAAGGCATTTACGATACCGAGGAAGGATTCGCTTTCCACAAATACATGGCGGACAAACTGGCGCAGAAGGGCTGGCTTTCCATGGGGTGGCCCAAGAAATACGGCGGCCAGGAGGCGTCCATTATGGAGCAGGTCATCTTCGACGAGGTCAGGGGGTATTACAATGCCCCGGGCGTGGACGGTTTTGCCGTGGGTATGTTTGCCCCCACGCTGATTGCAGGCGCAACCGAGGAACAAAAGGCTCGACTGCTTCCGCCGATCAGAGAAGGCAAAGCGTTTTACTGCCAGGGCTGGAGTGAACCGGATGCAGGGTCGGACCTGGCGTCCCTGACGACTACCGCCACGCGCAAGGGTGACTACTTCGTTGTCAATGGCCAGAAAACATGGACCACTGGCGCGCACCGGGCCGACTACATGTTTTTGTTGGCCCGAACCGACCCGGATTCAAAACGGGGAAAGGGACTCTCGGTCTTTCACCTGAAAATGGATCGGCCCGGCATCCAGGTCCGGCCGCTTTTGTACATGAACGGCAAGCACGTCTTCAACGAAGTCTTTTTCAACGATGTGAAGATTCCGGCCGAGGATCTGATCGGCGTGGAAGGTGAGGGTTGGGCGCTGACGCGCCAGACCATGAATTTCGAGCGCAGCGGAGCCGGGGGGTTTTCAGGGGCCAAACGCTATCTCGAGCAATTGATCGATTACGTTAAGACGACTGTCCGGAACGGCCAGCCCCTGTCCAAAGATCCCAATGCCCGGCGAAAAATTGCAAAGCTTTTCATTGGCGCGGAAGTGGGTAAAACGCTTGCTTACAAAATAGCCTGGATGCATCAGAAAGGCGATTTTTCAGGCCTGATCACGGCTGCATCCGCTTCCAAGCTGTATTCGACGGAATTGGCCCAAAAACTGGCCAATTACGCCACCGAAATAATGGGCCTTTACGGTCAGCTGGAGGAAGATCCGTGGGCACCCATGGGCGGCACCATGACGGATCTTTACCAAATGAGCAAAGGGGCCACCATCTATGCCGGCACCAATGAGATTCAACGAAACCTGATCGCCTGGGTTGGATTGGGGTTGCCGCGTTTAAAATTAAAATAATCGTATTGATTAAAGAAAACAAACGAGCATAACCAACATGGATCATGTGCTTTTGGAGGAAGATAGCAAATGAATCTGGATTTCAGCAAAGAACAGGAAATGCTGCGAAAGTCTGTTGCAGAATTTTTGTCCAAAGAATGCCCCTTTGATAGAGTCAGGGAGATCGAAGACAGCGAAGCCGGCTTTGATAAAAAGATGTGGAAGAAAATGGCCATGCTGGGATGGATGGAGCTCTATTTTCCGACAAGCTACAGTGGGCTTGGGAGCTCTTTTACGGACATGACCATCATCTTGGAAGAGATGGGGAAAAAAGCGCATCCGAGCCCATTTTTCACAACGGTAATCCTATGCGGCCTGATCCTGATAGAGGGTGCATCGGAGAAACAGAAAAAGGAGCTTTTAACCAAGATTGCCACCGGGAAGAGAATCATGGCCCTGGCGCAATACGAAGAAGAGGCCAGCTACTTCGAGTCGGGAATCCAGCTCGAGGCCCGGCGTGAAGGTAGCGATTATTTCCTGAACGGGAAAAAGCTGTTTGTTCTGGAGGCGAACATTGCCGACGATATCATTGTTGCCGCCAGAACCGATGAAGGGGTGACGCTGTTTATAGTGGACGTTAAAAAAACCCCCGGCGTTTTCGTGCAAAAAATGAAGACCATCGGAAAGGATAACAATTGCGTGGTCACTTTCGAGAATGCGAAGGTCGCGAAGGAAGATATGATCGGTGCCCCAGGCAGCGGGTGGAAGATTTTGGAAAAGATCGCGCCTAAAGCGATCGTGGCTAAATGCGCAGAGATGCTGGGCGGGTGCGAAGCATCCATTGCCATGACCGCAGCCTATGCCAAAAAACGGGTGCAGTACAGCACGCCCATCGGCGGGTTCCAGGCTATTCAACACTACATGGCCAATATGCGCGTGGCATATGACACAAGCATCTATTACCTGCACAAGGTTGCTTGGATGGTGGATCAAGGCATGGAAGCCAGAAAAGAGGTCTCCGCACTCAAAGCGCAGGTAAACGAGCAATACAAGTTCATCACCGATCGCGCTGTACAGATTCACGGTGGTATCGGGACGACAAGGGAGTTCGATATCGGCCTGTTTTACAGACGCGCCAAAGCCTGCGAACCTGTATTGGGAGATACAGACTACCATCTAGACAAACTTGCACAGGTGTTGGAATTGTAGTTCGGTATTCGTCGACGGCCAGTCGCTGGTGGACGGATGCCTGAAAGGTCAGCAGGCAGGACAAAAAAAACCCATATGTGTTTTTACATACGACGCCCCAGAGCCGATAGTGCGCCATAGGTCCCAACCGTTTGACGGATATGAATCGCACAAATCACGCAATCGGCAGCACCGACTATGTATGGAAATCCTGTCACGGAAAAAGCCTTATAAACCGAGAGCAGGTTTTCGTGTCGAACCAACAATCGGCGATAATTTTCGATCCAGGAGAACGTTCGTTCAACGATCCAACGTTTTCTATCGCGTCGCAGCTTGCAATCATCTTGCAGCTTGGGTTTTTGCCTGTTTTTTCGATGTGGACAACTCAGATCAATCTGGCGCTTTTTCAGTTTTTTCGAAGCGGATCACTATCGTAAGCACGATATGCAATCAGACGTTTGGGGCGCATCTTCGGCCTACCCAGTTTGTTGCGAGGCACTTTGATTTGGGCCATCACCTCGTCAACAAGGGTTACTTCGTGCGGGGATGCAAAGGTAATGGTACTTCCCGAAGGAATACCTTTGCCCTTTTTTTGGCCGGAGCGAAACTGCTGTCGATGAAGGCTTCTTCCCAGTCCAACAAAGACTTATCGTCAGGATCAGCTAAGAATTTGCGCCATACATCGAGCCAAACACCCTCATTCCCCCATAGTCGCAAACGTCGCCGCATGTTGACGGGCTTGGATATTTGCTGGGCAGATCCTTCCAAGCACCCCCCGTTCGCAGAATCCAAAGGATTCCTTCCAACACGTCTCGGTTGTCAGCTTGGGGAACGGCGACACAATCCTTTCGAGGTTTTGTAAGTAAAGGTTCAATCCGTTTCCACTGCTAATCATTTACAATCTGATACATTCTATGAGTTGATTGTTCATTCCTTGGGGTTAAATTCCGCGGATTAACACTTCACACGCCTTGCAGTATACTAAGAACCTCCTCGCTATGCTGGCCGAGTTGAGGCGTCAACAGCATTTCACTTTGTTGTTTATCCGGTGATGAAAACGGGCTGGTCAAAAAGGGGCGCCCTTCATCGTCACTTGTGAGCAATGCTCGTTCTTGGCACAGGTTGGATCCAATCGTTTCGGTTAGGGTCAGCACCGGCTCACAGCAAGCGTCTGTTTTGTTGAACACTTGGACCCATTCTGCCTGAGTGCGGCTTTTGAAAATAGCAGATACTTTTTCGATGATAGCGTGCCCGCCAAATTGAAGCTCAAAAAAATCTTCCCTACCAACGGCTTTACAGAAATTTTTCCAGAATTTGGGCTCTACAGCTGCCAGAGACATCCAACGGCCGTCGCGGGTTTCATAAATTTGATAAAATGGTTGACTGCCAGACAGAAAATGCCCAACAGAAGCCGTTTGAGGATTCGCACTCATTGTTTGTAAATGACAGAGGCTTAAGACATTAAGGGCAAAGACGCCGTCAAACATGGAGATATCAACCTGTTGTCCTTTGCCGGTTCGGCTGCGTTCAATGATTGCGGCTAAAAGAGCAGACAGGGAGAGCAGACCTCCACCGGCCAGGTCGGCAACGGGAAGAGGTGGGACTCTAAGATCCTGGGAGATGGCTCCTCCAGTATCGAAACTACCAGCAAGCGCCTGAAAGTTGAGATCGTGTCCGGCACGATGGGCGTAGCTGCCCGCCTGGCCATAGCCAGTGATGGAAACATAGATAATATTAGAATATTTTGGACTGACGCTATCGTAATCAAGCTTAAGGGATTTCATCACACCCGGGCGAAATCCTTCTATGACAATATCATAATCTCCAAGTAGGGCGAGGAAAGTAGCGCGTCCTTCAGGATTTTTAAGATCCAAGAGCAGGCTTTTTTTCCCTCTGTTGACCATGTCAAAGACAGGGAAGTAGTTTTGTTGGCCCTTGTTCATAAATGCCCTGGCAAGATCGCCTCCCTTGGGCGGCTCAATTTTGAGAACCTCGGCGCCCATTTCAACCAGTAGCCATGTCATGTAAGGGCCCGGCAGGTTCATGCTCAAATCGAGGATCCGTAATCCTCGGAGGGCATTTTTCATAAGATTTCCTCAACACTTATTGAATAGTCAATCAAATTATTTTATCAACACCTGAAACCCGCCGACCACAGCCGATTCAATTCCCGACAGTACCCCCCCCAGCATTTGAGCCATGCCCACCTTGGCATCTTCCACCTGATTCTTCCCGGCCTCTCCCCATAACTGACGGGTGACATCGTTAACGACTCTGACACCGGAGGCACCGAGTGGGTGTCCCATGGACAGCAAGCCTCCGCTGGGATTCACCGGGCAACGACCGCCAAGTTCAGCGGCTCCGGAACGCGCAAAGGCAACCCCTTCTCCCGGTGGACAAAGTCCCAGCATTTCATAGGCTGCCAACTCCTCTCCGGAGAAGGCATCGTGTATCTCAAGCACATCAATATCTTTCCACGCCTCAACGCCTGCAATCTCACAGGCCTTTCGGGCGCCCTGAATATTTGTTTCCAATGCCAATGGATCGTATGAGGAATCCTCGGGGCCGCTGACTTCAATGACAGAGGATACGAGCCTGACCATAGGACGATGGTGATTTTTATTGAATTTTTTATAGTATTTCTCGCTGCAAAGGATGACCGCGGCTGCCCCGTCGCTCTGCGGGCAGCACTGAAGAACTGTTATCGGATCAGAGATCATCGGTGAATCCATGATTTCCTGGAAACTGACTTCTTTTTTATATTGGGAAAATGGATTATCCATACCAGCCTTGTGATTCTTGATAGACGGATAACAAATATCTTCCAGCGTTGCTCCGCGCTCTTCCATCAATCGGTTGCACATCATGGCAAAAAATGAGGGCATGGTAAGCGACAATTTGGCTTGAAGATCCCCTTCTATACCTATTAGCCCTTTGCCGAATTTTTTATTAAAGGCCGACATGGACTCTACACCGAGCGCCAGACCGATATCGTAAACGCCGTGTGCAATATCGCGATATAGTAAGTGCACTGCGCTTGAACCACTGGCGCAAGCGTTCTCCACCGTAAACATTGGAATCCTTGCCATCCCCAAACGAATGAGTGTTGACTGGATGACATTTGGCGGGCTGTTAATACTCCCGCAATAAGCGACTTGAAATTCTTTGGGAGAAATTTCGGCGTCGTTGACTGCAGATAGTGCCGCTGTGGCCCCCAGATCATTTACGGTGAGGCCTTCGTGCTTGCCAAAAATGGTTTGGCCAATTCCTAAAACATATACATCTCGATTCATTTAATACCTCCACATCCATTCTTACAGGGCACATAGTAATAGCCAAGGACTTCTGTTCCATCTTTTTCGGTCCAAATCACCCCGGTTTTCATTTCTACCTGAAGCCCGTTTTTTAGATCTTCGATATCCGCGTGGATCTGTCCGAATACACGCGTGCCCTCTGGCAGATCAATATAACCGGCGATAATCGGTGGTTTGTAAGGACCGACCGGAACCCTTGTTATCGTGTAGGAAAACACGGTACCGGTTTTGCTCAGTTGCTTTTTTTTCCCCTTTCCAGAGGAGCAAAAAGGGCAAAGCTCAACTACGGGATAGGATGTTTTTCCACAAGCATCACATTTGAATCCCATCTGGACCCACTTGTCGTTTTTTTTTTCCAAAGCATCCGAGTGAAATATTATTTGGTTTTTCGGCATTCATTCCTGCCTTTCTTTGCTTGTCGGCTTAAAATTGCACGGCTTTTTCTGCAACGGTTCACGAGCACTAGAAAGTGACTTCCCGTTTGCCATTTGCCATCAACCAATACCAAATCAGAATCGCTCTTTGGCGGCGTTCATTTTCGCTTTTTGAGAATTCTTCCTATGACGAGGCGCTGAATTTCCGATGTCCCTTCAACGATTTGAAGGATCTTGGCGCCCCTATAGTACCGGGCAATAGGATACTCCTCCATTAAACCGTACCCCCCATGGATCGATAGGGCGTCGCTGGCCGCCTTTTCAGCCATTTCCGATGCATAAAGCTTGGCGGCCGATGCCTCGAAGGCATGGGAGCGTCCCTGATCCTTTAGCCAGGCTGCTTTCAAATACTGATTTCTGGCCAGTTCGATCGCCACGGCCATATCCGCCAGTTTGAACTGAATCGTCTGAAAGTCGAATATCGGCCGACCGAACTGATGCCTGCCCTGTGCATACTTGAGACTTTCGTCCAAGCAGGCTTGGGCCAGACCGACGGCCATTGCGGCGATGCTGATCCGGCCGGTTTCCAGAACAGTGAGATGTTGTGCAAATCCGCGATTCGGATCCCCCAGAAGATTTTCTTCGGGCACACGGCAATTGGAAAGGATCACTTCATGGGTTGCCGAATGGTGCCATGCAATTTTTCTGTATCTCTCCCCCAGCTTGAATCCGGGCGCATCCTTGGGAACGATAAAGGTCGAAATGGTATCGGCGTTGTCCCCATCCTTGACTCGTGCCGCCACAATGGTCATGGACGCATTGTCAAGTCCGATATTGGTGATGAACTGTTTGGTACCGTTGAGCACCCATTCTCCGTTCTTTAATTCTGCCGTCGTCTGCAACGCCCCCGCATCAGAGCCCGAATCCGGTTCGGTCAGCCCGAAGGCGCCAATCTCCTTCCCTTGGGCCAATGGAACGAGCCACTTTTTTTTCTGCTCTTCCGTACCAAATACGGCGATTTCCTGCGCTACGACACTGGTGGTTACATCGAGAAGACCACCCAGGGAGGCGTCAATACGCGATATTTCTTCGATGCACAAATGCATGCCTACCCAGTCCCCGCCCATGCCTCCATATTTTTCGGGGAAGGGAATTCCCATAAGACCGAGTTCCGCCATTTTACTCATGATGTCATAGGGGTATTCTCCGTTGCGTTCGCACTCCTCGATCCTCGGGGCGACCTCTTTCTGTGCGAAACGGCGGACCTCCTTGCGAATCATCTGCTGTTCTTTTGTAAGACTAAAATCCATTCATTGCCTCCATGGTGAAGATAGCGGTGCGCTTAACGCGGGCTGCCCTGAAAGATCATGATGCGAATCAGCAAGAGGCACACCCCTATTTTTATATTCAAAACGTCTCCAAAAGATACCGCTATTCATCTAAGAAGAACCTCTCGTGCTCTTTCCGCGCGACTTTTTTGTCGAATTTCCCCACACTCGTCTTCGGAATTTCATCAACAAAAATGACATCGTCGGGAAGTTGCCATTTAGCGAAATGGGCACCGATCGAACCGATAATGTCTTCCGGTGTGACTGATCCCGCCATCCCTTCCCGCAGAACGACCAAGGCCAAGGGCCGTTCCTGCCATTTGGGATGGGATAGACCGATGACACAGGCCTCGAGTACATTTTCATTTGCCATTATCGCATTTTCGAGATCGATGGACGATATCCATTCCCCACCGCTTTTGATTACATCTTTGAACCTGTCCGTAATTTTAACGTATCCGTTTTTGTCAATGGTCGCCGCATCCCCGCTCTGCCAATATCCGTCTTCATCAAAACAATCTGCAGTACGCGCATCGTTGTGGTAGCTTGCAGTGATCCATGGGCCCCGAACAAGGAGTTCACCGACCGTTTCTCCGTCGGCAGTAACCTCGTTACCATCGGCGCCGACGATTTTAAGGTCGATCCCACACAATGGTAAGCCCTGTTTTTTCTGGTTGCCCCATTCCTTCTCCTGGGTCCATCCCTTGATGGTCGGCTTGAAACGATTTATCAGAACAAGCGGTGTGGTTTCAGTAGCACCGTATGCATGAAGGATTTCGGCCTTGCCCAGATCCCAATACCCCCGCATCATTGAGAGAGGGGGTTCCGTAGCACCGGAAATCATGCGAAGGCCTGTGAAATCAGGTTTTTCCGGCAGGCTACGGATGTATTCGAGCATCGGCATGAAGATGGCCGGGGCGCCGCCGTTAAAGGTCACCTTTTCCGATACCATCAGATCCACCAGGATCTCGGTTGTTTCCATGGTATATCGTCCGGGGAAAACGAGCTTTGCCCCCACCATCGGTGCTCCGAGCCAGATCCCCCACCCCTGGCCGTGAAACATCGGAACCGTCTGCATGACCACGTCGTCCATTTTCAGCCCGACGCTATACGCAAACACCATCGTATGCAGGTAGATGCATCGGTGGGAATAGTATACGCCTTTGGGCTTTCCAGTAGTTCCCGATGTATAACAGGCGCTGTAGGCGGAATTTTCATTGATCATCGGCCATTGGAATACGGGTTCTTCCTTTTCAAGAAGCGCTTCATAGCTTTTTGGCGAATCAAGGCTGGTTTCGATATCCGCCAAATCCTTGTCCGTAATTACCGCAAAACCCTCAACCGTATTAAGCTGATCGGCGACGGCCTCCACTAACGGCAGGAGGGTGTCGCCTACGAAAATATAGCGGGCCTCGCTGTGATTGATAACGTAGGACAGATCAGCGGGTGATAAACGAAGGTTCATCTGAAGTACCACGGCACCGATACCCGAGATGGCGAAATAGAGTTCGAAATGCCTGTAAGTGTTCCATTCCATTACCCCGACCCTGTCTCCAGGCTTGATACCAAGCCTTTTCAATGCATTGGCCAGTTTCTGGATCCTCTCGTAGGCTTGACCGTAATTGTAGCGGAAAAGCGATCCGTCATTCTTCCGGGAAACGATCTCAACTTCCGGGTAGGTTTTTGCCGCGCTTTTGATCATTGAAATGGTATTCAATGGGTAGTTATTACCAGATGTTGACGGACAGCCATCAATAATCGTGTAGCTCATTTTTCCTCCTTCGAGTCCTGACTTTGTTAAGCTTAAATGTTTTCGGAACACATCCCACCGGCTAATTGCCGGTAAATAACGGCTTGCGCTTTTCAAGGAATGCCCGCATGCCTTCTTTTAAATCATGTGTTGAAAAAAGCATTTCAAAGCACCGAGCCTCGTAGGCAAGTGCTGAATACAGGTCCACATTGATGCCATTTGAGGCGGCAGTCTTATTCGCCTTGAGCGCCAGTCGGGGGCGTTTTGCAAACTTTCGGGCCAAGTTGATGGCTTCGTTCATAAGAGACGCTGCCGGAAAGACACGGTTGACCAGCCCGATCCGGAATGCTTCCTGCGCATCGATCGGATCGCCCGAAAAAAGCATCTCCTTGGCCCTTCCCAGACCTATTAGGCGAGACAGACGCTGGGTTCCGCCTGCCCCGGGAATCACACCAATTTTGATCTCAGGCAGACCGAATATGGCGTTATCTGCAGCCAGGCGGATATCGCAGGCTAGGGCCAACTCGCAGCCGCCCCCCAAAGCCATCCCCGTTACCGCAGCGATCACAGGGATTTCGATCTTTTCGATTTTGTTCATTACAGCTTGGGCCTTAATCACAAAATCGTGGGCTGCAACAGGGGATTCAAGTTGGCTCACTTGGTGAATATCAGCGCCCGCGGCAAAACTTTTTTGCCCACCAGTGATGATGACGGTTGCGATATCAATATCTTTTGCGATGCTGTCAGCCACTTGTTCCAGCTCGGCCAGCATTTCAATGCTCAAAGCATTCATGTGACTGGGGCGATTGAGGGTGATCAATGCTCGATTCTCATCTTTTTCATACAAGATCGTCTCGTAAGGCATCCGTTTATCCTTTATCGGTTGTCTTGCTTGGTTACCGCGCAGCCATTCTAAGAGCAGCGTCTAGACGGATCGTCTCTCCATTCAATACCGGATTTTCAATGATTTGCCGGGCCAGTTGGGCAAATTCACCTGGCAAACCTAAACGTTTGGGGAAAGGAATTGTCTCCGCTAAAGCAGCTTTAACGTTTTCTGAAAGCCCTGCCAAAATCGGGGTTTCGAACAGGCCCGGGGCGATGGTCATCACCCGGATGCCATAGTCAGCGAACTCACGAGCGATCGGTAACGTCATGCCCACAACGCCAGCTTTAGAAGCACTGTAGGCGGCCTGGCCAATCTGCCCTTCAAAGGCCGCAACGGATGCCGTATTGATTACCACGCCTTTTTCGCCATCGGCGTTGGGTGCATTGCGTAGCATTTTATCTGCGGCCTGGCTCAAGACGTTCATGGTGCCGACCAAGTTGATCATGATCACCTGACTGAAGCGGTCCATAGGCATGGGGCCCTTTTTTCCAATCACCTTCATGGGCGTTCCAACGCCAGCACAATTGATCACCACATGTACCGCACCAAAAGTATCAACCACCTTATTGACTGATGCTTTTACGGAACCTGGATCCACCACGTCGGTATTGCAAAAAAGGGCATTGTCGCCTACTTCGGCTGCAATTTTCTTTCCCCGTTGTTCGTCCAAGTCGAAAATAGCTGCAGTTGCACCTTTGTTGACGAACTGGCGAATGCAAGCCTCTCCCAGTCCAGAAGCCCCTCCGGTGACAATTATCGTAGCCCCCTCAAGATCCATACGAGTTTCTCCTTTCACCTAGTTTGGTTGTCTTTGAACCTGGTGGTACCATGCAATTTTTTTCAACTGATATGTACTGACTCAATTTCATGCTCCAAGAATAGTGCCAGAAAATCATTATGAAAAAGCCGCATAATATCAAATTGTTGCGCCTCCACTCTAACTATCCCCTACAATCCGGAAAAATTTCGTCATATACGATGATTTTGGTTGTCATATATGGCGAAATCATCATATGTTGTGTTGTATAGTCTCCCCTATTTAAAATTAAGAAAGAGGCAAAACCGATGGAATTTTTTTTCAGGGAAGCAACGCTTGCCATTTGCGGAAGCCTCGATATTGAAGAGGCTCTCTGGCAATGCCTGCTCTGCATTCGTAAATACATACCCGCTGACATGCTCTCTCTTCATATTTACGAACAGGAAACAGGCCTTTTGGAAACAGTGGCATATACGACGGAAAGCGGTGGAGTAGAATGTTCATTCAAAAACACACTTCCCGTCAATGTGATCAAAGATTTGGAGGAAAGGCGATCCATTGGGGCCTGGATGGTCGATCGGCTGGGGGATCACGACGGAACACGAGAAGCCGCCGCCTATTTTAATGGGACGGAAATGGCGGGTATCATCATGGATCTCGTTCTGGGAAAAAAGCTGATGGGGGTAATTGTGGTTGCCGGTAAAGACCCCAAACGATTTTTGCCAAATCATCTCAATCTTTTAGAATTGCTGAACAAACCGATTGCGGTAGCACTGACCAACAGCATGCGCCATCGGGAACTCAAACGGCTCAAAGATTTACTGGCAGACGATAGTCGCTATTTCCAGAACGAACTCCGGCGCCGTGTTGGACAGGACGTTATCGGTACAGAGTTGGGCCTTTACAGTACCATGGAGATGGTCCGGAAAGTCGCACCGATAAACAGCCCCGTCCTTTTGCTGGGAGAGACTGGCGTTGGCAAAGAGCTCATCGCAGGGGCTATTCACAACTCATCTTCAAGGAAGACAGGCCCTATGATCAGCTTCAATTGTGGCGCCATTCCACCGACCCTTATGGACAGCGAACTGTTCGGTTATGAGAAGGGCGCTTTTACTGGCGCCACCTCACAAAAACGGGGTGTCTTCGAGCGGGCCCAGCATGGCACCATATTTCTGGATGAAATTGGTGAACTGGCTCCCGATGCGCAGATAAGGCTGCTCAGAGTCCTGCAGCAAAAAGAGATACAACGGGTAGGCGGGGTTGAGATAGTGAAGTTGGACATTCGGGTGATTGCGGCGACCCACCGCGACCTGAAGGATATGATGGGGGAAAAAAAATTCCGCAAAGATCTTTTCTTCCGGCTGAATGTTTTCCCGATCACCATTCCCCCCCTGCGAGAACGTAAGGAGGACATCCCGGCTCTTGTGCAGCATTTTATATTGGAAAAGGCGAGGGAGATGAAACTGAGAAAAATTCCCCAGTTGATGCCTGATGACGCGACCCGGCTGATGGACTACGAATGGCCGGGTAACATCCGAGAACTCGAAAATGCCGTTGAGAGGGCTTTGATTCTCAACAAAGGACAATTTCTAACATTTGAAGACTTTCCGTTCAATCAAATGAAGGAACCTTCGTATACTGGAGAGCTACCCACCCCATCTTTGACGCTGCCTCTCGATACGGTTATTTCGAAATACATTCAAGATACCCTTGCGATCACTAAAGGTAAAATATATGGGAAAGGTGGTGCCGCTGAGCTTTTGTCAGTCAATCCCAGCACCTTGAGGCACAGGATGAAAAAACTTGGCATCACCTCCAAGAAAACATACTATCAATCGCATTGATGATTTTCTGATTTTTGAACTACCCAACCTCGATTGATTCCAGGAATAACTGTTAACTGAAGTTTTACAATTAGGGCGCCAAATCGGTCCTTCAGCGTGCATAACCTATTGTAATTGTTAGACCGAGCTAAAATTTCTCCCAAAAAGACAGTGCCACATAATTGGTGCATAATTATCGATATTTCTCGACTGCCCCAGAATCAGGAATACCATCGAAACATGGTCCTATTCCTCTCAACTCATCGAGAATGCAGTCATTAAACCAGGGTTAAAAAATAAAAAGGTTCCGGGCCGGGCACCAGGATTGTCCCGACCCGAAAACACCGGCCCGAAAAGGTTGTTCCGGAAATCCGGCATCATTCTTTTACGGGGGATGGCACCCCGCCGTAAAAGTAAATTATCCATTAGGTGCCGAATGAAAGTTCGGGCATATCGACTACGGCCGAATCCATGGCTTTAATGGCATCCATTTTCCCGTTGGTTACGGGCAGGATGGACTGGATAAAATATTGGGCTGTGGTGAGCTGCCCCTGGTAGAATGCCGCGTGCTTGTTTTTCTCCAGAAATGCAGCCAGGTCGGCACCGGTTTTTTCCTTGGTCAGTTTTGCCAGGGGGCCTACGGCAATGGAAGCACGCCAGAGCAACATCCAGGCCGCCACCACATCTCCCATGACATCCAGGAAGGGGCAGGCATGGGCAAAGGCTATTTTGAATTTCTCCGACATAGCAGTGAGTCCGATATGCTGGGCCACTTCCGTGAGCCGGTTCAGGCTGGATTCCAGGTTGTTTGCCATCTCGCCCAGGGCCGGGACCTCCCTGGCCTGATTAATGGTCTTGGTAATCTCCCCTGCCAGATCCATGAAGACCTGCCCCTTTTTCATGCCCAGTTTCCGGGCCAGAAGGTCCATGGCCTGGATCCCGTTGGTTCCTTCGTAAATGGGGGCGATACGGGCGTCTCTGAGGAGCTGTTCCACCGGGAAATCCTTGGTATATCCGTAGCCGCCGAATACCTGCAACCCCTCGGAGCAGACCTCAACCCCCCGGTCCGTGCAATAGGCTTTCAGGATGGGAGTGAGAAAGTCCAGCAGCCCTTTATGATAGGCACGGTCTTTTTCATCCGTGGCCAGCTCCTCTTTTTCCACAAGGGAAATCCCGTAATAAATCATGGACCGCATGGCCTCCACATGGGCCTTCATCCAGAGCAGCATTCGCCGGACATCAGGGTGCTTGATGATGTTGACCTGGGGAGCGTTCTGGTCCAGGGCGTTTTCCAGGGCCCGGCCCTGGAACCGTTCCCGGGCATATCCCAGGGAATGGCCATAGGAGGCGGCCGCACAGTTCAGGCCGATGGCCGCCACCATGAGTCTGGCATCGTTCATCATCTGGAACATCACCTTCATGCCCTTGTTTTCCTCGCCCAGCAGCAGGCCGCGGCATTTTCCCTTGGACCCGTAGGTCAACGCGCAGGTGGCGGAACCGTGGATGCCCATCTTTTCTTCAATGCCCGTACAGACGATATCGTTGTCATCCCCCAGGCTGCCGTCTTCATTGACCCAGATTTTGGGGACGATGAACAGGGATATTCCCTTGGTACCGGCCGGGGCCCCTTCGATGCGGGCCAGGACCGGGTGGATGATATTATCGGTTAGATCCTGTTCCCCCGAGGTAATGAATATCTTGTTTCCGGTGATGGAATAGGTACCGTCATCGTTTTTCACGGCCGTGGTGGTCAGGGCTCCCACATCGGATCCGGCTCCGGGCTCGGTGAGGTCCATGGTGCCGCCCCACTCGCCGGTGTACATTTTTTTCAAAAAGAGTTCTTTCTGGAGTTTTGTACCGAATACTTCGATCATCCGGCCCGCGGCATGGCCCTCGAATCCATAGAGTCCAAAGGCGTAGTTTGCCCCTGAGAGGTATTCAGAAGCAGCCGTGGCAATCATGGCGGGCAAACCCTGTCCTCCAAGCTCAGGATCGGCGGTCATGGCGGTCCACTCCCCTTCCACAAAAAGCTTGTAGGGTTTTTTAAAACATTCGGGCACATGGACCTTGCCCTTGTCAAAGGTTGCCCCTATCTTATCGGACTCGGCAAAAGTGGGCAGGATCTCCTTGATGGCAAGTTTTCGGGCCTCGGAGATGATCATGTCAAACATCTTTTTATTAAAATCTTCGTACTTTTCGTATTGGCAGATTTCCTGGATCCTGAACTGTTCATATAATACGAAATCAATGTCTCTCCGGTCGGCAATCTGGTGGGTCATGGTCGTATACTCCTCAAATTATTTTATCTTGTTGAAATTTATTTATATCTTCCCGGGTATAGCCCAGGCCCGCAAGGATCTCTTCGGTACTCTGGCCGAAGGATTCCGGCGGGGTCCTGACCTGCCCCGGTGTACGGCTCAATTTTACGGGAACGCCGATGGTGGGGCTGCCTGCAAGGTCCACCACCATTTCCCGCTCCCTGTACAGGTCTCCTTTCACTGCTTCGTCCATGGTCTTGACGATTGAGAAGCAGACGTCGGCCTCTTCCAGAAGTTCCTTCCAATAGGAAGCAGGCCGGCTGGCAAATTTATCCCTGAACCAGGCGACGATCTCCTTTTTCCGGCCCTCATCCATTTGAAGAGGAATATATTCTTTTGCACCCAACAGGGTACAAAGCCGTTTCCAGAATACGGCCTCCACCGCCCCCAGGGATAGGTATTTCCCGTCCGAGGTTTCATAGGTGTTGTAACAGGCATACCTGTGGGAGAGCATGGTCCGGCCACGCTGCTGGGCCATGCCGAAGAGCTGGGAGAAAAACCGGGGCAGAATCAAGAATCCGGCCACCCCGTCTGTCATGGAGATGTCGATGTACTGGCCTTTGCCCGTGGCGTTTCTGGAGATCAGGGCCAGAAGAATGCCGATGGCTGCGTTCATGGCGCCGCCGGCAATATCCGCGATCTGCACCCCGGGGATGGCAGGGGGCTGGTCCGTGCTCCCCATGAGGTCCAGAATGCCCGCCTCAGAGATGTAATTCACATCATGGCCCACCCGGTCCTTCAGGGGACCGGTCTGACCGAAGCCTGTGATGGAACAATAGACAATGCCGGGGTTCACGGCTTTCACCGATTCGTAATCCACGCCCAGCCGGTTCACCACCCCGGGCCTGAATCCTTCGAGAACCACGTCGGCATCCTTGAGCAATTTGAAAAAGATCTCTTTCCCTTTTTCTGTTTTCAGGTTCAGGGACATGTGCCGCTTGTTCCGGTTTACCCCGTCGAAAAATATCTCCCCGGTCTTTTTGGTGCCGTCTTCAATGGCAATGACCTCGGCCCCGTGGTCGGCCAGGATCATGGAACAGAAGGGCCCGGGCAAAAGCCTGGACAGGTCCAGCACCTTTACGCCAGCCAGGGCCCCCCATGGATCCGATGATTCAGCTTTATGATTCATAAACCAATCCTTAATACTTTCTCAATTGATAAAATCCCCGGGTCACGGCCACCACATTATCGTTGGCATCCATGAGTTCTCCGTCCAGGATAAAGTCGGCCTTGCCCTTTTCTTCGGCCTCTTTTTCCACCCGGGCCGCTTCAGCCTCATCCATGGAAATTTCTATGGTCACATCTGTGGTCGCGGGCTTGACGAATTTGATGTTCATCTCCTTGACCACGGGGTAGAATTTGCTCCCGTCAAAGGAGGTAAAGACCAGAATGCCCCCCGGCACCTCGGCCAGAGTGAACAGGGCCCCGGCCCAGACCGTACCCAGGTGGTTTTCATTCCCTTTCTTGGGGAGCATGAGCTTTACCCTGTTCGGTGCCAGGTCCAGGGCTTTCAGCCCCATGTTCCTTAAAAACGCAAACTTGGTCTCAACAAGTTCTTTCAATTCTGTCATTTCCATGGCTTACAATCCCATTGTTTTGGCGATGATGGTTTTCATGATCTCGTTGGTTCCGGCAAAGATGGAGGTCACCCGGGCGTCCCGGAACATCCGGGCCAGGTCATGGCTTTCCATGGCCGCCTCGGGCCCCATGATATCCAGGCACCTGGCGGACAGGAGCTTGGACATCTCCGTCATCCGGTATTTAGCCATGGAGGTCTCCTTGATCACCTGTTTTCCCGCCATGTGGTCATTGAGCAGGACATAGGCGAAATTCTTCTGGATCTCTAATTCCGTGGCCATTTCCACCAGGGCGAACTGGACGGACTGGTATTTGCTTAAAGGTTTGCCGTTCCTCTTCCGGGTTTTGCAAAATTCAACGGCCCGGGCCAGCATGGCTTCGGTGCCGAAGACCCCGCCCACGGCGCAGACCAGCCGTTCCTGCTGGAGTTTTTGCATGAGCATGAGAAAACCGTCTCCGGCATTGCCCAGACGGTTGGCCACAGGAATTCTGCAGTCGGAAAAAAACAATTCGGCTGTATCCTGGGAGGCCCAACCCATTTTTTCAAAGGGTTTTCCCTTGGTGAATCCCGGGGTTCCCTCTTCCACCAGGTAAAGGGAGATGGCCTGGTGGGGATTCTCAACCTCGGGACTCCGGGCCGCCAGCACCACCAGGTCGCAGTTGACGCCGTTGGAAATAAAGGTCTTGGACCCGTTGAGGATGATTTCGTCCCCCTCCTGTACGGCCGTGGTCTCCATGGAGGCCACATCGGACCCGGCCCCGGGCTCGGTCATGGCAACGGCCGCTATGATATCCCCGGATACGCAGCCGGGCAGGTAGGCCTGCTTCTGGGCCTCACTGCCGAATGAATGGACATAGGGGACCACGATATCGCTGTGCAGGCCCACGGCCAGTCCCGTGAAATTGATCCTGGCCACCTCGTCCCAGACGATGACGGAATAGAGGAAATCCAGGCCCTGGCCCCCGTACTCTTTCTCAATCCAGGGGCAGAGGAAGCCGCTTTTCCCCATGGCCCGCCACATGGATTTGGGAGTGAGATGTTCTTTCTCACACTTGGGAATAAGGGGAACCACCTCATCGGCAAGAAAAGCGGCCAGGCGTTCTCTATAGGCCTTGTGATCATCGGTAAATTTTAATATCTCCATGGTCTACCCCTTATTTGATTTTTCCGATTACAGCGTCCGCAATGGTGTCCCGGCGCAGGTCCGGATTCGAACAGAAAAGCTTTAAAAATTTGGCATCCCTGTAAAAATGCTCCACTTCGCCTTCATGCATGTACCCGTATCCCCCGTGGATCTGCAGGGCCTCATCCGCCACTTCCTCGGCGGCTTTACAGGCATATTCCATGGCCATGGCCGGCAGCAGCGCCGCCTTGTTTCTAATGTCAAAGGACCTGGCCGCCCCATAGGCAATGCCCCGGGCCAGCTCGATCTTGAGGGCCATGTCTGCGATTTTATGGCGCAGTGTCTGAAAAACCGCGATTTTTCTACCGAACTGCTCCCGCTGCTTGGCATAGGCCAGGGTCCGGTCCATGGCCCCCTGGGCAATTCCCAATGCCATACCCGCATTGACCAGGCGCACCTGGTCCAGAAATTTTTCCACCAGCTTCCCTCCTTGACCCGGTTTTCCCAGGACCCGGGTCTGATCCACCCGCACATTGTCCAGTTCAAGATCTGCCCAGGGGGTCATGGTGTTGCCCAGCTTCCGGGGCATGGGGGCGAGGGAGAGGCCCGGGGCATCCCTATCCGCCAGGAAAAGAACGCCACCCGGGGATTCTTCGGTTTCACAGAGCAGAATAAAAAAAGCGGCATCCATACCGTTGGCCACCCAGGTCTTTTTCCCGGAAATCACCCATTCATCGCCTTCGGGAACTGCACGGGTGGAAAGTCCGGTCAGGTCATATCCCAGCCGGGGCTCGAAAAGCCCCGCCCCGCAGAGAGATTCCCCCAATGCCAGGGGCTCCAGATATGTTGATTTCTGCTCCTTTGTACCGGCAGCCATGACCAGTTCACCGCCAAATCCCGCCAGCACCAGGGCCATGCCGCAGGAGGAATCCTGCCGGCACAAGGCCTCGGAGGCAAGCAGGGTGTCAAACACCCCCAGGCCTCCGCCGGAAAAATCCTCCTCAAAATGGAGGCCGACAAAGCCCAGGCCCGCTGCCTTTTCCCATATCTTTTTGGGGAACTCCCCGGCCTTTTCCAGGTCAAGGAGCTCATCCTTGTCAAATTCCCCACGTGCAAACTCCCAGACGGCTTTCTGGATCTGCTTTTGGGACTTGTCCAGTTCAAAGGTCATGGTATAATTAGTTCCTTTCGAGTTTTGATAAAATATCCTGCCTCAGATTCTTTTTCAGGACCTTGCCCACCGGGTTTCTGGGGATGGTCTCAACCATCTCCAGCCGCTCGGGATGCTTATATTTGGCCACCCCTTTTTCCTCCAGAAATGAGGTCAGCTCCTCCAGGGTCAAGGTTTGCTCCGGTGCGGGCACCACGTATACACACAGCTTCTCTCCCAGGTTTTCGTCGGGCATGCCCACCGCGGCAACGTCCTGGGCCTTGGGATGGGCCATGAGGTAATTCTCCATCTCCTGGGAACTGATATTGTACCCGCCCCGGATGATGATATCCTTGGCCCGTTCGTAAAAGGAGATGGCGTCGTCTTCCTCTATTCTGAAAACATCTCCGCTCCTGAAGAACCCGTCTTCGGTAAATGCTTTCTTGGTATGTTCCGGTGACTTATAATACCCGGCAATCACCCCCGGCCCTTTGTAAACCAGTTCTCCCACTTCACCGACCTGCGTGACCTCCTTACCCAGGGGATCCAACAGTTTGGCGATGATATGGCCCGAGGCCCGGGTTTTCCAGGTCACGCCTTCCTTCCCATAATGGGGGAAACAGGAGGCCCGCTTCTCCATATCGGGCATGTCGTCAAGGCCGGAGATAAAACCGGTTCCCTCGTTCTGCCCCCAGATATTTCCGATGTCGATGTCCCACCGTTTCTTGAACTCCTGCATGGTCCAGAGGGAGGGCGGGGCAGACCCCAGGGTAATGGTCCGGAAAGAGGTCAGATCAAACTGATCCACGGAAGGATGCTTGGCCAGCATATTGGCCAGGGCCGGAACCAGCAGGGTGTAATTGGGTTTTTCCGTCATGATCTGCTGGATGAATACCCCCGGATCAAAGGGATGGTGGAGGACCATGGTGCCCCCTAGGACCACCCATGGAATGAATACCGTGCCCACGGAGGCCATGTTCACAAGGGGCCCTGCCGTAAGCATCACGTCCCCGGCCTTCATGCCGGCGGCATCCTGGATGGAGGCCATGCCGGCCCAGTTGTTGTGGCTTAAGGGGCAGCCCTTGGGATTGGCTTCGGTGCCTGAGGTCCAGCAGATGGTAAAAATATCATTGGATGTCACCCCAATCCCGTCCAGGGAGGTGGCGGATTCTTTTTCACTCATCTCCCGGACCGCTTCCAGGTTGAACACATGGTTGAGGTCCGGATGTTTTTTTGCCAGCCCCTTTGCCATGTCCATGTGGCCGAATCCGTTGAACTCATCCAGGGTAATGAAAATTTTCGCCTCGGTAAGGCCGGCGATATAGCCCAGCTCGGCCTCCCGCCAGAGCACCGGGGCCGGGGAAATAATCCCCCCGGCCTTGGACACGGCAAAATAGAGCATGGCAAGCTCCCAGGAATTGGGCAGCTGGACTATGACCACATCGTCCTTTTTCAGCCCCAGGTCCACAAAGGCCTTGGCAGTATTGTCGATGGCCTTCTGAAACCGGCCATAGGAGATCCGTTCGGCCTCAAATCCGTTCAGCTCCTTTCGGTTGGGCGGGTCGGTAATACAGATCTTGTCCGGATCTTTTCCAACATGAACGGCGAGCCAGTCCATGAGGGTCATGTCCGAATAAATCCCTGCTGCCATATACTGGTCAATGATCTCTCTGGATGCTAGAATCATCTTTCCCCCTTTCTTGGGTTAAGGTTTGTCCATATAACGCCTGCCGTACAACTCGCGTAGTTGACGTCGTGGCCGGCCCGGTCCCGGTAGTTTCCAGTCTGACCGTAGCCGGTGATGGAGCAGTAGATGACCCCTTTGAGTGCTCCGTCGGTCGTCATGATGGCCTCCTTTCTATAACCAGGCGCGAAACCTCACCTGTTGTACCTTCTCTTTGGCCTGAATCAGGCGTTGGATTTCCTTGCGAGAATCCGGTTCGCCAATCTCTTCCATGCGGGAGATGGAAAACCCGTCCGGGTCCTTTTTGTATTTCCAGTTTATTACAACTCCCTGAACGAGAGCGTAGCCGCATCCTCCGCTCCCGCAGCAGGTAGTGTCAAAAAGGGCGTAACCGCAAAGGTAAAGCACCTGACGACCCCTGAAGGAGAGTCTCCCCTCCTTGCAGAAACGGTAGTGGCCGCCGATGGCCGACACCGACCGATCCAGATCCCGATGGACGTAGTCGTATTGCAGATAGTGTCCCATGTTCAACTCCCGTTCACCCGCATCTGGTAAAGACCGCAGCTCAGGGCCACCACCTGATCGGCAGGGTCCCTGATCTCCCCGATCAATTCGTAATCGGCCTTGCCTTTTTCGGCCACCTCGCCATTGATGCGCCGTATCTCCTCTTTAGAGAGGGAGATTTCGATGGAAACATCGCCGAAGGACGGCCGCCGAAACCGCAGATTCAAATCTTTTACGACGGGATAGTATCTTGAGGCGTCGAAAGTACTCATGAAGAGGGCGCCACCGGGCATTTCCGCCAGGGTGAAAATCGCTCCGGCGTATATGCTGCCGATGTGATTCTCGTTTCCTCCGATAGGGGCGATCAGCTTGACGTACCCGCGCTCGAGAGCCATCACCTTGAGGCCCATGCCCTGGACAAAAAGGCAATCTTGTTTTCGATAAACGCTTTCATTTTGGCTTCCATAGGCAAGGTTTTTACATTCCCATGAATTTGGCGACGATCCCCTTCATGATCTCGTTGGTCCCGGCAAAGATGGAGGTGACACGTACGTCCCTGAACGCCCGGGCTATGGGGCACGCCTCCAGGGTGCCGAAGGGCCCGATGAGATCCAGGCAACGAAGGGCCACCCGCTTGGCCAGCTCCGTGTTCCAGTACTTGGCCATGGAGGTTTCGATGGCCACGTTCTGGCCCTCCATGTGGTCAACGATCAGCTTTTCAATAAAGGTTCGGCCCAGTTTTATCTCGGTGGCCATCTCGACCAGGGCAAACTGGGTGGCCTGGGATTTGATAAGCGCTTTGCCGTTACCCGCGGTTTTTTTGCAATAGTCGGTGGTCCAGTTGAGAATATACTCGGCCCCGTAAATCCCGCCCATGGCACAGACCAGGCGTTCCTGCTGGAGCTTCTGCATGAGCATGAGAAAGCCCATGCCGGGGTCCCCCAGTCGGTTCTCCTTGGGAATCCGACAGTTGGTGAAAAAAAGCTCCCCGGTATCCTGGCTGTTCCAGCCCATCTTCTCTAAAGGTTCTCCTTTCTTGAACCCCGGAACGCCCGCCTCTACCAGGTAGAGGGAGACGGCCTGGTGCTTTTTTTCGATGGACGGGTCGACGGCGGCCAGCACGACGAGGTCGCAGTTGACCGCGTTGGATATAAATGTCTTGGTGCCGTTGATGACAATTCCCTCTCCCTCCTCCACGGCCGTGGTGGTCATTGACGCCACGTCGCTTCCCGCACCGGGTTCGGTCATGGCCACGGCGGTGATGATGTCGCCGGAGATGCAGCCGGGAAGGTATTTCTTTTTTAGCGTTTCCGAGGCGAAACTCTCGATGTAGGGAACCACGATGTCGCTATGGAGGCTAACGGCCAGGCCCGTATGGTTGGTCAGTGCCATCTCTTCGGCAACGATGACCGCGTACAAAAAGTCGCCGCCCAGGCCGCCGTATCCTGGCGGGAGGCAGGGGCATAGAAAGCCCGCCCTGCCCATTTTCTGCCATATCTTTTTGGGTACCCGGTGGTTCTTTTCGAATCGGTCGACGTGGGGAACCACCTCTTTTGCAAGAAAGTCGCGCAGCCGCCGCCTGAAATCCCGATGTTTCTCGCTGTATTTCAATATGTCCATTTTGATTTCCTCTATTATGGGTTGTCGCCTCCCGCGGGTCTATCTTTTAATCTTTCCGATCACGGCGCCGGCGACGATGTTCTTCTGTTCCCCCTTATTGTTTTCGAAGATTTCCAGCGTCTTGGCATCCCGGTAAAAGTGTTCGATTTCATACTCGGCCATGTAGCCATACCCCCCCAGGAGCTGGATGGCCTCGTCGGCAACCTCCACCGCGACCTGTGAGGCGTAGAGTTTGGCCATTGCGGAGCCTTCGGCATTCAGCTTTCCCTGATCGCTCTGCCAGGCCGTCTCATAGGTGATGAGTCGGGCCAGCTTGACTTTGAGGGCCATGTCGGCCAGTTTGTGGCGGGTGATCTCGAACTGGACCAGTTTGCGGTTGAACTGCTCGCGCTGTTTCACGTAGTCGAACGCCCGGTCGAAGGCCCCCTGGGCCGTGCCCACGGCCATGGCCGCGGCCAGCACCCGGCTCTCGTCAAAAAATTTCCCTGCCTGCAAAAGCCCTTTCCCCGCTTTGCCGACAAGGTTGTCGGCCGGAATCCGCACCCCTTCGAGCCTGAGCTGCCAGGCGCCGATCATCCGGCTGCCGAGCTTTTCCCCCAGGGTTTCCATGGAGAGCCCCTCCCGATGCGCTTCAACCAGAAACATGCTGATCCCATTATCGGGGGGCGCGTGCGGGTCGGTCCTGGCCAGCAGGATGAAAAAGTCCGCCTGGTCCCCATGCAGTACATAGGTTTTTTGACCGTTCAGAACCCACGCGTTCCCGTCTTTGTCGGCGGTGGTTTCAAGATTCGAGAGGGCGAATCCGTTTCCGGGCTCGTAGAAGGCGATGGCAGAAAGCATCTCACCCTCGGCCACCGGCGGCAGGAATTTTTTCTTCAGATTGTTTTGGCCGCAACGCAGCAGGCATTCCGCCCCGTACCCGGCCAGCATGAGGGCCGCGCCAAGTCCCGAATCCTTGCGGCAGAGTTCTTCGGCCAGCAGGGCGTTTTCCAGTTGCCCCAAACCGCCACCGGAAAAGGCTTCGTCGTAGTGGATACCGATAAATCCCAGCTGCGCCGCTTTTTCCCAGATTTTCCGGGGAAACGCCCCCTTTCTGTCCAGTTCCAGGACCAAGTCCTTGTCGAACTCGCCCCTGGCAAAGTCCCTGGCCGCTTTCTGAATCTCCACCTGCGATCTGTCGAGTCTGAAATTCATATCTTTCTCCGTCCCATAAGGCGTGATGGATCGTTTCTGTCCCCGCCAATTTCAGTTTGATGTCTTCGCGCAGCTCCTTTTTGATGACTTTCCCCACCGGGTTTCTGGGGATGGACGCTACGATTTCGAGCCGTTCCGGGTGCTTGCATCTGGCCACTCCTTTTTCTTCCAGGAGCGCGATGAGATCTTCCAGGACAAGGCTTTCCCCGGCTTGCGGAACCACGTAGGCGCACATGCGTTCACCCAACTTCTCATCGGGCATGCCCACCACCACCGCCTCGAGGACCTTGTTGTGGGAGAAAAGGTAGTTTTCCACCTCCTGGGCGCTGATGTTGTAGCCACCCGGATGATGATGTCCTTGCTCCGTTCGTAAAAGGAGATGCAGTTCCCCTCACGGATCCGGAAAAGATCGCCGCTCCTGAAAAAGCCGTCGGGGTAAAGCTCTTCGCGGTCATCTCCGGGTGGGCCATGATGGCGTTCTCCAGATCGATGGAGGAGATCCACTCACCGCCGCTCTTGATGAGATCCTTGAACCGGTCGCTGATCTTGAGGTAACCGTTCCGATCGGCCGTGCCCGCGTCCCCGCTCTTCCAGTAGCCATCCACGAAGGACTCGGCGTTGCGCGGGTCGTTGTGGTAGGCCGCGGTGATCCAGGGGCCCCGGATCAGGAGTTCGCCGACGGTCACCCCGTCGTGGGGCACCTCTTTTCCCTTCATGTCCACCACCTTGAAGTCGAGGCCGGCCACCGGTATGCCCTGTTTCTTTTTCAGTTCCCATTTCTCTTCCTGGCTTATCCCCGCAAGCGAAGGCTTGAGGAAATTGGCCGTGACGATCGGGGCCGTCTCGGTGGCCCCGTAGGCGTGGATGATCTCTATCCCGCCCAGTTCCTGGAAGCCCTTCATGAGTGCCAGGGAAGGTTCGGTGGCCCCAGAGGCCATGCGCAGGCCTGTAAAGTCGGTTTTTTCGGGAAGCGAGCGGATATATTCAAGCATGGGCACGGTCTGCATCATCACATCGTTCATGGTCACGGAAAAGTTGGCCGCGGCCGTCATGGCGTGAAGATAAATGCAGCGGTGGGAGTAGTAGCCCCCTTTGGGATTGCCGGTGGTTCCGGACGTATAGCAGGCGCTGAAGGCCGAGGTTTCGTCGATCATGGGCCAGTCAAATTCGGCCATTTCCTTCGCCAGAAGCTGCTCGTAGTCGTGGACGGGATGAAGGTTCGTAGTGATTTGGCCCGGTTGACTGTCGGTGATGACGCCGTATCCCTCAACCCGGCCAAGCGTGTTGGCCACCGGCTCGAGAAGCGGGATCATCAACTCGGTGATGAAGATGAATCGGACCCCGCTGTGGTTGATGACGTAGGCCCGATCCACGCTGGCGATTCGTGGGTTGAACTGCACGAGCACCGCCCCGATGCCAGAGACGGCAACGTAGAGTTCATAAAACCGGTGGGTGTTCCACTCCATGACGCCCACCCGGTCGCCCGGCCCGATTCCCAGGCGCTTCAGGGCGTTGGCGAGCTTTTTCACCCGCTGGTGAGCCGCGTGGTAGGTGTAGCGGAACGGGCTGCCGTCAAAATTGCGTGAGACGATCTCCACTTCCGGATAATACTGCGCGGCGTTCTTCAAGAAGGTGATGGTGTTGAGCTGAAAATCGTCCCCTGACGTGGATTGAAATCCTTTCACGATTTCTGGCGCTATTTCTCTTTCCTTTTGGTTTGACCTGCGATTCATCCCCGCCCCTCTCCGTTGGGAGAAGGGCGGGGCGCGCATGCGGCGAACTCAGGCATCATATTTTCCAACAATGGAGATACTGCATACGTTCATCTGCGGGAAGCCGCCCAGGTTATGGGTCAGGCCGAACTTGGGGTTGTCGAGCTGGCGATCCCCGGCCCGGCCCATGAGCTGAAGGTACATCTCGTAGATCATCCGGAGGCCCGAGGCGCCGATGGGGTGGCCGAAGCACTTGAGGCCGCCGTCCACCTGGCAGGGTACCTGGCCGTCCCGGTCGAAGAAACCGTCCATGATGTCGCGGACGGCCTGGCCTCTCTCCGAAATGTGAAGATCTTCCATGGTAATCAATTCAGTGATGGAGAAGCAGTCGTGTACTTCCATCATGCTGATATCCTCCCGTGGATTGGTAATCCCGGCCTCCTTGTAGGCCTTTTTGCTGCAGGTGGTGGTGGTCATGAAGTGATCGCCGTCCCAGTCGTTGTAGGCCATCTCCTCACCGCTGCTGAGGGCCAGTTGCAGGGCTTTAACCGAAACAATATTTTTCTTTCCCAGCTTTCTGGCGATCTCCGGTGTGGTGACGATGGCACATGCCGAGCCGTCCGAGACGCCGCAGCAGTCGAAAAGGCCAAGCGGGTGGGCGATGATGGGGGCGTTCATGATCTGTTGCTCGCTAACGGCTTTGCGAAGGTGGGCCTTGGGATTTAACACGCCGTTGGCATGGCTTTTGGCAGAGATGTGTGCCATGGCGACCTTGATCTCCTGGTCCGAGACCTTGTATTTGGCCCCGTAGGCGCTGGCCAGTTGGGCAAATGAGCCGGGGGCGGTAAGATTGGGGAACCACTGCCAGGTAAGGCTGCCGGCGTTGGAGCCGGTAAAGCTCGGAAGCCCGCCGTAACCTGTGTCCTTCAGCTTTTCCACCCCCAGGGCAAGACAGATGTCGTAGGCCCCGGAGGCCACGGCGTAGACCGCACCCCGGAAAGCCTCCGTGCCGGTAGCGCAATAATTCTCCACCCGGGTAACCGGGATGAAGGGAAGTCGCAGGGTGGTCGAAAGGGGCAGCGCGCTTTTTCCGATGCTGCCCTCGTCAAAACAGGTCCCCAGCCAGGCGGCTTCGATTTCGTTCTTCTCGATGCCTGCATCCGCCAGGCACTCCTCGAAGGCTTCGACCATGAGTTCTTCGGCACCCATGTCCCAGCGTTCGCCGAACCGGGTGCATCCCATACCGATAATCGCTACTTTATCTTTAATTCCTGTTGCCATCTATTGTCTCTCCCCTTAGTCTAAGGTGAACAGTTTTTCGATCAGCTGGGATTTCATCACATCTCCTGAAATCTGAAGTTTCCCGGAGGTAAACGCCTGCATGGCCGGCAGTTTTCCGCTCATCATCGCGACGAAGTCGGCATCGCCCATCTTCAGGGTACAAGCGGGGGATTCGTGGATTCCGGCCTTGATGTCGCAGGTGTTGTCCGCGATGGCGCAGATCCAGTCGCCGCCGCCGCTCCCCGTGATGTTGAACTGGAACACCACATCCACCCCCCCGGCCTGGTCCGCCCTGAAGGCCCCGGACATCTTTTCAAAAACCGCCTGGACGTCGAGGCGGTTGCCGCCGGCGGGTTTCTCCCCTCCGGATGCGGCGGCCGGCGGTGCCATGAGTGCGCCGAGGGCGGCGTTCAGGTCCTCGCTTTCCAGTGCCCCCTTCATGGAGTTGATGGCCTCCCAGTTCCCGTGGATCTGCTCCGGCGTGGGCGGATTCCCCACTTCGCCCAGCTGGATGCTGGGGCCGGTCATGATGGCGGTCCGGTTGTAGTAGCCCATGCCCACGTTGAAGATGGCGCCGGTCTCCTCGCACGCGTCGCTGGCCAGGTAGAGCACCATGGGGGCCACGTATTCGGGTTTCATCCTGGCGAAGATGTCCGGGGGCATGATGTCCTCGGTGAGGCGGGAGGCCGCCAACGGGGCAATCGTGTTGACCTTGATGTTGTACTTCTTGCCCTCCAGTTTGAGGGCATTCATCAGACCCACCAGCCCCATCTTGGCAGCCGAGTAGTTGGTCTGGCCGAAATTGCCGTAGAGTCCGGCGGCCGAGGTGGTCATGATGATCCGGCCGAAGCCGTTCTGCTTCATTGCTTTGAAGGCGGGGCGAGTGACGTTGTAGGCCCCGTTCAGATGGACCGCGAGTACGGCATTCCAGTTGTCCGGCTCCATCTTGAGGATGCTTTTGTCGCGGAGGATCCCCGCATTGTTGACGACAATGTCCACCCGCCCGAAAGCGTCCAGGGCCGCCTTGATGATGTTCTCGCCTCCCTCGGAGGTGGCCACGTTGTCGTAGTTGGCAACGGCTTCTCCGCCAAGGGCCCGGATTTCAGCCACCACCTGGTCGGCGGGAGCCGCAGAGCCTTCGCCCGAGCCGTCCCGGGCCCCGCCCAGGTCGTTGACCACCACCCTGGCGCCCCGTCTGGCCATCTCCAGGGCGTAGACCCGGCCCAGGCCCGCACCCGCGCCGGTGATTACGGCCACCCGCCCCCCGTAGTCGATGCGGTTCATGAGTTCTGCCGCGCCCGGTACCGGCACCGCTTTCCAGAAGTAATTGACCATGCCCCGGTCCTTGTCCACGCACTTACGCTTGAAGGCCATGTGAACGGGCAGGCCCACCTTCACTTCGTCCAGTTCACAGTCGGTGAGGTCGGCCATGAAGCGTCCTCCGCCTTCGAACTGGACCATACCGTAGATAGCGGGCGGGTCCACGGAGACCGAGAGCATGTCGCCGGTAAAGGTCTTGATGATTGCCGGTGTGTCGGCGAATTCACGATCATCCTGGCTGTGGAAGGCGCCGCATTCGGGATTGACGCAGATCGCCGATTTGGGGTACTGGGCCGTGCCGCACTCCCGGCACTTGCCACCCACCAGGCCCAGGATCATTTTGTTTTTGCGCCAGAGAACGGTCATGGCCGTCTGGGTGGGGGCTTCGGCGCGGATGCCCATCTCTGTGCCGATGAGATCCCGGAACTTGAGCCACTTGGGATAGTTGTCGATGGTTTTCTTGTTTTCCAGGCTGCCCTTGAAACCGTTGCGCCGCTTAAGGTTCTCGATCTCGTCGGTCACCACGAAGTAGAGGGCGTTGCACCCCTGACCGAAACCAGCCAAGAGGATCCGGTCGCCCGGTTTGGCCTCTTCCAGGGCGGAAACCAGCATGAGGAAGGGGTGAGCCGCGCCGGTTTCCCCGCACACCTCATGCAGGTTGTCCACCAGTTTTTCCGGGCTGGCGCCCAGCCTTTTGGCGATTTTCTTGTGCTCGGCCTTGAAAAAGCAGGGAAAGACCAGCTTGTCCACATCCTGCATGGTGATGTTCAGCTTCCGCATGAGGCCGTCCACCGCCTCGGGGATGATCTTGGAGTAGCCTTCGTCGCGGACCCAGCGCTCCTCCCACATGTAGTCGAATTTCCGCTCGGCCCCGCGGTAGTGGTCCACGAAGTCGCAGGAAAGCGAATAGGCGCCCTTGTATTCGGCGATCACCTTCTCGTCGCCCACGGTGAGGGCGGCGGCGGCATCGCCAAACCAGAGTTCGTAGAAATAGGCGGTCTTGGTCTCGCGTTTGTCCGTTGCAGCCACCAGAATGTTTTTTCGCTCACCGCTCTTGACCGTATCGAGCGCGGTAATCAGGGCGGTGGTGCCCACCTTTTGGGAGGCGGTAAAATCCGAGGTGATGATGTCGTTTTTCAGGTTGAGTGCCGCCGAGACCACTCCGGCGTTCTGCCGGTCGACAAAGGGCAACGTGGTGGAAGCCAGGTAGACGGCGTCAAGAAGGCTCTTGTCAGCGTCTTTAAGACAGTCCCGGCAGGCGGCCACGGCCATGGTAATGGAATCCTCATCCCAGTTGCACATGGACCGTTCGCCCTGGGCCACAGCCATGATGGCCGGGGCGAACCAGCCCATGCCCTGGACAACCGACATCCGGTTCAGTCTCAATCGCGGGATATATGCGCCATAGGAAGTAATGCCGATCATTTTCATCTCCTTTTTTTTGCCGGGTTACATTTTGAACAGCTTCTCGATCAGCTGGGATTTCATCACGTCGCCGGTGATTTGCAGCTTGCCGGAGGTAAACGCCTGCATGGCCGGGAGGGTACCGTTCATCATGGACAGGAAATCGGCGTCGGCCATCTTGAGGGTGCACGCCGGGCTCTCGTGATTGCCGGCTTCGATGGCACAGGTCCCGTCCTTGATCACGCAGGTCCAGTCGCCACCGTCGCTGCCCGAAATGTTGTACTGGAAAACCACGTCAACGCCGACAGCGGCATCGGCCGCAAAGGCTTTGGACATGGCCGCGAACACCTCGGCCACCGACCGGATCCCGGCCGTCTCCTTGCCTTTGTCGTCCGAGGGTGTAGCGAAGGCGCCCATGATGTCGCCCACCAGGTCGTTGAGCTGGCTGTATTCTTTGCCGCCCTCCAGTGTGGTCACCTTGTCCCATTGCTTTAGAAGATCCTCAGGGGTGGGGACGGCCTGGCCGCCGAGGACGGTCCCGGGCCCGGTAACCACTGCGGCCCGGTTGAAGAAGCCCATGCCGGCGTTGTAGATGTTGCCGCTCACCGGACACCGGTCCGAGGAGAGATAGAGCACCAGGGGAGCCACGAATCCAGGGTTGGATTTTTCCATCAGCGCCGGAGGCAGGATGTCCTCGGTGAGGCGGCTGGCCGCGATGGGGGCCACCGTGTTGACCTTGATGCCGTATTTGCCGCCTTCGATCTTGAGGGTGTTCATGAACCCCACCAGCGCCATCTTGGCGGCCGAGTAATTGGTCTGGCCGAAATTGCCGTAGAGTCCGGCGGCCGATGTGGTCATGAGGATTCGCCCGTAGCCGTTTTGCTTCATCACCTTGAAGGCGGGCCGGGTGACGTTGAAGGCCCCGTGAAGGTGGACGTCCAGAACGGCCTGCCAGTTTTCGGGCTCCATCTTGAAGAAGCTCTTGTCCCTGAGGATGCCCGCGTTGTTGATGAGGATGTCAACAGTGCCGAAGGACTCCAGGGCGGTCATGATGATGTTCTCGCCTCCCTCGACGGTGGCCACGTTGTCGTAGTTGGCAACGGCTTCTCCGCCCAGTGCCGTGATCTCGTTAACCACCTTTTGGGCCGGTGTCGGGGAACCCTCTCCCGAGCCGTCCCGGGCGCCGCCAAGATCGTTGACCACTACCTTGGCACCCCGTCTGGCCAGTTCCAGTGCATAGATTCGGCCCAATCCCGCACCCGCGCCGGTGATAACGGCCACCTTGCCGTCAAACCGAATCTCATCCTTGGGGATCTCACCGTAATCGAACTCTCCATTGTCGATGACGGTATCCCCGGTTTTGGCGTTGACTACCCGCCAGGCGGCTTTTCCCTCTTCGGTTTTCCAAATCCGGGTCTCGATGGGATCCCCCGGGTATAGGGGACTGGAAAAACGGCACGCCATGCGTCGGGCCTTTTCCGGGAAGCCGGGGATCAGGGACGCGATGAGGGCGCGACAGGCGAAGCCGTGGGTGCAGAGGCCGTGCATGATCGGCTTTTCGAATCCGGATACTTTGGCAAATTCGTTGTCCACGTGGAGCTGGAACACATCCCCAGAGAGGCGGTAGAGGAGGGGCTGATCCGGTGCGGGGGCCGCGGCCACCACGAAATCGGGATCCCGGTCCGGAAAGGTGATTTCTTTTTTTGGGGCGTTCTCGCCGCCGAACCCGCCGTCCAGGCGTCCGAAAACAGTCATGACGCTGGTAAAGAGTTTCTGCCCGTTGGAGTGATAGGTGTCGCTCTCGCCCACGATGAGAGCGCCCTTGCCTTTCCCCTTGTCGTAGTAGTGGGTCACGGCGCCTTCGGTTCTGAGGGTCCCCTCGGGCGGGATGGGGTTGTGAAAAATAAGCTCCTGTTCACCGTGCAGAATGCCTGCGAGGTTAACCCCGGACTCGATGCCGACCTGTGAGAGGAAATCGAAGATGGCCGCAATGGAGAAGCTGGGGATGACCTTCAGGTCTTTTTCATAACAGTAGTCGAGGTCGGAAAAACCAGCGCCCACGCCAAGGGCGTACAGCACAGTATCCTTCCAGCTGTAGTCTTTGGTCATGGGACCAATTTTTTTGCCGATCGCATCCATGTTCAACGCCATAAGACCCTCCTTCAATAATTAGGATTTGCAGACATCCATCAATATATTCCATCAGTTGATGGATTTAAGTTTAAACCAACACGCCAGTGTCTAAAAAGACGGTCGAACGGCCGGTCCATGCCGATATGAGTCAAACCCTTGCGTAAAGGGTGCTCATGGCCGCATCACGACTCGTTTTTGGCGAAAGCCGGGATCAGAATAAATTTGAGCGTCTCCTTGACCACTTCGATATAGGCCTTCCGGTCCACGTTGAGCATGGGGCGGAAAAGGTGCTCACCCGAGGTAAAGTTCATGATAGCGTTCGAGACCGCCAGCACTCGGGCGTTGGCCTGGGGGGAGACATCCTCCTTGTTGGGCGCCAGCCCCATGGCGAGGGCGATGTTGCTGGTGTAAATGCTCATGGTGCGGTCCATGATTTCGTCGGGACGGGTTTTGCTGAAGTTGCTGAACAGGATCAGATTGGAGGCTTCCGGATAGTCGAAAAAGTAGTCGCTCATCACATCGATGGCGACCTCCAGCCGGGTCCGCATGGATTTCCCGCGAACCTTTTTCTCGACCTCAATCAGCTTCTTTCCGATCTCGTCGTTGATGTCCGTGGTCACCGCTTCGTAGAGATTCTGTTTGTCACCCCAGTGGTAGTGGAGGGTTGATATGTCGATCCCCACCTCCCGTGCCAGCATTCGCGTGGTGGCTCCGTGGAACCCGTACTCACCGAACAGTTTTCGAGCCGCACCGAGGATGCGCGCTTTCATGGAGTTTGGATCTTGACGTGCTTTTTCAAGGGATGATGACATAGGCAAACCGATTCAATCTTTTAATTCCATCATTTGATGGACATGCTCTATCCTGAAAATTCAGAGGTTGTCAAGGAAAAAAATATGGGTGACGGTCGAAGGGGCGATCCCGTTGTTTTCCAGTATGCGCTCGTCGGACAGTGCTTGACGAACGCGGCATCACGGCGTCAGCCAGCGGCCTGCTGTCAACGACCGGGCGTTTTGCCGAAGATGCCACCTAACACGCCGCGAAGGATCTGCCGACCAATCTGGCTGCCGATGGTTCGCGCGGCCTGTTTGGCCATGCTTTCCACCAAGCCCTGACGGCGTTTGGTGCCCCACAGCAAGTCGCCCAGCTGTATCGGAATGGGGTCGCACCAAATTAACACACCATAATTACAATCTTTTCCTCATTTTTAAGGCCCTTAAATCACCCTTAAACCTTATATTTTAACCCCAAAAAATCGACTTTAAAGATATTAGATCATTCAGATCTATACTCCGCCTTCCAAATCGAATGCAATCGACCTGAGTGAATAATCTTACGAATTCTCACGTCCATAACGCTCCACCGTTTCCCGCAATTCATATGCATCGCTACGGCTTTCATGCCTCCTCCGGCCGACTGCTTTGATGCCCATCTTCGCTTGCACAGTTTCGACAAATGATTGTCTCCCAATGGCAATGCTTTTGCTGTATCGCTCCTCGCGCTCGGAGACACGCCTCAATGGTTTTTGGCCCAAAATAGAGGGTCTAAGGCTATTTATGAGGCCGGTTTTGACTACTTTCTTCTATCATGGCAATTGGTTAATTTGGTGCGACCCCACCCCTCCAATCGTAGTTGCCTTTTTCCACGGCGGCCTTGAGCAGGGTGGCCACGCCACGGCCATCGGCCCCCTCGAAGGCGTCGTCACAAAGCAGCAGGCCGTTGTCGTCGCCCACGGTGACCACGGTGACGCTGCCGCCCACGTTGTCGCGGATCTGGATGGCCTCTTCCACTGCGTAGTTGTCCCATTCGTTGACCGAATACACCAGATCGTCGCGTTCGATATCGCTGCCGTCACTGTTGACCTCGATTTCGTTTTCCGCGGTATCGGGAACCCGTTTGACACATACCAGAATCTCCATGTTTTGCCTCTTATTTTCATATTAGGGGGATACCGGGCACATCCGTGTAGCCCTAAATCATGATTTTACAAATCTCAAACACGTCAGGACAATGATCCCTTGGCCAGCATTCTGCCAATGATCATACGCTGAATTTCAGATGTGCCTTCGACGATCTGCAAAAGTTTGGCCCCTTGGTAATAACGCGATACCGGATATTCCTCCATATATCCGTACCCGCCGTGGATCTGTACGGCATCAGTGGCCACTTTCTCTAACATTTCCGTAGCATACAGCTTGGCTACGGTGGCCTCAAAACTGTGCTTTTTCCCAAGATCTTTAAGCCAGGCTGCTTTTATGACCTGATTTCTAGCCAATTCGATCGATACAGCCATATCCGCCAGTTTAAATTGGATAGATTGAAAGTTGAAAATAGGCTTGCCGAACTGGTGCCGTCCCTGGGCATATTTCAAAGCCTCATTTAGACAAGCCTGAGCCACTCCTACAGCCACAGCGGCGATGCTGATCCTGCCGGTTTCAAGGACGGCTAAGTGCTGGGCAAAGCCGCGTTTGAGGTCTCCCAGCAGATTTTCTTTGGGAATCCTGCAATCGGATAATATCACTTCATGGGTCGCTGATGCATGCCAGGTGATTTTTCGATACCGTTCACCCAGTTTAAAGCCCGGCGCATCTTTGGGAACGATAAAAGTCGATATGACATCCTTTAGGTCATCTTCCTTAACCCTTGCAGCCACAAGGACCACCGAGGCATTATCAAGTCCGATATTGGTGATGAATTGCTTGGTGCCGTTTAACACCCATTCGTCCCCTTTTAACTCCGCAGTCGTGCTCAAAGAGCCCGCATCGGAGCCTGAATCCGGTTCTGTCAGGCCAAAGGCGCCGATTTTTTTTCCTTCGGCAATAGGTATCAGCCATTTCTGTTTTTGTTCTTCGGTTCCAAAGACAAAGAGTTCCTGGGCAACAACGCTAGTTGTCACGTCCAGCATGGCACCCAAAGTAATGTCAGCTTTAGATATTTCCTCGATGCACAGGTGGGTGCTCACCCAATCACCACCCATTCCGCCATACTCTTCCGGAAAAGGGATCCCCATCAATCCGAGTTCCGCCATCTTATCCATTAGATCGTAAGGGTATTCTCCGGTTCTTTCCATTTCCTCGGCCCGTGGCGCTATCTCCTTCTGAGCAAAATGGCGGACTTCATCCCGGATCATTTTTTGTTCTTTTGTGAGTTCAAAATACATATAGCGTACATTCCGCACCCCAAGCAGCAACGATTCGACTATTTTTCATCGCTTTATGGGGCTGTGAATGTGTCAGTTGTGACGCCAAGCGCTTTCAAATACTCAAGCTGAACAGCTTTCAATGGTTTTGCCAACTGTCTGTGGTTCCCGATGGAAACGACCATGATTGAAGAGAACTTGGTCGTCATCATAAAGCTGGTCGGCTTTCTGGTTTTGCGTCGCACCCAACCGGGCAACTCACAGTCATTGGTCTCGACATACTGGCGCATGGAACGCTCCATCAAACGCCAGATCAAAAGGGAGATCAGCAATACCAGGCCCAACACTTCGATCCGCTGGGCCTTTTTCAGAAAAATGCTGTTTACGATGGCCGGGTCCTTCAGGAAGCTGAAGTTCTTCTCGATGCCGATCTGGCTCTTGTAAAGGGAGAGCAGTTCCGGGGCGGACCAGTCGCCTTGTTGGTCCAAAAGATTCGTCAACAGGACAAAGCAACCGGCTTCTTCCCTGAGCGGTTGCACTTTTTGCGGGGCTTCCACAACCGTCGCCGTTACGCGATATTCGTAGCGCAAAACCTTTCGGGGCTTACCGGCCGCAGGCCGGCCGCGACCGTATTTGGGGATTTTTTCAACACCAGCTTGAAGCCGGTGGTAGCTGGACGCGGATTGACGAATCAGTTTGTCTAACGCGACCTGCGCATCGGCCTGACAATAGTACACGGTGTCCGCGAGCTTTTTGCAGTCTTTTTCAAGCTGCTTGCGGTCCTGTTTCAACATGCGATCGATGCGTTTATGACGCCGCTTGTCATGCGCGCTGGAATGCACGACGATCGCCCGGTAGGTTTTTCCGTAAAGCTCGACGGTGCCGTCATAGGCCCGATAGCGGGCAACTGAGCGATTGGGGCGGTCGCGTTCTTCGGCCAGGCGGCCGATGTCGATCCAGTCATCGGCGGCCACGGCTTCACGAATGATCCGGCCGCACTCTTTGTAGGTCGCCGGCAGGCGGGTCAGAAACCAGGTCTGACGCCTGTCGGCTTTCTTCAGATTGTCCTCGGTGACAAATGCAGAGTCGGCCACATAGACGTACGCGCCCGGTTCAAGCCCGTGTCTGGCCATGTATGCGGAGATATTGGTCAGCAGTTCGTTGTTCAAGGTCTTGTCCGAAGCGTTGCCGTCCGTCGTGGTCCCCAAAATGGGGATGTTGCGGTCGACACACAGCATCGATACCAGAAACTGTTTGAGGTCCGGTCGTTTGTCCTTGCTGTAACCATAGGTGATCTCAAACGGTGGATCAACCAGATGGTAATCGCCGAATACACTCACGGAGGTCGTATCGAAATGCAGTCGTCGCGGATCGACGGCAAAAACTGTCAATGCATTCTGCGCGATCTGAGAAAACACCTTCTGGGTACCGGTCTCGAAAATCTGATCCATGGACCGGCCCAAGTTGGTATCGCAAAAGCGTTCCGGTTCGATAGCGGTGCCCAGGAGAAGCTCCGTATCCTTTTCTTCAAAAAATTCGGTCAGACGGTAAAGCGGTGTCCGTCCCGAAAGGGTGTCGAGCACCATGCCGAATACAGCCATGCCGGGGCTCAATTCCATTTGAGAACCGACCATCCGGTCGATGGTCTCCACCAGACCGATTTTTTGTGCATAAGCCTTGACGATCGGCAGATGCCTGACCTCGGTGATGGTCAAACTTTCAGTGTCAAGCGGTGGCATGTCCCCTCCTTTGAACTGTTGTTGTCAAGATTGGGGGTAACGTACCAGCAACTAGTTGAAATGTCTAGGTATTTTTATTTTACAGTAAATACAATATGTTAAATCGCCTATGTGGTTATTTTTGAACGATAAAAAATTTCCTAAAATCGATTCTCACGGGTGCGGAATGTAAGATATAGTCACCTTTTTAAGGGGTTTATTTGTCCAGCAGAGTATACGCGCTGAATATCGAAAGCTAAGAATTCAACATTTGCATGAAATTTGAAGCGCCTGTTATTCTACTCATCAAAGCTGAACAGGGGCCTTGCCGCATCACCGGCAGAGTATCGGTCTCCGGGAAACACCTTGTGGCCGAGTCTCACCCGCCTGCCGATCAAACTCATATCGGCTTCAGCCGGATCGATGCCCACCAGGTTCCCTGCGATCCACGGGCCTTCATCAAGTTCGACCATGACGATGGTGTAAGGCGCTTCCACTTCCCGGCCCATGGGGGCAACATAGGTCGTGGTAAAGGTTACAATTCTACCGACGCCGGTCATCTCGACGACAGAAAGATCCGTTTCGGCGCACTCCTGGCAGGTCATTTTCGGCGGGCAGGTAATCGTGTCGCAACCAGCGCATCGCAGCCCCAGCAACTTATTTTTTTTCAAGGCGTTGCTATAAGTTTGAAAATCAAGTGTCTGTTCCATGTTCATCGGTCTCCGTTTGTTGTTTACTCTGATTTTAGAACCAGGTTCACGATTACACCGTCTCCGCCCAGTGTATCCACGAGTCCTACCTTGGCGCCTTCCACTTGTCTTCCCTGGTCCACCAGATCTCCTCTCAATTGGCGGACGATTTCATAGACCTGGGATGCGCCTGTGGCGCCGATGGGATGGCCTTTGGATTTCAGACCGCCGGAAATGTTGATGGGGATCTTACCACCGATGCGGGTTCCCCCATTTTCCCAAAGCTCGCCGCCCTTGCCGAAATCGGCAAAACCAAGGCTCTCCGCGGCAATAATGCTGGCGATACTGAAACAATCGTGAAGTTCACACACATCGATATCATCGGGGCCGACACCGGCCATGTCGTAGGCTTGCTTGACCGATATTTCGCGGGCCCTCAATCGCGGCAGATACTTATATTGCGAGCTGAGCTTACCAGATGAGGCCTGGCCCACACCGGCGATATAAACGGGTTTATCCGTTAGTTTTTTTGCGACTTCCTCCGAGGCCAATACCAAAGACGCCGCACCATCGGAAAAAGGACAACAGTCTAGCAACTGCAACGGCGTCGTTACCATAAAACCATTTAGTACCTTATCCACGGTGATCTCTTTTTGGAACTGGGCGTGAGGATTGCGAATACCGTATTCGTGGGATTGCACCGAAACCATCGCCATCTGCTCTTTGAGCTTCTTTAACGCAATTCCGTGCCTGGAGGCGTAAAGATGTGTGAGCATTGCGAAAAACGAAGGAAACGTGAATCCGGCCGGGTATTCGTAGCGGGCGTCGTGAAACATGGCAAAGGTCCGGGTGGCCAACGCCGTCCCCATGGCCGTGGCCTTTTCAACGCCCCCTGCTAAAACGATATCGTAGGCACCTGATGCCACCCACATATATGCGTCACGGATGGCCATGGTTGCCGAGGCGCAAGCCCCCTCAAAACGGCTGGCTGGAACATTAAAGCAACCGATGTTATCCGCAAGATAGGACTGAATCATGCCCTGCCCTTCGGAAAAGTCACCCAATACATTCCCGCAGAAAATCGCCTGAATGTCCTTGGGTTTCAAATTTGAGCGGTTGATGGCGTCCATGGACGCCTCGGACAACAGCTCAAGCTGTGTTTTGGGTGAGCCGGAAACGAATTGGGTGTGGCCTATGCCCACAACGGCAACTCTTCTCATTGTTTTTCCCCTTTGCTAATTTCAGCATAAATTTTGTAACTGGCCGATTATTGGCCGATAAATTCCGGTTTTCGCTTTTCAATAAAAGCCGCCATGCCCTCTTTCTGGTCGTGTGTGGCGAAAAGCCACTCAAAGCACCGAGCTTCGTACGCTAGCGCTGAGCGAATATCCATGTTGATGCCATCGTTGATGGCCATTTTGGTCATCTTTAGCGCGAAGGCCGGTTTTGAGGAGAATATAGCGGCCATTTCTTTGGCAGTATCTATCAAAGATGCTGTCGCTACGACCTTATTCACCAACCCAATGCGATGGGCTTCATGCGTTTCGATGGAATCACCGGTATACATTAGTTCTTTTGCTTTCCCGATCCCCATGAGTCTTGGAATCCGTTGAGTCCCTCCTCCCCCGGGGATGACACCGATATTAATTTCGGGCTGTCCGAAAACTGCGGTTTCCGAGGCAATGCGGATATCCCACGCTAGTGCCAATTCGCCCCCGCCCCCAAGCGCCAGACCGCTGATAGCGGCAATGACCGGCACGGGAAAGGATTCGATGGTAATGAACTACCCCGCAGCAGAGCTGACGGGGTATCAAAGCAACTCTAACTGCATCTGTTAGCTATTCGAAGCAAAGCTTCGGGGATTTTAACCCCAAGAGATTAAACAGCGCGTGCACCCGGATGATAAACCGATGCACCTCAACCGGCGAGGTTATCCGTCCGATTTCCTTGATGTCCGCACCGGCGGCAAAAACCTTTTCACTACCGCGGATAATAATCGCCGCAAGGGCCTCCACTCCGGCCATTTCATCAAATGCCGGTGCAACTCTTTTACCAATTCACTGTTCAGGGCATTCATTTTCTGGGGTCTGTTTAACGTAATGATCCCAATGCCCTCATCTTTTCCGCAGACAATGGTGTTAAAGTTCACCGTTTCCATTCTTTCCTTTTAAAACACTTAGCGAGCGGCCATGCGTATGGCCGAATCCAGTCTTATGGTCTCGCCGTTTAATTGCGGGTTGTCGATTATGTGCATGGCGAGCTGCGCAAATTCAGAAGATTTGCCAAGCCGTTTGGGGAAGGGAACCATTTTGATCAATGCAGTTTTGGCTTTTTCGGGAAGTCCGGCCAGCATCGGTGTTTCGAACAAGCCCGGCGCAATGGTCATCACGCGAATCCCATAGTCGGCAAACTCCCGTGCAATGGGAAGTGTCATACCGACTACGCCTGCCTTGGAAGCCGCGTAGGCCGCTTGTCCGATTTGGCCTTCAAAGGCAGCTACCGAGGCCGTATTGATCACAACACCTTTTTCACCATCGTCATTGGGCGCGTTAAAAACCATTTTTTCAGCGGCCAGCCGGATGATATTCATGGTGCCCATGAGGTTGATGTTGACGACTTTAGAAAAACTGCTTATGGACATTGGATTGCCTTTGCTGAGGACCTTGGCAGGGATGACAACGCCAGCGCAATTAACGGCGAAATGTATGCCGCCGAATCTCTCAAGGGCTTGATTAATTGCCGTTGCCACATGGTTTTCATCGGTCACATCGGCTTTACAGAACATGGTCGCCGCACCCAAATCCGAGGCGATTTGCCGTCCTCTGTTCTCATCGAAATCCAGTATGGCTACCTTGGCGCCTTCATCAACAAATCCGCGCACACACGCTTCGCCCAAACCCGAAGCGCCACCGGTAATAATCGCTACATGATCCCTTATTTTCATGTCTCGCCATCCTTTTTTATGAGCTGTTTGTTTATTCACCCCGTTTCAGCCGACGGGTCATTCCACCGTGAGAAAGTCCGTTGATTCATAACGTCTGAAGTGGTGCCGACCGTAACCATCTGCCGGTCTGTGCATCTATGGCAGCAATAGGTGTGCCACAATAATAAGCAATTAAAATCGCATAAATTATGCTTTCAATAGAATTTCAAACCTGCTACCGATACAGGACACATGTCCTCTAAAAAGGACATACGAACATCATATTTTCGAAAGTGCTTTGGGAACAACACCCAACGGCTTAAACATTTTTGGCGTTGATCAAGAAAGTGGAAAAGAAGAATGTCATGAAAACAATGTCGATTGAAAATATTATGCGCAAGTCGTTTGAAACGCTTTCGCCGGAAGACGATCTGCAGAAAGCAGCCGAGCTCATGCGTTCAATCAAGCTGGACGTTCTTCCTGTAACCCGCAAGGAGGACGGTCGCCTGCTTGGGATTATGACCAAGGCCAATATTTATGACGCCGTGTCTGGTGGATTGCCTCCGAACACCCTGATTAAAGGCCTTTTTAGAAAAAAGGACATTATTACATTGCAAAAAGAAATGTCCTATGAAGACGCTTCGCAAACCGTTCGCAAAAGTCAAACCGGAACCGCCATCGTTCTCGATAGAAACGGCAAAGTAACCGGCATTTTCACCAAAGCAGGCTGGATCATGGCGATGTTTCATCAGGAGGAATTGCTCAACAGCCGGTTGCGTGCAATTCTCGACACCATGCATAACGGGTTGTTAGTCGTAGATTCCGACGGATTTGTCACCACCGTCAACGCGGCGGCCGAGAAGATGCTTTCCGTCAAGTTTTCCCGGATCAAGAGGAAGCCAGTGGATTCCCTGCTCAGAAATTTGCATCTTGGTGACGTGCTTACGAAAGGCAATGTATTTATCGGCATTAAGCAGACCGTTGACTGTTCAGCCCTGCTGTGTAACGTAACGCCGATTATCAGCGATTCCCAAATCAGCGGCGCAGTGATTGTTTTCCAAGACACAACGGATATTGATCAGATCTCCTCGAAGCTGGAGAGTGTAACCAAACTCTACAAGACGCTGGACTCGATCATGGAAATTGCCTACGACGGAATTGTCGTGGTGGACGCCAATGGAACGATTTCCATGGTTAATCGCGCGGCTGAAGATTTTTTCCGAATTCCTAGCAAGAAGATGATCGGGCGGCCGGTAGACAAGGTTATAGAAAATACGCGGCTTCATGTGGTTGCTCAAACTGGTGTGGCGGAAATCAACCAATTGCAATTTATCGGCGGAACTCCCTATGCCGTATCCAGCCTGCCGATCATGCGGGAGGGCCGTGTAATCGGTGCTGTCGGTAAAATTTTATTTCGACATCTTGAGGAGGTCCGCGATCTTGCGAGAAAGCTGGAAGATCTGGGTCATCAACGGGCGTTGTACCAAAACAAAATCCGCGACAATCAAGAAGGACGCTTCGGGTTCGATCGAATCGTTACTTCGGACCCAGAATTGAAGCGGATCAAAGAAGAAGCCGGCGTCGTCGCCAAGAGACCATCTAACATTCTCATCACCGGAGAAAGCGGCACAGGGAAAGAACTCATTGCCCAGGCGATTCATGAGACCGGCTTTTGCAGTAAAGGCCTGCTCGTAAAAGTCAATTGCGCCGCAATTCCGGACAACCTGCTGGAATCCGAATTTTTCGGTTATGTACCCGGCGCATTTACCGGAGCACAAAACAAGGGAAGAAAAGGTAAAATGGTTCTAGCCGACGGTGGCACCTTATTTCTGGATGAAATCGGAGATATGTCCCTGAGCCTGCAAAGCAAGCTATTGCGGGTTCTTCAGGAAAAAAGTTTCGAACCCCTGGGTTCCGATAAAACCACTCACGTAGACCCGCGCATCATAGCAGCCACTAACCATGATCTGGAACGATTGGTAAGCGAAGGACGATTTCGTTCCGATTTGTATTATCGGCTAAATGTGATCAACTTACACATCCCTCCGCTCAGGGATAGAGCCGGTGACGCCCAGCTGCTTTTTCACTTCTTTCTGGAAAAATACAACCGTATTTTCGGGACAAGCATCCGTAAGGTTTCAAAAAATGTCCGCGAGATACTTGATGCACACCATTGGCCGGGCAATATCCGCGAACTGGAAAACGTTGTGGAGCGCATTGCCAATCTGGCAAGGTCGGAAAAAGTCGATGTTGGAGACCTTCCGCCTTATCTTAAAGAGCAACCCGGAAAAAGGACTTCCAGGGATAGATCCACATCAGCCGACAAGCTATTGATCAAAAGCCGCGATCAACATGAAAGAGAAGTGATCCTCACCGCATTGGAACAGGCCGGCGGCAATAAGGCAAAAGCTGCAAGGATACTGGGTATTAGCAGATCATGGTTATATGCGAAAATGAACCGAGTAGGTTTGTAAAGCCGTGTTGAGGATTGCCCAGTAAGCAGTTCTTAAATAAGGATTATCCTCCCTGTTGATGTTCCCTGAAGCACTCTCCCACCAGAACGAGTACAACCTTTAATTTTTGTTCCCCTCTTGGCGGGGCATGCCGCGTTGAGGCGGAGCCTTCCGCTTGCTGCAGGGACATGCTTTCGGCACGCATAGCATCCCTTTCGATTCGTATGACTTGTCGAACCGGACACCTGTCCTCATTGCCGGACACCTGTCCTGTATGGCTTACTCTCTATGTCGCTGAAGAAAATTAAAATATGTGTAATATCAAAATGATAAAGATTGGCACGTCGCTTGCTGGGCTAAATTCAATAGTCGAAGGTTTGTTATTTCATAAATCAATAGCGGAGGTGGAGCTATGTTTCGGGGAATGCCACTTGTTTTTGGGTAGGAATGCTGATCATGTACGGTTGGGCCTTTATGCTCATTTTTCTTGAGATGCGTATTCCGGGGTTGCCGTTGGCAAACGTGGACGGTCTCTACCAGCCGCCTATCTTTACAATTGGATTCTGGGCCTATGGCTGGTCAACCTGTTCGCCGCTTTTCTGTTTTATCGTTTAGAAGAGAAAAGGGAAGAAAAACTTGCGGGAAAGGAGGTAACCTAATGGGATCCCACTGATCGTGATTGTTGCAGCGCCATTATACTTTGGTATCATTATCTTCATCTTGGGGTATCCGTTCTGATGGACGCTCGTGGGCTTGATCGGCGGAATGCCCATCGCAACATTGATTACCGCGGCGCCGATACGTAAATATGCGCCACCTCCTTTACGGACTACTATGCGGACCGTTACGCTACAAAATGGACTCGGCTGATCGCCGGCATTCCCACCACCATCTGGGGGATAGCGTATATCGTGTTGTCCATCATCGGCACCGCGCTGTTCCTGGTGGCCATCTTAAAGCTCAATTTCACGATTGCCATCGTGTTGTCAGCGCTGATCATTTATGTCTATATTTATTACGGTGGGATGGTGGCCACAACCTATTCCACCGCCTTTCAGGGGATCGCCATGACCGTGGCCTCTCTAATGGCCGCAGCCTACATAATTGCCCACTTCGGCGGGATCAACGTTTTGACGGAAGCAGTCTCCTCCGCCAACCCCGCTTCTTTTAACATGCCTTATACGTCCGCCAAAACGGCTCATGCGCTCATGGCTTCCTGGACCGGGGTGATCGGTTTCTTTTTTGTCTGGCACTTCGGTTTTTCGGTGATGCCTTATACCGTCGTGCGCTTTTTCACCACTCAGGATATCAAATCCGCGCGCCGAAGCGTTTTCTGGGCCGTAGCCATCGGCGGCCTGATGTACTGTGGCCTGATTATCATCGGTACGGGGGCCAGGGTATTGATTGAAGGAACGCACCCGCTCATGCAAACCAAGGGGAGCAATAACGCCATGGTGGTGCTGAAGGCGTTGCGGGAATCTTACGGCATCGGATCGATAACTGTCCTGGACTATTCCATGATCACAGCTGTTGAGTCGCAGCATAGCTCATTCTTGCTCGCCGTGGTCGCAGCCGGTGGAATCGCCATCGCCATGGCCACCGCCTCCGGATGGACCATGGTGCTCAACGTGATCTTGGGGCGGGACATCATGGGAAAAGTGTTCGGTAGCAAATGGGCTGAGGATAAACCCGCACAGGTGACGCGCCTGATGACGACTATCGTATTGCTGGTTTGCATGTTTGTGGCCTTTAAGCCCCCTGCGTTGATCATCGATATCTCCGGGTTCGCCTTCGTCCTTCTGCTGAGCGCCATCGGCCCTCCGCTCGTTCTGGGTATTTGGTGGGATCGGGCAACCACCGCCGCCGCCGCCATGGCCACCATAATCTCAATGTCCGTAAGTACCACTTTTTCCGGGCTATACGCGAAATATAGCCTGGGAAGTTATCATTACTTCTTTTTAAGTGGAACGGAAAAGATTGTGACCCCACACCAGGTGTACTGGGTGTGCATCAGTTTCATTCTGTTCATCGTTGTGAGCCTGCTAACTTCTCACAAAGAGGATGAGGTTGTTCAGGAATACGCCGTCGAACTGCGGCCTGAGCAATAACCTCTTCGAGAAAGAGAAAAAAATTCATGAAAGACCATTAAGGACTGCATCATTATAAACAGACCGAAAATATAGGAGGAAAACCAATGTATGACAACAAGGTTAGCTTTAGCCAACTATCTGCCGATTTCAACTGGGAAAAAGAGCTTTCGGTGTTCAGCAAGGATATTTCCAAAGGTTTCAACTATGCCTATGAAGCGTGCGATCGCTTTGCCGGTACGGACAAGGTGGCGATTAACTGGGAAGGCGTCAGCGGCGAAGCTCGAAGGATCACCCACCAGGAACTGAGCCAGCTTTCCGATCAGGTGGCCAACATGCTTTATGAGCAGGGTGTGCGCCGGGGCGATCGAGTCGCCACTTTGATGCCACGCGTTCCCGAGCTATATGCTTCGCTTTTAGGGATATGGAAAATTGGGGCTGTTTATGTGCCTTTGTTTACGGCATTCGGGCCTGAAGCCGTTGCCCACCGCATCGAACACAGCCAGACACGATTTTTGATTGCCCACAGCAATTTTCGGGATAATGTCGATGATAAAATAAAAGGGTTAGAACACATTTTTGTAGTTCAGCCGAAAAAAGAGACGCTGCGGCAGGGCGATATCGATTTTCATGAAGCCTTAAAGGGTACAACCGCAAAGGCGGAAAAGGCAACGGTTTTACCTGACGACCTGGCCATTATTTTGTTTACCTCAGGCTCAACCGGCATGCCCAAGGGGGCGATGTTGTCTTATAAATTTTTTATCTTCCACGTACCCTACCTACGATATGCCATCTGGCTGCGGCCGGAAGATTCTTTCTGGTGTGCTGCCGATCCCGCATGGGCCTACGGACTGCTGAATTCCTTTGCTCCGCTGACGATAGGAAACTCGATTCTCGTGCAAGAGGGCCTCTTCACTCCAGAACGTTGCTACCAATTAATGGAAAAACACAAGATCTCCAATCTTGCGTATGCGCCGACCGCATTTAGAGCCCTGGCAGCCGCCGGTAAAGAGCTACGCCAGCAGTACAACCTCAATATAAGGGTGCTTAGCAGCGCGGGAGAGCCCCTTAACGCCGATACGGTAAAATGGGCTATCAATAATCTCGGCGTTCCCATCAGTGACCATTACGGTTATACCGAATCGGGTATGGTTGTGTGCAATTACAACTGCTGCGATATGGAAATCAAGCCCGGTTCCATGGGATTTCCGGTGCCATGGCATCGTATAGCGCTTCTCGATTCTGAAGGAAACGAGTGTGATGGCAAAGAGCCGTCCAGGATGTCGGTGAACAAAAATGAATACGGAACCTATTTTAAGGGCTATTGGCAAGATGAGGAGAAGACCCAACTCGCTTTTGCGGGGGATTGGTTCGTGCCTGGCGACCTTGCTTGGCAGGATGAGGACGCGTATTTTTGGTTCGAAGGGCGCGATGATGACGTCATATCCAGCGCCGGGTTCAGAATTGGGCCCTTTGAGGTAGAAAGCTCTCTCATAGAACATGAGGCCGTTTTGGAAGCCGCTGTTGTGGGGCAGCCCGATCCGTCCAAGGGAGAAATTGTAAAGGCGTACGTTGTGTTGAAAAACGGCTATGAACCAACATCGGAGCTTAACGAAGAACTTAAGCTTTTTGTAAAAAAAATATTAAGTAAACACCAGTATCCCCGTGAAATTGAATTTGTTGCTGAGTTGCCCAAAACACCCAGCGGGAAAATCCAGCGCTTTAAGCTGCGTGCGCTGGCGACCTAAGATTATTGAGAAATACTCAATAGCGGAGCCTTCGTGTTTATTTGCTTTTGCAATGTTTCGATTCTGTTTCTTGTTGATGTTTGTAAAAGAGACATCCAACCGCAAATTTTTTTCGGTACTACAAACGGACCCATTGCGGTAGGACACGATTGACTTCCAACATAGCGAGACTTTATTATTATGCAGGGAACACTTAACGGCATCACGGTTCTGGACCTGTCCCGCCTGTTGCCTGGCCCGTATTGTTCCATGATTCTATCGGACCACGGTGCCAGGGTGATTTCAATCGAAGACCGACGTTACAAAAATGACGGACTTTACATAAAGCCGCTTTATCGCAACAAGCAACATATCACCTTGAGCCTGAAGACAGGAATGGGTAAAGAGATTTTCTTCAAATTGGCCGAAAAAGCTGATGTAATTATAGAAACCTTTAGGCCCGGTGTGGCCAGGCCAGAAAACTGGGAGTCGGCGACGATGCCGTGCGCCGACTCAATCCGGAAATTATCTACTGCTCCATTACCGGATACGGCCAGACCGGTGGCCAAAAGGATTTTGCCGGTCATGATGTGAACTTTTTCAGCTATTCCGGGGTATTGGACCTCATGGGCGAAGGGGATCGATGCCCGAGTATTCCCGGTGTTCAAATCGCTGATCTCGCCGCAGGAGGCATGAATGCGGCCATCGGTATTCTTCTGGCACTGTTATACGGCGCTAAAAGCGGCAGGGGCCAGTTTATTGATATATCCATGACAGATGGGATGGCATCCTTTTTACCGATTGCCCTCCACTTCTTTCAGGAAGACGGTGTTCTCCCCCAACGGGGAGCGTCGCTGCTCTCGCATAAGTATGCCTGCTAAAATACCTACGAGACGGCTGACAACAAATATATCTCCGTCGGTGCACTCGAAAGCAAATTTTGGAAAAAGCTCTGCAATTATTTGGGGTTTCCTGAATATGCTTGCGAACAGTTAAATGAAAGGATGAGACCTCAAATCATTGGGCGCTTTAGAGAGGTTTTCAAACAGAAAACTCAAGCCCAATGGAATGAGACGCTGAAGAAATTGGACGTGTGCTACAGTCCTGTACATGGATTGAAAGAAGTATTAAAGTATAGTTTTTTGCGTGAAAGGGAGATGATCGTGGATTTTTCTGATGGAGATGGAAAAAAGACTACGGCCTTCGGCGTTCCCGTCAAACTCAGCAAAACTCCAGGCGCTTTGCGTTTGCCACCCGTGGGCTTCGGCGAAAGTACAACGGATGTATTAAGGGAGCTTGGTTATAATGAAAACGAAATACACAAATTTCACAGCTCTGATGTGATTTGAATTCATTGACGGCTATAACCCCTGAGCAACATAGTCCGAAAGCTCGGGCAGCAGCCGCATGGGGCGGTTGTGAACCCATCTTAAACCAAGAAAGGGGGCGAAACGATCAGTAAAAGCAAAATCGGTGATCTTAAAATGAGAAAGAAGAAAACCGGTGCGTCTGTATTAAGCATTCATTTTTACTACTGGCAGTGTCTTCCTGGCTGCATATTCAACCAGACGCTTTGATTGAGTTGTTTTCCAATACTCGCCTGTTTTGGGTCTAATACACCCATTTTAGGTGATGAAATTTCGAGCTTACATATCGACTTTTTAAAATTACAATTTTTTCTGACCTGTATTTGAATTGAAAAACTGAAATGCGGATCAAGGACTATACTTGATAGTCTGTTATCGCAACATTTCAAAATCCCTCCGTACTGTATAGGAGTTATGTGCAAGTTTAACGCTAAGTTCTGCCTACCCAATATCTTTTGCGTCTCGTGATAGGAACGCCGGTCCTCCGGCACCCCCCACACTGCCCCGGACGTGCGGTTTTCCCGCATCCGGTTCTTTGGTTGGACTCGCTTCCGCGCGGATCTTTACAGTTACCCGTTATAATATCCAGTGGCTATTCCCCGCAGTGAGGTTGGCTCGTGTTATCCAGCCCTACATGTCCGGCACGAGTTTCCTTTGTGGGCTGCGTCCTTCCGTCAGGTCCTTTCCCGTGCAGGTGTCATTGACACTTGCGTGTGGCTGGCTTTCCCAACCGCCGAGTACTATGCCTGATAAGACACCCCATTGGCATATAGCCGCCTTGCGACGACCCACCTGAATTACCTCAGGAGCACAATGGGGCTTCCCGAGTTCTACGGCGCATCTCTTCTTACATGCCACGGCCTGATGACTCCGGTGGACCTCCACATCCTCGCCAAAGCGGATGCTTCTATGTTGCCTTCGGCGCCCGTTAAAATCCTCGGCGTCCTCGATTGCTTTTTCGAAGCTGTACCAGCAATTCAGAGAGCGCGGTCTCCCCTACGGCCTGCAAGATTCTCTGCCTACGTTTGGCCCATCTTGTTCGATGCCCCTTCTCATTGCTTATTCAGTGGGGTGAGACCTCCGCGAATGGCACCGGTAGATCCCGGGTCGCGGCTCGTTTCCAGCCGAGTTATCTCGACGTCCTGCACTTACAATAGTCAAAAAGCATCTCCGCCATGGACCCAAGGCTCGATACGGGTGGGTGGCTAACCCTTACAAAAAGCCATCACTGGCCTTCCTCCCGACAGGGACTTGCCCCCTGCAAGATGCGCCGAGCTTCGGTCGGCGCGATAACATATTAAATAAGTTGAAGATCAACCCTCAAAAACAGCTCGTTCATTTAGAAAAACACCCCCAAAAATAGCCGAAAAGTGTAGACACACGATGAATATCATTCAGTGTACCGGATGCCCGTGCGCCAAAGGTTCCCTGAATTTTGTGTGCTTACGTTATAAAAACCCAAGCCTATGACCTTGGGCAAATACCGAAAATCGCACAAAACTAATGTGATAGTTAAAGTGCCTGCAAAGCTAACGGGTTCCGTTTAATTCCGACACCGTCATGGTATCGTTGTAGATGCCAGCGGTCACCTGATAAGGCTGGTTGGGCACCTGCACCATAAAACTGATCTTCCTGGCCGGTTCGCTTTGTCCCAGTTTTTCCCACCAGTATTCCACCCAGACGCCGTTGGCATTGTCCTTTTCGGCGCACATCTCCACAACGAAAGGCCTACGCTTGGATTCGTCCCTGTGCTTGTCTTTGACCTTGGTGAGGTCAAGACCAATGTAGTTGTTGTTCGGATGGGCAATAACGCGCTTTTCGTCACAGTTGACCACCCACACATAGGTGTCCTTCAAGGAAAATTCGCCATCGGTGTTGAACGCCGTCAATCCCTCCTCACCTAGCTCTTCGAGCATGTTCGAAGCGTTGAGAACCAGATTGTAGACGTCCTCTGCAGTTGTTTCATCGGCGCCGACAATGCTTGCCTGCGCGAAGATGACCAAAACCAGGAAAAATCTTGTCATGGATTTCATCATTTTGAGGCTCCTTTATAATGTAGTGTATGGTTTCCGGCACGTAACATTGCGTGCCGCACTTATAACCTAAAGATCGGTGAATAGGGAAAAACGTAAGCGATGTGAGAGTTTTTGTACCTATCTTGGAACAAAGCCAATTATTCATGATTCAGTTCAATGAATTCTTCCGCTACACCTTAAACCTGCCGACCTTTGCATTGATCTCCTCAGCCAGGTTCAACAGGTCTTCGGAACTGGTTTTGACCTGGGAACTGCTATTTGTGATTTCATTGGAAAACTGATTGACTTCGGATATATCGCTGGTAATGGACGCGGTTGCTTCTGAACTCTGGGCAACGGTTGCATTGACTTCCTGAATGCCGGAGGAGGCCTGGGCGATGTTCCCGGCGATTTCCCGGGTGGTAACAGACTGCTCTTCCACGGCAGTGGCGATGGTACTGACGATTTCGTCCACATTGCCTATCACATCCGAAATCTCACTGATATCGGTCACCGTCTCCTGAGTGGAGCTTTGAACCTCTTCAATCTGCTTCTTAATTTCCTGAGTCGCCTCGGATGTCTGCTTGGCTAGTTCCTTGATTTCGTTGGCCACCACGGCAAAACCCTTGCCTGCTTCACCGGCCCGGGCTGCCTCGATGGTAGCGTTCAAGGCCAGCAAATTGGTCTGTTCGGATATTTCCGTTATCACTTCGGTTACTTTGCTGATCGCCTGGGCAGCGTTCCCCAGGGCATCCACCTTCTGTGACGTCCCCTGGGCCTTGGCCACAGCCTCACCGGTTATTTCACGGGCTTTTTCCGAATTCTGGGCGATTTCGCTAACACTGGCCGTCATCTGCTCGGTCGCCGTAGCCACCATGTTCAGGTTGGTGGCGGCCTGCTCCATGGCCGCGGCCACCGAATTAACATTGGCACTCATCTCTTCGGCGGCCACGGCCACCGTATTCGATTTTCCAGAGGCTTCATCTGCGTCCGAAGACATTTGCTGGGAAATGGCCGCCAGTTCGGATGATGATCGGGTCAAAGAAGCAGCATTGTCGACAATCTCCTTGATCATGATCTTTTGATTTTCCAGGAATGTGTTGAACCAGGTCGCCATATCCCCCATCTCATCACTGGTGGTCACTTCCAGCCGTTGCGTTAAGTCGCCTTCTCCCTGGGCAATGTCCTTCAAACGGTCTACGGCGTTGTTGAGCGGTCTGGTCGTTTTACGAACCAGAAAGAGAAGCAGTAAGACGGAAGCGACCACGACGACCAGGGAAACACTGAGGTTAAGGATGCCCAGACTTTTAACCGGACTCAGAAGGTCTGCATTGTCAGTCCCAGCTCCCACGGTCCAGCCGACCAAATCGTCCTTTTTAAAAGCCACGGTCTTAACGCTCCCATTCCACTCGTACTCTATGACCCCGGATCCCATGGCAACCATCTCCTTGCCAAAGGGGAGGTCGTTCATGTTTAGCTTCAGGATCACTTCCCTTTTTTTGGGATGGGAGATGACGAACCCACGCTGGTCGTATATGTAGGCATAGCCTCGCTCTCCGATTTTTACGGTGTCCACGAATTTATCGCTGAAAGAAGATATGTCGATGACGCCGATGAAAACACCGGCAACACTTTGATTTACCGTAATGGGGTTGGCAATGACAAAAATGGGGGTTCCGGTAGCCTTGCTCAGGACAATTTCCGAAATAACGTGCTGCCCCTGCATGGCCTCCTGGAAATAACCGCTATCCTTGAGGTTAATCTTGTCGATGCTGTTCCGGGCGGAACTTGCTATCACCATTCCGTCGCTTCCGATAACATTCAGGCTTTCATAGTATTTATATTCCTCAACCAGTTCGGCAAACCACTTGTTCGCCGACTTCCGGGCTGCCTTCCCCACAAAATTATCTCTGGTCGCCTTTTGCAGGATATCCTGTTTGCTCCAGTTTTTAATGTCCAGTTTGCGGTCATGAATCCAGGCAACCATCATTTCCGAGGTAGAGTTGGCAACGTTATGCACATTTTCGAGAATGGTGTTTTTCAGAGAATTACGGGATTTGACATAGGAGATCGCAGTAGACAAACCCATTCCCACCACGATCAGGGTAATCATCGGAACGAGAAACTTGTTTTTCAGATTCCATTTCATGGTTGATACGCTCCTTTCCGCTTATGCTTAGATTGGTGTAAGGGATATCGACCAAAGTGGGAAAAAGTTTAGTATAAACTTATATTCTGAGTTTGCCTCACCTGATTATTAACATTCAATTAAAGTTAAATTTTTAGTATTTAGGGCTTGCTGAATAATCAATAAACCCTCGATAAATTTACTTAAATTTGCTATATTCGGGTGCCGTAAGCGCATGGGAATTCATCAATTCTTCCCAAAAACCTTGCACCTTCCGACACTAAAATCATGTACAAACACAATTTGAAGCAGCTCGAATTCGTTTAGTTTTCCCTGCCGTTTCAAGGGCAATTGTCACGCGACAACAAATGGGTGAAATTAGCCGCGTTGATCCCCTGGGAGCAGTTCGAAGAACGCTATCAGAAGAACTTCTCAGAACGCGGCACGGGTCATCCGGCGCTATCGGTAAGATAGGCACTGGCGGCATTGATCATCAAGGAAGAACTGGGGGCCAGTGACAGGGCATGCGTTGAACAGATCACTGAAAACCCTTATCTCCAGTACCTTAACGATGTGGACCGTGGCCAACAACCTCCAACCAATCAAGGCCAGTTGCTACTGGATGCCACCTGTGCACCAGCAGATATCACCTATCCAACTGATCTCAAACTGCACAACAAAGCCCGTGAGAAGAGCGAGCAAATCATTGATGAACGTCACAAAGCCCGTGGGAAAGGGCATAAAAAGCCGCGCACCTATCGGCAACGGGCCCGAAAACAGTTTCTGTCGGTAGCCAAGGACAAGCGGGTGAGCCGTAAAAAGATGCGGCGTTGCCGTCGACAGCAGTTGGGCTATTTGCACCGCAATCTCAAATCCATTGATCGACTGGCCCAACACACCGGATTAAGCCTCCTTGGCCGGGGCCGATACAAGGATCTGCTGGTTATCACCGAGGTCCAGCGCCAGCAGCAGTGGATCTAAGACCACAACAGCCTGCGCATTGACAATCGCATCGTGAGCATCAGCCAACCGCATGTATGTCCCATCAAACGCGGCAAGGCCGGATCGGACAGAGAATTTGGGGCCAAGATCAGCATCAGCCTTGTCGATGGCATTAGCTTCGTAGACCGGATCAGTTGGGACAACTTCAACGAGGGGATCGATCTGATCGCTCAGACCAAAGGCTACCGGAAACGATTTGGCTGCTATCCTGAGTCGGTACACGCGGACAAGATCTATCGCAATCGGGAGAACCGACGGTATTGCAAAAATCACAAGATCCGCCTATCCGGTCCCAAGTTAGGGCGACCGCCGAAAGTGACTGAGGCCAATGCCCAGAAACTCAAAGCGGAGAGACAGCAGGCCCGACAAGATGAGATCGATCGCAATGCGGTTGAAGGCAAGTTCGGACAGGGCAAACGCCGCTACAGCCTCAATCGGATCATGACCAAACTTTCGCATACCAGTGAAACCGCGATCATGCTGAGCTTTCTGGTGATGAACCTGAAACGGTGGCTGGCCACCCTTCTTTTTTTCGTTTTTCACAGAGCGAGAATGCGAATGGTAAAACGAGATTTTTGCATCACACTGGGTTGTCAGGCATTCTGACCCCACATGGGGCGTGGTTAAAAGCGTTGTTCAGCAAATCCTAAATATAAAAGTGTAAAGGATTATAATGATGGGATAACTTTCCTTAATTGGATGGTTAAAGTAATCCCTGAAATAAAAAAAGCAGAAGGTGAAAAACTTTCCAACCCTCAATTAGAAGTTTTGGAAGAAATGACAAAGCAAACTGAAAAGTTCTTAGAATATTTAAATGATGGGGCAGAAAAATTGATTATATGGGCCTTGTTGGCCATGTCTCTGGATGTATTGACGGATTACATCTTCATTTGCATGTTCACCAACAGTCGATACAAAGAAACCGTCTGTCCAGAACTCGCCACCCCACAATTGTTCTTTCACTGATGGAACGGCTGAAAATATCTCCCGGGCGATAATGCTTTTGATCTTCGTCACTATTTTCGTAGCACTCTACGTTGGCACAGATTGGATTAGAAAATGGACGTGATCCCCTTCTGTACCAATTTCCAAAAACCGGATTTCAAACCGCTTGGAGATTTCTAAACAAACGTCCTTCAAGACCGCATCTACTTCATCTGTGATTTCCAAACGCCTGTATTTGGCTACACAGACAAAATGATACATCAATATCGATACGTTAGGACTTTTACGAATCAGGTCTCCCATGACCCCATTCGTAATTCAATTTTAACTACGCCGCAAGCGGCGGGGTATTAGACCCTGGCTGCACAATAAATTTCCCAACCATGAAAGTTTGATCCCCCTTTTGGGGTCGATAAATAATACTGTCCAAATGATTGGCAGCGGCCTGATCCAGAGCTACCAAAACAGCTTCTTAGATTTTAAAGCACCTCACCAGCCCGTTAAGCTGTTCGGCCATTTGAGAGAGTAAGGTGGCATTTTCATTGATAATGTGGCTGTTTTCGGCCATTTCTGACGCTTCCGAGCTTACCTCGCTGATGATTTGGGCAATATCCGTGGATACGACCGAACTTTGGGCAACGTTTTGATTAACCACTTGAATGCCTTGGGATGCCTCAGATACATTACTCGCGATTTCCTGGGTCGAGGTCGACTGTTCCACGGTGTCTTTGGCGATTTGGGCCACGATCTGGTTCACTTCGTAAATGACCTTCATAATCCCATTGATTTCGACCACAGTCTTATCCGTTGAGTTTTGTATCCCATCGATCTTGGCACGAATATCTCCTGTGGCCGTCGCGGTTTGAGTGGCCAGTTCTTTGATTTCATTGGCCACTACAGCAAATCCCTTGCCCGCCTCACCGGCACGGGCAGCTTCGATGGTGGCGTTCAACGCCAACAGGTTGGTTTGTTCGCTGATTTCGATGATTACTTCCGTGACTTTGGAGATATCCGCCGCCGCGCGTCCCAACTCGTTGACCTGCTCCACGGTAATTTTACCTCTCTCCACCGCCCGTTGGGTAATATACTGAGCCTTGTCCGACTTATTGGCGATCTCACCGATACGATCGCTCATACTGTCGGTGGCAGTGGTGACCATATTGACATTGGTTGAGGCCTGCTCGCTGGCCGCCGCCACGGAGACCATGTTGGCGCTCATCTCTTCCGTCGCGGCAGCTACATCTTTGGATTTGGAAGACATCTGTTCGATACCCAAGGACATTTGTTGCGCAATTCGGGAGAAATCGACACTGGAGGTGCTTAGCTTTTGAGCACTTCCACTGATTTGAGCCATCAGCTTGCCCATATTTTCAATGAACATGTTGAACCAGTGCGCCAGGTTACCGATCTCATCATTGCTCCGGATATCCAACCGAACTGTCAAATCCCCTTCCCCTTCTGCAATATCCTTTAAACTAGCAGCGACACGTTGGATCGGACCGACAATGACGCGCGTAGATAAAACAGCGGATACAATCCCCAACAGGACGGCCGCGATCACCGAAACGATAATGACGGTCATGGATAGCTGCTTGATTTTCTGCATCTGTTGCAGAGCGATGGTTTCAATGGCGTTGACACTGCTCCACAATCCCTCTTGAATGGACGCCATCCTTGATTGTTCAACCGTCTGCTGGCTAAACTCAATGTTATATTGACTCAGCTGTTCATTGAGGGTGTCGAAAGTAGCCAGCATCTGTTTACCGATCGGCGCCAGTGAATCGCTGCTGCTGACTTTCTCATTCCAGTCTAGTATCGCTTTGCGGGTCGCGGCGCGAGTTTGAAGGATCTCCTTCCAACGAGTGTTTGTATTGCGCTGAAAATACCCTTCAACATCAGACCGAAAAACACCATAGGTCAAGATTATATCGTCAACAAAAAGCTTGCCTTTTTCGTACAAGGCCTTCACTTTATCGAATCCCGCCATGATCTGCGGAACTGCATCTGTCTTGTTTTTTTCTGCTTCTGCAATACGGTCAAAGGCCGTCGAATAGGCTTCAAGCTGCAAAACGACCATTTTTACTTCTCTTTGGACCTCGTCCGGCAGATCGCTTCTTTCCTGGATGGTTGAAAGTGCCTCATGGCATTTTTCCAAGGTTTCCAATACATGCTGACGGGCCTCATCCTGTTTTTGGCGTCCTTCGTTGTAACCATACAGAATAAAACGACTTACATGCTCCCGGGCGTCGGCAAATAAGCTTCTTGTCGCGTTGACTTCCTGGTTCAGGGCTGTTTTGGCCAGCACATTGCCCAATGCCAGATATCCCGCAAGTCCCACCACTATGGTGCAAATCAATACGAATAGAAACGCAACACCAATTTTCATCCCCAAACTGAATTTTTTCATATCGCCATCCTTTTTCCTTCTCTGTCTTTTCGCTCGCACGTTTTGAACGGTATAAGCTGAGTTTATTGCTTCACTCAGTAACATTTAAGTAGTAGAGTAATTGAGGGGTATTGGAGTTTTTCTGACCAGCTAAAACCCTTTAACCTTCTGATATCCTATAGTATTTACGAATAGACATTAGCGATTAAAATCGCTTATGAATAATCTCAATGATATCAACAACAAAGGAGATTATTCATGCCCAGAAAAGCAAACAAGACCTCGACCCGTTGGATTCGTGAAACCCGGGAGGCCTTCAGAGAGTTTCTCGATGAAACCAACTTTCCCGATCCCGAACGGATGGGAGTCAGTATATTTATAGTTGTTGAACCGCCTCGGTCAACTCAGGCAGGAAATCGAGGATGTCGGCTTCGATACCCACGTCGGCCACTTGGAAGATGGGTGCCTTGACGTTCTTGTTGATGGCCACGATGAACGGCGAGCCCTTGATGCCGCCCATGTGCTGGAAGCTGCCGGAGATGCCGCAGGCCATGTAGACCTTGGGCTTGACCGTCTGGCCGGAGGTACCCACCTGACGGGACTTCTCAAGCCATTTGGCGTCGACGATGGGCCGTGAACAGGAGACCACGGCCCCCATGGCCTCGGCCAGTTCTTCGGCCACCTCGATGTTGTCTTCGTCCTCGATGCCGCGGCCCACGGAAACCAGTACGTCGGACTTGGTGATATCCACGTCGCCCACCTCGGCTTCCACCACTTCCAGGAAAGTGCGTTTGGCCGTCAGGTCCCCGGCATCACCGGACTTGTCTTCCACACTGCCGCCGGCGGACTTGCTCTCATCCGGGGCAAAGGCGCCGGGGCGCACGTTGACGACCGCCCCGGCCGAAATATCGGCGGTCACATGGGTGCTGACCATGCCGCTGTACTCCTGGCGAATCACCTTCAGGTCGGTCCCGTCCACGCCCTCGATGTCCACCACATCGGCAATGAAGGCCGAATCCAGCTTGATGGACAGGCCGGGGGCCAGGTCCATGCCGAACGTGTCATGGGGAACCAGCACGATGGCGTCGCCGGGAAGCACGTTGACCAGCAGTTTGCGGATGACTTCTGCATTGGGGTAGGCCAGGGCGTCCAGGTTAAACTTGAGCACCTTGGCATAAGAACCGGCCACGTCTTCGGCAACGGCGTCAACGTCGGCGCCCGACCCTGTAACGATGGCGGTCACGGCCGCGCCGGCATCGATTTTCCTGGCCGCAGCCACCATTTCAAGGGCCGAATCGTCGGCCACGCCACCTTTGTGTGTGATGTATGCATAGATATCAGCCATTATTTCAACCCTCCTTTGGCCTTCAAGAGTTCGATCAGCTTGGCAATGATCTCTTCGGTGCTGCCTTCCAGCATCTCGGCGCCGTCACCCATTTCAGGTACGAAGTAGTCAAGGCGCTTGACCTTGGCGCCGGCGGCGCCCACAGTGGCCGCGTCCACGCCCAGATCGGCGGCGCCGTGCTGTGGAATCTCCACCGAGGCCACCTTGCGGATGCCGCGGATACCCACGTAGCGCGGTTCGTTGATACCGGTCTGGATGGACAATACGCAGGGCAGCGCAATCTCGTTCATCTCCTGGTTGCCGCCTTCGATTTCACGGCCCACCTTGAGCTTGTCGCCATCCACATCGATTTTATTGACCAGTGACGCGTAAGGATAGTCCAGCATGGCCGCCAGCATGCCACCCACCTGGGCCGCCCCGTCATCAGCCTGAGCACCGGTTAGGATCAGGTCGTATTTCCCTTTTTCAACGGCTGCTTTGAGCAGGGTGGCCACGCCCTTGCCGTCGGATCCGTCGAAGGCGTCATCACTCAGCAAAAGGCCGTTGTCGGCGCCCATGGCCATCTCCCGGCGCAGCACCTCTTCGGACTCGTCGTCGCCCACGGTGACCACGGTCACGCTGCCGCCCACGTTGTCGCGGATCTGGATGGCCTCTTCCACGGCGTAGTTGTCCCACTCGTTGACCGAGTACACCAGGTCGTCGCGTTCGATGTCGCTGCCGTCGCCGTTGACCTCGATCTCGTTTTCAGCGGTATCGGGTACCCGCTTCACACAGACTAAGATTTCCATGGTTGACTCCTAATCGATATTATCTCAAAAAAAGTTTGGTGAAGTGACCTACAGTTTTACTGTAATGATTACTTGAAATGCCTATCTATCATTTCTATATCTTGGCTCTAAAGCATCGCCTTGTTCTTGCATCAATCTCCTCTCTTATCAATAAGTGCGACTAATTCCAAAGCGCGAGATAGCAAGGCTTTGCCTGATTTCATTCCGGCCTGATCTTCATTAATTCCTATACGAATTTTGGGATCAAAAACACCTTCTCCATGCCGGCTGCTAAGCGCAGAGGCTCCCAAAGGACTGATACAGGAGTGCGTCGTTGCCGGTATCATATCGAGTGTTATGAAGGCATATAAATGGGATAAATGCGTTGTCTCCAGTCCTCCGTGCCGATTCCAAGCCACACCGGCACTGATTCCAATTTTGTTTTTTAATTTACCGCCGGCAACGTTGCCGAAAATAAAAACCCGAAGACGATCAAGAAAGGTAGCCATCATTCCGCTGGTTCTCAAAAAATAGACCGGGCTTCCCAGAACGATGATATCCGCGGTCTCCAGCTTATCAAATAGGAGTTGAGCATCATCTTTCAAGGCGCAATATTTAGCTGCCTTTTGTTTAGAAAGACAGAAATTGCAATGAAGACAGTTTTTGATCGTCATCTCCGAAAGTTTTACAATATCGGTGTCGAGCCCTCTTTCCCCGGCATCCTTCAAAATCATTTCAAGAAATGTGTCCGTATTCCCTTTTTTTACCGGGCTTCCGGAAATTCCAACAATTTTATATGCCAATTCGTCCTCCTATGGAGATTAAGATATTTGCAAATGACAGCCGTCATTCGCTAAACGTGATGATTTACTACAGGCACAAAAAAAGAACTCATTAGAGCAGACATTTCGCCACAATTACCCGCTGTATCTGATTGCTGCCGTCAAAGATCTGAATCATTTTTGCATCACGCATCATCCTTTCCAGGGGATAATCCTTCATCACTCCGTATCCGCCAAGAATTTGCACGGCATCGGTGGTTACCCGCATGGCTACATCGGAAGCGAAACACTTGACGGAGGATCCCAGGCGGCTTCTCAGCCGGTCTCTTCCTGGTGCTGTCGAATCCATATACCTTGTCGTGCGGTATAGTAAGGCACGGGCTGCGTCGATCTGCATCGACATATCGGCAAGCATGAACCGTATGGACTGAAGCTTGCTGATGGGCTTGCCGAACTGAATTCTCTGCTGGGCATATTCCGCAGCCATTTTCATGGCGCCTCTGGAAAGCCCTACGGATATGGCGCCAGGACCGTAAGCCCTCATGTCGGCAGCGGCTGTCATCAGGATATCCCAGCCCTTCCCGGGACCGCCCACAAGGTTTTGTTTGGGCACCCTGGCATCTTTGAAGGTCAACTCCGCGAGATCCGATCCCCGCATTCCGAGTTTTTCTTCCCGCTTCCCCACTGTAAATCCAGGGGTGTCCTTTTCGATGATCAGTGCGGAGACGCCCTTATAACCTTTTTCAGTACCGATCCTTAGAAAAACAAGCACATGGTCCGCAATCGTCCCGTTGGTTACAAATATTTTGGTTCCGTTGACGATGTAATCATCCCCGTCCAATTCGGCGCTTGTCTGTATTTCCGCGGCCTCGGATCCATGATCGGGCTCGGTTAGAGAAAATGCGTTAATTTTGTCTCCCGTTGCCATTTGACCGAAAAACCGCTCTTTTTGCTCTTCATTCCCCCATTGCTTTAAAATATGAATAAACGCTTGGTTTACAAAGGTAATCATGGCCGTGGAGGCATCGACTTTCGCCATCTCTTCCACGGCCGCTGCAGTGGTCGTATAGTCGGCATCGATCCCGCCGTACTCTTGCGGCAAAGCCATGTTTAAAAGGTCGATTGTTGCAAGCAGTCTCACAATTTCCGAAGACGTATGCCCTGAGGCATCGGCATCCTTTGCCAAAGGAGCGATCTTTTCCGTCGCCAACTGCCGTATGGTCGCCTTGATCATCCGCTGTTCATCGGTAAATTGAATCATTCAAATTTCTTTTCCTCAATTTCTGTTACAATTCGATTTCTTATTATGGTTTAAAAACCGGCGGCCGTTTCTCTTTAAATGCCAGCATCCCTTCTTTCGCCTCTTCCGTACCCCAGAAAAAAGTCAGCATCTCGATTCCGATTTCCGCGCTTGAAGACAACATATCGTAATACACATTGTGTAATCTCTTACCCAGGGCGATGGCGGTGGGACTTTTTCCCAGAATTTCATTGGCCCAGATTTCCACCTCCTTGTCCAGTTGCTCTGGCGGGACGACTTTGTTGATCCATCCCATGGCTTCCGCCTCGCGGGCTGTGTAAAGTTTGCAGAGGTATGTGATTTCACGGGAACGCTTTTCACCGACGAGAATCTGCAAGGTCTGGGGCACCCCGAAAGCGGGCATCGAACCGACGCGGGGACCGGCCTGGCCGAACTTGGCTTTCTCCGAGGCAATCGTGAGGTCACAGGCGATATTGAGTTCATTCCCACCTCCCACGCAAACCCCATTAATGGAGGCAATCACCGGCTTTGAAATTCTCCTGACCGTATCGATCATCGCCTTGAAATCAAGAAGATATTCGCGGCGGTCGGCGGCGTCTCCTTCTGTGAGCGTCAACAATTCCTCAAGGTCTCCTCCAGCGCACCAGGCCTTCCCGGCACCTTTCAGGATGACTACCCCAACTAATTTATCTGACTCTGCCCTTCTTAAAGCCGAGGTCAAATCCCGGACCAACTGCAGGCTCAAGGCATTGAATTTATCCGGGCGATTCATGGTAAGTGTGCAAATCCTGTCTTTCACTTCATAATTGACGGTTGTTTCCATCGTTAACGATCCCTCCCGGTATGTATGAATTGGAAATGAAATCTGATTATTCAATCTGTTCATGCGGCTGAAACGACTACTTGGAATAGTCATAAACCCCTTTGCCCGTCTTCCGGCCCAAATGGCCGGCTTTAACCAGTTTTACCAGCAGTGGGCAGGGTCTGTATTTGTCTCCCAGTTCCCTGTGAAACGTCTCCATGCAGGCCAGGAGGATATCCAAGCCAAAGGCGTCGGCGGCTGATAGAGGCCCTAAAGGAAAGTTAAGGCCCATCTTACAGCTTTTATCGATCTCTTTAGCTGTGGCAAGATTGGTTTGGAGTGCAAAGAACGCCTCATTCACCAGAGGCAGATACAGGCGGTTGATCACGAATCCGGGAGAATCGGCAACGGTTACGGTTTCCTTTCCGCACTTTCCGAGAAAATCGATAACGGTTTGATGGGTCTGGTCCGATGTATCCGGACCGCGAACAATTTCAACCAGGGGGGTGAGAGCCGCCGGAATCAAAAAATGGGCGCCGATACACCTGTCGGGACGACGAGTTGCCGAGGCAATCTCCGCGATCCATAGGGTTGACGTATTCGTTGCCAGGATCGTGCCCGGCGGGCTGACCTGATCGAGGGTGGCAAACACCTTTCTCTTCACATCTATATCTTCAAAAACTGCTTCGACAACCAAATCGGCATCGGCAATGCCTTTGGTCATATCGGTTGTTGTCGTTATCCGGGCCAAAATCTCCTGCCCGGTATCATTGTCGATTTTTCCCTTTTTCTCCTGGCCGGCCAAAAAAGCACGAATTGCCTCCATGCCTTGATCCACTTTTTCGGCTGAGATATCCACCATGGTGGTGTCATAACCACCTTTGGCGCAGACAATTCCAATCTGGCTGCCCATGGTTCCCATGCCAATCACGGCTACTTGTTTAATCGACATGCTAATTTCCCTCCTTCTACGACTATAATGATGTCTTTAGTGCCACAATATAGTTAAAATAAGAAAAGTTTATACACTAACTATAATCATGCGAAACATCTTAGCGCCGCTGTACTTTTTCATCCTTTTGGCAAAACCCTATTCGATTTTAAACGAACGTGAATTATTGTTCCAACCGGACAAGAAAAGACTGCATCTGCTTCCATTCCGTTTTGGAAAAGCGGTCAAGAAACTTTTGGTTGGTGTTTTCGAATAGTTTCAAAACCGCCGTCTTTTTATCGTTGCCACGGGCACCTAAATAGATTCTAAGGGAACGGCGGTCGCTGGGGTCGGGTCTTCTTTCAATCCATGAATCTTTTTCTAAACGATCCAGAAGGCCGGTAATCGTTGGTCGGTCCTGAAAGGTTTTTTCGGCCAGTTCACTGGGGAGCAACCCCTCTTGCTCTATTATCGCAATAATCAAAAAAAATTGACCGTGAGTCAATCCATAGGTGGCAATTTCCTCACGATATGCCCTTGTCACTTTCCGGGCAGTCTTTCCCAACCTGAAGCAGATGCAATCTTTAAATGACATCGAACTCTCCTTCAGCCAATATTTGCATGCGCTATCAATTAGCACACTTATAGTTGATACGCAAACTATCGCCATATTGGAATAGAAGTTTTTCAGAAAAAACCGCATATAGGCAAACTACCCAAAGTCGCACATGGCTTTAAGTGCGCCCAGTCAAAGCAAGGACACCTTGATATTTCATGAATGTTATCCATTATGGTTAAACACATTTGTCCAAAAACAGATTTAAATGGAAGTAGTTCGATGAGCACTTGAAGAAAAACCTCCCAGTAAGGCATGGTTTAATCGCCAAAAGAAACCGTTAGCCAAACAAAGGAGGCAAAAAGATGGTACGCCATGCAAGCTTGTTCAGTCAACTGGTTGCTTTGTTTCATCGAGGTCACTTTTTCAATCTGGTTTTCCGCCATCAAGCCGAGCGGTACGCCAAAGGCTTCGGCAGTTGGGATCATTTTGTAGCCATGCTTTTCTGTCAACTCGCTCAAGCAAAGAGTCTACGTGAAATCTGTGGCGGATTGTCCTGTTGCCTTGGAAAACTTCGTCACCTGGGGGTGAAAAAAGCCCCCAACAAATCCACGCTGTCCTATGCCAATGCCCATCGTCCCTGGCAGATGTATCGCGATCTGTTTTATCAGACGCTTTCCGTGTGCAAGATATCTGGTCCGGGCAAACACCGGTTCCGGTTCAAAAACAAGCTGCTGTCGCTGGACAGTTCGACTATCTCACTGTGTCTTTCACTTTTTCCCTGGGCCAAGTTCCGCCGGACCAAAGGAACCGTCAAGCTTCACCTGCTATTGGATCATGACGGGTATCTGCCGACCTATGCCTATGTTTCCAACGGCAAAAAGCATGATGTCACCATCGCCCGTAAAATCGCTCTGGCACCGTATTCAATCGTTGCCATGGATCGGGGTCACAACGATATCCGCCATTTACAAAGATCGATGGCAAATAGAGTCGTTCTTCAAGGCACTCAAACAGCACCTGAAGGTGAAAACCCTGGCCGGAACCAGCAAGAACGCGCTGTATATCCAGATTAGGACAGCATTGATCGCCATGCCGCCAATCAAGTACCTGAAGTTTAAGTCCCGATTCAATTGGTCGTTGTCAAATCTGGTGGCTTTTCTCAGATGGAATCTTCTTACTTACAGGGAGTTATGGAAGTGGATTGATAGACCCTTTGATGTCCTCCCCGTAAAGGCTGAGCCTGTCCAATATCTGCTTCCGTTTAAGGGAGTTGGACAGCACCAATTGAAAACGGCAACCTGTTCCTGAAATTTGGGTCCTTGGTAACTTAAACGAGTGAAATATCAAAGAGTGATTTCGGAAATCTGATTATCGTGGCCAGCTTTGATGGTTATAATCGAAAATAATTCAGTATTAATCGGGTTGGTGAAACAGGTTATGAAAAAATTAGAAATTGGGGTTTAATGTTAGTCCCCCGTCAACTGGTATATTAGCCCCCGTTATATAGTTGGCGTCGTCAGAAGCCAAAAAAGCGACCATTTTTGCTATCTCTCCAGGCTGCCCAATTCTACCTAACGGTATACCGGCCCTCCAATCCTCTACCATTTTCTTAGGCATATTATGAATTCGCTCAGTCCCAATCACACCTGGGGAAATGCAATTGACATTGATGCCATGAGGACCAACCTCTTTTGCAATAGCTTTTGTAAGCCCAACGATACCCGATTTAGCCGCTGAATATTCAGCAGCTTTTTGCATTCCAATTATGCCGGCAATTGATGCAAAATTGATAATTTTACCTGTTTGGCGATTGATCATATGGTTAATTACTGATCGGATGCAATTCATCGTACCAAACAAATTTACGTTAAAAATCTCTTGCCAACGTTCTTGGGTGGAATCGGAAAAAATGCTGTGGGCTGTATTAAGGAATACACCTGCTGAACCACCGGCGATATTAACCAAAACGTCAACGCGACCGTACGCATCTATGGTGAAACGAAATAGTTTTTGAGTTTCGTCAAATTCGTTGACATTGAGCCCAATACTTTTCGCTTCGTAGCCAAGTTGGTTGAGACGATCTTCCAACGCAACAGCGGCCTCGATGTTAATGTCTGCAATGACAATTTTCGCACCTTCAGAAGCGAGTTGTTCGCATGTACACATGCCAATGCCGCCAGAACCTCCTGTTATAATAACAACCTTATCTCTCAATTTCATTTGTCACCTATCAACTTTCATCACAGCAACATGTTAGGTCAACAGACATCTTCCTTTTTAAGTATTATCAAGGCGTCTCCGGCAACTACCCCCTCTCCTTTCGAAAGGACGAACATTGGATTAATGTCAAGTTCGACTAAATCTGGGCCAAGGTTGGCACCAATTTCCGAAACCTTCACGATGACATCAAGAAGCGCATCAACGTCTCGTTCTGGTTCGCCCCGAAAACCGGAAAGCAGTCGCGAGGTCTTCAACGTAGTAACCATTTCCCTCGCTTCCTCCCGATTCACCGGTGCCATACGCAAGGAAACGTCTTTGAGCAGCTCTACGAACACACCACCCATACCTACCATTACCATGGGGCCGAACTTGTCGCTCCACTTGAGACCGACAATCATTTCCAGGGCATCCTCAACCATCCTTTCCACCAGCAGGCCTCGGATGTTGGCTTGTGGGCAGTGTTCTTTTGCGTTGTTCATCAGTTGATCGAAAGCATTTCTGAGCGCTTTTTCATCTTTAATTCCTACCTGCACGACACCGGCGTCGCTCTTGTGCAAGATATCGGCCGAGTCGACCTTGGCGACTACGGAAAACCCGGCCTGATTGGCGATCTGAACCGCCTGGTCGACAGTTTCTGCCAAGCCTCCATCAGGTATCGGAACACCGCATTTGGCGATCAACTTCTTGGACACCGATTCGGAAAGGGAAATCGTACCGTCACCACCAGAGCCGTAATCGGCCAACTTGTATAGGGTCGCCTTTACCGATTCAGCATCTTCCGCTTCGCTATCCCTTCTATCATATTCGCTATGGGCAGCGTCTCTCCCTTCGTAAAGCTTTCCCAAGGCATTGACCGCCCTGACCCCATCAAAGAGCAGCGGGATTTCCTTTTCTCTGAGGATGTTGACCGCCTCATCCGGGGCGGCCATCCAAGAAACGATCACCGGCTTTTTGGCGGCATTCCCATTTGAATCAAGAATCCGAACGATGTCGTGAGAAAGTTTTTCACCGTTTTTACGGTTGCCTCCGAGGAACAAAATGACCGAATCGATATCCTTGTCGTTTAAAACAATATCGAGGCTCTTACCTAACATACCAGGCGACGCCACCAGTTCTGCGGTGAGATCCACGGGATTTTTAGCCGAACCGAACCGGGGAATTACCTTTTGTAGTTCCTCTTGAGTCTCCTGGCATAGTACAGGAACTTCCAACCCGAGGTCTTCGCAACGGTCAGCGCAGAGAATTCCGCCACCTCCGGAAATGCTCATAATGGCCACCCGGTTTCCGGTGGGTTTTGGTGAACAACTGAGGACCATGCCTAGATCCAGCAGTTCTTCGATATGCCCGGCCCGGATGATACCGGCTTTCTTCAAGGCAGCATCGTACTCGGCATCCGATCCGGACAGGGCGCCGGTATGGGAGAGCGCAGCCCGTCGCCCCGATGTTGAACGCCCAACCTTTAGACAGACCAGTGGTTTTCCGGTATCTCTGGAAATTCGCCCGGCAGCCATCATGGCTGCCGAGTCCCGAGTTTCTTCCAGGTAAAGCATCACCCCTTTGACTGAATTTTGTGCAAGCAGGTGCTGGGCCACCACAAAACTATCCAGAGAGACTTCGTTGCCGGTAGTCACCCAATGGGAGAAACCGATACCGGACTCCCGAGCCGTACCCAATATATAAGCTGCTATCGCACCGCTTTGGCTGACCAGGGCTGTCGGTCCGGGCAATATCTTGTCTTCGTCTAGCGCGCTGGAAAAAGAAAGCGGTACTGATTCTGAGATATTAATCAGGCCGAGACAATTTGGGCCCAGGATCGGCATACCGCTTTCTTCGGAAAGCCTGGCTATCCGATTTTGGACGGCCTTACCATCCGCACCTAGTTCAGCAAAACCAGAACTAAAAATAATGGCTGTTTTGGTATTGGCCCGAATGCAGTCTTTAACCGCACCTTCGATCAGTCCTACAGGTACAATGAGAAGGGCAACATCCACAGGTTCGGGAATTTGGACAATTGACGGATAGCAAGTCAATCCATTGATCTCGCCATATTTTGGATTGACCGGATAAATCGCACCTTGAAAATTGTTTTTAAGCAAGAATTTCAACGGGCGGCCGCTAAGCCGGTTCAAATCCCCGGAACAACCGATGATAGCTACCGATCCAGGATTGAACAACGCTTCCAGTCGCTTTGAAACCTGCGGTTCGTTGCCAGACAAGCTACGCATTATAAACTCCCGGTTTTGTTTTCGGTTACTGTCTTTAAAGAAGACTATCTGTTCGCCTTACGGACGCCAAGTTCGTCCATGGCGATGATCATTTTGCAGATGTTTGCAGAGCCCTCCACGATGATGTAGGTCGGAATGTCGCGGTAATATCTGGCTATCGGATACTCTGTGGAATATCCGTAAGCGCCCATGATTCGCATTGCATAATTGGCGCAGCGCATTGCAACTTCGCCGGCAAAATATTTTGCCTGGGCAACATCGAGTCCGTTGTTGGTGTTACCCTGGTCTTTTTGCCAGGCTCCCTGGTACACCAAAAGCCTGGCAGCTGCGATCTCTGCCGACATTTGGGCGATCATGTCCTGATTCATCTGGAACTGTCCGATCGCTTTACCGAACTGCTTGCGATCCTTACAATATTTCACAGCTTGATCCAAGCAGGCCTGGGCGCAACCGACAGCACCGGCAGCAGCTGAAATGCGGGTATTGTTCAGCGAGCTGAAAACGATTTTTGCGCCGTCACCAGGCTGACCAAGGATGTTCTCCTTGGGAACCGGTACATTGTTAAGAAATATTTCTCCCGTGGGGGATGAAAAAGATCCCAGTTTATCGAGATCGGAAGTATCGATGCCAGGAAAATTTTTTAATTCTACGATAAAAGCAGAGAGCCCCTTACTGCCTTTTGATTTGTCGGTATAGGCGTATAATACGACGACATCTGCCACGCTTGCATTGGAGATCCAGGTCTTGGAACCGTTGAGCAGCCAGTGATCGCCCTTATCTTCGGCCGTGGTTTCCATGGAAAGCACATCGGAACCGGCATCAGGCTCCGTTATCGCAAACCCGCCTAAATAATCGGCGCGGCACAATTTGGGAACGTATTTTTTTTTGGCTGCATCCGAGCCATACAAATAGATCGGATGTGCACAACCGAGGCCCAAGAGATTGTATTGGACGCGTAACGAGCTCGAAAATCGTGCGATCTCTTCGGTAATGATGCTGGCGGCCAGAAATCCCATATCCTCCCCGCCGTACTCCTCCGAAATGGTCGCCCCAAAGAAACCCAGTTCTCCCATTGGACGGATCACTTCTTCAATCGGGAGATAGTGATTGGCATCCCACTCCTCGACATTGGGAGCTATTTTTTTCTTTGCAAATTCACGAACAGCTTTCTGCAGCATCTGGTGTTCCTTGGACAGTTTAAATTCCATCTTTTTTCCTTTCAATGCGTATTTAATGACGATTATCTATTTTCGATATGTTGTCAGTACTGTCTTCAGCTCCCCCAAAAGGGAAAACGAGAACCGGCATCTCAGCCTTTTCAATCACCTTGCTGGCCGTCCCCTTTCCGATGATCTTCTCCAGACCTTTGCGTCGGTGTATTCCCATCACAATCATATTGCACCCTTCAGAGGTCGCCACCTCACAGATCTGACTTGCAACGTTCGCCCCTGACACCACTATTTCGCTTATCCGCAGGACCGGTGCTGTATTAGAGTCGATCACTTTTTCATCAGTGTAGTTTCGCTTTTTGCCGATCAGTATCTCTCGCGCCTGCGCCTTTTTCGTTTTTTTTATGGATTTGAGCCGATCCGATCCGATCACTCTTTCCAACTGGCTGTCCTTTAACGGCGTATCTTTATCTATTATGTGCAAAATGATGATTTCCGGCAGCAGGTGGGTACAAATTTTCATCAGGAACTCAAATGCATCCTCTGATTCCGGAGACAGGTCCGTAGCAAAAAGCACCTTGGTCAATACGTGCCCGTTCATTATCCTCTCCTAAGTTTATTCTGCCCTGCGGATGACTGCGGCGATCCCCTGTCCACCGCCGCCACAAATTGTCTCCAAACCGTATTTCGCACCGGTTCTTCGCAGTTCGTGCAAAAGGGTGACCATCCGCATGGTTCCGGTTGCGCCAATCGGATGCCCCAGGGAAATTCCAGAACCGTTGACATTGACCTTCTCATCCATATCCTTTGGATCGATTTTCATCAGTTTCGCATCTGCCAAAACCTGGACGGCAAAAGCCTCTTGGATTTCGATAAGATCGATTTCATCGATCGTCATGTCGGCTCTCTCCAATGCCTTTTCAACGGATTTTGGAACGGCCGGATATGTTAGCGTCGGATCCGAAGCGGCTACGGCAGAAGAGACGAATTCGGCAATCGGCGCGACACCAAGCTGCCTGGACTTTTCAGCGCTCATGAGGACGACGGCTGCGGCACCATCGTTTTCTGTGGATGAATTTCCCGCCGTGCAGACGCCGTCAGGATAAATCGCCTTGAGTTTCGCCAGTTTTTCAATGGAACTGTTTCTTCTTGGCGGCTCATCGGTGTCGATTAGATGAACGGCGCCCTTTTTTCCCGGGACGGAGACCTTCAAAATTTCTTCTGCAAATTTGCCTGAATCTATCGCCTCACAAGCTTTTTTATGGCTTCGAATTGACCACGCGTCGGCCGCCTCCCTTGTTATTCCTTCTTTGGCGGCGGCTGCTTCTGCCCATGACATCATCGAGTTTAATTCACCGAATCTTTCAATCGGCTGGGACATGACCCGAGCTCTTTGAATTCGGTCGAAAAAGGGCATCCCCCACATTGATAGGGAACCGTGTCCCCGAGGCATAAATCCCCATTTTTCGTCCACCCGGCCACCGGTGCCCCACTTAATAAATTCGCCTGGAATATAAAATTCGGTTCTGCTCATGCTTTCGACCCCACCGGCAACCACCACCTCAGCATTTCCGGCATGGATCATCATGCTTCCGATTGCTATGGCATCCAGGCCCGAACAACAACGGCGGTCCAGAGTAATGCCCGGCACCTCCACAGGCCATCCGGCATAGAGCAACCCCATACGGGCGATATTTACCGACTCGCCATTTTGGTAAGATTGCCCCATGATTACTTCATCCACCTGATCAGGTTTGATTTCTGCTCTCTGAATCGTTTCATTGAGCACCTGACCGCAAAGGGTATAGGCGGGTATGTCTTTGAAAGCACCGCCGTAGTTTCCGATGGGGGTTCGGACCGCTGCCGCAATCACTATCTTTCTCATCATGTTTCTCCCTATGATTTTTAAAATCGGAAATTAGCTGTTATCTGCCGGCGAATTTAGGTTTTCGTTTTTCCAGAAATGCATCGATGCCCTCTTGCCGGTCTTCAGACCCGAAGATTGCCGTCTGAGCCAGATTTTCCATGACCAACCCGCTTACCAAATCCGTATCCGCGCCTCTGTCCACAACAATCTTGCAGAGCCTGACAGCTAGCGGACCTTTTGATAGAATCGATCCCGCTAATTTTTCTGCTTCCTGCACAGCTTCACCAGGGCCGACTGTAAAATTGACCAGCCCAATACGCATCGCTTCCTGAGCATCTATAATTTTACCGGTCAAAATGAGTTCCTTTGCTTTGGCCGGCCCCACCAGGCGGGTCAGTCGCTGGGTTCCCCCGGCCCCGGGTAAAAACCCAAGATTCAGTTCCGGCTGCCCCAATTTCGCATTCTCTTCGGCGATCCTGAGATCACAGGCCATCGCCAATTCACAGCCTCCCCCCAGCGCAAATCCGTTGATCGCCGCAATCGTTATGACACGTGAAGAAGCAAGCCGGTTAAGTACGGAAAGGTTTTTGCTGTTTATCGTTTCGACCATTGAGCGCTTTTTCAAATCCACGATATCCGCTCCAGCGATGAACGCTTTTTCTCCGGCTCCCGTGAATATGAGTATCCCGATCTCATCGTCTTGCTCTACCATTTCAAGTACATGTTCGATTTCGGTCCATGTTTGATAATTCAGGGCGTTGCGGACTTCGGGGCGGTTGATTGTCACTTTGGCAATTTTACCCTGTTTCTCGAAAATCAGGTTGAAAAAATCCAAAATGATCCTCCTATTTCTTGTTGCCATATTCGTATACTCCCCGGCCAACCTTCCGACCGATACGCCCAGCTTTTACATACTTAGACAACAGCGGAGCGGGTCTGTATTTCTCACCCAATGTTTGGTGCAGGTACTCCATGATTTTCAGGCGGGTATCCAGGCCGACCAGGTCGACCATTTCGAATGGCCCCATTGGATGGTTGAGTCCGAGCTTTATCGCTTTGTCGATATCTTCTGGGGACCCGAGCCCCTCCTGAAGCATCGTGAAAGCTTCATTACCGATCATGGCATTGATTCTAGTTGTCACAAATCCAGGAAATTCGTTAATTCGAACCGTTTCTTTACCCATTCGTTGGCATGCAGCTTCACAGGCAACCAGCGTTTCCTCGGTTGTCTCAAGCCCGCAGATGATTTCTACCAGTTTCATGATGTGAACTGGATTGAAGAAATGGAGACCAATTGTGCGGCCTGGTTCGGATATTACAGCGCAAATTTCGGTCACACTCATTGAAGAGGTGTTCGTAGCCAGGATCGTATGAGACGGGCATGAAGCTTCTATGCTCTTGAATATTTTCTGCTTCAGTTGGAGGTCTTCCGGAATCGCTTCGATAACAAGGTCGGCATTTTCAACAGCCTCGCCGAGATTCGTCGTTACCGACATATTCGCTTCAGCTTCGGATTTTTGTTCCGGAGTCAATTTTTTACGGTCTACGCCCTTTTGCATATTTGCCGAAATGGTATTGATCGAATTCTGGAGCAGCGCTTCGCTAACATCGTTTAGTTTGACGTTGAAACCGCCGAGTGCGCATACATGAGCGATTCCTCTTCCCATAATTCCGGCACCAACAACCGTTACATTTTCGATATTCATAATTTTCTGCGTCTCCTATGGCATTCAATATTGTATACAATTTAAAATCCAAATTTACCTTTGCCACTTGCCTATCTCTCCCCTAATTAATCAGTAGCGGCCAAGCTGTTTGGACAGTGATGACAGGTAAAGCGGAATTTTTTTCTTTTCTCCGATGGAGAGGGTAATGTCGATATCCTTGTAGATGAGATCGAGGGTGCCACCCTCGAAATAATTTTTCTTCCATCCATGCACGGTTTCCCAGTTGTCGATCACCCAGCTTTGCCCAGTGCCGGACTTGACGATATCGAAAACTTCGGAAGGGTCCATTCCTGCGCATTCGGCTAAACTCACCGCTTCATATGCAGCACACATGTGGACCAGAAGAAACATGTTGTTGATCAGCTTTGCATACTCCCCGGCGCCAACACCACCGACATGGACGATTTTGGAGCCGAGGGTATCAAACACAGGGAGAAACTTTTGAAAAGCATTCCTCTCGCCGCCTACCATGATCGTAAGTTTTCCGGTCTCCGCTCTTTCACGGGCGCCGCTGACGGGGGCATCTAAAAATTCAATGTTTTTTTCTTTTGCCAGGGCCGCCATCTCCCCTGCATCAACCGGACTGATAGTGGACATTACAGCTACGGCCGATGGAGTCGTATCAGCCGATACCACTCCGTTGTCGTCGAATAGGACTTTTCGCACTTGATCGGTTGTACGCACAATGACCATCACCAGGTCCGAATTCTCTGCGACCGCATCAGGTCCTGAAGCTGTTTCTGCACCCATCGCTTTAAGCTGTTTGAGAGGCTCATGGTCCAGATCATAAACTGTTATCGGAAACCCTTTCTTAACAAGATTCTTGGCCATCGGAAACCCCATCTCCCCCAGGCCAATAAAACCAAGCTTCGTCTTCATGAATCCTCCAATCCAGTGGCTCTAACCAAACGGAATTATCTATTCTTAAGGATTGACAAGCAAATCTATCAGATCCGAAAGATCCTCAGTTTTATCGAGTTTTGATATCATTTCCCATGTTTTATCTATTTGAGACTCCGTCAGCACCGGACGCGTGTATTTTCTGTATAGGGTTTCTACCTCAGCGTCGGACACCGGTTCTTTTGGACCGCCCCTCGCCTGTTCCTTTTCCCTTGAAATAACCGTCCCGTTCTGAAGCGTAATTTCGAGAAGAGCCAGACCACTCATGAATTCACTCGGCCAATCGTCGTGACGGATAACGTTAACTTTTTTCCGAGCATTTTGAATCCGTTCATCTGAAAGGCTTTCCTTTGTGAAATGATGACTGTCGATATCACCGTCCACCATGATTGCACCTAGGACATGATGAAAACTGAACCTTGCATCCTCAGTGTCCACGGGAAACGGACGATTGCAGGTGTAATCCACCGGGCCGACGTGAATATCGATTTTTTCTATTTCCTCTTCCTTGACGGATTTCTCGGCAAGGATATCTAACATCATGTCTATGTGCCGGTGTGTTAAAAAGCAGCACGGATATTTCTTGATCCACGTCTGATGAACCTTCCAAGTCGGCTCTCCAAGTCCTTCAACGACTTTGTTGAGATCGAAATTTGTGCCTTTGCACACACCGGTTAACCATCCTTCCAGATCTGCAGTTCCTGTCATTCCAAGCTTGGCCAGCCGGGCAGCCATCAACCCGTCCCGGCATGCGGCGGCAGATTCAACATAATGGGCATCTGTTCCGAAATTTGCGATAAACCCGCTGGCGCGCCCCAAGGAAATCCCGATGGCCGATTTGATTTGCTCAGGTGAGAGGTTTAGCATTTTGGCTGCAGTTACTGCAGCTCCGATAACACCATAGAAAGGAAGATCGGTAATCCCCTTGGACGAAAGGGGAAACATTCCGATTCGGTGCATCACTTCTATTCCAACGGCAGAGGCAGTGATAAGCGACTTTCCCGACACATTATACTTTTCGGCTAATGGAAAGCCCACGGGAAAGATGGTGATATCGCTAGTTGCCGAAGGGAATTGGTCATCTTCGAGTTCTGCTGCGTGGCAAGTGATTCCATTGACAAAGGCGGCATCTTCCAATGAAAACTTTTTTTGAGTGCCAATCGCACCAACTTCCTTACCATTTCCGCTTGCCCTACCATATTCGATCGCCCGCTGACCTGCGACCGTTTTGGCACCTACAAGCATCGCTGCTACGATTTTTGATGTCATAGAACGGGTGTATGAAACGGTTTCATCTGGAATATCTTCAAATTCGGTTTTGGCAACAAACTCGCAGATGGTATCCATCATTGTCATATTTCTCTCCTTTATTGGTGGTACCGTTTCAATTAACCTACTATATTAACTTCATATCTTTAATTAACTACCCCGTCGCAAGCAGCGAGGTATCGACGAAGGATTGAGTCAGTCTCAGCGTCGCAATCGACGGGGTATTAGACCCGAAGCTTCGCAATAAAGGTGCCCTGTTCATGAACTTTCTTCAAACTCACATAATCAGTCGACCAAAATAGAAGGCAGCCATGTAATCGTCTTGGGAAACAGAACGCATATGACGAGCCCGAGTTCCATCAGGCGCCAGAATGGGAATGAACCCCAGTAGATATCCTTGGTCTTAACCTCTGGAGGAGCCACGCCCTTTAGGTAGAAAAGGGCATATCCAAATGGCGGGGTAAGGAAAGAATCCTGCAGCATCACTGCGATGATGACTACGAACCACAACTTATCAAAACCGAGCTGCTCAGCAATTGGCAGAAAAATGGGAAAAACGATCATAACAATCCCTATCCAATCGATGAACATGCCAAGAAAAAAGAGAATGATCATCATGACGATGAAAGTTCCCCATTTTCCAAACCCAACACCAAGAATAAGATTTCTGACCACATCACCGCCGCCCAAGCCAAGGAAAACACCGGTAAAGCATGTGGCTCCGCACAAAACGATTAAAACCATCGAAGTGGTGACCGCTGTTTCCTTCAACACCTCGTAGAAACCCTTCCAATTGATTTTCCGGTAAGCGACCACCAAAAAGAAAGCAAGCATCGCACCAACTCCCGAGGCCTCCGTGGGCGTCGCAACTCCAAGGAAGATCGATCCCAGAACACCGAGAATGAGGATCAGAGGGGGAACCATAGAACGGAGAACCATCAATGTGATGTCCTTGTTGCTGACAGCCTCGCGTTCTTCTTTAGATATGGGTGGACCCAGCTTCGGATTCAAGCCGCATTTAATCAATATATAGCCTATGTATAACCCGGATAACACCAGTCCAGGACCGATAGCACCCGCGAACAGTTTTCCTACAGAGAGATTCGCCTGGTTTGCCATGACGATGAGCATAATGCTTGGGGGGATCAGAATGCCCAAAGCGCCTCCTGCAGTGATGCACCCGCAGCTTAAACGCTTGTCATAGCCGTATTTCAGCATCAGCGGCAAACCCAACAGCCCCATGGTTACTACGGACGCACCGATGATTCCAGTGCATGCACCAAACAAGGTTGAAACCACTATCACAGCAATTGCAATGCCTCCCCGAACTGGTCCGAACAAATAACGCATGGCATCGAACAGCTTTTCAGCCACTCCGGAGCCATCTAGAAATCTCGCCATCAAAATAAATAAAGGAATCGCTATCAGGATGTAATTATCCATAATATTGTATATTCTTCCGGCGAACATATAAAAACATCCTGGTCCCCATCCTAGTAATCCGAAGATTACCGCCAAGCCACCAAGAACAAATGCCAGACTGTGGCCCATCAACAATCCCGCTATCAGCCCTGTAAACATTAGAATCGTAACAGCCTCTGGACTCAGCTCTAACATACTACCTCTCTTTGATTAAAAACCGAATATGGCTGATAAAGATTGCGATGCCCTGTAGAAGCATCAGTGCTACGGCTACCGGTATTACAGTTTTTATCGGGTACAGCGGCGGCGCGAAAACACTCCAGCTTGTCTCGGATATTTGCCATGATTTTTTGGCGAACTTGATCCCCTCGATGAGCACAACCGTACAAAATGGAAAGAAAAAAATCAGGTAGGAGATGATATCGAGTATAGCGCGGGTTTTTGGTTTCAACATTTCGTAGATAACATCTATGGCGACATGGCCTTTTTTCTGCAGCGTGTAACCACCCAGGATCATAAAATAGAATCCGTAAATCATCTTGGTCACTTCGAAACTCCAGGTGGTCGGCCGCCCGAAAAGGTATCGCATTACTACTTCTAAGACCACGAGTATGGTAAGCACGATGACCAAAAAGCTACCGCATCTTCCAGCCCAGCGATTGATGAAATCCACTGTCTTTATAAATTTATCGAGCATATCTCCCTCACTATTATCCAGATACGGCATTGGATGTGCTCCCGACCAAAGATCGGGAGCACATGGTTTACTTAATACAGCTTTTAATAGCATCCATATCAGGAAGTTTGGGATTTCTGCCGGATGTAAAAGGCGAGGCTACTGAGCGCCATTTTGCACTTTTTTGAAGGAATTCGAGTTGCGCATGAGCGATCCGGGCAAACATCGGATTCTTTTTACTGGACTCGAGAAGATGCTTGTAGGCAAGTTCCTGAATCTTATCGAGGTCCGCATCGCTAATGCGAGTAATCTCGATGCCTGCGTCGATAAATTTATGGGTTGCATTTACAGAAGAGTATTCATAGAAAGCGTAGGTCCACCCAAAAGTTTCCTTTGCCAATGTCACCATAAGTTTTTGGCTCTTTTCAGGCAGGGAATCCCACGCTTTTTTATTGATCATCACACCCCCAACAGAACCGGGCTGGTGCCATCCGGGACTCGCCCAATATTTTGCTATCTCTTGGAAACCGAGACTCCAATCATTGGCGGGATCCGAAAACTCACCGGCATCGATGACTCCCTTTTCAAGGGCCTGGTAAATTTCGCCACCAGCCATCATCACCTGTGAAGCTCCCAGGTCCTTGAGGATCTTACCCTGGGTTTGGCCTGACATCCTAATCTTCATCCCCTTGTAGTCTTCCAAAGAAGTAATTTTCTTGTTACCCCTTACGCCTGATTCTGATGTCGAAACCCAGTAAGGCAGGTAAACGATACCGAATTGGGCATACAGCTCTTGATACAGCTCAAATCCGCCGCCCTGATAGATCCAGACAAAATAGTCGTTGGGCGTCAATCCCATTGGGTAGGCACCAAGCAGATCAAACGCTGAATTCTTGCCAGCCCAATAATTTGGCCAGTCGCCCCCCGCTTGCACAACGCCATTGGATACCGCATCCAGCAGTTCGAAAGCTGGAACCAGCGATCCGCCTTCAAAAAATTTGATCTTGAGCTGTCCGCCCATATGCTCGTTGACCAAATTAACAAAATGCCGGTCTGCCTCAATAAATTTGATCGATGGCGGCCAACAGGTTGTCATTTTCCAATTCTTTTCTTCCGCTGCTACATTTGCAGCGATTAGACCGACACAGAAAAACAAAATCGCGCTCAAGAAATACCTGCTCAAATTTCGTTGGACATTCATAGCTCCTCCTTTTGTCTGTTGTTTCAGCTGACATTAAAAGCCCTCATCAAGCTTTTCCCAAACACCTCTATGCGTGAAATCAATTTGTATTGTTTTTAATAGCATACAATTTGGTATACAATTGCGCGCAAAAAAAAATACAAAACAACCGCACGCGGACAAAACTACGAATATTTTCGAATCATCATTTCTACCAAGGCCTTACTGGCCTCAAGAATATGCGCTTTCATTAATCGTTGCACGGTTTTGGGTTTATTGCCTACTAACGCCTCCATTATCTGATGGTGGGAGTTAAGATACTTATCTACGTTCATCGGAAGGGAGAGGCCTTCAGAAACCATTCTATACATCTTATTTCTCAGGTCCTTCGCAATGTTAGCAATAGTTGCATTGTTGCAGCGGTCAAGAAAAAATTGGTGAAATTGAATGTTGAGATGGTTGTATTCTATAAAATCCTTTGCCTTGGCGGCATTGGACATTTCATCGTGCAGTTTTTGCAGATTTAGGATTTCCGATTCTGAAAAGCCCGCCTCTGCAACCATTTCTGCTGCCTCGCTTTCTAAAATTGCAATAACCCGGAATATCTCCTCGACCTTTTGAGGAGATATTTTTCTGACCGTTGCCCCCACGTTCTTAATGTGTTCAATGTAGCCTTCCTTCTCGAGATGGAGCAACGCTTCCCTGATAGGGGTACGACTGACAGAAAATCTTTTTGCAAGATCGGCTTCGACTAGTTTTTCACCAGAATTGATTCGGCCTTGTAAAATATTATCAACAAGCTCGCTGTAAATCACATCTCTTAGCGGCTTTTTTTCAATTTGTTTCGGATCCATAGCAATTCTCTAAAATATTGTATGCAATCTTGTATTCGATTTTGTATCTTGTCAGAATCATGATTGTCAAGAAAAAAATGAAAATTTTGTTGGATCGGGGACGTCTGATGATCCTCACAGCAACATTAATTGCCTACCATACCAATCTAATGTAAATACCATCAAATGGATTACCATGATTATGAATATTTCTGTAAAACTGAAGTTTGACAGTTAGGCCCGATATTTGGCCCTTCTTGTGATGCAACCTATTGAAATTACTATACCGCATTAAAAATGGTCGCCAAAAGGTAGTGCCACAGAATTGCGGTTTATATATTGACTGCCAATGCTTTAACCGATAAATTTGGGGTGTCTCTTCATCAAGGAGCCCCCCATGTTTGCTCGCGTTAAAAAGTCCGGCAAATATCAGTACCTGCAAATCGTCGAGAACCGAAAAGAAAAGGGTAAAGTCAAGCAACGGGTCATCGCCACGGTCGGTCGAATGGACCAACTGCACGCTAAAGGCCGGGTGGAAACGCTCATCCGCTCGCTGTCCAGGTTCTCAGAGCAGACCCTGATGATTCTCTCGGGCAACAGTGATATGGCGGCCGATGCCAAAAAAATCGGGCCGGTGTTGATCTTCGAGCGGTTGTGGAGAGAAACCGGGATCAAGGCCGCCATTACCCGCGTGCTGTCTGGCCGTAAATTCGAGTTCGATGTCGAGCGGGCTATCTTTCTCACGGTGCTTCACCGCTTGATGGTATCGGGTTCCGATCGTTTCTGTCACCGATGGTGCCGTGACTACACCATTAACGGCATCGATAGTTTGGATCTTCACCACCTTTACCGGGCGATGGGCTTTTTGGGTGAAGAGATCCAGGATCAGGATGGGGCCACCCCCTTTTCACCCCGATGCAACAAGGATCTTGTCGAAGAGTTGATCTTCTCTCATCGACGGGATTTGTTCTCGAATCTCGATCTGGTCTTTTTTGATACGACCTCGATTTACTTTGAGGGCCACGGCGGTGAAAGTATCGGTCAAAGAGGCTTCAGCAAGGACCACCGGCCCGATCTTGTCCTGATGGTCGTCGGTGCGGTTCTCGACGATAAGGGCCAGCCTATTTGTTGTGAGATGTGGCCGGGTAATACCGCCGATGTCAAAAGCCTGCTACCGATCGTTGACCGACTCAAAATGCGATTTAAAATCGCACGGATTTGTATCGTTGCCGACCGCGGCATGATCAGCGCAAAGACGCTGGAACAACTCGAATCTGGTGAGAACCCGACGCCCTACATCCTCGGTGCCCGTATGCGCAAGGTCAAGCAAATCCGGGATCGTGTGCTGTCCCACCCGGGCCGCTACAAGCAGGTACGGTCCGAAAGCAGTGATCCGAAAAAACCGGCCCCGCTGAAGGTCAAGCAGGTCGAAATAGATGGTTGTCGTTACATCGTATGCGTCAATCCCAGTCAACAGCGCAAAGATGCCGCTGATCGTGAAGCCATCGTTTCCGCTCTGACCAAGCAGCTCAAAAAGGGTCCCAAAAGCCTGGTCGGTAACAAGGGCTTCCGTAAGTATGTGAAGATCGAAAAGGGCAGCACGAGCATTGACGAAAACCGAATCAAGTATGAATCGCGTTTTGACGGCAAATGGGTGCTTAGGACCAACACGGACCTATCAGCCGATCAGGCAGCGCTTAGGTACAAAGAGTTGTGGCGGGTAGAAAAGGTCTTTCGTGACGTCAAGTCGTTACTTACGACCCGCCCGATTTTCCATCAGAAGGACCAAACGATCCGTGGCCATGTTTTTTGCAGCTTTCTGGCGCTGGTCCTTCGCAAAGAGTTGGACCGGCGACTGATTAAAGCCGGGCATCGCTTTGAGTGGGCCGAGATCAAGCAGGACTTGAAAGCCCTGCAACGCGTAACCATCACAGAAGATGGCAGGCAACTTTCGATCAGAAGCCAGAGCAAGGGCACATGCGGCAAGATCTTTCAAGCAGTTGGAGTAGCGATGCCGCCGACGATACAGGACGCATAAGCCGCGCCTGAAATTTCAAAAGGTAGTGCCAAGAACTTTTTTGTGCCTTGTAGCACCTTGAAATGAATGGATATTTAAAAAACAACTGTCAAACTTGAGTCACGATGGTGTTGACGCCACGCCATGCGAATACCCTTTTTCGGCGGCAATCAAATCAAGATGGAGGGAGGCCACCTGTTCCAGCGGCGGATAGAAGCCGCGGTCCAGCTTGCGCGTATCCACCACTTTCATATATCGCCGGCACTCATGGCACAGGTTGACCCGGTATTCCGGTTCGTCATCGCTGTATACGTATTCCAGGGAAGTGTTGTCCCGGTTGCTGCAAAACGGACAGGCCAACCGCTTTACCGGCCAGCGGTGCCAGCAGAAGCCGCAATGATTCCACTGCTTGCCCTCAGCGTCCAGTTCTCCGAGGATGGGGGCGCTGCCGCAGACCGGGCAGCTGCTTCTATTTTCCTGACTGGCGGTTAGCCGCGACGCCAACTGCCGGGAACCGGCTTCGACGCTGGGTTTTGCGGCCAGATAAAACAGCAGCGAAAGCATGTCCGGCGGTACGCCCATCGTATGGGCAAAATCCCCTATCCGGCCGCTCTCATCAAGGATATCATCAAAAAAGGCATTCACAGCCACGCCTTCAGTCATGGCTTTAGCCAGCGCATTACCGGCAGCGCTCAATTTTTCACCTGACTGCGACGCAACACGGCAGACCTGTACCAGCAGCTTTTCAGCCGCCGGTTTGTCGATCGAAAATGCCGCCGGTTCGATAAGAGAGAAACCCTCTGCCGATCTCATTTCCACTGCGGAGGTGTCCACCTGGATTGCCGCCGGGCAGGTCTGGTCGGCCGCATTGGCCTGGGCGACAAAAACCGGCCCGTAAAAACCGAGGATGGCGGCATATACCGGCCGACGCGTGGCAACTTGGGCGACGGCGTTTTCCACGGCGGCCGCATCCCAGACGGGGGTAATGCTCATTGAATCGTTCCTTTCCGTTATCAACTCGTAAACATGCGTCAAGCATACCATGCCCTGACGCTGGTTTCGACTGGTTTTTCGGACAAAAAAGGAGAGGCGCCGCAAGCGCAGCAACCCCTCCTTTCACTCATGGGCATATACGGGACCGGAGCATGGGGCCCGTCAATTGTTAAACCCGCTTAAGCCAGCTGGCGAAACGCCCGCGCAAAAGGCCGGACCATTTTTCTCAGGGCCATTTGGCGCGTAACCCCGTGGGAGCCTGCCGAGGCCATCACAAACTCATGATAGTCGGCAGGCGCTTCCCCGAGCAGATAGATCACATTGACCTCGTCCGCATCCACCAGCTGGGCTTTTTCATGTTTCTGGCGGACCCGGGCCAGCCGCTGCCCGGCCAGGGCAACCATCTGTTCGCGGTCGCCGAAGTTCATGGCGCCCGTGGGGCAGGTCTGCACGCATGCCGGCAGAAGGCCGTTGGTTACGCGGTCGTTGCACATGTCGCATTTGGCCAGGGTGCCGTCGGCCGCTTTTCGGGGGATGTTATAGGGACACGATTCGATGATCTCGTCCGCGTCCAGCCCTTTGGTATTGGCCGTAAAAATAACGGCACCGGTTTTTTCGTCCTTGTAGATGGCGGTTTCGTCATCGGCCGTTTCCAGGCAGGGCGGCTCGATGCAGTGGCGGCACTGTTCCGGAAAGAAGAGCCATTTCAATTTGCCGTCGGTTTCCACTTCGCGCATGCGGACCAGTTTATAGGTGAAAAAAGAGAGATCCGGCGGATTTTCAAAGGTGCCCCGGTTCCGGGTCTCTTCTGCCGGCAGGTCATGCCACTGCTTGCAGGCCACCTGGCAGGCCCGGCAACCGGTGCAGCGGGTGGTGTCGATAAAAAACGATTTACTCATGCCGATTCCCTCCTTTTACAATTTGACCACGTTGACCATGAATGCCTTGGTTTCCGGAATCCGGGTGTTGGGGTCTCCGGCCGACGGCGTGAGCAGATTGGCGCTGTCCTCCTTGCCGGTGGACGGCCATCGCCAGCCATAGTGCCAGGGAATCCCCACCTGGTGCACCGTCAGGCCGGCGATGGTGAAGGGCTTGAACCGCTTGGTGACAATGGCGCTGCACGCCACCTGCCCGCGTGCCGACGTGACGTTGACCCGTTCGCCGTTCCGGATGCCCTTGAGCCGGGCCAGCTCTTCGCTGAGTTCCACGAACATCTGCGGCTGCAATTCCATGAGCCAGCTCTGGGTGCGGGTCATCAACCCCGTCTGCCAGTGCTCGCTGACCCGGTAGGTGGTGCCCACATAGGGGAACCGCGGGTCGCAGGTGGCGTGGGCATCGGCCTCGGTGGCGTACACCGCGGCCGTGGGGTTGGTCATCTGGGGGTTGAGGTAATTTTTTTCCACCGGGCATTCCAGGGGTTCGTAATGCTCGGGAAAAGGACCGTCCGCCCGGCCGGGCCCGAAGATCTGGGCATGGCCGTGCTTGCGCATGATAAAGGGGTGCTTGGCGTCGGCCCGCCATGACCCGTCCGGATTCTGCAGGGGATACCAGCCGCCGTCAGGCACGTCCCCCAGCCATTTGCGGGAGACATACTTTCCCTCTTTTTCGTCGCCCTTGAAGTACACCACCCAGTCCTTGCGGTCCCAGGGTATCCCCTTGGCGTCCACCGAGGCCCGGTTGTAGATGATGCGACGGTTTACCGGCCAGCACCAGGCGAATTCGGGGTAGAGGCCGATCTTGTTGACCGCATCCTTCTGGCCGCGTCGGGCGGCCATGTTGCCTTTTTCCGTATAGCTGTTGCAGTACAGCCAGTTGCCCGACGAGGTGGACCCGTCGGCCTGCAGGTACGCGAAGCTGGGAACCAGGGTGCCCTTTTTAAATGTTTTTCCTTTGATGGTGACGTCTTTTACGAAATACCCGTTGATCTCCCTGGCCACCTTGTGAGGATCGTAGGCCCCATCGGTTTCGTAGTCCCATTTCAGGTTGAGGATCGGTTCGGGGAAAACGCCGCCGTCCTTGTATAGCGCTTTGATCTTCTCCCCCAGTGCCAGGATGATGTCGCCGTCCGGCAGGCTGTTTCCCAGGGGCTTGGGCCCCTGATAGCGCCACTGCATCCAGCGGCCGCTGTTGGTGATGCTACCCTCTTTTTCCACGGACACACAGGCCGGCAGCATGAACACTTCGGTTTTGATGGAAGTCGGATCCATTCCCGGCCCATGCCAGAACGAACCGGTTTCGTTGTCGAACAGGTTGACGTTGACCATCCAGTCCAGTTTGCTTAGGGCCTCGCGGGTCTTATTGGAATTGGCGCCGCTGCAGGCCGGATTCTGCCCCCAGGCAAAAAACCCCTTGATCTTCTCCTTGTACATGGCATCGAAGAGGTCGAACCAGGAGTAGACGGCCCCGTCATCGACCTTGGGCAGCCATTGATAGCCGAACTCGTTGCCCGCATTGCCCTTTTCGCCAAAAAAGGATTTGAGCATGGAGACGCTGTATTTGGGGTAGTTCTGCCACCAGTTGGCGGAGAGAGGATCCTTGCTGGTCGGCGTCCATTTTTGATTGTATGCCGCCAGGGTGGTGTTGGATGCCCGCGCCGTCTTCAGGTAGCCGGGCCAGATGTGCCACAACAGGCAGTGGTCCGTCGACCCCTGGACATTGGATTCGCCGCGCAGGGCGTTGACGCCGCCGCCGGCCACGCCCATGTTGCCCAGCAGCAGCTGGATGATGGCCATGGTGCGGATGTTCTGGGTGCCGGTGGTGTGCTGGGTCCAGCCCATGGCGTACATGATCGTACCGGCCATGCCCCGTTCACCGGTGGCGCTGTATGCCTCGTAGACCCGTTTCAGGTCGGCCTCGGAGGTCCCCGTGATCATGGATACGGTTTTCAGATCATACCGGCTGTAATGCTTTTTCAGGAGTTGAAACACACTTCGCTTGTGCTTCAGCGACCGGTCCATTTTGGGTACGCCGTTCCTGTCCATCTCGAAGGCCCACTGGCTCTTGTCGTATTTTCCCATGGCGGGGCCCTTGGGATTTTTCTCGTAGCCGGAGAAAAGGCCGTTCTTGAAGCCGTATTTCCTGCCGACGATGAAGGGCGCATTGGTATACAGCGACACGTACTCCTCGCTGAAGCGCTTGTTCTCGAGGATGTACTTGATCATGCCCCCGAGAAACGCGATGTCCGTTCCCGAACGCAAGGCCGTGTATATGTCCGCCTTGGACGAGGTCCGGGTGAAGCGGGGGTCCACGTTGATCATCGTGGCCCCGTTTTCCATGGCCTCGGTGACATACTTGAAAGCAACGGGGTGGTTTTCAGCGGCGTTGCTTCCCATGATGAGGATGCAGTCGCTGTTTTTGATATCGATCCAGTGATTGGTCATCGCACCGCGTCCGAACGACTCTGCCAGAGCCGCAACCGTAGCGCTGTGTCAGATGCGCGCCTGGTGCTCGACGTACACCAGCCCCAGCGATCGCATGAGGGCCTGGTAGACCCAGCACTCCTCGTTGTCCATGGCGGCGCTGCCCACCGATGCAATTTCCGTGGTCCGGTTGACCGTCTGCCCCTTGTCATTTTTTGCGGTGAATGAGGCATCGCGGGTCTCTTTCACGCGATGGGCGATTTTGTCAAGCGCCCAATCCCAGGACACCGATTGCCACTGGTCCGAATAGGGCGCCCGGTACATGGGTTCGGTCAGCCGGTTTTCGTTTTCCGCCAGTTGCTTCAAGGAGGCGCCTTTGGAGCAGAGGGCGCCGCGGTTGATGACGTGATCGGGATCCCCCTCGATGTTGAGGACCCGGCCGTCACCCCGTCTGCTGGTGTGGACGATGGCGCCGCAGCCCACCGCACAGTAGCAGCAGATGGTGGTGGTTTCCTTGGCATAACTGGTTTTCAGCATCCCGGCATGAGCCCTGACCGGCTTCAGGTCAAAGCCCAGTCCGCCTACGGCCAGTCCGGCAGCGGTGGCGCCGGTAATCTGGATAAATTGCCTGCGGTTGACATCCATAACGGTTCTCCTTTTCTTTTACCGGTTATCCGTTCCCGAATCGTTTCCTGTCGAAGCAGATCAGACACTGAACCGCCTGAAACCAGACTTCCGACAAGCGGGTCCGGGCCTCCACCCGGAGGTGCCGACTCAGCAGGTGAAAGCCCGGACGCGCCACAAAGAGGATCTTCTGGGACGACCCGAAAACCGTCGCCCCCATGGTGAGATTGCTTTACCACAGCCGCGGTTACAAAAAGGATACAAGGGGGTTACACAAGAATGGGGGGGGGCGGCCCGCCGAAAACGGGGCGCTGTTGGCCGCGATACGGTGGGGTGGCGGGCTGCGCCGCCGTCGGTGTGATTACGATGCCCTCACGATTTCCTCGTACAATCGGGTGGTGGCAGGGTCGGGGGCGGTGTCCAGTTCCGCGGCCAGGGTGTCTGCCAGGTCCCGATAGACTTTCAGGGCGGCGCTGCGCCGGCCCTGACGCTGGAGCAGGCGCATGAGTTGCTGGTGGGCCTGTTCGGCCAGCGGATCCGCCTGGATGACGATACCGCAGTGACGGACCGCCTGTTCCAGATCCCCTTTTCGTTCGAAAAGCCCCGCCATTTCCATGAGCACGGTGAGATACTGATCCTTCAGGGCCGCGCGCTTCGTTTCGGCCCAACTCAGATAGGGTTCCTCAGGCAAAAAATCACCCCGATAGATTTCAGCGGCACGCCGGCAGGCCGACAGGAGCCGACGGTCATCGTCATCGCGCCTGAATTGCCGGATCTGGTCGCAGGCCGCCAGAAAATCGTTGACGTCCACCCGGCAGCGCCCCATGTCGAGGCTGACCCGATTGTCTTTCAGCGAGATGCACGATGCGCCCGCCCGCGGATTCCCATCCGATGCCAGGATTCTGCGCAGCCGGTGCAGGGTGACTTTAAAACGCTTCAGGGCGGCCTCCTGGCTGCTGTCCGGCCAGAGCGCGTCCATGAGGATGTCCTTGGGAATCTCCCGGCACCCGTTGACCAGAATGGCTTTGAGAAGCAGCTTCTGCCGAAGGCCGGTCCACTGGGCATCGGCAAGCACCTTACCACCGCCCAGGCGCACTTCGAACCCACCCAGGGTACGAATGTCAAGATCAGGCCGGGACCCCCCTTTTCCAGATGTTTCCGCCGGGCGCCGGGCCCCTGAGCCCCCCCCCGCGTCGCTGCCCCCTGCCGGTACCGGAGGGTGCGGGGACAGACGGGCCAGGACACGCCGTGCCAGGCGGGCGGTCCTTGAACGGGAATCGGGAAGAACCGGCGAACATGCCGCCGCCACATCGAAGGCCGATAAGATCGGGAAGGTCTCGTATCCCTTTGACGCCGCCAGGGAAAGGCCCGATTCCAGATGCCCCTGGGCCGCCTCGTCCTCGCCCATGGCCCTGGCCACCAGTGACAGCCCCAGGCGGGCCTCTGCCAGCGACAGGTGGCTGGACATCCGGCTGAAAAAATCGCGGGCCGATTCCAGCGCCTGTCGGGCGCCTGTCAGATCATCCAGGTGATAAGCCACCATGCCCACGATCAAGCGGCAGCGAAACAGGTGAATACTCTCTCCCAGGCTCCGGGAAATCACCTCGGCCGCCTCGCCGGCCCACCTGCACGCCCGCTCATAGTGCCCCTGGTGATAGGCTTTGAGTGCCCGCAGGCGCAGGGCCAGTCCGTTGTACAGGGGGTTGGCCGCCAGGGTGGCCACGTCCGTGAGGTGATGGGCGGTTCGCCCCACGGCATCAAAACGCCGCTGATGAATCTGGAGCAGGCCGGAAAAATCCACATGAATGGGATAAAGGAAAAGCAGACCGAACTTGTCGATATCTTCCTGGTTGTAATCCAGCAGCCGCTGGGCGCTCGCCAGGTCTCCCTTGGACAGGGCCAGTTTAATGCGCACCAGGTTGCGCAGGGCGCGGTATTCGGGGTAAGCGGCCGCCACCAGTTGATGAATACCCGCCAGGGCTTTTTCCGCGGCGGCAAACTCGCCGGCCATGGTGTACCCGAAAACATGAATGATGGTGGCATTCACCGTCAGCGTTTCGTCTTCGATGGTGCTGGCCAGCAGCATGGCGTTGCGGCAGGCCGACAGGCCTTTCTGGAGATCGCCGGTGCCGGAAATGAATCCGAAAGCCACCTGCATCCACAAGACGGCCTTGGCAAAGGGATAATATCGATTGCCGCTCACCCGTTCGAGCATGGCCCAGGCTGTTTCGAGCCATCGGTTCAACGCCGGTGCCGGATGGCCGATAAAAACAGCGGATTCGATGAGATAGGCCAGCGCCAGAAGTTGGCCCCGTTGGTCGCCTTTTGTATTGAACCGATCCAGAGCCGCTGAAAAAACACGGATATTCCGTCGGCCGTCGCTGATGCGCCGCCCCACGGCCCGGTATAGGGACAGCCAGGCATCGTCTTCGATCATGGCACCGGGCAGAATGTCGATCCAGCCGGCCAGGTCGGCAAACCGTCCCTGGGCGGAAAGTCCCATGGCAATTTTCTTGATTCCGGCCGCCGCCTTGTCAAAGGCCTCGGCCTGCAGAAAAAAGCGGATCGCCTCCTCGAAACGTCCGGCGTCCCAGGCCAGGTCGGCAGCCCGTCCAAAAAGTGCCTGCTGCGTCTGCCTGTCCAGGACCCGATGAAATTTATCGAGCAGGAAATCACGGAACAACTGGTTGTAGCGATAGCCCCAGCCGGTTTTGACGTCATAAAGCGGATGAATGAACAGGTTGCGCCGGACCAGGGTATTGATAATGGCATCAATGTCCCCCACCGGCTGGTCGTCCAGATAGCGGGCGGCCATTGGGGGATCGATGGTTTCAAAAATCGACGATCGAATCAGGAAGTTCCGGGTGGCCTCGTCAAGGCCGGAAAAAACCGCCTCGGAAAAATACGCCAGCCGCTGTCCGTGCATGGCGGCAGGCAGGCCGTTGTCGATAAAGGCCATCCGCTGATCGTCCGGGACATGGCGCAACACCTCCCACACCAGCACAAGGCCGCCGGCCCAACCGTCCGTGATTTTCCGGATCATGGCCAATTGGGGCGGCGCCAGACGAAGACCGTACAGCACGGAATAGAAACGATAGATTTCATCGGTCGAAAATGCCAGATCCCCATTGTCCAGGACGACCAGTTCCTGGCGGATGCGCAACGATTCAAGATGCAGCGGCGGTGTCTCCCTGGACACGAGCACCAGGCAGCTTGGCGGGGAAATGGCATCGAGAACCCTTTGGACCAACGCCATGCTTTCGGCGTTTCCGGACAGCTGATCGAGCCCGTCCATCACGATACGAACCGGCGTCCGGGCAATGATCTCGTCTACGAATGCGCCGGCCAGTTCGGCAATGCGGCCTGCACCCGCTTTGGTTCCCAGGGCGATGGCGGGATTTTTCAAAAAAGTGGAGACGTCCCGGCCCCGCCGCGAGGTTTCAAGGGCATGGACCAGCAAACGGAAAAAATTGACCGGGTCGCTGTCCGTGGAATCCAGGTGCATCCAGGCGCCGGTCGGACCGGGACGCCGGGCAATCTCCGCCGCCAGTGTCGATTTTCCCTGGGCCGCCTGTCCGGTGATCAGGATCACCCGGGCGGCTCTCGAATCGGTCGCACGCTGGACCAGCCGCGGACGCGGGATCGCCCGGGAAAGATCCGGCAGGGTGATTTTGGATATGATTCGCTGGTCGATCATGGCTTTTCGGTTCAGCAATGCGGAGCCGGTCGGTTTCGGGGGAAGTCGCAAGGCATAAAATGAAGTCAGGCCCCACATAAGTGCTATACAATAGATTCCATTGCCAGTGCAAACAGGGCCTGGCCATGGGGCGCCCTATAAGGAAATCATTGCAAATATTCAGGTTTTAGGTATCATGAGCGTGTCGGCCAGGACAGCAGCGCGCCGACAGCACCCATGCGACCCAACCCGTTCCCGAAGGAAAGCCCTTGCCATGGAACCCATGAAAACGGTTCTGGTCATCGATGATGAAACCGCGACCTTGACCATGTTCCGTCTGTTTTTAAATGCGTACGGCTATTCGGTAATAACCGCGGATAGCGGTGAAACCGGCCTTGAGATGGTCCGGGAGCACCATCCCGGGATCGTCTTCACCGACCTGAAAATGCCGGGCATGGACGGGTTTGAGGTACTCCGGCAAATCAAGAAAACCGCACCGGCGACCGAGGTGATCGTGATCACCGGTCATGGCGACATGGATCAGGTCGTCCGCGCCCTGAACCTCGACGCCACCGATTTTATCAATAAACCCATCGGCCGCAGCGCCCTCGATGCCGCACTCAGACGGGCGGAAGCGCGCCTGGAGGCCGACCGGCCCGATGGGGTCCCCATCGAGGTGGACATCTCGTCAGGGGTGGCGATCGTTTCTGTTCGCAACACCCTGACCGCCCGGCACAAAAGCCTGCTGAAGGCATCCCTGCAGCGTGCTCGGGATTCGGGCGCCGACGGCATCGTCATCAACTTCGATGACCATTCAGCCGTCAACGGAACCGGCATCGCCCTGCTCACCCGGCTGCTCACCGAGGCCAAAGCACAAGGGATGCAGGTCTGCATTGCGGGCCTGTCGGAAAACTTCAACACCATTTTCGACATGGTGGGCATCACGCGGGTGGCCCCGTGCGTGGACACGGTGGAAGCCGCCATCTCGGTCATCGACAGAAACGAAACGGCATGACCCTCTTTTTTTTGTGCATGTGGCCAAAAAACGACCTTGCGGTTTCAAATCCGAATCAGTATAAAGCCGCGAATATTTCAACGAGGAGGGACTATGGTTGATTCCCGAAGCTGGGACTGGAAGACCAGTGAAAAAAAGATTTCTCTGGCCCCTTGGAAAGCGAAATACCAGTGGGTCGAAGAACCTTATGTGAGCCCCGACGGAGAGAAGGTCGCCGCCATTGTCAACATCGACGAGGGAGAGTTTACCGTCTGCGTCAACGGCTCGGCCTGGGGAGAAACGGTGTTCGATAAAATCTGGCACCTGCGGTTCTCACCGGACGGGCGGCTCGCCGCCCTGGTTTCCGAAATGGGCGAGTGGACCATGGCCCTGGACGGCCGGGCCTGGGAGAACAAATTCGGCTACATCTGGGAGCCGCAATTCAGCGCCGACGGCACCGGTATCGCCGCCGCCGTGCAGCAGGACATGCAGTATGCCATGGTGCTCAACGGGACCCCCTGGGAGCAGACATACGCCAACATGACCTATTTTGCCCTGAGCGAGGACGGCAGGCACACCGCCGCTGCCGTCCAGGTGGAAGCAGTGGATTCCGGAGAGATCCACAAGTTCCAGGAAGGCTCCTTCACCGCCGCCCTGGACGGCACGGCATGGGATGCCCGATTTGTCAACGTCTGGAACCTGGCCATCAGCCCGGACAACGGGCATCTGGCCGCCGAAGTGCGGCTCAATCTTTACGATTACACGATTGCCGTTGACGGCGTACCGTGGGCGACGCGCTACGCCACCGTCTGGGAGCCGTCGTTCAACCCGGCCACCGGAACGGTCGTGGCCCCGGTAAGGGAAAAGGGCATGTGGACCCTGGCTGAAAACGGGAACATCCTCTGGGACCGCCGCTTCGTCCAGCTCTGGCACCAGATGTTCAGTGCCGACGGCAGCCGGCTGGCCGCCATCGTGGCACCCAGCTACGGCCGATGGACCGTTGCCGTGGACGGCGTGCCCTGGCCGGCCACATTCACCCAGCTGGTCACCGACGCCACCTTCAGCCCGGACGGGCAGCGTATCGCCGCCCTGGCCAAGGACAAGGAGACCTTCCGCGTCGTAGTTGACGGAAGCCCCTGGTCAGACACCTGGGACATGGCCTGGAAGCCGGTCTTCAGCCCGGATGGAAAGGACGTGGCCGCCAAGGTGGAGAAAAAGGGCCGCTACACCTACACGGTGAACAACCGGGTCTGGTCCACCGCCTGTGATGCCGCCTGGCCCCCGGTCTTCAGCCCCGAGGGCTCGCATCTGATGCTGCGAACCATCGAGGCGGGCAGCTACATCCGGCGCATCGTGCCTGTTTCTACCATCACCGGTTAGGAGAAATAACACATGCATACCTTCTACAACATCGTCAGTGGGCCGCTGGCATGGATCGCCTTCATCCTCTTCTTCGGAGGCAGCGTCTACCGCATCGCCCGCATGCTGGTGCTGGTCGCCCAGAAAGAGAAATTCATTTTCACCTACATGAGCTGGCGCTACAGCCTGCGATCCATCCTGCACTGGGCCATCCCCTTTGCCACGGTGAACTGGCGGCGCCAGCCCGTGCTCACCGTGGTCACGTTCGCCTTTCACATCTGCCTGGTGGCCGCGCCCCTGTTCCTGCTCTCCCACGTGATTCTCTGGGACGAGGCCTTTGCCATCAGCTGGTGGACCCTGCCCGATGCCGTGGCCGATATCATGACCGTCATCGTCATCCTGGGGGCGCTCTACTTTCTCGTACGACGACTCACCCAGCCGGAGGTCAAGTTCGTCACCTCCCCCTCGGACTTCGTGATCCTGGCCATCGTGGCGGCGCCCTTTGTGACCGGATTCCTGGCCTACCATCAATGGTTCAACTACCCGCTGATGATGGGTCTGCATGTGCTGACCGGAGACATCATGCTGGCGGCGATTCCATTCACGCGCCTCAGCCACATGCTCTTTTCGCCCTTTACCCGGGCCTACATGGGGTCCGAGTTCGGCAAGGTGAGGCACGCCCGGGACTGGTAGGGACAATCGAGTGAATCAACCAGCGGCCGGAATGCATTTTGCGGCGGCTTAAGTTGAATAAAGGAGTTTTCATCATGGCGGAACCGTCAAAAAAAGAAGAAGCGAACCGGGTCGTGGATGAAGGTATCGATGTCGGCATCTCCCGGCTGACGGAAGAAAAAATCCAGTCGGTCATCAACAGTGTTCTTGACAATGAGACCGGCGCCCGGCTGAAGACCTACGTGGAAACCTGCATTCACTGCGGGCTGTGCTCGGAAGCCTGCCACTACTACCTGTCCCACGACAAAGACCCGCACTACTCGCCTGTGGGCAAGGTCAAGCAGACCATCTGGGAAATGATCAAAAAAAAGGGGCGCGTGAGCCCTGAATTCATCCGCCGGGCCGCCATCATCGCCCATACCGAATGCAACCTGTGCAAGCGCTGCGCCCAGTACTGCCCCTTCGGCATCGACATCGCCTACCTGATGAGCGTGGTGCGACGGATCATCCACCGGCTGGGGGTCACCCCGCTCTACATCCAGGACACGGCCCACAGCCACTCGGTGACCATGAACCAGATGTGGGTCAAGGGCGACGAATGGCCGGACACCCTCCAATGGCAGGAGGAGGAGGCCCAGGCGGAAATTCCCGACCTGCGCATCCCCCTGGAAAAAGAAGGGGCCGACATCATGTACAGCGTCATCGCCCCGGAGCCCAAGTTCCAGGCCCAGCTGATCTACCAGGCCGCCTATATCATGCACGTGGCCGGCGTGGACTGGACCATGCCCGCCTCCGTGGGGTGGGACAACAGCGACATGGCCATGTTCACCGGGGACAACGAAATCATGGGGCGCATCAAACGCGCCCATTTCGAGACGGCCGCCCGGCTGAAGGTGAAAAAGATTGTCATGGGCGAATGCGGCCACGCCTTCCGATCGGTCTACGACATGGGCAACCGCTGGCTGGGATGGTCAATGCCGCCGTTTACCATCGTCCATGCCATCGAGTTCTACCACGATCTGATCAAGGAGGGCCGCATCAAGATTGCCAAGAAGTACCAGCCCCCCATCACCCTCCACGACCCGTGCAACGTGGTGCGCGGCGGCGGGCTGCACGAAAAGGCCCGCTATGTGGCCCACGCCCTGTGCGAGAATGTGATCGAAATGCACCCCAACCGGGAGCATAACTACTGCTGCTGCGCCGGTGGCGGCGTTATCAACACCGGCCCGCCATTCAAGATGACGCGCATCGAAGGCAACCGGGTCAAGGCCGAGCAGCTCTTCGGGGCCAAGAGCAAGGGGGCCCAGGTCCTCGTGGCACCGTGCCACAACTGCCACAGCGGCCTGGAAGACATCGTGCATCACTATGAAATCGGTCTGGACATCAAGTTTTTCGGGGATATCATCTACGAAGTCATGGAAAAGCCCGAATGAGCCCAGGAGGAGATATGAAAACCATCACGCTGATCGTACTGCCGCTATTGATCGGAATCGTATTGGGCATTTCCCCGGTGTGGTCCCAGGAGGACATGACCGTCGTGGATAACGCCGTCTTCGACGCCCCCCAGCGCACGCCGTCGGTGTTCGTCCACGATGAACACAACGAAACCGCCGGCATTGACGACTGCGCCGTATGCCACCATGTCTACGAAGACGGCCAGCTGGTGGAAGATGAATCGTCGGAGGACCAGAGCTGCTCGGACTGCCACAGCCTGGAAGGGGATGACGGCCAGCCCTCGCTGATCAAGGCGTTTCACACCAACTGCAAAGGCTGCCACCAGGAGCAGGGGAAGGGGCCGATACTGTGCGGGGAGTGCCACATCAAGTAATGTTGACAGAGAAAGGGCATCTTATGCTCCAGGCCGGCGTTCTCACGAAGTTGAAATCCTCGACGTAGCGCTGGTGCGCCTCCGGTTTCGACATCGCTGCGGCCTTGGCCTGAACCATAATCTACCCTTTCTGAGTCAACATCAAAAACCGAATAGAACGAACTGATTGCGACATTTTGCTGGAGCGGCTTCTATGCGCGATAGAGAAGGACCCAAAAAATATGCCCAGGTCGTAAACAGCCAGAACACTTCTATCTTTGTCTTTCCCGCAACAGCGGGAATCCATTTAAAGTGGAGGTTTCCATCATGCCCAAGAAAATCCTCATCATCGACGACGACCCCATTGTGGTCAGATATCTGGAAGCCGTATTCAGTGACAACGGTTATGAAACCTGCACCGCCTCCAGCACGATGGAAGGCCTTGAGGTGGTCAAGCAGGAAAAACCCGACCTGATCACCCTGGACCTGCAGATGCCCGGCGAGTGGGGGCCCCGCTTCTACCGTAAGCTGAGAAAAGACAAAGACCTGCGCGACACCCCGGTCATCGTGGTCAGCGGCATCGACGGCGACCACGCCATCAAGGACGCCATCGCCTTCGTGAAAAAGCCCTTCGACCCGGAGAAACTTGTGGGAATTGTGAAAAATACCATTGGCTGACCGGAAACGGCGCTGAAGGTTCACGCGCCGTCCACCCAGCGTCATCGTCCGTCCCAGTTTGTCGTGGCTGATTTTGGGGGCCGAATTTTCATGTGATGCCCAGCGCTTTTCCGGCCGTTGCGTCCCCCGCCATTTTTTTCAGTACTGTCGTTCAGGCCATATTCAACCGGCCCAGAACCAATCGGACGCCCACCCATAGCATGGAGCACGCATATCCGGCCCCGGCAGCGGAAACACGGGCCAGCGTCGCCGCTCCGCAGGCGACGGCACGGATGACCCGGCCCGGTGCCATCTCCTATAATGAATCCACCCATCGAGCCAGCATGGTTCCCCCTGCAGGGGGGTGACTCAATCTCACGGTGTTGCCCGTAAGGCCCGGCGGTCAGCCGTCACCCAGATCCGCATCGGCTATGCCTAAAAACGCAAGGGCCTTTGATCTTTTCTGGAAGACATCCACCTCGATCACCCCGGACAGGAGCAGGTGGCTCATGTTGGCACTTTGAAAGGTCACCGGGTCTCTGGAATAGATAGCCCATTTCCGGTGAATGTTCGCCTGTTGGAGGGATTCGAAAAAAGACTGGTAGGCACCGAGGCCGCCATCCTTGAAGGACACCGTGGCATCTTCAAAATCAATGAAGCTGTTGAAGGAGGGATCAAAGTCGGGATGGCCATGCAGATTCATGATCTGACGCATCAGATAGGCAAAGCTGATATCGCCGGTTCCCAGAAAGTGAATACACCTGGCGTTTTTCAGTATCCTGAATTCGATGTTACCCATGTCATGCCCCGTCGGTTCAACTGTCAGCACACCGGCGACAGCCCCGTTATCGCTGCCGGGCCGTATACTACCACATGCATGGGGTAATGGCTACACCCTGTTCACGGTAAGCCGGGAAGGATACGGGGGCCCCATTGACACGCTGCCGTCCTGCGGCGGCGGCGCGGAGGTACCGGAGGTCCGCGTTCCATTGACCGTCGTTTTCAATTTTGCCGGAGCGTCGATCCGTCGGCAGAACCCTCTGGGCAAGCACCTCAGATGCGGCGGCCCGGCCATGGCCCGCCGCTTGTGAGAATCATCAAGGCGATGGCGGAATCTTCCGGCAAAAAAAGTGCAGATTGAACGGATCGTCGGGAATCTCCATCACCGCCACCTGACCGAATCCGGCCTGGGCGAGCATCTCTTCGGCCCGCTGCCGCCCCCACATCATCCCCAGTCCGTCACCGCCGTCCACCAGTCCCACCGGCATACAGTGCATCAGGCTGACCGTATACAGAAACGGTCCCATGGGGTGGTCCCGATTGCCACCGATATCGGTGTCGGCGGCGATGTCGATCATGGAGAAGGCACCGTCGTCCGCGAGAATTTGATGAATCCCCTGCAGCGCCTCCAGCGGCCGCGTCTGATCATGGATGGCATCAAAGGCGGTAATGTAATCAAACCGTCCGGACAGGTCTCCGGGGCGGCGCAGGCCGGCTGCATCCCGCCGCTCGAAACAGACGTTGGCCAGGCCCTTTTCCCGGGCGTCGGCCCGGGCCGTTTCGAGTGCCTCGGTGCTGATGTCGATGCCGGTGAACCGGCTGGCGGGAAAGGCCCGGGCCATCAGGAGGGTGGCAACCCCCTGGGCACATCCCAGGTCGCATACATCGATACCCCGATGCAGGGCCTCGACCAGCCGCCCGTCGTCCACCGACGGCAGAAAAACGTCGACAAGGGTCTGGCGGTGCTTGGCGTCTCCCAATTGCGCCATGAAATCATGAAAGTCCGGGTACTGGGTATAAGGGATCCCGTCACCGGTCTCAAAGCCCCGGGACACCGCCCCCATGGCACATGCCGTCAGCAGCGGGATCTCCTGGGCATAAACCCCCAGGTTCCCGCTGCCGGCACGACGGGCGAGCACATCGCCATGGGCCGCAGGCAACAGAAACCGGGGTTCACCGTCGTCTTCCCGGACCCATTCCACGATGCCGCCGCAGACCATCACGCCCAGCCACTCCCTCACGTAGCGGTGGTTCAGGCCGGTATCCCCGCAAATCTCATCCACGGTGCCCGGCCGGCCGATCCTGTCCATGATATCGAAAAGGCCGGCCCGGTACCCCAGCCCCATGGCCAGGTTCAGGGCCCCATGGTTGAGGATGTCGACCATCTTGTCCTGAAAGGGTTTTTCATCCGTTGGCATTATTTTTCCTTTTTTTAATGGCGTGGCAAACAGGTGCCTGTCCCTGTCCGGGGTCAGGCGGTAATGCTGTCGGCACCGGTGATGTCCGGTCCTTCTCCAGCAGCAGACGCATCGGATCAGGCAATCCACCGGACTGGAACCGGGTGGGGTGGTCATCGCCGGGAAGGGTTAGCGTCAGAGCATGGGCGTGTAATCCCAGCCGGTTGAAATCGAGGTGCCGCCGCAGGTATGACAGGGAACGGACCGAACCGTAGCGTCGGTCGCCCGCCACCGGGTTTCCGGCCAGTTTGGCATGCCGGCGGATCTGGTGTTTCCTGCCGGTCAGCGGTTCGCATTCGATCAGGGAGAAGTGAGGGCTGTGGGCCAGTGGCCGCCACCGGGTGGTGCAGGGCTTGCGGGGGCCCTTTCCCATTGGATGGTTCCGGCCGGCGGCCCCGGCGGTCAGGGGCCAGTTCCAGACTGCCCACGCCTGAGTTTCGGGTCGGGCACGGCAGAGCCCATGGACCAGGGCCAGGTAGCGCTTGTGAACGGACCGGGCACGGAACTGCCCGCCAAAACAGGCCAGCGTTTTCGAATCACCGGCCAGCAGAACGAGACCGCTGGTGTCCCGGTCGATGCGGTGGGCCGCATGGATGGTGGCCACCTCAGGGCCCACAAGAGGCAACTGCCCTGCCCGCACGGCAGCCAGGGCCACCGAACACAGGTCGCGGCCCGGGTCGTTGTGGATGCTCATGCCACACGGTTTTTCCACCAGCAGCCATCCGCGTCCGCAGGCCACCACCGGGATTCTGGCCGCGCCGTCGGCAATAACGGTTCTGATCTGTCCAGCAGGAAGGGTCATGGGGGAAGCGCCTCCAGCGCCTCCCGGGCTTCGGCAAGCAGCACGTCGGCGCCGCACGCGTCGAGCAGATCGATGCTTCGGGCAAGATAGCGGCGGGCCTGATGGAATTGTTTTTTATGGGCGTACAACAAGCCAAGATCATGGGTTGCCAGCGCCAATCGCAAGCGTGCGTTGATCTGTGTGCCGATTTCAATGGCCTCGCGCAGGTATCGCTCGGCCAGGCGGGAGGCGACCGGCAGGGTCCGCACCAGAAATCCGGCATTTTTTAAAAAGGCTTTGAAGCCCAGTGTCCCCTGGCGTCGGGCCAGGGACAGATAGAACCGGCCCAGCATATGCGTAAAAATCAGGTCGTGGTTGCGTTTGCCCCGCTGCCGATGGCACTGGATCTGTTCATGGATGAGGCGCACGCCTTTTCTAAGGTTGCCCATGGCCGCCGATACGATACCGTAGAAGGCATTGGCGGAGGTGCCGACATATTCGTAGCCGAACTGTTCGGTGGCGGCAATGACCGATTCGAGGGTCTGGGCGGCGATGGCGACCTTGCCCTGGGAAAAATAGGCATAGCTGAGAAAGAATCTGGCATTCAGGCTGTAAATGGGATCGACCGAGGCCTCGATGGCCCGACCCAGCAGCACTTCGGCCCCGGAAAAATCCCCGGCGGCCATCCGGGCGGTTCCCATCAACAGATAGCCTTCCGAAAACGTACGCACATCACCCTGTGTTTCACCAAACCGGATCAGTTGCTCTCCGCCTTTCCAGCAGGCATTGATATCGCCGCTGAAAAAATGCAGCAACCCCATGCCGGTGAGATTAAAACGGACCAGTTCATGATCCGATGGAATCCGGTCGGCCACTTCAGCCGCCTGCCGCCCGTAGGCCAGGGCTTCATCCATCCGGCCCAGGTCGGTGCAGGTCCAGCACAGACAGGCGCTGCTGTATGCGATCAGGTTGTCGTCGTCCAGGTCCCGGCCGGTCTTCAAGGCCCGGGTCAGGTAGGTATAGGATTCCGAAACCAGTTCCCGGCGCTGCATGGCCCATCCCATGCAGATTTCATACATGCCCGTTCTCAAGGGGTCGCCGAAGGCCTTCACGGCAGCCTCATGGCTTCTCAGAAGATCCAGCATCTCGCGGAACAGCCCCCGTTTGTTGAAGGCAAAGTACCACTTGATGATCAGGTCGATGAGCATGGCCTGTTCTTGGGCGGTGGGGACGGCAATCCCGTTGAGAAACCGATAGGCCCTTTCGTAATACCGGTGGGACTCCTCCACCGCATATTTTTCGAGGCTTTTTTCACCGGCGCGGATCAAATACTCGGCGGCTTTGATCACCCGGGCACTGTTGGCATAGTGCAGGGCCAGGGTCTCCACGGCACTGTCCAGACGACCGGCAAACAGGCTTTCCAGGATACGGGCGATTTTTTCGTGAGTGGCCCGCCGATCCTTTTTCAACAAGCCTTTGTAGACCACTTCCTGAACGATGGCATGCTTGAAACTGTAGGCCCTGTCATTCTGATCCGGAATCCGGCGGATCAGATCCGCCCGTTCAATCAAATCGATACAAGATCTGAATGCGTCCGGAAATGCCGTGACCCGTTCCAGCAGATCCAGGCGAAACACCCGCCCGATGACGGATGCTTCCTGAAGAACGATTTTGGCAGTGCGCCCCAGGCGGTCCAGCCGCCCATGGATGATGCCGTTGATCGTCGAAGAGACATCCGAGATATCAAAGGTCTCATCAAGGTACCACTGGTTGTCGAGGCGCTTGAGACGTCGGTTGTCGAGCAGGGAGTTGATCACCTCTTCCAGGTAGAATGGATTGCCTTCGACATGTTTGAGGATATAGCGGTCAAGGGCCTCTGGGATAACCTGGGTATCCATCAACGACCGCACCATCTCCCTGGACGAGGGTGCATCCAGATCCTGCAGCCGGATGCTTTCGCGCGCATAGGAAAGGGGCTCTCCGCCCTCGCCATCCGGAAACGCCAGCACCGGCCGGTAGCTGATCACAAACAGGATGGGAAGGCCCGATTCCTTGAGGATGAACCGAATCAGCGCCAGCGAGGAAGGATCCGCCCAGTGCAGGTCCTCGATGCAGACAATCGTGGGTCCCTGGCGGGCAAATGCAGACAGCAGGGTAATGAAGGCATGTTGCAGGCGGGATTTGTATATTTCGGGTCCCGCCGCCAGGGGTTCCAGGGAAGAGCGCGCATACAATCCTGCCAGGAAGGGAACCACAGCGTCGGGATCATCCACCAGCGGTCCGATGCCGGACCGGATTTTGGTGTCGATGACCGCGTCGGAATCCTCATCACGGATATCGAAGAGCCGGTTGAGCATATCGATGAACGGGTAATATGGGACACCGCCGCTATAGGCATAGGCATAGCCGTCCAGCCAACGCAAGGTCTCTGCAACAGGAGAATTTTTGAATTCCGTGATCAGGCGGCTTTTCCCGGTACCGGCGTCCCCGGACACGGTCAGAACCGTGCCCTCTTTTCGCCGCAGCCGCATGGCGGCGGTTTCCATCTGCGTCAGCTCCCGGTTCCGCCCGATGAGCCGGGCCTTCACGCCGTGTACGCGGCGGACCTTGTCCGGCCGGATCACCGCAGCCCGAACCCGGTATACCTTCACCGGCTGCGCCCGGCCTTTGACCGTCACCTGGGTTTGGGGCTGAAAGCTGAAAAAACCGGCCGTGGCTGAAAAAACACGGCTGCTCACCAGCACTTCTCCGGGCAGCGCCAGGTCCCTGAGCCGGGCGGCCAGATTCACGGTATCCCCGGTAATACCATGCCGCCCGATCTTTTTTTGGGTCGATCCGGTGACCACCAGGCCTGCCGCAAGGCCGGATCGCATGGCCAACACGATGCCGATGCGATGGGCGTATTGGCGCCCCAATCGCGAAACCATCCGCTGAATTTCCATGGCCGCCCGGATGGCCCGGATAGAATCGTCCTCATGGGCCTGCGGCATGCCGAACACGGCCAGCACCCCATCCCAGAGAATGCGATCCACATGCCCTTCGTAGCGGGCGACGATCTTGACCGTCTCCTCGAAAAGATGGCGGGTCACTTCCCGGAGCTCTTCCGGGTCAACCCGATTGATGATTTCCCGGTATCGGCAGATGTCCGAGAACAGGACCGTTACATGCTTGCGCTCACTGGCCAGGGTCTCGCTGAACGGGTCCGGCCCCTGCTCGAGGGGCGTCCCGCACTGGTCGCAGAAGTTGCTGCCCGGCCGGCTGAGGGTCTGACATTGGCTGCATTTTACGGGCGGTGCCAGAGAAGCGCCGCAATGGCGGCACACCACCGCATTATCATCAAGCGCACCGTGGCACTCGGGGCAGATCATGAAGGCAGGCCTTTCATGGAAACGATTGGCACGTTCGGAAATTCACCAACAGATACCCGACAGGTGAAAACAAGTCAAACTTTTCATTGGCCGTATGCAACGGCAACGGCTGACAGGCCGAAAAGGGATGTATGAAAACCAAAAAAGCCGGCTGCATGAATGCTGCAGGCGGCTTATGGCTGATAGGAGATTCTCTGCCTTTCCCTTTAGCGCGTTCAGAACCAGGAGCGATGGCTCCAGATATCTTCCTCCAGGTTCTTCTTGTCTTCCTGAAGCTTAAGGTACATGGATGCGTTCTGGATGGCCAGGCCGCCCTGATGCGCCAGGGCTTCCACCATGACCATTAATTCCGACGGGAACTCCCGCTGGACGCCGCTGTAGAGCCGCATGACGCCGATCACCTGATCCCGCGCCAGGATGGGCGTGACGATCATGGAAACGATGCCCTCTTTTTTCATGGCCTCTTTGAACCGGATGCGTTTGTCGGTGGTGGCGTCGTTGATGACGATGGTTTCGCCTTTCAGGGCGCGTGTCGCCGTTTCCGTGGTGGTGAGGCTGCCGATTTCGAGAAATTCATCGCTGAGGCCCTGGCTGGCCACCAGTTTCAACGATCCGGTGTCTTCGTCCAGCAGACGTATGAGAACGCCTTTCATTCCCAGGGTATCGCAGATGTTTTCTGTCAGGTTGCTGAGGACTTCTTGAATATCCAGAGAAGAGTTGATGCTGGAAGCCAAGTCCAGAAACAGCATGGACAATTTCTGCAGGCGGTTGACCAGGCGGGTTTTCTCAATGGCGATACCGCCATGTTCGGCCAGCGCCCGCAGGAAATCGATCTCATCGGGCTCGAATTCATGTTGGGTTCCCGTATAGAGGGACAGCACCCCGATGGTGCGATTCTTGACGATAACGGGAACGGTCAGCAGGGAAGCGATCCCTTCGGCCCGCTTGGCCTCGTGATTTTCAAGACGGGGATCGGTGGCGGCATCCGGGAATGCCAGGAAGCCTTCCTTCTCCAATGCCGCAACCACGTCCCTGGCCTTGAGGGGATTGGCATGCAGGTAGGCGTCCGAGAGGCCCTGCTGGGCCATGGGCACGAAAACATCCTGCTTCTCGTCCCGCAAAAACAAGCAGGCCGCCTTGCCCGCCATGGCATCGATGGCACTGATCACAATCAGGTCCAGAAGCTCCTGTTTGGTGATGGCCGTACTGAAGGCCTTGCTGATTTTACAGAACGTTTTGAAATAATCTGTATCTCTGGTCATCGCTTACCTCCTCGTGGGGTGGTCGGCCCACGTTTCCGTTTATTCGCTCCAGACGCAGCTTCCGATTGGGATCTATTGGGCGCAGCTTTCTTCGATGCACGTTTAGCGGTGGCCTTCTTGCCCGGCACCTTTTTTTTCGATGCAGCAGCCGAGCGGGTTCCAGGGGACTTCTTCCGGTGTTTGCTTTTATTTTCAGGCAACGCGTCGCGTTCTTTTAACCAGGCGGCAATTTTGGGTGCAAACGCTTGCTGGAATTTTGAACTGACATAGATGCCGATATGCCCGGTCTTCAAACAGATGTCTTCGGTGTCCTGGCTGCCTACGTGCTTGACCAACTGGTCACAGGCCTCCGGCGGCACCAGGTGATCGTATTGCCCGTATATATTGAGAAGGGGCATGGTCAGTTTTTTCAAGTCGACGCGCCGGCCGCCGACCTCGAGTTTGCTCTGGATGAGCTTGTTGCCCTGATAGCATTCCTTGATGAATTGACGAAACACTTCTCCGGGTAGATCGGGGCTGTCGAAAATCCATTTATCCATGCGCACAAAATTCTCGACGAACTTCTTGTTGTCGGAGTTCTCCATGAAAGCTACGTATTTATCGATCATCAAGCGGGCGGGGTTGAGAAGGAGAAATCCGAAATTCATTATATCGGCCGGCAAATTGCCGAATGTGTCCACCACCCGGTCCACGTCGACATTTTTCATCCAGATATGCAGCAACCCCTTCCTGGTGTCGAAATTGGTGGGCGTGACCGTGGTGACCAGGTTTTTAATCTTTTCCGGGTGCAGGGCCGAGTAAATGACGCTGAAGGTCCCCCCCATACAGATTCCCATGAGGTTGATCTTTTCGATGCGGTGTTTGGCGCGGATGAAATCGACAACATTGTCCATGTAGCCGTTGATGTGATCGTCAAAGCCCTGGAAACGGTCTTTGCGCGTGGGATACCCCCATTCGATCATGTACAGGTCGATGCCGGCATCCAGAAACCGTTCGACGACACTCAGACCGGGCTGCAGATCGAGCATGGTCTCTCGGTTGATCAAGGCATACACAACCAGCAGCGGGGTGTTATAGCTCGCTTGTCTGTGCGGTAGGTAATGCTTCAGTTTGATCCGGTCTTCCCGGTAGACCACCTCATACGCTGTCTTGGCCAGGTCGGTGTCCAGATCACCCAGCAGCACTTCCGATGCTTTGCGGACGCGGGATTGCGCCTTTTCGGTATTCTCTGCCATTTTCGACAGAATCAGATCTACTGGAATTTTGGCTTGTGGCATGCCATCCCCCTTAGAAGAACCGGGTTGTTGGGCGGATCATGCGGTGCATAAGGCCCAATGTCTCTGCAGGTAATGGACTCACTGCCCGCTTCAACGATACAGCAGCGGTTCAGGTAACGAATCGGTGGAACACACTCAGCCAAAGGGCAACGGGTTCGTCAATACCAGTCAACGGGTTGTTTTTTGCAACTTTTCAAGCTTTTTCAAACGTTTTTTCAATTCATAAAGTTCCTGGGCCATCTCGTCCATATCGGTCTTTTTAGCGACCGGCAGCAGGCTCAGGGCATCCTCAATGGCTGCATCCCGGGCAGCCGCAAAATCAGCCAGGGAGTTGACCGTGCGCGTCAGCGTATCCACATATTCCGGGGTTTGAAAAAGGGTCATGAAATGCCCCTCCAACACTTTGACCCACATGTTGTAGTACATTTTTGGATCATCAGGAAGTTCGTCGGATTCGGCCATCTCATTTATTTTTTCCTGCATGACCTGCACCGTGCGGGTGAAGGGCATGCCGAGCAAACTCAAAAACTCGGACAGTGTGGACTGATACAGGTTGTACTTATCGGCCACCTGGCTGGCCTTTTCCTGATAGGTGCGCATCAGGCCCAGTTGCGGGATCTGGAAAAATTGGCGGAACTCTTTTTCGTAAATATCGGCCCAGATCCGGTTGATGTTTTCATCAATATCCTGAAATTGATATGCTTTAACCGATTCCCCCATCCGGCCAAGACGCTCGAACATATTCTTTTGCAGCTCGACCAGACTGCTCATGGTACTCTGGGCAAGGCCAAGCAGCACCTCCGGGACGGCACCGCTGCCTTTGAACAGTGCGGTCATGGACTCCGGTGTCGCCATGGCATCGGCCGACTTCTGCCAATTTTTAAACGCCGCCGCCATGGCTTCCTGGGTTTTCGATGGCGCCGGCTGCGGTTCCGTCTGAGCCGCAGCCGGTTTTCCGTCCAAGGAACCCCAAAAAGTGTTCATGGATTTCATCCAGGAGGAAAACATCGATGTCATTCCAAAAGGGTCTTCTGTTTTTTCTGACATGAACGGTATTCTTATTTTTGGGTGAACATTTACTCAATCGCTTGTTTAGACGTCCTGCGACCGCTTGAATCGGCCGGCTTGACGCGCGCCGCCTTGGGCTTGGATTTCCTGGCAGGCGCCGCCGCGGCTGTTGGTTTGGGCTTCCCCTTTCTTGACGGTGCCGGTCTGGATGGTGTCCGACCGGCAGGCTCGCCTGCTTTCGGGGATGGTTTGCGAATCCGTGTTGGCTTGCCAGCCGCTTTTTTTGCCGACGGTGAGGCGGCTTGCATGGATGCTGCCGGAAGCGGCTTGGAGGCCCGGGCAGATCGCTGCCGGGCATCATCCAGAGCGGCGTCCAGATCCATATGATAACGCACCGGACCGCGATAGTCGCCATCGCCGAAGCGCGTATGCAGGGCGCATGCAGATTGCGGAGAAGACCAGGAGGTGGCGATGGCCACATGCCCCTTGGGAAAAGGGGCGACCTCGGCATCGATAAAGTCCAGCGGGGCCAGGGCGGTTTCTTTTTCCACCAGATCGTCATGAATGCCGTAGCAGATCAGCCAGGGAATCTTTTTTTCCTTGAGCCGTTTCAGATTCAACTTTCTGCCGAACAGACGCACCGGCAGGATGCCGTCTGCATCGATGGGCGTGTTGTAGGAAGCAAAGCTGATGCGCGTCATTTCCAATGGCAGATCGTATCGTTCGTTCTGCAGCCAATAGTTCAGTGCGGCCGCGGTTTTGCTGATCTGGCGATCCCCGTTTTTCTCGCGGGCAAACATCATCAAATCCCGATAAAAAGCCGCCGCGGGGATCTCCTGCTCGATGCTTTTGAGTTTATACACCCACCCCATGAGTTGGCCGTCGGCCACCTGGTTGCCGTTGGGCAGGGTTTTGGTGCCATAGGCCAGATCGTTGAAGCGTTGGGGCAGCCGCGCCAGAAAGCGGGCCAACCCTTTGCTGCGGGTGCCGTCCATGGGGGACACGCAGGTAATGAAAGCGTCCACCAAGCCGTCCAGTTCCCCGCTGAGAAGGTTGCACAGGGCATTATACCCACCCTGGCAATACCCGTTCAGCGTCACCAACTTGCCATGGGTATTTTTGATGGTCTCGCAAAAGCGGCGGGTATCGTTGGCATCGTCATCCCCATCCATGGTTTGCAGGGCCGGATGTGCATCGATCACCTTGAGGATACGGATATAGGTGGGAAAACCCTGGTTGGCAAAACAGTGGGCATAACTGCGCTGTTCACCGGGCAGAAACCCCAGAATATTTGCTCCGAGCACATAAGGCGGTATGATGAGAATCGGTTTGGCGCCTGCACGCGTTTCTGCATTGGGGATCGAGGGAGCCACCCGATAGAGGTAAAAACGGTCGGTTTCATCCGCCAAAACATGCTCACCACGCTCGAAATGGAAACCGTATTCGGGGGCGATGGCATCAATGGCCTTCGGGTAGACGTTGGCCACCAGGTCCAGCAATTCGGCCTGCCGGGAAGTGAATTGAGCCAGTTTGGCCGGATTGCCTTTCAAAATTGCCTCTTGCAGGGCTTCGACCAGACCATCGGCTTCGTTGCGGGAGAATGTCTCCATCAAAGCGGCGCTGCCTTCGAGACTGCGCGTCATCAATTCGATGTTGTTCTCCAGCAGACCGAGGTAGGCGTCCAAACTTTCCGCCGGTGGCCGTTCCAGCAAACGCAGGGATTCGACCCGCTGGAAATACTGGGTCGCAAGCAGATAGGGGACATAGAAACTGGCGGTATACCGCGAGATTCCGTTTAGGCCGGATTGAATGGCGCCAAACAGGTTTTGCAAAACAGAAAGCCCATCATAAAACGGATCATCCTTGGCGGTGGCGTGATTACGGGCGGGGTCTGATTCCGGCATATTGTTCTCCTTCTGGCCGCCCTATGGGGAGGCCGGTTCGGATGACCAACTGGCGTCTTTGCCGATGCCAACTGCTGGTGTTGTCGGCATGGGGTTCCCCCCATGCATGCGATCATCTCTTCCGTATCGAACACATATCGAAGCGATTCCAGGCTCCCGATTGCGGGGCGGGAGTACAGTAACATAATCACTCCATCGCGATTGTCATAATGCGATGCAACATTAAATCGAACCGGGATACGCCGATGCCGGCCATCGGCCGGCAGCTCGGTTTCGAGCGTTATGGATCAGCAGGCGATCGTACGCGTTCCCTTGCCAAGTATCCCAGGGGGATCCCTTTAGGAAGGCCATTGGGCACGGGAAGGCGACAACGGTGAGCATGGAAAACGGATACGATCGGGGGGTCGCCCTGTCAATAGAAAAATTTTGCGGCGCACAAAAAAAAGCCGGCCCAAGTGTGATGCGCCGTACCCGCGATGACGGATCGCGGGTACGGGTAACCAGGGGGCACCTGTCAACTGATGCTGGTGTCTCTCCGTCGCAGGCTTTCACGGCGATCCATCCATCCGACCATCTCGATATAGCAATACCCCTCGCATGACTTTTTGCGTCGATCTTCCTGGCGCCGCTCGCTTTCCAAGGCGGCCCGGGCACCATTTGTGCGCACGTGTTGTTCCTCCCGCTGATCGTCCATTTCACACCCCTTGCGCAGAAAGGCTTCCGGTGATCCAGCTCGTTGCCGGCAACCCTTTGTTAATGCCGATCGACGGCCATCTATCCTCCCGGAGAACACTGCCTATCTGCAGCCGAATTGGCCGCCTAAAGCGACCTTGATAACAACTGCGCCACCGGCCGAAAGACGGTTAAACCGCAGGTTCAGATGGAGTTCGCTCATTGCAGGAGCGGGGCGACAGGGCGGATTCACAGGAAAGACAGAAAACGGATTGTACCGCAAATCGGTCAGCGCAGAACGATATTCTTTTATTTTAGCGCTGCGGGGTTTGCCACGCAAGCACAAATTTCCGGATCTGTATGGATTCGATCGTCGGGCGCCGAGGCCTCCCGATCGCCCCGTCTTTTATGTTGCAATGCAAAATTTTTGCTTGACATCTTTTCCTGCGCGTATAGATTACTATATTATAGCATGTGTTCGAATATAATGCGCAGCACAAACTAACCAACTTATTGTCAGGGTCAGGAGGGAAGTCAGATGGATGCCATGAAGGTCAACCAACAGATGCTTGCTTTTCAAAAAGAGTCTTTTGCCGCTTTTCAGAACCTCTGGGAACTCACCCAAAACCAAGCCTCGGACTCGGTCAGCCAGATGATGGATCAGTCTCCATGGATGCCCGAGAAAGGCCGCCAGGCCATGGAAAAATGGCTCACGTTAATGAACCGGGAGCGCAAACGTTACACGGCTTATGTCGAACGGGGTTTTGCCATTTACGACCAAATGTTCTCCCCACCCAAGGCCGCGACAGCACCCAAGACAAAAACCAAAAGAACCGCCACCGCCGAATAAGGAGGGCCGCATGGAAATGAACAATTTCGTCAACCAAATGATCAAATTCAATCAGTCGCTTTTCGACAGCACCTTTGAAACCAGCGTACAATTTCAGGATCAGGTCGAGAAGGCTGCCAACACCATGATGGACCAGGCCGAATGGCTGCCCGGCGAAGGGCGTAAAATTTACGACACCGCCGTGGAGGCCTACAAGGCGGGTCGCAGCAATTTCAAAACCTACATCGATGATGGCTTTCAACAGGCCGGTAATCTTTTCAAATAGATCAATCGCATAGTCCCTGTTCGCTCTGTGCCCGATCCCGCCGATGATCGCGACGAATCCGCTGCAGCCAATTCTTGATCCGCATTGTCGCCCGGGGGACGGCTTCGTTCCCCGGGACGATTCTTGTTTTATCTTTATCTAACCGCGCATCTTTGGGTGTTAATCGGGCTTACACCCCAAAAGGTCGGCAATAGCAGCATGCGCCTTCATCATCTTGACATCGGCGGATGTTGTTCCGATCAACAAATCCGCGGCAATGGCCAGGGCTTTTTTGCGATCGGCCTTATCGGGAAGCATGCGGGTCAAGGACGAGCGTGCACCTCCCCGGTCACAAGTCACGATACAGGACTGCCGCCAGATCATCTCGCGCAAGGCGCCCCCCTCAAGCGCCTTCAGCCGGTCGTCCTGATCGGCAAGGCTCTTATACGCCGTCAGGTTTTGCCGGCAGGTGACGCAATCGTCACCCGCTAAAAGAACCATGATACGCACCACCGCCTCGGGGAAACCGCCCTTGTCAATACGGTCCAGCCATTGCGGCCGGCATTCGGTCGGCGTCGCCCTGCTCTCCAGGTATCCGTCCGGTGACATGGCGCGAACCCACGGATTATCGAAAACCGCAAAAAACCATGATTCCAGGATCCCGTCCCGAAAATCGCGATACAGGTTCAGGCCGCGGGAGATGGCATCGGAAACCAGCGTTTCCATGGCAAGAAAGGGATTGTCCGGAGAGACCGGTTGTCGCTGGGCCTTCACGCCTCTGGCCGCCTGCTTTAGCGGCGCCATCCACGGGTTCAAATCGGAGAGGCCGTAACGGGAGATGCGCAGCGGATGCAGCTGGCGCAGTGCCTCTGCATTGGCTTCGTTCACCCAGGCCTTCACCCATGGCCGTGCCAACATGCGGTAGGCGCTGTCGTTGAAACGGGACAGGGCGTCTGCCGGCATGAAGGCCGCCTCATCCTCATTGCCGTCGTCCAGGGCCATGATGTCACCCATCTCCCTGGGCTCGAACCGCACCTGCCGGAGGCCGTCTGCGTCTTCATCGGAAATGATCATTTCATAAAGCCCCGGAGCGAGGTAGCCGATCAGGTCGATGCTGGCAATGATCTCCCGATGCTCCTTTCTCGATACCCCCGCGGAGACAAAAATGCCCAGGTGCCCGATGGTGTCGTGGAGCATGTAAACGATGGTCTGCCCGCGCCGACAGACTTCTTCCACACTGCCCCACCGGGCCGGGATCCAGTTCAAGGCCTGTTGAGGCGGGGTGATGTTGTCGCCATGGGAGGCAAAAACTACGATAGGGCCTTTGAGCGACATCAGGTCTACCGGTTGGGCATTCATCATCAGCCGCCCCTGCTGGGCGCGGTTGCCCACGAACAACTGGTCCACAATGAAGTGGATCTCTTCGGCAGTCAGCATGAAGAATCCACCCCACCAGCGCTCGAAATCCAGGTAGCGATCCGCCTCGGTGTCCACGCGGGACCACAAATAGTAGTGCTTGTCCCAGATCGTGTTGGCCGGGTTGAGATCTTCGAAACCGGCCACCAGGTGAGCGCCGTCGAACATGCCGTTGCCCAGGTCCCCCCACAGTGAAGCCTGCCATACGCCACCCGTCAGGCCCCCTTTGTAGCGCATGGGATTTTTCCCTTTCACCCCGGCCCAATAGGAGAGCGGTGCGCCGTTCAACACGATGGGGCCGGTGATGTCGGGCCTTACGGCCCCCAAAAGCGCGGAAGCCCAACCGGCCTGGCAGTTGCCGATAATGGCTGGATTGCCCGCCTGGGGATGACGATCGCGCACCGCCTCAACGAAACGGGCCATGGCCTGTTGGACGCGGTCCAATGTCTGCCCGGCAACGGGCCAGGTGTTGAAAAGGATCACATACACCGGGAAGCCCTGGTCCAGGGCCATGCCGATCTCCGAATCACGTTTGGAACCCCCGATTCCGGGGCCGTGGCCGGCCCGGGGATCAATGATGACAAAGGGACGCCTGGAGGCATCGGGGCTTTCTTGGAGCAACGCCTTGTGCCGTTTCTCTTCGAAATCGGCAGAATGAGAACCGGGCGGCGACCGCCTGTCCTTGATCTGGGCCAGGTAGTAGTTGGTCGGCGGGTCCATGTGGCGGCCATCCAGCAGGATTTCGTAGTCAAAGGTTAAAACCGGCGGCTGGCCCCGCCGCAAATGGTCGAGATACTGATTGCCCCTGCGCCGGAGGATGTCGGCAAACAGGACCGACCGCTGGAAAAAATCCCTTGTGTATTCAAACGCATGGGCCTGCCAGGAAATGGGCGTCGCGGGCATTTGGATCAAATTCGTATTCATCATGGCACCTCGGATCTGTTTGACAAACGGAAGAAGGACTGAGCAACGCGGCAGCAAACGCACATCGGCGGATAAAGCCGGATGGCTATGCACCGGATTCATTTTCGTCACTGGTGTCCTGCGCGTCCCGATCCTTCCGCTCTTTTTGGGCGGCGGGCGCACCGGACAAGCCGAACATTTCCATCATGGCGTTGACGGGAGCACCGCCGGGCATCATCTCCGGCATGCGCCGGGACATATCCAGCCCCATATCCAGCCATTGGCCGAACTGTTCGTCAAAAGCCTTCTTGGTCTGCAGGTAGTTTTGGATGGTTTTTTGAAAGTATTTGTCGAAAAACTCCCCCAGAGCATTGTCGCCATAGCGGATGATCAGATGCAAAACCGGAACCGGCAACAGACTATTTTTGCGCTTGGCCACCTCCAAGACAATCTGGGTAAGAATGAAGGCGGTCACATCCTCTTTGGTGCCGGCGTCCTGAATCTGCACCTCTTCACCCGAGCGGATCATCCCGGCCACATCTTCCAGGGTGACATAGCAGCTCTTGCGGGTGTCGTATAAGCGTCGGTTGCTGTATTTTTTTAATATCAAAGGGTTAGACATGGTTGCTTTCTGCCTCCTCTTTCGGCTCGGTTGCACCATCGTTTTTTTGCTACACTGCAAAAAAACAAATGACCGCCATCGTCGATTACGGCCTACGTTGTAATATATGCAATATCGGCAAAGATACAACCTGAATTAACAGTTTTTGTGCATCGCACCATTTTTCCATTGACATTGTCCACCGGGGACCTATATTGAATTCACGAAAAAAGAAACCCACGAATTCACAAACCACAAATAGGGAGTACAATCATGGATCAAAAACAAATTTTCAGACAGATGGTCGACTTCAACAAGGGCGCTTTCAACAATGCATTCAACGCCATGGTCATGGTCCAGGACCAGACCGAAACCCTGGCCAATTCGATGCTGAACCAGGCCACCTGGATGCCCGAAGAAGGCCGCAAAGCGATCAAGGAGTGGGTGGAGGCCTTTAAAAAGGGGCGCGAAACCTACAAGCAGAGCGTGGATGAGGCCTTCAAGAAAGTGGAGGAGTTCGTTTAACTGAATCCAACAAGGATGGCACCATGACTGGCAGAACCTTCGATCAGCTTACCGTCGGAGATGCGGACCGGTTCACGAAAACCGTGACCGATGCCGACGTCTACCTGTTTGCCGGCGTCACCGGAGACCTCAACCCCGCGCACGTCGATGAAACTTACGCGCAAGGTACATTTTTCAAAACACGCATCGCCCACGGCATGCTGTCTGCCGGGTTTATCTCCGCGGTGATCGGTATGCGCCTGCCGGGTCCGGGGACGGTGTACATGCGGCAGGAGCTGAATTTTGTGGCACCGGTACGCATCGGGGATACGGTTACCGCAACGGTGGAGGTCATCGAAAAGCTGGGAGAGAAAAAACGGGTGCGCCTGAAAACCACCTGCGTGAATCAGGACGGAACCACGGTCCTGGAGGGAGAGGCCCTGGTGAGCCCTCCCCGGCCACCGAAGACCGCCTGATCGCCGGCTTGTCCACACAGGCGTGTCACACGGACATGCAAGAAATCGCGATTCACAAGGCGCCGCACAAGAGCCGGGACAGCGAGCCTCAGCCGGCGAGCGGAAAAAATCGTCGCCTCCGTAAATGGTCCATCATGCGCCATCCCGGGAATGCCGCAATCGCGGGTGCCGCAGGCAGCGTACACATGCTGGCCCACGGCAACGAGGGATGAGGCGTAACGCCGATATCGGATTTTGCCGGCGCCTTCTTACTTGGATTCGGGCCGCCAGCACCAGTTCTCGTAGTAATCCCACCCGACCATGGAGTTGAGTTGTTTGAGCTCCTCATCCTTTTCCTGGATGGATGCCTTCATGACATCCCCGCCGGAAATCATGCCGATGGTCTCGCCGTTCTTTTCGATGAGCAGGTGTCGCACGCGCAGCCCCAGGAACTTGTCCATGAGATTGTAGACGGTATCGGTGTGCGCGGCAAAGATCAGACTTCTGGTCATCACCTCCTCGATGCGGGTGGTCGCGGGATCGAAGGCCTCATCGAGGATGTTTCGCATGAGGTCCCGCTCCGTCCAGATACCGGTCGGCTTGCCGTCACGGGTAACCAGAATGGCCCCCACCTTGCGCGCATTCATCTTTGTCAGCGCCTCCAGGACAGCGGTTCCCTCCGGTACACAGAGAATATCACTTCCCTTCTCCTCGAGCATGTCGTTGGCTGTCTTCATCTTTCACCGCCTTTTTCGAAGGGGTTGCATACAACCGCTGAAGCCGGTGCCTGACCGTTGTCTCCGGATTCTGGATCAAGGAAGGCCCAACCCGACTGGCGGCGTGATCGTTTGAAAATAAGATAGCCTTCCGGCCCCGGGCTGTCAACGATACCCAAGCTGTGTGTTGACACCGGCCGACCCTCCCCATTATAGTTCTGCACAGTTCGGTGCCGGCCGACATCCATACGGCACCCCGACCCTCCACACGAGCGGCGCAGCCATGCAGCGGACTCCCAAAACCCTTTTTTCCGGCATCCAGCATCTTTTCCGGCGGCGATCCCCGGGCGATGTCCAACTGGGCCAGGTATTGGTGGATCGAGGCATGCTTACCGAAGAAGAGCTGGCCGCCGCCCTGGCCGCCCAGCGCCAGCGGCTGATCGAAACCGGCCAGGCCGTTCGCCTGGGGCACATGATTACCGAGCTGGGACTGGCCTCCGAGGCTGCGGTTGTCGATGCCATCAATGAAAATTTCAGGATCTCCGTCGCCTCCCTGTCGGACAACATCCGGGAACTCATCCTTCACCAGCGCGGCCCGCTGGCCGAACGTCTGCCCGCCCCGGCCATTCCCATCTGGCTCAAGCTGTGCATCGGCGCACTGCTCATCGTCACCGTCACCATCTTCTCTTTCAGTTATTTTATCATCAACCGGCAGAAGGCCCAGCTTTTCGACCAGACGGTGACCGTTGGGACGGTAAGCCTCAACTATTTCGCCAACAACGCGCGCATTCCGCTTATCGACGACGATATCCTGAGCCTCAACACCCTGATCAAGGAGGCCACCGGAACCGAAGGACTGCGCTATGCCGTGGTTGCCAACACCCGGGGGGTGATCCGGGCGCACACCGATGTGGATCGGATCGGCACCCCACTGGCCGCCCCCACCCCGGCAGCACCGCCGGTATCCCGGGGAAACCTCTCTTATTTTTCTTACACGGCCGATTCGGGCGAGCAGATACTGGACCTGACCCGGGAAGTGGTCTTTCAGGACAAAATCCTGGGGACGGTCCACGTGGGCGTCTCGCTGGATTTTATCGAGCAACTGGTGGACCGGGAAAAAGGATCGATCCTGGTGATGACACTGGTCATGCTGATTGTCGGCCTGGCCATCGCCGTCTTCCTGGGCGTCCGCTTTTCCCGGCCCATTTCTCAACTGGTCGCCGCCACCGAAGCCATCGGGAAAGGGGATTACCGCTATCGGGTGGAACTCGACCGCCAGGACGAGCTGGGCAACCTGGCCACCGCCTTCAACCAGATGGGCGAAGAGCTTTTCCGGCACACGCTGACCCGCCAGTCGTTCGGCAAATATGTGGGCGAGGAGGTGCTGGAAATGATTCTCGCCGATCCGGAGAAAACATGGCTCAAGGGGCACAAAAATGATGCCACGATTCTCTTTGCCGACATCCGTGGTTTTACCGCCTATGCCGAAGAGCGGGAACCCGAAGCGGTAGTGGAGATGCTCAACACCTATTTCGACCTCGCCACCCGCGCCATCCTCGATTACGGGGGCTACGTGGATAAATTTATCGGCGACTGTGTGCTGGGGGTGTTCGGGGTGCCGGTGTTCAGAAAGGATCACGTGGAGCGCACGGTGCGGGCCGCCGTGGATCTCATGGATCGATTGCGCCATCAGAGCATCCATGGTAATCCATTGCTGGCATCGGTGGGCGTCGGCATCCACACCGGCCCCATCGTTTCAGGCAACCTTGGATCCCAGGCAAAAATGGAATACACCGTTATCGGCGACACGGTGAACCTGGCCTCCCGGCTCAGCGGGCTGGCCGCCCCCGGTGAAGTGCTGGTGACGGACACCGTTTTCGACCGCCTGCGCGGCCTGGTCGGCGTGGAGCCGGCCGGCACCCGCACCATCAAGGGCAAGACGGCACCCGTGGAGACCTTTCGCGTGACGTCCATCAAACAGAGGGCCCATGTCAAATCAGCCGAATAATCCGTCCGGGAATCCGCGACGGCAGGCAGCGGGTGCCATAGCACGCACCCTATTGCAGGTGACGGCCTGCCTGCTGACCCTTGCAACCGGCCTGCCGCCCTCCTCCCTTCATGCCGAAACGACCGGGGAGCCCCCGGCCCCGGACCGGCCCCTCCTGGTCAGGCCCCGCCAGGGAGACACCCCGGCCAGCATCGCCCGGCGCTATCTGAACGATGCCGCCAGAGGCTGGATGATCGAAGAATACAACGACAGTGACACCCTGTCCGGGGGCGGGGCGGTCATCGCCCCCGTGGCCCCGTTCCGACTCGGCGGCCTGACGCCCGACGGCTACCAGACGGTTCCGGTTTTGGCCTATACGGATGTCGGCGACACCCCGAACAACGGCCGGCAGGTGTCCCGGTCGGCATTCGGGCGTCAGATGAACTGGTTGAAAACCGAAGGGTTCACGGCCATCACACCGGGTCAGCTGGTCAATTTCATGGAATTTACCGACCAGCTGCCCCGCCGGTCGGTGTTGATCACCTTCGACACGGCCTCCCGGCGCCTTTACGAGATCGGCATTCCCATACTCAATGAACACGGCTTTACGGCAACGGTTTTCCTGGCCACCAGTGAAGTGGGGGCAAAGGGCGCCATGAGCTGGGAGCAGGTAAAACAGCTGGCGGACAAGGGGTTCACCATCGCATGCCGGGGCCGAAGCGGGCGATCATTGACCCGCAGGCCCCAGGGGCAGTCATTCGCAGCCTATTTCAAATCGGTGGAAACGGAACTGCGCCTGGCACGCGAGGCGATCGAAGCCCGCCTGGGCACCCCCTGCCGCTTCCTGGCCTATCCCCACGGCCGCACCAGCCGCCTGGTCTCCGCCATGGCCGCCAAGATCGGATTTTCGGCAGCCTTCAGCCGGCAACCGGGGGACAACCCCTTTTTTTCCGATCGGTTTGGCATCCATCGAACCGTCATCGACAGCCGGACCAGCCCGGAGCAGTTCGGGAAAAAACTTACCACCCTCATCAAGGCGGATCTCAACTGATGCGGCGATGGCTGCCAACCATCGCCTTAACGGCCACCGTGCTTCTCTGCGGCTGCGCCGGCACACTGAATTCGGTGTCGGATTATTTGCGTGCCGGCCCCTGGTGGTCGGCGGCACAAGCCGGCAATATCCGTGGGCGGGCCCGCAACCTGGAAGCGCAGGGTGAACTGGCCATGGCACTGGATCATTGGCGTCTGGTCCGTCGGATATCAATGGATCGGACAGAAGCCGGCCGCGAAATCACCCGCCTGGAAGAAAAAATTGCGCGGGCGGTAAACGCCCATTATCAAAAGGGCCTGGCGAGTCTGAAAGCGAAGCGGCCCACGGCGGCCCGCAACCATTTTCTGGCGGCGCTCCGCCTGGACCCCGACTTCCAACCGGCCCTGAAACAGATCAGGGCCCGCTATTCTCCCTTTCCCATTGCCGTTCATCTGTCGGCACCCGGCGACCGGCCCGCCACCGTGGCCCAAAAAGTCTTCGGCGATGGGGAAAAAGCCTTTGTCGTGGCCTGGTTCAACGATCTTCCGGAAGACGCGGCCCTGCCGCCCGGGACCCTGCTGATTCTGCCCAAACTGGGCAAGCTCCCCGCCAAAAAGGTCCGCAAAAAAAAGCCCTCCAGCCGACTGGCCGAAGCCGGCACACGGCTGGCCGAAAATGACCTCGATGGTGCGCTGGCCCTGGCCAGAAAGGCGAACCCGTCCGATCCCGGCGTCCAGGCCCTGATCCACACCATCCATCTGAAAAAAGCCCGGACCCAGATCGAATCCGGACGCCTCGATGAGGCCCGGCAATCCCTGTCTGCGGTTCCGGACGGATTCACGGGCAAGGCCGACGCCCGGGAAAAACTGGAGGCCGCCCGCCAGGGAATGCAGGCCACCCTCGACCTGGCTGCCGCCCGCAATCATTTTGATCAGGGGCGCTATCAGGAGAGCCTCGACCTGGCCGAAGGCGTGCTGGCCAGCGCACCGGGCAACGACAAGGCCCGCGAACTGGCTGCCGAAGCGCGCTACCGGCTGGCCCTGGACCACTTCGACCACAGGCGTTTTTTCAAGGCACGGGAAGTGCTGGCCCGGACCGATGAGGGTCACGAGGCCGGCATGGCCTTGAAGGAAACGGTCCACACCCGATTGCGTGCCCTGGCCCAGATTCACTACCGCAATGGCGTCAAAGATTTCATCAACGAAGATCTCCAGTCAGCCATCGCCGAATGGGAGATGGCCCTGGCCTGCGACCCGGACCACGCCAAAGCCCGGGAAAACATCGACAACGCCCGCCGGCTGCTCGACAAGATCGAGACCCTGCCCTGACAAACGGTCAAAACTCCGACCGCGCCATCACGTTGGGCATTACCTTCATCAGTGTATCTGTTTCAGAACCCATACTGATCGCCAATGCGGCGCAACCACTCCTCCTGGCGTTCATAATCAGGTGCGGCGCGCTTCAACCTGTCGTAAGAAGCCGGGCTGTGGTTGTGCCCGTGAAGATGCACCAGTTCATGCAAAATCAAATAATCGATCCGCTCGGGAGGGAGAAGAATCAACCGCCAGTGGAAGAGGAGTTTTCCTTTGCTGGCACATGATCCCCAGCGGAACCCCAGGTCACGAATCTCAATGGATTCTGGCTCAATTCCCACACGCTCCTGCAGCAGCCGAAGCCGCCGGGGAACCCATTCAGTGGCAGGAGGTCATGCTCGACGATTCGGCGGTCAAGATATCGGGATAACACAGCAGGAGTTTTTCCTGTCTGACCATTTTTGAAAGATAGTGGTTTTTCAAGGTTTCGATACTGCGCTTTAAAATCTGGGAAAGCTCACTTTCATTTTATGGCTACCTGCCAAGCCAAAGTTTCAACAAAATGGTTTCCGTGTGACCGTATCTGTCACACGCTGTGGCTATAATGTCCTATACGTCAACAAAGAAGGCCACCATGACCGGCAGGTCGCCGAGGAGAAAGCATCCCTGAAAAAAGAACGTCAGCGGGAAAAGGAGGAGTACGAGTATATCTTTACCCGTGAGAAAGAGCAGCGTAAGAATGCCCTGGAAGACGAACTGCATGCCCTTGCAAAAGAGATAGCCGACAAACGCGGCGACTTCGACCACAGCGTTCAGGAGCGAACCGCAGCCCTCGATCTCCGTGAGGAAGCGGTTGCCGCCCGCGAAAAAGATATTGATGCTCTGCGAAAAGAGGTGGATGGGTTTCCCAAACGACTGGAAACGGCCGTTCAGTCCGCGTTGGCGGACGCCACCAAGCAGCTGACCCGGGATTTTGAAAGTGAAAAGGCCCTTATGCAGGCACGCTTTGACGGTGAAAAGAATGTGCTGACCGGGAAAATCGAGGCCCTGGAAAAGATGGTGGGGTCCCAGGAAGCCCAGATCCGGGATCTTTCCAAAAAGAGCGAACAGGCCTATGAGAAAGTCCAGGACATCGCCAACAAGGCCGTCAGCGCCTCCCGCCGGGAAAGCTATGCACCGCCGTCGTCACGCAGCGGGATTCCCGTTCGCGACGAGGACCAGGGGTGACGAACCGGTAAGAAGCTTTTTGATGCCACCTGTGGCAAACATTCCAAAGAAAGTGGTGGATTCGATAGGGGTCGGGAAGGGCCGTCGCCCTCCCCGCCCTCCGAACCGTGCGTGCGGTTCTCCCGCACACGGCTCTCCAGTCGGTGGTTTCAACATCGTGATTGGCTTGCCAGTGCATGGGCTTCGGTCATGGTGAAAAGCCCACGCTCAGCAAAGAAAGCATTCGGCCAGCGGGTATGGTCTTTACGGCATTGACCCATTCCAGGACGCTTCTGCTGTTTCCGTAGCACCGATCGAAGCCGACGACGGATAAATCCATCGACCGATTTGAACTCATTGGAATTCGCATGTTTGAAATAACCAAACCACCCACGCAGCATCGGGTTCAGGTCCTCAATAATGTGTTTGAGGCTGTTTCCTCGCGTGCGCCGGGTCTTGGTCCGAATGCGATCCCGCAAGGCGTTCAAACTTTTGCGGCGGACCCATCGTCTTCCAGCCTCGAACCGATATCCCAGAAACTCGAAGCCTTGCCCCGGTACCGTGCAATCCCCCACGTGGGTTTTGTCCGGATGCAAGGTCAGACCGTTTGCCGCTACCCAGGCGTTTATAACGGCCAGCGCCGATTGAGCCGTCTCCGGGCTCGGGCACATCACGACAAAGTCATCGGCATAACGCACCATGCGGTACCCTTTGGACCGCATCAGACGGTCCAGCGGATGCAGGTACAGGTTCGCCAACAGCGGGCTGATAACCGCACCTTGCGGCGTGCCACCAATCGGCGTCCATCGCTTGAGCTCGCTGATGATATCCTGTTTGAGATACCCGTGAATCAGGTCGAGAACCCGCCCGTCGCTGATGCGCGTTTCCACCAGCGCCATCAACCGGTCATGGGCAATGGTGTCGAAGTAGCTCGCCAGGTCCGCATCCACGACATGGGTGCAGCCATTCTTAATCAGGCGGTCCACCTCTCGAAGGGCGCTCTTGCAACCGCGCCCCGGTCGGAAGCCAAAGCTCGTCTCCTCGAATTCCTTTTCGAAAATCGGTTCTATCACCAACTTCAACGCCGTCTGCACGATGCGGTCCTTGACCACCGGAATTCCCAGTGGGCGGGTCTTACCCGGTCCCTTGGGAATCTCCACGCGCTTGACCGGCTGGGGGCGATAGGTTCCCGATTTCAACGACTCCGACAATTCCTCAAGGTAAGCCGACGCCTTGTACCCAAACCGTTCGATACTCTGGCCGTCCACACCTGCCGACCCCTTGTTTGCGGCGACCTTCTGCCACGCGATTTCAAGGGTTCGCTGACGGGCAACCTTGTCGATCAGGCTGAACCATGTGCCTCCTTTGACGCCGTTTTCCAGCGCCGCCAACATGCGCTCTGTCCAGATCGAGGCTTCCACCCAACTTCGGGTTTCTGTGCCTTGTTTAGTCCCGCCGCGACGGGACACTGGCGACACGTAGCTTGTGCATTGCCTGTTACTGGATTTCACACATCCACCTTCCTGCCTCCCTTCCCTCGGCACGGGTTTGCTCTCCGCGCTTCTCACGACAGTCGCCGCTGCAGTACTATGAAGGCTCTGACTCCTGTCCACATCACCCCACAGACAGGTCTCCCCGCTTTACCCACGACGCCTTCCGACCATTCCATCTCCAACCACCTGACGTCCCCCTGTCCCAGCTTTAACACGCTACCCCTTAGCTCGGCAGGTCCCCTTTCTTCGGGTAGAGGCTTCGCCATTCTCCAAGCAGGCTCGCCGGCAACGCCCGGCCGAATCGAGTTCGTCATCCTACGGACTGGTCGTTCACCTCCGGTTGCTTCCCACCCCGCCTCACGGCGACGCAGTTACCTTCGGTTACAGGCCCGGAGAGCGATAGGCCTGAAGAGAACTTGCACCTCTTTGACATCGTGCGCTCACGGGCGCACTTGGAGCGGCGTCCTCGCCGCGACTGTCCAGATTGCATCGCGGCTGGAAGCCGCTCCAACGAAAAAATAGCCCCCGGCAGCTGCCACTTCCTTTTTCAACACTCCCCCGCCAGGTCGGCAATAACCCCACGCACCCAATCCCGCAGCTGCTCCGGCGTCATCCCGGCGCAGACCGAAAAGGGGATCGGCGGGCCAATCGCGACCTGAACCGGTTTGGGGTTCAGGTGAAAGGCGCCCTTGGCATTGTATTCGAACAATCCGCTGATGGCGAAGGGCAGGATATCGGCCCCCGCCTGGCGGGCCAGGTGAAAGGGCCCTTTCTTGAATTCCCCCATCCGGCCGGTAAGGGTGCGGTGCCCCTCGGGCAGGATAATTAGGGAAATTCCCTCCCGCAGGCGCTGTCGGGCGATATCGAGGCTCTCTTTGGCTTTTTCCAGGTTCCGGCGATGGATGGGGATGCACCCCCAGCGGGCTATCAGGCTGCCCCACAGGGGGATGGAAAAGTGATAGGCCGCCTCCACAGCCGTATAGACGCCCGGAAGGGCCGCCGGAATCACGAACAGATCGAACAGGCTCTGGTGATTTCCCATGATCAGGTAGGTTTTCGTCCGGTCCAGGTGTTCGAGACCGGTCACATTCAGCCGGATTCCCATGAGCCGCGTCTGGATGGAAAAGAGAAACCGGGCCAGGGCAAAGACCCGTTCCCGGGAAAGCATGAACAGGCCCACGGATAGAATCACGAAGGTAAAGGCAAAAAAGGCCGTACCCGCGGTCCACAGCATCGTCGAACGCACCATTTTCATGAGAAGTACCTGACCCATTGGGGATGAATGGCAACCCGCGTCGGTGTCGACCCGAAAAGTTCACCATCGGGCAGCAGGGGTTTGGGTGGATCGGTTCGCACCGAAGCCGTTCGGGCACGATAAAACCGGACCGCCGGATGCTGCCCGTGGGTGCCGCTGAATATTTTGGGGAAGGTTGCCATCAATGCCCCCCGGCTAATGGGCCCCGCGACCACCACATCGAACCATCCATCGTCAATCTTCGCATGCGGTGCCATAAGCATTTTACCCCCTGTGTATCGGGAATTGCAGAATTCTACGAAACAATTGTCCCCGTTGATTCGCCGGCCGTCGATCTCCAGTTCCATATGGTGAAACCGCAAATTCAGCATCCGGTGGAACACCCCCATTACATAACTGAAGTCGCCGACCCGTTTCAAATGGTGGGCCGTCTGGGCCACATCGGTCACAAATCCGAATCCGGCAAGATTGACGAAATACCAGGGCTGTCCTCCCCGGTCAAAGCTGCAGACATCCACCGGCCGCGTCCGTCCCCGGATCAATGCCCGGAGGCCGTCTTTCGTGGTGCGGATGTTCAGATCGCGGGCAAAGGAGTTGCCGCTGCCCACGGGGATGATGCCCAGGGGCGGCAACCGGTCCGGATCATGGTATTTCAAGAGGCCGTTGAGCAAATGGAAGTTGGTTCCGTCGCCGCCTATGGACACGATGCCATCGTAATTCGCGGGTGTCAGCCGCCTGGCAATATCCAAGGCATGGGCATGCTGCTGGGTGATGAAAATACGGTAGTCCAGCCCGTATAGGCGCAACCGTTTCTCCACCTGGGGGATGACTCGGGCTCCCTTGCGGCCTCCGGCGCTTGGGTTGGCGATCAGTGCGAGGGTCATGGAGGGTATCGGAAAATCCTTTCCAAATCAGTTCCAAAGCGACGGCGCGTCGGGTCTGTCGGCCTTGTGAAAACAGCGGCGAAGGTCATCCCTGATCGGCGTCTGACGGATAATTGGGAAACACACAGGGATCCATCGATGGTACAGACACAATTCCTATTGCACAAATTTAATATATTATCAATATATTATAGGCGTTTAATAACGATTCATAAAAAATATACTTGACATATATTTGAAATACACACAGAAATAGGTCACATATCCGCTAACCATCATCGAACCGGTGCCCCATGCCCCTGCCTGGCAGTTATACGTCGACAAACCTCAAAAAGTCCGCGGGAAGCGGTCGGCAGTCCCTGGCCGCCAATGCATACCAAACCCTGTACCGCCATATCATCAGCCTGGCCTACGAGCCGGGGCAGCGGCTGGAAGAGAACCAGTTGGTGGAGCAGCTGGGCATCGGCCGGACACCTGTCCGGGAAGCCCTTTTGCGCCTGGCCGCCGATCTGCTGGTCGAATCCTCCCCCGGCAAGGGCTACACGGTGCGCCCCATCACGATCCAGAACACCAAGGCCGCATTCGATGCCCTGTTGATCATGGAACTGGGGGTGGCCCACCTGGCGGTCAGGCAGGATACGGCCCGTTTTCTGACGATGATGGAAGCGGCCAACGACGACGTGGCAGGGGCGATGAAAAACATGGACATCCTGGAATTGGTGGAAGCCAACGGGGTCTTCCACAGTCACTATGCCGCCTGTTCCCGAAACCTGTACCTAATGCAGGCGCTCCAGAAAGTGAGATGCGAGACCAACCGCCTGGCCTACCTGTCCTATGGTAACGAAATCGAACTGCAGCGGTCGCTGAAGGAGCACTACACCTCCGTGGTCGAGCAGCATCAACAGATCATCGAACTGATCCGGGACCGGGACGAAAGCGGTCTCAAAGCGGTCATCCAGGCGCATATCCGGATCTTTAAAAACCGGATGATTCAATACCTGATCGACTCGTAAAAAAACGCAATTTCGACGGATTCGTTAAAACGCCCGGATCAAGGTTTGCGGGCCGCCAAACCGAGCTTGTGCGAGCGAACAGCAAATCGGCCTTCATCCTTACGGCAAACATTCATGTTCCATCCCGAGAAATGGGCTTGCTCACAGTACGGCGCAGTGACGAGGGGTGAAGCGTAACGCAGACCTCGGCGTTTTTACGAATCCGTCAAGATCTGGCCGACCGAGCCGGGACAGTTCGCATACCACCGGTTGTATCCATGGTGCCAGCCGCCGGGCTGGGCCACCACCGTGTTCGAATAACCCGCCAGCGTTAAAGGAGGAAGAAAAATGAAAAGAGCCCTGTTAATCCTGTTCTGTGTCGTTCTCGCCGTTTTTGTTGTCTCCGATGGTTTTGCCAAAACCAAGTGGGACATGCACCTGAATTACCCGGCCGGCAATTTCCACTCCCAGGGAGCCCAGCGCTTTGCCGACAGGGTGGCGGAGGCCACCGGCAGTGAACTCACCATCGTACTGCACCCCGGCGCGGCCCTGGGCTTCAAGGGGCCCGAGCTGCTGCGCGCCGTGGCCGAAGGCCAGCTGGCTGTGGCCGAAGTCCCCACCGGCATGGTCGAAGGCGACGCCCCGGTGCTGGCCCTGACCGCCCAGCCGTTCATCTCCACCAATGCCTTCGAGCAGCGCCTGCTCTACCAGCTGTCCAAGCCCACCTACGCCAAGGTGCTCAAAAAATTCAACCAGTTCACCCTCTACACCTCGGTATGGCCCTTTTCCGGCATCTACACCCAGCGGGCCATCGGTTCCGCCGCCGATCTCAAGGGCTTGAAAATGCGCGTGTATGACGGAACCGGCCTGGCATTCGGCAAGGCCACCGGCATTGCCGCCCGCAAAATGCCCTTCTCCGAGGTCTACCCGGCCATGAAGGCGGGCCTGCTGGATTCCATGTACACCTCGTCCGTCTCGGGTGTGGATGCCAAATCCTGGGAGGTCCTCAAGTATTTCACCCCGATCAACATTGTGGGGCCGGTGAACATGGTCAACGTCAACCAGGCCGCATGGGACAGGCTCCCCGCGGATATTCAGGCAAAAGTGCTGGAAATTGCCGCCGACATGGAAGATGAGATGTGGAACCTGGCCGGCGACATGGATCGCAAAAGCCGGGCCACCCTCGTTGAAAACGGCATGCGCGTATCACCGGTCAGCCAGGCATTCCGCAAGGAGATGGACGCCATCGGCAACCAGCTGCGCGGTGAATGGGCTAAAAAAGCCGGCGCGGACGCCCAGGCGATATTGGACCAGTATGCCCGGATCACCGGCAAATGAAGTGATCTTCCAGAGATAGCATCTTGCAGCCCGGGCCGGCGTACTTACGTTGGCGCAATCCTCGATGAAGCGCTGCTACGCCTGTGGTTGTGCCAACGCTGCGGTCCCGACCTGAACCACAAGCACCCATTTCTGGAAAATTACGTGTCAGCATCATTGGTTATGCAATATGTCCGGGGTTGAAAACGCAATGAACCGAATCGTAGGCCTTACCGAAACGCTCAGCGACTGGATGGCCGGCATTTCCGCCGTCATGCTGGCCCTGATGACCCTGTTGATCCTCGTTGAGATCCTGCTTTGGAACACGTTGAGCAAGACCACGTTAATTGCCGATGAATACAGCGCCTACGGCCTGGCGGCCATCATTTTCATGGGGGCCGGCTACTGCCTGAAGGAAAAGGGTCACATCCGCATCACCCTGATCCTGAGTTTGTTGCCCCGGCGACTGGCCGCAACGATCACCTTCGCGGCCACGGCTGTCACCACCGCATTCATGGGCTACCTGTGGTGGTACCTGTTCAAGATGGTCCAGTCCACCATCCGCTACGGGTCCACCTCCGGCACGCTGACCCAGACACCCTTGTGGATTCCCCAGACCCTCATGCTGGCCGGTGCGGCCTGCTTTCTGATCCAGCTGGCCGGCACCACCGTGAAAACCTTTGCGGCCATCGGGACCGGAGAGGAGGTGGTCTGATGGAAGCCGGTATGGCCAGCATGTCCCTCGTCGTTTTCGGCGTCCTGTTTCTCGCCCTGGGTGCCGGCATCTGGGTGGGTTTTTCCCTGTTTATCGTCGGCTTCGTGGGCATGACCCTGTTTTCCGGCCTGCCCGCGGGAAACAACATGGCCTCGTCGGTGTGGGCCACCATCGAAAAATGGGAGTACGTGGCCCTGCCCATGTTCATTCTCATGGGCGAGATCCTCTACCGGTCGGGCATCTCCGAACGGCTGTTCCGGGCCCTGGTGCCCTGGCTGTACCGGCTGCCCGGTGGACTGCTGCTGATGAACATCATCTCGTGCACCCTATTTGCCGCCGTTTCCGGCTCCAGCGCCGCCACCACGGCCACCGTGGGCCGCATCACCCTGGCCGAGCTGCAGAAACTGGGCTACGACCGCTCCATCGCCCAGGGCTCCCTGGCCGGCGCCGGCACCCTGGGATTTCTGATCCCACCGTCGCTGATCATGATCGTCTACGCCATCCTGGCCGAAGTTTCCATCGGCAAGATGTTCATGGCCGGCATCCTGCCGGGGGTCCTGCTTTCCGGGATTTACGCTTCCTACATCATCTACCGGGGCATCCGTAACCCGGAGATCGCCCCGCGGATGCAGGCCACCTATTCGTGGATGGAGCGCATCCGGGCGTTAAAGGATCTGGCCCCCACGCTTATCCTCATTCTGATGGTGCTGGGCAGCATCTACGCGGGCGTTGCCACGCCAACCGAAGCGGCCGCACTGGGTGTCCTGGGCGCCACCATCTTCGCCTTTCTCAACCGCCAGATGAACATCCAGATCCTGTTCGACTGCCTGGTGGGGGCCGTGAAAACCAACGCCATGATCATGCTGATCGTGGTGGGTGCGGGTTTTCTTTCCCGGGTGATGGGTTTTCTGGGCATTCCGGCGGCCATCACCCAGGCCATCACCGGAATGGACCTGTCGCCCTATACCCTGATGGTACTGCTGGGCCTGGTCTACGTGGTGCTGGGCTGCCTGCTGGATGGCTTTTCCATCGTGGTGATGACCCTGCCCATCGCCCTGCCCATGGTGGTCGCCGCCGGATTCGATCCCATCTGGTTCGGCATCTACCTGATCCTGATGGTGGAGGTCAGCCAGATTACCCCGCCCGTGGGGTTCAACCTCTTCGTCATCCAGGGCCTCACCGGCGATCCCATCACACGCATCGCCCGCCACGCCCTGCCGTTCTTTTTTCTCATGTTGCTGACCACGGCCATCATCACCCTGTTTCCGGAGATCGCCCTCTATCTTCCCCGGTTGATGACTGCCAAATAGTGCCTGCCTGGAAGTGAACATTTCGGGCAGCAGAACCGGTTTCGGACGGACACTGAACAGGAGCGACCCATGAAAGCGATCAACCTCGAGCGATTATCCTGGAAAGCGGTGGCGGCCTACCTGGCCTCGGACAGCCGCATCATTCTGCCCGTGGGCAGCACCGAGCAACACGGCCGGTTTGCCCCGCTGGGGACGGACACCTATGTGGCCACGGCCGTTGCCGAAGGGGCGGCACAGACGACCGGCGTCCTGGTGGCACCGCCCCTGTGGTTCGGCTGGAGCCCCCACCACCTTGTCAAGCCGGGCACCATCTCCATCCGCGCAGAGATCCTCGTCGAGGTGCTCAGCGATGCCATCGGGTCGCTGGCCGAACATGGTTTTAAAAACTTCGTGGTGGTCAACGGCCACCGCATCGTCAACATCCCCTGGATGCAGATCGCTGCCGAGCGGGTCCAGCGCACATTAGGGGTCAAGGTGGTGCTGTTCGATCCCGCCTACATGTCCAAGGAGGTGGCCGGCACACTGGGGTTCGGACCCATCGGCCATGGGGAAGAGATCGAAATTTCGCACATGTGCCACTGCCACCCTGACCTGGTTCGCCTGGACGAAGCCGCGGACAACCCTCATTCGGAAACACCCCTCTACCACCTGGACCCGCAGGATCCCCGGGACACCCTGTGCTACGTCCCGGCCACACGGGAAGGTCTGCAGCAAACGTTCGAGCACACCGGCGACACCATTACCGGCTGTCCCAGCAAGGCCACAGCCGAAAAGGGCAGGGCCTACCATGATCATCTGGTTGGCCGCCTGGTCCAGGTGCTGGAGATGCTGAAAGGGGATTAGGCGTTATTAACCCGCGAAAACGATTTTCCCTGAGTCTTTGGAGTCTTTTGTAACCCAACAGCCCGGAATTAAGGAGTCAGGAGCCTGAATCCAGTAGAAAAGCGGCGGTTAAATCGATCATTCTTATCCGACAGCGACAACGCCGAAGGCGAATCCTTCTTCTGGATTCTTTTTCCATTTATCCGATTTTACCCGTTAATCCAATAAAGTGACCCACCATGACCGATTTAAAAAAATATCGATTTTCCATCGACCGCGGCGGCACCTTTACCGACATCTACGCCGAAGTGCCCGGTGAACCCGGGTTCCGGGTGGTCAAGCTGCTCTCAGAAGATCCCCAGAATTACGACGACGCCCCCCGGGAAGGCATCCGTCGCATCCTGGCCGAGACCACCGGCATCGACCTGCCCAAGGACAGCGTGCCGGCGGATGCCGTCGAGTGGATCCGCATGGGCACCACGGTGGCCACCAATGCCCTGCTGGAACGCAAAGGTGCCCGCTGCGCCCTGCTGGTCACCCGGGGATTCCGGGATATCCTGCAGATCGGCAATCAGGACCGCCCGGCCATCTTCGACCTGGAGATCAAAAAGCCGGATCTGCTCTACGAAACGGTCCTGGAGGTGGACGAGCGGGTACGCATGCTCAGGGACGATGAAGCGACACCGGCCGAACCGGTCGTACAGGGGATCACCGGTGAACGCATGGTGGTGCTGGAGGCCCTGGATGTCGAGGCCCTGCGCCCCCGGCTGCAGGCCATTCTGGACCGGGGCATCCGCAGCCTGGCCGTGGTATTCATGCACGCCTATGCCTGGCCGCAACACGAACTGGAAGTGGGTCGGTTGGCCGGGAAAATGGGCTTTACCCAGATCTCCCTCTCCTCCGGGGTGATGCCCATGGTCAAGCTGGTGGCCCGGGGCGACACCACCATGACCGACGCCTACCTCAACCCCCACATCCAGGCCTACCTGAACAGCTTCCGCCGGGGCTTTGCCGGCGGACTCAAGGAAAAAGGCCTGCAGTTCATGCAGTCGGACGGTGGTCTGGCCCGGGCAGACGACTTCACCGGCAGCCGCGCCATCCTCTCGGGACCGGCCGGCGGCGTGGTGGGCTATGCCATGACCACCTACAGCAGCAGGGACCGGCAACCGGTAATCGGCTTCGACATGGGGGGCACCTCCACCGACGTCTCCCGCTTCGGCGGCGATTACGAACTGGTGTTTGAAACAGAAACCGCCGGGGTGCGTATCCAGGCGCCCCAGCTGCAGATCAAGACCGTGGCCGCCGGCGGCGGCAGCCGCCTGTTTTTCGACAACGGCATGTTCATGGTGGGCCCGGAGTCCGCCGGTGCCCACCCCGGCCCGGTCTGCTACCGCAAAGACGGCCACCTGGCCGTCACCGACGCCAACCTGGTCCTCGGCCGTCTCCAGCCCGATTATTTTCCCCGTATTTTCGGTCCCGGCGAAGACCAGCCCCTGGACCTCCGGGCCGCCCGGGCCGCCATGGCGGATCTGACACGGGCGATCAACGACAGCACCCATCAGGACGGCCAGTCCGCCATGTCCGTTGAACAGGTGGCCATGGGCTTCATCCGGGTGGCCAACGAAACCATGGTGCGGCCCATCCGTGAAATTTCGGTCATGCGCGGGTTCGACATCAAGGAACACACCCTGGCCACCTTCGGCGGGGCCGGCGCCCAGCATGCCTGCGCCATCGCCCGGGCATTGGGCATCTCTAAAATTTTCATCCACCGCTTTTCCGGCATCCTGTCGGCCTACGGCATCGGCCTGGCCGACGTCGTGGCTGAACGCCAGCAGCCGGCCGCCGAGGTGTTCACCAGGGCCAAACGTCATCAACTGATGAAGCGCCTCAAGGGCATCCGGGCCGACGCGCAGAAAGAGTTGGAGCGCCAGGGGTTTTCGCCCGGACAGATCCGCTGCACAAGCTATCTGAACATGCGCTACCAGGGCACGGATACGGCCCTGATGATCCCCGGACCCGAAAACGGCGATTTCAAGGCGGCTTTCAAGGCCACCTACCGCCGTGAATTCGGGTTTGATCTCAAGGACCGCGACATTCTCGTGGACGACTTGCGGGTGCGCGCCCGCGGAGAAGCCTCTACCCTGCGCAAAGTGTCCATCGAAACCGCTGACGCCCCGGCGGTCCGGGTGGATCGCAAACCCTGCTATTTCGAGGACGGCTGGCTGGAAACGGCCGTCTATCGCATGACCGATCTGAAGGCCGGCCATGCCATCGACGGCCCGGCCATCATCATCCAGGATACGGCCACCATCGTGGTGGAGCCGGACTGCCGTGCGACGGTCAACCGCTATGGGGACATCGAGATCCGGGTGGGTGAAAACAGCAGCCGCCGGTTGAGCACCCGGGTCGATCCGGTCCAGCTATCGATCTTCAGCAATCTGTTCATGTCCATTGCCGAACAGATGGGCCGCATGCTGCAAAAAACGGCCATCTCCACCAACATCAAGGAGCGCCTGGATTTTTCCTGCGCCCTGTTCGGCCCCGACGGTGCCCTGGTGGCCAACGCCCCCCACCTGCCCGTTCACCTGGGCGCCATGAGCGCGGCCGTCAAGGAGCAGATCCGCCGCCAGGGCAATACCCTGGCGCCGGGCGACGTGCTGGTGACCAACCACCCGGCGGCCGGCGGCAGCCACCTTCCGGACATTACCGTCGTCACGCCGGTGTTCCGCAAAGGGGCGATCATTTTCTGGGTGGCCAGCCGCGGGCACCACGCGGACATCGGAGGCATATCACCCGGCTCCATGCCCCCCAACTCACGGTGCATCGAGGAAGAGGGCGCCTGCATCATGTCCTTCAAGCTGGTGGCCGACGGTATCTTTCAGGAAGCCGGCATCGCCGACCTGCTGACGGCCCCGGGCCGGCTCACTCCCCAGCCGGGCCGCCCGGCCATCTCCGGCACCCGCCTGCTGGCGGACAATATTTCGGACCTCAAGGCCCAGGTGGCCGCCAACCGGAAAGGCATCGAACTGGTGCTGGAGATGGTTGACCACTATGGGCTTGATGTCGTGCAGGCCTACATGGGCCATGTCCAGGACGCCGCCGAAACGGCGGTGCGAAACCGGCTGAAGGAACTGTCCCGTTCCAAGGGCATGCAGGCCAGGGACACGGTGCAGGCCGTGGACTATCTGGACGACGGCAGCCCCATCGCACTGGCCCTGACCATCGACCGCACGGACGGCAGCGCCGCCTTCGATTTTACGGGAACGGGCCCCGAGATCTGGGGAAACTGCAATGCCCCGTCCGCGGTGGCCCGGTCCGCCATCCTCTACAGCCTGCGGTGCCTGATCGAAAAGGATCTGCCCCTCAACGACGGCTGCCTGATTCCCATCACCATTCACATCCCTCCGGGCAGCCTGCTGGCCCCGTCCGCCGGGGCCGCCGTGGTGGGCGGCAACGTGCTCACCTCCCAGCGGGTGGTGGACGTTATCTTAAAGGCCTTTGGCGTGGCCGCGGCCTCCCAGGGGTGCATGAACAATTTCACCTTCGGCAACGACCGCTTCGGCTACTACGAAACCATCGGCGGCGGCGCCGGCGCCGGCCCCACCTGGCACGGCCAGACCGGTGTGCACACCCACATGACCAACACCCGCATCACCGACCCGGAAATCCTGGAGCGGCGCTACCCGCTGCTGCTCAGGGAATTTTCCATTCGGGGCGGCTCCGGCGGAGAGGGCAGACACCACGGCGGAGACGGCCTGGTCCGTGAAGTCGAATTTCTGGAACCGCTGAACATGGCCATCCTTTCCGAACGCCGGGTGTTCGCACCCTATGGCCTCGAGGGTGGCCGGCCGGGCAAACGGGGTGAGAACATCTTTATCCACCGGGACGGACGCCGGTTGAACCTGGGAGCAAAAAATGAAATTCTCGCCGGCCCCGGGGATCGCTTCCGCATCCTCACCCCCGGAGGCGGGGGGTTCGGGGAAAAGGGCTCCTGACCGCCCCCTGCCGGCCCCGTGGCAAGGGTTGCGGGCCCGGCTATTTTTCCTATATTATCCAAAAGGTTACAAAATTCAACCGACCAAACGACATCGATCCTAAGATCTTGACAAGCACCGATTCCTTATTTATTTTGCCGTTGATTCAGCCATCTGATTCAACCATGCAGGCGCGACGGCACCATCTTCGCGTCCCTGGGGCATCGATATGAAAACGGGCAAAAGGAGACTGCCGTGCCACTGGAAGCACTCAAAGCGCAAATTGAAGAAAAACATCTTTTGGTCAACCGCATCCGGGAAGAGATCGGCAAGGTTCTGGTGGGCCAGCGGGAACTGATCAACGGCCTGCTCATGGGTATTTTCACCCGGGGCCACATCCTGATCGAGGGCGTGCCCGGCCTGGCCAAAACCAGTGCGGTCAAGGCCCTGGCAGACACGGTACGCGCCGATTTCAAACGCATCCAGTTCACCCCCGACCTGTTGCCCGCCGACCTGGTGGGAACGGAAATCTATCGTCCCAAAACCGGCGATTTCAGCATTAAAAAAGGCCCCTTGTTCAACAACATCATCCTGGCGGACGAGATCAACCGGGCCCCGTCCAAGGTCCAGTCGGCACTGCTGGAAGCCATGCAGGAGCGCCAGGTCACCATCGGCGACAACACCTTTTTGCTGGCCGACCCTTTTCTGGTCATGGCCACCCAGAACCCCATCGAACAGGAAGGCACCTATCCGCTGCCCGAGGCCCAGGTGGACCGGTTCATGCTCAAGATTCTGATCGACTACCCGGACAAGGCCGAGGAGAAGGAAATCATGAAGCGGGTGGGCTTCGACCTCCCGGAGGCCGTTCAGCCGGTGCTCGACCCGGCCGAGATCAGCGCCATCGGCCTGCTGATCAACGGCGTTTACATGGATGAAAAACTCAAAGACTACATCGTGGACCTGGTTTTCGCCACCCGCAGTCCGAAGACCTACAACATCGATGTGGCCAACTACATCCAGTTCGGTGCCTCGCCCCGGGCCACCATCTTCCTGAGCCTGGCCGCCCGGGCCTATGCCTTTTTGCAGGGCCGGGCCTACGTGACCCCCCAGGATGTGAAAACCATCGCCCCGGCCGTGCTGCGCCACCGGATCCTGTTGACCTACGAGGCCGAAGCCGAGGATATCGACACCGACAGCATCATCGCCCGCATCTTCGATTCGGTGGAGGTGCCATAAGTTCACGGTTCACGGTTCACGGTTCACGGTTCACGGTTCACAAAAAATATCCTGACGGTCTCGTTTGGCAAACGGCAATTTGACAAAACCTCAAGATTATGTAGCAACTGAAGTCGAAGCCCATGCTCTCCCCCGACATCATCAGAAAAATAAAAAAAGTTCACATCAAGACCGGCCGCATGGTCAACACGCTGATGGCCGGACAGTACCGGTCGGTCTTCAGGGGGGCGGGCATCGAGTTTGAAGAGGTGCGCGAGTATACTGCCGGCGACGACGTCAAGAGCATCGACTGGAAGGTGTCGGCCCGCATGGGCAAACCCTTCATCAAACGCTACCGGGAGGAGCGGGAGCAGGTGGTCATGCTCCTGGTGGACATGAGCGCGTCCGGCCGCTTCGGCACCACGGAAAGCATCAAGCGGGAAACCGCCGCGGAGATCGCCGCCATCCTGGCCTTCAATGCCATCCGCAACAATGACAAGGCCGGCGCCATCCTGTTCACCGACCAGGTGGAGCGCTACATTCCCCCCAAAAAAGGATCGGCCCACGTGTGGCGGCTCATTCGCGAAATTTTCGCATTCCAGCCCGAGCACCCGGGAACCGACATCGTCGCGGCCGTGGATTTTCTGGCACGGGTGTGCCGCAAACGCACGGTGGCCTTCCTGGTTTCCGATTTTCTCACCGAAGATTTCGGCCGGGCCACCAGCCTGCGAATCCGTTCGGCTGCCAGGAAACATGAGCTGATCAGCGTGCTGGTCACCGATCCCGGAGAGTTTCGACTGCCCGACGGCGGCATCGTTGCCTTCAAGGACCTGGAAACCGGCACGGTACGCCACCTGGACGCGTCGGACCGGGTCACCCGCGAACGGTATCGAGCCGGCCGGCAGGCGATTCACGAGCGGATCCTGCAAACCCACAAGGCCATGGACATGGACTGCATCGAAATGCCCACGGACGGTGATGCGGCCGAGGCCCTGGCCGGGTATTTCAGATACCGGGAGCGACGGCGGCGATGAAGACGATAGGCGTCACGAGAATGGTTTTGGACCTCGTTATCGGTCGTTGCGATATTGGTGATACAGCGTCCTCCCGCCGGCCCTGCCAAACCCGTTCTCGTGTCATCTATACCACGGGAGTTATTCTTTGTTTGCTCACTTTTCTTCAGGCGGGCCAGGTCATGGGAGAGGAAGCCGCGGCTCCTGCCGGCCCGGCGGCAGCATCTGAATCGCCAGCTCCACATGCCCCGGCACCCATGACCGATATCCACGACATCCTGCCGCCGGTGCCGGTGGGCATCGATGCCCCCTGGCTGGTCCCCGTGCTCCTGGCCCTGGCCGCAGCGGCCATTCTGGCGGCGGCATGGTGGTGGTGGAAAAAACGCAGGAAGGCCCGAGCCATCGAGACCCTCGTTCCCGAGCTGCCCCCGGAAATGACGGCCATGCAGGCCCTGAAGGAAATTGCCGATGTCCGCCGCCTGGACGGAAAGACCTTTTACTTCCGCCTGTCGGCCATCCTGCGGCAATACGTGTTCGGCCGCTTCGCCGTGGGCGCGCCGGAGATGACCACCGAAGAGTTCCTGCCCTGTATCGACCGGCTGCCGGTCGACAGCGACCTGGCCCGGGGGCTGAGAAGCCTGTGCCGGGCCATGGACCCGGTGAAATTCGGCGGCGAGACGGTGGTGGAAAAACAGATGGAAACGGACCTCTTCTTCGCCCGGGAGTTTGTGCAAAAAACCACGTTGGCGGACGAAGCGGAAAATAAGGGAGAACAACATATTGTGCTCCCCCCAGACGATGGAAATTCCAAAAAACAAATTCCAAACCGCAAATAATATCCAATTTCAAATATCAAAACGGGAACCGCAAATATTGTACGATCTGTTTGGGATTTGAAGTTTGGCCTTTGTGATTTGTCTTTTGATTATTGTGATTTAAAATAATTATGTTTCGTTTCGCATCTCCCTATTTTCTCTTTCTCCTGCTGCTCCTGCCGGCCTTGTTCTGGTATCGCCACCGGCGGCACCGCTCCCCCGCCATGGCCAGCAGCGCCCTGTTTCCGGCGGCAGCGATCCCGGCTTCGCCGGCCCTGAGGCTGCGCCGGCTGGTACCGGCCGTCAAATTTGTGGTGCTCTGCCTGATGGTGGTGGCCCTGGCGCGGCCGCAGTGGGGCACCGAACGGACCGAAGTGCTCACCGAAGGCATCAACATCGTACTGGCCATGGACCTGTCCGAGAGCATGGCCGCCCTCGATTTCAAGAAGAAAGGGCGCGTCGTCAACCGCCTTGAGGCGGTCAAGGGGGTGGTTGAGGAGTTTGTGGCCGGACGCAGCGGCGATCGCATCGGCATGGTGGTTTTCGGCACCCACGCCTACACCCAGCTTCCCCTGACGCGCGATTACAACACCATGGTCAGCATTCTCGACCGGCTGGAAATCGGGGCCGCGGGAAAAAGTACCGCCATCGGCGATGCCATCGGCATCGCCCTGAAGCGGCTGGCCGACATCGAGAGCTCCTCCAACATCATCATCCTGCTCACCGACGGGGTGAGCAACGCCGGCGAACTCTCGCCGGACACGGCCGGTGAAATCGCCGTACAGAAGGGGGTCAGGATATACACCATCGGCGTGGGCACCCGGGGCAAAGCGCCCTTCCTGGTCAAGGATCCCCTGTTCGGCGAACGCTATGTCTACCAGCAGGTCAATATCGACGAAGCGACCCTGCGGGCCATTGCCGACCGGACCGGCGGGCTGTATTTCCGGGCCGAAGACCTGGAGGGGCTGCAGCAGATCTATGACACCATCGACGCCATGGAGACCACCGAGGTGAAGGTGGACATCTATGCCGAATACAGCGAGGTCTACCCCTGGCTCCTGATCCCGGCCCTGGTCCTGCTGCCCGTTTACGTTATCTTGCGCAACACGAGGTACCTGGTCATCCCATGACGTTTTTCAGAATCGAAATGCTGTTTTTCATCTGGACCGTGCCGCTGTTGCTGCTGGTGATCGTCTACGGCATGCGGCGGCGGCGTGATATTCTGAACCGGTTTTCCTCCGGCCACGGCCTCGGCGTCATCGCTCCGGACACGGTCGGCGGCCGGCGGTGGATCAAGGGGGCGCTGCTCATGGGCGCGGTGCTCTTTGGCGCCGTGGCCCTGGCCGGCCCCCGATACGGCTACCGCTGGCAGGAAATCCGTCAGCAGGGGGTCGACATCATCATCGCCCTGGACTGCTCCCGCTCCATGACCGCCGCCGACATCCAGCCCGACCGCCTGGAACGCGCCAAGCGGGAGGTCTTCGACCTGCTGGCCATGCTGGAGGGCGACCGGGTGGGGCTGGTGGCCTTTGCCGGCACCGCGTTTCTGCAATGTCCCCTGACCCTGGACTACGATGCCTTCAACCTGTTTCTGGGCGCCCTCTCGCCCGATTATCTGCCGGTGGGGGGTACCGATATCACCGGCGCCCTGGAAACGGCATTGACCAGCTTCGACCCCAAGAGCGCTTCGGACAAGGCCGTGATCCTGATCACCGACGGTGAAAACACCGGTGACGGCGATCCCGTCAAGGCTGCAGAGGCATTGAAAAAAGAGGACATCAAGTTGTTTTGCATCGGGGTGGGCGGCAGCGCCGGGGTGCCGATTCCCGAAGCGGCCGGCGGCTTCAAAAAAGACCGCTCCGGACAGATCGTGCTCTCGCGGCTGGATGAAACCACGCTGAAAAAAATAGCCATGGTCACCGGCGGCACCTATGTCCGTTCGGTGGCCGGAGACATGGACCTGGATGCCATCTACACCGATGAAATCCGCCGGAAGATGGAGGCCGAAACCCTCGCTTCGGGTCGCCGGCAGGTGTGGGAGGACCGCTTCCAGTGGCCCCTGGCCCTGGCCCTGCTCTGCCTCGTGGCGGAGCTGATGCTGCCGGTCACCCGTAAAGGCCTGGTTGCCGGGCTGCTGGCTGCGCTGATCCTTTCCCCGCTGCCGCCGGCCGAGGCCAGCGACACCCGCGAGGGTATCGCCGCCTACGAAAGGGAAGATTTCGAACAGGCCCTCAAACACTTCACCGACGCTCAGCTGGATGCCCCTGACCGCCCTGAAATGCTTTACAATGTGGCAGATGCCTACTATAAAACCGGCAATTTCGAGGCCGCCGCCGACCATTACCGGCAAGCGCTGGAAACCGATGATGCCGGACTGAAACAAAAAGCCCTCTATAACCTGGGCAACACCGAATTCCGAAGGGGCAACGCCAGGGAGGCCATCGGCCACTACGAGGCGGCCCTGTCCCTCGATCCTGAGGACAGCCGGACCAAAGAGAACCTGGAATTTGTGAAAAAGGTTCTGGAGCAGCAAAAACAGCAGCAGCAGTCGGGCGACAGTCAGAAGAACGGGGACCCAAAAGATCAGGAGGACCAGGAGCAGAAATCCCAATCCGACGGGGCCCGGGATTCGAAATCGGACCAAGACCCGCAGCAACAGGAGGGTTCCCGGGACAGCCGGCCGGAAGGCGACGGGGAACCGCAACGCCCCGAATTTGGAGACGAGATGGACCCGCAGCAGGCCCAACAGGCGGCCGGGGACAAGCCGCCGGACGATGGGCCGCCCGACCAGACGCCCCGGGCGGACCGGCAGGGCGGGCAGACCGGCGACCCCGGACAGGCCGAGCGGATGCTGAACCGCCTGCAGGATCAACCGGGCCGGGCGCTCATGCCCGCCGGGGGCAGACGGACGGTGGAGAAGGACTGGTGATGGTCAGACAACTGGTCATGGCGATGGTAGCGTGTCTGCTGGCGGCGGCAACGGCCGACGCGGCGAGCGTGCGTGCCGTGGTAGACCGCAACCAGGCCACGGTCGGGGAGTCCATCGCCATGCAGGTCACCATCGAGGACGGCAAAGGAACGGTCGATCTTTCCGGGATCACCGGTTTCAAAACCATCTCCCGGGGAACCAGCAGCAGTTTTAACATGATCAATGGCCGGACCTCCCGGCAGCTGGTCCATAATTATGTGTTGATTCCCCTGAAAGCCGGCAGCCTGACGATCCCGGCCATACCGGTGACCATCGACGGCAAGGCCCATTTCACGGCCCCCATCCGCGTCACGGTCTCGGAAGAACCGCCGGTCGACAGCGGAAAGCGCGATGTGTATGTGACCGCCGCCGTCTCGGAAACCTCACCATGGCTTGGCCAGCAGATCATTTACACCTTCCGCCTGTTCAACGCCGTCCAGATTGCAGACGCCAAATTCCAGGCCCCTGAATTTGATGGATTCAATGCCGAGGAACTGGAGGACCGCCACTCCTTCCGCACGGTGGTCAATGGCCGGGAATTCATCGTCACCGAGGTGACCTTCATCCTGGTTCCCGTGAAAACCGGCACCCTCCAGATTGAACCGGCCGTGCTTCAGGCGGGCCTTGTGCAGCGCAACCGCCGGCCGAGGCCCTTCGCCGGCATGGACGCTTTTTTCGGTCGAAGGGAATTGACCACCCGCGTCCTTGACACCGACCCCATTTCGGTCCGGGTGCGGGCTCTGCCGGATGCACCGCCGGGCACCGCCTTCTCCGGCCTGGTCGGCCGGTTCGAGATTTCAGCCAGCCTGGAAAAAACGGACATCCAGGTGGGCGACTCCACCACGCTGGCCGTGACCATCAACGGCAGCGGCAACATCATGGACGCACCGGCACCGGTCATTCCCGCGCCGGAGGAGTTCAAGGTCTACGCCGACAACCCCGAGGTGCAGGTCCAGCCGGGGACCGACGGCTACACGGGAAGCAAAACCTTCCGGACGGCCCTGGTTCCCGTCAAACCGGGCCAGTACCGTATCGATCCCATCGTCCTAACCTATTTTGACGCCGGCGCCGGTCGCTACCGCACCCTGTCCAGCCCGGCATTTGATCTGACCGCCTCGCCGTCCGATACGACAGCGGCCGACATCGAGGTGTTCCGGGCCGCGCCCGGGCAGCCCCCGTCTTCGAAACGACGTGTGGAGTTTACCGATCGGGATATCCTCCCGTTGAAGGCGGGACTGGAAGCCCTGAAGACCCGTCGTTCGATGACGCCCCTGTGGTTCGGGATCTTTCTGGCCCTACCGGTGCTGGGGTTTGCGGCAGCCAGGGCGGTGGTGAAGATGATGCTGAAAGAGGACGACCCCGGCAGGATCATGGCCGACCGGGCCCGGCAGTCCCTGAAAACAGCCGCCGGCGACTGCGCGGATGCCGATTTTCTCACGGCCCTTTACCGGGCGCTGGTGTCGGCCATCCAGGGCCGTAAAGGAATCATGGGAACCTCCCTCACCTGGTCGGAGGCCAGACATCAACTGACCGACATCGGGTGGGATGACGACGAAGCCGCCGCCACCGCAGGCCTGCTGGAAACGATCGAGTCCCTCAATTATTCCGGCAGCCCCCTGGACGGGAACAAGCGGACGGAACTGCTCGACCGGACCCGGCAGGCCGTACGGAGACTGACCCGATGAAACGACGGACGCTCACCTTCGGATGCATCATGCTGCTCCTGGCGCTGGCCACAGCTTCGGCATCGGAGCCCGCCCGCACCTTCATGGACGGCACCGAAGCCTACCGAAATGGAGATTGGCCGGCGGCCATCGCCGCATTCGAAAGCCTGGCCGACGGCGGGGTAGACAACGGCAGGCTCTTTTATAACCTGGGCAATGCCCATTTAAAAAACGATGACCTGGGCCACGCCCTGCTGTGGTATGAGCGGGCACTGCAACATATCCCGGACGACCCGGATCTGCGCTTCAACCACGACTATGCCCTGACCCTGACCAAAGATGAACGCGGCGAGCGGGAGTCCCCCCTGCTGCGCATCCTGTTTTTCTGGAAATACCAGCTGAGCCATGCCACCGTCCGCTGGACGGCCATCCTGCTCAATGCGGCCCTGTGGACGGCCTTGTCGGTCCTGGCCGCCCGCAAAAAACGCCTCCTGCGGCCTTCCGTCATTCTGACCGCCGCCGCCACGATTGTCTTCAGCGCTACAGCGGCCTATAACTATGTCGAGGCCCGACAAGTCCGGTATGCCGTGATCCTGACCGAACAGACCGCCGTGCGCTCCGGTTTCAGCGACACCGCCACCCAGCTTTTCATCCTGCATGCCGGCACCCGCGTCCGGGTCGAACGTCAAACCGACACCCACCTGCTGGTCCGCTACACCGAGGACAAGATCGGCTGGGTCAGGCAAACCGATGCCGGGATAATCTGATCGCCACCCGGCGGGGAATGGGCTGCCGGCGCTCAATCACCCGACAGCAGAAGCAGCCGAACGGCATCCAGGGACGGTCTCTTTATCTGGGCAATCCATTGGCGCAGAAGGGCGATGGCGTCCTGGTCAACCCGGGATGTTGCCAGAGGCGGCATCTGAAAGAGACCGTCCCGCAGTGTCATCCGAAGAAGCAAAACGGAATCATCCACCCGACCGGTTGAAATGATCAATGCGCCGTCTAAGTTGAAATCGCCGTTTCCCGGAGGCACATCGACAGCGTTCATCCTTGAATTCACCACCTCCCACCGCAGATCAATATGGGTGGGGGCGGGGCCGCCCGGCTGGTGGCACATGGAACAATTGGATGCCAGATAGGCCCGTGCCCGTCGCTGCAGGGAGGCAGACGTGTCCGCAGGGTCCGGCATGCGGGGAAGCAGATCAGGATCAGCCGGCAGGGATGGCGTGAAAAGGCCGATATGATCCAATGTCCGCAACTGGTTGTCGGTAACCTGTGAGGCCGGATATAGATAGTCCACATTTAACTGCGCGGTTGTCAGGCCGAGCACCCCGTTGGCGACGCGGGTATGACATTGAATGCACTGACTGCGGCTGGGGTATAGGTAGGAGAGGATAACCGGCAGGCCGTTTTTATCCGTGATGTTGAAGGTCTTGGTCTTGCCGGTCAAAAGCAGTCGGGCATCTGACCCGCTGTCATCCCATTCGTAGGAAAATCCATGCCACAGGCCATTTTTCCTGTAGAGCAAACGCGTTTCTGCCCTTTTGGCGGATCCCGCGGGATCCCGTTCATCCAGTGGAATAACAAAATTTTTAATCAGAATGCTGTTTTCGGGAAAATCCCAGCCCCCCCTGTTTTGATAGCCGGCCGGTTCCAGTTCGGGAAGGGCCATGAACCGTTCTTTTAATGCGCCGTCGGACCACAGGGCGGCGCTCGGTTTATAGGGAATGATGCCCAGGTGGGTCTGATCGACGCCACGACCGGCGGCAAGCAGGGCCGGGATATCACTGAGCCTCGAGGGGAAGCCGCCGCCACCGGAGGATTGATCCAGCACATAGACACCGCCGCCATGATAATCCAGTACATACACCTCGCCGGAAGCATCCTGGCCGAATCCGGAGATATTCAAACCCGAATTGCTCACCAGCACATGAGGACCGTGAACGGTGGCACCGGTATACCCGAGGCTCCATATTTTCCCGCTGGCAAAATCACCGTAGACATACTGCCCATAAAGCGCGGAGACCTCACTGCCATAATAGACATACCCGCCGGTCACCGAACTGCCCTCCGACCGGCCATAGTCGGCCAGGGGGAGAACCAGGCCCGCGGGATCGCAGGTCGGTGGGTCATAGCACCCGGAGCCCTCCATAATCCGCCAGCCAAAATTACCTCCCGGCGTAATGGAATCAATCTCTTCCCGCGCAGCTTGTCCCACATCGCCGGCAAGCAGGTACCCGTTTAAGGAATCGAAGCTGAACCGCCAGGGATTTCTCAACCCATAGGCGTATATCTCTTTTCGGGTTGAAGGGCCATCCGGCCCGCCGCTGTAAAAAGGGTTGTCGGTCGGGATCCTATAGTTCAAGCCAGGGTCGGTTTCATCGCTGCGCACATCAATTCTCAGGATACTCCCCAGCAAGGTGGTCGTATCCTGCCCGGAGTTCAAAGGATCGCCGCCGGATCCGCCATCTCCCAGACCGACATACAGCATCTCGTCCGGACCAAAGGCAATCATCCCGCCGTTGTGATTGGTATAGGGTTGTGACACCTCAAGAACAATTTCCTGAGAGGACGGATCTACAGTGTTGTCTGCAGGATTGTCATTGGTAAACCGTGATATACGGGACGTTCCGGGGTCGGTTCCGTTCCATGAATAGTAGACATAAAATTCGCCGCTGGAGGCATAATCCGGGTCAAAAGCCAACCCGAGCAACCCCTGTTCACCGGCATCCAGAACCTGGTCGCTGATATTCAAAAAAGACGAGACATCCTCCGAAGCAGGATTCACCGTTTTCGGAAAAATCCGGATAAGGCCGTTTTTCCGGACGACGCAAAGACGATTGGAGGCGTCGGGGACGTCGACGATAAGTACCGGATTGGAAAAGCTGAGGCCGGGGAAAACCCGACGGGTCTGCATGGTTCCCGGAAGTTCGGACGGAAGTTCATCGATCAGCAGTGCGGTATTGGGCACACGGGTTTCGATGCCATAGGGATGGGCAGCCCCGCTTGAAAAAAGGGTCAAAGCGATGGCCGCGGAGATAACCGAAAAATACGTTACCATGAAAGTCACCGATGGCCGGATCTTTTTGGAAAATGGATGCGGATGATTTTTAGGTCGCTCGTTCCTTTCGGGAGCGTTCCATTTGTGGGGCGCTGATTTTTTGATACCATGATGAAAGATATTCCCACCCGTTTTTTGGCCACCATGGTATCATATCAGTCTATTTTTTTAACTTCTGCCTTGTCAACCCACTTCCTATGCAATAAATTTGCATAGCGTCATCAGGCGCTCAACGCAAAAAACCAGCAACTGACCGGGAGATACAAGATGGCCCATTCCAAAATATCGTTTTGGATTGTTTTTTGGATATTAACCGGGTTAACGCCCTGGGCGGGGGCCGGCGAGCGCCTGCCCGTCTTCGTCAGCATCCCCCCCCAGGCTTACTTCGTGCAACAAATTGGCGGGGATCGGGTCGACGTGCAGGTGATGGTGGAACCCGGAGCCGACCCGCACACCTACGAACCCAAGCCGCAGCAGATGGTGGCCCTGTCCAGGGCGGTGCTCTATTTTGCCGTCGGCATCGAGTTTGAAACCGCCAAACTGGACAAACTGACGGCCATCAACCCCGGGATGAAGGTGATTCACACCGATCATGGCATCATGAAGCGGCCCATGGCAACCCATGACGGCCACCAGGCGGACGATGCGCATGGACACGGGCACCACCCGGACACGCTCGATCCCCACATCTGGTTGTCACCGCCCCTGGTCATGCTGCAGGCACGATCGATACTGACGGCGCTTCGGGCCGCCGACCCGGCCGATGGGCCGGTCTATGAAACCCGTTATCGGGAATTTATTCTTGAACTCGTGGACCTGGACGCCGACCTGAGAACCGCGTTCGACGGGTTGAAGGGCTCACCCTTCATGGTGTTTCACCCCTCATGGGGAACATTTGCCCACACCTATGGACTGAACCAGGTGCCCATCGAAATCGAAGGGAAAAGCCCCAAACCGGCTCAGCTCAAAACACTGATCGAGCATGCACGATCCAACCGGATCCAGGTGGTTTTCGTGCAGCCCCAGTTTTCGTCCAGAAGCGCCCGGCAGATCTCCAGGGCGATCGACGGCCGGGTGGTCGCTGTCGACCCGCTGGCCCGGGACTGGGCAACCAATTTGCGCCATGTCGCCGAGGAATTTAAAAATGCGTTCAACTAATCACACCGCCAGCGATCCGATCATCCAGGTCACGGATCTCGATTTTACCTACAACGGGCAGCGGGTGCTCGAAGACGTCAACCTGGAGGTCGGGGAGGGGGATTTCATCGCCATGATCGGACCCAACGGCGGGGGCAAGACCACGCTCCTCAAGCTGATGCTGGGGCTGCTCAAACCGCAACGGGGACGAATCCGGGTCATGGGCGAGCCGGCCGTGCGCGTTTCCCATCATATCGGCTATGTGCCCCAGGATGTGCACATCAACCGACGTTTTCCCATTACCGCCCTGGACGTGGTGCTCATGGGAAAGCTGGCCCCCGGCAAAAGATGGTCTGCGAACAAAGCGCAGGACCGCCGGGATGCCATGGATGCCCTGGACCGGATCGACATGGCCGATTTGGCCCAGCGCCGGATCGGCGAGCTGTCCGGCGGCCAGCGCCAGCGGGTGTTCATCGCCCGGGCCCTGGTGACCCGCCCCCGGCTGCTGCTGCTGGACGAACCCACGGCCAGCATCGATTCCAGGGGCCAGACGGAGTTCTACCAATTGCTCAAACGGCTGAACCGGGACGTCACGATTGTGGTGGTCAGCCACGACCTGCTGGTGATTTCCACCTATGTGAAGTCCGTGGCCTGCGTCAACCGCCGCCTGCACTACCATCGGCAGGCCGAAATCACCGGCGACATGCTGGAGACCATGTACCCGTGCACCGTGGAGGAGGTCTGCCCCGTGGAACTCGTGACCCACGGCCACCTTCCCCACCGGGTGCTGCAGCACCACGAGGAGTGACCCATGATTGATGCGCTTCAATTCGAGTTCATGCGCAATGCCCTGGCCGCCGGCCTGCTGGCCAGCATCATCTGCGGCATCATGGGCACACTGGTGGTGGTGAACCGCATCGTTTTTCTCTCCGGGGGAATCGCCCACGCGGCCTACGGCGGCATCGGCCTGGCCTTTTATTTCGGCTGGCCCTACCTTGCCGGCACCCTGGGTTTTTCCATGGGCGCGGCCATGCTCATGGCCGCCGTCACCCTGAAAGCCCGGCACCGGGCCGATACCATCATCGGGGTCATCTGGGCACTGGGCATGGCCTGCGGTATCATCCTGATCGACCTGAGCCCAGGCTATAACGTGGACCTCATGAGCTACCTGTTCGGCAGCATCCTGACCGTACCGGACGCCGACCTGTGGATCATGGTCGTCATGGGACTGTTTATCGTCGGCCTGGTGGCGGTCTATTACAAGGATCTGCTGGCCCTCTCCTACGACGAGGAGTTTGCCCGCATTCGGGGCGTACCGGTGACCGCCCTCTACTTTATGCTCATCGGCATGCTGGCCGTCACCGTGGTGATGGTCATCCAGGTGGTGGGCCTTATCCTGGTGATCGCGCTGCTGACCATTCCGCCCTTTATCATGGAAAAGCATGCCAACTCCCTGCTGCAGATGATGGTCGGCTCCAGTGTACTGGGCGTCGTGTTTACGGTGGCCGGGCTGTGGATCTCCTACGCATTCGACCTCACCTCGGGGGCATCGATCATCATGGTGGCCGGCCTCTTCTTTTTTTTAAACCTGATGGTCGAGCGATTGAGCCCCGTTCGACGCGAGACCGCACCATCCTGGAACCGGAAGGAAAACACCGCCGTGGATTCGCAAAGGAGCTGATCATGTGCGATCGATGCGACTACGAACACCTGCTGAATAGGGCCGGCCTGGATGTCACCGACAACCGGGTGCGTGTGCTCGAAGTGGTCGGTAACAACAACTATCCCCTGTCCGCCGGCGATATTTACCAGACGCTGGAGCGAACCTGCAGCATCAACCGGGTCACGGTCTACCGCATCCTGGATCTGCTGGTGTCCCGGGGACTGGTGGATCGCATCAGTACCGGCGGCAGGGCGTTTTACTATGGCATGGCGCCCAATGAAAACCATCGCCCCCATCCCCACTTCTACTGCAAACGCTGCGGCCAGATGGACTGTTTGACGCCGGAAAGCCTGAACGTGAATAGCGACACACTGCGTAAAACCTTTCCCGGCCGCATCGACAAAGTGGAAATCCGGGTGGACGGCCTCTGCAAGAACTGCATGAAATAAATGAGCCCCCCGATCCCGGCCGAGCCGACAGCCCATCCGACGCACCACCACCCGCCGCCCGGGGAAACGGGCTCCCGGTTTTTCATCGTCGCCCAATTCGGGTCTGTGGCCGCCCTGGTCGGCCTGATTGTTTTTTTCCGCCGCACGCCTGGATTCGCCACCCTGAGCATCACCTTCGTCTCCATTTTTCTCGAAGCGCTGCCCTTCATGCTGCTGGGCGCGGCCATCGGCGGATTCATCGAGGTCTTCGTCTCTAAAACGGCGATCACACGCATCGTTCCGGCACGCCCCCTGCCGGCGATTCTGCTGGCCGCCGGCCTGGGCCTGGTGTTTCCGGTATGCGAATGCGCCATCGTGCCGGTGGTGCGCCGGCTTTTCCAAAAGGGCCTGCCCCTGGGCGCCGGCATCGCATTTCTGCTGGGCGGCCCCATCGTCAACCCGCTGGTGGCCCTGTCCACGGCAGTGGCCTACGGCAACGATCTCCTGATCGCCGGGTATCGGCTGGCCGCCGGCTACCTGATCGCCGTGGCCATGGGACTGCTGATCGACCGCCTCTTCTCACGGAAAAGCGCACTGCTGGCGGGAACCATGGCAAGCCTCCCGGAATCGGGAGGCGGGCTTGAGCGGCCGGCCATCCCACTTCGGGCCCGGGTTAAAATGCTGCAGGCACTGGGCCACGGCGCGTCCGATTTTCTCGATACCGGCCGTTTTCTGGTTGTGGGAGCCCTCGTGGCCGGCCTTCTGCAGACCCTGGTGGCGCGGGGTGACCTGGCCGCTGTTTCCGGATCCCCGTCCCTTTCCATCCTGGCCATGATGATCCTGGCCATCGTCCTGAGCCTTTGCAGCGAAGCCGATGCGTTTGTGGCGGCCTCCTTTCGCACCTCCCTGCCCCTTGGCGCCCAGATGGCCTTTATGGTGCTGGGCCCCATGCTGGACCTTAAACTGCTGGCCATGTATTTCCGGATCTTCAGAAAACGCCTGATTCTGGTCTTATCCGTTTCGACGGGCATCATCGTTTTTCTGAGCATGATGGCCGGCACATGGATGGGCCAATGACCCGGACGGCCAAAACCATCGCCGCCTTCGTCTGCCGCTACCTCGATGCGCTTTTGTATGCCCTCTGGCTGGGCGTCCTGTGCTGGCTGCTGCTCACCGGCAGCGACAGCGCCTTTCTTCATCCCCGGTTCCGGTTCTTCCTGGCGGGTGGCGCCATGCTGCTGGCGGCATTCATGGTGGTGACCCTTTCCGGCCCGAAGCCAGTCGGCACCGGCTGGTCATTGGCCGCGACAACCGCCCGGGCACTCCTGCTCATGACGCCGCTGCTTTTCCTGACCACGGTGACCGGTCAGGGCATGGGCGCCCATGCCCTGACCCGAAAATTTACCGGGATGGAGCAGCAGACCCTTTCACGCCTGCTGGAACGCGGAAACGAACCATCCAGAGGGGCGGACCGGGACCCGGAGGTGTCACTTCTGGACATCGCCCGGCGGATGAAACGAATGGAGGGCCGGCAGGTGGTCACCGAAGGGCTGGTCTACCGCCCGGCCATCATGCCGGAAAACTATCTGACCCTGTTCCGCTTCGCTATCTTCTGCTGCGCGGCAGACGCGCTGCCGGTGTGGGTCTTCGTGGAAAACACCGGCGTGGAGGCCTTTGAGGACGAGAACTGGATTCGCGTGGCGGGTACGGTCCGGATCGTCAATTTCAACGGAACCGATGTGCCGGTGATCGAAGCCGACACCATCGTAAAAAAAGCGGCCCCGTCACCGGCCGAGCAATACCTGTTCTTCTAGCCACGGGTCGGGACATCCGGCCTGACAATCGCGCAAAGCAGGATCTACCTGACCTGCCAGCATCGGGAAACGGCAAGTGTTCACAGGGTGAACGCATATGCGTCGTTACCGGGCATTTGAAGCACAAATAGTACGTCTGCATGCCCGAAGCCCTGCATCTGCGGCGCCCTGTAAACGCCTACAGTTCAGTCATTGTTAAAAATTGATCGTTTCAACCCCGTGTGCGCTTACGGGAAACGATATCTGAATTTGACGGAACCGGCTATTACTCAATACCTCTCAAGTGGCCACATTTCTGGGATAGCTTCTTTTCCCCCAATGCAATCTGCAAGGGCTTGGCAATTCAGGCGTCCCCAGATATCGTGGTGCTTGGGATGGGCCCACGATCCACCCAATCGACAACCTATGGCTATCTGTCGTTACGTCAAGGGCAGATAGCTTTGGTTTTCAAGATCTATTCTGAATCGATTGGTCCCGGCTCTTATCATTTTTCAATACCCAATCCAGCCCTCCCGGAGTCAACACATCCTGCAACTGCTGTCAGCATATGACATCCTCATCGTTTAGGAATGGCTTCATTGCCTTCTCCCCAAACATTCGCGCTGCGGGTTACCTTTTTGCGCACAGTTGTCCATTCTCCATCCACGCTGAACATGGATTCCGGCAAGGCCGCTAACATTTTCTTATACAGAGACCAGGGGACCGTAAAGGTTAACTCATCGGTTTTCATATATTTCCTGGCCGAAGGGTCAAACCCGCCAAGTATGGCCTTCTCGATCCCTTGCTCTTTATAGAAAAGTGGCCAAGCGATTATGTTGGTACATCCTGCTCCAAAGGGGGAGGCGACACAATCCACATCGCCAGTGGTGAACGTCGTTTGGATGAAAAGACCGGTCAACACTTCGGGCCTTGCGAAAAAGATTACGAACTCTGGCACCTCGCTGTCAGTAAACAAAGAAAGCGGCTTAAAAATACAGTATTTTCCAGGAGCTTTGCGGGGGTTGACTTTGTCAAGAAATTTCCTCATGGCCTCAGGCGAAGGCAAAAACCGCTCGCCATGCAGGGGAGTACCACTAAAGCCCGTGGTCACATAATGCTCAATGAATCTAACATTGGGTTTCATCATGGAGCAGTAGAACACGCCTCCCGGACATCCATACTCTTCCGTGGAAATATAGGCGGCACGATGCTTTTTCCTTGCTAGCCAAATGTTGCCGATGACGCAGGAAAAGTGCTTAAAAACCTCTTGCATATCTACTTCTCCCTGCTCTTCCAGCTCGCGCGACAAGGGTATGCCAGGCTTTGGCCCGAACGCATTTTCGGGTTTGATGTTATCGTAATACACTCCGAATGGCTCTTCGATCAAACCGAGATGGTCCAGAAATTTATTGGTTTCTTCGAGTACCGATTTCATGGTCATGGTATCTTTCCTCCCTTTTTAGGTGAAACTTTCGGGGTCGCACGCGATATTAAGCAGCCCGCATCTCGCGCACCATCTCAGCAGGACTTTGACCAAAGTAGCGCTTGAATTCGCGACTGAACTGAGAAGGACTTTCATATCCCACCTTTTCAGCGGCAATGTATGCTTTCAGGTTTTCCTGTATCATTAAATCCCTTGCTCTGGTCAACCGGATCTTCTTCAAATACTGCATGGGAGAATCCGATGTAATTTCCTTGAAGGCCCGGTGAAAGGCAGAGGCGCTCATGCGCGCCTTATCGGCCAATTGTTCCACGTCGAGTTTTCCCGCATAGTCGCTTTGCATGATCTGTAGTACACGCGCCACCTGGGAGAACGCGCCGCTATGCATGGCCAGCGAATAAAGGACCGGCGCCTGGGCGCCGCACAGCGCCCGATAGAGTATTTCCCGCACCAGACCTGGACCCAGGATTTGGGCTTCCGCTTCTGACTGCAGGCACTTGACCAGTCGCGTCGTTGCCTCCGCCATATCTTCATCCATGGCAGCCGGACCGATCCCGCAGGGCAAGCCCTTTTCACTGGCAATGCCAATCTCTGCCTGAAGCCCCAATCGGCCGATCAGGTCGTGCAGCTGGGCCATATCAATATCGATGTAGAGACCACGCAACGGTTCCTCGGGGCTCGCAAAAGACTCGCATTCGAACGGCATGGTCACCGAAGTCACCAGGTAATGGCTGGCGTCGTATCGAAACTTCTGGCCGCCCAGGTAGCCAATCTTGTGGCCTTGGGCAACGATGCAGATGCCGGGGTTATAAACCATCGGTCTTCGGGGGATGGGCTGGGTCTCCTTAAAGAAGAGCACTCCTTGGAGCCGCGATTCAAATGCTCCGTCATTAATGTTCGGAAAGCGTTTTAACAGTTCCGCCATTTTTGACATGGTCGATCCCTCCTTCTTCGCATGTCAGATTTAGACAATATTCCAAATTATTAATCAACCAAAAATAAAGATATAAGCAGGAATAGGCAATATTCTGAGAGGATCGGATATTTCCTGTCGGTCGGCCTCGCATTACTATCCATTCAAAACCATCAACAAGCCAAACGAAGGAGGCCTTTCATGAATTTCGAATTTTACAACCCAACCCATCTGATCTTCGGTGCCGGAACCTTGTCAAAACTCGGTGAAGTGGTCAGCAAGCATGGCAGCAAAGCGTTGATCGTCACCGGTGGCGGCAGCGTCAAACGCCATGGCGTTTTTGACAAGGCGGTCTCCAGCCTGGACACCGCTGGCGTTGCCTATGCGGAATGCGCCGGAATTGACCCCAACCCGAGAATCACATCTGTGAAGCGCGGCGCGGATATCGTCCGGGAACAAGGCTGCAATGTGATCGTTGCTTTGGGCGGTGGCAGCACAATGGACGCCGCCAAGGTGATCGCAGCGGCAGCTTTGTATGATGGCGATCCCTGGGACCTGATTGGACATGGGCAGGAGAACTGGGTGATCCCAACAGAAACCCTTCCCATTGTCACGGTTCCAACTCTGGCAGCCACCGGCTCGGAGATGAACTGCGGCGCGGTCATCAGCAACCATGAAACAAAGGTAAAATCCTTTGTACAAACGGAGGCTCTATTTCCAAAGATCGCCCTGGTCGATCCGGAACTGACCCTGAGCGTGCCCAAAGATCAAACCGCCTATGGTGTCTGCGACATTATCACCCACGTGACCGAAGGATATTTCAACGGCGCCGACGGCACACCGATCCAGGATCGATTCGCCGAAGGCACGATTATCAACGCCATCGCGTGGGGTAAAAAAGCGGTGGCCAATGGCAGCGATCTCGAGGCGCGAACCCAGGTGCAATGGGCTTCCATCGTGGCGCTGAACGGTTTCGTGCAGGCCGGGGCAAATCCGGCAGGATTTCCGGTACACATGATCGAGCATGCACTATCCGCCCATCATGACATCACCCATGGCGCCGGCCTGGCAATTGTCAACCCGGCCTGGATGCGGTTTGCCGCCAAGGCCCGTCCTGACAAATTTGTGCAGTTTGCCGAGCGTATCTACGGCCTCAAGCCCGAGCGCAGCGATGACCTGGAATGCGCCCTTGAAGGCATCAACCGTTTGGAAGCGTTCCTCCGGTCCATTGGCTGTCCTACCCGTCTGTCGGAACTTGGCATCGGCGAGGAGTTGTTTTCCAAATATGCCGAAGATGCAGCGCTGGTTCTCCGAGATGAGGACGGCAATCTCCTCGGTCGTCCTGCCATGAGCAAGGAGGATATCGCTGAGGTGCTGAAAACCGCTCTGTAAGCGTCACTCCGATGGCGCCCGCCGGTAAACGACAGCTTTCAGTGGTCACGAGGTGCGGCGCCCGCTTTAAAAATGGCACCAAGATAGGAGCATCAACCGTGGAAATAAAGAAAAACGGTTCTCAGCCATCGATGCAAGGACCCGCCGAATGGCTTACCGGTAGCGTTCGCATCGATCCGCTCTTTCTGATGGCCAACGATCCATCTCGTGCTCATCAACTGCCGATAACCCGGACAGTATGCGGGTATCTACCGGTATTCGCTCTCCGGGCTTGATCAGGATTTTGTCCGACCCCCACCTTCTCAATCGGGACAGTCTTTTCTTCATCGCCGCTTATTACCGTGGCGGTTTCCGGTGTTATGTGCACCAGTGACGTGATGGCCTTGCGTGCCGATTCGCTGGTGACCTGTTCAATCAGCCCGCCCATGGTCATCACAAAACTGACAACGGCGGCGGTTAGAAATTCGCCCTGGATGAGACTGGCGATGATCGCCAGGCTGACCAATTCATCTACGTTGACTTCGCGCTCGAGTAGCCCCTTCACTGCGCCCCAAACAATGGGGGCACCATTTATGACTACGGATATGATGGCCAGGATGTTTCCCAAGAGGCTGGTATTTGGGCTGCCATAATCAATGAGGAAACTAAACAGTGCCAGTACCGCCGCTGCGAAAGCCAGGTAGAAATCTCTCAATCTGAACAATTCCTGATACACACCCAGTTTGGAAAAAACGCCCAATTATTGATTCAATCCTGTCCAATTAAGGTTACCATGCAATTGAAGTGATAATAATCAATTTACTATCCGTTTACAGCCATACCGGCTTCAAAGAGAATGATCTCATCTACCTGTGGCCTGATACCAATCTTCTGACCAATCGAGTGATTATGATGGCTTGATACCAACGCAAGCACCTCCTCATCACTTTGTAGTTGCAACGAATAAAGAATGTTTGCGCCTCGAAATCTCTTTCTGATTACTTTGGCTTTAAATGGGCTGCTGTCATCGTGGATGATATCGTCCGGCCGAATCAGCACATCGGCGGGGCAGCCATTTCTGCATGGATAGGAAAAACGACCTTTTAGAGTGCCAAGACTAGTCTGAACTTCGTCCGCCGATGTGACTTGCCCTTGAACCAGCACCCCTTCGCCGACAAAGTCTGCTACATATTGGCTTTTGGGTCGGTGATAGAGGTTATAGGCCGTGTCCCACTGTTCTAGCGCCCCTTCTCTCATCACGCCAATGATATCTGCCATGGCAAAGGCTTCATGCTGATTGTGGGTAACAAGCAGGGCACTGATGCCGATATCCTTGAGGATGTTTCGTACATCGATGCAAAGCCGTTCCCGCAATGCGACATCTAAATTCGAAAAGGGTTCGTCCAATAGCAGCAATTCCGGATTGGGTGCCAGCGCCCTGGCCAAGGCAACGCGTTGCTGCTGGCCGCCGGACAGTTCATGGGGGTATTTTTTGGCGTCGTTTTCCAAACCAACCAGCTCAAGCATATTGCCTACGCGCCTCCTCCGGTCTTTTGAAGGTCGGTTTCCGATACCAAATGCAATATTCTTTTCAATCGTTAAATGGGGAAACAGTGCATAGTCTTGAAATACCATTCCCAGCCGTCTGTCTTCAGGAGGCACATGCCTGGATAAGCTTGATACCAACGTCCCGTCTATCCGGATCGTACCCGATGGAATGGTTTCGAATCCGGCGATACAACGTAATGCAGTGGTTTTACCGCACCCGCTTTCTCCCAACAGACAACCAATATGACCCCTTTTAAGATCAAGTGATAACGCGCTGATGACGCATTTGTCATTAAACGCTTTTGAAATTGAATCTATGTGTAGCGCACTCGACATTATTAATATCCTGAAATTATAAAGTTGATCCTTCCGCTTTTTTGTTCAGCAGCATCAATGGTAACAAGCCAGCAGCAACCAGGGTGATGGATGGCAGTGCCGCCCGCTGCCACTCGCCTTCAGATGTCAACTCAAACACTTTGACGGCAAGGGTGTCCCACCCGAATGGACGTGTCATCAACGTGATCGGCATCTCCTTCATCACATCCACAAATACAAGCATCGCAGCGATAAAGAGACCATTTTTTAAAATGGGAATGTGGACGCGCTTGAGCAATTTGAAGCCGGTAATTCCCATAAGAGTTGCGGCTTCATCCATGTTCTTTGTAATCCGCAGCATGCTGCTATTAATGGTATTAAAACCTGCGGTCAGAAAACGGACGGTATACGAAAATAAAACCACAGCAATGGTACCGTTCAACACGGATGACAAATCGATCCCGAAAATATCCCTGAACACCCAAACCATCGGTTTGTCGGCCCAATTGATGATAATCACAATACCGACAGCCAGAACGGTTCCTGGCAAAGCATACCCCATCGTAGCAAACCGTATGATCCATTTAGTGAAAAGATCGTTGTTTAGCCGCTGGATATAGGCCAGAAGCAGGCCAAGGGTGGCAATTAGCGCTGCAGCCATTGAAGAAAACAACAGGCTTCTGAATAGTAGGCCGAGGTAGCGGCTATCCAGTTCAGCGGATATCGAGGCGATTGACCAAACAATCAATTGCAGGCATGGAACTACGAAGGCAACCATAACGATGAACATCAGCGAAAAACAGGCCGCCCATTTACTCCAACCGTTGAGTTTCAATCGATTCGACGCCAGAGATAATCGGCCTACCTGATGAAACTGCATTCTACTGCGCATGCGTTGCTCGATGATGATGATCACAAAAACAAACAGGAGGAGCACCGAGGAGAGTTGTGCGGCAGCCGTAAGTGAAAAAAAACCGAACCAGGCTTTATAGATGCCGGTGGTAAACGTGTCGTAGTTAAATATGGAAACCGCGCCGAAGTCAGCCAATGTCTCCATGAGTACCAGCATCATACCGCTGGCGATCCACGGCCTGGCCATAGGCAAAGCAGCCTTGAAAAATGCCTTCATGGGGCTGTGCCCAAGTATTCGTGACACTTCCAGGACGTTTTTCCCCTGAGTCTCGAACGCATTGCGAGCTAGCAAATACACATAGGGAAACAGCGCCAACGACATGACCAGGATCACACCACCGGCAGAGCGGATCTTGGGGAACCAACTTACGGATAGATGAAGCTGGCCTCTTAGAAACGACTGTACCGGTCCGGAAAAATCCAGCAGGCCAATAAAAACAAATGCCAGTACGTAGGTCGGTACCGCCAAGGGCAGCACCAGCGCCCAATTGAAAAACGATCTTCCGGGAAATTCACATGCGGCTGTCAGCCATGCCGAACCAACACCAAGAACGAATGTTCCCGCCAACACCCCAACACTCAAAACGAATGTGTTTTTCAGCCATCCGATAAGCAGCGTGTCAACAATGTGCTGCCAAATTTTCGATTCCGGCTGGATGATGGAAGTGACAATCACCAGCAACGGCAAGATAACAGCTAATGCCGCGACCACCGCAATTGCTTTGATGCTGATCAACGCTTGCAGCTTGCTAAGCAAGGTGTTGCCTGCAGGATCGTGATACTTGCTGTCGGTTACACATACCGAAGTGTTCATAACACCACATGAAGGTGCCCAGACCCTCATCTGCCAAGTTTTAGTTTTGCAGGTGGGGGCATGGGTGTTGAAAGATTAAAAACCAATTCGGCTAATTGTATCCGGCACGGTCCATCAGCTGGATAGCGGTGGCCTGGTTTTCACCTGCATTGGCCAGATTGATTTGGTTTTGCTTGAACGATCCCCATGACGCGACAGTCGGGTTGACAGGGACATTGGGGTTGACCGGATATTCCATATTTACATCGGCAAATATCTGCTGGGCACTTTCAGTTGAAAGCCATTCCAGGAAAGCGACGGCCTGGGGTTTATTTCTGGAGGCAGCCACTATACCTGCTCCGGATACATTTACATGAACGCCTCCGGTTGACTGGTTCGGCCAGTACAGAGCAATTGGAATAGTTGGATCTTTTTTGGTCAACCGTCCAAAATAATAGGTGTTCACAATCCCAACATCACCTTGACCGGCAATGATTGCTTCCATGGTCTTGGTGTCATTCGAAAAAGGTGGCGCTGCCAGATTGTTCACCCACCCCCTTAGAATTTCGCTGGTCCTGGTCTCTCCATGCTCCTTAATCAACATAGCGACGAGAGACTGATTGTACACTTTCTTGGAAGTCCTGAGGACCAATCGATCTTTCCAGTCCGGATTGGCCAGATCCTCATATGTGGCCAACTCACCGGCCTTAACACGATCGGTGCTGTATACAATTGTCCTGGCACGTATTGACAGCCCAAACCATCGATTATCCGGATCTCTCAAATGGCTTGGAATATTGGCGGCTAAGACTTCCGAGTCCACTGGTTGGAGAACGTGCTCTTTGGCGGCATGCCACAGATTGCCCGCATCGACGGTGATCAAAAGATCTGCCGGTGTGTTTTTCCCCTCGGCCTTGATCCGCTGGAGCAGGACAGGGGCTTTGTCAGTAATGTATTTGATTTTGACGCCGGTTTCTTTTGTGTAGCGATTAAAAACGGGTTTGATCAGGTGTTCTTTGCGCGCAGAATATACTACCAATTCTTGGCTGAATGCAGTTCCGGCATAAGCGATAATGCCGATCAAGAAAAAAATTGAAATTACCGTGCGATTACGTTTGTTCATCGAAACAGAATCTCCTTTATTATAAATGATTACAAAATATTAAAAGCTAAGATGTAAAAACCGCAGTTCCAATTTGACAATGTTTGATAGCCCAAACATTATATTTAGTCAACGACATTTTTATATCCCTCAATAATTTTTTGACAAATTGATTAAAGTATGCGATTTGCATAGATATTGGAAACGATTGACTGTGTCCGGAGGGATAGCGTTTATGGAAGGATTGTCAGAAAATTTGGAAGATTACCTCGAAACCATCCTGGTGCTTCAAAATGAAAATACCGTGGCTCGGGTTAAAGATATTGCCGAAAAGCTGGGTGTGCTCAGCGGAACCGTTACCTCGGCACTACGAACACTTTCCGAGAAAAAGTTGATCAACTACAAGCCATATAGCTTTATCACCCTTACGAAAAAAGGGAAAACCATCGCCGAGGAAGTATTAAGGCGGCATAATGTGGTCAAAGACTTTTTACAATGCGTGTTGCTATTGGATGAGGAGAAAGCCGAAGAGAACGCCTGCCGCATGGAACATTCCATGGACAAGGTTGCGATCAACCGGCTTGTCCAATTTATTGAATACATCTACCAGTGTCCCCGAACCGGCGAAGATTGGATTGGCAATTTCAATACATTCTTTACACAAAATAAAATTGCCGAGGCCAACTGCCCGGAGTGTTTAAATAATTGTATGAAGCGATACCTAAATAAAACCGCTAAATAGGACCCTACGTTTTTTTCTATGATAGTTTTAGCCCTTCAAGAATAGGACACTCTCCCGATAGGCTGTTGTCATCGCATTGAATCAACATTCGACCAAGAGCATCGCGGATCTGGATGAGTTCATTGATTTTTTGATTTACAGCGACCGCTTTAGCAGTAGCGTTCTCTTTAACATCCCGGCAGTTCATGGCTTTATTCGTCCTAAGTCCCAATAGGTCATCAATCTCATCAAGGGAGAAGCCAACGGATTCACATCGTATTATAAATAATATCCGTCTGATCGCTTCGGTTGAAGACCGTTTCGGCACGATCAATCACAAGGCCGGGATGTTGCTGCCGAATGCGTTACCGAGATGACACCACGGTCCTTGGAAGTATATCCAACCAGGCCGTCGACCTATCTGATTGACTGTGTGCTGATCATCTGATTGAGACCGTCCTTCCCTGAATTTGCGTGGTCATGCCTTGTACCGATATGGGGCCAGGCATGATGTCCGCATTTCAACAGCCACCTTTACGGCGATTCAATAAAGATTGCCCATACACTTGGAGGCCGATCTCAATGAAACATCGATTTAACCAACCTTTGGTAATTATGATTGCCGTCGTCCTGATGGCGAGCGCCCTTTTCGCCACCGCAGCCCTTTCAACCAAACCTTCAGCCGGTGATGCGGTGCGCGGACGCGCAAAGGCCGTTTTGCGCGTGGATGGCATGACCTGCGGAGGCTGCATCGCGACAATCGAAAAGAGCCTGGCCGGATTCGAAGGCGTCGACGACGTTCAGGTCGAGAATGCCTCCGGAACCACCGAAATCTTATACGACAGTGCCCTCGCCCCGGATGTGGAGCGCATGGCGGCCGCCATTACGGCCAACGGCTACCCTGGGACGGTGATGCGCACCCTTTCGCCCGACCCGATACGCGAGCAGGATCGCGCGAACACTGCCCGGTCGGAAAAGGCGATCGCATCCGTGGGCGGCGTGGAGATCCCCCGCAGCGACCTTGAAATCGAGATGGCCCATGTCCACAGCCGATACCAGATGGCCTACGGGGAAAACGCCATGGCCAGCGATCAGGACCAACGGCTGCTGAACAACCTGAAGGTTCAGATCGCGCGCCGCCTCGTCGACGAAAGCATCAAGTTGCAGGAGATCCGAAGCGCAGGATTCACCGTTGATCCATCTATGTTGGCGCAGCAGTATGAGACCTTCTGGAAGGAAAGAGGGTTTGCCGATCAGGCCGTCGACAAATTGAGGAAGCGTACCGAAGTGGCGAACCTTTGCTTGATCGAACAGACGGGTATCGGTGGCGCGCGCATTCACGCTCAACCGCTTCAGATCAATGATGAACTGGATGGAGAGAAAAGGTGCGTCGCGCTTTCCTTGTCTGTCGAATCGTGTAGCGTCGTATTATTCTCGACGAATCTTAAAAGGGATATTTCATGCTTATGATGGGCAGATCGTACACAACGATTTCCTGAACGGCAGGTAGCTATAAAGAGCCATACGAGAAAAAAGATGGCCGATCACAACCCATAGTGCTGGGTCCGTTCCGATGATCAGTTGGCTTTCAAATTGCTGTCAAAGGAGAAAAACGAGCGCGGATTCCGTTGCTCCCTCCAACAGATGCAACTTTTGGAAGACTCCAGAAAAGCCATGATAGGGTCACTCGAACGAAGCACGTTCTTTCCAGTTCCGCCAGTCCACGCATAAGCGACTGCACGTTAACGTCCCAGCCGCTTCACCGCCTTTACCACCACGATAACCGCACGATCGATCTGATCGACCGTGGTCATTCGCCCCGTGGAAAACCGCACGGTTCCCCTGGCCCATTCCACCGGCACCCGCATGGCTTCAAGGACGTGAGAAAGGGTTACCGTATCCGAATGGCAGGCGGCGCCGGCAGACGCGGCCACCTCCAGGCCGATCTCCTCCAGAATGCGGTTGGCCTCAAGCCCCCTGAAAGAAAGGCTCACGGTGTTGGGCAGCCGACGCTCCGGGTGGCCATTGAGTAGCAGGTCGGGGATCTGATCCGCCAGCCCCCGGTGCAACCGGTCGCGCATGGCCTGCAGATGACGCCGGCTATGATCGAGGCTGCGGTCGGCCATTTCGCAGGCCTTGCCCAGCCCCACGATCGCCGCTACGTTTTCGGTGCCGGCCCGCCAGCCCATCTCCTGCCCGGCCCCATGGCAGAACGTCTCCGGCAGCAAACCGCTTCTCACATAAAGGGCACCGATTCCCTTGGGGGCGTAAACCTTGTGTCCGGCCACGGAGAGCAGATCCACGTTCAGGGCTTCAACATCCGTGGCAATCTTGCCCACGCTCTGAGCCGCATCGGTGTGGATACAGATGCCTTTCTTTCTGGCAAGGGCGGCGATATCGGCAACCGGCTGAATCGTTCCGACCTCGTTGTTGGCGTGCATAATGGTAATCAGGATCGTGTCCGGCCGAATGGCGGCCGCCACATCCTCCACGCGGACCATGCCGGCATCGTCGACATCCACATAACTGGTTTCAAAACCCTCTTTTTTCAGGGACCGGCATACCTCCAGCACCGCCGGGTGTTCGATGGTGCTGGTAACGAGGTGGCGGCCTTTTTCCTTTAATGCCCGGGCCATGCCCTTGATGGCATGGTTGTTTGATTCGGTGCCGCCGGAGGTGAAAACCACCTCCTGCGGTTGACAGCCCAGCAGGCCGGCCACCTGCCGGCGGGCCGCCGCCACCGCCTTTTTGGGTCGGATGCCATACCAGTGGGAGCTGGACGGATTGCCGAATTCGGTTTCCAGGAAAGGCCGCATGGCCGTGATCACTTCCGGGTCGAGGGGAGTGGTACCGTTGAAGTCCAAATAGAGTGGTTGAATCATGGGAATATTCCGATTTATTTTTGATACTTTCGTAAAAAGTCCTTTTTCCGGCGGGTTCGTAAAACACCGAGCTCAAGGATTGCGAATTCCCAGAAATGAGAAGTGCTTACGGCACTCCGCAGGACGAGGGGTGAAGCGTAACGCAGATATCGGTTTTTTCGAACCCCTCATTTTTTATTCGCAGCCAGATAGGCGTCCACCGACTGCAGGCGCCAGTTCTCTTCTCCCTGCAGGTCGAGAACCCGGTTGTGAAACGGCAGAATCGTGGGGCGGTGCCCCACACTGTTATAGCGGATGCCCAAACTGCATTGCTGCTCGCCGGCGGCAAAGCCGTTAATCTCTTCAATCTGGGAGACGATCAGGCTCATGGCCGCATACACCTGGGTGAAGGCGAAGTCGGTATGGATTCGGTGTGGTCACGCACACGTACCAGGCTGTATCGGAAACCGGCCTCGTAGCCCAATTGATCGAAATTGAGCCGCACCAGGCGGCGTCCGATCAGCGCCGTGATCAGGGTGCCCGATAGGGAATACCCCAGCACCACCGCCAGCAGAAGCATGATCATGAGCAGCAGGGTCATTCATGTTCCCAGTCGAGCCGCCGCCAGTCCCAGGGCGGGCGGTCACCGTCCGCCGTTTCTACCTCCGGCCAGGGCCATGACCGGGGAATCGGGCAGGTCAGATGCAGCCGCATGCCCCGGGTAGGGTGATCCACGGACAAATGGCGGGCCAGCAGGGCGATCTGCTTGCCCGGGAGCGGACCGGGGGCCCCATAACGCAGGTCGCCAAGGATGGGATGCCCCATATCTGCCAACTGGATACGGATCTGGTGGCGCCGCCCGGTCTCCAGGGCTACATCCAGCAGACTGCTGCCCCCATCATGCCCGAGGACCTGATAGCTCAGCCGCGCCTCCTGGCTCTCCGCGGTGGGCGTTGCCACCACCCGGCTCAGACGGCCGCGGCGCTCGATATGGTTGATCCGCCTGCCGGATTTTTTTCCTAAGATGCCCTGAACAACGGCCAGGTATCGCTTTTCAACGGTCCGTTCCCTGAACTGGCGGGAGAGGCGGCCGGCGGCCTTGGATGTACGGGCAAAAAGGACCACCCCGGCCACCGGACGATCGAGACGGTGCATCATGGCCAGAAACACCTTGCCCGGTTTGGCATACCGCTGTTTGATCCATTGTCTGGCCAGGTCCAGCAAACACGCATCTCCGGTGCGATCCCCTTGCACCAGCAACCCCGATGGTTTATAAACCGCCAGCAGATGGTTGTCCTCGTAAAACACTGGCCAGCGCCTGTCGAAAAAAAACGGATTTTCAGTTTCGTCGCCAATGGCGTTCACGGTGTCCATCCTTATGTGAAATCACCGCATCGCACCCATGCGGCTTACCGAAGGGGTATCATGTGAAACCAAAGGGTACAAGATCACAGCATTCAAAAAAAAGGACCTTTGAAAAGCCTCCCAACCCTGAACAGATGGACGCCCTTTTGCGGCGGTGCGGCATCCGGCTGACCCCCGGACAACTCGGGCAGCTGTGGGTCTATCACCAACTCCTGAGACGATTCGACGCCGAACTGAACCTCACCCGCATCCACAACTTCGAAAACATGGTGGTCAAACTTTATGCCGATTCCATCCTGCCGGCCATTGAATACACCCACCTGCCGTCACCACTGCTGGACCTGGGCACCGGCCCCGGCATGCCGGGCATCCCGCTGGCCATTTTTCGTCCGGACCTGCAGCTCCTGCTGGCTGACAGCCGGACACAGCGCACCGATTTTCTGAAAACGGCTGTCTCACAAATGGGTTTACCCGGAATCGAGGTGGTAGAGCGGGGCATCGCACCGGATTTCGACCGACCCGTTGCCGGGGTCATCACCCGGGCGGTGGAGCCCATGGCCGATACCCTGGCCCGCGTCGCCGGCTGCCTCCAGCAGAACGGGTCGGTCATTTTCATGAAGGGGCCGGCATGCGATGAAGAAATCCGCGCCGCCGCCACGGCCTTTCCCGCCGATTATGAACTGACCGATGACATTGCCTACCGGATTCCCCACACTCCGCACCAGCGCCGTCTGGTCATATTCCGGCGCAAGGTGGCCCCGGAGCAAACCGTCAGGGCCGTCAGCAGACACCGCATCCGGATCATCGAAAGTGAAAGCAATGCGGTTTTCAAGGATCTCAAGAAGCTGCACAGTGGGCGGGGCGTCAAAAAGCTCGGCCGTACGCTGGTTTGCGGTCAGCGATTGATCGAAGAGGTCCTGGAGCGATCGCCCCAGCGGTGCCGGGCATGGATCAGTCGGGGAGATCGCCAGCCGCCGCCGGACCACGCGCCTGTCCCGATGGAGTGGTATCAGCTTTCACCGGAGCTGTTTCAAATCCTGGACCTTTTCGCCACCCGAACCCCCATGGTGCTTTACGACACGCCGACACCGGCAACCTGGCGACCCGCGGAGCCAGCGCCGTCCGGTTGCAGCCTGCTGGTGCCCTTCCAGGATCCGGAGAATGTGGGGGCCGTCATTCGCTCGGCCGTGGCCTTCGACGTTGGCCGGATCATTCTGCTGGCCGAAAGCGCCAATCCGTTCCACCCCAAGGCAATTCGTTCTTCCTCCGGCACCGTCTTTTCCGCCAGATTGCTCCAGGGACCGCCCCTGTCCGAAATCCCGCGGGACCTGCCGGTTATCGCCCTGGCCGCTTCCGGACAGCCGCTGGCAGCAACCCGGTTTCCACACGCCTTTGCCCTGTTGGCCGGCATGGAAGGCCCGGGGCTGCCGCCTCGCTGGCAGGCCAATGCCGTGGCCATCCCCATGAACCCCGAGGTGGAATCCCTGAATGCCGCCGTGGCCACGGCCATTGCTCTCTACGAATGGCGCAGGAGTTTAAAATAATCCTTTTGGACTGCGTTATGGGTATTCATATTAAAAAAGGGGGCCTAAGCCCCCTTTTTTAAAACACCCCACATACGACATCGATAATTTATTTTCGATCGCTGTACTCCTGATACGCCATGGCCGTGGTGCGATAAACGATATGGGCCAGTTTGGAAAACGGCGTATAGGCAAACAGGCTCCAGACGAAAATAAGGTGCAGGAAGTAGACGATGGCCGACAGACCATACATACCGCCCAGCCGCAGCATCTCGGTGAGCATACCCGTTGCACCAAGGGCCAGCACCAATCCGACCAGATACCAATCCCAGTAGCTTGAGATCTGGTCTTTTTTGGCCAACCGGTTTTTCAGCAGCAGGATGCCGCCGATCACCAGAGCGATACCGCTGATGTTGCCCAGCCATTTCACCGGGTTGATCTGGCGGTAGGGGCCTTCGATGTGGAAAATCCACTCGGCGGCAAAAAAGCAGTTGGTGACGATGAACAGGCCGATGAAACTGAACAGAACCATCATGTGAGCCGTCGAGCGGTCCCGGTTGTCGGTGCACTCGTTGAACTTCTGGTGCTTCATGATCGTGGGCACCGTTTTGATGAGGGCCTGGATGAAGCCGGCCGGATCGATCTTGTCTTTATTGGTCTTGCCTTCTTTGATGGCATTGGCATGCATGTCGGTCAAGAAGCGTTTCAGGCCCAGGGCAAAGACCGCCACGGCACCGAAAAACGTGGGGATCATGATGATGTCCACCAGATAGTTGCCGATATAATCCGCCTGCCACAGATGGTCGCCGGTGGGGGCGAAATTGAGCCAGTCCACGCCGACCATCTTCAGCAACAGCCCCACAATCAGAAAAATCGCCGCCGGAATGGCCAGCAGGATGGGCAGTTTCTTGGGGTCGCTGACCATCTTGGCCACGGCCTTGGGCGTGGCGTACTCGATCACGGTGGCTGCGCGTACGGCCGCCAGCACATCACCGGGTTGGGCGCCACGGGGGCACAGGGTGGAACAGTCGCCGCAGTTGTGGCACAGCCAGACGTCGCCATTGCCGATCAGCCGGTCCTTCAGTCCCCAGGATGTGGCAATCATCTCTTTTCGGGGAAACGGCTTGGTATCCGGAGAGATGGGGCAAGCCACGGCGCAGGTGGCGCACTGATAGCACTTTTTGACATCGGCGCCGCCCAGCCGGCTCACTTCGTTGATAAAACCCACATCAGGTTCGACCAGATATGAATTCGCCATTGGTATCCTCCTCAATTGGACAAAATGGGTGGGAAAGGCGGCCGCGGCCGCCTTTCCATCGTATCATTAAAGGATTAGAAACCCTTGAACGGGTTCGGTCCGAGCGCCTCGATGGATTCCACGAAATCATTGATCATCTGCGGAACCTTGTCGTAGTCGTCGATGGCCACTTCAAACTGGGCCACACGTTCGTTTTCCAGCGCCAGGCTGGCCAGGGCGTCACCGATCTTTTTCATTCGGATGTCCGCCAGCTCTGAGCCTTTGACAAAGTGGCACTGGTAGTCGTCACCGTGCTTGCAGCCCAGCAGGAAAACGCCGTCCATTCCCTGTGAGAGGGCATCCTTGATCCAGATCACGTTCATGGAACCCAGGCACCGGATCGGAATCAGGCGAACATCGGCCGAGTAGGACAGGCGGTTGAGACCGGCCATGTCCAGTGCCGGATAGGCATCGTTTTCGCAGACCAGCCCAAGGATACGATAGGGCGGGTCGGTGTAGTCGTCTTCGGACGGCACCCCCACGGCCTTGACCATGGAGCCGACGCTGTCGATATTGTAGTCGGCAAATCCGATGATGCGCTCGGGACAGGCCCCCATGCAGGTGCCGCAGCGGCGGCAGCGCGTGGGATTGGGTTTTGGGGTCCCTTTTTCATCATCGTCCAGGGCGCCGAAAGGACACTCTTCCGTGCAGCGTTTGCACTGGGTGCAGCGCTGGAAAAAGAAATCCGGGAAGGTCATGTCGCCGGAGCGCGGATGCACACTGACGCCGCGATTGACGGACTCCAGGCATTGGATGGCCTTGAGCGCGGCGCCGGAGGCATCTTCCATGGCCTCTTCCATGGTCATGGAGCGCCGGACAGCACCGGCGGCATAAATGCCGGTCCGCTGGGTTTCGTAAGGAAAGCAGATGAAGTTGGAGTCCGCGTAACCGTTGAACAGGCCGATATCGCGGAACCCCGGTCCCTGGCGATAGGCCAGATTGACCACCGGGTCGTCCTTGGTCACCGGAACCATGCCGGCACCCAGCACCACCAGATCCGCCTTGACCTGAAGCTTTTCGCCCAGCAAGGTGTTTTCGGCGTCGACGATCATGCCGTCACCATTTTTGGCCACACCCGTCACGGCGCCCTTGGTCATGAAAATACCCGGATCCTGCTGCAGCCCTTTGTAGAACAGCTCGGAAAAACCGGGGGTACGCATGTGCTGGTAAAAAATGAAGGCCTTGCCATCGTCGTAGTCTTCACGCACGTACTTGGCCTGCTTCAGGGAGACCATGCTGGTTACCGCGCCGGCGTAGGCGAAGTCGCTGTCGGAGTCCCCCCTGCCCGGACTCTGAACGAAAACCACCGACTTGGCAGGTTTGCCGTCGGAGGGGCGCATGATTTTTCCGGCCTTGGCAATCTCTTCGAACTGATGGTTGGTGACCACGTCGGGAATTTCACCGTATCCCAGGTGGGCGAAATCACCGTCCGCGAGGTCGTCCGGGCGCCATCCGGCGGCCAGGATCACGGCACCGAACAGTTCGCCGTCCGGGTCCAGCTGGAGAATGTCTTCCCGGCCTTCATTGTAAGCCAGGTAGGCCTCGTGCTGTTTTTCGGCATCAAGTTCCTTGCCGGCGTCATCGACTTTCATCTCATCGGGCAACGGAAAAGGCACGTCGAAGGGAATCTTCTCCCCGGGTTTTTTCAAAGTGACCGTGAATTCACCGGGCTGGCCGGCAATCCGGGCCACCTCGGTCTCGGTTCTGACCGTGATGTTCCCAAGGGCTTCCACTTCCTTGATCTTGTCCTCCACCACCGGGGGAATCAGCGCATCGTAGGGTGCGGCAACCGGAATCTGTTTTCTCACCTTGGCCGCATAACCGCCCAGGGCAGGCGTTTTTTCGACGATCGTAACGTCAAAACCGGCCTTGGCCGCGTCGACGGCTGCGGACATGCCGGTGATGCCGCCGCCCAGGACCAGGATTTTTTTGGACAGGTTCTCCAGTTTATAGGGCTCGGGCAGCGTGATTTTCTCCACGCGGATCATGCCCATCTTGATGTAGTCCTCGGCCATCATCTGGACGCGGTCGAAGTTGTCCTCGTCTTCTTTCTCTTCTTCGGTCAATGCCGGGAACTCGCTTCGCGGGTGGGACCAGACCACGCCTTCACGCAGATTGACCCGGTCCACGATGCAGCCGTCGAAACGGAAAACGTCAAAGTTCACCCGGCGGGAACAGGCGGCGATCACCAGGGTATTGGTGCCGTCGGCAACGTCTTTTTTAAGCAGCTCGACCCCGTCCTTTCCGCACAGGAACGGATGGGATTTGACGGGCACGCCCTCTTCTTCCGGGACCCCGCACAGGGCCTTTACATCGAGGGATTCCCCGATGCCACAACCTTCGCAGATATATACGCCATACTTTTTATCCATGGGTTACCTCCTACCTTTTCACCAGGGTTTGAATGGCTTTCAGGGCCATGCCGGTCGCATTCTGGTTGGATGTGATCACGTCCGCCGGCTTGTTGGCGCAACCAGCGGCAAACATGCCACCCTTTGCAAAGTCATTGATGATGAACCCGTCATCGTTGACGTTGAGGTCGGCAGGCAGTTTGGCATTGGCGGCGGTGGGTTGCATGCCCGTAGCCAGAACGGCCATTTCCACCGTCTTGTGAATCTTTTCCCCGGTGACTGCATTTTCGGCAACCACGGTGATGTTCTTGGTGGCCGGATCTTCACTGACCTCGGCGACTTTCCCCTTGATCAGGATAACGTTTTCGTCTTCTTTGATCTTGTTGTAAAACTTTTCGTACCGGTCGCCGGGCGAACGGATGTCGATGTAAAAAATATACACCTTCGTGTCAGGATACTGCTCCCGGATGTAGGTGGCATGCTTCAGAGAGGCCATGCAGCAGATGTAGGAACAATAGGGCAGATGATTTTCATCCCGGGATCCGGCGCACTGAACAAAAGCCACGCTTTCCGGTGCCTTGTCGTCCGAGGGCCGCACGATCTTGCCCTGAGTGGGGCCGGATTTGGAGGCCAGGCGTTCCAGCATCATGTTGGTGACAATGTTGTCATACTGGCCGAAGCCCAGATTGTCGATCCGGTGGGCATCGTAGGGTTCCCATCCGGTGGCCCAGACAATCGACCCCACGGGCAGATCGACGGTCTTTGCCTGCATCTCCAGATCCACCGCGTCGTATTTGCAGGACGCTTTGATCCGGTTGGCATCGTCGGTGCCGATAATCTGCGGCGAGATGACGAATTTTGCAGGAAAGGCCATTTCAAAGGGCAGATAGGCGCCTTTGGTTTTGCACATGCCCAGGTTGAACTCGTCGGACACCTCAGTCTGGCAGGCTTCGGCGCAGGCACCGCAGCAGGTGCAGTTTTCGTTTACATAGCGGGGGTTCAGCTTTACGCTGACCGTGTAGTTGCCGGGCTGACCGTCGACCTTCTCCACTTCAGCCAGGGTGAAGACCTTGATTCTCGGGTTGTCCTTGATGCGCCTGAAGTTGATCTCCAGTCCGCAGGTCGGCGGGCATAGCTTGGGAAAGTACTGATTCAGCTGTGCAACTCTTCCGCCCAGATAAGGATTCTTTTCGACCAAAAACACTTCATACCCCACTTCAGCGGCCTCGAGGGCCGTGGTCAGACCGGCGATGCCGCCGCCGACTACCATAATGCTTCCACTCGCAGGGGCTGCTTTGTCGTTTGTCATGCTATCCCTCCGTGCATCAACGTTTCAAAAAAGTCATGAAAACCGGTTGTTAAGTAAACGCTGCCATTGGTTTCGGGTAGTACCCTTTTATTGAAACTGGAAACGGGGAACTGGAATCCGCGGGTCCGACGGGTGCGGGCCTCCAGGTGCCGGTTTCACGCTCCAAAAAAAGAAACCGGTCCTGCCGGAACAGCATGCCGCTCGGCAAGGTGATTTCCCAGATGGGTAATACCCGAAAACATAAAAGAACAACATCATTTCGGTAATAAAAACCTCCAGGTGCCGTAAAGACACCTGGAGGCGTGTTGCTATTCGACTAGAAAAATCGTCGACATTCCATTAGTCCGGGATGATCTTGATGTAGTCTTTCTTGAAGACATCCCATTCTTGCTTCTCGGGATCGAACTTGGAGTTGACGAAGCAGAACCAGTTCTCGTCATCCTGTCCCGGGTAGTCCGCCTGATAGTAGAAGCCCGGATAGCGGGTCTCTTTGCGGTACTGGATGTGACGCAGGTGGGCCTCGACCGTCCAGATGCGGTGTTCGATTTCCCAGCATCTCATCAGTTCATGCAGGTCACCGGCGGCCATCTTGGCGCAGTCTTCGCGCATGGTGGCCAGCAGATCCATGACAATTTCCAAGGACTTGCTGGTGGTCTGGTAGAACGTCGCGGTACCGGCACCGTACTCATGGGTGGCCTTCATCAGGCGATACATCATGCCGTTCGGTTTGACGTAGTTGGGGTTGATGTCAATCGCGGTGGTGTAGTCGCAGTTGTCCAGGAAGGTCCGGACCGGCTTGTAGACCAGGTCGACCAGCTCCTGGTTGGACTGCTTCAGGGTCGGGGTGAAATCAGCGAAGTCCGCAGCGTAGCGCACCATCTGTTTGGCGGTGATACGACCTTCGGCATGGGACCCGGAAGAGAACTTGTGACCGGAGCCGCCCACACCGTCACCGGCGGTGAACAGGCCATTGACGGTGGTCATGCGGTTGTAGACCTTGCCGTTGGTGGCTTTGATCTTGTAGCTGTCCGGCACCCAATCCAGATCCGGGCCGGAAGTCCACAGACCACAGCAGCCGGAGTGGGAACCCAGCAGGTAAGGTTCGGTCGGCATGACCTCGGAGTTCTTCTTCTCCGGCTCACAGTCCTGCGCACACCACAGGTTGGCCTGGCCACAGGTCATGTCCAGGAAATCTTCCCAAGCTTCGGACTCGAGGTGCTTGAGTTCTTTCTTGTCCATGGTTTCGCCCAACGTCGCCAGCGCGGTCACGGTGTCCATCATGATGGGGCCGCGGCCCTCTTTCATTTCGAACAGCATGAGGTGGTTACGCAGACAGGTCGGGGTGATGGCGGCCGTGCCGTAAGGTGCGTATTTTTCCAGCTCGGCTTTGGCAGCGTCGCTGGCGGCAAAGTTTTCGCCCAGACCGTTGAGGGTTTTGGCCTTGAACAGCAGGAACCAGGCACCGACCGGGCCGTATCCGTCTTTGAAACGGGCCGGGGTGAAACGGTTTTCCATCATGGTCAATTCGGCGCCGACCTTCATGGCCATGGTGTAGGTGGAACCGGCGTTCCATACCGGATACCAGGCACGGCCTTTACCTTCACCGACCGAACGGGGCTGGTAGATGTTCACCGCGCCGCCGCAGGCGACCATCATGGTCTTGCATTTAATGATGTAGACGATGTTCTCGCGAACGGAGAAACCAACGGCGCCGGCGATCTGATTGGGCACCTTGGCATCCAGGAGCAGCTCCACGATGAAGCAGCGCTCGATGATGTTGTCATCGCCCAGGGCCAGTTTGGCAGCTTCGGCGACGATACGCTTGTAGGATTCACCGTTGATCATGATCTGCCATTTACCGGTGCGGACCGGTTTGGCGCCGGACTTCAGGGTCCCCATCTTCTGACCCTTCTTGCCGTCCAGGTTCTTTCCGTCTTCGGTTTTCTTCCAGACGGGCAGGCCCCATTCTTCGAACAGATGAACGGAATCGTCGACGTGGCAGCCCAGGTCGAAGATCAGGTCTTCACGGACCAGGCCCATCAGGTCGTTGCGGACCATGCGGACATAGTCTTCGGGAGCATTTTCGCCAACATAGGTATTAATGGCGGACAGACCCTGGGCAACGGCGCCGGATCTTTCCATGGCGGCTTTGTCGCACAGCAGGACGCTCTGGCCGTCTTTCATCCATTTTTTGACTTCAAATGCGGTACCGCAGGCAGCCATACCACCGCCAACGATGAGAATGTCAACCTCTTTTTCGACGACTTCGGGATCCCGTACGGCCTTGAGTTCACCCACAGGTTTATTCGGTAATGCCATATTTTATCCTCCTGTAGAAATACGAATTCTTAAATATTGTTTTTTCAGCAAACAATGGACCGGATCAGACCTTCGGCGTCGGGATGGCGTATCCGTCGGCTTCTTCGGTGGACAGCAGACCGCTTTCGAGGTCTTTTCCCTTAAGATCCGCATAGGCATTGGCCTGACCTTCGGGGGTGGTCCGGATGGGGAACTTGAAGCGTTTGATGAGGCCGTTTCTGAACTTACAGGTCCACATGACGTCTTCGGTACCCATCATGGGCATGATGGAGCTTCCCAGGGGTACGAAATCGGCATAGCCGCGGACTTCGATGGCCTGTGTCGGGCAGATTTTTACGCAGGAAAAGCACTCCCAGCACTGGTCCGGTTCCTGGTTGTAAGCTTTCATGGCGTTGGGATCCAGCACCATCAGGTCATTGGGACAAATGTACATGCAAGCGGTCTTGTCGCCACCCTTGCAGCCGTCACATTTTTCCTGAATCACAAAACTTGGCATTTAGTATACCTCCTACGGTTAGTTAAAAAGATTTCACTCAACCTACTACCGAAACTAAGGATAGAACCTCCTGTTCGTCGCACCTCCCTTCCATTGATTAGGCGTCCGAATGGTTTCAATCCGGACGGTTACGCTGGTTTAACTTAAACCTCCATACCCCGTTAAACTAAACACGTATCGCGGACATGAGTTCAATGCGCTGCGGCATTGATTTGGTCGATTGAATATATCGTATAAATTCGGGAAGATAGTCATTGTGCAACACAAGGTAAGATCAATACCATCCAGCATATTCATTGTCAAGAATTTTCGGCGGCATAAAATCCCAAAAGATGCAGCCACTTACATTCAAAGTGATGATCGCCTACATATCGTTGAACCGCCCGATAAAGACACAATATGTGGTGGGAAATCCCGATCGGCGAAACCCCTCTCAGCCGGCCCCCGATCCTTTTTCGGTCGTACCGGCAGGAATACAGAATGAAAATTGCGGTTGACATGGCGCCCCAGCATGCTACCACTGCCCACCAGCGGCCCGAAACACCCTTTGGCAGGGCCTCGAAAAACGTCATGAGAGCAGGCAAGACAGGGCCAACCAGGAATAAAACCGCAGCAGCAGCGTCGACGCCCCCATGGTAAAACCGAAACGCCGCACCCGTCGGTCGGACAACCGATCCTTTCCGATGGGAACCGGGCAGGAGACAGATGATGCACGACCCCCTTACGCCACTGGCAAAAAATCAGACATTCTGCTTTTCCTGCTCTCCTGAAGTGGCCTGCTTCAATGCCTGCTGCCGCGATCTGAATCAGGTGCTGACCCCCTATGACGTCCTGTGCCTCAAAAGGTTCCTGAACATGTCCTCCGGCGATTTTCTCGACGCCTACACCAACGTCAGCACGGGTCCCGGAACCGGGTTGCCGGTGGTCAGTCTCCGTTTTGAGGACGCCGCGGACCTGGCCTGCCCCTTTGTCTCCGATGCCGGCTGCCGCGTTTACCCGGCCCGGCCCGCGTCCTGCCGCACCTATCCGCTGGCCCGGGGCGTGTCCCGCCACCGGGGTACCGGAGACCTGACCGAACACTGGGCCCTGATACGGGAGCCCCATTGCCGGGGCTTTCGAAACGGACGGCCCCAAACGGTTGCCGAGTGGATCGACGACCAGCAGATTGCCGAGCACAACCGCATGAACGACATGATGCTGGAACTGATCAGCCTGAAAAATCGATTCCGGCCGGGCCCGTTGATGCCCGCCGAAAAAAACCACGTGTATACGGCCCTGTACGATCTGGACCGCTTCCGCGACGATTGGTTAAAAAAGGAGGGCCACATGGCAACCGCCGCAGGAGTCCGGCCCCCTGACCGGGACCAGATCGAAGACAAGGACCTGCTGGTCGCCGCCATGGACTGGATCAGGGACCGTCTGTTCAACCCGAATCCGGAGAAACCGCAACCATGACCTCCAACGGGAAAGTGGCCCTTTTGCTCGGCGGCATCAAAGGCATCGGAAAAGCCATCGGGATCGACCTGCTGCAGCGCGGCACACGGGTCGCCGCGACCTGGCATGACTGGCCGGAAAGCCTCGCATCCATGCAGACCGATTTTACCGGCACGGGAACGGACCACATGATCGAGCAGGTCGACCTGCTGGACACCGATGCCATTCCGGGCCTGGTGGAACGGATCATCGGCCGCTTCGGCCGGCTGGATATCCTGATCAACAACATCGAACGGGGGGGATGGCCGGTGGTTCACGGCCGGTACACCCGTCAGCAGTGGGATCTGGAAATGGCCACCACCCTGCGGGCCAAACAATGGGTGTTCGACGCGGCCCTGCCCCACCTCAGGAAGTCCGGCAACGGCGCCGTGGTCAACCTCTCGTCAATTGCCGGCATCGTCGGCCGCAGCGGTCCCGCCAGCTACCTGTTCAACGAAGGGTATGCGGCCGCCAACCGCGGCATCTCACTGCTCACGGAAACCTGGGCCCGCCTGGGCGCCCCCCATGTGCGCGTCAACGAGTTGATGCTGGGAATCGTTGAAACCCGGCATGGCCCACGGACGCGGGGCTGGGGCTTGCTGACCGACCGCCAGCGCCGGGCGGTGGTCGATCACACCCCGCTGGGTCGAATCGGACGGACGGACGATGTGACCCGCGCCATCCGCTTTTTACTGGATGAGGCGCCGTTCATGACCGGCACGGTGATTCGCCTGGATGGCGGCTACCCCCTGGGGGGCGACCCCGTGGCGCCCATGCCCGACGGGGTCGTCTGATGACCGCTGCCGGAAAACCGATGATCACCTACGCCGCACTGACCGCCACCATGATCTTCTGGGGGCTCTCCTTCGTGGCCACCAAGGTGGCCCTGGAAAGCATCCCGACCTTCACCCTGGTGTTTTTCCGCTTTTCCCTGGCAGCCCTGATCTTCCTGCTGATCCGGCAGGGACGCAGGTGGCCCAGTTTTACGCGCAAGGACCATGTGAAAATGGTTTTGCTGGCATTGTTCGAGCCGGGCCTTTACTTCATCTTCGAGACCATCGGCCTGCAGCACACCAGCGCCCCGAAAACCGCACTGATTATCGCCACCATCCCCGTTGTGGTACTGGTCTTGAGCGCACTGATGCTGGGGGAGCGCGCCAGCGGCGCCAGCATCACCGGCATCATCCTCTCTTTCGGGGGCATCGCGTTGCTGGTGGTCGGGGATCCCCAATTTGGCTGGTCGCTGAAAGGATCGCTGCTGGGCGACCTGCTGATCGGCGGCGCCGTGGTTTCGGCGTCCCTGTACATGATTTTTGCCCGTGACCTGGGCCGGACCTATTCGTCCCTGGACATCACCTTCGTGCAGATCGTATACGGCGCCGTTTTTTTCTGCCTGCCTTTCATCTGGGAACTGCCCGGTTTAACGGGGTCCGCCGTCACCCTGAGGTCCTCCCTGGCGGTCATCTACCTGACCGTTTTCGCTACGGTGGGTGCATTTCTGTGTTACAATTACGCCCTTTCCCAGGTGCCTGTTTCCCGGGCAGCCGTATTTGTCAACGGCATCCCGGTGGTCACCGCCATCGGCGCGTGGGTGCTGCTGGAGGAAAAACTCACCGGCATTCAGGCCGGCGGCGGCGCATTGGTCCTTCTGGCCGTTTTCATAACCAACCTGCCTGCCAGAACCCAAACCTGACCACCGGATCGTGTCATCTCGGTTCCGTCCGGAAAGGAGCCCTTGCCGCCGGCATCGTGCGGGCGGAAAAGCACACAGGAATCAATGTGGTGTGGAAAAGGCAGACCGGGCGCTTCCGGACGGGCCGGTCTCAGGCGTATTTTAACTTTACCGCATCGACGATCCGACTGCGGCGCAGGCGGTCCCTGGGATCACCATCCTTCCCTGTGAGAATTTGGGTCAGATAGGCCTGCTGATTGTCGATGGCACGCTGATAAAGATCCTCGTCGATCTGCCAGCGGGCCTTGAAGTGGTGGACCATAAGACGATTGCAGGACGACAGCTGGGTTTCAAAACGCGCCGCCATGCGGTCGTAAAATTCCTCTGACTGACGCAGAAGCGCCACTTCATCGGAATAATCGTCAATACGCGCCTCGTCCAGTTCGTAATACAAAAAAAGCAGTTTCTCCAGATAGGTCCGATCGGCCATCTGGGCCAGGATATCCGCCGTAGCCAGCATCTTGCCGATCTGCTCGGTGACAGGATCCGGAAACGGCACGTCCGCCAGGTCGCAGTTGAGATCGGTGCAATGGATCATGGCCATGCAGGCGTGGATTTCACTCTCCTGAAGGTCGAACACCGCAAAGTGCCGTTGAATAAAATCCATGCTCCGCCGCACATGGCAGCATGTGTATTTGGCGCCGGTGCCTTCGGTGTCATCGCGACTTTGCAGGTATCCCGAGTCGTGCAGCAGGGCCGCCACCATCCCCTGGTGAATCTGCCGGGGAGAAAATTCAGCGCCTGTCTCCACGGCACCATGAAAAAGCCGTACCATGGCCAGAAAGCAATCGGTGACATGTTTGAGGTTATGGTAGTCGGTGTTGCAGCCACTGGTCTCTTCCCATGCCCCCTCGTATAGTGAAACGGTCTGATTGAATGCCGACCTGACGGCCAGTGGGTTTGCACCCGGAAGAAACTGTACGACCAACTTGATCCCCTCGTCCAGCACCGCTTGGGGGGATTCCATCTGAACCAGGTTCGCCAACTGGACGTCAGCCATGCGAAGCGTATCCTTCCTGTCTGTCGCCGCCCACTGCCGTTGACATCCGGGGGACGGGGTGGATTTATTTCGCCCGAAAACGCGGCCGCAACTTTGCTTTCTGTCATGCATCGGCTTAAACATCAAGCCCAATTTACACCCTGACGGCCATCGGATTCGCCGGCATCGACGGGAAGCTATTGCGGTTCAACCGTATTGTTGATACATTTGCGTTCCCGGCCGACAGTGCCGACCCACGTTGAAAAACAATCGTTCTCGCCCGTTCACAAAAGAAGGCGTGGAATTTTTTCCGGTGGCTTAGGTCTGATACCCGACGGATAAGAGGTTGCTCATCACACCGGCGCAGGGCCAAACCGTCAGTCGAAAATGGCCGATCGTTGATCGATAGGGCAAACAGGCCTTTTTGTCCACCTCAATGCCTGCCTTGCGGGAGTAAAGGAATTGACCCGATGAGAGTCGTAACCAGGCCCGATTTCGACGGTGTGGTGTGTGCCGTCTTGCTGATGGACGCGCTGCAAATCCCCCCCCCGGTGCTATGGGTCCAGCCCAGCGATATGCAGCACCGTCGGGTGGACATTCAAAACGGCGATGTCATCGCCAACCTGCCCTTTCACGAAAACTGTACCTTGTGGTTCGACCACCACTACTCCAACCGTCCCAAGACGCCCGTGAACGGTGTTTTCAAAATTGCACCCTCGGCCGCGGGTCTCGTCTATGAGCATTACCGGGAGCGCCTGGATCGGGATTACGGGGAACTGGTCCGCCAGACCGACCGCATCGATTCGGCGGATCTGACATTGGACGAGATCCTTCACCCCCAGAACCACCCCTATGTTCTGCTGTCGATGACCATCACCAATCACGACCCGTCCGAAGCGCGCTATTGGGAGCATCTGGTCGCCCTGTTGCGGTCCGAGTCCGTGAATGCGGTCATGGATGATCCGCAGGTCAGCCAGCGGTGCCGGCAGGTGGTGGCGGCCAACATTGCCTATGAAAAAGCCCTCATTGCGCACACCACACTCGTCGACCACATCTCCGTCACCGATTTCCGCGGCCTTGATCCGGCACCCAACGGCAACCGATTTCTGGTCTACAGCCTGTTTCCCGACTGTACGGTGAACGTCAAAATCGTTTTTGACGGCGACCATCTGGCCAGTATCAAGGTGGGGCACAGCATCCTGAACCGGGGCTGTGAGGTGAATGTGGGGAAAATGCTGTCCGCTTTCGAAGGCGGCGGCCATCCCGGCGCCGGCGCCTGTCGGTTCTCCCGTGAGAAGGCGCCCGACTACCTGGCGCGCATCATAGAAATCCTCAGAAAAAATGTTCCGGTGTAAACCGTGGCGGCCCACTCCCCTTCCCGACACCGGCAACCGGCCCAGCGGAATGCCGTATATTCGATGTCAACCCGATTGCTGACACCCCCGCGAGAAGGCCGCCAACAATCACAATCATCCCGGAGGAAAGATTGCCCACCAACGGCCAGCGACCATACCACCACGGCGACCTGCGTCGATCCCTGATTCAGGCCGGATCGAAGATCATCGAGGAGAGGGGACTGGCCGCGTTGAGCCTGCGTGAAGTGGCCCGGGCCGCCGGTGTCAGCCATACGGCACCGTATCGTCATTTTCAGGACAAGGCCGACCTGCTGGCGGCCATCGCCCAGGTCGCCTTTGAGCAACTCACCGACGACGCCGGAAAGGCAGCCCGGAATCACGACGGAAACCCGAAAAAACAGTTTGTGGCCGCATCGGTGCAGTACATTCTTTTCGGAGTCAGGCACCCGCGAATGGCCCATCTGCTGTTCGGGGGCGTGATCAACATGCGGACCGCCCCACGCGATCTGAAGCGGGCATCCTGGGCCGCTTTTCAGCTGGTTGAAACGATCATCAATGAGGGCAAAAAAACAGGCCTGTTCAGAAACCGCGACACCATGGAATTGGCAGTGACCACCTGGTCCGGCATACACGGCCTGGCCCAGCTGATCTCCGGCGGCTACCTGACCCGCCTGGCCGCCACCGAACGGCAGGTGGAATCCCTGGGAAAAATGGTGTGCCAGCTGATCCTGACCGGCATTCTCAATCCGGGGGAAAAAACATCTCCCTGATCCGATCCCGGCTCTGCACCAGCATATCACGGTTGGTATCGAACACTTCCAGGGTGAGCGTGTCATCATAGCCAAGGGCTTTCAGGCGAGCCACCAGATCCCTGAACCGGACGGTCCCCTGCCCAACGGCCAGGTGGTCGTCCAGCTTCCCCCGGTTGTCGCTGAAATGAAGGTGGCCGATCCGGTCACCCAATCCATCCACCAGCCGCTTCAGGCGCCGCCCCCGCCGGTCATCGACGTTGGCGTGGCCCGTATCAAGAGTCAGCCGCAGGGACGGAAAGGTCCTGAATATCACCGCCAAATCATCCGGTTCGACGCCCAATCGGTTTCGGGGAAACATGTTTTCCAGGCAGATGGTCATGTTCAGCCGCTGGGCGGCAACCACCATTTCAGACAGAAAATCAAATGCGTAGCGCTTAACCGTATCCAGGACGAAGGCCCCCATGCCACCGGCCATGCTGGGGTGCAGGACCACCTTTTTCGCGCCTAATTCGGCCGCCACGTCCAGGGAATCGCGCATTTCCATTACCGATGCACGCCGAAGGCTGTCGGTCAGGTCGGCGGTGGACACGAAGGTGGGCAGGTGGCAGACCAGACCCAGGCCGCCTGCTGCCAGGGCCCGGACAATGGCCTTCCGGTCGGCCGAGAGGCGGGAGTGGTGGGCCATGGGTGGGTCCATGGCCAGTTCCAGATAATCGAACCCCAACCGGGCAAAGGTTTCAATTTCTTCCAGTACCGGTGCAACCGGAAAGTTCATGGCGCCAAATTGCATGTCACAAGCCTCGTCCCAAAGGAAAACTGAAGGTCGGTTTTTTCGGACTTAAATGAACCATCAAAATGCCGGCGGCAATGAAAACCATGGCCACGATGAGGTTGGGGGTGATCGGTTCTCCCAGAACGATCCAGCTGAACACCACCCCGGCAATGGGCATGATGAACACAAAGGCGTGCAGGGTGGACGCCCCGTAGCGCTTCAGCATGGTGCTCCAGGCCACAAACCCGAAGGCCGCGCTGACCAGACTCTGATAGGCGTAGGCAACGAGTACGGTCGGATTCAGGTCGAAAAACATGCGATGGTCCCACAACAGCCCAGCGGAAATGAAAACCGGTACCGAAAAAATCATGGGGTAAAGTACCAGATGGAACGGGGAATAGGCATTGATGATGCGCTTGGTGTAAACCACGTTACCGGACCAGACCACCACCGCCGCCAGGATGATCAGATCCCCGGTGTGAAGAGATCCGGAAAAGCCCCGGGTGCCGGAAAACATGAAGGCCACACCGGTAAAACCCAGCATGATTCCCACCGTCTTTTTCCAGGTGATGCGTTCACCGGGTATGAATCGATGGGAGAGGAACAACACGAAAAAGGGCAGCAGGTTGGCGATCAGCACGCCCCTTGAGGCATAGGTCCGATCGAGCCCCAGGTAAAAAAGGCTGAGCTGCACAGTGAAAGCGACGGACACGACCAGCAATTGAGGTCTCTGGCCCGCCTGAATGCGAAAAGAGCGGCCGGTGGCAAACGCCCAGGTCGCGATGGCAAGCGCCGCCAGGGCAAACCGGAGGCCTGCTGTGGTCAGCGGCCCCATGCCGTTCAGGGCCAGCTTGATGGCCACGGTGTTGCCGCCGAAAACCACGGTCAGGAAAACGATGAACACCCCGGGAAGCAGGGTCATATTCGCGTTGCCGGAAGACATGTGCGCCACCCCTGAAAAGTTGTATCATCCCGACGGCATACCGGGGCAAGGGGCGGCTTGCGCAAACGCCCCGCCGCACCCTGAAGATGGCCACCGGGCTCTGGTTCGTCCACCTGCCCCGATGCAATGGGCTGATGAAGGGCGTCTGCCCCCTGAAGCATGGAAAGGTCATGGCCCCTGACGGGACCGTTGCGTTATCCGCTGTTCACCACCGGGCATCAGCACGCCCTATCCAGCATGAAATCCAGAAAGTGGGCCACGTTTCTGGCCGCATAGTGGGTGCCGGTCCGCCGGGCAAAATCGGGGTCTGCGCCGAAGACCGGCCCACCGGCAACAATCCGTGTTTTTTGGGGCAACGCCCTGGCGATGGCCGCCAGATCGTCTTCGGTATCGAATTGAAGAATGGTCATCCCCAGGTAATCCGGCTGGTGAAGGCGGCAGGCGTCCACGACGGCCTCTGGCGATCGCATCAGACCCAGCGAAAACAGCCGGATGCCGATGACAGCGGCATACCTTTCGATTACGGCCAGTCCCTGGCCCAGGCCGTCGTCCAGGGTGGCCGTCACCATGGACGGGGCGTCTTCCCAGATGCCGGAAAGCTTGAGCCGCTCCCGCAGGCGCTCCAACCCCATTGCGGCCCGGTCGAGGCCCTGACGGGAAGGCAGCGACGTCGCCAGCCACTGTTCGGAAAGGCTGCTCACCGCCTCTCGAAACAGCTGCAATGGGGGATTGTTTGTCATCGGCAGCCTTTCGGCCGGGTTCCCTGAACACGGATCCGACGGGGGCCGCCGGGCCGTGGCGAGGGTGCCGGCCCTGTTTTGATACACAGCGATGATTCCGATTTTTTCCGGGCTCGCAGCGGCAAAACGCCTGAAGAGTCACCCGGATACCACCACCGGCGAGGTGAGTCAAACGATGTTTCCCAATCCTTTTTAATCAAAGGCGCAAAAAATATTACAAATTTTTCCTATTTTCTGTCCTGGAAGCCATTTTTTTTCTCAGTTGCTGACAAGAAACCCTTGAAACAGAATGTCATGTAATCATCAATTAGACAGAATAACAAAGTGTTAAACCGAAAGACCGATTTGGCAATAAAATTGCTTTAGCGGATACTACCATCCCGTCAACGAACCTTAGCGCCATTGGAAAGGAGATATCCCATGACCGATTTCATTCTTGCCGGTTTGAGCGCTGGTCTTTTTGCCTTTTGCGCACTATTTGTGGTCTCTTTTGTCGTCCTTGGCCTGATCACCGGGGCCATCCACGTGGCTGCCCTGGTATACCGCAACCTGGTTAGCGGTAAAAACCAGCCCTACCAGGAGCAGGCTGTTTAGGGGGTGACAGCCGATCGGGTTTTGGACCCAGGACCCTGCCGGCCAACCATTGACCATTTTATCCCTTTCAGAAAAAGATCCCTGCCGGTCCCAATCGGCATTTTCTGCTGAAGGTCCACCAAGGTGGGGTGTACCGATACAATCAGGTGCACCCCACCTTTTTTCTTGGAATACCACGAACGGCCCGCCCACCCCATTATTTTCTTGACTTGAAATTCATTTTACAAATAAATAAAGACCGGTTGGTTTTAAAAAGGAGGCCGCACCATGTCCGCCAAGGGTGAATTGACGCGTCGAAACATCATCGAAAAATCCCTGCAGCTGTTTTCGGTCAAAGGCTACTACAACACATCCATCAGTGACGTCCTCCAGGCCACCGGCCTGACCAAGGGCGGGCTGTACTGCCACTTCAAGAGCAAGGAGGATGTCTGGCGGGCCGTTTACGATGATGCCGTGGCGGTCTGGAAATCCGTCGTCTTTAAAGACACGCGGTCGGTTGCCGATCCGATGCAGCGAATCGAGCGGACCATCGAGAACGTCCTGATAGACTATTTGGGCCGAGAGGTGTTTGACGGCGGGTGTTTTTTCGTCAACATGCTCGTGGAATTGTCCGGGCAGTCCGACACCATGGGGCGCCGCATCCTCAAAGGCTTCGTCGGGTTTTCCAAATTGTTTCAATCCTGGCTGACCGAAGCGGAAAGCGCCGGCCTGCTGAAGCCGGGTCTGGACTACCGGGAAATTTCCAACTTCCTCGTGATCACACTGAACGGTGCGGCCACGCTGTACATGTCCACCCGCGACGGAGCCATCCTCCAGCAAACCAACGATCAGCTGCGCTTTTTCATCCGGCAGCTGCGTAAAGAATAAAACGGAAAGAAAAGAGCCAATCGTATTGACGAACCCGTGCTGGGGCTTTTTTCGAAGGCATCTTTTTAAATGGATGCAAAAACAGCACCCTGCGACCGGTTGAATTTTTGAGCCCTTTTAAATACCAACCGGTCTTACTTTTAAAACAGGAGATCCACCCCATGACCATCACCCCCCTGCTGGCCCGACGCACCCGCAACATGGGCGCCAGCGCGATTCGTGAAATCCTCAAGGTGGCATCCCGCCCGGGAATGATTTCATTGGCCGGCGGCATTCCCGCGCCGGAAAGCTTTCCCATGCACATCATGCGCGATGTCATCGACAGCGTAATCGAAAAATACGGGCCCAACGCGTTTCAGTACGACCTCACCGAAGGGTTCCTGCCGCTGCGCGAGGCCCTGGCAGCCTATCTGGCCGACAAGGGGGTCGCCGCCGCCCCGGAGCAGGTACTGATCGCCTCCGGGTCCCAGGGCGCGTTGGACGGCCTGGGTAAAATCCTGATCAGCCCCGGTGACCATGTGGCCCTGGAAGCCCCCACCTACCTGGGCGCCCTGCAGGCCTTTACCCCTTACGAACCGCAGTATGTTCAGATCGAGACCGACCACCGTGGCATGCTGCCCGACGCACTGGAAAATGCCCTGGAACGGCATCCGGTCAAATTCGTCTACCTGGTGCCCAACTTCCAGAACCCCACCGGCCGGACCCTGCCGTTGAAACGGCGCCGGGCCATCGCCGAAATCATCCAGCGCTTCGACACCCTGCTGGTGGAAGACGACCCCTACGGCGACCTGCGCTACCGCGGCACCCCTCTGCCGCCGATCAAATCCATGGCGCCTGATCACGTGGTGTATATATCGACGCTTTCCAAAGTCTTCGCACCGGGGCTGCGCATGGGGTTCAGCCTGGCTCCGGACCGGGTGCGCCGCTGGCTGGTGCTGGCCAAGCAGGGGGTCGACCTGCACACCAGCACGTTCAATCAGGCCCTGGCCGCCGAATATCTGGCCGGGGGGCACCTGAAACGCCATCTGCCGCACATCGTCGACCTGTATCGTCCCCGGCAGCAGGCCATGCTGGATGCCATGGCCCGCTTTTTCCCGGATGCATTCACCTGGTCGGTGCCGGACGGCGGTATGTTCGTCTGGGCCGAAGGCCCTGAAGGGATGGATATGGAAGCGGTGAACCGGAAAGCCCTGGAACGCAACACGGCCTTCGTGCCGGGGACCTTCTTTTTCGCCCGTCCGGGAGACGGCAGGGAAACCCTTCGGCTCAACTACACCATGGCCGATGAAGCGACCCTCTCCCGCGCGATTGAACTTTTGGGCGAAGTGCTCAGCGATGCATTGTCGCAAAAGCAAATCTACAAACGGATGGGATAGCAGAACGTTTATCGCCGGAAATGGTAGATTGCGGTTCAGATCAAGGCCGCAGCCATTTGAAAACCGCAGGCGTCGCAGCGCGACGTCGAGGATTTCCAGAAGGCGAGAACGCGGGTCCGGGCCGCAAGATGCCGTTTCTGGCTGTAAACTAGAAGGGGATGTCCTCCGCCCCCTCAAAATCATCGATGGTCTCGGAAAGATGCTGGACCACGGCGCCCTTGGTGCCCGATTGAAAAAGGGTGGTCAATTCGTGCAGGGCATCGTACCCCTGGTCAAAGGTATTCAGGTGAAAATCCTGGGCCAGCAGGGAAAACCGCTCCATGTCCGACTCCTTGAGGCAGGCATCGGTGTAAAAGTGAATCAGTTCGCCCAGCATGCAGTCGAATTCGCTGAAATAGGACAGGTCGTCCAGAAGATCCAGGTCGGTCGGGTTGCCGGCCAGCCCTTTCAGCAGGATCGCCTTTAAATTGGGATTGGCCCGTTTGAAATATTTTCGGATCAACGGGACATTGGACGTCTCGGAGTAGCGCTCTTCCAGGTAAGCGTCAAGGATCTGCCGGCTGACCGGACCACCGGCATCCAGAAAACGGATCAGCCGCCGCTGGTTGTCCGTTTCCGGCACCGCCGCCCGCTCTTCCCGGCCCTCCTCCTCGAAAAGCAGATCGTACTCGTCTTCCTGCCACTCGAACCCGGCCTCTTCCAGCCGTTCGCGGTAATCCCGGGGGTGTTTTTTTATGATCTCGCTGACCTGGGCAAAACGGTCTTCGGTGTTGTCGGCGTCAAAAAAGAAGCCCTCACAGGCCGCATCGATCTCCGGATCACCGTCCGGCTCGGCCGTGCCGGTGATACAGCGGAAGCAGCCGTATCCGGCAACGGCGGATCCCGCCACCCACAGGGCATTTCCGCAGGCACAGCGCACGCCCTGGCGCCAGGCGGCAAGGGCGTCTTCAACAGCGGCACGAACCGTATCGCCATCGGCATCCGTGTTGTTGCGAAGGTATTGTTTAACAAATTGGTTGATACGGACGGGAACAAATCCGGACATAGAAACTCCATTGTCGTTGTCGATTCGGCCTGGCCCGGGCCAAGCGCTTCGATTTTCTTCAGGCTTTTGGCACAACCGTTTTTAACCGTCAAGTGTTTGCCGGCATTGCCTGTGCGGGAAAATTTATAAAATCACGACAATCCCTAAAATTTGTTTTTAAATCCAAGCGTTCCACGCGTTTGACATCATCGGCGCGGTGTTTATATTTGAAATGCAAAATACAGACCAAACTTAATTCAAGCCCGTTGTCCAATCAAGGAGGAGATGATGCGCTTTGACCGATTTACCCTGAAATCACAGGAATTGATCCAGAACGCCCAGACGTCGGCATCGACCCACGGCAACCAGCAGATCGAACCGGAACACCTGCTGGCGGCCATGCTCGAAGAGAAGGAGGGGGTGGCACGATCCGTTTTCCAACGGCTGGGCGCCTCCGGCGACGGCATCGCCAACGCTGCGGCCACCGCCATCGACCGGCTGCCCAAGGTCAGCGGCGGGGGGGAGGTCTACCTCTCTTCCACGGCCAAGGCTGCCCTTGAAGCGGCATTCGTCGAAGCCGGCAAGATGAAGGATGAGTACACCAGCATCGAGCACATCCTGCTGGCCCTGTGCGACAAGAAAACGGGGGAGGCCTCCCGCATTCTGGGTGCGGCCGGGGTCAACCGGGATGCCATCTTAAAGGTCCTCATGGAGATCCGCGGCAACCAGCGCATCACCGATCCCAACCCCGAGGAAAAATACGAGGCCCTTAAAAAATTCAGCCGCAACCTGACGGACATGGCCCGCAGCGGACGGCTCGATCCGGTCATCGGCCGGGACGACGAAATCCGGCGCATCGTTCAGGTGCTGTCGCGCCGGACCAAGAACAACCCGGTGCTCATCGGCGAACCCGGCGTGGGCAAGACCGCCATCGTGGAGGGCCTGGCCCAGCGCATCGTGGCCGGTGACGTTTCCGAAAGCCTCAAGAACCGCCGGCTGGTGTCCCTGGACATGGGAGCGTTGATTGCCGGCGCCAAGTACCGGGGCGAGTTCGAAGACCGCCTCAAGGCCGTGCTCAAAGAGGTGGAAAAAGCCGAAGGCGAAGTGATCCTGTTCATCGACGAGTTGCACACCCTGGTGGGGGCCGGCGCCAGCGAGGGGTCCATGGATGCCTCCAACATGCTCAAACCCGCCCTGGCCCGGGGGTCGCTTCGCTGCGTGGGGGCCACCACCTTGAACGAGTACCGCAAATACATCGAAAAGGATGCGGCCCTGGAGCGGCGCTTCCAGCCGGTGCTGGTGCGCGAACCCAGTGTCGAAGACACCGTCTCCATCCTGCGCGGGCTCAAGGAAAAATACGAAGTCCACCACGGTGTGCGCATCAAGGACTCGGCCATCGTGGCGGCCGCGGCCCTGTCGCACCGCTACATCGCGGACCGGTTCCTGCCGGACAAGGCCATCGACCTGATCGACGAGTGCGCCTCCAAGCTGCGCATCGAAATCGATTCCATGCCCTTGGAAATCGACGAAATCCAGCGCAAGATCCTCCAGGCGGAAATCGAACGGGAGGCCCTCAAAAAAGAGTCCGATCCGGCCTCCCGGGAACGTCTGGCCCGGCTGGAAGATTCCCTGGAGGCCATGCGCGCCCAGATCGCCGGCATGAAAACCCACTGGGAGGATGAAAAGCGCCTGATCCAGAACATCCGCACGATCAAGGAGGCCCAGGAGCAGCTGGGAATCGAGGAACAGCGGGCCGAACGGGAAGGCAACCTGGCCCGGGTGGCCGAGCTGCGCTATGGCCGCAGCAACGAATTGAACGGGCAGCTGGAACAGGCCAAAAAGGACCTGGAGGCACTGCAGCAGGACAAGAAAATGCTCAAGGAAGAGGTCGATAACGAAGATATCGCCGAGGTGATCTCGCGCTGGACCGGCATTCCGGTCAGCCGCATGCTGGAAGGCGAGCGCCAGAAGCTGGTGAAGATGGAACAGCGCCTGGGCCAGCGGGTCATCGGCCAGGAACTGGCCATCGAAGCGGTTTCCAATGCGGTGCGCCGTGCGCGCTCGGGCCTCCAGGATCCCGACCGGCCCATCGGTTCCTTTATCTTCATGGGGCCCACCGGGGTGGGCAAGACCGAACTGGCCAAGGCCCTGGCCGAATTCATCTTCGATTCCGAACAGGCCATGGTGCGTATCGACATGAGCGAATTCATGGAAAAGCATTCGGTCTCGCGGCTCATCGGCGCCCCCCCCGGCTACGTGGGCTACGACGAGGGCGGCTACCTCACCGAGGCGGTCAGGCGGCGCCCCTATTCGGTGGTCCTGTTCGACGAAATCGAAAAGGCCCACCCGGAGGTGTTCAACGTGTTGCTGCAGATCCTGGACGACGGCCGCATGACCGACGGCCACGGCAAGACCGTGGATTTTACCAACACGATCATCATCATGACCTCCAACGTGGGCAGCCAGTTTATTCAGGAGCTGGGCGGACGCGACCGCAAGGAGATGGAGCGGCGGGTCACCGAGGCCCTGCGGGCCGGCTTCAAGCCCGAGTTCCTCAACCGCATCGACGAGACCATTATTTTCCTGAACCTCGAGCCGGGCCAGATCGGCCGGATCGTGGAGATCCAGATGGCGCATCTGTCCGATCGCCTGGCCGAACAGAACATCGAACTGGTCCTGTCCGATTCGGCCCGGGACCTGATCGCCCGCCAGGGCTACGATCCCGTCTACGGCGCCCGGCCGTTGAAGCGGGTGATCCAGCGGCAGATCGAAAACCCGCTGGCCATGGAGATCCTGGAAGGCAATATACGGGAAGGCACACGGCTGAGCGCCGAGGCGGAAGGGGACCGGATCGTGTTCCGGCAGGTGTGATTGGAAATCGTGTCCTTGTAATGCAAAGTGCTCTGGTGCCCAATCGGCGCACGGTTATTCAATGGAGCGAAGAGGATATTCCCGGCAGGACGGGTAAAACACGATTTCAGAACTGATGGCCGGGCAACAATCCGGAAATAGCGGATGGTTGCCCGCCCATCAGCTTATAGCCAAAAACAACCACGGCCACAATGACGGCGATCCACAGGACCACCACGACCGTGGCTCCGATGAATGCGCCGGCCCTTGTCCCGGGCAAGACATCCCCGGCCCTGACGCGGCAGTCCTGCATGACCTCGGCCGGAATCATCTTGATCGCCAGCACGATGCCCAGCGGCAGGATGATCAGGTCATCCAGGTAGCCCAGCACCGGAATGAAATCCGGGATCAGGTCGATGGGGCTGGCGGCATAGGCCACCACCAGGGCCGCCACCAGCTTGGCCGGCCACGGCATACGCGGGTCCCGGCAGGCCAGCAACAGGGCATGCACTTCCATTTTCAATGTCCGGACGCGTGCTTTCCAGCGATCCACCCGGCCCGATCCCTCTGTCATTCTGCTTCTCCAGTGGCCATGGGATGGGCCGCGAAAAAATGAACGTCCACATCCTGCCTGCATCTCAACGCGTTATGGCACAGCACCAATGGCCTGTGAAACCATTGCCGAGCCCCGTTTGCGATCCCGCTTCCGGAGTCACCTCAAATCCATTTTTTTCCCGCGGCCCTTTTTGGGAATATTACGCGTCCCCCCGGAAATGGTAGATTTTGGTTCAGGCCAAGGCCGCAGCGCAGTTGAAACCGGAGGCGTAGCAGCGCTACGTCGAGGATTTCAACTGCGTGAGAACGCCGGCCTGGGCCGAAAGATGCCATTTCCGGATGCTCACTTGGCGAACACGCGGAACGCGTCCCGCGGCGACTCCACCACCTTCTGGATCTTCTCCTGGATGTCCTGTTTCTGGAGACCATCCTTTTTGTCCCAGGCCCCCTCGATTTTGGCCACCAGCTCGTCGATCCGGCAGGGTTTGGTCAGGTAGTCGTAGGCACCCAGTTTGACCGCTTCCAGGGCCGAATCAATGGACCCGTGCCCGGTGAGCATCAGCGTCTGGGTAAAAAGGCCCAGCTTTTTGATCTCCTTCAGGGTGGTCAGTCCGTCCATGCCCGGCATTTTCAGATCGAGCACCACCACGTCAACGGTTTCGTTTTCGAGGGCCCGGATGGCTTCCGCCCCGCTGTTGACCGCATGGGTCCGGTATCCCCGGGCGTCCAGCAGCCGCTTCATGTTCTTTGTAAAAATCACCTCATCATCGACCAAGAGTATTTTGGATCCGATCATCGCGGCCTCCTTTCAAAAGGGGCGATCGTCGCCCCGGAAAAAGATGGCAGTTCAAAATGCCATTGTCGTATCAGCCAATTCATGCGGCTCGCTCCAATGGGTCTTCATGGCGGTTCGGCCCCGCCTTCAGGTCGGGCGAACGCAGCGGCAGCCGGACGGTAAAATCGGTTCCCTGACCCGGCACGCTTTTGGCCTGGATCCGCCCCCCCAGTTGCCTGATGATGCTGTAGCAGATGGAAAGCCCCAGCCCCGTGCCTTTGCCCACGGCCTTGGTGGTAAAAAATGGGTCGAACACCTTGGACAGGTTCTCCCGGGATATGCCGCAACCGGTGTCCGACACCACGATCTCCACGGCGCCTTCGGATTCCATGTAGGTGGAGCTGACGGCCACGGAACCGTATTGCTTTTCTTCGTGGGCATCGATGGCGTTGCTGATCAGATTCAGGAAAACCTGCTGGAGCTGGGAAGGATCCGACAAAATCGGCGGGACCTCCGGGGAAAGACGCTCGAAAAAGGTGATCCCGGAAGATTTGGCCTCACGCGCCACCAGTTCGATGATCTCCCGGATGTACGCATTGATGTCCACCGTATCGATGACGGACTGCGTTCGTCGGGAAAATCGGAGCAGGTTATGGGTGATGCGCTTGCACCGTTTGATCTGGATGTCGATCTGATTCATGGAGTCGTCCAGTTGGGCGCCGAAGTCCGGATCCATGCCGTCGGCCTGACGGGAGGCATCCAGGAGGATTTCGCGTTCCGTTGAAATGATCGCCAGGGGATTGTTGATCTCGTGGGCCACCCCCAGGGAGAGTTCGCCGATGGAGGCCATCTTGCTGGTCTGCATGAGCTGGCGGTTCAGGATATCGGCCTCGGCATCCCTGCGTTTGACCAGGTTCAGCATGTAGCGGGTCACCAGGACCGTGACCAGCAGGATGGTGGCGGCGCTCACATGCAGAAAGATCAGTACGCTGAGGTTGGCCCGGTTTTCGGCACCGAAGGCCTCGTCGAGATCCTGCCGGACCACCAGCATCCATGGGGGCGTTTCCAGCCAGGCGGTGCTCACGATCTGCCGCACCGGCCGTTCACCGTTGAAACCGGCATCGGCGGCCTCCTGCCGCACCCGGATACCGGGGTGGACCTCCCCCACGGGCATGGACGCAGGTTCCATGATCCGGCCGCTGTATCGGGGCGTGGTCTGATAGACGCCCTCCGTGTTGACCAGGAACACCTCTCCGGTGCGGCCGATCATGACATTTTCCACCAGGGCACGAAAGGCCTCTGTGTCCACGGTGGCCCGAAGGATCCAGGGCCCGTATCCATCCTCGCCCCGGACGGCAATAATGAAATGCGGCTCACGGCGAAACCCCATGAACATGTCGCTGATGTAAAGCCCCTTTTCCATCACCTTCTTGAACCAGTCTGCATCGCTGTAATTTTTGTCCAGCAGATCGTAGGGCCCCACATAGGCGACATGATTCCCGTCGGCATCGATGACCCCCAGGTCCGTCAGGGTCCATCGCTCCTTGTTGATCATCTCGAAAACCGATTGCAGATGCCGGGAGCCTCTGAAATCCTCCCGGCTGTGGGTGCCGGCAATCAGCGCCAGCTTGGAACTGTGCTCTTTCAAAAACAGTTCGATGACCTTCCTGTGGTGCTGCACTTCGTTCCTGAAAGACGACAGCAGCCGGGTTTCGGCGAAACGATGGTAGTGAGTGCTGATGCCCCATCCCACCACCAGCAGCGGCACGACGGAACAGACCAGGGTCAGCAGGACAAAGCGTTTGAAAAGCCGCCGATACCGGTATTGACGATCGACATCGGAAACGGTGGCGGTGGATTTCTCGGAAACGTTCGGTGGCAGATCCGGCATGAGGCCTCCTTATGGGCGATCGTTTTAACCGACTTGACCCTGCCGATGGTTCTTTTATGGGATTGCAGATCAAAAAACATGCCAATCCAACCGCACCCATAAAATAAATATTTCAATAAAATATCAATAGATTAAACCCGACGTCGCAGGATAAAGGGTCCACCGGAGGCACAGGTGTATACCGGTCGGTGACAGGGGTGTCTCCCTGCCGGACGGCTGGCCGGCTGGCCGTTCAGAAGAGGTGAGGCCAGAATGCCTTCTGGACGTCGATCACCCTGGAAATGATGGTTGGCATAAAAGGAGGACGCCGGGTGCCGACACCAGATGGGTCACGGTTGCGGCTGTCGGTGTCGCATAATTGCTGCAGGAACCGGAGGCCGCAGGTTTCGATGCCTTTGACGCTGTATCCGCCTTCAAGGACAAAAGCGATGCGCCCCCGGCATTCCCGCTCGGCCATCCCGATGAGCATGGCGGTCAGCACCCCGTAGCCTTCTGGAGTGACGTTCATGCCCCCCAACCGGTCGTGCAGATACAGATCGAACCCCAGTGAAACCAGGACGGCCCCGGGCCTGAATCCATGGGCCAGGGGGGCGACAATCTGCTGGACCACGGCGGCAAACGCCCTGTCGCCGGCACCTTTATCCATGGGGATATTCACCGTGAACCCTTTCCCCGGCCCCTCGCCGATCTCACCGATGTTTCCCGTTCCCGGATAGGCCGGGAAACGATGGGTGGAGACATACAATACCGAGGGGTCATCATAAAAAGCAACCTGGGTGCCATTGCCGTGGTGGGCGTCTATATCGACAATCATGATGCGTTCCACGCCGTGAACGTTTTGAAGGTAACGCGCGGCCAGGGCCACATTGTTAAGCAGGCAGAATCCCATTGCCCGATGCGGTTCGGCGTGATGTCCGGGGGGACGCACGGCGGCCACTCCCCGGGTGGCCCGGCCGTCACAAATACCATCCATAAGCCGGAATAGGCCGCCCACGGCCAGGCAGGCCACCTCCCAGGAGTGTTCGGTGGTCTGGGTGTCCATGTCCAGGGACACCAGCTGCCGGCCCGAGGTTTTTTCCAGACCGTCCAGATAGCCGGCTGAATGGACCCACAGCAATTGCTCGCGCTCGGCCGGTTCGATGGGCAGGGCGTGCCACCGCCCGGCGACGCTGGGATGGGCAAGCGCACGGTTGAAGGCATCCAGTCGTCGGGGGCTTTCCAGGTGAAACACCTTTTGCAGGTGCAGGGAGAACCGCGGATCGTTGACCACCAGGACCGTGGCCCTTGAATCGGGGGTCTCTCCGGCGATGCGGACCTTGCCGGTCCGGATGGCCAGGTCGATAAGGGCCGTTGCTTCGGGGATCCGGGCCTGATGCTTCAGCAACCCGGCCAGTGCCGTGGTTGCCGGATAGGGCTGATAGCGGCACATGAGACAGCGGTGGATAAACCGCAGGATCGACGCCCGCCTGGCCCCGGATGCGCGGCGCAGGACCTTGATCGACCTGTGGATGAGCGCCTCCAGCCTGGCCTGGACCCTCCCACCCGGCGGCCGGTGATCGTCAGCCATGTCAACAATACCCGTCAGCAGGTATCCGCGGGGCGTCTCCAGCACGTACCGGCACAGCCGCTGTTCCTTGAAGCCGCCGTTCAGGTAAAACGTCCGGGCGCCCAGTTCCCCGTCCAGAAAAATATGGCGGGCGCCGGGGTAGCAAGTCTGCCAGAGCATCCAGACGCCCGCCAGCAGAAAGGTTCCCACCCCTTTCGGCGGCGTGTCGGTGTCCAGGTGCTGTGGCATCCGCCGGGCGATATATTTGATTTCCAGGCGGGTGTCGACCGCCTCATGGTGCATCCGAAGCATGACCAGGCCCAGGATCCGCTGCCGGGAAATGCAGGCGAATATCCACGGCAGTGTGCCATCCGACCAGCACGCAAGCAGAAACCGGACGGTGAAAAATTCGAAACGCTGCCCGGCCACCTGTTGCATCGTTGCCCGTGTGAGGGGCAGTGGCATGAACCGGGCCGGCTGCCCGCCGGCAAGGTGTCCGCAAAAATGGGGTCCGCTCACGCTGGCATCGGGCAGCCGAAGCGGCTCGTCCAGGCCGGTCGGCAGTACCGCCAGCCGCCGCAGTTCATGGTCCACCACCAGCCTTGCAGCGCCACGCTGGATCTCACCGGCCAGTTGGCGCACGTTCCCTGAGGTCCAGTCGGCGGCCATATCCTGCTTGTGCCGGAGCGCTCCCAATTTAAAGACCAGGGACTGTTCGAGGGCGGCAATGCCTTCCGCGACAAAAGCCGTTTTGGGGATCGTCACCCGCTCGCCTTCAAAATAGTAGTGAAATCCACGGTCCCCGTAGTCCCTTACAGGGGTGTCTTCAGTGGTCGGGAGGCGTATCCGGTTCGCATCAAACAGTTCCCGCAGCCCGTAGCCGCATTCCCGGTCCACGGCATCGATGGCATCGATGGCCTTTTTCAGGTGTTCGCGCTTGATCATGTCCCGCTGGTCGTCCGTCGTTCCCGGTTGGTACAATCGGGCAGGGAATAACCGGATGGCAGCACCATCCTGAACATCGCTCCCCCGGCAGATGATCGCTCCAGCGTCAGTGAGCCCCCCAGGGACTCAAAAATATCCCTTGCCACAGGAAGCCCCAGGCCGGTGCCGTCGGATTTGGTGGTGAACAGGGGTTCAAAAATCCGCTCCCGATCGGCCGCCGGGATTCCCGGGCCGCTGTCGGCAATGGTCACGGCCACACCTTGGCCCTCGGCGGCGACGGCAATTTGAATCTCTCCATGCTTGTCCACGGCGCGCACGGCATTGAGCAAAATATTCTGAATGGCATGACGCAATCGGCCGCGATCGCTTCTGATCACCGGCGGTTCCGGGTCAAGGGCCCATGCCACCCGGATGCATCGCAGGGCCAGGTCCTTTTTCAACCACGCGACCAGCTCCTCCAGCACCGCCACCAGGTTCACGTCGGTGATCAGGGAGGCCTCAGCACGCATGCTGGAAAGAAACTGGCCCAGACGTTCCCGGGCGGTGGTGGCCGACTCCCTGATCTGTGCCAGGTCGTCGCCCACCTGGGGCGTGCAAGCGCCGGCCAGATGATTCTCCATCCACTGTGATGCCACCGTGATGCTGGCCAGCCGGCCTGCGATGTCCTCGAGCAGGCCCATCCCCAGCTCCATGGTCGACGCCATGAAACTGCTCCGGCAAAGCTGGCGGTTCAGGTGCTGGATCCGCTGCCGTTTGTCCTCCAGCCGGCTGACGAGGGTGTTGGCGGTGAGCAGGATCAGAAACATGATAATGATCCCACCGAGAATCAGGGCCCAAAAGGAAAGAATACGCATTTCCAGGGCCGGGGCAAACACCTCATCGGCATCGAAGCGGGCCGCCAGCACCCAGGACGCGGCCGACAGCCAGGTGGTAACCAGAATTTTTCCGCTGGCCTCATGAACCCGGGTGCCGTCGAACCGACCTTGAACGCCGAGGCCGGAGTCGGCCATCAGGCGCCAGCCGGTCCGTGGCCGGGTCTGATAGTGCCCCTGTCGATTGACCAGAAAAAAGTCCGCCGTTTTGAAGGTTTCCCCGTTGGGCATCAGCTGCCGCCCGAGAATTCCGGCATCGATACTCGCCCGGATGATCAGGGATGGGTGGTCGTGATCCCTTCGGACGGCAATACTGACGTGGGGAAGCTGACGGTACCCCAGTTCCTGGTCACTGATGCAGGCCCCCGTTGAACGGGCCATCCGAAACCAGGGCCGATCACTGAAATTGCGGGTCTCCCTGGCCAAAAACCCCTTGTAGGCCAGCTGATTGCCGTCCAGGTCGAAAATCGCCAAATCATTAATCCAGGGAAATTCACGGGTCAGGTCACGGGTATACGCCTCGAAGTTTTCCTGGCCGGTAAGGATGGTGGTGGGTGTTCTGGCCACCCATTTCAGCTCCAGGACGCGGTCGCTCAGGAACCGGTCCAGATTCTGCCGACGCAGCTCAACATCCCGGACGAGCATGTCGATGGTCCTGGCCTTGAAGATCGACACGGCATAGATGGAAAAAATACCGCCGAGAACCACCAACGGGATAAATGCGGACCCCATGAGCGCCGCCAGTACCCGGTTCCACAATCGCCGAAAATGAGGATAATCATTTTTCATGGTTTCTCATCGTTCAATCTGTATCGATTGCGCCGTCTGCACTGTCCAGGTATACCAGGACATCCCTGAGCCGAATCACACCAAGCACCCGCCGATCCGCACAGGTAACGGGCAGCGTCCGGATGCCCTCGTCCATCATCAGTTTCGCCACCTGCTTCAGCGGCGTTGCCGGGTCAACCGAAAGGGTGTCCGAAATCATCACCGCACCGACCGTCACATCCGGCAGCCATTGGGGGTTGGCGGACAGATCTTCCCAGGTGAGGGCCTTTAACCCTTTGAAACGGGCGACACGATTGACGATATCCTGTTTGCTCAAGTGGCCGGCCAGACAATCGTCGGCATCCACAACAAAAAGCGTTTCTCCGGCCATCCTGGGCAATCGGTGGTTGAGGATGGAAAAGGCTTCCAGCAGGGGGTCCCCATCCTCGATTCGCCGGAAGGCATTCAGGATCAACTCCCCGGCCAGCCTGCGGGGCCACAGGATAGGCCGGCGCCGAATCTGCCCGACGGTGCAGGCCGCTTCCAATTTCGCCACCAGGTCCTCAATCCCGCATGGTTTCATCAGATAGTCGAACGCACCCCGGCGAATCGCTTCGATGCCCGTTTCCAGTGTCGCGTGGCCGGTCAGCATAATCACCGGCGGCGCCGGCTTTTTTGCCTGTATCCGGCCCAGGGCCGTCATGCCGTCCATGACCGGCATGCGAATATCCAGCACCACGGCATCGAACGTCCGGCCACCGACCAGATCCAGGGCCTGCCGACCGTCTCCGGCGGTGACCACATCAAAGCCACGCGCGATCAGGAGACGGCGCAGCTGGGTTGCAAACCGATCCTCATCGTCCACCAGAAGTACCCGCCGGGCCGGCGGGGATCGGGTCGCCAGGGCATCATCCATAAAGGGCCTCTTTGGGGTGATGGGTTGTCGCTTTCCGACCACGGTCGCCGTTGATGATCTATACCGTTGAATCAAAAGCCGTGCCATCACGGCAACAACCGGAACGCCCACCGATGGCAAAAGAGGTCCGGCGCCGCAGGGCCAACGTGCTGACCGCCGGGAGGGCTGCAACGGCAGGGATGGCCGTTGAGAACACCATTGGTGGACAGGCGGTCGGCACACTGTCTCCTGAACCTGGACACCGCGGGTCGTCCAGGTGACCGCTTCAATGTCAGACCACCACAAGAAGCAGCCCCCGGGCCGAATCGACCACCGATGCTGAACCGGTCCGGGGCAGGTATCGAAATGGCATTTGGCTTGCAAATGTTTTCATCCAGACGAGAAACATGCAACCAGCAGAATCCCATAAGCCGCAGACGACGAGCCGGGGCGATTTTGAACACCGACTGAACGCCGGCGGCTACCGCCGTCACTTGAGACGTCGTCCATGCATACACGAACCCTGAACAGCGTCAGAGAGATCCTGCTCCCCTATAACGGGAAACTGCCCCTGAATCCGTCGGTGCACCTCAACGATCCGGTCACCACGGCCATCGAAACCATGGTCAGGCACAACCGGCACATCATTCCGGTCGTCTGCAACATGCACCCCGTGGGCCAGGTTCGCCTCAAAGATGCTTTCGCCGCCGTCGGCATAAGGATGCCCTGAACACCGGGCGCCATTTCGATCCGCAGTTTAATTCATCTCCGGTTCCGCGCTCTGGTGATCAGGCAGCCCCTTGTATTGGTCGGTGACAATGCCCGCTTCTTTCATCAGGCGGTGCAGATACTGACGCTGAATACCGGCCTTCTGGGCCGCACGGCTCACGTTCCCGCCATGGTCCCGAAGCAGCTGGTCAATGTACTGCCGGTGGAAGATCGCCACCATTTGATCCTTGGCATCCTTGAAGGGCAGCTGGCCCAGTGAAGGCGGTAATGCGCCGATCATTTGGGAACGTTCCCTCTCCAGAAACAGGTCCTCGGGCATCAGGGTTTCGGTCCGGCAGAAAATCACCCCCCGCTCGATAATGTTTTCCAGCTCGCGCACATTGCCCGGATAATCCAGAGCCATGAGGCGCTGCATGGCCGACGGGTGAATTCCGCTAATGCGCTTATTGTTGATCCCGGCGTATTTTTTCAGGAAATGGTGGCCGAGCAGGGGAATATCCCCACGCCGCTGGGCCAGCGACGGCAACTCGAAATGAATCACGTTGAGGCGGTAAAAAAGGTCTTCGCGGAACCGCCCGCGGGCAATCTCCTTCCTGAGGTGACGGTTGGTGGCCGAAATAAACCGGGTGTCCGCCTTTCGAGTGACATTTCCGCCCACGGGCCGGTATTCACCCTCCTGGAGCAGGCGCAGCAGTTTGGTCTGGAGAATAGGGCTCAGATCCCCGATTTCATCCAGGAACAAGGTACCGCCATGGGCATCTGCCACCAGTCCCCGCTTGTCTTTCCAGGCCCCGGTAAAGGCACCTTTGACGTGACCGAACAACTCGCTTTCGAGCACATTTTCGGGAATGGCTGTACAGTTGATGGTAATAAAACGATTCTCTTTCTGGCGGCTGTGGGCATGGATGGCCTTGGCCACCAACTCCTTTCCCGTACCGCTGGGTCCGGTAATCAGGACGGTTCCCTGGGTCGGCGCCACCTGGCGGATTCGATCGAAAATGTCACGCATCACCGGCGTGACACCCAACAGTGAGGCAAATCCGTTCTGCTTGCCCAGCGCCTCCCGCAAGGCCCTGTTTTCCCGCGTGATGGACTGAATACTGATGACGTTTTCGATGGTAACCAGTATCCGCTCCCGGCGGAAAGGCTTGGTGATGTAATCGCAGGCGCCCTTGCGGGTGGCTTCCACGGCCGTCTCGATGGTGCCGAAAGCGGTCATGACAACCACCGACAGGGTGGGATCGATCTCCTTTATGCCCTCCAGCAGGCGAATGCCGTCCATTTTAGGCATCTTCAAATCCGTGATCACCAGGTCGAACCCACCTGCCTTCACACATTCGAGGGCCACCATCGGGTCGCTGGCGGTTTCGACCTGGTGATCGGTTTCTTCCGTGATGATGCGCTCGAGCAGCAGCAGCATGTCCCGTTCATCGTCAACGACCAATATGCGGCCTTTCATAGACCCTCCTGTGGGCACTGCGGCAGTTTCACGGTAAACGTGGTGCCGCTCCCCCCCCCGGCCCCACCATCCGCCACACGGCTTTCACAGTGGATGGAACCGCCGAAATTGTTGATGATGCCGTAACTGACAAAAAGCCCAAGCCCGGTTCCTTCACCTTCTGGCTTGGTCGTAAAAAAGGGTTCGTAAATACGATCCAGATTCCCTTCCTGAATCCCGCAACCGGTATCCGACACCCTGACCACGACCCGCCGGGAGCCTTTCTCCAGATGGACGCCGATGGTCAGGACGCCTCCCCGGGGCATGGCGCCGACGGCGTTGTTCATCAGGTTGAGAAAAACCTGCTGCAGTTGCCGGTTGTCTCCCCGCACCCGCGGCAGCCGTCGGGCGATATCGGTCCTGACCGTTACGGCCTTGTGCTCGATGCTGTGCCGGGCCACCTGGATGATTTCATCCAGGCAGCGGACCAGGTCCGTGGATTCCTCCGAAACATCGCGATCCCTGGCGAAACTGAGCAGGTTTTCAACGATCTCCTTGCAGTGCAGGCCCTGGCGCTCGATGACCTTCAGATCCTCGAAGGCTTGGCTTCCCGGTGGCTGCTTGCGTATCTGAAGGTCACAAAATCCCAGAATCACCCCGATCGGATTGTTGATTTCGTGGGCCACACCGGCGGCCAGGGTGCCCAGTGCCGCCAACTTCTCGGTGGTCACCAGGTGACGCTGAAGTTTTTTGTTCTCCGTGATGTCCCTGGCGATGCAGAGCACGGCGCTGAGTTCTCCGGCTTCATTTTTCAGGGGCATGTAATTGGCGCTGAGCCATACCGGAGGATCCACGCTGCGGATCTCAATCTCCTCCCGGACACTCCGTTCGGTGGCGTATACCTGTTTGACGGCCTTGATGTTTCGCCGGGCCACGTCGTCGGCGAGCAGATCGGCCAGGGACCGCCCCGTGAGATGCTCCGCATCGCTGCCGAAAAAATTGGCCGTAAAGCTGTTTGCGGACGTCAGCCGGGCCGACGCGTCCAGGGTGAAAATGAAATCCTCGGCGCTTTCGATGAGCAGGCGGTATTTCTCTTCGGAGCGTTTCAATGCCCGGGTGCGGCTGTCCACCAGCCGTTCCAGCCCCCGGGAGAAGCGCATCTCGAACAGGTAGAGGGCCGTGGCAGCGGCGGCCACCACGAACAGCATCAATCCCTGGAGTACCAGCAGCCATCGATGGATCTGTCCCATGGCGCTGGCGATTTCATGGGTCGGCGCCACCACGGCGACACTCCAGAACTGCCCGGGTGTCTGTGAGATATGAACGGGACAAAAGGCGATCAGTTTGGGCATCCGTCCGGTAATGCCGCGATGCCAGGCCGAGATATATGTGCCGGTGCCTTCCCTGCCCTGGAGCATTTCGTCCTTCTGGATCCGGTCGATCTGGACGAAATCCAGGTCCGGATAGGTCTCTTTTCGGGCATCGAAGGCGCTGCGGCCGATAAAGTCCGTATAGGGGTGGTAAAGAAAGCGCCCCTGGCCATCGATGATCCAGGCATAGCCGCTGTTGCCGGAACGGACATCCTTGAGCAGGGGGGAGAAAAACCAGGCCAGGTTGATCCGAAACAGGAAAAAATACCGGCTGCCCGAACCCATTGGGGTCATCATGATCAAATCGAGGCCGGAACCATCCAAAGGGGAACGGCTCACCCGGATTTCTCCCGGACCAGGCAGCCGGTCCGGGACATGGCCCCGGCCAAATACCGGAGGCGCCTGAAACGGATTGCCGCGGGAAAACACCCAGGCGGTCCCCGCAACACGGTCCCATATCCGGATCTCGGTGCCTCCGGCAGCGGAGATCCGTTCCAGTGCAGGCTGCAACCGGGCCTGCCATATAGCCGGGTCCGACACGGGTGCCGCATCCCCGCCGGCGATTTTCAGCAATTCTTCTTCCAGGGTAACCAGTGAATTTTCCACCAGCTTGCGGATAATTCGGGCAACGGTCAACTGCTCCTGGTTGAACTGGTCGCTTACCAGCAGCACCATCTGCCGTGTGAACCGCAGGTGAATGGCGACCGCGGACACCAGGACCACAAGGGCAGCGGCCACGATGATCCGGCCGATCCGCTTTTGGCGGGGTTGGCGCAAAACAACTTTCATAACAGGTTTGGCAGGAGCAAATCACATGCCACGGAGAAAACGGGCGGCGTTGCCTGCAAAACCTGCACGGTCAGGGCGTTTCCGCACGCACGGACATCGGCTGAAAACAGATTCCCCCGGCCGTCTGTCAACATTTTTTACCGGGTGTAAAAACATGGAGCCCATGCACGGGAGAGGCAAGGACGCCCCAAGCCAACTGCAAGGGCGGGGGTCAGGCGCCAAACGCGGCGATCAGCACAAAAACCAGGCACGCCAGGCAAACGGTGTGGCTCACCGCCCCCTTTTTGACGGGGTGGAAAAGCGCGTCGGGCCGCCGGTGGCCATGGGAGCATGTGTATTTCACCACCGGCCTTCCCGACCGCGTGGAGACCTGACGGATACGTTTGACCGGCGCACCGCAAATCCCGCGGGCACCTTTCCCCTTGGCCTTGCAGGTCATGCGGTTGCCGATGAGAATGCTGGTCAGGTTAAACACCCAGTTCCAGGAAATGGCACCGATGAGGATCGACAGCAGCAGCAGGATCACGTGTCGCCGGGTGACCCCCAGGCCCGCCAGGGCGGCACCCATTTTGGCCGGGGTCAGCGGCCCGTCCACCGTTCCGAAACAGCCAAGATAGTATAGAAAAAAACTGGCGCCCATGACAACCATGGTCAGGCCGAAAGACTGTAACCGATTGCGCACCAGACCGTTTTGGGGTTGCCTGCCAGCATCTTCCATCGTGGGGTCAAGGGCCGGTTCATTCATCGTTCAACGTCTCCTGTGGGGCGCGAATGGGTTTGCTGGAAACGAAACATCCGTATGACCGTATCCCCCGAGCCCCACCTGTGGGGCCCGGGGAAACGGATCATCCTGGCGCCATCAAGCGCCGACCAGCTTGGCCATGATGCTCGGGACGATCTTCCAGAAGCATATCGCCGCCACCACCAGGCAATAGGCGGGGACCACGATCTTCCACAACTTCTCCGGGAACACCCGTGTCATATAAGGCGCCGCGATGGCGGAAAACATGGTGGCGATCATAAAAGACGGCAGCAGCAGGTAGTCGATCTGCACCCCGCTGGTGAGCAGGGCCAGCCAGACAATGATCGAAAAGCCGCTGACCGTTCCCTCGCAGATGGCCGTCACCGCCAGCATGCTCTTGACCGGGACCCCGGCAATCAGGCCGCCGATGGTGACCACCGGCCCGTAGCCGCCGCCTCCCACGCCTTTGTTGAAACCGGCCAGGGCGGCAAACCCGATCATTTTGCCGGGCTTGTAGGGTTTGTCTTTGCGCCCCTGAAAAAGAGAAACGCCGCCCATCATGACCAGCAGAACAGCCACGTAGAGCTTGATCCAGACCTTGTCGACATGGAGGATCTTGTATACGCCGATGATGGAGACCGAAACGGCGATACAGCCCACCACGCCGATGATAAACCACAGCTTGACCGTCTCGGACATGGGCTTGAACTTCCATTCCACATTTTCGAACTCCCGGTGCAAAAAGGCCCCCACCAGTCCGGCGACGCCCTGCTGGATCATGACCACCGGTACGATCTGCTTGGGGTCGAAGCCGAGCACCAGCAGAATCGGGGTCAGGGCGGTACCGAAGCCCATGCCGGCCGACGCGTCCATGAACTCGAAAAAGGCGGCCAGCAGCACCACGCTCCAGACGATGTGCCAGGAGTTGCCCTGAAGCCCGTGGGCCACCGAGTAGGGAGACTGAATTCTCACCGTGGGTTCAAAGGGATTGCCCGCCAGCCAGCACCCCAGCAGAAAAACGAGGAAAAAAACGAAAATGCCCCCCATTGCGGCCTTCATATGGCGCCACTCGGGAATCATACGCTCCAAAATGGTTTTCTTCTTGCCTTCCAGGTCCCTGGCGACCTCCCACCCTGCCACTTTCTCACTGGTTGAGTTTCCCATCTGTACCTCCTTCTTCTTCTTGCGATGAATGGTGAATCGTTAACGCAACGTCGATGTTTCTCGATACGGGGTTTGACGCTTCTCTTTGGCCGTGTTGTGAATACGCACGGTTCGATTGAGAAGAGTCTTTGAAGCCGTTTACTACAAGGGGCATGCCAGGACGAAAAAAGACGAAGTAAGATCATAAACTATTGATATAATTTATTTTATAGTCACATCACGAAACAGTTAACCGCGCAGACTCATCGTATGAACACTACCAGGTGACAATTTGCTTCAGGGGTGTCTTTCCTCTGGAGACAGGAAAAAGAGGGATTATGAATCAGTTCTCACGGCACAACGATCGGAGGGCGTGGTGCGGTTCACTGTAAACCGGGCTGTCCAGGTGCTCGGAGAATAAAGAAGAGAAAAAGTTGAACCCGTCCTTCCGGGGGGCCTCCGGTTGGACGGGTTCGCGAGGAGGATGACAGAATCATGTGAGGGTCTGCATCCGGGAACGTTGGGTTACACGCTGTCTATCGGTGATCGCTGGACACCGAAACCGGATGGGGGCCTCCGGCCATGTCCATCGACGGCACCGGTTCCAGAGCCGCCTGCTTCCGGCGAAAAAGAATCCATTTCCCCATGGCGATCACGCCAACGGTAAAAAAGGCCATCACCGCATATTCGACCGCCTTGGGCGGGTGCAGCCAGTTGTGCACCACTGCATCGGTGATCATCATCTCACCGCCCACCTTCCCCAGGATACCGGAACCGATGTACAGGATGATCGGATACCGGTCCATGAGTTTGGCGAGAATCGAACTCATGAACACCACAAAGGGAATACTCAGCATCAGGCCGAACATGAGCAGGAAAAAATTGCCGTGGGACGCACCGCCGACGGCCAGCATGTTGTCGATCCCCATGCTCATGTCCGCCACGATGATAATCCACACCGCCTGCCACAGGTTTCCCGCCTCCCTGACATTTTCGTCTTCCGCGCCCTCCACCAGCAATTTCACCGCAATCCAGAGGATCACGGCCCCGCCCAGCAGTTTAATGAACGAAATCATAAGCAGTTTGGCGACAAAGAATGTACAGACCACCCGGACGAGAACCGCGCCGCCCGCACCGGCAGCGATTCCCCAGGTCCGCTGGCGGCCGGTGAGTTTTTTTACCGCCATGGCGATGACCACCGCATTGTCGCCGGCCAGCACCAGGTCGATGATCACGATACTGATCAACGCCGAAAAAAACTGTGCATTCAGGTGAATTTCACCGAGGAAACCTAAATTCATTGCATACCCCCTATATTGATTATTCTTGTTTCGAAGCCGTTTACCGTGTTCAATAGCAACGGGCATGCCTGGTTCGCCCCACCCCTTTAATTTTTTTTAAAAAAAATAAATTCAAACAGTTAAAGCCTCGATGCATCCACCGCACCCAATTCATGGGCGTGCACTGTCATCCCGGTGATGACGTTGCTGAAACAACCAGTTGACAACGAAAGATGCCGGAAAAAAGGAAAGGAGGACGGGAGACGCATACGGGGAAAGCAGAGATTATGGATGCCGGGCCATGTCTGCGGCGATGGAACGAAAAACCGCCAGGGACTCAACGTCCCTTTCATCGCCGGACGGGATGTCGTCCGCATCGGCCGATGTCTTGGCGATAACCACCCGATAACGGGGGTGGACGTAGATGAACTGGCCGCAGATCCCGATGGCGCAGTAGTCTCCGTCAGGCGGTTCCGGCAGCCGCCACTGGTACCCAAATGCCGGGCGGCTTGAGGAATTCGGGTTGTCGGCGCCGGGCAGGAGATGGGGGCGGCCTGGCGTCACGGCGTCTTGGATCCACCGGGCCGACAGGATCTGCTGACCCCTGAACGTCTTGCCCTGGTTGAGAAAAAAAAGCCCGAAGCGGGCATAATCCCGAAGCTGCGCATGGAACCCGCAGAAAACCAACTCCATGCCATCGCCGTCGACGATCCAGAAGGCGTCCGATTCCATCCCTAAGCGGGACCACAGCTTCTCCTCCATGTAGGTTGACAGGCTGCGGCCGGTGGCCTCGCGAAGCACCATAGCCAGCACCTGGGCGTCCATGCTGACCCGGCGGTGAAACGTGCCCGGGGGGCGCTCATTTTCAAGCGACACCACGACATCATCGATGGCCTTGCCCAGGGCAACGCGCCGAGCCAGGCGATTGATATCCGAATGCCAGTCGGCATCGTCTTCATTGAATCCGATCCCCGAGGACATCTGCAGCACCTCCCGCAGGGTCACGCCGTTATAGCCGGACGCCCCCAGCCGGGGGACATAATCATTGACCGGATCGGCCAGGCTGCGGATCAATCCCTCTTCCATGGCGAAACCCACCAGGGCCGAGACGATGGATTGGCCAACAGACCAGGAAGCCCAGCGGGTGGATGCATGGTTTCCCAGATAGTAGCGTTCGAAGGCGATTTTGCCGTCATGGATGATGATGATGCCGCTGGTGGCCGTCCGTTCGATCCATTGGGCCAGGTCATGGTCCTGTCCCTGGTACGGATAGGACGCGGGAAGACGTTTGCTTTCATAGGGGATCCGATAAACCGGTCCCCTGCGGCGAACCGTACGATAATCGAGGACCCGGGTCATGTTCCGAAAGTTTTCAACGATGCCCGCCGGTTCGAAAAGGGTGAGAACGAATTGAAGGCGGATCAGGTCTTTTTTGAAGAATTGGGCTGCCCCCAACGAAACCAGCAGGAATATCCCGATTCCAAACCCAAGTTTACGCCAGATGGTTTTTGGGGAAAACGGCACGGCCTGTCCTGACCCGAATGGAAACACGACGACGGGAGCTATTGTTTTCTCAAGAGCCTTTGTTCCAAGTATAGTGAAACCAAAACGGTTGCAACCAGTTGCCCGGTGAGCGGCTGAAACACAAGGAGTCTTCAAATCCCCCTGGGGGCCAAGGAATGGTCCGGGGAGGAAAGCCGCGCGACAATCCGCGATCAATGCCCGGGCTGAGGATCGCGGCAGTGTTTCGCGTGGACTGAATCCATCGACGCATCAATGAGACGGTGTCCAATAAAATCCGTTAAGCGTCGACCTTTGCGGACAACGCCCGGTCCACCGCTTTGGCCGCATGGATTCTGGCCGTATCGAATAAAGGCACTGCCGTATCCGACCCATCGATCAACAGGCCGATTTCAGTGCATCCCAGGATCACGCCCTCGGCACCCCGTTGCCTGAGTTGGTCCACGATCTTCAGGTAGGCCGCTTTCGACTCCGGCGCGACCTTTCCCAGGCACAATTCATTGTAGATGATATCGTGCACCTGCCGACGGTCGGCGGCGTCCGGCACGATCACATCCAGCCCGTACCGGTCGGCCAGCCGCCCCTTGTAAAACGCCTGCTCCATGGTAAAGGCCGTGCCCAGCAACCCGATGGTTTTCATGGTCTCCCGCCTTTAGAAGAATCTCAGGGCGTTCTGGAACCCGGAACGCCGGATAACCCGAAGCGTAACGGATGTCATCCCATATGGCAATCCGAAAAAGCGTTGGCCCGCCCCTGGACATTTGGATGGCGGGACCGGCAAGGCCCCCCTGCCATGGGTGCGCCTCACCGGTCCTCTGACGTGGACCGATGGAGATCGCCCCGGAGTTCTCATAAAACCACTGTTTTGCTTGACAATCCCTTCAATTTATTGTTTTTAAGGGAAAAAGGGGCAAAATATGATTATGGTACAAGCCGCTGGTTTCAGTGACATCGGAAAAGTTCGCAAGGCCAACGAGGATTGCTTCCTCCTGAATGAGCCCAACGGTTTGTACGTCGTGGCAGACGGCATGGGGGGGCATCGCGCGGGTGGGATCGCCAGTCGCATCGCCGTAAAAACCATCGACGCCTGCATGACAGTCCAGTCCCGGGATTCATCCGGTGAAGACGAAACCCGCCCCCCTGAAGAGCAGAGTTCAGCCGCCAAACGATTGCTTCAAGGCATTTTTGCCGCTAATCAAAAAATCTACGAGCAATCCATTGCGGATAAATCCTGCCGGGGAATGGGCACTACCGTTTCCGCGCTCTACCTCACCGACAATTCCATTATTACCGCCAATGTGGGCGACAGCCCCATTTACCTGATGCGAAACGGGGAAGTGGAAAACCTTTATACGCCGCACACCCTTCTCCATGAGCGGAAAAAAATACCCAAATCTTTAGAAGGCCGGTTTTCGAGCGGAAAGCTGTCGCATATTCTCACCCGCGCCGTTGGTATCCGCTCGGATGTGCGACCGAATATCGTCGAGACCCCAATCTTCAAGGACGACATCATCGTCCTTTGCAGCGACGGCCTCAGTGGAAAAGTTTCCAAAGAAGAAATTCGGGACCTGGTTTATCAGAATGATTCGGAGGCCGCCTGCAGAAAACTGACGGATATGGCCAACCAAAGAGGCGGAGAGGACAACATAACCGTTATTGTGGTTAGAATCGTTTCTGCTAATGGGGGGGCGGATAAGAGCTGGTTCGGACGGATTTTAGGCATTCCCGAATGGATTGGATCACTTTTCGGTGGTAAATAGCGATTTTGAGCGAGTCCCTCCCAAAAAGGCGGCCAAATGATCAGATTGCTTGTCAAGTTCAAGGACAGAACGATCAAAGAGTTCGCCCTCGATCGTATCGACCGGCTTTCCATCGGCAGGAACCCCACCCACCACCTGGTCATCGACAACTATGCGGTTTCAGGAAACCATGCCGCCATCCTCAAACAAGGCAACCGCTACGTTCTCAAGGACACCAACAGTAAGAACGGCACCTTCCTGAACGGACTGACCGTCCAACAGGCCACGCTTAAAAACGGGGATATCATCACCATCGGCAAGCATACGCTGGTGTTCCTGGACCGCGGGAGACCACGGCCAAGGCTCGAACAGGGCGGACTTAAAACCTCCGCCTTGCCGGGCGATCCGGGTCCGGACCATACCATGTTCATGGATACCGAAATCTACCGCCGGATGCTTGCCGAAAGTGGCGATATTCCCGAACTTCCCAAAGCAAGGTCCTATGTGGCCTTCCTGGCAGGCGGAAACGGAAGGTTCGACCTGGTCAAAAGTCTGGTGACCATCGGCAGGACCCACCGGTGCGATATCGTCATCGGCGGCCTGTTTTCCTTTCTGGCAGGAGATCCGGCCGCAGCGATCAGCAAAACCCCTCAACACCACTACATCAGCGGCGTCAGCGGATGGATCAAACCGAAAGTCAACGGACAGACCGTCCGTGGACCGGTCCGCCTGAAAGACATGGACGTTATCAAGATCGGTGCGGTGGTCCTCCAATACGCCTCAGAAGGCCAGGCGTCTCCCTAGCGGAAACGCGACGGGATATCAGGATGAAACGGATGTGGGCACCATGAAAAAATGGATCATCGTTGTCGTGTTTTCTGCGCTTTGCACACTACTGGTCTCCCTGGTGGAGGTTGACGTCAATCTGGAGCGGCAGATCATCTATATTGACGGCGCGGAGCCGGTCCTTGCCGATCGTGTCAGCGAGTCCGACCAGTTCGTTTTTTACGAAACCGACGGAAAATCAGGCATGTTCATGAAGGCTGACGTCACCTCCGTCGGGTCGGTTCAGGTCACCAAAAAAACCGCTTTATTGACGATCCTCGACCAGACCAGACAGCAGATCATGGCAGATCTGGGATTCAACACGAAAATAATCCGTGCCACCGACCCCCGGCTGATTGTTTTTCTGGTGATCCTGGCGGTGGCATCAGGGTTCCTGAAGCTGATCCTGATGCTTGCCGCCAGCGCAAAAAAAATGGCACCCCAGCCTTCATCCGACGACGCCTTGCCATCTGCGGCGGACCAACCCCGCAAGTTCATCGAGGAGGGCAAGGAGAGCTCTGATCTGCGGGACATCGCCATGTTTTTCCTCGAATTATACAAACTCCAGAACGGATTGAAAAAGGATGCCGCGGCCCGTTTTTCCATGACCCCCGCCTCGGCGACGAGCAAGATGAAGGTTTTCGAATTGGGCGTCAAGGGAAACAACGACTGGCTTACCCGCCGTATGTCCGTCGGTCCGCTGGGGGAAGACACCGGCAGCAAGAGCAAATGCTTTTACGTGATCTACGACACCCACATGGTGGTTAAAATACCGCCGGTACCGGTCACGGATATGGTTAAATATGTGCGGGACATTCGACGGGAGGTGCAGATCGCCGCCCACCTGTCACCGGTCGCATGCATCGTCCCCATGGTATCCGTGGTGCTCAAGAAGGTTAAAAAGCTGCCCTATGAGTCGAGCCTCACCCAGGAACAACTGGAAAAACAGTACATCCGGCTGGTTGAAGAAAAACCCGAATATCAGGAATACCTGAAAATCGGAAACCGCTTTGCCTTTTTCATGGAGCTGACCAACAATTTCTTTTTGGCTCGCGTCATCGATGAATTACACGCGTCCAAGAATAAAACCGGTGATGAAATCCGTGAGGTGCCGGACGTGGCCTGGGACCAGGAGGCTTTCACCACCCGATACGGGTTGGCCTCCCTGCCGGTTTTTGAGGGCCTTCAGACACTTTATCGCAATTGTGAAGCCGAAGCCGGCCGCATCATCAAGGCATCGCGCCAAGGGGTGAAGGTTCACCCCTTTCAAATCAAAAACTGGTTTCTCACCTGTATTGCCGGCGAAAAAATTGACCGCAACGAAAAAGGAATCGGAGAGGCATTGATCGCACAGATCGAAGCGGGCTTTTCCGATGTTTTCAAGGCCAACCAGAATAATGTTGACGGTCTGGTCCAGTTGTTGAGAGCGCATCTGGAAACCAAAACCTTCATGAAAAGCCGTCAACAGATCGAAAACATCGCATCCAACACGCTTCAGCTGCTCTGCCGGCTGAGAGAAAAACGAATCGCCCTGAGGGACCTGAAGCCGGACAATTTATTTTTGGATGCAGATCCTGACAACTATCCTGTGTTTTTACAAAACGCCGCTGATTTTTCCATCGGTGTCATCGATGTGGAAACGGCCATTTCCCTGATTCCCACACGGGACGGCAGCATTTCACAACCGCTGCTCGGAGGAACCCCCCTTTACGCCACACCGCTTCATCTTTTGAAAAACAGGTCCATCGAATCACACTTCGGACCGCTCACCGAAGCCCTCTATCTTGAGGACTGGTTCGCCACCATCGCGATCATTTTCAAGGCCATTACCGGCAGGAACCTGTTTCCGCGAGCGGCCCGCTCTTTTCCGGGAATATTGAAAATCCTCAAGTCAAGCCCTTCCCGATCGGACCCTGACAGAGCAACCGTCAAGGCCATGAGCCAAAAATTCTGGTCCGCCGCAGCCACTGACATGAAAACCCATCTGTCCTCATTTTCCAATGTATTGAATCAGCTGACCCTGTCGGTTCCCGAGGCCATGGCACCCGCTATCCGGGCAGAGCTGAAAAGGGAAAATGAATGCATCCAGCTGGCGATTCGCAAGCATGTGGCGTTGTCGCCACTTTTCAAAAGTGAGAAAAACAGGGAATTTTTGCTGGCGGCGTCCAGCGACACCCTCATCAAGCAGGTAAACCGGTGGAAAAACCCTGCCCACCTTCCGGAGCAGCACCGTCAGGTGGCCCCCAAGATGGTCGCCTTCCTGAACAATCTATACCGGTTAAAAGAAGGTGGGTCAGAAAAGCGCAGGGCGATCTCCGCTTTTGCCGACCCGCCCCACCACGTTACCGCCTACTCGCTTCTGGAAGCCATGTTCCAGATCGTCTTCCAGGGCATGTACAAATCCCGTTGGAAGGCGATACCGAAATCGGCCGGTGAGTCAGCCCGGCAGGCAGCGGTAAAAGAAGACCGTTCCATGGTCACAACGATTTTAAACGGCAGCTGACCCGACGCCCCTTCACGAGGGGGATCCAGACGACCGGTCATGCATGCGTCAATCCGTTCCGATGGCCGTCAAAAATGCCTTGATTTGCCGAATCTGAGTCCCGGCACGATTGCGCCTCGTGGTGATCGGGCCGCCATGGTCCGCCGCAGGTCACTCTCGCTGGAACCGCCCCCTGGAACCTACCTTGACGAGGCGTTGATCCATTCCGAGATGGCGGCCTTGTCCTTGATCCCGTCCTCGGTGACCAGAACGTCCACATGTCTGAGATCCACGGTATCGTGGGAATGGGTGGTGAGCTTGAAAGAGACGTCTCCATGGGTCTGGGACGCCACTTTCCGATGAATCCGCTGCTGGGACGAGGGCCGGTGGGAAAACTTGAGCGTATTGGCAAACAGGTACACCGGCAGGCGGTTCAGGTGGCACAGGCTGACGATGTTGGCCGAACCCACGGCCGACACCACCCGCATATCCTCGGTGATGGACAGCGCCCCCATGAACATCTTGTTTCCCTGCTCGACGTAGTGGCCCAGGCTGTATTCGGGAATGACCTCCATGTCGATGCCGGCTGTCTCCAGGAATTTGATCAGCTGACGGGTTTTCAACGGATCCTGTTTGAGCACGATCACCTTGAAGGGCTTGTGCAGCACCTGGCTGGCCAGCTTGAGCATATTTTTGACGTCGTATCCGATGGTATGGACAATGATCACATCCCCTTCGCTGATGCAGGTCAGGCCGTATTCGATCAACCGGCCGATTTTGGTTTTTATCTTTCGGTGCTTGGCTTCAAGAATCCGGATCGCCCTCTCCTTGATCTCTTCGATGGTCCCATCGGGCGAGTCGCCGATCTCATTTTCAAACTCCTCGATCAGGTGAATCAGCGGGATCACTTTGGGCTCCGTATTTTTTATGGCTCCGGAAAGTTCCGAATACAGTTGGCGGACCTCCCCGACGCCGCACCGCACCTGCTTGATGGACTCGATGAAGGCCGTCAGGGCCATCATCGTCACCCGTGAGGAGCCCACGGTGTCCTCGTGGTCACGGATCAGACTGCACAATATTTCTCTGTCTTCCTTTTTCATAACGATATCCACAGATATAGCATTAAGTAGCCCGATGCGATCACCAGGGTGATCAGGGTGATGACCACACTCTTTTTGGCAAAATCGAGAAAGGAAATCTCCTGTCCCAACTTTTTCGCCACGCCGATCGATACGATATTGGCCGATGCCCCGATCATGGTCAGGTTGCCGCCCAGGCAGGCCCCCAGGGAAAGCGCCCACCACAGGATGTTGTTGGGGATGGGATTGTTTTCCAGCATCAGCTTCACGATGGGGATCATGGTGATGGTAAAGGGAATGTTGTCCAGGAACCCGGAAACGATGCCGGACACCCACAGCACCGTCAGCACGATCACGTAGGGGTTGTCCCCCACGCGCATGAAAATGTGGTGGGCGATCCATTCGATCACACCCTGTTCCTCCAGCACCCCCACCAGGATGAACAGGCCGGTGAAAAACAGAAGGGTGCTCCACTCGATCTCTTCGAGCATCTCTTCAACGTCAATGCGGGTAATGACGAAAAGGATCATGGCCACCAGCATGGCCACCACGCCCGGGGACAGACCGGTAATGGTCTGGGTGACAAACAGGAGGATGGCCAGACCTAAACAGACCAGCCCTTTGGTCAGGAAAATCTTGTCGATTCTGGTATCCAGAAAATTATAGCGGATCTTTTCGAGCAGCAGCTGCACCGAAAACAGTTTGGCCAGGTTGGTGTCGATGGGCTTGAATTTATCCCGGTTGGTGGCCCACAGATAGGCGAGCGCGGCCGCGAGGCAGACGATCACCGGCAGGGTGAGATTGACCATGAACTGGTTGAAGGTCAGCCCGACCTTGGAGCCGATGATGATGTTGGGCGGATCACCGATCAGGGTCGCCGTCCCGCCGATATTGGAGATGATCGCCTGGCTGATCACGTACATCCTGGGATCCAGCCCCATACCGGCGGTCAGTTCGATGATGATGGGGATGATGATCAGCACCGTGGTCACATTGTCGAGGAAAGCGGACAGGACGGCCGTGACAATGGAAAAAAGGATCAGGATCTTCAGCGGGCTCCCCTGGGTCAGTTCCGCGATCCTGACAGAGACGATCGAAAAAAAACCGGATTTCCTCAGTATGGCCACAATGGACATCATGCCCAGCAAAAGCATGATGGTCTCGAAATCAATAAACTCAACGGCGGTGTGTTCACTCACCACGTGCAGCACGATCAGGATCATGACGCCCAGCAGCGCGGCGACGGCCTTGTTGACCAGTTCAAAGGTCAAGGCCACATAGACCACCAGGAAAACAACAATCGGAATCAGAGGCCCTTCCATCTGTTATCCTTTTCACGAAATGGATGATGATACGGTTGACGTATATGCCGTTACGGGTAGCCCCCCGTCGAGCGGGCTTGAACCGTGATTGCGCCGTCACGCACCCGGGAAAAGCACTCCCTTAATTCACTCCCGGACCAATGTCAAACAGGTAAATGGTTTTTATGGCCATGTAAAAACATGAATGATACCAAGTTGATAAAGGATCCAAAGTGGGTGAATCAAGTTCACCGCCACGGATGGTGTCAATCCCGCCACAGTGGTTGGCAACGGGGATGGAGGAATGGACAAGATGGAAGCAGCCGTTCAGAAACGGCCATGACAAACAGCCGCGCCGGTGATGGCATCACCGGCGCGGCTGTTTGTCATGATATGGACACCCGGCCTGAAGCCGGCAAGTGTTAGCTTTTAACGGTCTTTCTTGCGGCTGGTTTTTTTACCACGACACCTTTGCCACCAACCACCATGCCGATCACGGCGCCCAGGGCCGCGTCGACGCTTAATGTTTTCGTGTTGATCACCAGTTCATAGTTGCGCGGATCGGCAACATCGGCATTAAAGGACTGGCGGATGAAAGCGGATCGACGGCTTTCCCGGTTGATCACCCGCCGTTTGGCTTCTTCCCGGGTAACACCGAATTCCTTGGCCACGTTCCTTACCCGGCTGTCCAGTGGGGCAATCACCCGAATACTTAACCGCTCTTCCGGCGGAATCAGAAAGTTGGCCCCACGACCGACAATGATCGCATTGCCGTGGCTGGCAATCGCGGCGACCACTTTCATCAGATGATCCAGGTAAACTCCCGGCCACAAATAACGATCGTCCACCAGGGATGAAATGAAATCCTTAATCCCGGACAGCCGCACTTTCTCCATGGTTTCGATGATGGCACTGCTGATGTGGGCGCTTTCGGCAATTTCCTTGACGATGTCCCGGTCGAACAGGTCGATATTGAGCCGCCGGGCCAGTCCCCGGGCAATAATCCGCCCGCCACTGCCCGGTTCCGACGAAACGGTGATCACCGGTATATGCGTCTGGGTCTTCTTCTTCCATTTCTCGATCTGGTCCTTGATAAATGTTTCGATGGAGGGGTTGTTTTCCATGTTTTCCGTCTCTTTGCTCCCGGCGTGTCTTTCCAGAGCGGCTTATGGGTTGATCACATCAATAACGAAACCGGATTCTTAAAGAAAAGAGGGGGCCTGTGTCAAGCCTCCTCAAACCGACAGGACAATGCCGCGTTCCATGGCTATGAAATCGCATCCTGTTCAGCTTGCATGCCCTGCATGTACCTTTCCAGGAACCGCTGGTTGTCGTTTTCGGTTATAACCTGGGGCAATCGTTGAATGGCCTGATCGAAGGCCATGTCCGCCAGTTCAATCTTGAGTTTGTCTTTGGCCTGAAGAATACGGGTTTCCATTTTCTTCTGGGTTTCTTCGATCATGAGGGTGCCCTGCTGCCGGGCCTGGTCCACAATCTGTTTCTTTCTGATCTCCCCCTGGGCAACCAGCCGCGCTTTCATTTCTTTAAATCGACGCCTGTTCTTTGCGGATTGAACCTCGGCGGCGCTGATCTCCCCGAGGACACGATCTTTTTCCGCCTCCAGCTTTTTCATTTCCGAGACCACATCTTTTTTTTGTTGCTTGAGGAATGTCTTGATCGGGTCGCGGGCATACTTGAAAATTATCGCTGCAAGAATGATGAAATTGACCCACATCATCGCCATGTCATATGTGGGCCGCCAATCGGCGCTGGATGCCACGGCTGACCCCGGCACCATCACCAGGAGGCAGGCAAAGACGGTCAGCGTGTTGTTTTTGCTGAAGTATTCAGTCCTTTTCATGATTGCAGCCTCCGACGCAACACCTTTTCCATGATAGCGATGGTAACCGCATCCACCTCTCCGGCCAACTGCGTTCTGGCGTCTTTGAGCTGGGCATTGATTTTTTCCTGGGTTTCATTGCGCAGCTGTACAATTTGCGACCGGGCCGCAGCGATGAGTTCGGAAGCGCGCTGGTCCGCCTCTTCATCTAACTGATGGACAGAGGTATCGGCTTCCTTAAGCACTTGTGAGCGCTGTTCGTCCAGATCCTTGTTCAGGCTCACAAGATCCGATTTCGCCCTGTCGATTTCTTCGTGTATGGTGGCAAGGTATTCTTTGCGCTGATCCATCGTACTGATCAGCGGACGAATCATGACCCGGTTGAGGATAAACAAAAACACCAGGAATGATATCAACTGGACAAAAAAAGTTTCATTAATGCTGATCAGTGCAGTCGCGCTGATGATCTCCATGGCACATCACTCCGTCAAATTCAAAGAAAGACGCCCTGCTTGGCAGAAACGCCCTGTCCGGGGAACGGTCGGGATGCCGTGACGATGCGTCTAGACCACAAACAGCAACAGCAGGGCAACCACAAGCGAATAAATGCCCGTCGACTCGGAAACCGCCTGCCCGACCAACATGGTTCGCGTCAGCAGGCCGGCTTCCTTGGGATTCCGTCCGATGGCTTCACAGGCTTTTGCTGCGGCCATGCCTTCGCCGACGCCCGGCCCGATGGCACCAAGGCCCATGGAGATGCCTGCTCCCAGAAACGCTGCCGCTTTGATCAAATCTGCGCCTTCAATTGCCATTTTATTCCTCCTGTTAAGTTACTTTTCGATCGGATACCGATCCAAAACCACTCCGCTAAACCACAAAAATCAGAACCAATGAAATCACCATCGCATAGATGGCGGTGGATTCGGCGACAGCCATACCCACCAGCATGGTACGGGTCAGGGTTCCGATCTCTTTTTCGTTGCGGGCAATCCACTTGACCCCGCCGCTGGAGGCGATGCCCTCCCCGATTCCCGGACCGATCCCGCCGATGCCCATGCACAACCCGGAACCCAGCAGGGCCATGGCCGGGGCGATGGTCTCCGTTGCACCAAACTCCTTGAAAATCAAAATGAACGCGACCAGAAGCCCCAGGATGGCGGGGGTCTGGGCAATCGCCTGCCCCAGGAGCATGATGTTGGTGACGGGCGACACCGATGTCGGCTGGCGGGCAATGCCTTCGGAACTGGCCCCGGCCACAATTCCACCGCCGATACCGGAACCGATGGCACTCAGTCCGGAGGCCAGGCCAGCACCCAGAATGGCGCCCCATGCGGGCCAGAGGGGATGGGTCGCGAAATCGGAAAAAATCAGGATAAAGGAGATGACCAATGCGAAAATCGAAGGGGTCTGGCACACGGCGGACCCGATGAGCATGTTGGTGGTCAGTTTCGCGCTCATCGAAGGCTGCCTGACCAATCCGGTACAGGCGGCACCCGCTGGAAACCCGGCCCCGACACCCGAGCCGATGGCACCAAAACCCATGGCCAGACCGGCCGCAAAAACAGCGGCAACGGTAACATAGGAACCCGCCGGAATGTTCGAAAACAGCAGAATCATGGCCACAACCAGGGAAAAAATGGAAGCGGATTCCGCAATGGCCTGGCCGACGAGCATGGATTTAAACACATCGCCTGCCAGGGCGGGATTTCGTGATACGGCAGCATTGGCCTGAGCGGCCGTATACCCTTCACCAATGGCGGCGCCGATGGCACCGAATCCGATAGAGAGCCCGCCACCCGTATAGGCCGCCAGCTTGACCCACGTCTGAATGTCTTGTTCCATGGATTACTTTGCCTGTACAGAGATGTAAACTACGGTTAACATGGTAAAAACAAAAGCCTGAATCGCTCCGACAAAAAGACCGAAAAATGCATTCAGAAACGGCGGCAGCAAGATGCTGTATGTCAGGTAGGAAACCACGAGGATGATGATGGAGCCGCCCATGATATTGCCGAACAGACGAAACGAGATCGACACGATTTTTGCCAGTTCCCCGATCAGGTTCAATGGCATCATGATGAAAAAGGGTTCGAAATACTCACTGATATAGGCTTTGAACCCCTTGGTTTTAATGCCGACATAATGGGCAATAAAAAACCCCATGACACCCAGGCTCAGCGGGGTGTTCAAATCTTTGGTCGGTTCTTCCAGATGGGGAATGATGCCGATCCAGTTACACAGCACCAGAAACATGAACAGGGCGCAGACCAGCGGTGCGTAGGTTTTGGCCATTTCCCGCCCCAGTGCGTCTTCGGTCAGGTCGTAAAGCTTGGACACGAACAGTTCCCCCATCACCTGCAGGGAACCGGGAACCATGCCTCTTTTTCGGGCGCTCAGGACGCCGAACAGCAGGATCAGCAGCATCACGATCCAGGTGAAGATGATGGCGTCCAGGTTGAACACCATGTTGTGGCCAAACAGAGGAATGATGAGTTGGTGAACTTTGCCTAATTCTTCCATCGATTATGCCTTTATTTCACTTTCTCCATGAAAACAGAAAATGACGTGAAAGATGATCGGCCAGAATAACTGTCTGCACCATAAACAGGCCGGTAACCGTAGCCACCAGGTCGAATCTGGGGAATTTTATTGCCAGGAACAGGGGAACGGCCATGAATGTATATCTGAAAAGGATATTGCCCAGCGCGGAAAGGGAGGCTTTGGAACGGTCGTGATTGAGCTTCAGATGAAGGGTTTGCGCCATCAACACGAAATTGATCGTGCTGAAAAGAGCACCCAGAACCAATCCCCGGCAAACGGCCTTTTGGCCGAAGATCAAAAACACCAGGCCGATGCCGATGGCCAGGGCCATGGCCTTGGTGCCATAGCTTTTTTGAAGTTCACGAACGGGTGGTGCGGTGGTCATCGGGATCTTCCTCTGGTTTGGGATCCGTCACCTCAAGAATCTGTCTGTAGCAGACGTTGGCGCCACCGGCGATGCCGAGGAGGATGAAAATCGTGGTGAATACCCCCCGAAATCCCAGCCACTTATCCAAGTAATACCCCACAAAGAAACAAAATACGATGCAGCCGGCCATGGTCAGCCCCAGCTGCATGACAATGGTCAGGTTTTCTGCCCAGTCCCTGTTTTTTTTGTAGTTGAACAAACAGCGTTTCCGTTTTGATTCATCCGTCTTCTTTTTTCATCCGCCAATGTTTTACGGGGCGGACAGGATCGTGCAAGAATGCATCAGCCACTGAGGAAAAAAGGGCCTGCCGGCGGCGGCGCACGATGGGACGACATTTGATACGCCGCAGGTATTTTGTATACGACAACAACTTTTAGAATAGCGGCAGAAATAACAAATACCATTCAGCGTTGTCAAGCCGCTTGATGGGCGTCCACCGTCGTGCAAAGGTATCGGAAAAGATCAAGTTGCGCCGTTCAGCGCCTTTTTTCAAGGTCGGGCGTCTCGCTTACTTTTTTTCATTGGCGGCCATATTTATTGTTTCGCTCCCGGGGATCTTGCAGTTGTATTCTGTCCGGGTTCGTCATACCATGGCGGATCCAATCAGCATGAGGAACCGTTCTAAGGATCGGAAACGCCATGGAAAGTCAGATCACCATTTTGGGTTCGGGAACCTGTGTGCCTTCGCTGGTGCGCAACCCATGTTCGTTGTTGATGCAGACCGGTGGGAAAAATCTGCTTTTCGACTGCGGGCCGGGGACCATGCGGCGCCTGCTCGAAGTCGGCGTCTCCATTTTCGAGATCTCCCATCTCTTTCTCAGCCATTTCCACCCGGATCACAGCGGAGAACTGGCATCCTTTCTCTTTGCCTTGAAGTATCCGTCCCCGCCTTCGCGGCAGCAGCCGCTGACCATCGTGGCCGGGCAGGGATTCCTTTCGTTTTTCGAAAGACTGAAAACGGTGTACGGCGATTGGATAGTACTGCCGGACGACCTTTTCACGGTGATCGAGCTGGACACCCAAAAAGCCGATAACCACGCGTTTTCAGGCTTTACGGCAACTTCCATGCCTGTTTCCCACCGGCCCGAAAGCCTGGCGTATCGCATTGTCGACACCAATGGCAAAACGCTGGTCTATTCCGGCGACACCGATGTTTGTGCGGGCTTGACCGCCATCGCCGCCGATGCGGACGTGATGGTCTGCGAATCGGCCTTTCCCGATGGCCAGAAAGTCGACGGCCACCTGACCCCTTCGCTGGCCGGAAGCGTTGCCGAGGCCGCCGGGGTCAAGCAGCTGGTGCTGACCCATTTTTATCCGGCATGCGATAATGCCGATATTGAAAATCAATGCCGAAGCGCCTATAGTGGTTTGGTTGTACTGGCCCGGGACATGATGACCTTTACCCTGTGAGCGGTGGACATGCGATACTATCCGGTAAATCTTGATATTCGAAACCGACCCTGCCTGGTGGTCGGCGGCGGGCGGGTCGGCGCCCGCAAAGTGGCGACCTTGATCCAATGCGGCGCCGTGGTGACGGTGGTCAGCCCCCGGGTAACGACTGCGGTGAAGCAACTGGCCGAAGACGAGGCCATCGTCCTCGAACAGCGCCCCTATCGATCTTCGGATGGGGAGGGCATGTTTCTGGTCATCGGCGCAACCGATGACGAAACGCTGAACCGCCAGATCAATGCTGACGCCGAAGGCCGGCACCAGCTGTGCAACATCGCCGATCGGCCGGAAATCTGCAATTTCATCCTCCCGGCCATTGTCCGGCGCGGCGACTTTGTGATGGCCGTTTCCACTGCCGGCAAAAGTCCCGCCTTTGCCAAACATATCCGCAAATGTCTCGAGGCCCAATTCGGTCCCGAATATGGCGAACTGCTGGACCTGATGGGTGCCATCCGTTCCAGGCTGCTGGCCGAGGCCCATGAACCGGAAGCACATAAACCTCTTTTCGAGCAACTCATTTCAGAAAACCTGCTTGATCTGGTCAAAGATAAAAAGACCGATTCAATTGACCGCTTGCTGGAAAAGGTGCTGGGCCCGGGCTACCGATATGACAGCCTGATGCCATCCGAACCACAGCCCGGGGAGTAAAATGGAGCCTGTTTTCATCATCGCGACCATCACCTACATGGTCAGCTGTGCCTGCTATTTCGGCTTTCTTTTTTTCCAGAAAACAACCCTTCAACGTGCGGCGGCCGGCCTGATGATGGCCGGGTTCGCCCTGCACACGGTTTCACTGGTGGCCTGCGGCATCCGGGCGGGCAATTTCCCGGTCAACAACCTCCACGAAACCCTGTCGGTCACGGCCTGGGCCATCGCGGCCGTGTTCCTGTCCTTGTTTTTCAAATACAAACTGAAGATACTGGGCATTTATGCCGCCCCGTTGATCACGCTCACCATGATTGCGGCCTATCAGATGCCCAAACCGGTGGCCCAGAACCCCCAGCTGTTCAAGAGCTGGTGGCTGGCCGCCCATATCATCACGATTTTTTTGGGAAATGCCGCCTTTGCCCTGGCCTGTGGCCTGGGCATATTGTACCTGCTCCAGGAAAAGGGGATTAAAAGAAAGACCCGGGGCTTTTTTTTCAGCCGCCTGCCGTCACTGGACCTGCTGGACACCACCGGATACGCCTGCATTGTTGTCGGTTTTTCCATGATTTCTATTGGCCTGATTACCGGCGTGATTTATGCCAAGGCAATCTGGGGGCGGTTCTGGGGATGGGACCCCAAGGAAGTGTGGTCCGCCATCACCTGGCTGCTATACGCGGCCCTGCTGCATGCACGACTGACCATCGGATGGCGGGGGAAACGGGCGGCCATCATAGCCATCATCGGATTCGTGGTGCTGCTCTTCACCTTTTTTGGCGTTAATTTTTTACTCGAGGGCCACCACGGCACCTTTACGGCCATGTAGGCGGATGAAAGGATAAACCACGGGGCCTCCCGGCAGTCATTGCAAGCTGCCGCGAGCTGACAGTGGTAATGAACTATGCGCGATATTGTACTGCTTGGGCTGAATCACAAAACCGCCTCCGTAGATGTTCGGGAGTGCATCGCCTTTACGGCGGAAGAAACCGATCGGGCACTGATGATGCTTCGGGAAAACCCGGCCATCGGCGAATCCGTCCTTTTCTCCACCTGCAACCGGATCGAGCTGCTCATGGCGGTCGACGACCGCAGGGCCGCCGTCGCCATTGCCAAACAATTCATTGCCGAGTTCAAAAAAATTCCCCTCTCCCGGTTTGAAAGTTCACTCTACCTGTATGAGGGGGACGACGCGGTGCGACACGCCTTTCAGGTTGCCGCCAGCCTGGATTCCATGGTGGTCGGCGAGCCCCAGATTCTAGGCCAGATGAAAGAAGCCTATCGCAAGGCCACGTTGGAAAGCACCTCCGGGACGATCCTCAACAAACTGCTCCACCGCACCTTTTTCGTGGCCAAAAAAGTACGCACGGAAACGGGTATCGGTGACCACGCGGTGAGCATCAGCTATGCCGCCATCGAACTGGGGAAAAAGATCTTCGGCGATCTTGAAGGCAAACGGGTCATGCTGATCGGGGCCGGGGAAATGGCCGAGCTGGCCGTGGACCATCTGATCCGCAACCGGGCCGGCACCATTACCGTGGCCAACCGCACCTTTGCACGGGGTGTTGAACTGGCCGACCGTTTCCGTGGAAAGGCGATTAACTTCGAGGAAATTATCGACGGCATCAAAGACGTGGACATCGTCATCAGTTCCACCGGCGCCACTGAATACGTGCTGCACAAAAATCAGATCAAAGACGCCATGAAAAGCCGCCGCAACCGCAGTCTCTTTTTCATCGATATCGCCGTGCCCCGGGACATCGATCCGGGCATCAACCGGATCAGCAACGCCTATGTTTACGACATTGACGACCTGAAGGGCATCGTGGATGAAAATGTCGAAGACCGAAACCGGGAGGCCGTTAAAGCCCGGCGCATCATCGATGAAGCCGTAATTGGCTTTCGCAGGTGGTACGACACCCTGGAGGTGGTGCCGACGATCGTCTCATTGCGCGGCAAAGTGGAAGCCATGGCCAGACAGGAACTGGAAAAGACCCTCGGATCGCTGAGCCATCTCTCCGACACCGACAAGCGCGCCATCGAGCGCATGACAAGCGCCCTGGTGAATAAAATCCTCCACGGGCCCACCGATTTTTTGAAAAAGGACGGCTGCCATGGCAATAAATCGGCGTCCCTGGACCTGACACGAAAACTTTTCAACCTCGAGGAAAATCAATGAAAAAAATAGCATTCCTGTTTCCCGGACAGGGCTCTCAATCAGTGGGTATGGGGCAGGACCTGTTCGACGAATACGACTTTGTCAGGGAAATCTTCGACGCAGCCGACGATATTGCCGGCGCCCATATTTCCCGATTCTGCTTCAACGGTCCCATGGAAACCCTGACGCAAACCGTCAACCTCCAGCCGGCGATTACGGCCGTCAACCTGGCCTGCCTGGCAGCCATCCAAAACGCCGGCATCAATTGCAGTTTTTCTGCCGGTCACAGCCTTGGAGAATTCAGTGCGCTGGCCTCCGCCGGTGTGGTTTCCATGGCGGACACCCTCGCCCTGGTATTCAAACGGGGCGAATTGATGCACCGGGAGTCGCTGAAACACAAGGGCGCCATGAGCGCCGTCATTGGATTGGATATCGCGGCGGTGGACGCCCTGGTGGAAACCGGACGGCAGACGGGCGTGGTTGCCGTGGCCAATCACAATTCCGAACAGCAGATTGTCATTACCGGCAGCCCGGAAGCGGTGGCGGCCGTCTCGGAAGCGGCACAGGCACAAGGTGCCCGGGCGATTCCACTGAAGGTCAGCGGGGCCTGGCACAGCGATCTGATAAGAGGGGCCGAAAAGGAATTCATCGATTTTCTGGAGACCTTTCAGTTCCGATCACCGGAAAACAGGGTTATCCACAACGTTACGGCTGACCGGTGCGATGACGGAAAAGAAATCCAACGGCTGATGGCGCTGCAGTTGTGCAGTCCGGTGAAATGGTACGACACCGTTCGTCGTCTGATGGCTGAAGAAGTGGCGGTTTTCGTGGAAGTCGGCCCGAAAAAGGTGTTGGCCGGCCTGCTCAAAAAAATAATTCCGACGGATTACGACCACCGCATATTCAATGTCAACAACATGAAAACGTTGGAAGCCGTGGCCTCAGAACTGTCCTGACGGCCCCCACAACCGGCATCGAAAAAACGCAAGGGCCGGCCGGCGTCTCGCGAAACGCCCGTCCCTGGATGTCAGGGCGTATCAATCCTCAGGCTCGATCCAGACGATGTGCCCCTTGTTGATAAACAGGGTTTTGCCTTTGACGTCCTGATAACTGGCATCCACAATCACCAGAAAAGGACCTTTCTGCAGGGTCAGCAGATCGGATACCCGCTGGTTGGGTGAAATATTTACACGGCCCTGAACCGTTGAACCGTCTATGGTTTTAATGGTTACCGTCCGGTAATCCGTTTCGTAGGCAACTTTTGACCCGGCCATGCATTTTTCCCTTCAGTTAACGGTTTCGTGAATATTAATGAATATAAGGGATTTATCGGCAGGACTCAAGAAAAATATGAGACCTGGCCCTCCGTGTTGGAGAAAAAGCGGGTGCCCCCGTCCGGATATGGCTCGGTTTTAGGGGCAACCATCTAAAATTTTAAGCCAATAAATCCTTCGGAGTCAGCGTTGACGACACAATAGCTCTTTACATGCCCATATCATTGTGTTAGCTTGCATATTTCGGTAAAAATAGGACACTTCTCTTTTTGCAGGATTGAGCGATGAACAAAAAAGACTTGAAATTTTTTGAAGAGCTCCTTCACCAGCGGCTGCAGGAATTGCTGAGTCATGCAGGCGAAACCGTTTCCGGGATGACGGAACAGAAAGAAAATTTTCCAGATCCCACGGACCGGGCTACACTGGAATCAGACCGCAACTTCATGTTGCGAATTCGCGACCGGGAGCACAAACTGATCAAGAAAGTGAAAAAAGCACTTGATCGGATCGAAAATGGCACCTTCGGTATCTGCGAAAAGTGTGGTGAAGATATTTCCGTTGAACGACTCAAAGCCCGGCCGGTCACCACCCAGTGCATTGATTGCAAGACCAAAGAGGAGGCTTTTGAAAAAGCCCTTGGCATCTGACCCGCGCACCGGGATAGATCTGCATGTCCACTCAACGGCCTCTGACGGCACCCTGACCCCATCCGAGATATTGGCGATGGCAGTCCGGCTGGGCCTGAAAGCCATCGCTATCACCGACCATGACTCGCTCTCCGGTTCAGCCGCCGCCGTTGCCGGCGGTATTCCATCCACACTCAGGTTTTTGACCGGGATCGAAATCAGCGCGGCCTCCCCCGAGGGGTATAGGGTCAACGGCAGTGTCCATATCCTCGGATACGGAATTGATCCCGACCATGGGGGGCTCAATGCAATGCTGCGGGTCCTGAAACGCTCCCGCGAAAACCGGAATCCACAAATTATCGCTCAGCTCAATGCCCTGGGGTTGGATCTGAGCACCGATGAACTCGCCCGGGTCGTCGGTGGCGCCACAGCCGGACGGCCCCATATCGCCCGGCTGATGGTCGCAAAGGGAATGGCGGCATCCATTAACGATGCCTTTGATCGGTTCCTGGGGAAAAATCGACCGGCCTATGTCGAAAAATACCGCGTCCCCATGGCAGAGGCCATCGGCACCATTAACGACGCCGGCGGTATTGCCGTGCTGGCGCATCCCTACTTGACCGGGTTGACCGATCCGACAACCTTCGAGGCCTTTTTACTGACCCTTCAAACCATGGGATTGAAGGGCATCGAAGCCATCTACCCCGGCCATAACGAAGCCGCCACCGCCGAGTACTGCCGGCTGGCCCGTAAATACGACCTGCTGATCACCGGCGGTACGGACTTTCATGGTGAGGTCACGCCTGGAATCCGCATGGGTTCAGGCGATGGCAGTTTTTTCGTGCCCTACTCGATTTACGAAAAGTTGATGGAGCGTTTAGGGCGATGACCATGGATGACCCGACCCCGCAGCCCCCCTCCCGGGAAGCCCTGGAACAGGCACTCGGATACCGATTCAACAACGCCGAACGGCTTACCGCCGCCCTTCGCCACAGTTCATTTGTCAATGAACAACCCCAGACGGACATCAGCAGCAATGAGCGGCTTGAATTTTTGGGGGATGCGGTGCTGAACCTGGCCATCAGCCACCTTTTGATGGAACGATACCCGGATCTGGCTGAAGGCGAACTGTCGAGGAACCGGGCGCATTTAGTCAATGAAACACAACTGGCCACGGTTGCCAGGCAGATAAACCTTGGCGCCCACCTGCTGCTGGGAAAAGGCGAAGCGCTGACCGATGGCCGGGAAAAAAATTCCATCCTGGCGGATGCCACCGAGGCGGTGATCGCCGCCATTTATCTGGACGGCGGGTTTGATGCCGCATTCACCTTTGTGGGGTGTCAATTCCGGGAACGGCTGCGTGCCGCAACCCAAACGGGATATGAAACCGACTACAAAAGCAGGCTTCAGGAACGCGTCCAGTCGAGGTATCACGAAGTGCCCCGATATCAGGTCGTCGGTGAACGCGGACCGGATCACGAAAAGATTTTCACGGTGCGCATGTCGGTATCCGGAATCGCGGCCGAAGGGGATGGAAAAAGCAAAAAAACGGCCGAACAGGAAGCCGCCCGGGCAGGCCTGGAACTTCTGGACCGATCCGATCGCCCATGACACCCCGCGGCGACACCACCCCGGCCGGCAGGCCCCTGATCATTCCTCTTTTCATCCCCCACATGGGATGCCCCCACCAATGTATTTTTTGCAACCAGCAATCCATCACCGGCAAATCCGTACAAACACCCTCCCGGGATCAGATCCACCGTGAAGTCAACCGTTTTCTGAAATACGGGAAAAAACGCCCCTCCACCACCCAGATTTCCTTTTTCGGCGGCAGTTTTCTGGGACTCGGAAAAACAACCATCCTGAGCCTGCTGGAAGCGGCCATTCCCTTTGTGCAGGAGGCGGATGTGGACAGCATCCGTTTTTCCACCCGGCCGGACACGGTCACGCCGGAAATGCTTGATCTGTTAAACGGGTTTCCGGTCTCCACGGTGGAATTGGGTGTTCAATCAATGAACGACCCGGTTCTCGACGCTGCCGGGCGGGGTCACCGTGCTGCGGACACGGTGGCTGCCACCGCCCTGCTGAAAAAACGGGGCTATCAGGTCGGATTGCAGATGATGGTGGGACTTCCCGAGGACGACGACGACGGCGCCATGGAAACCGCCTGCCGGATTGCCGCCCTGCAGCCGGATTTTGTCCGCATCTATCCCACCCTGGTCCTGAAGGGCAGCCCGCTGGCCAGCCGGTTCCTTTCCGGCCGCTATCATCCCATGGGACTGGCGGCGTGTGTCACGCTGGTAAAACGGCTCTACCTTTTTTTCAAGACCCACCACATTCCAGTGGTGCGCATGGGGCTCCAGGCATCGGACGGGCTGACCCGGGCAGGCGACTTCATCGCCGGCCCCTACCACCCGGCCTTCGGCCATCTGGTGCACGGGGAAATCGTTCTCGATGCCATCTCATCCGCACTGGGCAGGATGGAAAACCCGCCGGACCCCCTGACCATCACCGTCCACCCCACCATGGTCTCACGCGTTCAAGGCCTGAACAAAAATAATCTCCGCCATCTGAAGCACGCATTTGACCTGAAAAAAATAGCACTGCTTCAAAACGCGAACCAAGACCAAAACCATCTCATGGTCGCCGACCGGCAAGTCACGCTCCCTTAGACATATAAACGTGAAAACCCCCGCCCGGCAAGGCAGGGGTTTCCATGAGGATCGGCAGCGGGTGCGAAAACCGTATTGCGTCGATCGGTCAGGCGGCCGGGGCTTTTTTAAACCACCGGCCGATCTGCTTGATCCAGATGCCACTCAACAGATAGGAATAGAGCCAGGTGCCCAATATGATCAGGACAAAGGCCTTGACGATGTCCATGGCGCTGCCGTCCAGGGAGAAGGCCGGCACGTAGCCAAACAGGAACGGCCCCAGATACAGAAACTTGGCAAATTTGAAGGCGGCGAAGGCCGTGCGCCACATGTTGGCCTTGGCGATCGTCGCCCCCGCAAAGGCGGCGATGCACACCGGCGGGGTGATGTTCGAATCCTGTGAGAGCCAGTAGACGATCATGTGGGCGGCAATGGGATTGACGCCCAGGTGGGTCAGGGCCGGTACGGCTACCACGGCGGTGATCAGATAGGCGGCCGTCACCGGCACGCCCATGCCCAGGACCAACGAGGCCATGGCAATAAACAGGATCGTCAGCGGAAGCGAACCGCCGGCCAGTTCGATGACAATGTCGGCAAAGGTCAGTACCAGGCCGGTATACGTCAACACCCCGATGATAATGCCGATGACCCCAATGGTGGCCCCGATCTTCAGGCTGTTTTCGGTTCCCGAACGGGAGGCCTCCATAAAGCGCTTCAACCCGGTATTGATTTTAGGCCGCTGATCTTTCTTGAGAATATACCAGATCGCGCAAATGCCGATGCCGGCCCAAACCATCTTGCCTTCGGAAAAAACCTTGAGAAAACTTCGTCCCGCATCGGCGCCCACGGTCTTGCTCAGAAACAGAGAGGTCAGCTGAACTGCCAGCACCAGGGCCATGACCACAGCCATGGTCTTGTCGATACGGTTCTCCTCATATTTGTAGCTGACGATGATGCAGGTAGCCAGGCCCAGGATGGCCGAATAGCCCGGTGAATAACCGGTCAACATGAAAATGGTGATGATGATCAACGGCAGGGTGAAAAACCACTCCTTTTTGAGGATCTCCATGGCGCTGTGTTCGCTGCGTTCACCCACGATGTTGTACATCTTGGCTTCGTAGTGCACCATCATGAACACGCTGAAAAAGTACATGAAGGCCGGAAAGAGCCCCACCAGCATGATGCGCGAGTAGGGCACGCCGGTCAGTTCCGCCATGATGAACCCGCCGGCACCCATGATGGGAGGCATGAACATGCCGCCGATGGAGGCCGCCGGTTCGATGCCGCCGGCGATATGGGGCCGGAAACCCGCTTTTTTCATCATCGGAATGGTAAAGGCCCCGGTCGAAACCGTGTTGGCGATGGCGCTGCCGGAAATGGAGCCGAACAGGCCGGATGCAATGACGGACACCTTGGCCGGTCCGCCAATCTTGTGGCCCACGGCCGCCAGGGGCCAGTCGATGAAAAAACGCTGGGCACCGCTCTTCTCCAGAAACGCACCGAACAGGACGAACAGGATCACGTAGGTGGCCAGCACGTTGGCCATGATGCCGAAAACACCGTCGCTCATGTAGTAGATGGTGGTACACAGATTGGGGAAGGTGTCGCCCGGATGGGCAAACAGATCCGGGGCATAGGGGCCGTAGACACCGTATAAAAGCATCACGGTGCCGATGATCACGAAAGCGTTTCCCACCACCCGCCGGGCCAGTTCGATGCCGATGAGGACACCGACCACGGCAACGGTCTTGTCAATCGCGTTTTCCGCCCCTGTCCGGTAGTTGATCGCCTCGAAATTGAGTATCCAGTAGCCGATGCAGACGATGGACAGCAGGATCAGGATGTAGTCCACCACCCGCATGACGGTTGATTTGGATTTATAGAGCAGAAACACCAGCACATAGGTGATGATGACATAAATTCCCCGGTGGTACTGCGTGGATGCCGGCTGGACCACGGCAGCATAGGAGTAGAACAATACCAATAATACCGAGAGCACATCGAAAAGGATCTGTTCGAATCGTTTTAATTGGTCGTACACGGCGGCCCCTGCCTTCTGTATGAGTAAGTAATTACCAAGATTGCTATCAGTCACCCGATATATCATTCCCGCGAAGGCGGGAATCCAGTACCAATCAGCTTTGGATTTCCGCCTTCGCGGGAATGACAAACAGCGCCTCGGCTGTTTATAATGCCTCCACTGGAATTTGGGATGGAAAAAGGGCCGGCAGCCCATGCTGCCGGCCCATGACTGCAATCGTTCCTATTTCAACACACCTTTTTCCTTCCAGAACTTCTCGGCACCCGGATGCAGCGGGGTGATAATACCGGTGATCCCGCCCTCGACGCTCATGGCCTTGGCAGTGGATTTCACATTGACCATGTGGGCCAGACCTTCGGGGGTATAAATTTTGGACAGCAGGGCGTAAACGACGTCCGCCGGAACCTTGGCATTGGCCACCCACAAAGCGGAATCCTGAAAAGAGGGGACGTCGTAGTCGACGCCCTTATAGGTCCCCGCCGGAATTTTCAACCGCGAAAAATAGGGGTATTTATCGAAGAAACCGGATTCTTCGGCATCTGCCGCCAGGTTAATCATTTCGATGTCGTTCTGCTGGGCGGCCATAACCACGGCACCGGACGGATAACCCACAAACAGCCAGAAGGCATCCAGCTGGTTGTTACCGAAAGCGGCGGCCGCATCGTTGTATCCCATGGCGTTGCGTTCAATCTTGTCCCAGACGCCCATGTGACTGAAGAACAGTTCGCAGTTGGCAAAGGCGCCGGAACCGGCATTGCCCACGCCGACTTTTTTCCCAGCCAGATCCTTGACGCTTTTGATGCCGCTGCCTTTTTTAACGACCAGCTGTGCCGGGGCACCGTAGAAATAGCCTACGCCCAGCACATCTTCATATTTCCTGGTATCGTTTTTCATCAGCCCGTTGCGTCCCTGATAGACATGGCCGGAATAGACCACGCCGAAGGCATAGGCCCCGGAGTTGACTTTGCGCAGGTTTTCCACGCTGCCTCCGGAAGCACCGGCGAGCACCCTGAACTCCTTGATGGCTTTTACAGGCGGATAGGTGGAAATGCCACCGGCCATGAACTGAAACGTACCACCGGCAGGCCCGCCGCCGAATTTGTAAATGGCTTTGGCGTTGGCATCGGCCGAAAAGGTCATCGTCATCATCAGAACCGCGCAGACACCGATTGCGATCGTAAAAAATTTGTTCCTCATTCGTTCCTCCTGCATCTTGATGGGGGTTATCCGCGGCGACCGGGGTGCATCGCCGCAGAGCGCCAGAAAACTTCCTGCACGATCTGCAAGCTAACAGCGCATGGAAAAGCGGTCAATTGGGGTATTTCTGATTGTTGTGTAATACTTTTTCTTACAAATGCCCGTGGCCTGATGTCGACGGCCAACATGCAGGGGGGCGGGAAGGGGCGGTCCGTTTCAGCGGCTCGGGCCGGAGATTTGCACTAAACCCGATCCTCCCGCCATCCAGTGGTTTACATTCCATCCGGTTGGCATTAAATTGGGGCCCATCGAAATCAACGTGAAACGAATCAACCAAGGAGAGTCACCATCGATACCACAGCTGAACCAACATCCCCGGTCCTGAGAGAGATCGTCGACCTGACCAAAGACCTGATCCGCTTTAAATCCACCCACGCCAACCCGGAAGCGATTCACCAGTGTGCCCGGTTCATCGAAACATGGTTCAGGAATCATGACATTCCCTGCACGTTCATGACGTTCAATGGCGTGCCATCGATCCGTGCGCTGCCGGCAGGCAGGCGGACAGCGCTATTGCTGATGTCCCATATCGACGTGGTTAACGCGGCTGATCCGCTTTTCGATCCCGTTGAAAAGAATGGCCGGCTCTATGGCCGCGGCGCCATAGACGATAAATATGCCGCGGCCCTGTCCATGGTGCTGCTGAAAAACCGCATGGAATCAAATCGCCGCAGGGGTGCGGCCGACCCGTCCACGCCCCTGGGCGTGCTGATCACCGGCGATGAAGAGGTCGGCGGAATCAACGGCGCCCGCAGCGCCCTGGCGGAAACGGCCTGTGATTTCTGTATCGCCCTGGACGGCGGCAACGTGGAAAAAATCGTGGTCAAGGAAAAGGGCATCCTGCAGCTCAAACTGGTTGCCAGCGGCAAAACCGCCCACGGGGCGCGGCCGTGGATGGGGGAAAATGCCATCGAGCGGCTGATCGACGATTGCCTTATCGTCAAGCGGCTCTTCGACGATCAGACACAACCGGAGCACTGGCATCGCACCATGAACCTGTCGGTGATCCACGCCGGCGACTCGGTTAATCAGGTCCCGGACCGGGCGGAAGCCACCTTCGACATCCGTTACACGGAAAATGACGATCCGGATGACCTGATCGGCGCTATTCGGTCAGCCGTTTCCAGCGAGGTGATCATCAAAGAGCGCGAACCCCTGTTCATCAGCCCCGCATCACCCTACCTGGACCGCCTGCGGGCACTGGCACCGAAAACCGGCACCGGCATCGCCCACGGGGCCAGCGACGCCCGCTTCCTGTCCCAGTTCGACATCCCGGGCATCGTGTGGGGCGCCGACGGCAACAGCAGCCAGCATTCAACGGATGAGCATGTCGAGATCCAGAGCATCGAACGGCTCTATGGCATTCTGGATCGATTTTTGACCGATATCGAGAACCATCCAATCTAGGAAATTCCATTGGATGTCCAGCGATCGGTCGGCGCACCCGGCGGCTGCCCTCATTTCGGGGGAGGTCCGGCGGGTGCGCCGTCCAGCAGCCCCAGCAGTTTCATTGCCATCAATGCCGCCGCCCCGACCCCGGCAAAAACCAGTATGCCCACCCACAGGGGCCAGTGCCACCACAAGGGGCCGTTCACCAGCACGGTACAGCCACCGACCACCGGCAGTGCGAAGACATTCATGACCGCGATTTCGTATGCGACAGGCGTTTTGAAATCCGGATCGACGATGCGCAGCAGCAGCAGGCCGCAGGACACGGTGCCGGTGACGACCCCGAAAATGGCTGCCGTCCGTTCCAGGCTGTAGGCCGACAGACGCCGGCCAAAATAGACCACCAGCATGGTGGTGAAAAACCCGTTGACCAACGCCATCAAGCTGATGGGCAGCCAGTAGTCCCAGACGATCTTCAGCTGAATGGCCGCCACCGTGGCCACGATCAGGAAATCAACCGAAAACCCGGTGATCCGGCGCTGTAAGCCCGCGTCCGCCAGGTGGATAATGTTCAGCCGTTTCAGGATCCATTTGACCATCAGGGCCATGCCCAGGCCGAAAAAGAAAAAGAACCCCCACAGCATTCCGGCGACATCGGCCGGAAGCAGACGTCCGAGGGCGGCGATGGCCAGGGCGGTCAGGCCATACACCCCGCCCACCAGGGCTGCCTGAAACGCCAGGGTTTCCGCATTTCCCGAATGAAGGGTCAGGCGGCCTGCCGATTCTGTGGTCGTTTTTCCATCGAGGATACCGGTAAGAAATTCCCCGGGAAGCCGCCGGGGAGCGAATGTGGCCCGCCCCGTGCGGATGCCCCGGTTCACCAGGGGAACCCCGATAAAAAAAGCGCAGAAATAACCGACCGCGGCAAAGGTCAGCCCGATGGTGGCGGCATCGGCAAACCCAACGCCTTCCCATACTTTACCGATGGACAGGGCCTGGCCGGGGCCTTCGTTGAACCCCAGGGGCACCAGGAAACCGAAGGTGGGAAAAAGCCCGACACCGAACCACCCCAGAAGAATCACCAGCATGCCGCCCAGGCACGCCTGCATGGGAAAGGTGAGTCCCTGTATCAGGGCCATCCAGGCCGGCCCCTTGAGCATCCCGGTCCGGGCCGCATGTTCACCGCCGTTGTCGTCGTGCGTCAGTCCCACGGAAATAAACGAGATGTTGAAAAAATGATAGGCGACGGCCTCGATGGTCGCGGTCTCCAGGCTCAGCAGCCCCGTGTGCATGAGCACCAGCCCCATCAGGCCGCCGATGAGACAGCCGGGCACCAGAAAATGCTGGAAAAACCCCACCCGGGCCCGCAACCCGACGCCGGCCAGCAAAAGGGCTGACAAAAAGGCGAAGACCAGCATGCCGTCAAAGGGGAAAGGCGTGTTCATCGGGATTTCCTTATTGATACGAACGTCTGACGCTTGCAGCCATCAGGGTTGAGAAAACATGTCATTGACAAATGCGGTGAGCACCTTTTCGCGGACCGGGGCCGGCAGCGCATCCAGAACCCCGTTGATGTCGGCCATGCGGCCGGGCAGGGAGCCGTCCGCAACGCCGGCCGCCGCCATCATGTCCATGATCTGCGTATCGGAAATGGTGGACAGGTCCACCCCTTGCAGGCCACCCTTGATCAGAGCGGTCAACTCCCCCTCCGGCAGAGTTCGGGCGACCCGGACGCACTCGGCCAGGTTGTCCAGCAGGTCGTGTTCCCAGCCCACGTTGGAGGCACTGACCGACAGGTGGATGTGGGCCGGCGAATTGTCGAATGAGAGCGACGGCTGGATATACCATCCGCGGCGGTTCATCTCATCGATGATGTGAAAAACGTTGACCTCGTCGGACGTAAAGGAAATCAGGCACATGTCCGGGCGGGTGAGCAGCCGCAGGCCGTCGATCCGTTCAATGCCGTCGGCGATGGTTCTGACAGCCGCCAGCTTCTTGCGGGCCATCTCCAGGTAGCCGTCGTCACCCACATAGTTGAGCACCGCCCAGGCCGCCGCCATGGGGCCGCCGGACCGGCTGCTCTGCACGGCGTTGTTGACGATGGTATACCCGATCCAGCGGGAGCAGGCGTATATCTGATGCCGGCGATACGCTTTGTTGCGGTAGAGAACCAAGGACGCCCCCTTGGGGGTGTAGGCATATTTATGAAGATCGAGGCTGATGGAGGTCACACCGGGCACCGTGAAGTCGAAATCCGGCACCGGTTCTCCCAGGCGGCGGAAATAAGGCAGCAGAAAGCCGCCCATGCAGGCATCGGTATGCATCCACAGCTCATGTTCCTGCGCCAGTGCGGCCATTTCGGCAATCGGATCCACGACCCCGTGGGCATAGGACGGCGCCGAGCCCACGATCATGATGGTATTGCCGGTAATGGCGGATCTCACCCGCTCCACGTCGGCGCGGAAGGTTTCCGGATCCACGGAGACCGTCACCGCTCTTACCCCCAGGTAATGGGCCGCTTTGTGAAAGGCCGCATGGGCCGTGGCCGGCAGGACCATTTCCGGCACCGTGATCTCCGGACGCCGCTCCCGGTAGCAGTCCCTTGCGGCCTTCACCGCCAGGAGGATGCTTTCGGTGCCGCCGGAGGTAAAGTTGCCCACCACCCGGCGGTCTCCCCGAAGATGGGTGGCCCCGAAGGCGGCCAGTTCCCGCTCCAGTCGCAGCAGGCTCTTGAATACGGTGAAATCCAGGCCGTTTTCCGACAAAAATGCGGTGTAGGCCGCTTTGCCTACCTCCAGGACCTCCTTTCCCGGGTCGAAAATATAGCCGTAGGTACGCCCCTCCTGCCACTTGATGTCATGGTTTCGAAATTCGGCCAATCGGTCGAAGATGGCTTCCCGGGTCATTCCCCGTCTGGCAATTTTCATTGGATCGCTCCTGTTTGGCATTGGGTGGTCAAGGGTCATGCCGCCACTTCATATACCGCCCGCACCAGCATCAGCCCGGACAGCCACATCAGAAAAAGCAGGGCCCGTTTTCGAAACCTTGTCTCGGAGGTCCGCAAAAAGGACCGTTTGCCCAGAAACAGGCCCGCCGTCATGGGAAGGGCCAGGATCAGGGCCCGCCCGGCATGGCCGGGGGTCAGGAGGCCGGACGCGATACAGGCGCCGGCGGCCAGGATGTCCGTCACCATGAAAAAAAAGATCAACGAGGCCCGGGACACCGCGGCCCCTGACGGCGTCGAGAAAAAAAAGAGAATCGCCGGCGGACCGCCGATGGCTGCCGCGCCGTTGAGCACACCGGCGGCCACCCCGGCGACGATCGTCTCCGGCCGGTTCAGTTGCCGGACCACCGCGAACCCCCGACGCAAGAGCAGCGCCAGCATGAAAATAATCGCGGCCACTGCCATTTTCATGGCCGGCGGAGACATGCCGGCGAGCAGCCAGACCCCCAGGGGCGTTCCCAGGCAGACCCCGAGCAGCATCCATGAGAGAACCGGCCAGGCGACCGACGGCCAGGCACCGGGCAGGAGGAACAGGCTGGCGGCCACCTCCAGCAGCAACACCACCGGCACCACCTGCGCCGGCGTGTAAAAAAAAGACAGGGCCGCCACCGTGATCATGGAAAATCCGAATCCGCCGTAGCCGCGCACGTATCCGGCCGCTGCCACCGTGGCCATTGAAAAAAGCAGAAACGCTGACGATTCGTTCATCTTGTGCCTTGACGGCAAACAGGAAAAATTGATATTCATTGGAATGTTTTTTTATTCACTATGGTGAAATAACATTCACCAGCCATCATTGTCAAATCAAAAGTCCCCGCATCATGGGGCTTTCAGCCAAAGGAAATGGGATGGTTTCCACCGACCGCAAGGCCTGGGAGCAGGAGCAGCGCAAACAACGACTCGTGGAAATCGCCGAAGCCGTCTTTTTCGAAAACGGTTTTGAGGGAACCACGCTGCCGGCCATCGCCGATGCCGCCGGCTACAATAAGCGTACCCTCTACCTTTACTTCAGGGACAAGCGGGATATTTTTCTGGCAGTGGTGCTGCGGGGGCTGGAAGGCCTGCGCGAGGCCTTAAAACGCGCCCTTGAGGCGGAAGTGCCGGCCGGCAGCGGTCTGCGTGAACTGGCGGCTGCCTTTTTCGACTTTTCCATCGACCATCCGGAATACCTGGACCTGATCATGATATACGAAAGCCGCTATTTTATTTACCATGACCGCGATGCGTCCACGGATCCGGACAGCCATTTAGAACGGTGCCAGCAGGTATCCGATGATATGGCCCGTCTGGTGACGGCCGCCATTGAGACCGGGATGACCGCCGGCAGGCTGAAAAGCGATCTGACCCCGCGCCAGCTCATGCTGATTCTCTGGGGCCAGATTTTCGGGGTAATGAAAATTTTCAGAATGCGACGGCGGCATTTCGAGGCCGCCTTCGGCATCGGTCGCAGGGCCCTGTTCGAGCACTTCGTGGACATGGTTGAGCGTTCCCTGACCGCTTGACCGGACGCTGCAAAACCGGTCATCGAAACCGGCACGGCCTTAGCGCTTGAAAAATGTCGCCGCATGGCCTTGCTCTCAGGGGCGCGGGTCCGGCTCAGGCGCTCGTGGACCGGAGCATGATCCGGCAGTCGGCCACCACGGCGCCCTTGCCCTCGGGATAGACGATCAGCGGGTTGATGTCCAGTTCGCTGATTTCCGGATGGTTCGCCACCAGGGTCGACACCCGCAGGATGCAGTCCTTGATGGCCTCCAGATCCGACGGCGGGTTGCCGCGGATCCCCTGGAGCACGTTGAAGGTCTTGATGGAACGGATCATGTTCTCGGCACTGGCAATGCGCATGGGCGCCAGGCGAAAGGTCACGTCCTTGATGGCTTCCACCAGGGTGCCGCCGAGCCCGAACATGACGATGGGGCCGAATTTGGCGTCCCGGGCGCACCCGAGGATCACCTCCACCCCCTTGCCGGCCATCTCCTGCATGAGCACCCCGTCGATGCGGGCATCCGGGTTGAACCGCCTCCCGTTCTCCACGATCTGTGCGAAGGCCTCCCTGGCCTGAACCGCGTCGGCGATGTTCAGCCGGACGCCCCCCGCGTCCACCTTGTGGACGATGTCCCGGGAAACGATCTTCATGGCCACGGGGAAGCGGATGCCTTCAGCGGCTGCGTCGATGGCGTCCGGTCCGGTCACCAGGCGGCTGGCCAGCAGCGGCAGGCCATAACTGTCCAGCAGGTCGGCGGCCTCCCTTTCCGGCAGGTAGCATTTCAGGTTGCCGTCGAGTTTGGCGCGAATCAGATCGTTGGCATGATCGCGGTTGCAGGTCAGTTCCGGCAGGACGCGGTTCCCGATCGCCAACCGTTCGCCAAAGCGGGCCATGGCCGCCATGGCCCGTGAGGCCGCCTCGGGAAACACATAATTGGGAATCCCGTTGCTTTCCAGGTGGGCGACCCCTTCGGAAACATCCACGATGCCCATGAACGAGCAGAGGATCGGTTTGTTCATATCCTTTGCCACGCTGGGCACGATCCGGGCCGTTTCCAGGATGTCGGTCATGGCCTGGGGGGTCAGCAAAACGATGGCCCCGTCCACGTTGTCATCCTGCAAGGCGGTTTTCAGGGCGACCTCGTAGCGCTCATGGGTGGCGTCGCCGATCACGTCCACCGGGTTGCGGATGTTGGCCGTGGGCGGCAGGGACTCCTTGAGCCGGGCTTCGGTCTCCGGGGAGAACGTGGCCAGCTGCAGACCGTGGCGCACCGCCGCGTCCGTGGCCATGATGCCCGGCCCTCCCGCGTTGGTCACGATGGCGATGCGTCGTCCCCTGGGCAGGAGCTGGCGGGAAAAGGCCATGGCATAGTGGAACAGCTCGTTGACCCCCTCTACCCGCTGGATACCGCTTTGCAGAAAAATTGCATCGTAGGCCGAATCCGTTCCCACCAGGGATCCGGTATGGGACGCCGCCGCCCGGGCACCTTCCGAAGAGGTGCCCGATTTGACCGCCAGGATCGGCTTGCCCTTGTTCCACGAGATGTCACTGGCCACCCGGATAAACTCCTGACCGGCGGACAGATCTTCCAGGTACATGCAGATCACCTTGGTGGCCGGATCCTCTCCCAGGTAGCGCAACAGGTCGATTTCGTTGACATCCGCCTTGTTGCCGAAGCTGATGAACTTGGAAAACCCGATCTTGCGCCCCTCGGCGTAATCCAGAACCGACGTGCACAGGGCCCCCGACTGGGAAATGAAGGCGATGTTGCCCGGCCGGGGCATTTTGCGGGCAAAACTGGCATTCATGCGCACTTCGGCGGCCGTGTTGATCACCCCCAGACAGTTGGGGCCCACCAGGCGGATGCGGTGGTGGCCGGCCAGTTCCTGGATCTTTTTTTCCAGAATGGCCCCTTTTCCGCCGACTTCCTTGAAACCGGCCGTGATCACCACGGCGCTGGAAATCCCCTTCTGGGCGGCATCCCTTAACACCGCGGGCACCATCTCCGGTTTGATGATGATGACCACCAGATCGACCGGATCGGGTATGTCGCCAAGGCGTTTGTAAGCCTTGATGCCGAAAACGGATTTGAGGGTCGGGTGCACCGGGTAGAGCACCCCCTGGAATTCCCCCTGAATGAGGTTGCGGACCACCGCCTGGCCCACGCTTTGCGGCCGGTTGGTGGCACCCACGATGGCGATGGATGTCGGGTTGAAAATGGTGTCGATTTGACTGCTCATGAGAAATGCTCCTCTCTGAAAAAATGGTTGTCCTATAGATATGTTTCCGCTGCTGCCTCCCGCTTCACAAAGGGTGCAACGGCCCTGTTGTATACGCCTTGCACGTAGGCAATGGCCATGCCGTAGTTGGTAACCGGAATGCCTGCTTCATGCGCCGGCCGAAGGCGGTTGATCAGCTGTCGGCGGGTAACCATACAGCCGCCGCATTGAATGACCAGGGCATAATCGGTGATCTTGCCCGGGATGTCATCCAGTCCGGCGACCACTTCGAAATGGAGATGCCTGCCCGTAAATTGAGAAATCCAGCGGGGTATTTTCACCCTGCCGATATCGTCGCAGGACGTGTGGTGAGAACAGGACTCAAGGAGAAGAATCCTGTCGCCGTCTTTGAGGTCCGATATCTTGGGCGTGCCTTCCAGATACGCGTCAAAATCCCCTTTAAATCGAGCCAGCATCACACTGAAGCCCGTTAGCGGAACATCTTTGGGAATCATGGCATCGGCTTTCAGAAAAATGCTGCTGTCCGTGATGACCAGATGCGGCCGGAGACCGGTCCTTTTCAGGAAAACGTCGGCTTCCCGTTCCTTCAGGACAATAGCGACGGCATCGTTGTCGAGGATATCGCGAATGGCCTGCACCTGTGGCAGAATCAATCTTCCTTCCGGGGCTTCAAGGTCAATGGGAACGATCATCATCACCATATCGCCGTAGGAAAGCAGGTCGCCGACAAGCGACTGCCGTCGAAACGCCGAATCGGGAATGATACCTTTCAGCGCCGTCAGGACCGGCCAGGGGTCTTGATCGGATACGCTCGAAAAATCCAATACCGGTGCCTTGTCGGGAATCGGGGCCGCGTTGTTGTGCCATGACGCCAGATCACTTTTGTTGTGGATGAGCAGAAAGGGGATCGCTTCCGATTGAAAGGCCGCCATCAACGCTTGGTCCGTTTCAGATATGGCGTTTTCCGAGATGAGTAAAATGGCCGCATCGATGGTTGGCAGCACGCGTCTGGTGCTGTTGACGCGAAGGGCACCGAGCGCCGATGTATCGTCAAGACCGGCCGTGTCCACCAGAACAACTGGACCGATGCCGGTTAATTCAATGCTTTTTTTCACAGGGTCGGTGGTGGTCCCCGCCAGATCGCTGACAATCGAAATATCCTGTCCGGTGATGGCATTGATAAACGAACTCTTGCCGACATTGGTGCGGCCGAAAATGCCGATATGCGGTCTGCTTTCTCTGCCTCCCATCGGCTTACCTGTTCCCGTCCATCAGGTCGTGCAGGGAAAACCCTTCTTTTAGAAGATTGCCGGGTGACAGCAGGGTTTCCAGCGTTTCTTTCTCAATCAACGACAAGGCGTCGTTCGCCGCATAGACCGAGCAGGCCGATTCCTTCATTTCTGCGGCCAGCAGCGCTGCCTGATGATACCCGGTAAAAGGAAGCAGCGCCGTGACGATGGAAGGACTGTGGAAGAGTTTTTCCTCGGCGGCGTTCACATTCACCTTCAACCCGGCAAACAGGTTTGCCGTCAGGGTCTGGTTGGCCGCGATCAGCAATTCGATACTGTTTAAAAATGCATGCCCGATAATCGGCAGATACGCGTTCAGATCCAAAACGCCTTGTGCCGACAAGCTGTCGATGATCAGCCCGTTGGCATATACCTTATGGGCCGAACTGATTACGAACTCGGGAATGACAGGATTGACCTTGCCCGGCATAATGCTGCTTCCCACCTGTTTCCGGGGAAGATGGATGTCGTTTTTACCCACCAAATCGGAATCCAGCAACCGCAGGTCATTCACCATTTTTTCAAGCGAGACGGCATGGGCTTTCAAAAAACCGTGCACTTCCACAAACGGGTCGAGGTTGCAGGTGGCATCGTGCATGTTTTCGCTTCGGGTGATGGGCAGCCGCGTTAACTTCCGCAATTCCTGAACCGCTTCCATGACAAAAAATCGCGGCGACGCAAGTCCGCTGCCAATGGCGCTGCCGCCCAGATTCACGACCTTCAGGCGTTCCTGACCCCGAGACATACGCCACCAGTCACGCGACAAGGCCTCGTTGTAAGTGCTGAACAAACGTCCCAGTGATGACGGTACCGCCTGTTGCATCTGGGTATAGGCAATTCGCAGGCTGTTACGGTGGGCCGCTTCAACTTTTTCGATCTCGTGCCGCAACCGATTGATTTGCCCCTCTAATACCAGCAGCCGCTGCAGACAAGCCACATGCAGTGCCGTAGGGATGACATCGTTGGTGCTTTGGTATCGGTTGGCATCTTCTAGGGGGTCGATGTCGGCGTAGGCGCCTGGCGCCTTTCCCAGCTTTTGCAACGCCAGGTTGGCGATGATTTCATTCACATTCATATTGATGCTGGTTCCTGCGCCACCTTGTACCGCAGGAACGATAAAGGATTCAAAATGCTTTCCGGCCATCACCTCCCTGGCGGCTTTTTGAAGGGCTGTGACTTTCTCCGGCCCCATCATTTGGATAGGGAGCGTTTTCCCGAACGTTTTTTCGGAAGACCGCCTGAATTTTTCAATCGTATTGAAACAGGCCAGCTTGACCATTCCAACCGCTTTATACCAGGCATGGGAGAAGCGTTCGGAATCGGGAAAATTCTCCCTGGCCCGCCATGCATGGATGCCGTATAGGGCATCGGCAGGAATGGGCAGGGTCCCGAGAGGGTCGGTTTCTGTGCGAAAATGGGGGTCGTTCATCGTCATGCACTCGTGCGAGAAAACAGGTTCAGACGATGGCGTTGCGGTTTGCGGCCTGCAAACGCCATCAGCGTGCTTCGATCTCCTGCCAGATCTCCTTCATGGTATGTTTGATGGTTCGTTTGCGCTCCCGATAGGTGGTATGCAGCAGGTCATGGGCCTTATGCGAATTGGGCTGGCCTAAAAAATCATCGTAGATCTTTTCGATGAGCGGGTTGTTGTGGGACTGGCGCACCGGCCGCTGGCGGTCGATGGCATACAGGGCGTTTTGCCGCTCCCGCCAGCTGGCCTGGTAGGCTTTCTTGCTGCGCGGCTGCCCCCCGCCGCCCATGCACCCGCCGGGGCAGGCCATGACTTCGATAAACTGGTAGGCCGATTCTCCCCGGCGAGCCGTTTCCGCCATCTGCCGGGCCGCCTTGAGGCTGTGGGCCACGGCCACTTTCACCACTGGCAATCCGTTTTTCAGATCCACCTCGGCTTCACGGATCTCTTCCCGGCCGCGCAACGGCTGGAATTCAACCGTTTCAAGCTCCCGGCCGGTGAGCACCTTGCAGACCGTTCGCAGGGCCGCCTCCATGACACCGCCCGTAGTGCCGAAAATGGCGGCGGCACCGGAGTAGTCCCCCATCCACGGGTTGTCGTATGCCGACGGCGCCAGGCCGGCGAGGTCAATGCCCTCCCGCTCCAGCAGGCGGGCGAACTCCCGGGTCGTCAGGACCACATCCACGTCAGGGATGCCGTCGCGAACGAACTCCGGCCGTCTGGCCTCCTCCTTTTTGGCCGTACAGGGCATGATCGACACCACCCGCATCTTTTTGCAGTCGAGCCCCATCCCCTCGGCCAGGTAGGTTTTGGCCATGGCGCCGAAGCATTGCTGGGGCGAACGGGTGGTGGAAATATGGGGCAGAATTTCCGGGTAGTTTTTTTCCGCAAAGGAGACCCAGCCGGGACAGCAGGAGGTGAACATGGGCAGCCGTCCCCCCGTTTCGATGCGCCGCAGCAGTTCGGTGCCCTCTTCCATGATCACCAGGTCGGCCGTAAAATTGGTGTCCAGGACCACATCGGCCCCCAGCTGTTTCAGGGCCGTGACGATCTGGCCCTCGACGTTGGCCCCGGCGGGCATGCGAAAGGCCTCTCCCAGGGCCACCCGGACGGCCGGTGCAAACTGGAACACCGTGATGATATGCGGATCGTAAAGATAGTCGATCACCGTTTCGGTGTCATCCCGTTCAGCCAGCGCCCCCACCGGACAGACCAGGATGCACTGGCCGCAGGCCACGCAGTCCGAACTGCCCAGGGGCAGGCCGTCGCGAACACTGATTTCGGTGGCCAGGCCCTTTTGGGTGATCACCAGTGCGTCGGTGCCCTGAATCTCCCGGCAGACCTTGACGCAGCGAAGGCAGCGGATGCACTTGCTCATATCCCGCACGATGGCCGCCGAGGAGTCGTCGCGGGTGCGCTTTTCGTAAAAATGGGGATAGTGGTAGCGCGACTGCTGCAGGCCCACGAACTGGGCCACATCCTGAAGCTCGCAGTTGCCGTGGCGGATACACACGGCGCAGTCCTGGTTGTGGTCGGCCAGCAGCAGCTCCACCTGGAGTCGCTGCTGCTCACGCAGGGCCGGCGTGCGGGTCAGCACGGCCATGCCGTCTTCCATGGGCGTGTTGCATGAGGTCACCACCTGCCGGCCGCGGCCGTTCTGTCGCTGGATCTCCACCAGGCAGACCCGGCAGGTGCCCGGCGCATGGTCCAGATCCGCCATCTCACAGAGGGTCGGAATAAAATGGCCGTTTCGCTTGGCCACCTGAAGGATGGTCTCATTCTCGCTGAATTCCACCGGTTTGCCGTTTATGGTACCATTCATCATCATTCTCCTCATCATTGCTCAGTGATCACCGAGTAGACCCGATAGCACCGCATGCAGCGCTCCGCCTCGTGGTAGGCCTCTTCCACCGAGATGGGTTTTTCCACCTCCTCGAACATGCGCTTGCGTACCTGGGGATCCAGTTCACGCACCTTGACCCGGTATTCGTGGCGAATGGGAATGGAAACCCCCTGGGAGGTCATGGGCTGGACGGCCCGGACCAGGTCGCTCATGCGCGCATCGGGGAAAAAGCGCACCCGCCCCAGGGTCAGGTAGTCGTCCATGCAGCGGGCCGCCTGGTGTCCCTGGGCCATGGCCTGGACCAGCGTGGCCGGTCCGGTGACGCAGTCGCCGCCCGCAAAAACCCCCTTGCGGCTGCTCATCAGGCTGTTGGGGTCGACCGCGATCAGCCCCTTATCGGTAAACCGGATCCCTTCGTCCGGATTCACAAAGCTGTGGTCCACCTGCTGGCCGATGGCCGGCACGATGGTGTCCACATCCAGGTCGAATTCCGACCCGTCCACGGGGCGGACGCTCCGCCGGCCGCCGGCATCCACCTCCCCGAGTTCCATGCGGGTCACCTCGATCCCCGAGACCCGTCCGTCGGCAATCAGGACCCGGACCGGATGGGTCAGGTAGTGGAAAATGACCCCTTCTTTTTCGGCGGCCTCCACCTCCTCGGCGTCGGCGGGCATCTGGTCGCGCGAACGCCGGTAGAGCAGGTGCACTTCCTTGACGCCCATGCGCAGGGCCGAGCGGGCGCAGTCCATGGCCACGTTGCCGCCGCCCACCACGGCCATCTTCTCTCCAAGGTCCATGGGAATACCCCGGTCCACATAATCATGATTGATGTGCAGCAGCATGTTCACGCCGAACAGGTAGCCCTCGAGGGTCGTGTCTTCGCCGGCAATGCCCAGCATTTTACCCTTGTGGGCGCCGACCCCTAAAAAGATGGCCTGGTAGCCGTCGCCGAGCAGGCTTTTGATGGTAATGTTCTGCCCCAGGCGCCGGTCGTATAAAATGCGACCGCCCAGGGTTTCGATTATACTGATCTCCTTGCTCAGCACCGCTTTGGGCAGGCGGTAGTCGGGGATCCCCGTGGCCGCCATGCCGCCGGGCACCGTCTTGGCCTCGTAGACGTCCACCGGGTACCCCCTGAGCAGCAGATGATAAGCGGCCGAGATGCTCGCCGGACCGGTGCCGATGACGGCCACCTTGAGGTCGTCGGACTTTTTTTCCACCACCGGGTAGCTGCTGAACCATGCGTTGGTGATGTATTTTTCCCGATCGGCCACGAACCGCTTGAGCACTTTGATGCCCACGGCCTCGTCCACCTGGGTCCGCCGGCAGGCCATTTCGCAGAACCGCACGCAGACCCGCCCGCAGGTGGCGGCCATGGGATACTTCTGCAGGATGACGCCTAAAGAATGGGTGAACTTGCCGTCCTTGATGTAATCGATGTACCGGGGCACATCGACCCTGGACGGGCAGGCCTCGATGCAGGGCGCCGTCACATAGGTGGCACAGGGCTGGACGCGGTCACCGGGCCCGTTTTCGATTTCGGCCACCAGTTCTTCACCCAGGTACCGGATCATGGCCAGCAGGGCCACGGGTGCCGTCTGGCCCAGGCCGCACAGGGAGGTGCTGCGGATGTGCTCGGCAATGGCGGCGATCTCATCCAGGATGGCCGCATCCCGGTTTCCGTTGGACAGGTCCCCGAGCTTGGAGGCGATGATCTGCGTTCCCACCCGGCAGGGGGTGCATTTGCCGCAGGACTCCCGGGCCACCCGTTCCATGTATTGGCGGGCGGCATCCAAAAGATGGACGCCCTTTTCAAAAATGAAGAACCCGTGGCCGCCCATGAAGGCCTTGATGGGATTGCCGGGATTGAATTCATCGAATTCCCGGAAGGCGGGATCTTCTTCGATTTCGAAAATCTTGCGATTCCTGTTGTCGATGACCTTGCCGTCCCAAACGCCGAAAATCACTTTTGCCATGGTACGATCCTCACTTTTTTCGTTTCAATGGATAGTGGGTCCGTCACCCCGTGTCGCCGCCGGCGCCGGGCAGCGTCATCGGATCAGGGCCAACGGCCACCCCGGGAGGGCGGCCCCGTCAGGCGGACCGCAGCAGTGCCTGCCGGTGAAACACATGGGGTGAATCCCCCCACTGGTGCCGCCCCACCGTCCGCCCCATGCCCCGGATCCGGGACTCCAGCGCTTTCTGAAACCCGGGGTCGGTTTCATCGCCGCACGGCTTGTCGTCGTAGAGGGTGTAGTTTTTCCGGCAGCTGGCGGGGGTGACCTGGGGCATGATCACGTTGGCGCCGCTTGCCAGCCCTTTTTCCCGTCCTAAAGGTGCCAGGGTCTGCAGGGCCGTGGTGGCGGCAATATTGACATCCTTGAGCACCAGGCGGACCACGGCGATGGCCAGCAGGGCGCGACGCAGGCGTACCGCCGGGGCGTCCACGCCAACCGCCGCCAGGGGAGCGGCGTGGTGGGGGATGTAGGGCCCCATGCCGATCATATCGATGTCCATATCCCTGAAAAAGGCCACATCGGCCGCCAGGTCGGCCGTGGTCTGCCAGGGTGCACCGATCATGACGCCGGATCCCACCTGGTAACCGAGGGACCGCAGGTGGTCCAGGCAGCGCAGGCGGCTGTCGAAGGTCTGGCGGGCGGGATGCCACCGACGGAACAGGCGCGGCGATGACGTTTCGATACGCAGCAGGTAACGATGGGCGCCGGCATCGAAAAAACGGCCGTAGGTCTCCCGGGACTGTTCGCCGACGCACAGGGTAATGCCCAATCCGTCGGGCAGGATAGCCGACCGGGTCTCCCGTTTGATGGACCGGACCACATCGGTCACGAAATCAACGAAACAGGCGTCCCGCCGCTCCCCCGACTGGAGAATCACGGACCCGAAGCCCCGGTCGGCGCACCACCGTGCCTGGCGCAGGATCTCGCCTTTGGCAAGCTGGTATCGCGCCGCGTCCCCGTTGCTCCGGCGGATGCCGCAATACCTGCAGTCGCAGTCGCAGATGTTGGAAAACTCGATGATGCCCCGAAAATAGACGGTGCGGCCACAATGCAGCAGGGTCATCCAGCGGGCTTCACGGGAGAGGGCATCGATCTCGTCCCCGTCGGTCAGCTCCAGCATTGACTGGATCTGGCCGGCCGACAGGGCCGACGGCGGGTTGATGTCCGGCATCTGAATGGGTGTGGACATATCCATCTCCCTTATGGTCGATATAAATGGCAGTCGTTCAGAAATGAGAATTTCCGGTCGAGATCAAGGTATGCGAAAAATCGGTCCGGAGTCATATGGGTGATATTCCGGGGAGCCAATTTTGAGCATGACGCGGATATCGGGCAAAATAACCATTTCTAAAAATAAAGATCCCGCTCACCGGCCACGGTCCGCCGGTAGTAATTCATGAACGTTTCAACCCTCTCGGGCTGCTCTCTGCCGATGGCTTCGATCTCCTGTTCGATGACGGCTTGGGCGGCGGCGGCCGTCTCGGGAGAGGCAAAGTCATCGAGCCATTCCCGAAAGGTCAGAACCGCGTTGAGTTTGCAGAACCGCCCCTCCCTGCCGGTGCGCAGCAGGTCCATGATCCGCTTGCCCGTGCGGCCGCACCGGTAGCCGGCCGTGCAGAAGGAGGTGATGGTGCCATTCTGCGCCAGTTCCCGGATCACGGCATCCAGGCTGCGGGTATCGCCCAGCACAAACTGCTGCCGGTTGTCCTGGACATGGTCGGCCGTCCCGTCGGCGTAGGCGCCCACACCGATGCGGCTGGACGCGTCGATCTGGGTGATCCCCAGGGGCATTAGCGCCCGCCGCGTGTCGGCCGATTCCCGGGCGGTCAGGATCATGCCGGTGTAAGGCACGGCCAGGCGCAGGACGGTGACGGCCTTTCTGAAATCGGCGTCCGCCACACGCAGGCGGGCATCCTGGAGAAAAGGCGTGTTTTCAGCCGGCTCGAGCCGGGGAAAGGAGATGGTATGGGGGCCGATGCCCACGGCCCGCTCCAGTTCATGGGCGTGGGCCAGAAGGCCCAGCACCTCGAAGCGCCAGTCGGCCAGGCCGAACAGGGCGCCGATGCCGAAGTCGTCCACCCCCGCCTCAAACGCCCGGTGCATGCAGTACAGCCGCCACTGGTAATTGCCCTTGATCGTATCCGCCGGATGGATGCGCGCATAGGTGGCGTGGTGGTAGGTCTCCTGAAAAACCTGAAAGGTGCCGATTCCCACCGTTTTCAGCCGCTCCAGGTCCTGGATGCACAGGGGGGCCGCATTGACGTTGACCCGCCGGATCTGGCCGGCTCCCCGTCGCACGGGTACCGAAACGTCGTAGATGGCGGCGATGGAGTCCACCATGTAATCGATGTCCGACACCGGGTGTTCGCCGTAGACCACGATCAGCCGTTTGTGCCCGATCCGGCCGCACAGCACCTCCGTCTCCCGCCGGACCTCTTCCATGGACAGGGTCACCCGCCGGATACTGCGGTTCTCCCGGCGGAACCCGCAGTAGCGGCAGTTGTTGACACACCCGTTGCTCAGGTACAGCGGCGCAAAGGTGACGATGCGGTTGTCGTAGACGTGGCGCTTGATCTGACCGGCGGCCGCTTCCATCTCCGCCAGCAGATCGGGGTCGGTGACGTTGATCAGGGCCGCGGCCTCGTCGATGGCCAGCGTCTCGATGGCCAGGGATTTGGCGATGATGTCCCGGATGCGTGCCGGGTCCGGGGCCCGGTTGGCGCCAATGGCCGAAGTCAGCGCCCCGTCGTCGATGAAATCCCGGCCGCCGTGCATGTATCGGTCGATTTCGTCCCACCTGATTTTTCGTTGTTTCCATGAATCGATTTTCACGGGTGAACTGAGCATGGGAAACCTCCCTGTCGGCTGGATGCCGTTTGAATGGACGCGGTCGCGTTCATGCTATTGGGTTTCGTGGGGTTCTCATAAGCCGTCCAGGCCTCCGGAAACGGTTCCAGTACCCGCCGGAGAACCCGGTGCAGGGCGGCGATGCACACCCCGTAGTTGGTGATGGGCACGCCTGCCGCCGATGCCCGCTGGATTCGGGCCAGCATTTCCCGCCGGGTCAGCATGCAGGCGCCGCAATGCACGATCAGCCGGTAGTCCTCAAGGTTGTCCGGATAATCCCGGCCGCTGGTGGTGTCGATCCGCAAGTCGCAGCCGGTGGCCTCCCGCAGCCAGCGGGGAATCTTGACCCGCCCGATATCGTCTTCCACGGGGTGGTGGGTGCACGCTTCGGCCACCAGCACCCGATCCCCGTCGCCAAGTGCTTCGATGGCCGCCGCGCCCCTGGCCGCCGCACAAAGATCGCCCTTCAGCCGGGCGAAAAGAATCGAAAAGGTCGTGCAGGGAATTCCGGCGGGGGTCTCATTCACCATCTGTTCGACCACCTGGGAGTCACAGACCACCAGATCCGGCGTCCGGCCAAGCCGTTCCAGCACCTGTCGATACCGCCTTTCGTTGACCACAACGGCGGCCGACTCGTAATCCAGGGCATCGCGGATCGTCTGTACCTGGGGCAGGATCAGGCAGGCACAATCGTATTGCCGGGCTGCGGCCAGAACCGTTTTTTCGTATTCGGTCCAGCAGTCCGGTTCGACAAGCAGAACATAAATATCGGCCCGTTCGAAAACCCGCCGGGTGCGTTTCAGGCGCTGGGCCGAAAGGCGGGTCGCGTCGTCGATGCCGCCGGTGTCGAGAAACATGACCGGACCGATGGGCAGCATTTCCATGGCTTTTTCCACCACGTCGGTGGTGGTGCCGGGAACGGCTGAGGTCACGGCCACATCCTGTCCGGTCACCATGTTGAGAAAACTGGACTTGCCCACATTGGTCCGTCCGAACAGGCCGATCTGCAGTCGTAAGGATTTGGGTGCGCGGTTCACGGGGTCCTCCGGGTTGCCGGCCACCCCGTCCCATTGTCTGACCGGCAGGTAGGCGGCGAATTGAGAATCAATGCAGGGCGGACACGATGTCGGTACAGAGCAAGGGAGATGCCATCGAAGACGGTCGGCCGTTAAAATCGGTAATTATAAATGAATTGAAACAGTTATTACCAAATATCAGCAGGGGGGCGGCAATCGGCCCTGGTGTCGCGAATGTCACCTTTTTTTTCAAGGTGTAAAGTGGGGGGAGACACCACGAGGCATTCGAAAGTTGTCTTTTTCCAATATTTTTGTTGCATTTTATAAACATTTTGCTTTATACAATGCAACAGCACAGCCAAACCAAACCGTCTGCTTAAGAAATCATGAACAAAAACTTCCAAATTTTCTTTGACCGTGCCGCCGGCGCCCTGGGTATCAGGAGCCTTTCCGAGCTGGCGGCCATTTTAAACGTCAATCGTTCCTCCATCACCCAGGCCCGCAAAAAAAACTCCGTACCGGCCAACTGGCTGCTTGAACTGTTCCGAAGCCACGGTTTGAATCCCGACTGGCTCGAGGGCGGCAGCGGTCCGCAATGGCTGAAATCCGGAGATGCTTTTAAAAACGATTTTTTCCCGGTTCCGAAGGTGCGGGCCCGGTTGTGCGCCGGGGCGGGATCGTTTGAAACGGAAGCCCGGATTGAAGATTATTATTCGTTTCAAACCCAGTGGCTGCAGAACAAGGGGGTCAAAGACCGGATGGTACTGATGGATGTATCGGGCAACAGCATGGCTCCGGAAATCAAAGATGGGGATACGGTGCTGATCGATCAGTCCCAGACCGACATCTTCGCCGGCATGGTTTATGCCGTGGGGGTCGAAGACACCATCATGGTCAAACGGCTGGAAAAACACCCCCGCAAACTGGTGCTGCTGAGCGATAACAAGGCATATACACCGATTTTTCTGGCAGATGACGAGATGGACCGCGTACGCATCATCGGAAAAGTACTCTGGATCTGCAGGGAGTTGAGGTAGTCGGCTGCGTAAAAAGTCCGATATCCGCGCTACGCTTCATCCCTCGTCACTGCCAAGTACCGTAAGCACACCTCATTGCTTGGGGACTCGCAAGCCTTGATCTCGAACTTTATTCGCAGCCGACAGCATTCCAAATTATACAATTACATCAGGGTCGTGGAATGAATAAAACAGAGCAGCCACTTGATGTCTATCACCCACCGGTGAATGATCTATTCTGTTCTCCCCCCGGACGCATTGTCATTAAAGCTGTCAGGGACTGCATCGCCATGGCCGGCGGTATTTTTTGCGCTGCCATGACCACCTTGCTTCTGGGATTGTAAGGCATCGTTTTAATGACACGGCCGACGGGGCCGGACCGCCGTAAAAAGCCTGCCGTTCAAATCATCTGCTTGACGATCGTCGCCAGGGTGACGATGCCCGTTTCCATCTTCTCGCTCCAGGGATAGCCGCAGCTGATGCGGATATAGTTGCGATAGCGGCCCGTCGTGCTGCAGATAATGCCCGGGAAAATGGATATGCGTCGCTTGCGGGCCTCCTGAAAAACCTTGAGGCCATCCACCCCTTTGTCCAGCTCCACCCACAGGGAGAGCCCGCCCTGGGGGGCGGTAATGCGCGTGCCGTCCGGGAAATGGCGGGCAATGGCCAGGGCCGTATTGGAAATCTGGTTTTTCAGGGCGGTGCGCAGGCGGCGCAGATGGCGCTCGAACCCACCGGTTTTCAGAAATCGGGCCACCACCTGCTGGTTGAGTGTCGGCGATGCGACGGTGCTGTTCATTTTCAACCGTTTGACCCGGTCGGCGAATCGCCCCGGAAGGGTCCAGCCCACACGCAGCCCCGGTGAAAGCGTTTTGGAAAACGACGCACAATGGAGCACCAACCCCCGTCGATCCATGGATTTCAACGTGGTCGGGCGTGCGTTCCCGAAATAGAGTTCACCGTGAATGTTGTCCTCGATAATGGGGATGTGTTTACGGCCCATCATCTCGACCAGGGCCTTTTTTTTCTCCACGGGCATCTCGTAGCCCAATGGGTTGTGAAAGTTGGGAACCAGCAGGCAGGCCGCCACCGTATTCTTCTGCACGGCCCGCTCAAGCTGGGCCAGATCGATGCCCGTCTGCGGATCCGTGGGGATCTCCAGGGCGAACTTGTTCTGGTCTTCGATAATCTGAAGAAACCACGGGTACGTGGGCGATTCCACCACCACGGTATCGCCGGCAGCACCCACCGCCTGCAGGCACAGGCTCACCGCCTCGATACACCCGGTGGTGACGACCATCTCATCCAGAACGTCCTGCCGGGCCTGCCCGACCATGCGTTTGGCGATCTGCCGTTTCAACTCGTCGTTCCCATAAGGCTTTTCGTAGCGCATCAGGCTGCGTTTCATCGCTTCCATGGATTCCGATCGTATGCAGCGCACAAGCTGCTTGAATGGCAGCAGTTCCGGCATGACCACCGTTCCGCCCATCGGCAGAAAATCCGGATTGCCCATGTCTGCCACGATCGAATAGGCCAGGGTATCCATGGTGACTTTTTTGGGCACCGGCCGCAGCTTCTGGGCTTCCGGCGGCGGCAGGATCCGGGACAGCTGGGGTTTGACATAATACCCGGATTTTTGCCGCGGCTCCACGACCCCCCGTTTTTCCAGTTCGATGTAGGCCTGGTATACGGTGGTGATGCTCAGGCCGGTCTGATGGCGCAGCTTTCTCAACGATGGCATCTTCTCACCCGACCGATAGACCCCGTCCCTGATTCTGGACTCCAGGTCGTCGGCCAGGCGGGCATATCGAAAGCCTGAAACGGAACTGGGTGCCATGTTCATATCCTCAATCTGTTATTAAAATTTTTTTGAATTTCTGTATCTGTTATCGCTTATCGGATCTGTTAGGTTAAATCAATGGTCGATTTCAGCTGCAGGAGGTGAAAAATGCCACACCCGATGATGAATACCGGCACAACCGGGAAGGGGATGCACTTTTTACTGGCACCTGAAGATTCGTCCGGGTCGCCTTCTGGCGTACCTGCGGCTCACGGGCGCGCATGTTGGAATGCCACCAAAACCGTTCTATGGATCGTTTTCAGTATCCTGGCCGCGTTATTGATCGGACAATTATGAAATGCGGAAACAACGCCGAATGATCGAAGAGATGCGCAGGGGTGCCGTTGCCAATCTGCCGGTGGGCGCCAGCGTGGCCGCCTATGGCAGCGTGCTGGGAATGCTGGCCGCCCAGAAGGGGCTGACCTGGGTGCAGCTTCTGGTGATGAACCTGTCGGTTTTCGCCGGTTCCGCCCAGTTCGTCATGGTGGAAATGTGGGCGCCGCCCCTCCCCGTGGTGGAAATGACCCTGGCCGTATTGATCATCAACATGCGCTACCTGCTCATCGGCGCCTCCCTGAACCCGCTGTTCAAGGATGAGCCATTGATCCACAAGGCCGGGATCATGCACCTGGTGGCCGACGAAAACTGGGCGGTCACCATGGCGGCCCACCGCAGCGGCGACGCCACGACGGGTTTCCTGCTGGGCGGGGGCATCTGCCTGTGCAGCGTCTGGTCCATGGGCACACTGCTGGGCCACCGGTTGGGGGCGGTGGTGACCCAGCCGGAACGGTTTGCCCTGGACTTTGCCTTCGTGGCGGTCTTTACCGCCCTGGCGGTGAGCATGTGGCGGGGAAGAACGGACATCCTCCCGTGGCTGACCGCGGCGGTGCTGGCCATTGCGGCCGAACGCTGCCTGCCCGGAAAATGGTACATCCTTGTCGGGGGTATCGGGGGGGCCCTGGTCCCCGCCCTGCAGACGCCCTTCGAATCGAAAAAAAAGGCCCCGGTCAAGAAAGTTTCCACGTCCGGTGGAAAATCGAAAATGGAAAACAACCCATGAACGCGTTCTTAACTGCTGACCTGTCCGTCGCCCTGGCGATTGGCGGGGCCGCCCTGGCCACTTACAGCCTGCGCCTGGGCGGCCTGCTGCTGGCGGAACGCCTGCCCGCAAACGGTGGATTCAAACGTTTCATGGACGCGCTTCCCGGAACGATCCTGCTTTCTCTGGTGGCACCGGGTATTTATTCTTCGGGGGCGCTTGGAGGCGCTGCCGCACTGGCCACGGCCCTGTGCGCCTGGAAGACCAGAAACATCCTGTTTGCCATGCTCGTGGGGGTAGGTATGGTGGCCGCCGGAAGAATGATTTTCTGAAAAGGGCCGATCGGTGTCTGTCCGCACGCGGCCGGGCACCGCCTAATCGTCCGGCGCATCCAGGATTTCACGTGCCGCCGCGGACAGCGTGTTCATGCCGAAGGGCTTTTGAATAAACCCGTTGCACCCCCGTGACAGAATGTCGGCGGCCTGGCCGTCAATGCTGTAGCCGCTCGACAGCAGCACCTTCAGACCGGCGTCGAGTTGCTTTAACCGATCATAGGCTTCCCCGCCGTTCATTCCCGGCATGATCATGTCCAGGATGACCAGATCGAAGACCGGCTCTTTCTGCGCCACCATCGCGACCGCCGCCTCCCCGCTCGGAACGGTGAACACCGTATAGCCCAGTTTCCGAAGCATCTGGCCGCCCACGTTGCGAACCATCTCTTCATCATCAACCAGCAGTATCGTTTCCGTTCCGGCTGCCTTGGGAACGGGTGGCGCCTTTACCTCGACAATCGGTTTGGTGGTCGCAGGAAAATGCAGGTTAAACGTGGTTCCCCTTCCGACCTGGCTGGTGACCGCGATAAAGCCCCCGTGGTTGCTGACAATGCCATAGGCGGACGCCAGGCCCAGCCCGGTGCCCCGCCCCCTTTCCTTGGTGGTGAAAAATGGTTCAAATATCTTATGAACCGTATCTTCGGCCATACCGATTCCGGTATCGGTTATGGACACGCGAATGAATCTGCCGGGTTTGACGTTGTAAGGCTGCACATCCTTTTCGGCCAGGTTCACATTCTCCGTTTTCAGGTAGAGATCCCCTCCGCCCGGCATGGCCTGCCAGGCGTTGACATAAAGGTTGAGCAGAACCTGCTCAACCTGCCGAGGGTCCGCTTCAACCCGATTCAACGGGTCGTCAGCATCAACATGAAGGTTGATCTCTTTACGGGTCCGGCCGAACATTCGGGCGCTCTGCTCGACGAGCTGGTTCATGTCAATGGTTTTCAATTGATATTTGCCCCCGCGGGCAAACCCCAGCAGCTGCCGAGTCAGGTCGCTGGCGCTTTTAACGTATTCTTCAATGCCTGAAAGATGCTCACCATAAGCCGGCGGCACATCGGTCTCGGCCATCATCAGCGACGTTCTGCCGATGATGCCCATGAGGATGTTATTGAAGTCATGGGCGACCCCGCCGGCCAGGGTGCCGATGGCCTCCATCTTCTCTGCCTGCTGGAGCTTCTTTTCAAGCCGGGTCCGCTCGGTGATGTCTTCGTAGATGACGAACTGATTCCGGTTGTTCAGGGTGACCGGCCTGAAAAGGATCTCCCGGAGGGAACCGTCTTTCGCGGTAACAGAATACGTCCTCGGCCGGGCTTCTCCGGAGGCGAACTGGTTTTGATCGTGAATCCATGTTGAAAGCGCCTTGCGGCGACAGGAAGGGTCGGGAAAGGCCTTTTCGAACCATTGTCGGCCGGTAGGGACGTCGTCGATGGCATAGCCGAACATCTCCGTAAATTGGGGGTTGATATACTGGTAGCGGCCATCCTTTCCAATCAGTGAAATCCCCAGCGGACACTCTTCGACCAGCGTCCTGAACCGTTCTTCGCTGTCGTTGAGCCGCCGTTCGGCCAGCTTTCGCTCGGTAATGTCAAGGGCCGTGAACGTGACCCCCTGTGCCCAGACGTCAGGATTCAACGGGGTTGAACTCAGCAGGACATCCATGACCCGGCCATCCTTTCGCTGCCAGCGGGTTTCCACCGTTCCGGTTCCCCGTTTTTTTATCTGGCGGTATTTCTCCCGGCCCACATATTCAAAATCCTCATCCGAGGGATAAAGCATTCTCGTCCCCTGATTCAGCAATTCCTCCTCGGGAAATCCGATCATCTCACATAACCGGTGGTTGGCCTTGGTGATGACGCGGTTGACCACCATGCCGATGCCCACCGGCGCAGACAAAAAGATACTTTTCAAAAGGCTTTCGCTTGCTTTCAGTTCCGTTTCCACCCGCTTGCGCCGGTTGATGTCATGGACCACGGCAATCCTGACCCGGCGACCGCGATGCTCGATCATCTGTCCCCGGATTTCAACATGGAACCGTGTGCCGTCTTTCCGTTGGGCGACCGCCTCATAGGGTTTCTCATAGCCGGACAGCATGTTCTCCCGAACCCGTGCTTTGGACTCGGGCGCGATCACATCCGTGCCGAAGATTCCGATCAACTCCTCCCGAGGGTATCCGAACATCTTTTCGGCGGCCTGGTTGGTGTCGATGCAGCGGCCTTCAACGGAAACGAACATGGCTTCGAACGCGGCATTGGACAGCGCCCGGTAACGCTCGGTCTGTTTTTGCAGCGCCGCCTTGGTGCGGTGTCTGTCAGTGACGTCGGTCAGGGTTACCAAGGCGCGTCCGTCAGACAAAAACGACGCTCTGAATTCCATGGTCTTTACCTGGCCGGCGTTACAGGTCACCGCGAACGTCCTTACCGCAGCGGGCCGTGCCGTCGATGCGTCCCACGCGGCCCTGACGGTCTGCCGGTAGGCGGCGTCGGGATACGCCCTCGAAAACCAGTCGTCCAGGGTTCGCATGTCCGCTATGGAATATCCGGTGAGCCGTGAAAATTCCTGGTTGGCATGCAGCAGCCGCCCCCGGGCGTCCCAGACGGTAACTCCCATGGGGGCATGTTCGAAAAGGTTGTCCAGCAGGTTGTTCTGGGCGGACAGGTGATCCCTGGTCTTTTTCAGCCGTTCAACTTCGTCGGACAGTTGCTCGATCTTTTTGAGCAAATGCCGGTCTGCCGGCAAGGGTGGGCCGGGTATCGCATCGTTCATTTCAGCCAGTCGCCTCTTCGATGGGGTTGATGAATGCAATCGACCCCGGACGGGGTGATCGATCCTGAAAGATTTATCGCCCGAAACCGGAAAAAGTTAAGCGATTACAGGCGGGTAAATCAGAAATGGCATGCACCTGTCGTGGCAACAAGCTGCCGGCACACCCGGCCAGAGAGCTATATATTATTTATAATCAAGTGGTTAAACCATTTTTCGCCCCGGATCGTGGCCGGACGGCAACCCCACCGCATGCCGGCCAGCCCGTGTGGATCATGGGCCGCCCCAGTCGTCCGGCCGCACGCCAGCCCTCCTTTGCACTCTCGCAGGGTCGCCACTGAATTCGCATGGAATTCCCGTCAGTTAAAAATTGTATGTGCCAAATTAAAAATGGAATTATTTATAAAGATAGGGAATTGATTTTTCAAAAGGAGGTTTTAACAATGAGAAAGAAAACAATTTCTTAGTTGAACAATCAGGCCGGTACGGTTTTTTTGCTGCCGACCGTTCGGACAGGGTGCCGGATATTATAAATCATACCGCCGTTAAACGGTCCTCTCCCTGACCTGTTGTTATCAACCACCCGCGACAACGATGCCTTTTCCGGACCACCGAGCTTTACTACGACGTCGTAGTCTTTGAAAAGTCCCTCGTACGGTGGTTGTGCCAAAACAAAAAGGCGCAACCACCATGCCCGGAAAGCAGGTCAGGTGCGCCATTTTTTCTGGCCGGTTGTTGCCTCAGCCCCCTTAAAACGCTATGGCTAATTGCGCTGTGAAACCATCCTCTTCGTCATCGTTTTCGTACTCGTCATGGAAGTATTCAAAGGCAAGCGTCGTATTATCAACAATCCCCAGGACGAAAGTTCCCAGATAACGGGTTTCGGGAAGGCGGTTATGGGCTTCATCCGTGCCTTGAAGGGCCACGGCGACGGCAGCCTCTTTTTCACCGATGGCAAAGTCGTATCCAGCCTCCAGATTCCATGCGGAAACTTCGCCCTCAACGATCAAGTTGTCACCCTCATCAATCCATTCGATATCATCCATGGCAGTCACATATTCGGCAATAAAAGTGACCGGTCCGACATTAACGATGGCATGCGCCCCCATGCCGGCCGCATAAGCTTTCAAGGCCAGTTCTTCTTCATCCATCACGTCTTCCCAGCCATCGGCATCGATCAAATTGTTGATGAAGCTGAACCCGAAATCCAGATTGAAGGCATCGCTCTCCATGGAATAGCCGGCATTGGCGCCGAAATTATCGATGTGGCTGTCGTCCTCGTCCACCTCATCCGCATCGCCGTTAAAAATGAAGGCCGAGCCATAAAACCCACCCCTCTCAAACCCCATTTGAATAGCGGCTTCGCGTGTTTCGGCAATTTCAAGCGTGAGCGGATCGGAAATCATATGGGACTCAAAATTGCCGAAGGGGACATACATTTCACCCGCTGTCAGGTAGAGCGGGACAATGTCTTCACCGCTGATGGTAATCGTGGCCTCATCAACGGCAATGTCCTCTCCATCTTCATACAGGAAAAGGATGTTGCCGGAGACATGATCGATGATTTTCGCTTCGATGCCCAACTCCACAGTGGAAACGGCGATATCGCTTTCGTCGTCACCGTCACCGTCGGCCGGGTCGGTGCTCGTGTGTCCGGCTTCCACTTCGATGAGGCCGCTCACGGAAATGCGTTCGGCCCACTTCGCCGGCATGATGCCTTTTTCAATTTTCGCTTCGATAAGCGATACGCGCTTGGACAATTCATCGTGGGACGTTCCCTCGGCATATGCAGTTACTACAAAAAACGCACTGCAAATCGTTAGACACAATAGATTTATTACCATTTTTCTCATCAATTTTTCCTCCTGAAGTTAAATTATCCTTCTTTATCGGATTCGTTAGTGTTGCCCCGGCGTTCATATACCGGGCCTGGACCGCAGCTGAATCCTTCTCCTTTCTGATTCAATAAAAAAGGCGCAAGAGGGCTTCCCTGCAGGGAAAACCTGACCCTCTTGCGCCTTCACTTCCTGCGCGTCAATCAGCAACCGCAGGCCGTAAGGTTCTATTTGATACTATCCTCTATCCTATCACCATTATTCTCATTGTTTTACCAATCATAATGAGCCCCCCTGACATAACCGAAGACAATTACGGCGACGATTAAAAGAGAGGCATGAGCGGTTTGTTTGGATAGTCAATTATGCATACTAGTTCACGCGACCGATTTCGAGTTGCCAATCAATGGTATCATCACCGTAAGCCGGACATCCCAGCAAGAGCAGTTCATGGTTGGCCATCAGGTCCGCCACAGCGGCATCTGTCACCTCCTTGACTTCCGTTTCGAGACCGGATTCCTCCAGCGCCGTCTTGATGATACCGGTCATATCTTCAGTATTGCCGGTTGTGCTGCCAAAAATAATCAAAGCCTTTTTCATTTCTTCTCCTATTATTGGTATGGGCCATGTATGGGGTTACAGATTGCCTTGATTACGAAATCAAGGCCTTCAAAATGGGCTCTGGCGGACTTCCATTTTTTTTGCTTATTATCACCCGGCTACCGTCAGGGGCGATCTTAAATCCTTTCTCACCCTTGAAATAAAGCCAGTCCGACGGCAACTGCTTTCGGGTCATGTGAGATTTGAACATGTATGCACCGGCAGACACGACTTGCTTCAGATCGGCCGTATTGACAAATATTCGACCGGCGTCGGTTCGCTGCCGTCGGATGGTCTTGATAAGTTCCCAGGCACACATACCGTTGAATTCTCCACAAAGATAAATGTGAAGGTTGCCGACACTGTGGCGATAGTTAATTTGAAATCCAGATCGCATTGCAAACACTCCTTAATTTGAACTATGAATCCATTCCTGCAGAACCTTCACCAATGCGCAACTGCATTGGCGAACCACAAAAAAAGGCACAATGGGATTCATATTCAACGAATTCCTTGCACCTTCACTGCAAAGCGCACCGGCCATCCGGTCACCTGTCGTAAGGCGGATCAATAATAGATACAATCTTCATGTCAACAGCCAACGTGAGGCTGCTTAGGTTTTTCTTTTAGCCTTAATAATGCCCTCCACAAGACCGGCCGCATATATCCAGTCTGCTTTTTGGCCCATACCGGCATCCGGCAGGTAAATCTCGAGACCGACATAGGAGTATTTTTCTGATTTCCAGACCGCACGGGGGATAGCCGTGCGACATACCTGGAAACGTTTTTTGTCCGCATGCGCCTTGAAGGCATTTTTATGGATGCCGATGACCAGTCCCTTTCGCAAACCCGGTGTTTTACTCAATCCATTCATAGGTCGTAATGGTTGCAGGATCACACTTGCAACAGCCCTTCTGGCATCCAAGATTGCTGGCATGCTTTTTAACCCTACCCTTACGGGCCCATAGGTCCAGCATGGGCTTAACGGTATCCGTATCCATTCTGAAATGGACAGCGATGTCCTTAAGCGTCGCAAGCTTCCGTCCTGATAAATACTGCTTTATTGCAATGGGCGTCATGGTATTCCCCCGCATACATCGTTCGGGTTGGAGGTTGAAGCCGGAAATCATCAACCGACGAGTCTACCCTCAACCCGATCATGGAAATATTTCAAGCCTTGGCACCGGCAACAAGGGCCAATTCCGCCTGATCTCTCCTGCCGATCATTTTCAATATGCCGACAACTGCCGCGAATGCGACCGCCATCACCAGCACCCACATCGTTGACGATGCCGGGTGGCTGCCAAAAGTCGCCACCTGATAAAAAACGACCGCAGCAAAATAGGCCATGAACGTCGTCCAGAAGCCGGCGAATGCCGTCCATTTGAGGTTGGTTTCGCGATAAACGGCGGCTATGGCTGCACTGCAGGGAAAGTAAAGCAGAATGAAAAGCAGATAGGCAAAAGCTGCCACTTTGGATCCAAACAAGGTCACCATGGAACTGAAGGTTCCCTCACTGACGTCTTGCCCTTTAGCTGCAGCGGCCGGATCCCTGACATCGCCGACTGAAAGGCCGAGTGGATCCAGCAAGGTACCACCCAGATCTGACAAATTGGCTGGAATGCTGGCGAAGGATTCACCAATCGCACCCCAGAAGCTGACGCCTTCTTGCTCTTCTCCTGACGCGGCAGCGTCCATTGTGCCATACAACGCATCCAACGTGCCGACGACAGCTTCTTTGGCAAAAATACCGGTGAACACACCTACGGTTGCCGGCCAGTTCTCATCGGTAACGCCAAATGGCTTGAGGGCCGGTGTAATGGATTTGCTGATCGAAGCCAGGGCCGAGTTCTCACTGTCTTCGTTTCCAAAAGTGCCGTCGGTACCCAATGAGTTAAGGAAGGACAACACAACAATTACCGGTATCAACACCTTGCCGGCCTTGAACAAAAATGTTGTCAATCGCTCATAGCTGCGCAATAGGACGGCTTTTAACGTCGGTAAATGATAGGGAGGCAGTTCCATGACAAAAGGGGTGATTTCTCCCTTTAGCATGGTATTTTTAAGTACCAGGCCGGTAATCACCGCAAAACCGATACCGATCAGGTAAAGTAGAAAGACCAGGTTCTGGCCGCCGGTCGGAAAGAAGGCAGCGGCAAAAAGCGCATACACCGGCAGCCGCGCGCCGCAGGACATAAACGGGTTCATCATGATGGTCAACGTGCGGTCCCGCTCACTTTCCAGTGTTCGGGTCGCCATGATCGCCGGGACATTGCAGCCGAAGCCGACCAGCATGGGAATAAACGCTTTGCCAGGCAGGCCGATGACTCGCATGAAACGATCCATTACAAAAGCGGCCCTGGCCATGTACCCCGAGTCTTCAAGAAAGGACAGAAAGAGGAACATGAAACCAATGGGCGGGATAAAGGTGGCCATGGTCTGGATACCGCCCCCAATGCCCCCCGCCAGAACCGTGACCAGCCATTCGGGAGCGTTTAGGTTCGCCAGCAGTGCGCCGAACCCATCGACAACAATGGCGCCGGTAAAAATATCGAAAAAATCGATAAAAGCACCACCCAGATTGATGGTAAACATGAACATGAGGTACATTGCCAACAGAAAAATGGGGATTCCGTAAATCCGGCTGAGGAAAACCTTGTCGAGCTTGTCCGTAATGGAATCGGCTACCTGGCGGGTCTTCCTAATCGTGTCTTTGGTCAACCAGTTGATGAATCCATATCGGGCGGTGGCGATAAGAATCTCGGCGTCGTCCTCGAGCTTGTCCTCAATGGCCTGCTGCAGTCGTTCCGTTTGGGCCAGTGCTTCACGGCTAACCATTGTGCCAACCTGTTCGTCATTTTCAAGGAGCTTGAGCGCCATCCAGCCGGCGTCATACTGTTTTGTTTTGGCCACCTCTTGAACAAGCGGCCGCAGCTCAGCCGCTGCTTCCTGGATTCCTACCGGATAGGAGATTCCAGCCGTCGATCGTTTTTTTTCAGCGGCCGCTTCGTTGATGACATTTTTCAGATGGGCGACGCCTTGGTTTTTGGAAACCACCAGCGGAACAACCGGGCATCCAAGCTGTTTGGCCAGGCTGTCCACATCGATTTCGACCCCCCGTTCCTTTGCGATATCCATCATGTTCAGTGCGATTAACAAGGGGGGGCGCATCTCCAGCAGCTGGGTGGTGAGGTAAAGATTACGCTCGATATTCGAGGCATCGACGATATTTACAATAAGATCGGCCTCGCCGGAGAGGATATAGTCTCTGGCCACCTCCTCGTCCAATGAAGCAGCGGAAAGCGAATAGATGCCCGGCGTATCGACCACCTCGACCCGATGTGCTTTATGCCGGTAGGAACCTGTCTTTCGGTCTACGGTAACTCCCGGCCAGTTGCCAACACGTTGCCTTGCACCGGTCAAGGCGTTGAACAATGTTGTTTTTCCACAGTTGGGGTTGCCAACCACGCCAATGGTAAAATCACTCATTTTTATACTCCCTCCACAAAAAGTGCCGTTGCTTCGTCTTTACGCAAGCTAAGGTTGTAACCGCGCACTTCAATTTCTACCGGATCACCCATGGGCGCTACCCGGTTAATCGTGAACGTGGTACCTTTAATCAGTCCCATGGATATGAGTTTGGTGCGGTACTTTTCGAGCCCTTTTTCAAAACCGGTCACGCGGCCTCGATCTCCAACAGACATGTCTGCCAATTTTCTTCCCATCGTTCAGGTCTCCTTTATCACGTGAATTTTTAGCGCCATCCCACCGCCGAGTGCATAGCGGGTGTTCTCCTTGGAAATAACGACGGCTCCTTTGTCCCGGCGCTGCTGAACCTTGACCACATCGTCCAGCTGAATGCCCATGCTAAGCAGTCGTTCTTGAAAGTTTCGCCCGTGACGAAATGATACAATTCGAACCATTTCACCATCTCCTGCCATGGCAAGCGGGAAAGACGGCCGGGAGGTTTTTTGCTTGATCATATGCTCTTTCTGTCCCACGAAAACGGTTTTTAATTTCCATACATAAATGCCGCATGGATTCAAATTCAATCATCGTCAAGACCAAAAAAAAGGCGTGGCCGGAACGTATCTGTCGCGCCCCGTGCTACGCCTTCACTTCCCCCGCACCATTTTATGGCCGAAAGCCGTAAGACCCTTCTCGCTTAGATAGAGCCTTCTAACTAAGTGAGAGAACTAAATTTCATATCGGCTAAGGGATGTCAAGCTAATTTTTGTTTTTTCCTGCCAGCGAGGAAAATGACGGTCGCAGAACCCGTCAATCCCAACGACCCATCACTAATGGGGTTGGCGGTGCCTTCGAATTCTCGCAAGGTCGCCTATATGCTTGCTGATCGTCAGGCCAATGAATCGACGGTTACTTTGCCCAAACGACAACATCCACACCCTTACAGGTTGCCCTTTGCACCAACATCCCTCCGAGGCCCCCTGCTATTGTATCTGCACAGCTTTGCAGGCAGAGGCGGCAGAGGCGTTTTTTCGAATCACAATCCAGGCAATTTAAGTCCGCTGCACAAACCTGACCACCTGCCAAGAGGCGAAGCAGGGTCTTTTCACCAATTTCGACACGAATATGTTTATCCTCTGCAGCTTCCATATGAAAAGCCCCTGGATTCTATTTTCTCAATGGTTTTTCTTTTTTTGGGAACAAACACAATTCGCGCAGTTCCCTGGTCACCGGTGCTTTGGAAAAGACTCGATGACGTTACTTCCCTTGGGTGCCATGTCGACCCCCTTTTCCCCTTTGAAAATGAGTCGATCGGCGGGAAGGTGCTTTCGATTCAGACCACACTGAAACGTGCTGCAGCCAAAAGGGCACAATTCCCGCAGATTACTGGTCTCAATGTAGACCTGTCCTCTGCCATCATATTGTTCGTGCAGCACCTTAATTAACTCCCATGCGGCACTGCCATCAAAATCGCCTCTGGGATTGACATGCTGATTTCCGTTGCTTTTTTTGAATTCAACTTGGAAATTGATGCTCATCGGAACGTCCTCCATGAAGGGGTTAAGTCCTTTAAAAGAATACTTCTCGAATTTCCCGGATCAGTTGAGCGTGCATGCAGCGTTACCTGTCTTGCCCCAAATCACCTGGGATACGGTACTTAAGCTTGAATTGGCCAGTATATGAACCGTTTTGTTATGCTTTTTGCCTAAATTTTTAACAATGGAACAGGCCGCATGGCTGTTGCAGTTGACCGGACAAAGCACCATGTCAGCCCTTTTGAGGCGGGATTCTATATCCCTGGCTCCTTTTTTGACATACCCGTCGTGGTACTCGAAGACACCGTTGCTGCCCTCAATCAATTCGCGATACAAGGATTCCATGCGCGTGACCCCGCCGACGATCAGAATTCTTTTTTTGCATAGATCAAACGAGGGACAGCTTTCATCACAGCGGTTCATCGACGACATCTCGGTGATGATCGCCCGGGCTTCCTCTCGAAAATGTTTTTCCATTTCGAGTTGCTGGCCCAGCTGCGATAAAAGCTGGCTGTTTTTTTCCTCAAGGGTCGCTATCTTAACTTGTGCTGCCGCTAATTGCTCGCCGAGTCCCTCGCAAACGAGCTGCAACCTCCTGCACTCATGATCTTGATCGTACGTACCATCGCGACTGCTGAGTTCGTGGAGGGTTTTATGCAACGTGCAGTTCTCTATCGTCGCAGCGGATAGTTTACACAGCAAATCTTTCTGTTCCCGCTTGTGGCTGTTGACTTCTTTTTTCAATGATCGCCGTTGCCGGGCAGAATCATTGAAGCGCTGCTGCACCCTGTCCAGATCATGTTGCTGCCGGGACAGTTTCCGCTTGAATTGCATCAGCTGTTCGCCGTTCCAGTGCATGGTCATGTGAATGTCGCCGAAGATTTCCCGGCGACATGCCGTGGATAAATCGGGGCCGACTGCCGTGGCCCACAACACTGCGGCAGCATCCCCGGATGCCAACGCCTCCTTGAAATGCGCCAATATGGCCTTCTCGTCGAGTTTGAGCAGCACGGCTGCCTGCTTTCCGAATTTGCGTTCGAGCAGGTTGTCGATTCGCCGTGACAACCGGTTTTCGCTATCCATAACGGAAACCATCTTCTCGTGCATCTCGAAAGGGCTGTCATTTTTTTTAAGCAAGCCCATTTTTTTAAGCAGCTGCCGCTGCTCGGCAAGGTTCAGGCACATCCCGACCACCGGACATTTGAAACAGTGGCTGGTCTCTCAGATTCTAAACCGGCCCTCAAGGCCGGAGACCGGTTCATCCGGATCATGCATTCGTGTTACACCATCATTAACAGGATGTTTTTTCATTAACATCGTCATGTCCTCCCTGGATATTTTTTCGCTTTGATCGATCACTATTGAATCAGACCGCCCCATAAAAAAAGGCGTATCTCGATCATTTTCGATCTTGAGTTACGCCTTCACTTGTTCCATTCCATTTCAAAGACATGGAACCCGTAAGACCTCCCTTGCCGATATTATTCCACGTCGATCAGCACATGGGTGAGTTGTTTACGCAATCCTTCAAGTTTTTTGGATTTAAATGCTTTTCGGCTCTCCTCCAGAACGTCGATAGCGTCAGTAATCGCTTTTTCCAACCTGAGTTCCCGTGATCGCTTGGGACAGCGATCCAATATCGGCTGCAGGTTGTTCTCGTTCAACCGCTCCTCCACGATGGAGGTTATCAGGCAACAATGCATATCAATGCCCTTTTGCAGATCCTTAACGCTGGCATTCAGCACATCGACCAATTCTTTTTTATCCACCCCCATGACAATAGTATGTCCTTTCTTTAATAGAGTATTCTAACAATTAAATTAAAAAAACACCGCCTGCAACTTTTTCCCTTGAAGGCGGTTAAAACCCTGAATTCTTGTCCGTGACCGGTCTTGTCAACAAGGGGTCAGGATTATTGGGAAGACTCAATATAGTTGTTTATATCAGAAGAAAAGGTTTCACAGCGTGTTTTGCAGGCTTCCGGTCGGTGACCATTTGATCGGTAGTCGTCGAAAAACCGAAGCCAGTCCTCCCCTGTACGGGGACATACCTGGATGAAGGCCATAAAATCGGTCAGTCTGTCCAAGGTTTCAGAACTGAGCGCATGCTCCATTTTACACGCTTCTTCATCAGCAGTTGGGAGATCAACCTTTAAGATTTCGGTCAGAAACTTGAGCAGGACCCCATGTCTGCGCCGCATTTCCTGCCCGACGTCCATTCCGCCTTTGGTCAGTTCCACGTATTCGTATTTTTCGTAGTTCACCAACCCCCGGGTATTCAAGGTTTTGAGCATACTGGAAACGGTGGGCATTTTTACGTTCATTCGCTTGGCGATATCTTTGACGCGAACCACTCGCTTCTCCTTGTCCAGATCGAAAATCGCCTCCAAGTAGTCTTCCATGACGGAAGTCAGGGGTTTTTCCACCATCTCTTCCCTGGCAGCAGATACCATAACGAAAACCTCATTGTTAGATTATTCTATTTTTTATAGGTTATCCTAATTAATCGAATCAACCTCCGCATGTCAAGCCCTTTTACGCATACCGGTATCAAATGGAATAATTATTTATCTAGTGTTCATCCAGAAATAGGCAAATTGGGTTGAGATCAAGGCGCGCGAAAAATTTTACCGCAGGCATATGGCTGATATTCCGAGGATAAAAATTTGAGCGCAACGCAGATATCGGACAAATTGGCCATTTATGGATGGGCACTATCTACATTATCAGGATAGCAGGATTACACTCTTCAGGAAAAGCACCTTCGCCTCGCATACATTCAGGCATCCCTGTTTTCCGCAAAGAAGGCCAAACTCGCTGATGCAAAAACAACCAGGACGCTGCCGACATTGTGAACGATGGCGGCCATTATTGGCGTCAACCAACCCATGCCGCCAGCAACTACGGCCACTCCATTGAATGCCAGTCCGAACACAATGTTGAGCCTGATAATGCTCAGCATCCGTCGAGACAGCCGTATCAACCACGGCAGCTTGGATATGTTGTCATGGGTCAGGGCGATGTCTGCCGTCTCCAATGCCACATCGGTTCCCGCAGCACCCATGGCCACACCGACCTGAGAAACGGCCAGTGCCGGCGCATCGTTTATCCCGTCACCGACAAACATCACCGGCAACTTTCGCGATTGATATTCCTTGATGACACCCACTTTGTCCTGGGGTTTGAGCCGTGAATAAACTTGACCGATTCCGACGGTGTCGGCAACTCGTTGAACGGCCTTGTCATGATCGCCGGATAAAATGGCCATCGCTTCGATTCCAAGCTGATTGAACCGATTGACCGTCGAATGGGCAAGGGGTCGGACCTGATCGGTAACATTCAGCACGCCAACAGGCGTTTGATCACGATAAACCACCAGCGGCGTGATACCACGCGCAAGCGAGGTGTCGATGCATTGTTGGAGATTACTTGGCAACGCGGCCGAATTGTCACCGGCGGAAACACTCCCGACTTCTACCAGGACGCCATCCACCATCGCTCGAACGCCGAGTCCAATTTCCTGGAACGCATTTTCGGCTCCGCTCACGACGACCTTGGCATAATGTGCTGCTTTCAATATCGCTCGGGCCAGCGGGTGCGAGCAATGCTGCTCGGCACTGGCAGCGCAGGAGAGTACCGCTTCTTTTGCGATGCCTTCAGTGCAGGCAATGTCCTCGACCCTGGGCTCGCCCAGGGTCAGGGTTCCTGTTTTATCGAACAATACCGCCTTCACTGACGCGGCCCTTTCGAGGTACTGGCCCCCTTTCACTAAAATTCCAGCCTTGGCAGCTCTCCCTATCGCCGCTACCGTCGCAGTAGGGGCTGCCAGTATCAAGGCACACGGGCATCCAACAATCAATACGGCAACCGCTCGGCTGATATCTCCGGTAATTATCCAGGTAATCACCGAACAGCCCAATATGACGGGTGTGAACCAGGTTGCATACCGATCAATGAGTCTAACGGCTTCGGGACGGTGTAGTTCGGCCTGGCTGATCAGCTTGATCACCTTGCCCAGGGTGGTGTCCTGACCAACTTTCGTTACCGCCGCCTGGATCACACCATTATGATTCAAGGTGCCGGCCAAAATGACATCTCCGGTCTGTTTTTCAACCGGCAGGGGTTCGCCGGTCATTGCCGACTCATCCACAGTGGAAACACCGGAGAGAATTCGGGCATCTACGGGAATCCGTTCCCCCGGCTTAATGAGAATATGATCCCCAACACAAACCGTATCGATGGGCACGGTTTTTTCTTCCTCGCCTGTCAGCACGGTCGCCGTTTCGGGTGCGATACGGACAAGCGTTTGGATTGCCTTGCGGGCGGATTCACTGGTTACCTTTTCGATTAATCCACCGAAGGTCATTACAAAACTGACAACCGCTGCGGTTAAGAACTCTCCCTGGATCAGGCTGGCAATAATGGCAAGGCTGACCAGTTCGTCGACATTGACTTCCCGGTCAATAAGCCCCTTGATCGCGCCCCAGATGATCGGGAACCCGTTTATGGCAACCGAAATGATGGCCAGCGCATTTCCAACAATACCGGTCGACGCTTGTCCGTAATCAATGACAAAGCTCAATAACGCTATAATTGCCGCAGCGAACGCCAGGTAAAAGTCTCTCATTCTGAACAATTCATGATATACACCCAGTTTGGAAAAACGACCGATCATAGCTTCATGTCCTATCTGCTGAACTTGTTAAAAATGTCGACAACTTCTGTTATCAATTCCGCTTCATGGTCCTTGTTTTGGATAGCCGTCGCCACACAGCCCTTGAGGTGATCTTCCAAAATAACCGATCCCAACGATCTCAATGCACCGCCGGCTGCGGCGATCTGTTTAAGCACTTGAAGACAGTCTCGATCGTCTTTCACCATTTTTTTTAACCCGCGCACCTGCCCTTCGATTCGATTTATCCTGGCAATCAATTTAGGATGGTCATCTCCGCATAAAGACATTTCAACCTCCTTGTATACATATAGGGTGTATATGTATATGAAAGGCCGCATTCCCTGTCAAGCGCTTTTATCGTTGGAAATCTGGAAAGGAACTGCGCGGGGAGGCTAAGCGGTCAATGCCGGTGAAGGCAACACGGTTTCCCTGGCCTGTCGACAACCATCAGCAGGCAGCCTTCCAATAATTCGACCCCTGCCCTCCAATCGTCATTCAATGTGCCTGTTCAGGTTGGATCTTACGCACTGGAATCATTTATCTCCGCCCGCTGACAGTTGACAAAAAAAACCGCCTGTGGTCTTTTTGATTATCGCTCAACCGGGTCTGCACACCTCTTTTCACCACCCGGTTAAAGTCACCTTCGCGTGGTAATCAGCACTTTTTCAGCACGATCGTAAACATGCGCCTTCGCGGGCATTGAAAATAAGCTTTAGGTTTTCACCCGACAACCTGCAAGGAGGAATGAACCATGAAGCGATTTCAGCACGTTGTAAGATTCCTGGGGATCATCACCGTCCTGGCATGCCTGGTTTGTGTGGGATGCGCCGGCCCCAAACCCAAACCCGGAGAAGTCTTCCCCTGCGCGGCCGACAGCAAGATCGAGACATCCATCGCACCGGAAGCCGAGCTGGCGGACTTCTCATGTGTCCTTAAAAAATGGGAGGGCAGCGACACCCTGCACTACAATGTGAGCCTCAAGAATGTCAGCGACCGGCCGCAGCGTTACCGGGTCAACATTTTTTTGGACAACGGCAAAGCCGTCGGTGGCCTGATTCCCCGTAAAACAGCCAAGGGGCTGGTTCAGCCCGGAGAGACCGCCTCGTTCGTCTACCCGGTGAAAGATATGGACCGCGGGCCCGAATCGGTCACACTGATGGTCAAAACCATGAGTCAATAGAACCTGACAAGCAACCAGGAGGTCTTCGATATGAAACGCATCAGCATCGCAATCGTGTTTATCTTCATCGCCGGTCTGCTTGCATCGCCAGCCCTGGCCAGAACCACTTTCATCAGCATCGGCACCGGCGGCACCGGTGGCATCTATTATCCCTATGGCGGCGGCGTGGCCGAAATCTGGTCCAAGCATGTCAAAGGGGTCAAGGCCGTGGCTGAAGTCACCGGCGCCAGCGTGGAAAACGTCAAACTGGCCCACAAGGGCGAAACGGTCATCGGCGAAGTCATGGGCGACGTGGCCGTGGCCGGGTTCAACGGCCTGAGCAAATTCAAGGGCAAAAAGCATGCGATTCTGTCCATGGCCATCATGTACCCCAACCTGCTGCAGATCGTGGGATTGAAAAGCACCGGCGTCACCGACATCATGGGGGTGAAGGGCCGCAGCATCAGTACCGGAAGCCCGGGCAGCGGCACCAACTTCATGGCCGAAGCCGTGCTCAAGTCCCTGGGGATCGACAAAGGCACTTACAAGGACAGCCGGCTCTCCTTTACCGAAAGCGCCAACGCCCTGCGGGACGGCACCATCGATGTGGGCGTCTGGTCGGTCGGCCCCGGCACCAGCTCCATCCTGGACCTGGCAACGACCCACGAGATCACCATGATCGGGTTCACCCCCGAGCAGACCGAACGGATACTGGCGGCCAACAAGACCTATTCGTCGGTGGAACTGGCCGGCGGCGTCTACCGCGGTATCGATCAGTCCGTCGCGACCATCGGTGTCTGGAACGTGATGATCTGCCAGGCCTCCCTGGACGAGGACATGGTCTACCGGCTGGTCAAGGCGCTTTTCGAGAACAACGACTACCTGCAGAAAATTCACCCGTCGGCGGCCTACACCACGCCTGAAAATGCGGTGAAATACTCACCGATCCCCCTCCACCCGGGAACGATCCGGTACCTGGAGGAAAAAGGCCTCGCCGTGCCCGACAAGCTGCGGCCGTAAGTCCAGGATGACCACCCGTCCGGCCAGGCGTTTCTCCATTGCCGTGATCCTGCTGTTGCTGGTGGTCGTATCCAGCACCCTGCATGTTGCCGGGGGGCTGGAGCTTCACGTGACGCCGGTAAAGGGGGATGCACCGCTGCTGGTGCTGCCCCTTGAAGCCGGTGAACCCTTTACGATTCACTACTTTCATTCGGTGGAAAACGCTCCGATCTGGGAAATGCACAGCCTGGACCCGTCGGGGCGGATTTTCATCGAGGAGGAGCGCTACCTGAAGTTCGGGGCGGGCATGGGCAAAATGCCCGGCGTGGGCCGCATGGTTACCCGGGGACCCTACGAGGTGATCGAAGACATGCACATGCCGGTCGGCGATTTTGTCCTTCGCATCGGCAGTCCCGGCGTCGATCATACGGTGGTCTGGCGCGGCACCCGGACCAACCTGAGCGCGCTGGCGCCCCACGTGGCGGTTCAGTTTTCGGCCACCCCCGTGTCCTGGCCCTATCGGGCCTGGCGACGGGTGTTCCCCCATACAGCAACACCGGAAAAGCCGGTGAACCGTGACCGGTGATCAGTGCTCGGAAAACACATTCTCCGCCGAACACCGTTCACGGATCACTGGTCACTGACAACATACGCTCAACCACAAAAGGAAAATGGCGATCCAGGACTGGCAGACCGTGAATGGAAAACACACCCCCAACTGTTCACTGCGCCCTGATCACGGATCACCGAAAAAGCCCATGCCCGACACCGATCCAACCCAGACCGATACCCCACAAACCCTGTTAGCCGCCACCACGGCGAAGATCGTCATGGTGGTCGCGGTCAGCCTGAGTCTCTACCAGCTCTACACCGCCGGCATTGCCACCCTGACGGCCCTGGTCCAGCGATCCATCCACCTGGGGGCCATTCTGGTGCTGACCTTTCTGCTCAAGCCGCCCTTTGCATCCGCCCGCAAGGACCGCTTGAATCTCTGGACCGTCCTGGACTGGCTGCTGGTGGCCGCATCGATTGCCTGCACGGCCTATATCTGCATCAACCTGACGGAAATTTTCGAGCGCCAGGGCGACTGGCTGGCCGCCGACCGGGCGGTGAGCATCGTCGGCACCCTGCTGGTGCTGGAGGCCTGCCGTCGGGTCATCGGCGGAATCATGACCGGCATCTGTCTGGTCGCCATGCTGTATGCCTATTTCGGCCCCTGGATGCCGGAACTGATCATTCACAAGGGCTACTCCATCGAGCGCATCACCACCACCCTGTGGCTGACCACGGAAGGGATCTTCGGCCTGCCCATCGGCGTGGCCGCAACCTTTGTCTTCGTCTTCGTCCTCTTCGGCGCCTTCCTGGAATCCACCGGCGGCGGCAATTTTTTCATCGAACTGGCCTACGCCCTTACCGGCCGCTTTTCCGGCGGTCCGGCCAAAACCTCGGTGGTGGCCTCGGGCTTCATGGGCTCGGTCTCCGGATCTGCCGTGGGCAACGTGGTGGCCACCGGATCGTTTACCATCCCAATGATGAAAAAGGTCGGCTACCGGCCCCACGTGGCCGGGGCCATCGAGGCGGCCGCATCCACCGGCGGGCAGCTCATGCCCCCCATCATGGGCGCCGGGGCCTTTCTGATGGCCGAATTCACCAACACCAGCTACCTGACCATCATCAAGGTGGCCCTGATGCCGGCCGTCATGTATTACGTGACCGTGCTCTTTTTCGTACATTACGAGGCCAAAAAATTCGGTCTGGAAGGCCAGCCCAGGGAGAGCCTGCCCCGTGTGGGCCGGGTGGTCAGGGAGGGGCTGCACTTCATCATTCCCGTCCTGATCCTGATCTACGTGCTGGTCAACAACTACTCGCCCATGATGGCCGGCTTCGTGGCGGTGGTCAGCACGGTGGCGGCCAGCCTGGCCGCCAATGCGGTACGGTGGCGCGTGGCCCCGACGCCGTCGGCGGAGGGCAGAGCCCGTGCGACGGCATCGGCATTTGCCGCGGGCGAAATCATGAGCATCGTCAGAGCCCTGGAAAAGGGGGCCAAGAGCGCCATCATGGTATCGGTGGCCTGCGCTGCGGCCGGCATCATCGTCGGCATGGTGACGCTTACCGGCATGGGGTTGAAATTTTCCAGCCTGGTACTGGAACTGAGCTACGGCATCAAGGTCCTGGCCATCCTGCTCATCGGCGCCGCCTCACTGGTATTGGGCATGGGCCTTCCGGTCACCGCCAGTTACATCGTTCTGGCCACCCTGGCCGGACCGGCCCTGCTGGACATGGGCGTTCCGCTGATGGTCAGCCACATGATCGTTTTCTGGTATTCCCAGGACGCCAACGTGACGCCGCCGGTCAGCCTGGCCAGTTTCGCCGGGGCCGGGGTGGCCGGCGCCAACCCCATGCGCACGGCCTTCACCTCCTGGAAGCTGGCCAAAGGACTCTACATCATCCCCATCATCATGGCCTACCGGCCCCTGCTGGGCATGGGACCCGGTTATGAACTGCTGCACTGGCAGGTGGGCCTGACCGTGGTCACCACCCTTCTGGGGCTGATCGCCTTCGCCTCGGCCATCGAGCGCTATTTTATCCGCCGGGCGACCTGGCCGGAAACCATCCTGTTCTGGATCGCCGCCGCCGGCCTGTTCTGGCCCCAGTACTGGGCCGACGGTATCGGCCTGGCTGCCTTTGCCGCCGTATTCGCCATGCAGAAATGGACCCGACCCGGCATGGGTGAATAGCGCCGGGGAACATTGCCCTTGCTTTTCGGCCCGGCTTCATTTACCTCCAGCTATTGAGAGTCATTGCGTTCAGCCTTCCAGGCTTTATAAACCGGGTACCAGGCAACGGCTTCCGACACACCATGGTTCTTCTGCATGGCGGGGGCCTGACCGATTTGAAAGGGACGTCACATGGGCGGATTGTTTGGGGTTGCATCGGCATCGGACTGCGTTTCCGACCTTTTCTACGGAACCGACTATCATTCTCACCTGGGCACCCGTCGGGGCGGCATGGCCGTGTGCAACGGCAAGGGCATCCAGCGGGCCATCCACAATATCGAAAACAGCTATTTCCGAACCAAATTCGAGGCCGAACTGAACCATTTCCACGGCCGCTTCGGCATCGGCGTGATCAGCGATACCGATCCCCAACCCCTGATCGTGGGGTCCCACATGGGCACCTTTGGCATCGTCACCGTGGGCAAGATCAACAACCAGGCGGATCTCGTCAAGCGGGCCTTCCGGCGAAAAAGCTACTTTTCCGACACCACCGCCGGTGAGGTCCACCCCACCGAAGTGGTGGCCATGCTGATCTGCGAGGCCGACAATCTTGTCGAAGGCATTAAAAACGCACAGGATGCCATCCAGGGTTCCTGCTCGATGCTGCTGCTCACCGAAGCGGGTATCTTCGCCGCCCGCGACCGGCTGGGGCGGACGCCCCTGACCATCGGCTGCCGGGACGGCGCCTATGCCGTCAGCTCGGAAACCTGCGCCTTTCCCAACCTGGGCTACGAGGTGGACCACTGCCTGGGGCCGGGCGAGGTGATCCAGGTCAGCCCCGACGGCTGGACGCAGCAATCGCCCCCCGGCCAGCGGATGCAGGTCTGCGCCTTCCTGTGGGTGTATTACGGATACCCGGCGTCGGAATACGAAGGCATCAACGTGGAGGACGTGCGCAACCGCTGCGGCGCAGCCCTGGCGCGTGACGACGATGTGGCGGTGGATTTCGTGGGCGGCATCCCCGATTCGGGCATCGGCCACGGCATCGGCTATGCCAACCAGCGCCGATTGCCCTACCGGCGACCCTTCGTCAAATACACCCCCACCTGGCCGCGCAGCTTCATGCCCCAGAATCAGGGGATGCGCGACCTGGTGGCCCGCATGAAACTGATCCCCGTGCGCCAGCTCATCGACGGCCGGCGCATCCTTTTCTGCGAAGATTCCATCGTACGAGGCACCCAGCTGCGCGACAACGTGCAGATCCTGTTCGAATACGGCGCCAGGGAGGTGCACATGCGCCCGGCCTGCCCCTGCCTGATCCATCCCTGTGAATTTCTCAATTTCTCATCATCACGGTCAACCCTGGATCTGGCGGGCCGCAAGGCAATCCAGACCCTCGAAGGGGCCGAAGACCGGCACCTGGACGAATACGCCCGCCACGGCTCGGAAAAGAACCTGGCCATGATCGACCGGATCCGTGAAAAGCTGCACCTGACCTCATTGAAATACCAGCGTCTCGACGATCTGGTCGAGGCCATCGGGCTACCCGGGGAACAGTTGTGCACGCACTGCTGGGATGGCACCAGTTATACCTAAAGGATTCAAGAGAAGAACCGGCTCTTGCCCCCTCGAATCCTCGAACCCTTTTCTTTTTCTTTCCATTGACTAATTATACCGATTGGTATAGTCAGCTCGGCATGAAACCCGCTGCGACGCCCCGCGCCCAAAAAACCCGACAGTTCATCATTGAGACCGCCGCCCCCATCTTCAACAAAAAGGGGTATGCCGGCACATCCATGTCCGACCTCACTGAGGCCACGGGCCTGACCAAGGGCAGCATTTACGGCAATTTCAAGGACAAGAACGACGTGGCCGTCAACGCGTTCCAGCATAACCTCGACCTGATCTTCGACTTCTTCACCAAGGAGCTCGAAACGGCCGGTTCGACCCTGGACAAGCTGCTGGCCTACCCGCGCGGCTTCCGCAAGATCTACCCCATGATCCTGGCCTACGGCGGCTGTCCCATTCTCAACACCGGCGTGGAGGCCGACGACACCCACGCCGTGCTTCGCAGGATGGCCGTGGACGTCCTGGCCAGATGGAAGCGGAGCATCGTCGTCCTGATCGACAAGGGCATGGAACAAGGCTGCATCGATCCGTCAACGGATGCGCCATCGACCGCCGAGATCCTCATTTCCCTGATGGAGGGCGGCAGCGTTCTGTCCAAGGTGACCGGCGAGGCCTCTTACATGCACAATGCCGTCGATACTGCCGAAAGGATGATCGAAGCGATGCGACGCATCCCGCAAAACGACAATATACCAAACGGTATATAAAATGAACTGCCAAAGGAGACGAGCGATGACCGATGTCTATGAAAAACTGGCCCAGCACCTGGACAACCTGCCCGCAGGCTACCCGCGCACCGAATCAGGCGTTGAGATGCGCATCCTCAAACGCCTGTTCTCCCCCGAAGAGGCCCTCATCGCAACCACCCTGACCATGATGCCCGAGCCGGTGGCCGGTATCGCCGCCCGAGTGGACACCGATGAAGCGCAGTTGGCGGCCTCCCTGGAGGCGATGGCCCAAAAAGGGCTGATTTTTCGCATCTCAAAAAAAGACAATACCCTTTACAGCGCCGCCCAGTTTGTCATCGGCATCTGGGAATATCATGTCAACAGCCTGGATGAAGATCTGATCCGGGATGTCAACGAGTACATGCCCGCCCTGATGAAAAAGGCCTGGCTGGGCACCAAGACCAAGCAATTGCGCGTGGTGCCGGTGGCCAGAAGCGTATCGGCCGAAATGGCGGTCATGCCCTTCGAGGCGGCAGAAGAGATCATCAACAGACAATCCAAAATCGTGGTGACGAACTGCATCTGCCGCAAGGAGCAGAAGATGATCGGCAAGGGCTGTGATAAACCCATGGAAGTGTGCCTGTCCTTTGGTGCCGGCGCCTACTACTACGAAAAGAACGGGCTCGGACGCGAAATCGACAAACAGGAGGCCCTGGAAATCGTTAAAAAAGGCGTCGATGCCGGCCTGGTGCTGCAGCCGGGCAATCAGCAGAAAGCCATGAACATCTGCATGTGCTGTGGATGCTGCTGCGGGGTGCTGAAGAACCTGAAAACCCTGGACAAACCGGCCCGGCTGGTCCACACCAACTACTACGCACAGGTGGATGAAGCGGCCTGCACCGCCTGCGAAGCCTGCGTGGAGCGCTGCCAGATGGATGCCATCGCCGTCGACGACACGGCCCGGGTGGACCTGGATCGCTGCATCGGATGCGGCCTGTGTGTCACCGACTGCCCCACCGAGGCCATGCAGCTGAAGCAGAAAGAGGCGGACAGCCACTACGTGCCCCCGAAAAATGTATTCGAAACCTATATGAACATCGCCCAGGAACGGGGCTTGATGTAGATCCATCTGCAGGGGCGCGGCGCACCGTGCCCCTGTTTCGTGTCCGTCCGGATCATGCGTGCAAGGCCATATCGTGCGACCGGCCGGTCCATCGCATTTTTAACCCAGCAGATCCTCCAGGCGCTTCCTGATGATGCCCTCGGCATCAGCCATGATGCTGTCGAGCAGCGCCTGACAGGTGGGGATGTCGTGGATCAGGCCGGCCACCATGCCGCAGGACCAGACGCCGGCATCGACCTGGCCTTCCGTCATCACCCTGGGATAGACGCCCACCACCTCTTCGATGATATCCTCGAACTGAAGCTCGCTGCCCATGGAGACCTCTTTCTCCAGCAGGCGCTCGACGGCCGCGTTGTTGAGTACCCGCTCCGTGTTGCGCAGCGGCCGCATCACCAGGCGCGTGTCCAGCTCGGTGGCCGCCACGATGGCCTGCTTCACGTTGTCGTGCACCGGCGCCTCAACGGTGGCGATGAAGCGGGTGCCCATGTTGATGCCGTCGGCGCCCAACGCCAGGGACGCCACCAGGCTGCGGGCGTCGGCCATGCCGCCGGAAGCCACAAAGGGAATCTTCAATTCTTCGGCCGCCCGGGGCAGCAGGATCATGTTGGGGATGTCGTCCTCGCCCGGGTGGCCGCCGCACTCGAACCCATCCACGGAGGCCGCGTCGCAGCCGATGGCTTCGGCTTTCAACGCATGCCGGACCGAGGTGCATTTGTGGATCACCCTGACCCCGGCATCCTTCAGCGCCGGCATGACCGGTTCGGGGCTGCGGCCGGCGGTCTCCACGATCCTGACCCCGCCTTCAATGATCGCAGCCACGTAGCCCGGATAGTCGACGGCATGGACCGTGGGCAGAAAGGTCAGGTTGACCCCGAAGGGTCTGTCGGTCATTTCCCGGCAGCGGGCGATCTCCCTGGCCAGGTCCGCGGGCGTCTTCTGGGTCAGGGCCGTGATGATGCCCAGCCCCCCGGCATTGGAAACGGCCGCGGCCAGTTCGGCGAAAGACACATAATGCATGCCGCCCTGGATGATGGGGTGCCGGATGCCGAACAACTCGGTGATGCGGGTTTTCATATTCTTCTCCTTCGCAATGATGATGACTGCATATCAGTGTTCGTTCAGAAGTCTGCATATTGGGTCGAGATCAAGGCCCACGATAAATTTACCCGCAGGCATCTCGTTGATCGTCCGAGGAGTAAATATCAGGCGCAACGCAGATATAGGGCAAACTGGCCATTTATGAATGGACACGGACCGGCTCAACCCGGCACGGCACGAACCGGTGCAGGGGCGTACCGATGGGGTCCCGGTGGGTGTTCCGGGTCAGGTGGTTGGCGTTGATCCCGTATACGCTGCCCGCGTAATTCAATCCGAACCCATGGGGCACCAGCACCATACCGTCGCGGACCTGGTCGCTGACCTCCAGTTCGCCGACGGCGCTGCCCGCGGCGGTGGTGACGTTCACGTCCTGACCGTCGGTGAGGTCCATGGCGGCGGCATCGGCCGGGCTCATGGCGACCGTGCAGGCCCGCTTGCCTTCGTTCCACGCCGGATTGCGCATCAAGGTGTTGATATTGTACTTCATGTGCCGCCCGGCGTTGAGTATCAGGGGAAATTCGGCCGGCATGGCCAGGTCGGCGGCTTCCTTCTCCGGAGTCAGTCCCAGAACGCCTTCCTCCAGCTCCTCGATGAACACCTCGATCCTGCCCGAGGGCGTCTTGATGCCGTCCATGGGGTTGTCCGCATCGGCTTTGCCCACCCAGAGTCCCTGGGGGGTGTCCAGCAGGGCCTGGAAGATGCGGTCGCCCTGGTCGATGCCCGGCGCGAAGCCGGCCCGGGCCGCGTTCTTGCGAAAGGCCTTGGGCGCCGTCATGAGCAGTCCCCACAGCCCGGCCTTGGCGGCGCTGTCCCAGGCCCGGCCCAGGGTCTGGGCCAGCACGAAAGGCATGCGCGGCAGGGCCTCGGGAACCTGGCCCGCATATTCCATCAGCCGGGCGCCGAAGGTCAGGCGGTCGCCCCGGGCGGCCGCATGCAGGTCCTCGGCAATCTCGGGAATCAATCCCAGACGGTCGGCCAGGCGGGTGAAGATCTGGGAGGCTTCCAGGCACTCGCCCGGCGGATCCACCACCGGCCGGCGCAGCTGGAAGAAGACCTCCGGGTAGGTCCACGGAAAAAAGGTCGCGTCCCAGGATTCGTAGAAGGTGCGGCAGGGCAGCACATAGTGGGCCCGCCGGGCCGTCTCGCTCATGGCGATGTCGTTGACCACCAAAAGATCCAGTTCGCCGAAGGCCTTTTCCAACGCCTGGGAATCGGGCCAGGAGCGCAGGGGGTTGCAGGCGCTGACCATCACCGCCCGCAGCCGTTCGGGGCGGTCGTTCAGGATTTCTTCCGGAATCACGGCCGGCGGGAAGGAGCCGGCCGCCGCCGGGGGCATATGGGTGGCCACGGTTCGCCAGGTCTTCTCGCTGCGCTCATCGGCGTGAAACCCCATGGGCATGACCATGCCGGGGATGATGTTGCCGCCCCGCACGCCGAACCGTCCGCAAACCGCCTCCAGGATACAGGTCAGATAGGAGTTGAGGGTGCTGTGGCGGCCCATGTAAATGCCCAGGTCGGTGTGCAGACACCAGCGTTTGGCAGTCATCAGCCGGCAGAGCGCGCGCACCTGTCCGGCATCGACCCGGCAGACGTCCAGGGCGCCGCCCACATCGAAATTCTCGAACCAGGGCCGGATGCGGTCCCAGCCGTCCACATGCGCATCCAGGCAGGCCTGATCCTGCCAGCCCTCCTGAACGATCAGCGCGGTCATGGCCCTGGCCAGCAGGGCGTCGGTGCCCGGCCGCACGGCCAGGTGGATGTCGGCGATGGCGGCGGTCTCGCTGCGCCGCGGGTCCACGGATACCAGGATCCGCTCGGGATCCCCGGCAAAACCCTTGAGGACCAGGGGCGCCCGCGGCATCTGGTGGCTCTGCATGCCGTTCCATCCCCAGGCCACCATCATCTCGGCGGCATGTTCGTCGGGGATGGCCACGTTGTACTGCTTGCCCAGCATGCGGCCGAACACCCACCAGGAACCGCTGAATTCCTGGCCGGCCGAGGAGTAGAAATACTGGGATCCCAGGGCCCGCAGCAGGGTCAGACCGAAACCGGCCTCCATGTGTCCGCCCTGGGCGCTGCCGCCCATGTAGGCCAGGCAGCGGGGACCGTGTTCGTCCAGCAGGGCCTGCAGCCGGCTGGCGATTTCGTCCATGGCCTGCTCCCAGGAAATCGCTTCGAACTCATCGCCCACCCGTTTGAGGGGGTGGGTCAGCCGGTCGGCGGGATACTGGTGGTAGATCACGTTGAGGCCCTTGCGGCAGGCGTAGCCCCGGCTGCGCGGGTTGGCCTTGTCCGGCCGCACCCTGACCATGCGGCCTTGCTCCACAAGCACTTCCAGTCCGCAGTTCTGGGCGCACAATACGCATCCGGTCTTGAGCCATTGTCCCATGATCCCCCCTTTGACAGGTCCGTCGGAGTGCATTTGATAGTAGCGTATTGACACCCTATCTCTTGCCATGACAATTGAAAAGTGGCATAAGTGACAAAATTCATGCAAAAAATGCCATAAGCGTTCAACAGGGCACCGCATCTGCCTTGTTCCCGGGTGCTTGAATTAGGACCGGGCCGTCTTCGCACCCGGCAAACACGTACCGAACGGCAAGTTGCCACCTGCGACCCTGTGATCAAATCCAAAAGGTCATTATGCCCAAATTCAGCTTCTGGATGTCCGAAGGCGCCCTTTTTTCCAGTGTCTCCATGCTCGTCGACGCCTTTGCCATTGCCAACCTCTGGCAGCGGTCTCTTGAAGAGAACGAATCGACCCCGCTCTTTGAGACGGAAATCCTGACCACAGACGGTGCACCGGTGACGGCCCTGGGCAACATCCCGGTCATGCCCCACGGGGCGATCGACGAGAAGGCGCCCACCGACTGCCTGGTGATCGCCCCCACGCTGCCCAACGTCACCCCCATGTCCGCCAACCTGGACCGCCTGGCACGATGGATCGACGCACTGCGCCGCGATGCGGTGCCCATCGCCACGGTGTGCACCGGCACCTTCATCCTCGCCGAACTGGGCCTGCTGGACGGCAAAACCGCCACCACCAACTGGAAGTACGCCCGCATGTTCCAAAAACACTATCCCAAGGTGAAGCTGAACGTCCAGTACATACTGACCGAAGACGACGGCATCCTGTGCACCGGGGCGGCCACGGCCGTCTACCATCTGTCCCTGCACCTGATCCGGCGGTTCGGTTCCAGCCGCCTGGCCGCCACCTGCTCCAAAGCCCTGCTGGTGGACCCCAACCGCAGCAGCCAGGCCCCCTACGTCCAGTCTGCCCCCATGAGAAATCATGGCGACGCCCAGGTCCTGAGAGCCCAGCAAATGATCGAAGAGAATTATGCCGCCATCGACACCGTGGATACCATCGCCCGGGAGGTGGGCATCAGTCCCCGCCATTTCAAGCGGCGCTTCAAGTCCGCAACCGGAGATCTGCCCCTGAAATACCTCCAGCGGATCCGCATCGACGCAGCCAAAGAGAAATTGGAAACCACGCACGAGACCATCGAGGCGATCACCTGGGCGGTGGGATACCGGGATGTCAGCTCCTTCTGCCGCCTGTTCAAGCAGCACACCGCAATCTCACCCCGGGCCTACCGGGAGAAGTTCTTTTCCCCATCGTTGCATAACACCATTCGAAAATCATTGCTGCGGTTTGAAAGCCTTGATAAATGATTATAATCTTTATCCATTGAGGACTGGACCACAAGTGAATCCATGGGAAACAACGATTTTCTCATGTTGTCCCCCCAACGTTGCAAAAGGGAGCATCCAATGAAATTTCTGAAGCGTATCTTCGGGATCTGCGAAACCCCGCTGCCGGTCAACGCCGACGCCTGGACGGTGGAAAGCGGATCCGTTCGCATCGACCTGGCCCGCATGTCCGAGCTAACACCGACCGGCAGCGGCGTGCGCCTGGAGGGCAGCGGCCTCGATCCCCGGCTGCTGGTATTCCACGGCGACGACGACCGGTATTATGCCGTGGCCAACCGCTGCACCCACATGGGCCGCCGCATCGACACCATCGCCGGCAGCGGCACCATCCAGTGCTGCAGCGTCTCGAAATCGACCTTCACCTACGACGGCAGTCCGGTGGGCGGAGCGGCGAAAACGCCGTTGAAAACCTATCCGGTGGAACTGGAGGGAGAGACGCTGACGATCCAATTGAATCCCTAACGGAAAGGATCCAAGGGGTCCGGGATTCGAGGGGTCACGTGACTGGAGGATGAATGGTGCGCGCTTGGCCCCTCGACCCCTTGACGCCTGGAATCCTTTTCACTCGTTTCCGCAATCACATTGAACCCGTTGCAGCCCAATAAATGCATTTAAAACAACATTGTAAGGAGTATGAAATGCCCACCTCCCCCCTTTTCGAAGCCACCACCATCAACGGCCTGACCCTGTCCAACCGGTTCGTCCGCTCGGCCACCTGGGAGGGCATGGCCACCGAAGACGGCCGTGTGACCCCCAAACTCATCGACACCATGACGGCCCTGGCCCAGGGCGGCGTGGGCCTGATCGTCTCCGGCCACGCCTATGTCGATAGAATCGGCCAGGCCAGCCCATGGCAGATGGGCATTTACGACGACAGCCTGATCGAGGGCCTGCAAGCCATGACCGCCGCCGTACACAACGCCGGCGGCCGGATCGTGGCCCAGCTGGCCCACGCCGGCCACTTCGGCCTGGAAAAGGCCATCGGCGCGCCGCCGGTGGTGGCCTCTGTTTTCGACGGACTGGCCGAAACCCCGCGCAGCGAACTGACCATCGGCGCCATCGACGAATTGAAGGCGGCCTATGTCGCCGCCGCCCGCCGGGCCCGGGCCGCCGGATTCGACGGCATCCAGCTGCACAGCGCCCACGGCTACCTGCTCAGCCAGTTTCTCTCGCCCTGGTTCAACCGGCGGACCGACGCCTACGGCGGAACGGTGGACAACCGGGTGCGCCTCCACGTGGCGATCATCACGGCCATCCGCCAGGCCGTGGGCGGGGATTTTCCCATGCTGGTGAAAATGAACTGCGAGGATTTCGCCGACGGCGGCCTGACGGTTGCGGAGAGCATCGAGGCGGCCCGGCAGATGGAGGCGGCGGGGCTGGACGCCGTGGAACTGAGCGGCGGCCTGCTCACCGGCGGCAAGCTCTCCCCCAGCCGCCCCAACATCAACAAGCCGGAAAAAGAGGCCTATTTCCAGGAAGCCGCCCGGGCGTTCAAACAGGCCCTGGACGTGCCCCTGATCCTGGTGGGCGGCATCCGCTCGCCGGCGGTGGCCAAACGCCTGCTGGAAGAAAAAAGCGCCGATTATTTCGCCATGTCCCGGCCGTTGATCCGTGAACCGGACCTGGTCAACCGCTGGCGGTCGGGCGACCGCAGCCCGGCCCGCTGCCTGTCGGACAACCTGTGCTTCCGGCCGGGGATGACCGGGGATGGGATCTATTGTGTCACCGAGAAAAGAGAAAAGAAATAGGCCAAAACGTCCCAGTTCGGCCAAATGCCTTCATCGGGCATTTGGCCGCTGGCTTTTCTCTCTATGAGTTGTGCAAAAAATCCACTTCCACCGGCCCGTCTTCCAGTTCCACCCGGCTGACCACCGGCGGCGTGCCGGCAACCACCCTTCCCCCGCGGATCACGTGCAGCCGCGCCGGTTTGAGGCGCAGGGCCTCGTGCACGCTCCTGGCCTGGAGAATCACCAGGTCGGCCCGGCAGCCGCGCTCCAGGCCGTATCCCTCGAGCCCCAGCGCCCTGGCGCCGTTGACCGTCACCGCATCGAACATCTGCCGGATCTGGTCGGTGCCGGTCATCTGGGCCACGTGCAGCCCCATGTGGGCCACCTCCAGCATGTCGTGGGAGCCGAAGCTGTACCACGGGTCCATGACGCAGTCGTGGCCGAAGGCCACGTTGACGCCCGCCGCCATAAGCTCCTTGACCCGCGTCATGCCCCGGCGTTTGGGGTAGGTGTCGTGGCGGCCCTGCAGGGTGATGTTGATCAGCGGGTTGGCCACGGCATGGATATGGGCCTCGGCCATCAGGGGCAGCAGTTTGGAGACGTAGTAGTTGTCCATGGAGTGCATGGAGGTGAGATGGGAGCCGGTCACCCGGCCCTCCAGCCCCAGGCGCTGCGTGTGAAAGGTCAGGGTCTCGATGTGCCGCGACCAGGGGTCGTCGCTCTCGTCGCAGTGCATGTCCACCATCAGCCCGCGGTCCGCGGCCAGTTCGCACAGCAGCCGGACCGATTCGGCCCCCTGGCCCATGGTGCGCTCGAAGTGGGGGATGCCGCCGATCACGTCCACGCCCATGTCCAGGGCGCGCTTCAGATTCTCCATGGCGCCGGGGCTGCGCAGCACCCCGTCCTGGGGAAAGGCCACCAGCTGCAGGTCGATGTAGGGCCTGAACCGTTCGCGCACCGCCAGCAGGGCCTCCACGGCCAGCAGCCGGCGGTCGCACACGTCCACATGGCTGCGGATGGCCAGGGTGCCCCGGGCGATGGCCCAGCGGCACAGCTTCTCGGCACGGTCCCGGATCGCCTCGACGGTCAGGCTGGGCTTCAGTTCGCCCCACAGCGCGATGCCCTCCAGCAGCGTGCCGCTCCGGTTGACCCGCGGCAGGCCGTAGCTCAGGGCGGCGTCCATGTGAAAATGGCTGTCCACGAAGGGCGGGCTGACCAGGTATCCAGCGGCATCGATCTCCCTGTCCGCCGCGGCGTCCATGGCCCGGTCCAGCGCATCGATCCGTCCATTTCGAACGGCGATATCCATGCCGGTCCGGCCGTCGGGCAGGCTGGCGTTGCGAACGATCAGGTCGAGCATCAGCGTTCCTCCTTTCTGAAGGGCACCAGCAGGGCCGCCGGCGCCCTGGCGCTTCTGGACACCAGGGCCATGCCCACGATGGTCAGCACGAAAGGCATCATCAGAAACACCTGGTAGGGCAGGTTGATGGTGCTGGCCTGCAGCCTGAGCTGCAGGGCGTCGATGAAGGCGAACAGCAGGGCGCCGGCCATGCTTTTCCAGGGATTCCACTGGCCGAAAACCACCAGGGCGATGCACACCCAGCCGCGGCCGGAGATGACCCCGAAGGTATAGGCGTTGTACTGGGCCATGCTGAGAAAGGCGCCGGCCAGGCCCATGAGGGCCCCGGACAGGACCAGGGCCTGGTAGCGTACGGCCATGACACTGACCCCGGCGGTAAAGGCGGCGTGGGGATTTTCGCCCACGGTGCGCAGGTTCAGCCCCCAGGCGGTGCGCCGCAGCACCCAGGCCGCCGCCGGCACCAGGGCAAAGGCGATATAGACCAGGGAAAAGTGCTGGAAGAGCACCGGCCCGACCACGGGAATGGCGGACAGGCCGGGGATGGCCACGGGTTTGAAGGCCGTGATTTTGGGAATGGAGGAGGGCTGGCCGAAGATGAGGCGATAGAAGAAGAAAGAGAGCCCCGAACACAGCAGGGTGACGCCGATGCCCGACACATGCTGGCTCAGGCCCAGGCTCACCGTCAGCAGGCCCATGAGCAGGCCGGCCAGCACGCCGGTGGCCATGGCCGCCAGCACTCCCAGCCACAGGCTGCCGGAAAAATAGGTGGCCGAGAAGCCGGTCATGGCGGCCAGCATCATGATGCCCTCGATGCCCAGGTTCAAAATGCCGGCCCGTTCGGCGAACAGCTCCCCCAGGGTGGCGAACACCAGCGGGGTGGCGATGCGGATCAGGGCGGCGAAAAAGCCGACCTGGAACAGCTGAGATAAAATTTCATCCATGGGAAAACCGTCGTATCCTCAGGCGGTAACGGGTGAACAGCAGCGCCACCAGCATGGCAATCAGGGCCGTGCCCTGCATCACGTCGGCCAGGAACACCGGAACCCCGGTGGCCCGGGACATGGCCTCGGCCCCGGTGATGATCACGGCGAAGAAAAAGGCCGCCGGAACCACCCCCAGCGGGTTGAGCCGGGCCAGCATGGCGATGACTATGCCGGTATAGCCGTACCCCGGGCTGAGCCCGGCCATGACCTGGAAATGCAGCCCGGCCACCTCGCCCACCCCGGCCAGTCCGGCCAGGGCCCCGGAAACCACCGCCGTGAGCAGGATCACCCGGGTCACGCTGAAGCCGGCATAGCGGGCGGCCACCGGGTTTTCCCCCACCGCCTGGAGACCGAACCCCAGGGTGGTCCGCTTCATCAGCAGCCACGTGCCCCCGGCGGCGATCACGGCCAGCAGGACCCCCAGGTGAAGCCGCGTGGCCCGCAAAAGGATGGGAAACTCCGCGTCCATGCGGATATCGGGCGAATCGGGGTAGCCGCTGAGCGGGTCCTTCCAGGGCCCGTCCAGCAGGGCCATCATGCCATAGAAAATGATGAAATTGAGCAGCAGGGAGGTGACCACGTCATCCACCTGGAAGCGCGATTTCAGCACGGCGGGAATCATGGCCCACAGGGCGCCGGCGGCCGCACCGGCCAGAATCATGGACGGGCACAGGGACCAGGCCGGCAGGGACGCCCTGGCGCCGACAAAGGCCGCCGCCATGGCACCGGCCAGCAGCTGCCCCTCGGCCCCGATGTTCCAGAAGCGGGCCCTGAAGGCCACGGCCACGGCCAGCCCCGTGAAGACCAGGGGCGTCGCCTTGACGGCGGTTTCCACCAGGTTGAAGCGGGTGCTCAGGGCGCTGAGAAACAGCTTGGAATAGGCCGTGAACACATTGGCGCCGGCCAGCAGGATCAGCCCGCTGCACAGCACCAGGGTGGCCCCCACGGCCAGCAGCGGCAGGGTCACGTTGAGCCACACCGGGGTCTGCTCCCGGCTCTCCAGGGTCAGTCCGATCATGCCGCCTCCCGTACGCCGGCCATCAGCAGGCCCACCCGTTCCACGCTGGCCGCTTCGATGGGGATCACCTCCATGATCCGGCCTTCGAACATCACGGCAATGCGGTCGCACAGCAGAAAGAGTTCATCCAGATCCTCGCTGATCACCAGCACGCCGCTTCCTTTGAGCCGCAGTTGAAGGAACTGGCCATGGACGAAGCCGGCCGCGGAGACATCCAGCCCCCGGGTGGGCTGGGCCGCCAGCAGGACCCGCGGGTTCCAGGCCAGTTCCCGAGCCAGCAGGGCCTTTTGCAGGTTGCCGCCGGAAAGCGTACCGGCGCGGATGCCGCTGCGGGCGGCCTTGATGCCGAACTGGTGGATCCGGTTGCGGGCAAAGCGCCGGATGGCGCCCGGCTTGAGAAAACCGAACCGGCTGAAGCGCCGCTCACGGATGCGGGGCAGGACGATATTGGCGCTCAGGGGCAAGGTGGTGATCAGCCCGGTGCCCATGCGGTCTTCGGGAATCCGGCCGATGCCCAGCCGCTGCACATTCTGCGGCGAGAGGGGATTGACGGGGGTTCCGTCGATCTTCACCCGGCCCGCGGCCGGGGTCAGGACACCGGCAAGGATATCGGCCAGTTCGCGCTGCCCGTTGCCGGAGACCCCGGCCACCCCGACGATCTCGCCGGCATGGACCTTCAGGCGGATTCCCTTGAGTCCCATGCGTGAACCGCCGTTGGTGGAGATGCCGTCCAGTTCGAGCACGACCGGGCCGCGCGCCACGGGCCGCTTTTCCGGGGGACTGACCGTGCGGCCGCACATCAGTTCGGCCAGCTGGCGTTTGCTGGTGTGCGCATCGTTGTCGACGGCGGCGGCCACCCGTCCCTGGCGCAGGATCACCACCCGGGTGGTGATTGTGCGCACCTCGTGCAGTTTGTGGCTGATGAAAATCACCCCCATGCCGTTGTCGGCCATGGATCTCAGGGCCCCGAAAAGCCCCCGGGCCTCCTGGGGCGTCAGGGCCGCCGTGGGTTCGTCCAGAATCAGGATGCGTGCGCCGCGGACCAGGGCCTTGATGATTTCCAGCCGCTGCTGCTGGCCCACGGTCAGGTCGCCGGCAAGGGCGAACGGGTCGAGATGCAGTCCGTAGCGCCCCTTGATCTCGTCCATCCGGTCCAGGATTTTTTTGCGTTTGCGCCGCCACCGGCCCCCGGACTGACCGACCATGAGGTTTTCCAGCACCGAGTGGGAGGGCACCAGGTGATAGTGCTGGTGCACCATGCCCACCCCCAGGGCCAGGGCGTCGGCCGAACTGCGGACGACCGCCGGCCGGCCGTCGATACGAATGGTGCCTTCATCCGCGTCGTAGGCGCCGAAAAGAATGTTCATCAGGGTCGTCTTGCCGGCGCCGTTTTCCCCCAGCAGCCCGACGATCTCTCCGGCGGACAGGGTCAGGTCGATGCCGTCGTTGGCCGTGACGGAACCGAAGCGCTTGGTGATGCCGCGCATTTCCAGCAGCGGCGGTTGATCGTGCATGGGGCTTCCCATTTCGTTTCCATACTTGTACTCACCGCAGAGGTGCTGAGGACGCAGAGGCAAGACACAGAGGATTGTTTTTCTCTGCGAACGCTGCGCCTCTGCGGTTAATAGTCGAAAGATGCCGTTTCTGGGTGGATATTTACCAGAAGCTGATCTTAAAAATTGGATTCCGGCTCAAGATCAAGGCGGATCCACGCTTCGAACCGCAGGCATACGTGAAGTATGTCGAGGATTCGAAGCGTGGATCCAACGCCGATATTGGGCTGGAAGATTTTTTTAAGGCAGCTTCTAATTGGATTTGGGTATGGATTCATCAATATCCACCCGAAACGTCCCGTCCAGAATCTCCTGGGTGCGCTTTTCAATCAGCGTTTTAACCTCCGCCGGCAGCTTCGTTTCGAATTTATGATACGGCGCCAGATAGGAGCCGCCCTTGGACATGTAGGAAAACCCGCCGAAGTCCTGGGCGGTGTAAACGCCGGCCTTGACCAGGCTGATGGCCTGCTTCACCGTGGGCCACATGTCCCACACCGGGCCGGTGATCACCGTATCCGGACCCAGGCTGGACTGGTCGGACATGTTGGAAATGGCCAGAACGCCCTTTTCGACGGCCGCCTCGACCACCCCGAAGCGCTCGGCATAGATCACGTCCACACCGGCTTCGATCTGTGCCAGGGCGGCTTCCTTGGCCTTGGGCGGATCGAAGAAGGAACCGATGAAGGAGAATTTGCACGTCACGTCCTTGTTGACCTCCTTGGCCCCGGCGTAAAACGCGTTGGAGAGCCGGTTGACCTCGGGGATGGGCATGGCCGCCACCACGCCGATGGTATTGGTCCTGGTCATCTTTCCGGCGATCATGCCGCACAGGTAGGCCGGTTCATGGATCCAGTTGTCGAACACACCGAAGTTGGGTTCCGCCGGGCCGATGCCCGACCCGAACACGAAGGCCACGTCCGGATAGTCGCGGGCCACCCGGCGGGCGATCCGTTCGGCGCCGAAGGCGTCACCGGTGACCAGCTGGTAGCCCTTTTCGGCGTATTCACGCATGACGCGGGCGAAATCGGCCGACTTGACGCTTTCGGAATAGTCGTAGACGATGCCCAGCTCTTTTTTGGCCTTGACCAGGGCCACGTGGATCTGGTTGACCCAGGGCTCCTCGATGGGGGTCTCGAACACCGCCGCCACTTTCAGCGGTTCGGCAGCCACGGCCACCGGCGCAACGCCGATGGTCATCGCCACGACCAGAAACAACACGGACAACCCGAAACCGCTTACCCCCCCGTTGAATCGCTTCATTCCATTTCCTTTCATGTTCAATGTGTATGTAAGCCATTATGGACATGCATTGGCTGCGTCTCTCAGACCGCAGTAAACCTCTGCAAGCGCGTTGCCAGTGTATCGGACGATTGTTAAGTGCCGGGTATCAGGAGCGTTTTGAATAGTTCGGACCGGTCACGGCGATAAAAACGCAGAAACGTCGGAACAGAACTTTCGGTTTTGTCGATCTATACAACAATTTTGTCTGGAATTGGAGAGGAAAAAGATTAAAGTGAGGGCTTGCGATACCTGAGGAAGGTGACGTAAATATCGGACACGACTGCGACGGGGGATGGATGGACTGCCCCTGGCCGTCAACGCTACCCGCGCGGCCCCACTTCGCGCCGCCAGCTACCATGTGCTCACCCGGATGCTCCCCGTAACCATCACGCAGAAAAACCGTCTCCCTATGGGGTCAGCCGACAAGCGGATAGCCACGTTACCGCCTTTTCTCGTTGTCCTCATGCTGTAAATCCCACCTTTTCGGTCATTTATCTGAATAATTCTTTGATTCGCAGTATCAAGGAAGGTTCAGCCGAGAGACCGGCGTGTTTCCATTCAAAGTCGGAATGGTAAGGAGAGGAGTTGTAGTGCGATTTGAGGGTGTTTTCTCTGAGAATGGTGAACCGGATGAGGCCGAAAGTCAAGGGTAGATGCTCGTCAGGATTGGAGCGACCAGCAGCAGTGATATATTATTGATAGAACGACGACCGCCGGTCGTACTTAAGATAGTACGTGCGCGTGTTCCATTAGATGCACTGGCGAGGGCCTACGGGGGAAACGGCTACGTCACGTAAAAAGGATACCGGTTCACATTTTTGGGTCTGAAATGAAAGCCTTTAAGCGTGTATGGTGAGAATAATAACGGTTTTATATTATTGACATTACGTGGCTTTTAGTGTAGTAAGCTTAACCGAAAAGTCGGTTGTACTCGATTCCCGATGCTCACGTAAGTGAGTGCTTGGTGGCTCCTGAGGAAGACTGTAGGCAATGTAACTTTTCTGAAACTGAAAAGGAGGTAAAGCCTATGGTCAAAATAATGAATGGTCTCAAAAAGGGCATCATCAAATCGTCGTTCGTTATTATCGTTATAATGTCAATTTTTCACATTGGCATTGCCTACATTCATTCTCGGGATTCGGGTAGAGCCGACCTTTCTACTTATATTCTAGATTCCCACCCACCCACTTCTTTCCTTAACTCAAAAGGTGGCAAAGGGTCCCAAGCAAGAGAGCCAGTATCCCTTGATGGTTCAGTGTTCGTGGGCTTCCTGACTCTCAGTACTACTGAGATGCGGTAGCTATACTTCACGGAAGGCTCTGAAGGACCGTCTAAAAATGGATACCTTCAGTTCTAAGCATCTCAAGAAATGTAGTGTGCCTTATATTCAAATCTCGGCACACATTCGGAATCTTGGGGCGTTTCGCGTTGTTTCCTACTGGAACCTCACCAGTAACAACAATAGCACCACGAGCCTTAGCTAATGCTATGGCATATGGATCAGCCCATATTCCGTCATGGCTTTGGTCTGGGAGAAAGGAGGGCCAACGATTCACAATGTCTGCTACCACCAACTCCATATCAGCGTCGAAGGGTTGAAATATTGTTTCATTGTTCTTAGCCCAATCGTATAGCCTGTCACCACCTCTCTCAAGCTCAAGCAGCACTTCCTCAGGAGAAATTATTTGGCCTAAGAATGCCAGTTCATCCATTTTTGACCACACACTTGGAAAAACATCAGGAGGGTAGTCCCTTCTCCAAGCGTGTATGAAGGCACTGGTATCTATTGAATAGGTGCTCGACATCAATAACCGATCCCCAACTCATGACCTATTGTCCTGATGTGCTTTTGTTTCACATTCCCAAGGTGCTTTGAGAAATCCCTTGCAGATAGTACGTTGTTGTAATAGGCGTTGAACAATAGATGGGTAAAGGCTTTCCCGCTATCCCTTAGCGCTTTTCTATGAGGTGCAAGGAATCCTTTTGCTTTCTTCATTCGCTTATACTGGTCTAAGTATTGCCCCCTTTTCATCCTGTAGAATCGTTCAGTAGTGAGACCCAGCGACAACAATCGCCTAAGTATAACTTCGCGGCCCACAGTGAATCGTTTGGCAAGCAAACTGAGGTCTCTATCTTCCCATTCCTCAGTGTTGTTGACGCGCACTTGTTCTTGCGCCTGTAGTGAAAAGGACGGGACCAAAATTTCACCAGCAATCTGATTAAAAAATGGTTCAATGTAGTTATAGCCTTCATGGTTGTTGTGAAGGTCGCAGAGTCCACCCTCGTTTGCAGCAATATGGGCAAACTCATGAAGGACGGTGAATATCCTTCCAAGCGGACTGTCAGAACCATTGATAGCGATTACAGGGACAGGCCGTTCGCTAAGTGCAAACCCACGGACTTCAGTTGTTGATACACCGCTGAACTGGAAAACCATGACACCCTTAGCCTCAAGCGCCTCAATCCATCCGCGAAGACCTTCATATTTGTCAGACCAACCCATTTGCGTTTCAAGAGAAACGGACAGGTAGTCCCTCAGCTTATTCGCGATGATTGTTGTTCCTTCAGTTTTCTGGATAGATAGGTCAACGTCGGGAGGCGTGTGCCCCAACTGTTCGTATAGCTGGATAGCTGTTTCTTTTTTGGATCGAGCAATTTGGATTTGAGACAGCAACTCAGGCGATTTCTCTATGAATGCATCTGGTAGCCTTCGAAAGTCAGGAATCTCAGGAGGAAGGGGGGGTGGAGTCTCTAAATAAAAAAATGCCGCGGGCTTATGATATACCTTACCAATCTTACGTAGTTGTATCACTGTTGGTAAGGCGTCACCGTTCTCCCAAGCATCCAGCCTTTCAGGTGTTGTTCCTATCTTTCTTGCAGCGTTAACGGGTACAAGTCCAGCAACCCTTCTGGACCAGACAAGTATCTCTGGATTTATGTTAACCCGTGTTGTCATAGCATGTATCTGAAGCGAACTTTTTGAGCGGTTTTGGGCTTGTCTCCTAACATAATTAGCTCCCATCACAACCTAAATTACCGATAGCGAGTTCGCGAATCAGATTGATGGAAGAAATAAATCTGGAGCAAGAGGAAAAGAAACAGCACAAAGACGGTTATTTATACCACCATGACTTGGTGATTTCAAGCATAGGATTGATACGGTCTTTTCCCAACCGGTTTCTTGATGAAGTCCATACGGTTTGCTGATGTGGTATGGTGATTCGGGGTTGCCCAGACCAAGTGATTCGGGGTTGATTCGGGAGTTTGATTCGGGGTCGGACCAAGCTCGATGATTTATTGCCGCGGGTTCAGATCAAAAACAGGGCCCCTTTTTGGTCTTAAATCGATGTTTTCGGGGTCAAAAAGAGCGGTTTAAGGAATCATCCGGTAAAAGTCCGGAAATCGGGAATATGGATTTCGGCTGGAGGTTCTTTTCATTTTCTTGAACGGCCAAGAAAACGAAACAAAAGAATCCGCCCGCGTCACGGGTTGCCCCCTGCGCTTCTCGCCATCGGCGGGGTCTGTGGAACTCGCTGCGCTCAGACAGCCACAGACCCAACATCCGCCGATAGCTGCGATGCTCGGCCCGTGACGAAGGGGTAAATAGATTCGCCGTTGGCTCAATCCGATGGTCGTATCGGTTGTCGAGGCACAATAGGGACATTCTTTTAAGCTTTACGAACCTTTCCTTCTATGACTGCGCTTCTCAGTTTGAAATCAGCGCTTGCGAGCCATCTCAAACCTGCGATGCTCGCGGCTCAACCGCGGCGTTATGCATACTTTGCGAATAATTTGACAACTATAACGGACCCCATTATAATATGACCCATGATAAAAGCCTTTAAGTCTTCTGGCACAGAGGATATTTTTGATGGTATGGCATCTCAAGCAGCTCGAAGATGCTGCCCTCAATCTATTTGGCCAGTTGTTCGCCGGAAGTTGGATCAAATCAACAGAGTTCGGGAGATCAATGAACTTAAAGTGCCTCCTGGAAATCGCTTGGAACGCTTGAAGGGCGACCGAGAGAGTCAATACAGAATCCGCATTAATCAACAATATAGAATTTGTTTTACATGGGAGGAAGGCCATGCCTACGAGATCGAAATCACAGATTACCACTGATGTTGGGAGGCGGCTGCCTCGGAATCGTCCCCCGACACATCCTGGGGAAATGCTTTTCGAGGAATTCGTTAAGCCGCTTGACCTTACACAAGTAGAACTCGCTCGTTGCCTTGGCGTTTCTTACCCTCGTCTCAACGAAATTATTAAAGGCAGACGTTCGGTAACGCCTGATACGGCATTGCGACTTTCCCGTGTTTTGGGTATGTCCGCAGATTTCTGGCTGGGCTTGCAACAGGATTGGGATCTTTGGCATGCAATGAACAGTCCTGAGGCAAAACAGATTAATCGCCTGAAACCAATTCCCAGAGATCAACATTCTTTTGCATAACCATTTTCTGCGGTTGCGCTTCGCTCCAATGGACCTGACAGGCTCCGCTCACGCTCCCCCCTATCAAGGCCATTGGAGCCTACCGCGCTTCTCAGTTTGAGACCGGAAAATTTTGGGGACGCCTCTAATTATCTAATCAAGGAGACAAGGGGCCCTTTGCTTTTAAACTTAGACAAAGAGGATACGGGGTCGGATACGGGGTCGGACCAAGCTCGATGATTTTTTGCCGCGGGCTCAGATCAAAAACAGGGCCCTTTTTCGGTCTTAAATCGATGTTTTCGGAGTCAAAAAGAGCGGTTTAAGGAATCATCCGGTAAACGTCCGGAAATTGGGAGTATGGATTACGGCTGGAGGTTTTTTCATTTTCTTGAACGGCCAAGAAAACGAAACAAAAGAATCCGCCCGCGTCACGGGTTGCTTCCTGCGCTTCTCACCATCGGCGGGGTCTGTGGAACTCGCTGCGCTCAGACAGCCACAGACCCAACTTCCGCCGATGGCTGCGATGCTCGGCCCGTGACGAAGGGGCAAATGGTTTCGCCTCTGGCTCAATCGGTTGTATGGCACCAGCCAGGTCGGGGGGAGTTGGGGTGATGAATTAATAGAACACGGGGTCTATACATTCAACAAAATGAAATCGAGTCCATTCGACATTTCCGAAAAAGGTGAATCGCTCAGTTTGGGTGAATGCTATGCCGATTGCTGGGAATGATGTGAATGGATCTCATTCTGCGCGAGGTGAACGAGAAAGGAGGATCTTGACATTCCCCGTTTCTTTGCAGCTGCATCAATTTGTTTAAGGGTCATCTCTGGTACAGTAATATTCACCCTTACGGTGCGGGGTTTGGTATCCGGAACAGAAACAACAAGGTAGGCGACGGCCTCAGCGGAATCCTCATCAGCCATGATATCTTCAAGTTTGGACGGGGACGGCAATTGATCGCCGTCTTCAACCATTCCGTTTATATGGAGGGCAAGCGCCTCCTGGGCTAAATCCTTGGCCTCGTCAACGGTTTGCCCGGCTGTAACACAACCAGGAAAGTCTGGAAAAGATACGCCAAAATCAGATTTGGCCTCTTTGTGAACAATAGCGATATAATTTGCCATGATATTACCTCATTTGAACTTAATTCCCGATTGGCGCTCGATGCTTTTCAATGTGCCTATCGGCAAATCCTTTTTAGGGTGTGGCACGGTAACTCGCCCCTTTATTTGTGGATGCCGGAATTGAGTATGAGAACCAACTTTGGCAACCTCGTACCAGCCGTTTTGTTTGAGTATCTGAATGATTTTCCGGCTGTTCATAGTGTGTATTAATACACATCAAATAAGGCTTGTCAATATACATCAGTGTGGATACAGGAGGGATACGAGGTCGGACCAAGCTCGATGATTACGCGGATTCAGATCAAAAACAGGGCGCTTTTTTGGCTTTTAATCGATGTTTTCGGGGTCAAAAAGAGCGGTTTAAGGAATCATCCGGTAAACGTCCGGAAACTGAGAATATGGATGGCTGTTTGTGGTATTTTCATTTTCTTGAACGGCCAAGAAAACGAAACAAAAGAATCCTATCCGTTCATAGGGTTGAAATAATCAATGCATTGAAAGCACCGAATTTCAGGCGGTTACAAGGGGTCGCAGTTGCAAGGCGTCGGGCATGAAGACGTACACGTGGTACTTCGAATGCCCGGTAACGAAGCAGATGCGGTGCCCTGTGAACGCCTGCAAAGAATCCGCCCGCGTCACGGGTTGCTTCCTGCGCTTCTCACCATCGGCGGGGTCTGTGGAACTCGCTGCGCTCAGACAGCCACAGACCCAACTTCCGCCGATGGCTGCGATGCTCGGCCCGTGACGAAGGGGTAAATGGATTTTACAGTCAACTATTAAATCATGCGGCATTCAACGGTTGGATTTGAGACAATTCTTTTCTGTAGCGTTGCTCCGAATCCCAAAGGTCCCATGAATGCTGCACATTCAACCAGAATTCGGGCGAATTGCCGAAAAGACGAGACAATCTTAACGCCATAGCAGGACTTACCGCACGTCGTTCTCTTAAAATTTCATTTATCGTCTGGCGAGATACACCTAAGGCTTTTGCCATGGAAGTCGTTTTGAGTTCATAGTCCGGCATGAAATCCTCTCTAAGCATTTCGCCGGGGTGAGTTGGCCTGATTTCTCGCTTTGATGAGTTAGGTATAGCCATTTTATCTATCCTTAATGGTAATCGGTAATCTCAACATCGTAAGCATCGCCTTCGATAAAACGAAAACAAATTCGCCACTGGTCATTTATCGATATTGAATGTTGGCCTTTCCTGTCGCCTTTTAAAGCATGAAGCCTGTTACTGGGTGGCACCAAAAGGTCATTTATGTCATTTGCAAAATGGATAAATTCTAAACGTCTTATTGCCCTTCGTAATAAATCGGAAGGCATGCGTTTCGATTTGCCAGAAACGAATAACCGTTGGGTTTCCTTATTGGCAAATGATTTTATCATGGAGACACTGTAAACAGTCACGTGACAGTTGTCAATCATAATCAATGCTTGATAATTAAGCGGGTTGCCCAAGCGGGACAGGAAGCCGTTTCGCGGCTTTCCCCTCTCACGCCACCGGATATACGGGTCGCATATCCGGCTGTTCGGCTGGCCAGGACAGGCGCCCAAGACCTTGCGGCGACAGACCGAGTGACAGAAATAAGCGCTTTGGCATCCATCGTTGTTCGAACGCGGCGAAAAGGATTTCACCGTCATTCAGGCCGGTAAGGCAAAAATAGGATTTTTCATCTGCACTAAAATACCGGTTACCCCGGTCGCCAACCGCGCTATTTGGAGGGGGTATGAATTGGAATGCAGAACGCCATCATTTAACCGAACAGCTGGAAATTCTGAAGAAACTCAAAGAGCGTTTCGGTGAAGAGGCGATCGAGATCGCCAGCCAGGCGCGTTTGGAGGTCCATAAAACATGGATACGGCAATGGTCGCAAAATGCGTCGGGACGGCCTTCTGATATATTCAACCATTCCGCATTCGGTGTCACTTCAGCCGATGAAAGCCTGCTGGAATACGAGGTGCTTGAAGATACGGAAGAAAAATTCGAGGTGCACATTACCAACTGCAAGTATGCGGAATTCTACATCGCGCAGGGTGAACCGGAAATCGGCTATGCCATGCACTGCGCCCTTGATTTTGGTGAAGCAGCGGCCTTCTCACCGGATATGATCCTGAAACGCACAAAAACCCTGATGCAGGGCGATAACTGCTGCAACCACTGCTATGAACGGCTGCCATCAAGGCGCTGATTCTATTGCCACCGGTCGCGCCTGTCATCGTCAGCGAATTGCTTTTGAAGCGGAAGCGGAAATGAAAAAGAATTCCATAAAATATGTTGTCGATGTGATCTTATTTGTCGATATGTGTTCCATCGCCATGATCGGATTGCTGCTGGCCTTCATTATCCCCGATGGCAGGACCGGCCGCGGCGCCAGATATTTTCTGGGGCTGCACCGGCATGATTGGGGGAATATTCATCTTTATCTTTCAATACTGTTATTGCTGCTGCTGATTATCCACATCTGGTTCAATTGGACCTGGGTCGTTCAATCTTCTAAAAGATATTTTGGTCGTAACTGGAAGAATGCGCTGTGGTGCATTTCAGGCGCATGGATAGTGGTGTTGGCCGTTGCCTGTATTGTCTTAAAAATCGTTTAGATCATCTGCAACGACCTAATTGCGGTTAATTACACCTCGGGCTTTGCCCGAGCGACCCGGAGCGGTCCGGCAAGATATTCAATCAGCAGGAGCTTTTTTTGAACATCGAACGTCGAATGCGGAGATCGCTTCGTGCCGTCGTTTGATAAAAAAACACTCTCCCGCAGAGCCGCAGAGAGAAACAGCAGAATGGTTGGGCTGATGCCCAAAGATCAAAAGACAAAAACGGAACCAGACCATTTGTTCTTCATTTGGTTTCTCTTCAGAAAACAAACACCTCTGTGTCTCTGCGCCCTCGAGCGAAGCGGGCGAGAGAAAAAACCTCGGTCAATGTTGGACGTTCGGTGTTCGACGTTTCGAACCGTACGTTTCTAAAACAGCGACATCTGTCCTTTCAAATCCAAGGTCATGCCGGATTCATTTTCGAAGTCATCCTGAACCCCCTGGATCTCATCGGGCGTGAGGCCGGCCACGCTGGCGGTGATCGTATGGCCCTGTTCGTCTGCGTCCAGGTTGTTGATGCGGCACCCTTCGGGCAGCATCGAGAGGAGCAATGTCCGGGGGCCTAAGGGTCGCCCTCTGCGTTTGGGCATTTCATAGCGCACCGTACGCCCGGTGACCCTTTCCAGGTGCCACTTCAGGTAGGCATAGCGCTCGTTCTCCGTCCCGGGTGACCGGAAGGCAATTCGAAGGATCGTATCATCCACCCTCAACCTGGCGCCAGCCACCCCCGCCTGCCTGAGGATGTCCCGGGCCGATTTTCGGGCCGTTTCAAGGGCGCACCGTTCCTCTTTCGCCTCATAGTGCAGCACCGGTTCGCCGTCCAGACCGGCCGTAACCACCTCCGGCGGAAGGCTCATCAAAATCGACTGAACCGCTTCCATGGAGGTGGCCTCCCGCAGGCGCAGGAAGGCATCGGGGCAGGTGACCTTGATTCCGGAGACCGACCGGGCCTGGCGGAACGGATCCGAACCGCGGCTGCGCCATTTATTCGGAAGGCCCGCCATCTGGGTGGCCCCGTATTGCAGGGGATGGGCGCTTCGGTCGACGATGTCGATGACGATGCAGGCATCTTTGCCGGGAGCCGTCCGCAGGCCCCTTCCGATGCACTGGGTATAAACCAGCGGAGACGTGGTGGGCCTGGCCATCAGGATGCATTCCACGCCGGGATCGTCGAACCCCTCGGTGAGCACGCCGTAGTTGGTCAACACCTGGATGTCGCCATTGGTGAAGCGCTTCAGGATTTCGCCGCGATGCTTGCTCTTGCCGTCGATCATCTCCGCCCGGAACCCCAAGGTCGAAAAATCCGCGGCCAGATCTGACGCGTGGTCGACGCCGGAGCAAAAGGCGATGGTCTTTTTCCCCCCGCCCTGCTCCATCCACGCCTTGAGGGACAACGCCCGGTTGGCGGGCGTGTTCATCACCCGGGAGAGCGCGCCCACCTGAAAATCGCCGGCCGACATCCTGACCCTGTCCAGGTCCAGCTTCCCCCGGATGGTGAAATAGCGCATGGGCGCCAGATAGCCCAGATCCTCCAGGTCCGGACGGGAAATTTCGAATGCGGTGCGGCCGAAAATCTCCAGGGCGGACTTGCCGTCCGTGCGCTGCGGGGTGGCCGTCATCCCGAGCAGCAGGGTGTCCCGGTCGGCCCGGGTATGAAAATAATCGATCACCTCCGCCCAGCTCGGCGCCAGGGCCCGGTGGCACTCATCGCAAATGATCAGGGCGTAGGCCCTGGGATCGTAGTTGTCCTTACGCCGCACCAGGGACTGGACCGATGCCAGGAGGATGTCGCTCTCCCCCCTGGTGGTTCGCTTTCCCTGCTCGATCTGCACCTTGAGCCCCGGCAGATGCCGCCGGATGGTGCGGGCGGTCTGGTCGATGATTTCCCGGCGATGGGCCACGAAAAGCACCTTTCCGAACGCCCTCGTGGTGCGCAGGGCCTTGATGATGTGGGTCGCGATCACGGTTTTTCCGGCACCGGTGGGAAGGTAGAGCAGCATGCGCCGCTGGCGCTTCTCCCGGTAACGCGAGACCACGGCGGCAACGGCCTTTTTCTGATAGGGTCGCAGTCGAAAAAGTTTACGCATGCGTAAGCAATGATCCCCATACGGCTTCAATGTCCCCGGTGCTCAGGCCTTCCTGTGGCCAGCGCAGCGTATGGACGTTTTTCAGATAACGCGCCGCCAGGTCCCGGCCGAGCCATCGGCGCGCCCGGGCCGCGTCGTGATCGTTTTTTTGGCAGCGGGCGTAGGGGACCGGCCGGTTTTTCTCCAGCAGGGCCCGATAGAGACCTCGCTCCGCGGCCAGCGGGGGCATCTGCTTCTCCTCCCGGTACCGGTTGATGCGACAGGGAATGGCGATGCCGGTGGGATCCAGGTCGCCGAAGTAGCGGATACCGGCGGCGGCCACCTGATACTGGATTTCCTGCAGACCGTCGCTGGCGCGTTCGGCGGCGCAGGCCGCAAACCCCTGGCCGTAGACGATGGCGGCGTAACGGTGAAGGGTGTCGTTGGCCCGGCAGCAGCTCCAGTAGGTGCTGGAATTTTCCACGACCAGCAGGGGTTTTCCCGCGGTCTCGTCCGGGTTCAGGGAGAAGGAGCGGAAAGGGAGCGGCTCCGGGCAGTAGAAACAGTCCAGGTCGTCCAGGGTGATGCGGCCGCCGAACAGCCCGGTGCGGGTGTGGACGTCCAGGGCCTTTTCATCGCCGAACACCCGCAAGGCCCGTTCCCGGTGGGGCACCCTTACCGGCGCCGGCGGACGGTCGCGCAGGTAACGGTTCACCCGGACGGCCCGTTCCAGCTCCGCCCGGGTCCGCAGGGTGTGGGCAAAGGCCACCATGCGCGTGGGTTCCCATGCGGTTTCATTGCGCAGCGCGGCCAGCGTCTGCCGCCGGGTCAGCTGACGCTGATCTTCATCCGCGCGAATGGCCGTCACGTAACGCGGCAGGCCGGTCCGGCGATCCCAGAGATGCCGTGCTTTCGGCAGCCGCAGGCGTCCCTTTTCCGCCAGCGCGTTCAGGGTTTCCCGCAGCCGGTCCTGGAATTCGAAGTCGGACAGGTGCCCGGCGGTCAGGCGGCGGACGGCTTCCGCGAGGGTCTCCACCGGCACCCGCCGTCGCCGGCTGGCACCGAGCCCGGCCAGAACGGCATCACGCCAGGACGGATTCATCGGTTTTCTCCACGTTCAGTTCGGCGACCTCCAGCAGGTCGTAGGCCGTGTGATCGACCTCGACCTTTTTGTTCCCTTTGCGGATCGCCACCCGCAATTCGAACAGGTCCAGGGATTCGCGGTCGTTGATGCCGGTCAGGTACACGCACTGAATGCCCATGGCCCGGGCGACCTTCAACTGGGCATCCAGAAAATCCGATCGGTTGCAGACCCCCAGGGGGTTGTCCAGAACGAGAAAGGCGGGGATGCGGCCGTCGGGGTGGCTGTGGCGCTTTTTGCGCATGGAGATGAGCAGGGTGTAGAGCAGCACCGACGTGGTCAGCGCCTCGCCGCCCGACCCCAGGTCCTTGCCCACCGGTTCGTAGTTGCGGCCGGTGTCGTCGCACTTGAGCAGACGGATGCCGAAGGTCTTTTTGCCCGTGGCGGCCCCCAGCAGCTGATAGAGCAGTTCCCCGCCCAGGCAGTTGCCCGCACGCGGATTGACTTCGGGCAGGCGGTCCTGCTGGATCAGCTCGTGGAGCCAGTTTTCCACCGACCGCCTGAAATCCTCGCCATGGCGGGTGAAATCCAGCCGCGTGCCGGCACGCAGGATGCTTTGCCCGCCGTAGACGTAGACGTCGGCGGGCAGGCGCTGCTGCGCAGCGGTCTGCAGCTTCTGGTGATACTCCTTGGCGCGAGAGAGGAGCATGTCCACCAGGTTGTCCATGATCTGCTGGGAAATCGACAGGTCGCTTTCCATGTTCTGGGCGATCTCTTCACAGCGCCCGATCAGTTCCTCGGCCTGGACGCCGAGGGATTCGGTATCGTGGCGCCTGAGTTCGTCGATCACGGCGGGCAGGTGGCTGCGGAAGCGTTCACCCTGGAGGTCGGCCTGGAGGCGTTCGAAGCCGTTGCCCATCCGGCGGCGGGCCGCATCCACGGCGCTGCGTTCCTTGTCACAGGCGGCCATGCGCTCGCGCACCTGCGCCTGCAGGGTACGCACCGCCGCGACGGCCGCGTCCACGGTCGGCGCGCCGGCGATGTCCGGCCAGTCCTCACGGGGAGAGTGTTGGTCCCACACCGGGGCGAAGGCCTGGGTCTCGGCCAGGCCGATCCGGGTCTCCTGACGCCAATCCGCGTGGGCTTTGAGTGCGGTCTGGAGTTCCCGGCAGCGCAGGCTCAGGCGTTCGTGGGTCTGTTCGTGGCGGTCCGCTTCGCGCTGGAAACGGTGAATCACGCCGACCAGGTCCTGACCGGCGAGATCCGCCTCGAGAATATCCGGCCGGATGCCCCTGCCGGCGAATTCGGACAATGCGTCGTTTTGCCGATGGACCTCCTCCTTCCAATGCCCGATACTCGCACGCAGGCCGCCACGCTTGCCGGTACGCACCTCGACGGCGTCGCTGATCTCCTGCCGGCGCGCGTCCCTGTCCGCCGTACTCCGGGCGGCCCAGCGATCGGCCAGAGCGGCGTCGTGGGGGTGATCCCGGCGCTGGGTTTCCAGCCGCGCTTCCCTCTGGCCGATGGCGGCCTGAATCGTGTCCAACTCCTTCTGCAGGGTCTCTATGCCCAGTTCGTCGGCCTTGCGGCGCTGTTGCTCGCGGGCCTCTTCGAACAGCGTTTTCAGGGTCGCCCGATCCATGCTCCGGGCCGCGTCCCGGTCTCCGTCGGAGAGGACGGCGTCTTCGGGTTTGGGAACATCGCCGGCGCGTTCATCCAATCCTTTGATCAGGATGCGCCGCTCCCGGATGTCGCCCCTGAAGTCGGCCGCCTCCGCCTCGATCCGCCTGAGGTTCCGGTCCTCGGCATCGATGCTGGCGGCCAGCGCCGCCTTTGCGGCGAGCATCTCCTCCGCGTCCCGCTTCCAGTCTTCCAGCAGTGCATACTGCCCCAGCCAGGCCTCGACCTGGCTGCGGCGCTCGGCCAGGCGGACCGCGTCGGCGGCGAGGGCCTGGATGGCCTGCTCCTGGTCGGCCTTGCGTTCCCGCAGGGTCTCGGACAGGTCATCCGCATCGGCGATCTTTGCAGTCAAATCGGCCAGGGTGTGGTCCAGTTCCCGCACCCGCTCGGCCAGGGCGGTCACGGCGGCCGCGTCCGGGAACGTCTCGCGATAGGCGTGCAGGTCCCGGCTGTCGGCCGCCATCTCGCGCAGTTCGCCGGTCCGTTCGTCGATATCCCTGACCAGGGCGTCGCGCCGTTCGCGGACCCGGTCGCGGGTTTTTTCCAGGTGGTGTTTCGCGTAGACACCCGGATCGTTCGGACAGATCACCGCCTGTGCGACGGCCTGCAGCCGGTCGGGCGCCACAGGGGTGGAGACGACCACGGGACGGTGGAGCCATTCCGGCACAGGCAGGCCCTGCACCGCCTCGACGACCGCCTCGGTGGCGGCCATGATCCCGGTGAATCGCCCGGGATCGCTCTCGATGAACCGGGCGATCTCACCGGGCGATGCGTACAGCCCGGCCAGGTATTCGGGGAAGGCTTTCAATTCGCCGGGGGAGATCCCCTCGGCGTGGCAGTGGGCGATCAGCTTGCGCGTCTGGTCGTCGACGGTCAGGGTGTCGATGCCGGTCAGCCGCTCCAGTTCCATCTCCAGGTCCAGGCGCCGCCGCTCTTTACGGGCCAGCTGATCCCGTCTGCGCACGATGGTGTCGTCGAACCGGGACACCAGTTCGGCGGACGTGGGTGCGAATTCCGGCTTGCCGGCCACCCGCTGAAGGTGGGGGGAGGCCAGCAGTTGTTGCCGCTTCCGGGCCTCGTCGTCCTTGCGCTCGCCGGCCTGCTGCCGGTGGACGTCGGCCTCGGAGCGTTTTCTCTGCAGCGTCCGCCACCGGCTGTCGCCGGCGCGCATCTCCTCATCGAGAGCCGCGCGGCGGCCATGGGCGGCGGTGAGACGCTCCTCCAGGGCGCCGATCGCTTCGGCCAGACGCTCCCGGGCATCCTCGGGCCGTTCGCCCGGCTTCAGGGGCAGGGCGTCGCGGCGCTCTTCGGCCGCCCTGACGCGGGCGGCGTTGCCGAGTATTTTTTCCTCCAGGTCTCCCTGTTGCGCAGCGAGGGTTGCCCGCCGCCCTTCTGCGGCCGTTGCGGCGGACGCCAGATCCACGATACGCGATTCCCGTTCGCCGACCTCGTCCAGCAGCCGTCGTCGGTCCGCGTCGAGGCGGGCGTGGTATTGAAGGGCCAGGTTGTCGATCCGCTGCAGCAGGGGCGAGAGCGCCGCATCCGCCTGGAGCAGGGCGTCCCGCCGGATCTCCGCCTCGGCCCGCTGGCGGCGGATGTCGGCGATGAAGCCGGCGGCGTTGAGGGCGCTCTCTTCGTCCTTGAACGACCGGATCTCCGTCTCGGCCTGCTCGACCTCCCGCCCGGCCTGGGCGATCTGCTGCCGGACCTGAAGGCGCTCAACGGCCAGGGCGTTGGCCCGGGCGGCCTCCCGTCGGGCGCGCGCCGCGAGGCGCTGTCCGTCGGCCTCTTTCATCGCGGGATCGAGGATCTTCAGCTGGCGCGCGGCCGCGTCGTCGGCCTGCTTCATCAGGTGGGCCGCCTCACCGAGAACGGCCTGGGAGCCGGCCACGGCATCCCCGGCGTCGCGCCAGGTGCGCGCCAGGAGGTCGAAGTCCGCGATGCGCGCCTTCAGGTCCCGCGCCACGCCGAGCTGGGCGATCTTGCGGGGCCGGTCCTCCATCTTCTTCAAGGATTTGCCGATGGTGTCGCGCAGGGTGACGGCCGCGTCCATGTCGGCCACGCATCCCAGGAAAAAATTGAGGAACTCCGCCTCGGAGCGGAACTTGAACGCATCCTTGATACCGCCTTCGCTGCGCGCGAAGTCGATCTGGCGGTCGATCAGCCAGGGGTCTAAACCCAGCCGGTCTAAGGAGTCGGTCCACTCCTTCTGACTGGTGGTGTGCTGAACGTGCGGTGCGGCGAAATCCCGCACGGTCCGCCAGGGCTGCTCCTGATCCAGAAGGGGGTTCCATTTCTCCCGCAGCCGTTCAAAGAAATCAGGGGAATGGGCAATGAAGAAATGGCGGTCCACCTTGTCCTTCGCGCTGCGATGCCGGTAGAGGAGCTGGCCGAGGACCAGGTGCGCCTCGGGGGCGGCGTCGAACAGGGTGGGCGCGTCCAGGCTGGCCATGTCCAGCATCACCACGGCGGGACGGCCCGGGATCAGGTACTGCTCCAGCGTCTTGTCCCCGGTGGACTGAAGATGCTGGACGAAACGCCGCTGGTCCGGGGAGAAGACGTTGAGAATGAACGACAGCACGGTGGTCTTGCAGGTGCCGTTGGCGGCGAAGAGCACACCGTGGTCGGCCTGGCCGCTCTCGCGTACGATGGGCACGAAGGCGTTGCGCAGCAGGTTCTCTCCGGCGGTGATGTCGCTGATGAAAATTTTACAGAGTCGATACATCGTCGTTCTCTCCCGGTTCGGCCGACGATCCGGTTTCCGCATGGTCGGCCAGAATATCGCGGAACGCGTGGAAGGAGTAGACGATCCCCTCCCGCATGGAGGTCTGGTATGCCGGTGTGGGTCGGTACTCCACGTCGCCGGGGGTCTCCTCGAAGACGAGCAGGTAGCCGGTCTCCACGAGGTGCTCCAGAACCCGCTCGACCAGGTCCACCCACGAATTGCCGGCGCCGGCGCGCAGCCGGTCCGGGTTGTCTTCGGGCAGTTCCCGCAGCCGCCGGGCCACGCTGCGCACCTGGGGGTGCAGGCGGTCCTCTTCTTCGGGCAGGGCGGCTTCGGCATGGGCAAAGCGGCGCAGGATGGCGATCACGTCCTCCATGGTGATGGCGCCCAGGTCCTCCACGGGCATGTCCAGGTCCGCCTCGGTCGGGAAAAAGGCGGTCGCGACGGCACAGTGCACCGGCAGCACATCCGCGGCCTTGAGGTCGCTGCGGGCCAGCAGCCGGCCGTAGTCGGTCAAGGTGGCGGCGAAAAAACCGTCGGCGTTGCACGCCGCCAGGCGCAGCCCCCCCTCATCCAGGGCCAGCAGCCGCAGCGCCATGGCCCGCAGGCCCGCATCCACCGCCGAGCGGAAGGCTTCCTCGGCCTGGAACCGCTGCACCAGTTCGGTCATCTCGGCGCTGTTCTGGGTGACAATGCGTTTCCGGCCGCTGCTGTAGGCCAGGCTCAGGTAGATGAGCCGATTGGCTTCATAAATCGTCTCGACGCTCATGGGGAAACCTCCGGCGCCCGAACGGCGCCCTGATGGATCAGCCGGATGTCGTGACCCCGGTAGCGGCGGCCGGCACACAGGGGCACCGTCACCCGCAGCCCGGGATCGTGCACCGCCACCCGGATGCGGTGCCTGGCGGCCAGACGCCGCTCCACCGTGCACTGGAACACGGCCATGGCCACGGCCACGGGGAGCAAATCACCGTCATCCGCAGCGGCGGCACGGTGTGACGCCGCTTCCAGCAACCGGCTGAGCAGGACCTCACCGTCGGAGGCCACCATGTCGTGAACCAGTTCGAAAGCATCGTGCATCAGCCGATCGTTCAGTTCGGATTCGAAGCGCCGGATCGGGCTGCCGTCGATCTCGTGAACCGGCTGGCTTCGGTCCCCGGGCACATTCTGGCGCTCCAGGGCCCGGTCGCACGCCTCGATCACCGCCGCCGGATCGAACAGGGTGCGCTGGGCCGGCGGATCGATGCGGGCAATGAACTCCGCGCCCACCCGCGCCGCGTCGTCCTCGCCCAGGCGGCACAGGCGGCGCATCACCGCCTCCATGGGCGGAAACGCACCGAGACTGCGCCGCCGGAAGAGCTTGAAACTGTGATAGTCGTAATCATCGGGAAGCTGCTGCAGCTCGGTGGTAAGATTCATCAGCTGGGTGTTGAGACGCTCGAGCCTCTCGGCCAACCGGTGAAGCGTGGCCTCGTGCCGGTTGCCGGCCGACCGGGTCAGGCTCTCGACGACCATGTTGTGCAGCCGCCGCCCCTCCTTCTGGATGGTCGTGGCCTGGCTGACGCCATCCTCGGCCAGTGCCCGCACCCGGCCGAAGTCCACGGCGTGGATGTTGCGCCGGATCTGCCGGCGGGTGGTGCGCACCTCCAGGGCTTTGCGGGCGCACTGCTTGCGGTTGCCGTCGGCAACGGAGATGGCGTCGGCCACGTTGCCCCGCTCGATCAGCAGCTTGATCCGAAGATTGCCGATGGCCGTGGCATCCAGGGCGCCGGTTTCGTGAAGCCCGAAATAGGCCGTATAGCCTTCGTCGGTGAGCGTGAACAGGGCCTCGCGCCCCTCGCCGGTGTATACCGTCTTGATCAGCCAGAACCGGCGGTGGCGATATTCGCCGGCGGTGCCGTCGAACCAGGTGTATTCGAAGGGCAGGTAGCGGTTGTGGCGGTTGACCAGATGATCGAACACCTTGCCCAGCACATCGGCCAGTCCCTCGCCGGTGGCCTCGATCCCGCAGGCCGCCGCCTGCTTGCGGGCCAGGGGACAAATCCGGTCCAGAATTTCGGCGCGGGTGGCGCCGGACTGGTACTCGGTCAACTCCGAGATGACATCAAGGATGGCAAAGGCGAGCCACAGCAGGTCCAGCCCATCCCATATGACGCCGGGGTCGTCGGCGTCTCCCAGTCGGAAGCGGCGGGCCTCCAGCTCGAATACGGGCCGCATGATCAGCGCGCTATAGACCGCCCGGCCCACGTCCAGCGCAAAACCCGCATCGGCCTGCTTGTCCGGCCCGGCAGCGGCTGGCGATTCCGTAACGGCACCGTCGCCCTCGTCCGTGGTTTGTCGTCGCCGTACGAAATCAATGAGATCGAGTTGAATGGGCATCTTCGCTTCAGGGCCTCTGCGCCGGTGGTGTTGCAATCAGAACCTGCGAGGTTCACGAAAGGGTATAGCCCAAAGCGGGTCGGTTTTCAATCGGGACAAAATGCGTTAACCGCCCCGTCAGCCCTCGATCCCGGCCAGGCACAGATACTTCATCTCCAGGTACTCCTCCATGCCGTAACGGGACCCTTCCCGGCCGATGCCCGACTGCTTGATCCCGCCGAAGGGGGCCACCTCGGTTGAAATCAATCCCGCATTGATGCCCACCATGCCGAACTCCAGGGCTTCGGACACCCGGAAAATCCGGCCGAAATCGCGGGCGTAAAAGTAGGCCGCCAGGCCATAGGGCGTGTCGTTGGCCATGCGGATGGCATCCGCTTCCGATGAAAAACGGATCAGCGGGGCCACCGGGCCGAAGGTTTCGTCGGCGGCGACGTCCATGTCGGCATCCACGTCTCCCAGCACCGTGGGCTGGAAAAAGGTGCCGCCCAGGGCATGGGGCTTTCCGCCGGTCAGAAGCGTGGCGCCCCTGGAAAGCGCGTCGTCGATGTGGCGGGACACCTTGGCCAGGGCCGAATCGTCGATGAGCGGTCCCTGCTGTACGCCAGGGTCCACGCCGCGGCCGACCTTCAGCTTCTGCACTTCGGCAACAAACCGTCTGGAGAAATCATCGTACACGCCGTCCTGAACAAATATCCGGTTGGCGCACACACAGGTCTGGCCGGTGTTGCGATACTTGGACACCATGGCCCCCTGCACCGCCTGATCCAGGTCCGCATCGTCAAAGACGATAAAGGGTGCATTGCCCCCCAGCTCCAGGGAAACTTTCTTGATGGTCGCACCGCTTTGGGCCATGAGCGTTCGCCCCACCTCCGTGGAACCGGTGAAACTGAGTTTGCGGACAATGGGGCTGGCGGTGAGCTCGCCGCCGATGATGCCTGCCGATCCGGTGATCACGTTGAAGACGCCGGCGGGAACCCCCGCCCGCTGGGACAATTCGGCCAGGGCCAGGGCGGTCAGCGGCGTCTGGCTGGCCGGTTTGACCACGATGGTGCAGCCGGCGGCAAGGGCGGGGGCCGCTTTGCGGGCAATCATGGCTGCGGGAAAATTCCAGGGGGTAATGGCCGCGCAGACCCCCACCGGTTGTCGAAGGACGATGATGCGCTGGTCCGCTGACGTCGCCGGTATGGTATCCCCGTATACCCGCTTGGCCTCCTCGGCAAACCATTGCATGAACGAGGCCGCAAAGGCGATCTCCCCCCTGGCCTCGGCCAGGGGCTTTCCCTGCTCACTGGTCAGGACGGCCGCCAGGTCCTCCTGGTGATCCATCATCAGGCGGTACCAGCGGTGGAGCACTTCCGAGCGTTCTTTGGCGGTGCGGCGGCGCCATGCCGGCAGCGCCCTGTCGGCCGCGTCGATCGTCTGGCGGACTTCTTGGGCGGAAACAGCGGGCACGGTGCCCACGCTGCTGCCGTCGGCAGGGTTGGTCACCGCGATGGTCTTGCCGGATCGGGCATCGGTCCATTTTCCGTCTATCCAGGCCTGTTGGCGAAACAGGCCGGTATCATTGAGTGCAATCATGATCGAGGCCTCCATGGCGTTGATGTGGTTTCAGGTCGTGCCCATCCATTAATGGCTATTTCCGGATCGACACCAGGCAATGAACTGTAAACTTAAGGCCGGAAGGTCGTCCGTCAATCGGGATTGGCCTTTTAACCGTTGGCGCGCTTCCGTTTTATTTCAGGAAGAAGCCTTTTTTCTCCAGGAAGGGTTTCATGTGGGGCCGGATCACCCGGCCCATGAAGTCGGCCATCTGCCGGGTCCAGGTCTCATCTTTGAGGTTGCTGTTGCGATTCAGGTAATAGTGGTTGGTGGTCCGGTCATAGGCCCCGAACATATCCGGGTCATGCTGCGGCGGATAACGGTCGGTAAACAGCACGGCCTCGACCGGCAGGCGCGGTTTGGGGGGCGGGTCGTGGGCCGGCCACCCCAGGCACATGCCGAAAACCGGATAGGCCTGGTCGGGAATGTCCAGCAGGTCGCACACCGTCTGGGGGTCATTGCGGATGCCGCCGATGAACACGCCGCCCATGCCCAGGGACTCGGCGGCCAGCAGCACGTTCTGGGCCAGCAGGGCCGCATCGACGGTGGCGGTGACAAACTGCTCGGCCCACCCCTTTTCCGCACTGGTGTCATGGAGGCGGCAGGCGGCGTCCAGCCGGTTGAGATCGGCGCAGAAAACCAGGAACACCGGGGAGCTGGCCACCCAGGCCTGGGGGCCGGCAAGGCGGGCGAGGGCCTGCCGCTTGGCCATGTCCCGCACCCGTATGACGGTGTATGCCTGGACAAAATGGGAAGTGGCCGCGCATTGGGCTGCCGCAACGATCGCCTCGAGGGTCTGGTCATCCACCTCCCGGTCCGCAAATTTACGGATCGACCGGTGGGCTTTCATCAGGTCAATGATCGCATTCATTCAGGCTTCACCTTTCGCTAAGGTCGGGGATGAAGCGCCCTTCACGCCGATGGCGGCATTGTCGTCCACACTGCGCAGGTGCAGGTCCCGCTGGGGAAAAGGAATCTCGATGCCTTCGTCACGGAACCGCCGGTCGATGTCCCGTATCAGGGCACTCTGGACGATTCGCCGGTCATTGAAATCGGCAATCCACACCCGCAGCTGAAAATCCAGGGAGCTGTCGCCAAAATTCAGGAACAGCACCACGGGCTGGGGATCCTTGAGCACCCGGTCACTTTCCGTGGCCACGGCCATGAGCACCCGCATCACCGCTTCCACATCGGAACCGTAGGCCACGCCCACCGGAATGGAAAGGCGCATGCCGCGGTCACCCAGGGTCCAGTTGGTCACCTGATTGGCGATCAGGTCTCCGTTGGGCACCACGATCTCGGCACGGTCGAACGTCTGCACCGTTGTTGCCCGCAGCCCCAGGTTAAGCACGCGCCCCTGCTGGCCGTCGTTGAGCTGGATGACATCGCCCACCTTGACGGGTCGCTCGAACAGCAGAATCAGTCCGGAAACAAAATTATTGACGATGGCCTGCATGCCGAAACCGATACCGACGCCCAGCGCGCCACCGATGATGGTGACGTTTTTCAACTCAAATCCCAGGGCGGACAGGGCAATCAGAAAGCCGACCAGCACCAGGGCATAATGGACCAGGCGCACAATGGACAGCCGGGCACCGGTATCCATCTGGCCGCGGTTAAGCACATTTTCCATGAGCAGGGCCTGAAGACCCCATGAAAAAACGAATGCACCATAGAGGATCAGACCGGCCGTCACCACCACACCGACGGTTATTCGCTGCTCGCCCATGGTGACCCCGAAGGTGAAAAAAGCCTGCAGGGCCTCCACGGGAAAAGCATACCACTTCCAGACCACCAGCAGGTTGGCGGCCACGAAAACGACGATCAGGGTGTTGGTCAGAAAGATGACCCGCCGCAGGATAGTGTCGGCATTCCGGCGGAGAAAGGAAAACTGGTCCATGGGCAGAAACTCGACGCCCAGATTCAGGGCCACGCGCACCAGCCGGAGCATGGCCCACCCCATGAGCAGCAGAATCGACGTGCGGATGGCACCGTCCATGATCTGGACGGCGAAATTGCCAAAGCCGATGACGTCCGCCGCAGCGACCAGGGTAAACACCGCAACAATCAGCCGGAACAGCCACACCTGCCAGGCCGGCTTGCCGGCGGCGGCCACGGACCGGCTCCGCCAGCCAAAATAGACCAGGCCGGCCACGGACCAGGCCAGGAGAAACAGACGCATGGGGGCCATGGGCACCCTCAGGACCAGCAGCACCTGAAATCCGATGGTCACCAGGATCAGGATGTAGATGGCCCGCTTGATCCAGGGTTCTTTGACAAAGGCCGAAACGAGCCTGGCCGTCACGACCCCGGCCACGGTCTGTACCACGACGCGCCAAAGGGTCGGCGACGGCCCGTAAAGAAAGGAGAGGGTAAAGATGGCCACAAAAATCGACAGGGAAACCGGTCGTTTGGCCAGGAACCGGCGATCGGCATGGTCGAGCAGACGCGGCCGGTATCGCCGAACCAGTGCAAACATGAAGGCGAAAACGACCCCCTGAAGGGCAATGACCCACCAATTTTGCTCAAAAAACACCGGATCCGGCTGAATCAGTGGCTTGATCAGCCGCGCGGGTTCATGGGTCAGTTCAATCAGCTCCTGCAGATAGGCAATGGAAAACATCGCAGGCATGCCGCCGCGCAGGGTTTCGCCACGCTGTTGCGCCATCATGGCGTCGATCTGATCGGTAAGGCTGCCGAATTTCGCCCCGATATCTCCGGCCTGCTGCTGAACGGCCAGCAGCGGCTCCAGTTTTCGGGAAATAATATCCAGCGCCTCGCCAATATCCGTGCCGGCCCGGGTAAAGGCATCGGCAACGCTCTTTAATGCCAGATCCGCCCCCAGCTGAGAGCGCCACCCATCCCAGCGGTTCTTTTCCGCCAGCCAGGCGTGGCGGCGCGCCTCCACCTCCCGGATCGCCTCGGTGAGGGCTTCCGAAACGCGCTGGACGGCGTCGGCTTCGCTGCGGACCTCCCCCTTCAGTGCGGCCAGCTGCTGATAACTCTGCAGGTCTTCATCCTTGAGGAGGCTCAGCCGGAGGTTGAACCGGTCTGCCTCTGTGCTGGCGGCTTTGAGCCGCAATTCCAGTTTCTGCAGATTGTCGACGGCTGCAGGCCTGTTCTTAAGTACGGAGAGGCGCTGCGACAGGGCGCCGGCCTGGTAGACGACATCGGCCAGGCTGGGGATCACGGGCGGGGTTGCAGCATTGCTGACCGCTGGCGCCGGCTCTTGACCCGACACCGGGGTGACGGTACCGAAAGCGAACCAACCCATGACCATAAACGCACATAGAACACGGACGGAAACAACGGTGGACGATCTCATAGTCAGGAGTTCCTGGTCAGGTTAAACGAAAAGGGGTGGATCATTAAGGTGACGGTCCAACGCCTGCAACCGGTATGGATTCTATACCAACCGGTATGCGGAATCAATGCCGGAAAAAGCGCCCGGTGGTCTGACCCTTTCAGAATCCGGCCAGGCATTTTTGAACCCCGGCGATGCTTCCCGCAGCCATCATCTCCAAGGCGTGGTTCCGGCATCGGTTGATTTCCAGGCCGGCGATGCACTGGTTCACGCCGGGCATGAACTGGGGGTCGAGACTCAGCCGTCGGATGCCGATTCCCAGCAGGAAAGGAATCATGGCCGTGTCGTGGCCCATTTCCCCGCAGATGCTGATCGGTTTGTCATGCGCCCCGGCAATCCTCACCACCCGCTCAAGCGCCCGCAGCACCGCCGGGTGCTCGGGTCGATAATAGTCGGCCACCCGCTTGTTGCCGCGGTCGACACCGAGCATGTACTGGACGAAATCGTTGGTGCCGATGGCGAAAAAATCGGCCAGGGCGGCAAACTCGGCCATGGTCTCCACCACCGCGGGCAACTCCACCATCATGCCGATGGCCGGGTGGTCGTGGTGGTCCAGCCCCTCCGCCTCGAGGCGATCCATGCAGTCGTTCAGCACCTGTCTGGCACGCAGAAAATCGTCCGGCGAAGAGATCAGGGGAAACATGATGCCCAGTGACTCGCGGCCGGCGGCGGCACGCAGGATGGCACGGAGCTGCTGCTCGAAAATATCCCGGTAGGCCAGGGTGAACCGGATGGACCGCAAGCCCAGCTCCGGGTTGGCTTCTTTGGCGGCATCCGAATAGGCCAGCGTCTTTTCACCGCCGAGGTCCAGAGTGCGAAACACCACCGGCCGGTCGCCCATGGCCGACACCACCTTACGGTAGACCAGGTACTGCTCGGTCTCCGATGGAAACGAGGGCCGGATGAGAAAGGGAAATTCGGTCCGGTAAAGGCCGATGCCCGCCGCACCCATCCGCCGGGCCAGGGGCAGTTCCCCCAGCAGGTTGATGTTGGCCAGCAGGTCGACCGCCGTGCCGTCCGTTGTCCGCGCGGTGCCGGCCGGCATCGACGTTGGGCGGGCGGCCACCTGCTGCCGGGCCCGGTTGCGGGCATCGAACCGGTCAACGATGTCCGCGGAAGGATCCACGTAGACATTGCCCACCTCCCCGTCCACCAGCACCAGGGTATCGGGAGGCAGATGGAGCAGTTCCGGGCACTGGACGACCACCATGGGAATCTTCAGGGAACGGGCGACAATGGCCACGTGGGCGGTCACGCCGCCGTTGGCCAGCACGATGCCCGCCACGGATTCGGCGGACAGCTTCAGCAGTTCCGACGGGTACAGGGCCCGGGCGACGACCACCCTGCCGGTGCTGTCCTGGCTGTCATCCGTTGACGGCGGCGCCAGGTTGCCGAGCAGCCGGCCGGCCAGGTCTTCGATGTCACCCACCTTTTCCCGGATATACGGATGGGGGCTGTCGGCAAACAGGTCGATGTATTTGCCGGCCACCTCCCGCACCGCCCGGGTGGCCGGCAGGCCAGCTTCGATTTTTGCGGCCATGCTGTCGATGAATTTAGGGTCCTTGAGCATCATGAAATGGGCGGCAAAAATCAGGGACGCACTCTCCGGCAGCCGCTCGGCGCAACGTTGCTGGAGGACGTCCAGCTGATCGGCGGTTCTGGCTGTGGCCCTTCGGAAATCGGCCATGGTGCCGCCTTCCGATTCCCGGGAGCCGGCCACGAGCTGGGCGTGGCTTTTTCCCCATACCGTGGCCCGGCCGCGTGCAAATCCACCGGAGACGCGCTGTCCCTTGATAAACCCCAGGTTGCACACCGGTCGTTCGGGAATGCGGCACATGCGCTGCAGATCCATGAGCAGGCGGGCATTTTCCAATACCGCGGCCAATTGGGCGCCGGTGGCCTTCAAGGCCGTGACATCCGTGGTCTCGAAATAGTCGGGTTCGGTGTGCTGCACCACCAGGACACCGATCTTGACCACACCCTTCTGGATGGGCACGGCCAGGAAGGATTCATAGGGCAGCTCATCGGTTTCCGGAAAATAGCGGAACCGCGGATTCTTGCTGGCGCGCCCCTCGCAAACCGGCTTTCGGGAGGCCATCACCGTGCCCACCAGTCCCTGGCCGGGCCCCATGCGCACCCGGTCCACCGCTTCCGGATTGAGTCCGACGGTGGCCTTGAGCACCAGTTCGTCAGCCGTTTCGTCGTGCAGGTAAATGGAGCACACCGGTGTCCCCAGATGCTCGGAAACCAGGACCACGGTGCGCTGGAGAAAATTTTCGATATTTTCACTGCCGGTGACCAGGGCGGACAAATCGCTCAGGTCACAAAGCATATTCAGCAGATCTTGCCGTTTGCCGGTCATCGGTGGTCGAACCTTTCAGATCAATGGGAGAATCGGTTTGGGAATGGCTAACATAATGCATCTCCTGTACCGGGTCCAGTATCAGGCTGAAAACCGCCAAAAATGGAACCGGCAGGTGTAAATATTAACAAAAATGAAACTTTTGGAACAACATATGTACGATTTTGTAGTAAAGGCCCGCACGGATTTAGGCCACTGTTCCCCCCACCACCACCCGAATGCGGGGCAGGCCGATCAAGGGGCTTGCCAAACCCCCCGATGGTGGTCCATAAACGGAATGTAGCTTGCACTCTATTCGCAAACGTTATTTCCATTCGGACATGACTTGAAAGAAAGTGCGGTGACACCATGCCCCCTGCCGGCATCACGACAGCCCCTCGCCCGCCTCATAACGGTCTTTACCATCCGGGATTCGAGCACGACGCCTGCGGCGTCGGCATGATCTGCGACCTCAACAACCGCCCCGGCCACCAGCTGGTCCGGGATGCCCTGCAGATCCTGGTGAACCTCACCCATCGCGGTGCCTGCGGCTGCGACGAAACCACCGGCGACGGCGCCGGCATCCTGATCCGAAAGCCCCACCGGTTCCTGCAAAAAGCCACCCGGGAGGCGAATGTTCCTCTGCCGGCCGAAACGGATTATGCCGCCGGCCTGGTCTTCCTGCCCACGGACCGGGATCGGCGCCGGGCGGCTCAATCCGCGCTGGCTGATGCCGCCCATCAGAAAGGGCTGGTCTTTCTGGGCTGGCGGGCGGTGCCGGTGAATCCGGAGGCCGCAGGCGACCTGGCCCGCCGGGTCATGCCCGAGATTCGTATGCTGTTCGTGGGCAAGGCCGATCCCCGTGAGGATGCCGTGTCCTTCGAACGCCGCTTGTATCTCATGCGCAAAAGCGCCGAACGCCGGGTTCACCGTCCGGTTGATCCCGAAGGCGGTCTGTTTCACATCGCCAGTCTCTCGTCACGGACCCTGGTCTACAAGGGCATGCTGCTGGCGGACCAGATGAGCGCCTTTTACCCGGACCTGTGCGACCCGGAAATGGCCAGCGCCCTGGCCCTGGTCCATCAGCGCTACAGCACCAACACCTTTCCGTCCTGGGACCTGGCCCAGCCCTTTCGCTATCTGTGCCACAACGGAGAGATCAACACGGTACGGGGCAACATCAACTGGATGCGCGCCCGCGAACCGCTCTTTCGCGACGGTGCGTTCGGTGACGGCATGGCGGACCTCATCCCGGTCGCCACCCCCGGCGGCAGCGATTCGGCCACCCTGGACAACGCCCTGGAGCTGCTGCTGCACACCGGCCGGCCCCTGGCCCAGTGCATGATGATGCTGGTTCCGGAAGCCTGGCAGCACCATGAGACCATGAGCCGGGCCAAAAAGGATTTTTACGCCTACCACGCCTGTCTGATGGAACCCTGGGACGGCCCGGCGGCCATTGCGTTCACCGACGGGATCAACGTGGGCGCGGTGCTGGACAGAAACGGCCTGCGGCCCGGCCGCTACACCGTGACCCGGGACGGCCGGGTGATCATGGCCTCGGAAACCGGCGTGCTGCCGGTGGACCCGGCCGACGTGGCCCTCAAGGGCCGGCTTGAGCCCGGCCGCATGTTCCTGGTGGATCTGGAGCAGGGCCGCATCGTCCATGACGACGAGATCAAGGAGAGCATGGCCGCCAGACGCCCTTACGGGCGCTGGATGCAGGAAAACCTGCTTCATTTGAACGATCTGCCGCCGGCCGGTCCGCCGCCGGCCCCCTCCGGCGACGACCTGAACCGCGAGCAGCAGCGCTTCGGCTACACCGCCGAGGACCTTAAACTGATCCTGGGCCCCATGGCCGAAAAAGGGATCGAACCCACCGGGTCCATGGGCGACGACATCCCCCTGGCCATCCTTTCCCGACGGCCCCGGCTGCTCTACGACTATTTCCGCCAGCTGTTCGCCCAGGTGACCAATCCGCCCCTGGACGCCATCCGGGAGCGGCTGGTCACGGCGCTTTCCGCCACCATCGGCCGTGAACGCAACCTTTTTGCCGAAACGCCCCTGCACTGCCGCCAGCTTCACCTGGCGCAGCCGATCCTCACACCGGAGGACCTGGCGGCCATCCGTGCATCTGGCCACGAGGACCTGCAGTCGGCGGACCTGTCCATCTGCTGGCCCCTTGCTGAAGGCGGGCAGGGGCTGACCCGCGCGCTGGAGGCCTTGTGCCGCCATGCCGCCCGGCAGGTGGAAGCGGGCGCCCGCCTGCTGATCCTCTCCGACCGGGATATTCCCGAGGGCCACGCCCCCATGCCCGCCCTGCTGGCCACCGCCGCCGTGCACCACGGCCTCATCGATGCCGGCATGCGCTCGGAATGCGGCCTGATCGTCGAAACCGGCGAGGCCCGCGAGATCCACCACGTCTGCTGCCTGCTCGGCTATGGCGCCGGGGCGGTGGTTCCCTGGCTGGCCCTGGCCACCATCGACCGGCTGGCCGAAACGGGGCGCCTGGACGGCACCGGCCGGCATACGGCCCGGGAGTACTACACGGCTGCCGTTGACAAGGGGATCCTCAAGGTCATGTCCAAGATGGGCATCTCCACCCTGCAAAGCTACCGGGGCGCCCAGATCTTCGAATGCGTGGGCCTGGACCGGTCCGTGGTGGACCGCTGGTTCACCGGCACGGTCTCGCGTATCGGCGGGGCGGATATGGACGTGATTGCCCGGGAAATCGAGGCGCGCTGCCGGATGATCGACGCGCCGGCCGCAGCTGACCCGCTATTGACCCCGGGCGGCCGCTACCGGTGGCGCCGGGACGGCGAGGCCCACCAGTACAACCCGGAAACCATCCCGTTGATCCAGCAGGCCGTGCGCCAGGATGACCAGGCCGCCTGGCAGCGCTATTGCCGGGCCGTGCAGGGCCTCAACCGGCAGGAGGGACTGATCCGCGGGCGGTTCGATTTCATTCCGGCCGGCACGCCGGTGCCCCTGGACGAGGTGGCGCCCTGGACCGACATCGTCCGGCATTTCAAGACCGGCGCCATGTCCTATGGTTCCATCAGCCGGGAGGCCCACGAAACCCAGGCCATCGCCATGAACCGCATCGGCGGCAGGAGCAACAGCGGCGAAGGGGGCGAGGACGCGGACCGTTTCGATCCCGATCCCAACGGCGACTGGCGCAACAGCGCCATCAAACAGATCGCTTCGGGGCGGTTCGGTGTCACCATCGGCTACCTGGCCAGCGCCGTGGAGCTGCAGATCAAAATGGCCCAGGGGGCCAAGCCCGGCGAGGGCGGACAGCTGCCCGGGGAGAAGGTCTACCCCTGGATCGCCCGCACCCGCCACAGCACACCCGGGGTCGGGCTCATCTCGCCGCCGCCCCACCACGACATCTACTCCATCGAGGACCTGGCCCAGCTGATCTATGATCTCAAGTGTGCCAATCCGCGGGCCCGCATCAACGTCAAACTGGTTTCCGAGGTCGGGGTGGGCACGGTGGCCGCCGGTGTGGCCAAGGCCGGCGCCGACGTCATCCTGATCAGCGGCGAAACCGGCGGCACCGGCGCATCCCCGCTCACGTCCATCCGCTACGGCGGCCTGCCCTGGGAGCTGGGGCTGAGCGAAAGCCAGCAGACCCTGGTGCAAAACGGCCTGCGCGACCGGGTGGTGCTGGAGTGCGACGGCCAGCTCAAAACGGCCCATGACGTGGCCGTGGCCTGCCTGCTCGGTGCCCAGGAATTCGGTTTCGGCACCATCTCCCTGGTGGCCCTGGGCTGCGTCATGATGCGCGTGTGCCACCTGAACACCTGCCCGGTGGGCATCGCCACCCAGGACCCCGAGCTGAGAAAAAAATTCACCGGCCGGCCCGAACACCTGATCCGGCTGATGCGATTCATTGCCGAGGACCTGCGCACGATCATGGCCCGCCTGGGCTTTCGCACCATCGCGGAAATGGCCGGCCGGGTGGACCGGCTGAACATCAGCCCGGCAGTGGCGCACTGGAAGGCGCAGGGCCTGGACCTGAGTCCCATCCTTCACCACCCCGAGCCGCCGCCGCACATCGAGCGGCTGTGCATTCCCGGGGGGCTGATGAACGACGCGGACGGCCCGCCGGACAGCGACCTGATCCGGCAGGCCCTGCCGGCCCTCGAAGGCGGACCGCCCGTAACCATAGATCTGGCCATCACCAATGTCCGGCGCACCCTGGGCACCCGCCTCAGCTACGAGATCGCCAGGCGCCATGGCGGCCTCGGGCTGCCCGACGACAGCATCGTGATCCGGGCGACCGGCAGTGCCGGCCAGAGCTTTTTCGCCTTCGGCGCCCGGGGCGTCACCGTGCGGGTCAAGGGGGATGCCAATGACTATTTCGGCAAGGGCCTTTCCGGTGCCGTCCTGGCCATCCGGCCGCCGGACCATGCCGCCTTTGCCGCCGAGGAGAACATCATCGTCGGCAACGTGGCCCTGTATGGCGCCACCGCCGGTCGGGCCTATATCCGCGGCCGGGCCGGGGAGCGCTTCTGCGTGCGCAACAGCGGCGCGAAGGCCGTGGTGGAAGGCGTGGGCGACCACGGCTGCGAATACATGACCGGCGGCCGCGTGGTGGTGCTGGGACCCACGGGGCGCAATTTCGCCGCCGGCATGAGCGGCGGCATCGCCTATGTGCTGGAAGACGAAAACGGGTGGTTCCGCCAGTTCGGCTGCAACCGGGAATCGGTGGACCTGGACCCCCTGACCGACGACGACGCCACGGAACTGTCAGGCCTCATACAAGCGCATGCCGCCGCGACCGGCAGTTCGGTTGCCGAACGGCTCCCGGCGCACCCCGCTTCGCTGAAAGGGCAATTCGTCAAGGTGATGCCCAGGGAATACAAACGGGCCCTGGCCCGCCTGAGCCCGGAGGAAAGGTCGATGGAGGGATAACGATCATGGGAAAACCCACGGGATTCATGGAGCACGACCGCCAGCTGCCCGACCGGCGGCCGGTTGAAGAGCGGGTCGGGGATTTCAGGGAGATCTACCGGCCCTTTCCTGAACAGACGCTGCGCGACCAGGCCGCCCGCTGCATGGACTGCGGGGTGCCGACCTGCCACGCCGGCTGCCCGCTGGGCAACCGCATCCCCGACTGGAACGACGAGGTGTACCACGGCCGGTGGGAAGCGGCCTTCCGGCAGCTCATGGCCACCAATAACTTTCCAGAATTTACCGGCCGCCTCTGCCCGGCCCCCTGCGAGGAAGCCTGCGTACTGGCCATCAATGCCCCGGCGGTGACCATCGAGCAGATCGAAAAAACGATCATCGAAAAAGCATTCGAGAAAGGCTGGGTGCGTCCGCAGCCGCCGTTGCGGCGCACGGGAAAAACGGTGGCCGTGGTCGGTTCCGGCCCGGCCGGCCTGGCCTGTGCCGTGCAGCTCAACAGCGCCGGCCACACGGTGGTGGTGTTCGAACGCGACGCCATGCCCGGCGGACTCCTGCGCTACGGCATCCCCGACTTCAAGCTGGAAAAACAGGTGGTGGACCGGCGGCTGAACCTGATGGCGCAAGAGGGCATCGCCTTCAAAACCGGGGTTCATGCCGGCGTGGACCTGAGCGCAGAACGCCTTTGCGCCGACTTCGATGCACTGGTCCTGTGCTGCGGCGCCACCCGGCCGCGGGACCTGCCCATACCCGGCCGCGAACTGGACGGCGTCCACTTTGCCATGGCGTTTCTCACCGGCCAGAACCGCGTGATCGCCGGCGAAACACGGACCGTGGCCGTGGATGCCGGTGGCCGGCAGGTCATCGTCATCGGCGGGGGGGACACGGGCAGCGACTGCATCGGCACCAGCCACCGCCAGGGAGCCGCATCGGTGATCAATTTCGAGCTGCTGCCCCGGCCGCCGGAAGATCGGCCCGAGTCCCAGCCCTGGCCTTACTGGCCCATGCGCCTGCGCAGCAGCAGCTCCCATGAGGAAGGCGGCAGGCGCCACTGGAATGTCCTCACCAAACGCTTCATCGGCGACACGGGCCGGGTGCGGTCACTGGAAACCGTTGCCGTGCAGTGGGTCGAGGAATCCGGCCGTCCCGTGCGATTCGAGGAAGTGCCCGGATCCCAGCGAATATGGCCGGCGGACCTGGTGCTGCTGGCCATGGGCTTTACCGGACCGGAGCCGGATACCATCGTGGCCCGGCTGGACCTGGCGCTGGACAAACGGGGCAACATCCACACCGGCAGCGACTACATGACGTCGCGAAACGGTGTTTTCGCCGCCGGCGACGCCCGCCGCGGCCAGTCCCTGATCGTCTGGGCCATCTCCGAAGGCCGGGAGGCGGCACGCGCCGTGGACCGGTTCCTCATGGGACGGACCGACCTGCCGGAGAAGGAATGCTGCGACCTGCCGCGGAGGTAAGGGGCCACGCAATTGACCGCTTCCCCCGATTTGGAATGTCCCCCCCAATACCCGTCGCCGCCATGGCGTCGCCCCTTGCCGGGCGGCCCGGACGGCATCCCGCCAGCGCCCCCAAATATTACATTATAGTAATATAAGCCCTAAATACAGACAACATTGTCGTTTTGTTGTCGCACCCCCCGCCTGCCACCGACCCATCGATTTTCATTAAATGAAAATATTTTTCACTGTTAAAACAGGGGTTACCTGACCCGCAAGGGGTTGACCGGTTCGATTGGAACACCTCTTGCTGGAGTACGCCTATACGATCAGGAGCCACGGGGCCAATTCAAGAGAAAGGGGTATTGCGGGATGAGAAAAATCGAAGCCATCATCAAACCGTTTAAACTGGATGAAATGAAAGAAGCCGTGAGTAAAATCGGCATCAAGGGAATGACCTTGTCCGAAGTCAAGGGCTTCGGCCGCCAGAAGGGGCATAAGGAAGTGTATCGGGGAGCGGAGTATCAGGTGGATTTCGTGCCGAAAGTCAAACTGGAAATCATCGTGGATACGGATATGTGTACAAAAACCGTCGAAACGATCATGCGCGTTGGCAACACCGGCAAAATCGGCGACGGCAAAATTTTCGTGCTGCCGGTCGAACGCGTTGTCCGCATCCGTACGGGGGAGTCGGGCGTCGAGGCGATATAGGCATACTTTTTATTTTTGGATGCACGTCAACACAAGGAGATCAAAGATGAAACAGACACGGGCTTGGTCGATTACGCTGATGGTCGTATTACTCACGATGGCATGGGGAATGCTTTTCCCGGCCGGCGCCGCCCAGCCGGCAACGGATGATGTTGCGCTCAGGGCCTTCCCGGCCGAACTGTTTCAAGGCAAAAGCCAGGCAGACATCCAGAAGGAGCTGCCGGTCTCCGGTGCCTATCGGGATGAGACATCTCCCGTTGCAGAAGAGATCGCGGTCGAGGTGGATGGGGTCGCCCGGCAGTTCACCGTCTTTCGCTACCTGTCGGCTATCGAGATTATGCAGTATCGCGGAGATGTGCTCTGGACCTGCATTGCCGCCTTTCTGGTGTTTATCATGCAGGCTGGTTTCGCCATGCTGGAGGCCGGTTTCACACGGGCGAAAAATGCCGTTAACATCATGATGAAAAACATCATGGATTTTTGTATCGGCACCATCGCCTTTCTGGCCATCGGCTTTCACCTCATGTTCGCCGGCCCCGATGAATCCCTGTTCTGGCTGGGCAGCACGGCCGCCACCCAATGGGGATTTCCCTTCTGGCTGTTTCAGTGCGTGTTTGCCGCCACCACGGCCACCATTGTTTCCGGCGGCGTGGCCGAACGGACCAAATTCACCGGCTACCTGGCCTACAGTGTGGTCATCTGCGCCTTCATCTATCCGGTATTTGGCAGCTGGGCCTGGGGCAGCCTGCTGGACGGCAGCGGGTGGCTGGAAGGACTCCTGGGCGTCGGCTTTTACGATTTCGCCGGGTCCACGGTCGTTCACTCCATCGGCGGGTGGCTGGCCCTGGCCGGTGCACTGGTCATCGGTCCGCGAATCGGCAAATTCGCGCCGGATGGAACGCCCAAGGCCCTTCCCGGACACAACCTGCCCTTTGCGGTCATCGGCGGTTTCATCCTGTGGCTGGGATGGTTCGGCTTCAACCCCGGCAGCACCACCACATTCGACGGCAACCTGGCCCGTATCGCCGTGATGACCAACATTGCCGGGGCAGCCGGCGGCATCGGCGCCATCATCGCGATATGGGCATACATGAAAAAACCGGATGTCGGCATGACCGTCAACGGATTTCTGGCCGGCATGGTGGCCATCTGCACGGCAGTGGATGTGGTCAGCGTCACCGGTGCATTCATGATCGGCCTGGTTGCCGGTGTTCTCGTTGTCTTCAGCGTCCTTTTCATTGAACGGACCCTCAAAATAGACGACCCGGTCGGCTGCATCAGTGTCCATGGTGTCTGTGGGGCATGGGGAACCCTGGCCTATGCCTTCTTTGGCGTCGAGGAATTCAGCATGACCGTTCTTTTCGCTCAGCTGATCGGTATCGGGATCGGTTTTATCTGGGCATTTGGCACCGGGATGGTTCTCTTCCTGGCAATCAAACACACCATCGGACTCCGGGTCACCCCTGAGGAAGAAGAAGAGGGGCTGGACATCGGCGAACATGGCGGGGCGGCATATACGGCCTTCCCGCAGCACAATCTGGCGCCCTGAAGCCTGCGGGTATAACAGGCTGAGGCAACCCGAGTGGGCCGGGAATTCTCTCCCCCGGCCCACTTCACCCGATCATTGGATACCCTAACCCCGGTGGATCATCCCGCGCCGGTTACTGGATAACGGCGAAAACCCCTCAACAAGGCCCGACGGCGGCATCGGGGCCGGGAGGGATGAGGTCGCTCAAAAATGTTTCATTATAATAAAAATATTTTAATTTAAGGCAACCGTAAAGGGGCCGGGAGAATTGACGGCGTTTTTGTTACCTGTTAAAAGAGCCCGACACGTCACCCAAGCAGTCCGAGAACGGATAAAACCGGCAATGTGTTCAGCAGGCATCGAATGAAAAAGCAAATCGACCCATCCAGGCGCTCCGGTCAGTCCAACAAACTGGAGATTGCCATCGGGAGCCAGATCCGCAGCTTCCGGAAAAAAATGGACCTGACGATTGCCGAACTGGCCCACCTGGCGAACTTGTCCATTGGCATGCTGTCCAAGATTGAAAATGGCAATGCGTCGCCGTCGCTGTCCACATTGCAATCCCTGTCCGATGCACTGAACATTCCGGTAACCGCCTTTTTTCGAAAGTATGAAGAACGGCGGGACGCCAGTTTTGTTCGCGCGGGACAGGGCCTGGTGATCGAGCGAAGAGGGACCCGCGCCGGCCACGCATACCAATTGCTGGGCCACAGCGTTGGAAAATCCATCTCGGTGGAGCCGTATCTCATCACGCTGACAGTCGAATCCGAAGTGTTCCCCCTATTCCAGCACACGGGCATGGAGTTTCTGTATATGCTGGAGGGAAAACTGCTCTACCTGCACGGTAACAAATCCTACATGTTGGAACCGGGTGATTCGCTCTTTTTCGATGCGGACACCACCCATGGTCCCGAAGAACTGGTCGAACTGCCGATCCGGTTCCTGTCCGTCATTGTCTCTCCCCGATTTTCTGAATAGTCCGGCCGCTCTGTAACCACGGCAAAAACGGATACCCCGGCTGCGTCCGACGGCGCCCGGGCGTCACGGCGCCGTTTGCAGAACGGCCTCCCGGCCATCCGATCACGTGACGTCATCGGATGCGAAAAAGGAGAGCGCCATGTGTGCAATCGCAGGACTTCTATTTAAAAATGGGCAGCGCAATACCCTGAACATGACCACCGGAGAGGCGTTGACCGCCATGCTCGATGCCACCCTGCACCGCGGGCCGGACTCGGCCGGATGGGCGCTTTATCACGAACCGATGGACCGCCTGCTGCGGGTGCGGTTTTTTCTCTCGGACACGCGTTCACCCGAAGCGGAGATCCGGCACATTCGCGAACTGCTTGCCGGCCAGAAGGTCCTCATCAAAAAGGAGAAAACCCTCGGCTGCACATACGGCGCCATTGTCGCTTATGACGGTGATGTGCTGGCGTTGACCCATGCGCTCGAAAGCAAGGCCCGCCTGGTCTCCATCGGATCCAGCCTGGATATCATCAAAGACGTGGGACAGCCCGTCGGTCTATCGCAGAAATACGACATCGCCCGCTTCGACGGCAATCACGGCATCGCCCATATTCGCCTGGCGACCGAATCCGGGGTTCACCCGGACACGTCCCATCCCTTCTGGGCCTGCGGGTTTTCGGATGTGGCCACGGTGCACAATGGCCAGATCACCAACTACTGGATCATGCGCCGGCGTCTGGAACGCAGGGGCATGCGCTTCCAGACAGAAAACGATACCGAGCTGATCGCCGTCTACCTGGCCTATCAGATGAGCCGGGGCATCTCTTTGGAAGCATCCCTGGAAAGCAGCCTGGAAGACCTGGACGGGACGTTTTCCTACCTGGTCGCCACCCGGGACGCCATCGGATACGCCAAAGACAAACTGGCCGCCAAGCCCATGGTCAAATACGAGGATGAGGAACTGATCGCCATCTCTTCGGAAGAAGTCGGCCTCAACCGGCTCTTTCCGGGACGCGCCCTGGAGACGACCGAACCGGCGCCGCTGACCTGCGGGTTGTGGTCCCGGAATTGAATTTTGATCATCGACAAGCAGCATCCTTGGCCCCAGGCCGGTGTTCTCACGATGTTTAAATACAGCAATCACTCACAAAGGCAAACATATATGGCTACGATTGATCTTTCGACCATGCCGATCAAAACGGCAAATGAAGTCATCAAGGGATACGGCGCAATCCATCAGGATGTAGAGATCCTCAACCCGGACGCCAGGCACTATATTGCCGTCGGCCTGACCAATCCCGTCGCCATCGATATCCGTGGGTCGGCCGGATATTTCTGTGGCGGGCTGAGCGACAGTCCACGGATTCGTGTGCGCAAAAACGTCAGCTGGGGCGTCGGCGACAATCTGCTTTCCGGTGCCATTGTCGTGGAGGGCAACGCCGGCGCCATCGCCGGGGAAGCGCTGCGGGGCGGCGAAATCGTGATCAAAGGCAATATGGGCAGCCGAGCCGGGCAGGTGATGAAAAAAGGAACCCTGTGTTGCGGGGGCAATGCCAGCTTCATGGCCGGCTATATGATGTATGGCGGCCGGCTGATCATCCTGGGCGACTCCGGCCCGCAGGTGGGTGAGAACATGGCCGGGGGTGAGATTTTCGTGGGCGGCACCATCGACTCCATCGGCTGCGACGCCATGGAAACCGACGCCGGCGCCGCGGAGATCGAATCGATTTTCGAATTTCTGGACCGCTACGGCATCCCTTTCACCGGCGCCTTCCGGAAAATCGTCAGTGCCGGCAAGGATCTGAAATACGGAAAGCCCGAACCGGCATCCACCCGCATGCCTTACCCCGTCTTTTCCGGAGCGGCCGCGTCCTACTGGAACGAAAAAGTACAACAGGATCTTCGGGTCAAGAGCAAGATCGGCCGTTACCGCATCCGGGGGTATGGAACCACCCGGCACCTGCCCCACTTCAGTGATCTGGCCTTTAGAAAGGATATCTCCGGGGCAATCGAAAAAGACGGTGGGGAAGGACCGGTGAACCTCAGGACCCTGATCGGCGACCGGCACGGTGCGCGGGCCATCGACCTGAGCATGCCGGCCATGATCGCCCCCATGAGCTATGGGGCCTTGAGCCCGGTCATGAAACAGGCCCTGGGGATGGCATCCCACCTGTCGGGCATTGCCGACAACACCGGTGAAGGCGGCATGTACTCGGTGGAACGGGCGGAAGCCAGGCAGTTGATTGCCCAGTGCCTCTCCGGTCGGCTGGGGTGGAACATCCACGATATGAAACGCTCGGACGGGTTGGAAATATACATTTCCCAGGGGGCCAAACCCGGCCTCGGCGGCCAGCTGATGGGCGCCAAGCTGACCCGCGACATCGCCGACATGCGCGGTATTCCGGCCGGCATGGACCTGCGCTCGCCGTCCCGCCACCCCGACATCCTGGGCGGCGACGACCTGATCATGAAGGTCCGGGAGTTCAAGGAAGCGGTCGGCGGGCGCCTTCCGGTCAGCCTCAAACTGGGTGGCGGCCGCACGCGGGACGACGTCAAGATCGCCTTCAAGGACGGACTGGATTTTATCGAGCTGGATGGGCTCCAGGGGGGCACCGGGGCCGCCGGCGATGAAGTGTCGGAATACGTGGGGATTCCCACCATGGCGGCACTCATGGAAGCCGTGGACGGACTGGAGGAGATCGATGCCGGCGGCAAGCTTCCCATCGTGCTCATGGGGGGCATCCAAAACGGCGTCGATGCGGCCAAGGCCATTGCCCTGGGCGCGGCCGCCGTCGGATTGGGCACGGGGATGCTGGTGGCCGGCGGCTGCACCGGCTGCATGGACTGCAGTTCCGGCAATTGCCCCGTCGGCATGGCCACCCAGGACGAGACGCAGACCCGCCGCCTGGACGCCCGGCAGGTCGCCCTGAAGATGCATGCCTACCTGGAATCCTTTCGCTGGCAGATGGCCGCGATCACCCGCGCCCTGGGCCATAGCGATGTCCGGCAGCTGTCACGGGACGACCTGGTGGCCCTCACCCCGGAAGCGGCCGCAATGACCCGCCTGCCGTATTGCCCCGAATACCGGAAGCCGTTGACGGTCGCGCCGGGCCATGCCGGCCGTGAAGCGACAAAGGGAAGAGAAACCGGCTCGGCCAATTTTACGCGCGGCGACCGCCGCTTCATTCGGGAGATGGCCGGCACGGATGCCGGCGATGCCGAGACCCGGCAGCGGCTCTTGCGGGGGTTATTGGTGCCGCGCGAGAATCCATTTCCGGCGGAACGCCCCGCCTGCCTGGATGACGTGGTCTTTCTGTCGGCGGCGCTGACCCGGCTGGTGATCGACCCCTACCGCGAAGCGTGCAGCACCCAAACCGATATCAGCCGCTGGATGGAGGTGGGCAAAAGGCCGGCGCAGATTCCATGCCTGCCGCTTTCGGAGCCCTTGCTGATCACCGGCTTCGACGAGGCGCCGGCGGGTGTCCGTGAAGCCCTGGCCACGAGCCTGGCCAGGAAGGGCTGCGCCTACATCGGCCGCCGGCCACTTTCCCCCGGCGCCGTGGAGACAACCGGAAAGCAACCCGTCAAGTGGCTTCAGCTCCTCCGGGCGGCCGATTTGCCGGATCCCGAGGCCGACGGGCTGATCTTTGCCTGCAGCTCCGGATGGGAAGGGGTTTCCATGAAACGCCTGCGACCGGACCAGCTGCTCGGCATGACGGTGTCGTCCCAGACCCTCCCCACGGCGATTCCCCATGCCCTGGAACAGCAGATGGACCTGCTGGTTCTGGATTGCACGGCCGGGATCGATCGGCCCGGGTGTGAATTGACGGCCACGCCCGACCTGACCGTCCTGCGGGACGCCATCCAGACCCTCAGGCAGCTGGGCAGGGAGGAGGAAATCGCCCTGGTGAACTTCGGCGGCATGCGCTCGGGCACCGATGTGGCCAAGGCCCTGGCAATGAATTGCATGGCCTCCGTTTTCAGCCTCGCACCGGGGCTGGCCATGGGCGGCGTGCTCGACGGTGACCGGCTGATCTTTCCGGACGCGGCACCACCGGCATCCCTGGCGGCGGACCTCGACAACTGGATCACGGCCACCTCCCAGGAAATCGCCATCATTGCCCGCTGCACCGGAAAAACCGATGTTCACAACCTGGAGCCCGAAGACATGCGCTGCATCAGCATGGCCACTGCCGAAGCCATCGGGATTCCGCTGGCGTCCGGTCAAGTCAAACGGGAAGGATTTTAACGACGGATCAACCGGCGCCTGAAGCCCGAAGCCATATACGTTTACGCTTAACAGGGGGATGAAACAATGAATCAAGTCGTCGCAATGAAAAAAGAGGCCGCATCGGATGCAGAAAAGCGCGAACAGGTGCGCAAACAACTGGAGGAACAGGGAATTGAATTCCTTTTGGCGCAATTCATCGATATTCACGGCAGTCCCAAGGTCAAACAGGTGCCGGTCGGGTGCTTCGACGATATCGTCGAGGCGGGTGCCGGTTTTGCGGGGGCGGCCGTCTGGGGGATGGGACAGGGACCGGAAAGCCACGATTTGATGGCCCGGGCGGACCTGGATACCTTCTGCCAGCTGCCATGGAAGGATAACGTCGCCATCGCCAGCTGCAATATCTACGTTGACGGCGTCCCCTGGCCTTACTGCCCCCGCACCAACCTGATACGGATGATGGATCTTTTCGCATGCGAAGGGTACCTGCTCAACGGCGGCTTCGAACCCGAGCATTTCCTGGTCGAAAAAGGGCCGGACGGAACCCTCCGAGCCTGGGACCCGCAGGGCATCGATGTGCTGTCCAAACCCTGTTACGATTTTAAAGGCATGAGCCAGACCATGGATTACCTGCAGGACATCATCCGCTTCGGCAACCAGATGGGGTTCGGCATCTACCAGAGCGACCATGAGGATGCCAACGGCCAGTATGAGATCAACTTCGGCTGGACCAACGCCCTGCATACGGCCGACCGGCTGGTCCGGTTTCGGATGCTGGCCGGCCAGACGGCCGCCAAATATGGCGCCACCGCCACCTTTCTGGCGAAGCCCTTTGACGACAAGACCGGATCGGGCGCCCATCTGCACTTCCATGTCGCCGACGCCCGTAATCAGGAAAATCTCTTCCCGGCCGGCTCCGAAGCCGAAAACATCAAAGGGCTGGGACTGTCCGAAACGGCCATCTACTATATCGGCGGCCTGCTGAAGCATATCGGCGCCCTGACGGCAATCTCGTCGCCCATCGTCAATTGCTACCGTCGCATCCAGAGCGGTGAATTTGTCTACTCGTCGGCATCCGGCTACACGTGGACACCGTCGTTTGCCTCCTATGGGGACAACAACCGCACCCAGCTTTACCGGTGCCCGGACAACAATCGGGTCGAAGACCGGTCACCGTCGGCCATGGTGAACCCCTACCTGTTCATGGCCGCCCACATGGCCGCCGGGCTGGACGGGATAAAAAATAAAATCGATCCCGGCGAGCCGATCATCGGGGAAAACGTCTGGAACCTGTCCTACGATCAGCGCCGCGAGCGCGGGATGCTGCTGCTCCCGCAAAACCTGCTCGAAGCCATCGAAGCGCTCGAGGCCGATGAGGTCGTCAAGTCCGGATTGGGGCCAATCGCCGACGAATACATCAAATTGAAGAAAAGCGAATGGGGCGAATTCATGAAACATGTCACGCCATGGGAGGTCGATCGGTACCTCACCATGCTTTAACCCCGCCGGCGCGGGCCGCAAGCCGTTTATTCCGGTGGCACCTGAAGATGCCGGCCACGTCGTGCCGGACGTGATCCGGCATCCGGTCTTTTCCCGCCCAAGGGCAACCGTTTCCGGCGTGGCCGTGACACGCCTCCGGTCTGTTTGGGAGATAAGGCCGGGCTGGGCCGATGAAACCGCAATCGCCTGCTGCCGGCGCACCGTCCGTGATCCAGGGCCCGGCAGCGGATGGCCCCCGCATCGCAACCCCATCGCCCCGAGTGACAGAACATGGTATACCCGACCGTCATAGAAATGCTTGAACAAAGCGGCGCCGCCTTTCACATTCACGACCACGTGCCCGTTACCACCATGGACGAGGCAACCGCAAAAGTCCCCCACCTGACCCACGATCTCATCAAAACGGTGGTGTTCAGAATCAGGCACGCGGACTGGATTCTGGCTGCCGTAAAAGGCGGCGACCGGATACACTACAAAAAGCTGGCGGCCGCCCTTGCCGTCAAACGCACCGACCTGCGGTCGATCGCTCCGGATCAGGTTGAATCCGGATTGGGATTCGAGGTCGGCGGGGTAGGCCCTTTTCCTGTGCGCAGCGATATCCGGATCGTTTTTGATGAGGCGCTGCGGCACGCAGGAACCGTATTTTGCGGCAGCGGAAAAAACACGCAGACCGTCGAGATAAAAATGGCCGATCTGATGGCGCTCTCTGGCGGCCGGGTCTACCCCATCACCAAGCCAGGACGATGAGTCCGACAACCCGTCGCCCTTCTGTCGTCGACCCGGCCTGAAGTCCCCTCCCCGGTGTTGCCGGCAAAATAGGTGTTACCTGAACTGAGTTTAAGTGCTAATATGATGGCAACGGCTACTTATTATCCGATCGAAGGACCCCAACCATGGATTATTTCGAATACCGCGACGGCGCCTTGTGGGCGGAAGACAAACGCGTCACCGACCTGATGGAAACATTCGGCACGCCCCTGTATGTCTATTCGGCCAAAACCCTTCGGCGCCATTACAACGCGTTCGATGAGGCATTAGGGGGGCTGAGCCACCTGGCCTGCTTTTCGGTAAAAGCCAATTCCAACATCAGCCTCCTGCGCCTTCTGGGCCGTCTGGGGGCCGGCGTGGACATCGTCTCCGGCGGAGAACTGCACCGGGCCCTGACCGCCGGCATCGACCCGGGAAAGATCGTTTTCTCCGGCGTGGGCAAGCAGGCCCACGAAATCCGGGAGGCCCTGGCGGCCGGCATTCTCATGTTCAACGTGGAATCCGTGCAGGAACTGGAGCACATCGGGCGAATCGCCGCCGCCTTGAAAACGCAAGCCCGGATCAGTATCCGCATCAATCCAGACGTGGACCCCGAAACCCATCCCTACATCTCCACCGGGCTCAAAAAAAACAAGTTCGGCCTGGACATGCGCGACGCCGCCGACGCCTATCTGCTGGCCAGGGATCACCCGGCAATCGATCCGGTGGGCATGGACTGCCACATCGGCTCCCAGCTGACCCGCATCGGACCGTTTGTGGAAGCCCTGGAAAAACTGCTGGCCTTCGCCGACCGGCTCGCCCGTTCGGGGGTCGGCATCCGCTACCTCGATCTGGGCGGCGGCCTGGGCATCACCTATAACGAGGAGGCCCCGCCCCTGCCCGCGGATCTGGGACGGGCCATCGCCGGGGCCCTGGCAGAAAGAGACCTGACCGTCATCCTTGAACCGGGGCGCGCCATCGCCGGCAACGCCGGTATTCTGGTGACCCGGGTTCTCTACACCAAAAAAACCCGGGCCAAAAATTTCGTTATCGTGGATGCGGCCATGAACGACCTGGTGCGGCCCTCCCTTTACGGCGCCTACCATCGCATCGGCGAAGTGGTCCCCGGGGGCCGCGAAAGCATGATGGTGGACGTGGTGGGTCCCATCTGCGAAAGCTCCGATTTTCTGGCCCAGGACCGGATGCTCCCGGCGATGGAACCCGGTGAGGGTCTGGCCGTCTTTTCCGCCGGCGCTTACGGCTTCACCATGTCCTCCCAGTACAACTCCCGGCCACGGGCCGCCGAAGTCATCGTGGACGGCGAGCGGGTCACCCTGGCGCGCAGGCGGGAGACCTACCAGGATCTGGTCGCATTGGAAATGTAACCCGAACGGGAATCCGGAATAACAAGGTTTCATCCCGCGGATGACCGTCGTGCCGGAGGCAACAGACCCATGAAGGACATCCGTGAATTAAAAGCCCGTCTCGCCACCCTGTTTGCCGAGCAGTACTTTGCCGTCCTGGCCACCCGCAGCACGGACCGGATCCACACCACCCTGGTGGCGTTTGCCGCCGCGGATGACCTCAAGACCCTTTTTGTGTGCACCCCCCGGGCCACCCGTAAATACAGCAACCTCAAACTAAATCCCTCGGTTTCCCTGCTGGTGCACAACAGCGCCAACATGGCCACGGACATCCGCCAGGCCATGGCCGTGACCATCTCGGGCGATGCCGCCGAGGTTCCCGAGAACCGGCTGGAGGGGGCCCGGCGCGTGTACCTGGGCAAGCAGCCCCACATGTCCGACTTCGTCAGATCGCCCAACACGGCCATCATCGAGGTGGCCGTCCGGCGCTACGATGTGGTGGCCCACTTCCAGGACGTCACCATCCTGGAAATCCGGGAAGACCGGATCGTGGCCCCATGACGGGCATCCTCCCCTTCGAGGGCATCGAACCGCGCCACCGGGGACTGGTGGGGGGCAAGGCCCTGGCCCTGGCCGCCCTGCAGCGCAGGGGGATCACCGTCCCCGGCGGTCTGTGCGTCACCACGGCCGTTTACCGGGAGGTCCTGCGCACCACCGGCCTGGGCACCCGCATCGCCATGGAGCTGGGCCGGCTTCCCCTGACGGCGATGCGCTGGGAGGAAATCTGGGACATGGCCCTGCGCATCCGCAGTCTTTTTCTCCGTACGCCCATCCCCGGCCGCCTGAAAGACGCTCTCACACCTGAACTTGAAGCCCGTTTCGGCGGTCATGCCGTGGCCGTGCGTTCATCGTCTCCCCAGGAAGACCGGTCCGGCGCCTCGTTTGCCGGCCTGCATGACAGTTACGTCAATGTGCGGGGCACCGATGCCATCCTCGAGCACATCCGCCTGGTGTGGGCCTCCCTGTGGTCCGACGGTGCATTGCTCTACCGCCGGGAGCTGGGCATGGACATGCAGAAAAGCGCCATGGCGGTGATCGTCCAGAGGCTGGTGGACGGCGACTGCTCCGGGGTGGCCTTTTCCATGAGCCCCGATGGCGCCGGCCATGCGGTGGTCGAGTCGGTCTACGGACTCAACCAGGGGCTGGTGGACGGCACCATCGCCCCGGATCGGTGGAACCTGGACCGGCGAAGCGGTCGGGTTCTGGAACACACCCCGGCCGTGCGCCGGCAGGCCCTCCGTCCCGTGGACGACGGCGTCGCCGCGATGCCGCTGACGGATGCCGAAAAGAACCAACCGCCGCTGGCGGCCGGGGCGCTCGACCGGGTGTTCCGCCTGTCCATGGACCTGGAGGAAACGTTTGGCCGGCCCCAGGACGTGGAGTGGACGGTCAGGGGCGACAGGCTGTTTCTGCTCCAGAGCCGGCCGGTGACCACGGTCGGGGATGCGTCGGCAGACGGCAACGCCTGGTCGGCGGCGGACAAGCGCCCCTGGTACCTGAGCCTCAAGCGCAGTTTCGACAACCTGAAAACCCTGCACCGCCGCATCGAAGATGAACTCCTGCCGCAAATGGCGGCCGAGGCCGAGCGGCTCTCCCGAACCGACCCGGCCGGGCTTTCCGATGAAGGGCTGATCGACGCCATCCGGACGCGCATGCGCATCCACCGGCACTGGGTGGATGTCTACTGGCGCGATTTCATCCCCTTTGCCCACGGGGCCAGGCTGTTCGGCCAGGTCTACAATGACCTGGTCAGACCCGACGACCCCTACGCCTTCACCGCCCTGCTGGGCGAGACCCGCATGACCGGGCTTGATCGCAACCGCGACCTGCAGCGGCTGGCCGGAATGATCCGGGAGAGCGATCGGCTGCGCGAACAGCTGACCGCCGGTGCACCGGACGATGCCCCCCCTGACTTTACCGAACACCTGAATGCATTCCTGGCCCGATATGAAGACCTGACCTTCAAATCGGTTCGTTTTTTCAAGGACCGGTCCGGATTGGTCCGCCTGCTGCTGGAGATGGCCGCCCAACGCACACCCGGGCCCGTGGCCGGGAAACCGGACATGGCCGCATTGACCGCCGACTTCATCAACCGGTTTCCCCCGGATCGGCAGGGGTTTGCCCGGCAGATCCTGGAAATCGGCCGGTCCAGCTACCGGCTGCGCGACAACGACAACATCGTCCTGGCCCGCATCGAGGCCCAGCTGCTCAAGGCCGTCGACGAGGGAAAACGACGCATCGGCGTCCTCGACCGGGTGGACGTGGGCGTCCTCACCCCGACACAGGTGGCCACCCTGCTGTCGGATCCGGATGCGCGGCCCGACATCGCCGGCGAACAGGAGGCCATCGACGAACCCGTCCAGCATCAGGGCCGGCCGGGTCTGGGCCCGGCGGCAGGGGTCACCGCCGACGGGGACTTCGTCATGCGGGCCCGCCAGGCGATCGGCCAGCCCGCCGGTCAGGGTCTGGCCGTGGGTCCGGCGCGGGTGATCTCGGCGGTGGACGATCTGTTCCGGTTCAAAGCCGGCGAAATCCTGGTCTGCGATGCCATCGACCCCAACATGACCTTTGTGGTGCCCCTGGCAGCGGCCATCGTGGAGCGCCGGGGCGGCATGCTGGTTCACGGGGCCATTATCGCCCGCGAATACGGCCTGCCCTGCGTCACCGGCGTGGCCGACGCCACCACCCTGATCCACACCGGCGACCGGATTACCGTGGACGGTTACCTGGGCATCGTCACCCTGGACACGTGACGGCACCCCGATGAGGGCCCCGCCCGACGGTTCCGCCGGTTGCGCCAGGGCCCATGGCGTGATAGAAAGCACATGAGAATTTGCGGCTTTCGCATCCTGGCGTCGCACCGCCATCCCACAACGCCTGAAACACCCTACCAACCATGACCCCGCGGGGTTTGCCCATGGTGCTCGCGGGGTGAGACGCAATCGGTGTCAACAAGGGGGCTGCACATGAAACGAACCGGTCTGAAGCTGTCGATCATCATCGCGCTGGCAATCGTCTTCAGCGCACCATCCTGCTGGGCAAAGGAAAAAGGCTATTGCTACATCGTGAGTTACGGCCTGCGTGAGAAAACCGCTTACATCACCCCGGTGTTTGTCGCCAAGGTATCGGGGGCGACATACAGCGAAGAAGAATTTGTGGCCGACATTGAACTGATCCGCAAAATGGAAGGGCAATTTCAAAACTATCTTTCCGGAAAGGGCCTGAATACAGCCGACTATGTCACCAGCGCCCGGGTGGCCTACCGTTCACAGGCCATTGCCGAAAAATACCGGGCCGATGAAAAAAACGGTTTAGCCGGCAGGGGCTATGCCATCAAGGACACGGGCGGCTTTAAATTCAGGAACTGACGGCTTCGTTTCGCGGGTTCTCTGTCTGGTAAAAATTCAGGGGTGGTTCAGGTATGGCCTTGCAGGCGTCAGATTACATAATTGGGGGGGTCATGGCGGTGGCGGCAGTTATCGCTGCCGGATCCTTTTCGGTCATCGCAAGCTACCTGTTCGACCGTGGCCTTGCCGATCGCAACGCGAAGGCGCCGAACATCATGGTGTGGTATAAAACCTATATGGCGCAGACCCGGCGACAAACCGGCCGGATCGGCACGCCATTCTGGCTCCATAGTGTATCCACCGGTATATTTATCCTCACCGGCGTGGTGTATACGATTGTACGGTTTATGATGCCCCGCTTCTTTTAACCCTGTTCCACCGGCACACGCTGTCACGCCTGACACCGGAGGTCTGCATGACTGTTCCCATCACACCCCAACACTACCGGCTCGCCATCGAGCCCGATCTTGAGCGCTTTACCTTTGACGGCCGGATGACCCTGCGGGCCACTGCCGACCAGCCCACCGGCACCGTCGATCTCGACTGTGCCGAGCTGGCCGTCTGGGGGTGCCGGATTGAACCGGACGAATCCGATGGGGCCCCGGTGGAATGCCCGTTTTCCGTAGACCCGGCCAACCAGCGGTTGACCCTCCATCTGCCCCGGCGAATGTCCGGCCCCATTCGGTTGACCATCGACTATACCGGTAAAATCAACGACCGCATGGCCGGCTTCTACCGCAGCCGCATCAAAGCGGGCACGCCCCCGGACCATATCGCCGTCACCCAGTTTCAGGAAAGCGACGCCCGGCGGGCCTTTCCCTGTCTGGACCACCCTGCGAAAAAGGCGGTCTTTGCCGTAGAAATGGTAATCGACCCTGCCCTGACGGCCATTTCCAATACCGACGTCCGCACGATCACCGAACTCGACGACGGGAGGCGTCGGGTCACCTTCGACCCGACGCCCGAAATGTCCACCTACCTGCTGTTTTTCGGCGTGGGCCCGTTCGAAATTCACGAGGATGGCGTCGATCCCCGGGTAAGGGCCGTCTGTCTGCCGGGGATGGGGGACCAGACCGCCTTCGGCCGCGAATTCGGCCGCCAGGCCCTGGCCTACGGCGAAGCCTACTATGCCATCGACTATCCGCTGTCCAAGATGGATCTGATCGCCGTTCCCGATTTTGCCTTCGGGGCCATGGAAAACTGGGGGGCGATCACCTTTCGCGAGAACCTGCTGCTCAACGTACCCGGCGTGACCTCGCGGGAAGCCCAGGCCCGCATCTGCGAGGTCATCGCCCATGAAATCACCCATCAATGGTTCGGCAACCTGGTGACCCCCGCACAGTGGAAATACCTGTGGCTGAACGAAAGCTTTGCCACCTATTTCGGTTTCGGCATGGTGGATCACCGCTACCCCGACTGGGAAATCTGGCACCAGTTTATCAGAAGCCAGACCGAAACGGCGCTGGCCCGTGACGCGCTGCAGGAAACCTTTGCCATTGAAATGCCGGGGGACGCCCAGGTGGCCATCACCACCAGCACGGCCCCGATCATCTACAGCAAGGGGGGCAGTATCCTGCGGCAGCTGGAAGCCTGGATCGGCCCCGCCCATTTCCAGGCGGGACTCCGGCGCTATCTGACGGATTTTGCCTATGGCTGCGCCGCGAGCCACCACCTGTGGGAATCCCTGTCGGCCGCTTCCGGCATGCCGGTGGACGAATTGATGCGCAACTGGGTCACCCAGCCGGGTTTTCCCGTGATCACCGCCCAGCGCGACAACCACACCCTGACCCTTCGCCAGCAACGCTTCACCTACCTGCCCGACGATGCGGCCCAGACATGGCTGATACCGGTATCGGTGGTCGCCTATGGCCCGGACGGCTCGACAACCACCCGGACGGTCCTGATGGAAAACGAACAGGCCGACATCCCCCTGCCGGCGGACACCGCCACATACAAGATCAACCCCGATCAGGCCGGGTTTTACCACGTCTGCTACACCGACGCGCAAAACCTGGCCCGCCTGGGGGATATGGTCAGGCAGCAGCAGCTTGTGCCCATGGACCGCTGGGGCCTGCAAAACGACCTTTTTGCGCTGGTCAAATCCGGCCGTGCGTCCATGGCGACCCTGCTGGACATGGCCGTCAACTATAGCGGAGAGCGCTCCTACCTGCCCCTTTCCAGCCTGGACAGCCACCTCTTCGAGGCCTTTCTGGTGCTGCGGGGCGACATCCGCGCCCGCATCGCCCACACGGCCACCGCATTGACGAACGCCGCCCTTGAGGCGATCGGACGCCTGCCCGAACCGGGCGAATCCCAGACCACGGCCATGCTGCGCGACCAGCTTCTGGTCCACGGCGCCTTGATCGGCAACCCGGACGTTCTCGCCTTCCTTGCCGATCATTTCGAGGCGTTTGTTAGCGGTTCCGCCATCGCCCCCGACATCTTCAAGGGCGTGGTGGTCGCCGGTGCCGTTTCGGGCGACCGGCCGGCCCTGGATGCCATGGTCCAGCGGTTGGCGGCCAGCGGGGTCGAGCATGAACGCATGACCCTGGTCGGTGCGCTGGGCGCGTTCGGTCAATGGCCCCTGCTGGAAAAAGCGCTGGCGTACACCCTGGAGAACGTACCGGATCGTATTCGGTTCATGCCCCTGGTGGCGGCGGCCGGAAACCCGGCAGCGGTCGACCGCCTGTGGCCCTGGTTCGAAGACCATTTTTCGCAAATCGCAGGGATGCATCCCCTGCTGTTCGAACGGGTGGTGGCCGCTTTCGTGCCCGGGCCCGGCCTGCTGGACCCGGAGCGCACCCGGGCATATTGCAGCGGCTTGCTGCAGACGCATTCCCGCCTGAAAGACGTGATTGCGCTCTCACTGGAACGCCTGGCCGTCAATGCCGCCTTTCGCCGGCGGGAAAAACAATAACTGGAGCGAGGTGACAGACGGGGTTGCGATCATCAAGCCAATACAATCTATTCTGTTGATTCTCAATTGTATTCTCCTTATTTTGACCGCAACGTTAGACCATGAACCATGAGCGTTGATATGTTTGGATCACTCATCGAGAGTATAAACATCTCGGCCCAATAATCAGTTATAGGGAGGGAAACCGCAGGCGATCTCCACCATCCGGCGAACCGCGGAGGCGGCTGCCCTGCGCATGATACTGGTCGACCTGATGAAAGGCACCGACACCCCCGTGGTGATCCTTGGCGACATGAACGACGCGCAGATGAGCAACACCCTGAACGTGGTCACCGGACAGCCGAACTACCTGGTCGGCCTCGACCAGGGGGGAAGCGACGTGGACCTTTACACCGTGGGCACCCTGCAGGAATACCGCAGCCTCCGGGACGTCTACTACACCCGCATCCACCAGAACCAGCGCGAATCGCTGGACCATATTCTCGTTTCCCAGGAATTCTACAATTCCGCCAAAAAGCGGATCTGGGCCTTTACGGGCATGCAGATCTTCAACGACCACCTCAACCACGACCACCACCGGGCCGACGGCACCTCGGATCACGGGATTGTCAGAGCGACCTTCGAATACCGCCCCAACCGGGGGCAGGCGATGAGAAGCACGTCCTCACCAGCAAGAGGAACGGCTCGATCCCGACAGACACCTTGAAAATTTTCGCCGACAGAAGCGCAGGCGTTCTCATGGACGCATCTGTTATGGTTGAATTTTTGCGTTCCTGTATCTGTTACCTGCACCCCATCCGGTTTATGATCCGGGCGGAAAGGATGGAGAGCCCTCTAACCTCATGCCCGTAATAAACGGGGATGGGCACGAACCCGAAAAAGGAGCCGCCACCATGAGCACCGATCAGGAACGACTGTCGCTGGCCCATGCCCTGGGCGCCCGGGAAACCCTCCGGCCCCACCTGTCGCCGACGCCCCTCAGGCAGTATCCCCGCCTGGACCGCCGCATCGGGGCGCAGCTCTATATCAAGCACGAGAACCACAACCCCACCGGCACCTTTAAGATCCGGGGCGGCATCAACCTCATGCACCACCTGGCCGGCCGGGGGATATCCGGGGTGACCACCTATTCCACGGGCAACCACGGCACCTCCGTGGCCGCCAGTGCCCGCCTGTTCGGTCTGACGGCCACCGTGGTGGTGCCGGAAGGGTCGAACCCTTTAAAAGTCCAGGCCATCCGGGATGCCGGGGCCGAACTGATCGAGCATGGAAGGGACTTCGAGGCGGCAGGGCAAAAAGTGGCGCAACTGGTGGAGGAGCGGGGGCTCTATTTCGTCCATCCGGCCAACGAGCCCCACCTGATCCACGGGGTGGCCACCGAATTTCTCGAAATCGTCGAGCGGGTGCCGGACCTGGATGTGATGATCATCCCCATCGGCGCGGGCAGCGAAGCCGCGGCGGCCATCACCGTGCTCAAGCAGATCCGCCCGCAAATCGAGATCATCGCCGTTCAGGCCGAAGCGTCGCAGGCGGCCTACCTCTCCTGGAAGGCCGGGGAAATTGTCACCGCCCCCAACAGCACCTTTGCCGGCGGGATGGCCACCGGCACGGCCTACCCGGTTCCCTTTGCACTCTACAAAGAGGCCCTGGCGGACTTCGTGCTGCTTTCAGAATCGGAACTTTACGAGGGCATCGCCCTGGCCGCCCACCACACCCGCAACCTCACCGAAGGCGCCGGTTCAGCCTGCCTGCGGGCCGCTTTTAAAATCCGCGATCGGCTGGCCGGCAAAAAAGTGGCGGTCCAGATGAGCGGCGGAAACGCCTCGGGGGTGGAGTTACAAAAAGCGATGGCATTACCGTGCCTGACCGACGGGACCTGTTAGTCCCCTTCCACAAACGGTCATTTTCAGAAAATGACCGCTCAATAAAATATTGGCACGTCGTTTGTATAGATTAACGGTAACTTACGACTTCCGTTCTACAGTACCTCCCTCCATCTGCCTCAGCACGAAATTGATAGCCTTTCGTGCTGAGGCTTCTCCTTACAAACGATGTCCGTCCAGAAATAGGCGAATCGGGGCGAGATCCGGGCGCACAAAAAAATTTCCGCAGGCATATGGTTGATATTCCAGCAATAACATGTTGAGCGCAACGCAGATATCGGGCAAATTGGGCATTGATGGATAGGCTTGAAATAGCCGCATGCCGTCTGCATCCAAGGAAATGTCTTTCATTTCGACCGATCTTTTTAATGGGAGCCACGGTTACGGGATGCAAAGAAGTGCATGCATAATATTTTTGCGGGCGAAACATTTTTATTTCGATTGGCGTGTGCGCCGTTTTGGGGTCGAAACCGGCTATAGGTTCGATTTGCAAAGGTTTGACAAACGGTCCAGGGTCCCTGAAGAGCATTTCAAGGAAACGCGGCGAACCTTTAATGGATGAAAATGGGTTCACGGATCCTGTCCACAGGGACATGCTCATCCCTGGCGGCGTTGCCCTGTAGCTGCAGCGCTATACGTTCACCCCGTTCATCCCCTTTCGGGTATATCTCTCTTCCTTGACCGCACCCGGGCAGAAAATGGCGTCTGTCTGTTCTATCTCTTCATGGTCAAGCCAACAGTTCACCGATTCGATATTATCCATAAGATAGCGGATATTGCCGGAACCCGGGATGGGAACGATATCATCGCCCTGGTGGAGCAACCACGCCAGCGCCAGCCGGGAAAGGGTGATGTTTCTGGCACCGGCGATCGTTTCCAGCCGACCGACCAGACGCATGTTCCCGTTGCAGCTCGCTTCGGAGGTTCAGGAAAGCAGGCGCCGGAAATCCTCATCATCCTGAATGGATTCTCGCGTCAGCTTTCCGGCGCGCAGTCCCCTGCCAAGGGGGCTGTAGGAAACAAAACCGATGCCGTTCTGGCGCAGCACCGGCAGCAGTCCGGCTTCTACATCCCGGGTAAACAGGGCGTATTCGGGCTGGATGCAGGTGACCGGGTGAGCGGCGTGCGCCTTCAATACGGGTCAGATGGAATCACCGCCTTGAAATCCATACTACAGAAGACATAAAGTTCTTGCATCCGCATAAATGACAATTTATTCTCAAATATGGACATAACCAGTCAATTGACCGACATTCCTTTAGAATCAAACCGGCCCCCGGCGTTTGTCCTTGAAGGCACGCTCAGGTCCCACTCGACGAAAAACCTGGCCCATCATGCCTGCCACCAGATTATGAAAATCCGTACCGGCATCACCCTGCTGGTTGAAAAAGACCGCCAGCAACCGCTGTTCAGCAACATGACAGCCTTTATTCCGGCCGGACTCCCGCACCGGTCCACGCCCCTGGGAGAAGCCGTTTACTACAAATCGATCTATCTTGACGAAGCCATGTTCCGCCGGAACATCAGCGACATTGTGATTTTTGATATGAGCGATCTCGGGGCGGCCCTGTTTGACCGAATCAGCAGTTTAATGGCCCCGCAGGGCGCCGACCCGGAAGACCTGGACGGTCAATGCCTGAAACTGCTGCTTAAATTAATGGAAACGGAGATTCACCACCGGTCTCACCTGGCTCGCATTCCGGTGCCCCGGAATCCTGCCAATCTGAGAATCACGGCATTTATCGCCAGCCGGTTTCAGAGCAAACTCACACTGTCCGACTTTACGAATGCGTTGCACTACTCTGAAAGGCATCTGTCACGGGTGTTCAAGGAAGATATAGGCATCACCATTTTTGAATACCTGAGGCTGTACCGGATTTTCCAGGCATCGCTGAAGCTGTTGAGGAAGGGCGCATCGAAGACCATCACGGAAATAGCCCTGTCATGCGGATACGACTCGCTATCGTCGTTTTATAAGGATTTTAAGGAGATTTTCGTGATGACGCCCCGGGCCTTCAGCCAAAAAAATGGAGAAACCCATTCATGACCATCGAATTCTGGATTCTGCTGGTGCTGGCATCGGCCGCCGGTGCATGGGGAGGATATCAATTGCGGCGTCAGCGTAAACGGGTGCACAAATTGAAACAATCCCTGCTGGAGATCAATCAGCACACCCACGAACGGGAAGCATCCTACGCGGAAGACAAGGCCAGGTGGGAGCAGACGGAAGAGAAACTGCGCAACTTTCTGCAGTTGATGGACACCTTGATGAACACCATCCCCAACCCCATCTATTTCAAGGACGCCAAAGGCGTCTACCAGGGATGCAACAAGGTCTTCGCCAAAAAAATAGTCGGCCTGACCCGGGACCGCATCGTGGGCAAACGGCCCCAGGAACTGCCCGACCGGATCCCCGCCGACCTGGCCGCCGCCTACCAGCGAGAAGAGCACAAGATGGCTGACAAGGCCGGCTTTCACGCCTTCGAATCGCCGGTGCAGTGCGCGGACGGTGTGCGGCGGGATTTTCTTTTCAACCTGGCCCCGGTACTGGACGGCCATGACAAACCCGACGGCAGCGTGGCCGTCCTTTCAGACCTGACCGAAAAAAACCGTGCCGCCCGGAACCGCATTCAGAAAGAGCGTCTGGAGGGGGTATTGGAGACCGCCGGTGCGGTCTGCCACGAGCTCAACCAGCCCCTGCAGGCCCTCTCCGGCTACACCGAACTGATGGCCATGCAGCTGGAGGGTCACGATGCCCGGCCCTATGTCGACAACCTCACCGCCCAGATCGACCGCATGCGCGACATTACCGACAAGCTGCAGGGCGTCACCCGCTACGAAACCAAGGACTATGCCGGCAACACCCGGATCATCGACATCCACAAAGCGTCCGAAAAAGAGTAGACCGGGGCGCGTTCCCGCAGGGCGCAGGGCGCAGGGGGCGCCGTCCACGATGCCGGGCCGGACCATTGCCCGAACGGGCGTTAGAAATACACTTCCCCGAAAGTAATGCCGGCTTCCTTCAACCGGGCATAATCCATTTTAAGGCGCTGATTGGCGACATGGCGTGTGGTTTTCGCATCGACTTCGCTTTCGTTGATGGGACCGATCGCATAGACTTTGGAGACCGTATCCGGTCCGTCCGGGACACCGGAGGCATCCTGAAAACTCGCCATGAGCAGGGACATGTCCGTTTCGACATCGATGTCGTCCGTTGACTCCGACCGGGTGACGCGCTTGACGATGTCTTCGTATATCTTGATATCAAGCCGGACGGGTTGGCCGGATCCGGCAAGTTTGATAAAATCGTCCAAGCGATCTTTCAGGCCGATTCTTACCTCGTCAATAGCCATGATGAACCCTCCTTTCCATGGGGAAGTCACCCGCTGCTGCGGGACATTCCGGAATGTTGATGGGTTTAGGGGTTTTCCTTCAATAAAGCACAAACCAGGCCAAACCATAACAACATGAAAAGACTGACAAATAGAAGTTTATGGGCGATTAGGCGGGGCAATGATCGTCAGCATTGTTTACAATGTGGAAAATCGTCGGCCAGCCTGCCATTTTCCCGTTCTAAAGGGTACCGGCCATGAACGCTTTGGAACGATGGGTCCATTGGGTGGTCTTTGTGTGCCTGCTGGCTGGATGCGCGGCCCCGGGCCGCCTTCCGGAGACAGGGGCGACGGCGCCCACCGTCCCGACAGCCGGATGGAACCCGGACAGGCTCGACGACGCTTTTCGGCTTGCCGAACGCTATGGAAGCTGTTCGCTGATCGTTATGACCCACGGTAAAATCATTCGCTCCCGAGGAGACCTTACCACGCCCCACCGGGTGCACTCGGTCCGCAAAGCACTGCTGGGGGCACTGGTCGGTCAGCACGCGGGTTCCGGCCCCGGACAGGTCGATCTGGGGGCCACATTGGAAGAACTGGGCATTGACGACCGCCCCGGGCCCTTGACCCCTTTGCAGAAGCAGGCCACCGTTTTGCACCTGGTGAAGAGTACATCCGGCATAAACCATGACGCGGCCGGGGAAATTCCTTCCATGACCCGGCAAAAGGCGCGACGATTGGGCACCGCGCCCAATGAACCGGGTACGATCTGGGCCTATAACAATTGGGACTACAATGCCCTGACCACCATTTTTGAACAGACCACCGGGCTGCGTGTCGGCCATGCTTTTCTGAAAGGCATCGCCCAGCCGCTGGGCATGCAGGATTTTGACGAATCATCGGTATTCTATTTGAAAAAGGAAGCCCTTTCCATGCACGCCAAGGCCGGTTTCCGGATGTCTGCGCGCGACCTGGCCAGGTTCGGGCAGGTCTATCTGGACAAAGGGATGTGGCAGGGGCGACAGATCATTCCGGCCGCCTGGGTCGAACGCATCACTGCGGATTACACGCCCACCCACAACAGCGGACTTGGCAGCGGTCATGGTTATCTGTGGTGGGTCCCCTGCGACCGGAAAGCACGATCCATGGGACTCCCCGCGGGGTCGTTTATCGCCAGCGGCTGGGCGGGACAGCATATCGTCGTCATCCCCGCATGGGATACGGTGATCGTGCATACGGTGAGTACGGATGATTACTTCGGTTTTTGTGTCCGGTGGGCCAGAAAAAAGGGATTCGATTTGGATCAGGCCGTGCGCTATTCCAGAACCACCTGCAGGCAGCCAGGACACATGAGCGACCCGTTTTGCCAGCGGTGCCGATACTATACCGGCCGCGATTTCGAAACGCTGCTGGCCAAAATCATTGCCGCCCGATCCTTTTAGCCCCGCCATCAGGCCGGTCGAGTCCTGCCCGGCCTCGCTTTAGCCTGAACGCATAATTGAAATTTAATCGATAAATTGGATTCAAATTATTTTATTTCAATATTTCTTGGAATAATCTATACTGAATATCAACGGCCCGGGCGGGGATCGCACAGCCCGCACCCGAAACGGGTGTTCCCGGCGCCGCTTGCCATGCGGCAGGGTCCGATGCCGCTTCAGAAACCGGAGCAACCGGCACACAGGCACTTTTTCAGATCAATTGTTTCAAGAAGGAGGTGAAAAATGGGAACCCGTTTTGAATCGGTCGCCGCCAGACTCGAGGAAACCGTCATCCACTTTTTTTCACCGAACGGATTGTTGACCGCCGTCTTCCTGATCGTTTTGAGCGTCATCCTGTTCAGCGGCAGCACCGTCGAGCGGCGCATGATGGACAACCCGGCCGCCGGCTACCGGCAGGCCACCGGATCTCCGATCCTGGATACGGCCAGATAGCCTGGTCCTATTCCTTTTTCCGGCTGAACGATAAATTGATCAGCGCCAGCATGGAGGTGCCCACGATGAGCAAAAAGGAGATGGCGTTGATGACGGGCGTGGAGCCGTCGCGAACCTGCAGGTAGAGGGTGATGGGCAGGGTGGACTGGGAGCCCACCAGGAACAGGGTCGTGTTGAAGTTTTCGAAGGACATCAAAAAGGCCACGGCACCGGCACCAATGATGGCGGGACGCAGGAATTTGAGCGTGATGTGCCAGATCACCTGCAGCCGGGTGGCGCCGAGGTTCAGAGCCGCCTCTTCAAGGCTGCGGTCGAATTTCTTGAGCCGCGCCGACACCACCAGCGTCACCAGGGTCGAGATGAAGGAAAACTGACCCAGGACCACCAGCCAGAAGCCGGGCCGGAACAGGGGCACGTCCAGATTGAAGGTGTTTTCGAAAAACATGCCCAGGGTGTTGGCGAACAGCAGGATCGAAATGCCCAGGATCACGCCGGGGACCACCAGGGGGGCCAGCATGAGAAAATAAAGGGCCTGTTTGAAACGAAAACTCTCCTGTTCGAAGAGAAAGGCGCCGCAGGTGCCGACGATCGTCGATAAAATGGAGACCCAGAAGGCCACCTTGAAACTCACGCCGATGGCGGAAAGGTTGACCGAATCGTTAAAAATCCCCACCCGATCCGGCAGGTCCGCGACGAACCATTCCAGGGTGAACCCTTTCCAGGGAAGCGCCGGAAACTGGGAGTCGTTGAAGGCCAGTACACAAGTGATCAGCAACGGGGCGAAAAGGAACACGAAAAACAAGGCCACATAGAGCTTGAATCCCAGGGTGTAGGACCGTGTGTTGGGAAGTGTCCGGATCATTGCACCACCTGGCTGAGCTTCTGGCGGGTCAGCTTGAGCCCGATCCAGACGATCGTAGAGGACAGCGCCAGCAACAGAAAGCCGAAGGCCGCCCCCTGGTTCCAGTTGAAGCTGGCGATAAACTGGTTGTAGATCTGCTCGGTAAACCACAACGAGTTCTTGCCCCCGATCAGGTTGGGGGTCAGGTAGTTGCCCAGGGTGAGCATGAAGACCACGATTCCCCCGGAAACGATGCCCGGCATGGAATGGGGGATGATAATCCGCGTGACGATGGAGAAAACATTGCCCCCCAGGTCGTAGGCCGCCTCGATGAGGCTGTCGTCCAGGCTTTCCAGCACCGATATCAGCGGCACCACCATAAAGAGCATGGAGGTGTAGACCAGTCCCATGACCATGGTGACATCATTGTAGAGCATTTCCACGGGGCGCTGCATCAACCCGAGTTTAACCAGAGCATGGTTGACCACGCCGCTTTCCCGCAAAAGGATCATCCACCCGTAAACCCGCACCAGCTCGCTGACCCAGAAGGGCATCAGCAGCAGCAGGCTGAGAAAACCGCTGTATCGGGGCGAGACCACCTTGGTAATATAAAAGGCCACCGGCAGGGACACGGCAAAGGTGATCCCGGTGACCAGGATGGCGTAAACGGCGGTGCGTGCAAAGGTGCTCCAGTATATCGGTTCGTCAAAAAAATTCAGATAGTTGACCAGGCTCCACACCATGGTTCCGGAGTCGTCTTCGGTGCGGAATGACATCAGCAGCAGATCGATGTGGGGCAGGACGATGAGCAGAAACAGCCACACCAGCACCGGCGTCACGAAGATGAGGAAAGGAAGCGTGATCCGTGTTCGAAGGTTGTTCATGACACCTTGAAGCAGCTGGCGGAACGGGCATTCCAGCCGATGTCGATACGGTCGCCGACCGCCAGGTGATCGTATTGCCGGTTCTGGGGAAGGGCGATCATCAGTTCCTCACCACCGTCGCCCGGCGTGGCCAGCAGGCGGCTGTTGGCCCCGTCGAAAAGGATGGACCTGATGGTCACGGTCAGCCGGTTGAAGTGCTGCACGCCGGCTTCCGGTGCAATGATGATCGCCTCGGGGCGGATAAAAAAGGCCACCGTTGCGCCCGGCGCCAGATCCGGTGCGCCAGCGGCGGTAAACATCTGGCCATCCGCGGTTTCAAGCCGGCACAGATCCTCCTGCTGATCGCGAACGGTCCCCTTCCAGGCGTTGTTGTCCCCCACGAACCGGGCCACGAAGGGCGTCTTCGGATGGGCATACAGGTTGCGCGGGGTGTCCACCTGTTCGAACCGGCCGTTGTTCATGACGGCCACGTGGTCGGACATGACCAGGGCCTCCGACTGGTCGTGGGTAATGTAGATGAAGGTGGTGCCCACCTGGACCTGCAGCTTTTTCAGTTCCACCTTCATCTGTTCGCGAAGCTTGAGATCCAGGGCGCCCAGGGGCTCGTCCAGCAGCAGCACGGCGGGATCCAGCACCAGGCAGCGGGCAATGGCCACCCGTTGTTTCTGTCCGCCGGACAGCTGGTCGATCTTTTTGCTGCCGAACCCCGGCAGCCCCACCCGCTCCAAAATTTCCGCCACCTTTCGATCGATGTCGGGCTTTTTCTCCTTGCGCCGCTCGAGTCCGAAGGCGATGTTCCCGGCAACGTTCATCATGGGAAAAAGGGCCAGGTGCTGAAAAATCAGGTTGACCGGCCGGCGGTTGGGCGCACGGCCCGCCATGTCGCTGCCGCGGATGAGAATACGTCCCCCGGTGGGTTCGATGAAACCGGCAATCATCCGCAACAGCGTGGTCTTTCCACACCCCGAGGGACCCAGGATGGAAAAGAACCGCCCCTTTTCCACCGCAAAGGAGACGTCGCTCACCGCGGTGAAGTCGCCGAACGTCTTGGTTACTTTTTCTACGGAAAGGTCTACGGCCATATTCTTAGCATTTAAAAATGCCTCTCCCCGCCTCAAGCGGAGTGGGTATCAGCAAAGGATGCAATCAATTATATAGTCGCAAGCAACGGGGTATTCGACCCGACGCTTCGCAATAAAGAAATAGTTGGGATCGCCTCTGCATCGTATTCGTTCAGAGATGGTAGATTGGGGTTCTGGCCAAGGCCGCAGCGTTTCCGCAATCCTCGGCGTAGCCCGGCTACGCCTGCGGTTGCGGAAACGTGAGAACGCCGGCCGGGGCCGCAAGATGCCATCTCGGGGTGGATACTAATTGGCGGCCTTGACCTTGTCTAAAATCAACCCCTCTATCGATTCCAGCCGGGCGGGCACCGGCGGATACCATTTGATGTTGTCGATATCGGCCTGGGAAAAGGAGCGCTGGAAATTGGCTTTGACATCGGCGTCGTAATGGTCGATGGCCCCGGCCGAGGCGGTGCCGTATTTTTCCGCATTGGTGAACACCGCCGCGTTTTCGGGCCTCATCATGAAATTGATCCATTGGTAGGCCGCGTCGACGTTTTTGGCCTTGGCAGGAATGGCGAAGGTGTCGATCCAGCCCAGGGCGCCGCTTTTGGGGGCCACAAAGTCGATGTCCGGATTTTCGGCGTGCAGCTTCCACCCGCCGTTGTCCCAGGCCATGGCCACGAACACCTCTTCCGAACGCATGGACTGCAACAGGGCATCCCCGTTGGTCCAGTAATTTTTTACCAGCCCCTTGCCGCCGATCAGTTTGGCACCGACCCGATCCATCAGTTTCTTATAGCTCTTGGGATTGGCGTACAGCACGAATGGGTCCTGCTGCATGGAGTAGGCAATACCGATCAGGGTGGGTCGTTTGAGGCGGTAGCTGACCCGCCCCGCATAGGCGGGGTTGAGCAGGTCCTTGTAGTCTGAGGCGTCCGGCGCATATTTACGGTTCACGATCAGCCCCGACGTGCCGTATACATGGGGAAGGGCGTAGCTCTTGCCGTCGACCATGGTGTTTTTCTTGACCGCCGCCAGCATGGAGGGAACGATCTGGCCGGCATCCACCCGGGCAAAATCGATGGGCTGGTACAGCCTGTATTTTTTCTGGACCGACGAAATACGGTCCTGGCTGGGCTGGGCCAGATCAAAGCCCGCCCCGCGGGTGGCACGAAGCTTGGCAATGATCTCCTCGTTGTTGGAGTAGGTGGGCTTGACCGTGATTCCCGTTTCTTTCTCGAATTTGTCCATCAGCACCTTGGGGGCGTATCCCGACCAGGTCAGCAGTTCGAGGGTTTCGGCCTGGCACGACAGGGAAAAGGTGATAACCAGAGAGACCGCCAAACAGACAACCGCCAATCGTTTCATTTTTGATCCTCCTGTTAAATTTTGATTTTCTAGAGATAGCGTTGAATCGTGACAACATGTCCGGGTCACACGGTAACGCGGCATCCGATCCGGGAATCATAAACCTGGAAGTGAGAAAAAGGACTCGGGCTGTATTCACTTTATTGCCCGGCCGCCGCGCCGTCAACATGAAACCTGAAAAAACCCGGAACCGGATGGTGCCGCAGCACCGGCCCACCGGGCAGGGGGGCCCAATGCCCCATGACGTGAACCTGTCACAAACGTGTTAAGATCTGATGAGAATACCGCGACGTCCGGCATGCCGGTGCCAGGCCCGGCGCCCCGCCCCCGGACGGGGGCCGATCCGCGTCACAATCCGGTTTGCATTCACACGGCCTTTCCCGTATGAATACCGGCGCGTCTTCGGTCGGAAGGGTAAACGGGCGATCGAACAAACAGCATTTGACAAAGACAGGGTCCTGCGAATAAATACGTGGTGCCCATCCAGAAACGGTTATGTTACCCGGCATCTGGGTTGTGCGAAGGCTTTAATCCTCGGAATATCAACTCGATGCCTGCGGTAAATTTATTCACGCGCGTTCCTGCCCCGTATCGTCTTCAGCGGGAGCTCTCGACCCACATTCCTCGTTTCTGGACCGGCACGCTCAGGATCGTGAACCACAACCGGGGTTGAACCCATTGAACTATACCTTTGAATACAGATCGTTGTCCGAAACCCTCTACGATGCCCTGGTCGACGATGCCTTCTATATCACCATGGAGGGCAGCGTTTCCGGGACACCGGGCCAGCGCAGGGAGGCCATGCGGCGCTATTACGATTTCTCCATGCAGGAAGCCCGAAAATACGGCCGCCTGGTGACACCCGATGGCAGGGCGTTCGGTGCGGCCATCTGGACCCGACCGGTTTACGGCGACCTGGCCGGGCAGATGAGCAACGAAAAAAAAACCTTTATCCGGGACCATATGGGCGCGGCCAGTCTGGAGACCTATAAACGGATCACCGCATCGATGGCCCGACAGACGGCGACGGTGGTGCCCCCAGCCGGCTGGTATCTTTCCATTGTCGGCATCGCCCCGCCATTTCAGGGGCAGGGACTCGGCGAAACGCTGGTCCGGCCCGTTCTGGACCGGACGGACGATTATGGTGTGCATACCTATCTGGAAACCTTCACCCCCCGGAACATGCGCTTTTACGAACGGCTGGGATTTCAGGAGGCCGGCAGTTTTGATGAACCGGTTACCAGGGCGCGCTATTGGGTGATGGTCCGGCAACCGTCATAGGGACACCCGCTAGCGTCCGCGCTTTGTATAAAACCCGAAACGGAACCGACTATTGCAGAAGCGAGATCCAATTAAACAGGAGGTTGATAATGCTGAAATTAGGTGAAAAAGGCGCCATTTTACAACGTGACAAAGAGACCTACGCCATTGCCCCGCACATCCCCTGCGGCGTGGTAACGCCCCAACTGCTGCGCACGATTGCCGATGTGGCCGAAAAATACGACGCCCAGGCCATCAAAATCACCGGGGCCGCCCGGGTGGCCATCGTGGGGCTGAAAGAAGCGCATATCGATGCGGCCTGGGAGGACCTGCAGCTCGATAAGGGGGCTGCGGTGGGCATGTGTGTCCGCAGCGTGAGGGCCTGTCCCGGGACCACCTTTTGCCGGTTGGGCAAGCAGGACGCCCTGGGCATGGGCATGACGCTCGATAAAAAATATCACAGCGTGGAGCTGCCCGGCAAATTCAAAATGGCCGTGTCCGGCTGCAACCTGAGCTGTTCGGAATCCTGGGTCCGGGATATCGGCCTGATCGGCCAGAAAGAGGGCTGGCAGCTGGTGATCGGCGGCAACGTGGGTGCCGCACCGCGAATCGCCCAGGAACTGGTCGCCGGCCTGGACGACCGGCAGGTCCTCGATGCCGTCGAGAAAACCGTCCAATGTTACCGGGACAATGCCAAAAAAGGCGAACGCCTGGGAAAGATGATCGAGCGGGTCGGGCTGGCGCCGTTTCAGCAGGCAGTGGCCTGACAGTGTGGGGGCTACGCCCGGGCCGCCAAGTAGAAAAATCGATCAACCCCAGCGGCCGGGTTCGTCGCAGGTGGGTGATGGCAAGCCGCATGCTCGCACCTGGTCGACAACGTCGGCCACCGTGTACATGTGCCGGTAGGGGTGAGTCATCAGCGGCCGGCAGTCCCGCCCCGGGAAGCCGGAAAAGCTGTCGATGGACAGGTCTTCCATTGAAATTACAGTCGGTTCAGCTTCATGGCCAGCACCTGGGGCAGGGGTGTTGCCATCATTTCAAGCAGAAGGATTGCCTGCTGCCGGCGCAAATCAAAAAGGATCGCCCCGGTTGAGGGCATGGTTTGAACAACAAGATGGTGTCCGTCCGGAAACAGGCCAATTGGGCCGGGGTCTCCCGCTGAAGACTGGACGGGACAGGAACGCGCGTGACAAATTTCCCCGCAGGCATCGCGTTGATCGGCCGGGGATAAAATCCTTCGCGCAACGCAGGGATCGGCCAACGTGGCCATTTAGGGATGGGCACGCGCTGAATTGGTGCCTGCCGGACATATGTGCAGACAAACGGTCCCATGCGTACGTGACCCGGTGGGGCCGGATGGCGCCAATAACGATATCGCAGCGCAGGTGTGCCACTCACCGACGAACACCTGACGCGTTGCATTTCCGGCGGATTCGTGTAAAGCCCGAAGTCAGGGCTTGCGGGCCGCCAACCTTAAACGAAAGGTACCCATATGAAACGCATTGGTTGGATATCCCTGGTCGTCATTACGGGCATGATGGTCCTGGCTCCCTGGACGGCCCTTGCCGACAGCCATGCCGACACGATTGCCTTGTTTAAAAAATCCCCCGCGGTCAAGCCTTTTTTTGAATCGGCTTACGCCTACGCGGTCTTGCCCACCGTGGGCAAGGGGGGGTTCGTCGTCGGGGCGGCTTTTGGAAAGGGGAAGCTGTTCCGGGGCGGCACAGCCACCGGAACGGTAACATTATCGAAAATGACGATCGGTCTTCAGCTGGGCGGGCAGGCCTTCAGCGAAATCATCTTTTTCGAGGACAGCCGCGCCTACAATGAATTCACCAGCGGCAGCTTCGAGTTTGACGCCAACGCATCTGCTGTGGCCATCACGGCCGGCGCCCAGGCGCAGGCCGGGACCATGGGGGCCACCGCCGGCGCCAGTGCCGGTCCGGCCACCGGCGCCCAGGCCAAAACCGGCTACAGAAAAGGCATGGCCGTGTTCGTCCATGCCAAGGGCGGCCTGATGCTGGAAGCGGCCATTGGCGGACAGCATTTTACATTTGAGCCTTATCAGTAAACGATGGAACCGCCCCGGCTGACTTTCCGGGCAACGACAAGTCGCCGTGCATGCAAAAAATAAGGGGAAATCATGGGTTGGTTCATGATTTCCCCTGTTGTTATTGGAGGGTTCTACTGCCGGCAGGTCAATGGCGTTTCCTGCCTTGAAATATAGTATAAGATCGGTTTCCCCTCAGTTCAAGGGGGGGTGGCGCTATCTTTATCAAATCCGTCTCAGACTGCTGCCAAAAGCCATGAGGCCGGCGCCGAAAAGAAAAAGGTTAAGCGGTTCGGACAGCAGGCTCATCGGAAGTGCGCCTGCACCGATAAAATCGGCAAAGGCGCCGGAATTGAGCAGGGGGAAGACGACCAGAAGCAGGACCAGTGTCATCAAGGTTGCTGTTTTTTTCACGGTTCACGCTCCCGATAGAATCGTTTAATTCCTGGAAAAAAGGATCTCTGCTTCGTGAGCAGTCGAGAGGCGTAAGAGCAAGCCGGGTGCCAGAGTCGATGTAAAAATGGTGAGAATTCTATTGAAACTCGTGAATACCAATCAATTACAGACATTTAAAAATATTTAAAATCTCAGCAAGCACGGTCTGCCGGGGTCGGGATGGTGTTTTTCCGTCCGCCCGATTGTGGAGAGCATTTCACAGGAGAAGATGGGGTGGGTAATTTTTTACACAACTGATCACCCATTGCGGAACCCGCCCCTTCCGCCCAGCTGCCCGCAGGCAGCCATGATGCGGCCACCCTTTTCACCGCGCCGCCTGACAAAGACCCCTTCCGCCACCAGCCAGTCGTGGAATCGCTCGTAGGCGGCGACGGACGGTGGCTGCAAATCGGAACCCGGTGCGGGATTGCAGGGAATCAGATTCAGCTTGACCTTCATGGGCGCCAGGTATCGCGCCAGGGCCGTGGCATCTTCCTTGCGATCGTTGACCCCCCGGATCAGGACATACTCCACAAAAAGGGCTGATTTTTTGGCCAGCGGGTAGGCCTGCAGCGTATCTCTCAGTGCAGACATGGATATGGCGCGGTTGACCGGCATGAGCCGGGAACGGATGTCATCATTGGGCGCATTGAGGGAAACGGCCAGGTTTACCGGGCCGCCGTCGAAACGGGCAAGGCGGTCGATGCCGGCGGTCAAACCGACCGTGGAAACGGTGATATAGCGACGGGCGATGTCCATCCCCCGCTGGTCCACCAGCACACGGAGTGCCTGAATCAGGTTGTCCGGGTTGTCCAGCGGCTCGCCCATGCCCATGAAAACCACATTGCGGACATCGACCCCCAACTGGTGGCGGGCGGTAAACACCTGCCCGACAATTTCAGCTGCCGTCAGGTTCCGCAGCAGGCCCATCTTGCCGGTCCGGCAGAAGCGGCATCCCATGCGGCACCCCACCTGACTGGAAACACACAGGGTGTAACGCCTGAACATGGGAATCACCACCGATTCAATGTCCAGGTCATCCGCCAGCCGGGTGACGAATTTGACGACGCCCCCGTCGGAAACCCGATGGACCAGTCGTCCCGGCGACAAGGCCAGCCCGGATGCCAGCTCCCCGGCCAGTCCGGGACGGCGGGCAACGGCATCCAGGCCATCGAAAGCGGTTTGCCCATGCTTCATCACCTGCCGGTATACCGCCGTTCCGGTATGGGTCCCCCCTCCATGGTTCCGGCGAAAGGCGTCGACAAACTGATCGTGCGTCTGGTCTAATATTTTCAAGAAAACGGCCAATCCCTGGTTAAAGTTAATCGTTTTCGGGTCGATACCCTAATTTATCGGCAGAAAAAAGCAACTCCCATATGCAGCACCGACCTTGTTTCCATGCATGGCGAACGGGCAGGAAAGCACTATCGATGACCGATTCCCGAAACACCGAACGCAGAACAGGCCCCCGGACGTCAACCGGCACCCCGCAAGAACCGATACTGAAAGTGGGCCGGCAGGCGTTCGACGTGGTGGACTACAGCTGCAGCGGACTGCGGATTGCCGGTGGAAACCGGTTTCCCCTGTCCGGCTGGATCCAGGGAACCCTCTGCCTTGCCGGCCGCAATCCCATCCCCATCGACGCCATCGTCATCCGGCGACAGGACGGCGAGGTGGGCCTGCGCCTCATCGTTCCCATAGCGGTTTAGCCCGGGACGCCCGCCCTTCCCCAGGAACCGCTCCCCCTCGACGATTTGCACGTTTCCAGCGGTTATCGGTTTGACACCCCCTGTCGTTTTTGCCATATTCAAAGCCGCCCGGAATACGGATGGCCAGGCGAACGACCGAACCCGACAACCTTTCAGGCAGCTTGATCTGCCAGGGATACCTTAGATGACAGAAAACGAAGCGACAACCGGATCCAACTTTATTACCACCATCATCGAAACGGATCTGAAAGCGAACAAGAACAATGGCCGGCTGGCCACCCGGTTTCCCCCGGAGCCAAACGGATACCTGCACATCGGCCACGCCAAATCCATCTGCCTGAACTTCGGGGTTGCCAGGGCCTACAACGGCACCTGCAATCTGAGATTCGACGACACCAACCCCACCAAAGAGGACGTGGAGTATGTGGACGCCATCATGGATGACGTCCGCTGGCTGGGGTTCAGCTGGGATGATCGCCTGCACTATGCCTCGGACTATTTCGAACAGCTCTACGCATTTGCCGTCCAGCTCATCCGGGCCGGCAAGGCCTATGTGGAGGACCTGAATGCCGACGAAATCCGGGAGCACCGCGGCACGCTCACCGAACGGGGAACCAACAGCCCCTGGCGTGAACGCAGCATCGAGGAAAACCTGGACCTGTTCCGGCGCATGCGGGCCGGCGAATTCGAAGACGGCACCCGGGTGCTGCGGGCCAAAATCGACATGGCCCACCCCAACCTGATCATGCGCGACCCCACCTTGTACCGCATCCGCAAGACCAGCCACCACCGGACCGGCGACACCTGGTGCATCTATCCCATGTATGACTTTACCCACTGCCTGTCCGACAGCATCGAGGGCATCACCCACAGCCTGTGCACCCTGGAATTCGAAAACAACCGGCCCCTGTACGACTGGGTGCTGGACAATGTGGCGGCACCCTGCCACCCCCGGCAGATCGAATTCGCCCGTTTGAACCTGAGCTACACGGTGCTCAGCAAACGCAAGCTGATCCAGCTGGTGGACGAAGGGGTTGTGGATGGCTGGGACGATCCGCGCATGCCCACCATCTGCGGCCTGCGGCGACGGGGATACCCGCCCGAAGCCATCCGTAATTTCTGCGACCGCATCGGCCTGGCCAAGCGTGACAGCGTGGTGGACGTGGCCCTGCTGGAATACAGCGTACGCGAAAACCTGAACAGGCGGGCCCCCCGGGTCATGGGTGTGCTGCGGCCCCTGAAGGTGGTCATCGAAAACTACCCCGACGGCCAGGTGGACGAGCTGGACGCGGTCAACAACCCCGAGGACCCGGACGCCGGCAAACGCAAGGTTCCCTTTTCCCGCGAAATCTACATCGAGCGCGACGACTTCATGGAAAGCCCGCCAAAGAAGTTCTTCCGCCTGGGTCCGGGGCGCGAGGTGCGCCTGCGCTACGCCTTTTTCGTCACCTGCACCGATGTAATCAAGGATGCGGCTACCGGCGAAGTGACCGAGCTGCGCTGTACCTACGACCCGGCCACCCGCGGCGGCGACGCCCCGGACGGACGCAAGGTCAAGGCCACCCTGCACTGGGTGTCTGCCGCCCACGCGGTGGATGCCCAGGTGCGGCTCTACGACCGCCTCTTCGACAAGCCCAACCCCGACGAAAAGGTGGAGGGCAAGACCTACAAGGACTTCATCAATCCCGAGGCCCTGGAGGTGCTGGAAGGCTGCAAGCTGGAACCTTGCCTGGCCGACGCCCGGCCGGGCTATTTCTGCCAGTTCGAGCGGTTGGGGTATTTTTGTGTGGACAGCCAGGATTCCAAACCCGGCGCCCTGGTGTTCAACCGTACCGTCACCCTGCGCGACGCCTGGGCCAAGCTGAAAAAAAAGAAGTCCTGAAAAACCGAACACTAGTCGCATTGTAGGGACGAAATATTTTTCGCCCCTACTTTATGGTCCCCACCAGAAGCGTCAAACGCAATCCGCCATGCAGCAGCGGCATCTGCCGAACGGCAAAAGGCAGCGTTTCCACTAAATCCCGGTGCGGTGCAATCAAGGCCACATCCCACCCATGGAAGGCGGCCTTCAGGTGACTGCCGATGTGCGCGAACAGTTCGGCGGCCCGGTTCTTCGAACCGATCCGGATGCCGTAGGGTGGGTTGATCGCCACCAGCCCTGGCCGAACATCGTATTGATCCCCCTTGCAATCAAAAAAATCCCGAGTCACCACGCCTACGGCATCGGACAACCCATTTTCAGAAATTGTGGCCGATAATTGTCTGCAAGCCGCTCCATCGATGTCCGACGAAAAAATCCGCGGTCGCTTCAGCACCTGCTCGCTGGCAATGGCCTGGCGTTTCAGGAAGGTCCACTGGCGCTCGCTAAATGCCGGCCAATCCGTGAAGGCAAAGCCGCGCCGCGAACCCGGCGCCATCTGTTTGGCCAGCATCGCCGCTTCCAAGGCAAAGGAACCAGAACCACACATGGGATCGGCCAAAGGGCGGCCACCATCGTAGCCGGCCTTCATCAGGATAGCTGCTGCCAGAGTCTCCCGCAGGGGTGCCTGCGCCGGCCCCTGTTTGACCCCACGCTTATAGAGCGGCATGCCGCTGCTGTCCAGGGAGAGCGTCACCCGGTCGTCAACCAGACGCACAAACAAAGTTTGCTCCGAACTGGAGGGCGGCAGCGTGCCTGAACGCCGGCCGATTCCTTCCAGGATGCCCTGCGACACGGCTTCGGTATGGTAGAGCCTGGAGTTTCGGCTGGTGGCTTGAATGCGTGGCAGCACGCCGGCCGGCAGAAACAAGTCCCAAGGAACCGCCGCAGACCGTTTTCTCAACTTACGCAGATTGGTGGCCTCAAAGGAATCGATGCGCATGAGAATCCGAGTGGCCGTACGCGAATGCAGATTGACCCGCTGGCAGTCCACGAACCGCCCGGCAAAGGTCACGCCGCCAGGTTCTACCCAGATGTCGCTCGCATCAATCCCTAAATCGATCAACTCCTGCCGGAAGCATTCCTCGAAGCGCGGGGGAACGATCGCGAAATAGTCCCGCACCCGGCCGATGACGTGTCGTCGGAGGCGTTTCTGAAAAGCGGGCGTATTAACGGTTTTCTCCATATCGTACTCGGCAGAGATGAGGGGGAAGGTTGCTCCGATATCGAGCGATTTACGAAACCGCCAACTTGGGGTTGGTAATCAACCGCATCGATACTAAGTTGCTTTTACGCAAACAGTATCAGTTCGCGAAACCATGTTCAATCGCTGTCACTCCGAAAGCGCCTGCTGTCATGCCCACGGTCTTCATTCGTAACGCTGCCTACAACGAGCATGTCTTGCGGCCCATCATTTACGAGATGCTGGCTTCCGGGGAAGCTCCGGTCATCAAGGCCGGCACCCGGGTGTTGATCAAGCCCAACTTTCTCGCTCCGGCGGTTCCCGAAAAGGCCCTGACCACCCATCCGCTGATCGTCAGGGCCGTGGCCGAATTCGCTCTGGAAAAAGGGGCCCGCGTCCAGATCTCGGACAGCCCGGCCATGGGCAGCTTCGCTAAGTTGATGAAAAAGGGCGGCTACGAGGAGGAGTTGAAAGACTTGGATGTATCGGCCCGGCCCTTCGAGAAAACCGTTTCCGTGGATGTGGGCGAGCCTTTCGGCAGCATCGCAGTGGCCAAGGATGCCCTGGAAGCCGATGTGGTGCTCAACCTGGCCAAACTCAAAACCCACGCCCAGATGATGCTGACACTGGGAGTTAAAAACCTGTTCGGCTGCATCGTGGGTTTTGAAAAGCCCGAATGGCACATGCGCACCGGGGTGGACCGCCACCTGTTCGGCCGCCTGATCGTCAGCATTTTCGAAGCGGTGGGGCCGGAATACACAATCCTGGACGGTATTCTGGCCATGGAAGGGCAGGGGCCGGGCAAAAGTGGCACCCCCAGGGAGTTGGGCCTGCTGCTCGGCGGGAAAAGCGCCCATGCCGTGGATCATGTGGCCTGTCTGATCACCGGGATGGACCCTGAATCCCTGGAAACCCAATGCAATGCCCGGGAAATGAACGTTTACGACGGCCGCGTCCACATCAATGGCGACCTCAACATCCTGGACAACTTCCAGTTTCCAGAGCTGGGATCGCTGACCATGGGGCCGGACTATCTGGGCCGACTCATGCGCAAATACATAATCCAGCAGCCGGTGGCCAACAACAAACTGTGCAAATTGTGCGGCGAGTGCTGGAAATACTGCCCGGCGGAAGCGGTCTCCTACACGGACCGGGGCATCTCCTTCAACACTGACATCTGCATCCGTTGTTACTGCTGCCTGGAGGTGTGCCCTCATGCGGCCATCCGTGCCAAAAAACCCTTGGCAGGCAAAATGATCGACTGGTTCCGGAACCGGTAGGGTTTGCAATGACAGAGAATTTTATTTTCGATGGAAACAACGGGCAAAATTGTTAGCCCATTAATGAAAGGAAGGATGCATATGGCTGGCATCAATAAAGTAATCTTGGTAGGCCATCTGGGAAGAGATCCTGAAGTACGGTACACACCGGACGGAAGGGGCGTTTTAATTTCACTATGGCAACCACCGAAACGTGGAAAGATAAAAACACCGGTGAACGCCGCGAAAAAACGGAATGGCATCGCGTGGTTATTTTCGGCCCCGTAGCCGAGATAGCAGGCCAATATCTGTCCAAAGGGAAACAGGTATATATAGAAGGAAAACTGCAGACCCGCAAGTGGCAGGGTCAAGACGGCCAAGACCGCTACACCACCGAGGTGGTGGTCGATATGCGAGGAACCATGCAGATGCTGGGCTCCCGTGGAGATGGCGGCGGCTACCAAGGGCAGAGCGCGTCTCAACAGGCCTCCAGCGGTGGCTATGGAGCGGGAGGGGATGGCTCCCCGGACCAAGGCTACCCCCAGCAGCCGTATCAGGGCGGCCAGGAGGATGACATTCCCTTTTGATGAGCGATAAAGTTGTTGCTTTTCTTCTCTTTACTATTTTTCTTGCTAAATACCAGCGCATTCGGGTTTTCAAACGGAAGCTTTGAAACAGGAGATTATTCAGATTGGTCAATTATTGGAAGCAATCTCACGATGGATTCGGATGGTACTCTTCCCTTTCAAAAAATCGATTATAAACGCTATGCTGAACTTCGGTGGCACGCTCATACACATGTGGACATGGTCTGACATCAGATACCCTTCAACCAGTTCAACTCCCTTCTGGCCACATAACTGGTTGATAATCTCACCAACCGATTTCCGAAATTTGCCTCATAATCGCATCTTGCGATACTTGGGAACAATTACCACATGTTATTTGCAATCCCATCTTACATGCGATAAGCTTTGCCAATCGTGCATAGGTTCTTCCTCCAGTTCCGCCCCTTGGACGCTTTCCCGGAGGAAGAACCTATTTTATTTCTCGCCGGAACGGGAAAGCCTTTCCGGGTCCTCCACCAGAGGTGGAGGGTATTGTTCGCAACTAAGCGATTCTTCTGTTTCATATAATCCAATGCGACCCCACCCACAACCTCTGCTACATCCTGCCTCCTGCCATTAATTTTGCCTGCGGACTAAACCGCAACAGGACCGCTCCCAAAGGCGCCATCAAAGCCCCTACTCCAAATAAAGCAAATGCCGGCCACCAATTCGTAGCAGCAGTCGGGTCACCTGGACCGTTAAAGATTTCTAACACATACCCAAATCCGAGTGGTGAAATCACCATCATCAAGGCGCCGATAGCTCCTTCCAGCCCTAAAAAGGTCCCTCTTATTTTTGGTTCAGTCATTTCAGTTAAACCCGCCTTAAAAATGGAGGTATCGGCAACTACCCAGAACCCAATCCACAACGCAACCACCATTACCAAGGTTAAACTTGTCTTACTACCGATCAAGAAACCCAGAATAAATTGCGGAATAAGGCTGCAAAGCGAACATAGCAGGATGCTTTTGGTACGGCCGATTTTGTCAGCCAGAAAACCAATTCCTAATACCGACGGCGCTGCGATTACGGTAATAAAACCTGCCGCAAAACCTCCCCAGACGACCGATTTATCAACAGCCATTCCCGACAAACTTGCCGCAGCCACCATGGCCGGACCAATCCATTGCTGATACCCTAATTCCCACATATGCCCCATGTATGCCAAAATAATATAAATAGGTCCCTTATAACCACCTGCTGGGGCTGGTAATGGCCCGTTGCCTGGAGTCGCACTTTGTTTGCCAACAGGCTGAGGACCGCTAACTTCAACGTTGGTTCCTTCTGGCAGTTCTGGTTTTTCAGGAATAAAAAGCGCAATCAAGAATCCTATGAACACGGGCATCGTTGTTGCGATTATTCCGGCCCGCCAACCATAGGCTGCAGCCATTGGAGCCGCCACAAAATATCCGATAAGCCCAGAAACCATGATTGCTGCACTGTACGTTCCTATTGCCCCGCCACGCGCACGGGGTTCAAACCAGTTGGATAACAACGACATACCTGGAGCATAAATGGCCCCTGCTGCAATGCCGCAACCCAACCTTAAAATTAAAATACTAATCAGATTTTTGCTAACTAGCGCAAACAGAATTGAAAAAATGCCGGAAAACAGCGTCGCTACGACAACAATCTTTTTGGGCCCCATACGATCCGATAACACGCCGGACACGATTACAATGAACACGTATCCGGCAACTGTGGCAGACATGATTAAGCCCGTATCCGAGGGTGACAGCGAAAATTCCATAGCCAAATATTTAACTATCGCCGAAAAATTGTAAAAAGGAATATACCCAAATAAAATTGAAATAGACATCATAAGAAGGACTTTATTTTTTTTAGACATATTGTGTTTTTCCTTTCAGTAAACTTCCTTCCGATAACTTTTTGTGAAAGAGGTGGGGTATGCGTTTTAGTCAACCATCCGCCATTTATTCCATTTTTCCACTTATAATCATTTTGCGTTGTCTGCTCCATCAGACGGTAGAAGGGCAGAACACTGGCTTTGGATGTACGCCTTAAATCTGAGCTAAAAGATCCGACCCGAAAGGGGCCGGAATTGGTATAGCCTATAGAAGAGGTTAAACTGCCTTGCCTCCTGAGGAGGCAAAGGGGAGTTGCCCCAGGTTTGTTTTAATTCTTCGGTGTTTCTGATTCTCGCTCTTTTGATTCTTGATACTTTACATATTTCCGGATCTTTTCTGAATCCAGCCCAATGGTATCAACACAGTACCCTCTGGCCCAGAAATGATTACCCCAATAGGGTTTTTCTTTGACCTTACGAAATCTGTTAAATATTCGAATTGCTGTCCTTCCTTTAAGCGTCCCGACATATCCCGAATTAGACACCTTCGGAGGCACAAGCGCTAAGAGGTGCACATGATCCACTTGCACATTCAATTCCACTACCTCACAGCCTTGTTGATCGGAAAAGGCCCGAATACATGCTTCAACCTCCCCAGCTACCTTCCCAGTAAGAACCCTGAACCGGTACTTGGGGACCCAGACGATGAGATGTTGGCTAAACCATAATGTCTGTGCTAACTTGCGAAATCGACTCATTTGTTACTCCTCGGCTCAGTTGTGGGGACAACTCGGCCTTGGATTTATAGGGATAGGGAGTAGCCTCGCGGCTACCCCCTCCCACACCACCGGACATACGGGTCACGTATCCGGCGGTTCGGCTGGTCAGAACAGGAGCAGATAAAAAAAACATCAATCCTGCCGGGCTTTATACAAGCACAACGCTACCGGCATTTCAGCGGCTGCTGCAATATGCCGGTAAGAATATGCTCTTCAATAACCACGACCATTTACCCATACCATTCGGCTGGGCACCGTTCGGGCCTTCGTCGGGGTGAGGCCTCCGGGTATACTTCTCCCTCCTTCGGGAGGCCCGGCTCGTTTCCACCGGCTACTATGCCCTCTGCTGACTTCTGCCACGCGGTCGCCTCCCCTTAATGAGTCGTTCAGATGGCAAAGCCACTGAACTCTGACCAGGTCCAGAGGACCAGGGTTTCTATGCTGGACTAAAATCATCGAAACTGCAATCAAGGCCCAACGCAACGGCATCATCAAGGCTACCATGGGATTCCATCATTACCTGCTAGGTGGCCCATAGTTGCTTTCAGAAGGATCGGTCCACTCCCCCCGCAAGCCGCCGGGGCATATCAACGATAGAGGAAATCGCGGCCTGCGGCGGAGAATGGTTCCGGAATGGTTTAATGGAATTTCAGCTCGGTCCTTCTGATGACTTCATCCTGTACCCCTTTATCCAAGTGGATGAAATAGGCGCTGAATCCGGCCACACGGACGACCAGATCTCTGTATTTTTCCGGATGCGCCTGGGCATCTTTCAGGGTGTCGGAGTCGACGCAGTTAAACTGAACATGGGATCCGCCCTTGTCCATATAACCCTTTACAATTGAAAGAAGATTACGCGTCCCGGCTCCACCCTCTAAAGTCGCTGGATGGAATTTCATGTTGAGATGATTCGAGGTGAAGGCTGCGGCATCTTGCGCCTGAGCCGCTGAGTTTGCGAGCGCCGTTGGGCCGTTCGTGTCGGAGCCGGGCATTGCCGAAACGCTTCCGTCAGTGAGTGCCCTTCTGGCTTCTCTTCCGCACGGGAGCGCACCCGTCACGGCTCCGTGAAGATTGTGGGCGCTCTTGGAATAGGCATCCGGTTTGCCTTTCTTGCCCAGATAACACGGGCCCGCCCTGTAGTAGCTCACTAAATAGTCATCGTAGACCTTCCGCACCAGTGCGGTCATTTCATCATCATCGTTTCCATGCTTGGGGGCGTTCAGACACATCTTCTTGATTTTCTCATAGCCTTCAAAATTGGCTTCCAGCGCCTTCATTAACTCTCCCATCGTCAGCTTCTTGTCTTCGAAGACCAGCTTCTTCACGGCAGCCAATGAGTTGGCCGTGTCGACGACCCCACAGATGATATGCACGGCAGTACTGTACTTCGCACCGCCCGCCCAGCAGGCCTTGCCGTTTTCAATGCAACCGTCCAGCAGGCTTGACCGCAGGGGAACGGGCAGGTATTCCTCCGACATCATGCAGCCTATTCTGCCGTGGTTACGAACGAGCTCCGTACCATACTGCATCTGTTCTCTGAAGGCCTCATACAGGTCTTCGTAGGTGGCGAAAGACTCGGCGGCTCCCGTCTTGGGTCCAATCTGCTGCCCCGTGAGAGGGTCCTTTCCATCGTTCAAGGCAAACTCAAGCGCCTTGGCAATACAATGGCTCCCTTCAAGATGATGAGAAGTCGCACCATTAGGAGCGGTGGTCACGCAGCCGGCAACAGCGCCGCGTCGAGCCTCCGCAAGGGTTATTCCGTCCGCACGGTACTGATCCAAGAGCCTTTGCACCATGATGTTGGTGTTCATGAACTGGGGTTGGCCCACTCCGGTCCGCACCAGATCAACCGCCTTCGAAAGGAAGTCCTCCTTCAAATTGTCATGATAGAAAAGGGCAAAGGTGGGCTGAATATTCCTCAGAGCTATCTGGGCGTCAAGCAGCAGATAGTCCAGCTCCGCAGTGGCATCCTTCCCATCTGACGTGATCCCTCCGATGGATATGGTTTGACCCATGTCCGCCGAATTGGCTTTTTGAAACTCCTGGCCGAAATAATATCCCATCTCCTGAAACTTGATGAAAAGCATCTTAAGCAGGTAGACGGCTTCCTCCTTCGTGATGAGGCCGGCCTGCTTATCCTTCTGATAGAACGGCTCAAGGATCTGGCCCATATAGCCCAGTGAGGTTCCGCAACCCACCTGCTCAATTTGAAGGGCCGTATGCGTGAAGAAGAGGGATTGGACAGCCTCCCGGAAGGACCTCGGCGTGTTCTCAGGAACCCACTCGCAGATCTCCGCAATTTCAAGCAACTCCTTAACCCTTTCTGGATTTTTTTCCTTGGCTGCCATGTCTTTGGCCAGTTCGGCATATCTATGGGCCCAATGAATGACCGTCCGCAACTCGGTATGAACCGCCTCATAGAAGACCCTTTTCTCGTTTGCGGCGTCCACATTGCTCAGCGGCAGCGCTTTGAGCCGTTCCTCGACATCCTTGATAATCCCTCCCACCCCTTTGGTGAGCACCTTGTGGTAATTAGCAAGGCCTGCACCGTTGGGCCACGAAGTAAAATTGTAAAAAAGGCCTGCCACTTGGGGCGGAAGAGGGCTGAAACCATACATCTCCTCGAATTTTTTGTTGGATCGGTCATTGAGGGTCTTACCATCCCAGTAGGCGATAACTTCCTCGAACAGTTTCTTGTCTTCATCGGAAATCGTGACGTCGCCGAGGTGGCTCACGGCCTTTACGTCCTTCTTCATCCAGTCGATATTCCATTCCGGATGGGCATATATTCCCATAGGGAAGGCTGCCATGCTGCCGACGATCAGGCTCTCGTCGACATAAAGTCCCTTTTCTTTCATGAGTTTCTCAAAAAACTTGGCCCTTCTGATCAAATGGGGCAGTCCTTCGGTTTCCCGATAAGACTCCATCAAGACCTCGATTCTTTGTATGTCGAGCTTTTGAGGCGTATCCAACAGCTGAGCCTTCAGCCTTTGGATCCGTTCCTCATCAACCTCAAAGCCCCTTTCGTCAAAATTCTCCTTCCTTGCCATTGCCATTGCCATATCGCTTCCTCCTTTCCATATTTACTCGTGATTCATGGGTCCGTGCTGGTTGTTTTAGACCCTTTCCAACGCATTCATACAGCTCGCAGGATTAATGCCAAGGCCATTACATGAGGAAAAAACGTGTAAACATTTAAATTCAGATGGTTTTTGTGTAGGATGGATTTGAGGTCGGAAGGAAATAAGAAAACAAAATGGTCGAAATTTCGTCTTCAGATCGATATATCGTCTCTTTCCCGCTTGGCGGCGATACCAAGACGAGACATAGCGCTATAGAGGGTTGAAGGCTTCAAACCCAGAAGTTCCGCAGCCCCCCTGGGCCCTTTGATTCGCCACCTGGTGGTTTTCAGGATTTTCAAAATATGATGCCGTTCAGCTTCTTTCAGGGTCTCAATCCGGTAGGGGGAAGCTTTGTTTACCTGAGGAAGTTCAACAATGAGAGTATCTCCGGAACTGATGATGACCGCACGTTCAATCACGGTGGGTGCCAACTACCTTGACACCCACCGTTTTCGGTATCCTGAGTGCGCTTATACACTCTGCCATGTCTAATGAATTATGACCGCATTAGCAAGAGTTCACTCTTCCATCAAACGATAGTCACCGCGAGGTCAAAACCCTCCAGTATTTTCACCACCCTCTGAACCTTGGCTTCGTCCGGGCTGGGGAGTTCCTCTATACCATACTCCTTTCCGAGAGCCTTGTATTTGCTCAGGGAAAACCGGTGGTATGGCAACAGGTCGATCCTCAAAAGACCACATGACTTCATGAATTGACCCAGTTGGTTTATGTTTTCGTCGGAATCGTTCAACCCGGGAATCAATGGGACTCTAATAATCATAGGCACTCCCTGGGCTGCAATTAAGGCCGTGTTTTCCAGGATCAGTTCATTGCTGACGCCCGTCAATTTCTTGTGGGTCGCCATGTTCATGTGTTTGTTGTCCATCAGAACTAGTTCCACATGCTTCAGCGCCTCTTTCAGGATACCCCAATCGCCGAAGCCGCAGGTATCTAAACAGGTATGGAGGCCCATCTCTTTTAACTCGACTAGCAGTTCAAGCAAGGACTCCGACTGGCTGAGGGGCTCGCCGCCGGAGACGGTCACGCCGCCGCCGGAGTTCCTGTAGTAACTCATATCCTTTGCAACAACGCGGCAGACCTCTTCTTTCGTCATTTCCTTTCCTGAAATAGATCTCGCCTCGGCCAGACATTCCTCCACACAGGTGCCGCATGCGGTACAGGATTGGCGATCAAGGGATAGCCTTCCGTCGTCGGCTTTGCTGACCGCGCCGGTAGGACACACGTCGATGCATTTATTGCAGTGGGTGCATTGATCTTCAAAATAAAGAAGCTGGGGCATCGGGCTTTGGGATTCCGGATTGCTGCACCAAAGGCACTTCAGAGGACACCCTTTCAAAAAAACCGTGGTCCGGATGCCAGGACCATCCTGGATCGAAAACCGTTGTATATCGAAAATGTTCATTGCTTGCCTTATCTTGTGATAAATATGACTTATGATTAATATGCTTAAGCGGGCACAGAAACGTCAACTTCACGCGCTTCCGCTTACGACAAAGCCGCTCATACCATCCCGGATTTCAAAATCAATGCTAATCGGGGCTATCTTTTTGAGTAGGTACTTATCGATCACGCAGGTGATCCCGGTGATTTCAAAGACCTTATCATTATCCTTCGACTCATCCAGAGTCAGACGCAAGGAGGCGGAACACGCTCATCCTCCCCCGCCAAATTCCTCATTGACCCGAATGACCGAGGTCGGGTTTTGCCTCATGACTTCCATCAGTTTTTGATGGGCCTCGGGTGTTACGCTTAGCATTGCCTCGAACCCCCTTCTCTCTTTGCAAATCGGTCCACTCCCCCCGCAAGCCGCCGGGGCATATCAACGATAGAGGAAATCGCGGCCTGCGGCGGAGAATGGTTCCGGAATGGTTTAATGGAATTTCAGCTCGGTCCTTCTGATGACTTCATCCTGTACCCCTTTATCCAAGTGGATGAAATAGGCGCTGAATCCGGCCACACGGACGACCAGATCTCTGTATTTTTCCGGATGCGCCTGGGCATCTTTCAGGGTGTCGGAGTCGACGCAGTTAAACTGAACATGGGATCCGCCCTTGTCCATATAACCCTTTACAATTGAAAGAAGATTACGCGTCCCGGCTCCACCCTCTAAAGTCGCTGGATGGAATTTCATGTTGAGATGATTCGAGGTGAAGGCTGCGGCATCTTGCGCCTGAGCCGCTGAGTTTGCGAGCGCCGTTGGGCCGTTCGTGTCGGAGCCGGGCATGGCCGAAACGCTTCCGTCAGTGAGTGCCCTTCTGGCTTCTCTTCCGCACGGGAGCGCACCCGTCACGGCTCCGTGAAGATTGTGGGCGCTCTTGGAATAGGCATCCGGTTTGCCTTTCTTGCCCAGATAGCACGGAGCTGTCTTGTAGTAACTCTCCAAAAAGTCATCGTAGATCTTCCGCACCAGTGCGGTCATTTCATCATCATCGTTTCCATGCTTGGGGGCGTTCAGACACATCTTCTTGATTTTCTCATAGCCTTCAAAATTGGCTTCCAGCGCCTTCATTAACTCTCCCATCGTCAGCTTCTTGTCTTCGAAGACCAGTTTCTTCACGGCAGCCAATGAGTTGGCCGTGTCGACGACCCCACAGATGATATATATGCCTGTATTGTATTTTGCGCCGCCCGACCAGCAGGCCTTGCCGTTTTCAATGCAACCGTCCAACAGGCTTGACCGCAGGGGAATAGGCAGGTATTCCTCCGCCATCATGCAGAGTACCTTACCGTGGTTACGACTGATCTCCGTGCCATACTGCATCTGTTTTCTGAAGGCCTCATACAGGTCTTCGTAGGTGGCGAAAGACTCGGCCGCTCCCGTCTTGGGTCCAATCTGCTGCCCCGTGAGAGGGTCCTTTCCATCGTTCAAGGCAAACTCAAGTGCCTTAGCGGCACAAAGGTCCGATTCAGGATAGAATGAGGTCTTCCCATAAATGTTGGTGGCTACGCAACCGGCAACAGCGCCGCGCCGAGCCTCCGCAAGGGTTATTCCGTCCGCACGGTACTGATCCAAGAGCCTTTGCACCATGATGTTGGTGTTCATGAACTGGGGTTGGCCCACTCCGGTCCGCACCAGATCAACCGCCTTCGAAAGGAAGTCCTCCTTCAAATTGTCATGATAGAAAAGGGCAAAGGTGGGCTGAATATTCCTCAGAGCTATCTGGGCGTCAAGCAGCAGGTAGTCCAACTCCGCAGTGGCATCCTTCCCGTCTGACGTGATCCCTCCGATGGATATGGTTTGGCCCATGTCCGCCGAATTGGCTTTGACATACTCCTGGCCGAAATAATATCCCATCTCCTGAAACTTGATGAAAAGCATCTTAAGCAGGTAGACGGCTTCCTCCTTCGTGATGAGGCCGGCCTGCTTATCTTTCTGATAGAACGGCTCAAGGATCTGGCCCATATAGCCCAGTGAGGTTCCGCAACCCACCTGCTCAATTTGAAGGGCCGTATGCGTGAAGAAGAGGGATTGGACAGCCTCCCGGAAGGACCTCGGCACGTTCTCAGGGACCCACTCGCAGATCTCCGCAATTTCAAGCAACTCCTTAACCCTTTCTGGATTTTTTTCCTTGGCTGCCATGTCTTTGGCCAGTTCGGCATATCTATGGGCCCAATGAATGACCGCCCGCAACTCGGTAAGAACCGCCTCATAGAAGACCCTTTTCTCGTTTGCGGCGTCCACATTGCTCAGCGGCAGCGCTTTGAGCCGTTCCTCGACATCCTTGATAATCCCTCCCACCCCTTTGGTGAGCACCTTGTGGTAATTCGCAAGGCCTCCGCCGGTGGGGAAAGTAGCGAAGCCGTAAAAAAGGCCTGCCATTTGGGGGGGGAAAGGGTTGAGGTCATAAATCTCCTCGAACTTTTTGTTGACTATCTCATTGAGGGTCTTACCATCCCAGTAGGCGATAACTTCCTCGAACAGTTTCTTGTCTTCATCGGAAATCGTGACCTCGCCGAGGTGGGTCATTGCCTTTACGTCTTTCTTCATCCAGTCGATATTCCATTCCGGATGGCCATATATTCCCATAGGGAAGGCTGCCATGCTGCCGACGATCAGGCTCTCGTCGACATAAAGTCCCTTTTCTTTCATGAGTTTCTCAAAAAACTTGGCCCTTCTGATCAAATGGGGCAGTCCTTCGGTTTCCCGATAAGACTCCATCAAGACCTCGATTCTTTGTATGTCGAGCTTTTGAGGCGTATCCAACAGCTGAGCCTTCAGCCTTTGGATCCGTTCCTCATCAACCTCAAAGCCCCTTTCGTCAAAATTCTCCTTCCTTGCCATTGCCATTGCCATATCGCTTCCTCCTTTCCATATTTACTCGTGATTCATGGGTCCGTGCTGGTTGTTTTAGACCCTTTCCAACGCATTCATACAGCTCGCAGGATTAATGCCAAGGCCATTACATGAGGAAAAAACGTGTAAACATTTAAATTCAGATGGTTTTTGTGTAGGATGGATTTGAGGTCGGAAGGAAATAAGAAAACAAAATGGTCGAAATTTCGTCTTCAGATCGATATATCGTCTCTTTCCCGCTTGGCGGCGATACCAAGACGAGACATAGCGCTATAGAGGGTTGAAGGCTTCAAACCCAGAAGTTCCGCAGCCCCCCTGGGCCCTTTGATTCGCCACCTGGTGGTTTTCAGGATTTTCAAAATATGATGCCGTTCAGCTTCTTTCAGGGTCTCAATCCGGTAGGGGGAAGCTTTGTTTACCTGAGGAAGTTCAACAATGAGAGTATCTCCGGAACTGATGATGACCGCACGTTCAATCACATTACGCAGCTCTCGAACATTGCCTGGCCAAGGATAGCACTGAAGGGCTTCAATGGCTTTCCGGGGGACATTCCGAATTTCCTTACCCATTTTCTTGGCGAATTCATTGACGAAGAACCTAACTATGAGAGGGATATCCTCCGTTCTTTCACGAAGGGGTGGAATATAAATGGGAAAAACCGCCAGCCGGTAATAGAGGTCTTCGCGGAACTTCCCCTGTCGCACATACTCCTCCAGATCCCGATGGGTGGCCGCGATGATCCGGACATTGGCCTGGATAGGCCTCGGACTCCCCAGCCGCTCAAATTGCCCTTCCTGAAGAACCCGCAGCAGCTTTGCCTGAAGTTCGGGCGCCAGATCTCCGATTTCGTCCAGAAACAGGCTTGAACCATCGGCCATCTCAAAACGACCGATCTGTCTGGTCAGGGCTCCGGTGTAGGCGCCTTTTTCCCTGCCGAACAACTCGCTTTCAATCAGGGTGGGAGGCAGAGAGGCCGTATTGATGGTCACCAGGTGCTGGTCCTTGCGCTGGCTGAGCTTGTGGATAGCTCGGGCCAGCAACTCCTTTCCGGTCCCGGTTTCACCCAGGACCAGGACCGTGGAATCCGTCCCAGCCACCAGTTGGGCCTGAGCCAGAACTTTTTTTATCCCCGGGCTCTCGCCCACAATCTCCGAGTGTTCAACCTTGATCTTGACTTCTTCCAGCAGGTAAATATTCTCCTTCTCCAGTTTTTGTTTGAGCGCTTCAATCTCCCGCAAATGCTCATTCAACTCCACCATGTTCCGGTAACGCACCAGAGCGTTTCCCATAATTACACCCAAAAGACGCAGGCGCGGAATATAGACTTCCGGCCATTTGCGTTTGTTGCGGACAGAGTTGATGATTAAAGAATAAACCTCTGATTCGTTGGCGACCACCGGAATGTTGAGGTTGGCCTGAGTCCCCAGGGTGTCATAGCGTTCCCTGTCGACCGATGCCTCGGCTGGGAGCTCTCGCTCAGAATCAAAAAACACGATCTCGCACTCAGATATCTTTTTGTAGACCCAGGGGAACATACTGTCTGGTATTTCCGTATTGACCGGCAGAGGAAACACTCCCTCCTTTTCGACGATATGTTTGATTTTCCAACAGCCCTTATCCTTCAGTACCCGAACAAATCCGCAGCGATCGGCTTGAAAAAATTCCATTATCTGAGTTAAGGCATACTCGATTTCATGGGTTATAGAATCCTGAGACAATAGGACAAATCGTGCCGAGAGGTCCGACAACAAGGCTTCAAACCCCAGTTGCTCTTTAAGCTCTTTCTCGCTCTGCTTCAGCCGCACGACCTCCGAACGCAGTCCCGTGTTGATTCCCAGCCCCATGGCGCGATCTTCCACCTGCCTTTCCGGGGCTGGGCGGGCATGCTGCAATGTTTCGGAGTGCAGATGGCGCGCAGTTACGTCCTTGATGATATGGATGGTCCCGTTTAATTCCCCCTCTTTCTGAACAAAAGGCCAACAAATCACTTCCAGCCATTTCCCGAGCCGAATTTCAAAGAACATCGCCGTCACAGACCGACGCTTCGACAGGGCCTGCACATGCGGACACCTTTCCATTGGTTTATTCATCCCATGGATAATTTGATAACATTTTTTTCCAAGGATACTTTCCGCCTTTTCTTTCACCAAGGAGGCAAAGGCCTGGTTGGTCTTTACGATCCTGAACTGGTTGTCGAGGATGAAAACCGGGTCGGTAAAGTTTTTATAGTTTGTATCCCATTCATTGTAAATCCCACTCATGCTTGTACGCCCCTTTACCATTCCGAATCTGATCCCGATGGACCGTTGCTGCTTCTAATGCGAAAAAACGCTTCAGAGAAAAGTAAAGTACTCAATTTTCCTTGATTTGAGGATAGGGGAAGGATATCTATATGTCAACGAAGCTTAGATTGATATTGATTTATGGGTCTTAATTGGAGGCCTGTTGGGCGCTTGTACGCCGCCGGAGGAAAAACCAGCCTCGGAGACCAAACCCCGGGCTGTACGGGTCGAAACCGTGACCAGCCGGACCTGTCCATTGTCGTCAGTGCCGTGGGAAGGCTGGCATCCGACCGGGAAGTGGTGCTCTCCGAACAGGTATCCGGAATTGTGGAGCGGTATACCGTCGATGTGGGCGCCCGGGTAGCTGCCGGTGCAACCCTGGTACAACTGGACGATACCGATTACATCCTGGCCCTGCGGGAAGCCGAGGCCAATTTGGTTACGGCGCGCATCCGCCTGCCGGTGGAGAAAAACGCCTTTTTACGCGCCCAGCGCCTGCTGCCGGAAAAAACGATCACGCCGGAGCTTTACGATCAGGCCGAAGCGGCTTACGCCTCGGCCCAAGCCACCGTGACGCGGCTGGAAACCCTGTTGGCCATGGCCCGGCGGAGCGTCGAAAAAACGCCCACCGGCTTTCGCGAAATGCCGGCCAGTCCATGAAGGCGAAGTCGCGTTTCACCCCCGGGGCCATCCGTTTGGCCATCATGGCCGCTTCCAGGGAAAAGGTGCCCGACCCGCACAGCGGATCCACCAGGGGCCGACCGGGATCGTAGCCGGCGGCCATGAGAATGGCGGCCGCCTGGGTCTCGCGAAGAGGCGCCCGGGCCGGCCCCGACTTCAGCCCCCGTTTGTAAAGCGGCGCCCCGGTGCTGTCCAGAGAGAGGGTATAGCGGTCTTCGACCACACGCACGAACAGGGTCTGGGGGCGGTCGGGGCGGGATGATCCGGGCGGACGGCCAAGCCGTCGCGCCATGCTCTGCCGCAGTGCCCGGGATATGACATCGGTATGGTAAAGCCGGGATCGTCGGCTGCGCACTTTTATCTCAGGCAGGATCCCCGGCGGAAGAAACAGTTCCCAGGGAACCCCGGCGGATTTCTTCTCCAGCCGGCGTACGTTGGTCGCCAAAAAGCTGCCGATGCGCATGAGAACACGGGTGGCCGTGCGAACGTACAGGTTGGCCCGCTGGCAATCCACGAAGCGTCCGCCAAAGGTCACCCCGCCGGGGCCGGCCGGTGACATGCCGACGGACCCGTTTTTCGATCGCCGTGTTGTCATCCGTTTCCCTGTTGCGCCCCACGGCGGACGGATCAGTCATCGGTCCCAGCCATCTTTTTATACAATCTTAGGGTTGATTAACCGCTGCATCAATATTAAGTTGCCTGACAAACACCCTATCAGTTCAAATATATATGTTCAATCACCGTGGTTCTGAAAGCACCCACTGCCATGTCCACCGTCATCGTTCGGAAAGCGGATTACGAATACCCGAAGATCCGGACCATCGTGTTCGAGATGCTCGGGTCTGCCGAGGCACCGGCCATCGACGCCGGCACCCGGGTGCTGATCAAGCCCAATTTTCTCGCCCCGGCGGCCCCCGGGAAAGCGGTGACCACCCACCCGACAATCGTCAGGGCGGCCGCTGAATTCGCCCTGGCCAGAGGGGCCAGTGTCCAGATATCGGACAGCCCGGCCATGGGCAGCTTCACCAAGCTGCTGAAAAAAGGCGGCTACGAGGAAATGCTGGAAGACCTCGACGTGACGGTCAAGCCCTTTGAAGCGTCGATCCCGGTGGATGTGGGCGACCCTTTCGGCACCATCGATGTGGCCAGGGATGCCATGGCCGCCGATGTGGTCATCAACCTGGCCAAGCTCAAGACCCACACGCAGATGATGCTGACCCTGGGGGTCAAAAATCTTTTCGGCTGTATCGTCGGTCTTAAAAAGCCGGAGTGGCACATGCGTGCGGGGGTCGATCGCCAGATGTTCGGCCACCTGATCGTGAGCATCTTCGAAGCCGTCGGACCGGCCTATACCATCCTGGACGGCATCCTGGCCATGGAAGGGCAGGGCCCGGGAAAAAGCGGAACCCCCCGGGAGCTGGGCCTGTTGATGGGCGGCAAGAGCGCACACGCCGTGGATCACGTGGCCTGCCTCCAGGTGGGGCTGGACCCCGACACCCTGGAGACCCAGCGCAACGCCAGGCGCATGGGGGTGTATGACGGCAGCGTACACATCAACGGCGACCTGAACATCCTCGATGATTTTCAGTTCCCGGAGCTGGGCTTGCTCACCATGGGCCCGGAACGCCTGGGCCGCTTCATGCGCCGGTTCGTTATCCAGCAGCCGGCGGTGGACAACCAGGCCTGCAAACTGTGCGGCGAGTGCTGGAAGTATTGTCCGGCCGGGGCCATCTCCTACACGGACCGCGGAATTTCATTCAACACCGACACCTGCATCCGCTGCTACTGCTGTTTAGAGGTGTGTCCCCACGCGGCCATCCGGGCCAAAAAACCGCTGGCCGGAAGAGTGCTGGCCTGGCTGACTGCAAATCGATGAGCAAAACCCGTGCATTCCTTGCCCCCCTCCTTCAACATTGCCGTGGTCACGTGCATCGCGGAAACCGCTATGGTTGGTTTAATCACCGGCCCAACGGTGGACTCACCTGATGCTCGTAGCCTGATTCAGGATCTTTTTATGACCGTAGCCGACATATTACCAGATCCTGAAGCGGATAATCCGCCCCCACCCTGCCGAGGGTGTCAGACACTCTTCCCAGAGATACAGTGTCCTGAATTTTCCAGCTTTTTTACATCTTGCATCAGGGCTTGATCGGCAATGGTATTGTTAAGGGATTTTGATATTATTACATCCGATGGATATAACTTCTATAAACACTTATTCGCTGAGAGGGGATTTTCACTGACCACTTGCCGGCATTGACAAAGACCAACCTTAATCGCGGCTTCATCGCCTAACTTAAAATTGTCCAACTGCACCCGGCATCGGTTTGCCCTATACTGGATGTCTTTCAATTTGGCATCAATATCCGATTGCTTGCCATGCGCTTGTATGCATTCATCTATATCTTCGAACAGCAGATGATTTTCTTTTTTGATTCTCGCTATTGAATTGGAAAGCGAGTTCATCATTGCATTAATTTGTTTGGCTTCATTCTTTAAAAAATCGCCCTTTCTTAAATAAATCGTACGGGAAAAATCACTTTCAGATATTCTCGCAATGGTATGGCCAATGTTGACCAAAGGCCCGCAGAATTTATGAGTAAAGATTACAAAATGAAAAAACGATATGACCGCAATAAAAATGCTGGTTATGGACAACCTTCCCAGCAAAACGCTGAACGTTTTAGCGGAAAAATGATTAGCCCATATATCGCCTGTTGCAAAAATATCATAGTAATAAGGAGATAATACGGTTGCAATGATTGCAACAAATACAAACAGAAGATATGCTAAATGGGCAATGATCATGGGCCGCTGCAAATCTTTAGAGATAAATAGATTCCTGAGTTTTCTACGATTGGCTTTTGACTCCATTTTCAATACTCCAGTGACATTCAGACAAGCAGCAAAGTTATGGTGCCGGATTTGTTTATAGAAATATTCGCTGCAAAATATTTCTGTATCCGAAATCATATCGATCAGGAAAAAACGAAAGAAACCTTCATGCGAACTGACTGGTGAACACAGCGTCATTCATTTTAATACGACGATAATCTTAATAGTTGCATACCAATCCCATAAAACCGCCGTTGTTGGCGCGTATAATATCGTCCTGGCTTATTTTTGCCTTCAGAGGGGCCGTACTCTTTCCATCTCTCCCCGCACTGTATAGATCGAAGTCCGTATTTATCGGATGCTGTGATTGATCTTTTCTGAGTTGGCCTTTACCGTCTTTGACATCATCACTGTTAAATATTTTCTGGTATTTATAGGGCCTGCCCCAAGGATCTGTAATCTTGCCCAATCCAATGGCGCTGAGGTCCTCAGGCAATTCACCGTTCTTTGCGACAAGGCTTACAATTTTGTTTTCGATGATTTTCATCTCTGTTATCGCCACTTCAATTCGGGCTTCTTTTTTGTATTTTATAAAAATAAGTATTGCAAAGGAGACCAAAACACCAATGATAACGATTGCAATCATCACATTGATCAAAGTTATTTCAGAATTTATGGCCTTCAGGTCTGTATTCAATTTAACAACATCCGGTCGCACATGATTATAGGTCCGTCGTAATGATTTGAATGCATAAAGAATGCATCAATTTATTTATTGGCGCATGGGAATAATACTTTAGGTCTGGCAGGGGGTTTCACGGAAAATTTATCATCCGGAAGTCACCAGCAATCCGAATCATGGTGATATTTCTTTTAATTCAGCGGACATTGCGTACTGATGGATAAAAAGCGCATTTGGTGGCAGGCTTCCAGGTATGTGCTGGCGCTGTTCGGGAGAAGCGTAACCGGCGAAGCGGTGTCCAGACGGTTGAACATCGATTGATCTCAGATCAGCTTGCCCCCCCAATAACCGTTCCGAACGAGCTTTGCGTTTTGGTGTACTGTGCCGAAAACGCATTCTGGGCACGCAACGTAAAATGGGAAATCAGTGGGTTGAACGGATCTTGTCGTTAACAGAAACCTGCCGTTTAAATGCCAAACCGACGTGCCCGTTTCCTGAAGAAGGTATTGCTGCTGATTTTCGAAATTCGACGCCCGACCTGTCCTGGATTCGATTCATACGGGAATATCCCGTGAACGCTGAAAAAATATTCCAAATTTGGCAGCATCGTCTAGACAGGCTGTTAAAATTTCCTTATAGATGATATATATGAGAGAATTTACACAATGACGAACACTTGAGTCGCCGAGCTGAAAAACTCTGTAATTGGGGCTGATGTTAATCTCAATTCAGAAAGAACCTCCTTGACGGCTGAACAGCAATTTTTTTGAATTGGCATGAACTTGGGTCCATTGACACTAATTTTTGTAAAAGACAAAAGGAAGGTTACTTATGGCGGGTGGCATCAATAAAGTGATTCTGGTGGGCAATCTGGGACGGGACCCGGAGATCCGGTATACCGCCGATGGCAGGCCCATCGCCAATTTTTCCATTGCAACCTCGGAAACCTGGACCGATAAAACCAGCGGCGAGCGCCGGGAAAAGACCGAGTGGCACCGGATCGTCGTTTTCGGCAAGCTGGCGGAAATCTGCGGTCAATATCTGTCCAAGGGGCGGCAGGTCTACATCGAAGGCAAACTGCAGACCCGCAAGTGGCAGGGTCAGGATGGGCAGGACAAATATACCACGGAGGTCGTGATTGATGGCTTCAGCGGTACCATGCAGATGCTCGGCTCCCGGGAGGGCGGCGGCGGTGGCGGCGGCTATCAGGGCCAGGGCGCTTCCCAACCCGCTTCCGGCGGGGGCAGTTATGGCGGTGGGCAGGACCAGGGCTACCCCCAGCAGCCCTACCAGAATGACAAGGAGGATGATATTCCGTTTTAGCGACGATGCTGACCGTTTGAAAACCGGAAAAGGGGGTTACCGCCACGATGGCGGCGCCCCCCTTTTCAATTGGCCGATCCGGCGTCGATCATCCCAGGATCGCCTTCAGATCCTCATCGCCCTTCCGATGGGCGTGATGTCGAAAGTCTTCACCAGGGTGTCCGGCACATTGGGCGTGATGAAGGCCGGCGGGGTCGGCCCCAGGCGGAGACCCTTGATATCGAGGTGCAGCAGTGCCCGCGGCACGCATCCGCCTTTTGCTCATACCAGGAAATGATCAGCGACAGGGGCCGTTCGTTGACGCCAATGCTGATTACTCCGCCGCACAATGGATTGGCGGCGGTTTTACCGGCGGGACCCCGATACGGCCCGCACATGCCGTGGTAATGCCCCGCACGGTCACTGCGGTGAGTACGACGATGCCGCCAATGAAGGCCCACATCCCCGGCGCTTCGCCGGTGGCCAGAAAAACCCAAACGGGATTGATCAGCGGCTCGATGGCGGGGATCAGGACCGCCTCGAGCGCCCGGACCCGCTTGACGGCATAGGCAAAAACGGCATACCCGGCCCCTAAGGAGAGGACCCCCAGACCGGCGAGCCCCAGCCACTCCACCGATGTCGGCGCCTGCCGGAACATGAACGGCAGACACACCCCCGCAGCCATGAAATTGCCTAAAGCGATGGGCCAGGCGGTGGAACGGTGGCGCGATTTGCGCAGAAAAATCATGGCGCCGGCCCAGAAGATTGATCCCGCCACACCAACCAGGATGCCCAGCCGGCCGTCGGTGGAAAGATCGTCCATGAAAAACAGGCAGACACCGGCAACGACCAACGATAAAAAATACCAGTCCTGTCGCCGGGTGGGCTCACCGAGCATTCGGGGCGCCAGGATGGCCACGTATGCCGATGCCGAATACTGGAGAACGATGGCATTGGCAGCCGTGGAGAGTTTGGTGGCAACCACGAAGCAAATACAGAAAAGGCCCATGCAGGCAGCGGCGATCAGTGGCTTGATGCCCCAGGAGATCTTGACCTCTTTTCGGCAAAGCAGCATGATGACGCCGCCGGCGATCAGGCTGCGCCACCCGGCAATGGCCATGGGGTGAAGGGCCACCAGTTTGATGAGCACGCCGCTGGTGCTCCACAAGATGGCTGCGGCAAGGAGCATCAAAACGGCCTGTCGATTGTCATTCATGGCAAGGGGTCTTTCCCGGCCTGTGCATTGATGGCGTGGATGCCGGATGCATCGGTGATGGCCTTGTCTTTTCTTCTCATGGTCGATCGCTCCTGCTTGCCGCTGATGTACGAATGCATGCACCCAACGCCCCGTTCGAATCAACCGACCGCTGCGCACCGCAGGCGATCAGGCGGGCGTTGAAACGGCGCTCAGCTGAACACCGTCTGGCTGAACCGACCTTTAAAGGGAACCGGCATCAGGTGTTCTGCGTACCCGAGACGCGCCGGGCGCATGGCCCGCACCATCACCAGCCCCGGGAGCGTGATGAGGAATGCATCGCCCGCTTCAAGCACGTAATCCCGAATGTCGCATTCCTGGGTCACCCACAGGCTTCCCCGCAGACAAAACAGGGTTTGCTGCCGACGCCTTCCCTTGATCCGCCAGCCTTGTCCGGCGGCCAGGTCGAACACGGTGTCCGGCGCGCTGAGGTTGGTAAAACTAAATCGTTGTGCGGTTCGGTTGATGTTTCCGGTATCCATCAGTTGTGGATTCATTGCGGCCTCCCATCCCTGTCGCCGCGGGCGACAGGAGCCATACCACCGGTGTTGTCATCCGCCGGAAGATCCGGCGCTGCCGGGGATCAGCAATCGGCTGAACCGGGCGTCAGCGGGTAACCATTGCCACCCTGGACCCATCTATACAATTTCCGAAAAAAGAATAACAGCCACAACAATGATGTTTTGTTAGCAGTACAGTTATGATAACCTGTCATCTGTACTGGTTGATAAACGGCAAAATTGTACCGATACAGTGCAGATGGAGTCGAAAAAAGGACAGGAAAACAGTCTGCCAGGGACACAATCATGGGCAACCCACCCAAATATCAGCAGGTCGCCGACCGGTTGACCCGTCTGATCGAAGACGGGGCTTTCGGCCCCGGAGAAGCGGCACCGTCGGTGCGCAAGTTGAGCCGGCAGTGGACGGTCAGCATTACGACGGTACTGAAAGCCTACTACCTGCTGGAGGCGCGGGGCCTGCTGGTTCCCCGGCCACGATCAGGATTTTATGTCAGCAACCACCTGCCCAGCGCGCCGCCAGAACCCGCACTTTCCGACCCGGAACCGGATCCTAGCACCGTCGGAATGCGCGAGCTGATCACCCGGATCGTTCTGCACGACACCCTCAACCCGAAACTGACCCAGTTGGGGGCGGCCCACCCGGCCCAGGAATTGACCGCCACCCGGCATTTGAACCGGATCATGGCCTCTGCTGCCCGTCGCATGGGGGATCGGGCCGGTCTGTATATGGCCCCGCCCGGCAACAAGCCCCTGCGGCAGCAGATCGCCCGGCACGCCGTGGACGCCGGCTGCACCCTGGACGCCGATGAAATCGTGATCACATCGGGGTGCGGGGAAGCGGTGTCCAGCTGTCTGCAGGCCGTCTGCCGTCCCGGCGACACCGTTGCCGTGGAGTCCCCCATCTGCTTCGACGTGTTTCAATACATGGAGAATCTGGGCCTCAAAGCCCTGGAAATCCCCACCCATCCCCGGGACGGCATCAGCCTTGAGGCCCTGCAATTCGCCCTGGAAAACAATTCCGTACGGGCCTGCCTCGTCATTTCCAACTTCAACAACCCATTGGGCAGCTGCATTCCGGACGAGAATAAAAAAGCCCTGGTCCGCCTGCTGGCGCGCCACGACATCCCCCTGATCGAGAATGACATCTTCGGGGATATTCACTATTCGACCAAGCGGCCAAACACCGCCAAGGCCTATGATACCGATGGACGGGTCCTGTGGTGCGCGTCGTTTTCCAAAACACTGTCCCCGGGCCTCCGGGTCGGCTGGGCCGCACCCGGGCGATACCGGTCGACGGTGGCCTGGCTGAAATACAGCACCAGCCTGGCCTCGGCGACCCTGCCCCAGGTGGCGGTGGCCCAATTCATGGCTGAAGGGGGCTACCGCCAGCACTTGCGCCGCATTCGCCGCATCTATCGGGACCGTGTCGCCGCCCTCAGGCGGGCGGCGATCCGTTTTTTCCCCTTCGACATCCGTGTGACCGACCCGTCCGGCGGCTACCTGCTCTGGATTGAACTGCCTGAAACCATTGACGCGCTCGTGCTGTATAAACTCGCCCTCAAGGAAGGCATCGCCATCACGCCCGGCCATCTTTTTTCCACCGGCGACCGCTATCGAAATTTCATCCGCCTGAACGCCGCCAACTGGTCCGACGCGGCAGCCCCGGCCATCCGGCGCCTGGGAAACGTCATCAACACCATCCTCCAGGGGGCATGAACGGCTGCCCCGCCATGAAGCCCCTCCCGGCGACCTGAAAGACTTAGCCCTTGCATTCAAAGCGCATCTGTGGGACATTTTCAGTACCAGCCATCAACGCATCCGACCTTCTGCACCTGATCGATAGCGACCCGTTCGACTGCACATCGTCCATCTTCTCATCGCCGTTGACCTTTTCAGACCCGTTGAACCGATTCCGCAACGCGCACACCGGTCAGCCACACCGCACCTTTCGGAGACGGATGCACCGCCGTGCCTGAAATCGATGGCCGGAACCGATTAACCATCTTACCCAAAGGAGGTCGCCATGGAAAAACCGGTCATCAACTATGAGAGCCTGGTGCGCATCACCCGCTCCATCTCCATGATACGGGATCCGGAGGAAGTCGTCCTGATATCGGTGGAAGGGGTCACCAATGCACTGAAGGTAAAAGGGTGCACCCTGTTTTTGTTCGACAAGAAAAGTGACGTGCTCTCCCTGGCCGGCAGCTACGGGCTCAGCCGGGAATACCTGGACAAAGGGCCGGTCAGCGCCCTTCGGTCGATCTCATCCTCCCTCGAGGGGGGCCATCCGGTCGCCATTTACGACGTCAATGACGATCCGCGGCTTCAATACCCCGACGCCGCCCTGAAGGAAGGGATTGCCTCGATTCTGTCGGTGCCGATCATCATCGGTGAGCGCACCATCGGGTGCCTGCGGGTCTATACGGCCGACCCGTGGGAATTCGGTCACAATGACGTCAATTTCGTCCAGGCGGTGGCCCAGGTGGTCGGCATGGCCCTGGAATTGTGCCGCGTCAACAAAGGATACAAGGAAAGCATCGACATTCTCAGGGCCATGCGTGATCCCAGGACGCTGAAATCGACGAAACGGACCCCGTACGAAGGTGTGCCCAAAAGCTTTTCAAAAGAGGAGATGGCCCAGTCCGGCACCTGATCGTTTCCCTTCGACGATATGAGACGCCTCGGCCATGGTTGCGCTCACCGCCCGAAAGGTCCGCCTTGCCGCAGAGGACGAATCCGTCGTCCTCTGCGGTCACCCCTGACGCATCCCGTGTGATGCCGCTTCGCGCAATGGTCCGGCGCGAAACCAATGCCTTTCCAACAGGAAACCCCGTCCCTTGTAACCACCTTTGCCCCCAGGGTTGCCGGCCTTCGGTCATTGACCCGGACGCCACATCCGGGAGATAACAGACGATCAGGGGCAGGGATGAGTCTTCCCTGCCTGCGAACCGCTCTCCCCCAACCAACCCATATGAACAGGAGGCTGTCATGACCGGCGAACTGGAAGGAAAAACCGCGATCGTCACCGGCGCATCCCGGGGCATCGGCCGTGCCATCGCCCTCAAGCTGGGCACCATGAACGCAGCGGTCGTCGTCAATTACCTCAACAACGAACCTGCGGCCGGCGAAACCGTGCGGGCCGTGCAAAAGGCCGGTGGAAAGGCCATTGCCCTAAAAGCCGACATGCGACAGGTCAAAGCCGTGCAGGCGCTGTTCGACCGAACCGGTGCCGAATTCGGCGGCCTGGACATTCTGGTCAACAATGCCGGCGTCCGCCTGTTCAAACCCATCGCATCAGTGACCGAGGCCGAGTTTGACGATATCTTCGCCGCCAATGTCAAAGGGGTCTTCTTTGCCTGCCAGATGGCGGCCAGGCAGATGACCGACGGCGGGCGCATCATCAACATCTCCTCATCGGTGACCCGGGTCCTGATGGCCGAGTACGGCCCCTACGCCGCCACCAAAGGCGCCGTGGACCAGATCACCCGCGTCCTGGCCAGGGAGCTGGGCCCCAGGGGCATCACGGTCAATGCCATATCCCCGGGTCCGACGGACACGGAGCTGTTCCGAAAAGGGAAAACCCGGGATCAGATCCAGGGATTTGCCCAGGCCACCGCCCTGGGCCGCATCGGCACGCCGGCAGATATCGCCGATGCCGTGGCCCTGCTGGCGGGGGACGCCGCCGGCTGGATCTCCGGCCAGAACATCTGCGCCAACGGCGGATTCGTGGCCTGACGGCCCGTATCCGTTTCCGAGCCGACAGATTAAACGCCGCAGGGTGAGCAGTGGTTGAGAAAACAATGGCGTTCCGGAAATCCTGTATATTGTGTTAATGGTTGATCCACAACTCAACGGCATGTATAAGAGAGGAGAGAATTCAAAGACCGGATCGATTCAACGGTCTCATTGGGACAGTAAACGCATCGCCCACCAGAAGGGTGGACCACCCGGCAGCAGGCCGGAGAAACGCTCAGCAACGGATGAATCGACGTACCTTTCTGGTAAAAAGCGGCGGGCTTCTTCTGGGCAGCCTGCTCGGTTCAGGCATTCCGGTTTCCGCAGAAGTATGCATCCCTCAGGCAGCGGCGAAGCCCCGCATCGCCCTGATCATCGACGACATCGGGTTCAATCTCAACAGGGCCCGGCGATTTCTCGAAGCGGACATTCCCATTACCTTTTCTGTACTGCCGCGACTGTGCTGGTCGGAGGAATCGGCGCTGGCCCTCCACGCCAAAGGCCACGAAATCATGCTGCACCAGCCCATGGAACCGTTCAGCACCGCCGTCGATCCGGGTCCGGGGGCCATTTTCGTGGACGACCGACCGGAGCGCATCCAACATGTGGTGGCCGAAAACATTGCCCGGCTGCCCAACGTGGTCGGGGTCAACAACCATATGGGTTCCAAGTACACCCAGCGGCCCCAAAAAATGGGGCAGGCCCTGGATGAGGTCAGGAGCCGCGGCCTGTTTTTTGTAGACAGCCTGACCACCGGGCATTCGGCGGCATACGCCTGTGCCCGGAAAATGGGGATGTCGGCCATCCGGCGGGATCTGTTTCTGGACAACCGGCGGGACGTATTGTCCATACTGGGGCAGCTGAGGCGGCTGCGACAGCTGGCGGTCAGGTATGGCAGCGCCATCGGTATCGGCCACCCCCGACCGGCCACCGCCGAAGCGATCATGCGATTCAGGGAATCGCCCGAAGGCAGAAACGCGGCCTTCGTCTACATTTCTCAACTGCTATAGCCTGAACGCCTTCCAGCAAGACCGTGTTGGCCCCTCCGCCGGGGCGGCCACACACCTCCCCCGGGTTGCCGACGCCTGAACGCTTCAGCGCCGCAGCGGCAGGGGTGACGCCGTTATTTTTTCATGCAGCGGGGGGGGAGTGCTCTGCCGGCGCCACAAACCACTGCTTCTTTCGGTACACCAGGTCCTGACTGCGGGCAATGAGGGTGCCGGTTGTCTCCTCGACCACCGTAATTTCGTACAGCCCCGTTCTGCCACCCAGATGGCACTCCCTGGCCTCGGCCACCAGCCGGTCGCCGACGCTGGATGGATTGAGAAAACAGATGTTCACATTCAGGGCCACGGCCACCTGCCCCCTGGAATTGCCGGCGGCGGCAAACGCCAGGTCACCCAGGGCAAACACCAGGCCGCCGTGGGTGATGCCGTGAAAGTTGGTCATCTGTTCGGTGACGGTCAGTGAGACCCGGCTGTGCCCCGGCGCCACAATGGTGACCTCGGCCCCCAGAAAACGGGCAAAGGCATCGTTTCGAATATGGGCATCGATGGCGGCCTGGCGTGTTTCATCGGGCATGGATCGTTCTCCTCGGGCAAAAAGGCATCCGGTCTTATTGTGGCGGGGCAACGCCCCTGGAAGTCTGCCAGGTGTGGATGGGCAGGCGGTAGTGGTCGATGGTGCGGTTGAGCTTCTCCCAGTATCGCCGGTCGCTGGCATGCTCCATGATCAGGACGATACCCGCTTTTTTCCCTGTTTGAAGGGCATAGTGGAGGCTTTCACCGATGGCCTCGTACCAATGGTCTGCATAGTCGAATTCGATCACGTAGGTGTCCGTCCGGCAGTCGTAGACACTGGAGGCGGGTTCCGCCCTGGCGCCGGCCATCCGGGCGCACCAGCGCTCCTGGTACCAGTGTTTGGAATGCAACCGCCCGGCGGAAGCACCAACAGGCCACACCAGGAATATCAACAGCATCAGGAAAACCATTCGTTTCATCATCGCCCCTTCCAAACACCTGCGGCGGCACGACCACCAGCGGCGGCTACAGGTAGGTGATCGGCGGCAGCCCTTCCCGCAGCCTTACAGCCTCCATGAGTCCCACCGTGCCGGTCATCATGTTGTCCCCCCAGGGGGCCCCGAAGACGACCGGCAGGGAGGACGCCAGGGCCATTGCCCGGCGGGGGCCGGTGGCCAGAATCAGATCGACCGCGTCGTAGCCGAAGGCCCGGCAATGGTAGGCCCCGTGCCCGCCTTCCTCCAGAATCTGCCGGTGGGACAGCTTGCCGTCGGGCAGGTCCGCCAGCAGCCCGTCCAGCCGCGCCGCGGTGATGTCTGAGGTGTGATACTCGAAAAAACCGCACAGGCGCCCTGCGTCCATGGCGGCACCCACGGTGTGGGAGGTGGCGATGTCCAGCACGAGCATTCGCTTGGCGTTGGCCGCCAGCACATCCTTGGAGGCGCCCAGAATGGCGGCCATTCCCGAATCCATCACGTAGACCCGATCGGTGGGCAGGGCCCGGGCCTGGCCGGCAATGGCCGACAGCCGGTTCATTGCTTCCGGCACCTGGTCGGATCGGTACAGCAGGGCCTGGGGAACCGGATGGCGGTCCAGGGCCGCCGTGAACATCCGATGCCTGAAATCCAGATGGGAAACACCGGGCGGGGCCACGCCGTGATCCTGGGCACAGACGGCAACGGCATCGAATTCGAAGGGAACCCCCATTCCCTGAACGAGCCGCCGCAGCCGATCGGGCTGGAGATCTCCGGTGATGATGTGAGAAAATCGTGAATCATTGACCAGACCATCGGTCTCGGCGGCGTCCACCACGCGGATGCCGCGGGCCATAACACGCCGGTCGTCGTGATGGATGGTGGCGGCGGCGTCCCGGGACATGACCACATCGGCCGACCCGGCACGGTCGATCAGGGCCTGGGAAACCGGGCCGCCGCCCATTTCAGTGCCGGTGACCACCAGCGCACCGCGGGTCTGCCTGATTTCGTCCGCCAGCACCCGCACCGGTGATCGCACCACCGCTTTGTAGTGCAGATCGTGTTCCGTATCATAGTAGAGCATGTCCAGCGTACCGGCACCGATGTCCAGCATCAGATAGCGTGCCATGGGACAATTCCTTTCACGAGGGGTTGAATTTGCTGAGCTGGTCCCTGAGAAATTGCCTGAAGCCATTGCGTTCTTTATCAAAAGCCTGCGCCAGGGGGCTGCTGTTGCGGTTTTCGATCAGCGTTTTAATGGTCCCCAGAAGCCCGGGGTCGGCCTGAACGATCTGGGCGGCTATGGTTCGGGCGCGTTCCAGCAGGTGCTCCCGGGGCAGCACCTCGTTCACGAGCCCCCAGGCCAGCGCCGTATGGGCGTATATGGGCTGGCAGGTAAAAGAAATCTGCTTGGCCCGGCGCTGCCCCACGGTCTGCTGAAGCAACTGGGTCATTCCCCAGCCCGGATGGATGCCCACCCGGGCGTGGGTATCGGAAAACTGCGCATTTTCGGCGGCGATGATAAAATCGCAGTTCAGGGCCAGCTCAAACCCGCCGGTGATGGCATGGCCGTTGACCGCACCGATGATGGGTTTTTTGCAGGCATGCATCAGATCCGGCAGGTCGCTGCCGTCTCCCCGGGGATCGAAAAGGTTCTCTTTTCCGATGGCGCCGAGGTCGAGGCCGGCACAGAAAGAGGGCCCGTTTCCGGTGATAATGGCCACGCGAATATCACTTCGGGCGGACACCGCATCCAAAGCGTTGTATAGATGGACCAGCAGCTGCTGGTTGATGGCGTTGCGCCGTTCAGGACGGTTGAGCGTGATCACCGCAATCTGATTCTCCACGTCAAAAAGCACGGGTGGCGCCATCGTTTTTCTCCTTGTTGGACGGATAGGATACCGGGGGCGTCAGGCGGTCATCTGCCGGGGATCGTCGACAATCAGGCCGTCCACACCCATGGCGAGCATCCCACCGGTGTCCATCCGGCCATCCACGGCATAGGGAAACACCCGCGCACCCACATCGTGAAGGGCGTCCACCTGCGGGCGGGTCAGCACCCGATAGTCCGGGTGCCATGAAAACCCCCTGATCCGCTGGTACCAGTAGAGCAGGCTCCGGTCAACGGGAAGATCGGAAAGCAGGCCAAGGGCGATCCCTGGCGCCAATGTTCTCAAATTGTCCAGCACCTGCCATTCAAAGCTGGACACGAGGACATCGTCAAGCATCTGTTTTTTACACACCAGATCCAGCACCTGCCGCTCCACTGCATCCGGGGGGCCATGGCTCTCATAGGCTTCAGGCTTGATCTCAATGTTCACCATGACCTGCCCCTTTACGGCATCCAGAACCTGGGCCAGCGTCGGCAGCGTCTCCCGGCAGAACTGCGGGTCGAACCAGCTGCCGGCATCCAACCGGCTGAGCTGGCTGAGGGTATGCTCGGCCACCCTGCCGGTGCCGCTGGTGGTTCGGTCCACGGTTTCATCGTGGATCACCACCATCTGGCGGTCCCTGGACAGATTGACGTCCAGTTCGATCATCCGGGCACCGGCATCAATGGCTGCGTTGAACGCGGCAAGGGTGTTCTCCGGGTAACGGGAACTGTAACCCCGGTGAGCGATAAACAAAGGTGTTGGAAAGCGATCGATATTCATATACGTTCTTGAAATTCGTTTTTTGCCGGGAACCCGATACCGGCCGACTGCCGGAAAATTTTCAATAAATATCGTATCAGCCTGTTGATTTCAATTGAAATGTCAAAAAGCGGCTGCGTTGCCACCCTCGGGGGCAAACGACACAACCGCCGCCCCCCTTAATCGACGGGCCGGCCCTCAACAGCCGGCAACAAGAGGCCAACGGAGATGAAACCGATCCAATCTTTTCAACGGGAGAACAAGCCCGGCATCCGGTATGTGCTCACCGACATCGACGACACGCTGACCGTAAACGGCAGGCTGCCGGCGGTGGTGTTCGCCGCCATGGAACGTTTGCAAGGGGCCGGCATCCGCGTGATCCCCATTACCGGCCGCCCGGCCGGGTGGTGCGACCACATCGCCCGCATGTGGCCGGTGGATGGACTGGTGGGAGAAAATGGCGCCTTTTATTTTTACTACGACCGTCATGGCAGAAAAATGATCCGCCGCTTCTGGAAGCCGGCGGAGGAGCGACGCACGGATCGCGACCGGCTTGACGCCATCCGGGAAACGGTCCTGGCCGAGGTTCCCGGATGCGGCGTATCGGCGGATCAGGCGTATCGGGAAGCGGATCTGGCCATCGATTTCTGCGAAGACGTACCGGCCCTGCCCGCCCCGTCGGTTGCGGCCATCAAGGCCATCTTCGAGGCAGCCGGCGCCACCGCAAAAATCAGCTCGATCCACGTAAACGGATGGTTCGGTGCCTACGACAAGTTGTCCATGTCCCGATTGATGTTCAAGGAAGTATTCGATGTGGACCTGGATGCGGTACGGGACCGGGTGATTTTCTGCGGCGACTCCCCCAACGACTCGCCCATGTTCGGGTTTTTCCCCCATTCGGTGGGGGTGGCCAATGTCCGGGTTTTCGGGACGCAGCTGGAAGCGCCGCCGACGTGGGTAACGCGAGCCGAGGGAGGGTTCGGGTTTGCAGAAATGGTAAAAATACTTCTGGATTGATAAGGAGGGGGCAATGATGCTGACCCGCCGTGAATTTATAAAAGGGACCCTGTCGGCCGGCGTTGTCTTGGGAAGCACCGCCATGTTTAATGGCTGCACTGATGCGACGCGACAAGCGCTCCCTGATTTTCAGGACACAACCATACCGGTAGCCGGCCTGGACAACACGGCATTGACCCTCCTCTATCACGCCAGCCTGGCCCCCAGCGGTCACAACAGCCAACCCTGGCGCGTCCGGATTGAAAGCGCCGACAGCTGGATCATTGAAGCCGATGCAGAGCGTCGATTGCCATGTGTGGATCCGCTAAACCGCGAATTGATGCTGTCACTCGGAACCTTTATCGAAAACCTGTCACTGGCTGCCGGGGCCTTTGGGCTGGGCACCGACATTCGGGTGATTGCCCGGGACCGCCATGATCAGGAGGTGGTCCGTGTTGCCTTCCACAAAGACAAACCGACCGATTATCCGTTGCAACGAATAAAAAAGCGACGGACCGTCAAGCTCGGCCATCTGCCCAGAGAAATTACGGCTACGGATGTCAACATCCTGTCCGGCGGGATGAAAGGGCAGGTGTTTTACTTTCCGCGAGGGTCCAATCACGCTGCGTGCATAAGGGATTTGGCTGTGGAAAATTTCCGTGTTCAAGCCAGCCGGGATGAGGCCCAGCAGGAGCTCGTGCGGTGGTTGCGCCTCAAGCCCCGGGAGGCGAAACTTCACCGGGACGGGTTGTCCACAGAAGGCATGGAGATAAGGGGCGTCAAAGGATGGTTCGTGCGCCAATTTGTCCAGCCCCGGGATTTTCTCAAGGAAACCTACCGTCAACAGGGGGTCGATTTAACAGCCGAGCTGGCACAACAGGGAGGGGGATGGGTCGTGATCACCAGTCCGGGTCAGACCGTAGCCGACTTGATCGACACCGGCCGCCGCTTTGAACGCATGGCGCTGCTGGCCCGTGAACATGGGATCGCCATCCATCCCATGACCCAGGTGCTCGAAGAAAAACAGGGCATCGAGCAGATCGCGGGTTCTCATGACAACGGCTTTTATCCTCAATTTGTCCTGCGCGTGGGGTATATCGACACCTATCCGGAGCCGGTCAGCCTGCGCAGACCCGTGGATTGGTTTGTGACCACAGAAGAAAATTGAGGGCTTCGGTTATGGAATACCTTCGACGCCTCCATCCCACAATTTCCAATCCCTTAATTTCCTTTACCCCAGCCTGTTTCAAAACGTAGCCGATCAGATCAGACGGCTTCGTAAACGGCCGAGATCAAGGCTTGCAAATCGTGAGGAATGAGAAGTACTTACGGTACGCCGCAGTGAGAAGCGATGAAGCGCAACGCAGGTATCGGCCGTTTACCAAACCGCCAAGCCTATTTTTCCCGTTCGACCAACCCCTTCACAAACCAGCGTTGCATGAACAGCACCACCAGGATGGGCGGCAGCATCACCAGCAGGGATCCGGCCATGGCGACGTTCCAGTATGGCAGGTCGTCCGCCTGGGGGATCAGGTTCTGAAGCCCGATAACCGCCGTCATCATATCCGGATCGGTGGTGATCAGCAGGGGCCACAGGTACTGGTTCCATCCGTAGACGAACTCGATCACCACCAGGGCGGCGATATTGGTTTTGGAAAGCGGAAAGAGAATTTTCCTGAAAAAGGTCATGGCCGAGGCGCCGTCCATTTTTGCCGCTTCGCAAAGCTCCTCGGGAACAGTGAGAAAAAACTGACGGAACAGAAACGTGCAGGTGGCCGAGGCCACCAGGGGCAAAATCAGCCCCGTGTAGCTGTCCAGCAGGCTGAAATCCAGGTTGATTTCCACGTCGTGGCCGGCAATCCAGCCGGCCACGGCACCCAGGCCAAGCTTTTCCCACATCAGGTTCAGCGGGCCGAAAAGATTGGCCGCCATTTCATAGGTGGGCAGAATACGGACCTCCACCGGCAGCATCAGGGTACAGAAAACGGTGACAAATGCCACGGTCCGCAGGCGGTAATCGAAATAGACGATGGAAAACGCACCGAGCATGGACACACAGATTTTACCGATGGTGATGCCCGAGGCCATGATAAACGAGTTGACCAACTGGGTGCCCAGATTGCCCTTTTCCCAGGCCGCCTGGATGTTGACCATGAACTGATCACCCGGAATCATCGGCATGGGGACCCGGGAAACCTCTTCGATAGGCAGGGTCGCCGCAATCAGGGCATAGATGATGGGAAACCCCACGATAAGTATCCCAAGCATGAGAAAAATATAGGTCAGTGCGTCGAGTATGGGTGTTTTTTCAACCATAGGGATCCGTCTATCCGGTATATTGGACCTTTCGCTCCACGTATTTGAACTGCAATACCGTGATGGTGATAATCAGCACCATGAGCACCACGGACTGGGCCGACGACGACCCCAGGTTCAGGCCGATGAAGCCATCCTGATACACCTTGTAGACCAGGATGTTGGTGGCGCCGCCCGGTCCACCCTGGGTCACGGTATGGATCACGCCGAAGGTTTCGAAAAAGGAGTAGATAATGTTCATGACCGTCACGAAAAACATGGTTGGCGAGAGCAGGGGGATGGTAATGAACCAGAACCGCCTGAACGGGCTGGCGCCATCCATGGAGGCCGCTTCGATCAGCGATTTGGGGATGGATTGCATGCCGGCCAGAAAGAAAACGAAATTGTAGCTGACCTCTTTCCAGGCGCTGGCCATGATCACCATGATCAGGGCGTCATTGCCCCGAAGCACCGGATTCCAGTCCAACCCGAAAGTTTTCGTCAAAAAAATGGAAACGATGCCGTATGACGGGTGCAGTAAAAACAGCCAGAGAATACCCGAAATGGCCGGCGCCACGGCATAGGGCCAGATCAGCAGGGTCCGGATGACGGCTTTGGCCCTCAGGGCACGATTGGCCATGGTGGCGACAAACAGGCCGAAGGAGATGGATACGGCCGCGGTGGCTGCGCTGAAGCCCAGGGTGATGCCGATGGATTTTAAGTAAAGGGGGTCTTTAAACAGGGAAATGAAGTTGTCGAACCACACGAAGGTATTGTGCAGCCCGAACGGGTCGCTGAGCATCATCGACTGCATCAGGCCCTGGAAGGCCGGCCAGTAGAAAAACGTGACCGTTACCAGGATCTGGGGAAGAATCAGCAGATAGGGCAGCGTTTTTGAGGTGAAGTAGGATCGTTTGATCATGTGAGGTCCGCTTAAAAATTCCGTCGAGGCCAGAGTGCGGCCTCGACGGAACGTTTAACAGGGTCTTACTTGTAGGTTTTTTCAAACTCCCTCAGCTTCTGGTTGCTGCGCGCAACCGCGCTGTCCATTGCCTCTTTTGGAGATTTCGAATCGTTCCAGACCAGCTCCAGCTCTTCGTTGATGATATTGCGGATCTGGATGAAATAGCCCAGGCGCAGCCCGCGGGAAATTTTGGTGGGAATACGCCGGGTCATCTGCTTGATGCCCACTTCCTGGTAAGGCTGTTCGTCATAATAGCCCTTGGCCTTCAGGCTGCGATAGGCGCTCTGGGTAATGGGAAAATAGCCGGTTTCCTTGTGCCAGAATTCCTGCATCTCGTTGTTGGCCAGAAACTCCAGGAATGCGGCAACCCCTTGATACTCTTTTTTACTGTGTCCCTTGAGCACCCAGTTGGATGCGCCGCCGATAATGGAGTTCTGGGGCTCTTTCATCCAGGACTCCACCGGCAGGGGCGCCACGTCCCACGTAAAATCCTTGACGGCTTTTTTCAGCTTGGCGATGCCGCTGATGGAGTCGATGTAAACGGCCGCATTCTGGGCAAGGAATTCGGACTTGGGGCCCTGGTATTTCTGGCCGCCGTAGAAAAAGCGCTTGTCGCCCATCCAGCCCTTGAGGCGGGCAATGTGGTTCACGACCTTGTCGTTATTGATGGTCAGCTCGCAATCCAACCCTTCGTACCCGTTGGCTTTTGAGGCAAAGGGGATGTTGTGAATGGCGCTGTAATTCTCGATCTGGGTCCAGGACTGCCAGGCGGTAACCATCCCGCCGGGAACGCCGGAACCGACAATTTTCTTGAGCATGCCGCCCAGTTCGTCCCAGGTGACCGGCTTTTCCTTGGAAAGCGGCGCCAGCCCCGCCTTTTTAAACAGGTCGACATTGTAATACATGACCGGTGTCGACGAGTTGAAGGGCATGGACATCAGGTTGCCATCGGCATTCATGTAATACGAGAGCACCGGCTGCAGGTAATCGTCCCAGTCGATTTTATATCCCGCGTCTTTCATCAGCTCGTACACCGGATAGATGGCCCCGGAAAGCATCATGGTCTGGGTTCCCACTTCAAAGGACTGAAGGATATGGGGCTGTTTTTTGGCCCGGATGGCCGCGACACCGGCATTGACCGTTTCGTCATAATTGCCTTTGTTGGTGCCGACCACCACGTATTTGTCCTGGGATTCGTTGAACTTTTTGATCATGGCGTTGCAGACTTCACCCCGGGCACTTCTCATGGCGTGCCACCAATGAATCTCAATGGGTTTTGCAAACGCCTGCCCGACGGTAAAGACCATCAGGGCCCCCAATGCCATCAACATCGTGAGTTTTTTCATCATGGCTGAACGCTCCTCCTGGTTTGAATATAACCGATTGAAAATAAATAGTAAAAAAGATGGCTCCTCCCGAGCTGAAATCAACGTTAATGGGTTCGCTCTCACGAGTCAAGGATTTATTAAAAACACCCATGCGACTTGCGCCCGTGGAGGCGTGGGTTTGCAAATTAATTGATTCAAGGCGAAAGAGTGCTTGACTTGAACCGGAAAAGCGTGCTCCTTTTCCACAGTTCGTATTCCGAATCAGGTTAACGCGCTATCACGGGCGCCCTGGCCAGCACCCAGGAGCGGGAGACAAAGGACAGGCAAGCAATGGCACAGGTCATTCTCAAGGACATCGTTAAAAAGTTCGGCAAAACAGAAGTGGTTCACGGCATCAGCCTGGAGATCGCAGACAAGGAATTCGTTGTGCTGGTGGGCCCCTCCGGCTGCGGTAAATCCACCGTGCTGCGCATGGTGGCCGGGCTGGAGAAAATCACATCCGGCAGGGTCGACATCGGAGACCGGATCGTCAACGACATCGCCCCCAAGGACCGGCACGTGGCCATGGTTTTCCAGAACTACGCCCTCTATCCCCACATGAACGTCTTCGGCAACATGAGCTTCGGGCTGAAGCTGAGCAAAACCCCCAAGGCGGAAATCCTCCAACGGGTCAACGAAGCGGCCACCATCCTGGGCCTGGAAGACCTGCTGCACCGCAAACCCCACGAACTCTCCGGCGGACAGCGGCAGCGGGTGGCCATGGGCCGGGCCATTGTGCGCAAACCGTCGGTATTTCTCTTCGACGAACCCCTGTCCAACCTGGACGCCAAACTGAGGACCCAGATGCGCACGGAAATCAAACGGCTGCATCAGAAGGTCCAGTCGACGATCATCTACGTCACCCACGACCAGGTGGAGGCCATGACCCTGGCCGACCGCATCGTGGTGATGCGCGACGGTAAAATCGAGCAGGTGGGCCAACCCATCGAGCTGTTTCAGAACCCGGCCAACACCTTCGTGGCCGGCTTTATCGGCAGCCCGCCCATGAACCTGGTGCCCGCCCGCATCGTCAAGGCCGGCAACACCCTGAAGATCCGGTTCAACGACCAGCTCAGTGTGCCCCTCCCTGTAAAAGAGGGCATGAAGGTTAAGGAAGAGACCGATGTGATCATGGGCCTGCGCACCGAGGATTTTACCGTGGACAACGGCAACGGTGGTTTTCCCGACGCGTGGAAGCTGGACGGTACGGTGGAGGTGGTCGAACCCCTTGGCGGTGAAACCCACATGCACATGGATTTCAAGGGGGTCTCCTTCATCGCCAAAAGCGAGGGCCGCAGAATTTTTCATGCCGGCCAGCAATTGCGCATGGCCATGAACCTGAATCATCTGCACCTGTTCGATGCCGACAGCACCCAATCCATCTATTGATTGAACAGTTGTTTCCATAAAGCCTGCTTCCAGCGCGCATCGAGCCGCAGGATCGGCAGACGCCGCACCCGGCAGGCCCTTGCCACCGGGAGCCGGAAGGGGAAGGCTCCCGCTTCGGGGTGGTCGTTGACTCACGCATAAAATAGGTGTATTTGTAACGGATTAGCTGGTCTGCCTTTAATAATCCTGAACTATTCCTATTTATTTTCCTTAATCCGGACGCCGGATCGAAATCGTTTCACTCACCGAGGAGGCACCATCATGCAGATAACCATCACCAACGCCGAACAGCTCAAAACCAAGCCGGATGAAAACCAACTGGGGTTCGGCACCATCTTTACCGATCACATGTTCAACATGGATTACAGCGTGGAAAAAGGCTGGCACAATCCCCGCATCGAACCCTATGCCCCCCTGGTGATGGATCCCTCCACCATGGTGCTGCATTACGGCCAGGGCGTCTTCGAAGGCCTGAAAGCGTACCGCAACGACAAAGGCGGTGTTCAATTGTTCCGGCCCCAGGAGAATTTCAGCCGGCTCAACCAGTCCAATCGCAAGCTCTGCATCCCCGAAATCGATGAGGCCTTCGCCCTGGAGGCGCTCAAACAGCTGCTCACCGTAGAAAAGGACTGGATCCCCAGTGCTCCGGGCACCTCGCTTTACATCCGCCCCACCATCATCGCCACCGACCCCTTCCTGGGCGTCCGGGCGTCGTTCACCTACCGGTTTTTCATTATCCTGAGCCCGGTGGGTGCCTACTACGCCGAAGGATTCAACCCGGTAAAAATCATGGTGACCAAGGAGCACGTGCGCGCCGTGCGCGGCGGCGTGGGGGACACCAAGACCCTGGGCAACTACGCGGCCAGCCTGCTGGCCGGCGACCTGGCCCACAAGGCCGGCTACACCCAGGTGCTGTGGCTCGACGGGGTGGAGCAGAAGTATGTGGAAGAGGTCGGCGCCATGAACATCTTTTTCGTCATCGACGACGAACTGGTGACGCCCGAACTATCGGGCAGCATCCTGCCGGGCATTACCCGGGACTCGGTGCTCGCATTGGGACGGTCCTGGGGCATGAAGGTGTCCGAGAGAAAAATCAGCATCGATGAGGTGATCGATGCCCATGCCTCCGGGCATCTGAAGGAAATTTTCGGTTCCGGCACCGCCGCCGTGATCTCCCCGGTGGGAGAACTGAAATACGGAGACACGGTAATCACCGTCGGCGACGGCCAGGTCGGCCCGCTGGCCCACAAATTTTTCCAGGCCATTCAGGATATTCAGTACGGCGTCATCGACGCCCCCCAGGGCTGGGTGGAGGCGGTCTGAACGATCCGGGCCAACAGCTGAAGCACATCTTCTCAACCAGGGAGGTTTCATGAAAGTCAGAAAAGCCGTTTTCCCCGTTGCGGGTCTGGGCACCCGGTTTCTGCCGGCCACCAAGGCCATGGCCAAGGAAATGCTTCCCATCGTGGACAAGCCCCTGATCCAGTATGCCGTCGAGGAAGCTTACGCCTCCGGGATCACGGAGATCATCTTCGTCACCGGCGCCGGGAAAAAGGCCATCGAGAATCATTTCGACCACTCCTGCGAGCTGGAACACATGCTCATGGCCCGGGGCAAGGACGCGGAGTTGAGAGAGATTCACGCCCTGATCCCCGAATCCGGCTCCATTATCTATACCCGCCAGAACCAGCCGCTGGGGCTGGGCCATGCCATCTGGTGTGCCCGCAACATCGTGGGCAACGAACCCTTTGCCGTTCTGCTGGCCGATGATCTGGTCAAAGCGAAGACGCCGGTTCTCAAACAGATGGTGGAAAAATTCGACGAACTGCAAGCCTCGATCGTCTCCGTCGCCGAAGTGGCGCCGCAGGACACCAGCAAATATGGCATCCTCGATGCGGACCCGCTGGTCAACAGCGTCACCAAAATTCGCGGCCTGGTGGAAAAACCCAGGCCCGAGGAGGCGCCCTCCAACCTGGCCATCATCGGCCGCTACATCCTCACCCCGGAGATATTCGACATCCTGGCCGGCAAAGAAGTGGGGGCCGGAGGAGAGATCCAGATCACCGACGCCATGGCCCGACTGCTGGAGACACAGAATATCTACGGCTACCGCTACGAGGGGATCCGCTTCGACTGCGGCAACAAGGCCGGCTTCCAGATGGCCAACCTGGCCTTTTCAATGGATCGTCCGGATATGCGGGAGCGGCTGCTGCCGTTTATTGAGGGCCTGATTGAAAAATATTGAGGGTTTTTCAAGCCTCCTGCCACGGGCAGGAGGCTTGAAAGGCGATCCCGTTCTCACCGCGCCTCTCCGATACCGACCGGTGCTTCAAGCCACTCCCATCTCCCTTCTTGCCCTGAAACAATCGACATGGCACAACGTTTGCTGTGAATTTAACTGAGTAAGCAATCAACACCTCCATGTTGATTCACTCAACCTTACTCTCACCTCCTGTCGCCCCGGCACGATGAAAGGCATGCTCATCGTGCCGGGGTCTCCATTTTTTGGCACACTTGTTGAATTTTAGAGAAAAATAAAATCCCCCGGAGGCGTTTCAACGCCGCCGGAATTCAACCACAACCGATTGAGAAGGAGTGAATCTATGACCGCGTTTGTTACCGAAATCGAAAACAACCAGTTCGACCAGCAGGTTCTCCAGCAGACCAAACCCGTCATCGTCGACTTCTGGGCCCCCTGGTGCGGCCCCTGCAAAGCCATGGCGCCGGCATTCGCGTCCCTGGCCGAGGCTTACCAAAATCAGATGATTTTTACGAAATGCGATGTCGACATCAACACGACCGTCGCCGAGCGTTACGGCATCAAGTCCATTCCCACCCTGATGATCTTTCAGGGGGGAACCCCCATCAATTCCATTACCGGAATGGTCTCCCAATCCGTTCTTGAAGAGGCGATTCAAAAGGCCCTCGCGGGTGAGGCCTCCCCGGCCCCGTTCATCGTCAATTAGTGCAGCGAAAAAGGAGGCTGTCCAATGAAAGCCCTTGTCGTATATTCCAGTCAAACCGGAAACACTCAAAAGCTCGCCGAGACCGTTTGCGAGGCGTTGCCGGCAGGCACGCAGATGTGCGTGGTCGACGATGCGCCGGACCCGGCCGACTACGATCTGGTCGCCCTTGGATTCTGGCTTCAGGCCGGCAAACCGGACCCCAAATCGTCAGGCTACCTCGAACGGCTGAAAGGCCACAAAAAAGTATTTCTCTTTGCCACCCATGGCGCCCGCCCCGGGTCCGACCACGCCAACAACGCAATGGCCTGCGCCCAATCCCTGGCTGAGGGGGCGGCGGTCGCCGGCACGTTCAGCTGCCATGGCGAAGTCAATCCAAAAGTGCTGGAGAAGGTCAAAGCCAAACCCCAGCCGCCGGTGTGGCTGGATGATGCCGCCGATGCGGTGGGACATCCGAAAGCGGCCGACCTGGACAACCTGCTCACGGCGCTGAAGGCCGTGCTGAAATAAAATCGGGTGACCCATCATGGAAACCGTTACCCAATCGATTGCGTTACGTAGCGCTACATAACGTTACCCAAAAAGGTGTCATTATGAAATCACCGGGATTTGCCGATGTGTCGATCGTTTCCTGCGGGACCTTGTCCATGGAACTGAATCATCTGCGCGCCGAAGGGTTCCTGGATACGGAACATCTGTTTTTCACCACGCCGGGCCTTCACGAAAACATTCATGAACTGGAGCGCCAACTCCTCGATCGCATCGCCACTGCCAGGCAGCACACGGACAGGGTCATCGTGGTCTATGGGGGCAAGTTCTGTTATGTCAATGCCGACGAACCCACCCGCACCATGCAGCAACTCATCGCCGAACAGGGTTCCGGGGTGGCGCGGATTGAAGCCACCCACTGCATGGACATGATTGCCAGTGAAGCCGAAAGGCAGCGCATCGCCGACGATGTGGCCGGTGGTGAAAAGGTCTGGTGGATGACCCCCGGCTGGATCAAGTTTCGCCACAAGGTCTTTAAAGGATGGGACCGGGGACTGGCCAACGAAAACTTTCCCCGCCATAGCGGCGGGGCCGTGGTTCTCGACGGCGTGGGCTACCTGGACGCCTATATGGCCGAACATCCGGAGGATTTTTTAGACTATTCCGACTGGATGGGAATTCCGATCATTCCGTACCCGGTAACGCTGGACCGGTTCAAAACACTGCTGGCCGAGCAAGCCGAAAAATTGCGGACCTAAACCCTGATATCCCCTTTTTGCCCTCTTCCAGCCCCGGTTCCACCCGGGGCTGTTCTTTTTAGTCAAATGATCATTTATTTGATTGACACCATGTATATTAATATTTATATTTTGGTCAAACGACAGAAACATGGGATGAAAACATGCCGAGACCCAAGAAACCAAGAGTCGTGTCCGCATACCCGGCCATCGCCGCATTTGTCCCCCAGGGCATACCGATCACCGGAGAAGTGATGCTGTCGGTCGAAGAACTGGAAGCCATCCGATTGAGCGATTTCGAGCGCCTGGACCAGGAATCGGCTGCTGCGCTGATGCAGGTGTCCCGCCAGACCTACGGCAGGATTCTTTCGGCAGCCCGCGCTATCGTCGGCGAAGCCCTGGTCACCGGCAAAGCCCTGAAAATCGCCGGCGGCAATTATGCCATGCGCGGCGGAGGCCGACGGTGCCGCGGCAGACGGGGCCGGATGGGGGGTCGGTAATATCGGCGGAAAATTGTCAATCCTTTGAAGAAACAGTCAATCGCTTTAAAACAGATCAGAAGGGAGGTGAAACACATGCCAAGAGGAGACGGAACCGGCCCGGACGGACAGGGTCGGCAATCAGGCCGGGGGCAGGGTCCCTGCGGCCGGAGCAACCCGCCGGCTCGACCGCAAGGTCAAGGCGGCAGGTGCGGCGGTCAAGGAGCCGGCCAGGGAAAAGGCCGGCGTGGCGGTCGCGGACAGGGACAAGGTGGCGGTTCAAGAGGCGGTCGCGGTCAAAACCGCTGACGCTGAAACCAGCCGCACGAGATCTAAAACCCTAACAAGGAGGTTCGTATCATGCCAGGATTAGACCGAAGCGGTCCCATGGGGGCCGGACCCATGACCGGCGGTCGCAGGGGACTCTGCGGCCGCGCAGGAGGTGCCTATGATCGTCCCGTTTACGGCGGCGGTTATGTCTATGGCAGGGGCATGGGGTTCAGACGCGGATTCGGCAGGGGCCGTGGTTTCGGCTTCGGGCCGGCCTACGGCGGCGTTGCCTATCCGCAGCCTTATGGCAGCGGGTATCCGGCAAGCAGAGCCGGTGAAATGGAGATGCTGCGGGCAGATGCCGAGGCCATGAGGCAATCACTGGACGCCATCCAGCAAAGAATCACCGAACTGGAAAAGGAAGGCTCCGAATAACGGTGGATCGGGGTACCGGCCTGACGGGATTTCTCGTCCACTGCTCCGCCACACCGGTACCCCTGTTGTTGTTAGCGACACCCTGGACCCGACCGGAATCGCCAAGCCATGAAAATCACCATCGTCTACGACAATGTTGTCTGGAAACAGTCGCTGACGCCCGACTGGGGATTTTCCTGCCTGGTGGAAACCGGTACCCGGGCCCTTCTTTTCGATACCGGCGCCAGGGGCGACATCCTGTTGGGCAACATGGAACGGCTCGGCATCGCCCCGTCGACCATCGATGCGGTCTTCATCTCCCACGGCCACTGGGACCATATCGGGGGCCTTGCCGATTTTCTGCGCATCCATTCCCCCCCGGTGTTCATTCCCCCCGCCTGCCCGCAACCCGCGGCGAACGTCCGGGTCGTCACCGTGACAAACCCCACGAAAGTTTTTGACAACGTTTACTCGACCGGACAACTCGGCGGTATCGAACAATCGCTGGTTCTGCGAGGGAACGACCGGACGGTGATCATTGCCGGCTGTTCTCATCCCGGAGTCGACCCGATCATCACGGCAGCATCCCGTTTCGGGAAGGCAAGCACCCTGATCGGCGGCCTGCACGGCTTCGACGACTATTCTCTGATCGACCGGCTGGATACCATCTGCCCGGCCCACTGCACCCGGCATATCGACGAAATCAAGCGTCTCTATCCGGACAAGTATCTGGCAGCCGGTGCCGGCAGGGTCGTGACCGTTTGAAGATGTCCGAAAGAGGAATCCTAAAAATGGAAAGGAGAAATCCATGGCTATCGAGGTGTTGATCAGAAGACGATTTATCAAGGAAGAAGAAGCAAGGCTCGCCCCCCTGGTTGTCCGTTTGCGCTCCCTTGCACTGGCGCAAACCGGCTATATCTCGGGCGAAACGTTAAAATGTATCGACCCGGCCGGTGAAGACGAATATCTGGTCAGAAGTACGTGGCGATCCGTCGAAGATTGGAAAACATGGCTTCACAGCGAGACCCGGACGGCGATCCAGAGTGAAATCGACGCCATCACCGGGGAAGTCACCGATTACCGCATTTATGAACCGCTTGTCGGCGGTATTTTGCCAAGCTATGAAGAAAAGGGAGATACGCCTTCAACGAAGACGCCCCTGTAAGGTCGAGGCTCAGGTCAGCCCGGCGGCATTTCAACAACGCTTACTTGACGGGTCTTTGTGACTGGCTCCGGCCGCCGCAAAGGTAAAACACCGCGACCCCCACGAGCAATGCGCCCACCATGTTGAGGACGGTAAACGTCAAGGAAAACCGCCAGCCGAAATACCCGATCATCAGGGGAAGCAGAGCGGGTTTGACGGCACGGCTGGACAAAAAGTTGGCCAGGTGAAAATCAGAGGCGCCCTTTTCCCGAACTTCCGCTAAAAATGGCAGCCAGACGTATACAGGCCCCATGGAAAGGATACCCGCAACCGACGAAAGCAAGACGCCCTTTATTCCGGCCCGCCGGCCCAGAAAACGCGAAACATGGGAGGGCCTAACGAAACGATTCAGCACGACCATCACCACAAACACCAGTAACAGCGGCAGGACCATCTGTTTGAGGACCGTTCCACTTGCCATCAGCGACTTGACGGTGCGGTGCGGCGCAATGAAGTAAATCACCACATAGGCGGCAGCCATGATGATCGGAAAAAGCCATCGCCGCTGTTTCCCGCCGATCCTTGATTGCCCATCATGCCCGGAGGTTTTCACTGCACCTGCCCCCCGGCCAGGATTACGGTCAGGATCGATACCCCAATGGCCATCAGAAATGCGGCTATCGTCCGGGTGATGGCAAACCGCGCGCCCAGGGCCGACATCTCGGCGGGAAGCTTCAGCAGCCCAACGTTTACCCAGGTCAGCATCAGGGATGTCGCGCCGAACAGGCTGAGCCCCATCCTGAGCAGGGTTTCAGCAACCACATAGCTGTTGACCGGATTGCCTGACAACATGCTCCAGATGCATGCCCCCCAGAGTGTATCTCGAAACACGTTTCCTGAAAAAATGGTCAGAAGCAGGTTCCGGGACACGAAACCACGGAAAAGACCGACCAGAAGAAGAACGCCGATCAGCACGGGAATGAGGATGAAAAACTGCCGGGCTGCCTTCCGAAACGCCGGCAGAAGCCGCGGGCCGTGTAAAGCGGCCATTTGCACGTCTTTGTGCCGGGACGCCTCGGTCATCCCGGGCAACGCACCCCGCCGGTAGGTTTCAATCACATCCATTACCCGGCCATCGACGGGCGTGATCACCGCAATCCCATGTTTTTCGAGCGCCAACGCAACACGGGGCGAGACAAATCCGGCTAAAATGACCCTGGCCCCCCTGTCCGTTACCGTGGAGACCGCCTCGATACCGGCCCCCGGCCCGGCAGCTGCCGAGGGCCCGGCCAGGGCCTCGACGGACAGGTCTTCCATATCGATGACCGGCAAATAGGAGGCCGTGCCCAGCCTGTTCTCGACGCGGGCACCAAGATCCGGTGCACTGGCAGGAATCGCTATTTTCATTTCGGTTCATCGCCGGGGGTACCGCAGTTGCGGGTTTAAATCGGCCAGATTGGATTCCAATAGCACCCGGGCAGTGCAAAGACAACGGGCTTCGTTTTTTATCATGACCGGGGGCAGCGCATCGGGTTGAATGCAGGGCAACGGGGTGGTCGTGACAGGAAGGGTTAAAAATGAACCCTTTCCGTCTTTATCAAGCCTGATTTTGCAGCCTGCCGTCCAGGTCAATGGGGGGCACCGGGAAACCAGGTTTTTTCATTTTAATCAGTTTTTCAGGGCATTATCCTTGGAGCGGCAAAACGTTTCTCTTTGGCACCGATGTTGCTGCTGGACCATGACAGCGCGCTCTCCATTTCTCCCGTGTATCCGTCGTTTGCCTTGAACGTACGAAAGAATCCCGCTGCCGGACGCATACCGATCCGAATTAGGGGTTGAAGACAACAGCCACATCATAAGCCCGGAGAGTATACCTCATCGCAGTAGGACGGGGTCACTTTCAGACGTCATGTTTTGCAGGGAGGTGGTGCCATTTTCTCGGCTTTAATTCTAAAAGGCGATGAACACATACATTTAACACCAAAGGAGGAGACAATGCCAAGTTTTGTCATCGATGAAAAATGCGACGGGTGCAAGGGCGGAGACAAAACTGCATGTATGTACATCTGCCCCAACGATCTGATGGTGCTGGATGCGGACCGGATGAAGGCGTACAACTGCGAGCCGGATATGTGCTGGGAATGCTACAACTGTGTCAAAATCTGCCCGACCCAGGCCATCGAAGTCCGGGGGTACGCTGATTTTACGCCACTGGGCGCCAGCGTCGTCCCCATGCGGGGATCCGAAGACATCATGTGGACCGTCAAATTCAGGGGGGGGACGATCAAGCGGTTCAAATTCCCCATCCGGACCACGCCGGAAGGCGAGGCCAAACCGGACGGCGGCTTCGGCATCGGACCGGGCACGCTGGACGATCAGCTCCTGTTTACGGAACCGGCATCATTGAAAGCCGATAAACTCTGGACGCTCGGAGACTAAAGGGGGTGATGAAAATGCAGGAATTCAAAACCATCGAGGTAACCACCGATCTTTTGATAATCGGTCCGGGGATGGCAGGCGCCGGGGCGTGCGTGGAAGGCGCCCACTGGGCCAGAGAAAACAATGTGAAAATCACCGTGGTCGACAAGGCCGCCATGGAGCGCAGCGGGGCCGTGGGCATGGGCCTTTCGGCCATCAACCAGTACCAGGGTGAAAACAGTCCCGTCGATTACCTCAGCTATGTCCGTCAGGATCTCATGGGCCTTTGCCGGGACGACCTGGTCATGGATATTTCCAGGCACGTCAATGGCACGGTCCACATGTTCGAAAAATTCGGGCTTCCGATCTGGACGGATCCGGACGGGAACTATGTCCACGAAGGCCGCTGGCAGTTGATGATCAATGGTGAGTCCTACAAGGCCATCGTTGCCGAAGCCGGCAAGAACGCCGTCGGCATGGACAACATTATCGAACGGGTATTCATCGCTCGCCTGCTGCTTGATAAGAACGACAAAAACAGGGTGGCGGGCGCCATTGGTTTCAGTGTGAGGGACCCTGAAATCTATGTGTTCAAATTCAAGGCGTGTATTGTCAGCGCCGGCGGCGCCGTTCACGTGTTCAAGCCGCGGTCCACCGGAGAAGGTCTCGGAAGGGCCTGGTATCCACCCTGGAACGCCGGATCGAGTTCCTATCTGACCACCACGGCCGGCGCCGAGATGACCTCCCAGGAAGTCGTCTTTATTCCGGGACGGTTCAAGGACGGCTACGGTCCGGTGGGGGCATGGTTCCTCCTGTTCAAGGCCTCGGCAACCTCGGCCACCGGATTCAATTACATGGCCGAAGGGTTGGCCGAAGGCGGCGAACTGCACAACTGGCCCCCATATGGAGAAGTAAAACCGATTCCCACCTGCCTCCGGAACCACCTGATGATGATTGAAATGTACCAGAAAGGCGACGGGCCCATCTTTATCCACACGGACAAGGCCATCGCCAAAATTGCCGAAAAGGCACCGGATGAGAAGGCATACAAAAAGGAGATCAAGAAGCTGGAGGCCGAGGCGTGGGAGGATTTTCTCGACATGACCATCAGCCAGGCGGTTCTCTGGGCGGCCAAGGACGTCTTTCCCGAAGAAGGTCCATCGGAGATCATGCCGTCCGAACCTTACTTTATCGGCTCCCATTCCGGCGCCTCCGGGGCATGGACCAGCGGGCCTGAAGATATTCAGACCGACGCCAGCAGGAACGAGTATTTTTGGGGATACAACCGGATGACCACGGTCAAGGGGCTCTTTGCTGCCGGTGACGGGGTCGGCGTGTCGAGCCACAAATTCTCTTCCGGCTCGTTTACCGAAGGCCGGATTGCGGCCAAGGCGGCGGTAAAATACTGCGTGGACAACCCGGAGCGGCCTGAATTCGACGAGGCCGTGGTGGACAGCCTCAAGGAACAGATCCTGCTGCCGCTCTCGCACTATGAAAAACATAAAGCCTATACCACCTTGGGGACGACCGACAAAAAATATGACCTGCCGGTCGAAGAGGTCAATCCGAACTATATCACCCCCAAGATGGCCATCTTCCGCCTCAACAAAATCATGGACGAATATGTGGCCGGATGGGGAACCCAGTACACCTGCAGCGCGATTACGCTCAATATCGCCCTGGATCACTTAAAGATGCTCAAAAAAGACCTGTCCAAACTCGCCGCACGAAACCTCCATGAACTGATGCGCTGCTGGGAAAATATTCACCGGGTCCAGATCGCCGAAGCCCATACCCGTCACAAACTGTACCGCGAGGAAACCCGGTGGCCGGGGTATTACTACCGATCGGATTTCAAGCGGATGGATGAGGACAAATGGGGCAAGGTGTTTGTCAACTCCGTCTACGATGCCGACAAGGATGAATTCACCATGCTCACCCGCCCCATCATACACCAGGTTGAAATTAAGGAAGTTGTTGGTATGTAGGCCACGAGCGCTGTCCCCGGCCCTGATATCCGGTGGCCGGGGCGTTGCCGTTTCTGACCAGGGTGATTTCAGATCGTCTGACCCACGCCAAAGGAGTTGAAAATGCCGGGCCCGGACAGGCACGAGTCAATGGTTGAACGGGTGACGGAGATCTACGTGGCGGTTTTTCCCGTACCAGTCAGCGAAGACCGGATGGCGGAAGTGATCCTGGCCGGCTATCAAAAAGGGTCATCCCTTCCGAACATGTCCCTGGTCCGCGCGACTGTGGAAACCCAAGCGGAAGCGGTTCCGGACCTGGTAAGGCTCTGCGATGAGATCGTTGAACAGCAAGAGGAAATCGGCTCCTATCGATTGTTGAAGTTCAACAGAAACGGGATACAGATCCTGAACCCCGGTGATTTCCGGACGTTTGAACATCCAAACCCCAACGTCCAGTGGCGGCCTTGCTGAAATAAACACCGTCCTGAAAAGATACCTGGACAATGCCATACAGGTATCCTCCTGCGGCAGCCGCAAGAGCATGGCCCCCTCTCGCGGCTGTCGTTCGTCCGGAGTTCCCTATTTAAGCGCATGTCATGGCATGCAACAGGCCGGATCGCCCGCACCCCTTCGAAAGATCCAGCCCCTATTCCGGAGGCACTGAACATGACCGTACAGAAAAACAATACGGTCTTTGAAACCTGGTTCGACCGGGGCTACCGGACAGGGACCGGCTTCGCCAGGCATGAAGCGGACTATGATGAACTGGCGGCCGTGTACCGGGCCGGAGGAATCCCGGCGAATTGGGATCTTTATCGCGCCGAAATCCTGAATCGCCATTTAGGAGACACGGGTTTCGATTTTAAGGCGTACACTGCCGGCTTTGCCCGGGCGTGCATCGATTTTTTCGAGCGGATTTAGATCCGCACTCATCATTGACCGAAAGAGACCATCCATGATCGTCGACAACCGCGTGACCTTCGATACCCTGTCCGAAGCGGATCTCGAACCCGTTTTAAAAATGCTTCAGGGCGGAAGCCCGGACGCGATCGCTCAAACGTCCGGCATCAGCAAAGCACACCTTTTGCGGGTCCGGGATGATCTGCTGGCACAGATTGACCGGGAACGGGCCAGGGCGACAGATGCGTCTCCCGGAAAAACCGGCAGAAACGCCCCGTGCCCGTGCGGCTCGGGAAAGAAATACAAGCATTGCTGCCTGGGTCGGCAGACGGTGGCCGAACGTGCGGATTCGACCGGCAAGGACGAACCGCGAACGGCACGAAAAGCAGAGCAGACCCGGCTGATCAAACGTATCGAAAAAGCGTTCAACCTGCTGCATTCCGGCCGATATGCCGAAGCGATCGACCAGGCGTCAACGTTGATCCTCCGGTATCCGAATGAGGACAGGCTCCACGATATCCTGGCGACCGGTCATCTATACGCCGGCCAATTCAAGGCCGCCATCGATATCTGCCGGCACCGGCTGGCTGTTGCCGAAGCGGAAAAAGCCTGCTTTATCACGCACGGACAGTACCGGGATTCACAGATCGGCCAACCGGCCTTGTCTTATCGCTATCCGCCCCTGACCTGGCTTCAGAAAACCTGGATCGCCTCCAAGGCAAGCGCCTATCAGGCCCGTCGTCCATCGAAAAAAAATGCAGCGATCATCGAACTTGTCGGGGCCCTTCAAACGGCGGATGATGCGGCCCGGTTTCCGGGAAACCAGACCCAGGGCCTCGAACGGCGACGCCACGCGTTGAAGGAAACACTGGAAACGCTCAAAGCCATCGGTCCTGATGTAATCCCCTATCTGCTCCCACTGGCCGTAAAATACTCCTGGGCCGGTCTTTTTGTGCCCGAGATTCTATCGGTCTACCCAGCCGCTGCGGCCACCCGGGGGCTTATTGATATCTCCATGTTCGGGTTTGACTATGCGTCCGGTGCCAGCCTTCACTATCTGGAAAAACGGGGAGATCGCGTCATATCAGATATTCGGGCGGCGTTTTCAAGAGACAATGAATTCGACCCGATTAAAACCGGTATCGTATCGGTGCTGGGAAACATTCAAACACCGGCCGCTTATGAATTGCTGCTGGATCTCCTGGCCCATGAGAGCCCTCATATCGTCAACTGGGCCGGTGATGCGCTGGGAAAATTCGGGAACGTCGGGGCCCTGTCGGTACTGGAAGCAGCAAGCGAAAGGATCGGAAGGGAACAGATGATCGACGCCGCCATCCGGCGGCTGAGGGATCTGGATAAACCGGTGTAGCCGACAGCGGCCTGACGCGGCCCTTATTACGCAGCGCCAGCTACCGCTGCCGTTCCCCGGCAAGTCTGGCTTTGAAACCTGAAAACTGGGAAGCGCTGCGGATGTAATGCCGAACCCGATCCAGGGTCGCCTCATCCTGACAGACAATCAGGTGACAACGGCATTCTCTCCGGCACTTCGCGCAACGATAATCCTCATCGAGGCGGTTACCGCATGCACAACAGGGTTTCATCGACAGCGAGCCGTTTTCCAGAGCGGCTTCATAGTAATCGCGGGGAATATATTCTTTTTCGACGATCCGGGTCATGCGCCCCCCTTTTTTCCTGTGACGGGTTGATCCGGCCCATCCCGACCCGGACAGGCCGGGTGGGGATGGATGATTGAAGAAACGAGATAAAGCAATGGTCGACCAGAACCAACCACGCTGTCCCCACTGCGACCGGAAGATGAATAAATGGCGCGTTCCCCTTGCCTCCACCTGGGTCAATGATTTTTTCTACGTCTGTTTTAACGACGATTGCCCCTACTATGTCCAGGGATGGCGGCGGTTATGGGAGAAACAGGCCACCCGGGCATCCTATCGCTGCCGCCTGGACCCGGATACCGGCAAATTCTCGCCCCTGCCGGTCTGGTCCGCTGACGCCCTGAAAGAGGACATTATTCCGGACGACGGCTGAACTGAAGGGTCATTTCTCCGAACAGTGAAAACTTGAGCCATCGACAGGCAATCGCCGCCAATTCCATATCGTCCGTCCGGATGTGAGCCAGGCGCTCTTCAGGGATAAAGAACCGGTCCAGAAATGAGCTTTCAAAAACAAAGCGCCGGAAGGCATCCAGGTCATAGCAGGCCATGTAGACCATCTGTATCCGGGCGCTGCTGAGCGTTCTAAGGGTTTTCGGCGGCCGTCCGGTGACGATCCCCATGAAGCGGTCGTTCATGGTATTGTATTCATCCAGCCCCTGGTCCGTCAGCCACGCCTGAATGGTCCATTCTTTTTCTTCCTTCCATCCGAGACAGTGCGCTTCTTTCACCGTAAAGTAATATTCCCCCGGCTGGGTTGCGGAAAACATCGAGGCGGCGCGGCCCAGGGGATATAGACGGCAGGCGCCGGGTCGGTCCGCATAGACGGCACAGCCATCCGGACTCACAAATGGACACCGCCGTTGTTGATCGGCCTGCATCTTGAGCTTGACCACCGGAAGCCCGGAAAGCCGATCGGCGGAGACGGTGGTGTGGCGGTCAAGAAATTCCCCCGAGGAAAGATGCAAGCGCTGTTTCAGGCGAATGATGTCGTACGGTGTCAGCACCAGTTCAAGGTCGGCGCAACATCTGGTAAAACAAGGCATCGACTGGTGACAGGCGAAGTGAAACGTTCCGCCCGGCACAGGCTGCATTTCAGGTGCGTCGATCATTCAATCCCCAGTGCCTGCTTTTTGGCCGCCATGGCCTCCGGTTTGATCTTGAGCACATGCTGGGCGAGGAGACCGTATTCAAGCCATTGGATGCCGAAGCGGTAGAGGGCCACATCATCCGTCTGGATCTGCTCAACCGTTTCCGGCCCGATGTCGAAGCGTTCCAGAAATGTACTTTCCAGCACAAACCGCCGGAAACGATCCAGGTCATAGCAGGCCATGTAAACCATCTCCTGGATCTTTTTATTCGTGATCTTCTCTTTGGTCAGGCGTTCGTTGGTGGTAATTTTCTTAAACAGCGCCTCCATTTCATGGTAGACGGGGATCGCCTGTTCCTCGATCCAAACCGACAGCGAGACGGTCCTGTCGGACAGAAGTCCCCGGCAGAAGGGAACATCCATCACCGAATAATATAATTTACCGGCTTTTTCCGTAAGCGTGGTGCTTTCAGGCTGCAAGGGGTAGATGCGGCATGCCCAGGGGCGGTCCGGATAGATCGTGCATCCGCTGCCGGCGAGAAACGGGCAGTGTTTCTCGTCGTCCTTCCGCATCTTTAAAACGACGACCGGAAGACCGGTGTCGCCGATCATGGACACCGTATACGCGCTCAAAAAATCTCCGGAGGACAGGCCCAGTGCATTTTTCATCCGAAGGATATCGTACGGGGTCAGAAAAATGGTGATATCCCGGCAGCATCGCGTATAGCAATCCAGGCCCTGGTGGCATTCAAACCGGAAAACATCGTGCGGGCCAAGAACGGTCAGCGGCCTCTTTTCCGCGGGTTCGATTTTTTTCGTCATGGGTTATCCTCACACCGACCCCTCGATGCCGTACCCGACAATCTTGCGGCGGAGGGTGTTTTTGTTGATCCCAAGCTCCCGTGCGGTAACCAGTTTTTTCCCGTTGTTCCGCCGAAGGGCATTGAGGATGGCGTTTTTTTCTATATCTTTGAGGGTCCTCGGATTGTTGGCAAACGCCGCATTAATCTCTGTCAGCAGTTTATCGGGCAAATGCCGCAACCCGATCCGTTCTTCCTTGCAGAGAAGGAACGCGTGTTCGATGGCATGCTCAAGCTCACGGATGTTGCCAGGCCAGTCATAGAGCATCAGTGCCGCCATCGCCTCGTGGGTAAGGCCCATAATTTTTTTCTTGGTTTTTTGACCGAATCGATCGATGAAATAGTCCACCAGCAGGGGAATGTCCTCTTTTCGGTTGACGAGTTTCGGCAGGGAAAATTTTATTACATTCACCCGAAAATACAGGTCTTCCCTGAACTTTCTCTCTTCAACCAGCTTGTCCAGACTGCGATGGGAAGCAACGACGACCCGGGCATTGGTCCTGGCGGATTGGACAGCCCCCAGGGGTTCATAACTCCCATCTTCTAAAACGCGCAGCAATCGAACCTGCAGGGCATGGGAAATATCCCCGATCTCGTCGAGAAAAATGGTCCCGTTCTGGGCGCGTTCAAAGCGCCCCGGCTTGTCGCTTTTGGCGTCCGTAAAAGCCCCGGCCTTGTATCCGAAAAGCTCGGACTCGATGAGCGTATCGGGCAGGGCACCGCAATTGACCGGTACAAACGGCCCATTTTTTTTGGGGCTGTTATTGTGAACGGCCTTGGCCAGCAGTTCTTTTCCGGTGCCGGTTGCCCCCTCGATCAAAACGATGCAGTCGCTGTCGGCAATTTGCTTGAGCGTTGAAAAAATTTCGAGCATCTTTTGATCTTTGCTCACCATGTTTTCAAAAACGTGGTGCCGGTAGAAAGATTTTCGCAGTTTGCTCAGGCTTGACAAATCCCTGAAGGTCTCGACGCCACCGATCATGCGGCCCTTGTGGTCCCTCAAAATCGTGGCATTGAGCGCAACGGGGATGCGCGTTGAATCCGAGCGGGTCATGTATGCCGGCAGATTGAAGACCGGTTGGTTGGTTTCCAGGGCTTTTCGAATGGCACAATCGGATTGACAGATATTGGTGTTGAACACCTGCCCGCACGGCTGCCCCATGGCCTCTTTTCCGGAAACCCCTGTAATTTTCTCCGCCGCCCGGTTGAACGACGTAATCCGCCAATTCAGATCGACGGTAAACACCCCCTCCTCGATACTGTCAAAGATGTCGTGGCAGCTTTGTTCCATATATGTCTGAGATCGGCCCATTAATGACTCGAAAGCGCGACAGCGTATTAAACATTGAACGAACCCGATCAGCGGAGCAGCCCGGCTGCCATCCGCTGGGGGAAAGACCATCTTGAGTCATGCCAAGAACTGTCACCGGATTCATCATCGGCGGGATCATCTTTTCGGAACCGGCATACGCTGATTTTATGCAAGGAAGGTGCCTGCCGCCAAAGAAGGAAAGACATCCCGATCAATCCCTTCGGCAGGGTTGTTCAACACGGAGACAAACAAAGAGAGGGTATGGGGATCCGCCGAGGTTATCCTTCTTTTTGCAAGGGGATATCAAACTTTTTCATATACTTCCATATGGCCGTCCGGCTCAGGCCGACTCGCCGGCCCACCTCTGCCTTGTTCCAGTCGCATTCATCAAGCAGTTCGTACAGGGTTTCCTTCGACAATTTCTTGCGCCGTGTTTTGGGTGAAAAAGAGCCGTCTGCGGTGGCATTGCAGTGGACCGGATAGGTCGGCTGCCGAATTTCAAGGGGAAGATCAGCGGTGCCGATCAGCTTGCGATTGCACAGCACGAATGCGTGCTCGATGGCATTTTCAAGCTCGCGGACGTTGCCCGGCCATGGATAGTCCATAAAAATCCGAAGGGCGGCTTTTGACAGCCCCGCAACGGCCTTACCCGTTTTTTTGTTCATGCCCGCGATGAAATGATCCGCAAGGAAGGGGATGTCCTCCCGGCGTTCCCACAGGGGCGGCAGCTGAATGGGAAACACCTTCAGGCGATAATAAAGATCCTCTCTGAAGAGCCCCTCCCGTACCCGTGCGTACAGGTCTTTGTGCGTTGCCGTGATTATGCGGATGTCGATTTTACGCTTTCTTGAATCCCCCACGCGCTCGATCTCTCTCTCCTGCAGCACCCGCAGCAGCTTGACCTGGATGTACGGACTCAGTTCGCCGATTTCGTCCAGGAAGATCGTACCGCCGGAAGCCTCCTCGAAGCGTCCCATGCGATCCCTGTTGGCCCCGGTAAAAGACCCTTTGACGTGCCCGAACAACTCACTCTCAAGCAGGTTTTCAGCCAGTGCGCTGCAGTTCACCGTCACCAGGGGGCCCTCCCGGCGCTCGCTGTTGAAATGGATCGCACCGGCCACGAGTTCTTTGCCGGTACCGCTTTCTCCCTGGACCAGAATGGTGGCTTCGCTGGCCGCTGCCGCCGATATGGCTGCGAACACCTGCTGCATGGCTCGGCTCCGGCCGATGATGTTGTCCATGCGGTGAATCTCTCCCAGCCGCAACGCCGCCTCTTCGGCTTTCTTCCGGGCTTGATTCAGCTCGGTAAGATCGGTAACCGTTTCAACGATGCCGATGATGTTGTCGTCGTCATCCCTGACCACGCTGGCATTTTTGATCACCGACACATCGAAGCCCTTCTTATGCCGCAGATGGCACTCCTTGGCTTCCGGATAGGCCGTTTCCATAATTTTACATTTTTTAATATTTGCCGGGCAGGCCTTGCCAAAACAATGGGAGCATTGAAGCAGCTGGCATGTTCTGCCCAGCGCCTCCTTGGCCGTATACCCGCTGATCCGCTCCATGGACGGATTCCACGAAGAGATTCGCCCTGATGCATCCATGGTGAAGACCCCGTCGGCCATGGAGTCGATAATCCGGTTGATGAACCGCACATTCCAGATCTCGTGAATTTTATCGTCCATTCGTTGCTCCTGTTCGCCGCGATGCGTTACGATAACGTTACCGTTCGTTACCGTTTCTGTATCCAGAAACTGCGGCAGGGGTCAAGACAAAAAAACGGCTGAAAGAGACCCGCCTGCCGGCGAACGGCCCCGACAGATGATTGGCATTCAATGTGCAGTGTTTTTTAGACAACCCCTAACCCGAGGAGGTGGCATATGTTTGCATTAATCTATGACACCCATGAACTGAACAAGCCTTTCAAACAGGTGCTTTCCATACACAAATCCCGGGAAACCGCTGAACGTGCATTGGAAAAACGAATGGCCCGGTTAGGCAAAAAAAAAGTGTGGGAGTGCGACACCCGCATTGTCTGGCTCAAAGAGAACGCAAAACCCGGATATGGCGTCACGGAAAATGCGTTTTCAACCTGGCGTCCGGGCGAAACGATCCCTTACGGGGAGCTTCACCCCGATTGTGACTGACCGGCATTTAACGCGCAAGCGCGTTTTCCCTGTCTGGCACCCACACGGCCAGGCCATCTCCCCGACACCGGCTTGACCCGAAGCGGCCCGGTATCGTATACCTGTGCTGAACCTGCCCTTTTCGACCACCATGAAACCATGCAGGTCGGGCATCATACCGGACGCAGGCGACCATTTCTTGCGAACCGCACGACACAGGGGAGATGACAATGGAGATGCTGATTCATTTTCCGGGCGGAAAACGCGTAAGCTCCAGCTACAAGGGCTTTACCGTAGAGACGGATCAACCGCGGAGCGAGGGGGGCGAGGGTGTGGCGCCCGAACCCTATGACCTGTTTTTATCCTCCATGGGGACCTGCGCCGGGGTATATATCGTCTATTTTTGCGAAAGCCGCAACATCCCCACGGACGGACTGTCCATGACCCTGCGCTTTGAACGGAACGCTTCGTCTCACCTGGTGGAAAAGATAGCGATGGAAGTCCACCTGCCGCCCGGGTTCCCCGACAAATACCGCAAGGCCGTGGTTCGTGCGGCCCAGATGTGCACGGTGAAACGCACGCTGGTCCATCCGCCGGAAATTGAGGTTACCACGACTGGCAAGGATTAGGAAAACCATGAAATTCGTGATCATCGGTGGGGATGCGGCCGGTATGAGCGCTGCCAGCCGGGCCAAGCGAACCCTGCCCGACATGGAGGTCATCGTCCTGGAAAAAACCGGGGATGTCTCCTACAGCGCCTGTGGCATGCCCTACAACATCGCCGATGCAGACCGCCCGATGGATGACCTCGTGGTCAGAAGCGCCGACGTGTTTCGCAAAAAGCAGGGAATCGATGTGTTGACCGGATACCGTGCCGAAGCGATCGATACCAAAAACCGGATCGTCTCCGGGACAAGCCGTCACAACCGGGAACCGTTCCGTTTCTTTTACGACCGGCTGCTCATCGCCACGGGGGGGCGGGCGAAAATCCCGGCGCTGCCCGGTTTTGACCATCCCGGTGTGGCCGCCTTGAAAAGCCTCAAAGACGGAAGAGCAATCAAGGACTTCATCCGGGCGAACCCGGTACGCAAGGTGGTGATCGTCGGCATGGGATACATCGGATTGGAAATGGCCGAAGCCCTCAGAATGCGAGACCTTGAGGTTGAAATGGTCAAACCCGGCCCGGCGCTCTTGCCATGGATGTCGCGCGAACTGGCGTCGGTGGTTGAGCAGGAGCTGCACGCCAACCAGGTCAGGTTGCACCTCGGATGCAACATCACCGCCGTCGAAAAAACAGCCGGAGCGCTTCAGGTGGTCTGCGACGACCGCACCCTGCCGGCCGATATGGTGCTGGCCGCCATCGGCATCGATCCGAACAGCGAGCTGGCCGCCGATGCCGGAATCGAGACGGGGGTCGGCAATGCCATCGCCGTAAACCGGCGGATGCAGACCTCGGACGAAAACATATATGCGGCCGGCGATTGTGCCGACGCCTATCATGTGGTCACCGGCCAAAAGACCTGGATTCCCCTGGCATTGAGGGCCAACCGGGCCGGATGGACGGTAGCGGACAACGTCTGCGGCAGGCCGAACCGCCTGGAAGGGGTGGCCGGGACCGCTGTTTTCAAGGTCTTCGGTCTCGAAGTGGCCCGCACCGGGCTGTCATTCGAGGAGTCGCAGCGCTTCGGCTTCGATCCGGTCGATGTCACCATCCAAACGCGGTCCCGCGCCCACGCTCACCCCGGGGCCGAAACCATCTGGGTGAACCTGATCGGGGATAAAAAAAGCGGGCGGCTGACCGGCGCCCAGATGGTCGGCAGGGAAGGGGTCGCCCACCGAATCAATGCCGCCGCCGTTGCCCTGCACAACCGCATGTCCGTGAGAGCCTTTTCTCAAACCGATCTGGCCTATGCCCCGCCCTTTGGCCCGGTGTGGGACCCGCTGCTCACCGCTGCCAATCAATTGCTGAAAAAAATGATTTAATACCCCACTCACCCGTTACAAAGCGTTACCTTTTGTCGAACCGCAACCCAGGTAACGTTATTGCGTTGCCCGTGCTCCGCCCCCTCCCGCTTCGCCACGGACTACACATTCCTTTAACCATTCAATTTAATTATTAAAGACGTCGAGGTTACGTTTTGATTGAGACGATGGCACAGTTGTTGATTTACGTCTCCATACATTCAGGCATCACCCCAATCGCTGTCGTGTTCGCGATTCAACCAAGGAGATCGATATGTGGCGCGTGCTCTCACTGCTTCAAAAAAATCTGGTCTGGTCCATCCCCGTCTCCATGATCGTCGGGTTGCTTTACGGGTATCTGTTTGATGCCGGCCCCCTTAAACGCGTCATCATCCCGGTCACCTTCATGATGGTTTACCCCATGATGGTGACCTTGAATGTAAAAAGTGTTTTCAAGGGCCGGGACTACAAACTCCAGATCACCACCCAGATCATAAACTTCGTCCTCGTGCCGTTGCTGGCCTTCTACACCGGCCGGCTGTTTTTCAGCGGGGGACCGGAAAAATACGGCTTGTGGGCCGTGGGATTGTTTCTCATCGGAGTGCTGCCCACCTCCGGCATGACCATTTCCTGGACCGGGTTCGCCAAGGGCAACAAGGAGGCGGCCATCAAAATGGTCGTCTTCGGGCTGGTGCTCGGCGCGCTGGCGGCGCCCATCTATACCAAAGTCTTCATGGGTGCCGCCATCGATGTGGACGTGCTGCACATGTTCAGGCAGATCGCCCTGTTTGTCTTCGTGCCCCTGATCGCGGGCCTGTTGACCCAGACCCTGGCCAGAAAAAAATATGGTCCCCGGATGTGGAACGATCGTATCAAACCGAAGTTTCCCCCCTTTTCGGCGCTGGGCGTCATCCTGATCGCCTTCGTGGCCATGGCCCTGAAAGCCAGGAACATCATCGCCAACCCCTCAGATATTCTCACCATCCTGGCTCCCCTGGCGGTGTTTTATCTGCTTACCTATGGCATGCTCTCCGTTGCCGGTCGGATTTTCTTCAAGCGGGAGGATGCCATCGCCATGGTTTTCGGGGTGGTCATGCGTGACCTGTCCATCGCCCTGGCCATTGCCATGACCGCCTTCGGCAAACAGGGCCTCACCATCGCCCTGCTGATCGCGCTTGCCTATGTGATTCAGATCCAGTCGGCCGCCTGGTATGTCCGTTTCGTGGAAAAAATATTCGGCCCGGCCCAAAAACAGCCCGCACCGGAAGAAGGTCGGGTTGCGCCGGAAAAAACAGCCACGGTAACCGAACTGTCCACCCGGCTGACACCAACGGATGAGCCTCCGGTGCCGTCCATCCAAAAAATCCTCTATGCCACCGACCTGTCCGACACGGCCCGACATGCGGTCCGCTATGCATGCAGCATCGGTAACCGTTTCGGCGCCTCGGTGACCGTGCTTCACGTCATTCCCGACGTTCTGGACGCCCTCTCCAGAGAAGCCGGCATCGACCTGGCCGATCATATGAACAGGAGGGCCCTGGCCGACTTTCATACCAATGGCATCGAAAAGGCGAAAGCCGCCATTTATCGGCGAATCCGGGAAACCTCCCGCCGCGTCGCCAGAGAAATTCCCCACTGCCCCTTGACCGAGGACGGCGTGGTGGTCAAAGTGGGCAGCCCGGTCAGGCAGATTGTAACGACCGCCAGGGACGAAAAATTCGATCTGATCATCATGGGCACCCATGGCCACGGAAAAATGGAAGAACGCATCATCGGCAGTACGGCCAGTGATGTGATCCGGATGAGCGAGGTTCCGGTCATGGTGGTCCGGCTTCCCGCAGCGGCATCAATTCAGACCCATCCGCAGAGACGAGCGAATCAGCCGCCTGAAAACCCGATCAGGCCGCCGGCACAGCCTGGACGAGACCGTTTATGGCGGGAGCAGGGGGTGCGCCGCGAAGAGTAACGGTGACCCGGCGCCGCACCCTGTCTGGGTCGCCCCGGACAACGCGCTGAAAGACATTGAACGAGTTCACAACCTTATGTTTTTAAAAGATATTGATCTTTCCCAACCAATCTTCGCCCGAGCTCGCATGTGGCACAGAAATTGTTACTAAACCTTAATGAAAGGTTGCCCGCGCGTTAACGGCTGGGCTGACGTTCACGGCAAGACAACATAACCCACAGAAAAGGAGGACCTCGTCATGATCATGAAGGCAATTAACTGCTGCAAAACAATGGAAATGGAACTCACCGGATGGAAGGCCATCGTCTATGACATCACCCGTAAGATGGAAGCCCTTCCCGGTGGCGAGAAATCGAAGGTTCTGCCCAACATCGAAGACCTGCACATGCTCATTGCGGAAATGGATGACCGCATCGATCAGATCCGGGAAAACTGCAAACCAGAGACCTGCATTGATGATATTCAGACTGAACGAGCCGCCTTCAATGCCTCGCTGTCCACACTTCGCGTCACCACCGAAGAAGCCATGCAGGGATTGGGAGGCGGTAATTTCGGCGGTTGACGACCCCATCCATGCACGGAGCGCCACTGTCACAGGGGGCGGCAATGGCCCGGGTTGCCGCCCTCAGTTTACCAACGGGACCAGGAGAAGAACAATGGCTGCAATTGGGCGATTAACTCAGAAAAATTTTGAGCAGTCGATCCTGCACGGCGTGACGCTGGTGGATTTTGATGCACCGTGGTGCAAGCCGTGCCGTGCTCAGCAACCGATCATCGAGGCATTGAAAAAAAACTACCGGGGTAAAGCAGCGGTCAAGAAGATAAACATCGACGAAAACCGGGACATCGCCTTTCATCTGGGTATCCAGAGCATCCCGACCATCATCATCTATAAAAACGGCAGAGAAATAAACCGCTTCATCGGACTTCAAACAACGGAAACGCTTAAAAACGCGCTGCGACACGTGATCAATCAGGCGACATGGTAGCCGACACGAAGGAGAGATCAGCAATGGGAACGTGCATCAACCACCCGGATCGGGAAACCCCCTACCTCTGTATGAAGCATCAGATATACTTGTGTGAGGACTGTCTGGAATGCCGGGACCCGAAGATCTATTGCAAGCACCGATCGGCCTGCCCCATCTGGTTCATGGGCAAGCGAAACCAGGACGGGGATGCCGAAGACAAACCGGCGGCGGCCGCAGCCACCCGAACCATCACGTTTCTGCCAGGCGGCCGGACGGCTTCGGTCGCCGAGGGCAGCACCCTGCTGGGGGAAGCCGGCATGGCCTTCTCCATGGTGGACCGCATCATCATCAGCGGCGGCTTCGGCCAGTATCTCGACATCGAAAAAGCGGTGACCATCGGCCTGCTTCCCGACATCGACCGCGCCAAATTCTCCTACATGGGCAACAGCTCCATCGCGGGCGCCTACATGGCCCTGCTGTCCAGCCGGTACCGTCAGGAGGCCCGGGAGATCTGCAGCGGCATGACCTATATCGACTTTTCCAGCGCCCCCCGGTACATGGACGCATTCACCTCGGCCCTGTTTCTGCCCCATACAGACCTGGAAGCCTTTCCCAACGTATCCAGTGTCCGTCCTGAAACGAGGGCTTTTGGTCGAGATCAAGGCGTACGAAAAATTTTACCGGAGGCATATCGTTGAGATTCCGAGGATAAAATTTTTCGCACAACGCAGAGATCGGGCAAAATAATCATTTATGGATGGACACTATTTAATGCCGGCATACATGAACGACTGAACGAACTGGCGCTGAAAAAGAAGAAAGGCGACCAGCAGCGGAGCCACGGAAAGCAGGGTGGCCGCCGAGATGACCGACCAGTTCACCCCGGATTCGGGTGCACCGAAAATTCCCAGGCCGACGGTCAGCGGACGGGTTTCCACCGAATTGGTCACGATGAGGGGCCAGAGGAAATTATTCCAGTGGTGGCTGATGGACACCAGCGCATAGGCCAGGTAGGTGGGGCGCGCCAGGGGCACATATACCCGCCACAGGACCCCCATGGTCCCGCATCCTTCCAGGCGGGCGGCCTCTTCCAGTTCCTTGGGTGTGGATTTGAAGGCCTGCCGCAGGAGAAAAATCCCGAAGGCACTGGCCATGTATGGCAGGCCGATGCCAAGGATCGTATCCACCAGGCTGAACCGGGCCAGGGTGCTGTAATTTTCGACGATGAGTATTTCCGGTGTGATCATCAGCTGGACCAGTACGAGGGCAAAGGCGATGGTGTGGCCGCGGAACTGATAGCGGGCAAAGGCATAGGCCGCCAGGGTGCACAACACCAGCTGGGCAACCAGAATCGTGCTGACCAGAACAAAGGTGTTCAGGGCGTAGCGGGGGAACGGCGCCTGGGAGAGCGCTTCCCGGAAATTGTCCAGCGTCAGCGGGGCCAGCAGATCAAAATTGACGGCATACTCCCCGGGATGAAAGGCGGCCCAGAAAGCGTATACCAGGGGCGAAATCCAAAGGGCCGCCAGCAGCCATGCAGCACCGGTTTCCAGTGTCGCGTTGAACACCTGAGAAAATGATCGTGAACGGTTCATCGATAGTGCACCCGTTTGTCCAGCACGAAAAATTGCAGCAACGCCATAATCGCCAGGATAATCAGCAGCACCACCGTCAGCGCGGCGGCGAAATGCGTTTCAAAATAGGAAAAAGCGGTTTCAAAGATATAGTAGAGCAGCAGGTTGCTGGCATTGTCCGGCCCGCCCTTGGTGAGCACGAACAGGTGGTCCACCAGCTTGAACGAGTTGAGCACCGCATTGATCAGCACGAACAGGGTGGTGGGCATGAGCAGTGGAAACATCACCCGGCGGAAGTAATACCACCGCGAAGCCCCTTCCAGCTGCGCGGCCTCTTCGAGTTCCGGCGGTATGTTCTGCATGGCCGCCAGATAAAAAATCATGAAAAACCCCGCCTCTTTCCAGATCGTCATCACCATGATGGCCGGCAGCACCGTGTTCGGGTCCCCGAGCCAGTTGTGGCCGGAAAAACCGAACCCGCTCGCAATTTGATCGATCAGCCCGATATCCGGCGTATAAAAAAACAACCAGATGTTGGCGACGGCGATCATCGGCAAAATGGTCGGCGTGAAGTAGGCCATCCGCACCAGTGACCGCCCTGCGATGGAGCGGTTCACAAACAGCGCCATGACAATGGCCAGGGCGATGGAGGTGGGAATGGTGCCCAGGGCAAACCAGGCGTTGTTGGCCAGCACTTTCCAGAAAATGGGGTCGTCCAGCATGCGCTGATAATTCAGCGCCCCCACAAAGCGGGAGGGGCGAATCGCCGTCCCCTTGGAAAAAAGGCTGTCGATCACCGTCGCCACGGTGGGATAGTGGGTGAAAGCGATCAGCAGAATCGCGGCGGGCATTAACAGGAGCCAGCCCTGAACGTGTCTTGACGCGTTTGTTCGCATTTGCTTCCGGTGGGTTGATAACGTTAACGAGCGGCGGGCAATCGAACAGCCCGTCCGCCCGTTGTCGTCTATTTTTTCCTTACCGGTCTCTATTCCGAAAGGGTAAGGTTCCGGTTCAGGCCGAGCCCGCAACGCGTATGAACCCACAGGCGTGGCAGCGCCACGTCGAGGATGTCAAAGGCGTGAGAACGAAGGCCTGGGCCGGCAGATGCCCTTTCCGGGTGGAGACGAATCAGCGGTACTGCTTTAAAAGCCGATCGGCCTGAGACTGGGCTTCCCCCAGCGCCGCCCGGGGCGTCTTGGAACCGGTCAGCGCGGCCTGGATGGCATCATCCAGCCCCTTGCGCACACGGCCGGTCTGATACGTGGACAGCTCGGCGGTGGCATACTCGAGCTGATCCCGGGCCACGGCAGCATAGGGGAAGTCCTTGACATAGTCCTTGAGCTTGGGGGTCTGGTAAGCCGCCGGGCTGACCCCCATGTAGCCGGTCTTCATGGACCATTCGGCGGAGCTTTCCGGGCTGGTCATGAACTTGATCAGCCGCATGGCCGCCTTGCGTTCCGCCGGGCTGGTTTTCTTGAAAATATAGAAATTGCCGCCGCCGGTGGGGGTGCCCCTGCGCTTGCTGGCCGGCAGCATGGCCACGCCGAAATCAAACTTGGCATTCTTTTTAACGGCCGTCAGGTTGCCGGTGGAGTGCCACATGATGGCGGTTTTTCCTTCAAGAAAATTCTGTCTCAGGGTTCCCCACTCGATGGTTCCTTTGGGCATGATCCGGTGCGTCTCTCCCAGGTCCTTCCAGAATTGCAGTGCTTCGACCACGGCCGGGTGATCAAAGTAGGTCGTGTCGCCGTTTCCGCTCATCAGTACCTGGCCGTTCTGCATGGTCAGCGCACCGAACATCCAGTAGGGATATCCCGTGGAAGGAATCATGGCGCCCCACTGCGAACCGTCCGCTTTGGTGAGCTTTTTTCCCACGGAGACCAATTCCTCCCAGGTTGCCGGCGGCGCTTCCGGGTCCAGTCCCGCAGCGCGGAATGCGTCTTTGTTGTAGTACATGACGATGGTGGATCGCTGAAAAGGAATGCCCCATGTCTTGCCGGCAGTGCGTCCGTTCTCCATGAGGGTCGGATAAAACGAGTCCAGCCAGGCCTTTTCCTCCGCCGTCTCCACCACGTCGTCGAAGGCAACGATGGCATCCTGCTCGATGAGTTCATAGATGTCGATGGAAAACATCACGGACAACTGGGCCGGCTGCCCGCTCCTCAGGGCAGCCAGGGCCTTGATGCGCGCATCGTTGTAGTTGCCCGCATAGATGGCCTTGACCTTGACATCCGGGTTTTGCCTCATGAAATCGTCGACGATCCCGTCGACGACCTTGGTCAACGGTCCGCCAACGGCCACCGGATAATACATGGTCAGGTCCGTGGCGGAACCTGCCGAGACGGACACGATCAACAATGCCGTCGCCATCAGCCCAATGAAAAGCCATTTCATTCCTTTAAACATGGTTCACCTCCTCTTTTTGGGTCGGGTTCGATGGGTCGTCCGCCGGAAAAGGCGGACGGGATTGCAGTCGATCAGGACACGGCCCGATCCGGAGCTCCGATTCGAAGGCCATCGGCGCCAAAGCGATGAACCGCCTTTTCAGGCCAGCTGACATGTACCCGGTCACCGGGCTGATAACGGAGTCGTCCGTCGGTCTTGGCAAACAGGGTCTGCTGGCCATGCGTCATCCGCAGCACCGTTTCGGCACCCAGGTAATCGGCCGCAGAAATCCTGACCGGCAGGCCTGCCGTCCCCACCTGCACATGTTCGGGCCTCACGCCGACGAAGCCCTCGGAAAGGTGTTCTTCGGTCAGGGCTCCGCCGCATGCATCGGCCAGTGCGGATCGTTTTTCGATCAAATCGATTTCAAGCAGGTTCATGGGCGGCGAGCCCATGAACTGGGCGGCAAACGTGGTCCGCGGACGTTCGTACAGATCGTGGGGGCGTCCGGTCTGCACGATGCGGCCATTTTTTATCAGCACCACCTGGTCGGCCATGGTCATGGCCTCCACCTGATCGTGGGTGACGTAAACCATGGTGAGGCCCAGCTTCTGCTGCAGGCTGCGGATGTCGTCACGCATTTCTGCCCGGAGCTTGGCGTCCAAGTTGGACAGCGGCTCGTCCATGAGGCAGACCCGACGCCGTGAGACGATGGAGCGTGCCAGGGCCACCCGCTGTCGCTGCCCGCCTGAAAGCTGGGCCGGCTTGCGGCCGAGCAGGTCTTCCAGGCCCACCATCCGGGCGGCGTCCTCGAGGCGGGAGCGTCGGTCCGCAGGGGAGATGCCGCGAACCTTGAGCCCGAAAAGGATGTTTTCACGGACAGTGAGATGGGGAAACAGGGCATAGGACTGAAAAACCATGGAGACACCACGTTTGGCAGCATCCATGCCGGTCACCTCGTTTCCTCCGATGGAGATGGCCCCCGAGGAAACATTTTCCAGGCCGGCGATCAGACGCAGGATGGTGGACTTGCCGCATCCGGAAGGCCCCAGCAGCACGGTCAGGCTGCCTTCGGCAACGGAAAAGGAAACCCGGTCAACAGCAACGACCGCTCCCCACTGCTTGACCAGTTCACGGATCTCAATGCGGCTCATGGGGATGCGTCTCCTTTACACACAATCAGTTGGGTGCCGGACAGATCGATCATGTCACGGATGGACGCCGGCGGCGTCCGGTCGCAGAATATGGCGGTGGCCTCGTCAATTTTTCCGCCGCGCACATGGGCGGCGCGGCCAAACTTGGTATAGTCAAGCACAAGATAAGCCCGGCGGCTGTTTTCCCGGATCATCTGTCTGGCCCGCACCTCTTCTTCGTAAAAATCCAGCAGGGTACCGTCGTCATCAACCCCGGCCGCACCGTATATGCCGATGTCCAGCTTGTAGGCGCTGAACAGGGTTTCCATGCCCGCGCCGATCACATCCCGATCCTCATTGCGTATTCGCCCGCCGGCCACAGTGACCTCGAAGGTCGGGTTGGTGCAGGCCAGCACGGCGATGTTCAGATTGTTGGTAAAAATCCGCAACTGCTGATGGTTTAAAAGCGCTTTGGATACGATTTCCGGCGTGGTGCCAATGCCGAAGGCCAGGGAAACGCCGTTGGGCACGTGACGGGCCACTTCACGGGCAATGGTCTGCTTGGACTCGATATTAAGAATCTGCCGCCACGCATAGGCAACATTGCCGGGAGTGTTCATCTGTTGAACGCCCCCGTGCACGCGCCGGGCAAGCCCTCGCTCGCACAACACGGACAAATCTCGGCGAATGGTCTGGGTGCTCACCCGGAAGCGACGGGCAAGGTCGTCCACGCGGACCACCTCCTGCTGGCGGACCATTTCGGCAATCTGCGCCTGGCGTTCGGAAAGCAGCATAACTGGTGTCGGCTAATGATTGGCGTTCATTTGAAAGTCGTTTTATCTTAGAACACGATTGCACCCTCAATCAAACGAATTTTGCACTGTTTGAGTTTCATTAGGAACTTGTTTTTTTTCAATTCGCTTTCAAATGAAATTGCCTGGGCATTTTTTCTGAGCACCCGTAAAGCAACATCGAAAGAACGCAGGCGTAAAACCGAGGCGTGACAGCTGACGAGGCCGGCAACGGAGAGGGAAACATGACCGGGTTTTCCCGAGGCCGGCCATGTTTCTGAATGAAAAAGCCCCCGTGGAGGACGACAGCGGAGGGACTGTGTTCACGTCGAGACCAGGGGAAACCCGGCATTGGACCAGGCAAACACGCCGCCGGCCAGGGATTTGACACGTTTGTAACCCGCCTGGCGCAGAATGCTGGCGGCAATATTGGATCGATAGCCGCTGCCGCATTGCAGGACCAGTTCTTCATCCTTGTCGGCCTTGGGGAAATGATCGGCGAGAATCTCGGACAGCGGCAAATGCTCGGCCCACTTGATTCGACTGGCCTCCCATTCGGCCGGCGTGCGCACATCGATGACGCGCAGGCCGCTCTTTTCCAGGCGTGCGGCCAGCTGATGGGGAGAAATCTGCTCCAGTTGATCGACAGCCCGCCCGCTCATCAGCCAGGCCATGATCCCGCCGGAGAGATAGCCGAAGATCAGATCGTATCCGATGCGATGCAGCTCGGTGACCATGCGGTCGTAATCCTCCCGGTCATCCACCACCAGGAGCAGTTCCGATTTGGGGTCCACCACCATGCCGACCCAGTTGGCCAGCTGTTTTTCGAACCCGATGTTGATGCTGCCGGGAATGTGGAAGCCGCCGAAGGCGGCGGAGTCCCGTGCGTCGATGATGACAGCGCCGTCGGCGACCATCTCTTCGAACTGCTTGGGCGTCAGGCTCTTGTCCATGGGGCAGGCGTCCAGGGTGGCCGCGCCCTCGAGGTTGGTCCGGATAATGTGCGAAAAACTTTTCGGCCGTACCGGAAACGCCGACATCACCTCTTTCTTGAATGCCTCGAAGGTGTCGAACCGCAGCATGGGGTTGGCCCGCCGCTCGTATCCGAGGGTGGAGCTCTTCTTGGCGCTCATGCCCCGCCCGCACAGCGATCCTTCGCCATGGGCGGGAAAAACCTCCAGATGGTCGGGGTAGTCGGCCAGTTTGACGTAGAGGCTGTTGTACAGATTCTCGACCTGTTCATCGAGAATTTCCGCACCGGGCAGGTCGGGCCGGCCGATGTCGCCGACGAAGAGCAGGTCGCCGGTAAGCAACATTTCCGGCTCCTCGGAGCGCGCCTTGTCGGTCACCAGCAGGGAGACGGCGTTGGGGGTGTGCCCCGGCGTATGCAGGACTTCAATCCTGGCGGCGCCGAGTTCGAAGACGTCCCCCTCCTTGAGATCCTTGTGTTTGTATTCGACCGGTGCGCTTTCGTGAATGTAAATGTCCGCGCCCGTGGCCAGGCGCAGCTCCTGATCCCCGCTCACATGATCGGCATGCACATGGGTGTTGATGACATGGGTGATCCGCATGCCTTCCTCACGGGCAATGGCCAGGTAGTCCTGCACATCCCGTTTGGGGTCGACGACGGCCATGGCTTTGGCGCGCGGACAGCCGATGACGTAGGAGAGGCAGCCCAGACCCGGTACGGCGATTTGGTTGAAATACATTAAGACCTCCTTTCCTGGATGGGTTTGGGCTGCACGGATAACAGCGGTATGCCGGGCAGCCCCACCCAAAACTGGTATATACTCGTAATTCTGCCTTACTATAGACTCGCCTTGACACGGATGCAACCCCAGACCCCGTCCGGTGGTCCGATGGCCACGATGCCGCAAAAGGTATTCCGCCGCCGCGATGATGGCCTTGCATCATCGCGGCGGCGGAAGCGGGGGCGTTGAGGCGGGCGCGGGACTACTTTTCGGCTTTATATCCCATGGGCAGTTTCTTGAACCGACCGCCGTAAATGATCGGATCGCCCTTGTACCCCAGGGCCTTGAAGTCGATATAGTCCGTGGTGCCCACCAGATGGCTCACGTCACGGCCCTTGGACGCCATATAGGAAAAGTCGGTCCCCTTGTGGGCAATGGATTTGAAATCCACGTCCCGGCTGTCCTGGTGGCAGCGGTTGCAGGTCCGATCGCCCTTCAGGCTGTCGTGACACTGCACACAGGACAGGGCCATATTGGCCGGCATGACCTCATGTTCGACGCCCCAGTACATGTTGGTTTGAATCCACTCGTATTTGCCGCTGTACTTCATGCCGGCGGCCTTCATGCCGTCGGTAAAGGCCATCTGCCAGTCCCGGTGCTTCCAGTAGGCGGTTTTGTCCTCCTTGTCCCGGGGGTACAGATGGGGAACCAGCAGGTATTTGTACCGGGCGTCCACGGCCTGGACACCGGCCATGATCTTGAACGGCGAGATTTTGGAATTGGGGTCGTTAATGGATCCGACGGGTTCGGTGATGCTGATCTCCTCTTGCGTCAGATCCAGCGTGTCCCCCAGCAGCACCCGTTTGGTAAAGCCGCCATACCATCGGTACACGGGCTTGGCCGACTCTTTCCAGACGAATTCGCCTTTTTTCCAATGGTAATCCTTCATGCCGTATTTGTCTTTTTGGGGTTTGCGTGTTGTGTCGCCGGCTTTTGACCAGTCCCAGAAGGTCTTGGTGGGTTTGCACTTGGCATAAACCGGTGCATGGCAGGTCGTGCAGGCGATCGTGGCGCTGTGCTTGTTCAGATGGTGATCGAGCAGGTCGTCCCCGTAATGCGGGGTGCCCGAGTGACAGTTGGTGCATGACAGGCTGCCCTCCACCACAGGAACCGAGGAACTGCGGCCGGCAATCTTGTGGTTGCGGGTGCGGTGGCATTCACTGCACTGGAAATCGTACCCGCCCATGTGGACGTCACAGCTGCGCTCCGGATGAAGGAGCTGGCGGGAAAGGTCGGCATGCTTGACCGCTTCGCCGCCGCCCCCGTTGAAGTGACAGTCCCCGCAGGTCTTGCGGGACGTCGCGCCCACGCTCTTGGCCACGGCCGCCAGATCTACCTCAGGGTCGGGCATGCCGGCTCCGGTGGGGATTTTTTTGTATGTCCCGGTGGTATCGTGGCACACCAGGCAGTCGATCCGGGTCATGTCGTTAAAGTCAAAGGTTGCGTCCTTCCATCCATAGCCGGCGTGACAACTGGTGCAACGAGCCTCGTTGCTGATGATGCTGATTCAGAAGTTGTTCGTGGCAAGGGTTGCCTTGCCGAGCTGGACCTCCTTTCGGTGTTCAAGGGTGTAGGAAGAGGGCCCTTTCCACAACCAGTGGGCCGACTTGAGCATGTCCTCGCCGGCCGGCCGGTGGCAGCGCAGGCACTCGGCGGTCACCTGGGAGGGCTCCGGGTTGTCTGCCAGCTGGATCAGGTCCTTGTGGTCGGGTACGTTCTTGCGGTGGCAGCCGGCGCAGTCGACAGGGCCCTTGTTCATCTTCTGGTGGCACCCCATGCACTGCTGATGATAGGCGGCCTTGAGCCCCAGGCGTTCGGGATGATCCTTTTGGAAGGGCTGCTGGTGGCATGCCGAGCAGCGGGTGGTTTCCGATGCGGATGCGTCCAGCGGCCGGTAGTGGTGACACAAGGCGCAGTCCTTGGTTTCGCTGGCATGCTTGGCGTGCATGAACCGTACGGGTCCATAGTGGTCTTCCGTTTTACGGATGATGGGGCTGTCCAGCAAAAAATAACTTTCCGACTGGTCGTTGACGCCCAGGCCCTTGTCCCGCAGCCGCTGCTGCCGGCACAACCGGCATTCGTCCATGACGGCCTCGACGAAGGGCACCACCTCCTGGGAACGCCGTTTGGCCGCCTCCTGGTCGGGGGCGAACCAGTCCGTCTCGGCCGGCGCCGTCGTCGCCGCCGGAGCCGGGGCCGCCGCCAGGGCCGCCGAACAACCAAAGATGCCGGCCAGGGCAACCATGACAATTAAACGCACACCCGATCCTGTTCTGGTCATGCGGACACCTCCTGTTCCGGTTGGTTGAGAACGGGCAAATAGGTTACGATCGCTCGATAGATGAACATCAGTGCAGCGATGAGCCCCACCGTGACCAGGATTTCACCGATGGCCGGAAAATAATTGGCCTCGCTGATGGGGGGACGGTATCCCACCACAAAGACGTTGATCCGGTTGACGAGCACGCCGCCGACAATCAGTGAACAGGCAATGAACAAGGCCTGCCGTGACCGGCGCACCTTGGGAGCGAGCAGCATCAACCAGGGTACGAGCACGCCGAATACCACTTCGACGAGAAAGGCGTTGGTCTGGGCGGTTCCGTCCAGCAGATACACATACGTGCCCCGTACCACCATATCGCCAAGCTTGAGCGCCAGATAGAGTCCCAGCAAAAAAATGGTGATGCGGGTGAGCGGGGTCAGAACCGTCATCTCTGAATCCAGTTTGAGGGATGTGGTGGCCAGGGTGGCCTCGAAAACCACCATGGGGTAGCCCACGGCGATGGCCGAAACCAGAAACAGCAGCGGCAGCATGGGCGTGTACCACAGCGGGTGCAGCTTGGTGGGCGCGATGAGCATCAGGGACCCCAGACTGGACTGGTGCATACAGGAAAGCACCACGCCGGCGATGATAAAAAACCACATGATCCGGGGCAGGATGCGGTCGGCCAGGTTGAGGAGCCCGTCCACCGGTGCATTCATCCCCGCCAGCAGCCCGGGCAGGTTCACGCGGCCCCTGAAGCGTTCCACCACGACGGGCAGAAACTCGATGTACAGCACGTTCAGGTAAAACATGACACACATGGCCACCTCAAACAGCACCGAGTTGGGATTCCAGTACAACAAGGGCTTCCAGATGGCCCAGGACCGGCCGATATCCACCAGCAGTCCCAGCACCACAAAGGTGTAGCCCAGCATGGCCGTCAGCAGGGCCGGCCGGACCACCGGTTCATAATAGTGACGGCCGATGATGTGCGCCAGAAAGGCGGTGGTAAACCCGCCCGCGGCCAGGGCCACCCCGGAGGCCACATCCACACCGATCCACAGGCCCCAGGGCCGCGCCGTGGTCAGATTTGAGACATAGCCGATGCCGCCGATGAAACGGGCGACAATGGCCGCGGCACCGGAGGCCATGAGCACGGCCAGCACCACGACGCCGGGTGTCCAGAATTTCGCCCTGACGGGCGCTGCATGTTGGCTCATCGCTCTCCTCCTTGGTTGCCATTGCCGGCCCGGTCCCCCTTGTCCTTGGATGCCCACATGACCCCGCCAAGCATGCCGAACAGCACAATGGGAGACCACAGGTAGCTGAACAGGCGGTGTTGAATGGTTTCCGCCAGCCGGGGCATGGGCGTTTCCGGAAGGGTATTGAAACCCAGCCGCCCGAAGGGCACGGCGGACAGATACATCCAGCTGGTGCCGCCCACCTCTTTCTCGCCGTATATGTGATCGACGTATCGGCCGGGGTTGCCTTTAATGCGCTGGTGAGCCACGGCGAGCAGGTCGCTTCGCCGGCCAAAGGTGATGGCCTCTACCGGACAGATTTCCGCACAACCGGGAAGCTTGTTTTCAGACTGCACCCGCTCATAGCAGAAGGTGCATTTCATCACCCGGGGCGTTATGGGATCATGGTATTCATAAGCCGGAATCTCAAAGGGGCAGGCCACCATGCAGTAGCGGCAGCCGATACACCGGGTGACGTCGTAATGCACCGTCCCGTTATCCTTTTTGGTCAGCGCACCGACGATGCAGGCGGAGGCACACGCCGGGTCCTGACAGTGCATGCACTGCAGCTTGACGAAGGTGGGCACCAACTGGTCGCGTTCATCGATGATGCCCGATGTATATCGGTTGACCACGGTGTAGGCCCGTTCATCGGGACGGCGCTTGCGATCCAGCACCGTCAGGTCCTCAAAACCGTGATCCGGCTCCGGCAGGCCGTTGACGCGGTTGCAGGCCTCTTCGCATTTTCGGCAGCCGATGCACCGGGTCAGGTCCACCAGGCAGCCGACCGGATCGGAAGGCGCCCTGGACTGCCAGGCGTGGGCCGATCGATCGGACCCGGCCAGCGCCGCGCCGGCAGCGGTCACATATTTGAAAAAATCGCGTCTGTTCAACCCCATAGGCCCTCCTCGATAACCGTTAAAATTGAGGATCCCCCGCCGATTGGCGGATGTTTACCCGTTGTCCCGGATCATCCGTTCGGTCTTTGGTTACCCGGATGCGGTAATCCGTTTCCGCTTGAAATACGTCGAAGTGCAATCCGGCCCGGTTGCCCAGCAGCTGCTGGAGGTTGTCGACGACATCCGCATCTTTGATCGTTGCCGTCACGTCGTCTCCCGGCTGCATGTCATGCACCATCTGGTTAAACTTGAGGACATTCACCGGCCATGGAAGATCCTCAAGATTGATATGAAGATGCCGGCACATAAATCCTCTTTTCCCGAGCCTTTTCGCTCGGACAGCAGCGCCCTGTTACGGTTCCCGAGCGATATAAAACAAAATATGTGCCACCCCTGGCCACGATTCTGACAACACTCAACACGTTGTTATTTATAATAAATAAACATTTTGCGCCCATGGGACACCCAATTAATGATTAAACAATGTTTAATCACATGTTAAAATGAATTAACACTTGATTAAACATAGCGAAGAGGGGGCGGGTCGTGCAGATCAAAGACATCAACAGACACTGGGAGCGGGTGATCAACACCATGAACGAGGCCCTGATGATCATCAGCAAGGCGGGCCGGATTCTGTCGGTCAACCGCTCCTTCGAAGAGATGACCGGGTATTCGGCCAGCGAGGTGACCGGCCGGCCGTGCACCGTGCTGGCCTGCGATGCCTGTGAAATGGCCATCAACAACCGGGGAGACGGGTGGTGCAAACTGTTTGACCCCGACCAGCCGGAAATGCGCCGCTGCCGCTGCACCATAAAGAAGAAAGACGGGACCTTTTTGCCGGCCCTGAAAAACGCCTCGGTCCTGCGCGATGAAGAGGGGGCCCTGCTGGGGGCGGTGGAGACCCTGACCGATCTGAGTGAACTCGACCGACTGGATCGAAAGGTGGAAATCCTGTCGCGCCAACTGGACGACGACAGCGGATTCGGGGGTATCATCGGCAACAGCGACCAAATGAAAGCCGTCTTCGCCATCATCGACAAGGCGGCCCAGAGTGATGCACCTATCATTATTTTCGGTGAGAGCGGCACCGGCAAGGAACTGGTGGCCAAAGCCATCCATGATCGGGGAAAACGAAGCGCCGGTCCCTACGTCCAGCTCAACTGCGCGGCATTAAACGAATCCCTGCTGGAAAGTGAGCTCTTCGGCCATGTGAAGGGGTCGTTCACCGGTGCATTCCGGGACCGGGCCGGCCGTTTTGAAGCGGCCAACGGGGGAAACCTGTTCCTGGACGAGATCGGGGACATCCCCCTGTCCATCCAGATCAAGCTGCTGCGGGTGCTGGAGACCCGTCAATTCGAGCGGGTGGGAGAGAACCGCCCCGTGTCGGTGGATGTCAGGATCATCACGGCCACCAATCGCAATCTGCTGGAACTGATCGACCAGAAGCGATTTCGGGAAGACTTGTATTTTCGCATCAACGTGATTCCCATCCATCTGCCGCCGCTTCGAAAACGAACGGACGACATCCCCCTGCTGGTCAACACCTTCATCAACCGCCTTGAAATCCGCACCGGCAAAACGATCCGGGGATTGACCCGGGAGGCGTTGAACCGGTTCATGGGATATCGCTGGCCGGGGAATGTCAGAGAGATAAAAAGTGCACTGGAATATGCCTTTACCGTTGCGGATAAAGACACCATCGACATCGATCACCTGCCGCCCCATTTGGTGGCCCCGGCAGGCCCGGCCGTGTCGGCACCCGAAGGGCCTGTTCACGGGGCCGGCATCACCGAACGGCAACAGCTGATCGAAGCCCTTCTGGCCGCCGGCGGGAACCAGAGCCAGGCGGCTCGGCTTTTGGGCATCAACCGGGTCACCGTATGGAACCGGATGCGAAAATACGGAATCAGCCTGAAACGGGAAATCAACCGACAGGGGGGGTGAAGGGAAGGCGAAAAAACACGATCGAACCTGCGGAATCCCATTATTGGTCTTCCAGGGCCCTCAAAAATTCTTCCTGGGGCACCTCTCTGCCGGTCCACAACAAAAAGGTTCGCCGGGCCTGACAGACCAGGGCGGACAATCCGTCGATGAAAGGGATGTCATTTTTGTCCGCCATGGCCTGCCATATGTTTTCCCGGCGGCCATAATTGAGATCGAACACCAGCTGGCAGCCATTGACCGTCATGCCGCAGACAAGGCCGGTCAACGAATCGGACTCATCCTGGCTGGAGACAGAGGTGGCGTTGACGACAAGGTCCGCATTCAGGGGCGCCTCCGCCAGGTCGGTCAGCTTCAGCGGGGTGCCGCTGAAATGCTCGGCCAGACGGCGGGTTTTCTCATTGTCCCTGCCGGCCACCACAATCGATTCGGCCCGCAGCCAGTTGAGAATGAACACAACGGCCCGTGCCGCCCCACCCGTGCCGACGACCAGGGCTTTTTTGCCGGCAACGTCGAATTGCACCCCATTGAGGGCATCCATGATGCCGATGGCATTGGTGTTGTACCCCTTCAGCTTACCGTCCTTGCTGACAATGGTGTTCACGGCGCCGATGATATTGGCGCCTTCGGACAAGACATCCAGATAAGGGATCACCGCTTCCTTGAAAGGAGAGGTAATACTGGCTCCGGCGATGTTCAGCACCCGGAGGCTCTCCAGGGCCTTGCCCAGATTTCCATCTGCAACCATAAACGGCACATAGGCGCCATTGATGCCCACCCGAGCGAACACCGTGGTAAACATCGCCGGCGAGCGGGATCGAAACACCCGCTGGTTGCTGATGACACAAAACACCTTGGTCTGGTATTCGTATGTCGTGTCCAGAACGCCTGAAAGCGGTTTCATCTGGCTGGGTCCCGGTCTCTGAGGATCATTGCCTCACCGACATGCACTGCCGCCGCGTTGATAGGGTTTTCCGTTCAATGGGGAAACAGGATAAAAAACCCGCTCCGCGCTTCCGAGCAGGCCTGCTTCCGTTGATAAGCGTGACGGATTTCGTCATTCGTGGTTGGCAAAAAAATACTTCCGAATCCTGCGCACCCATTCCCCCAGGAGAGTGAGCCACCGTGTCTGTTGCGGAAAACACAGTAACACCGCTTCCCTTTTTTATCACTGCAATGCGCGGATTCGGAAGCAGCCGGTGCCCGCCCCCTGACCCTACCCCTATAGGATCGTTGGGATCATCACACCGGACGCGGAGACTCCGGCGCAGCGGGCCGATCCATCGGTGAGTCGATCGACCGGCCAGCCACCGCCGGAATTCCGCGTTAACTCAAAAAGGCATTACAGGTTCAACAGCCCCTTCAGGCTGTCGGTGATCTCTTCCGCGGAGGCCGGTTTGGGAAGATAGTCGTCGGCTTCCATGCTCATGCCATCATAGTGAGAATAACGGGTAGAAGAGACGTGGGACGCCACGGCGGTAAGCATCACAATAGGGATGTCGGCGTATTTTTCATTGCTTTTCAACTCCTTGCACACCGCATAGCCGTCTTTTTCCGGCATCATGACGTCCAGAACGATGGCGTCCGGCGGATTGGCCGAAACCTTTTCCAGGCCCTGCACGCCATCATAGGCAACCTCCACCTCGAAACCCTCTTTTTCCAGATTTCCCTGAACAATGGAGCAAAAATCGGGCTCGTCATCCACCACTAAGATTCGTTTTTTGTCGCTCATTTTTCGTTCTCCTTTATACCAAAAAGCTGATTGTTGATTAATCAGCAGCCTGAGCTTCTAATCGGGACCGGACGGGACCGGGGATGTCGGTGGCAATGATAGCGTCCCCGACCCCGCATTTCCGGCCGAACCGTTTCAATCGATCTGGGGACGGGGCAGCACCTTGGCCCGCTCTGCGATTTCCGGGACCTTGTGCTCCCATTCAATGGCCATGAGGTGAACGCCGGCAACACCATCCATCTCCTTGAACTCTTCAATCTGCTCGATGGCGAATTTGATGCCCTCTTCAGCCTGCTTGCCTTTGCCCGCGCCTTTCAGCCGCTCGATCAATTCCTCGGGAACATCCATGCCGGGTACCATTTTGGCCATATACTGGGCCATGCGAGCACTTTTCATCGGTGTGACGCCGGCCAGAATAAACGCCTTTTCCGTCAGGCCCATGTCCACGGCCTTTTTCATAAAATCACGAAACCGGGGCATGTTGTAGATGCACTGGGTCTGGATAAAGTCGGCCCCGGCATCGATCTTATTGGCCAGCCGGTAAATCCGGAATTCATACGGGTCGGCAAAGGGATTGGCCGCAGCGCCGATGAACATCTTCGGCGGCACGTCAATGTCCTCGTCGTTGATGAACTTGCCGTCGTCTCTCATCTTTTTCACCATGGCGATCAGCTGCATGGAATCGATGTCGTAGACGTTCTTGGACTGGGGGTGATTACCGAACTTCTGGTGGTCGCCGGAGAGGCAGAGCATATTTTTTACCCCCAGGGAGTATACCCCCAGCACATCGGCCATCATGGCCAGGCGGTTGCGGTCCCGGCAGACCATCTGGAAATTGGGCTCAACCCCCTCGGCCACCATGATGGCCGAGGCCGCCGCACTGGACATGCGAACCACGGCGGTCTGGTTGTCGGTGACGTTCACCGCGTCCACCATTCCCCGCAGGTGTTCGAACTTCTCTTTAAGATGCTCCACATTGGCGCCCTTGGGCGGTCCGCATTCACCGGTAAACGCAAAGTGGCCAGCCTTGAGCACCTTCTCCAGGTTGCTTCCTGATTTCAGACCGTTATTGCTCATTGCACCAACTCCTCCCTTATGCTTTTACGGGGACCGCCATCCCTTGCCGTCTGCCAGTCCTTCGGGGCCCGGATGACTCTGAGATCCTCAAGGCGCCCCTGTTCGATTTTCTTCTTGACGATGGTGTCCCAGATACACTCCACATCCTTGGCAATTTCACACTTTCCGTCGGCGCTGCCGCCGCAGGGCCCGTGCTGAAGGCTTTTGGAGCACCGGGCGATGGGGCACAACCCGTCATAATGATGGATGACGCAGGTGCCGCAGCCGGCGCAGCGCTCCTCCCAGATCCCGTGCTGAACCGCACCGCCGAAGAACTTGGTGTTTACCGCCGGAAAAAACTTCTGGCTGGGGTAGGCCTCGGAAAGAAACTGGGGCCCCACGCCGCAGGCCATGGAGACCACGGCATCGTATTGGTCGAAAATGTCCCGGAGCTGCTCAACGTATTCGGGGTCGCATTGTCGCTCTATGGTCTTTTCGTCGATTTCGATGGGATTGCCGTCTTTCTTGCGGGCAATCTTCAGGGTGGCGGCCAGCACCCCCACCTCTTTGGCCCCGCCTACATTGCAGACAGTGACGCACCCTTTGCATCCGACAAGAAGAATTTTCTTATACTCCTTGATCATGTCCTGTATCTCTTCCAGAGATTTTCGATCCGCAATTATCATGGGTTCACCTCTTGGGGTCCAGGGGCGGAAGACTCCGCCTCCTGGCCGTGGTTAAGAATTCACCGGGCTGGGTCCCAGCGCCTTGATCTTCTCCGTCATCTCGGTTGCAATTTCAGCAAATCGGGGTCCCTGGGCCGAAGAAAGGTTATACATCTGCGCCCTTTCGGGCTCGATCCCCAACTCTTCAAGGGTTCGCTGAACGTATTCGATTTTCCGTCTGGTTTTTAGATTTCCTTCCAGGAAATGACATTCACCTTCCAGTCAGCCGGCCACGTATACGCCGTCAGCGCCGCCCTCGAAGGCCGTCAGCAGGTGGAGGATGTCCACCCGGCCGCTGCAGGGCACCTGAATCACCTTCACATTGCTCGGATAATTCAAGCGCATGGATCCGGCCAGGTCGGCCGCTGCATAAGCACAATACTTGCAGCAGTACGCCAGGATCTGGGGTTCAAAGGTTTCATTCATGGTCGTTCTCCGATGAGGTTAGGTTTTTAGTTTTTTAGCCTGAAGGTTGTAGAGAAAAGGCAACGCTCCAATTTTGGATTTTTCTCATCCATGTCTTCAGCCTAAACCCCTTCAGCCGATCTGCTTATGTCTTGGGCGCCCGGAGTTCTCAGGCTGCCGTATTTGATGGCGCCCATATTCCCCGTGGTTCAGGCGGCCGCCCCTTTTTTCTTTTCGAAAAGGGCCGCCGTCTTGGCAACGATCTGTTCGTCGGTAAAATGCATGAGCTGGATGGCCTTGCCCGGGCATTCGGCCACACAGCAGCCGCAGCCATGGCACTCGGCCGGCTCGATCACGGCATGTCCCTCCTCTCCGATATAAGGGATGTTATACGGGCAGGTCCGCACACAGGTGACACAGACGGCGCACTTGTCCGGATCCACCTCGGCCACGACGCCGCCCACCATGATCGAATCCTGGGAGAGAACGGTCATCACCCGCGACACCGACGCCCGGGCCTGGGCGATGCTTTCATCCAGAGGCTTGGGGTAGTGGGCCAGACCCGCCATGAAGAGCCCCTCGGAACCAAAATCCACGGGGCGCAGCTTGGCGTGGGCTTCCACCAGGAAGCCATCGGCATTGATGGGCACCTTGAACAGTTCAAACACATCCTTGTTCTCATTGGGCAGTACGGCCGTGGCCAGCACCAGCAGGTCCGGGTTCAGTTCCACCGGCACCTGGAGCACATGATCCCTCACCGTTACACTCAGGCCGCCGTCGGCCTCCTTCACGTCGGGCAGGTTGTCTTCCAGGTTGTAGCGCATGAAGATGATGCCCTTTTCCCGGGCCGTTTTGTATAACTCTTCGCGGAATCCGTAGGTACGGATGTCCCGGTACAGGACGTAGATGTCCATCTCCGGGTTGCGATCCTTGAGACTCAGGGCGCTCTTGACGGTGTGGGTGCAGCACAACCGGCTGCAGTAGGGCCGCTCTTTGGTCCGTGACCCGACACACTGGATGAAAGCGACGCTTTGGGCCGCATCCAGGCGGGGGTCGTCTGCATCCATGGCCGCATCCAGATCGAAATGGGTGAGCACGTTGGGATTTTTTCCGTACAGGTATTCGCTGGGGGTGTACTCCTTGCCGCCGGTGGCGAGAACGGTGGCGCCGTGTTCCACCACCGTCTCCGTCAGGGATTCACCGGAGGTCATCAGCGTGGTCGTGAAGTTACCCATGATACCGGTGGTTTCCACCGGCTCTGTTTTCATGAAGACCCGGATATGTTGATGGCTGCGCACCCGGTCAATCAGATCTTCCAGGTAGGGCTTTACGGGCTCCCCCTGCCAGGTGGAGCGCAGTTTATGCGCCACCCCGCCCAGCAAGTTGCCCCGCTCCACGAGATAGACCTGGAGGCCCTGGTCGGCAACACCCAGGGCCGCCTCCATTCCGGCGACACCACCGCCGACCACCAGCACCTTCTGGATTACCTCCAGCCGGACCTGATGCAAGGGTTCGATGTAGGCGGCCTTGGCCACGGCCATGCGGACCAGGTCCTTGGCCTTGGCCGTGGCCCGATCCGGATTGTTCATGTGAACCCAGGTGTTCTGGTCCCGAATGTTGGCCATCTCGAACAGGTACTTGTTCAAACCGGCATCCCGGATGGTTTCCTGGAACAGCGGCTCGTGGGTCCGGGGAGAACAGGAGGCCACCACCACGCGGTTGATGCCATGTTCCGTGATCACCTCTTTCATCTTGTCCTGGGTGTCCTGGCTGCAGGTGAACAGGTTGTCTTCCACATGAACCACATTGGGCAAGGTGGCGGCGTATTCACGAACCGCCGGCACATCCGCCACACCGCCGATGTTGATCCCGCAGTTGCAGACGAATACGCCCACCCGGGGCTCCTGATCGGACACGTCAATTTCCGGAGGCAGCTCCTTGGTTTTTATCAGCGACCCTCTGGCTTCGGCCAGGGGCCGGGTGGCCGTGGCCGCAGCGGCGGACGCCTCCATGACGGACTGGGGGATATCCTTGGGTTCCTGAAAAGCACCGCAGACGAACACACCGGGCCTGCTCGAACTGACCGGTTCGAGGGTGTGGGTGGCCGCGTGCAGGTGTTCGTTGAGATCGATGCCCACCGTTTTGGCCAGGTCCACCGACTCCTTGTTGGGGGCCAGCCCGACGGCCAGGACCACCATGTCGAAGGTTTCCTCAACCAGTTCCCCCTCTTCGGTAATATAACGCAACCGCAGGTCGTCATTTTCCACCGGGTCAATGGTGTGCACCTTGGACCGGATGTACCGCACCCCCTGTTCATCCCGGGCGCGCATGTAGTATTTTTCAAACTCCTTGCCGTGGGTGCGCATGTCCATGAAGAAAACGGCCGTGTCCAGGGGCTTTTCGCTGTGCTCCTTGGCGATGATCGTCTGCTTGTTGGTGTACATGCAGCAGACCGAAGAGCAGTAACTGTGATCGCTGCAGTTGATGTCGCGGGAACCCACGCATTGGAACCAGGCGATCTTTTCCGGTTCCTTGTGGTCCGACGGCCTGACCAGATGCCCCTCGAAAGGACCGGACGCCGAGAGAATCCGCTCCATCTCCAGGCTGGTCACCACGTTGGGATGGCTGGCGTAGGGGTAGGACTTGTGCTCTGAGGGATCGAAGGGCGTGAATCCGGGAGCCAGGATGATGGCCCCCACGTTGATGGTCTTCTCTTCGGCCACCATGTCATGGACCACCGCATTGGCCAGGCAGGCATCCACACACTGGTAGCATTCCGAGCAGACCCCGCACTTCAGGCAGCGATCGGCTTCACGCTTGGCCTCCGCCTCGTTATAACCAAAGGAGACCTCCAGGAAATTGCACTCCCGGGCCTCGGGATCGAGACACCTGACCGTTGTCCGCGCTTTGTTGGGCTCCTGGCTCAGATCCTCGGGTTTGACGTAGTCCCACACTTTCTGTCGGCCTTCGGCCAGGTCCAGGCCATTTACAAAGCGATGGATACTCTCGGCCACCTCCTTGCCGCAGGCGACCGCATCGACCACCGATTTGGGACCATAAAAGGCATCGCCGCCGGCAAAGACCCAATCGATGGGAGTCTGCAGCGTGAGCGGGTCAGCCTCCAGGCCGCCGGGCCGGGAAACGGCAATGCCCTGCTCCTTGATGCCGGTAAGGTTGGTGCTCTGGCCGATGGCAACGATGATGGTATCACCGAAAAAGGGCTGGCACTCCGCCTCGTCGTATGCAGGGTTGAACCGGCCATCTTCGTCGAACACCGCCGTACAGGTCTTGAATTCAATGCCCGATACGCGCTTGTTTTTATCGATAAAAAAAGATTTGGGGCCAAAGCTGTTGACGATCGTGATGTCCCCCTCCAGGGCTTCTTCGATCTCGTGCTCCCAGGCGGGCATCTCTTCGCGCTTTTCCAGGCAGATCAGGGTGACGTTCTTGGCCCCCTTGCGCTTGGCGGTGAGGGCCACGTCGATGGCCACATTGCCGCCGCCGACCACGATGACGTCCTCGCCGAGGTCGATGTCCTTGCCCATTGAGGCATCCCTCAAAAAATCAACCCCTTGAAGCACCCCTTCGGAATCTTCGTTTTCCACCCCCAGGCTGCGCCCGCCGTGCAGGCCGATGGCCAGGAAGCAGGCGCTGTAACCGTCCGCCTTGAGACTGTCGAGGGTAATGTCCGAACCGAAGGTCACCCCGCATTGGATTTCGGCACCCATTTGGCGGACCACATCGATTTCGCCCGCCAGAATGTCCCGCGGCAGGCGGTATTCGGGAATGCCGTAGCGCATCATGCCGCCCGGTTCAGGCTGTTTTTCAAAGATGGTCACCTGGTAGCCCTGCTGGAGCAGAAAGTACGCCGCCGTGACACCGGCGGGGCCGGAACCGACGATGGCCACCTTCTCGTCACGGGGTTCAGCCGTTATTTCAGGAATGTAGGTTTCCCCGCCCTGCCGTTCGAAATCGGCCAGAAAACGGTGCAACTCGCGAATGGCCAGCGGCTGGTCCACATCGTTGCGCGTACACTCGCTTTCACAGGGGTGATGGCACACGCGCCCGCAGACCGCCGGGAATGGATGATCCTCCTTGAAAAGCTTCAGGGCCTCTTTGTATCGACCGTCGTTGATCAGGGCGATGTAGCCCTGGATGCTCACGTGCGCCGGGCAGGTGGCCTTGCACGGCGCCGTGCCGCGCTTTTCGATGGCGTAGGCGCTGGGCATGCCCTGTGGGTAGAGTTTAAACGCCGCCCTGCGATCCCGCAGGCCTTCGTCGAAAAGGTTGGGGGTTTCAATGGGGCAGGCCTTGGCACACTCGCCGCAGGCCGTGCACTTGTCCATGTCGATGTATCGGGCATTCTGACGCAGTTTGACCGTAAAATTGCCCACCTCGCCGGTGACCTCTTCGATCTGCGTCAGGGTCATCAGGTCGATGTTCAGATGCCGCCCGCACTCGACCAGTTTGGGGGAGATGACGCACATGGAGCAATCGTTGGTGGGAAAGGTTTTGTCCAGTTGGGCCATGACGCCGCCGATGGCTGACTTCGTCTCGGTCATATGGACGTAATAGCCAGAATCCGCCAGATCCAGCGATGCCTGTATGCCTGCAATGCCGCCGCCGACAACCAAAACGGAACCGACGACATCCTTGCCTTGGGTGTTTTCTTTTTCTGCCATTACGCATTCCTCATGAAAGTGTTGGTAAGTGAGGGACTATGGGCGATCCGCCATCCATCAAACCATATCCAGCAGCTTCTGAAGTTTATCTTCCCACCCCATGGCCGAAATCATCACTCCGGCAAAACCGGCCTCCTTGGCTGCCGAAATAATTTCGGTGGCGATGGAAAGGCTTTCCAGGGGTTTATCCGGGGCCCGCATGATCCGCTTGATCAAATCGTTGGATATGGTCATATTCAGATGACGGGCCAGGTAACGCGCCATGCCCACGGATTTAAGCAGCATCACGGTGGGGACCACCCGGTTTTTTTTCAGGTCTGCTTTTTCCATAAACGGGGCGATGGCATTGATGTCGAAAACCGGCGGAGCGATAAAAAAATCGACGCCCGCATCGGCCTTTTCAGCCATCAGATCCAGCTCTTTTTCAAGCTCGTCACCTGTGGCCCGTGCATTTACGGATGCGCCAACCAGAAAGGCGGGGGCTCCGGACAATTCGTTGCCGGCCATATCCCTGCCGGTCTGGAGGGTGGCAACGGCCTTGAACAGCGTCATCAGATCGATATCATGGACCGCCTTCGCCTGGTGATGATCCCCCAGGGCGGGGTCTTCTCCGGAAACCCCCATCATATTAATGATACCGGCCCCATAGGCGGCCAGCAGGTCAGCCTGAAGGGCGATCCGGTTGCGGTCCCGGCAATTCACCTGCAAAATGGTTTCCAGGCCCTTGCCCTGGAGAATCATGGCCCCGCCCAATGCACTCATCCGCATGACGGCGTTGCCCATTTCAGGCACGAGGAACGCATCGACCGCTTTTTTTACACGGGTTGCGCTGTTGACCATTGCAGAAATATCAACCCCCTTTGGCGGCTGCATCTCTGCAATAATGGTGAACTTGCCCACATCAAATTTGTTTTTTAAATGCATAGCCAATCCCCTTATGGTTGCTGCAGAAAAAAAGCGTAACAGTTAATAAAAAAGGCGAGACAACCCTGACTCCGGTGCGGAAGGCGCTGGCAGCCTTCCAGAATCGACAGGCCTGCAGGTGACACGGGCCAAATTGTACCATTTGTCTGCCATTATGGAACAGCAAGGGCTGTGCCATACCGCCAACATCGTGCAACAAAACGATTTACCCTGTAATTCCAGGAATAAAGGCTTTTTCTCCGCCAAACTGATCGACAAGCCCGGCATCAAAAACAACTGGACAGCTATGCCAATATGGAATATATAGTATTAAAAACCATGATAATTTAGCTGGTTATAAAAACAAGGCCATTTTGGCACAGGCCTTTTTGGCATAAAGCAGGAGAATGGAGAGGGTCGATGAACCATAAAATCGTCGTCGTCGATGATGATCGGGACTATCTGGACGTTTTGGGGAGGAAGCTGGCCGACATCGGTTTCCATCGGGTCCGGCTGGAAGACAGTTCCGTCAGGTTGGCTCAAGAAGTAAAGGCAGGCCTGTCTTTTGATCTGGCCCTCATCGACATGACCATGCCGGACGTAGACGGCATGGCCCTGCTGGAAACGATCAAGACCCATTCACCGTCCACCGAATGTATCATGGTAACGGCCATCAACGAAGCAAGAATCGCCGTAGAGTGTCTGAACAAAGGGGCCTATGACTATCTGGTCAAACCTGTGGCCACGGAGGACCTGGCCCTGGCCATCAAACGGACGCTCGAACGGAAGCGGCTTCTCGACCTCCTGGATCTCGAGAAGCGCGACGATCTGCCCACCCTTGAAAACGAAGCCCCCTTTCTGCCGATCATTACCCAGTCTAAAAAAGTCCTGCGCATCCTCAAGGAGGCGGAGCTGCATGCCTCCAGCCTGGTGCCCGTATTGATCACCGGCGAAAGCGGCACGGGTAAAGAACTGCTGGCGAGGGCCATTCACGGCGCCAGCCATCGCGCACAACATCCATTTACCCCAATCAATATGGCGTCACTGACCAGTTCCCTCTTCGAAGCGGAGTTTTTCGGACATACCAAAGGCGCCTTTACCGGGGCCGAAAGCGGGCGGGTCGGCTACCTGGAATACACGAACAAGGGAACCTTGTTTCTGGACGAAATCGGAGACTTGCCCTTGTCCCTCCAGGGCAAATTGCTGCGGGTGCTCCAGGATGGGGATTTTTCCAAACTCGGATCGAGCACCCGTCAAAAGGTGGATCTTCGATTCATCGCGGCGACCAACGAGAACCTGGAGCAGATGATCGCCAAAAAGCGTTTTCGAAAAGACCTTTACTACCGCATTCGGGGCGGCTGGCTCCATCTTCCGCCGCTGCGCGAGCGTCAGGAAGACATTTTTTTACTGACGCGCAAGTTCTTGGAAAAATACTACGATGTGAACAGGGATGGATTTATCGAAAAAAGCGCATTGACCCTGTTGATGCACTATTCCTACCCTGGCAACATCCGGGAGCTGAAATCCATACTCCAGTCGGCGGTCAACCTGGCCCGTGGCGAAGCGATCCGGGAGTCCCACCTGCCGGCGCATATCAGCGCCTCCCTGAAGGATTGTGCGGAAGAAAACACCCTGACGGCGAGTTCGCCGATCAAACCCCTGAGTGAAGTGGAAAAAAATCACATTTCGGATGCATACCGGCAAACGGGGAAAAACAAATCCAAGACGGCCCGGCTGCTGGGCATTGGCCTGAATACCTTGCGGCGCAAGCTGGTGCGCTATGAGATCCAATGATGGAATTCATCCGGATTTGCATCGCCGGTGATGTCGGAGTTGACCGGCAGCCGATGCATCCCGGCCGAGCCGTCACGTTTTCCCTGCGAAAAAACCGGGGCCGTCACCGCTCTCCCCGACGATAAGGTTCTGCCAGCATGGCAGGCGCGTTGAGACGGCGGCTGTCACGCAGACCGCCGACCAGCAGCACCATCAAGGTCGCCATATAGGGCAGCATGGCTAAAAAATTGGGAGAGATGCCCAGCGGCTGGAGCAGGTACTGAAGCACAAAAATTCCGCCGAAGAGAAAAGCGCCCACTATGGCCCGCATGGGGTTCCACAGCGCAAAGATGGTCAGGGCGATAACGATCCAGCCGCGGCCGGCCGTCATTCCCTCTATCCATGACTTGCTATAGGAAATAGAGAGGTGGGCACCCGCCATGGCATAAAAGCCCCCCCCCGATGATGACGGCGAAATAACGAATCCGCGAAACGTTGACGCCCTGGGTTTCCGTGGCTTTGGGGTTCTCGCCGGTTGAACGGATGCGGATTCCCAGCAGGGTATGTTCCAGCACAAACCATGCGCCCACAGCCAGAAGCACCGCCAGATATAAAAACGGGCTTTGATTGAAAAACAAGGGACCCACCACCGGTATGTCCGCAAGAAAAGGAATGGGCACCGCGTTGATTTTTATGGCCAGGGGCTTTCCCACGTAGGGTTTGCCCAACACGCCGGAGATTCCCAGGCCGAGCATGGTCAGCGCCAGTCCGGAGACCACCTGATTGGATTGAAGGGTCACCGACGCAAAGGCATGTATAATGGAAATCAGCATCCCCGCAAGAATGGCCACGCACAGCCCGAGCCATGGATTTCCCGTATGATGGGTGACGATAAAAGCCGCCACGGCACCCACGGCCATCACCCCTTCCACGCCAAGATTGAGAATGCCGGATCGCTCACAGATAATCTCACCAACGGTGCCGAGCAACAGCGGGGTACCGGCAACCAATGTGCGATGAGCCACAGAAAAGATCACCTCATCCATGGATTAGACCCTTTCCGCCAAAGAGGACACGAACCTTGTTTTTGGTGAAAAAATCACCCGTGATCAGAAAAATCAGCAGGGTTCCATTGAAAATGTCAACGGTCGCCGCAGGCAGTCCGAGGGAAATTTGAATGGCGTCGCCGCCAACCAGGATGCCGGCAAAAAAGATGCCCGAAAAAATCGTATAAATCGGGTTGAGCTTGGCCAGCCAGGCCACAATGATGGCCGTGAAACCGTAACCGGATGAAATCGAGTCCGGATAGCTCAGATAATGATGAATACCGGCGACCTCCCCGACACCGGCCAAGCCGGCCATGCCGCCGCTGAGAACCATGATGAGCATGGTCGTTCGGCTGAAATCGATGCCCGCATATTTGGCCGCGTCAGGATTTTCACCAATGACCCGCACCTCATATCCGAACCGGGTCTTGTAAATGACAATGGTCAGCACCACAACGGCGACCACGGCCAACAGCAGCGTGGGGACATGAATCCGGGAACCGGGAATCAGAGACAGGATGGCCGATGCCGGAAGATCGTCGGTATAGGGAAAGCCGAATTTTTTGGGACTTTTCCATGGACCGACGATCAGCAGCGTCAGAAATTCAGCGCAGATGTAGTTGAGCATCAGGGTAGAAATGACCTCGTTGATGGCGAAACGGAGCTTGAGGATGGCCGGAATCAGGCCCCATAGCGCGCCGCCGATAAATCCGGCCAGAAACATCAAGGGAACGATCAGCGGTGCGGGCAATGCCGGCCCCCAGTTCAACCCCACCCAGGTACCGAAGATGGCGCCCATAAGCAGCTGACTCTCGGCTCCGATGTTCCAGAATTTCGCCTTGAACACCAGGGCAAGTCCGCCGCCGATCAGAATGAGCGGAATGGACTTGGTAATGGTCTCTTTAAATCCGTAGATGCTGCCGAAAGAGCCACTGAATATTTTCTTGAATGCAAACAATGGATTGACGCCGCATAACAGAAAAATGAACCCGATCACCACCATTCCGGCGGCCAGCGCGAGAACCAGCGTCAAAAAAGAGCCGACTGCGGATATCTGTTCCCGGTCCGAGACTTTAAAGTGAAGCATCCGCCCCGTCTCCTGTCTTTATTTTCTTGGTACCGGCCATCATTAGTCCGATATCCGCGATCCGGGGATCATCCGACTCCAGAATTCCCATGAATCGCCCTTGAAATATGACGGCAATCCGGTCGCAAAGCTCAAAAATTTCGTCCAGGTCTTCGGACACCAGCAAAACAGCCCCACCATCCGACCGACGCTTGAGAAGCTGGTTGCGCAGATACTCCGTGGCCCCCACATCCAGACCGTAGGTCGGGTGGGAGGCGACCAGCAAATCCGGTTTGTCGGAAATCTCTCGGCCAAGGATCAATTTTTGGATATTGCCGCCGGAAAGGTTTTTGGTCTGTACATTGATAGACGGCGTCGCCACCTGAAAATCTTTGATCAGCTGTTGAGCGTGCGCCCTGATTCGCCCGTAGGCAAGAAAAGCCCGCCGTGAAAATTTTTTCTGATGGTGTTGTTTAAGGATTGCGTTTTCGTATAAGAAGAGATTCGGTGCGATGCCAAATCGAATTCGTTCCTCCGGTACATGGGAAACACCATTATTGTGTATCTTTCGAGGACTCTCGTTGGTGATATCGATGTCATTGATCCGAATGCGGCCCTGCCGGACGAGCCGCAATCCGGTGATGGCCTCTACCAGCTCGCGCTGGCCGTTGCCGGAAACGCCGGCGATGCCAAAAATCTCATTTCTGTAAATCTGGAAAGAGATGCCGTTTACGACCTGGTACCCTTTGTCGCCATCGACCTTGACGTCTTCCACATCCAGCACTTTCTGAAGCCTCGGCATCTTCTCTCTCGAAAAAGAAAAAACAACATCCCGTCCGATCATCATACGGGCCAGAGAGCGATTGTCTAAGGAGTCGGTGTCCGAATGTCCCTCGACCCGCCCCTTTCGAAGAACGGTCACCCGGTCGCACAATTTCTTGATCTCATCCAGCTTGTGACTGATGAGAATAATCATCTGTCCGTCATTTTTCATTTTCTCCAGAATTTCAAAAAAATCCCGGGTCTCCTGAGGGGTAAGGACTGATGTGGGTTCATCAAGAATGAGCAGACCGGCACCGTTCACGAGCGCCTTGATGATCTCCACCCGTTGCTGTTCGCCCGCGGACAGCTGCCATATTTTTTTATCCGGATCGATGTTGAAATTGAACTTTTCCGAGAAGGAAACAATGCGCTGCCGAATTTTTTTCCCCGGGAACAGCGCGGGTGAATGAGAATAACCAAGGGCGATATTTTCTATGACCGAGTGGTTTTGGATCAGCATGAAATGCTGATGCACCATGCCGATGCCGTGGTCGATGGACGCCCTTGGAGAATCGATTGAAACCGGGCGGCCATTAATTCGGATCTCTCCGCCGTCAGGCTGGTAAATACCATAAAGAATATTCATCAGAGTGGTTTTACCAGCACCGTTTTCCCCCAGCAAACCCAGAATTTCGCCGGATGAAATCTTCAGGTTGATGCCGTCGTTGGCCCGAACGCCATGAAATGACTTCGATATATCTATCATTTCAAGCGTTTCTATTGTTTTCATAATATCCTTGTTCCGATCATGAATGCAGCAACCACGAACGATGCAGCCATGCGGGCGTAAAGGTGCAGAAACCAGAGCCCTAAAACAAAGGGGGAGCCGGATGCCAAGCCCCCAGCCCCCCTTTTATGGTCATGATAAGAAGACTATTTAGGAATACTGCCGACAACGTTGTCAACATAATACATGATGCTCAACAGGTCACCTTTTGATGCCGTTTCCCCGGCTTTGATCTGCAGTTTTCCGGTATTATCTGAAATGGGCCCCATGTATGGATCGAACACATCGGTACCTTTTTTCATCTGTTCATAGCGTTTAAAAACCAGCTCGTAGACAGACAGATTGCCCAAATCCTTGGTTTCAACGGAAACGGTTTTCAACGCATCGACAAACTTGGCGTTTATCGGCTCATCGAAAGATCCGCCAAGAATGGCAGCCTTTTCGGCAACCAGCCACCATTGATCATCACTTTTCCAGGTGCCGTCATAAAGGTCCTTGAGGATTTTTTCATACATGACCCCCCAGTCGACCAATTGCCCGGACACCACCGAGTCCTTTCCATAAGGCTGCATGGGGCTGTAATGGCTGAAGGTGAAGATCTGTTTGCCTTTTTCGGTGTGCTCCTGGCCAACCTCGATAACTGCCGGCGTGTCTTCGGTAAACGCCAGGGAATCGCAGCCCTCTGCGATTAATGCCTCGGCCGCCTCCCTGGCTTTATCGGGCCCATACCAGGCGTAAGTCCATCGTACGTGAACCTCGGCCTTGGGATTCACCGCCTTGATTCCCAGCGCAAACGCATTGATATGTCGTACCAGCTCGGGAATGGGGAAAGCGGCCACATAACCGATTTTATTGCTTTTGGTCAGTCCGCCGGCCATCAGCCCGTTCAGGTAGTAAGTCTGGTAGAGGTCGGCAAAATAGGTGCCCACATTCTTGGTTTGCTTGAAGCCGGAGCAATGCATGAAATGCTTGTCGGGATATTTTATCCCCGCTTTAATCGTGTCATCCATGTACCCAAAACTGGTCGTGAAGACCACATCGCATTTTTCTTCTTGAATAAACCGATCGATAATCCTTGCGGAATCCGCTTCGGCCACAGACTCGATAAAAACGGTATTCAGCCAGGGCAGCTTTTTTTCCGCATATTTCCGACCCACGTCATGGGCGTGGGACCAGCCGTAGTCGCCAACAGGACCGACGTAAACGAAGCCGGCTTTGAGCTTTTTTTCTGCAGACACGGCTGAACCTGCGGTAAAAAAAGCCAGCAGAATGGCTACGCTGATTGCCCAGATAAAAGATTTTCTCCAGATTGCCCCCCCTGTCATATGCTCCTCCTTTTCTTGACAACGAATGGTTCTTGTTCTAATGGATTAAATATGTAACCCTTTTTTCTACGATGATACCAATCGTTAAGTCAACAGCCAAGTTCTTACCTCTTGTCCAACAGGTTTCAAACTTTTAATTTCGCCAGATCCTCGACATCCCGTCTTTCATGTAAGAAATATTCTTATTTTTTCAAGACGCTGGCTTTGTTATTGACATTGGTTTTGTGTTGTGCGTTTTTAACAAACTCGGATTTACATGGACGATCGACTTGAACCAATCTTTAATCGCGTTTGCCTTGTTCCTTGTATAAAAAGGACCAGACAGCCTCGGCAGCAGGAGGAAACATGTACGGGATTGCAGCTATTCAACAGGCCAACGGGTGGGCGATGGCCGGCGCAGGCGCCGGTATCGTTCTCATCGGTCTGGGCGTATTGTCTTTTCTCATTTCGATGATTCCCCGCCTAACCGGTTTTTTCGAAGAAAAAGCCCAGCCTCCGGTGGAACCCGAGGCAAAGGAGAGCCGACCAAAAGCGATCATTCCTGAAAAAATGCCTGAAGACATCGACGCCGCATCGACGATCTATGTGTCCTTGACCAAGGAATTGGGTGAATCGTTTACGTTGATCGATCTGCACAGAAAATCAAAGGAACTCGGGATTCCACACCCCCATTTGTCTATCAATCGATTCAGAGACGCCGGGATACTCGTCTCTGCCGGTGAGGGACGCTTCACCTGGAAATCCAAATCCGAATAAACGACAAGGACCTAAAAATGGATCTGTTACTGCAGTTTCTCACCAACACCGGGTACTATCTGGCCGATTACCGGCACTTTCTAATGTGGGCCGTGGGCCTCTTTTTTGTCTATCTGGCAATCGCCAAGCAATACGAACCGCTCCTGCTGCTGCCCATCGGCTTCGGTGTTCTGGTGGGCAACGTTCCCTTTTTCAAAGGGTTCGGGCTGGGCATATATGAACCGAACAGTGTTCTTCATTATCTTTATTTTGGGGTCACCTCAGGTGTTTATCCCTCCATCGTTTTTCTGGGTCTGGGTGCCATGACCGATTTTTCATCCCTGTTGGCACGTCCGAAATTGATGCTGCTCGGTGCCGCCGCGCAGATGGGCATCTTTTTTACCCTGCTCAGCGCCCTGGCCCTTGGCTTTTTACCCAAAGAGGCCGCCTCCATAGCCATTATCGGGGGTGCTGATGGTCCGACATCCATCTTCTTGACCGCGAAACTGGCCCCGCACCTGATCGGCCCCATTGCCATTGCCGCATATTCTTACATGGCCTTGATCCCCATCATTCAACCTCCAATCATGAAATTGCTCACGACCAAGCAGGAGCGATTGATCCACATGCCTGACCCGAGGCCGGTTTCCCGAAAAGAACTTTTGGTTTTTCCCGTGATCGGACTATTCCTTTGCTGCTTTCTCGCACCGGCCTCCATCCCCTTGTTAGGAACTTTCTTTTTCGGCAACCTGATGAAGGTAAGTGGCGTTGTCGACCGGCTTGCCCAGACAGCCCGGACCGCAATTATCGACACTGCCACCATCTTTTTGGGATTCACCGTCGGAGCCAGTACCCAGGCAGATGTTTTTCTCACCACGAAATCCGTTGGTATTTTTGTTCTCGGAGCCGTGGCCTTCAGCATTGCGACAGCCTCGGGCCTTCTTTTCGCCAAAGTCATGAACCTGTTCTCCAAAGAGAAAATAAACCCCCTGCTCGGGGCTTCCGGCGTTTCCGCCGTTCCTGGTTCCGCAAGAGAAGTTCATTTAATGGGCCAAAAAGAAGATCCATCAAACTACCTGTTGATGCATGCGATGGCCTGCAACTCTTCCGGGGTGATCGGGTCAGCTATCTGTGCCGGCATTCTCTGGAGTTTTAATGTGGGATAGCCTCTCTTTCGAGGCCTGACCCAATACAAATGCCGGTGTATGAATGACATACACCGGCATTTGTATGTGCGGATTTTCAGGACACGCTTTTTTCTTGACCGCCCGGTTTTACCTGTGCCATGCTTCTTTCATCATTGAAATGGACCGGCAGACTCAACGCGCCTTTTCCAAACGCTTTTCCTCCTGCATAGACCACCGTCAGCCTCCCGCCGCTTTCATTTCTGACCAAATATCATAAATGGAGGTCGCCATGATCGCAAAAATTATTATCAAAAGACGTTTCGTCAAAGAGAACACACCACAAATTCTTTCTCTGCTCAATAAAATCCGATCGATCGCCATGAATCAAACAGGCTATATTTCAGGTGAGACGTTGATGCAATCTGATTTTCCGGAAAATCTTGCTGTCATCTGCACGTGGCAAAAGATGAAGGATTGGGAGGCATGGAAGAACAGTGAAGAACGTAAAACATATGAGGCGATGCTGGAAATCTACCAGACACGACCCACACAGTATGAAGAATATCTTCTCGGAACGTCATTTCATAATGACCAATGAGCGTTTCCATTTCCGGCAACCGGGTCACCTCGGGTGAAGATACGTTTATACTATATGGATTGGACTGCTGCCTACAGGAGAGAGCCAACCAAAAAACAGCGAGATCGTATGATTCGGGAAGCGAAATCCAGAACGTTACCGCTTTTCGTTGGAATCTATGCGGATACGTTAAAATAACGTAACAAAACAGACAGTTAAAAACAAGTCGCTGAGGTCCTTATTTTTTAACGATTTTAACCCGGCCAATATCATTATATACACATTGCCGTATCGTTCAATAGAGCGCCTTTAACCAGGCATATGGCGCCCCAGCCCTTTTCACAAGCACTCTGATATAGAAAATATCCTCCTTTTTTATAAAAATCGACAACCATATCGGTTTCTTCTGATTTTAACCCTGAAAAGATGAGCAAATTCTCTGTCTCAACAATATTTTCCAGGAGATTCCGAAAACCACACAAAGTCGGAGCCCTCAGGTTTGCAAAAACCATATCGTAAACACCGTCAATCGCATTCAGGTCCTTATCAAGAATATTAACGACAGTGTCGACCTCGTTCAGATCCACGTTATTCCGCGCCTCAAACCGCGCACAGGGGTCGGTGTCCAAACCACACACATGCCCCACACCCATTTTGGCCGCAACAATCGCCAAAACGCCGGAACCCGTTCCGATATCAATAACCCGGAGTTTTTTTTTCCTATCCTGCAAGCACGGCCAATGGAGAACGTGATCGATCAAACGGATCGCCAGACGGGTCGATGGATGTTCCCCTCCCCCGAAGGAGGCGCCCCTGGATAGAGAGATGACCGAGAGATCCCCGGAGTCGTCCCATACAGACCGAGGTGACTTGAGTACGACATGATCGGAAACGCGCCGGGGACGGTCAAATGAAATTTCAATAAAAGAACGACCGTAGTGGCACGTGTAACATAACTGTCCATCTTGAATAAGACCGGTCACCACTTTTTTCAACGTATTGGTGCTCACCGGCCCTGCTTCATTGACATGGCGCTTTAAGCGGGCAAAACTGACCTTGAAAGGAGAGTTGGCAATAAATCGTAAAACATGTACATCCAGTGACGCCGATGAAACAGACATTTCAGTTCGCTATTTCGTAAAAAAAATTGTGTTGAATCCCCTTGGCGCTACTCGCACCCTTCTATCTCCAGCAAGTTTTTATGCCACAGGGCAAACTCATACATGCCGATAAACCGGTCATCGTCATTAATAATTCCTACCGCCATTTCCAACACGCCACGCCCGTAACTATTGGAATACCCCTCCATTGGTCGCGACCCTAAAAATTCACGAACCAGCATTTGTGACGTCCGGCGGCTCTTATCCTTCCGGATATCGATTGGATCCTTTGGTTTTTCAAATGGATTCCATTTTTCATAGCCGATTTTATCTCGGATATATTTTTGCCTCCGGGAAGACATTGCGTCAAAAACAGCTTTTTTCTTTTCTTCATCGGAAAAACCAGAATCCATAGGACCCCCTATTCCTGACCATGCATGGGTTTCTTCTCGCCTTTTTGAATTCCAAGATAGTCGTCATCAAAAACAGTTATCAGCGCCATGGACAACGGCATCAATACATCACCCATTTTAGCGTGTTTGGATTCAAGCACGCCGACAATTTCCTGCGACAACTCATGGAGTTTCGCATTAATCGAATCCAAATTCACCGTGGGGTAGGATTCGCCCTCCTTAAAACCGGACAGTCCGCAGGTGTGGCCGCGCCCGCCAATGGAGGTGGGAACACCATAAATTCGGCAGGTAACGGGACGGGAATCGTACAATTCACATCGATTGTCATCGTTCAACAAGGGGCACCGGACCCTTTCTGCGGCCATTTCGAGAAGAACCTGCTCCTCGGATTTTTCACCGGATTGGACGGCCTTGAAAGCCTTTCGTTTCATCCGATAAATGGTACGATCGGCAACGTTGGCGAGATCCAGGATTTCTATTTTTCTCTGATCGGCAACCTCTTTCAAAAAATGCCGGTTAATGTAAAGCGCTTCGACCAGGGACAGGTCAAAAAGAGCATGGCAGCAATCCGCGCACTCCAGTTTACATGCGACACAATCCGGATATTGTTGGCGGACTTTTTCAAAAACGCTATCCACTTGTTCGACAAGGCGTTCATACTTATTAAAAACAAGATCCAATTCGGGTATCATCTGTGAATCTCCTGGTACAATGTTTCACGTGAAACATTATTTTCCCACACAAAATTGGTTAAAAATATGATCGTACAGATCCTCTCTGCCATCGACCCCTGATATCTCCCCTATAAGCTGCAATGAATGTTTTAATCGTTCGGACACGAGTTCAATCGGTTGACCGGAGACGCCTTGACCAGTCAACGGCGCCAGGGCCGCTGATGTTTTTTCCAATATTTTTCGCTGCCTGAGGTTTGGCGCCGCCCACGTGTCGCCCGCCCCTTGTTGTCCGTGGACAATATCTTTGAAAATTAAAGATTTCAGTTGATCAATGCGTGTCCCCGTTTTGGCCGAAACGCGGATCCATGAATATTTGGCGACGCGCTTTTCAATACCACGAATCACCCCCTCATCGACAACATCATCCTTGTTAACGACAACGATGGTTTTATCTTCCTTTATTTCCGTAAGTAATTTTTCTTCGAAGGCATTCACGTCTCGGGTCCCATCGAGAACCATTAAGACGATGTCCGCATGGTGAATTTGATTCCGTGATTTTTCAATACCCATGCATTCAACAGGATCGCTGGTCTCATGAATACCGGCGGTGTCACACACCACAACCGGAATTCCGTTGATGGAAATGTATTCCCTGACCACATCCCTGGTGGTGCCCGGAAAATCCGATACAATGGCCGCTTCCCTTTCAACCAACCGGTTTAGCAAACTTGATTTCCCGACGTTAGGAGAACCCGCGATGGCGAGATGCAACCCCTTTCGGAAAATGGCGGTCTCTTTTTGTCTCTGGATCAATTTTGAAATACCGGGCAGAATTTCATTGCGAACCTCCCGGGAAACATCGGAAATAAGTGTGCGATCTTCACCCGTTTCCAAAAATTCAATGGCTGCTTCGCACTTGGCTTGTAAATTGTTCAGCTTGAATGTCAGCGTTTGAACGATGTCTCTTATACCGCCGGTAAGGTGGTGGCTGGCCATTTGTGCAGCGGTTTCACAGGGTGCGTTGATAAGGTCGATCACCGCTTCGGCCTGGCTGATATCGATGCGGCCGTTTAAAAAGGCGCGCTTGGTAAATTCACCCGGCATCGCCAACCCGGCACCGGCATCGATAATGGCGCTTAAAATTCTGTTGAGAACGATAAACCCGGAATGAGATTGAATTTCGACAACATCTTCTCTCGTAAAACTTTTCGGACCTTGCATGAAAATGGCTAGCACTTCGTCAATAATCGTTTCTCTGTCCACCCCCATGATATAACCGTGGTAAACCATATGGGAACGGAAAGTATCATTGGATGAAGATTTGAAATGGGTCCGTTTTTTCTTGGCGCGCAGTTGTCTGACAAAGAGACGTTTAAGAATCGCGTAGGCGGAAGGTCCCGAGATCCTTATGATCCCTATCCCCCCGGGTCCCAGTGGGGTCGCTATGGCAGCAATCGTATGGTTGAACATGAATTAAGAATTTAAAAAATCATTTATCTATTTATGGTTTTTCTTCTTGGCCCCTGATTGTTTCTTAGGGAAAATCATCAACTTCCTAAAATATCCATCCCCTAAGCTTTGCGTCCTCACACCTTTATCATCTTTCAGATGAATATGCACAATTCTCCGATCATGGGCATTCATCTGACCGATGGTGACCGGCTTTTTAGTACGCTTTGCTTTCTCAGCCATACGGGAGGCCATCTGTTGAAGATTGTCTTTTCTTTTTTCAAGATAACCTTCAACGTCGACGACAACGCGAATCCGATTCGTGCTTTTTTTATTAATCATTTTTTCAAGAAGATATTGGATGGCTTCCAATGTCTGCCCCCGCTTTCCAATGAGGACGCCGCTGTCTCCTCCTGAAATGGTAAAGTATAACCGTTCCTTTTGTCGGTCCAGGTTAACGGTGGCTCCGGAAGTAATCGCGTCAATTATTTTTTGCAAAGCCAGGATCCCGCCGGCCACCAATTCGTCATCGTTCCCACTCACCTCACCCGCTTCGTGGGGAGGTTGAACAAAATCTTCGTTTTTTTCGGAAGAATCGTGTTTTTTCTTTTCATCCGTTTTGGATCGACTGCCCCCGGCAGCATCATCTATAAAGACTTTAATAATTGCTTTTTTAACACCAACAAGGCCGAAAATTCCACTTGAACCGTAGGCAAGCACTTCATGTTTAATCCGGTCAACTGGAAGATTGAGTTCGTCACTGGCATTCGCAAGGGCTTGGTCGACATTTTTACCTTTAAATTCTAAGGTCTTAGACATTTTTGCCTCCGGAACTTATGCGGTTTTCTTTTGAACGTAGTATTGTTGGCTGATTGAAAGGACATTGTTCACAAGCCAGTACAAAACAAGACCTGAGGAAAAATTAATGAAGATGAATGTAAACACGACAGGCATTAACATCATCATTTTGGCTTGTGTCGGATCTCCCGGAGGAGGTGACATTTTTTGTTGAAGCAACATCGTTGCCCCCATGATCACGGTTAGAACCGGAATACCGTAGGGAGGTTCCATAAATGGAATGGAAAAACCAAAATTAAAAAGACGGTCGGGGGCCGACAAATCGTTGATCCAAAGAAAGAACGGCGCGTGTCTCAGTTCAATGGCCTGGTAAAGCATTCTATAAAGCGCAAAAAAAACAGGAATCTGGAGTATCATAGGCAGGCACCCGCCCATGGGATTGACTTTGTAGGTCCGGTACAAAGCCATCAGCTCCTGATTCATTTTTTGTTTGTCCCCTTTATATTTTTCCCTTATTTCGGTCATCAGGGGCTGAAGTTTTTTCATTTCACTCATGGACTTGTAGCTTTTATTCCCCAATGGCCACAGCAGGACTTTGGTAAAAATAGTAAGAATAATAATGGCTATGCCATAGTTGGGAACCACGCTATGTATTTGGTTCATGAACCACAGGCAGGGTTTGGCAATAAAATTGAAAAACCCGAAATTTAACGCTTTCCCGAGGTCGTACCCAAGGCTGTTCAGCAAATCCATGCTTTTAGGCCCCATAAAGACAAAAAACTTAAATTCTTTCTGCTCTCCCGGTGAAAGCTCGAACATCGGGTTTACCAGCTGGTTCTCCACAAGTTTATCGTCCGCAACCAGCTTTATATGGCTATTGACTTCTGATGAAGGGATGATGCTCGAAAGAAAATAGCGATCTTCAACACTGATCCACTTGATGGTTCCTTTATATTCATCCTTGTCTTCAATTTTTTTGGTTTTTACCTGTTCTAACTTGTTGTTGATCAGCGCGCTCGGCCCGACAAACCCATACCCTTTGTTTTCTTCAATGGGTTTCCTGACCGAGAGTACCAGCTGATCTTTCAAAATCCGCTCTGTGCCGTTGTTAATTCGAATGTTTAAATCGATAAGGTATGAAGCGGGATCAAAGGTGTAAGTTTTTGTAAATATCGTCCCGTCTTCGGCTGCCCACTTGAAACTGACCGCCTTTTTAACATCATCCACCACCAGACGCTCTTCCGCCTGCGAAATGGAAAAGATGGCGTCCTCCAGTCCTTTTACCGATTTTCCGGACAGAGAGGCCAGTATGTCGCCATTTTTGAACGTGCTCGGAATCAGTTGCTTGTTGGGAGAATCGCTTTGAACGGATTCCCGGTATCTTTTTAGAATGTAACTGTTGAAAGATGCCCCCCTGGCGGAAAGGCCGACGGTGTAAAAGGGCGTCTCGACTTTAATTTCCCTGGCTGGGTTTTCCTGCGCCTGGGCGGTTTTAGTTTCTTGGACCTCTTCCTGACTCATGGCCGGCGGAGTCACATTCCCGGCCGGACCCTCAGCCGAATCGTCGGACACGGTTTTTTCAGCTTGAACCGCCTGTTGATTGTCTGTGACCGGCTGCTTCTCAACAAAAAACATGCTCCATACAAAAAGCACCAGAAAAGACAGGCCAATGGCCAGCAGAAGTCGAACTTGTTCCATTTTTTTCTCCTTGACGCACCATAGCGTCAACAATCGCGAAAATGACGTTAGTAGATGTTTTTGAACGGCGTAAACATTTCGCAGAAGACAGTCGCGGCGGGCATGGAACCAGACGTTGGAATTTTCGAATGGAAAAGAAAGATTACGGAACCGGATCAAACCCACCCGGGCTGAACGGGTGGCACCGCAAAATTCTTTTTATCGCGAGTAGGCCGCCCCTTAAAAAACCGTGGGTCGTTATGGCCTGATAAGCGTATTCTGAACAGCTTGGAACAAATCGGCATGCCGGTCCAATAATGGGTGAAATTGAAACCTGATAAACCTTGATCAGTAATAAAGCCAGTTTTTTAATCATTTCCCTGTACGGCTTTCAGGCCGATCGCCCGGAAACAATTTTCGAGATGTTTTCTTATTTCTGCGGATTCGGTACACCCCGATGATTTTCTGGCGATGACATTAATATCAAGCCGGCCTGCCAAAAGGCTTCTGTTCAATCGAAAATATTCGCGAATGGTTCGCTTGATCCTGTTTCTGGTTACGGCCTTTCCTACCTTTTTCGAAACGGTGATGCCAAGGCGAGATCTCGAAAGGTGATTGTTTTGGAAAACAAAAACGAAATGGTCGCTATAATGACGTTTCCCCTTTCTTGACATCACCCGGTATTGCGCGGTCGTCCTGATTCGATCTTCCTTGGTAAATGTTAATCGGCTCAACAAAATAGACCCTTTTCCGATGAAAGTGAGGAGGTCTTAATTGCACCTATCATCCAAAAAAGGGTCTTCATCGACAAGCCGCTTAAACTGCCAGTCGTTTTCTACCCCGTGCGCGACGGCGGTTGATGACACGTCTCCCGGCCTTGGTTGACATTCTTTTCCTGAATCCATGGGTACGGGCGCGTTTGATCCTGCTGGGTTGGTAGGTACGTTTCATTTTTCAGATTCCTTCTTTCCTATTTTTTTAATACCAATATAAACCAGTGCAATTTGTTGAATCGGGTATTCTAACCATATGAAAACTTAGGTGTCAACCCGCAAGTGCTGTGTATTCCCATCGAAAGTCTGATTTTTCAGTATGTTTATCACCCCGACGCGTCGGTAATTTATTTCAGCCATGGGTTGACTCAATAAATTCAAAGGCTTCCATATGATATCGATTATCCGGGTAAATCACGATCTGTTTACCGATGGTCTTTTCCAGTCCAGGAATCAAACGATTTTCTTCCCCATGAAGAAAATCGGCAACATCCGGATTGACTCGCAAGGTAAGCCGGGATCCGGTCATGTCTGCAGCATATCTTAATATTTCCCGGTAGATAGAATAGCAAATAGATTTAATGGAGATGATATACCCTTCCCCGTCACAATAGGGACAGGGGTCACACAACAGGCGGCTCAGGGGTTTACGGGTCCTTTTCCTGGTCATTTGAATGAGACCCATTTCAGATATCGGAAGGATGTGGGTTTTACTCCTGTCTTTGGTAAACGCCTCATTGAGCGCAGAAAAAACTTTCTCCTGATTGGACTTCTTTTCCATATCAATAAAATCGATGATGATGATGCCACCGATATCCCGTAACCGGATTTGATAAGCAATCTCTTTGACCGCTTCAAGATTGGTTTTTAAAATCGTTTCTTCGAGATTGTATTTACCCACATAACGTCCCGTATTCACGTCGATCGCCACCAATGCTTCGGTATGTTCGATGACGATATACCCACCGGATTTGAGCCACACCTTACGCTTCAATGCCCTTGAGATATCACCTTCGAGGTTGTACGCATCGAAGATAGGCTCATTTCCCTCAAACAATTCAACGGAGTCTTTCAAAGAGGGGTTAAAGGTATCTAAAAAAGCCAGTACCGACTGGTAATCCTTTTTCGAATCGATGAGCAGTTTTTCAGCTTCCTGAAGGAGCAGGTCTCTGACCGCCCTGAGGCTGAGATTCAACTCCTGATGAAGAAGTGATGGTGTACCGGCAGTCTGATATTTTTTTTGAATGTTGCACCACAGGTTTTTTAAAAAACCCATTTCATAGGCTAATTTTTCTTTTTGAACACCCTCAGCGGCAGTACGGACAATATACCCCATAGAACTGTTATTGGATAACTCGGTAACAATTCCTTTAAGCCGCTGACGTTCGGATTCATCCTCGATCCGTCTTGAAATGCCAATATGGGAGGAGGTGGGCATCAGAACCAAAAAACGTCCCGGAAGGGAAATATTGGAGGTAATTCTGGCACCCTTGGTACCAATGGGCGATTTTGAGACCTGAACAAGAACTTCCTGACCTTCATTGATCAAATCCTCGATGTTGTCTTTTTCTTCTTTTTGTTCAGGTGCTGCCTGCAGGTCATCCGCTTCAAGTTCGTTGCAAGTGAATGCTTCCTCTATGTCGGCAAAATTATTGCGGACCACATCATCTACGTAAATGAAAGCCGCCTGGTTCAGTCCTATATCCACAAATGCAGCCTGCATCCCCGGAAGTACACGCTGAACCCGGCCTTTATATATGTTTCCGGTATTATCCCGGCTCCCCTTCCGTTCTATAAAAAGCTCAACGATGGTTTCATCTTCCAAAAGCGCCACACGCGTTTCGTGGTCGGCCACGTTGATAATTATTTTTTTATACATGATTTGTTTTTCTTTTGGTAATTATTGCCTTGAGGATCTGTTGATCGGTCAGCTTAAAAACCGTTTTCATCACATGGGCAGGCCTCACCATTAAATTATTATCCGTTCCGAGGATCATAAAGGCTTCTTGGCGGTTCACCAAACCAATGTCGGAAACCGCCCTTTTCAAATCAACAACGATATTCTTGCCTTTCTTGCTTTTTCTTTCAATAGTTACGCTTTGTTGCCCGACAAACCACTCTAATTCTTTTTGAAGGAAAAAGCCATCTTTTAGTTCCACCCGATAATGTTGATTGGCTCCCCGGTTTGGCGTTTCTTTCCCTGTACCGGTTGTACAGCCGGTGATGTCCAAACCTTCCGGCATCTGCCGACTGATACGAACCTTTAATTCTTCGGGGTTCATGGCTTCGGTCAGGGATACCAGCAAGGTTTCATCTTCGCTTTGCATCCCCATTGGCAGCGTGTCTCCAAAAGAGACTTTGGGCATGGGATGATACCCTTTGGAATATTTCAATGGAATCTTTTCCCGCCGCAACCCTCTTATAAAAATTTTCACCATTTCAAGGTGACCCAAGAACCGGGCGGTACTCATTTTTCTGAAATTGATTATGTACTTAAAAATTGTTTCTGTCCCTGCGACCTCTTCCTTTTGGTTCGCTGTATAAAAATGGTTTTCCTTATCGTGATAAGAAACCGGTTGAATCGATTTAAAATCGCAAACGCCGCAGCCGCTGCATAATCCTGTCCGGCAGTCGTCTGTAAGATTGCCGTCTTTTGCCCGTTCATTCTCATTCCACAGAAAAGACCGCTCCACGCCGATATGAATATGATCCCATGGCAATGCCGTGTCTGGTTCCGACCAACCCTGTGTGAAATGAATCGGATTAATGCCGCTTTCTTTAAAGACAACCATCCATCGGTCATAATCAAAAAAGTCGGTCCACCCGTCAAAACGGCAACCCTTTTTCCATGCGTTTATCAATACCCGGTTCAACCTTCGATCCCCCCTGGCCCAGACCCCTTCGACCATGCTGACCCGCGGGTCCTGCCACTTGACCTGTACGCCCGCCATTTTCAGGTGGGACTTTAACCAGTTGATCCGATAAAGGGCGGTTTCAAGGTCGATCTGAGGCTCCCATTGAAAGGGAGTATGCGGTTTGGGAACAAACGTCGCCACACTCACGTTAATCTTTCCGCTTCTACTTTTTTTTTTGGTTTCACTTTTCAAACGTTTGACCAGAGCGACAATGGCTTCTATGTCTTCTTGCCTTTCAGTAGGTAAGCCAATCATGAAATATAGCTTGATGATTTTCCAACCCAATGAAAAGGCGTTTTCCACCGTTTCCAGGATATCCGATTCGCTTATATTTTTATTGATAACGTCTCTAAGCCGCTGGCTTCCCGCTTCAGGCGCAATGGTAAACCCCGTTTTTCTGACTTTTTTAATCAACCCCATCAATTCGGGAGTCAGTGACCCGGCTCGCAGTGAAGGAAGCGACACAGCCACGCGGTCATTTTGCCCGTAATCCATTATCGTTTTCAACAGCGGAGCAATACATGAATAATCTCCGGTACTCAGGGATAACAAAGAGAGATCTTCATACCCGGTTTCTTCCAATGACCGCCCCACAGAATCCACAATGGCTTCCGGTTGCCGTTCCCGCACCGGACGGTAAATCATTCCGGCCTGACAGAACCGACACCCCCGGGTACACCCCCGGGCAATCTCCATCCGCAGCCGATCATGAACAGGCCTTCCGAAAGGGATTATGGGGCTGGTTGGAAAGGGCGCATCGTTCAGATCTGAAACAACGGCCCGCTCTACATATTGATACGACGCGTTTTTGGGAATTGACCGCCGGCTTCCATCCGCTTCATCCCGGATGTCAAAAAAAGAGGGCACATAGACCCCTTTTATCCGTGACCAGCGCTGCAGCAGATCATTCCTTTCCCGGTTTTCCGACTCCCGCCAGGCCTTCCATGCATCCGTAATTTCATAAATAACAGCTTCGCCGTCACCCACCACAATGGCGTCAAAAAATTCGGCGACCGGTTCCGGATTACAGGTGCATGGACCGCCGGCGATAATGAATGGATCTTCATCCCCACGCTGCCGGCTGAAAAAAACAATGCCGGAAAGATCAAGCATATTGACCATGTTGGTGTAATTCAGCTCGTAGAGCAGGCTGAAACCGACAATGTCAAATTTTTTCACCGGCGTTTCGGATTCCAAGGAACAAAGCGGCATTTTTTTTTCACGCAGCTGTTTCTCCATATCCACAGCCGGTGAAAATACCCGTTCAGCAAGGATGTCATGTCTGGCGTTCAGCATCTCATACAATATCTGTATACCGAAATGAGAGCAGGCAATTTCGTATAAGTCCGGAAACGCAAGCGCCATATGCAGGTGGGTCTTTTCCCAACTTTTTTTAATCCGATTGACTTCACTGCCTAAGTAGCGGCTGGGCATCTGGATCAACGGGAGGATATCTTGAATGGTTGTTTTGCTCATGGTATATCTTTTCGGGTTAAACCTTATTTATGGAAAATGGTTCAGATGACAAAGAAAGTTATTAAAATCAATAGAAAAATAAGATTTTTGTCCTGGTTTATAGTCTTTTTGACGGTTAATTTCATTTTTGGGCAGAATGGTTTCTGCAGTTTGAAATCCCGCGAAAATGGTGTGGTTAAAGCATTACGAAAAGTCAGTCCGGCAGTCGTCAACATAAGCTCACAATATGAAATCCGCAAGAAATCCAACCCGTTTTTCAATTATGGCATGGACCCAGTTTTTGAAAAGTTTTTTCAGGACTTTTTTTCTCCGGAACATGAACGCAGGGAACAGCGATCCAGTCTGGGTTCCGGTGTGATCATCGACGGTCACCGGGGGCTGGTGTTAACCAATGCCCATGTCATTGACAAAGGGACAACGATCAATGTGGCGTTGAAGGATAATCGCGAATTCGAGGCCGCCATTGTGGGTATGGATCCAGACTCTGACCTGGCTGTTCTTAAAATTAAATCCCAACACCCCCTGCCGGCCATTCAAATGGGTGATTCAGGGGATATCATGATCGGTGAATCGGTGATTGCCATTGGTAATCCATTTGGGTTTTCCCATACTGTTACCACCGGCGTGGTCAGCGCGGTGAACCGAAGCATAAAAACCGACAAACGGGTCTTCCACCAGTTCATTCAAACCGATGCATCCATCAATCCGGGAAACAGCGGTGGACCGCTGCTAAACATCAACGGAGAATTGATCGGTATCAATACGGCAATTTACGCCCAGGCCCAAGGCATTGGTTTTGCCATTCCCATCAACCGAGCAAAGCGCATCGTTTCGGATCTGATCAACTATGGTGAAGTCATTCAGCCATGGATCGGTATGACGGTTCAACCCCTTGATTCAACCCTTTCCGAATACCTGAACCTCAAAGCCGGTGCGGGTGTGATCGTCACAGCGGTTGAGGAGCGCAGCCCGGCCGCCACAGCAGGAATTGAGGAAGGAGATATCGTCATTTCAATAGACGGGTTCCGCATAACCGGCGTATCCGCCTACGACCAGACAATAAGGGAGTTGTCAGCCAACAAAGTGGTCCCGATTGAAATCAACAGAAAAGGAGCAATTTCCTCCGTTCCCCTAAAAACAATGATATTTCCCCAGGATCGCGCGCTGGAACTGACCAGACGGCGCTTGGGTATCCGTGTATCGGATCTGGATGACGCTACCCGAAGCAAATATGGCATACGCGCAACGCAAGGGGTGCTGATCACAGACATGCACCGGGGGTCCCATCTTGCCCGTATCGGTGTAAGACCGGGGGACATCATCCGACAGATTGATGAAGAACGGGTGAACCATCTGACGGATTTTAAGGCGGCCATGGTAAAATACCGAAACAAGCGCTCGGTGGTTCTTTTGATTCAGCGTGATGGCCATCTCTACCACATCAATGCACCCATGAAGGAAAATGGACAATGAAACGACATAAAATTGCCGAGTTGTTAAAAACCGACAAACCTGTAGGTAGTATATTGATCAAGGGGTGGGTCAGAACCAAGCGAAATGCAAAAACCTTTTCCTTTATCGAGGTCAATGACGGCTCATGCCTGAAAAACATGCAGATTGTAGTGGATGGGAAAACATCGAATTACCATGAAATCAAAAAACTGACGACAGGATCGGCGGTAGCGGTGCGCGGGAAGATGGTTCCATCCCAAGGTGGCGGTCAGCAATGGGAGGTTCAGGCAACGAACATAGATATTATCAGTATGGCTCCGGAAACATTTCCTTTGCAGAAAAAACGCCATACCGATGAATACCTGAGAACCATTGCCCACTTGAGACCACGCACCAATAAATACGGATCTATTTTCAGAATTCGTTCCGAACTCGCCTACGCGGTCCACCATTTCTTCAGGGAACGTGGGTTCCGCTACATTCATACCCCGGTAATCACCGGATCGGATTGTGAAGGCGCCGGGGAATTGTTTCGCCTGACAACCCTGAATCCCCCCATCCCGATGACACCGGATGGAAAAATAGATTATTCCAAGGATTTTTTCGGTATGGAGTCCAACTTAACGGTTTCCGGGCAACTTTCCGCAGAGATGTTTGCCCTCGCACTGGGGGATGTCTATACTTTCGGTCCCACGTTTCGCGCTGAAAATTCCAATACCAGCCGTCATGTAGCAGAGTTCTGGATGATCGAACCTGAAATGGCCTTTTGCGACCTGGCCGGCAACATGAATATGGGCGAAACCCTGATTAAACATTTAATTTCGTTTACCATGGATAACTGCGCTGAAGATCTGGCGTTATTTGCCCGGTTCGTAGATAAAACCCTGATGAACACCCTTGAAAACATCGTTGATTCTGAATTCGTTCGCATTCCTTACCAGGCCGCTATCGATATACTGCTCAAATCAAAGCAGCCCTTTTCTTTCCCGGTTGCCCACGGGGCGGACCTCCAATCCGAACATGAACGCTATTTGACCGAAAAGCATTTCAAAAAACCGGTCATCATTTACGACTATCCCAAAACCATCAAACCTTTTTATATGCGTCTGAACGACGACGGCCAAACTGTCGGTGCCATGGACATTATAGTCCCAAGAATCGGAGAATTGGTGGGTGGAAGCCAGCGTGAAGAGCGATTGGATGTTCTGGAGCAGCAGATGGCATCATCTGACCTGTCGCCCGAAAACTACTGGTGGTATCTTGAATCGAGACGCTTCGGAACGGTTCCCCATAGCGGCTTCGGTCTGGGTTTCGAGCGTCTCTTAATGCTGGTTACCGGTGTCTCCAATATCAGGGATGTCATTCCCTTTCCCAGGACTCCGGGAAATATTGAATTTTAAAATCTGGCTGATGTCGTATTGCTGAAAATATTTAAAAACGTCGCCAATTTAGGTCAGAACTGAATCGGTTCCCCTTGTAAGGGTTATTGTGAACATCCATAAAACAATAATCCGACGGATCCCGTTCATTCATCTGATGATTTTTATTGTCAATGTATTCTGCCAGCATTTGAAGAAGTAAAAGATATTATTGTTTTTTTTGAGCATAAAACAATTTGGTAAAAAAAATATACCAACTTTTACAATATCTTACAAAAAAATATTATAAAAAAAGGATTGACAACGGGTAGGGTTTATGCAAATTAATATTTGCTCTTTATTGCAAATATCTTGGCCTGACGTTGAATCTCATACTGATCTTCCTTTTCTGACCTGACGCTGAATTTCCTGCTGATCCTGTAATTTGCCATTAATAGAGCGCACCCATTCAAAAACCCCTGAGTTTTTATAAAACTCAGGGGTTTTTCTTTTGGTCTTCCTTATTTTCAGCAGCCTTTTAAATATCGAGCATACTGACTTCCAAGGCATTGTTTTGAATGAAATCCCGCCTGGGTTCCACATCATCACCCATTAAAATAGTAAAAATTTCATCCGATTCAACCGCATCTTCCACCGTCACTTTGAGCAGGTTGCGCCTATCCGGGTGCATGGTAGTTTGCCATAATTGTTCAGGATTCATTTCTCCAAGACCCTTATATCGCTGAATATTAATACCTTTTTTACCATCTTCGAGCAGGTGTTGCAGTAGTTCGCGCTTATCTTCTATTACTATCGGCCCGTCGTCGCGGTCTTTGGTGTATATTTCATAAGGAGGATTATCCATCTGCTCCAATTTTTTATTCAACATGAAACACTTTTGGAAATCGGAATCGTATATCAAACTTCTGCCCACAACCATCGTTGGTTGATAATTATCCTGATTCGGCGATGTGACGATCATTTCAAAGATATCATCTTCTTCATTCCAGGATAATGATTCGGTTACGAACCCACTGGCCTCTGTCTTATTTTTTAATTGTAACATTTTATCTTTATCCTGCAAAAACCCTTTATCCTGAACACCTGCGCGAATAAGTGTTTCTACAATCAAAGGATCGAAACCACGATTTTTCAGCTTGTTGATCGCTGCCGCATATTCACTCAAATCACATAGGAAAATAAAAAGCTGATGATCGGCAAGGGTGGTTTCGTTTTGAGCGATTTTAACTTTTTTCTTTTCACATATTTTTTTCAAAATAAAATCATTCAGTTCCAATTCATCCTTAAGGTAGGTTTCACTTTTTCCTTTGCCTATTTTAAATAGTGGCGGTTGAGCAATATACAGATATCCTTTATCCACCAGCTCAGGCATTTGGCGATAAAAAAAGGTAAGCAGCAGTGTGCGGATATGAGAACCGTCAACATCCGCATCAGTCATAATAATGATTTTATGGTACCTTATTTTATCGATATTGTATTCTTCTTTGCCCACACCAGTACCCAGGGCGGTAATAATATTTTTAATTTCTTCACTTCGAAGAATTTTATCGAAACGCGCCTTTTCTACATTTAAAATTTTTCCTTTTAAGGGCAAAATAGCCTGAAATTTTCTATCTCTGCCTTGTTTGGCAGAACCACCTGCCGAATCTCCCTCTACCAGAAACAGTTCACGCAAAGCCGGATCGGAAATCTGACACTCTGCCAATTTACCGGGAAGAGTGGAATCGATTAATGCACCCTTGTTTCTGGCAATATCCCGGGCGCGCTTCGCCGCATCCCTGGCCCTGGCTGCATCCACGGCCTTTTCCAATATCTTCCGTGACACCGAGGGATTTTCTTCCATGAACGCACTGAGCTTTTCATTGACGAGTGATTCAACCAGTCCTTTTACTTCACTGTTACCCAGTTTGGTTTTGGTTTGACCCTCAAATTGGGGGGATTTAATCCTTACACTGATAATGGCCGTCAACCCTTCCCGAACATCATCCCCACTTATTTTGGCGGACAGATTTTTGGGTAGGTTGCCGTTTACTGCGTATTGATTGATGCTCCGGGTTAACGCCGCCTTGAAACCGATCAGGTGGAAACCACCTTCTACCGTATTGATATTGTTGGCAAAAGAAAAAATATTTTCTTTATAGGTTCCATTGTATTGAATGGCGACTTCAATACTGACGTCATTTTTATAACCTTCGATAAACACCGGTTCATGAAGGATGGTATGCCGTTTGTTCAAGTATTCGACAAATGAAACAATACCTCCTTCATAGCAGTAACGGTCACTCTTATCGAATCGTTCGTCTTCGATTAAAATGGTTAAGCCTTTATTGAGAAAAGCCAGTTCTCGGAGACGGCGGGATAGAATATCGTAGTTAAACTCGGTTACATTAAAAATCTGTTCGTCCGGAACAAAGTGAATTCGGGTACCTCTTTTTTCAGTTTCTCCGATTACTTTCAATTCACTTGTTTTTATTCCTTCCGCGTAGGTTTGGAAAAAAACTTTTCCCTTCGCGTAAATTTCCACTTCAAGTTTTTTTGACAGCGCATTGACCACGCTCACACCCACCCCGTGGAGTCCGCCGGAAACCTTATAACTGTCATTGTCAAATTTTCCGCCGGCATGAAGTTTGGTCAGCACCACTTCTACCGCGGGAACATTCTCCGTGCGGTGAATATCTACAGGAATACCGCGTCCATTGTCCTCAACGCTGATACTGTTGTCCGGATGAATGACCACACGGATGGTATCGCAAAAGCCGGCCATGGCCTCATCAATGCTGTTGTCGACCACTTCATATACGAGATGATGAAGACCAGCCACATCAACATTTCCAATGTACATGGACGGCCGCAACCGAACCGGTTCGAGCCCCTCTAATACGTCTATACTGTTTGCATCATAGTTATCGTTCATCAATAGTTACCTGAAATTAGATATTGTCGCCTTGACCGCAAGAAGAGAATGCAAATGCAGTTAACTCGACAATTACGAAAAAATTTGAATGATTAATCCCAAAAGAACCTGTTAAACATATTTAAATGATCAGTTTAAATTCTCATTGGCATAATAACGCTGATGAAGGTTCTATCGGAATCTCCCTCGATGATACATGGACGGCTGCTATCGACGATGTTGATAATCACATGATCATCATCGACAACACTCAGGGTATCCAAGAAAAATTTTGGGTTGAAAGCAGCTTCGATGGGATTTCCTGAAAAATCAATTTCCGTCTCTTCCTTGGATTCACCATAATCAGGATTGGTGGCGGTGACCATCAGTTTATTGTTATCAAAAGTAAAAACAGCGCCTTTGTAGTTGTCGGTTGCCAGGATGGACATGCGCTTAAGCATTTTTCCAAACTTGACTTTATCCAACTGGATATGGTGATCCTCTCCCTTGTTCAAGATATCTTCATATTTTGGAAATTCACCCTCCAGCATGCGAATGATTATCGTTTCCTTTTCTTTTTTAACGATAAAATTACTGTCCTTGATACCAACTTGCACCTCGCCCTCAACATCTAAAAACTTGGCGACTTCATTAAGTCCTTTCTTGGGAACCAGCACCCCTTCACCAGATGGAATGGTTGCGGGTAACCGGTATTCGTGGTCAACAGTATTCAACCTGCTTCCATCCGTTGAGACAAAACGGAGACGGTGACTGTTTTCACCATGCATTCGTTCAATAAAAACACCATTAATATGCGCCCGCTTTTCATCACCGGCTGAAGAGATGATCGTGGACCGTTCGATCATTTTTTCGAAAACAGATGCATCAATGGGGAAAAAATCCACCTCGGTAATATGAGGGGTTTCTGGAAAATCATCCGGGTTCATACCTACAATGTGATATTGAACCGTTTCATTGCCAATTTCAATCCAGCGGTTTTCCACTTCATTGATGAGTATATCTTCCGATGGAAATTCACGAAGAATTTCATATAATTTTTTGGCACTGACGGCGACCGCACCTTCTTTTTCCACGGATGCCGGATAAAACCCTTCAAATCCGGTTTCCAGGTCAGTGGCCGTTAAATGAATTCCCTCGGGAACGGATCGGATTAATATATTTTCGGTAATGGCCAGATTGCTTCGTCTTCCGGTCAGACCCTGTACTTTTGCCAGCACATTTACAATTTGGAATTTGTTGATAATGAATTTCATAGTATAATTCCTTTTGAAGAAATTGTTCTTGTTATAGGATCTGACAAAACGTCTATAAGTAATATAACTTATTGTTTTATTATAATAAATTAACCAATAAAATGGTTGATAAGTGGAACAGGCGCTTTCTAAAAAAAAGATTTAATAGTCAGGAAAAACCGGATTGTTCAAAACTGAAAAGTTATGAACAGCCTGTAAAGATGGCTGCTGTTGATAAACTCGATCACTCAGGCATGCAGCCATTTTTTTATTTCCGGTACGGTCGTTTTCATCCACGCCACCGAGGATCGCAGTTTTATAAACGCATCAAATAGGTTGTTGACCAGAGAAATGGCCTTTTCATACAGGTACGCTTTTTCCAGAAGTATTCCTTCTATATCGTCTTTGGTTTCAACCGGACCGGTTTCCGGAACCTTCAGACCTGAAAAACTGAGATTTTCACCTTTCAGCGTAAATTTCCATTCCTGATTTTCCGTTTTATAGACAATATTCATTTCGATGACCACCGCCCCTTTTCGAAGGGATAAAAGCCCCTCTTCCAATCCGGCATCGTCGCCTTTGATGGTGATTATCTCGTTGGCATCATTACTGCTGTTTTCGAGGACAATCCGATTGCCGAGATAGATGGACGTGATGGTCTCATCCACGCCATTAAAGAAACCTTGGTTGGTCTCGATGGTAAACCATAACCATGTCAAAAATTCATTTCCGATAAATTTATAACGATTATATGCAACGGCGACATCAAGCATGGTGAAGGTTTACTCCGTGAATCGGGTTGGTGTGAATTGAGATACGGCATCTTTTTCCATATCGGTCAATGGAGATGTCAGCGTCGCCATGGTAAAAGGGAACAGGCGAATTAATTTCATTTTAAAGGATCTGGTAAACAAGGTTTCCAACTCTTCATTGGCACCTTTGAGGTTAGAGAAAAACCAGAGTGTGGCGGATTCATAATTCCAAATAAGGTCATAGATATTCGGAGTCGCCGGAATTCTCAAATTGAGAACATGAAGAACATGATCCTTGATCTCTTTTTTTTCGGTTTTGCTTAAAAATTCGCGCCCGCTGTTTTTCAGGCGTTTTTTCATTTCCAGCGTATATTGTTTTTTGACGATTTTCGCAGGGATCGTTTTTTTATCAATCCGCATGGAGAAAACCAGATGCGTGCCGATAAGAAACGGGGATTGGTCAAAATCGGTGCTGAAAGGGTCGTTGAAGCAACTCCACCCGATGGCCTTGTCCGACGATTCGTTGTCTATTTCTTCAATTGCGTTTTTTTTTAATCCCTTGGAAACGGTTTCCAGAATCGGTTCCGGAAGTTTCCCTTCAACGTGATATTGGGTGATGGATGCGGATGATGATAAAATACCCATTAAATGATCCTAAATACATGATGTTGTGTAATTTTTTTAAAAAACAAATACATATAGCGTTTTTTAGATGGTTTTTCAAGTTCTTTTTAGAGCCATGGACGTCATCGGCTGCGCGGATGGAATCGAAGCGCTTTTCCGACTGAAAAAATGTTTGATCCATTCAGATTCGTATCTTGACAAAGCACGATGAATATTCCATTATTTTATTTAAATTCAAATAATTATAAAATTTTAAATAGTTGTGCGTCATGAGTTCCGATCCGTTCATTGCCGATTTTCATATCCATTCTAAGTATTCGCGGGCAACGGCCCGAAATCTGGACCTGGAACATATATACATCTGGGCTCAGTTAAAGGGGATTTCAGTGGTAGGGACCGGGGATTTCACCCACCCGGAATGGTTTTCCCGGATAAAGGAGATGCTGGTGGCGGCCGAGCCGGGACTGTTCCGGTTAAGACCGGATATTGCCCGCTGTTGCGATGAATCGGTGCCACCTTCCTGCAGGGCGCCTGTCCGGTTTCTTTTGAGTTGTGAAATAAGCAATATTTATAAAAAAAAGGGGGCTACCCGGAAGAATCATAACCTTGTTTTTTTTTCGAAGATGGATAGTGTGGCGCGATTCAATTCCCGTTTGGAGGGCATTGGAAACATTCGCTCAGACGGTAGACCCATACTCGGTCTCGATGCGAGGGATCTGCTTGAGATCGTACTGGAAACTTCCGAGGACGGGTTTCTCGTTCCTGCCCATATCTGGACACCCTGGTTTTCAATGCTGGGATCAAAATCCGGATTCGATTCCATCGCGGAATGCTTTGGTGATTTGAGCCCCTACATTTTCGCCGCCGAAACCGGATTGTCATCAGATCCAGCGATGAACTGGCGCGTGAAGGACCTGGACGGTATCACCCTCATTTCCAATTCCGATGCCCATTCACCTTCTAAACTGGGCCGGGAATGCAATCTGTTCAAAACGGAAATGAACTATCCTGCCATTCGATCGGCCATGGAAAAAGGGGATCGGAATCATTTTGCCGGCACATTGGAATTCTATCCCGAAGAGGGAAAATACCACGTGGATGGCCATCGAAAATGTGACGTCCGTTTTACTCCCGAACAAACCCAGTCTCACCACGGAAATTGCCCGGTGTGCGGAAGGCCGTTGACCCTGGGAGTACTTCACCGAGTGGAAGATTTGGCCACGCGACCCGCAGGCATAATGCCGGCGCGGGCGTTTCCGTTTTACCGGTTGATCCCCCTGGTCGACTTGTTGTCGGAAATATTAAAAGTCGGCGCCCAATCCAAAAAAGTGACGCGAACCTACCTGAAGGTATTGGAAACGCTGGGCAATGAATTGAATATTCTCCATCGTCTGGAAAAAAAGACCATCCGGTCTGCAGGGGTGCCGCTGCTGGCGGAAGCCATTGGTCGAATGCGTGACAATCGCGTTTCATTTTCTCCGGGTTACGATGGGCAATATGGAACGGTTCAAATTTTCAATCCCCGTGAAAGGGAAACCCTTCTGGGGCAGCAGAGCCTTTTTTCGACGTTTGACAGAAGCGCCGAAGCGGGCGACACCGATAAAAATGCAAAGGAAACGATTTTTTCAGGAAAACCGGTCTGTTCAGCCATCGATGAGGTGAATGCACCGGTCCAACCCCTTATTCGACTCAACGACGACCAGCAAAGAGCGGTGGACCATTTCCGCGGGCCGCTGATGATCGTGGCCGGCCCGGGGACCGGTAAAACCCGCACGATTACCCACAAGATTGCCGGGTTGATTGAAAGCGGTTCGGATATCGAACGGATGCTGGCAGTGACGTTTACCAACAAAGCCGCCATAGAGATGAAAGAACGGCTCAGCGCTTTACTGGGAAAAACCTGCTCCTTGCCTTTTGTGGGAACCTTTCATGCGCTGGGCTACCGCATCCTGAGTCGATACATGGCGGACACCCCGCTGACCGTGGTGGATGAAGATAGCCGCAAGGCGCTGGTTCGAGATGTGCTGGCCTTGAACGGGCTTTCTCAAAAAAGCGGCGAAATCCGTGTGGATGAACTTATGGCGTGGATTGTATCGGCCAAACAGAAGATGCTGTCCAGCGAGGATTCTCTCGATGGGGTCTGCCCGTCGGACCGGTTGCCATCCTTCGTCCGATGCTACGATACCTACGAGCAATTGCTGGGCGTCAACCATCTTGCCGATTTTGAAGACCTGATTTTTCGAACGGTACATCTGCTTGAAAAAGATAAGGCCATTCGCGATTTGTATGTTAATCGCTTTCGCCAGATGTTTATCGATGAATACCAGGATATCAATGCCGGACAATACCGCCTCATCCGACTGCTGGCCGGAGATCAGGCCACCATCTGCATCATCGGCGATCCGGATCAGGCCATATACGGTTTCCGGGGTTCGGACCCCGCCTGTTTTAAATGGTTCGCCGATGATTTTCCGGAAAGCCGTACCCTTTTTTTGAATAGGAACTACAGATCCACCCAGACCATTTTAGATGTTTCCGCCCAGGTGATAAAACCCAACCCGGTGTCAACGGAAACCGGCAGCCGGCGCTCGGTCCATTCCGGAATAAAGGGAGATCGAACCATCCAAGTCATGGCGTTGGCGACGGAAAACGCCGAAGCGGTGGCCATCGGAAAAACAATAGAAAAGATGGTGGGGGGAACCGGTTTTTTTTCATTGGATTCAGGTGCGGTGGACGGCACCCTCGATCAGCGACCATTAAGTTTTTCCGATTTTGCCGTTTTGTTCAGGACGCACGGCCAGGGAGAGATCATTTCCGGTTTTTTGGAAAAAGCCGGCATTCCCTGCCAGGTCATCAATCGGAGGGCGGTGCTGGACCACCCCGGGGTCAAGTCGGCGCTATCGATATTTAAACTGTGGCACGGTATGGGGATCTTCAGCGATCTTCAAGCCGCTGTCGGGATGTTTAAACCCGCGGTGTCGAAAAAGGCATTGGAAATTTTCAAATCATGGGCATACCGGAAAAAGCTGTCATTGGCGGAAGCATTGATTCAAACGCGCCGCTTGCCCATTCCCCACATGGGCCGTACCCGCCAACAGCAATTATATGATTTTTGCGGACAACTGCTGGCATTCCAACAACGCATTGATGGGCAGCCGGTTACGGAAACCTTCGAATTAATATCCAAAGCGACCGGTTTAAAGGAACAATACCCTGGTGATCCCGTATTTGAAAAGGGATACCACTATTTACTGGAAATGGGCAGCGCCCATCAAACCGACAGTGTCGGTTTTCTGGCCTCGGTCGCCCTGTCCGGCGACACGGACGTTTATGATCATCGTGTGGAAAAAGTTGCCCTGACCACCATTCATGCTGCCAAAGGTCTTGAATTTCCGGTGGTCTTTATCGCCGGCTGTGAGGATGAATGCATACCGTACCGATCGACCGCCCGTCCGGCGGATATGGAAGAAGAGCGGCGGCTTTTTTACGTGGCGGTGACGCGGGCCAAAAATCATCTTTTTTTAACCAGGGCGGAGAGCAGGCGGGTGAATGGGCGCAAGCAGTCCCGCCAATTATCCCCGTTTGTAAAAGAAATAGAAAACAGATATAAACGGTTTTCCGGTCAACACGTCAAAAAAACTGAAACGTCTGCCCAGGAGCAACTTTCCCTGTTTTAGAGAGGATCCGCATGAAACCCCGTCCCCTTCTATCCTGTCCGTTGAAAAATGGGCTGACCCTTTTGTGCCTGGATCAGTCAAAAAAAATTGCAGCCGATCGATGGTACGTCTGCATAGGGGTTCAAATTGCCATACCGGTGGATATAAAATGGTTCGCCAACCATCCCGTGGAGCAGGACATGTTTCATGAGATGCGCCGGGAACTGGGCCAAGAGGTCCTTTTTGAACAGTTGAAAGAAAGAAATTTCGTCAGCGACCTCGTCAAGGACCAAGTCGTCAAAGAAATCTGCGACAGCGTTGAAGAGATGGGATCCCGATATTTCAGTCACCATGATTTTGCGGCCAAATATATCCTCAAGCGATATGCTGACCAACACCGCCGCCGGTAAAGGTGATATGAAAAAAGGTATCCTCATTCCATTGGATCGCCCTGCCCGGCTTTTAAAAAAAGCGCGAGCCTATCTCGCAGATGTGGAACGGTTTCTTTCGGAAACACCCGTTGCCGTGAATATTTTGCTGGATGCGCTGCCCCACGCCGATACGGATATGATTTTGAAAATTCTGCCCCTAATCGGATACGCCGGCAAAGACAAGGTCTTATGGCCGCTCTATCACCTGATGACAGGTCCCTGCAAAGACGAACAGGTCCGCCATTCGGCAGCCCTGCAGTTGGGGCTGGCCGCTTCATTGAGTGACGACCCGTCGGCGTTGAAAGGGGCATTGATAGCCAAGCTGAATCATCCTGAACCTTACGTTAGAAGCAGCTGTGCATTGGCTCTAGGCTGGGAGGGAAACTGGCCGGCGGTTGAATCGCTCGTTGCTCATCTGTCCGATCCTGACCAGGATGTGCAGGCATCGGTAATTGCAGCGTTGTCATCGGTGGGTGACGCTCGCGTGTTCGATATTTTAAGAGATCGCCTTGAATACGGAACCAGGGAGCAACAGCGCAGTATCCTGTTGAACCTGTGGCGGTTTGCGGAGCGCATTCCCCACGTAGAGGACGTTTATGTGGGATGCATGGACACCATTGCATCGGATCTGCGACTGGATGCTCTTTCCGGTTTAGGAATAATTCCCTTGTCCGGTGCAATTATAGATACCTACCGGCGGCTCCTGGCAGATGAAGATCCCCGGATCCGCCATCAAATCCTGAAAAATCTATCGGCGGAGGATCCTGCCGACTATGGCCCGCTGAATGATATTCTTGAACGGATGCTCGAGGACGCGGATCCCCGGGTCCGGCAGGCCGCGATCCACCTTTTTGCCAAAACATAGGGGGCGCTCCGCTGGTTCCGGAGAAACGGAAGGTGCAGGATGGACGGTTCCATGAAGCGTCCGGGGTCCGGGTTACGGTTTATCAGGTTTCGATGAGGTTGTTCTGGATGGCAAACCGGGACAGATCGGCGTTATTACGCAGATTCAGCTTCTTGAGCAGTCGGAATCGATAAGTATCCACCGTTTTGATGCTGATGTGATACGCTGACGCGATTTCCCGGTTGGTATTCCCCAGGGCAAGGCGCCTCAGTACCTGAAGTTCCCTCGTGGAGAGGGTGTCCATGGGACTTTGAATTTTATTCCCCTTGGCCACGCGTAGGGCCAGTGCTTCGGCGGCTTCATCGGTCAAAAACAGCGAACCGGAATGAACTTTACGAATGGCTTTGACCAGTTGTTCCGGAGCGCTTTGTTTGGTGATGTACCCCATGGCGCCGGTTTCAATGGCCCGGACCACATACTGGTTTTCCTCGTGCATGGTCAGGACCAGAATGGGTACCTCCGGGCTCTCACTTTTCAGTTGGGTGATCACTTCCAACCCGTCCAGAACGGGCATGGATATATCGATCACCGCAACATCCGGTTTTTCCTTGCGCACCGCCAGCACCGCCTCCCGGCCGTCCGAGGCTTCGGCCACGACTTCGATGTCACCGCTTTCTTCGACGATTCGACGAAGTCCGGCACGAACAATGCCGTGATCGTCGGCAAGAAGAACTTTGATCATGGTGGTCAGCTTTCCGTTAGGGGCACCGTAAAGCAGATCCGGGTTCCTCCCCGGGGTCTGGATTGAACATCGAACGTTCCGCCTGCCAGGCTGGCGCGTTCCCGCATGTTGGCCATGCCCAGGCCATCGGCTTCACCCGTCGAATCCTTTTCGAATCCTTTGCCGTTGTCTTTGATGGTGAGCGTCAGTGTTTCGCCGCTGAAGGACAGGGCCACATCAACGCGGGATGCCGATGCGTGGCGCGCCACATTGGTTAACGCTTCCTGGGTGACCCGGTAGGCGGCGGTCGCGATATTGCCGCGAATTTCCGGGCCGGGTTCATGTTTGAAAATACAGGAGATGTGGCTTCGTTTTTCAAAGTCAGCGGTATACCATTCAATCGCCTCCACCAGTCCCAAATGGTCCAGGACGCCCGGGCGCAGCCGGATGGCCAGGCCGCGAACCTCTTCGATGGTTGTATCGATGAGTTCGCACATTGTCAACGCACGCGCCGAGGCATCCGGGTCGGATGCCGCGACCCGATTGCGGATCCAGACCGCTTCCAAACGAAGGGCGGTAAGCACCTGCCCCAGTTCATCGTGAAGCTCGCGGGCCAGGTAGGCGCGTTCTTTTTCCTGCCCGGCCATGATGCTGGCGGACAGTCGCCGCAACCGTTCCTGGGCCTTTTTCAGGGCGGAAATGTCCGTGGCGATTCCGCAAACGCCCGTTACCCGTTTTTGGCCGTCGTAAAGGGGAAATTTGGTGCTCAGGTAGGTATGGGTGTCACCGTCGATGACGATGCTTTCCTCCACCTGGATCGACTGTTTCTCCCGAAGGACCCGATCATCATTTTTGAAGAACTGGTCGGCGATGTCCGGAGCAAGAAAATCCCGGTCAGTTTTTCCGCGTACATCAGCTGAACGGATACCGAACAACTCTTCGAAACGGGAGTTGACCATGGTATATTTGCCGTCCGCATCCTTTATATGAACCACGGCCGGCGTATATTGGAGAATTCCGGATATTTCCCGGGTGCGCTTGCGTACCTGGCTTTCCAGATCCTTGGAATGAATACTCAGCGCCTCCTTCGCCTCCTTCAATGCCAGCTCCGCTTTGTTTCGCTCCGTGACATCCATGGATACGGCAAGGGATCGAATGGTTTGTCGCTGTTCATCACGATCGGTGATGGCCGACAGCTGGACGTCGATGATTTCCCCATTTTTTTTGATGAACTGATAGGGCACATCCTTGATAAACCCTTTTTTGAAAAAAGCGGGGATGATTTCTTCCTCCGCATATTTGCGGGAACCTGCGGAAAGATAGTCGGTGAATTTTTTCCCGATGACCTCTTCGCGTCTGTAGCCAAGGGCTTCGGACCAGTAATCACTGACGCTGACCAGGATTCCCTTGCTGTTGATGGAATGCAGCATGGCCGGCGTATGATGATAAAGGGAGCGATACCGTTCTTCACTTTTTCGAAGGGCCTTTTCCACACTGCGGCGCCTGGCAATTTCCAGACTGGCCCGGCGATAGAGAAAGAAAATCGAAGCCCCGAGCAGTGAGCAAAGGATGATGATGACCGGCCGAATGATTTTAGACAGGGGTTCGGAAACGATTTTCGACGCGGCTTCGAGGTCGTAGAGGTGGATGATTTTCCAATCATGATAGTTGTCCACCGGGACCTGGTGAAACAGGTACGTCTTTCCGGATTCATCGACAACGTGCGTATCTCCTTTTCTGCGGATTCCGGTCCAGTGCCAGGGGCCGTTTCCGAACTGCCGGGATAGTCTCAGCCGGCGAAGATCTTCCGGTTTCAACGGCCACAGAAGCTGGTAAAGCCATTCGGGGCGGCTGGATATGAATATCACGCCCTGGGGATCCACCACCAGCTGTATGCTGGTCGGTTCCGGATTCAGCTCCCTTTCCACGAAAAAGATGGATGCCTTGATGACGGCGATTCCCAAAGGGGTATCGGCATTTTCACGGTAGACCGGATAGCTGTAATAGGCGCCCCGTTTTCGTGAGGTGGTGCCCAGGGCCAGATAATTGGATGGCAGTCCCTGCATTGCGTGCTGAAAATAGGGGCGAAAAGAAAAATTCATACCCACAAAGCTGTCCGGCGCATTCCTGTTGGACGAGGCGATGGTGTTCCCGCCGGCATCCATGAGATAGCATACATCGACCCCCAGGGTTTTTTGGAACAGGTCCAGCAGGGCATTGGCAGCCTTCAACGACGGTGGATCAGTTTGGATCAGGACATCCACCAGGGGCTGCATTCCCGCCAGAACCCGAACGGGCTTGTTGTTTTCGGAGAAAAAGGCGGACAGGTTTTTTTTGGTGGTCTGGAGCCGTATAAGGGCGTTGCGTTCCGCTTCCTGATAAGCGTATTCCCTCAGGAAACTATAGTATAGATAACCGGCAACGCAGGCGGATACAAATGCCAGCAGGGAAAGAATCCGCAGGATAGATCTTAGCTTCATCGGATGGTGCCCCGGCGGTTGGTTTCTTTTCCGTCAGTTTCGTTTTTTCTGCAACATGCGGACACTGCCGGGTGGAAACGGCTACATGTCAGATTTGAAAAAGGATTCGGCATCCACAATCGTATCCGGCTTTTTCGTGTATTCAGTTGGAACCGTGCCCTCTTTGAAACACTCGAAGCGGGTCTTGGTGGATTCGGGGATCGGCAACAGCCCGGTTTCCGCGTCTATTTTCGAGAAAACCACACCTTCGGGAACCTGAAACACGCGGACCGGCTTGCCGGTCAAGATGGTGTTCATGAACCCCAGCCATATCGGACTGGCGGTTCTTGAACCCGTCTCCCCCTTACCCAGGGTTCTCCCGTTGTCATACCCGACCCATACACCGGAAATGAACCGCGGGGTGTAACCGACGAACCAGGCATCCTGAAGATCATTGGTCGTCCCGGTTTTTCCGGCCACCGGCCGTTGCAAGGCTTTAACGCGTTTTCCGGTTCCCTCTTTGACCACACTTTCCAGCAGGCTGGTCATGATATAGGCGGTGCTTTTGTCGATCACGCGTTCCCTGGACGGGTTCATTTCTTCGAGGATATTACCGAACCGGTCTTCTATTTTGGTGATGAAGGCCGGTTCCACCAGATAACCCTGATTGGCGAAAACGGCATAGCTGTTGACCAGTTCCAGCAAAGAGACGCCCGAAGAGCCCAAAGCGATGGACAAATCGCGGGCCAGTTCGGATTCGATGCCCAATTTTCTGGCATAGTCGATGCTGTAATCGATACCGATATCCTGAAGAATTTTAATGGTGACCACGTTTCGCGACTTGGTCAGTGCTTCCCGCAGCAGTGTGGGACCGTAAAATTTCTTGCCGTAATTTTTGGGTTTCCAGGTAAAATCGTTAACCTCATCTTCAAAAACGATGGGGGCATCGATGATCTCGGATGCGGCGGTAAACCCCTTGTCCAGGGCCGCTGCGTAGATGATGGGTTTAAAGGCGGATCCGGGTTGACGGCGGGATTGAATGGCCCGGTTGAACTGGCTCTCCATGAAGTCGCGGCCGCCAACCATCACTTTCACCAGCCCGGTTTCCGCTTCAATGCACAGCAGGGCGCTCTGGGCATCGGGCGTTTGTTCCAGGGAAAGGTCCCACAGATCCGAGGCATCCTGCTTTTTTACCACCCGCACCTGAATCACATCCCCGGTTTTCAGGACCTGGCTGACCTTTTTGACGCGGGCCTGGTAAAAAGCCAGGTTCGGATTGGGTTTGCGCGCCCAGCGCATGTCATCGATGGAAACGATACCCCGGGAGTCACCCATGCGGATGGTGGCTGTTCCCGACCGGTCATTCACATCAATGACCACCCCTTTGGTTGTGGCACCTTCGACCAGCGGGTTTTCCAGCAACACGGTCTGGCGCTTATCGCTGAACGCTTCAATCTCTTCGGGCGCCAGGCGCGTCTCCGGACCCCGGTATCCCCGCCTGCGATCCAGGTCCCGAAGGCCTTTTTCGATTTCCTTTCGGGCGGCCTTTTGCATTTCGATGTTAACCGCCGCGTAAATCTTCAGGCCCTGGGTGTAAAGCGCGTCCTTGCCATATTTTTTTTCCACGTACCGCCGGATGTGTTCCGTATAGATTGGCACTTCTTCGATGTACCAGTTCCGGCGGGGCTTGATGTCCATCTTTACATCGATGGCTTCGGTCACTTCGGTGTTGTTGATGAAGCCTTCCGCCAGCATCCGGTTAAGCACGTAAATCTGCCGCTGCTTGGCGCGTTCGGGAAAGCGAAACGGCGAATATCGGCTGGGCGCCTGGGGCAGGCCGGCCAGAATGGCGCATTCCGCCAGATTCAGCTGGCTGACCGACTTGCCGAAGTAGTTTTCCGCAGCGGCCTCCACACCATAGGCGCCATGGCCCAGATAGATCTGGTTCAGATAGAGGTAAAGCACTTCTTCTTTCGTAAAGGTTTTGTCGATCCGGTAGGCCAAAATGGCCTCCTTGATCTTTCGTTCGTAACTGCGTTCAGGGGTGAGCAGAAATGATTTGGTGACCTGCTGGGTGATGGTGCTGCCCCCCTGGACAATGGTTCCCGCCTCGATGTTCTTGATGAATGCCCGGATGATGCTGAAAAAATCGATTCCCTGGTGCTTGTAGAAGCGGGCATCTTCAGCAGCGATGAAGGCCTGTTGAAGCTGAAGGGGTATGCTTGACAGGGGGACAACGATGCGTCGCTCCTTATAAAATTCGGCGATTTTGCGGTTGTCGTCCGAATAAACCGTGGTGATGATGGACGGATGGTAGTCCGTCAGCGACGTGATTTTGGGCAGGTCGTCACTCAGATAGAGATAGACGCCCACCATGGCCGCGGCCCCCATGAGCATCAAGATGACGGCCGTGAACAAGGACCATTTGACGAGGCGGCCAAGGATCGCTCCCGGTTTACGGCGTGCCCGTTTTTTCAAAATCTGAGAAGCACTTTTTTCTTTGGACATAGCAGACCTGGAAAACCTGATAGTGTCTTGGCATCCCGAGGCGGTGGCAGCAACGCCTCCTCTGGGACGCAACCCGGATCCAACAACCGTATCACCCTAACAAAGTAAATAATTTTTCGCAAGATTATCCCGCAGTTGCGAAAAAAAGGGATTGACTCCCACAGGTGATGTGGGTAGATAATCCGGTTTCGGCAAAACAGGTTGAAAACTGCGGAAAAGGCGGTCTCCACAGGAAAAAAAAGCCCCGACTGCATCCAATACGGAGAGAAACGAATGATCGAACTGAATTTTGAAAAAATGGGAGGCCTGGTACCGGCCATCGCCCAGGATGAAAAAACCGGAGCGGTGCTCATGCTGGCCTTTATGAATCGGGAGGCCTGGGAGGCAACCCTGAAAACCGGCCGGGCCACCTATTACAGCCGCACCCGCGATACCCTGTGGGTCAAGGGCCTCACCTCGGGACACATCCAGAACGTCAAAGAAATCCGTGTGGACTGCGATGCCGATACCGTGTTGCTGACGGTGGAGCAGGTGGGTGGTGCCGCCTGCCACACCGGTTTTGCCAGCTGCTTTTATCAGAAGGTGGAAGACGGCGCCCTGGTCACCGAGGGAGAGCCGGTTTTCGATCCCAAGGAGGTTTACAAAGAATGACGACGCCGCTGAAACTGGGCATTCCCAAGGGAAGCCTGCAGAAATCCACCATGTCCCTGTTCAAACGATCCGGTTGGAACATTAATGTCAACGACCGCAGTTATTTTCCCGAAATCAATGACGATACCATCGAGTGTGCCATCTGCCGGGCCCAGGAAATGTCCCGTTATGTGGAAAACGGAACGCTGGATGCCGGCCTGACCGGCAAGGACTGGATTGCCGAAAACAGTTCCGATGTCCGTGTGGTGGAAGATCTTGTTTATTCCAAGGTCAGCGCCCGGCCGGCCCGGTGGGTGTTGGCCGTGCCCTACGATTCGCCGATCCAGACCATTGACGATTTGAGCGGTAAGAAAATTGCCACGGAACTGCTCGCCTTCACCGAGCGTTATTTCAAATCGCGCGGTATTTCCGTGGACGTCGAGTTTTCATGGGGCGCCACGGAGGCCAAGGTGGTGTCCGGACTGGCCGACGCCGTGGTGGAAGTCACCGAAACCGGCAGCACCATCAAGGCCCACGGGCTTCGCATTATTCACGAACTCATGCAGACCAACACCCAGCTGATCACCAACCAGCAAGCATGGGACAATCCCCGCAAGCGGGAGAAAATCGAACAGATCGCCCTGTTGCTCAAAGGTGCGCTGCTGGGAGAAAAGATGGTGGGGATCAAAATGAACGTTCCCCAGGACAAACTGGAAAAGGTCGTGAGGTTGCTGCCCAGCCTCAATGCGCCTACGATCGCCTCCCTGTATCAATCCGACTGGTTTTCAGTGGAAACCGTGGTCGGCACCGATGTGGTTCGGGACCTGATTCCCTGCCTGATGAAAAACGGTGCCGAAGGCATTATTGAATATCCGCTCAACAAGGTAATTTAAACCGTTGGTCGATTACGGTCGACGCTGCTGTTAAGGGGACCACCATGGCATCGAAACGCACCGAGGAAATGACATCCTTTATCGTCATGGATGTGCTGGAACGGGCCTGCGCCCTGGAATGCGAGGGAAAGCACATTATCCATCTGGAGGTGGGCGAGCCCGATTTCGACACGCCGGCGTGCGTCAAAGCCGCCGCCTGCAAGGCTCTGGAAGACGGGTTCACCCACTATACCCACAGCCTGGGCATTCCTGAACTGCGCGAAGCCATCTGTGCCTACTATCGCGATACCTACGGGGTTGGCGTGGACCCGGATCAGGTGGTGGTCACCTCCGGAAGCTCTCCGGCTATTTTCATGACCTTTGCCGCCCTTCTGGAGCCCGGTGATCAGGTGATCCTTTCCGACCCCCACTATGCCTGCTACCCCAACTTCATCAAATTTGTCGGCGGAGAACCGGTGCGGGTGCCGGTCTTTGAGGAGGACGGATTTCAATACCGGCCCGAGGCCATCGAAGCCAAACTGTCGGAGCGCACCCGGGCCATATTTATCAATTCCCCTTCCAACCCGACGGGCAATCTGTTATCCAAAGCACGTATGCAGGCCATCGCCGACATGCCTCCCTGGATCGTTTCCGACGAAATTTATCATGGGCTGGTATACGAGGGAAAAGAGCACTCGATTCTCGAATTCACCGACCGGGCTTTCGTTCTCAACGGGTTTTCCAAACTCTTCGCCATGACCGGCCTGCGCCTGGGTTACCTGATCGCGCCCAAGGAGTTCGTGCGCCCCATTCAAAAGGTACATCAGAACTTTTTCATTTCGGCCAATGCCATGATCCAGAAGGCCGGGATTGCCGCATTAAAGGAATCCTGGAAAGATGTGGCGCGAATGAAACGCATCTACAATGAGCGGCGCATCTTCATGATTCGTCGGCTAAGAGAAATGGGACTGGGGATCACCGTGGAACCCACCGGGGCGTTTTATGTGTTTGCCAACGCCCGGCACATTTCCAAGGATTCCTATGCCCTGGCATTCGATATCCTGGAAAAGGCCTGCGTGGGGGTAACGCCGGGAATCGATTTCGGTCAACACGGAGAGGGATACCTGCGTTTCTCCTACGCCAACTCCATGGAGAACATCGCCGAAGGCATGGACCGCCTGGAAGCGTATTTCAAGGCCCGAAAATGACCGGTACCCATCGACATGATCGTTAAATCGGCAGAATTCGTCACCAGCGCGGTCAAGGCTGCCCAATACCCCGAGGCCCGGCACCCGGAGGCGGCCTTCGCCGGACGTTCCAATGTGGGAAAATCGTCGCTGATCAACACCCTGGTCAACCGGAAACGACTGGTTAAAACCAGCTCCACCCCCGGCCGGACGCAGTTGATCAATTTTTTTTCGGTCAACGACGCGCTTTCCCTGGTGGACTTGCCCGGATATGGCTATGCCAAGGTTCCCGCATCGGTGCGTCGCAAATGGGGACCCATGATCGAAACGTATCTGAAGGGGCGGGAAACCCTGAAAGCGGTTGTCCTGATTCTGGACATCCGCAGGACGCCCGGCCTCGAAGAACAAAATTTTATCGACTGGCTGGAACTCTATCACCGAACCGCCATCCTGGTGCTGACCAAGGCGGACAAGCTGTCCAAAACCGACCGGAAAAAGCGGCGGCAGGCCATCGGTGCCGCCTTGGGCGTGGACGAATCGACCCTGATCCTTTTTTCCGCCAAAACGCGGTTGGGCAAGTCGGAGGTCTGGTCCGCCTTAGAAAGGGCCGTTCTTGGTGAACCCTGTGAACGAGACTGACCCAAGCCAATCTTTCAGATCCGGCTTTGTCGCCATTTTAGGCGCGCCCAATGCGGGAAAGTCCACCCTGCTCAACCGCATGCTGGGCCAGAAGATCTCCATTACCTCGAAAAAGCCCCAGACGACACGCAACCGGATCCTGGGCGTGGTTCACCGGGCCGCCTCCCAGATGGTTTTCCTGGATACGCCCGGAATTCATCGGGCCCGGCATCCGCTCAATACGCGAATTGTTGATGCCGCCTTGGCGACCCTGTCGGAAGCGGATGTGGTCCTTCTGGTGGCGGACGCCCAGACGCCGGACGGCCCCTCTGAACGATTGTTGCTCGAAAAGCTCTCCCAGCAACGGCTCCCGGTGCTCCTGGCACTCAACAAGATCGACCTGGTCCAGCGGCCGGCCCTGTTGTCCCAGATCGAAGGCTGGTCCGGCGCCTTCGCCTTCAGAGCCATCGTTCCCATCAGCGCAAAAAGCGGCGAGCAGGTGAACCCGCTGATGGATGCCATGGAAGCCACCCTTCCTCCCGGGCCGCCCTTTTTCCCGCCCGACAGCCTGACCGACCTGCCGACGCGGTTCATTGCCGCCGAAATCGTCCGAGAAAAGGCCTTCCGGCTGACCGGCCAGGAAATCCCGTACGCCCTGGCCGTTACCATCGATTCTTTCAAAGAGGAGAAAAAAGGGGCGCTCGTCCGGATTCATGCCACCATTCACGTGGAGCGGGACTCCCAGAAAGGCATTGTGATCGGTCGACAGGGCGCCAAGCTCAGGCAGATCGGTGAGGCGGCCAGAAAGGAAATCGAGGCCCTTTTGGGCACCGGGGTTTTTCTCAAACTCTTTGTCCGGGTGCAGAAAAACTGGACCCGGGATACCCGGGCGCTGCGGAAGTTCGGTTATTGATGATTCTTTCTTTTCACCCGTGTTATGAGGCCGACACCAACATCCTTTGCGCCGGCCGGCTGCCGGATGAGAAGGATCTGTCGGCCATCCAGGCGGCCGATGCCGTTATTTTGCCCCAGGGTTGCCGGGAAGTGCTCTACCGGATGGCCCGAAAAAACTGCCCGCATGTCTTTCCCGACTATGATGCCCGCTTCCAGTACCCGGGAAAAACCGGTCAGGCCAAGCTGTTTAAGACCCTGGAGGCGCCCCATCCCCGAACCTGGGTGTTTGAAGACACGGCTCACTTCCGGCGCCGGTACGGGGCGGTTGGCGATGCCGGATTTCCCCTCGTATTGAAACTGGATTGGGGAGGAGAGGGCGACACGGTCTTTCTGCTCCAATCAGGTTCCGATCTGGCGAAAGCCCTGTCCAAAGCAGAGGCATACGAACGTTCCGGCCAGCGGGGATTCGTCCTCCAGACCGTTGTCCCCGGATCCCAACGCACGTTGCGGGTCGCCGTGGTCGGACAGACCCAGCGGACCTACTGGAGAGTTCAGGACCACCCGTTCCGTTTTGGAACCAGTGTGGCCAAAGGTGCCCGTGTTGACCCAGACTCGGATCCGGACCTGCGCCGGAAAGGGTCGACTCTGGTCCGCCGGTTTTGCCGGCAAACACGAATCAATCTGGCCGGATTTGATCTGATTTTCGATGAATCCAAAGAACCGGGGATGGATGCACGGCCGTTTTTTCTTGAGATCAATTACTTTTTCGGCCGGTCGGGCCTGGGGGGATCCGAACGGTTTTATGTACTGCTTCAGACAGAAATCGACAACTGGCTGGCCAGCCTGGGATTGGGGACGGCCTTGCCCCCCGCTGACGCCGCCGCAAGGGAGACACCATGAAACCGTATGCTTATGATCCCGATGATCGGGGTCTTAAGCGGGAGCGTCAGAAGGCCCGGGAACTGAGACAGTCCCAGTGGTGGAAGCGGCGCTGCGCCAAAGGCCGCTGCCATTACTGCGGCCGCCGGACGCCGGCTGCCGAGCTGACCATGGACCATGTCGTCCCTGTGGCCAGGGGTGGGAAAAGCACCAAGGGAAATGTGGTGCCGGCCTGCAAGTCCTGCAACACCAGGAAAAAACAACTGCTTCCCATGGAATGGGATGACTATCTCCGCTCGCTTCAATCCTCACCCTGACCTGATGCCATCGCGCCCGGAAAAACGCCCTGGAACTGGTTTCAGTTGCGGGGACCCGTCATTTCAGGGACCACACCCCCTTCTTTTCACCGCATAGCTGTTGACATCGTCACGAATCTGTCTTTTAATCGCCCGACCACAGGTGTGTCCGGACACAAAACCCCCCGGAGGTCTGATGCGCACGGAAAAAGAGCAGAATCTGCTGCTCAGGGCGCTGGATGCGTTCAAACGAAAAATCGTCGTCATTTCAAAGGATTTTCGTATTCTGGTTTCCGCCGGTGTCGATTCCCTTATCGGTGGAGAGTCCCCATCGGGAAAATGCTGCCACGAGGTGTTTTACAACCGCCCTCAACCCTGCGACAACTGCCCGGCCAAAAAGGTTATGGATACGGGTAAGCCTTCCCTGAGAGACCTCTCTTCCAGTTCCTTGAGCAAACAGAAACGATCCTGCCTTTATGCCTACCCCATTGCTGACGAAGACGGGCAGGAGGTGATGACGATTTTCAACTTCGAGTTGCCGGCGCTGGACGGTCTTGAGGAAGAACTCCGGCGGGCCAACAGCTTTTTGTACAACCTGCTCCAAAGCGCCTGTGACGGCGTGATTGCCGCAGACGTGACCGGCAAGATCATTATTTTCAACGATGCCGCCGCTGCGGTGACCGGTCATAGCGTGGAGGCGGCGCTCGATCATCTCAACATCAGAGCGATCTATGAAGGCGATGGTGCCAAGGAGGTGATGCGGCACCTGCGAAGCGATGGTTATGGCGGTAAGGGAAAGCTCAAAAAGTATCGGATTAAGGCGAAGGGTAAAAACGGAGAAAAAATTCCCATCAGCCTTTATGCGTCCATCATTTACGATGAAAATGGCAACGAAGCCGGCTCCATCGGGTTTTTCCATGACTTGAGAGAGCGTATCCATATTCAGCAGAAACTGGAAAAAACCCAGCTGCAGCTGATACAGTCCGAAAAGATGGCGTCCCTCGGGAAATTGTCTGCCGGCGTGGCCCACCAGCTCAACAATCCCCTGGGGGGCATAACGCTTTACACCAAGCTGATGCTGGAGGATTATGATCTGGAGGACAATGCCAAGGAGGATTTATACCGTATTTTCAAAGATGCCCAGCGGTGCCGGGAAACCGTCAAGGAATTGCTGGAATTTGCCCGGCAGACGCGTCAATTCATGAAACCCCTGAACATCAACAAGGCACTGGAGCGAACCCTCTTTCTCATCGAAAACCAGACCTTGTTCCACAACATCACCGTGAAAAAAAAGATGGCCCCTTTTATCCCCCTGGTGATGGCGGACAGCCAGCAACTGGGACACGTGTTCATGAACATCATCATCAATGGCGCCCAGGCCATGAACGGCACCGGCACGATCACCATCACCACCCGGGAATCGGCCACCAAAGACGGGGTCATCATCGAAATCGCCGATACCGGCCCGGGAATTTCGGCCGAAGACCTGGAGCATATATTTGAACCTTTTTTTACCACCAAAGAAGAGGGCAAGGGCACCGGATTGGGATTGAGTGTGGTATACGGCATTGTTGAAAATCACCGCGGCGCCATTGCCGCAAGGAGTATTCCCGGCCGCGGCAGTACGTTCACCATTGAACTTCCCATCACCCATGAAACCGAAAAAGGAGCCGAACATGCAGAGTTCGCCTGATCCTCTAACCGTTCTGGTCGTAGATGATGAAAAGGGAATCCGGGACGGGTCGAAGCGGATCATCAGCCGGATGGGATGCAATGCGCTGACGGCTGAAAACGGAGAAGCGGGCCTGGACATTATAGGACGGGACGACGTGTCGATCGTGCTCCTGGATCTTAAAATGCCCGGCATCGACGGCATGGAAGTACTCCGGCGGATACAGGCCATGGACCGGGATATCATGGTGATCGTCATCACCGGCTTTGCCACCATCGAAACCGCCATCGAGGCGATGAAGCAGGGTGCCTACGACTTTATCCCCAAACCATTCGAGCCGGACCAGCTGCGGATCGTGGTCAACCGGGCCCGGGAAAAAATATGGCTTAAAAAGGAAGCGGTGAAGCTGGAAGCAGAGCGTCGCCGGACCCTCGCGGACCTGGGAACTGAAAAAAGCAGAATCCATACCATCATCGATTCGCTTCCCAATGGTATCGTGGTGACCAACGCCGACGGCCAGGTGGTGTTGATGAACCCGGCCTTTGGCCGGCTTCTTGATCTTGACGCGGACACCACGGCCGGCGGCCAGATTTCCGCCTATCTTCCCGACGAGGGGTTGTGTCGGTTGATCATGGAGATTTCCACCGGATGCCATGTGGATTTTGACGATATTCCCACCTACGATTTTTCCGTTGGCGACGACCGCTTCCTCATGGCTCGCGGCCGGCCGGTTATCGGTGAGCGCAAAGCGTGCCTCGGCGCCGTGGTGACCATTATCGACATCACCAACATGAAGGTGCTGGATCGGCTCAAGTCCGAATTCGTGGCCAAGGTGTCCCATGAACTCAGAAGCCCGCTGTCCACCATCCACGAGCAGCTGGCACTGGTGCTCAACGACCTGATGGGCCAGCTCAGCGAATCTGAAGAACACCTGCTCGCGCGGGCCAAGGAAAAGACCCAGGGGTTGATTTCCACCATCGGCGACCTGCTGGACCTGTCGCGAATCGAATCCGGAAACACCTGTCAGGAACCCAAGCCGGTTCAACTGGAAGATCTGTTGAGCAACATTGTCGATTTCCTCGGTACACGGGCCAGAACCAAGGATCAGACGCTTCTCCTGGAGCGGCCGGCCGATCCGCTGCCCACCATCAAGGCCGACCCTCTGGCCCTGGAGAGTATTTTCGGCAACCTGATCACCAACGCCATCAACTACACCCAAAACGGTGGAGAGATTGTGGTCAAGGCGGACACCACCGGCATCAACCTTCGGGTGCGGGTGATTGACAACGGATTCGGCATCGAAACCCGCTATCTGGACAAAATTTTCGACCGGTTTTTCCGGGTGAAGAACGACAAGACCCGGTTCATCACCGGCACCGGTTTGGGGCTGCCCATCGTCAAGGGACTGGTGGAGGCCTTAAATGGCCGGATCGTTGTCGACAGTGTTCCCGACAAGGGAACGACCTTCATGGTGTTGCTGCCGGTTAATTAATCCGGCACCTTCCAGAGTGGGGCTTTCGGCACCCGGCCCGCTCATTTTTCTTGACTGGATGATCGCTATGGGTTACCGAGGATAAAAAAGATACCAGTGCCGCCCCTGCGGGCGGGCACTGCAGCTATTGAGTTATGCAACAGGCATCAGCCACCCAGGCTCAACCGGGGTGGCTGTTTTTATTGGCGGTGTCGAAAAACGTCCGACACCTGCGAAACGCATCATCCCCCGTCGAAGGGGCGCACCGCACGGACGCCTCGTTTCCGGGGGGAGAAGGCCTTGGTGGTCCGCGTTTTAAACATTCGTCTCTCCGCCCAGCCTGGATGTGGATCCATCGCCGGGTGGTGTCTCCATCAACAGCCAGAATATCCGGGAGGCAAGTGTGGCCACATTGCTGGTGATCGACAACTACGATTCGTTTACCTACAACCTGGTGCAGATGTTCATGCGCCATGATCTTGCCATCCGGGTGTGCCGAAGCGATCGGATTTCCCTGGAACAGGTGGCCGCGGCCTCCCCGGATTACATCCTGATCAGCCCGGGGCCCAAGGACCCGGAACACGCCGGCATATCCAAAGCCTTGATCCGGTCGTTTTTCCGGACCATTCCCATTCTGGGCGTCTGCCTGGGCATGCAGTGCATCAACGAGGTGTTCGGGGGGCGGACCGTGCGGTCGCCGGCACCGACCCACGGTAAAACCAGCCTGGTTTTTCACCGACGCCAGGCCCTGTTCGCCCGGATGCCCTCCCCGTTCACGGCCGCCCGCTACCACTCCCTGGCGGTCCAGCCGTCGGCCGGGGCCCTGGAAAAGGATCTGGCGGTGACCGGAGAAACCGAAGACGGCACCATCATGGGGCTCTCTCACAACCGGTTCCCGCTCCATGGCGTCCAGTTTCACCCGGAAAGCTTCTTGACCGAGAAAGGCGGTACGCTGATCGAGACCTTTTTGCAATTGGGACCGCTGAAAGCAGCGCTGGAAAAAGGTCGGCAGCCCCAGCCGGCCGCACCGTTTTTATCGCCCGGACCGCCAAGCGGGACGGTTGTCCAGGCGGGGGCCTGTTGAAAGCGTTGAAAAGCCGCCTGCCCGGCATCGTCGGGGTCAGGACCGAATCCCTGGCACTGGAGGAGCCCTTTGCAGCCATGGCAGCCCGCTTTGCCGGGGAAGCGGGCTGTGTGGTGCTGCTCAGCGGCGGCGATCTGGATTGCGCCCGCTATCATATCCTGGCGCTGCGCCCCTGGCTCACACTCACCGGGCGGGCCGGAACAACAACCCTGCTGATCGACGGAGCCACCGTCGCGGTTCCCCGGGCGCCCCTGGATGTGCTGCAAACGGTTCTCGATCGCTGCCGCCTGACCGCCAAAGGGCTGGTGGACCCGGTGGTCGCCGGTTTGTTCGGATACCTGGCCTACGACCTGAAAGATGATCTGGAGGACCTGCCGAAAACCAGCGTCGACGATCTGGGACTGCCCAGCCTCGTCATGGCCGCCCCCTCCCTGGTCGTGGTTCAGGACAAGGCCGACGGCGCAACACGGGTCCACGCCATTCTTCGTGAGGACCGGGATCCTTCGGCGGCCGGTGCCGCGATCGACGCGTTTCGCCGGGATTTGAACACACCGCCCCGGGAAAATGGCGGGTTCTCTGGAAGCGGCAGCCGTTGGACATCCAACTTCACCCGTCCCGAGTACGAATCCGCGGTCCGCCGCATCCGGGAATACATCGCCTCGGGCGACGTTTACCAGGTGAATCTGTCCCAGCGCTTTGAAGTGGAATTCCAAGGCGACGGCTACAGCCTGTTCCGGACCCTATACCGCCTCAACCCCGCACCCTTTTTCGCCTATGTGCATGCCGGCGGTCACCGGATCGTTTCCACTTCGCCGGAACGCTTTCTGCTCCGCAACGGGGACCGGGTGGAAACCCGTCCCATCAAGGGCACCCGCCCCCGGGGGCAAACGCCGGAGCAGGATGACAGGATGCGGGCCGAACTGGCCGGGAGTTCCAAGGATGACGCCGAGCTTTCCATGATCGTGGACCTGATGCGCAACGACATCGGCAAGGTGTGCGCCGGCGGATCGGTGCGCGTGGCGCAGCACAAGCGATTGGAAGCCTACCGGAACGTTTACCACCTGGTTTCCGATGTGGAGGGGACCCTGGCCGGGGGCAGGGATTCCGTGGATCTGATCCGGGCTGCCTTTCCGGGCGGCTCCATCACCGGCTGTCCCAAGATCCGCGCCATGGAGATCATCGACGAGCTGGAAAGCCGTCGCCGGCACGTCTACACCGGTTCCATCGGTTACGTCAGCTTTCATGACACCATGGACCTGTCCATCGCCATTCGTACGGCCACCATTGTCGGCAACCGTCTGGTCTTTTCCGTGGGCGGGGGCATCGTCTACGACTCCGACCCTGCTGACGAATACGAGGAAACCCTGCACAAAGGGCGCACCCTGATGTCTGTTTTTCAGGGAACGGTCGGGCTGCGGACAGATGCCGACGAGGGGTCGCCGCAGGTGTGGCTGAACGGACGCATCCTGACCCAGACCCGGGCGGTTGTTCCGGTATCCGATCTGGGGCTCCAATACGGCTTCGGCTTTTTCGAGACCATCCGGGTGGAAAAGGGCGCCGCCTGTCGGCTGCAGGCCCACCTGGATCGCTTCAACCGCTCCTGGAGGGCGTTGTTCGGCGGTGAGCCGCCCGATTTGACCTGGCGGGACATCATCGCCCAGGTCATCGGGAAAAACGAACTGGACGATGCAACGGCGGCCGTCAAGATCCTGGCCACCCGCGGCCCGGCCGAAAGCGCCGGGGGTGACGGCGTGCTTCTGGTAACGGCCCGGCCCTACGTTCACCGCCTGGAAGCCCTCGGGGCCGGGGGCCTGCGCCTGGCCACCTTTCCGCATCCGCGCATGACGGTCATGGCCGACTTCAAGAGCCTGAACTATCTGCACTGCCACCAGGCGGGCCTCTGGGCGCAGAAGAACGGCGCCGACGAAGCCGTCATCCTGAATCCGGACGGTACGGTATCGGAGACGAATTCCGCCAACCTCGTGGTCGCTACCGGCCGGTCGGTGACCCTGCCCCGATCGCCCCACGTGCTGCCCGGTGTGATGCAGGCGGAGACCTGCCGCCGCCTGGAAGCGCGGGGTTACCTCATCACGGAGGCCCCCATCCGGCCGGAAGACGTCCTGAAGGCCGATGCGGTCCTGCTCACCAACGCCCTCATGGGGGTTGTCCCGGCCCTCAGTCTGGACGGGCAGCCGCTGAAAATAGATCATGAGCTGCTCGAATCCCTGAACCGGAATCTTTTCATGCAGCGGTGAACGGCGATGGACATAATACGCTGGTGGAAAGCTGTCTCCTGTCTGCCCTCATCCGTTGAAACCATGTGCCGGCCAAAGCTGAAAAAGCGCGGCTCCCTGCCCACCCCTTTCACTCCGACGAAAGACCCGGTCAGGAGGCCGGTTAAGGATGAAGCCGGGAAAGACAGCGCCGATATCCGCCTTCATGCGCGGGGGGAGTAATCCCCTCACTGGAAAGAGGTCGATTGAAGAAAACGGCCCAGTTTCTGGCCAGGGAGGCGGCCGCACCTCATTCCGATAGGAGCTGAGCGGGCAGGTCATGGCGATGGAGCTGGGCGGGCGGATTGAGTGCAGCCAGACCTGCGGTGTCCTGCAGGGCAGAACCGCTGTGCGAAGCCGGAACGTCGAGCTATCCCGTCAACTTCGGATTGTCGTGATGGCGCTTGCTGTCCCGGGCGGTTTTCTTTTCCAGGTTTCGGGCGATGGCGGATTCCAGGTTCACGCCGGTCTGGTTGGCGATGCAGACCAGAACGAAAAGCACATCGGCCAGTTCATCACCAAGGTCCGAGGTCTCTTTTTTACCCTTAACGCTCTGCTCCCCGTAAGTCCGGGCCATGATCCGGGCCACCTCCCCCACCTCCTCCACCAGCACGGCCAGGTTGGTCATTTCGGAAAAATAGCGCACGCCGTGAGTCCGGATCCATCGGTCAACGATGGATTGCAGGTTCTCGACGGTCAGGGGGGTCGGCCAGGGTGTTATATCGGTCATCGTCATCCTTAAGTACCCATCCGTTGTTTCTCCACAAAGGGAGGATTCAGCTTCGGTCAAGGCGGCAGCGATGTTGAAACCGGAGGCGCGGCCGTCCTGCTTCGAAGATTTCAACTGAGCCCGAAGGGCGGTCTGGGTTCAAAGATGCCGCCGGTGGCGCGTCACTGCCTGATGTGGGCCACCACATGCCCCAGTTCCGGGAATATCAGCGCTTTGCAGGCCAGCTTGCAGGCTTTTTTACTGCCGGGCATGCAGAACACCACCGTACTGCCGATAATGCCGGCTGCTGCGCGGGATAGGATGGCGGCGGAATCGATCTCTTCGTAGCTGAGCTGGGCGAAGAGGGTCCCGAAAGCGGTCATCTCCTTGGCAAACAAGGGTTTGATGGCTTCGATGGTGACATCCGTCGGGGTGATCCCGGTGCCGCCGGTGACCAGCAGGGCCTGAAGGCCGTGATCCCGGATGGCTTTCAAGGCGGCCTCCCGGATAGCGATGGTGTCGTCGGTGACCACCTGGTGAAACCGGACGTCGTGACCTTCTTTTCCTGCCTGTCGGGCAATCCACCGTCCGCTGTCGTCGTCATCTATCGACCGGGTGGTGGAAACCGACAGGATGCCGACGCCAACCGACGCCGGAGCCATTTTCCGGTGCTGGTGTACACCCATATGTGCCTGCCTTTTTTAAGCGTTGACGGCTCGACGCCCCCTGTTTGGGGGCCATCAATATCTGGTTCGGTCGCTATCTCCGATAGCTGGAACCCGTTTCTGAAAGGATTCTAACTAACCCATCGGGCATGTCAAGGCAAGCCAAGAATCCCTTAATCTCCTTGCTTTTAAAGAGGCATTTTTCTATGTTAAAAAGCAATCGGGCCAGTCCTTCATAATGATCATATGGCCCCTTGATTACCATTTTTCCGGGGAGATGGGATGGCGGCACCCTGCACCGGCGTGATTCTCGCCGGCGGACTGAACACTCGTTTTGACGGACAAAACAAGGCCTTCATCAAAATCGGGGGCAAGCGTATCGTGGATCGCCTGCTGGATGTCTACACCCGGCTGTTCGAACAGGTGGTTCTGGTGACCAATGATCCGGCCGCTTACATGGATGTGGATGCCCTGATCGTCAGTGACCATTATGCGGTGCGCAGTTCGCTCAACGGCCTTCATGCGGGGCTGTTCGCCGCCAGCCATGAATATGCTTTTTTTGCCGCCTGCGATACGCCGTTCATCAAGGGCGCGCTGGTCCAGCTCGTGCTGGCCCATATCGCACCCAAGGCGGACATCTTCATGCCGTCCACATCGGCCGGCTACGAGCCCATGTTTGCCGTCTACCGAAAAACCTGTCTGCCGGCCATGGCGTGGCAGTTGGAGCACGACCGGCTGAAGATCCAGGGCCTGTTTCGAAAGCTGCGGGTCAAAACGGTGGCCGAGGCCGATCTGCGAGAGGTCGACCCCGAGCTGGTTTCTTTTTTCAACGTCAACACCCCCGAGGATTTAATCAGGGCCGAAACCTTTCGTAAAGGCAATCGCTGAGGAGCACACGAGATAATGAATGCAGATAAGCTGATTTCCAAAATAAAGCACCACCCGGCTTACGACCGGGTGGGGATGATTCTGTGCCACAACGGAGTGGTTCGGGGAACCTCCCGCGACGGTCGCCGGGTGACGGGTCTGAGGGTGGCCGTGGATCGAAAACGGCTGGATCTGGTTCTCGCCGAGCACAGGCGCCGGCCAGGGATTGTGGACATCCAGGTTGAGATCGCCGCCGATACCGACCTGGTTGTCGGGGATGATGTAATGATGCTGGTCGTGGCCGGTGACATCCGCGAAAATGTCATCGACGTCCTGACCGATACCCTTAACGCCGTAAAAACCACAGTGACCGCCAAAACCGAGTTTTTTGCCTGATTGGTGGTTTTCTTGTCCGGGAGTGTATGATGTCCGAAATGACCCATATCGATGACCAGGGCCGCGTGCGCATGGTGGACGTGACTGCAAAAAAGCCATCCCAGCGAACCGCTGTTGCCCAGGCCGTGGTCCATATGACGGCCGAGACCTTCCAGCGCATTGTTGACGGCGCCGTATCCAAGGGGAATGTGCTGGAAACGGCCCGCATTGCCGGGGTCATGGCGGCCAAAAAGACCGCCGACCTGATTCCCATGTGCCATCCGTTGAACCTGACCCACGTCCAGGTTGATTTTTTTCCCGATGCGGCCGTGCAGGCCATCCGCATCGAAGGTACGGCGCGCATCGTGGACCAGACAGGCGTTGAAATGGAGGCGCTGACCGCCGTTTCCGTTGCGGCGCTTACCCTTTACGACATGTGCAAAGCCATCGACAAGGCCATGACCATCACCGATGTCTGCCTGCTCAAAAAAAGCGGCGGAAAAAGTGGCTCTTTCAGCCGTGAACAATCCAGCCCATGAAACCATTGAAGCCAACCCGTCAATGCATTCAGTGGTTCTTTCTGGGCCTGGCCCTGACCATGGCATCGGGTTGCTCCCTTTTCCAAATCCCCTCCGTCCAGCCTGAGACCGAGCTGGTTCGGCTGGACAGGGGGGACTATCCCGATTTTTCAGACGGCCTGTTTCTGGACAACCTGGCCTACGGCATCGGCAAAAGCCTCGAATACCTGGGCAGGGTGCCGCCCGAACGGACCTTCCGCTTCGGTAAAGACCGTTACAGTGCCCTTCACCTCATGCATTCCCTGGAGGCGCTGCAGGTTTTTGTGAAAACACGACCGGACCCGGCGGCGTTGAACCGGTTCATCGCCAACCGTTACCGGGTCTATCGATCCGTCGGGGGGCCTGACAGTGGACAGGTGCTGTTTACCGGCTACTACGAGCCCCTCCTCAACGGAAGCCTGGCGCCCGACGAACGCTACCGGTACCCGGTGTACACCTTGCCCGAAGATCTGATGGTCATCGACCTTTCCCCCTTTTCAGAAGCGTTCAAGGGAAAGCGCATCATCGGTCGTATCAAGGGCAACACCGTGGAACCCTACCCGGATAGACAGGCCATCGAAGCGGACAAGGACTTTGCCCGGGTCGCCACGCCCATCGCCTGGGTGGACGACCGTGTCGAGCTGTTTTTCCTCCAGATTCAGGGCTCCGGGCGGATCTACCTGCCCAACGGGTCCTTTCTCCGGGTGCACTACCATGGTGCCAATGGTCATCCCTACCGCAGCATCGGCCGGTTGCTCATCGATCAGGGTAAGATTCCCCGCGAGGAGATGTCCATGCAGCGCATCGAGGCCTATCTGCATGCCCATCCCGATGAAGTGGACGCTGTGCTCAACTACAACCCCAGCTACGTTTTTTTCCAAACCGAGACCTCCGGCCCCATCGGCGCCATCGGCGTGGACCTGACTCCCGGACGATCCGTTGCCGTGGATCGTCGGGCATTTCCCATGGCGGCGCCCGCTTTCCTGCAAACACGGATTCCGGTGATCGACGGCAACGGCCGCATCGACCGATGGATGGATTTTTCCGCCTTTGTTCTGAATCAGGACACCGGCGGCGCCATTCGGGGGCCGGGCCGGGTGGATCTTTTCTGGGGCAACGGCCCCTACGCGCAGATTGCTGCCGGCCACATGCAGCACAAAGGCTCGTTTTACCTGCTGGTGCTGGCTCCGGACCGTCCCTGACCCGGATGCCATAGCGAATTGATTTAACATCTGATTTCGAGTAAACAACGCGGTGCTCTTGTCTTGACACCCCCCGCCAAAACCAGTAGTGTTGCCCTTTTTAGAAAGAACCCATATCAAACGAAGTAAAGGAGACGTTCATGTTCGGTATCGGAATGCCGGAAATGATTCTGATTCTGGCCGTGGCCCTGATTGTCATCGGGCCCAAGAAGCTGCCGGATCTGGCCAAGTCGTTGGGGAAGGCCATGGGTGAATTCAAAAAGGCGACCAGCGATCTTAAAGAGAGCATGCAGATCGATACGGAACTCAAAGAGGTGAAAACCGCCTTCAACGACATCAACCGGGATGATAAAAGAGAAGCCCCGACAGATGCCGCCCAACCGGATCAAGAACCGGTCGCGGCCACCGGACAGGTTGAGACCGATGACACAGGAAAGTCTGAAGACGGTGACGACATGGACAAACTGAAGGCCGCCTTCGATCGGCAGCACATGGATGTTCCGGATGTGGATGGAAGCACGTCTGCCGACGGGGATGCGACCACTGAAAAGGCAGAACCGAATGATGAAACGCGCAAGGAATAACCAACGTGGCTGATCTGGATACGGATACGGAAGACAAAATCCCTTTTACCGCTCACCTGGAAGAGCTTCGAAAACGGCTGATCTACAGCTTTGTCGCGGTGTTTATCGGTTTCGGCCTTTCCTACGGATTCAAGGAGCGGCTGTTTCAGATACTTACCCAGCCCCTGATTTCTGTCATGAAGCAGGGGGAAACCCTGATCTATACCGGGTTGCCCGAAGCCTTTTTTACCTTCCTCAAAGTTTCCTTTCTTTCCGGGCTCATGATCGCCTCTCCGGTCATTATCTACCAGTTCTGGATGTTCGTGGCGCCGGGCCTGTATGATCGGGAAAAACGACTGCTGATTCCCATCGTGTTGCTCTCCTCGGTTTTCTTTGTCGGGGGCGCCCTGTTCGGCTATTTTATTGTTTTTCCATTCGGGTTTGATTTTTTCCTGGGCTTTGCCACGGAAACGATCCGTCCCATGCCTTCGATGAAAGAGTACCTGAGTTTTTCCGCCAAGCTGCTGCTGGCCTTCGGCCTCGTTTTCGAGCTGCCCCTGGTGATTACCTTCCTGGCGCGCCTGGGCATCGTGTCCGTTCCCTTTTTGAAGAAAAACCGCAAGTATGCGCTGCTTCTTTTTTTTGTGGGTGCGGCCATTCTCACGCCACCGGATGTGGTCACCCAGATCATGATGGCCCTGCCGCTGATGCTGCTATATGAAATCAGCATTGTGGGCGCCAGAATATTCGGTCGGAAAAAAGAAGCCCCGGCCACCACCACTGAAGCCGACGGCACCAGCGAGTGAGGACCCCGGCTGGAAAACGGATCGACTACCGGCTTGAATTAAAAGAGACGGCCGAAAGCACCGGGTACTTTACCGCCGTCCCCCATGATCAACCGAGCCTGGACGCAGGGCTCGACTATCTGCGCCAGCACCCTAACGACAGTTTCATGCACGCCCATTTGTTGGAGTGCATCGGGCAGCTGTCCCCTGCTGCGGCAGCCAATCTGCTGGATGCGGTGGACAGGACGGACGGCACCGTCCGGGCGCTGTTGCTGGAAGCCGCCACGGTTTACGGCCACCTGGAAACGATTCGGAAGCGTTTCAAGCGCCGGGAGATGAAAGCCCTGTCGCGCCTGACACCGCTGGTGTTCCTCCGCTCGGAAGCGCTCGCCGATCAATCGCTTCACCGATCCTGGGCCCAATTGTTTCACGCCAATATGACGAGACACCGCCCCTTGCCTCCACCGGCAGCAACCGGGCTTTCCTTTCCCGTGGACGGGGTTGACGGCAGCGACCATGCGCCGCCGGCCGAGTCCCATCTGAAAGCGGTCATCGAACGGGGCCTGTCGGTCGCGGACGGTTTCGACAAGCCGCGGCCGCCGCTGGCGGACACCATTTCCCGCGCCCAGGCGCGGCTCTCCGCCCTGGCTGTTTTCAAAGGGGAGGAGATGCGCCACCAGTCGTCCATGAGCCCCTGCGCCCTGTTGCGAAAATGGCGATTTCGCCACCGGGTGAAATGCGGCGAATTGAATTACTCCCTGTCCGGCATCCAGACATCATACGGTCGGGGCCTGTCCCTGGAATCGGCCCGGGCCTCCTGCCTGATGGAGGTGGTCGAACGGAGTTCTTCATTTGCCAGCGTTGATGAAACGGGCGTTGCGGGAACCCGGCGCCCCCACCCGATCGTCCATGGCACCCCGGCGGCGTTGGCCGCCGGCGGGTATTCGCTTCTGGACCCCAATCGCCTTGGTTTGGAGGTCCCCTATCTGGACGAACCCCTGTATTGGATGGAAGGGGAGCGTTTGACGGCACGCGGGATTGAACCCGTCTGGGTGCCGGTGCAATGCGTTTTCCTGTTTTGCAACCTGGACGAGCGATCCCTGTTCTCCGGGCTGGGCTCCACCGGGCTGGCTTCCGGCAATACCATGGCCGAAGCCCGGCTCAGCGCCCTGTATGAAATCCTCGAGCGGGACAGCGAGGCGGTGAATCCCTACCACCCGTCACGCTGTTTCCGGATCTATTCCGAAGAACCGCGGATGAAGGCCCTTTTCGCGGATTACCGGGCGCGCGGCATCCACGTGCAGTTTCAGGACATCAGCCCCGCATTCGGCATTCCCTGCTGTACCTGCTTCGTGACCCATCGTGACGGAACGGTGGCCAAGGGCGGTGGGGCCAACCTCGATGGTAAACGAGCCGTGCTGTCTGCCCTGACCGAAACGCCTTTTCCTTATCCCGGAGGCCCGCCATCGGCACCCGCCCCGGCGGACCTGCCCTGGCTTGAATTCGAGGCCCTGCCCGATTTTTCAAGCGGCATGCCCGAACGGGATCTGATGCTGGTTGAAGAAACGCTGGCAGCCAACGGGTATGGCCCCATTTATGTGGACATTACCCGCAAGGACCTGGGGATTCCTGTCGTTAAAGCCCTGGTTCCGGGATTTGAGATGATGGCAGACTTCGACCCATACTGCCGAATCAGCCCTCGATTGTTTAATAACTTTTTGAAAATACACAGCAAAAGTTGATATTCGATTCCCATTGACAGCGGACATAAGGATTGATAAAAATTCCAGGCGGAGTGATTGTGGGTGTTTAACCAATTTGCAAGAGGAGAGTGGTGGATATGGGAAAAAGAAATGCTGTATCATGGTTAGCCGTATGTGTGGGGCTGATGTTCGCCGCAGGAACCCTTTACGCGGCCACGGCGGTTCAGGACGTGATCCAGATGGAAAACAAGGCCTACAGCAAACACACCAAAGGCATCGCGACATTCAGCCACAAGAAACACAACGAAGAGTACAAAATCGGTTGCGGCGATTGCCACCACGATGCCGACGGTAATGCCTTGAACGACCTGAAGATGGGAGATGATGTGCAGGGGTGCATCGAGTGCCACAAGACCCCGGGAAAGATGCCCGGCAAACTGAAAAAAGAGATGAAAGCGAACAAGGCGTCCAAGAAAGAGATCAGCGCGAAGATGATGGAGTACCACGCCGAAGCCATCCATGCGAATTGCATCAGTTGCCACAAGGATTACAACAAGAAAAACAAGACCAAGGCTGCGCCTCAGTCGTGTACCAAGTGTCATCCGAAAAACAAATAGTCCTCTGATCGGATCAATCCGATTGTTCCCTTTAACGGGGTCGTGTTGCCGGTTCAGGCGGCATCGCCCCGTTTTTTATTGCATTCCTTCTGTCGATCATGACATTGACAGGTCACGCCGACGGTGGTAGTAATTGTTACCACAGCCTGTTGAATGTGCTCATGCCGCCTCTCCGGTTCCCTTGCTTTGCTCTCAACGCGGTAGCGGATTGCAGAACGATACCTTCAAGCGGCCTTTCCTTCCTGTTTATTTCTGAAACTGATGGCGAAGCATAGATCATTCCCACCATCGAGTATGCGGTTGTCAATCTAAAACAAGACCGGTCTCAAAAGAAGAACGCAATAGCGCAGTAGCTGATCCATCGACATTGGGTGCTGATTTATTTCCATGAGCAGGGAAGGATCACCGAACCGAACGCGACCATGGGGTGAATGTCAACATTCACGTCGATTATCACCGGTATGACCGGCACCACGCGTCATCTCGGTATTTTCGACCGTTTGCAGATTTGATTTCCCCAAACCAGGCCTTGGCAATGTCTCGATCCGTCAAAACCTTAGGGGTCAGTCTGGGAGCAGGGCTGCTTGGCGTGATCCTGTCCATTCCACCGTTTTCACTGGATCTTCAGGAGCATTTCGGGCTCAAATTACTTTTTTACCTCAGGGGCGTGCGCCGGCCTCCCTCGGAAGTGATCATTGTTTCCCTGGACCGAGAATCGGTGGCCGCGCTTCATCTTCCAAAAAAAATACAGAAATGGCCCCGCAGCCTGCATGCACAACTGGTTCAGACGCTTACCCGGCGGGGGGCGGCGGTGATCATTTTTGATTTGCTGTTTGATGAAGCCCACGGCATGAATGTGGACAACGCTTTCGCGGCGACGGTAAACGATTCGGGACGGGTCGTGCTTTGTGAGTCCATCCGCCAGGAAAAAATTCCCATTTCGGACGCACAAGGTGACTATCTCGCGGACTTAAATATTGAAACCCTGGTGTCTCCCATTTCTCCCCTGTCTCAATCAGCCATCGCCATGGCCCCCTTCCCCCTGCCCAAAATTCCGATCCAATTAAGTCAATTCTGGTTGTTTAAAGCTGGTGCCGGCAATTCGCCAACCCTGCCGGTGGTCGCTTTTTTCATATACGCCTCCGGCCATTACGAGTCTTTTTATCGCCTTTTCAATCAGGTACGGCCCAACAGCGATCCAACCTTAAGTCACATCTGGGATGAGGTCGTACATCAACGCCGAATAGAGGAGACATTGATTGCTTACCGGGAAATATTCAACCGCGATCCGTTGATTGCCCGTGAGATGCGGGACCGCCTGGCGTCTCCGGACAACCAGGGGTTCGATGCGGCAGAGCGGAAGATGCTCAACGGTTTTATCAGGATGTTCCAGAGCAAAAACAGCAGATACCTGGATTTCTACGGCCCGGCCGGCACATTTAACAGCCTGTCGTATTACAAGGTGCTGGCGTCGCGTGGCGGTGCCGAAACCGTGGATGGCCACCCGACGCCGAAGCCCTCCGGATTTGAAGGGAAAGTCGTGTTTGTCGGTCTGTCCGAGAACCTGCAGCCTCAGCGTCAGGATGGCTACCACACGGTTTTTTCCAAAAAAAACGGCATCGATATCAGCGGCGTTGAAATAGCGGCCACCGCGTTTTCCAATTTATTGGAAGATCGGCCGCTGACGCATCCGGATTGGCCCATGCACCTGTTGATTGTATTTGCATTCGGCTTATTTCTGGGGGTCGTGTGTGTTGTTTTGCCGGTGGGGATGGCCACCATGAGCGTCATCGGGGCCGGAGGGCTCTATCTGTCGATCGCATGGATATGTTTCGACACCTGGGCCCTATGGATTCCCGTCGTTATTCCTCTTTTCATACTGATGCCCTTGGCTCTGGTTGGAACGGTGGTTTGCCGCTATTGCCTCGCCAACCGGGAACGGGAGGGAATACGCAAAGCGTTCGGATACTTCCTTCCGGACACGGTTATCGATCAGCTGGCCAAAAACCTGGGGAATCTGGATGCAGGCAACCAGGTGGTGTACGGCATCTGTTTGTACACCGATGCCCAGCAGTATGCCGCCCTTTCTGAAACCATGGACCCCAAAGCATTGAGCCGGTTCATGAACCGATATTACGAGCGCCTGTTTGTGCCGGTCAGGAAACACGGTGGCATCGTTTCCGACGTGGTGGGCGATTCCATGATGGCCATATGGGCAAAGTCCAAACCGGATGCCTCCTTGAGGGCGTCGGCCTGCCACGCCGCACTGGGAATTGTCGAAGCGATCAGGCAGTTTAACCGGGATAATGAAAAAATCAGACTGCACACGCGAATCGGAATGCACGCCGGACACATCCTGGTGGGTAACATCGGCGCGGTTGACCACTACGAGTATCGGCCCGTGGGCGACATCGTCAACACGGCTTCGCGGATGGAAGGCATGAACAAATACCTCGGCACGCGGATTCTGATTTCCGATCAGGTACTGCAGCGCCTGGACGGATTTTTAACCCGAAGGCTCGGCGAGTTTTTGCCCTTCGGCAAATCCAACCCGGTCGTGATTCACGAGTTGCTGGGTTACCTAAAAGATATCAGCCCGGAACAACAACAACTCTGCAGCTGCTTTGAGGCGGGGATCCGGGCCTACCAGCAGAAAGACTGGGCGGCGGCGATCGAGGCGTTTGAACAGGCCCTGGCCATCTACCGTGCCGATGGCCCGTCGATTTTCTATAAAAAATACTGTGAGGCCTTCATGAACAACCCGCCGGACGAGAACTGGGATGGAACCGTGGTCATGGGACAGAAATAGCAACCAGGGGTGGAAAAAATGAAGCGAAGGGTAATACACAGGGGAAGCAATGCCCGTTGTCTCAATGCCATTCGACGGGTCGTGGCGGTCTGGGTGCTGCTTTCGGTAGCCTCGATTCCCGGATTCGTATGTGCGCAGCCGCCGGTTCAGGACGAGTGGGTGGCCACGGTGGTCTCCATCCAGGGCCAGGTTCAGGTGCGCAGCAAGCAGATGTCCCAATGGCGGGAGGTGCGCCTGGAGGACCGATTCCTTGCCGGCGATGTGATCAGGGTCGGCCCTGACAGCCGTGCGGCCTTTGTTCTCAAAAATGAAAGTACCCTGAGGGTCGACCAGCAATCCACGCTGGTCTTCACCGAAGCCAAACCCCAGCAGCCATTTTTAATCGAACTGCTCAACGGGGCGGTCCATTTTTTCAGCCGGGTGCATCGCAGCCTGCGCCTGGTGACCCCCTTCGTGAACGGGGCGGTGGAGGGGACCGAGTTCGTTGCCCGTGTGGATGACCGTCAGACGACCATTACCCTGCTCGAGGGCCGCCTGAACGTGTTCAACCAAAAGGGAAGCGTCCGCCTGGTGAAGAACCAGGCCGTGACCGCCATGGCTGGCCAGCCGCCGGTCCCGGTGGCGGTGGTGCGGCCCCGGGATGCGGTGACGTGGACGTTGTATTATCCTGCCGTTTTGTATTTTACGCCCGAAGACTTTCAATGCGGCGATGACTGGTGCGCGAGGGCGCGACAATCGATCGGGGCCTGGCGCAGGGGTGATTTGAAGGAGGCCTTTCGTGCTTTGGGCACCCTTCCGGAGGCCGTCGATGAGCCTCGGTTGCTGATATACCGGGCGGCGCTGAAGCTGTCGGTAGGCCGCGTGGACGAAGCGGCCGTCGATCTTCAGCAGGCGCAGGCCGCACATGGGCCGCGCAGTGATGCCCTGGCGCTTATCGCCGTTACGGCGTTGGTTCAAAATAAAAAAGAAACAGCGCAAGAGCTGATCAATCAGGCAATGTCCCTTTCGCAGACAGGCAGCGGTATCGACATGGCCAATTCATACGTTCAGCAGGCGTTCTTCAACCTGGATGCTGCCCTCGCCAGTGTTAGAGAGGCAACGCGAACAGATCCAAACAATGCCCTGGCATGGTCCCGGTTGTCGGAGCTGTACCTGTCTCAGGGGGCGCGATACCAGGCCCTGTCCGCTGCCCAACGGGCGGTTGCTCTCCAGCCGGAGATGCCATACACCATGACGGTTCTGGGGTTTGCCAGGCTGGCCCAGATAAAAACCGACGAAGCCAAAGAAGCCTTTGCAAAGGCAATCCGGCGGGATTCCGCTGCTCCCATGGCGCGTCTGGGGATGGGGGTGGCCAAGATCCGTGACGGTCAATTGGCCGAGGGCCGGGGTGAAATCGAGATCGCCGCCAGCCTCGATCCGGGCAATGCCCTGATCAGGAGTTACCTGGGCAAGGCCTACTTCGAGGAAAAACGGGATGCTCCGGCCAAGGAGCAGCTGGCGGCGGCCAAGCAACTGGACCCGGCCGACCCCACCCCCTGGTACTACGATGCTCTGCGAAAACAGACCTTGAACCGGCCGGTGGAGGCCCTTCACGACCTGCAAACATCCTTTGATTTGAACGACAATCGGGCCATCTATCGATCCCGGCTCCTGTTGGACGAAGATCTAGCCGTTCGCAGCGCAGGTATGGGACGAATCTTTCGAGATCTGGGATTTCAACAGCTGGCCTTGGTACAAGGCTGGAAATCGGTAAATATCGACCCGACCAACTATTCGGCGCATCGCTTCCTGGCGGATAATTACTCGGCTCTGCCCCGGCATGAAATCGCCAGAGTCAGTGAACTCCTCCAATCCCAGATGCTTCAACCCCTCAATGTCACACCGGTTCAGCCAAGTATAGCCGAGACCAACCAATTTATTTTGGAAGGCACCGAACCCGCTGCGCCGGCATTCAATGAATTCAGCCCGCTCTTTCTGCGAAATCGTTTGGCCCTTCAAGCCAGCGGAGTGGCTGGAAGCAATTCCACATGGGGCGATGAAATTGTACAATCCGGGGTGTCCGGCCGGTTTTCCTACAGCCTGGGTCAATTTCACCATGAAACTGACGGGTTCCGCGAGAACAACGACCGAAATACCAACCTATACAATGCCTTTACTCAGGTCAGCTTGACCCCCGAGGCGTCCTTGCTGGCCGAGTACCGATTATCTGACAGCGAAAGAGGCGATCTGTCATTGCGTTTCGAACCGGAAGCTTTCGACACGTTTTACCGGCAAGAAACTGATAGGCAGTCCTTTCGATTGGGAGGAAGGTATTCTCCCAATACGCGAAACGATATACTCGCCACGGTCATTTTTACTGACTTGGATGCTACCGATAAAAGTTTCATTCCGGGTCCTGATTTCAGCTATGAACTGCAAGGTGAACAAAAGGGCGTTATGGCTGAACTTCAGCACCTTTATCGATCAGAAACGGTTAACCTGATCAGTGGAATCGGCCACTATCATTCAAAACGTGAGGAAAAGAATTTTTACTCCTGGCGACCGTCTGACGAAAATACTACCCGGGTGGATCATACCAACCCCTATGTTTATTCACAGATTCAACTGCCGGGACATGCAACGTGGACACTGGGCGCCAGCATTGATTTTTTTGATGATAGGAACACGGATCGTGAACAATTCAACCCCAAATTCGGACTGACCTGGAATTGTACTCCGGCAACAACACTTCGCATGGCGGCCTTTCGTACCTATAAGAGAAACCTTCTTGCCGATCAGACTCTCGAACCCACCCAGGTGGCGGGCTTCAACCAGTTTTTTGACGAAGGAAATCGTACGGATGCATGGCGCTACGGCGCAGCGGTCGATCAGGCGATTGGACGGAATCTGCATACGGGAATTGAGGTATCAAAGAGGGATTTGGAAATCAGTTACCGGGATTCTGATTATAACTTCTACAAGGCTGGATGGGATGAACAAGCCGCTAGGGCCTATCTTTTTTGGACCCCACACGACTGGATCTCCACCAGCCTTGAATATGACTATTCCTATTTTGAAAGAGACAGAAAATATGTCGGATCGGATTTGTTCACCGAATTGAAAACACATAAAATTCCCATCAGTGCCAATTTTTACCACCCTACCGGCGTCTTTATGAGGCTGAAGGCGACCTATGTCGACCAAAAAGGGGAATTCGGCAACCCCCGTTTTGGGCCGACCGATGATGACAGTGACCATTTCTGGGTGATGGATGCCGCCGTCGGCTATCGGCTACCCAGACAATACGGGATCATTAATTTGGAGGCCAAAAATCTATTTGATTCCGGCTTTCGCTACCAGGATATCGAACCTTCCAACCCTGCAATTGTGCCTGATCGGTCCTTCTTGGTGAAGATGACGCTGGCGTTTTGAAGTCGATGGCCGGGGTTTTTAGACGACTTTTGAGGAGGTGGTAAAAAATCATACAGCCACTAACACCAAAGACATCCGGATACAGGAGGGGCTGGAAATGATGAAGAAAAGAGTTGTGTTGCTGGTAGGTATAATTCTTTTATGCATGGCCGCCTGCATTACGGCCCAGGAACCTAAAATGGAAGGAGAGAAGACAATGGAAACCATGAATATTGATGTTTTTAAGAAAAAACTGGAAGATCCTGCCTTTTTAGAACAAGTTTCCTTTTTTGTAGCCTATGATAGACAAAATGCGGTACCCATTGTGATTTCGACAGGCACCAATAAGGACCCAGAACGAATCGGCAATACGATTAAAAAAGAAGTCTTCCAATCAATCATCAAAGAAAACAGTAAGATAAAAACGACGACAATTCTTCAAACCCACGGCAGCCCGGGGTGCCAAATTATGACTGCCTTTGGGGAGTATATCGTTACGTGCTGGTAATGGTGCCACCGGGGGAATCAACATCATGATGTTTAGCGGTGATGGTATTGGGCAAACCATCGGCAGTGAAGATCTTATATTATTTCCTGCCACGGGCTAAAAAAGCTTCTGATGATATTTCCGGGCGCCCCTTACCAGCGCCCTTGCCCATGCCGTCGTCCCCAACGCATGAATGTGGGTATAGGTGGCCAGGACATTGTTGACGCAGACCCCGTCCCTGCCGTCTAAAAATCCCGAACCGCGCTCCATGGAAAAGGCCAGGTTGTCCCGGTGCCCTTTCCATTCTATTACGCTGGAGTAGTGAAATTCGTGTCCCAGCAGGGTGCTTCCCGGCGCGTAGAAGGGGTTCGGTTTATCCACCCGGACGATGGTGTAGCCGTGGCCCTGGGGCCTTTTGGAAAAGCCGAACACCGCCGGCAGCACTCCCGCCATCTGGAACTCGCCGTCTTCCAGGTGCAGGGCTTCTCCCAGGTACATGAGCCCTCCGCATTCGGCATAGATGGGCAGGCCGTTGCCGGCCAGAACCTGCAATTCCTCTCGGAACGAGGTGTTCGACGCCAGTTCCCGGGCATGGGTTTCCGGAAATCCGCCGCCGATATACAGGGCGTCCACCGGGGGCAGGTGGGGGGCGGTCAACGGGCTGATGTACACTATCCGGGCTCCGGCTGCCTCCAATGCTTCCAAATTTTCCGGATAGTAGAATTGAAAGGCCGCATCCCTGAGAATACCGATGGTGGGGCGGTCAGCAACCGAGATGGCTGCGGGTGGATCCGCTTTTTCCCCCGTACCCCTTTCGGGCGGTTTGGCCATTGCCCCTATAGCCTGAATCCGTTCGAGGTCCAGATGCTTTTCGGCAACCATCCGGATGGCATCGACGGCCGGTTGTGCCCAGCTGTGTTCGGGGGTCGGAACCAGCCCCATGTGGCGCTCCGGAAAGCGCTGTTCTCTCAGTTTGGGTACGGCTCCCAATACCGGTATGCCGGTATATTCTTCAATGCTGCGGGTGAGAATCGATTGATGCCGCTTGCCGGCCACCCGGTTCAAGACCACGCCCCCGATGGCTACTTGCGGATCAAAGGCGGCAATGCCACCCACCACGGCTGCCATGGTCCGTGTGGTTTTGGTGGCATCGATGCACAGGATCACCGGCAGGCCCAGCAATTTGGCCAGTTCGGCAGTGCTGGTTTCCCCCTTGGTGTCGATACAGTCGTACAGGCCGCGATTGCCTTCGATAACGGTAAAATCGGAGTCCCGGGTATGGGTGTGGTAGGATCCGAGGATGGTGTCCCGGTCGATGAGAAAGGTGTCCAGATTGTAGCAGGGCCGGCCGGCCGCGAGGGCAAGCCAGCCGGCGTCGATATAATCCGGACCCTTTTTAAAGGGGGCGATGGATCTGCCCAGGCACCGCAACGCAGCAATGATGCCAACGGAGAAGATGGTTTTTCCCGACCCTCCCCGAAGGGCGGCGACAACGATGCCCGGGGTTGGCTGGGGTTGCTGGTTGGATGGTACCTGTTTCAAAAGCGTGTGCTTAGCGGCGGAAAACCCATGGGGACGGCTTTCCGTCGCAGACAGAAATTAGTCTTCGTGCTCGGCCCCGGCCTGTTTGCCGGTTCCGGGCAGGCCGTACATGGAGGTGCTGCCCGAAGACCAGTACTCCAGCACTTCATCCTGAACGAGCTGGTTGACTATTTTTTTGGCAAGGCGGGGTTTCATCTCCAAAATCTTGGCCAAGTCGTTGAAGTAGAACTTGCTTTTGGTCTTCAGCTTCTTGGTCAGACTGGTCACGATCAGCTCTTTTGCCTCTTCGTATTCCATTGGTAGCCTCTTTTCTGAAGAAGGCAGGGGGGGCGCGTGGCCTCCCCCTGCTCGATTAACGCATATAGGGCGGATTAGAACTTGAACTGCGTGCTCTGACGCCAGGTATAGTAGGCGGGATCACGGAAATCATCGATCAGATGATGGGTGAATTCAAGCTCGGTTTTGTCGAAGAAGCGTTCCCAACCGATTCTTTCGGCCCAGTCGCCCACTCGTTCGTACTTGTTGGCGCCGGCGGAGTAAGCTTCGACAATTTTCTTGATACAGGCGGTGGTGGACTCCCAGCGCGGCGGCTCATTGGGAATGAAGGCCACGACGACCTTGGAGAACTTGGGTGTGCTGATGCGGTTGGAGACTTTACCACCCACCATGATGACGATACCGTCGCCTTCCTGGTCGGCCAGCGGCATGGAGGGGCACATGGTGTAGCAGTTGCCGCAAAACATGCAGCGGTCGTTGTTCACGGCCACGGATTTGAGTTCAGCCTCGCCGAATTTGACCTTGGCCGGCTTGATGGCCGCGGTGGGGCAGGCGGCGATGGCCAGGGGAATTTCGCACATTTTATCCAGATATTCGTGATCCAGCAGCGGCGGTTTTCTGTGGTAGCCGAGGATGGCGATATCGGAGCAGTGCACGGCGCCGCACATGTTGAGGCAGCAGGCCAGGGAAACGCGCAGCTGGGCCGGCAGGCGGTGGTCTTTGAAGTCGTCAAAGAGCACGTCCATGGTGGCCTTGACCGGACCGGAAGCATCGGTGGCCGGGGTGTGGCAGTGGATCCAGCCCTGGGTATGAATGATGTTGGTGACGCCGGCGCCGGTGCCGCCCACGGGAAATTTGTAGCTGCCGCCCTCGAACTTGCGGCTTTCCAGATCCTGAATCAGCGGCTCGACCTTGTCTTTGCTGTCCACCATGAACTCGATGTTGTTGCGGGTGGTGAAGCGCAGGTGGCCGTCGCAGTGCTTGTCGGCGATTTCGCAGATTTCGCGGATGTGGGTCACGGTCATCAGGCGGGCGCCGCCCACGCGTACGGTGTAGCACTCGTCGCCGCTTTCGGCCACGTGCACCAGTACGCCCGGTTTGATGATTTCGTGATACAGCCATTTGCCCTTGTTCTTGGCGATGACTGGCGGATAGAACTTGTCATATTTTTGCGGACCGATGTCAGTGATCCGGTTTTCCATCGGTTTGTCGGGATTGTATCCTGAAGAAATAAATGCCATTGTGTTTCCCCCCTTTATCTCTGGTGTTTCTCTCTGAATTCGTTGATGTCACGATCCCAGCCGCCAACCTCATCCTCTTTCCAGAAGATGTAGGGGTTGTGGCGCGGTTCCTGAACGTGCTGTGGCACCGGCTTGATGTTGGTCATTTCAAGCAGCTTCTGGAATCCCTGACGTTTGATCAGCTCACCGAGACGTTCGCGGTTCTTGCCTTCTTCCATCCACCAATCCCAGATGGCTTCGATGACTTCCTTGATTTCATCGTAGGGCTCTTCAACCTTGATGAAAGGCACCAGCAGGGAACCCATCTGGGCACCGTCGAGGATCGGGGCCTTGGCGCCGACCAGCATGGAGCAGCCGCGGTCGTCACCGATGTGCAGGGCTCTGGGCATGACGTTGATGCAATGCATGCAGCGGGTACATTCCTTGTTGTTGATCAGCAGTTTGCCGCCTTCATACTTCATGCACTTGGTGGGGCACAGGTCGCAGACTTCTTTATCGATGTCGAATTTTCCCCAGTCGCGACCGCTGTGGGCGCCGCCGTTGGGGGCGAATTCGCCGCCGACGTAGCCGGCAACGGCTTCCTGGTCGATTTTGATGTCGTCTTTCCAGGTACCGACGAAGGAGATGTCAGCACGGGCGATGGAGGCCACGCAGCAGTTGGGGCAGCCGTCGAACTTGAACTTGAACTTGTAGGGGAAAGCCGGACGGTGCAGTTCGTCCTGGTATTCCTGCGTCAGGGCGTAGCAGATGGCCTGGGTGTCATAGCAGGAATATTCACAGCGGGAAGAGCCGATGCAGTCGGAGGGGGTGCGCAGGTTGGAGCCCGAGCCGCCCAGGTCCTGATTGAAGTTGTGGGTCAGTTCGTAAAAAATTTCTTCCAGCTGGGGGGTGGAGGTGCCGATAAAGATGATGTCACCGGTGGAGCCGTGCATGTTGGTGACGCCAGAACCGCGGAACTCCCACAGATCGCAGAGTTTTTTCAAGAACTCGGTGGTGTAGTACTTCGCGCCGGGCTGGTTGATGCGCATGGTGTGGAAGTGGGCCACGCCGGGGAAGGTTTCCGGCTGGTCGCAATAACGGCCGATAACGCCGCCGCCGTAACCGAAGACACCCACGATGCCGCCGTGTTTCCAGTGGGTCACGCCGTGCTTGTAGGAGAGTTCCAATACGCCCAGAAGGTCTTCGACACAATCCTGGGGAACCTGGAATTCCACATTTTTCTCGTTCTTGGCCCTTGACGCGGCTTCTTGCTTCAGGTCTGACACGAAGCTTGGCCACGGCCCGGACTCAAGCTGGTCCAACAAAGGGGTTGCATGCTTTGCCATCTTTTACCTCCATTTAATTGATATTAAACCAACCTGCCAATAAAAATAGAACCGTCCCCGACGGGGGGTTTTAAGGTCACCTCCTCTCGAATTTTTTCTTCATATATTGTCGGGAGTGTTGAAATCACGTGGTTTTCATCGTTAAACCTGCAAGGAGCAGATATAGAATTAATCATGGGGCTTGTCAATAAAAAAGCCTGGTTTCGCGCAGTTAAGCCCAAGGCGTTGTTCGCTTGGCGGCCTCTATACAAAATGTAGTGAGCGCGGTGGTCAAAATATCTCCATGTGGTGTTCGGTACCGGATTGCTTATATGGGCTGAAACCGGTTCGGCGGCCACGACACCCTTTCGCGGTCAGGCTGACAATCGTCGATAAATCATCTGCATGTGCGAGTCCAGGTTGCCGGCGGCGACCCGGCGCTCCTCCGAACGGTGGTCGAAAACGGTCTCTGCGACCCGGCGTGCCGAGGCCGACAGATCCGCCGCCTCGTGGCGGCTGATATAATGGCGAAACATCTCGGGAAATCCTTCCGGGAAACCGTTTATCCGTGCGGTCAGGTCGAGTCCCTGGAAGAAACCGGCCATTACGGGTTCAAGGCAGCTGTCGGGGGCCCAGACCACCTCCTTGACCCCATCGAGCCGGTCCAGGCGCATGCGAACCGACAGCTGGATGAAAAATACGACCAGGGCATCCAGGATCTCCGTTTCGTTGGCCGGTGCACCGGTGGATCCGGTCATGGGAATATAGTCTCTGACGGTGATCAGTTTTACGGAGGCCTCTTCACCTTCCAGACGGACCACGAAATCGCCGGCAGCATGGTGCCAGGGAAAGATCTGGTTCGAGGTGACCGGATCATAGCAGGCGGTCAGGATCATGGCGGCATTGCGGTAAAGTGCCCCCGCCTGTCCCTCGGAAAGCAGGCGGCGATCGGCAGCGCCGTCCCAGACCACGATGGCCAGGCCGTTCGCGTCGGGTCGACGGGTCAGGTGAAATTCATGGAAGCCGTCGAACCAGTCCCCCAGGACCATGGGCGGGTCATTGCAGACGAGATCGTAGACCCGGGGAAACCAGCCGAATGGGCGTTGCTCCTCGAGCGTTTTCAGCGCCGCGGCCTCGCGGGTCAGGGCGCGCCGTCCCCGTCTGGATGCCGCCACGTTGACGACAAAGGAGAGCCTCTGATTTTTAACGGCCACCTGGAGCCGGGCCGGGTGGTAAAAGGCCCCGTGTTTTTCCAGAAAGATGGACAGGTGTTCCAGATCCGATTTTACGACCGGCCGCGCCAGCTTCCGTGAGGCGGCCTTTACGATCCGCTGCCACCCGTCGGCGGTGCAGAAGTTCAGGATCGCGGTAAAGTACCTGCCGTAGGTAAGGGGCTCGGGGTCATCGTTTTGGGCTTCCCGTACGCCGGGCTGCCGCGCCCCTGGCAATGGACACGACCACAGCTGATGGTCTGCATTGAACGGGTGGTCGGTTGTGGACAAAAAATAAGAGACGGTCGGCATTGGGCGCAGACGGGTTGCAAGTGTGAGCGAAAACCTGCATCCGGATCCGGGATGGTCCCGGTCCGGATGCACGGCGGGGTGTCGATCAGGCGCGGTGGGGCTCCAGTTCTTTGAGAATTTCCGGTGCCACCTCATAGCCCAGCGCTTTGGCTTTGTCCGCGTGCTCTATAGCAAGCGCCGGCTGCCCGTCTTCCAGGTAAGCGATGGCCAGGTTGTTGTGAGCAACAGCGAATTCCGGCGACAGTTTCAATGCTTTCAGGTTGGTCTCGATGCTTTCTTTGATCTGTCCGTTCATCAGGTAGGCGTTGGCCAGGGTGGCAAAGGCCTGAATGAATCGAAAATTGAAGGTCGTCGCCTTTTCCAGAGCCTTTATGGCGCCCTCGATGTCGCCGCGCTGGAGCAGGACAAATCCGATATTTCCCCATCCCTCCGAGAAACCGGGCTTGACCCTGATGGCCCGCTGGTTCCAGTCCAGGCAGCCATCCGCATCGCCGCGTTTCAGGCAGATGCCGCCCATCTGGACGTAGGCTTCGGCCAGGCCGGGGCTGCACTCGATGGCCATGGCCAGGGCCTCTTCCGCTTCTTCGATTTTTCCCTGGCCCAGCAGTGCGACGCCGAGGTTGTAGTGGGAGGTGCCGCAGTCGGGGTTGGAGGAGATGAAACGTTTTTGCTGGGCTATGAACGCTTCGGCATTGGGTGCTTTTTCCATGGTTACATCCTTTTCCGGTGGCTCCACCGATATGGTTTTCTTTTGAAATCAAAATGGGTAACGTGGCTGACCTGCCGTGTCAAGGAAAATAATCGTGGCCTCCCAGCTTTTTTCTTGACATAAAATCCCAACTTCCTTAGTGTTTTTTATCATTGTGCTGTGTGCCGGCCCATCGGCACCGTCGGCCGTGGATTTCGGTCGCTGCTATAACCCACAGGATACCATGCCATGACACCGGAGACCGTCGGGGACTTTGCCAAAACGCGCGTTGCAGCAGCTCGCGACGTTGATGTCAAACCCCCGAGTCGTAAGCGCCGCTTCCGGTCATAACGGTCATCTCGCGCCTTTCTTTTTTTTCAATACCATGTGATGTTTCCAGGAGGTAACATGAATTCAGGATGTTATACCGCTATCGTGACCCCTTTCGATGGCACAACGGTCGATGAAACCGGACTTGCCCGTCTGGCTGATTTTCAGATTCAAAACGGCATTTCCGGAATTCTGGCCGTCGGAACCACCGGTGAGAGCCCCACCCTGGCATGGGAAGAACACCATCGGGTCGTTCAGATCGTTTCACAGCAAACCCGGGGCAAGTGCCTGTGCATCGCCGGCGCGGGAAGCAACAACACCAAAGAGGCTTTATCGGCCACGCGCCATGCCGCTGAAGCCGGGGCCGACGCGGTCTTGCTGGTGGACCCCTACTATAACGGCCCCAGTTCCATGGAGATCAGAAAAGAATACCTCGCGCCGGTAGCTGCGGCCTTTCCCGATATCTCCATTATTCCCTATGTCATCCCCGGGCGAACCGGAGCCCAACTGCTGCCCGAAGACCTGGCCCTGGTGTTCCGGGAACACCCGAACGTCAATACGGTCAAAGAGGCCACGGGAAATCTGGACAACATGCGGCGAACGCGGCAATGTTGTGGGCCCGAGTACACGATACTTTCCGGCGACGACGGGTTGACGGTCGACATGATGACCGATCCGGACATTGCCGCGGCAGGTGCCATTTCGGTGGTATCCAATCTCGCTCCCAAGGCCATGAGCGATCTGGTTCGCCTGCTGGGAAGCGGTGAAAGCGAAGCGGCGAAACCGCTGGCCGAGGCGTTGAAGCCGCTGTTCGGTCTGGTGACGGTGAATACGATCGAGAAAACCCCGTATGGTGACGTGACCTGTCGGGCACGCAATCCGCTGGCACTCAAGACGCTGATGCAGTTGCTGGGCGTTCCTGCGGGTCCCTGTCGTCCACCGCTGGGAAAAATGAGCCGGGCCGGCTTGGATGTGGTGGTGGCCATCGCCAGGACCGTTCAGTCGAAAAATCCGGAGATTCTGACGCCGCTGGCGGAATTTTTCAATGTGGATATCGACGCTCGTCTCAACGACGCTCGTTTGTTGGAGGCGCTGTACTACCCGACGTATTGACGGCTGCCCGGAAACGGCACCTGTTGGCCCATATCTGCGTTCCCGGTTTCCCTGAATCCGCGATGCGGCATCGTTGCGCCGCCGGTTCCAGGACGCCTGCGGCTTTGGTCTGAACCGCAACCACTTCTGGACGGACATCGTCGTTTGTCTTTCCCCCAATTCTATCCTGCCTGGCGGCCGGACCATGTTTCTCATCAAGCGACACGGCCCCTCCTGATCGCATCAGGAGGGGCCGTGTGATTCGTAAGGCGGAATCGTGGCGTTTCTCAGGCGGGCAATTACCTGTCTGCAGCGTTCGACGCCTGCTGTTCGGGATCGGTCTCTTTGAACAGAACGGCTTTAAGCCATTCCAGCCCGAATTTCAGCAAGGCGATTTCGTCTTGCTTTATTTTTTCCACGGTGGCGCCGTCCACGTCGATGCGTTTTAAAAAAGAGCTCTCAAAGACAAATTCCTTGAATTTGTCGATGTCGTAGCTCACCAGGAAAAACATCTTTTTGGCCTTTTCCGTCAATTTGATGTTGGGCGGAAAAGAACGCTTGCGTACCACCAGGTCCGTCCACTCGCGGTTGATTTCGTCCCTCAGATCCACACCCTGGTCCTCCCGCCATTCGGCCACGGTCCAGTCGCCGTCTTCTTCAAAGCCCTTGCAGTGGGGCTCGTTGATGAAAAAGAAGAAGCCTTCGTCGTCGGCGCCCTCCTTGTGCTGAAGGGTGGCCGTTCCCAATGGGTAGTAACGGCAGGAAGTGGGGCGATCTTCGTAAATGATGCATCCCTCCCCGTCTTTGACAAAGGGGCAGGATTCACGCTCGTCGTCCAGCAGTTTGAGGGTGACCATGGGCAGATCGGTCTTTTCCAGCATGTGCGGTTCGGTGTAGATGGCCAGAAATTCCCGGGAAGAAAGACCCAGGCGGTTTTTCATCTGGATGATGTCGAAGGGGGTCAGGATGATATTGATTCCCCGGCAGCACTGGGTAAAGCACGATACCCCGGGATGGCATTTGAACTTGAATTGACTGCTGTACCCCAGGCGCACCGGCGATATACAGGCCGTTTTTTCGGCGTCGTTCATGGAATGTCCTTTCATGGCTGTTCGATTTGTGGCCGGACCCTAACCAAGGCTGTCGCTAAAGTCAATCCGTGTTAAGTCGAAAGTGTTAAGTTTTAAATTAATGCATTCTAACCATTATAGAACGATAGCCGTTACCACGGCATTCGCTTGAGAATGCTTTTATCAAATCGGCTCAATCCTTCTCCTTTAAAATGCCATTAAAAAATAGCGGGGCCGGCTCAATCCAGAGCCGACCCCGCGTTTTACCATTCCGTCAGGATAAGGTCTACTTCACTTTGCCCGCCCGCCAGGCTTCGATCAGTTTGTCGTAATCGACCGTTTCCCCCTTGGGTTTTTCATTGGCCAGTTTGGCCTTGGGGGATCCGGGCTGGTTCAGCCAGTAGGCTTCATCCTTTTTGGGATTCAGCTTGGGGCCGCAGTCGCCCTGGGTCTTGGAGCGGGCGATGCGTTCCAGCACCCGGTCCATCTCCTTGGCCAGGTTGTCCATGGCGGTATCCACGGTCACCTCACCGGAAACGGCCTCACCGATATTCTGCCACCACAGCTGGGCCAGTTTCGGATAGTCGGGCACATTGACACCGGTCGGCGTCCAGGCAACGCGGGCCGGGCTGCGGTAAAACTCCACCAGGCCGCCCAGTTTGGGGGCGCGGTCGGTGAACGACTGGTGGCGGATATCGCTGTCACGGATGGGGGTCAAACCCACATGAGCCTTCTTGAGGGAGGTGGTCTTGGCCACACAGAACTGCGCGAACAGCCAGGCTGCTTTTCTACGCTCCAGGGGGGTGGTTTTCATGAAGGTCCATGAGCCGCAATCCTGGTATCCCAGCTTCATGCCTTCTTCCCAGTAGGGGCCATGGGGCGAGGGGGCCATGCGCCATTTGGGGGTGCCGTCGGCATTCACCGTGGGTCCCGGCTCGACCATGCTGGGAAGGAACGCGGTGTACCAGAAGATCTGCTGGGCGACACTGCCGTTGGCCAGAAATGGCAGATAGGTGTAAAAATCCATGCCCAGGCTGCCCGGAGGCGCATATTTTCTCAACCAGTCCATATACTTTTGAAGGGCGTATTTGGCCGCCGGGCCATTGGCGGCGCCACCGCGGGCAACGGTTGCACCGACCGGCTGGCAGCCTTCCATGCGGATACCCCATTCATCGACCGGTTTGCCATTGGGAATTCCCTTGTCGCCCGCGCCGGCCATGGAGAGCCAGGCATCGGTAAATCGCCAGCCCAGATCCGGAGCCTTTTTGCCATAGTCATTGTGGCCGAATACGGCCTTGCCGTCTATCTCGCGCACATGCTCGGTGAAAAACTCGGCAATATCCTCGTAGGCCGACCAGTTGACCGGTACGCCCAGTTCATAGCCGTAGATCTGCTTGAATTGCTTCTTGAAGTCCGGTCGCTTGAACCAGTCGTAGCGGAACCAGTAAAGGTTGGCGAACTGCTGATCCGGCAGCTGGTAAAGCTTCCCGTCCGGGCCCGTGGTGAAGTCCTTGCCCATGAAGTCGTCGACATCCAGTGTCGGCAGGGTCACGTCCTTGCCTTCCCCGGTCATAAAATCGGACAGGGGCACCACATAACCATACCGGGCATGGGTGCCGATCAGGTCGGAATCGTTGATCCAGGCATCGTAAATGTTCTGGCCCGAGGCCCATTGGGTCTGCAGCTTTTCGATAACGTCGCCTTCCTGGATCAGGTCAAAAGAGACCTTGATGCCGGTGATCTCTTCGAATGCCTTGCCCAGGACTTTTGCTTCGTATTCATGGGTGGGAATGGTCTCGGAAACGACCTTGATGTTCATGCCCTTAAACGGCTTGGCCGCATCGATGAACCACGCCATCTCCTTGAGCTGTTCTTTTTTGGACAGGGTCGATGGCTGGAACTCTTCGTCAACCCACTTCTTTGCGGCCGTCATATCCGCCATGGCCGGGCCTGCCGTCAGGGCCAACATGACCGCCAATGCGACTCCCAGAAGCATCGACTTTTTCAATTTCAATTTCATGGGTCTCCTCCTTTGCGCCTTCAGGGGTAGGATTGGTGCTGTCGGACGCCATCGCAGGCGTGAAGGCAGTGATCGCCATACGATAGAGGAACGTCCTTTTTTTAACGGGTGGAGCTATTGTGGATCCGTGGTGTGCATGCCGCGTGCGGCGTTGCCGTTTTTATCCCCAGCGCATGACGATAAAAACCCAAACCGCTGAAATGGGCATCGCATACCACAAAGCAAAATCCGAGAGTCCGAGCCAGGCAAGATGAATATAGGCGGTGCCCAGCAAGCCGACAAAAAATCGCGTACCCCGTGTTGTCGGGATTTTCAGGAATCCACGACGTTCAACGGTCGGGGACACCAGCTCCCAGACGAGCATGCCGGCGATCATCAGGAAAATGGTACTGAAGAATATCGCCGTCGGCACTGTCCAGTACATCCATTCGAAAGTCATTCTGATTCCCCTTTAGACGCGGCCCAAAGCGAATCCCTTGGCCAGATGGTTGCGCACGAACCAGATGACCAGGGCGCCCGGAACGATGGTGAGGATGCCGTTGGCCGCCAGCAGACCCCAGTCCAATCCGGTGGCACTGATGGTCCGTGTCATGGTGGCGACAATCGGTTTGGCCTCGGTGACGGTCAGCGTCCGGGCAAACAGCAGTTCGACCCAGCTGAACATGAAGCAGAAAAACGCCGTTACGCCCACACCGGCCCGGATCAGTGGAATGAACAGGGTGAAAAAGAACCGGGGAAAGGAGTAGCCGTCGATAAAAGCCGTTTCGTCAATTTCTTTGGGGATGCCGGACATGAAGCCTTCCAGGATCCATACCGCCAGCGGTACGTTGAAAAGGCAATGTGCCAGGGCCACGGCAATGTGGGTGTCGATCAGGTTGACGGTGGAGTAGAGCTGGAAATAGGGCAGCAGGAAAACTGCCGGCGGGGCCATGCGGTTGGTCAGCAGCCAGAAAAACATCTGTCCGTCGCCGAGAAACTTGAAACGCGAAAAGGCATAGGCCGCCGGCAGGGCAAAGGCCAGGGACATGACGGTGTTCAAGCTGACGTAGATCATGGCGTTGATATAGCCCGAGTACCAGGTCGGGTCCGTGAAGACCTTGATATAGTTGTCAAAGGTGATGTTGGACGGGTACAGGGAGAAGACACTCAGGATATCGGCGTTACTGCGCAGCGACATGTTGAGCATCCAGTATATGGGCACGATCAGCAGCACAAAATAAAAAAGCAGGGCGAAGGTCCGCTTTCGGAGTTTCATGATGTTTTTTCTCCTTTGCCCACATTCAAAAGGGCCTGGTAGAAGATAAAGCTGAACAGGAGAACGATGAGAAAGTAGATCAGGGAAAACGCCGCAGCCGGACCGAGATCAAACTGACCGGTGGCCAGTTTGACCAGATAGATGGACAAAAAGGTGGTTGAATTGCCCGGTCCGCCGCCGGTCAGTGCAAAGGGTTCCGCATAGATCAGAAAGCTGTCCATCCACCTGAGTAAAACCGCGATCGTGAGAACGCCCCGCATCTTGGGCAGCTGGATATAGAGGAAGACTGCCCAGGACGATGCCCCGTCAATTTTAGCCGCCTGATAGTAGGCCTCCGGAATCGCGCGCAGCCCGGCATAACAGAGCAGGGCGACCAGCGGTGTCCAGTGCCACACTTCCATGGCCATCAGGGTGACCCAGGCGTATGCCGGGCGGGCGGTATGGTCGAAGGGGATTTCGAGAAGGTCCAGGCTGTTGATGCCGACGCCGAACAGGCCGATATCCGGCCGGGTGAAGATGATCCAGATGGTGCCGATCACGTTCCAAGGAATCAGCAGGGGGATGGCCAGGGTAACCAGGCTGGCGGAGGCGCCCCAGCCCTTTTTGGGCATCGCCAGCGCGATCAGGATGCCCAGGGGAATTTCGATCAGCAGGACCAGGCCCGAAAATACAAACTGGCGACCCAGGGCGTCGTGCAGGCGGTGGTCGGTCAGCATCTCCTTGAACCATTCGGTCCCCACGAAGACGGCGTTGCCCGGACCGAAGATATCCTGGATGGAGTAATTGACCACGGTCATCAGCGGTATGATGGCGCTGAAGGCCACGACGACGAAAACCGGCAGCACCAGGAACCACGCCTTGTTGTCCGCCCATTTTTCCATGGGATCCTCCCTTTATCTGACCAGCCGCTCGTCGGCGAATAGTTTGGTTCGTTGCGGTGGAAACACCAGCCATGCCGTGTTTTCAGGAACGGGATGCCCTTCGGGCAACCGGGCACGCAGGGTATGGCCATCGAGGGTGGCCGTCAGAATTTTGAAGCTGCCCTGATCCTCCACGGCGTTCATGGTTGCCGGCACCGCGCCGTCAACGGCCGCCCCATGAACTTCCAGGTGCATGGGGCGAATGCCCAGTTCCAGCGTTCCGCTGGCCTCGGATCCGAGGGCGGCCGTTTCCGGATCCAGGGTGATGGTTGCACCGCCGATCCGGGCCGTTTGGCCCTCCAGGGTGCATGGCAGAAAGTTCATGCCGGGGCTTCCGATAAAATACCCGACGAATTTGTGCCGGGGATTTTCGAACAGCTCCTCCGGCGTGCCGATCTGAACGATTTCGCCCTCGTACATGAGGATCACCTGGTCCGCGAAGGTCAGGGCTTCCACCTGGTCATGGGTGACATAGATCATCGTCAGTTTCAGCTGTTCATGGATTTCCTTGAGCTTGCGGCGCAGGTGCCATTTCAGGTGGGGGTCGATAACGGTCAGGGGTTCATCGAAAAGGACGGCCGCAACGTCACTCCTCACGAGGCCGCGGCCCAGAGAAATTTTCTGTTTGGCATCGGCACTCAACCCCGCTGCTTTCTTGTTCAGGTCCGGCGTCAGGTCGAGAATCTCGGCCACCTCACGGACCCGCCGGGTGGTGTCCGTTTTGTTGAATCCCCGGTTTTTCAACGGAAAGGCCAGATTGTCGAAAACGGTCATGGTGTCGTAGAGCACCGGAAATTGAAACACCTGGGCGATATTGCGCTTCTCGGGGGGCAGACCGGTCACGTCAGTGCCGTCGTAAAGCACCCGGCCCCGGCTGGGTCTGAGCAGGCCGGAAATCACGTTGAGCAGCGTGGTCTTTCCGCAGCCGGAAGGTCCCAGCAGGGCATAGGCCCCGCCGTCCTCCCACAGGGTGTTGATTTCCTTCAGGGCGTAGTCCGATGCCGTTTCGGGGTTCGGATAATAAGAGTGGGCGATCTGATCGAATTCTATGCGCGCCATGACGTTCTCCCGGCTATCGCTATGCGGAGGGCCCGGCCGCCGGAGGAGCGGCCACCAGCCGGCCGGCGGTGTCGTAAACAAAAAGGTGCTTCGGGTTGATGTACACGGTAATCTCGTTTCCCATGGAAAAAGGATGCACGCCATACTGTTGAACCACGAAAGCGCTTTTGCCATGGTGGACGTAGACGAAGGTTTCCGAGCCGTTGATCTCGGACAGTTCAACGGTGCCGGTGATGGCCAGGTCTTCTTCCGTCTGGCTGGAAAGCCACAGGTGGTTGGACCGGAAGGCAAACCGGTAAGATCCGCTCGCAAGATCGGCCATGTGCCCGGTCAGGGGAACCGGAATATTATCCCCCATGACCGCCCCGTCCTCAGTTACCGCACTGTCCAGGGCATTGATGGGCGGGTCGCTGAATACTTCTGCGGCTCTCAAGGTTTCGGGCCGCTGGTATACCATGGCGGTGGCGCCGGTCTGCATCACCTGGCCTTCGTCGAGAACCACGACGTTACCACCCAGCATCAGGGCTTCGGAGGGTTCGGTGGTGGTATACACCACGATCGCGGACCGTTTCCGGAAGATGTCCTGAAGCTCGACCCGAAGCTCTTCCCGAAGCTTGTAGTCGAGGTTGACCAGGGGTTCGTCCAGCAAAAGCAGCTGGGCTTCCTTCACCAGGGCGCGGGCGATGGCGGTTCGCTGCTGCTGACCGCCGGACAACTCTGCGGGAATGCGGTCCAGCATGCCCTCCAGGTGGAGCATTTCGGCCGTTTCGCGGACCCGCCGGTCGATTTCTTTTTTGGGTATGCCGCCGATTTTCAGCGGAGAGGCGATGTTGTCATAAACGGACAAGGAGGGGTAGTTGATGAACTGCTGGTAGACCATGGCGATGCTTCGCTTTCTTACGGAAACACCGGTCATGTCCTTACCGTCGATTACGATTTTTCCATTGGTGGGCCGGTCAAGCCCCGCCATGATGCGCAACAGGGTGGTTTTGCCGGAAAGGGTCCGACCCAGCAGAACGTTGCGGGACCCCGTTTCAAAAACAAGATCAATCTGATGGAGATGGGTTTCCCCATCCACCACTTTGCTGACGTTTTCAAGCTTCAAACCCATCGGCTGGACCCCGATCTATGGATACGGTGAACTGTCGTTCGGATATGAGAAAGAGGGCATGTCAATTGATATCAAACTAACATCCCGGCTATGTTTTCGCAAGTGAAAATTTATCGAGCCCCCCTGCCCGCCGTGAAAAATCCTTTTTCGCAAGCGAACGATCATGTTGGCCGGATCTGTTCCGGCCGCTGAAATTCACGATACAGACGCCTCAGGCGACGTAGAGTTCAACCTCCGATGCGGCGATGACTTCGGCAAGGCCGGCAGGAGGCTGGCGGTCCGTGAACAGACAATCGATCTCCGCGATGTTGCCGAGTCGGACCATGGCGTTTCGGCCGAACTTGGTGTGATCGGTTGCCAGAAGCACGTTGCGCGAATTGTCGATTATGGCGCGTGCGGCCCGGACCTCACGGTAGTCGAAGTCCAGCAGTGTTCCGTCCAGGTCGATGCCGCTGATGCCGATGATGCCGAAATCCACCTTGAACTGGCTGATAAAGTCGATGGTGGCCTCGCCGATAATGCCCTGATCCCGATGTCGGACCAGTCCGCCGGCGACAATAACCTCGAAATTTTCGTTTGCGCTCATGATGGAGGCCACGTTCAGGTTGTTGGTGATCACCCGCAGTCGCTTGTGGTTGCAGAGGGCGTGGGCAATCGCTTCGGTGGTGGTGCCGATGTTGATAAACAGGGAGGCGTTGTCCGGAATCTGCTGGGCAAGGAGCTGCGCAATTTTCTGCTTCTCGCGGAAACATAGCACTTTGCGTTCGTTGTAGGCCACGTTTTCTGTGGAGGTCGGCACGGCGGCGCCACCATGATAGCGACACAGATGACCCTTTTCACTGAGGCTGTTGATGTCCCGGCGAATGGTCTGGGGGGTCACCGAAAAAGACTGGGCCAGCGTTTCAATGGTCACAAAGCCCTGGGCGTGAACCATTTTTCTTATTTTTTCCTGGCGTTTGCGAACCGGCGCCAATTTTCCGTTCTTTTTGGCGGGTAACGATTTCCCGGCAACTTCGTTGGTTTTTTTCATCTGCACCCTGCCTCGCCCGTCCCACATTTTTCGTTAAAGAAATTATTGTTCAGTTTTGGTTGGAAGCGAACATTTTAAGGTGACAACAAGCGGCTGTTGTGTTACTTTTAAGCCATGGATCATTGTAACCGGTCATTATTATGATCACAATAAATAACATTTGTGGTGTTTTTTCTCAAGTGAAAACCTTTTTTCTCATCGAACCGAAAATTTTGGTATACACCTTGTCGGGGGTGAAATGAACAACATCGTGTCAACCCAGGTGCTGATCATTGGCGGCGGGGCGACGGGATCGGGCCTGGCTCGCGACCTGGCTCTTCGCGGCGTCCGTTGTATCCTGGTGGAAAAACGGGACATCAACGCAGGCGCTTCCGGCGGAAATCACGGCCTGTTGCACAGCGGAGCCCGGTATATCGCTTCGGACCCGGCCGCCGCGCGTGAATGCCGTGACGAAGGCGAATTGATCAAACGCCTGGCCCCCCAATGCGTGGAAGACACCGGCGGCCTCTTCGTCGCCGTCAAGGGAGATGACGAGCGATATATCGCCGATTTTGCCGACCGATGCCGTCGGTGCGATATTGATGCGATTCCCGTCGATCCCAAAGAGGCGCTTGAAATGGAACCGTCGCTTTCAGCGGATACGATTGCCGCCTTTGCCGTGAAAGACGCCTCCATCGATCCCTTCAAGCTGTCTCTGGACAACCTGGCCCAGGCCGGCGCCCTGGGAACCCGGCAGTTGCTTCACCACGAGGTGGTCGGTTTTGACCGGCGTGGCGGTCGTATTGAAACGGTGCGGCTCAGGGATCAGCGGCGCGGGGTCGAGGTGCGCGTTCAGGCGGAACAGATCGTCAACGCCAGCGGGGCCTGGGCCGGTTCGGTGGCGGCATTGGCCGGCGCCCGTATCAATATGGTCTATTCCCAGGGCAGCCTGATTATCAGCCAGATGCGCCTGGGTGAACGGGTGATCAACCGGCTGCGCAAGGCCGCCGATGCCGACATCCTGGTTCCGGCGGGAACGGTTTCCATCTTCGGCACCACATCCAAGCGCATCGATGCGCCGGATGACTGCCGCCCCACCACGGCCGAGATCGATGCCATGATCGATGACGGCATGGCCTTGATTCCCTCGCTTGCGGAGACCCGTTACATCCGTGCCTATGCCGGTGTCCGCCCCCTGGTGCGGGCCGGCGGCGGCTCCGATGACCGGGCGGTGAGCCGCGGCTATTCCCTGCTGGACCATGATGCGGACGGGTTGAGTAATTTTACGACCATTACCGGCGGCAAGCTGACCACCTACCGACTCATGGCGGAAAAGACCGCCGACCTGGTCTGTCGGCGGCTCGGAAATACCAGCCCCTGCCGGACGGCTGTCGACGCCTTGCCTGCTTCCAGCGAAGCCCAGTATACGGAGCCCGGCCTCACCCCGAAAATGTGGTTCAAAAAGAAAGACGCATCGGATCTGTTGCTGTGCGAGTGCGAAATGGTGCCGACCAGCGTGTTCAATGAGATCGTCGCCTCCCTGTCGACCAACGGGCACCGTCCCGGCCTGCGGGAGATGGGACAGCGCAGCCGGGTGGGCAAGGGGCCGTGCCAGGGCTCCTTTTGCAGTCTGCGCATGGCCGCCCACATGTACAATGAGGGCATGCTCAGCGGCAGTGAAGGGATCGGTGAACTCAAGGATTTCCTCAACGAGCGGTGGCGGGGGATGCAGCCGCTGTTGTGGGGGCCCGCCGTCTCCCAGGCGGAGCTGCAGGAGGCCCTGCATTGCGGGCTGCTGGGCCTCGATGTAAGCGAAACCGCTTAATGTCCACCCAAAAAAAGATAAACCGTCCCTGCAACCGAACTTGATGTCGATGGTTTCAAGAAATCCAAAAAAAGCGCAATGCTTATGAAGGCAACGAATACAGAACCGATAGAATGTCAGCTGATGGTCATCGGTGCCGGCATGGCCGGCATGGCGGCAGCTCTTTTTGCCGCCCGTCGCGGCATTTCCACCGCCCAGGCCGGGCTTACCGGCGAAACCCTGTATGCCAGCGGATTGTTCGATCTGTATGGCGTTACCCATGGCCGCTCACGGGCGCCCGTTGACGATCCCTGGCAGGGGCTGGACCGGCTGAGGCGATCCCACCCCGATCATCCTTTTTGCCGTGTGTCCAACCACCAGATCCGTCTGGCCATGGATCTGCTGACCGAATTTCTGGGCGAGGCCGGACACCCCTATCGGGGACATGCGGACAAAAATGCCCGGCTGATCACACCGGTGGGTACCATCAAGCGCACGTTTCGGGTGCCGGCGACCATGTGGGCCGGCGTTCTGGCCCTGGAAGCACGGGAGCCGTCCCTGGTTGTTGACATCAGGGGGCTGCGCGGCTTCAGTGCGGAACAGATCGTGAGCACCCTGAAGCCTGCATGGCCCGATTTAAGGGCTGCGTCCATCGATCTTCCCTGGGAAGCCCGGCTGGGACCCAAATATGCCGAACACATCGCCCGGGGGCTTCACGTGGAAACGGCTCGCCGCGAACTGGCCGATGCCATCCAACCCCATCTGGGACAGGCGAAATCCATCGGGCTGCCGGCTGTTTTAGGTATCCACGATACCGAAACCGTCCGCAAGGATCTTGACCGGTTGCTCGGAGTGCCGGTATTTGAGATTCCCACCATGCCGCCGGCGATTTCCGGTGTGCGCCTCAAAGAGGCCTTCGACATTCACATGCCCGCGCAGGGGATCAACGCCCACTACCACCATACGGTGCAGGCCCTGCACCGTCGGCCCGACGGCCGGTTTGTCCTCGATGTCGGCAGGACCCAACCGGAGACCTCGGTCATTGCCGACCGTGTGCTGCTGGCCACCGGCCGGTTTCTGGGAAAAGGGCTGGTGGCCGGGCGACAGGGCATCCGCGAAGCCCTTCTGGATATACCGGTCAGCCAGCCGGTAAACCGTAGCTGCTGGCATCGTGAGGCCTTCCTGGACCCCAAGGGCCATGCCATCAACCTTGCCGGGATAGAGGTGGACGACCGCTTCCGGCCCGTGAACGCAAACGGCCGCCCGGTTTACGACAACCTTTATGCCGCCGGATCGATTCTGGCCCATCAGGACTGGATTCGCACCAAAAGCGGTACCGGCCTTGCCGTGGCCACGGCCTATGGGGCGATCGAAGCCATGGCAGAGGATTCGACTGGCAAGCCGAAGGGCTGACAGGACAGCCATTATCCGTTGTCGAACAGGGCGCCGCAGAGCTGATGCGCGTGGGCATCCCGAAGCCCGGTCGTGCGATGACTGCCATGGCAGTCCGCTGATTGCGGAACGATCGCCGGTGATGGCGGCATGTCCCGGACGGTTGTTCCTGTGGATAGAAAATGATAATAATGCATCCATAATCCCCTCTCCCGACCACCTTTTTCCGGAATAAGGAGTCACTCATGACCCGCTACATCGGCGCATTGGATCTGGGAACCACCAGCAACCGGTTTATCCTTTTCGACCATCAGGGACAGGTCGTCGGCACGGACCAGGTCGAGCACGAGCAGATTTTCCCCAGGCCCGGATGGGTGGAGCATGACCCCATGGAGATCTGGCAAAACACCCGGCGGGTGATCAGGGGCGCCATGGGCAAAGTCGGTATTTCCGGAAAAGATATTGTGGCCATCGGCATTACCAACCAGCGGGAAACCACCGTGGTGTGGGACAAGAAGACCGGCCAGCCTTACAGCAACGCCATCGTCTGGCAGTGCACCCGCACCGACGACATCTGCGAAGCCCTGGAAGAAGAGGGCGGCCAGGACCGTTTCCGCCGGACGACCGGGTTGCCCCTGGCCACCTATTTTGCCGGTCCGAAAATCAAATGGATACTGGACAACGTTGCCGGGGTGAAGGCTGCGGCAGACAAGGGCCGGGCCCTCTTCGGCACCATTGAAACCTGGATCATCTGGCAGCTCACCGGCGGGACCGCCGGCGGCGCCCATGTTTCCGATGTTACCAATGCTTCACGGACCCTGCTCATGGATCTGGAGACCCTGTCCTGGGATGAGGAGATTCTCAAGGTCATGGGCATTCCCCGGCAGATGCTGCCGCGTATCGTGCCTTCCATCGACAAAAACACCTGGGGGCACACCCTGAACGAAGGCCCCCTGGGGGCGTCGGTTCCGGTTTGCGGAGCCCTCGGGGATCAGCAGGCCGCCCTGGTGGGGCAGACCTGCTTTGGGGTTGGTGAAGCCAAGAACACATACGGCACCGGCTGTTTCATGCTGCTCAACACCGGTACCCAGCCGGTCCAGTCGGCCCATGGCCTGCTGACCACCGTGGGATACCAGATCAGCGGGGAAAAACCGGTCTACTGCCTGGAAGGGTCGATTGCCATCGCCGGGGCCCTGGTGCAATGGCTGCGGGACAACCTGGGTTTGATCCGTTCGGCCCCGGAAGTGGAGACCCTGGCCCGCACCGTTGACGACAACGGCGGGGCCTACATCGTGCCGGCCTTTTCGGGCTTGTTCGCCCCCTACTGGCGTTCCGATGCCCGCGGCGTCATTGTCGGCCTCACCCGTTATGTCAACAAGGGTCACATCGCCCGTGCCGTCCTGGAAGCCAACGCCTACCAGACGCTGGATATCATGGAGGCCATGAAAAAGGATTCGGGGGTGGATCTCAACAACCTCAAGGTGGACGGGGGCATGGTGGCCAACGAGCTGCTCATGCAGTTTCAGGCCGACCTGCTGGATGTGCCCGTGATCCGGCCCGCCATCACCGAGACCACGGCACTGGGCGCCGCGTATGCCGCCGGACTGGCCTCCGGGTTCTGGAATTCCATGGCGGATCTGAAGCAATACTGGTCGGAGGACAAGACCTGGACGCCCCAGATGGATGACGGGGTCCGGCAAGCCGGCATCCGGTCCTGGAAAAAGGCGGTCCAGCGAACCTTTGATTGGGAGCGTTGATCGCTGGGCCGCGGCCCCGCTAACCCACTCCAAAGTCCCCCCGGCCAGGCGATGCAGTCCTGGGCCGGGGGGACTTTTTACGTGGTCCGGCGCTGATCCCCGGGGGCGCTTTTGGAGTTGACGGTTTGTAATGTTCGATGGATGCGTTACTTTATGCGGCATCCGCAGGCTGACCCCTGACCATCGAGGCAAAATCCAATGGCAGAACATGCAGACCGGGAACGATTTATTCCCATCGGAAAAGTGGAACTGGTTGACCGCCTGGCCCATAGCCGGATGGTCCCGCCGAATGCCCGCCAATCCTTTCTCCTTTTTGCCAAAATTCTCGACAGTATTTTTCATTTTGAATTTCATGAGCAAACCGAATCCCTCAAGGAGAACTATCGCCCGTTCAACCCCGACAGCGATACGGTGACCGCGCGACGTTTTTCCCGGCAAGAACGAAAATCCCACGAAGACCGCCTCATGGCGACGTTCAAAGACGTGTTGAATCAGGCCAACTATCAACAGATCACCGAAGCCGATCTGGCATACGCCATGAGCCGGGAGTCGCTTTTCAAGATCAATCTGCTGGTGGATTTCGAGGATTTTGAGAGCCAGCTGGTTTTTGGAAGGGGCACCCGATCCCGTCGGATCCGTCGTAAAAAATGGCTGCTCAAAGAAGAAACCGTTGAGATTACCGTATACGAAAGGGTGGCGCTGATCATCAAGTACAAAGATGATTCCTATTTTAAAGCCCGCAATCGCAAGGATCTGAATTTCAATCCGGGGACCATGATCGTCAAGCTGTTCAAGAACATCCCCAAGGGGGATCTGGAGATGCTCTTTCCCAATGCGCAGGTGGGCATGAAGCTCAAGGACAAGCTGCTCATGGGCGGTTTTGCCTTGGGTGGCGGCGTTGCGGTGTTGTTGAAGGCCGGTGCAGGACTGGTGGCCGCGGCCAGTATCCTGTGGCTGATGACCCGTTCTGTCGTCTCCAGCGGTGGGGCGATCCCGCCGATGGGTCCGGTGGAAGTCTCCGCCATGGTGGGCGGGGTGACGGCCCTGGCCGCCATAGGGGCCTTTCTTTTCAAGCAGTGGAACAGCTATAAAAACCGAAAAATCAAATTTATGAAAATGCTGGGGGACAATCTTTATTTCAAGAACCTGGACAACAATGCCGGCGTTTTTTACCACATCATCGCCGATGCGGAAGAAGAAGAGTTCAAAGAGGCCCTGCTGAGCTATCTTTTTCTGATGCATGCCGACACAGAAATCACCGCGTCAGCCCTGGATGATGCCATCGAGGACTGGTTCAGCGAGAGCTACGCGGCCGCCATCGATTTCGAAATCGACGACGCCCTGAAAAAATTGAACCGTTTGAACCTGTGTAAACAAACCGGAACGGATGACGCCGGCTCACCCTTGTGGCGGGCCGTCCCCCTGCCGGAAGCCTGTGAGCGGCTGGATTTTATATGGGACCACTTTTTTCAGACGTATTCGCCGGCATCGGGATGATTTCATCGCTGGTGCGACCGCCACGGGGGCTGTTTTTTTCCTAATATTCATACCCGTTGACTGCCGCCGGCCGCAACCGCCGGGTGTGATTGACACCCGCGCGGGTCTCTTTTAACGGGGCTTGACCCCCACGAACAGGTTGGCGATGCCCAGTGTCAGGCGCCGGCAGGATATGTGGCCAAAGCCTGCATCCGCCATGATGGACATGAAAGCCCCGGTTGTCGGAAACCGGGTGACCGATTCGGGGAGGTAGGAATAGGCGAAGCGGTGATTGGAAAAAAGGCGGCCGATGATCGGCAGCACCCGTTGAAAATAGGTCAGGTAGGCATCCCGAAGGCGTGTTTTTTTGGGCGTGGCCAGTTCCAGCACCAGCACCATTCCGCCCGGCAGAAGACAGTCGAAAAACGCCTTCAGGGCGCCCGCCTTGTCCTGGATGTTGCGGATACCGAAGGCAATGGTCACCGCGTGGAAGGAGCCCGCGCCAAAGGGCAGCGCCAGGGCGTCGCCGGCCAGCAGGCTGACGGCCGGGTGTGGCGTGCGCTGGATTTTCTCCCGGGCCAGGCGAAGCATTCCCGGTGAGAAATCGATACCGGTCACGCTCACCATCGCTCCCTTCTGTCTGACGATCTCCAGGGTCACGTCACCGGTGCCGCAGGCCACATCCAGCACCCGCCCGTTTTCGGGAAGGCGCATTGCCGACACCAGTTTTTTTCGCCAGACAACATCCTGGCGGAGGCTGAGCAGGCGGTTGAGCAGATCATAACGGGGGGCGATGCTGTCGAACATCTCCCGGACGAAGGGAAGCTCCCTGCTTTGCATTGACATCCTTTCATCTTGCATTAAATTTATGCATCATTTAAAGGAGAAAAATTAACATATCACGTCGCTCGTGACAACATGAAGGGATAACGGTTTCAGGACTACCCATGGCAGCCAAACGAGACTATTACGAAGTGCTTGGCGTTGACCGCAACGCCGCCGATTCGGATTTGAAAAAGGCCTATCGGAAACTGGCCCTTAAATTTCACCCCGATAAAAACCCCGGTGATCGGGAAGCCGAAGAAAAGTTCAAGGAGGCCGCAGAGGCCTACGAAGTGCTCCGGGACAGCAACAAGCGCCAGATCTACGACCAGTATGGCCACCAGGGATTAGAAGGGTCGGGGTTTTCCGGGTTCGGCGGTTTCGAAGACATCTTTTCCAGTTTCGGCGACATTTTTGAAGACTTCTTCGGGTTTGGCGGTGGGCGACGGTCCAGAAGCCGCGCGAACCGGGGAGCCGACCTGCGCTATGATATGCAGCTCAGCTTCATGGAAGCGGCCTTCGGTACGGAAAAAGAGATCGATGTGGAAAAGGCGGAATCGTGTGCCGCCTGCGAGGGTACCGGCGCCGAACCGGGATCCGGCGTGGAAACCTGTCCCCATTGCGGCGGCAGCGGCCAGGTGGGCCGCAGCCAGGGGTTTTTCACCGTTCGCACCACCTGCGGTCATTGCCGCGGACAGGGGCAGGTGATCGCCAACCCCTGTAAAGCCTGCCGGGGTCAGGGAAAAGTGCTGGCCCGCAAAAAGGTGTCTGTCAGAATCCCTGCCGGCGTGGACAACGGGTCTCGGCTGCGCCTTACCGGTGAGGGTGAGGCCGGAGCCTACGGCGGACCGCATGGGGATCTGTATGTGTTTATTCACGCGGAGGCCCATGACTTTTTCAAGCGGGACGACACCAGCGTTTTGTGCCAGATTCCCGTTTCCTTCGTCCAGGCGGCACTGGGAGACACCATTTCCATTCCCACCCTTAACGGCGAGACCGATCTGGAGATCCCCAAAGGCACCCAGCCCGGTGATGTTTTCCGACTGCGGGGCGAGGGGATTCCCTCTCTCAGAAACGGTCACCGCGGCGACCAGATCGTTCAGGTCAACGTGAAAACACCCACCAACCTCAACAAAAAACAGGTGGCCCTGCTCAAGGAATTCGCTTCACTTGAAGAGAGCAAGTTTACCAGCAAGCTGAAAAACATCCTGAAAAGCGGCCCGACCCGGGCGGCCAACTAGGCGTATCCGATCACCAAACCGGAAGCGGTTTGCAAGAACGGCCGCGATACAGACAGGTGCACAGGAGTCCTTCGATCATGTTCGAGCTAAAAATTCTCAGTCATTTTGCCGCTGCCCACCAGTTGACCATGGTGGCCAAAAAATGCGAAAATCTTCACGGCCACAACTGGAAGGTCGAGGTGTGTGTCAAGGGTGAGCGCCTCAACGATGCCGGCGTCGTGGTCGATTTCGGCATCCTCAAGGGATATGTCAAAGAGATCATGGGCCGCCTGGACCACAAATTCTTGAATGAACTGCCCTATTTTGAAAAAGACGCCCCGTCTTCGGAAAACCTGGCCGTATACATCGCCAAGAGCCTTCAGGAGATGATCAAAGAGCCCGGGCTGGCCGTCAGCCGGGTCACCACCTGGGAATCGGAAGACGCCTGTGCTACTTATTTCCCGTAATGGCACGTATCCCTCCGGAAACGGCATCTTTCAGCCCGGGCCTTCGTTCCCGCTCCGTTGAAATTCTCGACCTTGTGCTGCTGCGACTCCGGTTTCAACCTCGCAGCAGCCTCGCCCTGAACCCAAAGCGACCCTTTCTGGATGGCCACGAGTTCGCGACAGCAGGAAGATCAATAATGCCCGACGCTTGAGCGATGGGCCCGCCGGTTTCTATTTTTCCATCTGTTTCCAGCAATCCACCAGTTCGTCCCGGGTGATGATGGCCGTTGTATCGGACACATGGGCGCGGATGTTGTCCACCCCCCCCTCCTGCCGGTCTACCAGCACCACCGCGCGAACCACCTCCAGCCCTTCGGACCGGGCCCGCTCGATGGCTTTGATCGTAGAGCCGCCGGTGGTGGCCACATCGTCAATGACCACCACCTTTTCACCATGATGGATATCCCCCTCGACCCATTTGACAATACCGTGGTCTTTCTGGTCTTTGCGGATGGAGAAGGCCTTTACCGGATGGCCTTTGAGCTCAGACGCAAAGGCAGTGGCCATGGCAATGGGGTCTGCGCCGAAGGTGAGCCCGCCAACAGCCGAGGCCCCGCTGTCCTGTATGGCCGCGAACATCAGGTGCCCGGTCAGAAACATGCCGCGGGGGCTTAATGTGGTGGGCTTGCAGTTCACATAGAATCGGCTCATTCGGCCCGATACCAGTTTAAATGCGGGCGTTTCGCTGAACCTGAAGGATTTTCGGCACAGCAGCGCGATCAGTTCTTTTTTCATGGGGGCCTCCCAGGCGGCCGGATTTATAAGAAATACTTGATTTTAAGGGAGTTTTCGTATAGAAAAGCCTCCACCGAACTGGAAGAAGCCCGTCATTGGGATTCAGTGGAGGCTTCGGCAAGGAAAACTGGGAACAGCACTCCTTGAGCTTAAGAGGGTTCCATAACAGCTGCGAGGTTGCCGGTCAATGCCAAACCCCGGGAAGACATCAGCCAGATGGTCGAAGGCGTCTAAGGTCTCGCCCAATAATACGTTCACATTGTCGACCTCGATTCATCCCGCCCGGTGGCGATGCGAAAACCTTGGAATCGTCCAACTGTGCCTCCGGTTTTCGCGCCTTGCCGGACGGGCGCCTCGACGCCCAATTCTGCGAACTTATTTTTGTGCGAACCCTAAGCGTTATCGATGCTTTTTCACATTTCTGGTCATGCCCTTTTTCTGGCTGGGTGTCGTGGTGCCGACTTACGGTGATGAAAACACGGCGCCACCTGATATGGACCTTGAAAAGACGGTGGCGCAGGCGCTTGAGGCGAACATTTCCGCCCAGATCTCCAAACAGCGGACCCGTGCGGCCGATGCCGTGGTCAAAGCGCGGAAGGCCGAGCTTCTGCCCACCTTCAGTACCCAGTACAACTATACGCGCAACGACGAACCGCGGTTCAGTGTGATTCCCACCGTGGGCGTGGTGCAGCCCGAAGACGAGTATGCCTGGGTAACCAGCGTCACCCAGCCCCTGTTCACCGGCTTTGCCCTGACCAATCAATACCGTCTGGCCCGGATGGGGTTGGATGCCGCCCGCCTCAACGAGGCCCTGGTCCACCAGGATATCGTTTTCGACGCCAAGCGGGTCTATTTTCTTCTGCTCCAGGCCCAGAAGCTGGAGGCCGTGGCCCAGGAGGCCGTCACCATGCTGGAGGCCCAGACGGAAGTGGCCGTCAACTATCACGAGGTGGGGATGACGCCGCTCAATGATCTGCTCAAGACCAAGGTCGAGCTGGCCAATGCCCGGCAGGACCTGGTTGCGGCGCAAAACACCCTGGAGATCGCCCGGGCCGATTTTAACCTGCTGCTGCGACGACCCATCGGCACACCGGTGACGCCGGTGGATGTCCTGGACTATGCGCCACTGTCCCGTACCCTTGCAGAGTGCCTGAAAACGGCGGAAAGGGGCCGCCTGGAAGTTGCCGTGGCCGACGTGGAAATCCGGATCCGCGAAAAGGAGGTGACCCTGGCGAAAAAGGATTACTATCCGACGGTTCAGGTTCAAGGCAATTATTACAGGCTGGGCACGGACTGGCAGGTGGACGGTGGTGAGGGGATAGACGACAGCAGTTTCTGGGATATTCAGGCCCAGGCCCGCTGGGATTTCTGGCAGTGGGGAAAAACCGGACACGGCGTTGCGGAAAAGAAAAGCAATCTGGCCGAAGCCAGGCTCAGCCGCATCCGACTGCTGGACAATATCCAGAGACAGGTTAAACAGGCCTGGCTCAAGGCCGATGAGTTCGAAAAGAATATCGCCACGGTGCAGTCCGCCATCGCCCAGGCCAGGGAAGGCTTTCGTATCAGCGAAGCGCTGTTCAAAGAGCAGATGGCCACATCCACCGACGTTCTCGACGCCCGGACCCAGCTTTCCGAAACCATGACCCGCTACTACAATGCCCTTTACGATTTTCAAATTGCGGTGGCGGCCCTTGACCGGGCCATGGGACAGCCCAGCATCGACATTGCCGAGGCCCAATGACCAGCATGGCTGAAAAGAGTGCGGTGATCCGGATGTTCCACGTCCACAAACGGTACGGCGCCAAGCTGGCGCTGGTGGATGCCACGCTGGATATCGCCAAAAACGAGTTTTTATTCATCAGCGGACCCAGCGGCGCCGGGAAATCAACCCTGCTGAAACTCCTTTACCTGGCCGAACCCGTTTCGGAAGGTCAGATTCTGGTTGACGGCATGAACCTTTCCCGGATCAATCGGCGCCGGATTCCTCTGCTCCGGCGGAAGTTCGGCATCATTTTCCAGGATTACAAACTCATTTCCACCCGAACCGTCTATGAGAATGTGGCCCTGGTTCTGGATGCCCGCGGCAAAAAACGCAGCCTCGTTGAAAAGAAAGTCAAAAGCGTGCTGCGCGTGGTGGGCATGGAAGACCGTCTGAACGCCTTCCCGCCGAGCCTGTCCGGCGGCGAGCAGCAGCGCGTGGCCGTGGCCCGGGCCGTGGCCGGCGATCCCAAGATCATCCTGGCCGACGAGCCTACCGGCAGTCTGGACGATGAATCGGCGGCGGTCATTTTCAAGTTGCTGGACATGTTTCACCGTCGCGGCGCGACGGTGGTGGTGGCCACTCACGACAAATCCCTCATCGAGAGCGCCACGGGCCGCGTGCTTCAGATCCGGCAGGGCCGGTTGAACACGCCACCGGATATCTGAACCTGGAACCAGCGATTCAACGTTAAGAGACGAACCGATGACCTTCTACACCCGGCGTGCCATCAAAGACATCCTGGACAACCGGTTTCTCAACGCGGTCACGATCATCACGATTGCCCTTTCCGTTCTGATCGTCAGCTCCTTCGGGCTGTTTTTCCTCAACGCACAGGATATGTTCAATGCCTGGAAAAAGGGCGTCCGCATCATGGTTTACCTGTCGCCGGGAACCTCCGAAGCCCAGCGCCTCGATACCCGCTATCGGCTCCAGACCATCGCCGGGATCCAGCACATTCGTTTCATTTCCAAAGAGGACGCCCTGGAATTGATGAAAGCGCGGATGAAGCGGCAGACCTCGCTGCTGGACAACCTGCGGGACAATCCCCTTCCCGACGCCTTTGAGGTGACGATGGTCACCGAATCCAACTCCCCGGAAAAAATCGAGTTTCTGGCCCAGCGCATCGAAGGCCTGGACTCGGTTTCGGAGGTGGAATACGGTCAGCAGTGGATCGAGCGGTTTGCCAATTTTTTCAATTTGTTCAAGCTGGCCGGTTACGGCATGGGAGCCTTGTTTTTCATGGCCACGGTTTTTATCTCCGCCAACACCATCCGCCTGGTACTCTATTCCCGTCGGGAGGAGATTCATATCATGCGACTGGTCGGGGCCACGGATAACTTCATCCGGTTTCCCTTTTATCTGGAAGGCCTGATCCAGGGGTTTTCCGGCGGCTTGATAGGCCTGGGGGTTTTATATGCCACCTTTTCCGCCATCGGGTCACAGTTTGAACAGACGCTGCAGGCGGAAATGGTCGCCGTCCGTTTTTTTTCCCCTGGCATCTGTGCGGCAATTGTCGGATGCGGCATGGTGACGGGCCTGCTGGGGTGTTTTTTTTCCCTTAAACAGTTCATGAAAGAATGATGGATCGGTCGGACCGGAACAACCTGCTGTTCGCATCGGATGCGCTGCCCTCCTTGAAGGGGGTGTTGCTGGCAGCGTTGATCGTCTGTCTGCTTGCCCATCCCCTTTTCGGCGCCGGAGACCCCCGCCCGGGTACCATTCTCGTCCAGGAACTCAACATGCGTTCGGGACCCGGACGCCACAACCCCCCCATCGCCACCCTGCGCAAAGGCGCCCAGGTGCTGGTGCTCTCTTACGAAGGGGAGTGGGTCCGGATTCTGTACAAGGATCAGACCGGGTTTGTCATGAACCGGGAGCGCTATCTGCGTATCGACGAGCCTGCTGCGGCAGCGGCGGATGCTTTGACGCCGCCCGAATTGCCGGATCGTCCGTCCGGCGATTTCAGCCGGAAACTGGCGGCGTCCAGGAAAAAAGTGGCCGCGTTCTCCAAAAAAGAGGCGTCGGTGATCAGTGCCCTGGACGATACCGACAGGGCCCTGGACAGTGCCCGTAAAAATGTGGCGCGGCTCACCACCGAACTCAAGGCGGTGGCGTCGCGAATCAGTGATCTCGAAGCGCGATACAGTGAGGCCGAGCATCGTGCCGAGGCCAACGAGCAATACGTTGCCGACCGACTGGCCGCATTATACAAGCTGGGTTGGCTGGGTAAATTTCACGTCCTGGCTTCGGCGGACTCCATGTTCGATTTTTTTTTGAGGAAGCGCACCCTGGAGCAGATCCTGGCCCATGACGACGCTGTGATGGCCCAATTGATCAGGGACAAAACCGAGATGAAGGCGTTATTAACCCGCCTGGTTGAGCGGAAAAACGAAAAGCAGGCCAGCACGACCCGCCTGAACCAGCGAATCGAGGCCATGAAGACCGAACAGGTCCGGCGGGAGGCCTTGCTGGCGGAGATCCGGGGCAAAAAATCCCTGCAACTGGCGGCCATTGCGTCTCTCAACGCCTCGGCCCGGGAGTTGGACCGCACGGTGGAAGCCTTCAGCGCGAAAGCACCTTCTGCGTCCTCGTCGCCCGTCATGCCTGCGGAAAAGCCCTTCGCAGCGCTTAAGGGCTTGCTAATGATGCCTGTGAAAGGTAAAATAGTATCTTTTTTCGGTCATTACAAAGACAGTAAGTTCAAGGTGACCAATTTTCAAAGCGGTATCAATATCAAGGCGGACAGGGGAGAGCCCATCCGGGCCGTTTATAGTGGCAAAACGCTGTTTTCCTCATGGTTCAAGGGTTTTGGCAACATGATGATCATTGATCACGGCGATCATTATTACACCGTGTATGCCCATCTGGAAGAACAGTTCAAGTCCAAGGGAGATCCGGTGGAAGCCGGAGAAGTGATCGCCACCGTGGGTGATACCGGTTCCCTGACCGGGGCGGGTCTGCATTTTGAGGTACGCCACCACGGAAAACCGATGAATCCATTGGGTTGGATCAAGAAAGGCTAGAGGAGATACACATGACAGCCAGAAAAACCCGTCATCTGAAATTGTGGGTGGCAATGGTGCTCGTGTCGGCCGCGCTTGTGCTGGGGCACGGCTTTTACCGTGATCTGTCCGCCAATAACGAAGAGACCTACAAAGGCTTGAAACTCTTTTCTGACGTCATCGAGCTGGTTCAGAAAAACTACGTGGATGAGGTGGACACCCAGAACATGATCGAAGCGGCCATCCAGGGCATGGTCCGGAGCCTGGACCCCCACTCCTCGCTGCTTCCCCCCGATGCCCTGAAAGAGCTCCAGATCGACACCCACGGCGAGTTTACCGGCATCGGCATCCATATCACCATGCGCAACAACCTGGTGACCGTCATCTCTCCCATCGAAGGCACGCCCGCTTATCGCGCCGGCATCAAGGCGGGAGACAGGATTGTCAAGGTTGACGGAGAGCCCACCGAGGATCTTCGGGATGCCGTCAAGCGCATGCGTGGGCCCAAGGGCACGACCGTCATGGTTACCATCCTTCGGCAGGGGGCGTCCGAACCCCTGGATTTTTCCCTGGTTCGAGACGTGATTCCCATTTACAGCGTCAAAGCAGAGTTGCTCAAGCCGGGTTATGGGTATGTCTGGATCACCAACTTCAGGGAAAATACGACCGGGGACCTGATCGAGGCCCTGAAGGCGATGGAGTCGGCCGATGCACCAATGAAGGGCCTGGTGCTGGATCTGCGGGACAATCCCGGGGGGATCCTCAACCAGGCCATCGAAGTGTCCGATCTTTTCCTGCAAGAGGGCGAGATTCTCAGCATCAAGGGTCGTGAAGGACGGAACACCAAAGTGTTTCAGGCCCACAGCGATGGTGTTCAGCGGGACTACCCCATTGTCGTTCTGATCAACGGCGGCAGCGCCAGCGCATCGGAGATTGTGGCCGGGGCACTCCAGGACCACAAGCGGGCCCTGATCCTGGGGACCACCTCCTTTGGCAAGGGGTCGGTGCAGACCGTGGAAACCCTCCGGGACGGGTATGGCCTTAAGTTTACCATTGCGCGCTACTATACCCCTTCCGGCCGCTCCATCCAGGCCAAGGGTGTCGAGCCCGATGTGGAGGTCAAGCACCGGCTCCTCTCCGAAGCCGAACCCGCCGGTGAACGCATGCTCAAGGAAAAAGATTTGAAAAACCATCTGAATGCCGAACCGGGCGACGCGTTCGAGGAACCGGCTCCCGAACCGGAAGCGCAACAGACGGAGGTGCCCGAAGATCCCCCGGCGCTTAAACGCTTCAAATCCAAAAACAGCCCCCTGGACCGGGAGACCCTCCTTTCCGACAACCAGGTCTTGCGCGCGCTGGACATTTTGATCAGCTACGATATCTTCAAAGATCTGAAAAATGGCTAGGAAAGGTGCGGTAACGTCCAGGGCCCGGAAAAAAAAGAAGAAAACAGGTTTAAACCCCAAACGCCAGTTCATGAAGATCCTTGCGGGGTTGACCCTGCTGGTGTGTCTCGTGGTTACGGCCGGACTTCTGGCCAACCGGTTTCTCATGCGGCCGGCACGGATGGGGGTGCCCGCACCCAAAACCATTCCCATTGCCCGGCCTGAAAGCGGTCCGGTGCATCACAGCGTTCCGGATTACGAGGCCTTTCACCGGGAGACCGTGCCGCCGCCGTCGCCCATCACCCGGGTCAAACCGGTGACCAACGGGATTCCCGTGGCCATTATCATTGATGATATCGGCTACGACCGGAAAATGGCCGAGGGCTTCCTGGCCCTGGATGTGCCGCTCACGTTTTCGGTACTGCCCAAGGGCACGTTCAACCACAGCATCATCGACAGCGCGTTGAAAAAGGATGTGGAGATCATGCTCCACCTGCCCATGGAGCCGGGTAATTACCCCAGTGTCAACCCCGGCCCCGGTGCACTGCTGGCCTCCATGGGTCCCGATGAACTCATCGCCCAGCTCAACCGCAACCTCGACAGTGTACCCAGTGCCCGCGGGGTGAACAACCACATGGGATCCAGGCTGACGGCCTCGTCAGAGCGGATGCGCCAGATCTTCACGATTCTGAAAAAACGGAACCTTTTTTTCGTGGACAGCCGGACGACCAAAGAGACCCTGTGCCGACCGTCGGCGGAGTTGCTTCACCTGCCTTTTGCCGAGCGGGATGTGTTCATCGACCACGAGCAGACCCACGCGTTTGTGAAAAAACAGCTCAAACTTCTGGTCAAGCGGGCCCGCCGCCAGGGATATGCCATCGGTATCGCCCATCCCCACCCGGTGACCCTCGAGGTGTTGAGGGAGATGCTGCCGGAACTGAAGGGTGCTGTTTCTCTGACCCATGCGTCGGAGGTCGTGGCCTTTCAGCAGGGATGACGGATTGTCAGCGGGATCAAGCTCTGCCTTACGCAGCGCTCCTCGTTTCCGCGGTGTACCATCAGTCCGCCGCATTCCTCTGATTCCGAACACCTAACCCATCCGTAAAACGCCGATCCACGATTGCATGCACGAGGGCATAAAATGAATCTTCTTTCCGGGATCATGTACAACTTGAAGGGGCTGTGGCTGGGCATCCGGACCCCCCGGCTGCTGGTGCTGGGATTCCTGCGCTTTGCCGTGGTGGCCATCTTTACCGTGGCGCTTTCCGGACTGGTCCTGGCCCGGCATGCCGAGATCCTGGCCCTGTTGTGGCAGCAGCCCGACAGTGCCTGGGTCGTCTGGGCCTGGCATTTGGCTTCCTGGCTGCTTTCCCTGCTGCTGATGGGCATATCGGCGGTGGCCGCCTATCTGCTGGCCCAGGTGCTGTTTGCCGTTTTTATCATGGACCTCATGTCCCGTATCACCCAGCGCCTGGTCACCGGGACGGCGCCGGCTTCGCCGAAAGTATCGCTTGCGGCGCAGATGGGATTTCTGATCCGCCAGGAACTGCCCCGCAACATCATTCCGGTCCTGCTGACCCTGATCATCATGGTGCTGGGCTGGCTGACGCCTCTGGGGCCGGTGCTCACCATCGTGGGGCCCATGGTGGCGGCCATCTTCCTGGCATGGGACAACACCGACCTGGTCCCCGCCCGCAACCTGCAGCCGTTCGGACAGCGGTTCAAGGCCCTGGTCAAGGCGCCGCTTTTCCATCTGGGCTTCGGCCTTCCCTTTCTGGTTCCCGTGCTGAATCTGATGTTTCTGAGTTTTGCCCCGGTGGGCGCCACCTTGTATCATCTGGACCGGGAGAAGAAAGCATCGCTGCCATCAGCACAGCAACGCTTATAAGACTTGTCGGTATTGATTGCTTTGGCTGCATGAATACATTAAACCCCTCCCATGACCCAAATGAAGAAACAAATGTGGATGGGCACCCTGATTGGACTCGTGTACCGGTTATACAGTGCGACATGGTCGTATCAGGTCCGTTTTACCAGCGGATCGCGGGCCGTTAATTTGAAAACCAAGCACCCCGAACGCGCTGTGGTTGTCGGACACTGGCACGGGGACGAGCTGGCCCTGATCGGATATGGGCGCCAATCCAAGCTCCTGACCCTTTCGAGCCAGTCGAAGGATGGCGCGATCATGGCCGCCGCCCTGAACGTGCTCGGTGTTACGGTGGTTCGCGGATCGAGCAGCCGTGGGGGAATGCGCGGCCTCGTCTCCATGATCCGGATGCTGCGGAAAGAGACTTTCATCATCAGCTTTGCCGTTGACGGCCCCACCGGACCGCGTCATCGGGCCAAGACGGGCGTCTACCTGTTTGCGTTTAAAACCGGCCTGCCGCTCTACCAATGCATGGTCAGGTGCGACCGGAAGTGGACGTTGCACAAAATCTGGAATAAAACCTACCTGCCCAAGCCTTTTGCCCAAACCGACCGAAGACAACAGAGACGAAATCTCCGCCATTTTCAACTCGCGGTCATCCTTTGCGGAATGACCCCTTTGCCGACCACGGGCGCTGCGTGCATTAATGCAGGGCGGCGCGTTTGCCAATGGGATATGGGGCACCGCAGGGCGATCAATAGCCATCCGGAATTACTCCTCAAATGACATACCCGTAAATCGTTCAAGGAACGCCCGATTCACCAGCCAGTCACCGTCCTCCCGGACCATTTCCAGTCGGAATCGATACAGATCCGCCGTTTCGCCAACGGTTTCCAGCCACGCCGCAGGGTCGTCCCGGAGCCTTTCAAGTCCCGGAATGGTGTGTTCTTTTTTAACGATCAGGAAGGGGAACCGGGCCGATGCCTGGTGGCCATCGGCCCTGATTTCAAGAGCGGGGCGGGGATACAGGATGGTAAGCGGTCCGTAGTGCCTGAACGTCCGCCACAGGACCCCTTTTATACCCCTTCTGTCCAGGTCCATGGGCATTGCCCTTACATCTGCCGATGCCAGTTCCATGATGCCGGAAATGTCGTGTGCTTCGGCCAGGGCGGCGCCGTTGTCGATCAGCGCCCGGATCGTTACGGCATCCTCCTCGGCGGAACAGGCCATACAGAGGAGCGCGGCCAGGAAAACAGGCAGCAATGTGGCGAAACGTCCTTGGAGCAATTGAATGCCTTTTTTAACCTGGCCTGCAAGGGGCAACGGTGAATCGGCTGATCGCCGATTATTCAAAGCTGGCCGGGATCGTTATCCAGGCGCCCACCATCAGACCGGCGATGGCAAAGGAAAAAAGAAAAAAGCTGGTCACCAGGGTGGCCAGATAGACCAGGGCGGCATTGACCAGAAAGACCGTGCCGCCGATGACCCCTTCTACTGCGGCGATGCCATTGGCACTGATGGTCTTTTCCTTGAGGCGGCAGATGAACCGGCGAACGAACCGCCGGTTGACGATCACCCAAACGGCGCCGCCCGCCAGAAGGCCGGCCGTCAGCAGCAGCCACTGCTCCGGGGTTATGGCCAGCAGCCGGCTGCGTATCGCCAGAATGTCACGGCTTGAATAGATCATGGTTCACCTCCTTGTCATAAAAAGAGGCGCGCTTGGCAAGCAGGTCCTTTTACTACTTTATCCCGGCGAAATCCGGGTTGTCAAAAAAAAAGCAGGGATGGCAGGGGTGATCCGGTGATCGGGCCGCGGCCTCCTGCCGCCAGTGGTTATCCGTCCGCCGACCGCTGTCGGCAGTCATCCGTTTGGCGGGCGGCGATGGCCACCCAGCCCTCTTTTTCCAGCACCTCGATTTCTTCAAACCCCCTCTCATGCAATCCTGACAGCACGGTCTCCTTTTTGGCCGTGATGATACCGGAACAGATGAACCGGCCTTGTGGGCTCAGGACGGCGGCCACGTCCGGCAGCAATTCGAGGATCACCTCGGCCAGGATGTTGGCGGTCACCAGATCGAAGCGCTGATCCTGGCCATCCACGAGGTTTCCGGCGGAAAGGCTGAAGTGGGGGATGTGGTTGGCCGCCAGGTTCTTTCCGGCCACGGTGACGGCCACCTCGTCGTTGTCCACACCGCAGACCTTGCCGGCGCCCAGTTTGGCCGCGGCGATCATCAGGATGCCTGATCCGGTGCCCACATCCAGAAAGGCGTCGCCGGGTTTTAAGTGGGACTGGATCATGCGGATGCACAGGGCCGTGGTCGGGTGGGTGCCGGTCCCGAAGGCCATGCCCGGGTCGATTTCCAGGATAAGGTCCCCCGGTTCGGCCGCGTATTCCCGCCAGGAGGGTTTGACCACGATGGTCGCCGTGATTTTCTCCGGCCAGAAATATTCCTTCCAGGCCTCGGCCCAATCCTGCTCGTCGATGCGGGTGTATTCCACCCGGGCGGTGATGCCGGCGGTGCGTTCAAGGCGTCCCAGCGCCCTTTCGAGAACCCTGCAGCTTTCCGCGGCGTCCGGGCTGTCGGCAAAATAACCGGTGACGGCGGGAGTTTCCGGCGGGCGAAGGGCATCTTCGCCCCAGTCCTGTTCGGGATCCATGTCCGGGTCGTCCACCACCACGCCTTTGAGGTTAAGGGTGTAGAAGACATCGGCGATCAGATCCGTCGCCAGCATCCGGTCCGGACTGTCGAAGGTCACTTTTGCCGCAATCCATTTCATGGCGAGATTCTCTTGTTGGCGGTACCCAGGCTTGCCTGGAAGCGCTCTTTGGGCGGGTTGTAGTAGCCGAACCGCAGTTCGGGAAAGCGTTTGCGGATCATTTGCAGCAGGTGCGCCATGCCCACGGGCGGTCCGAGGGGCACGACCCGGTTCATCGTGCGCAGGTAGTGCCGGGGATCGAAGTTGAGGTTGCGCCACTGGATCAGGTGAACCGGATGCTTTTCCAGAAAGACCGACAGGGCCGCCGCCTCTTCGGGGCTGTCGGTGAAGCCCGGACAGTTCAGGTAGTTGATGGCCACGTGCCTGCCCTTGGCGATGGCCAGGTCGATGCTTTCCAGCACCTGGGAAAACCGATATCCCCTGGGCCGGAAATAGGCATGGTAACAGGCCTCGCGAACCGAGTTCATGCTTACGCGGATGCTGTCCAGTCCAGCATCCAGAAGCGGTCCCAGGACATGGGGAAGGCTGGCGTTGGTGTTCATGTTGATGGTGCCCTCGGTGGTCTGTTCACGGATCAGGCGGACGGCCGGGGTGATGGCCCGGGCCGCCATGAGCGGGTCACCTTCGCAGCCCTGGCCAAAGCTGACCACACTGTTTTTGACCCGCTGGATGTGCGCCAGGGCCACGCCGGCGATCTCTTCGGCCGACGGGGTGAAGGCGATGCGGTTCTGGCTGCTGGTCAGGCGCCCATCCCGCTGAAGGGAGATGCAGCCCAGGCAGCGGGCATTGCAGGCGCGCGAGGTGGGAAGGGGCGCCTCGTACCGGCCCAGAAAAAAGTTTTTGCCGGCCGGGCAGCCGTAGGTCAGGGCGCAGTGCTCCAGGTGGCGGGCCAGGCGGTTGTCCGGCAATTGTGAGCGCATGTGGGCCACGCCGGAAACGATCCGCTCCCGGGGCATGCGGCGCAGGTCCTGGCGGGGTTCGGTGTCAACCACCAGGGCCGCCGATCGGAATCCGTGCCGGTGCCAGCCCACCGCACCGTATGCGAACAGGGGCAGGATTTCGGCCCCGTCGCGTTCTTCATAGGCGCAGGTGCGGGTCAGCACCACGCCGGGAGAGTTGAAGACCGCCACGGGAAAGATGCGCTCCCGGGGCGCATACGGGTTCCGGTCGAGGGCCTGCACCTGCCCGGTCTCCAGGTCCATGACCACCGGCCTGCGGTCCGGCAGGAACATCAGTTCGCTGCCATGGGGCATTTCGATGGTGTCCCCGGCGGCCATGACGGACCGTTCCGGACCGTCGGCCCCCACAGCGGCAAAGCCTTCCAGGTCAAAAATGTCTCCATTTTCATTGGCCACCACGGCGGTGAGCCACCGGGGCGGCTGACGGGAGGGCCGTTTTCTTTTATTCTTGAGGGGGTTGTGTCTTTTCATGGTTTGATGCTCTGTGCCGGCAGCCGATAAAGCGGCGCCAGTCGCTCCGGCGGCACCCCGGCCAGGCAGCCGACGGCGATAATGGTGTTGACCAGCGTGGTCCGCACCGGCCCCAGGCGCTGCCAGCGTCTGCCGGAGGTGACCGCTGCTGCCGGTGCCAGGGCGATGCGTCCGTTGCGGGCCATTTTACGGACCAGGTAGAGATCTTCGGCAATCGCAGTTTCCGGGAACCCGCCGAAGCGGTTAAAATCGGCCCGGCGCATGAACAGCCCCTGGTCGCCGTAGGGCAGCTTGAGTCGGCCGGCGCGCAGGTTGGTGAAAAAGGCAATCGTTCGCATGGCCGGTGTATGGAGATCCGTGGCAAAGCGAAATGCGCCCAGTACGGTGCGCCGGTCCATCAGGGTGTCGAAAATATGATCTTCATAGTGGAGCGGCATCCGGGTGTCCGCGTGGAGAAAAAGCAGCACCTCTCCTCCTGCGGCGGCGGCCCCCCGGTTCTGCTGGCCGGCCCGCCCCCGTTGCCCGGTGACGATCCGGGCGCCGTGGGCCCGGGCAATCGCCACGGTGCGGTCCGTACTGCCCCCATCGGAAACGATGATTTGTGCATCGGGCGATGCGGCGGCACGGATGGTCCGGGCGATGTGGCGGTCCTCGTTCAACGTCGGTATGATCACCGACAGATAGGGAGAGGGGGGGCTTTGCCGGCCCACCTCCCGGTCAAGATCGTCGGGGGTGTCCAGATCCCTGAGCGGGGCCAGCAGACAGGGCTTCATCCGCTTACGACCGGCCAGGGCCAGGGTGTCTGCCAGCACATCCGGTCCGCTCCACACGATGCCGTCGAAGAGGTTGACCGGCGACGACATTCCGATCAGCCAGTAGCCGCCGTCAGTGCTGGGGCCCAGCACCAGATCGTGTTCCTTCAGTCGATCAAGTGCCTCGCACATGATTTCGGACGTGAGGCCGGGGATGTCCGTGCCGACGAGCACCACCCGGCTGGCCCCCTGATCAAAGGCGCTGTTGATGGCTGTCAACATGCGGTGCCCCAGGCCGCCGGTCACCTGTGGCACCGGGGCGATATTCCCGTCATCCAGCCATCTCTGGATTTTTTGCCGGTCCCCGCCGTCGTGGCAGAAAATGATTTGGGCGCCGGTAAGGCCGGCACAGCGGCGCGCGTCGTCGATGATGCCTTCGGTCAGCCGGCGCTGAAGCGAGGCGGCACCCGCAGGTCCCAGTGCGGGGATCAGGCGGGTTTTGGTTTTTCCGGGCCGGGGGTAGCGACCAAATACGATCAGACGGGGTCGATTCATGGGGTCTGTGGCTGTCCTGAGCTATCGGTATGGCGACGGTTGCCGCAGTTCACCGAGGCGTCTCCTTTACCACATCGCGCCGTTAAAGTACATTTGGAAAAAATCGCGGTGGTTCTCCAGTGTAATCATAGACTCAAAAAAGCGTTGACGCCGCTGATGCCCTTGGGATAAAGAACGTTACACAACCGACAGACCGAAGTCTGCCGTTTGATCCTGCGACCAAAAAAAGACGTTTCCATATACAGCCACGAAGGTGCTGTCCCCGAAGGACAGATGCGCTCGTGGTTTTTATTTTTTTTACCCGCTGTCAATTAGAAGGAGGACAGATGCGCGTTCGACATTGGATGGCAAGCCTTGCTTTTTTATCGGTATTCGCGATACTCGGGACAACGGCCCTGGCCCATTTCGGAATGGTGATTCCATCCGACACCATGGTGATGCAGGATGACAGCCGCAGCGTGCGTGTGGTTCTCTCCTTTTCCCATCCCATGGAGGGGGTCGGCATGGAGCTGGAAAAACCCAGGGTGTTTGCGGTGTCGGCCAACGGCATCAATCAGGATTTGCTGGGCCGTCTGAAACCGGCCAAGGTCATGGACCATAGGGCCTGGACCGTCGATTATCCCATTCAGCGGCCCGGTGTATATATGTTCCACATGGAGCCCCAGCCCTACTGGGAGCCGGCCGAAGACTGTTTTATCATCCACATCACCAAAACCGTGGTCACCGCTTTCGGCGATGACGAGGGATGGGATGCGGAACTGGGTTTGAAGACCGAGATCGTGCCGCTTGCCAAACCCTACGGTCTATATGCGGGCAACGTGTTCCAGGGTATCGTTAAAATGGACGGCCGGGCCATTCCCTACGCCGAGGTGGAAGTGGAGCATTACAACCGGGACGGAAGCGCCCATGCGCCCACGGACTATATGGTGACCCAGACCATCAAGGCCGACGGCCAGGGGGTTTTCACCTACGCAACGCCCTTTTCGGGATGGTGGGGGTTTGCCGCCCTGAACACTGCGGACGCCACCGTCAGGCATGACGGCGAAGACAAAGCGGTTGAGATGGGTGCTGTGATCTGGGTTTACTTTCACGACTGGAAATAAGGGATCATGCACATTTCAGAAGGGGTGATGAGCGGGCCGGTGCTCCTTGCCGGGGCCGCCGTGGCCCTGACCGGAACGGCGATCGGTCTGAAAAAGCTCGAATTGGACCGGGTGGCGCAGGCCGGCATGCTTTCAGCTGCCTTTTTCGTGGCCTCGCTGATTCATGTGCCGGTGGGGCCGTCCAGCGTCCACCTGATTTTAAACGGCATTGTGGGGCTGCTGCTGGGGTGGGCGGCATTTCCGGCCATCCTGACGGCCCTGTTGCTCCAGGCCATGCTGTTTCAATACGGGGGCATTACCACATTGGGGGTCAACACGGTGATCATGGCCCTGCCGGCGCTGATCTGCTATTATCTGTTCGGTTCGCTGGTTCATAAAAAACAGCGCATCGCCGTTCCGGCGGCATTTGCCTGCGGTGCCGGATCCGTTTTTTTGGGGGCCGTTCTGGCCGGATTGAGCCTGATGTTCACCGAAGGCAGTTTTCTGGAGGTGGCCAGCCTGGTGGTCACCGCCCACCTGCCGGTGATGATCATAGAGGGCCTGATTACGGTTTTCTGCGTGGCTTTTCTGAAGAAGGTCAAGCCGGAGATGCTGCCCGGATATGATTGACGGTCCCTTAAAACAGGTGATATCGGCGTTACGCATCATCCCTCGTCACCGCGGCGTACCTTTAGTACGCCTTGATCTCGGGCTTTTTACGAAACCGTTTGAAACGCGGCCGATTCGGTCTCATCGTGCTTTAAGAGCCATGACAAATGACTAAAATCAACCATTTTTCAATGGCCGCGTGGTTTGCAACCTTATGAAAATCAGGAAGAGAGAATGATCTGTCGGATTAAAACGCTTGCCCTGGTGTTGGTTTTCAGCTTCCTTGGCGTCGGGGCGGCCGATGCCCACAAGGTGACCATTTTTGCCTGGGCCGAAGGAGATACCGTATACACGGAAAGCAAGTTCAGCGGGGGAAAAAGGGTCAAAAACGGCAAGGTTGAGGTGTTTGACAGCGCGGGGTCCCGCCTGCTCGAGGGCCGAACCGGCGACAACGGCGAATTTTCTTTCCGGGCGCCGGCCATCACCGACTTGAACATCGTCTTAACAGCGGGCATGGGGCACCGGAATTCGTGGCGGCTGAGCGCCGCCGAGCTGGGCGGGGCCGCGCCCGGCCCGGCGAGGGCGGCACCGGCGGCGCAAGGGGCGCCGGTTGCGGAAAGGCGTCCGGAGGCCCTCCCGGCCGGTAATGGCCTGACCGCCCGGGAGGTGGAGGCCATCGTGGCCCGTCAGCTGGAACAAAAAATACAGCCTCTGACCCGGATGCTGGCGGCGATGCAGGACCGGGGGCCCCGCCTGACGGACATCTTCGGCGGTTTCGGCTACATCATGGGGCTGGTGGGGCTGGGCGCCTACCTCCGTTATCGCAAGGAGACGCCACGTCCATGATCAGCGCATCTTTTTGCGAGGGCCGTTCATGGATGCACGCCATCGACCCCCGGCGCCGGGTGATCGGGGCCGTCGCCTTTGCCGTCGTGGTCGCCGTTTCCTACGAGTTTACGGCGCTCTTCACCGCTCTGGCCCTGTCGCTGCTCATGGTGTTGTCGGCGCGCCTGGATGTCGGGGCGGTCCTGCTTCGCCTGGTGGCACCGCTGATCTTTCTGCTGCTGCTCTGGGCCGTGCTCCCCTGGTCCTATGAAGGGGACGCGCTGCTGGTGCTGGGGCCGGTGACCATTACCCGTCCCGGGGTCATGCTGTGTGCCCGGATCAGCGTGAAAACGGTCTCCCTGATGGTGGCCTTCATGGCGCTGCTGGCCACCATGACCGTGGACACCCTCGGCCACACCCTCAACCGGCTGCGGCTTCCGGACAAGATGGTCCACCTGCTGCTGATCACCTACCGCTACCTGTTCGTCATCGAGCAGGAATACCAGCGACTGGTGCGGGCCATGAAGATCCGCAACTTCCGTCCCAAAACCAACCTGCACAGCTACCGGACCTATGCCTATCTGGTCGGCATGCTTTTTGTCCGGGCCTCGGAACGGGCCCGGCGGGTGCACAGCGCCATGATCTGCAGGGGATTCAACGGACGCTTTTTCAGCCTGCGCGCGTTTCCGCACCATCCCCGAAACCATGTGTTTTCCCTTTGCATGATCATTGCGCTGGCACTGCTGGTCAGCCTGGAGTGGCTGGTCTGAGCGGCGCGATCCCGGGGGCAACGCGACAATCGATCCCTTCGGGGTCGAATTGAGTTGATGCCGCCTGCATGCCCGTGATACACAGCCACCGATTCCTGATCGCCGTGCACCCTATTGGTTATGAATACGCTTGAAGGCCCCCATCGATGAGTTCCGTAATTTTCAACCTGAACCAGATCTGCTACGGATACCCCGGTGGGCCGCTCATCCTGGACCATCTTGATTTTCACCTGCATGCCGGCGACCGCATCGGCCTGGTGGCCCCCAACGGCAGCGGCAAGACCACCTTGTTTCACATCATCATGGGGTTGCTCAAACCGCTTTCCGGAACCGTCGAGGCGTTTGGCGGGGTCCGAACGGTCGAGGCGGATTTCGTCGAGGTGCGTCGGCGCATGGGATTGTTGTTTCAGGACGCCGACGACCAGCTGTTCTCCCCCACCGTCCTGGAGGACGTGGCCTTCGGACCGCTGAACCTGGGAAAGTCCCGGGACGAAGCCGTGGCAGTAGCCAGAAAGACCCTTGATTTTCTGGGGCTGGGCGGATTTGAGGATCGGGTCACCTTCAAGCTGTCCGGCGGGGAGAAACGATTGGTTTCCCTGGCCACGGTGCTGGCCATGGAACCGGAGGTGCTGCTGCTGGACGAACCCTCCACCGGATTGGATTCAGCGACCAAGGACACGCTCATCGAGATCCTCAACACGCTGGACCTTTCCTTTGTTCTCATTTCCCATGAGTTCGACTTTCTGTCCCAGACCGCGCGCCACATCTACACCATGGAAGGCGGCCGCATCCGGTTTGATCAGGAATTGCACGTTCACACCCACCAGCACGCCCATCTGATGGGCAAACAGCCCCATCGGCATGTATGAACCGCCCTGCCGGCCTTCGGCTCGGCACCTACTCCCGGCAGGCCACCCCGGCGGCCAGGGCGTTGTCCAGATCGTCCACAATATCCTGTAGATCCTCGATGCCGACGCTCAGGCGGATGAAATCCGGGGTGACGCCGGCGGCCAGCTGCTCGGTTTCGCCGAGTTGTTCGTGTGTCGTGGACGCCGGGTGAATGACCAGGCTTTTGGCGTCGCCGATGTTGGCCAGGTGGCTGAACAGCTGCAGGCTCTCGATGAACTTCACGGCCGACGCCTGCCCCCCCCTGATGCCGAACCCCACCAGCGCCCCCTGCCCCTTGGGCAGGTATTTGTCCACCAGGTTGTGGGTCGGTGACGATTCCAGGCCGGGATATCGTACCCAGGAGACGCAGTCGTGCGTTTCCAGAAAGCGGGCCACGGCCAATCCGTTTTCCGAATGGCGCTGCATTCTCAGGTGCAGGGTTTCCAGCCCCTGGAGGAACATCCAGGCGTTAAACGGGCTCATGGCGGCGCCCATGTCCCGCAGGCCCAGCACCCGTGCCCGCAGGATAAAGGCCAGGTTGCCGAAGGTCTCCACGAACTTCAGCCCGTGATAGGCGGGTTCCGGATCGACAAATTCGGGAAAACGGCCGGAAGCGGCCCAGTCGAACGTGCCCCCGTCAACGATGATGCCCCCGATGGAGGTGCCGTGCCCGCCGATGAACTTGGTGGCCGAGTGGATCACGATGGCCGCCCCATGGTCGAAGGGCCGGGTGAGGTAGGGCGTGGTGACCGTGTTGTCCACCACCAGGGGGATCCCGTGGCGCTTTCCGATAGCGGCAATGGCGTCAATGTCGATGATGTCCAGTTTGGGGTTGCCGATGGTTTCCACAAAAAAGGCCTTGGTCCGGGGGGTGACGGCTTCTTCCCAGGCGTGCATGTCATGGGGGGAAACGAAGCGCACGGAGATACCCAGCCGTTTGAGGGTGTGGGAAAACAGGCTCACCGTTCCGCCATAAAGTTCGGCCGAGGCCACGATTTCATCACCGGCACGGGCCAGGGTCAGAAGGGTGAGTGACTCCGCCGCCTGACCGGACGCCACCGCCAGGGCGCCCACCCCGCCTTCCAGTTCGGCCATCCGTTTTTCCAGCACTTCGGTGGTGGGATTCATGATGCGGGTATAGATGTTGCCGAACTGGCGAAGGCCGAAAAGATCGGCGGCGTGCTGCGTGCTGTCAAAGGTAAACGAGGAGGTCTGGTACAACGGCACCGCCCGGGAGTGGGTGGTGGCGTCCGGCGTGTGGCCGGCATGGATGGCCTGGGTTGCAAAACCTCTGATGAAATCCGTCATTATCGTCTCTCCTGTTCACGCCCGGCCGGGCTGTTTGCGCTGGTATACAAAAAAACCGCTTCCTTGGGGAAAGGCAGCGGTAAGCGGTTTGCCCCGTCGATGGGGCCGCATGTTTCCCGTTCGGGCTGGATTTGGCACCTTGAGTCACGTTGTTGCAGGTTGCCGGGCGGTCCGAGGGCCAGGTCCCTACCGCCTCTCTTCATGATGGTTCGGAACAGAAGCTAATGGGACAAGACGGATTGTCAAGGGGAAGGGGTCAGTCGGTTTCCATGAACCCCTGAATTTTACGCTGGAAGCCTTTGTAAGCGATCATCAGGCTTTTGATCTGCTGTTTATCGGGAAAGAAATCATTGAAGACATCCTGAACCACATGGTAGGCCAGACGGTCCACGCCGATGCCCGTATCCACCATCATGGCCACTGTGTCGGCCAGGTAGAGGGTGGCCGTGGCCGGATCGTTCCACGATGCGGGGTTGGTCAGGTGGTGGTTTTCGATCATGTAGATCATGTGCGGGCTGAATTGCCACTGTTTGGCGATGATGCCGCCCAGGGTGGTGTGGTCCATGCCGAGAACTTCGTTTTCGGCCTCCACGAAACTCAAGCCCTTCCGGGACACCAACTCCTGGATGGCGTCGAGCCGGTCGGCGACGAATTCGTGCAGAACCACCTTGCCGATATCCTTGAGCAGGGCGGCCGTATAAATGGCCGGCAGGCTCATCAGTTCCTGCTCCCCGGCGATCGTTCGGGCGACCATGGCCCCGGCCACACTCTGGCGCCACAGGTCCCCTTTGGCCAGACCATACCCCTTCTGGGAACGGTTCAGGTTCCCGGACAGGTTCTGGGCCAGCACCATTTCCACGACCTGCTGCAGACCCAGCATGGCCACCGACTGCTGAACGGAATCGACCTTGACCGGCAGGCCCATGCTGGCGGAATTGACCGTCTTCAGCAGGTTGGCAGTGATGGCAGGGTCCCGCTCGACCACTTCCACCAGGTCGCTCAGGGAGGTGTCCGGGTCATCGGCCAGGTCGAGGACCTTGTGAATGACCATGGGGATGGGGTCCAATTGATTCACTTTTTTCAATATGCCGGCGAGACTGTCCATAATTCTCAAGGTCCTTTGCGCTGTCGGTCTGTGCCCATCCCAACCGGCCAATTCGCCTGAAGGTGAACAACCGCCGGTTCGTGGCCGATGGGAAGACGATCGGGTTCTTTGATCATCATCGGTTTTTTTTGGCCGGGCATTAGCACTTTTTTCCGGTGGGCTATCCTGGAAACGGATCGAGAAGGTGTGCCCGGCCTTCCACCAAGGCGGCTGCCAGCAGCAGAGGGAGAACGACGAGGAAGAAGGCCCGGTTGGCCTGTTTCCAGCGATGCAGGTAGGTTCCCGGAAGCCGGTCGAATCGATACCCTGCCCCGCGCCAGAAACCCACGCCCCAGGCCGTCATCATGGCAGGCCATTCGAAGATGCCGTGGGGTACCAGCATGGCGACGGCATCATGAAGGGAGGGGCCGCCGGCGATCCCTATCAGCCACCCCAGTATCAGGCCGTTGGCCATGGCGTTGACCATCGGAAAAAGGCCCCACAGGCTCACCAGGCACATGGCGACATAGGTGGCCGCCAGGTTGTGGAGAAAGAGCGAAAAAATGAAATCCGCGCCCTGCTTGCCCTCGAATTTATCGGCCAGGCTGCCGGCCGCCTGCTTCAAAAAGTCCAGATGGTCGGCAAAAAGCCACCCTCCCGCACAGCCTGCGGCATAAACGAGCAGGGCAATCAGAATCCCCAGGCGGGCCTGGTGGAGGGTCGACCAGGCGGCGACGTATTGACGTTTCAATCGTTTGGTTTCCCATCGTGTCATTGGGCATGCCATCCCATCGAGGTGCCCCGGTCAGGTCATGTCAGCGTTGGGCGATGCTCCCGTTCCCGGCAGGTTCCCGCGCCTGCCGCCGACGATAATGACGGCCCGCCTCGATCCCGATCCGATGGTCGCCACGGGTTTGGCGTTGCTGGTTGAATGATTATTTTTATCCGCGAACGATCTGTTGATGCTTACAAAGGAGACCCCATGATCCGTCTTGGCCTCTGTTGTATTTTTCGTGAGGAACCCATCAAATTCCGGCGTACCACGGCCAAATATCTGCTGTCGCTTTCCGACGGCGCGCGGGCTGACCATCTGGCCGCCATCTGCATGGAAAATGCGGATGCGTTGTACCGGTCCCTGGAATTCTGTGCCGACAAGGGCATCGGCGCCTTCCGGATCAACAGCCAGATTCTTCCCGTCAAGACCCACCCCGCCGCCGGGTACGACCTGGAGGATCTGCCGGATGGAGAGCGGATCATCCGGCGCTTCAAGCAGTGCGGGACGTTCAGCCGGAAAAACCATATCCGGACGTCTTTTCACCCGGACCAGTTTCTGGTGCTTTCCTCGCCGAATGCCGGTGTGGTCCAGCGGTCGGTGGCGGATCTGGAATACCATGCCCAGGTGGCCCGTTGGGTGGCCGCCGACGTTATCACGATTCACGGTGGCGGGGCATACGGCGACAAGCCGGCGGCCTTGGCGCGGCTGGCGTCGGTGATCGACCGGCTTTCCCGGGAGGTTAAAACCCGTCTGGCCCTGGAAAACGATGACCGGGTGTACACGCCGACGGACCTGCTGCCCGTGTGCGCCAAAACCGGGATTCCCCTGGTCTACGACCTGCACCACCACCGCTGCCTGCCCGACGGAAAAGGGGTGGATGAGATGACCCGCGCGGCCATGGCCACTTGGAACCGGGAACCGCTCTTTCATCTTTCCAGCCCGCTCAACGGTTGGGGTAACGGCCCGAGCCGGCCCCATCACGATTTTATCGAGCCGGGCGATTTCCCCGACGGATGGCGGAATCTTGACCTGACGGTGGATGTGGAAGCCAAGGCCAAGGAACTGGCGGTGCTGCGATTGAAAGCGGAACTGGCAACCACGGGGTCGTAATCAGAAACCGGCCTTGTCCTTTTCCTTCATCAGGCGTTCCAGTCCGCCGAGCACATGCTTTTTTACGCTCTTGATATGCCGGGAGAGGACGCTTTTTGCGCCTTCCAGGTGGTTGTCGCGAATGTGATCGAACAATTCCTTGTGAGCGGTGTCCGCCTTTTCCATCGAGGTGGAAAAAAGGATGTTTCCTCCGTATTTGAGATAGAGCAGGTCGAAGAGCAGACGCAGGGTCTGGTGCTGCACCCGGTTGCCGGACAGGGCGGCCAGGGTCAGGTGAAAGTCCATGTCCCTGAGCAGGCGGTCATACAGGTAGATTTCCCGTGACGCCTCAAGGTGTGCCTCCAGTGCCGCGGCCAGCCGGTCGATGGCCCCGGTGTCCAGCCGTGCCAGGGTCCGCGGCAGCAGTGCCAGTTCGATCTGTTCCCGAAAATCGTAGATTTCCTCCACTTCCTGAATGCTGACCGGCTCGGTATAGTAACCCCGGTGGCGTTCATGACGAACCAGCCCCTGGAATTCAAGCCACTTCAACGCCTGGATCACCGGCGTCTGGCTCATGCCCAGTCGTTCGGCCAGGTCCCGGTAGGCGATTTTCTGCCCGGGAACGATTTCGTTGTGGAAGAGCATCCGCCGAATGCCCTGGTAGGCCTTGTGCGTGTGTCCGGCATCGGGAGCCTGCTTTGTTTTTGAACGGGGCATATCGTGCTCCCTGGGAAAAACGGTCCCATCGCCGGGTGTGGGCATGCGATGGCCGGTGGGTTCAGCAACATAAGATTTGATCAATTATTTGATTAAATAAAAGCGGAGGGGTTGTCAATTATTTTAGCGAAAAGCGCCAGGCACAATACCACTCCTCCGGGTGTTCGTCCGGGGGGCAGCCGATGCATTCGGTTTGAATGCGGTCATCGATGGCGCTGGCAAAATAGGTGTATTCCACCAGACCGGCGGATTTGCAGGGGTAGTCGGGCAAATTTTTACCTTTCCGGGCCACCTGGACACGGCATTCGTTCATGCGGAAAATGAACGCGTCAGGCCCGTCGTCGGTAAAGGACTGAACGTTAATCCGGGCATAGACGCGAAAACCCAGGGCCTTTTTCAGCCCTTCCAGGCCGGGATGGTCGCCGAGTCCTAAAAACTGTTTGATGGACCACGCCTCGAAAGGGGAAAAGTGCGCCCAGCAGGAGTCGTTGCAGCGCTTGGCGTCGTTCATGCCGCTGGTGAATTCCACGGACTGAAACCATACCCCGTCATTGGCCAGCCAGTTGATGGCTGCACCGTCCAGCAGCGCCAGCAGGTCTTTCTTCTCCATGTCCAGCAGCGGTTTGGGAACGCCGTCGTGCATGTCGAACCCCAGGATTTTTGACAGCCGGTTGAGCTGAATGCCGATGCTTTTTTTAGAGGCCACGGAGAGGGCGTCCAGCGCCTTGTCCATGCCCATCTGGTGGCGGATTTCGGTGAACCAGAGCGCGTAGTGGATAATGGTCCGGTGCATGACGTCCATAACGAGGCGGGCGGTCTGCGTGTGGTCTAAATCCTCGGTGGTCCTGATGGTGTCTGCCATAAGAGGCTCCTTTCATCGATAACGGTTTCCATGCTTGATCGGGGTGCCGGCCATCCATGGGCACTGTATGGAAAGGCCCGTTTGAAGTCAAGCATTACGAACAAAAGCCCATAACAGACCCCCTGCCGTTGTTCACCGGCGGGTCGACCATTTCATGATGCGCCCCTTTGATTTCACCCCGCACGAATGCGATTTTTTGCCCCACACCGCCCATTCGCATTGCCTTCTTTACATTATTTGCGATTTCAGCTATTTTGGAAAGCTTAACAATAATTCAGGATACGCCCTGGCTGAAACACCACATCTGTTGACGATCCGGAAGCGGAAATGCTTTGATGGCCCAATCAACCACAACCACCGACATGCTGGCCGGTCTCGGCCGAATGGCCATTGCTCCCGTTCAGGAACTGGGACGGGTGGCGATCTTCTTTTTCCGGGGATTCCTGCATCTTTTTTCTTTTCCCCTCCAGGCGGACAAAATTATCGACCAGGTCTACTTTATCGGCATGAAGTCGGTGTTCGTCATCTGCCTGACCGGTGCCTTTACGGGGATGGTGCTGGGACTGCAGGGCTACTACACCCTGGTGAAGTTCGGTTCGGAAGGTCTGCTCGGGGCGGCGGTGGCCCTGAGTCTCATCCGGGAAATGGGCCCGGTGCTGACGGCCATCATGATCGTGGCGCGGGCCGGGTCGGCCATGGCTGCGGAGATCGGTATCATGCGTATTTCCGAACAGATCGACGCCCTGGAGACCATGGACATCAATCCCGTCCGATTCCTGTTCAGTCCCCGGCTGGGGGCTGCGCTGATCAGCTTTCCCTTCCTCACGGCCATTTTTGATGTGGTGGGCATCATGGGCGGCTACCTGACCGGCTCGCTCCTGCTGGGTATCAATTCCGGACTTTATTTCAGCCGCGTGGAGTCCAGCGTGCTGATGGAAGACATCAACGGCGGCTTTGTCAAGGCTTTCTGTTTTGCTGCCATCGTGGTGACCATCTGCTGTTTTCAGGGATATACGACCCACATGCGCAAGGAGGGGTTCGGTGCCAAGGGGGTCAGCCTGTCGACCACATCGGCGGTGGTCATCTCCTGCGTGATGATCCTGGTGGCCGACTATGTGTTGACCTCGTTTTTGCTGTGAGCAGACCATGACCGTACCGTTGATTCAATTTGACCGGGTATTCAAAAGCTTTGGCGACAATGCCGTGCTCAAGGGGGTGGACCTGTCCATCTACCGGGGAGAGGTAACGGCCATCATCGGAAAGAGCGGCATCGGCAAAAGTGTTCTGCTCAAGCACATCATCGGCCTTTTGGAACCTGACCGGGGGCAGATCCTGTTCGACGGCCAGGCGCTCAAGGCCATGGGCGTGGCCCAGCGCAAGGCCGCCAGGATGAAGTTCAGCTACATGTTCCAGGGAACGGCCCTGTTCGATTCCATGACGGTATACGAAAATGTGGCGTTGCCCCTCAAGGAGAAGGGTCGCATGCCCTTTCATGAAATAACCAACCGTGTCCGGGACAAACTGACCCAGCTGGACCTGGCGGGCATCGAAGACAAATACCCGTCCCAGCTTTCCGGCGGCATGAAAAAGCGCGTTGCCATGGCGCGGGCCCTGGTGACGGATCCGGAAATCGTCCTTTTTGACGAGCCCACCACGGGGCTGGATCCCGTCCGCAAGAACGCGGCCCACGCCATGATTTCCGAATACCAGAAGGCCTTCGGCTTTACCGGGGTCATGGTCAGCCATGAGATTCCCGATGTCTTCTACATTTCCCAGCGCATCGCCATGCTGGACCAGGGACGGATCGTCTTTCAGGGCAGCCCGGATGCGATCCGCAACAGCACCGAACCGGTGATCCGGCAGTTTATCCGGGGCCAGGATCCGGAGACCATGACCGCTGCATCGAGCCAGCATTAACAGGAACAGCCGCATCGGATGGCGTTGCGGCTGCGGAGGCAATATGAAAAAGACGTCTGTTGAAACCGCGGTGGGCGTGTTCGTTCTCATCGGTATGATCAGCGTGGCATACCTCACGGTCAAGCTGGGAAAAATGGAGTGGTTCGGTGACGATTATTACACGCTCGATGCACGCTTCGATTCGGTTTCGGGCCTGAAGTCCGGAGCTCAGGTGGACATGGCCGGTGTAGAAATCGGTCAGGTGGCCGATATCCGTCTTGACAATGAACTCCAGGTGGCCATAGTCCGCCTGAAGGTCAGAAAGGGCGTGATGCTGACCGATGACGTCATTGCATCGGTCAAAACCTCCGGGCTTATCGGAGACAAGTACATCAAATTGACGCCGGGCGGTTCGGACCGGATACTCAAATCCGGGGATCTGATCATTGAAACCGAATCGGCCCTGGACATCGAAGAGCTGGTCAGCAAATATGTTTTCGGTGATGCCGGAGACTAAGGAACCACGGAGGCGGTTATGATTGGTAAAGGTATAGCCGGTGCATGGATGGTTGTCGTGCTGATGGTGTTCCCGGTACTGGCGGTATCCATGGAGCCCATGGCGGTCGTCAAGGCGCCCATCGACGCCGTCATTGCGATTCTCAACGATCCCCGTTACCGGGTGGCGGACACCCGCCTGGTGCAGCGGGACGAAATCTGGAAAAGCGTCAAACCGATGTTCGATTTCGAAGAGATCTCCAGGCGGGCCGTGGCGCGCAACTGGCGAAAATTTGCCGATGCGGAAAAGGTTGCCTTCACCGATGTTTTCTCCCGGTTTCTGGGCAACACCTACATCGATAAAATCCAGGGCGAGTACCACAACGAGCAGATCGTCTACCTCGGGCAGAACTTTCATTCGGACGTCTACGCCGAAGTCAGAACCACGATCGTCAGGGAGACGGTCGAGATTCCGGTGAATTACCGGATGCGCAGGGGCGCTGACGGCCAGTGGAAGGTGTATGATGTGATTGTCGAGGGCGTCAGCCTGGTCAAAAATTATCGCACGCAGTTTGCCAGTATCCTCAGGAAGGAAAAACCCGCCCAGCTCATCGAGCGGCTGAACAAAAAGCTGGCGGAACAAAACAGGCAGCTGGCCGAAGACGGCTAATCATGGTTCGGCGCCGCGGTCCTCGGTTTTTCCCGAAACAAACGATCATACACAGCGAATAACTCATGCAGATAATGCCCAGATGGTCAATGATTCTTGTGGTGGCGTGCCTGCTGATCGCCGGACCGGTGTGGGCCGATGCGTCAGCGTCCCAGGCGGCCGCACCTCCTTTCGAAGAGACGGACGACGAATTTTACGACCCGTTCGATGAGGGTAGCGAGGATCTGTACGGCGATGAAGGCGAGGCGATGGACTCGGTTGCCGACCCCATCGCCGGGTTCAACCGGGCCATGTTCAGCTTCAACGACAAGCTTTATTTCTGGGTGCTCAAGCCGGTGGCTTCGGGATACCGCGTCATCCTGCCCACACCCGTTCGGGTGAGCATCAAGAATTTTTTTTTCAATCTCCTGATGCCGGTGCGGCTGGTCAATTGCCTGCTCCAGGGAAAAGGGCGGGCCGCCGAGGGTGAGTTCGGCCGGTTTGTGACCAACAGCACCGCAGGGATGCTGGGTTTCCTCAATCCGGCCAAAGATTATCCGCACCTGAACCCACCCGAGGAAGACCTGGGCCAGACCCTGGGACACTATGGCGTCGACAACGGGTTTTACATCGTCTGGCCGGTATTCGGTCCGTCGACCCTGCGTGACACGGTGGGCAGCTTCGGCGACTGGGCCCTGAACCCGTTTTCGTTCATGAAGCTGGTCAATGTGGATTCAAAGGCACTGACCTCCGACACGACCAATGTAGCGGTTTACACAACGAGGACCGTCAACGACACGTCTTTTCGTATCGGCGATTACGAAGCCCTGAAAAATGCTGCCCTGGATCCCTACGAAGCCTTTCGCAACGCCTACATCCAGAACCGGGACAGCAAGATCGCCGAGTAGGTGCCGGCAGCCGACTGCTTTCGGGAAGCATCCCATGAAAACCAGACTGACGATTCTTTGCGAGAATTCCGTGGGCCGGCCCGCCGGCGTAATCGGCGAACACGGGTTCGCCTGCTTGATTGAAACCGACGCCGGCAATGTGCTGTTCGATACCGGCCAGGGCATGGGGCTCTGCGGCAACGCCCGTGCCATGGGTAAAAACCTGGCCTCGATTCAGGCCATCGCCATCAGCCACGGTCATTACGATCATACCGGCGGGCTCCCGCAGGTGCTCAGACAGGCCGGCCCGGTACCTGTTTACGGCCACCCGGACATTTTCACCGCGCGCACCTGGTCCGACGGTAAAACCACCCGCTATATCGGCATGCGCCACCGCCGGGAATACCTGGAATCACTGGGCGCTCGGTTTCATCTGATTCGGGACCCGGTTGAAATCAGCCCCGGGATCCACCTGACCGGTGAAATTCCCAGGACCAACGATTTTGAACGGCCGGACCCCGACATGACACTGCATCCGGCCGGCGGCACCGCGGTGTGCCCCGACCCGGTCGCCGATGACCTGTCCCTGGTGGTCGATTCGCCCAAGGGGCTCATCCTGGTGCTCGGCTGCGCCCATGCCGGCATGGTCAACATCATCACCCATGTGCTGCAGACCTTCGGCCGGGACCGCATTTATGCGGTGATCGGCGGCACCCATCTGGGGTTTTCCCAGCCCGCCCAGTTCGATGAAACCCTCAAGGCCATCGACCGATACGGTATCGAGCGGGTGGGGGTCTCCCACTGCACCGGACAGGAAAAGGCGGCCATCATGCATGAGCGCCTGGGCGCACGGTTTTTTTTCGGCTGCGTGGGCGCCGAACTGTACGGCTGATGCTTGTGTTTTTCCTGGTACCCATTCAATTTCATCACCGACGGATCGCAGCCGGAAACGGATTGGGCATCCTGGCCGTAGAGAACATATTGGCGGGGGAGGACAAGCAGTCCGGTTTTATCGACAAGGTAGATGGAATCGGCAAACGTTTCAATTCCGGATAGTTGGCAGACACCCATGTACAATCGTTTTTTTGGATTCAAAGAGAGACCGTTCAAGCTGGTGCCCAATCCGGCCTACCTGTACCTGTCCCGGATTCATGAGGAGGTGCTGGCGCACCTGAATTACGCCGTGGGGTATGGCGAAGGGTTCGTTGAAATCACCGGCGAGGTGGGCACGGGAAAAACCACCCTTTGCCGCATGTTCCTCGAGAACCTGGACGACACCACCGAGGCGGCCTACATCTTCAACCCCAAGCTCGACGCCCTGCAGCTGCTCAAAGCCATTAACGACGAGTTCGGCATCGACTCGGATACCGATTCGGTAAAAACCCTCATCGACCGGCTCAATCATTTTCTGCTGGAGAAGAAAGCCCAGGGCCGGCGTGTTCTGCTGCTGGTGGACGAAGCCCAGAATCTGAGCGCCGACGTGCTGGAGCAGTTGCGGCTGTTGTCCAACCTGGAAACCAACACCAGCAAGCTGCTTCAGATCATCCTGGTGGGGCAGCCTGAGCTGGGGGAGCTGCTGGACACCGAAGCGCTTCGACAGCTGAACCAGCGCATTACCTTGAGCTGCCACCTGATTCCCCTGGGTTATTCGGAAACACGGGAGTACATTCGTCACCGCATCCACATCGCTTCACGGAAACCGGGCCTGGACTTTACGGCCGGCGCTTACCGGTCCATCTTCCGCTACACCGGCGGCGTGCCCCGGCTGATCAACATCGCCTGCGACCGGGCCCTGCTCACCGCCTTTACGCTGGGCAAGCATCGCATCACCAACCGCATCGTCAAGCGGGCCCTCCGTGAGCTGGACGGTAAAAGAAGCCGATCCCGTCCTCCCGTCCCTTACCGGGAAAAGCTGGTCATTGGCCTGCTGGTGGTGCTGGTGATCCTGGTGGGCGGGCTCGTTGCCGGTCAGACCCTGTTCAGCCGGATCGGCGGACTGTCCCTTGCGCCGGTCGTTCATCACAAAATTGAAACACCGCCGGCCGACCCGTCTCCTGCGGTTCCCCCCGAGCCTGCCGAACAAGGGGCTGAGGACGTGATCGGGCCAGCGACGGCACCCGGATCTGACCCGCCCGAAGCCAAAGCACCGGCGGCGGCAGCCCCGGATGTCATGGCGGCGGCCATTGACCCGGAATCGCCGTCGCCGGCCCGTGAACTCGAACAGGCCATAACGTCCATGGGCGCCCTTGATTCCAGAACCGCTGCGCTGACAGCCGTCCTGAGGCAATGGAAGGTCCCTCACCCCATGGGCGACGGTCCGGTGGGGGGGCTGGACGGTGACATGTTTTTCCGCACGGCCGCACGGAACCATGCCATGGAAGTCCTGCGGGTGCAGGGCAGCCTCGATCTGATCCGGGGGTTGAACCTGCCGGCCATCATGGAATTCCCGCATCCGGACGGCAGCGCCGTCCGGTTTCTGGCTGTGGTGGGCCTGGCAGACGGTGAAATCAGACTGACCGACGGAGCCACGACCTTCTCCATCCCTCCTGCATCGCTGGCGGGATTGTGGAATGGCGTGGCCCATGTGCTGTGGAAAAACTACTTCAATTACACGGGCGTCATTCCGATATCCTCACCCGGGGACGTGATCCTGTCCCTCAAAATGCACCTGAAGGCCCTGGGCTTTGCCATCGAAGAGATGAACGCCGCCTATGACACCGTAACGCGGGCGGCCGTCGAAGCGATCCAGGCGCGCAACGGCCTGGAAGTGGACGGAATGGTTGGCCCGTTGACCAAGATTGCGTTGTACAACGAAGATCAGACACTGAATGTTCCCCGCCTGGCGGATGCACCCGGTGGATGATGCCGAACTCGCGCCTGTAAGGGCTCGAGGCAAGGAGCCAAGCCGTTGAGTTCCATTTTGGATGCGTTGAAAAAGGCCGAGCAGGAATCCTCCCCGGATCGGGAGAAGGATAGCCCATGGCTTCCGCTGCCTGACCAGCCGCCGCGCCGGCAGCGTCGCCGCTGGTGGTGGGTGCCGCTCGGTCTGGTGGGTTTGCTCGCTGTTGCCGCCGCGGTGGTGTGGCAGGTCCGATCTCCGGGTTCTCCACGTCCTGAGGCGTCGCCGCCGGTCCAAACGAACGACAGCAGACCGCCTGTCGCTGCCAAGGCACCGCCGCCCAAGCCCGCTGTGGCCGTGGCCTCCCAACAGCATGCGCCATCGGCGACAGCCGTGGAGGCGGGCGCCCCGGGCCGGGCCGCGGACGATGCGCCGCCGACCGAGACGGCGTCGCCCCTCCCGCCGGCTCGCCCCCCCAAGCAGTCCCCGGTTGTCGGCAGCCCGGCACCGACGCCAATGGTGCCATCGGCCCCGCAACCGACGGTGAACGCCCGACGGGAGACCCTTGCCCCCCAGCCCGCACCGTCGATTGCCCCGGCCCTTCCCGAGCCCCGTCCCGCGAAGACCGTAGAGCCCGTCCCGGAGCCGCCGGATAGCGGGAAAACCTTCAGAAACGATCCGCGCATCGACCTGCAGGCGCTGGTATGGGCGCCGGAAGCCGCGGCACGGTTCGTCGTCATCAACAATCGTCTGATCAAGGAAGGCGGTTCCCTGGACAACATCGTCGTGGTGAAGATCAACCCGGACGATGTGCTGCTGGCTGAAGGCGCCAACCGCTGGTATGTGGAATTCAAGGTCCGTTAGCCATGGGGGCATACCGGCGCCGGCGCTGTTTTCTTCGCAAGGCCGGTTACCTCGAATCGGCGTCAGCCGCGTCTTACCGGTTCCGCACTTGACGATGGATCCGCAAAGCGGTTCGATACCCTTCTTGTTTCATCCCCAGGGAGGTTAAATAGCAATTATTATCAGATGATTGCGGTTAATCGCCTGCGCGGTGAGGACGCCCTTCGAAACGGTTGCGAACCCGCCAGCCAAGGCTTTCCCGCCCGTTTTCCCTGTCGATTGACAGCCGTCAAAAAATTCGTGAGAACGGCCTCAAACCAAAGAAATGCTTGAAAAACCGGTTGATTACCCGTTCTGCATTTGCTAAGTAGGCGTTCATGCAAGCTAAAGTTGTCGACAGAGTCGGCCGAAACCTCGCTGAGACGGGTTGACGGTTCGAAAGGAAAAAAAGAATATGCGCTGGAAATGTAATGTGCTTGCACGACGGTTTTGCCTCGCGTTGTTGGGAATGGTCTTGTTTTGTTCGCCCCCGCCGTGCGGGGCTTCCGGTTTTCAGGCGACCCTGCCCGTGAACGCGACCCTTGTGCACCCGGTCGCACCACCGCCATCGGCAGTCAGTGTCGTCGAAGGGCAGATTCGCAACGGAACGCTGTACGAGGCCCTGACGGCCTGTGATATTCCGCCGGCGGAAATTCTCTCCCTCTCCAGATCGTTTAAACCGGTATTCGACTTTCGTTGCTCCCGACCCCAGGATTTCTACCAGGTAAGCGTCGACGACCAGCGCCTGATCCAAAAATTTGTTTACAAGACCAGCCCGCTGGACGAATACGAGGCCGTCAAGGACGACAAGGGCGGCTATCGGGTTCACAAGCGGCACATCTCCCTGGATCGGCAGGTGGTGGCCAAGGTCTTCACCATCGAGACCTCCCTTTATCAGGCGGTGGCCGACAGCGGCGAAACCCAGCAGATCTCAGGGCTGGTGGCCGACATTTTTGCCTGGGATATCGATTTCTACCTGTATCCGCGCAAGGGCGACCGCATCGCCGTCGTTTATGAGCGCTGCTACAAAGACGGCGCCTTTGTCAAATACGGAAACGTGCTTGCCGCCCGGTACGTGGGCCGCCAGAAGACCTTTTCCGCCTTTTTATTCAACGACGGCCAGTTTGACGGCTATTACGATGAAACCGGCCAGCCGCTGAAAAAAATGTTTTTACGCACACCGGTCAAGTTCGGCAAAATGACATCGCGCTATTCAATCCGGCGTTTCCACCCGGTTTCCAAACGTTACAAGGCGCACACCGGCATCGACTACGGGGCGCCCACCGGCACCCCCATTTTTGCCACGGCCAACGGCAGGGTCACTTTTTCCGGGTGGAAGGGCGGCTACGGCAAGCTGACCATCGTCAAGCATCCCAACGGCTATCAGACCTATTACGGCCATTGCAGCCGGTTGCTGAAAAAGCGGGGACAGCTGGTGGAGCAGGGCGAGGTCATCGCCCGGGTGGGCCAGACCGGCGTGGCCACCGGCCCCCATGTGCACTACGAAGTCCGGGTGAACGGCAAGCCCATGAACCCCAACAAGGTCAAGAAAAGCCGGGGCAAACCCCTGAAGCCCGCATTGCTGGCCAAATTCAAGGAAACGGTGGACGAGCGGCTGTTGCTGGTGGACCGCCTGCTGGAGGAAAAAGACAGCCTGGTGATGCTGAGCCAGGACCATTGATTCACTTGACCTCCTGATCAAAAAGGCCTAAATAAGTGTCGAAAGACCTGAACCAATTATGGGGGTGTAGCTCAGCTGGGAGAGCGCAGCGTTCGCAACGCTGAGGTCAGGGGTTCGATCCCCCTCATCTCCACCAAATCTTAATCCAGCTTAGTCCGACTAAGCACAAAAGGCCCTGAATCTTCAGGGCTTTTTTCGTTTCTTGCGTCCAACAGCGTCCGATAAAATCCATTGACAGCCAGCGTTTTTGGGGGTGTACTTTCTTTTATAGGTCCCCCTAAAACCGAAAGAACGCTCATGGCTATCCCTGCAGAAAAGATGAAGTTGATGCTACCTCACCTTGTCCCTCTGGCCAGCCAGGCCGCTGAAATCCTGCAAGAAATACAGCCTTTGACCGGTGACGGCCGCTACGTCTTTCCAAGTGCACGAACCAAAAAACGGCCGATGAGCAACAATACGGTGCTTGCTGCCCTCCGTCGCATGGGCTTTGAAAAATCCGAGATGACCGGTCATGGATTCCGGGCAATGGCCCGCACAATGCTCGATGAAGTGTTGAACGTACGCCCTGATTTCATTGTTTTTCAACCTTGTTCTAAAAGTGATTCAATGTTCATTTTTTGGGAATACTCTTGACATTCCCATTTTGGGAACATAATGTTCATTACATGCATATAATCGCGACCAGAACGATCAACGCCTACCGCGAATGCTATCCTGATGCAGATAGCGCTCTCAGGACATGGGTCGCTCTAATTAAAAAAGCGGAATTCCAGCATCTGCCGGACTTAAAAAGGGTGTTCCCTTCAGCGGATTTCGTCAAACCTGATCGTATCGTTTTTAATATAAAAGGCAATCAATACAGGTTCATAGCCAGTATTGATTTTGGTCGCCAGGTCGTTTTTATAAAGTGGTTTGGCAGGCATAAAGATTACGATAACATTAACCCATCGGAGGTGAAGCATGAATATCCACCCTGTTAAAACGGAAAAGGATTATGATGCCGCCCTTACTCGCATCGAGGAACTTTGGGGTGCCGAGTCTGGAACCCCCGAAGGTAACGAACTTGATGTCCTGCTGACGCTAGTTGGGGTGTACGAGGATGACTATCATCGTGTTCCTTTACCCACTCCCATTGAAGCCATTAAGTTCGTTATGGACCAAAGGGGCTTTAAACAAGCTGATCTTATCCCTTACCTGGGAAGCCGCTCAAAAGTATCCGAGGTCTTGAATGGGAAACGGACACTGACGCTATCAATGATTCGAGCCCTTCACGGACATCTTGGAATACCAGCTGAGGTCCTTATTCAAGATGGCTCGGTTTTCCCTATTGATGGAGAAGCTGTCGATTGGGGCAGCTTCCCCATTAAAGAAATTGTCAATCGAGGTATTGTTTCGGGGTATGACCACAAAACACAAGCAGAGGAAATAATGCGTGACCTTGCATCTCAAGCAGGGGCAGACGATTATTTCTCTCAAGATAAGGCCGCCTGTTTTCGCCAAGGCTCAAGGAGAAACGAAAAAGACAATCCCTATTCAATAAAGGCTTGGATCTTGAGTGTTTTGGCCGAGGCCAATAAAGTTGAGCTTAAGACAAAGTTCAACCTTGAAGAGTTAGATCATAAGTTCATTTCGAAAGTTGCGCATCTGAGTGTTTTATCCAATGGAGTTGTTGCCGCAAAAGAATTCCTATTGAACAAAGGAATTAAGATGGTTGTTGTTCCTCATTTCAAAAAGACATATTTGGATGGTGCTGTACTTTTAAACAAGAATAGCACACCGATAATTGCCTTAAGCATAAGGCATGACAGGTTGGACAATTTCTGGTTTACTTTAACCCATGAGCTTTCACATTTATTGTTGGGCCATGTTCACCGTTTCGATGGGCAGTGTATAATTGATGATCTGGATCTAAGGGTTGCTTTAGATGACTTTGAGAAAGAAGCTGATAGAGTTGCCCAGGAATCCTTGATTCCCAACCAAATGTGGCTTTCCCATCCTGCAAGAAAAACAAGAAAAATTAAGGATGTTGTTGCCTTAGCAAGGAAAGCTGACGTTCATAGCTCTATTGTGGCTGGCAGGATACGTTTTGAAGAGGACAATTATCGTATTTTATCAAGGCAACTTGGTCAGGGTGAAGTTCGAAAAAATTTTAAATGTTTCAATTAAGGCCCAAGATGGAAAAATGTCAATTTTACAAAAGTACTGGTGGTACGCAAACATCCAGGCAATTGATTAGGGGAAATCGCAACCCATCACAGCCCTGGAGTAACTTCCAGCATTGGTGTGAACACGAAAAGTCACCAAAAAGAAAAGGAGTCATAGGGCGCTTTGAATGCTTTGGCGATCCTGATAAATGCGTTATCGACGACATGGATTTAAATCAATGAAGGAAATACAACTCAACGGATACATAATAATAGCTCATCCCCAACAACTGGTGAATAATGGACAATGGGCTGTCAATATTTCGATTGAAAAGCGCCGCGCTGGCAGCGTTACGAACAGACAATTTTCCGCAGCGTTTTATCAGACCTGTCTCCTCTTCCCAGTTCCTTTGAAGCTCCCGATCAACTTGAAATGATTCATGGATATTGGCGTTACCCATTACCATCACCAGCGGAATATAACGGCTACCAAACGATCAACAGGGGTGGATACTGTGGTGAAATTGGAAAAATAAGTGTGACCGCGACAAACGGTGGATTTGTGCATGAATCTGAAACAAACGCGGTCACTGCGCCCATCGTTGGCTTGGTGGATAATCCTACTGTCAGTTCGGGCATCACGCCAACCATCAAGTGGGATTATACCACCATTGATGAGGGGGATCCCAAGCAGTTCAGGGTCTGTGTTTTTGAATCAGGCACCAGAAATATTATCTACACCAGTGATGCCCTGGCCTTAGACGCCAACGAACACACGTTGCCAGACGATATCGTAATCATCGGGGAAAAATATACGATTGCAGTTATGGCAGAGGACACTATCTATAAGGAGGACTTCGGGTCAAACAACCAAATAGCACAGAGCCGTTCAGGAATGTACGTGGAATATACGCCGTACAGCCAAATTCCAGGCATGACGGATCAAGTCTATATGCCGATGGTGTCGGTCGATTTGAACCCGAATGACAATTACGGTGCCGTATTTGAATTTGACATTTGTGTGAACTCCAATGACATGTATTTCCTCGATCCGTGGATATCAATCGGTTACGATTTCAAGGTTGGAGAAGGAGACCCATTATTCAGTTCGGTTCTTCTTCCTGATATCGGAGACGGATTCTTTGATTTATATTACTTGATCGATGACGAGTGGGTTTATCAAACTAAAATCGAAGGGGGTACTGAATATTTCTTTGGCGCGGAAGGCGTTGAAATGTTTCGAATATCAGGCGTCGAGGAAAGCTTGGGGCTTGACCCTCAAGATGCTACCGCGTTCGTTACAGGAATCAGATTCAATGGAGAGGGACACTTTACAGGAGGAATGACCCCTATACTGCAATGGGATGCAAAACCGAAATCGATGCCCTGGATACCGTTACTGTTGTTTAATGACTGATTCATCTCCACCAATTTCTTTAAACCCGCAGGACGACCAGCCGGTTTTCAATTTGTTCGCCCCCACAATCTTCAAGTGGTCCTTGTTTCACCCACCACGTACACAAAGTGGAAGGCGAAGGCGGTCAATAATCTGTATTCGACATCTCACCGAGACTTGATTCGCAACAGATATGGACACTGGTCGAGAGAATAAGGAGAGGCGACATTTTGCGCTTAGTATCTGGCCCTGAGGGGATGAGAGGAAAGGGGGGCTCTGCAATCAGGACGGTACGGGTATGGATGAATTTTTTTGACAATTTCATTTCATTGCGATAGTACTCTTTCCCTTAAAGGCGCCGTAATGGGCTTAATAGGGAATCTCGTTAAAGTCGAGAGCGGTCCCGCCGCTGTAATCGGGGACGAAATCCGCAATGCCACTGTTTCGATTGTGAACGAAACGGGAAGGTGCGGAGAGTAGGACGATCCGAAAGCCAGAAGACCTGCCTTTAAGAGAGCCGGAATCCCCCCGATGGAAGGGGCCGGTGACATATTCGACAGGGCCAAGAAAACTGGGTGCAACCCTTCATGCTGATGTCTGCATGAAGGGTTTTTTTATGCCAGGAGGCATCTAACACAATTATCTTAAAGGAGGCGTGCATTATGAAAAAGTGGCGTTGGTTGGTTCTGGTGATGAGTGTTTTTCTGACAACCGGTCTTGCTTTGGCGTCCAGCGGCCATGAACACGGCGACCAGGAACCTAAAAAGGTCGGCATCTTGCTGGTCGCTTTCGGGTCCAGCGAAGCTTCGGCCCAGGTTTCCTTTGACAACATCGACAAAAAGGTCAAGGCCGCCTACCCTGACATCCCAGTTCGTTGGGCTTTCACATCCTACATCATCCGCGAGAAACTTGCCAAACAGGGCAAACAGCTGGACTCTCCCGAGATTGCACTGGCCAAAATGCTGGATGAGAAGTTTACCCATGTTGCCGTCCAATCCCTGCACACCATCGGCGGCGCGGAATATCACGACCTGCGAAAAACGGTGGGAGCTTTCAGGAGCCTGGGCGGCTTCCAGAAAGTGATTCTGGGCTACCCTCTGATGGCCACGCAGAAAGACATGGCGCGCACCGTGGACGCCATTTTGGCAACCATTCCGAAGCAACGGAAAAAGAACGAGGCCGTGGTGCTCATGGGCCACGGTACCCACCACCCCTCCAACGCGTTTTACGCCGCATTGATGTTTCAGCTGCAGCTCACGGATTCCAACATTTTCGTCGGAACCGTCGAAGGATACCCGGATGTCGAATTGATTAAAAAGATGATCCTCAAGAAGAAAATCAAAACGGCCTACCTGCTGCCCTTCATGTCGGTTGCCGGCGATCATGCCAAGAACGACATGGCCGGAGACGAACCGGACTCCTGGAAATCGATTTTCACCCAGGCCGGCATCCAATGTGTTCCCATTCTCAAGGGGACTGCCGAATTCGATGCATTCGTGGACATATGGGTGGACCATGCGGGCGGACCCCTCGGTCATTTCTAAACCGCAAACCGGGGCACGCATAAAACGCGATGCCGTCAGCTCATGCTCGACGGTCATTCTTTTTTCAGCCGCGTTTTTATGAAGGTGTTGGCTTTCTTTTCAAAAGGAGACGATCGATGAAAAAAGGAGTATCAATTCTTGCGGCCATGCTCATGTGGATGGCCTTTTGTTCCTCTGTTGTATATGCAGAGGCCTTGTCCAATCAGGAGTTGTCCGAACGGATCGGGCAGCTGGAAAAGAAATTGGACCAAAAAGGCGGGATTTTCCCCGACAGGTGGAACGAGCGCATCGCCCTGAGCGGGCTCATCGAGGCAGAGGCCGGTTATATCAGATTTGATGAGAACGGGGGTGACAGCAGCGACGAAAGCGACATTGCTGTGGCCACTGTGGAACTGGGCATCGATGCCGACATCGCCAAGCATGTTTTGGGGCACGTCCTCTTTCTGTACGAAGACGGCGAAGATATCGTGGTCGATGAAGCCACCATCACCCTCAGCGGTGAAGACGTGGTCCCCGCCTACCTGATCGTCGGTGAAATGTACGTTCCCTTCGGCAATTTCGAGTCCCACATGATCTCCGATCCCCTGACCCTGGAGATTGCCGAAACCCGAGAGGCCTCGCTCCAGGTGGGCGTGGAGACCGGCGGTTTCCATGGGTCGGCGTTCATCTTCAATGGAGACGTCGACGAAGCCGGCGAAGATGACAACCTCATCGATAATTTCGGAGCCAATGCCGGCTACACCATGGAGAGCGACGCCTTCTCCATTGATGTGGGCGTCAGCTACATCAACAATCTGCTCGACGGCGACAGCTGGGAGGATGTGATCGATGACGGCGGGTTCACACTCAACGAATATACCGCAGGTATGGGGACCTATGCTGTCGTCGGTATCGGGTCGCTAACTTTTATCGGTGAATATATCACCGCACTGGATGATATCGAATGGATCGACGAGGCCGATGACCGGTTCAATGAAGACGAAATCTCGGCCTGGAACCTGGAGGTCTGCTACGCCTTTTCCATTGGGGAGAAAGAAGCTGAGGTTGCCGCAGCCCTTCAAGGAACGGATGAAGCCCAGAACCGCCTTCCGGAAACCCGTTACCTGGGTGCCTTCGGGCTGGGGATTTTCGAGAGTACCAACCTATCTTTTGAATATACCCACAGCGAGTTCGAAAACGACGACGAAGAGGATGCCTTTACCGCCCAGCTGGCCATAGAATTCTGACCCAACGTCGAAATCTCTTGATCTGAAAAAGGCGCACCTGGCCTGACACGAATGTCTCCCGGTTGCGCCTTTTAAATAACGATGCAAACTTGCCTTTCTGGACGCTCCGATCTTCATGAACAGAGCCAACTTAAATCAATTTGGGGGGCAACCGACAATTCCTGTCTCTTCCCATACGCCCCTGTCATTTCGAGGGTTTGTAAAGGTGTTGCCTGGAGCCCTTGCCGGGCGGCCCTCACCCGCACCGGAATGGTCTCGCGGAGAGAGCGTCATCCCTGCAGGCAGAATGATATTGACAGTGGAAATCCGATGCAATTACACTTGAAACAGTGGCGGGAACGATAGAGGCGCAAATGCCATGCCGGCCAGGTTGATTGGTTCCCTTCTTTTCACATCTGAAATTCCACCGGTCCTGATGCCCTCCCCTCCCGTTCCATTCCATTCCATTTCAATGCGGATCCGTTGTTCGACCGTTTCCTGCCGATGGATTCCAATTAAAGGAGGACATCATGACGGAACAAGATTGGATGGCCTTGGGCGTTACCATTTTCGTTATGTCCATCATCGGGTTGATCCTCTGGCTGGGGTTGACCGGGGCCTTATCCTGAAAAATACAGATTCCCTGATCCGTAAAGGCAAAGACCGCTAGGGTGGCCTCCTTTTCGATGTCATGAGGCCAAATTACCAGGGACTCGTGGCAGAGTCGTATGTTCAGTCATTTTAAAGCAACTCTTTTCCTGCTGGCATTTTTGTGTTGGGTCACCAACGTGACCCATGCCCAACCGGTAACGGCGCCGACCCTGAGAATGACGCTGCCGGCCAGTTGGGATGAAAACTGGTTTGCGTCCCCGGCGGTGTTCGATCTGGATCAGGATGGGCTCAACGAAATTATCGCCTCCAGACACAGTGTAACCTATGTATGGGATGCAAATGGCGCATTGAAATGGCGGGCCCCGGTCGGTGAGAATGCGTCATCCGCCAATGACCATGGCACCAGCCGCCAGTATGCCTCCCCGGTCGTGGGCGACCTGGACGGCGACGGGGACGGTGAGATCGCCATCGCTTACAGCAATAAAATTGCGGTGTATGACCATTTCGGTTTTCTCCTGCCGGGCTGGCCGCAGGCCTTTCCGAACGCCAGCAGTGAAATCCGATCCCTGGCGGCCGTGGACCTGGACCTGGACGGCGCATCCGAGATTCTGGCGGTCAAGACGTCCAGCGGTCCGGTCACCGTGGCGTGGCATCTTGACGGAAGCGTGGTTGCGGGGTGGCCCCAGGTTCAGGATTGTAATGAATGCAATGACTATGGCGGGTACAATCAGAATGTCGGCGCAGTCGATCTGGACGGCGATAAACGCCCTGAAGTGGTCAGTACCTATGACATCTGTCACATCGGGATCATGTATGCCGACGGTCGCCCGTTCCCGGCCAACCCGATATTCTGGAAACCGGCGGACCCCGATCCTGATCCGGTCCCGGCAAGCGCCGTGCCGATGTTTCATGACGTCCGCCTGGCGATACAGGGCTGGGGGCCGGACGGCAGCGATCGGGATGAGTTCACCGATTCCCCGCCGGTGTTCGGTGATGTGGACGGCGACGGCCTGCCTGAGGTGATTCTCTATTCGGACCACGAACTGGCCGGGGAATACGTCAATCGCGGCAACTGCCTGTGGGTGTTGAATCCGGACATGACGCGCGTATCGGGATTCGAACGTCCCATTTGCTCCGCCATGCCCCTTTATACGGGATATGAAAACAACATCGTTCAGGTGGCGCCCGCACCGGCCATCGCCGATATTGCCGGTGACGATCGTCCGGAAATCATCGTGCCGTCCTATGACGGAAAAATGCGCTGCTACTCCCCGGACGGCATTTTGTTATGGATGTACACGTTCGACACGGCCGGCGGTCCTTTCATCGGCGCCTCGGGCCCTGTTGCGGGCGATCTCAATCAGGACGACGTGGCGGAAATCATTTTCTGTACCTATTCTACTTCACAGGCGGTTTCCCATCTGATCGTGCTTGATGCTGCCGGGGCAGAGCTATACAAAACCGCATTATCAAAGCGGGGCAGCATGAGTCCGCCGACGCTGGCCGACGTGGACCAAAACGGAGCGGTCGAAATTATTGTTTCCTTAAAGGATACGCTGGGATCCGGGTCCGGCGGCGTTCAAATCTGGGATGTGGCGTCGGCCGGCAACAACGCAATGCCCTGGCCCACCGGTCGCGGCAATCTTTTTCGAAACGGCCGGCCGGATCTCGGGCAAACGAAACCATCGCTCAATCCCGGTGTCCTCTTTTTGTTGCTGGGCCGTTGATCCGGTTGTAATACCATTGAAATCGTGGCGACCTCTTGAAGTGGTCCCGTCAATGTGGAGATGCTATGTTCTGCCCCCATTGCAGAGCGGAATATCGTGACGGCTTTCATGTCTGTTCGGACTGTGGCGTCGATCTGGTCGACGCACTGCCACCGGAACCCGAGCCTGAATTTGTCAATTTCAAAGAGGTGCTTGCCACCTACAACCCGGCGGACGTCGCCTTTTTGAAATCGCTCTTGGAAAGTGAAGGCATCCAGTATTTTTTCAAGGGCGAGCATTTTCTGTACATGCGGCCGTTAGCCGACCCGGTGAGACTGATGGTCAGGGAAGATCAGGAGGCCGAGGCGCTTGAACTGCTGAAGGACGTGGATTTATCTGTCACTGGAATCAGCCTGGGAGGTAAATCTTAAAAATGGCGCCCGCCATGATCCTATGAAAGGAGATCAGCATGAGTACGGAAACGATGCGTCAATCTTTTTTTCGGCTTCTGTTATTGGCATTCCTGGTATCGGTATTTTCTGCCGGCTGCGTAAAAACACTGGTGGCGCCGTATGATGAGAACCTGGTCGCCAGCACGGAGGCGTTTTATGTAAAGGCCGCCGGCATCGTCGAAGAAGGCCGGTCCGTGAGTCCGCGAACGGATCAGGAAAGAGCCGCCATAACCAACCCGGCAGCACATAAAGGGCATTTTTCAAAGTTCGAAGCCCGATACAGCGACCTGATCGTTGACGCCGAGGCACTGATTTTACGCGCCATGGCGAGCAGCGACCAGATCGATATCGCTGGTCAAAAACTTCAACAGAAACTGGACGAACTGATCGAAAGCAATATTCCTTCGGTGTGCGCAGGCTTATCGGACGCCTTCGGGCAAACCAGCCTGACGGCCGGAAACTATATCGATTTGAAGTGTATCGTTACCAGGTGGAAGGCACAGCACGCCGACCCATCGCTGACACGGGATACCCTGATTTTGAAAAAAGCGAACTGGGACGGTCGGAAAAATCTGATTTTTAATGCCATCCTGGCAATCCAAAAAGCGGAAGCCTTTAAAAACAGCAATCAGGAACCGTGAGAGGTGAAAAATGGCCACGATTAACGGTGTCGATTTTGGAAACGTCATTGACGAGGCGGTCGCCGCGGCCAAAGCTGTGGTTACGGATAATTGGGATGAGGTTCAGGAAATCGTGAAAAATATCGGACAAAGCCTCACCAACGACCTTGTCTTTATCGCCAAGAAAAAAGCATCCGGAGAATATAATGAAGATGACGCCAAAGTTTTCCTGGATGATCAGAAAATGCTTGCCCGCATAAGATTGCGTTCGGTCGCGATCGTGACACTGCAGATCGCCGAGCGTATCTGGAATGCGATCGCCAGCGTTTTCGCAACTGCCATCAACCGGGCTTTTGGCTGGGCGCTGTTGCCATAGGCGCATCGGCCGCCTGAAAAAGCGTGACCGGTTCTTGCTCTGATTTTATCCGGCGCCGGTTTTTACTGTTTTTCTCCTTTCGCTGAGCCCTGGCCAGCCATCCGTTAAAGCGCCTGTTCAGCCCCTCCTTCACCCGACGCGGGATAACCTGTTTTAACCATAGACATCCAATCGCTGGAGAGGGCTGAAATGACGCCTATACGCTGCTTCTTTAAACCGTTCAGACCCACTGCTATTTTCAGGATGGAAGCAAGGAGACAACGCCGTCCGCAGCGCCGGTTGTCCCCCGTGGTTGCACTTTCCCTGATCATGGCCTGGCATATAACCGCTGCCGCAGCGCCGGAGTTCATCGCGACGGTTTCCGTTGGCGATTTTCCCACCGCCATTGCCATGTCCCCCGACGGCGCCTTTGCATACATCACCAATCAACATGACGACACCGTTTCGGTGATTCGGCTTTCCCGTCATGCGCTGGCCGCCACCATAGGCGTGGGAAATGCGCCCAATGCCGTATCCGTGACCCCTGACGGCAATCGTGTATACGCCGGCAGCAACCCCATATCGGTGATCCGAACCGCCGATCATAGGGAGGTGGATACCATTGCAGCAGGAATGAATATCTATGGCATGGCCGTCACGCCCAACGGCCAATATGTCTATGTTTCCAACCCGGCCTCTTATACGGTCGGGGTCCTTGATACATCCGTCAATGCAATGATTGATCTGATTATGGTCGGTGGCGGTCCCACCCGCATGGCGGCATCCCCGGACGGGGATTTCATTTATGTCACCAAGTGGGCTGACAATCAGTTGAAGGTGATTGAAACGGCCACCCATGCCGTGGTGAGCACCATTTCCGTGGGAAGCAGTCCCCATGGCATCGCTGTCACACCAGACGGCTGCTATGCATGTATCGCCAACCGGATATCGGATACCGTTTCCATCGTCGCAACGGCGGACACCAGTGTTGAAGGGACGGTGCCGGTGGGCAATGAACCGGTCGGGGTGGCCATTGACCCTGAAGGGTCATGCGCATACATCAGCAACCTATCCGATGATAGCGTATCGGTCATTGAACTCTCCACCCGCACCGTGGTGGCAACCATCGCAACAGGGAATGCTCCTTCCGCCGTTGCCGTTACGCCGAATGGCGAATACCTGTACGTTGCCAACAGCGCCGACAATACGGTTACGGTGATCCGGATTTCTGAACGGTCGGGTTTGTTTTTTCCGATCAAGACCACAACCGGAAAGACGGCAATCATCTATATCGAATAAAATTGAGGCAGCAGTTGGTTTCGGCCTATGCCTTCAAGGACGGTACAAGGGATGCCGCCGGAAAAAAGGCGGGCAAGACCCTGAGCAGGGGTCTTGCCCTAGAAGGAGGAACGAAAAAGAAAGCCCTTCAGTGGTTTGATCCGACTCCCTGAGGCAAAAGGGCGCCGGCATACGGTCAACCCTGCTGAATCGGTTCCGGTTTCGCTCCACAGAGGGTAAAAAGCAAAATTTGTACCGACATAATATTTATAAATAATTCAGTATTTTATAAAGCCGGGTGGGCGGCTTATGACATTTTTTGTCACCATCGTTTTCACAAATTGTCACCTTGGCTGTGTCCAAGGGGTGTGTGCCTGGGGCGATGATTGCATGAACCAGCCTGCGGATGCCACCCCCTTCACGGTCACGACGGTCTCCGGTCCTGTCGACCATTTGACAATGACCGCATGAATGACCAATTAGGTATGTAGATACTTATTTCAGGATGAATCGGACGAACTGGATTGTGGCGAGCGAACGCGACATGCCCACGCCTGATTGGCTGACCGGGAGGCTTCCCGATCCGGGATAACGATGATTAACGACGACACAACCCAATGGTTGCCAGGCGACCTGATTCGCTTTCCATACGATTTGAAACTGAACCGTTGAATCCCGGCTGTACCGGTGAGACGGCCGTTGATAAGGATTCCACAACCACCTGCCCCCTTTCAGGCGAACACAGCTGACCCCGATCTAAGCGTCTTCTCCGAGCCATTGTTCGAGCTACCGGGTTTCCTGATTTCATCATGGCATGTTTCGTGACATGAACGGATGACGCCAGCGGCATTGACCGGCTGCCGCTTCACCAACGACCGGGTGCGTGTCTGTTGGTGTCGACCACCTTTTTCCGGAGGCGTAAAATGACGCGATGCCCGCGATGGATCCTTTTAACCCTGTTTTTTTTGCTGCCCGGCACATTTTCCGTTGCCAGTTCGGCGATTCCAGTCCTGGAAAGAAATGCCTTGATTGCTCTATACACCGCTACCGGTGGAAGCCGTTGGTCGGACAACAGCGGGTGGAAAACACCGCCGCTGGCCGCCGACGGGTTTGCCATGCCCGGTACCGAATGCAGCTGGTATGGGGTGGGCTGCTACGAAAACCGGGTAACCGCGCTTGAGTTCATCGACAACCAGCTGACCGGCAGCATGCCTGCCGAATTGGGAGATTTTGCCAACCTTCAGGTCCTTGAACTGTGGGTCAACCAGCTGACCGGCAGCATCCCCGCCGAATTGGGACATCTTTCCCTCCTGGAGTATTTGAATCTTGGCGACAACGGACTGACCGGCAGCATCCCACCGGCGCTTAAAAATCTTTCCCGCCTCCAAACCCTCTCGCTATACTCCAACCGGTTGAGCGGCGGCATCCCTTCGGAGCTGGGCGCTCTTGCCAACTTGCAAGGCATGTTTCTCATGGACAACCAGCTGAGCGGCGGCATTCCCCCGGAATTGGGAAATTTGTCCGGTCTGAAGCGGCTTGAGCTTTATTTCAACCAGTTGACCGGCAGCATTCCACCCCAATTGAAAAATCTTGCCGGCCTGGAGTATCTGGACCTGTCGCTGAATCAGCTGAGCGGCAGCATTCCCGCCGAACTGGGCGATCTCTCCAACCTGGAAAGCCTGCTGCTGACCGGCAATGCATTGGCGGCCAGCATCCCGCCGGAGCTGGGCAACCTGACCCGCCTCGAGCGCCTTGAACTGAATGCCAACCAGTTGGGCGGCAGCATTCCCGCTGAACTGGGCGATCTCTCCAACCTGGAAAGCCTGCTGCTGACCGGCAATGCACTGACGGGCAGCATCCCGCCGGAGCTGGGCAACCTGACCCGCCTCGAGCGCCTTGAACTGAATGCCAACCAGTTGGGCGGCAGCATCCCGCCGGAATTGGGAGGCCTTGCCAGCCTGCACTATCTGGAACTTTCATCCAACCAGTTGGACGGCAGCATCCCCCCGGAATTGGGAGGCCTTGCCAGCCTGCAGAACCTGCTTTTGTCCGCCAACCAGCTGAGCGGCAGCATTCCCGCCGAACTGGGCGATCTCTCCAACCTGCAAAGCCTGCATCTGCAGTATAACCAGTTGAGCGGCAACATTCCCGCCGAATTGGGACGCCTTGCCAATCTTGGTGTCCTGTGGCTTTTGTCCAACCGGCTGGCCGGCAGCATTCCGCCGGAACTGATTAACCTGAACAGTTTGTTTTTCCTGAGAATTTGTGAAAATCACCTCTATACCGACAATGAGACCCTGCGCCAGTTTTTAAATGACCTGGAGCCGGACTGGGAAAGCTGCCAGACACCCCTGCCCGCCGTATCTCTGCCTTTCCTGAACATCCTGCTGCTTGACGATTGATCGAGTGTCCGTTTGCTTTGGTATGAAACCTGCTTTTATTCGAGGGTGGAAACGGCCCATCTGCGATCGTCTTTATTTTGGCGATCGTCCATGAAGGAACGGAAAACGCCCATGCGGGCAATAAAAGCTGGGAACACGGGTTGTCGAGAAAGCCCGGCAGCCCGTTATACCCGACTCGGGCAGGCGGATGGGCCGGCGCTTGTCAGGACGATCCTGCCGGTTTTACCGGAGAGGTGCATTCTCTGATGCAGATAAAAAAAGTAATCATTTGCATGGCTATCCTCGTCGGCCTCGCCGGTGCGGACACGCGGGCGTTCGAACTCATGCTGCCGCGGGTTTACGATGAAGGCATGGCGGTATCCAACTGGCTGATGAGTGAAAAACTCGACGGGGTGCGCGGCTATTGGGACGGGCGGCAACTGTTCTCAAAAAACGGGACGCTGTTTCATGCCCCTCCGGCCTTCACCCGAAATTTCCCCGATTTTGCGGTCGAGGGGGAAATATGGGGCGGTCGGAATACTTTCGAAAAAACCGCAGGCATCGTCAGGCAACAGGAGGCACACGACGGCTGGCTGGCGCTGAAATTCGCCGTCTTCGATGTCCCGACGGCTGGCGGGGGCTTTGAGAATCGACTGCGCAAGGCGGCCGACTGGTTCGACCGGCACCCCTCCGATCACGCCTTTGTCATCGAACACCGCCCGGTTGAAAGCCATGCGCATGTATCCCAAGAATTGAAACGGATCGAAGCGCTGGGTGGCGAAGGGCTCATCCTCAGACGGCGGGGTTCCCTCTACACCGCGGGCAGAAGCCGGGACATCCTGAAAGTAAAAAGTTATGCGGACATGGAAGCCGTGGTTGTCGCGCATCTATCCGGAAAAGGGCGTAACGAAGGCCGGATGGGATCCCTGGTGGTAGAACTTCCGGGCAGCCGGACGAGGTTCAAAATAGGCACCGGCTTTTCCGACGCGACCAGGGAAAATCCACCACCCGTCGGAACCCTGATCACCTTCAAGCACTATGGATTTTACCAGTCGGGCATTCCCAAATTCCCCTCCTTCCTGCGGGTCAGGGACGATTTTTGAGCGTGTCGTACTGCGATGCAGGATAACGGGCATCCACGGTGCGCCGTAAGGTAGATCGGATTCCCCTGTTCCAATCAGCCGTGCCCGGCCTGTCATGGTAGCGTCCAGTAATCATTTAGAATCATTTGTGTTTTGCCGGCTCTGTTCTCTGCATCAATCTTCGGACACGGTCGTTCATCTCTTCCCGATCGCGGTATTTTTCTCGCTATGTTTTGCACATTTGCCAAAATTGTTGGAGTTTGTTATTAGGCCTTTTGCTCAAAACCGGGCGATATACACCAGCCTCCAATTCTGCGGACAATCGCAGATGGGCCTGTTATGTGGCAAACGCAATCAACTATTCACCAACGGAAGGAAGAGGAATGAAAAAATCAATTTTGGGATTGTTGTCATGTCTGCTTCTTGTCAGTGGTTCGGCATGGGCGGGGTATCGCTATACCGTCAAAGTCGATCACGAAGGCGGTAATGTCACCCCTTCGCAGGCCTATGAAATGGTGCAGAAAGATCCCGGTCACACCTTTATCGTCGATACCCGCACGAGGGCTGAATACCAGTTGATCGGTCATCCCGAGGGCGCATATAACATACCCAGGAAATTCTGGACCGGAAAGCTCGGCAAGAAAAAATACGGAATGGCCGATAATGCCAATTATGAAAAGGACCTGCTCGATCGGTTCGATCCCGCCACCGACAAACTGATATTCATGTGTCGCAGTGGAAAAAGAAGCTGTCTGTCCTGCCAGGCAGCGATCAACGCCGGATGGGATCCCAAAAGCGTATGCAATATGCTTGGCGGCTTCGAAGGGGATAAAATTTCGAACAGCAACAGTATTTTCGATGGCCAGCGCAAACTCGGTGGATGGAAAAACGAAGGGCTGCCCTGGAGCTACCATATTGACAAGACATTAGTCTACAAAGCTGATCAAACGCAGTAGCATCGACTTGAAACCAGCCACATAACAGGTTATTAATACAGCAGGCGGGCCTTGCCGGCGGGTAGACCTGACCGCCAGTTCACAAAAGGCCCGTCTTGTTTTTTTTGAAGGTTCTTCCGAATGGGCTGCCCATAGACGCAAAGGAATTTGACCATGGCATGGTTCAACCTGTTTTCGGGTCCGACGGCTGAACGGCTTGAAGAAAAAGGGGATGCCCTGGGCGCCGGTGGGTTCTGGGGAGAGGCCAAGCTTGAATATGAACATGCCCGTCGCAAGCTGGAAGCGGTTGCCCCGCCGGATCGAGCGGGCCTGGCCAGGATTGCGGGAAAGATCGCTGGCGCCAGGGACGCGCTGGCCCGTGAGCATCACCGGAATGCCGCGCAGTTGGCGGCAAGCGGTCATTTTGAAGAGGCCCTGGACCTGGTGGCGCTGGCCCTTGAGCTGGCGGGCGATGCATCCTTGAAAGCGGCCCTCGGCGAGCAACTCCGGACCATCGAGGCCTCTCGGGCCGCAGAGAACCGGCCGGTGCTCCCGAATCCGGAAGACCTGTGGGGGCCGGAGGAAGACGATGGGCCCGTCCAGGCGCCGGATGAACAATTCAGGGCGCTGTGCGGCACCTTGCCCGACCCGGTGCGACGGGCCTATCTGGGGTATGGTTCCGATTTTAAAACCGGTTATCTTGCACTGAACAACGGCGACTTCGAGACTGCCGAGCGGTATCTCGTCCGAGCCCTGGACGCGCAGGACGCGCCGGACAGCTATATCCCCCTTGAACTGGCCACCGCCCGCCTTCACCTCAATCGGCCGGACCAGGCCCGGCAGCTGCTGGAGGCGCTGCTGGACCACCACCCGGACGCCCTGCCGGCCTATCAGCTCTTGTGTGAAATACACTGGGAACAGGGGCGCTTCGACCGGGCCGATGCCCTGCTGGCGGCGATTCCATCAGAGCTGGCGGCGTCCCGGGCCGTGTTTATCCTCAAGGGTGAAACCCTCGTTCAAGCCGGTTATCTCGACGCCGCCAAGACCTTCTATCGCGATTTTCTGGCAACCTATGGCTGGGACGAATCCATGGCCGGCGCGCTGGCCAGAACCCACGAGGCCCTGGGTGAAACGGACCATGCGCTTCGGATGTATCAGGAGATCATGGGCCACTGCAGCGGATGCCAAAGCCGCATCGATCCCCTGGTTAAGGAAAAAGTGGCCGATCTCTCCTTCGCCGCCGGCAACCGCGACACGGCCATCCTGGAGCTCTACCTGTCCCTGGCCCAGGACTTTCCTGAAAAGGCCTCCGCGTATTACGCCAGGGTCAGCCGTATTTACCACACACTGGGCAACGAGACCGAAGCCCGGCGATTTTTGGCGCTGGCCGAACGGATGGCCCCGGGAAACGATTGATCTTTTTACAGGTTTCAAAATTTGACACATTTGGCCGGGTCTGGCGTGGATAAATTGACACAGGTTGCATGCATGGTTCTTTACAGGGCAAAAAGTGTTTGATATTAAAGGAAATAAAAAAATTAAGCGCTTGGCATCTAATGTGCTTTAATTATCTGGCAGTGGTAATACGCTTCTCACTCCTCCCTCTTGACAAGGCCCGTTTACGGGCCTTGTCTTTTTTACCGATTCCATTTTCCATGCAGCCCCCCTGTCCACGTTTTTTTTCCGTCCGCCGGTGACGTGTTCCCCCTTCCGGTTGTGGACCGGCCGTACCATGGTTATACTAAAAAATTAAAGCCATTCAATGGAGGGAAACGACGATGAAACGCTATCACACGCTTATTTCGCTGCTTGCCTTTGCCGTGGCCGGATATATTCTGCTGTCACCCCAAACCGGTCATTCCCATTGCCAGATTCCATGCGGGATATATGATGACCACATGCGTGTCCGATCCATGCGCGAGGATGCCGCGACGGTAGACAAGTCCGCCCGGTTGATTGCCGAGTTGGCGGGCAAGCCCGATGCGCAATCGCAAAACCAATTGGTGCGCTGGGTGATGAATAAGGAAAAGCACGCCCAGCAGATCATCGCCACGATCTGTGATTATTTCCTGACCCAACGCGTCAAGCCCGGTCAAAAAGACTATGCAGCGCGACTGGCAGCCCATCATGCAGTGATCGTCGCCGCCATGCAGGCCAAGCAACATGCGGATGTGTCCTACGCGAAAATCCTGACCAAACGTGTAGACGCCCTGTCGTCTTACTATCCTGAACACGATCATTAGGAGATGCGCCATGACTCCGGGAGCACTTCATAAACTGGCGGCTTTTTCCACTCGCCCCGAAGGGGGAAATCCCGCCGGCGTATGGATCGGCGAGACGCTTCCGGACTCCGGCACGATGCAGGAGATCGCCGCGGGAGTCGGTTTTTCCGAAACCGCTTTCGTGGCGCCTGCCACCGGAAGCCGCCGTCGCGTCCGTTACTACAGTCCCGAGGCGGAAGTCTCATTTTGCGGGCATGCCACGATTGCCACGGGCGTGTTGCTGGGCGAAAGCGAGGGGGACGGCACCTACACGCTGGAAACCGCTGTCGGTGAGGTGCCGGTGTCCGTGGGCGTCCGTAATGGCGTGCGTGAGGCATCGCTGACATCCGTCGAACCCGTGGATTCACCGGCGCCGGATTCATTGGTTGACGAGGCCCTTTCGGCACTCGGCTGGGGACGTGACGAACTCGACGCCGCGATACCTCCGGCGAGGGCCTACGCCGGTGCATGGCATCTGGTGATGGCCGTCGCCGCCGCGGATCGGCTGGCCGAGCTCGAGTATTCATTCGACACCCTGAAGGGGCTTATGCTTCGGGAAAAACTCACCACGCTGCAACTGGTCTGGCGGCAAAGCAACGACGTGTTCCATTCCCGCAATCCTTTTCCGGTCGGCGGGGTGGTTGAGGATCCCGCCACCGGTGCCGCCGCCGCGGCCCTGGGTGGCTATCTTCGGTCGGCCGGCCTCATTTCGGTGCCGACCACGATCCGGGTGTACCAGGGCGACCACATGGGACGCCCCAGCCGACTTGTGGTGCAGATCCCTGCCATCGGCGGGATCGTGGTTTCCGGCACGGCTGTCAGGCTGTGATCGGGTGACGGAAAGGACAGATGTCGCCTGTCAAGGGCTCGGGTTTTTTCGTTATATAAAGCCGGTGCGGCTTGATCCGGATCCGCCCTGGTATTCCTGCCGTTGGATGACGCCGTGGCGACGTGAAAATATAGGGTTTACATTTGTGGCGACACCCAATAGGCTTATCTGTATTTCAACAGCGCTTTCCGCAGTCCGAAAAAAGTCAAGACAGCCGAGTCTTGTACCCATACGCCCAACAGCATCCGGCCGAAACTTAATCCTTGGGGGGAATCTTCCTATGGACAACGATCATGCAGGCTGACCGACTCTTTTCTCACCTTGAACCGGTCCACCGCCGCGTCGCCGGCTGAACGCACTGGCGATACGGATCTTCCTGGCCACGCGGTATCTGTTTTTCCCTGTTGAATCGCTTCGAAGAGAAGGACGCTGATATGGGTTTCTCACGGCACTTTTTTCCTGAATACCAATTCGCATTTACGCAGTGTTACGGGATTGTTGATGACAACAGCCTGCGGATTCACATTCTCAGCTTTAACCTTGAAGCCAAGGGCATGACGTATATCAGGGAGCTGGCCGATGCCCGCAAGCTTGACAACGTGAGCAACGTGACGGTTCAAGGCCTTGTTCAGTTGTCTGAACTCGGTAAAGAGCGATCCGCCGGCAGGAGGGGGCTGCTTGCCATCGTGGTGGCCAGGCCCCTGATATATGAGATGGCGCGAATTTATGCCGGCCTGCTGACCGACATCAAAAAGGACACGCGTATTTTTTATGATGTAAAAGAGGCGCTTTCCTGGCTGGACTACGACGGGCAGGAAATTGACAGACTTATCCGGTATATGGGCAAACATCGCGTCTGAAGGGCGCTGTTGTTACGAACGATTCTTTGTTTCTGCCGTTGGGTTTGCCTTTATGGCAGCGAGGCGCACGGGCGCGGTGTCTAAACGTCCGACGGGTTTGAAGCCGGAACCTTGTTCATCGGGCAGCCGGAGTGGCGGCAGCGCCTGCAGTAATGGACGGGAAACACCGCCAGGATGGGCAGGCCGAACAGCCAGAAGAGCGCCAGCAGGGGCGGGTCCCTGACCAGCCAGATGTTCGGCATGAGTACCAGCCCTGCCATGGCGGTCCCGACGGAGATTTTTTCCATCGTTCGCATTCGAGGTCCTTTATAGGGGTAGAATCGGCTCAGGAGGGACGGCGGCAGGAACAGGCAGGTGGCATGCATGGACGGATAGGGGCAGTGGGCGCAGAGGCCGGGCAGGATGACCTGTGCAAATGCCAGCAGGGAATAAATCACATATATCACAGCCCAGACAGGCGATTGTCTGTAGATCCCGAAGGTGCCGATCGTCATGAACCCGTACCAGCCCACTTGCATGATCATGCGTTCTTTCAGGGAAAAACGGTCGATCAGCGAGACTCCGGTGTTTTTTCTGTTTGGCATGTTCTCCCCCCGCAAGCATCGCCAGCAGCGGCTGGCTTTTCCATTATGGCGAACAACGGCTTGCCCATCGAAATGGATGGAAGTCCTGTTTGATGATCGCTGTGATCACAGCGTTGACCGTGCGGACCCCGCGTATCCATGCATGATATCCACAATGGTGACCAACGTCAATCGCCGGTGACCCGCCGACAGGTTGTCCCCGGATCCGATCCACCACTGGCTGAAGGAGTAAAAAATGAGAGTCTTTGCCATCAATTCCAGCCCGCGTACCGGCGGAGAGAGTAAAACCGAACTGATGCTCGATCATCTCGTCGAGGGCATGCGTGGTGCCGGTGCCGAGGTCGACGTGGTGAACCTGCGCGAGAAGAAAATCAACCCGTGCATCGGTTGCTTCACCTGCTGGACGAGAACCCCCGGCCAGTGTATCCACAAGGATGATATGACCGCTGATCTTTTCCCCCGATGGCTGGCATCCGATCTGGCGGTATATGCCACCCCACTTTACTACCACACCGTGAACGGGGTTATGAGCATTTTCAGGGAGCGGACCCTGCCGGCGATTCAGCCTTTTTTCGAGCAGGATGATGCGGGGCATCTCTTTCACCCGCTGAGAAACAGGGTGCCGCCTGCGGTGTGGCTGTCCGTGTGCGGGCTCCCCAACGACTCTGAATTTGATGCCCTCTCGGACTATTTGAATCGAACCCGCCACAGGGACGTTTCGATTGTGGCCGAGATCTACCGGCCCGCTGCCGAAACGATGATGAATCCGTTTTTTGAGGATAAAGCCGGTGACATCCTGGATGCCACCAGGCAGGCGGGGCGGGAATTGGTGGCGTCCATGGCAATCGCCTCCGCGACCATGGCACGGATTCGGCAGCCGCTCGTCGATCCTCAACGGTTTGCCCAAATGGGTGACCTGTTCTGGAAAACCTGCATTGCCGAAGGCGTGACACCAAAAATGTTTCGGGAAAAGAAGATGGTCCCGCGGCCCGATTCCCTTGAAAGCTTCATGGCCATCTTTCCCTTTGGCCTGAATGCCGACGCCGCCGGAGACCGAGCGGTGGTTCTGCAGTTCACCTTTTCCGGTCAGGTGGACGATTCTTGCTATTTCACCATTGAAAAGGGCGCTGTCGGCGCCTGCAAAGGAACTCCCGGGACCCCCGACCTCACGATTGAGACCCCCTTTAACCTGTGGATGGACATCATGACCGGCAAGGCGGACGGGCAGCAGATGTTCCTGGAGAAAAAGTATAGCGTCATCGGCGATCTCACCTTGATGCTTCGCTTGTTAAAAGGCCCCGCGAAAAAATAAGTTTGCCGCCTTCCCGCCTGGTTTTCCGTCATCGGCGACGCCGGCCAGCCGCGGCAAAAAGAAAGCCAGCGCGGGGCTGCTGCGCTGGCTTTGTCGAGGTTCAATCGGTTATTTGTAAATACCGGCGCCCACAAAGTAAGGGGTGCCTTTGACCCGCTGGATAAAACTGCTTTTGGCCGCCGGTTTATCCTCGCCCGGTTTGGGCCACATGTAGTCTACCCAGCCTTCCCCCTTGTTGCCGGCCACCTGGACGAACTCGACAAACAGGGGTTTGCCGTCAGTATCGGCAACCTGGAGCAGATTGTCGCGTTGGGTCAGTTCCGGCTTGATGGGATGGGCGATCATTTTGCCGTCCAGATCCATCAGGAACACATAGGTGTCTTTCCAGACAAAGGGCCCCTCCTTGTCTCCGATGGTTTGGCTGGCCATTTCCACCCCCTTTTCCTGAATCAGCTTGGCCGCGGCTTCGCATTTGGCGAGCACCTCTTCCTTCGTGGCGCCTTCGGCCCAGCCCAGCGCGGCAAAGCAGGCAATCAGCATAATGACGATGGCGGTTGTTTGAATTGATTTTTTCATGATGTACCTCCCTCTTGATTGGTTGTTGACCGCAGATTTCCACTTTGGAGCAAACATGATCCGGACAATTGCGTGCTGACATCACCTCCTTCTTCCCCCGAATGGGGGCATGACGGACGGCAACTGGACGGCGCCATGTGCCGTCACGACCCTCCGGCGGGGTTGGGGACTGCCTGTTTTTGTCGAAGCGTGTCGGAAAAGAGAAGGGAGGCCCTAAACAGTCTGTGTCTGAATCAAACCAGACGCGGCAACATCAGTTCAGATAGGTTTCTATGCCGTGAAGACACGCGATCAGCGGAACAATAATGTTTTCGTGAAGATCCCTTTTTCGGGAGGGCTTTCGGCCCTCTGTCGGGGAACTAAAAGCCAGTACTATGCTAAAAACATGCCCAACTGTCAACTATTTGTAATTAATAAACTTTTTTATTTTGCCGGATGGCATTCGTTGCCTTGGTTACGAAATTTGCACACAGGGTGGGCCGTTGCCGGGCTGGAAAGGGGGTGCTGGTGTCTCAGGTGCGGGCGATGGGCGCTTAAATCTGATTGTATTTTCGTTGGACGCGTTTTTTCCTGACCTCGGCGGACTCGTAGTAGCGGCTTTTCTTATCGATCCACCAGCCGTTGGCCGTGTTTTCTCCGTCGGTGTACCCCAGGTTGTAGCCACGATGGGCACCGGCCAGGAAGACCGAGATCAGCAGAAGGATGGCAACCGCCGCCGTGATAAGCTTTCCTTTGGTTATAACCGATCTCATGATGGAACCCGTCCTCCGGTGCTGAATTTCATTCCTGCTTTCGGCATTTATGCCGGAAACTTGAACTTTTTTGCGAAACCCCCGGGGGAACAGGGGGGTCGCCTGCAACCACCGGTTCCAATTTCAAATGGTCTCCGGCAACCGGCCCGCATTCGATCACCGCCAGTGATCCGGTTTCCCAAAAATGCCATCATTTAATGAACTTGCGTTCGTGTCGGGAAGTAAGATATACAATGGCTGACGAAAAAGCACCGCATCATGGGCGGTCCCTTGAATCGCCCTGCGCGTGATGATGCACTCCATGTCGTGTCCCTCCTGTAAAGGTATGCAGGGAATGAATAAACCACCCAAAACCAAGGCACCCCCCCCGGTCGGACGTCTGGGCACGTTCGCCGGCGTGTTTACCCCCAGTATTCTGACCATCCTGGGGATCATCCTTTTCCTGCGGCTCGGTTATGTGGTGGGCAGTGCCGGATTGGCGCGGGGGCTGCTCATCATCGCCCTGGCCAACACCATCAGTGTGCTTACCAGCATTTCCCTGTCTGCCGTGGCCACCAATCTTAAAGTCAGGGGCGGCGGTGATTACTACCTGATCTCGCGGACCCTGGGGCTGGAATTCGGCGGCTCCATCGGCCTGGTGCTGTTCCTGGCCCAAAGCGTTTCCATCGCCTTTTACAGCATCGGTTTTGCCGAGGCGGTGGCCGCATTTTTCCCCGGGCTGCCGCCGTTGGCCGTTCAGTTGATCGCTGCGGGAGCCGTGGCGTTTCTTTTCATTTTCGCCTGGCAGGGTGCGGACTGGGCCACCCGTTTCCAGTTCGGTGTCATGGCCCTGCTGGTGGCCGCATTGGTTTCATTTTTCATCGGCGGCATCCGCAACTGGGATTCGGCGCTGCTGGCCGCCAACTGGGCGGCGCCGGAAAATGGCGTCCCTTTCTGGCTTCTTTTTGCCATTTTTTTCCCCGCTGTCACCGGGTTCACCCAGGGCGTAAGCATGTCCGGGGACCTGGCCGATCCGGGGAAGAGCATTCCCGCGGGGACGTTTATGGCCGTAGGGATTTCGATTGTCGTTTATTTTGCCGTGGCGGTTCTGTTTTCGGCAGCCATGCCCAACGCCGGCCTGTCGTCGGACTACGGTGCCATGAAACGTGTATCTGCCGTCGGTTTTTTCATCGATGCGGGGGTGATTGCCGCAACCCTGTCGTCCGCCATGGCCTCTTTTATGGGCGCTCCCCGAATTCTCCAGTCCCTGGCCGCCGACCGCATTTTCTCAGTGCTGACACCCTTTGCCACGGTCAGCCAGCCGTCGGCCAATCCCCGGCGGGGCGTGCTGCTCTCCGCCGGCATCGCCTTTGCCACCATTGCATTGGGGCAGTTGAACCTGGTGGCCAGTGTGGTTTCCATGTTTTTTCTCATTTCATACGGGCTGCTCAACTATGCCACCTATTTCGAGGCCAGAACCCAAAGTCCTTCTTTTCGGCCCCGATTCAAGTGGTTCTCTCCGCCCCTCAGCCTGCTGGGTTTCATCATCTGTCTCGGCGCCATGCTGGCCATCGACCCCAAGAGCGGGGCGGCGGCCATCGCCCTGCTGTTCGCCGTATACCAGTATCTAAAACGCACCGCCGGGCCGGCCCGGTGGGCCGACAGCGCCCGATCCCACCACCTTCAGCAGGTTCGCCAGCACTTGCTGGCCGCCGGAGAAGATCCCGAGCATGCCCGTGACTGGCGGCCACAGCTGCTGGTGTTTACCCACGATTCGGAACGCCGGACGGCGCTGTTGACCTTTTCTTCCTGGATCGAAGGCGGAAGCGGGTTTACCGAGGCGGTGCAGATCGTGGAAGGGGACGGCGCCGCTGTTCGGAAAGCGCGGGCAGCCGCCCATCAGGCGCTGGCGGAAGCGATCGTCCGCGGCGGTCACCCCATGTTTCCCCTGACCGTCTGTGCCACGGATGCCACCCAGGCCATGGGCCTTCTCATTCAAAGTTCGGGGATCGGCCCCCTGCGTCCCAATACGGTGGTGGTCAACTGGATGGGTGACGCTGCCAAGCCTTTTCCCGGTGTCAGTCCCTATCATTACGTGAAAAACCTCAGGCTCATTTTCCGGCAGGGGAAAAACCTGGTGATATTGCGCATGGACGCCGAATCCTGGAACCGGGTCCAGGCCGCTCCAAGGGCGGAGCGCCGGATCGATGTGTGGTGGCAGGGAGATGCCACCAGCCGCCTGATGCTTCTTTTGGCCCATCTGATGACCCGCAAGGAGCCGTGGGACAAAAGCACCATTAGGGTGCTGACGCAGGGCGATGGTCAGCGCATCGAGGCAGAACGGGCAATATTGGAAAAAAACCTGGCGGACATTCGCATCGATGCGGATGCCTGCATCGTTGCAGATTTTGACGCCGACACCATCGTGGCCCAGTCGGCCGCCGCGACCTTTGTTTTTCTGCCCATGAAAATTCAGGAAAACCGCATCGTCGATCCCACCGGCAACTCCTTTGAGCGCTCCCTGCCGCGGCTGCCGGTTTCTGCTGTGGTCATGGCCGCTGAAGACCTCGATCTGGACGCGGCCCCCGAAGAGGGGCTGGCCGCCCAGATTGCCGGGGCGTCGGACGACCTGGAGGCGGCCCGCAAAAAAGCGGAGGCTGCCCAAAAGGTGGCCGCAGAGAAAAAAGAAGTGCTGGAAAAGCTTTCCCGCCAACTGGCTGTGCTGGAAGAACAGGGCGTTGACGGTGTCGTGCCCCTGGACTCACGCAGCGCCTTGACCCAGGAACGCGACAGTGCGGCGTCCGCTGCCGAAAAGGCCTTTCGGCGTGCGGTCAAGGCCAGGGTCAAGGCCGATGATGCAGAAAAAACGGTGGATGGCTTGACCCCCGGATTAAAATCTGAAAAAGACCCGTCAAGCGGATAGTCCCCTGCACGGCCTGTTAGAGTGGAGATTACCATGCCCAGTCCCAATCCGGCCTATATCGATGCCCTGATCCGCGTGATCAACGCCAGTCCTTTTCCTTCGCATATGTCGATGCGACTCGAATCCATCGCATTCGACCAGGCGATGGTTTCCCTGGAAACCGGACCCTGCCATCTTCAGGCCTACGGAATCGCTCACGGCGGCGTACTGGCGACGCTCATCGACACAGCCACCTTCTGGGCCGTCTTCCTGAGGCTCCCGCAAGGAGACGGGTTGGTCAATGTGGATCTGAAACTCAACTACCTGAAGCCGGTGACCGAGGGGGTGCTGACCGCAGCCGGGAGATGCATCCGTGCCGGCCGATCCCTGAGTTATGCCGAGGCCGGGGTGACGGATGCCGACGGGACGTTGGTGGCCCATGGCACGTCGACCCTGATGACCCTGCCGGGAAAAGGGCTGAGTCTCAATGAGCCCAAATTCCTGACGGCCGGCTGAAACATCCGCCACCAGTATGAAGCCCAGCCCGGGTGATCCGCCGCCGCCGTGTCCGGTTCGTTAAAAAGTCTTGATTGTTGACCGGATTTGCGATGAAATATGGCGGTTCAGCGATCACCCGGGAAATCGTCTGGCCCTGATTGACGCCCTGTGTCCATAAGGAATCGTGTTGTTCACACCCTGACGGGCAGGCATGCTCCTGAATCTACGGATAGCCGGTCATGATCATTTATTGTGAGGAGTGCGGTTTTAAAAATACGATTGACGAGACACGCATCAAAGGTCCCGACCCTCAGATTCCATGCGAGAAATGCGGGGACTTTCTGCGTTTTTACGGGCTGAAGGCCAAAGCCATCCAATCGTCTCCGCGCAGCCACAAGGCGATGGTGCGATCCTGCCTGGTATTGAAATATGGCAAGGTGGTGGTCCTGGTAAACGAAACCAACGCCCGCGTGGAAATCGGCCGCCAGAAGAGCAACGACATCCAGGTGGTTAAAAACCGGGTATCACGGACCCACGCCTTGATCGAGTATAAAAACGGAAAATATTATCTCACCGACCAGAGCTCCAACGGCACCTATCTTATCATGGAGGGCCGCAAAGGCGTCACCGTTAAAAAAGAAGAAGTCCTGCTGACCGCTAAAGGTGTTATCGGCCCGGGTTATAAAGTCGATTTAAAATCCCCCGAGGGCATCCATTTTTTTTTCGAGCAGACCCCCTGATCCCGGCGTTCCGTTGCTGCTTCGGGGGTGAACCGATAAGGGGGGGGCTCAGCCGGCGAATACTTTGCCTGTTGCCGTGCGCAGACGCAAGGTGCATGGACCCCCCAACCCTGACTGCTGCGCCGCCTCGCCATTGCCCCAGCCACCATTCATCCCCCTGGATGTAAGGAGATTCCGATCATGTGGCCCGTTTTGATGAAACTGTTTTTCCTGATTTTCGCGGCCTATGCCGCCGGTATCCTGGCCCAGCATTTTCGCCAGAGCGCCATCATCGGATACCTGCTGGCCGGCAGCATCGTCGGCGCCCTGTTGTTCAACTACGCCACAATCGCTGCGGTGGCGGAACTGGGTGTGGCGTTGCTGCTCTTTTCCATCGGATTGGAATTCTCCTTCCGGCAGCTCAAAGCCCTGGGAAAGGTGGTGCTTGCCGGCGGCATCCTTCAGGTCCTACTGACGCTGGTTGCCTTTGCCTCACTGCTGACGCTCCTCATCCCCGCCTCCCAGGCCGTGATCATCGGTTCCGCGTTTACCCTGAGTTCCACGGCGATTGTGCTGAGGGTGCTTCTGGACACGGCGCAGATGGATTCCAACCGGGGGCGAATGGCACTGGGTATTCTCCTTGTCCAGGATCTGGCCGTGGTGCCGCTGGTGATCCTGGTTTCCATGATGGGCGAGGCCGGTTCGGCCATGTCGGTGGTGATGAAAATCGGCAAAACCATCGCCGCAGCCGGAGGCATGGTGCTGGTCTTTTACCTGATGTTCTATCGGATCATACCCTGGCTTTTGAAAAAAGAAGGCCTTTTTGCGAACCGGGAATTGACCATCCTGCTGGCCATCCTTTCGGCCATGGGCGCCATTGCCGGGGCCCATGCGGTCGGTCTTTCACCGGCCCTGGGCGCTTTTCTGGCAGGCATGCTGCTCGCCGAATCCCCGTTCGCCACGCAGATCCGTTCGGACATCGATGCCATCCGCACCCTATTTGTGGTGCTTTTTTTCACCTCGATCGGCATGTTGCTGGACCTGCGCTGGCTGGCGGTCCACATCCATCTCGTCCTGCCGGCGATGGTGCTCGTCTTCATCATCAAGACGGCTGTCACGGCGTCAATTCTCAAAATGATGCGAGTGGACATCCAGGTGGCCCTGGGGACGGGCTTCTCCCTGGGGCAGGTCGGGGAGTTTGCCTTCGTTCTGGTGGTGGCCGGCCGGGACAGCGGCATGGTGGGGCCCGATCTGTTTGCCGGTGTGGTGTCGGTCACCCTGCTTTCCATGTTTCTGGCCCCATACATGGTCGGATACGCCGAACCCATGGCCGAAAAGCTGTGCTCCCGGCTGTTCAACCGGCCGGCGTCCCCTATGCCGGCCGGTGACGCCGTCGGATGCCCAAAGACGCTGATCATCGGCTTTGGACCGGCCGGAGTCAAGGTCGCCAAGAGATTGCAGGAGGAGGGGGTGCCTGTCGAATTCATCGAACTGAACCCGGCCGCACTCGATAACGCTGACCGACAGGGCCTGGTCATGCATCTGGGAGACGCGACCAAGGCCGACGTGCTCGACCATGCCGGTCTCCATGACGCGGCCGTGGTGGTGGTCACCGTTCCGGACAGCCGAACCGCCGCGCGAATGATTCGTGCCATTCGCGGACTCTCGCCGGCGGTGAAGATCATCGCCCGGGGCCGTTATCATCGCCACCTGTCGATGCTGGCGGCGGCCGGTGCATCCCGGGTTGTGGATGAGGAGCAGATGATCGGCGATCATCTGGCGGAGGCCACGATGGCTCAGCTGGCTGAAACGGATTTTTACACCATGGCCTGCCGTATCATTGGAAAAACGCCGCAATCGGAATCCACCGCCGCTGCCGCATCCATGCCCGAAGACAAGCCGGAAAAAAGCGGGTCGGTCCATTGAGAAAAGGAGTCAGGAGGCGGATTACCGGCCGGAAAACGGCAGGGGCGCCTGAGCGGTCAACGGCGTCTCCGGATTTTCCAGCCGGATCAGCCGCCGCTTGGCATCGAGCCCGCCGCCGTAGCCGGTCAGGCTGCCGTTTTTTCCGATGACCCGATGGCAGGGGATGATGATGGAGATGGGATTGCGGCCGTTGGCGGCGCCCACGGCCCGTTCGGCCCCGGGACTGCCGATGCGCCGTGCGATCCACTGGTAGGAGACGACACGGCCATACGGGATGTCCCGCAGCGCCGCCCACACCTTCATCTGAAACGGCGTTCCTTCCGGTGCGAGATCCACATCGAACGATCTGCGCTCGCCCGAAAAATATTCGGCCAGTTGGGTTTTCACCGCCGCCAACCCCTCCGGGGCCCGTCGCCACCCGGCCGCAATGGCAATGGGGTGCCGCCCGTTGATAAAGTTCAGGTGGCGCAGTCCCCGTTCGTCCGCGGCCAGAATCAGGGCGCCGGCCACTTCGGTTTCAAGGGTGTCATAAATCATTTTTCCTCCTGCCCCATCCACAGGTAGATCGCTGCGTATGCGCGCCAGGGACGCCATGCCTCGGCACGCTCCCCGGCTTCCTTCTCCGTCGGCCGGCGTTGCCCTTCCTGCAGCGCTTTCAGGAGCCCCAGGTCCGCCGCCGGAAAGGCGTCGGGCTCTCCCAGGGCACGCATGGCCACATAGTGGGCTGTCCAGTCGCCGATTCCGGGTATGGCGGTCAGCGCAACCACAAAGCGGGGTAAATCCATGACGCTCTCCAGCCGCAGCGCCCCCGAAGCAACGCGCTGCGCCAATTGCCGCAGGGTCTCTTTTCTTTTCCGGGGCATGCCGATGGCTGCCATATCCGCTGCCGCCAGGTCTTCAGCCCGCGGAAACAGCCGTGTTAAATGGGGCTCGCCTTCCTCTTGATACGGCGTTCCCGCCAGGCGGGCGATGCGGCCCAGCTGGGTGACGGCCCCTTTTACCGACACCTGCTGGCCCACCACCGCCCGTACCGCCGTTTCAAAGGGATCCCATGACCCGGGAAGCCTCAGCCCCGGCAGCCTGCCCACCCGTTCGGCCAGCAGAGGGTCCCGGTTCAGGGTCCGGTGGATGGCCTGGGGATTGGCGTCCAGGTCGAACATGCGGCGAACCCGCGCCACAACGGTCATCAACTGGCGGTTGTCCGGCAGGTCAACCGCCAGTTCCAGGGCATGGCCCTTCGGGGCATGTCTTACGGCGATGGCTCCCCGGGCGGCAGACGGGCGGATCGTCCGCCGATAGACCTTGCCATCCGCCCATTCAACCCCGGGGATGGCCCGTGCGCGGAAAAAGGCCAGCATCCGCTCCCAATCATAGGGCGGCCGGTAAGTCAGGGTCAGGATGCAGCTGGATGCGGACCCGGTGACACGGCGTGCCTGGGGGCGACGGCCGCGAAGCTGCGACGGCGACCGGCCGAGCCGTTGGCGAAAGGCGGCATTGAAGCGCCGGATGCTGCCGTATCCGGCGGCAAGGGCCGCCTGGGTGATGGGCATATCCGTCTCCACGACCAGCCGTTTGGCGAACAGAAGGCGCTGGTTGTCGGCGATGGCCTTGGGGGTGGCCCCGATGTGCCGGCGGAAAAGCCGATCCAGGTGCCGTGTGCCGATGCCCAACCGAACGGCCAGATCCTTCACCGACCCGCCGTCCAGAGCTCCCTGGCGAATCAGATGCATGGCCCGGGCGACGGTGGCCGATGTGCCGTTCCAGGCGGGGGTGCCCGGGGCAGTCTCGGGACGGCACCTCAGGCACGGGCGCAGACCGGCGGCGGCAGCGGCGGCGGCCGTGGGATAATAGACGATGTTTTCCGGACGGGGTGAAGGGGCCGGGCAGATGGGGCGGCAGTAGATGCCCGTGCTTTTGACGCCGGTGAAAAAGAGGCCGTCAAAGCGCGGGTCCCGGGCCCGTCTGGCGCGGTCGCAGGCGGCGCGATCCATGAGTTTGTCCATGTTCAATCAATGGTCCTTTTTCGGTCGGTACGGTACGGCCCTTGAGTGCGTTTACCGGCATGCTCACCGCCATAGTGTGCTATTTCCCATCGGCTGACAAGTCGTTTTCGGACATCATTTGAAGCGGCGCTCCCGGATTCGCCGGTCCTTGTCCGTGCTCACCGTGTTCGCCGGAATGGCTTCCTGCTCGGTTTCCCTGCAGGTAGAGATTCCCAGTGCGGCGGACACGGGACACCAGGCAATGATTGCCGTCAAGAAGATAACGACGCCCACCACGTAGAACCCGTTCCAGATGCCGGCGCCCAGAGCCAGGCATACCAGGCCGGCAACGATGCGGAGTATGCGTTCGGTTTTGCCTAAATTGCATTTCATAGCCAGCTCCTTTCAGGATTGGTTGCACTTATCCACAGAGATACAGCAAGAGAAATACCAACGCGGTGCCGGAAACTTTATAATTGGTTCAATTGGTTATGGAAACGATATGACCGGTATGCCGCTCCGGGTGTCAGCTTTTTTTACCCGCTGACAAGCCCGGATGCACCTGTATCCAATCACGGCGGCCGGCAAATTTACAAAGCATGTCATTTGCGTTACACTTAGAGCATCTATCCTGAGTCCGGTATTCCGCTTTTTCAAAGGATCACCCATGCTCCGATTCACAAGGACGTCATCGAAGACGGCCGGCAGTTCTCCCGGCACACTGGTTCATGTGGGAGAGAAGAAAACCGAAACCATCCGCCTGGGCATGCTGCACTATGACCCGGACACGCTGCTGGAGAGGTCCCTGGAACGGGTTGAAGACGCATTGCCCCTGCTGAAACCCGCCACCACGACCTGGATCAATGTCGATGGTGTCCATGACACCGCTTTCATTGCGCATATCGGCCGGCAGTACGGCCTTCATCCGCTGACCCTGGAGGACGTGCTCAATACTCACCAGCGGCCCAAGGCCGAGGCGTTCGATGATTATCTTTATGTCGTGATGAAAATGCTTCGCTACGATGCAGACCAGGATCGCATCCGCCCGGAGCAGATCAGCCTGATACTGGGAAAAGAGGTCCTGATTTCTTTCCAGGAGGCGGCCGGCGACGTCTTCGAACCGGTCCGGGAGCGGATTCGGAAAGGAAAGGGGCGGATTCGCAAGGGAGGGTGCGATTACCTGGCCTACGCGCTCGTCGACGCCATCGTGGACAATTATTTTGTGATTCTGGACCGGCTGGGTGAACGGCTGGAGGTCCTGGAAGAGACCCTCGATGACCATCCCGATGCCGGCATCTTAGAGGAAATCCATACCATTCGGCGGGAGTTGATTTACTTGAGAAAACAGGTCTGGCCGTTGCGGGAAATGATCACCCATTTCCTTAAGGCCGACACCCCCTTCATCGGTGAGGACACCGGCCTGTTCATGCGCGATGTCTACGATCACACCATCCAGACCATCGATACCATCGAATCCTTCCGGGATATCCTCTCCGGCATGCAGGACCTCTACCTGTCCATGATCAGCAACCGCATGAACGAGGTGATGAAGGTGCTCACGATCATCGCCACCATCTTCATTCCCATCACATTTGTCGCCGGCATCTACGGCATGAACTTTACCCACATGCCCGAACTGACCTGGCGCTGGGGCTACCTGTGCGTGTGGCTGGTCATACTTGCCATCGTCATCGGCATGGTGGCTTTCTTCAGGAACAAGAAGTGGTTGTGAGGCGGGTCGATGGGTCGTGCTGCAATGCCGACTCCCGACTGCCTGACGACGCATAAGCCGTTTGCGTGTCCTGAATCTCCCTGCGCGGGTCCATGGCCATGACCACCGGGGAGGTGCTTTTCATGGGGACGAAGGCCACCTGGTCGGCTACAGGCACAGTTTCCATTTTTTCATACTTTCTCAAATAGACGGCGATTGCGGCGAAGGCGCCGTTGACCAGGCACCAGAACGCGAAAAGCCCAAAGGGGGTGTGCAGCAGGGTCATCATCCCTGATGCCAACACAGGGCTGACGCTGGCACCGATGCTGTAGGCGAAAAGCAGGCCGGCACTGACCGCGATCGTATCCTGTCCGCCGAATATATCGTGGGCCCGGGCCACGGATAGCGGGTAGACGGCAAACACCAGGGCCCCAATAACGCCCATTGCTGCAGCCAGAGGCCAGAACGACGCTGCCGCGCTGATGAAGATGACGCCGCTGACTGCGGCAATGGTGGTTGCGATCACGGTGAGGACGACGGTGCGGTCCAATCGATCCGACAGCTGGCCGACCACCATCTGGGCGGCCAGGCCGGAGAAAACCGTGATGGACATGATCCAGGAGAGCTGGCGAAGCGTCAGGCCGATGCCGTTGCAGACCACCGGGGTCATGGCATAAAAGGCGCTGTTGGTCAGGCCTGCGGCCATGCTGCCCAACATGCCCAACGGTGATTTACGGAAGATGGCGATGAAACTGAAGGCCTTTCGCTCGGGCATTCGCGGATGAACCCCTTCGGTTGCCGATACCGGCACCAGGCCCAGCGCAAAGATGATGCCCACGATGATAAAGAGCTCGTGTCCCGTGACGTCTCCGACGTTCAATAATTGCTGGCCAATGCCGATGCCCAGGTAGCTGAGGGTCATGTAGATCGAAAAAACCGTCCCCCGGTTGCGAGATTCGGTGCATTCGTTGAGCCAGCTTTCGATGACCATGAACATGCCGAACGTCGCAATACCGCACAAAAACCGCAGGGCGCCCCAGAACAGGGGTGACAAGTACAGCCCGTGAAGGAGGGCGGCGGCGGTCGTAACGGCCACAAAGATGGTGAAGGCCCGGATATGGCCGACGCGCTGGATCAGGTGATGGCACAGAAAGGAGCCCGACAGCAGGCCCGTGAAATAGCAGGACAGGACGATACCGGTGGCGGCGGTTGAAAACCCTTCCACGGCCATCCGCGTACTGAGCAGGGTGTTGAGCAGACCGTTGCCGGTCAGACAGATAAAGACGGCGACAAACAACGCCCCGAAGGCACCCACGGCGTTAACCATTTTTGATTTTTCCTTAATTCATTGGCCGGAGGGCGCAGGCCGACCGGTCAGCTTGAAATTTGAATCGTCCCTCAACGGGCATCCAAGAGGGATACACCTGCCTTCAATGCGACGGATCCCATCCGATACCGGGCTGGCCGGTGGGTCGCAGAATGCCCTTATCCAAAAGAACCGCCCCGGATGCGGGGTCACCATTCAGGTCCAGATGGCCGTCCAGGTCAGCATATTTCACGTTGGGGCGTGCCAGTGCAAAGTGAAGGCCGGCAGCGATGCCCAGGGCCGACTCGTCCATGCACCCGACCATTACCTCCAGGTCGGCGGCGCGGGACACGGCATTGATCTTCAAGGCTTCATCGATGCCCCCGACCTTCATGAGCTTGATGTTGATCATGTCCACCAGGTCATTCCTGGCCAGCCGGAAGGCGTCCTTCAGGTTCATCAGGCTTTCATCGGCCATGATGGGCAGGGCAACCTGCCGGGTGACCCGTCCCAGCAGGCGGTCCTGTGTCCGTGGGGTGGGCTGCTCGATGAGTTCCAGTCGCGCCGGCCGCACCCCCGCTACCAGCCGCATGACGTCCGCCTCGGCATAGCCCTGATTGGCATCGAAGCGCAGGTCGATTTTCCTGCCCACCGCCTCCCGGACCCTGAGCAGGCGTTCGATATCGGCGTCCACATCCGTACCCCCCTTTATTTTCAGGGCGCGAAATCCCTGGGCGGTCCGTTCAACGGCGCGTTCGACGGTTTCTCCGACAGGAAGAATGCCGATGGTGATGCTGGTGCGCATGCGATCCCGGAATCCGCCGAGAAGTTTGTACAGCGGTAAACCGGCCGCCTTGCCCAGAATATCGAACAGGGCCATGTCGGCCATGGCCATGGCCGATGGTTGCGCCTTCAGGTCCGGGCGGATGCGTTCCATGAGCATGACCGGCCGCAGGGGATCCGACCCCTTGAAGGCGGGAACGATGATAGTGGTCAGGGCGTCCATAACACCCGCTGCGGTTTCGCCGGTCACTTCCCGGTCCGGTGCCGCGCAGCCATAGCCGATGATGCCCGTCGAGGTTTCCATGCGCAGGAAGACATTGGTGACCCTGCTGACGGATTCGTAGGCAATGGTATACGGCTCGGTCAGCCGCATGGTGACCGGCCAGGCGTCCATGTGTGTAATTTTCATCGGCTGCTAATACTTTCTCTGATAGATTTCCTTGAGGGTCATGGTTTTCAGCTGGTCCACGAAGCCCACCAGATTGGCGATCATGACCGCCCACATCTTCTCACCTTTTTGGGCGCTGGCCTTGGTCGGATCTCCCATGACTCCGCTGGCCGATATCTTGTGGGTGTGGGCATACCAGGAAACCCCCCGTTTGGACGTAAAATCAAGATAGCGGCTGGTGAATGCCGGCACCTCCATCTGCAGGCGGTCCAGGCGCACCAGATGGGGCCGAATGGCCAGGCTGGTGCTCGTCTCGATCTCGCCGGCATGGACATCGTTGGGGGTTTCGATGAGGCGGTCCACGTCCACGTCGCTGGTCTCCCCGGTATCCACGCAGACGAAAATGCGGGCATCCTGGTTGATGCGCTGGGCGGCAAAATTCAATGACGGCGCATTGCCGCCGTGCCCGTTGATGATCACCAGTTTTTTGATGCCGTTTTTGGCCACGCTGATACCCACGTCGTAGACCAGGTTGGCCAGGGTGTCATTGTTGATGCTGATGGTGCCCTTGAAGGCTTCATGGTGGTAGGAGACCCCGTAGGCGATCAGCGGCAGCACCAGCGGCTTGGGGGCGCTGCAGCCGTCGGCGACGCGCCGGGCCAGGTAATCGGCATCGAAGGCATCCGTGTCCAGGGGCAGGTGGGGGCCGTGCTGCTCGATGGCGCCCACCGGCAGCAGGGCAGTATCCACGATGCCGAGCCGGTCCATGGCATCCGGCCAGCAGAGGTCTCCCCAGAAGAAGGTCGCCGGCGGCGTATCGGCGGCCATCGTTTCCACGGCTGCCGATTGTCCCGGTTCGAAGGCCCGGGGCCTGTTCAAGTCCGGGTGGGAAAACGGATCCACCGGCTGCCATCCCGATCGATCAGGCGCAACCGCGCCGGCCGCGTATTCCATGCAGATGCGGTAAAGGTCCACCCGCAAGTCTTCCGGGATGCCATCGATGGGCGATACCATGGGGTCGAACCGCAGCCGCATAACCTCCGGATAAGGACGGACCGCCCGGGCCTCTGCAGGGGGCACCGTGATGGCACCCCGTTGGGAAAGCATATGGAGCAGGTGCGCCGCTTCGGCTGTTGGCTGGGAGTAAAGCCCCTTGTCCAGCAGGGCTGTCAGACAGGTTTTGATCTGAGCCCTCGTGTAGCCGCAGCGGGTGGGGTCTGCTTCCAGGGCGGTGAGCATGGCCACGATGCGGCGGCACTTCTCGCACTTGCCGCAGGGCTTGACCCGGTCGCCTGCCTTGTGGGTGGCGTGGCAGGACATCTGATGCTCCTGGAGATGGGGATAGCGCTCGACCAGTATTTTTTCGATCAACAGTTCGGACAGGGGGCGCAGCATCGAAAACTGGTTCACCGCCCACCCCTTGCCGTTGAAATAGGCTGACAGGGCGCGGTCGAACCAGATGCTCTGGTCGTAAAGGCCGTCGTAGTGGCGGATCCCCCGGGTGGTGACGCGCCGGGAGGTATCGAACTCGTCCCCGATGATCAGCCGGCCCATGCCCCGTTTCTGCATCAGCGGCAGGGCGCCGAAGAGAAATACCGCCACCGTCCACAGGCGGATGGGGTACTGGTCCGAGCGCACGCCGGCAAAATCTTTTCGGATGAAGGGCATCCGGCGAAGCATCCAGGAGAAAAAGCGGTCCGCGTTGACCCATACCCGTGCCGTGTTGGGGATGCTGTCCCTGAAGTGGCGATAGGCGTTCAAGGCCGTAAACCAGTGCCGGCCCGACTCGTTGACGAAAATGGGGTGCACCTCCCTGCCCATATCTTCGAGCAGACCGAAACCCAGCAGGCTGTCCTTGCCGCCGCTGGAGAGAATGCAGTGGCGGTTCGGGTCGGTCTTCCAGGGACGCAGGCCCTCAACCCGAACCCCGCGGGGGAAGATCAGCCGCGCCTGCAGGTAGGTTTCGGCTTTCACTGCCGGCAGGCTGGCCGCATCACCCACCAGGAAGGGATTGGGAACCAGGAACTTGTTGACGAAAATTTCCCGGGCGGTGTTTTTCGCCATCTCCCTGAGAAAACGGCGGTCGGTTTTGTCGAACAGGCCGTTGAAGACGATATCACGGCAGAACAGGCCGTAATTCAGGGCCACCTGGGCGGCGATCATGTCGGCCAGATTCCGGGATTCGGGTGAACGGGGATCGAAAACATCCTCCTCGTATGTGTAAATCAGTTCGGTCTGCTCAGCCTCTCCGGCAACCGTCAGGCGATAGGGCGCCACCAGCCGTTTGGGTTCCAGCCTTACCGGTCCCACTTCCAGCCGATCGAAAACCACGAGAGGGGCCAGGGCATCTTCATGGTTCAATACAGGCGTATTTGCTTCTGGCATGGATTCTGACTCCCTGATTAACGAGGGGCGCCGTCAGCGCCTGGTTTTATGCTGTCCGGTGGCTGTTTGCGCTTCACGTGCGGCAGCAGTGTCGCAACCAGCCGGTCTCCCTGATCCCGGAGCACATCGAATGCCGGCAGGCCGACCACCATTTCGATGGCCTCGCAGGTTGCCGGGACCCGATCCGCGACGATGCCTTCGTGGTTGATCGTAATGGCAACAACCGGTTTGCCCGACAGGGATTCAACGGCCTGGATCTGCCGGGACAGGGGCTGGATCGGGTAGCCGGGAAAACCGTCATAATCCTTTCTGGCGGGGGCGTGCTGCAGGACCACCAGATCCGGCCGGCCCGCCGCCAGAATTTCGAAGCCGCCCGGGTAGGCCGGGTTCATCAGGCTGCCCTGGCCTTCGATGATGATCACATCCGGGTGCTGTTCGTTCCAGGCCTGCCACACGGCGTGTTCGATTTCACCGGACACGAAATCGTTGACCAGCGAATCCATGATCATGCTGTAGCGTGCGCCCTGCATCCAGGCGGTCTGGCCGGTCCCGATCATTTCGGTCCGGTATCCCAGCCGCTCAAATGCCTGCACCATCAGCCAGGCGGTGGTCCGTTTACCCACGGCCGAGTCGGTGCCCAGCACAGCGATTTTCAATGCTTCCACCGCTTCGATTTTCCCTGAGAAAAAATGCAGTTGGCTTCGATCTGGCGGTTTGCGGATGTCGCGGAGGACCACGCCATGTGAAGCGGCCAGCCGTCTGAGTTCCTCATCTTCTGACAGGAAATCGTGAAGGCCGCAGTCAATGTTGAGCTTACGCGCAATGGCTGCGATAACATCCTGGCGGGCCTTTTCTCCCAGGCGCCCCCCGTCAGGGGCAATACCGATCACCAGGTGTGTGGCCGGCAGGCCTGTTTTTTCGGCAACCTGCATGGCGGCATCAATGGAACCCAACACCGGTGTGCCGCTGGTTTGGCCATCAATCACCTCACCGGCATCCCGGCCGGCATAACGGGAATCCACAACGGCGACAACATGATACCGGCGGCAGAACCGCACCAGGCCATGGGCCGTTTTGCCGTTGAGCGTGTTAAACGCACCTTCACAATAGACGATTGCTTTTCCTTCGGGCTTCATGATTTTCTTCCTGTCAGGACGACCACATATCGATCGTTGGGCAGTGGGTTTAGCCGGTGGCGGTCGATCAGGGCAATCAGCCCGGCGGTGGACGCCGGCAGCACGTCCAGGCCTTCTCGCTCACGGATCAGACGTGAGTACAGGCGCATATTCCTGTCCGAGGCATCGCCGGCCCAGCCGCCGGTTTCACGGATGGCCCTGAGGGCGGCGTTGCCGTCGATGGCATGCCAGTTGATCAGCGGTTCATTGATTCGGGTCTCCCTGATTTTTTCCGGAACCAGGTCTTCACAGATGGGCCTGTTTTTCAGAGCGGCCTGGACGATGGGGTTCTTCCGAAAGGAGGAGCCGGCCACCATCCGAGGCATGCGCGAGGTCTTGCCCCGTCGGTGCAGGCTGGCAAATCCTTTGAACACGCCGGCGAATGTCGTTCCGTTGGAAACCGGCAAGGCTACTGCCGCCGGTGCATCCCCCAGTTCATCGTAAATTTCGTAGGAGATCCCACCATAGGCGGTCAGTTGCATCATCGTGTTACTGCCGCCCGGGTTGGCGTCGTACCATTCCGATTTCTCGGCCTGCTCGCTGGAGGTGGCCACCGCCCCTTCATAGTCGCCCGGCACGCGAACGATTTCCGCTCCCAGCGCCTCCATCTCCCGAATCCGGGGGGTATGGTAGTTCCCCGGGAGGTAGATCACGCAGTGAATGCCGGCCAGGGAGGCCGCCAGCGCCTGGGCCACACCGAAGTTGCCGCAGGTGGCCACTGTAACGGTGTCGAAGCCTCGCCGCATGGCATCCATGGCCTGGGCAAAGGCGACACGGTCCTTCTGGGTGCCGGTGGGGTTGCCTCCTTCGAACTTCAGGAAAATCTGGCGCAGCCCGGTTTCCCGTTCGATGTTGCGGGCGCGGATGAAAGCGGTGTCGCCCACCTCGGAGTCGATGATGTCCTCATAGGCTTCGAGACGCTCTTCAAGCGTCCGTGACAGATCGGCGGTAATTTCCCGCTGGCGGTTCACATCTTGCTGTATCTGTCGGAATTCTCCGGATGCACCGTCCATCAGCTCGAAAGGTTGGTTGAGGCGGCTGTTTTCACGCGTCATTTTCTGTTCCCTCACTCAGGCGCAATACCTGTTTCCCATCGACGGAAAACGACGTTGGCCAAAGCAAATTTCATGACAATTTTTTTAAACGGCCAATTATTTTTTCGTGGAATTCTTTCTCAGACGCATCGGGTCCTGGCGTCTCTATGAAATTAGAAACATTCCGGTAGGTTAAAAAACCCTTGTGCACAACGTTCCTATTCGTGCCGGCGTCACTTGTGCCGACGGCCCCCACATGCACCCCTGGCTTTCGTGGTGGTGACAGCTTTTTTCTCCGTGAATTTCCAGCCAACCCGCCAGGGGCGGAACGGATGATTCCGGTTTTTCGAAAATCGGAATCCTGTTTTCTTTTTATTTTTTAGTAAATATGCCGGGGTGTTAAACAGGTTTCTGCAACGTTTGAATGTTCCCCGGTGCCGAACGGTGTGTGGATGATCGGACCTGTCAGTTCTGATTTTAGACATGGCCTGCAAATTTTATAATAAAAACAAATATATAAAATTTTGGCCCGATCATTGCTGAAGGTGATGCGTCAGGATTTTATAGCCCTCTGGCGAAGGTTATTGGGGACACGTGGTCCTTTATGAAACAAAAGGAGAGAAACGATGAAAAAGGGAAAAATGAACATGTGGCTGGTGTTGACGATGCTGGCGGTGATCACCCTTCTTCCGCTGCTCGCAATGGCATCGGAGCCGGTGACCATCGAAGGCGAGGTGAATGACAATTTTCAGATTGTCGATGCCGACGGTCAGGTTTTTGAGATCGCGGACACCGTTCAGGGCACCGATCTGGTCGAGAACCACATCGGTGAAAAAGCCAAGGTGGTGGGGACACTCGAGCAGGATCAGGACGTAAACATAATTACTGTCACCACTTTCGAAATTCTGGCCGAATAAGCCTTCAAGGGCCCGCCCGCCGGTGGGGGCGGGCCCTTTCCAAAACAGGAGTGGCCATGAAAAAAAAGCCTAACGCATCCATGCAGACCCTGGTCGGGATCGTCACTCCGTTCGCCTGGGATGAGTGCGATCGGGTTTCTGAAGTCTCGCTGTCAGCTACCGACGATGAAGAATACATCATTGAAAACAGTGCACGATTTATCGACCTGCTCCAAAAACCGATCCGTGCCGTAGGACTTGTCAGGAGCGGCAAGAAGATTCACCGGGCGATCAACATCAAAAAATTCGAGCTGTTGGAAAGCGTTTCGTTTGCTGAATAGGTCTTTGCCGACCACCCAAAGAGCCCGCCGGCCCGGGAGCAATCCGGTTTGTGGGGCCGTCATGTGGAAGTCTGGACGCATGCCGATCCGGTCTCCCCCGGCCTTCATCGGTGCCGGGAGGACGCCGACAACCGGCGTCCATCTTCTCGGCCGCCGCCGGGACCGTTTCCACACCTCGGTGCCGGCCGACTCAACCCCATCAACGACTGCAGGGGGAACCCATGAAGGAAAAAGATCTGGACTATTTTCGTCAACTGCTGGAAAGAGAACTGGATCGGCTGATCGATAAAGCCGAAGATACGGTTTGGGAACTCACCGGTTCCACTTCGGACAATGAAGCAGACCCGCTGGACCGTGCGACCCTGGAGCTTTCCCGGAGCAATGTTTTTCGCATTCGAAGCCGGGAGAGCCGACTGATCAGAAAAATAAAAGAGCGTCTTCAGGCCATTGAAGAGGGCACCTACGGCATCTGTGAGGACTGCGAGGAACCCATTGCCATGAAGCGGCTGTTGGCCAGGCCGGTCACCAGTTACTGCATTACCTGCAAAAACCACCGTGAGACGCTTGAAAAAGTCATCGGGTACTGAACCCTTGCCCTGATGGAACGCCGGCGCTTGTCTGGCTGTTTCCCCCGCCTGCTGTCCCTGTTTTTTCTCTCAATTTATGACCCTTCCGCTACCGGATAGCCTCAACCGGGGCTTTTCGGTGGTCAAGGATGTTCGCGGCGGCCTGACGGCTTTCCGGGATGATTGCCTGCCTCCCCCTCCCGAATGCATCCGGTGTGGCAGTTTGAACTTGTTTTTAGCTGCTTTTTATGGGAAATCCGAGCTCATAAGATAGGTGTTTTGGCAACACATATCCTTAAAGCCCTGTCCCCATACACCCGTGGGGCATGGGGACGCCCCGCGCGCAGGCCTATGGATACCATTCTCATCGCCACACAAGAACCGCGAACCAATGCGGCCATCCGCAGTATTTTATCCGGTGGCGGCCGGTGTGCCATTGCCGATCAACCGGACCGGATCCGGCAGCAGGTCAAGACCATCGCCTGTGATTGCCTTTTTATCGACCTGCCGCTGATGGAAGCCTTGTCTGGCGGGCCGGACCGGGCCGTGGATCCGAAGGCGGGGATTCAGCATCTGAAGGATATGCGACCCACGATGGCCATTGTTATGGTTGTCGGAAAAGGCGACGTTCGAAACGCCGTGCGGTATGTGAAAAACGGTGCCAGCAACTATATTACCGCACCTGTCGATGCCGATGAGCTGCACCTGGTGATTGATGAAATTTCAAGGGAACGCCACCGGCAGTCAGAGCTTGCCTATTTGCGGGAGCGGATATGGAAGGATGATTCCCTCGATATTGTCCAGACGCTGAGCCCCAAAATGAAAAAAGTCTACCACAATGTCCTTTCCGTCAGCCCCACCAAGACCACGGTGCTGTTATTGGGTGAGACCGGAACGGGAAAAACGTTTACGGCCAAACTCATTCACCGGCACAGCAATCGAAAAGACGGTCCCTTTATCAGCGTTCATTGCGGGGCCATACCGGACACCCTGATCGAAAGCGAGCTTTTCGGTCACGAAAAAGGGGCCTTTACCGGTGCTCACCGGCGTAAGCTGGGCAAGTTCGAAGTGGCCTCGGGAGGCACCATTTTCCTGGATGAAATCGGCACCATCGCCAAATCAGCGCAGGTTAAACTGCTGACGGTTCTCCAGGAAGGAAACTATCAGCGTGTGGGCGGCGAACAGACCCTCAAGGCCAACGTTCGCGTAATTGCCGCCTCCAATGCCGATCTCAAACAGATGTGCGATGAGGGCCTGTTCAGAAAAGACCTATACTACCGCCTCAACGTTTTTCCCATCACGATCCCTCAGGTCAACGAGCGTAGAGAAGATATTCCCCTGTTCGTCAATGCCTTTCGCGAAAAATTCAACCAGTTCAATGCCAAGGACATCCAGGGTGTTCATCCCGATGTCATGCATGCCCTGATGCATTACGACTGGCCGGGCAACATCCGGGAAATAGAGAATCTGGTGGAACGGGCGCACATCCTCGAGACGACATCCGAACTGACGCCCGAAAGTTTCCCGGCCGAACTCTTCGATACCGTCGAGCCAACCACCGAAGTGGCCATCGACACCACCCAAACGCTGGCAGCGGTGAGGAAAAAGGGGCTGACGGAAATTGAACGCCGCTACCTGAAAGACGTTCTTTCCCGGAACAAGGGCAGGATCAACACCTCGGCATCAGAGGCCGGCGTAAGTACCCGGCAGTTGAACAAGCTGATGCACAAGTATGGCCTGGACAAAGGCCTCTTTAAATAGGGTTTTTTCACACGGGCCCCCTTCAGTATTTCCCGGAGGGGCAACACCTCCGGATCGGGATACTGCACCCGCGGGCCATGCCTTCACTCCTGCGGGGCGGCAGACCCAATCCTGCCGCTCTGATAGGAAGCATGCCGCGCCATTCCCCGATGGACGTCCACGTGCGTTGCCAGACGCTTGCAGAACCCTCATTTCCGATTCTACGGAAAATCGGAACTTCTGGTTCTGAACCCAGCTGTTCCTCCCTTGACCCCTCAACGGCGCGGCATCGTTATCTGTTCGCGGGTTGCGGTCGCTGATTGCCTCTAACCGGTGCCTGAACGACCGGAACGGGCCTTTCCTCGCCGGACCGGTATTCGTTTTACGCCTCACCCTGTCGAGTCGATATAAGTTGGTATGCTTTTTGGTAGCACGATTCTGCACCGCTGAAAGTGCCTTCCAGCCGGGAGGGCATGGTCGATGCGGAGAACCAAAATCGACAAGCATGAAAGGATACTCTTCGATGAACTGGAAATTCTGGAAAAAAGAGGCCCGGGACACCGCTGTTGCCGTAAAGAGACCCAAACTTCCCAGGCCCAGAGACCTCCCGGAAGAGGTCGGTCGCAAGATGGTCGTGGCAATGAAGCTGGATCCGGATCTGGTATGGTCCCTCAAATATGTGAGCCGGCCCATGGAATTGCATCGAAGTGCCAGTGAATTCAGAATATATGATCCTGCAACGGCCCATCACAAAGGGCTTGTGGTAAAAAACTGGATCTCCCTTGACGATTTTCCGGACATGGTTCTTTACACGGGCAATTACGACAAAAGCACCAGCACCGTCGACATTCATTAATTTCAATGGCGGTGGGCTGGAGGATACCCGTCACCCCTCTGTCGGGTCGACATCGGACACGCGAAAAATGCCTGCCCGGATGCGGGTCAGGCATTTGGCTTCGGTGGCAGGCTTGTTTGCAGCCCCTTTTACGAGTCACATCACCGATGCATGCCGGCCGAAGATGAAATTTTTGCAACATATTGTTTGTATTGAGTAAAAAATTGTTTTTTCCGGTCTTGACAACAAGTCTTTTCGCTTTAATGTTGAGAACATCCATAACAGGCATTGTCCTGATTTCGACAATTACAAACTGATGTACGGACATGGCCGCGGATACCGGCGGCAACGCCACCGGTGCGAGTGGCGCAGGTTCCCGTCAGGCAAGTTTCTGGAATCCCAAAAAAGGAGAAAAAAATGAAGGTCAGGCCATTGAATGACAGGGTGCTGGTGGTTCGCGTCGAAGAAGAACAAAAAACCAAAGGCGGGATCATTATTCCGGATACCGCCAAGGAAAAACCCATGGAAGGCAGAGTTGTTGCCGCCGGACCCGGAAAACTGGATGAACGGGGAGCGCGGGTGCCCATGGAATTGAAAACGGACGATCGGGTGCTCTTCTCCAAATACGCGGGCACCGAGATTAAGATCGACGGCGTCGAACACCTGTTCATGCGGGAAGACGATATTCTTGGGGTGATCCAATAATCGGGAGGAAAGACAGATGGCTGCAAAAAAGATTGTTTATGGCTCGCGGGCCCGAGAGTCCATGCTCAAAGGGGTCAATGCACTGGCCGATGCGGTGAAGGTGACGCTTGGCCCCAAGGGCAACAACGTGGTGTTGAACAAAGCCTTTGGGTCGCCCCTGGTCACCAAGGACGGTGTGACGGTAGCCAAAGAGATCGAACTGACGGACAAGTTTGAAAACATGGGGGCTCAGATGGTCAGGGAGGTGGCCAGCAAGACCAGCGATATGGCCGGCGACGGCACCACCACCGCAACGGTGCTGGCCCGGGCCATCTACACGGAGGGCCAGCGGCTGGTGGCGGCCGGAGCCAATCCCATGGCCATCAAACGGGGTATCGATCTGGGCGTTACCGTCGTGGTCGACGCCTTGAAAAAGATGTCCAAGCCCACCAAGGACCGCAAGGAAATCGAGCAGGTGGGTGCCATCTCCGCCAACAATGACCAGGCCGTGGGCATGATGATCTCCGAGGCCATGGAAAAAGTGGGTAAAGAGGGCGTCATCACCGTCGAAGAGGCCAAGGGCATGGAAACGACCCTGGACGTCGTCGAAGGGATGCAGTTCGATCGGGGGTATCTCTCCCCGTATTTCGTTACCGACTCCGAGAAGATGGTCGTCGAACTGGAGGATCCGTATATTCTGCTCCATGAAAAGAAAATTTCGAACATGAAGGACCTGGTGCCCCTGCTGGAATCGGTTTCTCAGGCCGGCAGGCCCCTGCTGATGGTTGCCGAAGATGTGGACGGAGAAGCCCTGGCGACCCTGATCGTCAACAAGCTTCGCGGCACCCTGAAGGTGGCCGCGGTCAAGGCGCCCGGATTCGGTGACCGCCGAAAGGCCATGCTGGAGGATATCGCCGTTCTCACCGGCGGCCAGGTGGTCTCCGAAGACCTGGGCATCAAACTGGAAAACCTCACCGTGGCGGATCTGGGAAAGTGCCGCACGGCGAAGATTGACAAGGACAACACCACCCTCGTTGACGGGGCCGGCAACAAATCTGCCATCGAAGGGAGGGTGAGCCAGATACGTGCCCAGACCGAAGCGACCACCTCCGATTACGATCGCGAGAAGCTTCAGGAACGGCTGGCCAAACTGATCGGCGGCGTGGCGGTGATCAACATCGGTGCGGCCACGGAAACCGAAATGAAAGAGAAAAAAGCACGCCTGGAAGACGCCCTGAACGCCACCCGGGCGGCGGTCGAAGAGGGCGTCGTTCCCGGTGGCGGTGTGGCCCTGATCCGATGCATGGCGGCCCTGGAGGGTGTTGACGCAAAGGGCGATGAAAAAAATGGCCTGGCCATATTGAAGCGCGCCCTTCAGGAGCCGTTGCGCCAGATTGTCTGCAACGCCGGTCTGGAAGGCTCCGTGGTCGTCAACAAGGTCCTGGAAGGAAAAGACGATTATGGCTTCAATGCCGCTGCCGACGAATACGAAAACCTGCTGGTATCCGGGGTCATCGACCCCACCAAGGTGGTACGCTTCGCCCTGCAGAACGCCGCATCCGTTGCCGGTCTCATGCTGACCACCGAAGCCATGATTGCCGACAAGCCGGAGAAGAAGAAAACACCGGCCGCGCCGATGGGCGATGACGTGTACTGATCGGATAAACGCTCCAGCATAAACACCATACCTGTCCCTTGTCTGGACAGGTATGGCTTTTTTTGAAGGAAAGAAAACCGGATGAACCTGCAATCGTTTTGGGTCGGTTCTTTCGCGACGAAGCTGGTAAGTACGACGGTTCTTATCATTATCGTCTTGATCATCAGAAAATACATTGTTCATTGGATCAAAAACAAGGAGACGTTTCCTCCGACATTCAAACGACAATGGGTCGTTCGGGTCCGCAACATTACCATCTTTCTGATATTCGGTATTCTGGTTGTGGTCTGGCTCGAGCAGCTGCGCACCATTGCGGCATCCATTGTGGTGATAGCAGCGGCTATCGTAATCGCCACCAAGGAGTTTCTGTTGAATGTGGTCGGTTTCTTTTATCGAACCACGACAAAGTTCGTGACCGTAGGCGATCGCATCGAAGTAAACGATATCCGTGGAGATGTGATCGATCAGAATCTGATGGGCATGACGTTGCTGGAGATCGGTCCGGGAGACAAGACCCATCAGTATACCGGGCTCACCATCTACCTGCCCAACAGTCTGTTTCTGTCGGCAACCGTAAAAAATGAGACGTTTTTGTGGAGCGACTACGTCTTTCACCTGATGACCATCCCGATTAACGCCGACGGTCAATGGGAAAACGCCGAAAAGGCGTTGCTGCAGGCCGCCAGGGATGTGAGCATTCCATATATTGACAAAGCGGGTAAGGTCATGAAGGCCCAGGCGCTTCACCAGAACCTCGAGGAGCCGAGCATCGAACCACGCGTTCAGATACAGATTGCCGAGCCCGAAAGATATAATATGGTATTGCGGGTCACGGTTCCG